>NZ_JBLGWI010000001.1:0-4947264 GCF_050031595.1 Enterobacter cloacae complex sp. 309I3 | reverse complement strand
GGCGGACTCCACTCGAACAATAAAAGAAAACTATTGAATATTCATGATTGTTGGCGCACATCGACATGACCCAATGAGGGGGATGTGCGAACCGCTATCTGCGGTTATACACGCCATCGTTGAAACAACCTGAACGATATTGTGTTTATGCCCGGCCAGGATCGCTGGATCCCGATCGGGACCGCGGATCATAGCCTAAACTGAGCCAGAGATCTTCTGTTTCTCACAGATTCTTCCCGATTTATCCACAGGAAGATCCGAAACCGGGTAAGTGTAAACGATCCTGGCGGGAGTGCCCCACGATTTAGCCCGCATATTGGAAAATTTAATGAGAACAGACAATTTTTTGCTTAAATGATCTAACGAAGATCCAGGACGATCCTTGCGCTTTGTTGATGAGACCGTATAATCCTCGACCCGGCGCGTGATGCTCTTCTTCCTGCGTCGTCCGTTGCTCATTTTCCACGCGAAATCGTGCGGAAATACGCGGGAAATAAGGAAAGAGAATTGACTCCGGAGTGTACAATTATTACAATCCGGCCTCTTTAATCACCCACGCTGAGGCGTTAGTCGTTCGAATCTCGTTCGGGTATACGCAAAAGTCAGTGAATTTATTCAAGTTTAGGTAGAAATCGCCATGAAACGCACTTTTCAACCGTCTGTACTGAAGCGCAACCGTTCTCACGGCTTCCGTGCTCGTATGGCTACTAAAAATGGTCGTCAGGTTCTGGCACGTCGTCGTGCTAAAGGCCGCGCTCGTCTGACCGTTTCCAAGTAATAAAGCTAACCCCTGAGTGGTTAAGCTAGCATTTCCCAGGGAGTTACGTTTGTTAACTCCCGCTCATTTCACTTTCGTCTTCCAGCAGCCACTACGGGCTGGCACGCCGCAAATCACCATCCTCGGCCGCCAAAATTCGCTGGGGCATCCCCGCATCGGTCTTACTGTCGCCAAGAAAAACGTTAAGCGTGCGCATGAACGCAACCGGATTAAACGTCTGACGCGTGAAAGCTTCCGTTTACGTCAGCACGAACTGCCTTCTATGGATTTCGTGGTGGTGGCGAAAAAAGGGGTTGCCGACCTCGATAACCGTGCTCTCTCGGAAGCGTTGGAAAAATTATGGCGCCGCCACTGTCGCCTGGCTCGCGGGTCCTGATAGCCCTCATTCGGGTCTATCAACGCCTGATTAGTCCGCTACTCGGGCCACACTGCCGTTTCACGCCAACATGCTCAAGCTACGGAATTGAGGCATTGCGCAGGTTTGGAGTGATAAAAGGCAGTTGGTTGACGGTGAAACGCGTATTAAAATGCCACCCTTTACACCCAGGTGGAGACGACCCCGTCCCCCCAGGACCCTTTGATACCAGAGAACACTAACGATGGATTCGCAACGCAATCTTCTTATCATCGCTTTGTTGTTCGTGTCTTTCATGATCTGGCAGGCATGGGAGCAGGATAAAAATCCTCAACCCCAGCAGCAGACCACGCAGACAACGAGCAGCCAGGGGAGTGCCGCCGACCAGGGCGTACCGGCCAGTGGCCAGGGGAAACAGATTACGGTTAAGACCGATGTGCTTGAGCTGACTATCAACACCCGTGGTGGTGATGTTGAGCAGGCGCTGCTGTTGACCTACCCGAAAGAGCTGAAGTCTACCGAGCCGTTCCAGTTACTGGAAACCACGCCAGAGTTTATCTACCAGGCGCAGAGCGGCCTGACCGGTCGTGATGGCCCGGATAACCCGGCTAACGGTGCGCGTCCACTGTACAACGTCGAAAACGACACCTTTGTACTGGCTGATGGCCAGAACGAACTCGTTATTCCGATGACCTACACCGACGCGGCAGGCAACACCTTCACTAAAACCTTCACCCTGAAACGCGGTGAATATGCAGTGAACGTGGGCTACAGCGTACAGAACGCCGGTGCGAAACCGCTTGAAGTATCGACCTTTGGTCAGCTGAAGCAGTCCATCAATCTGCCGTCTCACCGTGACACCGGAAGCAGCAACTTTGCGCTGCATACCTTCCGTGGCGCGGCATACTCCACGCCTGACGCGAAGTATGAGAAATACAAATTCGACACCATTGCCGATAACGAAAACCTGAACGTCAGCTCCAAAGGCGGTTGGGTGGCAATGTTGCAGCAGTATTTCGCAACGGCATGGATCCCAAATAACGACGGTACCAATAACTTCTACACCGCGAATCTGGGCAACGGTATTGCGGCTATCGGCTACAAATCTCAGCCGGTTCTGGTTCAGCCGGGTCAAACCGGTAAGCTGGCAAGCACCCTGTGGGTCGGCCCGGAAATCCAGGACAAAATGGCTGCTGTTGCACCGCACCTGGATCTGACCGTTGACTACGGCTGGTTGTGGTTCATCTCTCAGCCGCTGTTCAAGCTGCTGAAGTTCATCCACAGCTTCCTGGGTAACTGGGGCTTCTCCATCATCGTTATCACCTTCATCGTACGTGGCATCATGTACCCGCTGACCAAAGCGCAGTACACCTCCATGGCGAAGATGCGTATGCTGCAGCCGAAGATTCAGGCAATGCGCGAGCGTCTGGGCGATGACAAACAGCGTCAGAGCCAGGAGATGATGGCCCTGTATAAAGCAGAGAAAGTGAACCCGCTGGGTGGCTGCTTCCCTCTGCTGATTCAGATGCCAATCTTCCTTGCGCTGTACTACATGCTGATGGGTTCCGTTGAGCTGCGCCATGCGCCGTTCGCCCTGTGGATCCATGACCTGTCCGCACAGGACCCGTACTACATCCTGCCGATCCTGATGGGCGTGACGATGTTCTTCATCCAGAAGATGTCTCCGACCACCGTGACCGACCCGATGCAGCAGAAGATCATGACCTTTATGCCGGTCATCTTCACCGTGTTCTTCCTGTGGTTCCCGTCAGGTCTGGTGCTGTACTATATCGTCAGCAACCTGGTGACCATCATCCAGCAGCAGCTGATTTACCGTGGTCTGGAAAAACGTGGCCTGCATAGCCGCGAAAAGAAAAAGTCCTGATTCGGTAAGTTAACGCTAAAATAAGGGCGGTCGATTGACCGCCTTTTTTATTTGTATTGAACGAGAGCAACCATGAGCCATAACGACACTATCGTCGCCCAGGCAACCCCACCGGGACGCGGTGGTGTAGGCATTTTGCGTATCTCCGGCCTGAAGGCGCGCGAGGTCGCTGAAGCGGTGCTGGGTAAACTGCCAAAGCCGCGCTACGCTGATTATCTGCCGTTTAAAGACAGCGACGGTACCCCACTGGACCAGGGCATTGCGCTGTGGTTCCCCGGCCCGAACTCCTTTACTGGTGAAGACGTGCTGGAGCTGCAGGGTCACGGTGGCCCGGTCATCCTCGACCTGCTGTTAAAACGTATTCTGACTCTGCCGGGCCTGCGCATTGCGAAGCCGGGCGAGTTCTCCGAACGTGCCTTCCTCAACGACAAGCTCGACCTGGCGCAAGCCGAGGCGATTGCAGACCTGATCGACGCCAGCTCTGAACAGGCGGCTCGCTCTGCTCTGAACTCGTTGCAGGGCGTGTTTTCCGCACGCGTAAATCACCTTGTGGAAGCACTTACTCACCTCAGGATCTACGTCGAAGCAGCGATTGACTTCCCGGATGAAGAAATCGACTTTCTCTCTGACGGTAAAATTGAAGCCCAGCTCAATGACGTGATGGCCGATCTCGATGCCGTTCGCGCCGAAGCGCGCCAGGGGAGCCTGCTGCGTGAAGGGATGAAGGTGGTCATCGCGGGTCGTCCAAACGCCGGTAAATCGAGCCTGCTGAACGCCCTCGCGGGCCGTGAGGCGGCGATCGTGACCGACATCGCCGGGACCACCCGCGACGTGCTGCGCGAGCATATTCACATCGACGGCATGCCGTTGCATATCATCGACACTGCGGGTCTGCGTGATGCCAGCGACGAAGTGGAGCGTATTGGTATCGAGCGCGCCTGGCAGGAGATTGAGCAGGCCGACCGTGTGCTGTTTATGGTAGATGGCACCACGACCGACGCCGTAGACCCGGCGGAGATCTGGCCGGACTTTATCGCCCGTCTGCCAGCTAAACTGCCGATCACCGTGGTGCGTAACAAAGCAGACGTCACCGGCGAAACGCTGGGCATCAGCGATGTGAATGGTCACTCACTTATCCGTCTGTCGGCCCGCACCGGCGAGGGCGTTGACGACCTGCGTAACCATCTCAAGCAGAGCATGGGCTTTGACACCAGCATGGAAGGCGGCTTCCTGGCGCGGCGTCGCCACCTGCAGGCGCTGGAAGAGGCGGCACGTCACCTTGAGCAGGGCAAAGCGCAGCTGATTGGCGCATGGGCGGGGGAATTGCTGGCGGAAGAGCTGCGCCTGGCGCAGCAGAATCTGAGTGAGATCACCGGGGAGTTTACGTCGGACGATCTGCTTGGGAGGATCTTCTCGAGCTTCTGTATCGGTAAGTGACCCCCGTTACTGAAGGGTGATTTCCCCCCAGGAAATCACCCTTGTCCAGTCGATTGCCGTACTCAAAGAGAGCCATCCGGCCGAAAAGTTTCTGAAGCGTTTTTTATTAGCCGATTATTGATCGCTACCCTGTGCGTGGCGGCGATCCTCACCTATGTAACCGTTTCCCTGGTGCTGCTGATGGAAACCATGGGTTTTAATCGCGAGCAGTATTCCACGATGGTCAGCATGGCGGTCTCGTTCTTGACGCCGTTTGCGCTCAATATGCTGATCGGGATTCTGATTGGCTGTAGCATGCTCTGCATCCCTTTACTTATGGTCCTCCAGCCCTTCACGCTGATCTGGCATAAACGGAACAGCCATAATCCGAAAATCCTCTGGCTACGCGAGACCATCAAGGCGTTATAGGGTGTCAGCAATCCAATTTTCGCCTAAGAAAATGTAAAGTTCGGTCCTCAGCCTTTTCTTACTATCATTTACTGATTAAAACAGGAGTTGAGTTAAGCGATAATGATGTAACCGTTTAACCGACTACGACCATTATCAAGGAGCGAAAAATGGCTACGCACTTTGCAAGAGGGATACTGACAGAAGGTCGTCTCGTATCGGCCAGAATTTCTTCAGCGTGTCACAGTGAAGCGCTCAAACTTCCTGAGCACCGTCGGTCGCGTTTTTTGGCGTCCCGGGCGCTTCTTGCTGAACTGCTGTTTATGCTGTACGGCACCAGTGAGCTGCCGGACATCATCATCCAACCTGAAGGTCGTCCGGTCTTTGCCGACCCGGAGCTGCCGCGTTTCTCCATTGCCTATACGGGCAATATTATTGGCGTGGCACTCACCACCGAAGGCGATTGCGGGCTGGATATGGAGCTTCAGCGCGCGACACGCGGTTTTCACGGCGCCAGCCCGCATGATGATTACCCGCTCTCCAGCAATGAACAGCTATGGGTGCGCAACCAGAACGATCCCACTGAAGCCCGGGCTCAGCTTATCACCTTGCGTCAGAGCATTCGTAAGCTCTGTGGTTGCGCGTCAGACGATGCCAGTCAGCTGCAACTCCTGCCGGGCTCCGGACGCCTGCGCTCCACGCAAGCCGCGCTGGTAGAAGCGCTCAGCGATGTTGAGGACGTACTGATCTGGTCTGTAGCAGTGACACCTGCCATTGAACGGCTGAAAATCTGGGAATTTGACAGTAAACAGGGATGGAGTAGCCTTCCGGATGTGCCCGAACGTGCCAACGAGCCCGCCGCGCGCCTGATGAGATTAACCAGTTTACCGGCAGAAAAAGCATATACCCTTAGCTGATCCGTTCAGGGTCATCATGATGAAACAGGAGTAATCATGTCTGAAACGTTGAAAGTCGTTACATTACTGGGAAGCCTGCGCAAAGGTTCATTTAACGGGATGGTTGCCCGTACGCTGCCACAGTTGGCTCCGGCGGGTATGGAGATTAGCGCCCTGCCGTCCATTGGTGACATTCCCCTTTACGATGCGGACGTGCAGCAGGAAGAAGGCTTTCCGCAGAGCGTCGAAGCGCTGGCCGAGCAGATTCGCCAGGCTGACGGGGTCGTGATTGTGACGCCAGAGTATAACTACTCGGTTCCGGGTGGTCTGAAAAACGCAATTGACTGGCTATCCCGCCTGCCGGAGCAGCCGCTTTCCGGTAAGCCGGTGCTGATTCAGACCAGTTCAATGGGTGCCATTGGCGGTGCGCGCTGCCAGTATCACCTGCGCCAGATCCTGGTATTCCTGGATGCAATGGTCATGAACAAGCCGGAATTTATGGGTGGTGTGATTCAGAATAAAGTCGACCCGCAGACGGGTGAAGTGGTGGATCAGAGCACGCGTGACCATCTCTCTGGCCAACTGACGGCGTTTGGGGATTATATCAAGAGGGTGAAGGCTTAAGTGAGGTGCGGGCTGATGCCCTCACCCCAGCCCTCTCCCACGGGAGAGGGTGCAAACATGTTTATTTCGCGTCGATAAACACAATCTTCAGCACAAACAGCAGCGCCACAATGATGACGCACGGGCTGAGGTCGCGGAAACGACCAGTGCCAATCTTCATCACGCAGTAAGAGATAAAGCCCAGCGCGATACCTTCAGTAATAGAGAAACTGAACGGCATCATTACCGCGGTAATAAACGCCGGTACCGCTTCGGTTAAATCATCCCACTTCACGCGCGACAGGCTGGAGGTCATCAGTACCCCCACGTAAATCAGCGCACCGGCAGCCGCATACGGTGGAACCATGCCAGCCAGTGGAGAAAGGAAGATCACCAGCAGGAACAGAATACCCACCACTACCGCGGTCAGACCGGTACGGCCCCCTACGGAGACACCGGAAGAGGACTCAATGTAAGCGGTAACAGAAGAGGTCCCGATAAAAGCACCGCTGACAGAGGAGATGCTGTCCACAAACAGCGCCTGCTTCATGCGCGGGAATTTACCTTTCTCATCCGCCAGGCCCGCTTTGTCGGTCACGCCAATTAGCGTGCCGGAGGAGTCAAACAGGTTCACCAGCATAAAGGAGAAAATCACCCCCGCCAGACCCAGATTCAGGGAACCCGCCAGATCAACATGGCCAATAACGGTAGAGACGCTCGGTGGTGCGGAGACAATGCCGTTATAGTGAACGTCACCCAGCATCCAGCCCAGCAGGGTGGTCACTACGATGGATACCAGCACCGCCGCATGAATATTGCGGGAAGCGAGAATCGCGATGATAAAGAAGCCCAGCACGCCCAGCAGCACGTTATGGGAGGTCAGGTGACCGATGCTGACCAACGTCTCCGGGTTAGCGACGATAACACCGGCATTTTTCAGCCCCATCATACCGATGAACAGACCGATACCGCTGGTGATACCCACGCGCAGGCTGACAGGAATGTTAGCAATCATCCAGTAACGCACGCGGAAAATAGTCAGCAGCAGCAGACCAACCGCGCCCCAGAAGATAGCGCCCATGCCGACTTGCCACGGCAGCCCCATCGCCTGAACCACCACGAACGCAAAGAATGCGTTAAGACCCATCGCCGGGGCCAGTGCGACCGGCAGGTTAGCAAACACGCCCATCAGAATGCTGCCAAGTGCAGCGATCAGGCAAGTAGTCACGAAGACGGCGCTGGTATCCATGCCAGCAACGCCCAGAATTTGTGGGTTAACAAAAACGATATAGACCATCGTCAGGAAGGTGGTAAAACCGGCGATCACTTCGGTGCGTGCCGTTGTGCCGTGCTCGCGCAGTTTAAACACGCGCTCAAGCAGACCCTGACCCGATGTCTGGGTTGTGTGTTGTTGACTCATCATCAATTTCCGAACAAGGAGGGAAAATTCGTCGCTATCCTATACCAAAATGCGACAATAGTGGCGGTTACGAGATACTTTTTTCATTGATTTTGCTTATACGGCAACGATTGCGTCTCGTTGAACTGCAGTACGTAAACGTTAAACTTGTAAAAAGGGAAAGGCATGTCCGGAATTGAAGCGGTATTTTTCGACTGCGACGGTACGCTGGTCGACAGTGAGGTCATTTGTTCCCGCGCGTATGTCGCCATGTTCCAGGAATTTGGTATTACGCTCGATCTCGACGAGGTGTTCAAACGCTTTAAGGGCGTGAAACTGTACGAGATCATCGACATCATTAACGCCGAACACGGTGTGGATCTGGCGAAAACGGATCTGGAACCGGTGTACCGCGCCGAGGTCGCACGCCTGTTCGATTCTGAGCTGGAGGTCATTGCTGGCGCAAACGCGCTGCTGGATGCCATGACGGTACCGATCTGCGTGGTGTCTAACGGACCGGTCAGCAAAATGCAGCACTCGCTGGGTAAGCTTGAGATGCTGCACCACTTCCCGGAAAAATTGTTCAGCGGCTACGATATTCAACGCTGGAAGCCAGATCCTGCGCTGATGTTCCATGCGGCAAACGCGATGAACGTCAACGTAGAGAACTGTATTCTGGTGGATGACTCGTCCGCGGGCGCGCAGTCGGGCATTGATGCAGGAATGGAAGTGTTTTATTTCTGTGCCGACCCGCACAACAAGCCGATCGATCATCCAAAAGTGACGACCTTTACCGATCTGGCGCAGTTGCCGGAATTGTGGAAGGCGCGCGGGTGGAATATTACACGATAGGTTTTTGTAGGCCCGGTAAGCGCAGCGCCACCGGGCATTTTAACCACTGATTACTCTTTCGGATCTTTACCCGCCAGCAGCTTGTCCAGCTCGTCGCCGCCCACGTGACGGAAGTCCTGACCTTTCACGAAGTAGAAAATGTATTCGCAAATGTTCTGGCAGCGGTCGCCGATACGCTCGATAGAGCGCGCGCAGAACAGGGCGGTCAGTACGCTTGGGATCGTACGTGAATCTTCCATCATGTAGGTCATCAGCTGGCGCACGATGCCTTCATACTCCTGGTCGACTTTCTTGTCTTCACGGTAGATACGTACCGCTTCATCCAGATCCATACGCGCAAAGGCATCCAGCACGTCGTGCAGCATCTGCACCGTGTGGCGGCCCAGCGACTCCAGGCTCACCAGCAACGGCTGGTGCTGCTGAGAGAATTTCTCCAGCGCGGTGCGGCAGATTTTATCCGCAACGTCACCGATACGTTCCAGCTCGGCGATGGTTTTGATGATGGCCATCACCAGACGCAGGTCGCTCGCCGTCGGCTGACGCTTGGCAATGATGCGCACACACGCTTCGTCAATCGCCACTTCCATCATGTTGACGTTTTTATCGCCTTCGATAACGCGCTTCGCCAGTTCGCTGTCCTGGTTATGCATCGCCGTGATCGCATCAGAAAGCTGTTGCTCGACCATGCCACCCATGGTCATGACCTGAGTGCGAATACTTTCCAGCTCTGCATTGAACTGGCCGGAAATGTGTTTATTAAGATTGAGATTGTCCATAGCGCGCTCCTGAATCAACCGTAACGACCGGTGATATAGTCTTCTGTTTGCTTTTTAGCGGGCTTGGTGAACAGATCGTCCGTGTTACTGAACTCAATCAACTCGCCCAGGTACATAAATGCCGTGTGGTCGGAGCAACGCGCAGCCTGCTGCATGTTGTGGGTCACGATAACCACGGTGTAATCCTGCTTCAGCTCGGTGATCAGCTCTTCGATACGACCGGTGGAGATCGGGTCCAGCGCTGAACACGGCTCATCCAGCAGCAGCACTTCCGGGCGGATCGCGATTCCACGCGCAATGCACAGACGCTGCTGCTGCCCGCCGGAGAGAGAGTAACCGCTCTGGTGCAACTTATCTTTGGTTTCGTTCCATAATGCGGCCTTGGTCAACGCCCACTGCACGCGCTCGTCCATATCGGCACGGGAGAGCTTTTCAAACAGGCGTACGCCAAACGCGATGTTGTCGTATATCGACATCGGGAACGGCGTCGGTTTCTGGAAAACCATGCCCACTTTCGCGCGCAGCAGGGCGATGTCCTGAGCCTGGGTCAGAATGTTTTCACCGTCCAGGATGATTTCGCCTTCGGCACGCTGCTCTGGATAGAGCGAGTACATTTTGTTAAAGGTGCGCAGCAGCGTGGATTTACCACAGCCGGACGGACCGATGAATGCCGTTACCTGGTTCTTCGCGATATCCAGGTTGATATTCTTCAGGGCATGGAATTTGCCGTAGTAGAAGTTCAAATCACGAACCTGAATCTTACCCGGGGCAGTATCAACCATACTCATTGACTCATTTCCTCATTCGGCGCCGCGAGCTGCCGCGCCGTAAAAATTTAACCGTGTTTCTTCTTCGCGAAAATGACGCGCGCCAGAATGTTCAGCAACAATACGCAAAGGGTGATGATCAGCACCCCGGCCCAGGCCAGCTGCTGCCATTCCGCGAATGGGCTCATCGCAAATTTAAAGATCGTCACCGGCAGGTTGGCGATCGGCTGCATCATGTCCGTGCTCCAGAACTGGTTGGAGAGGGCGGTAAACAGCAGCGGTGCCGTTTCACCCGCGATACGGGCAATGGCCAGCAGAATACCGGTCATGATCCCGGAGACAGAGGCTTTAAGCGTAATCGCGGAGATCATTTTCCACTTTGGTGTACCCAGCGCATACGCCGCTTCACGCAGACTGTCCGGCACCAGTTTGAGCATGTTCTCGGTGGTACGAATGACGATAGGCACCTGCAGCAGCGCCAGCGCAATCACACCCGCCCAGCCGGAGAAGTGTTCCATTTGTGCCACAACAATGGTGTAAACAAACAGACCCACCACAATAGACGGCGCAGAGAGCAGAATGTCGTTAATGAAACGAATCACTTCTGCGAGCCAGGATTTACGGCCATATTCCGCCAGATAGATACCCGCCATGATGCCAAGCGGCGTACCGAATACCGTCGCCCACAGGATCAGCAATCCGCTGCCTGCCAGGGCGTTCGCCAGTCCACCACCCGCCGTGTTCGGCGGAGGCGTCATTTCGGTGAACAGCGCCAGAGACATGCCGTCGATACCGCGAACCACGGTAGAGAAGAGGATCCAGATCAGCCAGAACAGACCGAATGCCATCGTCGCCATCGAGAGCGTCAGCGCGATACGGTTTTTAAAACGACGCTTCGCCTGCATTTTGCGGCGGGATTCCGCAAGCTGAGCAGGGCTTTGCATTTCGAGAGTTGCCATTAGCGTGCCCCCTCATTTTTCGCGAGACGCAGGATCATCAGCTTGGAGATCGCCAGTACGATGAAGGTAATCACGAACAGGATCAGACCCAGCTCCATCAGCGCCGCCACGTGCAGCCCGGATTCCGCTTCGGCGAACTCGTTTGCCAGTGCGGAGGTAATACTGTTGCCCGGCATATAGAGCGAAGCACTGTCGAGCTGGTAGGTGTTACCGATGATAAAGGTCACCGCCATGGTCTCACCCAACGCACGCCCTAAGCCCAGCATCACACCCCCAATCACCCCATTTTTGGTGAACGGAAGAACGATACGCCAGATCACTTCCCAGGTGGTGCAGCCAATGCCGTAAGCCGACTCTTTCATCATCACCGGGGTTTGTTCGAACACATCGCGCATAACTGCCGCAATGTACGGAATAATCATGATGGCGAGGATCACACCAGCCGCCAGAATACCGATACCGAATGCCGGGCCGGAGAACAGCGCCCCCACAAACGGAATAGCGGAAAGAACATTACCCACCGGCTCCTGGAAATACGTGGCAAACAGTGGCGCAAAGATAAACAGACCCCACATGCCGTACACGATACTTGGAATGGCCGCCAGCAGTTCAATGGCGATACCCAGCGGGCGTCGCAGCCAGCCCGGTGCCAGTTCCGTCAGGAACAGGGCGATACCAAAGCTTACCGGAACTGCAATCAGCAGGGCGATGAACGAGGTGACCAGCGTGCCGTAAATCGGCACCAGCGCACCGTAGATATCATTCGGCGCGTCCCACTCTTTGGTCCACAGGAAGGAGAAACCGAATTTCTGAATGCTCGGCCAGGAGGAGAAAATCAGAGACACGATAATGCCGCCCAGCAGCAATAGCACAATCAGCGCAGCCAGTTTTACCAGCGCGCTGAAAATCATGTCACCTTTTTTACCCGGAGGGTTAAATGCAGGCTTGGTTGCAGCCATAAATTACTCTTCTGTTTGAGACGTTTTACGAATATGCCCGGTGGCGCTGACGCTTACCGGGCCTACAGCGTTAACCGTAGGGCGGGTAAGCGTAGCGCCACCCGCCATCTTCGTTAAATATATCCTGTTAGTACAGCGCTTTACCGCTGCTGTCTTTCACGTTGGTTTTCCATGCAGCACGAATCTGCTCAACCACGCTGTCTGGCAGGCTGGCGTAATCCAGGTCATTAGCCTGTTTGCCGCCGTTTTTGTATGCCCAGTCGAAGAACTTCAGCACTTCTGCACCCTGCTCAGGTTTCTTCTGCTCTTTGTGAACCAGAATGAAGGTGGTAGAGGTGATTGGCCACGCGTCTTCACCTTTCTGGTTAGTCAGGTCCTGAGCGAAGGATTTGCTCCAGTCAGCGCCTTTTGCAGCGTTGGCAAAGTTCTCTTCAGTCGGGCTGACAGGTTTGCCATCAGCAGAAACCAGTTTGGTGTAGGACAGGTTGTTCTGCTTGGCGTATGCATATTCTACGTAACCGATAGAACCTGGCAGACGCTGTACGAACGCGGCGATACCGTCGTTCCCTTTACCGCCCAGACCGGTTGGCCAGTTAACGGTAGAGCCGGAACCGACTTTAGATTTCCACTCTTCGTTCACCTTCGCCAGGTAGCTGGTGAAGACGAAAGAGGTACCAGAACCATCCGCGCGGCGAACCACGGCGATGTTCTGAGAAGGCAGCTTCAGGCCAGGGTTGAGCTTAGCGATGGCTTCGTCATCCCATTTTTTGATTTTGCCCAGGTAGATATCACCCAGGGTTTTGCCGTCCAGCACCAGCTCACCCGACTTCACGCCCGGCAGGTTGATCGCCAGAACCACACCACCGATTACGGTCGGGAACTGGAACAGGCCTTCCTGAGCCAGTTTGTCATCAGACAGCGGAGCGTCGGATGCGCCGAAATCAACGGTGTTTGCGGTAATTTGTTTCACGCCACCGGAGGAGCCGATACCCTGATAGTTAACCTTGTTACCGGTTTCTTTCTGGTAGGTATCCGCCCATTTGGCATACACCGGCGCAGGGAAGGTTGCACCAGCGCCAGTCAGGCTTGCTTCTGCGAATACAGAGAAAGCGCTCAGAGATAAGGTCGCGGCGACAACAGTTGCGACAGTGGTACGCATAACTTTCATAATGTCTCCTGCAAGGATTTCGTAAATCATTGTTTAAGTGGCTACGATGAGCAAAATAGGACAAACAGGTGACAGATAAATGTACGAATTATGACAGTTTTATGACAATGGAAATTTAGCTTAAAAACCAGAGAAAGATTTCTTATTTATCATCATGTTAGCCACTATCATGACAACAACTTTTCAGAAATATTTTCTTTATGTGACACTGAAAAAAGTAGCTGAAGATGACAGATTGTCATAAATAAAAACGCGAATGCGTTGATTAAAAACAAACCAGGCAGGGTAAAAAAGCTCCACCCGAAGGTGGAGCCTGGAGGGATTATTCTACGGTGACCGATTTCGCCAGGTTACGCGGCTGGTCAACGTCGGTGCCTTTGATCAGCGCAACGTGGTAAGCCAGTAACTGCAGCGGCACGGTGTAGAAGATAGGGGCAATAACCTCTTCTACATGCGGCATCTCGATGATATGCATGTTGTCGCTGCTGGCAAAACCGGCGTCCTTATCAGCGAAGACGTACAGCACACCACCGCGGGCGCGAACTTCTTCAATGTTGGACTTCAGTTTTTCCAGCAGTTCGTTGTTAGGTGCCACAACGATAACCGGCATATCCGCGTCAATCAGCGCCAGCGGGCCGTGTTTTAGCTCGCCTGCCGCGTAGGCTTCAGCGTGAATGTAGGAGATCTCTTTCAGCTTCAGCGCGCCTTCCAGCGCAATGGGGTACTGGTCGCCACGGCCGAGGAACAGGGCGTGGTGCTTGTCAGAGAAATCTTCAGCCAGGGCTTCAATGCGCTTATCCTGAGACAACATCTGCTCAATACGGCTTGGCAGCGCCTGCAGACCATGAACAATGTCATGCTCAACAGAAGCATCCAGCCCTTTCAGACGCGCCAGTTTCGCCACCAGCATCAGCAGAACCGTCAGCTGCGTGGTAAACGCTTTGGTGGAGGCCACGCCGATTTCAGTGCCCGCTTTGGTCATCAGAGCCAGATCGGATTCACGCACCAGCGATGAGCCCGGCACGTTACAGATAGCCAGCGATCCCAGGTAACCCAGCTCTTTAGAGAGACGCAGCGCCGCCAGGGTATCTGCCGTTTCGCCAGACTGAGAAAGGGTGATCATCAGGCTGTTACGGCGCACGGCGGATTTGCGATAGCGGAATTCAGAGGCGATTTCCACATCGCACGGCACGCCAGCCAGCGACTCAAACCAGTAGCGAGAGACCATCCCGGAGTTGTAGGAGGTACCGCAGGCCACAATCTGAATGTGCTCAACCTTGCTGAGCAGCTCGTTTGCGTTGGCACCCAGTTCGCTCAGGTCCACTTCGCCGTGGCTGATACGACCGGTCAGGGTGTTTTTGATGGCGTTTGGCTGCTCGTAAATCTCTTTCTGCATGTAGTGACGGTAAGCGCCTTTGTCGCCCGCGTCGTACTGCAGATTGGATTCAATTTCAGGGCGCTTCACCTGCTCGCCTTTGGTATCGAATACCGTCACGCTGCGGCGAGTCACTTCTGCGATATCACCCTCTTCCAGGAAGATAAAGCGGCGGGTGACCGGCAGGAGCGCCAGTTGGTCAGAAGCGATAAAGTTTTCGCCCATGCCCATACCGATAACCATTGGACTACCGGAACGCGCCGCCAGCAGGGTGGACGGATCGCGGGAGTCCATGATCACCGTACCGTACGCACCGCGCAGCTGTGGGATTGCGCGCAGCACCGCGTCACGTAGCGTGCCGCCCTGTGCCAGCTCCCAGTGCACCAGGTGCGCAATCACTTCGGTATCGGTTTCAGAAACGAAGGTATAGCCGCGCGCTTTCAGTTCTTCGCGCAGCGGTTCGTGGTTTTCGATAATGCCGTTATGCACGACCACGATGTGTTCAGACACATGCGGGTGCGCGTTGCCTTCAGACGGTTCGCCGTGTGTCGCCCAGCGGGTATGCGCAATACCGGTGCCACCGTGCAGCGGATGTTCTTCCGCGGCCTGGGCCAGCATCTGCACTTTACCGAGGCGACGCAGACGGGTCATATGACCTTCTGCATCCACCACTGCCAGACCGGCAGAGTCGTAGCCACGGTATTCCAGACGACGTAAACCTTCGAGAAGGATTTCAGCAATATCACGCTGCGCAACTGCGCCAACAATTCCACACATAGTTAGATTTCCTGATTATGGCGTTATGCCATGCGTTGTCGCTGACCTGTATTTGCCCTTTCCGGGCGCCCCGAGCCTTGTAGAGAGTGGGGTTATTGTTATGGGTATTGCTTGTGGGGGGAGGATTATGTTATCCCCTCACCCCGGCCCTCTCCCCAAAGGGGCGAGGGAGAAAAACACCGCACCGAACGATCCCCTCTCCCTTTGGGGAGAGGGTTAGGGTGAGGGGTAAATCCGTTACTTCTTCTTCACCGGGCGTTTCCAGCCCTGCTTGTGCACCTGCGGCACACGGCTTAATACCAGTTCGTTATCGGCGATATCGCGCGTAACGGTTGTCCCGGCGGCAATCGTTACGCCGTTACCCACGGTAACAGGCGCCACCAGCTGAGTGTCGGAACCGACAAACACATCATCACCGATGATGGTTTTAAACTTATTCGCGCCGTCATAGTTGCAGGTAATCGTTCCTGCGCCAATATTCACGTTGTCGCCAATTTCCGCATCGCCCAGATAGGTCAAATGACCGGCTTTAGAGCCTTTACCCAGACGCGCTTTTTTCATCTCAACGAAGTTTCCAACATGTGAGCCTTCCAGCAGCTCAGCCCCCGGGCGCAGACGCGCGAACGGCCCAATAGTGCACGCTGCGTCAAGACGGGCATCTTCCACCACGCTGTATGGGCTAATTTCGCAATCATCACCGATGATGCTGTTTTTAATCACACAGCCCGCACCAATTTTGACGCGGTTACCCAGCGTGACGTTACCTTCCAGGATAACGTTAGTATCAATTTCAACGTCGCGCCCGTGCGTTAACGTTCCACGCAGATCGAAACGCGCCGGATCGCGCAGCATCACGCCGGCCAGCAGCAGTTTTTCGGCCTGTTCGGACTGATAAACACGCTCCAGACGGGAAAGCTGAAGGCGGTTATTCACCCCTTCGGTTTCGCTGATACGCGCCGGGTGAACCGCCGCAATCTCACGCCCTTCCTGGTACGCCATCGCAATGATGTCGGTGATGTAGTATTCACCCTGCGCGTTGTTGTTGTTGAGCTTAGACAGCCAGCGCTTCATGTCCGCGCCGTTAGCCATCAGGATACCGGTGTTGATCTCCTGAATCTGGCGCTGTGCTTCGCTGGCGTCTTTATGTTCAACGATACCCGTGACGTTGCCGTTTTCACGGGTGATGCGGCCGTAGCCGGTCGGATCGTCCAGCACGACGGTTAATAAACCGATACCGCCCTGCGGTTTGGCTTCACGCAGGCGAGTCAATGTGTCGATGGAGATCAGCGGAACATCGCCGTAGAGCATCAGAATGTCTTCGTCATCGGCAAAGAACGGTGCTGCCTGCTGCATTGCGTGGCCGGTTCCCAGCTGTTCAGCCTGAAGCACCCAGTTGAGCTTGTCATCGCTCAGCGTTTTTTTAAGCAGATCGCCGCCGTGGCCATAGACCAAGTGAACCTGGCGAGCGCCCAATTCATTTGCTGCATCAATAACATGCTGCACCATTGGCTTTCCTGCCAGTGTATGAAGCACTTTAGGCAGATCGGAATACATGCGGGTACCTTTGCCTGCGGCAAGGATCACCACGCTCATCGCACTGTTTGACATACGCATCCTGACGGTAGTTTGAGTGAGAAGTAAAAACGTTTGGTGCTTAAAATTCTACATCTTTTTCGTCATGAATTAAGGACGAAAAAAAAGCCAGCCTGGTATCCAGACTGGCTTTTGTGCTTTTCAAGCCGGTGTTACATCGCTTTTTTGGTCAACTCGATAACGCGCAGTTTGGCGATCGCTTTGGCCAGCTCCGCAGACGCCTGAGCGTAATCCACGTCACCATGAGAGCTGCTAATGTGCTCTTCAGCCTTACGCTTCGATTCCAGGGCTCGCGCTTCGTCGAGATCCTGGCCACGAATAGCGGTATCGGCCAGAACGGTCACACTGCCAGGCTGCACTTCAAGAATGCCGCCGGACAGATAGATAAACTCTTCGTGACCGAACTGTTTAACGATGCGGATCATACCAGGCTTAATGGCGGTGAGCAGCGGTGCGTGACCCGGGAAGATACCCAGTTCACCTTCACTACCCGTTACCTGGATTTTCTCGACCAGACCAGAGAACATTTGTTGCTCTGCGCTGACGACGTCCAGGTGGTAAGTCATTGCCATATCACCCTCCGATTAAGGCGTTAAAGTTTTTTGGCTTTTTCCACAGCTTCTTCGATGGAACCAACCATGTAGAACGCCTGCTCTGGCAGGTGATCGTATTCGCCTTCCATGATGCCTTTAAAGCCACGGATGGTGTCTTTCAGGGAAACGTATTTACCTGGAGAACCGGTGAATACTTCCGCAACGAAGAACGGCTGGGACAGGAAGCGCTGGATCTTACGCGCACGTGCTACCACCAGTTTGTCTTCTTCAGACAGTTCATCCATACCCAGGATGGCGATGATGTCTTTCAGTTCCTGGTAACGCTGCAGCAGGGACTGTACGCCACGCGCGGTGTCGTAGTGTTCCTGACCAACAACCAGTGGATCCAGCTGACGGCTGGTGGAGTCCAGCGGGTCAACGGCCGGGTAGATACCCAGAGACGCGATCTGACGGCTCAGTACCACGGTTGCATCTAAGTGCGCAAAGGTGGTTGCTGGTGATGGGTCAGTCAAGTCATCCGCAGGTACGTATACCGCCTGAACGGAGGTGATAGAACCGGTTTTGGTAGAGGTGATACGTTCCTGAAGAACACCCATCTCTTCCGCCAGCGTAGGCTGATAACCTACCGCTGAAGGCATACGACCCAGCAGTGCAGATACTTCAGTACCGGCCAGGGTGTAACGGTAGATGTTATCAACGAACAGCAGAACGTCACGGCCTTCGTCACGGAACTTCTCAGCCATCGTCAGACCAGTCAGCGCAACGCGCAGACGGTTTCCTGGTGGCTCGTTCATCTGGCCGTAAACCAGGGATACTTTGTCCAGAACGTTGGAGTCGGTCATTTCGTGGTAGAAGTCGTTACCCTCACGAGTACGTTCACCTACGCCCGCAAATACGGAGTAACCGGAGTGCTCGATCGCGATGTTACGGATCAGCTCCATCATGTTTACGGTTTTACCTACACCCGCACCACCGAACAGACCAACTTTACCGCCCTTCGCAAACGGACACATCAGGTCGATAACTTTGATACCGGTTTCCAGCAGTTCCTGAGAGCTGGACAGCTCTTCGTAGGAAGGTGCCGCGCGGTGGATAGCCCAACGCTCTTCTTCACCGATGTCGCCTTTCATGTCGATTGGCTGACCCAATACGTTCATGATACGACCCAGTGTTGCTTTACCTACCGGGACTTCGATCGGGTGCTCAAGGTCTTTAACTTCCAGACCACGACGCAGACCGTCGGAAGAACCCATCGCGATGGTACGCACGATACCGCCGCCGAGCTGCTGCTGAACTTCCAGCACCAGGCTCTCGTTACCATTCTGTACCTCAAGCGCGTCGTACACGCGTGGTACGGCGTCCTGAGGGAACTCGACGTCCACCACGGCGCCGATTACCTGGACAATCTTTCCAGTAGCCATCTTGAATCCTCTACGTAATTCGTAAACCTGGTTAAACCGCGGCGGCCCCCGAGACGATCTCGGTGAGTTCCTGAGTAATGCTGGCCTGACGAGCTTTGTTGTAAACCAACTGCAGCTCTTTAATCAGGCTGCCGCCATTATCGGTCGCGGCTTTCATCGCCACCATTCGTGCGGCCTGCTCGCTGGCCAGGTTTTCTACAACGCCCTGATAAACCTGAGATTCAACGTAACGACGCAGCAGGGTATCCAGCAGCGGTTTCGGATCGGGTTCATACAGGTAATCCCAGGCTTTCTGTTTCAGCTCGTCATCTTCTGAAGCCGGTAAAGGCAGCATCTGAGTGAGCGTTGGCACCTGAGACATGGTGTTAATAAATTTGTTGCTGACAACGTACAGTCTGTCCAGACGGCCTTCATCATAGGCCTGCAACATCACTTTAACCGGGCCGATCAGTTCGGACAGGGACGGGTTATCACCCATACCGGTCACCTGAGCGACAATGTTGCCACCAACGGAGTTAAAGAAAGAGACGCCTTTAGAGCCGATCAATGCGAGGTCGCACTGAACGCCTTTATCGGACCAGCCTTTCATATCCGCCAGCAGTTTTTTGAACAGGTTAATGTTCAAGCCGCCACACAGACCACGGTCGGTCGACACCACCAGGTAGCCCACGCGCTTAACGTCGCGTTCTTCCAGGTAAGGGTGCTTATATTCCAGATTACCGTTTGCAAGGTGACCAATCACTTTGCGCATGGTTTCTGCATAAGGACGGCTGGCCGCCATGCGATCCTGCGATTTACGCATTTTGGAAGCGGCGACCATCTCCATCGCTTTAGTGATCTTTTGCGTGTTCTGGACGCTTGCGATCTTACTACGTATCTCTTTTGCGCCGGCCATGAGCTTCTCCTCAATGCCAGGCGGCTTGTCCTGAGACAAGCCGCCGGACGATTACCAGGATTGGGTTGCTTTGAAGGAATCGAGGATAGCTTTCAGCTTGCCTTCGATTTCGTCGTTATAGCCACCGGTCTGGTTGATCTCTTGCATCAGCGGAGCGTGATCACGGTCGACGTAAGCCAGCAGAGCGGCTTCGAAGCTACCGATTTTCGCCAGTTCCACATCTTCGAGGTAACCGCGTTCAGCCGCGAACAGTACCAGGCCCTGCTGAGCAACAGACATTGGTGCGTACTGTTTCTGCTTCAGCAGCTCGGTCACTTTCTGACCGTGGCTCAGCTGTTTACGGGTTGCTTCGTCCAGATCGGATGCGAACTGAGAGAACGCAGCCAGTTCACGATACTGTGCCAGCGCGGTACGGATACCACCGGACAGTTTCTTGATGATCTTGGTCTGAGCAGCACCACCTACACGGGATACGGAGATACCCGGGTTAACCGCCGGACGAATACCGGAGTTAAACAGGTTGGTTTCCAGGAAGATCTGACCATCGGTAATGGAGATTACGTTGGTCGGAACGAACGCAGAAACGTCACCCGCCTGGGTTTCAATGATCGGCAGCGCGGTCAGAGAGCCCGTTTTACCCTTCACTTCACCTTTGGTGAAGTTCTCGACGTATTCCGCGTTAACGCGGGAAGCACGCTCCAGCAGACGAGAGTGGAGGTAGAATACGTCGCCAGGGAACGCTTCACGTCCTGGTGGACGACGGAGCAGCAGGGAAACCTGACGATAAGCAACAGCCTGTTTAGACAGGTCATCGTATACGATCAGTGCATCTTCACCGCGGTCACGGAAGTATTCACCCATTGCACAACCGGCGTATGGCGCCAGGTATTGCAGTGCAGCAGATTCAGAAGCGGTAGCCACAACAACGATGGTGTTAGACAGCGCGCCGTGCTCTTCCAGTTTACGAACCACGTTAGAAATGGTGGACGCTTTCTGGCCGATAGCCACGTACACACATTTGATGCCGGAGTCACGCTGGTTGATGATGGCATCGATAGCCATCGCGGTTTTACCGGTCTGACGGTCACCGATGATCAGTTCACGCTGACCACGACCGATTGGGATCATGGCATCAACGGACTTATAACCCGTCTGAACAGGCTGATCTACGGACTGACGGTCGATAACGCCCGGTGCGATAACTTCGATTGGAGAGAAGCCATCGTGCTCAACCGGACCTTTACCGTCGATTGGTGCACCCAGGGTGTTAACAACACGACCCAGCAGGCCACGGCCAACCGGAACTTCCAGAATACGGCCAGTACACTTAACCTTCATGCCTTCGGCGAGGTCAGCGTATGGACCCATCACAACTGCACCTACGGAGTCGCGCTCCAGGTTCAGTGCGATAGCGTAACGGTTACCCGGCAGGGAAATCATCTCACCCTGCATACAATCGGCCAGGCCGTGGATGCGGATAACACCGTCACTTACAGAAACAATAGTACCTTCGTTATGAGCTTCGCTCACAACATTGAACTGAGCAATGCGCTGCTTGATCAGTTCGCTGATTTCGGTGGAATTCAGTTGCATGCTCCAGTCCCCTTAAGACTGCAAGACGTCTGCAAGGCGCTCAAGACGGCCGCGTACGCTGCCATCAATGACCATATCACCCGAGCGGATGATTACGCCTGCCATTACAGACTTATCGATTTTGCAATTCAGCTTAACTTTGCGTGACAGACGTTTTTCCATCGCGGCGGTAATTTTCGCAAGCTGTTCATGACTCAGTTCAGTCGCAGAAGTTACTTCAACTTCAGCAGTAGCTTCACTAAGGGCACGTAAGTGCTCAAACTGCTCGAGAACATCCGGGAGCACACGGAGACGACCATTTTCTGCCATTACCTTAATCAGGTTCTGGCCGTTGGCATCCAGTTGCTCTCCGCACACGGCGATGAACGACGCGGCGAGGGTTTCAGGTGCTAATGCACCAGAAAGCAACTCGGCCATTTGTTCGTTTTTCGTCACCTCAGCGGCAAACGCCAGCATATTCTGCCAGCGATCGACATTTTGGTGTTCGACAGCAAAGTCAAAAGCTGCTTTGGCGTAGGGGCGAGCTACCGTAACAAATTCAGACATCAGCCCCTCCCTCCTTACAGTTCAGCGACAAGTTTGTCCACGATGTCGCTGTTAGCAGCTTCATCCACGGAACGTTCGATGATCTTCTCGGCGCCAGCAACAGCCAGAATCGCAACCTGCTTACGCAGTTCTTCACGAGCACGTTTACGCTCAGCTTCAATTTCAGCCTGAGCCTGTGTCACGATCTTAGTACGTTCCTGTTCTGCTTCAGCTTTGGCTTCGTCCAGGATCTGAGAACGGCGTTTGTTAGCCTGTTCGATGATTACCTGAGCTTCCGCTTTCGCTTTTTTCAGCTGGTCTGTCGCGTTGGCCTGTGCAAGGTCCAAATCTTTCTTTGCACGTTCTGCAGAAGCCAGACCGTCAGCAATTTCTTTCTGACGTTTTTCGATGGCAGCCATTAAAGGCGGCCATACATACTTCATGCAGAACCAGACAAAGATAATAAACGCGATGGCCTGGCCGAGGATTGTTGCGTTCATGTTCACAGCACAATACCTCTTAAATTTCTGTGGCTTGGGGTTTTAAAACAACTACTACGCGACAGCAAACATCACGTACAGACCCAGACCTACAGCGATCATTGGGATAGCATCCACCAGACCCATAACGATAAAGAACTGAGTACGCAGCAGAGGAATCAGATCAGGTTGACGCGCAGCGCCTTCCAGGAATTTGCCCCCGAGGATGCCGATACCGATCGCAGCACCGATAGCCGCCAGACCCATCATCACAGCGGCAGCCATGTACAGCAGATCCATATTCAGGTTTTCCATGACAGTCTCCAGTTTGTTTCAATTAAAACGTAGTAGTGTTGGTAAAAAATCAGTGCTCTTCAGACGCCATCGACAGATAGACGATCGTCAGAACCATGAAGATAAAGGCTTGCAGCGTAATGATCAGGATGTGGAAAATGGCCCACGGCACATTCAGAACCCACTGTGACCACCACGGCAGAAGACCCGCGATCAGAATGAAAATCAGCTCACCCGCATACATGTTGCCGAACAGTCGCAGACCCAGTGAAACAGGTTTGGACAGCAGGCTAACGCCTTCCAGGATCAGGTTGACCGGAATAAACGCCCAGTGGTTGAACGGCTGCAAGGTAAGCTCTTTCACAAAGCCGCTTACGCCTTTCATTTTGATGCTGTAGAAAAGAATCAGGATAAACACGCCCAGCGCCATCGACAGGGTGATGTTCACGTCAGCAGACGGAACCACGCGCAGAGCAGGCAGACCGAAGACATGCTCGCCAATCCACGGCAGGAAATCGATAGGCAGAAGGTCCATCAGGTTCATCAGGAAGACCCACACGAACACGGTCAGTGCCAGTGGCGCAATCAGCTTGCTCTTACCATGGTACATGTCTTTCACGCTGCCATGGACGAAGCCGATGATCATCTCAACGAACGTCTGGAATTTCCCTGGAACACCGCTGGTCGCCTTTTTAGCAACACCGCGGAACATGGCCAGGAACAGAAGACCCAAAACCACCGAGAAGAACATGGAGTCGATGTTGATCGTCCAGAAGGTGGCCGGGGGGTTATGCGGATCCACCAGCGAGAATGTACGCAGGTCCAGCTGAAGGTTATTCAGATGGTGACCTATGTAATCCTGCGGCGTCATATTTTCTGAAGCCATGATGCCTTTTACCCTTTGTTATTGATTACAGCTGGAGCCAGAACTTGTACCACCAGCACCAAAACCCACGTAGCTATTAGCGGCATGAATACCACTTTCAAAACCGCCAGCGCCATCACCAGTAGAGCAAAGGTCAGCAACACCTTACACACTTCGCCGAGGGCGAAGGACCAGGCCACGCGGCCTTTGGCAGGTGTATGCGCCTGATGACGCCAGGCAAAAATCATAAACAACACGTTTGGCAGCACAACCGCCAAACCCCCGCACACGGCGGAGATGCCCCAGAAGGGGTCTTTGAGGCTAAACAGCAGTCCACTTGCTATCACAGCCAGAAACTGAATGAACAGAAGCTTACGAGCAACGTTTCTACTCAAGAGCGACACAGACATCACGTTTTTACTCCTGCTCCCTTCGAGGTATGCCGCGTGTCGTATAAAACGTCCTTTAAGGCTCAGAGTCAAGCATCAAAAAGCGGTCAAATTATACGGTGCGCACCCGTGATTTCAAACATTAAGTAGCGAAAAGGTGAATAAATGTTTAAATATTTTTCCCCGCCGCTATTTTTCAACTTTTGATGAAAGCCCCGACCTTCGAGCAAAACTGCAAACAGCGCGAAAACGTTGACTACAAAGCGTGCACGAGATCACAAAATACACATTTGCGATAAGGTTGTATTTATCAAACTCGTAAATCGCTTAATTTCATCTTTCTGAAATTAAAGATAAAATGTCGCAACTATTTTCAAAACAGCCCCGTATACAATAAAAACCTTTTATTGACATTCTTAATAAATATTTAACATTGCATTCTGGTTGCTGCTTTCCACTTTTAGCAGGCTGATATTTTCGTGGTTGATTATCTTCAGGGTGAACAATGGTGAGGAAGTTAACCATTAGAAAACCCTTAGTAAAAACACGGTTAAATTCTCTCCGGCAAAATCCGTTGTGTTGTGCTGTTTTTTAACACTGACAGAACAGCACAAATTCCACATTTTTTATTAAATTTTTAAAAATTGTTTGGCTTAATTATCACCAGATGACGTTCGCCTTCGAGCTGAGGAATCTGTAATTTCTCAATGGACTCGACGGCAAAACCGTCCGGAAGCTGTTCAATTTCATCGCCGGGCAACTGCCCTTTCAGCGCATAAAAACGGCCATTCTCTGCCGGTAAGTGCTTACACCAGCTCACCATGTCATTAAGCGAAGCAAACGCACGGCTGATAACCCCGTCGAACGGTGGCTCTGCCGGAAACTCCTCTACCCTGCTTTGCACAGGCGTGATGTTCTCAAGCTTCAGCTCATGCTGTACCTGGCGCAAAAAACGCACGCGCTTGCCAAGGCTATCCAGCAGCGTGAAATGGCTTTCCGGGCGGACAATTGACAGGGGAATACCCGGCAGGCCAGGACCCGTGCCCACATCGATAAAGCGCTCACCGTTCAGGTACGGCGCAACCACAATGCTATCGAGAATATGGCGAATCAGCATCTCGTTGGGGTCGCGTACGGAGGTGAGGTTGTACGCTTTATTCCATTTGTTCAGCATATCGACATAGGCCACCAGCTGATTTTTCTGGTGATCGGTGAGCGAAATACCTGCCTGATCCAGCAGACGAGAGAGTTTATTGAGCACGGTGAATACCTGTTGAGAGACTTAAGTGGCGGGTGGCGCTTCGCTAACCCGCCCTACGGAGTGCTGTAGGCCCGGTAAGCGCAGCGCCACCGGGCGAATTACACATATTACGCGCTGCGGCGCAGCATGCCCTGCTTTTTCAGCCACACCAGCAGAATCGAAATCGCTGCTGGGGTAACGCCCGAGATGCGGG
Organism: Enterobacter cloacae complex sp. 309I3; assembly: GCF_050031595.1. Classification (NCBI taxonomy): domain Bacteria; kingdom Pseudomonadati; phylum Pseudomonadota; class Gammaproteobacteria; order Enterobacterales; family Enterobacteriaceae; genus Enterobacter; species Enterobacter cloacae complex sp. 309I3. Next base: position 4,921,829 of record NZ_JBLGWI010000001.1, on the reverse strand, counting down.
AGGCCTGGCCGATCGACACCGGTTTGTGATCGTTCAGTTTGGCGATCACCTCGTTGGACAGCCCCGTCACCTGACGATAGTCCAGCATTTCCGGCAGCAGCGTGTTTTCGTTACGCTGCTGCTTTTCGATCTCATCCTGCTGACGCGCGATGTAACCTTCGTATTTAACCTGGATCTCAACCTGCTCTGCCGCTTCAGCGTCTTCAAGACCCGGGGCAAAGGCGGTGAGTTTCACCAGATTCTCATAGGTCACTTCCGGGCGACGCAGCAGATCTTCACCGCTGGCTTCGCGCGAGAGCGGCGCAGTTAAGTGAGCGTTCACTTCCGCAGCGGTTTCGGCCTGCGGATTAACCCAGGTCGTTTTCAGGCGCTGACGTTCCTGCTCAATGCGCTCCAGTTTCTCGTTGAAGCGCGCCCAGCGTTCGTCATCCACCAGACCCAGCTCACGACCCATTTCGGTCAGACGCAGGTCGGCGTTATCTTCGCGCAGCATCAGGCGATATTCCGCGCGAGAGGTAAACATACGGTACGGTTCTTTGGTGCCCAGCGTGCAGAGATCGTCGACCAGCACGCCCAGATAAGCCTGAGAACGCGCCGGAGCCCAGCCCTCTTTCTCGGCAGAGAAACGGGCGGCGTTCAGACCGGCCAGCAGGCCCTGTGCAGCAGCTTCTTCGTAACCGGTGGTGCCGTTAATCTGACCTGCGAAGAACAGACCGTGGATGAATTTGCTCTCCAGGGTTGGCTTCAGGTCACGCGGATCGAAGAAATCGTACTCAATAGCGTAGCCAGGGCGAACGATTTTCGCATTCTCCATCCCCTGCATTGAGCGAACAATTTGCATCTGCACATCGAACGGCAGGCTGGTGGAGATGCCGTTCGGATAGATTTCGTTCGAGGTCAGCCCTTCTGGCTCCAGGAAGATCTGGTGTTGGTTACGATCGGCAAAGCGCATGACTTTGTCTTCGATCGACGGGCAATAGCGTGGGCCGATCCCTTCGATCACGCCGGCGTACATCGGGCTGCGATCGAGGTTATTGCGGATCACGTCATGGGTTTTTTCGTTGGTATGCGTGATATAGCACGGTACCTGCTGCGGATGCTGCGCTGCATTGCCCATGAACGAGAAGACCGGCATTGGGTTATCACCGTGCTGTTGTGCCAGCACGCTGAAATCAATGGTGCGCGCATCAATACGCGGTGGAGTACCGGTTTTCAGACGGCTGACACGCAGCGGCAGTTCACGCAGACGGCGTGACAATGGGATAGATGGCGGATCGCCAGCACGTCCACCGCTGTAATTATCCAGACCGATATGGATCTTACCGTCCAGGAATGTCCCGACGGTCAGAACAACCGCTTTGGCGCGGAATTTGAGCCCCATCTGGGTAACCGCGCCAACGACACGATCGTTCTCCACGATAAGATCTTCCACTGCCTGCTGGAAGATCATCAGGTTCGGCTGGTTCTCCAGGGCGGTACGCACCGCCTGACGATAAAGCACGCGGTCTGCCTGAGCGCGGGTCGCACGCACAGCGGGGCCTTTACTGGCGTTTAGTATCCTAAACTGAATGCCTGCGCGATCGATCGCTTTCGCCATCAGGCCGCCAAGTGCATCCACTTCTTTTACCAGGTGTCCTTTCCCAATGCCGCCAATCGCCGGATTACAGGACATTTGTCCCAGCGTGTCGATATTGTGTGTCAAAAGCAGGGTCTGCTGACCCATTCGCGCTGCGGCCATTGCGGCCTCAGTGCCTGCGTGACCCCCGCCAATGATGATGACGTCAAAAGGATCCTGATAAAACATGGTGGTCTGCCTCGCGTAAAGCGGTATGAAAATGGATTGAAGCCCGGGCCGTGGATTCTACTCAACTTTAGTCTTTCGAGAAAGCATTGGGATCCTGGGCTATTAAAAAGAAGATCTTTTTATTTAGAGATCTGTTCTATTGTGATCTCTTATTAGGATCGAGGACCTTTGTGGATAAGTCCGATCTCATAAAGAAGATCATGGGGTTAGAAAGGATCGTTTGCTGTGAATGATCGGTGATCCTGGCCCGTATAAGCTGGGATCAGATCGCGACTTTATACACAGGGCAAAAACGACTTCAACGTTGTTCTTTGGATAACTACTGCTTAATACGAGCTTTTAACCAGAGTTATCCACATCTGTTCGCGCGATCTTTAATCGTTTTTGAGTAAATTTTTCCATTCACCCAGCCAGATCTCAGCCGGATCCTCCGGAATATCATGATCGAGGATGTTGATCTTAAGCGTTTCACCCACCTGTTTAGCTCCGCAGGCGGTGACAGCGGCTTCCACTTTCTCTATAGCACCGCAGAAGGTGTCATATTCACGGCTGCCAATACCCACTGCGCCAAAACGCACGTTTGACAGGTCTGGCTGCTGTTCCTGCAGTTCGTCATATAAAGGTTGCAGGTTATCCGGAAGATCGCCTGCACCATGCGTGGAGGTGATCACCAGCCAGACCCCATCAGTCGGGAGATCTTCAAGCAAAGGCCCGTGCAGCGTTTGTGTGGAAAATCCCGCATCCTCCAGCTTCTCAGCCAGATGTTCCGCTACATATTCCGCGCCGCCAAGGGTGCTGCCACTGATAAGGGTAATGTCCGCCATTGATCGCTCGCTCAGATAAAGAGGGGATCATTGTACGCTGTGAACGGGCTGGGATCTACCTGTGGAAAATGTGGGTATGGATTTGCCCGATCAGGGGCGAATGGTACGCATGATCGGGTTTTGCAGCGAGATCAACGTCTCGGTGGACTGAATTTCATCGATTGTTTGGATCTTGTTGATAAGTACCTGCTGCAGGGCATCTATGGATCGACACATCACCTTGATAAAGATGCTGTAGTGGCCGGTGGTGTAGTACGCCTCTGTGACTTCATCGAGCGCGTTCAGCTTCGCCAGCGCGGAAGGATAATCTTTTGCGCTTTTAAGAATAATGCCAATAAAGCAGCAGACGTCATAACCCAGCTGTTTTGGGCTGACATCGATACGAGCCCCGGTAATGATCCCCGCCTGTTTCATCTTCTCTACACGAACGTGAATCGTCCCCGGGCTGACGCCAAACTGCTTCGCCAGTTCGGCATAGGCGGTACGGGCATTGGCCATTAACGCCTCCAGGATGCCGCGGTCCAGATTATCGATCTGATAATTTTCCATAGCTTTTTCTTATGAAGATTAATGAATCACTCTATTCTAGCGTTAAATTTTAACGAATCAAAAGTGAAGGTGGCTTTTTGTTGTTTGATTATTGAATTGAATGCCTTTTCTGTTGCTTAATCAATACCAACAGGACGCAGGAGTATAAATAATGAAAACCGCTTATATCGCAAAACAACGCCAGATCAGTTTCGTTAAATCCCATTTTTCCCGCCAGCTGGAAGAGAAGCTGGGTCTGATTGAAGTTCAGGCACCGATTCTCAGCCGCGTGGGTGATGGGACGCAGGATAACTTGTCCGGATGCGAAAAAGCGGTGCAGGTGAAAGTGAAAACACTGCCAGACGCCCAGTTCGAAGTGGTTCATTCCCTCGCGAAGTGGAAGCGTCAAACCCTGGGACAGCACGACTTCAGCGCGGGCGAAGGACTCTACACGCACATGAAAGCCCTTCGCCCCGATGAAGACCGCTTGTCTGCCATTCACTCCGTTTACGTTGACCAGTGGGACTGGGAGCGCGTAATGGGTGATGGCGAGCGCCATGTCGGCACGCTGAAATCCACCGTTGAGGCGATCTACGCCGGGATCAAAGCGACCGAAGCGGCCGTAAGCAAAGAGTTTGGTCTGGCACCGTTCCTGCCGGAATCGATCCACTTTGTTCACAGCCAGGAGTTGCTGAGTCGTTTCCCGGATCTGGATGCTAAAGGTCGTGAACGTGCGATCGCTAAAGAACTGGGTGCCGTCTTCCTGATGGGGATCGGCGGTAAGCTGTCGGATGGTAAACGTCATGATGTTCGTGCACCGGATTATGATGACTGGAGCACCATGAGCGAGGGCGAATTTGCCGGTCTCAACGGCGATATTCTGGTCTGGAACCCCGTGCTGGAAGATGCGTTTGAACTCTCCTCAATGGGGATCCGCGTGGATGCTGATGCGCTGAAACGCCAGCTGGCGGTGACCGGTGATGAAGATCGTCTCACGCTGGAATGGCACCAGGCGCTGCTGCGCGGTGAGATGCCGCAGACCATTGGCGGCGGCATCGGCCAGTCCCGTCTGACCATGCTGCTGCTGCAACTGTCGCATATTGGTCAGGTGCAGTGTGGTGTCTGGCCGCAGCAGGTACGTGAAAGCGTCAGCTCGCTTCTGTAATTAACGCTGCCAGCGCCTGAGCAGGCGGCTACGCAACCCGGTATCAAAGCGCCAGATATGATCGAAGATGCGCATGATGCCGGGTTTTCCATGGGCGGACATCGCCACTGCGTGGAAACGGTGCTGATGCACCCGCTGTAACTCCTTCACTTTATTCACCACGTCATCCGGCAGCCGCTGGGCAATAAAATCGGAAATCACCACCGCGTCAGCGTCGTACCAGTCGCCGCCCTGCATACGTTCCACAATGCTGCGAAAACAGCTGGCCAGATCGGTACCGCCGCGAAAACGCTGGCTTAAAAAGCGGATCGCCTGCTCAATACCCTGCTGATGGGTCAGCTCATAGCTCACCACTTCGCTGGAAAAGAGCATGATAAAGCAGCGACGCCGGTCAGCGAGCGCCACGCGCATCAGCGCCAGGCAGAACGCTTTGGCACACTGTTCGTTGAAACCGCCCATCGATCCAGATGTATCCACACAAACAATAAATGGGCCGCGCGGTTGCTCATCAAAATCCTGATGGACCACCGGACGTTGACTGATTTTTTCGCGCCAGGCTTCGCCATGCAGGCGATAGGTCAGAAGCTGTTTTTCCACCAGCCGACGATAAAACTCATATTCCAGCTCGGTCATCCCGAGCGTGCTCAGCTCCGTAGGCAGCAGGCGTAAAATGTCATCGCTTTGCTGGAGCCCATCCACCTGTTCCGGCACGGTGGCCGGTTCCCGCACCAGGGTGCGGAAGGTTTCCATCGGGGCATCCTTCTTTGGGACCGATTTAGCCTCCCTTGAGCGACCCAGCTGTTCCGCAAGCTTCATCAGCTCGGGCTGCTGCGCCAGGAAATCACCATACCGGACAATCAGCTGATAATCCCCACGCCTGATTTGGCCTGCACTCATATCCCAGAGACGTCCGGCGGCGTTTTCATTCTCTACCAGTACCTGCTCCAGCTGACCGCTTAAGGTCATGCGTTCCTGAACTTCGCTGAGCAATTGTTCACGCTCTTCATCCAGCAGTTGCTGGTTCAGCGTCGTGGCCTGAACCACAAGACTGAGACGCCAGCGCTGTAAAAAGAGTGTGTGTAAGGCGGGGGTGAAGGTGGCGTTATCGGTGACTAGCGCCCGGGCCTGGCTGGCAAATGGGGAGTGTACTTTATCGAGTAACGTCAGGGTTTGCGGGATCTGAACAATAAACTGCGACGTGGAAAGGCGCTGGCACTGCTGATAGCAGGCCACCTCTTCGGTTAACTCCTGTGGCACTTCGGTCTCTTTAAACCGCTGTCGCAGGTTGTCCCGCCAGCGCGGGAGATCGTCCGTCATCGCTTTTTTTAGCTTCGGGAATTTTTCAAAAAAAGCCGCCAGCTGAGGAGACGCCAGAAGAGTAATGATCACCTCTTCGATCAACCCATCTTCGCTGACGGCCAGCATGACGTTAAGCGTATCCAGCGTTAGCATTGACGAGCCTGTTTGATCTGCGCGCTCACATCCTGCAGGCTGGCTTCAATGCGACCTAACCAGTCGCTGTGAATAAAGAGGCACTTTTGCTGTTCGCTGAAGCGCGTATGCTGCTGATGCCATTCGGTATCCAGCGCCTCCAGCTGCTGCGTGATCTCTTCCGGAATGCTGTCAGAGGCGCTTCCCGGGAGGGCAAGGCGTGACCCCTGCAGGCTTACGTCGCGGATCACCAGGTGCTGACTGCTGTCCACTTCCATATTCAGCGGCTGCGCGAAGCCTATACCGTTAAGCTTACCGCGGATCTCTCCGCCCTTATCAAGCCACTGGGCCAGCGCGTCACGCTCAAGCGTAATGTGCACCACCTGCATGTCATGGAGTTTAAGCGGCTGCTGGAGAAGCAGCGTCAGCGTTGGGCTGGTCAGCTCAGCGGGCAGTTCGTAGTGCGGTTTACGGGCGAACATGCCGCCAAGACGGTTCACCTTCAGTGCTGTTTTATCACTTTGCTGCTGCTGTAGCTGAATGCGCCGTTGGGCTATCGCCCCAAGCTGGTTGAGCATTGATTGCTGGCCCCAGGCGTGTCCGGTCATCAATATTTCAAGCTGCTGCTGCATCAGATTCATCCCTTCGGCATCGTGCCAGAGGCAGTCTTTCAGCAGGATCAGATCGATAGGGGCAACCGCGTCGCGCCCGCTGAACAGGGCGCTGGCCTGCAGCAGACGAATTGCTTTTTTCCAGCGACGGTCGGAAACATAAGGTGCAGAAGGAAGGAGATCGAGCTGCTGACGGAGCTGGTAGATCAACTCAAAGACCGCGTCCGGCAGTGTGATTTTGCCGATATCCACCTGCCACTGCTGATACTCCTCGTCCGTGACCTGCAGTGAAGCGGTTACCGGGTTTTCATTTTCATCCTGCTGGCTGATCAGCATGGAGCGGAAGTTCGATTTATCCTGCACTTTGTCCAGCCACAGGCGGATCAGCATGCGGTCATACAGCGCTTCAAGGCTGCTGTCGGCCTCGGGAAGTTCGTTCGAGGCGGCCACCAGCAGGCGCATCGGGATTTTCTCTTCGCTGGCGCCGTTACGGAACCGGCGTTCGTTAATCGCCGTGAGCAGGGTATTCAGAATGGCCGGTCCCGCTTTCCAGATCTCATCGAGAAAAACAATCTCTGCTTCCGGCAGATACCCCTCGGTAAGGCGTTGATAACGCCCCTCATCTTTCAGCGCCTGGATGGACAGCGGGCCGAAAACCTCTTCAGGGGTGGAAAAGCGGGTCATCAGGTATTCGAAGGCGCGTGCATTCTGAAAGGCAAATTTCAGCCTACGGGCAATCAGGCTTTTGGCAATGCCCGGCGGGCCAAGCAGAAATACGCTTTCACCGCTCAACGCCGCCAGTAAACAGAGGCGGATGGCGTGACTGCGTTCGAAAAGACCTTTCTCCAGTGCGCTGCTGAGACGGGAAATTCTTTCTGCTAATAAATGTGAGTGAGCCATAATAGTTTTTGCATCCTTTCGCCGTCGTGGCGGCTAATTGAAGCGAGTATAGACGTTTCAGTCAGGGCTGGTAATAGGCTGAAGTGCGGCGCAATTTTCTTTGCGCTACATTAATGCGGTTGCATTTAGGGGTTCGATTTTGCAACGAATCGTGCATACTGTGCGCTTTTTGTGGACCAAGGGAACAGGAACACATTTGTTATTTAAACGAAAAGACTAGTCTATGAGCACTGATAATAAGCAATCATTACCCGCAATTACGCTTGCGGCGATCGGGGTTGTCTACGGTGATATCGGCACCAGCCCGCTTTATACGCTTCGTGAATGTCTGTCCGGCCAGTTTGGCTTTGGTGTTGAACGCGATGCCGTATTTGGCTTCCTGTCCCTCATCTTCTGGCTGCTGATCCTGGTGGTTTCTGTTAAATACCTCTCCTTTGTGATGCGTGCAGATAACGCAGGTGAGGGGGGGATCCTGACCCTGATGTCTCTTGCGGGGCGCAACACCTCGGCCAGAATGACGTCGGTACTGGTTATTATTGGCCTGATTGGTGGCAGCTTCTTCTATGGGGAAGTGGTCATCACGCCTGCTATCTCGGTGCTTTCGGCGATTGAGGGGCTTGAGATTATCGCACCGCAGCTTGATACGTGGGTGGTTCCGCTGGCGATAATCGTTCTGACGTTGCTGTTTATTATCCAGAAGCACGGTACCGGGCTGGTGGGGAAACTGTTCGCACCGATTATGCTGGCCTGGTTCCTGATTCTGGCGGCGCTCGGTTTGCGCGGAGTTATTGGCAACCCGGAGGTTCTGCAGGCGCTGAACCCATACTGGGCTATCCATTTCTTCCTTGAATACAAAGTCGTTTCCTTCGTGGCGCTCGGCGCCGTTGTGCTCTCTATTACCGGTGTCGAAGCGCTGTATGCAGATATGGGGCACTTCGGCAAACTGCCGATTCGCGTGGCGTGGTTTTTAGTTGTCCTGCCATCGCTTGTATTGAACTACTTCGGGCAGGGGGCGCTGCTGCTGAAAAACCCGGAAGCGATTAAAAACCCCTTCTTCCTGCTGGCCCCGGATTGGGCGCTGGTGCCGATGCTTATTCTGGCCACGCTGGCCACCGTTATCGCATCTCAGGCGGTCATTTCCGGCGTGTTCTCTCTGACGCGCCAGGCCGTGCGTCTGGGGTATCTCTCTCCCATGCGTATCATCCATACCTCAGAGATGGAGTCAGGCCAGATCTACATCCCGTTTGTTAACTGGCTGCTCTATTTTGCTGTGGTGATCGTGATCGTCAGCTTTGAGCACTCCAGCAACCTGGCCGCGGCGTACGGTATTGCGGTAACAGGCACCATGGTGCTGACTTCGCTTCTTTCCACCACGGTGGCGTACCGAAACTGGCACTGGAACAAGTTCCTCGTGGCGATGATTCTGGTGGGCTTCCTGTGCATCGACGTACCGCTGTTCTCGGCAAACCTCGATAAGATTGTCTCCGGCGGCTGGCTACCGCTGACGCTTGGTCTGTTGATGTTCATTGTGATGACCACGTGGAAAAGCGAGCGTTTCCGTCTGCTGCGTCGTATGCATGAACATGGAAACTCCCTGGAGGCGATGATTGCCTCGCTGGAGAAATCCCCACCGGTTCGCGTACCGGGCACGGCGGTGTATATGTCTCGTGCGTTGAACGTTATTCCGTTCGCATTGATGCATAACCTCAAGCACAACAAGGTGCTGCATGAGCGGGTTATCCTGCTGACCCTGCGCACCGAAGATGCACCGTATGTTCACAATGTGCGCCGTGTTCAAATTGAGCAACTGTCGCCAACCTTCTGGCGCGTGGTGGCGAGCTACGGCTGGCGTGAGACGCCGAACGTGGAAGAGGTCTTCCACCGCTGCGGTCTGGAAGGCTTAAGCTGCCGCATGATGGAAACATCGTTCTTTATGTCGCATGAGTCGCTGATTATCGGTAAACGTCCGTGGTATTTGCGCCTGCGCGGCAAGCTGTATCTTATTCTGCAGCGAAATGCCCTGCGTGCGCCGGACCAGTTTGAGATCCCGCCTAATCGCGTGATTGAACTGGGAACCCAGGTCGAGATTTAAGCTTCTTAAAATGCCGGGTGGCGCTTCGCTTACCCGGCCTATTCATACTCAATATTCCCGCCAAAATTTACGTCTCATTTCACTTAGCGAAACGTTTCGACACCGATCACAATTCTGTTACGTCATGGTGGTTTTCTGAACACTCTTAAGACTAAACTGATTTCAGCGAAACGTTTCGCTAGTGGAGCAAGAAAATGAAGAAAGGCACGGTTCTCAACTCAGAAATCTCGTCGGTTATTTCCCGTCTTGGGCATACCGATACGCTGGTGGTTTGCGATGCAGGCTTACCGGTTCCGCGCAACACAACCCGTATTGATATGGCGTTAACGCAGGGCGTGCCCTCGTTTATGCAGGTACTGGATGTAGTGACCGCGGAGATGCAGGTTGAGGCGGCCATTCTCGCAGCGGAAATCAAACAACATAATCCGCAACTCCACGAAACGTTGCTCAATCACATTGAGCAACTGCAACAACACCAGGGAAACACCATAGAAATTCGTTACACAACGCATGAACAGTTCAAACAACAAACCGCAGACAGTCAGGCGGTGATTCGCAGCGGGGAGTGTTCCCCGTATGCGAATATCATTCTCTGTGCTGGCGTCACCTTCTGAGGCCATCATGGACGCATTACTGCAACTTAAAGGGATCGATAAATCGTTCCCGGGCGTAAAAGCCCTTTCTGGCGCGGCGCTGAACGTTTATGCCGGACGCGTAATGGCGCTGGTGGGCGAGAATGGCGCCGGCAAATCCACCATGATGAAAGTACTGACCGGTATCTATCAACGCGATGCCGGTTCACTTTTGTGGCTGGGTAAAGAGACCACCTTCAGCGGTCCAAAAGCTTCGCAGGAAGCGGGGATCGGCATTATTCACCAGGAACTGAACCTGATCCCGCAGCTCACTATTGCGGAGAACATCTTCCTTGGCCGCGAATTTGTTAACCGGTTTGGCAAAATTGACTGGAAAACGATGTATGCCGAAGCGGATAAGCTGCTGGCGAAGCTCAACCTGCGCTTCAAAAGCGACCGTCTGGTGGGCGAACTCTCCATTGGCGACCAGCAGATGGTGGAGATCGCGAAAGTGCTGAGCTTTGAGTCGAAGGTCATCATTATGGATGAACCGACGGACGCCCTGACCGATACCGAAACCGAATCCCTGTTCCGCGTCATCCGCGAGCTGAAATCGCAGGGACGTGGAATTGTCTATATCTCTCACCGTATGAAAGAGATTTTCGAGATCTGCGACGACGTTACCGTCTTCCGCGACGGGCAGTTTATTGCCGAGCGTGAAGTGGCATCGCTGACGGAAGATACGCTTATCGAAATGATGGTGGGACGCAAGCTCGAAGATCAATACCCGCACCTCGACAAAGCACCGGGTGAGATCCGCCTGAAGGTGGATAATCTCTGTGGCCCGGGCGTGGATAATGTCTCCTTTACCCTGCGCAAAGGGGAAATTCTTGGCGTGGCAGGGCTAATGGGCGCCGGCCGTACCGAGCTGATGAAAGTGCTGTACGGTGCGCTGCCGCGATCCAGCGGTTATGTCACTCTCGACGGGCATGAAGTGGTGACGCGCTCTCCGCAGGATGGCCTGGCGAATGGTATTGTTTATATCTCCGAAGACCGTAAGCGCGACGGCTTAGTGCTGGGCATGTCGGTGAAAGAGAACATGTCTCTTACCGCCCTGCGCTATTTCAGCCGCAGCGGCGGCAGCCTGAAACATAAAGATGAACAGCAGGCAGTCAGCGATTTTATCCGCCTCTTTAATGTGAAAACCCCCTCGATGGAACAGGCGATTGGCCTGCTGTCCGGCGGTAATCAACAGAAAGTGGCGATTGCACGCGGGCTGATGACGCGCCCGAAAGTGTTGATCCTTGATGAACCTACCCGCGGCGTGGACGTAGGGGCTAAAAAAGAGATCTATCAGCTGATTAACCAGTTCAAGGCCGACGGTCTGAGCATCATTCTGGTCTCTTCCGAGATGCCAGAGGTATTAGGCATGAGCGATCGCATTATCGTCATGCATGAAGGGCATCTCGGCGGTGAATTCACTCGCGAGCAGGCCACCCAGGAAGTTCTGATGGCTGCCGCTGTGGGCAAGCTTAATCGCGTGAATCAGGAGTAAGAAGATGACTACCCAGGCTGTTTCTGGTCGCCGTTATTTCACAAAGGCATGGCTGATGGAACAAAAATCGCTGATTGCCCTGCTGGTGCTGATCGCGATTGTGTCGACCATGAGCCCCAATTTCTTCACCGTTAATAACCTGTTCAACATTCTTCAGCAGACCTCCGTGAACGCCATTATGGCGGTCGGGATGACGCTGGTGATCCTGACATCGGGTATCGATCTGTCCGTCGGTTCCCTGCTGGCGCTCACCGGTGCGGTTGCTGCTTCAATCGTCGGGATTGAGGTCAACGCGCTGGTGGCCGTTGCCGCTGCGCTGGCGCTGGGTGCGGCAATTGGTGCTGTCACCGGGGTTATTGTGGCGAAAGGTCGTGTTCAGGCGTTTATTGCGACGCTGGTCATGATGCTGCTGCTGCGCGGTGTCACCATGGTGTATACCAACGGCAGCCCGGTTAACACCGGCTTTACGGACAACGCCGATCTGTTTGGCTGGTTCGGTATCGGTCGCCCGCTGGGTATCCCGACGCCGGTCTGGATCATGGCCATCGTCTTCCTGGCGGCGTGGTACATGCTGCACCACACGCGTCTGGGCCGCTATATTTATGCACTGGGCGGTAACGAAGCGGCAACGCGTCTGTCCGGTATCAGCGTCAACAAAGTTAAAATTATCGTTTACTCACTGTGCGGTTTGCTGGCCTCTCTTGCGGGCATCATCGAAGTGGCGCGCCTCTCTTCCGCGCAGCCAACGGCGGGTACGGGGTATGAGCTGGATGCCATTGCGGCAGTGGTTCTGGGCGGTACGAGTCTTGCGGGCGGTAAAGGTCGCATTGTTGGGACATTGATCGGCGCACTGATTCTCGGTTTCCTGAATAATGGTTTGAATTTGTTAGGTGTTTCCTCCTATTACCAGATGATCGTTAAAGCAGTGGTGATTTTGCTGGCGGTCCTGGTAGACAACAAAAAACAGTAACTGACGACACTACAGGACATCTTAGATATGAACATGAAAAAACTGGCTACCCTGGTTTCTGCTGTCGCGCTGAGCGCAACCGTAAGTGCTAACGCTATGGCGAAAGACACCATCGCGCTGGTTATCTCCACGCTAAACAACCCGTTCTTCGTCTCCCTGAAGGATGGCGCACAGAAAGAAGCCGACAAACTGGGCTACAACCTGGTGGTGCTGGATTCACAGAACAACCCGGCGAAAGAGCTGGCTAACGTGCAGGACTTAACCGTTCGCGGCACCAAAATCCTGCTGATCAACCCAACCGATTCTGACGCGGTGGGTAACGCCGTTAAGATGGCAAACCAGGCGAAGATCCCGGTGATCACCCTGGACCGTCAGGCAACGAAAGGCGACGTTGTGAGCCACATTGCGTCTGATAACGTGCTGGGCGGTAAAATCGCGGGTGACTACATCGCGAAGAAAGCAGGTGAAGGCGCGAAAGTTATCGAACTGCAGGGTATTGCCGGTACGTCCGCAGCCCGCGAACGTGGCGAAGGTTTCCAGCAGGCGGTTGCGGCTCACAAATTTAACGTCCTGGCCAGCCAGCCTGCTGACTTCGACCGTACTAAAGGTCTGAACGTCATGCAGAACCTGCTGACCGCGCACCCAGACGTGCAGGCGGTGTTCGCACAGAACGACGAAATGGCGCTCGGCGCGCTGCGTGCCCTGCAGACTGCAGGTAAATCTGATGTGATGGTTGTCGGATTTGACGGCACACCAGATGGAGAAAAAGCGGTAAATGATGGCAAACTGGCGGCGACCATCGCTCAGCTGCCTGAGCAGATCGGCGCGACTGGCGTGCAGACTGCTGACAAAGTGCTGAAGGGCGAAAAAGTTCAGGCTAAATATCCAGTTGACCTGAAACTGGTCATCAAGCAGTAAAAAGGCGATTCAGGCAGTCGCTGGCTGCCTGAGGGACACCAATAAAGAAAAGTGTGGCATACGCCACCGGGTCACACCGGTGGCGCTCTCAGATGGACAGCTCAACCATGAAAACCGCAGGCAACCTCGTCGTCCTTGGCAGTATCAATGCCGATCACATTCTTAACCTTGAATCCTTCCCGACGCCGGGCGAAACCGTCACCGGCAACCATTATCAGGTGGCATTTGGCGGTAAAGGTGCCAACCAGGCGGTTGCAGCAGGACGCAGTGGGGCAAATATCGCGTTTATCGCCTGTACAGGTGATGACGATACCGGTGAGCGCGTGCGTAAACAGCTCGCCAGCGATAACATCGATGTTGCGCCAGTCAGCGTTGTTGCAGGGGAATCGACCGGCGTGGCGCTGATTTTCGTCAACGCGGAAGGTGAGAATGTCATCGGTATTCATGCAGGCGCGAATGCCCGTCTTACGACGGACCGCGTTGAAGCACAGCGCGAGCTTATTGCTAATGCCGACGCGTTACTGATGCAACTGGAATCGCCCGTAGAAAGCGTACTGGCGGCCGCTGACATTGCGCATCAAAATCATACCACTGTCGTACTTAATCCTGCGCCTGCCCGTGTATTATCAGACGAACTGCTGGCGCGGGTGGACATCATTACACCGAACGAAACCGAAGCGGAAAAACTGACGGGCATTGGTGTTGAAAATGATGATGACGCAGCACGTGCCGCGAAAGCGCTGCATGATAAAGGCATCGGCACCGTTATCATTACCCTCGGTAGCCGCGGCGTGTGGGCAAGCGTAAACGGCGAAGGCCGTCGCGTGCCGGGCTTTAAGGTCAAGGCGATTGACACCATCGCGGCAGGCGATACGTTTAACGGAGCATTGGTGACAGCGCTGCTGGAAGGAAAGGGAATGGATGATGCTATCCGCTTTGCGCATGCTGCTGCGGCTATCGCCGTCACGCGCAAAGGTGCCCAGCCCTCCGTTCCGTGGCGTAAAGAGATCGATGAATTCTTAAGTCAGCAGGGGTAACGCTTGGCCACAATGAAAGATGTCGCCCGCCTGGCGGGCGTTTCTACGTCGACAGTCTCCCACGTCATTAATAACGATCGCTTCGTCAGCGAGGCGATTCGGGAGAAAGTCGAAGCCGCAGTGAAAGATCTCAACTATGCGCCGTCTGCGCTGGCCCGCAGCCTGAAGCTCAACCAGACGCGCACCATTGGCATGCTGATCACCGCCAGTACGAATCCCTTTTATTCTGAACTTGTCCGCGGGGTGGAACGCAGCTGCTTCGAACGCGGCTACAGTCTGGTGCTGTGCAATACCGAAGGGGATGAGCAGCGCATGAACCGTAATCTGGAGACGCTGATGCAAAAACGCGTCGACGGATTACTGCTGCTGTGTACCGAAACGCATCAACCCTCGAAAGAGATCATTCAGCGTTATCCGTCTATCCCCACGGTGATGATGGACTGGGCGCCGTTCGACGGGACCAGCGATCTGATTCAGGATAACTCCCTGCTGGGCGGAGATATGGCAACCCAGTATCTGATCGACAAAGGCCATACCCGCATCGCCTGCATTACTGGCCCGTTGGATAAAACCCCGGCGCGGCTACGTCTGGAGGGGTACCTTTCCGCGATGGCTCGGGCGGGACTCGCGGTTCCGGAGGGGTACCGTATTACCGGCGATTTTGAATTTCAGGGCGGTTTCGAGGCGATGCAGACATTGCTGGCGCAGACACCACGCCCGCAGGCCGTCTTTATTGGCAACGATGCCATGGCATTTGGGGCGTATAAGGCGTTGTACCAGGCGGGATTGCGTATTCCTGACGATATGGCGGTGATTGGCTACGATGATATCGAACTGGCCAGCTACATGACCCCGCCGCTGACCACGATCCATCAGCCAAAAGATGAACTGGGTGAGCTGGCCATTGATGTATTAATCCACCGAATGGCGCAGCCCACGCTGCAGCAGCAACGTCTGCAGCTTACTCCTGTTCTGATGGAACGGGGTTCGGTTTAGCTTTTGTTTTGTGGCGTTCTTTAATCAGGTTTCGACCATCTTTCGGTTTTAACAGCATAAAGACCAGCGCTGAAACGACGGTAAGTACGCCCATCGTGATAAAGGTATAGTGGAACTGCTCGACGGTGTTCGCGCTGTCAAAACCTTCATAGAACCGCAGTACCGCGGCACTGACAGCCACCCCAAGGCTGATTGATAACTGTTGAGTCACCGCCAGCACGCTGTTGCCACTACTGGCGTTGTCGTCAGTCAGATCCGCGAGAGTAATCGTGTTCATCGACGTGAACTGCGTTGACATTGCCATACCCAGCACAAACAGCGGCAGGATCAGCATCCAGACGGGAAGCGAGGCAGATTGTAGCGAGAACTGCGCAATCATCAGCCCGATAAAGACCGTTACGCCAACCAGCGTCTTCCGATAGCCAAACCAGCGCAGCACCTGCGTGACGGTTGATTTGGCCAGAATTGAGCCCATTGCCGTGGGCGCCATCATGCAACCAGCTATCAGGGCCGGATAGCCGAAACCGACCTGCAGCATCAGAGGCATCAAAAACGGTACGCAGCCCGTCCCCAGGCGCGAAGCAATATTCCCCGCGATACCTACCGAGAAAGTACGCGTATTAAAGAGAGACAGCGAAATCAGCGGTGTCGGGTGACGGCGTGCATGACGTATATAAAGAAGGAACAGCAAAATACCGCCAAGAATGACAGCCAGCGCAAGCCATGTTGCCACTATCTTCTCACCAAACAGCTCCATCCCGCTGGAGAACAATACCAGGCTCAGACCAAACAGGAAAAAACCACCCATATCGAAACTGCGTCTTGGCGTGGTGAAGTTCGGCATATATTTGCGGGCATACAGCAGCCCCGCTACGCCAATTGGAATGTTAATCAGGAAGATCCAGTGCCAGCTGGCCCAGGTGACAAACACACCGCCCAGCACCGGGCCAAGTATCGGGCCGACCAGGCCGGGCATGGTGACGAAGTTGAGCACGGGAAGCAATTCACTGCGCGGATAGGCGCGCAAAAGTGCCAGGCGCGCCACGGGCATCATCATCGCGCCGCCAATTCCCTGCAGAACGCGGAAGATAACCAGTTCGGTCAGAGAGGATGATAATGCACAAGCCAGCGAACCGAGCGTAAAGAGCGTTACGGCCAACATAAATACGCGACGGGTGCCGAAGCGATCGGCCAGCCAGCCGCTCACCGGGATCAGCATTGCAACCGTCAGGGTGTAACTGATGATGGCGGACTGCATCGCCAGCGGCGATCGGTTAAGGCTTTGCGCAATGGCGGGAAGTGCGGTGTTGAGGATGGTGGCATCCAGTGCCTGCATAAAGAACGCCATGGCTGCAATCCACGGCAGCCCGGCCATGCTGCGTGCTTTTTTCTTTGTCATTTATTCACCTGCTGGTGGGTTGGCGCGGCCAGTAACGCCTGGCACGCGCTCAGGGCTCGTTGCCCGTCGCTCTCCTGAATGGCATCGACAATGGCCTGATGCAGATCCAGCTTCACCACTTCGTCCTGAGTAATAGAGGTAAAGTAGGTGTGGTACACCGAATGGAATAAAGAAGCAAAAGAGGTAAGGAACGGATTGGCGCTCATCATATAGATATGTTCATGCCAGGCCATATCGACCTCAACCCAGCGCTCGCGGTTGAAGTGCTTTTTCAGGAATACCATCTCTTCCATTAAGGTGTTGAGCTGGGCTTTTTGTTCTGCTGTCCCGAGCGTGGCGGCAAGCAGGCAGGCCTGCGGCTCAAGACTGCTGCGCATCACCAGAAAGTGATCGACGACCTGATTGAAGTTGTCTTCTGTCATCCACCAGGAGAGAAGTTCCTGATCGAGGAAGTTCCAGTTGCTTTGTGGCATTACCCGCGTACCAATGCGCGGACGCGGTAGCACCATGCCTTTTGCTGTTAAGGTTTTCACTGCTTCGCGAACGGCGGTACGACTCACGCCAAACTGCTCGCCCAGCTCCATTTCACCCGGCAGGATGCTACCCGGGGCATATTTACCCGCTAAAATCAGCTGAGCCAGCTTTTCTGCCAGCACATAAGACAGGTTTTTTTGGGCTGCCAGCTGTTGTGCGCTCAATGGCATTGCTTTTATTCCTTAATGATTCTTGTCGATAAGTATGCCACCGTGAATGTGATTGTGGTTGCAGATACATCAAATAGAACACTTTGTAGCTTGATTTCATCGCTATTGGTGAAAAAAAACACGGACGGAAACTTTTTTTAAATTTCCTCTTGTCACTTCAGAATAACTCCCTATAATGCGCCTCCACTGACACGGAACAACGGCACACACGCCGCCGGGTCAGCAGAGAAAAGCAAATTAAACGCTTGACTCTGAAGCGGGAAAGCGTAATATGCACACCCCGCGCCGCAGCGAAAACGAAGCGGCACTGCTCTTTAACAATTTATCAGACAATCTGTGTGGGCACTCAAAGTGACATGGATTCTTAACGTCCTCGGACGAAAAATGAATACCAAGTCTCAACGAGTGAACACGTAATTCATTACGAAGTTTAATTCATTGAGCATCAAACTTTTAAATTGAAGAGTTTGATCATGGCTCAGATTGAACGCTGGCGGCAGGCCTAACACATGCAAGTCGAACGGTAGCACAGAGAGCTTGCTCTCGGGTGACGAGTGGCGGACGGGTGAGTAATGTCTGGGAAACTGCCTGATGGAGGGGGATAACTACTGGAAACGGTAGCTAATACCGCATAATGTCGCAAGACCAAAGAGGGGGACCTTCGGGCCTCTTGCCATCAGATGTGCCCAGATGGGATTAGCTAGTAGGTGGGGTAACGGCTCACCTAGGCGACGATCCCTAGCTGGTCTGAGAGGATGACCAGCCACACTGGAACTGAGACACGGTCCAGACTCCTACGGGAGGCAGCAGTGGGGAATATTGCACAATGGGCGCAAGCCTGATGCAGCCATGCCGCGTGTATGAAGAAGGCCTTCGGGTTGTAAAGTACTTTCAGCGGGGAGGAAGGTGTTGTGGTTAATAACCGCAGCAATTGACGTTACCCGCAGAAGAAGCACCGGCTAACTCCGTGCCAGCAGCCGCGGTAATACGGAGGGTGCAAGCGTTAATCGGAATTACTGGGCGTAAAGCGCACGCAGGCGGTCTGTCAAGTCGGATGTGAAATCCCCGGGCTCAACCTGGGAACTGCATTCGAAACTGGCAGGCTGGAGTCTTGTAGAGGGGGGTAGAATTCCAGGTGTAGCGGTGAAATGCGTAGAGATCTGGAGGAATACCGGTGGCGAAGGCGGCCCCCTGGACAAAGACTGACGCTCAGGTGCGAAAGCGTGGGGAGCAAACAGGATTAGATACCCTGGTAGTCCACGCCGTAAACGATGTCGATTTGGAGGTTGTGCCCTTGAGGCGTGGCTTCCGGAGCTAACGCGTTAAATCGACCGCCTGGGGAGTACGGCCGCAAGGTTAAAACTCAAATGAATTGACGGGGGCCCGCACAAGCGGTGGAGCATGTGGTTTAATTCGATGCAACGCGAAGAACCTTACCTGGTCTTGACATCCACAGAACTTTCCAGAGATGGATTGGTGCCTTCGGGAACTGTGAGACAGGTGCTGCATGGCTGTCGTCAGCTCGTGTTGTGAAATGTTGGGTTAAGTCCCGCAACGAGCGCAACCCTTATCCTTTGTTGCCAGCGGTTAGGCCGGGAACTCAAAGGAGACTGCCAGTGATAAACTGGAGGAAGGTGGGGATGACGTCAAGTCATCATGGCCCTTACGACCAGGGCTACACACGTGCTACAATGGCGCATACAAAGAGAAGCGACCTCGCGAGAGCAAGCGGACCTCATAAAGTGCGTCGTAGTCCGGATTGGAGTCTGCAACTCGACTCCATGAAGTCGGAATCGCTAGTAATCGTAGATCAGAATGCTACGGTGAATACGTTCCCGGGCCTTGTACACACCGCCCGTCACACCATGGGAGTGGGTTGCAAAAGAAGTAGGTAGCTTAACCTTCGGGAGGGCGCTTACCACTTTGTGATTCATGACTGGGGTGAAGTCGTAACAAGGTAACCGTAGGGGAACCTGCGGTTGGATCACCTCCTTACCTTAAAGAACCTGCCTTTGCAGTGCTCACACAGATTGTCTGATGAAAAGTAAATAGCAAGGCGTCTTGCGATTGAGACTGTACGTCCCCTTCGTCTAGAGGCCCAGGACACCGCCCTTTCACGGCGGTAACAGGGGTTCGAATCCCCTAGGGGACGCCACTTGCTGGTTCGTGAGTGAAAGTCACCTGCCGTCATATCTCAAAACTGACTTGCGAGTCATGTTTGAGATATTTGCTCTTTAAAAATCTGGATCAAGCTGAAAATTGAAACGACACATCTTTAATGGTGTGTTCGAGTCTCTCAAATTTTCGCAATCAGAAGTGAAACATCTTCGGGTTGTGAGGTTAAGCGACTAAGCGTACACGGTGGATGCCCTGGCAGTCAGAGGCGATGAAGGACGTGCTAATCTGCGAAAAGCGCCGGCGAGGTGATATGAACCCTTGACCCGGCGATGTCCGAATGGGGAAACCCAGTGTGATTCGTCACACTATCGTTAACTGAATACATAGGTTAACGAGGCGAACCGGGGGAACTGAAACATCTAAGTACCCCGAGGAAAAGAAATCAACCGAGATTCCCCCAGTAGCGGCGAGCGAACGGGGAGCAGCCCAGAGTCTGAATCAGCTTGTGTGTTAGTGGAAGCGTCTGGAAAGTCGCACGGTACAGGGTGAAAGTCCCGTACACGAAAATGCACAGGCTGTGAACTCGAAGAGTAGGGCGGGACACGTGGTATCCTGTCTGAATATGGGGGGACCATCCTCCAAGGCTAAATACTCCTGACTGACCGATAGTGAACCAGTACCGTGAGGGAAAGGCGAAAAGAACCCCGGCGAGGGGAGTGAAAAAGAACCTGAAACCGTGTACGTACAAGCAGTGGGAGCACCTTCGGGTGTGACTGCGTACCTTTTGTATAATGGGTCAGCGACTTATATTCTGTAGCAAGGTTAACCGTATAGGGGAGCCGAAGGGAAACCGAGTCTTAACTGGGCGTTAAGTTGCAGGGTATAGACCCGAAACCCGGTGATCTAGCCATGGGCAGGTTGAAGGTTGGGTAACACTAACTGGAGGACCGAACCGACTAATGTTGAAAAATTAGCGGATGACCTGTGGCTGGGGGTGAAAGGCCAATCAAACCGGGAGATAGCTGGTTCTCCCCGAAAGCTATTTAGGTAGCGCCTCGTGAACTCATCTTCGGGGGTAGAGCACTGTTTCGGCTAGGGGGCCATCCCGGCTTACCAACCCGATGCAAACTACGAATACCGAAGAATGTTATCACGGGAGACACACGGCGGGTGCTAACGTCCGTCGTGAAGAGGGAAACAACCCAGACCGCCAGCTAAGGTCCCAAAGTCATGGTTAAGTGGGAAACGATGTGGGAAGGCCCAGACAGCCAGGATGTTGGCTTAGAAGCAGCCATCATTTAAAGAAAGCGTAATAGCTCACTGGTCGAGTCGGCCTGCGCGGAAGATGTAACGGGGCTAAACCATGCACCGAAGCTGCGGCAGCGACGCTTATGCGTTGTTGGGTAGGGGAGCGTTCTGTAAGCCGTTGAAGGTGGCCTGTGAGGGTTGCTGGAGGTATCAGAAGTGCGAATGCTGACATAAGTAACGATAAAGCGGGTGAAAAGCCCGCTCGCCGGAAGACCAAGGGTTCCTGTCCAACGTTAATCGGGGCAGGGTGAGTCGACCCCTAAGGCGAGGCCGAAAGGCGTAGTCGATGGGAAACAGGTTAATATTCCTGTACTTGGTGTTACTGCGAAGGGGGGACGGAGAAGGCTATGTTAGCCGGGCGACGGTTGTCCCGGTTTAAGCATGTAGGCGGAGGTTCCAGGTAAATCCGGTACCTTTTAACGCTGAGGTGTGATGACGAGGCACTACGGTGCTGAAGTAACAAATGCCCTGCTTCCAGGAAAAGCCTCTAAGCATCAGGTAACACGAAATCGTACCCCAAACCGACACAGGTGGTCAGGTAGAGAATACCAAGGCGCTTGAGAGAACTCGGGTGAAGGAACTAGGCAAAATGGTGCCGTAACTTCGGGAGAAGGCACGCTGATATGTAGGTGAAGCCCCTGCGGGTGGAGCTGAAATCAGTCGAAGATACCAGCTGGCTGCAACTGTTTATTAAAAACACAGCACTGTGCAAACACGAAAGTGGACGTATACGGTGTGACGCCTGCCCGGTGCCGGAAGGTTAATTGATGGGGTTAGCGGTAACGCGAAGCTCTTGATCGAAGCCCCGGTAAACGGCGGCCGTAACTATAACGGTCCTAAGGTAGCGAAATTCCTTGTCGGGTAAGTTCCGACCTGCACGAATGGCGTAATGATGGCCAGGCTGTCTCCACCCGAGACTCAGTGAAATTGAACTCGCTGTGAAGATGCAGTGTACCCGCGGCAAGACGGAAAGACCCCGTGAACCTTTACTATAGCTTGACACTGAACACTGGTCCTTGATGTGTAGGATAGGTGGGAGGCTTTGAAGCGTGGACGCCAGTCTGCGTGGAGCCGTCCTTGAAATACCACCCTTTAATGGCTGGTGTTCTAACGTAGACCCGTAATCCGGGTTGCGGACAGTGTCTGGTGGGTAGTTTGACTGGGGCGGTCTCCTCCCAAAGAGTAACGGAGGAGCACGAAGGTTAGCTAATCCTGGTCGGACATCAGGAGGTTAGTGCAATGGCATAAGCTAGCTTGACTGCGAGAGTGACGGCTCGAGCAGGTGCGAAAGCAGGTCATAGTGATCCGGTGGTTCTGAATGGAAGGGCCATCGCTCAACGGATAAAAGGTACTCCGGGGATAACAGGCTGATACCGCCCAAGAGTTCATATCGACGGCGGTGTTTGGCACCTCGATGTCGGCTCATCACATCCTGGGGCTGAAGTAGGTCCCAAGGGTATGGCTGTTCGCCATTTAAAGTGGTACGCGAGCTGGGTTTAGAACGTCGTGAGACAGTTCGGTCCCTATCTGCCGTGGGCGCTGGAGAATTGAGGGGGGCTGCTCCTAGTACGAGAGGACCGGAGTGGACGCATCACTGGTGTTCGGGTTGTCATGCCAATGGCACTGCCCGGTAGCTAAATGCGGAAGAGATAAGTGCTGAAAGCATCTAAGCACGAAACTTGCCCCGAGATGAGTTCTCCCTGAGACTTAAAGTCTCCTGAAGGAACGTTGAAGACGACGACGTTGATAGGTCGGGTGTGTAAGCGCAGCGATGCGTTGAGCTAACCGATACTAATGAACCGTGAGGCTTAACCTTACAACGCCGAAGATGTTTTGGCGAAGAGACGATTTTCAGCCTGATACAGATTAACAGAATTTGCCTGGCGGCTTTAGCGCGGTGGTCCCACCTGACCCCATGCCGAACTCAGAAGTGAAACGCCGTAGCGCCGATGGTAGTGTGGGGTCTCCCCATGTGAGAGTAGGGAACTGCCAGGCATTAAATAAGAAGAACCCCGTACCGTAAGGTGCGGGGTTTTTTGCTTTTGTTTTCTCCCTCACCCTGTGGAAGGGGCATCAGACCGCACACCACCCCACAATAAACGCAGCAATCTTATCCTCATCATTTAAATCCAGCACCGGAACCTCAACATCGAGAGCGACATCGCTGGCCACCGCAATGACATGCTCATCCAGCGTTAACTCGCTAACATCATGCCCGGCATCGCTTCTGAACAGCAGGATCTTTGCAACGGCCTCATGCTTAAACCCCTCAACCAGCACCAGATCAAGCGTGGAGTGATCCATCCGACTGACCAGATACACGAGATCCAGCGGTGCTTCATCGGGCGTTTCCGTCATCAATGCCCACCGCTCACGACTTGCCACCATGGTTTGCGCGGCACCTGCCTTACGCAGTTCATAGCTGTCTTTACCCGGTTTATCGACGTCCATATTGTGGTGGGTATGCTTAATCAGCCCTGGGCGGATGCCTCTGGCACAAAGTGCGGGTATCAGCTTTTTAAGCAGCGTCGTTTTCCCGGTACCACTCCAGGCGGCGATAGCTAAAACAGGCGTCATTTTTTCTCCTGCATGGTCTGTAAATCTTCCGTCGTATTCACGTTCACAAATGCAGACTTCCAGTCGCTAAAATCAACGGAATGGCCGCCTGACTGACGCATAAACACCATGACTCTTCGCTCTCCCGCCGTCAGGTAATCCTGCAGCGCTGGAACTAATGATCTATGAATCAGCGTAATAGCAGGATGGTCGCGCTCACCGTCATGCACCCAGACAACCAATGCACCATCACGAAATTGCACGAGACGCTCGACAAGGCAGGAGGGAATAAACGGCGTATCACACGGGCAGAAAACAAACCACTCTGCCTCAGACTGCTGCATGACCGAGAGCATGCCGGCCAACGGTCCTGGGTAATCCCCAAGAGTATCCTGATAAACGGGGTATCCGCTGCGCTGATAAATATCGATATGGCGATTGGCACTGATGGCCATTGCCGCAACCTGATCTGCAAGCGTGTCAGCAACATGCTGCCAAAGTGGCTTACCGTTAAGCTGCTGAAGCCCCTTATCTTTTCCCGCCATGCGCGTTGCTCTGCCACCCGCCAGAACCACTCCGATGATTTCCTGACCCGGATTCACGAATATCGCCTCTTTTATTGTGGGATTGACCCTGCTAACGTGTCACTCTAAATGAAAGGAGCACCACCATGAAATGTAAACGTCTGAATGAAGTCATTGAACTCCTCCAGCCAGCCTGGCAAAAAGAGCCAGAGCTGAATCTGATGCAATTTTTACAGAAACTGGCGAAAGAGTCAGGTTTTGAAGGTGAACTGACAGACCTTTCTGACGACATCCTGATCTATCACCTCAAAATGCGTGACTCTGCCAAAGATGCTGTTATTCCTGGTATTCAGAAAGATTATGAGGAAGATTTTAAAACCGCATTGCTGCGCGCCCGAGGCGTAATTAAAGAGTAAAAGCTTGTAAGCGGCGGCACCGAAATCGCCACAAGATGATATCCTGAATCATTCGTATAATTTCCGGATGATCGGATGAACGACCAGGCTTTTACTTTCCAGACATTACACCCGGATACCATTATGGATGCGCTGTTTGAGCAGGGTATTCGGGTGGATTCCGGGCTAACCCCGCTAAATAGCTACGAAAACCGCGTCTATCAATTCCAGGACGAGGATCGTCAGCGCTTCGTTGTTAAGTTCTATCGCCCCAAGCGCTGGTCCGCTGAACAAATTCAGGAAGAGCATCAGTTTGCTCACGATTTACTGAATGATGAAGTTCCTGTTGCCGCACCGATAAAATTCAATAACCAAACGCTCCTTACGCACGAAGGGTTCTATTACGCCGTATTTCCCAGTCTGGGTGGCCGCCAGTTTGAAGCGGATAATATCGACCAAATGGAGTGGGTCGCCCGCTATCTGGGGCGCATCCACCAGACGGGACGCAAAACGTCGTTTATTGCCCGCCCGACTATCGGAATTCAGGAATACCTTATTGAACCCCGCCAGGTCTTCGAAACCTCAGCGTTTATTCCCTCTGCGTTAAAGGACGCGTTTCTCAGCGCGACGGATAAACTTATTGGGGCGGTAAAAGCCTGCTGGCGCGATGATATTTCTGTCCTGCGTTTGCATGGTGATTGTCATGCCGGGAATATTCTCTGGCGCGATGGCCCTCTGTTTGTTGACCTCGATGATGCGAGGATGGGGCCTGCAGTGCAGGATTTGTGGATGTTGCTCAACGGCGACAAAGCCGAGCAACGTATGCAGCTTGAAACGATTATTGAAGCCTATGAAGAGTTTAGCCCTTTTAATTCAGACGAAATTGCCCTGATAGAACCTTTACGTGCGATGCGTTTTGTTTATTATCTCGCATGGTTAATCAGGCGTTGGGATGATCCCGCATTTCCTCGTAATTTCCCGTGGCTTACCGGAGAGGATTACTGGCGCAACCAGATATCCACATTTACTGAGCAGGTTAAGGTTCTTCAGGAACCCCCACTGCAACTAACGCCGATGTATTAATTGGACACACCCAGGAGAGAGTTAATCATGAAAAAAATTTGGCTGGCGCTGGCAGGTATGATTCTGGCATTTAGCGCTTCTGCTGCACAGTTTACCGACGGCAAACAGTACATCACGCTGGACAAGCCCGTCGCTGGCGAGCCACAGGTTCTCGAGTTCTTCTCGTTCTATTGCCCACACTGCTATGAGTTTGAGCAGGTGCTGCATGTTGCTGACAACGTGAAGAAAAAGCTGCCGGAAGGCACCAAAATGACCAAATACCACGTTGAGTTCCTGGGCCCATTGGGTAAAGACCTGACTCAGGCGTGGGCGGTTGCGATTGCGCTGGGTGTGGAAGATAAGATCACCTCCCCTATGTTTGAAGCGGTGCAGAAAACCCAGACCGTCCAGACCGCAGCAGATATTCGTAAAGTGTTCGTTGACGCAGGCGTGAAAGGTGAAGACTACGACGCCGCATGGAACAGCTTTGTCGTGAAATCGCTGGTTGCTCAACAGGAAAAAGCCGCAGCCGATCTGCAGCTCCAGGGCGTTCCGGCGATGTATGTTAACGGCAAATATCAGCTGAACATGCAGGGCATGGACACCAGCAGCATGGATATCTTCGTACAGCAGTACGCAGACACCGTGAAATACCTGGTCGAGAAGAAGTAAACCCAATGATATAAAAACGCCGGTCAATGACCGGCGTTTTTGTTTGAAGCTTTGATGTTCTCTATCTGCTCATCTTTCTCTTTCCAGAGCGTATTAAGCCAAAGCTGGAAACGACGTTTGAAGTTCTTATCGTTAACGTAATCCCCATGCAGTTCGGTATCAATTGGCACCAGATCGACACGAACCACAATACGCGTCAGCTTGCCGCTGAGCATATCGAAGAAAGGCGTCTTATCGTTTTCCGGATAGCAGAGCGTCACGTTCAGTAATTTATCGAACTGTGCCCCCAGCACGTTAAGCGCCATGGCAATACCCGCCGCCTTGGGGGGCAGCAGGTTCTGATAAGGGGAGCGAGTCTGAAGACGCTTCTCTTCTGTAAACCGCGAGCCTTCGACAAAATTCACAATCGTTGTCGGATGTGCGCGAAACTTCTCGCAGGAACGACGCGTCGTTTCCACATCCTTACCACGCCGCTCCGGGTGGCGAATCAAATAGCTGCGCGAATAGCGTTTCATAAACGGCATATCCAGCGCCCAGCAGGCCAGGCCGATAAACGGTACCCAGGCCAGCTGTTGCTTCAGGAAGTATTTGTTCATCGGGATATGCTTACGGAACAGCACACATAACACCACGATGTCGGCCCAGCTGTGGTGATTACAGATCAGCAGATACCAGTTCTTTTTGTTGAGTCTTTCCAGACCCTCAACATCCCACTTCAGGTGAGGATTCAGGCGCAGCAGGATGGCCAACCCTTCGCACCAGCAGTACATCATGAAATTACAAAACGCCGACACGGCTCGCCAAACCGTAGGCAAAGGTAACAGCAGTTTAATTATCCCGGCGATGATGATCGGTACAGAACAGGCGATCGTTACCAGAATAGTTAAAATGATGCTTAACAGTAATGTTATTGCAGCGAGCAATCTCGACATGATGAGCTTTTTCAAATGGTTAGCTGTAAGTTAGCGACCGACTATCCGGTGCAGGGCGCTGATTTTATCAGAAATCAGACAAAATAATGGCGCTTTCATACGGAGAGTTGACAGGCAGCATTTCGCTGCAGAAGATTTCACTACTATTACGCAGCAAACCGGGCATATATCCACATATGCTATATTCTCATTAGCTAGCAATATAAATCACCATCCTCACATAACTAATTGATAAATAGATGATAATTATGTGTCTTCACGCTTTTTTTGCCTTTGTTAGTCATATGAAGTGAAAGTATTCACAAACTTATCCACAGTTTGAATTTTGCGAGCGATCCTCACGATCGTAAAATCTTTTCCTGTATCAGGCGCTAATAACTGATGTTTTCATCCTTCTGTGGCATCCTTTAGTCATAAATTGATTAAAGGCACGGACATTATGGTTCAGATCCCAGAAAACCCTCTTATTCTCGTCGACGGCTCTTCTTACCTGTATCGGGCGTATCATGCGTTTCCTCCTCTGACCAATAGCGCAGGAGAACCCACCGGCGCGATGTACGGTGTACTTAACATGCTGCGTAGCCTGATCCTTCAGTATCAGCCAACCCACGCGGCAGTCGTTTTTGATGCGAAAGGCAAAACTTTCCGCGACGAGTTATTTGAGCATTACAAATCTCACCGTCCGCCAATGCCTGACGATCTGCGTGCGCAGATTGAGCCGCTGCACGCGATGGTGAAAGCGATGGGGCTGCCACTGCTGGCGGTTTCTGGTGTGGAAGCGGATGACGTCATTGGCACCCTGGCGCGTGAAGCCGAAAAAATGGGCCGTCCGGTTCTCATCAGTACTGGTGATAAAGATATGGCGCAGCTGGTGACGCCAGGGATCACCCTGATTAACACCATGACCAACACCATCCTCGGCCCTGAAGAGGTGGTCGCAAAATATGGCGTGCCGCCAGAGTTGATTATCGATTTCCTCGCGTTGATGGGCGACTCATCGGATAACATCCCAGGCGTGCCAGGCGTTGGCGAAAAAACGGCACAGGCACTCCTTCAGGGACTGGGCGGGCTGGATACGCTGTATGCAGAGTCTGACAAAATCGCCGGGCTCTCCTTCCGTGGCGCAAAAACCATGGCCGGGAAGCTGGAAGAGAATAAAGAGGTGGCTTATCTCTCCTATAAGCTGGCGACGATTAAAACCGATGTTGAGCTGGAACTGGGATGTGAGCAGCTTGAGGTGCAACAACCGTCTGCGGATGACCTGCTGAGCCTGTTTAAGAAATATGAATTTAAGCGCTGGACCACCGACGTGGAAGCCGGTAAATGGCTGCAGGCAAAAGGCGCCAAACCGGCTGCGAAGCCAAAAGAGACGATTGTCATTGATGCCGACGATCAGGCTGAAGAAGAAGCCGCAGCGCTCTCTTTTGAGCACTACGAAACCATTCTTGAAGAGTCACAGCTGGTTGCCTGGATCGAGAAACTGAATAAAGCACCGGTGTTTGCTTTCGACACGGAAACCGACAGCCTGGATAACATTACCGCCAATATGGTGGGCCTGTCCTTTGCGACAGAGCCGGGTATCGCTGCCTATGTTCCCGTCGCGCATGATTACCTGGACGCACCGGAGCAACTCTCTCGCGAACGCGTACTGGAACTGCTGAAGCCGATTCTGGAAGACGACAACGCGTTGAAGGTGGGGCAAAACCTCAAATACGATCGCGGTATTCTGCAAAACTACGGTATTGAGCTGCGCGGTATCGCGTTTGATACCATGCTGGAATCCTACATTCTGGACAGCGTAGCAGGTCGTCATGATATGGACTCCCTGTCTGACCGCTGGTTGAAGCACAAAACCATCACGTTTGAAGAGATTGCCGGTAAGGGCAAAAATCAGCTCACCTTTAACCAGATAGCGCTGGAAGAGGCGGGACGCTATGCGGCAGAAGATGCCGACGTCACGCTGCAGCTGCATCTGAAAATGTGGCCAAAACTGCAGAAGCACGAAGGGCCGCTGAATGTGTTTCAGAACATTGAGATGCCGCTGGTACCTGTTCTTTCACGCATCGAGCGCAACGGCGTAAAAATCGATCCGACGGTACTGCATAACCACTCGGGCGAACTCGCCCAGCGTCTGACCGAACTGGAGCAAAAGGCGCATGAGCTTGCCGGTGAGCCGTTTAACCTCTCATCCCCAAAACAGCTGCAAACCATCCTGTTTGAAAAGCAGGGGATCAAACCGCTGAAGAAAACCCCTGGCGGCGCACCGTCCACCTCTGAAGAGGTGCTGGAGGAGCTGGCGCTGGATTATCCACTGCCAAAAGTCATTCTGGAGTACCGTGGTCTGGCAAAGCTGAAATCGACTTACACCGATAAGCTGCCGCTGATGATCAACCCGAAAACGGGTCGTGTGCATACTTCATACCATCAGGCTGTGGCGGCCACCGGACGTCTCTCCTCGACCGATCCAAACCTGCAGAACATTCCGGTTCGAAATGAAGAAGGGCGTCGCATTCGTCAGGCGTTTATTGCACCTGATGACTATCTGATTGTCTCTGCTGACTACTCGCAAATCGAGCTGCGCATTATGGCGCACCTCTCGCGTGATAAGGGCCTGTTGACGGCCTTTGCGGAAGGGAAAGACATCCACCGTGCAACCGCTGCGGAAGTCTTTGGTCTGCCGCTGGACAGCGTGACAAACGAGCAACGCCGCAGCGCGAAAGCAATCAACTTCGGCCTGATTTACGGCATGAGCGCCTTCGGCCTTTCACGCCAGCTCAATATTCCGCGTAAAGAGTCGCAGAAGTATATGGATCTCTACTTCGAGCGATATCCGGGCGTACTGGAATATATGGAACGCACCCGCGCGCAGGCGAAGGAAAAAGGCTACGTTGAAACCCTGGACGGTCGTCGTCTCTACTTACCCGACATTAAATCCAGCAACGCGGCGCGCCGTGCCGGGGCAGAACGTGCTGCAATCAACGCCCCGATGCAGGGAACCGCAGCTGACATCATCAAGCGCGCGATGATCGCCGTGGATGCCTGGCTGGAAAAAGAGAAACCGCGCGTGAAAATGATCATGCAGGTACACGATGAACTGGTGTTCGAAGTGCACAAAGACGATCTCGATAGCGTGTCGAAGACGATCCACGAACTGATGGAAAACAGCATGAAACTCGATGTGCCGTTGCTGGTGGAAGTGGGAAGTGGTGAAAACTGGGATCAGGCTCACTAATGGTTCGGCGAATAACGCGCTTTTTATGTAAGTTAGCAACATAACGACGTGCGTTTTGTGACGATCATTAGAATTCCCTATGTAAAGAATGAAAAAAAACTACAAAAAGTGCTTTTTCTGCAGCAAAAAAAGGGGTAGAGTTAGCGGCGTAGGGTACAGAGGTAAGATGTTCTATCTTTCAGACCTTTTACTTCACGTAATCGGATTTGGCTGAATATTTTAGCCGCCCCAGTCAGTAATGACTGGGGCGTTTTTTATTGCGGCAAAGAAAATTTCGGACAAAAAAAAGCGCGGCCATGGCCGCGCACGGTATTACTCTTCTTCCGCTTCTGTTGCGGGCTCCAGCTCACTGAACCAGCTGTCGAGCTTCTGACGCAGCTTATCCACACCCTGCTTTTTCAGCGAGGAGAACGCTTCAACCTGCACATCTCCGTTGAATGCCAGTACCGCTTCACGAACCATATTCACCTGCGCTTTACGCGCGCCGCTCGCCAGCTTATCCGCTTTTGTCAGCAGCACCAGAACGGCAATATCGCTTGCCACAGCCCAGTCGATCATCTGCTGATCAAGGTCTTTCAGCGGGTGGCGAATATCCATCAGCACCACCAGGCCTTTCAGGCACATGCGCTTTTCCAGGTATTCACCCAGCGCGCGCTGCCACTTGATCTTCATCTCTTCCGGTACCTGCGCGTAACCGTACCCCGGTAAATCGACCAGGCGTTTTCCTTCGGCCACTTCAAACAGGTTAATCAGCTGGGTACGGCCAGGTGTTTTTGAGGTACGCGCCAGGTTCTTCTGATTGGTCAGCGTATTCAGTGCGCTGGATTTCCCCGCATTCGAGCGGCCAGCAAAGGCCACTTCGATGCCGGTATCAGAGGGCAGGTGGCGAATATCGGGCGCACTGGTGACAAAATGCGTCTGTTGGTAGTTCCAGGTAGTCACGTGGTCGTCTCCAAAAATCGTAATCTGCGGGGGATTATACCTGAATGCAGGCAAAAGACTTTTTTGATTGCACCTGGTCTGTAGGCTTAAGCCCTGGCCGATGTGAGACATCGGCTATAGATGTTATGAGAAATTTCAGAGAAATCGCAGGTGTAAAAAAATACAAACTGTTTTAAATCATAAGATTAATATTGAGTGATTATCTGAAAATCCGTTTTTGTACCCTTTCGTTGCTTGTTAGTTTAAATGAACAAGGTAAAGTGTGCGTCAAGGCGGGGATGCCAACAGGATAATGACTTAGGGATAAGGGTCAGGAGCGCCAGGAGGCGAAGACGCAGGATTGTCAGGATGACCAGCGCCTGGAGGCGTTTTAACAGGAAAAGGAACCGTATCACGGACGGTATCAGCCAACGGATAAACAGGGTTTGTTGTAGGCAAACACGGAATGTCTGACCCGTTAAGGGTTATGAGTCAGGAAAAAAGGCGACAGATTGCTCTGTCGCCTTTTTTCTTTGCTTGCTTTCTGCTAGATTTCGCCGCAATTCTATACTGAAGAAAACGACTTAAAGATAAAACATCATGAAAAAACCGACCTCCGCAGCGGGCGTGAAACGCCCTGCCAAAGCACGCCGCAAAACGCGCGAAGAACTGAACCAGGAAGCGCGCGATCGCAAACGCGAAAAAAAACATCGCGGTCATGCTGCGGGTAGCCGTGCAAACGGTGGCGGTGCATCTGGCGCTTCTGCTAAAAATAAGCCGCAGAAAGATCCACGTATCGGCAGTAAAACTCCCATTCCACTGGGCGTGACAGACACCCCGGTCACTAAGCAGCACAAACCAAAGAGCGAGAAACCTATGCTTTCACCGCAGGCTGAGCTGGATTTGCTGGAGAACGATGAGCGCCTGGACGCGCTGCTGGAACGTCTTGAAGAGGGTGAAACCCTGACCGCTGAAGAGCAGTCCTGGGTGGATGCCAAACTGGATCGCATCGACGAACTGATGCAGAAGCTGGGCCTGTCATACGACGATGACGAAGATGAAGAAGATGAAAAGCAGGAAGATATGATGCGTCTTCTGAAGGGTGGAAACTAACATTTGCACCCGGCAGGAACGATAGTCCTGCTTATAACCCTTCCGGTTATATGTTATCTGGTGTGGTTATTCGTTAAACTACGGCGGTTGTCGCGGCGACAAAAGTGGCTGCGCACCCGAATGATGGTCCGCAATGGGGCCAGAACGGGCCGCCGTATACGAACGCGACACCAACGGAAGGAGTGAGCATGTCTGTACCATCTATCGACTGGGATTTGGCCCTGATCCAGAAATATAACTATTCCGGGCCGCGTTATACCTCATACCCCACCGCGCTGGAGTTCTCTGATGCCTTCGGCGAGGGTGATTTTCAGCAGGCCGTCGCGCGCTATCCAGAGCGCCCGCTGTCGCTCTACGTCCATATTCCGTTCTGCCATAAGCTCTGCTACTTCTGCGGCTGCAATAAAATTGTCACCCGTCAGCAGCATAAAGCCGATCAGTATCTGGATGCGCTGGAGCAGGAAATTTTGCATCGCGCGCCGTTGTTTACTGGCCGTCATGTCAGCCAGCTTCACTGGGGCGGCGGTACGCCAACCTATCTGAATAAAGCGCAGATCAGCCGTTTGATGGCGCTTCTTCGCGGCAATTTCCATTTTAATGACGACGCCGAAATCTCGATCGAGGTCGATCCGCGTGAAATTGAGCTGGATGTGCTGGATCATTTACGTGCCGAAGGCTTCAATCGCCTGAGTATGGGCGTTCAGGACTTCAATAAAGAGGTCCAGCGTCTGGTGAACCGCGAGCAGGACGAAGAATTTATCTTTGCCTTACTCAACCATGCGCGTGAAATTGGTTTCACCTCAACCAATATCGATCTGATTTATGGCCTGCCAAAGCAGACGCCGGAGAGCTTTGCTTTTACGCTGAAACGCGTGGCTGAACTTAACCCGGACCGCCTGAGCGTGTTCAACTATGCGCATCTGCCGACGCTCTTTGCTGCGCAGCGCAAAATCAAAGATGCCGATCTGCCTTCTGCTCAACAGAAACTGGATATTCTCCAGGAAACCATTACCTCGCTGACCGAGACCGGCTATCAGTTTATCGGTATGGATCACTTTGCCCGTCCGGATGACGAGCTGGCTGTTGCTCAGCGCGAAGGGGTACTGCACCGTAATTTCCAGGGCTATACCACCCAGGGCGATACCGATTTGCTGGGGATGGGTGTTTCCGCCATCAGCATGATTGGCGATTGCTACGCGCAAAACCAGAAAGAGTTGAAGCTCTACTATCAGCAGGTGGATGAAAAGGGCAACGCGCTGTGGCGCGGCATCGCGTTAACACGTGACGACTGCATTCGTCGTGATGTGATTAAGGCGCTTATCTGCAACTTCCGTCTCGATTTCAGCGACGTTGAGTCACAGTGGGATCTGCACTTTAGCGATTATTTTGCAGAAGACCTGAAGCTGCTGGTGCCGCTGGCGAAGGACGGGCTGGTGGATGTGTCGGAGAATGCGATTGAGGTCACGCCAAAAGGACGTTTGTTGATTCGTAATATCTGCATGTGTTTTGACGCTTACCTTCGGCAGAAAGCGCGTATGCAGCAGTTCTCGCGGGTGATTTAAGCCGCAAAAGCATGAAACGTAGGCCGGGTAAGGCGAAGCCGCCACCCGGCTTTTACATTTTTACCCGCTAGCTAAACAGACCAACCAGCGCCGCACACAACACTGCAGCAACTGCGGTTTGCGGCGTGTGGCTTTCTGCGGCTCCGCTAGAGAGCATATGTACTAATGTTTCCAGCATGATGTTCACCCCCAATTTCC
This sequence comes from Enterobacter cloacae complex sp. 309I3, assembly GCF_050031595.1. Classification (NCBI taxonomy): domain Bacteria; kingdom Pseudomonadati; phylum Pseudomonadota; class Gammaproteobacteria; order Enterobacterales; family Enterobacteriaceae; genus Enterobacter; species Enterobacter cloacae complex sp. 309I3. The sequence continues at coordinate 4,887,730 of NZ_JBLGWI010000001.1, read as the reverse complement.
GGGCACGATCATACAAAACTCATCGACACAGTAAAGCGCAAAATAACGGCAATTTGCGCTCAATTAGTAATCTTTACACAGCGGTGAAGATTACTCCATTCCCAGCTCTTTAAGCTTACGCGTCAGGGTATTACGTCCCCACCCCAGCAGGCGGGCTGCTTCCTGTTTATGGCCCTGCGTATGACGAAGCGCGGTGGTTAACAGCGTGCGTTCCATCTCCGGCTGCGCCTCAGAGAGCAAATTTTGATGACCGGAACGCAGCGCGCGATCGGCCCACTGCGCCAGCAGCGTCGCCCAGCTGTCCGGCAGCGCATGGCCCGTACTGCTTTCAGGGGCAGTTGCTTCAAACAGCTCGGCCGGCAGATCCTGAATCAAGACCTCCTGTCCGGCGGCCATGACGGTGAGCCAGCGACAGGTATTTTCCAGCTGACGCACGTTACCCGGCCAGGCCAGGCGGGTGAGGGCGGCATCGGTTTCCGGGTGAAGCTGTTTGGCTTCTACGCCCAGTTCACGCGCGGCGACCTGCAGGAAGTGACGCGCCAGGCGAGGGATATCTTCACGACGTTCACGTAGTGGCGGTAGATGGACGCGGATGACGTTCAGGCGATGGAATAAATCCTCACGGAATTTTCCCTCCTGCACGCGTTGCTCCAGGTTCTGGTGTGTCGCGGCAATAATGCGTACATCCACTTTCACCGGCGCATAACCGCCTACGCGATAAAACTGTCCGTCAGCCAGCACGCGCAGAAGACGGGTCTGAACATCCAGCGGCATATCGCCAATTTCATCCAGGAATAATGTCCCCCCGTCAGCCTGTTCGAAGCGGCCCTGACGAATGGTATTCGCTCCGGTAAAGGCGCCTTTTTCGTGGCCGAACAGTTCGGATTCAATCAAATCTTTCGGGATAGCCGCCATATTCAGGGCGATAAACGGCGCTTTTGCCCGCGGGCTATGGCGATGTAAGGCGTGCGCGACCAGCTCTTTACCGGTGCCCGATTCGCCATTAATCAATACGCTGATGGACGAACGCGACAGACGGCCAATAATGCGAAACACATCCTGCATCGCCGGTGCTTCGCCAATGATGTCCGTGGTAGGGCCGAAATCGGGCGCATTACGGGGCTGTTGCTGCTCCTGGTAATGGCTAATGGCGCGCTCAACCAGCGCGACCGCTTCGTCGATATCAAATGGCTTGGGCAGGTAGTCGAATGCCCCTTGCTGATAGGCGCTAACGGCGGCATCCAGATCGGAGTGTGCCGTCATTATGATGACCGGAAGCATAGGGTGGCGTTGTTTGATCTGCTTTAAAAGCGCCAGCCCGTCCATACCCGGCATACGAATATCCGACAGCAGAACATCCGGCGTTTTGGTGGTGAGTGCGTCGAGCACTTCGCTGCCGCTCTCAAACGTCGTGCAGCTTAATCCCGCCCCTGTGAGCGCGCGTTCAAGCACCCAACGGATGGAGCTATCGTCATCGACTACCCAGACTATCCCTCGTTGCATAAACGTCACCTTTATTTTTTAATCGGCAGGAAAACCGAAAACTCGGTATGTCCCGGCCAACTGGTAAATTCAATTTTTCCAGAGTGTTGATCGATCAAACTGCGGGCAATGGATAATCCCAACCCGGTACCGCCTTCGCGACCGCTGACCATCGGGTAGAACAGGGTGTCCTGCAGATGAGATGGGATCCCCGGCCCGTTGTCCTCAACGTCGATGCGTGCCGCCAGCCGATAGCGCACGCCATGCAAGGTGAGCTGGAATGCGGTACGGGTACGCAAAATGATTTCGCCGCCTTCCGGTCCCAGAGCCTGCAGCGCATTACGCACAATATTCAGCAGGACCTGCTCAATTTGGTCCGGATCGTGCGCCAGTTCCGGCAGGCTGGGGTCATAATCACGCACCAGCGTAACGTTCTCCGGCAGCTCCATGGAGACGAGCTTCACCACCCGTTCAGCCACTTTATGAATGCTTTCGGTGACGTGCATACCCGGCTGTTGCGGCCCGAGCAGGCGGTCAACCAGGTTACGCAGACGATCGGCCTGCTCAATGATGACGTTGGTATACTCCGCCAGCGCAGGGTCCGGCAGCGCTTTGGTTAACAGCTGCGCCGCCCCGCGTAATCCGCCCAGTGGGTTTTTGATTTCATGCGCCAGGCCCCGCACCAGATCGCGGGCAGCAATTTGCTGCGCATGCTGAAGTTGCTCCTGGCTCAGTCGGCGCTGATTGTCCATCGGCGCCATTTCGAGCAGGATCAGCCCTTCAGGAAGACGTTGCGCGGTAAGCGACAAAATATGCGAGCGCCCGTCGATCACCAGCGTCACTTCGTTATCGGTGAACCCCTGACCGGCCTGCAGACTTTCCTGCATCAGGCCAATGTTCAGCGAAAAATAGCTCAATAATTCTGGCAGCGGAGTGCCAAACAGTTTGCGTGCGCTTTGGGCGAGCAGTTGCTGCGCCGCCGGGTTGGCGTAATGAACAGCCAGCTCGTCGTCGACCAGCAAAATGCTGTTAATTAACGAATTGAGGATCTGCCCAGCATCGGGCAGCGTGCCAGTTGCCATTCAGCAGTCTCCTGGAGTTGGTTGCACTAATTTAGTGCAGTATAGCTTTTTCGTCGTAAAAAGCGCGTGAGATCAGGTTGTTGGTGGAGAAAAAAGCCCATCCGGAGATGGGCTGAAAGTTTCCACGGCAACAAAAAAAAGCTTTCGGGGCCGCGCCTGAAGGGGGGCGCGAAACCCGTTGTAACTTAAACGCTGTAATACAGTTCGAATTCAACCGGATGCGGAGTCATGCGCACGCGGTCGTTCTCTTCAGTACGCAGGGCGATGTAAGCATCGATAGCGTCGTCAGTGAACACGCCACCCGCAGTCAGGAACTCGCGGTCTGCGTCCAGTGCTTGCAGGGCTTCTTCCAGAGAGCCTGCAACCTGTGGGATCTCTTTCGCTTCTTCTGGCGGCAGGTCATACAGGTTTTTGTCCATTGCTTCGCCTGGGTGGATCTTGTTCTTGATACCGTCCAGACCGGCCATCAGCAGTGCTGCGAAGCACAGGTATGGGTTAGCTGCTGGATCCGGGAAGCGCACTTCGATACGACGCGCTTTAGGAGAAGCCACCACCGGGATACGGATAGAAGCAGAACGGTTACGCGCTGAGTAAGCCAGCATAACAGGTGCTTCGTAGCCTGGGACCAGACGCTTGTAAGAGTTGGTGGTTGGGTTCGCCAGGGCGTTGATCGCTTTAGCGTGTTTGATTACGCCGCCAATGTAGTACAGCGCCTGCTCAGACAGACCTGCATATTTGTCACCAGAGAACAGGTTGGTACCGTTCTTGGACAGGGACATGTGGCAGTGCATACCGGAACCGTTGTCGCCAAACATTGGTTTTGGCATGAAGGTCGCGGTTTTACCGAAACGGTGTGCAACGTTGTGCACAACGTATTTGTAGATCTGAATTTCGTCCGCTTTTTTGGTCATGGTGTTGAAGCGGGTTGCCACTTCGTTCTGACCAGCAGTCGCCACTTCGTGGTGGTGAGCTTCAACTACCAGGCCCATCTCTTCCATCACCAGACACATGGTGGAACGGATGTCCTGTGAAGAATCGACCGGAGGAACCGGGAAGTAACCGCCTTTCACGCCAGGACGGTGACCTTTGTTACCACCTTCGTATTTGGTGGAGGAGTTCCATGCACCTTCGATGTCGTCGATAGCCACGTGGGAGCCAGAGATAGAGGCACCGAAACGAATGTCATCGAACAGGAAGAATTCTGGCTCTGGCCCGAACAGAACGGTGTCTGCGATGCCGGTAGAACGCAGGTACTCTTCTGCACGTTTAGCGATGGAGCGTGGGTCACGGTCGTAGCCCTGCAGCGTGCCTGGCTCGAGGATATCGCAACGGATGATCAGGGTTGGCTCTTCGAAGAACGGATCAATGACCGCCGTGGTCGCGTCTGGCATCAGAACCATGTCAGATTCGTTAATGCCTTTCCAGCCACCAATGGAGGAGCCGTCAAACATTTTGCCTTCTTCAAAGAATTCGGCGTTTACCTGATGAGCAGGAATAGTGACGTGCTGTTCTTTACCTTTAGTATCGGTGAAGCGCAGATCAACAAACTTCACTTCATGTTCGTTCAGCATCGTCAAAACGTGTTCAGCGGACATACTTAACTCTCCAGATTGGTCATTGTCGTCGTGGTAACGAGGTCTTCAACTTCTATCAAGGTGGCTATGAGGCCATCTTTTTGCCGTATTTTTATAAAGCGAAATCTGTGCCAACTTTTAAAACACCCCAAAAAGGCGTTATCATGCGCACCATAGTGCAAAAGTGCTGCACCACAATGGTTATGTTGCACCAGTATAGTGCTTCAGTGTGAACACTGAGCACCATATTGGTGCAATTTTCGTTAAAGTGCCCTTTTTACGCTCCGTGAAAGCGATCACAAAGCATCTCTGCAATACTTGTTTGCGGGGGATGTTTGTGATCCTGTTTTGTAGTGCGATTAATCCGTGTACAATAACGCGCTATTTCTAATGCCTGAGGCAAAGTTGTGATCGAAAATTTGCGTAACATCGCCATCATCGCGCACGTTGACCATGGTAAAACTACCCTGGTTGATAAGCTGCTGCAGCAATCCGGTACGTTTGATGCACGTGCCGAAACTCAAGAGCGTGTGATGGACTCCAACGATTTGGAGAAAGAGCGTGGGATTACCATCCTCGCGAAAAACACCGCTATCAAATGGAATGACTACCGTATCAACATCGTTGATACCCCAGGGCACGCCGACTTCGGTGGTGAAGTTGAGCGCGTGATGTCCATGGTGGATTCCGTGCTGCTGGTGGTTGACGCCTTTGACGGCCCAATGCCGCAAACGCGTTTCGTGACCAAAAAAGCATTTGCCCATGGCCTGAAGCCTATTGTTGTTATCAACAAGGTTGACCGTCCTGGCGCACGTCCTGACTGGGTTGTTGATCAGGTGTTCGACCTGTTCGTTAACCTTGACGCGACCGACGAGCAGCTGGACTTCCCTATCATCTACGCTTCGGCGCTGAATGGTATTGCGGGTCTGGATCACGAAGATATGGCGGAAGACATGACCCCGCTGTATCAGGCGATTGTCGATCACGTACCGGCTCCGGATGTTGATCTTGATGGTCCTCTGCAGATGCAGATCTCCCAGCTGGACTACAACAACTACGTTGGCGTTATCGGTATCGGCCGCATCAAACGCGGTAAAGTGAAGCCGAACCAGCAGGTTACTATCATCGATAGCGAAGGCAAAACCCGTAACGGTAAAGTGGGCAAAGTGCTGACTCACCTGGGTCTGGAGCGTATCGACAGCGATCTGGCTGAAGCGGGCGATATCATCGCAATCACCGGTCTGGGCGAGCTGAACATCTCTGACACCATCTGCGACCCGCAGAACGTGGAAGCGCTGCCAGCCCTGTCTGTTGATGAACCAACGGTAACCATGTTCTTCAACGTCAACACCTCTCCGTTCTGTGGTAAAGAAGGTAAATTCGTTACCTCTCGTCAGATCCTTGACCGCCTGAACAAAGAGCTAGTGCACAACGTTGCGCTGCGCGTTGAAGAAACGGAAGACGCTGATGCCTTCCGCGTATCCGGTCGTGGTGAACTGCACCTGTCTGTTCTGATCGAAAACATGCGTCGTGAAGGTTTCGAGATGGCGGTTTCCCGTCCGAAAGTTATCTTCCGCGAAATCGACGGCCGTAAACAAGAGCCGTTCGAAAACGTAACGCTGGACGTTGAAGAGCAGCACCAGGGTTCTGTGATGCAGGCTCTGGGTGAGCGTAAAGGCGACCTGAAAAACATGAATCCAGATGGCAAAGGCCGCGTACGTCTCGACTACGTGATCCCAAGCCGTGGCCTGATCGGCTTCCGTTCTGAGTTCATGACCATGACTTCCGGTACTGGTCTGCTGTACTCCACCTTCAGCCACTACGACGACGTACGTCCGGGTGAAGTGGGCCAGCGTAACAACGGCGTGCTGATCTCTAACGGTCAGGGTAAAGCGGTTGCGTTTGCGCTGTTCGGTCTGCAGGATCGCGGTAAGCTGTTCCTGGGTCACGGTGCTGAAGTGTATGAAGGCCAGATCATCGGTATTCACAGTCGTTCTAACGACCTGACTGTAAACTGCCTGACCGGTAAGAAACTGACCAACATGCGTGCGTCCGGTACTGACGAAGCAACGGTTCTGGTTCCACCGATCAAGATGACGCTGGAGCAGGCTCTGGAATTCATCGATGACGACGAACTGGTAGAAGTGACTCCACTGTCTATCCGTATCCGTAAACGTCACCTGACCGAGAACGATCGTAAACGTGCAATGCGCGGTGCGAAAGAAGAGTAATACGGTCATTCCGTTAGCCGGGTAAGCGCATGCGCCGCCCGGCAGTAAAAAGCCGCTGATTGCTCAGCGGCTTTTTTATTAGAACGAATACCGCAATCCCAGGCGAATCCGGTACTGCTCCCGGTTGTAATCATTCCATCTGTCCAGCCACTGCAGTTCAAGATATGGCAGCCAGTTTTTGTCGATCTTGTAGCTGAATTTATTGGTAATTTCCCAGTGATGATCTTTGCCATTTTTGCTGTGGTAATCATTCACCCGCTGGAAAAAGTGCGGTTCAAAGGTATAAAAAAACGCATCCGTCACTTTGAAATTCCAGTAGTTAGCAAACTCATGCGTATCGTTCTTATCCATCTGCCCGTTATAGTCCGGCGTATCGTAATTGTTATGGTTATAGCGATAGCGGAACGTCAGGTTGAACCCGTCCGTAAATTTATAATTGGTATCTAAATAGACCGCACCACCCGATCCTGCGCTGCTGTCGTTAATCAATCCGCCGGGCTGGAAGGTGAGCTTGTCGGTGGGTTTAAAGAGCGGATACCACCCCTCTATTTCGTTATAGCTGTGCTTAAGCTCATCCCATTTCCCCACGTTATAGGCATTGGTGAACATCAGCCCCGCGCCCATATCGAAGTTATAGCCTGCACGCAGGATCACCTCGTGCAGCTCAGAGGCCGTATTGTATGCTTCGCGGGTTTCGACATAAGCCCCGGCAAATACCGGGCAGGACACAGACGACACGATCAGTACAGTAATGATTCTTTTCATAATTTGTCCATGTATCAGGTACAGAAAGGCCTCCCTCCTGATGAACAGGAAGGACATAGTGGCCGGTTTTATTGTTATAAAGTGACTGCTGACGCTTTATTGTTGGTGGTTATCTCAGGGGTATTCGCGGTTTGTTTTTTCCGTTTTCCAATCTCCTCGATAATAAAGGCGAAGCGCGCTTCGTTGAGTTTATAAAACAGCCCCATGGTCACGGCGGCAACGACGGCCAGGCCGCACGGCCAGAGGAAAATAAGCTGACGCAGACCAAGTAGCGTGCCAGCGCTCTGCACCGCATGGGGAACGTAGCCAATCTGGGTCAGCATGATGCCAGGCAGAAAACCGGCGAGGGCGGCAGAGATTTTGCGCGAGAAGGTATAGCCGGTATAAACCGACCCTTCAGCACGAATGCCCGTTTTCCACTCGCCGTAATCAACGGTATCCGGTACCAGCGCCCAGTTCAGGCTGTTCACAAACGCCGTGCCGAAAAAGGCCATGCAGGAAAACAGCACGAACAGCAGGGAACTGGTCCCCCAGAAGAAGTTCAGCACGTCGCCCACTGCCCACAGCGCCAGCCCACCCAGATAAACCGGTTTTTTGCCAAAGCGCTTCACCGCGCCGGGCACCAGAAACACGCCAATCAGAATGCAGCCCATGCTGAAAAAGCCCATCCACGACAGCAAATGCAGATCGTTTAGCACGTACTGGGTGTAATAGACCTGAATCGCCAGCTTGATGTTAAAGGCGGCAAGGGTACACAGGTTGGCGATACACAACACCAGCAGCGGCGGATTGCGGAAAATCGCGCAGAATGATTTCAGAATGCCGGGCTTATGGTGATCGGGCGTAAGCTCCACGTAGCGCTCTTTCACGCCGCTGTAGCACCACCACATGCAGAACAGGCCACCGGTGACGAACACCAGCGCCGCCACCAGATAGCCGAGGGAGGGCTGGCTGACGAACAGCGCCTGAATGGGCATAAAGCCGACGGTGCAGAGCAACAGCCCCACGGTTGCGCCGCCCTGACGCCACGCCGCAAGCTGCGCGCGCTCGTTCGTGTTTTTGGTAATGGCCGGGACCATCGCACCGTAGGCGCAGTTCATCAGGCTATAGCAGAGGCCAAACATCATGAAGAGCACGGTGGCGAGCGCCGTTTTCACCGTCAGGCTAAAGTCGTTGGCCATAAACTGCGCCGTCGCGACCAGCGCCACCGGGACGGAGGCATAAAGAATGAATGGCCGGAATTTTCCCTTCGCGCCGATGTTACGCCGGGAGTCCAGCAGCACGCCGGTCAGCATGTCGGTGAACGCGGTAAAAAACTTCGCTACCAGGAAAATAATGCCGCCATAGAAGGCGGGCATGCCCAGTTCGTCGGTGTAAAACTTCAGCAGATACAGCGTGCCAATACACAGCATCAGATTCGAGCCAAAATCGCCCATCCCGTAGGCGCACTTCTCTCGCAGGCTCAATTTCAGGGTTAACGGATCAGTGTTATGTGTCATGGTCGATCCTCAGAGCGCCCGCAGGGCGCTCTATCTCGTCATTTATGCCGTACGTTTACGCAGTTCGATCTCTTCCACGATGCGCACATACATCTTCTCGTTGAGATTGTAGAAACAGCCCATCGCCACAATGGTGATGACCGCCAGCAGGCTCGGATAGATAAAAATCAGCTGCCGCAGTCCTTCAACCGTTCCGGCGGATTGCACCACATTGGGCACATAGCCAATTTGCGTGAGCATGATCCCCGGGAAGAAGCCCGCCAGTGCCTGGGATACCTTCCTGAAGAAGGTAAAGCCGGTGTAAACCGTCCCTTCAGATCGCACGCCGGTGCGCCACTCGCCGTATTCCACGGTATCGGATACCAGCGCCCAGTTCAGGCTGTTCACGAACGCGGAGCCGAAGAAGGCCAGGCAGGAGAACGCCACAAAGCTCACCGAGCCGCCGCCGAAGAAGTAGTTGAGCAGATCGCCCGCCACCCAAACCATCAGCCCGCCGATATAGACTTTTTTCTTGCCGAAGCGCCGCACCGCGCCGGGCATCATAAAGACGCCGATAAAAATACAGCCCATGCTGAAGAAACCCATGTAAGACAGCAGGATCGGGTCGTTCAGCACGTACTGCGTGTAGTAAACCTGGATGGCGAGTTTGACGTTAAAGGCACCCAGCGTGCAGAGGTTGGCGATGCACAGGATAAACAGCGGACGGTTTCCGGCAATGGCGCGAAACGACTGCAACAGCCCCGGTTTTTGCGCCGGATGAGCAGGCTGCGTCTCGACGTAACGCTCGGTCACGCCCTTGTAGCACCACCACATAAAGAACAGCCCGAACAGCGAGAAAAGCGTGGCGGCAAAGATATAGCCAAGCTGATCGTTGCCCTCAATCAGGTTCATTACCGGGACAAAACCGACGGTACAGAGCAGCAGGCCAAGCGTGGCGCCGCCCTGACGCCAGGCGGCCAGCGAGGCGCGCTCGTCCGGGTTTTTGGTAATGGCGGGTACCATCGCGCCGTAAGAGCAGTTCATCATGCTGAAGAACAGGCCGTACAGCATGAACAGCACCGTTGCCATCACCGTTTTACCGGTGATTTCAAACGGCGTACCGACGAAGTTGGCAATCGCCAGCAAGGTCACCGGGAAGGCGGCATACAGCACGAACGGGCGGAATTTCCCTTTCGGGCCGATGTTGCGCCGGGAGTCGAGCATGATCCCGGTACCCATATCGGTGAAAGCGGTAAAGAATTTGGCAATCAGGAAGATAATCCCGCCGTAGGTACCCGGCAGGCCCAGCACGTCGGTATAAAACTTCAGCAGATACAGCGTGCCGATATCCAGCAGGATGTTAGAGCCGAGATCGCCCATCCCGTAGGCGAGTTTTTCTTTAAACGGCAGGCGTAGGGTTGCCGGATCAGAAGTATGTTGACTCATTATTGTTCTCCGTCTGCCCGCAGGTTTCCCCGCGGGCGAGCCTTATCAGATATGACGTAAGGTATTAAACAGATCTGCCCATTCGCTTTGCTGGCGATAGAAGACCGGCGGTTTGCCGAGCGGGGCAGCAACGGTCACCTCACCGCCCTGGCAGGTTTCACCCGTCCACACATTCACCCAGTTGTCCTGCGGAAGATAGAGCGTCCAGTCGCGGCGGCCCTCTTCATGAACCGGTGCCACCAGCAGATCGCGGCCAAACAGGTACTGGTATTTCAGCGTATAGGCACGCGCGTCGTCTTCATAATGCAGGAACAGCGGGCGCATCACCGGCAGGCCACTTTTCGCGTTCTGCGCAACCGCAGCTTTGATGTACGGCTTCAGGGTGGTGAACACGGTGGTCATACATGCAAAGTGCGCGATGGTTTCGGCGTCGCCGTCGAACTGCCAGTTGTCACCTGGGCGGTTACCTTCGTGGGTACGCATCATCGGCGTAAAGGCGCTGAAATCGCACCAGCGCAGCAACAGCTCTTTGGTGCGTTTCATCTCGAACAGGGTGGTATAGCCGCCGATGTCGCTGTGGTGCAGCCCGTGACCGGTCATCGCCAGAGACAGCGCAGCAGGTACGACGGACGCCAGACCGTCGTCCAGGCTCCAGTCGACGTTCTGATCTCCCGCCCACATCATCACCGAGTGCTTCTGGCTGCCGGTATAACCTGCGCGCATGAAGAACAGGATCTCGCCGAGCTTGCCGGTCTCTTCCAGCGCCTCGTAGTTACATTTGGCCCACAGGGCAGGCCAGGCGTTATGCATGATCTCCGCGCTGACGCCGTTGTGCAGGAAGGTATCGGTTGGCAGATATTCGCCAAAATCGGCCATCCAGCCGCCGCAGCCCAGTTCGATCAGGTTCTTTTTGATCACCTCTTTGTACCAGCCGTAGGCTTCCGGGTTGGTCAGGTCGATAACGCCCGCGTAGAACTCGCCAAACTCGACGTGGTAGTCCTTGCCGTCGGCATTTTTGGTCAGATAGCCGCGTTTTGCCGCCTCTTCACAGAGATCTTTGTCGCTGGCGACGTACGGGTTGATATAGGAGAGGAACTGCACGCCTTCCTGTTTCCACTGTGCAATACGCTCATTAAGCTGCGGATACAGCTCGCTGTTCCACTTCCAGTTCCACATCACGCGTTTGCCAAAGGAGGTCATGCGGATGCCGGACCAGTCCTGCGCCCAGATGCCGTTCACCTTCACCCCGCCCTGACGCATGACGTCGAGCTTGTGCTGACACACCCCGGTGCCGCCCTGAATGCCCAGCGTCACGCCGTCGTAAACCCAGTCCGGCAGCTCCGGCTGACGCCCCAGCAGGCCGGTGAGTTTTTCCAGCAGATCGACGTAGGTTTCTGCACATTCGAAGCGCAGCGTGGCGTTATCTTCCCAGAACGCCAGTTCGTGGAAATCCGGCGCGCTGAAGTCGAAGTTCATGTAGCAGCTGTTATCCACGTGACAGTAGTACTTTTGGGTGCTCACGAAGGTAGGCTGGGGGAAGAAGGTCCAGTAATAATCGCCGCCCGCGTTCTCTTTGCAGTCGGCCTGCCAGGTCACGTAGGTCTGCTTATTGCGGCCCACCCCCTGTTCGCTGGTCCACAGCGGGAACGGCTTGCCGCGCAGATCAAAGTACGAGAACTGTTCGCCGCAACCGTAGATATGATCTTCAGGCTGGGCCGCCAGCCGCAGCCAGATGCGGTTGTGACAGGTGGCATCATTTTTAAGCTTCAGTTCCAGACGGCCTTCCGCATCCACACCCACCAGCAGCGTCGCGCTCACCGCATCGCCACGGGTAAAGCGGATCGCCCAGCCTGCGCTTTGCTGTGTAACGGTCGCGTCCGTCAGGGCGATTTTTTCGTTGAGCTTGTCTTTGATGCTGAAGTTGCCGCGAAACATTTCGATATCAGCAACGCCCGCGCCGATCCACAGGCAAGGTTCATCGGTGGAGTGGGATAAAATCAGACGGTCCTGCCAGCGCAGGGTGAAGCCATGTTCGTTATTTTTCAGATCAATATTGTGTAGGGTACGCATAGAAAACTCCGTCTTTATTATTTGGCCTGGCAATCCAGTAATCCGGCGGCTACGGCAGGGGCTAAGCCCGGAGCCAGCGGCAGGCGGGGGATCACCAGGCAGTGCAGCAGGTGGTAAATATCCTGCTTGCCGTCCCAGACTTTGGTGGTCACTTCGTTGTTGGTGTCCAGCTCCTGCCACCAGGATCCGTTCTCGTAATCCATCAGGTATTTGATGCAGTAATCCCACCATTTCTGATACCAGGCTTCGTACTGCGCCTCGCCGGTTACGGTGTAGAGCGCATACGCTGTGCCCATCGCCTCGACGATCGGCCAGCGCACGCGTTCGCGCACGATAGGCTTGCCGTCCCAGCCAACGGAGTAGACGAACCCATCGGCTCCGTCTGGCGCCCAGGCATCGCGGATGGTGGCGTGGAACAGTCCTTTTGCGTCTTCCAGCAGCCACGCCGGTGGGGTTTCGAAGCGGGCTTCCAGCGCGGCACGCAGGTGCAGCATCAGGCGGCCCCACTCAATCCAGTGCCCTGGTGTGCCGCCGTAGGCGCGAAAACGGTGGGCGGGATTATCGATGTTGTAGTCGCGGATCGGGTTCCAGTTGGTATCGAAATGCTCGTTAACGCGATACTCACCTTTGCGCGCCACGTCGTGAATAATCACCGAGGCGATGCGCAGGGCGCGGTCGAGCCATTTACGATCGTGGGTTACGTCATACACGATGAGGAAGGCTTCCACGGCGTGCATGTTGGCGTTACCGCCGCGGTAATCTTCCGTTTTGCTGAACGCTTCATCCCAGGACTCCAGGCACATCTGCTCCTGTTCGCTCCAGAAGTAGCGCTCAATCACCTCAATGGCGTCGTCCAGCAGCCTGCGCGCCTGAGGATGTCCGGTGGTGACGGCGCTCGCCGCACCCAGCAGCACGAAGAAGTGCTGATAGCCCTGCTTGGAGGTATCCACCACGCCTTCATCGTTAACACAGGCGTACCAGCCGCCGTACTGTTTGTCGCGCAGCGGGCCGTTCAGGGCATTGATGCCGTGCTCAACCAGGGCATACGCACCGGGACGACCCATGTTCGCCGCCACCGCGTAAACGTGCAGCATACGGGCGGTGATCCACAGATGCGTGCCCATATCGCTGCGAACCTGCCCGTTATTGCCCAGCCAGCCGAAGCCGGTCGGTACGGCTGCGTTTTTACCGAAATCAAGAATGCGGTCGGTCTCTTGTTCGAGCCAGCGGTTATGGCTCAGGGTGTTAAACCATTTCATGTTCGGGTCCTTTCTCAACGGCGAGCCATCATTTCGTCGACGATCTCACCCAGACGCTGCAGTTTAGGTACGGAAATATCGCGAAGCATCAGCCCGGTGTCCGGCAGGCCAATCACCGATGACCAGACGGCGCGACCGGCTAAAAAGCCTGATGCCCCCGCCTGCATGGCAACGCTCACGGCGCGCGGGAATAATTTTTCGTCCACGCCGGAGGAGAGGATCACCCACGGCATGGCGATGTGCTCGTTCAGCTTCTGCGAGGCCGCCAGCAGTTCCTGCTGCGTGCCTTTACCCAACAGCGGCATCTCCACTTTGTAGAGGTCCGCACCGCTGTCACCCAGCTCTTTGGCCGCATCGATAATCGCCTGTTCGCGGTTAAACCCGGCGCCGCGACGCGGTGGACGCACCACCGGCTCGATAATGCTCAGCAGGCCGTTGTCGTGGCACAGGGAGTTAAATGCCTTCACCATCTCAAGACGCTGCTGCGCGTCTTCATCGCTACGCCACAGCACCAGTAATTTCAGCGCCTTGCCGCCATCGCGTTTGACCGCCTGCGCATCGACGTTCTTGTCGATCGTCACGCTGTCGACGGGAATACCGTTCCCTGGAATAAACTCGTCGGCCGCCACAATCAGCGCGCAGCTTTTAGCTACGGCCTGCTGCTCCACAATCTGGCGATAGCAGAACTGCTGGTCGACGAGAATGGCAGAGGCGTACGGCGACAGAATTTTCGCCGCACTGACCTTAAAATCCGTCAGATGCTGGTCAGTGACCGGCACCGGCGCACCTGCTGCGGCAAACATCAGGCGCATCGCTTCGCGCTGATCGACGGCCAGCATCGCAAAACCGCCGGAAGGTCGGGTGATATCTTTCAGGGTGTACATCGTCATTCCTCAGTCCTTTCGTATCAGTGTGATTTTTTCAGCCCGGCAGATGCGCGAACCTGTTCAAGAATGGCTGTCCAGTCTTCGCGCCCGCGCCCGGCGGCGCGTGCCTGGTTGTAAACTTCGCGGGAAGCCGCGCCCAGCGGCATCGGAACGTGGAGCTGGTTGGCCACGTCCAGGGCGATCCCCAGATCTTTATGTGCAAGGTCGATCATGAAGGCGGGTGAAAGATCCCCTTTCAGCACCTTGTTCGGCCAGGAGGTGGTGAAATGGCCTTTACCTGCAGGCGTGCCGCTCATGACCTTGAGCGCCACCTCAAAGGAGAGGCCGAGCGCTTCACACAGCACGGCCGCCTCGGCGGACAGGGCGTTTAGCGCAATGCTCATGTAGTTATTGATAAGCTTCACGCGGATGCCCATGCCCGGCCCGCCGGCGTTAATCAGCTCATTGCCCATCGCCATTAACACGGGGGTGGCGCGCTCAACCTGCTCCGCCGTGCCGCCTGCCAGCAGGAGCAGCGTGCCGGCGATGGCATGGTCTGAGGTGCGCCCGACAGGTACGTCCATCAGGCTGAAGCCACGCCCGGCCATGTCGCGGATCAACGCGTCGGTTTCCAGGGGATGAATGGTCGACATATCGATCACCAGCGCGTTGCGAGATAAGCCTTCGCAAACGCCGTGTTCGCCAAACAACACGCTGCGCACCAGGTCGCCGTTGGGCAGCATGGTAATGACGAACTCGGCATCCGTTGCGGCCTGCGCGGGCGTTGCCGCCGCCTTCGCACCGCTCTCCACCAGGATCTGAACCGCCTGCGGGTTCACATCAAAGACCTGAAGCTGGTGACCTTGCTTCAACAGATTCTTCGCCATTGGCGCGCCCATCTGCCCTAAACCGATAAATGCGATTGCTGACATGCCTCTCTCCTGTCATATCGTGTCAATTTTTGCGCGTTTATGTTGTCTGTTTTTGATCGTATTTGTAATTTATAGTCAAAAAATTGACAGGGGTCACTTTTTAAACATTTGATGAAATTAAAATGAAGGCATCAGAAATTGCAGAAGGAAGCACCATGACTCGCATCGTTTGTGTCGGCATAACCGTGCTGGATCGCATCTGGTATCTCGATGATTTACCGAAAGAAGGTGGGAAATATGTCGCAAAAGACTATACGGAAGTGGGCGGCGGCCCGGCGGCAACTGCGGCGGTGGCGGCGGCAAAACTGGGGGCATCCGTGGATTTTATTGGCCGGGTGGGTGACGACGATACCGGCAGAAGGCTGCTTGCGGAGCTGGAATCCCTGGGGGTGAACACCCGCTACACGCGTATAGTGAAAGATGCCCGCTCGTCACAATCGGCAGTGCTGGTGGACGGCAGCGGGGAACGCATTATCGCGAACTATCCCAGCCCCGATCTTCCCGCTGCGGCAGACTGGCTGCAGGGCATCGACTTCTCGCAATGGGACATTGTTTTAGCCGATGTGCGCTGGCATGAAGGGGCGAAGCAGGCGTTTACCCTTGCCCGCCAGCAAGGCGTCCCCACGTTGCTCGATGCGGACACAACCCCTCAGGACATCGCGGAACTTATCGCCCTCAGCGATCATGCTGCCTTTTCCGCGCCGGGGCTGCGTCGGGTAAGCCATCTTGAGGAAACGGAAGGTGCGCTTAAAAAAGCACAAACGCTCACAAATGGACATGTCTATGTCACGCAGGGCCGGGACGGCTGCTTTTGGCTGGAGAACGATGCCCTGTGCCATCAGCCGGGTTTTGAGGTCGAGGTGGTTGATACCACCGGGGCGGGGGATGTTTTCCACGGTGCCCTGGCGGTCAGCCTGGCGCAACGGTTATCTCCAGCGCAAGCCGTGCGTTTCGCCAGCGCCGTCGCCGCGCTGAAATGTACTCAGCCCGGCGGTCGCGCAGGTATACCCGACTGTGATCAAACCCGCTCTTTTTTGTCACTTTTTGTATAAAATGCGGGGCGTGATGGTTTTCAGAGGACAGCCCATGAGCCTTACCGAACTGACCGGCAACCCGCGTCACGATCAGCTGCTGACGCTGATAGCCGATCGCGGATATATGAACATTGATGAACTGGCGCAGCTGCTGGACGTCTCGACGCAAACCGTGCGCCGGGATATCCGCAAGCTGAGCGAACAGGGACTGATTACGCGACATCATGGCGGTGCGGGCAGGGCATCCAGCGTGGTGAACACGGCCTTTGAGCAGCGCGAAGTGTCGCTGACTGAAGAGAAGCGGGCGATTGCCGAAGCGATTGCAGACTATATTCCTGATGGTTCGACTATTTTCATCACCATTGGCACGACCGTGGAGCACGTGGCCCGTGCGCTGCTCAACCATAACCATCTGCGTATCATCACTAACAGTCTGCGGGTGGCACATATCCTCTATAAAAATCCGCGTTTTGAGGTGATGGTGCCCGGCGGTACGCTGCGTCCACATAACGGCGGCATTATCGGTCCGGCGGCGACGGCGTTCGTGTCTGGCTTTCGGGCGGATTATCTGGTGACCAGCGTGGGGGCGATTGAACACGACGGCGCGATGATGGAGTTTGACGTTAATGAAGCCAGCGTGGTGAAAACGATGATGGCTCATGCCAGACATATTTTACTGGCGGCCGATCATACGAAATACACCGCCTCTGCCGCCGTGGAAATTGGCAACGTGGCGCAGGCAACGGCGCTCTTTACCAATGAACTGCCCGGCTCTGCGCTACATAATCATCTCAAATTCAGCAAGGTAGAAGTTGTCGAAGTCAGCACAGGCGACGAGCAGCAGGCTGGATAACCTCTCTGACGGCCCGAAAATCCCTTCGGGCCGTTCCTTTCTTTAAGCTGAATCTGGCGCATAGCCAAACCTTATCTTTCCCGCTACAGTTACTTTTCCACGGCGAGCAGGAGATAAACATGCTTTATATCTTTGACTTAGGAAATGTAATCGTCGATATCGATTTCAATCGGGTGCTGGGCGCATGGAGCGATTTTAGCCGTGTCCCGCTGGCGACGTTGAAACAGAGTTTCGCCATGGGCGAGACATTCCATCAGCATGAACGGGGTGAGATCAGCGACGAAGTGTTTGCTGAACGTCTGTGCCATGAAATGGATCTGCCGTTAAGCTACGAACAGTTCTCCCACGGCTGGCAGGCTGTATTTGTCGCTATCCGCCCTGAGGTTATCGACATCATGCATAAACTTCGCGAGCAGGGTCACCGGGTCGTCGTGCTGTCGAACACCAACCGCCTGCACACCACGTTCTGGCCAGAGGAATATCCAGAAGTTAAGGCTGCAGCAGATAAAATCTACCTCTCGCAGGAGATGGGGATGCGTAAACCCGAAGCGCGGATTTATCAGGCGGTACTGCAAGCGGAAGGATTCTCCGCGTCCGATGCGGTCTTTTTCGATGACAATGCCGATAATATAGAGGGAGCTAACCAGTTGGGTATTACGTCAATTCTGGTGACCGGAAAAGAGACGATACCGAACTACTTTGCGAAGCAGTTATGCTAAAAACCGTTCATCAAAAAGCCACGCACCATACTCGCCCGCTCAGGGCCTGGCTAAAACTCCTCTGGCACCGTATTGATGAGGACAACATGACCACGCTGGCGGGTAACCTCGCCTACGTGTCGTTGCTCTCCCTGGTACCGCTGGTGGCGGTTATTTTTGCTCTTTTTTCCGCTTTTCCCATGTTTGCAGAGGTCAGCCTGCAGCTGCGCCACTTCGTCTTTGCGAATTTTATTCCTGCCACTGGCGATGTGATCCAGAACTACATTGAACAGTTTGTCGCAAACTCCAGCAAGATGACGGCAGTGGGGGCGTGCGGGCTTATCGTCACCGCGCTGCTGCTGATGTACTCCATCGACAGTGCGCTTAATACGATCTGGCGGAGTAAAAAAGTCCGCCCGAAGGTCTACTCCTTTGCTGTTTACTGGATGATTTTAACTCTCGGCCCGCTGCTGGCGGGGGCGAGCCTGGCGATTAGCTCCTATCTGCTCTCCCTGCGCTGGGCCAGCGATCTCAACGGTGCCATTGATAACGTGTTGCGTATCTTCCCGCTGATTTTATCGTGGCTCTCTTTCTGGCTGCTCTACAGTGTGGTACCGACCACGCGCGTGCCGAACCGTGATGCGGTTGTTGGCGCACTGGTGGCAGCGGTACTCTTCGAACTGGGCAAAAAGGGGTTTGCCCTTTACATCACCATGTTCCCCTCCTATCAGCTCATTTACGGCGTACTGGCGGTGATCCCCATTTTGTTTGTCTGGGTTTACTGGACCTGGTGTATCGTCTTGCTTGGTGCGGAAATAACTGTCACTCTCGGCGTATACCGCGAACTTAAAAAAGCAGCAGAAGCTGAAAAACAACAAGAAGCAGACCAACCATGATTGCATTGATACAGCGCGTAACCCGTGCCAGCGTCACCGTGGAGGGAGAGGTGACGGGTGAAATTGGCCCAGGACTTTTAGTGTTGTTAGGTGTCGAAAAGGATGACGACGAACAAAAAGCCAACCGCTTATGTGAACGCGTGCTGGGCTACCGTATCTTCAGTGATGCGGAAGGCAAGATGAACCTTAACGTCCAGCAATCGGGCGGAAGCGTGCTGGTGGTTTCCCAGTTTACGCTGGCCGCCGATACCGAACGCGGCATGCGCCCGAGTTTCTCAAAAGGTGCGGCCCCGGATCGGGCAGAAGCGCTTTACGAGTACTTTGTTGAGCGTTGTCGCCAACAGGAAATGAATACGCAAACCGGACGATTTGCTGCAGATATGCAGGTATCGCTGGTGAACGATGGCCCCGTCACATTCTGGCTCCAGGTATGAGCCAACTGGCGGCGTGGCCGCGGGTAACAAGAGAGAGTACAGCTATGTATCACCTTCGAGTACCGCAAACGGAAGAAGAGTTAGAAGCCTATTACCAGTTCCGCTGGGAAATGCTGCGCAAGCCATTACATCAGCCTAAAGGGTCTGAACGCGACGCCTGGGACGCCATGGCACATCATCAGATGGTGATGGACGAAGAGGGTAACCTCGTTGCCGTCGGGCGTCTGTATATTAATGCCGATAACGAAGCCTCTATTCGTTTTATGGCGGTTCATCCCTCCGTGCAGGACAAAGGGTTAGGTACGCTGATGGCCATGACCCTGGAGTCAGTGGCCCGTCAGGAAGGCGTTAAACGCGTGACCTGTAGCGCCCGCGAAGATGCCGTTGAGTTCTTCGCCAAACTCGGTTTTGTTAATCAGGGGGAAATTACGACCCCGCAAACCACGCCGATTCGCCACTTTTTGATGATTAAACCCATCGCCACGCTGGATGATATTCTCCACCGCGCGGACTGGTGCGGACAGCTTCAGCAGGCCTGGTATCAGCACATCCCTCTGAGTGAAAAGATGGGGGTGCGTATTCAGCAGTACACCGGGCAAAAATTCATTACCACCATGCCGGAAACCGGCAACCAGAACCCGCACCACACGCTATTTGCCGGCAGCCTGTTTTCGCTCGCCACGCTCACCGGCTGGGGACTTATCTGGCTGATGCTGCGTGAACGCCACCTTGGCGGCACGATCATTCTGGCTGATGCCCATATTCGCTACAGCGCCCCCATAAGCGGCAAACCGAGCGCCGTGGCCGATCTCGGCTCTTTGGGGGGTGATCTCGACCGCCTGGCGCGCGGCCGCAAAGCCCGTGTACAGATGCAGGTTGAACTCTTTGGCGATGAAACCCCAGGCGCGGTGTTTGAAGGCACCTATATCGTTCTGCCTGCGAAGCCGTTTGGCGCGTATGAAGAGGGCGGGAACGAGGAGGAGTAAGGTTCCCCGTTGTTATCGCCGGGCGGAGTTGATCCGCCAGGCGATGTCCCGAAGAACATCTCGCGCTGATGGACTGACGCCGCCAAGCTGGAAGAAGCCGTGGATGACACCCAGCCAATGCTGCGCTGTGCAAATAACCCCTTGTTCTGTCATATGTTGATAAAGCGCCTGACCCTCGTCGCATAGCGGATCGTACTCGGCGGTAATAATATGCACCGGCGGCAGGCCGTTGAAATCATCCCGCCAGAGTGGGCTGGCTTCAGGGTCCCGGCGGTCTGTCTCTGCCAGGTACATGTCATAACCACTCAGCAGCGTATCGCGCGTGATAACGTAGTCCTGCCCATTATGGGTGTAGCTTGCAAAGCTGGCTGTGGCGTCGAGCATAGGGTAGATAAGGATAAGCTGGGCCGGATTCCACTGTGTTTTAGCCTTGAGCCGCAGCGCGGTGACCAGCGCCAGATGGCCGCCTGCACTGTCACCACAAAGCGTGATGCGGTTTTTATCCACGCCGACTTTTTCTGCATGTTGCCAGACAAGCTCCGCCGCTCTCTCTGCATCGTCATGCGCTGCGGGGAAGGTGTGCTCCGGTGCCAGCCTGTACTGAACCGCAATCACCCGACACTGACCGTAAAATGCCAGCTGGCGGAGCTGATTGTCATGGGTTGCAAACCCACCGCTGACAAAACAACCGCCATGGTAGTAGAGGGCACAAGGTAACGTTTCAGCGACATTGAGAGGCGAGAATACCCGAAAGGTAAGGCCATCAATGACAAGCGTTTCAACCTGCACGCGGGTTTCGGTCTCGCCGGCAAGTACAGTGCTGGCTACATATCCGGCTCTCCGGTCATCAATACTCTGCTTACGCGCGCCGGGTCGGCCTGCAGCGATAAAATCCTGCACAAGCTTATCAATACCCTTTTCCAGTGCCATGGTGATGTCCTTTTGCTGTATGTATGCACAGTCTTATAACCTGTATGAAAGCAGATGAAAACAATCAAATTAAGTAGAACCAGAGATTTGGAAAAAGGCTCGCAGAAACCAACTTCACTCAATGAAATAAATGGATATGTTACTGAAAACTCAATAACGTACCTCACATAAGGGTACGTCATTGACGTACATTGGAGATGTGTTACTCTAAGCCAATGGCGTATAATTTATGCTATTCATTGAAACGGATATCTTCACAGAAGACGTCAAAACGTTACTGGATGACGACGAATACCATAAGCTCCAGGTGTTCCTGGCAACACAACCTGATTATGGCGATCTGATCCAGAATACCGGGGGGCTGCGAAAGATTCGTTGGCTTTCAGGAGGCAGGGGAAAGCGCGGTGGAGTAAGGGTTATTTATTTTCATCGTACCCACGAGTTTGAAATCAGATTGCTGCTCATCTATCGCAAAGGGATCAAAGATGACCTGTCCGCGAGAGAAAAAGCCATTCTGAAAAAGATGATCGAGAGGTGGTAAATGGATAAGGCGCTGTTTGAGCGATTAACACAAAGCATAGCTCAGATGGATGACATTGTCGGGGGGAAACGCGAGCCGTCGCGCACCTTTCAAATCGATGCGATGAAAATCAAAGAAATTCGTCAGGCGTCTGGGTTGTCCCAAAGTAAATTCGCGAACTTAATCTCAGTCAGCGTTGATACGTTGCGTAACTGGGAACAAGGACGACGTTCGCCTACCGGTCCCGCAAAGGCATTGTTGCGTGCAATTGCGAATGATCCACAGCACGTTATTTCGGCTTTATCAGATTAATTAGCCCGACAGCAAAGTAGCTTGCCGGGCTAATGAGGGAGATTACTCCCCTTCACCCGGGAACAGGAACGGGTTGATAGAGCTACGGGCAAAGCCCTCCTGCTCCATTTTGGCGTCCAGAATCAGCGAGGCGAGATCGTCGGCCACCGCTTCAACTTTCGGGTCTTTTTCCTGATACAGAATCTTCAGATACGTTCCGCAATCGCCGCAACTTTCGGCTTTTACCGCCGCGTCTTCATTTTCCAGCGACCAGTAGTTCAGATCGCGGGTCTGCTCGCAGTTGCTACACTTCACGCGCACCACATGCCACTCGGTTTCACACAGGTTGCAATGCAGGTAGCGCAGCCCCTGGGTGGTGCCGATCTGTACCATGCTGGAGACTGGCATTGAGCCACACACCGGACAGAACTGGCGCGCTTCGCCGTATTCGGCGCGCGCTTTACCGGGGATCAGACTGGCCATTTGCGCCCAGTAGAGCGACAGCGCAGCCCAGATAAACGGCGCTTTATCGCTGCTGACCAGCGAGAAGTCAGAGGCAAACAGCGCGCTCGCCATCTCTTCCAGCTCCTGATCGGAGGCTTTTTCCAGGTTCTCAATGACCGCCAGCGCGGTGCCGCTCATCTCGGGCTTCAGCTCGGCAATCAGAGAATGCAGCAGCTTATGCCAGTGCTTGTCACGCGGCAGGACGTGAATATCCAGCGGCGGCTTGCCCTGCTCACTGGCTTCTTTGATGCGCGCAGTCAGATCCATTTGCAGCGGGTGGTCGTACAGCACCACTTCCTGCGCATGGGCAACCAGCGCGGCAAAACGCAGAAAATCGCCCAGCGGGTTGTTCTCTGCCAGCTCGCGCAGGCGCTCTGCACGGCGGTTGTAGAGGTTCTTGAGTCTGGGGAATAACAACGGCGGAATATATTCCGCCGTGCGTTTCTCGCTCGAGCCCAGCTCATCTTGCGGGATTATGCGAATACTCATTCAGATGACTTTTCCTGTTTCTGGCGGACTTCACGGTACCAACGCGGGTGATGTTTCTTCGCCCACGTTTTGGTTACCCATCCTTCCACCATCGCGGTAATGGTGCCTTTCACCCAGAGGGCGGCGTAAATATGCACCATGATAACCACAATTAACGCCACTGCGGCAAATGAATGCAGCATCAGCGCGAATCGGATCACCGGGATTGAGAAAGCAGGCGCAAAGTACGGACGCCAGATGATCACGCCGCTCACCAGCAACAGGACCAGGAAGATAATCGCCGCCCAGAATACGCACTTCTGGCCGAAGTTATAACGCCCGGTGTCACCCACTTCCTCGTTGACGACGATCTTACGAATATTCTTCGCCCAAAAGATATCATCCCGATTGATTAGGTTATGGTGCCAGTAACGGAAAAACATGATGATAAACGAGGCAAACATCACCACACCCACGAACGGGTGAAGGATGCGCGCCAGCTGTGGCGTACCCAGTATCTGCATCAGCCAGTTGAAGGACGGGAAGAAGAACCCCAGCCCGCTTATCGCCGCTAGCATGAAGCAGAAGGCGGTGACCCAGTGGTTGATGCGTTCCGGCGCGGTGTAGCGCACGATGGTGTCACGTTTTTTCATTTGCGCACCTCGTCTTTCTCTTCATGCAGGTTGTCGTCTTCCTCTTCCGCGCGGTTCGGACCGACGCCGACGTAGTGGAAGATGCTCGCTGCGAAAGTGGCAGCAAAGCCTACCGCTGCCAGCGGTTTCCAGATGCCTTTCCAGAACTTCACGGTGGCGCTGATTTCCGGGTTCTCCGGCAGGCCGTGATACAGATTCGGCTTGTCGGCATGGTGCAACACGTACATGACGTGCGTACCGCCCACACCGGCCGGATCGTACAGGCCAGCGTTATCGTAACCACGGGTTTTCAGTTCACCTACTCGTTCGGCCGCCAGCGTTTTCATATCCTCTTTGGAGCCAAAGTGGATGGCGCCGGTTGGACAGGTTTTCACGCAGGCTGGCTCCTGGCCAACGTTCACGCGGTCAACGCACAGCGTACATTTGTAGACGCGGTTGTCTTCCGGGTTCAGTCGCGGCACGTCAAACGGGCAGCCCGCGATGCAGTAGCCGCAGCCGATGCACTGCTCGGACTGGAAGTCGACAATGCCGTTGGCATACTGAATGATAGCCCCTTCTGACGGACACGCCTTCAGGCAGCCCGGATCCGCACAGTGCATACAGCCGTCTTTGCGGATAAGCCATTCCAGTTTGTCGTTCTGCTCCACTTCAGAGAAACGCATTACCGTCCAGGACTTGGCGGTCAGGTCGGCCGGGTTGTCGTACACCCCGACGTTGTGACCCACTTCGTCACGGAGGTCGTTCCACTCTGAACAGGCCACCTGACAGGCTTTACAGCCGATACAGGTGGTAACGTCGATAAGCTTCGCCACTTCCTGCTGGTGGTCCCGCGCCTGAGGCGCGGGCGTGAAACCGTTAGTCGCGGAACGACGAATAATGTCCTGAGATTGATAAGCCATAAGTCGTCTCCGTTACACCTTTTCCACGTTCACGAGGAAGGCCTTAAACTCCGGCGTCTGCGTGTTAGCATCACCGACGAATGGCGTCAGGGTGTTCGCAATGAACCCTTTCTTCGCCACGCCCTCATAACCCCAGTGAATCGGAATACCGATGGTATCCACCTGCTGACCGTGTACGTTCAGCGTGCGAATACGCTTGGTCACTACCGCCTTGGCCTTGATATAGCCACGGTTGGAGGATACCTTCACGGTATCGCCATGGGCAATGCCGAGCTTGTTCGCCAGCTTCTCGCCGATCTCCACAAACTGTTCCGGCTGCGCGATGGCGTTAAGTAGCGCGTGCTTGGTCCAGTAGTGGAAGTGCTCGGTCAGACGGTAAGTGGTGCCCACATACGGGAACTTGTCTTTTTTACCCAGCGCTTCAAAGTCGCCCTTAAAGATACGGGCAGCCGGGTTAGAGACCACGTTCGGGTGCAGCGGGTTGGTACCCAGCGGCGTTTCAAACGGCTCGTAGTGTTCCGGGAACGGCCCTTCCGCCATTTTATCGATGGCAAACAGGCGTCCCATCCCTTCAGGCTGCATGATAAACGGCCCGACATCGCTGCCTGGTGCGGCAGTGCTGTAGTCCGGAATATCCACGCCGCCCCATTTCGCGCCGTCCCATTTCAGAAGCTGACGCTTCGGATCCCACGGGTTGCCCTGCGGGTCAGCGGAGGCACGGTTATAGAGGATGCGGCGGTTCAGCGGCCATGCCCAAGCCCAGCCCAGCGTATTGCCAAGGCCCGATGGGTCAGCGTTATCGCGGTTGGCCATCTGGTTGCCTTTCGGCGTCCAGCTACCGGTAAAGATCCAGCAACCGCTTGAGGTGGTGCCGTCATCACGCAGGTGCGCGAAGGTGCTGAGCTGATCGCCTTTTTTCGCCAGCACGGTACCGGTGGCCGGGTCGATAACGTCCGCCAGCGCCTTACCGTTGCTCTCCATCGCCACTTCTTCCGGGGATGGATTCTCCGGCGTCGAGTAGTTCCAGGTCATGTTCAGAACCGGTTCCGGGTTCGCGCCGCCTTCTGCCGCGTACATCTTACGCAGGCGTAAGAAGATACCGGCCAGGATCTCGCCGTCGTTCATGGCGATGCCCGGGGCGTCCGCACCTTTCCAGTGCCACTGCAACCAGCGGCCAGAGTTGACGATAGAACCGTTCTCTTCCGCGAAGCAGGTTGATGGCAGACGGAACACTTCGGTCTGAATTTTTGACGGATCGACATCGTTCGATTCACCGTGGTTCTGCCAGAAGGTCGAGGTCTCGGTGTTGAGCGGGTCGATGGTAATCAGGAACTTCAGTTTCGACAGCGACTCGACAACCTTGTTCTTGTTCGGGAACGAGGCGACCGGGTTAAAGCCCTGGCAAATGTAGCCGTTGACCTGACCCTGGTGCATCATCTCGAAGTACTGCAGAACGTCGTAACCTTTGTCCCACTTCGGCAGCCAGTCAAAGCCCCAGCTGTTTTCCGCCGTCGCTTTGTCGCCGTAGAAGGCTTTCATCAGCGAGACGAAGAACTTCGGATAGTTGCCCCAGTAGTTCACCTGGCCTTCAAGCAGCGGTTTTGGCGTGCTGGCTGTCAGGTAGGTTTGCAGGTCCGGTTGTTTCTCGCTTGGCAGGTTCATATAACCCGTCAGGCTTTGTGACAGCAGGCCGAGGTCGGTCAGACCCTGAATGTTGGAGTGACCGCGCAGGGCGTTCACGCCGCCGCCTGCCATCCCCATGTTGCCGAGCAGCAGCTGGACCATCGCCATGGTACGGATGTTCTGCGCACCAATGGAGTGTTGCGTCCAGCCGAGGGCATACAGGAACGACGCGGTTTTGTCTTTCGCGCTGGTTTCGGCGATAAGCTCGCAGACCTTCAGGAAGTCAGCCTTTGGCGTACCACAGATGTTCTCAACAACGTCCGGCGTATAGCGAGAAACGTGCTCTTTCAGCAGGTTCCACACGCAGCGCGGGTGTTGCAGGGTGGTGTCGCGCTTCGCAAAGCCGTTCTCGTCCAGCTCGTAGTTCCAGCTGGTTTTGTCGTACTTGCGTTTTTCGGCATCGTAACCGCTGAACAGGCCATCTTCGAAGTGGTAATCCTCACGCACGATCAGGCTGGCGTTGGTATAGGCTTCGGTGTATTCGCGGTTGTATTTTTCGTTAGTCATCAGGTACAGCAATACGCCTGACAGGAAAGTGATGTCAGTACCTGAACGAATAGGGGTGTAGAAATCCGCCACTGACGCTGTACGCGTAAAGCGGGGATCGATCACAATCAGTTTCGCACCGTTGTGGATTTTGGCTTCCATCGCCCAGCGGAACCCGACAGGGTGCGCTTCAGCGGCGTTACCGCCCATCACCACAATGAGGTTGGCGTTCTTGATGTCGACCCAGTGGTTGGTCATCGCACCGCGACCAAATGTTGGAGCAAGACTTGCTACCGTTGGTCCGTGTCAGACACGCGCCTGGTTGTCGACCGCGAGCATACCGAGTGCGCGCGTGAATTTCTGGGTTAAATAGCCGGTTTCGTTACTGGAAGCCGATGCACACAGCATCCCGGTCGAGAGCCAGCGGTTGACCGTCACGCCGTCGGCGTTCTTCGCAATAAAGTTGGCATCGCGGTCTTCTTTAATCAGTTTAGCGATGCGGTCAAATGCTTCTTCCCAGCTGATTTGCTGCCATTTATCAGAGCCAGGCGCGCGATATTCCGGGAATTTCAGACGGCTTTCGGAGTGGATAAAGTCCACCAGACCGGCCCCTTTCGGGCACAGCGCGCCGCGGTTGACCGGATGGTCCGGGTCGCCTTCGATGTGGAAGATAGACGCTTTGGCGTTTTTAGCACCGTCGCCGAGGCTATACATTAACAGCCCGCAACCGACAGAGCAGTACGTACAGGTATTACGGGTTTCACGGGTGCGCAGCAGTTTATACTGCCGCGTTTCCGCCAGCGCTACGCCAGGCGCAAAGCCCAGTGCCGCTGCCGTGGTGCCTGCCATACCGCCAGCGCAGATCTTAAAGAACTGCCTTCTGCTGACCTGCATGGGTCACTCCTTGTTTCGACATTGCTTACATATGTAGTTTTGACTTCGCGGTTGAATAATGACCGCAAAGGAGAAAAATTTGCGTTAATCCCTCATTTCTCCGGGGGATATCACCAGAATACCACAATGTCGGTACGCCTGTTCCAATGGCGTTAATACAAAGTGAACGTATTATCACCGTGTTGATTATAAAGTGTGATATCAATCACATTATTAACCCCGCATGTTACAGGGGTGTAGCATGGCGCCGGTTGCACCTCTCCAGAATGAGTAGGTAAACTTGAGGCGGTTGGGTGCTGAAAAGTTGATCCATACTATGCGTAAGGCCTGTGGTTTATGCTGCAATAGCAGGCTCACCTCCGTGGTTGTTCAGGAAAACCGTTGTGTCTAAACAAAACCGTGCTACCCACTCGTCACCGCTGCCAGCAGGCATTGTGGCGCTGTCGGTACATCGACCCCCTCACATTACCCACGCCACGCCCGATTTTCTGGCGGAAGAAGTTCCCGTCGCCCTGGTGTACAACGGCATCTCGCACGTTGTGATGATGGCGTCGCCAAAAGATCTTGAACTGTTCGCCATCGGGTTTTCGCTCTCGGAAGGCATCATTGCGCATCCGCAGGACATTTACGGCATGGATGTGGTTCAGGCCTGCAACGGTCTGGAAGTGCAGATCGAACTCTCCAGTCGTCGCTTTATGGGGCTGAAGGAGCGTCGTCGCGCGTTGGCCGGGCGAACAGGGTGCGGCGTCTGTGGCGTTGAGCAACTGAACGATATCGGCAAACCGGTCACGCCGCTGCCCTTTACGCAGACCTTCAATCTGGCCAACCTCGACCACGCGCTTGCCCACCTCAACGACGTGCAGCCCATTGGTCAGTTGAGCGGCTGTACGCATGCGGCGGTATGGGTTCTGCCATCAGGCGACATCGCCGGTGGGCATGAAGACGTGGGACGTCATGTGGCACTGGATAAACTGATGGGGCGTCGGGCGCGGGAGAGCGATCTCTGGCAGCACGGCGCAGCGCTGGTTTCCAGCCGCGCCAGCTACGAGATGGTGCAAAAGTCTGCGATGTGCGGCGTCGAAATCCTGTTTGCGGTCTCGGCGGCAACGACGCTGGCGGTAGAGGTGGCAGAGCGTTGTAACCTGACGCTGGTCGGCTTCTGCAAACCGGGAAGGGCTACCGTTTACACGCATCCTCAGCGTTTAATTGTTGATCAGTAATTTTGAATGATATTAGCAAATCCTTCCGCTTTTAGTTGTCGGTCATGAGGTCTAGTATTTATCTCATCAAGGCACGGTGCCTTATCAAAACAACTTAACGAAAGGGTTTATATCATGAAAAGCATCAAAACTTTTGTCGCTGTAATCGCTCTGGCTGCTTCATTCGGTTCTTTCGCTGCACAGACTGTCACCGCTTCCGCCTCCACGCTGGATGGCGCAGAAGCGAAAATCGCCGCTCAGGCTCAGGAAGCGGGCGCGTCCTCTTACAAAATTACTCAGGCATTCTCTGGTAACCGCGTACATATGACCGCGGAACTGAACAAATAAGTTGTGTTGCCACTGTCCCTTGCTCTTCGGAGCGGGGACAGGTGTAAACATAAAGCCATCCTGCTTCTCGCTTGCAAAGGCGATACTTCCCCCCCCTCTTCTCAATTGTTATTCCTGTTTAACGCTTATCGTTAAATAACCCTCTTAAATAATTTGTCTGATAAGACTGTCGATAACATAATTCCCTTCAATGCTTTTAAGCCGCTGGCGCTATTTACATTCATATTCCAAATAGTTGATCTTAATAGTTAAGGAATTCCTCAGGTCTAAATCCTAAAGATGGGTCAGACAATTGATAGCGGTTATTGATGCTGGTATTTTCCGGCAATTAATATTGCTTATCGATACCCTCGGCCAAATGTTGGCATTTGGCTTTCTTTTGTATTTCACCTTAATAAGGAAATTGAATGAACGCATTGATCAAAAAAGGAATGCTGGTTACAGCGTTAGCCATGTCGGTTAATACAGCTATGGCTGCACAAAGCATTGATATTAAAGTAACAGGTAAAATCCTTCCATCCTCATGCACTCCAGCCTTCCCAAGCGGTGGCGGTGTGGCTGACTTTGGTACCATGAAGGTTGCCTCACTCAACTCGACCAGCATGACCCCGCTGACGGAAATGAAAGAAATTCCTGTTGCCATTACCTGTGAAGAAGCCACGCGTGTTGCTGTGAAGTTTACCGATTCGCGTGATGACTCTTCACCCACTGAAAAAGTCGTAATGGGTAATGGCTTTACCGGTTCGCCATCTACTGTGTTTGGTCTGGGAATGTATAACGATAAAAAAATTGGTGCCTATGCATTAGCGTTATTCCGTACTCAAGGTGCAAACACTAACAGTAATGGGGACCCGCTTTATCCATTGGCGAGTATAGATGGTGGAAAAGGCTGGGTTGTTAGAGGCGCCGACTATATGCAAATTTACAGTGACAATTCTGAAATTTATGCCTTTGCTTCAGATAAAACGAGTGGCGCGCCTTCTGCAGAAAGCAAGATCAACTTTAAGGTTGCTGTGAGCGCCACAATCAACCCAACCAACGATTTAAACGTCACGGATGAAGTGACGCTGGACGGTTTAACCAACGTTGAGCTGGTTTACCTCTGATTATCACAGTGCTGATAATTCACTGCTCCTCTGATTAGGGGAGCAGTCTCCATCAATATTAACGGACTAATATTATGATTCTCTCTAAAAAAACGTTGTTCTGCGTTTGCCTCTTTTCGTCGTTGCAGACATTTGCCGCCGGTATGGTGCCAGATACTTCCCTGCTGTTGATTAACGAAGAAGAGCGGGGAGCGAGCATGGATGTGAAAAATAGCGACGATACCGCCCAGCTTCTTTATACCCGTATTGTCGATTTACCGGATGATCCCACACCCGGTGTTATTGTTACTCAACCGGTGGTGCGTGTAAATGCCGGTAAAACGCAGCGTGTCCGCTTTGTCTTAAAAGACAGCACGGAAAAATTAAAAACAGAACACTTAAAACGCGTCATTTTTTCCACTATTCCGCAACGAGAGCAGAATAAAGTGAAAATGGTGTTCAGCCAGAATCTCCCGGTCATTATTCACCCGGCGGGTCTCGACGTGAATATGGAGCCGTGGAAAGATCTGCGCTGGCAGATTAAAAATGGCCACCTGACGGTGGTAAACGATACGCCTTATGTGGTGCGTATGGAGCAAAACGCCACGTTATTACCGTCACGAATTAAGGTCAAATTTGACAAAAGCTATATCCTTCCCGGCCAGACGATGATAGCGACGTCAGAAAACAAAATATCCGGGCAGAATAACAAGGTAGAAATGTACCCTGCTACCCGCTTTGGCTATAAAGCCAGTTCTTACGTTGCTGAAGTAAAATAATAATACCCGACGGAGTGGCCATGAAAATTTCCCCCTGTAAAACAGGCGTGCTGGCATTTTGCCTGAGCGCGGTGGCATTCGGAATTCGTGCAGAGATTCTGCCAACGGCAGCGCCCACTATGGAGCTGGCAAGAGCGTTTTTCGATACCCAGGCGTTAAAAGAGAATGGCCTCGATCCGGCTATTGCTGACTATTATGCCGTCGCCCCGCGATTCATGCCGGGTTACCATAATGTCACCGTGCTTATTAACGGCAAAAAGCGCGGCATTATGCCCGTGAAATTTAATGATGAAGGCCTTCCGTGTATTGATGGGGAATTTCTGGACGCCGCCGGGTTATATAAAAAACTCAAGCGTGAAACGTGCCCTTCAATTCACCAGTACTGGAAAAACGCAACGGTCGTCACTTCTCCAGACGTAGACGAAATTTCACTGGTTGTTCCGCCGGAGGCCATTAACCCGGAAAGTGGCCGCCAGGTGGCTGACGTGCGTGGCGGACGCGCGGCTATGCTGAACTACTCCATGTTTGGCACCCATTACGACTTTGATGATGATAAGTCCGATCGCTTTCAGTCTTCGTTTGAATTTGGCTTTAACGCAGGCGACTGGATTGTGCGCAGTTCGCAGTTTATCAGCGACGGCAGCGGCATGTCGTTCGAGAGCGACTCGCTCTACACCTATGCACAGCGCACTTTTACCGACTACGGCGTGATGGTGCAGGGGGGGCAAATTAACATCGCCAACAGCCGCTTCAGTATCCCCGGCATCTATGGCGTACAGATGATGCCGGATAACGCTCTCCTGCCGGGCTACAGCAGCGGTATTGAGGTGAGTGGTATTGCCCGCAACGCCCAGGCGCGCGTGGACATTCGCCAGGGTGGACAGCTGATCTTCTCCACGCTGGTGCCAGCCGGGCCGTTCACCTTAAGCGATGTGCCGGTTGCTAACCTGAACACGGATTTAAAGGTCACGGTGACAGAAACCGACGGCAGCGAAAGCCATTTTACGGTTGCCGCCAGCACCTTCCGTAGCAACCACGTGGGCCGCGCGCCGGGGTTTTCACTGGCCGTCGGGCGTGCAGAGGACATGGAGACAAACTTTACGCAGCCGTGGATTGTCGCCGCATCAAACGGCTGGTCCATTAACAACCGGATGAACTTTCTCGCCGGCATGGTGATGGCAGATAATCACTATTACGGTTTCTCCGCCAACATTGACACCGTGCCGATGCAGCATATGTATGCCTCGCTGGGTTTTCTCGGCTCCATTGATAACCTCTCGCAAACCGACGGTAACAAAACCACGCTGGATCTCGGCTACGCCTTACCGTGGGGGCTCGGCCTGTCCCTTGGCGGGAGCTACGGTACGCCGAAGTATCGTGAAATGCAGGAGTTATACAGCGATGACGATGACTACTCGACCACGAAATACGACACCAACGTTGGCGTGAGCTGGTCGAACCCGACGCTGGGCCGTTTCTCTCTGAGCTATTACAACAACCAGACCTGGAACAGCGAATACGACAGCCGCCGCATCATTTCGTCATGGTCGCGGTCGTTCCGCTATTTTAACGTCAGCGTAAACTGGGAATCAGACATCAGCCACGGTGATAAGTACACCAGCGACAGCGATATGTTTTATGTGAACGTCTCTGTGCCGCTGGGCCGCACCGGCGTGTCCACCAACAGCTGGTACCGTGAAAACGAGGGCAAAGCCTCTTACGGGACCCGCGCCATGGGGTCATTTAACGATGAAAACACCTACACGGTGGGCGTCTCTCAGGATCACGATGACAGCGTAACCAACTGGGATGGTTCGCTGAACAGTAACCTGCACTACACCACGCTCGCGTTGGGGATTGGCGGTGACAATGAAAGTAACCGTAACTCCTCGATCGCGCTGAGCGGCGGCATTGTCGCGCACGGTGATGGCGTCACCTTCTCACCTTATCCGGTAACAGATACCTATGCGGTAGTGGCGCTGGACAAGCCCGTTGCCGGGGTGGCGATAGGTACCCCGCGCGGTAATGTCTGGACGGACAAATGGGGCAGAGCGGTTGTGCCCGCCCTGACACCGTTCAGCGAAAGTACGGTTGAAATAGATACCCAAAGCCTGCCGGGCAATGTGGACGTCAGCAACGGTCATGCGTCGCTGAAGGCCTCCCACGGAGCATTTGCTCACTGGAAGTTCACCACGCTGAGCCAGCGCCGCGTGCTGCTGAACATTACGCGCGCGGACGGTACGCCGTTACCGAAAGGCGTCTCTGTCGTGAACGGGAAAGGGGAGTACATCACCTCTGCACCGGAAGACGGCATCATTTTCCTAAATGATATTTCCGCCAGCCAGACGCTGTATGCGAAGCAGGATACTGGCCGTTGCACGCTGAGTTTCACCTTGCCGGAAGCGGATCCCACTCAATTCTACGAGGAGATAAACGGAAAATGTCTCTGATTATTCATCGCACGTGCTTACTGCTGCTGGCCTGCGTCGCCCTCAGCCATGCTCCCTTCGTCCTGGCAGAAGAAGAGTGTCAGGTGGTTTCGTCAGTAAAGAGTATCAATAATGGTCTGCTACGTCGGGAGGCGATGCGCGAGGTCAGCACGGATATTGGCGGAAAAACGTACCGGGGTTATGCCTCGTCAGAACGTGAGATCCAGGTGTCGGTGATCTGCCCGGACGCGCGCAAGATCCGTCTGCAGGTGGACGGCCCGGCCCGTGGAAATAAAGCGTATCGCTTTAGCGACAACGGGGTGCTGAAAATCACGGCGAAAGAGGCCCGCATGGATAATGGTGCCGTGCAGCTGGCGGCCGTGCCGCGCGGCGCGGCGCAGGTCACCGCGGGTGCAGCGGAGGTTACGCTGCCACCGGATACGTCGCTTGTGGCGGTGAACGGCAGCGAGGTGGCGGGAAAACAGCTGGTCGTTACGCTCTCGGTGGTCACTTATCTCAACGATAACGCGTTCAGGACCGGCAACACGGCGGAACTCGAAGAAATGCTGACGGTGAATTACGTTACCCTCGCGGCGCAGTAAACGCCGCCTTGCCCGACGGACGCGTGCTGTCGGGCTTTTTTATGCCATGCCCGCCAGACGCAGCAGCGCCGTAACGACCGCCGCCACCACGATCACCACAATTAACGGCATTTTTCGCCAGGCCAGAAACACCGCAAACGCCACGCCCAGCACCCGCGCCATCCCGGCGAAATGTTCCCCTTCATAGAAGGTGGTCGCCAGCGCCACGGAAAACAGCAACACCGTTGCCGCATCCGACAGCAGCGCCTGAGATCGCTCGGACAGCGCCAGTCGGCTACCCAGTTTCGCCCCGCCAAGACGCATCAGATAGGTCCCTGCTGACAGAATGGCGATACCGAGGATAAAGAGGGTCATGTTTTCCATTATTTTTTCCTCGCGGCGAGACCGAGTAAAGAGAGCAGTACCGGTAAGCCCACCGGAGCGAACGGTACGGCGGCCAGCGACAGGGTGGCGCCGCTGCAGGCGCGGATAAGCGTGGTGCGGTTTTTAAACGCCGGAACCACTAAGGCCAGCAAAATGGCCGGAAATACCGCGTCCAGCCCGATGGTTTCCGGGGCCGGCAACAGTTTTCCGACCATGGCACCCAGCAGGGTACCCAGCGGCCAGAGGATGGCAACGCCCAGGCCGCACAGCCAGTAGGCCGTTTTGCGCTGCTCCGGGGTTTTTTGCGACAGCCCAAACACCACGCTTTCGTCGTTCATGATGTGGCAGCCCAAAAAACTTAAACCGCGTTTACCCACCAGCTCGCGCACCGTAACGCCAAACGGCACATGGCGGGCGTTCACCAGCAGCCCGGCCGCGGCCGCCGCCAGTGGGTTACCCCCGCTCGCCACGATACCGATAAACATAAACTCCGAGGCCCCCGCCAGCACGGTAATAGACAGTACAAACGGTACCCACAGCGGGAAACCGTAGGCCATCGCCAGCGAGCCGTATGACATCCCCACCACGCCAACGGCGAGGCAAACGAGGATAATTGCTTTGATGGTGTCGCCTTTCAGGCAAGAGAGAGAACGTTTCATACAATTTTAGCCATATCGAACGTGTATCCATTATAATGAACGGATCAGATTCGGTTTACAAGATGAACGAATCGTTCGATTTATAGAACAAGAGGCCGTTTATGACGCAGCCAATCAGCGTGATCGCCAAAAGTCTGGTGCGAGAACGCCTGCGAACCGGACTTTCACTGGCGGAAATTGCCCGCCGTGCCGGTATCGCCAAATCCACACTTTCGCAGCTGGAGTCCGGCAATGGCAATCCCAGCCTTGAGACGCTGTGGTCGCTATGTGTGGCGCTGGATATTCCCTTTGCACGGTTGCTGGAGCCGCAGCAGCCGACCACGCAGGTGATCCGCCGCGGTGAAGGCACAAAAGTGGTCGCCGGGCAGGCCAATTACGAAGCCATTCTGCTGGCGGCATGCCCCCCGGGCGCACGGCGCGATGTCTACCTGCTCATCACCCAGCCAGGTGCCGATCGTATTTCCCAGCCCCATTCACCGGGGTCGGTTGAACATATTATTGTGACCCAGGGCCGGGCACTGGTCGGTCTGCTTGATGCCGCGGAGGTGCTGGAGGCAGGGGATTACATTTGCTATCCCGCCGACGAGCCGCATATCTTCAAGGCCCTGGAGCCAGACACCTACGCGCTACTGGTGGCGGAACAAAATTAACCAGGAAACGGAAACGCATGTCGCTTAAAGCTATCGCCAAAGAACTGGGGCTTTCGGTTACCACCGTCAGTCGTGCCCTCAACGGATATGACGACGTCTCCAGCGAGACGCGCGCCCGCGTGGAAGCGGAAGCCCAGCGACGCGGCTATCGGCCCAATACCTTTGCCCGTCGTCTGAAGATGGGCAAGATCGACGCGGTGGGGCTGGTTTTCCCGGTACATCCTGTTCCGCTCAATAATAGCGTATTTATGGACATGGTCGGCGAAATTAGCCACGAACTGGCGCGACATGAAATCGATCTCCTGCTGATTGCCGATGACGATCTGGCCGATAAACACAGCTATATGCGCATGGTGCAAAGCCGTCGCGTGGATGCGCTGATTGTGGCGCACACGCTGGATCACGATCCGCGCCTGGAGCAGCTTCAGGCTGCCGGGTTCCCCTTTCTGGCTCTCGGACGCAGTCAGCTGCCGCAGCCCTACGCGTGGTTTGATTTTGACAACTACGCCGGTACGTATCAGGCCACCCGCTGGCTGAGCGAAAAAGGCCATCAGCGTATTGCTTTGCTCGGCGAAAGTAACAACCAGGCGTTCATCACCCAGCGTCGCCAGGGGTATCTGGATGCGCTGCGTGAAGCCGGGCTGTCCAGCGAGTGGCTGCGCGCCATGCCGCCTTCCCGCCGGGTCGGCTACGCCACAACAAAAGAGCTGCTCTCTCTGCCGCAACCCCCCACGGCCATCATCACCGACTGCAATACCCACGGCGACGGCGCGGCAATGGCGCTGGCACAGCTTGGCCGTTTAACCGGTGAGAATGCCGTATCGCTGGTGGTCTACGACGGTTTGCCCCAGGACAGCATCGTCGATATCGACGTGGCGGCGGTGATCCAGTCTACCCGTCAGGGCGTCGGGAAGCAGATTGCCGATATGGTGCGCCAGCTGATTAATGGCGACGACATCGACAAACTTCAGGTGCTCTGGCAGCCGGAATTCTCCCCAGGCCAGACGGCGTAAACCACGCAAAATTCCAAACCCGATCACAGATCCGAAACGTTTTGGTTTGTATCCGAAACGTTTCGGATCAACACTCAGGACATCCCGATGACAGGAGATGTCTGATGCAAGATTCCGTTTTTCGACTCGTAAGCAACACGGTGGACGTGGTGATAAAAACGCACCCGTTTGCCGAAATTCTCTACTGGGGGCCGCACCTTCAGCACTTTTCGCCGCAGGATGCCGCTACGCTCGCACGCCCGGTGGCTAACGGCAGGCTTGACGTGGATTCCCCGGTTACGCTGATGGCTGAACCTGGACACGGCCTGTTTGGTTCACCCGGCATTGAGGGGCACCGGCAGGGGCTGGATGGTTCCCCGGTTTTCAGCACCACCGACGTGCAGCAGCAGGGACAAACCCTGACGATAACGGCAGAAGATGAACACGCGGGCCTGCGCCTGACCAGCGAGCTGGCGCTGGACGCCAGCGGCGTGCTGGTCGTGCGGCACGGCGTAACCAACCTGAAATCGCAGGCGTGGCAGGTGGACCGTTTTGCCGTCACGCTGCCCGTGGCGGAGCGCGCCCGGGAGGTGATGGCGTTTCATGGCCGCTGGATCCGTGAATTCCAGCCGCACCGCGTCATGCTGGAGCATGACAGCTTTGTGATTGAGAACCGCCGGGGTAGAACGTCTCACGAACACTTCCCGGCGCTCATTTCAGGCACGCCGTCGTTCAGCGAAATGCACGGCGATGTCTGGGGTGTGCATCTGGGCTGGAGCGGCAACCATCGCCTTCGCGCTGAAGCCAAAACCGATGGCCGTCGCTATCTGCAAGCGGAAGCGCTCTACCTGCCAGGGGAGATGACGCTGGAAGAGGGACAAACGCTCTGGACGCCACGCCTTTATGCGAGCTACTCCGCGCACGGGCTGAACGGGATGAGCCAGCAGTTTCACCGCTACCTGCGCGACAACATCATCCGTTTCCCGGAAAACAAACCGCGTCCGGTCCATCTCAACACCTGGGAGGGGATCTACTTCAACCATGATCCGAACTACATCATGCGTATGGCTGACGAGGCGGCCGCGCTGGGTGTGGAACGCTTTATCATCGACGACGGCTGGTTTAAAGGGCGCAACGACGACCATGCTGCGCTGGGCGACTGGTATCTGGATGAAAAAAAATACCCGAACGGCCTGCGGCCAGTGATCGACCATGTCAAAAACCTCGGGATGGAGTTCGGCATCTGGATTGAACCGGAGATGATCAACCCGGATTCCGATCTCTACCGCGCGCATCCTGACTGGGTTCTGGCGCTGCCGGGATACGCGCAGGCGACCGGACGACACCAGCTGGTGCTCAACCTGAACATTCCGCAAGCGTTTGATTACCTGGTGGAGCGCATGAGCTGGCTGCTGGGCGAGCATGCGGTTGATTATGTGAAATGGGATATGAACCGCGAGCTGGTGCAGCCTGGCCATAACGGCAGAGCCGCCGCCGACGCGCAGACCCGCCAGTTTTATCGACTTTTAGATGTGCTGGGCGAGCGTTTCCCGCATATTGAATTTGAATCCTGCTCCTCCGGTGGCGGACGAATCGATTACGAGGTGCTGACCCGCTGCCATCGCTTCTGGGTGTCCGACAACAACGACGCGCTGGAGCGCAACGCTATTCAGCGCGGCATGAGCTACTTCTTCCCGCCGGAGGTGATGGGCGCGCATATCGGTCATCATAAATGCCACGCGACGTTTCGCCAGCACAGCATTGCCTTCCGCGGCCTGACGGCGCTGTTTGGCCATATGGGGCTGGAGCTGGATCCGCTCACTGTCGATGAGAAAGAGCGCGAAGGTTATCGCCATTACGCTGCGCTGCACAAGCAGTGGCGCGAGGTGATCCACCACGGCATCCAGTGGCGTGTGGATATGCCGGACGCTACCACGCTGGCGCAGGGGATCGTGAGCGAAGATAAGTCGCAGGGGCTGTTTATCATCAGCCAGCTCGCGATGCCGGATTATACCCTGATGATGCCGCTGCGCATGCCGGGGCTGGAGGCCAGCGCGCAGTACCGTATCTCGCTGCTCGATCACCCGAATATTCAGATTACGGGAGAGGGCGGGCACACCATGCGCAAGCTGCCGGCATGGATTGAGACACCGCAAACGGTGAACGGTGAGTGGCTGATGCAGGCGGGTATTGCGCTGCCGATTCTCGATCCGGAAACCGCCATTCTGATTGGTGTGGAACGCGTGTAAGGGTGACGGGCCGGGAAACTGGCCCTCCGTTGAGGATAAAAATAATGAACACAACAACCTGTACCCACAAAGACAACCCTAACTTCTGGATCTTCGGGCTGTTCTTCTTTCTCTACTTCTTCATCATGGCCACCTGCTTTCCGTTCCTGCCTATCTGGCTGTCGGACATCATCGGCCTGAACAAAACCCATACCGGCATTGTTTTCTCCTGCATTTCGCTGTCGGCTATCGCCTTCCAGCCGGTGCTGGGGGTGATTTCGGACAAGCTGGGGCTGAAAAAGCATCTGCTGTGGATTATCTCTGTACTGCTGTTTCTGTTCGCGCCCTTCTTCCTGTACGTCTTCGCGCCGCTGCTGAAAACCAACATCTGGCTGGGCGCGCTGAGCGGCGGGCTGTATATCGGCTTTGTTTTCTCGGCCGGGTCCGGGGCGATTGAGGCCTATATCGAACGCGTGAGCCGCAACAGCGCCTTTGAATACGGCAAGGCGCGCATGTTCGGCTGCCTTGGCTGGGGGCTGTGCGCCTCAACGGGGGGCATC
Organism: Enterobacter cloacae complex sp. 309I3; assembly: GCF_050031595.1. Classification (NCBI taxonomy): domain Bacteria; kingdom Pseudomonadati; phylum Pseudomonadota; class Gammaproteobacteria; order Enterobacterales; family Enterobacteriaceae; genus Enterobacter; species Enterobacter cloacae complex sp. 309I3. The sequence continues at coordinate 4,848,422 of NZ_JBLGWI010000001.1, read as the reverse complement.
CTGTTTGGTATCGATCCGTCATACGTTTTCTGGATGGGATCGGCGGCGGCGCTGTTGCTGATGCTGCTGCTGGTGGTCGCAAAGCCGAAGCCCAATCAGACGGTACAGGTGATGAATGCCCTGGGGGCCAACCTGCCGCAGATCACCGCGAAAACGGTCTTTAACCTGTTCCGTCAGCGCAGAATGTGGATGTTTATTCTGTACGTGATTGGCGTGGCCTGCGTCTATGACGTTTTTGATCAGCAGTTCGCCACCTTCTTCAAAACCTTCTTCGCCACGCCGCAGGAGGGCACTCGCGCCTTTGGTTTCGCGACGACGGCGGGGGAGATCTGTAACGCCATCATCATGTTCTGCTCGCCGTGGATCATTAACCGTATTGGGGCGAAAAATACGCTGCTGATCGCCGGGTTGATTATGGCGACGCGCATCATCGGCTCGTCGTTTGCCACCACCGCCGTGGAGGTCATCGCCCTGAAAATGCTGCACGCCCTGGAAGTCCCGTTCCTGCTGGTGGGGGCATTCAAGTACATCACCGGCGTGTTTGATACGCGACTCTCGGCCACTATCTATCTGATTGGCTTCCAGTTTGCCAAACAGTCAGCGGCCATTTTCCTCTCCGCCTTTGCCGGAAATATGTATGACCGGATCGGCTTCCAGGAGACGTATCTGATGCTGGGCTGCTTCGTGCTGGCAATTACGGTGGTGTCGGCGTTTACGCTGAGCAGCAGGCAGGAGATAGCCGCTGCCGCGGGCGCGGCAGCGTTAACCAGTCAGTCCAGATAAAACACCTCTTCCAGCCCGGTACTCACCGGGCTATTGTCCGGGTTCGACGGCATTACATCACGCATGTGTTTCCACCAGCGCTGGCAGACGTCGGTATTCGCGACCGCGTTCCAGCGCTCCTCCGATTCAATCTCTACGGTGGCAAACAGCAGGTTACGTTCCCGGTCGAGATAAATAGCGTAGTGGTGCGCGCCGTGGTCCTTCAGCACCGCTTCCAGCTCGGGCCAGATGGGGTTGTGGCGACGCGCGTACTCCTCGTGCGCGTCCGGGTTTACCTGCATCACAAAGGCTTTGCGGATCATAATGCCTCCAGATACAGCTCGCGCACCTCGTCGCGGCTGGCGGTGCGCGGGTTGCATGGCGCGCACGGGTCGGCGAGGGCTTTATCCAACCAGCCTTCGATATCGGCTTTGGTGACACCAAGCTGGCTGAAGCCGGACGGAATGCCGACGCGGGCGCTCAGGTCGCGAATCGCCTGAATCGCTGACATGCTGGCCGCCTCGTCGCTCATGCCGCGCGTGTCGACGCCCATCGCCTGCGCCACGCGAGCAAACCGTGCTACGGCGTTCGGGCGGTTAAAGTTTTCAACGATCGGCAGCAGGATGGCGTTACACACGCCGTGCGGCAGATTGTGCGTCGCGCCCGGCTGGTGCGCCAGGGCATGCACGAGGCCGAGGCCAGCACTGTTAAACGCCATGCCCGCCAGATACTGACCAAACGCCATCTGCTCACGTGCTTCCAGGTTATGACCGTCGTCGACCGCTTTGGGCAGCCAGAGGTTAATCAGGCGAATTGCTTCCAGCGCGTTGGCATCGGTCAGCGGGTGCGCGCCAACGGACACATAGGCTTCAATGGCATGGGTTAACGCATCCATTCCCGTTGCGGCAGTGACGGACGCAGGAATATCCAGCATAACGCTGGCATCATCCACGGCGATATCCGGAATGATGTTCGGGTCGATGATCACCTCTTTCACCTGACGCGCGGAGTCAATAATCACCGCGTTGCTGGTCATCTCCGCCGCCGTGCCTGCGGTGGTGTTGATCGCCACCAGCGGCACACCCGGGTTTTTCACCTTGCCGACGCCGGAATAATCGGTGGACGGACCCGGATTGGCGGTGAGGATTTTAATCGCTTTGGCGGTATCAATCGGGCTGCCGCCACCAAAGGCGATAAGATAATCACATTCCGCGTCCCGGTATGCTGCATAGCCTTTTTGCACCAGCGCCTCCGTCGGGTTGGGAAAGACCGCGTCAAACAGCTGATATGACATCTGGTGCGCATCCAGCGCGGTAAACAGACTGTCCAGCAGGCCCAGCTTCACCAGCTGGCCGTCAGTGACAATCAGCGCTTTGCCCCACCGTTTGTTCGCCACCAGCCTGACCATGTCGCCAATAGCGCCCGCGCCGTGCAGGCTGATTTTTGGCAGTGCCAACATAAAGCTCATGATAATTCTCCTTAACTATCGCCCGGACCGTCCGGTCAGCGAGGGTTTATGCATATATTTCCAGCGCTGATCGGAGCGGGGTTACGCCGAAGCGCTTGCCGAGCGCAATAAGTTCTTCGCGGGTAATGGTTTGCTTCATACCGCCCATGGAATAAACCTTTACCAGCACTTCAGCGGATTTCTCGGCGGTGTCGATCAGGCCGAAGGTTTCATCAAGCGTAGGGCCGCTGCCGAAGACGCCGTGGAACGGCCACAGCACCAGCGAATGTTTTTGCATATCTCTGGCTGTCGCCTGGCCGATTTCGTCGGTGCCCGGTACCATCCACGGCAGAATGCCGACCCCGTCCGGGAAGACCACCAGACACTCGGTGCTGCCTTCCCACAGCTTGCGGGTGATGAAGTCAGAGCTGTTTTCCAGCACGTAGGTCAGGGCGATCAGGTTGGTGGCGTGGCAGTGCATGATCACGCGGTCTTTGCCGTTGGTCGCCCTGATGCGCTCGCAGTGCGAGAGGAAGTGCGCCGGCAGTTCAGATGTGGGTACCGCTTCATCGGTCAGGCCCCACAGGATGTGGTAGCCCGCGCCGTCGCTGTCCACTTTCACCACGCCAAGGTTGGCCTCTGGATCGAGCTGGACGTTACGGAAGAACTTGCCGGATCCAGTGACGATAAACGGCGTATTGGCGAGCAGCGGCATGGGCTGGCTCAGGGCAATATAGCGCGGCTTCTGGTGGAAATCGGCGGTGTAGGGTTCGATATCCGCGTCGTCCAGGCGCAGCGTGAGGTTGCCGCCGTTACGCTCGTCCCAGCCCTTCAGCCAGGCATCGGAGGTGGCTTTGATCATGCCCTGGACGAACCAGGAGGTGGTGATGGTCTGCATAGTTTTCTTTTCCAGTTATCGCGGTGAGGTGAAATCCCTCACCCCAGCCCTCTCCCACAGGGAGAGGGGGTAAAAGTTCCCTCTCCCTGTGGGAGAGGGTTAGGGTGAGGGCAAAATTACCCGCGCTGACTTAACACGTCTTTCTCATACGCCCGCACGTTTTCCAGCCACTGGCTGCCTGCCGGCGTGTCGTTACGCTGGCAGTACATCTCCCACACGGCCTGCCACGGCAGGGATTTCTGCTCTTCCAGCAGCGCCAGGCGCGCGGTGTAGTCGCCGTTTGCTTCCAGCTGTTTCAGCGCTGCGGTTGGCTCCAGCAGCGCGCGCAGCAGGGCTTTTTTCATATTGCGGGTGCCGATCACCCATGCCGCGATGCGGTTGATGGAGGCGTCAAAGAAGTCGAGGCCAATGTGCACGCGGTCAAACAGGTCATGACGGATGATTTCGCTGGCAATCGCCTGGGTTTCGTCATCCAGCAGCACCACGTGGTCGCTGTCCCAGCGCACCGGACGGCTGACGTGCAGCAGCAGGCGCGGCACGAAGAGCATGGCGGCGGAGATTTTGTCGGAGATCACTTCTGTGGGGTGGAAGTGACCGGCGTCCAGGCACAACGCGGTCTGGCGGCTGGTGGCGTAACCCATGTAGAACTCGTTCGAGCCGACGGTATAGCTCTCCGCGCCAATGCCGAACAGCTTGCTCTCCACCGCGTCGATGTGGTGCGCCGGGTTGAGTTTTTCGCTAATGGCCTCATCCAGCGCGGCCAGCAGGCGCTGACGCGGGGCGAGACGGTCGACGGTGATGTCTTTCATGCCGTCCGGGATCCAGATGTTCATCACCGACGGCGTGCCAAGCTGCTCGCCAAACCAGGCTGAGACGCGCCGGCAGGCTTTAACGTGGTCGATCCAGAACTGACGGATCTCGTCGTTGGCATGCGCAAGGGTAAACCCCTCTGCGCTCAGCGGGTGCGAGAAGCAGGACGGGTTAAAGTCCAGACCCAGCTTGTTGGCTTTGGCCCATTCCACCCAGTTTTTAAAGTGCTCCGGTTTGATTGCGTTACGCGCCACCGGCTCGTCGGACTCCAGATAGATCGCGTGCAGGTTCAGGCGTTTTGGCCCCGGGATCAGACTCAGCGCCAGTTCCAGATCCGCACGCAGTTCGGTGGCGTTGCGCGCTTTGCCCGGATAGTTACCCGTCGCCTGAATGCCACCCGTCAGAGAACCGCCCGGGTTCTCGAAGCCGGCGACGTCATCGCCCTGCCAGCAGTGCATGGAGACAGGCAGACGGTCGAGCTGGCGCAGCGCCGCGTCGACATCCACGCCGACGGCGGCGAAACGCTGTTTAGCCAGGTCCCAGGCTTGTTCAAGTTGAGTGGTCATGCGCAAAGCTCCTTAGTCAGTCGTTTTTGCTGAAACTGCGCCCGGTAGCGGGCAATTTCATGGCAGGGATTAGGGGGGAAGGTGGTCAGGCGGGTATTCGCGGTGACCACCGAACGGAATTCGTCGACGTCTGAAAGTTCGTCCAGAGTCATCAGTTGAATACCGATGTTGCCGAGCGTTGAGGCCTCCACCGGACCCGCCACCACGGTGATGCCGCAGGCATCGGCGCAGAGCTGGTTCAGCAGCTGGTTCTGGCAGCCGCCGCCCACGATATGCAGCTGGCTGAACGGTTTGCCGCGAAGGCTCGCCAGCTCGCTCAGAACATCCGCGTAGAGCAGGGCCAGGCTGTCAAAAATGCAGCGCGCCAGCTCGGCAGGACGGGAAGGCACCGGCTGACCGGCTTCGAAACAGGCGGCCTGGATTTCGGCGCTCATATGCACCGGGTTAATAAAGCGGTCGTCGTTCGGGTTGATCAGGAACGTACAGGCCTTCAGCTTTTCGGTCTCTGCGATAAGCGCAGGCAGGTCGGCAATGTGCTGCTCTTTCAGCATCCTCTGGAGCAGCCAGAGCCCCATGATGTTCTTCAGCACGCGGTAGCGGCCTTCAGCACCGCCTTCGTTAGTGATGTTTGCTGCCATTGCGGCGTCGCTGGTGTACGGCGTTTTGCTCTCAAAGCCCATCAGCGACCAGGTGCCGGAAGAGAGATAGGCCGCGTCTTTACCGGCCAACGGCGATGCAATCACCGCGCTGGCGGTGTCGTGACTGGCGACGGCGACCACCGGGATTTCATTCCCCTGTGGGCAAATCCAGTAACCGATTATGTTACCCGGATGGGTCGGCGTGCCGAACCAGGAAGGCGAAGCGCCGGTCCAGGCCAGCAGGGTTTCATCCCAGCTGTCGGTGTTGATGTTGACCAGCTGCGTGGTGGTGGCGTTGGTGTATTCCCAGTTCATGTTGCCGGTCAGCCGGTAGCTTAAGTAATCCGGGATCAGCAGCGTGTGCGCCACCTTTTTGACCAGCTCCGGCTGCTGCTCAACCAGCGCGCGCAGCTGATACAGCGTGTTAAAGGACAGAAACTGAATGCCGCTGCGGCCATAGATGTTGTCCTTGCCAAGCTGCGCGATGGCCTGTGCCATCAGCCCGTCGGTGCGGCTGTCGCGATACGAGACGGGCAGGCCGACACGTTCGCCGTGGCTGTCGAGCAGAACGTAGTCCACCCCCCAGGTATCAATGCCGATGCTGTCGATGCGAATGCCGTCGTTGCAGATGTTGTTCAGCCCGGTGCGGATCTCCGCTTCCAGGGCATCAATATCCCAGGTATCAAAACCGTCCTGTTTTTGCAGGCAGTTGGCGAAACGGTGCATTTCGCGAAGCGTAAGTGTGCGCTTGCCGCAGTCCCAGGTGGCGAGCATTACGCGGCCGCTGGATGCGCCTAAATCGACAGCCACACAATGGCGAAAAGTCATGGTCAGGTCCCTTCTTAAGTCATTGGTGTTGAGTGTAAAAAAGGGAAGAAAAGACCACCTTCTCGTCACTGACAGCCCGAATCTCGCGCTGGCAAGAAAGCAAAGATGAACGTGAGGGAGTTCACAATTTCCAGTCAGGGCGGGGTTTTCGGGCAATGTGACGTTGACCGCATTTCCCGATTTTTCCGCCTGTTTCTTGAAAAATGGACAGCTTTTGCGACGTTTGCTGTCAAAAATTTAAGGTGAGTGTGGAAGGCCTTAATTACTATTTTGAGAACTTTTCTCATTGGTGGGGGCCGTTATGACCGTACTGCACAGCGTCGATTTTTTCCCGTCGGGAACGTCTCCGGTCGCGATTGAGCCACGGCTCCCGCAGGCTGCGTTTCCTGAACATCATCATGATTTTCATGAAATTGTGATTGTCGAGCATGGGACAGGCATTCACGTCTTTAACGGCCAGCCGTACACCATCAGCGGCGGTATGGTGTGCTTCGTGCGCGATCACGACAGGCATTTGTATGAACATACCGACAATCTGTGCCTGACCAACGTGCTCTATCGTTCGCCGGACGCGTTCCAGTTTCTGTCGGGGTTGAACAAGCTCCTGCCTCAGGAGCAGGATGGGCACTACCCGTCTCACTGGCGGGTGAATCAGTCCACGCTGCAGCAGGTGCGCCAGCTGGTGAATCAACTGGAGCAGAGCGAGGACGGGCAGGAGACCCATGCCATTGCCACCCGCGAGCTGCTGTTTATGCAGCTGCTGGTGCTGCTGCGTCGCAGCTCTCTGGTGGAAGGGCTGGCAAATAACGACGCGCGGCTGAACCAGCTGATGGCCTGGCTGGAGGACCATTTCGCCGAGGATGTGTGCTGGGAAACGCTGGCGGATGATTTTTCGCTGTCGTTACGCACGCTCCATCGTCAGCTCAAGCAGCACACCGGGCTAACGCCCCAGCGCTACCTCAATCGTCTGCGCCTGATTAAGGCGCGTCATCTTTTACGTCACACCGATGAAAGCGTCACGGATATCGCCTATCGCTGCGGTTTCGGCGACAGTAATCACTTTTCGACCCTTTTTCGCCGCGAGTTTAGCTGGTCGCCGCGCGATATCCGTCAGGGGAAGGATGCTTCACTCCAGTAACGCGAAGGCAATCACCGTTTTATTGCCGCAAAAAGGCTAATAATGTCCGGTTATTCACCGTAGAGGTTGTGGTGTGGCCGCTCAGTTAATTCTTCGCAAAGATGATTTTTTTGCCTCCGCGAGTCAGGCCGTCGCGGTGGCCGACCGCTACCCGCAAAATGTCTTTGCCGAGCATACCCACGAATTTTGCGAGCTGGTGCTAGTGTGGCGCGGCAACGGCTTACACATCCTCAATGACAGGCCCTACCGCATTACGCGTGGCGATCTGTTTTATATCCGCGCCGAAGACAAACACGCCTACGCCTCGGTTAACGATCTGGTGTTGCAGAACGTGATCTACTGCCCGGACAGGCTCAAACTGAACGTCGACTGGGCGGCCCATATCCCCGGTTTTCTCAATGCCAGAGGCGAACCCCACTGGCGCTTGAGCAGCAGCGGCATGGCACAGGTGCGCCAGACGATCTCCCAGCTGGAGCAGGAGAGCCAGAAGCACGATCCGGTGGCAAACCCGATGGCGGAACTGCTGTTCGCCCAGCTGGTCATGACTCTCAAACGCCATCGTTACGCTACCGATAACCCCTCAGCGACCGTTCAGGAAGCGCTGCTGGACAAGCTGATCGCCCGGCTTGCGGGCAGCCTGAACAAAAGTTTCGTGCTGGAAAAGTTCTGCGAGCAGGAGCAGTGCAGCGAGCGCGCGCTGCGCCAGCAGTTCCGCACCCAGACGGGGATGACGGTGAATCACTACCTGCGCCAGCTGCGCATCTGCCACGCCCAGTATCTGTTGCAGCATACGGAGCTGATGGTCAGTGAGGTGGCGATGCGCTGCGGGTTTGAGGACAGTAATTACTTTTCGGTGGTGTTTAACCGCGAGGTGGGGATGACGCCGGTTCAGTGGCGTCATCGCAGTCGAAAGGCAGCGTAGTCAGTTCGCCATGCCGAGGCCGACAATGTTAGCGGCAATGATGATCACCACGCAGCCCAGGCTCAGGACGCCCACCGGACGACGCCCGGCGTTATTCCACTCCTTCAGTACCAGCCCAACCAGTCCGCCACACAGTACGTAGAAGCTCATGTGCAGCATCCAGCTTATGTAGTCGTACTGCGGTGGAATGCTGGCGTGACCCCAGGCGTAGAAAAAGAACTGCAGATACCACATGAGACCGCCCAGCATCGACAACAGCACATTGGTGATGATTAAGGATTTTGCCAGAGAGAAATCGGCTTTTACCGACAGATCCTTCACTTTTGCCAGACGAATGAAGCAGAAGCCGAGGTTTACCAGCGCGCCGCCGCCCATGATCACCACGTAGCTTGGTAGCGCCACGTACAGCGGGTCGACGCCCAGCGCGGCGGCCGCTTCGTGCATAGGTTTTGCGGCGTTCATGGCGAACGACATGCCCGCCGAGAAGATGCCGCACATCACTGCCAGCAGCAGCCCTTTCTTCAGGTTAAAGTCCTCGGCTTTGATGCCCATCTTGCGCTCTTTCAGCTGACCCGCACGGGTGACGATACCCACGCCGATCACCGCGACAAGCACGCCCAGCAGCGTCATCTGCCCGCCTTTGGTGTTGAGCAACACATCGACATTGCCGTTAAGAATGGGCGTCATCAGCGTGCCGACGATCAGGGTAATGCCAATTGCGATGCCGATACCCATCGACATCCCGAGGTAGCGCATGGTCAGGCCATAGTTGATGTTGCCGATGCCCCACATCGCACCGAACAGAAACACCGGCAGCAGGGTGGAGGCACTGAAGGAGGTGAAGTAGCCCCAGAAATCCGGGAGCAGCATGGCGCTAATGGTCCAGGGCAAAATCAGCCAGGAGACGGTACCGCCAACCGACCACATGGTTTCCCACGACCACCCTTTCACCTTTTTGAACGGGGCATAGAAACAGGCTGCACTGGCTGCGCCTATCAAATGCCAGAAGATACCCATCGTAATCGCATGATTCATTTTTACGTCCTCATCGTTTTTATAGCCGGTGGCTTCCCCCCGACTTGATGAGTGTAAAAATTAGGCGGTTCAGGAACCTTCAGAAGGTTGCCGCACTTTGGTTCTGGATGGCAATCAGCACGTTAACCGGGTGAGCAGACTCACAATTTTGTCATTTGGCAAAACCCAAATAACCTTATAAAAACTACGGCATTGATAATCATTTTCAATATCATTTAATTAACTATAATGAACCAACTGCTTACGCGGCATTAACAGCTGTGCCGCCCGACACTAATGGAGAGGATTATGAGTTATACACTGCCATCCCTGCCGTATGCCTATGACGCACTGGAACCGCATTTCGACAAGCAGACGATGGAAATCCATCACACTAAACACCACCAGACCTATGTGAACAACGCGAATGCTGCGCTGGAAAGCCTGCCAGAGTTCGCTAACCTGCCTGTTGAAGAGCTGATCACCAAACTGGACCAGCTGCCAGCGGACAAGAAAACCGTACTGCGTAACAACGCGGGCGGCCACGCTAACCACAGCCTGTTCTGGAAAGGCCTCAAAACCGGTACCACCCTGCAGGGCGACCTGAAAGCGGCTATCGAGCGCGACTTCGGTTCTGTTGATAACTTCAAAGCGGAATTCGAAAAAGCGGCTGCAACCCGTTTCGGATCTGGCTGGGCGTGGCTGGTTCTGAAAGGTGACAAACTGGCGGTCGTTTCTACCGCAAACCAGGACTCCCCGCTGATGGGTGAAGCGATCTCTGGCGCATCTGGTTTCCCAATTCTGGGTCTGGACGTGTGGGAACACGCTTACTACCTGAAGTTCCAGAACCGTCGCCCGGACTACATCAAAGCCTTCTGGGATGTGGTGAACTGGGACGAAGCTGCAGCGCGTTTCGCCGCGAAAAAATAAGGTTGCATTGACGCCTGTGAGAAGCGAGTCTGTTGACTCGCTTTTTTTGTATCTGAAGGAGTAGAGATGCATTACCCGGTGAATGTGTTTACAGGCAAGGTAAGGGAATACGACGGCAGCCGCCCGAGCGCCATCGCCAAAGTGCAGGTCGACGGAGAGCTGACGTTAACCGAGCTCGGGCTTGCGGGCGACGAGCAGGCCGAGAAGAAAATCCACGGCGGGCCCGAACGCGCGCTGTGCCACTATCCGCGCGAGCATTATCAATACTGGATAACCGAATTCCCTGAACAGGCGGACCTGTTCGTCGCCCCCGCGTTCGGTGAGAATCTCTCCACCGAAGGGCTGACGGAGAAGAACGTCTTCATCGGTGATATTTTCCGCTGGGGTGATGCCCTGATTCAGGTAACGCAACCGCGCTCGCCATGCTTCAAGCTTAACTTCCATTTCGGCATTAACGACATGTCCGCACGGCTGCAGAGCGCGGGCAAAACCGGCTGGTTGTACCGAGTGGTGCTGGCGGGGCAGGTGTCTGCGGATGCGCCGCTGGAGCTGGTGTCGCGCCTGAGCGATGTGTCGGTGTATGACGCCTGTGCCATTGCCTGGCATATGCCGTTTGATGACGAGCAATATCATCGGCTGTTGTCGGCGGCAGGGTTATCCACCAGCTGGACAAGAACGATGCAGAAACGCCGCACTAGTCGGCAGATTGAGGATAATTCGCGGAGATTGTGGGGGAAATAGTGCCCCTCACCCCGGCCCTCTCCCCAAAGGGGCGAGGGTGAAAAAACCGCACCGAGCAGTGCCCTCTCCCCTTTGGGGAGAGGGTTAGGGTGAGGGGATTACGCGCGCTTATACAACGGTAGCCACAGCGTTAACCGCAGCCCGCCCAACGGACTGTCGTCGGCTTTCACCCAGCCGCGATGCTGCTGCATAGCGGTTTCAACAATCGCCAGACCCAGCCCGGTACCGCCAGATTCACGGTCCCGCGCCTCGTCGGTGCGGTAGAACGGACGGAAAATCTGCTCGCGATCTTCCGGGCTTACGCCTGGACCATCGTCATCCACAATGATGGTGATACCGTCTTTATCCACCGAGAAGGCCACCTCAATCTTCGTATGCGAGTAGCGCAGGGCGTTACGCACGATATTCTCCAGCGCGCTCTCAAGCGTGTTGGGGTTACCGTACAGCGGCCATGGCCCCGGCGGGAAGTTGACGGTGAACGATTTACCCATCTGTTCCGCTTCGAACGCCGCGTTGTCTAACACTTCATGCCACAGCTGATTGGCTTTCACCGTTTCGCTCACCAGCGCGTTTTTCTGCTGATTGCGCGACATCACCAGCAGATCGTTGATCATGCTGTCCAGACGCTGGGCTTCGGTTTCGATACGTTCCAGCTCTTTGCTCTCACCGCTGCGGCGACGCAGCAGTGCGGTGCCCAGCTGGAGTCGCGTGAGCGGCGTACGCAGTTCGTGCGAGATATCCGACAGCAGCCGCTGCTGCGTGGTCATCATGCGCTCAAGAGCGGTGATCATCTGGTTGAAACTGGCCCCGGCGGCAAGAAACTCCTGCGGTCCGGCTTCCAGCTCAGGGTGCTGTCGCAGGTTACCCTGCGCCACTTCGTCGGCGGCGTTTTTCAGCTTACGCGCCGGTTTTGCCAGGCTCCACGCCAGCCATAACAGCAGTGGAGAACTGACCAGCATCGTCACAATCAGCAGCAGAAGCGGACGGTCAAACAGCAGGTTGATAAAATCGGACTGGGAATTGCTCGCCGGGCGAATCAGATAGAGCTGGTAGTTATCTTCCCCATCCCTGACTGAGAAAGGGCCCACCATCTCAACCCGACCATATTTTTTCTTCTGCGGATGATCGGCGTTATCCGCCTGGCCAATAAAGTTGCGGATGATCTGCATTTCATTGCGATCCGCGCCAATCACTCGGCCTTCGCTGGTCACCAGCAGCAGGCGTTGTCCGGGAGGTGCCCATTTGTCGATAGCGCGAAACAGTCTGCGCCACCACATCAAATCGTTTGGCGGATCGTTTGCCAGCTCGGCTTCTACGTGCTGCTCGATCATCACGCCCTGACGTTGCTCGCTGTCGAGAAGCTCCGTCATCTGGCGTGAGTCGAGTTTTGGCAACATCAAAACCAGCATTAAAACCAGTGCCAGCGTCAGCCAGAAGATGGCGAAGATGCGGGCGGTTAAGCTTCCTATCATGAAGCGGAAACCATCAGATAGCCGCGACCACGCAGGGTTTTAAACCACGGATGACCGTCTTTACGCTCCGGCAGTTTGCGGCGCAGGTTCGAGATATGCATATCGATGGCACGGTCAAACGGCGTGAGGCGTTTACCCAGCACTTCCTGGCTTAAGTGTTCGCGCGATACCACCTGGCCGAGGTGCTGCGCCAGCAGATACAGCAGCGTGAACTCGGTACCGGTCAGCTCCAGCGTTTCACCGTCAAAGCTCGCTTCCTGACGACCCGGATTGAGGCTCAGGGAGTCCACTTCCAGCGTCGGTGAACTGTTGTCAGTATTTTGCTGCTGTTCGCTCCAGTGGGAACGACGCAGGATAGCGCGAATACGGGCGACCAGTTCGCGGTCGTTGAACGGCTTCGGTAGATAGTCATCTGCACCCAGCTCAAGGCCGAGTACACGGTCTAGTTCGCTGCCGCGTGCGGTCAGCATGATAACGGGGGTCTGGTGTGTCTGGCGAAGCTCTTTCAGCGTATCAATGCCGTTTTTCTTCGGCATCATGACGTCGAGCAAAAGTAGATCGATGCTGTCGTCAAGGAGACTCAGCGCCTGCTCGCCATCATGGGCGACCAGAACGTTGAAACCTTCCATGTCGAGCAACTCCTTTAAAAGAGATGTGAGCTCTCGGTCATCATCAACTAACAGGATTTTATTCATTGTTTAAATACCTCCGAGGCAGAAATTACGACATCAAGGCTATCTAATCCATGACTTTACGTTGTTTTACACCCCCTGACGCATGTTTGCAGCCTGAATCGTAGACTGTCTCTCGTTGAATCGCGACATGAAAGATTTTGGGAGCAAGTGATGCGCAAAGTTACCGCTGCCGTCATGGCCTCAACGCTGGCGTTCAGTGCGTTTAGCCAGGCCGCTGTAGCTATCATCGGCGATAACGCGTCCTCACAAGAGGGCATCGCGCAGCACAGCAGCCAAAGCCATATGTTTGACGGCATAAGTTTAACCGAACATCAGCGTCAACAGATGCGAGATCTGATGCAGAGGGCACGACACGATCAGCCCCCTGTTAATGTTAGCGAAATGGAGACAATGCATCGCCTTGTCACCGCAGAAAATTTTGACGAAAACGCTGTACGTGCTCAGGCAGAAAAAATGGCACAGGAGCAGGTTGCCCGCCAGGTAGAGATGGCGAAGGTTCGCAACCAGATGTTCCACCTGTTGTCGCCCGAGCAGCAAGCGGTTTTGAACCAGAAACATCAGCAACGTATGGACCAATTGCGTAAGGTTGCACGGATGCAGCGAAGCTCAGAAACGACGCTTTTCAGTAGCAATAGCAGTACCCGTAGTAACCAGTAAACCCTGTTTTCCTTGCCATAGACACCATCCCTGTCTTCCCCCACATGATGTGGGGGTTTTTTTTGCCCTTCATTCTGATGTGTTAACCGTTTATTCATCCTTTGACTCCGTAACCTTCCGTTATACTAGCGGCATGGCATGACAGGAGTATTTATGAATCAATCCTATGGAAGACTGGTCAGCCGGGCCGCCATTGCCGCGACGGTCGTGGCCTCAAGCTTACTGGTCATCAAAATATTCGCGTGGTGGTACACGGGCTCGGTCAGTATTCTGGCGGCGCTGGTGGACTCGCTGATGGATATTGCCGCCTCGCTGACCAACCTGCTGGTGGTGCGTTACTCGCTGCAACCGGCGGATGAAGAGCACACCTTCGGGCACGGCAAAGCCGAATCGCTGGCGGCGCTGGCGCAAAGTATGTTTATTTCCGGCTCTGCGCTGTTTCTGTTTTTAACCGGCATTCAGCATCTTGTTTCGCCATCACCCATGAACGATCCCGGCGTGGGCGTGGTGGTGACGGTGGCTGCACTTATATGCACCCTTGTTCTTGTAACGTTCCAGCGCTGGGTGGTTCGAAAAACGCAAAGTCAGGCTGTACGGGCGGATATGCTTCATTATCAGTCTGATGTTATGATGAATGGCGCTATTCTTATTGCGCTCGGTCTTGCCTGGTATGGCTGGCATCGGGCCGATGCGTTATTTGCGTTAGGGATTGGCATCTATATTTTATACAGCGCTTTGCGGATGGGGTATGACGCGGTGCAATCGCTTCTTGACCGTGCGCTCCCCGACGCAGAACGCGATGAAATTTATACTATCGTGACCTCCTGGCCGGGTGTCAGTGGTGCTCACGATCTTCGTACGCGGCAGTCAGGGCCGACCCGCTTTATTCAGATTCACATAGAAATGGAAGACAACCTGCCATTGGTTCAGGCTCACGTTATTGCTGAGCAGGTGGAGCAGGCGATTTTGCAGCGTTTTCCTGGGTCAGACGTCATTATTCACCAGGATCCCTGCTCGGTTGTACCCGGTTATGTTGGGCTTTCGTAATTCGTTGTAAAAAAGTGAGCCAGGCCAGCATTTTGTGTATAAATTACCGCCATTTGGTCTGACCTGAATCAATTCAGCTGGAAGTGGTTGATATACTATTTGCAGTATTCGTTGGTCGACAAGTTTCTTCCGGCAACAGATTTCAATTTTGCATTCCTAAGTTCAGAGGTAGTCATGATTAAGAAAATCGGTGTGTTGACAAGCGGCGGTGATGCGCCGGGCATGAACGCGGCAATTCGTGGGGTTGTTCGTGCAGCGCTGACGGAAGGTCTGGAAGTTTTTGGTATCTATGATGGTTATCTGGGTCTGTATGAAGACCGTATGGTTCAGCTCGACCGTTACAGCGTATCTGACATGATCAACCGCGGTGGTACTTTCCTCGGTTCTGCGCGCTTCCCGGAATTCCGCGACGAACACGTGCGTGAAGTGGCTATCGAGAACATGAAAAAACGCGGCCTCGACGCACTGGTTGTTATCGGTGGTGATGGTTCGTACATGGGTGCAAAACGTCTGACTGAAATGGGCTTTCCGTGCATCGGTCTGCCTGGCACCATCGACAACGACATCAAAGGTACTGACTACACCATCGGTTACTTCACCGCCCTGGGTACCGTTGTGGAAGCGATTGACCGTCTGCGTGACACCTCTTCTTCTCACCAGCGTATCTCCATCGTTGAAGTGATGGGCCGTTACTGTGGTGACCTGACCCTGGCTGCGGCTATCGCGGGCGGTTGTGAGTTCGTCGTGGTTCCGGAAGTGGAATTCAGCCGTGAAGATCTGGTTGCAGAAATCAAAGCCGGTATCGCCAAAGGTAAGAAACACGCCATCGTTGCGATCACAGAGCATATCTGTGATGTTGATGAGCTGGCGAAGTACATCGAAGCAGAAACCAAACGCGAAACCCGCGCGACCGTTCTGGGTCACATCCAGCGTGGTGGTTCCCCGGGTCCATACGACCGTATCCTGGCTTCCCGCATGGGTGCGTACGCCATTGAACTGCTGCTGCAGGGTCACGGCGGTCGTTGCGTCGGTATTCAGAACGAAAAACTGGTTCACCATGACATCATCGACGCCATCGAAAACATGAAGCGTCCGTTCAAAGGTGACTGGCTGGACTGCGCGAAAAAACTGTACTGATCGGTGTTTGTATTGTGCCGGGTGGCGGCAAGGTAAATGCAAAACGGTAACCCCAGGGTTACCGTTTTTTATGGTTGCGCCCTCTCCCGTGGGAGAGGGTTGGGGTGAGGGCATCAGGCCACTCATCCACTTTTTTATTCCTCAAAGTTATAGCCAATCTTTTTTTATTCTTTAATCATCAATTCCGTTTCTGGCACGCTGCATTCATCAAAACACTACACATGAGAGCTGGGCGATGAATAAATGGGGCGTGGGTTTAACATTATTGCTGGCATCGACCAGCGTTCTGGCTAAGGACATCCAGTTACTGAACGTGTCATACGACCCGACGCGTGAGCTGTACGAGCAGTACAACAAAGCCTTTGCGGCACACTGGAAACAGGAAACGGGCGACAACGTGGTGGTTCGCCAGTCTCACGGCGGCTCTGGTAAGCAGGCGACCTCCGTCATCAACGGCATTGAAGCGGATGTGGTGACTCTGGCGCTGGCCTACGATGTGGACGCAATTGCCGAACGTGGCCGCATCGACAAAAACTGGATCAAACGCCTGCCGGATAACTCCGCGCCATATACCTCGACCATCGTTTTCCTGGTGCGTAAAGGCAACCCGAAACAGATCCATGACTGGAACGACCTGGTTAAACCTGGCGTATCGGTCATCACGCCGAACCCGAAAAGCTCCGGCGGCGCACGCTGGAATTACCTGGCAGCCTGGGGCTATGCCCTGCATCACAACAATGGCGATCAGGCCAAGGCTCAGGAGTTCGTTAAAGCGCTGTATAAAAACGTTGAAGTGCTCGACTCCGGCGCACGTGGCGCCACCAATACCTTCGTAGAGCGCGGCATTGGCGATGTGCTGATTGCCTGGGAAAACGAAGCCCTGCTGGCGACCAACGAGCTGGGTAAAGACAAATTCGAGATCGTGACCCCGAGCGAATCTATCCTCGCCGAGCCGACCGTTTCTGTGGTGGATAAGGTGGTCGATAAGAAAGGGACCAAAGCGGTGGCGGAAGCCTACCTGAAGTATCTCTATTCGCCAGAAGGCCAGGAAATTGCGGCGAAGAACTTCTATCGCCCACGCGATCCGGCGGTTGCGAAGAAATACGACAGCGTATTCCCGAAACTGAAGCTCTTCACCATTGATGATGAGTTTGGCGGCTGGACAAAAGCCCAGAAAGACCACTTCTCTAACGGCGGTACATTCGATCAGATCAGCAAACGCTAGGCTTTTGTAACGAACGACACGGTGACCCGGTGTGAGAAATCCGCCGGGTTTTTTATTTGGTCATCATTTTGCGTTACTCTTTGGCCTCTACTGAAAACAGGGAACGCATTGTGAAAAAAATTATCTTACTGATTCTGATTGTTATCGCCCTTGCTGCGGGTGGCGTGTACTGGATGAAAGCAGGTAATCCGAATGCGTTGCGTCACATCGTGCTGGACCAGTGTGTGCCGAATCAGATCCAGCACCGCAATCCGGCGCCGTGTGCACAGGTGAAACCTGACGCGGGCTATGTGGTGTTCAAGGATCGCAACGGTCCGCTGCAGTACTTATTGATGCCCACCTACCGCCTCAACGGCACCGAAAGTCCGCTTCTGACAAAGCCTCAAACACCGAACTTCTTCTGGCTGGCATGGCAGGCCCGTAGCTTTATGAGCATGAAGCACGGATCCGAGGTGCCAGACAGCGCAATTTCATTGACCATCAACTCACCCACGGGCCGCACGCAGAATCATTTCCATATCCACATCTCCTGCCTGCGCCCGGACGTGCGCGAGAAGCTCAATGCCGCGCAGGGGCAAATCAGCACCCAATGGCTGCCACTTCCCGGTGGACTGGAAGGACATGAATATCTCGCCCGCCGGGTGACGGAGAACGAGCTGGTGCAGCGGAGTCCGTTTATGATGCTGGCGGAAGAGCTGCCGGAAGCGCGTGACCATATGGGGCGCTTCGCGCTGGCGATGGCCCAGCAGTCTGATGGCTCGTTTGTGTTGCTGGCAACCGAACGTAATCTGCTGATGCTTAACCGCGCGTCGGCTGAGGAATTGCAGGATCATCAATGCGATATCCTGAAGTGACCCCACCATAAATAGCGTTTACTCGTCCTGCCTGTCGCCGTAGACTTGCTGAAAAAAACGACAGGAGACAGGCATGTCGCTCTGGTTAACCCACCCTCTGTTTGTGCCCTCAGCGATCGTCGGCGTCACCATTGTGTTATGGGCGACGTCGCTATTGCCGGAATTCATTACCGCGCTGCTGTTCTTCACGGCAGCGATGACCGCCAGAATTGCCCCGCCGGAGGTCATTTTTGGCGGCTTTGCTTCGTCTGCCTTCTGGCTGGTGTTCAGCGGCTTTGTGCTTGGTGTGGCAATCCGGAAAACCGGTCTGGCTGACAGGGCTGCACGGGCGCTCTCCGCCCGGCTTACTGACTCCTGGGTGCTAATGGTGGCCAGCGTGGTTCTGCTGAGTTATGCCCTGGCGTTTGTGATGCCGTCGAACATGGGGCGTATCGCGCTGCTGATGCCCATCGTGGCCGCGATGGCAAAACGTGCCGGTATTGCCGACGGGTCGCGCGCCTGGTTTGGCCTGGCGCTGGCCGTTGGTTTCGGCACCTTCCAGCTTTCGGCCACCATCCTGCCTGCCAACGTTCCCAATCTGGTGATGAGCGGCGCGGCAGAGGGATCATACGGTATTCATCTGAACTACGTGCCTTATCTGCTGCTGCACACGCCCGTGCTCGGTATTCTCAAAGGGTTGATTCTGATTGGTTTAATCTGCTGGTTATTCCCCGGCAGCCCGAAGCCGCCCAAGGATCTGGCACCCGCTGAACCGATGGGGCGAGATGAAAAACGCCTTGCCTGGCTGCTGGCGGTGGTATTGGGAATGTGGGTGACGGAGAGCTGGCACGGTGTGGGGCCGGCATGGACCGGACTTGCGGCATCGGTCATTGTGATGCTGCCACGCGTAGGTTTTATCACCGGAGAAGAGTTCTCGGCGGGGGTGAATATGCGCACCTGTATTTATGTGGCAGGCATCCTCGGTTTGGCCATTGTGGTGACGCAAACCGGTATCGGTCCGGCGGTGGGGGAGGCGTTGCTGAAGATAATGCCGCTGGACGCCGACAGACCGTTCACCAGTTTCCTGGCGCTGACCGGGATCACTACGGCACTGAACTTTATTATGACGGCTAACGGTGTTCCGGCGCTTTACACCACGCTGGCGCAAAACTTTTCGGAGGCGACGGGCTTTCCGCTATTGTCTGTCATCATGATTCAGGTGCTGGGCTATTCCACGCCGCTGCTGCCGTATCAGGCGTCGCCGATAGTGGTGGCGATGGGCTTAGGAAAGGTGCCTGCAAGGGCGGGGATGGTGCTCTGTCTGGCGCTGGCAATTGCCACGTATCTGGTGCTGCTGCCGCTGGATTATCTGTGGTTTAGCGTTTTAGGTCGTTTGTAGCGATTTTGTAGGGCGGGTAAGCGCAAGCGCCACCCGCCACAACAGCATTACGCCTGTTTAGCCGCTTCTGCCGCTTTAACGATTACCGCGAAAGCGTCAGCTTTCAGGGATGCACCGCCAACCAGCGCGCCATCGATGTCTGGCTGGGTGAACAGTTCTGCCGCGTTAGAGGCATTTACGGAACCGCCGTACTGGATGATGACCTGCTCTGCCACTTTCGCGTCGGCTTTAGCAATGTGGTCACGGATGAATTTGTGAACCGCCTGAGCCTGCGCTGGGGTTGCAGATTTGCCGGTACCGATCGCCCAGACTGGCTCGTAAGCGATAACCGCGCCTTCGAATGCTGCCGCGCCCTGCGTCTTCAGCACAGCGTCGATCTGACGTGCGCACACTTCTTCCGTTTTGCCTGCTTCGTTTTCTGCTTCGGTTTCACCGATGCACAGAACCGGGATCAGACCCTGCTCTTTCAGCACCGCAAATTTCTTCGCGATGAACTCGTCGGATTCTTTGTGGTAGGTGCGACGCTCAGAGTGGCCGATGATGATGTATTTGGCGCCGATATCTTTCAGCATTTCAGCGGAGGTTTCACCGGTGAATGCGCCAGACAGGTTAACGTCAACGTTCTGTGCGCCCAGAATGATGTGGCTGCCGTCAGCGGCACGTTTAGCCAGATCCAGGTACATATCCGGCGGAGCGATAGCAACCGCGCAGCCAGTCACGCCAGCCAGCTCTTTACGCAGGTTCGCAACCAGTTCGTTTACCATGTGGCGGCTGCCGTTCAGTTTCCAGTTACCCATCACTAAAGGATGTCGCATTTCAATTCTCCACGCTAAATAAGCGAATTAAGGAATATGGCCACCCTGACGGGCAGCATGGTCTGTGAATCAGTATAGAGATTTTCCCTCGAAAGGCTTTGCTTTTTGTCATTAATTCGCCCCTCCGAGTGTGTCAGATAGTGCCAGCTTAATCGGTTCAACAGCGAAGGTCAGGCCTTTTTCGCCGTTATCCGCCACCACATAGCGCACCGCGCCTTCGGTTTCGGTGTAATAGCGCTTGTTTTTACCCGTAACCAGCAGTTTTTGCAGCTTTTGTTGGCTCTGTTTTTTTGTCAGTGCGGGCGTAAATGCCTGCAGCACCGCGCTCATGTACTCCAGCGCCTTCGCCTTGGCGGCTTTCTGCTCTGGCCCCTGAATCGGCAGCCAGGTGATCTGCATACTTTTGATTTTTAGCGTACCGCGCTCCAGCGCAGTGGAAGCGTACAAGTTTTCGTTAATCTTGCTGGCGGCACGGGTCAGGTTTGGAGTATCGCGCGCGCCATCAATGGCGCGAAATTCATCCAGCGGCAGCGTTGGATTGGTTTTGTTAAACGTTTCACGAAACTGACTGATGGACTGATCGAACGATGGCGCACCCGCCAGGAGGTAGGGCGCGGTTGTCGGAGCAGGGGGTTCGGCGGCGTGCAGGGGGAGACCGGCGCTCAGCATCGCGAAACACAGGAAAAGAAGGTGTGCCGAATTTTTCATCAACATTGTCCCTGGCCGTAAGTGCTCATGATTAAATCGATATCTGGTCGGCTTGTCAAAAGGTCACAACTCCAGGGTAAAATGCGCACGATATGATAATAAGGAACCTTACATGACCATACAGCAGTGGTTGTTTTCATTCAAAGGGCGTATTGGACGCCGTGATTTCTGGATCTGGATGGCGACGTGGATTATCGCTATGCTGCTTCTGTTTTTTGTGGCCTATAACGCATGGCTGAGCACGCAAACCGCGGCGTTTGCGCTGGTTTGTTTACTGTGGCCAACCGCGGCCGTGGTGGTGAAACGCCTGCACGATCGCGGTCGTTCCGGTGCATGGGCTTTTCTGATTATTCTGGCGTGGATGCTGGTCGCCGGGAACTGGTCAATACTTCCGTCCATCCTCCCCTGGGTGGTGGGCAGACTGCTACCGACCATTATCTTTGTGATGATGGTTATCGATCTGGGTGCGTTCATCGGCACCCAGAGCGAAAACAAATACGGTAAAGACACTCTTGAGGTGAAATACCGCTGATCACCAGTAGTGTTCGGCGGTCATATGACCCGGTCGGCGGCGAAGGTGTTTCGTCATCTGCCGGGTATCTTTCAGAAGCTGCTGAGTGTCCCGTACCATCTGCGGGTTACCACACAGCATCACGTGGCTGGTTTCGGCACGCATCGGCAAGCCAACGGCCTCTTCCAGGGCTCCACTCTCAATTAATGCCGGCACGCGGCCGGTCAGCGAACCTGCTGCCGTTTCGCGGCTTACCACGGTCTGGATTTTCAGCTTTCCGGCATACTGCCGCTCCAGCTCCTGCATCTGCGGCAGATAGCTTAAGTCTGCGGCGTAACGCGCGGCATGCACCAGCACGATGTTTTTAAACCGCTCCAGGTCTTTGCCGTACTGCAGAATGGAGAGATAGGGGCCGATGGCCGTGCCGGTTGCCAGCATCCACAGGGTTTCGCAGTCCGGAATTTCGTCCAGCACGAAGAAACCTGCTGCGTCACTCACAATCTGGACATCATCACCGGGTTTAAGCGCCGCCAGGCGCGGGCTGAGTTTGCCGTCCGGGACGGTAACCAGATAGAACTCGAGATCCGGATTATCGGGCGCGTTGACGTACGAGTAAGCGCGCTGCACGCGTTCGCCGTCGATATCCAGCCCCAGTTTGGCAAACTGTCCGGCCGTAAACGGATGGATGGGGGCGTGCACGGTGAGACTAAATAGCGCATCGGTCCAGAATTTTATCTTAGTGACTTTACCTGTTACCCAGTCCGCCATGATCTTCTCCTGTGCTGTTTCTCGGATCTATCTTCCGTATTTGTGATGAAGATATCCAGCCCATTCGGGCTGGAAAGCTCTATCGATCAAACGGTTTTACAGAATGTGCGTCTGTACGTCCGGGTCTTTACGATCGAGATAGTGAATTGACTGAATGCGACGAATGGTGCGCGATTTACCGCGGATCAGCAGCGTTTCCGTGGTCGCCATGTTGCCTTTGCGGGTGATGCCATCCAGCAGATCGCCTTTGGTGATGCCGGTCGCGGAGAAAACAACGTTGTCGCTGCGGGCCATTTCGTGAAGTGCGAGGACTTTATTGGCTTCAATACCCATTGCCTCACAGCGCGCCAGCTCATCTTCGCCAATGCGGCGATTCTCTTCGTTGTCGCCTTTGACCTCATGACGGGGCAGCAGGCGGGCCTGCATGTCGCCATCCAGCGCGCGGATCACCGCAGCAGAGACCACGCCTTCCGGCGCGCCGCCAATACCGTACAGGACATCCACTTCACTGTCTGGCATGCAGGTCAGAATGGAGGCCGCCACGTCGCCATCCGGGATGGCAAACACGCGTACGCCCAGCTTTTGCATCTGTGCGATGGTAGCGTCGTGACGCGGTTTCGCCAGAATGGTGACGGTGAGTTCGCTCAGCGGTTTGTTCAGCGCGCTGGCGACGTTACGCAGGTTCTCTTCCAGCGGCAGGCTGAGGTCGATGGCGCCTTTCGCGCCTGGACCGACGATCAGCTTTTCCATGTACATATCCGGTGCGTTGAGGAAGCAGCCTTTATCACCCACGGCCAGCACGGCCAGCGCGTTGGCCTGACCCATCGCCGTCATGCGTGTGCCTTCGATCGGGTCGACGGCGATATCCACGGCATCGCCTTTGCCGGTACCCACTTTTTCACCGATGTAGAGCATTGGCGCTTCGTCGATCTCGCCTTCGCCGATCACAATAGTGCCGTCAATATTGACCTGATTGAGGACAATGCGCATGGCATGGACAGCCGCACCGTCGGCGGTATTTTTGTCGCCACGGCCAAGCCATTTATAGCCTGCCAGGGCAGCGGCTTCGGTAACGCGGAAAAACTCGATAGCAAGTTCACGTTTCATGAGGTACTCGTGCAATCAAAAGGAATTGCACGAAGTTTATCACAGAGTGGGGCGAGGCGAGGGGACCGGTGCAGCCGGAGCCCCTCACCCTGACCCTCTCCCCGGGGGAGAGGGAATGTATGATTACTCTTCGTGCTCTTCCCACGCCAGGGCGCGTTTCACCGCTTTCTTCCAGCCGCTGTAGCGGTAGTTACGCTCGGTGGTTTCGATGCCAGGGCGGAATTCACGTTCGATAACTGCTTTTTCCTGCAGCTCGTCCAGATTCTGCCAGAAGCCGACCGCCAGACCCGCAAGGTACGCCGCACCCAGCGCGGTCACTTCGCGCACTTCCGGGCGTTCCACGCGGGTGCCCAGAATGTCGGACTGGAACTGCATCAGGAAGTTGTTCGCGACCGCACCGCCGTCCACGCGCAGAGCGTGCAGACGGATGCCGGAGTCAGCCTGCATCGCTTCCAGTACGTCGCGCGTCTGATAGGCGATAGATTCCAGGGTGGCGCGAATAATGTGGTTAGCATTCACGCCACGCGTCAGGCCGAAAATCGCGCCGCGTGCATACGGATCCCAGTACGGTGCGCCCAGACCGGTAAACGCAGGTACCACGTACACGCCGTTGGTATCCTTCACTTTGGTGGCGAAGTACTCGGAGTCGAACGCATCGCTGATAAGCTTCATCTCGTCGCGCAGCCACTGGATGGATGCACCCGCCATGAACACCGCACCTTCCAGCGCATAGTTCACTTCACCGCGTGGGCCGCAGGCGATGGTGGTCAGCAGACCGTTTTCTGATTTCACCGCTTTCTCGCCGGTATTCATCAGCATAAAGCAGCCGGTACCGTAGGTGTTTTTCGCCATCCCTTCTTTAACGCACAGCTGGCCGAACAGCGCCGCCTGCTGGTCACCGGCGATACCGGCGATAGGAATACGCGTGCCGCCTTTACCACCGATGTTGGTCTGACCGTACACTTCAGAAGATTTACGTACTTCTGGCAGCATAGCGCGTGGAATATCCAGCGCGTCCAGCATCTTGTCATCCCACTCCAGCGTGTTGATGTTGAACAGCATGGTGCGCGAGGCGTTGGTGTAGTCCGTGACGTGGACGCGACCCTGGGTCATCTTCCAGATAAGCCAGGTATCGACGGTACCGAACAGCAGTTCGCCGCGTTTTGCACGCTCACGTGAACCTTCCACGTGGTCAAGGATCCACTTCACTTTGGTACCCGAGAAATACGGGTCAACCACCAGGCCCGTGGCGCTGCGGACGTACTCTTCCATACCGTCGCGCTTCAGCTGTTCGCAAATCTCTGACGTACGACGACACTGCCAGACGATGGCGTTATAAATTGGCTTGCCGGTTTCACGTTCCCAGACGATTGTCGTTTCACGCTGGTTGGTAATACCAATCGCGGCTATTTCGTCAGAACTGATATCGGCTTTCGCCAGCACTTCGACCAGCGTGGAGCTTTGCGATGCCCAGATCTCCATCGGGTCGTGCTCTACCCAGCCTGGACGAGGATAGATTTGCTCAAATTCACGCTGTGACACGCTGACAATGTTCGCGTCATGATCCATTACGACAGCGCGGGAGCTGGTGGTGCCCTGGTCGAGCGCAACGATATATTTTTTTTCGGTCATGGTGTAAGTCCCGTAGTCAGATTACAGCGAAGCTTTTTGTTGTGCGGTAGAAGTCGTCTCTTTCTCCTCGTCCACACAGGTGTCGCACGGTAAGTGGCGACCAATTAATTTGCGATAGCTAAACGCACCCAGCGCAGCCCCGACAACCGGCGCAAACAGCGGAACCAGGAAGTAAGGAATGTCTTTGCCACCGGTGAAGGCCACGTCGCCCCAGCCTGCGATAAAGGCGAACGCTTTTGGTCCGATATCACGCGCCGGGTTCATTGCGAAGCCGGTCAGCGGGCCCATGGATGCGCCGATCACCGCAATCAGCAGGCCAATCAGCAGAGGTGCCAGCGGGCCGCGCGGAATGCCGTTTCCGTCGTCGGTCAGCGCCAGGATAACGCCCATCAGAATAGCGGTAATCACCATTTCAACTGCGAACGCCTGCACAAAATTGATATGCGGGTTTGGATATGTAGAGAAGATACCTGCCAGATCCAGACTTTCGACGCTGCCGCGCACCATATGATGCGTCTGTTCGAAGTCGATGAAAAGATTGTAATAAAGCCCGTAAACTAACGCCGCTGCGCAAAACGCGCCGGCAAATTGAGAAATAATGAAAGGAACAACTTTGCGTCCGTCGAAGCACGCGAACAGCCACAGTGCGATGGTCACCGCCGGGTTAAGATGTGCGCCAGAAACACCTGCAGTCAGGTAGATGGCCATCGCCACACCCAGACCCCAGATAATACTGATTTCCCACTGACCAAAACTGGCACCCGCCACTTTCAGTGCAGCAACACAGCCCACTCCGAAGAATATCAACAACCCGGTACCAAGGAACTCGGCAATGCACTGGCCTTTTAAGGTTGATGTCTGACTCATAATCGGAATCCTGAAGAGATTGATGTTTATTGTTAGCATGGCCGCCCGTGACAGCCATGATGTCCTGTAGACATAGTGTTAATTTATCGTTAACGAGCAAAAACGAGAAATATCGAAATCAAAATGTGTGGTCTGTGTCAATAAAATGAGCGTTTACGCGCCATAAAGCGCATTTTTGCATCAGCGCGAGAGTGTGAGCTGAATCATTTCATTAACTAATGAGTTAACAACTTAGGGGTAATTGCCGCGAACGCACCAGGACGAGGCCGAAAAATGTTGCAAACCGCGATCTGCGCGGTGTGTCGCTGGACAGGGGCGACGGGGCTTCATACAATCGGCATAGATGTTGTGCGCGTTTACGTTAAAGCGTCGCCTTGCAATTCAGGAGAGGTAGGATCATGTCTTTAGAAGTGTTTGAGAAACTGGAATCGAAAGTACAGCAGGCGATTGACACCATCACGCTGCTGCAGATGGAAATTGAAGAGCTGAAAGAAAAGAACAACAGCCTGGCGCAAGAAGTGCAGACAGCTCAGCACGGCCGTGAAGAACTGGAGCGCGAAAACAACCAGCTGCGTGAACAGCAGAACGGCTGGCAGGAACGTCTGCAGGCACTGCTTGGACGTATGGAAGAGGTTTAATTCCCCTGGGATTGAACTGAGTAGGCCGGGTAAGGCGAAGCCGCCACCCGGCTTTTTTATGGTTATCGCGAATTGGTAATAACCATAAAAAAGGCCGCCCAAGGCGGCCTTAACGCTACTTGTCCTGCGCTGTCGTAGCAAAAGCAAAGAACACATTGGGTTCATCACTCTTCACAACGAGTACGCTGGCGACAATGAACGCGATACATAATTAGCGTTTCATTATGCGGTCCCTGCAGCTAACCGCTCCACCGTTCACCACCGGTGATAAGTCGGTGGACACAAGCCCTGGTATTAGCCTGTTTTACGGTTGTGAATACACCTTTCCCTGGACCGATGCCCATTTGCGAGATGGCGGAAAGGGACGCTGCATCATAATAAGCAGCAACCCTGGTGTTAAGGTATTCATAAAGAATTAGGATTTTATAAAGCTTCTGAGGGGTTGCCCAAGGTTTGGACGAGAGTATGATGAAGATCCTTGGTATTAGCCTGCAAGCCTTCCCAACGGACCGCGAATCCCGAGGGACAAAAAAACCGCCACATTGCTGTTGGCGGTTTTTTTATGGCGCTCGCTTACTGTTTACTACTCAATATCCAGCGGATCTTCGGAGAGGATAATGCCGGTGTTATCGGCATAGAGATGGTCGCCGGAGAAGAAGGTCACGCCGCCGAAATTGACGCGGATATCGCTTTCGCCAATGCCTTCACCTGCGGCGCCAACCGGAATGGCGGCAATCGCCTGAATGCCGATATCGAGGTCTTCGAGATCGTCCACCTGGCGTACTGAACCGTAGACCACAATGCCTTCCCATTCGTTTTGCACGGCAATTCCGGCCAGTTCTGCGTCAATCAATGCACGACGTACGGAGCCGCCGCCATCAACCAGCAGCACGCGACCACGACCGTTCTGTTCGAGCAGATCGTACAGCAACCCGTTATCCTCGAAACATTTCACCGTGATGATTTGTCCGCCAAACGAAGACCGTCCACCAAAGTTGGAGAACAGCGGTTCAACGACGTTGACATCTTCCTGGTAGATGTCACAAAGCTCGGAGGTATCGTATTTCATAGGTTTAACGCTCTGTTGCTGCGAATGTGTTCAGTATATCGTGCGAAATGCGTTGTTGGCAAAATCATCAATTGTTAATTGATATTTGTCAGTTAACTCAGCGTCTGGCTCAGGACAATCCCTATCACGAACAACAGGTTAGTGAGCAGTGCGCCTTTTACCGTGCGCTCAAGCATCGGTGGCATGGCTGCCGGGCTGAGCTCACGCATCACAAAGCGGGCCTGTTTAATCAGCAGCGGCGCGGCGAGCACAAACAGCCAGCCCCAGAGACTATGCAGCGAGATCAGGTTGAACAGTGCGAGGCAGAGCAGGGCGCCCATCAGCAGGCAGGCATGATAGCGACGCGCGTTAACCGGCCCCAGACGCACGGCCAGCGTGTTTTTGCCGTTCTCACGGTCGCTGTCGATATCGCGCAGATTGTTGATGTTAAGTACCGCCGTTGCCAGCAGACCGCAGGCGGTGGCGGGCAGGAACAGGGCAGGAATAAGCGTATGCGCCTGTAAGTACCAGCTGCCCATCACGCTCAGCCAGCCAAAAAATACCAGCACGGAAATATCACCCAGGCCGATATAACCGTAAGGGCGCGTGCCGACGGTATAGGTAATGGCGGCGATAATAGCGAGCAGGCCCAGCACCAGAAAACCAATGAAATCACTGGTGGTTTTCGAGGCGACCGTCACCAGCGCCAGGCCGGATAAACAAATCAGTACCACGGTGATAATCAACGCGCGCTTCATCTGTGCCTGCGTAATCACCCCTTTCTGCATCCCGCGCAGAGGGCCGATACGGTCAGGCTTATCGCTACCCTTAACCGCATCGCCGTAGTCGTTGGCGAGATTAGAGAGGATCTGCAACAAACCGGCGGTGACCAGCGCCAGCACGGCAACCAGCGGATTGAAATACCCCTGCCACCAGGCAAGGACGGTACCGACGATAATCGCGGCAAAGGCCAGAGGAAGGGTTTTAGGGCGCAGACTTTCGAGCCACGCCTGAGTACGGCTGATATCAGTCATAGTTATTAAGCCAAAAAAATGGGGGCATTAGCCCCCATTAAATGTGATGAGAATGCAGTAACCGCGATTATAGGATAAAACGGCTCAGATCTTCATCTGCCACTAACGCATCCAGGTGTTTACCCACATATTCTGCGTCAATGGTAATGGTTTGACCGTTCAGGTCGCTCGCATCATAAGAGATATCTTCCATCAGGCGTTCCAGCACCGTGTGCAGACGACGCGCACCGATGTTCTCGGTAGTTTCGTTGACCTGCCAGGCCGCCTGGGCGATGCGTTTGATACCGTCTTCGGTGAACTCAATGTTCACGCCTTCGGTCGCCATCAGCGCTTTGTACTGTACGGTCACAGACGCGTTTGGCTCGGTCAGGATACGTTCGAAATCTTCAGTGGTCAGCGCCTGCAGCTCAACGCGGATAGGCAGACGACCCTGCAGTTCCGGGATCAGGTCAGACGGGCTGGCAATCTGGAACGCACCGGACGCGATAAACAGGATGTGGTCCGTTTTAACCATGCCGTGCTTGGTGGAGACGGTGCAACCTTCTACCAGCGGCAGCAGGTCGCGCTGCACGCCTTCACGGGAGACGTCCGGGCCGGACGCGTTACCGCGCTTACAGATCTTATCGATTTCGTCGATAAACACGATACCGTGCTGCTCAACCGCGTCGATCGCATCCTGCTTCAGCTCTTCCGGGTTCACCAGCTTTGCTGCTTCTTCTTCAATCAGCAGCTTCATCGCATCTTTGATTTTCAGCTTACGCGCTTTCTGTTTCTGACCGCCCAGGTTCTGGAACATGGACTGCAGCTGGCTGGTCATCTCCTCCATGCCAGGAGGTGCCATGATTTCCACACCCATTGGCGCGGCGGCGAGATCGATCTCAATCTCTTTGTCATCCAGCTGGCCTTCGCGCAGCTTTTTGCGGAATGCCTGACGTGCCGCAGAAGGTTCAGCCTGCTGTTCAGCCTGACCCCAGTTGTTTTTCGCCGGCGGGATCAGCACGTCAAGAATACGCTCTTCAGCCATCTCTTCCGCGCGATAGCGGTTTTTCTCGATCGCCTGAACGCGAACCATCTTGATTGCCGAGTCGGTCAGATCGCGGATGATAGAGTCAACTTCTTTACCTACATAGCCCACTTCGGTGAATTTAGTGGCTTCAACTTTGATGAACGGCGCGTTAGCCAGTTTCGCCAGACGGCGAGCGATTTCGGTTTTACCGACACCGGTTGGGCCGATCATCAGAATGTTTTTTGGCGTCACTTCATGGCGCAGCTCTTCGTCGAGCTGCATGCGGCGCCAGCGGTTACGCAGAGCAATAGCCACGGAACGCTTGGCGTTATCCTGGCCGATAATATGTTTGTCCAGTTCGCTGACAATTTCGCGTGGGGTCATTTCAGACATGGGAGATCCTTACGCTTTAGAGGTCAATTCTTCGATGGTGTGGTTGTGGTTGGTATAGATGCAGATATCACCCGCAATATCCAACGCCTTCACAGCGATATCACGCGCATTCATGTCGGTATTCTCCAACAGTGCGCGAGCCGCAGCCTGGGCATAAGGGCCGCCAGAGCCGATGGCAATCAGGTCGTTTTCTGGCTGAATGACGTCACCGTTACCGGTGATGATCAGCGATGCGGTTTCATCGGCCACGGCCAGCAGCGCTTCGAGTTTGCGCAGCATGCGGTCGGTTCGCCAGTCTTTCGCCAGCTCAACGGCGGCTTTCACCAGATGACCCTGGTGCATTTCCAGTTTACGTTCAAACAGTTCAAACAGCGTGAAAGCATCAGCCGTGCCGCCTGCAAAACCGGCGATCACTTTGTCGTTGTATAAACGACGGACTTTTTTCACGTTGCCTTTCATTACGGTATTACCCAGCGTGGCCTGGCCATCACCGGCGATTACCACGTGGCCGTTACGGCGTACACTTACTATTGTTGTCACGAGCAGACCCCCTGGTTACAGAATCGGGAAACAGAAGCCCTGAGCCTGTGCTCAGGGCTGAATAGAAAGATAGATGGGGGGGAATTTGGGGGTTTCAACCCCCGGAAGCAAGTCGGATGCAGTTTGTGTGACCGGCGACTTTCAAACGAGAAATGGTGCCATCGGCATTTTCTTTGCCTTTGACCGGGCCAATCACCACGCGATTCCAGCCGTTATTGGTGGTAATGCGCGAGTCAAATCCTTCAAATGCCAGCTGAGCGCGGACCGTTTCGGCCTGCTCGGCACCTTTGAACGAACCGCACTGCACCATCCAGCGGCGTTCGTCTTTCTTCTCAGCCGTCTGCTTCGGTGCCTCGGTCTCTTTGGTGACCGGTGCGGCCTGCTGTGTTTTCGGCTGCTGCGCGGTGGTATGCGCAGGCGTCTGCAGCAGATCCTGATACGGTTGAGCCGTTTGCTTCTGCGTCTGGGCCTTTGGCTGCTGAGCAGGCTGAGACTGCGCCGTTCGCGTTTGCGGCTGCTGGTACGGCTGTTCCGTCACGCGCGGCTGCGCTTTAGGCTGCTGTACCGGCTGGTTTTGCGTCCACTGCTGCTGTTGTTGTTGCTGCTGAATCTGTGCCTGACGCTGGCGCTGCAGTTGCAGTGTTTGCTGACGCTGCGCCGGCGTTTGTTCATTCCACGGCACTTCATTCAGCTGCGTAGGCTGCTGGCGCATATCGGCCTGCATCTGTGCCAGCAACTGACGCTGTTCGTCCGTTAGCTGATCGGCATTTTTCACCTCGCCACCGGCGGATGGCTCGGTCGGCGCACGCACGCCAGGCTGACGGCTTTCCAGCTCTTTAATATAGCGCCAGCGCTCTTCAGGCTTCGGTGGCAGACCATTTCCAACCACTTTGTTGCCCTGAAGGGCTTCAGCCTCTTCTTTTTTATGATGCGTGATAAAGTACAGGCCGCCGATGAAGGCCACCAGTACCGCCGCAGCAATAGCGACCATTGCTGGCGAGACAGCAGGCAGGTTACGTTGCTTTTTCTTTGCGCTACTCTTTTTGCGTCGCGAAGGTGCCGGCTGGCCGCGACGTACATAATCTCGTTGTGCCACTATCGTTTCGCTGTATTTATTCGTTCGTCAGTCCGCCATGTTACTTAAGCGGCGGGGCTTTGACCAGATAAGGGTGTCCTAAAGACATTTACTTTAAGTCAATGCCTGGGTAGAACCACGAATAATCAGTTCGCAGTCCAGCAACCTCGATCCGCTGCTAACTGTTTGACCCTGCAACTGATCGAGCAAAAGAAGCATCGCTTCACGGCCAATGTCGTAGCGTGGCTGCGAAACGGTTGAGAGCGGGGGATCGCAAAATTCTGAAAGCGAAATATTATCGAAACCGATAATCGACAAATCTTTCGGTATGCGCAGGCCGCGGCGTTTCGCATACGATAATGCCCCCAGCGCCATCACGTCGCTGTGGCAGAACACTGCGGTAGGCGGCTCAGGCAATGCCAGTAGTTTTTCCAGCGCCTGACCACCGGCTTCGAAGGAAAAATTACCGCGCGCAATGTAGTGCGGATCAACCGTCACGCCGGTTCGGCGAAGCGCCTGAACATAGCCCTGCAGGCGATAGTGACACAGCGGCATCTCTTCTGGCCCGGCAATGCAGCCAATCCGTTTATGCCCCAGCTCCTGCAGGTAGTTAACGGCGTTGAACGCGGCGGTCAGGTTATCAATATGCACCGTTGGCAGTTCCAGCTCCGGCGCAAACTCGTTGGCCATCACCATCGGCGGTAAATTGCGCTGCTCTTCAATGCTGGCATCAAACGGCAGGCGCGAACCAAGCAGCAGCATGCCGTCGATCTGCTTGGTGATAATGAGGTCGATAAAGGTTTTTTCCTGCTGATTCTGGTGCGCGCAGTCGCCAATGAGCACCAGATACCCTTGCTCCGCAGCGGTCACTTCGATGCCGCGAATAATTTCGCTGAAGAAGGGATCGCAGATGTCCGGCACAATCACCAGGATGGTCCGCGACTCATTACGTTTAACGTTACGCCCCATCGCCTGTGGGAAATACCCCACTTCCAGCGCGGCCTGTTCTACCCGGTTGCGGGTCGCCTGAGAGACTTTATCCGGGTTCATTAATGCGCGGGACACGGTTGCCGTAGAGACTTGTGCTTTCTGGGCAACGTCTTTCATGGTCGCCGTGGCAACCTCTTTCCTGGACTTCAACGTCTTCTCCTCGCCTGAACACCGAACTTCTGACGCCACCATTTTTACAGATAGTTAATGGAATCGGTTACAGAATTTTCATAAAAAGTGTGAGGGACGTTAAATTTTTCGATCCGGCTTCAGCCTTCGATGGGATCAACGTCAAGCACCCACTTCACTTTGCGCGCTTCTGGCAGGGTGTTGATCAAGGCCAGCGTGCCGCTGACGATGTGCTGTAAACGGATGCGCGAAGGGTGTTGCAGCAAAATCTGCCAGCGAAAACGTCCGCCGCGCTTGGGGGCCAGCGCCGGAACCGGCCCTAAAATCCACAGTTGATTATCAACCAGCGGGCTGGCCTGCAGAAGGTTCCTCAACTGCTGCAGGAAAAGCGGCGCCTGCTGGTTGTTATGATCTTCCGCGCGGATGATCACGTGGCTGGTCCACGGGGGAAGCTGCATGGTCTGGCGTTCAGCCAGCGCCTGCTCGGCAAAGGCGTCATAGCCTTTATGCAGCAGGGTTTGCAGCAACGGATGCTCAGGATGGTGCGTTTGCAGTACCACTTCGCCCTGTTTCCCGGCGCGTCCCGCGCGTCCGGCCACCTGGGTATAAAGCTGGGCAAAACGCTCGGCTGAGCGGAAATCGGCAGAGAACAGTGCGCCATCGACATCCAGCAGGGCAACTAGCGTCACGTCCGGGAAGTGATGACCTTTAGCCAGCATCTGGGTGCCAATCAGGATGCGCGCGCCACCGCGATGCACTTCTGCCAGCTGCTGTTCCAGCGCCCCTTTACGGCTGGTGGTGTCCCTGTCGATTCGGGAAATGGGCACATCCGGGAAGAACGGCTCCAGGGCCTGTTCCAGTTGTTCAGTGCCCAGACCGACCGGCACGATGTGCGTTGACCCGCATGATGGACACTGACGCGGCACCGGGCGCTGGCTGTCGCAGTGGTGGCAGCGCAAATGGCGCTGGGCCTGATGGAAGGTGTAGTAGTGGTCGCAGCGCGGGCATTCTGCGATCCAGCCGCAGTCGTGACACAGCAGTGCCGGGGCAAAGCCGCGTCTGTTGAGGAACAAAATAACCTGATTGCCCGCCTGCAAATGCTGACGCATCCGGGTGATAAGGGCAGGTGCTAACCCCGCCTGCACCTGCTGACCTTTCAGATCCAGCACGTGTTGAATGGCCGGACGCGCATTCCCCGCGCGACGCGTCAGGCGCAGCATATGGTATTTACGCTGACGAACATTATGCAGCGTTTCGAGCGCCGGGGTAGCAGAGCCCAGAATAATGGGGATTTGCTCGCTGTGCGCGCGATAGACGGCCAGATCGCGGGCGTGATACCGCCAGCCTTCCTGCTGCTTATAAGAGCTGTCGTGTTCTTCATCAATGACGATGACGCCAAGATTTTTGAACGGTGTAAACAGTGATGAACGGGTGCCAATCACGATCGCCGCTTCGCCGTTTTTCGCTTTCAGCCAGGCGCTGAGGCGTTCGCTGTCATTCAGGCCAGAGTGCAGCACCTCAACCGGCGCATTAAACCGCTCGCGAAAGCGCGCGATGGTTTGCGGCGTCAGGCCAATTTCCGGCACCATCACCAGCGCCTGTTTGCCCTGCGCGAGCACGTTTTCCAGCACACTGAGATAGACTTCTGTCTTGCCAGAACCGGTGACCCCGGCCAGTAGCCAGGCGGAGAAATGGCCGGAGGCACTGTGGATCGCCCCCACGGCGGTGGCCTGCTCGGTGTTCAGGCGCAGGCGATCGCCCGAGACGGAAAATCGCTCCCGCCAGTCATACAGGGCCGGAGCCTCGCTTGCCAGTTCGCTCAGCCCTTTTTTTCTTAGTGCCTGGAGCGCGGTTTCGCTGACTTCCATCTCATCGACCTGATGGCGCCAGATTTTCCCCTGACGCAGGGCGGCCAGCGCCTGCTGTTGTTTCTGGGAGCGCTTCAGGCTGTTAATGTCCACCGCCTGGCCCTGTTCGGTCGCAAACCAGTACCACATTGGCGCG
This sequence comes from Enterobacter cloacae complex sp. 309I3, assembly GCF_050031595.1. Classification (NCBI taxonomy): domain Bacteria; kingdom Pseudomonadati; phylum Pseudomonadota; class Gammaproteobacteria; order Enterobacterales; family Enterobacteriaceae; genus Enterobacter; species Enterobacter cloacae complex sp. 309I3. The sequence goes on along the minus strand of NZ_JBLGWI010000001.1, from coordinate 4,813,998 downwards.
TGGCTGGCGCTTTTGCCCTGGCGCAGCATAATCGGTAAAGCGTGGAACAGAACATCGCCAATCGGATGATGATAATAATCCGCCGCCCATAGTAGCAGTCGCCAGGTGCTGGTGGAGTAAACGGGCTCGCTGTCGAGCACCTCAACGACCGATTTCAGTTCGTTAAGCGGCAATTCGCTCTTGTCGCTGACGGAGACGACGATCCCTACGCGCTGCTGTTTGCCAAAGGGCACGGTCACGCGACAGCCCGCTTTAACGCTCATGCTGTCGGGCAGCAGATAGTCAAACGTGCGGGGAAGCGGAACGGGCAGGGCAACGTGAGCGACGGGCATCGAATCTTCCTGACTTGAAAAGTGGCGCGTTAGTATACACATTAGTGAAAGCGGCGTGCGGATCAGTTTGCATACGTTGGTCAAATTCTGTATGATTCGCCGCCTTTGGTGTACTTTACGCCAAAGAACTTACATTCAACATCGCGTGGTGTCTGGCGTTAGGGCTGGAAGAGCGACGCGGCCTTAACTGAGGTTCTCCCATGAAAAAAGATATTCACCCGAAATACGAAATGATTACTGCAAACTGCTCTTGCGGTAACTCTATCCAGATCCGCTCTACCGTGGGTCACGATCTGAACCTGGACGTGTGCGGCAAATGCCACCCGTTCTACACTGGTAAGCAGCGTGACGTTGCAACCGGTGGCCGTGTTGACCGCTTCAACAAGCGTTTCAGCATCCCGGGCGCTAAATAAGTTTCCCGAAAAAAAGGCACCGCAAGGTGCCTTTTTTGTATCCGCTTATCAGTATTCCCACGTCTCCGGGTCGATACCCAGTTCACGCATGATCACCTTCGCCTCTTCCGGGATTTCGTCGCTACGCTCTTTGCGCAGGTCGTCATCGTTCGGCAACGGTTGGCCGGTAAACGCATGCAGAAACGCTTCGCACAGCAGTTCGCTGTTGGTTGCGTGGCGCAGGTTGTTCACCTGACGACGCGTACGTTCATCGGTGAGGATCTTCAACACCTTCAGAGGAATGGAAACCGTAATTTTCTTTACTTGCTCACTCTTCTTACCGTGCTCAGCGTATGGGCTGATATATTCGCCGCTCCATTCAGCCATGAGATACCTTTAATCCTCTCAGTCATTAATCTAAAGGTGCAAAACCTGTAACCGTCGGTTTTGAACCGTAAACCTGCGTAGTTTACCGTAGAGACGATACCGTGGCACGGATATTGCCGCTGCAGCGTGCACTAAAGCATATAATTTTAACGGCTATTTGCGCATTGCTCAATCTATACGCAAAGAAGTTTAGATGTCCAGATGTATTGACGTCCATACTTTCAATGTTTACTCTGGTGCCTGACTTTTCACCTAATTAGCCAGGAAGCCTTCACCATGACGCGTAAACAGGCCACCATCGCAGTGCGTAGCGGATTGAATGATGACGAGCAGTACGGCTGTGTTGTCCCGCCGATTCATCTTTCCAGTACCTATAATTTCACCGGATTTAATGAACCCCGTGCGCATGACTACTCGCGTCGTGGCAACCCTACGCGTGATGTTACCCAGCGCGCGCTGGCGGAACTGGAAGGTGGCGCAGGGGCAGTATTAACCAATACCGGTATGTCTGCCATTCATCTGGTGACTACCGTGTTCCTGAAGCCGGGCGATCTGCTGGTTGCGCCGCACGACTGTTACGGCGGCAGCTATCGTCTGTTTGATAGCCTGGCAAAACGCGGCTGTTACCGGGTACTGTTTGTCGATCAAAATGACGAACAGGCGCTGAAACAGGCGCTGGCAGAGAAGCCGAAGCTGGTGCTGGTGGAAAGTCCAAGTAATCCATTGTTGCGCGTTGTCGATATTGCGAAAATTTGTCAGCTCACAAGGGATGCGGGAGCGATAAGTGTAGTGGATAATACGTTCCTCAGTCCGGCCCTTCAGAACCCACTGGCGCTGGGTGCAGATCTGGTATTGCATTCATGCACTAAATATCTGAACGGTCATTCTGATGTCGTCGCAGGCGTGGTGATTGCAAAAGATCCCGACGTTGTCACCGAACTGGCATGGTGGGCCAATAACATTGGCGTCACCGCCGGGGCCTTCGACAGCTATCTGCTGTTACGCGGGATTCGCACGCTGTCGCCGCGTATGGAGGTGGCACAGCGCAATGCCCAGGCGATTGTCGATTTCCTGAAAACGCAGCCGCTGGTGAAGAAGCTTTATCACCCGTCGCTGCCTGAAAACCAGGGGCACGAGATTGCCGCGCGTCAGCAGAAAGGGTTTGGCGCGATGTTAAGTTTTGAACTGGACGGTGACGAGCAAACGCTGCGTCGCTTCCTGAGCGGGCTGTCATTGTTTACGCTGGCGGAATCGTTAGGTGGGGTTGAAAGTTTGATCTCCCACGCCGCAACCATGACGCACGCAGGTATGGCACCAGAGGCACGTGCCGCCGCCGGGATTTCTGAGACGCTGCTGCGGATCTCAACCGGTATTGAAGATTCTGAAGATTTAATTGCCGATCTGGAAAATGGCTTCCGGGTCGCAGCCAAGGGGTAATCATGAGTGTGATAGCGCAGGCAGGGGCGAAGGGTCGTCAACTGCACAAGTTTGGTGGTAGTAGTCTTGCTGATGTGAAGTGTTACCTGCGCGTTGCAGGGATCATGACAGAGTATTCACAGCCGGGTGACATGATGGTTGTCTCCGCGGCGGGCAGCACCACCAACCAGCTGATTAGCTGGCTGAAATTGAGCCAGACCGATCGCCTCTCTGCGCATCAGGTGCAACAGTCCTTACGCCGTTACCAGAGTGAGCTGATTGCCGGTTTGCTGCCTGCAGACGTGGCGGATGGGCTGATTAGCGCTTTTACGCATGACCTTGAGCGTCTGGCCGCCCTGCTGGACAGCGGTATTACCGATGCGGTGTACGCCGAAGTGGTGGGGCACGGTGAAGTGTGGTCTGCGCGCCTGATGGCCGCCGTGCTGCAACATCTGGGCGTTGAGGCTGCCTGGCTCGACGCGCGTGATTTCCTGCGTGCCGAACGCGCCGCACAGCCACAGGTGGACGAAGGTCTATCCTACCCGCTGCTGCAACAGTTGCTGGTACAGCATCCGGGTAAACGCATTGTGGTGACCGGCTTTATCAGCCGCAGCAATGCCGGGGAAACCGTGCTGTTGGGGCGTAACGGCTCTGACTACTCGGCGACGCAGATCGGTGCCCTGGCGGGCGTGTCCCGCGTCACCATCTGGAGTGACGTCGCCGGTGTTTACAGCGCTGATCCACGTAAGGTGAAAGACGCCTGCCTGCTGCCGCTGCTGCGCCTGGATGAAGCCAGCGAGCTGGCACGTCTGGCCGCGCCGGTTCTGCACGCGCGTACGCTGCAGCCGGTTTCCGGTAGCGACATCGATCTGCAGTTGCGCTGCAGTTACACCCCGGATCAGGGCTCCACGCGCATCGAACGCGTGCTGGCATCCGGTACGGGGGCGCGTATTGTCACCAGCCACGACGATATCTGCCTGATTGAGTTCCAGGTCCCGGCGGGCCAGGACTTCAAACTGGCGCATAAAGATATCGACACGATCCTCAAACGTGCTCAGGTGCGTCCGCTGGCGGTTGGCGTACATAACGACCGTCAACTGCTGCAGTTCTGCTACACCGCCGAAGTGGCGGACAGCGCGCTAAAAATTCTGGATGAAGCGGGCCTGCCGGGCGAGCTTCGTCTGCGTCAGGGGCTAGCGCTGGTGGCGATGGTGGGCGCGGGCGTCACCCGTAACCCACTGCACTGCCACCGCTTCTGGCAACAGCTGAAAGGGCAACCGGTTGAATTTACCTGGCAGTCGGAAGAGGGCATCAGCCTCGTTGCCGTCCTGCGTAAAGGACCAACTGAGAGCCTGATTCAGGGTCTGCATACCTCTCTGTTCCGTGCGGAAAAACGCATCGGCCTGGTGTTGTTCGGTAAAGGCAACATCGGTTCTCGCTGGCTGGAGCTGTTCGCGCGCGAGCAGGTCACGCTCTCAGCACGTACCGGCTTTGAATTTATCCTCGCCGGAGTGGTGGACAGCCGCCGCAGTCTGTTGAACTACGAGGGGCTGGATGCCAGCCGCGCGCTTGCCTTCTTTAATGATGAAGCGGTTGAACAAGACGAAGAGTCGCTGTTCCTGTGGATGCGCGCGCACCCATATGACGATCTGGTGGTGCTGGACGTTACTGCCAGCGAACAGCTTGCCGATCAGTATCTTGATTTCGCCAGCCACGGTTTCCACGTCATCAGTGCGAACAAACTGGCGGGGGCAAGCAGCACCGATAAGTACCGTCAGATCCACGACGCGTTCGAAAAAACCGGTCGTCACTGGCTCTATAACGCCACCGTAGGCGCGGGTCTGCCGGTTAACCATACCGTGCGCGATCTGATTGAAAGCGGCGACAGCATTCTGGCGCTGAGCGGTATTTTCTCCGGTACGCTCTCCTGGCTGTTCCTGCAGTTTGATGGCACCGTACCGTTCACTGACCTGGTGGATCAGGCGTGGCAGCAGGGGCTAACCGAACCCGATCCCCGCGTCGATCTTTCCGGTAAAGATGTGATGCGTAAGCTGGTGATCCTGGCGCGTGAAGCCGGTTATGACATTGAACCCGGCGCTGTTCGCGTCGAGTCGCTGGTGCCGGCAGGCTGCGAGGAAGGATCCATTGATCACTTCTTTGAAAACGGTGATGAACTGAACGAGCAGATGCTGCAACGTCTGGAAGCCGCAAACGAGATGGGGCTGGTGCTGCGCTATGTGGCGCGTTTCGAGGCCAACGGTAAAGCGCGTGTGGGGGTTGAGGCGGTGCGTCCTGAACATCCGCTGGCGGCGCTGCTGCCGTGCGATAACGTCTTTGCAATCGAAAGCCGCTGGTACCGCGATAACCCACTGGTGATCCGTGGCCCGGGTGCAGGGCGCGATGTCACCGCCGGGGCGATCCAGTCGGACATCAATCGTCTCGCTAAGCTACTGTAACCCCTGTATTTCCCTCTCCCGGTGGGAGAGGGTTAGGGTGAGGGCATCAGACCGCACTCACCCCATCTTGAATTTCCTTCATCTTCCCTGAGCATTCCTCACCGTTATTGTTGATTATTTCTGTTGACGTCACCCCGCTTTTCCGTCATTTTTACATCTGGACGTCTAAACGTATAGAAGTTCACAACACAACAAACAACGACACGCGAAAGATAGAGGTAAGGTATGAGCTTTTTTCACGCCAACCAGCGGGAAGCCCTGAATCAGAGCCTGGCCGAAGTAAACGGCCAGATTAACGTCTCTTTTGAATTTTTCCCGCCGCGCACCAGTGAAATGGAGCAAACCCTCTGGAGCTCTATCGATCGCCTGAGCAGCCTGAAACCGAAATTTGTCTCCGTGACCTACGGCGCGAACTCCGGCGAGCGTGACCGTACGCACAGCATTATTAAAGGCATTAAAGACAGAACCGGTCTGGAAGCGGCGCCGCATCTGACCTGTATCGACGCCACCGGTGACGAGCTGCGTGCTATCGCCCAGGATTACTGGAATAACGGGATTCGTCATATCGTCGCCCTGCGCGGCGACCTGCCGCCGGGTAGCGGTAAGCCCGAAATGTATGCGGCGGATCTGGTCGCGCTGCTGAAAGACGTTGCCGATTTTGATATCTCCGTGGCGGCGTACCCGGAAGTGCATCCGGAAGCGAAAAGCGCTCAGGCTGACCTCCTTAACCTGAAGCGTAAAGTGGATGCCGGTGCGAACCGGGCCATTACTCAGTTCTTCTTTGATGTGGAAAGCTACCTGCGCTTCCGCGACCGCTGCGTTTCTGCGGGTATCGACGTGGAAATCATCCCGGGTATTCTGCCGGTCTCTAACTTCAAACAGGCGAAGAAATTTGCCGATATGACCAACGTACGCATTCCGCTGTGGATGTCCAAAATGTACGAAGGGCTGGACGATGATCCGGAAACGCGCAAGCTGGTGGGTGCCAATATCGCAATGGACATGGTGAAAATTTTAAGTCGGGAAGGGGTAAAAGATTTCCACTTCTACACGCTGAACCGCGCGGAAATGAGCTACGCCATTTGTCATACGCTCGGTGTTCGCCCGGCGTAATAAACATCAAGCCCTCCTGAATGGAGGGCTTTTTAGTCTGGCTAAAAGTTAAAAGGTATTAGCTATCGAATCTGTGGATTAATTCAACTATATCTTATTGCTAGTGGTGTATATCGTAACGGTAACACTGTAAAAGGGAGCATAGCGATGAGCACGTCAGACGAGAGCAATAAAGCGGCATCAGTCGGCAAATGCCCGTTCCACCAGGGCGGCGTCGATCACAGCGCGGGGGCAGGTACAGGCAGCCGCGACTGGTGGCCAAAACAACTCCGCATCGATCTTCTTAACCAACATTCCAATCGTTCGAACCCTCTGGGTGAAGACTTCGACTACCGCAAAGAATTTAGCAAGCTGGATTACTCCGCCCTCAAGGGCGATCTCAAAGCACTCTTAACCGACTCTCAACCGTGGTGGCCTGCCGACTGGGGCAGCTATGCGGGCCTGTTTATTCGCATGGCCTGGCACGGTGCGGGAACCTATCGCTCCGTTGACGGACGCGGCGGTGCCGGACGCGGTCAACAGCGCTTTGCGCCGCTGAACTCCTGGCCAGATAACGTCAGTCTGGATAAAGCTCGCCGTCTGCTGTGGCCGATCAAGCAAAAATATGGTCAAAAAATCTCCTGGGCTGACCTGTTTATTCTTGCGGGTAACGTGGCGCTGGAAAACTCCGGCTTCCGCACCTTTGGTTTTGGTGCCGGGCGTGAAGATGTCTGGGAACCGGATCTCGACGTTAACTGGGGGGATGAAAAAGCCTGGCTGACCCATCGTGACCCGGAAGCACTGGCGAAACGTCCGCTGGCGGCCACTGAAATGGGGCTGATCTACGTCAACCCGGAAGGACCAAACGCCAGCGGTGAACCGCTGTCCGCGGCGGCAGCCATTCGCGCCACCTTCGGTAACATGGGAATGAACGACGAAGAGACCGTGGCGCTGATTGCCGGGGGGCATACGCTCGGTAAAACCCACGGTGCGGGTGAAGCAACGCACGTTGGCACAGATCCGGAAGCGTCTCCGATTGAAGCGCAGGGCCTGGGCTGGGCCAGCACGCACGGTACCGGTATTGGCGCTGACGCCATTACTTCCGGTCTGGAAGTCATCTGGTCACAAACCCCGACCCAGTGGAGCAACTACTTCTTCGAGAACCTGTTCAAATACGAATGGGTACAAACCCGTAGCCCGGCCGGTGCGATTCAGTTTGAAGCCGTGGACGCGCCTGAGATCATGCCAGACCCGTTCGACCCGTCGAAAAAACGCAAACCGACTATGCTGGTTACCGACCTGACGCTGCGTTTTGACCCGGAATTCGAAAAAATTTCCCGTCGCTTCCTGAACGATCCGCAGGCTTTCAACGAAGCCTTCGCCCGCGCGTGGTTCAAACTGACCCACCGCGATATGGGGCCAAAATCGCGTTATCTTGGCCCGGAAGTGCCGAAAGAAGATCTGATCTGGCAGGATCCGCTGCCGGAGGCAGTATTCAATCCGACCAAAGAGGACATTGAGAGCCTGAAGGCGGAAATTGCAGCATCCGGGCTCTCCGTCAGCGAACTGATTTCCGTGGCATGGGCGTCGGCCTCAACCTTCCGCGGCGGTGACAAGCGTGGCGGTGCCAACGGTGCGCGTCTGGCGCTTGCGCCTCAGCGCAACTGGGATGTTAACGCCGCAGCCGTACGTGCATTGCCTGCTCTGGAAGCTATTCAGCGCACCACCAATAAAGCCTCACTGGCCGATATCATCGTGCTCGCGGGTGTGGTAGGCGTTGAACAGGCGGCGAAAGCGGCTGGCGTTTACGTCACCGTACCGTTCACGCCGGGCCGTGTGGATGCACGTCAGGATCAGACGGATATCGATATGTTTAACCTGCTTGAACCGATTGCTGACGGTTTCCGTAACTATCGTGCGCAGGTTGATGTCTCCACCACCGAATCGCTGCTGATTGATAAAGCCCAGCAGTTGACGTTAACCGCACCAGAAATGACGGTGCTGATCGGCGGCCTGCGCGTACTGGGTGCAAACTTTGACGGCAGTAAAAATGGTGTGTTTACCAGCCGCGAAGGCGTGCTGAGCAATGACTTCTTCGTGAACCTGCTGGATATGAACACCCAGTGGAAGGCGACCGATGAATCGAACGAGCTGTTTGCCGGAAGCGATCGCACCAGCGGTGAAGTGAAATACACTGCCACTCGCGCTGACCTGGTCTTCGGCTCTAACGCTGTCCTTCGCGCGCTGGCAGAGGTGTACGCCAGCAGTGATGCTCACGAGAAGTTCGTTCGCGACTTCGTTGCAGCGTGGGCGAAGGTGATGGATCTGGACCGTTTTGACGTGAAATAACCATTGAGCCGGGTACGCATAGCGCACCCGGCGTTTTTGTTACTCCCACTCCTGCAGGAAACGCTGTCCATACTGGTCGGCAACCAGCAGTGCCGCGTAAACCTGATCCGGCGACACGCCACCCGGCATGTTGTGAATGGTCTCTCCCTCAGCGCAAGACGCTTCGGCAATCAGGCGCATTTTGGCCGGAATGTCTTCTTTGATGTTCAGCTGCGCCAGCGTGATCGGCAATCCAACGCTGTGGCAAAGCGCCGCGACGGTTTCGATCTCCTCAACCGGCGCGTTTTCCAGCACCAGTTGCGTCAGCGTACCAAACGCCACTTTTTCACCGTGATAGAAGTGATGCGCATCCGGCACTGCCGTCATCCCATTGTGAATGGCATGCGCTGCCGCCAGCCCGCCGCTTTCAAACCCTACGCCGCTCAGATAGGTATTGGCTTCGATAATGCGTTCCAGCGCCGGGGTTACTACGTGCTGCTCGGCGGCCAGCATCGCTTTCTCGCCCTCTTCAATCAGCGTGTTGTAGCACAGCTCGGCGAGCGCTAACGCGGCCTGCGTGCACTTGCCGCCCGCCATGGTCGTGGCGCCGCTGCGCGAGCAGGCGCGTGCTTCAAACCAGGTGGCAAGGGCATCGCCAATTCCGGCGGCCAGCAGACGCGGCGGCGCACCAGCCACCACTTTGGTGTCGACAATCACCATATTGGGGTTATGCGGCAGCATCAGATAGCGTTCGAATTCGCCGCTGTCGGTATAAATCACAGAAAGGGCGCTGCACGGGGCATCGGTGGAGGCGATAGTCGGGGCGATAGCGACCGGCACGTCCATAAAATGTGCCAGCGCTTTGGCGGTATCCAGCGTTTTACCGCCGCCAATACCCAGCACCGCCATGCAGTCGGCACTGTCGGCCAGTTTTTTCAGACGATCGATCTCATTCTGCGAACATTCGCCGCCAAACGGCGCGATTTCGGTATGTAGCTCTGCATTTTTAAAACTCTGGCGCAGGGTCTCTTCGGCAAAACCCAGCACAAATTTATCGCCAACAACCAGCCAGCGTGTAGCCAGAGGTTTCAGATAGTCGCCGAGACGGGTGAGAACATCAGCGCCCTGGATATATTTTCCCGGCGATTGAATGATACGGTCCATAACATATCTCCCTTAGAGGTTGAGGTTACCAAACGCGTTTTTCCAGTCCTGCTCGAACTTCTCTATTGCTGACTCTACCGCCGGCGTGCCGAGCATTTGTTGCGCTACATCTAAGGGAAGCGTGATTGCTTCACATCCGGCGAGCAGGCAGTCCAGCGCCTGGCGTGGCGTTTTGAAGCTGGCTGCCAGCACCTTGCTCTCCGGTGCATGCTGTTCCAGCAGGGATTGCAGCTCCTGAACCATGCAAATGCCGTCCCCGCCCTGGGCATCCACGCGGTTTACGTATGGCGCGACATATTTTGCCCCGGCCAGCGCGGCCAGCAGGCCTTGCGCGGCGCTGTACACGGCGGTACCCAGCGTAGTGATGCCCGCTGTTTTTAGCGCCTTAATGGCGATAAGCCCCTGGGCGGTGACCGGGATTTTCACCACGATATCCGGGATAGCATTGCTCAGGCGTTTGGCTTCGGCCACCATGCCTTCTGCGTCGCGGCTCATTGTCTGGACGAACAGCCTGCCTTTCGGACCAATGGCGCTTTGCAGGCGCGGCAGTACCTCCCAGATTGACTCACGGCTGGCGGCAATGATGCTCGGATTGGTGGTGACGCCTGCAAGGGGGAAAACGCGCGCAAGGCGTTCTACTTCTGCCACGTTGGCGGTATCCAGATACAGTTCCATTATTTTTCCTTAAGTCAGAAAGATTGATTTAAGGATAAGGCGGGGCGGCAGGCGGGATATACAGGTCAATTTTGCCAAATACTGGACAAATGTAATGTGCTTAGCGATGTGCGATGCCGATCACAGTGCTATTTTTTGGCGGTTAACTGGCTGTGATACTGGCGGCGATATTCGGAAGGAGAACGTTCGGTGTGTTTGCGAAACAGGCGGCAGAAGTAGTTGCTGTCCATAAAACCGCATCGTGCGGCGATATCCTTGATTTTGAGATCGTAGCCTTTAAGCAACTGTCGGGCATGTTCAAGTCGGGTTTGGGTCAGGTATTCATTGAATCCGACACTGCCAACTTTCTGAAAGAGATGGGAAAGATAGTTTGGGGAGATGTAGAACGCCTGCGCCACCGATTCACGCGTTAACAAAGAGGCGTGATGTTCGTCGATATAGCTACGAATCGCTTCGAAGAGCGCGCGGCTGCGGTTGGCGGTGCGAATGTCGCTGCCAAAAAGATCCCGGCAGTGGCTGAGCAGACTCAGTACCACCAGCCTCGCGGTGTCTTGTTCATCCGGTTGCATCTGTAATTCGGCTAGTGTCTGGAGGAGAAACGCACCGGTTCGCGGGCCACGCCGGGCGACCTGGACCTGCTGCGCAGGCACGTTCTCACGCTGTAACTCAATGGCCATTTGCTGCTTACCGAAGTTGATTCTTAGGAAGTTAGCCGGGTGATGAGTCATGTGCCCGGATGAGGAAAATATCGCCTCACAGGAATTATTCAGGGTAATAACGAGGCAGGGCGCTGTTCGGGGGGACTGCTCAGCCCTGGCTGAGAAATGGATCTGACCCAGCGATAACGTGCGGTTAACCAGCTCTGTCAAAATTCGGGTGATATCGGAATGCATCAGGAGACTACCGAAATGTGCCGGGTGGCGCTGACGCTTACCCGGCCTACTTGTCGTAGGCCCGGCAAGCGAAGCGCCGCCGGGCAGTGAGCATTAGCCGGTGTTACGCATACCCGCTGCAACGCCCGCAATCGTCACCATCAGCGCTTGTTCAACGCGTGGATCCGGATCTTTACCTTCCTCTTCCGCCAGACGCGAACGGTGCAGCAGCTCCGCCTGCAGGACGTTCAGTGGGTCGGTATAGATGTTACGCAGCTGGATAGACTCGGCAATCCACGGCAGATCGGCCATCAGATGGGAGTCGTTGGCGATATCCAGCACCACTTTGATGTCGCCTTCCAGCAGTTCGCGCAGCTCTTTACCCAGCGCCCACAGCTCTGGTTTCACCAGACGCTGATCGTAGTATTCCGCCAGCCACAGGTCAGCTTTCGAGAAGACCATCTCCAGCATACCCAGACGGGTAGAGAAGAATGGCCAGTCGCGGCACATGGTTTCCAGTTCGTTCTGTTTGCCATCTTCAACCACCTTCTGCAGCGCCGCACCGGCACCCAGCCAGGCTGGCAGCATCAGACGGTTCTGCGTCCAGGCGAAGATCCACGGGATTGCACGCAGAGACTCCACGCCGCCGGTCGGACGACGCTTGGCCGGACGTGAACCCAGCGGCAGTTTGCCCAACTCCTGCTCTGGCGTAGCAGAGCGGAAGTAAGGTACGAAGTCTTTGTTTTCACGCACGTAGCCGCGGTACAGGTCGCACGAAATGTCAGACAGCTCATCCATAATGCGACACCAGGATTCTTTCGGCTCCGGCGGTGGCAGCAGGTTTGCTTCGAGAATCGCACTGGTATAGAGCGACAGGCTGCTGATGGTCACTTCCGGCAGGCCGTATTTGAAGCGGATCATCTCGCCCTGTTCGGTCACGCGCAGGCCGCCTTTCAGGCTTCCCGGCGGCTGAGAGAGCAGCGCCGCGTGCGCAGGCGCACCGCCACGGCCAATGGAGCCACCGCGACCGTGGAACAGCGTCAGCTCAATACCGGCTTTCTCGCAGGTTTTGATCAGCGCGTCCTGCGCCTGATACTGCGCCCAGGATGCCGCCATCACGCCCGCATCTTTTGCGGAGTCGGAATAGCCGATCATCACCATCTGTTTGCCCTGAATAAAGCCGCGATACCAGTCGATGTTCAGCAGCTGGGTCATTACATCATTGGCGTTGTTCAGGTCGTCGAGGGTTTCAAACAGCGGGGCGACCGGCAGGGCATAGTCGATACCGGCTTCTTTCAGCAGCAGGTGAACGGCCAGCACGTCGGACGGGGTTTTCGCCATCGAGATCACATAGGCGGCGACCGATCCTTTTGGCGCATCCACGATCGCTTTACAGGTGTTGAGCACTTCGCGGGTTTCGTTGCTTGGCTCCCAGTTGCGCGGCAGCAGAGGACGCTTGGAGTTCAGCTCGCGGATCAGGAAGGCCTGTTTGTCGGCTTCAGACCAGCTTTCGTAGTCGCCAATGCCAAGATAACGGGTCAGTTCGCCCAGCGCTTCGGTATGGCGGGTGCTCTCCTGACGCACGTCGATACGCACCAGCGGCACGCCAAAACACTTCACGCGGCGCAGGGTGTCGAGCAGTTCGCCATTGGCGATGATGCCCATCCCGCAGGCCTGCAGCGATTTATAGCAAGCGTATAGCGGTTCCCAGAGCTGTTCGTTCTGGCTCAGCAGACCTTCCGGCTTCGGCAGGCGCTGGCCTTTCAGGCGTGCTTCCAGCCAGGCCTGGGTCGCCATCAGCTGGCTACGCAGTTTTTTCATCAGGAAACGATACGGCTCGCTGGCACCTTCTTCACCGGCCAGCGCGCGCAGTTCTGGCGTTGCTTCCACCATCGACAGCTCGGAGATCAGCACCTGAATGTCTTTCAGGAACAGATCGGTGGCTTTCCAGCGGCTCAGCAGCAGCACGTGGCGGGTGATTTCTGCCGTCACGTTCGGGTTACCGTCGCGGTCACCGCCCATCCAGGAGGTAAAGCGTACCGGAACAAAATCTACCGGCAGGCGGTAGCCCAGGTTTGCTTCCAGCTGTTCGTTCAGCTCACGCAGGTAGTTCGGCACCCCTTCCCACAGGCTATTTTCCACCACCGCAAAGCCCCATTTGGCCTCGTCTACCGGGCTTGGGCGATGCTTACGAATTTCATCGGTGTGCCAGGACTGCGCAATCAGCTGGCGCAGACGGCGCATCAGCTGGTTACGTTCGTAGTCGGCAATGTCTTTGTTATCCAACTGTTTCAGACAGTTGTTCACTTCAACCATTTTGTGGATCAGGGTACGACGGGTGATTTCGGTTGGGTGGGCGGTCAGCACCAGCTCCAGCGAAAGGGACTCCACCGCTTTTTTAATGGTGGCTTCGTTGAGGTTTGGCTGGTCTTTGAGTTTACGAAGCGTACGGGCAATGACTTCCGGGTTGCTGGCAGCTTCGCCGTTTGGCGAAATGCTATGGTATTGCTCAGCCGTGTTTGCCAGGTTCAGGAACTGGCTGAATGCGCGTGCAACGGGCAGCAGCTCATCGTTAGAGAGGTTCTGCAAGGTAGTGAGCAGCTCCTGACGACTCGCTTCGTTACCGGCACGGGAAGATTTAGACAGCTTGCGGATGGTTTCAACGCGGTCGAGGATGTTTTCCCCCAACGCATCTTTGATGGTATCTCCAAGCACTTTGCCGAGCATACTGACATTACTACGCAACGCGGAATATTGTTCGTTCATAAAAACCCAGTCACCCCATCATTTTTGTTTATGCCCATGCGAAAATCTTCTGGACATTATTTTGTCATCTCCCTTTATAAAGCCACGTAAAACCCCCGTCGTCAATTGCTGCGAAAACGGTTCAGCAAACGAATAAATGCGGGCAATTTACGAAATTTAATTCGCATTGCGTCAGATAAGAGATGCTTATGGGAATGTGACGGAGATCGCGGGATTTGTTGCCCTCACCCTAACCCTCTCCCACCGGGAGAGGGGACTAATCGGTGCGGTTTTAATGCCAGCAGAAGTGATGCACGACCTGGGTAATCAGTTCGCGGGTGGGCTTGATGAAGCGGGTTTCCAGGTATTCATCCGGCTGGTGCGCCTGGTTGATGGAGCCTGGGCCAAGTACCAGCGTCGGGCACAGCGTCTGAATAAACGGCGCTTCGGTGCAGTAGTTCACCACGTCGGTTTTCTCGCCGAGCAGTTTTTCCACCACTTCAACCAGCTGATGATCCGGTGGACATTCATAACCCGGGATCGGTGGATGCAGTTCAGACACCGTCAGGCGGCCAGGCCAGCGTTCACTCACCGGGGCCAGCGCTTCGGTCAGCAAGCCGTCGAGATCGCTCAGCGTCATGCCCGGCAGCGGACGGATATCCATGTGCAGCTCACAGCAAGCGCAGATACGGTTAGAGGCATCGCCACCGTGCAGGCTCCCGAGGTTCAGCGTCGGATACGGCACGGTGAAGGCGTCGTAGTGATACCGCTCTTTCAGTTCGTCGCGTAGAGTCATGATGCGGCCGATGGCGTCGTGCATCAGTTCAATGGCGTTCACGCCACGCGCCGGATCGCTGGAGTGGCCGGACTGGCCCATCACGCGCACTGCCGTGGAGATATGGCCTTTATGCGCACGGATCGGTTGTAATGACGTTGGCTCACCGATGATGGCGCAATCCGGGCGAATCGATGTGTTTTCTGAGAAGTAACGCGCCCCCGCCATGCTGGTCTCTTCATCGGCGGTCGCCAGAATGTAGAGCGGCTTTTTCAGTTTTGTCACGTCCACGTCACGCAGCGCGTCAAGGATAAAGGCGAAGAAGCCTTTCATGTCGGCGGTGCCAAGGCCGTAAAGCTTATTGTCATGCTCGGTCAGGGTAAACGGGTCGCGGGTCCAGCGGCCATCGTCAAACGGCACCGTGTCGGTATGACCGGCCAGCAGCAGTCCGCCTGCGCCGTGTCCGGTACTGGCGAGCAGGTTAAATTTATGGCGTGTTCCGGGAACAGGCTGAACCTCAACGTTAAAGCCAAGATCGCTAAACCAACCCGCCAGCAGATTGATTAAAGACTCATTGCTCTGATCCAGCGCTTCTTCGGTCGCGCTGATGGAGGGTGTGGCAATCAGGGCGCGGTAAATCTCGATAAATGGCGGTAAGTTCATTTTCATTGTTGACACACCTTAGGTCGTGATAGTATCAATATTCATGCAATAAATGTGAATAAAAATACATTAACGTTGAGCATAAAGGAACCCGATATTGAATACGCTGATTGTAGGCGCTAGCGGTTATGCGGGCGCAGAGCTTGTAAGCTACGTGAATCGCCATCCACATATGACCATAACCGCTTTGACCGTGTCAGCGCAAAGCAATGATGCAGGAAAGTTAATTTCCGATTTGCATCCGTGGCTTAAGGGCATTGTCGACTTGCCACTGCAGCCAATGTCTGACATCAGCGAGTTCACTGACGGCGTCGACGTGGTGTTTTTGGCCACCGCGCACGAGGTCAGTCACGACCTGGCGCCGCAATTCCTGGCGGCCGGTTGCGTGGTGTTCGACCTCTCCGGCGCGTTCCGTGTTAACGACGGCGCGTTCTACGAAAAATATTATGGCTTTAACCATCAGCACCCGGACCTGCTTGCAAAAGCCGTGTATGGGCTGGCGGAGTGGAGCGCAGACAAGCTGAAAGAAGCCGATCTGATTGCCGTGCCGGGCTGCTACCCGACGGCCGCACAGCTTTCTTTGAAGCCGCTGATCGACGCAGACCTGCTGGATCTGAACCAGTGGCCGGTGATCAACGCCACCAGTGGTGTCAGCGGTGCCGGACGCAAGGCTGCTATTTCTAACAGCTTCTGTGAAGTCAGCCTGCAGCCGTATGGCGTGTTTAATCACCGCCATCATCCGGAAATCACCACCCATCTGGGGGCCAATGTCATCTTTACACCGCACCTGGGCAGCTTCCCGCGTGGGATCCTCGAAACCATTACCTGCCGCCTGAAACCGGGCGTGACCAAAGACCAGGTGAGCGAGGCCTTTACTCAGGCGTATGCGGATAAACCGCTGGTGCGTCTCTACGACAAAGGCGTGCCCGCGCTGAAAAACGTGGTTGGCCTGCCGTTCTGCGACATCGGCTATGCCGTGCAGGGCGAGCATCTGATCGTGGTGGCAGCAGAAGATAACTTACTCAAAGGCGCTGCCGCTCAGGCAATGCAGTGTGCAAATATTCGTTTCGGTTTCCCGGAAACGCAGGCTCTTATTTAAGGTGTGATGATGAACCCATTAATTATCAAACTCGGTGGTGTACTGCTGGACAGCGAAGAAGCGCTGGAGCGTCTGTTTACCGCGCTGGTTAACTATCGCGAATCACACCAGCGTCCGCTGGTGATTGTGCACGGCGGCGGCTGCGTAGTGGATGAGTTGATGAAAGGGCTCAACCTGCCGGTGAAAAAGAAAAACGGCCTGCGCGTGACGCCTGCCGACCAGATTGACATCATCACCGGTGCGCTGGCAGGTACGGCGAATAAGACTCTGTTGTCCTGGGCGAAGAAACACCACATTGCCTCCGTTGGCCTCTATCTGGGCGACGGTGACAGCGTAAAAGTGACCCAGCTCGATGAAGAACTCGGCCACGTTGGACTGGCGCAGCCAGGTTCGCCTAAGCTGATTAACACGCTGCTGGAAGGCGGTTTCCTGCCGGTGGTGAGCTCTATCGGGGTGACCGAAGAGGGTGAGCTGATGAACGTGAATGCGGACCAGGCGGCGACGGCACTGGCGGCAACGCTGGGCGCGGACCTGATCCTGCTCTCCGATGTGAGCGGTATTCTGGACGGCAAAGGCCAGCGCATTGCGGAAATGACCGCGGCAAAAGCCGAACAGCTGATCGCCCAGGGCATTATTACCGACGGGATGATCGTCAAAGTGAATGCCGCGCTGGATGCCGCCCGTACGCTCGGGCGCCCGGTGGATATCGCTTCCTGGCGTCACGCGGAGCAGCTTCCGGCGCTGTTTAACGGCACGCCGATTGGCACGCGTATTTTAGCGTAAGTTATTAATGAATGACCGTAGGCCGGGTAAGCGCAGCGCCACCCGGCGGAACTAACGAATAAAGGAACGATGTTATGGCACTTTGGGGTGGGCGTTTTACACAGGCAGCGGATCAACGGTTCAAACAGTTCAACGACTCTTTGCGCTTCGACTACCGCCTGGCCGAACAGGATATCGTCGGCTCTGTGGCCTGGTCCAAAGCGCTGGTGACGGTGGGCGTGCTGACCGCAGAGGAGCAGCAGCAGCTGGAAGAGGCGCTCAATAATCTGCTGGAAGAAGTGCGTCTGGATCCGCAGCAAATTCTGCAGAGCGATGCCGAAGATATTCACAGCTGGGTAGAAGGCAAACTGATCGACAAAGTTGGCCAGCTGGGTAAAAAGCTGCACACCGGCCGTAGCCGTAACGACCAGGTCGCGACCGATCTGAAGCTGTGGTGTAAAGATACCGTCGCGGAGCTGCTGGCGGCTAACCGTCAGTTGCAGAGCGCGCTGGTAGACACGGCGCAGAACAACCAGGACGCGGTGATGCCGGGTTATACCCATTTGCAGCGTGCGCAGCCGGTGACCTTTGCGCACTGGTGTTTGGCCTATGTCGAGATGCTGGCGCGTGACGAAAGCCGTCTGCAGGATACCCTGAAGCGCCTGGACGTTAGCCCGCTGGGCAGCGGTGCGCTGGCGGGTACGGCAT
The DNA here is from genome assembly GCF_050031595.1 of Enterobacter cloacae complex sp. 309I3. NCBI lineage: Bacteria > Pseudomonadati > Pseudomonadota > Gammaproteobacteria > Enterobacterales > Enterobacteriaceae > Enterobacter > Enterobacter cloacae complex sp. 309I3. Next base: position 4,796,132 of record NZ_JBLGWI010000001.1, on the reverse strand, counting down.
ATGAAATTGACCGCGAGCAGCTGGCAGGCTGGCTGGGCTTTGCGTCTGCCACCCGTAACAGTCTGGACAGCGTCTCTGACCGTGACCACGTGCTGGAACTGCTGTCGAATGCTTCTATCGGGATGGTCCACCTGTCACGCTTTGCCGAAGACCTGATCTTCTTTAACTCTGGCGAAGCCGGATTTGTGGAGTTGTCTGACCGTGTGACGTCCGGCTCTTCCCTGATGCCGCAGAAGAAAAACCCGGATGCGCTGGAGCTGATCCGCGGGAAGTGTGGCCGCGTACAGGGCGCACTGACCGGCATGATGATGACCCTGAAAGGGCTGCCGCTGGCGTACAACAAAGATATGCAGGAAGACAAAGAAGGGCTGTTCGACGCGCTCGACACCTGGCTGGACTGCCTGCATATGGGCGCGCTGGTGCTGGACGGCATTCAGGTGAAACGTTCTCGTTGCCAGGAAGCGGCGCAGCAGGGTTATGCAAACGCGACCGAACTGGCGGATTACCTGGTGGCGAAAGGCGTACCGTTCCGTGAAGCGCACCACATTGTGGGCGAAGCGGTAGTGGAAGCGATTCGTCAGGGGAAACCGCTGGAAGAGCTGGCGCTTGCCGACCTGCAGAAATTCAGTGCGGTTATCGGGGAGGATGTGTACCCGATTCTGTCGTTGCAGTCATGCCTGGATAAGCGTGCGGCGAAAGGCGGTGTGTCGCCGAAGCAGGTGGCGCAGGCGATTGCGGACGCGAAAAACCGGTTGGTTTGATTTGTGCGGGCTGGTGCCCTCACCCCGGCCCTCTCCCACAGGGAGAGGGAGCAAACCCTAAAAATGGCAACTTCGGTTGCCATTTTGCTTTTACCCCCGGGTTTTTTTACGCAAAAAAAAGCGGACCACGGGGTCCGCAAAAGTTCACGTTGGCTTTAGTTGTTCGAGTTTTGAGAGAAACTCGCTGACGGTGCGGGGACGTCAAGGGTCAAACACGTGCCGCCTCGTCTATGTGGTGTATTATTCAACAGAATGCTTGATAGGGATAATCGTTCGTTGCTATGCTATCTATCGCCATGAACTATCGTGGCGACGGAGGATGAATAATGAATATTCGTGATCTTGAATACCTGGTAGCGTTAGCCGAGCATCGCCACTTTCGCCGTGCGGCAGATTCCTGCCACGTCAGCCAGCCTACGCTGAGCGGCCAGATCCGCAAGCTGGAAGATGAGCTGGGCGTGATGCTGCTGGAGCGCACCAGTCGTAAAGTGCTGTTCACTCAGGCGGGTTTGCTGCTGGTGGATCAGGCGCGCACCGTGCTGCGCGAGGTCAAAGTGCTCAAGGAAATGGCAAGTCAGCAAGGGGAGACCATGTCCGGCCCGCTGCATATTGGCCTGATCCCAACCGTTGGTCCGTACCTTCTGCCGCACATCATTCCGATGCTGCACCAGACGTTCCCGAAACTCGAAATGTATCTGCATGAAGCGCAAACCCATCAGCTGCTGGCACAGTTAGATAGCGGCAAGCTCGACTGCGCCATTCTGGCGCTGGTAAAAGAGAGCGAAGCCTTTATCGAAGTGCCGCTGTTTGACGAGCCGATGATGCTGGCGATCTACGAAGATCACCCGTGGGCGAACCGCGATCGCGTGCCGATGGCCGATCTGGCCGGTGAAAAGCTGCTGATGCTGGAAGATGGCCACTGCCTGCGCGATCAGGCGATGGGCTTCTGTTTTGAAGCGGGTGCGGATGAAGATACCCATTTCCGCGCAACCAGCCTGGAAACGCTGCGTAATATGGTGGCGGCGGGAAGTGGTATTACGTTGCTGCCTGCGCTGGCCGTGCCGCGCGAGCGTAAACGCGACGGTGTGGTTTACCTGCCGTGCATTAAACCAGAGCCACGTCGTACTATAGGTCTGGTTTATCGTCCGGGGTCACCGCTGCGCAGCCGCTATGAGCAGCTGGCAGAGGCCATCCGTGGTGCGATGGATGGCCATTTTGACAATGCGTTAAAACAGGCGGTTTAAACCGTTCAGCGCGGCAACCCGATAGGCTTCCGCCATGGTCGGGTAGTTAAAGGTGGTGTTAACGAAGTACTCAATGGTGTTACCGCCACCTTTTTGCTCCATTATCGCCTGGCCGATATGAATGATTTCCGCCGCGCGTTCACCAAAGCAGTGAATACCGAGGATCTCTTTCGTCTCGCGATGGAACAGGATCTTCAGCGTTCCCACGCTCATGCCAACAATTTGCGCCCGCGCCAGATGTTTAAACTGGGCGCGACCCACCTCGTAAGGCACCTTCATGGAGGTCAGCTGCTGCTCGGTTTTCCCTACGGAGCTGATTTCCGGAATGGTGTAAATCCCCGTTGGAATGTCTTCGATCAGATGCGCCGTCGCTTCGCCTTTTACCAGCGCCTGCGCAGCAATGCGCCCCTGGTCATAGGCCGCGGAAGCGAGGCTCGGGTAACCAATCACGTCACCGACCGCGTAAACGTGCGGCAGGGCAGTCTGGTACATGCTGTTAACCTTCAACTGACCACGGCTGTCCGTCTCCAGACCGATGTTTTCCAGCGCCAGTGAATCGGTGTTACCGGTACGGCCGTTGGCATACAGCAGGCAGTCGGCTTTCAGCTTTTTGCCAGACTTCAGATGCATGATCACGCCGTCGTCGCAGCCTTCGATCTTCTCGTACTCTTCGTTGTGGCGAATCACCACACCGCTGTTCCAGAAGTGGTAGGAGAGCGAGTCTGACATCTCCTGATCCAGGAAAGCCAGCAGGCGGTCGCGCGTGTTAATCAGATCAACTTTGACATCCATTCCGCGGAAGATAGACGCATATTCACACCCGATCACCCCCGCGCCATAGATAATCACATGGCGTGGTTCATGGTGCAGGCTGAGGATGGAATCGCTGTCGTAAATGCGTGGGTGGGAGAAATCCACGTCTGCCGGATGATACGGGCGGGAACCACAGGCGATAACAAATTTTTCAGCGGTGAGGGTTTCAACCGAACCGTCGTGACACTCCAGCGCCAGCGTATGTTCATCCACAAAATGCGCGTTACCCTGAAGTATTTCGCAGTGATTACGCTCGTAAAAACCCTGACGCATGCGTGTCTGCTGGTTAATAACGGTATCTGCGTGATTCAGGATATCGGCAAAAGAGGAACGAAGAAGTCGGGAGTGGTCGCTGTAAAGAGGGTTCTGGTTAAATTCAATAATGCGGCTAACGGCGTGGCGGAGGGCTTTGGAAGGGATGGTGCCCCAGTGGGTGCAACCGCCGCCAACATTATGGTAGCGCTCAATGACCGCTACTCTGGCTCCCTGTTTTACCAGACCCATAGCAGCGCCTTCGCCGCCGGGGCCGGAACCAATAACTATTGCGTCGTAATCGTAGGAATGTGGCATGGCAAGGCTTACCTGTTCTTATACATAAAAGCAACAGAATCATAACATCATTGCCAGGGTAACCCAATTATCGTTGTGCTTTTTTCCGGCAGTGGAGCACAAAGCGCGCGTAAACAATCATTCACAAAGCCAGGTAAACAGATTAATTTTATTCTCTGGTATAGTGCCATCAGACCTTTGGAAGGATTCAACTATCGTGATGGGCGTAAGAGCACAACAAAAAGAGAAAACCCGGCGTTCGCTGGTGGAAGCTGCATTCAGTCAACTGAGTGCTGAGCGGAGTTTTGCCAGTTTGAGCCTGCGTGAAGTCGCACGCGAGGCCGGGATTGCGCCAACGTCCTTCTATCGCCATTTCCGTGATGTGGATGAACTGGGTCTGACCATGGTCGACGAGAGTGGGCTCATGCTGCGCCAGTTGATGCGCCAGGCGCGGCAGCGTATCGCGAAAGGCGGTAGCGTTATCCGTACCTCCGTGTCGACCTTTATGGAATTTATCGGCAATAACCCCAACGCGTTTCGCCTGTTGCTGCGCGAGCGTTCAGGGACGTCAGCGGCATTTCGTGCCGCTGTCGCGCGTGAAATTCAGCATTTCATTGCGGAACTTGCCGACTATCTTGAACTCGAAAACCATATGCCGCGTGCGTTCACCGAAGCACAGGCTGAAGCAATGGTGACGATTGTTTTCAGTGCAGGTGCCGAAGCGCTGGATGTCAGCATTGAACAACGTAAGCAACTCGAAGAGCGACTGGTATTGCAGCTCAGGATGATCTCCAAAGGTGCGTACTACTGGTATCGCCGTGAACAAGAGAAACTGGCACATCAAACCGAAGAGTGAAGGTGAGTAATGAAACAGTCAGGTCAGGATAAAGGGACGCTGTTGCTGGCATTGATCGCTGGCTTATCCATTAATGGTACGTTTGCCGCTATTTTTAGCTCCATCGTACCCTTCTCGATTTTCCCGCTTATCGCCCTGGTGCTGACGGTTTACTGCCTGCACCAGCGTTATCTGAACCGCACCATGCCGGTGGGGTTACCGGGTCTGGCCGCTGCCTGCTTTATTCTGGGTGTGTTGCTGTACAGCACGGTGGTGCGCGCAGAGTACCCGGATATCGGCTCTAACTTCTTCCCTGCTGTTCTGTCTGTGGCGCTGGTGTTCTGGATTGGCTCTCGCATGCGCAGCCGCAATAGCCAGTTGCCAGAGTAAGGAATTATTTGTAGGGCAGGTAAGCGAAGCGCCACCTGCCAAAAACGCCGGATGGCGCTACGCTTATCCGGCCTACAGATCACCGTGCGGTAAGTAAAACACCGCACTCCATATGGTGCGTATACGGGAACTGATCGAACAGCGCCAGACGTTCAACCTTGTGCGTCTGGCTTAATGTTTCCAGGTTTTTGCACAGCGTTTCCGGGTTACAGGAAATGTACAAAATACGCGGGTATGCCTGCACCATCTTCTCGGTTTCGCTGTCCAGGCCACTGCGCGGCGGATCGACAAAAATCGTCTCGCACTGATAGCCCTTCAGATCGATCGCCTCAAGACGGTTAAATTCGCGCACGCCGTTCATGGCCTGCGTAAACTCTTCTGCTGCCATACGAATAATCTGCACGTTGTCGATATGGTTGGCGGCAATGTTGTACTGCGCGGCCGCAACGGACGGTTTGGCAATTTCCGTTGCCAGTACGCGCTCGAAATTGCGCGCCAGTGCCAGCGAGAAGTTGCCATTCCCACAGTACAGCTCAAGCAGATCGCCCTTTGACCCTTCGGTCGCTTTCAGCGCCCACTCCAGCATTTGCACGTTCATCGCCGCGTTAGGTTGGGTGAAGCTGTTCTCTACCTGACGGTAAACCATCTCTTTTCCTGCCACCGACAGGCGCTCATCGATGTAATCCTGATCCAGCATGATTTTGGTTTTTGTCGCGCGGCCAATCAGGTGAACGTTGATGTTTTGCGCCCGTAGCGCATCGCGCAGCGCTTCTGCCTGCTCGCGCCACTCGTCGTTAAGCGCCTTGTGGTACAGCAGAGAGACAATGGCCTGATTGCTTTGGGTGGTCAGGTAGTCAATCTGGAACAGCTTATGGCGCAGCACCGGGTTGTTGCGCACACCGTCAATCATCAAAGTCATGAGCTGGTTAATCAGCTCACTCGCCGCCGGGAAGCTGTTAACCCGGATACGGGATTTAGTCTGCTGATCGAAAATGATGTGATACAGGTCGTCGCCATCGTGCCAGATGCGGAACTCGGCGCGCATACGGTAGTGGCTGACGGGGGAACGGAACACCTCAGGAACGGGCGCGTTGAAAGGCGTCATCATACTTTGCAGGCGGACAACTTTCTCTGCCAGCTGTGCGTCGTACTGTTCTGTCGGGAGGTGTTCGGGGGTCATGATGCGTCCTGAGTGATAAAGAATTACGCGGGGATTGTAGGGATTGTGCAGTGGATGTCCAGATTTAATGGCTAATAGCTATCTGGACATCTATACGTGTCTAATTGTAGCATTCTGTTTCCGGTCTCCTGAGAGTGAAAAGGGAATCCAGTGTAAATCTGGAGCTGACGCGCAGCGGTAAAGACTGGCGGGATGAGAGTTGCAGACACTGTGAAAATGGGAAGTCTTCATCCACAAAACGCCACCCAGCCCGAAGACCTGCCGGGATCACGTCGCATTTGGTTTCATCATCGCGTGCTATAGATGAGGCCTGCGGCATCCTTCTTATATTGTGGATGCTTTAACAATGATTAAAAAAGTATCGCTGTTAACGGCGTTGTCCGTTACGGCATTTTCGGGCTGGGCGCAGGATAGCGCTGACTCGTTGGTGGTGACAGCAAATCGTTTTGAACAACCGGCAAAAACAGTTCTGGCACCGACGTCCGTGGTGACGCGTGAAGATATTGAGCGCTGGCAGGCAAAGAGCGTTGTGGAGATTATGTCACGTCTGCCGGGCGTAGATATCGCGCAAAGCGGTGGCCTGGGTGCCACCTCTTCTACCTTTATTCGCGGCACTGAATCCCGTCATGTTCTGGTCCTGATTGACGGCGTACCGTTGAACAGCGCCGGGATTAGCAACGTTCCCGATCTGAGCCAAATCCCAACCTCGCTGATTCAGCGAATCGAATACGTCCGTGGCCCGCGTTCTGCGCTGTATGGCTCCGACGCGATTGGCGGCGTGATTAACATCATCACCGGGCGTGATAAGCCGGGTGCGGAAATCTCAGCGGGCGTCGGCTCTAAGGGCTACCAGACCTATGATGGCGCTTTCCAGCAGGTGCTGAATAAAACCAAAATCACTATGGCGGGTAACTACACCTATACCCGCGGCTTTGATATTGCTGCCCAGGATGCGCCGCGCCAGCCTGACCGCGATGGTTTTATGAGTAAATCGCTGTACGGCTCCGTGGAACAGCAAATTACCGACAGCGTGAGCGGGTTCTTCCGTGGCTTTGGTTATGACAACCGCACCGCGTATGACGGTTACGATCATTACGACGCCAATTTTATGGTGGATGGACGACCTGATACTCGCCAGCTTTACAGCCAGAACTGGGATACCGGTTTGCGTTACAGCCAGGGGATTTTCCAGTCACAACTGGTGGCGGGTTACGGCCGCAGTAAAGATCAGAACTATGATCCGAAGAAAGGGCGCTACGCTGATTCCGCAACCATGGATGACGTGAAGCAGTACACCACCCAATGGCTCAACACTATAGAAGTTGGCCATGGCAATATCGGTGCAGGCCTGGACTGGCAAAAGCAGAAGACGCAGGCCGGGACCGGTTACCTGGAAAAAGGTTACGAGCAACGTAATACCGGTGTGTTCGCGTCTGCGATGCAGCAGTTCAACAGCGTGACGCTGGAAGCGGCGGCGCGTAATGACGACAACTCCAACTTTGGCAACCATGGCACGTGGCAAACCAGCGCAGCGTGGGAGTTTGTGGATGGCTATCGCGTGATTGCCTCCTACGGCACCGCTTTTAAAGCACCGACGATGAGCCAGATCCACAGCGCTTCTTACGGCAATCCGGACCTTAAACCGGAGGAGAGTAAACAGTGGGAAGGGGGCTTTGAAGGCCTGACGGGACCGGTCAACTGGCGTATCACCGGTTATCGTAATGATATTGATAACCTGATCAGCAGCGATCCGCATACGTATCGGTACTACAACGTTGACGAAGCGCGTATTAAAGGTGTGGAAGCGACGGCACAGTTCGAAACTGGACCGGTTGGACACCAGATCTCCTATGATTATGTTGACCCGCGTAACGCCAAAACTCATGAAGTGCTGGCCCGCCGTTCTAAGCAGCAGGTTAAGTATCAGCTTGACTGGCAGGTATGGGATCTCGACTGGAACCTCGCTTACCGTTACCTCGGCACCCGCTATGATGTCGCAATCGATCCAGACACGTATGCGTCAGAACGCGTGAAAATGGGCGGGGTAAGCCTGTGGGATGTCGCAGTTTCATATCCTGTCACCTCTCACCTTACAGTTCGTGGTAAAATAGCCAACCTGTTCGATAAAGATTACGAGACAGTTTATGGCTACCAAACTGCAGGACGGGAATACACCTTGTCTGGCAGCTACACCTTCTAATTCGCGTCCCACCGTGCTGGTATTTGATTCCGGCGTCGGTGGGCTTTCGGTCTATGATGAGATTCGGCATCTCCTGCCGGATCTCCATTATATCTACGCCTTCGATAACGTCGCTTTCCCTTATGGGGAGAAGAGCGAGGACTTTATTGTTGAGCGTGTCGTTGAAATCGTCACCGCGGTACAGCAGCGTTATCCCCTTGCGCTGGCGGTCATCGCCTGTAATACGGCAAGCACGGTATCGCTGCCAGCCTTGCGCGCAAAATTTCAGTTCCCGGTTGTGGGCGTGGTTCCCGCAATAAAGCCTGCTGCGCGCCTGACTGCGAATGGTATTGTGGGTCTGCTGGCTACGCGCGGCACGGTGAAGCGTCCTTATACGCGTGAATTGATCGATCGTTTTGCCAATGAATGTCAGATCGCGATGCTCGGTTCGGCAGAGCTGGTGGAGATGGCTGAAGCGAAGCTGCATGGAAAGACGGTGCCACTTGAGGAGCTGCGTCGTATTCTTCGCCCGTGGCTGCGTATGCCGGAACCGCCGGATACCGTCGTTCTGGGCTGCACTCATTTCCCGCTCTTACAGGAAGAATTGTTAGAAGTACTGCCGGAGGGGACGCGTCTGGTGGATTCCGGTGCGGCTATTGCCCGTCGTACTGCCTGGCTGCTGGAACATGAAGCGCCGGATGCCAAATCTGCCGATGCGAATATCGCTTTTTGTATGGCACTAACAAACGAGACTGAACAACTTTTACCCGTTTTGCGCCGTTATGGGTTTGAAACGCTCGAAAAACTCGCGCTGTAGCACGGTTTTGAGCAAAAAAGAGACGGTTGAACGTTTTTTTTTAAAGAGGGGTTGTCAACGTCTGAGAACTCCCTATAATGCGCCTCCACTGACACGGAACAACGGCTTGCAAGCCGCCGGGTTAGCGGGGTTCAGAGATGAATGCCGACAGAGAAAAGTGAAAATAATCACTTGACTCTGAATGAGGAAAACGTATTATACGGGACCTCGCAACGGTGAGCGAAAGCCGCGTTGCACTGCTCTTTAACAATTTATCAGACAATCTGTGTGGGCACTCAAAGTGACATGGATTCTTAACGTCCTCGGACGAAAAATGAATACCAAGTCTCAACGAGTGAACACGTAATTCATTACGAAGTTTAATTCATTGAGCATCAAACTTTTAAATTGAAGAGTTTGATCATGGCTCAGATTGAACGCTGGCGGCAGGCCTAACACATGCAAGTCGAACGGTAACACAGAGAGCTTGCTCTCGGGTGACGAGTGGCGGACGGGTGAGTAATGTCTGGGAAACTGCCTGATGGAGGGGGATAACTACTGGAAACGGTAGCTAATACCGCATAATGTCGCAAGACCAAAGAGGGGGACCTTCGGGCCTCTTGCCATCAGATGTGCCCAGATGGGATTAGCTAGTAGGTGGGGTAACGGCTCACCTAGGCGACGATCCCTAGCTGGTCTGAGAGGATGACCAGCCACACTGGAACTGAGACACGGTCCAGACTCCTACGGGAGGCAGCAGTGGGGAATATTGCACAATGGGCGCAAGCCTGATGCAGCCATGCCGCGTGTATGAAGAAGGCCTTCGGGTTGTAAAGTACTTTCAGCGGGGAGGAAGGTGTTGTGGTTAATAACCGCAGCAATTGACGTTACCCGCAGAAGAAGCACCGGCTAACTCCGTGCCAGCAGCCGCGGTAATACGGAGGGTGCAAGCGTTAATCGGAATTACTGGGCGTAAAGCGCACGCAGGCGGTCTGTCAAGTCGGATGTGAAATCCCCGGGCTCAACCTGGGAACTGCATTCGAAACTGGCAGGCTGGAGTCTTGTAGAGGGGGGTAGAATTCCAGGTGTAGCGGTGAAATGCGTAGAGATCTGGAGGAATACCGGTGGCGAAGGCGGCCCCCTGGACAAAGACTGACGCTCAGGTGCGAAAGCGTGGGGAGCAAACAGGATTAGATACCCTGGTAGTCCACGCCGTAAACGATGTCGATTTGGAGGTTGTGCCCTTGAGGCGTGGCTTCCGGAGCTAACGCGTTAAATCGACCGCCTGGGGAGTACGGCCGCAAGGTTAAAACTCAAATGAATTGACGGGGGCCCGCACAAGCGGTGGAGCATGTGGTTTAATTCGATGCAACGCGAAGAACCTTACCTGGTCTTGACATCCACAGAACTTTCCAGAGATGGATTGGTGCCTTCGGGAACTGTGAGACAGGTGCTGCATGGCTGTCGTCAGCTCGTGTTGTGAAATGTTGGGTTAAGTCCCGCAACGAGCGCAACCCTTATCCTTTGTTGCCAGCGGTCCGGCCGGGAACTCAAAGGAGACTGCCAGTGATAAACTGGAGGAAGGTGGGGATGACGTCAAGTCATCATGGCCCTTACGACCAGGGCTACACACGTGCTACAATGGCGCATACAAAGAGAAGCGACCTCGCGAGAGCAAGCGGACCTCATAAAGTGCGTCGTAGTCCGGATTGGAGTCTGCAACTCGACTCCATGAAGTCGGAATCGCTAGTAATCGTAGATCAGAATGCTACGGTGAATACGTTCCCGGGCCTTGTACACACCGCCCGTCACACCATGGGAGTGGGTTGCAAAAGAAGTAGGTAGCTTAACCTTCGGGAGGGCGCTTACCACTTTGTGATTCATGACTGGGGTGAAGTCGTAACAAGGTAACCGTAGGGGAACCTGCGGTTGGATCACCTCCTTACCTTAAAGAACCTGCCTTTGCAGTGCTCACACAGATTGTCTGATGAAAAACAGCAGTAAAAAACCTCTACAGGCTTGTAGCTCAGGTGGTTAGAGCGCACCCCTGATAAGGGTGAGGTCGGTGGTTCAAGTCCACTCAGGCCTACCAAATTTTCCCTGATACTGCGTTGCGGCAACGCTCACATACTGATGTATGCGTCGCGTTACCACGCCTTGTCTCAGGAAAAATTACCGGTACAGAGGTTTGCAAACGATGGGGCTATAGCTCAGCTGGGAGAGCGCCTGCTTTGCACGCAGGAGGTCTGCGGTTCGATCCCGCATAGCTCCACCATCTTTTACTGCGAACACTAGAAAACTTCAGAGTGAACCTGAAAAGGTGCACTGCGAAGTTTTGCTCTTTAAAAATCTGGATCAAGCTGAAAATTGAAACGACACATCTTTAATGATGTGTTCGAGTCTCTCAAATTTTCGCAATCAGAAGTGAAACATCTTCGGGTTGTGAGGTTAAGCGACTAAGCGTACACGGTGGATGCCCTGGCAGTCAGAGGCGATGAAGGACGTGCTAATCTGCGAAAAGCGCCGGCGAGGTGATATGAACCCTTGACCCGGCGATGTCCGAATGGGGAAACCCAGTGTGATTCGTCACACTATCGTTAACTGAATACATAGGTTAACGAGGCGAACCGGGGGAACTGAAACATCTAAGTACCCCGAGGAAAAGAAATCAACCGAGATTCCCCCAGTAGCGGCGAGCGAACGGGGAGCAGCCCAGAGTCTGAATCAGCTTGTGTGTTAGTGGAAGCGTCTGGAAAGTCGCACGGTACAGGGTGAAAGTCCCGTACACGAAAATGCACAGGCTGTGAACTCGAAGAGTAGGGCGGGACACGTGGTATCCTGTCTGAATATGGGGGGACCATCCTCCAAGGCTAAATACTCCTGACTGACCGATAGTGAACCAGTACCGTGAGGGAAAGGCGAAAAGAACCCCGGCGAGGGGAGTGAAAAAGAACCTGAAACCGTGTACGTACAAGCAGTGGGAGCACCTTCGGGTGTGACTGCGTACCTTTTGTATAATGGGTCAGCGACTTATATTCTGTAGCAAGGTTAACCGTATAGGGGAGCCGAAGGGAAACCGAGTCTTAACTGGGCGTTAAGTTGCAGGGTATAGACCCGAAACCCGGTGATCTAGCCATGGGCAGGTTGAAGGTTGGGTAACACTAACTGGAGGACCGAACCGACTAATGTTGAAAAATTAGCGGATGACCTGTGGCTGGGGGTGAAAGGCCAATCAAACCGGGAGATAGCTGGTTCTCCCCGAAAGCTATTTAGGTAGCGCCTCGTGAACTCATCTTCGGGGGTAGAGCACTGTTTCGGCTAGGGGGCCATCCCGGCTTACCAACCCGATGCAAACTACGAATACCGAAGAATGTTATCACGGGAGACACACGGCGGGTGCTAACGTCCGTCGTGAAGAGGGAAACAACCCAGACCGCCAGCTAAGGTCCCAAAGTCATGGTTAAGTGGGAAACGATGTGGGAAGGCCCAGACAGCCAGGATGTTGGCTTAGAAGCAGCCATCATTTAAAGAAAGCGTAATAGCTCACTGGTCGAGTCGGCCTGCGCGGAAGATGTAACGGGGCTAAACCATGCACCGAAGCTGCGGCAGCGACGCTTATGCGTTGTTGGGTAGGGGAGCGTTCTGTAAGCCGTTGAAGGTGGCCTGTGAGGGTTGCTGGAGGTATCAGAAGTGCGAATGCTGACATAAGTAACGATAAAGCGGGTGAAAAGCCCGCTCGCCGGAAGACCAAGGGTTCCTGTCCAACGTTAATCGGGGCAGGGTGAGTCGACCCCTAAGGCGAGGCCGAAAGGCGTAGTCGATGGGAAACAGGTTAATATTCCTGTACTTGGTGTTACTGCGAAGGGGGGACGGAGAAGGCTATGTTAGCCGGGCGACGGTTGTCCCGGTTTAAGCATGTAGGCGGAGGTTCCAGGTAAATCCGGTACCTTTTAACGCTGAGGTGTGATGACGAGGCACTACGGTGCTGAAGTAACAAATGCCCTGCTTCCAGGAAAAGCCTCTAAGCATCAGGTAACACGAAATCGTACCCCAAACCGACACAGGTGGTCAGGTAGAGAATACCAAGGCGCTTGAGAGAACTCGGGTGAAGGAACTAGGCAAAATGGTGCCGTAACTTCGGGAGAAGGCACGCTGATATGTAGGTGAAGCCCCTGCGGGTGGAGCTGAAATCAGTCGAAGATACCAGCTGGCTGCAACTGTTTATTAAAAACACAGCACTGTGCAAACACGAAAGTGGACGTATACGGTGTGACGCCTGCCCGGTGCCGGAAGGTTAATTGATGGGGTTAGCGGCAACGCGAAGCTCTTGATCGAAGCCCCGGTAAACGGCGGCCGTAACTATAACGGTCCTAAGGTAGCGAAATTCCTTGTCGGGTAAGTTCCGACCTGCACGAATGGCGTAATGATGGCCAGGCTGTCTCCACCCGAGACTCAGTGAAATTGAACTCGCTGTGAAGATGCAGTGTACCCGCGGCAAGACGGAAAGACCCCGTGAACCTTTACTATAGCTTGACACTGAACACTGGTCCTTGATGTGTAGGATAGGTGGGAGGCTTTGAAGCGTGGACGCCAGTCTGCGTGGAGCCGTCCTTGAAATACCACCCTTTAATGGCTGGTGTTCTAACGTAGACCCGTGATCCGGGTTGCGGACAGTGTCTGGTGGGTAGTTTGACTGGGGCGGTCTCCTCCCAAAGAGTAACGGAGGAGCACGAAGGTTAGCTAATCCTGGTCGGACATCAGGAGGTTAGTGCAATGGCATAAGCTAGCTTGACTGCGAGAGTGACGGCTCGAGCAGGTGCGAAAGCAGGTCATAGTGATCCGGTGGTTCTGAATGGAAGGGCCATCGCTCAACGGATAAAAGGTACTCCGGGGATAACAGGCTGATACCGCCCAAGAGTTCATATCGACGGCGGTGTTTGGCACCTCGATGTCGGCTCATCACATCCTGGGGCTGAAGTAGGTCCCAAGGGTATGGCTGTTCGCCATTTAAAGTGGTACGCGAGCTGGGTTTAGAACGTCGTGAGACAGTTCGGTCCCTATCTGCCGTGGGCGCTGGAGAATTGAGGGGGGCTGCTCCTAGTACGAGAGGACCGGAGTGGACGCATCACTGGTGTTCGGGTTGTCATGCCAATGGCACTGCCCGGTAGCTAAATGCGGAAGAGATAAGTGCTGAAAGCATCTAAGCACGAAACTTGCCCCGAGATGAGTTCTCCCTGAGACTTAAAGTCTCCTGAAGGAACGTTGAAGACGACGACGTTGATAGGTCGGGTGTGTAAGCGCAGCGATGCGTTGAGCTAACCGATACTAATGAACCGTGAGGCTTAACCTTACAACGCCGAAGATGTTTTGGCGAAGAGACGATTTTCAGCCTGATACAGATTAACAGAATTTGCCTGGCGGCTTTAGCGCGGTGGTCCCACCTGACCCCATGCCGAACTCAGAAGTGAAACGCCGTAGCGCCGATGGTAGTGTGGGGTCTCCCCATGTGAGAGTAGGGAACTGCCAGGCATCAAATTAAGTAGTAAGCCGGTGCATCAATCCGGTGGTTACAGCAGTCTTCGGTGGAGCGGTAGTTCAGTCGGTTAGAATACCTGCCTGTCACGCAGGGGGTCGCGGGTTCGAGTCCCGTCCGTTCCGCCACTTATTAAGACATTAAGCCTGCCTTATCGGCAGGCTTAATGGCAAAAAACTTTAGGGGCGTAGCTCAGTTGGTAGAGCACCGGTCTCCAAAACCGGGTGTCGCGAGTTCGAGTCTCTCCGCCCCTGCCATATAGAATCCTTTGCTTCGGCAAAGGATTTTTTTTGCCTTCAACATGGCCAAAATCCCTTCCTAATCAAAAACTGCAGCCAGCTATTATGCTGGCTGGTCAATCATTCCATAATATTGATTTTTAATAGATCTTTTATCTGCGATTGCTTATCGCTGTTCTGCAGCCAGATTGCATACAGCGGCCTGGAAAGCGTAGTGGAATCCAGTACGGTATGGAGTCCCGGTTTACTGTCTGCCCAGCAAACGGGTAACCACGTGCAGCCCTTTAGCAAGGAAAGCTGTTGGCAGGCGATCTCCGCTGAGCTGGTTGTTAGCTGTGGAACATCGTCAGGGGCGATCAAACCGGTTTCATGCTGTTGAAAATCGGGGCCCCATTCAAGCCGCAGATAGGTTAGATCGGACTTCATCATCGCAGGCTCAGAAGCATACAGAGCCAGACCAAACTGCCCAACAATCTGGCTGCTAAATTCGTCCATCTTGGGGGCTTCAGTGGTGATCAGCAGATCAAGCTGGCGCTCGTGAAGTTGCTTAACCAGCGACTGCCGTTGCGCAATTCTGGCCTCAAATTGCAAATGCCCATGCGAATGGTATAACCGCGAAAGCCACTGACTGAGCATACATTCCCACAGGGAGGCGCTGGCCCCGATCGAGAACTCATTGTGCCTGGACGTATGAGCCACCTCTTTACGGGCCGCCTGCCAGGTATTCATCAACGTTTCTGCATACGGGAGCAGTTTCTCACCGGCCGGCGTTAAGCGGATATTGTTGCGGTGGCGGGTAAATAGATTCACACCCAATTGATTTTCCAGCTGTCGAATACGAAAACTGACCGCTGACTGCGTCAGATAGAGGGCTTCAGCTGCTCGCCCGAAGTGGCGTGTCCTGCTCACTTCAAGGAAAGTTTTTAGCAATTCCGTATCCACATCTTTCTCCACAAAATTATTTGTCGTTATGATTTAAATGTTTTGTTTTACACTCTGTCAAGCGTAACTAATACTCCGCGCCATAAATAGCTCGGCCAAAGAATTAGGAGCGTGTAGGATGGCGGAAAGCTTTACGACGACTAATCGTTTTTTCGACAATAAAAATTATCCACGCGGGTTCTCTCGTCACGGCGATTTCACCATCAAAGAGGCGCAATTGCTTGAGCGTCATGGTTATGCCTTTAACGAGCTGGATCTGGGTAAACGTGAGCCTGCGACTGAAGACGAAAAACAGTTTGTTGCTGTTTGTCGCGGTGAGCGTGAGCCGCAGTCTGAAGCAGAACGTGTATGGATCAAGTACATGGCACGCATCAAGCGTCCAAAGCGTTTCCATACGCTGTCTGGCGGTAAGCCGCAGATGGAAGGTGCTGAAGACTACACCGAGTCTGACGACTAAGTTGATGAGAAAAGGAGCTTCGGCTCCTTTTTTTATGCCAGTAATTTTTGCAGGTGCAGCAACAACCGATCTATGGCGCGATAGCTCAGCGCTTCCTGCAGATGGTGTTTTTCAATCTCTGGGTCTCCTTCCACATCGGCAATAGTGCGAGCCACTTTCAGCAGGCGCTGCCATGCACGGATCGAGAGCCCAAATCGCGTCAATGTCTCTTCAAGCCAGCAGGCATCCTCAGCCTTAAGATGGCAAAACTGCCGAATCTCAGCATTATCCAGACGCGCATTCAGCTTATGTTGACGAGCGTACTGTCGGGCCTGTGAGGCGATAACCCGTTCGCGAACCTTCGCTGTGCTCTCACCGCGTATCGTTGTCTGGCTGAGCAAACCAGGGGGCGGTAATGGGATCTCCAGGGATAAATCAAAACGATCGAGGAAAGGGCCTGACAGCTTCCCCAGATAGCGCAGCGTCTGCTCAGGCGTGCAGCGATTATGATTTCCCTGATAATGGCCTGATGGGCTGGGGTTCATGGCGGCAACCAGCTGGAACTGTGCCGGGTAGCTTATTTTGGCGCGCGTGCGGGAGATATGGATCTCGCCAGATTCGATAGGTTCCCGCAGGGCATCCAGTACGCGGCGTTCAAACTCAGGCAGTTCATCAAGGAACAGGATGCCATTGTGTGCCAGCGAGATCTCTCCCGGCCCCGGAATGGAGCCCCCTCCGACCATGGCCGTCAGGGAGGCACTGTGATGGGGAGAGCGAAAAGGGCGTCGTCGCCACTGTTTTTGCAATGATGCAGAGCTCACCAGGCTAAATATCGCTGCGCTTTCAAGTGCCTCATGATTATTGAGTGGTGGCAATAACCCATTCAGCCTGCTCGCCAGCATGGTTTTCCCTGTTCCCGGCGGGCCAATCAGCAACAGGTTATGTCCTCCGGCTGCGGTGATCTCCAGTGCCCGCTTCCCCTGCTCCTGCCCGATAATATCGCTGAGGTCGTCCGGGCTTTCAGGCAGGATATCTCCGGTTTCCTCTGGCTCGGAGAGCGTATGTCGGCCTTCAAGGTGCGCGCAGACTTCCTGCAAATGCCCCGCGACCAGGCACCCTTTCTCGGCAATCAGGCTCACTTCTGAGGCATTTTCATTGGCTACAATAATTTGTCGACCAGCATGAATGGCTTCCAGCGCACCAGAGATGGCGCCAGGAACGCCTCTTAACGCGCCTGTAAGCGCCAGTTCGCCAATGAACTCGTACGAGCCTAGCCTCGCTGTGTTGAGCTGCTCAGAGGCTGCGAGAAGCGCAATAGCGATAGGTAAATCGTATCGTCCGCCCTCCTTGGGCAGATCCGCGGGGGCAAGATTGATCGTAATCTTCTTTGCGGGGAAGGTATAACCGCTATTGATAATTGCGCTGCGAACCCGATCTCTGGCTTCTTTGACCGTGGTTTCTGGCAAGCCGACAAGCGTTAGCCCAGGGAGCCCATTACTCAGATGAACCTCCACAGAAATAAGCGGTGCCTTTACTCCGATAGCCGCGCGCGTGTAAACAACTGACAGTGACATAAGCACCTCCTCAGTGAGTCACTATGTCAGTATTGATTTTGCCTGTTGAGCGTCAGTTGGCTGATTTACGACGCTCATTCCTGCTTTTTAGCGACATAGTGTAACTATTTCACTCATTCGGAAGCTATCTCGCAAAGAGAAGGACGGAACGTTGCAGAGCGCTAAAACACGCCAAAAAAATGAAAAATATTCACTCTCTAATTTCCTTATATAAAACAAAGCTTTTCAGGAATATGATTTGCCTGCTAATCAAATCCGTCATAAATAAATCTTGTGTTTGGTTTGATAACTGTGATAACTCTTTAGGCATTCCTTCGAACAAGATGCACAAAGAACTGAAAATGACAGCCCTTCTACTAGTGATTAGCCTGGTCGTGATTAGCGTGGTGGTGATTATTATCCCACCGTGCGGGGCTGCACTTGGACGAGGAAAGGCTTAGAAATCAAGCCTTAACGAACTAAGACCCCCGCACCGAAAGGTCCGGGGGTTTTTTTATGACTAAAAAACTTAAACGAGGAGCAGAGAATGATAAATAGCACAAAATTCTGTTTCTCCCGATTTATGACGGGGAACTAACTATGAATGGGGCACAGTGGGTAGTACATGCGTTGCGCGCACAGGGAGTCGAAACCGTCTTTGGTTATCCGGGAGGCGCAATTATGCCGATTTACGATGCACTGTATGACGGCGGCGTGGAACACCTCTTGTGCCGACACGAGCAGGGCGCAGCCATGGCGGCCATTGGCTATGCACGTGCCACCGGTAAAACGGGCGTCTGCATGGCAACGTCTGGACCGGGCGCCACAAACCTGATCACCGGTCTGGCTGACGCGCTGCTCGATTCCGTTCCCGTGGTGGCGATCACCGGCCAGGTGGCCTCACCCTTCATCGGTACCGATGCCTTCCAGGAAGTCGATGTGCTCGGCTTGTCGCTGGCCTGCACCAAACACAGCTTCCTCGTGCAGTCCCTCGAAGAACTGCCAGGCGTGATGGCGGAAGCGTTCCGTATTGCCAGCTCTGGCCGTCCTGGCCCGGTTCTGGTGGATATCCCGAAAGATATTCAGGTCGCACTCGGCGAGCTGGAACCGCACTTCTCCACCGTTGAAAGTGACGACGCGTTCCCACATGCGGAAGTCGAAGAGGCGCGTCGGATGCTGGCGCAGGCAGCCCAGCCGATGTTGTACGTCGGCGGCGGCGTTGGCATGGCACAGGCAGTTCCGGCCCTGCGCGAATTTATCGCGGTAACGCAAATGCCTGTCACCTGCACGCTGAAAGGGTTGGGCGCAGTGGATGCTGACTACCCATACTACCTGGGCATGCTGGGGATGCACGGCACCAAAGCGGCAAACCTGGCGGTGCAGGAGTGTGATTTGCTGATTGCCGTCGGTGCCCGTTTTGACGATCGCGTGACCGGCAAGCTGAATACCTTCGCGCCAAACGCCAAAGTTATCCATATGGATATCGACCCGGCGGAAATGAACAAACTGCGTCAGGCGCATGTTGCGCTGCAGGGCGATCTCAACACGTTGCTGCCGGCGTTACAGCAGCCTTTGAATATCGGCGAGTGGCGCCAGCACACGGCTGAAATGCGTGCCGAGCACGCCTGGCGTTACGACCATCCGGGTGAGGCCATCTATGCGCCGCTGTTGTTGAAGCAGTTGTCTGATCGTAAACCGGCAGACAGCGTAGTGACGACCGATGTCGGCCAGCACCAGATGTGGTCTGCGCAGCACATGACCTACACCCGCCCGGAAAACTTCATCACCTCCAGCGGATTAGGCACGATGGGCTTCGGCCTGCCTGCCGCGGTGGGTGCTCAGGTTGCGCGTCCAAACGATACGGTCATTTGTATCTCCGGTGACGGCTCCTTCATGATGAACGTTCAGGAGTTGGGCACCGTTAAGCGTAAACAATTGCCGCTGAAGATCGTGTTGCTCGATAACCAGCGTTTAGGGATGGTGCGCCAGTGGCAGCAGCTGTTCTTCGAGGAGCGCTACAGCGAAACCACCCTGACTGATAACCCCGATTTCCTCACTCTGGCCAGCGCCTTTGGCATTCCTGGACAGCACATCACCCGTAAAGACCAGGTTGAAGCGGCACTCGACACCATGCTGTCAAGCGAAGGGCCTTACCTGCTTCATGTCTCAATCGACGAGCTTGAGAACGTCTGGCCGTTGGTACCGCCAGGTGCCAGTAACTCACAAATGCTGGAGAAATTATCATGATGCAACATCAGGTCGCCGTTCAGGCTCGCTTCAATCCAGAGACATTAGAACGCGTTTTGCGCGTAGTCCGTCATCGTGGCTTTCAGATTTGCTCTATGAATATGGAGACGGCCACTGACGCCCAAAACATCAGTATCGAATTAACCGTTGCCAGCCCGCGCCCGGTCGACTTACTGTTTAGTCAATTATCAAAGCTGGTGGATGTTGCCCATGTTGCCATCTGCCAGAGCACAACCACATCACAACAAATCCGCGCCTGAGCGTGACAGGAAGAGAAAATGACGACAAAAAAAGCTGATTACATTTGGTTCAATGGTGAGATGGTTCGTTGGGAGGATGCGAAGGTCCACGTGATGTCCCATGCGCTGCACTACGGTACGTCTGTGTTTGAAGGCATCCGTTGCTACGACTCTCACAAAGGGCCAGTGGTGTTCCGTCATCGTGAACATATGCAGCGTCTGCATGACTCAGCCAAAATTTATCGTTTCCCGGTTTCTCAGAGCGTTGATGAGCTGATGGAAGCCTGCCGCGAGGTGATTCGTAAGAACAACCTGACCAGCGCCTATATTCGTCCGCTGGTCTTCGTGGGTGACGTGGGCATGGGCGTAAACCCGCCAGCCGGTTACAC
Organism: Enterobacter cloacae complex sp. 309I3; assembly: GCF_050031595.1. NCBI lineage: Bacteria > Pseudomonadati > Pseudomonadota > Gammaproteobacteria > Enterobacterales > Enterobacteriaceae > Enterobacter > Enterobacter cloacae complex sp. 309I3. The sequence continues at coordinate 4,775,807 of NZ_JBLGWI010000001.1, read as the reverse complement.
CACAGACGTGATCATTGCTGCGTTCCCGTGGGGGGCGTACCTGGGTGCAGAAGCGCTGGAGCAAGGGATCGACGCAATGGTCTCGTCCTGGAACCGCGTGGCGCCTAATACCATCCCAACTGCGGCCAAGGCGGGCGGTAACTACCTCTCCTCACTGCTGGTCGGCAGCGAAGCGCGCCGCCACGGCTATCAGGAAGGCATCGCGCTGGATGTGAACGGTTATATCTCTGAAGGCGCAGGTGAAAACCTGTTTGAAGTGAAAGACGGTATCCTGTTCACCCCGCCGTTTACCTCTTCAGCCCTGCCGGGTATTACCCGTGACGCCATCATTAAGCTGGCGAAAGATCTGGGTATCGAAGTGCGTGAACAGGTTCTGTCCCGCGAATCCCTGTATCTGGCCGATGAAGTCTTTATGTCCGGTACGGCGGCTGAGATCACGCCGGTTCGCAGTGTAGACGGTATTCAGGTGGGCGCAGGCCGCTGTGGCCCGGTTACCAAACGTATTCAGCAAGCCTTCTTCGGCCTCTTCACCGGCGAAACAGAAGATAAATACGGCTGGTTGGATCAGGTTAATCAATAAGCATAAATATGGGACGGCACGCACCGTCCCATTTAATAGTCAGACGGGAGTAAATAAAGCATGCCTAAGTATCGTTCCGCCACCACCACCCACGGCCGTAACATGGCGGGTGCCCGCGCACTGTGGCGCGCCACCGGGATGACCGACGCTGATTTCGGTAAACCTATCATCGCCGTGGTGAACTCCTTCACCCAGTTTGTGCCGGGCCATGTGCACCTGCGCGATCTCGGCAAACTGGTTGCTGAGCAAATTGAAGCTGCGGGCGGTGTGGCGAAAGAATTCAACACCATTGCGGTGGATGACGGTATCGCGATGGGGCACGGGGGCATGCTCTATTCACTGCCGTCGCGCGAGCTGATTGCCGACTCGGTGGAATACATGGTTAACGCTCACTGTGCGGATGCCATGGTCTGTATCTCCAACTGCGACAAAATCACCCCGGGGATGCTGATGGCTTCCCTGCGTCTGAACATTCCGGTAATTTTCGTCTCCGGTGGTCCTATGGAAGCGGGCAAGACCAAGCTTTCTGACAAAATCATCAAGCTCGACCTGGTCGATGCGATGATCCAGGGCGCGGATCCAAAAGTGTCTGACGAGCAGAGCAACCAGGTGGAACGCTCCGCGTGCCCAACCTGCGGCTCCTGTTCCGGGATGTTCACCGCCAACTCCATGAACTGTCTGACCGAAGCACTGGGCCTCTCTCAGCCGGGTAACGGTTCGCTTCTGGCGACGCACGCTGACCGTAAAGCGCTGTTCCTCAACGCCGGTAAGCGCATTGTTGAACTGACCAAACGTTACTACGAGCAGGACGATGCCAGCGCGCTGCCGCGTAACATCGCCAGCAAGGCGGCGTTCGAAAATGCCATGACGCTGGATATCGCCATGGGCGGTTCTACTAACACCGTTTTGCACCTGCTGGCTGCGGCGCAGGAAGCGGAAATCGACTTCACCATGAGCGATATCGATAAGCTGTCCCGCAAAGTGCCGCAACTGTGTAAAGTCGCGCCAAGCACCCAGAAATACCACATGGAAGACGTACACCGTGCGGGTGGCGTCATCGGTATTCTTGGCGAGCTGGATCGCGCCGGGCTGCTGAACCGCGATGTGAAGAACGTTCTCGGTCTGACGTTGCCGCAGACGCTGGATAAATATGACGTGATGCTGACTCAGGATGAGGCGGTGAAAAACATGTTCCGCGCGGGTCCGGCCGGTATTCGTACCACGCAGGCCTTCTCTCAGGATTGTCGCTGGGACACCCTGGATGATGACCGCGCCGAAGGCTGCATCCGTTCGCTGGAGCACGCCTACAGTAAAGACGGCGGTCTGGCCGTGCTGTACGGCAACTTTGCGGAAAACGGCTGTATCGTAAAAACCGCGGGCGTGGATGACAGCATCCTCAAATTCACCGGCCCGGCCAAAGTGTACGAAAGCCAGGACGAGGCGGTAGACGCCATCCTGGGCGGCAAAGTTGTGGAAGGCGACGTGGTAGTCATCCGTTACGAAGGGCCGAAAGGCGGTCCAGGCATGCAGGAGATGCTCTACCCAACCACCTTCCTGAAATCGATGGGCCTTGGTAAAGCCTGTGCGTTGATCACCGACGGACGTTTCTCGGGCGGTACGTCCGGTCTCTCCATCGGCCACGTATCACCGGAAGCAGCGAGTGGCGGCAACATTGCGATCATCGAAGACGGTGACCTGATTGAAATCGACATTCCGAATCGCGGGATCCAGCTCAAGCTGAGCGATCAGGAGATCGCGGCTCGTCGTGAAGCACAGGAAGCGCGCGGCGATAAAGCCTGGACGCCAAAGGACCGCCAGCGTGAAGTCTCCTTCGCCCTGCGCGCTTACGCGAGCCTTGCGACCAGTGCAGACAAAGGCGCGGTACGCGATAAATCGAAACTTGGGGGCTAATGATGGCCGAGTCACAACCCTTATCCGCCGCCCCTGAGGGGGCGGAATATCTCCGGGCAGTGCTACGCGCGCCGGTCTATGAAGCGGTGCAGGTCACCCCGCTGCAGAAAATGGAAAAACTCTCTTCGCGCCTCGACAACGTGATTCTGGTGAAGCGCGAAGATCGTCAGCCGGTGCACAGCTTCAAGCTGCGCGGGGCCTACGCGATGATGGCCGGGTTGACCGACGAGCAAAAAGCACGCGGCGTGATTACCGCGTCGGCGGGCAACCACGCGCAGGGTGTGGCGTTCTCGTCTGCCCGTTTGGGGTTGAAAGCGCTGATCGTGATGCCGGTTGCCACGGCGGATATCAAAGTGGATGCGGTGCGTGGCTTCGGCGGCGAAGTGCTGCTCCACGGCGCTAACTTTGACGAAGCAAAAGCCAAAGCGATCGAGCTGGCGCAGCAGCAGGGCTTTACCTGGGTACCGCCGTTCGACCATCCGATGGTGATTGCAGGACAAGGTACCCTGGCGCTGGAACTGCTGCAGCAGGATGCCCATCTTGACCGCGTTTTTGTTCCGGTGGGCGGCGGTGGCTTAGCCGCAGGCGTGGCGGTGCTGATCAAACAGCTGATGCCGCAGATCAAAGTGATTGCCGTGGAAGCGGAAGATTCAGCCTGCCTGAAGGCCGCGCTGGATGCGGGTCATCCGGTCGATCTTCCGCGCGTTGGGCTATTTGCCGAAGGCGTGGCGGTGAAACGTATTGGCGACGAAACCTTCCGTCTGTGCCAGGAGTATCTTGACGACATCGTCACCGTCGACAGCGATGCGATCTGTGCGGCGATGAAAGATCTCTTCGAGGATGTGCGTGCGGTGGCGGAACCGTCCGGTGCGCTGGCATTGGCTGGAATGAAAAAATACATTGCCCAGCACAACATTCGCGGCGAGCGCCTGGCGCACGTGCTCTCGGGTGCTAACGTCAACTTCCACGGTCTGCGTTACGTTTCTGAACGCTGCGAGCTGGGTGAGCAGCGTGAGGCCCTGCTGGCGGTGACCATTCCGGAAGAGAAGGGCAGCTTCCTGAAGTTCTGTCAGCTGCTTGGCGGCCGTTCGGTAACGGAGTTCAACTACCGTTTTGCCGATGCGAAAGACGCCTGTATTTTTGTCGGCGTGCGTTTAAGCCGCGGTCTGGAAGAGCGCAAAGAGATCCTCAACCTGCTGCACGAAGGCGGCTACAGCGTGGTCGATCTCTCTGACGATGAGATGGCGAAGCTGCACGTACGTTATATGGTCGGCGGTCGTCCGTCTAAGCCGCTTAAGGAACGTCTCTACAGCTTTGAGTTCCCGGAATCCCCGGGCGCGTTGCTGAAGTTCCTGCATACGCTGGGCACGCACTGGAACATCTCCCTGTTCCACTACCGCAGCCACGGCACCGACTATGGCCGCGTGCTGGCCGCGTTTGAACTGGCCGAGCACGAGCCGGATTTCGAAACGCGTCTGAATGAGCTGGGCTATGAGTGCCATGATGAAACCCACAACCCGGCGTTCCGCTTCTTCCTCGCGGGCTAAGGGGAGGTCTGCGTATAGGTCGGGTAAGCGTAGCGCCACCCGACTTTAATGGTTCGGCAATATCTTCCAGAACGCATCAATAAGCGGCTCATGCAGCCGCTTTTTTTGTGCACACACGCCAAGCTCAAACGGCGTCTTCTCGTCGCTGCGCTCCAGAATCATCACGCGATTGCGCACCGGTTCCGGGCTGTTTTCCAGCACCACTTCCGGCAGCAGCGCCACGCCGCAGCCAAGCGCCACCATCGAGACCATCGCCTCGTGTCCACCCACCGTCGCGTAAATCGACGGATTACTGATTTTCTGACGACGGAACCAGAGTTCGATACGGCGTCGCACCGGACCCTGATCGGCCATGATAAACGGCACCGATGACCAGTCCGGCTTTTCCACCGACACCTGATTACGCACCGGGCAGGGTAGCGCCGGGGCGATCAGCACCACCGCCAGATTCTCCAGCATGGAGAACGCCACCGCGCCCGGCAGGGTTTCGGGCTTCCCGGCAATGGCCAGATCGGCTTCGCCTGTGACGACTTTTTCCATGGCATCGGCGGCATCGCCGGTGGTGAGCTTAATTTCAACCGAGGGATGCTCCGCGCGGAAGCGGTCAAGGATAGGGGGAAGATGGCTATAGGCGGCCGTTACGGAACAGAAAATATGTAGCTCGCCGGATAAAGACGGCCCTTTCTGATCGATGGCGTGTCGTAGCTGCTGATACTGCAGCAACGTCTGCTGAGCAAAGACCCGCAGCTCTTCGCCCGCTTCCGTGAGTGTAACGGTGCGATTATCCCGCACAAACAGCGGCTGGCCGAGGTCCTCTTCAAGGCGCTGGATCTGGCGCGAAAGCGTGGACGGGCTGACGTGCATGGCCCGGGCGCTACGGCCAAAATGGCGGCTTTCCGCCAGATGCAGGAACATTTTCAGATCGCGTAAATCCACGGATTCCACTCCCCCTTTTTACATTGCAGATATTGCAACGTGACGTTGTGAATATATCAATTTCCGCAATAAATTTCCTGTTGTAATGTGGGTACATTCTCGCTGAAACGCGAACCGAACAATAAGACACACAACATCACGAGGTATCACCCATGGCTAACTACTTTAATACACTGAACTTGCGCCAGCAGCTGGCGCAGCTGGGCAAATGCCGCTTCATGGCGCGCGATGAATTTGCTGATGGCGCGAGCTACCTTCAGGGTAAAAAAGTGGTCATCGTCGGCTGTGGCGCGCAGGGTTTGAACCAGGGCCTGAACATGCGTGACTCCGGGCTGGATATCTCTTACGCCCTGCGCAAAGAAGCAATTGCTGAAAAACGCGCTTCCTGGCGTAAAGCGACCGAAAACGGCTTCAAAGTGGGTACCTACGAAGAGCTGATCCCGCAGGCGGATCTGGTTGTTAACCTGACGCCAGACAAACAGCACTCTGATGTTGTGCGCTCCGTTCAGCCGCTGATGAAAGACGGCGCGGCGCTGGGTTACTCTCACGGCTTCAACATCGTTGAAGTGGGCGAGCAGATCCGTAAAGACATCACCGTAGTGATGGTGGCTCCGAAGTGTCCGGGTACAGAAGTCCGTGAAGAGTACAAGCGTGGCTTCGGCGTGCCGACGCTGATCGCGGTTCACCCGGAAAACGATCCGAAAGGCGAAGGGATGGCGATCGCTAAAGCATGGGCAGCGGCTACCGGTGGCCACCGTGCGGGCGTTCTGGAATCTTCCTTCGTGGCTGAAGTGAAATCTGACCTGATGGGCGAGCAGACCATTCTGTGCGGCATGCTGCAGGCCGGTTCACTGCTGTGCTTCGATAAGCTGGTGGAAGAGGGTACCGACCCGGCATACGCAGAAAAACTGATTCAGTTCGGCTGGGAAACCATCACCGAAGCGCTGAAGCAGGGCGGTATCACGCTGATGATGGATCGTCTGTCCAACCCGGCGAAACTGCGTGCTTTCGCGCTGTCCGAACAACTGAAAACCATTATGGCGCCGCTGTTCCAGAAACATATGGACGACATCATCTCCGGCGAGTTCTCTTCCGGCATGATGGCTGACTGGGCGAATGATGATAAGAAACTGCTGACCTGGCGTGAAGAGACCGGTAAGACCGCGTTCGAAACTGCGCCACAGTATGAAGGTAAAATCGGCGAGCAAGAGTACTTCGACAAAGGCGTACTGATGATCGCGATGGTGAAAGCAGGTGTTGAGCTGGCGTTCGAAACCATGGTGGATTCCGGCATCATCGAAGAGTCTGCGTACTACGAATCACTGCACGAGCTGCCGCTGATCGCGAACACCATCGCCCGTAAGCGTCTGTACGAAATGAACGTGGTTATCTCCGATACCGCTGAGTACGGCAACTACCTGTTCTCTTATGCATGCGTACCGCTGCTGAAAGAGTTCATGACCACCCTGCAACCGGGCGATCTGGGCAAAGCCATTGCGGAAGGTGCGGTAGACAACGCGCAACTGCGCGATGTGAACGAAGCGATTCGCAGCCACCAGATCGAGAAAGTAGGTCACAAACTGCGTGGCTACATGACCGATATGAAACGTATCGCGGTAGCGGGTTAACAACCTTGTCGGGTGACGCTTCGCTTACCCGACCTACAAAACGCTAAGACGTAGGCCGGGTAAGGCGCAGCCGCCACCCGGCTTTTTATTTGCGATAGAGGACCTTGATCACGTGATAGCCGAACTGCGTATGCAGTGGGCCAGTCGGCTCCAGTACCGGGCAGGAGAAGACCACTTTGTCGAACGCCGGAACCATCTGACCCTGACGGAATTCACCTAAGTCACCGCCGCGTTTGCCTGACGGGCAAATGGAGTGCTTCTTCGCCAGCTTGCCGAAGTCGGCGCCGTTTTTGAGCTGCTCCAGAAGATCCAGAGCCAGTTTCTCTTCTTTAACAAGGATATGCAGTGCTGCTGCTGTTTTTGCCATGATCGTGCCTTGAGTGGTATGGATTAGGCTCGCTATACTACCACGCTGTTATTCTCCCCTCCTGACTTTCATTGAGTGATCATTTATGCGTTTAAACCCCGGACAACAACAAGCTGTCGAATTTGTCACCGGACCGTGTCTGGTGCTGGCGGGGGCTGGCTCCGGCAAAACGCGTGTGATCACGAACAAAATCGCCCACCTGATCCGCGGCTGCGGCTATCAGGCCCGGCATATCGCTGCGGTGACCTTTACCAACAAAGCGGCGCGCGAAATGAAAGAGCGTGTCGGCCAGACGCTGGGGCGTAAAGAGGCGCGAGGCCTGATGATCTCCACGTTCCACACGCTGGGGCTGGATATCATCAAACGTGAATACGCGGCGCTGGGGATGAAGTCTAACTTCTCGCTCTTCGACGACACCGATCAGGTGGCATTGCTTAAAGAGCTTACCGAGGGGCTGATCGAAGATGACAAAGTGCTGTTGCAGCAGCTGATCTCGACGATCTCCAACTGGAAAAACGATCTGATGACCCCCGCTCAGGCGGCGGCAAGCGCCAAAGGTGAGCGGGATCGGATCTTCGCTCACTGCTACGGTCTGTACGATGCACATATGAAAGCGTGTAACGTGCTGGATTTTGACGATCTGATCCTACTGCCCACGCTGCTGTTGCAGCGTAATGAAGAGGTGCGTGAACGCTGGCAGAACAAAATCCGCTATCTGCTGGTGGATGAATACCAGGACACCAACACCAGCCAGTATGAGCTGGTGAAGCTGCTGGTGGGACAGCGCGCGCGTTTCACCGTGGTAGGCGATGATGACCAGTCTATCTACTCCTGGCGCGGTGCGCGCCCACAAAACCTGGTGCTGCTGAGCAAAGATTTTCCGGCGCTGCAGGTGATCAAGCTGGAACAGAACTACCGCTCATCCGGGCGCATCCTGAAAGCGGCAAATATCCTGATTGCCAATAACCCGCACGTCTTCGAAAAACGCCTTTTCTCGGAACTTGGCTATGGCACGGAGCTCAAAGTACTCAGTGCTAATAATGAAGAGCATGAAGCGGAGCGCGTGACGGGCGAGCTAATTGCGCACCACTTCGTCAATAAAACGGAATATAAAGATTACGCGATCCTCTATCGCGGCAACCACCAGTCGCGCGTCTTTGAAAAGATGCTGATGCAGAACCGCATCCCGTACAAAATTTCCGGCGGAACCTCCTTCTTCTCGCGCCCTGAAATCAAAGATCTGCTGGCCTATCTGCGTGTGCTCACCAACCCGGATGACGACAGCGCCTTTCTGCGTATCGTGAACACGCCGAAACGTGAAATCGGCCCGGCGACGCTGCAAAAGCTCGGTGAATGGGCGATGACGCGCAACAAAAGCCTGTTCACCGCCAGCTTCGATATGGGGCTGAGCCAGACGTTAACCGGGCGCGGTTATGATTCCTTAACCCGCTTTACCCACTGGCTTGGCGAAGTCCAGCGTCTGGCGGAGCGCGAACCGGTTGCCGCCGTTCGCGATCTGATCCACGGCATCGACTACGAGTCCTGGCTGTATGAAACCTCTGCCAGCCCGAAGGCGGCAGAGATGCGCATGAAAAACGTTAACCAGCTATTCAGCTGGATGACGGAAATGCTGGAAGGCTCAGAAATCGACGAGCCGATGACCCTGACCCAGGTCGTTACCCGCTTTACGCTACGCGACATGATGGAGCGCGGTGAGAGCGAAGAGGAAGCCGATCAGGTTCAGCTGATGACGCTGCATGCGTCTAAAGGGCTGGAGTTTCCGTATGTTTACCTGGTCGGCATGGAAGAGGGCTTACTGCCGCACCAGAGCAGCATTGATGAAGATAACGTCGATGAAGAGCGTCGTCTGGCCTACGTGGGCATTACCCGCGCACAGAAAGAACTAACGTTCACGCTGTGTAAAGAGCGCCGTCAGTATGGCGAGCTGGTTCGCCCTGAGCCGAGCCGTTTCCTGCTGGAGTTGCCGCAGGATGACCTGATCTGGGAGCAGGAGCGCAAGGTGATTACCGCTGAAGAACGAATGCACAAAGGTCAGGCTAACGTCGCCAACATTCGCGCCATGCTGGCTAAAGCCAAAGAGAAGGGATAAGAATTTGCAGGCCGGGTCAGGCGAAGCCGCCGCCCGGCAATGCACAGCGTGTTACTTCACTTCAAGCGCCCAGTGGACATAGCTCTGCCACTGGCACTCCTGCTCAATCATCTCTGCCCCAAGCGGGTGATTATCAATCCAGTTTTCCGGCAGCGTCAGAGACAGTCTTTCGTCATCCGCCACCAGATGAATATTGGGCAGCAAATCATCGCGACGTCGGCTGGCAAACAGAATTGCCAGACGCAGCAGGCGGCACAGATGCTCGGCCACGCGCGGCGGCACGGCGTTTTGCTGATGTAACGAGGAGAGGTCAACGGCGTTGGTTTGGTTCAGCAGTAACGTTGCCAGCAGTTTCTTTTGTGCCGGCGTGTAGCCCGGCAGATCGAGATTACGCACCAGCCAGGCTGCGTGCAGCGGCGCCTGCTTATACTCGACGCTCAGCCCAATTTCATGCAGCGCGCAGGCACTTAGCAGCAGATCGCGGCTCAACGGGTCAATATCCCAGCTATTTTTTACCTGATCGGCAAACAGTGATGCCAGCTGACCTACCCGTTGCGCTTGATCGGTATCGACAATAAAGCGACGCTGTACGTTACGCAGGGTTCGGGTGCGGATGTCCTGATCAACCGAAAGATGCAGCATTCCGTAGACCAGCCCTTCACGCAGCGCACCACCGGCCAGCGTCATACACTGGATGTTCAGCTCGGTAAAAATGGCGATCAAAATGGCCAGGCCGCTCGGGAAGACCAGCGCGCGTTCCAGCGTCAGGCCTTCTATTTCCAGCTCTTCCAGGCGACCACATTGAATCGCGCGCTGTTTTAACTGCTGGAGCTTGGTAAGCGTGATCCGCTCGTCCATCCCCTGGGCCATCATGATTTCCTGCAACGCCTGCACGGTACCTGACGCACCCACGCAGACTTTCCAGCCGTGATAGCGCAGTTCGTCCATCACCGGACGTAACACCTCGCGGGCGGCATTTTCCGCTTCGTCGAAGTTTTCTTTACCCAGATTTCGATCGGCAAAGTAGCGCTCAAGCCAGGTCACACAGCCCATCGACAGGCTGAACAGCGAAGTCGCCTGCGCGCCCGTGCCGGTGACGAGCTCGGTGCTGGCACCCCCGATATCGACGACCAGACGGCGATCGTCGCCGCCCGTCGTGTGCGCAACACCCTGATAGATCAGACGTGCTTCTTCTTCACCGCTGATAACCTGAACCGGGCACCCGAGAATTTCCTGCGCTTTGGCAATAAAATCCACGGCGTTTACTGCCAGGCGTAGCGTCGCGGTGGCGACAACGGTAATTTGCGAATGGGGGATATCCTGCAGGCGTTCGGCAAAGAGACGCAGACACTGCCAGCCACGTTCCATGGCTTCGGGAGAGAGATAATTATCGCTGCTCAGGCCCGCCGCGAGGCGGACCTTGCGCTTAATGCGCGTCAGCGTTTGTATGCTTCCCGCCACCTCGCGCACAACCAGCATATGAAAACTATTCGAACCGAGATCAATTGCCGCATAAAGCGAGGTGGAGCTGAGCATATTTTCTTAACCTGAACGACGACGATTACGCGGTGCGCCAGAACGACGCGGGCCATTGCCGGAGCGGGCGCGGGTAAGGCGCTTAGGCGGCGGCAGTTCGCTTAACAGCGCATCCGGATTGTATTTACTCTGTGGAATAGAGTGACCAATGTAGGCCTCAATCGCCGGGAGATTCAGCGCATATTCTTCACACGCAAGGCTAATGGAGTGACCGCTTGCGCCTGCACGACCGGTACGACCAATGCGGTGTACGTAGTCTTCGCAGTCATCCGGCAGGTCATAGTTGAAGACGTGCGTGACGGCGGGTATATGCAGACCACGCGCGGCCACGTCGGTTGCGACCAGAATATCGAGATCGCCACGGGTAAATTCGTCGAGAATACGCAGGCGTTTTTTCTGTGCCACATCGCCGGTCAGCAGACCCACACGGTGACCATCCGCAGCCAGATGGCCCCAAATATCTTCACAGCGGTGTTTGGTGTTCGCGAAGATAATGGCGCGATCTGGCCACTCTTCTTCGATCAGCGTTTGCAGCAGGCGCATTTTCTCTTCATTGGAAGGATAGAAGAGCTCTTCTTTAATGCGGTGACCTGTTTTCTGCTCCGGCTCCACTTCCACATATTCGGCGTTGTTCATCTGCTCGAACGCCAGCTCGCGTACGCGATAAGAAAGGGTAGCGGAGAACAGCATGTTCAGACGCTGGTTCGCTGGGGGCATGCGACGGAACAGCCAGCGGATGTCTTTGATAAAGCCCAGATCGTACATGCGGTCGGCTTCATCCAGCACCACAACCTGGATTGCGCCGAGGTTAATGTGATTCTGTTTTGCATAATCGATAAGACGGCCAGTGGTACCGATCAGGATATCCACGCCGCTTTCCAGCACTTTCAGCTGCTTATCGTAGCCATCGCCGCCGTAAGCCAGGCCAATCTTCAGGCCGGTCGCCTGCGTCAGAGGTTCAGCGTCTGCGTGGATCTGTACCGCCAGTTCTCGCGTCGGAGCCATGATAAGCGCGCGCGGCTGGTTAACTTTGCGGTCTGCAATCGCTGGATGAGAAAGTAAATAGTGAAACGTTGACGTTAAAAACGCCATCGTTTTGCCAGTACCGGTTTGCGCCTGCCCTGCTACGTCACGACCGGCCAGCGTCAGCGGCAGGGCGAGAGCCTGAATGGGCGTGCAGTTATGAAACCCTTTATTTTCAAGGGCTTCAATCACTTTTGGGTGCAGGGCGAAGTCGGAAAACTTCTGTTCTGTTAAATGTGTTTTGCTCATAGTGTGGTAGAATATCAGCTTACTATTGCTTTACGAAAGCGTATCCGGTGAAATAAAGTCAACCTTTAGTTGGTTAATGCGACATCAACACGTCGTTGATGAAGGCGAAACCAACGCACCAGGCTTATTCCTGTGGAGTTATATATGAGCGATAAAATTATTCACCTGACTGACGACAGTTTTGACACGGACGTACTTAAGGCTGACGGGCTGACCCTCGTCGATTTCTGGGCTGAATGGTGTGGTCCTTGCAAAATGATCGCCCCGATTCTGGATGAGATCGCTGACGAATATCAGGGCAAACTGACCGTTGCCAAGCTGAACATCGACCAGAACCCGGGTACCGCGCCAAAATACGGCATCCGTGGCATCCCGACCCTGCTGCTGTTTAAAAACGGCGAAGTGGCGGCGACCAAAGTGGGCGCACTGTCCAAAGGTCAACTGAAAGAGTTCCTCGACGCTAACCTGGCGTAAGGTTTCTCCGCTGCGCGTCCAGAGGCCAAAATGATGTGCAACTCTGGACGCCCGGCTTAAGTCGTGCTAAGTTAGCTATGACTTCGTTTTAAACATATCTTGTTGTTTGAATCTTGTTTTACCCGAAACTTCCCGTTGTTAACATAAACAGTGCGTGAAGTGGCTAGATTCCGGGCTTGTCACTCAATCCGTCTTGTCGTTTCAGATCTGCGTTCTTTCCCTGTGACCAGACAGCGAACAGACATGAGTTGATGGCCGCTAAACAGGCATGGATGACCCTGCCATACCATTCACAACATTAAGTTCGAGAATCACCCCGAGTTTAAGAACCCACACCATTATGAATCTTACCGAATTAAAGAATACGCCGGTTTCTGAGCTGATCACTCTCGGCGAAAATATGGGACTGGAAAACCAGGCTCGTATGCGCAAGCAGGACATCATTTTCGCCATCCTGAAGCAGCACGCTAAGAGTGGCGAAGATATCTTTGGCGACGGTGTGCTGGAGATATTGCAAGACGGATTTGGTTTCCTCCGCTCTGCAGACAGCTCCTACCTCGCCGGCCCTGACGACATCTACGTATCCCCCAGCCAAATCCGCCGTTTCAACCTCCGCACTGGTGACACCATTTCAGGTAAGATTCGTCCTCCAAAAGAGGGTGAACGCTACTTTGCGCTGTTGAAAGTTAACGAAGTTAACTACGACAAACCGGAAAACTCGCGTAATAAGATCCTCTTCGAGAACTTAACGCCGCTGCATGCGAACTCTCGTCTGCGTATGGAGCGTGGTAACGGTTCTACCGAAGACTTAACCGCGCGCGTGCTGGATCTGGCTTCGCCAATTGGTCGTGGTCAACGTGGTCTGATTGTGGCACCGCCAAAAGCGGGTAAAACCATGCTGCTGCAGAACATCGCGCAGAGCATTGCCTACAACCACCCTGACTGTGTGCTGATGGTACTGCTGATTGACGAACGTCCGGAAGAAGTGACCGAGATGCAGCGTCTGGTGAAAGGTGAAGTAGTGGCGTCGACCTTTGACGAGCCAGCATCCCGTCACGTTCAGGTTGCGGAAATGGTTATTGAGAAGGCGAAACGCCTGGTTGAGCACAAGAAAGACGTTATCATTCTGCTCGACTCTATCACCCGTCTGGCGCGTGCCTACAACACCGTGGTTCCGGCTTCCGGTAAAGTACTGACCGGTGGTGTGGATGCCAACGCCCTGCATCGTCCGAAGCGCTTCTTCGGTGCTGCACGTAATGTGGAAGAGGGCGGTAGCCTGACCATCATCGCGACGGCGCTGATCGATACTGGCTCCAAAATGGACGAAGTGATCTACGAAGAGTTTAAAGGGACAGGTAACATGGAACTGCACCTCTCTCGTAAGATTGCAGAAAAACGTGTCTTCCCGGCTATCGACTACAACCGTTCCGGTACCCGTAAGGAAGAGCTGCTCACCACTCAGGAAGAGCTGCAGAAAATGTGGATCCTGCGCAAAATTATCCACCCAATGGGTGAAATCGACGCAATGGAATTCCTCATTAACAAACTGGCGATGACCAAAACCAACGACGATTTCTTCGACATGATGAAGCGCTCGTAACGCAAATAAAGCCAGTGAACGCCACGTTTTTACGTGGCGTTTTTCTTTTATGGACTATACGCTATTACCACACACTCCCAATTTTGACCGGTCGGTGCGACAATAGGACCGTTTGTACAGTCAAAGAAATAATTGATTGAAATATATACAAAGGGAGTTGTAATAAGCCACCTTTAATACTTCTGAGGCGGAGGCTTCATGGTTATACTTCCGGGACTAACATTTGTTGAGAGCAATCCATTGTGAATCTACTCACCGCCGTTACTGAGCTGATCAGTATTTTTTTATTCACAACCTGTTTTTTGTTCATCGCGCGTAAGGTGGCAAAAAGAATAGGGTTGGTGGATAAGCCCAATTTCCGTAAACGTCATCAGGGACTTATTCCTCTGGTTGGAGGGATTTCTGTTTACGCTGGCATTTGTTTCACATTTGGCATTGCGGATTATTATATTCCACACGCAGCCCTCTATCTTGCCTGTGCGGGTGTCCTGGTCCTTGTCGGGGCACTGGATGACCGATTCGATATCGCGGTGAAAATCCGCGCCACCGTTCAGGCGGCGATTGGCGTGATTATGATGGTCGTCGGCGGACTTTACCTGAGAAGCCTCGGCTATGTCTTTGGCCCATGGGAATTAGTCCTGGGTCCATTTGGCTTCTTCCTGACGCTTTTTGCTGTCTGGGCAGCGATTAACGCTTTCAACATGGTGGATGGTATTGACGGTCTGCTTGGCGGATTGTCATCGGTTTCGTTTGCCGCAATCGGCATCATTCTCTGGTTTGATGGTCAGTACAGCCTGTCAATGTGGTGTTTTGCCATGATTGCCGCCATCCTGCCTTATATTCTCCTTAATCTCGGTGCGCTGGGGCGTCGCTATAAAGTCTTTATGGGTGACGCCGGCAGTACGCTAATCGGTTTTACCGTTATCTGGATTTTGCTCGAAACTACGCAGGGTAAAACTCACCCGATTAGCCCGGTAACCGCGCTGTGGATTATCGCCATTCCGTTAATGGATATGGTGGCGATTATGTATCGCCGTCTGCGTAAAGGGATGAGTCCTTTCTCTCCCGATCGCCAGCATATTCATCATCTCATCATGCGTGCGGGCTTTACTTCCCGTCAGGCGTTTGTCCTGATTACCCTTGCCGCCGCTATTCTGGCCGCGATTGGCGTTGCCGCAGAATATGCTCATTTCATTCCTGAATGGGTAATGTTGGTATTATTCTTGCTAGCATTTTTCCTGTACGGCTACTGCATTAAGCGCGCATGGAAAGTGGCGCGATTCATTAAACGTCTGAAACGCAGGATGCGTCGTAACAATGACAAAAACACAACATTAACTAAGTAAAACCGGGACTATGATGACTCAACCGTTGGCGGGAGCGAAATCAGTGGTAACTGAGAATGAACTGGATATTCGGGGTTTGTTTCGCGTGTTATGGGCAGGCAAACTTTGGATTGCGGGGATCGCGCTGGGGTTCGCACTGTTAGCGCTGGCCTACACTTTCTTTGCAAAGCAGGAGTGGAGCGCCACGGCAATTACAGACAGACCAACGGTTAACATGCTCGGCGGGTTTTATTCCCAGCAGCAGTTCCTGCGCAACCTGGATATCAAGGCGAATCTGGCGACGCCCGATCAGGCTTCCGTTATGGATGAGGCGTATAAAGAGTTTGTCATGCAGCTGGCCTCCTGGGACACGCGTCGTGATTTCTGGAGCCAGACGGATTATTACAAGCAACGCATGGTGGGCAACAGCAAAGCCGATGCCGCGCTGCTGGATGACCTGATTAACAACATTCAGTTTATGCCGGGCGATGCGCTGCGTAATGTTAATGACAGCGTCAAACTGATTGCAGAGACGGCGCCGGATGCCAATAACCTGTTGCGCCAGTATGTCGCTTTTGCCAGCCAGCGCGCCGCAAGTCATCTTAATGAAGAACTCAAAGGCGCCTGGGCGGCCCGTACCATCCAGATGAAAGCGCAGGTAAAACGTCAGGAAGAGGTGGCTAAAGCCATATTCTCCCGCCGTGTTCATAACATTGAACAGGCACTCAAAATTGCGGAACAGCACAATATTTCTCGCAGCGAAACGGACGTTCCGGCGGATGAACTGCCTGATTCTGAAATGTTCCTGCTTGGTCGTCCAATGCTGCAGGCTCGTCTGGAAAACCTGCAGGCCGTTGGCCCTGATTTTGACCTCGACTACGATCAAAACCGCGCCATGCTCACCACCCTGAATGTTGGTCCAACGCTGGACCCGCGTTTTCAGACCTATCGTTATTTGCGAACGCCTGAAGAACCTGTAAAACGCGATAGTCCGCGTCGTGCATTCCTGATGATCATGTGGGGGATTGTAGGCGCACTGACGGGCGCTGGCGTGGCGTTAATACGTCGTCGCACAAATTAAGAACGCCGTCTACGATGAAGGCTACGGCCTTCATCGCCTAATCGAAGAGAATCGATGTGAAAGTACTTACCGTATTTGGCACCAGGCCGGAGGCCATCAAGATGGCGCCTCTGGTGCATGCGCTGGCCAGCGATCCTGATATTGAAGCGAAAGTGTGCGTCACGGCGCAACACCGGGAGATGCTCGATCAGGTTTTAACGCTCTTTTCCATCGTCCCGGACTACGACCTCAATATAATGAAGCCGGGGCAGGGATTAACGGAGATTACCTGCCGTATCTTGCAAGAGTTAAAGCCCATTCTGGAATCCTTTAAGCCTGATGTCGTGCTGGTGCATGGCGACACCACCACCACCGTGGCAACCAGTCTGGCAGCGTTTTATCAACGTATTCCTGTCGGCCACGTTGAAGCGGGCCTGCGCACCGGCAACCTTTATTCGCCGTGGCCGGAAGAAGCCAACCGCACGCTTACCGGACATCTGGCGATGTACCACTTTGCACCCACCGAAAATTCGCGCCAGAACCTGCTGCGTGAAAATATTGCCGACAAAAAAATCTTTGTGACCGGCAATACGGTTATTGATGCCCTGATTTGGGTGCGTGACCGTGTGCTGGCTAACAACGAACTTCAGGCAGAACTCGCTGCGCGCTACCCGTTCCTGAACAACGGCAAAAAAACCATTCTGGTCACCGGCCACCGTCGTGAAAGCTTTGGCCGGGGTTTCGAGCAAATCTGTCATGCGCTGGCTGAAATCGCCGCGCAAAACGAAGATGTGCAGATTGTCTATCCGGTGCATCTCAACCCTAACGTCAGCGAGCCGGTCAACCGCATTCTGGGACATGTTGAAAATGTCCTTCTGATTGAGCCGCAGGACTACATGCCGTTTGTCTGGCTTATGAATCATGCCTGGCTGATCCTCACCGATTCAGGCGGTATTCAGGAAGAAGCACCTTCACTCGGCAAGCCGGTGCTGGTAATGCGTGAAACCACCGAGCGCCCGGAGGCGGTAAAAGCGGGCACGGTGCGTCTGGTCGGCACGGATAAGCAGCGTATCGTCGATGAAGTGACACACCTGCTGCACGACGAAGAAGCGTATCAGGCGATGAGCCGGGCCCATAACCCGTACGGTGATGGGCTGGCTTGTGGCCGTATTTTGCATGCACTTAAACACAATCGGGTATCGCTATGAGTTTTACTACCATCTCTGTCATTGGTCTTGGCTACATTGGCTTGCCTACTGCGGCAGCATTTGCCTCTCGTCAAAAACAGGTTGTAGGCGTGGACATCAATGCGCGCGCGGTGGAAACCATTAACCGTGGCGAAATCCATATTGTGGAGCCCGATCTCGACCGCGTGGTCAAAGAGGCCGTTGATGGGGGATTCCTGCGCGCCAGTACCACGCCGGTTGAAGCCGATGCTTATCTCATTGCTGTGCCGACGCCATTCAAAGGCGACCATGAACCCGACATGGTCTACGTCGAGGCCGCTGCGAAATCTATTGCACCTGTGCTCAAGAAAGGGGCGCTGGTGATCCTGGAGTCCACTTCTCCGGTTGGCGCAACCGAGCAGATGGCACAGTGGCTGGCAGAAGCCCGGCCGGATTTAAGCTTCCCGCAGCAGGCGGGAGAGCAGGCCGATATCAATATCGCCTACTGTCCGGAGCGCGTGCTGCCGGGGCAGGTGATGGTCGAACTGATTAAAAATGACCGCGTGATTGGCGGGATGACGCCTGTTTGTTCCGCTCGTGCCAGCGCGCTGTACAAGATTTTCCTCGAAGGCGAATGCGTGGTGACGAACTCCCGTACCGCAGAAATGTGCAAACTGACGGAAAACAGCTTTCGCGATGTGAACATCGCTTTTGCCAACGAACTTTCGCTCATTTGTGCCGATCAGGGGATTAACGTCTGGGAATTAATCAGCCTGGCGAATCGTCATCCGCGCGTTAATATTCTGCAGCCAGGCCCGGGCGTGGGCGGTCACTGTATCGCCGTCGATCCATGGTTTATCGTGGCGCAAAACCCCGATCAGGCACGCCTGATCCGCACCGCGCGTGAAGTTAACGACAGCAAGCCACACTGGGTTCTCAACCAGGTTAAAACCACGGTGGCAGATTGTCTGGCTGAGAGTGGCAAACGGGCCAGTGAACTGAAAATTGCCTGCTTTGGCCTGGCATTCAAACCTAACATCGACGATCTGCGCGAAAGCCCGGCGATGGAAATTGCTGAGATGATTGCCCAATGGCACACGGGCGAAACGCTGGTAGTCGAGCCGAATATTCATGAACTGCCGGCAAAACTGGCGGGGCACTGCACGCTTACCGCGCTGGATGACGCGCTGGCCACGGCGGACGTACTGGTGCTGCTGGTGGATCATAAAGAGTTTAAAGCGACCCCCGCTGATGCCGTACAGCAGCGTTACATTGTTGATACCAAAGGTGTCTGGCGTTGAGCAACCTGAACGGGACGCTTGAGTCCCTAGAGTGGGAGAGCCATTTTTTTGGTCTGCCTTCAGCCATTCTGCGTTTGCGCGAAACTGCACCGGCACTGACTGACGCCGACTTTCGCGTCTGGCAGCGGGTACAGGCGAAGATCCCGGCGGACCGCGCCGACCTGCTGGATGCGCTTCAGCAACACGGTTTTCAGCTGGTGGAAGGCGAAGTCGATCTTGCCATTACGCTAACCCGGCATGAGGCGCCAGGCGCGGAGGTTGCCGCTGAGCAGGATATCCCGGTGCTGCGCGAAATGGCGGCGCAGGCGTTTGCCCGCAGCCGCTTTCGTGCGCCCTGGTATGCACCTGAGGACAGCGGACGTTTCTATGCCCAGTGGATTGAGAATGCGGTAAAAGGGACGTTCGATCATGTTTGTCTGGTGTTCCGCGCGGCGGACGGCCAGATCCAGGGTTTTGTTTCGCTTCGCAAGCTCAACGAGCGCGAGGCGCGTATCGGCTTATTAGCTGGCCGGGGTGTGGGCGAGAAACTCATGCAGGCGGCGCTACACTGGGCGCAGCAGCAACAGGTCTCGACGCTGCGGGTGGCAACCCAGATGGGCAACACCGCTGCGCTTAAACGTTATATTGCGAGTGGTGCCAACATCGACGCCACCGCCTACTGGTTATACAGGTGACAAGATGATTCCATTTAACGCACCACCCGTCGTGGGAACCGAACTCGACTATATGCAGTCTGCTATGGGCAGCGGCAAACTCTGCGGTGATGGTGGGTTTACCCGTCGCTGCCAGCAGTGGATGGAACAGCGTTTTCACAGCGCTAAAGTGCTGCTGACCCCCTCCTGTACGGCGTCGCTGGAAATGGCTGCGCTGTTGCTCGATATTCAGCCCGGTGATGAAGTGATTATGCCGAGCTACACCTTCGTCTCCACGGCGAACGCGTTTGTGTTACGCGGGGCGAAAATCGTCTTTGTGGATATTCGTCCGGACACCATGAATATCGATGAAACGCTGATTGAAGCGGCGATCACTGATAAAACGCGGGCGATTGTTCCGGTCCATTACGCGGGCGTGGCCTGTGAAATGGACACCATTATGGCGATCGCGAAAAAGCATAACCTGTTTGTTGTGGAAGATGCCGCTCAGGGCGTGATGTCCACCTACAAAGGACGCGCGCTCGGCACCATCGGCCACATCGGCTGCTTTAGCTTCCACGAAACCAAAAATTACACCGCAGGTGGTGAAGGTGGCGCGACGCTGATTAACGACCGCGCGCTGGTTGAGCGTGCGGAAGTGATCCGCGAAAAAGGCACCAACCGCAGCCAGTTCTTCCGTGGCCAGGTTGATAAGTATACCTGGCGCGATATTGGCTCAAGCTATCTGATGGCGGATCTGCAGGCGGCGTACCTGTGGGCACAGCTGGAGGCGGCAGAGCGCATTAACTTGCAGCGTTTGTCCCTGTGGCAGACCTATTACGACGCGCTGGCACCGCTGGCAAAAGCCGGGCGTATTGCGCTGCCGACCATTCCGGCAGACTGCGTCCACAATGCCCATATGTTCTACATCAAACTGCGCGATAACGACGATCGCAGCAAGCTGATTGCCTGGCTGAAAGAGGCTGAGATTATGGCGGTGTTCCACTACATTCCGCTGCACTCCAGCCCGGCCGGTGAAGCGTTCGGGACATTCGCGGGTGAAGACCGCTATACCACGAAAGAAAGTGAGCGTTTGCTTCGCTTACCACTGTTCTACAACCTCGCGCCGGTTAACCAGCGTACGGTGATTAATACCCTTCTGAGCTATTTCGGCTGATATGTCTCTGGCAAAAGCATCGGTGTGGACCGCCGCGTCCACGCTTGTCAAAATTGGCGCCGGGCTGCTGGTCGTCAAGCTGTTGGCCGTCTCATTCGGCCCTTCTGGGGTGGGTCTGGCGGGCAATTTCCGCCAGCTTGTCACCGTCCTTGGGGTATTGGCCGGCGCCGGGATCTTCAACGGCGTTACGAAATACGTTGCACAGCATCAGGATGACGCAGCGCAGTTGCGCAAAGTCGTCGGCACATCGTCGGCGATGGTGTTAGGTTTCTCTACTCTGCTGGCCGCGGTGTTTCTGCTGGCGGCGGCCCCCATTAGCCAGGGGCTGTTTGGACACATGCATTATGAAGGGCTGGTGCGTCTGGTCGCTCTGGTTCAGATGGGGATCGCGTGGGCTAACCTGCTACTGGCGCTGATGAAAGGATTTCGTGATGCAGCCGGGAACGCGCTTGCGCTGATCCTGGGCAGCGTTATAGGTGTTATCGCCTATTACTTCTGCTACCGCCTGGGCGGGTATGAAGGCGCGCTGCTGGGTCTGGCGCTGGTACCTGCGTTAGTGGTCGTTCCGGCGGCGTTTATGCTGATGCGTCGTGGCGTTATCCCCTTAAGCTACCTGAAACCGCAGTGGGACAAGGTGCTTGCGGGTCAACTGGGTAAATTTACCCTGATGGCGCTCATTACCTCTGTTACGCTGCCAGTGGCTTACGTGATGATGCGAAACCTGCTGGCGGCGCATTACAGCTGGGATGTGGTGGGAATTTGGCAGGGCGTAAGCAGCATTTCTGACGCCTACCTCCAATTTATAACGGCTTCCTTTAGCGTCTGGTTGCTGCCAACCTTATCTCGTCTGAGCTCCCGACAGGATATTACCCGCGAGATTACCCGCTCGCTGCGTTTTGTGCTTCCCGCCGTGGCGGCGGCCAGTTTTACCGTGTGGTTATTGCGCGATGTCGCCATCTGGCTGCTCTTTTCGGCGAAATTCATCGCCATGCGCGATCTGTTTGCCTGGCAGCTGGTGGGGGATGTACTGAAAGTAGGCGCTTACGTATTCGGGTATCTGGTGATTGCGAAAGCCTCGCTGCGTTTGTATATCCTGGCAGAGATAAGCCAGTTTACGCTCCTGACGGCGTTCTCACACTGGCTGATCCCGGCACACGGTGCACTGGGGGCGGCTCAGGCCTATATGGCAACCTATATCGTTTATTTCGCTGCCTGTTGCGGCGTATTTTTACTTTGGCGTAAACGCGCATG
This sequence comes from Enterobacter cloacae complex sp. 309I3, assembly GCF_050031595.1. Lineage (NCBI taxonomy): Bacteria > Pseudomonadati > Pseudomonadota > Gammaproteobacteria > Enterobacterales > Enterobacteriaceae > Enterobacter > Enterobacter cloacae complex sp. 309I3. The sequence continues at coordinate 4,753,934 of NZ_JBLGWI010000001.1, read as the reverse complement.
ACTGCACTGATTCACATACTGGGATCGGATATCCCACACCATAACCAGACCGTTTTGCGGTTCTTCAACGATGAGCTGGCCCCGGACAATCCCGATGCACGCGAGTTTATGGTTGCAGGCCAGGACAGGGGGCTTAGCGAGATGTGTCCGGCGCTGACGCTTACCTTCTGGCCGGATAAAGCCGCCCTGGCGAAGGCAGTTGTCGCGAAAGCGAAAGCGGATCGTGAGCAGCGCTTCTTCTTCCATGGACAATTTAATACCGGTCTGTGGCTGGCTCTTCTGAGTGGCGGGATTAAACCTTCCCAGTGCAGCTGGCATATCTGGGGAGCCGATCTCTATGAAGTCTCCCGCGGCTGGAAGTTCCGACTCTTTTACCCGCTACGGCGTATAGCGCAGGGGCGGTTCGGCTGTGTTTTCGCCACCCGTGGCGATCTCAATTACTTTGCGAAACAGCACCCCAACGTTCGCGGTGAGTTGCTCTATTTCCCGACACGCATGAATCCGGCGCTGAATAACATGGCAAACGATACGCCGCGTGAGGGTAAGCTGACGATCCTGGTGGGTAACTCTGGCGATCGCAGCAATGAGCATATTGCTGCGCTGAAGGCGGTACATCAGCAGTTTGGTGACACGGTGAATGTCGTTGTGCCGATGGGCTATCCGGCCAACAATGATGCTTACATCAATGACGTTCGCCAGCAGGCCCTGGGATTGTTTAGCCCGGAGAATGTGAACATCCTGCGCGATAAGCTGGAATTTGATGAATATCTGGCGCTGCTTCGCCAGTGCGATCTCGGCTATTTCATCTTTGCCCGCCAGCAGGGGATTGGCACGCTGTGCCTGCTGATTCAGGCAGGCGTTCCCTGTGTGCTTAATCGCGATAATCCGTTCTGGCAGGATATGGCTGAACAACATATTCCGGTGCTGTTCACCACGGATACCCTGAACGTGGAGGTGGTACGTGAAGCTCAGCGTCAACTGGCGCTGGTGGATAAAAGTACCATCGATTTCTTTAGTCCGAACTACCTTACGCCGTGGCACCGTGCGCTGCGTATCGCTTCAGGAGACAACGCATGAGCCAGTTGCAATTCAGCGGCTTGTTAGTGGTATGGCTTCTGAGCACGCTATTTATCGCCACTCTGACCTGGTTTGAGTTCCGCCGCGTGCGTTTTAACTTTAACGTCTTCTTCTCGTTACTGTTTCTTCTGACCTTCTTCTTCGGTTTTCCGCTGACCAGTATTCTGGTTTTCCGTTTTGACGTGAGTGTCGCGCCGCCGGAAATCCTGCTCCAGGCACTCTTGTCGGCGACCTGCTTCTATGCGGTGTACTACGTCACCTATAAAACGCGTCTGCGTGCGGTGAAAGCGAGTGCGCCGCGTCGTCCGCTGTTCACCATGAACAGGGTAGAGACCCATCTGACGTGGGTAATGCTGATGACCATCGCGCTGGTCAGCGTGGGGATCTTCTTCATGCATAACGGCTTTTTGCTGTTTAAGCTGCACTCCTACAGTCAGATTTTTTCTGCGGAAGTTTCGGGCGTGGCGCTCAAGCGCTTCTTCTATTTCTTCATCCCGGCAATGCTGGTGATCTTTTTCCTGCGCCAGGACAGTAAGGCCTGGCTCTTCTTCCTGGTGAGCACGGTCGCCTTTGGTTTCCTGACCTACATGATTGTGGGTGGGACGCGCGCCAACATTATTATCGCCTTTGCGATTTTCCTGTTTATCGGCATCATTCGCGGATGGATCTCCCTGTGGATGCTGGCGGCAGCGGGCGTGTTTGGCATTGTGGGGATGTTCTGGCTGGCCCTTAAGCGCTATGGACTGAACGTGGCCGGTGACGAAGCGTTTTACACCTTCCTGTATCTCACGCGCGACACCTTCTCGCCGTGGGAAAACCTCGCTTTACTGCTGCAAAACTACGACAAGATCGATTTCCAGGGGTTGGCGCCCATTGTGCGTGACTTCTATGTGTTTATCCCGTCGTGGCTGTGGCCTGACCGCCCGGGTGCCGTGCTCAATACGGCGAACTACTTCACCTGGGAAGTGCTGAACAACCATTCAGGCCTGGCAATTTCCCCTACGCTGATTGGTTCGCTGGTGGTGATGGGCGGAAGCTGGTTTATTCTGCCGGGCGCGGTTGTGGTAGGGCTGATTATCAAATGGTTTGACTGGCTCTATGTGCTCGGCAACGAAGAGACCAATCGCTACAAGGCCGCCATTTTGCACAGTTTCTGCTTTGGTGCCATTTTCAATATGATCGTTCTGGCGCGCGAGGGGCTGGATTCATTCGTCTCGCGCGTGGTTTTCTTCATGGTCGTTTTCGGCGTCTGCCTGCTGCTGGCCAAACTGCTGTACTGGCTGTTTGACAGTGCAGGGCTTGTGCATAAGCGCGAGCCACAGGGCAGCAGAACGCTGTCGCAAGTCTGAGTAAGGATAGTCATGACCGACACAACCTCTGCACCGCGCTACGCGCTGCGTGGCCTGCAGCTTATTGGCTGGCGCGATATGCAACACGCGCTGGATTTTCTCTTTGCGGGTGGCCAGATGAAATTCGGTACGCTGGTCGCCATCAATGCAGAGAAGATGCTGGCGGTAGAAGATAACGCTGAAGTCAGAAGTCTGATCGAGGCCGCCGAGTTTAAATACGCGGACGGTATCAGCGTGGTACGCTCGATCCGCAAAAAGTTTCCTGGTGCTAATGTTTCACGCGTCGCGGGGGCCGATCTCTGGGAACAGTTGATGGCACGTGCAGGGGCAGAAGGCACGCCCGTATTTCTTATTGGCGGTAAGTCTGAGGTCCTGGCGCAGACCGAGCAGAAGCTGCGGCGTCAGTGGAATGTTAATATTGTGGGTAGCCAGGACGGCTATTTTAAACCCGAGGACCGGCAGGCGCTGTTTGACCGCGTGCGCGACAGCGGGGCGAAAATTGTCACCGTGGCGATGGGCTCACCGCGCCAGGAAATCCTGATGCGTGATTGCCGTCTGGTTTGCCCGGATGCCCTCTATATGGGCGTCGGCGGGACCTATGACGTCTTCACTGGCCATGTAAAACGTGCGCCGAAGGTATGGCAAAACCTGGGACTGGAGTGGCTGTACCGCCTGCTGTCGCAACCAACACGTATTAAACGCCAGCTCCGTCTGCTGCGTTATCTCGCCTGGCACTACACCGGGAAAATGTAATCAAAATGTAGCGCGATATGCTGTTCGCGCTGCAACTCCCCTGCAAAACTGCTGCGAAACTGTGCAATGCATTTATTTTTTTAATGCATTGTTTGCCATTTTGCAGAATTTAAGAAACCATTCGCTCCGTATTTTAGTACCCCTAAAAAACAATACCTGGTATTAAGCCGGGAAACAGCAAACACAACCGAGGATCTATGGCAGAGAAAAAACCGGAGCTACAGCGTGGGCTGGAAGCTCGTCATATTGAACTGATAGCGCTGGGCGGCACTATTGGTGTGGGCCTGTTTATGGGCTCTGCAAGCACGCTCAAATGGGCCGGGCCATCCGTTCTGCTGGCGTATATTATTGCTGGCCTGTTCGTTTTCTTCATCATGCGTTCGATGGGCGAAATGCTTTTCCTGGAGCCAGTGACCGGCTCTTTCGCCGTCTATGCGCACCGCTACATGAGCCCGTTCTTCGGCTACCTGACGGCCTGGTCATACTGGTTTATGTGGATGGCGGTGGGTATCTCGGAGATTACCGCAATCGGGGTGTATGTGCAGTTCTGGTTCCCGGATATGGTCCAGTGGATACCGGCGCTGATTGCTGTGGGGCTGGTGGCAATGGCAAACCTGGCAGCCGTTCGCCTTTATGGTGAAATCGAGTTTTGGTTTGCGATGATTAAAGTCACCACCATCATCGTGATGATTGTGGTTGGACTCGGCGTCATTTTCTTCGGCTTTGGCAACGGTGGTCACGCGATTGGCTTCGGTAACCTGACCGGGCACGGTGGCTTCTTCGCTGGTGGCTGGAAAGGCTTCCTGACGGCGCTGTGTATCGTTGTCGCGTCCTATCAGGGCGTTGAGCTTATCGGTATTACAGCCGGTGAAGCGAAGAACCCGCAGGTCACGCTGCGTAGTGCGGTGGGTAAGGTGCTGTGGCGTATCCTGATTTTCTATGTGGGGGCGATCTTCGTTATCGTGACCATCTTCCCGTGGAATGAGATCGGCACGACAGGCAGCCCGTTTGTCTTAACATTCGCGAAGATTGGTATTACGGCGGCAGCAGGTATTATCAACTTTGTCGTCCTGACGGCGGCGTTGTCTGGCTGTAACAGCGGAATGTACAGCTGTGGTCGTATGCTCTATGCGCTTTCGAAGAACAATCAATTGCCTGCGGCAATGAGTAAAGTGTCCCGCGCGGGTGTGCCTGTTGCGGGTGTGGCGGTGTCGATTGCCATCCTGCTGATTGGCTCATGTCTGAACTACATTATTCCAAATCCGCAGCGCGTATTTGTTTATGTCTACAGCGCCAGCGTGCTGCCGGGGATGGTGCCGTGGTTCGTTATTCTGATTAGCCAGCTGCGTTTCCGCCATGCGCATAAACAGGCGATTGCCAGCCATCCGTTCCGCTCGATTCTGTTCCCGTATGCGAACTATTTGACGATGGCGTTCCTGATTTGCGTATTAATCGGGATGTACTTTAATGATGATACCCGCATGTCGCTGTTTGTCGGGATGATCTTCCTGGCGGCAGTCACTGCAGCCTATAAGCTATTTGGGCTGGGGCGCCGCGTCACCACGCAGAAAGTGGAGGAATAAGCGGCAAAATGTGCAAACCATAACCAAACGCGCATTTTTTTCAAAAAAGCACTAGACAGCGGGGTCGGAGGTACGTAATATCCAGCCCCGCAACGGCGCTAAGCGCCCGTAGCTCAGCTGGATAGAGCGCTGCCCTCCGGAGGCAGAGGTCTCAGGTTCGAATCCTGTCGGGCGCGCCATTTTAGTCCCGGCGCTAGAGCTGCGGTGGTCTGAGAAGTAGTCAGTACCGCGTGAAAGAATACAGTGGTGGCTATAGCTCAGTTGGTAGAGCCCTGGATTGTGATTCCAGTTGTCGTGGGTTCGAATCCCATTAGCCACCCCATTATTGAAGAGTTGTGAATTGCGAAGGTGGCGGAATTGGTAGACGCGCTAGCTTCAGGTGTTAGTGTTCTTACGGACGTGGGGGTTCAAGTCCCCCCCCTCGCACCACGACTTTAATGAATTGAACTAAAAATTCAAAAAGCAGTACATCGGCGAGTAGCGCAGCTTGGTAGCGCAACTGGTTTGGGACCAGTGGGTCGGAGGTTCGAATCCTCTCTCGCCGACCAATTTTGAACCCCGCTTCGGCGGGGTTTTTTGTTTTCTGCGGCTTTTCACCTCTGTATCCATTCCCCAACATACGCGTTTCCTGTTGTCGCGAACCAGCGACACTTAATTAATTGAAAACTAAAATAATATTGCATCAGCGTCTTAACCGTCTCTTTCTGACGACACTTCTGCGCTTTTACCGATATCTTATGGTGCGTCAGACGGGTCTTAGCAGCAGAAATTCCTTTTATCTTAAAATGTTGCGCGATGTAAAATTTGTTCGTGTAACGTTGGCATGTAACGTGCAATAATATACGTGTAGATGCTCATTCTATCTCTTATGTTCGCCTTCGTGCCTCATAAACTCAGGAATGATGCAGAGCCATTTACGGTGCTTATCGTCCACTGACAGATGTCGCTTCTGCCTCATCAGACACCATGGGCATAACGTTGAGTGAAGCACCAAATATGTTGTCTTACAGACCTGTTTTAACGCCTGCTTTTATAGCAGGCGTTTTTTTATGCCTTATTCACGGTAACGAAACATGACCAGGGCTGCCAGAAGCAGCGCACCCGCAGAGACAATATACATTGCCTGTAGTGCCTCTAACGCGGCGGTTAATGCCGCTGCAATACCGGTGAACAAAGAGGCACTGAGCGTTTGCCAGCGCCAGACTTTTCCACTCGCTGAAGCAGTCTGCGTAGAGTGAAAGTTGCTGAGCACACCATATGTTCCCACCGCGAAAACAACGTTTGATGCCAGATGTGCAATAAAAATCATCCCCAGTGCACACACCATCCAACCAGATAAAAACGGGATCACACCGTAAGCCGCTAAAAAGAGGCTAAGGCAGAGCATTAACAATGGTGTGTGCGCAGTGAGCCGCGGCAGGCTGTCTCTCTTCAGCAGTATAGGGCCGCAAAGCTGCCCCATACTCCTGGCAAAGAGAAGCGGTAAGGCGAGATCCGCAGCATCCTCCGGTTGGATCTGCTGCGCTAGCGCCGGTAAAAGCGCCATGGCGGGTGAACCGACGGCTGCCAGAACGGGCAAAATGAGTAAACTGCGTTTTTGCCGGAGGGTCAGCGCATGCCACCGCAGCATAACCGGGGAGCCTTCGTCTGGGGATAAAGAGCGTGCTTGCGCAGTAAATGTCCTTCCAGCCAGCCACAGCATAAACATTGACCCCAGAAAGCTGGCAGCATCGATTGCCAGCAATGTCATCACCGATATTCGCTGGAAAAGTACTACGCCCAGTCCGGTACCGAGCAGTACCTGAGCCGCAAAAATCACGTTTTCAAGACAGGTTGCTGCAGGAAGCTCTGCTTTACTGAGTCCGCGTTTAAAGAGCAACGTTAGGGCCGGCCAGCTCATCCCATTCAACAGGGCTTCGGTGGATTGCACAGCAAGCAGCGCTGAAATACTGTGATAATGAATACCCAGCAGTGGGAATAACAGGGCGAGTAAGCCCAACCCCTCTGACAGGATCAACAAAGAGACGGGAGAATAGTGTGCGCACAGTTTTTCGCTGATGATGCTGCCGATAAAACCAGGCACCGTTGCAAAAAGAAAGGCGAGCGTAAGCAGAGTGGCTGGTGCCGACCAGTCTAAAAGTAAACCGAAGACAACAACCTGAGTTAACCCATTTCCCAACGACGTAAAAATAAAGGCGCAGGCCAGCAAACGCAGCCAGCGATGACAGCGCAGCGCTTCAACAAGCGCATACAAAAGCGAGTTCATGACGATTTCCTTTCAAAAACGATTTAGTCCACGCGGCTGATGCGCGTGTGTGTAAAAAGGTTAATGAAAAGAGATCGTTACATTGGTCGGAACGTTTCCTGATGGATATGCAAAAAGGGTGCGTAAAAAAGGAGGCCGTCCGGCCTCCTTAACGATTATTGCTGATTTCCGTTATTCTGCAATGTCAAAAGCAGACCGTCGCGCCGCATGGCGGCAGCTTCTTCCGGTTTATGCTGCTTGTCGAGCGTATCGGCAAGCCACGCGTAGTCAAACGCGTCCGGGCGCTGTTTTAACGCCGCACGGAAGGCGAGGCTCGCCTCCTGCCATTCACCGTGTTTCATCAGCGACTGGCCCAGCGTGCTCCAGAGCAGCGGACGATCGCCAACGGTTTTGATCTGTTGACGCAGCACTTTTTCGATTTGCTCAGGGTTGTTGGTTTTCAGACGCGGGATCACCATGACCAGACGATCGTCGTACTGGCGCTTCAGACCGTCGAGGAGGATCTCCTGAGCCGTGTCATGATCGTCACATTCAATCAGGTGTTCCGCCATTGCCACCTGCAGAGGAACCTGCTGACGCGTTTTGCGGCTCTGATTCTTCCACCAGGTTTTCAGACCATCGCTACCCAGATCGGCACGCGCCTGATCCATCAAACCAATCCACGCCATGCGCTGGAGTTCGTCACGATGTTCATCATCACCCACGTCGGCTTTCGCCATCGAAGGAATAATGTCCAGCAGTGAACCCCATGCACCGGTACGGATATAGGCCTGCTCGGCAAGGCGCAGCACTTCAGGGTGGCGAGGAGTGATTTCCAGCAGACGGTCAACGCCGTGGCGCGCCGCATGGTTTTCATTACGTGCCAGCTGCAGGCGAACGCGGGTGATCTCAACCGGGATCTGGTTGTCGGACGCCATCTCCGACGCGCGCTCCAGATGCTGATTGGCGCGGGCCTCGTCACCACGCTGTTGAGCTGCTTCAGCAGCCAACAGATAGTTCACGACGGGTTGTTCGGCGTGATCGGCGTTTTTGGACATCAGCTTTTCCACCTGCTGATAGTCGCCCTCGGCGAGCTTAATCAGCGCCTGCTCGGTCTGCTTACGGGCGCGACGGCGCTTGCGGCCAACGAACCAGCCACGGGTATGGGCACCGGTGCGGAAAATACGGCGCAGGATCCACTCCAGCGCCAGCAGCACCACAACGCCCAGGATCAGAATGATCACCAGACCCGTTACGCTGGTTTCGATGTTGTAATTGTCGGTCTGGATCAACACGTATCCCTGGTGACCGGCAAGCATCGGCCCAAGGACGATCCCGGCGATCAGCAGGATAAAGAGTAAGAGTACTTTAAGCATCGTTACTCTCCTTGTGGGGCGCTTTCAGGCGCGGGCGCGGCGGCTGGTGCAGGTTCACCCGTCTGCTCAGCCGGAACGCCCGGCTGTGCCAGCAGGTTACGTACGCGCGTTTGCATCAGCTTTTCCAGAATCGGCTGGCTGGCCAGTTTATCCGGCACGTTCATGGTGATGTTCTGCTGACTCAGTTTGTCGATGTCATCGAGGAACGCCGTGGTGGTGGCATCATCGGTATCGTAGTAAGCACGTACCCATGTGGAGACGTTATCCAGCGCCTGTTTGTAGGTCTCTTCCTGATGACGTGGCACGGCCTGGGCCGCGACCAGCAGACGGGAACGAATGTTCTCACGCAGGTAGATATCCTGGTTCGGCGCTAACAGCGGCACGGCGGTTTCATCACGGCGACGAATGGTGATGAAGCTGTCCATAAAGTTCTGCCAGCTTTTTTGCAGGTTTACACGCCACTCGCTCAGGGAGCTGGACAGCTCGGTGCCGTCGGAATCCATGGGCGAATCGTCGTCGTTGTTATCTGCCAGTTGCAGGTTATCAATCTGGTTCGAGAGCTGATTTACCTTGAGGATGATGCCGTCATAATCCACCTGAGAAACGGCGGAGAGGCTGGCGATGTCTTCGGTAATGGCGCGACGTGCGGTGATGAGGCTTGGATCGTTCATGTCCGCCAGACTCGCATCTGCGCTTTTCAGCAGAGCGGCGGCGGTGGTGACATCCTGATCGCTCCAGAGCTTACGCCCGGCCAGTTTCACCAGAAAATCAGCCTGAGAAAGCAGCCAGGTTTTGGCATCGGTACCGGAAATGGTGGCCACTTTTTGCTGTACTTCGTCCAGCTGTTTGGTTAGCTCTTCCTGTTTGCTGTTCGCATCGGCAAGCGCGGCGGCCTGCTGTTTGATGACGCCTTCCAGCTCGGTTTTTTGTGTCTCCTGCGCTTTTTGCAGCGCGGCGAGCTGATTAACCAGCGCGTCGCTGGTTGCCGTCTGATTGGTGCTTTGCTGTTTCACCAGGCCGTAGAGGCTGACGCCTGCTGCCAGCGCAATGGCGATGGCAATCGCGCTCAGCGCGAGGCTGGTCTTGTTGCTGCCGTTTTTCTTCTCAACGGTTTTCTCAGTCGTTTCTGACTGTGGCGTCATGTCCACAGTCTCCCTGGTCTCTTCAACCACGGCGGAGGATTTGTCGTGTTCCGTCATTATGGCATCCCATTATGAGAGTTATTGTAATGCGCGCAGCAGCGCATCGTTGTCGGCGTTATCAGCGATCCGAATATCTTGCCAGCCCAGTTCCCGGGCGAGGTTCGCCAGACGCTCACTGACGACCAAAAGCCGACAGTGGAGTAACCAGTTTTCACGATACCAAAGCGGCACCAGCGACCAGAGTTGCTGCAGCATTTCGCCGCTGGTCACTACCAGCGTTGTAATGCCGCGCGTATGCCAGCGCATCGCCTCTTGTGCACCATCGTAATGTTTTGCACAGCGTTGATAACATTCGCAAAACGTGACGTCAGCTCCGCGTTCACGCAGCTTTTCGCCTAACAGTTCGCGTCCGCCGTTACCGCGTAAAATCAGCGCACGTTTTCCGATTAGGGTTTGTAATTCAGGTAATTGTAGCAAGACTTCGCTGGTTTCCCGATCTAACGGGTAACGTACGTCTGCTCCACTTACGGTATGCAGCGCCAGGGCGGTGGAACGGCCAATCGCGAAATAGCGTGGCGCGGTAGGCCAGTTCAGTCCCTGCTGTTGTAGCTGCGCATGGGCAAATTCCACGGCATGTTGCGACAAGGCAAACAGCAGGTCGCCTTCCTGAAGGGTATTCATATGGTCGGCGAGCGCGGACAACTCCCGACCCGGGGAGAATTCAATAAGCGGAAAACTCCAGGCCACCTGCCCCAGTGCGCGCAGACGGCTCACTAACTGCTCTCCTGCGGGAGAAGGGCGGGTGACGAGAATACTCATGCAGGGGGCTCTCCATCGTAAACGTCAGCCAGAATCTCGCGGGCACCGTTATCCAGTAACTCTTCCGCCAGCGAAACGCCAAGCTGCTCAGCATCTTGCGGTTTACCGCGGCGCTCACCGCGTACCATCTGCGAACCGTCCGGCGCGCCAACCAGCGCACGCAGCCACAGTTCACCGTTAATTAATTCAGCATAGCTGCCAATCGGCACCTGGCACCCCCCTTCAAGGCGGGTATTCATCGCACGCTCGGCTTTGACGCGAATGGCCGTCTCGTCATGATTCAGCGGCGCAAGCAGTTCACGGGTACGCCTGTCATCCAGACGGCACTCAATACCTACAGCGCCCTGTCCCACGGCCGGCAAAGAGAGCTCCGGTGGCAACGCGACGCGAATGCGTGACTCCAGCCCCAGACGCTTAAGTCCTGCTACCGCGAGGATAATGGCATCGTAATCGCCGTTATCCAGCTTGCCCAGACGCGTGCCAACGTTACCGCGCAGCGAGCGTATGATCAGATCCGGACGGCGTTCAGCCAACTGACACTGGCGGCGTAAACTGGACGTGCCAACCACGCTGCCTTTGGGCAACGCATCAAGCGAGTCAAACTGGTTAGAGACAAACGCATCGCGCGGATCCTCGCGCTCGCAAATGGTCACCAGCCCCAGCCCTTCCGGGAACTCGACGGGCACGTCTTTCATCGAATGCACGGCGATATCGGCGCGGTTCTCAAGCAATGCCAGTTCCAGTTCTTTGACAAACAAGCCTTTGCCGCCCACTTTCGCCAGCGGCGTATCAAGGATCACATCGCCGCGCGTGACCATGGGCACCAGCTCGACGCGCAAGCCGCTGTGGCAGGCTTCCAGGCGCTGCTTAACATAATGTGCCTGCCAGAGCGCAAGAGGGCTTTGGCGTGTGGCAATTCTCAAAACATTGTCTAACATGCTTGTTACCGTCATTATCAATCGCTAACCATCCTAACATTGTTGACTCTGGGATGGCAGTTTTACGGTGATGAAGAAGAGAGGGACAGGGCGGGAGTTCTCGTCAGCCACAGCCGTATTAAGGAATTTACACGTACAGAACGGTGCTACACTTTGTATGTAGCGCAACTTTCTTTACGGTCAATCGGCAAGGTGTTAAATTGATCACGTTTTAGACCATTTTTTCGTCGGTACCAGCATAATGATAAGGGCGAAAAAGGGTAACGGTTATCTTTTTGAAATACTGCGGGCTCGCTGTTATTTTGGTTTTTGAATAGCTTGCGACACCCGGAAACATCAGGCGATACGTCTTGTACCTCTATATTGAGACTCTGAAACAGAGACTGGATGCCATCAATCAACTGCGTGTGGATCGCGCGCTTGCTGCCATGGGCCCTGCTTTCCAGCAGGTATACAGTCTGCTGCCGACATTATTGCACTATCACCATCCGCTGATGCCGGGTTACCTTGACGGTAACGTTCCCAAGGGCATTTGCCTTTTCACGCCTGATGAAACCCAACAGCATTATCTCAACGAACTTGAACTCTACCGTGGCATGCCGCCGCAGGAATCCCCGAAAGGTGAACTGCCTATCACCGGCGTTTACTCCATGGGGAGCACCTCTTCGGTAGGGCAAAGCTGTTCGTCTGACCTGGACATCTGGGTCTGCCATCAATCCTGGCTCGATAACGAAGAGCGTCAGTTGCTGCAGCGTAAATGTAGCCTGCTGGAAAGCTGGGCGGCATCGCTTGGCGTGGAAGTGAGCTTCTTCCTGATTGATGAAAACCGTTTCCGCCATAACGAAAGCGGCAGTCTGGGTGGTGAGGACTGTGGCTCAACGCAGCACATTTTATTGCTGGACGAATTTTACCGTACGGCAGTGCGTCTGGCCGGGAAGCGTATTCTGTGGAATATGGTCCCGTGCGAAGAAGAAGAGCATTACGATGATTACGTGATGTCGCTCTACGCGCAGGGCGTACTGACGCCAAACGAATGGCTGGATTTGGGCGGCCTGAGCTCCCTGTCAGCCGAAGAGTACTTTGGCGCGAGCCTCTGGCAGCTTTATAAGAGCATCGACTCACCGTACAAAGCGGTGCTGAAAACGCTGTTGCTCGAAGCCTATTCCTGGGAATACCCAACCCCACGCCTGCTGGCGAAAGATATCAAGCAGCGTCTGCACGACGGGGAGATTGTCTCCTTTGGGCTTGACGCCTACTGCATGATGCTGGAACGCGTTACCGAGTACCTGAAAGCCATTGATGACACCACGCGTCTCGACCTGGTGCGTCGATGTTTCTATCTCAAAGTTTGTGAGAAATTGAGCCGCGAACGCGCCTGCGTGGGCTGGCGTCGTGAAGTAGTTTCTCAGCTCGTCAAAGAGTGGGGATGGGGCGAAGACCGTCTCTCCATGCTCGACAATCGCGCCAACTGGAAAATCGATCAGGTGCGTGAAGCGCACAACGAACTGCTTGATGCGATGATGCAAAGCTACCGTAACCTGATCCGCTTTGCGCGCCGTAACAACCTCAGCGTGTCCGCCAGCCCGCAGGACATCGGGGTATTGACCCGCAAACTGTATGCCGCGTTTGAAGCGCTGCCGGGCAAAGTCACCCTGGTTAACCCGCAAATTTCGCCCGATCTGTCAGAGCCAAACCTGACCTTTATCTATGTGCCGCCGGGCCGCGCGAACCGCACCGGGTGGTATCTGTATAACCGTGCCCCAAGCATGGATTCGATCATTAGCCATCAGCCGCTGGAGTATAACCGTTACCTGAACAAGCTGGTGGCCTGGGCCTGGTTTAACGGCCTGCTGACCTCGCGCACCCGCCTGTTTATCAAAGGCAACGAGGTGGTCGATTTAGCCAAACTGCAGGAGATGGTGGCAGATGTCTCCCATCACTTCCCGCTGCGTCTGCCAGCACCCACGCCAAAAGCGCTCTACAGCCCGTGTGAAATTCGTCATCTGGCGATTATCGTCAACCTGGAATATGACCCGACGGCGGCCTTCCGCAATCAGGTCGTGCATTTTGACTTCCGCAAGCTGGACGTCTTCAGCTTTGGCGAGCAGCAAAATTGCCTGGTCGGCAGCGTGGATCTGCTGTACCGCAACTCGTGGAACGAAGTGCGTACGCTGCACTTCAACGGCGAGCAGGCGATGATCGAAGCGTTGAAAACCATTCTCGGTAAGATGCACCAGGATGCCGCGCCGCCGGACAGCGTGGAAGTGTTCTGCTACAGCCAGCACCTGCGTGGTTTGATTCGTACCCGCGTGCAGCAGTTAGTTTCAGAGTGTATTGAGCTGCGTCTTTCCAGTACCCGTCAGGAAACCGGTCGCTTTAAAGCGCTGCGTGTTTCAGGGCAAACCTGGGGTCTGTTCTTCGAACGCCTGAACGTGTCGGTGCAGAAGCTGGAGAACGCCATTGAGTTTTACGGCGCGATTTCCCACAACAAACTGCATGGCCTGTCGGTTCAGGTGGAGACTAACCACGTCAAGCTGCCGCAGGTGGTGGATGGATTTGCCAGTGAAGGGATTATCCAGTTCTTCTTTGAAGAGTCGGGAGACGATGCCGGTTTCAACATCTATATTCTTGATGAGACCAACCGCGCAGAGGTGTATCACCACTGCGAAGGCAGTAAAGAGGAGCTGGTGCGTGACGTTAGCCGCTTCTACTCCTCATCACACGACCGCTTCACCTACGGCTCCAGCTTCATCAACTTCAACCTGCCGCAGTTCTACCAGATTGTTAATGTCGATGGCCGTGCGCAGGTGATTCCGTTCCGTACTCAGGCCGTCACGCCTGCCGTGCCTGCGAATCAGGATACCGCACCGCTGTTGCAGCAGTATTTCTCGTGATGCTTTTCGCCGGGTGGCTACGGTCCGAGCCGTTGTAGGCCCGGTAAGGCGTAGCCGCCACCGGGCAACAACACTACCTGAAACTCACATCTTCACCCGCCTGCGCGGTTGCAGCCTGCTCCAGCAGATCCCAGAAGGTTTCGCCGCTACGGTCACAAACCCATTCATCCCCTTTCAGATCGAAATGGTAGCCACCCTGTCTGGCCGCCAGCCATACCTGGTGAAGCGGCTCCTGGCGGTTAATAATAATTTTGCTGCCGTTTTCGAAACTGAGGGTCAGGATACCGCCGTTGATTTCACAATCGATATCGCTGTCGCCTTCCCAGTCGTCCAGGCGCTCTTCAATGGTCATCCACAGGGTGTCGGCAAGGCGATGGAATTCACTGTCGTTCATGGTTTTGTTCCTGTTTTTCGTGATGCCGGCAGTATAACCCTAAATAATTCCCGTTGCAGGAAAGCGGCAAACTCTTGCTTTTGTGTCTTCTCCTGCGATGATAGAAACAGATTTGAACTTACGGGCAACTTTATAATGAAAAACGCTTTCCGAACGCTTGCCGTTCTCATCACGCTGTTTAGTCTGACTGGCTGTGGGCTGAAGGGGCCGCTGTACTTCCCGCCAGCGGATAAAACCGCGCCGCCGCCGACGAAACCTGTGAACAGCGGCATTGAGTCATCTACGCCAGACACTAACGATCGTGGCAACAACGGTGGCCCGACTCAGGTTAATCTCTGACGATCACGTTCTGTACCCGCGCAATGGAGCAAATGATGCAGTTCTCTAAAATGCATGGCCTTGGTAACGATTTTATGGTCGTCGACGCGGTAACGCAGAATGTCTTTTTCTCCCCGGAACTGATCCGCCGCCTGGCGGATCGACACCTGGGCGTGGGGTTCGATCAGCTGCTGGTGGTTGAACCGCCGTACGATCCCGACCTCGATTTCCACTACCGTATTTTCAATGCGGATGGCAGCGAGGTGAATCAGTGCGGCAACGGCGCGCGCTGTTTTGCCCGCTTTGTCCGCCTGAAAGGGTTGACCAACAAACGCGATATCCGAGTCAGCACGGCGAATGGCCGCATGGTGCTCAGCGTTACCGATGACGAGCTGGTGCGCGTGAACATGGGCGAGCCAAACTTCGAACCTTCTGCGGTGCCGTTTCGCGCAAACAAAGCGGAAAAGACCTATATTATGCGTGCGGCCGAGCAGACAGTATTGTGTGGCGTCGTCTCGATGGGCAACCCACACTGTGTGATTCAGGTCGATAACGTGGAAACGGCCGCGGTTGAAACCCTGGGTCCGGTGCTGGAAAGCCATGAACGTTTCCCGGAACGGGCGAATATCGGTTTTATGCAGGTGGTGAAGCGTGAGCATATCCGTCTGCGCGTGTACGAGCGCGGCGCGGGCGAAACGCAGGCTTGCGGAAGCGGTGCCTGTGCTGCGGTGGCCGTCGGCATCTCTCAGGGGTTACTGGCCGAAGAGGTTCGCGTGGAGTTACCAGGCGGTCGTCTTGATATCGCCTGGAAAGGACCGGGTCATCCACTGTATATGACTGGCCCGGCGGCACATGTCTATGACGGGTTTATCCATCTATGAAACAACCAGGGGAAGAACTGCAGGAAACGGTGACGGAACTGGACGACAGGGCTGTTGTTGATTATCTGCTGCGCAATCCTGAGTTTTTTATTCGCAATGCACGCGTCGTCGAAGCGATGCGTGTGCCGCATCCGGTTCGCGGGACCGTGTCGCTGGTCGAATGGCACATGGCACGCTCGCGCAACCACATCAATCAGCTTGAAGAGAACATGACGCTGCTGATGGAGCAGGCCAACACGAACGAAAGCCTGTTCTATCGTCTTCTGCATCTGCAGGCGCGTCTGGCCTCGGCGCACAGCCTTGAAGAATTTCTCAGCCGCTTCCACCGCTGGGCGCGTGAACTGGGGCTGGCTGGTGCAACGATTCGTCTTTTCCCTGACCGCTGGCGCATTGGCGCGCCGTCCGGTTTTACCCATCTGGCGTTGAGTCGCCAGGCGTTTGAACCCCTGCGTATTCAGCGTCTGGGCCACGAACATCACTATCTTGGGCCGCTTAACGGGCCGGAACTGCTGGTGGTACTGCCGGAGGCGAAAGCGATAGGTTCGGTGGCGATGTCGATGATGGGGCGTGATGGCGATCTGGGGGTGATGTTATTTACCAGCCGCGACGCGCATCATTACGAGCAGGGACAAGGCACGCAGCTGCTGCAGGAGATCGCCCTGATGCTGCCTGAGCTGCTGGAGCGCTGGATTGAACGTGTATGACGGACGCCCTGCTCGCGACTGACGTCTCGCGCTTTCTGCGCTACCTGGGCGTTGAACGTCAGCTAAGCCCCATTACGCTGCTGAACTATCAGCGTCAGCTTGATGCCATCATGCAGATTGCCGATGAGATCGGCCTGAAAAGCTGGCAACAATGTGACGCTGCAACCGTCCGTGGGTTTGTTGTGCGCAGCCGTAAAAAAAACCTAAGCCCGGCGAGTCTGGCACTCAGGCTTTCTGCGCTGCGCAGTTTCTTCGACTGGCTGGTGAGCCAGGGCGGCTTAAAAGCCAACCCGGCGAAAGGCATCGCCACGCCGAAAGCCCCGCGTCACCTGCCGAAAAATATCGACGTCGACGATGTAAACCGCCTGCTGGATATTGACCTCAACGACCCGCTGGCCGTGCGCGATCGCGCGATGCTGGAGGTCATGTACGGTGCGGGTCTGCGTCTTTCCGAACTGGTTAATCTCGATTTAAAACATCTCGATCTGGAGTCCGGCGAAGTGTGGGTGATGGGTAAGGGCAGCAAAGAGCGCCGCCTGCCAATTGGCCGTAATGCCGTCTCGTGGATTGAGCACTGGCTGGATCTGCGCGGGCTTTTTGGCGCCGAGGAGGATGCGCTGTTCCTGTCGAAACTCGGCAAACGGATCTCGGCGCGTAACGTGCAGAAACGCTTTGCAGAGTGGGGCATTAAGCAGGGGCTCAACAGCCACGTCCATCCGCACAAGCTGCGCCACTCCTTTGCTACCCATATGCTGGAATCGAGTGGCGATCTGCGTGGCGTGCAGGAACTGCTCGGCCACGCGAATCTCTCCACCACCCAAATCTATACCCACTTAGACTTTCAACACCTTGCGTCGGTGTATGACGCGGCGCATCCACGCGCCAAACGGGGGAAATAATGCGTTTTTACCGCCCACTGGGTCACATCTCAGCCCTGACTTTTGATCTTGATGACACCCTTTATGACAACCGTGAAGTGATCCTGCGTACTGAGCAGGAGTCGCTGGCGTTTGTTCAGAACTACCATCCGGCGCTGAAGACGATGCAGAACAAGGACTTTCAGCTGCTGCGCCAGTCCCTGCGTGAGACCGAGCCGGATATTTATCACGATGTAACCGAATGGCGTCGCCGTGCGGTGGAGCAGGCGATGCTCAACGCTGGGCTGAGCGCACAGGATGCGGCAGTCGGAGCTGAAGCCGCAATGGAAAACTTCGCCAAATGGCGCAGCCGTATCGACGTGCCGCAGGAAACGCACGACACGCTGGCAAAACTGGCAGAAAAATGGCCGCTGGTCGCAATCACCAATGGCAATGCGCAGCCGGATCTGTTTGGTCTGGGGGATTACTTCGAATTTGTGCTGCGGGCGGGTCCGCACGGGCGCTCGAAGCCGTTTAACGATATGTATCATCTGGCGGCGGAGAAGCTGAACCTGCCGCTCGGCGAAATGTTGCATGTGGGTGATGACCTGACCACAGACGTAGCGGGTGCCATCCGCTGCGGTATGCAGGCCTGCTGGATCAAGCCAGAAAAGACGGACCTGATGATCGCCCCGGACAGCCGTCTTCTGCCGCACCTGGAAATTTCACGGTTGGCATCCCTCACGACGCTGATATAATCACCAGTAATATTGTATAAATTACCAGGGTTTTTGCAGTTGTAGGCCCGGTAAGCAAAGCGCCACCGGGCGCTTTGCTGTGTTCCTGAATACTATGTGACGGTGCCAATGGACGTTTCTTACCTGCTCGACAGCCTTAATGACAAACAGCGTGACGCGGTTGCCGCCTCGCGTACCAACCTGCTGGTGCTGGCTGGGGCGGGCAGTGGTAAGACGCGCGTGCTGGTTCACCGTATCGCCTGGCTGCAGAGCGTGGAAAACTGCTCTCCGTACTCCATCATGGCGGTCACGTTTACCAACAAGGCGGCGGCGGAGATGCGCCACCGTATTGCCCAACTGATGGGCACCAGCCAGGGCGGCATGTGGGTCGGCACCTTCCACGGTCTGGCGCACCGTCTGCTGCGTGCGCACCATATGGACGCCAATCTGCCGCAGGATTTCCAGATCCTCGACAGTGAAGACCAGCTCCGTCTGCTGAAACGCCTGATTAAGGCGATGAATCTCGACGAGAAACAGTGGCCGCCGCGTCAGGCGATGTGGTACATCAACGGCCAGAAAGACGAAGGGTTGCGCCCGCACCATATTCAGAGCTTTGGCAATCCGGTGGAGCAGACCTGGCAGAACGTTTACAAGGCCTACCAGGAAGCGTGTGACCGCGCCGGGCTGGTGGACTTTGCCGAACTGTTGCTGCGCGCCCACGAGCTGTGGCTGAACAAACCGCATATCCTGCAGCATTACCGTGAACGCTTCACCAATATCCTGGTGGACGAATTCCAGGATACCAACAACATCCAGTACGCCTGGATCCGCCTGCTGGCCGGGGATACCGGCAAGGTGATGATCGTAGGCGATGACGACCAGTCCATCTACGGCTGGCGTGGCGCGCAGGTGGAAAACATTCAGCGCTTCCTCAACGACTTCCCCGGCGCCGAAACCATCCGTCTGGAGCAGAACTACCGCTCGACCAGCAATATCCTCAGCGCGGCCAACGCCCTGATTGAAAACAACAACGGGCGCCTGGGTAAAAAGCTGTGGACCGATGGGGTCGACGGTGAGCCGATTTCGATTTACTGCGCCTTCAACGAGCTCGACGAAGCACGTTTCGTGGTGAACCGCATCAAAACCTGGCAGGACAACGGTGGCGCGCTGGAACAGTGCGCCATTCTCTACCGCAGCAACGCCCAGTCGCGCGTGCTGGAAGAGGCGCTGCTGCAGGTGAGCATGCCGTACCGTATCTACGGCGGCATGCGCTTCTTCGAACGTCAGGAGATCAAAGACGCGCTCTCGTATCTGCGCCTGATCGCTAACCGAAACGACGATGCGGCGTTTGAACGTGTGGTGAATACGCCAACCCGCGGCATTGGTGACCGAACGCTGGACGTGGTGCGTCAGGCCTCGCGCGATCGCCAGCTTACGCTCTGGCAGGCGTGCCGCGAGCTGTTGCAGGAAAAAGCCCTCGCCGGACGCGCTGCCAGCGCGCTGCAGCGCTTCCTGGAATTAATTGACGCGCTGGCGCAGGAAACCGCCGACATGCCGCTACACGTGCAGACTGACCGGGTGATCAAAGACTCCGGCCTGCGCACCATGTACGAGCAGGAGAAAGGCGAGAAGGGCCAGACCCGTATTGAGAACTTAGAGGAACTGGTGACGGCAACGCGCCAGTTCAGCTACAACGAAGAAGACGAAGACCTGATGCCGCTGCAGGCGTTCCTTTCTCACGCCGCGCTGGAAGCGGGCGAAGGGCAGGCAGATACCTGGCAGGATGCGGTTCAACTGATGACCCTGCACTCTGCCAAAGGCCTCGAATTCCCGCAGGTGTTTATCGTCGGCATGGAAGAGGGCATGTTCCCGAGCCAGATGTCGCTGGATGAAGGCGGGCGTCTGGAAGAGGAGCGCCGTCTGGCTTACGTGGGCGTGACGCGAGCGATGCAGAAGCTGACGCTGACCTACGCTGAAACCCGCCGTTTGTACGGTAAAGAGGTCTATCACCGTCCGTCGCGCTTTATCGGCGAATTGCCGGAAGAGTGTGTCGAAGAGGTTCGTCTGCGTGCCAGTATCAGCCGCCCGGTCAGCCATCAGCGGATGGGCTCGCCGATTGCGGAAACCGACACTGGCTACAAGCTGGGCCAGCGCGTGCGCCATTCGAAGTTTGGCGAAGGCACCATCGTCAATCTGGAAGGCAGCGGCGAGCACAGTCGCCTGCAGGTGGCGTTCCAAGGGCAGGGGATCAAATGGCTGGTGGCCGCGTATGCCAAGCTGGAAGCAGTGTAACTTTCAGAAAAATATAATTATTTTGTAATAATCTGCTAGCCTTATACGTTGAAGGTC
The DNA here is from genome assembly GCF_050031595.1 of Enterobacter cloacae complex sp. 309I3. Taxonomy (NCBI): domain Bacteria; kingdom Pseudomonadati; phylum Pseudomonadota; class Gammaproteobacteria; order Enterobacterales; family Enterobacteriaceae; genus Enterobacter; species Enterobacter cloacae complex sp. 309I3. The sequence goes on along the minus strand of NZ_JBLGWI010000001.1, from coordinate 4,733,518 downwards.
AATTAATGCTCTTCAGCGTTTCGTTGCGTGTTGACGCCACAGTTGCTGCTGGCGTAACATGCGCGCACGATTACGCTAAGAGGACATTCGCCTTGGACACACCCAGTAGATACTGGCTCAATTCCCTGTCATCCAGGAACAACTCCTAAGGCTATCTCCTCTTGCTGATGGCCTTAGTGGTTGTCAGCGACCTGCATTATTCCCGTCGCGCTGAGTCAGGCTGTTTAATGGTCTGAAACCCAATTTGTTTCTGTGTGCCCACCGAACTGTCCGATATTTTTTGCATTGGGAGTCCCGGTCATGTTGAGCGCATTTCAACTCGAAAATAACCGACTGACTCGGCTTGAAGCCGAAGAGTCACAGCCCCTCATTGATGCCGTATGGGTGGATCTGGTCGAGCCGGACGACGATGAACGCCTGCGCGTACAATCTGAGCTGGGGCAGAGTCTGGCAACTCGCCCGGAACTGGAAGACATCGAAGCATCCGCACGTTTTTTTGAAGACGAAGACGGCCTGCACATTCACTCCTTCTTCTTCTTTGAAGATGCCGAAGACCACGCGGGGAACTCCACCGTGGCATTTACCATTCGCGACGGTCGCCTGTTTACCCTGCGCGAGCGCGAACTGCCGGCGTTTCGTCTCTATCGCATGCGCGCCCGCAGCCAGGCGATGGTGGACGGCAATGCTTACGAATTGCTGCTCGATCTGTTCGAAACCAAAATTGAGCAGCTGGCGGATGAGATTGAAAATATATACAGCGATCTGGAAAAACTGAGCCGCGTCATCATGGAAGGCCATCAGGGTGATGAATACGACGAAGCGCTCTCCACGCTGGCGGAGCTGGAAGATATCGGCTGGAAGGTGCGTCTGTGTCTGATGGATACCCAACGCGCGCTGAACTTCCTGGTGCGCAAGGCGCGTCTGCCGGGCGGCCAGCTGGAACAGGCGCGTGAGATCCTGCGCGATATCGAATCCCTGCTGCCGCACAACGAATCACTGTTCCAGAAGGTCAACTTCCTGATGCAGGCGGCGATGGGCTTTATCAACATCGAGCAGAACCGCATTATCAAGATCTTCTCGGTGGTATCCGTGGTGTTCCTGCCGCCGACGCTGGTGGCATCCAGCTATGGGATGAACTTTGAGTTTATGCCAGAGCTGAAGTGGAGTTTCGGCTATCCTGGGGCGATTATCTTTATGATCCTCGCCGGGCTGGCGCCGTATCTCTATTTCAAGCGTCGCAACTGGCTGTAAAAATCTGGCGGGTGGCGCTGCGCTTACCCGCCCTACGATCGAATTCCCTCTCCCACCGGGAGAGGGGAAAATCACAGCCCTTTACGCACCCGGCGCTGGGTATAAATCGCATCAGCGACAAAAATCGCCAGCGCCACCCAGATAAACGCGAACGTCACCATCTTATCCGCACCCGGCACTTCGCCGTAAAACACCACCGCCAGCAGGAACATCAGCGTCGGGCCGATGTACTGGAAAAAGCCCAGCGTGGACAGACGCAGGCGCGTTGCCGCACCGGTAAAGCAGAGCAGTGGGATGGTCGTCACCACGCCTGCGGCCATCAGCATTACATTCAGGGACCACGGGTTGCTGCCCATGTGGCTGGTCGGGCTGTCGGCAATGCCGAACAGATAGATAGCGGCCACCGGCAACAGCCACAGGGTTTCAAACAGCATGCCGGTTTGCGCTTCCACGGCAATCTTCTTACGCACCAGCCCGTAGAACGCAAAGCTGAACGCCAGCCCCAGCGCAATAACAGGCAGCGAACCGAAGGTCCACAGCTGAACCAGCACGCCGCAGAAGGCGAGGATCACCGCCAGCCACTGCATCCGGCGGAAGCGCTCGCCGAGGAAAATCATCCCCAGCACAATATTCACCAGCGGGTTAATAAAGTAGCCCAGACTCGCTTCGAGCATGTGATGGTTATTCACCGCCCAGATAAACAGCAGCCAGTTTCCGCCAATCAGTACTGCCGAGAGTGCCAGCAGGAAGATCTTCTTCGGGGTTTGTAGCAGCGTTTTGACGCCAGACCACTGACGGCTGACGCTCATCAGCGCGATCATGAAGAAGAAGGACCAGATGACGCGGTGAGTGAGGATCTCATCAGCCGGTACGTAAGCGATAAATTTAAAGTAGGCGGGGGCGACACCCCAAATAAAATAAGCGGCAAGGGCGAGTAACACGCCCTGCCGCGTCTGTTTAGCATCCATCGGGAAAATCCGTGACAAAAAAGTGAATTAACTTTACCCGATTTTTCAGCTTCAACCCACCATATAAGTGGCGGTTGCGCTGGCGATATAAAGTTGTTCTTCGTTATGCAATTCAACACGCGCCACGGCGACCTTATTACCCGCACGGAGCAGGCTGCTGCTGCAGGTGAAGCGGTTTCCGCGCCCGGGACGCAGATAATCGACGCGTAAATCGATGGTACCCATGCGGGATAAGCGCTGACGCAGCTCGTCTTCGTTGATGGTGTCATGGCGGGTCAGGGTGCTGCCAACACATACCAGCCCTGCAGCCACGTCCAGCGCGGAGGCAATCACCCCGCCATGTAAAATGCTCTGTGCCCAGTTGCCTACCATCATCGGCTGGTTGTTAAAACTGAGCTGGGCAAAGTCTTTTTCGTAACGCTCCAGCTCCAGTCCCAGCGCACGGTTAAACGGCATATGGTAAACAAAAATCTCGCCCACGAGTTTTAACGCTTCTTCGGCGGTTAGCATGGCTGACATGAGACATCACATCCTTAATGTTAATAAAATGTTGATTTTATGCCCGGACAGACAAGAATGCCACTTTCAGAAACGAGGATGCAGCAGTTGCTGCAGAAGTCTGTAGAATGTGCGCCATATAACGATTCAGATCATTTAACATTTTGCAGGAGAACACCACCGATGCGGACGTATCTGGCAGGGTTACTGGCAGCGGTTGCGCTGCCCCTCACAGCCTATGCGCAGGAAGCGACAGTCAAAGAGGTGCATGATACGCCAGCAGTTCGCGGTAGCATTATCGCTAACCTGCTGCAGGAGCATGATAATCCCTTCACGCTCTACCCGTACGACACCAACTATGTGCTCTATACCTGGACCAGCGATCTCAACAAAGAGGCGATTCGCTCCTATGACTGGGCTGAGAATGCGCGCAAAGATGAGGTGAAATATCAGCTCAGTCTCGCATTTCCGTTCTGGCGCGGCATTCTGGGGCCGAATTCGGTTCTCGGTGCATCTTATACCCAGAAATCCTGGTGGCAGCTTTCCAACAGCGGTGAATCTTCACCGTTCCGTGAAACCAACTATGAGCCCCAGCTGTTCCTGGGGTTCGCAACGGATTATGAGTTTGCAGGCTGGACATTGCGTGACGTTGAAGTGGGCTTCAACCATGACTCCAACGGCCGTTCCGATCCAACCTCACGTAGCTGGAACCGCGCCTATACGCGCCTGATGGCGCAAAACGGTAATATGATGGTGGAAGTGAAGCCGTGGTACGTGGTGGGCAGCACCGATGACAACCCGGATATCACCAAATATATGGGCTACTATCAGCTCAGGATTGGCTATCAGCTGGGTGATGCGGTGCTGAGCGCCAGGGGCCAGTACAACTGGAACACCGGTTACGGCGGCGCAGAAGTGGGCTTAAGCTACCCGATGACCAAACACGTGCGTATCTATACGCAGGTCTACAGCGGTTACGGCGAGTCGCTCATCGATTACAACTTCAATCAGACCCGCGTGGGTGTCGGCGTAATGCTGAACGATATTTTCTAAGACGCTCGAATGTTTTTGCGTTAAACGTTGAAGTTTCTCTCTCAGGCGCTGAAAATAGCGCCTGTTTCATTTCTGGCATATGGGGTTAACGTGGCGCAGGCGGAAGTATTGAATCAGGAGTCGCTGGCTAAACAGGTTTTGCATGAAACCTTTGGCTACCAGCAGTTCCGTCCTGGCCAGGAAACCATCATTGAAACCGTGCTGGAAGGCCGTGATTGCCTGGTGGTAATGCCGACCGGTGGCGGTAAATCGCTCTGCTATCAGGTGCCCGCGCTGGTACTTAATGGCCTGACGGTCGTGGTATCGCCGCTGATTTCTCTGATGAAAGACCAGGTTGACCAGCTGCTCGCCAACGGCGTGGCGGCGGCCTGTCTTAACTCCACGCAAACCCGCGAGCAGCAGCAAGAGGTGATGGCCGGTTGCCGTACCGGACAGGTTCGCTTGCTGTATATCGCACCAGAACGTCTGATGCTGGATAACTTCCTCGACCATCTGGCGCACTGGAATCCCGTTCTGCTGGCCGTTGATGAAGCACACTGTATCTCGCAGTGGGGCCACGATTTCCGCCCGGAATATGCGGCACTTGGTCAGCTGCGTCAGCGCTTCCCTGAACTGCCGTTTATGGCGCTGACCGCCACGGCAGATGACACCACGCGGCTGGATATCGTCCGCCTGCTGGGGCTGAACGACCCGCTGATCCAGGTCAGCAGCTTCGACCGCCCGAACATCCGCTATATGCTGATGGAAAAATTCAAGCCGCTGGATCAGCTTCTGCGCTATGTGCAGGAGCAACGCGGCAAGTCAGGCATCATCTACTGCAACAGCCGCGCGAAGGTGGAAGACACCGCTGCGCGTCTGCAAAACCGCGGCTTTAGCGCGGCGGCCTATCATGCCGGGTTAGAAAACCACATCCGCGCCGACGTGCAGGAAAAATTCCAGCGTGATGACCTGCAGATTGTGGTGGCGACGGTGGCGTTCGGCATGGGCATTAACAAGCCCAACGTCCGCTTTGTGGTGCACTTCGACATTCCGCGAAATATCGAATCCTACTACCAGGAAACCGGTCGCGCCGGCCGTGATGGCCTGCCTGCGGAAGCGATGCTGTTTTACGATCCGGCCGATATGGCGTGGCTGCGCCGCTGCCTTGAAGAGAAACCGCAGGGACAGCTGCAGGATATCGAGCGTCACAAACTCAACGCCATGGGCGCGTTTGCGGAAGCGCAGACCTGCCGTCGTCTGGTGCTGCTCAACTACTTTGGTGAAGGGCGTCAGGAGCCGTGCGGCAACTGCGATATCTGTCTCGACCCGCCAAAGCAGTACGATGGCCTGATGGACGCGCGTAAGGCGCTTTCGACCATATACCGTGTTAATCAGCGCTTCGGGATGGGCTACGTGGTGGAAGTGCTGCGCGGCGCCAATAACCAGCGTATCCGCGACATGGGCCACGATAAGCTGCCTGTCTACGGTATTGGCAAAGACCAAAGCCACGAGCATTGGGTCAGCATTATTCGTCAGTTGATTCACCTCGGTTTTGCCACACAGAACATCGCCCAGCACTCCGCGCTTCAGCTCACCGAAGCCGCGCGCCCGGTGCTGCGAGGGGATGTTGAACTCAAGCTCGCCGTCCCGCGCGTAGTTGCCCTGAAACCGCGGGTGATGCAGAAATCCTACGGCGGCAACTACGACCGCAAGCTGTTTGCCAAACTGCGTAAGCTGCGTAAAGCGATTGCCGATGAAGAGAACATTCCGCCATATGTGGTCTTCAACGACGCGACGCTGATCGAGATGGCCGAGCAGATGCCGCTCAGCGCCAGCGAAATGCTCAGCGTCAACGGCGTGGGCACGCGCAAGCTGGAGCGCTTTGGTAAAGAATTCATGGCGCTCATCCGTTCACATGTCGATGGTGATGATGAGGAGTAGTCAGCCGCGCAAAAAAGTGCCAGGATGATGACTCACTGAATTATTTCCCCGCGAGCGAATTATGTTAATGCTATTTCTTACCGTGGCGTTGGTGCACATTGTTGCGCTGATGAGCCCGGGCCCTGACTTTTTCTTCGTGTCACAAACCGCCGTCAGCCGCTCCCGCAAAGAAGCAATGATGGGGGTGTTGGGTATCACTATGGGTGTTATGGTCTGGGCGGCCGTGGCGCTGCTTGGCCTGAACCTGATCCTGGCGAAGATGGCGTGGCTGCATAACATCATCATGGTTGGTGGCGGTCTGTACCTGTGCTGGATGGGCTACCAGATGCTGCGCGGAGCGTTGAAGAAAGAAGAGAAAAAACCGCAAGAGCCAAAAGTTGAGCTGGCAACGGGCGGCCGTAGCTTTGTGAAAGGGCTGCTGACCAACCTGGCGAACCCGAAAGCGATTATCTATTTCGGTTCCGTCTTCTCTCTGTTCGTGGGCGACAGCGTGGGGGCGGGTGCACGCTGGGGTATCTTCCTGCTGATTGTGGTTGAGACGTTTGCGTGGTTCACCGTTGTTGCCAGCCTGTTTGCCTTACCGGCGATGCGCCGTGGCTATCAGCGCATCGCGAAGTGGATTGACGGCTTCGCCGGCGCGCTGTTCGCCGGCTTTGGTATCCATCTTATTATCTCTCGCTAAGCATGACGCGCTGACGCAAGCAGCGCGCCAACCAGCATAAACAGCGAACCAAACACTTTGTTCAGGGCCTTCATTTGCTTAGGCCCTTTAATCCATGCTGCAATCCGCTGCGCCAGCGTCGCGTAGCCAATCATCACAATAATATCGACAACAATGGTGGTCACGCCCAGGACTACATACTGCATGACCTGCGGCTGATGCGGGACGATAAACTGCGGGAACAGGGCAGCCAGAAAAACGATGCTTTTTGGGTTGGTCAGATTCACAAACACCGCCCGCTTAAACAGGCGACCGCGCGTTTGCGTCCGGGCAAGAGTGTTGAGATCAATTGAGCCTGCTGCGCGCCACTGCTGAATGCCGAGCCAAATCAGATATGCCGCACCGGCCCATTTCAGCACTTCAAATGCCAGCACCGAGCGGGAGAAGAGCGTCCCTAAACCCACGCCCACCAGCACAATGTGAATCCCCAGTCCGGTTTGCAAACCGGCAATGGATGCTGCCGCCCCGCGATAACCGTGGTTAATGGAGGTTGTCATGGTATTAATTGCCCCCGAACCCGGTGACAGGCTGAGGATGATGGATGTCAGCAGGTAAGCGAACCACCACTCGAAGGTCATTTGAAACTCCCGAATCGTCTGTTTTTATGCCACAATACGCTATTGTTGAGTCATTTTGTGACCAGTTACGAAAAAAACGATATTCCCTGAATGACGGGGGGTGGAAACCCGATGTTGCAGCAGAAAAAGGACTGGGAAACACGAGAAAACGCATTTGCTGCTTTCTCCATGGGGCCGCTGACCGATTTCTGGCGTCAGCGTGAGGAAGATGAGTTTACGGGCGTCGGGAATATCCCGGTACGCTTTGTTCGTTTCCGTGATGAAAAAAATGACCGGGTGATTGTGGTCTGCCCCGGGCGTATCGAAAGCTACATCAAATATGCCGAGCTGGCGTACGACCTGTTCCATCTGGGTTTTGACGTGTTAATTATCGACCATCGCGGGCAGGGGCTTTCCGGTCGAATGTTGCCGGATACCCATCGTGGCCATGTCGATAACTTCAGCGATTATGTCGACGATCTTGCCGCCTTCTGGCAGCAGGAAGTGCAGCCTGGCCCGTGGCGTAAGCGCTATATTCTTGCGCACTCCATGGGCGGCGCGATCTCTACGCTCTTTTTGCAGCGCTACGATCACCAGTGCGATGCCATTGCGCTGACCGCGCCGATGTATGGCATTGTGATACGTTTTCCGGACTGGATGGTGCGCCATCTTCTCGACTGGGCTGAGGGCCATCAGCGCATTCGTGAAGGCTACGCCATCGGAACAGGGCGCTGGCGGGCTTTGCCGTTTGCCCTCAACGTCTTAACCCATAGCCGTCAGCGTTATCGCCGCAACCTGCGCTTCTATGCCGATGAGCCTCGCTTGCGCGTTGGCGGCCCCACCTGGCACTGGGTGCGGGAGGGGATACATGCCGGGGAGCAGGTTCTGGCGGGCGTTGGTGATGATGACACGCCGACACTCCTGATTCAGGCTGAAGAAGAGCGTGTGGTGGATAACCGCATGCATGACCGTTTCTGTGAACTGCGCGCTGCCGCCGGTCACCCTTGTGAAGGGGGTAAACCGCTGGTCATCAACGGCGCGTACCATGAGATCCTTTTTGAAAAGGACGCTATGCGCTCAGTCGCGCTTAACGCCATCGTCGAGTTTTTCGACCGGCATAACTGATTTTCTATTGAGGTTAAATTTTCCTATGTACCAGGTTGTTGCATCTGATTTAGATGGCACGCTGCTTTCCCCCGACCACACCCTGTCGCCGTACGCGAAAGAGACCTTAAAGCTGCTGACTGCCCGTGGCGTGCACTTTGTGTTTGCCACCGGGCGCCACCACGTGGATGTGGGGCAGATCCGCGATAATCTTGAGATTAAATCGTACATGATCACCTCCAACGGTGCGCGCGTTCACGACACCGATGGCAATCTGATCTTTACCCACAACCTGGATCGCGATATTGCCGCCGATCTGTTCGGTGTGGTGCACAATAATCCGGCTATTGTCACGAACGTTTACCGCGACGATGACTGGTTCATGAACCGCCACCGCCCGGAAGAGATGCGCTTCTTCAAAGAAGCGGTGTTTAACTACTCCCTGTATGAGCCAGGTCTGCTCGAGCCGGAAGGGATCAGCAAAGTCTTCTTTACCTGCGAAAGTCACGAAGAACTGCTGCCGCTGGAGCAGGCGATCAACGCCCGCTGGGGCGATCGCGTCAACGTAAGTTTCTCCACGCTGACCTGCCTGGAAGTGATGGCGGGTGGCGTTTCCAAGGGGCACGCTCTGGAAGCGGTGGCCAAACGCATGGGCTTTGAGCTGAAAGATTGTATCGCCTTTGGTGATGGCATGAACGATGCTGAGATGCTCTCGATGGCGGGTAAAGGCTGCATCATGCAGAACGCGCACCAGCGCCTGAAAGACCTGCACCCGGAGCTGGAAGTGATCGGCACCAACGCAGACAATGCGGTACCAAAATATCTGCGCAAGCTGTTCCTTGAATAATCTTCATTTGGTTGTTTATTGCTCAGTTGTCAACTAAAGAGTTCGCTACAATGCCTCTCCTTCTTTCTGAGAGACAAGCATTGTGGCGCTACTCATTATCACCACTATCCTGTGGGCCTTCTCCTTTAGCCTGATTGGCGAATACCTTGCCGGATCGGTCGACAGCTATTTCTCGGTGCTGATGCGCGTGGGGCTGGCGGCGCTGGTGTTCCTGCCCTTTTTGCGTACGCGCGGACAATCCCTGCAAACCGTTTTGCTGTATATGCTGGTGGGGGCGATGCAGCTCGGCATCATGTATCTGTTTAGCTTTCGGGCGTATATCTACTTGTCCGTCTCGGAGTTTCTGCTCTTTACAGTGCTGACGCCGCTCTATATCACGCTGATTTACGACCTGCTCAGCAGGCGTCGTCTGCGTTGGGGCTATCTGTTGAGCGCGGCGCTGGCGGTGATTGGCGCGGCGATTATTCGCTACGATAAAGTGAGCGATCACTTCTGGACCGGCCTGATGTTCGTGCAGTTAGCAAACATCAGCTTCGCTATTGGTATGGTGGGCTACAAGCGCCTGATGGAAACCCGCCCGATGCCGCAGCACAACGCGTTTGCCTGGTTCTATATGGGGGCGGCGGTGGTCGCGGTCGCAGCCTGGTTTATGCTGGGTAACCCGCAAAAATTACCTACCACTACCGTGCAGTGGGGCATTCTGGTCTGGCTGGGCGTGGTGGCCTCGGGGCTGGGGTACTTCATGTGGAACTATGGCGCAACTCAGGTAGACGCCGGTACGCTGGGCATCATGAACAACGTGCACGTGCCCGCGGGGCTACTGGTAAACCTTGCTATCTGGCAGCAACAGCCCCACTGGCCGAGTTTCCTTATTGGGGGAGCGGTGATCCTGGCTTCGCTGTGGGTACATCGCCGTTGGGTCGCTCCGCGCTCCGCACAAACGGAAGATGGTCGCACGCGTGGTTCCGCGTTGAGCGAATAAACGCTTCCGTGATCGGCTGACGCTGCTCGCCATCGCGCACGGCGGCGTACAGCCGGCTCCACAGTCCTTCTCCCAGGGTTTTGGTGACCACCAGGCCCTGGCGTTCAAAACTCTCTACCACCCAGTGCGGCAGCGCCGCGATGCCCATTCTGGCGGCAACCATCTGAATCAACAGCAACGTATTATCCACGCTTTTCAGCTGTGGGCTGATGCCCGCCGGCTGCAGGAAATGGCGCCAGATATCCAGGCGACTGCGCTGCACCGGGTATATCAGCAGCGTTTCAGTCGCCAGGTCTTCCGGGGTGATACGCGTCTTGCTGGCCAGCGGATGATCCGGTGCCAGCACCAGACGCACCTCATAATCGAACATTGGCGAATAATGCAGGCCGCTACGCGGCAGAATGTCTGACGTCATCACCAGATCCAGCTCGCCCTGCTGGAGTGACGGCTGCGGGTCAAACGTCACGCCGGAGGTAAAGTCCATTTCTACCTGCGGCCACTTCTGGCGGAAGTTCTCAAGCGCGGGGGTCAGCCACTGAATACAGCTGTGGCACTCAATGGCGATACGCAATTTAGTTTGCTGCGGCTCATTGCAGGACTGAAGCGCGCTGGCAATCTGCGGCAGCACCTGATTTGCCAGCTGCAGGAGGATCTCGCCCTGGGGGGTAAAGCGCAGCGGCTGGCTCTTACGCACAAAAAGACGAAAGCCGAGACGTTGTTCCAGATCGCTGAACTGGTGAGAAAGGGCGGACTGAGTCTGGTGCAGTGAGGCCGCCGCCGCCGCGAGAGAACCGCAGTTTCGCAACGCTTGTAGCGTTTTCAGGTGTTTTATCTCGATCATGAAAGTCCTTCACTTCGCCATGAACATTTTGCGCTTGAGGAATATACAGTACCTGCCAATTATAGATGTGTAAACATCTGGACGTCTAAATAACGAATTTCACAAGGGGCATGACATGACAATCCGCAATCACACTCTCGGTTTCCCTCGCGTTGGCCTGCGTCGCGAGCTAAAAAAAGCACAAGAAAGCTACTGGGCAGGAAACACCACGCGTGAAGAACTGCTGGCAGTGGGCCGCGAACTGCGTGCCCGCCACTGGGAGCAGCAAAAACAGGCGGGCGTAGACCTGCTGCCGGTGGGCGATTTCGCCTGGTACGACCATGTTCTGACGACCAGCCTGCTGCTTGGCAATGTCCCGGCTCGTCATCAGAACAACGATGGATCGGTAGATATCGACACGCTGTTCCGCATCGGCCGTGGCCGTGCGCCAACCGGTGAGCCAGCGGCAGCGGCGGAAATGACCAAGTGGTTTAACACCAACTATCACTATATGGTGCCGGAGTTTGTTAAAGGTCAGCAGTTCAAACTGACCTGGACCCAGTTGCTGGATGAAGTGGACGAAGCGCTGGCGCTGGGGCACCAGGTGAAACCGGTGCTGCTGGGGCCAGTGACCTACCTGTGGTTAGGAAAAGTCAAAGGCGAGCCGTTCGATCGTCTGAGCCTGCTGAAGGATATCCTGCCGGTCTACAAACAGGTGCTGATTGAGCTGGGCAAACGCGGTATTCAGTGGGTGCAAATCGACGAACCGGCACTGGTGCTCGAACTGCCGCAAGCGTGGCTCGATGCCTTCAAACCGGCTTACGATGCACTGACCGGGCAGGTGAAGCTGCTGCTTACCACCTACTTTGAAGGTGTGACACCGAACCTCGGCACCATCACCAAATTGCCAGTGCAGGGCCTGCACGTTGACCTGGTGCATGGAAAAGATGATGTTGCAGAACTGCACAAGCGCCTGCCAGCGGAGTGGCTGCTCTCTGCCGGGCTGGTAAACGGTCGTAACGTCTGGCGCGCCGATTTGACAGAAAAATATGCTCAGATTAAAGACATCGTCGGCAAACGTGAGCTATGGGTGGCCTCTTCGTGTTCACTGCTGCACAGCCCTATCGATCTCAGCGTTGAAACCCGCCTGGATGCGGAAGTGAAAAGCTGGTTTGCCTTTGCCTTGCAGAAATGTGAAGAACTGGCTCTGCTGCGTGATGCCCTGAACAGCGGTGACACGGCGGCGATTACCGAATGGAGCGCTCCGATTCAGGCCCGTCGTCATTCGTCTCGCGTTCACAACCCGGCGGTGGAAAAACGTCTGGCGGCTATCACCGCGCAGGACAGCCAGCGTCAAAGCCCCTATGAAGTGCGTGCAGAAGCCCAGCGCGCCCGATTCAACTTGCCTGCGTGGCCAACCACCACCATCGGTTCCTTCCCGCAAACTACCGAGATCCGCGGCCTGCGCCTGGACTTCAAAAAGGGCAACCTTGATGCGGCCAACTATCGCACCGGCATCGCGGAACATATCAAACAGGCGATTGTGGAGCAGGAGCGCTTAGGCCTGGACGTGCTGGTTCACGGGGAGGCAGAGCGTAACGACATGGTGGAGTACTTCGGTGAACATCTGGACGGTTTCGTCTTTACCCAAAACGGCTGGGTACAGAGCTATGGTTCCCGCTGTGTAAAACCACCGGTGGTGATCGGTGACGTCAGCCGTCCGCACCCGATCACCGTCGAATGGGCTAAATATGCCCAGTCCCTGACCGACAAGCCGGTAAAAGGCATGTTGACCGGTCCGGTGACCATTCTTTGCTGGTCCTTCCCGCGTGAGGACGTGACCCGTGAAACCATCGCCAGGCAAATTGCGCTGGCGCTGCGCGATGAAGTGGCGGATCTGGAAGCGGCGGGCATTGGCATCATCCAGATTGACGAACCGGCCCTGCGCGAGGGATTACCGCTGCGTCGCAGCGACTGGGACGCCTACCTGCAGTGGGGTGTGGAAGCGTTCCGCATCAATGCCGCAGTGGCGAAGGACGACACCCAGATCCACACCCACATGTGTTACTGCGAATTTAACGACATCATGGATTCCATTGCCGCACTGGATGCCGACGTGATCACCATCGAGACCTCGCGTTCAGATATGGAACTGCTGGAGTCATTCGAAGAGTTCGATTACCCGAACGAAATCGGGCCGGGCGTATATGACATTCACTCCCCGAACGTGCCGAGCGTGGAGTGGATCGAAGCCCTGCTGAAGAAAGCCGCCCAGCGCATTCCGGCAGAGCGCCTGTGGGTGAACCCGGACTGCGGTCTGAAAACCCGCGGCTGGCCGGAAACCCGCGCGGCGCTGGCGAATATGGTGAAAGCGGCGCAGAATTTGCGTCAGGGTTAAGACAGAGTCGATCCCATTATGTAGCCCGGTAAGGCATCGCCGCCACCGGGCTTTTATGTTTACGCTTTCTTGCCGCCGTACTGGCTAAACCACGCCAGCATCCGCTGCCAGCCATCTTTGGCTGATTCCGCGTGATAGCTCGGACGATAATCGGCGTTAAACGCGTGTCCGGCATCCGGGTACACGACAATGTCGGCCTTTGCATTCGCCGCGCGTAGCGCATGGCGCATGGTCTCTACCGTGTCGAGCGGAATACCCGTGTCCTGACCACCGTACAGTCCCAGCACCGGGGCATTTAAGTCTGTGGCGATATCAACCGGATGTTTTGGCGAGTTCAGCGTTTTTTCGCCCACCAGTTTACCGTACCAGGCCACAGCAGCTTTCAACTGCGGATTGTGCGCGGCATACAGCCAGCTAATGCGTCCCCCCCAGCAGAACCCCGTTATCATCAGTCGATGCGCATCACCGCCGTTACGCGCCGCCCAGTTGGCAACATGATCCAGATCGGCCAACACCTGTGCATCCGGCACTTTACTGACAAGGTTGCTCAAAAGCGTTGGGATATCGCTGTAGTCGTTCGGATCGCCCTGACGGAAATAGAGCTCTGGCGCAACGGCCAGGTAACCTTCCAGCGCCAGTCGGCGGCAGAGGTCGCGAATATGTTCGTGAACGCCGAAAATTTCCTGAACCACAATCACGATCGGCAGCGGACCGTCTGCCGATGCTGGTCGCGCGTGGTAAGCAGGCATATTTTCCCCCTGCGAGGGAATGGAGGTCTCTCCCGCCGTAATGGCGTCTTCAGGCGTTGAGACGATGGTTGAGGCATGCGGAGCCGCAGCAGGTGCAAAACCGGTTTTTTCAGTCATGGCATTCTCCGTACCAATGAGTTAGCGCAAAGGTAAATATAGACACCAGGTTAACAACCCACAGTGCCTTAAACGGTCTATCTTTTGTGCAGCACACCACGATATAACTTGTTAATGTGATGTAAATCACTCTTTTATGGAAATCTACTGCAATCATTTTCATTCATGGTGAGATGTGTCACGAAATTATGCGTATCGCTTCTGTAAAGTACCGTTTTACTTCTTCTGACTAACCGACCCACAGAGGAGTCACCTATGTCTAAGTCTGATGTTTTTCATCTCGGCCTCACCAAAAACGATTTACAAGGGGCTACGCTCGCGATCGTCCCGGGCGATCCTGAGCGTGTGGAAAAGATCGCCGCGCTGATGGATAAGCCGGTTAAGCTGGCAGCCCATCGTGAATTCACCACCTGGCGTGCAGAGCTGGATGGTAAGGCCGTGATTGTGTGCTCTACCGGTATCGGTGGCCCATCTACCTCCATTGCCGTTGAAGAACTGGCGCAGCTGGGCATCCGGACGTTCCTGCGTATCGGGACGACCGGTGCGATCCAGCCGCATATCAACGTGGGTGATGTATTGGTGACTACCGCGTCCGTGCGTCTGGATGGGGCGAGTCTGCACTTTGCACCAATGGAATTCCCGGCGGTTGCCGATTTTGAATGTACGACGGCGCTGGTTGAAGCGGCGAAATCCGTTGGCGCAACCACGCACGTGGGCGTAACCGCCTCGTCGGACACCTTCTACCCGGGTCAGGAGCGTTACGACACCTTCTCTGGCCGTGTGGTGAGCCGTTTTAAAGGCTCTATGGAAGAGTGGCAGTCTATGGGCGTGATGAACTATGAAATGGAATCCGCAACGCTGCTGACCATGTGCGCAAGCCAGGGTCTGCGTGCCGGTATGGTGGCGGGGGTTATCGTCAACCGTACCCAGCAGGAAATCCCGAACGCCGAAACCATGAAACAAACCGAAAGTCATGCGGTAAAAATCGTGGTTGAAGCGGCCCGTCGTCTGATCTAATCCTCTTTTCTGACATCAAAGGCCGACACGTTCGGCCTTTATTTTTTGCGTAGCGCCTCGCAGGAAAACCCTTTCAAACTGGACGTTTATACAGCACAATCTTATTTTGTGCGGTAATACGTTGATGCAGGGGGCATTGTGGATCTCTCAATCCTGATTTACGCGGTGATTGCGCTCGCGGGCGTGGCGATAGGCTGGCTGATTTCCAGCTATCAGCACGCGCAGCAAAAGGCCGATCAGCTGGCAGAGCGTGAAGAGATAGTCGCCGAGTTAAGCGCGACAAAACAGCAACTTGCGTTGAGTGAACACTGGCGAGACGAGTGCGAGTTACTCAACAACGAACTGCGCAATCTGCGTGATATCAACACCTCACTGGAAGCCGATCTCCGTGAAGTCACGACCCGCCTGGAATCCACTCAACTGCATGCGGAAGACAAAATCCGCCAGATGATGAACAGCGAGCAGCGCCTCAGCGAACAGTTTGAGAATCTCGCGAACCGCATTTTTGAGCACAGCAACCGCCGCGTTGACGAACAAAACCGCCAGAGTCTGAACAGTCTCCTGACGCCTCTGCGTGAGCAACTGGACGGTTTCCGTCGTCAGGTGCAGGACAGCTTTGGTCAGGAGGCCCGCGAGCGGCACACCCTGGCACACGAAATTCGTAATCTGCAGCAGTTGAATGCACAAATGGCGCAGGAAGCGGTCAACCTGACCCGCGCCCTGAAAGGGGATAACAAAACACAGGGTAACTGGGGTGAAGTCGTCCTCACGCGGGTGCTGGAAGCCTCTGGACTGCGCGAAGGGTATGAATACGAAACCCAGGTCAGCATAGAAAACGACGCCCGCTCGCGAATGCAGCCAGATGTCATCGTGCGTCTTCCGCAGGGTAAAGATGTGGTGATTGATGCCAAAATGACGCTGGTGGCCTATGAGCGTTACTTCAACGCGGAGGATGACTACACCCGCGAATCGGCGTTGCAGGAGCACATTGCCTCCGTGCGGAACCATATTCGTCTGCTGGGCAGAAAAGACTATCAGCAGTTGCCGGGTTTGCGCTCGCTTGACTATGTTCTGATGTTTATCCCGGTAGAGCCTGCTTTTCTGCTGGCACTCGACAGACAGCCGGAACTGATAACTGAAGCGCTGAAAAACAACATTATGCTGGTCAGCCCCACCACACTGCTGGTGGCGTTACGCACCATTGCCAACCTGTGGCGCTATGAACATCAGAGCCGCAACGCGCAGCAGATTGCCGATCGCGCCAGCAAGCTGTACGACAAAATGCGCCTCTTTGTGGATGATATGTCCTCGGTCGGGCAAAGCCTGGACCGCGCGCAGGACAACTACCGCCAGGCGATGAAAAAACTCGCCTCCGGGCGGGGCAATCTGCTGGCGCAAGCCGAAGCCTTCCGCGGCCTGGGGGTGGAGGTTAAACGCGAGATTAATCCGGAACTGGTTGAGCAAGCCACGGTACAGGACGAAGAGTTTCGCCTGCGCGAAGGCGCTGATGGACAAAAGAGAGACAGTGAAGACAACGAGTTAGCGGCAGAGTTATCGCCAGACCCGCATCTGGCGCGTTTCTTACGTGGTGGTTGAAACGTAGGGCAAACGCGCCCAATCTGTTACACTTCACGAACATTTTACTGATAAGCAGGCTCTGAGATGGTTGACGATTCACAAGACACAACGCACTTTGGCTTTCAGACTGTCGCCAAAGCGCAGAAAGCTGACATGGTGGCCCACGTATTTCATTCCGTGGCGGCGAAGTACGATGTGATGAATGACTTGATGTCATTCGGCATTCATCGCTTGTGGAAGCGCTTCACCATCGACTGTAGCGGTGTGCGTCGTGGACAAACGGTACTGGACCTTGCCGGCGGCACGGGCGATTTGACCGCGAAATTCTCCCGTCTGGTGGGTGAAACCGGGCGTGTTGTTCTGGCTGATATTAACGACTCCATGCTGAAAATGGGGCGTGAGAAGCTGCGTAACATCGGCGTGGTGGGGAATGTGGAATATGTGCAGGCAAACGCCGAGGCGCTGCCGTTCCCGGACAATACCTTTGACTGCATCACTATCTCTTTTGGCCTGCGTAACGTCACCGATAAAGAAAAAGCGCTGCGCTCAATGTATCGCGTGCTGAAGCCGGGCGGACGTCTGCTGGTGCTTGAGTTCTCCAAACCGATTATCGAGCCACTGAGCAAAGCCTACGACGCCTATTCATTCCATGTTCTGCCGCGTATTGGCGAACTGGTGGCAAACGACGCAGAAAGCTACCGCTATCTGGCGGAATCCATTCGCATGCACCCGGATCAGGACACCCTGAAGGCCATGATGCAGGATGCGGCGTTTGAAAACGTTGAGTATTTCAACATGACGGCGGGTGTCGTCGCACTGCATCGCGGTTATAAGTTCTGAGTGGAGGTGTCCTGTGCCCTTTAAACCCTTAGTCACCGCAGGCATCGAAAATGTACTGAATGCCTTTCTCTATCGTGCGCCAGCGCTAAAAGCCGCGCGGCAGCGACTTAACGGGAAGGTATTGCGGATCGTTTTAAAAGAGTTCTCGACGCCGCTTGTGCTGGTCTTCAGCGAACGCCAGCTTGATGTTCTGGGGGAGTGGGAAGGAGACGCCGATTGCTCTGTCATCACGCGCATGAGCGTGCTGCCAAAACTGCGTGACCGTCAGCAGCTGACGGCGCTGATCCGCAGCGGTGAGCTGGAAGTGGGAGGCGACATTCAGGTCGTACAAAATTTCGTTGCGCTCAGCGATTTAGCCGAGTTTGACCCGGCGGAACTGCTTGCCCCGTTTATTGGCGACATTGCAGCGGAAGGGATCGGCAAAGCCCTGCATGGTGGTACCGCCTTCCTGCGTAAAAGCCTGCAACGTCAGCAGCGCTATGCGGCAGAAGTGCTGACTGAAGAGTGGCGTATGGCCCCTGGACCGCTGGAAGTGGCCTGGTTCGCGGAAGAGACTGCGGCTGTTGAACGTGCGGTTGATGCGTTAACCAAACGGCTGGAAAAACTGGAGGGCAAATGACGCCTGGTGAAATTCGGCGCCTCTATTTTATCGTCCACACCTTTTTGAGTTACGGGCTCGACGAGCTTATCCCCAAAATGCGTATCACGCTGCCGCTTCGTATCTGGCGGCGGATGTTGTTCTGGATGCCTAATCGCCACAAAGGACAGCCGCTGGGTGAACGCCTGCGTCTGGCGCTACAGGAGCTGGGCCCGGTATGGATTAAGTTCGGCCAAATGCTCTCGACCCGTCGCGATCTTTTCCCGCCCCAGATTGCCGATCAGCTGGCACTGCTGCAGGATCGCGTGGCCCCGTTTGACGGCGTGCGCGCGAAAAAACAGATCGAAGAGGCGATGGGCAATATTCCTGTTGAGACCTGGTTCGACGATTTCGACATTCAGCCGCTGGCTTCTGCCTCCATTGCCCAGGTGCATACCGCGCGTCTGAAAGAGAATGGCAAAGAAGTCGTTATCAAAGTTATCCGCCCGGATATTCTGCCGATCATCAAAGCGGACATGAAGCTTATCTATCGTCTGGCGCGCTGGGTTCCGCGTCTGCTCCCTGACGGACGCCGCCTGCGCCCGCTGGAAGTGGTACGGGAATATGAAAAAACGCTGATCGATGAACTAAACCTGCTGCGCGAATCGGCAAACGCCATTCAGCTACGGCGCAATTTTGAAAACAGCCCGATGCTGTATGTTCCTGAAGTCTATTCTGACTACTGCAGCCAGAACATGATGGTCATGGAACGTATTTACGGTATTCCCGTCTCGGATGTCGTGGCCCTGGAGAAACAGGGAACGAACATGAAGCTGCTGGCTGAACGTGGCGTACAGGTCTTCTTTACTCAGGTCTTCCGCGACAGCTTTTTCCACGCAGACATGCATCCGGGCAATATCTTTGTGAGCTATGAGCATCCGGACGACCCGCAATATATCGGCATTGATTGCGGCATTGTCGGCTCGCTCAATAAAGAAGATAAGCGTTATCTGGCGGAGAATTTTATCGCCTTCTTTAATCGTGACTACCGTAAAGTGGCTGAACTGCACGTTGACTCAGGTTGGGTTCCGCCGGACACCAATGTCGAAGAGTTTGAGTTTGCCATCCGTACCGTCTGTGAACCGATTTTTGAAAAACCGCTGGCGGAAATCTCGTTCGGTCACGTGTTGCTGAATCTGTTTAACACCGCTCGCCGCTTCAATATGGAAGTGCAGCCACAGCTTGTTTTACTTCAGAAAACATTACTTTACGTTGAAGGTGTAGGTCGACAGCTCTATCCTCAGTTAGACTTGTGGAAGACCGCGAAACCGTTCCTGGAATCCTGGATTAAGGATCAGGTTGGCATTCCGGCTCTGGTGCGGGCTTTCAAAGAGAAAGCCCCGTTCTGGGTTGAAAAAATGCCGGAACTTCCTGAACTGGTGTATGACAGTTTGCGTCAGAGCAAGAACCTTCAGCTCAGCATGGATAAAATCGCCCACGAGCTTCAGTCGAACCGCATACGCCAGGGCCAGTCTCGCTATCTGTTTGGCATTGGCGCAACCCTACTGCTCAGTGGTACGTTGTTGTTAATCAACCGTCCGGACTGGCAGATGATGCCCGCCTGGCTAATGGCTGCCGGAATAGTGGTCTGGTTCGTTGGCTGGAGAAAGACGCGCTGAACAGGCATCGCTATCACCAGGTCGCATACGTATAATGCGGTCTGACTAATTAATCATCTATCTCTGAGGAATATGTATGGGTGGTATCAGTATCTGGCAATTAGTCATTATTGCCGTCATCGTCGTGCTGCTGTTTGGCACCAAAAAGCTCGGTTCTATCGGTTCCGATCTGGGCGCGTCTATCAAAGGCTTCAAGAAAGCAATGAGCGATGATGAGAGCAAGCAGGATAAAACCAGCCAGGACGCTGACTTTACTGCTAAATCCATCTCCGACAAGCAAGAAGATGCCAAAAAGGAAGACGCTAAACGCCACGATAAAGAGCAGGTGTAAGTCGTGTTCGACATTGGTTTTAGTGAGCTGCTGCTGGTCTTTGTGATTGGCCTCATCGTGCTGGGGCCACAGCGTTTACCCGTTGCAGTCAAAACGGTTGTGGGGTGGGTGCGTGCGCTTCGTTCGCTGGCATCCACCGTACAGAACGAGCTGGCGCAGGAACTTAAGCTGCAGGAGTTTCAGGAAAGCCTGAAAAAGGTTGAGAAGGCGAGCATGGATAACCTGACGCCGGAACTGAAAGCCTCCATGGATGAACTGCGCGAAGCGGCAGAATCCATGAAGCGTTCCTACAGCGTCAACGATCCTGAAAAAGCGAGCGATGAAGCGAACACCATTCATAACCCGGTGGTGAAGAACAGTGAAGCGCAGCGCGAGGGCGTAACGCCTGCCAGCGCGGAGCATCAGGCCACCGCGCCTGAACATACGCCGCAGGAACCTGAACTGAAAAAACAGGCGCAGCCGGAAGACCCTGTGGTCAACGCGGCTGAAGCAAAGCCCGCCGCGCCTGTTACCGAATCATCCCCCTCGTCGAGTGATAAAGCGTAAACATGGCAGTAGATGATACTCAACCGCTCATTACGCACCTCATTGAGCTGCGTAAGCGCCTGTTAAACTGCATTATTGCGGTTTTCGTTATTTTCTTATGCCTGGTTTATTTCGCCAACGACATCTACCAGGTTGTCTCCGCGCCGCTGATAAAGCAGATGCCGCTGGGCGCAACGATGATCGCGACGGACGTTGCTTCGCCGTTCTTTACGCCCATTAAGCTCACGTTCTGGGTATCGTTGATCGCTTCTGCACCCATCCTGCTGTATCAGATCTGGGCGTTTGTGGCGCCCGCTCTGTATAAGCATGAACGCAAACTGGTGATCCCACTGCTGGTCTCCAGCTCGCTGCTGTTCTATATCGGCATGGCGTTTGCCTATTTTGTTGTCTTCCCGCTGGCCTTTGGCTTCCTGACGCATACCGCGCCGGAAGGGGTACAGGTGTCGACCGATATTGCCAGCTACCTCAGCTTTGTGATGGCGCTGTTTATGGCATTCGGCGTGGCGTTCGAAGTGCCGGTTGCGATTGTGCTGCTTTGCTGGGTGGGTGTAACCACACCAGAAGACCTGCGTAAAAAGCGTCCGTATATTCTGGTCGGCGCATTTGTGGTCGGCATGCTGCTGACGCCGCCCGATGTCTTCTCGCAAACGCTGCTGGCCATACCGATGTACTGTCTGTTTGAGGTAGGCGTCTTCTTCTCACGTTTCTATGTGGGGAAAGGGCGTCGGTCAGAGGACGAAGACGACGTCTCTGAAAAGAGCACTGAAGAGTAAAACCAGCCGCCCGTCAGGGCGGTTGTCATATGGGGAATTGCATGTTTGATATTGGACTTAACCTGACCAGTTCACAGTTTGCCAAAGATCGCGACGACGTCGTGGCGCGCGCGTTTGCCGCTGGCGTAAAAGGATTGTTGCTGACAGGCACCAACCTGCATGAAAGCGAGCAGGCGCAACAGCTGGCCCAACGCTACGACCGTTGCTGGTCTACCGCGGGCGTGCATCCTCATGACAGCAGCCAGTGGACGTCGGAGAGCGCTGATATCATTCACAGGCTGGCGAAAACTGCCGAAGTGGTGGCTATCGGGGAATGTGGGCTCGATTTCAACCGCAATTTTTCCACCCCTGCCGAGCAGGAAAAAGCGTTTACGGCGCAACTTGCCCTGGCGGCCGAGCTTGAAATGCCGGTGTTTATGCACTGTCGCGACGCGCATGAGCGCTTCCTCGCGCTGCTGGATCCCTGGCTGGATAAACTGCCAGGCGCGGTGCTGCACTGTTTTACCGGTTCACGTCAGGAGGCGCTGGACTGTCTGGATCGTGGGCTTTATTTGGGGATTACCGGCTGGGTGTGCGATGAACGCCGCGGGCTGGAGCTTCGCGAACTGTTGCCGGTGATCCCGGCCGACCGGTTGCTCCTCGAAACCGACGCGCCTTATTTATTGCCGCGTGATATGAAACCAAAACCGGCATCGCGACGTAACGAACCGGCATGGCTGGGGCATATTGTCACGAGCGTGGCGCAGTGGCGCGGAGAGGATCCGCACGGGTTATCTGCGCAGACGGATGACAACGTGCGTCGCCTGTTTGGCATTGATTTTTAAACTTTGCGGAAGTCGGTGTTTTTCACGCTCTGTAGCACCTGCTTATTAAGCAGATTGAGCAATAACATGGAGCGTGCTTCACCGTCCGGCTCGGCGAAAATCGCCTGCAGGCCTTCGAAGGCACCTTCGGTGATGACGACACTGTCTCCCGCGTACGGGGTTTCCGGGTCGGTAATATCTTCAGGTTGTTGATAAACCGAAAGCTGATGGATCACCGTCGACGGCACCGTTGCCGGGTGCGCACCAAAACGAACAAAATGGCTGACGCCGCGCGTGGCGCTGATGGTGGTGGTGTGGATCACTTCTGGGTCGAATTCCACGAACAAATAGTTCGGAAATAGCGGCTCACTGACGGTTGTGCGCTTCCCGCGCTGCATTTTTTCAAGCGTGATCACGGGTGTCAGGCAATTTACAGACTGACGTTCTAAATGTTCCTGCGCGCGCTGAAGTTGCCCGCGTTTGCAATACAGTAAATACCAGGCCTGCATAATCACTCTTTCCCTTAGTTTCGGGCGCAAGCATATCAAAACCCTGGCGGGATCGCTAAGTTGATTATAATGGCCGAAAAGGGAACAGGATGCAGAAGTTCACGCTAATTTAACAAAATTACAGCATCACGCAGGCTTACGCCGTATAATGAAGCGCTTACAGAGAGGCCATGATTAACTGCATGAAATACCACGATCTCCGCGACTTCCTGACGCTGCTTGAAAAGCAGGGCGAACTCAAACGCATTACGCTTCCTGTCGATCCTTATCTGGAAATGACAGAAATTGCTGACCGCACCCTGCGTGCCGGTGGCCCGGCGCTTCTGTTTGAAAACCCGAAGGGTTATTCAATGCCGGTGCTGTGCAACCTGTTTGGAACCCCTCGCCGTGTGGCGTTGGGCATGGGCCAGGAGGACGTCACGGCGTTACGTGAAGTGGGTAAACTGCTGGCGTTTCTGAAAGAGCCGGAGCCACCGAAAGGCTTCCGCGATCTGTTCGACAAACTGCCGCAGTTTAAGCAGGTGCTGAACATGCCAACCAAACGTCTGCGCGGTGCGCCGTGCCAGCAGAAAGTGCTGGAAGGGGATGCGGTAGATCTGACCAAAATCCCGATCATGCAGTGTTGGCCTGAAGATGCCGCGCCACTCATTACCTGGGGGCTCACCGTCACACGCGGGCCGCATAAAGAGCGTCAAAATCTGGGTATTTACCGCCAGCAGCTGATTGGCAAGAATAAGCTCATCATGCGCTGGCTGTCGCATCGCGGCGGCGCGCTGGATTTCCAGGAGTGGTGCGCTGCACACCCGGGCGAGCGTTTTCCGGTCTCAGTGGCATTAGGGGCTGACCCCGCCACCATTCTGGGCGCGGTAACGCCAGTGCCGGATACACTCTCTGAATATGCCTTTGCAGGACTGCTGCGTGGCACCAAAACGGAAGTCGTGAAGTGTATCTCTAACGACCTCGAAGTGCCCGCGAGTGCAGAGATTGTCCTGGAAGGTTACATTGAACAGGGCGAGCTGGCACCCGAAGGTCCGTACGGCGACCACACGGGCTATTATAACGAAGTGGATAACTTCCCGGTGTTTACCGTCACGCACATTACCCAGCGTGAAGATGCGATTTATCACTCCACCTATACCGGACGTCCACCGGATGAACCTGCAGTACTGGGCGTGGCGCTGAATGAGGTGTTTGTGCCGATCCTGCAAAAGCAGTTCCCGGAAATTGTTGATTTCTATCTGCCGCCGGAAGGATGCTCGTATCGCCTGGCGGTGGTCACAATGAAGAAGCAGTATCCTGGTCACGCTAAACGCGTGATGATGGGCGTATGGTCTTTCCTGCGCCAGTTTATGTATACCAAATTTGTGATTGTCTGCGATGATGACGTTAACGCCCGCGACTGGAATGATGTTATCTGGGCCATTACCACGCGAATGGATCCGGCGCGCGATACGGTGTTAGTGGAAAACACGCCGATAGATTATCTGGATTTTGCCTCGCCGGTCTCCGGTCTTGGCTCAAAAATGGGACTGGATGCCACAAATAAATGGCCTGGCGAAACCGACCGTGAATGGGGTCGCCCGATCAAGAAAGATCCTGCTGTGACCGCGCGAATTGACGCGATCTGGGACGAACTGGCCATAATGAATAACGGTAAACCGCAGGCTGACCGTTAAGCCCTATAGACTTCCCGACAGAGAGAGCGAATGACAACCTTAAGCTGTAAAGTGACCTCGGTAGATGCTATCACCGACACCGTATATCGCGTCCGTTTAGTGCCTGAAGCGGCATTCTCTTTCCGTGCTGGTCAGTACCTGATGGTCGTGATGGATGAACGTGATAAGCGTCCTTTCTCTATGGCCTCAACGCCAGCGGAGCAGGAATTTATTGAGCTTCATATTGGTGCGTCAGAGCTTAACCTGTATGCAATGGCCGTCATGGACCGCATTCTAAAAGAGCGCGAGATCGTGGTGGATATTCCCCACGGTGATGCATGGCTGCGTGACGATGAAGACCGTCCGCTGATCCTGATTGCCGGTGGTACAGGCTTCTCCTACGTGCGCTCTATTCTGTTGACGGCCCTGGCGCGTAACCCGAACCGTGATATCACTATCTACTGGGGTGGCCGCGAAGAGAAACATCTCTACGATCTCTCTGAGCTTGAAGCGCTGAGCGTTAACCATCCCAACCTGCGTGTTGAACCGGTGGTTGAGCAGCCGGAAGAGGGCTGGCGTGGGCGTAGCGGCACAGTGCTGACGGCGGTACTGCAGGATCATGGCACGCTGGCAGGGCACGATATCTATATCGCTGGCCGCTTTGAGATGGCGAAAATTGCCCGTGACCTGTTCTGTAACGAACGAGATGCGCGTGAAGATCGTCTGTTTGGCGATGCTTTTGCGTTTATCTAAATAAAAAACCCGCCCCTGACAGGCGGGAAGAACGGCAACTAAACTGTCTCTCTTCGCAAATGGCGTCACTTGCGGCGAGGTACCTCTCGTAGGCCGGGAAAGCGCAGCGCCTCCCGGCAAAAGCCCGATGGCGCGACGCTTATCGGGCCTACGTTATAGCCTTACACTCTCTCAAACACCGTTGCGATACCCTGACCCAACCCAATACACATCGTTGCCAGACCAAACTGCGCATCTTTGCGTTCCATCAGGTTAATCAGCGTTGTGCTGATACGCGCCCCGGAGCAGCCCAGCGGGTGACCGAGGGCGATCGCGCCGCCGTTGAGGTTAATTTTCTCGTCGATCTGCTCCATCAGCCCCAAATCTTTAATGCACGGCAGGATCTGCGCGGCGAAGGCTTCGTTCATCTCGAACACGTCGATATCACTGGTGGTCAATCCCGCTTTCTTCAGCGCCAGCTTCGAGGCCGGAACCGGGCCGTAACCCATGATAGAAGGATCGCAGCCTACCACCGCCATTGAGCGCACCCGGGCGCGAGGCGTTAACCCCAGCTCGCGGGCGCGGCTTTCGCTCATTACCAGCATCGCGGCCGCTCCGTCAGACAGCGCCGACGAGGTACCTGCCGTGACCGTACCGGTGACCGGGTCAAACGCCGGGCGCAGGGTGGATAGCGCTTCAACGGTGGTTTCCGGGCGGATCACTTCGTCGTAGCTGAACTGCTTCAGAACGCCATCAGCATCATGGCCGCCGGTCGGGATGATCTCATTCTTAAACGCGCCGGATTGCGTGGCGGCCCATGCACGAGCATGAGAACGCGCGGCGAAGGTATCCTGCATTTCACGGCTAATTCCGTGCAGGCGGGACAGCATTTCAGCGGTCAGGCCCATCATTCCTGCGGCTTTCGCCACGTTACGGCTCATGCCCGGGTGGAAATCGACCCCGTGGCTCATTGGCACATGGCCCATGTGCTCCACGCCGCCGACCAGGCAGGCCTGCGCGTCACCGGTCATGATCATACGCGCCGCATCATGCAGTGCCTGCATTGAGGAGCCGCACAGACGGTTGACGGTAACTGCCGGCACCGAATGTGGGATCTCCGCCAGCAGCGAAGCATTGCGGGCGATGTTGAAGCCCTGCTCAAGCGTCTGTTGCACACAGCCCCAGTAGATATCGTCGAGCGCAGCCGGGTCCAGCGCCGGATTACGCGCCAGCAGGCTACGCATCAGGTGCGCTGAGAGATCCTCTGCACGCACGTTACGGAATGCGCCGCCTTTTGAACGGCCCATCGGGGTGCGAATCGCATCAACAATGACAACCTTTTCCATTGTGACTCCTTAAGCCGTTTTCAGCTCGCCAACCGGACGGGCTGGCTCAACTGCTGGGTAATAGGATTCGTTATGGCGCGCTTTATTACGCAGCCCTTCCGGCACGTCATACAGCGGGCCGAGGTGCTGATACTGCTGCACCATATCGAGATAGCGGGCGCTGCCGAGCGTATCCAGCCAGCGGAACGCGCCGCCGTGGAACGGAGGGAAGCCCAGGCCATAGACCAGCGCCATATCGGCTTCTGCCGGACTGGCGATAATGCCTTCTTCCAGGCAACGCACCACTTCGTTGATCATCGGAATCATCATCCGGGCGATGATTTCATCGTCCGTGAAGTCACGTTTTGGCTGGCTAACCCCGGCCAGCAGGCTATCCACCGCCGGATCTTCTTCTTTCTTCGGTTTGCCTTTGCTGTCTTCTTTATAGCGCCAGAAGCCCAGACCGTTTTTCTGACCAAAGCGGTTGGCGTCAAACAGGGCGTCAATCGCATCGCGATAATCTTTCTGCATGCGCTGTGGGAAGCCCGCCGCCATAACCGCTTGCGCGTGATGCGCGGTATCAATGCCAACCACATCCAGCAGATACGCCGGCCCCATCGGCCAGCCGAACTGTTTTTCCATCACTTTGTCGACTTTGCGGAAGTCCGCGCCGTCGCGCAGTAGCTGGCTGAAACCAGCGAAGTAAGGGAACAGTACGCGGTTGACAAAGAAGCCCGGGCAGTCGTTGACCACAATCGGGGTTTTGCCCATCTTACTGGCCCACGCCACCACTTTTGCGATGGTGTCGTCAGAGGTTTTTTCGCCGCGGATCACTTCAACCAGTGGCATGCGGTGCACCGGGTTGAAGAAATGCATTCCGCAGAAGTTTTCCGGGCGCTTCAGGACGCTTGCCAGCTCGCTAATCGGAATCGTCGAGGTGTTAGAGGCCAGTACGGTCTCCGGACGCACTTTCTCTTCCGTTTCGGCCAGCACCGCTTTCTTCACTTTCGGGTTCTCTACCACGGCCTCAACCACCACATCGACGCGGTCAAAACCGGTGTATTCCAGTACGGGCTGGATAGTAGAGATCACGCCTGAGAGTTTCAGACCGTCAATTTTGCCGCGTTCCAGCTGTTTATTGAGCAGCTTGGCCGCTTCGGTCATCCCCAGCGTCAGGGATTTCTCGCTGATGTCTTTCATCACCACCGGCACGCCCTTCCAGGCGGACTGGTAAGCGATGCCACCGCCCATAATGCCAGCGCCAAGTACCGCCGCATGTTTTGGCGTCTCAACGTTTTTCGTCAGCTGTTTTGCTTTGCCTTTCACGAACTGATCGTTGAGGAAGATACCCACCAGCGCGCGGGCTTCATTGGTATGTGCCAGCGGGACAAAGCTATGGTTTTCGAGTTTCAGGGCTTCGTCACGACCAAAGCGGGCTGCGGCTTCGATGGTTTTCACCGCCGTGATCGGCGCCGGGTAGTGTTTACCCGCCGTCTGCATCACCATGCCCTTGGCGATGGTGAAACTCATGGCTGCTTCAATCTTGCTGAGCTTTAACGGCTCCAGTTTCGGCTGGCGTTTGGCCTTCCAGTCGAGATCGCCGTTAATGGCCTGACGCAGAATGGCGAGGGAGCCTTCAATCAGTTTTTCTGGCTTCACGACGCCATCAACCAGGCCGATTTTTTGCGCCTGCTCTGCGCCAACATCTTTACCTGCGGCAATAATTTCCAGCGCGCTGTCGGCACCCAGCATGCGCGGCATACGTACGGAGCCGCCAAAGCCCGGCATAATGCCCAGTTTGGTTTCCGGCAGGCCGATGCGCAGATCCGGCGTGGCGAGGCGGTAGTCGGTGGCCAGCACGCATTCACAGCCGCCGCCCAGCGCGTAGCCGTTAACGGCGGAAAGGGTCGGGACAGGCAGATCTTCCAGACGATTAAAGACGCTGTTGGCAAAGTGCAGCCACTGGCTCAGCTGTTCTTCAGGCACCAGGAACAGTGAAAGAAATTCGGTGATATCGGCACCAACAATAAAGGCCGCTTTGTTCGAGCGCAGCAGCAGCCCCTTTAAATCAGTTTGCTTTTCAAGTACATCCAGCGCCTGGCCAAGACTGGCCACCGTCGCGGTATCGAGCTTGTTGACTGAGCCGGGGGCATCGAACACCAGTTCGGCAATGCCATCTTCCAGCCAGTTGAGGTACAGGGTGTCGCCTTTGTAGAGCATGTCAGTCTCCTGAATCCAGCAAGTGGATCTGGTCATACCAGATGAGTCGGAGTGTGGGATTTGTGTTAATAAAATGCAAATTACTCATTAAGAAATTGCTGCATTGATCACGGTCGGTGGAAATCACGCAGCCGGAGACAGGTGTGCTAAGATGCGAGGACTTGAGGTCAAAAAAACGAAAGGAAGAATGATGGACTCACTGGCTTCGCTTTATAAAAATCATATCGTTACCCTACAGGAACGTACCCGTGATGTACTTGCCCGCTTTAAGCTGGATGCGCTGTTAATCCACTCCGGCGAGCTGATGAATACCTTCCTGGATGACCATGCGTATCCGTTTAAGGTTAACCCGCAGTTTAAAGCCTGGGTGCCGGTAACACAGGTGCCAAATTGCTGGTTGCTGGTGGATGGCGTGAACAAGCCGAAACTGTGGTTCTATCTGCCTGTGGATTACTGGCACAACGTTGAGCCGCTGCCGACCAGCTTCTGGACAGAAGAAGTGGACGTCATGGCTTTACCAAAAGCCGATGGTATTGGCAGCCAGTTGCCTGCCGCGCGTGGCAATATTGCCTACATTGGCCCGGTCCCGGAGCGTGCGCTGGGTCTGGATATCCCGGCAGACAAACTCAACCCGAAAGGGGTGCTGGATTTCCTGCACTATTACCGCGCGTATAAAACCGACTACGAACTTTACTGCATGCGTGAAGCGCAAAAAACGGCGGTGAATGGTCACCGTGCAGCGCATGAAGCCTTCCAGTCCGGTATGAGCGAGTTCGATATCAATCAGGCGTACCTCACCGCGACCGGTCACCGTGACACCGATGTGCCGTACAGCAACATCGTCGCCCTGAATGAGCATGCCTCTGTTCTGCATTACACCAAACTGGATCACCATGTGCCGTCTGAGATGCGCAGCTTCCTGCTGGACGCAGGCGCAGAGTACAACGGCTATGCGGCTGACCTGACCCGTACCTGGGCGGCCAATGCTGATACCGATTTTGCGCATCTGATTAAAGACGTTAACGATGAGCAACTGGCGCTTATCAGCACCATGAAAGCCGGAACCAGCTATGTGGATTACCATATCCAGTTCCATCAGCGCATCGCTAAACTGCTGCGTAAACACCAGATTGTGAAAGACATGAGCGAAGAGGCGATGGTCGAAAACGATCTGACCGGACCCTTTATGCCGCATGGTATCGGCCACCCGCTGGGTCTGCAGGTTCATGATGTTGCGGGCTTTATGCAGGATGATACCGGCACGCACCTCGCCGCGCCGTCTAAATATCCTTACCTGCGCTGCACGCGTATCCTTGAGCCGCGCATGGTGCTGACCATCGAGCCGGGGATCTACTTTATCGAATCGCTGTTAGCGCCATGGCGCGAAGGTCAGTTCAGCAAGCACTTCAACTGGGAAAAAATTGACGCGCTGAAACCGTTTGGCGGTATTCGTATCGAAGATAACGTCGTGATTCATGAGAACGGTATCGAGAATATGACGCGAGACCTGAAGCTGGCCTGATGGAAAGCTGGCTGATACCGGCTGAGCCGGTCACCTTTGTTGAAGAAATCAAGAAAAGCCGCTTTATTACGCTGCTGGCACACACCGATGGCGTAGAGGCGGCAAAGGCGTTTGTTGAGTCTGTCCGCGCTGCGCATCCCGACGCCCGTCACCACTGCGTGGCGTGGGTCGCCGGGCCGCCAGACGATTCGCAGCAGCTGGGTTTTTCTGATGACGGTGAACCGGCGGGTACTGCCGGTAAACCTATGCTTTCCCAGCTCATGGGCAGTGGCGTGGGTGAAATCACCGCCGTGGTTGTTCGCTACTACGGCGGCATTTTATTAGGTACCGGTGGGCTGGTGAAAGCGTATGGCGGGGGCGTACAGCAGGCGCTTAATATGTTGGTCACCACCCGCAAAACGCCACTCACCGAATATACTTTGTTGTGCGACTACGCCCAGCTATCGGGTGTCGAAGCGCTGCTTAAACAGTTTAACGGTGTGATTGCACACAGTGATTACCAGGCAATGGTGCAATTGCGCGTGGCGCTTCCTCAGGCTGAACAGGCTGCTTTTTCGGCAAAACTGGCGGATTTTAGTCGCGGTTCGTTGCAATTGCTGCCGATTGAAGAATAATCCCCACCTTACTTTTTGAATACCAAAGGAAGCGGCAGAGATGCATTTTCGTGCCATAACCCGAATCGTTGGACTGCTGGTCATACTTTTTTCCGGGACAATGATTCTCCCAGGACTGGTGGCGCTTATCTACCGGGACGGCGCGGGGCGGGCATTTACCCAGACCTTCTTTGTTGCGCTGGCGATTGGCTCGCTGCTGTGGTGGCCAAACCGTCGTCAGAAAGGTGAGCTGAAATCACGTGAAGGGTTTCTGATTGTGGTGCTGTTCTGGACGGTGCTGGGAAGCGTCGGTTCGCTGCCCTTTATCTTCTCTGAACAGCCCAATCTGAGCATCACGGATGCCTTTTTTGAATCCTTCTCCGGCTTAACGACTACCGGCGCGACTACGCTGGTTGGGCTGGATTCGTTACCCCACGCCATTCTCTTTTATCGCCAGATGCTGCAATGGTTCGGTGGTATGGGGATCATTGTTCTGGCGGTGGCCATCCTTCCTATCCTGGGCGTCGGGGGCATGCAGCTATACAGGGCAGAAATGCCAGGGCCACTGAAAGATAACAAGATGCGCCCGCGTATTGCCGAGACGGCGAAGACCCTGTGGCTGATTTATGTTTTACTGACTGTTGCCTGTGCGCTGGCGCTGTGGTTTGCCGGTATGCCCGCGTTCGATGCCATCGGGCACAGCTTTGCGACAATCGCCATCGGCGGGTTCTCTACCCACGATGCCAGCGTGGGCTACTTTGATAGTCCAACGATCAACACGATTATTGCTATTTTCCTGCTGATCTCCGGCTGTAACTACGGTCTACACTTCTCATTACTCAGCGGACGTAGCCTGAAGGTGTACTGGCGCGACCCGGAGTTCCGTATGTTTATTGGCGTCCAGCTCACGCTGGTGGTCATCTGTACGCTGGTGCTCTGGTTCCATGATGTCTATAACTCGGCGTTGACCACGCTAAACCAGGCGTTCTTCCAGGTGGTGTCGATGGCGACAACCGCAGGTTTTACCACGGACAGCATTGCGCGCTGGCCGCTGTTCCTGCCTGTGCTGCTGCTGTGCTCGGCATTTATTGGTGGTTGCGCCGGGTCGACGGGCGGTGGCCTGAAGGTGATTCGTATTCTGCTGCTCTTCAAGCAGGGGAACCGTGAATTAAAACGCCTGGTTCACCCGAATGCAGTCTATAGCATCAAGCTGGGCAACCGTGCCCTGCCGGAACGTATTCTCGAAGCGGTGTGGGGGTTCTTCTCGGCGTATGCCCTGGTCTTTATCGTCAGTATGCTGGCAATTATCGCGACGGGGGTGGATGATTTCTCTGCCTTTGCGTCCGTTGTGGCAACACTTAATAACCTCGGGCCTGGCCTGGGGGTCGTGGCGGATAACTTTGCCAGTATGAACCCGGTCGCGAAATGGATCCTAATCGCCAATATGCTGTTTGGGCGTCTTGAGGTCTTTACGCTGCTGGTGCTGTTCACCCCAACATTCTGGCGCGAGTAAGGAGTCGTCGGTGAAAACACTTATTCTATTCTCTACGCGAGACGGGCAAACGCGTGAGATTGCCTCTTATCTGGCTTCTGAACTACAAGAGCTGGGCATTTACTCTGATGTGGTGAACCTGAACCGTACGGAGCAAATCGCCTGGCAGGATTACGACCGCGTGGTGATTGGGGCGTCTATCCGTTACGGGCATTTCCATCCTGCGCTGGATCGCTTTGTGAAAAAGCATACGGCAGCGCTCAATAAGCTGCCCGGGGCGTTCTACTCGGTCAATCTGGTGGCCCGCAAACCTGAAAAACGTACACCGCAGACCAACAGCTACACGCGCAAGTTTTTGCTGAATTCGCCGTGGCAGCCAGACCTGTGTGCCGTCTTTGCAGGGGCGCTGCGTTATCCCCGCTATCGCTGGTATGACCGCTTTATGATTCGGCTGATTATGAAAATGACCGGCGGTGAAACCGATACGCGTAAAGAAGTGGTTTATACCGACTGGACGCAGGTGAGCAGTTTTGCCCGGGAAATCGCGCATTTATCACCCGAATCGCGGCGTATTTAAGCGTGGAGTTTGAAAAGTGAGCGAACGAAAAGTTTTTTGTATTTTGTGCTTGTCACTTCAGAATAACTCCCTATAATGCGCCTCCACTGACACGGAACAACGGCACACACGCCGCCGGGTCAGCAGAGAAAAGCAAATTAAACACTTGACTCTGAAGCGGGAAGGCGTAATATGCACACCCCGCGCCGCAGCGAAAACGAAGCGGCACTGCTCTTTAAAAATTTATCAGACAATCTGTGTGGGCACTCAAAGTGACATGGATTCTTAACGTCCTCGGACGAAAAATGAATACCAAGTCTCAACGAGTGAACACGTAATTCATTACGAAGTTTAATTCATTGAGCATCAAACTTTTAAATTGAAGAGTTTGATCATGGCTCAGATTGAACGCTGGCGGCAGGCCTAACACATGCAAGTCGAACGGTAGCACAGAGAGCTTGCTCTCGGGTGACGAGTGGCGGACGGGTGAGTAATGTCTGGGAAACTGCCTGATGGAGGGGGATAACTACTGGAAACGGTAGCTAATACCGCATAATGTCGCAAGACCAAAGAGGGGGACCTTCGGGCCTCTTGCCATCAGATGTGCCCAGATGGGATTAGCTAGTAGGTGGGGTAACGGCTCACCTAGGCGACGATCCCTAGCTGGTCTGAGAGGATGACCAGCCACACTGGAACTGAGACACGGTCCAGACTCCTACGGGAGGCAGCAGTGGGGAATATTGCACAATGGGCGCAAGCCTGATGCAGCCATGCCGCGTGTATGAAGAAGGCCTTCGGGTTGTAAAGTACTTTCAGCGGGGAGGAAGGTGTTGTGGCTAATAACCACAGCAATTGACGTTACCCGCAGAAGAAGCACCGGCTAACTCCGTGCCAGCAGCCGCGGTAATACGGAGGGTGCAAGCGTTAATCGGAATTACTGGGCGTAAAGCGCACGCAGGCGGTCTGTCAAGTCGGATGTGAAATCCCCGGGCTCAACCTGGGAACTGCATTCGAAACTGGCAGGCTGGAGTCTTGTAGAGGGGGGTAGAATTCCAGGTGTAGCGGTGAAATGCGTAGAGATCTGGAGGAATACCGGTGGCGAAGGCGGCCCCCTGGACAAAGACTGACGCTCAGGTGCGAAAGCGTGGGGAGCAAACAGGATTAGATACCCTGGTAGTCCACGCCGTAAACGATGTCGATTTGGAGGTTGTGCCCTTGAGGCGTGGCTTCCGGAGCTAACGCGTTAAATCGACCGCCTGGGGAGTACGGCCGCAAGGTTAAAACTCAAATGAATTGACGGGGGCCCGCACAAGCGGTGGAGCATGTGGTTTAATTCGATGCAACGCGAAGAACCTTACCTGGTCTTGACATCCACAGAACTTTCCAGAGATGGATTGGTGCCTTCGGGAACTGTGAGACAGGTGCTGCATGGCTGTCGTCAGCTCGTGTTGTGAAATGTTGGGTTAAGTCCCGCAACGAGCGCAACCCTTATCCTTTGTTGCCAGCGGTCCGGCCGGGAACTCAAAGGAGACTGCCAGTGATAAACTGGAGGAAGGTGGGGATGACGTCAAGTCATCATGGCCCTTACGACCAGGGCTACACACGTGCTACAATGGCGCATACAAAGAGAAGCGACCTCGCGAGAGCAAGCGGACCTCATAAAGTGCGTCGTAGTCCGGATTGGAGTCTGCAACTCGACTCCATGAAGTCGGAATCGCTAGTAATCGTAGATCAGAATGCTACGGTGAATACGTTCCCGGGCCTTGTACACACCGCCCGTCACACCATGGGAGTGGGTTGCAAAAGAAGTAGGTAGCTTAACCTTCGGGAGGGCGCTTACCACTTTGTGATTCATGACTGGGGTGAAGTCGTAACAAGGTAACCGTAGGGGAACCTGCGGTTGGATCACCTCCTTACCTTAAAGAACCTGCCTTTGCAGTGCTCACACAGATTGTCTGATGAAAAACAGCAGTAAAAAACCTCTACAGGCTTGTAGCTCAGGTGGTTAGAGCGCACCCCTGATAAGGGTGAGGTCGGTGGTTCAAGTCCACTCAGGCCTACCAAATTTGCACAGCAAATTTGAAGAGGTTGCAAAACGATGGGGCTATAGCTCAGCTGGGAGAGCGCCTGCTTTGCACGCAGGAGGTCTGCGGTTCGATCCCGCATAGCTCCACCATCTTTTACTGCGAACACAAGAAAACTTCAGAGTGAACCTGAAAAGGTGCACTGCGAAGTTTTGCTCTTTAAAAATCTGGATCAAGCTGAAAATTGAAACGACACATCTTTAATGGTGTGTTCGAGTCTCTCAAATTTTCGCAATCAGAAGTGAAACATCTTCGGGTTGTGAGGTTAAGCGACTAAGCGTACACGGTGGATGCCCTGGCAGTCAGAGGCGATGAAGGACGTGCTAATCTGCGAAAAGCGCCGGCGAGGTGATATGAACCCTTGACCCGGCGATGTCCGAATGGGGAAACCCAGTGTGATTCGTCACACTATCGTTAACTGAATACATAGGTTAACGAGGCGAACCGGGGGAACTGAAACATCTAAGTACCCCGAGGAAAAGAAATCAACCGAGATTCCCCCAGTAGCGGCGAGCGAACGGGGAGCAGCCCAGAGTCTGAATCAGCTTGTGTGTTAGTGGAAGCGTCTGGAAAGTCGCACGGTACAGGGTGAAAGTCCCGTACACGAAAATGCACAGGCTGTGAACTCGAAGAGTAGGGCGGGACACGTGGTATCCTGTCTGAATATGGGGGGACCATCCTCCAAGGCTAAATACTCCTGACTGACCGATAGTGAACCAGTACCGTGAGGGAAAGGCGAAAAGAACCCCGGCGAGGGGAGTGAAAAAGAACCTGAAACCGTGTACGTACAAGCAGTGGGAGCACCTTCGGGTGTGACTGCGTACCTTTTGTATAATGGGTCAGCGACTTATATTCTGTAGCAAGGTTAACCGTATAGGGGAGCCGAAGGGAAACCGAGTCTTAACTGGGCGTTAAGTTGCAGGGTATAGACCCGAAACCCGGTGATCTAGCCATGGGCAGGTTGAAGGTTGGGTAACACTAACTGGAGGACCGAACCGACTAATGTTGAAAAATTAGCGGATGACCTGTGGCTGGGGGTGAAAGGCCAATCAAACCGGGAGATAGCTGGTTCTCCCCGAAAGCTATTTAGGTAGCGCCTCGTGAACTCATCTTCGGGGGTAGAGCACTGTTTCGGCTAGGGGGCCATCCCGGCTTACCAACCCGATGCAAACTACGAATACCGAAGAATGTTATCACGGGAGACACACGGCGGGTGCTAACGTCCGTCGTGAAGAGGGAAACAACCCAGACCGCCAGCTAAGGTCCCAAAGTCATGGTTAAGTGGGAAACGATGTGGGAAGGCCCAGACAGCCAGGATGTTGGCTTAGAAGCAGCCATCATTTAAAGAAAGCGTAATAGCTCACTGGTCGAGTCGGCCTGCGCGGAAGATGTAACGGGGCTAAACCATGCACCGAAGCTGCGGCAGCGACGCTTATGCGTTGTTGGGTAGGGGAGCGTTCTGTAAGCCGTTGAAGGTGGCCTGTGAGGGTTGCTGGAGGTATCAGAAGTGCGAATGCTGACATAAGTAACGATAAAGCGGGTGAAAAGCCCGCTCGCCGGAAGACCAAGGGTTCCTGTCCAACGTTAATCGGGGCAGGGTGAGTCGACCCCTAAGGCGAGGCCGAAAGGCGTAGTCGATGGGAAACAGGTTAATATTCCTGTACTTGGTGTTACTGCGAAGGGGGGACGGAGAAGGCTATGTTAGCCGGGCGACGGTTGTCCCGGTTTAAGCATGTAGGCGGAGGTTCCAGGTAAATCCGGTACCTTTTAACGCTGAGGTGTGATGACGAGGCACTACGGTGCTGAAGTAACAAATGCCCTGCTTCCAGGAAAAGCCTCTAAGCATCAGGTAACACGAAATCGTACCCCAAACCGACACAGGTGGTCAGGTAGAGAATACCAAGGCGCTTGAGAGAACTCGGGTGAAGGAACTAGGCAAAATGGTGCCGTAACTTCGGGAGAAGGCACGCTGATATGTAGGTGAAGCCCCTGCGGGTGGAGCTGAAATCAGTCGAAGATACCAGCTGGCTGCAACTGTTTATTAAAAACACAGCACTGTGCAAACACGAAAGTGGACGTATACGGTGTGACGCCTGCCCGGTGCCGGAAGGTTAATTGATGGGGTTAGCGGCAACGCGAAGCTCTTGATCGAAGCCCCGGTAAACGGCGGCCGTAACTATAACGGTCCTAAGGTAGCGAAATTCCTTGTCGGGTAAGTTCCGACCTGCACGAATGGCGTAATGATGGCCAGGCTGTCTCCACCCGAGACTCAGTGAAATTGAACTCGCTGTGAAGATGCAGTGTACCCGCGGCAAGACGGAAAGACCCCGTGAACCTTTACTATAGCTTGACACTGAACACTGGTCCTTGATGTGTAGGATAGGTGGGAGGCTTTGAAGCGTGGACGCCAGTCTGCGTGGAGCCGTCCTTGAAATACCACCCTTTAATGGCTGGTGTTCTAACGTAGACCCGTGATCCGGGTTGCGGACAGTGTCTGGTGGGTAGTTTGACTGGGGCGGTCTCCTCCCAAAGAGTAACGGAGGAGCACGAAGGTTAGCTAATCCTGGTCGGACATCAGGAGGTTAGTGCAATGGCATAAGCTAGCTTGACTGCGAGAGTGACGGCTCGAGCAGGTGCGAAAGCAGGTCATAGTGATCCGGTGGTTCTGAATGGAAGGGCCATCGCTCAACGGATAAAAGGTACTCCGGGGATAACAGGCTGATACCGCCCAAGAGTTCATATCGACGGCGGTGTTTGGCACCTCGATGTCGGCTCATCACATCCTGGGGCTGAAGTAGGTCCCAAGGGTATGGCTGTTCGCCATTTAAAGTGGTACGCGAGCTGGGTTTAGAACGTCGTGAGACAGTTCGGTCCCTATCTGCCGTGGGCGCTGGAGAATTGAGGGGGGCTGCTCCTAGTACGAGAGGACCGGAGTGGACGCATCACTGGTGTTCGGGTTGTCATGCCAATGGCACTGCCCGGTAGCTAAATGCGGAAGAGATAAGTGCTGAAAGCATCTAAGCACGAAACTTGCCCCGAGATGAGTTCTCCCTGAGACTTTAAGTCTCCTGAAGGAACGTTAAAGACGATGACGTTGATAGGTCGGGTGTGTAAGCGCAGCGATGCGTTGAGCTAACCGATACTAATGAACCGTGAGGCTTAACCTTACAACGCCGAAGATGTTTTGGCGAAGAGAGACAGATTTTCAGCCTGATACAGATTAACAGAATTTGCCTGGCGGCTTTAGCGCGGTGGTCCCACCTGACCCCATGCCGAACTCAGAAGTGAAACGCCGTAGCGCCGATGGTAGTGTGGGGTCTCCCCATGTGAGAGTAGGGAACTGCCAGGCATCAAATAAGTGAAGAGGCCATCCGAAAGGATGGCCTTTTTGCGTTTCTGCGTTGCACAAACTAATCCCCCACAACGTACTGCTTATACGGTAAACTACCTGCGTTTTTGCATCAGGATAGCGCCTATGAACCACTCCCTTAAGCCCTGGAATACCTTTGGTATTCAACGGAATGCTAATCACATTGTACGCGCCGATACGGCCCAGCAACTGCTGGATGCATGGCAACGCGCAACAGAAAACAACGAACCCGTACTGATTCTGGGCGAAGGCAGCAATGTCCTGTTTCTCGATGATTTTGCCGGGACGGTCATTATTAACCGCATCATGGGAATTGAGGTCGAAGAGTGCGCCGATAGCTGGCGTTTGCGCGTAGGTGCCGGCGAAAACTGGCATCAACTGGTGCAATATACCCTCGAAAAAGGGATGCCGGGACTGGAAAACCTGGCTCTCATCCCGGGCTGTGCGGGATCATCGCCCATTCAAAATATCGGTGCGTATGGCATCGAACTCAAACACGTGTGCGACTATGTCGACTGCATTGAGCTGGCGACCGGTACGGCTCAGCGTTTAACGGCAGAGCAGTGCCGTTTTGGCTACCGTGACAGCATCTTCAAACATGAATATCAGGATCGCTACGTCATTGTCGCTGTGGGCCTGCGTCTGTCCAAAACCTGGCAGCCGGTGCTGACCTATGGTGATTTAACGCGCCTCGATCCGGCAACCGTCACCCCTCGCGATGTGTTTGACTCGGTTTGCCATATGCGCATGACCAAACTGCCCGATCCCAAAATAAACGGAAATGCCGGCAGTTTCTTTAAAAACCCCGTCATAAGCAGCGAAAACGCGAAAGCATTGCTGGCTAAATGGCCTACTGCCCCGCATTACCCGCAGGCGGATGGCAGCGTGAAGCTGGCCGCAGGGTGGCTTATCGATCAGTGCCAGTTAAAAGGTACTGCCGTGGGCGGCGCAGCGGTTCACCGTCAGCAGGCACTGGTGCTGATCAATCAACACGATGCGACCAGCGACGACGTGGTGCAACTGGCGCACCATGTGCGTCAGCAAGTGGGTGAGAAATTTAACGTCTGGCTGGAGCCGGAAGTCCGCTTCATTGGTCGTACGGGTGAAGTGAATGCTGTGGAGACTATCGCGTGAAGGACAATACCATCCCGTTAACCCTGATTGGCATCCTTGCCGACGGTGAGTTTCATTCTGGCGAGCAATTAGGCGAGCAATTGGGCATGAGCCGTGCTGCCATTAATAAACATATTCAGACCCTCCGCGACTGGGGGGTTGATGTCTTCACCGTGCCCGGAAAAGGCTACAGCCTGCCGGAGCCTATTCAGCTCCTGAATGAAGAACTCATCCGCAGCCAGATAGGGCAGGGTAACGTGGCCGTATTGCCGGTCATCGATTCGACAAACCAGTACCTGCTGGAGCGGATAGGCGAGCTGGAATCAGGGGATGCCTGCGTTGCAGAGTACCAGCAGGCCGGGCGCGGCCGTCGCGGGCGTAAGTGGTTCTCGCCGTTTGGCGCAAACCTCTATCTTTCCATGTACTGGCGCCTTGAGCAGGGGCCTGCCGCCGCAGTGGGTCTGAGTCTGGTGATTGGTATCGTTATGGCGGAAGTTCTGCACGAGCTTGGCGCGGATAAAGTACGGGTAAAATGGCCAAACGACCTTTACCTGAACGATCGTAAGCTTGCCGGTATTCTGGTCGAACTGACGGGAAAAACAGGCGATGCGGCGCAAATTGTCATTGGTGCCGGTCTCAATATGGTAATGCGAAATGTGCAAAGCGATGTGGTGAATCAGGCGTGGACCAACCTGCAGGAAGCGGGGATCACCATCGATCGCAACACGCTTGCCGTGCGTATGATTAAAGAGCTGC
Source organism: Enterobacter cloacae complex sp. 309I3 (assembly GCF_050031595.1). Lineage (NCBI taxonomy): Bacteria > Pseudomonadati > Pseudomonadota > Gammaproteobacteria > Enterobacterales > Enterobacteriaceae > Enterobacter > Enterobacter cloacae complex sp. 309I3. Next base: position 4,693,462 of record NZ_JBLGWI010000001.1, on the reverse strand, counting down.
GTACCTCCTTGTCTCTCTTTGAACAGGAAGGGCTGGCATCGTTCCTGTCTCGCTGGGAAAAACTTGATAACTTTATCAACCGGCCGGTGAAACTGCTGATTGGTGATAAGGAGATCTACGGTATCTCTCGCGGCATTGATGCACAGGGTGCCCTGCTCCTGGAGCAGGATGGCGTCATCAAGCCCTGGGTGGGCGGTGAGATCTCCCTGCGCAGCGCTGAATAAATGAGTATGCGCCCTAGAGGATATTCCGCGAGCCTGAAAATGCTCGTCTGGCTCGCGGAACAATCATTCCCTCTCCCCGAGGGGAAGAGGGTCTGGAGAACTTACTGCGGATAAGGTACCCAGTCTCCGCCGTTCAGGCGAACGTACGGTTTGTTCTGGTACTGAATGACAACCGCATTCGCATTCTCTGACACTTCCGCGGTTTGCGGCAGATTGCTGGTGAGCTGATCCCAGTTCACGCTATCTTCCACAAACAGCTTACCATCGACCGCGCGGGCCACAAGCTCAGAGATGGCCAGATAGCTGACTGGCTGAGTGATCTCAATCGGTGCGCCCTGATGCGGTGCCTTCATACCAAAGAATTTAATCCCGGCAGGCACGTTGGTAATGGACGGGCTGGGGATATCGCGCAGGCCGGACACCTGCATTCTGTCGCCTTTCAGCGCCCCACCGTGCTCCGGAACGACAACCACCATCACTTTACGGCCAGATTTTTCCAGCTCAGTGAAGAACGCATCCAGCTCATCAAAGAACTTCTGCGCACGCACTTTGTAATCCGCCGTTTTGCTCACGCCCGGGAAATGGTTACCGTCGTGAAGGGGCAGGGTGTTATAGAACGTGGCGCTGCGCGGATTGCTGTCTTTTTCAATGGTCTGCAGCCAGCGCTGTAGCACGGCGGTATCGTCATAGACTGGCGAGCCGTCGAAGCCCAGCAGCGTGACCGGCAGCCCGGTTTGATCCATCAGCGGTGCCTGCATACCCCCTTCTTCACGTACCTCTTTCAGGAAGTTACCGAATTGACCGTTATGCCCCAGCATCAGATGCTGCGTAAAGCCCAGTTTCGCCAGGTTATCGAACAGATAACACTGGTTGCCAGCGGGCTGATACAAATTCTTGTGCGATGGCTGGCCGCAGCTTGCTCGCAGCAGGCGGATGGCCGCCGGGCCGCTGTACGAGGTGGCAGAGTTAAAGTCTTTAAACTGGATATCGAAATGCGACCACAGCGGGTGCGACATTAAACCAGCCGCATCAACGTCAGCCCAGGAGAGGGAGCAGATGTTAATTACCAGCAGTTCAAACGGCTGAGCATCTGCCGGGAGTGCATCCGGGAATTTAGTCTGACGCTTATCTTCCGCGGTGTAGAAGCTGGAAAGCCAGGCATTCAGGTTGGTTGAGGTCGGCGGTGCGGTCTGTGCTGGAATATCGCCCACCACCGGCGTGTCGCCTGCCGTGGCAACGGTTGCTGCCGCGCTTCCTCCGGTGGTGGTCACCGTGCTGGTCGGTTGACCGGCAGGCCACAGGGAAAAACTTGGCCCAGCCAGCGTCAGAACGTTCAGCCAAATCATAATGGCAACGACAAACACCGTGACGCGGATCCACTGTGACAGAAACAGCCAGGCAACCAGCAGCACAAAGACCGCGCCAATCATCTGCCAGTTAATAAAGCGCTCGGTCAGGTCGAGGATATAGCTGGCGCTAAACCCGGCGACCTGCGAACCCTGACTCATGATGCTGTCCGGCCCCGGCAGCCAGGTGTCATGCCAGAACAGCGCAAAACCCAGCGGGATGGCAACCCAGTGACGCAAGCGATGCAGCCTGATATTGGGCAGCGGCATCAGCAGGAAAGCCATAAACACCAGGTTCAGCAGAGGATGGAAGTTCAGATAGCCAGCCCACAGCAGACCAAACTTCACCAGAAAGTAGAAGTTCCAGCCGGAAAGGCCGCGCCAGTATTGCCACAGAGGCGATGGTGACGAAGCGGTATAAGTTGAGTTAGTCATGTTTTCGGTCTGCCTTGACGTGTGTTGCCCGTGTCAGTGTTCCGGCTGGTTTGACATAGCGAGGTTTGCCAAACGCCATTCTGGCCGTATCGCGAATACGGCGCAGTGAATGGCGTGCATAATAACCAAGCGGGAAAAAGATCAGCGCACAGAATACAACCAGTTGAATGATATCGCTGATATTCATGATGGTGCGTTCTCCCCATTCTCAGTTAATAAGCGAAGGGGTTCCGGAACCCGACGCCAGACATGGCCGTCATGCCGTGCATTGAGGATCGGTTTGACATCGCTCGTGACAGGTAGCGGTTTCACCCAGTTTTCAGGCGCGAGGGCACGCATCTGCACCAGCTCAGCGCTGATCAGATTGTCTTCGAACCAAATCATACGGTTTGAGAAAATATCCCCGGTAGGCAGCGGGAAGATATGGTTCAGCGCGGTATCGAGATCGTTCACCCGACAAAAAGACAAAAACAGAACCAGGCGGTTGTCGCCAATCGTCATGATGTCCCCGGTACGGTTCGGGCGGCATAAGGTGAGCGCCTGTTCCACGCGGATCCCCGGTACAGGACGCAGGGCAACCATTACCCCTTTCCCGTCTGCAGGAAGCAGCGTGTTGTTCATCATGTTGCCAACGGCATCGCAGAAGGTATCCCATTTCTGATAACCACGCAGTTTCATCGGCTGCGTCATGGAAAGCAGCGTGGAAATATCTTCCGGTACGTGGCGGTTGAACTGCTGCCCCTGGACACTTTCGATAAGCGTCAGGCAGCGTGACAGAGGGGCATTCCACGGGATAACCATGTTTGCGCCACAGCCCAAAAGCAGACGCTCATCCGTGGCACGCAGGCTGGTATTGTTTTCGCGTACCACAATTTTTAACGCGCTGCCGCGTTGACGACGTAAGGTATGAATTTGTCGTGCCAGCGTTTCAATCTGATTGTTCTGCATCAGCGAGAAAACAAGGGTTGCTGCCTGCGTCGTGCGGGCTTCATGAAAAAGCGCTTCATTGGACTCAAACAGGGACCAGTTTTCAGACAGCGCGGGCGCCCCCTCCAGTACCGCAATATGGCTCAGGATCCGTTTTTCATCGCTGCGCGGTTGCACCACGGTTTCTTCTTGCTGGGCAAGGTGCCACTCGCCGTCAATATGTTTAAGCGTAAGTTGCTGTCTGGCGCTCACGCCTTTTTCATTACACCAGAATGCAATATCGTAGAGATAGCTGCCCGCCTGGTCGCGCAGACTCGCCAGGCCGAATAGCGAGCGATACTCCGCCATTAAAAGTGAGAACAGCTTGTCGTTATTACTGCCGGGATTGATTATCAATAGCGTGCAATTTTGAAATTTTGCCCATTTATTGATTTTTTCCAGCCACTGCAGCAGTTTCTCCGTCGGGATATTTTGCAGGGCGTTATGTGAACATTTAAGAATCAATAAAAAGCGGTCTGGATTGATGGAACACTGAATGTCGCGGGACAAATAGTATAGACTATCTACTTCCGACGGCATGGAAAACAAGCGTACCGTCTGTGGACCGCGGTCTCGCTCAAGCGTAATAATTTGCTTCGGGTCTTCGCCCATACTAATGACAGCGACCCGGGAGTCCTTACCCTGCGCGGCAATTGTCTGGTTTACCAGACTGATAGCATCTTCATTACGATCCGAATTAACCCACCAGACTCCTCCGACTGGCATGTGGCGCAATTCGTCCCATAATGACTGGATGCCAATAGAAAATATGGAGTCCACGGTGTCCCTCTTTTCGTCTAATTTATCTGTATATCAGTTTACTAGCGAAAGCGTAGAAATAAACCTAACATTGAAATTAAAGAGCATCAGATTTAGCATGTAAATGAAATTTCACAGGGCAGGAAGCCTCGCGACTTCAGAGAGTAAAACGATACTCAAAGGGATGGAAAAAAATGGATAATAACGAACCCGGAACCCCAGTCGATTCGACCCTGGGTTACACATTCCAAAACGATTTTCTGGCGCTGACGCAGGCCTTTTCTTTACCTGAAATAGATTACACCGATATTTCCCAGCGGGAACAGTTGGCTGCGGCTATTAAACGTTGGCCGTTATTAGCTGAATTTACCCAACAACAATAAGGGAGCCATTGATGGCCATACTCGGATTACAGGGCGTCCGTGGTGGAGTGGGTACAACATCCGTTACCGCGGCGCTGGCGTGGTCATTACAGCTTTTAGGTGAATCGGTGCTGGTGATTGACGCCTGCGCCGACAATTTGCTGCGTATGTCATTTAACGTCGACTTTACCCGTACAGAGGGTTGGGCCCGCGCGTTGCTTGATGATAAAGACTGGCGTGATGCGGGTCTGCGTTACACCTCCCAGCTCGATCTCCTGCCGTTTGGTCAACTGACCACGACAGAGCGTGAGAATGAAGCCGCCTACCAGCGTTTATTTTCGCAATTCACACTCGCGCTGCAGAGCCTCAAAGAAAAAGGCCATTATCAGTGGATCCTGCTGGATCTGCCGCACGGTGCCGGCACGCTGACCCGACAGCTGATTGCCCAGTGCGACCACGTGCTCTCCATTGTGAACGTCGATGCTAATTGCCATATCCGTCTACATCAGCAGGGATTGCCCCAGAATAGCCATATCCTGATTAACGATTTACGCATTGGCAGCCAGATCCAGGACGATCTGTATCAGGTCTGGCTGCAAAGCCAGCGTCGTCTGCTGCCGATTGTGATCCATCGTGATGAGGGGATGGCGGAATGCCTCGCCTCCAAACAGCCACTTGGCGAGTATCGTAGCGATTCGCTGGCGGCAGAAGAGATCCTGACGCTGGCGAACTGGTGTCTGCTGCACTTCGCCCAAGAGGCGGATCCTGCCAGGGGTACGGTATGAGTCGACTCGCCAGCTGGTTACTCATCCCACCGGTCAGTTCGCGTTTAAGCGACCATTACCGGCATTATCGCCGGCATGGTGCCTCGGTATTTAGCGCCGCGTTCGGCTGTTTCTGGATGATTCTGGCCTGGATGTTCATCCCCCTCGAGCACCCCCGCTGGCAGCGCATTCGTGCGCGACACAGTGAATTGTATCCGCACATTAATCCTGACCGTCCACGGCCGTTAGATCCGGCGCGGTACATCATTCAGGCCATCTGGCTGGTGGTCACGTCGCCGCGGCAGGAGAAAAAGACGCCGCACTGGCGCAGCTTCAGCCGGGTCCAGCTTTTACGCGAACGCTATCATCAGTGGCTGGACAGGCTGCCTGACCGCGTGGGCGATAAGACCAGCCATCTGGATAACCATAAAGAACTCGGGCATCTGCATCCGGGTTTACGGCGTTTTATTCTGGGCGTGATTGTTGTCTTCTCGCTCATTCTGGCGCTGGTCTGTATCACGCAACCCTTTAACCCGCTGGCGCAGTTCACTTTCCTGATCCTGCTGTGGGGCGTGGCGCTGCTGGTGCGGCGTATACCGGGGCGCTTCTCCGCCCTGATGTTGATTGTGTTATCACTGACCGTCTCCTGCCGCTATATCTGGTGGCGTTATACCTCAACGCTGAACTGGGATGATCCGGTTAGTCTGGTATGCGGTCTGGTGCTGCTGTTTGCTGAAACGTACGCCTGGATCGTGCTGGTGTTGGGCTATTTCCAGGTGATCTGGCCGCTCAACCGCCAGCCGGTTCCGCTGCCAAAAGATACGTCGCAGTGGCCGACTGTCGATCTCTTTGTGCCGACCTATAACGAAGATCTGAGCGTGGTGAAAAATACCATTTACGCCGCGCTGGGTATCGACTGGCCCAAAGATAAGCTCAAAATCTGGATCCTGGATGACGGCGGTCGGGCCGCGTTCCGTGAGTTCGCGCAAGAGGTGGGCGTTGAGTATATCGCCCGTACCTCTCACGAACATGCCAAAGCCGGGAACATCAACAACGCGCTGAAGTATGCGACAGGGGAGTTTGTCTCCATCTTTGACTGCGACCACGTGCCGACGCGCTCATTCCTGCAGATGACGATGGGCTGGTTCCTGAAAGAGAAAGCGCTGGCGATGATGCAGACGCCGCACCATTTCTTCTCGCCGGATCCGTTTGAACGTAACCTCGGCCGTTTCCGTAAGACCCCGAACGAAGGCACGCTGTTCTATGGCCTGGTGCAGGACGGCAACGACATGTGGGATGCGACCTTCTTCTGCGGTTCCTGTGCGGTTATCCGCCGTAAACCGCTGGATGAAATTGGCGGCATCGCGGTTGAAACGGTCACTGAAGATGCCCATACCTCGCTACGCCTGCACCGTCGCGGCTATACCTCGGCCTATATGCGTATCCCTCAGGCGGCCGGTCTGGCGACGGAATCCCTGTCGGCGCATATCGGCCAGCGTATTCGCTGGGCGCGCGGGATGGTACAGATTTTCCGTCTTGATAACCCGCTGTTGGGTAAAGGCCTCAAGCTGGCGCAACGTCTGTGCTACGTCAACGCCATGTTCCACTTCTTATCCGGTATTCCGCGGCTGATCTTCCTGACCGCGCCGCTGGCGTTCCTGCTTCTTCACGCCTATATCATCTACGCGCCCGCGCTGATGATTGCGCTGTTTGTTCTGCCGCACATGATCCACGCGAGCCTGACCAACTCGAAGATTCAGGGCAAGTATCGCCACTCATTCTGGAGTGAAATCTACGAAACGGTGCTGGCCTGGTACATCGCGCCGCCAACGATGGTGGCGCTGATTAACCCGCATAAAGGCAAGTTTAACGTCACCGCGAAGGGGGGCCTGGTGGAAGAGGAGTATGTCGACTGGGTGATCTCCCGTCCGTACATCTTCCTGGTGCTGCTGAACATTGTGGGGGTGATTGCCGGTATCTGGCGCTACTTCTACGGTCCGGAAAACGAAATCCTGACGGTGTTCGTCAGTATGGCATGGGTATTTTACAACCTGATTATCCTTGGCGGCGCAGTGGCGGTATCAGTGGAGAGCAAGCAGGTACGTCGCGCGCATCGTGTTGAAATCAGCATGCCTGCGGCGATAGCCCGTGAAGATGGTCATCTCTTCTCCTGTACCGTTCATGACTTCTCCGACGGTGGTCTGGGTATCAAAATCAACGGTCAGGCGAAGGTGCTGGAAGGGCAGAAGGTTAACCTGTTGCTTAAGCGTGGCCAGCAGGAGTATGTCTTCCCGACACAGGTTGTGCGTGTGGCAGGCAATGAAGTGGGTCTGCAGCTGATGCCGCTGACCAGGAAGCAACATATTGATTTTGTGCAGTGTACGTTTGCCCGCGCGGATACGTGGGCTCTCTGGCAGGACAGCTTCCCGGAAGATAAGCCTCTGGAAAGCCTGCTGGATATTCTGAAGCTGGGGTTCCGTGGCTATCGTCACCTTGCAGAATTTGCCCCGTCGTCGGTGAAAATAATTTTCCGGTCACTTACTTCGCTGGTTTCCTGGGTCGTGTCGTTCATTCCTCGTCGTCCTGAGCGGGATGAGGCGAAGCAGGCGGACCCGGTTATGGCTCAACAATGATGATAACGCGATGAAAACAAAACTTTCCTGGTTATGTGCAGTGGCAATGGGGATGAGTACGCTCCCTGCAACAATGGCTAACGCAGCGCCTGATAACGCCGCGGCCACGCCAGCTCCTACGGTGCCTGTGGTGTCGCAAGCGACCGAACCGGTAGTCACCGCGGCGCCCGGTCAAACAGAAAACCTCGTTCCCAACCAGCCGACAGCGGGAAATACCCTGCCGGCCGACGCGCAGGTTGTGGGGCAGGTGATGCCGGGCGTTCCGGGGGCTAATGCGCCTGTTGTCACGGAGAATGCCCCGTCGCGGGACGTGAAGCTCACCTTTGCGCAGATTGCGCCGCCTCCGGGCAGCATGGTGCTGCGCGGCGTCAATCCTAAAGGCGGCGTTGAGTTTGGTATGCGCAGCGATGAGGTCGTGTCGAAGGCGGTGCTGAACCTGGAATATACCCCTTCTCCTTCGCTGCTGCCGACCCAGTCTCAGCTGAAGGTCTACCTGAATGACGAGCTGATGGACGTGCTGCCGGTCACCAAAGAGCAGTTGGGTAAGAAAACCCTGGCTCAGGTGCCGATCAACCCGCTGTTTATCACCGACTTTAACCGTATCCGTCTGGAATTCGTGGGCCACTACCGTGACGTCTGCGAAAACCCGGCCAGCAACACGCTGTGGATGGATGTCGGGCGTAACTCATCGCTGCAGATGACCTACCAGTCGCTGGCGCTGAAAAACGATCTCTCGGCGTTCCCGGTGCCGTTCTTCGATCCGCGTGATAATCGCCCGTTAAATCTGCCGATGGTCTTTGCGTCCTCACCGGACGTCACGGAGCAACTGGCAGCGACCATCGTGGCCTCCTGGTTCGGCTCCCGTTCCGGCTGGCGCGGGCAGAACTTCCCGGTTATGTATGACAAGATCCCTGACAGAAATGCCATCATCTTTGCGACCAACGCGAAGCGTCCTGCTTTCCTGCGTGAGCACCCGGATGTCAAAGCGCCGACCATTGAGATGATAAGCCACCCGGATAACCCGTATGTGAAACTGCTGGTGGTTTTCGGGCGTGATGAGAAAGACCTGGTTCAGGCGGCAAAAGCGATTGCGCAGGGGAATATCCTGTTCCGCGGCAGCAGCGTGGTTGTCGATGAGGTCAAGCCGCTGCTGGCACGTAAACCTTATGACGCGCCAAACTGGGTACGTACCGACCGCGCCGTCACCTTCGGGGAGCTGAAAACCTATGAAGAGCAGCTACAGTCGACAGGGATTGAGCCGTCTCCTGTCAGCCTGTCGCTGAACCTGCCGCCGGACCTGTATCTGCTGCGCACCACCGGTATCGATATGAACCTCAACTATCGTTACACCGCGCCGTCAACCAAAGACAGTTCGCGCATGGATATCAGCCTGAATAACCAGTTCCTGCAGTCGTTTAATCTGATGAATAATCAGGAAACGAACCGTCTGCTGCTGCGTTTGCCGGTACTGCAGGGGCTGCTGGATGGTAAAACCGATGTCTCCATCCCGGCGCTGAAGCTCGGGGCGGTAAACCAGCTGCGCTTTGATTTCCAGTACATGAATCCAATGCCGGGCGGTTCGGTGGACAACTGCATCACCTTCCAGCCGGTGCAGAACCACGTCGTGATTGGCGATGAATCGACCATCGACTTCTCGAAGTACTATCACTTCCTCGCCATGCCGGATCTGCGGGCGTTTGCTAACGCGGGCTTCCCGTTCAGCCGTATGGCGGACCTGTCTGAATCCATTGTTGTGATGCCAAAAGCGCCAAATGAAGGGCAGGTGACGACGCTGCTGGACACCATGGCGACCGTAGGCGCGCAAACGGGCCTGCCGGCGATTAACGTTACCCTGACGGATGATGGCGCTCAAATTCAGAACAAAGATGCGGACATCATGGTGATCGGTTCCATCCCGGATAAGCTGAAGGATGAGAAGCGTATCGATCTGCTGGTTCAGGCAGCCCAGTCCTGGGTTAACACGCCGCTGCGTCAGACCGAGTTCCCGAGCATCATGCCGGATATCAACGATCGTAAAGCCAGCGCGCAGACGGCTGTCACGTCTCAGGGGGCGATGGCGGCCGTGGTCGGCTTCCAGTCACCGTACAACGATCAGCGTAGCGTGATTGCCCTGCTCGCAGACAGCCCGCGTGGCTACGAACTGCTCAACAGTGCGATGAACGACAGCGGTAAACGTGCCGCGATGTTCGGCTCTGTGTCGGTGATCCGTGAGTCGGGCGTGAACAGCCTGCGCGTAGGCGATGTGTACTATGTAGGGCATCTGCCATGGTTCGAACGTCTGTGGTATGCGCTCTCTAACCATCCGATTCTGCTCGCTATCCTGGCCGCCGTCAGCGTGGTGCTGCTGGCCTGGGTGCTGTGGCGTCTGCTGCGTATCATCAGCCGTCGTCGCCTGAATCCGGATCATGAGTAAGATGTGATGAAAGCCTTTCGCTGGTGTGTCATTGCGTTGATGCTGGCAGCGGCGCCTCTGCGCGCCGCCTGTACCTGGCCTGCCTGGGAGAAATTTAAACAGGATTACATCAGCGAGGGTGGGCGGGTCATTGATCCCAGCGACACGCGTAAAATCACTACCTCGGAAGGGCAAAGCTACGCGCTGTTCTTTGCCCTCGCCGCGAATGACCGTAAAGCGTTCGACAAGGTGCTGGCATGGACGCGGGATAACCTTGCCGGGGGGCATCTCGACGACACGCTCCCCGCCTGGTTATGGGGGCAAAAAGACAAAGACACCTGGGCGGTTATCGATACCAATTCCGCCTCGGATGCCGATATCTGGATCGCCTGGTCCCTGCTTGAAGCGGGGCGGTTATGGAAAGACGCTGACTATACCCGTACGGGCAAGGCGCTACTCGAGCGTATCGCCCGCGAAGAAGTGGTGAAAGTACCTGGCCTCGGTCTGATGCTGCTGCCCGGTAAAGTTGGCTTTGTCGATGAGAACGCCTGGCGTTTTAATCCCAGCTATCTTCCACCACAGCTCGCAAGCTACTTCACGCGTTTTGGCACCCCGTGGACCACCCTGCGTGAGACCAATCTGCGCTTGCTGCTGGAGAGTGCGCCGAAAGGTTTTTCGCCGGACTGGGTGCAATACCAGAAAAACAAAGGCTGGCGGTTACAGCAGGAGCCGCCGCTGGTGGGGGGATATGACGCCATCCGCGTCTATCTCTGGGTGGGGATGATGAACGATAACGATCCTCAGAAAGCCCGGCTGCTGGCGCGCTTCAGGCCAATGGCCGCCACCACAACAAAACAGGGCGTACCACCGGAGAAAGTGAATGTGGCGAGTGGAGCACGCACGGGCAATGGCCCGGTCGGCTTCTCTGCCGCCATGCTGCCTTTTTTACAACAGCGTGATGCGCAGGCCGTCCAGCGCCAGCGCGTGGCTGACCACTTTCCTGATAATAATGCTTACTACAGTTATGTACTGACTCTCTTTGGACAAGGATGGGATCAGCATCGTTTTCGTTTCACCACAAAAGGTGAATTAATACCGGATTGGGGCCAGGAATGCGCAAGTTCACAGTAAATCTACTCAGTTTATCGCTTGGCCTGGCGCTGATGCCGCTGGCTCAGGCCGTCAACTCTCCACAGCAGCAACAGCTGCTGGAACAGGTGCGCCTGGGGGAATCGACGCAGCGTGAAGATTTGGTGCGTCAGTCGCTCTATCGTCTTGAGCTGATCGACCCGAACAACCCTGACGTTATTGCGGCACGTTTTCGCTATCTGCTTCGTCAGGGCGACAACGCCGGCGCGCAAAAAGAGCTGGATAGACTGAAAGGGATCGCCCCCGGTTCCAGCGCGTACCAGTCCTCGCGCAATACGATGCTGCTTTCCACGCCGGATGGCCGCCAGCAGTTACAGCAGGCTCGCTTACTCGCCACGACAGGCCATACCCAGGAAGCGATTGCCGCCTATGACAAGCTGTTCGACGGCAACCCGCCGGGCGGCGACGTGGCAACAGAATACTGGAATGTGGTGGCGAAAGATCCCGCCCGCCGCAATGCGGCCATTAACCAGCTGAAAAAGATCAACAGCAGCAGCCCCGGCAATACGCAGCTGCAGTCGACGCTGGCCCAGCTGCTGTTCCAGACCGGGCGCCGTGATGAAGGCTTTGCGGTGCTGCAGGAGATGGCCAAATCCAGCAATGGCCGCAGCCAGGCGTCGGATATGTGGTATGCGCAGATCAAAGACCAGTCTGTCAGCAGTGCCAGCGTCTCCGCGCTGCAAAAGTACCTGAGCGTATTCAGTGACGGTGAGAACGTAACCGCCGCGCGTTCACAGCTTGAAGCGCAGCAAAAACAGCTCGCCGATCCAACTTTCCGTGCGAAAGCGCAAGGCCTGGCGGCAGTGGATGCCGGACAGGGTGATAAGGCGGTGGCGGAACTGCAAAAGGCGGTCAGCGCAAACCATGCCGACAGCGAAGCCATTGGCGCGCTGGGCCAGGCGTACTCCCAGAAAGGCGACCGTGCTCGCGCGGTGGCACAGTTTGAAAAGGCGATCGCCCTCGATCCGCAGAGCGATAACCGCGGCAAATGGGACAGTTTGCTGAAGGTGAACCGTTACTGGCTGCTGATCCAGCAGGGGGATGCGGCGCTGAAAGCGAATAACCCGGCACAGGCGGAGCGCTATTATCAACAGGCGCGCACTATCGACAATAGCGACAGTTATGCGGTGCTGGGGCTGGGTGATGCTGCAGCGGCACGTAAAGATAACGACGCCGCCGAGCGCTATTATCGCCAGGCATTACGCATGGACAGCGGCAACAGTAACGCGGTCCGCGGACTGGCCAATATTTATCGCGCACAGTCACCGGAGAAAGCCTCGCAGTTTATCCAGTCGCTCTCCGCCAGCCAGCGTCGCAGCATTGATGATATTGAACGTAGCCTGACCAACGAACAGCTCTCCGCCCAGGCCGAGCAGCTGGAGAACCAGGGCAAATATGCCCAGGCCGCCGAGATTCAGCGTCGTCGTCTGGCGCTCTCTCCAGGCGACGTGTGGATCACCTATCGCCTGTCGCGCGATCTCTACAGCGCGGGCCAGCGCAGTCAGGCAGATACCCTGATGCGTCAGCTTGCCAGCCAGAAACCGACCGACCCGGATCAGGTGTATGCCAACGGGCTCTATCTTTCCGGTAACGACCAGGATCGTGCCGCGCTGGCCCATCTGGAGACGCTGCCGCGCAGCCAGTGGAACGGCAATATTCAGGAGCTTGCCGACCGCCTGCAAAGTAATCAGGTGCTCGAAACCGCCAATCGCCTGCGCGACAGCGGCAAAGAGCAGGAGGCGGAAAATCTTCTTCGTCAACAACCTGCTTCTACCCGTATCGATTTAACCCTGGCGGACTGGGCGCAGCAGCGGGGCGATCTCAGTGCAGCAAAAACGGCATACAGCGGCGTGTTGCAGCGCGAGCCACAAAACGAAGATGCGATCCTCGGCCTGACCGAAATCTACAGTGCGCAGGGCGACAAAGACGCTGCGCGTGCCGAACTGGCGAAACTGCCTGCGACGCAAAATGGCCAGCCGTTGTCGCTCAACATGCAGCGCCGCATCGCGATGGCGCAGGCGGGGCTGGGTGATTCTGCTGCGGCAGAAAAGACGTTCAACAGCATCATTCCGCAGGCAAAATCACAGCCTGCATCAATGGAAAACGCGCTGGTGCTGCGTGATGCGGCACGTTTTCAGACGCAAAATGGCCAGCCTCAGCAGGCGCTGGAAACCTATAAAGATGCCATGGTCTCCTCTGGCATCACCACCACCCGTCCGGCAGACAATGACACCTTTACGCGCCTGACGCGTAACGACGAAAAAGATGACTGGCTGAAGCGCGGCGTGCGTAGCGATGCCGGTGATTTGTATCGCCAGCAGGATGTTAACGTTACGCTGCAGCACGACTACTGGGGCTCCAGCGGTACCGGCGGCTACTCCGACCTGAAAGCCCACACCACCATGCTGCAGGTGGATGCGCCGCTCTCTGATGGACGGATGTTCTTCCGCAGCGATCTGGTCAATATGGATGCCGGTTCGTTTGCCACTAACAACGGCACCTACGATCCCAAATGGGGGACCTGTGCCGAAACGCCATGTCGCGGCAACACCAGTCAGACGTCAAACGGCGCAAGCGTGGCCGTGGGCTGGCAGAATAAAACCTGGGCATGGGATATCGGCACCACGCCAATGGGCTTTGACGTGGTGGATGTGGTCGGCGGGGTGAGCTATAGCAACGATCTCGGTCCTATCGGCTACACCATTAACGCCCACCGTCGCCCGATCTCCAGCTCTCTGCTGGCCTTTGCCGGGCAAAAAGACACCAATACCGGCACCACCTGGGGCGGCGTGCGCGCCACCGGCGGTGGCGTGAGCATCAGCTACGATAAAGGCGAGGCGAACGGCATCTGGTCAAGCCTGAATGCGGAATCGCTGACCGGGAAAAATGTAGAGGATAACTGGCGCGTCCGCTGGATGACCGGTTACTACTACAAGCTGATTAATAAAAACAACGAGCGCCTGACTGTCGGTGTCTCTAACATGCTCTGGCACTACGATAAAGATCTGAGCGGCTATACCCTGGGTCAGGGCGGCTATTATAGCCCGCAGGAATATGTCTCCTTTGCGCTGCCGGTCACCTGGCGTAAACGCACGGAGAACTGGTCCTGGGAGCTGGGCGGGTCTGTCTCATGGTCTCACTCTAAAACCAACGATGTGCTGCGCTATCCCCTTCAGGGACTCATTCCCGTCGATGAGCCAGGCCGCTACACCGACAGGGGGGCGATGGAAACCGGCAGCAGCTCCTCAGGCACCGGTTATACCGCGCGGGCCATTGTCGAGCGCCGGGTCACGTCCAACTGGTTTGTGGGTCTTGGCGTGGATATTCAGGAAGCGAAAGACTATACCCCAAGCCATGCGCTGCTCTATGTACGCTACTCCGCCGCAGGCTGGCAGGGTGATATGGACTTACCGCCACAGCCGCTCATTCCCTACGCGGACTGGTAATCGGATTTTACTTAATCCATTTGTAAGTCTCTCTTAAAAGTGCGTCGATCGGGTATACTCAGGCGCGCCAGGTTTACACCCTGGTGCGCCCTGCGCTTCGAGTTCTGTGGAGAGTCATTTTGCGTGTCAGTCGTTCCTTAACGATCAAACAGATGGCGATGGTTTCTGCTGTCACCTTGCTGTTTGTACTGCTATTTTGCGTCATTTTGCTGTTTCATTCCGTACAGCAGAATCGCTATAACACGGCTTCGCAATTAGAAAGTATTGCCCGCTCGGTGCGTGGCCCGCTTTCGGCTTCTATTCTGAAAGGCGATATTCCCGAAGCGGAAACCATTTTAAAACGTATTCAGCCTGCGGGCGTCGTCAGCCGCGCAGACGTGGTGCTGCCGAACCAGTTCCAGGCGCTGCGGATGAGTTTTATCCCCGAACGTCCCGTCCCGATGATGGTGATGCGCCTGTTTGAACTGCCGGTACAAATTTCGCTTCCCATCTACTCGCTTGAACGCCCTGCAAATCCGCAGCCGCTGGCCTATCTTGTTCTGCAGGCGGACTCGTACCGCATGTATAAATTCGTCATGAGTTGGTTTATCACGTTAGTGACCACTTGCTTACTTATGACGCTGATACTGAGCGTGGCGCTGACCTGGTGCATTAACCGGCTGATTGTCCACCCGCTGCGGCGTATCGCCCGGGAGCTGAACGCGCTTTCTCCCCAGGAGCAGATGGGTCATCAGCTTGAGCTGCCCCGCCTGCATCATGACGATGAGATCGGCATGCTGGTGCGCAGCTACAACCTCAACCAGCAGCGCATTCAGCGTCAGCAGGATGAACTGAACAGTAGCGCCACCCGTTTTCCGGTGTCGGAGCTTCCTAATAAAGCGTTCCTGATGGCGATGCTGGAGCAGACCGTGGCGCGCCAGCAGACCACGGCGCTGATGGTCATCGCCTGTGAAACCCTGCAGGATACCGCTGGGGTGCTCAAGGAGAGCCAGCGTGAAATGCTGTTACTGACGCTGGTCGAAAAGGTTAAATCGGTGCTTGCTCCACGTATGGTGCTGACTCAGGTCAGCGGTTATGACCTGGTGGTGATTGCGAACGGCGTGCAAGAGCCGTGGCATGCGATCACGTTAGGTCAGCAAGTACTCACTGTCATTAATGAGCGGCTGCCCATTCAGGGTATGCAGCTTCGCCCCAGCGCCAGTATCGGGATTGCCATGTTCTATGGCGATCTGACCGCAGAGCAGCTCTATCGTCGCGCCTTCTCGGCGGCATTCACCGCCCGTCGCAAAGGGAAAAACCAGATCCAGTTCTTCGACCCGGATCAGATGGAAAAGGCGCAGCAGCGTCTGACGGAAGAGAGCGACATCCTCACCGCGCTGGATAACCACCAGTTTGCCCTCTGGCTCCAGCCGCAGGTCAATTTGCTGACGGGTGAAGTGGAAAGCGCGGAAGCACTGTTGCGCGTGCAGCAGCCGGATGGCAGCTGGGAGCTGCCGGAAGGGTTAATCGAACGTATTGAGTCCTGTGGTCTGATGGTCACGGTGGGCTACTGGGTGCTTGAGGAGTCATGCCGCCAGCTTGCCGCCTGGCAGGAGCGTGGTGTCAACCTGCCGCTGTCGGTCAATCTCTCTGCCCTGCAGTTGATGCATCCCACTATGGTCTCGGAGATGCTGGAGCTCATCAATCGCTACCGGATCCAGCCGGATACGCTGATTCTGGAAGTGACGGAAAGCCGTCGTATTGACGACCCGAATGAGGCGGTCGCGATCCTCAAACCGCTGCGCAACGCCGGTATCCGCATCGCGCTGGATGATTTTGGCATGGGCTATGCCGGACTGCGTCAGCTTCAGCACATGAAAACGCTGCCGGTGGATGTCCTGAAAATCGACAAAGCGTTTGTCGATGGGCTGCCGGAAGACAGCAGCATGGTGCAGGCCATTATTCAGATGGCGCGTAGTCTCAACCTGAATCTGATTGCTGAGGGTATCGAGACGGAAGCGCAGCGCCGCTGGCTGGCTGAGGCGGGTGTCGGTAAAGGCCAGGGCTTCCTCTTTGCCCGTGCCGTCCCGTCGGATGTCTTTGAACAACGGTACCTTTCCGGCGCTGGCAATAACGCAAAAGTGTAATTTTGTTGCTGGCTTGTGCGAGCCAGCTCAAAGTTCTTAACATTTGTGTTTCAAATTTGAACTGAGTTTATTTCTGTCCTGTTATGCGGGTGTTATTTTAGAGCCGCAGGTTAACCATAACCTTACAAAGCCTGTGGTTTTTCTTCCCAAGGACATTCTATGAAAACCTCACTCTTCAAAAGTCTTTACTTCCAGGTCCTGACAGCCATCGCAATCGGTATTTTACTGGGTCACTACTACCCGGAACTGGGTGCGCAAATGAAACCGCTTGGCGACGCGTTCGTTAAGCTCATTAAAATGGTCATCGCCCCGGTGATCTTCTGTACGGTGGTAACCGGTATCGCTGGCATGGAAAGCATGAAGGCGGTAGGGCGTACCGGTGCAGTGGCGCTGCTTTATTTCGAAGTGGTCAGCACCCTGGCACTGATTATCGGTCTGATCATTGTCAACGTGGTACAACCTGGCGCTGGCATGAACGTCGACCCGTCGACGCTGGATGCCAAAGCGGTGGCGGTTTACGCTGAGCAGGCGAAAGATCAGGGCGTGGTCGCCTTCCTGCTGGACGTCATTCCCGGCAGTGTGATCGGGGCGTTTGCCAGCGGAAACATTCTGCAGGTGCTGCTGTTCGCCGTCATGTTTGGTTTTGCCCTGCATCGTCTGGGCAGCAAAGGCCAGCTGATCTTTAACGTCATTGAAAGCTTCTCGCAGGTCATCTTTGGCATCATCAATATGATCATGCGCCTGGCGCCGATTGGTGCCTTCGGAGCAATGGCGTTCACCATCGGTAAATACGGCGTCGGCACGCTGGTACAGCTCGGCCAGCTGATTATCTGCTTCTATATCACCTGTATTCTGTTTGTGGTGGTGGTGCTGGGGTCGATTGCCCGCGCGGCCGGTTTCAGCATCTTCAAATTTATCCGCTATATCCGCGAAGAGCTGCTGATTGTGCTGGGGACCTCCTCCTCTGAGTCGGCGCTGCCGCGCATGCTCGATAAGATGGAGAAGCTGGGTTGTCGTAAATCGGTGGTGGGGCTGGTGATCCCGACAGGGTACTCCTTTAACCTCGACGGTACCTCGATATACCTGACCATGGCGGCAGTGTTTATTGCACAGGCAACCAACAGCCATATGGATATCTTCCATCAGATCACCCTGCTGGTGGTGCTGCTGCTCTCGTCGAAAGGGGCTGCGGGCGTAACGGGCAGTGGCTTTATCGTGCTGGCGGCGACCATTTCCGCTGTGGGACATCTGCCGGTGGCCGGTCTGGCGTTGATTCTCGGTATTGACCGCTTTATGTCTGAAGCGCGTGCGTTAACCAACCTGGTGGGTAACGGCGTGGCTACGGTTGTGGTGGCAAAATGGGTTAAAGAGCTGGATCACAAAAAGCTCGACGATACGCTGAATAATCGCTCTTCTGATAGCAAAAACCCGGGTTTATCCTCCTGATTTTCCGCTAAATTCCCGCATTCCCTTGTCGGAATGCGGGCTCCTGCGCATAATGACTGTTCGTACCTGTCATAATTCGACAAGATTTTTTTTGGGTATATTGCACTTCTCACCGTGACGTTTTGCCGAACGCGCGGTCTAATCGACGTGTTTTCATCGTCATCTTTTAGAGTGAAGCGCGTCGCGAGACACTCTTTTTAACCAGGAATGTTGATCAGGGGTTCACATGCAGGGCACAAAAATTCGACTCTTAACCGGCGGTTTGCTGATGATGGCAGCAGCCAGTTATGTGCAGGCAGATGCGCTCCAGCCAGACCCGGCATGGCAACAAGGGACCCTGGCGAATGGTTTTCAGTGGCAGGTGTTAGCCACGCCGCAGCGTCCCAGCGATCGTATTGAGATCCGTCTGTCTGTGAATACCGGCTCCCTCACCGAAAGCACCCAGCAGACCGGCTTTAGCCATTTTATTCCCCGACTGGCGCTCACCCAGAGCGGCAGTTTACAGGCTGTTCAGGTGCGTTCGCTCTGGCAGCAGGGCATTGACCCGAAGCGTCCATTGCCGCCGGCTGTCGTCTCGTATGACTACACCATGTTTAACCTGAGCCTGCCGAATAACCGTAACGATCTGCTCAAAGAAGCCCTTACGTATCTCTCCGATGCCACTGGCAATCTGGCGATCACGCCGGAAACCGTTAACTATGCGCTGAGCAACAGCGATATGGTGGCGACCTGGCCTGCGGATACCAAAGAGGGCTGGTGGCGTTATCGCCTGAAAGGCTCAGCGCTGCTTGGGCACGACCCGGCAGAGCCGCTGAAACAGCCGGTCGATGCCGAACAGGTAAAATCGTTCTATCAGAAATGGTACACCCCGGACGCGATGACGCTGATCGTGGTCGGGAATGTGGATAGCCGCGCGGTGGTTGAGCAGATCAACAAAGCCTTCGGCGAGCTGAAAGGCAAGCGTGAAACGCCTGCTCCTGTCCCGACGCTCTCCCCGCTGCGGACAGAGCCAGTCAGCATCTCCACTGATGCCGTGCGTCAGGACCGGCTCTCCATGATGTGGGATACCGCCTGGCAGCCTATCCGCGAATCCGCCGCGCTGCTGCGCTACTGGCGTGCGGATCTGACGCGTGAGGCGTTGTTCTGGCACGTTCAGCAGAGCCTCAGTAAGAACAGCGTGAAGAACATTGCGCTGGGCTTCGACTGCCGGGTGCTGTTCCAGCGCGCCCAGTGCGCCATTAATATCGAATCGCCTGGCGATAAGCTGAATGCCAATCTGGGCGTGGTGGCGAAAGAGCTGGCAAAAGTGCGCAAAGAGGGCCTGTCTGAAGAAGAGTTCAACGCGCTGGTCGCGCAGAAAAAGCTGGAACTGCAGAAGCTGTTTGCCACCTATGCCCGCGCCGATACGGATATCCTGATCAGCCAGCGTATTCGCTCCTTGCAGAATCAGGTGGTGGACATCGCACCGGAACAGTACCAGAAGCTCCGTCAGGACTTCCTGAATGGGCTGACCGTCGATATGTTAAATCAGGATTTACGTCAGCAGCTGTCGCAGGATATGGGATTAGTCCTTCTGCAGCCGAAAGGCGAGCCGGAATACAACATGAAGGAGCTGCAGGCGACATGGGATTCAATCATGACCGCCGCGCCGCAACCTCCACAGGCGGCAACGTCTGATGATCTGCATCAGGACGCGACGGATATTCCACAGGGGCAGTAATCTAAAAAATTCCCTCTCCCGGTGGGAGAGGGTCAGGGTGAGGGCACCAGCCCGCACCTTATTTAAGCAGGCATCGCCTCACGCGGAATAATCGCCCCGCGATACTGAATCACCGTGCTGGCCGTCAGGTGCCCGCGCTGTGCAGCCGCTTCAGGCGTGCCGCCCGTCAGGCGCACCGCCAGATAGCCCGCGCTGAAGGAATCTCCCGCTGCCGTAGTATCCACCACTTTGTCCTTCGCCAGTTTCACCGCCGGGACGTCAATCACCGCCTCACCTGCTACGGCCACCAGGCACGATGCCGCGCCGCGCTTAATCACCACTTCGCTCACGCCAGCGGCCTGGGTGCGCGCAATAACCTCATCAACAGGTTTCTCGCCCCACAGGGCATCTTCGTCGTCGAGCGTCAGGAACGCGATGTCGGTGCACTGCAGCATCTGCTGGTAAACCTGCTGCGTCTCTTCACGGCTGGCCCACAGGCGCGGACGGTAGTTGTTATCAAAAATGACCTTCCCGCCATTGGCGCGGCATTCGCGCAGCAGCGACAGCAGCTTTTCACGACTGGTCGGGCTTAATATGGCGAGGCTAATCCCGCTCAGATAGAGATAATCAAACGTCGCCAGCGTTTCGCAAATGGCGGCTGCGTCGTCGCTTTCCAGCCAGTATTTGGCCGCGGCTTCGTTTCGCCAGTAGTAGAAGGTGCGCTCGCCGGTATCATCGGTTTCAATGTAATACAAACCCGGCAGTCGGTTTTCCATGCGCTGAATCAGCGAGGTATCAATGTGTTCGCTCTGCCAGGCGTCCAGCATTTGCTGGCTGAAACTGTCCGTACCCAGTGCGGTGACGTAGTTCACGGTGAGGGCCTCCGGCGGCACCTGACGGGCAATATACACGGAGGTGTTTAAGGTATCGCCACCAAAACCGCGGCTAACGTCCGCGCCTTTTTGTGACAGCTCAATCATGCATTCGCCAATAACGGCAATTTTTTTGGACATAATCATGAACCTGAACAGAGTATTTAAAAGCAGTGTGCGCTGTGTGAATTATCAGGTCAACTATATTAAAACATCGTTCCATTATTTTTTTTGAACCAGCGCGTGTTCCTGTTCATTTCTGTCATCTTAATTTCATTTTCCCGGTGAATTGAACATAAAGTTCTCAATTATCGCGCCGATAACCCAGTGACGAGTCCAGAAAGGCCATCCCAACAACAGGACATCTGAAATGAAGTCAGAGCAGGTTATCCAGCGGCTGAGCACTACGCCTGAGGCAAGTATTGAGAACTTGCAGGAGCATCGCTACTGGCTGCAATGTGAGCGTGTGTACACCTACCAGCCGATCTATCGTACCGACGGTCGACTGATGGCGATTGAAATTTTGACGGTCGTTACACACCCCTCTAACCCTTCTCAGCGTATCGCGCCGGACCGCTATTTTGCCGAAGTCGCCGTGCGCCAGCGCCTGGACGTGCTGGAAGAGCAGTTGCGCATGCTGGAAACGAAAAAGGCCTTTTTCGAACAGCACGATATTCTGGCCTCGGTCAACGTGGATGGCCCAACCCTGCTGGCGCTGCGCCAGAACGCGAAGTTGCAGGAGCTTATCGCCACCCTGCCGTGGATGCGCTTTGAACTGGTGGAGCATGTCCGCCTGCCGCAGGAATCCTCCTTTGCCTCGATGTGTGAATTTGGCCCCCTGTGGCTGGATGACTTTGGCACCGGCATGGCGAACTTCTCCGCCCTCAGCGAAGTGCGTTACGACTACATCAAAGTGGCCCGCGATCTGTTCATTATGCTGCGCCAGACCCCGGAAGGGCGGAATCTGTTTACGCTGTTATTACAGCTGATGAACCGCTATTGCAAAGGCGTCATTGTGGAAGGTGTGGAAACGCTGGAAGAGTGGCGCGATGTGCAAAACTCACCCGCCGCCGCCGCGCAAGGCTATTACCTCTCACGTCCGGTGCCCATGGATACCCTCGACGGTGTGATAACCAACCTCTGAACCGCCCGTTTCCCTTTGTCTGGACTATAGTTTTACAGGACAGGTCATCAGGAAAAGGGGATCAAAATGACTAAAACAACCAGGGTAATCTCCTGGACAGCAGGGATTTTCTTGTTGTTGATCGTGGTCGCTATCATCATTATTGCGACATTCGACTGGAACCGTCTTAAGCCGACCATCAACCAGAAAGTCTCAACTGAACTGAACCGCCCCTTCGCGATACGCGGTGATTTGGGCGTGGTCTGGGAGCGTCAGAAAGAAGAGACCGGCTGGCGAAGCTGGATCCCCTGGCCGCACGTTCACGCCGACGACATCGTTCTGGGCAATCCGCCGGATATTCCTGCCGTCACCATGGTGCATCTTCCGCGGGTTGAAGCCACGCTGGCGCCGTTAGCGCTTCTGACAAAAACCGTCTACCTGCCGTGGATCAAGCTTCAGCAGCCCGATGCACGCCTGATCCGTCTCTCGGAAAAAAACAATAACTGGACCTTTAACCTCGCCAGTAGCGGCGAGAAAGATCCCAATGCCCAGCCCTCTTCGTGGTCATTCCGTCTCGATAACATTCTGTTCGATCGCGGGCGGATCGCCATCGACGATAAAGTCAGCAAGGCCGACGTGGAGATCCTGGTCGATCCGCTGGGTAAGCCGCTGCCGTTCAGTGAAGTGACCGGCACCAAAGCGAAAGGGGATAACGCCAGCGCGGGCGATTACGTTTTCGGCCTGCGGGCCACCGGGCGCTACAACGGACAGCCACTGACCGGCACCGGTAAAATTGGCGGCATGCTGGCGCTGCGAAGCGCAGGTACCCCGTTCCCGGTGCAGGGGGACTTCCGCTCCGGCAACACGCGAGTCGCCTTTACCGGCACGGTCAACGATCCAATGAACATGGGCGGGGTCGATCTGCGGCTGAAGTTCGCCGGAGATTCGCTGGGGGAGCTCTACGAACTCACCGGCGTGCTGCTGCCGGATACGCCGCCGTTTGAGACGGACGGGCATCTGGTGGCCAAACTCGATACGGAAAAATCGTCTGTCTTTGACTATCGGGATTTCAACGGCCGTATCGGTGACAGCGATATCCACGGTACGTTGACCTACACCACTGGCAAACCGCGTCCGAAACTGGAAGGGGATGTGGAGTCCCGCCAGCTGAGGCTTGCCGATTTGGGCCCTCTGATCGGCGTTGATTCCGGCAAAGGCACGAAGTCGAAAGAGGTCAAAAAAGACCTTCAGCCCGCGGGGAAAGTGCTGCCCTACGATCGCTTTGAAACCGACAAGTGGGATGTAATGGATGCGGATGTGCGCTTCAAAGGGCGAAAAATCGAGCACGGCAGCACGCTGCCGATCAGCAACCTCTCAACCCATATTCTGCTTAAAAATGCCGACCTGCGTCTGCAGCCGCTGAAGTTTGGCATGGCGGGCGGAACCATCTCCTCGAACATTCATCTGGAAGGCGATAAAAAGCCGATGCAGGGTCGGGCTGATATACAGGCGCGCAGGCTTAAGCTGAAAGAGCTGATGCCCAACGTGGAGCTAATGCAGAAGACCCTTGGTGAAATGAACGGTGACGCGGACATTCGCGGGGTGGGGAACTCCGTGGCGGCGCTGCTCGGGAGCAGTAACGGCAACCTCAAGCTACTGATGAACGACGGGCTGGTGAGCCGCAACCTGATGGAGATCCTGGGGCTGAACGTCGGGAACTACATCATCGGGCAGATCTTTGGTGACGATGAGGTGCGGGTGAACTGCGCGGCGGCGAATCTGGATCTGGTTAACGGCGTGGCGCGACCGCAGATTTTTGCCTTCGACACGGAAAACGCGGTAATCAACGTGACCGGAACCGCCAGCATGGCCTCTGAGCAGCTTGATTTAACCATCGACCCGGAAAGCAAAGGGATCCGTATCATCACCCTGCGCTCGCCGCTCTACGTGCGCGGCACTTTCAAAAATCCGCAGGCGGGGGTAAAACCCGGGCCGCTGATTGCACGCGGTGCGGTGGCGGCAGCGCTCGCAACGCTGGTCACGCCAGCTGCGGCGCTGCTGGCGTTGATTTCGCCATCAGAAGGGGAAGCCAATCAGTGCCGGACGATTTTGTCACAGATGAAGAGGTAAGGTGCGGTCTGTATTTGCCGGGTGGCGGCTACGCCTTACCCGGCCTACGATTCAAATGTAGGCCGGGTAAGCGCAGCGCCACCCGGTATTAGCTTAAAGCGCCTGATGCTTAGTCTCGTGCGTCAGCAGCAGCGCAATCAGCGTCAGTGCCGCCATGGCCGCCAGATACACGCCCACGTAGAACAGGCCATAATTTGCCTGCAGCCAGGTAGCGATATACGGCGCAACGGACGCTCCCAGAATAGACGAGACGTTATAGGAGAACGACGCGCCGGTATAACGCACTTCCGTCGGGAACAGCTCCGGCAGCAGCGCGCCCATCGGGCCGAAGGTTAATCCCATCAAGCTCAGACCAATCAGCAGATACGCCATCACCAGCGCCGGGCTGCCCGAGCCTAACAGCGGCGGGAAGACAAACAGGGCGAACAGAATGATAAGCGTCGTGATGGTGATCATGCTGGAGCGACGGCCAAATTTATCCGCCAGCAGGCCGGCAATCGGCACCATGACACCAAACCCAATCACCGCCATCATCAGCATCCACAGCACTTCGTTACGCGGCAGACCCAGCCCAACCGGCGCGGCAGCGGTGCTGAACGTCATGGAGTAGACGGTCATGATATAGAACAGCGTATAGGTAGCCAGCATGATAAAGGTGCCCAGCACGGTCACGCGGACATGTTTGGTCAGCAGCGTGCCCAGCGGCACTTTTACCTGTTTTTTTGCCGCCGCCACTTTCGCGAACACCGGCGTTTCGTGCAGAGAAACGCGAACATACAGACCAATCAGCACCAGCACGGCCGAGAAGACGAACGGAATACGCCAGCCCCAGCTCATGAACTGCTCGTCGGTCAGCAGCCAGGAGAGCAGCAGGAAGGTGCCGTTCGCAAAGAAGAAGCCAATCGGTGCGCCAAGCTGCGGGAAGGAGCCATACAGCGCCCGTTTACGCGCCGGGGCGTTCTCGGTCGCCAGCAGTGCCGCACCGCCCCATTCACCGCCCAGACCCAGACCCTGACCAAAACGCGCCAGCGCCAGCAGCACCGGTGCCAGAATGCCGATGGTCTCGTAGGTGGGCAGCAGGCCGATGGCGACGGTAGAAATACCCATCGTCAGCAACGAGGCCACAAGCGTCACTTTACGCCCGATGCGATCGCCAAAATGACCAAACAGCGCAGAGCCAATCGGACGCGCGACGAAGGCGATAGCAAAGGTTGCCAGAGACTGTAGCGTGGCCGCCGTCGGGTCGCCCTGCGGGAAGAAAATATGCGGAAAGACGATGACCGCTGCGGTGGCGTAAATGTAAAAGTCGAAGAACTCGATGGCGGTGCCAATCAGCGAGGCGACGACAACTTTATTGCGTGAGTTGACCGGAACGTTTTCGCTCCCGGAATCGAGTGTTGTGGCGGTTGCTTGCATAATATTTTCTTATTTTATGTCGGACGAAAGGCCATATTACGCACAGCAAAAGCGACATTTCAATCTGTAACAAAGCCGCGAACCGGTGATAAAAGCAACAAAAAGCGGATAATGTTCAGGCCAGCCAAAACACTTCCATGAAATGCTTCACAGATTTTAAATATCAGTGGATAAAACTGGTTTTCAGTTAAATAAAAGTTACGGACTGGATATATATGCTGAAATGATGAATCGGGCTGAAACTTTCAGCCCGAAAGGGGGAATTAGCGGTGTGTTTTCCCCGGCATGCGCGTGTCGCCTTTGTATTCGGCGGTGGCAATCCACGCCGCGCAGAACAGCGTCAGGCGGGCGAAGAAGTAGAAGAACGCCATCAGCCCCAGAACGGAGCCAAACGCGGCGCCAGAAGGGGATTTCACCAGTGACGGCAGGGTATAAGTCATAACGATCTTAATAACCTCAAAGCCTATTGCCGCGAGCAGTGTTCCGCGGATCAGCGCTTTTTTGCGCGGACGATGACGCGGCAAGCGCCAGAAGATCCAGAAGAACAGCAGGTAGTTGGCGAAAATGGAAATCGCCAGCCCGATGCCGCGCCACGCAGGCTTGAGCCAGTCGATGTAATCAAGATAGAGCGCGGAGATAATCATCTGCTGCGCGGAACCGGCGACCGAGGTGATGGAGAGCGTGACGACCAGCGCCACCAGCAGACCAATCAGCGAAACAAAATCGCGGAAATACTTAACCCAAATTTTCTCCTGATCCTGAGGCTTACGCTCCCATACCTCGCGCGACTGGGCGCGAATGGCCTCGCGCAGGTTACCCATCCAGTTCACACCGGAATAGAGCGCAATCAGCAAACCGACAATACCCACCGTGGTGCGCTGCTGCACGGCAGTATTGATGGTGCTTTTTAGCGTGGTGGCGAGGGTCGGGTCACTGACGTTATTCAGGATCTTATTGAAAATATCCTGCAGCAGCGTCGGATGAGACGCGAGCACAAAACCGGCCGCCGCGAACGAGACCATCAGGATCGGGATCATCGACAAAAAGGAAAAATAGGTAATCGCTGCACCAAACTGATTTCCCATCCGGTCGTTGAAACGTTCCGCGGCGCGTATCAGGTGCGCAATCATGGGGATCTGCTGAACTCTCTCCGCCAGCGTAGTGACCGTCCCCAGCGCTTTGCTGGCTTTGCCGGGTGTGCTGGGCTCTTCGGGCCCGGTCTCCATCTTCTTGATGGGATCATAATCTAATTGTTGAGTCGGTCGTTGCGGGTTATTTTCCGGCGTCACGCGTTTTTTCCTTTTCGTTGAGCTGGATGTCATTGAATTATAGCTTGCGACTAATCCACGTAAGCTTTTGTGATTTCCGTAAGCCACTCCATAAACAGGTGTACCCGGCGGGAAAGGTTACGGCGGTGGGGGTAAATCAGGGAAACCGGCATGGGTTCAGCCCGGTATTGCGGCAGAACTTCAATCAGCTTTTTCGTGCGCAGAGAATCACGAACGCCCACGCGGGGAACCTGGATAATACCCAGCCCGGCGATGCAGGCGGCATGGTACGTCTCGGTACTGTTGACCGTTAAGACGCCGCCCGTTTTAACCCACTGGGTCGCACTGCCGTTATAAAACTCAAAGCCCTGCGGGCGCGTGCCCAGCATCGCGGCGTAGTGGATTACCGCATGTGAGGCCAAATCGTCCAGCGTTTCCGGATAACCAAACCGCGTCAGATAATCCGTGCTGGCGCAGTTGATAACCGTAAGCTTGCCCAGTGGGCGGGCGATAAGCCCGGAATCTTTCAGGGTGCCGACGCGCACCACACAGTCGAACCCCTCGCGGATCACATCCACCAGACGATCGCTGCTGCTGAGCTCCAGTTCAATACCCGGATACTGCTGCAAAAACGCAGGCAGTTTGGGAATGACTAAATTTCGTGCAACCCCCACCGGCATATCGACGCGTAGCCGCCCGCTGATACTGGAGGGATCGTGCTGGAACATACCGTCCAGTTCATCAAGGTTCGCCAGCAGATCTTTTGCCCGTTCGTAATAGACCATGCCGTCCTGCGTGAGGCTGACGCGGCGCGTGGTGCGGTGCAGCAGTTGGGTGCCCAGGCGATTTTCCAGCGCCTGAATCTGCCGCGACACGCTGCCTCTTGGCAGGGTCAACGTCTCCGCTGCGCGGGAAAAACTCTCCAGCTCCGCGACCCGAACAAACAACTGCATTGCGTTAATTTTATCCATCGGTAGCGCTCATTGTTGTTGTAAATGAAACAGTGAAGCGTTCTGTCACATCTTTATTGATCTTCTATCAGCTAATAAGCTCTTTCTCAATCTCCCTGACAACCGAAATGAGGTTTCTTATGACTGAACGTATCGCTTTAGTGACCGGTGGTAGCCGTGGTTTG
This sequence comes from Enterobacter cloacae complex sp. 309I3, assembly GCF_050031595.1. NCBI lineage: Bacteria > Pseudomonadati > Pseudomonadota > Gammaproteobacteria > Enterobacterales > Enterobacteriaceae > Enterobacter > Enterobacter cloacae complex sp. 309I3. The sequence continues at coordinate 4,665,750 of NZ_JBLGWI010000001.1, read as the reverse complement.
GGTAAAAACGCAGCCCTGAAGCTGGCAGCAGAGGGAACAGGTATTGTCCTGACTTATCATCACAATCAGCAGGATGCGCTGGATGTTGTGCAAGAAATTCAGGGAAAAGGGGTAAACGCGGCGGCATTACAGCTTAACGTCGGAGATATCACCCATTTCGAACATTTTGCTCAACAGTTGCAGGAAACTCTCCGAACCGTCTGGCAGCGTGATACCTTTGATTATTTATTGAACAATGCCGGAACGGGTTTATACGCCCCCTATACCGAGACGACAGAAGCGCAGTTCGATGAGGTAATGAATGTACATTTAAAAGGGCCGTTTTTCCTGACCCAGCGCCTGCTGCCGTTGTTGAAAGATGGCGGACGGATCCTCAACGTCTCCAGCGGGCTGGCGCGTTTTACACAGCCAGGCTCCGCGACCTATGCGGCCATGAAAGGGGCGATGGAAGTACTGACCCGCTATCAGGCCAAAGAGCTGGGCGCACGCGGGATCTCCGTCAATATCATCGCGCCGGGGGCAATTGAGACCGATTTTGGCGGCGGACGCGTACGCGATGACGCGCAGCTTAATCAGTTGCTTGCGTCGCAAACTGCGCTGGGGCGTGTTGGCCTGCCGGATGATATTGGTGATGCCATCGCCGCGCTGCTCAGCGATAAACTGGGCTGGATGAATGCGCAACGTATTGAAGTGTCTGGTGGGATGTTCCTGTAATACGCCTCCTTAAGGGGACGGAACCTCTTAAGGAAATCCTTAAAAGAGATGTGTCCAGATACGGGCAGATATAAAGAACGGCGATGAATTTGTAACCTCTCCGTTCATTGAGTTTTTTCTCAAATAACGCCTCTATACAATCCCCCCTCGCTATTCTCAGAGGGAGAAAAACGATGCGAGTAATCATGTTTGACAGGCAGTCGATATTTATTCATGGAGCGATAAACAGTTTGCAGACGTTAATTCCTGAAATAAATATGACAGGAACCCGTCAGGCAGATGAATTATGGGCGCAGTTGTCCGCGTCGCCATCCGCTATCGTCATGATTGACGGCGCATTAATTCAGAATGAGGGCATCAGCTTTCTGAAAGACATTATCACGCGTTTCCCTGCGATACGTGTCGTGATGGTGCTGACGAAAAAAGAGACCCGATGGGCTGAACAGATGTTTCAGCGCAACGTGAAGGCGATTATTCCCCGTAATGCCAGTCCCGAGCGGTTTGCCGCAGTGCTGGATTCGGTCTCCCGGGGGATGGTCTGTTTTCCCGGCGAATGGCTTGCGCAGCAGGCGTCACACCAGGCGTTGTTATCCTTAAGCGAGCGCCAGCGTGAAGTGCTCAAGTTACTGGCCGCCGGGGAGTCGAATAAAGAGATTGGCCGCACGCTCAATATCAGTGCGGCAACGGTAAAGGCCCATCTGGAGTCACTTTTCCGGCGGCTGGATGTAAAAAATCGCACGCAGGCGGCAATGTGCTATACCCGGCTCACCGCCTGAGCGATGGCGTTTATCGGACACGGTGTGTCACTAAAACTGAACATTAACAACACCAGCGCATCGTGCTGGTGTTGCGTTAATGACTGGGCGATATTTTCCTGAATTAACGTCTCATAAATCTGAATATCGTTATCTAACAAGCGCTCTGCTTCAGCAACGGTAATAAGACCATGGAACTTCTCCCATTGCTGAATAACGTGACCATACCCAATAACCTCAGTACCGTGCTCATCACGGTATTTTTCCAGAGACAGCCCTTGCTGTTTTTTAATTAATTCAACGGCAGCAGAAGATAGCTTCAACATGGTATTTTCCTCTTTCAGACACTACTGTAGAGGAAATACGGCACGAAACATATCCGCCAAATGGCCGTTGCTCAGCTGATATTTTCCAGATAGTCGCGCTGTAATAAACCGAATAGCCAGTCATTATGCCAGCGGCCGCCAAGGTAATAGCTCTCACGCAGCTCACCCTCCAGCCGGAAGCGGGCTTTTTCCAGCAGACGCCGGGAGGCGATATTCCCTGCCGTGACGGTGGCGGTGAGGCGGCGGATCCCCCCCTGGTGGAAGGCATAATCACAGAGTGCCTGCAGGGATTCAAAGCCGTAGCCTTTTCCCTGGGCCGCGGGAGCGAAAAGGAAACCGACTTCGGCGCAATCTGCTTCGTGGTGTTTGTAGCCGGTCACCCCCAGCGGAGTCTGGCTGGCGTTATCGCGAACCACGAGGCAGAGCCAGTGCATGCAGCCGGGCGTCCATGGCGTCAGTCGGGAGTCGAAGGCCTCACGAATGTCCGCCACAGTGCGATCCTGCGCGACAAAGCGCATCACATCCGGGTCTTGCTGTAGCGCCAGAAAAAAGGGCCAGTCATCTTCCTGTAACGGCGAGCAGATAAGACGCGAGGTGGTTAGCTGAGGCATTCAGATTCTCCTGAAACAATATAAATGATTTTAGGACTGTCACTTTATTTCAACAGAAAGTCAGGTATGGTTAAGCGCGTATAAATAAAAAGAAAAACGGCCGTTCCGGGCCCCTTTTGGATGTTTTCGTGGTCTTTTAAGGAAAACAATGACGCTCAGCACATCACACCATAACCGCGAACAGTTTGAACACTGTCTGGCGGTCATTCGTCAGGCCTCTGTGGAAATATTGCTTCTCCTGAATGTACATGTTTCTGAGGGAAAAGATCCACGCTGGTTTCTGGAGCAGCTGGATAGCGCCCGTTTAGGCCTGGGCGGATGGGGGGCCGTGGCGAAGAAGCTCAACCTTAACGATGCCGAGATGTCAGAATTTACCCTGCAACTGCGCCTGTTGCAGCAGCGCGTACCGCAGTATGAAAGCGGGCAGGATGTCAGTGAAAATCAGCTTATTGCGGCAATGCGGTTTGTCACCGCGCTGGAACATCTTCGTCTGCAACAGCCTCTTCTCACCTACAGTACCGAGCTGGCGCCGGGCAGCGATCTTGAACAGCAGCAGGCGCACAAGCAGGTGCGTGCAATTGAACTGATGATTAAAGGGCTTATCCAGCAGGCGTGGCCCGATCAGGTCCGTCTGAACAACCATCTGAAGACCCTGTTTAACGCTGACCGCGTGCGGCGCTGGCTAAAGCTTGGCGACATCAACGATGTGCTAAGCGGCATGATGTTCAGCGAGCTGGCCCAGATGCTGGTGGATAAAAAAGAGTACAGCCGCTACTACGCGTCGCTGTTCAGCGATCCGTCCATGCTGACGCTGCTGGTGGAGCCGCGCAAAACGCTGCAAACCTTCCTTGATGACATCCGCCAGATCCGCAACAACCTTACCGTTCAGAAAGCGTTAACCTCGGCGCAAATCCAGCTACTCGACAACTACTACACCCAGATCACCCGGCCCGTACAGCGTGCGTTTGAAGAGGGGCGAACCCGCGTCAACCCGGCCGGGATAATGGCGGTGGATGCCAGCGAACTGCACGCTTTCTGGGAAAAAGCACAGAAAAGGGATCGGGTCACCGGCGGGGATTTATTTGAAGTCCGTGACACCATCGAAAAACCGACCCAGCGCGCCCCGCGCACGCCAGAACAACGCGAGCAGCTCATCTCCGGCGTGTTATGGGGCGCAGTGGGCGTGATGGTCATTGCGATTGTTGTGGGAGGATTCTGGCTGGTGACCAGCAGCTCGCCAGCAGAGACCGCGGTGGCCGCCACCGAAACGCCTGCGCCGCAGGAGATGCGGGAAACGCCCTCCTCGCGGGAGACGCTGACGCGCATGGGCATTACCTGGGACGAGAATAATTTCCGCTCGGCCATCAACCGCAACGACACCCGCATTGCGCAGCTCTTTTTGCAGGGTGGAATGGACTGGAAGCTCTCATGGACGGAAGAGGCGATGTCATCCAACCATGACGACGTGCTGGAGCTGATGTTGCGCTACCGACAGCACATGGTGGAAGAGAAGCCGTGCCGCCGGTTTATCAATACGCTCACCCATGCCATGGCGAATGGCGAATCGCTGACATCCCTGCGTAAACAGTACCTGAAAGCGTTTTGTACCGTCCCGGCCGTGGTGAAACGCCAGCAGCACGATTTGGATATGGCAACGCGCCGCGCCGAGTCACAGCCGAATGCCAGCACAAAAAAATGGCAGGCTATTCAGTCTGCCATTTATGAGGTGATCCGCTGATCGTAACGCCCTCTCCCGGTGGGAGAGGGCGGGGTGAGGGCACCAGACCGCACCCCACTCAAGGCTCCCCATACAACCCAATCAACCGCCGCACCACGCCATTCGTCCAGCCAAAGCCATCCTGCAATGGATACTCACCGCCGCCCCCTTCGCGTGGGGTACTGCTGGCGATGTGATACTTCTCAATCAGCTTATGGTGAGTCTTATAAAAATGATTCACCGTGTGCAGCCAACTCCAGGCGATCTCATCGCCCAGCGAGTCGTTGCCGTACTGCTTGAAGCCCTGAATGGCCATCCACTGCAGCGGTGCCCAGCCATTGGGTTTATCCCACTGCTCGCCGGTTTCGTACTCAGTCGCCAGGATACCGCCCGGGGTGAGCAGACGTGATTTAACCGCATCAGACAAGCGTTCTGCCTGCTCATGGGTCGCCATTCCGACATACAGCGGCACAATGCTCGCCGCAGAGAACAGCGCCATATTTTCCCGACGCCAGTCGTAATCGCGGTAGCAGCCATTTTCTTCATCCCACAGGTAGCGGTTCACCGCTGCCCGGCGATCGCTGGCTTTCTGGCGGAACAGGTCAGCCGTCTCCTTATCTCCTTTCGACGCCGAGATATTGGCGATAGCGCTTTCCAGCTTGAACAGGAAGGCGTTCAGGTCGATAGGGATAAACTGCGTGGTGCGAATGCTGGCCAGTCGGCCCGGTTCGCGCAGCCAGCGGGAGGAGTAATCCCAGCCGGAGGCCGCCCCTGCACGCAGATCGCGATACACCTCATTGGGTGGTCGACCGGAATGGCGGGCCGTCTCCACGTCCTCAATCCACGATTCGTCGCGCGGAGTGTCACGGTCATCCCAGTAGCGGTTCAGCAATGAGCCATCCGGCATACGCACCGCGCTGCGATAGGCCTGATTCAGCAGTAGCGACTCCGCGCCGTCCATCCAGAAGGCGTGCTCCATTTTGAGGTGCTCAAGGTAGCGCTTCGCACCGCGCACCCCGTCCTCTTCAAACAGCTCAACCATCAGGGCAAAGACCGGCGGCTGGGAGCGGCTGAGGTAGTAGGTTCGGTTGCCGTTCGGGATATGACCGTAACGCTCGATCAGCCACGCGAAGTTATCCGCCATACACTTCAGCAGATCGTTACGGCCGCTCTCGGCCAGCCCCAGCATCGAGAAGTAGGAATCCCAGTAGTAGGTCTCACTGAATCGTCCGCCGGGGACGATATAGGCCTGCGGCAGAGCTAGCAGGGAAGACCAGGGAATATGATCCTGCGGCTCGCGCGTCAGCACGGGCCACAGGCTGTCGATATGCTCTTTAAGCGACAGCCCCGGGTCGGACACATACTCCGTGCTATAGGTCTCGGGCAGCCAGAAGTGATTCTCCACGAACTGGCGCAGGTCGAAATCCCGGTGGCGTCGCACCTTACGATAGCGGATCAAAATATCCAGCGGATCCATCTTCGGCGCGCAGTCGGGAAAGGTTTTGCTATCCGCAAACAGCCTTGTTGACTGCACATGTTCGAACAGCTCAAGGTAACGGTCAGCGGGGGTCAGGGCATCGGAGGCGGGTAGCCCCTCGATCATTTCTGGCTCCGGCTCCGCCTCAATCATCTCATCCAGTTTCAACTCGCAGGGATCGGTCTCGTAGCGCAGCTCTTCTGCGATCTCGAACGCGATGTTCTCGTTAGCCTGTAGTTTCTGGTTGAACATAATGATAAGGACCTCCGGTTAGGTGTTCTTGAAGACAGGTTTATCCGGGCGTCTTATAAGCGTAGACATTCGCTTCGGTAGATGGGGAGGAATATGTGCGGTAGATCACTCTTTTCGGAGCATTCGTTTTGCAACGATTTGTGAATGTAAAAAAGAATGCCCCTCAGTGGAGGGGCATCAGGACTAGCGCATGGTCACAAACTCTTCGGCCGCGGTCGGGTGGATCGCCACGGTATTATCGAAGTCTTTCTTCGTCGCGCCCATCTTCAGCGCCACCGCAAAGCCCTGCAGGATCTCATCCATGCCAAAACCAATGCCGTGGATACCGATAATCTTCTCTTCCGGACCCACGCAGACCAGCTTCATGCGGCACGGCTGACGGTGTGAGGTGACGGCGGTATACATCGCGGTAAACGCAGATTTATACACTTTCACCTGATCGTCGCCATACTGCTCGCGCGCCTGCGGCTCGGTTAAACCGACGGTGCCGATAGGCGGGTGGCTGAAGACCACGGTCGGGATGTTGCTGTAATCCAGGTGCTCGTCCGGCTTGTTGTTGAACAGACGCTCGGAAAGGCGACGCCCCGCCGCAACGGCCACCGGGGTCAGTTCAACGGCACCGGTGTTATCGCCCACCGCGTAAATGCCCGGTACGCTGGTGTTCTGGAATTTATCGACGACGATATAGCCTTTTGCGTTGGTTCCCACCCCCGTTGCCGCCAGATTCAGATTGTCAGTCACCGGTTCACGGCCAATTGCCCAGATCAGGCAGTCGACGGTTTGGCTGCGACCATCTTCCAGCTCCAGGGTCAGGCTGCCGTCTGCATTTTTAATCACCGCTTTTGGCACGGCGTTGGTATGCAGGGTTGGACCTTCGGTGTTCATCACTTCTACTAAGGTGTCGACGATCAGCGGATCAAAGCTGCGCAGCGGCGCATGTTTACGCACGAACAGGTGCGCTTCAGCGCCCAGACCGTTAATCACACCGGCCAGCTCGACCGCGATATAACCCGCGCCCACCACCGCAACGCGCTTTGGCAGGGCTGGCAGCTCGAAGAAACCGTCGGAGTCGATGCCGTATTCGGCACCCGGGATGTTCGGGTGGCTCGGACGGCCGCCGGTAGCGATCAGGATATGATCGGCAGTGATCGTCTCCCCGTTCACTTCGATCGTTTTCGCGTCCACAAACCGGGCGAAGCCGTGGATCACATCTACGTTGTTCTTACCCAGCACGTTATCGTACGAGGTGTGAATGCGGTCGATGTAGGCGGTACGGCTGGCGATCAGCTTCTCCCAGTCGAAGTGGTTGATCGTGGTGTCAAAGCCGTAGTCCGGGCCATACATATGGATGGCTTCACGGATTTGCGCCGCATGCCACATCACCTTTTTCGGTACACAACCCACGTTGACGCAGGTGCCGCCCAGCGCTTTGGCTTCAATCAGCGCACACTTCTGGCCATACATGGCCGCACGGTTGATGGAGGCGATGCCGCCGCTACCGCCGCCGATTGCGATGTAGTCATAATGCTTAGTCATAGCTTTTATCCTTAATCGTGAATTGCCGCGATTGTATACCTGAAATCAATAGTTTCCACCGATGGCTGCGATTACTCTGGCACGATCCAGCTGACGGTGGCGTGACCTGTCCCGGCAGGTACCAGCGTTTTATGCAGCCATGGCAGAACGTTGTTCATCTGCGCTTCGAGCTTCCATGGCGGGTTAATGACAATCATGCCGGAGGCGGTCATGCCGCGCTGGTCGCTGTCCGGACGGACGGCCAGCTCAATCTGCAAGATTTTGCGGATGCCGGTCGCTTCCAGATCTTTGATCATGCGCTTGATCTGCGCGCGCAGGACCACCGGGTACCACAGGGCGTAGGTGCCGGTCGCAAAACGTTTGTAACCTTCGTTAATGCCGGTGACCACCGCCTGATAGTCGGTTTTGATTTCGTATGGCGGGTCGATCAGTACCAGGCCGCGACGGGAGACCGGCGGCAGTTTGGCTTTCAGCTGCAGGTAGCCATCGGCTTTGTCCACGCGGGCGCGGCTGTCTTTCTGAAACTCAGAACGCAGCAGCGGGAAATCGCTTGGGTGCAGCTCGGTCAACTGCAGGCTGTCCTGCTCACGCAGCAGCTGACGGGCAATCAATGGCGAGCCCGGGTAGTAGCGCAGCTGGCCGTTGCGGTTGAAATGATTCACCACACCAATGTACGGTTCCAGTTCGGCAGGCAGATCGTCCTGCTGCCAGATACGGGCGATCCCTTCCAGATATTCACCGGTACGCTCGGCGTGTTCGCCGCTCAGCTGATAGCGGCCCGCGCCCGCGTGGGTGTCCAGATAAAGAAACGGCTTCTCTTTCTCTTTGAGTGATTCGATGATCAGGGTCTGAACGGTGTGTTTGAGGACGTCGGCGTGGTTGCCTGCGTGAAAGCTATGGCGATAACTGAGCATGGATGAATGTGTTCCGGGTAGTCAACGTAGGCCCGATAAGCGTAGCGCCATCGGGCAAAAATAGAGCGTATCGCCACAGTATACAGAAAAGTTTCCACGGCCGCGAAAGCGCAACGCCCGGCATTGAAATCCTCTACACTTAACCCCATTACTGAACCATATGCACAGCGCCGGATGCGCGCTTCATTCATCAAATTCAACAGGACAGCGTTTATGACCAATCCATTACTGACGCCTTTTTCGTTGCCACCGTTTTCTAAAATCCTCCCTGAGCATGTGGTTCCAGCCGTTACGCAAGCGCTGGACAACTGCCGCGCGGCGGTAGAAAGCGTGGTCGCGCAGGGTGGGCCGTACACCTGGGAAAATCTGTGTCAGCCGCTGGCCGAAGTGGATGACGTGCTGGGGCGTATCTTCTCCCCGGTAAGCCACCTTAACTCGGTAAAAAACAGCCCGGAGCTGCGTGAAGCCTACGAACAAACCCTGCCGCTGCTCTCCGAGTACAGCACCTGGGTCGGCCAGCACGAAGGGCTCTACAAGGCGTATCGCGATCTGCGCGACGGCGACCACTATGCCGAACTGAACACCGCACAGAAAAAATCCGTCGATAACGCCCTGCGTGATTTCGAGCTTTCCGGAATTGGCCTGCCAAAAGAGAAGCAGGTTCGCTACGGCGAAATCGCGGCGCGCCTGTCTGAGCTGGGTAACCAGTACAGCAACAACGTGCTCGACGCCACCATGGGCTGGACGAAGCTGATTACCGACGAAGCAGAGCTGGCGGGTATGCCGGAAAGCGCACTGGCGGCGGCAAAAGCCCAGGCCGAAGCGAAAGAGCAGGAAGGTTTCCTGTTAACGCTGGATATCCCAAGCTATCTGCCGGTGATGACCTACTGCGACAACCAGGCATTGCGTGAAGAGATGTACCGCGCCTACAGCACCCGCGCCTCCGATCAGGGGCCGAATGCCGGTAAGTGGGATAACAGCCCGGTGATGGCGGAAATCCTCGCCCTGCGTCACGAGCTGGCACAGCTGCTGGGCTTTGACAGCTACGCGGACAAATCCCTCGCCACCAAAATGGCCGAGAACCCGCAGCAGGTGCTCGATTTCCTGACCGATCTGGCGAAACGCGCCCGTCCTCAGGGTGAAAAAGAGCTGGCCCAGCTGCGCGCCTTCGCCAAAGCGGAGTTCGGCGTGGATGAGCTGCAGCCGTGGGACATCGCGTATTACAGCGAAAAACAGAAGCAGCACCTCTACAGCATCAGCGACGAGCAGCTGCGCCCGTACTTCCCGGAAAACAAAGCCGTTAATGGCCTGTTCGAAGTGGTGAAACGCATCTACGGCATCACCGCTAAAGAGCGTACCGATATCGACGTCTGGCATCCGGACGTGCGCTTCTTCGAATTGTATGACGAGAAAAACGAACTGCGCGGCAGCTTCTACCTCGATCTCTACGCGCGTGAGAACAAGCGCGGCGGGGCGTGGATGGATGACTGCGTCGGCCAGATGCGTAAAGCCGACGGTTCCCTGCAGAAGCCGGTCGCTTACCTGACCTGTAACTTCAACCGCCCGGTCAACGGCAAGCCGGCGCTGTTCACCCACGACGAAGTGATCACCCTGTTCCATGAGTTCGGTCACGGTCTGCACCATATGCTGACCCGCATTGAAACCGCAGGAGTGGCCGGTATTAGCGGTGTGCCGTGGGATGCGGTCGAGCTGCCGAGCCAGTTTATGGAAAACTGGTGCTGGGAGCCGGACGCGCTGGCGTTTATCTCCGGCCACTACGAGACCGGTGAACCGCTGCCGAAAGAACTGCTGGATAAAATGCTGGCAGCCAAGAACTACCAGGCGGCAATGTTTATTCTGCGCCAGCTGGAGTTCGGCCTGTTCGACTTCCGCCTGCACGCCGAGTTTAGCCCGGAGCAGGGGGCAAAAATCCTCGAAACCCTGGCTGAGATTAAAAAGCAGGTCGCGGTTATTCCAGGGCCAACCTGGGGTCGCTTCCCGCACGCGTTCAGCCACATCTTCGCGGGCGGCTATGCGGCAGGTTATTACAGCTACCTGTGGGCCGATGTCCTGGCGGCGGATGCTTTCTCTCGCTTTGAAGAAGAGGGGATTTTTAACCGTGAAACCGGTCAGTCGTTCCTCGATAACATCCTGACCCGCGGCGGCTCAGAAGAGCCGATGGAGCTGTTCAAACGCTTCCGTGGCCGCGAGCCGCAGCTGGATGCGATGCTTGAGCATTACGGGATCAAAGGCTGATTGCTACGTGAAGATCTGCTTAGTGGATGAAACAGGCGCCGGAGACGGCGCCTTATCTGTTCTGGCCGCCCGTTGGGGGCTGGAGCACGATGAAGAAAACCTGATGGCGCTGGTGATGACGCCAGAGCATCTCGAATTACGTAAACGCGACGAACCGAAACTCGGCGGGATTTTTGTCGATTTTGTCGGGGGCGCGATGGCGCACCGGCGCAAGTTTGGCGGCGGCCGCGGTGAGGCTGTTGCAAAAGCCGTCGGCATCAAAGGGAGCTATCTTCCGGACGTGGTGGATGCCACGGCGGGGCTGGGGCGCGATGCGTTTGTGCTGGCGTCTGTCGGCTGCCGCGTGCGGATGCTGGAGCGCAACCCGGTGGTGGCCGCGTTGCTGGATGACGGCCTGACCCGTGGCTACACGGACCCGGAAATCGGCCCCTGGTTTCAGGAACGTTTACAGCTGATCCACGCCTCCAGCCTGACGGCATTGACCGATATCACCCCGCGCCCACAGGTGGTCTATCTCGATCCGATGTTCCCTCATAAGCAGAAAAGCGCGCTGGTGAAAAAAGAGATGCGGGTGTTTCAGTCGCTGGTGGGGCCGGATCTGGATGCGGACGGCCTGCTTGAGCCTGCCCGTCAGCTTGCAACGAAGCGGGTGGTGGTGAAGCGCCCGGACTACGCGCCGCCGCTGGCGGACGTTGCGACGACCAACGCGGTGACCACCAAAGGGCACCGGTTTGATATTTATTCGGGTACGCCGGAATAAAAAAGCCGGGTGGCGGCTTCGCCTTACCCGGCCTACGTTCAGTGCCATTTGTAGGCCCGGTAAGCGTTAGCGCCACCGGGCTTTTTTGCACTTACTCGTCTTCTTCGTCACGCAGCGGAACAATCAGCATATCCACGTGAACGGTATTGATCAGCTGACGCGCTGAGGACATCAGCTTGCTCCAGAAGTCCTGGTGATGACCGCAAACCACCAGGTCCATATCGTATTTCTTAATCGCATCGACCAGCACCTGGCCCAGATCGCCGCTACCGCTTAAGGTTTCAGTGATCGGGTAACCTGCGTTGGTGGACAGCTCGCTCAGGGCGTGGTGTGTCTCTTCGGAGATGCGTTTTTGCATATCGCCGAGATTCACGTCGATCAGACCGGTGTAAAGGTCGGAGTAATTCACATCAACGTGAATCAGCGAAACTTTCGCGTTGTAAGGGCGTGCCATGGATACTGCTTTATCAACCAGCACTTTGCTCTCCGGGGAGAGGTCTACCGCGATGAGAATGTGTTTGTAAGCCATAGTGTTACTCCTTCCTTAAGTTATCGATGACTAAACAGAAAGCCGTCGTCTGATGCTTTCATTACGGCCCAGTTAAACATATTTTTCAAGCTTTGGTGTTGATAACGATTAACCTTGTGGCAAAAAAATTAACGGATCTCCTACACTATTTAATGAACCGTTCGGATATTAAAACGCGAACCGGATCGACTTTTGGTCATTCTTTCACTGAACTGTCTGTCAGGGCATTGGGGTGCGGTAGCTCAGAAGCCTTGCTTCGTGGGCGGACGCCGGGGAGGATGTATGATTAGCACCGTCGCATTGTTTTGGGCGTTATGCGTAGTTTGCATAGTGAATATGGCGCGCTACTTCTCATCGTTACGTGCGCTGTTAGTGGTACTTCGTGGTTGCGATCCGTTGCTTTATCAGTATGTGGACGGTGGAGGGTTCTTCACCTCGCATGGACAGCCCAGCAAACAGATGCGCCTGGTCGGGTATATCTACTACCAGCGCTACCGGGATCATCACGATGAAGAGTTTATCCGCCGCTGCGAGCGCCTGCGTCGCCAGTTCATTTTGACCAGCGCCCTGTGTGGCCTGGTCGTCGTCAGTATGATTGCCTTAATGATTTGGCACTGAGCATAAAAAAAGCGGGTCAGTTTCCTGACCCGCTTTTTTGTCGCCTTCAGCCAATTAAATCAGCTTCAGCGCAATCCAGTACAACCCACCCGAGAGCAGGATAGACGCCGGAAGCGTAAACACCCAGGCCATCAGAATGTTGGTCACGGTTTTGCGTTGCAGACCGCCGCCATCAACAATCATGGTACCTGCCACGGACGAAGAGAGTACGTGGGTGGTGGAGACCGGCATACCGGTGTAGCTTGCCAGACCGATAGAGACCGCCGCCGTCATCTGCGCGGACATGCCCTGCGCATAGGTCATGCCTTTCTTACCGATCTTCTCGCCGATGGTGGTTGCCACACGACGCCAGCCAATCATCGTACCGATACCCAGTGCCAGCGCGACAGCCATGATGATCCAGATTGGCGCGTACTCAATGGTGTTGAGCATATCGCTTTTCAGTTTCTTCAGCAGACGCTTGTCGTCAGCATTCACGTCTGGCAGCTTCGCGACTTTGTCGGTCACGTCAGAGATGCAGAGCATAATGCGACGCAGCTGACCACGTTGCTCAACGGCCAGTTTGTCGTAGCTTTCGATATCGCCCAGCATGCCTTTCGCACGTTCCAGCGCGTTAATCGCGTTTGCCGGGTGGCAATGGAACTCGCCCGGCGCGGTGGTCGCACCCGCTTCAGGCGACGGGATCAGCTGGTCAACGCCGGTCGCTTTTTTCAGCAGTTCAGGGTGCTGCTGGAAATAGGTTTCAACGTTATTGACCGCATCACGGGTACGGGTGATTTCATAACCGGAGGCATTCATGTTAACCACGAAGCCCGCCGGTGCAACGCCAATCAGAACCAGCATCACCAGACCGATGCCTTTCTGCCCGTCGTTCGCGCCGTGAGAGAAGGCCACGCCGATGGCGGAAATGATCAGGGCGATACGCGTCCAGAATGGTGGCTTTTTCTTGCCGTCTTTCTTCTCACGCTCTGCTGGCGTCAGGTGGATACGTGCACGTTTTTTCGTGTTGCTCCAGTAGCGACGCAGAATGAAAATCAATCCACCCGCAACCACCAGACCGACGATAGGGGAGATGATCAGAGAACCGAAAATACCCAGTACTTTAGGCAGGTTAAGCGCATCAACAACCGAGGTGCCGGTCATCAGGGCGTTGGTTAACCCGATACCGATAATGGCACCGATGAGGGTGTGAGAACTGGATGCAGGCAGGCCGAAATACCAGGTACCAAGGTTCCAGATAATTGCAGCAAGCAGCATTGAGAACACCATAGCGAGGCCATGGCCAGAACTTACGTTAAGCAGCAGATCCGTTGGCAGCATATGCACAATGGCATACGCAACGCTCAGTCCGCCCAGAAGGACACCAAAAAAGTTAAATACCGCCGCCATAACGACCGCCAGTTGCGATCGCATTGCGCGAGTGTAGATAACCGTTGCTACTGCGTTTGCAGTGTCGTGGAAGCCGTTGATCGCTTCGTAAAACAGTACAAAAACCAGAGCAAGCAATAATAAAAGCCCGGTATGTAAATCCAGGCCGGCAAACAAATGTAGCATAGGACGTTACGCCATTTTGAGGACATGAACGCGGCGCATTATCCAGGACAAATGCACGGCGGGCAAAGTGAAATATAGACTTTTTTTGACATACCACCTGATTTGGGAAAAGTGCCTGAAAGGATATTCTTTAAATTTCAATGAAATGGCTTTGTAATATCTTTTTACGCTGGTGTGACCACAGAGGAAACTTTACAATCCGCGGCAGTGAACAACGAGGGTTTTGACGTGGAAAGGTTTGATGCCGTGGTAATTGGCGCCGGTGCGGCGGGTATGTTTTGTGCGGCGATGGCCGGACAGGCGGGTCGTCGTGTGCTGCTGCTGGATAACGGTAAAAAGCCTGGGCGCAAGATCCTGATGTCTGGCGGCGGGCGCTGCAACTTTACGAACCTGTATGTCGAACCTGCGGCCTATCTGAGCCAGAACCGCCATTTTTGTAAATCTGCGCTGGCGCGTTATACCCAATGGGATTTTATCGATCTTGTGGGTAAGCACGGTATCGCGTGGCATGAGAAGACGTTGGGGCAGCTGTTCTGCGACGACTCCGCGCAGCAGATTGTCGATATGCTGGTGGCCGAGTGCGAGAAGGGCGGCGTGGTAATGCGCCTGCGTACAGAGGTGCTGGACGTATCCCGCGACGAGCAGGGCTATACGCTGCAGCTCAACGGCGAAAGCGTCAGCGCCGATAACCTGGTCATTGCCAGCGGCGGTCTGTCGATGCCGGGGCTGGGCGCCTCGCCGTTCGGCTACAAAATTGCCGAGCAGTTTGGCCTGAAGGTGCTGCCAACGCGTGCGGGACTGGTTCCTTTTACTCTGCACAAACCGCTTCTGGAACAGCTTCAGACGCTTTCTGGCGTTTCTGTTCCTTCCGTTATTACCGCCGAAGACGGAACGGTGTTCCGCGAAAACCTCCTCTTTACCCACCGCGGCCTCTCCGGCCCGGCGGTGCTGCAAATCTCCAGCTACTGGCAGCCGGGCGAGTTCGTCACGGTTAACCTGCTGCCGGAGTGCGATCTGGATGCGTTCCTCAATGAACAGCGTGCGGCGCACCCGAATCAGAGCCTGAAAAATACCCTGGCGATGCAGTTGCCGAAGCGTCTGGTGGAGTGTTTGCAGGGGTTAGGGCAGATCCCGGATGTTTCCCTTAAGCAGCTTAACAGCCGCGAGCAGGAGACGCTGGTAGAGACCCTGACAAACTGGCGCGTGCAGCCCAACGGCACCGAAGGCTACCGCACGGCGGAGGTCACGCTGGGCGGTGTCGACACGAATGAGCTCTCCTCTCGCACGATGGAGGCACGCAACGTGCCGGGCCTCTACTTCATCGGTGAAGTGATGGATGTGACCGGCTGGCTCGGCGGGTATAACTTCCAGTGGGCGTGGGCCAGTGCCTGGGCGTGTGCGCAGGCGCTGGCAGAGAAGCCCTGAGGGAGTTCATTTTGGATTAGCGGCTCGCGGTAAGCGTTGTTTCTTCAGCTTCACTTACAACGTCTACAATATTGCTGGCCGCCGCGGTGCCCATTTTGATATACGATGCTGCGCTGACGCCGCCAATATGCGGAGAGATAATGACGTTCTCGACCCCCTGCCAGAGGTGCGGAGCGGTCAGTGGTTCGCTGGTAAAGCTGTCCAGCCCCGCGCTGTGCAAGGTTCGATTCTCTAGCGCCGCGAGCAATGACCGATCGTCAATCAAGCCGCCGCGTGCCGTATTCACCAGAATAGCGTTTGGCTTAACGTATGCGAGCGTTTTCGTATTGATCATGCCCCGATTATCGTCGGTGAGCGGACAATGCAAAGAAATCACATCGGAACGGGAAAGTAGGTCGGTCAGAGTATCAGTACGCTCGCATATGGAAGGCATTGATTGAGCATAGGGATCGTAAGCAAGAACCCGCATACCAAAGACGTGACCGATCTGTGCTACCCGTGAGCCAATAGCCCCCAGCCCGATCAGTCCCAGCGTGAGTCCTTCCAGTTCGATGGATTTATGCGTGGCTTTATCCCAGTGCCCCTGTCGCAGTCGCGTATCCAGCGATACCACCGATTTGGCGCAGGCGAGAATTAATGCCCAGGTGTGTTCAGCCACCGCCGCCGCGTTAGCTCCCGGTGCAGAGCGGACGGCGATATTACGCTCAGCCGCTGCCGCCTGGTCTATCACATCAATCCCGCTTCCGTGCTTGGAAATAACCTGCAGGGCTGGTGCTGCATCCATGATTTTCGCGCTAATCTTGCCGTAACGTACCAGTATTGCCACCGGATTATGCTGTTCACACAGTGCAATCAGCTCATCCTCCGTGGGCTGACGACCCGCAAACACCACCTCAAAGTCGTGCAATATCGCCATGGCCTGCTCTGCCAGGTCGCTCCCGGTTACCAGGACCACCTTCTTATTTGCCATTACAGCGTCTCCCCGTCTGCCAGCATGCCCGCCTTACGCAGCGCGTCATTGAGCCAGTGTGGGCGTAAATCGCCCTCACGGATAGCAGCAAGACGTTTGGTCTCCATCTCCAGCTTCCCTTTTGCCAGACTGATAATCTGCTTAACTTCCTCGCGTGGGATCACCACCACGCCGTCGATATCGGCCACTACCAAATCTCCGGCATGCACTGTCGCCCCGGCAACGGAAATGGGATGGTTCACCCGGCCAGAAATGGACTTTGTCGGGCCGCAGGGATTCAGACCAGCAGAGAAAACGGGATAGTTACCCTTGCTCAGTGTGTCGGCGTCACGTACCGCTCCGTCGATAATGATCCCTGCAATACCGCTCGCCTGAGCCTGGGTGGCCATGATTTCACCCAGTAGCGCGCAGCTCAGATCGCCTTTTCCATCGACAACCAGGACATCGCCGGGCTGGGCAACGGCCATCGCGGCATGAATGGCAAGATTATCTCCCGGACGCACCTCAACGGTAACAGCCGGACCCGCAACGGACATGTGCGATGCCAACGGTTTGATTCGTCCATGCAGCGTACCGCGGCGCCCGGCGACATCCGCCAGTATGGCTGCCTGATATTCGGCGGCCTGGCGTACCTCTTCAGCCGATACGCGTTCGAACTGGCGGTTTATCAATGATTTTTCAGAAACGGACATGACTCTCTCCATATTGTTTTACTGTGTACAATGCAGGTGTACAATACAAAACAACTATAGCGGTGTTGCTTTCCTTTTAGCCAGACCTGAGAAGGGGTTTGTGATGTAAACACGAAGTGACTCACAAAATTTGAGGTACACTCTCTGCCGGGCTGAAAAGGAGATAATGATGGGGAATGAAGGCGTTGTAGCGGTTGAGAAGGCGCTGGCTTTACTGGATTGCTTCCGTCCTGGCGATGAAAGCCTGACGTTAACCGCCCTGGCGCAGCTATCGGGTTACCACAAAACCACGGTTTACCGCTTAATGAACTCTCTTGAACGGATGAACTATGTCGTCAGACATGATGACGGCAATTATGCGCTTGGTCCTCGTCTGCTTTATCTCGGTAAGCTTTATGAACAGTCTTTCCATCTTTCCCGGGTGGTGCAGCCTGAACTACAGGCCTTATCCCTGGCTTCCCAGGAGAGCGCCAGCTGGTATGTATTAGAAGGCGGACAACGTCTGTGCCTGTTTCGGGCAGAAGCCTCACATGGGCTCCGTCACAGCAATCTCCCCGGCACTCAGTTCCCGCTGGATGATTCTGCTATCAGTAAGGTTCTACGCCATTGGGGCCTCAATGAGCCCCTGTCGGGCGGTGAGCCTGCGCTTCCGCTCTACACGGCAGGTGCCCGCGATCCCCATACCGCGGCGTTTGCGATGCCCGTCTTCGGCGTTCATGACAAACTGATTGCGGCGCTGGCATTGACCGGCCCCATCTCGCGACTGACGGAAGATCGCAGGGAGCAAGGTATTCGTCAGTTGATGCACGATACCGCCAGCCGCCTGTCACAGAAAATGGGGGCCAGCAAGCCCTTCTGTCAGCAGTTCTACGGGGAAACGAGCGATACAGCGGAAGAAAACGGTTAACGAAAAGCGGGACACGCGTCCCGCTTTTGTCATCACTAATGCGTGACCTGTTTTTCGTGTAGCTGAGCGTTACGGGCCTGTCGTCCCATAATGAGAACTGCGATACCTCCCGCCACACACAGCGTGGCCAGCGGAAGCATAGCCAGCGTGTAGCTGCCCGTCCGCTCATTGATAATACCGTATGCATTGACCATGACCGCGCCGCCGATCAGGTTAGCAATAGCGCCAATCGCAGCCAGCCCTGCAGCCGCTGAAGTACTGCTCATCCAACTGGATGCCAGCGCCCAGAAAGGCCCTTTCATGGAATACGCACCTATCAACATGATGCTGAGGATCACGATAGTCGCCGGCAGCGACACGCTCACAAATGCAGCGAATACGCCTGCGGCAATCATGAACAGTGTCAGTGCGGTGTGCCAGCGGCGCTCGTTGGTACGATCCGAGTTTCGCCCCCAAATAATCATGAGAACGGATGCCAGACCGTAAGGGATAGCGTTCAGCAGGCCTGTTTCCAGGTTATCGAGGTGGAAGGATTTAAGCAGTTGAGGAGACCAGACGCTGATGGTGGTGCCTGCAGACGATGCGCCCGCGTAAATGAGTGCCATCAGCCAGATTTGGCGATGCTTCAAAAGCTGCCACGTCGTTTGATGTCCAATGTTCTTTTGCTGATTACGCTCGCTCTCCAGCGTGCTTTCCAGCCATTGTTTCTGCTCACTGCTGAGCCAGTTCGCCTGATGAGGACGATCGCGAAGAATAAACCAGGCGGCAATGCCCAGCAGCACGGCGGGTAAGCCTTCAATAATAAACAGCAGATGCCAGCCGCGAAGACCCAACCAGCCATCCATTGACAGAATCAGCCCGGAGAGTGGGGAGCCGATGAAGTTGGCGAGCGGGATGGCAACCATAAATGACGCAATAATGCGTGCGCGGTAGCGGGAAGGGATCCACCAGGTCAGATAAAGTACGACGCCCGGGAAAAAGCCCGCTTCAGCAGCGCCGAGCAGAAAACGTACGATATAGAGCGACGTAGTGTTCTGAACCAATGACATACACATTGAAACGACGCCCCAGCTGATCATAATGCGCGGGATCCACAGTCGTGCGCCGACTTTTTGCATCGCCAGATTGCTTGGAACTTCAAACAAAAAATAGGCCACAAAGTAGAGACTGCTGGCGAAACCAAATGCCGCTTTGCTAAGACCGAGATCCTCATTCATCTGCAGCGATGCCATGCCGATGTTCCCGCGATCGATAATGGAGATCAGGTAGCTGACGATGAGAAACGGGAGGATACGCCAGATCACCTTCCGCATCGTCTCCTTTTCTATCCCCTCACTGGTGGTAGCGCCATAACGCGTTTGTTCTGTCATTGTGTCCTCGCAGGGTCTGTTCTTGGTTTTATCAGGTACAACTCAGTTTTATTTAACAAAACCACTATAGCGACGTTGTGTTATTTTTATCCAGTGAATGGAAGGTTTAAATTATGTAAATAAGAGGTGACTCACATATCAGGCGCGTTACGCAAAGCGCCTAAACGGCAGATGCGTCACCCCACGTTGTGAGGTAAAGTACACGCCTTGCGCAGCCATAGAGCTGCGGTTTGAAGGGGGGAACCGTTGTAAAACCGTTCCATCTTTTTCTCTGCTGGCATATGCCAGTCTGCATGGTTTTTGTGTTTTGCCTCTACAAAAGGGTTGTGTATGTCTGCTGCTCATCTCGGTTTCCCGACGGAAACCGTTGTTGTCTTTGTGGTGATGGCTGTCGGGGCGATGTTTATCGACCTCTTCATGCACCGTCACGATAAGCCTGTCTCGCTGAAAAGTGCCGCGATGTGGTCCGTTTTCTGGTTCTCGATGGCGATGGCGTTTGCCGGGTTCCTGTATGTTCACCACGGTGCCGAGATGGCGAGCCTGTTCCTCACCGGCTACGCGCTGGAAGAGGTGCTCTCGGTCGATAACCTGTTTGTGATGATGGCGATTTTTGCCTGGTTCGGCGTGCCGGATAAGTACCGTCACCGCGTACTCTACTGGGGTGTGCTGGGGGCGATTGTCTTCCGCGGTATCTTCGTGGCCATTGGGACCAGCCTGCTGAGTCTGGGGCCGTACGTGGAGGTTATTTTTGCGCTGGTCGTTGGCTGGACGGCGGTGATGATGCTCAGGCGCAACGAAGAGAGCGACGAGGTTGAAGATTACTCCGGTCACCTGGCCTATCGGCTGGTGAAACGCTTCTATCCTGTCTGGCCGAAAATCAGCAGCCACGCCTTTATTCTGACCCAGAAAGAGGTGGATGCGGAGCTGGAAAAACCAGAAAACCAGGACGTAATGGTTGGGCGCGTCAAAAAAGCGAAACGTTACGCGACGCCATTATTACTTTGCGTGGCGGTCGTGGAGCTGTCTGATGTGATGTTCGCGTTTGACTCCGTACCGGCCATTATCGCCGTCAGCCGCGAGCCGCTGATTATCTACAGCGCCATGATGTTTGCCATCCTCGGCCTGCGTACGCTCTATTTCGTACTGGAAGCGCTGAAGCAGTATCTGGTTCACCTGGAGAAAGCAGTGGTCCTGCTGCTGTTCTTCGTGGCGTTCAAGCTCGGGTTGAATGCAACAGATCACTTCTGGCATCACGGCTACAGCATTGGCGCGACGACCAGTCTGTTCGTGGTATTAGGCGTGCTGGCGCTGGGGATTATTGCGAGCGTGATGTTCCCTGGGAAACGTGAGGCCTGATGCAACGCTCTTCTCCCTCTCCCTGTGGGAGAGGGCCGGGGTGAGGGCACCAGACCGCACCTAACCCTTAATCGGTGAGTTGCGGCGCTTGCGCGGTGGGTGGAAGTGCCGCCAGTGTGGATCCTGCGCTGCGGCCAGCAGTTCGTGGTCGCCACGGGTATCCCCCCAGGCGCGCAGGTGGTACTCGTTCAGATTGCCATACACCTTTTCCAGTCTGGCGACTTTCTGGGCGCAGCGGCAGTTGTTGCCGGTAATGCGCCCGGTCAGCTTACCGTCTTTCACTTCCAGTTGTGTGCCAATCAGCTTGATGCCAAGCTTGTCAGCCCACGGCTGGAGCACCAGTGCCGGAGAGGCGGAACAGATGGTCACTTCCGCGCCAGAGTTCACCTCCGCCGCCACCGCCAGCACCCCCTCGGGGCGCATCAGCTTGTTCCAGTATTTTTCGCAAAACGCTTCCGCCTGCTGACGTAACCAGTGTTCATCCACCCCCGTCAGGAACGTTTTGATCAGCACCTCTTTTAGCTCATCACGCGTTAGCTTGCGGCGTACGCAGTGGAGCGTCGGCAATGCCATACGCACCAGTCGTCCCGCGAAGTAACGTTTCCCGAAGGCAAAACGCAGGAAAGGGATGAAGCTATCGTGGTGTGTTAACGTTCCATCAAAGTCGAAGACAGAGAGCACGTTAGATTTGGCCACGGTCTCGTCGGCAATCATATTGGTCATAAATACGTCTTAGCTGAAATACACATTCTGCTCGTTAGTTTACCTGCTTTGGCGCCACAGTCCTTAAACCTCACGCTTTTTTTCTCATTCTTGCGGCCTGAGCCACTCAGATAATGTCATCCACCACGCCACCGTCGACGCGCAACGCCGCGCCAGACGTGGCGGAGGCCTGCGCTGAGCAGACATAGACCACCATATTGGCGACCTCTTCAACCGTGGCCGCTCGCTGGATCACCGAGCTGGGGCGGTTGGCCATCACAAACTCTTTTGCCAGCTGTTCCAGCGATTTACCGGTCTTCTCGATCTCGTCTTTCATCATCTCTGCGAATCCGCCAGACATCGTCGGCCCCGGCAATACGCTGTTGACCGTCACGCCGCTACCCGCCACGAACTTCGCCAGTCCGCGTGCCAGCGAGAGCTGTGCCGTTTTGGTCACGCCGTAGTGGATCATGTCCGCCGGGATATTGCAGGCCGACTCGGAGGAGATAAATACCACGCGGCCCCAGCCTTTCTTCACCATGCCGGGAAGCAGCGCGCGGGAGAGACGCACGCCGGACATCACGTTGGTCTGCCAGTAACGTTCCCAGGTGTCATCGTCGGTGGCATAGAAATCCTGCGGCCCGTAAATCCCGGCATTGTTGACCAGAATGTCCACGTTATTCGCCACCTTCAGCAGCGACTCGACCCCTTCCGGCGTGCTGAGATCGGCTATCGCGGCACGCACCTGCACGCCCGGCACCACCTGCTGCAGCTGCTGAATACCTTTATTCACCGACTCGGTACTGCGGCCATTGACGATCACTTCCGCACCGCTTTCTGCCAGCCCTCTGGCAATGGCGAAGCCAATTCCACCCGTTGAGGCGGTGACCAGCGCCACTTTCCCCGTAAAATCGATTTTCATCATCTGCTCCTTATCGTTTTAACGTTCGGACCTTAAAGCGTAGCAGGTGACGATGACGGCTCCTGGCTAAAAAGGCGCAATAGCGTCTCAACCTGTTCGTCCAGCGGGCTAAGCGAGCGCTTCACAATCAGGTGCAGCGGCGTGGCTCGCCGCACGCCATGGCTGAGCGGCAGCATCTTCAGTACCCCTTGTTCCAGCTGAGTCTGAATGCGCTCCTCCGGCAGCCAGCCGTAACCCACCTGCGACATCACCGCCTCAATGGCCGCGTCAATGGTGGAAAAGGTCCACGAGCCACTGGCGGAGTGCGCCGCGGTCTGGTTGTCCGCAATTTTAATCAGCGGCCACGGGCGGAGCATGTCGTCGTTCAGCGGCGCGTCGAGCTGAAAGAGCGGATGCTGGTGATGGGCCACGGCAACAAAGTCGATATTCATCAGCCATTCGCCAAGCCCGGTCATATCCTGGCGGCGGGTTAAGACCATTACATCGGCTTCATCATTGATGGCATCGGCGCGGGTATTTTCCAGCACTTCGGTGAGACGGACCTGAGTCTGCGGATACTGCTGCTGGAACTGACGCAGGATGGCAAACAGACGACGGCGGGGGAAGATATTATCCACCACCAGATCCAGCCGCGTGCGCATTCCGTTACGCAGGGTAAGCGCGCGTGTCTCAACGTACGCGAAGGCTTTCAGCAGCGGTTTGACCTGGTTGAGCAGCAGTTCCCCGGCAGGGGTCAACACTGCCCGACGGCCTTCCTGCACCAGAAGCGCCACCCCCAGCCGTTCCTGCAGTAGCGCCAGGTTATAGCTGACGGAAGACTGGCTGCGGTGCGTCTCTTCCGCGGCTCTGGCAAAACTGCCCGCATCCACCACCTTCTCCAGCAAGGACCATTGTTCGAGCGTCGTCTTGTGCATAATCAATCTAAAATTTGGATGAATTTGATTCAAACATAGCGTTATTCATTCATTTTTTGAAGGGGTAGGATCGTCTCATCAAAACAAAGGAGACATTATATGAGCACCTTCGACAAACACGACTTAAGCGGCTTCATCGGCAAACATCTGATTTATACCTACGATAATGGCTGGAACTACGAGATTTATATCAAAAATGAAAATACCATCGACTACCGTATTCACAGCGGCCTGGTGGGAAATCGTTGGGTAAAAGATCAGCAGGTATATGTTGTTCGCGTAGGTGAGAGTATTTATAAAATTTCCTGGACTGAACCCACCGGCACCGACGTTAGCCTGATCGTGAACCTTGGGGACAAACTGTTCCATGGCACTATCTTCTTCCCGCGTTGGGTCATGAACAACCCGGAAAAAACCGTCTGCTTCCAGAACGATCACATTCCACTGATGAACAGCTATCGCGATGCAGGTCCGGCCTATCCAACAGAAGTGATTGATGAATTTGCCACCATTACCTTCGTGCGCGACTGTGGGGCTAACGATGACAGCGTAATTGCGTGTGCGGCCAGTGAATTGCCCGCTGACTTCCCAAATAATTTAAAATAAGCGCGACAATTAACTAAAAAGAAAAGTTCCCGGTTATTTCTGTTTTTAAAGAAATAACCGGGATTTTTTTTGTTTGTTGAGCTTTGGTTTAAACGTTACATTTTGAAAAAATTGAGTGCTGTCACAAAATAAATAATTCATAATTTTATAACTTTATGTTTTTAAAGATATTTATATTCATGTGAAAACATTTTAATTCCCTCTCTTAATTTTTCCCTAAGAAATGAGCGCTACCTTGATATGAGTTTATGAACCGTTGAAATAAACGGTCCGCTAATTGGTTAATATCAAAAGCATGCCATTCTTATTGCAAGGAAATTAATGATGAGTGATTTTTTGCCTTTTTCCCGCCCCTCAATGGGTAATGAGGAAATCGCGGCGTTGCAGGAGGTATTAACCTCTGGCTGGATCACGACCGGGCCGAAAAATCAGGCGCTTGAAGAGGCATTTTGTCAGCTGACCGGGAATCACCACGCCATTGCCGTCAGTTCGGCAACGGCCGGGATGCACGTCACCCTGATGGCGCTGGGTATTGGCCCTGGCGATGACGTCATCACCCCCTCCCTGACCTGGGTCTCCACGCTGAATATGATCGTTCTGCTGGGGGCAAACCCGGTGATGATCGATGTGGACAAAGATACCCTGATGGTCACCCCGGACGCGGTAGACGCCGCGATTACGCCGCGTACCAAAGCGATTATCCCGGTGCATTACGCCGGTGCGCCGTGTGATATCGATGCTATCCGCGCGGTGGGGGAACGTCACGGTATTCCGGTGATCGAAGACGCGGCACACGCCGCGGGCACGTACTACAAAGACCGTCACGTGGGCTGGCAGGGCACGGCAATTTTCTCCTTCCACGCCATTAAAAACATGACCTGCGCCGAGGGCGGTCTGGTGGTGACGGATGACGAACAGCTGGCACAAAAAATCCGCAGCCTGAAATTCCACGGTCTGGGCGTCGATGCCTATGACCGCCAGACCCACGGCCGCGCGCCGCAGGCCGAAGTGATCGCGCCCGGCTTTAAATACAACCTCGCGGATATCAACGCCGCGCTGGCGCTGGTGCAGTTGGGCAAACTGAAACAGGCCAATAAACGCCGTCAGGACATCGCCGAACGCTACCTGCGCGAGCTGGCCGACACGCCGTTCCAGCCGCTCACTATTCCATCATGGCCGCATGTGCACGCCTGGCACCTGTTTATTATTCGCGTGGATGAAGCCCGTTGCGGGATCTCCCGCGATAACCTGATGGCGGCCCTGAAGGAGAAGGGCATCGGCACTGGCCTGCATTTCCGCGCGGCACACACCCAAAAATACTACCGCGAGCGTTTTCCTGATGTATCGCTCCCGCATTCTGAATGGAACAGCGCGCGTATTTGTTCTCTCCCACTTTTCCCGGACATGACTCATGACGACACAACCCGCGTCATTACCGCGCTCCATCAGCTTGCAGGACATTGATATGTTCAGTGCGCCGCCTGTACAAAAAGTTTCTGTGGTGATCCCCGTTTATAACGAGCAGGAGAGCCTGCCCGAACTGATCCGCCGCACCACCGCCGCCTGCGAGACGCTGGGCAAAGCCTACGAAATCCTGCTGGTGGATGACGGCAGCAGCGATAACTCCGCCCTGATGTTGACCGAGGCTGCGCAGGCCGAAGGCAGCCATATCGTCGCGGTGCTGCTTAACCGCAACTATGGCCAGCACTCGGCCATTATGGCCGGGTTCAGCCACGTGACGGGGGATTTGGTCATCACGCTGGATGCCGATCTGCAAAACCCGCCGGAGGAGATCCCCCGGCTGGTCGCCAAAGCCGACGAAGGGTACGACGTGGTGGGTACGGTACGGCAGAATCGTCAGGATAGCCTGTTCCGCAAGCTGGCTTCCCGCACCATCAACCGCCTGATCCAGCGCACCACCGGCAAAGCGATGGGCGATTACGGCTGCATGCTGCGCGCCTATCGCCGCCATATTGTCGACGCCATGCTGCACTGCCATGAACGCAGCACCTTCATTCCGATTCTGGCGAATACCTTTGCCCGTAAGGCGACGGAGATCCCGGTGCTGCACGCCGAGCGTGAGCACGGGGAGTCGAAGTACAGCTTTATGCGTCTTATCAACCTGATGTACGACCTCATCACCTGCCTGACCACCACGCCGCTGCGCCTGCTGAGCGTCTTTGGCAGCATTATCGCGCTGGCCGGGTTCACGCTTTCCGTTTTGCTGGTCGTCCTGCGTCTGGTCTTTGGCCCCCAGTGGGCGGCGGAAGGGGTCTTCATGCTCTTTGCCGTGCTGTTCATGTTCATCGGCGCCCAGTTTGTCGGGATGGGCCTGCTCGGTGAGTACATTGGCCGTATCTATAACGATGTTCGCGCACGTCCGCGCTACTTTATTCAACGTGTTGTCCGCCAGGAACACAAAGTCTCTCAAGAGGAAAAACACCCATGAAAGCTGTTGTCTTTGCCTATCACGATATGGGGTGCGCGGGCCTGCTTGCCCTGCTTGAAGCGGGTTATGATATCGCTGCCATCT
Organism: Enterobacter cloacae complex sp. 309I3; assembly: GCF_050031595.1. Classification (NCBI taxonomy): domain Bacteria; kingdom Pseudomonadati; phylum Pseudomonadota; class Gammaproteobacteria; order Enterobacterales; family Enterobacteriaceae; genus Enterobacter; species Enterobacter cloacae complex sp. 309I3. Next base: position 4,639,334 of record NZ_JBLGWI010000001.1, on the reverse strand, counting down.
TCACGCATCCGGACGCCGCAGGCGAGAATAACTTCTTTGGCTCCGTGGCGCGTATCGCCGCCGAGCGCGGCATTCCGGTCTACGCGCCGGACGATATCAACCACCCGCTGTGGGTGGATCGCATTCGCGACACCGCCCCGGATGTCATCTTCTCGTTCTACTACCGCAACCTGATTTGCGACGATATTTTACGTCTGGCGACGAAAGGGGCATTTAACCTTCACGGCTCATTGCTGCCCGCCTACCGTGGCCGCGCGCCGCTGAACTGGGTGCTGGTGAATGGCGAAACTGAAACCGGCGTGACCCTGCACCGCATGGTGCACCGCGCGGATGCGGGTGCCATCATCGCGCAGCAGCGTGTTGCCATTGATGCGGATGAGACGGCGCTGCAGCTTCATCAGAAACTCTGCTCGGTGGCGCAAAGCCTGCTGCGCGATGCACTGCCGACCATCCTGAACGGCACCTTCAGCGAGACCGCTCAGGACGAGAGCAAGGCGAGTTGTTTTGGCCGCCGCACGCCGGAAGACGGCCGTCTGGACTGGAACAAGCCCGCCCGCCAGCTGCACAACCTGGTGCGCGCAGTGACCGACCCCTGGCCGGGGGCGTATAGCTTTGCCGGCGTCAGCAAATTCATCGTCTGGAAATCCCGCGTGCGCGACGATGTCCCGGCCGCGAAACCGGGCACCATCGTCTCTGTCTCTCCGCTGATTGTTAGCTGCGGCGAGCAGGCGCTGGAGATCGTGACCGGTCAGACCGACAACGGCGTTTATGTGCAGGGCGCGCAGCTGGCGCAGTCTCTGGGGCTGGTTCCCGGCGCCTTGATCACCAGCGCCCCGGTGGTGGCAATTAAGCGCCGCACCCGCGTGCTGATCCTCGGCGTAAACGGTTTTATTGGTAACCACCTGACCGAGCGTCTGCTGAAAGACGATAACTACGAAATTTATGGCCTCGACATTGGCTCCGATGCCATCAGCCGTTTCCTTGACTGCCCGCGCTTCCATTTCGTGGAAGGGGATATCAGCATCCACTCCGAGTGGATCGAGTACCACATCAAAAAATGCGACGTGGTGCTGCCGCTGGTCGCCATTGCCACGCCGATTGAGTACACCCGCAATCCGCTGCGCGTATTCGAGCTGGACTTTGAAGAGAACCTGAAGATTATCCGCGACTGCGTGAAATACGATAAGCGCATCATCTTCCCGTCCACCTCCGAAGTGTACGGCATGTGTACTGATAAAAACTTCGATGAAGATACCTCTAACCTGGTGGTTGGGCCGATCAACAAGCAGCGCTGGATTTACTCCGTCTCTAAACAGCTGCTGGACCGCGTAATTTGGGCTTACGGCGAGAAAGAAGGGCTGCGCTTTACCCTATTCCGGCCGTTCAACTGGATGGGGCCACGTCTGGATAACCTGAACGCGGCGCGCATTGGTAGCTCCCGCGCCATTACCCAGCTGATCCTGAACCTGGTGGAAGGCTCGCCCATTAAGCTCATTGAAGGCGGTAAACAAAAACGCTGCTTCACCGACATCAGCGACGGCATCGAAGCCCTGTTCCGCATCATTGAAAACAAGGATGGCCGCTGCAACGGGGAGATCATCAACATCGGCAACCCGGATAACGAAGCGAGCATTCGTGAACTGGCCGAAATGCTGCTGGCAAGCTTTGAGCGCCATCCGCTGCGTAACCAGTTCCCGCCGTTTGCAGGATTCCGCGAAGTGGAAAGCAGCAGCTACTATGGCAAAGGCTACCAGGACGTTGAGCACCGCAAGCCGAGCATTCGCAATGCGAAGCGCTGCCTGAACTGGACGCCAACGGTGAAGATGGAGCAGACCATTGATGAGACGCTCGATTTCTTCCTGCGCACCGTGGAGCTGTCGGAACAGGCCTCATGAAAAAAGTCGGTTTACGCATTGATGTCGATACCTTCAGGGGAACGCGTGACGGCGTTCCCGGACTGCTGACGCTGCTGAGCAAGCACGATGTGCGTGCCAGCATCTTCTTCAGCGTGGGGCCAGACAACATGGGACGTCATTTATGGCGTCTGGTTAAACCGGCATTTCTGTTCAAAATGCTGCGCTCGCGCGCAGCATCGCTCTACGGCTGGGATATTTTGCTGGCCGGTACCGCATGGCCCGGCAGGCGTATCGGCGCGGGTAACGAAGCCATCATCCGTGAAGCGGCGCAGCACCATGAGGTCGGCCTGCATGCCTGGGATCACCATGCCTGGCAGGCCTGGGCGGGCGTCTGGGACATTCCTCGCCTGGCCCGGGAAATCGAGCGTGGTCTGCGGGAGCTGGAGGCCATTATCGGGCAGTCGGTGCGCTGCTCCGCCGTGGCCGGATGGCGTGCGGATCAACGCGTCGTGAAAGCCAAAGAGCCGTTCGCGTTTCGCTACAACAGCGATTGCCGGGGCAGCGGACCATTTTTACCGCAGCTCGGTGAAAACCGCGTTGGCACGGTGCAAATCCCGGTCACACTGCCCACCTGGGATGAAGTGGTGGGGCGCGAGGTGACCGCCGATGGCTTCAACCGCTACATTCTGGACCGTATACATCGCGACACCGGCACGCCGGTCTACACCATCCACGCCGAGGTGGAAGGGATTGCGTATCAGCATGATTTCGATGCGCTGTTGACGCTGGCGGCGCAGGAGGGGATTCAGTTCTGCCCGTTGATCGACCTGCTGCCAGACGATCTCAGTACGCTGCCCGTCGGCAAAATTGTGCGAAGTGAAATGGCTGGCCGGGAAGGCTGGCTTGGCTATCAACAAACCGTGAGTCCGGTACCATGAAAGTCGCCCGTTATGGCTTAGGGCTTTTCGCCCTGTTTATTGTTTACTATCTCATTCCGGTTGATATCCGTCTGTTATGGCAGCCTGATGAAACGCGCTATGCGGAAATCAGCCGTGAAATGCTCGCCTCCGGCAACTGGATTGTGCCGCATTTTCTGGGGCTGCGTTACTTTGAAAAGCCGATTGCTGGCTACTGGGTCAACAGCCTCGGGCAACTGCTGTTTGGCCATACAAACTTTGCCGTGCGCGCCGGGGCCATCTTTTCCACCGGCCTGACGGCGCTACTGGTTATCTGGATGGCCTGGCAACTCTGGCGCGATAAACGCGTTGCCCTGTTCTCCGGCCTTATCTTCCTGACGCTGTTTCTGGTCTATGGCATTGGCACCTATGCCGTGCTCGACCCCATCATCTCCCTGTGGCTGGCGGCGGCGATGTGCAGTTTCTGGCTGGCCTCGCAGGCGCAGACCCTGGCTGGCAAAGCGGGGGGCTACATCGTGCTGGGGCTGGCCTGCGGTATGGGGGTGATGACCAAAGGCTTTCTCGCCCTGGCGGTGCCGGTCCTTGGCGTCCTGCCGTGGGTGATTGCCCAAAAGCGCTGGAAAGAGGTGCTGAGTTTTGGCGGGCTTGCGATCCTGAGCTGCGTGCTCATTGTCCTGCCCTGGGGGCTGGCGATTGCCCAGCGTGAACCCGATTTCTGGCGCTACTTCTTCTGGGTTGAACACATTCAGCGTTTTGCCCAGAGCGACGCCCAGCACAAAGCCCCGTTCTGGTATTACCTGCCATTCCTGGTCGCGGGCAGTCTGCCGTGGCTGGCGCTGTTGCCCGGTGCGCTGCGTCTGGGCTGGCGTGAAAAACATCCGGCAGGCGGCGGGCTTTATCTGCTCGGTTGGGTGGTGATGCCGCTTTTATTCTTCAGCATTGCCAAAGGCAAGCTGCCTACCTACATCCTGCCGTGTTTTGCCCCGCTGGCGATCCTGATGGCGCGCTATGCCTGCCTCGCTGCGGAAAAGGGGGCCAGCGTGTTACGTATCAATGCCGGGATCAACCTGGCGTTCGGTACCCTCGGTGTCATCGCGGCGTTAGTCGTGTCGCCGTGGGGGCTGGCTAAGCACCCGGTCTGGACGTCGGTCGAGCTGTATAAAGTCTTCTGCGCGGTGGTGGCCTTCCTCGTCTGGGCCGTGGTGGGCTGGTTTAGCTTCAGACGGAGCCAGCAGCGCTGGTGGCTGGCGGCGCTGTGCCCTGCCGGGCTGGCGTTGCTGATTGGTTTTGCCATTCCCAACCTGGTGGTGGACTCCAAACAGCCACAGTCGCTGGTGGATACCGTGCGCGACCCGCTCCAGCAGAGCCGGTTCGTGCTGGCCGATAACGTCGGCGTGGCGGCAGGGCTGGCGTGGGAGCTTAAACGTAATGACATCATCATGTTTGGTCAGAGCGGTGAGCTGCGTTACGGGCTGGATTATCCGGACGTGAAAGACCGCTTTATCACTAAAGATGACTTTGCGCAGTGGCTGGCGAGGCATCGCCAGCAGGGGAGCGTGTCGCTGGTGATCCTGCTGTCGAAGAACGACGTTCTGAACCGGGATAACCTGCCAAAGCCGGACTACCTGTATATCCAGGGGCGGCTGGCTTACCTGCAGTATCTGCCGCAATGATGACCTGGCTTTGGCTGGTGCTGGCAAGCCTGCTGACCTGCGCGGGACAGCTCTGTCAGAAGCAAGCGACCCGTCCGGCGAAAACCGGGCGGCGTGGTGCACATATTGTGCTCTGGCTGGGGCTCGCCTTGCTGGCGCTGGGCTGCGGCATGCTGGTCTGGCTGGTGGTATTGCAGCGTCTTCCCGTCGGGGTCGCCTATCCCATGCTGAGCCTTAATTTTGTCTGGGTGACGCTGGCGGCGAAGGGGCTCTGGCATGAGAAGGTGGCCCGACATCACTGGCTGGGCGTAGGGTTGATTATGATCGGGATTGTTCTGCTGGGAGGAAGCCTGTGAAAGGGGCGTGCTGGGCGTTATGCAGCGTGGCGTTAGTCAGTGCCGCGCAGTTGCTGCTGCGCAGCGCCATGCAGGCGCTTCCGCCCGTCGGCGAGGCGCTGGCATTTTTCAGGGCTCTCTGGCATTTTTCGTCCGGTACCGGCGCGCTGCTGCTGGGGCTGATGGGCTATGTGGCCTCTATGGGCTGCTGGTATCTGGCGCTGCATCGCATGGCGTTCAGCAAAGCGTATGCCTTGCTGAGCCTCAGTTATATTCTGGTGTGGGCCGCGGCGATCCTGCTGCCCGGCTGGGGTGAGTCGTTCTCGTGGCAGGGGCTGGCGGGTGTCGGGTTGATTATGCTGGGCGTGCTGGTTATTTTTCGGCCAGCTCAGCGTGTACAGAATGGATCAGAGACGCCGTAATCTCAAAGGGCGTGGTGGTGCAAACGGCGAGGCTCAGCAAACCTGTCCGGCACTGGCTCGTTGAGTGCAGCGCGGCACTGCTGTCAATGCTGACCATTTGCCAGGAATGACCACCGCGTTGTTTAAGGATGGCCTTTTTTAGGGTCCAGATACGCCAGAATGTGCTGAGTTTGTTTTCGGATGTTTCCTTTTCCAGCGCGTCATGCTCGGCATTGCTAAATACGGCATTGGCGAGCGTAGGCCAGTTTTCCTGCAGACGGATATGCTCCAGCGAACAGCCTACGTCACCTTCATCGCTGATAATTAACGCAATATCATCTTCCGAGTGACTCACGCTGAACCACAGAGGATACTCGTCGGCAAACACGGGTTTGCCCTGTTCACGGTAGACAATCTCCGGTAAAGGCTGTGGTGCCAGCACACGCGACAGTAGCCCTCGACCCGCCAGCCAACGGGCGCGTTGAGCACCCTGCGGAGCGTATTGGGAGAGGGCTTGCGCCCACTGGTCTGTGCTCAGCGAGGAGATTTTTCCCAGCAAAACCTGGTACATATAACGTCTGGCCTTCAGTCAAAAACGCGATAGCTGTAAAGTTGCGCGGCGAAACCATTACTATAATCCATTGACCTCAACAATGGCTAATCAGTAACGGAAAATCACCCGGGCAATCGACTCTTGGGTCGGCCCGGCCCCAGCAGTATCGCCAGTTTGCTGCCGCCTTTGGTGGTCTCCATCCAGATTTTACAGACGCTGGTGAGCGGTACCGACAGCAGCATCCCAACCGGGCCCAGCAGCCATCCCCAAATCAGTAAGGATAAGAACACCACCAGCGTCGACATGCCCAGCCGGTGGCCCATCATCCTTGGCTCAAGAATATTCCCCAGCACCATATGCACCACGAGGAACAGCGCCCCCACCAGCATGCACTCATAGAAGCCATTAAACAGAAACGCCTGAATCATGGGCGGCACGGCGGAGAGTACCGCGCCAATGTTGGGCACGTAGTTCAGCAAAAACGCCAGCACTCCCCACATCAGCGCGAACTGCACGCCCATCAGCATCAGCCCCAGCCAGACAATCACGCCGGTCCAGACGCTCAACAGGGTTTTTAAGGCCAGATATTTGGAGACGCCCTTTAACGCGCGGTGTAAACCGGCGATGTGAATTTGCGGATTATTCAGCGCAAAGCGCAGCTTATAGGGCACGTGGCGCACTTCGAACAGCATAAACACCACCGTCATGACCAGCAGCAAAATGCTGGCCATAGCGCCGGACAGGCCGGTCATCAGCGTGGTGGCGTAGGTCATGATTTTTTCTGAATCCATCCGGCGCAACATCCGTTCCGGCGAAATATGCAGGTTCAGAAACGGCATCATCTCCTGAAGCGCCACGATCTTGCGCGTCAGCTCTTTGTTGTATTGCGGCAGCATCGTGGAGAATTCGCTCAGCGAGGCGGCCAGCACGCCGAAAAGGGCGGTGAGGGCAATCAGCATCACGATAACCACAATGGTTATGGCCACCGGGCGGCTGATACCCCGGCGCAAAAACCAGGTCACCAGCGGGTTAAGCACAATGGCAAAAAAGAGCGCCAGCAGAAGCTGGACAATAATATCGGCGGCAGCATGGATACCGGCGAGGATCACCACCAGAGAGGCGAGTTTTAACAGGATGTGGAGTCCTGCTTTGTCGGGCGGGTTAGGGGTCATTCGTGTTCCTTAATGTGATTGCCCGTTAAGTGTAGTGCGCGGGTTTCGCTTCGTCTGGCACCGTTAATCTGAAAGTCGCTGCTGATTTTCTGCTGGCGTCGTGGTAATAGTGAAACACTGTTGCAAAAATCCAGGTAAAACCTCATGCCCGAACCCGCCGCCGAACCGGCATTAAGCGGATTACGCCTTAATCTGCGCATTGTCTCCGTTGTGATTTTTAACTTTGCCAGTTATCTGACGATTGGCCTGCCGCTGGCGGTGTTGCCGGGCTATGTGCATGACGTGATGGGGTTTAACGCATTCTGGGCGGGGCTGGTGATTAGCCTGCAGTACTTCGCCACGCTGTTGAGCCGCCCGCATGCGGGTCGCTACGCGGATCTGTTCGGGCCGAAGAGCATTGTGATCACAGGATTATGCGGCTGTTTTCTCAGTGGCCTGAGTTACCTGCTGGCGGCAACGACCAGCCACTGGCCGTTGGTCAGCCTGGTGCTGCTGTGCCTGGGCCGGGTGATCCTCGGTATTGGGCAAAGCCTGGCAGGAACCGGCTCGACGCTGTGGGGCGTAGGCGTGGTCGGGGCACCGCACATTGGCCGGGTCATCTCCTGGAACGGCATTGTCACCTACGGGGCAATGGCGCTTGGCGCCCCGCTTGGGGTGATGTGCTATGCGTATGGCGGACTGTACGGGCTGGCGGGCACCATTATGGTGGTCGCGCTGGTGGCGATCCTGTTTGCCCTGCCGCGTCCGAAAGTGAAGGCCAGCAAAGGTAAACCGCTGCCGTTCCGGGCAGTGCTGGGGTGCGTCTGGCCGTATGGTATGGCACTGGCGCTGGCAACCACCGGCTTTGGGGTGATCGCCACCTTTATCACGCTGTTTTATGACGCCAAAGGCTGGGATGGGGCGGCCTTTGCGTTAACCCTGTTCAGCTGTGCGTTTGTGGGTGCCCGTTTGCTCTTCCCGAACGGTATTAACCGCCTGGGTGGGCTGAATGTGGCGATGATCTGCTTTGCGGTTGAGATTGTCGGGCTGCTGCTGACCGGTATAGCGACCGCGCCGTGGATGGCAAAAGTTGGCGTGTTCTTCGCCGGAGCCGGTTTTTCGCTGGTCTTCCCGGCGCTGGGTGTGGTGGCGGTGAAAGCCGTGCCGCCGCAGAATCAGGGGGCGGCGCTGGCAACCTACACGGTGTTTATGGATATGTCGTTGGGCATTACCGGGCCGCTGGCAGGGCTGGTCATGGCCTGGGCAGGTGTGCCGGTTATCTATCTTGCGGCTGCGGGTCTGGTGGTGATGGCCCTGATGCTCACGTGGCGGCTAAAAAAATGGCCCCCGGTGCAGGCACCGGAGGCCACGTCATCATCCTGACGTGTTACTGAATCACGATGGTGTTGATGATGTTTTCAGCGGCAGTCTGCGCTTTCTGCTGATCTTCCGCTGGCAGGGTGATCTGCAGGGTCAGCAGTTTGTTATCAACCTTACCCAGCACCACGGAAGAGTAAGCTGTCTGACCTTTTGCAGAGATAATGCTGTCCAGCTGCTGCAGCGTGTGGCCTTTCAGTTCGATGGACTTGTTTGTCACCACCTGCAGCTGCGGGTCGCGGCTGCGCTGCTGATCTTCCAGACGTTTGGACAGCACGGCCAGGTCTTCGCTGGTATCATCGCCCACAATCACAATCACCGCTTTCTGCCCGGTTGCATCGGAATAGACGTGCATGTTGTTCGCCTGGGTACCCAGCTTGCCGCTCTGGTCAGTCATATCCGCTGGCAGAGAGAAGCTGAGTTTACCGTCCAGCAGGTTCACCGGCTGACCGGTTGCGTTGCTCTCTGCAGACGCGCCCTGAGCAGGCGTTTTCGTGTCGCTGTTATCACAGGCTGCAAGGCCGACAACCAGCAGGCCAATCCCGACATATTTAACCAGATTGCGCATTGACTTCTTCCTTTCGATAAACGGCCATAACGGCTCATTTGTCCATCTTATCACAACTGATAAAGCGAACCCTTAACCAGCCTGCAATGCTGTGATTTCAGATTTATCTGCCAGTCTTTTCAGCAGCATATTCAGCAGCACGCCGTACATCGGCAGGAAGAAGACAATGCTGATAAGCACCTTGAAGCAGTAGTCCACCAGCGCAATTTCCATCCAGTGTTCGGCCATAAACGCATCCGGGCTGTGCCAGAAGGCAATGAAGAAGAAGGCCAGCGTATCGCTGACGTTGCCGAACAGCGTCGAGGCGGTGGGGGCCATCCACCAGCGGTGATTCTGACGCAGGCGGTTAAATACGTGCACGTCGAGGATCTGCCCCAGCGCATAGGCCATAAAGCTTGCAGTAGCGATTCGGGCAACAAACAGGTTGAAGTGGGTTAACGCCTCAAAGCCCTGCCAGCTTCCCATGTAAAACAGGGAGGAAATAACGTACGACACGAACAGCGCCGGCAGCATGACCGCAAAAATAATGCGGCGAGCCAGCGGTGCGCCAAAAATACGCACGGTCAGATCGGTGGCGAGAAAAATAAACGGGAAGCTGAACGCGCCCCAGGTGGTATGAAAACCAAAGATGGCAATCGGCAGCTGCACCAGATAGTTACTGGAGGTGATCACCAGCAGATGAAAAAGCGAAAGCCAGAACAACGCTTTTACGCGCTGCGATTCAGAAAACGGCGTCATATTGTGACCTTTTTATACGTTGGGGTGAGGGAACCCAATAAAAACCGCAGCATGATACTGCTTTGGCAGGACAATGCAATGGTTAGTTTTTACGCAACCGTTAACCTGGTTTGCATTGCTGGCTACGGGGCGTAAACTACAGCCGTTTTTATCTGACCGAGAACACCATGACCGATCTGTTTTCCACTCCAGACCACACCCTTGATGCGCAGGGCCTCCGCTGCCCTGAGCCGGTAATGATGGTGCGCAAAACCGTGCGCAATATGCAAACCGGCGAAACGCTGCTGATCATCGCTGACGATCCGGCAACCACCCGCGATATCCCCGGTTTTTGTACCTTTATGGAGCATGAACTGGTGGCACAGCAGACCGAAGCGCTGCCGTACCGGTATTTGATCCGCAAGGGGTAACCCCCTTACTGCATGCCTAACAATCCCGGCAGCCACAGCGAAATCGCCGGGATGTATGTTATCATTCCCAGCACCAGCAGCAGCATGCCGTAAAACGGTAGCATCGCGCGCACCACATGCTCGATTTTCTGCTTGCTTACCGCACTGGCCACAAACAGCACCGATCCTACCGGCGGCGTGATAAGCCCGATCCCCAGATTCACCATCATGATCATCCCGAAATGGACCGGGTCGATCCCAAGCGACTGGGTCACCGGCAACAGCACCGGCGTCAGGATCAGAATGATCGGCGCCATATCCATCAGGGTGCCAATCAGCAGCAGCATGATGTTGAGGTACATCAGGATCACGTACTTGTTATCCGAGAGCGAGGTGAAGAACGCCGTGATACGCACAGGCAACTGCATGTAGGTCATCACCGCGCCAAACGCCGCCGCAAAGCCAATCAAGATCATCACGATAGTGACCGTTTTCACCGTCCGGCACATCAGCTTCGGCAGTTCGCTCCACTTATAGTCGCGGTAGATAAACATGGTGACAAAGAACGCCCACAGGCAGGCGACCGCCGCCGATTCGGTGGCAGTAAATATCCCGGACAATATGCCGCCGAGGATAATCACCACCGTCATCAGCCCCCAGAGAGCGTCCAGCAAAATCTTCAGCGCCTGTTTAAAGGGGATCTTTTCGCCTTTTGGATAGCCGCGCTTATGGGCAAAGCACAGACACAGCGTCATCAGGCACAGTCCCAGCAGCAGCCCCGGCAGCACGCCTGCGATAAACAGCGTGGCAATGGAGACCGTACCGCCTGCGGCCAGCGAGTAGATCACCGAGTTGTGGCTGGGCGGGATTAAAATCGCCTGCACCGACCCGCTGGCGGTGACCGCCGCCGCATACTCGCGGGGATACCCCTTTCTCTCCATCTCCGGGATCATCACGCTGCCGATGGAGGCCGTATCCGCCACCGATGAACCGGAAATCGCGCCGAAAAAGGTGGAGGCCACGATATTCACCAGCGACAGTCCGCCGCGAATAAAACCGACAAAAACATACGCGAAATTCACCAGTCGACGGGCGATGCCGCCTTCCGCCATGATCGCCCCCGCCAGGATGAAAAACGGGATCGCCAGCAGGGTAAATTTGTTAACCCCGCTGGTGATCTGGATCATCAGCGCCTCGAGCGGTAACTCGATCCACAACGCGCCCGCGACGGCGCTTAAGCCGACGGCAAACGCCACCGGCATACCCAGCGCCAGCAAAATGGCGAGGGTGAATAACAAAACGAATGCATCCATTGTTCACCCCTTAACTGTGGTTGCCGATCAGCACCACAGGACGGTTTTCCTGTGAGCCAAACAGCAGACGTTCAATGACAAACAGGATCAGCACCGCAGAACCAATCGGCAGCGGCAGATAACTCTCCCCTGACGTCAGGATCGGAAACTCGGCGACCGGCTGCTCCCAGAGCTCGACACACAGCCAGTAGCTGTACCAGAACATAATCAGCGAGATCAGCAGCATCAGCAGATCCACCACGCGCGCACACGCTGTTTTCAGCATGTCCGGCAGTCGGTCGGTCAGCATGTTCACCGCGATGTGTGACCCGGCACGGTAGCTCACCGCCGCGCCGATAAACGTAAAGGTCACCATGCAGATGATGGCAATCGGCTCCGGCCAGGATTCACCGCGATTCAGCACATAGCGCGAGAAGATGCCAATCGGGATCACCACCGTCATCACCAGCAGCGCGCATCCCGCTACGCCCATGGCGAGCAGATACAGCCGGTCCATCCACTTTAGGTAGAGTTCGGACATACGTTCTCCGTTTACTGAACGTCAGCAATGGCTTTCATCAGGTCCTGATGCTTTTCGCCATACTGCGCGCGCACCGGCTCTGTGGCTTTGATAAATACCGATTTGTCGATCTCGTGGAACTGCACGCCACCGGCTTTCATCTTCGCCAGCGCCTCGGCGTTATAGGCCTGCCACAGCTTGCGCTGTTCGAACTGCGCTTCGCGCGCCAGGGTCAGGATTTTCTGCTGTTCGTCTGCGCTGAGCTTGTCCCATTTCACTTTCGAGTAGAGCAGCATTTCCGGGGTAATGAAGTGGCCGCTGAGGGTATAGTTTTTGGCGATCGGCATATAGTTATGGGCGATGAAGGTCGGCGGATTATTCTCAGCGCCGTCGATTACGCCGGTCTGCATGCCGCTGTAGACCTCACTGACCCCCATTGCCACCGAGTTAGCCCCCATGTCTTTCAGTGTCGCCAGCGCCACCGGGCTTCCCTGAACGCGGATTTTTTTGCCTTTCAGATCCTCCGGTTTGACGATCGGCGTTTTGGTGATCAGGTTACGGGTGCCGGAATCCATCCAGCCGAGAAACACCAGCCGCGATTTGGGGTTGGCGGTCAGTTTGTCGCCAATCTGCTTGCCGATATCGCCGTCGATGACTTTGTGCATGTGGTCTTCATCGCGGAACACATAGGGCAGGGTAAAGACTTCGATATCGGGCAGGATCGCCGCCACCGGAGCCATGGAGACACGGATCATGTCGATCGCCCCCATCTGCGCCTGTTCAATCATCTGCTTTTCATCCCCGAGCACGCCGCCGGGAAAGACCTTGATCTCCAGCTTGCCGTCGGTTTGTTGTTTGAGTTTCTCCCCCATGTGCTGTACGGCTACCACGTTCGGGTAGCCTTCAGGATGCACATCGGCGGCTTTAATGGTTTGCGCAGAAACGGAGCAGGCAAAAGCAGACAGACACAGAGCGGCCAGTAACGGCTTGAGGGTCGTTTTCATCAAGTCAACTCCAGGGTAGTGAGGTAAGTGTTAAAACGGTGTTTTAGTTTTGTACGTTTAAAAATTACACTATGGCCTGGAAAACGGAGGTGAAGCGCCTCACAAAAGCGTTAATTTCTGAAACGCTGGTTTAGATTTTTGAGAAGGGAAGGCCGGGTTGCCGTTACGCTTTACCCGGCCAGGCGTGCATTGCGTGTTATTTGCGTCGCAGTAAGCGGAGCGCGTTGGCCGTCACCAGCACCGTCGCGCCGGTATCCGCCAGCACCGCCAGCCACAGCCCGGTGATGCCGAGCAGGGTGGTGACGAGGAAAATCCCTTTCAGCCCCAGGGCGATGCTGATGTTCTGGCGAATATTGGCGCGCGTGGCGCGTGCCAGGGAAATCATCTGCGCCAGCCCGGTCAGGCGGTTATGGGTGAGCGCGGCATCGGCGGTTTCCAGCGCCACGTCGGTACCGCTGCCCATGGCAATCCCGATGGTGGATGCTTTCATCGCTGGCGCATCGTTGATTCCGTCGCCGATCATCGCCAGCGGAGCATGGCTGTTCAGCTCCGTCACGGCACTGACCTTGTCCGCAGGCAGTAATCCGGCCTTAAAGTCCAGCCCCAGCTCTCCGGCAATCGCGGCGGCGGCACGCGGGTTATCGCCGGTGAGGATCACACCCTGGACGCCCAGCTGATGGAGCGCCGCGACGGCCTCTTTCGCATCATCACGCAGGGTATCGCGCAGTGCCAGCATGCCTTTGGCGACGCCGTCCTGCATGACGGTTACGACAGTTTGTCCGGTCTGTTCTAACGCCTCAACCTCTGAGTTAGAAGACTTACCCGCCGCGACAATCAGCACCTTTTTACCGTCGATGTCGGCCTCAATCCCGGACCCAACCAGCGCCCGCTGTGCCGTTGCCGTCGGAATTGCCAGCCCGCGCGACTGCGCTTCACGCACAATCGCCTGCGCCAGCGGGTGAGTGGAACCCTGCTCTATGGCGGCGGCCAGCGTAAGCAGTTCATCTTCACCGATATCCTGCGGATACACGCCGGTGACCTGCGGTTTCCCCACGGTCAGCGTGCCGGTTTTATCGAACGCCACCTGCTGCACCTGGCTTAACTGTTCCAGCGCCGCGCCGCCTTTTATCAGGGCGCCACGACGTGCCGCTGCCGCCAGACCGGAGGTAATGGCCGCCGGGGTGGAGATCACTAGCGCACACGGACAGCCAATCAGCAGCAGGGTCAGACCTTTATAAATCCAGCCTTCCCACGGCGCACCAAAGAACAGCGGCGGAACGATAGTGACCAGCAGGGCAACCAGCATGATGGCGGGGGTGTAAATCCGGCTGAAGCGGTCAATAAATCGCTCGACGGGGGCGCGACGCTCCTCGGCCTCTTCGATCAGCTTCAGGATACGGTCGATGGCGCTGTCACCGGGTTCGGAAAGTACCGTGAGCTGGACCAGACGGTCGACACTGGTGGCGCCCGCAGGTACTTTTTCACCGGCCGTGCGTTCAACCGGAATCGACTCCCCGGTGAGGGCGCTTTCGTCGAAGCTCGCGGTGGCGGTGAGCAGGGTACCGTCCGCAGGCAGGCGCCCTCCGGCAGCGACTTCAATCACATCGCCTGGACGCAGCGCGTTAATGGCCACCGTCTGGCGTTCGTTTCCTGCTACTCGTGTGGCGGTTTCGGGCTTAAGCGCCATCAGGGCGCTGACCCCTTTACGCGCCCGGCTTGCCGCCCAGCCTTCAAGACGTTCGCCAATTAAGAACAGCAGCAGCACCATGGCCGCTTCCGCTGTGGCACCAATGAACAGCGCGCCGATAGCTGCCACGCTCATCAGCGTTTCGATGGCGAACCAGCTGCCGCTTTTCATCAGCCGCAGCGCCTGACGGGCAATGGGATACAACCCGACAAGCGTGGTGGCGATAAACGCCAGATTGCCAAACGGGTGGTTGATCTGCTCCAGACCCCAGCTCAGGGCCATCATCATCACGAGCGCGATAAGGGGCAGATTTTCTCGCAGCGGAGCGGTTTTTTCGGCGGGGGCCGTTTCGCTACGCAGGGAATAACCGGCCTGGCTGACGGCGGACACAACCTGCTCGCTAACGTCACTCTCGGCGCTGACCAGCAGTTTTTCGGTCGCAAAGCGCACCTGCACGTGGCTGACGCCGGGGATCTGTTTTACCGCATTTTCGACTTTGCGGGCGCAGGCCGCGCAATCCATGCCGTCAACCACCCAGCTGTAATGGTTTCCGCTTTCAGGCAGCGGCTGCGCGTTTTGCGTTTCGCATGCCCCGTCACAGCAGCAGTCATCTTTCGCTGGCACCGGGCTGAGCTTAAATGCTGAAAATTGTGGGGCTTTTTTAGGTGTTTCTGGAGTCGACATGGCACTCTCCGGTAATGATAATTTTCTCATTAACCGCAGCATACACTCTGGAGTCGACTCCAGAGTCAAGGCTTATTTAGATATACAGCGAACGCACAATCAGGAAGTGCCCGGCAAAGTAACAGGCGGAGGCAATCGCGTTATCAGCCCGGAAACGACGGCGATAGTGGCTGCCCAGCCAGACGATATTGCCGATTAACAGCAGCGCCGCGCCAAAGAAAGCGGACATCGCCTGTGAGGTTGGGCGGAAGAACCACAGTTCACCGGCCAGCCACACCATCACCAGCGTCATGGCAATAAACGTGCAGACGGGCAGACGCATCTCTTCCAGGCGTGACCAGATCACCGCGATCAACAGCGCGCCGATCACCAGCAGCACCAGCGGGAGCGGCCAGAAGAAGGATAGCGTCATCTGGCTGGCAAAGTAGATGGTGTAAAGCAGATGCGACAGGAAGAACGCCCCCACGGCATACAGCAGACGCTGACGCGGCAGCAGGGTTAAGGCATCGCCAATCAGAGAAGCACACAGCCCGGCGAGGACCAGGTAGCTGATGGCGTTAAACATCGGCGCTTGCCAGGCAAGCAGCAGGAGCAGCAACAGCGTGACGGGTTTAAACAACCAGCGCTGCCAGGCCGGACCGCGGTATGACGCATCGACATAAAGCCATGCGGAAAAACAGACAGCGATAAATGACCAAAGCATATTAACTCCCTGTATCTGTTAAGGCTGAATAATCAGTTTCATCTTCAGTGTAGTGATGCGGGCAGGCGTTTGGCAATGCCGGGGGAGTCAGGGTATCCTGAATTCCGCATAATCTTATGGGATTGTTGAATGAGCAAGATGCCGCTGTTTTTCATTATCGTGGTGGCGATTATCGTCATTGCCGCCTCGTTCCGTTTTGTGCAGCAGCGCCGCGAGAAAGCGGATAACGACGCCGCGCCGTTGATGCAAAAGCGCGTGGTGGTGAGCAATAAACGCGAAAAACCCCTTAATGACCGGCGCTCGCGCCAGCAACAGGTTACCCCTGCGGGAACGACCATGCGCTATGAAGCGAGCTTTAAGCCGGAAACGGGCGGCCTGGAGATGACCTTCCGCCTGGAGGCGCAGCAGTACCATCAGCTGACGGTAGGTGAGAAAGGGATGCTGAGTTACAAAGGGTCGCGGTTTGAAGGGTTCAGGGCTGAATAATACGATCCCCTCTCCCAGTGGGAGAGGGTTAGGGTGAGGGCATCAGACCGCACCTTACTTCTTCACCTGCGCCTTAAACTTCTTCATCCACACCAGCAGTTCAAACACGCCGAAAATAAACACGCGCAGCTGCTGCCAGCCGGTCATCTGCGGGCCGTCTTTTGGCAGGCCGTTTTTCAGCATCACCATCTGCAGGGCATGCATGAAGGTGGTAAAGATAAACGCCACGTTCACAAAGATATTCATCGGGCGCGGGAACGGATGCACCAGATTGAGCAGTAAAAACGCCCAGACGCACAGCATCAGCAAACGTCCCAGATTAATCAGTACTGGCATTGGATTCTCCTTGTGCCTGACGATGATACAGACGATAAGCGACCTGACCCGCCACTTTTTCGCGGTGTAAATCCCAGTGAACCGGCACTGGCGGTAGCCCGTTTTCCACTTCGCTTTCAACGTAAATCAGCGCGTCATCCGCCAGCCAGCCGTTGCTTTCCAGCAGGGATAACGTCTCTTCCAGCAGCCCCTTACGGAACGGCGGATCGACAAACACCACGTTGTGCGGCGTGCCTGGCTGCGCGAGGAAACTGAGCGTATTGGTGTTCACCACTTTGGCGTTGGTGGCTTTCAGCGTCGCCAGATTTTGCTGCAGCGTCTGCGCGACACCGCGTTCCATCTCCAGCAGCGTGGCGCTGGCGGCGTAGCGCGAGAGGGCTTCCAGCCCTAATGCGCCGCTGCCCGCAAAGCAGTCGAGGCAGTGGGCGTCTACCATTGACGGGGCCAGCCAGTTAAACAGCGTTTCACGCACGCGGTCGGTGGTTGGGCGTAAACCGGGGCTGTCCGGCACCGGGAGTTTCCGGCCTCGCCACTGGCCACCGATAATACGAATTTGACCGGCTGGGGCGCGGTTGGGTTTCTTCATCTCAGGAAAGCTCTGTTAACAATTGGCCTGCGATTGCGGGCGGTGATGTCAATTAAGTAAAGTGTTAGACTATTTCATCATTTTTTTAGCTTCCATGTATATAGCGCCGCGAGGAGTGTAGTCGCAGATGGCAAAACAAAAAAAACGTGGCTTCTTTTCCTGGCTGGGTTTCGGTGAAAAAGAGCAAGAAACAGAACAGAAAACCGAAGAACAACAAGCCGTTGAAGAGCAGTCTCAGCCTGAAACGCCTGTAGAAACCGCCGCGGTTGTCGAAGCGGAAGAGCATGCGCACAGCAAAGAAGAGACTGAAGCCTTTGCTGAAGAGGTGGTTGAGGTCACCGAACAGGTTCAGGAGAGCGAAAAGCCAGAACCTGTTGTTGAAGCGGTTACTGAAGCGCCGCAGGCCGTTATCGAACATGAAGAGTTGCCGCTGCCGGAAGAGGTAAAAGCGGAGGACGTTTCCCCTGAAGAGTGGCAGGCCGAAGCGGAAACCGTGGAAATTGTCGACGCGGTGGAAGAAGAAGCGGCACATGAGCCGGCGCTGACCGATGAAGAGCTGGAAGCCCAGGCGCTGGCCGCTCAGGCGGCTGAAGAAGCGGTTATCGTCGTGCCGGTGGAAGAGCAGGCCGAAGAGGAGATCGTTCAGGAGCAGGAAAAACCGACCAAAGAAGGTTTCTTTGCCCGCCTGAAACGCAGCCTGTTAAAAACCAAAGAAAATTTAGGTTCCGGATTTATCAGTCTGTTCCGCGGCAAAAAGATCGACGACGATCTGTTTGAAGAGCTGGAAGAGCAGTTGCTGATTGCGGACGTTGGGGTGGAAACCACCCGTAAGATCATCGCCAACCTGACCGAAGGGGCGAGCCGCAAACAGTTGCGCGACGCCGAAGCGCTGTACGGCCTGCTGAAAGACGAGATGGGTGAAATTCTCGCAAAAGTTGACGAACCGCTTAATATTGAAGGCAAAACGCCATTTGTTATTCTGATGGTTGGCGTTAACGGTGTCGGGAAGACCACCACCATCGGCAAACTGGCGCGTCAGTTCGAGCAGCAGGGTAAATCGGTGATGCTGGCGGCGGGTGATACCTTCCGCGCGGCGGCGGTTGAACAGCTGCAGGTGTGGGGTCAGCGCAACAACATTCCGGTGATTGCGCAGCACACCGGTGCAGATTCCGCGTCCGTGATCTTTGACGCCATCCAGGCGGCGAAGTCGCGAAATGTGGATGTCCTGATTGCCGATACCGCAGGGCGTTTGCAGAACAAATCGCACCTGATGGAAGAGTTGAAGAAAATCGTCCGCGTCATGAAGAAGCTGGACGAAGACGCACCGCATGAAATTATGCTGACCATCGATGCCAGCACCGGACAGAACGCCGTCAGCCAGGCGAAGTTGTTCCATGAAGCGGTAGGACTGACCGGGATCACGCTGACCAAACTGGACGGCACCGCGAAAGGCGGGGTGATCTTCTCCGTGGCCGATCAGTTCGGCATTCCTATTCGTTACATCGGTGTGGGCGAGCGTATTGAGGATTTGCGTCCGTTTAAGGCGGACGACTTTATTGAGGCATTATTTGCCCGAGAGGACTAACAATGATTCGCTTTGAACACGTCAGCAAGGCCTATCTCGGTGGGAGACAAGCGCTGCAGGGGGTGACCTTCCACCTGCAGCCAGGCGAGATGGCATTCCTGACCGGCCATTCCGGCGCGGGGAAAAGTACCCTGCTCAAGCTTATCTGTGGGATTGAACGGCCAAGCGCCGGGAAAATCTGGTTCAGCGGCCATGAAATTAGCCGTCTTAAGAACCGCGAAGTGCCGTTCCTGCGTCGCCAGATCGGGATGATTTTCCAGGATCACCACCTGCTGATGGATCGCACCGTTTTCGATAACGTGGCGATCCCGCTGATTATTGCCGGTGCCAGCTATGATGATATCCGCCGTCGCGTCTCTGCGGCGCTGGATAAGGTCGGGCTGCTGGACAAAGCGAAGAACTTTCCGATCCAGCTCTCTGGCGGTGAACAGCAGCGTGTGGGCATTGCCCGTGCGGTGGTGAACAAGCCTGCGGTATTGCTGGCGGATGAACCGACCGGTAACCTGGACGACGCCCTTTCTGAAGGGATTTTGCGTCTGTTTGAGGAATTCAACCGCGTTGGGGTGACGGTATTGATGGCGACGCACGACATCGGGCTCATTTCCCGCCGTTCGTACCGCATGCTGACCCTGAGCGACGGGCATTTGCATGGAGGCCACGGTGAACAAGCGTGATGCAATGAACCAGATTCGGCAGTTCGGGAACCGGTTTGACCGTTTCCGTAAGCCGCAGGGTGGTGGTGACGGTAACCGTAATGCGCCGAAGCGGGCGAAAGCCGCGCCGAAGCCAAACTCCCGCAAAACCAACGTGTTCAATGAACAGGTACGCTACGCCTTCCACGGCGCGTTGCAGGATCTGAAAAGTAAACCGCTGGCGACGTTCCTGACGGTGATGGTTATCGCCATTTCGCTGACGCTGCCAAGCGTCTGCTATATGGTCTATAAGAACGTGAATCAGGCGGCGTCGCAGTATTATCCGTCTCCGCAGATCACGGTCTATCTGGACAAAGCGCTCGACGATAACGCCGCGGCGCAGGTGGTGGGGCAAATCCAGGCCGAGAAGGGCGTGGAGAAGGTGAACTACCTTTCCCGCGAAGAAGCGCTGGGTGAGTTCCGTAACTGGTCAGGCTTTGGCGGCGCGCTGGATATGCTCGAAGAGAACCCGCTGCCGGCCGTGGCGGTGGTGATCCCGAAGCTCGACTTCCAGGGAACGGATTCACTTAATACGCTGCGCGACCGCATCTCTACCATTAAAGGCATTGATGAAGTGCGTATGGACGACAGCTGGTTTGCGCGTCTTGCCGCACTGACCGGGCTGGTGGGGCGCGTGTCGGCGATGATTGGCGTGCTGATGGTTGCGGCGGTGTTCCTCGTCATCGGTAACAGCGTGCGCCTGAGCATTTTCGCCCGCCGCGATACCATCAACGTGCAAAAGCTGATTGGTGCGACGGATGGCTTCATCCTGCGTCCGTTCCTTTACGGCGGCGCATTGCTCGGTTTTTCCGGCGCATTTCTTTCACTGATATTGTCAGAAATTTTGGTGATGCGGCTCTCCTCCGCCGTGACCGAGGTGGCGCAGGTCTTCGGAACTAAGTTTGATATCAGTGGTTTAGGGTTCGATGAGTGCCTTCTTCTGCTGCTGGTCTGCTCCATGATTGGCTGGGTGGCAGCATGGCTGGCGACGGTTCAACATTTACGCCACTTTACTCCCGACTAAGAAAAGCGTGATATAATCTTTCCCTGCACCGAGATGTTCGCTCTGCAGGGAAAGCGTCCCTGTTGTCTCTTCCCCTGTTATCATCTCCATGTCACATTTTGTGCGTAATTTATTCACCGTTGCACCTGGAACTTGTGGATAAAATCACTGTCTGATAAAAGAGTGAATGCTAATCTCGTTGCTCAAACGCTTTGGCATGGTTGTTGCCTGATGGGGACAACCTGGACCAGAAGAAACATTGAGAGGAATGAATGACCAAAGAAATGCAAACTTTAGCTTTAGCCCCTGTTGGTAACCTGGAATCGTATATCCGGGCTGCGAACACCTGGCCGATGTTAACGGCCGAGGAAGAAAAGGAGCTTGCTGAAAAGCTGCATTACCAGGGCGATCTGGAAGCAGCGAAAAAGCTGATCCTGTCTCACCTGCGCTTTGTTGTTCACATTGCTCGTAATTATGCGGGCTATGGCCTGCCGCAGGCGGACTTGATTCAGGAAGGTAACATCGGCCTGATGAAGGCTGTACGTCGCTTTAACCCGGAAGTGGGTGTACGACTGGTCTCCTTCGCTGTGCACTGGATCAAAGCAGAGATTCACGAATACGTGCTGCGCAACTGGCGTATCGTGAAAGTCGCCACGACAAAAGCGCAACGCAAACTCTTCTTCAACCTGCGTAAAACCAAGCAGCGTCTGGGCTGGTTCAATCAGGATGAAGTAGAAATGGTGGCGCGCGAGCTGGGTGTTTCCAGCAAAGACGTGCGTGAGATGGAATCCCGTATGGCCGCGCAGGACATGACTTTTGACATGTCTTCCGATGACGATGCGTCCGACAGCCAGCCAATGGCGCCGGTACTGTATCTGCAGGATAAGACCTCTAACTTTGCTGACGGCATTGAAGAGGACAACTGGGAAGATCAGGCCGCGAACAAGCTGAGCTATGCGATGGAAGGCCTTGACGAGCGTAGCCAGGATATTATCCGTGCCCGCTGGCTGGACGAAGACAACAAGTCCACGCTGCAGGAGCTGGCCGACCGCTACGGCGTGTCCGCTGAACGTGTGCGTCAGCTTGAAAAGAACGCCATGAAAAAACTTCGCGCCGCGATTGAAGCGTAATTTCCGCGAAGTATGACGAGAGCCCCTGGATGCGAATCCGGGGGTTTTGTTTTTTTAGCGCCCGCTCTGGCGAATTTCTCCCCCCTGGCAAACACTTACTGATGCGCTAAGCAGGCGACTTTCTCAGGGGGACAGGGTGAAAAATAACGAACTGAACGACCGGCGTTTACAGGCGACGCCGCGCGGCATCGGCGTGATGTGTAACTTCTATGCCGATAAAGCTGAAAACGCCACGGTGTGGGACGTCGAGGGCAACGAGTATATCGACTTTGCCGCCGGAATAGCGGTGCTGAACACCGGGCATCGCCATCCAAAAATCATTTCCGCCATTGAAAAACAACTTCATGCCTTCACCCACACGGCGTACCAGATTGTGCCGTACGAGGGCTATGTGTCGCTTGCCGAGCGAATCAACGCGCGTGTGCCGATTGACGGCCCGGCCAAAACCGCCTTCTTCTCAACGGGGGCAGAAGCCGTCGAAAACGCGGTAAAAATTGCCCGCGCATACACCAGACGCCCTGGCCTGATCGCCTTTGGCGGTGCTTTTCATGGACGCACCTCGATGACCATGGCGCTGACGGGGAAAGTTGCCCCTTACAAGCTGGGTTTCGGGCCGTTTCCTGGCTCGGTATATCACGCCCAATACCCCAATGAACTGCACGGTGTCAGTACGGCGGAGGCATTAAAAAGCCTGGAGCGTATCTTCAAAGCGGACATTGCCCCGGACCAGGTCGCGGCCATTATTCTTGAACCGGTTCAGGGTGAGGGCGGTTTCAACATTGCACCGGCGGATTTTATGCAGGCCTTGCGCGCCCTGTGCGATACCCACGGTATTTTGCTGATTGCCGACGAGGTGCAAAGCGGTTTTGCGCGTACCGGAAAACTGTTCTCAATGGAACACCACTGCGTGAAGCCGGATCTGATCACCATGGCGAAAAGCCTGGCGGGTGGCATGCCGCTCTCGGCGGTGTCGGGCCGCGCCGAGGTGATGGACGCGCCTGCGCCTGGCGGACTGGGCGGTACCTACGCCGGTAACCCACTGGCGATCGCCGCCGCACATGCCGTGCTGGACGTGATTGGTGAAGACGATCTTTGCACGCGCTCAGCGCACCTGGGTCATCATCTGGTGGAAGTACTGAACAAAGCGAAGGAACACTGTCCGTATATCGCGGATATCCGCGCACAAGGCTCAATGGTGGCGGTGGAGTTTAACGATCCGCAATCCGGGCAGCCGTCACCGGAATTCACACGTCAGGTTCAGGAGCGAGCCCTGCAGGAAGGCCTTCTGCTTCTGAGTTGCGGCGTGTACGGTAACGTCATCCGTTTCCTCTATCCGCTCACAATCCCTGAAGTGCAGTTCCGTAAAGCGCTGGACATTATTTCTGCGTCGCTGACTCGTTAAAGCCAGAAGCCCGGTGAAATTCCTGCCGGGCTTATCATATATTCATTTCAAATTTGCTATTCCAAAATCATAAAAATGGGGTATGTTTTAGCAGAGTATGCTGAAAAAGCGCGACTGGTATACCTATAACTGAAATAAAGCGCTACACAACAACATCACAACAATCGTAATAACCATAATAATGGGGAATCTCAGGATGAACATGAAGGGTAAAGCGTTACTGGCAGGATGTATCGCGTTGGCATTCAGCACCATGGCGCAGGCCGATATTAAAGTGGCCGTGGTGGGCGCGATGTCCGGTCCGGTAGCACAGTATGGCGACCAGGAATTTACGGGCGCAGAACAGGCGGTTGCCGACATTAATGCGAAGGGCGGTATCAAAGGCGAAAAACTGCAGATCGTAAAATATGATGATGCCTGTGACCCGAAACAAGCGGTTGCCGTGGCGAACAAAGTGGTGAACGACGGCATCAAATACGTTATCGGTCACCTGTGCTCCTCTTCCACCCAGCCTGCGTCTGATATCTACGAAGACGAAGGCATCCTGATGATCACCCCGGCGGCAACGGCACCGGAGCTGACGTCGCGCGGCTATAAGCTGATCCTGCGCACCACCGGTCTGGACTCCGATCAGGGCCCAACGGCCGCCAAATACATTGTCGAAAAAGTGAAGCCGAAGCGTATCGCGATCGTTCATGACAAACAGCAGTACGGTGAAGGTCTGGCGCGCTCCGTGCAGGACAACCTGAAGAAAGCGAATGCTGACGTCGTGTTCTTTGATGGTATCACCGCCGGTGAGAAAGACTTCTCTACCCTGGTGGCGCGTCTGAAGAAAGAGAATATCGACTTCGTTTACTACGGTGGCTACCACCCGGAAATGGGGCAGATCCTGCGTCAGGCTCGTGCAGCGGGTCTGAAAACCCAGTTCATGGGGCCGGAAGGGGTGGCGAACGTTTCCCTGTCTAACATTGCCGGTGAGTCTGCGGAAGGCCTGCTGGTGACCAAGCCGAAGAACTACGACCAGGTCCCTGCGAACAAACCGATTGTAGATGCCATTAAGGCGAAGAAACAGGATCCAAGCGGCGCGTTCGTCTGGACAACCTACGCAGCACTGCAGTCTCTGCAGGCGGGTCTGAACCAGTCAGCCGATCCGGCTGAGATTGCCACCTGGCTGAAAGCGAACTCTGTTGATACCGTGATGGGGCCGCTCTCCTGGGATGAGAAGGGCGATCTGAAGGGCTTCGAGTTCGGCGTGTTTGACTGGCATGCCAACGGTACTGCTACTGACGCCAAATAAAAGCAAAAAGGCAACGTAAGTTGCCTTTTTTAATGTTTGCCCCCTCTCCCCGTGGGAGAGGGCTGGGGTGAGGGCATCAGGCCGCACAAATCTAGCGCTTCTCCCACCCATTTTTCTGCGCCGTAAACCCTAACGCCTGCATAAACGCCGCCATCACGCTACGGTCCTCCACGCCTACGTCGGCCATCCACCAGGAGTTAATGCTCGGGTTTTCACGGATCACTTCTTCGATCAGGTACTGTCCTACGCCGCGACGACGGGTGACGTCGCGCACGCGTAGAGAGTCCAGCGCCCCTTCCGTGCCGCTCAGCGTCACGCGCACAGCAGCCAACAGACGCTCGTTGAAGCGCGCGGCATAAATACGGTGGGTTTCGTCAACGCTCAGCGACGAAGGGGAATATTCCGGCCAGATCTTGCCCAGGTCGATATGATCCTGGTCGCTAAAGGTCACCAGACGAACGATAGTCAGTTTCATTAGCTGCTTGTCCAAATCAAATTGAGTAGAGGCAGTGTACTCAATTTATTCGCTCAGCGGCTTCCTCTTTTTATTCCCCGTTACCAGGTGATTAGTTTTTTGCCAGAGCGAAGTGCAGTTTGAAAACACATGGATCGAAAAATAAGCAGAATTTTAACCTGAATGGCAGTGATTTATTCGGCGCTTTGTGCCGTTATTTTATGCTGCAAACTGCACTTTTATTTGTTTATCTCTGCCTGATTTCAGAATATTATCTTTGCTTAATCGCCTGAAAAATAGAGATTTTAGTCTGGTTTTTGATAAAAACCTGCGCTAAACCATTAAAGGCACTGGTAAAAATAGCGTTGTGCATTAAAAGTACAGAATGCTTTTTAACCATAATAAAACAAAATATATACACGACATCACGAATGGGGATTCAGAGATGAAAAGGAACGCGAAGACGTTAATCGCGGGCATGGTTGCATTGTCTCTCTCGCATGCAGCCATGGCGGAAGAGATTAAAGTTGCGGTGGTCGGTGCCATGTCCGGGCCTGTTGCCCAGTGGGGTGACATGGAGTTCAACGGCGCACGTCAGGCAATTAAAGACATCAACGCCAAAGGTGGCATCAAAGGCGACAAGCTGGTAGGCGTGGAATACGACGACGCCTGCGATCCAAAACAGGCCGTCGCGGTGGCGAACAAAATCGTGAACGATGGCATCCAGTATGTGATCGGCCATCTGTGCTCATCGTCCACTCAGCCTGCGTCTGATATCTACGAAGACGAAGGTATTCTGATGATTACCCCTGGTGCCACCAACCCGGAGCTGACCCAGCGCGGCTACCAGCACATTATGCGTACCGCCGGTCTGGACTCCTCCCAGGGGCCAACCGCGGCGAAATACATCCTCGAGACGGTTAAACCGCAGCGCATTGCCATTATTCATGACAAACAGCAGTACGGCGAAGGCCTGGCGCGTTCCGTTCAGGACGGGCTGAAAAAAGGCGGCGCAAACATCGTCTTCTTCGACGGGATTACTGCGGGTGAGAAAGATTTCTCTGCGCTGATCGCCCGTCTGCAAAAAGAGAATATCGACTTCGTTTACTACGGTGGTTATTACCCGGAAATGGGCCAGATGCTGCGCCAGGCGCGCTCGGTCGGTCTGAAAACCCAGTTCATGGGGCCAGAAGGCGTGGGTAACGCCTCCCTGTCTAACATCGCCGGGGATGCCGCTGAAGGCATGCTGGTGACGATGCCAAAACGCTATGACCAGGATCCGGCGAACAAGGCTATCGTGGATGCGCTCAAGGCGCAGAAGAAAGATCCAAGTGGTCCATACGTCTGGATCACCTACGCCGCCGTGCAGTCACTGGCCACCGCGCTGGACCGTACTGGCAGCAAAGAACCGCTGGATCTGGTGAAAGATTTAAAAGCACACGGGGCGAACACCGTGATTGGGCCGCTGAACTGGGATGAGAAAGGCGATCTGAAGGGATTTGAATTTGGTGTCTTTAAGTGGCACGCCGACGGTTCGTCTTCGGCCGCCAAATAATTATCCCGCCGCCCGGACCGCCGGGCGGGTATAAAAAGGTTTGCATATGTCCGAGCAGTTTCTCTATTTCCTGCAGCAGATGTTTAACGGCGTCACGCTGGGAAGCACCTACGCGCTGATTGCCATCGGCTATACGATGGTGTACGGCATTATCGGCATGATCAACTTCGCCCACGGCGAGGTGTACATGATCGGTAGCTACGTCTCCTTTATGATTATCGCCGCCCTGATGATGATGGGTATCGACAGCAGCTGGCTGCTGGTCGCCGCCGGGTTTGTCGGCGCGATTGTGATTGCCAGCGCCTACGGCTGGAGCATCGAGCGGGTGGCCTACCGGCCGGTACGCAGCTCCAAGCGCCTGATTGCCCTGATCTCCGCGATTGGGATGTCTATCTTCCTGCAAAACTACGTCAGCCTGACCGAAGGCTCGCGCGATGTGGCGCTGCCAAGCCTGTTCAACGGCCAGTGGATTGTCGGCGCCAGCGAAAACTTCTCTGCCTCTATCACCACCATGCAACTGGTGATCTGGGTGGTGACCTTTATTGCGATGCTCGCCCTGACGCTCTTCATCCGCTACTCGCGCATGGGACGCGCCTGCCGCGCCTGCGCGGAAGATTTGAAGATGGCGAGCCTGCTCGGGATCAACACCGACCGCGTGATTGCCCTGACCTTCGTGATTGGCGCCGCGATGGCGGCCGTCGCAGGCGTCCTGCTCGGCCAGTTCTACGGCGTAATTAACCCGTACATCGGCTTTATGGCCGGGATGAAAGCCTTTACCGCGGCGGTACTGGGCGGTATCGGCAGTATTCCTGGCGCGATGATTGGCGGCCTGATTCTGGGCGTGGCAGAAGCGCTCTCCTCAGCGTATCTGAGTACCGAGTATAAAGACGTGGTGTCGTTTGCCCTGCTGATTCTGGTTCTGCTGGTAATGCCTACCGGTATTCTGGGTCGTCCGGAGGTAGAGAAAGTATGAAACCGATGCATTTTGCAATGGCGCTGCTCTCTGCCGCCATGTTCTTCGTGCTGGCGGGCGTCTTTATGGGCGTTCAGTTAGAGCTGAACGGCACAAAGCTTGTGGTAGACACCGCCGCTGACATTCGCTGGCAGTGGGTCTTTATCGGCACCGCCGTGGTGTTCCTGTTCCAGCTGCTGCGTCCGCTGTTCCAGAAAACGCTGAAAGGCGTCTCAGGACCGAAGTTTGTCCTGCCGGCTATCGATGGCTCCACCGTTAAGCAGAAGCTGTTCCTCGTGGCGCTGCTGGTGGCTGCGGTGGCGTGGCCGTTCGTGGTCTCGCGCGGCACGGTAGATATCGCCACCCTGACCATGATCTACGTTATTCTGGGTCTGGGCCTGAACGTGGTGGTGGGGCTCTCTGGCCTGCTGGTACTGGGCTACGGCGGTTTCTACGCCATTGGCGCGTATACCTTTGCGCTACTGAACCACTATTACGGTCTCGGCTTCTGGACGTGCTTGCCGCTGGCGGGGCTGGTCTCTGCCGCGGCAGGTTTCCTGCTTGGCTTCCCGGTGCTGCGCCTGCGCGGTGACTACCTGGCGATTGTGACCTTAGGCTTCGGCGAAATCGTCCGTATCCTGCTGCTCAACAATACCGAGGTGACCGGCGGCCCGAACGGCATCAGCCAGATTCCGAAACCAACCTTCTTTGGTCTGGAGTTCAGCCGTACCGCCCGTGAAGGCGGCTGGGATACCTTCAGCAACTTCTTCGGCGTGAAATACGATCCGTCCGATCGCGTGATTTGGCTCTATCTGGTGGCGCTGCTGCTGGTGGTCATCACCCTGTTCGTGATTAACCGCCTGCTGCGTATGCCGCTGGGCCGCGCGTGGGAAGCGCTGCGTGAAGATGAAATCGCCTGCCGCTCCCTGGGCCTCAACCCGACCCGCATTAAGCTGACTGCGTTCACCATCAGCGCCGCGTTCGCCGGTTTTGCCGGCACGCTGTTTGCCGCGCGTCAGGGCTTTGTCAGCCCGGAATCGTTCACCTTTGCCGAATCCGCCTTTGTGCTGGCGATTGTGGTACTCGGCGGGATGGGTTCGCAGTTTGCTGTTATCCTCGCCGCCATTCTGCTGGTGGTTTCACGCGAGCTGATGCGTGACTTTAACGAATACAGCATGCTGATGCTGGGTGGTTTGATGGTGCTGATGATGATCTGGCGTCCGCAGGGTCTGCTGCCGATGACTCGTCCACAGCTGAAGCTGAAGAACGGGCAAGCAAAAGGAGAGCAGGCATGAGTCAGCCATTATTATCCGTTAACGGTCTGATGATGCGTTTTGGCGGCCTGCTGGCGGTCAACAATGTGAATCTGGATCTGCACAAGAAAGAGATCGTCTCCCTGATTGGCCCGAACGGTGCGGGAAAAACCACGGTCTTTAACTGCCTGACCGGTTTCTACAAGCCGACGGGCGGCACCATCATGCTGCGCGACCAGCATCTGGAAGGGCTGCCGGGCCAGCAGATTGCCCGTATGGGCGTGGTGCGTACTTTCCAGCACGTGCGTCTGTTCCGCGAGATGACGGTGATTGAGAACCTGCTGGTGGCACAGCATCAGCAGCTGAAAACCGGTCTGTTCTCCGGCCTGCTGAAGACGCCAGCCTTCCGCCGTGCGCAGAGCGAAGCGCTGGATCGTGCGGCAACATGGCTTGACCGTATCGGTCTGCTGCCGCATGCCAACCGCCAGGCAAGTAACCTTGCGTACGGTGACCAGCGTCGCCTTGAGATTGTGCGCTGCATGGTAACGCAGCCGGAAATCCTGATGCTCGATGAACCCGCTGCGGGTCTGAACCCGAAAGAGACCAAAGAGCTGGACGAGCTGATTGCTGAGCTTCGCGATCATCACGACACCACTATCCTGCTGATTGAGCACGATATGAAGCTGGTAATGGGGATCTCTGACCGTATCTACGTGGTGAACCAGGGAACGCCGCTGGCAAACGGCACGCCGGATGAAATCCGCAACAACCCGGACGTGATCCGCGCATACCTGGGTGAGGCATAAGATGGAAAAAGCGATGTTAACGTTTGACAAGGTAAGTGCCCACTACGGCAAGATCCAGGCGCTGCACGACGTCAGCCTGCATATCAATCAGGGCGAAATCGTCACCCTGATTGGGGCTAACGGCGCGGGCAAAACCACGCTGCTTGGTACCCTGTGCGGCGACCCGCGCGCCACCAGCGGGCGGATTGTGTTTGATGGCAAAGACATCACCGACTGGCAGACCGCCAGAATCATGCGTGAAGCGGTGGCGATAGTCCCTGAAGGGCGTCGCGTCTTCTCGCGCATGACGGTGGAAGAGAACCTGGCAATGGGCGGCTTCTTCGCTGACCGCGACCAGTATCAGTCCCGTATCAAGTGGGTGTACGAACTCTTCCCGCGCCTGTGGGAGCGTCGTATTCAGCGTGCGGGGACCATGTCCGGCGGTGAGCAGCAAATGCTGGCGATCGGCCGCGCCCTGATGAGCCAGCCGCGCCTGCTGCTGCTGGATGAACCGTCGCTGGGTCTTGCGCCAATTATCATTCAGCAGATCTTCGACACCATTGAACAGCTGCGTAAAGAGGGGATGACCATCTTCCTCGTCGAGCAGAACGCCAACCAGGCGCTGAAGCTCGCCGATCGCGGTTACGTGCTGGAGAACGGCCACGTGGTGCTTGAGGATACCGGCGATGCGCTGCTGGCCAATGAAGCGGTGCGGAGTGCGTATTTAGGCGGATAGGTAAAAGCAAAATGGCAACGCACGTTGCCATTTTTAGTGTTTTCTCCCTCTCCCCCGTGGGAGAGGGCCGGGGTGAGGGCACCAGACCGCACCCAACCACACCCCAAACCCCTTCACACAACCATCATCCCGCTGACCTTTTGTTGTCACTTATCTGTAAACAAACAGTTATTTTTCTGTCATTCGAGCATGTCATGTTACCTCGCGAGCATAAAACGCGTGATATCGCGCATCCGGCACAATAAGAGAGATGACAATGACATCGTTACGACACACAGCTTTGGGTCTGGCACTGGGTCTGGCTTTTGCGACGAACGCAATGGCTGTGACGACCATTCCGTTCTGGCATTCCATGGAAGGGGAGTTGGGTAAAGAGGTTGACTCCCTGGCGCAGCGTTTCAACGACTCCCATCCGGATTACAAAATTGTGCCGGTGTACAAAGGTAACTACGAGCAGAGCCTGAGCGCGGGCATTGCCGCCTTCCGTACCGGTAATGCGCCTGCCATTTTGCAGGTGTACGAAGTAGGCACAGCGACCATGATGGCCTCCAAAGCCATCAAACCGGTCTACGAAGTGTTCAAAGAGGCGGGGATCAACTTCGACGAATCCCAGTTTGTGCCGACCGTAGCGGGTTACTACACCGATTCTAAAACCGACCATCTGCTGTCTCAGCCGTTTAACAGCTCGACGCCGGTGCTGTACTACAACAAAGACGCCTTTAAGAAAGCCGGTTTAGACCCGGAGCAGCCGCCAAAAACCTGGCAGGATCTGGCGGAGTACACCGCGAAGCTGAAAGCGGCGGGGATGAAGTGCGGCTACGCCAGCGGCTGGCAGGGCTGGATCCAGATTGAAAACTTCAGCGCCTGGCACGGCCTGCCGGTAGCCACCAAAAACAACGGTTTCGATGGCACCGACGCGGTACTGGAGTTCAACAAGCCAGAGCAGGTGAAGCACATCGCGCTGCTGGAAGAGTTGAACAAGAAGGGTGATTTCAGCTACTTCGGACGTAAAGACGAATCCACCGAGAAGTTCTACAACGGTGACTGCGCCATTACCACCGCCTCGTCCGGCTCGCTGGCGGATATCCGTCACTATGCCAAATTCAACTATGGCGTGGGCATGATGCCGTACGACGCAGACGTGAAAGGCGCGCCACAGAACGCCATCATCGGCGGAGCAAGCCTGTGGGTGATGCAGGGCAAAGACGCCGGCACCTACAAAGGAGTGGCCGAGTTCCTCGACTTCCTGGCGAAACCTGAAAACGCGGCCGAATGGCACCAGAAAACCGGCTACCTGCCGATCACCAAAGCTGCCTATGACCTGACCCGCGAGCAGGGCTTCTACAGCAAGAATCCGGGTGCGGATATCGCAACGCGTCAGATGCTGAACAAGCCGCCGTTGCCGTTCACCAAAGGGCTGCGTCTGGGCAACATGCCGCAGATCCGCACCATTGTCGACGAAGAGCTGGAAAGCGTCTGGACCGGCAAGAAAACGCCACAGCAGGCGCTGGATTCAGCGGTAGAGCGCGGAAATCAGCTGCTGCGCCGCTTTGAGCAGTCCACCAAATCGTAAAAAAATGCCCGGTGGCGCTGCGCTTACCGGGCCTACGACGTGCCATATGTAGGCCGGGTAAGGCGTAGCCGCCACCCGGCACTGTTCAGGAACCAAATCTCAATGTCATCATCCCGTCCGGTGTTTCGTTCCCGCTGGCTGCCGTATCTGCTGGTCGCGCCTCAGCTGGTCATCACCGTTATCTTCTTTATCTGGCCTGCGGGCGAAGCGCTCTGGTACTCGGTGCAAAGCGTTGATCCGTTTGGGCTCTCCAGCCAGTTTGTTGGCCTGGACAACTTTATCGCGCTGTTCCACGACAGCTACTACCTGGATTCTTTCTGGACGACGATCAAATTCAGCGCGCTGGTCACCGTGAGCGGCCTTGTTGCCTCGCTGTTCTTCGCCGCGCTGGTGGATTACGTGGTGCGTGGCAGCCGTCTGTATCAGACCCTGATGCTGCTGCCCTACGCCGTGGCACCAGCGGTCGCCGCCGTGCTGTGGATCTTCCTGTTTAACCCCGGACGCGGGTTAATTACCCATTTTCTGGCGGAATTCGGATACGACTGGAACCACGCCCAGAATAGCGGCCAGGCGATGTTCCTGGTGGTGTTCGCCTCGGTGTGGAAGCAGATCAGCTACAACTTCCTGTTCTTCTTTGCCGCGCTACAGTCCATTCCGCGTTCGCTGGTGGAAGCCGCCGCCATTGACGGCGCAGGCCCGATCCGCCGCTTCTTCAGGCTGTCGCTGCCGCTGATTGCCCCGGTGAGTTTCTTCCTGCTGGTGGTGAACCTGGTGTATGCCTTTTTCGACACCTTCCCGGTCATCGACGCGGCCACCGCCGGTGGCCCGGTGCAGGCCACGACGACGCTGATTTATAAAATCTACCGCGAAGGGTTTGCCGGGCTGGATCTCTCGG
The DNA here is from genome assembly GCF_050031595.1 of Enterobacter cloacae complex sp. 309I3. Lineage (NCBI taxonomy): Bacteria > Pseudomonadati > Pseudomonadota > Gammaproteobacteria > Enterobacterales > Enterobacteriaceae > Enterobacter > Enterobacter cloacae complex sp. 309I3. Next base: position 4,606,787 of record NZ_JBLGWI010000001.1, on the reverse strand, counting down.
CCTCCGCCGCGCAGTCCGTCGTGCTGATGTTCCTTGTCATCATCCTCACGGTGGTGCAGTTCCGCTATGTCGAAAGTAAGGTGCGCTACCAATGATTGAGAACCGTCGCGGGCTGACGATTTTCAGCCATACCATGCTGATTCTGGGGATTATCGTCATCCTCTTTCCGCTGTACGTGGCGTTTGTCGCCGCCACGCTGGACACCAAAGCGGTGTTCGACACGCCGATGACGCTGATCCCAGGCACGCATCTTTTTGAGAACATGAAAACAATCTGGACCCAGGGTGTGGGGGCCAACAGCGCGCCGTTCTGGCTGATGATGCTCAACAGCTTCATCATGGCGTTCGGCATTACGGTGGGCAAAATCACGGTGTCGATGCTCTCGGCCTTCGCCATCGTCTGGTTCCGCTTTCCGCTGCGTAACCTCTTCTTCTGGATGATTTTTATCACCCTGATGCTGCCGGTGGAGGTGCGTATCTTCCCGACGGTGGAAGTGATCGCCAACCTGAAGATGCTCGACAGCTACGCGGGCTTAACTCTGCCGCTGATGGCATCTGCGACCGCCACCTTCCTGTTCCGCCAGTTCTTTATGACGCTGCCGGACGAGCTGATTGAAGCCGCGCGCATTGACGGCGCCTCACCGATGCGCTTTTTCCGCGACATCGTGCTGCCGCTGTCGAAAACCAACCTCGCGGCGCTGTTTGTGATCACCTTTATCTACGGCTGGAACCAGTACCTGTGGCCGCTGCTGATTATTCAGGACGTCAACCTCGGCACCGCCGTGGCGGGCATCAAGGGCATGATCGCCACCGGCGAAGGCACCACCCTCTGGAACCAGGTGATGGCGGCGATGCTGCTCACCCTTATTCCCCCGATCGTTATCGTTTTAGCCATGCAGCGTGCGTTTGTGCGTGGTTTAGTGGACAGTGAGAAATAAGATGGCAGGTTTAAAACTTCAGGCAGTGACCAAAAGCTGGGATGGCAAAACCCAGGTGATTCAGCCGCTTACCCTCGACGTGGCGGACGGGGAGTTCATCGTGATGGTCGGCCCGTCCGGTTGCGGCAAATCCACGCTGCTGCGCATGGTGGCCGGGCTTGAGCGCGTCTCCTCCGGCGATATCTGGATTGACCGCCAGCGCGTGACCGAGATGGAGCCCAAAGATCGCGGCATCGCGATGGTGTTCCAGAACTACGCCCTCTATCCGCACATGAGCGTGGAAGAGAATATGGCCTGGGGGCTGAAAATCCGCGGCATGGGCAAGGGGCATATCGAGGAGCGGGTGAAAGAGGCGGCGCGCATTCTGGAGCTGGATGGCCTGCTTAAGCGCCGTCCGCGCGAGCTCTCCGGCGGCCAGCGCCAGCGCGTGGCGATGGGGCGTGCCATCGTGCGCGATCCGGCGGTGTTTCTGTTCGATGAACCGCTTTCTAACCTCGACGCCAAGCTGCGCGTGCAGATGCGTCTGGAGCTGCAGCAACTGCATCGCCGTCTTAAAACCACCTCCCTGTACGTGACGCACGATCAGGTCGAAGCCATGACCCTTGCCCAGCGGGTGATGGTGATGAACAAAGGCGTTGCCGAACAGATTGGCACGCCGGTGGAGGTGTACGAAAAACCGGCCAGCCGTTTTGTGGCGAGCTTTATCGGCAGCCCGGCAATGAACCTGCTGGAAGGGCGGATCAGCAGCGCGGGCACCCACTTTGAGCTGGAAAGCGGGATGGCATTGCCCATCAACTGGTACTATCGTGGCTACGCCGGGCGTAAGATGACGCTCGGTATTCGCCCGGAGCATATTGGTTTAACCTCTCAGGCGGACGGCGGTGTGCCGCTGGTGATGGACACGCTGGAGATGTTGGGTGCAGATAACCTGGCGCATGGACGCTGGGGCGAGCAAAAAATGGTGGTGCGTCTGCCGCATCAGGAACGCCCGAAAGCAGGCAGCACGCTGTGGCTGCACCTGCCGGAAAATCACCTGCACTTATTTGACGGTGAAACAGGACAACGAGTATGAGCAACTGGCCTTATCCCCACATCGTCGCCCACCGTGGCGGCGGTAAACTGGCGCCGGAAAATACCCTGGCGGCAATTGATGTTGGCGCACGCTACGGCCACACGATGATTGAGTTCGATGCCAAGCTGTCGAAAGACGGCGAAATTTTCCTGCTGCATGATGACAATCTCGAACGCACCAGCAACGGCTGGGGCGTGGCGGGGGAACTGCCGTGGCGCGATCTGCTGAAGGTGGATGCCGGAAGCTGGTTCAGCGGCGAGTACAAAGGCGAACCGCTGCCGCTGCTGGCGGAAGTGGCCGACCGTTGTCGTCAACACGGGATGATGGCTAACATCGAAATCAAACCGACGACCGGTACCGGGCCGCTCACGGGCAACGTGATTGCGCTGGCCGCACGCGAGCTGTGGGAAGGCATGACGCCACCGCTGCTGTCGTCATTTGAAATTGATGCCCTTGAAGCGGCACAGGCTGCGGTACCGGAGCTGCCGCGCGGGCTGCTGCTGGACGAGTGGCGCGAGGACTGGCGTGAGCTGACCACCCGCTTAGCGTGCGTGTCGATCCATCTCAATCATAAGCTGCTGGATGAGGCGAGGGTTAAGATGCTGAAAGCGGCAGGGCTGCATATTCTGGTGTATACCGTCAACAAACCCCAGCGTGCGGCTGAGCTGCTGCGCTGGGGTGTGGACAGCATCTGTACCGATGCGATTGACCTGATCGGCCCGGACTTTAGTTCTGCGGATTAAGCATACTGCCATTAGACTGCGACGGCAGCATATGCTGCTGTCCGCTGCCTGACGAACTCATCCCTCCAAGCATCCCGCCGTTTTTATTCGGCAGCGGTTGCTCGCGCATCTGCCCCTGCTGCACGCGCTGGGTGTTTGTGTTCATCTGATTTTGCAGGCTCTGCTGCTGCATTCGGGTCTGCGTGTTCAACTGCTGGTTCAGCATCCCTTTTTGCTGTTGCTGCTGACTCATCATCTCCGTCTGCATACGCTGCTGGCTCGGAATGACATAGCCCGGCTGGTTAGGGTTATTCATCGTATTGAGTGGCTGTGCAAGTGCGGCAAACGGGAGCAACGCCGTAAGGATCAGGAAGCGTTTCATGATCTTCTCCTTCTTTGAGGTTTCTCTTAAGTTTACCCCGAATTCACCATGACGATGATTTTTTAGGAGTTGTGAACCAGGCTTAAGCGGGGAATATGGCTCCCTTCACCTGGAGAACAATAATGATGAAACCAACCCTTTTGCGCTGGGTCGCCATCGCTGCGCTGATGGCAGGCGGTACATTTAGCGTGGCGGCTAACCCGCCTGCGGCTCCTCCGGTCTCTTATGGCGTGGAGGAAGATGTGTTTCATCCCGTGCGGGCCACGCACGGGATGGTGGCCTCGGTGGATGCGCTGGCAACGAAAGTGGGCGTCGATATTCTCAAACAGGGCGGTAATGCGGTGGATGCCGCGGTGGCGGTCGGCTATGCGCTGGCGGTAACACACCCGCAGGCGGGGAATCTGGGCGGCGGCGGCTTTATGATGCTGCGCACGAAAGACGGGAAGACGACGGCTATCGACTTCCGCGAAATGGCGCCTGCTCAGGCCTCCCGCGATATGTTCCTTGACGATCAGGGCAATCCGGACAGTAAAAAATCGCTGACCTCGCACCTTGCGTCCGGCACGCCGGGCACCGTCGCAGGCTTCTCGCTGGCGCTGGAAAAATACGGCACAATGCCGCTGAACAAAGTGGTCCAGCCTGCCATTAAGCTGGCGCGCGACGGCTTTGTGGTGAACGACGCCCTGGCCGATGACCTTAAAACCTACGGCAGCGAAGTCATTCCGAACCATGAAAACAGCAAGGCGATCTTCTGGAAAGACGGAGAGCCGCTGAAGAAGGGCGATAAGCTGGTGCAGAAGAACCTTGCCAAAAGCCTGGAGCTGATTGCGGAGCACGGCCCGGACGCCTTCTACAAAGGGGCGATTGCCGACCAGATTGCCGAAGAGATGCAAAAGAACGGCGGGCTCATCACCAAAGCGGATCTGGCGGAGTATAAGGCGGTGGAGCGCGAGCCAATTAGCGGCACCTACCGTGGCTATGAGGTCTTCTCCATGCCGCCGCCGTCCTCCGGCGGGATCCACATCGTGCAGATCCTCAATATTCTGGAAAACTTCGATATGCACAAGTTTGGCTTCGGCAGTGCCGATGCCATCCAGGTGATGGCCGAGGCGGAAAAACGCGCCTATGCCGACCGCTCGGAATACCTTGGCGACCCGGACTTTGTGAAGGTGCCGTGGCAGGCGCTGACCAACAAAGCGTATGCCAAATCCATTGCCGATCAGATCGACATCAATAAGGCTAAGCCGTCGAGCGAGATCCGCCCCGGCAAGCTGGCACCGTATGAAAGTAACCAGACCACCCACTTCTCGGTGGTGGATAAAGACGGTAACGCGGTGGCGGTTACCTATACGCTCAATACCACCTTTGGAACCGGTATTGTGGCGGGTAACAGCGGCATTCTGCTGAACAACGAGATGGATGACTTCTCTGCCAAACCGGGCGTACCGAACGTCTACGGGCTGGTCGGTGGGGATGCCAACGCGGTGGGGCCGAAGAAACGTCCGCTGTCGTCGATGTCACCAACCATTGTGGTGAAAGACGGCAAAACCTGGCTGGTAACCGGCAGCCCGGGCGGCAGCCGAATTATCACCACCGTGCTGCAGATGGTGGTGAACAGTATCGACTTTGGTATGAACGTGGCGGAGGCGACCAACGCCCCACGCTTCCATCACCAGTGGCTGCCGGATGAACTGCGCGTCGAGAAGGGCTTTAGCCCGGACACCCTCAAACTGCTGGAGCAGCGCGGACAGAAGGTAGCGGTGAAAGAGGCGATGGGCAGCACCCAGAGCATTATGGTGGGGCCGGACGGGGCGCTGTTTGGCGCGTCAGACCCGCGGTCGGTGGATGATTTAACGGCGGGGTATTAATCTGTTGTGTAATTCCCTCTCCCGGTGGGAGAGGGTTAGGGTGAGGGCAACTAACTACTTCATTCGCGCCATATAATACGCATCCACATACTCGCCGTTGCGCAGGGCATAACGCTTGCCTGTGCCTTCAATCTCAAATCCGTGTTTTTTGTACACCGCAATCGCCGGCTCGTTATCGACAAACACCGTCAGCTCAATGCGGTCAACGCGCAGCCAGTTATCGCACATATCAATCATGGTGCGCATCAGTGCGCTGGCAACGCCCCGGTTTTGCCACTGCGCGCCTACACAGATCCCAAAATCAGCCACATGGCTGCGGCGCGGGCGTTGCGCAACGGCGATGCACAGGTGTCCGGCAACGGTGCCGTCGATACATGCGACCAGCTGTTTAATGCCCGGCTGGTCGGATAGCCGCTCTTGCCACATCTGCTCAGAGGGATGAGGAACCTGTAGCGTGTTGTGGTACACCTCCGGCTGGGCGTGGATCTGACGAATGGCGTCATAATCTTTCGGTTCCGCATGGCGTATCACTATCTCACTCATTCCTTATTCCTCAGTCAGTTAAACATCCTTTCCAACATCAGTGACTTTGAAATTTGAGTCAACCGCTATTTTTTGCAAAAAGTATTGGACAAGTGCGAATGAGAATGATTATTATTGCTCTGCATTCAGGAAGACCACTACGGGAACCTGAAAGCACGACATTGCTCACATTGCTTCCAGTATTACTTTAGCCAGCTTTTAGCTGGCTTTTTTTTGTCCTTTTTCGCCCTCTCCCCGTGGGAGAGGGCTGGGGTGAGGGCAAAACATGCGCTATGGTAAAACCCAGTAACCTTCCAAAAGGACTGAGCTATGACCTTACATTGCGCATTTATTGGATTTGGTAAAAGTACGACCCGCTATCACCTTCCGTATGTTCTCAACCGTAAAGACAGCTGGCATGTGGCGCATATCTACCGCCGCAGCGCGAAGCCGGAAGAGCAGTCTCCGCAGTATTCCCATATTCATTTCACCAGCGATCTCAATGAAGTCCTGGGCGACCCGCAGGTTAAACTGGTCATCGTCTGTACCCATGCCGACAGCCATTTCGACTATGCGAAACGCGCGCTCGAGGCGGGTAAAAACGTGCTGGTAGAAAAACCCTTCACCCCGACCATCGCTGAAGCGAAAACGCTCTTCGCACTGGCGAAAAGCAAAGGGCTGACCGTCACGCCGTATCAGAACCGTCGCTTCGACAGCTGCTTCCTGACGGCGAAAAAGGCGATTGAGAGCGGCAAGCTTGGCGACATCGTCGAAATGGAAAGCCATTTTGACTATTACCGCCCGGTGGCGGAGACCAAGCCCGGCCTGCCGCAGGACGGTTCCTTCTACGGTCTTGGCGTCCATACCATGGACCAAATCATCTCCCTGTTTGGCCGCCCGGACCACGTGGCGTATGACATTCGCAGCCTGCGTAATAAAGCCAACCCGGACGATACTTTTGAAGCGCAGCTGTTCTACGGCGACCTGAAAGCCATCGTTAAAACCAGCCATCTGGTGAAAATCGACTACCCGAAATTTATCGTTCACGGCACGAAAGGTTCGTTTATCAAGTACGGTATCGATCAGCAGGAGACCAGCCTGAAGGCCAATATCATGCCGGGTGAACCGGGCTTTGCGGCGGATGATTCGGTTGGCGTACTGGAGTATGTGAACGCAGAAGGTGTGACGGTCAGAGAAGAGCTGACGCCTGAAACCGGCGACTATGGTCGCGTCTACGACGCGCTGCATGCAACCCTGACCCGCGGCGTGGCGAATTACGTCAAGGAATCTGACGTTCTGACCAACCTCGAAATCCTCGAACGGGCCTTCGAACAGGCTTCTCCTGCCACGGTAACCCTTGCGAAATAAGCAAAAATGGCTCCTCTGCACTTGTTCATAATTTTTGAACAGAGGAGTCAATTTTCACCCTCTATGATCCCAGGCGGTTTGCGTCCACACTTACTCCATCGAAACGAACTGAGGGTGAAAACAATGATCTACTTACGCAAAGCAAACGAACGTGGTCACGCGAATCATGGCTGGCTGGACTCATGGCATTCATTCTCGTTTGCCGACTACTACGACCCGAACTTCATGGGCTTCTCCGCACTGCGCGTGATTAACGATGACGTGATTGATGCAGGCCAGGGCTTCGGTACCCACCCGCATAAAGACATGGAAATCCTGACCTATGTGCTTGAAGGGGCGGTTGAGCACCAGGACAGCATGGGCAACAAAGAGCAGGTTCCGGCGGGCGAGTTCCAGATCATGAGTGCGGGTACCGGTGTTCGTCACTCGGAGTACAACCCGAGCAAAACGGAAAAACTGCACCTGTATCAAATCTGGATCATTCCAGAAGAAACCGGCATCAAGCCGCGCTACGAGCAGCGCCGCTTCGACGCCAAACAGGGCAAACAGCTGGTGCTCTCCCCGGATGCGCGTGAAGGTTCGCTGAAAGTGCATCAGGATATGGAACTGTACCGCTGGGCGCTGGCGAAAGACGAACAGTCTGTACACCAGATCGCCGCGAACCGCCGCGTCTGGATCCAGGTGGTGAAAGGTGAAGTGTCCATCAACGGCACCAAAGCGACAACGGCGGATGGTCTGGCCATCTGGGATGAGCAAGCGCTCTCCGTGCATGCCGACAGCGAAAGTGAAATTCTGCTGTTTGATCTGCCACCGGTGTAATAAATCATAAATAAATGCCCATCCTTCCCTTTGACAGGGGAAGGATGGGCTTTGTCCGTGATAAACTGAGCAAATCTCTCTCTTCAAGATTTCTCAGGACGATGAAAAAGAAACGCCCCGTACTTCAGGATGTCGCCGATCGTGTTGGTGTGACCAAAATGACGGTCAGCCGTTTTTTACGTAACCCGGAACAGGTTTCCGTAGCGTTGCGTGGCAAGATTGCCGCTGCTCTCGATGAACTGGGTTATATCCCTAACCGCGCACCCGATATTCTTTCTAATGCCACCAGTCGTGCGGTGGGCGTCCTCCTGCCTTCTTTAACTAACCAGGTCTTTGCCGAAGTGTTGCGCGGTATTGAAAGCGTCACGGATGCGTTTGGTTACCAGACCATGCTGGCACACTACGGCTACAAACCGGAACTGGAAGAAGAACGTCTTGAATCGATGCTTTCCTGGAACATCGATGGCCTGATTTTAACTGAACGTACTCACACCCCCCGTACGCTGAAGATGATCGAAGTGGCCGGGATCCCGGTGGTGGAACTGATGGACAGCCAGTCGCCGTGCCTTGATATTGCCGTGGGTTTTGACAACTTCGAAGCGGCGCGGCAGATGACGGCGGCGATCATCGCGCGTGGTCATCGTCATATCGCCTACCTGGGTGCGCGTCTTGATGAACGTACTATCATCAAACAGAAGGGATACGAGCAGGCGATGCTTGACGCAAATTTAACCCCGTACAGCGTGATGGTGGAGCAGTCCTCTTCCTATACGTCGGGTATTGAGCTGATGCGGCAGGCACGGCGCGAGTATCCACAACTGGACGGTATTTTCTGTACCAACGATGACCTTGCGGTCGGTGCAGCGTTCGAATGCCAGCGTCTGGGGCTGAAGATCCCCGATGATATGGCGATAGCCGGTTTCCACGGCCATGACATCGGCCAGGTGATGGAGCCGCGTCTGGCGAGCGTCCTGACACCGCGTGAACGCATGGGTCGCATTGGCGCAGAACGCCTGCTGGCGCGCATTCGCGGTGAAGCGGTTACGCCAAAAATGTTAGATTTAGGTTTCACCTTGTCACCGGGTGGATCTATTTAATCCGACAAATTTGAAGTAGCTCACACTTATTCACATCGCGCACGTTTGGATATTGCTTCTCTTTTGCCCCGGCAGGACAATGTTACCGATAACTGTTACCCGTAACAATTGACTGAGGGACACCCTTTGAGCACGACTAATCATGATCACCACGTTTACGTCCTGATGGGCGTTTCCGGTAGCGGTAAATCTGCCGTGGCAAGCGAAGTGGCGCATCAACTTAATGCGGCGTTTCTTGATGGCGACTTCCTCCATCCGCGCAGCAACATCATGAAGATGGCCTCCGGCGAGCCGCTGAACGACGACGACCGTAAACCGTGGTTACAGGCGCTGAACGATGCCGCGTTTGCCATGCAGCGCACCAATAAAGTTTCCCTGATCGTCTGCTCTGCGCTGAAAAAAACCTACCGCGATCTGCTGCGTGACGGCAACCCGAACCTCTCTTTCATCTACCTGAAAGGCGATTTCGACGTCATCGAAAGCCGTCTCAAGGCGCGCAAAGGCCACTTCTTCAAAACCCAGATGCTGGTCACACAGTTCGAAGCGCTGCAGGAGCCAGGTGAAGATGAAAAAGACGTCTTAGTGGTTGATATCGATCAGTCACTGGAGGGTGTTGTTGCCAGCACCATCGAGGTCATTAATAAAAGGCAGTAAGTTTTGAGTACATTAACGCTAGTTTTGACAGCAGTGGGTTCGGTATTGCTGCTGCTGTTTTTAGTGATGAAAGCGCGTATGCATGCTTTTGTTGCTTTGATGGTGGTTTCTATTGGTGCAGGTCTCTTTTCCGGCATGCCGCTCGACAAGATCGCTGCGACGATGGAAAAAGGGATGGGGGGCACACTGGGCTTCCTGGCTATTGTGGTCGCGCTGGGCGCGATGTTTGGCAAGATTCTGCATGAGACGGGCGCGGTCGACCAGATTGCCGTCAAGATGCTGAAATCGTTTGGTCACAGTCGTGCACACTATGCAATTGGCCTGGCCGGTCTGATCTGCGCGCTGCCGTTGTTCTTTGAAGTGGCCGTGGTGCTGCTGATTAGCGTGGCGTTCTCCATGGCACGCCATACCGGTACTAACCTTGTGAAGCTGGTTATTCCGCTGTTTGCGGGCGTGGCCGCGGCGGCGGCGTTTCTCTTGCCGGGACCGGCACCGATGCTGCTGGCTTCCCAGATGCACGCTGACTTTGGCTGGATGATCCTGATTGGCCTGTGCGCGGCAATCCCGGGAATGATTATCGCCGGTCCGCTGTGGGGCAATTTCATCAGCCGCTACGTTGAACTGCATATTCCTGATGATATTACCGAGCCGCATCTGGGCGAAGGTAAAATGCCGTCCTTCGGCTTCAGCCTGTCTCTGATCCTGCTGCCGCTGGTGCTGGTGGGTCTGAAAACCATTGCCGCGCGCTTTGTACCGGTGGGCTCTACCGCGTACGAATGGTTCGAATTTATCGGTCACCCGTTCACGGCAATTCTGGTGGCGTGTCTGGTGGCGATTTATGGCCTGGCGATGCGTCAGGGGATGCCGAAAGACCGCGTGATGGAAATCTGCGGTGCTGCGCTGCAGCCAGCGGGCATTATCCTGCTGGTGATCGGTGCGGGTGGCGTGTTCAAGCAGGTGCTGGTGGATTCAGGCGTCGGTCCGGCGCTGGGTGAAGCGCTGACCGGAATGGGACTGCCCATCGCGGTCACCTGCTTTGTGCTGGCGGCGGCGGTGCGTATCATTCAGGGCTCCGCGACCGTTGCCTGTTTAACGGCTGTTGGCCTGGTGATGCCGGTGATTGAACAGCTGAACTATTCCGGTGCGCAGATGGCGGCGCTGTCTATCTGTATCGCGGGTGGTTCGATTGTGGTGTCGCACGTGAACGATGCGGGCTTCTGGCTGTTCGGTAAATTTACCGGTGCGACCGAAGCGCAAACCCTGAAAACCTGGACGCTGATGGAAACTATCCTCGGCACTACGGGTGCGATTGTCGGGATGATTGCGTTTACGCTGCTGAGCTAACCCCGGTTTTCTCCCTCTGGGAGAGGGTTGGGGTGAGGGCATCAGGCTGCAGAGATCTTATTTTGTCGGGTGGCGGCTTCGCCTTACCCGACCTACAAAAAACTCAGTTCCCGTAGGCCGGGTAAGCGCAAGCGCCACCCGGCTTTTTTACAGCAGCACTGTGCCTTCCGTTGTGCGCAGCCAGCGCGGCGCTTTTAGCGTATCGCTGTAAAATCGCACCAACTCCTGCAGCAGATCTCCCGCCACTCTCTCATCGCTTTCTGACAGCGAATGCGCTAACAGCATTTGCGTTAACAGCTGGCAATATCGCCCTAACTGATCAACTTCCGGTTCGAATACCGGCACGTCCAACGGCAGGTCATCCACCGTCAGGCTGGCTTTTAAATATTCTGGTACAGGTTCAAGCAGCGTGGGCTGAAGCAGGGTGAGGCAGGCGGAAAGTCGTCCACACAGCGCCATCTTCTGGGTTGGATCGTCACATTCAACCAGCACGTCGACAAACCGCGCGCAGTTGTCTGCCTGCTCGGTGAAGTCGGTTGTGTGATCGAACGGTGTGGTGAATAAGGAGTGAGAAAAGCTAAGGGTAGTAGTCATAAGACCGCCTCTGATGCGTAATGTATATCCACCACTGGAGAGGCTAATCTCACGGGTGGTGGAACCAGACAGGGTTAGCCTTACCGGCCTCATCAGCTACCGGCGCGTCTTGCGACGCCCCCGCCTGGCCCACCATTGGAGTGTAGCTAAGCGCGCGACACGATAACACTCGTGTTGCTGATGAGGAAGTTCAGGAGGCTAATCCCGACGCCTGATTTTGCAGGCGCGGCAAGAAGATACTGCGTTGGGGATGGGGTGGCAAGAGAGGCTCTGGAAGGCGGCTCGCAAAACGAAATATTATTTTTGAGGAGTGCGGCCTGTTGCCCTCACCCCGGCCCTCTCCCACGGGGAGAGGGAGCAACCACTAAAAACGGCAATCTAAGATTGCCGTTTTGCATTTACCTTGCTATCCCTTCATCCACGCACGTATCCCGTCCAGGAACATCTGCGTCGCCATCATCACCAGAATCAGCCCCATCAAGCGTTCCAGCGCATTGACCCCTTTCTCGCCCAGCAGGCGCAGGAACAGCGACGATTGCAGCAGAATGATGAACGTTCCGCCCCAGGCAATCAGCAAAGCAATCACCAGATGGCTCATCTGGTTGGGATACTGATGCGACAGCAGCATCAATGTGGCCAGAATGGTCGGCCCGGCGACCAGCGGGATCGCCAGCGGTACGATAAACGGCTCTTCACCGGCAGGCAGGCCGCTGCTGCTGCCTTCCGCGCTCGGGAAAATCATCTTAATGGCAATCAGGAACAGAATAATTCCGCCGGAAATGGAGACCGTTTCGGCACGCAGATTCAGGAAGGCGAGAATTTTTTCGCCGGCAAAAAGGAAGATAAACATCACCAGCAGGGCGATGAGCAGCTCGCGGATCATGATCGCCCGGCGGCGCTTGGGTTCGGTGTGCTTCAGCACCGACATGAAAATCGGCAGGTTTCCCAGTGGATCCATTATCAGGATCAATAAAACCGCCGCAGAAATGATTTCACTCATGTAAATTAGCCCTGAATTTCTCTATGGTTATTAGGATGATTAGCTCTTTTTCTGATTGCCGGGCAATCATCGATTAATTTCGCTTGCGACTTTGGCAGCATTTTGTAATGTGAAGCATATCCCAGTTCAATACTGGCTTGCACAAACAGCACACACCCTCTGCAGGAAACAAATGCTATGAAAAACGTTGGTTTTATCGGCTGGCGCGGTATGGTCGGCTCTGTACTCATGCAACGCATGGTTGAAGAGCGCGATTTCGACGCTATCCGCCCGGTCTTCTTCTCCACTTCCCAGCTCGGCCAGGCTGCACCGTCCTTTGGTGGTACCACAGGGACGTTGCAGGATGCTTACGATCTGGAAGCGCTGAAGGCACTCGACATTATTGTGACCTGCCAGGGCGGCGATTATACCAACGAAATCTATCCAAAGCTGCGTGAAAGCGGCTGGCAGGGCTACTGGATTGACGCGGCCTCTTCGCTGCGTATGAAAGACGATGCCATCATCATCCTCGACCCGGTGAACCAGGGCGTGATCACCGACGGCCTGAACAACGGCGTGAAAACCTTTGTCGGCGGTAACTGCACCGTCAGCCTGATGCTGATGTCCCTCGGTGGCCTGTTCGCGCAGGACCTGGTTGAGTGGGTCTCCGTGGCGACCTACCAGGCCGCATCCGGCGGCGGTGCGCGTCACATGCGTGAACTGCTGACCCAGATGGGCCAGCTGCACCAGAGCGTTGCGACCGAGCTGGCAAATCCGGCGTCCGCGATCCTCGATATCGAGCGTAAGGTCACCGAGCTGACCCGCAGCGGCGAACTGCCGGTCGATAACTTTGGCGTACCGCTGGCCGGTGGCCTGATCCCGTGGATCGACAAACAGCTGGATAACGGCCAGACCCGTGAAGAGTGGAAGGGTCAGGCGGAGACCAACAAAATCCTCGCTACCGCGAACACCATTCCGGTTGACGGTCTGTGCGTGCGTATCGGCGCGCTGCGCTGCCACAGCCAGGCCTTCACCATTAAACTGAAAAAAGATGTGTCTATTCCAACCGTGGAAGAGCTGCTTGCCGCACACAACCCGTGGGCGAAAGTGGTGCCAAACGATCGCGATATCACCATGCGCGAACTGACGCCTGCGGCCGTTACCGGCACGCTGACCACGCCGGTTGGCCGTCTGCGTAAGCTGAACATGGGGCCAGAGTACCTCTCCGCGTTCACCGTGGGTGACCAGCTGCTGTGGGGTGCCGCAGAGCCGCTGCGCCGCATGCTGCGCCAGCTGGCGTAATAATTTGTTAACTACCGGGGGTGATTTTCACCCCCTTTTTTTGCGTACTACATGGAGTAAAACGCAGATGTCTTATTTTTTATCAGGAGGAACCTCGTCGTTGGCTATGCTTTAAGGAAGATTTATTTCTCACCTGAGGGTAGGGCGGAGCAGAGAGGATGAGCTGCACCGTTTAGGTCACATTAAAAGTCGTCCCGGAGCGAATAAAAAGGGCGACATAAAAAAACAGGATGAATACCATGTCCGATCGTATTTCGAGAGACGTGATTAATGCGCTTATTGCGGGTCATTTTGCCGACCCCTTTTCTGTGCTAGGGATGCACCGTACAGAGGCCGGGCTGGAAGTTCGCGCGCTGTTACCGGATGCCACAGAAGTGTGGGTCATCGAACCCAAAACCGGCCGCAAGGTGGGTAATCTGGAATGCCTCGACTCACGTGGCTTCTTCTCGGGCGTCATGCCCCGTCGTAAAAACCCCTTTCGTTATCAGCTTGCCGTCATCTGGCACGGTCAGCAAAACCTGATTGACGATCCCTATAGCTTTGGCCCGCTCTTAAAAGAGATGGATGCCTGGCTGCTGTCCGAAGGTACCCATCTGCGGCCTTATGAAACGCTGGGTGCCCATGCGGATACCATGGATGGTATTACCGGCACGCGGTTTGCCGTGTGGGCGCCAAACGCCCAGCGCGTCTCCGTCGTCGGGCAGTTCAACTACTGGGACGGTCGTCGTCACCCCATGCGCCTGCGTCGGGAAACCGGCATCTGGGAGCTGTTCATCCCCGGCGCGCATAACGGTCAGCTCTATAAATTTGAGATGATCGATGCCAACGGCAAGCTGCGCATTAAGGCTGACCCGTACGCCTTTGAAGCGGAGCTGCGCCCGAATACTGCCTCGCTTATTTGCGGCCTGCCGGAGAAGGTGGTCCAGACGGAAGAGCGCAAGCAGGCTAACCGCTTCGACGCGCCAATCTCCGTTTATGAGGTGCATCTCGGCTCCTGGCGTCGCCACACCGATGACAATTTCTGGCTGAGCTATCGTGAGCTGGCTGACCAGCTGGTACCGTACGCCAAATGGATGGGCTTTACCCATCTGGAGCTGCTGCCGGTTAACGAACATCCGTTCGACGGAAGCTGGGGCTATCAGCCCACCGGGTTATACGCACCGACGCGCCGCTTTGGCACGCGCGACGACTTCCGCTATTTCGTTGATGCCGCACACGCCGCCGGGCTGAACGTCATTCTTGACTGGGTGCCGGGCCACTTCCCGTCGGATGATTTTGCGCTGGCCGAGTTCGACGGCACAAAACTGTACGAGCACAGCGACCCGCGCGAAGGCTATCACCAGGACTGGAATACGCTGATCTACAACTACGGTCGTCGTGAAGTCGCGAACTACCTGGTCGGGAACGCGCTTTACTGGATCGAGCGTTTCGGCATTGATGCCCTGCGCGTGGATGCGGTGGCGTCGATGATCTATCGCGACTATAGCCGCAAAGAGGGCGAGTGGATCCCGAACGAGTATGGCGGTCGCGAGAACCTGGAAGCGATTGAGTTTCTGCGCAACACCAACCGCATTATTGGCGAGCAGGTCGAGGGCGCGGTGACGATGGCGGAAGAGTCCACCGACTTCCCGGGCGTTTCCCGTCCGCCGTCAATGGGTGGCCTGGGCTTCTGGTACAAGTGGAACCTGGGCTGGATGCACGACACGCTCGATTACATGAAGCTCGACCCGGTTTATCGTCAGTATCATCACGATAAGCTTACCTTCGGGCTGCTCTACAACTACACCGAAAACTTCATGCTGCCGCTGTCGCACGATGAAGTGGTGCACGGTAAAAAATCCATTCTCGACCGCATGCCGGGCGACGCGTGGCAGAAGTTTGCCAACCTGCGCGCCTACTACGGCTGGATGTTCGCCTTCCCGGGCAAAAAACTGCTGTTTATGGGCAACGAGTTCGCCCAGGGGCGCGAGTGGAACCACGATACCAGCCTCGACTGGCATCTGCTGGAGGGCGCTGACAACTGGCACCACGGCGTGCAGCGGCTGGTCCGCGATCTGAACCTGACCTACCGCCACCATAAAGCACTGCACGAGCTGGACTTCGATCCGTACGGTTTTGAGTGGCTGGTGGTGGACGACCATGAGCGCTCGGTATTTGTCTTTGTGCGCCGGGATAAAGCGGGTAACGAGATTATCGTTGCCAGTAATTTTACGCCGGTTCCACGTCATCATTACCGCTTTGGCATTAATCAGGCCGGTAAATGGCGCGAAATCCTCAACACCGATTCCATTCATTACCACGGCAGTAACGCCGGTAACGGCGGACTGGTCCAGAGTGATGCCATCGAAAGCCACGGGCGCCCCAACTCCCTGAGCCTGACGCTGCCGCCGCTCGGTACCATCTGGCTGGTGCGGGAGGGCGAATGACGCAGCTTACGGCAGGTAAACCCGAACCGCTCGGGGCGAGCTTTGACGGAAAGGGTGTGAATTTCACCCTCTTTTCTGCTCACGCGGAGCGGGTCGAACTCTGTGTGTTTGACGGGGAAGGTAACGAACATCGTTACGATTTACCGGCGCGCACCGGGGATACCTGGCACGGTTACCTGGCCGGTGGACGGCCAGGGATGCATTACGGTTTTCGCGTTCACGGTCCCTGGGCGCCTGCTCAGGGGCACTGGTTTAACCCGGCAAAGCTGCTGATTGACCCGTGTGCCCACCGCGTGGAAGGCGAGTTTAAAGACGACCCGCTGTTCCACGTCGGCTACGGGGAACCAGACCACCGCGACAGCGCCCACGTGGCCCCAAAAAGCGTGGTGGTGGGCGATCGCTACGACTGGGAAGACGATGCCCCGCCGGGCACGCCGTGGGGCAACACCGTGATTTACGAGGCCCATGTAAAAGGGCTGACCTATCTCCATCCGTCTATTCCCAAAGAGATGCGCGGCACCTATAAGGCGCTCGGCCATCCGACCATGATCGCCTATCTGAAACATCTCGGGATCACCGCGCTGGAGTTGTTGCCCATCGCCCATTTCGCCAGCGAGCCTCGCCTGCAGCGACTGGGGCTGAGCAACTACTGGGGCTACAACCCGCTGGCGATGTTTGCGCTCGACCCCCGCTACGCCGCCCACCCGGACAAGGCGCGGGACGAGTTTCGTGATGCGGTGAAAGCGCTTCATGCGGCCGGTATCGAAGTGATTCTGGACGTGGTGCTGAACCACAGCGCGGAAAGCGATCTCGACGGTCCGACGCTCTCCATGCGCGGAATTGATAACCGTAGCTATTATTGGATCAGAGAGGATGGTGATTACCACAACTGGACCGGTTGCGGTAACACGCTCAACCTCAGCCATCCGGCGGTGACGCATTTTGCGTATGAATGCCTGAAATATTGGGTGGAAACGTTCCACGTCGACGGTTTTCGTTTTGACCTGGCGCCGGTGATGGGCCGCACGCCGGGGTTCAGCCAGCAGGCGCCGCTGTTTGAGGCGATCAAAAACTGCCCGGTGCTCTCGCGGGTGAAGCTGATTGCCGAGCCGTGGGACATTGGTGAAGGTGGCTACCAGGTGGGGAACTTCCCGCCGCTGTTTGCCGAATGGAACGACCACTATCGCGATGCCGTACGCCGCTTCTGGCTGGAGAGAAGCCTGTCGCTGGGGGAGTTCGCCGGACGCTTTGCCGCTTCCAGCGATCTGTTTAAACGTGATGGCAAACGACCGTCTGCTACCGTCAACCTGGTGACCGCGCATGACGGTTTTACGCTCCGGGACTGCGTTTGTTTCAATCAGAAACACAATGAGGCAAATGGCGAGGAGAATCGCGATGGCACTAACAATAACCATAGCTTTAATCATGGTATAGAAGGGTTAGGCGGAAGTCTGGATGTTATTGAGCGGCGACGCGCCAGCGTGCATGCGCTGCTGACGACGCTTTTGTTGTCGCAGGGCACGCCGATGCTGCTGGCAGGGGATGAACATGGCCACAGCCAGCACGGTAACAACAACGCCTATTGCCAGGACAACACCTTAACCTGGCTCGACTGGGGAGAAGCGAACAGCGGCCTGATCCACTTTACCGCGGCGCTGATCCACCTTCGTCAGCAGATCCCCGCGCTCACCGCCAACCGCTGGTGGGAGGAGGGCGACGGCAACGTTCGCTGGCTGAATAAAGACGCGCAACCGTTAAGCGCGCAAGAGTGGCAACACGGCGTACCGCGCCTGCAGATCCTGCTTTCGGATCGCTGGCTGGTTACGCTGAACGCGACGGATGACGTCGCTGAGATTGTTTTACCTGACGGGGAATGGCGCGCCGTTCCCCCCTTTGCCGGAGCGGATAATCCGGTAGTAATGGCTGTCTGGCACGGGCCTGCGCACGGAGTGTGCGTATTCCAAGATGATAAAAAAGGAGTTAGTCATGGTTAGATTAGAGAAGAACGATCCCTTAATGTTGGCACGCCAGCTCCCCTTAAAAACGGTTGCCCTGATCCTCGCTGGCGGGCGCGGAACCCGTCTTAAAGATTTGACCATCAAGCGCGCCAAGCCGGCTGTTCACTTTGGTGGTAAGTTCCGAATTATCGATTTTGCACTGTCCAACTGCCTGAACTCAGGTATTCGCCGCATTGGCGTCATTACGCAGTATCAGTCGCACACCCTGGTGCAGCATATTCAGCGCGGCTGGTCATTCTTCAGCGAAGAGATGAATGAGTTTGTCGATCTCCTGCCTGCCCAGCAGCGTGTTCACGGTGAAAACTGGTACCGCGGCACCGCTGATGCGGTGACCCAGAACCTCGATATCATTCGCCGCTACAACGCGGAGTACATCGTGATCCTCGCCGGGGATCACATCTACAAGCAAGACTACTCCCACATGCTCATCGACCACGTCGAGAAAGGGGCGCGCTGCACCGTGGCGTGTCTGCCGGTGCCCGTTGCCGAGGCGACGGCGTTTGGCGTGATGCACGTGGACGCGGACGATAAAATTATCGACTTCGTTGAAAAACCGGCCAACCCACCAACCATGCCGGGAGATGACACCAAATCGCTCGCCAGCATGGGGATCTATGTCTTTGATGCAGATTACCTTTATGAGCTGCTGGAAGAAGACGACAAAGACGAACACTCCAGCCACGACTTCGGTAAAGACATCATTCCGAAAATTACCAAAGCTGGCATGGCCTATGCACATCCTTTCCCGCTGTCCTGCGTGCAGTCAGATCCGAATGCGGAACCTTACTGGCGCGATGTGGGAACCCTGGAAGCGTACTGGAAAGCCAACCTCGATCTGGCCTCCGTCACGCCTGAGCTGGATATGTACGACCAGAACTGGCCGATCCGTACCCATATGGAATCCCTGCCGCCAGCGAAGTTCGTTCAGGACCGCTCCGGCAGCCACGGCATGACGCTGAACTCGCTGGTCTCTGGCGGGTGCATTATCTCCGGCTCGGTGGTGGTGCAGTCGGTGCTGTTCCCGCGCGTGCGTATAAACTCATTCTGTAATATCGATTCGGCGGTGCTGCTGCCGGATGTCTGGGTCGGGCGTTCGTGTCGTCTGCGTCGCTGCGTGATCGACCGTGCCTGCGTCATTCCTGAAGGAATGGTGATTGGTGAAAACGCGGAAGAAGATGCACGTCGCTTCTACCGTTCTGAAGAGGGGATCGTGTTAGTCACACGGGAAATGTTGCGGAAGCTGCAGATCAAACAGGAGCGATGATGCAGGTTTTACACGTATGTTCTGAGATGTTCCCGTTGTTAAAAACGGGCGGCCTGGCGGATGTTCTTGGTGCATTACCCGCGGCGCAAATCGCCGGCGGAGTCGATACCCGAGTCCTGCTGCCTGCCTTCCCGGATATCCGGCGCGGCATTCCCGATGCAAAGGTGGTGACGCGCCGTGACACCTTCGCCGGACGCATTACCCTGTTGTATGGACATTACAATGGCGTGGGCATCTACCTGATTGACGCGCCGCACTTATATGACCGACCAGGTAGCCCGTATCACGATACGAACCTGTTTGCCTATACCGACAACGTGCTGCGTTTTGCGCTGCTCGGCTGGGTTGGGGCTGAAATGGCGGTAGGGCTGGATCCGTTCTGGCGCCCGGACATTGTGCACGCACACGACTGGCACGCGGGGCTCGCTCCGGCATATCTGGCGGCGCGCGGCCATCCGGCGAAATCGGTCTTTACGGTGCATAACCTGGCGTATCAGGGCATGTACTACGCCCATCACATGAATGACATCGATCTGCCATGGTCGTTCTATAACATGCACGGGCTGGAGTTTAACGGGCAGATCTCGTTCCTGAAGGCCGGGCTTTACTATGCCGACCACATCACGGCCGTGAGCCCGACCTACGCCCGTGAAATTACGCAGCCGGAGTTCGGCTACGGCCTGGAAGGGTTGCTCCGTCAGCGCCATCGTGAAGGGCGTTTGTCGGGGATCCTTAACGGCGTCGATGAACAGATCTGGAACCCGGAGACCGACCTGCTGCTCGCGGCCCGCTATGGCCGTGATTCCGTGGAAGACAAAGCGGAAAACAAACGCCAGTTACAAATTGCGATGGGGCTGAAGGTCAACGACAAAGTGCCGCTGTTTGCGGTGGTGAGCCGTCTGACCAGCCAGAAAGGGCTGGACCTGGTGCTGGAGGCCCTGCCGGGTCTGCTGGAGCAGGGCGGACAGCTGGCGCTGCTCGGCGCGGGCGACCCGGTATTGCAGGAAGGCTTCCTGGCGGCAGCGGCGGAACACCCGGGGCAGGTGGGCGTGCAGATTGGCTATCACGAAGCGTTCTCGCACCGGATCATGGGCGGCGCGGACGTCATTCTGGTGCCGAGCCGTTTTGAACCTTGCGGCCTGACGCAGCTCTACGGCCTGAAGTACGGCACCCTGCCGCTGGTGCGACGCACGGGCGGGCTGGCGGATACGGTATCTGACAGCTCACTGGAAAACCTGGCGGACGGTATCGCCAGCGGGTTTGTCTTTGAGGACAGTAATGCCTGGTCGCTGCTTCGGGCGATTCGGCGTGCTTTCGTCTTGTGGTCCCGTCCGTCGCTGTGGCGTTACGTTCAACGTCAGGCGATGTCCATGGACTTTAGCTGGCACGTTGCGGCGCAGTCATACCGCGATCTCTATCAACGCTTGATGTAACGAGGCGAAGTTACTGATATGAACGCTCCTTTTAGCTACTCTTCCCCCACGCTCAGCGTTGAGGCGTTGAAGCACTCTATCGCCTATAAGCTGATGTTTACCATCGGGAAAGATCCGGTCATCGCCAACAAACACGAGTGGCTCAACGCCACCCTGTTTGCGGTGCGTGACCGCATGGTTGAACGCTGGCTGCGCTCCAACCGCGCCCAGCTATCGCAGGAAACGCGTCAGGTTTACTACCTGTCGATGGAATTTTTGATTGGCCGCACCCTCTCTAACGCGCTGTTATCGCTCGGTATTTACGATGACGTTAAAACCGCGCTGGAAGAGATGGGGCTGGACTTAGAAGAGCTGATTGACGAAGAGAACGACCCGGGGCTCGGTAACGGTGGCCTGGGGCGACTTGCCGCCTGCTTCCTCGACTCGCTGGCGACGCTGGCCCTGCCGGGGCGTGGCTACGGCATTCGCTACGACTACGGGATGTTCAAGCAGAACATTGTGGACGGACGTCAGAAAGAGTCCCCGGACTACTGGCTGGAATACGGTAACCCGTGGGAGTTTAAACGTCACAATACGCGCTATAAGGTGCGGTTTGGCGGACGTATTCAGCAGGAAGGGAAAAAGTCCCGCTGGGTGGAAACCGAAGAGATCCTTGCCGTCGCCTATGACCAGATTGTCCCGGGCTACGATACCGATGCGACCAATACGCTGCGTCTGTGGAACGCGCAGGCCAGTAGCGAGATTAACCTGGGTAAATTTAACCAGGGCGACTACTTCGCGGCGGTGGAAGATAAAAACCACTCCGAGAACGTCTCCCGCGTGCTCTACCCGGACGACTCGACCTATTCCGGGCGCGAGCTGCGCCTGCGTCAGGAGTATTTCCTCGTCTCCGCGACGATTCAGGATATCCTCAGCCGTCACTATCAGCTGCACAAGACCTACGCCAATCTGGCGGAAAAAACCGCCATTCACCTCAACGATACCCATCCGGTGCTGTCGATCCCGGAGCTGATGCGTCTGCTTATCGACGAGCATAAGTTCAGCTGGGACGATGCGTTTGAGGTGACCTGTCAGGTCTTCTCTTACACTAACCACACGCTGATGAGCGAAGCGCTGGAAACCTGGCCGGTGGATATGCTCGGCAAAATTTTGCCGCGCCACCTGCAGATCATCTTTGAAATTAATGACTACTTCCTCAAGACGCTGCAGGAGCAGTATCCGAACGATACCGGCCTCCTGAGCCGCGCTTCTATCATCGATGAATCGAACGGTCGTCGCGTACGCATGGCCTGGCTGGCGGTGGTGATCAGCCACAAGGTGAACGGGGTTTCAGAGCTGCACTCGAACCTGATGGTGCAGTCGCTGTTTGCGGACTTTGCGAAGATCTTCCCGACGCGTTTCTGCAACGTGACCAATGGCGTCACGCCGCGTCGCTGGCTGGCGCTGGCAAACCAGCCGCTTTCTGAGGTGCTGGATGAGCACATTGGCCGCACCTGGCGAACCGATCTCAGCCAGCTGAGCGAGCTTGAACAGCACATTGATTTTCCGGCGGTGAACAAAGCCGTACGAGAAGCCAAGCTGCTGAACAAGAAACGTCTGTCAGTCTGGCTGGCGTTACATCTGAACGTGGTGGCGAACCCGAAAGCGCTGTTCGACGTACAGATCAAGCGTATTCATGAGTACAAGCGCCAGCTGATGAACGTGCTGCATGTGATCACCCACTATAACCGCATCAAGGCCGATCCGACGGCGGAGTGGGTGCCGCGTGTGAAGATCTTTGCCGGTAAGGCGGCGTCCGCTTACTACATGGCGAAGCACATCATTCACCTCATCAATGATGTGGCGAAGGTGGTCAACAACGATCCGGATATCGGCGACAAGCTGAAGGTGGTCTTTGTTCCTAACTACAGCGTCAGCCTGGCGCAGCTGATCATTCCGGCGGCCGATCTCTCTGAGCAGATCTCCACCGCCGGGACGGAAGCGTCCGGCACCAGTAACATGAAGTTTGCCCTTAACGGCGCGCTGACCATCGGCACGCTGGACGGGGCCAATGTCGAAATGCTGGAGCACGTGGGGGCGGAAAATATCTTTATCTTCGGGAATACCACGGAAGAGGTGGAGGCGCTGCGCAAGAAAGGCTACTCGCCGCGTGAGTATTACGAAGAGGATGAGGAGCTACGTCAGGTGCTGACGCAAATCGCCACCGGGGTGTTTAGCCCAGACGAGCCAGGGCGCTATCGGGACCTGGTGGATTCGCTGATTAACTTTGGCGACCACTATCAGGTGCTGGCGGATTACCGCAGCTACGTGGATTGTCAGGACAGGGTGGACGAGCTTTATCGTCAGCAGGAGAAGTGGACCTGCGTCGCGATGCATAACATCGCCAATATGGGGTATTTCTCGTCCGACAGGACCATTAAGGAGTATGCCGAGAATATCTGGCATATTGATCCGGTGCGGTTGTAAAAACAAAGCCCGGTGGCGTTGCGCTTACCGGGCCTACGGGATCGAGCAGGCCGGGTAAGGCGGAGCCGCCACCCGGCTTTTTTACATCACGACGCCAACGACAGCTCACGCTTCCCCGCATGCTGCAGCAACCACTGCGCCACACGCGACTGCTGTTCGGCATTCAGCCACATACCCTCTTTGGTACGACGCCAGATGGCATCATCCAGACGGCGAACCCACTCATGTTCCACCAGATAGCGCAGTTCGGCTTCGTACAGCTCGTGACCAAAATGTTCGCCCAGGTCGGCAATCTCTTTCGCGTCACTCAGGATCAATTCCGTGTTGCTGCCGTAGGTACGGGCATAGTGGCGCGCCATGCCTTCTGTGATGAATGGATAGCGACGACGCAGCTTCGCGGCGTAATCATCGCGGTTGTCGCCGATATCACCGCCAGGCAGTACCGCGCCTTTGGTCCATGCCGGGCCAATGCCTTTGTAGTACGGCGCCAGTTTTTCCAGCGCGTGCTCGGCCAGCTTACGGTAGGTGGTGAGCTTGCCACCAAACACGGAGAGCAGCGGTGCCTGACCGTCCACGTCGTGAATATCGAGCGTATAGTCGCGGGTAATCGCCTGCGGTGAGTCAGATTCGTCATCGCACAGCGGACGCACGCCGGAGTAAGTCCAGACCACGTCATCGCGGGACAGCTGTTTCTTGAAGTGCGCGTTATACACCTTCAGCAGGTAGTTCACTTCGCTCTCGTCGATCTCGACGTTTTTCGGATCGCCTTTGTACTCCACGTCGGTGGTGCCGATGATGGAGAATTCGTCCATCCACGGGATCACAAACACGATGCGCTTGTCTTCGTTCTGCAGAATGTAGGCCTGCTTCTGGGTGTGCACGCGTGGAACCACAATGTGGCTGCCTTTGATCAGGCGGATACCGTATGGAGATGGCAGATGCATCCCCTCGTCGAAGAACTGTTTCACCCATGGGCCGGTGGCGTTCACCAGACCGCGCGCTTTCCAGCTGAACTTCTCGCCTGTATCCACGTCTTCCGCTTCGACGATCCACAGGCCGTTTTCACGGCGCGCAGCGGTGGCGCGGGTGCGGGTTTTCACTTCGCCGCCTTTCTTCTCAACCATCTGTGCGTTAGCCAGCACCAGACGCGCATCGTCCACCCAGCAGTCGGAATATTCGAAACCGCGCACGATTTCAGGCTTAAGGACCGATTCTGAGCCAAAACGCAAACCGTTTGAACCCGGCAGGCTGGTGCGTTTACCCAGATGATCGTACATAAACAGACCGATTCGAATCATCCACGCCGGACGCAGATGCGGGCGATGGGGCAGGCGGAAGCGCATCGGGATGGCCAGGTGCGGTGCCATCTTCAGCAGCACTTCACGTTCGGCCAGCGCTTCACTGACCAGACGGAATTCATAGTGTTCCAGGTAGCGCAGGCCACCGTGAATCAGTTTGGAGCTGGCGGACGACGTCGCGCAGGCGAGGTCGTTAGCTTCCAGCATCAGTACGGATAATCCGCGTCCTGCGGCGTCTGCCGCAATACCGGCACCGTTGATGCCACCGCCTATCACAATCAGATCTTTGGTTTCCATAACACCCTCACGCACTTTCGTTAAAGCTCAGAAATGTTCGATATCGCTCATAATAGCAAAGGAACGAGCTTTTGGTAACATCAAAAAAACAATTTAGAGTGATATGGATAACATAATGGCGTTTACCCGCCGCCAGGACGTACACTACGGGGTAAAATAGTGCGACTAACTTTTCTCCCTCTCCCCGTGGGAGAGGGCTGGGGTGAGGGCATCAGAGCGCACCCAACCTGAACAACAGAAAGAGAACACCATGGATCAGTTTGAATGTATTAACGTAGAAGAAGCCCACCAGAAGATGCACCAGGGAACGGCGGTGCTGGTGGATATCCGCGATCCGCAGAGTTTTGCGATGGGCCACACCCCGGGTGCGTTCCACCTCACCAACGATACGCTGGGCGCGTTTATGCGCGATAACGACTTCGATACGCCGGTGATGGTGATGTGCTATCACGGCAACAGCAGCAAAGGTGCGGCGCAGTACCTTATTCAGCAGGGCTATGATGCGGTCTACAGCGTCGACGGCGGTTTCGATGCCTGGCATCGTCATTTCCCGGCAGAAGTGGAATACGCTTTTGAGCGCTGATCCCGCTATACTGTCCCCTTTTGTGTGGAAATAAGCGACCGCCGCCCATGTTGATGATCACCTCTTTTACCAATCCGCGCGTCGCCCAGGCGTTTGTCGACTATATGGCAACCCAGGGCATCATCCTGACCGTTCAGCAGCACACGAAAACCGATGTCTGGCTGGCGGATGAAAGCCAGGCCGATCGCGTGAATGCGGAACTGGCCCGCTTTCTTGAGAATCCCGGCGACCCTCGCTATCTCGCCGCGAGCTGGCAGTCGGGGCAGACGGGGAGCGGACTGCACTATCGGCGCTTCCCCTTCCTTGCCACCATTCGCGAGCGCGCAGGTCCGTTTACGCTGCTACTGATGGCGGCCTGCATTATCGTCTTCATCATTATGAACGTGGTGGGCGACCAGAGCGTGATGATCGCGCTTGCGTGGCCGTACGACCCGTCTCTCGATTTTGACGTCTGGCGCTATTTCACCCACGCGCTGATGCACTTCTCGGTGATGCATATTCTCTTTAACCTGCTGTGGTGGTGGTATCTCGGTGGCGCGGTGGAGAAGCGTCTGGGCAGCGGCAAGCTGATTGTTATCACCCTTATCAGCGCTCTGCTGAGCGGCTATGTGCAGCATAAATTCAGCGGCCCGTGGTTCGGTGGTTTATCCGGCGTGGTGTATGCCCTGATGGGCTATGTCTGGCTCAGAGGCGAGCGCGACCCCGAAAGTGGCATCTATCTGCAGCGCGGATTGATAACCTTTGCGTTAATATGGCTAATTGCCGGATGGTTTGATCTGTTTGGTATGTCTATCGCCAATGGTGCACACGTCACCGGGCTGGCCGTCGGGCTGGCAATGGCGTTTGCCGACACGCTCCATGCGCGAAAACGAACATAATTCCCAGGGATATTTCATGAAACAAACACAACGTCATGACGCCATTATCGAACTGGTAAAAAAACAGGGATACGTCAGCACCGAAGAGCTGGTGGAACAGTTTGCCGTCAGCCCACAAACCATCCGCCGCGACCTGAACGATCTTGCCGATCAAAACCGTATTTTGCGCCATCACGGCGGGGCGGCGCTGCCGTCCAGTTCGGTTAACACCTCGTGGCATGACCGCAAAGCCACGCAGACGGCAGAGAAAGAGCGCATTGCCCGTAAAGTGGCGAGCCAAATCCCCAACGGGGCGACGCTGTTTATTGATATCGGCACCACGCCTGAAGCGGTCGCCCATGCGCTGCTGGATCACGAAAACCTGCGCATCGTGACCAACAACCTGAACGTGGCCAATACCCTGATGCAGAAAGATGATTTCCGCATCATCCTCGCCGGGGGCGAACTGCGCAGCCGCGACGGCGGCATCATTGGCGAAGCGACGCTCGATTTTATCTCTCAGTTCCGTCTCGACTTCGGCATTCTGGGGATCAGCGGCATCGACAGCGACGGCTCACTGCTGGAGTTTGATTATCACGAGGTGCGCACCAAGCGCGCGATCATTGAAAACTCACGTCACGTGATGCTGGTGGTGGACCACTCCAAATTTGGCCGTAACGCGATGGTCAACATGGGCAGCATCAGCATGGTAAATGCGGTTTATACCGATGTGATGCCACCGGCGGGCGTGATGCAGGTGATTAAAGATAATAATGTGCAGTTAGAGTTATGTTGAGAAGCCATTCTCCCTCTCCCACGGGGAGAGGGCCGCGGTGAGGGCATCAGCCCGCACAAACCTACACCCCATACCCCATCATCTTCAACAACTGCTGCGCATGCTGCACCGCATCCTGACGGTGCGCCACGCCCAGCTTCTGATACAGATTGCGGATATGCGTTTTGATGGTGGTTGCCGCCACCGCCAGCTCACCGGCAATCTGCTCATTGCTGTAGCCTGAATAGATAAGCCCCAGTACCTGCCATTCGCGCTGCGTCAGCGGGCTGGTGCGAATAAGTTCAGGCACTTCCGGATGGTTCAGCAGGCGTTCAACGAAGTTCTCGTCGAAGTGGGCGAACTTGTGGCGATGGTGCTGGTTAATCTCGCGCAGGATGCGCTGGGCACGGTGCTGATCCAGCTCCGGCAGCGTGTTGAGCTGAATAAGCTGACGCAGCTGTTGAGCCATCACTTCGCCCTCAATCACAAAGTGACTGATAAACCCGGTACGGTTCGCCAGCTGCAACGCCTCCAGCAGTACGCGCTGGGCATCATTTTTACGCCCGGCCTGCCAGTAGAGCTGGTTAAGCAGCAGCAGGTTACGATTGAGATCGCTCATCAGACGCAGGCTGCGGGCGTTCTCGTTCAGCTCTTCCAGCACAATCTCAGCCGGTTCAAACTCACCGAGCAGGATCTGCGCGCGGGCAATGTTTCGCCACTGACTTTGCAGGAAGTGGTTATTTGCAAATTCAGGTTTTGGCGTCTGGCGCAGCCAGTTGGCGGCGGATTTCTTATCACCCGTCATCTGCCAGTAAATCACCCGCACCTTATCGGCGTTCGAAACCCAGTCGCTGTGATACTGACCATTGCCGAGCAGGTTCTCCAGACGGTTCAGGTGGTTGCGGGCATTATCCAGATCCCCACGCGCCAGCGAGCATTGCACCAGCAGGGCCAGGCACTGCAGTTGCTGCTGCGGCTGGAAGCCGGAAAGCACCTCTACGCCCTGACGGGCACAGCTCTCTGCTTCATCCAGGCGTGACCACGCCCACAGAAGCTGGGCGCGAATACGCAACAGGAACTCGTGCATTGGCAGCTGTTCAAGATGCTGTTCGCGAATCAGTTGGAACGCTTTTTCCTGATTCTCCCAGGCCGCCTGCAGGAACCCCTGAGCAAATAAAATTTCGCTTTGCTGGATCAGGCTCCACAGCGCGTAATGCCAGACATCATGACGGCGGGCCATCTGTTCGGTTTGTTGCATCAGCGACAGGGAGCGCGTCAGCTCACCCTTGCAGTGCAGTACCTCGCCGTGTACCGACGTCGCCACAATGCGGCTGTAGAAATTGGCCAGCGGCAGCTCATCCAGCGCGACCATTGCCAGCCGCTCTGCTTCTTCCGGATCGCCATCGTTGATTGCTACCTGGGCCCGCAAGGCGTTAAATTCGCCGTGCAGGGTGGTATCCATATCGCTTTCCATCTCCTGCTCGGCACGCGCCAGCAGGGTATTCACTTCGCTGTAGCGGTGCTGGCTCTGCATCAGCCAGGCCTGCAGCAGCACCAGACGCGGGTTCTCCAGCAGGCTCTCCCACGGCAACGCTTTCAGCGACTCTTCCAGCAGCGTCAGTTCGCTGTGGTTAAACAACCCCCACGCGTGGTTGAGGAGGATATCGCGCAGCATGCTGGCATCACCGGCGGCGAGCGCATGATGGATAGCCTCGCTCGGGAAGCCTTGCGCCATCCAGCTCTCAGCGGCAGCCCGGTGGATGTCCGGCAATTCAGTCGCCAGCTCCCACTGGCAACGCTGGCGCAGGAAACTGCCAAACAGCGGGTGATAGCTGAACCATTCGCCGGGATCGTCCATCCGCGTCAGGAACAACCCCTGGCGTTCAATCTCTTCAAGCTGCAGCTGACCGTTTTCGCAGCCGGTGACGCGCACAATCAACGCGTCGTTCATGGAACGCAGCAGGGAGCTCTTCAGCAGGAAATGGCGGGTCGAAGGATCGACGCTGTTCAGCACCTCATCCACCAGGTAATCAGAAAGATGGCTGGCGTTGATCCCCGCCAGGCGACGCGCGGACTGATGCGTCGGGCTGTTATTTTGCCGGGCGGAGAGGGCAATCAGCTGCAGCGCTGTCGCCCAACCGGCGACATCATCGCACAGGCGGCTGCTTTCAGCGGCCTCAATCGGTGAGTTCAGGCGGCAGTCAAAGAACTGTTTGGCTTCCTGATGGGTAAAGGCCAGCTGTTGGCTACCCACTTCCAGCAGCTGATCGCGCACGCGCAGATTGGCAATGCCCAGCTGCGGCAGGTTACGCGACAGCACCACCAGGGTCAGGTTTTCCGGCTGATGGCGCAGGAAGAAGCGCATGGACTCATGGATCACCGGGTTAGTGATCAGATGATAATCATCAATGACCACGTAAAGCGGGCGGTGCCACTCAGCCAGTTCAATAAACAGCTGAGAGAACAGGGAGGACAGGCTGGCGTACTGGCGCTTTTGCACCATCACTTCGCTGGCCACGCAGTGCCCGTTGGTGGCCTGCTGAATGGCGGCAATCAGATAGCTGGCAAAACGTTCTTGCTGGTTATCGCCCTCATCAAGGGAGTACCAGCCAAGATCGCTTTTACCTGCGGCCCATTGCGAAATGAGCGTTGTTTTTCCATAACCTGCAGGGCTCGTAACCAGCGCCAGTCGGAAATTATGCGCGCCGGAAAGTTTAGCCAACAGACGCTCGCGGACCACTGTATGGTCAAGACGAACCGGGCGACTTAATTTAGACGGAATCAACATAGGTTTCACTTCACTGTGGGGAACGAGAGAATTTATTTTTTTTGCGCTTCGTAATTAATAGATATAAGGTCGGCCAGAAAGAGAACTATTGCAAGTTATGTCTGGTTTTGGTGGCTCTGAATTTGCACTCTGTCACAAAACATTCAGACAGATGATGGAACTTTCTGGAAAGGGCTGTGATGCCGCGTCAATGCTGGCTTGTATGGCTGTGCTGCGGCTGCGCTGAAACTGGTTTCAGAAAGGTATAGTGACGTCAAATTTAATAAACGCGGGGTAAAGTTTAGTGAAATTAATAATCTTCTTCGTTCTGACCCGGTTGCAGAAATATTATTCTACGTAAGTAATCATTTCAGCGCGTTTTAATTTCACCCGAAACTGCATTTCATTTTCCTGACACGCTTCCCGGTTATCTTTTTATCTTCCTGACACACTCCGACTATGCTCTCAGAGTGGCCTCGATCACACTTTTATGCTCATCCCCGCTACTCCTCCCTGCCTAATCCCCTGCGGGAGGAGGAAGAGGAGAAATGAGCCAGGCACACTAGCGCCAACTTGTGTTTTCTTTCTAAAGGATGCCGATCCCCTATGTCACAGCCTACCTTCAACAAAGCTCAATTCCAGGCTGCCCTGACGCGTCAGTGGCAGCGTTTTGGCCTTCATGCTGCTAACGAGATGACGCCTCACCAGTGGTGGCAGGCGGTGAGCGGTGCGCTCGCAGAGCAGCTGGATGCTCAACCTCTGGCAAAACCGGTAAAAGGTCAGCGCCACGTCAACTATATCTCGATGGAATTCCTGATCGGTCGTCTGACCGGCAACAACCTGCTGAACCTCGGCTGGTATCAGGAGGTTGGGGATGTGCTGAAAGAACACGACATTAACCTGACCGACCTGCTGGAAGAAGAGATTGACCCGGCGCTGGGCAACGGTGGTCTGGGACGTCTGGCGGCCTGTTTCCTCGATTCGATGGCAACGGTTGGGCAGTCGGCCATTGGTTACGGCCTGAACTATCAATACGGTCTGTTCCGTCAGTCATTTGCAGACGGGCATCAGATGGAAGCGCCGGACGACTGGCACCGTAACACCTACCCGTGGTTCCGCCACAACGCGCAGCTGGATGTGCAGGTGAACATTGGCGGTAAAGTATCAAAACAAGGCCTCTGGGAACCGGCATTTACGTTTATCGGCGAAGCCTGGGACCTGCCGGTGCTCGGTTACCGTAACGGCGTGGCGCAACCGTTGCGTCTGTGGCAGGCGAAGCATGCGCATCCGTTTAACCTGACCAAATTTAACGACGGCGATTTCCTGCGTGCCGAACAGCAGGGCATCGACGCCGAGAAGCTGACCAAAGTGCTCTACCCGAACGACAACCATCTGGCGGGCAAGAAACTGCGTCTGATGCAGCAGTACTTCCAGTGCGCCTGCTCTGTGGCGGATATTCTGCGTCGTCACCACCTGGCGGGCCGCAAGCTGGCACAGCTGCCTGACTTTGAAGTGATTCAACTTAACGACACGCACCCGACCATCGCTATTCCTGAACTGCTGCGTGTGCTGATCGACGAGCACCAGCTGAGCTGGGATGATGCCTGGGCGATCACCAGCCGCACCTTTGCTTACACCAACCACACCCTGATGCCAGAAGCGCTGGAGTGCTGGGACGAGAAGCTGGTGAAAACGCTGCTGCCGCGCCATATGCAGATCATCAACAAGATTAACGACCAGTTTAAAACGCTGGTGGATAAAACCTGGCCGGGCAACAAAGCGGTCTGGGCGAAGCTGGCCGTGGTGCATGACAAACAGGTGCGCATGGCAAATATGTGCGTGGTGAGCGGCTTTGCGGTGAACGGTGTGGCGGCGCTGCACTCGGATCTGGTGGTGAAAGACCTGTTCCCGGAATATCACCAGCTGTGGCCGACCAAATTCCATAACGTGACCAACGGCATCACGCCGCGTCGCTGGATCAAACAGTGCAACCCGCTGCTGGCCGGTCTGCTGGACAAAACGCTGAAGAAAGAGTGGGCCAACGATCTGGACCAGCTGATCAACCTGGAAAAATACGCGGACGACGCGAAATTCCGCGAACAATACCGCGCCATCAAGCGGGATAACAAAGTGCGTCTGGCGGCGTTTGTGAAAGCGCGTACCGGGATCGAGATTAACCCGAACGCCATTTTCGACATCCAGATTAAGCGTCTGCACGAATATAAACGTCAGCACCTGAACCTGCTGCATATCCTCGCGCTGTACAAAGAGATCCGCGAGAACCCGCAGGCTGACCGCGTGCCGCGCGTGTTCCTGTTCGGCGCGAAAGCGGCACCGGGCTACTACCTGGCGAAAAACATTATCCTCGCCATCAATAAAGTGGCGGAGGCTATCAACAACGATCCGAAAGTGGGCGACAAGCTGAAAGTGGTGTTCTTGCCGGACTACTGCGTCTCTGCCGCAGAGATGCTGATCCCGGCGGCGGATATCTCCGAGCAGATCTCGACCGCGGGTAAAGAAGCGTCTGGTACCGGCAACATGAAGCTGGCGCTGAACGGCGCGCTGACTGTTGGTACGCTAGACGGTGCGAACGTAGAGATTGCCGAGAAGGTCGGAAAAGAGAACATCTTTATCTTTGGTCATACGGTTGAAGAGGTGAAAGCCCTCAAGGCCAAAGGCTACGATCCGGTGAAATGGCGTAAGAAGGACAAAGTGCTGGATGCGGTGCTGAAAGAGCTGGAAAGCGGTAAATACAGCGATGGCGATAAGCACACGTTTGACCAGATGCTGCACAGCATGGACAAACACGGCGGCGACCCGTATCTGGTGATGGCGGACTTCACGGCCTACGTGGAAGCGCAAAAACAGGTCGACGTGTTGTACCGTGACCAGGAAGCGTGGACCCAGGCGTGCATTCTGAACACCGCCCGCTGCGGAATGTTCAGCTCTGACCGTTCAATCCGGGATTATCAGACTCGTATCTGGCAGGCAAAACGCTAAGGAAGCGCGATGGAGAGTAAACGTCTGGACAGTGCCGCGCAGGCGGCGGGGATCAGCCTCAGTTACATTAATGCTCACGGCAAACCACAGTCTATTGGCGCCGACACCAAAAGACGTTTGCTGGATGCCATGCACAAAACCGACGCGAAAGCGTCGGCCACGCCGGTACCGAACGTTAAAGTCTTCACCGCGGGCAAAAAGATGTCGCTGGCGGTGGAAGGACGCGGCGAGTTTACCTGGCTGCTGACCACCGAAGAG
Organism: Enterobacter cloacae complex sp. 309I3; assembly: GCF_050031595.1. Classification (NCBI taxonomy): domain Bacteria; kingdom Pseudomonadati; phylum Pseudomonadota; class Gammaproteobacteria; order Enterobacterales; family Enterobacteriaceae; genus Enterobacter; species Enterobacter cloacae complex sp. 309I3. Next base: position 4,573,685 of record NZ_JBLGWI010000001.1, on the reverse strand, counting down.
GGACATCAGCACAAAGGTCACGCCACCGGCGGCAAAGCACTCACCCTTCCGGCGAAGCTGCCGGAGGGTTACCACACCCTAACGCTCACCCAGGACGAGCTGCGCTTTCACTGCCGGTTGATCGTGGCGCCAAAACGTTGTTATGAGCCGCAGGCGTTGCTCGAAGGCAAAAAGCTGTGGGGTGCCTGCGTGCAACTCTACACCCTGCGCTCTGACAGCAACTGGGGCATCGGCGATTTTGGTGACCTGAAAAAGATGCTGGCATCGGTGGGGGAGCGCGGCGGCGCGTTTATCGGCCTCAACCCGATCCACGCCCTCTATCCGGCTAACCCGGAGAGTGCCAGCCCGTACAGCCCGTCGTCCCGTCGCTGGCTGAACGTGATTTACATCGACGTGAATGCGTTAGACGATTTCAAAAACAGCCCGGAAGCGCAGGCGTGGTGGGCACTTAGCACCACTCAGCAGGCGCTGAAGCAGGCGCGCGAAGCAGACTGGGTGGACTATTCCACCGTGACGGCGCTGAAGATGGCTGCCCTGCGTCTGGCGTGGAAAGGCTTTTCTCAGCGTGATGACGAGGAGATGGCCGCCTTCCGTCAGTTTGTGGCGCAGGAGGGCGAGAGCCTCTACTGGCAGGCGGCGTTCGATGCGCTGCATGCGTATCAGGTGAAAGAGGACGAAATGCGCTGGGGCTGGCCGGTCTGGCCAGAGGCGTATCAATCCGTCGACACGCCTGAAGTCAAAGCGTTCTGTAAAAAATACGCCGATGAAGTGGACTTCTACCTGTGGCTGCAGTGGCTGGCGTACAGCCAGTTTGCCGACTGCTGGCAGGTGAGCCAGGGCTATAAGATGCCGATCGGTCTGTATCGCGACCTGGCCGTTGGCGTGGCAGAAGGCGGGGCGGAAACCTGGTGTGACCGTGAGCTGTACTGCCTGAAGGCCTCCGTAGGCGCACCACCGGATATTCTGGGCCCGCTCGGCCAGAACTGGGGCCTGCCGCCGATGGATCCGCACGTAATGGCGGCGCGTGCCTACGAGCCGTTTATCGACCTGCTGCGCGCCAACATGCAGAACTGCGGCGCGCTGCGTATCGACCACGTGATGTCGGTGCTGCGCCTGTGGTGGATCCCCTACGGTGAGACGGCCGATCACGGGGCGTATGTTCAGTATCCGGTTGACGATCTGCTGTCGATCCTGGCGCTGGAAAGCAAGCGCCATCAGTGCATGGTGATCGGCGAAGATCTCGGTACCGTGCCGGTAGAAATCGTCAGTAAGCTTCGCGACAGCGGCGTTTACTCCTATAAAGTGCTCTATTTTGAAAACGACCATGAGAAAACCTTCCGCGCGCCGCAAGCGTACCCTGAACAGTCAATGGCAGTCGCGACGACGCATGACCTTCCTACGCTTCGTGGCTATTGGGAAAGCGGCGATCTGACGCTCGGTAAAACCCTGGGTCTCTATCCGGATGAAGATGTCCTTCGCGGCCTGTATCAGGATCGCGAGCTGGCGAAGCAGGGTCTGCTGGATGCACTGCATAAGCACGGCTGTCTGCCGAAACGCGCCGGGCATAAAGCGTCGCTGATGTCGATGACGCCGACGCTCAACCGCGGATTGCAGCGCTACATTGCCGACAGCAACAGCGCCCTGCTGGGCCTGCAGCCGGAAGACTGGATTGATATGGCGGAGCCGGTGAACATCCCGGGCACCAGCTATCAGTACAAGAACTGGCGCCGCAAGTTATCCACCACGCTTGAGACGATGTTTGCTGATGACGGGGTGAACAGGCTGATTAAGGATTTGGACAAGCGGCGAAAAGCAGTCGCGAAGAAGTGATAAAAAAACCCGCCACTGGCGGGTTTTTTATTGCCCGGTGGCGCTACGCTTACCGGGCCTACATGGAGCGAGTAGGTCGGGTAAGGCGAAGCCGCCACCCGACTTATGGCATCAGACCACCATATTCAACAGCAGCACCCCGACCAGACCGCACACCGAAATAATGGTTTCCAGCGCGGACCAGGACTTGATGGTTTCACCGATAGTCAGGTTGAAGTACTCCTTGAACAGCCAGAAGCCCGGGTCGTTCACGTGTGAGAAAATCACGCTACCGGAACCGACGGCAATAACCATCAGCTCAGGGCTGACGCCCGTGGTGGCAATCAGTGGCGCAACGATACCGCCCGCGGTGATTGCCGCAACGGTTGCAGAACCCAGCGCGATACGCAGAACTGCGGCGATAGACCAGGCCATCAGAAGCGGCGACACGTTGGTTTCATGCATCATGGCCGCGATGTATTTATCCACACCGCTATCGACCAGAACCTGCTTGAACGCACCGCCACCGCCGATGATCAACAGCATCATGGCAATGATTTTGATGGAAGAGGTCAGCGTGTCGTTGATCTGATCCATGGAACGACCGCGGTTCAGGCCGAAGGTGAACATCGCGATCAACACCGCAATCAGCGTGGCCATCACCGGGTCGCCGAGGAACTCAGCAACGGACAGGAACGCGTGACCTTTCGGCAGAACCATCTCTGCCACGGCGCGCATCGCCATCAGGATCACCGGGACCAGAGAGGTCCAGACGCTGACGCCAAAGCCAGGCATTTCTTCTTCGGTGAAGGTTTTCGCGCTGTACAGACCTTCCGGAATCGGCTTATCAATGCCTTTCAGGAAGCGGGCATAAACAGGGCCTGCCAGAATCACGGTTGGGATGGCCAGAATCGTACCGAACAGCAGGGTTTTACCCATATCGGCGTGGAAAATGGTGGCGATAGCGGTTGGGCCCGGGTGCGGTGGCAGGAAGCCGTGCGTCACGGACAGCGCTGCTGCCATTGGCACACCGACATACAGCAGCGGAATGCTCGCCGCCGCCGCAATGGTGAAGACCAGCGGCAGCATCAGCACGAAGCCCACTTCATAGAACAGTGCGAAACCGACGGTAAAACCGGTTAACACAACTGCCCACTGGATGTTCTTCTTACCAAATTTGTCGATAAGCGTGGTGGCGATACGCTGTGCGCCACCGCAGTCCGCCAGCATTTTGCCGAGCATGGCGCCAAAGCCCATGATCAACGCCAGGCTGCCGAGCGTGCCGCCGACACCCGCTTTAATGGAGCTAATAACTTTGACCAGCGGCATCCCTTGCATCAGACCGACTGCAAGTGCCACCAGAACCAGAGCGATAAACCCGTTCATTTTGAAACGGATCATCAAGAGCAGTAATAACACAACACCGATAGCAACGATGACTAATGGCATGATTTACCTGGCCTTTGAATTGTTATGGGTAACGTCATTGTTTCAACGACACGTTCCGGTTGTCCCAACTGGGAACAGAGTGGTTAACGGCACTAATACTGATACCTTGGAAACTATTTAGTTTAGTCGGCTGTTATGAGTGTGTTTAGTGCCCATGAGAATGATACGGGTAACATGACGTGATTGAGAATCACCCTGGAGGGCAAAATTTAAATTATGAGACGCAGGTCAACATATGGAGGTAAACGCAAAACGGTAACCGCAAGGTTACCGTTTTTAATGTTTTCACCCTCTCCCGTGGGAGAGGGCGGGGTGAGGGCATCAGACCGCACTATTTTTGTAGGCCCGGTAAGCGCAGCGCCACCGGGCAATACAGACGGGCAATGAATCAGTAGTAAGAGTGCTCGCCGCGCTGGTGTTCGGTCAGGTCACGCACGCCTTTCAGTTCCGGGAACTCGTTCAGCAGCTGCTTCTCGATCCCTTCTTTCAGGGTCACATCGACCATGGAGCAACCGTTACAGCCGCCGCCAAACTGCAAAATTGCGTAGCCTTCGTCGGTGATTTCCATCAGGGAAACGCGACCACCGTGACCGGCCAGCTGCGGGTTGATCTGGGATTGCAGCAGATACTCTACGCGCTCCATCAGCGGGGCATCGTCAGATACTTTACGCATTTTGGCGTTTGGCGCTTTCAGCGTCAGCTGCGAGCCCAGCTGGTCGGTGACGAAGTCGATCTCCGCATCTTCAAGATACGGCGCGCTCAGCTCATCAACATATGCCGTGAGCTGGTCAAATTTAAGGGCAGTGTCAGTTGCTTCCACCGCGTCTGGCGGACAATAGGAGACACCACATTCTGCATTCGGAGTGCCTGGATTGATCACAAACACGCGGATCTGCGTCCCTTCTTCCTGATTTGCCAGCAGTTTGGCAAAGTGCGCTTGTGCAGAATCGGAAATACGGATCATAGCTTTGGCCTAATAGTTGACTAAATTACCTGGGTATAATCATACGCCCATTGGAGAAGGGCTACAAGGTACGGCACAGACACCATACCTGAACCGACGCGGCGCCGCTTTGCAAAAGCAGTCGGGAAAGTTCAGCAACGGTACTGCCTGTGGTGACGACATCATCCACAATCGCGATATGGAGCCCTTTGACGGCGAATTCAAGGCGAAAGGCGTTTTTGAGGTTCCTTTTGCGAAGCCGGGCGCTCAGCTGATGCTGAATGGCAGTGGCATGGCGGCGCGTCAGCGCAGCGGCTGGGTACTGACAGCCGAGCCACCGGGCGAGCGGGCGACAGAGCAGGTCGCTCTGGTTGTAGCCGCGTCGCCAGTGACGGCGCCGGTATAAGGGCACATTCAGCACCATATCCACTTTCGGCAGCGCGCGCGTGCGCCGTGCCTGCAACACCGCCAGCAATAACAGGCGGGCGAGAGGGCGAGCCAGCGCAATCTGGCCGGAAAACTTCAGCGCGTGGATAAGCCTGCTTAACGGTGGAACGTAATCATCGATCGCCACCAGGGCGCTCCACGGTGGTGGCTTTTTCAGGCAGCGACCGCAGGGAAACTGTGGACTGTACGCCGGTAAACCGCACTGCGGGCAGGTCGTGATGCGGCTTGCCAGCGAACGCGTGCAGACGGAACAGACTCCCCACGCGCTCAGCGCAAGTGGCATTCGACATAGCCAGCACAAGCCGGGCACTGTTAGCATAGACAACCTCCATGTAAAAAAGAGAACAGTAACTGATGAAGACGCTGTGGTGGCAGACCGTAGGGACGGGAAATCGCCATCTTGTGCTGCTGCACGGATGGGGACTGAATGCGGAAGTATGGCATTGCGTAAATGAGGAACTTGCCTCGCATTTCACGCTGCATCTGGTGGATTTACCCGGTTTTGGCCGCAGCCGCGGCTATGGGGCGATGTCGCTTGACGAAATGGCGCAGCAGGTTCTGGCCGCCGCACCGCAACAGGCTATCTGGCTCGGCTGGAGTCTGGGCGGGCTGGTGGCAAGTGAGGTTGCATTAACGAATCCTGAACGCGTGCAGGCGCTGGTAACGGTGGCCTCGTCGCCGAACTTCAGTGCGCAGGAGGAGTGGCCGGGTATTAAGCCGGACGTACTGAGCAACTTCCAGCGGCAGTTGAGCGAAGATTACCAGCGAACGGTAGAACGCTTCCTGGCCCTGCAGACGATGGGGACAGAGAGCGCCCGTAAGGATGCTCGTCTGCTGAAGCAGACCGTGCTGTCGCTGCCGATGCCGGATGTGGAGGTACTGAACGGGGGACTCGAATTACTGAAAACGGTCGACCTGCGTGAGCCACTGACCGCGCTGGCGGTGCCGCACCTGCGCATTTATGGTTATCTGGATGGGCTGGTTCCACGCAAAGTGGTGCCACTGCTGGATGAACTGTGGCCAGAGAGTCAATCGCTGACAATCGCCAAAGCGGCCCATGCGCCGTTTATCTCGCATCCTGCCGAGTTTTGTTCAGCGTTGATCGCCTTCAGTCACGAAGTGCCCACCACTCCCTGAGACAGGCTTTCCCTTCCGGGCAATGTTTACAACTGCCGGACAGACAACCGTCCGGCTCTTCCTGAATACGTATGGCTTTCCCCATCGCTTCCAGTCTTTCCAGCATGGCATCGATCATCGGCTGCGGCGTATGCAGGCTGAGGCTCAGCTGTTTTGCCTCCATACGCCCCTGCAACGCCAGTAAATCACGAACCTGAATCAACGATGCCATGGCTCCCCCTAGTGACAGTCGCCCGCCGGGCTGTTGCAGCAGGTCGCGGCGGTTTTACGGTTTGCCAGCAGGTTGATATCGACGCGGCTGCGTGCCCGGCGTAGCAGACCGAGAACGAGCACGTTAAACAGCACAACCGCCAGGATGCAGACCAGGCTGTAGCGCGGATGCTGGCTGAAGTTAACGGTCTGGTAAAAGAGCGTCGCCAGCGAGTAGGCGATGTTTAAGCCCCACAGGATGGAGAACCCCATCCAGCCGCGGCTGGACTCACGGGCTATCGCCCCCATCACCGAGATGCACGGAATATAGAGCAGGACAAAGATGAGGTAGCTGTAGGCTGCTGACGCGCTGCCAAATTTCTCGCTCATCACGCCCATGGCACCGGTGGCCATTTCGCCGTCGCCTTTGCTGGCTTCAATCGGGTTCGCCAGTACGCTCAGGCTGAAAGTGTCTTTCAGGCTCTGCCAGGTCTCTTCCACCGCGCCGAGCAGTTCATCACCGAGGTGGAACGCCGCCGGGTTAAACTCTTCTTGCTGGATATTCTCAGCGGTGTAAAGCGTGTTCAGGGTGCCGACCACCACCTCTTTTGCCATCGCGCCGGTGAACAGGCCAACGGTCGCCTGCCAGTTGTCTTCATGCACGCCAATCGGTTTAAACACCGGGGTAATGATGCGGCTCACGGAGGCGAGGGCGGAGTCGTTGATGTTATCCGCCGCCTGCCCGCTCAGGGTGAAACTGTTCAGCGCGCTCAGGAAGATGCTGACGATGACAATCATTTTACCGGCGCGCAGCACAAAACCTTTCAGGCGCTGCCAGGTCTGGATCGCCAGGCTTTTCAGATGCGGCACGTGATACACCGGCAGTTCCATCACAAACGGCGACGCTTCCCCGCGCATGATGGTGTGTTTAAGCATGAGCCCGGTCAGGATCGCCATCACGATGCCCAGCACATACAGCGAGAAGACCGCCAGTGCCCCTTCCTGACCAAAGAAGGCCGCGGCAAAGACCGCAAAGATAGCCAGTCGCGCCCCGCAGGACATAAATGGCGCCATCATGATGGTCATCAGACGTTCGCGGGGGGCATCAAGCGTGCGCGCACCCATTACCGACGGCACGTTACAGCCGAAGCCGACAATCAGCGGGACGAAGGATTTACCCGGCAGACCCAGGGCCTGCATCAGACGATCCATCACGAAAGCCGCACGCGCCATGTAACCGGAGTCCTCAAGGAACGAGAGGAACAGGTACATCATGCCGATTTGCGGTACCAGCGGCAGAACGGTGTTGATACCACCACCGATCCCCTGGGCGAGGAAAATGGTCAGCCATTCCGGGAAGTGCAGGGTGTAGCCCAGCCACTGAATACCGTGGACAAATATCGCCACAGAACCAGCATCGAAAATAGGCTGTAGCGCGCCACCGATGTTAATGGCGAGCAGGAACATCAGGTACATGACCAGTAAAAAGATCGGCAAACCGAGGAAGCGGTTAAGCACAATCTTGTCCACGGCGGCCGTAAAGCGGCTTGGCTCAGCCGTCAGGGCATTACTGACCACGTCGCAAATGGCGGCGATGGCCTGATAGCGCGCGTCGGCGATGTGCAGGGCCGGGTCATCGAGCTCATCGCTCAGACGCGCCAGCGCCACGTCCAGTTTGTCTGCGGCATGGCCCGCATAGGCGCGGCTGTAGATATCGCCTTCCAGCATCTGCAGGCCGAGCCACAGGCGCTGTCTGGCGGGCATGCTGTTGTCCATCTCCTGCGCCAGCAGACCGGCTTCGCGCAGAAGCGGTTGCGCATAGTGCACCAGCTCAACGTCGGCGTTGCCCGCGTGGCGGTCAATGGCCAGCTTCAGTGCGTCAATTCCGCGGGCACGGGTAGAAACCAGCGGCACTACCGGGCAGCCCAGACGCGCGGAGAGGGCGTCGACGTCGATACGCAGCTTTTGTTTCTCTGCGATGTCGAGCATGTTGAGCGCCACAATGCAGGGGATCCCCAGCTCAAGCAACTGCAGCGTCAGATAGAGGTTACGCTCCAGGTTAGATGCATCGACCACGTTGATTAACAGGTCCGCATCGCCACTCAGAATATAGTGACAGGCAATCTGCTCATCGAGCGAGGTTTGTGACGAAATGGTGGTTAAGGAGTAGGTGCCGGGCAGATCCACCAGGGTGACCTGATTGTCTGTCGTGGTGAACTGGCCTTCTTTACGTTCAACCGTTACGCCCGCCCAGTTACCCACACGCTGGCGTGCACCGGTGAGCTGGTTAAATAACGTTGTCTTGCCGGAATTAGGATTGCCAATTAAGCCAATAGTTAATTTTTTCATTGTTTTCGACTCACTGAAACCGCTGGCTTGTTATTGGGATAAGGCTTCGACTTCAATTAATGCGAGGTCTTTTTTACGCAGTACCAGATTCACGCGCCGGGTTTCGATATGAACGGGATCACCTAACGGGGCCACGCGCACCACCTGGAATGACGAGCCGGGGAGCATGCCCAGCGACAGTAGCTTTTGCCGATAGGCCGGGCTAATTTCGCGGGTAAAACCGGTAATTTTCCATGCACTGTCTGGAGTGAATTGCATAATGCCTGATTCCACGGAAGGTTAAATTATCTACTATGGGATGATAATGAGAATAGTTTTTATCAGCAATATGAAAACTGTGACGGAATGTTGTTAAGCGTATTAATTTACGGCCTGTTTGACCTTGCTCAATATTTGCTGAAATGACGGGAAAACGAAAAGGGGATTATTTGTTAACGGGGTGATAAATGGTGGTTTAAATATGGATATGCAATCGGTTTCATCTCTTGCGATATAATTTGTCCCCTCACCCCGGCCCTCTCCCCAAGGGCTGAGGGATCCCCAGTAATATGGTCATGCCACCATGACCATATTACTGTACTCTTTTCCCAGCTTTTTCATCTCGTTAACTATATTCAGCCGTCTCACTTTCCCGGGCTCATGCCGGATGACTTCTTCTGCCAGACTCAGGTATGACAGAACCCGTCTGTGCCTGATGCTGCTTGCCTGATAGTGCCAGTGTAAACACTGCCTTTCTGCCCTGTAACCTGCCAGCCACATCACCAGGCTTGCCATTGCCGCGACCATATTCAGCACTTCCAGTCGCCCTTTTCCCTGACTCCGGCTCAGCCTCAGACCGAACCCGAAGCGTGGACTTTTGTCGTCCCGGAAGTTTTGTTCTATCTGCATTCTGCGGCTGTACAGGGCCATTATCTGGTGCGGCTCCAGTCCCTCTGCATTACTGAACAGCAGCCAGGGCTCCCGCGCGCTACTGCGGTGTTCCCGCTGTGTTTTCGGCATCCCCCCTTTTCCCTGACGCCCTGCGTCAGGGCGCTTATGCAGATAGAACCGGCCGTAACAGGGCGTTCGTGGTTTACGGGACAGGACACCGTAACCCACGCAGACCGGTTGTCCGGTAGCCTCAAGCTCACTGATTTTCATCCACTTTTTATCTCCGTCCAGCCGGAAGCTGATGCAGCCCCTGACCCTGCCGGTGAAGCTCCAGCCCAGCTGGCTGACATGCCGGAACCAGTCTGTCCGGAAGCCTGCATCCGTAATGATGGTGACGGCTTTATCTTTCGGGATGGCATCATGCAGGCGGTCAAGGAAGCGGCACTGTACATCGCTGTTCTGCGCCAGCTCTGCGGGGACAACCTCACTCATAAGCGGCAGTGAGCGACCATTACAGACCAGGCTTGCCCGCAGAAGATACCAGTTCCTGTCATGCCAGCCTGTCCAGTCGACAGCAATCACACAGAAGGGCATCAGGGAGGTGATGGTATGTGTGAGCAGATGCTGAATACGGGGAATATCCCGGTGAAGGGCGGTATTACCCAGGGCACGGTCAACACGTTTAATTTTATTTTTGACGTGCGCCCTGCCGGGAAGAGTGCGACCAAGGCTGGTCAGGGTCAGATCCGCACCGTGCGTGAGGGCAACGGCCATGGAAACAAGGACATTAATCCGGAAGCTGTGAACGTCCGGTAAAGACGCGGAGAAAAATTTCTGGCAGACTGTCTGTAAAGGCACGATGAGGTCTCTTCTGATTTGTTAGCGCAACCAGTAGATCACACTTCATCGTGCTTTTCATTTTTCTGGGGAACCCTCAGCCCCAAGGGAGAGGGTGTTCAAGTTCCCTCTCCCCTTTGGGGAGAGGGTTAGGGTGAGGGGCATTTACAACCTTAGCGTTTCTTACCCATCGCGGCCGCCAGCGCATCCATCATTGCGCTGTTACCCGCTGGCTGCGCATCACGCCCGCGCGGCTTCGCGCCTTTAGCGGCAGGGCGTTGCTGCTCACGGCCACCGCCGTTACTGCCGCGGCGCGCGTTGGTTTCACCTGGCTGCTCGTCCAGACGCATGGTCAGGGCGATTCGCTTGCGCTGCAGGTCCACTTCCAGCACTTTCACCTTCACGATATCGCCCGCTTTGACCACCGTATGTGGATCTTCAACGAACTTATCGGCGAGCGATGAGATATGCACCAGGCCATCCTGATGCACGCCGATATCGACAAAAGCGCCAAAGTTAGTGACGTTGGTGACGGCGCCTTCCAGCACCATGCCCGGCAGCAGGTCGTTCATGGTCTCGATGCCGTCGGCAAAGGTCGCGGTTTTGAACTCAGGACGCGGATCGCGGCCCGGTTTTTCCAGCTCTTTGATGATGTCGGTCACGGTCGGCACGCCGAACTGCTCGTCGGTGAAATCGACCGCTTTCAGGTTGCGCAGCGCGTTGCTGTCGCCCATCAGGTCTTTGAGTGCCTGCTGAGTCGCTGCCAGAATGCGCTCAACCACCGGGTAGGCTTCCGGGTGAACGGTTGACGCATCCAGCGGGTTATCGCCGTGGTTGATGCGCAGGAAGCCCGCACACTGCTCAAACGCTTTCGGCCCCAGACGGCTTACCTTCAGCAACTGCTGGCGGTTCTGGAACTGACCGTTCTCATCACGCCAGGCAACGATGTTCTGCGCCATCATGCGGGTTAAGCCTGCCACGCGGGTCAGCAGAGGAACGGAGGCGGTGTTCAGGTCCACGCCCACGGCGTTTACGCAATCTTCCACCACCGCATCCAGCTTACGCGCCAGCTGCGTCTGGCTCACGTCGTGCTGATACTGGCCCACACCGATGGATTTCGGGTCGATCTTCACCAGTTCCGCCAGCGGATCCTGCAGACGACGGGCGATAGAGACCGCACCGCGCAGGGAGACGTCTAGGTCCGGGAACTCCTGGGCCGCCAGCTCTGACGCAGAATAGACGGACGCCCCGGCCTCGCTGACGATCACTTTCTGCGCCGTCACTTTCGGGAACTGTTTCTGCACGTCGAGGTAGAAACGTTCGGTTTCGCGGGAGGCCGTACCGTTGCCGATAGCCACCAGCTCAACGTTATATTTCTCGCACAGTGCGGCCACCACTACAGCAGCCTTCGCCGCCTGACCGGTATGCGGGTAAATGGTGTCGGTTGCCACCAGCTTGCCGGTACCGTCAACCACCGCCACTTTTACGCCGGTACGCAGACCCGGATCGAGACCCATGGTCGCACGCAGGCCAGCAGGTGCGGCCATCAGCAGATCATGCAGGTTACGGGCAAAGACGTTGATTGCTTCGTCTTCCGCACGCTCGCGCACGGTGCCCATCAGTTCGGTTTCGAGGTGCATCAGCACCTTAATGCGCCATGTCCAGCTCACCACGCCTTTACGCCAGTTGTCTGCCGGGGCGTTATTCAGGCGCAGGCCGAGGTGATCGGTGATGATCTGCTCGCAGTGGCTCTCTTTTGGCGGCTCATCAAACTGCGGGTCGGCGTTGAGAGAGAGCTGCAGCACGCCTTCATTACGGCCGCGGAACATGGCCAGCGCACGGTGAGAAGGCACGGTTGAAATCGGTTCGTGGTGATCGAAGTAGTCGCGGAATTTCGCGCCTTCCTCTTCTTTGCCTGCCACGACGGTAGAGACGATGTGGGCGTTCTTCCACAGATAATCACGCACACGGGAGAGCAGGGCGGCATCCTCGGAGAAGCGCTCCATCAGAATGTAGCGTGCGCCATCAAGGGCCGCTTTGGCGTCTGCCACGCCTTTGTCAGCGTCGATAAATTTGGCCGCTTCGGTTTCCGGGTCGTGTGACGGTTCGTTCCACAGCAGCTCGGCCAGCGGCTCCAGACCTGCTTCAATTGCAATCTGCCCGCGCGTACGGCGCTTCGGTTTGTAGGGCAGATAGAGGTCTTCGAGTTCAGTTTTGCTCAGGGTGCCGTTAATGGCCTTTTCCAGATCGCTGGTCAGTTTGCCCTGTTCGCCGATGGATTTGAGGATTGCCTGACGGCGGTCTTCCAGTTCACGGAGGTAGCCCAGACGGGTCTCCAGGTTACGCAGCTGCGTGTCATCCAGACCGCCGGTGACTTCCTTACGATAACGTGCAATAAACGGCACGGTGTTCCCTTCATCAAGCAGGCGAACGGCAGCTTCTACCTGTTCGGCTCTGGCCTGAAGTTCACCCGCAATAATGCGGCAGAGCGAATCTTTCATCATGGCTTTATCATCTTGTGGGTCAAAAATCAGGGGATAGTTATACGGGCTGACACGGTAAAATGCCAGCCGTGGAGGGCGCTCTCGGACTATTTTACGTAGGTGATCTCATTGACGTACCAGCTCGCTTCTCCGGCAGGCGTCTGGACGACGGCTAAATCACCCACCTCCTTTTTCAGCAGCGCGCGGGCCATCGGCGAGTCGATGGAGATGTAATCCTTACGGCCAAAAATTTCGTCGTACCCGACAATGCGAAAGCGCAGGGTATTGCCATCATCATTCTCGATCTCTACCCACGCGCCGAAGAAGACTTTGCCCTCCTGCTGCGGTGAATAATCGACAATTTTAAGATTCTCGAGACATTTGGTCAGATAGCGTACCCGACGGTCGATCTCACGCAGCCGCTTTTTGTTGTACTGGTAGTCAGCATTTTCGCTGCGGTCGCCCAGGCTTGCCGCCCAGGTAACTTTTTTGGTCACTTCCGGACGCTCTTCGCGCCACAGGTAATCCATCTCTTTTTTGAGTTTTTCGTACCCTTCGCGGGTGATCAGGGGCGTTTTCATACTGTGACCTTCAGACTCGACTTCATTGCAAACATTGCGCACATTACGTATCACGTAGTCTATCAGACAGCGTTAATAATCATTTATGTGATGAATTGTGCAGATAAGCTGCTGTTAAATATGCTTTGTAACAATTTCGACTAGAATTTATACCAGAATTCGCTGGTCGAACCCGTGCACTTTTTTAGAATACGCTGTTATTAGACTATCCGAACCTTTGGGAGTACACACAATGCAAGAGAACTACAAAATTCTGGTCGTAGATGACGACATGCGCCTGCGTGCGCTGCTGGAACGTTATCTGACCGAGCAGGGCTTCCAGGTTCGTAGCGTCGCGAACGCTGAGCAGATGGACCGCCTGCTGACCCGTGAATCCTTCCATCTGATGGTCCTCGACCTGATGCTGCCGGGCGAAGACGGGCTCTCTATCTGCCGCCGCCTGCGCAGCCAGAGCAACCCCATGCCAATCATTATGGTGACGGCGAAAGGGGAAGAGGTTGACCGTATCGTGGGCCTCGAAATTGGCGCTGACGACTACATTCCTAAACCGTTTAACCCGCGTGAACTGCTGGCGCGTATTCGTGCCGTGCTGCGCCGTCAGGCGAACGAACTGCCAGGCGCACCGTCGCAGGAAGAAGCGGTGATTGCGTTCGGGAAGTTCAAGCTGAACCTCGGTACGCGTGAGATGTTCCGTGAAGACGAGCCAATGCCGCTCACCAGCGGTGAGTTCGCGGTACTGAAAGCGCTGGTCAGCCACCCGCGTGAGCCGCTCTCCCGTGACAAGCTGATGAACCTGGCGCGCGGCCGTGAATACTCGGCAATGGAACGTTCCATCGACGTGCAGATCTCTCGTCTGCGCCGCATGGTGGAAGAAGATCCGGCGCATCCTCGTTATATTCAGACCGTGTGGGGTCTGGGCTACGTGTTCGTCCCGGACGGCGCTAAAGCATGAGGCGAATGCGCTTCTCACCGCGAAGCTCGTTTGCCCGTACCCTGCTTTTGATTGTCACCTTGCTGTTTGTCAGCCTGGTGACAACCTACCTGGTGGTGCTGAACTTTGCGATCCTGCCGAGCCTTCAGCAGTTTAATAAGGTCCTGGCGTACGAAGTACGTATGCTGATGACCGATAAACTGCAGCTGGAGGACGGCACGCAGTTAGTGGTTCCTCCGGCGTTTCGCCGTGAAATCTACCGTGAACTGGGCATTTCGCTCTACTCGAATGAAGCGGCGGAAGACGCGGGTCTGCGCTGGGCACAGCACTATGAATTCCTCAGCCAGCAGATGGCGCAGCAGCTGGGTGGCCCGACGGAGGTGCGTGTTGAGGTCAACAAAAGCTCGCCGGTTGTCTGGCTGAAAACCTGGCTGTCGCCCAATATCTGGGTGCGCGTTCCGCTGACCGAAATCCACCAGGGCGACTTCTCGCCGCTGTTCCGCTACACCCTTGCCATCATGCTGTTAGCGATAGGCGGCGCGTGGCTGTTTATCCGCATACAGAACCGACCGCTGGTCGACCTGGAACACGCTGCGCTCCAGGTCGGTAAAGGGATCATTCCGCCGCCGCTGCGTGAATATGGCGCATCGGAGGTGCGTTCGGTGACGCGCGCGTTTAATCATATGGCGGCTGGCGTCAAACAGCTGGCGGATGACCGTACGCTGCTGATGGCGGGCGTCAGCCATGATCTGCGTACGCCACTCACGCGTATCCGACTGGCGACGGAGATGATGGGCGAAGAGGACGGTTATCTCGCCGAGTCCATCAACAAGGATATCGAAGAGTGTAATGCCATCATTGAGCAGTTCATTGACTACCTGCGTACCGGGCAGGAGATGCCGATGGAGATGGCTGACCTGAACGCGGTGCTGGGCGAAGTGGTGGCGGCTGAAAGCGGCTACGAGCGTGAGATTGATACCGACCTTCAGGCCGGTGAAATTCAGGTTCGCATGCACCCGCTCTCCATCAAGCGCGCGGTGGCAAACATGGTGGTGAATGCGGCCCGCTACGGTAATGGCTGGATTAAAGTCAGCAGCGGATCGGAACTCAACCGCGCCTGGTTCCAGGTGGAAGATGACGGTCCGGGTATCAAGCCCGAGCAGCGTAAGCATCTGTTCCAGCCGTTTGTGCGCGGCGACAGCGCGCGCAGCACCAGCGGAACCGGTTTAGGCCTGGCGATTGTGCAGCGTATTGTTGATAACCATAACGGGTTGCTGGAGATTGGTACCAGCGAGCGGGGTGGGTTGAGCATTCGCGCCTGGTTGCCGGTGCCGGTGACGCGGGGGCAAGTGAAAGAGGGTTAATCGGGGTGCGGCCTGATGCCCTCACCCCGGCCCTCTCCCACGGGGAGAGGGATAAACCATTAAAAAAGGCAACTTTCGTTGCCTTTTTGCTTTTACCTACAGCTTCGGTCCCGCACTCACCAGCGCTTCACCCGCTGGGGTATCGGTATACTTCTCGAAGTTCTCAATAAACAGCTTCGCCAGCGTTTCCGCTTTCTCACGCCACTGTTCCGGGGAACCGTAGGTGTTACGCGGATCAAGGATATGCGTATCCACGCCCGGCAGCGCCGTTGGAATAGCCAGATCAAACATCGGCAGGGTGAAGGTTTCAGCGTTATCCAGAGAACCATCCAGAATGGCGTCGATAATGGCGCGGGTATCTTTGATGGAGATACGCTTGCCGGTACCGTTCCAGCCGGTGTTAACCAGGTACGCCTGCGCCCCGGAGGCCTGCATGCGTTTTACCAGCACTTCTGCGTACTGCGTCGGGTGCAGCGACAGGAAGGCCGCACCGAAGCAGGCAGAGAACGTTGGGGTTGGCTCCGTCACGCCGCGCTCGGTGCCCGCCAGTTTGGCGGTAAAACCGGAGAGGAAGTGATACTGCGTCTGGCTGGCAGTCAGGCGGGAAACCGGCGGCAGCACGCCGAACGCATCCGCCGTCAGGAAAATCACCTTCGTCGCATGACCCGCTTTCGACACCGGCTTCACAATGTTGTCGATGTGGTAGATCGGGTAGGAAACGCGGGTGTTTTCGGTTTTGGATGCGTCGTCGAAGTCGATAGAGCCGTCGGCACGTACGGTGACGTTTTCCAGCAGCGCATCGCGGCGGATGGCATGGAAGATATCCGGCTCAGCTTCTTCAGACAGACGAATGGTCTTCGCGTAGCAACCGCCTTCGAAGTTAAACACGCCGTCGTCATCCCAGCCGTGCTCATCATCCCCAATCAGACGACGTTTTGGATCGGTAGACAGGGTGGTTTTACCGGTGCCGGACAGGCCGAAGAACACCGCCACATCCCCTTTTTCACCGACGTTCGCTGAGCAGTGCATAGAGGCGATACCGCGTAGCGGCAGCAGGTAGTTCATGACCGAGAACATGCCTTTCTTCATCTCGCCGCCGTACCAGGTACCGCCAATCAGCTGGATACGCTCGGTCAGGTTAAAGGCGATAAAGTTCTCGGAGTTCAGGCCCTGCTCTTGCCACTGTGGGTTGGTACATTTGGCACCGTTCATCACGATGAAATCGGGTTTGAACGTCTGCAGCTCTTCGTCGGTTGGACGAATAAACATGTTTTTCACGAAATGTGCCTGCCAGGCCACTTCGGTGATAAAACGCACGGAAAGACGGGTGTCGGCGTTAGCGCCGCAGAAAGCGTCGACAATGAACAGACGCTTGCCGGAAAGTTGTTGGGTGACGAGCCCTTTCAGATGCTGCCAGGTTTCCGGGGAGAGCGGTTTGTTATCGTTCTTCCCTTTGCCTTTGTCAGCCCACCACAGCGTATCGCGGGTGGTTTCGTCTCGGACGATATACTTATCTTTCGGCGAACGACCGGTAAAGATACCGGTATCGACGGCGATAGCACCAAGGTTAGTCAACACACCTCGCTCGTATCCTTCCAGTGCTGGATTGAGCTCTTCCTGATACAGCGTATCGTAATCGGGGTTGTAGACGATTTCCTGGACGTCGTGAATACCATAAGCCTTGAGATCTTGCGGGGTTAAACCAGTAACACGCATATCACTGCTCCTTAGCCAATATGTACTGCCTGAAATTGTAGGGTTTTTCTGAGGTTGTTAACCGCGACGGGGCTCATAGATTTACGTATCTGGTCAAAACCCTTACTAACGGAAAACGCTGCGACTCCAGTCACAGGGCAGGCGGATTATCGCAGGAATCGCTTTTTTGTTGGGGAAAATGTTCCGAAAAGGTTAATGGCTGGTGATTTTATCGGAAAGAATGTGAATGTAATCGCATACACGTAAGAAAATTACGTAAGGGTTACAGTATGAAAACGATTCATGTCGTCCGCGGATTGATGAAACAATACGCTTTTCTGGAAAAGGGATGAGAGATGGAAAACAGTGAAACGTTATCCTCTTCAACGCGCCTGGCCATCGTGCTGGTGGGCGCTTTACAGGGGCTGATTTGCTACGGGATCAGCGAGTACATCGCGTATGCGAAATTGCCATCCGATACGGTGTGGTCTTTGTGCGTGATGCCTGCAACGGTGGCGATGACCGCCACTGTCGCGCTTTCCGTGACGTCATTCAGAAAACCGTTACTCTGGCTGGCGCTCGCGATCGTTGGCGCTGTTGTCGCCGGTATGGGCGCCTGGCTTAAGTGGAGCGTGTCCGGGCTTGAACACTGGGAAATTAAAGAGGTCGTGCTTGTCTGGGGCTTTCATCTTCTGTTGATGATGCTATTGATGTTGCCATGGCTGCAAAGGCGTCTGTCGCCTGCGACGACGGCCTCGTTCTACAGTGATTTTTACGATAAGCACTGGCACAACGCGCTGACTATACTCACTATTTTTATCTCCAACGGCCTCTTCTGGCTGGTGCTTTTCCTCTGGGCTGAACTCTTCAAACTCATTGGCATTCAGTTTTTTGATCGCCTTTTCTTCCAGTCTGACTGGTTTATTTCAGTGGCGATTGGCGTGGTTTCTGCCAGTGTCGCCGTGCTGGCGCGTATGCAGGTGCGCTTGATGCGCGCATTACAAAACCTGCTTACCCTGATCGCCACCGGCCTGTTGCCTCTGATGGCGGCCTTAGCCCTGCTGTTTATTGGCGCATTGCCCGTGATGGGCTTTGAGGCCATTTCCGCACGGATATCCGCGGCGGGCCTGCTGACCGCCTTAGCGCTACTGCTCCTTTTTCTGGTGACGATTGTCTGGCATCCGCAGCGTCAGACGCTACCTTACTATGCGCTTCTCAACGGGATGGTTCGTCTCGCCATCGCTATCGTTCCCGCCTATCCGGTGTTAGCAGGGTGGGCGTTATGGCTGCGCATTTCGCAATATGGCTGGTCGCCGGAGCGTCTGTATGGCGTGCTCATTACGCTGGTAGCGCTGGTCTGGGCGGTAGGATTTTGCATAAGCGTTGTCTTCTGTCGCCGCCAGGCACAAAAGCTGCAGGCGTCTGTTATCCCGCTAACGGGGTCACTTGCGCTTATTCTCCTGATCTTGATTCATACGCCGGTGCTTGATCCGTGGCGTATCAGCGTTGAAAGCCATATGGCGCGCTACCACGACGGACGCATCAACGCGGATCAGGTCAGCCTGTATATGCTCAGCAACAGCGGGCGTAAGGGACGCGAAGCCATGCAGACGCTGCAATACGATCGGCAGTTTATGGCTGAGCCAAAGCGCCAGCGTGAGCTGTACGGCCTTCTCAGCGGAAACCGGGACGGAGCAGGGAAGATGACAGCCGGGATGCTTGAGAAGCAGTTCACACTCGCACCGGGTACGTCTCGCCCCGACAAGGGGTTATGGCAGGCGATGCTGAATAACCAGTACCGATTTGATTCCTGCAGCCGCGAGCGGAAAACCTGTTTACTGATGTCGCTGGATCTGAACGGCGACGGCAAGCCTGAAGCGGTGATTTATCAGTTTAGCGACCGCACGATTGTGGTGTACACGCAAACCGGTACCGGCTGGAAGCTGGCAGGCGATACCTGGAAAATGCCTGATGGTTTATCACGGGAAGAGCTGGAACGCGCAGTGCAGCAGGGGAAGGTGAAATCCGTTGTGAAGCCGTGGGCAGATATTGAGATCTTCGGTGAACGCGTAGAGATAAACTACGATAATGCGCTGGTGCGTTAACAAAACGGCTCCTTGTGGAGCCGTTGCTTTATGATCAGTGAACCTGCGGATCCGCCGGAGAGGCGTTGTTGCGGATTTCAGCGATATCCATCGAGTTGAACACATAGTGCGTACCGCAGTAGTCACAGTGCATATCGATTTCACCGTCTTCAGCCATAATGCTGTCGATCTCTTCATCCGGCAGGGTTTTCAGTGCGCCAGCGCAGCGTTCACGTGAACAGGTACACTTAAACTCCACGGCTTGTGGATCGTAAACCGTCACCTCTTCTTCATGATACAGGCGCCACAGCACATCGGTCGCCGACAGGTTGAACAGCTCTTCCGCCTTGATGGTTTCGGTCAGCGTCGCCAGGTGCTCAAAATCATTGGTCTGCGCATCCTGTGCGGGCAGAACCTGCAGCAGCATACCGCCTGCAGCGGGTTGCCCGTCTACTTCACCGGTACGGATGAACAGGCGAGTTGGCAGCTGTTCTGAACGCATGAAGTAATCTTCCAGGCAAGCGGCCAGGGTATCGCCTTCCAGACCGACCACGCCCTGATAGCGTTCACCTTCTTCCGGGGAGATGGTGATCACCAGGTAGCCATTCCCCACCAGCGTTTTCAGGTCGGCATTTTCAGGAACGTCGCCCTGAACGCGCGCGACGCCGCGCATCTGCTGCTGATTGTTACCGTTGATCACGGCCAGCGACATCGGGCCATCACCCTGCAGCTGCACGGTGATATCACCGGCAAACTTCAGCGTGGCGGTCAGCAGGCTGGTGGCAACCAGCAGTTCGCCCAACAGGGTTTTCACCGGCAGCGGGTAGTTGTGGTTTTCCAGAATCTGTTTCCAGGTTTCGGATACGGTGACCAGCTCGCCACGCACGGCGAATTGTTCAAACAGATAGCGGTGTAATTGGTCGTGTTGGGCCATAATAGTCTCTCGTGCAGGTGAGGGTTACTCGGTCTCACCGTGTTTAAATTTCATCAGATCGCGGCGCTCTTTTTTATCCGGTCGCCGGTCCGGGTGGGGCATGGTCAGCGCATTCATTTTGCGCGCCAGCGCGGTCTTTTCGCGCTTTTCAATGCTCTCAGCCGTCTCTTCATAAAGCTGTACGGCTTCAGATGCGGGCCGTCGTTGTTCGGTAATGGCTTTAATCACCACCGTTCGTTCATCGTTGCCCTGACGCAGCGTTAAGGTGGCATTCAGTTCAACCAGCTTACTCGGCTTGCTACGCTGGCCGTTGTAATGCACCTTTCCGCCGTCGATCATCTCGCGGGCAAGGGCGCGCGTTTTATAAAAACGGGCTGCCCACAGCCATTTATCCAGTCTTACCCCATCTGAGGGTTTTTCTTTCATGGCGTCTCCTTCACGGTCAGTGAGGGGATCATCTGACGATAGTCACCCAGCCCCGGATGCCGCAGATAGCTTTTGTCCGCCAGGCCGGAGTCAGGATTGGTCACGCCCAGGCAGTAGCGAATGCCAAACGCCGCGGCGGAATCCAGAATGGGCTCGCTGTCATCAATGAACAGCGTGCGTTCCGGCTGTAAACCGGTCTCTTCCTTCACCGCATGCCACAACCGCTGATCCTCTTTCGGATAACCAAATGTGTGGGTGGAAAGTAATAAATCAAGGTGTGACGCAAGACCCGTATGTTCCAGCTTCACGGCCAGATTATGCGGATGGGCGTTGGTCAGCAAAATACGGCGCTTGCCGCTTGCTTTCAGCGCATCCAGGAAGGGCACGGTGTCCTCACGCAGTACGGCGCGCGGGCCCTGGGCGGTGGTCATGGCACAAATATCCAAACCGAGTCGTTCGCTCCAGTAGTCCAGACAGTACCAGTTTAGCGTATGTTGCACCGCGCTATATTGCGAACGAATGAATTCCTGCGCTTCTGCCGGGGAGATACCCTGCTGTTCTCCATAGGTCTCCGGGACCAGCTTTTGCCAGAAGTAATTATCGAAGGCGAGATCGAGCAGCGTGCCGTCCATATCCAGCAGGACGGTATCAACCTCCTGCCAGGCGATATCAAGATGCATAGGGGAACTCCAGCCAGAAGAAACGTGCGCGACAGGGTAGCACAACTTGTCGCGCAGCGATGTTATCCGATCAGGCTCTCAGAGGAGGGGACCAGCTTAGGATTAAGGCAATTTTCGTAGTATTGCTGGATCTCAGCAAGCCGGGTGCGCGAACGCTGATAACGGCGCAGGGCCATGATGCCGTTCCAGAAAATAGACACCAGCATGGCGATCATCAGCAGTGATGTACCGATATAACGCCATAAACCCGCGCTGTCAGGCATCCGGTGCAGGCCGATATGGCGAGTACCGTTGGCATCGGTAAAGATGCTGGTCACAATCCCTTCGGCACTGAACGGCGTTTGCATCAGCATCTGCGCCAGACGCTGGAACTGCCCCCATTGTTCCTGAGCCGGGTAGTCGTACAGGGCAATCTGCGGATAAGGCTGATCGACCAGGTCGCTGCCTTCATCGCTGACAATCACAAAACCGCCAGGCGCCGGGCTATTCAGCGCCTGGGCCGCACGGGTGGTTTCACGCATCACAAACGGCGCGGTAGAGGTCGCCACCAGGTTATCCAGCGATTCGGCACTCACCGGGCGCAGCAGCACGTTCACCCCGTCCAGTCGACCCGCTTCGGCGCGCTTCACCAGCGAGTCCCAGTCTTTGCTGTTACCCAGGTTCACGAGCGCATTTTTAAGGCGAACGCACTCATCCTGTGCAGAACATAAATCCTGTGTTTTCAATACGATTTCGCCAAAGTCATCCAGTAGTACCATTCCGGATTTCTGAATGGCAGAACGCAGGGCAGGGCTGACGCGTGAATCATCATCGGTTTTCGGGTGCAGCTGGCGGTTGAGCGTCTGGGTGAGCGCAGTGGCTTTATTGACGACATCTGATTCCGGCAGCGGCAACGGCGGCGCATCGTTCCAGACGATTTGCGAGCAGTCGAACGGCATGAACGGCGAGTTCTGACGGGTATTCCAGGCCCCTGGGGTGTGGATGTTACACATCCCGGTCCCCTTCAGACGGAGCGTATCACCCACCCGCACGCCAGCGTCATCCAGCTGCTTAACGCTGGTGGCTTCTACGGTTTGTGCCCCTTTGATCCACGACAGGGTGAATTTGATGGGCATATCCAGCGGCACGAACAGCAGCAACAGAGCAAAGACCAGCGCTGCGCCCCCGGCGATAACCGTACTGCGTAGCCAGTGCTGAAGCGGGAAGTTTTTCACTTCATCGTGCAGGGAGAGGAAGCGCCCCTGACGCACAACATGGCGGTCAAGATAGATATCAATATCGGTTTTATGCCCCAAATCCTGTGCAATCCATGGCTGCCAGTGGCGCGGATAGATAAGGTCAATAATCCCGAGGGAGATATTGTTGATATGTTCCTGATCGTTCTCACCGAACAGGCCCCAGCGCTTAGGGGTGCCGCGCAGGCAGTGAATTTCACGCAAAGAGGTTTTGGCCGGAGGCGCAAACAGCCCCCACAGCCCGGCGGCCAACAGCAGCAGCGCACCGCCCGCGAGCCACGGGACAAACACATCCGGCGTCAGCAGACAGAAGAAAAAGAGCAGGAAGGCGGCCACAATCAGGACCGCCTCGCGAATGCCATCCGGACGACTCAGGGCGTGCTCTTCATGAGTCTCCTGACGAATGTTCAGCAGTTCAATTTGCTCGGTCTCTTCACCGCGAATGGAGGCCTGCTTTGAACTCGCGCGTTCCAGCGCAAAGCGCGGTGCTTCATGAATGTATTCATTCAGCGTATGGCCGTTCAGGGAGATGACCAGCGGCAGCGAATCGGTATGGATAAGCTCAACGCTGTTTTCGTCATTAATGTACTGCTCCCAGGAGGGAGGCAGATGCACTTCAACGGAGTCGAGGTAGTAACGCCATTTATTGGGATCGTCCGTCGTGATGCCATAACGGGTGATGGAGCGCGTCACGCAGAGCACGGTGTCGCTTTGTGCGTTCAGATTGAGGGTGACAGGCGCAGCCGTAGCCCCCGTTGGCCCGGGCGTTAACTGGGAACGGTTGAGGGTTTCGAGATAGTTTTCAACAGCATCGCGCTCTTCTTGCGTGAGTTTACGCGTTGTGGCACCGGCAAAGGCCGTTAAAAAGGGCAGCCTGAAACGACGCTGTACGCGACGCCTGTATACCCACCCTGCAACTAAAGCGCCGGCCAGCATAGCAGCGAGAACGATCAAAATGGTGCTCATGCTTTCCCCATCTTACTTTATCTTCTTACAGGTGTAGTCAGTGCACCTTTAACAATGAATGAGAGTCTGTGGTTGGCTATCGGCAAGCATGGAGTCGAACTTGAGCATTCTGCAGCGCATCCCAGTGACCGATGATGATAGCAAAGCCTGTCATGGCGCGATATCAGCAAATTCCTGGAAACATTTCAACCTCTTGACATTTGTTTTGATTTGAGGATTGATTCCTGTCAGGTTGCACAAATGTAAATAAAGAACAATTGACATTGCCGAAACCGTGCGGCGTATCGCACAATAAAGTCAGTTCACACTTCAAAGACCCGTCAAGATGAGCAAACCACTACAAAAACCCACCATTCTGAGTGTTGAAACTGTCGCGAAATCCCGGCTGTTTAATGTCGAAAGTGTGGACCTGGAGTTCAGCAACGGCGTGCGTCGCGTTTATGAACGTATGCGCCCCTCATCGCGTGAAGCGGTGATGATCATCCCCATTGTTGATGACCATCTGATTTTGATCCGCGAGTATGCAGTGGGCACGGAATCTTATGAACTGGGTTTCTCGAAAGGGCTTATTGATCCGGGTGAAACGGTCTTTGAAGCAGCAAACCGCGAGCTGAAAGAAGAGGTTGGGTTTGGCGCGAAAGAGCTATCGTTCCTGAAAAAGCTGAGCATGGCTCCCTCCTATTTTTCCAGCAAAATGAATATTGTGGTGGCTGAAGATCTTTACCCTGAATCGCTGGAAGGTGACGAGCCGGAGCCGCTGCCCCAGGTTCGCTGGCCACTGGCGCACCTGATGGATTTGCTGGAAGATCCTGACTTCAATGAGGCGCGTAACGTGAGCGCGCTGTTCCTGGTGCGGGAATGGCTGAAGGGGCAGGGGCGGCTGTAGTGGCCTGATGCCCCAACCCTCTTCCACGGGAGAGGGAGCAAACACAAAAACGGCAACCCGAGGTTGCCGTTTTGCTTTGGTGTCAGAACAGCTCGTGCGTCTCGCCGTTATCAATAATCTCTGTACCCACCTCATGTACCGCCTGCGTGGTTGGCTGCGTACCTTCGATGAAATACTCCTCACGGCTATTGCCACCGTTGGCTAACTGCCCGGTGCTGCGGTCGATATTGACCGTGACCACGCCCGGCGGTGGCGTCAGCGGCTGCTCCGGCACGCCCTCAAGAACGGATTTCATATAGGCATCCCAGGCCGGTTGCGCACTTTTGGCCCCACCTTCGTAGCCGGAAATCTGATCTTTGATCGCGCCAGACGCCGTGGTGCGGCCTAAATCGCGGCGGTGATCGTCAAAGCCGATCCAGACCGAAGTCACCACGCCCGGACCGTAGCCGGAGAACCAGGCATCTTTCGAGCTGTTGGTGGTCCCGGTTTTACCGCCGATATCGTGGCGCTGTAAATCACGCCCGGCACGCCAGCCGGTACCCTGCCAGCCCGGTTCACCGAAGATGTTGGTATTCAACGCGCTCTTGATCAGGAATGACAGCGGGGTGTTGATCACATGCGGGGCATACTCCTGCGCACCGCTCTGCGCCACCAGCGCCTGGTTTGCCTGTTCCAGCTGTGGCTGCGGCACCACGCCGTTCGGCTGCTCCTGCGACACGGCGACATCTTCCATGTCCTTGTTTTCAAGCACGTCAGACTTCGGCGTATTGCCGTAAATCACCGGAATATCGCACTCCGCACAGGCAATTTTCGGTTTCGCTTCGAACAGCACACCACCCTGGTCGTTTTCGATTTTACTGATGAAGTACGGGTCGATCAGGAAGCCGCCGTTGGCCATGACCGAATACCCCCGCGCCACCTGCAGCGGCGTGAACGATGCCGAGCCTAACGCCAGCGATTCGGTGCGCACGATGTTCTGTGCCGGGAAGCCAAAACGTTGCAGATATTCTGCCGCGTAATCGACGCCCATTGCACGCATTGCACGCACCATCACCACGTTTTTCGACTGACCCAGCCCCTGACGAAGGCGAATAGGACCTGCGTATTCCGCCGGCGAGTTCTTCGGCTGCCAGTCGGAACCGGCACCGGCATCCCAGCGAGAGATCGGCACGTCATTGAGGATACTGGCAAGCGTTAAGCCTTTATCCATCGCCGCCGTGTAGAGGAACGGTTTGATATTCGAACCGACCTGACGCAGCGCCTGCGTCGCGCGGTTGAATTTGCTCTGGTTGAAATCAAACCCACCCACCAGCGCCAGCACGGCACCGTTTTGCGGGTTAATGGAGACCAGCGCGGAGTTGACGTCTGGCACCTGCGCCAGCCACCAGGCATCGCCCACCTGACGCACCCAGATTTGTTGTCCGGTTTGTACGACATCGGTCACTTTGCGTGGCGTTGGTCCCTGTAAGGTGTCAGAGCGGTACGGACGCGCCCAGCGGATCCCGTCCATGCGCAAGGAGACTGAGGTGCCATCCGCAAGCGTTGCAACGGCTTCCTGAGGCGTGGCCTGCGTCACCACCGCAGGCAGCAGCGGGCCGTAGGTAGGCAGCGCTTTCAGCGTACTGGTGATTTTTTTACTGTCCCAGGCGCTTTCTCCCACCTTCCACAGCACGTTGGACGGGCCGCGATAGCCGTGACGCATATCGTAGTCCATCACGTTATTTCTCACCGCATCCTGTGCTGCCTGCTGCCCTTTACGGGTAACCGTGGTGTATACGCGATAACCATCTTCATAGGCCTTATCCCCATAACGGCTGACCATTTCCTGGCGAACCATTTCGGTCAGATACGGGGCAGAGAAGGCGATTTCCGGCGCATGGTAGTTAGCGTCGATGACATCGTTGCGTGCCTGCTCATATTCACTCTGGCTGATGTAGCCTTCGCTCAGCATACGTGACAGAACGACATTGCGACGTGCGGTGGCGCGATCGAGCGAGTAGAGCGGGTTAAACGTGGACGGGGCTTTAGGCAGGCCGGCAATGGTCGCCATTTCGCTTAAGGTCAGTTGCTCCACGGGCTTGCCGAAGTACACCTGTGCCGCAGCACCCACGCCATAGGCGCGATAACCGAGATAGATCTTGTTGAGGTAAAGCTCAAGGATTTCGTCTTTACTCAGCAACTGCTCAATGCGGATCGCGAGGAACACCTCTTTTATCTTACGGATCAGCGTCTTTTCAGGGCTGAGGAAAAAGTTACGCGCCAGCTGCTGCGTAATGGTACTTGCCCCCTGAGAGGCATGCCCGGAGAACAGCGCAACGCTTGCGGCACGGAAAATCCCCACCGGGTCAACGCCGTGGTGCTCGTAAAAACGGCTGTCCTCTGTGGCGATGAAGGCCTTCACCATCACAGGGGGAATTTGGTTTAAGGTCAGCGGGATACGGCGTTTTTCGCCGTACTGCGCCATCAGCTCGCCGTCGGCGCTGTAAACCTGCATTGGGATCTGGAGCCGCACATCACGAAGCGTAGCGACATCAGGTAGCTGCGGCTCAATATATTTGTACAAACCATAAATCGAGCCTGCTCCCAGCAGAATGCAACACACTGCAAGGATTAATAAATACTTTACGAACTTCACCGGAGATTTCCCATCTGGTTTCACTTGGGCAGTTTCTAAACAATCGCGCGGTAGTATAAAGGCAAGCCTGATTCATTGATATAGCCGTCACGGTGACGGGCGATAAGGAGATCGTGAAGCATGGCTTTCAAAACATGGCAAACGGGCGTTCATATTCAACAAGATAGGGTGCTGATTGTCGCGCTGGTTCGTGAGCGTCTCAACTGGTGTCTGCGCCGCTGGTGGGCGATACCGCTGACGGAAGGCATCATCCTCGACGGGAAAATTTGTCAGCCAGAACAATTGTTTGACGCATTACGCGGCTGGCGACGTACGTTGCCGCATCAGCACCGGGTGTTTCTCTCATTTCCGGCGGCGCGTACCCTGCAAAGATCGTTGCCCCGCCCGGCTATCGCCCTGCGCGACAGCGAACAGCTCTCCTGGCTAGGGGCTGCGCTCTCGCGTGAGCTGGAGATGTCCCCTGATGCGCTGTGCTTCGATTACGCACAGGACACGTTCAGCAACACATTTCATGTCACCGCTGCGCAAAACAAAGAGGTTGAAACACTACTGACGCTCGCGAAAACGCTGCATTTACGGCTGGTGACGATTACCCCGGATGCCAGCGCGCTGGCAAATTTTCTTCCTGCGGTGGTACCGGCGCAGTGTGTCGCGTGGCGAGACGAACATCAGTGGTTGTGGGCAATGCGCCACCAGTGGGGGCGCCGCTTCGCTACCGAGGCCAAAAGCGTGGCTGAACTGGCGGCACTGCTGGCTCTCGCGCCGGACGATATCGCGCTGTTTGATAGCCAGCGCGACCCGTGGGAGCTCCTCTCTCGCTGTCAGCCCCCGCTGCCGGAGTGCGGTGCCGATTATGCCGTCGCGCTGGCGCTGGCCATGAGCGAGGTGCCTGAATGAGCATGACCAATCTTCTTCCGTGGCGACAGCAACGACGCGCGCGCCGCGTGCGGTTCTGGGGAGGGCTGTCTGCGACCACCTGTATTCTGACGCTGGCAACGGTCTTCAGTCTGAGCATGCACGCCCACCTGAAACTGCACGCCCTGCAGGCTGAACTGGCGGGCATGCAGACCGTGCAGCGCGCGTTGTCTTCTCGTCTACCTCTTGCCACACCCGCTCCCTCGCGCCAGCCACAGCGTATGGCATGGCACCCGGTGCTGGCGTCACTCTCCGATGCCATTCCGGCGCAGGCATGGTTCACTGAGCTTCGTTACCAACCGCCCTCTTTGATGATTAACGGCTATGCCTCAGCACTGCCCGCCCTGTCGGCAATGGGTGATGCTCTGCGACAAATAGCGGGTTTTACCCCAGGGTCAGCAGGGGAGATACGGCAGGATAATCACGGGCGCTGGATGTTCACTTTTCAGCTCACAGGCCAGGGGTAACGTGTGAACAGAATATTTGAACGCTGGTGTGAGAGCCGTCGCCGGTACCGGCTCCTGTGCGGTGGGCTGGGCGTTGCCTTGTTGTGGGGAACCGCATGGGGCCTGTTCCTGAGGCCGCTTAATTCACAGCTTGCTGCGCTTCAGAAGCAAATGGCCGACGCCGTACAGCGCCATGCGACGCTCTGGCCTGTCGCCAGCAACGCGCCGCGCCGGACACCTGAGCCTGACGCACGCCCGGTGGTGCGCTTTTCCCCGCTGGATTTTCAGGCTGATGGCGCAACGCTGGTGCACTGGAAACCCCTTCCGGGCGGTGGAGAGCTGGCGCTGGATGCCGAGTGGCCAGCAATCCTGACGGCTTTCGCCCGGCTGGCGCAGCAAGATGTCCGGATTGCCGCCTTTACGCTTGCGCCTCAGGGCGCGGCGTTACGTCTGCGAGTGCAACTGGAGCTAGACCATGCGAAATAGCCTGCGCTACCTGCTGGTTTGCTCAGTGCTGTTACTCACCGGGATGCGCGATCCGTTTCGTCCGCCTGACGATCCCTGTGCCGTTGGCGAGCTGACGCAGTGGCACTATCGCGGCATGGTCGGCGGGGTTGCCCT
This sequence comes from Enterobacter cloacae complex sp. 309I3, assembly GCF_050031595.1. Lineage (NCBI taxonomy): Bacteria > Pseudomonadati > Pseudomonadota > Gammaproteobacteria > Enterobacterales > Enterobacteriaceae > Enterobacter > Enterobacter cloacae complex sp. 309I3. The sequence continues at coordinate 4,544,773 of NZ_JBLGWI010000001.1, read as the reverse complement.
GTTGCAGGACGGGAAACAGCGCTGGTATCGCCTGCACTTAGAGGAACGTTTACCGGCGGGCTGGCGGGTCAGCGCAATGAATGAGACGCAACTCGTCATAAACCTGGGTGAAACCTGTGAGCCAGCGCAATGGACATGGCAACGAGAAGGAACGAAAAAATATGAATTTAAGGATAACGCTGCTGTTACTGACGATCGTCACTCCGCTGGCCGCCGCACCGAAGCCGGTCACGCTGGTGGTGGATGACGTTCCTGTGGTTCAGGTCCTGCAGGCGCTGGTGGCGCAGGAGAATCGTAATCTGGTGGTGTCACCCGACGTAAGCGGCACATTATCGCTCAGTCTGACGCATGTTCCGTGGCGACAGGCATTACAGACGGTGATCGCCAGCGCAGGGCTGGTTCTGCGCGAGGAGGGCGGCATTTTCTATGTCCATACGGCGGCCTGGCAGCGCGAACAGCAGGAGCGTAAAGCACAGGACCGGGCCCGCAGGCAGCTTGAGGCTCCGCTGCTCTCGCAAAGCATTTCGTTTTCATACGCTGATGCCGGGGAGCTGCAAAACGCAGCGGAAAAACTGCTCAGTCCGAAGGGCAGTCTTTCTCTTGATAAACGCACCAACCGGCTGCTGGTCAGGGATAATAAAGCCGTACTGGAAACGCTACAGCGCTGGGCAACACAGATGGATATTCCCGTCGAGCAGGTCGAACTGGCGGCGCATATCGTCACCATCAACGAAAAAAGTCTGCGGGAGCTGGGGGTGAAATGGAATCTTGCCGAGGCCACTGAAGCGGGCAAGGTTGGGCAAATGACAACCCTTGGCAGTGATTTGTCCGTGGCCAGCGCCACCAGCCATGTGGGGTTTAACATCGGGCGTATTAACGGCAGGCTGCTGGATCTGGAGCTGTCAGCACTGGAGCAAAAACAGCAGGTCGATATCATCGCCAGCCCGCGACTGCTGGCCTCACATATGCAGCCGGCCAGTATCAAACAGGGCAGTGAGATCCCGTATCAGGTCTCCAGCGGGGAGAGTGGGGCTACCTCTGTGGAGTTCAAAGAGGCGGTATTAGGTATGGAGGTCACCCCAGTGGTGCTACCGGGCGGGCGCGTGCGCCTGAAATTACATATCAGTGAAAATATGCCGGGGCAGGTGTTGCAACAGGCTGATGGCGAAACGCTGGCTATCGACAAACAAGAAATAGAGACTCAGGTGGAGGTAAAAAGTGGAGAAACGCTGGCGCTGGGCGGTATTTTCTCGCAAAAGAATAAAACCGGAAGTGATAGCGTACCCGGGCTCGGTAAAATCCCCTGGCTTGGGCAGCTTTTTCGTCATGACGGTAAAGACAACGAACGGCGTGAATTAGTGGTGTTTATAACACCACGTCTGGTGGCTATTCACTGACGGGTAACGATCCCCGCAATGATTTTGCATTCAGTTTGTTGCAGATGTTTGACGTGGGGCATGAATTAGCATACAAGGAGTACCGATTTGAGTTGGACTGACGTCTTGTTGTCTTATGCGTCTGGTGCGGTGATTTAATCAGTTGCCAAACAAGCCGGAGTATTGAGATAATTTTTAGTCTGACTCTCGCTCTATTGCATATGAGGTTTCAGTTCATGTCCTGCTACGCCGGGTGTCTGCGAAGCGGGGATTACCATTAACGAATAGTCTTAGTAGTACCGAAAAAATGGCAGAGAAACGCAATATCTTTCTGGTTGGGCCTATGGGTGCCGGCAAAAGCACTATTGGGCGTCAGTTAGCTCAACAACTCAATATGGAATTTTACGATTCTGATCAAGAGATTGAGAAACGAACCGGAGCTGATGTGGGCTGGGTCTTCGATGTAGAAGGCGAAGAAGGTTTCCGTGACCGAGAAGAAAAAGTGATCAACGAACTCACGGAAAAACAGGGCATCGTGCTGGCGACCGGCGGCGGTTCTGTAAAATCTCGCGAAACCCGCAACCGTCTCTCCGCCCGTGGCGTAGTGGTCTATCTTGAGACGACCATTGAAAAACAGCTGGCACGTACGCAGCGCGATAAAAAGCGCCCGCTGCTGCAGGTTGAAACGCCACCACGCGAAGTTCTGGAAGCGTTGGCCGATGAACGCAATCCTCTGTACGAAGAGATTGCTGATGTGACCATTCGTACTGATGATCAGAGCGCTAAAGTGGTTGCAAACCAGATTATTCATATGCTGGAAAGCAACTGATTCTGGCTTTATATACACTCGCCTGCGGGTAAAAGCATTAAAGGTGGATGTCGCGTCATGGAGAGGATTACAGTTACTCTCGGGGAACGTAGTTACCCTATCACCATCGCGGCTGGTTTGTTTAACGACCCAGCTTCCTTTTTACCACTGAAAGCGGGTGATCAGGCGATGCTGGTCACCAATGAGACGCTGGCTCCGCTTTATCTTGACCGCGTTCGCCACCTGCTTGAGCAGGCGGGCGTGAAGGTCGACAGTGTAATTCTGCCCGATGGCGAGCAGTATAAAAGCCTGACGGTACTGGATACCGTCTTTACCGCATTGCTGCAAAAACCCCATGGTCGCGATACGACACTGCTTGCTCTCGGCGGCGGTGTTGTGGGCGATCTGACGGGCTTTGCGGCAGCAAGCTATCAACGTGGTGTCCGTTTTATTCAGATTCCGACCACCTTACTGTCTCAGGTCGACTCTTCCGTTGGCGGCAAAACCGCGGTCAACCATCCGCTCGGCAAAAACATGATTGGCGCGTTCTACCAGCCTGCTTCGGTGGTGGTGGATCTCGACTGTCTGAAAACCCTGCCAGCACGCGAACTGGCCTCTGGCCTGGCTGAAGTGATCAAATACGGCATTATTCTCGACGGCGAGTTCTTTAACTGGCTGGAAGAGAATATGGATGCGCTGCTGCGCCTGGATGAGGCTAAACTGGCATACTGCATTCGCCGTTGTTGTGAGCTGAAAGCAGAAGTTGTTGCAGCAGACGAGCGTGAAACGGGCTTACGTGCTTTACTGAATCTTGGGCATACGTTTGGCCACGCGATTGAAGCCGAAATGGGTTACGGAAACTGGCTCCACGGTGAAGCTGTCGCTGCTGGCATGGTGATGGCTGCCCGTACCTCCGAACGTCTGGGTCAGTTCAAACCGGAAGAGACGGCACGTATCATCGCACTGCTGGAACGTGCTGGCTTGCCGGTAACCGGGCCGCAGGAGATGTCGGCGCAAGCGTATTTACCCCACATGATGCGCGATAAAAAAGTATTGGCAGGTGAGATGCGTCTTGTACTCCCGCTTGCAATAGGGAAGAGTGAAGTGCGCGGCGGAGTGCCGCACGATGTCGTTCTTGGCGCTATCGCTGATTGTCAGCAGGCGTAACAACTAGAAAGGTCAGGCCACTGTTACCGGTGGTCGTTTAGCTTCAGGCGAAATGCAAAGTCGTAGGCATAAGCCTTTGAGTGGGGTGTTAAATGGATGAATTCAAACCAGAAGACGAGCTGAAACCCGATCCCAGCGATCGTCGTACTGGTCGTTCTCGTCAATCTTCAGAACGTGATAACGAGCCGCAGATCAACTTTGACGATGTTGATCTGGATGCAGACGATCGTCGCCCTTCACGTAGCCGCAATGCGCGTGATGAGCGAGAAGAAGAGGATTATGAGTCCGAAGAAGATTCAATGGACGAAGAGCCAGTAGAGCGTCGCCCGCGTAAACGTAAAAAAGCGGCCGCGCAGAAACCGGCCTCCCGCCAGTACATCATGATGGGACTGGGCGTTCTGGTGCTTGTGCTGCTGATTGTCGGCATTGGCTCCGCGCTGAAAGCGCCTTCCACGAATTCTGGCGAGCAAACGGCTTCCACTGAGAAGAGCATCAACCTCTCCGGTAACGATGCGGCAGATCAGGCAAATGGTGCACAGCCAGCGCCGGGGACCACCTCCGCAGAGCAGACCGCCAGTAACACAACGACGGCGCAGGATGTTTCCCTGCCGCCAGTCTCTTCTACCCCCGCTCAGAATCAGGCACCTGCCACGCCAGAAGGCCAGCAGCGTGTAGAAGTTCAGGGCGATCTGAACAACGCGCTGATGCAGCCGCAAAACCAGCAGCAGGTGGATAACGTCGTGGTGAACTCTACGCTGCCAACTGAACCTGCAACCGTTGCGCCTGTTCGCGGTGGCAACGCTCAGCCACAAACCGCAGCAACGGAAAGCAAGCCGCGTCAGACTCAGACTGCACCACGTCAGGAACGTAAGCAGGCGGTCATTGAACCTAAGCGTGAAACCAAACCTCAGGCTGTGGTAAAAGCACCAGAAGTCAAAGCAACCCCGGTGCAGCCGAAACGGACTGAAACCGCTGCGGCAAGCGAGCCTGCAAAAGCGCCAGTGACGCAGACTGCACCGAAAGCCACGGCCACCACCACTGCACCTGCGGCGACAACGGCTCCAGCTGCAACCGCCACAGCATCGGCTGGCACAACCGGTAAAACGACGGGTAACGTCGGTTCACTGAAATCTGCGCCATCCAGTAACTACACGCTGCAGCTGAGCAGTTCGTCCAACTATGACAACCTCAACGGTTGGGCGAAGAAATCGAATCTGAAAAACTACGTGGTTTATCAGACGACCCGTAACGGGCAGCCGTGGTATGTGCTGGTGAGCGGTGTGTATGCTTCTAAAGATGAAGCGAAACGTGCCGTGGCGACACTGCCAGCAGACGTTCAGGCGAAAAACCCGTGGGCGAAGCCCATTCATCAGGTTCAGGCCGATCTTAAGTAATGTTTAAAGCGCAGGATGCTGTCGGAGCTTTCTCCACAGCCGGAGAAGGTGTAATCAGTTAGTCAGCATGAAAAAAAATCGCGCTTTTCTGAAATGGGCAGGGGGGAAATACCCCCTGCTTGATGATATTAAAAAGCACCTGCCTAAAGGCGAGTGTCTTATCGAGCCCTTTGTGGGCGCAGGATCGGTGTTCCTGAACACCGATTTTTCTCGTTATATCCTGGCGGATATCAACAGCGATCTCATCAGCCTCTATAACATCGTCAAACTGCGTACCGATGAGTATGTGGAAGAGGCGCGCAAGCTGTTTACGCCCGAGAACAATCACCCGGATGTTTACTACCAGCTGCGCACTGAGTTTAACCAGAGCCAGGATCCGTTCCGTCGGGCACTGTTGTTCCTCTATCTCAACCGCCATGGTTACAACGGCCTGTGCCGGTATAATCTGCGTGGGGAATTCAACGTGCCGTTTGGCCGCTATAAGCGCCCTTACTTCCCGCAGGACGAGCTGTATCACTTTGCTGAAAAAGCGCAGAATGCAGAATTCCACTGCCTCTCATATGAAGAGTGTATGGAACTGGCGGGCGTAGACTCGGTGGTTTACTGCGATCCGCCGTACGCCCCGCTGTCTGCGACGGCGAATTTTACCGCCTATCACACCAACAGCTTCAGTCCGGCCGAGCAGGCTCGTCTGGCGGAGATGGCGGAAAAGCTGGTCAGCAAAAGAATTCCGGTGTTAATTTCGAATCACGATACCCCTGATACGCGCGAATGGTACAAAGCCGCGAAGCATTTTCAGGTCAAAGTGCGGCGTAGCATTAGCAGCAACGGCGGCACACGTAAAAAGGTGGATGAACTCCTGGCTCTTTATCGCCCCTGAGCCGTTTTGCCCGCCGGTAAACACATTTCAAGGAGATGCGGATGAAACAGTTTTTGATTGCTCCCTCAATTCTGTCGGCCGATTTTGCCCGCCTGGGTGAGGACACTGCTAACGCGCTCGCCGCGGGTGCGGATGTCGTCCATTTCGACGTTATGGATAACCACTACGTTCCTAACCTGACCATTGGCCCCATGGTGCTCAAGGCGCTGCGTAACTACGGTATTACCGCGCCCATTGACGTCCATCTGATGGTGAAACCGGTTGACCGCATCGTGCCTGATTTTGCCGCGGCGGGCGCCAGCATCATTACTTTCCACCCGGAAGCGTCTGAACACGTTGACCGCACGCTGCAGCTGATTAAAGAAAACGGCTGTAAAGCGGGTCTGGTCTTTAACCCGGCAACGCCGCTGAGCTATCTCGACTATGTGATGGATAAGCTGGACGTTATCTTGCTGATGTCCGTTAACCCGGGCTTTGGCGGGCAGTCATTCATTCCTCACACGCTCGATAAACTGCGTGAAGTGCGCCGTCGTATTGATGAGTCCGGCTATGACATCCGTCTGGAAGTGGATGGTGGCGTGAAGGTGAATAACATTGGTGAAATTGCGGCTGCGGGCGCGGATATGTTCGTTGCAGGTTCGGCAATTTTCGACCAACCGGATTACAAAAAAGTTATAGATGAAATGCGCCGCGAGCTGGCGAAGGTAAGTCATGGATAAATTGCAGGCAACCCGGGGTATTGCATTTGACCTCGATGGCACGCTGGTTGACAGCGCGCCGGGCTTAACGAGCGCCGTCGACCAGGCGCTGTACGCCCTTGAACTGCCCGTCGCGGGCGAAGATCGCGTCGTGACGTGGATTGGTAATGGCGCAGATGTCCTGATGGAGCGCGCCCTGACGTGGGCTCGGCAGGAGCGTGCGTCACAACGTTCCGCACAGGGTAAACCGAGCGTTGATCACGCGGATATCCCGCAGGAAGAACAACTGCGTATTCTGCGCAAACTGTTTGACCGTTTCTACGCAGAAACCGTTGAAGAAGGCAGCTTCCTGTTCCCGGACGTGAAGGAAACGCTGAGCGCGCTGCATGCGAAAGGCATTCCGTTGGGGCTGGTTACCAACAAGCCGACGCCGTTTGTTGCGCCATTGCTGGACGCACTGGATATCGCGAAATACTTCACCGTGATTGTGGGCGGTGATGACGTACAGAATAAAAAGCCGCACCCGGAACCGCTGTTGCTGGTGGCAGGAAAATTATCCTTAACACCTGCTGAGCTGCTCTTTGTCGGTGATTCACGCAATGATATTCTGGCTGCCAGAGCGGCGGGTTGTCCCTCCGTGGGGTTAACTTATGGCTACAACTACGGTGAGGCCATTACCCTGAGTGAGCCGGACGTCGTGTTCGATCGCTTCAAAGATTTGTTGCCCGCACTCGGGCTTTCATACAGTGAACATCAGGAATTGAAAAATGACTAAGCCCATCGTTTTTAGTGGCGCCCAGCCGTCAGGTGAATTGACCATTGGTAACTACATGGGTGCGTTACGTCAGTGGGTTAGCATGCAGGATGACTACCATTGCATTTACTGCATTGTGGATCTGCATGCTATTACCGCCCGTCAGGATCCTGAGAAGCTGCGTAAAGCCACGCTGGACACCCTGGCGCTCTATCTGGCCTGCGGGATCGATCCTGAAAAGAGCACCATCTTCGTTCAGTCTCACGTGCCGGAGCATGCACAGCTTGGCTGGGCGCTGAACTGCTACACCTACTTTGGTGAACTGAGCCGCATGACGCAGTTCAAGGATAAATCCGCGCGCTATTCCGAGAACATTAACGCCGGTCTGTTTGACTATCCGGTGCTGATGGCGGCTGACATTCTACTGTATCAGACTAACCAGGTGCCGGTGGGTGAAGACCAGAAGCAACACCTGGAGCTGAGCCGTGATATCGCCCAGCGCTTTAACGCCCTGTATGGCGAAGTGTTCAAAGTGCCAGAGCCATTTATTCCAAAATCCGGTGCACGCGTGATGTCGCTGCTGGAGCCGACCAAAAAGATGTCCAAGTCTGACGATAACCGCAACAACGTTATTGGCCTGCTGGAAGATCCGAAATCGGTGGTTAAAAAGCTCAAGCGTGCCGTGACCGACTCCGACGAGCCGCCTGTTGTGCGCTACGATGTGCAGAACAAAGCGGGGGTCTCCAACCTGCTGGATATCCTCTCCGGTGTGACCGGCCAGAGCATTCCTGAGCTGGAGCAGCACTTTGAAGGCAAGATGTACGGCCACCTGAAAGGCGAAGTGGCGGATGCCGTTTCCGGTATGCTGACCGAGCTGCAGGAGCGTTATCATCGCTACCGTAACGATGAAGCCTTCCTGCAGAAGGTGATGAAAGAGGGCGCTGAAAAAGCCAGCGCGCGCGCGTCAGAAACCCTGAAAGCGGTGTACGAAGCGATTGGGTTTGTTGCGAAGCCGTAGGTAAAAGCAAAACGGTAACGGCGTTACCGTTTTTAGGGTTTGTACCCTCTCCCTGTGGGAGAGGGCCAGGGTGAGGGCATCACGCCGCACTTTTCTAAACAAAAAAACCGGGGAATCCCCGGTTTTTTTACACCTGTAAAACAGCTTACTGCTGTGCCGCCGGGCCACAACCCCCGATGATCTTCGAAATAGAGATCGCCGGGTGCAGCAGGTAATCATAGCTGCAGTTGTTTTTGGTGTTTTGCACGTGGCCAGTGCAGGCCGTCAGAGTCGATAACAGGCCTACCAGAACGGCAGCTTTAGCCAGTTTGAACATACGCATTCCTTGTCTTAAAAAAACTAAATTGGATGTAACACGAGGGAATAAATGGAAAAGTTCCATTTCGCGGGAGGTATGTTATCGACAGCAGTAACAGGGGAGTAGTCCGGTTAAGGACTACTCGAAGAGGGGAGAATATGCGCTAGTGATTTGAGAACCAGTTGAGTTTATCGCGCAGCTCGACCACGCGGCCGACAATAATCAGCGCCGGGCTTTCAACCTGCTGCGCCAGCTCACCCAGCTGTGTCAGTACGCCATTTACCACGCGCTGCTTAATGGAGGTGCCGTTTTCCACCAGTGCGACGGGCATATCCGCTTCCATGCCGTGTTCCAGTAATTTCGCCTGGATCGTAGCGGCCTGATTCAGCCCCATATAGAAGACCAGCGTCTGCTTTTCGGCGGCCAGGTTGTGCCAGTCCAGTTCGCTGCCGGTTTTCAGGTGCCCCGTTACCAGACGCACGCTCTGCGCGTAATCACGATGGGTCAATGGAATACCGGAGTATGCCGAACAGCCGGATGCCGCCGTAATGCCAGGCACCACAGAGAACGGAATACCTGCGTTGCACAGGGTTTCCAGTTCCTCGCCGCCGCGACCAAAGATAAACGGATCCCCGCCCTTCAGGCGCACCACACGTTTTCCTTTTTGCGCTTCCCGCAGCAGGATCTGGTTAATCTCTTCCTGCGGCACGCAGTGATAACCCGCACGTTTACCCACAAACACCCGGTCCGCATCGCGACGTACCAGATTCATGATTTCATCGGAGACCAGACGGTCATACACAACGGTATCGGCCTGCTGGATCTGCTGGAGTCCTTTCAGCGTCAGTAGTCCCGCATCGCCGGGGCCTGCGCCTACCAGCACCACCTCGCCACGATGATCCAGCGGTTCAGAGAGTAACTGCTCGGTCGTCTCTTCAACCGCCTTCACGTCCTGATTGGCCAGCGACTGGGCCAGCCGGTCATTGACGAAGAATTTTTCCCAGAAGCGACGGCGCTCGCCCACGGTCGCGAAGGTTTGCTTCACCCGGGAACGCAGTTGCCCTGCATAGTGGGCAATTTGTCCAAGATGTTGCGGCAGCAGTGCTTCCAGTTTTTCCCGCAGCAGGCGGGCGAGAACCGGCGAGCGGCCACCTGACGACACCGCAATCATCAGCGGTGAACGGTCGATTATCGACGGCATGATAAAGCTGGCTTCTTTCGGCGCATCCACCACGTTGCAGAATATACGGCGCGCTTCGCAGGCATCGCTAACGCGCTGATTCACTTCATCGTCATCCGTCGCGGCAATAGTCAGCCAGCAGGTATCCAGCAGGGACTCGTTAAACTCCCCCTGATTCAGCGTGAGCATCCCTTCCTTCGCCCAGGCTTCAAACTGTGGTGCGAAGGCGAGGGCGTTAACCGTAAGACGGGCACCTGCCTCTAACAGCAAGCGGGCTTTGCGTTCAGCCACATCGCCGCCACCCACAAGCAGGCAGTCGCGATGGCGTAATTGACAGAAAATCGGCAGGTGGTCCACGACATTACCTCACAGCATTCATGGAGGGGGTAAGAATTGACGTCAGAATAACAGCAGGAATCGCCGGAAACATACGGTTTTTCCTGCCGTTACCCATAAGGGGTCATAAGCCTTTCCTATAGGAAAGGCGGGGGTTAGGCTTTTAACTGCACCTGGCCGTCCTTCACGCGAACGTCGTAGTGCTTCACCGAGTAGCTTTCATCTTCCATGCACAGTCCGTCGCTTAAACGGAAACGCTGTTTTTTCAGCGGACTGGCGACCCACAGCTCACCCTGATGCTCGGCAATCAGCCCGCGGGAGAGGACGCTGGCCTCAAAAAACGGGTCGATATTGCTGATGGCAAAAACCTGTTCGTCGTGGCGAGGGCGGAAAATCGCGACCTGCTCGTTTCCCAGCAGCGCACAGACGCCGGTTGCCGGCAGAATGTCGTTAATGTTGCAGATGTTTACCCACTGGCTCATGCGTTTTCCTCCACCAGCGTCACCGGAATACGTTCATAAGGTGTCGCCGGACGATGCTGTTCGCGCTCTGCTACTACCTGCACGTTCGGGTCGCGCTGGGTGCTGTTGATGAAGTGTTTGAAGCGTGTCTGTGCCGCTGGCGTGTTGACGGTTTCCGTCCACTCGCAAATCACCGCCGCGCGCAGGCGCGCCATCTCGGCTTCCAGATGTTCGTTAAGCCCCAGCTTATCGTCGATGATGACCGACTTCAGGTAGTCGATGCCACCCTCCAGATTATCCAGCCAGGAAGCGGTACGGGTCAGTTTGTCGGCGGTACGGATGTAGAACATCATGAAGCGGTCGAGATACTGAATCAGCGTGTCGTGGTCAAGATCGGCCGCCAGCAGGTCAGCGTGGCGTGGTTTCATCCCGCCGTTACCGCAGACGTACAGGTTCCAGCCTTTCTCGGTGGCGATGATCCCCACGTCTTTCCCCTGCGCTTCGGCACATTCACGCGTACAGCCGGAGACGCCGAACTTCATTTTGTGCGGGGTACGGATGCCTTTGTAGCGGTTTTCCAGCTCGACGCCGAAGCCCACGCTGTCGCCCACGCCGTAGCGGCACCAGGTGCTGCCCACGCAGGTTTTTGCCATTCGCAGCGCTTTGGCATACGCGTGACCGGTTTCTAAGCCCGCCTCAATCAGCTGACGCCAGATCTCCGGCAGGTCATCTTTCTGTGCACCAAACAGGCCGATACGCTGGGAACCGGTGATTTTGGTGTAGAGGTTAAATTCACGCGCGATACGGCCCACGGCCACCAGCCCTTCCGGGGTGATTTCACCGCCCGCAGAGCGTGGGATAACGGAGTAAGTCCCGTCTTTCTGGATATTTGCCAGGAAGTTGTCGTTGGTGTCCTGCAGCGGTGTATGTTCTGGTTTGAGGATGTACTCATTCCAGCAGGAGGCCAGCAGGGAGCCGACGGTCGGTTTACACACTTCGCAGCCATAGCCCTGGCCGTGCTTGGCCAGCAGTTCGTCGAAGGATTTAATGCCTTCCACGCGGATCAGGTGATACAGCTCCTGGCGGGAGTACGCGAAGTGCTCGCACAGGTTGTTGTTCACTTCGATGCCCTGTTTCGCCAGTTCGGCGTTAAGCACCTGTGTGACCAGAGGGATACAGCCGCCGCAGCCGGTCCCGGCTTTGGTTTCCGCTTTCAGCGCCGCAACGGTGTGACAGCCTTTGTTGATGGCGGAGATCAACATGCCTTTGGTGACGTCGAAGCAGGAGCAGATCTGCGCGCTGTCCGGCAGTTTATCGACGCCGATAGACGGCTTGCCGCTGGAAGCGTGCGCCGGGAGGATCAGCGCGTCCGGATTCTCCGGCAGTTCGATGGCGTTCAGCACCAGTTGCAGCAGGTTGCCGTAGTCGCTGGTGTCGCCCACCAGCACCGCACCGAGCAGGGTTTTGTTGTCCTGGCTGACGATCAGGCGTTTATAGATCTCTTTGCTCTCGTCGAGATAAACGTAGCTGCGCGCGCCCGGCGTGCGGCCATGCGCATCGCCGATGCCGCCCACGTCCACGCCCAGCAGCTTCAGCTTGGCGCTCAAGTCCGCGCCTTCGAAGGCGTTTTCGTTTCCGAGGATATGGTCAACGGCGACCTGCGCCATTTTGTAGCCCGGCGCCACCAGACCGTACACGCGGTTATTCCAGCTGGCACATTCGCCGATAGCATAGATATCCGGGTCGGAGGTCTGGCAGGTATCGTTCACCATGATCCCGCCGCGCTGGGCAACCGCCAGACCGCACTGGGTGGCCAGCTTGTCGCGTGGACGAATACCGGTGGAGAAGACGATAAAGTCAACTTCGAGCTCGCTGCCGTCGGCAAAGCGCATGGTTTTACGCGCTTCGGTGCCTTCCTGCACAATCTCTTTGGTGTTTTTGCTGGTATGGACTTTCACGCCCATGCTTTCAATCTTACGGCGCAGCTGATCGCCACCCATGTGGTCCAGCTGTTCGGCCATCAGCATCGGGGCAAATTCGATGACGTGCGTTTCAACGCCGAGGTTTTTCAACGCTCCGGCTGCTTCCAGACCCAGCAGGCCGCCCCCGACCACCGCGCCGCGTTTACTGCGGCGTGCGCAGGATTCGATGGCGTTGAGATCTTCAATGGTACGGTAAACGAAGCAATCCTGCGTTTCCGAACCTTTGATAGGCGGGATCCACGGATATGAGCCAGTCGCCATGATCAGCTTGTCGTAAAAAACCGTACGGCCAGCGCTGGAGTGGATCACTTTCTCCTGACGGTTGATGGTGATAGCGCGTTCGCCCACCAGCACTTTTACGCCATGCTTCTCATAGAAACCTTCACGCACCAGAGAGAGCTCTTCGGCGGTATGATGGGAGAAGTAGGAAGACAAGTGCACACGGTCGTACGCCTTGCGGGGTTCTTCACAGAACACGGTAATATCGAACTGCTCAGCGCTGGCTTTATCGAGAAGATCCTCAATAAAGCGGTGGCCGACCATGCCGTTACCGATGATAGCGAGTCTGACTTTGCTCATTTTTGCCTCGATTTCTTTTCTATTACTGCCTACCTTAACGATTCAGCAGGGGCACTTATTGATGCAAATCAAATACGCCTTCGCCTACTCCCTAGGTGGTAGATGTATGATTTGTCAGGATTTTTCTAAGTTATGGAAATCGCTGGCTTTTCGTTGTCGTCGATTTTATGTACAAAAAGAGTGGCTATTTTTGGAAAAACAGGTACTCCTTAATTTCAGCCGCGTTTTTCAGGGGAAAGGTATGTCTACAACACCGCTTTGGCTTGTGCAGAATGTTCGTTTACCGGATCGCGAAGGGCTGTGGCAGATCGCCATCGAGAACGGTCGGTTTGGTGCTATCACGCCCATGGACGAGACCCACAGCGAAAGCTATGAGGTCTTGAATGCCCGCGGCGGACTTGCCATTCCACCGTTTATTGAGCCACATATTCACCTGGATACCACGCAGACGGCGGGCGAGCCACACTGGAACCAGTCCGGCACGCTGTTTGAAGGGATTGAACGCTGGGCGGAGCGTAAGGCGCTGCTCAGCCATGAAGATGTCAAAGCGCGCGCATGGAAAACGCTGAAGTGGCAAATTGCCAACGGGATCCAGTTTGTCCGCACCCACGTGGATGTCTCCGACCCGACGCTTACCGCCCTGAAGGCGATGCTGGAGGTTAAACAGGAGGTCGCCCCGTGGGTGACGCTGCAAATCGTGGCATTCCCGCAGGAAGGCATTCTTTCTTACCCGAACGGCGCGGCGCTGCTGGAAGAGGCATTAACGCTGGGCGCGGATGTGGTGGGTGCCATCCCGCACTTCGAATTCACCCGGGAATACGGCGTGCAGTCCTTGCATATCGCCTTTGACCTGGCGAAGAAATACGACCGTCCGCTGGATATTCATTGCGATGAAATCGACGATGAGCAGTCCCGCTTTGTGGAGACGGTCGCCACGCTGGCCTATGAAACTGGTATTGGCGCGCGGGTCACGGCCAGCCACACCACCGCCATGCATTCCTACAACGGCGCGTACACCTCGCGGCTGTTCCGCCTGCTGAAGATGTCGGGCATTAACTTTGTGGCGAATCCGCTGGTGAATATCCACCTGCAGGGGCGTTTTGACGACTATCCGAAGCGTCGGGGCATTACCCGCGTGAAGGAGCTACAGGCGGCGGGCATTAACGTCTGCTTTGGTCATGATGATGTGTTTGATCCATGGTATCCGCTCGGTACCGGCAATATGCTGCAGGTGCTGCATATGGGGCTGCACGTCTGTCAGATGATGGGCTACCCGCAAATTGACAGCGGCCTGAACCTGATCACCCATAACAGCGCCCGCACCTTTGGCCTGAGCGATTACGGTATTGAGACGGGTAACCCGGCGAACCTGGTGATTTTGCCTGCAGAGAGTGGGTTTGAGGCGGTACGCTGTCAGGTGCCGGTGCGCTGGTCCATTCGGCAGGGGCGGATTATTGCCACCACGCAGCTGGCGCAGACCTGGATCCAGATGGATAGCGGGGGAGAAGAGATAAGTTTTGCCAGAAACAGCCCCTCTGCGTAGCGCAGAGGGGCGCAGGGATTAGTGCGACGCCGCTGCAGCGTTATGCTGGCGGTGGCGGGTTACAAAGCCCAGGATGAAGCACATGATGAACACCACGGCGTACAGGCCGTTAGCGGTGTGCAGCGCCGCCAGCGGACCGCTGTGGGCGACGATCGGGCCCGTCACCACAAAGGTCAGCATGGTGCCGATGGTGCCGCAGGTCAGTACGAAGTTCACCAGCTTCGGCGAGGCCACTTTGGTCTGCAGGGAGCCCAGAGTGATGATCGACGTGTAAATGGCGCTTGAGAAGAAGCCCAGGGTCAGAATGAACCACGGCATATGCTCCGGCGAACCGTTGATGAACAGATACATCAGCACGGTAGCCAGGCCTGCCAGCACGGTCAGGATGCGCTGTAGATCGAAGAAGCGCAGGATGAAGCTAAACGCCCACATGCCAAACATGTAAGACATCCAGAAATCGCTCACCAGTTTACCCGCGTCGTTCAGGCTCATGCCCAGACCTTTGGCGTATTCCGGCACCCAGGAGATAAAGCCCAGCTGACCCAGGATGTAGCACAGTGCGGCAATGGAGAGGAACAGTACGCCGATACCCCATTTCTCTTTCACCACAGGCTCTGCCGTGGTCTGTGCTTTTTTACCCAGAACCGGGAATTCGCAGCCGAAGGTCAGGATGAAGATGGCCACGTAAACCAGGCCGATACAAGCGTAGACCCAGTACCACTCAATGCTGCGCGCCAGCAGAACGGCCGCGACCATCGGGAAAATCATCCCGGCCATGCTGAAGAAGGAGTCGGTAAACAGCAGGCGCGCGCCGCGCTGACGGCCTTCATACATATGGGTAATCAGGAAGGTACCAATCGACATGGTGATCCCGCTGACCAGACCGAGCACGAACATGGCGGCGGAGAACAGGGCGATGCTGTGGCTCAGCATCAGACCCGCCACGGCGGCGACCATCAGCACAAAACCAAAACGCAGCTGCGTTTTCAGCGGAACAATTTCCATCAGCCAGGCATTCAGGAAAATGGAGATCAGGATCCCCGCGTTGAGGAAGGTGAAGGTGTTACTCATGCTGGAAACGGGCAGCTGGAAGTAGTCTGCGATATTTCCCATCACCATCCCGGTGACGATCACCAACGCGCCGGTCAGGGCGTAGGAGAAGAAGCTGATCCATGTGAGCTTGATACGATTGCTGTTAGTCATGTCTGGCCTGTTCAGGAAAAGAAAAGCGCCGGATAGGCGCTGAGAGCGGGCAGATTTTAGTCGTGAAAGTGATCCATTCATATCTTTTAAAGAAAATATGAGCTTCATTGCAGGTTTTTATGTGATCGCGATCACATAAAATTGCGTCATAACCAATCGTTTGCGCGGTAACAACTGTTTCAATTTCGTAAAATTAGGTAAAAGGCTGGTCTCCGTTCATACTGCTCTTTAGAATCAAGCCATTCGCTTTTTATACTGCGCTTTGTTAAGGAATTCTCATGCTCAAATCAACACTGGCGGCTGTCGCAGCTGTGTTTGCTCTTTCTGCCGTTTCCCCGGCTGCGCTGGCAGCAAAAGGGGACCCTCATGTTCTGCTGACCACCTCCGCAGGGAATATTGAGCTGGAACTGAATAGCCAGAAAGCCCCGGTTTCTGTGAAAAACTTCCTCGACTACGTAAACAGCGGCTTTTACAACAACACCACCTTCCACCGCGTGATCCCAGGCTTTATGGTGCAGGGCGGCGGTTTCAACGAGCAGATGCAGCAGAAACAGCCGAATCCACCGATCAAAAACGAAGCGGACAACGGCCTGCTGAACACCCGTGGCACCATCGCCATGGCGCGTACGGCGGATAAAGACAGCGCTACCAGCCAGTTCTTTATCAACGTGGCGGATAACGCCTTCCTCGACCACGGCCAGCGTGACTTCGGCTATGCGGTGTTTGGTAAAGTGGTAAAAGGGATGGACGTGGCGGACAAGATTTCTCAGGTACAGACCCACGACGTTGGGCCATACCAGAATGTACCATCCAAACCGGTCGTGATCCTCTCTGCAAAAGTACTGCCGTAATCCTCTTTGACACGGGCGCGTCTCGCCCGTGTTGTTAGCCCTCCCTGCGAAAGCGCGTTTTGCTGCTTATACTTTGGCAAACGGACATATTCAGGGAGGCGTTAAGTGAAAAAACTCACCGATAAGCAAAAATCCCGTCTCTGGGAGCAGCAGCGTAACGTCAATTTTCAGGCCAGTTGTCTCCTTGAAAAGGGTCATGGTCCTTCAGATCCCCAGATTGAGACGCTGGAACTTGGGCCTTCAGCGCCTGGGTTGCCCCATCTGTGCCTTATTCACCGCCATCTGTATCGCAGAGAGATGAAACGGGCAGGTGAATACCGTACGGACGATATTTTCAAAGGGGACATTCCTTTTTGTCATTTCGAATACATTGAGAAGATGGGCAATGAATTGATGTCGGCACTGGAAAGCGACCGGTACCTGGTGGGTCTTCAGAAAGAGGAGTTTATCGAGCGGATAAGCCATTACTATTGTGAAATCAATATGCTGCATCCTTTTGCGAGCGGTAATGGCATTGCGCAGCGTGTTTTCTTTGAACAGCTGGCGATCCATGCGGGTTACCTGCTGGACTGGCGCGATATCGATCCTGAGCAGTGGGTCGCGGCTAACCAGAGCGGCGCAACGGGAGATTTGTCCGCCCTGAACGCTATCTTTGCCAAAGTAGTGAGCGAAGCGCGGGAATCTGAGTAGAATAGGGCGGCATTTTTTTCGGGAGCCGCCATGATTCTGCTGATTGATAACTACGATTCCTTCACCTGGAACCTTTACCAGTATTTTTGTGAACTGGGTGCAGAGGTGGTTGTCCGCCGTAACGACGACATCAGCCTGACCGAGATTGACGCGCTGTCCCCAAAGAAAATTGTTATCTCGCCGGGGCCGTGTACCCCATCGGAATCGGGTATTTCTCTGGATGTGATCCGCCATTACGCCGGCAGGCTGCCGATTCTTGGCGTCTGCCTTGGCCATCAGGCCATCGGGCAGGTGTTTGGCGCCACCATCGTCCGTGCTGCCAGGGTGATGCACGGTAAAACCTCACCGGTTACCCACACCGGCACGGGCGTGTTTAGTGGGTTAAATAACCCGTTAACCGTCACGCGCTACCATTCTCTGGTGATTGACCCGCCGACGCTGCCCGACTGCTTTGAGGTGACCGCCTGGAGCGAGACGCAGGAGATCATGGGCATTCGCCATCGTGAATGGGATCTCGAAGGGGTGCAGTTCCACCCGGAGAGTATTCTCAGCGAACAGGGACACCAGCTACTGGCTAATTTCCTCAATCGCTGAATATCTGTTGCCTTGCTGTGATTTTTTATGCATATTTTGTGATTATATTTTCACAATCAATGTGACATAAAATGGATGGTCATGACATGGCAACTGAACAATCTGCAATTACCCGCGCGACATTCGATGAAGTCATTCTGCCGATTTATGCACCGGCCGAGTTTATCCCGGTAAAGGGAAAAGGCAGCCGCGTCTGGGATCAGCAGGGGAAAGAGTACGTGGATTTCGCCGGGGGGATTGCGGTGACGGCGCTGGGGCATTGCCATCCTGCACTGGTCGAGGCACTGAAAACCCAGGGCGAAACCCTGTGGCACACCAGCAACGTCTTTACCAACGAACCGGCATTGCGTCTGGGGCGCAAGATCATTGACGCGACTTTCGCCGAGCGCGTGCTGTTTATGAACTCCGGGACCGAAGCCAACGAAACCGCCTTCAAGCTGGCGCGCTACTACGCTTCCACACGCCACAGCCCATACAAAACCAAAATCATCGCTTTCCATAACGCTTTCCACGGTCGTTCGCTGTTTACCGTTTCCGTTGGCGGCCAACCGAAGTATTCCGACTGCTTTGGTCCGAAACCCGCCGATATCATTCATGTGCCCTTTAACGATCTGCATGCGGTGAAAGCGGTGATGGATGACCATACCTGCGCGGTCGTGGTTGAGCCGATTCAGGGTGAAGGCGGCGTGACGGCGGCAACGCCGGAATTCCTCAAAGGGCTGCGCGCGCTGTGCGATCAGCATCAGGCGCTGCTGGTGTTTGATGAAGTCCAGAGCGGGATGGGGCGTACCGGCTCCCTGTTCGCCTATATGCACTACGGCGTGACGCCGGATATTCTGACCAGCGCCAAAGCGCTCGGCGGCGGCTTCCCGGTCAGCGCGGTGCTCACCACCCAGGAGATCGCCTCCGCGTTCCACGTTGGCTCTCACGGCTCCACCTACGGCGGAAATCCGCTGGCCTGCGCCATCGCCGGTGCGGCGTTTGATATCATCAATACGCCGGAGGTATTAAGCGGCGTTCAGGCGAAGCGCGAGCTGTTCGTGAAACATCTGCAGCAGATCGACGAAACGTACGACGTCTTCAGCGAGATCCGTGGCATGGGACTGCTGATTGGCGCAGAGCTGAAGCCGCAGTACAAAGGCCGCGCACGCGATTTCCTGCACGCCGCTGCTCACGAAGGGGTGATGGTACTCAACGCCGGCCCGGACGTGATGCGCTTTGCGCCGTCGCTGGTGGTCGAAGAGAACGATATTGAAGATGGATTAACCCGCTTTGCCGCGGCGGTCGCGAAGATCGTTAAAGGCTAATACTCGGTTCGTTTTAACCGCCGCGTTAACCAAATGCCGTGATGCGGACGCTGACGCCATGCCACCGACGAAATGGTGTGCATGGTGTTCAGATGCCCCAGAATGCGTTGCAGATGCTGCTCCAGCGTGCTCATTGGCCCGTGGGTGAGCGTTTCCGGCGCTTCCAGAATGTTCGAATCCCCCGATTCACCCGGCGCGTCATACTCCAGACGCTGCTGACACCGCTGCAGGGCAATCTCACACGACTGCAAATAGCGCTGCGCCAGGTCTGGCGTTAGCATGGTATGTTCACGCGCCAGCGTGGTCATCGCGTTGATATGTTCGACGATGAACTGGCTGTGCGTTACCCAGAGCTTCATATCCGCCAGATAGTGCGAGTTAAAGCCGGGCTCCTGCATCGCCTGATTCAGCGAGTTGAACAGGGCGTTATGCGCCTGGTTGACCTTCATCCGCTGATACGCCAGCGGGGAGGGCTGCGGATCGTCGCTCAGGATCAGGCGGATAGCCTGCTGGTCGGCCTCCAGCGCGTCGTGGGCGTTCTGCCTGAGCAGGCCGCTTTGCCATTGTGGCCACAGCCAGACCATACCACCAAAGGCAATCAGACAGCCAATCAGGGTATCGATAAGCCTGGCGACAATAAACTGTTCGCCATTGAGCGTAAGCAACTGCAGGGTGTATACCGCCGTGACCGTAAAGCCCACCATCGCCCAGCCGTAGTTTTTGCGGATGATCAGGTAGCTCACCAGGGTAATCAATAGCATGCCTGCCAGCGTATAGCCTTCCGGCACGTGGAAGTGCAGCGTTACGCCCGCGATAATCAACCCCGCCATGGTTCCGCCCGCCCGGTGCAGAATACGCACTCGCGTGGCGCCGTAGCCGTTCTGGGTGACAAACAGTACCGTCATTAATATCCAGTAGGGTTTGGGCAGATGCAGCGCCATGCCCATCAGGCTGGCGATGCTCAGCATCACGCTAATCCGGGCGGCGTTGCGCAGGGCGGAAGATTTAAACGAGAGATAGCTTTTAAGCGCAGGCAGCAGCGGCAGGCGCTTTTGCTTATCCGCCATCAGATCGCGGGGATAGAGCGGGCGCTGGGTACGCAGGACGCGGGCAATACGGCTGAAGTGCCAGGCGGCAAACTGGCCTACCGGGTTATCCTCGTGCTGGCGGGCGATTTTCTCCAGTGCGCCGAGCTGCTTGTCCATGTTAAAGCGGGTGGGGTAGCGGTGATAAAGAATGTCGTCGGCCAGTACCCGCAGGCGTGCGGACACGGTCTGCGCGTTCCAGCGGATCACCGCTTCGGCATGGCTGCGCTCCACCAGCTTTTGCACCTCCTTCGGGTGGTGCAGGCTCACGGAGATATGCTCCTGCAGATCCAGCCCCACCTGGAAGGTGCGCAGCAGCCGTTTATATTCGTGGTTCTTGTTGGCGGCCAGCATATGCAGTTGCTGGTAGCACTGGCTTATCAGATCCACCACCTTCTGCTGGCGCGTCAGCAGCGGCGGCAGCGATTTTTCCGGGTCGGTATGCTGGGTCAGCAGTGTGTATTTGGCTTCGCAGTACTCCGCAAGCTGGACATAGAGCAGGCTCAGGGATTCACGCAGCGGTTGTTCCCGCCACAGCCAGAACCAGAACCAGTTAAACAGGCCATACCATAGCGTACCGAGGGCGTAGATCAGCAGCGGCTCCCACACCGGCATATTACCTGCGAGACTCAGGGTAAAGATGGCCGCGATGAGTGAGGCGGGCAGTAAACGCGCGTGCAGCGAACTGATTTCGGCGGTCACCCCCAGCGTCATCGCCAGCACGCTCAGGATCAGCGGCAGCGGAATATCGCGGGCCAGCAAAAGCTGCACGGCCAGGCTACACCCGGCAAACAGCGAACCGCCGATAATCAGACGTTTGAAAAAACGCTTATGCGGGGTGTCGAGACCGGCAATGTTGCAGCAGGCGGGAACCAGTGAAAACAGCAGCCCCTGCTGAAGATGCCCAAGGATCAGGCCCACGGCCACAGGAAGGCACAACACCAGCGTTTGTCGCAGTGCGTAGTTAACTTCCGGGTGATAAATCAGCCTGCGCCACATGGGGAGTAGAGACAAAAACGGCGTGACACCTTGCGATGGCACGCCGTTTTATCGGGATTAACGGGTTCCGTAAACCACGATGGTTTTACCGTGGGCGGAGATCAGGTTCTGATCTTCCAGCATTTTCAGGATACGGCCCACTGTTTCACGGGAGCAACCGACGATCTGACCAATTTCCTGGCGGGTAATTTTAATTTGCATGCCGTCAGGGTGGGTCATAGCGTCTGGCTGTTTCGCCAGGTTCAGCAGGGTCTGCGCGATACGGCCGGTCACGTCCAGGAAGGCGAGGTTACCCACTTTCTCTGATGTCACCTGCAGACGGCGAGCCATCTGCGAAGAAAGACGCATCAGGATGTCAGGGTTAACCTGAATCAACTGACGGAATTTCTTGTAGGAAATTTCAGCCACTTCACATGCTGTCTTTGCACGAACCCAGGCGCTACGTTCCTGGCCTTCTTCAAACAGGCCCAGTTCACCGATAAAATCGCCCTGGTTCAGATAAGAAAGGATCATCTCTTTCCCTTCTTCATCTTTGATCAGCACTGCCACCGAGCCTTTGACGATGTAATACAACGTTTCCGCTTTTTCACCCTGGTGAATCAGCGTGCTCTTCGATGGGTACTTATGAATGTGGCAATGAGACAAGAACCATTCGAGAGTCGGGTCTGTTTGCGGTTTGCCAAGCACCATGCGCTGTTATCCTCTGTTATAAGCTGTCACCAGAGTCATAAGATGCATCCGGACTCTGGGGTTGCAATCGAATTCTTACCCATACCTGGGAAGTCGGCTGTCGTAACGTTTCGCAGCCAGTAAAGTTTGATGTCCTCTGCATACATGTGTAACGTCAATGTATTACTGTAGCATCCAGAGTGTTTTAGCATAGCTTTCGCCGCGTGTCTCCTGGTGTCTCGCTTCAGCATGACGCAGGTCGCCTTCCATTGCGAGAAATGTAACGCACGCGTAATCTGTCACCAAAAATGCAACGTTGGAGCTAATGAATATGCAAGCGCGCGTGAAATGGGTAGAAGGTTTAACGTTCCTGGGCGAGTCCTCGTCGGGACACCAGATTTTGATGGACGGTAACTCCGGCGATAAAGCACCCAGCCCAATGGAGATGGTGCTGATGGCGGCAGGGGGATGCAGCGCGATTGACGTGGTGTCGATTCTGCAAAAGGGCCGTCATGATGTGACCGACTGTGAAGTCAAGCTCACGTCAGAACGTCGCGAAGAGGCGCCACGCCTGTTCACGCACATTAACCTGCATTTTGTTGTCACCGGGAAAGCGCTGAAAGATGCTGCCGTCTCACGCGCGGTGAATCTGTCTGCGGAAAAATACTGCTCTGTGGCATTAATGCTGGAGAAAGCGGTAAAAATTACCCATTCGTATGAAGTGATCGAGGCGTGATTGACGGGGCATCGTGCGTGTTGATGCCCTCACCCTAACCCTCTCCTACCGGGAGAGGGAATATGATTATGCGATCTGTTTCCCTTCCATCAACCGCTGCACCAGCGGCGTCATGATCAGCTCCATCGCCAGCCCCATTTTTCCGCCGGGCACCACTAACGTATTCATGTGAGAAATAAACGAGCCCTGCAGCATCGCCAGCAGCCAGGGGTAATCGATGCCGTCGAGATTGCGGAAATGGATCACCACAAAGCTCTCATCCAGCGACGGGATACTTTTGGCCGCGAACGGGTTGGAGGTGTCCACCGTCGGCACACGCTGGAAGTTGATGTGGGTGCGGGAAAACTGTGGTGTCAGGTAATTGATGTAATCTTCCATTGAGCGCACAACCGAATCCATCACCGCCTCGCGTGAATGGCCGCGCTCGCTGATGTCTCGCGTCAGCTTCTGGATCCACTCCAGGTTCACGATTGGCACCACGCCGACCAGCAGATCCACATGTCGCGCCACGTCGTGATGCGGCGTCACCACGCCGCCGTGCAATCCTTCGTAAAACAGCACGTCGGTAGGTTCCGGCAGCGGCTGCCAGGGGGTAAAGGTGCCCGGGACCTGATTCCAGGGAACGGCTTCGTCGTAGGTGTGCAGATACTTGCGGGACTGGCCTTTGCCGCTTAGGCCGTACTCCTGAAACGTTTGCTCCAGCAGGCCGAAGTCATTGGCCTCCGGGCCGAAGTAGCTGATGTGTTTGCCCAAATCACGCGCTTTGCGGATGGCCATATCCATCTCCGGGCGCGTATAGCGGTGAAAGCTGTCGCCTTCGACCTCCGCCGCGCGGAGATTCAACTGGGCGAAAATCTTGCGAAACGCGAGGCTGGTGGTGGTGGTTCCCGCACCACTCGACCCCGTAACGGCAATAACCGGATGTCTGGCAGACATAGCAACTCCCTGACTGGAAAGGTTGAAAGATCAGCCGTGAAACGCGTTGCGGGGCATGATATTGACCGTCTCATGCAGTTCAGACCACACCAGCACCACGTCGCCGCTTTTAAGCTGGCGTTTAACATCGTTGACCTTTTGCTCAAGCGAGCGTTCATGTTCACCATAATCGGTGCCTTCACGCAAGACAAAGCTTTCAATCAGATTATCGAGCGTTTCGGGCGCCAGATCCTGCCAGGGGATAATCATGTTGCACCGTCCAGGTAAGGGGTTAACCAGTCAGGAATGCGCGTCTCCAGCCACATTTTCGGGCGACGCAGCGTTCCGCCGACAAACCCCACGTGGCCGCCGTGCTCGGTCAGCTGATAGTGAACGTTGTCGGGCAGAAATTCCTGTGCAGGGATGGAGTGATGATCCATAAACGGGTCATCTTTCGCGTGAATGATCAGCGTCGGCTGAGTGATCTTGCTGAGCAGCGGCATGGCGCTGCACTGACGATAGTAGTCAATGGCATCGGCGAACCCATGAATTTTGGCGGTGATCAGGTCGTCGAACTCACGAATGCGGCGGACCTTTTTCAACTGTCGCAGGCTCACCGGCAGGGTATCCGGATAGGCCTTCAGCTTGCGCGCCGCATTGGCTTTTAGCAGGTTGAGCAGATAGCGCTGATAGACCCGGGAAAAGCCTTTCTCCATGTGGTAGCTGCACTGCTCCAGCATGAAGGGGGCAGAGACAATCACCGCAGCATTCAGCGGTACCGCGTCTCCCTCTTTGGCCAGCAGACAGGCCAGCATATTTCCGCCGAGCGAATAGCCCACCGCCGCCGTCGGCACGGTGCCGAAATTATTCCGCAGCCAGTGCAAAAACCAGGTGCCATCTTCGGTTTCGCCGGAGTGATAGATGCGTTTCTGACGATTCGGCTCGCCGCTGCATCCCCGAAAATGCATCACCACGCCCAGCCAGCCGCGCGCTTTTGCCGCCTGGATTAACCCATGGGCATACGGGCTATGCAGGTTGCCTTCCAGACCGTGAAACACCACCAGGCGGGGTTTATGGCGCGCCTGTTCGGGATCTTCGCTCCAGGCGAGATCCAGAAAATCACCGTCCGGCAAATCCAGCCGCTGCCAGTGCGGAGTGAACTGCACCTTGCGGCGGATCAGGCGCGGCAGCATGGTCTGCAGGTGGCAGTTGGCCACGCCGCGCATGGGCACGAAATCAGTGCTGTCTTCGGCGGTGAGGTCGAAGTCTGAGGGAATGATTTGGGTCATAAGGGCGATGCTGATTCTTGTCAGAAATTTACTATACCTTCCGAATTGTACCCCGTTTAGCCTGGTTTTCCGAAGCATGAACTGATCCCGATCACAAATATTTACCTTGATTATTACTCTCAGGCTAATGATTCCACTCTACGCTTAATTGATGCCTTTTCCGCCAGGGTGCAGACTTTACTCAGCGTTAAGCAAATCAAAATGATGTGCTGAATCAGGAGGTTAATAATGTTATCTGGGCAAATACCCACCCGGCAATGGAACACCCGACGCAGCGAAAAAGCGCGTCGTCTGGCCTCCGTACCGGTGCAGGGCAAGGTTCTGCCAACCGGCGACCTTGTCGCCATGCTGGAAAAGCTGATCGCGCCAGGCGATAAGGTCGTTCTGGAAGGCAACAACCAGAAGCAGGCGGATTTTCTTTCCCGCTCTCTGGCCGAAGTAAACCCGCAAATTGTGCATGACCTGCACATGATCATGCCAAGCGTTGGCCGCAGTGAACATCTGGATATCTTTGAGAAGGGCATTGCCCGTAAGCTGGACTTCTCCTTCTCCGGCACACAGAGCCTGCGCATCTCCCAGCTGCTGGAGGATGGTCAACTCGAAATCGGTGCTATTCATACCTATATCGAACTGTATTCACGTCTCTACGTCGACCTTTCACCAAACGTGGCGCTGATCGCCGGGTTTAAAGCAGACCGCAAAGGCAATCTCTACACCGGGGCAAGTACCGAAGATACCCCGGCGCTGGTGGAGGCCGCCGCGTTCCACGATGGCATCGTCATCGCACAGGTTAACGAGCTGGTGGACGACGAATGCGACCTGCCGCGCGTTGATATCCCAGGCTCCTGGATTGACTACGTGGTGGTGGCCGACAAGCCATTCTTTATCGAACCGCTGTTTACCCGCGACCCGCGCCTGATCAAACAGGAACATATCCTGATGGCGATGATGGCCATCAAAGGCATCTACGCTGAACATCAGGTGCAGTCTCTGAACCACGGGATCGGTTTTAACACCGCGGCAATTGAGCTGCTGCTGCCCACTTACGGTGAACAGCTCGGCCTGAAGGGCAAAATCTGTAAACACTGGACGCTGAACCCGCATCCAACGCTGATCCCGGCGATTGAAAGCGGCTGGGTGGAGAGCGTGCACTGCTTCGGCGGCGAACTGGGGATGGAAGAGTACATCCGCGCCCGTCCGGACGTGTTCTTCACCGGTGCTGACGGCTCCATGCGTTCCAACCGCGCCTTCTGCCAGCTGGCGGGCCAGTACGCGGTGGATATGTTTATCGGCTCAACCCTGCAGGTGGATGGTTACGCCAACTCCTCAACGGTGACCCGCGGTCGTCTCTCCGGCTTCGGCGGCGCGCCGAACATGGGCCATGATCCACACGGCCGTCGCCACGCCACCCCGGCCTGGCTGAACATGATCACCGAACCCGACCCGATGCAACGCGGTAAAAAACTGGTCGTGCAGATGGTGGAAACCTTCCAGGCGGGCGTGAAGCCCACCTTCGTGGAAAAACTGGACGCCGTTGACGTGGCGAAAGCCTCCGGCATGCCGCTGGCACCGGTGATGATTTACGGCGATGACGTCACCCACGTGCTGACGGAAGAGGGGATTGCCTACCTCTACCGGGCAAAAGATCTGGAAGAGCGTCGCGCCATGGTCGCAGCCGTGGCCGGTATCACCGATATCGGTCTGGGCGTGGATGCCAGACGCGTGGCGGAACTGCGCCAGAGCGGCAAGGTCGTGTACCCGGAAGACATGGGGATTCGCCGTACCGATGCCACCCGCTCTCTGCTGGCGGCGGGCAGCGTGGCTGACCTCGTTGAGTGGTCCGGCGGTCTCTACAACCCACCTGCGAAATTCCGGAGCTGGTAATGACACTTCTGCCCCAGATTCAGGTTGAAGGCGGTGCCGAATGGCTGGCGCGAACCGCCACGCAGTGTCTGATTGACGAAGCACGCTTAAGCCCGAAACCCGGTCTGGTGGACAGTCGGGGGAATGGCGCGCACCACGATTTATCGCTTGCGCTGATGGAGCGCTCCGCGCACAGCCTGACCTCCACGTTTCAGGCGCTGGCGCAGCAGAGCTGGCAGCGTCCGGCGGATATTGCCCTACGGCAAACCGTTGGCCGCCTTGGCCGTGAAGGCGAACGGCAGATGATGATCGCCACCGACGGCGTAAATACGCACCGTGGCGCAATCTGGGCGCTGGGGCTGCTGGTGAGCGCGGTGGCGATGCTGGGTGGCGACGCCCGCGCGCAAACCGTCGCTAACACCGCCGCACAGCTGGCGAAACTCCCGGACGACGCGGCACCGAAGGTGTTCAGTAAGGGGTTACGCGCCACGCACCGCTACCGCGTACCGGGCGCGCGTGAAGAGGCTCAGCAGGCGTTTCCGCACATCATGCAGCGCGCGCTGCCGCAGCTTCGCCTGAGCCGTCTCAACGGCAGCAGCGAAACAAACGCCAGACTCGACGCGCTGATGGCAATCATGACTTCGCTCACCGATACCTGCGTGCTGTCGCGCGCCGGAATGGAGGGGCTGGACGCCATGCAGAACGGCGCCCGGGCGGTACTGAACGCCGGAGGATGCGCAACGCTCGCGGGGCAGCAGGCGCTGGCGCGGTTAGATCGCCAGATGCTGACGCTCAATGCCTCACCGGGCGGTGCCGCCGACCTGCTTGCCGCCACGCTGTTTCTTGACCGTGTCGAAACGCCCTATTCAAAGCATTAAGAGGATGTTATGGAAAAAATCACATTGACCATGCCAGCCAGCCGCACGTTAAGCGGCCGGGCGCTGGCAGGGGTAGTTGGATCCGGGGATATGGAGGTGCTGTTCACCGCCGAACCGGGCCAGACCTTAACCATTGATATCACCACCTCCGTCGACAACAGCCGTGGGCGCTGGGAGGCGTTATTCAGCCGCCTGGAGACCGTCAGCAGTCTGCCCGCAGGCAAACTGACCATCCACGACTTTGGCGCGACGCCGGGCGTGGCGCGCATTCGTATCGAACAGGTTTTTGAAGGGGTGAGCCATGCGTGATGACAGCAGCTTTATCGAATTAAAAGCGCGCCAGCGTGCGCAGGCGTTGCTCGACGAGGGCAGCTACCGCGAACTGCTGGATCCGTTTGCAGGCATTATCTCTCCGTGGTTGGGGCCACAGGGCATTGTGCCGCAGGCCGATGACGGCATGGTGGTCGCGAAAGGGACTATCAACGGCCAGCCTGCGGTCGTCGTGGCGATTGAAGGCGCGTTCCAGGGCGGCAGCATGGGCGAGGTCTCCGGCGCGAAAATGGCAGCAGCGCTGGAGCTGGCGGCGGAAGATAACCGCAACGGCATTCCGACTCAGGCGGTGCTGTGCCTCGAAACCGGCGGCGTACGCCTGCAGGAAGCTAACCTCGGCCTGGCGGCGATTGCCGATATCCACGCGGCGATTGTTGACCTGCGTCGCTACACGCCCGTTATCGGGATTGTGGCCGGGACCGTGGGCTGCTTCGGCGGGATGTCCATCGCCGCGGCGCTTTGCAGCTACCTGATTGTGACCCGCGAAGCGCGTCTGGGGTTAAACGGTCCGCAGGTTATTGAGCAGGAAGCGGGCATTGAAGAGTACGACTCCCGCGACCGTCCGTTTATCTGGAGCATGACCGGCGGTGAGGTTCGCTATCAGAGCGGGCTGGTGGACGCGCTGGTCGGCGACGGGGTGAATGCGGTGAAAGCCGCGATGAACGAGGCCATCGGCAAAGGCGTACCGGCAAAACATCGCACCGATAACTACGACGATTACCTGAACCGCCTGACCAATTTCGACACCCGCAAACAGGCCGATGCCGAACAGATTAACGCGCTTTTTGCCCGGGAGGTGAAATGATGAGTAACGCAATGAGCCGTGGCGAACGCTGGCTGGAAACCCTCGCCCCGAACGCTAAACGTATTGAGGGGCTGTGCCCGTCCGTGCAGGCGGCAGACGGCGAGCTGAACGGTGAAACGGTGCGTTTTATCGCCGTAGTGCCGGATGCCAACAACCACTTCCCGCGCGCGGCGAAAGGGGAAGTCGGCCTGCTTGAAGGCTGGACGCTGGCGAAAGTGGTCAGCGAAACCGTCGCGGCAGATGCTGATAAAGCCGTTAAACGCCCGATTGTGGCGGTGATCGACGTCCCAAGCCAGGCTTATGGCCGTCGCGAAGAGGCGTTTGGTATCCACCAGGCGCTGGCAGGCGCTGCGGCCGCCTACGCCAACGCGCGCCTGGCGGGTCATGCGGTGATTGGCCTGATTGTGGGTAAAGCCATGTCCGGCGCGTTTCTGGCGCATGGCTACCAGGCCAACCGCCTGATTGCCTTTAACGATAAAGGCGTGCTCATCCATGCCATGGGGAAAGCGTCTGCCGCGCGGATCACCCTGCGCAGCGTGGAGGCGCTGGAAAAACTGGCCGCCACTATCCCACCTATGGCGTATGACATCAACAACTACGCCACGCTGGGGCTGCTCTCGAGCCTGCTGGATATCAGCAACCCGGATGCCCCATCCGATAGCGACCTGACGCTGGTGAAAACCACCCTGCAACAGGCCATCAGTGACGCTCGTCAGGATCCGACGCTGAAAAGCCGTCTGGGTGCTGACAATCGCCGCAGCTCGGCGCTCGTACGCGAACGTATGCGCGCCAGCTGGTAAGTAAAAAGAGACCTGCCAGATGCACAACCTCACGGGCGTATCCGTTACGCCCGTGCGGGAAACTGCATCCTGAAAATAATAATCATCGCGCCAGTGCTACTTCTTTTTAATCACAGGTGATTTATGACTTACGTAATTGTTCATGCTCTCGCACCGATTTTCGTCATCATGCTGCTGGGATTCTGGGCCGGTAAGGCAAAGATGGTCGATAACAAAAATGTTTCCCTGCTCAATATCTTCGTCATGGATTTTGCGCTGCCTGCCGCGCTGTTCAGCGCGACCGTGCAAACCCCGTGGACCGGTATCGTGGCGCAGTCGCCGCTGATCCTGGTACTGACTCTGGCGATGTGGATCACCTACGCAGCCATCTATTTCCTTGCCACGAAGGTCTTTAAAAAATCCCCTCAGGATGCGGCCGTGCTGACGCTCACCGTCGCGCTGCCAAACTATGCGGCGCTTGGTCTGCCGATTCTGGGCAGCGTGCTGGGTGAAGGATCTACCACGTCTCTGTCTGTGGCGGTCTCTATTGCCTGCGGGTCCGTGCTGATGACGCCGTTCTGTCTGCTGATCCTGGAGCGGGAAAAAGCGCGCGCTGAGGGCAATACCTCCGGCTCAACCCTCTCTATGCTGCCGGTGCTGATGTGGCGATCCATTAAAAAACCGATCGTGATGGGGCCTCTGCTGGGTGTGATTTTATCCGCCATCGGCATCAAAATGCCGGAACTGGTCCTCTCTGCAATTAAACCGTTGGGGCTGTCTGCCACCGCTGCGGCGCTGTTCCTGACCGGGGTGATCCTCTCTGCCCGTAAGCTGCAGATCAACACCATGGTGATCACTTCCACCATCGCTAAGCTGCTTATCCAGCCAGCCATTGCCTGGAGTATCGTTTTAATCTTCGGTCTGCACGGCTCCGTGGCGATCACCGCCATTTTGATGATTGCGCTGTCTGCGGGCTTCTTCGGGGTCGTGTTTGGTAACCGCTTTGGCGTGCAGTCACCGGATGCAGAAGCGGTACTGCTGTTAAGCTCAGTCCTGTGTATCCTGTCGCTGCCGCTGTTTATCTCGCTGACTTCAGGAATGTAATCATGACCACAACATTACGCCCCCACGACCTCATCTGGCTTACCTCGCGCGACGCGCTGGAAGGTATTACTGAAACCTGGGTGGATGCCGCCTGGCATACCGGCCTGCCGGTGGTGGTGCGGCGTGATGTTGATAACGATGACCGAATCCCCGTTGGCGTGCGCGGACTGCGCCGCGACCAGCGGGCGGCTGGATGGGTGAAGCCCGGGAATGTGTTACGCGTGGTGTCACCTGAAGAGCTGTGCGTCACCGCCGATCTGCTGCGTTCGCCGTTTGTCACCCAGCCACCGGTTCAGGTGGCGTTACAGCTTGCGCAGCAGCCGTGGCCGTGGACGTGGGGCATAACCGGCAGCACCGGCTATGCGCTGGCGACCGGCATTCCGGTGATCCATGCCGACAGCGATCTTGATCTGCTGATCCGCGCCCCGCAGCCGATATCACCCGACGCGTTTACCGCCTGGCAGTCGCAGTTGAGTGGTGCGCTGTGCCGGGCTGATACCCAGGTGGATACGCCTGAGGGCGGATTCGCGCTGGCGGAGTGGCTGCGCGATGGCAAAACGCTGCTGAAAACCCGCCGTGGGCCACGCCTGGTGGCAGACCCATGGCGCAGGGAGGAGTGATGAAAATACTGTTTACCTTTCCGGGGCAGGGTACGCAGCATGAAGGTATGCTGCAAAACCTGCCGGGAACGGAACTGGCTCAGGCGCGTGAGGTGCTGGGTGCCGAAGTTGATACGCTGGACAGTGCCGCCTCGTTAACCCATACCCGTGCGGTTCAGCTTTCCCTGCTGATTGCTGGCGTGTCCTGGGCGCGCGAGCTGGAGCGACGTGACGTGTCGCCTGACATAGTCAGCGGTTTATCGATTGGTGCTTATCCCGCGGCGGTAGTAGCAGGGGCGCTGGAATTTACGGACGCCCTTAAGCTGGTGGCACTGCGTGGCGACCTGATGGAGCAGGCCTGGCCCCACGGCTACGGCCTGACGGCCATCATGGGCTTAACCCTGCCGCAGGTGGAACAGCTTATCGAGGGTAGCGGAACGTATATTGCTAACCTGAATGCCGAAACGCAGATCGTCATTGCCGGATCCGATGAAGGGATGGCGCAGGTGGCAAAATGCGCTCTGGAAAAGGGGGCGAGCAAAGTGCAAAGGCTTGCAGTCAGCGTGCCATCCCATTGTGAACTGCTGGCGAAGCCGGCACAAAAGCTGGCCTCGGCGTTTGAAGCGGTCACCCTTTCCCGACCGCGCTGTGCGTATCTGAGCGGCAGCACCGGACGCGTGCTCTGGCAGCCGGAGAAAATCGCGGACGATCTTGCCATGAACATGGCGCGCACCGTGCGCTGGCAGGAGGCGGTGATTGCCGCGAATGAACGTGAAGCCCGGCTGGCGATCGAGATGCCGCCCGGTGGCGTCCTGACCTGCCTGACACGTCAGGCGGCGTGGGAAGGGGAGACCATATCACTCGAGCGCAGCGGTGTGGATGTGGCGGTGCATCTGGCAGGAAGGCTTCGTGCGTGAATTTTTAGCCCGGTGGCGGCTGCGCCTTACCGGGCCTACGGGTTCGGTTGCCTTGTTTTGTATCACACACTTTCCTGCAGGCTGCGCGCATACATCCGCCCTTCGGCGGCTAATGCCCGCAGGCTCGGGTCCTGCTCGCGGTTGCGGGCGAACACAATCGCGATAAGCTGCTGCATCTGGTACGGTTCTGCCAGCTTCAGTAGCTGCACTGAATTTTCGTAGACCTTCTTCATCCTGCCCGGCATCAGCGTAAAGCCGACGCCCGCCTGAACCAGGCTGAGCATTGAGAAAATGTCATTCACGCGGGTGACGATTTCCGGTTCAAATCCGGCGATATGAAATGCCTCCTGGAACCCCGCATAGGTGGCAAACCCTTCTGCCAGCGAGACAAATTTCTGATCTTTGTAATCACGTAAATCCGCCAGCCCGCTGGTATTCAGCGTGGCAGAGGCAGGCGCGGCCAGGAAAATGTCATCATGAAACAGGGGCAGGACTTCAAGGCTGTTGCGGTCGATATTGCTTTCGGAAATCGAGATGAGGATCGCGTCCAGCGTACCGTCGTCAAGCATATGCAGCAACGTATCGTTAGAGCCCATCGTCAGGTCCATCTCCAGATCCGGGCGACGCAGCTTCATGCCCATGATCAGGCGCGGCACGGTTTCCAGCGTCAGCGAGTAGAGCGTGCCGACGCGCAACCGTCCCTGACCAATACCAGCGACCTTACGGGACTCTTCCAGCCCGCGCTCCATCACCTGCATAACCTCCTGACAATACTCCAGCAGCGTCCAGGCGGACGGAAGGGCAATCAGGTTACGTCCCTTATGGGTAAAGAGCGGACAGCGAACGTTCTCTTCCAGAGTATGCAGTGCACGATGCACGCTGACGCCGCTCAGACCCAGCGTTTCGGCAGTACGCGCGATATTGCCCTTCTCCATAAACGTCATGAAGATGCTGAGCTTACGGAATGTAATGTCGCTCGTGATATCGAAACCCATAACCCTCCCGGCGTGTCAGTCAGCCTGCAGCATCGCTTCCAGCTGTTCCTGGGCATCCAGCCATGCCATTTCGCACTCTTCGAGGCTGGATTTGGTCTTCGCCTGGGTTTGCAGACAGTCGGTCAGCTCCGCTTTACGGCTCTGGTCATACAGTTCGCTGTCGCCCAGCTTCTCTTCAACGGCGGCAAGCGTGGCGTTGAGCTTTTCCATCTCTTTTTCGAGACGGGCAATCTCTTTACGCAGTGGTTGAGTCTGAGTACGCAGTTCAGCTTCACGACGCTTCTGATCTTTACGCGCCTGCGCGCTGTTGGCGTTCTCTTTCGCCGACTCTTCCGGCTGGTTCTCTTGCTTCTGCACGTCCGTCAGCCACTGCTGATAGTCTTCCAGGTCGCCGTCAAACGGCTCGACTTTTCCGTCGTGCACCAGATAGAGATCGTCCGTGGTGGAGCGGATCAGGTGACGATCGTGCGAGACCACAACCAGCGCGCCCTCAAACTCAATCAGCGCTTCGGTCAGCGCCTGACGCATGTCGAGGTCGAGGTGGTTGGTCGGTTCATCGAGCAGCAGCAGGTTCGGGCGCTGCCAGACGATCAGCGCCAGCACCAGACGCGCTTTTTCGCCGCCGGAGAAACGCTCTGTGTTTTCAGTGACCTTATCACCCTGGAAGCCAAAGCCGCCGAGGTAGTCGCGCAGCTTCTGCTCCATCTCCTGCGGCGCCAGACGCGCCAGATGCTGGATAGGGGACTCGTCCGCACGTAAAAATTCCAGCTGATGCTGGGCGAAGTAGCCAAGCTTGATGCCTTTCGCCAGACCGATTTCGCCGCTTACCGGGTTAAGCTCGCCCGCCAGCAGTTTGATGAGCGTTGACTTACCGGCACCGTTACGCCCCAGAAGACCAATGCGCGAACCCGGTACCAGGTTGAGTTTGATGGAGTCGAGGATGATGCGATCGCCGTATCCGGCGCTCACTTTTTCCATCTTCAGCAGCGGGTTTGGCAGGCTCTCCGGCTCGCGGAAGCTAAAGTGGAACGGGTTATCCACATGCGCCGGGGCAATCATCTCCATGCGTTCCAGCATCTTGATGCGGCTCTGGGCCTGCTTGGCCTTCGAGGCTTTGGCCTTGAAGCGGTCAACAAAACTCTGCAGATGCGCCACGCGCTGCTGCTGACTTTCGTACATCGCCTGCTGTTGAGCGAGGCGCGTTGCGCGCTGGCGTTCGAAAGAGCTGTAGTTACCGGTGTACTCGAACATATTTTGCTGTTCGATATGAATGATTTTATCCACCACCGGATCGAGGAAGTCGCGGTCGTGGGAGATCAGAATCAGAGTGCCCTGATAGCTCTTGAGCCACTTCTCCAGCCAAATGACCGCATCGAGATCGAGGTGGTTGGTCGGTTCATCGAGCAACAGCAAATCGGAGCGGCAGATCAGCGCCTGCGCCAGGTTAAGACGCATACGCCAGCCACCGGAGAAGTCGCTGACGGGACGTTCAAGCTGTTCGTTGCTGAACCCCAGGCCGTGGAGCAGGCTGGAAGCGCGGGAGCGAATGGTCCACGCGTCGATGGCGTCCAGCTTGCCGTGGACGGTGGCGATGGCGTGGCCATCGTTGCGCTCGTTGGCGGCGTTCAGTTCCGCTTCCAGCTTACGGTATTCACGATCGCCATCAATAACATAGTCGAGCGCCGGCTCACTCAGGGCGGGCGTCTCCTGGTTTACCCAGGCGAGCTGCCAGTTTCCCGGATAAGTAAAGTTACCGCCATCCGCGCTAATCTCGTTTTTCAGCAGCGCCAGCAGGGTGGATTTGCCGCAGCCATTTTTGCCGACCAGACCCACTTTTTGACCTGGATTAATGGTGGCGGTGGCGTTATCCAGCAGGACGCGCACGCCGCGGCGAATTTGTAACGAGGAGAAAACAATCATAGAAGCGCCGTATGTTCCGACTATGTTAATTTGTCATTATGATAATGTAAGGTGTGGGCCATTTTCCGCACCGGGCCGCCATGGTAGCCCAAAACAACGACGATACACAAAAACAGAAACAGAACCGGGAGGGGAGTGATGTCTCAGACAGCAAAAGTGCTGCTGCTGTATGCCCATCCGGAATCTCAGGACTCGGTGGCAAACCGCGTCCTGCTTAAGCCGGCTACTCAGCTCAGTAACGTGACGGTGCACGATCTCTACGCGCACTACCCTGATTTCTTTATCGATATTCCGTACGAGCAGGAATTGCTGCGTCAGCATGATGTGATTGTGTTCCAGCATCCGCTCTATACCTATAGCTGTCCGGCCCTGCTGAAAGAGTGGCTGGATCGGGTGCTGAGCCGGGGGTTTTCCAGCGGGGTGGGGGGCAACCAACTGGCGGGAAAGTACTGGCGTAGTGTGATTACCACCGGTGAGCCGGAGAGCGCCTACCGCTACGATGGCCTTAACCGTTATCCGATGAGCGATATCCTGCGACCGTTTGAACTGACGGCGGCGATGTGCCGTATGCACTGGATGAGCCCGATTATTGTCTACTGGGCACGGCGTCAGGATCCGAAGGCGCTGGCGAGCCACGCCAGAGCGTACGGAGAATGGCTGGCATCACCGATTCCGGCAGGAGGGCGTTAATGGAAGGATCGAATTTACTCCTCGCCGGGGTGCTGTTTTTGTTTGCCGCGGTGGTGGCTGTACCGTTGGCCGCACGGCTCGGTATTGGCGCGGTACTCGGGTATCTGCTGGCGGGGATCGCGATTGGCCCCTGGGGGCTGGGATTCATCAGCGATGTCGATGAAATTCTCCATTTCTCCGAGCTGGGTGTGGTCTTCCTGATGTTCATCATTGGCCTGGAGCTTAATCCGTCAAAGCTGTGGCAGCTCCGGCGCTCTATCTTTGGCGTTGGCGCGGCGCAGGTGCTGTTCAGCGCGGCCATTCTGGCCGGATTGCTGATGCTCACTGACTTTTCGTGGCAGGCGGCGACCATCGGAGGTATTGGCCTTGCCATGTCCTCAACGGCGATGGCATTGCAGCTGATGCGGGACAAGGGCATGAACCGCAGTGAGTCGGGGCAACTGGGCTTTTCGGTGCTGCTGTTTCAGGATTTAGCGGTGATCCCGGCGTTAGCGCTGGTGCCGCTGTTGGCCGGGCCGGGTGACGATCACTTTGACTGGGCAAAAGTCTCCATGAAGGTGCTGGCTTTTGCGGGCATGCTAATTGGGGGACGTTTTCTGCTGCGGCCGGTGTTCCGCTTTATCGCCGCGTCAGGCGTGCGCGAGGTGTTTACCGCTGCAACGCTGCTGCTGGTATTAGGCTCTGCGCTGTTTATGGACGCGCTGGGGCTGTCGATGGCGCTGGGTACGTTTATCGCCGGGGTGCTGCTCGCCGAGAGCGAATACCGCCACGAACTGGAAATTGCGATCGAACCCTTTAAAGGGCTGCTGTTAGGGCTGTTCTTTATTTCGGTGGGCATGGCGCTCAATCTCGGTGTGCTCTATACCCATCTGCTGTGGGTTATTGTGAGCGTGGCTGTGCTGGTGGCGGTGAAAACGCTGGTGCTGTATGTCCTGGCGCGTATATCCGGGCTGCGCAGTTCGGAACGTATGCAGTTTGCCAGCGTGCTAAGCCAGGGGGGAGAGTTCGCGTTTGTGCTGTTCTCTACGGCATCGTCCCAGAAACTGTTCAAAGACGATCAGATGGCGCTTCTGCTGGTGACGGTCACGCTGTCGATGATGACCACGCCGCTGCTGATGAAGCTGGTGGATAAACTGCTGTCGCGCCGCTTAAACCCGGCTGACGATGAAGATGAAGCCCCGTGGGTGGAAGACGATAAGCCGCAAGTGATTGTGGTGGGGTTTGGCCGCTTCGGGCAGGTGATTGGTCGTCTGCTGATGGCGAACAAAATGCGCATCACGGTGCTCGAGCGGGATATCAGCGCGGTCAACCTGATGCGCAAATATGGTTATAAGGTTTACTACGGCGATGCGACGCAGCTCGAACTGCTGCGATCCGCAGGTGCCGAGGCGGCTGAGTCGATCGTCATAACCTGTAACGATCCGGAAGATACGATGAAGCTGGTCGAACTCTGCCAGCAGCATTTCCCGCATCTGCATATTCTGGCGCGTGCGCGGGGTCGTGTTGAAGCGCACGAACTGTTGCAGGCGGGTGTGAAACACTTCTCGCGTGAGACGTTTTCCAGTGCGCTGGAACTGGGGCGCAAAGCGTTGATTTCGCTGGGTATGCACCCGCATCAGGCGCAGCGGGCCCAGATGCACTTCCGACGGCTGGATATGCGAATGCTGCGCGAGCTGATGCCCGTACACACGGATACAGCGCAGATTTCCCGCGTGCGGGAAGCGCGTCGCGAGCTGGAGGAGATTTTCCAGCGCGAGATGCAGCAGGAACGACGCCAGCTGGACGGCTGGGACGAATTTGAATAAAGGGTAACCA
Source organism: Enterobacter cloacae complex sp. 309I3 (assembly GCF_050031595.1). Classification (NCBI taxonomy): domain Bacteria; kingdom Pseudomonadati; phylum Pseudomonadota; class Gammaproteobacteria; order Enterobacterales; family Enterobacteriaceae; genus Enterobacter; species Enterobacter cloacae complex sp. 309I3. The sequence goes on along the minus strand of NZ_JBLGWI010000001.1, from coordinate 4,507,266 downwards.
AATATGGCTGTACGTAAACGCTTTATTGCGGGCGCAAAGTGCCCCTCCTGCCAGGCGCAAGATACTCTGGCAATGTGGCGTGAAAATAATATTGATGTTGTTGAGTGTGTTAAGTGCGGCCACCAGATGCGTGAGGCCGACAAAGAAGCGCGCGATCATGTACGCAAAGAAGAGCAAGTGATCGGCATTTTTCATCCGGACTAGCGATATGCCCTGAGTTTTTTTAAGCTAAAGGGTACACGGGTGCAGATTTCCGCTACAATCTGCGCCAGCAATTTTCCCACGCTCAGGAGATATCATGAAAGTAGCAAAAGACCTGGTGGTCAGCCTGGCCTATCAGGTACGTACAGAAGACGGTGTGTTGGTTGATGAGTCTCCGGTGAGTGCGCCGCTGGACTACCTGCATGGTCACGGTTCCCTGATTTCCGGCCTGGAAAACGCGCTGGAAGGTCATGAAGTTGGCGATAAATTTGACGTTGCTGTAGGCGCGAACGACGCATACGGCCAGTATGACGACAACCTGGTTCAGCGCGTTCCTAAAGACGTGTTCATGGGCGTTGACGAACTGCAGGTTGGCATGCGCTTCCTGGCGGAAACTGACCAGGGCCCGGTTCCGGTTGAAATTACTGAAGTTGAAGACGACCACGTTGTGGTTGATGGCAACCACATGCTGGCTGGCCAGAACCTGAAGTTCAACGTAGAAGTTGTCGCTATCCGTGAAGCAACCGAAGAAGAGCTGGCTCATGGCCACGTTCACGGTGCGCACGGTCACGACCATGACCACGATCACGGCCATGACGGTTGCTGCGGTGGCCACGGCCACGACCATGGTCACGACCACGGTAAAGGTGGTTGCGGTAACGGCGGCTGTGGCTGCCACTAATTCCGTATAACGGAAAATAAAAAAGCGGGATTATCCCGCTTTTTTTTCGCCTCAATAGTGAGGTGGTGGCGTCTCTTCAGACTGTGAGGCGATGTTTGACGGCTGCGTAGCCTTCAGCTTTTCCGTCAGCAGGCGCATATGATCCCGCAGTTTCGCCATTTCGAGTTCATGCGCGGTCACGGTCTGGTTAAGCTCTTCGATGGTGATGTCCTGAAAAGCCAGGCGGCTTTCCAGTTCAGCCAGTCTCGCTTCAATCGTTGTGTCCTTCATCATTCACCTCGTCTGTTTCTGATTCGCCATAATGGGCCAGCGGCGGCGAAGTTTAACTGAGTTTGTTCCTTAGTGCAGTATCCATCCCTTTGGCAAGAAACTTATTTAAACAAAAATAGTCTTAAAAGTGGCGAGAATCGGGAGAGTCTGTCTGTAGATTTCTTCCACAACGTTTTATAGTACGTAGCTCATTTACGTTTAATGCTGGGGTGAGAGTCCCCAGGCCCTGGAGATATGGATGAAATCACTGTTTAAAGTAACGCTGCTGGCGACGACGATGGCTGTTGCGCTGAACGCGCCGCTGTCCTTCGCTGCTGATACTGCTGCGAAGCCTGCTGCAACTGCAGACAGCAAAGCGGCGTTCAAAAATGACGACCAGAAATCTGCCTACGCACTGGGCGCATCTCTGGGTCGTTACATGGAAAATTCTCTGAGAGAACAAGAGAAACTGGGCATCAAACTGGACAAAGCTCAGCTGATCGCGGGTGTTCAGGATGCGTTTGCTGATAAGAGCAAACTGTCTGACCAGGAAATTGAACAGACTCTGCAGGCGTTCGAAGCGCGTGTAAAAGGTGCCGCTCAGACGAAGATGGAAGCGGACGCGAAAGACAACGAAGCGAAAGGCAAAGCCTACCGCGATACCTTTGCTAAAGAGAAGGGCGTAAAAACCTCTTCTACCGGCCTGGTATACAAAGTTGAGAAAGAAGGTACCGGTGATGCACCGAAAGACAGCGATACTGTCGTGGTGAACTACAAAGGTACGCTGATCGACGGTAAAGAGTTCGATAACTCCTACACCCGCGGTGAGCCGCTCTCCTTCCGTCTGGATGGTGTGATCCCAGGCTGGACCGAAGGTCTGAAAAACATCAAGAAAGGCGGTAAGATCAAGCTGGTTATCCCACCGGATCTGGCCTATGGCAAAACCGGCGTTCCGGGTATCCCTGCCAACTCTACGCTGGTGTTTGACGTAGAGCTGCTGGATATCAAACCGGCACCGAAAGCCGATGCGAAACCAGAAGCGCAGGCAGATCAAAAAGCTGCCGCAGACGCGAAGAAGTAATGTGATGAAAACCGCCGCCTTTAAGGCGGCGGTTTTTTTTATTGTGGGGCAGATATAATTAACACTGGAAAGTGCCAGGTACGCTGTATTAATTTAGTTGTCCGTGTAGATAATGAGCCTGCCCTGAAAACCTAACGACAGGCTCCTGAAAAGGAGTGTTTTTTTCATGTCCAGGTCGCTTTTAACCAACGAAACCAGTGAACTTGATTTGCTGGATCAACGTCCTTTCGACCAGACCGACTTCGATATTCTGAAATCCTACGAAGCGGTGGTGGACGGGTTAGCGATGCTCATTGGGTCCCACTGCGAAATCGTATTGCACTCCCTGCAAGATCTGAAGTGTTCCGCCATCCGCATTGCTAATGGTGAGCATACTGGCCGTAAAATTGGTTCGCCAATTACCGACCTTGCATTGCGTATGCTGCATGACATGACCGGCGCGGACAGCAGCGTCTCCAAATGCTATTTCACTCGCGCCAAAAGCGGCGTGCTGATGAAATCAGAAACCATTGCTATTCGAAATCGCGAGCATCGTGTGATCGGACTGCTGTGCATCAACATGAACCTTGATGTGCCATTCTCGCAAATCATGAGCACCTTTATTCCGCCTGAAACGCCAGACGTGGGCTCTTCTGTTAACTTTGCCTCTTCAGTTGAGGATCTCGTCACGCAGACGCTGGAGTTCACGATTGAAGAGGTGAATGCCGATCGCAACGTATCGAACAACGCCAAGAACCGTCAGATCGTGCTGAATCTCTATGAAAAAGGCATTTTTGATATCAAAGACGCCATCAATCAGGTGGCTGACCGCCTGAACATTTCCAAACATACGGTCTACCTCTATATTCGCCAGTTCAAAAGCGGTGATTTCCTGGGGCAGGATAAGTAATGCGTTTTGCGTTAATGGTGACAGGCCCGGCTTATGGCACTCAGCAGGCCAGCAGCGCACTGCAATTTGCCCAGGCGCTGCTAAAAGCCGGACATGAACTGGTGAGCGTCTTCTTTTATCGGGAAGGGGTCTATAACGCGAACCAGTTTACGTCGCCGGCCAGCGATGAGTTTGATCTGGTGCGCGCCTGGCAGGCGTTAAATGAGACGCAGGGAGTTGAATTGCATATCTGCGTGGCAGCGGCCCTGCGTCGCGGTGTCGCTGATACAACCGAAGCCGCGCGTCTTGATTTAGCCGGTTCCAACCTGCAGCCCGGATTTTCACTAAGTGGTCTGGGCGCGCTGGCGCAGGCTGCGCTCACCTGTGACCGAGTGGTGCAATTCTGATGAAACGCATCGCGTTTGTTTTTACCACTGCCCCGCACGGTAGCGCATCGGGCCGAGAAGGGCTGGATGCGCTGCTCGCGACATCTGCATTGACCGAGGAGATCGGCGTCTTCTTTTTAGGGGACGGGGTGTTTCAGCTTCTGGCGGGCCAGCAACCGCAGGCGATTTTGATGCGGGATTACATCGCCACCTTTAAAGTGTTGCCGCTGTACGACATTGAAACCTTCTATGTGTGTGCCGACTCGCTGGCCGCTCGCGGATTAGATGAGAAGACGCCTTTTGTTCTGGATGTCACGTGCCTGTCTTCTGCTGCGCTGCGCGAACAACTCTCTCACTACGACACTGTTCTGACTTTCTGAGGCTGCCATGCTCCATACCCTGAGCCGCTCACCGTGGCAATGTGATATCGACACGCTACTGAGCATGCTGCGCGAAGGTGATGACCTGCTGCTGATTCAGGATGGCGTACTTGCTGCGCTGGAAGGCAGCCGTTTCGTTGAAATCCTCACGAATGCCCCCATAACTGTCTCTGCGCTAAAGGACGATCTGGATGCGCGGGGTCTTTCTGGTCAAATTTCAGCCAAAATTGACGTGGTTGGCTATACTGATTTCGTCAATCTTACTGTGACGCACGCCAGTCAAATGAACTGGTGATTTGAGATCGCTGTATATTTCTTGACACCTTTTCGACGTAGCCCTAAAATTTCGCGTCCTCATATTGTATGAGGTCGTTTTATTACGTGTTTACGAAGCAAAAGCTAAAACCAGGAGCTATTTAATGGCAACAGTTAACCAGCTGGTACGCAAACCACGTGCACGCAAAGTTGCAAAGAGCAACGTGCCTGCGCTGGAAGCATGCCCGCAGAAACGTGGTGTATGTACTCGTGTGTATACCACCACTCCTAAAAAACCAAACTCCGCACTGCGTAAAGTATGCCGTGTGCGTTTGACTAACGGTTTCGAAGTGACTTCCTACATCGGTGGTGAAGGTCACAACCTGCAGGAGCACTCCGTGATCCTGATCCGTGGCGGTCGTGTTAAAGACCTTCCGGGTGTTCGTTACCACACCGTTCGTGGTGCGCTGGACTGCTCAGGTGTTAAAGACCGTAAGCAGGCTCGCTCCAAGTACGGCGTGAAGCGTCCTAAGGCTTAATGGTTCTCCGTTAAGTAAGGCCAAACTGATTTATCTTAATGTCAAACTAAACTCGTAGAGTTTTGGACAATCCTGAATTAACAACGGAGTATTCCCATGCCACGTCGTCGCGTCATTGGTCAGCGTAAAATTCTTCCAGATCCGAAATTCGGATCAGAACTGCTGGCAAAATTTGTAAATATCCTGATGGTAGATGGTAAAAAATCTACTGCAGAAGCAATCGTATACAGCGCGCTGGAGACCCTGGCTCAGCGTTCTGGTAAAAATGAACTGGAAGCTTTCGAAGTCGCTCTCGACAACGTTCGCCCAACTGTAGAAGTTAAGTCCCGCCGCGTTGGTGGTTCTACTTATCAGGTTCCAGTTGAAGTTCGTCCGGTTCGTCGTAATGCCCTGGCAATGCGTTGGATCGTTGAAGCTGCTCGTAAACGCGGTGATAAATCCATGGCTCTGCGTCTGGCGAACGAACTTTCTGATGCTGCAGAAAACAAAGGTACTGCAGTTAAGAAACGTGAAGACGTTCACCGTATGGCAGAAGCCAACAAGGCGTTCGCACACTACCGTTGGTAATCCCTTCGGAGTATTAGTCACCAGGCGGGCGCTTCAGAGAAGCTGCCCGCTCTGGGTTACTTAACTGAACGCCTAAAGAAACAAACGAGGAATCAAATGGCTCGTACAACACCCATCGCACGCTACCGTAACATCGGTATCAGTGCGCACATCGACGCCGGTAAGACCACTACTACCGAACGTATTCTGTTCTACACCGGTGTAAACCATAAAATCGGTGAAGTTCATGACGGCGCAGCCACCATGGACTGGATGGAACAGGAGCAGGAGCGTGGTATTACTATCACCTCCGCAGCGACTACTGCATTCTGGTCAGGTATGGCTAAGCAGTACGAACCGCATCGCGTAAACATCATCGACACCCCAGGGCACGTTGACTTCACCATCGAAGTAGAACGTTCCATGCGTGTTCTTGACGGCGCGGTAATGGTTTATTGCGCAGTTGGTGGTGTTCAGCCACAGTCTGAAACCGTATGGCGTCAGGCGAACAAATATAAAGTTCCACGCATCGCGTTCGTTAACAAAATGGACCGTATGGGTGCTAACTTCCTGAAAGTTGTTGGTCAGATCAAAACCCGTCTGGGCGCGAACCCTGTTCCGCTGCAGCTGGCAATTGGTGCTGAAGAAGGCTTCACCGGCGTTATCGACCTGGTGAAAATGAAAGCCATCAACTGGAACGATGCAGACCAGGGCGTTACCTTCGAATACGAAGATATCCCGGCTGAGATGCAGGACCTGGCTGACGAATGGCACCAGAACCTGATCGAATCCGCTGCTGAAGCTTCTGAAGAGCTGATGGAGAAATACCTGGGTGGTGAAGAACTGTCTGAAGAAGAGATCAAAAAAGCTCTGCGTCAGCGTGTTCTGAACAACGAAATCATCCTGGTAACCTGTGGTTCTGCGTTCAAGAACAAAGGTGTTCAGGCGATGCTGGATGCGGTAGTTGACTACCTGCCATCCCCGGTTGACGTTCCTGCGATCAACGGCATCCTGGACGACGGTAAAGATACTCCGGCTGAGCGTCACGCAAGCGACGACGAGCCGTTCTCTGCACTGGCGTTCAAAATTGCTACCGACCCATTCGTGGGTAACCTGACCTTCTTCCGCGTTTACTCTGGTGTGGTTAACTCCGGTGACACCATCCTGAACTCCGTGAAAGCGGCGCGTGAACGTTTTGGCCGTATCGTACAGATGCACGCTAACAAACGTGAAGAGATCAAAGAAGTTCGTGCGGGCGACATCGCTGCAGCTATCGGTCTGAAAGACGTGACCACCGGTGACACCCTGTGTGACCCGGATCACCCGATCATTCTGGAGCGTATGGAATTCCCTGAGCCGGTAATCTCCATCGCGGTTGAACCAAAAACCAAAGCTGACCAGGAAAAAATGGGTCTGGCTCTGGGCCGTCTGGCGAAAGAAGACCCATCATTCCGCGTATGGACTGATGAAGAATCTAACCAGACCATCATCGCAGGTATGGGTGAACTGCACCTGGACATCATCGTTGACCGTATGAAGCGCGAGTTCAACGTTGAAGCGAACGTGGGTAAACCTCAGGTTGCTTACCGCGAAGCGATTCGCGCGAAAGTTACCGATATCGAAGGTAAACACGCTAAGCAGTCTGGTGGTCGCGGTCAGTACGGTCACGTTGTGATCGACATGTACCCACTGGAGCCGGGCTCTAACCCGAAAGGTTACGAGTTCATCAACGACATCAAAGGTGGTGTAATTCCTGGCGAATACATCCCTGCCGTTGATAAAGGCATCCAGGAACAGCTGAAAGCGGGCCCTCTGGCTGGCTATCCGGTTGTTGACATGGGTATCCGTCTGCACTTCGGTTCTTACCACGACGTTGACTCCTCTGAACTGGCGTTTAAACTGGCTGCGTCTATTGCCTTTAAAGAAGGCTTTAAGAAAGCAAAACCAGTTCTGCTTGAGCCAATCATGAAGGTTGAAGTAGAAACTCCTGAAGAGAACACCGGTGACGTTATCGGTGACTTGAGCCGTCGTCGCGGTATGCTGCGCGGTCAGGAATCCGAAGTAACTGGCGTTAAGATCCACGCTGAAGTTCCGCTGTCTGAAATGTTCGGATATGCAACTCAGCTGCGTTCTCTGACCAAAGGTCGTGCATCATACACCATGGAATTCCTGAAGTATGATGATGCGCCTAACAACGTTGCTCAGGCCGTTATTGAAGCCCGTGGTAAGTAATCCACAGGATTAAAACCTAAGTCCCGTGCTCTCTCCTGAGGGGAGAGCACTATAGTAAGGAATATAGCCGTGTCTAAAGAAAAATTTGAACGTACAAAACCGCACGTCAACGTTGGTACTATCGGCCACGTTGACCATGGTAAAACTACCCTGACTGCTGCAATCACTACCGTTCTGGCTAAAACCTACGGTGGTTCTGCTCGTGCATTCGACCAGATCGATAACGCACCAGAAGAAAAAGCTCGTGGTATCACCATCAACACCTCTCACGTTGAATATGACACCCCGACTCGCCACTACGCACACGTAGACTGCCCAGGCCACGCCGACTATGTTAAAAACATGATCACCGGTGCTGCGCAGATGGACGGCGCGATCCTGGTAGTAGCTGCGACTGACGGCCCAATGCCTCAGACTCGTGAGCACATCCTGCTGGGTCGTCAGGTAGGCGTTCCTTACATCATCGTGTTCCTGAACAAATGCGACATGGTTGATGACGAAGAGCTGCTGGAACTGGTAGAGATGGAAGTTCGTGAACTGCTGTCTCAGTACGATTTCCCAGGCGACGATACTCCAATCGTTCGTGGTTCTGCTCTGAAAGCGCTGGAAGGCGAAGCAGAGTGGGAAGAGAAAATCATCGAACTGGCTGGCTACCTGGATTCTTACATCCCAGAACCAGAGCGTGCGATTGACAAGCCATTCCTGCTGCCAATCGAAGACGTATTCTCCATCTCCGGTCGTGGTACCGTTGTTACCGGTCGTGTAGAGCGCGGTATCATCAAAGTGGGTGAAGAAGTTGAAATCGTTGGTATCAAAGAGACTGCGAAGTCTACTTGTACTGGCGTTGAAATGTTCCGCAAACTGCTGGACGAAGGCCGTGCTGGTGAGAACGTTGGTGTTCTGCTGCGTGGTATCAAACGTGAAGAAATCGAACGTGGTCAGGTTCTGGCGAAGCCAGGCTCAATCAAGCCACACACCAAGTTCGAATCTGAAGTGTACATCCTGTCCAAAGACGAAGGCGGCCGTCATACTCCGTTCTTCAAAGGCTACCGTCCACAGTTCTACTTCCGTACAACTGACGTGACCGGTACCATCGAACTGCCAGAAGGCGTAGAGATGGTAATGCCAGGTGACAACATCAAGATGGTTGTGACTCTGATCCACCCAATCGCGATGGACGACGGTCTGCGTTTCGCAATCCGTGAAGGCGGCCGTACCGTTGGCGCGGGCGTTGTTGCTAAAGTTCTGGGCTAATTAATTATCCCCGAATAAAAAAAGGACGCTTCGGCGTCCTTTTTTGTTTTATTAGCGTGTGTATTTGTCACAAATTTTCGCATTTTTTGTTTGCTCCCGCCCCGTATACTGGCGTTTGTGCTATTGTAATCATAACCATTCTCACTTACACTTTGCGCATATTTTGAACGGGAGTCTTTATGTACGTTTGTTTATGTAATGGTGTGAGTGACAAAAAAATACGTCAGGCCGTTCGCCAGTTTCAGCCACAGTCCTTCCAGCAACTTCGCAAGTTTGTTCCAGTGGGAAATCAATGCGGTAAATGCGTACGCGCAGCGCGTGAAATCATGCAGGATGAACTGATGCAGATCCCGGAATACAAAGAGATCGCGTAAGCGCCCATCTTTTTTTTGACATCCCTGTAGCCCGATCTACGCTTCAATGAGTGGAAGCGGAGGGACTATATAATGAAAGGTGATGTTAAAATCATAAGTTATCTCAATAAATTATTGGGAAATGAGCTTGTCGCAATCAATCAGTATTTTCTCCATGCGAGAATGTTTAAAAACTGGGGCCTCATGCGCCTCAACGACGTTGAGTATCACGAATCCATCGATGAGATGAAACATGCCGATAAATATATCGAGCGTATTTTATTTCTCGAAGGCATCCCCAACCTGCAGGACCTAGGTAAACTCGGCATCGGTGAAGATGTTGAAGAGATGCTGCGATCCGATCTCAGACTTGAACTTGAAGGCGCAAAAGACCTTCGCGAAGCTATTGCCTACGCAGACAGCGTCCATGACTACGTTAGCCGCGATATGATGATCCAGATTCTGGCCGATGAAGAAGGGCATATCGACTGGCTGGAAACCGAGCTGGATCTCATTGGCAAAATTGGCCTGCAAAACTATCTCCAGTCGCAGATTAAAGTGGAAGATTAACCAGCGTCTGCCAACCTACACATAAACCCGCTGCCGCCAGAAATGGCCCAAAAGGCAGTGGGTTTTTTAATGTCCGTCTGGCAGGGTTGAACAACGAAGTCATAAGAAGGTAGAGCAGCGCCAATAGTGCGGCAACCAGTGCCAGTTCGGGCAACACGCACCAACCATGCCATGCACCGAGCGCTGAAAGATACTTCACATCGCCATAGCCCATCCCTTCACGGCGAAATATTAGCCGATAACCCCAGTAGATCATGGCAAAGCCGACATACCCTGCCATCGCCCCGACCACTGCGCCAGGCAGAAAATCAGGGTGAAGACAGAGTTGATAGAGCAAACCAGCCCATAACAGGGGACAGAGATATTTATCAGGGAGAATGCCTGAGCGAATATCTTCACGCACCAGTAAACATGAGAGAACAAAATAGATGAGCAGGAAGGGGAGGAGAGTAAGCATGAACGAAACCTCAAGGTGAATTTCAGCGCATACTCTCCACACCACGAATGCCTGGCAATAGCCAAAAAATGTAATTGCGTAGTGGTTTCATAAGAACAGAAGAAAGGGGACGGATTGCAGAAAACAGTGCGAGGCCTTACGCAAGGTACACCTTTAGCGCTTAAATTCTAAACGGCACTTGCGTCTTGCCCAGATTTACGTATAATGCGCGGGCTTGTCGTAATTGACGGCGGGTTCAATCTGAACCGGAGTGACTCATTTTGTTACTCAACAATGCTCCCAATTGGGGAGCTACGTAAGAACGGTTACACTCTCCCATCAATCGTAATGGGTTTGAGGAGTAATCATTTTCGTTTATAAAATAATTGGAGCTCTGGTCTCATGCAGAACCAAAGAATCCGTATCCGCCTTAAAGCGTTTGATCATCGTCTGATCGATCAATCAACCGCGGAAATCGTCGAGACTGCTAAGCGCACTGGTGCGCAAGTCCGTGGTCCGATCCCGCTGCCGACCCGCAAAGAGCGCTTCACCGTTCTGATCTCCCCGCACGTTAACAAAGACGCGCGTGATCAGTACGAAATCCGCACTCACAAGCGTCTGGTTGACATCGTTGAGCCAACTGAGAAAACCGTTGATGCTCTGATGCGTCTGGATCTGGCTGCCGGTGTAGACGTGCAGATCAGCCTGGGTTAATCAGGTCATCGAGCGATTGAGAGGTTGAAACAATGATTGGTTTAGTCGGTAAAAAAGTGGGTATGACCCGCATCTTCACTGAAGATGGCGTTTCTATCCCAGTAACCGTAATCGAAGTTGAAGCAAACCGCGTTACTCAGGTTAAAGATCTGGCTAACGATGGCTACCGCGCTATTCAGGTTACCACTGGTGCTAAAAAAGCTAACCGTGTAACCAAACCAGAAGCGGGTCACTTCGCTAAAGCTGGCGTTGAAGCTGGCCGTGGTCTGTGGGAATTCCGTCTTGCTGAAGGCGAAGAGTTCACCGTAGGTCAGGACATTAGCGTTGAGCTGTTTGCTGACGTTAAAAAAGTTGACGTAACCGGTACCTCTAAAGGTAAAGGTTTTGCTGGTACCGTTAAGCGCTGGAACTTCCGTACCCAGGACGCTACTCACGGTAACTCCTTGTCTCACCGCGTTCCGGGTTCTATCGGTCAGAACCAGACTCCGGGCAAAGTGTTCAAAGGCAAGAAAATGGCAGGTCAGCTGGGCAACGAACGTGTAACTGTTCAGAGCCTGGACGTAGTACGTGTTGACGCTGAGCGCAACCTGCTGCTGGTTAAAGGTGCGGTCCCGGGTGCAACCGGTAGCGACCTGATCGTTAAACCAGCTGTGAAGGCGTAAGGGGATAGCAATGGAATTAGTATTGAAAGACGCGCAGAGCGCGCTGACTGTTTCCGAAACTACCTTCGGTCGTGATTTCAACGAAGCGCTGGTTCACCAGGTTGTTGTTGCTTATGCAGCTGGTGCTCGTCAGGGTACTCGTGCTCAGAAGACTCGTGCTGAAGTAACTGGTTCTGGCAAAAAGCCATGGCGCCAGAAAGGTACCGGCCGTGCGCGTTCAGGTTCTATCAAGAGCCCGATCTGGCGTTCAGGTGGCGTGACCTTCGCTGCGCGTCCACAGGACCACAGTCAAAAAGTTAACAAAAAGATGTACCGCGGCGCGCTGAAAAGCATCCTGTCCGAGCTGGTACGTCAGGATCGTCTGATCGTTGTCGAGAAGTTCTCTGTAGAAGCGCCTAAAACTAAGCTGCTGGCACAGAAACTGAAAGACATGGCTCTGGAAGATGTGCTGATCATCACCGGTGAGCTGGACGAGAACCTGTTCCTGGCCGCGCGCAACCTGCACAAGGTTGACGTACGCGACGCGACTGGTATCGACCCGGTTAGCCTGATCGCCTTCGACAAAGTCGTAATGACTGCTGATGCTGTTAAGCAAGTTGAGGAGATGCTGGCATGATTCGTGAAGAACGTCTGCTGAAGGTGCTGCGCGCACCGCACGTTTCTGAAAAAGCGTCTACTGCGATGGAAAAAACAAACACCATCGTTCTCAAAGTTGCTAAAGACGCGACCAAAGCAGAGATCAAAGCTGCTGTGCAGAAACTGTTTGAAGTCGAAGTCGAAGTCGTTAACACCCTGGTAGTTAAAGGGAAAGTTAAACGTCACGGACAGCGTATCGGTCGTCGTAGCGACTGGAAAAAAGCTTACGTCACCCTGAAAGAAGGCCAGAACCTGGACTTCGTTGGCGGCGCTGAGTAAGTCGGAGGAGTAATACAATGGCAGTTGTTAAATGTAAACCGACATCTCCGGGTCGTCGCCACGTAGTTAAAGTGGTTAACCCTGAGCTGCACAAGGGCAAACCTTTTGCTCCGTTGCTGGAAAAAAACAGCAAATCCGGTGGTCGTAACAACAATGGCCGTATCACCACTCGTCACATCGGTGGTGGCCACAAGCAGGCTTATCGTATTGTTGACTTCAAACGCAACAAAGACGGTATCCCAGCAGTTGTTGAGCGTCTTGAGTACGATCCGAACCGTTCCGCGAACATCGCGCTGGTTCTGTACAAAGACGGCGAACGCCGTTACATCCTGGCCCCTAAAGGCCTGAAAGCTGGCGACCAGATTCAGTCTGGCGTTGATGCTGCAATCAAAGCAGGCAACACCCTGCCGATGCGCAATATCCCGGTTGGTTCTACCGTTCATAACGTAGAAATGAAACCAGGTAAAGGCGGTCAGCTGGCGCGTTCCGCGGGTACTTACGTTCAGATCGTTGCGCGTGACGGTGCTTATGTCACCCTGCGTCTGCGTTCTGGTGAAATGCGTAAAGTCGAAGCAGACTGCCGCGCTACTCTGGGCGAAGTTGGCAATGCTGAGCATATGCTGCGCGTTCTGGGTAAAGCTGGTGCTGCACGCTGGCGTGGTGTTCGTCCTACCGTTCGCGGTACTGCGATGAACCCAGTAGACCACCCACATGGTGGTGGTGAAGGTCGTAACTTTGGTAAGCACCCGGTAACTCCGTGGGGCGTTCAGACCAAAGGTAAGAAGACCCGCAGCAACAAGCGTACTGATAAATTTATCGTACGTCGCCGTAGCAAATAATTTTAGAGGATAAGCCATGCCACGTTCTCTCAAGAAAGGTCCTTTTATTGACCTGCACTTGCTGAAGAAGGTAGAGAAAGCGGTGGAAAGCGGAGACAAGAAGCCCCTGCGCACTTGGTCCCGTCGTTCAACGATCTTTCCTAACATGATCGGTTTGACCATCGCTGTCCATAATGGTCGTCAGCACGTTCCAGTCTTTGTTACCGACGAAATGGTTGGTCACAAACTGGGTGAATTCGCACCGACTCGTACTTATCGCGGCCACGCTGCTGATAAAAAAGCGAAGAAGAAATAAGGTAGGAGGAAGAGATGGAAACTTTAGCTCAACATCGCCATGCTCGTTCTTCTGCACAGAAGGTTCGCCTTGTTGCTGACCTGATTCGCGGTAAGAAAGTGTCGCAGGCCCTGGACATCCTGACCTATACCAACAAGAAAGCTGCGGTATTGGTCAAGAAAGTACTGGAATCTGCCATTGCTAACGCTGAACACAACGATGGCGCTGACATCGACGATCTGAAAGTCGCGAAAATTTTCGTAGATGAAGGCCCAAGCATGAAGCGCATTATGCCGCGTGCGAAAGGTCGTGCAGATCGCATCCTGAAGCGCACCAGCCACATTACTGTGGTTGTGTCCGATCGCTGAGACTCTGGAGACTAGCAATGGGTCAGAAAGTACATCCTAATGGTATTCGCCTGGGTATTGTAAAACCATGGAACTCTACCTGGTTTGCGAACACCAAAGAATTCGCTGACAACCTGGACAGCGATTTTAAAGTACGTCAGTACCTGACGAAGGAACTGGCTAAAGCGTCTGTATCTCGTATCGTTATCGAGCGTCCAGCTAAGAGCATCCGTGTGACTATTCACACTGCTCGCCCTGGCATCGTTATCGGTAAGAAAGGCGAAGACGTAGAAAAACTGCGCAAGGTCGTAGCGGATATCGCTGGCGTTCCTGCACAGATCAATATCGCTGAAGTTCGTAAGCCTGAACTGGACGCTAAATTGGTTGCTGACAGCATCACTTCTCAGCTGGAACGTCGTGTTATGTTCCGTCGTGCTATGAAGCGTGCTGTACAGAACGCAATGCGTCTGGGCGCTAAAGGTATCAAAGTTGAAGTTAGCGGCCGTCTGGGCGGCGCGGAAATCGCACGTACCGAATGGTACCGTGAAGGTCGCGTACCGCTGCACACTCTGCGTGCTGACATCGACTACAACACCTCTGAAGCGCACACCACTTACGGTGTAATCGGCGTTAAGGTATGGATCTTCAAAGGTGAGATCCTGGGTGGTATGGCTGCTGTTGAACAACCGGAAAAACCGGCTGCTCAACCTAAAAAGCAGCAGCGTAAAGGCCGTAAATAAGGAGCGTCGCTGATGTTACAACCAAAGCGTACAAAATTCCGTAAAGTGCACAAAGGCCGCAACCGTGGTCTGGCGCAGGGTACGGATGTTAGCTTCGGCACTTTCGGTCTGAAAGCTGTTGGCCGTGGTCGTCTGACTGCACGTCAGATCGAAGCAGCACGTCGTGCAATGACCCGTGCAGTTAAGCGTCAAGGTAAGATCTGGATCCGTGTATTCCCGGACAAACCGATCACCGAGAAGCCGCTGGAAGTTCGTATGGGTAAAGGTAAAGGTAACGTGGAGTACTGGGTTGCCTTGATCCAACCGGGCAAAGTCCTGTATGAAATGGACGGTGTTCCGGAAGAGCTGGCCCGTGAAGCCTTCGGCCTGGCAGCAGCGAAACTGCCTATCAAAACCACCTTTGTAACTAAGACGGTGATGTAATGAAAGCAAAAGAGCTGCGTGAAAAGAGCGTTGAAGAGCTGAACGCTGAGCTGCTGAACCTGCTGCGCGAGCAGTTCAACCTGCGTATGCAGGCTGCAAGTGGCCAGCTGCAACAGACCCACCTGCTGAAGCAAGTGCGTCGCAATGTTGCACGCGTTAAGACTTTACTGACTGAGAAGGCGGGTGCGTAATGACCGATAAAATCCGTACTCTGCAAGGTCGTGTTGTTAGCGACAAAATGGAGAAATCCATCGTTGTTGCTATCGAACGCATTGTGAAACACCCGATCTACGGTAAATTCATCAAGCGTACGACCAAACTGCACGTACATGACGAGAACAACGAATGTGGTATCGGCGACAAGGTTGAAATCCGTGAATGCCGTCCACTGTCCAAGACTAAGTCCTGGACGCTGGTTCGCGTTGTAGAGAAAGCGGTTCTGTAATACAGTACCCGTTCTCGATACGAATAAACGGCTCAGCGATGAGCCGTTTATTTTTTCTACCCATATTGCAGAAGCGGTGTTATAATGCCGCGCCCTCGATATGGGGCTTTTTAACGGCTCTGATTTTAGAGTCTCAGGTAGTAGTTGACATTAGCGGAGCACTAAAATGATCCAAGAACAGACTATGCTGAACGTCGCCGACAACTCCGGTGCACGTCGCGTAATGTGTATCAAGGTTCTGGGTGGCTCGCACCGTCGCTACGCAGGCGTAGGCGACATCATCAAGATCACCATCAAAGAAGCAATTCCACGTGGTAAGGTCAAAAAAGGTGATGTGCTGAAAGCGGTAGTGGTGCGCACCAAGAAGGGTGTTCGTCGCCCTGACGGTTCTGTCATTCGCTTCGATGGTAATGCATGCGTTATTTTGAACAATAACAGCGAGCAGCCAATCGGCACGCGTATCTTTGGGCCGGTAACTCGTGAACTTCGTACTGAGAAGTTCATGAAAATTATCTCTCTGGCACCAGAAGTACTCT
This sequence comes from Enterobacter cloacae complex sp. 309I3, assembly GCF_050031595.1. Lineage (NCBI taxonomy): Bacteria > Pseudomonadati > Pseudomonadota > Gammaproteobacteria > Enterobacterales > Enterobacteriaceae > Enterobacter > Enterobacter cloacae complex sp. 309I3. Next base: position 4,491,339 of record NZ_JBLGWI010000001.1, on the reverse strand, counting down.
AAGGAGCGAATCATGGCAGCGAAAATCCGTCGTGATGACGAAGTTATCGTGTTAACCGGTAAAGATAAAGGTAAACGCGGTAAAGTAAAAAATGTCCTGTCTTCCGGCAAGGTCATTGTTGAAGGTATCAACCTGGTTAAAAAACATCAGAAGCCGGTTCCGGCCCTGAACCAACCAGGCGGCATCGTTGAAAAAGAAGCTGCTATTCAGGTTTCTAACGTTGCAATCTTCAATGCGGCAACCGGCAAGGCTGACCGTGTAGGCTTTAGATTCGAAGACGGCAAAAAAGTCCGTTTCTTCAAGTCTAACAGCGAAACTATCAAGTAATTTGGAGTAGTACGATGGCGAAACTGCATGATTACTACAAAGACGAAGTAGTTAAGAAACTCATGACTGAGTTTAACTACAATTCTGTCATGCAAGTCCCTCGGGTCGAGAAGATCACCCTGAACATGGGTGTTGGTGAAGCGATCGCTGACAAGAAACTGCTGGATAACGCAGCAGCTGACCTGACAGCAATCTCCGGTCAAAAACCGCTGATCACCAAAGCACGCAAATCAGTTGCAGGCTTCAAAATCCGTCAGGGCTATCCGATCGGCTGTAAAGTAACTCTGCGTGGCGAACGCATGTGGGAGTTCTTTGAGCGCCTGATCACTATTGCTGTACCTCGTATCCGTGACTTCCGTGGCCTGTCCGCTAAGTCATTCGACGGTCGTGGTAACTACAGCATGGGTGTCCGTGAGCAGATCATCTTCCCAGAAATCGACTACGATAAAGTCGACCGCGTGCGTGGTTTGGATATTACCATTACCACTACTGCGAAATCTGACGAAGAAGGCCGTGCTCTGCTGGCTGCCTTTGACTTCCCGTTCCGCAAGTAAGGTAGGGTTACTGAATGGCTAAGCAATCAATGAAAGCACGCGAAGTAAAACGCGTAGCTTTAGCTGATAAATTCTTCGCTAAACGCGCTGAACTGAAAGCGATCATCTCTGATGTGAACGCTTCCGACGAAGATCGTTGGAACGCAGTTCTCAAGCTGCAAACTCTGCCGCGTGATTCCAGCCCGTCTCGTCAGCGTAACCGCTGCCGTCAAACAGGTCGTCCACATGGTTATGTGGGCAAGTTCGGGTTGAGCCGTATTAAGCTGCGTGAAGCCGCCATGCGCGGTGAAGTGCCAGGCTTGAAAAAGGCTAGCTGGTAATTGTCACCAATTGAATCACGGGAGTAAAGACAGATGAGCATGCAAGATCCGATCGCGGATATGCTGACCCGTATCCGTAACGGTCAGGCCGCGAATAAAGCTGCGGTCACCATGCCTTCCTCCAAGCTGAAAGTGGCAATCGCCAACGTGCTGAAGGACGAAGGTTTTATTGAAGATTTTAAAGTTGAAGGCGACACCAAGCCGGAACTGGAAGTGACTCTTAAGTACTTCCAGGGTAAAGCTGTTGTAGAAAGCATTCAGCGTGTCAGCCGCCCAGGTCTGCGCATCTATAAGAAAAAAGATGAGCTGCCAAAAGTTATGGCCGGTCTGGGTATCGCAGTTGTTTCTACCTCTAAAGGTGTTATGACTGATCGTGCAGCGCGCCAGGCTGGTCTTGGCGGCGAAATTATCTGCTACGTAGCCTAATCGGAGGAAAAAATGTCTCGTGTTGCTAAAGCACCGGTCGTTGTTCCTGCCGGCGTTGATGTAAAAATCAACGGTCAGGTTATTACGATCAAAGGTAAAAACGGCGAGCTGACTCGTACTCTCAACGATGCTGTTGAAGTTAAACATGCAGATAATGCTCTGACCTTCGGTCCGCGTGATGGTTACGCAGACGGCTGGGCTCAGGCTGGTACCGCGCGTGCCCTGCTGAACTCAATGGTTATCGGTGTTACCGAAGGCTTCACTAAGAAGCTGCAGCTGGTTGGTGTAGGTTATCGTGCAGCGATCAAAGGGAATGCAGTAGGCCTGTCTCTGGGCTTCTCTCACCCTGTTGAGCATCCGCTGCCGGCCGGTATCACTGCAGAATGTCCAACTCAGACTGAGATCGTGCTGAAAGGCGCTGATAAACAGCTGATTGGCCAGGTTGCAGCAGATCTGCGCGCCTACCGTCGTCCTGAGCCTTATAAAGGCAAGGGTGTTCGTTACGCCGACGAAGTCGTGCGTACCAAAGAGGCTAAGAAGAAGTAAGGTAACACTATGGATAAGAAATCTGCTCGTATCCGTCGTGCGACCCGCGCACGCCGCAAGCTCAAAGAGCTGGGTGCAACTCGCCTGGTGGTACATCGTACCCCGCGTCACATTTACGCACAGGTAATTGCACCGAACGGTTCTGAAGTTCTGGTAGCTGCTTCTACTGTAGAAAAAGCTATCGCAGAACAATTGAAGTACACCGGTAACAAAGACGCTGCTGCAGCTGTAGGTAAAGCTGTTGCTGAACGCGCTCTGGAAAAAGGCATCAGCAATGTATCCTTTGACCGTTCCGGGTTCCAATATCATGGTCGTGTCCAGGCACTGGCAGATGCTGCCCGTGAAGCTGGCCTTCAGTTCTAAGGTAGAGGTGTAAGATGGCTCACATCGAAAAACAAGCTGGCGAACTGCAGGAAAAGCTGATCGCGGTAAACCGCGTATCTAAAACCGTTAAAGGTGGTCGTATTTTCTCCTTCACAGCTCTGACTGTAGTTGGTGATGGTAACGGTCGCGTTGGTTTTGGTTACGGTAAAGCGCGTGAAGTTCCAGCAGCGATCCAGAAAGCGATGGAAAAAGCCCGTCGCAATATGATTAACGTCGCGCTGAACAACGGCACCCTGCAGCACCCAGTTAAAGGTGTTCACACGGGTTCTCGTGTATTCATGCAGCCAGCTTCAGAAGGTACCGGTATCATCGCCGGTGGTGCAATGCGCGCCGTTCTGGAAGTTGCTGGGGTTCATAACGTTCTGGCTAAAGCATACGGTTCCACCAACCCGATCAACGTGGTTCGTGCAACTATTGATGGCCTGGAAAATATGAATTCTCCAGAAATGGTCGCTGCCAAGCGTGGTAAATCCGTTGAAGAAATTCTGGGGTAATTGACCATGGCAAAGACTATTAAAATCACTCAAACCCGCAGTGCAATCGGTCGTCTGCCGAAACACAAGGCAACGCTGCTTGGCCTGGGTCTGCGTCGTATTGGTCATACCGTTGAGCGCGAGGATACTCCTGCTGTTCGCGGTATGGTCAACGCGGTTTACTTCATGGTTAAAGTTGAGGAGTAAGAGATGCGTTTAAATACTCTGTCTCCGGCCGAAGGCTCTAAAAAGGCGGGTAAACGCCTGGGTCGTGGTATCGGTTCTGGCCTCGGCAAAACCGGTGGTCGTGGTCACAAAGGTCAGAACTCTCGTTCTGGCGGTGGCGTACGTCGCGGTTTCGAGGGTGGCCAGATGCCACTGTACCGTCGTCTGCCGAAGTTCGGCTTCACTTCTCGCAAAGCAGCGATCACAGCGGAAGTCCGTCTGTCTGACCTGGCGAAAGTTGAAGGCGGCGTTGTAGACCTGAACACGCTGAAAGCAGCTAACATTATCGGTATCCAGATCGAGTTCGCGAAAGTGATCCTGGCTGGTGAAGTTTCTACTCCGGTAACTGTTCGTGGCCTGCGTGTTACTAAAGGTGCTCGTGCTGCTATCGAAGCTGCTGGCGGTAAAATTGAGGAATAAGTAGCAGATGGCTAAGCAACCGGGATTAGATTTTCAAAGTGCCAAAGGTGGATTTGGTGAGCTGAAACGCAGACTGCTGTTTGTAATCGGCGCGCTGATTGTGTTCCGTATTGGCTCTTTTATTCCGATCCCTGGTATCGATGCCGCTGTACTTGCCAAACTGCTTGAGCAACAGCGAGGCACCATCATTGAAATGTTTAACATGTTCTCTGGTGGTGCTCTCAGCCGTGCTTCTATCTTCGCGCTGGGTATTATGCCGTATATTTCGGCATCCATTATTATCCAGCTGCTGACGGTCGTTCATCCGGCCCTGGCAGAACTGAAGAAAGAAGGGGAGTCTGGACGTCGTAAGATTAGTCAGTACACCCGCTACGGTACTCTGGTGCTGGCAATATTCCAGTCGATCGGTATTGCTACCGGTCTTCCGAATATGCCTGGTATGCAGGGCCTGGTCTTAAACCCAGGCTTTGCATTCTATTTCACCGCTGTTGTTAGTCTGGTCACAGGGACAATGTTCCTGATGTGGCTCGGCGAACAGATTACTGAACGTGGTATCGGTAACGGTATCTCAATCATTATCTTCGCCGGTATTGTTGCGGGTCTCCCGCCAGCCATCGCCCATACTATCGAGCAAGCGCGTCAAGGCGACCTGCACTTCCTCCTGTTGCTGTTGGTTGCAGTATTAGTATTTGCAGTGACGTTCTTTGTTGTCTTCGTTGAACGTGGTCAACGCCGCATTGTGGTGAACTACGCGAAACGTCAGCAGGGTCGTCGTGTCTATGCTGCACAGAGCACACATTTGCCGCTGAAAGTGAATATGGCAGGGGTAATCCCGGCGATCTTCGCTTCCAGTATTATTCTGTTCCCGGCAACCATCGCGTCATGGTTCGGGGGCGGTACTGGTTGGAACTGGCTGACAACAATTTCGCTGTATTTGCAGCCTGGGCAACCACTTTATGTGTTACTCTATGCGTCTGCGATCATCTTCTTCTGTTTCTTCTACACGGCGTTGGTCTTCAACCCGCGTGAAACAGCAGATAACCTGAAGAAGTCCGGTGCATTTGTACCAGGAATTCGTCCGGGAGAGCAAACGGCGAAGTATATCGATAAAGTAATGACTCGCCTGACTTTGGTTGGTGCGCTTTATATTACTTTTATCTGCCTGATCCCGGAGTTCATGCGTGATGCAATGAAAGTACCGTTCTACTTCGGTGGGACCTCACTGCTTATCGTTGTTGTCGTGATTATGGACTTTATGGCTCAAGTGCAAACTCTGATGATGTCCAGTCAGTATGAGTCTGCATTGAAGAAGGCGAACCTGAAAGGCTACGGCCGCTAATTGGTCGCCTGAGAAGTTACGGAGAGTAAAAATGAAAGTTCGTGCTTCCGTCAAGAAATTATGCCGTAACTGCAAAATCGTTAAGCGTGATGGTGTCATCCGTGTGATTTGCAGTGCCGAGCCGAAGCATAAACAGCGCCAAGGCTGATTATTTCGCATATTTTTCTTGCAAAGTTGGGTTGAGCTGGCTAGATTAGCCAGCCAATCTTTTGTATGTCTGTACGTTTCCATTTGAGTATCCTGAAAACGGGCTTTTCAGCATGGTGCGTACATATTAAATAGTAGGAGTGCATAGTGGCCCGTATAGCAGGCATTAACATTCCTGATCAGAAACATGCTGTGATCGCATTAACTTCGATCTACGGCATCGGCAAGACCCGTTCTAAAGCCATCCTGGCTGCAGCGGGTATCGCTGAAGATGTTAAGATCAGTGAGCTGTCTGAAGGACAAATCGACACGCTGCGTGACGAAGTTGCCAAATTTGTCGTTGAAGGTGATCTGCGCCGTGAAATCAGCATGAGCATCAAGCGCCTGATGGATCTTGGTTGCTATCGCGGTTTGCGTCATCGTCGTGGTCTGCCAGTGCGCGGTCAGCGTACTAAGACCAACGCACGTACCCGTAAGGGTCCGCGCAAACCGATCAAGAAATAATCGGGGTGATTGAATAATGGCAAAGGCACCAATTCGTGCACGTAAACGTGTAAGAAAACAAGTCTCTGACGGCGTGGCTCATATCCATGCTTCTTTCAACAACACCATCGTTACTATTACTGATCGTCAGGGTAACGCATTGGGTTGGGCAACAGCCGGTGGTTCCGGTTTCCGTGGTTCTCGCAAATCCACTCCGTTTGCAGCTCAGGTTGCAGCAGAGCGTTGCGCAGAAGCCGTAAAAGAATACGGCATCAAGAATCTGGAAGTTATGGTTAAAGGTCCGGGTCCGGGTCGTGAATCTACTGTTCGCGCTCTGAACGCCGCTGGTTTCCGCATCACTAATATTACTGATGTGACTCCGATCCCTCATAACGGTTGTCGTCCGCCGAAAAAACGTCGCGTATAACGCTCGTTTTTTAGGTTAGTTGGAGATAGAAAATGGCAAGATATTTGGGTCCTAAGCTCAAGCTGAGCCGTCGTGAGGGCACCGACTTATTCCTTAAGTCTGGCGTTCGCGCGATCGATACCAAGTGTAAAATTGAACAAGCTCCTGGCCAGCACGGTGCGCGTAAACCGCGTCTGTCTGACTATGGTGTGCAGTTGCGTGAAAAGCAAAAAGTTCGCCGTATCTACGGTGTGCTGGAGCGTCAGTTCCGTAACTACTATAAAGAAGCAGCACGTCTGAAAGGCAACACAGGTGAAAACCTGCTGGCTCTGCTGGAAGGTCGTCTGGACAACGTTGTATACCGTATGGGCTTCGGCGCTACTCGTGCTGAATCACGCCAGCTGGTTAGCCACAAAGCAATCATGGTAAACGGTCGTGTTGTTAACATCGCTTCTTATCAGGTTAAAGCGAATGACGTTGTTAGCATTCGTGAGAAAGCGAAAAAGCAATCTCGCGTGAAAGCCGCTCTGGAGCTGGCTGAGCAGCGTGAAAAGCCAACCTGGCTGGAAGTTGATGCTGGCAAGATGGAAGGTACGTTCAAGCGTCAGCCAGAACGTTCTGATCTGTCTGCGGACATTAACGAACACCTGATCGTCGAGCTTTACTCCAAGTAAAGCTTAGTACCAAAGAGAGGACACAATGCAGGGTTCTGTGACAGAGTTTCTAAAACCGCGCCTGGTAGATATCGAGCAAGTGAGTTCGACGCACGCCAAGGTGACCCTTGAGCCTTTAGAGCGTGGCTTTGGCCATACTCTGGGTAACGCACTGCGCCGTATTCTGCTCTCATCGATGCCGGGTTGCGCGGTGACCGAGGTTGAGATTGATGGTGTACTTCATGAGTACAGCACCAAAGAAGGCGTTCAGGAAGATATCCTTGAAATCCTGCTCAACCTGAAAGGGCTGGCGGTGAGAGTTCAGGGTAAAGATGAAGTTATTCTTACTCTGAATAAATCTGGCATTGGCCCTGTGACTGCAGCCGACATCACCCACGACGGTGATGTTGAAATCGTCAAGCCGCAGCACGTGATCTGCCACCTGACCGATGAGAACGCAGCTATTAGCATGCGTATCAAAGTTCAGCGCGGTCGTGGTTATGTGCCGGCTTCTGCCCGAATTCATTCGGAAGAAGATGAGCGCCCAATCGGCCGTCTGCTGGTCGACGCATGCTACAGCCCTGTAGAGCGTATTGCCTACAATGTTGAAGCAGCGCGTGTAGAACAGCGTACCGACCTGGACAAGCTGGTCATCGAAATGGAAACCAATGGCACAATCGATCCTGAAGAGGCGATTCGTCGTGCGGCAACCATCCTGGCAGAACAACTGGAAGCTTTCGTTGACTTACGTGATGTACGTCAGCCGGAAGTGAAAGAAGAGAAACCAGAATTCGATCCGATCCTGCTGCGCCCTGTTGACGATCTCGAATTGACTGTCCGCTCTGCTAACTGCCTCAAGGCAGAAGCTATCCACTATATCGGTGATCTGGTACAGCGTACCGAGGTTGAGTTGCTGAAAACGCCGAACCTGGGTAAAAAATCTCTTACTGAGATTAAAGACGTGCTGGCTTCACGTGGTCTGTCTCTGGGCATGCGCCTGGAAAACTGGCCACCAGCAAGCATTGCTGACGAGTAACCGGATCACAGGTTAAGGTTTTACTGAGAAGGATAAGGTCATGCGCCATCGTAAGAGTGGTCGTCAACTGAACCGCAACAGCAGCCATCGCCAGGCTATGTTCCGCAACATGGCAGGTTCACTGGTTCGTCATGAAATCATCAAGACGACCCTGCCTAAAGCGAAAGAGCTGCGTCGTGTAGTTGAGCCGCTGATTACTCTTGCCAAGACTGACAGCGTTGCTAATCGTCGTCTGGCATTCGCCCGTACTCGTGATAACGAGATCGTGGCAAAACTGTTTAACGAGCTGGGCCCGCGTTTCGCGAGCCGTGCCGGTGGTTACACTCGCATTCTGAAGTGTGGCTTCCGCGCAGGCGACAACGCTCCGATGGCTTACATCGAGCTGGTTGATCGTTCTGAGTCGAAAGCAGAAGCTGCTGCAGAGTAATCTGCAGTAACGTAAAAAAACCCGCTCCGGCGGGTTTTTTTATATCCGCACTATCCCCACTTCTCTACAATATCTGTATTAATTTTGTTCATCCCCTGGAGTTTATGATGTGGTTGCTCGACCAGTGGGCAGAACGCCATATTCGCGATGCCCAAACTAAAGGCGAATTCGATAACCTGTCCGGTAGCGGTGAACCGCTAATACTGGAAGATGATTCGCATATACCCCCTGAACTACGGGCTGGATATCGCTTACTGAAAAATGCGGGGTGTCTGCCTCCCGAGCTTGAACAGCGCAAAGAGGCGATTGAGCTTACTGACCTGCTAAAAGGGATACGGAAAGACGATCCCCGTCATGGAGAACTAAGCCGGCGGTTGGCTCTGGTTGAACTCAAGCTACGACAAGCAGGAATTGCGACTGATTTTCTGCATGGCGAGTATAGTGAAAGACTGATGCAGAAAATAAACGAGGAATAGCCATGTATCGTATCGGTGAACTTGCAAAGCTTGCTAACGTGACGCCGGATACCATCCGTTACTATGAAAAACAGCAGATGATTGATCACGAGGTGCGAACCGAAGGTGGGTTCCGGCTCTATACCGACAACGATCTGCAACGGCTGCGGTTTATTCGTTATGCACGCCAACTGGGATTCACGCTGGATTCGATCCGTGAGTTATTGTCGATCCGTATCGATCCGGCACATCACACCTGCCAGGAATCGAAAAGCATTGTCCAGGCCAGGCTGGATGAAGTTGAAGCGCGTATTCAGGAACTGCAAACCATGCAGCGCTCTCTGCAAAGGTTGAATGATGCATGCTGTGGTACGGCTCACAGCAGTGTCTATTGTTCTATTCTGGAGGCCCTTGAACAAGGGGCAAGTGGAGAAACCCGGGGTTGTTGATTTTTTATCAGTCCGGGTCTAGACTCCCCTCGACATTAATCATGCTCAGGAGAAATTATGAGTCACTATCAACATACGAAGGGACAAATTAAAGATAATGCCATTGAGGCTTTGCTTCACGACCCGCTTTTTCGACAGCGAGTTGAAAAGAACAAAAAAGGGAAGGGAAGTTATCTGCGTAAAAACAAACATGCAAAACGGGGTAACTGGGAGGCCAGTGGCAAGCAAGCGAATCGCTTATTTACCACTGGCCTTCCTGCTTTTAGCTGTTAAACGCGGTTATTCTGCTCTTTTAACAGATCGCGAATTTCAGTCAGTAATACTTCTTCTTTCGTAGGCGCGGGCGCCGCAGCAGGCTCTTCTTTTTTACGGTTGAGCTTGTTGATAAGCTTGATGGCCATAAAAATGGCAAACGCGACGATCACGAAATCAAATACGTTCTGAATAAACACGCCATAGTGCATCACCACTGCCGGGATATCCCCCTGTGCTTCCCGAAGCGTGAAGGCGAATTGTTTGAAATCAATGCCCCCAATTAATAGCCCTAAAGGTGGCATGATGATATCAGCCACTAAAGATGAAACGATCTTGCCGAACGCTGCACCAATAATGACACCCACTGCCAAATCCACCACATTTCCGCGCATCGCAAATTCGCGAAATTCTTTAACAAAACTCATTATGTTCTCCTTGTGCCAGCTGACGACTATAAGTTTAACAAATGATTAGCTAATTGCCATTGGGGATAAATAAACGTTATGAAAATAAAAGGCACAGGAATCAGAAGGATAATATTCAGGTGCTCTATCGCGAGCACCTGAATCATTACAGGAAGAATGGGCTTGGCTGGAATAAACGTTCGACGTCGGTAATAAATTTTTTATCGGTCAGGAACATAATAACGTGATCGCCTTGTTCAATACGCAAATTATCATTGGCAATCATGACATCATTCCCGCGTACTACAGCGCCGATAATTGTGCCGGGTGGTAGCTTAATTTCATCGATGGCGCGTCCCACCACGCGCGATGTGGTTTCATCACCGTGAGCGACAGCTTCAATAGCTTCAGCGACGCCGCGACGAAGTGAGGACACACCAACAATATCTGCTTTACGAACGTGGCTCAACAGCGCGGAAATCGTTGCCTGCTGCGGCGAAATCGCAATATCAATTACGCTCCCCTGCACCAGGTCAACATAGGCACGACGCTGAATAAGTACCATGACCTTTTTTGCTCCCATGCGCTTGGCGAGCATGGCGGACATAATATTTGCTTCATCGTCGTTGGTGACGGCAATAAACAGATCAACTTGATCGATATGCTCTTCTGCCAGTAATTCCTGATCTGATGCATCGCCATAAAACACGATCGTGTTTTGTAGTTTTTCAGCAAGTTCAGAGGCGCGCTGTTGATCGCGCTCGATCAACTTCACGCTATAGTCTTTTTCCAGACGGCGAGCGAGACCTGCGCCGATATTACCCCCGCCGACCAGCATGATGCGTTTATAGGGCTTTTCGAGGCGCTGAAGTTCACTCATAACGGCACGAATATGTTGAGAGGCAGCAATGAAGAAAACTTCATCTCCTGCTTCGACAATGGTCGAGCCCTGAGGTCGAATCGGTCTGTCGTGACGGAAAATGGCTGCGACGCGGGTATCGATATGCGGCATATGTTCGCGCATCGTAGACAGCGCGTTTCCGATCAACGGACCGCCATAATAGGCCTTAACAACGGCCAGACTCACTTTCCCTTCTGCAAAGTTCACGACCTGCAGTGCGCCGGGATATTCGATGAGGCGATAAATATTATCGATAACCAGCTGTTCTGGTGCGATAAGGTGGTCGATTGGTACCGCTTCTGAGTTAAAGAGTTTTTCCGCATCGCGGACATAATCCGGGGAGCGGATACGGGCGATTCGGTTAGGCGTGTTGAAGAGCGAATAGGCCACCTGACAAGCGACCATATTGGTCTCATCCGAGCTGGTCACGGCCACTAACATATCGGCATCGTCAGCACCGGCTTCACGGAGGACACGTGGATGCGAACCGTGCCCCTGCACAACGCGAAGGTCAAATTTATCCTGCAGAACGCGCAGTCGATCGCCGTTGGTATCGACGATCGTAATGTCGTTGTTTTCACCTACAAGGTTTTCCGCCAGCGTCCCGCCGACCTGTCCTGCGCCCAGAATGATAATCTTCATATCTCGTGACCTGTTCTCAACATCACTCTTTGATTAGCTTAGCGTAAAAGAAGCCATCACCCTCTTCAGCGCCGGGCAGGTTCTGCTGGCCCGGGTGCTCCGGTGTCCCCGTATCGCGCAGCGTAGCGCCAGGAGTGCGTTTAAGGAAGGCTGAAATTTGCTGGCTATTCTCCTCCGGAAGAATGGAACAGGTGGCATAGACCAGCGTTCCGCCAGGCTTCAGGTGTGGCCAGATAGCGTCAAGGATCTCGGATTGCAGCTGCGCAAGTTCCTTTATATCACAGTCGCGACGCAGCCACTTAATGTCCGGGTGACGACGAATAACGCCGGTTGCCGAGCAGGGAGCGTCCAGCAAAATGCGGTCGAATTGAGTCTCGCCGCACCATTCTGCGGGCTTACGTCCGTCGCCTTGCTTGACCTGCGCCTTCATACCTAAACGCTTAAGGTTGTCGTAGACACGCGAAAGTCGCTGCTCATCAACATCCACAGCCATTACGCTGGCCTGCGGTGCGACTTCCAGAATATGCGTTGTTTTGCCCCCAGGCGCGGCACACAGGTCGAGGATCTGTTCGCCATTTTTGGGTTCGAGCCATGTCATACAGCCCTGAGCAGATGCATCCTGAACGGTTACCCAGCCTTCATCGAATCCGGGTAAGGCATGCACCGGCACAGGGGAGGCTAAACGCACGGCATCAGGATAAGTATCATGCGCGAATCCACTCATTTCGGCTTCTTCCAGCAAGGCCAGCCATGCATCGCGGGTATGATGATTACGGTTAACGCGTAACCACATCGGCGGACGTTGATTATTTGCGTCAGCAATATCCTGCCACCGCTGCGGATACGCTTTTTTGAGGCGATTCAGAAGCCAGTCAGGATGAAGGAAACGGGTTTCGCTTTTTGCAAATTCTGCCAGAAGTTCTTCCTGTTGACGCTGGAACTGACGCAGTACGCCGTTGATCAGCCCTTTGAGCTGGGGACGTTTAATCGCGACAGCACCTTCTACCGTCTCAGCCAACGCAGCATGAGGTGGGATGCGGGTATGAAGAAGCTGATAGAAGCCAACCATAATCAAATAATGGACGGTACGCTGCTTACCGGTCATTGGGCGCGACATCAGCTTATTAATCAGCCATTCAAGCTGAGAAAGGGTGCGCAGGACGCCAAAACAGAGCTCCTGAAGCAGAGCTCTGTCTTTGTCGGACACTTTTTGCTGCAGTGGAGGTAGGACATTACTCAGTGATTGACCCTGCTCGACAACCTGCTCAACGGCCTGTGCCGCCAGACTGCGTAGATTTTGTTTTTTCATAACCGTAAAAATAAAAATGCCCGGAAACACCGGGCCTTAAGAATAAATTTGCTCAGGCAAGGCGAGAGCCAGGGATAAACCATTCGCGACGGGAATTTAACAGATCCTGAGCACTCATTGCCTTTTTACCCGCGGGTTGCAGTGATTCCAGATTCAGGATCCCTTCCGAGGTTGCCACCTGGATACCATTTTTGCTGGCTTCGATAATTGTACCCGGCTCAGCAGACGTATTGCCTTCAATGACGGATGCTTTCCAGACTTTAACAGGTTGCTCATCGATCACCATCCAGCTCATTGGCCACGGATTAAAGGCGCGAATGCAACGCTCAAGCTGTGCGGCTGAGAGGGACCAGTCGACCCGCGCCTCTTCTTTGCTGAGTTTTTCGGCGTAGGTCACCAGAGTCTCATCCTGAACTTCAGGGGTAGCCGTATTATCAGCAAGCTGCTGCAAGGTTTTGATGAGTCCTTGTGGACCCAGGTCCGCCAGTTTGTCATACAGCGTGGCACTGGTGTCGTCGGCGGTAATTGGACAGGCCAGTTTATACAGCATGTCGCCGGTGTCTAAACCTACATCCATCTTCATGATGGTGACGCCAGTTTCAGCATCACCCGCCCACAACGAGCGTTGGATCGGTGCCGCGCCACGCCAGCGTGGAAGCAACGAACCATGTACGTTGACACACCCCAGACGAGGCATATCAAGCACGACTTTTGGCAGAATTAAGCCGTAAGCCACCACCACCATGACATCAGCATTGAGATCGGCAACAAGTTGCTGATTTTCCTGAGGTCGTAAGGATGCGGGCTGGTAAACGGGTAACCCATGTTCTTCTGCCAGCACTTTCACCGGGCTGGGCATGAGCTTTTTACCACGGCCTGCCGGGCGATCCGGTTGGGTAAACACGCCAACAACCTGGTGGCCAGAAGATAACAGCGCGTCAAGATGACGCGCTGCAAAATCAGGGGTACCCGCGAAGATAATACGTAGTGTTTTAGACACGATGATCCTTGTATCCGGGGGGATGTTATGCGCGGGAGCGCAAACGATCCAGTTTCTCTACTTTCTGACGAATACGCTGCTGCTTCAATGGTGAGAGGTAATCGATAAACAGTTTACCGACCAGGTGATCCATCTCATGCTGAATACAAATCGCCAGCAGATCGTCTGCTTCCAGTTCGAACGGGTTGCCTTCACGATCCAGGGCGCGAATTTTCACTTTTTCGGCACGTGGAACTAAAGCACGCTGTTCAGGAATGGACAGACAACCTTCCTCAATACCTGTTTCACCGCTCTTTTCCAACAGCTCAGGGTTGATCAGCACCAGACGGCCATCGCGATTCTCAGAAACGTCGATCACGATAATACGCTTGTGAATGTCCACCTGAGTTGCCGCAAGACCAATGCCTTCTTCGGCGTACATGGTATCGAACATATCATCAACGATACGCTGAATTTCTGCATTCACTTCTTTGACCGGTTCAGCGACGATGCGAAGGCGCTCGTCCGGAATATGTAACACTTGCAAAACTGCCATAAATTTCCAGAGTCGTGTTCAGGAGTTGATAAGAATACTATCTCTATTCTAGACAAATCCCCCATCGATTGACAGCATCCGTGACCAATCGCAATGATTGCAGAGGCTGCTTATGGCAGGGAAAAGGATGACGTCGACGGAGATATGGTTACGGCTAATCCACACAGGCTCTCTGTGTGGTGATCAGATGCTCGCAGCGGCAGCGCGACTACTTATGCAGACAAGGATTGATGATGCCGTTGTCAGAGATGCCGGGCTGTCAACAAAACAGGCTCAACAGTTCTTTGCGCTTGATGAAAATGAACTGCAACGAAATCTGGCGTGGCTTGAACAGCCGGAGAACCATCTGCTGACGGCGGATGATCCTCGTTATCCCCCTTTACTTCGCACGATCCCTGACTACCCCAGCGCATTGTTTATTAAAGGCAATCCTGAAGCCCTTATTACCGTTCAACTGGCGGTTGTGGGTAGCCGCGCGCCATCCTGGTACGGTGAGCGATGGGGGAAAATCCTGTGCGAACAACTTTCACAAAGTGGTTTCACGATCACCAGTGGGCTGGCCTGCGGTATTGACGGCGTCGCTCACCACGCCGCGCTGTCTGTAAAAGGGCGAAGTGTCGCGGTGCTTGGAAACGGGCTGTTTAGCATTTATCCCCGTCGGCATCAGGCTCTGGCTGCACGGCTTATCGAATCAGAGGGGGCTATTGTGTCAGAGTTCCCGCTGTCAGCGCCGCCCTGGCCGGCAAATTTTCCACGTCGTAACCGAATCATCAGCGGTCTGAGTCTGGGCGTGCTGGTGGTGGAGGCCGCTTTAAGAAGCGGCTCACTCGTCACGGCACGGTATGCGCTAGAACAGGGGCGAGAAGTCTTTGCCTTACCTGGCCCGATAGGTAACCCGGGGTGTGAGGGCCCCCACTGGCTCATCAAGCAGGGGGCAACGCCTGTGACGAGCGTCGAGGACATCCTTGAAAATTTGCAATATGGCTTGCACTGGTTAACAGATGAACCCGAAAAGCGACATTTTTCATCAGATCAGGAGAAGGTGGCATTGCCATTTCCCAGCCTCCTGGCTAACGTAGGAGATGAGGTAACACCTGTTGACGTTGTCGCTGAACGTGCCGGCCAACCTGTGCCAGTAACGGTAGCACAGCTACTCGAACTGGAGTTAGCAGGGTGGATCGCAGCTGTACCCGGCGGCTATGTCCGATTGAGGAGGGCAAGCCATGTTCGACGTACTGATGTATTTGTTTGAGACTTACATCCATAACGAAGCAGAAATGCGAGTGGATCAGGACAAATTGACACAGGATCTTACCGATGCGGGGTTTGAACGGGAAGATATTTATAATGCGTTGATGTGGCTGGAAAAACTGGCTGATTATCAGGAAGGCCTTGCCGAACCGATGCAGCTTGCTTCTGACCCATTGTCTGTGCGCATTTATACCGCTGAAGAGTGTGAAAGGCTGGACGCCAGCTGCCGGGGATTCATCTTATTCCTTGAGCAGATTCAGGTGCTAAACCTCGAAACAAGAGAAATGGTGATAGAGCGTGTTATGGCGCTGGATACGGCAGAGTTCGAACTGGATGACCTCAAGTGGGTGATCCTGATGGTTCTGTTTAATATTCCAGGCTGTGAAAATGCCTATCAGCAAATGGAAGAATTACTCTTTGAAGTGAATGAAGGTATGCTGCACTAATTCAATGTGCAGCACCAAGAGTTGTTATGGCCAAATCAGCACTGTTCACGGTGCATAAAAACGAGCCCTGCCCACAGTGCGGGGCTGAACTTGTCATTCGGTCCGGGAAACACGGTCCGTTTCTCGGTTGTTCACACTATCCGGAATGTGATTATGTTCGTCCCCTGAAAAGCCAGGCGGACGGACATATCGTTAAAATTCTGGAGGGGCAGCTTTGCCCGAAGTGTGGAGGCGAACTGGCGTTACGGCAGGGCCGTTTTGGTATGTTCATTGGTTGCAGTCGCTATCCTGAATGTGAACATACGGAACAAATTGATAAGCCAGATGAAACGGCAATCGCCTGCCCCCAGTGCCAGCGCGGACAACTGGTACAGCGTCGTTCTCGTTTTGGTAAAACCTTCCATTCCTGCGATCGTTATCCTGAATGCCAGTTCGTTATCAATTTCAAACCGGTAGCGGGTACCTGCCCTCATTGCGATTATCCGTTACTTATAGAGAAGAAAACGGCGCAAGGTATGAAACGCTTTTGCGCCAGTAAACAATGTGGAAAGCCGGTTTCGGCGGATGAAATCAGTGAATAATAACCTGCCAACAGGATCCATTGCGCACGCAGTGGAGGTCCTGAAAAATGAAGAAGTCATCGCCTATCCAACAGAAGCTGTCTTTGGGGTCGGTTGCGATCCTGACAGCGAGACAGCTGTGAATCGCTTACTTACGCTAAAACAGAGACCTGTCGAAAAAGGATTGATTTTGATCGCTGCTAATTATGAGCAGCTTAAACCCTATATTGATGATTCCATGCTCACGCCAGCACAACGGGATACCATCTTTTCGGCGTGGCCAGGGCCGGTGACCTTTGTTTTCCCGGCGCAGCCAACTACGCCACGCTGGTTAACAGGGCGTTTCGATTCCCTCGCTGTCCGTGTCACCGATCATCCGCTGGTGGTAGAGCTATGTCTGGCGTTTGGTAAACCGCTGGTCTCAACCAGTGCCAACCTTACCGGGCAGCCTCCTTGCCGGAGCACCGAAGAGGTGCTGGCGCAGTTCGGGAATGACTTCCCGGTAGCCGTCGGTGAAACCGGAGGTCGTCTTAATCCGTCGGAAATCCGCGACGCCTTGACCGGCGAACGTTTTCGCCAGGGGTAATATGATGGAAACCTATGCCGTTTTTGGTAATCCGATCGCACACAGCAAGTCGCCGCTGATCCATCAGCAGTTTGCTGAACAACTGCAGATTGATCATCCCTATGGCCGGGTGCTGGCACCTGTTGATGCCTTTGTTACCACCCTGAATGCTTTTTTTGACGCGGGTGGTAAAGGTGCCAATGTGACGGTGCCTTTTAAAGAAGAAGCCTTTGAACGTGCGGATGAATTAACTGAGCGCGCATCTCTTGCGGGTGCCGTGAATACGCTTAAACGGCTGGAGGATGGTCGCCTTCTCGGTGACAACACTGACGGAATCGGCTTACTTAGCGATCTGGAAAGACTCTCATTTATCAAACCCGGGTTCCGGGTTCTGTTGATTGGTGCTGGTGGGGCATCGCGAGGCGTACTGTTGCCGCTCCTTTCACTGGATTGTGCAGTGACCATAACCAATCGCACCTTTTCCCGGGCGGAAGCGTTGGCGGCGTTGTTTGCACATACTGGCAGCGTGAGCGCGATGGCTCTTGATGATCTTATCCACCATGAATTTGATCTTATCATTAATGCCACCTCCAGCGGCATTGGCGGGGAAGTACCGGCGATCCCGTCCTCTTTGGTAAACAGCCACCTCTATTGCTACGACATGTTTTATCAGAAAGGGAAAACTCCCTTCCTCAGCTGGTGTGAACAACACGGCGCGAAACAGCTGGCTGATGGCCTTGGCATGCTGGTGGGGCAGGCTGCGCATGCAGTTTTGCTCTGGCACGGTGTATTACCTGCTGTCGAACCTGTCATTGAAAAGCTGAAACAGGAACTTACGGCGTGAACCAGGCGATTCACTTTCCCGACAGAGAACAGTGGGATGAGAGTAAGCAAGCAGTCTGTTTCCCGGTGCTCGTGCATGGGATGCAACTGACATGTGCCATTAGCGGTGAAACGCTCAAGCGCCGCTTTGGTGGCTCAAATCCATTAGAGGTGTTTTGCGAAAATCGCTGGGATCTTGAAGAAGAAGCCAGCGAGTTGATCCGCGATCAGCAGGAAGACGATCAGGGCTGGGTCTGGCTGTCCTGATCCAGATACTCATCTTTCCATTTCACGTAATTATTCGCTGAATATTTCAGACCTTCTCTTTCCGCTTCTGTTAAGGGGCGGATCTGCTTTACCGGGCTGCCTAAATAGAGATAGCCGCTTTCGAGCCGTTTATGTTGAGGGACAAGACTCCCGGCACCAATCATTACATCATCCTCTACGATGACACCATCCAGCAGGATCGATCCCATGCCAACCAGCACCCGGTTTCCGATAGTGCAGCCGTGAAGCATGACTTTATGACCGACGGTAACATCTTCTCCTATAACAAGTGGATTGCCGTCCGGGTTATATGAGGATTTGTGGGTGACATGCAGCACGCTGCCATCCTGAATATTAGTGCGTGCGCCAATTGCCACATAGTTAACGTCTCCCCTGATCGCAACGAGCGGCCAGATGCTGACATCATCGGCCATTCGGACATCGCCAATGACCACACTGCTGGCATCGATCATCACGCGATCGCCTTTTTGTGGAATCAGATCTTTATACGGACGTAGTACTGCAGACATATCTACCTCGACAGATGAGCTTTATACAGAAGACTTTGATCATATTTTGGGATCGAGGCAAGGCAAAATACGTCAATATTTAAGCAGATCGGGCGGGATTTCAGCGAAAAGCGCGGAAAATCATCAGTCAGAAAAAAAGATCTAAAAAATACTTGTGCTAAAAAATGGGATCCCTATAATGCGCCTCCATCGACACGGCGGATGTGAATCACTTCACAAACAGCCCGGTCGGTTGAAGAGAAAAAATCCTGAAAATCAGGGTTGACTCTGAAAGAGGAAAGCGTAATATACGCCACCTCGCGAAAGAGCGCTGAAGCGCGTCGCAACTGCTCTTTAACAATTTATCAGACAATCTGTGTGGGCACTCAAAGTGACATGGATTCTTAACGTCCTCGGACGAAAAATGAATACCAAGTCTCAACGAGTGAACACGTAATTCATTACGAAGTTTAATTCATTGAGCATCAAACTTTTAAATTGAAGAGTTTGATCATGGCTCAGATTGAACGCTGGCGGCAGGCCTAACACATGCAAGTCGAACGGTAACACAGAGAGCTTGCTCTCGGGTGACGAGTGGCGGACGGGTGAGTAATGTCTGGGAAACTGCCTGATGGAGGGGGATAACTACTGGAAACGGTAGCTAATACCGCATAACGTCGCAAGACCAAAGAGGGGGACCTTCGGGCCTCTTGCCATCAGATGTGCCCAGATGGGATTAGCTAGTAGGTGGGGTAACGGCTCACCTAGGCGACGATCCCTAGCTGGTCTGAGAGGATGACCAGCCACACTGGAACTGAGACACGGTCCAGACTCCTACGGGAGGCAGCAGTGGGGAATATTGCACAATGGGCGCAAGCCTGATGCAGCCATGCCGCGTGTATGAAGAAGGCCTTCGGGTTGTAAAGTACTTTCAGCGGGGAGGAAGGTGTTGTGGTTAATAACCACAGCAATTGACGTTACCCGCAGAAGAAGCACCGGCTAACTCCGTGCCAGCAGCCGCGGTAATACGGAGGGTGCAAGCGTTAATCGGAATTACTGGGCGTAAAGCGCACGCAGGCGGTCTGTCAAGTCGGATGTGAAATCCCCGGGCTCAACCTGGGAACTGCATTCGAAACTGGCAGGCTGGAGTCTTGTAGAGGGGGGTAGAATTCCAGGTGTAGCGGTGAAATGCGTAGAGATCTGGAGGAATACCGGTGGCGAAGGCGGCCCCCTGGACAAAGACTGACGCTCAGGTGCGAAAGCGTGGGGAGCAAACAGGATTAGATACCCTGGTAGTCCACGCCGTAAACGATGTCGATTTGGAGGTTGTGCCCTTGAGGCGTGGCTTCCGGAGCTAACGCGTTAAATCGACCGCCTGGGGAGTACGGCCGCAAGGTTAAAACTCAAATGAATTGACGGGGGCCCGCACAAGCGGTGGAGCATGTGGTTTAATTCGATGCAACGCGAAGAACCTTACCTGGTCTTGACATCCACAGAACTTTCCAGAGATGGATTGGTGCCTTCGGGAACTGTGAGACAGGTGCTGCATGGCTGTCGTCAGCTCGTGTTGTGAAATGTTGGGTTAAGTCCCGCAACGAGCGCAACCCTTATCCTTTGTTGCCAGCGGTCCGGCCGGGAACTCAAAGGAGACTGCCAGTGATAAACTGGAGGAAGGTGGGGATGACGTCAAGTCATCATGGCCCTTACGACCAGGGCTACACACGTGCTACAATGGCGCATACAAAGAGAAGCGACCTCGCGAGAGCAAGCGGACCTCATAAAGTGCGTCGTAGTCCGGATTGGAGTCTGCAACTCGACTCCATGAAGTCGGAATCGCTAGTAATCGTAGATCAGAATGCTACGGTGAATACGTTCCCGGGCCTTGTACACACCGCCCGTCACACCATGGGAGTGGGTTGCAAAAGAAGTAGGTAGCTTAACCTTCGGGAGGGCGCTTACCACTTTGTGATTCATGACTGGGGTGAAGTCGTAACAAGGTAACCGTAGGGGAACCTGCGGTTGGATCACCTCCTTACCTTAAAGAACCTGCCTTTGCAGTGCTCACACAGATTGTCTGATGAAAAGTAAATAGCAAGGCGTCTTGCGATTGAGACTGTACGTCCCCTTCGTCTAGAGGCCCAGGACACCGCCCTTTCACGGCGGTAACAGGGGTTCGAATCCCCTAGGGGACGCCACTTGCTGGTTCGTGAGTGAAAGTCACCTGCCGTCATATCTCAAAACTGACTTGCGAGTCATGTTTGAGATATTTGCTCTTTAAAAATCTGGATCAAGCTGAAAATTGAAACGACACACATGTTATGTGTGTTCGAGTCTCTCAAATTTTCGCAATCAGAAGTGAAACATCTTCGGGTTGTGAGGTTAAGCGACTAAGCGTACACGGTGGATGCCCTGGCAGTCAGAGGCGATGAAGGACGTGCTAATCTGCGAAAAGCGCCGGCGAGGTGATATGAACCCTTGACCCGGCGATGTCCGAATGGGGAAACCCAGTGTGATTCGTCACACTATCGTTAACTGAATACATAGGTTAACGAGGCGAACCGGGGGAACTGAAACATCTAAGTACCCCGAGGAAAAGAAATCAACCGAGATTCCCCCAGTAGCGGCGAGCGAACGGGGAGCAGCCCAGAGTCTGAATCAGCTTGTGTGTTAGTGGAAGCGTCTGGAAAGTCGCACGGTACAGGGTGAAAGTCCCGTACACGAAAATGCACAGGCTGTGAACTCGAAGAGTAGGGCGGGACACGTGGTATCCTGTCTGAATATGGGGGGACCATCCTCCAAGGCTAAATACTCCTGACTGACCGATAGTGAACCAGTACCGTGAGGGAAAGGCGAAAAGAACCCCGGCGAGGGGAGTGAAAAAGAACCTGAAACCGTGTACGTACAAGCAGTGGGAGCACCTTCGGGTGTGACTGCGTACCTTTTGTATAATGGGTCAGCGACTTATATTCTGTAGCAAGGTTAACCGTATAGGGGAGCCGAAGGGAAACCGAGTCTTAACTGGGCGTTAAGTTGCAGGGTATAGACCCGAAACCCGGTGATCTAGCCATGGGCAGGTTGAAGGTTGGGTAACACTAACTGGAGGACCGAACCGACTAATGTTGAAAAATTAGCGGATGACCTGTGGCTGGGGGTGAAAGGCCAATCAAACCGGGAGATAGCTGGTTCTCCCCGAAAGCTATTTAGGTAGCGCCTCGTGAACTCATCTTCGGGGGTAGAGCACTGTTTCGGCTAGGGGGCCATCCCGGCTTACCAACCCGATGCAAACTACGAATACCGAAGAATGTTATCACGGGAGACACACGGCGGGTGCTAACGTCCGTCGTGAAGAGGGAAACAACCCAGACCGCCAGCTAAGGTCCCAAAGTCATGGTTAAGTGGGAAACGATGTGGGAAGGCCCAGACAGCCAGGATGTTGGCTTAGAAGCAGCCATCATTTAAAGAAAGCGTAATAGCTCACTGGTCGAGTCGGCCTGCGCGGAAGATGTAACGGGGCTAAACCATGCACCGAAGCTGCGGCAGCGACGCTTATGCGTTGTTGGGTAGGGGAGCGTTCTGTAAGCCGTTGAAGGTGGCCTGTGAGGGTTGCTGGAGGTATCAGAAGTGCGAATGCTGACATAAGTAACGATAAAGCGGGTGAAAAGCCCGCTCGCCGGAAGACCAAGGGTTCCTGTCCAACGTTAATCGGGGCAGGGTGAGTCGACCCCTAAGGCGAGGCCGAAAGGCGTAGTCGATGGGAAACAGGTTAATATTCCTGTACTTGGTGTTACTGCGAAGGGGGGACGGAGAAGGCTATGTTAGCCGGGCGACGGTTGTCCCGGTTTAAGCATGTAGGCGGAGGTTCCAGGTAAATCCGGTACCTTTTAACGCTGAGGTGTGATGACGAGGCACTACGGTGCTGAAGTAACAAATGCCCTGCTTCCAGGAAAAGCCTCTAAGCATCAGGTAACACGAAATCGTACCCCAAACCGACACAGGTGGTCAGGTAGAGAATACCAAGGCGCTTGAGAGAACTCGGGTGAAGGAACTAGGCAAAATGGTGCCGTAACTTCGGGAGAAGGCACGCTGATATGTAGGTGAAGCCCCTGCGGGTGGAGCTGAAATCAGTCGAAGATACCAGCTGGCTGCAACTGTTTATTAAAAACACAGCACTGTGCAAACACGAAAGTGGACGTATACGGTGTGACGCCTGCCCGGTGCCGGAAGGTTAATTGATGGGGTTAGCGGCAACGCGAAGCTCTTGATCGAAGCCCCGGTAAACGGCGGCCGTAACTATAACGGTCCTAAGGTAGCGAAATTCCTTGTCGGGTAAGTTCCGACCTGCACGAATGGCGTAATGATGGCCAGGCTGTCTCCACCCGAGACTCAGTGAAATTGAACTCGCTGTGAAGATGCAGTGTACCCGCGGCAAGACGGAAAGACCCCGTGAACCTTTACTATAGCTTGACACTGAACACTGGTCCTTGATGTGTAGGATAGGTGGGAGGCTTTGAAGCGTGGACGCCAGTCTGCGTGGAGCCGTCCTTGAAATACCACCCTTTAATGGCTGGTGTTCTAACGTAGACCCGTGATCCGGGTTGCGGACAGTGTCTGGTGGGTAGTTTGACTGGGGCGGTCTCCTCCCAAAGAGTAACGGAGGAGCACGAAGGTTAGCTAATCCTGGTCGGACATCAGGAGGTTAGTGCAATGGCATAAGCTAGCTTGACTGCGAGAGTGACGGCTCGAGCAGGTGCGAAAGCAGGTCATAGTGATCCGGTGGTTCTGAATGGAAGGGCCATCGCTCAACGGATAAAAGGTACTCCGGGGATAACAGGCTGATACCGCCCAAGAGTTCATATCGACGGCGGTGTTTGGCACCTCGATGTCGGCTCATCACATCCTGGGGCTGAAGTAGGTCCCAAGGGTATGGCTGTTCGCCATTTAAAGTGGTACGCGAGCTGGGTTTAGAACGTCGTGAGACAGTTCGGTCCCTATCTGCCGTGGGCGCTGGAGAATTGAGGGGGGCTGCTCCTAGTACGAGAGGACCGGAGTGGACGCATCACTGGTGTTCGGGTTGTCATGCCAATGGCACTGCCCGGTAGCTAAATGCGGAAGAGATAAGTGCTGAAAGCATCTAAGCACGAAACTTGCCCCGAGATGAGTTCTCCCTGAGACTTTAAGTCTCCTGAAGGAACGTTAAAGACGATGACGTTGATAGGTCGGGTGTGTAAGCGCAGCGATGCGTTGAGCTAACCGATACTAATGAACCGTGAGGCTTAACCTTACAACGCCGAAGATG
Organism: Enterobacter cloacae complex sp. 309I3; assembly: GCF_050031595.1. Lineage (NCBI taxonomy): Bacteria > Pseudomonadati > Pseudomonadota > Gammaproteobacteria > Enterobacterales > Enterobacteriaceae > Enterobacter > Enterobacter cloacae complex sp. 309I3. Next base: position 4,467,507 of record NZ_JBLGWI010000001.1, on the reverse strand, counting down.
TTTTGGCGAAGAGACAGATTTTCAGCCTGATACAGATTAACAGAATTTGCCTGGCGGCTTTAGCGCGGTGGTCCCACCTGACCCCATGCCGAACTCAGAAGTGAAACGCCGTAGCGCCGATGGTAGTGTGGGGTCTCCCCATGTGAGAGTAGGGAACTGCCAGGCATCAAATTTAGTGTGCTGATATGGCTCAGTTGGTAGAGCGCACCCTTGGTAAGGGTGAGGTCCCCAGTTCGACTCTGGGTATCAGCACCACTTTATACTTAGGTTAAAGTTCGGCAAGAAGTAAAAGAATTTGTCTGGCGGCTTTAGCGCGGTGGTCCCACCTGACCCCATGCCGAACTCAGAAGTGAAACGCCGTAGCGCCGATGGTAGTGTGGGGTCTCCCCATGTGAGAGTAGGGAACTGCCAGACATCAAACAAGTGAAAAGGCCATCCGAAAGGATGGCCTTTTTGCATTTCTACACGGCACACAGCGTAGGCCGGGTACGGCGAAGCCGCCACCCGGCATAACAAACGACTAGTGAATCACCTGTGACAGGAATGCTTGCGTGCGTTCTGACTTCGGATGCGCAAAGAACTCATCCGGTGGCGCCTGTTCAACAATCTCTCCGCGATCCATAAAGATCACCCGGTCAGCCACGGTCCTGGCGAACCCCATTTCGTGAGTCACGCACAGCATAGTCATTCCAGATTGCGCCAGCCCAATCATGGTATCCAGAACTTCTTTCACCATTTCAGGATCCAGCGCTGAAGTTGGCTCATCAAAAAGCATAATTTTGGGCTTCATGCACAGTGAACGGGCGATAGCCACACGCTGCTGCTGGCCACCCGATATCTGGCCTGGAAATTTATTGGCGTGTTCAGCAATACGTACACGTTCCAGATAGTGCATCGCTAACGCTTCAGCTTCCTTTTTTGGCATTTTGCGCACCCAAATCGGCGCAAGCGTACAGTTCTGCAGCACCGTCAGATGGGGGAACAGGTTAAAGTGCTGAAACACCATCCCGACTTCCTGACGCACGCGTTCGATGTTGCGAATATCTTCATTCAGTTCGATACCATCAACAACAATACGCCCCTGTTGATGCTCCTCAAGGTGATTGATGCAGCGAATGGTTGTCGATTTCCCGGACCCGGAAGGGCCGCAAAGGACAATGCGTTCGCCCTGCTTGACCTTAAGATTGATATCTTTCAGGACGTGAAATTGCCCGTACCATTTATTTACGTTTTCAAGCGTAATCATCGCGTCGGCGGGTGTCATAGTTATTTGGCTCATAATTTCCTCAGTGCGGTGTACGCCCGGTGTTAAAGCGCTTTTCCAGATGCTGGCTATAGCGCGACATGCTAAAACAAAAGATCCAGTAGATCAGAGCAGCAAAGACATATCCTTCGGTGGACATGCCAAGCCAGACAGGGTCAACCGTTGCCTGTTGCACGCTGCTAAAGAGATCGAACAATCCGATAATGATCACGAGGCTGGTATCTTTGAAGAGGGCGATGATCGTGTTCACCAGCCCAGGGATAACCAGCTTGAGTGCCTGCGGAAGTATCACCAGCCCCTGTGTTTTCCAGTAACCGAGCGCCAGTGATTCCGCAGCCTCATACTGCCCTTTAGGCAATGCCTGCAGACCGCCACGCACCACCTCCGCAACGTAGGCTGACTGGAACAGAATGACTCCCACCAGGGCACGGATCAGTTTGTCTATCGTCGTGCCTTCTGCCATAAACAATGGCAGCATGACCGAAGACATAAAGAGGACGGTAATAAGCGGTACACCGCGCCAGAACTCAATGAAAATAACCGAGAGCACACGGACAACGGGCATTTTTGAGCGACGGCCTAGCGCCAGTAAAATGCCCCACGGCAGTGCGCCTGCGATCCCAACAGAAGCAATAATCAGCGTCAGCGTTAAGCCGCCCCATTGTCGGGTTTCCACGCGTTCCAGCCCCAGGAAACCACCGTACAACAGCACCCACACAACAATCGGATACACCACCGCCCAGCAGGCGATGTACCGTCCGCGTTGCGGCAGCCTTTTCCAGAACATCACGGCGATGGAGAGCAGCCCAATAACCAGCGCCAGATTGATTCGCCAGCGTTGTTCGTGCGGATACAATCCATACATGAACTGACCAAAACGCTCGTGGATAAACACCCAGCAAGCGCCAGCTTTTGTACAATCTGCCCGGGTTGAACCGACCCAGTTAGCCTGCAAGAAAGCCCAGTTAATGAGTGGCGGGATCAACTCCCACATCAGCCACAGACAAATTATTGTCAGCAGACTGTTACCCCAGCTGGAGAACAGATTCTTGCGCGCCCAGAGAATAAAACGCCCACCTGTCGGGTTGGCAGGACGCGAAGAGCGCGACAGTATCGCTTTTGTCATCATAGTTCCTTAGCGCTCGACCAGTGCGATACGGCGGTTATACAGGTTCATCAGCAACGAGATCGCCAGGCTGATAATCAGATAAACGGACATAGTGATGGCAATGGTTTCAATGGCCTGTCCTGTCTGGTTAAGCACGGTGCCGGCGAACAGTGACACCATATCCGGGTAGCCAATAGCGGCTGCCAGCGACGAGTTTTTGACAATATTGAGGTACTGGCTGGTCAGGGGCGGAATGATGACCCGTAACGCCTGTGGAATAATGACCTGTCGAAGCGTTACCGTATGAGGTAACCCCAGAGAGCGTGCTGCCTCGTGCTGTCCATGCGGGACTGCCTGGATCCCCGCCCGAATGATTTCGGCAATAAACGCAGACGTATAAATGGAAAGGGCCAGGGTCAGGGCCGCCAGTTCAGGAATTAATACCATCCCGCCCTGGAAGTTAAAGCCCCGCAGATGTGGGACATCCCAGTGTAACGCGGCACCAAAAAGCCAGTGTGTCAGTAGCGGCAGACCGATAATCAAAAGCGCCGCAATTGGCCATGTCTTGCGAAGCTGCCCGGTTTTGATCTGATGTTTGCGGTTATAGCGAAATAGCCCGGCAGAGAGGGCGAGCGCGATGATAATCGCGGCGATAAAAGCATATATCCCTTCTGCGAGTTCAGGAGAAGGAATATAGAGCCCACGGTTGCTCAGAAAAAACAGATCGAAGGCATCGACAGCCTGACGTGGCCCCGGAAGGTTACGCAGTACGGCGAAATACCAGAAAAAAATCTGCAGCAGCGGCGGGATATTACGGAACGTCTCAATGTAAATGGTGGACAGCTTTCGCAGCAGCCAGTTATCTGACAGGCGAGCGAGGCCAATAAAAAAGCCCAGTATGGAGGCGAAAACAATACACAGCGCGGAGACCAGCAGTGTATTGAGTAAACCGACGAGGAACACGCGGCCGTAGGTATCGCCTTCCTGATAGTCAATAAGATGCTGAACAATGCCAAAACCCGCACTGCGATCCAGAAAAGCAAAGCCGGAGGTAATACCGCGATTATTCAGGTTGGTAACCGTGTTATGAATTAAATAAATGGCGATAAGAACAACCGCAAGAATGGCAATAATCTGGAATAGCCAGGCGCGGACCGCGGGATGAGAAAAGGATAGCGATCCTTTTACGGGGGAGCGGCGATGGAACATAAAGAAACCTCGGTAACCATGACTCTGGAGTGGGCACTGCGTTCACAGTGCCCGTTACAGCAAAGACTTAACGTACTGGCGGTGCGTACTGAATACCGCCGTTATTCCAGAGATTGTTCTGGCCGCGTTTGATCTTCAGCGGGCTTTCCGATCCCACGTTGCGCTCAAAGATCTCAGCGTAGTTGCCCACCTGTTTAATGATGTGGTACGCCCACTTGTTATCCAGCTTCAGATCCTTGCCAAAATCGCCTTCTGTGCCCAGCAGGTGTGCCATATCCGGGGTAGACGGTTTGGCAGCTTTCTCATCGACGTTTTTCGAGCTGATACCCATCTCTTCTGCATTTAACATGGCGAACAGGGTCCAGCGAACGATAGAGAACCAGTCTTCGTCGCCACGGCGAACGACGGGTCCAAGGGGCTCTTTGGAGATGACTTCAGGCAGGACGATCCACTCTGCCGGGTTGCTCAGCTTAATACGCAGCGCGTAGAGCTGTGACTGGTCAGAGGCCAGCGTATCGCAACGGCCAGATTCCAGCGCTTTGGCTGATTCATCAGAGCGATCGAATGTCACCGGGGTGTACTTCATATTATTCGCTTTGAAATAATCGGCGACGTTAAGCTCGGTATCGGTACCGGCCTGAATACACACGGTCGCACCGTCCAGCTCTTTGGCGCTTTTCAGACCCGCTTTATTGTGGGTCAGGAAACCGATGCCGTCATAATAAGTGACACCGGTGAATGACATCCCCATTCCTGCATCACGGGAGGAGGTCCAGGTGGTATTACGGGAGAGCATGTCCACTTCGCCGGACTGCAGCGCGGTGAAACGTTCTTTGGCCGTCAGTGGGGTATATTTTACTTTGCTGTCATCACCGAAAACGGCAGCGGCGACGCCCCGGCAGACGTCAACATCGATACCGGTAAATTTGCCGTTAGCATCGGCATAAGAGAAGCCAGGCAAACCGTCGCTGATACCGCACTGAACAAAACCTTTCTTTTTCACGGCATCCAGCGTTGTGCCCGCATGGGCCTGACCCGCAACAGCAAACAACATACCCGCAGCGGCCAGGCTGGCTATCATCGTCTTTTTCATAATGCATCCTGTGTGGCTAAATTTATCGTTATTTAGGTGTTTTAAACACTTTTACCCATCTGTGGCGTTGGCCGACGTTTATATAGCAAACGTAATGCCAGGTTTCGCGCTCGATGAAATAAGCGATAAGTGAACGCTTAATGCTGAGTGTAGACAGGCTTAAATAAAAGGAGCGCCCCGAAACGGTGCGAAATTACAACCTGTGCCACAAATCGGAGCAAAACTTTTAAGGAGGGTTAGAAAAAAAGAAGAGATAGTTTCCGGAGTGAATATTGGCCGGGTATTCAATAATATGAATGGGTGAAAATCATCAAAACTGAATACAAAATTAAAAGGGGAAGTGAAAAAGAGGTGACAGGCTTCTGGCTAAAATTAATGGCGTGAATAAATACGGGATTTTTACTGATTTGATATTACTGCACTCATTCAAAGCAAAAGCGCGGCCAGAGCCGCGCTTTCTGAACAGATGTTATCGGGTCAGGGCAACAATACCCAGCGTCAACCCCGCCACCGCGGCAGCACCACCAGCGATAGCACCTGCTGTTTCCCAGTTATCCTGAGTGGTACCTTTCATACAGGTATTGGTATGAACCAGTCGGCCCTGATCGTCGTATACCGGTACACATGGAGAGTCGTGCGCGCATCCAGCCAGCAGCGCAGCGAGTAGTGCAACGGAAATGAATCTTTTCATGATGTTACCTCAGTATTATTTCGCGTCCGCTATAAAGCCAGGAGGGCTATTAACGAACTGGAGGTTATTTTACCACCGGGATAAGCCCACGTTACACGAGGAATAATCTCAAATTATGTTGTTTGTAAACATCGTGGAGAAAAGTGTTTCGTCAGAACGAATTAATGGAGAAATTATGGAGTAACAACGTGGCGTTCTTACTTAATGCAAACTGACTCTTTTTAACACTGCGATCTTAATACACTGTTTATCTTAAAATAAAAAAGGCACCAGAGGTGCCTTTCAGGTATTCATTACTCTTTATGGCGCGTAAAGCGTCGCCGGACGACCACAAAGAAAACGGGCACGAAGAAGATAGCCAGAAGCGTTGCGGAAAGCATGCCCCCCATGACCCCTGTCCCGACCGCGTTTTGCGCACCGCTCCCGGCGCCATGGCTGATCACCAGCGGCATGACGCCAAGAATAAAGGCGAGCGAGGTCATCAGGATCGGTCGAAGGCGCATTCTTGATGCTTCCAGCGTGGCTTCAATGATGCCTTTACCCTCTTTTTCCATCAGATCTTTGGCAAACTCAACGATCAGAATGGCGTTTTTAGCCGACAAACCAATCGTTGTCAGTAAACCCACCTGGAAATAGACGTCATTGTTCAAGCCACGTAACGCTGCTGCAACCAGCGCCCCTATGACTCCCAGCGGGACCACCAGCATCACTGAGAAGGGAATGGACCAGCTTTCGTAAAGAGCAGCCAGACACAGGAACACCACAATCAGTGAAATAGCGTACAACGCAGGCGCCTGATTTCCGGAAAGTCGCTCCTGATAAGACATTCCTGTCCAGTCATACCCGATGCCGGAAGGCAGTTTTGCAGCAAGACTCTCCATCAGCGCCATGGCCTCACCAGTACTTTTCCCGGGTGCGGACTCACCGATGATCTCCATGGATGGCATCCCGTTATAGCGCTCCAGGCGAGGTGAACCGTACACCCAGTGCGAGGTGCTAAAGGCGGAGAAAGGAACCATCTCACCATTTGCGCTGCGTACATACAGGTTGCTGATGTCACCAGGCAGCATACGGAAGCGCGCATCAGCCTGGACATAGACCTTTTTCACGCGTCCATGATCGATAAAGTCATTTACATAAGTTCCACCCAGGGCCGTCGAGATGGTCTGGTTGACGTCAGAAAGACTGATGCCCAGCGCCTGAGCCTTCTCCTGGTCGACATCCAGTTTAAACTGCGGGGTATCTTCCAGACCATTTGGCCGCACGCGCACCAGCATGTCAGGGTGCGCTTTCACCATTCCGAGCAGCTCATTCCGCGCCTGCGTCAGCGAGGTATGTCCCAGGTTTGCCTGATCAATCAGTTCGAAGTCGAAGCCCGTTGCGGTTCCCAGTTCGATAATCGCAGGAAGGTTAAACGGAAATACGAGTCCATCTTTTATCTGACTGAAGGCTTTTGTCGCGCGGCCAACAATCGCCTCAACGCTATTTTCCGCCCCCGGTCGTGCTTCCCAGGGCTTCAGGCTAATGAAGGCAATCCCGGCGTTCTGGCCCTGGCCGCTAAAACTAAAGCCATTAACGGTAAAGACAGATTCAACATTGGCCTTCTCGTTTTTCAGATAATAGTTCTGGACCTGATCGAGGACCTGCTGTGTACGCGTCTGGGTCGCACCGGCCGGAAGTTGCACCATCGTCATAAATACTCCCTGGTCCTCTTCGGGCAGGAAGGAGGTGGGCAAGCGCAGGAACAGCACCGCCATACCACCCACAATGATGATGTACACCACCAGGTAGCGTCCGGTCTTGAGTAAAATGCCGCTCACGCTGTTGCTGTAGTGCTCCACGCTACGGTCAAAAAGCGCATTAAACCAGCCAAAGAAACCGCCTTTCTTTTCGTGGTGATCGCCGGATACCGGTTTAAGCAGGGTTGCGCACAGCGCGGGGGTCAGGATCAGGGCGACCAACACGGAGAGCGCCATTGCCGAAACGATGGTCAGCGAAAACTGCCGATAGATGGCCCCGGTCGAGCCACCGAAAAATGCCATCGGGATAAAGACCGCCGACAGCACCATGGCTATACCCACCAGTGCGCCCTGAATCTGTTCCATCGACTTCTGCGTCGCCTCTTTCGGCGGCAGTTTGTCTTCTACCATCACGCGTTCGACGTTCTCAACGACCACGATGGCATCATCAACCAGCAAGCCTATTGCCAGCACCATCCCGAACATCGTCAGGGTATTGATGGAGAACCCGAACGCCGCCAGCACCGCGAAGGTACCCAGCAAAACAACCGGCACCGCGATAGTGGGGATAAGCGTCGCGCGCAGGTTTTGCAGGAACAGATACATCACCAGGAAGACGAGAATGATCGCTTCAAACAGGGTTTTCACCACTTCGTGAATAGAGATCTTCACAAACGGCGTGGTGTCGTACGGATAAACCACCTTCAGACCCTGTGGGAAGAATTGCTGCAGTTGCGCCAGCTTGCTCTTGATGGCCGACGCCGTATCCAGCGCATTTGCACCGGTCGCCAGCTTAATCCCCAGGCCGGTTGCGGCCTGCCCGTTGATTTTGGTCACCATATTGTAGTTTTCACCGCCCAGTTCAATGCGTGCGACATCCTTCAGATGCACCATCGAGCCGTCCTGGTTCACCTTCAGCGTCACGCGGCCAAACTCTTCCGGTGATTTCAGGCGGGTTTGCGCAATGATCGAGGCGTTCAATTGTTGGCCCGGCACGGACGGCGTTCCGCCTAGCTGGCCTGCCGCTATCTGGTCATTCTGGGTTTTCAGTTGATTAATAATGTCCAGCGGCGTCAGCTGGTATTTATTCATCGCGTTACTGTCGAGCCAGATGCGCATTGCATACTGGGCACCAAACAGCTGAACATCACCCACCCCAGTGGTTCGACTAATGGCATCTTTCACATTCGAGGCGACGTAGTCGGAAATGTCATCCTGCGAGAGGCTTTTATTGTCTGAAACAAAGCCAGCCACCAGCAGGAAGCTGCTGCTGGACTTCTCAACGCCGATCCCTTGTTGCTGCACTTCCTGCGGCAGCAGCGGCATGGCGAGCTGAAGTTTATTCTGAACCTGAACCTGGGCGATATCCGGGTCTGTACCAGACTCAAAGGTCAGGGTGATGGTGACATTACCTGCAGAATCGCTGGTGGATGACATATACATCAGGTTATCGATGCCGTTCATATTCTGTTCGATAACCTGCGTCACGGTATCCTGCACCGTCTGCGCATCTGCGCCAGGGTAGGTTGCGGTTATGGCAACCGCGGGTGGGGCGATAGTCGGATACTGCGCTACAGGCAGTTTGAGGATCGCCAGCCCACCTGCAATCATCAAAATGATGGCGAGTACCCAGGCGAAAACCGGCCTCTGGATAAAGAAATTAGCCATGACGTCGTTCCTTAACCGGCTGGAGTCGTAGAGGTATCGGGTGTGGCGACGACGGTAGCCCCAGGTTTGGCTTTTTGTAACCCACTGACAATCACGCGGTCACCGTTTTTCAGCCCCTCTGTGACCAGCCAGCGATCGCCAATGGCCTGAGAGGCAACGACGGTGCGTGACTCAACCTGGTTTTTGTCGTTAACAATCAGGACGGTTGCATCCCCACGCGGCGTGCGGGTGACGCCTTGCTGTGGGATCAGAATCGCATTCGGCTGCGTACCCTCATTAATGCGGGCGCGTACAAACATTCCCGGTAACAGCAGGTGTTGCGGATTCGGGAAAATCGCCCGCAGAGTGATGGAGCCAGTGCTTTCATCAACCGTCACATCAGAAAACTGCAGCGTGCCTTTTAGCGGATAGGGCTGACCATTCTCCATCAACAGCTCGACGGTGCTGGTGGTCTCCCCTTTTTGCAGGCTTGTCTGCTTCAGACGCATAAAATCATTGCTGGACTGGGTGACATCGACATACATCGGATCCAGTTGCTGTACCGTTGCGAGGGCGTTTGCCTGGCCGTTGGTGACGAGAGCTCCCTCGGTCACGCTGGATTTACCAATGCGACCATCGACGGGAGAGGTGACTTTGGTATAGGCAAGGTTGATGCGTGCGCTTTCAACTCCTGCTTTTGCAGCAACGACACTGGCATCCGCCTGCTGAGCCGTCGCAACGGCCTGGTCGTACTCCTGCTTACTGACATACTGTGTGCCCACCAGCGGGAGATAACGTTTCACCGTCAGGTGCGCAATATTGGCTGCCGCCTGGGCTTTCGCCAGCTCTCCTTTTGCGCTGTCATACGCCGCCTGATAGCTGGCGGGATCGATCTGATAAAGTGACTGGCCAGCTTTGACATCGCTGCCTTCGGTGAAATTGCGACGCAGGATAATGCCGCTAACCTGAGGACGCACTTCCGCAACGCGAAACGCATCTGTTCTGCCCGGCAGCTCTGTTGTCACAGTGAGGGGGGCACTTTTGACAATGTGTACACTCACCTGAGGCGGCTGCGGTTGATGTTGCTGATTTTCCTGCCCATCGCATCCGGCAAGCAGTGCGGCGCAGACAATAAAACCGGTTAAGGGCAAGCGTCTGAAATGATTCGTCATTACTGTTCCTTTAAATACCCATTAACCGATATTTCCGTGGATCGGTGACAGGGCAGGGGACAAAAACAAAAAATGTAGCTGCGTATAATAATGAGGGTATTTAATGTTTTTTAATTTATAAGTGCGGGTAAATGCGGCAGGAAAGAAAATCAGAAGAAGGCTTTGCGTTTACAGCAATATACTTTAACAAAAGTAATCAGGAGAGTGATGTTTCATAGAGGGCATTCATCTGTTTTGTGAATTTAATTATTGGTATGTATTTACCTCAGTTATAAATAAAGCGAATTGACTTTTTTTGTGCAGAATTCACCTTGTCTTTCATGAATACTTCTGATTACAAAACCCTACTAAACAGCTTAATTCTTGTGAGTAACGAGTAGTCGTCCATGGCGCGTAAAAAGAAAGCAGAGGCTCAACAAACCCGTCAACAGCTGATTGAAGCGGCTATCGGGCAGTTTGCGACACGTGGCGTAACCAACACAACGCTGACGGATATCGCCGATGCGGCAAAGGTGACGCGTGGGGCCGTCTATTGGCATTTCACCAGTAAAACAGAGATATTTAATGCTATCTGGGAACAGCAATTGCCGCTTCGCGATCTCATTCGCGACAGACTTTCTCTTTCCGAAAAAGATGATCCCTTGTTAATGCTTCGTGAGCAATTTATCACTGCGTTGCAATATATTGCGCATGAGCCTCGCCAGTGGGCGCTGTTACAGATTTTGTATCATAAGTGTGAATTTACCAGTGATATGGTTTCCGAGTATGAAATCAGGAAACGTATTGGTTTCAACAATGATTTTCTACGTGCGACACTGGAGCGCTGTATTTCACGAAACATCATTTCTTCGCAGGTCAATGTGGATTTAACGCTGATAGTGTTCCACGGATTTTTTAGCGGAATAATTAAAAACTGGTTAATGAATAACGACAGCTTCAACCTCTATCAACAGGCACCTGCTCTGGTCGATAACATTCTGGCGACACTCCCGGTGGTGCGAGTGTCGCCACGTGAAGAAGCTTACGACTCGGTGTCGGGCAAGATCTCTCCCTGCTCGCAAAGCGTTTCAATGGTCTGCGCACTGACAGGCTTTCCTAACAAATAGCCCTGAAGGGTATTACAGCCCAGTTCCGTCAAAAAGGCTTGCTGTGCTTCGGTTTCCACCCCTTCAGCCACTACTTTCAGATTCAGCGTTTTCGCCAGGGCGACAATCGCGGAGACAATGGTCGCATCTTCGCTTTCTCCACTGAGCTCTTTTACAAACGCCCTGTCGATTTTCAATTCACAGGCGGGTAAGCGTTTAAGATACAGCAGGCTCGAGTAGCCGGTACCAAAGTCATCAATAGAGGCTTTCACACCCGCATTCGTCAGCTCTGTCAGCACCCGCACGCTCTCATCCGGGTTACTCATCGCAGTGGTTTCCGTCACTTCAAGGATCAGCATTTCCGGCGGCACCTGGTGACGTGTCAGACAATCAAGCACCGTACTCACCAGCGAAGGTTGTTCAAACTGAAGTGTCGACAGGTTCACCGCCATTGACCAGTTTTGATGCCCTTTAAGGTGCCATTCCCGCAACTGGCGGCAGGCTTCGTTGATAACCCAGTTGCCAATGGGAATGATCTGTCCCGTTTTTTCCGCCAGCGGCAGGAACAGGTCTGGCGTCAGCAATCCCAGCTTCGGGTGTTGCCAGCGCAGGAGTGCCTCAAACCCGAGTACGGGGCCTGCCGGCGCGTGGAATTTGGGCTGATAATGCAGCTGTAGCTCATTACGATCGATGGCCAGCCACAGATCGTTCATCAGCTGCAAATGGGTTTGCGCCAGCGTGTTCATGGAGGGCTGGAAAAAGTGATAACCGTTACGGCCCATATGCTTGGTGTGGTACATCGCCGCATCGGCGTTAAACATCAGCTCGCGATCGGTTTTGCCATCGTGAGGATAAAGCGCAATGCCAATACTGAGGGTCACCACCAGTTCATACGGATCCACATTGAATGGACTATCGATAGTGCGCACCAGGGCATTGGCAAGGGAGGCTGCATCGTCCGGCCCCCCAACTTCTGCCAGCAGAACAAATTCATCACCGCCAATACGTGCAAGGGTGTACTGGCCTTTCAGGGGGAGCAGCAGGCGTTGCGTAACGGCAACCAGCAGTTTATCGCCGACATCATGCCCGTAGGCGTCATTGACGGTTTTAAAGCCGTCGAGATCCATAAACATCAATGCGAAATGCGTGCCTTCACGGTCTGCTTTGTTGATGGCCTGATCGAGTCGATCTTCCAGCAGGATACGATTGGGCAGGCGCGTCAGCGTATCCTGTAGCGCCAGCTGGGCCAGCTCCCGGTTTGCTTCCGCCAGAGACGAGGCGAGGAGAGAGGTACGTGCCTGCAGGCGCGCATCCAGCATCGACACCAGCAGGGTGATACCAAGGATGGCCAGTGCGACAACGCTCACCAGCACGGCCAGCCAGCTGCCGTTAATCCCCTCATGGTGAGCCATGGTCGACACTGGAAACTGTGCGGCTTTCATCCCCGCATAATGCATTCCGGCAATCGCAATCCCCATCGTGATTGCGGCACCCATGCGCATCAGCGCGACCTGAGCGGCCTCATGACGCAGGCGGAACGTCAGCCACAGTGCCGCGAGCGACGCAGCAAGCGCAATAGCGACTGATATCGCCACCCATGTTTTATCCCAGATAATACCGGGCGTAACCTCCAGGGCCGCCATGCCGGTGTAATGCATGGCCACAATACCGGTTCCCATGACTAGTGCACCGGGCAGCAGACGGCGCAAACGCAGCTGCTCGCAGCTGACAAGCCACAGCGCAAACAAGGATGAACCCACGGCGATAACCATCGATAACCCCGTCAGGGTGGCGTTGTAGCTCATGCGCATGGAGAGATCCATCGCCAGCATGCCGATAAAATGCATCGCCCATACGCCAATACCCATTGCAACACCGCCACCGGCCAGCCAGATGCGCGCTGCCACGCCCTGACTTCCCGCCACACGCGCGGCCATATTCAGCGCGGTATAGGCAGCAAGGATAGCGACAACAAAGGAGAGGACGACAAGGATATGGTTGTATTGGCTAACCAGCATGATCGGTTCAACTCGAGTGTGAGGTTACGCAAGGGCGGTGGTGAAGGGCGAGACATTATCATCGTAAGGTAATGACTCAAAGGGATTTAAATCCCCGTTTTTATTAAGTGATTTCGGAGTTTTTGACGACGTTGGCGGCTCAGTCCAGCTCTGAACAATTGACGAGTTTAAGCGGGTTCACGGAATCCATATTGCGACACTTATCGGTTTCGGTGCTCATCAGTTCAATCCACTGCATCAGCAACGCATCAAAGAGAAAAACTGAGACAGCAAAGACAACCAGCCACCAGTATTTACGAATCATTATGACATTCCGGAAGAAGAGAGCCAGTAAGGTGGTGGAAATATACACGAAAAGCGGCGGTTGAAAAGTGGGGAAAGCGAAGGTTTACAAAGCGTTGACGGTGGCAGATGTGGAGCAATAAAAAAGGCGCATCCCCATGCCAGGTAGCGCCTTTTTAAACAAGCATTTCGCTAACCGAAATTAGTTCATGCCGTATTTTTTCAGTTTCTTACGCAGAGTACCACGGTTGATACCCATCATCAGCGCAGCGCGGGTTTGGTTACCGCGGGTGTATTGCATCACCATGTCCAACAGTGGCTGTTCAACTTCAGCCAGTACCAGCTCATACAGGTCATTAACATCCTGACCATTCAGTTGAGCAAAATAGTTCTTCAGTGCCTGTTTAACCGAGTCACGCAGGGGTTTTTGAGTTACCTGATCCTGAGAGTTAACGGTAGAAACGGTCAGTACGTCAGAATTTACGCGTTGTTCGAACATAGTTCTGTCAGCTCTTTATTTCATTACGCAAGATTTTCGAAGTATGCCTCCAACGCCTCCAGCTGTTCGCTGGCATCCTCTATGGCGTTGAATGTGCGCCGAAACTGGTCATTTGGAGCGTGCTCCTGGAGATACCAGGAGACGTGTTTACGCGCAATTCGGTACCCTTTTGCCTGGCCGTAGTGGTCATGCAGTTCCCGAACATGCGAACAAAGCAAGCGCTTAACCTCTGCCAGTGGCAGCGGGGCAAGCAGCTCCCCAGTGTCCAGATAATGCTGGATTTCCCGAAAGATCCAGGGTCTTCCCTGAGCTGCACGTCCTATCATCAGAGCATCAGCTCCCGTATAGTCGAGCACAGCTCTGGCTTTAAGCGGGTCAGTAATGTCGCCATTCGCGATAATCGGAATGGAAACTTTCTGCTTAACTGCCCGAATGCTGTCGTATTCAGCTTCACCGTTGAACAAACAGGCGCGAGTGCGTCCGTGAATGGTCAGGGCCTGAATGCCACAGTCTTCGGCCAGTTGGGCAATCTCTACACAGTTACGGTGTTCCGGCGACCAACCCGTGCGAATCTTCAACGTAACAGGAACGTCCACTGCGCTGACAACCGCCGTCAGGATTGACTTCACCTGGTCGGGGTATTGCAGAAGGGCTGAACCTGCAAGCTTGCGATTCACTTTTTTGGCCGGGCAACCCATGTTGATATCAATAATCTGGGCGCCACTTTCCACGTTAATCCGCGCGGCATCTGCCATCTCTTCAGGCACACTTCCGGCGATTTGCACGGTGCGAATACCTGGTTCATCAATGTGCACCATCCGAAGGCGGGATTTGTCGCTTTCCCAGACCTGCGGGTTAGACGACATCATCTCGGAAACGGTTAAACCGGCTCCCATCTCGTAACACAGCGTCCTGAACGGCCGGTCGGTAATACCTGCCATTGGGGCTGCGATCAGGCGATTTCTGAGCTGGTGGTGTCCGATGCGCATGAGTTAAGAAATGACCATACTGTGACTGCAAGGCGGCGTATATTACGCATTTTTTGCACGAGATGAAAGGCCAAACTTTGAACAATCCACTGTTGTAGATCAAGGAATCGCCACCCAGTCACAATGATGAAAATTATTTTTTATTTAAATCATTATGTTATGTATTAACGGCGATTTTATGACCGCTTACAATTTCCCGTAACTTCTCATCATTTCTCAAAAAATGAATCCGTTGAGCGGGATATTCTGCTGTTTTTAGCAGCAGATTCTCCCGCTTCTATGCGATCTGCGTCGCATTTTAGAACATCATCTCAGTACGAAAAATGTTCTTATTTTTTACGGCCCGTAATGCGGCACCACTCTTCTTTTTCCACCACCGGATCGAGGGTGAAGAGATCGGCGTAGGCTTCGCAGACGCTGTCAGCCTGGCTTGCCAGGATACCGGAAAGCCCCAGCAGACCGCCCTCAACGGGCAGCACGCTGATTAACGGTGCAAGCTCGCGTAATGGGCCTGCCAGGATGTTAGCGACCACCACATCGGCTTTCATGGCCTCTGGCTGCGCGTCCGGCAGATACAGCTCAAGGCGATCGGAAACGCCGTTACGCTCGGCGTTATCACGACTGGCCTGAATAGCCTGCGGATCGATATCGATCCCGATGGCTTTTGCGGCGCCCAGCTTCAGTGCGGCAATGGCGAGGATCCCGGATCCACAGCCGAAGTCGATCACGGTTTTCCCTTCCAGATCCAGACCATCCAGCCACTGCAGGCACAGTGAGGTGGTCGGGTGGGTGCCGGTACCGAATGCCAGACCCGGGTCGAGCATCACGTTGACCGCGTTTTCATCGGGAACCTCACGCCAGCTTGGGCAGATCCACAGACGCTTGCCAAACTGCATGGGGTGGAAGTTATCCATCCACTCGCGTTCCCAGTCTTTGTCTTCCAGTTGTTCGATCTTGTGTGCAAAACCCGCGCCCAGCAGAGGATTCTGTTCCAGAATCGCGACCACTTCTTTCATGTCGGTTTCGGCATCAAACAGGCCAATCACGTCGGTATCGCCCCACAGGCGCGTTTCGCCCGGCAGCGGCTCAAAGACCGGCGTGTCATGCGTGTCCTGGAAGGTGATAGAGACCGAGCCGGCCTCCATCAGCGCATCGCTCAGCTCTTCGGCGTGAGCACCGGTTGTGTTCAGTTTTAGTTGGATCCACGGCATGGCAAAACTCTTTATTTATCAGTAGACATCATAGCGGGTTGTGGGACGGGTTGACCGAAACGGTTCCCCACCACAAACGCCAGTAAACTTAACAGTAACGAAGGCACAATTGGATGGAAGCCCAGGTACTGGATCTTAAAGGTGGCGAGCACGGCGTACACGACACCGCCAACAATCATGCCGCTTAGCGCGCCCGCAGCATTCGCGCGTTCCCAGTACAGGCCAAGCACCAGCGGCCACAGGAAAACAGCTTCAAGGCCGCCAAACGCAAGCAGGTTCAGCCAGATGATCATCTCCGGTGGACGCCAGGCGGCCAGCAGCAGCAGTGCCCCTAATAACAGCGTAATCACTGCAGACATCCGCTTTAAGCGTCGTTCGTTTTTCAGCTGCTCGGGACGCAAATTCAGATAGAGATCTTTGATAATCGTAGCGGAACTTTGCAGCAACTGAGCGTTGATCGTCGACATAATGGCGGCCATCGGTGCGGCTAGGAAAATCCCGGCAGCAAAGGGTGGCAGGACTTTAACCATCAGGGTAGGGATCACCAGGTCGGGCACGGTAAGATCTGGGATCACTGCACGACCTAATGCACCCGCCAGATGCATTCCCAGCATCAGTATCGCCACCACAATGGTCCCGATAATAATGCCGCGATGAACCGCTTTACTGTCCTTATAGGAGATACACCGTACAGCGGTATGCGGCAGTCCAATGACGCCGAAGCAGACCAGCACCCAGAAGGAGGTCATAAAGGTGGGTGAAAGAATGTCATCTGCGCCCTCTGGAGCGACCAGTTTCGGGTCAATCGCTTCCAGGGTTTCAACAGCATGGCTCAGGCCGCCTGCCGCATGGACAATCCCCACCAGCAGCACAATGGTTCCGATGAGCATCACCATGCCCTGCAGGGTGTCGTTCAGTACGCTGGCGCGGAATCCACCAAACGCCGTATAAAGCGCGATACTGATCCCAAAGATAAGCAGGCCAGTCTCGTAAGGGATCCCTGCTGCGGTTTCAAGCAGACGTGCACCGCCAATAAACTGCACCGTCATCGCACCCACAAAGGCGACCAGCAGGCTTAGACTTGCCAGCCATACCAGTAAACGGCTGCGGTAGCGGGCAAACAGCATGTCGTTCAGCGTCACGGCATTATAGCGACGCGCCAGAATAGCGAACTTCTTGCCGAGTATACCCAGCGAAAGCCAGATAGCCGGGAGCTGGATCATCGCCAGCAGCACCCAGCCTAACCCATATTTATAGGCTGCCCCGGGACCGCCAATAAATGAGCTGGCGCTGATATAGGTGGCGGTGAGCGTCATCGCTAACACAATGCCGCCCATTGAACGGCTGCCGAGGAAATATTCGTTCAGGAAGGTGCCGGTTGCCCTTTTGCGCATGGCATACACGGACACGCCAAACACGACCAACAAATACGCGATAAGCGGCAGAATGACTTCAAGCTGCATCGTCGTCCTCCAGCGGGATATCGCGATAAATGAATTTCACCATTGCCCAGCACAGCAGGATAAAAATCAGCGGTACCAGCAGACAGGCCATTTCAAACCAGTGAGGCAGGCCGGTGATGCCAATTGCAGAATCAGGTAAGTAAGCGGTTACCAACCATGCGGCAAGATAGAGAAGGGTCAGCCACAGCGCCCAGCGCGCTTCTTTATGGGCCTGAACAAAACGTTTGTCCATTTTTTGTCCCTTGTGGATGAAGAAAGCGGGGATTGTACATGATGGGCCTTGACGATCCCCAGAAATAAAAAAGGCCGGTTAAACCGGCCTTTTAGCATAGATGCTTTCTTACTTCTCGTTGAGACCGAGTTTTTTCTCCAGATAGTGGATGTTCGTCCCACCATTCTGGAAGTGCTCGTCGCTCATGATGCGCATCTGCAGATCAACGTTGGTTTTGATACCGTCGATGATTAGCTCCTGCAGGGCGTTCTTCATGCGGGCAATCGCCACGTCACGGTTTTCGCCGTAGCAGATAAGCTTACCGATCATTGAGTCATAGTACGGCGGTACGGTGTAACCGGCGTAAATATGAGACTCCCAACGCACGCCAAAGCCACCCGGCGCGTGGAAACGCGTGATTTTACCCGGGCTTGGCAGGAAGGTATTCGGGTCTTCGGCGTTGATACGGCACTCGACCGCATGGCCTTTGACCACTACTTCTTCCTGTTTGATGGACAGAGGCTGGCCGGCAGCGATACGCAGCTGCTCTTTGATCAGGTCAACGCCGGTGATCATTTCGGTAACCGGGTGTTCAACCTGAATACGGGTGTTCATCTCAATGAAGTAGAACTCACCGTTTTCGAACAGGAATTCGAAGGTACCCGCCCCGCGATAGCCGATGTCGACACACGCTTTGGCACAACGCTCGCCGATGTAGCGACGCAGTTCCGGGGTAATGCCCGGTGCTGGTGCTTCTTCGACCACTTTCTGGTGACGACGCTGCATTGAGCAGTCACGTTCTGCCAGATAGATAGCGTTACCCTGACCGTCAGCCAGCACCTGAATTTCGATGTGGCGTGGGTTTTCCAGGTATTTTTCCATGTACACCATGTCATTGCTGAAAGCTGCTTTCGCTTCCGCTTTGGTCATGGAGATGGACTGTGCCAGTTCAGCGTCGCTGCGCACTACGCGCATACCGCGACCGCCGCCGCCGCCGGACGCCTTGATGATCACCGGGTAGCCAATGCGTTTAGCATGTGCACGGTTTGCATCCATGTCGTCAGTCAGCGGGCCGTCAGAACCTGGAACGGTTGGAACACCGGCTTTTTTCATCGCGGTGATTGCAGACACTTTGTCACCCATCAGGCGGATGGTGTCAGCTTTCGGGCCGATGAAGATAAAGCCAGAGCGTTCAACCTGCTCAGCAAAGTTGGCGTTCTCGGAGAGGAAGCCATAACCCGGGTGAATTGCCACCGCGCCAGTGATTTCAGCGGCGCTGATGATTGCCGGGATGTTCAGATAGCTTTTTACGGACGGAGCCGGGCCAATACAGACCGTCTCATCCGCCAGCAATACGTGTTTTAAATCGCGGTCCGCGCTTGAGTGCACAGCGACAGTCTTGATGCCCAGTTCTTTACAGGCACGAAGAATACGCAGTGCGATCTCGCCGCGGTTGGCGATAACAATTTTATCCAGCATGTTCGCCTCGTTACTCGATGACGACCAGCGGCTCGTCAAATTCTACCGGCTGACCACTTTCGACCAGAATCGCCTTCACAGTACCTGATTTGTCTGCTTCGATCTGGTTCATCATTTTCATGGCTTCAACGATACACAGGGTATCGCCTACGTTGACTTTCTGACCCACTTCGATGAACGCCTTCGCGTCCGGGCTCGGGGTGCGGTAGAAAGTACCAACCATTGGGGAACGTACGATGTGACCACTGATTTCTGCTGCAGCGGCAGGTGCGGCTTCAGTTGCGGCTGGTGCAACGGCTGCAGAGAGCGCAGGCTGCTGCACTGGCGCAGCATAAGCTTGCTGCATTACCGGGAAGCTAGCGGCTGGGGCTGCACGGCTGATACGTACAGACTCTTCGCCTTCAGAAATTTCCAGTTCGGAGATGCCTGATTCTTCAACCAGCTCGATCAGTTTTTTAATCTTACGAATATCCATGAGTGGGTTCCGTACTCTTGTTTAGTGTGATTGTGACAGGCGTTTTACCGCTGTCTGTAAAGCGTATGAATAACCGTCTGCGCCCAGTCCGCAGATAACGCCAGCGGCGATATCCGACAGATACGAATGGTGGCGGAACGGCTCTCGGGCGTGCACGTTGCTGAGGTGGATCTCGATAAACGGGATACTCACCGCCAGCAGTGCGTCGCGGATAGCAACACTGGTGTGCGTAAACGCGGCCGGATTGATCAGGATATAGTCCACAGTGTCTTTAGCCTGATGAATACGGTCGATGAGTGCGTACTCCGCGTTTGACTGAAAATGATCCAAATCCACATTCAGTGACGCTGCTTCCGTGCCCAAACGGTTAACAATTTCACTCAATGTCAGCGTGCCATACTTCTCTGGCTCACGGGTGCCGAGCATGTTCAGGTTCGGTCCGTTTAAAACTAAGATTCGGAATTTTTCTGCCATTGTGTCGCTATCTCCTGCGAATCTCGGGTAAAAACCAAAATATACCTTTGAAACGCGAAAGTCACCTGATGACTTTCCTAAAATGCATTCAGGAAAACCAAAGTCGCACATTATAACGATTTCGTAGCATTTGGCAGCTAAATACTGGTCTTATCAGGGAAGATTATCAACCGCTATCCGAAAAAGAATGGCGGTTGATAAGTAATCTGCGGGAAAACGCACAGTTTCGCGAACTATCGCAACCACTGGCGGAACTTCTTGTAACGCCATGCTAAAAGCGCCAAAGCCAGCAGCGCGTAGAGGATGGGCTGAGGCGAGAGGATCTTCACGGACCACAGATAATGGATGGGTGCGAGGATCGCGACAAGATAGACGAAGTTGTGCAGCAACTGCCAGCGCTTACCCAGTTTTCGCTGCGCATATTGCGTGGATGTCAGCGCTAATGCCAGTAACACCAGCCAACTGACAATGCCCAGCGTCAGATAAGGACGCGTGACCAGTTCGCGGCCCAGCAGTGCCAGGTTGTTAATCCCCAGTTCCAGCAGCGCGTAGCTGGTCAGGTGCAACGTGGCCCAGGCAAAACACCATAGCCCTAAAAGCCGACGTGTGCGTATCAATAATGGCTGTTTAGCGTAGCGCGCCAGCGGCGAAACCAGCAAGGTCGCCAGTAAAAATTTCAGAGCCATCCGACCAGTAAAGTGCTGGATATCTTTAGCCGGATCGGCACTAAAGAGCCCCTGGCTCGCGGCCCAGAACAACCAGATAAACGGGAGCAACCCGGCTAAATGCAGCAGCACTTTCAGCCAGGTTACCTGTTTTGCCGTTAAACGCACTCAGAAGTTCTCCCGTAAATTGAGGCCACGGTAGAGCGACGCCACTTCATCCGCATAGCCGTTAAAAAGCAGCGTGGGCTGACGCTTCACATCCAGCGCCCCGCCGGAACCGATAAACCGTTCCGTCGCCTGCGACCAGCGTGGGTGATCGACATGTGGGTTCACGTTGGCGAAGAAACCGTATTCGTCCGGCGCGGCGAGATTCCATGTTGTGGGCGGACGCTCACGGGTGAGCTTAATACTGACGATCGATTTAATGCCCTTGAAGCCATATTTCCACGGTACTGTCAGCCGGATGGGGGCGCCGTTCTGCGGCGGGAGCGCTTTACCGTAAACGCCGACGGTCAGAAGGGTAAGAGGATGCATGGCTTCGTCAAGGCGTAATCCTTCTACATAAGGATATGCAAGCCCACCGCCGATGAACCGGTCCTTCTGGCCTGGCATCTCGTCCGGGGCGTAACGCGTCTGGAATGCGACATATTTCGCATTGCTGGTGGGTTCAACCATTGCCAGCAGCTTATGCAGCGGAAAACCTACCCACGGTACCACCATCGACCAGGCTTCCACGCAGCGCATACGATAGATGCGTTCCTCTAACGGGAAACGGGTGGTGAGATCGTGATGATCCAGCGTTAAGGGTTTTGCCACTTCGCCGTCAATTTTCAACGTCCACGGATCGGTTTTCATGCTGCCTGCATTGGCCGCAGGATCGGCTTTATCAAGCCCGAATTCGTAGAAGTTGTTATAACCGGTGACTTTATCTTCTGGCGTGAGCGTCAGTTTGTTTTGCCACTCGGCAGGTTTCGTAAAGGTGAGCGGGGCACCGGAAGGGGCTTTTGGCCGATCGTTGCCTTTAAACCAGTCGAGCAAATCAGCGTGAGCCGCAGGTGTGAGCGACAACGCGGTGGCACTGATGCCAAGCATTTTCAGGATCTGGCGGCGCTGTAACATAAAGACAGATTCGGACGTTACGTCGGCTTCCGTCAGTTTTCGGGTTTTCATGGCATCCTCCGTCATGCGTTTTTCTAAGCATGACGGAGGAGAAGGATTAGCGCGAATATGTCACGAAAATTTGAAGATTAGGCAATTTTCACCAGCGCGCGGCCATGGAACTGATTATCCATGATCTTACCGGCATATTCCGGCGCCTGGCTGAGGGCGATTTCGGTTGCACTCTGCGTGAAGAAGGACTCAGGCAGGTCGCGCACCAGACGCTCCCAGGCTTCTGCACGACGGGCCGCCGGAGTCATGACGGAATCCACACCCTGCAGGCGCACGTTACGCAGGATAAAGGGCATAACGGTGGTTGGCAGCGCAAAACCGCCCGCCAGACCGCAGGCCGCCACGCAGCCGCCGTAGTTCATCTGCGCCAGCACTTTTGCCAGCACGTTATTTCCGACGGTATCCACCGCTCCGGCCCAGAGCTGTTTTTCCAGCGGACGGGTTTCGGCAAATTCGTCGCGGCCAAGAATGCGGCTGGCACCAAGCTGACGCAGGTAGTCATGGGTGCTTTCACGGCCTGAGACCGCGACGACCTGATACCCCAGTTTGTGCAGTAAAGCCACCGCCGTGCTGCCAACGCCACCGCTGGCCCCGGTCACGACTATCTCGCCTGACTCAGGTCGGATACCGGCATCTTCAAGGGCCATGACGCACAGCATGGCGGTAAAGCCTGCGGTGCCGATAATCATCGCTTTGCGGCCATCCAGCCCAGCAGGCATGGGCACCAGCCACTCGCCTTTCACCCGCGCCTGCGTTGCCAGCCCGCCCCAGTGATTTTCGCCGACGCCCCAACCGGTGAGCAGCACCTGCTGGCCGGCATGAAACCGCGGATCTTCGCTGGAATGAACGTGGCCTGCAAAATCAATCCCTGGCACCATCGGGAAATTTCGGATGATTTTACCTTTGCCGGTGATGGCCAGGGCATCCTTGTAATTCAGACTGGACCAGTCGATGTCGACGGTGACGTCGCCTTCGGGCAGACGGCTCTCATCAAGGGCTTGCACCGAGGCAACGGTATTGCCGTCCTGCTGTTCTAAGATCAAAGCCTGCATACAGGATCCTCACTATTCTCATGATTGGAAAATGCGTTCTGAAGACTATACTCGCTCAATGAAACGCTATGCCGATTTAACGCAATAAATTGCCAGATACACCAGGTTTGGTAGTATGGCGCATTTGAAATGCAAGTTAGCGCTTACTCGCTACCCATCAACCCACGGAGTAATCTCAAGGATGCGATTAACGACGAAGTTCTCAGCTTTTATCACGTTGCTGACGGGGTTAACCATTTTTGTCACGCTCCTTGGCTGCTCCCTGAGCTTTTATAACGCCATTCAGGATAAGCTGGTCAACCGGGTTGAGTCTGTTGCGTCAGTTATTGATACGCGTCTGATTACCACTCCGCTACCGGAACTCTCCCGCGAGCTGGATGAATTGATGGTACCGGTTGATATTGTGCAGGTCGACATCACCCAGGGAAAGCATCCGGTGTTAAGCCATCAGCGTCAGGGCAGCTATCGGCCTGCGGGCGTCGTGAGCCAGTATCGGGAAGTGAATGTACATTCCCTTAAAAATCCGGGGATGACGATACGCCTGGTCTACCTCGATCCCATGGCCAGCTATTTCCGCTCGATGATGACCACCGCGCCACTCACCGTTGCCGTCGCCTTTATTGTCCTGCTGATTTTTCTTGCGGTTCGCTGGCTACGCCGTCAGCTCTCTGGTCAGGAGCTGCTGGAAAACCGCTCCGTGCGAATACTTAACGGGGAGCGCGGTCCGCAGGTGCGGGGGTCGGTCTATGAGTGGCCGTCCAGCACCAGCAGCGCGCTGGACACGCTGCTTTCCGAAATTCAGTTCGCCAGCGATCAACGCAGCCGCATGGATACGCTGATCCGTTCCTATGCCGCGCAGGATAACAAAACCGGTCTGAATAACCGCCTGTTCTTTGATAATCAACTGGCCACGCTGCTGGACGACCCGGAAAAGGTGGGAACGCACGGGGTCGTCATGATGGTTCGTCTGCCGGATTTCGATCTCCTGCGCGATACCTGGGGACGCCGCGTGGCGGAAGAGAACCTCTTTACGCTCATCAACTTGCTGTCGACTTTTATTATGCGCTATCCCGGCGCGCTGCTGGCGCGCTATCACCGCAGCGACTTTGCGGTGTTGTTACCCCACCGCACACTTAAGGAGTCGGAGAGCATCGCCAGCCAGTTGCTGAAGGCGGTGGATGCGCTGCCGCAGAGCAAAATGCTTGACCGGGATGATATGGTGCATATGGGGATCTGCGCCTGGCGCGGCGGGCAGTCAACTGAACAGGTGATGGAGCATGCGGAAGCGGCAACCCGAAACGCGGTGCTGCAAGGGGCGAACGGTTGGGCGGTATATGACGATTCCCTGCCTGAGAAAGGGCGTGGCAATGTGCGCTGGCGTACCCTCATTGAACAAATGTTGAGCCGCGGTGGCCCGCGCCTTTATCAAAAACCAGCGGTGATGAAAAACGGCCATGTTCACCACCGTGAATTAATGTGTCGCATTTTTGACGGCACGGAAGAGGTTATTTCAGCGGAATATCTGCCGATGGTCCTGCAATTTGGACTCTCCGAAGAGTATGACCGTCAGCAAATTAGCCGACTGATTCCGTTTTTATCTTTTTGGCCTGAAGAAAGTCTGGCATTACAGGTGACCGTCGAGTCGTTAATTCGCCCGCGTTTTCAACGCTGGCTGCGCGATACATTAATGCAATGCGAAAAATCGCAACGCAAACACATTATTTTTGAACTTGCAGAGGCGGATGTTGGTCAACACATCAGCCGGTTACGTCCGGTGGTACGTTTGATCAATGCGCTGGGTGCGCGTGTGGCGGTGACACAGGCGGGCCTGACGCTGGTTAGTACCAGCTGGATCAAGGAGCTGGATGTGGAATTATTAAAGCTACATCCGGGGCTGGTCAGGAATATTGAAAAGCGCACGGAAAACCAGCTGCTGGTGCAGAGTCTGGTGGAAGCGTGTAAGGGAACGCGAACACAAGTATTTGCCACGGGCGTGCGCTCCAGAGGCGAATGGCAGATGTTGACAGAGCGTGGTGTGATGGGTGGTCAGGGGGATTTTTTTGCCGCCTCTCAGCCGCTTGACACCAATGTGAAAAAATATTTGCAAAGATACTCTGTTTGACCTGCCGTTTACGCTGTTTTCACGTAGAATATCGCGCCTGTAGCTTTGAGTATGACGAGCAAAAAGCCAGTGAACGACCTTTAGCGGGTTACAAATGAAAGTGAGGAACGCTACTGTGTACTCAGCCCTGAGGGAGTCAGGGGATGAATTTGTAACAGAAGGAAACGTACTGCACAAATTTTCACCGCAGCAGGTGATTTTTGCGCCTTGTCGCTGCTGCGTGTGGTTGGTAAAGTAAGCGGATTTTGTTTTCCGCCCCAGCTTTCAGGATTATCCCTTAGTATGTTGAAAAAATTTCGTGGCATGTTTTCCAATGACCTGTCCATTGACCTGGGTACCGCGAATACCCTTATTTATGTAAAAGGACAAGGCATCGTATTGAATGAGCCTTCTGTTGTGGCCATTCGTCAGGATCGTGCCGGCTCGCCGAAAAGCGTAGCCGCAGTGGGTCATGACGCGAAGCAGATGCTGGGTCGTACCCCAGGTAACATCGCCGCGATCCGCCCAATGAAAGACGGCGTTATCGCTGACTTCTTCGTGACTGAAAAAATGCTTCAGCACTTCATCAAGCAGGTTCACAGCAACAGCTTCATGCGTCCAAGCCCACGTGTGCTGGTTTGTGTGCCGGTCGGTGCGACCCAGGTAGAACGTCGCGCAATTCGCGAATCTGCTCAGGGTGCGGGCGCGCGTGAAGTGTTCCTGATTGAAGAGCCAATGGCTGCGGCTATCGGTGCAGGCCTGCCTGTTTCTGAAGCTACCGGTTCGATGGTGGTTGATATCGGTGGTGGTACCACTGAGGTGGCCGTTATCTCCCTGAACGGCGTGGTTTACTCCTCTTCCGTGCGTATCGGTGGTGACCGTTTCGACGAAGCGATCATTAACTACGTGCGCCGTAACTATGGCTCCCTGATCGGTGAAGCGACCGCTGAGCGCATCAAGCACGAGATCGGTTCTGCTTATCCGGGTGATGAAGTTCGCGAAATCGAAGTGCGCGGCCGTAACCTGGCGGAAGGTGTGCCACGCGGCTTTACCCTGAACTCCAACGAAATTCTGGAAGCGCTGCAAGAGCCGCTGACCGGTATCGTGAGCGCGGTGATGGTTGCGCTGGAACAGTGCCCACCTGAACTGGCGTCCGATATCTCTGAGCGCGGTATGGTTCTGACCGGTGGTGGTGCGCTGCTGCGTAACCTCGACCGCCTGTTAATGGAAGAGACAGGTATTCCTGTCGTAGTTGCAGAAGATCCACTGACTTGCGTCGCCCGTGGTGGTGGCAAGGCGCTGGAAATGATCGACATGCACGGCGGCGACTTGTTCAGCGAAGAGTAGTCATGGTGAAAGGGTAGCGAATCGCTACCCTTTCTCTCTGACACGAGAATACGCATAGCCTATGAAGCCAATTTTTAGCCGTGGCCCCTCGCTACAGTTTCGCCTGATCCTGGCGGTTCTGGTTGCGCTTGGTGTCATTATTGCCGATAGCCGCCTCGGTACGTTCAGCCAGATCAGAACGTACATGGATACCGCCGTCAGTCCTTTCTACTTTATATCCAATGGTCCCCGTGAACTGCTCGACTCCGTTTCTCAAACGCTGTCCTCACGTGACCAACTCGAACTTGAAAACCGGGCATTGCGCCAGGAACTGCTGTTGAAAAACAGCGAACTGCTGATGTTAGGGCAATACAAGCAGGAAAATGCGCGTCTGCGTGAGCTGCTTGGATCGCCGCTGCGTCAGGATGAGCAGAAGATGGTGACGCAGGTGATCTCCACCGTAAACGATCCTTACAGCGATCAGGTGGTGATCGACAAAGGTAGCGTGAATGGTGTGTATGAAGGTCAGCCTGTTATCAGTGATAAAGGTGTGGTGGGCCAGGTGGTCGCCGTCGCCAAACTGACCAGCCGTGTACTGCTGATCTGCGATGCCACCCATGCGCTGCCTATTCAGGTACTGCGTAACGATATTCGCGTCATTGCGGCGGGTAACGGCTGCACGGACGATCTGCAGCTGGAGCACCTGCCAGCCAACACGGATATCCGTGTGGGCGACGTGCTGGTCACCTCCGGTCTGGGTGGACGTTTCCCTGAAGGGTATCCGGTTGCGGTTGTCTCTTCTGTGAAGCTTGATACGCAGCGTGCCTACACCGTGATTCAGGCGCGTCCAACGGCGGGTTTACAGCGTCTTCGCTACCTGCTGCTGCTGTGGGGAGCCGATCGTAACGGTGCCAACCCAATGACGCCTGAAGAGGTGCATCGCGTTGCCAATGAGCGCCTGATGCAGATGATGCCGCAGGTTCTTCCTGCTCCGGATGCGATGGGGCCACCTGCGCCAGTACCCGCGCCGGCCACCGGGATAACGGATGCGCCGCCACCGCCTAAACTCTCATCCGGAGGGCAGTAGTGGCCAGTTATCGTAGCCAGGGACGCTGGGTTATCTGGCTCTCGTTTCTCATCGCGCTGTTGCTGCAGATAATGCCCTGGCCGGACGACATTCTTGTTTACCGGCCAAACTGGGTATTGCTCATTTTGCTCTACTGGATCCTTGCCCTGCCGCACCGCGTAAATGTTGGCACAGGCTTTGTAATGGGTGCCATACTGGATCTCATTAGTGGCTCAACGCTGGGTGTTCGTGCGTTATCCATGAGCATCATTGCATATCTCGTTGCACTCAAATTCCAGCTCTTTCGTAACCTCGCGCTCTGGCAACAGGCGCTGGTCGTGATGTTGTTGTCGCTTGCCGCGGATATCGTTGTTTTCTGGGCAGAGTTTTTAGTGATCAACGTCTCTTTCCGACCCGAAGTATTCTGGAGTAGTGTAGTCAACGGTGTGCTCTGGCCGTGGCTGTTCCTGCTGATGCGTAAGGTTCGCCAGCAGTTTGCTGTGCAGTAAAAGGTTTCTATGACGTCTATCTATCTTGCCTCCGGTTCTCCACGTCGTCAGGAGTTGCTCACGCAGTTGGGCATCGCTTTTGAACGTATCGTTACCGGCATCGAAGAAAAACGTGCTGAGGGCGAAAGTGCTCAGCAGTATGTTTCTCGCCTGGCGCGTGAGAAAGCGCAGGCTGGCGTTGCGTGCGTGCCACGCGACCTGCCGGTATTGGGGGCGGATACCATCGTTATCCTTAACGGTGAAGTGCTTGAGAAACCGCGAGACGCTGAGCATGCAGCACATATGCTGCACAAAATGTCCGGGCAAACGCATCAGGTGATGACCGCGGTGGCGCTGGCGGACAGCAAGCACGTGCTGGATTGTCTGGTGGTGACGGACGTGACCTTCAGAGTACTGACCAACGACGAGATCGCCGCGTATATTGCCAGCGGTGAACCGATGGATAAAGCAGGTGCATACGGTATTCAAGGGCTGGGTGGCTGTTTTGTCAGGAAGATAAATGGCAGCTATCACGCCGTAGTCGGCTTACCGCTGGTGGAAACGTATGAGTTGCTGAGCAATTTTAACTCACTGCGTGAGGGAAGGGATAATTATGACGGCTGAATTGTTGGTAAACGTAACGCCATCGGAAACCCGTGTGGCCTACATTGATGGTGGCATTCTTCAGGAAATTCATATTGAGCGTGAAGCGCGACGCGGAATAGTAGGCAATATCTACAAAGGTCGTGTCAGCCGCGTACTGCCGGGTATGCAGGCGGCTTTTGTAGATATTGGACTGGATAAGGCGGCATTTTTACATGCCTCCGATATCATGCCGCATACCGAGTGTGTCGCAGGCGAAGAGCAAAAGCAGTTTGCCGTACGCGACATTTCAGAGCTGGTGCGTCAGGGGCAAGATCTGATGGTGCAGGTGGTGAAAGACCCCCTTGGCACCAAAGGCGCCCGTCTGACAACCGACATCACGTTACCTTCCCGTTACCTGGTCTTTATGCCCGGCGCGTCGCACGTGGGGGTTTCCCAGCGTATTGAAAGTGAAAGCGAGCGCGAGCGCCTTAAGAAAGTGGTCAGCGCCTACTGCGACGAACAGGGCGGATTTATCATCCGAACCGCCGCCGAAGGGGTTAGCGAAGAGGATCTGGCATCCGATGCGGCTTACCTGAAGCGCGTCTGGACCAAGGTGATGGAGCGTAAAAAACGCAACCAGACCCGCTATCAGCTGTACGGTGAGCTGGCACTTGCCCAGCGCGTCCTACGTGATTTTGCTGATGCTCAGCTCGACCGAATCCGCGTGGACTCGCGCCTCACCTACGAAGCGCTGCTGGAATTTACCGCTGAGTACATTCCGGAAATGCCTGGCCTGCTGGAACATTACACCGGGCGTCAGCCAATCTTCGATCTCTATGATGTCGAAAATGAGATCCAGCGTGCGCTGGAGCGCAAGGTTGAACTGAAGTCCGGCGGCTATCTTATCATCGATCAGACCGAAGCAATGACCACCGTGGACATCAACACCGGTGCGTTTGTCGGCCATCGCAACCTGGATGACACCATCTTCAATACCAACATTGAAGCGACACAGGCCATTGCGCGCCAGCTTCGTCTGCGCAACCTGGGTGGCATTATCATCATCGACTTTATCGATATGAATAATGAAGACCATCGCCGCCGTGTACTGCACTCGCTTGAGCAGGCGCTGAGTAAAGATCGCGTGAAAACCAGCATTAACGGCTTCTCACAGCTTGGGCTGGTGGAAATGACGCGTAAACGGACCCGTGAAAGTGTGGAACATGTGCTGTGTAACGAGTGTCCAACCTGCCACGGACGCGGCACCGTAAAGACGGTGGAGACCGTCTGCTATGAGATCATGCGTGAAATTGTCCGCGTTCATCATGCCTACGACTCCGATCGTTTTCTGGTCTATGCTTCCCCTGCGGTGGCTGAAGCGCTGAAAGGTGAAGAGTCGCACGCGCTGGCGGAAGTGGAAATCTTTGTCGGCAAACAGGTAAAAGTACAAATTGAGCCGCTCTATAACCAGGAGCAATTTGACGTCGTCATGATGTAAGACGCAGTTCGCTGCGTGAAAAAGCTGACAAGGAGAGATGCGTGAGGCGATTGCCGGGGATTTTACTGCTTACAGGGGCAACGCTTGTCGTGATTGTCGCGCTGCTCGTGAGCGGGCTGCGCCTCGTTTTACCGCATCTGGACAGCTGGCGTCCGCAGGTGCTGGCGAAGATCGAATCCGCCACCGGTGTGCCGGTTGACGTAAGCCAGGTCAGCGCCAGTTGGCAAAACTTTGGCCCGACGCTGGATGCCCGGGACATCAGTGCCAGCCTGAAAGATGGCGGCTATCTGAAAATCAAACGCGTGACCCTGGCACTGGATGTCTGGCAAAGCCTGCTGCACATGCGCTGGCAGTTCCGCGATCTCACCTTTTATCAGCTTCAGTTTTTGACCAACACGCCGATCTCTGGCGGGGATAACACGCAGAGCCTTGAAGCCAACCGCCTGAGCGATCTCTTCCTGCGTCAGTTCGATCATTTCGATCTTCGCGACAGCGAAGTGAGCTTTATTACCCTTTCCGGCCAGCGCGCCGAACTGAAGATCCCCCAACTGACCTGGCTTAACGGCAAAGAGCGTCACCGTGCCGAGGGGCAGGTGAACCTCTCCAGCCTGAACGGCCAGCACGGGGTCATGCAGGTCCGTATGGATCTGCGTGATGACGACGGCTTGCTCAACAACGGCAAGGTGTGGCTGCAGGCTGACGACGTGGATGTGAAGCCGTGGCTCGGCGACTGGCTGCAGCAAAATATGCAGCTGGAAACGGCCCGTTTTAGCCTGGAAGGCTGGATGACCCTGACGAAAGGCGTGTTCGCCAGCGGCGATATCTGGCTGAAGCAGGGCGGTGCAAGCTGGCAGGGCGAAAGCAAGCAGCATCAACTCTCTGTAGATAACCTCACCGCACATGTGACGAAAGAGAAAGGGGGCTGGCAGTTTGCCATCCCGGATACGCGCATCACCATGGACGGCAAACCCTGGCCGCGCGGCGCGCTGACGCTGGCATGGATGCCTGAGCAGGATGTCGGCGGCACGAATAATAAGCGTAGCGATGAGCTGCGTATCCGCGCCACGCATCTCGATTTGGCGGCCATTGAAGGGCTGCGCTCCATGGCAGCGAAGCTCTCTCCGGATTTGGGTGACGTTTGGCTGGCAACGCAGCCAAGTGGGGAAATTGACGCCCTCGCGCTGGATGTCCCGCTGCAGGCAACCGAGAAAACCCGCTTCCAGGCGACGTGGAAAGATCTGGCCTGGAAACAGTGGAAACTGCTGCCGGGGGCTGAGAACTTCAGCGGCAAGCTGGAGGGCAGCGTTGAGAACGGCAGGCTGACCGTTGAGATGCATGACGCCAAAATGCCTTATGAAACGGTCTTCAGGGCACCGCTGGAAATTGAAAAAGGCAACGCGGTGCTTAACTGGCTGCGCAACGATAAGGGCTTCCAGCTTGATGGCCGCCATATCGATGTGAAAGCCAAAGCGGTTCATGCCCGCGGGGATTTTCGCTATTTAAAGCCTGAAGGTGAAGAGCCGTGGCTGGGTATTCTGGCGGGGATCAGCACCAGCGACGGTTCTCAGGCCTGGCGTTACTTCCCGGAAAACCTGATGGGCAAAGCGCTTGTGGACTACCTGAGCGGGGCGATCCAGGGCGGTCAGGCGGATAACGCCACCCTGGCCTATGGCGGCAATCCGCATCTTTTCCCATACAAACATAACGAAGGTCAGTTCCAGGTGCTGGTGCCGTTGCACAACGCTACCTTTGCGTTCCAGCCGGGCTGGCCTGCACTGAAAAACCTCGATATCGAGCTTAATTTTCTCAATGACGGGTTGTGGATGAAGTCAGACAGCGTCGCGCTGGGCGGCGTGACGGCCACCAACCTGACGGCAAATATCCCCGATTACTCAAAAGAGAAACTGCTGATTGATGCCGATATCAACGGGCCCGGCAAGGCGGTCGGTCCCTATTTTGAAGAGACGCCGCTGAAAGCCTCGCTGGCTGCCACGCTTGAGCAACTCCAGCTTGATGGCGATGTGAATGCTCGCTTACATCTGGATATCCCGCTGGACGGCGAAATGACCACCGCCAAAGGTGACGTCCGCCTGAACAACAACAGCCTGTATATTAAACCGCTGGAAAGTACGCTGAAGAACCTCAGCGGGCAGTTCAGCTTTGTGAACGGCAACCTGAAGAGTGAGCCGCTCACAGCCAACTGGTTCAATCAGCCCGTCAACATCGACTTCTCGACCACCGAGGGGGAGAAGGCCTACCAGGTGGCTGTCAATCTGGACGGTAACTGGCAACCCTCGCGGATGGATGTACTGCCGAAACCCATTCAGGAGTCGGTTGATGGTGCAGCCGCCTGGAAGGGGAAGGTGGATATTGAACTGCCCTACCACGCCGGTACGAAGTATAAGGTCGATCTTACTGGCGATCTGAAAAATCTCAGCAGCCAGTTGCCTGCACCGCTGGATAAACAGGCCGGACAGGCGCTGCCCGTGACGCTTAACGTCGTGGGCAACCTGAACAGCTTCGAGTTAACCGGCAGCGCGGGTGGCACGAATCATTTCAACAGCCGCTGGCTGCTCAACCGTAAGCTGACGCTGGACAAAGCCATCTGGACGACGGACAGCCGAACCACGCCTCCGCTTCCGGATCATCAGGGCATTGAGCTGAATCTCCCGCCGATGGATGGCGCGCAGTGGCTGGCGCTGTTCCAGAAAGGCGTCGGGCAAAACGTGGATGAGGCGGCGCAGTTCCCGCAAACCGTCACCGTGCGCACACCGTCGCTCACGCTGGGTGGGCAACAGTGGAACAACCTGAGTATCGTCTCTCAGCCCACGGCTAACGGCTCGAAAGTAGAGGCTCAGGGCAGGGAGATCAACGCCACCCTGACCATGCGCGATAACGCCCCGTGGCAGGCGGCAATCCGCTATCTCTACTACAACCCGGCAACGGCGGGCGGGAAAGATCAATCGACTCCGGCATCGCCGTTGAGTAACACTTCCCGCGTGGACTTCAGCGGCTGGCCGGATCTGCA
Organism: Enterobacter cloacae complex sp. 309I3; assembly: GCF_050031595.1. Classification (NCBI taxonomy): domain Bacteria; kingdom Pseudomonadati; phylum Pseudomonadota; class Gammaproteobacteria; order Enterobacterales; family Enterobacteriaceae; genus Enterobacter; species Enterobacter cloacae complex sp. 309I3. The sequence continues at coordinate 4,434,419 of NZ_JBLGWI010000001.1, read as the reverse complement.
ACTGCGCTGTGCTGAGTGCTGGCTGTGGGGACAAAAATATGGCCGCATTGACGGTGACTTCGCGATTCAGGGCAACACGCTGAGCCTCACGGGTGGACTGGTCGATACCGGCTTTGGTCGTCTGACGGCCGCGGGCGAGTGGGTGAATAACCCAGGCGAACAGCGCACCTCGCTGAAAGGCGACATTAAGGGTAACAAACTGGATGCAGCAGCCAATTTCTTTGGTATCAGCACGCCGCTGCGCGGCTCGTCATTTGACGTCGATTACGATCTTCACTGGCGTGACGCGCCGTGGAAGCCGGATGAGGCCTCGCTTAACGGCATACTGAAAACCCGCTTCGGAAAAGGTGAAATTGCCGATGTGAGCACGGGACGCGCCGGGCAGATCCTGCGTCTTCTGAGCTTTGATGCGCTGCTGCGTAAGCTGCGTTTTGATTTCAGCGATACCTTCAGCGAAGGGTTCTACTACGATTCCATCCGCAGTACGGCGTGGATCAAGGACGGCGTTATGCATACGGACGACACGCTGGTGGACGGTCTGGAAGCGGATATCGCCATGAAGGGCTCGGTTAACCTTGTACGTCGCGAGCTGGATATGGAAGCCGTGGTGGCGCCAGAAATCTCCGCGAGCGTGGGGGTGGCAGCCGCCTTTGTGGTGAACCCGATTGTTGGTGCTGCGGTGTTTGCCGCCAGTAAAGTGCTGGGGCCGCTGTGGAGCAAGGTCTCTATTCTGCGCTACCGCATCACCGGTCCGGTGGATAAACCGCAGATTAATGAAGTGCTGCGCCAGCCGCGCAAAGATGCACAGCAATGATTTGACGTGGGCAGGTAATTGCCTCACTCTCAATAAATACGATCTTTATACCGCCACAGGCGGCAACGAACGAGTAGCAATACGATGAGTCTGAACCTGGTAAGTGAACATTTGCTCGCAGCGAACGGCCTGAGCCATCAGGACCTGTTCTCCATTCTTGGTCAACTGACCGAACGCCGTCTCGACTACGGCGATCTCTATTTCCAGTCGAGCTATCACGAATCCTGGGTTTTAGAAGACAGCATCATCAAAGATGGTTCTTACAACATTGACCAGGGCGTTGGCGTGCGCGCCATCAGCGGTGAGAAAACCGGTTTTGCCTATGCGGACCAGATAAGCCTGGCTGCGCTGGAGCAGAGCGCGCAGGCGGCACGTACCATCGTGCGTGACGCAGGCGATGGCCGTGTCAAAACGCTGGGTGAGGTGCAGCATGCTGCGCTCTATACCAGCATCGACCCGCTGCAGAGCATGAGCCGTGAAGAGAAGCTGGATATCCTGCGCCGCGTGGACAAAGTGGCGCGAGCTGCCGATAAACGCGTGCAGGAAGTGTCTGCCAGCCTGAGCGGTGTCTATGAACTGATTCTGGTCGCGGCGACGGACGGCACCCTGGCGGCGGATGTCCGTCCGCTGGTGCGTCTCTCCATCAGCGTGCAGGTAGAAGAGGACGGCAAGCGCGAGCGTGGCTCAAGCGGCGGCGGTGGTCGTTTTGGTTATGACTGGTTCCTGGGTGACGTCGACGGTGAAGCCCGTGCCGACGCGTGGGCAAAAGAAGCCGTGCGTATGGCGATGGTCAATCTTTCTGCCGTGGCGGCACCTGCGGGGACATTCCCGGTGGTACTGGGCGCTGGCTGGCCGGGCGTGCTGCTGCATGAAGCCGTGGGGCATGGTCTGGAAGGGGACTTTAACCGCCGCGGCACCTCCGTATTTAGCGGTCAGATAGGGCAGCTTGTCTCCTCTGAACTGTGCACGGTGGTGGATGACGGTACCATGGTTGATCGCCGTGGCTCTATCTCCATCGATGATGAAGGTACGCCGGGTCAGTACAACGTGCTGATCGAAAACGGTGTGCTGAAAGGCTATATGCAGGACAAACTGAACGCGCGCCTGATGGGCGTGGCGCCAACGGGTAACGGCCGTCGTGAATCTTATGCACATCTGCCGATGCCGCGTATGACCAACACCTACATGCTGCCAGGCCAGTCCACGCCGCAGGAGATCATTGAGTCTGTTGATTACGGGATCTTCGCGCCAAACTTTGGCGGTGGTCAGGTGGACATCACCTCCGGTAAATTCGTCTTCTCTACGTCAGAAGCGTATCTGATCGAAAAAGGCAAAGTGACCAAAGCGGTGAAAGGCGCGACGCTGATTGGTTCCGGTATCGAAGCCATGCAGCAGATCTCCATGGTCGGTAACGATCTCAAGCTGGACAACGGCGTGGGCGTCTGCGGTAAAGAGGGCCAGAGCCTGCCAGTGGGCGTGGGCCAGCCGACACTGAAGGTCGATAACCTCACGGTGGGCGGCACGGCGTAATTTTCTCCCCTCACCCTAACCCTCTCCCCAACGGGGAGAGGGGAAATACCTACTCTTTCCTTCTTCCCCGCATGCCCTGAAACAGTTCCGCAACCTCCACAAAATACTCGGTCAGATAGTTAATGCACACCTGCACCTTAAGCGGCAGTTTGTCTTTTTCGGTATACAGGGCATACACCGGACGCGGATCGGACTGGTAGCGAGGGAACAGGATCTCCAGCACTCCGCTGTTGATCTCATTGATCACCCACATTAACGGGACGTAAGCGATCCCGGCGCCCGCCACCAGCCAGCGCGAGATGGTCATCGGGTCGTTGGTGACAAACCGTCCTTCCGGCAGCAGTCGGGTAGAAATGCCTTCCGGGGCAATCAGTTCAAATTCATTATCGGGGCGGACGCTGTACTCCAGCCAGGAGTGGTTGGCGAGATCGGCTGGTTTCTCCGGCACGCCGTACTGCGCCAGATAGCTCTTCGAGGCACAGACCACCATCGGCATACTCCCGAGTCGACGGGAGAAGAGGCTGGAGTCCTGCAGCGCGCCAACGCGGATCACCACATCCAGCCCGTCTGCGATCAGGTCCGGGGCGGGAATACCGGTAACCAGATTCACGGTTAATCCCGGATATTCTTTCAGCATCTCTGCGGTCATGGCGGCGAGAACATTTTGTGCCATAGTTGAAGAACAGCCAATCCGTAGTGTCCCGATGGGCGTGTTGTTAAAGGCATAGAGCTGCTCGTGAACATCCTGCACTTCATGCATCATGCGGCGACAGCCCTGATAGTAAATTTTACCCGCCTCCGTCAGACCAATACTGCGGGTGCTGCGGTTGAGCAGCTTCACCTGCAGTTCATCTTCCAGTTTTGACACCGTCTGACTGATGGAGGAGACGCTCATCTGCAACTGCCGGGCAGCAGCAGTAAATGAGCCAAGTTCAACCACTTTGGCGAAGACCGACATGCGTTTTAAACGTTCCATTGTTCACTCTGGCTTAAAAGTGATTTAGATCACATATTATAGATAACAGCATAACAGTTACGTTAATATATTATTAATTACATAACGGCTGCGCCATTCTCGCCCGGCGTTTCTTGCTCTCCCGCGGTGGCGTGCGCTAAAAATTCTGAAGCCTGCACTCTCTCTTATCAAGGTCAACATGAGTCTGTTTCCCGTTATCGTGGTGTTCGGTCTGTCGTTCCCACCGATATTTTTCGAGCTTCTTTTATCACTGGCGATCTTCTGGCTGGTGCGCAAGGTGCTGGTTCCTACCGGGATCTACGATTTCGTCTGGCACCCTGCATTGTTCAATACCGCGCTGTATTGCTGCCTGTTCTACCTGATATCGCGCATGTTTGTCTGAGGTTGATGTGAAAACGCTAACAAGAAAAATCTCCCGCACCGCCATCACCATGGCGCTGGTTATCCTCGCGTTCATCGCTATTTTTCGCGCCTGGGTCTATTACACCGAATCACCGTGGACGCGTGACGCGCGTTTTAGCGCCGATGTCGTGGCGATCGCCCCCGACGTGGCCGGTCTTATCACGGCGGTTAACGTCCACGATAACCAGCTGGTGAAGAAAGACCAGGTGCTGTTCACCATTGACCAGCCGCGTTACCAGAAAGCACTGGAAGAAGCGGAAGCGGATGTCGCCTATTACCAGGCGCTGGCTGCGGAGAAACGCCGCGAGGCGGGCCGCCGTAACCAGCTGGGGGTTCAGGCGATGTCCCGGGAAGAGATCGATCAGTCTAACAACGTGCTGCAAACCGTGCTGCATCAGCTGGCAAAGGCGCAGGCGACGCGCGACCTGGCGAAGCTCGATCTGGAGCGTACCGTGATCCGCGCACCTGCCGATGGCTGGGTCACCAACCTGAATGTCTATGCCGGGGAGTTTATCACCCGCGGTTCAACCGCCGTGGCGCTGGTGAAACAAAACTCATTCTATGTGCTTGCCTATATGGAAGAGACCAAACTGGAAGGCGTTCGTCCGGGCTACCGCGCAGAGATCACGCCGCTTGGCAGCAACCGCGTCTTTAAAGGTACCGTAGATAGCGTTGCGGCTGGCGTCACCAACTCCAGCAGCTCCAATGATGCGAAAGGGATGGCGACGGTTGATTCCAACCTGGAATGGGTGCGCCTGGCCCAGCGTGTGCCGGTACGTATTCATCTGGACGAACAGCAGGGCAACCTGTGGCCTGCGGGCACAACCGCGACGGTGGTAATCACCGGTGAGAAAGACCGGGACGCCAGCCAGGACTCTATTTTCCGTAAAATCGCCCATCGTCTGCGCGAGTTTGGTTAATCGCTATGGGGATCTTTACTATCGCCAGCCAGCACATTCGCTTCGCCGTGAAGCTGGCGAGTGCCATTGTGCTGGCGCTGTTTGTCGGCTTTCACTTCCAGCTGGAAACCCCCCGCTGGGCGGTGTTAACGGCGGCGATTGTCGCGGCTGGCCCGGCATTCGCGGCAGGTGGGGAGCCTTACTCCGGGGCGATCCGCTATCGCGGGATGCTGCGTATCATCGGGACGTTTATCGGCTGTATCGCCGCGCTCACCATTATCATTTTGATGATCCGCACGCCACTGTTGATGGTATTGGTGTGCTGTATCTGGGCGGGCTTCTGCACCTGGCTCTCCTCTCTGGTGAAGGTCGAAAACTCTTACGCCTGGGGGCTGGCGGGTTATACCGCACTGATTATTGTCATCACCATTCAAACCGAACCGCTGCTCGCGCCGCAGTTTGCCGTGGAACGCTGCAGTGAGATCGTGATTGGTATCGTCTGCGCAATTGTTGCTGACCTGCTTTTCTCCCCTCGATCCATCAAACAGGAGGTGGATCGCGAACTGGATGCGCTGATCGTCTCCCAGTATCAGCTGATGCAGCTCTGCATCAAGCACGGTGACAGCGAAGAGGTGGACAAAGCCTGGAGTGGACTGGTTCGCCGCACGCAGGCGCTGGAAGGGATGCGCAGTAACCTTAACATGGAGTCCTCGCGCTGGGCGCGCGCCAACCGTCGTCTTAAAGCGATCAATACCGTCTCCTTAACGCTGATTACCCAGGCGTGCGAAACCTACCTTATTCAGAACACCCGCCCGGAATCGGTTACCGATACCTTCCGCGAACTATTTGCCGAGCCGGTGGAAACGGTGCAGGACGTACATAAGCAGCTCAAACGCATGCGGCGGGTCATTGCCTGGACCGGAGAGCGCGACACACCGGTGACCATTTATACGTGGGTTGGCGCCGCGACGCGCTACCTGCTGCTGAAACGGGGCGTGATCGGCAATACGAAAATCAGCGCGGCGGAAGAGGATGTCCTGCAGGGTGAAGTGGTGATCAAGGCGGAATCGGCTGAGCGCCACCACGCGATGGTCAACTTCTGGCGTACGACGCTTGCCTGTATGCTCGGCACGCTGTTCTGGCTGTGGACTGGCTGGACCTCCGGCAGCGGCGCGATGGTCATGATTGCCGTCGTCACGGCGCTGGCAATGCGTCTGCCCAACCCGCGTATGGTCGCTATCGATTTCCTGTACGGCACGATTGCCGCGTTACCGCTTGGCGCGCTCTATTTCCTGGTGATCCTCCCGTCCACGCAGCAGAGCATGTTGCTGCTCTGTATCAGTCTTGCGGTGATGGCATTCTTTATCGGGATAGAAGTGCAGAAGCGCCGTCTGGGATCGCTCGGTGCCCTCGCCAGTACTATTAACATTCTGGTGCTGGATAACCCCATGACGTTCCATTTCAGCCAGTTCCTCGACAGCGCCCTGGGTCAGCTGGTGGGCTGTTTCCTGGCGATGATGGTGATTTTGCTGGTGCGCGACAATTCCCAGGCGCGAACAGGTCGCGTGCTGTTGAACCAGTTCGTTTCGGCGGCGGTCTCCTCCATGACCACCAACACTGCGCGCCGTAAAGAGAACCATCTGCCTGCGCTCTATCAGCAGCTGTTTTTACTGTTGAATAAGTTCCCTGGCGACATTGCCCGCTTTCGTCTGGCGTTAACCATGATCATTGCGCATCAGCGTCTGCGTAACGCACCGGTGCCCATCAACGACGATCTGTCGGCATTCCACCGCCAGTTGCGCCGTACCGCGGACCATGTGCTTTCCGCCTCCAGTGATGACAAACGACGCCGTTACTTTAAGCAGTTGCTGGAAGAGCTGGATGTCTACCAGGAGAAGCTCAGGGTCTGGGAAGCACCTCCTCAGGTGACAGAGCCGGTAGCGCGGCTGGTGTTTATGCTGCACCGCTACCAGAATGTCCTGACGGATAACTGACTGAAGTAAAAAACCGACGCCAAAAGCGTCGGTTTTTTTGTGGCTATACTTATTTCTGCAGGCTCTTACATTCAGAAAGGAAGGACACATGACTACCCAGGCGCTTCAGGACCACATTCTTTTTCAGACCGGTTATCTGGTTAACGGCATATGGAAACCGCTGGACACAACGTTTGATGTGTTGAACCCGGCCACCGGTGATGTTATCGCCAAAGTGGCGAAAGCCGGTAAAGCAGAAACCGAAGAGGCGATTGCCGCCGCCGCGAAAGCCTTCCCGGCCTGGCGGGCCAAAACCGCGAAAGAGCGCTCGACCATTCTCTATCGCTGGTATGAACTGATTATCGAGAATAAAAGCTGGCTTGGTCGGTTAATGACCACCGAACAGGGCAAACCCCTGAAAGAAGCTGAAGGCGAGGTGGAGTACGCCGCCAGTTTTATTCAGTGGTTTGCCGAAGAGGCCAAGCGCGCTAACGGTGAAATTATTCCACCGATCAAACCGGGCTCCCGCATTCTGGCTACCCGTGAGCCTGTGGGGGTGGTGGCGGCAATTACGCCGTGGAACTTCCCGATGGCGATGCTCACCCGTAAGCTTGGTCCGGCGCTGGCCGCGGGGTGTACCGGGGTCATCAAACCGGCAAACAACACCCCGCTCAGCGCGTTTGCGCTGCTCACGCTGGCGAAACAGGCCGGTGTGCCGGATGGCGTCCTCAACGCCGTGGCCGGTAATACGCATGAGATCAGCGACGCGATTATGGCGAGTCACGAGGTGCGGAAAATCTCGTTTACCGGCTCCACTTCCGTCGGCAAAACGCTGGTGCGTAACGCCGCGGACACCATGAAAAAAGTTTCGATGGAGCTGGGGGGGAATGCCCCGTATATCGTGTTTGAAGATGCGGACATCGATGCTGCCGTCAAAGGGGCGATCGCCAACAAATTCCGTAATGCCGGACAGGTCTGCGTCAGCGTTAACCGCTTCTATATTCAGGAAACCGTCTACGACAAGTTTGTGAACAAACTGGCCGATGCGGTGAACGCGCTGAAGGTGGGAAATGGTCTGGAAGACGGTGTGGTCGTAGGCCCGCTGATTGAACCCTCCGCGGTGAACAAAGTGCGCGAGCATGTGGAAGACGCTGTTGCCCGGGGGGCGACGGTCCTGGCGGGCGGTAAACCACATCCGCTTGGTGGCAATTTCTGGATGCCCACCGTGCTGGGCGACTGTCATGAAGGCATGAAACTGGCGGAAGAAGAGACGTTTGGTCCCGTTGCCGCCTGCTTCCGTTTCACTTCTGAAGATGAAGTCATCCAGCGCGCCAACAACACGCCTTATGGTCTGGCGGCTTACTTCTATACTCAGAATCTGTCGCGCGTTTTCCGCGTCTCGCAGGCAATCGAAAGCGGGATGATTGGGATTAATGAGTGCGCCGTTTCCACGGAGCTTGGACCTTTTGGTGGGGTAAAAGAGTCTGGCCTGGGTCGAGAAGGGTCCGTGCTGGGGCTGGAAGAGTATCTGGAAGTCAAAACCCTGCATATCGGGGGATTATAATAGACAGGGCGGCATCGCCGCTCGCCTGGACTGGGTGGCTGGCAATGAAAACCTATACCTTTGATTTTGACGAGATCGACAGTCAGGAAGACTTCTATCGTGAATTTATCCGAGCGTTTGATCTGGAACGGGAAAGCGTCACGAATCTGGATATGCTGTGGGATGTGGTGACCGGCAGTCAGCTGCCGTTACCGCTGGAAATAGAGTTTATTCATCTGCCCGATAAGCTGCGCAGGCGATTTGGGGCGCTGATTTTATTGTTTGATGAAGCAGAAGAAGAGCTGGAAGGGCAGTTGCGTTTCAACGCGCGCCATTGATTACGCAAAAAAAGCCCCTGACCAGCGAGGCAAGGGGCAAGTCGTATGATGAGATACGACGAGGGTTTATTTATACAGTTCTGCCGTAGCGTGCCAGTGGTCGCCCTGATTCAGTTCGGTGACGCGGTAGCTGCTGGCGCCTGCTTTTTCAGCTTTTGCGGCCAGCTCCTGACGGATATCCATCGGAGAGCCAGTGACGGACGTTACGGAAACACTACCCATAGACTGCAGATTTTGCGCCTGCTCGGTATTCACCTGCTGGACGGCTGCGCTTGCGCCGAAAGAGAGAACCGATGCCAGACCGAGGGTTGCGATGATTAATTTGGTTTTCATAGTCTTTGCTCCTGAAGAGGTTTTTGCTCAACGGCGAGAAGGGTTGAACTGCTATTTTTATGCCTGGTGCCGTTGAGTGGAGATAGTCGTCTTCTGTTATTACTAAAACTTATTTATACAGCTCAGCGGTAGCGTGCCAGTGGTCACCGGAACGCGCTTCAATGATGCGATAGGATGATGCACCTTGTTCTTCCGCTTTTTTGTTCAGCATCTCATGCATGTCCATTGGAGACGTGCCGATTGCGCCGACAGAAACCGTACCGATAGCCTCACGGGATTGCGCCTGATCGGCATTAATGGAATCTGCTGCGAAAGCACCGAATGACAGGACAGACAGGACGCTCAGCGCCGCTACAGTTGTTTTGATTTTCATGATTTTTACCTCGTCGAATTTTTTAGTGGGGTCTTTGTTTCGTGACCCTCATCACAAAATCAAGTATACACTAATAACGGTAAAAATTAATACCAGGCTAATTGTTTCATGGGTAATTACGTGTTAAACAGCGCAATTTTTATAACCTAATGGCATAATGTTGGTTATTTTCTGTACACGTTGGCGTGTTATATCTAAGTAAATCATATGAATAAATGATTTTGATATTTTGTGCGATTCTTTGATTTATCATTCACTGGCTGAATGTTAATGAGTGGTAAAAAGCACTATTTGTTAAATTGAGGACAGGAGAAAACAGGGGAAAACGCAGCGGGGGCAGAATGAACCCCGTAGCGACGCTACGGGGAGAGAGGATTACAGCTCCTGTTCGAACAGAACCAGGATCGCCTCGTGGAGATCTTTCACCGAGAAGCCGTTGGCTGGCGTGGTAAAGATGGTGTCATCACCGGCGATGGTACCGAGAATCCCTTCCGTTTTACCCAGAGAGTCCAGCATGCGGGCAATCAGCTGTGCGGCACCAGGGCTTGTGTGGATCACCACAACGGCATCGTTGTGGTCGATATCCAGAACCAGATTCTTCAGCGGGCTGGAGGTTGTCGGCACGCCAAGTTCAGCTGGCAGGCAATAGACCATCTCCATTTTGGCGTTACGGGTACGCACCGCGCCAAATTTGGTCAACATACGGGAGACTTTCGACTGGTTGATATTGTCGAAGCCTTGTTCCTGCAGCGCCTGAACAATTTCTCCCTGAGAACTGAATTTCTCTTCTTTGAGTAGCGCTTTAAACGCCTTTACTAATTCTTCTTGCTTAGACGAGCTTCGCATAAGTCACCCGGAATATGACGATAGAAACAACATTATTATGCATGTGGATGAATTTTTATGCAAATTATCTACCAGGCAGTAGCCTGAAATAATGTTATGAAAGGGAGTGATATTATCAGATTTCGTTATCGGAAAACATGCCTGGGTCACGCCACGCAAATAAGCTTAAAAGTAAATTAAATGTTATCAAAATGATGTTGTTTTGGTGGCGTGGCAGGGTGTATTGTAACCACCTCTTAATTCGTTGCCGTCTGTTGTCAGAGAGTCTTCTGGGAAGAGAGAAAGTCGCGTGACCTCAAATTCTTTAGCTACGAAAATTGTAATTAATTACCTGCTGAATTAAGGTCGCCGCAACGGATTTACAGATACTTAAGTTAACCATAATAAGGAGTTTAGGATGAAAGTCGCAGTCCTCGGCGCTGCTGGTGGTATCGGCCAGGCGCTTGCCCTACTACTGAAAACCCAACTGCCTTCAGGCTCAGAACTCTCCCTGTACGACATTGCTCCGGTAACCCCAGGTGTGGCGGTTGACCTGAGCCACATCCCGACCGCTGTTAACATCAAAGGCTTCTCCGGCGAAGACGCACGTCCTGCGCTGCAGGGTGCTGACGTTGTGCTGATCTCCGCTGGTGTGGCGCGTAAGCCAGGTATGGATCGTTCCGACCTGTTCAACGTCAACGCAGGCATCGTGAAAAACCTGGTGCAGCAGATCGCTGAAGTGTGTCCGAAAGCGTGCATCGGTATCATTACTAACCCGGTGAACACCACGGTCGCTATTGCAGCAGAAGTGCTGAAGAAAGCAGGCGTTTACGACAAGAACAAACTGTTCGGCGTGACCACGCTGGATATCATCCGTTCTAACACCTTCGTGGCTGAGCTGAAAGGCAAGCAGCCTACGGAAGTTGAAGTGCCGGTCATCGGTGGTCACTCTGGTGTGACAATTCTGCCTCTGCTCTCGCAGATCCCTGGCGTGAGCTTCACCGAGCAGGAAGTGGCTGACCTGACCAAACGTATCCAGAACGCAGGCACCGAAGTGGTGGAAGCGAAGGCGGGTGGCGGTTCTGCAACGCTGTCTATGGGCCAGGCGGCTGCACGTTTCGGTCTGTCACTGGTTCGCGCGCTGCAGGGCGAGAAGGGCGTGGTTGAATGCGCTTATGTTGAAGGCGATGGCGAACACGCGCGCTTCTTCTCCCAGCCGCTGCTGCTCGGTAAAAATGGTATCGAAGAGCGTAAGCCAATTGGCACGCTGAGCGCGTTTGAACAAAACGCGATGGAAGGCATGCTGGACACGCTGAAGAAAGATATCACGCTGGGCGAAGAGTTCGTTAACAAGTGATCTTGTCCCGGTAAAAAAAACGGAGCGCTACGCTCCGTTTTTTTATGCCCGTCAGTTGGTGGCCGGGTATTCCTGAATGGTCACATGCAGCGTCAGTTTCTTATCGTTGCGCATGACTTCAACCGGGATGATGGAACCCGGGCGAATTTCTGCCACCTGGTCCATCGTCTCAAGCGCAGAGACCGCCGGTGTGCCGTTGACCGACAGAATGACATCATTAACCTGAATGCCCGCATTGGCAGCCGGTCCGCCAGGCGCCACTTCGTTAACCACAATCCCCTGAATCTGATCGATCCCGCCACCCTGCGTATGCATAGGGGCAATTTCGCGACCACCAATCCCGATGTAACCGCGGATCACGCGACCGTCCCGGATCAGCTTGTCCATAATTTTGGTTGCCAGCTGGAACGGAATGGCAAAGCCGATCCCTTCCGGCGTCTCGCCATCGTTGCTTTTATCGAAGGAGAGGGTGTTGATACCCATAAGCTCGCCCAGCGAGTTGACCAGCGCGCCGCCGGAGTTCCCGTGGTTGATGGAGGCATCGGTTTGCAGGAAGTTCTGCCGTCCCGATGGGTTCAGACCGATGCGACCCGTGGCGCTGATGATCCCCTGGGTGATGGTCTGCCCCAGGTTGTATGGGTTACCGATAGCCAGAACCACATCGCCAATGTGCGGAGTGCGTTTTCGGTTGATCGGAATCACGGGCAGCCCGCCGGTGGCGTTGATTTTCAGCACGGCCAGATCGGTCAGGCTGTCAGAGCCGACAAGTAAGGCCTCAAACACGCGGCCATCCTGAAGTGCGACGATGATCTGGTCAGCATCGTTGATCACGTGCTTGTTGGTAATGATGTATCCGCGATCGTCCATAATCACGCCGGAGCCGAGGGTACGGATCTCCAGCTGGTTATGGGCTGAACTGTTAAGACCACGGTTGTAGACGTTCACCACTGCGGGTGCGGCACGGCGAACGGCCTGATTATAGGTGGCAGGCGTTTCATCCGCGCTGTCAAACTGGGGAGCCGACAGCTTGTTGAACTGGCGTAAAGACGGCATGGCCGCTAACAGCAGGCCCGCAACAATCAAACCGATGGCAATGGAACGAAAGAGCTTTAAAAGCATGATGCGCGTGTCGTTAAAAAAGGAACGGTTTGCAGCATAACATGAGTTATCCCGGACATCACACGCGGCGGTGATACCCGGGATAGCAAATGCTTAGCGCAACAGAATATAGATAGATTCGTTGCCGCGCATAATTTGCAGGGCAATGACCGTTGGTTTACTTTCCAGCACCTTGCGCAGCTCAGCGATAGACTGCACGCGGGTGCGATTCACGCCGATGATCACATCATCCTGATGCAATCCCGCCTGCGCGGCAGGGCTGCTCTTCTCTACGGTATCGATGCTGATGCCTTTGGTGCCGTCTTTAAGCTGCCCGTCGCTGAGGGTCGCGCCCTGCAGTGCCGGGGCGATAAGCTCCGCACTGGCGGAGGAAGAAGTGCTCTTGTCCAGCGTCACTTCCACATTCAGCGGTTTGCCGTCACGAATCAGGCCCAGCTTCACTTTGGCGCCCGGTTCGGTGGTGGCGATACGTGAGCGCAGCTCTGCAAAGCTGCTCAGCGGCTTATCATTCAGGCTGACGATCACATCACCTGATTTAATGCCCGCTTTTGCCGAGCCGGAATTGGGCAGCACTTCACTGACGAACGCACCGCGCTGCACGTTGATGTTGAACGCTTTTGCGATATCGGCGCTCATCTCCATCCCTTTGATGCCCAACAGGCCGCGTTTGACTTCACCAAACTGGATAAGCTGCTGTGCCAGCGTTTTGGCCATATTGCTGGGAATGGCAAACCCGATCCCGATACTGCCGCCACCTGGCGCGAGGATTGCTGTGTTAATACCAATCAGCTCGCCGTTAAGGTTCAGCAGCGCCCCGCCGGAGTTCCCGCGGTTAATTGAGGCATCGGTCTGGATAAAGTTTTCCAGGCCTTCAAGATTCAGGCCGCTGCGCCCCAGCGCGGAAATGATCCCGGAGGTCGCCGTTTGTCCTAAACCAAAGGGGTTGCCCACGGCAACAGCAAAGTCGCCGACGCGCAGTTTGTCGGAGTCGGCGATGGCAATCTGGGTCAGATTACTTGGGTTTTGCACCTGCAACAGCGCGATGTCGCTCTGGTCATCGCCGCCGATCAATTTGGCATCAAATTCCCGACCATCATTCAGCTGCACGCTGATTTTATCGGCCTGGCTGATAACGTGGTTGTTGGTCAGAATATAGCCTTTGGCCGCATCAATGATGACGCCTGAGCCCAGCCCTTCAAAAGGCTGAGCCTGCTGGTCGGGCGACTCATCGCCAAAATATTTTTTCAGTTCTTCAGGTACGCGCTGGCTTTGCACGGCAGTGCCTTCTACCTGCACGCTGACTACCGCAGGCAACACTTTTTCCAGCATGGGTGCGAGGCTCGGAATCGCCGTCTGGCCCGGCACCTGCGAGGGAAGGGCGGCAAAGGCAGGGAAGGACGCCGAGAGAGATAACCCGACACTTAACGCTAACGCGCTCAACAGCTGGTTCTTTTTCTTCATCGATGCTGACTCTCGTAACCTGGAGTAAAGGAAAAAACGGGCCCAAAAACACGTTGATGTTATTGAATTTTAAACCGCTGAACAATGAGGTGTTTACCTAAATAATAGCTGGGGTCAGGAAGAAAGGACGGGCGCAATCGCTGCGCCCGTAAAATAATTTCAGGTTGTGTGATTAATCGCGCTTAACACCGCCGCGCAGCAGGCCGGACGCGCCATCAGAATAGTCGCGAGGCATCTGAACAGGGGCCTGATCGTTACCGGCCTCAGAGTCTGCCAGACGGTTGCGGAACGGGTTGGTTTCCGCGGTCATTTCCGGCAGCAGGCTGCTGGAGCTTTTTGCCATGTGCTGATACAGCTGGCGGTAGTCGGTCGCCATATTGTCCAGCAGCTCAGCGCTACGGGCAAAGTGGCTGACCAGCTCTTCGCGGTACTCTTCCAGCTCGGCTTTGTTCTTTTCCAGTTCGTATTGCAGTGACTGCTGCTGACGCAATTTGCGATTACCGAAACGCATGGCCACAGCACCAATCACGATGCCGACGACTAAACCGATTAGCGCATATTCCCAGGTCATGAACTTCTCCCGTTGTCTTGTTGTTCCGTAGGGTGTTGGCTCGGCTCCTGCCTGTGCCTGATATTGCCACTATAACCGCTATTTCTGCAGAAGTGGAATCCTGACGTATCATCGCGTAGTGTAGAACGGCCTTTTTTTCATCAGTCACGCCTGCTGATGAGGTTTAATTGAAGGAATAACAACAAGATTATGCAAAACCTGTCCCCCGCATCGCGATATCAACTGGCCCTGGACGAGGGCTCACATCAGCCGGATGACGTTCAACGTGAAGCGGTTAACCGTCTGGATACCCTTTTCCATGAGCTTACGGCAAAACCTGCGGAAGCAGGGCAGAGCGGTGGGCTGAAGGCGGCATTGAGCCGACTGCTCGGAAAAAAAGAGCCACAGGCTAACGCTCCGGCACGCGGTTTATATATGTGGGGCGGTGTCGGTCGCGGGAAAACCTGGTTGATGGATCTGTTTTATCAGAGCCTGCCGGGTGAGCGTAAACAACGCCTGCACTTCCACCGCTTTATGCTGCGGGTGCATGAAGAGTTAACGGCGCTGCAGGGCAAAAGCGATCCGCTGGAGATTGTGGCTGACAGGTTTAAGGCCGAAACGGACGTCCTCTGTTTCGATGAGTTTTTTGTTTCGGATATCACCGATGCCATGCTGTTGGGCGGCCTGATGAAAGCGCTGTTTGCCCGCGGCATCACGCTGGTCGCCACCTCGAATATTCCGCCGGATGAGCTGTATCGTAACGGCCTCCAGCGGGCGCGTTTTCTGCCTGCCATTGATGCCATCAAAGAGCATTGTGACATTATGAATGTTGATGCGGGCGTGGATTACCGTTTGCGCACGCTGACTCAGGCGCACCTGTGGCTCTCACCGCTGAATGCCGAGACCACCCGCCAGATGGATAAACTGTGGCTGGCGCTGGCGGGAGCAAAGCGCGAAAACGCCCCGACGCTGGAGATTAACCATCGTCCGTTGCCTACGCTCGGTGTTGAAAACCAAACGCTGGCGGTCTCTTTTGCGACGCTGTGCGTGGATGCCCGCAGTCAGCACGACTACATCGCCCTTTCGCGCCTGTTCCACACGGTGATGCTGCTGGATGTACCCGTCATGACACGGCTGATGGAAAGCGAAGCGCGACGCTTCATTGCGCTGGTGGACGAGTTTTACGAACGCCACGTCAAGCTGGTGGTGAGCGCCGAGGTGCCTTTATATGAGGTGTATCAGGGGGAACGTTTGAAGTTTGAGTTCCAGCGCTGCCTGTCGCGCCTGCAGGAGATGCAGAGCGAGGAGTATCTGAAGCTGGAGCATATGCCTTAAATGCTACCCTCTCCCCGTGGGAGAGGGGCTGGGGGTGAGGGCACCGGACCGCAAAAACTTGCCCCCCGAAAAACCCATTCCAAATCACATTTAAGGGTCGATCTTTGACCTCAACTTCTCTATAATCTTGCGACCCCACGTTACGAGAAGGTTTTTTTCCCGAAACTTTCTATGTGTCGGCATGAGCTATTCGAAGGGGTAGGTTTGCCGGACTTTGTCGTGTGAACCTCAACTGACTAAACGTTTGGGTGTTCACCAACGTGTAACTTATTATTTGGGTAAGCTTTTAATGAAAACTTTTACAGCTAAACCAGAAACCGTACAACGCGACTGGTATGTTGTTGACGCGACCGGTAAAACTCTGGGCCGTCTGGCTACTGAACTGGCTCGTCGCCTGCGCGGTAAGCACAAAGCGGAATACACTCCGCACGTTGATACTGGTGACTACATCATCGTTCTGAACGCAGAAAAAGTTGCTGTAACCGGCAACAAGCGCGAAGACAAAATGTACTACCACCACACTGGCCACATCGGTGGTATCAAAGAAGCGACCTTTGAAGAGATGATTGCTCGCCGTCCTGAGCGTGTGATTGAAATCGCGGTTAAAGGCATGCTGCCAAAAGGCCCGCTGGGTCGTGCTATGTTCCGTAAACTGAAAGTTTACGCAGGTAACGAGCACAACCACGCGGCACAGCAACCGCAAGTTCTTGACATCTAATCGGGATTATAGGCAATGGCTGAAAATCAATACTACGGCACTGGTCGCCGCAAAAGTTCCGCAGCTCGCGTGTTCATCAAACCGGGCAACGGTAAAATCGTAATCAACCAGCGTTCTCTGGAACAGTACTTCGGTCGCGAAACTGCCCGCATGGTAGTTCGCCAGCCGCTGGAACTGGTTGATATGGTAGAAAAACTGGATCTGTACATCACCGTTAAAGGTGGTGGTATCTCCGGTCAGGCAGGTGCGATCCGTCACGGTATCACCCGCGCTCTGATGGAGTACGACGAATCCCTGCGTTCTGAACTGCGTAAAGCTGGCTTCGTTACTCGTGACGCTCGTCAGGTTGAACGTAAGAAAGTGGGTCTGCGTAAAGCACGTCGTCGTCCACAGTTCTCCAAACGTTAATCATTTTCTGCTCACGCAGAACGATTGGCGAAAAACCCGCTTCGGCGGGTTTTTTTATGGGTAATGCTCAGGTTATCCACATTATCAATGCATATATCTCCTCTTTTTCCGCATTTCCAGAATCCCCTCACCACAAAGCCATCAAAATCTGGTAAACTATCATCCAATTTTCTGCCCAAATATCGGTGAATACTCGATTTTTGTTCGATTCTTGAACAATGTGTCTTCTCTGGGATGGGCGCTACATCATCTGGCTGGCCCCACCGGGCCGGTAGCAGTAAAAATTCTGAATATACCTGGAGGTTTTCATGGCTGTCGCTGCCAACAAACGTTCGGTAATGACGCTGTTTTCTGGTCCTACTGACATTTATAGCCATCAGGTTCGTATCGTGCTGGCCGAGAAGGGTGTCAGTTTTGAGATCGAGCATGTGGAAAAGGATAACCCACCTCAGGATCTGATCGATCTCAACCCGAGCCAAAGTGTACCAACGCTGGTGGATCGCGAGCTGACCCTGTGGGAATCCCGTATCATTATGGAATACCTGGATGAGCGTTTCCCGCATCCACCGCTGATGCCTGTTTACCCTGTGGCGCGTGGCGAAAGCCGCCTGTACATGCAGCGTATCGAGAAAGACTGGTACACGCTGATGAACGTGATCGAAAACGGCTCTGCTTCAGAAGCAGACGCTGCACGTAAACAACTGCGTGAAGAGCTGCTGGCGATTGCCCCTGTGTTCGGCCAGAAACCGTTCTTCCTGAGCGATGAGTTCAGCCTGGTGGACTGCTACCTGGCACCGCTGCTGTGGCGCCTGCCGACACTTGGCGTTGAATTCAGCGGCCCGGGCGCAAAAGAGCTGAAAGGCTATATGACCCGCGTCTTTGAACGCGACTCCTTCCTGGCATCCTTAACTGAACCGGAACGTGAAATGCGTCTCGGCCGAGGCTAATGACTGTGGAAATGTCACAACTTTCACCACGCCGTCCGTATCTGCTGCGCGCCTTCTATGAATGGCTGCTGGATAACCAGCTCACGCCGCACCTGGTTGTGGATGTGACGTTGCCGGGCGTGCTGGTTCCGATGGAATACGCGCGTGACGGACAGATCGTTTTGAACATTGCCCCCCGTGCGGTGGGTAATCTTGAACTGGCGAACGACGAAGTGCGTTTTAACGCGCGTTTCGGCGGCGTACCACGTCAGGTTTCCGTGCCGCTGGCCGCGGTGCTGGCTATCTACGCGCGGGAAAACGGCGCGGGTACGATGTTCGAGCCGGAAGCGGCTTACGATGAAGACGTTGCCAGCCTGAATGAAGACGATGCAACCGGGGAGCGAGACAGCGACACGGTGATGTCGGTTATTGACGGCGACAAACCTGACCGCCAGGATGAAAACGATCCTGATGACGATCCGCCACCACGCGGCGGGCGTCCGGCTCTCAGAGTGGTAAAATAAGCGTCATCCATTATAAAATCCAGCCCTCCTCAGTCGGCTGGATTTTTTTGTCGATGTAAAGATTAAGCGCCTGTTGAACGAATATTTTTTCTATGTATAGATTTGTACAAAATTAAGACAGTGCAATGCTTTATTCTATATGACAGAAATTTTGGAATACAAAGCCAGCGAAAATAAATCATCGCAAGCAATAATTATTCTGAATATAAATGGTCTAAAAAGAACTGGAAACCTCTGTTTTATAAACCCTGCCTATTGTTTGAGTAAATCTAAAAAGAAAAGTTAATAAACCTAAGTTGCATGTATTTATGATTTCTATATTATCGCACCATGCATTTTGCAAACGGAGGTAATAGCGACTATCAAGGATGAATTCAGTCGAATTTTATTTTCTTTAAATCATAAGTTATGGATTAACTCGTGAAAAAAATTCTATTGGCTACAGCATTATTCCTTTGCGTAAACTCTACGTTTGCCGCTGAAACCGCGATATTGAAAATTAAAGGGACGCTGACAGCCTCGGCCTGTACTCCTGAATTTAGCAATGGCGGCGTGGTGGACTATGGAAATATCCGCTTAGGTGAATTGTCCTCTACGGCGGTGAACCAGTTAGGGCAACGGAATATCGATCTCACCATTACCTGCACGGCAGCAACAAAAGTGGCCTGGAATATGATAGACGATCGCGCCGACTCTAACGCAGGATTAACCGTTTCTGCCGGTACATTTACGGGTGGGGCACAGAGTGCGACTAACCAGACCTATGGCGTTGGCAAAGCAGGCACGGTAAATATTGGCTCTTATGCCATGTTTATGAAGGTGGATAGCGTTACTGCAGACGGAAAATCTGTCGATCCAATATATCAGCAGAATGGCTCGACGACCTGGGCTAAGAGTACTGATGGTTCAAGTCAGGGTGAAAATAATCGTAATATTACCGTCGCATTAGCGGGAAGTATTGACCCGCTTGCTTTCCAGACAGCAACATTTCCGCTGGTAACGTCTCTGGCTATTCAGAATACCACAACGCTTGCCATTACCGATGATACCCGGCTGGATGGTCAGTTGACGATCAGCCTAAAGTATCTGTAATTCTTTCAAATTTAAAGTGAGTTAAATTTAATGCAGAGGGAATACGCTTTCTCTCAAAAATAAGCGCCATCAACACGGAATGTTAAGTAGTGCTTTCAAGGAATATACATATGACATGCTCTAAAAAGGTTTTATTTAAAACACTCGCTGCCGCAGCTTTATTCTCTGCACAGTTTGGCGTACATGCAGCCGGTATGGTGCCAGAAACCAGTCTGCTGGTGATTGATGAAGCGACCCACAGTGGCACCATCAACGTCAAAAATACCGATAGCCATCCGTCGCTACTGTACACCGACGTGGTGGATCTGCCGGATGATAAAGGCCTGAAACTTGTCACCACTCAGCCCGTGGTACGTCTCGAGCCCGGTCAGACTCAGCAATTGCGCTTCATCCTGCAAACCAGCAAACCGCTGGACGTTGAGCACTACAAGCGTGTGACCTTCGAAGGGATCCCGCCGAAGAGCGATGACAATAAAGTGAAAATTGGCATCAATATTCGTCAGGACCTGCCCGTACTGATTCGCCCTGCGAAGCTGGCCGTGGTAACCGATGCGTGGAAATTCCTCGACTGGACCGCGTCAGGCACGTCCGTCACGGTAAAAAACCCAAGCAAATATGTTGTGCGTCTGGCACAGAACGTGGTGCTGCAGCCTTCAGGCATCAGCGGATCGCTTGCCAAAACCTACATTTTACCCGGTGAAACCATGACGGTTTCTATGGGCGAATCCGTCAGTGGAAACACGAAAGTGAAGTTTTTCCCGGCCAGCCGCTATGGGGTCGAAGTGCCCAGCTTTATCTCGGATCTCAATAAAAAATAAAGGATTATGGCGGTGCGTAAAAAAAGCCAACTTGCACTTTTTGTGCGCGCTGTGATTTATAGCGCAATACCTCTGATGTTGCTTGATGCTCCCTCCCTCCACGCGAGGGAGGTGACATTTGATACTGATATCCTGAAATCACGTGGTCTTGGGGCCGATCTAAACCGCTATTTTGCACAAGCGCCGCGCTTTTTACCGGGGACGCATTCCGTTTCTGTCAAAGTGAACGGTAACGATCGCGGAACAGCGGCCGTACGCTTCAGTGAAGACGGAACGATGTGCGTTGATAACGACTTCCTGGAATTTGCAGGTCTCATGCCGGTGCCCATAAAGGCGAATGAGACCTGCCATGATCTGCGTAGCGATTACGCTCAGGCGGTGATCAATCCCTTGCCAAACCAGGAAGCGGTCGAGCTTTATCTGCCAGCGGAAGCACTTAACAGCCTGAGCGCTGATGTCAAAAATTTCCAGCATGGCGGCACGGCAGGCATGCTTAACTACTCGCTCTTCAGCACCAAAAACGAATACAGCGGAAGTGACAGCAGCAGTAACCGTTACTCACAGGCAAGCCTGGAGGCGGGCTTCAACGCGATGGACTGGTCGCTACGCAGCCGCTATATCCTGACGGATGACAACGGCAACCGAAACGCAGAGAGTATTTATACCTACGCAGAGCATGTGTTTGTTCCTCAACGCCTGACCATGCAGGTGGGGGAAATTAACGCCATGTCAGATGTGTTAAGCGGCGTCCCGATTACCGGTGTGCAGTTAATGCCGACCAGTGGTCTGCAGAAAGACAGTTCGGGGGTGAGCGTATCCGGTATTGCCCGAACCTCGCAGGCGCGCGTTGAAGTGCGTCAAAACGGAAGACTCATTTTTAACACGTTAGTACCGGCGGGCCCGTTCACGCTGGATGACGTCCCGATGGTCCGTAACAACGTCGATCTTGACGTCACCGTTGTGGAGTCCGACGGTTCGACCAACCGCTACATTGTTCCCGCCGCATCCGTAAAAGCCCGAAATCTTTCAAAACCAAACGGCCTGACCGTTTCGGCGGGCCAGGTACGTGGTATAGACAGTGACTACAGCGATCCGCTGGTGTTCAACGTATCCGATGGCTGGCGAATTTTCCCCTGGATGAACCTGCTTGCCTCCGGCGTGGTGGCCGAAGATTACCAGGCTGCGGGGGCGCGCACAGAATTTATGGTTACCGATGGCTGGAACGTCTCAACCAGTATGGCCGCCAGCAATGCGCAATTTGGCGACAGTGATAACGGTATCAAAAACGAACTCCAGAGCGATTACTCGTTGACTGAGAATGTCGGCCTGTCTGCCAGCGTGGCGCATTACAGCGGTGATTATCGCGAACTCGCAGATGCCATGGATGATGATTATCAGGGCTATGACAACAGTTATTCGGCCAACGTACGTTGGTCCACAGAATTGGCCGGGGCATTTAGTGCGGGCCTGAGCTACAACCAGGCCGCAGGAGACGGCGAAGATTCCCGCTACTTGCTTCTGTCGTGGGGGAAAACCTTCAAATACGCTTCAATCAACGTGAACTGGCAAAGCGCAGTGGGCAGCACGGATGACGACCAGGACGACGATCTGCTCTATATCAACCTCAGCATTCCGTTAGGCGGTTCGCAGAGCCTGAGTTCGTATATGCGTAAGCAGGGCGACAGCACCAGCTATGGTCTGGCGAACAGCGGGTCGCTGGGGGAGAACACCAACTACTATATTTCTGCCGATCGTGATGACGAATCACAGGAAAACAGCTTCAACGGCAACATCAACACTAATCTTCACTACACCCAGCTTAGCGTCGGGGGCGGTACCAGCGGCGATCATCAGCGTAACTACAATGCGACCCTGTCTGGCGGCATTGCGATGCACAAAGACGGTGTGACCTTCTCGCCGTATTCCATCAAGGACACGTTTGCCATCGCCAGACTCAGCGAACCGAAAGCGGGCGTTGAGATCACTACGCCGCAGGGCACCGTCTGGACCGACCGCTGGGGCCAGGCTGTCATTCCCGGCCTGACTGAATGGCGTAACTCACGTATCGAAGTGGATGCGAACAAGCTACCGCAGAGCATGACCCTGGCGAACGGGACCAAATATATTGCTGCTGCACATGGCTCGGTAAGCGAAGTGAGCTTTAAAGTATTGAACAGCCGCCGCGTGATGTTACGTATTAAGCAGGCCGACGGGAAGCCGCTGACGAAAGGTCTGTCGGTGGTGGATGATAAAAATAACTACGTGGTGACGGTGGTTGATGACGGACATGTCTTCCTGAACGATGCCGATCAGATTAGCGCGCTTTATGCCGTTGATGATGACAATAACCGTCTGTGCAAACTTGATTTTACGCTTCCTGAAAAGCACGACGAAGACGCGTTTTACGAAGAAGTTAACGGAGTATGTCGATGAACATTCAACGTCTGGCTGCGCTATTGCTGCTTGCTTTGCCGTGCCTTTCTTATGCTGACGATTGTCAGCTAACGCTCTCTCAGCCGGTTGTGGATTATCACCAGATGCGGCGTGACAGCATTGTCACCAGCCAGCAGAGCTGGAACAAAATGCCGGAAAAAGACATAAATGTCAGCGTCTATTGCCCGGAAAAACAGCAGATGGCGACGCTGTTACAGGGGGCTTCTGGTCAGAAAGGGCGTTTTCAGTTTGGTCAGAACGGCGGTGTGGCGATAAAGGTCAGCAACCTGACGCTGGATGGTAAAAGCTACAACGTAGGGAAAACAACGGATCAGGTGAATTTTACGCCGGATACTGATAACGGGTCATCGCTCTATATCCGCAATAACGAGGCTGTCGTGGCGGTTGAAAACGGCAGGGTACCCAGCGGCCAGCAGATGAACTTTACCGTCACCATTTTCCCGGTGCTCAATGACAGCGCGTTTAACCATATTTCGGATCAAACCGCGCTGGAGACCGATTTAACCTGGCAACTGCTTAAAAAATAAAAGTTGGCCCGGCAATCGCCGGGCCATTTTTTACACTTCCAGATAGTTCAGTATACCGTCTGCCGCCTTACGGCCTTCGGCAATTGCCGTCACCACCAGGTCAGAACCACGAACGATATCACCACCGGCGAAGATTTTCGGGTTGCTGGTCTGGAACGCATTGTCGCTGCCTTCTGGCGCGATAATACGACCCTGCGAATCCAGCTCAACGCTGTGCTTCGCCAGCCATTCCATGCTGTGAGGACGGAAACCGAACGCCATGACGACCGCGTCAGCCGGGATCACGTGCTCAGAACCAGCCACGATCTCCGCGCGACGACGGCCTTTGGCATCCGGGGCACCCATCTCGGTGCGCGCCATCTTCACGCCGCTCACTTTACCGTTGGCATTCACTTCAATACCCAGAGGCTGGATGTTGAACTGGAACTCCACGCCCTCTTCACGCGCGTTTTTCACTTCGCGTTTTGAGCCCGGCATGTTCTCTTCGTCACGACGGTAAGCACAGATTACGTGCGCCGCGTTCTGACGAATGGAGGTACGCACGCAGTCCATCGCGGTGTCACCACCGCCCAGCACCACCACGCGTTTGCCTTCCATGCTGACGTAAGGCTCGTCAGCCGTTTCGCCATATCCCATGATCTGTTTGGTGTTGGCAATCAGGAACGGCAGCGCGTCGTACACGCCTGGCGCGTCTTCGTTCTCGAGCCCGCCACGCATGGACTGATAGGTACCCACGCCCAGGAATACGGCGTCGTAATCCTTCAGCAGCTCGTCGAGCTGCACGTCGCGGCCCACTTCTACATTCAGTTTGAACTCAATGCCCATGCCGGTGAAGATTTCACGGCGACGGGTCATAACCTCTTTCTCCAGCTTGAAGGCCGGGATACCGAAGGTCAGCAGGCCGCCGATCTCCGGATGACGGTCAAAGACCACCGCCTTCACGCCGTTACGGGTCAGGACATCCGCACAGGCCAGGCCCGCCGGACCCGCGCCGATGATCGCCACGCGCTTATCGGTTTGCTTCACGCCGGTCATATCCGGACGCCAGCCCATCTCAAACGCTTTATCGTTGATGTAACGCTCAATGTTACCGATGGTCACCGCGCCAAACTCGTCGTTCAGCGTACAGGAGCCTTCACACAGACGGTCCTGCGGACACACGCGGCCGCACACTTCTGGCAGGGTGTTGGTCTGGTGAGAAAGCTCGGCGGCTTCAAAAATACGCCCTTCGTTGGCCAGCTTCAGCCAGTTAGGGATGTAGTTATGGACCGGACATTTCCACTCACAGTAAGGGTTACCGCAGGACAGGCAGCGGTCTGCCTGTGCTTTGGCCTGGCCTTCTGAAAACGGCTCATAGATTTCTACAAATTCAATTTTACGGATCTTCAGCGGTTTCTTTGGCGGATCAACACGCTGCAGGTCGATAAACTGGTATACGTTCTGGCTCATCTGAATTCCTTACTGCGCCTGCACACGCAGCTCTGCTGCGCTACGACTACGGTGACCCAACAGGGCTTTAACATCGCTGGACTTCGGTTTAACCAGCGCGAATTTCGCAGAGAACGCCGGCCAGTTCGCCAGGATCTCTTCGCCGCGCGAAGAACCGGTATGCTGCACGTGTTCGGTAATCAAACCGCGCAGGTGTTCTTCGTGGATCGCCAGCGTATCAACGTCCAGCACTTCCACCAGTTCTGGGTTCACGCGTTTGCGGAACTCACCATCTTCATCCAGGACGTATGCAAAACCGCCCGTCATACCTGCGCCAAAGTTCACGCCGGTTTTACCCAGCACGCAAACAATCCCGCCCGTCATGTATTCACAGCCGTTATCGCCAATGCCTTCCACCACGGTGATAGCACCGGAGTTACGCACCGCAAAACGCTCACCCGCACGGCCCGCGGCAAACAGACGGCCACCGGTCGCGCCGTAAAGGCAGGTGTTACCGATGATGCTGGCTTCGTGACTGCGGAAGGCAGAGCCCACCGGAGGACGCACCGCCAGCAGACCACCCGCCATGCCTTTACCGACGTAGTCGTTAGCATCGCCAGTCAGGTACAACTCAACGCCGCCAGCATTCCACACGCCGAAGCTCTGACCCGCCGTACCGCTGAAGTGCGCGGTGATCGGATCCGCTGCCAGCCCCTGATCGCCGTGCGTTTGCGCGATGTAACCAGAGAGCGACGCACCCACAGAGCGGTCGGTGTTGCGGATATCAAACCAGAACGTTTTACTCTGCTTCTCATCAACATATGGCTTCGCCTGCTGCAGCAGCTGCGCGTTCAGCACGCCATTGTCGAACGGCGGGTTGTTCTCGGTGCAGTAGACCGCCTTACCTGGATGCGGCTCGGCCGTTTCCAGCAGCTTGCCCAGATCCAGTTTCTGCTGTTTGGCAGTGAAACCGTCCAGCTCTTTCAGCAGGTCGGTACGGCCAATCAGATCCACCAGACGTTTTACACCCAGTTGCGCCATCAGCTCGCGGGTTTCACGGGCGATGAAGTCAAAGTAGTTTGTCACTTTGAACGGCAGGCCGTGATAGTGGTTCTTACGCAGCTTCTCGTCCTGGGTTGCAACGCCGGTCGCACAGTTGTTCAGGTGGCAAATACGCAGGTATTTACAGCCCAGCGCAACCATCGGGCCGGTACCAAAGCCGAAGCTTTCCGCACCCAGAATCGCCGCTTTGATGATGTCGAGGCCGGTTTTCAGGCCGCCGTCCACCTGCAGACGGATCTTATGACGCAGACCGTTTGCCACCAGCGCCTGTTGGGTTTCCACCAGGCCCAGCTCCCACGGACAACCCGCGTATTTCACGGAAGAGAGCGGGCTTGCACCAGTACCACCGTCATAACCGGCGATGGTGATGAGATCCGCATAGGCTTTCGCCACACCGGTCGCGATGGTGCCGACGCCCGGTTCGGAAACCAGCTTCACGGAGATCATCGCTTTCGGGTTGACCTGTTTCAGGTCGAAAATCAGCTGCGCCAGATCCTCGATAGAGTAGATATCGTGGTGCGGCGGCGGGGAGATCAGCGTCACGCCCGGTACCGAGTAACGCAGTTTGGCGATGTACGGGGTGACTTTATCACCCGGTAACTGACCGCCTTCGCCCGGTTTTGCCCCCTGAGCGACTTTAATCTGAATGACGTCGGCGTTGACCAGGTACGCTGGCGTGACGCCAAAGCGACCGGATGCCACCTGCTTGATGCGGGACACTTTGTTGGTGCCGTAGCGGGCAGGATCTTCACCGCCTTCACCGGAGTTAGAGTTACCGCCGATGCTGTTCATCGCTTCGGCCAGCGCCTCGTGGGCTTCCGGGCTTAATGCGCCGATGGACATCGCAGCGGTGTCAAAGCGTTTGAACAGCTCAGACGCAGGCTCTACGTCGTCGATGCTGACCGCTTCATCACCTGGGTTCAGCGCCAGCAGATCGCGCAGCGTGGCTGCCGGGCGGTTGTTCACCAGCTCAGCATACTGCTGATAATCGCTGTACTCGCCGCTCTGGACGGCCTGCTGCAGCGTGCGCACCACGTCCGGGTTGTAGGCGTGATACTCGCCACCGTGAACGTACTTCAGCAGACCACCTTGCTCCAGCGGCTTACGTGCCAGCCAGGCGCGCTTAGACAGGTTCACCAGATCCTGCTGGAAGTCGGCAAAACCGGCTCCACCGATGCGGCTGACCACGCCCTGGAAGCAGAGGTTTGCCACGTCGTTATGCAGGCCAACCGCTTCAAACAGCTTCGAGCAGCGGTAAGAGGCGATGGTCGAGATGCCCATTTTGGACATGATTTTGTAGAGACCTTTGTTGATGCCGTTACGGTAGTTCAGCATCACGGTACGATAATCTTTGTCGATCGCGCGGGTGTCCACCAGACGAGCCAGCGTTTCGTAGGCCAGGTATGGATAGATCGCCGTCGCACCAAAGCCTAACAGCACGGCAAAGTGGTGCGGATCGCGTGCGCTTGCGGTTTCAACAATGATGTTGGCGTCGCAGCGCAGGCTCTTATCGACCAGACGCGTCTGGATAGCCCCCACCGCCATTGGCGCAGGCACCGGCAGGCGGTTCTTCGCAATGTTACGGTCAGACAGCACCAGCAGAACGGTGCCGTTACGCACCATCTGTTCCGCTTTATCACACAGCGCGTTCACCGTCTCTTCGAGGGTCGCTTCGGTCACGTCGAAGGTAATATCGAGCGTGTCTGCACGGTAGTGATCCTCTTTCAGCGTGGTGAGCTGTTTGAAATCGGAATAAAGCAGGATCGGAGATTTAAAGGTCAGGCGGTGAGCCTGGCCTTCTGCCTCGCAGAAGACGTTCATCTCGCGACCAATGCTTGTTGCCAATGACATGACGTGGGCTTCACGCAGCGGGTCGATTGGCGGGTTGGTCACCTGTGCAAACTGTTGACGGAAGTAGTCATAAATTACACGTGGCTGACTGGAGAGCACGGCAAACGGGGTATCGTCACCCATGGAGCCGACAGCCTCCTGGCCGTTTTCACCAAGCACGCGGATGACGGAATCCAGCTCTTCCGCACTGTAGTTAAACTGCTTCTGGAAGCTTGCCAGCGTATCGTCGTCCAGCTCGCGGCTGCCCACTTCTTCGTCCGGCAGATCTTCGAACGGCACCAGACGGCGCACGTTTTTCTCCATCCACTCTTTATAGGGATGGCGGCTCTTCAGATCGTTGTCTGTTTCAGCGGAGTGCAGAATACGCCCACCGCGGGTATCGATAACCATCAGCTCGCCCGGCCCAACACGGCCTTTCTCAACCACTTCGTCAGGCTGGTAATCCCAGATACCGACTTCTGAGGCGCAGGTGATGAGCTTGTCTTTGGTGATGACGTAGCGCGCCGGACGCAGACCGTTACGGTCCAGGTTACAGGCGGCAAAACGACCGTCGGACATGACGATGCCCGCCGGGCCATCCCATGGCTCCATGTGCATGGAGTTAAAGTCAAAGAATGCACGCAGCTCCGGATCCATATCCGGATTGTTCTGCCAGGCCGGTGGCACGAGCAGACGCATGGCACGCACGATATCCATGCCGCCTGCCAGCAGCAGCTCCAGCATGTTATCCATGGAGCTGGAGTCAGAACCGGTTTCGTTAACGAACGGCGCAGCATCATGCAGGTCCGGGATCAGTGGGGTCTGGAACTTATAGGTACGGGCGCGCGCCCACTGGCGGTTACCGGTGATGGTGTTGATCTCGCCGTTGTGCGCCAGATAGCGGAACGGCTGTGCCAGTGGCCAGCGTGGAACGGTGTTGGTGGAGAAGCGCTGGTGGAACAGGCAAATGGCTGATTCCAGACGCAGGTCCGCCAGGTCCAGGTAGAAGCGCGGCAGGTCAGCCGGCATACACAGACCTTTATAGATGTTCACCAGGTTCGAGAGGCTACAGACATAGAACTCTTTGTCGTCCTGGAGACGTTTTTCAATGCGGCGGCGGGCAATAAACAGACGGCGTTCCATATCACGTGGACGCCAGCCCGCAGGCGCATTAACAAAAATCTGTTCAATACGAGGCAGCGAGGAGAGGGCGATTTCACCGAGCACCCCTTCGTTGGTTGGCACATCGCGCCAGCCGACAATAGAAAGGGTTTCACGCTGAAGTTCTTCTTCAACGATGCGGCGTGAGGCGGCAGCTTTTTCAGGATCCTGATTCAGGAACAGCATACCGACAGCGTAGTTTTTGGCTAAACGCCAGCCGCGCTCTTCCGCCACGATACGGAAGAAACGATCCGGTTTTTGCAGCAGCAGGCCGCAACCGTCGCCGGTTTTACCATCGGCAAGGATGGCACCACGGTGCTGCATACGGGCCAGTGCGTGAATAGCAGTACGCACTACCTTGTGGCTAGGTTCGCCTTCTATGTGGGCGATCAGGCCGAAACCACAGTTATCCTTCTCAAGGGATTTATCGTACAACATATCAGTGAACCTCCCCAGGCTCGTCGGGCTTCCCACTGAACCGTGGCGCACAGGCACAGAAAGAGCATGGCGACGGGGTTTGCGTTTCATACGCGGACCTCGCATTCGCCCTCTTTTCATCCTTTCGCGCAGGTAAACAAGTTTGAGGACTTGCTTCAGAGGGAATCTCAATTACTGCATAAATATGATGAGCAGGCCGCTCATCCAGAAAGCTTCCAGCGGATTTCCAACTTATCGGGAATTGGTACACAGGTCAAATGGCAATCTTATTTATACAAAAATGTGCTATAGAGAAGATAATGCATTGTATTTAAAAGATATTTAACTATTTTTTCAACCACTAAGCGCCCTGCGAAGTCGCAGCGGAGTGTGATCTTACTCACTATATGAAAGCGGTATTATTGATGCAGCGTGCTGAATGCCGGTTTTTTTACAGGATAATAAACTGCTGTGCGGTTTAAACCCGCATAAAGTCACTGTTTTTCAGTGCTGGCGTTATAAATAAAAAAAACAATCAGAACATAAGGAAAAGTAATCACATTTGGTGTGAATGAAATTGCAGTAATCTTGAGTAGTTATTCAAATAGATAAAGGCCAGCCAGGGCGATTGATCCAGGTCATCGCCGATGGTGGCTAAAAATGGCAGGCTTGTCCCCTTTCTTCGGGACGGTCTATCAGATTATGCAGTTACAGAAATTAGTCAATATGTTTGGTGGGGATCTTTTGCAGCGCTACGGGCAAAAGGTTCACAAGCTGACGCTGCATGGCGGTTTTAGCTGCCCGAATCGCGATGGTACGCTCGGGCGCGGCGGCTGCACCTTCTGTAACGTGGCCTCCTTTGCGGACGAGGCGCAGCAGCATAAATCTATCGCGGAACAGCTCGCGCATCAGGCCCGTCTTGTGAACCGGGCAAAGCAGTATCTGGCCTATTTCCAGGCCTACACCAGCACATGGGCGGAAGTGCAGGTGCTGCGTTCGATGTATCAGCAGGCGGTCGCTCAGGCGAACATTGTCGGACTGTGTGTCGGTACGCGTCCGGACTGCGTGCCCGACGCGGTGCTGGATTTACTCAGCGAGTATAAAGAGCAGGGCTATGAGATCTGGCTGGAACTAGGCCTGCAAAGCGCGCATGACAAAACCCTGCACCGTATTAATCGCGGCCATGATTTTGCCTGCTATCAGCGCACCACCCGCCTGGCCCGCGAACGTGGCCTGAAAGTCTGCACGCATCTGATTGTCGGCCTGCCGGGAGAAGGGCAGCAGCATGGCCTGGAGACGCTGGAAAAAGTCGTTGAGACAGGCGTGGACGGGATCAAGCTGCACCCGCTGCATATTGTGCAGGGCAGCATTATGGCCAAAGCCTGGCAAGCCGGGCGGTTAAACGGCATCGCACTCGACGAGTATACGGTAACGGCAGGGGAGATGATCCGTCATACGCCGCCCGAAATTGTCTATCACCGTATCTCCGCCAGCGCCCGCCGTCCAACGCTTCTGGCACCGCTATGGTGTGAGAACCGCTGGACGGGGATGGTGGAGATTGACCGCTATCTGCATGAGCACGGTGTGCAGGGCTCGGCGCTGGGACGGCCGTGGGTCGCTCCGCTACCGGCGGCGACCGCCTAACAGACTCCCCAGCATGCCGCGCACTATCTGATTCGTGACCTGCCGCGCGGCGCTTTTCGCCATTGTCTGCACAACGCCATCGCGCTTGCCGCCGCGCGGCCCGGTACTGCCAAACAAAATGTCTTTCAGCCCACCCAGAATGCCGTCATCCACCGCGACTGACTGCCCCCTGGCGGGTGGGGCGTCCTGCGAGTCGGTGGTGGCCTGTACCCCTTTTTGCAGCATCTCGAAGGCAGATTCGCGATCCACTTCATCTTCGTATTTCCCGTAAACCGGGGAGTGGTTAATCAGTCCGTTGCGCTCATCGTCCGTTACCGGCCCCATTCGCGAGCAAGGGGCAATCACCATGGCGCGTTCCACAATGGACGGGCTGCCTTTGGCATCCAGGAAGGAGATCAGCGCCTCACCGGTACCCAGCGCCTGAATCGCCGCTTCGGTATCAAAGGCCGGGTTCGCGCGCATGGTTTGTGCGGCAGCTTTGACGGCTTTCTGATCTTTTGGCGTAAAGGCGCGCAGGGCGTGCTGGACGCGATTACCGAGCTGCCCCAGCACGTTATCGGGGATATCCGACGGGTTTTGCGAAACAAACCACACGCCGACGCCTTTGGAGCGGATCAGCCGGATAACCTGCTCGATCTTGTCGAGCAGCACCTGCGGCGCATCGTTGAACAGCAGGTGCGCTTCGTCGAAGAAGAACACCAGCTTCGGCTTCTCAAGGTCGCCCGCCTCCGGCAGCTGTTCGTAAAGTTCAGAGAGCATCCACAGCAGGCTGGCGGCGTAGAGTTTCGGCATCTGATAGAGCTTCTCTGAGCTCAGAATGTTGATGATGCCTTTGCCGTTGCTGTCAGTGCGCATCCAGTCTTTGATATCGAGCATCGGCTCGCCGAAGAAATGCTCTGCACCCTGTTGCTCCAGCGTCAGTAACCCGCGCTGAATGGCCCCCACGGAGGCACTGCTGATGTTGCCGTACTGGTTCTGGAAGGATTTAGCGTTATCGCCGATGTATTGGGTAATGGCGCGCAGATCTTTGAAATCGAGCAGCAGCAGCCCCTGATCGTCGGCAATACGGAAGATGATGTTCAACACCCCGGACTGGACATCGTTGAGATTCAGAAGACGGGCCAGCAGCAGCGGGCCAAGATCGGAGACGGTGGCACGTACCGGATGACCTTTCTCACCAAAGATATCCCAGACAACTACCGGGTTGTTGTGCGGCGTCCAGTCATTGACGCCGATATTTTTCAGACGCTCAAGGAGTTTTTCTGAGGGTGCCCCCTCCTGAGCCACACCGGTTAAATCGCCTTTTACATCGGCCATAAAGACCGGCACGCCAATCTCAGAGAGCGATTCGGCCAGCTTCTGCAGGGTAACGGTTTTCCCCGTCCCGGTGGCGCCGGTGATCAGGCCGTGACGGTTCGCCATCGCAGGCAGTAAAAACAGCTCTTTCTCCAGCGTCCTGGCAATTAACAATGGTGTACTCATGATACTCATCCTCTCTTAGTCCTGGGTGGAGTATAGGCAACCTGACGGTAAAATGGCGTTAAAAATTCCTTACTTTGCGGCGTATTACCCAGCGCGGACTATGCTTTTGCATACGGTTCACAACAAGTTGAGAATGTATGTCCAGATTCTTTTTTAATAATCGCAAACAACTGGTCAACGATGCTATTGAAGGCATTCTGATTTCTGCTCCGCACGGTAACCTCGTCAAGCTTGATGTTGATCCTGCCATTCGCATTGTGGCCCGCAGCGACTGGGACAAGAGCCGCGTGGCGGTGATCTCCGGTGGCGGTTCCGGCCACGAGCCTGCACACGCCGGGTTTGTCGGCAAAGGTATGTTGACGGCAGCAGTGTGCGGCGATCTGTTCGCCTCGCCGAGCGTGGATGCGGTGCTGAATGCCATTGTGGCGGTGACGGGTGACCGTGGCTGCCTGCTGATCGTTAAAAACTACACCGGTGACCGCCTGAATTTTGGTCTGGCGGCAGAAAAGGCGAAACGCTACGGCCTGAAGGTGGAGATGGTCATTGTGGCAGACGATATTGCGCTGCCGGACAACAAACAGCCGCGCGGCATTGCCGGTACGGCGCTGGTTCATAAGATCGCGGGTTATGCCGCAGAGCACGGAAAATCGCTGAGTGAAGTGTGTGATATTGCGCAACAGGCCTGCGATAACCTCTGGAGCCTGGGCGTTGCGATGCAAACGTGTAACCTGCCGGGAAGCGACGAGGAAGAAGGGCGCATTAAGCAAGGTCATGTCGAGCTGGGTCTGGGCATTCATGGTGAGCCGGGGGCTTCCGTCGTGGATACGCAGAACAGTAAAGCGATTATCGACACGCTGGTGACGCCGCTCAAGGCGAAGGCGGGTGACGGGCGCTTCGCAGTGTTGATCAATAACCTGGGGGGCGTATCAGCGCTTGAGATGGCTCTGCTCACCAAAGAGCTGGCCCACTCGGCACTGAAAGATAACCTGGCGTACCTGATTGGCCCGGCACCGCTGGTGAGCGCCCTGGATATGAAGGGCTTTTCGCTGACGCTGCTGAAGCTAAACGATCTGTTCGAAAAAGCCCTTCATGAAGAGGTTGAGACGCTGGGCTGGCAGAAGCCGGTGGCGTTTGCCCCGCTGCGTACCCAGGAGCATAGCGCGATCCATGACCGCGTGGAGTTTACCCCGTCCGCAAATCCGCAGGTGGGCGAATATGTCTCTGTGGTGACAAAGACGTTGATTCAGCTGGAAAACCGTCTGAACGCGCTGGATGCGAAAGTGGGGGATGGCGATACCGGATCCACCTTTGCGCAAGGGGCGCGGGAGATTGCGCAGCGTCTGGAGGAGAACAACCTTCCTCTTAACGACGTGTCGACATTACTTCTGCTGGTGGGCGAGCGGCTGGCAACGGTGATGGGCGGATCGAGTGGCGTATTAATGTCGATCTTTTTCACGGCAGCCGGACAAAAGCTGCATGACGGACAATCGCTTGCGTATGCATTGCTGAGCGGGCTGGCACAGATGAAGCAGTATGGCGGGGCCGATCTCGGCGATCGCACGCTGATCGATGCGCTACAGCCGGCGCTGGAGACGTTGCAGAAAAACGATCTTCAGGCGGCGGCGCAGGCGGCACAGCAGGGCGCAGAGGCAACGGCCAGAATGGGCAAAGCGGGCGCGGGACGTTCGTCGTATGTGAATAAAGAGAATCTGGATGGGGTAATGGATCCGGGAGCGGTTGCGGTGGCCGAGGTATTTAAGGCCATGGTAGAAGCAAAACGGTAACAACCGTTACCGTTTTTAGTGTTTGCGCCCTCTCCCTGTGGGAGAGGGGGGTGTAACATTAAAAATCTGCTTTCAACACCACACGGTAACGGGCTTTGCCGTCACGCACGTGCTGGATCGCTTCGTTGATTTTCGACATCGGATAGAGTTCGGTGGTTGGCGATACTTTCGTGCGCCCGGCGAACTTCATCAGTTTGCGCAACTCGAACGGCGTGCCGGTTGCAGAGCCGGACACGCTGCGATCCCCGCCGATCAGGGTAAACGCCGGAACCGGCAGCGGCTTCAGCACGGCACCCACCGTATGGAAGTTACCGCCGTAGGCCAGTGCTTCAAAGTACGGCTGCCAGTCGAGATCGACATTAACGGTGTTAATGATCAGATCGAATTGACCCGCCAGTGCTTTCAGCGCGTCTGGATCGCGGCTGTTCACCACTTTATCCGCCCCCATAGCCAGCACTTCTTGCTCTTTCGCCGGGTTAGAACTGAATGCCGTCACTTCGCAGCCCATCGCGTGCAGCAGTTTGATGGCAATATGACCGAGCCCCCCGATACCAATCACACCCACACGGCTGGTGGCGGTGATATGGTGCATCAGCAGCGGTTTAAAGACGGTAATGCCGCCGCACAGCAGCGGGCCTGCGGATTCGATATCAATGCTGTCCGGCAGCGGAATGACCCACTGCCAGTCGGCGCGCAGTTTATCGGCAAAACCGCCCTTGTTGAGGATGGTTGGAACGGCGCCTTCAAGGCAGTTGATCTGGTTGCCGCTGATACAGGCGTCGCAATGACCGCAGCTGCGTGCCGTCCAGCCAATACCCACGCGCTGGCCCACTTTCAGGCCTTTGTCCTGCGCAGCGCTGCCGAGCGCCACGACGCGGCCAATCACTTCGTGTCCGGCGACCAGTGGATAGCTTGAAAAGCCCCATTCGTTGTCGATCATGGAGAGATCCGAGTGGCAGATCCCGCAGTAATCAACCTGTACTTCGACGTCTTCCGCTTTTAGTTCGCCCGCATCGTACTCGTACAGTTCAAGTTCTGCACCCGCCTGCGGTGCGGCGTAGCTTTTTATCTTCGACATCGTGTTTCCCCCGTTATGGTGTGAACTGAGAGTGTAGAGCATTCAGTTAACCACCGCTTAACAGAAGAGGGCAGCAAAAGTATTTACAGCGTTTTCAGCATCCTGACTTCGCAATCGACGTGGCCGGTGCAGCCCAGCGGTGCATCAATATGCTCAAAGCCCAGATGTTCATACAGGCCGATGGCCTCTTTGAGGAAGGCGGTTGTTTCGAGGTAACAGCGTGTAAAACCCTGATTGCGGGCATAGTCGAGTGCGACCAGCGCCAGTTTCTTCGCCAGGCCTTGTCCGCGAACAGATGGCAGGAAATACATTTTCTGCAGCTCGCAGATATCCGGCTCGCTGCAGCTGAGCGGAGCAACGCCGCCTCCGCCCACCACCTGGCCATTCTGCTCAATAACCCAGTAGGCATGGCCCGGCTGGCTGTAAAGCTGGAACAGCTCGTCCAGATTTGGATCAGCAACCGTATAGCCTTTATCAGCCGTCAGGCCATATTCGGCAGAAACCGTACGGATAACGGCGGCGATAGCCGGGTTGTCCTGCACAGCGATCCGACGCATCGTCGTCGCGACGGGGGTAATCACGCTCATAGCATTACTCATTACAAAAATTGACACACAACTGCTGTTAATAGCACCGCAGAAAGGGGAGTGCAAGCGAGGAGTTTTCAGGAAGAATCCCCCTTACGCCCTGAAGCGTAAGGGGTAAAAGCATTACAGGGCCGCAATCACCGCCTGCTGCTCAATCAGCTTGGTCTTCGCATCGGCGAAAGCAACCAGGCGTTCACGCTCTTTGGCGATGACCGCTTCCGGCGCGCGGGCGACAAAGCCTTCGTTCGCCAGTTTGCTTTCGATTTTGCCAATTTCCACGTCGACTTTCGCCACTTCTTTCACCAGACGTGCCAGCTCTGCGTCTTTGTCGACGAGACCCGCCATTGGGATCAGCAGCTCAGCGCCGTCGATGATTTTCGTCACGGAGACCGGACCTTTGTCATCGGCTGGCAGCACGGTGATGCTTTCCAGACGCGCCATGGTTTTCAGGAAGGTATTGTTCTCGGTGACACGACGAACAGCCGCGTCGCTGCAACCGCGCAGGAGCAGCTCCAGCGGTTTGCCCGGGGCGATGTTCATTTCTGCACGGATGTTACGTACAGCGACGATCGCCTGCTTCAGCCACTCGGTATCCGCTGAGGCAGCTTCATCCACTTTAGCGGCATCGAATTCCGGGAACGGCTGCAGCATGATGGTGTCGGCGTTGATGCCCGCGATCGCTTTCACACGCTGCCAGATGGTTTCGGTGATAAATGGAATGATCGGGTGCGCCAGACGCAGCAGGCCTTCCAGCACAGTGATCAGCGTGTTACGCGTGCCGCGCAGTTCTGCCTCCGTTCCGCCGTTCATGACCGGCTTCGCCAGCTCCAGGTACCAGTCACAGAACTGGTTCCAGGTGAATTCGTACAGAATGCCCGCCGCGATGTCGAAGCGGTAGCTGTCCAGCGCCTCGCGGAACGCTTTCACCGTCTGGTTGAATTCCGCCAGGATCCAGCGGTCGGCCAGAGAGAGGATCATCTCGCCGCCGTTGAAGCCGCAATCCTGATCTTCGGTGTTCATCAGCACGAAACGGCTGGCGTTCCACAGTTTGTTACAGAAGTTACGGTAACCTTCCAGACGCTTCATGTCCCAGTTGATGTCGCGACCGGTAGAGGCCAGCGCCGCCAGGGTGAAACGCAGGGCGTCGGTACCGTGAGATTCAATCCCGTTCGGGAACTGTTTCTCGGTGCGCTTGCGGATCTTCTCTGCCAGCTGTGGCTGCATCATGTTACCGGTGCGTTTTTCCAGCAGCTCTTCCAGGGAGATCCCGTCCACCATATCCAGCGGGTCAATGACGTTGCCCTTGGATTTGGACATCTTCTGGCCTTCATCGTCACGGATAAGACCGGTCATATAGACGGTATGGAACGGAACCTGCGGCTTGCCGTTTTCATCTTTAATGAAGTGCATGGTCATCATGATCATGCGGGCAATCCAGAAGAAGATGATATCGAAGCCGGAGACCATCACGCTGGTTGGGTGGAACTGACGCAGCGCGTCGGTGTTCTCTGGCCAGCCGAGGGTGGAGAAGGTCCACAGCGCGGAGGAGAACCAGGTATCCAGCACGTCTTCGTCCTGACGCAGGGCAACGTCTGCGCTCAGGTTGTTTTCCTGACGCACTTCATCTTCGCTGCGGCCAACGTATACGTTGCCTTCGTTGTCGTACCATGCCGGGATACGGTGACCCCACCACAGCTGACGGGAGATACACCAGTCCTGGATATCGCGCATCCAGGAGAAGTACATGTTTTCGTACTGCTTCGGCACGAACTGAATGCTGCCGTTTTCAACCGCTTCAACAGCCGGTTTTGCCAGCACGTCGGCACGCACATACCACTGGTCGGTCAGCATTGGCTCGATAACCACGCCACCACGGTCGCCGTACGGCACGGTCAGATCGTGAGGTTTAATCTCTTCCAGCAGGCCGAGTGCGTCAACGGCAGCCACAATCGCTTTACGCGCGGCAAAGCGTTCCAGCTTCTGGAACTCCGCCGGAATGTCGCTTGAGTAAACGTCGGATTCGTTGCCTTTGGTGTCATACACTTCTGCGCTTTCACGGATGTCACCGTCGAAGGTCAGAATGTTGATCATCGGCAGGGCGTGACGACGACCCACTTCGTAGTCGTTGAAGTCGTGCGCCGGGGTGATTTTCACGCAGCCGGTGCCTTTTTCCATGTCGGCGTGTTCGTCGCCCACTATCGGAATGCGGCGGTTCACCAGCGGCAGCACCACGAATTTGCCAATCAGATCTTTATAACGCGGATCTTCCGGGTTAACGGCAACGCCGGTATCGCCCAGCAGGGTTTCCGGACGGGTGGTTGCCACCACTAAGTAATCTTTACCGTCTGCGGTTTTCGCGCCGTCGGCCAGCGGATAGCGGATGTGCCACATGGAGCCTTTAGACTCGCGGTTTTCCACTTCCAGGTCAGAGATCGCGGTGCGCAGTTTCGGGTCCCAGTTAACCAGGCGTTTGCCACGGTAAATCAGGTCTTCTTTGTACAGACGGACGAACACTTCTTTTACGGCGTTGGAAAGGCCTTCGTCCATGGTGAAACGCTCGCGCTCCCAGTCTACGGAGTTACCGAGACGGCGCATCTGACGGGTAATGGTGCCGCCAGATTCTGCTTTCCACTGCCAGATTTTATCGATAAAGGCGTCGCGACCGTAATCGTGACGGGTTTTACCCTCTTCAGCGGCAATCTTACGCTCAACCACCATCTGGGTCGCGATACCCGCGTGGTCAGTCCCCGCCTGCCACAGGGTGTTTTTGCCCTGCATGCGCTGGTAGCGGATCATGGTATCCATGATGGTCTGCTGGAAGGCATGACCCATATGCAAACTGCCGGTGACGTTCGGCGGCGGGATCATGATGCAGAAGGACTCTTTGCTTTCATCGCCGTTAGGCTTGAAATAGCCCTGCTGTTCCCAGTGCTCGTAAAGCGGCTGTTCGATATCGCGTGGGTTATATGTCTTTTCCATTATTTCCAGGTTGCCGTATTCAGGTTAAAACCAGCCAGGCGGTACGCTTTGTAGCGTTCGCGCGCCAGTTGTTTCAAGGATTCTTCGTAAGGGACAAAGTCTACCACTTCTGTGAAAGCGGTGGCAAAATCTGCAAAATCTATCCGCAGGCTAATCAGAATATCGCGCGCGCTGCTGTTGCGCTTTTGCGGCCAGGCTATCTCGACCGGTGCGCCGCCGCGCGGCCCTTCGCCAGACAGGTTATGCGGTACAAAACTCTCCGGCGGGCGCGCCCACAGCGCTTCGTCAAGACGAATCGCCTGCTGTTCATCTTCACAGGCAATCAGAACCCGTTTACCTGCGCGCCAACGTTCTGCGGCAATTTCACACACCAGATGTTCTACGGCGCTGAGGCCATCCTGATGGGTGTCATTGTCCAGAAGGTAGAACGTTGCATTCTTCATATATGGGGCTTCTTGTGCTCACTTTAAATGCTTAAGCCGGGTGGCGGCTTCGCCTTACCCGGCCTACGGTTTACTGCCGTTTTGACTTACTCGTCGCCATTAAATCCGGCGCGGTTTAGCAGGAACTGCGACAGCAACGCAACCGGACGACCGGTCGCGCCTTTGGCTTTTCCGGAGCGCCATGCGGTGCCGGCAATATCCAGGTGCGCCCAGTTGTACTTGCGGGTGAAGCGTGCCAGGAAGCAGCCCGCGGTGATGGCACCACCAGGACGGCCGCCGATGTTCGCCATGTCCGCAAAGTTAGACTCCAGCTGCTCCTGGTATTCGTCACCCAGTGGCAGACGCCATGCGCGGTCGCCGGCTTGTTCGGACGCGCCGATAAGTTCGTGTGCCAGCGGATTGTGGTTCGACATCAGGCCGGTGATGTGGTGGCCCAGCGCGATCACGCAGGCACCGGTCAGGGTGGC
Organism: Enterobacter cloacae complex sp. 309I3; assembly: GCF_050031595.1. Taxonomy (NCBI): domain Bacteria; kingdom Pseudomonadati; phylum Pseudomonadota; class Gammaproteobacteria; order Enterobacterales; family Enterobacteriaceae; genus Enterobacter; species Enterobacter cloacae complex sp. 309I3. The sequence continues at coordinate 4,394,762 of NZ_JBLGWI010000001.1, read as the reverse complement.
CACGTCGATCACCACGTCAGGTTCGAAGCGTTCAACGTAGGTTAATACGTCGCACAGCACCAGACGGCCCTCGGCATCGGTGTTCAGCACCTCAACGGTCTGGCCGGACATGGTGGTCAGGACATCACCCGGACGATAAGCGCGTCCACCCGGCATGTTTTCGCAGCCCGCCAGCACGCCGATAACGTTAATCGGTAACTGAAGTTCAGCCACCATACGCATCACGCCATACACCGCCGCTGCACCACACATGTCGTACTTCATCTCATCCATGCCTTCAGAAGGCTTGATGGAGATACCACCGGAATCGAAGGTCAGGCCTTTGCCGACCAGCACAACAGGACGCGCGTCTTCTGACGGATTGCCCTTGTATTCGATAACCGACATCAGGGATTCGTTCTGCGAGCCGTTGCCCACCGCCAGGTAAGAGTGCATACCCAGCTCTTTCATCTGCTGTTCGCCGATAACGCGGGTGATGACATTCTTGCTGTAGGAGTCAGCCAGCTGGCGCGCCTGTGAGGCCAGATAGGCGGCGTTACAGATATTAGGCGGCATGTTGCCCAGATCTTTTGCGGCTTTAATCCCGGCGGCAATCGCCAGACCGTGCTGGATGGCGCGCTCGCCGCTGGTGAGTTCGCGACGGGTTGGCACGTTAAAGACCATTTTACGCAGCGGACGGCGCGGCTCGCTTTTATTGGTCTTGAGCTGATCGAAGCTGTACAGGCTCTCTTTTGCGGTTTCGACAGCCTGGCGCACTTTCCAGTAGGTGTTACGACCTTTGACGTGCAGTTCGGTCAGAAAGCAAACGGCTTCCATTGAGCCGGTGTCATTCAGGGTATTAATTGTTTTCTGAATCACCTGCTTATACTGACGTTCATCCAGCTCGCGCTCTTTACCGCAGCCAATCAGCAGAATACGTTCGGACAGCACGTTCGGAACATGGTGCAGTAACAGCGTCTGCCCAGGTTTGCCTTCCAGTTCGCCACGGCGCAGCAGGGCGCTAATGTAGCCGTCACTGATTTTATCGAGTTGCTCGGCGATCGGGGAGAGTCGGCGTGGTTCAAAGACGCCCACAACGATGCAGGCACTCCGCTGTTTCTCCGGGCTACCGCTTTTTACACTGAACTCCATGCACTACGCTCCTGAATCTTAAAGACAACAGCGGCTGCTACGGATAGAATTGAAACCTTTCGTAACTCAAGTCCGCTGTTGTGGTGACTTCGTGTTAATCTTACGTTATTACGGTTTCGACACGTCAGAAAAAGTCCTGAAGCGTGAATCCGCCGGGTGTTTTAATCTTAGCGATGATTTCGACGACTCAAGAGAATAAATGACGTTTAAGCCATGAAACAAGCGATTTTCCAGCAAAGAGACGGGTTTTTACGGGCGTATTTAAAGTGATAATCATAAGATATCTGGTGCGGGAGACGCTCAAAAGCCAACTGGCGATCCTCTTCATCCTGCTGCTGATTTTTTTCTGTCAGAAGCTGGTCAAGATCCTCGGTGCGGCCGTTGACGGCGAAATTCCAACGAATCTGGTGCTTTCCCTGCTTGGTTTAGGGATCCCGGAAATGGCGCAGCTTATTCTGCCGCTAAGTCTTTTCCTCGGTCTGCTCATGACGCTCGGTAAGCTTTATACCGAGAGTGAAATCACGGTGATGCATGCCTGTGGTTTGAGCAAGGCTGTTCTGGTGAAAGCCGCCATGATACTGGCGCTGTTCACGGGTATCGTCGCCGCGGTGAATGTGATGTGGGCGGGCCCAATGTCCTCTCGTCATCAGGATGAAGTGCTGGCTGAAGCAAAAGCGAACCCCGGTATGGCGGCATTAGCGCAGGGGCAGTTCCAGCAGGCGACCGACGGAAACTCAGTGCTGTTTATTGAGAGCGTCGATGGCAGTAAATTCAACGACGTCTTCCTGGCGCAACTGCGGACCAAAGGAAACGCCCGTCCATCGGTGGTGGTGGCAGACTCCGGTCAGCTTGCGCAGCGCAAAGATGGTTCCCAGGTCGTGACGCTGAATAAAGGCACCCGCTTTGAAGGCACCGCGATGCTTCGTGACTTCCGTATTACGGATTTCCAGAACTATCAGGCCATTATTGGTCATCAGGCGGTGGCGCTCGATCCAACGGATACCGAGCAAATGGATATGCGTACGCTGTGGAACACTGATACTGACAGAGCGCGTGCGGAGTTCCACTGGCGTATTACGCTCGTCTTCACCGTGTTTATGATGGCATTGATTGTCGTGCCGCTGAGCGTGGTGAACCCGCGTCAGGGGCGCGTGCTCTCGATGCTGCCGGCGATGCTGCTGTACCTGATCTACTTCCTGCTGCAAACCTCGATTCGTTCTAACGGCGCGAAGGGTAAGCTGGACCCGATGGTCTGGACGTGGTTCGTCAACAGCCTGTACATCTTACTGGCGCTGGGATTAAACCTGTGGGATACGGTGCCAGTGCGCCGCATACGTGCCCGATTTTCGCGTAAAGGAGCCATCTAATGCAGGCGTTTGGCGTTCTTGATCGCTATATCGGTAAAACCATTTTCACCACCATCATGATGACGTTGTTCATGCTGGTGTCGCTCTCCGGCATTATTAAATTTGTCGATCAGCTGAAAAAAGCCGGGCAAGGGAGCTACGACGCGCTGGGTGCAGGGATGTATACCCTGCTCAGCGTGCCAAAAGATGTGCAGATCTTCTTCCCGATGGCGGCCCTGCTGGGTGCGCTGCTGGGGCTTGGGATGCTGGCACAGCGCAGCGAACTGGTTGTGATGCAGGCATCGGGCTTTACCCGTTTGCAGGTGGCGCTGTCGGTCATGAAAACCGCGATCCCACTGGTGCTGTTGACCATGGCGATTGGCGAGTGGGTGGCACCGCAGGGCGAACAGATGGCGCGTAACTATCGTGCCCAGGCGATGTACGGCGGTTCACTGCTTTCAACACAGCAAGGGTTATGGGCGAAAGATGGCCAGAACTTCGTCTATATCGAACGCGTGAAAGGGGATGATGAGCTGGGCGGCGTGAGTATTTACGCCTTCAATGATGAGCGTCGTTTACAGTCTGTACGTCACGCATCGTCAGCGAAGTTTGACCCCGAACACAAGCAGTGGCGGTTATCCCAGGTTGACGAGTCTGACCTGACGAACCCGAAACAAATCACCGGCTCTCAGACGGTGTCCGGGACGTGGAAAACCAACCTCACGCCGGACAAACTCGGGGTGGTGGCGCTGGATCCGGACGCGCTCTCCATCAGCGGGTTGCACAACTACGTCAAATACCTGAAGTCGAGCGGGCAGGATGCCGGACGCTATCAGCTCAATATGTGGAGCAAAATCTTCCAGCCGATGTCCGTGGCGGTGATGATGCTGATGGCCCTGTCGTTTATCTTTGGCCCGCTGCGTAGCGTGCCGATGGGTGTTCGTGTGGTCACCGGGATCAGCTTCGGCTTTGTATTCTACGTCCTCGATCAGATCTTTGGCCCGCTGACGCTGGTTTACGGCATTCCGCCAATTATTGGTGCGCTGCTGCCGAGCGCCAGCTTCCTGCTGATCAGCCTCTGGCTGCTGCTGAAACGCTCCTGATTCTCCTCTCCTCGCTTCCGGTTAGCCGGAAGCGAGGCTAATCTCCTGTTTCACCCCGCACTTTTTCTCACAACCTTCAACGTCCCGCCGCGAATTTGAGTATTATTGAGCGATAAAGTCGTGAAGGGATCCTCTATGAAGCAAATTCGAATGCTTGCCCAGTACTACGTCGACCTGATGATGAAGCTCGGGCTGGTGCGTTTCTCCATGCTGCTGGCGCTGGCGCTGGTTGTTCTGGCCATTGTCGTGCAAATGGCCGTGACCATGGTGTTGCATGGTCAGGTCGAGAGTATCGACGTCATCCGCTCTATCTTCTTCGGTTTGCTGATCACCCCCTGGGCGGTCTATTTTCTTTCCGTCGTCGTTGAACAGCTGGAGGAGTCCCGTCAGCGCCTGTCAAAACTGGTTGATAAGCTGGAAGAGATGCGCGAGCGCGATTTAAAGCTCAACGTCCAGCTGAAAGACAACATTGCCCAGCTTAACCAGGAGATTTCAGATCGTGAGAAGGCGGAAGCCGAGCGTCAGGCGACGCTTGAGCAGCTGAAAATCGAAATGAAAGAGCGTGAGGTGACGCAGATCCAGCTTGAGCAGCAATCCTCTTTCCTGCGTTCATTCCTTGATGCTTCTCCGGATCTGGTTTTCTACCGTAACGAAGACAAAGAGTTCTCCGGCTGTAACCGGGCGATGGAGCTGCTGACCGGCAAAAGCGAAAAGCAGCTGATCCACCTGAAACCCCAGGATGTATACTCCGAAGAGGCGGCTGCCAAGGTCATGGAGACGGACGAAAAAGTCTTCCGCCACAATGTCTCGCTGACCTATGAACAGTGGCTGGATTACCCGGACGGGCGTAAAGCCTGCTTTGAGATCCGTAAAGTGCCGTACTACGACCGCGTCGGGAAACGCCACGGCCTGATGGGCTTTGGCCGCGATATCACCGAGCGTAAGCGTTATCAGGATGCCCTTGAGCGCGCCAGCCGCGATAAGACGACTTTCATCTCCACCATCAGCCATGAACTGCGTACCCCGTTGAACGGCATCGTCGGCTTAAGCCGTATTCTGCTGGACACCGACCTGACGGCGGAGCAGGAAAAATACCTTAAAACGATCCATGTCTCGGCGGTCACGCTGGGGAATATCTTCAACGATATTATCGACATGGATAAGATGGAGCGCCGTAAAGTCCAGCTTGATAACCAGCCGGTTGATTTCACCAGCTTCCTTGCCGATCTGGAAAACCTGTCCGGCCTGCAGGCGCAGCAGAAGGGGCTGAGCTTTGTCATGGAGCCAACCCTGCCGCTGCCGCACAAAGTGGTCACGGACGGCACGCGTCTGCGCCAAATCCTCTGGAACCTGATCAGTAACGCGGTGAAATTTACCCAGCAGGGGCAGGTGGCGGTGCGTATCCGCTATGACGAAGGCGACATGCTGCACTTTGAGGTGGAAGACTCGGGCATTGGCATTCCGCAGGAAGAGCAGGACAAAATCTTTGCCATGTATTATCAGGTGAAGGACAGCAACGGTGGTAAGCCTGCTACCGGCACGGGCATTGGCCTTGCGGTATCGAAACGGCTCGCGAAGAGCATGGGCGGTGATATCACCGTGGCCAGCCAGGCGGGCAAAGGCTCGACCTTTACGCTGACGGTGCATGCCCCGGCGGTGGCAGAAGAGGTTGAGGATACCTTTGAACAAGACGATATGCCGCTCCCGGCGCTGCATGTTCTGCTGGTCGAAGACATCGAGCTGAACGTGATTGTGGCGCGCTCGGTGCTGGAAAAACTGGGTAACAGCGTGGACGTGGCGATGACCGGTAAAGCCGCGCTGGAGATGTTTAAACCGGGCGAATATGACCTCGTCCTGCTGGATATTCAACTGCCGGACATGACCGGGCTGGATATCTCCCGTGCGCTGACAACGCAGTATGCCGCCGATGAACTGCCGCCGCTGGTCGCGCTGACGGCCAACGTCCTGAAAGATAAAAAAGAGTACCTCGATGCCGGTATGGATGATGTGCTCAGCAAGCCGCTGGCGGTGCCTGCTCTGACCGCCATGATCAAGAAGTTCTGGGATACCCATGATGAAGAGGAGAGCACCATGACGTCTGTTGATAGCGCGAAGGCCCAAACGATTCTGGATACTGCGATGCTGGAGCAGTACATCGACCTGGTTGGCCCAAAACTGATTACCGATGGTCTGGCCGTGTTCGAAAAAATGATGCCTGGCTACCTGAGCGTGCTGGAGTCCAACCTGACCGCACGCGATCAGAAAGGCATTGTGGAAGAAGGACATAAGATCAAAGGTGCTGCAGGCTCTGTCGGGTTACGCCACTTACAGCAGTTGGGACAACAGATTCAGTCACCTGATTTACCGGCATGGGAAGATAACGTGGGTGATTGGGTCGAGGAGATGAAACAAGAGTGGCAGAACGATGTGGCGGTGCTCAAAGCCTGGGTGGATGCCAGAAAAAAATGACCCCGGCTTAACCGGGGTGCGCGAATACTGCGCCAACACCAGGGAAATCGTGGCTGCGCCTGATTTTTCGTGTTGTTTTCGCATGGGCGCCGCCTGAAAATTTAGGCCGCACGCAGATAAGATAGCAAATCTTAAATGGTTTGTTACATGAATCAGTGAAATGTGTGAAGCATAGCGTTTTAATCAAAATTAATTATGTGCTTCAGCAAGTTGCAAAGAAGGAACGTCAGGATGAAAAAGGTTGGTGTCGTACTGAGCGGATGCGGTGTTTACGATGGTTCAGAAATTCATGAAGCCGTCATCACGCTGCTGGCCCTGGCAAGGCAGGGGGCGGAAGCGATCTGTTTCGCGCCAGACAAAAAGCAGGCAGATGTGATTAATCATCTGACCGGAGAGGCCATGGCGGAAACCCGTAACGTACTGATTGAAGCGGCGCGTATTGCGCGTGGCGATGTCCACCCCCTTATTCAGGCGGACGCCGCTGAGCTCGATGCGTTAATCGTGCCGGGCGGGTTTGGGGCGGCCAAAAATCTCAGTACCTTTGCTTCAGAAGGGGCGGCGTGTCAGATCGATCCCCATTTAAAAGCGCTGTCGCAGGCAATGCACGCGGCAGGTAAACCGCAGGGCTTTATCTGTATCGCGCCGGCAATGCTGCCTAAAATTTTTGATTTCCCGCTGCGGCTGACAATCGGCACCGATATTGATACCGCAGAAATCATCGAGGAGATGGGCGGCGAGCACGTACCTTGTCCGGTGGATGACATTGTGGTGGATGAAGACAACAAGGTCGTTACCACGCCTGCCTGGATGCTGGCGCAGAATATTGCCGAGGCCGCTGCAGGCATCGAAAAACTGGTGGCCAGAGTGCTGGTGATGACTGAATGAGTCGTAAATTCGGCGCAGGCGCGTGGGTGAAACGCGCCCTGTTGCGCATCGTTCTCGTGCTCGCGGTATTCTGGGGCGGCGGACTCGCCTTATTCAGCATTATGCCGGTCCCGTTTTCGGCCGTGATGGTCGAGCGTCAGCTTGGGGCATGGCTCAGCGGTGATTTCAGCTATGTGGCCCACTCGGACTGGGTAAGTATGGATGAGATCTCACCTTTTATGGGGCTGGCGGTCATTGCGGCAGAGGATCAGAAATTCCCGGAACACTGGGGGTTTGACGTGGCGGCAATCGAGAAAGCGCTGGCGCACAATGAACGCCACGAAAACCGCGTCCGTGGGGCATCGACATTATCGCAGCAAACCGCAAAGAATCTGTTCCTGTGGGACGGTCGCAGCTGGGTACGAAAAGGGCTGGAAGCGGGGTTGACGCTGGGGATGGAAACGGTCTGGAGCAAAAAACGCATTCTGACCGTCTATCTCAATATTGCTGAGTTTGGCGATGGTGTGTTTGGTGTGGAGGCCGCCGCGCAGCGCTATTTCAATAAACCGGCCAGCCGACTGAGTATGTCCGAAGCAGCGCTCCTGGCTGCCGTCTTGCCTAATCCCATCCGCTTTAAGGCCAGTGCCCCGTCCGGGTACGTGCGAAGCCGTCAGGCGTGGATCATGCGCCAGATGCGTCAGTTAGGCGGGGAAGGGTTTATGCAGCGCAATAAATTAATGTAGGGCGGGTAAGCGCAGCGCCACCCGCCAGCGGGGCTGAAATTAATCCTCGTCAAACCCGGCGTTAAACAGCGCAATCACCGCCGCCAGCGCTTCCTCTTCCTGTGGGCCGGTGGCTTCGACTTCAATCTGGCGACCTTTGGCGGAATCCAGCATCAGCAGTGCAATGACGCTGTTTGCTTCCGCTTCGGTCCCTTCATCATTTCGTAGCAGAACTTCCGCATCGAAACCCTGCATCAGTTCGAACAGCTTCATCGCCGGGCGTGCGTGCATGCCCAGCTTATTGGTGATCTCAACGGTTTGTTTTACGGTCATGTTTTACGTTTTTCCAGCGTGCGATGACGGGACTGAACGTTCTTTCCGCGTGAACGGAAATAGTCGGCCAGCTGTTCGGCGATATAGACCGAACGATGTTTACCGCCGGTACAGCCAATCGCCACCGTCAGATAGCTACGATTGTTTGTCTCCAGCATAGGTAACCATAGCTCAAGGTAGCTTCGCGTCTGGTAGATAAAATTGTGAACTTCTGTGTGCCTGTCGAGGAACGCCGCGACGGGTTTATCCAGACCGGTCATTGGACGCAGTTTCGGATCCCAGTGGGGGTTTGGCAGGAAGCGCACGTCGAAAACATAATCCGCATCGATAGGTATGCCGTGCTTAAAGCCGAATGACTCAAACACCATTGTCAGTTCACGCTCGCGTTTGCCCAGTAAACGGGTACGAAGCATTTCTGCCAGCTCGTGAACGGACATTTCGGAGGTGTCGACAATCAAATCGGCACGTGAGCGCAGGGGCTCCAGCAGGTCGCTCTCTTCGTCGATTGCGCTCTCCAGAGAGAGGTTCTTGCTGGAAAGCGGGTGCAAACGACGGGTATCGCTGTAGCGACGGATCAGTGTGTTGCGGTCCGCATCAAGGAACAACAGCTGAGGTGAAAACGTGTCCGGCAGGTTGCTCATCGCCTGTTCAAAGATTTCTGGCGATTCAGGCATGTTACGGACGTCGATGCTGACGGCGGCAGAGATTTGTCTGTCTGCAAGGGTGCGTGCCAGCTCGGGCAGCAGTACCACCGGCAGGTTATCTACGCAGTAAAAACCCATGTCTTCCAGCGCGCGCAGGGCGACGGATTTCCCCGACCCTGAACGGCCACTGACAATCATCAGCACCATGTTCCGTTTCTCCTCAGGACAACAGATGTGAAGGCCATCTCCTGGTTATGCCTCATCCTGACTGCCTTCTGCTTCAGTGATAATTTCATAAAGCTCTTCATCACTTTGCGCTGAGCGCAGTCGACGGCAGATGGTTTTATCGGCCAGGCGTTTAGCGACCAGTGAAAGCGTATGCAGATGGGTTTTCGTCTGATCGGCAGGAACCAGCAGCGCGAAGAGGAGATCAACGGGCTGGTTATCGATGGCATCAAAGGCAATAGGCGTTTCCAGTTGCACAAACACACCGACGGCACGCAGGGTGTCCTCTTCCAGTTTGCCATGCGGGATCGCAATGCCGTTGCCGATACCGGTACTGCCCATTTTTTCACGGGTCAGGATGGCTTCGAATACGACCTGCGGTGGCAGGCCCAGCTGTTTTGCGGCCAGTTCACTGATAATCTCCAGCGCACGTTTTTTGCTCTGGCAGTGAACGCCACTGCGGGTACATTCCTGGTTAAGGACATTGCTCAATTGAAGAGCGGAATCGTTGTTCATCATAATTTCACCTAAGCGCTAACTGTACAAATGGCCTGTTGTGCTCCACAACAGGCCTTCCTGCACCCGTTAACTGCCCGGACAATTAGTGTTGTTTCAGTTTATCTTTATGTTTATTGAGCTGTCTTGCAAGCTTATCAATCAAGCCGTCGATAGCAGCGTACATGTCTTGCCCTTCCGCACTGGCGTGGAGTTCGCCCCCATTGACATGCAGGGTTGCATCCGAGATATGAGTCACTTTCTCCACTTTCAACACAATATAGACCTGATTGATCCTTTCGAAATACTGCTCGAGTTTTGCGAATTTCGTGTTCAGAAAGTCGCGTAAAGCTTCAGTAATTTCGACGTTTTGTCCAGTGATGTTGAGCTGCATAGTGTCTTCCTTATCGGTTGTGTCAGACCAGCTGTTTACGCTGGTTAGACGGCGGAATGGATAAAGACTCTCGATACTTCGCAACAGTACGACGTGCCACCATAATACCCTGGTCGGACAGCATGGTGGTTAACTTACTGTCGCTCAGTGGCTTCGCGGGGTTCTCCGCGGCGATCAACTTCTTCACCAGTGCACGAATCGCCGTTGACGAGGCTTCGCCACCGCCTTCGGTATTCACATGGCTGGAGAAGAAATACTTAAGCTCAAATATACCGCGAGGACTGTGCAGATACTTCTGCGTGGTCACGCGGGAAATCGTTGATTCATGCATCTCGACGGCCTGGGCGATATCCGCCAGCACCATCGGTTTCATATACTCTTCGCCCTGCTCAAAGAAAGCCTGCTGTTGTTCGACGATACAGCGGCTCACCCGCAACAGCGTATCATTGCGGCTCTCCAGGCTTTTGATTAGCCAACGCGCTTCCTGCAGATTGCTACGAATATACTGGTTGTCGGCGTCGTTACGCGCGCTGGTGCACATGGAGGCATATTGCTGATTGATTTGCAGGCGAGGAATGCTGTCTGAATTGAGTTCAACGACCCAGCGGCCGTTGTGTTTTCTGACCAGCACGTCAGGTATGACGTATTCAGGCTCACTGGTCTGGATCGACTGGCCGGGGCGAGGATCGAGCGACTGAATCAGGTTAACCGCCTCTTTCAGCACCTCTTCTTTCAGACGCGTAACGCGCATCAGGGTACGGAAATCATGGTTAGCCAGCAGATCCAGATGATCGCTGATGATTAAGCGGGCTTCATCGATCCAGGGCGTCTCTTTGCTGAACTGCGAAAGCTGGATCAGCAGACAGTCGCGCAGGTCTTTCGCTGCTACGCCCACCGGGTCGAAACGCTGAATGCGCTTCAGAACGGCTTCTATCTCTTCAAGTTCAATCTCGTCATCGCCCATGCTTTCCAGAATATCGTCCAGCGTGACGGTCAGATAGCCGGTGTCGTCAACGGCATCGACAATCGATGTAGCAATCGCGCGATCGGTATCGGAGAAAGGGGTCAGCTCCACCTGCCACATCAGGTAATCCTGTAGTGACTGGGTGGTTTCACCCTGATAGACCGGTAGCTCATCGTCCTGGTAGTCTGCACGCGTGCCGGAAGGGGTTCCGGCGGTGTAGATTTCATCCCAGCTGGCATCCAACGGAAGCTCGTCCGGCATCTCTTTTTGTTCGAGTGCATCGGCGGTATCGAGGGCTTCCGTGTCCTGTGATTGCTGAGTGTCTACCTCGTCATGAAGATCGGCTTGCTCCAGCAGCGGATTGCTGTCCAGCGCTTGCTGGAGCTCCTGCTGGAGTTCTAATGTGGACAGTTGCAACAGGCGAATCGCCTGCTGTAACTGCGGCGTCATCGCCAGTTGTTGGCTGAGCCTTAATTGCAAACCTTGCTTCATGTTCAGAGCATTTTTCTCCGGTTCGGCGTTACTTTACCTCTACCCTATCAGAGTCTGAAGTCTTCCCCAAGATAGACGCGCTTAACATGATCATCTTCGAGGATCTGCTGTGGCGTGCCGTGGGCGATCAGGTTGCCCTGGCTCACGATATACGCACGTTCACATACGGCCAGTGTTTCACGGACGTTGTGGTCAGTAATCAACACGCCAAGACCGCTGTCGCGCAGATGCTCAATAATACGTTTAATGTCGATAACGGAGATGGGGTCAACGCCTGCAAATGGTTCATCCAGCAGGATGAACTTCGGGTTTGCTGCCAACGCGCGTGCAATTTCAACACGGCGGCGTTCCCCCCCGGACAGCGCCTGACCGAGGCTATCGCGCAGGTGCTCAATGTGAAACTCTTCCATCAGCTCGTTGGCGCGATCCTGACGCTGTTCGCTGGTCAGGTCGTCACGAATTTGCAGAACGGCCATCAGGTTATCGAAGACGCTCAGGCGACGGAAAATGGAGGCTTCCTGCGGCAGGTAGCCAATACCACGGCGTGCGCGCGCATGCAGTGGCAGAAGGCTGATGTCTTCATCATCAATGATGATGTTACCGGCATCGCGTGGGACAATACCCACGACCATGTAGAAGGTCGTGGTTTTACCTGCACCGTTTGGACCAAGCAGGCCTACAATTTCGCCGGAGTTGACGGTCAGACTGACATCTTCCACGACACGGCGGCCCTTATAGGCCTTCGCGAGATTTTTTGCAGTTAATGTTGCCATAACGAATTAGTTACTCTTCTTCTGTGCCGGAGCCTGGCCCTTGCCTTTGTCCTGCAGCTGAGACGGCACTAACACGGTGGTGACGCGTTTGCCTTTCTCGCTGGAGGCCTGCATTTTTTGCTCTTTCACCAGATAGGTGATCTTATCGCCGGTGATATTGCTATCGAGCTGTTCCAGATAGGCGTTACCGGTAAGGATGACCAGATCTTTCGCCAGTTCATAATGCATGTGGCTGGCATGGCCCTTCACTGGCTTGCCGTTGTCCTGCATCTGGTAGAACGTGGCTGGGTTGCCGTAGCCATCAATGATCTCTTTGCCCTGTTCGCCACCTGGACGGGTAACGACCACCTTATCGGCGTTAATCTTGATGGTGCCCTGGGTCATGACCACGTTGCCGGTAAAGGTAACGACATTACCCTGCATATCAAGAGACTGCGTATCGGACTCGATATGGATCGGCTGTTCGGTATCGCCAGTAACAGCAAGCGCGGGAAGACTGGCCGCCAGCATCGCGCTGGCGATAATTACTTTAAGGCTGAGTTTGTTTGTTTTGAATTTCATAGGAGGTTCTAACCTTTTCAATCAGCTCGGCGTTTTTGCTGCGTAAGTTCCCGCGCATTCTTAAACCGCTGGAATTAAATGTTGTGCCGTACAGAGTGACCAGATCCTGCGACGTCACATCCTGAGTAACCAGGTTGATCTGGGCATTATCTGTCGTAATTTTGCGCAGTTGTGAGTCAGCGGTCAGGGCGTTGACTTCAACATGGCCATAAAGATAAAGCATACGGTCATTCGTCAGTTTTGCCCGGTCGGACTTAATCGACCACGTCGGCACTTTGTCCTTATCAAACGTCGTCATGACCGGCTGGGTAAACCACGAAATACCGTCATCTGAAAAATATTCAACGTGCTGGGCAATCAGGCGATAGTTCAGCGCACCTTCCGGGCTATAGACTACGGTATCACTGTGATCGCTTTTATAGGTTGGATCGTTATTGTTGATCACTTCCGTTTGCGTATCGTCACGATCGGCAAGGTTCACGCCAATCAGTATCAGTGCGACAAGCGAAAGCAGAATGATAACCCAACGTCTGGTTTTACTCATATCGATTGCCCTTTGGCCTCATCAAGCTTGCCCTGCGCCAGCAGAAGCAGATCGCAGACTTCACGTACGGCACCACGGCCACCGTTGATGTGGGTAACATAATCAGCCCGCGGGATCAGCAGCGGATGCGCATCCGCAACCGCGACACTCAGGCCAATCTCAGCCATTACCGGCCAGTCAATCAGGTCGTCCCCGACATAGGCCACATGTTCTGGCGCGATAGACAGTTTACCCAGTAAATCATTGAAAGCAGCCATCTTATCGGACTGTCCCTGATACAGATGGGTAATGCCCAACGTTTCACAGCGATCTTCTACCAGTTTAGCTTTTCGCCCGGTGATGATGGCAACCTCGATACCCGATGTGAGCGCACAACGAATACCGTAGCCATCGCGAACGTTGAACGCTTTCAGCTCTTCACCATTATTGCCCATGTAAATCAGGCCATCGGACAGTACGCCGTCCACATCCAGAATCAGCAGGCGAATGTTTTCTGCCTTTGCCATCACGTGGGCACTGACCGGACCATAACAGGTTGCAAGGGATGCACCCGCATTACTCATTGTCTTATCCTTCATTACACTACGCCTGCGCGCAGCAGATCATGCATATGTACCACACCCAGCAATTGGTCGCCATCGGCAACCATCACTGAGGTGATATGTCGGGACTGCATCAGGTTCAGTACATCCACCGCCAGCGTGCCCGGGCGAACGCGAATCCCGCCGGGCGTCATCACATCGACAATACCCAGCGTGCGAACATCCACGCCCATGTCGAACACGCGACGCAGGTCACCGTCGGTGAAAATCCCTTCGATCTTCATCAGATCGTCACACACCACCGTCATGCCCAGGTTTTTACGGGTGATTTCCAGCAGCGCATCACGCAGGGAGGCCTCTTTACTGACGTGAGGGATTTCATCGCCAGTATGCATAATATCGTTAACCCGCAGCAGCAGTTTCCGACCCAGCGCACCGCCAGGATGGGAAAGCGCGAAATCTTCAGGGGTAAAACCGCGGGCTTCAAGGAGCGCAACGGCAAGCGCGTCGCCCATCACCAGCGCCGCGGTGGTGCTGGATGTTGGCGCGAGACCCAGTGGGCAGGCCTCTTTCGGCACTTTTACGCACAGGTGAATATCCGCCGCACGTGCCATGCTGCTTTCCGGGCGGCTGGTCATGCAAATGAGCGGGACCTGCAGTCGCTTCAGAACCGGTATCAGTGCCAGGATCTCGTTGGACTCCCCGGAGTTTGACAGCGCAATGACGACATCCTGCGGCGTCACCATGCCCAGATCGCCGTGTGCCGCTTCTCCTGGATGTACAAAGAAGGAGGAGGTGCCGGTGCTGGCGAAAGTGGCCGCCATTTTGCGGCCAATGTGGCCGGACTTGCCCATCCCCATTACCACGACTTTACCGGCACAGTAGAACATCTTCTCACAGGCCAGACTAAAATCCTGATTAATGTACTGATCTAACTGCGCCAGACCTTCACGTTCAATCTCCAGAACGTCTTTGCCTGCTTTCTGAAAGTCAAAACCCGGCTGCAATTCTATTTGCGACATAATGCGTTTCCGTTTACCCAGAGAGAAGAGGCGAAAGCCAGTACAGCATCGCCATCCATACGATAAATCCACCCGTCAGCAGCGCGCCTGCGCCTTTGCCGATCTGTCGTTGCCGCCGCCAGCAGAGCAGGGCAAAGATAACGCTTACCAGCAACATCACCCCGTAATCACGTGAGAAGGCCAGCGGGTTAAACGGCCCGGGCGTTATCAGGGCTGGCAGGCCCATGACGATGGCAATATTGAAGATGTTCGAGCCGATAATATTGCCGATGGCGATGTCATCTTCACCTTTACGTGCCCCGGCAATGGCCGTGGCCAGCTCCGGCAGGCTGGTGCCGATGGCGATCACGGTCAGGCCAATGGTCAGTTCGCTCATGGCGAAATAATTCGCCAGTACCGTCGCGTTATCCACGACCATCCGTGTTGCCATGGGCATAATGATCAACGCGACACCCAGCCAGAGCAGTGCAACAGGCAGCGTACCTTCACGCGGTAGCTCGGCGACCTGCTCACGTGTCAGGCTGTCCTGACCCTGTTTTTCCGCCAGGCGGGCAATGTTAACACTATAGAGCAGCCAGATGACCGCCAGCGCCAGCAAGAAAATGCCGTCACTGTAGCTCAGAGCGCCATCGTAAAATACGCATCCTGCCAACAGGCTTACGATCAACATTAGCGGCAATTCCCGGCGCAGAACATCAGAATGCACGCGAAATGGATGGAGCAGCGCGGCCAGGCCCAGAATAAGCAGAATATTGACGATGTTAGAGCCAATCGCGGTGCCAACAGCAAGGTCTATCTGACCATGCAGCGATGCCGTCACAGAGACGATGATTTCAGGCAGGGAGGTTCCAACACTGACCACGGTCATCCCGATGACAACAGGGGGGACGCCAGTGAGGCGGCACAGGATCGATGCAGCAAACACCAAACGGTCAGCACTGTAGACCACCAAAAGTAAACCAATTATTAACAGTGCTGTTGCTAAAAGCATCAAAAGTCCTTTCTTCAGGTATACTCGCCGGTCCACCGCGCGGGAATTGTTAGCGCTGCATACAGCCTAAGACGTAACGAATTCCTAATTTTGACTTTATGCGCCGGAAAAGTAAAACAAATGCCAGCTTTCGCTAACCTCTACGGCTAATATTCTGTAAAAATGTGGGGTTTAGGGCTGATTTAAGCTTCACGCTTCGCATGAAGCAGGGTAAGAAAGGAACCGTAAATGAGCCAAACGATGGCGAATTTAGTCGATGTCCGTGGGGTGAGCTTTTCTCGCGGCAACAGATTGATATTTGATGATATTTCGTTGACCGTGCCGCGTGGCAAAATCACAGCCATCATGGGACCGTCCGGGATCGGTAAAACGACCCTGCTGCGACTTATCGGTGGGCAGATCCCACCCGATAGCGGTGAAATCCTCTTCGACGGCGAAAACGTACCGGAGATGTCGCGGTCGCGCCTGTATACTGTGCGCAAGCGGATGAGCATGCTCTTTCAGTCGGGGGCCTTGTTCACCGACATGAACGTCTTTGATAATGTCGCCTATCCGCTGCGCGAGCATACGCAGCTTCCGCCAGAGCTGCTGAAAAGCACGGTAATGATGAAGCTGGAGGCGGTAGGGCTGCGTGGCGCCGCAAAGCTGATGCCGTCAGAGCTGTCTGGTGGCATGGCGCGTCGCGCCGCGCTGGCGAGAGCCATTGCGCTGGAACCCGATTTAATCATGTTCGACGAACCGTTTGTCGGACAGGATCCAATTACGATGGGCGTGCTGGTGAAGCTCATCTCTGAATTGAACAGCGCGCTCGGCGTCACCTGCATTGTGGTGTCTCACGATGTGCCGGAAGTGTTGAGTATTGCCGACTATGCCTACATTGTGGCAGACAAAAGGATCGTCGCGCACGGCAGCGCCCAGGCGTTGCAGGAAAACTGCGATCCGCGAGTACGGCAGTTCCTCGACGGTATTGCGGATGGGCCTGTGCCGTTCCGCTACCCTGCGGGCGACTATCGTGACGATTTATTGGGAATAGGGAGTTAAGCCACTCATGCTGTTAAATGCGTTGGCCGCTCTTGGACACCGTGGCATAAAAACCATCAGGACGTTCGGGCGCGCCGGATTGATGTTGTTCAACGCGCTGGTCGGCAAGCCGGAGTTCCGCAAGCACGCGCCTTTACTGGTACGGCAACTCTATAACGTCGGCGTGCTGTCGATGCTCATCATCATTGTGTCCGGTCTGTTTATCGGCATGGTGCTGGGGCTGCAGGGCTACCTTGTGCTGACGACCTACAGCGCGGAAACCAGCCTCGGCATGCTGGTGGCGCTTTCGCTGCTGCGTGAACTGGGGCCGGTGGTGGCGGCACTGCTGTTTGCCGGACGCGCGGGGTCGGCACTCACCGCAGAGATTGGTCTGATGCGTGCCACCGAGCAGCTTTCCAGTATGGAAATGATGGCGGTCGATCCGTTGCGGCGTGTTATCTCACCCCGTTTCTGGGCAGGGGTTATCTCCTTACCGTTGCTGACTATCCTGTTTGTGGCCGTCGGTATCTGGGGCGGTTCGCTGGTGGGCGTTCACTGGAAAGGGATTGATGCCGGTTTCTTCTGGTCTGCCATGCAGGACGCCATCGATCTGCGAATGGATCTGGTTAACTGTTTGATTAAAAGCGTGGTATTTGCCATTACGGTCACCTGGATTGCGTTATTTAATGGTTACGATGCCATCCCGACGTCGGCGGGCATTAGCCGTGCAACTACACGTACTGTCGTACATTCGTCGCTGGCCGTACTGGGTCTGGATTTTGTGCTCACCGCACTGATGTTTGGGAATTGAGTTCATGCAAACGAGAAAAAATGAAATTTGGGTCGGCGTGTTCCTGTTGCTGGCACTGCTTGCCGCACTGTTTATCTGCCTGAGAGCGGCGGATATCACCTCAGTGCGTACCGAACCGACTTATCGCATCTATGCCACTTTCGACAATATCGGAGGGCTGAAGGCGCGCTCTCCTGTGCGTATTGGCGGTGTGGTTATTGGCCGTGTGGCTGACATTACGCTTGATGAAAAAACCTATCTGCCGCGCGTGGCGATGGATATTGAAGAGCGTTACAACCATATCCCGGATACCAGCTCGCTTTCTATCCGCACCTCCGGCCTGCTGGGCGAACAATATCTGGCACTGAACGTTGGCTTTGAAGATCCTGAGCTTGGAACGACTATCCTTAAAGACGGTAGCGTGATCCAGGATACCAAGTCCGCGATGGTGCTGGAGGACATGATTGGTCAGTTCCTTTACAACAGTAAGGGAGATGATAAAAAGTCCGATGCTGCCCCTGCGCAGACTGAAGATCATACCAACGTCGCACCGACACCTGGCACGACGAATTAATATCAGGAGAAGTCATTCATGTTTAAACGACTGTTAATGGTTGCCATGCTGGTTATTGCCCCTCTCACGGCAGCACACGCCGCGGATCAGAGCAACCCGTACAAACTGATGGACGAAGCCGCGAAGAAAACCTTCGATCGTCTTAAAAACGAACAGCCTAAAATTCGTTCTAATCCTGATTATCTGCGTGACGTGGTCGATCAGGAGCTGCTGCCGTATGTGCAGATCAAATATGCCGGTGCGTTGGTGCTGGGGCGTTATTACAAAGACGCTACCCCTGCGCAGCGTGAAGCCTACTTTGCTGCCTTCCGTGAATACCTGAAACAGGCTTACGGCCAGGCGCTGGCGATGTACCACGGCCAGACCTACCAGATTGCACCGGAACAGCCGCTGGGTGATGCCACCATAGTGCCTATTCGCGTCACGATCATCGATCCTAACGGTCGTCCACCGGTTCGCCTGGATTTCCAGTGGCGAAAAAACAGCCAGACCGGCAACTGGCAGGCGTATGACATGATCGCCGAAGGGGTGAGCATGATCACGACTAAACAGAATGAGTGGAGCGACCTGCTGCGTACTAAAGGCATTGATGGCCTGACCGCCCAGCTGCAGTCTATCTCTCGCCAGAAAATCACCCTGGATGAGAAGAAGTAATGTCGCAGCAACTGAGCTGGTCGCGTGAGGGCGAAACATTAAAGCTGTCCGGTGAACTCGATCAGGATCTGCTCAACCCGTTATGGGATAAACGCCATGACGCCATGCAGGGCGTTACGCTGATCGATTTGAGCGGTGTCACGCGGGTAGATACGGCTGGGGTGGCGCTGCTTGCCCACCTCATTGCCGTGGGGAAAAAGCAGGGGGCAACTGTGACGCTTCACGGGGCCAGCGATAATGTCGTCACCCTGGCGCAGCTCTACAATCTTCCTCAGGACGTACTGCCGCATTAATATTTTCAGTGCGTTACTTCTGAAAGCCCTGACAGTTTCATCGTCGGGGCTTTTTGCTTGTTTAAGACGACGCCACTTTGCTCTAAGATGTTGGGCTTGTTTTCACTATCAGATGATTAAGAACCCATGGAAAATCATGAAATCCAGACAGTGCTGATGAATGCACTCTCCCTTCAGGAAGCCCACGTCACAGGCGATGGCAGTCACTTCCAGGTTATTGCTGTGGGTGAGATGTTCGACGGTATGAGCCGTGTGAAGAAACAGCAGGCTGTGTACGCGCCGCTGATGGAATATATTGCGGATAACCGCATCCACGCCCTGTCGATTAAAGCGTTCACCCCGCAAGAGTGGGCACGCGATCGCAAACTAAACGGTTTTTGAGCTGAGGGCGATGCGCCCGCAGCACGGTTGAATTTATAAGAGAGCACACCATGGATAAATTTCGTGTACAGGGGCCGACGCGCCTCCAGGGCGAAGTCACAATTTCTGGCGCGAAAAACGCCGCGCTGCCGATCCTCTTTGCTGCGCTGCTCGCGGAAGAGCCGGTAGAAATTCAGAACGTACCGAAGCTGAAAGATATCGACACCACCATGAAGCTGCTCACCCAGTTGGGGACGAAAGTCGAGCGTAATGGCTCCGTCTGGATCGATGCCAGCAACGTGAACAACTTCTCAGCACCGTACGACCTGGTGAAAACCATGCGTGCATCCATCTGGGCGCTTGGCCCGCTGGTAGCGCGTTTTGGTCAGGGCCAGGTGTCACTGCCTGGTGGTTGCGCCATTGGCGCGCGTCCTGTTGACCTGCATATCTTCGGTCTGGAGAAGCTGGGCGCGGAGATCAAACTGGAAGAAGGTTACGTTAAAGCGTCCGTAAATGGCCGCCTGAAAGGCGCGCACATTGTCATGGATAAAGTGAGCGTTGGCGCAACCGTCACCATTATGTCCGCGGCAACGCTGGCAGAAGGTACCACCATTATCGAAAACGCCGCGCGCGAGCCGGAAATTGTGGATACCGCCAACTTCCTCGTGGCGCTGGGTGCAAAAATCTCTGGCCAGGGTACCGATCGCATCACCATTGAAGGCGTGGAGCGTCTGGGTGGCGGTGTGTATCGCGTTCTGCCAGACCGTATTGAAACCGGGACTTTCCTGGTGGCTGCGGCCATTTCTGGCGGCAAGATTGTTTGCCGTAATGCGCAGCCTGACACCCTGGATGCGGTGCTGGCGAAGCTGCGTGAAGCGGGGGCGGATATCGAAACCGGTGAAGACTGGATCAGCCTTGATATGCACGGTAAACGTCCAAAAGCGGTAACCGTTCGCACGGCACCGCATCCGGCATTCCCGACCGATATGCAGGCTCAGTTCACGCTGCTGAACCTGGTGGCGGAAGGTACCGGTGTGATCACCGAGACTATCTTCGAGAACCGCTTTATGCACGTACCGGAACTGATCCGTATGGGCGCACATGCAGAGATCGAAAGTAACACGGTGATTTGCCACGGTGTTGAGAAGCTCTCCGGTGCGCAGGTTATGGCAACCGATCTGCGTGCGTCTGCGAGCCTGGTATTAGCGGGTTGTATCGCGGAAGGAACGACGGTTGTGGATCGTATCTACCACATCGATCGTGGTTACGAGCGTATTGAAGACAAACTGCGCGCGCTGGGTGCCAATATCGAGCGTGTGAAGGGCGAGTAATCGTTCCGGCAGCCCCCTGCCAGAGATGGCCGGGGGGTTGCTGTTCCTGTCAAAAAAAGCGCGTCAGACCGGTTGCTCTTTCCTGGTTTTTTTCTGGCGAATCATGCGTGTTCTGTCAATAAACTCATGGGTAATGGGATCGTGGTAACGCGAGGGCCAAATGACCCACGGGTGCGTCTCCAGCGCCGATGCAATAATCAATTCACCCTTTGGCCAGGGGCGAGTCAGGGCATTTGCCAGCGTTGATGAGCTCAATCCATTGCGACGTGATTCAGCGGCGAGCGATGTTCCTTTTTTGCGCAGCGCAGCAATAATATCTGCTGAGTGCCAGTCGATAAATTTCATATCCATAAAGCTGTCCTTGTGTTCGTAATCACCCACGTCATTTCTACCGAAACGACGGGGTTACTATACTCATTTTGAACACAGGCTCTAAAAAGTTCGCGTTACTTGAAGGAATATTCAGAATAAGACATGGCTTTATTCATGCGGTCTGTAAGCCGATGATTTTACGCGAATATGGAATTTATAAGAACTTATTGAAATCTCCCCGCGAAGGCCGCGGGGAGAAGCGAGAGGTTAACGATCGCGCTGTACGGCGATGTGGGCAAGGCCGATTAACGCATCGCGCCATGGGCTGTCTGGAATGACCTGCAGTGCCGCGATGGCTTTATCCGCCTCTTCTTCAGCGCGCTGACGCGTCCACTCCAGCGAGCCGCAGATGGCCATTGTTTCCAGTACCGGTTCCAGTAGATGGCGACCATTTCCCTGCTCAATCGCTTCACGGATCATTTTCGCCTGGTCAGCGGATCCGTTGTGCATGGCATGGAGCAGCGGCAGGGTCGGTTTACCTTCGTTGAGGTCATCGCCGACGTTTTTGCCGAGCGTTTCGCCATCAGCACTGTAGTCCAGCAAATCGTCAATCAGCTGGAATGCGGTCCCCAGATAACGGCCGTAGTCCTGCAGCCCTTTTTCCTGCGCAGCAGTACAGCCAGCCAGAATGCCGGAACATTGCGCCGCGGCTTCAAACAGGCGCGCGGTTTTGCTGTAGATTACGCGCATGTAATTTTCTTCGGTGATGTCAGGATCGTTGACGTTCATCAGCTGCAGCACTTCGCCTTCCGCGATCACGTTAACGGCTTCAGACATCACTTCCAGCACTTTCAGAGAGCCGAGGCTGGTCATCATCTGGAAGGCACGGGTATAGATAAAATCACCGACCAGAACGCTGGCTGCGTTGCCGAAGGCGGCGTTTGCCGTGGCTTTGCCACGACGCATGTCTGATTCATCCACAACATCATCATGCAGAAGCGTCGCAGTGTGAATAAATTCGATCAGTGCTGCGATAGTGACATGAGCCTTTCCCTGATAACCCACTGCTCTGGCGGCCAGTATGGCAATCATCGGGCGAATACGTTTACCGCCGCCGCTGACGATGTAATAGCCCAACTGATTGATTAGCTGAACATCAGAGTTGAGTTGTTCCAGGATTGCTGCATTCACACCCGCCATATCTTGCGCGGTTAACTCGTTGATTTTTTCTAAATTCATCGCAAAAGCCGGGCTTTTTATCCTGTTTATCCCATCTTTAATGGGGTAACGAAGGGTTTCGGTTTATCAATAGTATTGCTGATTGTACTGAAAAAACGGCTCAGATAAACGCTACCGTACGTGTTGTGTTTTTTTTCTTCATGTATTGATGGTAGCACTTGTCAAAGGCTCGCGTTTTGCGTAATATTCGCGCCCTATTGTGAATATTTATAGCGCACTCTGATTCATACGAGGATGTGCGCGGAAGCGGAGTTTATATGTACGCGGTTTTCCAAAGTGGTGGTAAACAACACCGAGTAAGCGAAGGTCAGACCGTTCGCCTGGAAAAGCTGGACATCGCAACTGGCGAATCTGTTGAGTTCGCAGAAGTTCTGATGATCGCAAACGGTGAAGAAGTCAAAATCGGCGTTCCTTTCGTTGATGGCGGCGTTATCAAAGCTGAAGTTGTTGCTCACGGTCGTGGCGAGAAAGTTAAAATCGTTAAGTTTCGTCGTCGTAAACACTACCGTAAGCAGCAGGGCCACCGTCAGTGGTTCACTGATGTGAAAATTACTGGCATCAGCGCCTAAGACCTGAGGAGAGATTTAAATGGCACATAAAAAGGCTGGCGGCTCCACACGTAACGGTCGCGATTCAGAAGCTAAACGCCTGGGCGTTAAGCGTTTCGGTGGCGAATCCGTTCTGGCGGGTAGCATCATCGTTCGTCAACGTGGTACCAAATTCCACGCTGGCAACAACGTAGGTTGCGGTCGTGACCACACTCTGTTTGCTAAAGCAGACGGTAAAGTGAAATTTGAAGTTAAAGGCCCGAACAACCGTAAATACATCAGCATCGTTGCTGAGTAAGGTTTTCTCGGTCCGGTAACGGATTAAAGCCCCGCAACCTGTTGCGGGGCTTTTTACATTGGAAACCCGGTAATTTTTTCTGTAGGGAAAACGGGCATGAAGCAGCAGGCCGGCATTGGAATTCTTTTGGCGCTCACAACCGCAATGTGCTGGGGTGCGCTGCCAATTGCAATGAAGCAGGTACTGGAAGTGATGGAACCGCCTACGGTGGTGTTTTATCGCTTTCTGATGGCAAGTATCGGCCTGGGTGCCATCCTTGCTGTTAAAGGCAAGCTTCCGCCCCTGCGTCTCTTCCGTAAACCGCGCTGGCTGGTATTACTGGCTATCGCGACGGGGGGACTGTTTGGCAACTTCATTCTGTTCAGTTCTTCCCTGCAATATCTCAGCCCGACGGCGTCGCAAGTGATTGGTCAACTTTCACCGGTCGGCATGATGGTTGCCAGCGTCGTTATCCTCAAGGAGAAGATGCGCGGTACGCAGATCGTCGGGGCGAGCATGCTGCTATGTGGCCTGGTAATGTTCTTCAATACCAGCCTGATAGAGATTTTTACCCGCCTGACCGATTACACCTGGGGTGTAATCTTCGGTGTGGGGGCAGCAACGGTTTGGGTGAGCTATGGCGTCGCGCAAAAGGTGTTATTGCGTCGTCTTGCCTCACAGCAGATCCTCTTTTTGCTGTACACTTTGTGTACAATAGCATTATTGCCGTTAGCGAAGCCGGGGGTGATCACCCAGCTTAGCGACTGGCAACTGGCGTGCCTCATATTTTGTGGGCTGAATACGCTGGTCGGTTATGGCGCGCTGGCCGAAGCAATGGCGCGCTGGCAGGCAGCACAGGTGAGCGCATTGATTACGCTCACTCCGCTGTTTACGCTGTTATTTTCAGATTTGTTATCAATGGCCTGGCCCGATGTCTTCGTCAGACCGATGCTCAACCTGTTGGGTTATCTCGGTGCGTTTGTCGTGGTTGCGGGCGCGATGTATTCCGCCATTGGTCATCGTCTCTGGGGGCGTTGGCGCAAAAATGAAGCGGTCCCCGCTCAGGCGAATGATTTACGGAGAGTAAAATGAAGTTTGTTGATGAAGCGACGATCCTGGTCGTGGCAGGTGATGGCGGCAACGGTTGCGTAAGCTTCCGCCGTGAAAAATATATTCCTCGTGGTGGCCCTGACGGCGGCGACGGCGGCGACGGCGGTGACGTATGGCTGGAGGCGGATGAGAACCTCAACACGCTGATCGACTACCGTTTCGAAAAATCTTTCCGCGCTGAGCGTGGCCAGAACGGCCAGAGCCGTGACTGTACCGGTAAACGTGGTAAAGACGTCACCATCAAAGTACCGGTGGGTACGCGTGTGATCGATCAGGGTACAGGTGAGACCATGGGCGACATGACCAAACACGGTCAGCGTCTGATGGTTGCAAAAGGGGGGTGGCACGGTCTGGGCAACAGCCGTTTCAAATCTTCCGTCAACCGTACGCCGCGTCAGAAAACAATGGGTACGCCGGGCGATAAGCGCGACCTGCAGCTGGAGCTGATGCTGCTGGCCGATGTGGGGATGCTGGGAATGCCAAACGCTGGTAAATCCACGTTTATTCGCGCCGTCTCTGCCGCTAAGCCAAAAGTGGCGGACTATCCGTTTACCACGCTGGTGCCAAGCCTGGGCGTTGTCCGTATGGATAACGAGAAGAGCTTTGTGGTTGCCGATATCCCGGGTCTGATTGAAGGCGCAGCGGAAGGTGCCGGTCTGGGTATCCGCTTCCTGAAACACCTTGAGCGCTGCCGTGTACTGTTGCACCTTATCGATATCGATCCGATCGACGGGTCCGATCCGGTAGAAAATGCCCGTATCATCGTCGGCGAGCTGGAGAAATACAGCGAGAAACTGGCGAACAAACCGCGCTGGCTGGTCTTTAACAAGATTGACCTGATGGATAAAGCCGAAGCGGAAGCAAAAGCGAAAGCCATTGCTGAAGCGATGGGGTGGGAAGATAAATACTACCTGATCTCTGCGGCAAGCCAGGTTGGCGTGAAAGATCTCTGCTGGGATGTGATGACCTTTATCATCGAGAACCCGGTTGTTCAGGCGGAAGAAGCGAAGCAGCCTGAAAAAGTCGAATTCATGTGGGATGACTACCACCGTCAACAGCTTGAAGAGCTGGAAGCGGAAGAGGAAGACGACTGGGACGACGACTGGGATGAAGACGACGAAGAAGGCGTCGAGTTCATCTACAAGCACTAATGACCCGATAAGGCCCCTGTTGATACAGGGGCTTTTTTTATTCTAACGTTGAAGGCAGCCAGCAGCTGGCAATGAGACCGCCTTCTGCGGCATTCTCCAGCGTCAGCTTTCCGTGGTGAAGCTGCACAATGCGTTGCACGATGCTCAGACCCAGGCCACTGCCACCGTAGCGCTGATCGAGACGACGGAACGGCTCGGTAATTGACTGCCGGTGTGCTTCATCAATACCGGGACCCTGATCGATAACACTAACCCGCGTACCGCCGTCCTGTGCGGTCAATGTCACTGTGATAGTGGTCCCTGCGGGGCTATAGCGCCCGGCATTCTCCAGCAGGTTACGCAGCATGAGTCGCAGAAGCACCGCATCCCCCTGCACCGTTAGCGGACTTTTGGCCGGCCATATCACCGTATGTTCTTTGGCTTCATGCTCAAGGCCAAGCGGGGTGATGATATTGTCTGTCCAGTTTACCGTCTCGTAGTGGCCGCTCGCCATTGCCTGCCCGGCCCGCGCCAGCATCAGCAGCTGTTCAATGGTATGCATGAGTTGATCGATACGGCTGATTAATGCTGAAGCCTGTGGCGAACCTGACTGTGCCATCAGTTCCAGATGCAACCTGATCCCGGCGAGTGGGGTTCGCAGTTCATGCGCGGCATCGGCGGTAAAGAGCCTTTCCTGTTGTATGGTGTGATCAAGCCTGGCGAGCAATTGGTTCAGAGAGGTTGTGACGGCGCCAATCTCTTCCATATCTGAGTACATGGGCAGCGGAGTGAGGTTGTCCGCCGAACGATTCGCCAGACTGGCCCGCAATTGATTCAGCGGGCGAGTTATCCAGGTGACTGCCCAGAAGGAGAAGAGCAGGGTAAAACCGACCATCACCAGGGAAGGGACCAGCAGCGAGGCAATCGCTTCGCGGATCTCTTTTTCGACATGGTTGTTACGTGCCTTTGCAGACAGCGTTTCATTGACCAGAAAGCCAATCTGTTCGCGGCTTTCATGCCACAGCCAAATCACGCTTATCAACTGGAAAAATAACAGGATCACCGCCAGCAAAACCATTAATCGCCGACGCATACTGTTCATTTCTGTCTCTCCAGACGATAACCCACGCCACGAACGGTTTTTATCCGGTCTTTGCCAAGTTTGCGTCGCAAATTGTGAATGTGGACTTCAAGGGTATTTGACCCCGGATCGTCCTGCCAGGAGTAGATATCCTGCTGGAGGGTTTCACGGTGTACCGTCTGCCCGCTACGCATGATCAGACGCGTAAGCAGGGCGAACTCTTTCGGTGTGACCTCAACAGGCAGAGACTGGCACAGCACCTGCTGAGTTTGCAGATTCAGGGTAATATCACCGTCGGTCAGTAAGTTATCACTGTGCCCCTGATAGCGGCGAATTAACGCCCGCACGCGCGCCTGTAGCTCTGCAAGGGCAAACGGCTTCACCAGATAATCATCCGCGCCGGAATCCAGGCCGTTGATACGATCTTCGATGGCATCGCGCGCCGTCAGGATCAACACCGGGTTGTCGACACCGCGACGCCGCCACTGGCTTAACAACGTGGCCCCGTCTTTATCCGGGAGGCCCAGATCGAGGATCACCAGACTATATTCACCGCTCTGGATCAGGGCATCCGCCTCTGCCGCCGTGGCGGCGCAGTCGAGGGCATAGCCTTCATTGGACAGCGCCAGCGCCAGCCCTTCCTGTAATAACAGATCGTCTTCAACTATAAGTAGTTTCATCGCTAGTTATTCTGGTAGATGTCCTTATAAAGCCTGCTTTCGAAGCGCACCAGCGGGATACGGCGATTGCGCTGGTCGGCCGGTTCGACGGCATAGCCGGAAAGATACTGCACGAATGCCAGACGCTGCCCGCTGGCGGTGGTGATGAAGCCTGCAAGGTTGTAAACACCCTGCAGTGAACCTGTTTTGGCTGATACCTTACCGTCCACACCGGCAGCGTGAAGACCGGCCCGGTACTGAAGTGAACCGTCATGCCCGGCAAGTGGCAGCATCGAAATAAAGTTTAGCTCAGTGTCATGTTGTGCAATGTACTGAAGCACTTGCATCATGGTTGCCGGGGAGATCAAATTGTGACGTGATAACCCGGAACCATCGACAGCGATGGTGTTGCCCAGATCGATCCCCGCCTGCTGACGAAGGATCTGACGCACAGCGTCGGAACCCGCACGCCAGGTTCCCGGAACGCCAAAACGCGCGTGACCAATCATGCGGAACACGGTGTCGGCGATCATATTGTCAGACTTCTTCAGCATGATCCTTAGCAAATCGTGCAACGGTGCAGACTGTTTGCTGGCGATAACCGTGCCGGGTTGATTAACCTGCGTCTGGCGGAGCAGGGTACCGGTATAGGTGATCCCAGCCTGTTTCAGTTCGTCCTTGAGAATTGCGCCCGCGTAGCTTGCACCATCCTGGATGGCGAAGGCCAGCGGGAGGGGATCGGCGCGTTGCGTCAGGCACCCGGTAAGCGTGAAGCGGTTAAGGTCGCCGGGCACCACATCCAGTTCGCAATATTGCGCATCCGGGGAGCCTTTTGCCAGCGTTCGGACCTGGCTAAACATGGTGACCGGGTAGTAAGACGCCACGCGAATAAACGCTAAATCGTCCGGTTTTGGCGCGCTGTAAAGCGAAATCGAGAAGCAGTTACGATCAACAATCGCTGCCGATGGCGGTGCGCTAAAGCACTGCGTCATGTCGTTCCACGGCCAGCCCGGCGCTTTATCGTGGCTGGCAAAGATGGAGGTGTCGATCAACACGTTACCATCGATCTTCTGCACGCCAGATTTTTTCAGCACCGCCACCATGTTGCGGATATCCTGACGTTTGAAGGTGGGGTCACCGCCAAAACGGGCAATAAGATCGCCTTTCAGCTCACCGTCTTTAACCTCTCCCCTGGTCTCAAGAGTCGTGGTAAAACGGAAGTCAGGACCAAGCTGAAGCAGGGCAGCGAGCGCAGTGATCACCTTCTGAGTACTGGCAGGCAGCGCCATTTGTTGACTGTGGTAGTCAATCTCAGGTGCCTGCGCGCCGACCTTCTGCACCATCAGAGCAAGGTTGGCCCCGGCAGGGAGCTGATTAATGTATTCATCAACATTCGCGGCCTGAACGCTGAACGTTATACTGGTAGTCAATCCGATGATAAATCTGGAAAATCGCATAATCTCGCGCTAACAACCCGAAAACAAACCGTCATACTACGGTGCATGGCACTGCAAAGTAAACGATGACCCATAGTGAACTTCGCGGTAAAATACGTATCAAATTGAAAATTGCTGCTGACCTGGGGCGTTGCTCCCGGGTCGGTTTTCTTTTTGCTTCTGGCCCGCTCATGAGGGCCGGGGCAGGGAACACTGCTCCCAACAGGAATGTTTAAGAGGTATAACAAATGCAAGCTATTCCGATGACCTTACGTGGTGCCGAAAAACTGCGCGAAGAGCTGGATTTCCTGAAATCTGTTCGTCGCCCTGAAATCATCGCCGCTATCGCGGAAGCGCGTGAGCATGGCGACCTGAAAGAGAACGCTGAATACCACGCGGCGCGTGAGCAGCAGGGTTTCTGTGAAGGGCGTATTAAAGATATCGAAGCTAAGCTGTCCAATGCGCAGGTTATCGATATCACCAAAATGCCAAACAATGGGCGTGTGATCTTTGGTTCAACCGTTAGCGTGCTGAACCTGGACACTGACGAAGAGCAGACTTACCGCATCGTGGGTGACGATGAAGCAGACTTCAAACAGAACCTGATTTCAGTGAACTCACCGATTGCTCGCGGCCTGATTGGCAAAGAGCAGGACGATGTCGTGACCATCCGTACCCCGGGTGGCGAAGTGGAATACGAAATTATTAAGGTTGAGTACCTGTAATTCGCCTCTCCACGAAGATGTTGATACATTGTAAAGAAAGGAAAAAGGCCGCATAGCGGCCTTTTATCAACTCAAGGAGCATGGCATTTTGCTCACCTGCTGACAGAAATCCCTCGTTTTACACAGAAAATGTGTTTAATTCAGGATATCCTTAGCGTGGCAGCGAGATTTTACGCTCTTTAGTTGGGCGATAGAGCACCAGCGTTTTACCGATGACCTGCACGTTACAGGCACCGGTTTCGCGCACGATGGCTTCCACGATCAAGTTCTTCGTGTCTCTGTCTTCAGAGGCAATTTTCACCTTGATCAGCTCGTGGTGTTCCAGCGCTTGTTCAATCTCGGCAAGCACCCCTTCGGTCAAACCATTGTTGCCAAGCATGACTACAGGCTTGAGCGGATGTGCCAGACCTTTAAGGTGCTGTTTTTGTTTAGTACTCAGATTCATCGTATATTTTTGCTTACGTTGGGATTGAAAACGGTTCATTCTACCGCCATCTCCCTTATATCGCCAAATAGCTGCGTAGAAATTTACGTCACAGGCAAGCAACGATGAACCAGGACGGAAATGTTAAATGACAGGTAAAAAGCGTTCTGCCAGCTCCAGCCGCTGGCTTCAGGAACACTTTAGCGATAAATATGTTCAACAGGCACAGAAAAAGGGGTTGCGTTCCCGTGCCTGGTTTAAACTTGATGAAATACAGCAAAGTGACAAACTTTTTAAGCCGGGGATGACGGTGGTTGACCTCGGTGCGGCACCTGGCGGATGGTCGCAGTATGCGGTAACGCAGATTGGCGGCACGGGCCGCATCATCGCATGCGATCTTTTACCAATGGATCCCATCGTTGGTGTCGACTTCCTTCAGGGCGACTTTCGTGATGAATTAGTGCTGAAAGCGTTACTTGATCGTGTTGGTGACAGTAAGGTCCAGGTTGTCATGTCGGATATGGCACCAAATATGTGTGGAACACCGGCGGTGGATATCCCCCGCGCCATGTATCTGGTGGAGCTAGCGTTAGAAATGTGTCGTGATGTACTAGCGCCTGGTGGTAGTTTTGTTGTGAAGGTGTTTCAGGGCGAAGGTTTCGAGGAGTATCTTAAGGAAATTCGCTCCCTGTTTGCGAAGGTTAAAGTTCGTAAGCCGGACTCTTCCCGGGCCCGTTCCCGTGAAGTGTATATTGTAGCGACCGGGCGAAAATGATAACCGGTAGATTTCAGACGAAAGTTTGAATGACACTGGATATAGAGTATCCTGACGCTGTTTTTAACACAGTTGTAATATGAGGTTAATCCCTTGAGTGACATGGCGAAAAACCTAATACTCTGGCTGGTCATTGCCGTTGTGCTGATGTCAGTATTCCAGAGCTTTGGGCCCAGCGAGTCGAATGGCCGCAAGGTGGATTATTCTACCTTCCTGCAGGAGGTCAATCAGGACCAGGTTCGCGAAGCGCGTATCAACGGACGTGAGATCAACGTTACCAAGAAAGATAGTAACCGTTACACGACTTACATCCCGGTGAACGATCCTAAGCTGCTTGATAACCTTCTGACTAAAAACGTCAAGGTGGTAGGTGAGCCGCCAGAAGAACCGAGCCTGCTGGCTTCTATCTTCATCTCCTGGTTCCCGATGCTGCTTCTTATCGGCGTCTGGATCTTCTTTATGCGCCAGATGCAGGGCGGCGGTGGCAAAGGTGCCATGTCGTTCGGTAAGAGCAAGGCGCGTATGTTGACGGAAGATCAGATCAAAACCACGTTTGCAGACGTCGCCGGTTGTGACGAAGCAAAAGAAGAGGTGGGTGAACTGGTTGAATACCTGCGCGAGCCGAGCCGTTTCCAGAAGCTGGGCGGTAAGATCCCGAAAGGCGTCCTGATGGTCGGCCCTCCGGGTACCGGTAAGACCCTGCTGGCGAAAGCCATCGCGGGTGAAGCGAAGGTACCGTTCTTTACTATTTCAGGTTCTGACTTCGTAGAAATGTTCGTGGGTGTCGGTGCATCTCGTGTGCGTGACATGTTCGAGCAGGCTAAAAAGGCAGCACCGTGCATTATCTTCATCGATGAAATCGACGCCGTGGGCCGCCAGCGTGGCGCTGGTCTGGGCGGTGGTCACGATGAACGTGAGCAGACCCTGAACCAGATGCTGGTTGAGATGGACGGCTTCGAAGGTAACGAGGGTATTATCGTTATCGCGGCAACTAACCGTCCGGACGTTCTTGACCCTGCGCTGCTGCGTCCAGGCCGTTTCGACCGTCAGGTTGTGGTCGGTCTGCCGGATGTTCGTGGTCGTGAACAGATTCTGAAAGTGCACATGCGTCGCGTACCGCTGGCGCCAGATATCGACGCGGCAATCATTGCGCGCGGTACTCCGGGCTTCTCCGGTGCGGACCTGGCTAACCTGGTCAACGAAGCTGCACTGTTTGCCGCTCGCGGTAACAAACGTGTAGTGTCGATGGTGGAATTCGAAAAAGCGAAAGACAAAATCATGATGGGTGCGGAACGTCGCTCCATGGTGATGACGGAAGCGCAAAAAGAGTCCACAGCATACCACGAAGCGGGCCACGCGATTATCGGTCGCCTGGTGCCGGAACACGATCCGGTGCATAAAGTGACGATCATTCCGCGCGGTCGTGCGCTGGGTGTAACCTTCTTCCTGCCTGAAGGCGACGCGATCAGCGCCAGCCGTCAGAAGCTGGAAAGCCAGATTTCAACCCTGTACGGCGGTCGTCTGGCGGAAGAGATTATCTACGGTCCGGAACATGTTTCTACCGGTGCGTCCAACGATATTAAAGTGGCGACAAACCTGGCGCGTAACATGGTGACTCAGTGGGGCTTCTCCGACAAACTCGGTCCACTGCTCTATGCAGAGGAAGAGGGCGAAGTATTCCTGGGCCGTTCTGTGGCGAAAGCGAAACATATGTCTGATGAAACGGCTCGTATCATCGACCAGGAAGTGAAAGCGCTGATTGAACGTAACTACGGTCGCGCACGTCAGATCCTGAACGACAATATGGACATCCTGCATTCGATGAAAGATGCGCTCATGAAATATGAGACTATCGATGCTCCGCAGATTGACGACCTGATGGCTCGCCGCGAAGTGCGTCCGCCAGCAGGCTGGGAAGACCCAGGCGCTTCCAACAATTCTGACAACAATGGCACCCCGCGTGCGCCGCGTCCGGTTGATGAACCGCGTACGCCGAACCCGGGTAACACCATGTCAGAACAGTTGGGCGACAAGTAAGTCACTGCTGTTGGCGAGTGTGTCTGTACCTCAAACCCTGGAGCTTGCTCCGGGGTTTTTCTTTTCTGTTTAACCACATTAATACCAGGGATTTAGCCATGAAACTTTTCGCCCAGGACTCGCATCTCGATCTCTCACATCCGCATGTGATGGGTATCCTGAATGTTACCCCTGACTCCTTCTCAGATGGCGGTACGCATAACACGCTTATTGAGGCGGTTAAGCACGCCAATCTGATGATCAACGCGGGGGCAACCATCATTGACGTTGGCGGTGAGTCGACGCGTCCGGGGGCGGCAGAGGTTTCAGTGGAGGAAGAGCTGGCGCGTGTGGTCCCGGTGGTTGAAGCCATCGCACAACGTTTTGAGGTGTGGATATCCGTGGACACGTCTAAGCCAGAGGTGATTCGTGAAGTGGCGCGAGTGGGTGCTCACATCATCAATGATATCCGCTCTCTGACCGAGCCGGGGGCGATTGAAGCGGCTGCGGAAACCGGGCTGCCGGTTTGTCTGATGCATATGCAGGGAAAACCGAAAACGATGCAGGATGCGCCTAAGTATGAGGATGTCTTTGCAGATGTGAATCGCTTCTTTATTGAGCATATTGCACGCTGTGAGCGTGCAGGTATCGCAAAAGAGAAATTGCTGCTCGACCCGGGGTTCGGTTTCGGTAAAAATCTCTCCCACAATTATGCGTTGCTTGCGCGCCTGTCAGAGTTTCATCATTTCGGCCTGCCGTTGCTGGTTGGCATGTCGAGAAAGTCGATGATTGGGCAGTTGCTGAATGTCGGGCCGAGTGAGCGCCTGAGCGGCAGTCTGGCCTGCGCGGTGATTGCAGCAATGCAAGGCGCGCATATTATCCGTGTCCATGATGTTAAAGAAACAGTAGAAGCCATGCGTGTGGTGGAAGCCACACTGGCAGCGAAGGAAAAGAAACGCTATGAGTAATCGTAAATATTTTGGTACCGATGGTATCCGTGGGCGCGTAGGCGATGCTCCAATCACCCCTGATTTTGTGCTTAAGCTTGGTTGGGCTGCTGGCAAGGTTCTGGCGCGTCATGGCTCGCGTAAGATCATCATTGGCAAAGACACCCGCATTTCCGGCTATATGCTGGAGTCCGCACTGGAAGCCGGTCTCGCCGCTGCCGGGCTTTCAGCATCCTTTACTGGCCCAATGCCAACACCTGCTGTCGCCTATCTGACGCGTACCTTCCGCGCGGAAGCCGGCATCGTGATTTCAGCCTCACATAACCCGTTCTATGATAACGGTATCAAGTTCTTCTCCATTGATGGCACCAAGCTGCCGGATGATGTGGAAGAGGCGATCGAAGCCGAAATGGAAAAAGAGATCACCTGTGTTGATTCCGCTGAGCTGGGCAAAGCAAACCGTATTGTCGATGCGGCTGGCCGTTACATTGAATTCTGCAAAGGCACCTTCCCGAACGAGCTAAGCCTGGCTCACCTCAAAATTGTGGTGGACTGTGCAAACGGTGCGACGTATCACATTGCGCCGAATGTTTTCCGCGAGCTGGGGGCGAAGGTGATCACCATTGGCTGTGAGCCTGATGGTCTGAACATTAACGAACAGGTTGGTGCGACGGACGTTCGTGCCCTGCAGGCACGCGTGCTGGCAGAAAAAGCGGACCTGGGTATTGCCCTGGACGGCGACGGCGACCGTGTGATCATGGTTGACCACGAAGGGAACAAGGTCGATGGCGACCAGATCCTCTACATTATTGCGCGTGAAGGTCTGCGTCAGGGACAGCTGCGCGGCGGTGCGGTTGGCACGCTGATGAGCAACATGGGTCTGGAGCTGGCATTGAAACAGCTGGGGATCCCGTTTGTTCGAGCGAAGGTGGGTGACCGCTACGTGCTGGAAAAACTGCAGGAGAAAGGCTGGCGCATTGGCGCTGAAAACTCCGGCCATGTGATCCTGCTCGACAAAACCACCACCGGTGACGGCATTGTGGCAGCGCTTCAGGTTGTTGCCGCGATGGCACGTAACCATATGAGCCTGCACGATCTGTGCAGCGGCATGAAAATGTTCCCGCAGATCCTTGTGAACGTGCGCTTCACCGCAGGCAAAGGCGATCCGCTGGAAAATGATAACGTCAAAGCGGTGATGGCAGACGTTGAAGCTGCGCTTGGCAACCGTGGGCGTGTCCTGCTGCGTAAGTCAGGTACTGAACCGCTGATCCGCGTGATGGTGGAAGGCGAAGACGAAGCGCAGGTGACTGAATTTGCGCACCGTATTGCAGATGCTGTAAAAGCTGCATAACTTTTCACAATAAGTGTTTAAAAAGGCGGCGCTTGCCGCCTTAGTTTTAAGCATTTTGTGGCTTTTTGCTGTTTTTTTCTGCAGTTGATACAATGCGTCAAAATTGCCCTTGCGAAGGTCATTCGCTTTGGTTAGTATTCACACCCGCTTCAGTGGGAAACAAAAATCCTGCTAATTGGTCGAAGCATTGGTATGCGGCAAATCCGCAAGGAACAGGTTGATTATGTACGAAGCTCTTTTAGTTATTTTCCTTATTGTAGCCATCGCTCTCGTAGCGCTGATTATGCTGCAGCAAGGTAAAGGTGCTGATATGGGAGCCTCCTTCGGAGCAGGCGCTTCCGGTACGCTGTTCGGTTCAAGTGGTTCTGCGAACTTCATGACCCGTACCACAGCGATTCTGGCTACGCTGTTCTTCATCATCAGCCTTGTGCTTGGCAATATCAACAGCAACAAGACCAGCAAAGGAAGCGAGTGGGAAAACCTGAGCGCGCCAGCGAAAACTGAGCAGACTCAGCCAGCTGCACCGGCTAAGCCAACCAGCGATATCCCGCAGTAAGTATTCCGTACCGAGGTGGTGGAATTGGTAGACACGCTACCTTGAGGTGGTAGTGCCCTAACGGGCTTGTGGGTTCGAGTCCCATCCTCGGTACCAATATTCCAGAAAAAAGACGTCGAAAGACGTCTTTTTTTTCGTCTGTATTCTGTGGATCTGATCTTTTGTAGGGCGGGTAAGCGCAGCGCCACCCGCCATTGCCCGGTGGCGCTGCGCTTACCGGGCCTACGAAGGCTATAAAAAAGGCGCCTGTTGGGCGCCTTTTGGATGTCTTCTCTCGATTACTTCTTATCGCTGTGCTCCAGGTTTTCAACCTGCGGCAGGCCGTTACCGGAACTGGCTGACAGCAGGCCATTCTCAACGTAGTTGAACAGCTTCTCACGGGTATCAGTGATATCCAGATTACGCATGGTCAGTTGACCGATACGGTCATCAGGCGAGAATACGGATTCACCTTTTTCCATGGTCAGA
This sequence comes from Enterobacter cloacae complex sp. 309I3, assembly GCF_050031595.1. Classification (NCBI taxonomy): domain Bacteria; kingdom Pseudomonadati; phylum Pseudomonadota; class Gammaproteobacteria; order Enterobacterales; family Enterobacteriaceae; genus Enterobacter; species Enterobacter cloacae complex sp. 309I3. The sequence goes on along the minus strand of NZ_JBLGWI010000001.1, from coordinate 4,359,071 downwards.
CGTTCTGCTTTGTAGGTCAGGTTGTCAGACACAGTGTTCAGAATGGAGTAGTCATTCCCGCGACGCAGTTCCAGAGTGACTTCGCCAGTGATAGCGCTTGCCACCCAACGCTGCAGGGCATCACGCAGCATCAGTGCCTGTGGATCGAACCAGCGGCCCTGATACAGCAGTCTACCCAACTGACGGCCATGGGAGTGATACTGCTCGATGGTATCTTCGTTGTGAATGCCGGTCAGCAGACGCTCATAGGCAATATGCAGCAGCGCCATCCCCGGGGCTTCATAGATGCCACGGCTTTTCGCTTCGATGATACGGTTTTCGATCTGATCGCTCATACCCAGGCCGTGACGACCGCCGATGCGGTTCGCTTCCAGCATCAGTTCCACATCATCAGAGAAGGTCTTGCCGTTCAGAGCAACCGGGTGGCCACGCTCGAAACGCACGGTCACTTCTTCTGCCGGGATTTTGACGCTTTCATCCCAGAATTTCACGCCCATGATTGGGTTAACGATTTTCACGCTGGAGTTCAGGAACTCCAGATCTTTTGCTTCGTGCGTTGCGCCCAGCATGTTGGAGTCAGTGGAGTAGGCTTTTTCGACGGACATTTTATAGTCGAAGCCGCAGGCGATCATAAATTCAGACATTTCATGACGGCCGCCCAGCTCATCGATAAAATCGGTGTCCAGCCACGGTTTGTAAATCTGCAGCTCGGCGTTGGTCAGCAGGCCATAACGATAGAAACGTTCAATATCGTTACCTTTATAAGTACTGCCGTCACCCCAGATGTTCACGCCATCTTCTTTCATGGCGGCAACCAGCATGGTGCCGGTCACGGCACGGCCCAGTGGGGTGGTGTTGAAATAGGTCAGACCGCCGGTGGTATTATGGAACGCGCCACACTGGATAGCGGCAATACCTTCGGCGACCAGCTGCTTACGACAATCAATCAGACGTGCGTTCTCTGCGCCATACTCTTTAGCACGACGAGGAATGGCATCATAGTCGTCCTCATCCGGCTGACCCAGGTTCGCAGTATATGCATACGGAACCGCTCCCTTTTGGCGCATCCACAGCAGTGCAGCGCTGGTATCCAGGCCGCCTGAAAAAGCGATGCCAATACGTTGTCCTACCGGAAGATGCTTGAGAATCGTCGTCATAAAATAAAACCCTGCGTGATTGACTGATTAGAGACCGCTTTCGCTCTCGATGCATGTTTATGCAAAATAAGTGAGTATTCATTTAATCATCTTTTGTCGATGACCGGAAGAGACTCGTGCGTTTTTTGTAAAAATTTCCCTCCGTATTCCCTGGCGGAAACTGAGTTGACAGATGGGGCTCACTATCAATATACTAAACGCCGGTTTTACGTCCCGTCTTCGGTACCAAATCCCAGCATTATTTGCAAATTCTGTCCAAAACGCGTAGAATTTGCCACGTTTCAGGCGCGGGGTGGAGCAGCCTGGTAGCTCGTCGGGCTCATAACCCGAAGGTCGTCGGTTCAAATCCGGCCCCCGCAACCACTTTCCCATAAAGTCATTTTTCAAATATACTGTGAAGACTCAGAGCCTTCGTAGCTGGATTTGAAAAAATTCTTTCGGAGAGTGCTCCAGGCCACAGTTGTGGCTATAGGGTTCAGTTATCTAAAGCCCCGATTTATCGGGGTTTTTTGTTATCTGACTACAGAATAACTGGGCTTTACGCCCTTTTTTTATGTCTTGGGGGTGGGCTTGTCCACATTAGAGCAAAAATTAACAGAGATGATTACTGCACCGGTCGAAGCACTGGGCTACGAACTGGTCGGCATCGAATTCGTTCGCGGCCGCACATCGACGCTGCGCATCTATATTGATAGTGAAGATGGCATCAATGTTGATGATTGTGCTGATGTTAGCCACCAGGTGAGTGCGGTTCTTGATGTTGAAGACCCAATTACCGTTGCGTACAACCTGGAAGTTTCCTCACCTGGCCTCGATCGCCCGATGTTCACGGCCGAGCACTATGTGCGCTTTACCGGTGAAGAAGTGGCTCTCGTTCTGCGTATGGCCGTACAGAACCGCCGTAAATGGCAGGGAATTATCAAAGCCGTTGATGGTGAAATGATCACGGTAACAGTCGAAGGCAAAGATGAAGTGTTCGCGCTGAGTAATATCCAGAAGGCGAACCTGGTTCCCCACTTTTAACAGTCTGGATTGAGGTGAAAAGCCCGCGATGAACAAAGAAATTTTGGCTGTTGTTGAAGCCGTCTCCAACGAGAAATCACTGCCGCGTGAAAAGATTTTCGAAGCGCTGGAAAGTGCACTGGCTACAGCAACCAAGAAAAAATACGAACAAGAGATCGATGTTCGCGTAGAAATCGATCGTAAAAGCGGTGACTTCGATACATTCCGTCGTTGGGTAATCGTTGAAGAAGTGACCCAGCCAACTAAAGAGATCACCCTGGAAGCAGCGCGTTTTGAAGACGAAAGCCTGAACGTTGGTGACTATGTTGAAGATCAGATTGAATCTGTGACCTTCGACCGTATCACCACCCAGACCGCAAAACAGGTTATCGTGCAGAAAGTTCGCGAAGCCGAGCGTGCGCTGGTTGTCGATCAGTTCCGCGATCAGGAAGGCGAAATCATCACTGGCGTGGTGAAGAAAGTGAACCGCGACAACATCTCTCTGGAGATCAAATCCGAAGGGATGCCGGGCAACGCTGAAGCTGTGATTCTCCGTGAAGACATGCTGCCGCGTGAAAACTTCCGCCCTGGCGACCGTATCCGTGGTGTGCTGTATGCCGTTCGCCCTGAAGCGCGTGGTGCACAGCTGTTCGTGACCCGTTCTAAACCAGAAATGCTGGTTGAACTGTTCCGTATCGAAGTGCCGGAAATCGGCGAAGAAGTTATCGAAATTAAAGCGGCGGCTCGCGATCCGGGCTCCCGTGCGAAAATTGCGGTGAAAACCAACGACAAGCGTATCGACCCGGTCGGTGCTTGCGTCGGTATGCGTGGTGCGCGTGTTCAGGCGGTCTCTACCGAGCTGGGCGGCGAACGTATCGATATCGTTCTGTGGGATGACAACCCGGCGCAGTTCGTGATCAACGCAATGGCTCCGGCGGATGTGGCGTCTATCGTTGTTGACGAAGACAAACACACCATGGATATCGCTGTTGAAGCGGGTAACCTGGCGCAGGCAATCGGCCGTAACGGTCAGAACGTACGCCTGGCGTCACAGCTGAGCGGCTGGGAACTCAACGTGATGACCGTTGATGACCTGCAGGCCAAGCATCAGGCTGAAGCCCATGCGGCGATCGATACCTTCACGAAATACCTGGACATTGACGAAGAGTTCGCCACGGTTCTGGTAGAAGAAGGTTTCTCTACGCTGGAAGAACTGGCCTATGTGCCAATGAAAGAGCTGCTGGAAATTGACGGTCTGGATGAACCAACCGTTGAAGCCCTGCGTGAACGCGCTAAAAACGCACTGACCACCCTGGCACTGGCTCAGGAAGAAAGCCTTGGCGATAAAAAGCCGGCTGATGACCTGCTGAATCTGGAAGGTCTTGATCGTGCGATTGCGTTCAAGCTGGCTGCCCGTGGTGTTTGTACGCTGGAAGATCTCGCTGAGCAAGGCGTTGATGACCTGGCTGATATCGAAGGTTTAACCGACGAGAAAGCCGGCGAACTCATCATGGCCGCACGTAATATTTGCTGGTTCGGCGACGAAGCGTAATAAACTGTAGCAGGAAGGAACAGCATGACTGATGTAACTGTAAAATCGCTGGCTGCTGAGATTCAGACCTCCGTGGACCGCCTGGTACAGCAATTTGCTGATGCAGGGATCCCGAAGACCGCTGATGACTCAGTGACGGCAAACGAAAAACAAACCTTGTTAGCGCACCTCAACCGTGAACACGGCTCTGCGCCTGACAAGCTGACGCTGCAGCGCAAAACGCGCAGCACGTTGAATATTCCAGGTACCGGTGGCAAAAGTAAATCGGTACAAATTGAAGTCCGCAAGACGCGCACCTTTGTAAAACGTGATCCGCAAGAGGCAGAGCGCCTTGCCGCGGAAGAGCAGGCACAGCGTGAAGCGGAAGAACAAGCTCAGCGTGAGGCAGAAGCAACTGCCAAACGTGAGGCAGAATTAAAAGCTGAACGTGAGGCCGCAGAAAAAGCGAAACGCGACGCAAGTGAAAAAGTGAAGCGTGAAGCTGCGGAAAAAGACAAAGTGAGCAATCAACAGACAGACGAAATGACCAAAACCGCCCAGGCTGAAAAAGCCCGTCGTGAAAATGAAGCTGCCGAACTGAAGCGTAAAGCCGAAGAAGAAGCACGCCGCAAGCTTGAAGAAGAAGCGCGTCGTGTGGCTGAAGAAGCGCGCCGTATGGCAGAAGAAAACGAGAAGAACGGTATTGATACCGCTGAGCAGTCTGAAGATACCAGCGACTATCACGTGACCACTTCTCAGCACGCGCGTCAGGCTGAAGATGATAACGACCGTGAAGTAGAAGGCGGCCGTGGCCGTGGTCGCAATGCGAAAGCAGCGCGTCCGGCGAAAAAAGGCAACAAACACGCCGAGTCTAAAGCTGACCGTGAAGAAGCGCGTGCAGCCGTGCGTGGCGGTAAAGGCGGCAAACAGCGTAAAGGTTCTTCCCTGCAGCAGGGCTTCCAGAAGCCTGCTCAGGCCGTTAACCGTGACGTTGTGATCGGCGAAACCATCACCGTTGGCGATCTGGCGAACAAAATGGCGGTTAAAGGCTCTCAGGTCATCAAAGCGATGATGAAACTGGGCGCAATGGCGACCATCAACCAGGTGATCGACCAGGAAACCGCACAGCTGGTTGCCGAAGAGATGGGACACAAAGTTATCCTGCGTCGTGAAAACGAGCTGGAAGAAGCAGTAATGAGCGACCGTGATACCGGTGCTGCGGCAGAACCGCGTGCGCCAGTTGTGACCATCATGGGTCACGTTGACCACGGTAAAACCTCTCTGCTCGACTACATTCGTTCTACGAAAGTAGCCTCCGGTGAAGCGGGTGGTATTACCCAGCACATCGGTGCATATCACGTAGAAACCGACAACGGTATGATCACCTTCCTGGATACCCCAGGCCACGCCGCGTTTACCTCAATGCGTGCTCGTGGTGCTCAGGCGACAGATATCGTTGTTCTGGTTGTTGCTGCAGACGATGGCGTCATGCCACAGACCATCGAAGCTATCCAGCACGCGAAAGCGGCGGGTGTGCCGGTTGTGGTTGCAGTGAACAAGATCGATAAGCCAGAAGCGGATCCAGATCGTGTTAAAAACGAACTGTCCCAGTACGGCATCCTGCCAGAAGAGTGGGGCGGTGAAAGCCAGTTCGTACACGTATCTGCGAAAGCAGGTACTGGTATCGACGAGCTGCTGGACGCGATCCTGCTGCAGGCTGAAGTTCTGGAGCTGAAAGCGATCCGTAACGGTATGGCGAGCGGCGCGGTTATCGAATCCTTCCTGGATAAAGGCCGTGGCCCGGTGGCTACCGTTCTGGTTCGCGAAGGTACACTGCATAAAGGCGATATCGTCCTGTGTGGTTTCGAATACGGTCGTGTTCGTGCGATGCGTAACGAACTGGGTCAGGAAGTGCTGGAAGCAGGTCCGTCCATTCCAGTGGAAATCCTCGGTCTGTCCGGTGTGCCGGCTGCCGGTGACGAAGTGACCGTTGTGCGTGACGAGAAGAAAGCGCGTGAAGTTGCACTGTACCGTCAGGGCAAATTCCGTGAAGTTAAACTGGCTCGTCAGCAGAAATCTAAACTCGAGAACATGTTCGCGAACATGGCTGAAGGCGAAGTTCACGAAGTGAACGTCGTACTGAAAGCTGACGTTCAGGGTTCTGTGGAAGCGATCTCCGACTCCTTGCTGAAACTGTCTACTGACGAAGTTAAAGTGAAGATCATCGGTTCTGGCGTAGGTGGTATCACCGAAACCGACGCAACCCTGGCGGCTGCCTCTAACGCCATTCTGGTTGGCTTCAACGTGCGTGCTGACGCGTCTGCTCGCCGCGTGATCGAAGCAGAAAGCCTGGATCTGCGTTACTACTCCGTCATCTATAACCTGATCGACGAAGTGAAAGCAGCGATGAGCGGTATGCTGTCTCCAGAGCTGAAACAGCAGATCATCGGTCTGGCCGAAGTGCGCGATGTGTTCAAATCGCCGAAATTCGGTGCGATCGCGGGCTGTATGGTTACCGAAGGTACCATCAAGCGTCACAACCCAATCCGCGTACTGCGTGACAACGTGGTTATCTACGAAGGCGAGCTGGAATCTCTGCGCCGCTTCAAAGATGACGTTAACGAAGTCCGTAACGGCATGGAATGTGGTATCGGCGTGAAGAACTACAACGACGTTCGCGTTGGCGATATGATCGAAGTGTTCGAAATCATCGAGATCCAACGCAGCATCGACTAATCCTGTTGGGATAGGTCCATATGTCGGCCGGGATCGCCTCGTGCCACCCGGCAATAATTTTAAAAAGGGGCTTTAGCCCCTTTTTTGTCTGGAGAATTTATTATGGCGAAAGAATTTGGTCGCCCGCAGCGCGTAGCGCAGGAAATGCAGAAAGAGATCGCGCTCATTCTGCAACGCGAAATTAAAGATCCGCGTGTGGGCATGATGACCACCGTGTCCGGCGTGGAGATGTCCCGTGACCTCGCGTATGCCAAAGTGTTCGTGACGTTCCTGAACGATCAGGACGAAGCAGCAGTGAAAAATGGCATTAAAGCGTTGCAGGAAGCCTCTGGTTTCATCCGCTCTCTGCTCGGCAAAGCGATGCGTCTGCGTATCGTGCCTGAGCTGACCTTCTTCTACGACAACTCCCTGGTCGAAGGTATGCGTATGTCCAACCTGGTGACCAGCGTGGTGAAACATGACGACGAACGTCGTGTTAACCCGGCGGACGACAGCAAGGAGGACTGATGAGTCGTCCTCGTCGTCGTGGCCGCGACGTGCATGGTGTGCTGCTGCTGGATAAACCCCAGGGCGCATCCAGCAACGACGTGCTGCAAAAAGTGAAGCGTATTTATAATGCCAACCGTGCGGGCCATACAGGCGCGCTGGACCCCCTGGCGACGGGCATGCTGCCCATCTGCCTGGGGGAGGCAACAAAGTTTTCTCAGTACCTGCTGGATTCCGATAAGCGTTATCGCGTTATCGCCAGGCTGGGCCAGCGCACGGACACCTCCGATGCCGATGGTCAGGTGGTGGAAGAGCGTCCTGTGACGTTTAGCGCAGAGCAACTGGATGCGGCGCTGGAGAGCTTCCGTGGCGATACGCTGCAGGTGCCGTCGATGTATTCTGCACTGAAATATCAGGGTAAAAAGCTCTACGAATATGCGCGCCAGGGTATTGAAGTGCCGCGTGAAGCCCGACCGATCACCGTGTATGAACTGCTCTTTATTCGCCACGAGGGTAACGAACTGGAGCTGGAAGTGCACTGTTCGAAAGGCACCTATATTCGCACCATTATCGACGACCTCGGCGAGAAGCTGGGCTGCGGTGCGCATGTTATCTACCTGCGTCGCCTGGCCGTCAGTAAATATCCGGTTGAGCGGATGGTGACCCTTGAGCATCTGCACGCGCTGGTTGAACAGGCGCAAGCGCAGGGTGTTGCCGCGGCAGATTTGCTTGACCCGCTGCTGATGCCGATGGACAGCCCGGCGGCAGACTTCCCGGTTGTTAATCTTCCTTTAACATCGTCCGTTTACTTTAAGAACGGAAACCCGGTTCGGACCACGAATGCACCGCTGGAAGGCCTGGTACGCGTGACCGAAGGGGATGACGGTAAGTTTATCGGCATGGGTGAAATGGACGGTGAAGGACGCGTTGCGCCCCGCCGTCTGGTGGTGGAATACCCGGTCGAAGGCTGACGGCGATATCAGCTCACCTTGCGGTAAACCGGTGAGGCGAGTAGAATATCGCGGCTTAACGTCCGGCAAATTGTTTAACAATTTTGTGGGGCGTATACGGGGATCGCTGAATTAGAGATCGGCATCCTTACATTCTTTATACTTTGGAGTTTGAAAATGTCTCTAAGCGTTGAAGCTAAAGCTAAAATCGTTTCTGAGTTTGGTCGTGGTACTAACGACAGCGGTTCTACCGAAGTTCAGGTTGCACTGCTGACTGCACAGATTAACCACCTGCAGGGTCACTTTGCAGAGCACAAAAAAGATCACCACAGCCGTCGTGGTCTGCTGCGTATGGTTTCTCAGCGTCGTAAACTGCTCGACTACCTGAAACGTAAAGATGTTGCACGTTACTCCGCGCTGATCGAGCGTCTGGGTCTGCGTCGCTAAGTCTTGCGAGTTTCAGAAAAGGGGGCCTGATGGCCCCTTTTTTCAACCGGACCGCAGCAATTCACTGGAAACTATTGTATTGTTGCTATAAATGATCTTCCTTGCAGAGGTTCGCGCGGCTAATGAGAGGCTTCACCCATGGGGGTGTTGGTTGTCATTAGTCGCGAGGATGCGAAGAAGGTCGGGTTAAATCGTCAGCACACCGGTGGTGTGCTGTCAAACATTTAAGAAAGGACAGAATTTTGCTGAATCCGATCGTTCGTAAATTCCAGTATGGTCAGCATACCGTCACGCTGGAAACCGGCATGATGGCACGTCAGGCTACTGCTGCCGTTATGGTAAGCATGGATGACACCGCGGTATTCGTGACCGTTGTTGGCCAGAAAAAAGCTAAACCAGGTCAGGACTTCTTCCCACTGACCGTTAACTACCAGGAGCGTACTTACGCTGCCGGTAAAATCCCGGGTGGCTTCTTCCGTCGTGAAGGCCGTCCAAGCGAAGGCGAAACCCTGATCGCGCGTCTGATTGACCGCCCGGTTCGTCCGCTGTTCCCGGAAGGCTTTGTAAACGAAGTGCAGGTTATCGCGACCGTGGTTTCCGTTAACCCACAGGTTAACCCGGATATCGTTGCGATGATCGGTGCCTCCGCTGCGCTGTCTCTGTCCGGTATTCCATTCAATGGTCCTATCGGTGCCGCGCGCGTTGGTTACATCAACGACCAGTACGTGCTGAACCCGACTCAGGAAGAGCTGAAAGAAAGTAAGCTGGACCTGGTTGTTGCCGGTACGGAAGCCGCCGTTCTGATGGTTGAGTCTGAAGCAGAGCTGCTGAGCGAAGACCAGATGCTGGGCGCTGTGGTCTTCGGCCACGACCAACAGCAGGTTGTTATCCAGAACATCAACGAGCTGGTGAAAGAAGCCGGTAAACCACGTTGGGACTGGCAGCCTGAAGCCGCTAACGACGCGCTGAACGCACGCGTTGCTGCACTGGCTGAAGCGCGTCTGAGCGATGCGTACCGTATCACCGACAAGCAGGAGCGTTATGCTCAGGTTGACGTGATCAAAGACGAAACCATCGCCACGCTGGTTGCTGAAGACGAAACGCTGGACGCTAACGAGCTGAGCGAAATTTTGCACGCAATCGAGAAAAACGTTGTTCGTAGCCGCGTACTGGCTGGCGAGCCGCGTATCGATGGCCGTGAAAAAGACATGATCCGTGGTCTGGACGTGCGTACTGGCGTACTGCCACGTACTCACGGTTCTGCGCTGTTCACCCGTGGCGAAACGCAGGCGCTGGTTACCGCGACCCTGGGTACTGCACGTGACGCACAGATCATCGACGAGCTGATGGGCGAGCGCACTGACAGCTTCCTGTTCCACTATAACTTCCCTCCGTACTCCGTAGGGGAAACCGGTATGGTGGGTTCGCCTAAGCGTCGTGAAATTGGTCACGGTCGTCTGGCGAAGCGCGGCGTGCTGGCAGTGATGCCAGACGCAGACAAATTCCCGTACACCGTTCGTGTGGTTTCTGAAATCACCGAATCCAACGGTTCTTCTTCCATGGCTTCCGTGTGTGGTGCCTCTCTGGCGCTGATGGATGCAGGCGTGCCAATCAAAGCCGCCGTTGCGGGTATCGCAATGGGTCTGGTGAAAGAGGGCGACAACTTTGTTGTTCTGTCTGACATTCTGGGCGACGAAGACCACCTGGGCGATATGGACTTCAAAGTGGCGGGTTCCCGCGACGGTATCTCTGCACTGCAGATGGATATCAAAATTGAAGGCATCACCAAAGAGATCATGCAGGTTGCTCTGAACCAGGCAAAAGGTGCGCGTCTGCACATCCTGGGCGTGATGGAACAGGCTATCAACGCGCCACGCGGTGATATCTCCGAATTCGCTCCGCGTATTCACACCATCAAGATCAATCCAGACAAGATCAAAGATGTTATCGGTAAGGGCGGTTCCGTGATCCGTGCGCTAACCGAAGAGACCGGCACCACCATTGAAATCGAAGATGACGGTACGGTGAAGATCGCAGCGACCGACGGCGAAAAAGCGAAATTCGCGATTCGTCGCATCGAAGAAATCACTGCAGAAATCGAAGTGGGCCGTATCTACAATGGTAAAGTGACCCGTATCGTTGACTTTGGCGCGTTCGTTGCCATCGGTGGCGGTAAAGAAGGTCTGGTACACATCTCTCAAATCGCTGACAAGCGCGTTGAGAAAGTGACCGATTACCTGCAGATGGGTCAGGAAGTACCGGTTAAAGTTCTGGAAGTTGACCGCCAGGGCCGTATCCGTCTGAGCATTAAAGAAGCAACCGAGCAGTCTCAGCCAGCTGCTGCGCCAGAAGCACCGGCAGCAGAACAGCAAGGCGAGTAAGGTTGCCATTTGCCCTCCGCATCGCGGAGGGCCATTATCAGGCAGGACGCCTTGTTAAGCCGCCGGGGGACAGGACGTTCATCCAATAGTTGTCTTCGGGAGTGGGAAATGAAGCCTTTTTTGCGCTGGTGTTTCGTTGCGACAGCTTTAACGCTGGCAGGATGCAGCAACTCTGCCTGGCGTAAGAGCGAAGTCCTCGCAGTGCCATTGCAACCGACTTTGCAGCAGGAAGTGATTCTGGCACGCATGGAACAAATTCTTGCCAGTCGGGCTTTAACCGATGACGAACGCGCACAGCTTTTATATGAGCGCGGAGTGTTGTATGATAGTCTCGGTCTGAGGGCATTAGCGCGAAATGATTTCTCACAAGCGCTGGCTATCCGACCTGATATGCCTGAAGTATTCAATTACTTAGGCATTTATTTAACGCAGGCAGGCAATTTTGATGCTGCCTATGAAGCGTTTGATTCTGTACTTGAGCTTGATCCAACTTACAACTACGCGCACTTGAATCGCGGTATCGCATTGTATTACGGCGGTCGTGATAAGTTAGCGCAAGATGATCTGCTGGCGTTTTATCAAGACGATCCTAATGATCCTTTCCGTAGCCTGTGGCTTTACATTGTTGAGCAGAAGCTCGATGAGAAGCAGGCAAAAGAGGCACTGAAACAGCGCTTCGACAAATCGGACAAGGAACAGTGGGGATGGAACATTGTCGAGTTCTACCTGGGCAACATTAGCGAAGCAACGCTGATGGAACGCCTCAAGGCGGACGCAACGGATAACACCTCGCTCGCTGAGCATCTCAGTGAAACCAACTTCTATTTAGGTAAGTACTACCTAAGTCTGGGGGATAAGGACAGCGCTACGGCACTGTTCAAATTAGCGGTTGCTAACAACGTACACAACTTCGTTGAGCACCGTTATGCATTGTTGGAATTATCGCTCTTGGGCCAGGAGCAAGATGACCTGGCAGAATCGGACCAGCAATAGCTGACGACATAAACATCAGCCCGTAATCTTTTTGATTGCCATCACCTTCACTGGTGAGGGCGTTGTTGTTCGTCAATACACCTAATTTGAGCCGGTTCACACTTTTCAATGAAAATTGCAGATCATTTTCACGATGAGCTAAGTAGACTGGCCGCCATTGACATTGAGGCACTCGTACTACATGGCTGAATTCGAAACCACTTTTGCAGATCTGGGCCTGAAGGCTCCTATCCTTGAAGCTCTTAACGATCTCGGTTACGAAAAACCATCTCCGATCCAGGCAGAATGTATCCCACATCTGCTCTCTGGTCGTGACGTGCTGGGCATGGCCCAGACTGGTAGCGGCAAAACCGCAGCATTCTCGCTGCCGCTGCTGAACAACATTGATCCGGACCTGCGTGCACCGCAGATCCTCGTCCTGGCTCCAACCCGTGAACTGGCGGTTCAGGTTGCGGAAGCGATGACGGAATTCTCTAAACACATGCGCGGCGTAAACGTGGTAGCCCTGTACGGCGGCCAGCGTTATGACGTGCAGTTACGCGCCCTGCGCCAGGGCCCACAGATTGTTGTCGGTACGCCGGGCCGTCTGCTGGATCACCTGAAGCGCGGTACACTGGATCTCTCTAAACTGAGCGGTCTGGTACTGGATGAAGCAGACGAAATGCTGCGTATGGGCTTCATCGAAGACGTAGAAACCATCATGGCGCAGATCCCGGAAGGTCACCAGACCGCTCTGTTCTCTGCCACCATGCCAGAAGCAATCCGTCGCATTACCCGCCGCTTCATGAAAGAGCCGCAGGAAGTGCGCATTCAGTCCAGCGTTACCACTCGCCCGGACATCAGCCAGAGCTACTGGTCTGTGTACGGCATGCGCAAAAACGAAGCGCTGGTGCGTTTCCTGGAAGCGGAAGATTTTGATGCGGCGATTATCTTCGTTCGTACCAAAAACGCGACCCTGGAAGTGGCTGAAGCCCTGGAGCGTAACGGCTACAACAGCGCAGCGCTGAATGGCGACATGAACCAGGCTCTGCGTGAGCAGACGCTGGAGCGTCTGAAAGACGGTCGTCTGGATATCCTGATTGCAACCGACGTGGCAGCACGTGGTCTGGACGTTGAGCGTATCAGCCTGGTTGTAAACTACGACATCCCAATGGACTCTGAGTCTTACGTTCACCGTATCGGCCGTACCGGTCGTGCAGGTCGTGCGGGTCGTGCCCTGCTGTTCGTTGAGAACCGCGAGCGTCGTCTGCTGCGTAACATTGAACGCACCATGAAGCTGACCATTCCGGAAGCGGAGCTGCCAAACGCAGAACTGCTGGGCAAACGCCGTCTGGAAAAATTCGCCGCGAAAGTCCAGCAGCAGCTGGAAAGCAGCGATCTGGATCAGTACCGTGCGCTGCTGGCGCAGATTCAGCCAACCGCTGAAGGCGAAGAGCTGGATATCGAAACGCTGGCTGCAGCACTGCTGAAGATGGCACAGGGCGAACGTACCCTGATCGTGCCACCAGATGCACCGATGCGTCCTCGTCGTGAGTTCCGCGATCGTGACGATCGCTTCGAACGCCGTGGTGACCGTAACGATCGTGGCCCACGTGGTGACCGTTCAGAGCGTGGTGGCGAAGACCGTCCACGTCGTGAGCGTCGTGACGCTGGCGAAATGGAACTGTACCGCATTGAAGTGGGCCGTGATGATGGTGTTGAAGTTCGTCATATCGTTGGCGCGATCGCGAACGAAGGCGACATCAGCAGCCGTTACATCGGTAACATCAAGCTGTTCGCATCTCACTCCACCATCGAGCTGCCAAAAGGCATGCCGGGCGAAGTACTGCAGCACTTTACTCGCACCCGCATCCTGAACAAGCCGATGAACATGCAGCTGCTGGGCGATGCACAGCCACGTCCTGACCGTGGCGGCGAACGTCGTGGCGGTGGTCGCGGTTTCGGTGGCGAGCGTCGTGAAGGCGGTCGCAGCGAAGGTCGCGGTGGTGAAGGTCGTCGTTTCTCCGGTGAACGCCGTGATAGCCGTGGCCCACGTCGTGAAGAAGGCACCAGCCGTCGTCGTTTCGGTGACGCGTAAGCCTTTCGTTTCTGACGTAAAGTAATATATACAGCCCCGATAAAGACTATCGGGGCTTTTTTTATTCCCTTTGTACTCTTGTACTGGTACAGTGCAGCACATTAAAATGCAAACCACATTTTTGACTGGAGATATGGCTGTATGGCGACACTAACCACCACCCAAACGTCACCTTCGCTGCTTGGCGGCGTGGTGATCATCGGCGGAACCATTATTGGTGCCGGGATGTTCTCCCTGCCAGTGGTCATGTCCGGTGCGTGGTTCTTCTGGTCGCTGGCTGCGCTGGTCTTCACCTGGTTCTGTATGCTCCATTCAGGGCTGATGATCCTTGAAGCCAACCTGAACTACCGCATTGGCTCCAGCTTCGACACCATCACGAAAGATCTGCTGGGTAAAGGCTGGAACCTGGTGAACGGCCTTTCCATCGCGTTTGTGCTCTACATCCTGACCTACGCGTACATCTCGGCAAGCGGCTCGATTCTGCATCACACCTTTTCGGAGATGTCGCTGCACGTTCCGGCGCGTCTGGCCGGGTTGTGCTTTGCGCTGGGTGTCGCGTTTATCGTCTGGATGAGTACCAAAGCGGTGAGCCGGATGACGGCCATCGTTCTGGGCGCAAAGGTCATCACTTTCTTCCTGACCTTCGGTAGCCTGCTGGGGCACGTTACCCCGTCAACACTGTTTAACGTGGCTGAAACCGATACGTCGTACACGCCGTATCTGCTGATGACCCTGCCGTTCTGTCTGGCGTCGTTTGGCTACCACGGCAACGTACCGAGCCTGATGAAGTACTACGGCAAAGACCCGCGGACAATCGTCAAGTGCCTGGTTTACGGTACGCTGCTGGCGCTGGGGCTGTATGTGATTTGGCTGCTGGGGACGATGGGCAACATCCCGCGTCCTGAGTTTATCGGCATTGCGCAGAAGGGCGGGAATATAGATGTGCTGGTGCAGGCGCTGAGCGGTGTACTGAACAGCCGCAGTCTGGATCTGCTGCTGGTGGTATTCTCCAACTTTGCGGTTGCGAGCTCTTTCCTCGGCGTGACGCTCGGCCTGTTTGACTATCTGGCGGACCTGTTTGGCTTTGATGACTCCGCGATGGGGCGCTTCAAAACCGCACTGCTGACCTTCCTGCCACCGATGGTGGGCGGTCTGCTGTGGCCGAACGGCTTCCTGTACGCCATTGGCTATGCCGGTCTGGCGGCTACCATCTGGGCGGCAATTGTGCCGGCGCTGCTGGCGCGTAAATCCCGTCAGCGCTTCGGTAGCCCGAAATTCCGCGTCTGGGGCGGTAAACCGATGATTGCACTGATCCTAGTGTTTGGTGTTGGTAACGCGCTGGTCCACGTGCTGTCGAGCTTTAATTTGTTGCCGGTATATCAGTAAGTTTTTGTGCCGGATGGCGGCTACGCCTTATCCGGCCTACGCGATCCCATAGGCCCGGTAAGCGAAGCGCCACCGGGCAAAAAAACTACCCCACCAACTCCTCTTTCACCTGCATCGCCAGCTCAAACGAGTGCAAACGCGCCTGATGATCGAAAATCTGGCCGTTAACCATAATCTCATCAGCCTGCGTTTCGCGCAGCACCGCCTCAAGCCCGTGACGCACCTTCGCTTTATCTCCCACCAGCGACATGCTCAGCGCCTGTTGAACACCATACTGCTCGGAAGCTGACCACAGCTGATGCATATTCTCCACCGGCGGTGGAAGCTGGCCGGTCTCACCGCGACGCAGCTTCACAAACGCCTGCTGCATGGAGGTAAACAGGAATTCCGCATCGCGATTGCTGTCGGCGGCAATGATGTTGATACACACCATCGCGTACGGTTTCTCCAGCCTTTCAGAAGGTTTGAAGTTCGTGCGGTAGAGATGCAGCGCCTGATGCAGCATATCCGGTGCGAAGTGGGAGGCGAACGCGAAGGGCAGCCCCAGCTGTGCAGCAAGCTGCGCGCTATAAAGACTTGAGCCTAACAGCCATACCGGGATCTTCTCGCCATAGCCCGGCACCGGGCGCACGTGCGGGTTCGGGTCACGCGCATCGAACCAGTCCACCAGTTCAGCCACATCACGCGGGAAATTGTCGATGTCACCGCTCATATGGCGACGCAGGGCGCGCATGGTGGGCTGGTCGCTGCCCGGCGCACGGCCAAGGCCTAAATCAATACGGCCCGGGTAGAGGGTATTCAGCGTACCAAACTGCTCGGCGATCACCAGAGGAGCATGGTTTGGCAGCATCACGCCACCGGATCCCAGGTGCAGGGTAGTGGTGTTCGCGGCCAGATAGCCAATCAGCACCGAGGTGGCAGCGCTGGCGATGCCGACCATGTTGTGATGCTCCGCCAGCCAGTAACGGTGATAGCCACGCTTTTCGGCCAGTTGAGCCAGATCGAGAGAGTGCGAAAAGGCTTCTCTTGCCGAGGAGCCTTGTGGGATCGGCGCCAGATCCAGCACCGAAAACGGAAGGGTTTTGTCAGTCATAACAGCTCACTTTGTCGACGGTCAATCTTTAATACTGCATTAAATAATGATAACCGTTGTTAACAAAGTGAGCCTTTTCAGGCCTGCAGCTCCAGTCCGGCCAGCCGCTTCCAGTAGCCGTTACAGTCACTGTTTGCCGTCAGCGGCAGCGGCGATGCGCCGTTTTCATTGGCGCGAAAAGCATCCAGCATGGCAAACACGCTGGTGTCCAGCGGGGACAGACGCACCATGTCCACCAGTCCGTCCATCGACGCCAGCTCGTTACCAAGGTTATACACATAACCACTCATGGTCTGAATGCCGTTCAGGACAAACACCTGCTGATTCTCCTGCGACAGCATGCTGCGCCCGTTCGGGTACTTGATGCAGCAGGTTTCGCACTCGTCTTTCGGGCGATCTTCAGAGCGGGCAGTGAAGCAGCGGGCAGAGTACGCCAGCGGCAGATGGCCATAGCTCAACACTTCCACTTCAAACTGGTTGCGAATACCCAGCTCGTCACACTGGTTCAGGAGGTTTACCAGCCAGTCACGCGACAGCTCTACCGGCATGCACCAGCGCGTCATCCCCTGTTTCAGCAGCAGGCGCAGGGTCACGGCGTTATAGCAGTTCAATGCATGGCCCGCGACAAACGGCAGCTTGCGTTCGGCGCACATATTCACCACGCCCAGATCGCTGGCCTCCAGCAGAAACTCGCCGTTCTCCACGTAGCGCTTCAACTCACCCAGTTCAGATGAGGCTTGTACCAGCGCCAGCGTAGAGAGCACCACCTGTTTGCCGCTCCCGGCCAGGCTTTTCGCCATCTCCAGCCAGTCGCCTGCTTTGGTGGCACGGCGCTTGCTGCATACCGCTTCGCCAAGGTAAATCACATCGGCGCTGCTCGTCGCGGCCTGTTGATAAAAATCTTCCAGCGTCTCTTTTGGCCAGTAGTAGAGCACCGGTCCTAATGAATATTTCATGGTTATCTCACTGCCATTTACGGTGATACGCGCCAAGCGTGGTTTGGGTGCCTTCAGACATTGCGCCGAGCGTCTCCATCCAGGCCGATTGCGGGGCGTAGTTCTGCGGATCTGCCATGCAGCGGTCAATGGCCTGACGCCAGACTTTCGCCACCTGACTGACGTAGGCCGGGCTGCGCTGGCGACCTTCAATCTTCACCGAGGCAATATTAGCGGCCAGCAGTTCCGGCAGCAGTTCCAGTGTGTTGAGGCTGGTGGGTTCTTCCAGCGCGTGATAACGCTCACCGTCAACCAGATAGCGGCCTTTGCACAGCGTCGGGTAGCCAGCGTTTTCACCGTCCTGATAGCGGTCAATCAGTACCTCATTCAGGCGAGATTCCAGCCCCTGTGGGGTTTGCTGCCAGCGAACAAAGCGGGCAGGCGAGCAGGCGCCAACGGTATTAGGGGATTCACCGGTCAAATACGAGGAGAGATAGCAGCGGCCTTCAGCCATGATGCACAGGCTACCAAAGGCAAAAACTTCCAGCGGCACTGGCGTGACGCGTGCGAGTTGCTTAACCTGATGAATAGAGAGCACGCGCGGTAAAACCACCCGGGCCACGTCAAAGTTTTGATGATAAAAACGTATCGCCTCTTCGTTGGTGGCAGAGGCCTGAACAGAGACATGGCGCTCAATATGAGGATAGCGTTCTGCCGCATACTCTAGCATGGCGAGGTCGGCCAGAATCAGCGCATCGGCACCCAGCTGTGCTGCCATATCCACCGCGCGCTGCCAGCGGGCATAGCCATCAGGATGGGCAAAGGTATTGATGGCAATATGCAATTTGCGGCGGTGCTGATGTACGAAGTTAACGGCTTCCTGAAGCTTTTTCTCCGTAAAGTTGAGGCCAGCAAAATGGCGGGCGTTAGTATCATCTTTCAGCCCGATATAGACCGCATCGGCCCCATTTTCGATGGCCGCCTTAAGCGCCGGAAGGTTTCCGGCAGGGCAGAGCAGCTCCATAATTTATCCTGATGTCGTCGAGAGCAAAAATGTTAACGAGCTGGGATTTTAATTAACCCATACGCGACAATTTTTGATTTAAGGCAGCTAATGGCGTATTGATGGCACCAATAATGAGGTACACCGGACGACGGTTTGTTGATTTACGCCGCTATGTTCTCCTCCGGATATGGCAAAATACCCGGACTATCGCTATCAGGGAGTAAAGCTCGTGCTGGATAAACTGCGTTCACGTCTCGTACAATTTGGTCCATCAATGCTGAGCGTGCCGGTAAAACTGGCGCCGTTCGCGCTTAAACGTCAGGTGCTGGAGCAGATCCTGAGCTGGCAGTTCCGCCAGGCGCTGCAGGAAGGCGAACTGGCGTTCCTGGAAGGCCGCTGGTTAAGCATTGAAGTGCGTGATATCGGTCTGCGCTGGTTTACCTCCGTCGAGAATGACCAGCTGATTGTGCGCCAGTCCGCCGACGCGGATGTGAGCTTTAGCGCCGACGCCTGCGATCTGCTGATGATCGCCGCGCGTAAGCAGGATCCGGATACCCTCTTTTTCCAGCGCCGTCTGGTCATTGAAGGCGATACGGAACTGGGTCTGTACGTCAAAAATTTAATGGATGCCATTGAGCTGGAGCAGATGCCAAAAGCGCTGCGCGTGATGTTAATGCAAATGGCAGATTTCGTTGAGGCCGGGCTGAAAACCCCGCCTGACAGTAAACACACTTCAGTAGGTGAGCCATGCTGATTCGAGTCGAAATTGGGATTGATGCACCGGGTATCGATGCGTTGTTACGCCGCTCTTTTGCGAGCGACGCAGAAGCCCAACTGGTCCACGATCTCCGCGAAGACGGCCTGATCACGCTGGGGCTGGTTGCCACCGATGACGAAGGTCAGGTGGTGGGCTATGTTGCCTTCAGCCCGGTAACCGTTCAGGGTGAAGAATTACAGTGGGTAGGAATGGCGCCGCTGGCGGTAGATGAACACTATCGTGGACAAGGGCTGGCACGTCAGCTGGTGTATGAAGGGCTGGACTCGCTCAATGAGTTTGGCTATGCCGCGGTGGTGACGCTGGGCGATCCTGCTTTCTATGGTCGCCTGGGCTTCGAGCCGGCGGCGCAGTACGATCTCCGCTGTCGCTGGCCGGGCACCGAAACTGCCTTCCAGGTGCACCGTCTGGCGGATGACGCGCTCAACGGCGTAAATGGCCTCGTGGAGTATCACGACCATTTTAATCGCTTCTAATCAGGCTTTCACACAGCGCCTCAAACGATCCGTCTCCGGTGACGAGGCGCTCTTTCTGGCGCTTCGTCAACTGCTTAATGCGGTATTCCACTCTTAACGCCAGCGATCTGTCACCCACGGGGGCAGAAAAGGCGAGCGTCAATTCTCCTTTCCCCCGCAGCGCTTTTGCCCCTTTTCCCGTTTGATGCTGAAGAAAACGCCGCGCCACATCGGTCGTGATCCCGGTGTAGAGAGCGTTATCTGCGGTACGGACAAGATAGAGAAACCAGCACACGGTAAACAGATTCAGTATGTTAAGGTGAACGCACCATAGCATGAGAGAGAACGAAAATGGAAACTCTGGCTGCCATTAACCGCTGGCTGGCGAAACAGCATGTTGTCACCTGGTGCGTGTATGACGACGGTGAAATGTGGTGCGCGAATGCGTTTTACTATTATGACCCTGAGCGCGTTGCGTTTTATGTGATGAGCGAAGATAAAACGCGCCATGCGCAGATGACCGGTCAGCAGGCGAAGGTGGCAGGGACAGTTAACGGTCAGCCTAAAACGGTGGCACTGATCCGTGGGGTACAGTTTAAAGGGGAGATCCGTCGTCTGGACGGTGAAGAGAGCGACGCGCGCCGTAAGCACTACACGCGCCGCTTTCCGGTAGCCGCCGCCTTAAAAGCCCCGGTGTGGGAAATCCGCCTTGATGAGCTGAAATTTACCGACAACACGCTGGGCTTTGGCAAAAAGCTGCACTGGCTACGCGCCGAGCAGGCGTAGCGCTTCGCGGTTGAACGCCGGCAGATCGTCCGGGGTTCGGCTGGTGATCAGCTGGTCTTTGTCGTTGACCACCTCCTGATCGTAAAACTCGGCCCCCGCGTTTTTCAGATCGACAACGATAGGTTTCACGGCAGTGAGTTTACGCCCGCGCACCACATCCGCGCTGATAAGCAGTTGCGGACCGTGGCAGATAGCAAAGACCGGTTTTCCGGTGGAGACAAAATCGCGGGTGAACGTTACGAAGCGCTCGTCGCCGCGCAGGGAATCCGGTGAATGACCGCCGGGTAACAGCAGGGCATCAAAATCAGACGGGCTGACGTTATCGATGGTCTCATCGATGGTCACGCTGGCCTCGCCCTTATGGCCTTTCACCGTTTTTCCCGCCTCTTTCTCAATGGTGATGACCTCATGTCCCGCCTTGCGGAACGCCTCAGCAGGTGAGGTGAATTCTGAATCTTCAAACTCGTCGGTAATCAGGACTGCGATTTTTTTACCCATGCTTCCTCCGTTGTTTTCGCTTCAGACTGTTTTTTTCCCGTTTGTGGTAAATACTTACCGGTAACAGACTTCTAAGTGTGGTTGACCATGCTGAGTTCGCAAACGGACTATTCTGTAAAGGGGATGAAATGAGTCAGGTACTGATTACGGGGGCAACCGGGCTGGTGGGCGATCATCTGCTGCGGCTGCTGATCCAGGATCGCAGGGTGAACTACATTGCGGCCCCGACACGTCGACCGCTGGCGGACATTTCTGGCGTCTTTAATCCTCACGATCCACAGCTGACCGACGCACTGGCGCAGGTGCAGGATCCCATCGATATCGCCTTTTGCTGCCTCGGGACAACGCGGCGTGAGGCGGGCAGTAAAGAGGCGTTTGTTCATGCTGACTATACGCTGGTGGTCGATACGGCGCTAACGGCGAAAAAGCTGGGTGCCACCCATTTTGTGGTGGTCAGCTCGCTGGGCGCCAGCGCCCGTTCGCCGTTCTTTTACAGCAAGGTGAAGGGCGAGATGGAAGAGGCCCTGATTGCCCAGAAGTGGGAGCGGTTGACAATAGTCCGTCCCTCCATGCTGCTGGGGCATCGCGACGAGCGTCGTTTTAACGAGTCGATGTTTGCCCCGTTGTTCCGCATTCTCCCCGGTAACTGGAAATCCATCGAGGCGCGCGACGTGGCGCGTGCGATGTTAAAAGAGGGGCTGTCACCATCGCAGGAGGGGGTGAATATCATCCCTTCGGCGAAACTGCGTGAAATCGCGCAGGGCGAGGCGTAAACTCCCCCGGCTAATTAAATAACACTCTCCGGGGAATGCTATGACTGGTCAGTCTTCATCTCAGGCGGCAACACCTGTCCAATGGTGGAAGCCCGCGCTCTTCTTTCTCGTGGTCATTATAGGCCTCTGGTATGTGAAATGGCAGCCGTACTACGGTAAAGCCTTCACTGCCGCCGAAACGCACAGCATCGGTAAATCTATTCTCGCTCAGGCTGATTCCAGCCCGCTTCGCGCGGCGTGGGATTATGCCATGGTCTATTTCCTTGCCGTCTGGAAAGCCGCCGTATTAGGCGTCATTCTGGGCTCGTTGATTCAGGTGCTTATCCCGCGTCACTGGCTGGTGAAAACCCTGGGGCAGCCACGCTTTCAGGGCACCCTGCTGGGGACCATTTTCTCCCTGCCGGGCATGATGTGTTCGTGCTGTGCCGCGCCTGTTGCTGCCGGTATGCGCCGTCAGCGAGTCTCTATGGGCGGTGCGCTGGCGTTCTGGATGGGCAACCCGCTGTTAAACCCGGCAACGCTGGTGTTTATGGGCTTTGTGCTGGGTTGGCATTTCGCCTTTATCCGTCTGGTGGCCGGTCTGCTGACGGTGCTGGTGGTGGCAACGCTGGTGCAGAAATGGGTGAAAGATAACGCCGTTGAACCGGCCGCCATTGAGCTTGATGTCAGCGAGCCACAGGGAAGCTTCTTTGCGCGCTGGGGGAATGCACTGTGGCAGCTTTTCTGGAGCACCATTCCTGTGTATATCCTGGCGGTGCTGGTGCTCGGGGCCGCACGCGTCTGGCTATTCCCGCATGCCGACGGCGCCATCGACAATACCCTGATGTGGGTCATTGCGATGGCCATTGCCGGTTGTCTGTTTGTGATCCCAACGGCGGCTGAAATTCCGATTGTGCAGACCATGATGTTGGCTGGCATGGGCACCGCACCGGCACTGGCGTTGCTCATTACCTTGCCTGCCATCAGCCTGCCGTCGCTTATCATGCTGCGTAAGTCATTCCCGGCGAAAGCGCTGTGGCTCACCGCAGGGCTGGTGGCGTTGAGTGGCGTGATTGTGGGGAGTATTGCGCTTCTGTGAAAAAAGCCCGGTGGCGCGAGCACGCACCGGGCTTACAGTCAGGTGGGAATTACTTAATGTAGGTAAATGCGGTGGTGACGTGTTTCACGCCGCTCACCCGGCTGGCAATATCGGCCGCCGCTTTCCCTTCACGGTCGGTAACCAGACCCAGCAGGAACACTTCGCCGTTTTCGGTCGTCACTTTCACGTTGGATGATTTCACCTGGTCTGAACCCAGCAGCTGGGAACGGACTTTGGTGGTGATCCACGTATCATTGGAGGCGGTACCAAGGCTGATTGGCTGCCCCTGACGGACTTCGTTGAAGACTTCCGCAGTGCCCTCTACGCCCATCGCGATCTGTTTTGCGCGGCTGGAGAGGTCAGTATTTGGCGCCTGGCCTGTCAGCAGCACTTTGCCCTGGTAAGCCGTCACGTTGATGCGCGCTTCTTTCTTAATTTGCTCGTCTTTCGACAGCGCACTGTTGACGCGCAGCTCCAGCGTGCCGTCATCTACCTGGGTGCCAACGGTGCGCGGATCGGTCGCTGCTTTGGTGCCGACGGCTGCGGTACCCACGACAGCCGCAGCGATACATCCCTGCAGCAGTAATGCAGACATAAGGACTGCGAGGGTCGATAAAGCCTTCATGAGAACTCCTTAATCATCCTGGTGAGGGAAAAGCGTGTTATCGATCAAATCACATAAGCAGTTCACCGTGAGCATATGCATCTCCTGAATGCGTGCGCTACGGTGAGACGGAATGCGGATTTCCACATCCTGCGGCCCCAGCAGGCCCGCCAGTTCGCCCCCGTCATAGCCAGTTAAGGCAACGATAGTCATATCGCGAGTAACGGCGGCTTCGACGGCTTTGACAATGTCACGGCTATTGCCGCGCGTGGAGATGGCCAGCAGCACATCGCCCGCATGGCCCAGGGCACGCACCTGCTTAGCGTAAATCTCGTCATGCAGACGATCGTTAGCAATCGCTGTTAAGACCACATTATCGGTATTAAGTGCAATGGCAGGTAAACTGGGGCGTTCTGTTTCAAAACGATTGATCATACTGGCAGCAAAATGCTGTGCGTTGGCAGCGGACGTGCCATTGCCACAACAGAGGATTTTGTTGCCATTGAGCAGGGACTGCACCAGCGTCATGGCGGCGCGAGAGATTGCGTCAGGGAGGGCTTCTGCCGCGGCAATCTGAGTCTGAATGCTTTCTGTGAAGCACACTTTAATTCTTTCGAGCACGTTATCCCTTTTAAATCTTAATTATGCGTCTTCGCCAAAAGCGTTTTTCAGCCATTCGATCTCGTTTCCGGTGAAGGCTAACACATCGAACCGGCAATCCACAGTATCAAAACTCCCATTATGGCGGGCAAGCCACAAGTGGGCAGTCTGTAATAATTTATGTTGTTTGGCGGGTGTCACGCTGGCGGCAGCACCGCCAAAACGGGAAGACTGTCGGTAGCGTACTTCCACAAACACAATGACCTGACCCTCTTTCATGATCAGATCGATTTCGCCGCCACGTCCGCGAACGTTAGCGGCGATAAAGCGCAGTCCCTTGCCCTCAAGCCAGCGACGCGCTTTTAATTCCCAGGCGTCGCCGGTCTCTTTACGGCTTAACTGGCCGGGACGATTTGTCCCTGCTGGTATTTGAGCCATGATAACTTCCTGTTAATCACGCAATCCTGAGTGGCCGTCAGATCGCCGGTATTGCCGTTTAGCTCAAAGCCCGGCACCTGACGCATTTGGGTAAAGTGGTTCGCCAGCGTCCAGGCATCGACGCCCATCGCGTACAGACGCGCCAGTGAGTAGTCGTTACGGACTGCGCTCAGCGCCTGCTGCATCAGGGCCGGATTGCTGCCCGCCAGCATCGGAATTTCGCTGTATTGCAGGCCGTCCATCTCCAGGCGGAAATCCGGGCCTGCGGTGCCTTGTGCGCTGCGAGAGCTGGCGTAGAGCGTGGCGCCGCTCTGGCTGCCGTTACGCATGGCGATCATCGGCTTGATGAAGGCAATCTCTTGTGGCGTAGCGACGATATAGGCCGCATCCACTTTACCGCCACCGCTAATCTGCGCATCGGTAGGTGGGGCAGGGATGGTCAGACCGCCAATCGTCACGCTCTGCTGCTGTGGCAGGCTTGCACTCACCGGGCTGCCGTTAAGCGCAATACCCGCGCCGCCGTTAACGCCCGCGCGCAGTTCAGAGACGGAGCCGAATTTCTGCTGCAGCACGATGCCGCCGCCCAGCTTCTGCCACTCTTCGGCAAAGGCGTTGGCGACGCGATCGCCCAGCGTACTGCGAGGGATCAGCAGCAGCGGAGACTGTTTCCCTTGCTCGTGAATATGACGCGCCGCATCGCGGGCTTCATCTTCCGGAGAGAGGGCGAAATAGCAGATATTGGCGCGGTTCTGAACCTGTTCAGGCTGGTTGAGCGCCAGCACGTTCAGCGCAGTGTTGCTCTTCATCAACTCTTCAACGTTGTTTTTCAGCAGCGGACCCACAACGATGCTGGCACCGTCCTGTTGCACCTGCGCCAGAACCTGATCGAGCGGTTGAGAACTGGTGTCGTAGATTTTCAGCTCAGCGCCCGGGTTAGCGCTGGTGGTGGCTACGGCCTGTGGCTGGGCGGCAGGTTGTGCTACGGGCTCAGTGGTCTGCGGTTGAGGTTGCTCCGCTGTCGCAGGCTCCGTCGCCGGTGCGGATTGTGTCTCTACCGGAGTCGCAGGCGCGGGTGCTGCGGCCGCTGGTGTGGTCGGTGCCGTCACCGGGTTCTGCATCGTCCCCTGCGGCGGCGTTTGTGCTGTGGTCAGGTCGCTGGTTTCCGCGGCGGAAGGGCTGACAACGTCGTTCACGTTTGCCGCCTGAGCTGCCTGCGCCGGAACTGCACTGCCGGTCACTGGCGTGGTACCGTTTTTCGCCGCTTCAAAACCTTGTTGAATGGTGCGGCCAAATACCGCCGCCTGGCCGTTCAACGGCAGAAGCAGGGCGATTTTGCTGGTGGAGGCAGGCTTAAAGTTCTGCACGTTCACCAGCTGTGTCGGCAGCATTTTCGCGCCCGGGTTTTGTGGGTAGCGCGTTTGCCAGTCGGTAATACCGGCTTTCAGCATGTTTGGATCGCTGCGGTTGTTAAACCACATCTGTTGCAGATCAAGCCACCCCTGCAACACGTTTTCATCAGCATTGATGACCAGCGCCTGCGCCTGTTCCTGGGTCATTGAGGCGAGCGCCTGCCAGGTGGCATCAATATTTTTCTGCTTGTCCGCACCGCCGAGCAGCGGCTCCTGGGCGATCAGCGCCCGCAGCAGCGTCAGGGAAGGGCGTCCCTGCTCAGCGGTAATCCCCGCCTGCCAGAAACGGGCCTGCTGATTTTTATCCAGTGCGCTTACGTCGATGTCGCCAAGGATCTTTTTCGCGGCGGCATAATCTTTCAGCGCGACTTTCAGCTCGGCAGAGAGCAGGCTCTGCTCAAGACGCTGGGCATCGTTAAGCTCGTGCGGAAGCTGGTTGAACAGTTCGGCGGCCTGCTGGGTTTTGCCCTCTTTCAGCAGTGCACGAATGGCGAGTAATTGCCAGTTGATCCTGGTATCATTTGAGCTTTGCGACATTTGTTGCAGATAAAAGCCAGAATCAGCCTGAGCGGATCCCTGCAGATGGGCCGTGCTCTGGTCAGGTGCCTGGGTGCCACAGCCTGCAAAGATCAGGGCTGCCAGCAGAAGCGGCACGCTGCGCGTGGCTTTTTTTCGAAGAAACGTTAACGGTACCATACTGTATCCAGTGATTTTTTTTACGCAATGCTCAATATTAAATCGGCAATACGGACGAAACAATGAAACAACACGAAACGGCAGAGAATTCTCAAGGCCAGCTTTATATTGTACCTACTCCTATCGGGAATTTGTCTGATATTACCCAACGTGCGCTGACCGTATTGCAAGCTGTTGATTTAATTGCCGCTGAAGATACCCGGCATACCGGTTTATTGCTGCAACACTTTGCGATTAACGCTCGTCTCTTCGCCCTGCACGATCATAATGAGCAGCAAAAAGCAGAAACGCTGGTGGCGAAGCTCAAAGAGGGGCAGAACATTGCGCTCGTCTCTGACGCCGGTACGCCACTGATTAACGATCCGGGCTACCATCTGGTGCGTACCTGCCGTGAAGCCGGGATCCGGGTGGTCCCTCTGCCAGGACCGTGTGCTGCGATTGCTGCGTTGAGCGCAGCGGGCCTGCCATCCGATCGTTTCTGCTATGAAGGTTTCCTGCCCGCCAAATCCAAAGGCCGCCGTGACGTGTTAAAAGAGCTGGAAGCTGAACCGCGTACGCTGATTTTCTACGAATCCACGCATCGCCTGCTGGAAAGCCTGGAAGATATGGTGACCGTCTGGGGAGAGAGCCGCTACGTGGTGCTGGCGCGCGAGCTGACCAAAACCTGGGAAACCATTCACGGCGCGCCGGTCGGCGAACTGCTGGCGTGGGTAAAAGAGGACGAAAACCGTCGCAAGGGTGAGATGGTGCTGATTGTCGAAGGGCATAAAGCGGAGGAGGACGCACTGCCTGCCGATGCGCTGCGTACTCTGGCACTGCTACAGGCTGAATTGCCGCTTAAGAAAGCGGCAGCACTGGCGGCAGAAATCCACGGCGTGAAGAAGAATGCGCTCTATAAATATGCGCTGGAGCAGCAGGGGGAGTAAGCCCCTGCGTGCTTATTTTGCCGGGTGACGGCTGCGCCTTACCCGGCCTACGATTAGTGAACAGGCATCGCCTCAAACACCAGCGTTTCCAGCGGTTTGAGGGTAATCACCACCGCGTTTTTATACTCTGCCGGTATCGTGGCGTTACTGCCATAGACCGTTTTCAGGCTAAACGGCGTCGCGTCTCCGGTCGGGATTTCGAAATCTTTCGTCAAATCCAGATAATAGCTTTGCGGTTTATCCGACGGGTTTCGTAATCCAAAAATGGCTTTGTCTTTATTCCACGACGCCCAGCCGTAGATCTCAAGCGCCGTTGGGTCTCCGCCAATCCAGTGGGTATCCACCAGCACACTGGCGTTATCCCGGGACCATTTGGCAGCCTGCGCCAGGGTATCCCACTTCGCCTTGTTGAGCATTGAAGGGGTGATATACAGCTCCTGCAACTGGGTGCCGGTGGCGAAGTAGCTCCAGACCTGGTCAGCAAAATCGCTGTCCGTTTGCACCTTCTCCAGACCGTAATACGCATTCTCCGCGCTGACGATCCCGTGATACATCAGGGAGTTCAGCGGGAATAGCGGACCTTTACGCACAATAGAGCGATACGTCTCCGCATCGCGATAGGTCATCCACTGCTGCACCGGTGTGCCGGGGCCGTACAGGTTGATGTCGTCTCCCTGACGCCAGATGGAATCGGCGTAGAACAGCCAGGATGGGCTGGCATTGGTACCGGTCGTCAGGTTAATAAACAGATTCGGATTGGCGCTGCGCATGTTATGCAGCAGTGCGATAGAGGCGTCAAAATCCGAGGCGAACGGGCTGCCCTTAATATGCGAATTGGCATTACCCATCCCGTCGAGCTTGAACGAGGTAATGTGCTCGTTTTTGATAAGCTTAACGATCTGCTCATTAAAGTTCTTAAAATAGTTCGGGCCTGACAGCGCCAGCTTCCCGTCTACTGTTTCGAAACCGTACTCTTTTGCATGCGAGACGCGCGTATCGCGCGGTTTGTTATATCCGCCCCATGGCGAGAGCCACAGGCCAACAGAGCTGTGCAGGCTGTCTGCTTTCTCCCGTACCTTGCCAAAACCTTTGCTGAAAGCCGGGCCGAACAGCCAGCGCCCGGTCAGGTCATCCCAACCATCGTCAAGCAGGAAAGCATCCAGCGCGACACCCCGCCCGGCAATAAACTCCTTGTTCCATTCGTCCATCCGCCCCAGCACATCCTGCTCGGAGTACGGGGTAAAGAAGCCGATATCCATCCAACTGTTGTAGTGTAAGTAAGGTTTATACGGACGCGGACGCACGACATCGATAAACTGGTTTACGCTACGGCGCAGTTGGCTGGTCTCCGGGAAGGTACCGAAGTAGGTGGTGTAGCTGACCGGGGTTGCCGGCTGAATGGGGGTTTTCAGCTCCACATTGAGGTTGGTCGTCGCTTCATAGGCGTACGTGTTAATGATGGGTTTATCCGGCAGGATAAAGAACGAGTCTGCGATAATCGGCGAGCTGTTAATTGCCCCATCTACGTAAGGTGCCTGAGCCTGCTTTTTGGTCGGGAAGAAGGTGATTTTCGCCACATCCCGTGGCTGCCCGACGGCGGCGATGGTGTAGTCGATGCTGGCGTATTTGCCCTTCACCAGGTTCAACTTCACCGTCACGTTAAAGTCAGGATGGGTGAAGTCGACGACAATTCCACTGTCCTGTTTTTCGACATCTTTGACCTTAAAATCCGCCGTGTGAATTTTAGTCTCGTCCGGCAGCGTCAGAAAGAACAGCTCCTGCGGCGTCAGCGGATGATTAGCCCTGGTGTCCTTCACCACGACCGTCGAGTTCGCGTCATCAAATGACAGGGCAATGTTGTCGTTATTAAGGGAGTAATTCGCTGCTATCGCGCTATGGGAAACACACAGGGCAAGCATGGATAGGGTGAGGATTTTTTTCATCAGGGTAAGATCCTTTTTCATCAGGCTTCTGCCGGAAGCAGCAAGCGGTTTGCCGAGCCACACACGGTAATTTTGCTTCTGACCACCTCTTTCATGGCATCCATTCCGACCCGCATATAAAAACGCGGATCGTTACCCTGCGGGTTTTCAGCAAACCAGGCTTTCACTGCGTCAGAGAAGGCGATTTTCAGCTCGGTCGCCACGTTGACTTTGCACACACCCAGCGCGATGGTGCGACGTACATCCTCATCCGGCACATCGCTCGCGCCATGCAGCACCAGCGGCACGGTGACCACTTCGCGGATCTCGGCCAGGCGCTGAAAGTCAATTTTAGGGCGTTTGGTATACAGGCCATGTGCGGTGCCGATGGCGACGGCGAGGCTATCCACGCCGGTCAGTTCGACAAAGCGTTTCGCTTCCTGCGGGTCGGTGAGAAATGCACTCTCCTCGTCGACGCTCATGTCATCTTCCACGCCGCCCAGACGGCCCAGCTCAGCCTCGACGCTACAGTCGTTGAGGTGGCAGAAATCGACTACCGATTTCACCAGCTTCACGTTTTGTTCAAACGGATAGTGGCTGCCGTCGATCATCGCGCTACGCACGCCAGCGTTAACCTTGCGACGAATATCGTCGAGGGATTCGTGATGATCGAGATGCAGCGCCAGCGGCATGTCGTAAGTTAATGAATATGCGCTGCACAGGGCGTAGATCTCTTCCAGGGCAATATGTTTGAACGTGCCCGGCGTGCCTGCGAGGATCACTGGCGATCGCATCTCGCTACACACTTCGAGGATCGCCTGGATCGTCTCTGCGTTGTGGATGTTAAACGCCGGCACGGCGTAGCCTTTTGCCTGTGCGTCCTGCAGAAGATATTTCGTTGAGATAATGCTCATGATGCGATCCTCTTAAGCCTGCCACGGGTGAATAACAACGCCCTGTACCACGCGGTTGACCGTGCCGCTGGCGGATGGCGTATCGGGTGTATTGCCCACGCTGAGGGACTGGGACAGCGCAAAGACCTGGGCGTACATCAGGAAGCAGAACGCCTGTTCCATATCAATAAACGGGCGTGAAGGCGGCAGCAGGATGTGCGGGCCCGCTTCAATCACCGGATCGTTTTCAGCGGCGATGGCGACAACGCGCAGGGCCTGGCGATCGCGACGCAATTCGGCCAGAAGATCCAGATCGTACTGACGCGTATACGGATGGCTGGAGATAAACACCACCACCAGCGTTTCGTTATCTACCAGCGACTTAGGCCCGTGACGGAACCCCGTTGGGGAATCGTAGAATGCCGCCAGCTTGCCCGCGGTCAGTTCCAGTACCTTCAGCGCCGATTCGCGTGCCGCCCCCTGCAGGCCACCGCTTCCCAGGTAGACGATCCGTTTCCAGGGCTCGTTACCAAATACGCCATGGCGGAAATCACCAAGTGAGGTGAGGATCGCCTGACAGCGATCGGCCACGTCGCGGAAGGTGTTGCTGTTGATCGTCTCTGGCGCGAATACGGCCAGGCAGCTTGCCATCATGGTGGTGATACTGCTGGTCATCGCGAAACCGCGATCGTGCGTTTCGGCAGGCATCAGCAGGGCACAGGCGTTATCACTGTCGATAGCGCTCTGATACAGGTTTCCCGCCTCGTTACAGGTGATCGACAGGTGGTAGCACTCCGGCACGAACTGATTGGCCAGCTCAACGGCGGCGACGCTCTCAGGGCTGTTACCGGAACGGGCAAATGAGATCAGCAGCAGCGGATGTGCAGGGCTGAAGTAATCCATCGGGTTTGTGACCAGATCGGTTGTCGGAACGGCGCAGATGTTTTTCCCGGTGTGGCTCGCAAGCCATGGCGCAATAATATCGCCTATAAACGCGGACGTGCCCGCGCCGGTCAGTACGATCCGCAGATCGTGCTTACGCAGCAGTGGCGTCAGGAAACTGTCAATCGAGGAGCGCAAATTATCGATGTTGTGGAGCGAGCGGATCCAGCTGGCAGGCTGCTGGCGGATCTCTTCTTCGGTCCAGGTGCCGGTGGTGGCGGTGGGGGTGATCTGTGGCATAACTCAATCCTTAGTCGTGTGAATTCCACATCAGACGCTGGCAAATGTGTCGCTATCTTTCGTTTCGTTTCACTTGTTCACTTAAGCAGTTAAATAAAATCTATAGAAAAGAAATCGAAAGTTCAATGAAAGAAAAGAAATAAAACGAAAAGTGTGATCGCGAAAGGAAAGGGTAAACTTAAGGAAAGGAAAAGAAAGGCCTTACGGTTTGGCGCCATAAAGCCAAAAGGAGACACAATAAAAGGGCTAAAGGGGGAGAGCCTGGCCCTGAATCCAGATCTGCTGAAGGTGTAAACCATCATCCAGCGCAATAATATTGGCGCGTTTCCCTGGCGCTAAGGAGCCAAGCTGATGATCAATGCCCAGCAGGCGGGCAGGATGCAGCGAAGCCATATGAATAGCCTCTTCTGCTGTCACACCCGCATGTTCCACCATATGCCTGACGGCGGCATCCAGCGACAGCGTGCTTCCCGCCAGCCCGCCGGAGACGGTTTTCACTACGCCGTGGTGCATTGTGACCTCTTCGCCACAGAGCATATACCGCCCGTCCGGCATACCTGCCGCCTGCATGGCATCGGTAATCAGCACCACGCGGTCCTTCGCACAGCAGCTACATATACGCATGGCGCCCGGATGAACATGATGACCGTCGGCAATAAGTTCCAGCCACGCCCGTTTGTCCGTCAGCCCGGCACCGACCATACCCGGCGCTCTGTGATGCAGCCCCGTCATACCGTTAAAGCAGTGCACCAGTCCGTCTGCACCGGCGTCAAAGGCGGCGAGGGTTTGCTCGTACGTGGCGCCACTGTGGCCCAGCATCACACGGATACCCCGCTGCTTCAGGTGGCGAATGGCCTGTAGCGCGCCGGGCTTTTCCGGTGCCAGTGCCACCACCTTCAGCGTGTTGTGCGATACCGCAATCAACGCGTCCAGCTCGGCGATATCCAGTTCACGAAACAGTTCAGGCGGATGCGCCCCTTTGTTCTGCGGCGTAAAGTACGGGCCCTCCAGATAGCTGCCCAGAATCTGCGCGCCAGGGCCGCCTGACTGACAGCGTCGGGCGATCCGCGTGAGTGCGCCGTGAATCGCCTCCATCGGCGCGGTGACCGTCGTGGGCAAAAATGCCCCGACGCCTTCACGTGCTTTATGAAGAGCCAAAACGTCCAGCGCATCGGGGGCGTCATCCATCACATCCACACCCATGCCACCATGAACGTGAATATCGATGTACGCCGGACAAAGCTGCCCGGCATCGCGAGCGTTAACCCCCGCAGGGACAGGTTCAATCGCCGTGATAACGCCGTTCTCGATACGAAGCTGGTGGTCATCCAGCCAGCCCTGTTCGGTCAGTACCCGCCGCGCGCGCAGTAGCTGACTCATATCCCTTCCTCAGCGGGAGCTTCCTCGCGACAGCGGCCAAGCTCATCTACCAGGCTCGTCAGACCACGGTGACCACACTCCAGCGCCTGCCGACGAAACGCTTCGCTGCTCAGACCCTCACGTTCGAGCACCATCTCCAGCAGCAATTGCAGGTTGGTGCCGGTGATCACTTCGCTGCCCGGTCTTTTCATAGCGAGCGTAGAAGCAACGCGAAACGGCGTCCCGCCCAGCAGATCGGTAAGGAACACAATATCGTGCCGGGCATCGAGCTCGCTCACCGCCTGCTCAAGCTCCGCTGTCAGCCGCGCGGTGGTGGAGGTTTCCGGAAAATCGATGGCGATAAACTGCGGCTGCTCGCCGAGGATTTGCTTCATAGCCTGCTCAAGCCCGCTGGCAAATCCACCGTGACCCGTCAAAATAATGCCTAACATCGCAACCTCTTTGTTTTTACAGGAAGTGACAGAATTTACCGACAACACCCAGCACCACGGTGATACCAATCAGCCGCAGCGGGCTCCAGCCACGACGCACTAACCAGAACATGGTCAGGGTGTAGACCAGCGGCAGAAACGCAGGCATCAGCTTATCGATAACGTCAGCCTGCAGTTTAACGACCGCATCCCCGGCTTTGATTTCGAGTGTGGTATTGAGACGAACATAGGTTGCCACCAGCGCACCGATTACCGTCATCCCGACGATGGAAGCCGCATGGCCGACCTTTTTAGTATTGGCTTTGATCAACGGAATGGCTGCGACACCCATCCGGTAAGCGTAATGCGCCAGGCCAAAACGCAGGCCGAGATGCACCACGTTAAACAGCACGATAAACACCACCGCACCCAGAATCGAACCTTGCAGCGCCAGGCTGGCGCCGATACCGCCGCAGATAGGCAACAGGGTCAGCCAGAACATGGCGTCACCAATGCCGCCAAGCGGCGCACCGACGGCAATTTTGGTGCTCTGGATGCTGTTTACATCCTGTTTGGAGCGTTCCATCGCCAGAATAATGCCAATAACAAAGGTCACCAGGAACGGGTGGGTATTAAAGAACCCCATGTGACCTTTCATGGCGCGTGCCAGATCGCGCTTGTTGGTATGGATCTTTTTCAACGCAGGCAGTAACCCGTAAAGCCAGCCGGAGGCCTGCATACGTTCATAGTTGAATGAGGCCTGCAGCAGCATAGAACGCCAGGCGACGCGGTTGATGTCCTTTTTGGTCAGTTCGGCACCGATGCTCTGGTCTTCGTAGAAGTTTTCATTGACGCCGGTCAGCAGCGTCTCTTCGCTTTCAGACACGCCCGGTAATGTTGTGTGATTAGATGCCATCTTCGAATTCCTCTTTCTGGGCTGCAGGCGCCGCCGGTTCAGGTGATTTACGCATCAGGTCTATCAAAGCCATGGCCAGCGCGGCAGCGGCAATCGCCAGAACCGGAAGCTTGAGCCAGGCCGCAGCGACAAAACCGATAATGAAGTAGGGGATGTAGACGTTTTTCATCATTATTTTGAGCAGCACGGCAAAGCCAATGGCAGGCATGATGCCGCCCGCGACGCCAAGGCCATCAATCAGGCGCTCCGGCAGCACATCAATGGCGGTTTTCGTGTGCTCCGCACCAAAGTAAATGGGCAGAAATGCGCACAAGAAATAGAAGAGGCCAAGTGCCAGCAGAGCCAGATAGTTAACCCGTTCAATGCCGTTGGTATCTGCATTAGCCGCCATGCGATCGCAGCGGGACATCACGCCGGACATTACCGAGAAGAGGAAAGTAATTCCCATCTGTACCGCGACGGCAAACGGCACGGCGACCCCGACGGCGACATCCGGTTTCACGCCTGTGGTGATGGCAAACGTGGTCCCGACGATGGTGCCGATAATGACGTTTGGCGGCTGTGCGCCCGCGAGCGGTGCCAGACCCATCCAGACCAGCTCTAACGTCCCGCCGGTTAAAATCCCGGTGTGCAGATCGCCAAGGATCAGGCCAACTAGCGGCCCGAGTACGACCGGACGGTGCATGTGTGTTAAGCCATTAAACATATCCAGACCCGCGATAAAGGCGAGAAGCCCCAGCGCGAAAGCCTGCAACAGACTGATTTCCATTGTGAATCCCTCAAAGCAGTTTAAAGAGATCCAAAGCAGTCTCTGTTGGAACGCCCTGAACGAAGCATTCCACCCCGGCCGCTTTCAGGCCGTTGAAGGCGGCGATATCGTCCGCGTCTACAGATACCGTTTTGGCAATTTGTTGTTTGCCACTGGCGTAGTGCATGTTTCCTACGTTGATACGGGTGATGGGCACGCCCCCCTCAACCAGCTTCAGAAAATCAGCGGGAGATTTACAGACCAGCAGAATTTTCTGGCGATCAGCGGCGCGATGAATGTTGTCGATCACTTTTTGCAATGACCAGAAACGCACGGCGATCCCCTCCGCGAGCACCATTTCCATCAGGTTCTGTTGAACCGGATCCTCTGCCACCTCGTCATTCGCGACCAGTACCAGGTTCGCCCCCGCGAACCCCACCCATTGCACGCCCACCTGACCGTGGATCAGACGTTCATCAATTCGGCATAAGACAATGTTTGGCATAGCTTTTTCCTCTTTTTAATTATGCATGCTGAGTCGTTACGCCTTCGCAGGCGGCGTGGTACTGCTGAAGTATGTCCTGAATGTGGTTGATGATGAGTTCTCGCGGCGTTGACTTGAGAGCCCCCTCGCGAACTTTGCTGTACTGCAACGGCAGATACTGGCTAATCAGCGGCAACGGTAGCGGTTCGTCCGCCAGGTTACGCACCAAACGTTCAAAGGCATCGTCAATCTGGCTGTCCGGCCAGTAGTAGCGTACGCGGTCAGAGTAGCTGTAGCCACGCGCCAGGCGGCGTGCGTTGCTGTCGCCATGGTAGTGGCTTTGCCAGTATTCCGGCCGATCGAGCATCACGTTTTCCAGCACGTGACGCAGGCCCGAGCTGGCTTTCGCTGGCAGCAGCTCTTCTTCTATGGCAGCCAGCGCAAAGAGTGCCTCACGCAGAGCGAAGGTAAGGGCCGGGCCGACTTTTAAAATGGCGAAGTGGTCCTTTACCAGCTGGCGAAGCGCCTGTGGCGTCTGGTAGTCGGTAGAGTGCGCTTCAAAAACCAGCGTATCGTAGGCTTCAACCATGGTGCTCAGGGCATGGGCTTTTTGCGGCTGGTAGTCACAGACGTGCGCATGGTCGAACTCCACGCCAGGCTGAACCACCAGGCCAATAATGCGTGGCCAGATGTCACCTAACCCTTCCTTTTCAAACGCATGACGATGCGCCTCAAGCGTCGCGCGAGCCGCGTCCGGCGTGGTGACTTCAAGCTCGGTAAGCGTTTCGTGCGCGCCACCCGGCACGGGGACTTCAGTGCCAATGACATAGACCAGATCGGATTCACCAGACTGTTCACGGCAGGTCTGTTCGGCGACTTTCGCCAGACGTGCCGCGCGTTCGGCGACGATCGCGTCGGTCAAAGGAACCGGATCATCCTCGCAGGACATACTGCAGTCGAGGTGGATCTTTTTGAACCCGGCTGCGACATAGCTTTTAATAAGATCGTCAGCATTGGACATCGCTTCCTGCGCGGGCAGGTGTTGCCAGCGGTTTGGCCCTAAGTGGTCGCCGCCGAGGATCAGCTGCGACGCGGGGAAGCCAAGAGAGTCCGCCAGCTTGCGGACGAACCCGTAAAAGTCGGCGGGCGTCATGCCGGTGTAACCGCCAAACTGATCGACCTGGTTTGAGGTGGCTTCAATCAGCAGCGGCGTTTGTTGCGAATGGGCGTAACGAATTGCAGCTTCAAGTACTAATGGATGTGCGGAACAGACGGCATAAATCCCGTTTGTATTCCCCCGTTTATGTTGTTCCACCATATCAGTCAGATGTTTCACTTTCCTCTCCATTTCGGATGGTGATGGTATTCATCTTTCGTTTTGTTTCATTTGATACTGCATTATGGTGGTATAAAAATAAAACGAAAGATAATAGTTTTCCGATCTGTTTCACAAAAGAAACGCAATGAAAGGTTTCAGCGTCGGGAAGGGGAGGGTAAGAACGGCATATGGGGCTTGCATTCCCCTAAAAGAAAGGCCTTAATAGGCAAAACGAAATGAAACGAAAGTTTATTTATAAAGGATCGCGTATGAGCAGCACTGATTCCTCCGCGGAAAAGCGCATCACCGGCACCAGTGAAAGGCGAGAGCAGATCATTCAGCGGTTGCGGGCGCAGGGAAGCGTACAGGTTAACGATCTTTCCCATTTATACGGCGTGTCGACGGTCACGATCCGCAACGATCTGGCTTTTCTGGAGAAGCAAGGTATCGCCGTTCGCGCCTATGGTGGCGCGTTGATTTGCGAAGGCAATGTGCCGGGCGTTGAACCCTCCGTTGAAGATAAAAGCTCGCTGAATACTGCCGTGAAGCGCAGCATCGCGAAAGTTGCCGCAGAACTGGTAAAGCCAGGGCATCGCATCATTCTGGATTCGGGTACCACAACGTTTGAAATTGCCCGAATGCTGCGCCAGCACACGGATGTGATTGCCATGACCAATGGCATGAACGTCGCGAACGCTTTGCTGGAAGCGGAAGGAGTGGAACTGCTGATGACAGGCGGGCATCTGCGCCGTCAGTCGCAATCCTTCTATGGCGACCAGGCGGAGCAGTCATTGCAGAATTATCACTTCGATCTTTTGTTCCTGGGCGTTGACGCCATCGATCTCGATCGCGGTGTGAGCACGCACAACGAAGACGAGGCGCGCCTCAACCGCCGGATGTGCGAAGTGGCAGAGCGTATTATTGTCGTGACCGACTCCAGCAAATTTAACCGCTCGAGCCTGCATAAAATCATTGATACACAACGGATTGATATGATTATTGTCGACGAAGGCATCCCGGCGGAGAGCCTGGATGGGTTGCGTAAAAGCGGGATCGATGTGGTGTTGGTGAAAGGGTAGTTTCTCCCCTCACCCTAACCCTCTCCCCTGTGGAGAGGGCAGGGTGAGGGGCTATCACGTCACCGGTGCCGGGTTAAACACCGCCAGCTGATTGTGCAGCCCCCACTGGTCCGAGAAGGTTTTCTTCCTGCCGCTCGCCACATCCAGAATAAAGTGGAACAGCTTCCAGCCTACCTCTTCTATGCTCTCTTCCCCGGTGGCGATGGTGCCTGCGTTAATGTCCATTAAGTCATACCAGCGGTTAGCCAGCTCAGTGCGGGTGGCCATTTTAATCACAGGCACCGCCATCAGGCCGTACGGCGTACCGCGTCCGGTGGTAAAGACCTGCACCGTAATGCCGGAAGCCACCTGCTGGGTGCCGCAAACAAAGTCACTGGCCGGGGTTGCCGCGTAGATCAAACCGCGTTTCGTTGGGCGCTGGCCCGGCGAGAGGACTTCTACAATGGCACTTTGACCGGATTTGGCGATAGAGCCGAGCGCTTTTTCCACCACGTTCGCCAGGCCCCCTTTTTTGTTCCCCGGAGAGGGGTTGGCGCTGCGGTCGGTTTTTCCCATATCGAGGTAATTATCGTACCAGGCCATCTCTTCGAGCAGGCGTTTGCCCACCTCTTCGTTGATGGCGCGTGGCGTGAGTAGATGGATGGCATCTCGCACTTCTGTCACTTCAGAGAACATCACCGTGGCCCCGCAGCGAACAAACAGGTCGGAGGCATAACCCACCGCCGGGTTGGCGGTCACGCCGGAAAACGCATCGCTGCCGCCACATTGTGTACCAACCACCAGCTCGGAAGCCGGGCAGGTCTCACGTTGACGCGTATTGAGTTTAGCCAGATGACGCTCTGCAACCTCAAGGATATCGTCAACCATCGAACGGAAACCAACGTGGTGTTCGTCCTGCAGACGTACAATGCTGGCCTCATCGGCCGGAATGGCTTTTACATCCTCGGTGCCCTGCAGCAGGCGCTCAGGCTGTAGCTTTTCACAACCCAGGCCTATCACCATCACTTCGCCACCAAAGTTCGGGTTCAGGGCGATATTGTGAATAGTTCGGATTGGCACCACGGCCGCAGGGGCATTGATCGCCACGCCGCAGCCGTAAAGGTGATTCAGCCCCACCACGCCATCAACGTTCGGGTACTTTGGCAGCAGATCGCGCTCAATGAGTTTCACCACGTAATCCACCACGCCTGCCACACAGTGAACGCTGGTGGTAATGCCGAGCAGATTCTTGGTTCCAACGCTGCCGTCTGCGTTGCGATAGCCTTCAAAGGTGTACCCTTCCAGCGGTGGCAGCGGCTCCGGGACACGGGTCGCCAGCGGCAGGGTGTTCAACGGTGGGGCTTCTGGCAGCTCGACCAGAGACTCATCAATCCAGCTGCCTTGCGGAATGGCACGGACGGCATAGCCAATGACTTCACCATAACGCACGATTTCACCCTGGGCCGGGATATCCACCAGCGCCACTTTATGCCCCTGCGGAATATGTTCAATCAGCTCCAGGCCATCCGGGAAGCGGGTTCCGGCTTTTAAGCCATTGTCGTTCACAATAATTGCCACATTATCCGTGTCGTGAACTTTTATATAGAACGCCGTCGGCAACGCTTGTCGAATTTCAATGTCGGCCATTGTTCAATATTCTCCAGCAAAGAATCTGATAATTAATACAGCCAATTTTCTTATGGCAAAAATAAAAACGCAGCTTGCGAAAATAGAGCATGTCAGGAGACAGAGCGTGAGAATGTGATCGCGATCGCTCCCGAACCAGTAATGGCTGATTCTGTGCATCAGCGCCCAGTGGTTTGTGCATATGCTCAAAATATTATTGAAACAGAGCGTAACACTTGAGCATTAAAACAATGTGCTGCCGGAAAGCGGCGATTATACTGAATGACGATTTTATCACGCCGAAATAGAGAATAAATATAACGCTGGTAATAAGTATACTGACCAGGGCTGCGGAATTAAAAAGGTAAATACGATGAATAACGCTATCTTCCCAAATAAATTTAAAGCGGCGCTTGCGGCGCACCAGATTCAAATTGGATGCTGGTCCGCACTGGCAAACCCAATCAGCACCGAAGTGCTGGGTCTGGCGGGGTTCGACTGGCTGGTGCTTGATGGCGAGCATGCGCCGAACGATATCAGCACCTTTATTCCGCAGCTGATGGCGCTCAAAGGCAGCCAGAGCGCGCCGGTGGTCCGCGTCCCCACGAACGAGCCGGTGATCATCAAGCGCCTGCTGGATATCGGCTTCTACAACTTCCTGATCCCGTTTGTCGAAACGCAGGAGGAGGCGGCACAGGCCGTGGCGTCAACACGCTATCCGCCGGAAGGGATCCGCGGCGTCTCCGTTTCGCATCGCGCCAACATGTTTGGCACCGTACCGGACTACTTTGCGCAGTCCAACAGCAACATCACCATTCTGGTACAGATTGAGAGTCAGCAGGGTGTCGATAACGTGGATGCCATCGCCGCCACCGAGGGCGTGGACGGTATTTTTGTCGGCCCAAGCGATCTGGCGGCCGCATTTGGGCACCTGGGCAATGCGGGTCACCCGGATGTGCAGCGCGCCATCCAGCACATCTTTGCCCGCGCCAAAGCGCACGGCAAACCGTGTGGCATTCTGGCGCCGGTTGAAGCAGACGCACGCCGCTATCTGGAGTGGGGCGCGACCTTCGTTGCCGTCGGCAGCGACCTCGGCGTATTCCGTTCTGCGACGCAGAAATTAGCGGACGCTTTTAAAAAATAACCATCTTGAGGAAAACAGATTATGACGCTGAAAGTGGGTTTTATTGGCCTCGGCATTATGGGCAAACCAATGAGTAAAAACCTCATCAAAGCAGGATACTCCCTGGTGGTTTCAGACCATAATTCGCAGGCCGTGGCCGAAGTGATGGCGGCTGGCGCAGAAACCGCCACCACAGCCAAAGCCATTGCCGAGCAGTGCGATGTCATTATCACCATGCTGCCAAACTCTCCCCATGTAAAAGAGGTCGCGCTGGGTGAGAACGGCATTATCGACGGCGCGAAGCCGGGCCTTGTGTTGATCGACATGAGCTCCATCGCACCGCTGGCCAGCCGGGAAATCAGCGAGGCGTTGAAAGCGAAAGGCGTCGAGATGCTCGATGCCCCGGTGAGCGGCGGTGAACCGAAAGCCATCGACGGCACGTTGTCGGTCATGGTCGGCGGCGATAAGGCGATTTTCGACAAATACTACGATCTGATGAAAGCGATGGCCGGTTCCGTGGTGCACACCGGGGAGATTGGCGCGGGTAACGTAACCAAGCTGGCAAACCAGGTGATTGTGGCGCTGAATATTGCCGCCATGTCGGAGGCGCTCACTCTGGCCACCAAAGCGGGCGTCAACCCGGATCTGGTTTACCAGGCGATCCGCGGTGGGCTGGCGGGTAGCACGGTGCTGGACGCTAAAGCGCCGATGGTGATGGATCGTAACTTCAAACCCGGTTTCCGTATCGACCTGCACATTAAAGATCTGGCTAACGCGCTGGACACTTCTCACGGCGTAGGGGCCCAACTGCCGCTGACCGCCGCCGTCATGGAGATGATGCAGGCGCTACGTGCCGATGGCCTGGGCACCGCTGACCACAGTGCCATTGCGTGCTACTACGAAAAACTGGCGAAGGTGGAAGTCTCCCGTTAATTTCGGCTTCCCTACAACCAAGGGTGACAGCGGCGTGCAAACCCACTATACTGCGCGCCGAAGCTGACCAGACAGTCGCCGCTTCGTCGTCGTCCACCTTCGGGTGGAGACGGGCGGAGGGGAGGAAAGTCCGGGCTCCATAGGGCAGGGTGCCAGGTAACGCCTGGGGGGGAAACCCACGACCAGTGCAACAGAGAGCAAACCGCCGATGGCCCACGCAAGTGGGATCAGGTAAGGGTGAAAGGGTGCGGTAAGAGCGCACCGCGCGGCTGGTAACAGTCCGTGGCACGGTAAACTCCACCCGGAGCAAGGCCAAATAGGGGTTCACATGGTACGGCCCGTACTGAACCCGGGTAGGCTGCTTGAGCCAGTGAGCGATTGCTGGCCTAGATGAATGACTGTCCACGACAGAACCCGGCTTATCGGTCAGCTTCAACTTCTTAGAAAACCCCGCTTCGGCGGGGTTTTTGCTATCTGCGCTAAAAGAGATGAATGACTGTCCACTCCGCTTTCTATGAAAGAACGCGGCTTATCGGTCAGCTTCAACTTCTTAGAGAACCCCGCTTCGGCGGGGTTTTTGCTTAATGGGGCATGTACGCAGGTTAAGCGCAGCGCCACCCGGCCCCTCCCCAAACGACACCAATTCTCATATTTGCGACATTAAGCACATTTCACTATTTTCTTCATTCATTGCCGCTCTGCTGTCTAATCCTGATCGCTATCACAAAATTTACCGCTAAAAAATCCTGAATTCTGAGTATGATTAATTTGTTATGAATGTTAACTGGATGATCCCGAATGTTTTCTTATTTGATATGTATATTTTGAAATTAAAAACATTCACCCTAAAAATGTGTGATGTATTCCACTCTTTCCCGAACCTCTGTCAAATTACGCCCGTAAATTTCGAAAAACTGAAAGAATGTTTCACATGAATAATGGTTATTTATTGTTCTTTAATTGCCTGAAAGATAGTCTTTATTGATTTTTTAAACGCAGCGAAATTTATCCGGGTTATCGCCATAAAATAAATTTATTACCGCCATTTTTGTTGATCAATATCAGCGTGATAGCGTATTTGATTGGTTGTATTTTATTGATTTAAAAGGTTTTTAATGGGGTTGGGTAGTTCCTGGTAAGGGTGCGAAAAGACAAATTGTGAGTAACAGCACATACCCCCTGAAACAATATTGAGTAGAATCCACCCCGTCATAGGGAAATAAGCGCAGAATATTATGAACACTATTATTCTACCGAAAACACAGCACCTCGTGGTATTTCAGGAAGTCATTAAAAGTGGCTCCATAGGTTCTGCAGCAAGACAACTGGGTCTGACGCAACCCGCCGTCAGCAAAATTATCAGTGATATCGAATCTTACTTCGGTGTGGAAGTGATGGTGCGTAAAAACACGGGCGTAAAACTGACGGCGGCGGGCCAGGTTCTGCTCTCGTACTCAGAGTCGATCACCCGTGAGATGAAAAACATGGTGAGCGAGATTAACAGCCTCAGTTTCAGCACCGTCATGGACGTCTCGTTTGGTTATCCCTCACTGATTGGCTTCACGTTCCTCTCTGAAATGATCAAAAAATTCAAGGAAGTGTTCCCGAAAGCGCGGGTCTCCATGTAT
Organism: Enterobacter cloacae complex sp. 309I3; assembly: GCF_050031595.1. Lineage (NCBI taxonomy): Bacteria > Pseudomonadati > Pseudomonadota > Gammaproteobacteria > Enterobacterales > Enterobacteriaceae > Enterobacter > Enterobacter cloacae complex sp. 309I3. Next base: position 4,316,232 of record NZ_JBLGWI010000001.1, on the reverse strand, counting down.
GAAGCGCAGCTCTCTTCTTTCCTTCCCGCCATTCGTGACGGGCGGCTGGACTTTGCCATCGGCACGCTGAGTGATGAAATGCTGCTGCAGGATCTGCATGTCGAACCGCTGTTCGAGTCTGAATTTGTGCTGGTGGCCAGCAAATCACGAACGTGCACCGCCCCGACGACACTGGCATCGCTCACCCATGAGCAGTGGGTGATGCCGCAAACCGACATGGGCTACTACAAAGAACTTCTGACCACCCTGCAAGACAACCACATCAGTATTGAAAACATCGTCCAGACCGATTCCGTCGTCACCATTTATAACCTTGTCCTCAATGCCGACTACCTGACGGTGATCCCCCGCGACATGATTGCGCCGTTCGGTTCAGACCAGTTTATTGTGCTGCCAGTGGAAGATGAATTACCGGTGGCACGCTATGCCGCCGTGTGGTCAAAAAATTACAGAATTAAAAAATCAGCGTCAGTGTTAGTTGAGCTGGCGAAACAATATGCGTCACTGACCAGTGAACGACGACGATGAATAATTAATTTCCAAATAAGTACTGCCTATTTTTTGAAAAACACCCCAGAGCTTATTTTAGCTGTGCTCTGATACCCTGACTTTGCCCGAAAAGAATGAATTATTATAACGAGGATATTATGCATATTACCTACGATCTCCCGGTAACCATTGAAGATATTCAGGACGCCAGAAAACGACTGGCAGGAAAGATATATAAAACCGGCATGCCGCGCTCGAATTATCTCAGCGAACGCTGTAAGGGTGAAATCTTTCTGAAGTTTGAAAATATGCAGCGTACCGGCTCCTTCAAAATTCGCGGCGCGTTCAATAAATTAAGCTCGCTGACCGATGCTGAAAGACGTAAAGGGGTTGTGGCCTGCTCTGCGGGAAACCATGCGCAGGGCGTCTCCCTTTCCTGTGCCATGCTCGGCATCGACGGCAAAGTGGTGATGCCGATGGGCGCGCCAAAATCCAAAGTTGCCGCCACGCGTGACTACTCGGCGGAAGTGGTGCTGCACGGCGAGAACTTCAACGACACGATCGCCAAAGTGAGCGAAATCGTTGAGATGGAAGGGCGTATTTTTATCCCGCCTTATGATGACCCAAAAGTGATCGCCGGCCAGGGCACGATCGGCCTCGAAATTCTCGAAGATTTATACGATGTGGATAACGTCATTGTGCCCATCGGCGGTGGCGGGTTAATTGCTGGCATCGCAACGGCAATAAAATCGATTAACCCGACCATTAATATTATCGGCGTGCAGTCTGAAAATGTTCACGGCATGGCGGCGTCGTATCAGGCGGGTGAAATTATTAACCATCGGGTTACCAGCACATTAGCAGACGGCTGCGACGTTTCTCGTCCGGGTAAATTAACCTTCGAAATTGTTCGTGAATTAGTCGACGACATTGTGCTGGTCAGCGAAGACGATATTCGCAACAGCATGATTGCGTTAATTCAGCGAAACAAAGTGGTGACCGAAGGGGCGGGGGCGCTGGCCTGCGCGGCGTTATTAAGCGGCAAGCTCGACCATTATATTCAGGGGCGCAAAACCGTCTGCATTATTTCCGGCGGCAATATCGATCTCTCTCGTGTTTCCCAAATTACCGGCTTCGTTGACGCATAAGGATGACCTATGAGCAACACTGAAAGCATTATCGTTGGCCAGACAAAAACGTCCTCCTGGCGTAAGTCAGACACCACCTGGACGCTGGGATTGTTTGGTACCGCCATTGGCGCAGGCGTGCTGTTCTTCCCTATACGTGCAGGTTTCGGTGGCTTGATCCCTATCCTGCTGATGCTGCTTCTCGCGTTCCCGATTGCGTTCTACTGCCACCGCGCGCTGGCGCGTCTGTGCCTGTCCGGTAGCAACGTTTCCGGCAATATTACCGAAACGGTGGAGGAGCATTTTGGTAAAACAGGCGGAGTGGTCATCACGTTCCTCTACTTCTTCGCCATTTGCCCGCTGCTGTGGATTTACGGCGTCACCATTACCAACACCTTTATGACCTTCTGGGAAAACCAGCTCCAGATGCCGGCGCTAAACCGCGGCGTAGTGGCGCTGTTCCTGCTGCTGCTGATGGCCTTTGTGATCTGGTTCGGTAAAGACCTGATGGTGAAGGTCATGAGCTATCTGGTGTTCCCGTTTATCGCCAGTCTGGTGCTGATTTCCCTGTCGCTGATCCCTTACTGGAACTCGGCGGTGATCGACCAGGTTAACCTGAGCGATATCGCCTTCACCGGCCATGACGGCATACTGGTGACGGTGTGGCTGGGGATCTCCATCATGGTCTTCTCCTTTAACTTTTCGCCGATTGTCTCCTCGTTTGTGGTCTCCAAGCGCGAAGAGTACGAACCGGAGTTCGGTAAAGACTTCACCGAGCAGAAATGTTCCAGAATCATCGGCCGCGCCAGCCTGCTGATGGTCGCCGTGGTGATGTTCTTCGCCTTTAGCTGCCTGTTTACGCTCTCTCCGCAGAACATGGCTGATGCCAAAGCGCAGAACATTCCGGTGCTCTCTTATCTGGCGAACCATTTTGCGTCGATGTCAGGCACCAAATCGACGTTTGCGACGGTGCTGGAATACGGCGCCTCTATCATCGCGCTGGTCGCAATCTTCAAATCTTTCTTCGGCCACTATCTGGGCACGCTGGAAGGACTGAACGGCCTGATCCTGAAGTTCGGGTACAAGGGCGATAAGAAGAAGGTCTCGGTGGGCAAACTGAACACCATCAGCATGGTCTTCATCATGGGCTCCACCTGGGTTGTCGCGTATGCCAACCCGAACATTCTGGACCTTATTGAGGCCATGGGAGCACCCATCATCGCTTCTCTGCTGTGTCTGTTGCCGATGTATGCCATCCGCAAAGCCCCGGCAATGGCGAAGTATAAGGGCAGACCCGAGAACATCTTCGTCACCGTTGTCGGTCTGCTGACCATTCTGAACATCGTTTACAAACTGTTCTAAATCAATGCTCAGGAAGAGCGGAGTCACACCATGATTGAGTTTCCGGTTGTACTGGTTATTAACTGCGGTTCATCCTCTGTTAAGTTTTCAGTGCTCGATGCCAGCAGCTGCGATGCCCTGATGACGGGCATTGCCGACGGTATCAACACTGAAAAAGCCTTTATTTCCGTGAACGGGAGTGAGCCAGCCACACTGGCTCACCATGACTACGAAGGGGCGCTGGCTGCCATCGCCCTGGAGCTGGAGAAGCGTGACCTGATGAGCAGCGTGGCCTTAATTGGCCACCGCATTGCCCACGGCGGTGAACGCTTCAGCGAGTCGACCCTTATCACGGAGCAGGTTATCAATGAGATCCGCCAGGTTTCTTCTCTGGCACCACTGCACAACTACGCCAACTTAAGCGGTGTGGAAGCGGCGGAACGCCTGTTCCCGAACGTTCAGCAGGTGGCGGTGTTTGACACCAGTTTCCATCAGACGCTGCCGCCGCAGGCGTATCTTTACGGGTTGCCGTACCGCTATTTTGAGGAGCTGGGCGTGCGGCGCTACGGTTTTCACGGTACTTCCCACCGCTACGTTGCCGGGCAGGCGCATGCGCTTCTCGGGCTTTCGCCGGACGACAGCGGGTTAGTGATTGCCCACCTGGGTAATGGCGCGTCGATTTGCGCGGTTCGTAATGGCAAAAGCGTCGATACCTCGATGGGGATGACGCCGCTGGAAGGGCTGATGATGGGCACGCGCTGTGGCGACGTGGATTTTGGCGCGATGGCGTGGATTGCCCAGCAAACCGGCCAGTCGTTCGAGGATCTGGAGCGTGTGGTTAACAAAGAATCTGGCTTGCTGGGGATCTCCGGAATTTCCGCCGATCTCAGGACGCTGGAAAAAGCCTGGCGCGAGGGAAATCCGCGGGCGCAGCTGGCGATAAACACCTTTGTGCACCGCATTGCACGGCATATCGCCGGACACGCGGCGTCGCTGCATCGCCTGGACGGGGTGGTGTTTACCGGAGGGATTGGCGAGAACTCTACGCTCATCCGCAGGCTGGTAGCAGAACATCTCAAGGTCTTTGGCATCATCCTCGACGAGACCCGCAACGCCCTGCCTGGCAGCGCGGGTGAACGCATCATCAGCGCCGATACGTCCCGCGTGGCGTGTGCGGTGATCCCTACCAATGAAGAAAAAATGATCGCGCTGGACGCCCTCCGTCTTGGGAAGGTTACCCCGGCTGCGGCTTACGCCTGACAGAGCGAGAATCTCATGAAAGTAACGATTGATACGCGCGTTGCGCCCTACAGCGACGCATGGGCCGGGTTTCGCGGTGAAGAATGGAAAGACGCCGTTAACGTGCGCGATTTTATTCAGCATAACTACACCCCTTATGAAGGCGACGAAACTTTCCTCGCGCAGGCGACGCCAGCAACGACGGCGCTGTGGCAAAAGGTGATGGTGGGGATTCGCCAGGAAAATGCCACCCACGCCCCGGTGGATTTCGATACCAACATCGCCACCACCATTACCGCTCACGGACCGGGCTATATCGACCGGGAGCTGGAGACCATCGTCGGCCTGCAAACCGATAAGCCGCTCAAGCGCGCCCTGCATCCGTATGGTGGGATCAACATGATCCGCAGCTCGTTTGAAGCCTACGGCCGCGAGATGGATCCGCAATTCGAATACCTGTTTACCGACCTGCGTAAAACCCATAACCAGGGCGTGTTTGACGTCTACTCACCGGAGATGATGCGTTGCCGTAAATCGGGCGTACTGACCGGGCTGCCGGACGGTTACGGACGCGGGCGCATCATCGGCGACTACCGCCGCGTGGCGCTGTACGGCATCAGCTATCTGGTGCGTGAGCGTGAACTGCAGTTCGCGGATCTGCAGCCGAGGCTGGAACGCGGCGAGGATCTGGAGGCGACGATCCGCCTGCGCGAAGAGCTGGCGGAGCATAAGCGCGCGCTGCTGCAGATCCAGCAGATGGCGGCGAACTACGGCTTTGATATCTCGCGTCCGGCGATGAACGCGCAGGAAGCGGTGCAGTGGCTGTACTTTGCCTACCTGGCCGCGGTGAAATCCCAGAACGGTGGGGCGATGTCGCTGGGGCGCACCGCGTCATTCCTCGATATCTACATTGAGCGCGACATGCAGGCCGGGCGGCTGAATGAAGTCCAGGCACAGGAGCTGATCGACCACTTCATCATGAAGATCCGTATGGTGCGCTTCCTGCGCACGCCGGAGTTCGACACGCTCTTCTCTGGCGATCCGATCTGGGCGACGGAGGTGATTGGCGGAATGGGGCTGGACGGCCGCACGCTGGTGACCAAAAACAGCTTCCGCTACCTGCACACGCTGCACACCATGGGGCCTGCGCCAGAGCCAAACCTGACGATCCTGTGGTCTGAACAACTGCCGATCGCGTTCAAGAAATACGCCGCGCAGGTCTCGATTGTCACCTCGTCGCTGCAGTATGAGAACGACGATCTGATGCGTGCCGACTTCAACAGCGACGACTACGCCATTGCCTGCTGCGTCAGCCCGATGGTGATCGGCAAGCAGATGCAGTTCTTTGGTGCCCGCGCCAACCTGGCGAAAACGCTGCTGTATGCGATTAACGGCGGGGTGGATGAGAAGCTGAAGATCCAGGTCGGGCCGAAAACCGCGCCGCTGCTGGACGAGGTGCTGGACTACGACACCGTGATGGCGAGCCTGGATCACTTTATGGACTGGCTGGCGGTGCAGTACATCAGCGCGCTGAATCTCATTCACTACATGCATGATAAGTACAGCTACGAAGCCTCGCTGATGGCGCTGCACGATCGGGACGTCTACCGCACCATGGCCTGCGGTATCGCCGGACTGTCGGTGGCCGCCGATTCCCTGTCGGCCATTAAATATGCGACGGTGAAACCGGTGCGCGACCATACCGGTCTGGCGGTCGATTTTGTCATTGAAGGGGATTATCCGCAGTACGGTAACAACGACGATCGCGTGGACAGCATCGCCTGTGACCTGGTGGAGCGCTTTATGAAGAAAATTCAGGCGTTACCAACCTATCGTAACGCGGTGCCGACCCAGTCGATCCTGACCATCACCTCGAACGTGGTGTACGGCCAGAAGACCGGCAACACGCCAGACGGACGCCGGGGCGGCACGCCGTTTGCGCCGGGTGCCAACCCAATGCACGGACGTGACAGAAAAGGGGCAGTGGCATCGTTAACCTCGGTTGCCAAGCTGCCGTTCACCTACGCCAAGGACGGGATCTCTTACACCTTCTCTATCGTGCCGCAGGCGCTGGGCAAGGACGAGCTGGTGCGCAAAACCAACCTTGTGGGGCTTCTGGACGGGTACTTCCACCACGAAACAGCCATCGAGGGCGGGCAGCATCTGAACGTCAACGTCATGAACCGGGAAATGCTGCTGGACGCCATTGAGCACCCGGAAAATTACCCGAACCTGACGATCCGCGTTTCGGGGTATGCGGTGCGGTTTAATGCCCTGACCCGCGAGCAGCAGCAGGATGTGATTTCAAGGACGTTTACGCAGGTGATGTAATCCAGGCTAAGGCTGGGCCTCCCCTTTGGGGAGGCTTTTAATTTCGTGAATGCCATCACGTTTAGAAAATATCAACCTTATTGAGTATTTCAAAAGCAAATCTTCCTCCAGCATTAGAAAAGCCCTATTTATTTTGTGACTTTTTTCTCCCTCTCTCCGGCTATGATTTTCTCACACTAACTACAAGCACCTGCACTCTCTGACTCGCCATCGCTGGCGAACGGAAACCTATAAAAATTAATCAGTTACTCTACAAATTAAGCGAGTGCCTTATGGATACGGCTACAAACAGCAGTGTGATTGTGAATGATTCCCCCGCGGCAAGGCGGGCGGGAATGCGTGAGAGCGAATGGCGCGAGGCGATCAAGTTCGACAGTACCGATACGGGCTGGGTCATCATGAGTATCGGGATGGCCATCGGCGCGGGGATTGTTTTTCTCCCGGTGCAGGTCGGATTAATGGGGCTGTGGGTCTTTTTGCTCTCGTCCGTGATTGGATATCCGGCGATGTATTTATTCCAGCGCCTGTTTATTAATACGCTGGCGGAATCACCGGAATGCAAAGATTATCCGAGCGTCATTAGTGGATATCTCGGGAAAAACTGGGGCATCTTATTAGGCGCACTCTATTTTGTAATGCTGGTCATCTGGATGTTTGTCTATTCCACCGCCATTACCAACGACAGCGCCTCTTATTTGCAGACCTTTGGCGTTACCGACGGGCTACTCTCAGAAAACCCGTTCTACGGGTTAGTGCTGATCTGTATTCTGGTGGCCATCTCTTCCCGCGGCGAAAAGCTGCTGTTTAAAGTCTCCAGCCTGATGGTGTTGACCAAGCTATTTGTGGTTGCCGCGCTGGGCTTGTCGATGATTGGCCTCTGGCATTTAGCCAACGTAGGCATGCTGCCGCCGATGGGGTTGCTGATTAAAAATGCCATCATTACGCTTCCCTTTACCTTAACCTCAATTCTGTTTATTCAGACCTTAAGCCCGATGGTGATCTCCTACCGTTCACGGGAAAAGTCCGTTGAGGTGGCGCGTCATAAAGCGCTGCGGGCCATGAATATCGCCTTTGGCGTGCTGTTTGTGACGGTATTCTTCTACGCCGTCTCCTTCACGCTGGCGATGGGGCACGATGAAGCGGTCAAAGCCTATGAGCAGAACATCTCTGCCCTGGCGATTGCGGCGCAGTTTATCAGCGGAGAGGGAGCGGGCTGGGTCAAAATCGTCAGCGTGATCCTCAATATCTTTGCTGTTATGACGGCCTTCTTCGGCGTCTATCTTGGCTTTCGCGAGGCCACGCAGGGCATCGTGATGAACATTCTGCGTCGCAAAATGTCGGCAGAGAAAATCAATGAAAACACCGTCCAGCGTGGGATTATGCTGTTCGCCATCCTGCTGGCCTGGAGCACGATTGTGTTAAACGCGCCGGTGCTGAGCTTCACGTCTATTTGCAGCCCCATCTTCGGCATGGTGGGCTGTCTGATCCCTGCATGGCTGGTCTACAAGGTACCCGCCCTGCATAAATATAAAGGCGTATCACTGGTGATTATCATCATTACCGGGCTGCTGCTTTGTGTTTCTCCTTTCCTCGCATTCTCCTGAGGAGCAATTAAGGTCGTAACGATGTCTGAGCAAACTAACCCTTTATGGAATCATTTTATTCGCGCGGTGCAGGAAGAGGTTAAACCTGCGTTGGGGTGCACTGAACCTATCTCTCTGGCGCTGGCCTGTGCGATAGCCGCTGAGCACCTGCCCGGTGAGGTAACGCGCATTGAAGCATGGGTATCGCCCAATCTGATGAAAAACGGGCTTGGCGTAACGGTACCCGGCACCGGCATGGTCGGGCTACCCATTGCGGCGGCGCTGGGAGCGATGGGCGGGAATGCCCGCGCCGGGCTGGAGGTGCTAAAAGGGGCGTCAGCCGATGCGCTGGAACGTGCCAAAGCCCTGCTCAATGCGGGTCAGGTCCAGGTGAAACTGCAGGTGCCGTGCGAGGAAATCCTCTATTCGCGCGCCTGTGTTTATGCCGGAGAGGCCTCGGCCATGGTGACCATCGCAGGCGGGCATACTCGCGTGGTGGAGGTGGTCTGTGAGGGCGAAACACGCTTCACCCGTGATGAACAGCCGGGAGAGGCGGGTGACGATCCGCTGGAGGTGTTCTCTCACACCACGCTGTCGGCGATCCTCACGTTCGTGGAGCAGGTTCCGTGTGAGGCGATCCGCTTTATTCTGCAGGCGGGGCAGCTTAACGATGCCCTTTCTCGTGAAGGGCTGAGCGGAAAATGGGGGCTGCATATTGGCGCGACGCTGAATAAGCAGCGCACGCGCGGATGGATGGCGAAGGATGTTGGCTCGGACATTGTTATCCGCACCAGCGCGGCCTCTGACGCCCGAATGGGCGGTGCTACGCTTCCGGCAATGAGCAATTCAGGGTCCGGCAATCAGGGGATCACCGCCACCATGCCGGTAGTGGTTGTGGCGGAGCACGTTCAGGCTGATGAGGAGCGGCTGGCCAGAGCGCTGATGCTGTCCCATCTTTCGGCGATCTATATCCACGCCCAGCTTCCCCGCCTGTCGGCGCTGTGCGCTGCGACAACCGCAGCGATGGGGGCGGCAGCCGGCATGGCCTGGCTGATGGGGGGAAACTATCAAACGATCGCGATGGCCATCAGCAGCATGATCGGTGACGTCAGTGGGATGATTTGCGACGGCGCGTCAAACAGTTGTGCGATGAAAGTCTCAACCAGCGTCAGCAGTGCCTGGAAAGCGGTGATGATGGCGCTGGATGAGTCTGCCGTGACGGGCAATGAAGGGATTGTGGCGCACGATGTGGAGCAGTCTATCTCTAATCTGTGCGCGTTAGCGTGCCGCTCAATGCAGGCAACGGACCGGCAGATTATTGAGATTATGGCGAGTAAGGTGTAGCGAGTTCAGGGGCTCGATCGGTTCCCTCTCCCACCGGGAGAGGGTTAGGGTGAGGGCATTCTCTACACCGGCAAATCAATCAGCAGCGCACGCAGCGGCGTATCGGCCACCAGCGTAATATTCGCTTCATCACGAATAAATGCCCCGTCGCCGCAGGTGAGCGCCTCTTTCTCTTCCGTGTGCGTTACCGCATGCACCGTACCGTGAATCGATTGCAGGTAGGCGCGCGGGCCATGAAGCTGAAAGCTCGCCTGTTCACCTTTCTTCAGTTCGATATGGTGCAACCACACTTGCTGACGCAGTTGCAGGCTGTCTTTGCTCCCGTCCGGAGAAGCGATCAGCTGTTGCTTTTCGCTCTGCAGATCGATTTTTTGCACCAACGGATTTTCCCGCTCAGGGCAGGCATCCAGCCACAGCTGCATGCGGGTCAGCGTTTTGTCTTTGCTGAGATTATGCTCGCTATAGCTAATGCCCGGCTGCGTGGAAATTAACAGCGCTTCGCCAGCCTTTGCCTGGACATGATTGCCCTCGCTATCGCGGTATTCTGCCTCGCCTTCCAGGATCAGGTTCAGGATATCGACTTTCGGATACGTACGCGGCTGGAAGGAGGCGCCCGGGGCGAGTACTTCCTGATTTAACACACGCAGTGAAGCGTAACCGAGGAGTTTAGGGTCAAAGTAGTGTCCAAAGGAAAAGGTGTAGCGGGCCTGCAGCCAACCGAAATCGGCTTGTCCGCACTGTTTAGCTGTTCTTGTCGTAATCATAAACTTGACCTCTCTTTACACTAAAACAATGGTAAAGGTATGGACGCTTCATTGTTAGCCAGATATTCTGCCCGGTATGTTCAAATTTCCTGAATGAGAACGAGATGGCTAAAGAGAGAGCATTGACGCTTGAAGCGCTTCGCGTCATGGACGCGATTGACAGGCGTGGCAGCTTTGCCGCCGCGGCAGATGAACTGGGGCGCGTTCCGTCTGCGCTCAGCTATACCATGCAAAAGCTGGAGGAAGAGCTGGACGTGGTGCTCTTTGACCGTTCCGGTCATCGAACAAAATTCACGAACGTTGGACGGATGCTGCTGGAACGTGGCCGCGTACTGCTGGAAGCGGCGGATAAACTAACGACGGACGCCGAGGCGCTGGCACGCGGCTGGGAAACTCACCTGACGCTGGTCACTGAGGCTCTGGTGCCTACCGAGGCGTTATTCCCGCTGGTAGACAGGCTGGCAGACAAAGCGAACACGCAGCTTTCAATCATCACCGAGGTGCTGGCAGGCGCGTGGGAGCGTCTGGAGACGGGCAGGGCGGATATCGTGATTGCGCCGGATATGCACTTCCGTTCATCGTCTGAGATCAACTCCCGTAAACTCTACAGCGTGATGAACGTTTACGTCGCCGCGCCAAATCACCCCATTCACCAGGAGCCGGAGCCGCTTTCTGAAGTGACGCGCGTGAAGTACAGGGGCGTGGCGGTTGCGGATACCGCGCGCGAACGTCCGGTGCTAACGGTGCAGTTGCTGGATAAACAGCCGCGTCTGACGGTCACATCGCTGGAAGATAAGCGCCAGGCATTGCTGGCAGGACTGGGCGTGGCGACCATGCCGTATCCGTTTGTTGAAAAAGATATTGCTGAAGGGCGCCTGCGCGTCGTCAGCCCGGAGTACACCAGCGAAGTGGATATCATTATGGCGTGGCGTCGCGACAGCATGGGCGAAGCCAAATCGTGGTGTTTGCGAGAAATTCCAAAGCTCTTTGCGCATCACAACAAATAAAAGAGTAAGCCCGATGTGCCTAAGCGCCATCGGGCATAAATTTACGCGCCGATCTTCGGATCCGGACCAAAGCGGTTTTCACCCGGCGTCCCGCTCTGACAGTTGAAGATTAAAATCACAATCCACCCCACTACCGGGATTAACAGCAGCAGTAACCACCAGGCGGAACGATCCGTGTCGTGAAGCCGGCGGAACTGTACGGCCCAGGACGGCAGAAGAATAAAGATGGCATAAATCGATGTAAGGACGCCTTCCCCACTCGCCCACTCCCAGCCCAGAATTTTATCCACGATGCTCAGCACCAGAGCAAAAATGAAGTTCACCAGAATGAACATCCAGTACTCTTTGCGGCGCGCGCGGCCACCAAATCCAATGTAGTTGCGCAGTACGTTTAAATACCAATCCATTTCCTTGCCTCATTTATCAGTCAATCACTTGTTTTCTAAGCGATCGAGGTAAGGATAGATGGAGATTGTGAATTAAAAAAGGGCATCTCACGATGCCCTTAATATTTATCCAAAACGAACGTCGCGCCCGTGGGGTTCATTCAGATCCTGCCACGGCCCGATGGAGATAATACCCGTCGGGTTAATGGTTTTGTGGCTGCGGAAATAGTGGGTGCGGATATGGTCAAAATCGACCGTTTCGGCAATTCCCGGCATCTGGTAGATGTCGCGCAGGAAACCATACAGGTTCAGATAATCGCTGATGCGGTGTTTGTCACACTTAAAGTGGGTGACATAGACCGGATCAAAACGAACCAGCGTCGTCCAAAGACGGATATCCGCTTCCGTCAGACGATCGCCCGTCAGGTAGCGGTGCTGGCCGAGGATCTGCTCCAGACGCTCAAGAGATTCAAAGACTTTTCCAACCGCTTCGTCGTAGGCTTCCTGGCTGGTGGCAAAACCGGCCTTGTAAACGCCGTTATTAACGTTGTCGTAAATCCAGCTGTTCAGCTCATCGATTTTGTCTCGCAGCTCAACCGGATAGTAATCCCCGGCGCGCGCGCCATGGGCGTCGAAGGCGGTGTTGAACATGCGGATGATCTCCGCAGACTCATTGCTGACAATCGTCTGGTTTTTCTTATCCCACAGAACCGGTACGGTGACGCGCCCGGTGTAGTGCGGGTCGGCGCGCAGATAAAGCTGGTAGAGGAAATCGTGATGATACAGTTCATCACCCGTCACAGCAGGGAAATCATGGTCGAACGTCCAGCCGTTTTCCAGCATTAGCGGGTTCACCACCGACACCGGAATTAAGGATTCGAGGCCTTTCAGCTTGCGCACAATCAGCGTGCGGTGCGCCCACGGGCAGGCGAGGGAAACATAGAGGTGATAACGATCTTTCTCGGCCGCAAAGCCACCTTCGCCACTCGGGCCGGGAGCACCATCGGCGGTAAGCCAGTTACGGAAGGCCGAAACAGAGCGCTTGAAGCGTCCACCGGTGGATTTGGTGTCATACCAGACATCCTGCCAGACGCCGTCTACGAGTTGTCCCATTTTTTTCTCCTCCGTCAGATAGCAAAAGCGAGGAGAGGTCTCCTCGCTTTGTGTTTATTCAGTATAGCGTGCTTACCATTTCTTATTCAGAACGCGGTCGATGCTGTATGCGCCCGGGCCGGTGACAGCCAGCAGCAGGAAGCCACCCGCAATGGTCAGGTTTTTCATGAACATCAGGGAGTTCACGCCTTCAGCAAAGTTGCTGTGGAAGATGAACGCCGTCAGCAGGGTGAAGCCCGCAGTAAACAGCGCCGTGGTACGGGTCAGGAAGCCGAACAGTACCGCCAGGCCGCCGCCGAACTCAAGCAGAATGGTCAGTGGCAGCATGAAGCCCGGAACGCCCATGGCTTCCATATACTGCTGGGTACCCGCATAACCGGTGATTTTGCCCCAACCTGCAACGATGAACAGAATTGGCATCAGAATACGTGCTACCAGTACACCAACATCTTCTAATTTTTTCATTTTACTCTCCAGGAAACCACATCAGCGGCTGAACATTATTTCTCTGCAAATTCGGGTAGATACCGCGTCTTTGCTGTCGATGGAGAGCATCATAAACGTGACGGTTGGCGATTGTTAGCAAGGAAAACTGTCAATCTTTTTCAAAGATATTGAGTAAGGGAGACTGGGGGAATTTTGCCGGGTGGCGCTGCGCTTACCCGGCCTACGATTCAAAAGTAGGCCGGGTAAGGCGTAGCCGCCACCCGGCGAGAAGGCTAGCGAAGCTGCTGCTGGCGAATCGTCGCTTTCACCAAGCGCCAGGCGCTCCAGGCACCAAAGCCGCGTCGGGCCCAACGGATCAGCATATTCGGATGACGGATCGTCCAGATTGCCATCACACTGCTGCCAACCAGAGCCCAGGAACGCAGGCTCAGGAAGGTGTTCCAGCCACGGTCAAACCGACGCGTCGCATCAATCCAGTCGCGGCGGCTGGCAGACAGATCCAGCCGTTGCTGCTGGATCTGACTTAACAGAAAGGCTTTTCGCTTTTCACGTTCGGCTTTATCGCTCACGGTTTGTCATCCTCCAGCAGAGCGCGATCGTTCGCCAGCTCCTGGCGCGTATGGCGCAGGAAAGTGGACTTACGCGCTTTGCGCATCGTCCAGATACCGCCAATCAGTGCTGCAACCAGCAAAACGACGGTGGTGGCAATCATCGCGTTGAGTCGATATTGCGGATCGATGGCCCAGATGATGAGTACCATCAGGCTCATCAGACCAAACGCGGCGAAGAGCATGGTCAGTCCAAGCATCAGCAGCATCTGGAAGAGGTTGGCTTTCTCCTCTTCCAGCTCTACCACTGCCAGCCGGACGCGCGTTTCGGCAATCCCGACCAGCGTCGTTAAGATACGCTGGCCGATGCCGAGGACGTTGTTAGCAGGCCCTTGTGCGTGACGAGGATCTTCCATATCAACGACGCGTCAGCAGTACGCCCAGTACCACACCGATTGCGGCACCAATACCGACACCCGTCCACGGATTATCGCGAACATATTCGTCAGCACGCGCTGCGGCTTCACGTGTCTGTTTTGCCAGCGCATCACCGGTTTCACCCAGGCGATAACGGCTCTCTTTCAGCGCTTGCTCCGCTTTACTGCGCAGTTTGCTGACCTCTTCTTTTGATTTATCGGCGGAGGAGTTCAGCACCTCTTCAAGGGTGTCAGCCAGGGATTTCAGTTCAGCGCGCAGATGTTCAGACGTCGTATCTTTTGACATGATTTTCTCCTGTTGAGATTTCCGTTAACTCAATAATCGCGAGCTTCCAGCGCTTTCAGGTCGTCCTGCGCTTCTTTCAGCTTTCTCTCGCGCTTGGCAATTTTTTCCGCATCCCCTTTCTCTTTCGCTTCCTGCAGGTCGTGACGACGCTCGGCTATCTCGTCCTTCTGTTCAGCGATTTTTTTCTGGTGATCGGCACGCAGTTGGCTGTCTGAACAGTTCGCTTTCACTTCGCTCAGCGCTTTTTTCAGCCCCTCAACACGATGCTGATTGTTGTGCTTTTCGGCATAACCGATCTCACGCTGAATATCCTGCTCTTTCTCCTGACAGAGAGAAGTGGCGAAGGAGGCAGTGCTTAAAGATAAAAGGGCCAAAGCCAGAGTAATGCGGAATTTCATTATCGAAACCTTCCATTGTGTTGCGGCATACGCCGCTATCCAGACTAAGCGGAGAACATTTGAGGGGTGCTCCGCGTACTTAAGCATAGTAAGTAAACGGGGGATTCACCAAAGTGGGTGAAAAGATTCGGAATCCTGGTAATTATCCAAATCGGTGCGACGTATCGCGAATCAGCGACAGCCAGGCCGCTGGACGGCTGTCATCGTCCTGCTGGGCAATGATGTATCCCTGCGGCAGCGTGCGGTCAAGCACCACTTTCGCGGCCGCGCTCTGTGCACGAGAGTCAAACTTGATCAGTAACACATCGTTTTGTGGGGTGATACTTTTAAAGCGGATCCCGTTGGCATCCAGATGGTGCCAGACAGAAAACCCATCCGGTACGCTGACACCCTGATTAACCGGGCGAATGGCCAGCGTAGATTCCTGATGCGAAAGCGCGCTCCAGATCAGAAGCATGGCGCTGATAAGCACCAGGGCGATCAGTGCGTACGCACTACGACGCAGGGAGAGCGCTGATATAACCATGGTTAGCTCCTGGCTCCGTATTTTTTCTTCCACAGGACAACCAGCGAACCGATCAGGCCGAAGACCAGCAGGACGACAGGCAGCAGCATCAGGCATGACATCAGCTGATCTTCATACTTCATGAAGACCGGCGTTTTACCCAGCGCATAGCCCAGCGTGGTGAGGATCAGCACCCACAGCAGGCCGCTCATCCAGTTAAAGAACTGGAAGCGAGTGCTGCTGAGACCTGACAGACCCGCGATGGTCGGCAACAAAGTACGTACAAACGCAATAAAGCGGCCAATCAGCAGTGCGGAAAGACCGTGCTTATGGAAAAGATGGTGCGCCCGCTGGTGATAATGCGCCGGAAGGTGCGAAAGCCAGTTCTGCACGATCCGCGTATTGCCAAGCCATCGTCCCTGGATGTAGCTCACCCAGCAGCCGAGGCTGGCGGCGACGGTCAGTAAAAAAATGGTTTGCGGAAACGCCATCGCCCCTTTGGCACACAGCACGCCGACGAGCACCAGCAAACTGTCGCCGGGCAAAAAGGCCGCAGGCAGCAGACCGTTCTCAAGGAACAGGATCATAAACAGGACAAAATAGAGCATGCCAATCATGGAAGGGTTGGCCAGCGTTTCGAAATCCTGAGCCCAGAGGGCATTCAGTAGTTGGGTCAAAAGTTCCATTCAGTGTTCCTGGAAATCGGTTAACGTCACGCCTGTTATCCGGGACAAACAGCACGGCGACATTGTTGTGATTTCATTATGGTCGCTCGCGGACACATTGCGGTGTGGCCAACACTGTTCCCTGTTAATTGGCTGGTTAGCAAGCACTAACTTACAAAATAAGGAATTGAATCCAATTGTAACAAAGCCCAACGTTCTGCGTCACAGAATTTGCAGGGTGTGATGATTTTGGCGTAAGCCCTGGAAGTGAGCGAGGGGATTTACAAAGGCTGACACTATATATGTTTTGCTTACCCATAAGCGCGGGAAGGCGCAGCGAAGCGCCTGCCAGCACGGAGGCAAACTATTTTGCCTGACTTGACGCGGTATCGAGGTGAACGACAGGATTATCCGCAAAAAGATAACGGTCGGCGTTAAATTCGAAGTCGTCACTGGTCTCATTGAACAGCATCTGCTTGGTGTTCTCGAGGTGCTGCCACATGGCCAGTTTCGCGGCGTGGGGATCTTTACGAATCAGCGCCTTGAGGATTTGGTCGTGATCGTCACACCAGTTATCCACCGTACGTGAATCGATATGATCGTGCAGTTTTTTCCAGTACGGGTTGTGAACGCGCTGAGTCCACATTTTTTCTACAATTGCGGCCAGCGCGGTATTTTGCGTTGCCAGTGCCACCTGAACGTGGAACTGCAGATCCCACTCCGAATCGCGGAAACATTTTTCCTTGCGGGCGTTCTCCTGGATCTCCATCAGTTTCATGATGTCCTGCTTGGTCACCTGAGTTGCCGCAAATTCCGCAATGTTGCTTTCAATGAGCTGGCGGGCCTGGAGCAGCTCAAACGGACCATAGCTGGCAAATTCCAGGCTTTCGTCCGCAACAGGAGAGTGTTTAGGCTGATTAGAAATCACATGAATGCCGGAACCTTTGCGAACCTCAACGTAACCTTCCACTTCGAGCATGATGATCGCTTCGCGCACCACGGTGCGGCTCACGTTTTTTTCATCGGCTATGAAGCGCTCAGCGGGGAGTTTGTCACCGACAAGATAGACCCCTTGCTCGATGCGATCTTTCAGCTCGGCAGCAAGTTGTTGATATAAACGACGTGGTTCGGTGATTTCCATATGCGCTCCAGGCAGGGTACGGCGGATGATTTGTTATACCACTTTTGCATGCCACTCTCCAGATTTTGCCTTTAAAAAAGCCGCCCGGAGGCGGCTGGTTTTATAGCTCGGGTAAGCGCAGCGCCACCCGGCACAGCAATGCTAACTCTGCGTCGCCGGTCCCCCGAGGGACTCTTTCGCCAGTTCGTCGGCAGATTTGCTTTTCAGCACCGTCCAGATAACGACTGCCCCCATCAGGTCGAAGATAGCCAGTACCGCAAACAGCGGGCTGAAACCGATGGTATCCGCCAGCGCACCCACCACCAGCGCAAACAGGGTACTTGCGGTCCAGGCGGCCATCCCGGTCAGGCCGTTGGCCGTTGCCACTTCGTTACGGCCGAACACGTCAGACGAGAGGGTAATCAGCGCACCGGATAACGACTGGTGTGCAAAACCACCGATGCACAGCAGGGCGATAGCCACGTACGGGCTGGTGAACAGGCCGATCATCCCCGGGCCAATCATCAGCAGCGCGCCCATGGTCACGACCATCTTACGGGAAACAATCAGGTTCACCCCAAACCAGCGCTGGAACAGTGGCGGCAGGTAACCACCCACGATACAGCCCAGGTCAGCGAACAGCATGGGCATCCAGGCGAACATGGCGATCTCTTTCAGGTTAAAGCCATAGACCTTAAACATGAACAGTGGGATCCAGGCGTTAAAGGTGCCCCAGGCCGGTTCAGCCAGGAAGCGTGGCAGCGCGATACCCCAGAACTGACGGGTCCCCAGGATCTGCCAGACGGACATTTTTTTGCCGTTGTTGGTCTGGTGCTGCGCTTCCTGACCGCCAATGATGTACTCGCGTTCTTCTTCAGACAGTTTTTTCTGGTCACGCGGGTGTTTATAGAACACCAGCCACGCCATGGCCCAGGCAAAGCTCAGTACGCCAGAGATAATAAACGCCATCTGCCAGCTGTGCATGACGATGGCCCACACCACCAGAGGAGGGGCAATCATCGCCCCGATGGACGAGCCGACGTTGAAGTAACCGACCGCAATAGAACGCTCTTTTGCCGGGAACCACTCAGAGCTGGCTTTCAGCCCTGCCGGGATCATCGCCGCTTCCGCCGCACCTACCGCGCCGCGTGCCAGCGCCAGGCCACCCCAGCTGCCTGCCAGCGCCGTTGCACCGCAGAACACCGCCCAGGCGATGGCGAAGAAGGCATAACCGATTTTGGTACCGAGAATGTCCAGCACATAGCCTGCAACAGGCTGCATGATGGTATAAGCCGCGGAGTAGGCGGCAATGATGTAGGAGTATTGCTGCGTGGAGATGTGCAGCTCTTCCATCAACGTGGGCGCGGCGGCTGCCACGGTGTTACGCGTCAGGTAGCCCAGCACGGTGCCGAGCGTCACCAGTGCGATCATATACCAACGTAACCCTTTAATTTTACGCATCTAAAACCTCATCGTTATGTTATTTCCGTGCCAGGGCACGGCAACCTCTCACCGGTTTGGGGGAGGGCTGTGTAACGGGAGGGGCGTAACCGGGAGAACGTCCCGGAACGGCCCGAACCTTGCCATAAATAAGCGTGCATAAGTCGGTTTCCGTACCGTTAAATCCGATGTCTGACACCGGTAATGCATTCCGTCGGCTGCGTGTTTGCGACGGCGAAAAGATAACTTGTCATACAACTTTAAAAGGTGAGTGACATCACAAATGTATGATTCTTTGTAGGGGCATTATCTGGCGCAGGCGAAGCCAGTCCTGACGCGGTCTGCAGAAGGGTTTACCTCATTCGGGGTAATTTTTTTGTCCAGGTTTATTGATCCAACTCACGAAAAAAACCTCAGGCTCTGGAAATTGGTGTGATAACTTTGCAGCATCTGAACATAAGCTTTCTGCCGCTCCCGTTACGAGGAAGACGATAATGACACCGTTTATGACCGACGATTTTCTGTTAGACACTGAATTTGCCCGCCGCCTGTATCACGACTACGCAAAAGACCAGCCCATTTTTGATTACCACTGCCATTTACCGCCGCAGCAGGTTGCCGACAATTACCGTTTTAAAAACCTGTATGACATCTGGCTGAAGGGCGATCACTATAAATGGCGCGCCATGCGCACCAACGGCGTCGCTGAACGCCTGTGTACCGGCGACGCAAGCGACCGCGAGAAATTTGATGCCTGGGCGGCTACCGTGCCGCAGACCATCGGTAACCCGCTCTATCACTGGACGCACCTCGAACTGCGCCGTCCGTTTGGCATTACCGGTAAGCTGCTTTCACCGGCTACGGCGGATGAGATCTGGGAGCAGTGCAACGACTTGCTGGCACAGGATAACTTCTCCGCGCGCGGCATCATGAAGCAGATGAACGTGAAGATGGTGGGCACCACCGACGACCCGATCGACTCGCTTGAACATCACGCGGTCATTGCAAAAGACACCGCGTTTGATATCAAAGTGCTGCCAAGCTGGCGTCCGGATAAAGCCTTTAACATCGAACTCGACACTTTTAGCGACTATATGGTGAAGCTGGGCGAGGTTTCTGACACCGACATCCGTCGTTTTGCGGACCTGCAGAGCGCGTTGATCAAACGTCTGGATCACTTTACGGCACACGGCTGTAAAGTCTCTGACCATGCGCTGGATGTGGTGCTGTTTGCAGAATCTAACGAAGCCGAGCTGGATAGCATTCTGGCGCGCCGTCTCTCCGGTGAAGCCCTGAACGAACATGAAGTCGCCCAGTTCAAAACTGCGGTACTGGTCTTCCTTGGCGCTGAATATGCCCGTCGCGGCTGGGTGCAGCAGTACCACATTGGCGCGCTGCGTAATAACAACCAGCGTCAGTTCAAACTGCTGGGCGCGGACGTGGGCTTTGACTCCATCAACGACCGTCCGCTGGCCGAAGCGCTCTCTAAACTGCTGAGCAAACAGAACGAGCAAAATCTGCTACCCAAAACCATTCTCTACTGCCTGAACCCGCGCGATAACGAAGTGCTGGGCACCATGATCGGCAACTTCCAGGGGGAAGGGATGCCGGGCAAGATGCAGTTCGGCTCCGGCTGGTGGTTCAATGACCAGAAAGATGGCATGGAGCGTCAGATGACGCAGCTGGCGCAGTTGGGTCTGTTAAGCCGCTTTGTCGGCATGCTGACCGACAGCCGCAGTTTCCTCTCCTACACCCGCCACGAATACTTCCGCCGCATTCTGTGCCAGATGATTGGCCGCTGGGTGCACGCGGGCGAAGCACCGGCGGATATCCAGCTGCTCGGCGAGATGGTGAGAAACATCTGCTTTAACAATGCGCGTGACTACTTCGCCATTGAACTGAACTAAGCCCGTTTGAGGTTGATATGCACTACATCAAAATCCATTCGCTGGATAACGTCGGCGTCGCGCTGGCAGATCTGACCGAAGGAACAGAGGTCACTTTCGGTAATCAATCGGTCACGTTGCGCCAGGCCATTGGACGTGGACATAAGTTTGCCCTGATCCCCATTATGAAAGGGGAGAACGTGGTGAAGTACGGTTTACCGATTGGCCATGCGCTGGCGGATATTGCGCCGGGTGAATACATTCATTCCCACAATACCCGCACCAATCTGAGCGATCTGGACGAGTACAGCTATCAACCTGATTTCCATGCGCAAGAGGAGCAGGCGGCAGATCGTGAGGTGCAGATCTACCGCCGCGCCAACGGTGAGGTAGGGATCCGCAACGAACTCTGGATCCTCCCGACAGTCGGTTGCGTGAACGGGATCGCGCGTCAAATCCAGACGCGTTTCCTGAAAGAGACTCACGATGCCGAAGGCATTGACGGCGTGCACCTGTTCAGCCACACCTACGGCTGTTCACAGCTGGGTGACGATCACATCAACACCCGTACCATGCTGCAAAACATGGTGCGTCATCCGAACGCGGGGGCGGTGCTGGTGATTGGCCTGGGCTGCGAGAACAACCAGGTGGATGCCTTCCGGGAGACGCTGGGCGAGTTTGACCCTGAGCGCGTGCACTTTATGGTGTGTCAGCATCAGGATGATGAAGTGGAAGCGGGCGTTGAGCAACTGCACCAGCTGTATGAGGCGATGCGTCACGATAAACGTGAGCCGGGCAAGCTGAGCGAGCTTAAGTTTGGGCTGGAGTGTGGTGGCTCGGACGGTCTTTCCGGCATCACCGCGAACCCGATGCTGGGCCGCTTCTCGGACTATGTGATCGCCAACGGGGGAACGACGGTGCTGACGGAAGTGCCGGAGATGTTCGGTGCCGAGCGTATCCTGATGAGCCACTGCCGTGATGAAGCGACGTTTGAGAAAACGGTCACCATGGTGAATGATTTCAAACAGTACTTCATCGCTCATAACCAGCCGATTTATGAGAACCCGTCGCCGGGTAACAAAGCGGGTGGGATCACCACGCTTGAAGAGAAGTCACTGGGTTGTACCCAGAAAGCGGGCGCCAGCCAGGTGGTGGATGTCCTGCGCTACGGCGAACGCCTGAAAACCCACGGACTGAATCTGCTGAGCGCCCCGGGGAACGATGCGGTTGCCACCAGCGCGCTGGCCGGTGCCGGCTGCCACATGGTGTTGTTCAGCACCGGCCGCGGTACGCCGTACGGCGGGTTTGTCCCGACGGTCAAAATTGCCACCAACAGTGAACTGGCGGCGAAGAAAAAGCACTGGATCGACTTTGATGCCGGTCAGCTCATTCACGGTAAAGCAATGCCTGAATTGCTGACGGAGTTTGTGGACAGTATTGTGGAATTTGCCAACGGCAAGCAGACCTGCAACGAGAAAAACGACTTCCGTGAGCTGGCGATCTTTAAGAGTGGGGTGACGTTGTAAGTTGGGTGCGGGCTGGTGCCCTCACCCTGACCCTCTCCCACGGGAGAGGGGACAAACACTAAAAACGGCAACCTCAGGGTTGCCGTTTTGCTGTTAACCTCGTAATGCGTTCTTCGCTAAACGCGCATCTTCCGCCTGACAGGCCGCAGCGGTGAACAGCACGTCGGTAGAAGAGTTCAGCGCCGTCTCACAGGAATCCTGCAGCACGCCGATAATGAAGCCGACTGCGACCACCTGCATGGCAATTTCGTTCGGAATACCAAACATATTGCACGCCAGCGGGATCAACAGCAGAGAGCCGCCCGCCACGCCGGATGCGCCACAGGCACACAGCGAGGCCACCACGCTCAACAGCAGCGCCGTAGGCAGATCCACCGCGATACCCAGCGTATGCACTGCCGCCAGAGTCAGCACGGTGACGGTGATCGCCGCGCCCGCCATGTTCACGGTTGCACCCAGCGGGATCGACACGGAGTAAGTATCACGATCCAGATTCAGTTTTTCCGCCAGCGCCATGTTAACCGGAATGTTAGCTGCAGAGCTGCGGGTAAAGAAGGCGTACACGCCGCTTTCACGCAGGCAGGTCATTACCAGTGGATACGGGTTGCGGCGGATCTGCCAGAACACCAGCAGGGGGTTAACTACCAGCGCCACCAGCAGCATGCAGCCAACCAGGACGATCAGCAGCTGGGCGTAGCCCCACAGCGCGTCAAAACCGGTGGTTGCCAGCGTAGAGGAGACCAGACCAAAAATACCGATTGGGGCGAAGCGAATAACGATTTTCACCATGAAGGTCACGGCGTTCGAGACATCGTTAACCAGGTTTTTCGTGGTCTCATTACCATGACGCAGCGCGAAGCCCAGCCCAATTGCCCAGACCAGGATGCCAATGTAGTTTGCGTTCATCAGCGCCGTGATTGGGTTAGAGACCATGCTCATCAGCAGGCCACGCAGCACTTCCACAATCCCGGATGGCGGCGTGACATCACCGGCCGCGCTGGTCAGGTGCAGCGTAGACGGGAACAGGAAGCTAAATACCACGGCGGTTAATGCAGCGGAGAAGGTGCCCAGAAGATACAGGAACAGGATCGGCCGAATGTTGGTTTTTTGTCCGTGTTGGTGGTTGGCAATCGACGCCATGACCAGCATCAGAACCAGTACCGGTGCCACGGCTTTCAGTGCGCCAACGAAAAGGGTTCCAAGCAGCCCCGTGGCTTCTGCAGCAGGTTTTGACACCATTGCCAGCAGAATACCCAGTACCAACCCGACCAGAATTTGTTTTACAAGGCTGCCCTGCGCCAGGCGCGCGAACAGACCGCGTGATTGTGTGCTCATACGTTATTCCTGAGTGAAATTGCGTTCCATCCTGGCTGTGCTCTAAGGCACATTTATGTCCGGATGTAAGTATTTGTTTGCCTGGTTGAGTATCAGGGAAAGCGAGGAAAGGCGGAAGAGTAAAATGCTGGATTTTACGTGTTGCGTCATGTTTTTTAACTATTGATTAACGAAAGTGCCGGGTGGCGCTGCGCCACCCGGCAAAACGCACTACGCCTGCTGCTTTTTATCGTGCTGGCGGTTAACCCAGGTATTGATAATCAGCGTTACCAGCAGAATGCCAAACACCACGCCGAGCGAGATGGCAATCGGGATATGGTAGAAATCGACAATCAGCATCTTGATACCGATAAACACCAGGATCACCGACAGACCGTACTTCAGCATTGAGAAGCGCTCAGCCGCGCCTGCCAGCAGGAAATACATCGCACGCAGACCGAGAATAGCGAACAGGTTAGAGGTCAGCACAATGAACGGGTCGGTAGTGACGGCGAAGATAGCCGGGATACTGTCCACGGCGAAGATCACATCGCTCAGCTCCACCAGAATCAGCACCAGCAGCAGCGGGGTGGCGAACAGCAGGCCATTCTTGCGGACAAAGAAATGCTCGCTCTCGATTTTGTCCGTCATGCGCAGATGACCACGGATCCACTTCACCAGCGGCTTATCACCAATACCGGTTTCGTCTTCTTTCGCCAGCGCCATTTTAACCCCGGTGAACAGCAGGAACGCGCCAAAGACGTACAGCAGCCATTCGAACTGGGTTATCAGCCAGCTTCCGGCGAAGATCATGATGGTACGCAGGACGATTGCCCCCAGCACGCCGTAAACCAGCACGCGACGCTGCAGGGCAGCAGGCACGGCAAAGTAGCTGAACAGCATCAGCCAGACGAAGACGTTATCAACCGCCAGCGCTTTTTCAATCAGATAACCGGTGAGGAAGGCGAGCGCCTGAGGATCAGCCACCGCACGGCCTTCGGTCGAGGCCAGATACCACCAGAAGGCGGCGCAGAAAAGGAGTGAGAGGGATACCCACACCAGCGACCAGACGGCGGCTTGCTTGACGCTCATACCGTGCTCGCCGCGACGGCCCTGCAAAAAGAGGTCGATTGCCAGCATGATGAGCACGACAACCGCGAATCCGCCCCACAACATTGGAGTGCCGACAGAATGCATACTATTTTCCTTACACATAAAAAACAAAAACGGCCATGGTCAGAAGACGATAGCCGTTAGCTTTTTATGCATAGACCTCGCCTTCCGGCAAGGTCTCACTTACAACCACGAAGGTTGCCCGGCGACCGGATGCGGTTTTGCACGCATCGTAATGACGATCCACCGGCAAGGAAGTTACTCCCCTTTGCTCGTAACAAAATATGTCAGACCATCAGTTTCGTCAATGGTCCTCAGCCATTCATTACACAGCTTTACGCGATAGCTTCTGTGCTCACGCCGTCAGCCGGGAAAACCACGCCGGTCTGGCGACGGATTTCCGTTTGCAGCTTCGCCGTGGTGCGGCTTATCGCAAGCCCCGGGTGATTCACTTCGTTGTCTTCCACCAGACGGGCGAAGACCTCTGCCTCATAGAGCATAGTGTTAATATGCTGAGGCTGCGTCAGCTCCTGCGCTTTACCGCCGCGTGGCACAAAGCTCAGCTTCTGGCATTCGGAGATCTTCTCGATAACCAGCGATCCGTTTTCACCCTGAATTTCACTTGGCAGGACGGAGTCACTCACTTTGGAGTGCTGCAGCGTGACGCTGAAATCACCGTAATCCAGCACCACGACACCGTGCGCATCCACACCGCTCTCCAGCAGGCTGGCAGTGGCCGTTACGCCGTGCGGCTCGCCCCACAGGGCAACCGCAGAGGCCAGACAATAGAAACCGATGTCCATAATCGAGCCGTTGGAGAAGGCCGGATTAAAGGTGTTCGGGTTTTCGCCGTCCAGATAACGCTGGTAGCGCGACGAGTACTGGCAGTAGTTAATAAAGGCTTTGCGCACTTTGCCCACCTTCGGCAAAGACTGCTGTAGCAGCAGGAAGTTCGGCAGGCTGGCGGTTTTGAACGCTTCGAACAGCACCACCTGGTTGTCGCGGGCGCACTGAATGGCGGCTTCCACTTCCTCGATATTCGAGGCCAACGGCTTCTCGCAAATGACATGTTTTTTGTGGCTGAGGAAGAGCCGGGTTTGCGGGAAGTGCAGGGCGTTCGGGCTGGCGATATAGACCGCGTCAATGGCGTCGCTTTGCGCCATCTCATCAAGCGAGGTGAACAGATGTTCAACCAGATAATCGTTCGCGAAGGCCTGCGCCTGTTCAAGGCTGCGGGAATAGACGGCGGTGAGCTTAAGTTTGCCGGTTTCGTGGGCGGCGTCGACGAACTGGCGCGTGATCCAGTTCGTACCAATGACTGCGAAACGTATCATAAACGTTTACGTACTCCATAGCGGGGAACCTTTAGCCACTGTAGCACGTGATTGTTGCAAAACCAGTGCGCTACTGCGCATTACTCTTTAACGATAAATGCGTAAGCCACAAACGGGTATCAAACTCCAGCTGATGGTACTGTGGCTCCATATGGCAGCACAGGGAATAGAACGCCTTGTCATGCTCTTTTTCCTTCAGGTGCGCCAGCTCGTGCACCACGATCATCCGCAGAAAGGCTTCCGGTGCGTTGCGAAAGACGGTGGCGACGCGGATCTCGGCTTTTGCTTTTAGCTTACCGCCCTGTACGCGTGAAATGGCCGTATGCAGGCCGAGCGCGTTTTTCAGCACGTGGATCTTGTTGTCGTACATCACTTTATTGATGGGTGGTGCACTCTTCAGATACCGGTTTTTGAGATCCTGCGTATACTGCCAGAGGGCCTTATCGGTCGCGACATCGTGCGTGCCGGGATAACGTTTTTCCAGCTCCGCCCCCAGTTTTTGCTCGGCAATTAACGTGCGTACCTGGGAGAGCAAATGCTCCGGGTAGCCCTGGAGATAAGTCAGCTGGTTCATCAAAACCCCAAAATAAGTTGAAAACGGGTATACTCACGCACCCTTTTCAGGGATAACGCCAAATTTTACCATTCAGGAGGGCCGATGAGCCACTTAGACAACGGTTTCCGTTCACTCAACCTTAAACGTTTCCCGGAGACGGACGACGTTAACCCGCTTCAGGCGTGGGAAGCGGCGGATGAATATCTGCTGCAACAGTTGGATGACACTGAAATTCGCGGCCCGGTTCTGATCCTGAATGATGCCTTCGGAGCGCTGGGCTGCGCCCTGGCGGCGCACACGCCTTACAGCATTGGCGATTCATACTTAAGCGAGCTGGCGACGCGTGAAAATCTGCGTCACAACGATCTCGATGAATCCAGCGTGAAGTTCCTCGACAGCACCGCAGACTACCCGCAGGCGCCGGGCGTGGTGCTGATCAAAGTGCCAAAAACCATGGCGTTGCTGGAGCAGCAACTGCGTGCATTACGGAAAGTCGTCACGCCAGAGACGCGCATCATCGCGGGCGCGAAGGCGCGTGATATTCATACCTCAACGCTGGATCTGTTCGAGAAAGTGCTGGGCCCGACCACCACCACGCTGGCCTGGAAAAAAGCGCGCCTGATCAACTGTACCTTCAGCGCGCCGGAACTGGCTGACGCGCCAGAGACGCTGAGCTGGAAGATGGAAGGTACCGACTGGACCATCCACAACCATGCGAACGTCTTCTCACGTACCGGCCTTGATATCGGCGCACGTTTCTTTATTGAACATCTGCCGGAAAATCTGGAAGGGGAGATTGTGGATCTCGGCTGCGGTAACGGCGTGATTGGCCTGACGCTGCTGGCAAAGAACCCACAAGTCAGCGTGGTCTTCAGCGACGAATCGCCAATGGCGGTGGCGTCGAGCCGTCTGAACGTGGAAACCAACATGCCAGAGGCGCTGGATCGCTGTGAGTTTATGATCAATAACGCGCTGTCCGGCGTAGAGCCTTTCCGCTTCAACGCCGTGTTCTGCAACCCACCGTTCCACCAGAAGCACGCCCTGACGGATAACGTCGCGTGGGAGATGTTCCACCATGCGCGCCGCTGCCTGAAAATCAACGGCGAGCTGTATATTGTGGCGAACCGTCACCTGGACTACTTCCACAAGCTGAAGAAGATTTTCGGTAACTGCGTCACCATCGCCACCAACAACAAGTTCGTGGTGCTGAAAGCGGTGAAGCTGGGACGTCGTCGCTAAATAACCAGTGCAAGCTGGGTGCCCTGCGCAATGGCCCGCCGCGCATCCAGCTCCATCGCCACATCGCACCCGCCGATCAAATGTACCGTTTTACCTGCCTCACGCAGCGGATCCGCCAGATCGCGCTTTGGCTCCTGCCCGGCACATAAAATCACATGATCCACGCGCAGCAGCTGTGGCTCATCGCCGATCGTGACGTGCAGGCCGTCGTCGTCGATCTTCTGATAGCTCACCGCCGGGATCATCTTCACGCCGCGCGAAAGCAGGGTGGCGCGGTGGATCCAGCCGGTTGTTTTCCCCAGTCCTTCACCCGGCTTACTCGCTTTGCGCTGCAGCATGACGATCTGCCGTGGGCTTTTTGGCAGCTGTGGCCCTTCCGGGCGCAGGCCGCCGGACTGGCTCAGGCTGGTGTCGATGCCCCATTCCACGCAAAATTCGGCAATGTTCTGGCTGGTGGCCTCGCCTGGCTGGCTTAAATACATGGCGGTATCAAAGCCGATCCCACCGCAGCCGATAATGGCGACGTTTTCCCCAACCGGCGCTTTATCGCGCAGCACATCGAGATAGCTCAGCACCTTAGGATGATCGATACCCTCGATCGCAGGCGTGCGCGGGGCGATCCCGCTCGCCAGGATCACCTCGTCGTAATCCAGCAGATCTGGCGCACTTACCCACTGGTTGAGCCGCAGATCCACACCCGTGAGCTCGATCATCCGGCGGTAGTAGCGCAGCGTTTCATAGAACTCCTCTTTGCCGGGGATCTGTTTGGCAATATTAAACTGCCCGCCAATTTCGCCTGCGGCATCGAACAGCGTCACGCTGTGCCCGCGCGACGCCGCATTTACCGCAAACGCCAGCCCCGCGGGGCCCGCCCCGACAACCGCCAGGCGTTTTGATTTGTCTACCGGGAGCACCGGCATTTTGGTTTCATGGCAGGCGCGGGGGTTAACCAGGCAGGAGGTCACTTTCCCGACGAAGATCTGATCCAGACAGGCCTGATTACAGCCGATGCAGGTGTTGATCTCATCCGCACGCCCGCTTTGCGCTTTGGAAAGCAGTTCTGCATCTGCCAGGAACGGACGCGCCATCGACACCATATCGGCATCGCCGCGTGAGATGACATCATCCGCCACCTGCGGATCGTTAATACGGTTAGTGGTCACCAGCGGAACAGACACTTTGCCTTTCAGCTTGC
This sequence comes from Enterobacter cloacae complex sp. 309I3, assembly GCF_050031595.1. Taxonomy (NCBI): domain Bacteria; kingdom Pseudomonadati; phylum Pseudomonadota; class Gammaproteobacteria; order Enterobacterales; family Enterobacteriaceae; genus Enterobacter; species Enterobacter cloacae complex sp. 309I3. Next base: position 4,287,499 of record NZ_JBLGWI010000001.1, on the reverse strand, counting down.
GCGTAACCCAGGTGAATGCCGCGCGCGGTACCGGCGTGGCGATAGTCGGGATACGCGCCTCGTGCCAGCCAATCCCGGTATTGATGAGGGTAGCACCGGCGGCTTCAATCGCCTGCGCTAGCTGGACGGTCTCGTCAAACGTCCCGCCGCCTTCCACCAGATCCAGCATCGACAGGCGGAAGATGATAATAAAGTCAGCGCCCGCACGTTCGCGCACGGCGCGTACCACTTCGACGGCAAAGCGCATACGTCGCGCATAATCGCCGCCCCATTCGTCGTCACGCTGGTTAGTGCGGGCGGCGAGGAATTCGTTAATCAGATAGCCCTCGGAGCCCATTACCTCGACGCCGTCATAGCCCGCTTCACGCGCCAGCGCCGCACAGCGGGCGAAGTCGTCAATCAGCACCAGCACTTCATCGTGGCTGAGGGCATGCGGCTTGAAGCGGTTAATCGGTGCCTGAATGGCCGACGGTGCCACCAGATTGGGCTGATAGCTATAACGCCCGGTATGCAGGATTTGCAGGGCAATTTTACCGCCTTCGCTGTGAACGGCATCGGTCACAATGCGATGGTGCGGCAGTTGTGACGCATCGTTAAGCACCGCTCCGCCTTCCATCCCCACGCCTGATGGCGCGGGAGCCACACCCCCGGTGACGATCAGCGCCACCCCGTGGCGCGCGCGTTCGGCATAAAAGGCCGCCAGACGCTCGGCCCCGTCCGGATGCTCCTCCAGCCCGGTATGCATTGAGCCCATCAACACGCGGTTTTTGAGCGTTGTGAACCCCAGATCGAGGGGGGCGAATAGCGACGGGTAGCGGCTCATAGTCTCTTCCAGTGTAAAATTATTGTTATGTGGTCGGATGAGTTACTAATTTAGCCAGCAGAAAGTAAAAGGGAAAAGGGGAATGCAGTGATTGTGATGGGATTCAAATAATGCCCTCACCCTAACCCTCTCCCACAGGGCTGAGGGATCCCCAGTAATATGGTCATGCAACCATGACCATATTACTGTACTCTTTTCCCAGCTTTTTCATCTCGTTAACTATATTCAGCCGTCTCACTTTCCCGGGCTCATGCCGGATGACTTCTTCTGCCAGACTCAGGTATGACAGAACCCGTCTGTGCCTGATGCTGCTTGCCTGATAGTGCCAGTGTAAACACTGCCTTTCTGCCCTGTAACCTGCCAGCCACATCACCAGGCTTGCCATTGCCGCGACCATATTCAGCACTTCCAGTCGCCCTTTTCCCTGACTCCGGCTCAGCCTCAGACCGAACCCGAAGCGTGGACTTTTGTCGTCCCGGAAGTTTTGTTCTATCTGCATTCTGCGGCTGTACAGGGCCATTATCTGGTGCGGCTCCAGTCCCTCTGCATTACTGAACAGCAGCCAGGGCTCCCGCGCGCTACTGCGGTGTTCCCGCTGTGTTTTCGGCATCCCCCCTTTTCCCTGACGCCCTGCGTCAGGGCGCTTATGCAGATAGAACCGGCCGTAACAGGGCGTTCGTGGTTTACGGGACAGGACACCGTAACCCACGCAGACCGGTTGTCCGGTAGCCTCAAGCTCACTGATTTTCATCCATTTTTTATCTCCGTCCAGCCGGAAGCTGATGCAGCCCCTGACCCTGCCGGTGAAGCTCCAGCCCAGCTGGCTGACATGCCGGAACCAGTCTGTCCGGAAGCCTGCATCCGTAATGATGGTGACGGCTTTATCTTTCGGGATGGCATCATGCAGGCGGTCAAGGAAGCGGCACTGTACATCGCTGTTCTGCGCCAGCTCTGCGGGGACAACCTCACTCATAAGCGGCAGTGAGCGACCATTACAGACCAGGCTTGCCCGCAGAAGATACCAGTTCCTGTCATGCCAGCCTGTCCAGTCGACAGCAATCACACAGAAGGGCATCAGGGAGGTGATGGTATGTGTGAGCAGGTGCTGAATACGGGGAATATCCCGGTGAAGGGCGGTATTACCCAGGGCACGGTCAACACGTTTAATTTTATTTTTGACGTGCGCCCTGCCGGGAAGAGTGCGACCAAGGCTGGTCAGGGTCAGATCCGCACCGTGCGTGAGGGCAACGGCCATGGAAACAAGGACATTAATCCGGAAGCTGTGAACGTCCGGTAAAGACGCGGAGAAAAATTTCTGGCAGACTGTCTGTAAAGGCACGATGAGGTCTCTTCTGATTTGTTAGCGCAACCAGTAGATCACACTTCATCGTGCTTTTCATTTTTCTGGGGAACCCTCAGCCCTTAGGGAGAGGGGCGGGGTGAGGGGGAACGCACCAGCCCCGGTGCCTGCCACATTGACGTCGTCAGCCCGCTGTCCACCAGACCGAGCTGGTCGGCGTACACCGCCTGCCACTTCTGCATCATGCCATCGTACAGCGCCCGGTGCTGGGGGTTCGGGGTAAACTCGCGGCTCCATTTCACCAGCCGCTCGCCGGTGGTGGCCATATCCGCAAACAGTCCGGCCCCGGCTCCGGCGGCAATGGCGCAACCCAGCGCCGTCGCCTCTTTCACTTCCGGTACGCGCACCAGCAAACCGGTGACGTCACTTAAAATCTGGCTCCATAGCGCCCCCTTCGAACCGCCTCCGGCAAACACCAGGCTCTCGAAGTTAACGCCGGAGAAACGTGAGATTTGCGCCAGGTTGCAGGCCGAGACAATCGCCGCGTTCTCTTCCAGCGCGCGGAACAGCGTCGCTTTGTTGCACTTTTCCGGGTCGATGGAGAGGTTAATAAACGACGGGGCGGCGTGGTACCACTGCTTAAAATGCATCGCGTCGGAGAAGATGGGCATCACGCCATGCGAACCCGCGGGCACCCGGCTCGCCATCTCCTCGAGCAGGGAATAGGTGTCCATCCCCATACGTTCGGCGATCAGCTTCTCTTCTGCGCAGAAGGCGTCGCGGAACCAGCGCATGGTCAGGCCGGTGAAGAAGCTGATCGACTCCGCCTGCGCCATACCGGGGATAACGTGTGGGTTCACGCGAATATTCATCTCAGGATCGGTGCGCACCTGCGGCAGATTGACCACCTGCTGCCAGAAGGTACCACCCAGCACCGCCGTTTGCCCGGCGCGGACCACGCCCAGCCCCAGACAGCCCAGCTGCACGTCGCCTCCGCCCATCACCACAGGGGTGCCTTCACGCAGGCCGCTCTGCTGCGCGGCCTCTTTAGTGATAGCGCCCAGCACGGTGCCGGTCTCTTTCACCGGAGAGAGGATATCGGCGCGCAGCCCGGCCATATCCAGCAGTGCTGGCCGCCAGTCGCGGGAGAAGAGATCCAGCATCCCCGTAGTGCCCGCATTTGATGGATCGACCGCCAGCTCGCCGGAGAGCTTCGCCGCCAGCCAGTCGCTGATCATGGTAATAGTGGCAGCCTTGCGATAGATATCCGGGCGATGGTGCGCCAGCCACAGCAGACGCGGCATGGCGCTCAGGGCCAGGGTCTGGCCGGAAACGTCGTACACTTCGGATTCAAACTGGTTGTCGTGGATCTCTTTGAGTTCGGCCACCTCGCGGCTGGCGCGGGCGTCGACGTTGGCGCAGGCCCAGATGGCCTCACCGTTGCGGTCATACAGCACGATCCCTTCGCGCATGGAGCAGCAGGCGACGGACTGGATATCCGCCGCGCTCAGGTGCGCGCGATCCAGCGCCTGGTGGATGCACTGGCAGGTGAGCCGCCAGTTGGTATTGAGGTCGAACTCCATCGAGCCCGGCACATTTTCCACGCTCAGGTGCTGCCACTCGGCCTGACCCACGGCAACCTGGTTGCCCAGCAGATCGAAAATAACGGCACGCACGCTGCCTGTCCCTGCATCTAACGCTAAAAGGTAACTCATGAGTTTGCCTCGTTGTTAGCGCAGGGCTTACCCCGTTACGTCAGGGCCAGCACCGCGCGGGCTGTTGTCTCTTCCGTCACCAGGCCATTGATACGGCGACCTTTCAGTGCGGCGTAAATCGCATCGGCTTTCTCAACACCGCCAGCCACGCCGACGATGGTAGGTAACTGCGCCAGTTCATCAAGCGTGACGCCCAGCAGTTCTTTATGGATCTCCAGCTCCTCAACGCACTCTCCTTCGGCAGTGAGGAAATAACCGAGAATGTCGCCGACCGCCCCTTTACGGGCATACATCAGCTGTTCACCTTCGCTGATGTAGCCTGAGCGCAATATCGTTGCATCACGACGCTGGTTCACGGACCCAATCCCGACCACCGCCACGTCGGCGGCCGTTGCGGCGAGGATCACGTCCCGCACGCTGGTTTCACGTTTTAAGATCCCGGCCACCTCGGCGGAGGAGACGCGAAGCGGGGCGGGGATCATGCTGACGCTGCATGCCGCGTCCAGCTGGCCGATACCGGTCATATAGGGCCCCACGCCGCCGGAGAGCGTCACCAGGCGGATCTGCTGCGAGCTGATAAAGCCGCTTAAATGTTGCAGGCTGCTCATGGTGGTTTCACCAAATCCCACCGCTAACAGCTGGCCGGGTTCCAGCACGCCCATTAACGACTGCGCGGCACCAATGCCTAACCGCACGTTCATTGGCGGGGTATTCAGTGCTGGCAGTACGCGCACCAGCTTTAGCCCAAAGCGCTGCTGCAGTTCGGTTTCCAGTGCCAGACAGCCCTCATAGCGGGAGTTGATCTGCACGCGGATCACCCCTGACTGGCGACCTTTCTCCAGCAGGCGAGAGATCTTCAGGCGCGGCAGGCCGAGCCGTTCGCCAATGTCGTTTTGCGTCAATCCGTCGTGGTAGTAACACCAGGCCACGCGGGCAACCAGCTCCTCTTCCGCCAGTGCCAGCCCGGCAAACCGACCTTCTTCCGCAGTGCGTTTATCGCTCATAATTGAACTCTTATAAAAATTTAGATCATATGTTCGTGACGGCGCAGGTCGAAAGTGTGAGCCACGCGGCAAAACGGATCATTTAGATAGTTTCTTTCTCAGATGGATCTTAATCGATAAAACTGTGATCCCTGCACGGTTGTAAATATAGTTCACCGTCTACGCTTTTGAACATTATTAAATCTAAAAATCATTTGTTCAATAGCGGAGCGATGATGACCCCACTTATCGAAGCACGAGCCATCTGCAAGCAGTTTTCCGGGGTGCCGGTTTTGAAAGGCATTGATTTCACGCTGCTTGCGGGCCAGGTGCATGCGCTGATGGGCGGGAACGGCGCGGGTAAATCGACGCTGATGAAGATCATCGCCGGGGTGGAGACGCCGGACAGCGGTGAACTTTCCGTAGCAGGTCATTCATATGCGCGGCTCACGCCCGTGCAGGCCCATAAGTTAGGTATCTATCTGGTGCCTCAGGAACCGCTCCTGTTCCCCAATCTGACGGTGCGGGAAAACATCCTTTTCCGCCTGCCGCGTGAACGGGAAAGAGAGAATCGGCTGACGGAGAAGCTGCAGCAGCTGCAGTGCCAGCTAAATCTCGACGCCACCGCCAGCACGCTGGAAGTGGCGGATCAGCAGATGGTGGAGATCCTGCGCGGTCTGATGCGTAACGCAACGATCCTGATCCTCGACGAGCCCACGGCCTCCCTTACGCCGGGTGAAACCGAACGTCTGTTTCGCCAGATCCGCGCCCTGCAGGATCTGGGCGTCGGCATCGTCTTTATCTCGCATAAATTGCCGGAGATCCGCCAGCTGGCAAGCCACGTCTCGGTGATGCGCGACGGTGCCGTAGTGCTCAGCGGGGAAACCGCGCAGTTCGACGATAACGCGCTGATTGCCGCCATGACGCCGGTGAGCCGGGAGAAAGGCTTAAGCGATGCGCAAAAACTGTGGCTGGCGCTGCCAGGAAACCGTCGCACCCAGCCGCAGGATTTTCCGGTATTGCGCGTGGACGATCTTACCGGGGAGGGGTTTATCGATCTCTCGCTTGAGATCTATGCAGGCGAGATCGTCGGTCTGGCCGGGCTGGTCGGATCCGGGCGCACCGAATTTGCCGAGACGCTCTACGGCCTGCGTCCGGTGCGTGGCGGACGGGTCTGGCTGGAGAATCAGGAGATCACTCACGAGAGTGTGGGCGCCCGGCTGGACAAAGGCCTGGTTTATCTGCCGGAAGACAGGCAGGTGTCCGGCCTGTTCCTGGATGCACCCATCCGCTGGAACACCGTGGCGCTGAACGAGCCGTCTCTCTGGCAGCAGCGCAAGCGGGAGTCCGCGGTGGTGGAGCGTTACCACCGTGCGCTGGGGATCAAACTCAACCATGCGGATCAAACCGTGCGCACCCTCTCCGGCGGGAATCAGCAGAAAGTGCTGCTGGCCCGCTGTCTGGAAGCCAACCCGTTACTGCTGATCGTCGATGAACCGACGCGCGGCGTGGACGTGTCGGCACGTGCCGATATCTACCAGCTCATCAAAAGCGTGGCCGCGCAGAACGTGGCAGTGCTGATGATCTCAAGCGATCTCGATGAGTTTCCTGGCCTTGCCGATCGCGTGCTGGTCATGCACCAGGGCGTGCTCAGCGGCGAGTTGCCGCGCCATGCCGTCAGCCTCGAGCGGATGATGGCGCTGGCGTTCGGAGGACAATCATGAAGACGTTACTGAAAAACCGCGAGCTGAGCGCGTTTCTCGCCATTCTGGCGCTGTTTGCCGTGCTGGTGGCGCTTAATCCGGCGTACCTGAGCCTTCAGACGCTGGGGATGATCTTCGCCAGCGCGCAAATCCTGATCCTGCTGGCGCTTGGCGCCGCGCTGGTGATGCTGACCCGCAATATTGACGTCTCCGTGGGCTCCACCGTGGGGCTCTCCGCCATCGCCGTCGGCGTGGCGCTGAACAATGGCTACAGCCTGCCGGTATCGATGCTGTTCGCGCTGTCTGTCGGCGCGCTGGCAGGGGCGTTCAACGGGTTTCTGGTGGTGGCGCTGCGCATCCCGGCGATTGTCGCCACCCTCGGCACGCTGGGGCTGTATCGCGGGGCGATGCTGCTCTGGACCGGTGGAAAGTGGATTGAAGGGTTACCGCCGGGGCTGAAATCCCTCTCTGAACCCGTAGCCGTGGGCATTTCGCCGCTCGGCATGGTGGTGCTGTTTTTGGCCGCCATCGGCGCGTGGGCGCTCTCGCGTACCGCGTTTGGACGCGATTTCTATGCCGTGGGCGATAACCTTGCCGCCGCGCGCCAGCTGGGCGTGGCGGTTAACCGCACGCGGATGATCGCCTTTACTCTCAACGGCATGCTGGCGGCCTGCGCCGGGATTGTCTTTGCCGCGCAGATTGGCTTTGTGCCAAACCAGACCGGGAGCGGGCTGGAGATGAAAGCCATCGCCGCCTGCGTGCTCGGCGGCATTTCGCTGCTGGGCGGGACGGGCACGCTGATTGGCGCACTGCTTGGGGCCTTTTTCCTGACGCAAATCGACACCGTACTGGTGCTGTTTAAGCTCCCGGCGTGGTGGAATGACTTTATCGCCGGGCTGGTGCTGCTGGGCGTGCTGGTGCTCGACGGGCGTCTGCGCCAGGCGCTGGCGCGTCATCAGCGGGCGCTGAAATACGGTCGCTTCCAGCCGGGTAACAGAGGGGGAAAGCATGTCACCCCATTTCCCAAACGCAAAAAAGAGGTGGCGTAAATGAAGCTTAACTGGGAAAGCGCGCTGTTGATCTTACTGGTGCTGGAGATCCTGCTCTTTGGCGCCATCAACCCGCGGATGCTCGACATCAACATGCTGCTGTTCAGCACCAGCGATTTTATCTGCATCGGCATTGTGGCGCTGCCGCTGACGCTGGTGATTATCAGCGGCGGGATCGATATCTCCCTCGGTTCAACCATTGGCCTGTGCGCCATTGCGCTGGGGGTGATGATGCAATCGGGCTGGCCGATGGCGGTCGCCATTCCTCTGACGCTGCTGCTGGGCCTGCTGTGCGGGCTGGTGAATGCGGCGCTGATCCACTACACGGGTATCAGCCCTTTAGTTATCACTCTCGGCACGCTCTACCTCTACGGCGGCGGGGCGCTGCTGCTCTCCGGCATGGCGGGCGCGACGGGCTATGAGGGCATCGGCGGCTTCCCGGACAGCTTTACCGCGTTCGCTAACCTGACCGTGTCAGGTCTGCCCATTCCGCTGGTGCTGTTTGCGCTCATTACGCTCTTCTTCTGGCTGATTACCCACCGCGGGCGCTTTGGGCGGCATCTGTTCTTAATCGGCCAGAACCCGCGCGCCGCGCGCTATGCGGCGCTGTCGGTTAACGGCATGCCCTACGCGCTGTATGGCCTGGTGGGCATCGCCTCGGCCATTGCCGCGCTGGTGATGGTCTCCTATTTCGGTTCCGCGCGCTCGGATCTGGGGCGCGATCTGCTGATGCCTGCCCTCACCGCTGCCGTACTCGGCGGGGCGAATATTTATGGTGGGTCAGGTTCGGTTATCGGTACGGCACTGGCAGCGCTGCTGGTGGGGTACCTGCAGCAGGGGTTACAGATGGTCGGCATACCCAACCAGGTGTCGAGCGCGCTGTCAGGGGCGCTGTTGGTTGTGGTGGTGATGGGACGTTCGCTGAGTCTGCACCGTGAATGGGTGCGTTCTCTCTTTAGAAAACTATCCGGAGCGTAAGATGAAAACAAAACTGATAGTCCTGGCAATGGCCCTCAGCTTCGCCTCGGCGCAGGCGGCGGACCGCATCGCCTTTATCCCGAAGCTGGTGGGGGTGGGCTTCTTCACCAGCGGCGGCAATGGCGCGAAAGAGGCGGGGAAAGACCTCGGCGTGGACGTCACTTACGACGGCCCCACCGAGCCGAGCGTCTCCGGCCAGGTGCAGCTCATCAATAACTTCGTCAATCAGGGCTATAACGCCATTATTGTCTCCGCCGTGTCGCCGGAAGGCCTCTGCCCGGCGCTGAAGCGCGCCATGCAGCGCGGCGTCAAAGTGCTGACCTGGGATTCCGACACCAAACCGGAGTGCCGCAGCATTTACATCAACCAGGGTACCCCGGAGCAGCTCGGTGGCCTGCTGGTGGAGATGGCCGGGAAGCAGGTGACAAAACCGAATGCCAAAGTGGCGTTCTTCTACTCCAGCCCGACCGTCACCGACCAGAACCAGTGGGTGAAAGAGGCGAAGGCCAAAATCGAAAAAGATCATCCCCAGTGGCAGATTGTGACCACCCAGTTTGGCTATAACGACGCCACCAAATCCCTGCAAACCGCCGAAGGGATCTTAAAAGCGTACCCGGATCTGGATGCGATCATCGCCCCGGATGCCAACGCTCTGCCTGCCGCGGCGCAGGCGGCGGAAAACCTGAAGCGGGAAGGGGTGGCGATTGTCGGATTCAGTACGCCTAACGTCATGCGTCCGTACGTCGAGCGCGGCACGGTTAAAGCCTTCGGCCTGTGGGATGTGGTGCAACAGGGCAAAATTGCGGTCAATGTCGCCGATCGTTTGTTGAAAAAAGGCGATCTTAACGTCGGCGACAGCGTGGAGGTAAAAGATATCGGTACGCTGAAGGTCGAGCCGAACAGCGTCCAGGGCTACCAGTATGAAGCAAAAGGCAACGGCATCGTGCTGCTGCCAGAGCGCGTGGTGTTCACCAAAGAGAACATCAACAAATACGATTTCTGACGGGGGAGCAAATGGCTGATTTAGACGACATCAAAGACGGTAAGGATTTTGGCATCGGTACACCGCAGCAAAATGTACCGTTCACCCTGAAGGGCTGTGGCTCGCTGGACTGGGGCATGCAGTCCCGGCTTTCGCGCATCTTCAACCCAAAAAGCAACCGCACGGTGATGCTGGCCTTTGACCACGGTTACTTCCAGGGGCCGACCACCGGTCTTGAGCGTATCGATCTCTCTATCGCGCCGCTGTTCGCCGAAACCGACGTGTTGATGTGTACCCGCGGTATTTTGCGCAGCACCGTACCGGCCGCCACCAATAAACCGGTGGTCCTGCGCGCCTCCGGCGGTAACTCAATTCTGGGCGAGCTGTCGAACGAGTGCGTGGCAGTGGCAATGGAAGACGCGCTGCGCCTGAACGTCTGTGCGGTGGCGGCGCAGGTGTACATTGGCAGTGAATTCGAGCATCAGTCGATCAATAACATCATCAAGCTGGTGGATGCGGGGGCACGCTACGGGATGCCCGTGCTGGCGGTGACGGGCGTCGGCAAGGAGATGGCGCGCGATGCGCGTTACTTCTCGCTCGCCAGCCGTATTGCCGCCGAAATGGGGGCGCAGTTTGTTAAAACCTACTATGTGGATGAAGGATTCGAAAAAGTGACCGCCAGCTGCCCGGTGCCGATCGTCATCGCCGGGGGGAAAAAGCTGCCGGAGCACGAGGCACTGGAGATGTGCTGGCGCGCGATTGACCAGGGAGCCTCCGGCGTGGACATGGGGCGCAACATCTTCCAGTCCAGCGCGCCGCTCGCCATGCTGAAGGCGGTGAAGAAAGTGGTTCACGAGAACATGAGCGCCCGGGAGGCGTTCCAGTTCTGGCAGGAAGAGAAACAGGGAGAAGCGAAATGAACGTGACGTTAGTGGAGATCAACATCAAACCCGAGCGGGTGGACGAGTTTCTGGAGGTGTTTCGCGCCAACCACGAGGGCGCAATTCAGGAGCCGGGAAACCTGCGTTTTGATGTGTTGCAGGACCCCCGGGTGAAAACCCGGTTCTTTATCTACGAGGCCTATAAAGACGAAGAGGCGGTGCTGGCGCATAAAAAAACGCCGCACTACCTGGCCTGCGTGGATAAGCTCGAAGAGCTGATGTCGGAGCCGCGCAAAAAACGCAGTTTTGTGGGGCTGCTGCCGGAGTGACAAATTAACCGGCAGCCAGCGATTCAATGGGGATAGTGGTGAAAGAGGCGAAGAATAACGGATGTTATACTCTGGCGCCGATTGTCTTTTATTTCATCTATCCCCAACGATGAGCTGACGTTAAAAAACGCCTCTTCCATTATCTTATGACGCCAGCAATCCTTTCAATCAGATAGGGATAGAACGGATTCGAGGTGATACGCATTAAGGAGTCCATATCTGCCAGCAGTACCGCTCGCTCCCCTCTGACGCGTAAAACACCCAGACTCAGACCATAGTGATTCGGTTCATAGGGTTCACTTCCATATAAGGAGTCATGGACAGGAAACGGGAGGGCGACATGAGAGAGTGAAAAAACATCTCTCGGATAGCGCACATTCAGGGGCTGCACGTCTGCTGTTGTTGAGTGCGCTAAGTGCGTCGAAGCGACCATGTTCATACTCTCTGAAGAGGCGTTTTTGACGATAGTCGTCGTGTAAGTACGCTGTGGTGTTGCCAGTAAGTGTGATAGCGCGCGATCCGAAGAGTGGCGAAACAGTGCACGAAAATTGACCGCACGATTAATATCAAACAACACCAGTTCGCTACCGTTATCCGGTAGATTGTGATGGAGCACGTCCAGCACTGCCCGGGTACTGACTGTGGAATCAAGAACGGACTGAAACGTAAGCACATGAGGAAGATCTTTCCAGCCAGCCGATGACTTGCGCCGCGTAAGATCCCGTTTCAATGTCTCAGTCAGAAGATAAGCCTGCCGCGCACCATTCACGGGAAAAGAGTTATATTTAAAAGGATTAAATTCTGGTACCAGACCTAACCAGGCCGCACGAGAAAAGGCCGGGAGAAAGGCTGTCCATTCGGCCATTCCCGAAAACCGAGCAAAGCGGCTTATGCCTATCATGGGAGAAATCAGGACAATTTGTTGTGGCTTCTTCAGGCTCTCATCATCAAGGGCATCGATGGCATATTTCATGGCCAGCGCCCCACCATTGGAAAAGCCAACAATATGCAGCGGCGCATCCGCATGGGTCATTTTTGTTGCCTCGCGCACCGCAAGACGCGTTGCTGCCAGCCAGTCCTGCCATTTTACATCCGTTAATGCCCCGGGTACGGTTCCATGGGCAGGTAGACGGATCCCGATGGCGACAAACCCTTCTTTTTGATAGAGCCGGGCAATATGCTGCAGGCTGTAAGGGGAGTCCGTAAGTCCGTGCAGTAACACGACAGCCCCTCTCGGTTCCGCCTGTGGGCGCATGATGTAGGATCGATTCCAGTCTGTGGGAAGGGTGTCCGGAAATACCGGGCTTGACGGGTTATAACGATTTAAACTCGTTGTATCCTGATCGGTTTGCTTCATAACGACATTGTTATGCACCTCCATGAAGAGGGCGTTTTCAGCATTGATATAGTCATCCCAGTCGGCCCGATCGATCTCGTTTTCGCGTAATTCATTAGGGACAAAAGTGTGCCAGGGCTGGAGTTCGCCGCTACGCTGTACCCAATAAAACAGGCCTGTCATTGCACAAAGCGTGAAGCCCAAAAGGATAAAAATACAACGCTTCATCACTCTAATACTTTTCTTGCGCATAAATCCTCTAAACATAGATATTCAACCTGATATCTGCTGTATTTAGGTTTTAAAGCGCAGCGTGGTTGATGATGGGGGCACAGAATAAAGATATGGACATCGCATAAACTATGCTTTTAACCATTGCATGATAAGCAAGGAGTTAATGGCGAAATTGATATGCGCGACGATAGATAACATAATGCTAAGCGCCGCCACAAACAGAATCTTGAGGTTGAGGATGCGTGTTTTTTTTAAGTTTGCATCCAGCCATAACATATTCCTTATTTTATTCTTTTGATATAAATACATTATCCCCATAGATAAATATAAGAGAGGCATGATAATGCTCACTGAATTGATCTGTAACAGCAGTAATTCACTGCCAACTAATGCAAATAGCCATGAAATAAATAACAGCATGAGCGTTGCTCCTCAGTTTTTTTTGTTGGTAAGGTAAAACCAAATCATAAACAGAACATCTAAAAACAACCAAACCCCGCCCAGCAACAAAACGTGCGAGACAGCGCCCGGCCAGAACAAAGCGCCATTGGGGGAAACAGAAAAGAAATCCTGTCCCCAGACCAGGCGTGCCACAATCATGAAAAGGGGCAGCAATAAAAGGTTGAACAGAAAAAGATAACGGATAAAGTTTGGTTTTCTGGGACGTCTGATATTTTCTTCCGGGAACATGGTTTCCTCACTGGTTTCGGTGAAAATAAAAAGGCATTCTAGTGCGAAAAGATAGATGGAACTTAAACACACGTCATTTTATAGCGTGCGCAGCTGCCACCTCGCTGATTAATGAATGAGAGTATGGTGAGTGAGGATCTCTTGTTTGTTTGAACTTCATATAACATCGCCCCCTAAAATAAGCCACCAGACAGAGCTTGTTTAAGGTTCTGACTTCTTTTTTTTAATGTAGATTAGGTGATAACAAATGTTTAAAAAAACACTCACAGTAGTGGCAATTCTTTCAACTCTTTCTGTTGGTGCTAACGCAGCTGAAATTGGCGCTCAGTTAGGTACACAACATACGGAGTTAAATGCACTGATTGCGCCAGAGCCGACCGGTATTTTTTATACTGCAAACTGGGCTAACAATTATAATGATGGCCGTAATTCTGGCGGTGTCGGCCTGGGTTATCAGGTGTCTCTGGGTAAAGCCGATCTTTACGCAGGTGCCAAGGCCATCTATATGGCGCCTAAGAAAGGTGATAATGGATTTGCGGCACCGATTGGTGGCGGGGTTCGTGTCCATTTTAGCGATGAGGTGTATGCCTATGGTGAAGGTTATACCGCGCCACGTGGCCTGAACAATGCCGTCGAAAACTATGTTGAAGTTGATGCAGGGTTGGCCTGGCAGGTACGAGATGAGGTGAAACTCAAAGCGGGTTACCGTCATATTAGCGTTCATGGTAAATCCGGTACGCCTAATCATACGCTGCTTGATGGTGCTTACCTGGGCGCCGCACTTCAATTCTAAACAAACACTCACCGCGAGCCCTACGCTCGCGGTGAGTCGTTGCATATAATCCAGTCATTTTCTTTACCCTCCTTTTTATCCAGATACTCTTCTTCCTTTTTCTCTTAAAACATTTCCTTTCCTGCGCTGATAGTAAAAAGACCGAGAGTGTAATGCAGGGCTGAGCCCTGCTACAGGTTGTAACGTAACCACCCGAAGAGTACGTTTCCGTTATTATAGGTGCCAGGAATATAGGTGAACTGGACATTCACATTTTTATAACTCGCTGAAAAAAGCGGGAATATAATCGGTAAGGGAATGTAGTTGCCCATATCTTTACGCGCCGTTATCCCGGCGGTCACCCCTAATCCCAACCTGAAATCTTTTTGTTGGCCTGGATGCCATCCTTTCTCCCATGCATAGCCGGTGACCGGTTGCCACTCATTATGTGAGTCTTTAAACACCATTCCATACAGTGCACTCCAGTTGCCATTGCTGTGATGACGAGAAACCCCCACTCCGGCACCCCAGGGCATTTCATTATAGCGATCGGTCTTTTCTTTATCGTACATGAACCGGTTATGCCAGCTGATAAAAGGAAGATAAATATCGTGGCTATCATAATCTGTCCAGGTTTGCGTAATATCGGAAACAATCCTGCTGCCCCAGCTTGCTGCATTTTCATCAGCATGAGTCTGGCCATAGGCACGTGTGGCAAAAAGAAGTAACCCGCTCCAGAGTAAAACAGAGCAAATCAACAAAAATAAATGATAAAAGCCGCCGATAAAGTCGATTTTTTCCTTACAGGGCTGCCAGGGGGTAGTGCTTTTCATTGCGAACACTCCAGTGGATAAAAGTAGTTAAAAATAATAAATAGGCCAGCGCATTAACAAAACATGAGACGAATTGTTAATAGCGCCAGAGATGACTGATTTTCTAAAACGAAATGACTAAGGTTGGATATTACGCCATCCTTAGTCATTGTGATTTAATTTATGGCTTTCTTTTTAAGGAGTTCGAACTCCTCCTGGCTAATAACGTCCTGGTCTAATAGTTTTTTGGCGTCTGATATTTGTTCCGCTGGTGATTTACAAAGACTATATTGTGCTACGGCATTCGCATCCAGTCTGTAAGCACGTTGTCTTTTGGCCATTCCCTTACCTCTCAGAATGAGATAAAAAACAGAGGTGATCAGCGGGATGAAAAGTAACAGCATTATCCAAAGCGATTTAAAGAAGCCGTTGAGTGTATTGTCACGGAATAAATCAGTAACGATCTGGAAAATAACAAACAGATACGCAATAAAAAAGAATATGGAAAACAGGGTGGCTGCCATATTCCAAAATTGTAATAGATGAGTCGTCACAATGATGCCCTCTTAAGGATATAAATGGTCACATGGAATAAATAAAAGATAAAAACCTGCCACAAAAAAATTTCATCCTTAATGAAAAGGACAATCATCCTGTTGTGGCAGATATGATAAAGCGCGTTATCGAGCTGGAGAGATCGTTACCTGACCGCGATGCGAGGTAATATTTACACGTTGCCCTACGACAAATTCACCTTCACGGGCAGGCTGCACGGTGACGAACTCTTGCCCGTTATCAGGACGAATAAAGAGTTCAGCCGCATTATGTCGCGCCATTCCTCGTTGTATCGACTGTCCTGCCATCGCGCCAGCAACGGTACCGCCAGCCGTCGCCAGCAGACGGCCGCTTCCGCCACCAATAGCATTACCGGCAGCACCGCCAATCAACGCGCCCCCGACTGTACCGGCAGCGCTGCTTCCGGTGTCGTTTTGGATTGTTATGTATCTCACCCCTGTGATTGTGCCGTGCGACAGTGCCATCACCTGACCGGAAAGCGCAGCACTTGCATGATGGGCAGAACCAACGGGTTTTTCAATACAGCCAGCCAATGCCAGCAAACCGGCCAACATTAAAACAGAACGTGTAAACATCTCTCTTCCTTATGAGTAATCAACGGCATCACGAATTAATGGACATGTCATACAGTGGCCGCCACCGCGTCCACGCCCTAATTCACTCCCAACAATTTCAATGACCTCAACGCCTTCTTTACGCAAACGGTCGTTTGTTTTGGTATTGCGGTCATAGGCGATAACGACACCTGGAGACATGGCGACCACGTTATTTCCGCTATCCCATTGCTGACGCTCGGTGTCGTAAACATTGCCTTCGGTTTCAACGACCCTGAGCGAGCGTAAATTGAGTGCCCTGGCTACCACCTCTGTTAACGGCTCTGAATAATGCTCCAGACGCATTCCGCCTGGGGAGTCGTCCTTAATCAGTGAAAAGACTTCGATTTGATCAACAATGGCGGGATATAGCGTCACTAAATCTCTGTCACAAAAGGTGAATACGGTATCCAGGTGCATCGCCGCTCTGAGCTTCGGCATCGCGGCAATAATAACGCGCTCGACATGGCTAAACGGGTTCGAAAACAGGGCAGATGCAAGCTGGGCAATGGCCTGATAGGACGTTCGTTCGCTCATACCGATTAAAACGGTCTTGTTGCCAATAGGCATAACATCGCCGCCTTCAAGGGTGGCGGATCCGTGATAACGCGTTGGATCTCCCCACCATGTATTGATCGTCTGACGGGTGAAGTCCGGATGGAACTTATAGATAGCAGTGGTCAGTAACGTTTCTTCACGGCGAGCCTGCCAGTAAAGGGGATTAAGCGTAACCCCGTTATAAATCCAGCTGGTGGTATCTCGCGTATAAAGCGTATTCGGCAACGGCGGGAGCAAATATTCACGCAGCCCTGTCGCTCTTCCGACGAGTTCAAGTTCTTCTTTATCGCCCCTGTGTCTGTTCAGCAAATCATAGGTTGAAAGCCCGCCGATCATAAACTCAGCCAGCCGATCTGCGGGTAACGAATCCAGGAACGAGCGTGTTTCATTAAGCAAACCCAACGGGATTTCATCAGCAGTAATCTGCTGTTCGATGAGCCAGTTGCGTGCCTGACGGTTAGCCAGCGTTTCGGAGAGCAGATCATGCATCTCAACAACGTCAACACCGCATCCGCGCATTTTGTTAATAAAATCGAGATGATCCTGACGGGCACGCTCTACCCACATGACATCATCAAATAACAGTCGGTCGCAATTGCCCGGCGTAAGACGGCTATGTGCTAACCCAGGGGCGCATACCATCACTTTGCGTAACTGGCCGACCTCGGAGTGAACACCCAGTGGTATATCTTGCATAGTATCTCCTTAAGAGAGTAATTAAATGGTAATATTTCCGTTTATAATTCCATAAATACAGGCCAAAGCCGCGAGCACGATGGCGGTAAATAATATTCGTTCCGTACCAGAGAATATTTTTTTGTTTTGCTCACGCTTAGCAATGTAATAAAGCAGTGTGCCAGGCGCATAAATAACGGCGGACAGCAGCACATACGTTAATCCGCCGGCATAAATCATCAAAAAGGCATAGGCAGTGGCAATGACAGAGATCACCAGGTCTTTATAATATCCCTTTGTGCACTGTTCGTAGGTTTCTCGTGTAATAACCAGCTTCAGGCTATACGCGGCAACCAGAAGATAGGGGATAAGCGTCATCGCGCTGGTTAGCTCAAGGGCTAACAGGAATGCGTAATCGCTGAAAAAAGTGATAATTAAGAACAGCTGTATCGCGATATTCGTCAACCATACGGCTGAAGAGGGAACGCGCCAGCGATTCTCGCGTGCAAAAACGGCAGGCATGCTCTTTTTCAACGCCGCGGAATAAATAACCTCAGCGGCGAGCAATGACCAGGAAAGATAGGCTCCGAGGACAGAGATAATTAACCCCACGCTGATGAAAATCATACCCCAGCGTCCCACTATGCTTTCGAGAACACCGGCCATTGAGGGTTGCCGTAAGGCTCCCAGCTCGGCCTGGGGCATAACGCCATAAGAAAGCATGGTGACTAACATCAGTAAGCACAGCACCCCGATGAAGCCGAATACGGTCGCCAGGCCAACGTCTTTCCGGTTAGTTGCATAACGCGAGTAAATACTTGCCCCTTCGATTCCAAGGAATACGAATACGGTCACCAACATGGTGCTTCTGACCTGGGAAAAGATTGATCTGAAGAGAGGTGGCTCTCCGGCGGCCCCGCCCCAGAAATTAAGCATAAACATCTCTTTTTTGAATGCCATTATCAGAATGGCGATAAATACAAAAATAGGGATGATCTTGGCACAGGTGGCCAGGGTATTGATAAAGGCCGCTTCTTTAATACCCCGCAATACCAGGAGATGAAAAGACCATAAAACAACTGATGAGACAGCGATTGCCAGCAGCGTATTACCTTCGCCAAATGCAGGGAAAAAAGCGCCTAATGTTGATTTAATTAAAATAAAATAGGATACGTTGCCGATACATGTACCCGCCCAGAAACCGAGTGCCGAAATGAAGCCCGGATATTCGCCGAAACCGGCTTTAGCGTAGCTAAAGACGCCCGCATTGAGTTCAGGCTTTCTTTGCGCAAGGTTCTGGAATACAAATGCCAGCATCAGCATACCGCCACCGGCAATCACCCAGGCAATAATTGCACCAAGCCCACCGGTTGCTCGTCCGAATGCAGCAGGTAATGAAAATATACCCGCTCCGATCATCGCTCCGACGACAAGCGTCGTTAAAGACCAAAGCGATAGCGTATTGGTCGTAGATTTGTTCATATAATTTTCTTAACAATGAAGCTGTGATTGATGAAGTGTGAGTTTAAAAGCGTTAAATATACCGTACTTAAATGAAGTTAATTTTTATGCCATCAAGGCAGCACAGGGGCTGGGTGTAACTCAGATCGCACCGTTTAGATCGTAATAATAACCCTCTTCTCTTTGATTTCTGATTTGCCCGCTGTTGTAGGGTGCCAGTTTCTTTCTCAGACGACCAATAAGCACCTCGACGGTATTGTTTTCTTTACCCATCCAGTCGTGGTAGAGATGTTTCATGATTTTACGTTTGCTCAGCGCCTTACCTTTGTTCTTCACCAGTAGCTTCATAATTTCAAATTCAAAACGGGTCAGTCGAATTTTTTGCTTGTTGATGAAGAGTACCTTGCTGTTTAAGTCGAGCTCTAAATTACCTGCAGTAATACGGCTGGAAGGGGTGAGATAATTCCGGCGTACTAAAACCCAAATTCTGATGATAATCTCTTCAATATGACTAGACTTGACAACATAATCGTCAGCACCGCTTTCAAACGCTTTCACCTTATGTTCAATATCGTTGCTGCTGTTAAGGATCATGATGCGGATAGTGCGCCCTTCGCGTCGCCACTTACGAATCGCCTGTAACTCAGTAGTGGAAAGCGTTTCAGATGCCATAATCAGGAGTTCAGCTTTATTTGAAAACATAAACATTTCCACTTCCTCAATACTCGAAGATACATCAGTTAAAATACCTGCCTCTTCAATTTGGGTTTTCAAATAATGCTGATTTATAATGTTAGGATCTAATATTAACACGCGCATATCTTCCTCTCACTTTGTTGCTTCGCCTGTTAGGGTTTTTGACATTTTATGAAATGGATTTCTATGCTTTACAGATAAAAGCATCGTCACCAAAAGTTGGCTAAATAATACTTTCGAAATAAATTCAAACAATTCTTTTATGAGGGATATTAGAAATACAAAATAAAAAAATGCAGAATAAAAGAAGTGAAGGGAAGAGTATGAGAAAAACAGAGGAAGTAGAATTAAATCAAGAAAAATCACATTTAAGAAGGTTTTTATTCTGCTTTTTTGGCGTGTAGAGTGTTTGTTTAGATGAACGTATGGTTGCTCCAATTGCTTTCTGGTTGGATTTTTGTTAAGAGTTAAGTGCGAGTTTTATTTTTTGATTTAACAATCTATACATCTGTCTTGCATTCATAACATTAGCACAATGAGCCATGTGCTTGCGTCAATAAACTCATTTTCGGCAAATAAATATGGCACGCTGCAAATCGCTTATTCGCCAGGTTTTGGTGTCAAGCTTCTGGATCTTATAGTGCAGGACAGGCTGGCTTGAGGTGAGTTTCTCAACCAGCACAGAAGGTGCATTATCCTGCGGATTAGCAAGAAATTTACCTTTCGTAACTTTATGGAATCCGTTTTGCACGTCTGTGTCAATGGTCATGTTTCCTGTACGATCGACAAGATACTCTTTACCATAATAGTTCAACGTGCCGTATTCGCTGACCGTGACGAGACCATCGTTGGTAATGTGGAAAACAATTTTGATATTTCCATTAATCCCTTGCTGGACATTATTTGAATCTTCATAGTTGATATGTACCGTCGACATACAGTTCATCGGTAGGTAATCATAAACACCAACAAGCTTGTATATTCCCATTGCAAGCAAGGGAAGCATCAACAGGCATAAAACAATATTAATTGTTGTTAATATTGACGAAGTTTTCGCATTCATGTCCTTTCCCTGTATTTTGTTTGCCACACAGGGCAATGTGAGTTGAGTACACCTTGCTTTTTAAAGGCGCTCTGTTGTCATCAAAATAGATATTTTTGGGATATTGCTGGCATTTTAATGCGATTCTTTGCCCTAAATTTGTATTAAAAAATGAGTCAATATTCTCTTGTTTGACGCCATTTTCGTCAGTATAGACATCGCATAATCCGACTGACTTATATTTATGCATAGTGCTATCGTTTAAATGGTACAAATAAAAGGCAGTGATGGTGCTCACCATTAAAACGGTTAATGCTATTGTGCTAATGTAAAAACCTTTGTGGGAGGAACAGATTTTTTTAAATTTTTCGTACGTGCTACTACGTGTAGTACTAACACGAGTACACTGACAGTGCAGTACAAATCCTTGCTTTGGTATTGTTTCGATTTTGTCTTCAAGCGAGAATTCAAGAAATGCTTTTCGCAACAGAGATATGTTTCGGTTCAGGTTGTTATCAGAAGCAACCAGACCATATTCTTCCCAGACTTTTTCAAGGAGTTCAGTACGGCTGACCTGAGAATTATTGGCGTCAATAAGTGCATTTAATAATCGCGACGTCGCCAGTGAAAGCTCAACTTCGCGTTTATTATCGGTTAAAATGCGCGATTCATCATTATAATGCACTATCCCGTCAAGTAGGTACTGCATAGCTTAAACGTCCTCGCAAATGAATCTAAGCATTATAATTTTAGCGCTACTATTATTCAATCTTCTGATTTCTATTAAGAGTCGAGAAGACGTATTTTTACCGGGATAATTACACGTAGACAGAGGGACAAACTGCGAGGGCGGGGACGTTGCTTTCTCAACCATTCCTGAGAATGATTACTTTATGAATGATGCGGTGTGGCCGGGTAAGCGCAGCACCACCCGGCGTTTTTCAGGCCAGTTCCAATTTCGCAAGGATCGCTGAAAGCGCCTCGCGCGGCTCTCCCCGAATTGCCTGCAACGGGAACGGCAAGCCGGGTGTTGCCACTTTTCCCCTTATTTCCGCCGCTGCCGCGATGACCCTTACGCTACCGTAACGACGGAACAGATCCCATAGCGGCTCTAACCGTTCTGACTCTGTACTTTTCCCCGAACGCGCTATCGCCAGCGCCGCTTTTGGGAACAACCCCGCGAGAACCGAATACCAGACGTCAAACCCGGCCTGCAGGGCTGAGGCTGCCCGCCAGTCACCGGCGATACCCAGTGTGACCGTATCAGGAAGCCGGGCACGTACCTGCGACAGGTCCTCCGGCACGCGGCCAAGCTTGATGGAGCCCACATTTGGCAGAGACGCGACGGCAAACAGCAATTCATTGCTAAACGCAAAACCGGTCGTGGCAGGGTTATCGTAAATGCACAGCGGTACGGAGAGCTGGCGGGTCACCGTTTCATAGAGCTTGAATACTTCCTCATCCGTTAATCGCTGGTACGACACGGGTGCCATCAGCACGCCGGAGACTCCGGCCGTTTGCGCGTCGTCAGCCAGACGCAGAATATCGTCCAGCCGCATTGCGCCGATGCTGACGATAACCGGTATGTTACCGGCATGTTCCACCGCACAGCGTGTCACCCGGGCACGCTCTTCAACGGTCAGATAGGCATAGCTCCCGGTCGAGCCAAGAATGCCCAGTGAATCGACGCCTGCCTCAACCACGGGAGAGAGCAGATGCGTAAAGGCCTGCTCATCAAACGTGCCGTTTTTCAGGGGCGTTAACGGAAATGCGCTGACTCCACTAAACATTTTTTATCCTCTTACAGGGTCAGTAACTGCCTGTGCACCACTGCACCCGGCATCAGACGTTGCAGGTTATCAATCAGATCCGCTCCGGCTTCTTCCAGTGCCGTAAGCGGCATTGACGGCAGACTTTCCAGAATAAACCACATGGTTTGCGCCTGACTGTCAAGACGCGTCCGTATACCCTGGCGCCAGTTCCAGCGACGGCAGGTAACACCGAGGTCGTCGCGCCAGATAACCTCGCCCAGCTCCGGGTATTCCACCACCGGCTGCCCCTCTTTGAAGGTATCAAACGGCTCGCTGCCGTCCGCCAGCGTCAGGCGCGGCGCGCCTGAATAAGTCGCAAGATTTTCTCCACCAACCGGGATGGCGTAGCGAATGCTCACCGCGTTGTAGATATCCACCACCGGATCGAGCGGTGGCAGCGAGCCGTCTTTTAAGACCCGCTTACGTAAGGCGGATGCCGAGCAGGGCGTACGTTTCGGTTTTGCGCCGAAGGCCTTAAATACCTCATCCCAGCCGGAAAGGTGCGCGTCAGCCCACGGCACATCATCATTAAGCATCTGCTGGCAGGCTTGCGTGAGCACGGCCGGAGCGACTTCCGGGTGGGTAATCGGCGCAGCTTCAACCAGAATGCTCAGCGCCCGAAAGCCCGGGGCAATTGCGGCAAGGCGCGGGTCTATTGACGGCGTAACGAGAGACATAAATAATCCTGTATTGACTGTTTTATACCATGGTAGTGACCAATGACTGAAAAAGTCAATATAATGACTGGGCAGGGTGCCGATATCACCCAGGTAAGCCTGGCCGTAGCGAACCGCATACGCAACTGGCGTAAAGAGAAAAAACTGTCGCTGGATGAGCTCTCGCGGCGTGCCAGCGTCAGCAAAGGCATGCTGGTGGAGATCGAAAAGGGCGCAGCCAACCCCAGCATCGCCATTTTGTGCAAGCTGGCTGCCGCGCTCGGTATCTCAGTGGCGGATATCGTTAACGTCTCCAGCGAGCCGCTGGTGCACGTTATCGAAGAAGCCGCGATCCCGGTGCTGTGGCAGGGGGAAAAGGGCGGACGCGCCAGACTGCTGGCAGGAACCGCGGGCCCGGATATGATTGAGCTATGGCAGTGGGAGATGCAGCCGGGAGAGCGTTTTACCTCTTCGGGGCATCCGGCGGGCACCTTTGAGCTGCTGCACGTGAACGAAGGCATATTAACCCTGACGGTGGACGAGACGGTTACGCAGGTTGCTGCCGGAGCATCGGCGGTGGCGAAAACGGAAGCCGCGCACGGCTATGCCAATGAGGGAAAAAAGGTGCTGCGCTTTACCATGACGGTGGCGGAGTTTCACCGATAAAAAGCAGCCGGTGGCGCAACGCTTACCGGGCTGGTGTTGTAGGCCGGGTAAGCGCAGCGCCACCCGGCGTTTTTTTACGCCTCTTCCACACTCACGCGCAGTGCCGCCAGCGCTTTACGTGCCGCCTTCAGTACCTGCTCACACTGCTCAATGGTCAGCGTCAGCGGTGGCTCAATGCGGATGGTTTTGGAATTGTTGAGCGTGCCGGCCACCAGCACCCGCTGGCGGAACATCTCGCTCGCGAAGCTATAGCCGATTTCGTTATCAACAAACTCAATGGCCATCAGCATCCCTTTACCTCGTGCCTCCTGGATCAGATCCGGGTATTCACGTCCCAGCTGACGGAAACCGTCCAGCAGCATGTCGCCTTTCTGCTCCGCCTGCGCAGGCAGGTTTTGCTCCAGCAGCACGTTGATGGTGGCCAGCGCGGCCGCACAGGCCAGCGGGTTACCGCCAAAGGTGGTGGTATGCAGGAACGGGTTGTCGAACAGCACCGAGAAGACCTCTTCGGTAGCAACCGTCGCACCAATCGGCATTACGCCGCCGCCAAGCGCTTTAGCCAGACACAAAATGTCCGGCTGAACGTTCTCATGCTCGCAGGCGAACATTTTGCCGGTACGCCCCATGCCGGTCTGCACTTCGTCGAAGATCAGCAGCGCGCCAAACTCATCGCACAGCTGACGTACGGCAGGCAGATAGCCCTGTGGAGGCAGGATCACGCCGCCTTCGCCCTGAATTGGCTCCAGGATCACCGCGGCTACGTCATCGCCGGTTTTACGGCATTCGCTGAGCACGGTGCGCATGGCATTAATGTCGCCGAACGGCACGTGGCGGAAGCCCGGCAGCAGCGGCATAAACGGTTTGCGGAAGGTGGATTTGGCGGTCGCAGACAGGGCGCCCAGGGATTTACCATGGAATGCGCCGCTGGTGGCGACAAAAGTGAATTTCCCGCGCGGCGACTGGTACGCTTTGGCGAGCTTAAGCGCCGCTTCGACCGATTCCGTGCCGCTGTTGCTGAAGAAGCTGTATTTCAGTTTGCCGGGCGTTAAGGCTGCCAGCGTTTTCGCGAGCATGGCGCGAAGCGGGTCGAGCAGTTCCTGGCTATGGAGAGGTTGTTTCGCGAGTTGATTCTGTACGGCGGAAACCACTACTGGATTACGGTGCCCCACGTTGAAAATGCCAAAACCACCCAGGCAATCAATAAACTCCTGTCCCTGGGTGTCGACAAGCGTATTCAGACTTCCCGCTTGCCACTCTACGGCTCCGTAATCCCCGCCGGCGGTAACAGATTTGCGATACTCCAGAAAACCTGGATTGACGTGCTCTTTAAAGTAATCGATGACCTCTCGGTTAAGTTGTTTCATCTCCTCATGATCAAGCGTTCGCTTCTCAATGAGATTCAGTGCGTGCGCGGTACAGGCAAGAGCCGAGGCGCTGGAAGGTAACCTGTTCAAAATATGCTCCCGGGGATCGCGTATCACATGATACTGCGTTAAGTATTGCAGGGATTACGCCACTTCAGCGGACTTAACGAAAATCGGGATAAACGCCAGGTTAAAATAATGTTGCGCAATATTTAATCATGCCGATGTTTTCCAGACGGGATTTAGCGGTACGGAAAACGGGGGCAGGAAGACGTGGATGGGGTCAATTGCACCAGGGGGGTGCAGGCGGTGCGACTTAAGTGGGCGTTAACAGATCATCCTTTGCAGGTAATTTCATTGTGAAAGTATTTAAAATCAATCAATTATAAAATCTTACAAAAAGTGCGGTTTAAGTGAAATCTGCGATCTCCATCAAGTTTAACAACTAAAGATAAATTGTTTACCGCCGAAAAAACAATAAACCACAAAATTAACATTCAAATAACCTGCAAGGGATGCTCACGATGTCCTCTCCAACCTATGTCACCCAGAATGAATATCTTCTGGACGATGACACCACCTTAATGTCTACCACAGACGTCCACAGCTATCTGACTCATGCTAACGACACCTTTGTTCAGGTGAGTGGCTATCAGCTTAATGAGCTGATGGGTCAGCCGCATAATCTGGTGCGCCATCCTGATATGCCTAAAGCCGCTTTTGCCGATATGTGGTACACCCTGCAACAGGGCGAGCCGTGGAGCGGAATTGTCAAAAACCGCCGTAAAAATGGCGATCACTACTGGGTGCGCGCCAACGCGGTGCCGATGGTGCGCCACGGGAAGGTCACCGGCTATATGTCGATTCGCACCAAAGCGACGGCAGAAGAGATCGCTACCGTGGAGCCACTCTATAAGGCCCTGAATGCCGGACGCTGTACCAAACGGATCCATAAAGGGCTGGTGGTGCGTCAGGACTGGTTCGGAAAACTACCGGCAATGCCGCTGCGCTGGCGGGTACGCGGCGTGATGGCGGTGCTCTTTGGCGCGCTCGCCGCCACGCTTGTGGCAACCTCAGCAGGCTGGGTGTCGTTGGCCGCAGCAGCGATAATGATGCTGCTGGGCACGTTGTTGTTTGAACAGCAGATTGTCCGCCCGGTAGAGAACGTGGCGCGACAGGCGCTGAAGGTGGCAACCGGCGAGCGCAATAGCGTGCAGCACCTGAACCGCAGCGACGAACTGGGCCTGACCCTTCGCGCGGTGGGGCAACTGGGGCTGATGTGTCGCTGGCTAATCAATGACGTATCAAGCCAGGTGGTGAGCGTGCGCGACGGCAGCGACAAGCTGGCGCAGGGTAATGAGGATCTGAACGACCGCACGCGTCAGACCGTTGCAAACGTGCAGCAGACCGTGGCGACGATGAACCAGATGGCGGCCTCCGTTCAGAGTAACTCTGAAACCGCCACCGAGGTCGATAAGCTCTCCGTAGCCGCCAGCAGTGCGGCGACCAAAGGCGGGAACGCGATGCAGACGGTGGTCAAAACCATGGACGATATCGCCGACAGTACACAGCGTATCGGCTCCATTACCACCCTGATCAACGATATTGCCTTCCAGACCAATATCCTCGCCCTGAATGCGGCGGTAGAAGCGGCACGGGCCGGTGAGCAGGGCAAAGGCTTTGCGGTGGTGGCAGGGGAAGTTCGCCATCTTGCCAGCCGCAGCGCTAATGCCGCCAACGATATCCGTAAGCTGATTGATGCCAGCGCCAGTAAGGTACAGTCCGGCTCCGAGCAGGTACACGCCGCAGGGCGCACCATGGATGATATCGTTGAGCAGGTGAAAAACGTCACTCAGCTGATCGCGCAGATTAGCCATGCCACTTCTGAACAGGCTACCGGGCTCTCGGAGTTAACCCGCGCGGTGGCTGAACTGGACAGCATCACGCAGAAAAACGCCGATCTGGTTGAAGAGAGTGCGCAGATCTCCGCGATGGTAAAACACCGGGCCGGACGTCTTCAGGATGCAGTGACGGTTCTCCATTGAGTCTGTAATGTTCCAGAAAAGCCGTTTATTCTGCCAGGCGTAAACGGCTTTCGTCGCTTCATTTGTAATTATTCTTGCGATTTATTGTTAATTTTATATTAAATAACTAAAGAAAGTGCCTCAGTTATTTATCCCTGCCTAAGTCATTTTTCCCCGATGCTATTTCATAAATGCCCCGTCTGGTGGTTGAGTAACGATCGATACGGCTATATTAATAGCCTCTGCCTATCCATTGTGATGGTTATGAAATAAAAAAACGATCAAAGTCATAAAGTTAGCGGTTTCGTTACCGATAACGGTGATCGTCTGAGAAATAATCACATCGATGGAGTAAATATGTTCTTACATGACGTAAAAATCGGCACGAAATTATTTCTGGCGTTTGGATTCTTTATTGTCCTGATGGTGGTGAGCGCGAGTTTGTCTTTAATGAGTCTGAACCGGGCAAACAACGGGATGCAATCCATTATTACCAGTGATTATCCAACCACGGTAAAAGCGAACCAGTTAATCGATAACTTCCAGGAATTTATTAGCACTCAGCAGCTCATGCTGCTGGATGAACAGGGAACGTACACGGCGCAGTCGCAGCAGCATCTTAAAGAGATTAGTGAGCACATCACGGTGCTCCTCGGTGAGCTGAACAACGTGCTGCAGGATCAGCAATCGCAGCAGGTGCTCGGCGAGATACGCGGCGTGCGCCAGCAGTATCTGGACTCGCGCTATCGTATTTTGCAGGCGGTGCAGAACCACGATCGCGCGGGTGCGCTTCAGGAGATGATGACCAACACCCTCAAACTGCAGCAGGCCTATAAAGCCAAAGTGCAGCAGCTGATTGCGATTCAGAACACTGAGATGCAGAACGCCGGGGTGCAGGTGGAAAGTGATTTCAGGAGCAACCGTCTGCTGCTCATTCTCATTACTCTCTTCAGCGTGGCGGCAGGCAGCCTGATTGGCTGGTTTATCGTGCGTTCCATTACCCGTCCGCTGGGCCAGGCCGTGGACTTTGCGGCGGCGATTGCGGATGGCGATCTCACCGGCAGTATCACCTTGCACGGTAAAGACGAAACCGGCCTGTTGCTGCATGCCCTGATGGAGATGAAAACACGTCTGCTGGACATTGTGCAGCAGGTGCAGACCGGCTCGGAGAATATCTCCAGCGCCGCCGCGCAGATTGTCGCCGGGAACCAGGATCTGGCTGCGCGCACGGAAGAGCAGGCCAGCTCTGTGGAGCAGACCGCCGCCTCGATGGAGCAGATCACCGCGACGGTGAAAAACACCGCTTCGCATACCGGAGAAGCGACCAACCTGTCGGCAGATGCCGCGAAGGTGGTCAAAAACAACGGTGAGATGATGAAGCAGGTGACCAGCAAAATGCGCCTGATTAACGAGACCTCGAACCGGATGTCCGACATCATCGACCTGATCGATGCCATTGCCTTCCAGACCAATATTCTGGCGCTGAACGCGGCGGTGGAAGCGGCCCGGGCGGGCGAGCACGGTCGTGGCTTTGCGGTGGTGGCTGGTGAAGTGCGCCAGCTCGCGCAGAAGAGTGCTTCGTCAGCCAGTGAGATACGTGAGCTGATTGAAAGCTCCACCAGCCAGACGCAGGACGGGATGAATCTGGTCGAGAAGGCGAGCGAGCTTATCAATGGCATGGTGGGCAACGTGGAAGAGATGGATGTGATCCTGCGTGAGATCCGCCAGGCCAGCCACGAGCAGACAGAGGGGATCTCGCAGATTAACAGCGCGATTGGCCTGATTGATGCCACCACCCAGCAAAACTCCGCGCTGGTGGAGGAGTCTGTTGCCGCGGCGGCCTCCCTCAACGAGCAGGCGATGCACCTGAAAGAGCTGGTACGCGTCTTCCGCGTGAGCGCGCACGCACCGGCTTAATCCAGCTGGGAGATCTCCAGCGCCGCGCGGTCGATCACGCCAACGATCTGCTTAAGCTGCGCGTCGCTGAGCGCTCCCTGATTCACCTTCAGATCTAACACCGCTTTGAAGTTATCCAGTGCCCGCTTCATCTGCGGGTTTTTGCGTAGCTGGAAACCAACCGTGCGGGCTTTGATACGCGCCTGAATCTGCTCAAGCTGTTCCTGGTTTTCCTCCAGCCACTGCTGTCCTGCCGCATTGATGGCAATGCGCTTACGCCCATTCTCTTCTTCCGTAATGGTGATAAACGCCTGATCCTGAAGATAATCCAGCGTCGGGTAAATCACGCCAGGACTCGGGGTGTAGTTCCCCTGGGTCAGGTTCTCAATCTCTTTGATCAGCTCGTAACCGTGGCTCGCGTTGCGGGTCAGAATATCCAGAATCACCAGCCGCAGATCGCCGTGACCAAAAAAGCGTGGTCGACGTCCGCCGCCATCATGTTCGTGTCGCATAGTGTGCCTCGTGAATTGATATATCTAAACTATATCTAAGATATATTCAGATGCAATCTAAAAGATCTTGCATTCTTGCTGATTAGCAATCATTATCATTTAAAATCAATTTAGATATATCGTATTCACCTGAGAAGGGTCTTAACATGGCAACCACCCGCTATCCACAACGCGTGCGTAACGAACTGCGTTTTCGTGAACTGACCGTGCTCCGTGTTGAGCGCGTAAGCGCTGGTTTTCAGCGCATAGTTTTAGGCGGCGAGGCGCTGGAGGGCTTTAGCTCCCGCGGTTTCGACGATCACACCAAAGTGTTTTTCCCGGCCCCGGGAACGACGTTTGTGCCACCGGTGGTCACCGACGAGGGCATTGACTGGGGCGACGGCGTGCGCCCGCAAAGCCGGGATTACACACCGCTGTACGACGCCGCGAAGCACGAGCTGGCGCTTGATTTCTTCGTGCATGACGGCGGGGTTGCCAGCCAGTGGGCGCTAGAGGCGAAAGTGGGCGACAGGCTGACGATTGGTGGCCCGCGCGGTTCGCTGGTGGTACCGGAGGATTACGCCTGGCAGCTGTACGTGTGCGATGAGTCCGGGATGCCGGCGTTGCGTCGCCGCCTGGAAGGCATCGCCAGCTTGCCGAAACGCCCGGAAATTCACGCGGTGGTCACCGTCGGGGATGAATTATACAAGGGTTATCTGGCGCACCTGAGCGCGTTCAACATCACCTGGGTGATCGGCCACAGCGAGCAGGCGGTGGTTGAGCAGCTGGCGTCGCTGAACGTTCCGGCGGAAGATTACTTTATCTGGCTGACCGGGGAAGGGAAGGTGGTTAAAAACCTGAGCCGACTGTTTGAGACTGAGGCTATCGATCAGCAGCTGGTGCGTGCCAGCGCGTACTGGCACGCGAAATAATTACGCTGCTGAATCGAGCTGCGCTTCGCTCACCTGATGTTCGAGCGAGGCGCGGACCTCGTTCAGCGCTTTTTCCTGCTGCGCGAAGTACGCTTCCATATTGCTGAGCGACGACACCAGCAGCCAGGATTCTTCTTTCTCCAGTTCTGCCAGCTCGTTCACTAAGGTGTCGATCTGCTCGCGAACCTGAGCCATTTTTTTGCGGATGCGCTCCAGATCGTTCAGCCTGTCGCTGGCCATCAGCGGCTCGAAGCCCTGCTGCAGGCGCGCCACCAGAGAACGAATGGTTTTGACGTCTCCACGCTGTTTGGCCTGGTTGAGCTGCACCATCATCGCGTTGGCTTCTTCTTTCAAATCGTCTGCCACCAGATCCGGGTGACACAGCTTGCTCGCCTGCCGCCAGAGCCGTTTCAGCTCGTCCCGATCCTCCTGTGAAAGATCTTTCCCTTTACGCAGACGCACTTCGGCATCCTGATGCTGCTCGCGGTATTTCTCGTACTCTTCGTTGGCCTCGTCACGCGCCTGACGCGCAGGCTCTTCCTCACGCGTTAAGCCGCTCTCCAGCTCCAGCGCCTCGGCAAGCAGGTTGGCAATCAGGTTACTTTGCTGCTGCAGATGCTTACGCGCCTCGGCTGCCTGTACGGAATCGGCAGGAAGTTCGCGCCAGCGCTGGGTGAGTGTTGCCAGCACCTCCACGGCCTGGGCCATGTAGCGCTGACAGCGGCGGTAGTCTTCCTCGCGACGACGCGCCTCAGCCTGCTGGCGGCGCAGGTTCAGCTCGGCCAGCGTTTTACGCAGGGCGAGGATCTGCTGCATCAGCGGGCCCAGGCGGGAGAAATAGAGATCGTTGAACTCATCAAGCTGCTGTACGCGCGCGTTACGGCGGTCAATCAGATCGCGCAGTCGCTCTTCCAGCGCTTTCAGTTCCAGTTTGCTCGCGGCGACCTGCGGATCGCGCCATGGCGTCACGGCACGCTGGCTTTGTAGCCACGCGACGATCGCGGCGATGGCCGCAGTGTAGTTTTTCTGCTCAAGCGCCACGACGATTGCCTGTAGCTCATCGTCAAACGCTTCATTTTTCAGCCGGGTTAGCTGGCTCTGAATGATATCGTCATCTTCCAGTTCAATGGCATTTTTAATGATTTCTAGCCGTTTGATCGGTGTGCTCATGATGCCTTTCGCTTTGGCGCTTAAGTATTTGAGTTAAGGTTAGTTGTTGGAAACGCTACAGGAAATAATACACACGGATGATGATCGGCGCGATGGGGGATTTCTTTAGATTTACGCAGTGTCACCCGCTAAATTCTGAAAATGCAGCAAAAGAGACCTTAAATTAAATGTGTGTATTTACACTGTTTACTTTTTGACATAAGTTGCGCGTTTTTTGACAGGCAAGTCTGAAAACGGACTTTTAGCAAGGAGTGGCAGTGATGACAGGGAAAACGTCGATACTACAGGTGCTGGCTGGCATGGCCTTGCTGGCAGGTGCTGCGCAGGCGGCCCCCCTGTCTCCGGCCGACCGTAATACTATTCAGCAGCAACAGCAGCAGCTGCTGGATGAAAACCAGCGCCAGCGTGAAGAGCTGGAGCGCAGCGTGGTATTACCGCGTCCTGTTCAGCCCGACAGTGCTGCGACTCCGCAAGGTCCCTGTTTTGTTATCTCGCGCATTGAGCTGACGGGTACCACCCTTCTTTCTCCGTTAGCCAAAGATCGCCTGGTTGCGCCGTGGGTGAACCAGTGTCTTGATATGGCGCGTCTCAACGCCCTGACCAACGCCGTCTCTGACTGGTATATCATC
Source organism: Enterobacter cloacae complex sp. 309I3 (assembly GCF_050031595.1). NCBI lineage: Bacteria > Pseudomonadati > Pseudomonadota > Gammaproteobacteria > Enterobacterales > Enterobacteriaceae > Enterobacter > Enterobacter cloacae complex sp. 309I3. Next base: position 4,255,672 of record NZ_JBLGWI010000001.1, on the reverse strand, counting down.
CGGGGGTATATCACCAGCCGCGCATTTTTAACCGAGCAGGATCTCTCTGGTGGCGTACTGCATCTCGCGGTACTGGAAGGCAAACTCCAGCAAATCCGGCTTGAAGGGGTTCCCACCCGCACGCTGAGCATGACCTTCCCTGGCCTCGAAGGGAAAATTCTTAACCTGCGCGATATCGAACAGGGCATGGAGCAGCTTAATCGCGTGCGCCAGACGCCGGTTGAAATAGAAATTTTGCCTGGTGACAGGCAGGGCTATTCAATCGTCAATCTGACGGCTTCGCCTGAATTCCCGCTCAGCGGTTCAGTGAGTTTCGATAACAGCGGGCAAAAGAGTACCGGTACCGGACAGCTCAATGGCGCGCTGTACGGCAATAACCTGCTGGGGCTGGCGGATAAGTGGTTTATCAGCGGCGGGCGCAGCAGCGATTTTTCGAACAGCCATGATGCTCAGAATTTTGCCGCCGGGGTCAGCGTGCCTTACGGCTACGGCTTGCTGGACTACAGCTACAGCTGGAGCAACTACCTCAGCACCATCAATAATAACGGCTGGCTCTGGCGTTCGACGGGCGACACCGAAACCCACCGTCTGAATGGCTCCTGGGTCCTGTTCCGCAATGGCGATATCAAAACCGGCGTGTCGGCGGGCATCACCCACCGCATCAACCATAACTATCTCGACGATGTTCTGCTGGCTACCAGCAGCCGCAAACTTTCAAGTTTCTCCCTGGGCCTTAACCACACGCAAAAAATTGCCTCCGGCGTGGCGACCCTGAACCCGACCTTCACTCAGGGTGTGCCGTGGTTTGGCGCCGAAGATGATAACGACAAACATGGCGATGTGCCGAAAGCCGAGTTCCGCAAATGGAGCGTCAACGGCAGTTTTCAGCGCCCGGTTGCTGACGGGCTGTGGTGGTTGACCAGCGTCTATTTTCAGTGGTCGCCGGACCGGCTGTACGGCAGCGAGCGCCTGACGCTGGGGGGAGAGACCTCCGTGCGCGGCTTCAAAGAGCAGTACCTCTCCGGTGATAACGGCGGTTACTGGCGAAATGAACTCAATTATTCGCTCTTTACGCTGCCGTGGGTGGGGGATGTTGGCCTGTTGGCAGCAGTTGACGGTGGCTGGCTGAAGAAGGACGGATTTGACCGTTACGCCTCCGGCACGCTGTGGGGCGCCGCGTTTGGTCTGACGACGGCTCATCGCGGCTATTCAAGCCAGTTTACCGTTGGCACACCGATGGCGTATCCGGACTGGCTGGCACCGGATCACCTCACGATTTACTACCGCGTATCAGTGGCTTTCTAAGGGACAGGGATGATGAAACAGGATCAGGTTCGTTTTTCACAGCGCGCGCTGAGCGCGTTACTGAGCGTTCTGCTGGCGACGCAGCCGCTGTTACCCGCGGTGGCGGCATCCATCACCCCGTCCGGCAATACGCAGATGGATAAGGCGGCTAACGGCGTGCCGGTGGTGAACATCGCCACGCCGAACCAGTCCGGTATTTCCCATAACAAATACAACGACTACAACGTCGGGAAAGAGGGGCTGATCCTCAATAACGCGACCGGGCAGCTTAACCAGACTCAGCTTGGCGGGCTTATCCAGAATAACCCCAACCTGAAGGCCGGGCAGGAAGCCAAAGGCATCATCAACGAAGTCACCGGCGCTAACCGCTCAAATTTGCAGGGCTATACCGAAGTGGCCGGCAAGGCGGCGAACGTCATCGTGGCGAATCCCTACGGTATCACCTGTAACGGCTGCGGATTTATCAACACGCCGAATGTGACCCTCACCACAGGTAAACCGGTGCTTGATGCCAGCGGTAAGCTGCAATCTCTTGATGTAACCCAGGGGGCGGTCACCATCGAGGGCGCGGGCCTCAATGGCTCGCAGAGCGATGCGGTGTCGATCATCTCCCGTGCGACGGAGATCAACGCGCAACTGCATGCGAAAGATTTACGTGTCGTTGCAGGGGCGAACCGCGTAGCGGCGGATGGCAGCGTTAGTGCGTTAAAAGGTGAAGGTACAGCCCCGAAGGTCGCGGTAGACACCGGCGCGCTGGGCGGCATGTACGCAAACCGGATCCGTCTGGTCTCCAGTGAAACGGGGGTGGGCGTAAACCTGGGCAACCTTAATGCGCGACAGGGGGATATTGCGCTCAGCAGCGCGGGAAAAGTGGTGCTGAAAAATACCCTTGCCAGCGGTAGCACCACGGTCAGCGCGGCGGACGTAACGTTACGCGGGGACCATAAAGCGGGTGGCAACGTCACGGTCTCCGGCCAGACGGCGCTGACGCTTGACCAGGCTCACGTTGCCGCCGATAACAACCTTCAGTTAACAACCCGCGGCACGCTGACGCAAAACGGCGGTGCGTTCACGGCAGCAAATGACGCTACGCTTGCCGCGACCACCCTGATCCAGAGTGCAGATGCCCAGGCAAGCGCGGGTCGTCATCTTGCCGTAAATGCTGAGAAAAACGCGGCGCTTAACGGTTCTGTTGTGGCGGGTCAGCAGCTGTTGGTCAAAGGAGGCGAGCTGGTGCAGCAGGGAAATCTCAGTGCTTCCGAGATTGCCCTCAACGCGCAGACGCTGACGCAGGAGAGCCGCAGCACAACAAATGCCAGCGGGAACATCACGCTCACCACGTCTGGCCACAGCCAACTGAAAGGCAGCACAACCGCCGGGCAATCTCTCGCCGTCAGCGCGGGCAGCCTCGCGAACCATGGCGCATTAGCCGCCGTGGCGGATACCCGGATTAACACCGGTATATTCAGCAATACCGGCACCGTTCAGGGCAACAGCCTGACCGTCTCCGGGACGGATATCACCAGCTCCGGCGCGCTGAAGAGCGCCTCCACGCTGGATATCCGCGCAGACAATGCCACGCTTTCCGGTGAGACCGGTGCGAAAGGGAAAACCACCGTAACCGCGAGCGGCAATCTGAACAACAGCGGCACGCTTATCAGCGATGACACGCTCACGCTGAACGCGGCGCAGATCGACAACAGCGGTACGCTTTCCGGTGTCCGGGGGCTCACCACCTCAGCGGAGACGTTCACCGCCAGCGCAACGTCAGTGACCCACAGCGACGGGGATGTGGCGCTGAACAATACCGATACCACGCTTGCAGGTGAAACCAGTGCCGGTGGAGCCGTTACCGTGCAGGGCCGCAGCCTCAACACCACGGCCACGGCACAGACACAGGGCAACAGCGTCGGCGTGGCCGTGCAAAACGCAAAACTTGAAGGAACTCAGGCTGCCAAAGGCAACATGACGTTGAAGGCTGACAGCAGTCTCAACCATACGGGGAAATCATCAGCTTCAGGACTTAAGGTTGAAACCGGCCATCTCAGCAACGGTGGAACCCTGACGGCCTCCGCGCTTGTAATCGACAGCCCTCAGGTCATTAACGGTGGTCTGATCCACGCCGGACAAACGCTGTCGCTGGTTACCCGTCTGCTGGATAACCGCAGCAGCGGCGTGCTGTACAGCCCGTCGGCACTGTCACTTTCCCTCTCTGAACTGAACAACGCCGGTATTATCACCAGCGACGCGGCGCTTTCCCTCTCTGGTTCAAATCTGACCAACAGCGGCGAGCTGAGCGGGACTTCACTGGCAATTGATTACAAGACGCTGAAGAACAGCGCGGAGGGGATGCTGCTGGCTCAAGGGGCAAACCGCATCACGGCACAGTCGGTGTCCAGTGCGGGCAGCATGGTGGGCAACACCCTGACGCTGAATGCCGATCGCCTGGAAAGTGCCGGTCTGTTACAGGGCGATAGCGCATTATCACTGACCGCCGGAATACTGAATTTACTGACAGGCTCCCGCACGCTGACGGGGGGAGCGCTCGGCCTTTCAGGTACCACGCTGGCTACCGCAGGGCAGCTCCAGGGACAGGGTGTCAGTATCCGCTCCCACGACTGGACTAACCGCGGAAGTTCCCTCGCGACCGGCTCACTTGACGTTACGACCGCCGGAACGCTCAGCAATACCGGCGAACTGATGAGCCAGGGCAACGGGACGCTGAATGCGGTCAATACCGTTAACAGCGGCAATATATTGTCGGCCGGTGACCTTTCGCTTAACGGAAAGACGCTGCGCAACAGCGGTACGCTTCAGGGGAATCGCGTCACCGCGCATCAGGACATCATCACGAACAGCGGAACGCTGACCGGGATTGCCGCCCTGACGCTGGCCGCCCGCCTGGAGATGGCGGCGCCATTACTGACGCTGGTGAATGACGCGTCGGGATCGTTGCTGACCGCGGGCGAGTTGTCCGTGACAGGCGGCGATCTGCGTAACGCAGGGCAATGGCAGGGGAAACGGGTACTTATTCATGCGCAGGCGCTTACGAACGGCGGTGCGATCCAGGCAGAAAATTTACTGGATGCGCAAATCGACAGCACCCTTACCGGGACAACGGGCAGCAAAATTACCTCTAATGGAGAACTGGCGCTCTCAGCGCTGACGTTGGCAAACAGCGGGCAGTGGATTGCAAAACACCTCACGCTGGGGGGCAATACCCTGAACAACAGCGGTGAGATCACCGGCGTTGATGCGCTTTCGGTTGCCCTAACGCAGCTGAATAACCAGGCCGGAGGAAAACTGCTCAGCGCAGGCGCGCTGACGCTTGATGCGGAAAATGCAACGAATGCCGGGCAAATCCAGGGGAAAGCGACCACGGTTACCGCCGGGCAACTCATTAACAGCGGACGGCTTCAGGGAGAAGCGCTGACGCTGAATGCCTCGGGCGCGCTGAACAATACCGCCAGCGGTGTGCTGCTGAGCGAGAATGCGCTGACGGTATCGACAGCCACGCTGAACAATCAGGGCACGCTGCAGGGCGGTGGGGAATCTTCGGTGAAGGCCACCACCCGCGTACAGAACGACGGCAAAATGCTCTCCGGTGGCAAACTCACGCTGACCGCACCGGAGCTGGCGAACAGCAGCAGCGGGCTGGTTCAGGCGGTAACGTTGCTGCTGGATGTGGTGAAAGCCGTGAATGGCGGAAATGTCCTCGCAACGACACGCGCAGAACTGCGCGGCAGCTCGCTTGATAACAGCGGCACACTCCAGGGCGCTGATTTGCAGGCAAATTACCAGAGCGTTACCAACAGCGGAACGGTATTAGGCACCACTTCGCTTACGATAAACGGTGACGCTCTTGATAATACCGAGAGCGGTAAGCTCTACAGCGGGGATAAGCTGCTGCTCGACGTGCGTAATTACAGCGGCCGTGGTGATGTGGTTTCTCTGGGCGACACCACGCTGAAACTGGTTAACGCGCTCGTTAACACCGGCACCCTGGCGGCAGGTAAAACGCTGTCTGTCTCATCGCAGAATGCCATGACGAACAGCGGCGTAATGCAGGGCAATGCCATTGCCCTCAGTGCTGGCGGAGCGTTCACGAACAACGGTACGCTCACCACCGGGAACGGTAGCAGTACCTTCAACGCGCAGAGCCTGTTGCTCAATGCGTCCGGCTCGCTTCAGGCAGGCGGAGATGTGCAGCTTACCTCACGTGAAAATATCACCGTCAACGGTTTCACCGGTACAGCGGGCAGTCTGACGATGACGGCCGCCGGTACGCTGCTGAACACGGCGCTGATTTATGCGGGCAATAATATCTCTCTGTTTGCTGCACGTATCCACAACATATACGGCGATATTCTTGCGGATAACAGCCTCTGGATGCAGAAGAATGCAGTCGGGGAGGCAAACGCTGAAGTTGTTAACCGCTCCGGTACGATTGAGACCACACGCGGTGATATCACCGTTAATACCGGCCATTTACTCAATGAAGCCGATGGCCTGACTGTCAGCCAGTCTGAACGGGAATACCCGGATGCCATTCCTGCCGCAGATGAACACTACTTTAGTTATGATCTCAACGGCAGACGTTCGGATTTTGTCCTCCTTCTTGAAGATTGGAAAAACGATGGCAGTAAGGTTGTGTATGACTGGTATGAGCAGTGCCTTGGGAGTGGTGCTAATGGCAGTGGTCAGTGCAGGGACAGGGTTGATTATCGCCTCACAGGGGAGGACATCCGGCAGTTCCTGCTGAGTGAGTCTGTGGTTTCCGTATCCGCCACTGGCAGTTCAGCCCGAATTGCTGCCGGACGCGATATTACGATTAATGCCGGAACGCTGGATAACCGTGCCAGCCATATTCTTGCTGGCCGTAATGCCGTTCTTGCTGGGGGAACACTGAATAACCTTTCTGCGGAAGGTGGACGCCGCGTTACGTACGTTCAGGCTGAATACCGTTGCGAGTGGTTTTACCGGGACTGCAGCGATAGCAAATGGGAGCCTCTGACACAATATCCGGACGGAAGTTGGGGCTGGTTTGATGAGGACTACGGCTGGTATGGCTGGGTGCCTTATATCCTCGGTGAACGCACAACCGAATTTGTGGCTGATGGCGGTGTATACCGCTCAGTCATCAGTGCTGGCGGTAACGTTAGCGCAAACTTTACGAGTGATATCAGCAATACTAACGTCACCGCAAATTCGGGTGAGTTCAGTAATACGATTGATGCCCCAACGCTGAATACGCTCTCGCCTGAAGCTATTGGTAAGGGCCTTAACAGTGAATCACTGGCACAAGGTGGCAGTGCGGACATTCGTTTCCCTGAACAACTGGGCAATATCACTGACGCCCTGAAAGATATCTCCGGCGGTTCATCGCTCTCCGACCAAAACGGCAGCAGCGGTAACTATCCACTGCCGTCCGGCAACAACGGCTATTTTGTTCCCTCCACCGATCCCGATAGCCCGTATCTGATTACGGTGAACCCGAAGCTCGATGAACTCGGCAACATGGACGACAGCCTGTTTAATGGATTGTATGACCTACTTGGCATAACACCCGGTGCCACACCGCGTGAAACCAACAGCGCGTATACCGATCGGAACCAGTTCCTTGGCTCGTCCTATTTCCTGGACAGGCTCGGCCTGAACCCGGATCGCGACTACCGGTTCCTCGGCGACGCGGCGTTTGATACCCGTTACGTCAGCAACGCGATTCTGAACCAGACCGGTAGCCGCTATATCAACGGCATTGGCTCCGATCTCGATCAGATGCGCTACCTGATGGACAGCGCCGCAGAGCAACAAAAAACGCTGGGGCTGAAATTCGGCGTGGCGCTCACGGCTGAGCAGGTTGCTGCACTCGATAAAAGCATGCTCTGGTGGGAGTCAGCGACCATCAATGGTCAGACGGTGATGATCCCGAAAGTCTACCTGTCGCCGAAGGATGTCACCGTTCACAGCGGCAGCGTGATTAGCGGCAATAACGTCCAGCTGGCGGGCGGTAACGTCATTAACAGCGGCAGTACAATTGCGGCGCAGAATGGGCTCTCAATCGACAGCAGCAACAGCCTGAGCAACCTCAACGCCGGACTGCTGAGCGCAGGCGGCGGGCTGAACCTGAGCGCGCTGGGGGATATCAATAACATCGGATCCACCATCAGCGGCAAAACGGTAGGGCTGGAGAGCGTCGCGGGCAGCATTAACAACATCACCCGCGCACAGCAGTGGAATGTCGATGCGGGAAATGTGCATTTCAGTGGCACCGATGTCGGCAAGACAGCCTCCATCACCGCCACCGACGGGCTGACGATGCGCGCCGGACAGGATATCAACGTGACCGGCGCAAACGTGTCGGCGGGTGGCCGCCTGGGTATGGCGGCGGGGAATGATATCAACATCACCGCCAACGAGATTGCGACCAGCGAAGGACGCGCCGGGCGCAACCGCGCGACCACGGAGACGGCGTCCGTCACACATCAGGGCAGCACCCTGAGCGCGGGCGGTGACCTCACCCTGCAGGCGGGTAACGACGTGAATGCCCGTGCGGCGGCGATAGCGGCGGAAGACGATGTGGGCATTCAGGCCGGTCGGGATGTGAACCTGCTCGCGGAAGCGTCGATGGAACGCTCCAGCAGCCAGGCGAAGAAAAAAACCGCCATTGACGAATCTGTACGTCAGCAGGGTACGGAGATTGCCAGCGGGGGGAATACGGTGATCCTCGCAGGGCGCGACGTAACCGCGCAGGCGGCTGACGTGACAGCGCAGGGCGATATTGGCGTGGCGGCAGGCCGCGACGTAAATCTGACGACGGCGACGGAGAGCGATTACCGCTATCGGGAACAAACTAAAACCAGTAGCGGCTTCCTGAGCAAAAAGACCACCCACACCATCGAGGAAGACAGCGCGACACGGGAGAAAGGCTCGCTGCTGAGCGGCGACAATGTGACGGTGTCGGCGGGTAACAACCTGCGGGTGTTAGGTTCTGCGGTCGCTGGCGATGGCGATGTGGCCCTTTCCGCGGGCAACAATGTGGACATCGTGGCGGCGACCAACACCGACACGGCCTGGCGCTTTAAGGAGACCAAAAAGTCCGGCCTGATGGGCACGGGCGGCATTGGCTTCACCATCGGCAGCAGCAAGTCCACCCACGATCTTCGCGAGCAGGGTACCACCCAGAGCGAGAGCTTCAGCACCGTCGGCTCGACGGGCGGCAACGTCAGCATTGCAGCGGGCAAACAGGCGCATATCGGCGGGGCAGATATCATCGCGCAGAAGGATATCAGCCTGACCGGTGACAGCGTGGTGATTGATCCGGGGCATGACAAACGCACCCGCGATGAGACCTTTGAGCAGAAGAGCAGCGGGCTGACGGTGGCGCTGTCCGGGGCGGCGGGGAGTGCGGTGAACAGTGCAGTGCAGACGGCACGTGACGCGAAAGGCGAGAGCGATGACCGCCTTGCGGCGCTGAAGGCCACCAAAGCGGCACTGTCAGGCGTACAGGCATCGCAGGGTGCAGAAATGGCGCAGATTAACGGCGATCCCAACAGCGGTATCGGCGTCAGCGTTTCGCTCTCTTCGCAGAAATCGAAATCCGAGCAGCACATGCAGAGTGACACGGTTGCGGGCAGTACGCTGAATGCGGGGAATAATCTGTCCATTACCGCGACCGGAAAAGAGAAAGGAGAGAACAGCGGCAACATCCTTATCGGCGGCAGCCAGCTGAAGGCGGGCGGCGACACCGCGCTTGTCGCAGCGAACGACATCGTGCTGGGCGGTGCGGCCAGCACACAGCAGACGACAGGAAAGAACAGCAGCAGCGGTGGCGGTGCAGGCGTCAGCATTGGCGGCGGCAAGAGCGGTTACGGCATCGGCGTGTTTGCGAATGTGAATGCTTCGAAAGGCAGTGAAAAGGGCGATGGTACGGCCTGGACGGAAACGACGCTCGACAGCGGCGGGACGGTCTCCATGACCAGCGGTCGGGACGCCATTCTGAACGGCGCGCAGGTGAGTGGCGATAAAATCGTTGCGGATATCGGGCGCGATCTGTGGATGAGCAGCCAGCAGGACAGCAACGATTATAAATCGACGCAGAACAGTACGGCGGCAGGCGGCAGCTTCTCGTTCGGCAGCATGACGGGGTCCGGCTACATCAGTGCCAGTCAGGACAAAATGAAGAGCACGTATGACTCGGTGCAGGAGCAGACAGGGCTCTTCGCGGGCGATGGCGGTTTTGATGTGACGGTGGGACGCCACACGCAGCTTGACGGTGCGGTGATTGCCTCGACGGCGACGGCGGACAAAAACAGTCTCGATACGGGCACGCTGGGCTTCCGGGATATCCACAACGAGGCGGATTACAAGGTCAGCCACAGCGGCGTCAGCCTGAGCGGCGGCGGTGACTTTGGCGGTGATGCATTCAAGGGCAACCTGCCGGGCGGCGTGGTATCGGCAGCGGGCAGCAGCGGTCATGCGGAGGGTACGACACAGGCGGCGGTGGGCGAGGGTAACATCACCATCCGTGATACCGAAAACCAGCAGCAGGATGTGGCCAGCCTGAGCCGGGATACAGAACACGCAAACGACAGCATCAGCCCGATATTTGACAAGGAGAAGGAGCAGAAGCGGCTGGCGCAGGTGAGTGCCATCAGCGATATCGGCGGGCAGGTGGCAGACATCGCCAGAACGCAGGGCGAGCTGAATGCGCTGAAGGAAGCGCGTAAGACGCACCCTGACCTGACGGTTGAGCAACTGAAAGAGACGCAGACGTACAGGGATGAGCAGGCGAAGTTTGGTACGGGCAGCACCATTCAGCGTGGCATTCAGGCGGCGACGGCTGCGCTTCAGGGGCTGGCAGGCGGAGATATCGCCGGCGCGCTGGCGGGAGCCTCGGCACCGGAGCTGGCGCATCTGCTGAAATCGACGGAGGGCAATCCGGCGGTCAACACCATTGCGCACGCGATACTGGGCGGCGCGGTTGCGGCACTGCAGGGGAACAGTGCAGCGGCGGGCGCGGCCGGTGCGGCGACCGGTGAGCTTGCAGCGAAAGCGATAGCGGGCATGCTGTACCCTGACGTCAAAGATTTATCGAAGCTGAGTGAAGAGCAGAAGCAGACGGTTAGTGCACTGGCGACGATATCGGCCGGGATGGCTGGCGGGCTTGCTGGAGACAGTACGGGTTCGGCGGTGGCCGGGGGGCAGGCAGGGAAGAATGCGGCGGAGAATAATGCGCTGGGAGATAAGGACAAAAAACTTCCAATAATAGATATCCGTCCGGGGTGGCTGAAACCGGGGGTTCTGGATGAGGATGGAGAGCCTCTTGGCGCAGGTGGTGGGATAGCTAAAGGTGGAAACCGTGCAGTTAGTTCCCTGGAAGGGGCGAAACTAAAAGAATACTATCGACAGGCTGAGAAATATGGGCAGGCTGGAGTTAAGGAGCTGGAGAATGGAAATTATCGCTTTTATGGTGATATGACGCCATCCAGAACAACTGGGGAAATGGCAGGGGCCAGGCTGGTTAGAGAGTGGGATCCAAAAACAGGCCAAACCAGAACCTGGTATGAAACACTCGATCATGCTGGAAATATTCGTAGTGTGGCTCCGAAACCTGTTACCAATGATAAGAACCACCATATTTTTGATGCTGATGGTAATTATCAAGGAAGGAGATAAGTATGAACGCATTTCCATCGCGTTATGAAATTGCTAGTGTAATTAATAGGTTAAAATATGGCACGCTAGACAGGACCTATGTTGCTCAATGGGCTTTTTCAATTATTGATGCGGATGATATTAGGATCACAGATCAAGTTGCCTGGAAAGTGATTCAAAGCCTAGGTGCTGTCGATCTTCCTTCTTCAGATCGAGATTACTTGTATGATATTGATGATTTTGATGATTGGTTGCGATTATTGGAATCATGATGTTAGAAATCCCGATCCCTGTGCAGGGATCGTTTTATCAGTGATTACTAAAAATGCCCGTTACCCCGTTTGAATACGGGCAGATCGCTGGTGTCGTTCAGCGCCCCCGGAAATTGTCGCAGCTAACGACATAGTGCTGGGCGGTGCGGCCAGCACGCAACACACGACAGGAAAGAACAGCAGAAGCGGTGGCGATGCAGGAGTCAGTATTGGCGGCGGCTTGCGTAGGTGAGCGCCATCAGCGATATCGGCGGGCAGGTGGCAGACATCGCCAGAACGCAGGGCGAGCTGAATGCGCTGAAGGAAGCGCGTAAGACGCACCCTGACCTGACGGATGAGCAACTGAAAGAGACGCAGACGTACAGGGATGAGCAGGCGAAGTTTGGTACGGGCAGCACCATTCAGCGTGGCATTCAGGCGGCGACGGCTGCGCTTCAGGGGCTGGCAGGCGGAGATATCGCCGGCGCGCTGGCGGGAGCCTCGGCACCGGAGCTGGCGCATCTGCTGAAATCGACGGAGGGCAATCCGGCGGTCAACACCATTGCGCACGCGATACTGGGCGGCGCGGTTGCGGCACTGCAGGGGAACAGTGCAGCGGCGGGCGCGGCCGGTGCGGCGACCGGTGAGCTTGCAGCGAAAGCGATAGCGGGCATGCTGTACCCTGACGTCAAAGATTTATCGAAGCTGAGTGAAGAGCAGAAGCAGACGGTTAGTGCACTGGCGACGATATCGGCCGGGATGGCTGGCGGGCTTGCTGGAGACAGTACGGGTTCGGCGGTGGCCGGGGGGCAGGCAGGGAAGAATGCGGCGGAGAATAATGCGCTGGGAGATAAGGACAAAAAACTTCCAATAATAGATATCCGTCCGGGGTGGCTGAAACCGGGGGGTTCTGGATGAGGATGGAGAGCCTCTTGGCGCAGGTGGTGGGATAGCTAAAGGTGGTAAATCTAAAGATACTCAGATTTGGACAGAAACCAAGAAAGCAGAACCTGTGGGTAATGCCTATGGGCACTGGACAAAACATGGGAAAGAGTTTCCTGATATCAGCATGCTAAGCAATATGTGGATGCTGCCCATAATTTTATGACAACCCCACCGGCAGGTACTTTGACTAAAGTTCGCCCTAACGGAGACACGCTGTATTACAATCCCGCAACTAATGTCTTTGCTTCAAAAGATATAAATGGTGTACCGCGTACAATGTTTAAACCAGAGAAAGGTATCGAATATTGGAACAAGCAATGATGAATAATGGCTCTTATCCTTGCCCATGCTGTGCAAATAAGACAATAGATGAGCCGGGTTGTTATGAAATTTGTCCAGTATGTGGATGGGAAGATGACCCTGTGCAATCGGCTGATCCAGATTTTTCTGGCGGGGAAAATTCTCCGAGTTTAAATGAAGCGAAGCGAGCATTTAATGAACAGTACCTGAGACTTTCATTGCAGAGGGCTTTGTTGGGAAACGTTACCCCTAACATTAGAGCCGTTATTACTGAATTATCTGGTAAAAACATTAGCTTACTTTTTTATTTTGAAGGTGAAGTTGATGACGACGATGAAGAGCTTGCATCGGTAATAGAAACGGAAATTATTGCCGATTTTGATGATGATTTTACTGTAGATACAATAGTTCAGCGTCTTGATTATCCACAGAGGATAAAGAATACAAATGGTTTACTGGTATATCTAAGAAAAGAGTAGCAATAAAGATCCCGCCTCTTGCGCCGGGATCTTTCCCTCGACGATTACTACAGCGGTCGGGACGCCAGCCTGAACAGTGCGCAGGTGAGTGGCGATAAAATCGTTGCGGATATCGGACGCGACCTGTGGATGAGTAGCCAGCCAGGACAAAACTGCCGGGCGGCGTGATTTTGGGAGCGGGCAGCAGCAGCAAAAGATTCTCCAAACTGAAGACTGAAGGGGTAATACAAAGGGATTATCCGTATTACGGAAAAAAGTAGTAATAGCGGTTCTGAGCACCTGCTCGGAATCCTTGTGGGATGAGGGCATTATGGTGCCTTCTAAATTAGGATAAAATTTATTAAGGATATTTAAATATGTCAAAAAAATTACTATTAAGTGTTGCTGTAGCATCAATGTTACTGACTGCTTGCTCTGCATTTAACGGCGGTAGTGAATTATTGTCTGATAAGAATAACAGTGACGCTTTAATTAATTCAAAAATAATAGACGGAGAAACAAATGTCTCTTCTTTGTCCAGTGTTATTGGAAAAAAAGATGAATCCCGCTCTGCTTTAAAGAAAACATTCCCTGATGGGAAGCTTTCGGTTGCTTCATATACAGGATTTTTAAACGGCATGACCGGCACTTATGCACATAGAGTTCTTTCAGTAGTCTATGGGTCTGATAATATTGTCATTAATCATGGTATCTTTGTAAAAGATTTACATAATCCTAATAAATATAATCTTGATTATGTAAGTGCCCGTAATTTGGCATTTACAGAATTAGAAAAAGGTAGTGATAAAACGAAAGTAATAAATTTATTAGGTAATCCTGATGGTATGACGTTCACGGATGAGGGTAACCTTCTGCTTATCTATTCTAAAACGGATGTTTCCAGAGATGCCTCATCTTATATCCCAGTGGTTAACATGATAAGTGGGACAGAGTCTGGTGTATCAGAAAGACTCTATATTGAGATGAGTAAAGATGAAAAAGTAAAAAATGTTATTTCAGCTACTGTGCAAATTATTCAGGGAAGAGGTATTGGCAATGCGGATAGTTATAATGAAAAATACGAAAATATTAAAAGTAAGTTCTAGATGGCGTATCAATGTCAAATCATAATCGTAAACGCTAATAGCATTTTGCGATTTTATATTTCTTCATAAATTGACATTCCTGTTAGCCCAGTAATTATTTACTGGGCTGCTCAGTAGCAGAGCATTGATATCGGCGAGCAGATGGCAGGCATAGCCAGAATGCAGGCCATAAAATTCCTAAAATGTGTAATTTGCCAGCGACATCACTTTATCCTGCTCTGGATTGTTCATCTTCCATGTTAAAATACGTAGCAAACAACATTGTTAAAGGACAAACGATGAAAATGAAGCTTTCCCTGTTTTGCGCAAATACAGGTTTAAGTAAAAAGGACTTCCCCTTATGGTCAGATGTTTACGATGCGCTTCATCAGCTCAGGACGAATACGGGAAGCGTTAATATTGTAGATGTTGATAATCAAAAAACGCTCAGCATCCATTCGGATGGTATGCATTTCCTGCTCTCATTAATTGAGGGTAAGGATGATAAAACAAAAATACAAAGCATCCAGACTGCTTGTTTTGAAAGGAAAGAAAGTTCTGTTTCGCCTGTTTTTCTGAGTCATTCTCATGGCCTGACAAGTGATTTCGAGTTTGTGACTGAGGTTTCCAGAACCTTTTTCATCACAGGACAGGTTTAGCGTTTTGCTGCATGAAACCAACCCTGTTATATCCGGCATTTAAATTCCAAACCCATTTATTTAAATCATTATGCCTAATGAAAAGTAGGTTGTGGTCGTGTATTTCGTATTTTTTCTGAATTATTCTCAAACCAGACAAACCTTGTCCTGATTCAACACGTGGTAGGCTATGGTGTATAGCGTGTAATGGAGCCGTTAATGCCTCAGGAAAGAATAAACACCAATGACAAAAATACTGCTTGTGGATGACCATCCGGCAATCTGCTTTGCGCTCAAGGTGCTGCTGGAAAAGAATCCGGATTTTATCGTGACGACATCTTCCGGCGAGAACCTGCTGGCGCTGCTGCATCGGGAACAGCCGTCACTGCTGATCCTCGATCTGGAACTCAAAAACGCCGACGGGCTGGATCTTCTTCCGCGTATCAAGCACCACTTCCCTGCGCTCAGGGTGCTGGTGTATACCAACCAGCCTGCGGGGATCTACGCACTGCGTACGCTGAAGGCCGGGGCGAGCGGGTTTATCAATAAAAGCCTGGCGCTGGAGCGCGTCGAGCCGGTTTGCCAGCTGCTGCTGGACGGCTATCACTGTTTCCCGGAAGAGACGTTCACGAAAATCGTCGAGGCTACTGAAATACAACATGATACCCGGGCGCTGCTGGCGAGTTTCTCCGATCGTGAAATCGCGGTGCTGAACTATCTGAAGCAGGGCAAAAGCAACAAGGAGATTGCCGACCGGCTGGCGCTCAGCAACAAAACCATCAGCACCTATAAGGCGCGAATGATGAAAAAAAGCGGCTTTGCGCATTTTGAACAACTTTTCGATCTTATTGATACTTCAGAGCCAGAGACGTGAGAGCCGTTACCTTTATCCTGCTTTTTTGTATTGCCTTTACCGTGTGCGCCGCGCAACAGGAGGAATCCCTTCGCCTGCTGGCGCGTAGCCATGAAAAGGTGATCGAACCGGGACTCAGCGGCAGCGAATGGCGCTGGGTGCGCGAACACCGCAAAATCCGTCTGGCGGTCTGGGAGCCGATGATGCCCCCTTACGACATCACCACCGGGCTGAATGATTACGGTGGTATCAATGCGGATTTCACCGGGCTGGTGGCGGAAAACCTCGGCCTGGAGATCGAGGTGGTGCGTTATCCCACCTATGAGGATGCCTTGTCAGCATTGCGGGCAGGCAAGGCGGATTTTATGCCTCAGGCAGGGGATAGCCAGCAACAACAGGGGCTGATGCTGAGTGTGCCCTACAGCGACAACATCCCGGTTGAAGTGGTGAATACCGATGCCTCGCCCGATGAGCCGGTGAAAAGGATCGCCGTTTCGCCTGTCTACAGCAGCAGCGACGTGCTGGCCCGTTATCCGGGGGCTGACATTGTGAATTTCTCCTCCACGCGACATGCGCTGGAGGCGCTGGCGTTTCGCGAAATCGATCTGTTCTTCAGCGATGCGATCACCGCGCGCTATCTGGCGAGTCAGTCCAATTTAAGCAATCTCAGCATTCGTCCGGTGGCGGACACGTTCGAGGCGTCGGGATTCTCGTTCGCCGCGATGCCAAAGATGGCGGTCTGGATCGCGATCCTCAACAAGATGCTGACGGCGCTGCCGGAAAACGCGGGGGTGGAGATCCACCGTCGCTGGAGCGGGGGGATCCCGCTCTCCCTGAGCGAAGAGCCACCGCGTTACACCTCGCTCGAACATAAATGGATCAAAGAACATTCCCGGATCCGCGTCGCGGTGGCGCAGGATAACGCCCCCATTGCCTTTTTCAACGAGCGCGGGCAACTGCGCGGCATCCTGGCGGATCTGCTGACCGCGCTCCGCCTGCGTACCGGGTTCACCTTTGAAATCCGCCGTTATCCCAGCCAGGCCGCCGCTTTCAGAGCTATAAATCGCGGAGAGGCCGAGCTGATTGCAGGCGTCACGCAGGAGGGGATCTGGCAGGCGGATCTCCTCACCACCCGAACCTGGTTGTATAACTCCTGGGTTATGGTTGGACGTGCGCTCCCGGGGAAGGAGGCGCTTCAGCCCCGCGTGGTGAGCCTGCGTGGTGAAGCGCCTGATGACTGGCTTGGCCGACAAAATAGCGGCCAGACGGCGAAGGTCGATACCTGGTGGCAGGGTTTTAACAGCGTGGTGAAGGATCAAAACGACATGATGGTGGTGCCGCTGATCATTGCCAACGCCCAGCTCACCCGCAAAGAATTTGCCTCACTGAAAATTCTCGCCAGCATCGATGCCGAACCGTTGCGCTTTGCCTTTGGCGCATCGCGGCAGGCCTGGCCGCTGATCACCATTCTGAATAAAGCGCTGATCAACATCCCGCCGGAAGATCTCCACGCCCTGACGCGCGGCAGCAATACGGGCAATGCGTTTGCCTCTGTGTCGATGACGGCGCTGTCGATTACGTGGATGGTGACGTTCACCGCCGCCGGTCTGGCCTTGCTGGCGCTGGTGGCCGGGTGGATCTACCATCGGCGGCGCATCCAACAGGCGCGCATCCGCAAGCTTATTCAGACGCTGCGTGCGGCGAAACAGCGCGCAGAGCGAGCCCGTCGGGGAAAAAGCGCCTTTCTGGCGACCATGAGCCATGAAATTCGCACGCCCGTCAGCGCCATTATCGGCATGCTGGAGCTGGTGATGAAACGTCCCGACCATGCCCCGCAAAACCCGCAGTCGATACGGGTCGCCTGGGACGCAGCGCAGTCGCTGTTGCTGCTTATCGGGAATATCCTGGATGTGGAGCGTATTGCGTCCGGCCGTCTGGTGCTCCGCCCGGAGCGCGCCTCGCTTCGAAACCTGATTGAAGGAACGGTGTCGCAGTTTGAGGGGCTGGCGGCGCAGAAATCATTGAAGCTGCTGCTGGAAATGGATACCGCCCTGAAAGGGGACATATTGATCGATGTGATGCGTTTTCGTCAGATCGTCACCAACCTGCTGGGTAACGCCATTAAATTCACCGACCACGGTCAGGTGATGCTGCGGGCGCAGCCGCAATGGCAGAACGGCGAGTTTATGCTGCTGGAGCTGACAATAGCAGACACCGGCGAGGGGATTGATATCGCGACGCAACAGCGTCTGTTCCAGCCTTTTAGTCAGGGTGAGAGCCGTACCCGGGCGCAGGGCAGCGGGCTGGGGCTCTATATTTGCCGCCAGCTCGCGGACATGATGGATGGGGATCTCACGCTGAATAGCGTGCCGGGAGAGGGGACAACGGTCACGGTGACGCTCAGGCTGCCCGTCATGGCCGCACTGCCAGAGAAAGAGACTAAAGCTTGTGTGCCACCCGGCAAACGCGCAGCCTTGACCATCATGGTGGTAGACGATAATCCGGTCGGGCGGATGCTGCTTACCCAGCAGCTTGAGTGGCTGGGGCATGTGGTCACCCAGCACGACAGCCCGGCAAAGCTGCTTGAGAGCCTGGCAATCCGACAGCCGGACGCGGTGATCACCGACTGCAACATGCCCGAGATGAATGGCTATGCCCTGTCGCGCATCATCAATGAATATTACCCCTGTGTCACGGTGTTTGGCATGACGGCGGACGCGCGTGAATCCGTGCGGGATGAGGCGCGGGAAGCAGGCATGCGCGACTGTATCTTCAAGCCGGTCACGCTGGTTGCGCTGGAAAATCTGCTTGCCCCTCTGACCCCCTCCGGTAAATCGCCGGTTGCTTCGCCATATTCCATCACGCTACCCCCAGCACTGCTGGACGGTGAGCATCTGGCAACGTTTCTGGATTTGCAGATAACCGTGCTGGAGGAGACGCTGGGCGATATTGCGCTGTGGCGAAAGGACCCCGGTACACCCTTGAAGGACGCGCTGCACCGACTGCGGGGCGGTATTCAACTGCTCGGTATGCCAGCGCTTGAGGCGCGCTGTCTGGAGCAGGAGCGGGCTGCCGACAGCGGCGGCATCCGTCAGCTTGAGGAGGATATTCAGGCATTAAGGGCCGCATTGCAGCGCTGGCGCGAGACGGGACTACAACCGGGCGAGACCGTCCTACAGCAGAATGAGGACGGGCGTACAGCGTAAGCTTCCCGTCCGCCGGGGTACTCTTTTATTCGAGGACGTTCACATATAAAGGAGATATCCCGATGAAAAAACTCGTATCCGCCCTGGCCGTTATTGCCTCTGTTGGTATGTTCACCTCCGCCCAGGCGGCAGAAAGCTGCTCTGCCAAAGCCGCGGCACTGGAAAAAGAGATCCGTATCGCCCAGCAGTACGGTAATACCTACAAGGTCAACGGCCTGAAAAAAGCGCTGGCTGAAGTGAAAGCGCACTGCACCCCGGCAAGCGTACAGGCTGACGCGCAAAAAGAGGTGAAGAAGCTGGAGAAGAAACTGGCCGAGAAGCGCGAAGATATTGCCGAGGTTCAGGCCGATCTGCGTGAAGCGAAAGCCAAAGGCGACAGCAAGAAAGTGGCGAAATACCAACGCAAACTGGCTGAAAAACAGAGCGATCTGAGCAGCATTCAGCAAGATCTGAGCCGCGCACGCGCCGCGCTTGCCTCCCTGCAGAAATAACGCTTTTTTGTAAAACAGGTGAGGGGGCGTGAGCCTCCTCACCTTTTTGCGCTGCCTGCCATCATGATGCGAATCCGTCTTCTCTTTTTTATGCTGCTGTTCGCCATGGCAGAAAGTCGTGCGGTAAGCCAAAAGACGTGGGTGATCCTCAATAACCTCTATAAAGGGGCGATTTCGTTTGAGGTGTCAGCCTCAGGGCCTTGCCTTAGCCAGCCGTTGATGGAGGAGTGGGGCGTACGTGACACGGTGCTTGCGCGTCTGGTCTGGGATGCCAAAGGGTGCCTGACACCACAGTCTGCAGAGCAGTTTAACCTCAAGTACTGGTACCGCCCGCAGGCGCAACTGCTGACGCTTCTGTTCCCGACAGACGCCATTAGCCCGCAGCAGAACGGCGTCAGCACCAGCCGCTGGGATGATGGCATCAACGCGCTGTTTATCAACTACCGTCTGGATGCGGATAACAGCCAGGCGCAGTATTACTGGGAGCGTTCCGGTACTGACGCCACGCTGAGCCTGGACAACGGCCTTAATGTGGGCCCCTGGCGTTTGCGTTATCAAAACACTTTCTGGCATGAAAAAGAGGGACAACACGGTTCGTACACCAATGCGATGTCGCTCTGGCGCAGCATCACGCCGCTGCGTTCGCGTGTGACGCTGGGCGACGGCAATACCTCTTCAAATATGTTCGACAGCCTGGCGTTTCGCGGTGCATCGCTCGCCAGTGACGAGGCGATGTACCCTGATAGCTGGCGACCCTATTCGCCGTGGATCAACGGCTATGCCCGCACAGAGGCGGAAGTCACCATTCACCAGAACGGGGTACGTGTTTACCGTATTCACGTCCCGCCCGGGCCGTTTACCATTCGCGATTTTTATCCACCGGACCCGGACGGCAACCTGGAGCTGACGGTGCAGGAGAGCGACGGTACGGAGCGTACCCGCCTGCTGCCTTATTCCAGCATGCCCAATCTGGTGCATCACGGGCTCTTTAGCTACGAACTGGCCGCCGGTCGGTATAAGCCTTTTCACGGTATCGACAGGGACAAGGATCGCTTCTGGCAGAGTACGTTCTCGTGGGGAGTTGCCCCGCAGGTCACCGTGTTTGCCGGGTTGCAGCAAGGGGAGCACTATTTCAGCCAGGTCGCGGGTTTTGGCGCTAACCTCGGGCGGTGGGGGGCGTTTTCCGCAGATGTCAGCGCGGCTCGCTATACGCAAGAGGCGGAGACGCAACGGGGTAAGGTGTGGCGTCTGCGCTATGCCAAAGCGTTCTTTACAACCGAAACCAGCCTCACTGCCCAGCTCCAGTGGTATCCACGTAATGAACATTACCGGTCGCTGGAAGAAAAAATCACGCGGGCGGAGCTGCTGAGATACGGCTGGGACGATGACGTCACCCGGCGGGCGCTGCGCGGGCAGCTGGAGCTTAACCAGAATCTTGGCGAGGACGCCAGCCTGAGCCTGTCGTGGCACGGGTTGAAGTCACGTGAACCTGACGCAGGCAGCATGGGGGTGACGCTGAGCCTGGATGCGACCTTACAGAACGTGGATGTCAGCCTGTACGGCGGTTATGAACGCTACGGTAAAAACCCGGATGAAACCACCGTGGGTTTCAACATCAGTGTGCCTTTATCCCTTTGGGGGACGACGAGTAATGTCGGCTATATCACCGAGCTCGCCAGCCGGGGGGAAGATAGTCATGGAGTGAATGTGTACGGTTCGGCGTTGAGTGATTACAGCCTGCGTTACGATCTGCAGGCGACGCATACCCTACACCGCAATGATGAGTTGTCTGCGAGCCTGGGCTATCAGTACAACGCGGGCGAGCTGAACCTCAGTATGGTACGCGGGGGAACGCGCCGTGATTATCATGCCGACACCAGCGGCAGCATTCTGGTACACGCAGGCGGCGTGACGCTTGGCCAACAGCTCGGCAGCACCGCTGCGCTGGTGGACGTGCCGGACTCGCCGGGCATTGGCTTCTATAACCAGTTTGGCTCCACAACCAATGCCAGAGGCGAGCTGCTGGTGAGTTACTTAACGCCGTGGCGCGGGAACCGCATTACGGTCGATAGCCTGAGCTTGCCGGAAAACACCGCGCTGGATGTGACGGAACTGGAATCGGTGCCCACCGATGGCGCGATTGTTCTGCTGCGTTTTCCCCAACCAGTAACCGATTGAAATTAAAATAAACAGGACAAAAAGCGAGACAAATCCCTACGTAAAATTACCAGGTAAAACGCGTATTCATCCTAATAGTTTGCCCTTTCGGGACTGCTTATGATTCGTCTCACTGACTGTTTTTCAATGGAGTGTAGATGAAGACGAAAGCAATTTTAATCGCCCTGCCTGTGGCGATGATCCCGGCTACCGTTCTGGCGGCAAATACGGAAGAAGGGTATTACGGTTCGGCAAAATACCTGCAGATTGAACAGCGTGCGAAAGAGATGGATACCAGCGCGCGTCCGGGTGTCGGACAGTTTGTGGGTGGTAAAGAGAAAGAGCATTTTGGCGGCGCGGCGATTGCCGCAGGCTACCAGTTCGGTAACGGCTGGCGTACCGAAGGGGAATACACCTTTAAACAAAAGACGGAGTACACCAGCGGCTCCAGCACATTCGCGAACAGCTTTAACCACCTGCAGACCGAAACTGAACGACTGATGTTGAATGTCTACCGCGATTATGAACTCGGTTACGGTGTCTCTGTTTACGGAACCGCAGGGCTTGGCGTGAGCAAGATCAAAGCGGGCGGCTGGCAGGGTAACGCCGGACGTGAATACGCCTCGACCACTCAAAGCAACCTGACCTACGCGTTAGGAGCGGGCGTAAGCTACACGCCGGTTGAACGTCTATATGTCGATCTGGGCTATCGCTATATCGATATGGGCAAGATCGAAAGCGGATATAACAATTTTACTAACGCGCGCGGCTTAAAAGACGAGCAGATGAAAGCGCATATTGTCTCTAACGAATTTACGCTGGGTATGCGTTACGTGTTTTAACCTGTTGTGACCGTCACTGCTTTAAAACAGGGCCAACACCGTGGGAGTGCGGGGTTGGCTTTTTTATTGCGCAGGTGTGGCATGTTGATTGCCCGAGCCAGATCAGTAACCGTTGCGGATGATGAGATCGGTGAAGACCGCCTGGCCTTTTTCAGTATAACTCACTCATTTTGCAGACCTGCAGTAAATATTGATATAATCGCTTGACTTGACGTCCGGCGAACTTGATTAGCAAGTCTAAAAAAAGAGATTTTTATTTGATGAAATTTTCACAGCTAAAACGATTCTGGCATGTAGAGATTATTGGTCTTGAAAAAAAATTTTCTTTTCTGCGCCTAATGACACGCCTAAGGAACAAACCGGGTTTGAAATATGTTTTTTGGTGGCGACTGGCAAGTTATTTGTATGAGAACGGCCACCGCCGCATGGCTTATCGTGTCCACTCACGCATCAAAAGTAAATTTGCTTGCGATATTATGCTCGGTGCAACTATCGGTGAAGGGCTAACTATCGCTCATCATATTGGTATAGTAGTGACAAAGCGAGTGCATGCAGGAAAAAATATGAAACTTACCCAAAATTCTGTTATTGGAAGCAGTGGAAAAGGTACACAGGGTAAGATCGTCATTGGGAATAACTTTTATCTGGGATCGAATAGCTGCATAATCGGCGACGATCTGAAAATTGGCGATAATGTTACTATTGGCGCAATGACTTTCATCAATAAAGATCTCCCGGATAACTGCCGTGTTTATACAAAAAAAGTAACAGAGATTGTAAGCGTGTCGGTATCAGAGTAAAGCAGAGTGGGAGTAATGATTGTTTCACTAGCTTGCTCGGTTGAAGTAGATTAAACCCGCAGGAGCGGGTTTTTGTCTCGTTGACCTATAACCCATTCCTTTCTCCATCTCATTTTTATCACCAACCCGCGTAAGCGCATGCTGGATTATATAAAATCAAAACTGGAACGCATATCTATGTTTTCAAGTCAGTCTGCGCGCAACTTGTTCGGAATCATATTTTAAGTATTTTCATGGTAGTGAGTAACATTGTCTGGTTTATCCTTGTTGACATAAGAAAACTTCTTTTTCCCTTTAAGTTTTCGGGGAGTTAAAAGTCAAAAAAGCGCGAAATGCATCTTTGGGGCTAAACCCTGCACAAAATGCGATGACTTTGCTTAACGTTGATAGCAAATAGTAGGGATTAAACGGCAATAATTTCAATTTGGTATTCGCATCTGGACTTGAACCAGCGCCCAGGCGATTATGAGTTCCTACCAGAACAACCAAAAATCAATGCATTGTATTATTTATCACTGACATAGATTGCCACTGTTTGCCAATGATTACCCATTATTCGCCATCTCCACCGCCACTTTATCGCCACTCACCGCCAGCGGGTTGAGCTTAACGGCATCCTCTAAATGATCAGGTGCAAAGTGTGCATACCGCATAGTCATTTTAATATCCGTATGCCCAAGCACCCGCTGCAGGACCAGGATATTCCCACCATTCATCATAAAGTGGCTGGCAAAAGTATGGCGCAGCACGTGGGTCAATTGCCCGGCGGGTAACTCGATACCTGTCCGCTGCAGCGCAGAGCGGAACGCACCATAGCAATCACTGAACAAACGGCCATTTTTGTTATCAGGCAGAGCGTCATACAGGGCTTTGCTGACAGGGACGGTGCGGTTTTTTCGCCCTTTGGTATTGATATAGGTGATTTTGTACTTCGACAGCTGGCTTTTTTTGAGCCCTTCGGCCTCAGACCAGCGTGCGCCCGTGGCGAGACAAATCCTGACCACGTTTTCCAGATCCGGGTTGTCATGACGCCGACACTCGGCCAGTAACCGGGCGATTTGCTCCTGCGTCAGCCAGGCCATTTCCATCTCTTCCGTACGGAAAGGGCGCATATTTTTCAGCGGATTTTCGCCTTTCCATTCCCCCAGACGATTCAGCTCGTTGAATACCGCCCGGAAGTAGGCCAGCTCAAGGTTAAGCGTGCGGGGGGAAACTTCTTTTACCCGGGCAGAACGGGCGTATTCACCTTTCAGCCGCTTTTCCCGGTAGCGGGAAAACATCTGCGCATCGAAATCCCTCGCGAGCGGTTCGCCCATACACTCAAAGGCATGGTGCATCGCCAGCTGGCGTTTAAGACCGTCTTTCAACGTAATGCCGTGAGCGCTATACCAGGCATCAATCAGCGCTTTTAAGGTGCGGCGGTCCTCTTTTTCTTCCTGCCACGGGTTTTGAACGGTGTACTGTTCAAAGGCCAGCGCTTCGCCTTTGGTGGCGAATTTCTTTCTGATGCGCTTACCCTTTGCCCCGTTGGGGTAGATCTCGCAAAGCCAGCCACCGGCAGGATTTTTACGGACCGCCATCAGTTAACCTCGCTGTAGACACCCACCACACGGCCAATCGTTTTTATCTCCTCGATACCGCATTCAAATGGGATCTTTCCGCCCGCGACGTGGAGTTTTTTACCCGGCAGGAGCGTCAGCTCGCGGATGCTGGTGGTGCCTTCAATCTCAACCAGCCACAGCCCGTCGGTTAACGATGCGTCTTTTTCAACAAAGTGAAGTTTTCCCTCAGCCCGGACGGCGATGCCGCGGGTGAGTTGTTTACTGAAGAAATGGGAGTCGATACTCAAAGTAGTATTTTCTTCCAGTCGACCATCACTAAGAGTGAATGATGCGACAGATACAGGATCGCCCGGCGCAGGCTGACCTTCAAACTGAGCACCTTGCCCGGTCATCAGCCAGCGCAGGCTGGCGCCCGTATCCAGGGCGCACTGCACGGCGAAGTCATAAGAGATAGTGCCGCGTGCGTAGCGGTTCTGCAGCGAGCTGGCGGCAATATTGAAGTGCCGGGCAAGCTGGATTTTTTGCGTAAAACCATATACCTGACAGATTCTATCGAGCAACTCTTCATTATTCACTTGAGAATCTAAAATCAAAATATATTCCTTTGGGTGTTTACTAATACTCAATTGGGTATTAGTATCATTGCAAATTCGGGCAATCAGCGGCAGACGTTGGCAAACAGAGGCTAAAGATTGCAGTCATTATCAAAATGGGAATCATGCAACATGGCTTCTGAAATCGCAATCATCAAAGTGCCAGCCCCTGTGGTGACGCTGCAGCAATTCGCCGCGCTGGAAGGTGTTTCTGAACGTACTGCCTACCGCTGGACGACAGGCGATAACCCCCGGGTCCCTATTGAGCCGCGCACTATCCGCAAGGGCTGCAAAAAAGCAGGTGGCCCCATCCGTATCTATTACGCGCGCTGGAAAGAGGAGCAGCTACGTAAGGCGTTAGGCCATTCCCGCTTCCAGCTTGTTATCGGTGAATAATTCACGTTGCGGGAAACGAAGCGAGGGGCGATATGGCGATAGAAGCTGCTCAGGCAGGCGTTCCGCTCAGCGTCGGGGCGCGTCTGTCCGGACTTAACCACGTGGCCGAACTGCGCGCCAGATTCTGGGGCAATAGCGAGAAAGAGCTGACGCGGTTTTTTGCAGAGCTGCGTGATAAGCGCGATCCCTGTTTTGAAGAGAACACCCGCGCGCTGGCCGCCATCTTCTTCCTGGCGAAATTACCCGCTACCCGTCATGCGTGCGAGGTCGGTGAACTGACGACTGACGAGAAAAGGGCGCTGATTACCGCCATGAACCATTTTCGTGCAGTCGTGAGCTTATTTCCCGAACGGCTGACCATGCCGATGTAACCCCAACCAAACGTAATGGCGTAAACCCGCCGGGCATTCTATTGCCTGAATTTAAGGAGAACGAGTAATGCGAAATAGCGAAAACCGCACGTCCCCGATCGAGGGAGACAAACTGGTACGTCTGCTGGCGCAAGCGAAGACCGAGGAGCGAAGAGCACGTGCGCTCGCGGTTTCACAGCGCCTTGAGGCGCTGGCCAGCCACATTTACAAAACCGGCATGAGCGGTGAAGACGTGGCTGAACTGCTGTGTCACGAAGCGGCCCGTTACGAGCGTGAATCCCAGGAGCTGCACTGATGGCGGATTTTATCGATCTGGTGCAGGAGCGTGAACTGGCAGAACGCGAGCGCCACATTAACAGCGCGCGCCGTCGACCTGTGTCGCCATCGCGTTTGCTCTGCGAAGCGTGCGACGCCCCGATCCCCGAGGCACGCCGTATTGCCGTCCCCGGCGTGGCCATGTGCGTTACCTGCCAGGAAATGACGGAGC
Source organism: Enterobacter cloacae complex sp. 309I3 (assembly GCF_050031595.1). Lineage (NCBI taxonomy): Bacteria > Pseudomonadati > Pseudomonadota > Gammaproteobacteria > Enterobacterales > Enterobacteriaceae > Enterobacter > Enterobacter cloacae complex sp. 309I3. Next base: position 4,229,275 of record NZ_JBLGWI010000001.1, on the reverse strand, counting down.
TGAAAAACAAACACTATCGGGGAGGGTGAATTGGCTATCTCCTGTGCTTATCCGTGGAATGCGCCACGGACGGCCATTGTCAGCCCCTATCTCACACACTCTCAACTGCAGCGTCGCGATCGTCTGTTCGCGGCGCTGCTGCAAGCCAGAAAAGCCCTCTCTTTGCAGCCTGAATGTGTCCGTTCCGAAGTGTGGCGGATGGTTGACGCCATCGAACAACAGCAGGGCACACCGCGAGCCAATGCGTTTCTGATCCGCTTCTGTAAAGGGGGATTACCCCGCCTGCAGCGGGTTGCTGAGCAATATAGCCGGGTCGGCGTGCACGAGAGCGTCTCCGCGGCGGTTTTTGATGGCCACTTCGACACGCCGCTGCGGCAATACCTTGCCTCGCGGATGGTTGATATGGTCGTCCGCTTCAACCGCCTTCCGGATATGTCCCGTGCGGATATCGATCTGCTGGGGGCTGACATCGCCCGCTTTATTCGCGCCGAGCTGGCAAATATGGACGATGCCGGCATGGGTGAATATCAAACGCTGCATGCCTGGTATCAGCTCGCCGGTGTCATTACCCGTCAGTTCAACGTGCTCCCTCCCCACTGGGAGCGCGTGTCCAAAACCGTCTTCTGCAAAGAGGACGTTGCCCCGGCGGTGATCCGGATGTTTTCAGAGGCCTGGTGGCGCGGTCGTCTGCGTCGGATGGCGGCCGCCTGGCGGGAGCATCTGCAGATCGCCATCGGTCACGTCAGCAAAAAGAAATCTGCCTATGCGAGCAAACGGTGCATCGCCGAGTGGCGCGAGCAGAAGCGCCGTACGCGTGAGTTCCTGAAGGGGCTGGAGCTTGAAGATGAAGAGGGTAACCGTATCAGTCTGATCGAAAAATACGATGGCTCGGTGGCCAACCCCGCAATACGTCGCTGTGAACTGATGACCCGCATTCGCGGGTTTGAAAATATCTGCCATGAGCTGGGCTATGCAGGCGAGTTCTACACCTTAACCGCCCCCGCGAAGTATCACGCGACCGTGCAGGCCGGTTACCGTAACGGCAAGTGGAACGGCGCCAGCCCGGCAGACACGCAACATTATCTCAACCGACTCTGGGCGCGTATCCGGGCGAAGCTGCACCGGGAAGGGATTCGTATTTTCGGGATCCGGGTTGCTGAACCTCATCATGACGGTACGCCCCACTGGCATATGCTGGTGTTCATGCGGCCGGAGGATACCGGGCGGGTTCGACGCATCATGAATGACTATGCCTGCGAAGAGGATGCCTTCGAGTTACAACGCGACAGGGCAAAAAAAGCCCGTTTTCATGCCGAAGCCATTGACCCGGAGAAGGGCAGCGCTACCGGCTATATCGCCAAATACATCGCGAAGAATATCGATGGCTATGCGCTTGATGGCGAAACTGATGATGAAAATGGCGAGCTGTTGAAAGAGACCGCTCCCGCCGTTTCCGCCTGGGCGGCCCGCTGGCACATCCGTCAGTTTCAGTTTATTGGCGGTGCGCCGGTGACGGTCTACCGGGAGTTGCGCCGTCTCGCCGACCGCGAGACGGCGCATGGCCTGAGCGTGGAGTTTGCCGCCGTGCATGACGCGGCGGACGCCGGAGACTGGGCGGGGTATGTGAACGCCCAGGGCGGGCCGTTTGTCCGTCGTGACGATCTGCAGGTACGTACGCTCTACGAATCGAAGGAAGAATATAACCAGTACGGCGAGGAAACCGTCTGTATCCGCGGGGTCTATGATGCGGCCATTGGGGCCGGGTCACCGGTTTTAACGCGCCTCAAACAGTGGAAGATTGTACCGAAGCGGGCCGTTGACCTTAAGGGCGCCACCGCGCCCTCTTGGAGTTCTGTCAATAACTGTACGGCGGGTGATTTTACTCATCTGCACCGACACCGCGAGTTGCCCCCGCCCTACCTGGATAAGGCCAGTTCAATCCTTGAACGTACCGGGCATTTAAGGCATCAGGTCGCCGGAAGTATGCGCTAATCTCCATCGATATCATGCACATACCGCAAACAGGTCTGATTTTTTGCTTCACTCTTTTTATGATTACGTGCTACTGTATGTTTATACAGTATCTCGTGGTGGAGGTTGTGTGGACAGAGAGTTGAATGAGCAAGTCATGATTGAACGAGTCGAGATGATTGCGCGACTGACGACGGAAGGAACATGTCAGGAGAGAGATCGTGAAATTGCCCTGAATCTTATTGCTGAGATAGCGAGAGGGAATTTAATCAAAAACAACGCGTTTACCGTTGTTTTCTCGGCATCGCCTGTTCCAGAACGAATCAAAAAAGAAGGCAATGTGCGGGTCAATATTACCCTGGATAAAGATCAGCACATTGGCCCTTCCGTCGTGGAGGCCTTCCAGTGCGAACTCACCCGCAGAATAAGGCCTCTGTTCCCGTCAACGCGGGTGACGGTGAAAGAAGGCTCCATGACGGGCGTCGAGCTGCTGGGCATCAACGGCGAGGCCGAGCGCGAAGCGTTAGACAACATTCTTCGGGAAGTCTGGGAAGACGAGAGCTGGCGCTAGCGTCTGCCTTTTCCCGGGCAACAACCTTCATTCAGATTTGAGCCGCGTTCTGTCGTACGCGGACAGCCTGTTGTGTCCGCGATTGTCCATCCGCCTGCGGTAGCGGAAAGGGCGCTGGCTCTGGAAACTCTACAGTACCTGGAAATCCGGATGTTGGAGCGTCTGATGAAGATCTATGCAATGCAGGGAGATACGCTTGATGCCATCTGTGCCCGTTATTACGGGCGCACGGCAGGCGTAGTCGAACCCGTTCTGAAAGCCAATCCTGGCCTTGCTGAGTATGGCGTTGTCTTACCCCATGGTACGGCAGTAGACATGCCAGAGGTCGATAGCGCACCCAGAAAAGAATCCGTGAACCTATGGGACTGAGTCTGGAGAAAGTCACCACGTTTATTGCCTACTGGCTGGCCGTGGCGCTGGCCTGGTTCGGGGCGATGTCTCCCGAAAAAGTGGCGCTGTACGTGGGAAGCCTCTGCGCCATTTTTACCGCGCTGACGAATTACTGGTTTAAGCGAAAAACCTGGCGCTATCTCAAATCTCTGGGCCTCGATAAGAAGAGTATTCGTGAACTCAATCATTAAGCGTTGCAGCGTCGCCAGCGTCCTTGCCCTGGCGGTGCTCATGCCTGACTTTCGATTACTGCACACCTCGCCTGAAGGGCTGGCGTTACTTGCCGATCTTGAAGGCTGCCGTCTTTCGCCCTACCGCTGTAGCGCGGGCGTATGGACGTCAGGCATTGGCCATACGGCAGGCGTTGTACCGACGCAGGCGATCACCGAGCGTGACGCGGCGGCGAACCTGATCGCCGACGTTCTGAAGGTTGAGAAACGGCTTGCCGCATGCGCGCCGGTGGGGATGCCACCCCGGGTCTATGACGCGCTGGTCAGTTTTGCCTTTAACGTGGGAACCGGTGCCGCCTGCCGTTCGACGCTGGTGGCGTTTATTCATCACAAACAGTGGCCGCAGGCCTGCGATCAGCTGACCCGCTGGGTGTATGTCAACGGGAAGAAGAACGCCGGGCTTGAAAACCGTCGGGCCCGTGAAAAGGCCTGGTGCATGAAGGGGGCGGGATGAGATTTCTCCTGCTGATGCTGGCTGTGCTGATGGCCATTACCTTGTGGTTTCGCCATGACAATCTGAACCTGTCCCGCTCCTTTGCCAAAGCCAACCAGATCGCCACTGAACAAAAAAACACGATTAACGCGCTGAACCATCAGCTGGCCGTATCGCAACGGATGGCCAGAGAAAATGAAAACGCGCAGGTCAGGCTCCGCGATGCGCTTGCCGTTACCGCTGAGGAGATGGCAAGGCGCGAAGCGGCTCTCAGGAGATTGATGAATGAAAATGAAGCACTACGCCGCTGGTATCACGCTCAGCTGCCTGATGTTGTCCGCAGGTTGCACACCCGCGCCGCCTGCGCCTCCGCCGCACATTGTTTACAACGCTTGCCCAAAGGTGAGCGCCTGCCCGATGCCGGCAAGTGAGCCTGTCACTAACGGCGATCTGAGCGCCGATATTCGCAGGCTTGAGCACGCCCTTATCGCCTGCGCCTTGCAGGTTGAAACCATTAAAGACTGTCAGGATAAACTCGATGCACAAACTCAAGAGCCTGCGTCAGGCATTAATTGACGCTGTTCCACAACTGCGCGCAAACCCGGAGCGCTTACGGATGACCATCGGGAGCGGTAACATCGATGCGCGTCTGGCGGCTTCGCTCTCGTTCGAAAAACAATATGAGCTGAAGGCGAACGTCAGCGGTTTTTCCGGTGACAGCGAGGGGATTTTCGTCCCGGTGCTGGCCTGGCTTCGGGAAAACCAGCCGGATATTTTTACCCTCGATGAGGGACGAAAAAAGGGGTATCTCTTTCAGGTTGTCTTCAATGACGATGAAACCTCAGATATCAGCTTCAGCCTGCAGTTAACCGAGCGGATACTGGTGTCTGAGAATGAAGGGACCTTGCTTGCCACCTATTCTCCGGAGCCGCCGCTGCCGGAACCCGTCACGCGTCCGATGGAGCTATACGTCAACGGTGAACTGGTCAGCCGGTGGGAGGCCTGACGTAACCACGCTGATGGCCAGCTCACAGCCCTGTCGGCTGGCCATAGTTGTTGTTTCATCCCGCATAAAACCCCGCCTCGTTGCTGCCGATCGCCCTGAGCGGCATTCTCTTCTTATGAATACGCTAACTTCCATGCACGGCATCGCTCGCGCGATCCGCAATCTTATTCGTCTCGGTGTTGTGACCGATGTCGACCTCAAACGAGGGCTCTGCCGCGTCCAGTCCGGGGGGATGAAAACCACCTGGCTGAACTGGCTGACCTGCCGCGCAGGCCGCTCGCGTGTCTGGTGGGCACCGTCCGAGGGTGAACAGGTCTTGCTGCTGGCTATCGGCGGTGAGCTGGATACCGCCTTCGTGTTGCCAGGCATTTTCTCTGACGACCATCCGGCGCCGTCTGAGTCGCCTGACGCGCTCCACGTCTCGTTTCCTGATGGGGCGGTTATCGAATACGAGCCCGGCAACGGTGCGCTAACCGCGACCGGCATCAAAACGGCAACCATCACCGCATCGGAATCGCTGACCGCGACCGTTCCGGTGGTACAGGTGAAAGCAGAGACCCGTATCACGCTGGATACGCCTGAAGTGGTGTGTACCAACAAGTTAATTACCGCCTCTCTGGAGGTGCAGAAGGGCGGGGTGATGGCCGGAAATATTGAACATTCCGGCGGTAAATTCACCTCGAATGGGGTGCAGGTGGACAACCATGCCCACGGCGGTGTGCAAAGCGGCGGAAGCTGGACTAAGGGGACGCAATGACGGTGCGCTACACGGGAATGAACAGTCAGACCGGGCTCAGCATTTCAGAGGCGGAACATATCAGGCAAAGCGTGCGCGACATTCTGGTTACGCCAGTTGGCTCACGTGTTATGCGCCGGGAGTACGGCTCCTTGCTGGCGGCGATGATCGACAGGCCCCAGAGTCCGGCGCTGCGCCTGCAGATTATGGCCGCATGTTATTCCGCGATCCAGAAATGGGAACCGCGGATCAGCCTGACGGCGATTGCTTTCGAACGGTCGGAGAGTGACGGGACGCTGTATGTCGATATCACCGGCACGCGACACTCTTCCGATCGCTCCTTTTCTCTCACCATTTCACTGAGTTAAACGCTATGGCTATTGTTGATCTGAGCCAGCTCGCCGCGCCTGATGTCGTGGAGGAGGTGGATTATGAAACGCTGCTGGCAGAACGAAAGGCCACCTTTGTCTCACTCTTTCCAGAGGCGGAGCAAGAGGCTATCGCACGCACGCTGACCTTAGAGTCAGAGCCGATTGTGAAGCTGCTGCAGGAAAACGCGTATCGGGAAGTTATCTGGCGCCAGCGCGTCAACGAGGCCGCGCGGGCGGTCATGCTGGCCTACGCCGCCGGCAGCGATCTCGACCAGATTGGGGCAAACGCTAACCTTCAGCGTCTGGTGATTACGCCTGCCGACGACACGACCTTTCCGCCCACGCCGGCTGTGATGGAGTCCGATACCGATTTTCGTCTGCGTATCCAGCAGGCGCCGGAAGGGCTGAGCGTGGCCGGTTCGACAGGCGCTTATCAGTTCCATGGCCGCAGCGCGGATGGCCGGGTGGCGGATATTTCCGTGATCAGCCCCCAGCCCGCGAACGTCACCGTTTCCGTGCTCTCACGGGAGAATAACGGCGTGGCGTCTGAAGAGCTGCTTACCCGTGTTCGCAATGCGCTGAACGATGAGGACGTCAGGCCAGTCGCCGATCGCGTGACCGTCCAGTCGGCCCAAATTGTCGACTACACCATTGCGGCCTCGCTGTTCCTCTTCCCCGGTCCGGAAAGCGAACCGGTGCTTAACGCGGCCAGAGCCCGGCTGCAGGCCTATATCACGGCGCAGCATCGGCTGGGACGCGATATTCGCAAGTCTGCCATTTACGCCGCTCTTCACGTTGAAGGGGTGCAGCGCGTGGAACTGACCGCCCCGGCAGCCGATATCGTGCTCGATGAAACTCAGGCCTCATGGTGCAGCCACTACAGCGTAACCGTGGGGGGGAGCGATGAGTGATACCCGTCTTTTACCGGTTGGATCGTCGCCGCTTGAGGTGGCGGCCGCGCGCGCCTGCGCGGAGATAGAAAAAACACCGGTACCGCTGCGCCATCTCTGGAGCGCGGATACCTGCCCGGCAAATTTACTGCCGTGGCTGGCGTGGGCATTTTCGGTCGATCGCTGGGACGAGAACTGGCCGGAGGCCACCAAACGGGACGTGATCCGCGCGGCATGGTTTATCCATGCCCACAAGGGGACCATCGGCGCCGTGCGCCGCGTCGTGGAGCCGCTTGGTTATCTGATTAATGTCACCGAGTGGTGGCAAACCAACGACCCGCCCGGCACCTTCCGCCTTGATATCGGCGTATTAGACACCGGTATCACCGAGGAAATGTATTACGAGATGGAAAGGCTTATCGCTGATGCGAAGCCTGCCAGCCGCCACCTTATCGGCCTGAATATCATCCAGGACATTCCGGGTTATCTCTTTACCGGTGCCCTGAGCTATGACGGCGACATCATTACGGTTTACCCCGGATAAGTGAGAGCATAATGACAGTGAAATTTAAAACGGTTATCACCAAAGCCGGTGCAGAAAAACTGGCTGCAGCAACCGTCCCGAACGCGAAGAAAGTGAACTTCACCGCAATGGCGGTCGGCGACGGCGGCGGTGCGTTGCCCGTTCCAGATGCCAGCCAGACAAAGCTGGTGAATGAAGTCTGGCGCCACGCGCTGAATAAAATCAGCCAGGACAAGAAGAACAAAAACTACGTTGTGGCGGAGCTGCTGATCCCGCCTGAAGTGGGCGGTTTCTGGATGCGTGAGATGGGTCTTTATGACGATACTGGAACGCTGATTGCCGTCGGGAATATGGCTGAAAGCTATAAGCCCGCGCTGGCAGAGGGGTCAGGACGCGCGCAGACGCTTCGCATGGTTATTATGGTGAGCGATATTTCCTCCGTCGAGTTGACGATTGACACCTCAACGGTGATGGCCACGCAGGAATACGTCGACGGGAAGCTGACGGAGCATGAGCAGTCCCGCCGCCATCCGGACGCCACGCTGACCGCAAAGGGGTTCACCCAGTTAAGCAGCGCCACCGACAGCGCGTCTGAGGTGCTTGCTGCAACGCCGAAAGCGGTAAAGGCGGCGTACGATCTGGCGAACGGGAAATATACCGCAGCGGATGCAACCACGGCGCGTAAAGGGATCGTTCAGCTGAGTAGCGCCACTGACAGCGTGTCTGAGGTGCTGGCGGCAACGCCGAAGGCGGTGAAGAGCGTTAGCGATGAACTAGTAAAACTAAAAAATAGTCTTGGCACTGCATCAAAACTAAATATTGTTACATCCACGATTGACTTAACGACGGGTCGCTTGCCAGTGGTCGGCTGGATGGGCCTGGGGGGGGTAAGAGATACGAAAGTAGCTGATGAAAATTTTGCTTCTTTTTGGCGTGATACAAGTATTGGAAAATCTGGTATCACCATTCCCTATGATGGTACCCCAACGATTTCATATATTGCAGTAGATAGTGCCAATCAACATGCCTATGTAGGCCGGAAAAAGGGTAATGTTGCTATTTCATGGGTAAAGCTCTATAGCGAATTTAATAAGCCAACATCTCAAGAGATATTCGGGACAACAACAGGCATAGGCGGAAGCGCAGATCTCAACACCTATACTGCGCCTGGTCTTTATTATCAACCTGCCAACGCTCAGGCACAAACGGGTAAAAATTATCCTGAGGCGGTTGCGGGTTCACTTGAAGTTTATAAGCACGCCGGTATCACACAAATTTATCGGATTTATAGTAACTCGCGGTCTTATATACGTACCCTTTATAATGGATCGTGGTCTGCCTGGTCAAAACAATACGATACTACAAATAAACCTTCCGCAGACGATGTTGATTCGGTATCCGCCTCGAACGGTGGTACATTCAGGAAATTAGTTAGCTTTAGCGAGGGGCTTGAGGTACGAAGCCGTACGGGGATTACGAGCGGGAGCGATGCAGCTAGTTTTGACAGTGCTAACATGATTTTAAAATCATGGTATGGCATCGGTTTTTATTCGACCTTATTGGATTCTGTTGGTAAAGAAACGGGAATGACGGGGTACATCAACACCCGTAACGGCCTTTTGCAAATGAAAGGACAAATTATTCCCGGTGATTACGGCAACTTCGATGGGCGTTTTATCAAACTGTCTGGCAGCCAGAATATAACGGGTACGTTGCGTAGTTCAGATGAATATCAGTCAACGTCTGCCAATGGCTATCGTTCTGTTTACGGTAGTTATGGTACTTTCTGGCGAAATGATGGCTCAAATTTATACCTTATGATCACTAATTCGGGTGATCAGTATGGTGCATATAATAACCTCCGACCATTTACTGTAAACCTGGCAACGGGTTATCCAACGATGAGTAGATTGGCGCTAACTGATTACGCCAATTTTGATGCGCGTTATTACACTAAAAGCCAGTCAGACGCCGGTTATATGCCTAAAGTCTCGGCTTATACAAAAACCGAATGCGATACACGCTATAACCTGAAAAATGTAGCCAGTAAGGCAACGAGCGGTTGGGAAAAGGATAACTCTACAGGCGTGATGAAGCAGTGGGGGGTGGCAACGCGTAGTGCTGATTCGACGCGTATTACTTTCCCAACGACATTTCCTAACGCCTGTCTCAGCGTGCAATTAACCTTGCTTTATACCAATGGGTTCCACGATCAAAATATTTACGTGCAAAACCCCGATAAATCAGGGTTTACCTACGTAGCGGGCAGTGGCGAAGTTAAAGCTTATTTTGAAGCGCGAGGATATTAATATGAGTTATATATATTCTGCTGAAAACGGGGCCTTTTATAATAATGAACTGGAGGCCGATTATCGTTCCGCCGAAACGTGGCCGGATAATTATGTCAACGTGCTCGATGAAGACTATGTGTCGCTGATGGAGGGGCAGTCAGACGGGAAAATAATTATTTCAGATAAAAATGGCTATCCCGTCTTAGCGAAACCTCCCACACCAACCTATGAAGAGCGCGTGAGCCAGGCAATACAGCAAAAAAACGTCTTAATGAAGGCGGCGAGTGACTTTATTACTCCGCTTGAGGATGCGGCCGAACTCGGTATAGCTACCGTCGAAGAGGCAGCCGCGCTACAGGATTGGAAGCGATATCGGGTCATGCTTAACCGGGTGGATGTGAGAACCGCCCCAGATATTCAATGGCCAGAACGCCCAGCCTGACCCCAAGCCCTCCTCCCGGAGGGCTTTTCGTTTGTTGTGTAATCCTTTCCCCAACCCCAATACGTCGCATCCAACGCGCGCTCCACAGAAAATACCCTCACCACTAAACCACGGAGTTAAACGGATGGGCGACTATCACCACGGCGTGGAAGTCATCGAAATCAACGATGGCACACGCACCATTTCCACCGTCTCGACGGCAATCATCGGTATGGTCTGTACGGCCAGCGATGCTGACGAACAGACATTCCCTCTTAACGAGCCAGTGCTCATTACCAATGTACAATCCGCGATTGCGAAAGCCGGGAAAACAGGCACGCTGTCCGCTTCCCTTCAGGCGATTGCCGATCAGTGCAAACCGGTTGTCGTTGTTGTTCGCGTGGCCGAAGGTGTCGATAATCCGGAAGACCCGGAAGCCGCACAGAAAGAAACCATTTCTAACATCATTGGTACCACCGACGAAAACGGCAAATACACCGGCCTGAAGGCACTTCTCACCGCCAAAACGGTGACCGGCGTTAAACCACGCATTCTCGGCGTACCGGGGCTGGATTCGCAGGAAGTGGCGACCGCGCTGGCAGCAACGTGCCAGAGCCTGCGTGCGTTTGGCTATGTCAGCGCATGGGGCTGTAAAACCATTCCTGAGGCGATCAACTATCGCAAAAACTTCAGCCAGCGCGAGCTGATGGTGATTCACCCGGATTTTCTGGCGTGGGATACCGCGACGAACGTCACCAAAACGGCCTGGGCGACCGCGCGCGCGCTTGGCCTGCGCGCCAAAATCGACCAGACCACCGGCTGGCATAAAACCCTGTCCAACGTCGGTGTTAACGGTGTTACCGGGGTGAGCGCCTCTGTCTCCTGGGACCTGCAGGAACAGGCCACCGATGCCAACCTGCTTAACCAGGCGGGCGTGACCACGCTGATTCGCAATGACGGTTTCAAATTCTGGGGCAACCGTACCTGCTCTGACGATCCGTTATTCCTGTTTGAAAACTACACCCGTACCGCGCAGGTACTGGCCGACACCATGGCGGAAGCGCACGCATGGGCGATGGATAAACCCATTACCCCAACGCTTATTCGCGACATCATTTCCGGTATCAATGCCAAATTCCGTGAGCTGAAAACCAATGGCTACATCGTTGACGGCTCCTGCTGGTATGACCCGGAATCGAATGACGTGTCGACCCTCAAAGCGGGGAAACTGTATATCGATTACGACTACACCCCTGTTCCGCCGCTGGAGAATCTGACCCTGCGCCAGCGCATCACCGATACCTATCTGGCAGACCTGTCAGATTCGGTTAACAGCTAAGGAGCTGCAGCATGGCGTTACCACGCAAACTTAAATATCTGAATATGTTCAACGATGGCCTGAGCTATATGGGCGTTGTTGAGTCTGTCACCTTACCGAAGCTCACCCGCAAGCTGGAGAAGTATCGCGGCGGCGGTATGCCGGGCTCGGTCTCTGTCGACCTCGGCCTGGACGATGATGCCCTTGCGCTGGAGTGGACCATTGGTGGTCTGCCGGACGTTGCTCTGTGGGCGCAGTATGCCTCGCCAGGCGCGGACAGCGTGCCGCTGCGTTTTACCGGATCCTTCCAGCGTGACGATACCGGCGAAATCTCTGCGGTGGAGATCGTGATGCGTGGCCGTCACAAAGAGTTTGACGGCGGCGAGAACAAGCAGGGCGAAAGCGGCACGACCAAGATGTCCACCGAGTGCGCTTACTACCAGCTCACTATCGATGGCAAAGAGGTTATCGAGATTGACATCATCAACATGGTGCTGAAAGTCGACGGCGTCGATCGTCTGGCGGAACACCGTAAGGCCATCGGCCTGTAACCCTTAACCGGCCGCAGCTGCTGGCCGGTTATTTACCCTTTTTGAGAGTAACGAAATGGAAAATATCAACGAGACTGTTATCAACGAAAGCGAAAACCCAAACACCGTCACGCTTGATAGCCCCGTTCTGCGCGGCGAGCAAAAAATCGAAAAAGTGACCGTCGCAAAACCCAATGCGGGCACTCTGCGTGGCGTATCACTGGCGTCGCTGGCGCAATCCGACGTGGATGCCCTGATTAAAGTGCTGCCGCGAATGACCTCTCCGGCGTTGACCGAACATGAGATTGCACGTCTGGATGCCTCCGACCTGCTCTCTTTTGCCGGTAAGGTGGTCGGTTTTTTGTCACCGACTTCGGTTCGCTGAAATTTCCTGAAAACCTGTCGGTCGACGATCTGATGGCGGATATCGCGGTGATTTTTCACTGGCCGCCGTCAGAGCTGTACCCCCTGAGCGTGACCGAACTCCTCATATGGCGCGAAAAGGCGCTGCAGCGAAGCGGAAACCACCATGAGTAATAATGTCAGACTTCAGGCGCTGCTGGATGCAGTCGCCAGGGCAAGCCGACCGCTCAAAGCTATCCACAATGCCAGTCTCTCTCTTGAGGGAGAGATCGGTGAATCGCAGGCGGCGCTGCGTGCGCTCGATGAGCAGGCGGCCCGCGTCGATGGATTCAGAAAAACAAGCAGTCAGCTCACCATGACGGGGCAGGCGCTTGCCCTGGCGAGACAACAGACGGCGGCGCTGGCGCGTGAACTGAAAAACACGCAAAACCCCACCCGTGAGCAGAACGATGCGCTTACGGCAGCCCGCCAGTCTGCCGCCGCCCTGAAGCTTGAGTACAACACACTGCGCCAGTCCGTCCAGCGTCAGCGCGGCGAACTTGCGCAGGCGGGGATTAATACCCGTACCCTGGCAGCAGATGAACGTCGTTTAAGAAAGAGCATCGGCGAAAAAACGCAGCAGCTCAACGGACAACGAGAGGCACTCGCCCGGGTTAATCAGCAGCAGGAGCGGCTCAATGCCGTTCAGCGTCGCTACGAATCCGGCAAACGTGTTGCCACGCGTGTGCATCAGATCGCTGGCACAGGCGTGAGCATGGCAAAGACGAGCTTTGACCAGACGTCCCGGTTTATGGCGCCGGGTATCAGTGCTGAAAAGCAGATGTCTGCTATTCAGGCCAGTCTTGGTCTGGAGAAGGGGGATGCCAGGCTTGAGGCTATTCGCCAGCAGGCGCGGGACGTCAGTGCCGGTACGGGAACCTCAACGGAGGCGGTCACCCGGGCGCAGACCGAGCTGGTTCGTTCAGGATATGACGCCGATGGTGTGCTTGCGGCCACGCTTCCTGCGGTCAATCTCAGCCTTGCGGGAAATGTCGATGCCGCAAACGCCGCCGACATCATCAGCAATGCACAGACCGCGTTCAACCTGGCCAATACCGATGCTGAGCGTGTCGCAGACGTGCTGACCCGCGGATTTACCTCCTCTCACACCAGCCTTACCGAGCTGGGTGCTGCCGTGGCCTCTGTTGCGCCAACTGCCAGCGGAGCTGGCGTGAGCCTTGAAGAGACGACCGCGCTGCTTGGCATTCTGATTGAAAAGGGGATGAAAGGGAGCACGGCTGGCGCCGGGGTCAGCGCTGTGCTGAGCCATCTGCAGATGCAGAACGGTCAGGGTTCTGCCGCGCTGAGTGAACTGAACGTACAAACCTATGATGGACAAGGCAATCTGTTGCCTGCCGAGCAGATCCTTGAAGCCCTCTCCGCATCCTTTGAAAAGAGCCAGCTCGGTACCGCGCAGCAGATGGCGTACCTGAAGACCATTTTCGGTCAGGAAAACGCGCAAGGCGCTGCGGTACTGGTCTCCGCCGCGGGTAATGGAACGCTGTCTGAAAAACGTCAGCAGCTCCAGGGGGCAAAGGGCAGTACCGCGCGGGTAGCTGCCGTTCAGTCCGATAACCTTGCCGGTGATATAGGCAAGCTTCAGGCGGTGTGGAACGGCCTGAAGATGGATGTATTTGATAAGGCGGATGGCGCCCTGCGTACCCTGACCACCACCGCGACCGGGTGGATCAGTACGCTCTCTCTGTGGGTGAATGCCAACCCCGCACTGACGCAAGGCCTGGTCGGGGTTATCGTCGGCGCGCAGGCGTTTGCCGGCATAGTGGGCGGGTTGGGCATGGTCGTTGCGCCGATGGTGACCGGCCTGAACCTGGTCATTACCGCCGCCGGGATGTTAGGCACCGCCTTCAGCGTGGTCGGCGGCAGCATCATGGCGATCCTGGGTGCCCTCAGCTGGCCCATCATTGCCATTGGTGCGGCGATTGCGGCGGGTGCATTACTGATTTTTAAATACTGGGAACCAGTCAGCGCCTTCTTTACCGGGGTGATGGAAGGGCTTTCTGTAGCCTTTGCTCCACTGGGCGAGCTGTTTTCTCCACTTCTGCAGGCGTTTGGTTTCATCTCAGAGAAGCTGGGTGGGATCTGGCAGTGGTTCACCGACCTGATTACGCCAATCAAAACGACTCAGGAAACGCTCGAAAGTTGCAAAAACGCGGGAGTGATGTTCGGTCAGATGCTCGGGGAGGCGTTGATGGCACCGCTTAATCTCTTCAACACTCTGAGCAGCAAGGCGACCTGGCTACTGGATAAACTCGGTCTTATCAAAACAAAGTCGGACAACATCGAGCCCGCTGCGGCTAACGCAGGGGCGGCTTCCTCTGCGCCGGGCAGTGCGTATATTCCGCCGACATCGACCTATGGTGGCTATCTGAAGTATCAGCCAGCGCTCGCCACTGGCGGACGCTCTTACGTCGATCAGAGCAGGAACGAATATCACTTCACGCTGCAGGGTGACATGACATCCGGAGCGGACCTCAGCCGCCAAATTCAGGATGCCCTGGACAGCAGAGAGAATCAGAGAGCGGCGAACCAGCGATCGCGCTTTATGTATGAGTAAGGAGAGAGAAAATGTTAATGGTGCTGGGGCTGTTTGTCTTTGAGCGACGAACCTTGCCGTATCAGTCAATGCAGTTTTCAAAGGATTACCGCTGGGCCTCTAACGATCGCATCGGGAAGCCCAAAGCCTGGCAGTATCTGGGTGAGGGCGATACATCCCATACGCTCTCCGGAACGCTTTATCCTGAAATTACCGGAGGGCGATTGTCCCTCAAAGCCATCGAACTGATGGCGAATGAGGGGCGGGCCTGGCCGCTGATTGACGGGACGGGCATCATTCATGGCATGTTTGTGATTGATAAGGTGACGCACACCCATACGGATTTTTACAGCGATGGTACGGCGCGGAAAATTGATTTTACGCTTTCTCTGAAGCGGGTTGACGAATCGCTGATGGCGATGTTTGGCGACCTGAGAACACAGGCTGAAGAGCTGGTGACCAGCGCGCGTACCGAAATTGGAGGGCTGCTGGGATGATCACGGAAATGAATATCCGGGCAGGGGGGAAAATCGCCCCCGATTTTATGCTCAAGCTTAATGGCCGTGATATTACGCAAAATTTTAGCCATCGCCTTATCCGCTTGACCATGACTGACAACCGAGGCCTGGAAGCCGATCAGGTGGACATTGAGCTGGATGATTCCGATGGTCTGTTAGACCTGCCGGCTCGCGGTGCGTTTATTACGCTATGGCTGGGCTGGCAGGGTACCCCTCTGGAGCCGAAGGGGAATTTCACGGTCGATGATATTGAATTTCGGGGGGCGCCGGACCGGTTAACCATTCGGGGGCGCAGCGCCGATTTTCGTGGCAAGCTCAACGTTCGCCGCGAGCAGTCATGGCATGACACCACCCTCGGCGCAATTGTTGATACCATCGCCCAGCGCAACCAGCTTAGCGCCAGCGTGGCGGCGGAATTTTCATCCATAGCCATTGCGCATATCGACCAAACTCAGGAGTCCGATGCTGCGTTTCTCTCCCGCCTGGCTGAACGCAATGGCGCGTTTGTCGCCGTTAAGGAAGGGAAGGTGCTTTTCATGAAAGCGGGCGGCGCCGTGACGGCCAGCGGCAAACCGGTTGCGTTGAAGGTGATTGAACGCGCCGATGGCGATAAACACAGCTTTTCCATTGCCGATCGCGAAGCGTATTCCGGCGTGACGGCCAAATGGCTGCAAACGAGCGATCCTAAACAACAACACCCAAAGGTCAGCATCAATCGTCTGCCACCGGCGGCAGCGACAGGCGCGTTACCTCATCCGGATGCCGCAGCCGTATCCGGCAGCACGGAGCAAACGCCGCAGGAGACGTTGGTTGGTGCAGCCGATAACGTCTTTGAGCTGACCACTATTTTTGCCTCCGAAGCGCAGGCACTTAGAGCGGCTGAAGCCAAATGGCGTGCTTTACAGCGCGGGGTAGTGAAATTTTCTATCCAGCTGGCGCTCGGAAAAGCTGACCTTTTTCCAGAAACACCCCTTCAGGTAAAAGGCTTCAAACGGGCGATTGACGAGCAAGCGTGGATCGTCAGCCGGGTCGTACACACCCTTGACGGAAGAGGCTTTACGACGGAGGTGAATCTTGAACCTGACATTGCCGACGAAAAATTTTCCATCGAAAGCGAGTAGTATGCTTTTAATTTTACGCTTTTGGGGTATCATTAATTCACAAAAAGTGAATTAAACGGAGGCGGTATGTTTCATTGTCCTAAATGTAAGCACTCGGCACATGCGCGAACCAGTCGCTATTTGAGTGAAAATACCAAAGAACGTTATCACCAGTGCACCAACGTTGATTGCAGCTGTACGTTTGTCACCATGGAGTCGGTTGAGCGCCTGATTGCAGCCCCTGGCATGCCGGAACGTGCCCGGGCGCCCTCGGTGAACCGCAGTTAACGATAGCCGCATAAGTCAAAAAAACCGCCTCGTGCGGTTTTTTTATCTCTGTAAGAACTCAGCGATACCGCCATTTCATCGCCACTGAAAATTAAGCCAACAAAAAAGCCACTCATGTGAGTGGCTTAATTATATGATTATAAAGCTAAAATTTGGTGGCCCCTGCTGGACTTGAACCAGCGACCAAGCGATTATGAGTCGCCTGCTCTAACCACTGAGCTAAGGGGCCGTGGCGGTGGATTATAATGTAACTCCCCGCAGCAATCCAGCCATTCACACCCGCCTGCTGTTTTTATAAACAACGCATAATCAATCCTTTATACTTCCATGATGATGTATCAATCGGGAGTAAATATGATCAACGATATTCTGGCCCCGGGATTACGGGTGGTGTTCTGTGGGATCAACCCCGGTAAATCCTCGGCGCATACCGGTTTTCACTTTGCTCATCCGGGGAACCGCTTCTGGAAAGTGATCTACCAGGCCGGGTTTACCGACCGGTTACTCAAGCCTGAAGAGGAGCAGCATCTGCTGGATACGCGCTGCGGGATCACCATGCTGGTGGAGCGACCAACCGTGCAGGCGAGCGAAGTCAACCTGCATGAGCTGCGCACTGGCGGGCGGGAACTGATTAAGAAGATCGAAGACTACCAGCCTGCCGCGCTGGCGATTCTGGGGAAACAGGCCTATGAGCAGGCGTTCAGCCAGCGCGGGGTGAAATGGGGGAAACAGGCCATCACCATCGGTGTGACGCAGGTATGGGTGCTGCCAAACCCGAGCGGACTTAACAGGGCAACGCTGGATAAACTGGTGGAAGCTTACAGGGAGCTCGACGAGGCGCTGGTGGTGCGGGGGCTTTAGGGGCCTCTGTGGTCTGATGCCTCGTCCTGGCCCTCTCTCACAGGGAGAGGGAATAAACAAAAAAAAGCTCCCGATTGGGAGCTTTTTGCTGTTTACCTGGATTAATCGTCCAGGAAGCTACGCAGCACTTCAGAGCGGCTCGGATGGCGCAGTTTACGCAGCGCCTTCGCTTCGATCTGACGGATACGTTCGCGGGTAACGTCAAACTGTTTACCCACTTCTTCCAGCGTGTGGTCGGTGTTCATATCGATACCGAAACGCATACGCAGTACTTTCGCTTCACGGGCGGTCAGGCCAGCCAGAACGTCGTGCGTGGCAGCACGCAGGCTCTCGGTGGTGGCAGAGTCCAGCGGCAGCTCGAGGGTGGTATCCTCGATGAAATCACCCAGATGCGAATCTTCATCATCACCGATTGGTGTTTCCATGGAGATTGGCTCTTTGGCGATCTTCAGCACTTTACGGATCTTGTCTTCCGGCATCAGCATGCGTTCAGCCAGCTCTTCCGGCGTCGGCTCGCGACCCATCTCCTGCAGCATCTGGCGGGAAATACGGTTGAGCTTGTTGATGGTCTCAATCATATGCACCGGAATACGGATGGTGCGCGCCTGATCCGCGATAGAGCGGGTAATTGCCTGACGGATCCACCAGGTCGCATAGGTGGAGAACTTGTAACCACGACGGTATTCAAACTTATCTACCGCTTTCATCAGACCGATGTTGCCTTCCTGAATCAGATCCAGGAACTGCAGACCGCGGTTGGTGTATTTCTTGGCGATAGAGATAACCAGACGTAAGTTTGCTTCAACCATCTCTTTCTTCGCACGGCGGGCTTTCGCTTCACCGATGGACATACGACGGTTGATGTCTTTGACCTGCTCGATGGTCAGGCCGGTCTCTTCTTCAATCTGCTGCAGCTTCTGCAGACCGCGATGCACGTCTTCTTTCACGTCGTGCAGTTTTTCAGACCATGGCTTGTTCATTGCGATAGCCGCGTTGAACCAGGTTTCGCTGGTTTCGTTGCCGGTGAAGAGGGTGATGAAGTTCTTCTTCGGCATTTTGCACTGCTCAACGCACAGCTTCATGATGATGCGTTCCTGGGTACGTACGCGATCCATCATCACGCGCATGCTGTTCACCAGGTAGTCGAACTGTTTTGGCACCAGGCGGAACTGTTTGAAGACTTCAGACAGTTTCAGGATCTCTTCCTGGGCAGCAGCGTGACTGCGACCTTTGGCTTTGATGGTGTCACGCGTCACTTCGTACTGAGTACGCAGCTCGGCGAACTTCTCACGTGCCAGTTCCGGGTCGATGCTGTTGTCATCATCGGCGCTGTCGTCGTCGCTCTCTTCTTCATCTTCGTCTTCGTCGTCATCCATCTCTTCCTGAGACAGTTCAGAACCGACGTGAGTGGCGGTTGGCGCCATATCTTCTTCAGCGTTCGGGTCGACAAAACCGGTGATCAGATCGGACAGACGCGCTTCTTCCGCTTCAACACGATCGTACTGCTCCAGCAGATAGGTGATCGCTTCCGGGTACTCAGCAACAGAGCACTGAACCTGGTTGATCCCGTCTTCGATGCGTTTTGCGATGTCAATTTCGCCTTCGCGGGTCAACAGTTCAACGGTACCCATTTCGCGCATGTACATGCGGACCGGGTCAGTGGTACGCCCGATTTCAGATTCCACGCTGGACAGTACCTGTGCAGCAGCTTCTTCCGCATCTTCGTCAGTGTTGTTGGAGGTTTCAGCCAGCAACAGATCATCGGCATCCGGTGCTTCTTCCATCACCTGAATGCCCATGTCATTGATCATTTGGATGATGTCTTCGATTTGATCTGAATCGACGATATCTTCCGGCAGATGGTCATTGACCTCGGCATAGGTCAGATAGCCTTGCTCCTTACCACGTTGGACAAGAAGTTTCAGCTGTGACTGCGGGTTTTGCTCCATAAGACGGTATCCACACTTAATTCGTTTGATTGGTGTCGGCGATGGTTTGCCAACCTTTAAAGCGAGGGCGTACTTATATTTTTGCCGCTGCCTCTCAGTGCGGCTGCCGGGGGCTTCCCGATCGATATTCGGCACTTAAGCCGTTAAATACTTTTGTCTTTTTGCTTATTTCTTCGCCAGTTCCTGGTTTATCATCCAGAGCTCCCGGCGTTCTTCGCTGCTCAAACCGTGCGTGCGCTCGCGAGCAATCAACTCTTCCTGGCGCAGCTCGAGCATCGAATCAAACATATGGTTGAGTGAGTCGGTGAACGTTTTTTCTGCAATGTCCTTATCTGCTATATCGTCCCACATCGACAATTTTTCAAGGGTAGCGGCCTCTTTTGTGCCGCGATAATGTTCTAAAAGTTGTCCGGTGGTCAGACCCGGCTGAGACAAACATGTGTTAACCAGTTCTGAAAATAAGCCAAGCCCGGGCAATTTTTCGTGGTTCAAACCCGCCAGCGATGGCACTTGCGGTGCAAGTTCGGGGTTTTGGACCAGTAACCCTATCAGTATACGCATGGTTGTGCGTTTTAGCTGAGGCGCGGGGCGAACCGTGCCGTTTTCAGCCTGTTTTGGCATTAAACGTTCAAGCTGGCTGTCATCCAGAATGCCGAGCTTGTTGCCTAACTCCTGACGCAGATAGATGCGCAGCGTTTCGCCGGGCACCTGGCTGATTAACGGCAGCGCCAGCGTGCTGAGCTGCGCGCGCCCGTCAGGGGTACTTAAATCAACCTGCGGCATCAGGCTGTTAAACAAGAACGTGGAGAGCGGCTGAGCCTGCTCCATCCGCGCTTCAAACGCCGCTTTGCCCTCTTTACGCACCAGCGTATCCGGGTCTTCACCGTCGGGCAGGAACATAAAGCGTAACTGCCGCCCGTCGGTCATATAAGGTAGCGCAGTTTCCAGCGCACGCCAGGCGGCATCGCGCCCTGCGCGGTCACCGTCGTAGCAGCAGATGACGTTGTTGGTCACCCGAAACAGCAGCTGAATATGATCGGCCGTGGTGGACGTGCCCAACGAGGCTACCGCGTAATTGATGTCATACTGCGCCAGCGCAACGACATCCATATACCCTTCGACGACGAGAAGGCGCGGAGGTTCCGCATTTGCCTGCTGCGCCTCATAAAGGCCGTAAAGCTGACGGCCCTTATGGAAAATGTCAGTTTCCGGGGAGTTGAGGTACTTGGGCAGGGCATCACCCAACACGCGACCACCAAACCCAATCACCCGGCCACGCTTGTCGCGGATCGGGAACATCACCCGTTCGCGGAAGCGGTCGTAGCTTCGTCCCTGGTCGTTGGTGACCAGCATACCTGCGTCGATCAACGATTTACGATCTTCGCTATTGCCGCCAAAACGCTTTAACACGTTGTCCCAGCCGGGCGGGGCGTAACCAATAGCGAAACGCGCAATGACATCGTCGCTCAGTCCGCGCTTGTTCAGATACTGACGCGCAGGCTCAGCCGCAGAGTGCTTAAGAGACTGTTGGTAAAACGAATTCAGGCCATCCATCAGTTGATACAGCGTTTGACGCTGATGGCGCTCTATCTGGCTTGGTCCACTGCCCGCTTCATACGGCACTTCAAGGTTGTGCATCGCCGCCAGCTCTTCGACGGTTTCAACAAACTCGAGCTTGTCGTAGTTCATTAAAAAATCGACGGCATTACCGTGTGCGCCACAGCCGAAGCAATGGTAAAACTGCTTTTCACCGTTGACGGTGAAGGAGGGGGTTTTTTCGTTATGGAAAGGACAGCACGCATGGTAGTTCTTGCCCTGCTTTTTCAGCTTTACCCGCGCGTCGATAAGATCGACGATGTCGGTTCTTGCCAGCAGGTCATTGATGAAAACGCGTGGGATTCGTCCGGCCATATGCCCCAAAAGTTTTTAGCAACTCATAAACGAAAACAAGCCGCGCATTCCTTCCGGAAGCACGGCCTTACGACTATTACTCTGTCTGTCAATTGAGGACTGTCGCCCTCAACGGATTAGTACAGACGAGTACGGCGTGCGTTTTCGCGAGCCAGTTTCTTCGCGTGACGTTTCACTGCAGAAGCTTTAGCGCGCTTACGTTCAGTCGTTGGTTTTTCATAGAACTCACGACGACGAACTTCAGCCAGAACACCTGCTTTCTCGCATGAACGTTTGAAGCGACGCAGTGCTACGTCGAACGGCTCGTTTTCACGTACTTTAATTACCGGCATGTAACTCTCACCTTTGATAAATTCGGTTTGCCGCTGGCATCAACGCCAGCTTATTTCAAAATGGTGCGGAATTTTACTGCAAATGCTGCTGCTTTGTAAAGCACCGACGCGTTTTTGAAAGGGACTTTTATAAGGGGGAAGAGTATACACGAGCGGATGTCCTGGGGCGAACAAAGTTTTACATCAACCCGCCCAGGCTCTACACTGCGCGGTACTGAAACGAGGTAAAACAAGTCATGCGTGTACTGGGTATTGAAACATCCTGCGATGAAACCGGCATCGCCATTTACGACGACGAAAAAGGGCTTCTGGCCAACCAACTGTATAGTCAGGTGAAATTGCATGCTGACTACGGCGGCGTCGTGCCTGAACTGGCCTCTCGTGACCACGTACGTAAAACGGTTCCCCTGATTCAGGCGGCGCTGAAAGAGGCCGGCTTGAACTCAACTGATATTGATGCCGTCGCCTACACGGCAGGCCCGGGTCTGGTCGGCGCGCTGCTGGTCGGTGCGACGGTGGGCCGTTCCCTGGCCTTCTCGTGGGATGTTCCGGCCATTCCGGTTCACCATATGGAAGGGCATCTTCTGGCACCGATGCTGGAAGAGAATCCGCCCGAATTCCCGTTTGTGGCGCTGCTGGTCTCTGGCGGCCATACCCAGCTGATTAGCGTGACGGGTATTGGTAAGTATGAGCTGCTGGGCGAGTCGATTGATGACGCTGCCGGAGAAGCCTTCGACAAAACCGCTAAGCTGCTGGGTCTGGATTACCCGGGCGGCCCGATGCTCTCGAAAATGGCGTCGCAGGGCACGGAAGGGCGTTTTGTCTTCCCGCGTCCAATGACCGACCGTCCGGGGCTGGATTTCAGCTTCTCCGGCCTGAAAACCTTCGCCGCCAATACCATCCGCAATAATGATGACAGCGAGCAGACCCGTGCGGACATCGCTCGCGCATTCGAAGATGCGGTGGTCGATACGCTGATGATCAAGTGTAAACGCGCGCTGGATCAGACCGGCTTTAAGCGCCTGGTGATGGCGGGTGGCGTCAGCGCTAACCGTACGCTGCGTGCGAAGCTGGCGGAGATGATGCAAAAGCGTCGCGGGGAAGTGTTTTATGCGCGCCCGGAATTCTGTACCGATAACGGGGCGATGATCGCCTACGCCGGGATGGTGCGCCTGAACGCTGGCGCAACGGCGGATCTGAGCGTCTCCGTACGCCCACGCTGGCCGCTGGCAGAGCTGCCGGAAGCTTGATCGACGCTCCCGTCTTAGCGGCGGGAGACGTTTACATCCCGATCTCAAACATCTGGTTCTTGATGATCAAAGAGTAAAGCTGGCAATCGTTTTGTACGTCCAGCTTTTCCATCGCCCGGACCTTATGTGCGCTGACCGTTTTGATGCTTAAATGCATAAACTGTGCAATCTCCTTCAAATTTAATCCCTTACAAATCAGGCGCAGCACGTCAATTTCCCGTGGAGAGAGTTTCTCCACGTCCGTCTTTTCATGACGGAAAAGCATATTCACCAGCTGGTTTTCGATATAAATCTCGCCTTTCAGGACCGTGGTAATCGCCTGGCTTAAGGTTTTCTCGTTGATATCACGTGATAAGTACGCTCTGACTCCTTCCTTTAGCGCCTGACGGATAAGCGTGGCGTTTGCATAGGGCGAGAGCAGGATAATATTAAGCGCAGGATAGGTCTGTTTAAGCCATCTCAAGAGCTTCAGCCCGTCCATTCCTCCGAGCGGAGGGCGGTTGAGGCTGGTTGTCAGCGAATAGCCAAGAATAGCGATATCCGGATTATGCTGGCCAAGAAGCGACTGAAGTTCAGCGGAGGCCGCTGCCTCACCGATCAGAACGCATCTCTGATCCATGCCAACGGCGGGTAACGAGAGGGACTGCATCATGGAGGATAAGCCGCGTCGAATTAACGAGGATTCTTCAGCGATAACGATTTTAATGTCCATAATGATGCGTCGTATTAACCCTTTCATGAAATGGCGGGGCCAACGGTGGTTGGAGCACCTCGCAAGATATAATGTTATTAAAATTCATTTTGCGGTAAAGTCGCAGCAGCAACGAGAATATTTTTAACGCCGACGGCTCTTGATTATTTCATAATGATTAAGCTTTACGTTTTCTGTATCTAAGTGTATCGTCGCATTGCGAAATATAAATTAATGCAGTATGGAATTTTCTTAATTATTTAGAGAAAACTCTGTTCATCAGAGTAGGCCACTCTTATTCTTCGCGGTCCGTGTGTCAGTGATACTGAAAAAGGAAAAATTTCAATTCACACAGGAACCGTGATTATCATGAAAAAAAGCGCTTTATCTCTTTTTATTTGTGCAGCAATTTCATTCTCTGCTGCGGCTGAAACTCTGGTGCAAAATGAATTTGCACAGGATAATGCCACCTACACCGCAATTGTGCTCAAGCTAAAACCGACGACAGGTCTGTTAAAAGCCACAAACAATAAAATTACCTTGAGCGACGCTTCCCTGACAACAACAAATATGTTCCGTCCGACCAACTTGCGTAGTTCTACTCAATCCTCTGAATTGACGGAGCTTAATAAACGCTATGGTTTTGACCGTTATCTGCGCATCGAGTTACCGAAAGATAAAAGTCAGGATAAAACATATATTAACCATATTATCACCGAGCTTGAGCAAAATCAGAACGTAGAGTTTGTGTACCCGGAAGCCGAGCCGGTATCGCTGGATGACACGGCCCTTACGCCACAGTTAAAGTCCTCACTGAATGATAATTTAACGTCTGCTGCCGTTCCGGATTTCCGCAATAAGCAGGATTATCTCAAAGCGCCGGATGTTAAGCGCACCGGTTATTATATGGGGGGCGTCAACCGCGACAGTGTTGATCGCTATGCAGGCAGTGCGGGTGAAGGGGTAACGATTATTTCGGCGGAGATTGATGCCTGGAATACCAGCCATGCCAACTTACCGCCGATGAGTCTCAGCTCTGGCAAGACGACGTATGTTGCAAACAATGATCACGACACCGCTTCAGTGGGGATTATGGCGGCGAAAGATATGGGCACCGGTATTCGCGGTTTAGCCTGGAAAAGCCGGATGGGGTATGCGGCCTCCGCGAGTAATAACCTCTATAATTTAATCCCCCAGCTAAAAGCGGGTGATGTGGTGCAGATCGGGATACAAGTTGCGGGTGGTTATCCATCGGGTTGTCAGAAGGATTGCTGGGTCGCAATGGAATCCCAGACCGCCTATTACGATATTATTAAGGCGCTGACCGACAAAGGTGTTCACGTTATTGAGGCGGCAGGTAACGGGAATATCAACATGGACAGCCCAGGGTTCCGGGGGGAGTATGACGTGAATGTACGGGACTCCGGGGCTATTCTGGCGGGTGCGTTTTGTGCGAAAGACGGTAAAAAAGCGTCGTTCAGCTCCTATGGCTCGCGCATTACCAGTTCTGCCTGGGGCTGCTGGGATGTGGTGACCACCGGTTATGGCGATCTGTATAAAAACGCTGGCGCTAACGATTCCTATACCGCGACTTTTGCCGGAACCTCTTCCGCGAACCCGATTATTGCGGGTGTGGTAGCAAGCCTGTCAGGCATCGCCAAAGCCAACGGTATTACCGTGACACCGCGTCAGATGCGTCAGATTCTGGCGGAGACCGGTACGCCGCTGGCGAACGGGGATTCGGCAAAAGTGGGGACACAGCCTGACATGGAGCGTGCGGTAGCCCGTATTATGGCGCTGAAAGACGGTAACACCCCTGTCGCTCCGGCCCCAACCGCTGCGGCAGGCGCGGATTACACCATGGTCTCCCCGACCACGGGCGTGAGCACCTACCCGCTGGATGGCAGCAAGAGCCTGAATGCCAAATCCTATAACTGGAGCGTGACAAAAGGGGCGGAAACTTTCTCGCTGGAGGCGAACCTGAACGGCACGCTGGTGAAGAGCGTGGATAGCGCGCATGCCTATGCCGTTATTCCTGCCAACAGCGAGGGAGAAGCGGTCTTCACGCTGACCACAACCGGCGCGGATGGCCGGACCGCGACGGACAGCATGACCATTAAGGTCACTAAGCCTGCGGTACCCGAGAAAGACGACACCCCGGCAAAAGACGATACGCCGGTAAAACCTGCCGCACCGGCCTATAACGCCAAAATCGCTTACCCGACCAAATGCACCAAAGTCTCTTACAACGGTAAAATTTGGTTCAACCAGTGGTATGTCAACCCGGGTCAGGAAACCCCGGGAACCGGCGGTCAGTGGGGCGCGTGGCGCGAGCAGGGTTCTTCCAGTAACAGCTGTAAATAACCCTCACGGCCTGGCATTGCGCCAGGCTTTTTTCAGATCCGCAGCATCCCTTTCTCTTCCAGAAACGCAATAATCGTTGCCAGGCCGTCACCCGCCTTCAGGTTGGTAAAGGTCCACGGACGCTCGCCGCGCATGCGGTTGGTGTCGCGCGCCATCACCTCCAGCGAGGCACCCACGTACGGCGCGAGATCGGTTTTGTTGATCACCAGAAAATCGGATTTGGTGATCCCTGGCCCGCCCTTGCGCGGGATCTTCTCCCCTTCGGCGACGTCGATCACGTAGATCGTCAGATCCGCCAGCTCCGGGCTGAAGGTGGCGCTCAGGTTATCGCCGCCGCTTTCGACGAAGATCAGATCCAGATTGCCGAACTTCTCGCTGAGCGCTTCCACCGCGGCCAGGTTCATCGAGGCATCTTCGCGAATGGCCGTGTGCGGGCAGCCGCCCGTCTCTACGCCCACAATGCGCTCCGGCTCAAGCGCGCCCGCTTCGGTCAGAATGCGTTGATCCTCTTTGGTGTAGATATCGTTCGTCACAACCGCCAGATGATACGTGTCGCGCATCGCCTTGCAGAGCGCTTCCAGTAGCGCGGTTTTGCCCGAACCGACCGGGCCGCCCACGCCAACGCGCAGGGGATGTTTGTAATCAGCCATGTTGCATCCTCAGGAACGGAATAACCGTGAATATTGTGTTTCGTGGCGGGCAGAGGCGATGGCGGAAAGCGGCGTCGCCGCGCCCAGTGCCTCATCGTCACGTAAAAATGCCTGTTCAAACCCGGCGGCAAAATGGTCGCTGAGTTCGATAATCAGCTGTTGTGCGGCCTGTTGCCCAAACGGTACCAGCTTGACGCCGGCCATTACCGCGCTCTCAATCCAGCTGTAGCCCAGACTCAGGGCCAGCTCGTGCGCACTAATACCCCAACGCACGCCAAGCCACGCCATGCCGCTGAGCTGGCTTTGCATAAACAGCGGCTGCCAGGGGGGCGGGCAGTCCGGCTCCCAGCTTTTGATGAGCCGCGTAAAGGCGGCGCCGCGATTGCGTTCTTCTTCCCGCAGTTCACGGGTTTCCCGACAGGCGAGCAGGTATGACGTCCAGCGTTTTGCTGCCGCCAGATCGCCCTGTTCACAGGCCCGGTAGAGCCGGGCAAATAGCGGCAGGTCGACGCAGAAAAAGCTCTGCTCCATCTGCAGGATTTGCCAGTTTTTGAACGCCTCTGCGTCGGTAACCCAGCCTGTCTCGACGGCCCACTCCAGCCCCTGCGACCAGGTAAACGACCCGACCGGCAGGCTGCTACTGGAGAGCTGCATCAGACGCAGCCGCTGGCGGGCGAGCTCCATCAGCTCATCAGCGCCAGCAGGGCAGAGACGATAAGCCCACCGCCAAAGGTTTTACGCAGTCCGTCGTGACGGCGCAGCAGTAACCCGGCGGCGAAGCTGGCGCACAGCACCGTGGCGCTGGCCAGCATAAAGCCGCTGGTGAAGAGCCAGAAGCTGTGACCGGACATCTCCACCCCGTGCGCCCAGCCGTGGAACATCGCCAGGGCAGGCACCGCCAGCAGCAGACGATTTTCAGTTTTAAACATCATCACGCCGCTGACGCCCAGCGAGGCGATAATCAGCATCTCCATGCCGCTAAAGCCGCCGAGCAGGCTGCCCGCAATGGCACCGACAAGCATCATCCCGAGAGTGGCAAAAGGCAGCAGCAGCTTGCGGCCGCTCAGCGCGGAGAGCACGCCCGCACCGGCGAGCATCAGCAGGTGATCAAGTCCGGTCAGCGGGTGGAAAAAACCAGCATGGAAGCTGTCGGCACCGTGTCCCGGATGTGCCAGCGCAGGCAGGGAAAAGGCCAGCAGTAACAGGGGTAAATACTTACGCATGATTAATCCTTAATGTGAATGAGCGTGAGAGTGGCTATGGCTGTGGGCCTCGCTGGTGTAGGCCCCCGCTTCAGGTTCAAACGGCAGGCTGGCGAAGGTGACCGCCAGCCCAAACTGGCGCAGCATGTCGTCGAGGACGTGATCGTGGTGATAGCGCAACTCGCCGGGCATGATTTGCAGCGGCACGTGGCGGTTGCCCAGGTGATAGCAGGCGCGGGCGAGGAGGAACGGATCGTCGCAGCGCACCACGGAGACGGACTCCGGGGCGGCAATCACTTCGATGACTTCGCTGCCGTCTTCGTTACAGAGCAGGTCGCCGCCGCGCAACAGTAAACCGCGCGGCAGCATGAGCCCGGCTTCGCGCCCGTCATTCAGCGCCACGCGGGCGCGGCTTTTCACCCGCACGTCAATCGGCAGCGTGACGCTGGCGGTAATCGGATGCGCATGGTCCAGGCGTTGGGTTAAATAGATCATCATCACTCCTCAAAACAGGAAATAGCGTTGCGCCATCGGCAGAACGTCAGCCGGTTCGCTGGTTATCAGTTCGCCGTCGACGCGCACTTCATAGGTTTGCGAATCGACGGTGATATTTGGCTGCAGGCCGTTGTGGATCATGTCGGCCTTTTTCACCGTGCGGCAGCCTTTGACCACCGCCGTGGCGCTCTGCAGGTTGAGCTGTTGCGCTATCCCCTGCGCGGCCGCAGCCTGCGAGACAAACGTCAGCCGGGTGGCGTGACGTGCGGCACCCAGTGCGCCAAACATCGGACGGTAATGGACCGGTTGCGGCGTGGGGATAGAGGCGTTGATATCCCCCATCGGAGCGCAGGCGATCATCCCACCCTTGACGATGGTGGCGGGTTTCACGCCAAAGAACGCCGGGGACCAGACCACTAAATCCGCCAGCTTGCCCGCTTCGATGGAGCCCACTTCATGGGCGATACCGTGCGTCAGCGCCGGGTTAATGGTGTATTTGGCGATGTAGCGCTTCACGCGAAAGTTGTCGTTATCGCCAGTCTCTTCCGGCAGTGCGCCGCGCTGCACCTTCATGCGGTGCGCCACCTGCCAGGTGCGGAGAATCACTTCGCCCACGCGGCCCATCGCCTGGGAATCAGAGGAGGTCAGCGAGAATGCGCCGATATCGTGCAGCACATCTTCCGCAGCGATGGTTTCCCGGCGAATACGCGATTCGGCAAAAGCCACATCCTCGGCGATATCCGGGTCGAGGTGGTGGCAGACCATCAGCATATCGAGATGTTCATCGATGGTATTGACCGTATAGGGCAGGGTCGGGTTGGTGGAGGAGGGCAGAATATTCGGGTGCGCACAGGCGGTAATAATATCCGGCGCGTGGCCGCCACCGGCCCCTTCCGTGTGGAAGGTATGGATGGTGCGCCCGCCGATGGCCGCCAGCGTGTCTTCGACGAAACCGGATTCGTTCAGCGTGTCGCTGTGCAGCGCCACCTGAATATCCATCTCTTCCGCCACCTCCAGCGAGCAGTTGATGGCTGCAGGCGTTGCGCCCCAGTCTTCGTGGATCTTCAGCCCGATGGCCCCGGCGGCTATCTGCTCGCGCAGGGCATCCGGGTTAGAACCGTTGCCTTTACCCAGCAGGCCAATATTCACTGGCAGGGTATCGGCAGCCTGCAGCATGCGGGCGATATACCACGGCCCCGGCGTGCAGGTGGTGGCGTTGGTCCCTGCCGCGGGACCTGTACCGCCGCCGATCATCGTCGTGACGCCGGAAACCAGCGCCTCTTCGGCCTGCTGCGGGCAGATCCAGTGGATATGAGTGTCGATCCCGCCAGCGGTAACGATCTTCCCTTCGGCGGCGATCGCTTCCGTGGCGGCACCGATCGGGATCGTCACCCCGGGCTGAATGTCCGGGTTACCGGCTTTGCCAACGGCAAAGATCCGCCCGTTCTTCACGCCGATATCCGCTTTCACGATCCCCCAGTGATCGACAATCAAAGCGTTAGTCAGCACCAGATCCACGCAGTCATCCGCGGTCATCTGCCCCTGGCCCATACCGTCGCGGATCACTTTCCCGCCGCCGAATTTGACCTCTTCGCCGTAGACGGTGAGATCGTTTTCGACTTCGATCCACAGCTCGCTGTCGGCTAAACGCACTTTATCGCCGGTGGTGGGGCCGAACATATCGGCATAAGCCTGGCGCGAAATCTCAGCCATTTTTCACTTCTCCCATCACGTCACCCCGGAAACCGAAAATGCGCTGCGCCCCGGTGACCTTCACCAGCGTCACTTCGCGCTTCTGGCCGGGTTCGAACCGCACCGCGGTGCCTGCCGGGATATTCAGTCGAAAGCCCCGGGTGGCTTCCCGGTCAAATTTCAGCGCCGGATTCACCTCGTAAAAGTGATAGTGCGACCCTACCTGGATAGGTCGGTCGCCGTGGTTTTCGACGATGATATGCCGGGTTTCTCGCCCGACGTTGAGGGCAATATTGCCGGACTGGATCTGGTATTCGCCTGGGATCATCACGCGCTCCTTACACGATCGGGTTATGCACGGTGACGAGTTTTGACCCGTCCGGGAAGGTGGCTTCCACCTGAATATCCGGGATCATCTCCGGTACGCCTTCCATCACCTGGTCACGCGTCAGGACGTGACGGCCCGCTTCCATCAGCGAGGCGACGGTTTCGCCATCGCGCGCGCCTTCCATAATGAAGGCGCTGATCAGCGCGACCGATTCCGGGTAATTGAGCTTTACCCCGCGCGCAAGGCGGCGTTCGGCAACCAGCGCGGCGGTGAACAGCAACAGCTTGTCTTTTTCTCTGGGGGTCAGTTCCATAACGTTTCTCTTATGTCTGCCAGATACGCGGCGAACAGGCGGTTTTGGTGGTGAGAAGCGGGCGAAGCGACTGCCAGATATCGCGCATCACCCGCTGGCAAATCAGATTGTCGTGGGAGAGAAAACGCACCGACAGCAGATCGTCAGTGAGCGTCGCCCCGGCAAAGGTATTCAGTGGTGCGAGCAGCTCACGCGCCGTGTCGAGGTGCATTTCTCCGGCCGGATAGAACAGCAGCGTGCCGAGCCACGGATGCCCGGCAACAGGGGTAAGATCGCCGTCGCTGAGATGCTGACGCTCAATCAGACGTGGCTCGTCATCCACCCAGACCTCAAGGCGGCTCTCCAGCGTGCCGTGGCTGAAGGTCTCGCCGATCACCGGGCGACCCAGACAGTACAGCTCCCACGCCAGCAGCGTGCTGGAGGCCTTCAGGTGGAAGACGGAGCGCAGCGCGGCATTGGCGCCGGGAAAGATAATGGTGTCCTGCGGCAGCCACTCCAGCGTGGATGCCTCATTGAGATAAAAGTGCTGGTTAAGGCGGGCCTGTGGGCCGCTGCTGCGATAGAACTTACTGGCGCCGGGCATGGTGATAAGCGCGTGGCTATTGGCGTCCAGACTTACGGTAATATCCAGCCTGTCACCGCCCACCACACCGCCCGGCGGGTGCAGCAGATAAAGGTGGCAGGTTTCCCCTTCGGGGTAGAACGGACGCTGTACCGTGAGCGGCCCGACGTGGTGCGCGGCATGGAGGAGGGTTTTCTCAGGCGTATGGCAAAACCGCAGGTCAAGCGAGGCCTGCCAGCCTTTGTACGAACTATCAGTGACCTGAGTTGCTAACATGGTGCTTCCATTCGTGCGCCCGGGAGATACGTTTCAGTATGCCCTGGCGGAAATGAAGGCTGTCATATGAGTCGCTTATGGATGGGGGCCTGTATTTTGGGGCTGTGGTGGAAGGGTTCCGTTCACTATGGCTTTTCTGCTTTATGGGTATCCCGCTGCGGTGAACGTGTTAAGGGGGCTCCCGCCGCCCCCTTAACAATCCCGGCTCCCGGCAAAGAAAATCGCCGCTGCGCGGTCCCTTCGGCTTATTCCCTCCGGCTATCGGGTCGGGCGTGATCCTACATCCATGTAGGTCACGCCCTCTTGGCGCATCCATGCGCCTCGCCCCGGCCTGCGGTCAACGCCTCAGCGATTTTCAGCCGGATCAGGCGTTTCCTCAACCTTCTCAGCAGTTTGAATGTGGCACGGGTGTTGAGTCCCCGCTGAAATCGGCGAACCGGAGACCGGATGACAAGGGCTGGACGCCAGGGATGGCGGCCAGAGGCGAATCGAGACAGGATGTCGAGTTGAGCCGACCGCAGGCAGCGGGTCGTGAGGTGAGCGCAGTGCGAAGCACCGATTTCGTCGCGGGGCCGCGGGGATTGATAAGGGGGCCGCGGTGGCCCCCTTATCACGTTCACGGGTTCCGGAACGTCATATTCTGTTGGTCATAAAGTGAACGGAACAATTCCACTAAAAGTAAATAAAACCCTACCGCGTCTCTCTCTTCTTCCGCTTTAACCGCGCCCAGATTTTCGTCTCCTGACGTCGCCACAGACGCTGAATATTATCGTGATGACGCAGCAGGATAAGGCAGGAGAGCATCGACACCGGGAAGGTGAACTGGGGTTTAAACCACCAGACATAGAACGGGGCAATCAGCGCGCTGACGATGGCGCCCAGCGACGAATAGCCGCTCAGAAGAATAGTCAGCAGCCAGGTGCCTGCCATTACGCCGGTGAGATCCCAGCCGATGGGCGCGATGGCACCAAAGGCCGTCGCGACGCCTTTGCCACCTTTAAAACCGAAGAATACGGGCCAGATGTGGCCGACACAGGCGGCGATGGCAATAAGCCCCAGCCAGAACGGGGTCACGCCCAGCGCATACGCGCCCCAGACGGGTAACATCCCTTTCAGAACGTCAAAAATCAAAACCGCTACGGCTGCTCCCTTGCCGCCAATTCGTAGTACATTGGTCGCTCCCGGATTCCCGGAGCCACTTTCGCGCGGGTCAGGTAACCCGGCAATGCGGCAGACCAGAATGGCGCTGGAGATTGAGCCGCAAAGGTAGGCGAGGAGAATCATTCCAGGCGCGATTGCACTCATAACGCTGTTCCGTTTTGAAAATGTATCTGTATTCTCAGCATCTGTGGATAATACGCATAATTCACCGGAAGTGGTATCCGGTTTAGCCAAAAAGCAGGCAGGTCGTGATGGATATTGTATTTATAGAGCAACTTTCGGTAATCACCACTATTGGTGTTTACGACTGGGAACAGACCATCGAGCAGAAGCTGGTGTTCGATATCGAAATGGGCTGGGATAACCGCAAGTCGGCAAAAAGTGATGACGTGAATGACTGTCTGAGCTATGCCGACATCAGTGAAACGGTCATCGCCCACGTTGAAGGGCAGCGTTTTGCGCTGGTGGAGCGCGTGGCAGAAGAGGTGGCAGAGTTACTGCTGACCAAATTCAACTCGCCGTGGGTGCGCATTAAGCTGAGTAAGCCGGGCGCGGTGGCGCGTGCCGCCAATGTGGGGGTCATCATCGAGCGTGGCACAAATCTGAAAGGAAAGATTTAACGTCATAATAGCTAAACCATTTTAGGTTATATCGGTCTTAAAGCTGTATCTTTCACGGTAGCTGTTGGGGCGACCGTTTTTTTTATATTTTTTTAGGGGTTTATAGATGAGCGATATGCACTCGCTGCTGGTGGCGGCAATTCTGGGTGTGGTCGAAGGATTGACGGAGTTTTTGCCGGTTTCCAGTACGGGCCATATGATTATTGTTGGCCACCTGCTGGGCTTTGAAGGCGATACCGCAAAGACGTTCGAGGTGGTCATTCAGTTGGGTTCCATTCTGGCTGTGGTCGTGATGTTCTGGCGTCGTCTGTTTGGGCTGATCGGCATCCACTTCGGGCGTTTGCCACAGCGTGAAGGAGAGAGCAAGGGCCGCCTGACGCTGATTCATATCCTGCTCGGGATGATCCCGGCGGTGGTGCTGGGGCTGGTTTTCCACGACACCATCAAATCGCTGTTTAACCCGATTAACGTGATGTACGCGCTGGTGGTCGGTGGTTTCCTGCTGATTGCGGCGGAAGTGCTGAAGCCAAAAACGCCGCGCGCAGAAGGTCTGGACGATATGACGTATCGCCAGGCCTTTATCATTGGCTGTTTCCAGTGTCTGGCGCTGTGGCCGGGCTTCTCCCGGTCAGGAGCAACGATTTCCGGCGGGATGCTGATGGGGGTAAGCCGTTACGCGGCATCTGAGTTCTCGTTCCTGCTGGCGGTGCCGATGATGATGGGCGCCACCGCGCTGGACCTCTACAAAAGCATTGGTTTTCTCACCACGGGTGATATTCCGATGTTCGCCGTGGGCTTTATCACCGCCTTTATCGTGGCGCTGATTGCCATTAAAACCTTCCTGCAGCTGATTAAGCGTATCTCGTTTATTCCGTTCGCGATCTACCGCTTTATCGTCGCGGCTGCGGTTTACGTGGTCTTCTTCTGACCTGCTGCCCTCAGTCTTTTGGCTGAGGGCAATGCTTTTCCTTCCACTCTGAAACCGCCTGAATCCGCCGTTTCGTCAGCTCTTCGCGAATTTCCGGGCCTTTAAATCCTGCTTCGACGACCTCTTTTGTTGGCACG
Source organism: Enterobacter cloacae complex sp. 309I3 (assembly GCF_050031595.1). Taxonomy (NCBI): domain Bacteria; kingdom Pseudomonadati; phylum Pseudomonadota; class Gammaproteobacteria; order Enterobacterales; family Enterobacteriaceae; genus Enterobacter; species Enterobacter cloacae complex sp. 309I3. The sequence continues at coordinate 4,195,010 of NZ_JBLGWI010000001.1, read as the reverse complement.
GCTTTGGCCACCTCCCACGCGGCGCGCAGCAAGCGCCCCTGCGGATAGTCGCACGCTTCGAACCCGGTGCGTCCGCGCACGTCAGCCTCGCTGGTGAGCGCGATCTGCTCGACGCGCTGGGGTTTACGCCAGGCATCGATGTTATCGAAAAGCTTAACGATGGTGGCCGGTTTCAGGATCGGGAAGGTGTGGATAAGGTCGTGGAATTCGGCCACCAGTTTCGCCAGATCGCGGATCTCGTTCGGCACCCGCAGGCGCTGGCACAGCCCCTCAACCAGCTTCACCCCAGCCGGGCCGTGCCCGTGGTGGCGAGGCCAGAATTCTTTTGGCGTTAAGCCTTTACCGAGATCGTGGCACAGCGTCGAGAAGCGCACCTCCACCTCCGGGCTGAGCATGGCCGCCATACTGAGCGTCATCAGGGTGTGCACGCCAGTGTCGATTTCCGGGTGCCATTTCGCCGGGGCAGGCACACCAAACAACGCGTCTATCTCCGGGAACAGCACCTTCAGGGCGCCGCAGTCGCGCAGCACCTGGAAAAAGACCTGTGGATTGCGGGTGGTGAGGGCGTTTTCCGTCTCTTTCCAGACGCGCTCTGGCGTCAGGTGTTCAAGCTCACCCGCCTTGGTCATGGCGGTCATCAGCGCCATCGTCTCATCGGCAATACGGAAACTGAGATGGGCGTAACGTGCGGCAAAGCGCGCCACGCGCAGCACCCGGAGCGGATCTTCCGAAAACGCCGGGGAGACGTGACGTAAAAGACGGTTGCGCAGATCGTCCTGGCCGCCATAAGCATCAACGATCTGGCCGTTCTCGTCCTGCGCCAGCGCGTTGATGGTGAGATCGCGACGCAGGAGATCCTGCTCCAGCGTGACGTCGGGCGCGGCATAGCAAGTGAAGCCAGTATAGCCGGAACCGGATTTACGCTCCGTACGAGCCAGGGCGTACTCTTCCCGGCTTTGCGGATGGAGGAACACGGGAAAATCGCGGCCTACCTGCTGGTAGCCCGCGTTAAGCATCTCTTCGGGGGTGGCGCCTACCACCACCCAGTCTTTGTCTTTGACCGGCAGACCTAACAACGCATCACGTACCGCACCACCGACCAGATAACTCTTCACGCCCTACACTCCCGTTTTCTCTTTTGGCAAGATAATACGTAAGTCTGGCAGAGAAGACGAATTAGTTCATCCAGCGGTCTTTACGTTTACGGCTTGGGATCAGGTGTGGCAGAACAAGACCCAGCACCAGGCCGACACCCAGCACGCCGCCGCCATACATAAACCACTGCATGATGATGGTGCGCTGTTTGTCATCGAGCTGCAGATTAGCGGCATTCACCTTCTTCTGCGCCACAATCAGCTCATTTTTCAGTTTCTGGTTCTCTTCTTTCAGACCGTTAATCACGCTGTCGCTCTGCGCGACTTTCTGCTGCATTTCAGCGGTGCGCTGGTTCCAGGTACCGTCAATGTTGTTCAGCTTGTCGGTGAGGGTTTTCACCTGGTTTTCCAGATCCGGCACGCGGGTGCGCAGGCTTGGCACGGTGCTCAGCTCTTTCAGGGGGATCCAGGAGGTACGGCCGGAACTGTCGCGAACCTGACCATAATTGGTCTCGGTGTTGGTCTGTAACAGGGTGACTTCCTCGCCGGCATTTACCGTACCCACGAGGCGATAATTATCTCCGGGGCCGCTACGTACCCAGGTGTTCAGTTCGTCAGAAACGTAACGCTTTTCTTCAGCGTGGACCGCAGTCGCGGCGCTAAAAGCGAGTAAAGTAAGTCCAATCAGGCGTAATTTAAGCATATCAGTCGTTATTTTCATAAATAGTGGAACGATAGTAGTGGCATCAGTGTCTCTACGCAAAGGATTCGTCATCAATCAGAATCATCTGTGTCCCGATCGCCGCCGCTGCAAACTTTTTACGCCCGTCAAATTGCTCATTGCGTGGCAATTTGGCGCAAAATACTATGTACTGACAAACAAATGGCGAGGAAGTTCGCCTTCATCGACGCGTCTGTGACGCACGCAAAAGTACAAGGCTATGGCACAAGAGATCGAATTAAAGTTTATCGTCGAAAAAGACAGCGTTGACGCGCTCCGCCAGCATCTGCAAACGCTGTCCGGCGAACACCATGAACCCGTACAGCTGCTCAATATCTATTACGAAACGCCGGACAACTGGCTGCGTCGTCATGATATGGGCTTGCGCATCCGCGGCGCGAACGGGCGCTACGAGATGACGATGAAAATCGCCGGCCGCGTTGTGGGCGGTTTGCATCAGCGCCCCGAATACAATATCGACATCAATCAGCCAGAACTTGAGCTGGAACGTTTTCCGGCAGAAGTGTGGCCAAACGGCGAACTGCCATCCACCCTGGCAGCTGAGGTGCAGCCGCTGTTCAGCACCGATTTCTGGCGCGAGAAATGGCTGGTAACGGAAGGCAAAAGCCGCATTGAAATCGCCCTTGATTTGGGCGAGGTGAAAGCGGGGGAATACCAGGAGCCAATTTGCGAACTGGAGCTTGAACTGCTGGAAGGCGAGACGAACGATGTGCTGAAGCTGGCGCGTAAGCTAGTGAGTCAGTCAGGCTTGCGTCAGGGCAGCCTTAGCAAAGCCGCCCGCGGCTATCATCTTGCCGCCGGGAATGCGCCACGGGCGCTGAAAGAGCCCCCTGTGTTACGCGTAGCCCCAAAAGCCAGCGTTGAGCAGGGCATGGAGGCGGCTCTGGAGCTGGCGCTTTCGCAGTGGCAGTACCACGAAGAGCTCTGGGTGCGTAATGTGAAAAACGCAAAAGCCCACGTCCTGGCCGCCATCGGTCTGGTTCGTCATACTCTGATGCTGTTTGGCGGCATCGTGCCTCGCAAAGCAAGTGCTCACTTACGCGATCTGCTGACGCAAACTGAAACGCTGATGCTCTCTGATGTGTCTGCGCAAACGGCGATCTACAGCCCGCAAACCGCGGCCGCCAAACTGGCGCTGACCGAGTTTCTGGTGACGCGCGGCTGGCGCACTTTCCTGGACGCGAAAGCCCAGACAAAAATCGCAGAAAACTTCAAACGTTTCGCGGATATCCACCTCTCCCGCCATGCCGCAGAGCTGAAAACCACCTTTGCTTATCCGCTGGGTGACCAGTACGGCGACCAGCTGATCCGTCTGACGCGCAACATCGACTGCATGCTACTGCTGTCGGGTGCCTATGATGACGTCAAAACGCAGGCATGGCTGGAAAACTGGCAGGGGCTGAAACATGCCATCGAAACCCGTCAGCATATTGAGATTGAGCATTTCCGCAACGAGGCCATTTCGCAGGAGCCATTCTGGCTGCACAGCGGAAAACGTTAACTCTGGCAAGGAACCCCTATAATGCCGCTTTCTTCGCAGTTACAGCAGCAGTGGCAGACCGTTTGCGAACGTCTGCCTGAGTCATTACCGGCGTCATCGTTAAGCGAGCAGGCAAAGCGCGTGCTCACGTTCAGTGATTTTGTGCAGGAAAGTATTACTGCTAACCCGGACTGGCTGGTGGAGCTTGAAAACGCCCCGCCGCAGGCTGACGAGTGGCGGCATTATGCAGGCTGGCTGCAAAGCGCGCTGGCTGAGGTGGCGGATGAAGCCACGCTGATGCGCGTTTTGCGCCAGTTTCGCCGCCGGGTGATGGTGCGCATTGCCTGGGCGCAGGCGCTTGAGCTGGTCAGCGAAGAGAGCACGCTGCAGCAGTTGAGCGAGCTGGCGCAGACGCTGATTGTCGCTGCGCGAGACTGGCTTTACGCCGCCTGCTGTAAAGAGTGGGGCACGCCGTGCAGCGAGGAAGGGGTTCCTCAGCCGCTGTTGATTCTGGGGATGGGCAAGCTGGGCGGCTGCGAGCTGAACTTCTCCTCCGATATCGACCTGATTTTTGCCTGGCCGGAGAACGGCTCCACGCGCGGAGGCCGTCGTGAACTGGACAATGCCCAGTTCTTCACCCGTCTTGGCCAGCGTCTGATCAAGGCGCTGGATCAGCCGACGCAGGACGGTTTTGTCTATCGCGTGGATATGCGTCTGCGTCCGTTCGGCGACAGCGGCCCGCTGGTGCTGAGCTTTGCGGCGCTGGAAGATTACTACCAGGAGCAGGGGCGCGACTGGGAGCGTTACGCGATGGTCAAAGCGCGGATCATGGGTGACAGCGACGACGCTTACGCCAACGAGCTACGCGCCATGCTGCGCCCGTTTGTGTTCCGTCGCTATATCGACTTCAGCGTGATCCAGTCCCTGCGTAACATGAAAGGGATGATCGCCCGTGAGGTACGCCGTCGTGGGCTGAAAGATAACATTAAGCTCGGCGCGGGTGGCATTCGTGAAATCGAGTTTATTGTCCAGGTCTTCCAGCTTATCCGCGGTGGTCGCGAGCCGTCGTTGCAATCCCGCTCGTTGCTCCCGACGCTGTCGGCGATTGAGCAACTCCATCTCCTGCCAGAGGGGGACGCGCAAACCCTGCGTGAGGCATACCTGTTCCTGCGTCGTCTGGAAAATCTCCTGCAAAGCATCAATGACGAGCAAACCCAGACCCTGCCGGGGGATGACCTGAACCGGGCACGTCTGGCCTGGGGCATGCGCGTGGACGACTGGGCCGCATTGACCGAACGGCTGGAGGCGCATATGGCAGGCGTGCGCCGTATCTTTAACGAGCTGATTGGCGATGATGAAAGCGAATCGCAGGACGATACGCTCTCTGAACACTGGCGTGAACTGTGGCAGGATGCCCTGCAGGAAGATGACACCACTCCCGTGCTGGCGCACCTGAGCGACGACGATCGCCATCGGGTGGTGGCGCTGATTGCCGATTTCCGCCTTGAACTCAACAAGCGTGCCATAGGTCCGCGTGGTCGTCAGGTGCTGGATCACCTGATGCCGCACCTGCTGAGCGATGTCTGTTCCCGTGCCGACGCCCCGGTGCCGCTTTCCCGCATGATGCCGCTGCTGAGCGGCATCATTACGCGTACCACCTATCTTGAACTGCTGAGCGAATTCCCGGGCGCGCTGAAGCACCTGATTACGCTCTGCGCGGCGTCACCGATGGTGGCCAACAAGCTGGCGCGTTACCCGCTGCTGCTGGATGAACTGCTCGATCCTAATACCCTCTATCAGCCGACGGCGACCGATGCCTACCGCGATGAGTTGCGCCAGTATCTGCTACGCGTTCCGGAAGAAGATGAAGAGCAGCAGTTGGAAGCGCTGCGCCAGTTCAAACAGGCCCAGATGCTGCGCGTCGCGGCGGCGGATATTGCCGAAACGCTGCCGGTGATGAAAGTGAGCGATCACTTAACCTGGCTTGCGGAAGCGATCATCGATGCGGTGGTGCATCAGGCGTGGATCCAGATGGTGGCGCGTTACGGTCAGCCAAAACATCTTGCTGAACGAGAAGGCCGCGGTTTTGCCGTGGTGGGCTACGGCAAGCTCGGCGGGTGGGAGCTGGGATACAGCTCCGATCTGGATTTAATCTTCCTGCACGACTGCCCGGCAGACGTGATGACCGACGGCGAGCGAGAAATTGACGGACGCCAGTTCTATCTGCGTCTGGCCCAGCGCATTATGCACCTGTTCAGCACCCGCACGTCATCGGGCATTCTGTACGAAGTGGATGCCCGTCTGCGTCCGTCCGGCGCGGCTGGCATGCTGGTGACCTCAACGGAATCCTTCGCCGATTATCAGAAAAACGAAGCCTGGACGTGGGAGCATCAGGCGCTGGTGCGTGCCCGCGTGGTGTATGGCGATCCGCAGTTAAAAACGCAGTTTGATGCCATTCGTAAAGCGGTGATGACCACCCCGCGTGAGGGCAGTAAGTTGCAGACCGAAGTGCGCGAAATGCGTGAAAAAATGCGTGCGCATCTGGGCAATAAACACCGCGATCGGTTTGATATTAAAGCCGATGAGGGTGGCATTACCGACATTGAGTTTATCACCCAGTATCTGGTGCTCCTGCACGCGCATGACAAGCCGAAGCTGACCCGCTGGTCGGATAATGTGCGCATTCTGGAGCTGCTTGCGCAAAACGACATCATGGATGAGCAGGAGGCGCAGGCTTTAACCCGCGCCTACACCACGCTGCGCGATGAGTTGCACCACCTCGCCTTGCAGGAACAGCCGGGCCACGTGGCGCTCGACTGCTTTACCCGTGAACGCGACCAGGTGAAAGCGAGCTGGCAGAAGTGGCTGGTGGAACCGTGCGTAACAAAACAAGTGTGATATCATCGCGCGCAAATTGTGAATCTTTCTGGAGTCAGGAATGAAAGTAACACTGCCAGAGTTTGAACGTGCTGGAGTTATGGTTGTCGGCGATGTAATGCTTGATCGCTACTGGTATGGGCCGACCAGCCGTATCTCCCCGGAAGCACCGGTGCCGGTCGTTAAGGTCGATACCATTGAAGAGCGTCCTGGCGGCGCGGCAAACGTGGCGATGAACATTGCTTCTCTGGGCGCGCATTCGCGTCTGGTGGGCCTCACCGGTATCGACGATGCGGCGCGTGCGCTGAGCAAGTCGCTGGCGGACGTGAACGTGAAGTGCGATTTCGTTTCTGTTCCGACGCACCCGACCATTACCAAGCTGCGCGTGTTGTCGCGTAACCAGCAGCTGATCCGCCTCGACTTTGAAGAAGGGTTTGAGGGTGTGGATCCTGAGCCGCTGCACGAGCGCATTAATCAGGCGCTGGGCAATATCGGCGCACTGGTACTGTCTGATTACGCCAAAGGGGCACTGGCAAGCGTACAACAGATGATCCAGCTGGCGCGTAAAGCCAATGTGCCGGTACTGATCGATCCGAAAGGCACTGACTTTGAGCGCTATCGCGGCGCAACGCTGCTGACGCCAAATCTCTCTGAGTTTGAAGCGGTGGCGGGCAAGTGCAAGTCGGAAGCGGAGATCGTCGAGCGCGGCATGAAGATCATCGCTGACTTCGAGCTGTCTGCACTGCTGGTGACCCGCTCCGAGCAGGGGATGACGCTGCTGCAGCCGGGCAAGGCGCCGCTGCATATGCCAACCCAGGCGCAGGAAGTCTATGACGTGACCGGTGCCGGTGATACGGTGATTGGCGTGCTGGCGGCAACGCTGGCGGCGGGTAACTCCCTCGAAGAAGCGTGCTACTTTGCGAACGCCGCGGCGGGCGTGGTTGTCGGTAAACTCGGGACCTCTACCGTTTCGCCAATCGAACTGGAAAACGCCGTGCGCGGCCGCGCCGATACCGGTTTTGGCGTCATGACGGAAGAAGAGCTGAAAGTGGCCGTTGCCGCCGCGCGTAAACGCGGTGAGAAAGTGGTGATGACCAACGGCGTATTCGACATTCTGCACGCGGGCCATGTCTCTTATCTGGCGAATGCACGCAAGCTGGGCGATCGTCTGATTGTGGCGGTGAACAGCGATGCCTCGACCAAACGTCTGAAGGGCGAAACGCGTCCGGTGAATCCGCTGGAGCAGCGTATGATTGTGCTGGGTGCGCTGGAAGCGGTGGACTGGGTTGTGCCGTTTGAAGAAGACACGCCTCAGCGCCTGATTGCAGGCATTCTGCCTGACCTGCTGGTGAAAGGCGGCGATTACAAACCGGAGCAAATCGCGGGCAGCGAAGAGGTCTGGGCCAACGGCGGTGAAGTGATGGTGCTCAACTTTGAGGACGGGTGTTCAACCACCAACATCATCAAAAAGATCCAGAAAGACAGTCAGTAAAAAACGGGCCAGTTGGCCCGTTATTTCACCCTCTCCCCGTGGGCTGAGGGATCCCCAGTAATATGGTCATGTCACCATGACCATATTACTGTACTCTTTTCCCAGCTTTTTCATCTCGTTAACTATATTCAGCCGTCTCACTTTTCCTGGCTCATGCCGGATGACTTCTTCTGCCAGACTCAGGTATGACAGAACCCGTCTGTGCCTGATGCTGCTTGCCTGATAGTGCCAGTGTAAACACTGCCTTTCTGCCCTGTAACCTGCCAGCCACATCACCAGGCTTGCCATTGCCGCGACCATATTCAGCACTTCCAGTCGCCCTTTTCCCTGACTCCGGCTCAGCCTCAGACCGAACCCGAAGCGTGGACTTTTGTCGTCCCGGAAGTTTTGTTCTATCTGCATTCTGCGGCTGTACAGGGCCATTATCTGGTGCGGCTCCAGTCCCTCTGCATTACTGAACAGCAGCCAGGGCTCCCGCGCGCTACTGCGGTGTTCCCGCTGTGTTTTCGGCATCCCCCCTTTTCCCTGACGCCCTGCGTCAGGGCGCTTATGCAGATAGAACCGGCCGTAACAGGGCGTTCGTGGTTTACGGGACAGGACACCGTAACCCACGCAGACCGGTTGTCCGGTAGCCTCAAGCTCACTGATTTTCATCCACTTTTTATCTCCGTCCAGCCGGAAGCTGATGCAGCCCCTGACCCTGCCGGTGAAGCTCCAGCCCAGCTGGCTGACATGCCGGAACCAGTCTGTCCTGAAGCCTGCATCCGTAATGATGGTGACGGCTTTATCTTTCGGGATGGCATCATGCAGGCGGTCAAGGAAGCGGCATTGTACATCGCTGTTCTGCGCCAGCTCTGCGGGGACAACCTCACTCATAAGCGGCAGTGAGCGACCATTACAGACCAGGCTTGCCCGCAGAAGATACCAGTTCCTGTCATGCCAGCCTGTCCAGTCGACAGCAATCACACAGAAGGGCATAAGGGAGGTGATGGTATGTGTGAGCAGATGCTGAATACGGGGAATATCCCGGTGAAGGGCGGTATTACCCAGGGCACGGTCAACACGTTTAATTTTATTTTTGACGTGCGCCCTGCCGGGAAGAGTGCGACCAAGGCTGGTCAGGGTCAGATCCGCACCGTGCGTGAGGGCAACGGCCATGGAAACAAGGACATTAATCCGGAAGCTGTGAACGTCCGGTAAAGACGCGGAGAAAAATTTCTGGCAGACTGTCTGTAAAGGCACGATGAGGTCTCTTCTGATTTGTTAGCGCAACCAGTAGATCACACTTCATCGTGCTTTTCATTTTTCTGGGGAACCCTCAGCCCCGTGGGAGAGGGCTGGGGTGAGGGCATCAGGCCGCACTTAGGCCTGGTCATCCACCGGCGGTATCGCTGGTGCTGGCTTCACTTCTTCCGGGGTATTGCGGTTTTCCAGCTCGGTAAGACGCTGTTCCAGCAGCGCCAGCTTTTCACGGGTGCGCAGCAGAACCTGTGTCTGCACGTCAAACTCTTCGCGGCTCACTAAATCAAGGCGAACCAACTGCGCCTGCAGCGTCTGGCGGATTTTCTTCTCAACGTCATCACCAAATTCACGAATGCCTTTTGGCATGGACTCATGAACCTGACGCGCAATTTGCTCAATTTTCTTCGGGTCAATCATAGTGGCTTCCCTTGATAAGACGGTGTTGATGAACATTGTAGCGCGTCATGCTCCAGGATAAAGCAGATTTGTTTGAAGCTTATGCATTGCCCAGGTTAATCAATAGCGTTATAGTTATCTCGCTTATTCTCAGGGCGGGGCGAAATTCCCCACCGGCGGTAAATCAGCGTCATGCTGAAAGCCCGCGAGCGCTTTGGGTGAACTCTCAAAGGTCAGCAGATCCGGTGTAATTCCGGGGCCGACGGTTAAAGTCCGGATGGGAGAGAGTAACGATCCAGTCGGGCATGGGCCCGCTCACGTTATCTTTTTGCCGCTTATACGGCGCTCCTAAGACTGCCCTGATTCTGGTAACCATAATGTTAATGAGGTTTTTTTACCATGAATCAGACGCTACTTTCCTCTTTTGGCACTTCAACTCAACGTGTTGAACATGCACTGGATGCCCTGCGCGAAGGCCGCGGCGTGATGGTGCTTGACGATGAAAACCGTGAAAACGAAGGCGACATGATTTTCGCCGCCGAAAACATGACCGTTGAGCAGATGGCGCTGACCATCCGTCACGGCAGCGGCATCGTATGCCTGTGTATTACCGAAGACCGCCGTAAGCAGCTCGAGCTGCCGATGATGGTCGAAAACAACACCAGCGCCTTTGGTACCGGCTTTACCGTGACCATCGAAGCCGCGCATGGCGTGACTACCGGTGTCTCCGCGGCTGACCGTCTGACTACCGTCCGTGCAGCAATTGCCGATGACGCCAAGCCATCCGACCTGCACCGTCCTGGCCACGTCTTCCCGCTGCGTGCGCAGGCGGGCGGTGTGCTGACCCGTGGTGGCCACACTGAAGCGACCATCGATCTGGTGACGCTGGCAGGCTTCAAACCTGCAGGCGTACTGTGTGAACTGACCAACGATGACGGCACCATGGCGCGCGCACCAGAGTGCATCACCTTTGCACGCCTGCACAACATGCCGGTGGTGACGATTGAAGATCTGATCGAATACCGTCAGGCGCACGAGCGTAAAGCCAGCTGAACGGTGCACGAATGAGAAAGCCGGGGAAACCCGGCTTTTTTGTCTCTAGTGGTAGTTAATTTTAAACAGCACGACCGTTTCAAAAGGGCCAGAATCGATACCCTTTCCCTCTGCACGTGAAAGCTCAGCGGTGTACGTGGTCTCGAAATGCAGCACCGAACCGGTAAAATCAGCGTACTCGTCATACTGATTGAAGGTGTAAGGCTGTGTGCCGTTAAGAATGCGCAGCTTCAGGCCATTACCAATCAGCAACGCCGTATCACTGGCCGTCAGCTCGCTATCGGTATAGAACGACGAGTCAATCTTAAATCCGTCTGAACACTGCGCATCCTGTACTTTACTGGTTTTAACCGAGAACGTTCGCGTACGCGTGCCCTGATTGACGATGTCACGTGCGCTGAAGGTGCCAAAGTCGATCTCCTGATTTTCAGGGTAAATACTGAACGTCGCTCCGCAGTCCAGTACCCTGATGTTTTCCAGCCCGTTAATGTGATATTTGAGGTTTTTGGCATCAGGAAGCGCATTTACGCCGCCTTTGCCGTCAAACTGCACGACGATGTAATCACCAAGCGTGCTGACGTAACCCTGAGGCGGTATCGCTTTGAGCTTAACGTACAGCCTGAAGCGTGCCGCAAAGGTTCGTGAGGTATGTACATCCCACGCATTCCCCGAACAGATGTATTTCTCCCAGCCCATCGCTTTTAACTGTTCGGCCGTGTATTTGCTCAGGCTGTTGTTGTCCAGACACTGACGGGTATCCACGCCGTAGGTTTGCCCGATGGCATCGTAATCTGCACCCTCGTAGGTTACACCGAGTTCGTAGTAAGGATCCGACACCGACGGATAAGGGTTCACCCAGGCGAAGACGTCTTCGTTCTCATGATTTGACGCGGTATTTCTGTCGCAATACACGGGGATTTTGATATCGCTGGATTCCCAAATCTTTTGCCCAACTTTTGCTGTGCTGGGGATTGAGAATTCTGACACCGTTTTGGTTTGCTCCACCGGACCATTTTGTGTGCCAAGGTAGCAGTTCAGCGCCAGCGCCTGCTTAAGGGGACACATCACCAGCATAAAAAGGAAAAGCTTAGCGAGATGTCGCATTTTGCCCTGCCTTGCGCGGTGTTAGCGTGCATGGTGTTGACCCGGTACAGGTTAAATTGACCTTGCGTAGCGCACCATAATCATCAATATAACCTATGCTGTAGCCCGTTCCTTCTGTTTCACTTAGCGTCAGCGTACTGGTCGCAAACGGGCTAATCATCAGGCTGTCGAAGCCTGGCATCATGGTTTTTCCGTTATTGCTCAGCCACGCCAGCGTAATGAAATAGGGCGTTGGGTTTTTCAGGCGCATGGTTTTGCCTGACAGCGTCACCGACAGCTGCATTTCCGTCTCTTCACCTGATTTTTTACGAATGCTTTCCGGCCGCCAGAACAACTTTATGCGACTCTGCATAGCCACCTGCATGACGCTGCGCTCCTCTTTCAGGCTCCCGCTTTTGGGCGGCACTTCACGCAGATTGAAATAAAACAGCGTTTCCCGATCTTCAGGCAGCTGTTGCGTCGCGGCCTGTTTCACGATCCGCACCTGTGACGAGGCGCCGGGTTCAATGCGCTGAATAGGCGGCAGGACCATAAAATGGGTGTCCTCTTTGCGCCCGTCCCGATCCTCCACCCAGGCGAGGGCAAGGTAGGGAAGCGATTTGCTCTGGTTTTCAATGGTCAGGCTGCTGGCTTTATCTCTTTCGGCAAAGACGATGCGCGTCCTGTCCAGGTTAATTGCCGCCTGCGAGACGCCGGAGCCACAAAACAGGAGTGCTGCTAAATAAACGTATGATTTCATAGTGATAAGTTACTGGCAGGGCAGCATCAGCTGCGTGGTGTTGTCGAGAGAAGCTGGCAGGGAGAAATGACACTGCTGATCGTCTCCCCAGGTGACGATAAAGTGCTGTTCAGCTTTTACCGCCCCCAGCCAGATATGTCCGTCCTGGGCGATAATGCCCACCTCTTTGCCTGAATCCTGCTCACGCACCTGGGCGCCGAGAGGCGGCGTGCCGCTGGCGGTACGCACGATCCCGGCAACATCCTGACCCTGACGGGAGGCAATCAGCCGATAACCGATTGCACCCTCGGTCCAGGTGGAGCGAATGACATGGTTATCGACATCGACACCCTCTGGCAGGTTATTCAGATTGACCTGTACGCTGGCGGGCATATAGCTCGAAAAGGCGGGCAGGACGCCAATACCAAACATGTTGGTGGCATCGCGGGACATATTCAGCGGTATATTGCCGATTCCTTCCGTGCTGACCATCACGCGCGGTTCGTTGCCGTAGCTCCGGCGATGAAGCGACGCCCCGTGGGCGGTTGCGGTAAACGAGCCGTTCCAGCTCGCGCTGACGGAACGGTAGTCATGGGCCTTGTAGCTTCCGGACAGGTTCAGATCTCCCGTCCCGGCATAGTGCTGATAATTGGCGCTGACTTGCGCCCCGGCATCAGTTTTTTCGCTCTCGGTACCAGCGGATATCCCCCAGGTATTGTTACTGTCTGAAGAGTCATACCAGGAGAGCGTTTGACGCGTCGTGTCGCTGTTTCTCAGATCGTAATTGAGGCGATGATCCGGATCGAGAGGGATGCTTAAAGAGAAGTAAACCTGCGTGTCATCGCCTTGATCCTGATAATGTGTTTTGCTCCATGAGGCCGTCACGCCAAGATTTTTCCAGCGACCAAGGTCGAAGTTGTATCCTGCCGTGAGTGTGCCGGTGGTGGAGGGGGCTCTGTCCCACCAGGTCTGGCGCAGCAGACCAAAGTAAAGGTTTAGCGACAGGGCGGGAATGTACTGGCTGGCAGTGATGCTCAGCGTCTGTTTTTCCGTTTCCGCGTTACCCTGGTCTTTTTCAAGAAAGCGGGCATAGCTGAGAAAGCGGCTGTCGGAGTAGCGGTAGCTGGCAAGCGTGAGCTGACTCCCGGTGGTGTCGAAACGCTTGCTGTAGTTGATGCGGTAACTGTATCCCGTCTGCTTTGCTTCCCCCTCGTGCTGGCTGCTGGCCTGGGTGACATCAAATGACAGCGCGCCCAGCATATCCATGTTCTGCCCGATACCTGCCGCCAGCGCGCGGTAATCATTACCGCTGTTCAGGATCCCGCCGTACAGGGAGGTCTGGGACAGTACGCCCCAGGAGAATTCGCTGCTTAAAAAGGCCTCGCTTTCGACCTGATGCGAGCTGTCCTGACGGGGTTTACCGCCCGCCAGCTTATAGCGAACCTGGCCTTGTCGCGTCAGGAAAGGCACAGAGGCAGCAGAAACCTGAAAGGTGCTGGTATGACCGTCTTCTTCGGCGACGGTGACGTCCAACGTTCCCTGTACGGACTGGTTGATATCCTGGATGACGAAAGGGCCCGGTGGGACTTTGGTTTGATAGATAATTCTGTCTGCCTGGCTGACGGTCACGGTGGCATTCGTCTGAGCAATACCAGAAATTTGTGGCGCGTAGCCGCGCAGAGACCAGGGGAGCATGCGCTCGTCGCTGATAAGTGAGGCTCCGGTGTAGGAAAATCCGTCGAAAATATCCGACTGAAAATCTGACTCACCCAGCGTGAACTTTGAGCCAAGTGCAGGCAGAGGGCGAAAAAGGTAGGCGCGAGAAAGGCGCCCGTCGCTCTGCGACCTCCCATCCGTACGGTTAAGGGCGTACTGATAATCTCCCCGCAGTCGCCAGGCGCCCAGGTTGGCGCCAGCGGTCCCGTAGGTATTGACGTTATCGCTGCTTGACCCCTCATCTGGCTGATAGCGGCTGGCAAACAGATTGTAATCCAGCAGCACGCCTGAGACACCGTTGTCCCAGGTCGCGGGCGGCATCCAGTTGGTGGAACGGTACTGTAGCCAGGCCTGAGGTAGGGTGACTTCCAGCGTTTGCGTCGCCTGAATAAACTCGAAACGAACCTGCGGCAGTGGGGAAAAGTCGACACAGCCCGCGTTAACCGTCAGCATGCTGCGGTATTTATCGTCCAGACCAAAAGTGTCCGCCAGATCGGACGGAATGCAGACTTCCGTTGTATCGTCTTTTTTATACCAGGCTAACTGCCAGCCGTTAGCGAGTGGCGTATTATTAATTGCAACGTTAACGAAATAATGACCCGGCGCAACGTGGTTCTTATCTTTGAACTGGGATAAATCAACATTGCCGCGCTGATCTTTATCGATAGCGTTAATATTAAATTCAACGGCGGCCAGTGGAAGAGGCGTAAGAAAGCCAGCAATGATGATCGAAAATGCACTGTATTTCATCATTCAGCTCTCAAATAAAATTACGGCAATGGCTGGCAAATATATTGCCAGCCGAAATATAATTAACGGTATGGGCTTATTTATACAACAGGACGTAATTCGCGGTAGATTCGACCTGGCCTGCCGTTGCTGTTTTACCATCGACCACTTCCATCTGCGCTTTGAAGTGCAGCGTCTGGGTCGCTGAACCCGCAGAAAGATCGACAGTTTGAGCCGTACCAAGCGTGATAGGGGTCTCTGCATTATCCAGTAAACGAACGCCCACGTTCTGCGCGCCGCCCGCATAGGTGTTGCTCATCAGGCTGGTATCGGTTGCGTCGGTAGCGGTGCTGCTGAAGGTTACGTCCACTTTGGTGACGGGTGTTGCGGTTTCATCTGCAGCGTCAAGCTGGCAGTTTTCCAGGTTGATATCAACCGGTACCGCCGTGGATTTTTTATTCACATTCATCACCGCCGTGGTGAACTGGCCAAGTTCAATCTCTTTATCAATACTGTCTGGTGCAATATTGCATGGTGCGTCAATAATAACGCCCTTAAAGGTGATTTTACCGGAGCCCTGATCGCTTGCCAGTGCATTGCCAGAGATAAAAGAGCCTAAAGCAACCGCCAAAAGTGTTTTTGAAATATTTCGCATGAAATATCCTTGTTATGAATAATATTTAAGAGATATTGATGTTTGAGGCGGTTGTATTCTAAAACTAATTGTAACAATACGTGATTAAAAAATAATTAAAGACTCTTTAAGTATGCGTTTATTAATTATTGAAGTGAATGGCTTACGTAGAAAAAAGAGGGCGAGGGGCTAAATAAGCAGACCAAAAGAAAATGCTGGTCTGCTTTTTGATCAATTATTGATAATTTATTTTGACAATAATGTCTTTACTGAATGGTCCAGGAATAACGGCTTCACCAGGTTTACGGGTTAGCTCCGCCGTATAGTCATGCGTCAGCGTCGTCTCCGTATCATCAGGGTGATAGGTTGCAAAAGGAAGATACTGGTTGTACGTCACGTCGCCATTGGTTTTATCAATGAGACGCATGAGTAAACCATTTCCCATGTCCAGATGCGTATTATCGTAGAGCGTATCGGTGGTGTAAAAGCTGGTCGTCACGTCAAATTGTTCTGAACAGCCAGCAGTGGCATCCCGGATTGTCGAAATGCTAAACGGTGAGGTGACGGCGTTGGCGTTGACTGCGCTCTCCGTAAACTGGCCAAAATTCACAATCTGATTTTCAGGGTAGATCCGGATATCCACACCGCAGTCCAGGAAGTGAATATTTGACAGCCCGGTAATGTCGTAATGCAGGTTTTTTGCTTTTGGAAGCGTGTTGATTCCGCCTGAACCGTCAAACGTCAGTACGGTGACGGAGGGAAAGGTATAGTCAAACTGCTCTTTTGGTATCGCTTTTAGCTTCACGTAGAGACGAAAGCGCACGCTAAATGTGATGTTTTTCTGAATTGTGACGCCATTGCAGGCTGCTTCCTTGTAGTCACCCCACTTATCATCCTGCTTATCAAGGCAGGCTCCCGTATCAATTTTGATATCGGGGATGTCATAGTCAATACCGTTATAGGTTACGCCAAACGCCAGATAGGGATTGTTGGTCATCAGGCTATCGGTGTTATGAAAACTGTCCAGGATATAGGCATAAACGTGTTCACTCCAGGGATCCTGCGAGACAGGTTTTGTACTGTCGCGGGTGGCGTGATCGCAATATACCGTCACCAGCAAATCGCCGCTTTCCCAAATTTTTTGTCCGGCTGGGGCGTTGGCTGGGACCGTGAACGTCGGGAGCGTTGTTGTGACCAGACTTTGACCGCCCAATGAATCTTTGTAACAGTCCATCGCCCATGCGGAGGATGAGAACAAACATAAAAGGGCAATCACCACGAGATATATTTTTTTCATCATTATCCCTTATTCACCGGTTTGCTCTGGCAGGCAGGTTGCACCGCGTTACAACTCACCTTAAACATTTCCAGACCGCCATAATCGCTGATATACCCGACTTGAAATTCAGCGGGCAGCTTAGCCAGTGACTGGCTGGCCTGACCAAACGGCTCAATCATTACGCTCTCTGCGCCCGGCAATAAGGTTTTACCGTTCAGTCCGATATAGCCCACGGTGATGTAATAGGGGCTGCTGTTTTTAAACTGCAGCGTACCCGAGGCGCGGGATATAACCACTTTATCCAGCGGAACAAACTGGCCCTCCTTAAGCTCAATGGCTTTTGGCCGCCAGAACAGTTTAAGGCGGCTTTGCATGGCGATTTGCATCACGTTCTTCTGCTCGGCTTTGGGTGGGATCTCCCGCATGTTGTAATAAAACAGCGACTCGCGATCGGCTGGAAGTCGGCTGAGGTTTTGCTGCGCCATCAGGCGAACCTGCGCCTGTTCCTCCGGCTCGATACGCAGCAGTGGCGGAACAGGAGAGATAAACTCGCGCGTTTTTTTACCCGCTTTATCCTCAATCCACGACTGAGCCAGATAAGGATCGGTTTTACTCTGGTTTATCAGTCTGACCGACACGCTTTTTGCTGAGGCGTTGAAAATGATGCGTGTTCTGTCGGGCGATACGGTGGCCCAGGCAAAGCTGCACGTGCCAAGGAAACAGATAAGTCCTTTTGAAATCATCGTGATGTTCATTTTATTCATCCTGAATTAATGCACTGTTTTACAAGGTAAAAATATAGCGTCACCGTTAAGGTTACTTTGGTTCGGCGGCGTGATTTCACACGCTTTGTCAGACCAGGTGAGACGTAACGTACTGTTTTCCTGAATCCCGCTGAGATAAACAAACCCTTCTTCGGCAACCAGACCGACCTCTTTACCCGTAGCGCTGTCGACGATACTGACGCCCAAAGGAGGGAACTGACCGTTTTCCTGTCGAATAATGCCGACAATCTGGTAGCCCGTGGTGGCGTTCAGCTTGCTGTAACCAATGGCACCTTCCGTCAGCGTGGTGCGAATAACGGAGGTTGCTATATCCACGCCATCAGGCAGCGTGTTGCTGTTAACGCGCACCGTGGAGGTGGTGTAGTTG
The DNA here is from genome assembly GCF_050031595.1 of Enterobacter cloacae complex sp. 309I3. Classification (NCBI taxonomy): domain Bacteria; kingdom Pseudomonadati; phylum Pseudomonadota; class Gammaproteobacteria; order Enterobacterales; family Enterobacteriaceae; genus Enterobacter; species Enterobacter cloacae complex sp. 309I3. Next base: position 4,177,302 of record NZ_JBLGWI010000001.1, on the reverse strand, counting down.
CTGAGTGAGGGAACGACAGCAATACCGAATGCGTTAGTGCGCGTGCGCGAACTGTTGACCTCAATTCCGTCAACGCCATCGGCATCGATCATCATGCGGGCGTTATTGGCCGGGCTGTAATCATGCAGGGCTACGCCATGTCGCGTGGCGGTGATCGAGCCGTTCCAGCCCGCGCTGATCGAACGGTATTGGTTGGGCTGAACGCTTCCTGAAAGATTGAGACGCCCGTAAGGAGAATAGTGCTGGTATCCACCGCGCAATGACGGTTCGCCTTCGCGCAAATCGTCTTCCGTCGTAGAGGCCGAGAGATTCCACGTATTGTTGCGATCGGAGGCGTCATAGTAAGAAGCCATATGAGACGCGCTGTCGCCGCCCGATCGCTGGTAGCTGTACATAATGCTACGACTTTGCTCCAGCGGGAGGGTGAAGGCGAAATAGACCTGGTTTTCGTCGCTGTCATCCCAGCGCACGCGGCTTAGCGCCAGCGATGCGGATAAACCTCTTAAATTGCCGATATCAAAATTGCGGCTCAGCGAAAAGGAGTAGTTTGTGTTGCTGCTGTTGTCCCAGTAGGTGTTACGGGTGACGTTGAGATAGGTATTTAATGCCAGCGAATCAAGGTACTGGTTGAAGGAGATAACATAACTCTCTTTTTCGTTTGTCGTTGAGGTATCTCCGTCCCGGGAGGCGAGATATTCACTCATTGAGACATATTCTTTATCCGAGAATCGATAACCTGCGAAGGTGATTTGGCTGCCGGTCGCCTCAAAACGTTTTGCGTAGTTGGCGCGATAGCTGTACCCACGCTGTGTCTCATTTTTTCCCTGATGGAGCGTGGCCTCGGCGCCCGTCACATCAAAAGAGATCGAGCCGAACGAATCCAGGTTGAAGCCGATACCGGTGGTCATGGCCTGATAATCATCCGCCGTCAGCAGGGTGCCGCCATACAGTGACACATTACTCAGCCAGCCCCACGAGAGTTCACCTGTCCAGAAAAGCGGGTTATTGATGTCGTTATGGCCCGTAGCGGTGGGCTTACCGATGGATGTTTTATAGCGCACCTGGCCTTTTCGGGTCAGGAAGGGGATTGAGGATGAACCCACCTGGAAGGTGGTTTTGCGCCCATCTTCCTCTTCGACCACCACATCCAGCTGTCCCTGGTAGGTTTCACCCAGGTCTGAAATGGTGAACGGTCCCGGCGCGACGGTTGTTTGATAAAGAACGCGGCCAGACTGGGAGACGGTCACTTTGGCATTGGTCTGCGCGATGCCGTTAATTTGTGGTGCATAACCCTGTAAATCAGGCGGCAGCATACTTTCATCACTTTCCAGTGATGCACCGGTAAAGTGGAAGGTATCAAAAATATCTGAGCTTAAATCATATTGCCCCAGCGTCACTTTTGATGACAGCGAAGGGATAGGGCGGTAGAGATAAGTTCGTGCCAGACTGCTTTCGCTGCCTGTAGACTCACCGCGACGAAAGTTTTGGTTATATTGATAATCTGAACGCAGACGCCACGCGCCGAGGTTAAACCCGAGCGTGCCGTAGGCGCTGAAATTCTGGCTGTCGTCGCCCCCGTGCGGATCGTACTGGCTGCCATAGAGATTATAATCAAGTAAAACACCCGCAATGCCTTCATCCCAATATTCCGGCGGCGTCCAGTTCTTCGCCTGATATTTCATCCATGCCTGGGGAACGGTGACGGAAAGCACCATTGTCCCTTTATTAAGGGAAAAGCCCAGCTCAGGAACAGCCGAAAGATCAAGGCAACGTCCGCCCTGAGAATAATGGAGCCGCGAAATAAAATCGGTGCTCAGTCCGAAAGCGGATAACTGCCCGGCATTCACGCAAATTTGCGAACCGCTTTCGTTTTCCGTTGCGATCCACTCCATTGTTGCGGATTGAGGCAACGTGTTTTTATTGACCTGAATGCGGACGAGATAGCTACCCGGCGCGATGTGGCCTTTTTTCTCAAACTGGGAAATATCAATATTACTTCGGTCTTCAACGTCAATCATATCTGTGTTGAATTCAACAGCGGAGACAGGCAACACGAATAAAGCTGAGTAAAGTGTGGCACTCAGCGAATACTTTATAAAAGCAGAGAGGCGGGAGAGTTGATGCGCTGAGTGTTTTAGCATAAATCCGTTTCGCTTTTAAAAAGAAGGCATAAAAGCCGATGAGTCCTTCATCGGCTACGTTTTCAGACGGCAATCAAATTACTTGTATTCAAGGATATAGTTCGCCTGGGCCTGAACGTTACCCGGGGTAGCCTGGCTGCCAGATACCGGTTCCATTCGGGCTTTGAAGTTCAGTTCCTGATAGGCATTTGTGGTAGGGAAGGACACTTCAATCGGCGTACCCAGCGTGACTTTATTGCTGCCGCTATCCAGCAAGCGAACGCCCACACCAGTTGCACCGCCGATGTTGCCGTCAAGCGTGTTTTTCATCAGGCTGGTGTCGGTCGAATCGGTACTTGCGGAGGCAAAGGTGACCTTCACTTTGTCGATCGTGGTGGTGGTTTGTCCGGTGGTAGAAGAGAGAATGCAATCCTGCAGGTGGATATTCACGTCAACCGGCAGCGAGTTTTTACCGCTGTTCAGCACGCTATCCGCGACTTCTCCTAATTCAATAGTCTGATTTTCATCTCCCGGGGTGATAGAGCAAGGCGCACTGATAACTTCACCGGTGAACGTGATCTTCCCCGAGCCCTGGTTATCTGCTGCCATAGCAGTAAATGACAGACCAGAAAGCAATGCAGTTGTCGTAACTGCCAGAATAGTCTTGTTAAACATGAAGATATAATCCTTTATCTAGGAGTGGATGGCGCAATAATTTTAATGAATTAATATTGCAACACTTTTATTTCATTAAAGCGGTCGAAATATACCAGTCGCAATATGGTTCATCTCGTGAGCATTTCTAAATGGGGGATTTAGAGACTATTAATAAATCATTTGAAGTTATAAATGGGAAAAATGCTGTTACTCAACAGCCAGAATGCTCGGTTTAAATAGTGATTGACATCAATCTTTTGAGTTTTTTTAAATACACGAAGCGGTAATTATTTTACGGGGAATAGTTATAAATAATATTTCTTAAGTGAATTCTATGGCGATTAGAAAGTATGGTGCCGGACTTTATATCATTAATACTGATAGTTGGTATTCACTGACATTAAAAGAAATTGCGCTCCCTCAAATAAGGAAGCGCAACCGTTCAGCCAATACCCGCCGTTTGTAACAACACCAGGCTTAATCCCATTACAGACATTCCGCACAACACCCCATAACTCGGATTGTTGTTAGGATCGATCTCTTTCGCCAGCGGCATCAGTTCATCAACCGACAGCGCCACCATAATCCCCGCAACCGCGGCCATAATGGCGGCCATCACCACCGGTGAAACCAGGCTTCCCAGTATCAGCCACGCCAGTACGCCCCCGAGAATTTCCGCCATTCCCGATATCCCGGCCCAGAACACGGCGGTGCGTTTTGATCCCGTGGCGGCATAAACCGGTCCGGCAACGGCTAGCCCTTCAGGAATATTGTGTAAGGCCACCGCCAGGGCGATACCCAGACCCATCTCCAGGTTGCTGCTGGCGGTGACATAGGTCGCGACACCCTCCGGGAAGTTGTGCAGGCTGATGCCGAGCGTGAGGAGGATGGCAGTACGTTTAATCTTTTGCGGCACCGGCGCGACGCTTTTTTGCATCAAATCCTGAGGATGTGCATGGGGCAGCATGCGATCGAGCGCAAAATAGCCCAGCAGACCAAACACAAACATGCCGTAACCCAGTACCGGAGACATGCCTTCTGTGCCCAGTGCGGCAGGCAGCATCTCCATCAGAGAGATGAGCAGCATAATGCCGGCAGCAAATCCCAGTGAAAAGGCCAGCACGCGGTTAGACGGCTTTTGACCAAGCACACCGAGGATCGCACCGATAAAGGTGGCGGCACCCGCCAGGATGGTCAGGATCAAGGGGACGGACATGCAATGCTCCTTGTGATAATGATTCTCATTAATACTAATAATTCACGTTGGCCAAAGCGAGAGGGGAACCTCTGTTTTACATATTCCTTACATTCAAATTTCCTGATGATGATCTTCACGCTTATCTGCGTTCATCTTCATCGTGTTAAGCGTAATGTAGCACCATCAAATTGACACCTTCTGTAAGGATATCACCATGACTTCTTCACGTATGCCAGCACTGTTTTTAGGCCACGGTAGCCCAATGAACGTTCTGGAAGACAACGTCTACACCCGCACATGGCGTCACCTGGGCGAGACGTTGCCGCGTCCGAAGGCGATTGTGGTGGTGTCTGCACATTGGTTCACCCGTGGCACTGGCGTAACTGCCATGGAGGCGCCAAAAACAATCCATGATTTTGGCGGTTTCCCGCAGGCGTTGTACGACACGCATTATCCGGCCCCCGGCTCGCCCGAGCTGGCACAGAAGCTGGTGGATTTGCTGGCACCTGTCCCGGTCGCGCTGGATAAAGAGGCCTGGGGCTTTGACCACGGCTCATGGGGCGTGCTGATAAAAATGTACCCGGACGCCGACATCCCGATGGTGCAGTTGAGTATCGACAGTACTAAACCGGCAGCCTGGCACATGGAGATGGGCCGCAAGCTGGCTACGCTTCGTGATGAAGGCATTATGCTGGTGGCAAGCGGTAACGTGGTACACAACCTGCGTACGGCGCGCTGGCACGGTGAAAATACATCTTACCCATGGGCAACGTCCTTTAACGATTACGTTAAAGACAATCTGACCTGGCAAGGCCCGGTTGAGCAGCATCCGCTGGTGAACTATCTGGATCACGAAGGCGGTTCGCTCTCTAACCCAACGCCGGAACACTTCCTGCCGCTGCTGTACGTTCTTGGCGCGTGGGATGGCCAGGAACCGGTGATGATCCCGGTCGACGGTATTGAGATGGGGAGTTTGAGTATGCTGTCGGTGCAGGTGGGGTAATAAAAGCAAAGCGGCAACCTGCGGTTGCCGTTTTTATGTTTACACCCTCTCCCGTGGGAGAGGGCATCAGGCCGCACTCTACTCAACAAAAATATGCGGATAGAACCGTGACAGATCCTGCGTGATCAGCGCGCGATCTTCGCGGATGCCAATCCCGGCTGGCTGATCGTTGATGAGCCAGCTGCCAATCAGCGTATAGCTGTCGCCAAATTTCGGCAGCTGATAAAATGCCTGGACGATCATTCCTTCTTCGCCGTAAGGCCCTTCAACCGCTTCCAGCGTTTTACCGTTTTCGATAATGGAGACGTTTGCCCCCTCGCGAGAGAAAATTGGCTTCACGACATATTTTTCCATTTGCGGGTAATCATCTTCCGCAAAGTATGCCGGCAGCAGGTTCGGGTGGTTCGGGAACATTTCCCACAACATCGGCAGCAGGGCTTTGTTGGAGATGATGCTCTTCCACGCTGGTTCCAGCCAGCGCACGCCAGCGTCTTCCAGCTTGGTGGAGAACATCTCACGCAGCATATATTCCCACGGGTAGAGCTTGAACAGGTTACTGATCACCTGATCCTGCAGGTCAGTAAACTGACCTTTCTCGCCCAGACCGATATCCTCTATATAGAGAAACTCGGTGGCGACTTCCGCTTCGGCAGCACAATCCTGCAGATACTGAACCGTTCCACGATCTTCTTCCGTGTCACGGCAGCAGGCGAGATGCAGCAGGTTGAAACCGTGCTGTTCACGCAGCTCGGCGAAACGCTCAATCAACTTTTCCTGCAGGCTATTGAACTGGTCGCTCTCTTCCGGCAGGTTTCCGGCGTTCATCTGGTCTTCCAGCCAGATCCACTGGAAGAAGGCCGCTTCATACAGAGAGGTTGGCGTATCGGCGTTATTTTCAAGAAGCTTAGGTTCACCCACGCCATCCCACGCCAGATCAAGGCGAGAATAGAGCGAGGGCTGGCTGGTTTTCCACGACTGGCGCACAAAGCCCCAGGTGTGCTTCGGAATGCGGAATTTAGCCATCAGCTCGTCGCTGTCGATCACTTTCTCGACAACCTTCAGGCACATCTGATGGAGCTCTGCCGTCACCGCCTCCAGTTTTTCCACCTGGGCGAGCGTCAGTTTGTAATAAGCGTCTTCACACCAGTACGGCTCGCCATACATGGTGTGGAAGTTAAAACCGTATTCGGTCGCTTTTTCGCGCCAGTCCGGGCGCTCGGTGATACTGACTCGTTCCATGATCAGCCGCCCATTGAGCGAGTTGACGTACCCGTCGCGCTGCGCTGCATGCTGGTCTGTTTCGCCACAGATTCACCGAACCCGCCGCGGGTGATGGTGCTGGTGGTAGCCGGTTTCGGAGCCATCGCCGTTTTCGGTACGGTCACGGTGCGGCCAGGCGTTGCTGCGCCATAGCCTTTGCCGCTGGCATCGGTGTATTGGCCGTAGGCCGGGCTGGCCGGGTTTTTCGAGCTAAACAGCGGCTGCTGCTGGTAACCCGCCCCGCCGCCCATCAGGCGGCCCATCATATAGCCGGCCATCAGTGGCATCCAGAAGCTACCGCTGGACTGAGCCTGCGCCTGATTTTCTGGCGCCGTTCCCGCCTGAGCCGGTGTCTGTTGACACTGGCCTTCACCGAACTCTGCCACGCAGTCTTCGCGTGTGGCATATTTCGGTGCGGTACGTTCCGCTTCTTTCAGGGCGTTGTTATAGGCGGTCTTACATTCTGCCGCGTTACCGGTTGCGGCTGAGCAGTCCTCTGCGTTTTGATACAGAGAAACCGTTTCATCGCTTTTCTCACAGCCTGCCAGCATAAAGACAGCGGTAACCGCCAGCGCAACAGGGGTGAGGTGACGCGCGTTCCAGCTTTTGCGGAACGAAGCGTGATTTATGGATTTTGTCCGTTTCATATTTGTCTTCCAGGACCCAGTGGTTATAACGCTCAGGATAGAGGATGAGTGGTTGAAAATGAAGCGAAGAGGGTCGGAATCAGGGGGATCTTTACGTTGGCTTACGTTCGGATGTGATTCAGATGCTCCCTCTCCCTGTAGGAGAGGGCTGGGGGGAGGGCATCAGGCCGCAGTGGGCCTGATGACACTCTTAGTGACGGAACGGATTGCTGCCGGTGTTGGTACGCGCAGCGGCTGGCTGTGCAGCAGGGGCATTGCTGTTAGCGTTGAAGTTATCAACCGCAGCAACCTGCTCCGGATTCTCCGGTGCCACGCTGTCCGGCGAGGTTGAGACCGGTTTACCCAGCGCATTGTTCAGCGCCAGCAGGTCCTGCTCGTTCAGCGTACCCAGCGCCTGCTTGATGTTCAGCTGGTTAATCAGGTACTGGTAACGTGCGCTGGAGAGCTGCTGTTTCGCGTTATACAGCGTGGTAGTCGCGTCCAGCACGTCAACAATGGTACGAGTACCGACGGAGTAACCAGCTTCCATTGCATCCAGGGAGCTTTGGGCAGACACAACGGCTTGTTTATACGCGTTGATGCTGCTGATAGAAGCGTTCACGTTGTTGAACGACGAACGCACGGTCTGCACCACGTTGCGGTGGGCGCTTTCCAGCTGCTCGCTTGCGCCAACAAAGTTGTACTGCGCCTGTTTCACCTGAGAATTCACCAAACCGCCCTGATACAGCGGCAGTGAGAAGCTCAGGCCGACTTTGTTCTGGCCCTGGTTGCTGTCGTCATACTGGGCGGTGTTGGTTTTAGAACCGCTGTAGCTGGTATCAGACACGCCGGTGGAGGCGCTTAGGCTCAGGGTTGGCAGGTGGCCATCCTGCGCCTGACGAATCTGCTCGCGGGCCAGGTCCTGGCTCAGACGCGCCTGCAGTAAGGTCAGGTTGCGGTTTTCTGCTTCTTTCAGCAGGGCATTCACCGCCTGCGGCTTATCGGTCTTGAAGTTATCTACGTTCAGGGAAGCCAGTTCTGGATAGTAATTACCGGTGACCTGACGCAGAGATTCCAGCGCGTTGTCGAGGTTGTTACGCGCGGTCACTTCGTTGGCCAGTACGCTGTCGTACTGTGAACGGGCGTTCTGCACGTCAGTGATGGCGACCAGGCCCACGTTGAAACGCTGGGTGGTTTGATCTAACTGACGGTAAATTGCCTGTTTCTGCGCTTCAGTATAGGAGAGCGAGTCAATCGCGCTCAGCACGTTGAAGTACGCAGTCGCCGTGTTCAGGATCAGCGTTTGCTGGTCAGTCTGATAGGTCACATCCTGGATACCCGCGCTCTTTTCCTGCAGGGTCAGTGCGCGCCATTTGGACATATCAAACAGCGTCTGTGTTAATTGCAGTGAGGCGCTGGTAGCATTGGAGTTAACGCCGTTAGCGTCGCGGAAACCGTTGCTGTAGGTATAATCTGCACCTAAACCTAACTGCGGCAGCAGTGGGCTACGCGCTTCGTTAATCTTTTCAAACGCAGCATCACGATCGGCCGCTGATTTACGTAAATCAGGGTTGCCCAGACGTGCCTGCTGGTAGACCTGTAACAGGTTTTCCGCCTGGCTCATTGCACTGAAGCCCGTCAGGCTCAGGCCGATAAGGATGGGGAGCAATTTCTTCATTTGCATTCCTTGTTGTGAAGCAGTATTAGCGCTGATCTAATTAAAAATAATTGCCGATTCTAACAGAATCATCCACACCAAAAGGTTGGCGTAATGTGCCATGTGGCGTTAATTTGCACCAATCTACCATATAGCCTTACAAACGGCAGCCAAACAGCCTTGAAATTCATAATTTCATCACCATTGCTACCAGGACTCGACTCATGCAAAAACCAGATAAGTTGCCCGTGACATTCGCCAAAAACGATGTAGAAATTATTGCACGAGAAACGCTTTATAGCGGTTTTTTTTCAATGGAACTTTACCGTTTCAGGCATCGCCTGTTTAACGGTGAGATGAGCGGCGAAATCAGGCGCGAAATTTTTGAGCGCGGGCATGCAGCAGTCTTGCTACCCTTTGACCCAGTGCGTGATGAAGTCGTACTGGTTGAGCAGATTCGCATCGCGGCGTATGACGTCAGTGAAAGCCCGTGGTTGCTGGAGATGGTCGCCGGCATGATCGAAGAGGGCGAGTCGGTTGAAGACGTTGCCCGCCGCGAGGCGCTGGAAGAGGCGGGGCTGATCGTTGGCCGCACAAAACCGGTGCTCAGCTATCTGGCCAGTCCGGGAGGCACCAGCGAGCGCTTGTCCATCATGGTGGGCGAAGTGGACGCCACGACCGCGGATGGGATCCACGGTCTGGCAGATGAAAACGAAGATATTCGGGTTCATGTGGTGAGTCGGGAGCAGGCTTACCAGTGGGTAGAAGAGGGGAAAATCGACAACGCAGCGTCTGTCATCGCCCTGCAATGGCTGCAACTGCATTATCAGACATTACGAAACGAGTGGAAAAAATGAAGCGTTATACACCTGACTTCCCAGAAATGATGCGCCTGTGCGAAACCAATTTCGCACAATTGCGCCGCCTGCTGCCGAGAAACGACGCACCCGGCGAAACGGTAAGCTATCAGGTGAGCAACGCGCAGTATCGATTAACGATAACAGAATCAACGCGCTACACTACGCTGGTGGAAATCGAACAAACGGCACCCAGCATTAGCTACTGGAGCCTGCCGTCAATGACGGTGCGGCTCTACCACGACGCGATGGTCGCTGAAGTGTGTTCAAGTCAGCAGATCTTTCGTTTTAAAGCGCGGTATGATTACCCGAATAAAAAGTTGCATCAACGCGACGAAAAGCATCAAATTAACCAGTTTTTAGCCGACTGGCTAAGATATTGTTTAGCACATGGAGCAATGGCGATTCCGGTTTGTTAGCGTCATAAACCTACCTAAGGACACCATTTGGAAAGCCTGTTGAACCTGACTGTTGCTGGTGGGGCACCAGTCAGGATATTACAAATCACCGATACTCACCTTTTTGCCGAAAAGCATGAAACGCTGCTGGGGGTGAACACCTGGGAGAGTTATCAGGCTGTACTTAGCGCTATTCACGCTGAAAATCGTGCCTGCGATCTGATCGTTGCAACGGGCGATCTGGCGCAGGATCAATCCTCCGCGGCCTACCAGCATTTTGCTGAAGGCATCGCGAGCTTTAGCGTGCCGTGCGTCTGGCTTCCGGGCAACCACGACTTTCAGCCTGCGATGTACAGCTCTCTTCAGGAGGCGGGGATCTCTCCGGCGAAGTGTGTGTTTGCCGGTGAGCAGTGGCAGATCCTGCTGCTCGACAGCCAGGTGTTTGGCGTCCCGCACGGTGAGTTAAGCGAGTTTCAGCTCGACTGGCTGGAGACCAAACTGGCCGCCGAACCGGCGCGACATACGCTGCTTTTGCTTCATCATCATCCGCTTCCGGCGGGCTGTAGCTGGCTCGATCAACACAGCCTGCGCAATTCTGCCGCCCTGGATAGCGTGCTGGTGAAATTTCCGCGCGTGAAGAATCTGCTGTGCGGACACATTCATCAGGAACAGGATCTCGACTGGAATGGCCGCCGTCTGCTGGCGACGCCGTCGACCTGCGTTCAGTTTAAGCCGCACTGCGCGAACTTTACCCTGGATACCATCGCGCCGGGCTGGCGCTGGCTGGAACTGCATGCGGATGGTTCACTGACCACGGAAGTCTGCCGTCTGGCAGGCGCGCAATTCCGCCCCGATACCGCTTCAGAAGGCTATTGATGTCTACGCTCCTCTACCTGCATGGGTTCAACAGCTCGCCGCGATCTGCCAAAGCGACACAGTTACGCCAGTGGCTGAGCGAGCATCATCCGCACGTTGAGATGATTATCCCGCAGCTGCCGCCTTATCCGGCAGAGGCGGCGGAGATGCTGGAATCCATTGTTCTGGAACACGGCGGCGAATCTTTCGGCGTGGTGGGTTCCTCGCTGGGAGGGTATTACGCCACATGGCTCTCGCAATGCTTTATGCTGCCCGCCGTTGTGGTTAACCCGGCGGTTCGACCGTTTGAGCTGCTGCGGGACTTTCTTGGCGAAAACGAGAACCCCTACACCGGCCAACAATATGTGCTAGAGTCACGCCATATTTACGATCTCAAAGTTATGCAGGTCGACCCGCTTGAAGCACCGGACCTGATCTGGCTGCTGCAACAAACGGGTGATGAAGTGCTGGATTACCGCCAGGCAGTGGCGTATTACGCCTCCTGCCGCCAGACTATAGAAGAGGGCGGAAATCATGCTTTCACGGGCTTTGAAGATCATTTCACCCAGATTGTCGATTTTCTTGGACTGCACAGCCTCTGACAATCAATGCGAATTGCTAGTTTAAATCATGACGCAAACCTATAACGCTGATGCCATTGAGGTACTCACCGGACTTGAGCCGGTTCGCCGCCGCCCGGGGATGTACACCGATACGACGCGCCCAAACCATCTGGGCCAGGAAGTTATTGATAACAGTGTCGACGAAGCGCTGGCAGGCCATGCCAAACGTGTCGACGTTATCCTGCATGCCGATCAGTCGCTGGAAGTTATCGACGACGGTCGCGGCATGCCGGTGGATATCCACCCGGAAGAGGGCGTACCGGCCGTTGAGCTGATCCTCTGCCGACTGCATGCGGGCGGTAAGTTCTCCAACAAGAACTACCAGTTCTCCGGTGGTTTGCACGGTGTGGGGATTTCCGTGGTTAACGCCCTGTCTAAGCGCGTGGAAGTGAACGTTCGCCGCGACGGCCAGGTGTATAACATCGCGTTTGAAAACGGCGAGAAAGTGCAGGATCTGCAGGTTGTCGGCACGTGCGGTAAACGCAACACCGGCACCAGCGTCCACTTCTGGCCTGACGAAAGCTTCTTCGACAGCCCACGTTTCTCCGTTTCTCGCCTGACGCACCTGCTGAAAGCTAAAGCGGTGCTGTGCCCTGGCGTGGAAATCACGTTTAAAGATAACGTCAACAATACCGAGCAGAGCTGGTGCTATGCCGACGGTCTGAACGACTACCTGTGCGAAGCGGTAAACGGCCTGCCGACGCTGCCGGAAAAACCGTTCGTCGGTAATTTCACCGGTGACACCGAAGCGGTGGACTGGGCGCTGCTGTGGCTGCCGGAAGGCGGTGAGCTGTTGACCGAAAGTTACGTCAACCTGATCCCAACCATGCTCGGCGGTACGCACGTTAACGGGCTGCGTCAGGGTCTGCTGGATGCGATGCGTGAATTCTGCGAATACCGCAACATTCTGCCGCGCGGCGTGAAGCTGTCGGCGGAAGATATCTGGGATCGCTGCGCCTACGTGCTTTCCGTGAAGATGCAGGATCCGCAGTTTGCCGGGCAAACCAAAGAGCGTCTCTCCTCGCGTCAGTGCGCGGCCTTTGTTTCCGGCGTGGTCAAAGATGCCTTCACCCTGTGGCTGAACCAGAACGTTCAGGCTGCAGAGATGCTGGCGGAAATGGCGATCTCCAGCGCGCAGCGTCGTCTGCGTGCGGCGAAGAAAGTGGTGCGTAAAAAGCTCACCAGCGGTCCTGCGTTGCCGGGCAAGCTGGCGGACTGTACCGCGCAGGATCTTAACCGTACCGAGCTGTTCCTGGTGGAAGGGGACTCGGCAGGCGGATCGGCCAAGCAGGCGCGCGACCGTGAATACCAGGCGATCATGCCGCTTAAAGGTAAAATCCTGAATACCTGGGAAGTCTCGTCCGATGAAGTGCTGGCCTCGCAGGAAGTGCATGATATCTCTGTTGCGATCGGTATCGATCCGGACAGCGAAGATCTTAGCCAGCTGCGCTACGGCAAAATCTGTATCCTCGCGGATGCGGACTCCGATGGTCTGCACATCGCCACGCTGTTGTGCGCACTCTTCGTGAAGCACTTCCGCACGCTGGTGAAAAACGGCCACGTCTACGTCGCGCTGCCGCCGCTCTACCGTATCGATCTCGGCAAAGAGGTGTACTACGCGCTGACGGAAGAAGAGAAAGCGGGCGTGCTGGAGCAGCTCAAGCGCAAGAAGGGCAAACCAAACGTTCAGCGCTTTAAAGGGCTGGGCGAGATGAACCCAATGCAACTGCGCGAAACCACGCTGGATCCTAACACCCGTCGTCTGGTTCAGCTGACCATCAGCGATGAAGACGAACAGCAAACCAACGCTATGATGGATATGCTGCTGGCCAAAAAACGTTCGGAAGACCGACGCAACTGGCTGCAGGAGAAAGGCGATATGGCGGATATTGAGGCCTGATGTCCCCTCACCCCAGCCCTCTCCCCAAAGGGGAGAGGGTGTTCAATTCCCCTCTCCCCTTTGGGGTTAGGGTGAGGGGAACACCCCGCACTGAAATCAAAACGCCATCTTCACCGTAAACTGCACTTCGCGCGGGTCGCCAATCTGGTTGCCCAGGTTGTTGGTCGCAATGGACGAGGTGTAGTAGGTTTTATCAAACAGGTTCTTCACGTTCACCTGCAGCGTCACCGGATACTGCAGCTTCATTTTGTAGGCCACAAAGGCATCGGCAACAAAGTATCCCGGCAAATAATAATCCGCACCGTTGGTCGCTGAACGACGGCTCACGCCGTGTCCACCGCCGCCAAGCGTCAGGGTATTCCCGCCGATCGCGTTATGAATGTCGTAAGTCAGGAACAGAGAACCGGTATGACGCGGCACGTTCGGCAGGGGCTTACCTGCGTAGTCTGGATCCTCCAGCACTTTGGCGTCGGTGTAGCCGTAGCTGGCGATAATATTGGTATTCTCAGTCAGCGATCCGGCAAGATCCACCTCCACACCCTGCGAGCGTACGCGGCCAGCGGTTTTGGCGATGGTTTCACCCCCCACGCTTTCGTTGTACAGCACGTTGCGCTTGTGAATATCAAACAGTGCGATGTTGGCGGTAATGCCATCGAACAGGTCAAATTTAGCCCCCACTTCGTAAGCATTAGACGTTTCCGGCGGCAGGTCACCAATGTAGCTCGCAATGGACGATTGCGGCATAAACGTCTGGGAATAGTTAGCAAACAGCGAGACGGATGGCGTGAGCTTGTAGACCAGCCCCAGCTTCGGCGTCCACTGTTCGTCGCGGCTGTCGGTATTCACATTGAACGGGCGGCCCTTGCCCGCATACTGGATGTAATACTGGTAACGCAGCCCGGCAACGGCAATCCACTTATCGGTGAGATACAGGGCGTCCTGCGCGTAGGCGGAGTAGCTTTCCTGTTTGAGCGTCTGGTCGCTATCAGTGGCGGAGACGGTGGTGCATTTGCTGAGATTGCCGTAGGTCGGATGGTAAATATTGAAATCTTTAACGTTCTTACAGCGCATCATGTCCGTACGCAGCAGATCGTAATTCTCATACGACACACCGGTCAGGATCTCATTATAAAAGCCCGCGATATCCACGTTCCCCTGCAGATCCGCACGCGTACTGTGCATACGCTGAGTCGAGCCCTGGGTGGCATCCACGCGGCGGGTCAGGTTACCCGTTTTGGCGTCATAGGCCATCACGCGCGCCTGGTTATCGCTGTATTTATCCTGGCTAAAGCTGTAGTCAAACTTCGCGGTCCACTGGCTGTTAAGACGGTATTCGGCGTTCAGCTGCGCCAGATCGGACTGCCCGTCGGTAACGTTAAACGGCTCGTCAAAGCGGGTTTTACGATCCACGTTTACCGGCTGTTTGGTGTTGAGATCGAAAATGGTTCCCCGATCGAACGGCGTTTTATAGTCGCGATGTGAATAGAGCACGGTCACGGTTGCATCATCACCAAACCAGGTCAACGACGGGGCGATAAAGGTGCTGCGCTCGTTGCCAAAATTACGCCAGTAATCTTCATCCTGATACTCGCCCGTCAGGCGATACGCCAGCCGCGTGCCGTCAATCGGGCCGGTGACATCAACCTGCCCGGTCCCCCCGCCAAAGCTTGAGGAGGTAGCGGAAATTGAGCCGCCGAAGCGGGTTTCCGGGCGTTTGGTAACCACGTTGATCAGGCCGCCAGGATCGAGAATGCCATACAGCGTTGAGGCCGGCCCTTTCAGCACCTCCACGCGCTCGGTCGCGGCATTAAAGCTGCGCGGCAGCACGGTGCGCAGGCCGTTGGTCATTATTGACCCGTCGCGGTTCGCGCCAAATCCCCGGCGCACAAACGCATCCTGCGTACCGCCCAGGGTGTTGGTCTGCACCACGTTGCTGACGTTATAAAGGGCTTCATCAAGCGAAGTAGCGTGCTGATCTTCCAGCACTTTATCACTGACGGTATTCACCACCTGCGGAATATCCAGCATTGGCATGTTGGTTAGCGTGGCGGTGGAGGTGTTAAGCGGCTGATAGCCGTTTGTGGCCTCGGCCACGGCATGGGGATCGGCGGTGACGGTCAGCGTTTCGCCGTCGTTAGCCGTTGCGGTGTCGGCTGCCTGCACCAGCGGTGCCATAAACAGCAGTGAAAAGAGCGCGCGCCCTTTTACCCCAGAGAGAGAAGGTGTGAACGTAGCCATTACATCTGTTTTCCCAAAAGATCCCGCGCATGAAGGGCGCGGAAGAATGTATGAGTCATTGCCCTTAATTGTCTGCTCGTTAGCCGTGTGGCATCGAACATGTAATTGAGAATCATTCAATCATGCGGCAATGTAGTAGTAAATGGAAAAAAAGCAAAAATCGGCTACAGCCTGAAACCTCCCGTCCTGATATAAGTAGATTCCATATAATTCATTGAAAACAATTAAATAAAAAATAACACCGCCGCTGTAGTACCTGTTATTTAACCCTGGCTTTATCAGGGTGTTTATCCCCTTGACTACTACATGGCGCAGCGGCAAACTCTCAGAAGAGAATGAGTTTTATTTTTATTTGTTCGATTTTTATTAAGTTGGCATTTACGTGGCGCACAACACCCATAAACCGGGGCTGGTTCTGGAGAACCTCTCCGCGGGCTATCAGAAAAAAATCATCGTCGATGATATCTCCCTTGCGATCCCCCGGCAGAAAATGACCGTGCTGGTAGGGGCGAACGGCTGTGGAAAATCCACGCTACTGAGCACTATCGCGCGTCTGCTGCAACCACTTGGCGGGGCCGCACTGCTTGATGGCAAAGCCATTCACGAGCAACCAACCAGAGCGGTAGCCTGCCAGCTGGGGATCCTGCCGCAATCTCCGCTGCTGCCGGAAGGGCTGACGGTGTTTGAGCTGGTATCACGCGGCCGTTTTCCCTGGCAAAATTTTATGCGCCAGTGGAGCGATGAAGACGAGCAGGCCGTTGAAGAGGCTCTGCACCTGACCGGTACGGCAGAGTTTGCACATCAGCCCGTCGAAAGCCTCTCCGGCGGCCAGCGCCAGCGCTGCTGGATCGCAATGGCCCTGGCGCAGCAAACGCCCTATATCCTGCTGGATGAACCGACAACCTTTCTCGATCTCCGCTATCAGGTGGAGATCCTCGAGCTGCTGCATACCCTGACCCGCCAGCATGGCCGTACGGTGGTGGTGGTGCTCCACGATCTCAACTTCGCCGTCAACTATGGCGATTCCCTGGTCTTTTTACGCCAGGGCAAAGTCGAGGGGGTATTGCATGAAGGCGACGTCTGCACGCCGGAACTCATCAAAGCGGTGTTTGATGTCGATGTCCATATGTCGGTTAATCCGCTGACCGGTAAGCCGTTCTTTATGCCATTCCGCCAGGCGGCGGAAAAATCATGATGCGAACGTCATTGGCTTTCCTGCTGTTTGCCTTGCTGCTGGTGATGGGCGCGATTGCCCACCTGGGTATCGGTGCGCGTGTCATTGCTCCCCAGACGGTGGTGCAGGCCTTGCTTCATTTCGACCCGCGCAATTTCGATCACAACGTGATTGTCAGATTACGCCTGATACGGCTGGCTGCCGCCATGGTCACCGGGGCGGCGCTTGGCGTGGCGGGCGTGTTGTTACAGTCGGTGATCCGTAACCCGCTGGGCGAGCCGCATATTCTGGGGCTTAACGCGGGGGCGGCGCTGGCAGTGGTGCTGACCAGCGCGCTCGGGTTTACCTTGCCGTTTGGCCGCCCGCTGGTTGCCACTGTCGGTGCCGCCGCGCTGTTTATGCTGGTGTTGACGTTCTCCTCTTCAGGGCGAACCGGCCTCACGCCAATGAAAATTACCTTATGCGGCGTGGCGATGTCGGCGTTTGCGTCGTCGATTACCGCCACGGTGCTGATTCTGGATGAACAGACGCTGCTTGCCATGCGCACCTGGCTGGCGGGAGATCTTGCCGGACTTAACGCGGAGATCGTTCGCAGCGCATCCTGGGTTGCCGCTGTGGGGTTCGCTCTGGCGCTCTGGCTGTCGCCATCGCTCAATATGCTGGCCCTGGGCGACCGGATGGCGCAGGGGCTGGGCGTGTCGCTGCTCAAAACTCGCCTTTTGGCTCTGCTGGCGATTGCACTGCTTTGCGGCGCAGCCGTCTCCATTGCCGGGCCGATTGGTTTTATTGGTCTGGTCGTGCCACAGCTTATCCGCCGTCTGGTGTCGGTGGACTTACGCGTGATGGTGCCGCTTTCTGCCCTGTGCGGGGCACTGGTGTTACTGCTGGCGGATATCGCGGCCCGTACGCTGTTTACGCCGTATGAGCTGGCGACCGGGATCATGACCGCGCTGGTGGGTGCTCCTCTCTTTATCCTGATGGCATCAAGGATGTTCAAATGAGCCGGGCCGGACTGCGTGCATGGCGTGTCGGGCCGTTTTCCGGGCAGGTACGCCCGGCGGCAGTGGCGCGCGTTACGCTTATCGCTCTAATGGGCATTCTCCTGCTGGGGTTTGGCCTGACGCACGGTTCGCTTCCCATTCCCACTTCCGCCATCGGGCGCGCGCTGTTCTCCGGAGAACCCCTGGAGGCCGATGCGCGCTATATCGTGATGGATATCCGCCTGCCACGGCTGCTGATGGCCATTTTAAGCGGCGCGATGCTGGGCATGGCGGGAGCGGCGATGCAGTCCATCACCCGCAATGGCCTGGCCGATCCGGGGCTTATTGGTGTGAAAGAGGGCTGCAGCGCGGCGGTGCTGCTGCTGATTTTTCAGTTCCCTGCGCTGGGGCTGGCCTGGCGTCCGCTGGTCGGGATGGCTGGTGGCCTCATTACCGCGTTGCTGGTGGTGGCGCTGGCCCGCGATATCTCGCGTCCGCGTTTTATTCTGATTGGGATTGGCGTGTCATGGGCTTTCTCTGCGGCAATGGGGATCTTTATGACCACCGCCGACGTGCGCGATGTGCAGACGGCGATGCTGTGGCTGGCAGGGAGCCTGCACGCGGCAAACTGGACGCTGGTCGGTATCGCCGCAGCCTGGGCGGCCCCGGCGTTTGCGCTGCTGCTCTTTACTGCCCGCGCGGCTGACGTGGCATTGCTGGGTAACCACGCCGCAACGGGGCTCGGGGTTCGCACCGCACGATTAGCGCTACTGCGCGTTCTCGCGCCGGTGGTGTTAACGGCGGCCTGTGTCTCCTGCGTGGGGAGTATTGGTTTTGTGGGGCTGATTGCGCCGCATATGGCGCGTCTGGTGATGCGCGGTGGGCAAACCGCGTTGTTGATGGGCAGTGCCGCGCTGGGTGCGCTGCTGGTGCTGCTGGCGGATACCGTCGGGCGGCTGGCATTCCTGCCGTTGCAGTTACCGGCGGGGATTGTGATTTCACTGATTGGCGGACCGTTTTTCCTGCTGCTGCTCTGGCAGCGTCGGGACAGATTTTAGAGGACTAAGATGCGCGTACTTGTTTCGATGCTGTTGCTGATAGGGTTTGCGGTGGGTGCGGCGGAGCCGACGCAGACGTTCACTGACGATCTGGGGCGTAAGGTGGAGGTGCCGCTTCACCCGAAGCGGATCGTCTCGCTGCACGACCTGGATATCACCATTCCACTGATTGAGCTTGGCGTACCGCCCGTCGCCAGCCATGGCCGCACGCGCCCGGACGGCAGCCATTTTCTGCGCGCCAGCGGCATGCTGATGGGGGTGGATTTCGATAATTCCGACATCAAATTCATCGGCACGGCGGATATCGACATTGAAGCCATTGCCGCCGCCAAACCCGATCTGATCATCACCGAGCCGACCCGCAACACGCCGGTGGAACAGCTGGAGAAGATTGCCCCGACGGTGAGTATCGACCATCTCGACGGCGGTGCACCGGAGATCTACCGCAAGCTGGCGCAGCTCACCGGTACGCAGGCGCGGCTGAAAATCCTGGAGCGCCGCTATCAGGAGCAAATCAGGGCGCTGAAGGCGACCATCGATACGCGCAAAATCACCGTGTCGGTGATTCAGGCTAACCAGGGAAAAATCAATGCCATGCACAGCTACCACTCTTTAGGCCGCGTGCTGCGTGACGCCGGATTTACCTTCCCGCCGCTGATTGAGAATATCCCGGAAGGGGGACGGATTGACGTCAGCGCCGAACGTCTGCCGGAGCTGGACGCCGATTTTGTCTTTGCCACCTGGCGCGGCGACACCGGGGGTAAACCGCAGGACGAGCTGGCGGCGATGGAGGCGGTGATGCCGGGCTGGTGCCAGTTCCTGAACGCCTGTCGGACCGGCCACTACGTGCTGATTTCACGCGAAGAGGCCATTTCGAACTCCTTCGCCTCTTTAGGGCTGATGGCCGCGCAGGTACAGTCGCAGATTGCCGGGCGGCCATTGCCGGAGGTATCACCGTGATCCGTAAAGAGAAAGGGCGCGTGGATGTTTACGGGGAGCGCTTTCGCGCACGTGCGCATCACCTGACGCCGCGTCTGCTGCAGGTGGCGCGCTACATCAACGAGAACCGGGAAGCGGTGATGGAGCAGACGGCAATGGAGATCGCTACGCTGCTAAAAACCTCGGACGCCACCGTGGTCCGCGCGATTCAGGCGCTGGGTTTTGCCGGGCTGCGCGATCTGAAGCAGACGCTGGAGCAGTGGTTTGGTCCGGTGGTGACGTCCAGCGAAAAGATCTCCTCGACGGTTAACACGCTCACCAGCGACGTTAACGCGAGCATCGATTTTGTGCTGGAAGGGCATCAGCACACCTGTGAGGTCTTGTCGCAACCGCACAATCGCTATGCGATGGCGCAGGCGGTGTCGCTGCTGGCGCAGGCCAGGCAGGTGGCGATCTTCGGCATTGGTGCCTCCGGTATTCTGGCCGAGTACACCGCCAGATTATTCAGCCGGATGGGGCTCCCCGCCATGCCGCTCAACCGCACCGGGATAGGCCTTGCCGAACAGTTGATTGCGCTCCAGCGCGGCGATGTGCTGGTGATGATGGCGCAAAAATCTGCACACCGGGAAGGACAAACCACGTTGCGGGAAGCCAAACGTCTGGGGATCCCGACGATTTTGCTGACCAACGCCCTGGACTCGCGTTTCAGCAAAGAGGCCAGCGTGGTGATCCATGTGCCGCGCGGCGGAGAAAAGGGCAAAATCCCGCTGCACGGTACGGTGCTGCTGTGCCTGGAGATGATTATTTTGTCCGTCGCCTCCACCGAGCCGCAGCGCACCATCAAATCCATGAAGCGCATCAACGAGTTTCATCGTGGGTTAAAGCCGGGGAAGAAGAGCGGTTAAAGCATGCCGGGCGCTCACGCCGTTCATCGGTCAACATGGTTCTTCCGGTACTGCAACGGCGTCTCGCCAATCCCCTTCTTAAACGCGCTGATAAACCACGTCACGTCGGAAAATCCCACCTGCGTGGCAATCTCACGTACGCTCGCCTCGCTGTGCAGCAGGTGCTCGCAGGCCTTGCGCAGCCTTAACGTATTCAGATAGTCATGGATCTTCTCGCCCGTTTCCGCATGGAATTTTCGCGATACGTAGCTGCGGGATTTCCCCAGCGTTTCTGCCAGCGCGTCCAGGCGAAATTTCTCCTGGTAATGTTCGTCCAGCCAGAACATCACCTGGCTGGCGAGCCCAAGGCTACTGCCCGGCGCACGGGCATTATCGTCCGGGAGCATGGCGAATAAACCAATCAACAGCGCGGCTATTCCCTCGCGGGTTAAAGGCGACGGGTAACAGCCGAGCAGATGATCGACATGGTGATGGCAGTGCGCCAGATCGGCGACCCACGCTCCGGCGCCGCGGGCAGAAAGTTTCTGCAGCCGCTGCTGCGTGTGGGGAAAATCGCGCAGGGCTGTAAGCACCGCGTGAGGGTCGAGATGAATAATGGTACGTCGGTAAATCGCTTCTGCCTGCTCATCCACCCTCACTTTATGCAGGGTAAACGGCGGAAAGAAAAACAGCCGCCCGGGGCGCATGGTGTAATGACGGTTATCGACAATGGCGACGCCAAATCCTTCTTCCACATACAGAATCTCCAGACACTGATGCCAGTGATGGTAACGCACGGTATTGGCAAACAGACGGCTGAATGACACGACGGTGTCATTTAAGGTGATCAGTTCCAGCCGGTCGGAGGTGGGCGTGTCGCGCATAGTGCAATAAAACTCAATTTTCTGCCGTTATCTTCTCGTTATAAACCACCTTTTTAAATTTTCTCAACTGGAGGTTTATTTAGCCTTCACGGCTGTGACGTGGCTAACATTTATCCCCCTTGCGGATTCACTATCCTTCGTCGCAGTTGATGACGAGGGCGAGCGTATGTCTAAAAAATCAAATCCATTGTCTTCGCGCCAGGAGGTGGTGGCGTCGTTACATGACCTGCTGGGCGCGCTGGATAAGTCCTTTCCGCAGGATTGTTCCCGGTTCTCGCTGGGAGAAACCTGTGCGCACTACCCCACGGAGATTGCGCAGATGGAAGGGCTATCCCGCGCGCTGTGGGGGCTGTTTCCGCTGATGGCGGGCGGCGGGGGCGAGCCGTTTAGTGAGAAGTACCTGACCGCCATTAAGCTCGGCACCGATCCGCAGAGCCCGGGCTATTGGGGGGAAACCGGCCCGTACGACCAGCGTCTGGTGGAGATGGCGGCTTACGGCCTGGGGCTGGCGCTGCTGGGGGATAAGCTTACCTGCCGCTTCAGTGAACGTGAGGTAATGAACCTGCACGCGTGGCTCAACCAGATCACCGATGCGCAGATGCCGGACAGCAACTGGAACTACTTCGCGATTATGGTGCAGCTTGGCTTCAAATGTGCCGGGCTGCCGTATGATCCGCGCGCCATCGACCGTCGGTTTGCGATGATGGAGGCGTATTATCTGGGTGACGGCTGGTATTCTGACGGTCCGGGCCGCCCGAAGGATTACTACATCTCAATGGCGTTCCACTTCTACGGCCTGATTTATGCCACCCTCGGCGGTGATGAAAAAAGGGCGGAGGTGTTACGCGAGCGTGCCTGTCAGTTTGCCGAAGATTTTATTTACTGGTCTGCCGCCGACGGCGCGTCGGTACCGTTTGGCCGGAGCCTCACCTATCGCTTCGCGATGGTCGCTTTCTGGAGCGCCGTGGCCTTTTCCGGGCTGAATGTCTTCTCGCCGGGCATCGTGAAGGGCATTGTGCTGCGCCATCTTCGCTGGTGGCAGCGGCAGCCGATGACCGATCGCGACGGTATTTTGACCCTCGGTTTTACTTATCCCAACCTGGTGATGTGCGAGGATTATAACGCCCCCGGCTCGCCGTACTGGGCGCTGAAAACGTACCTGATGCTGGCCTTGCCGGAGTCACACCCCTTCTGGCAGACAGAAGAGCAGCCGCTCCCCTCGCTGGCGGAAAAACGCGTGATCCACCCAGCGCAGCACATCCTGATGCATGCGGATAACTCACAGCACGTCACGATGCTCACTGCCGGTCAGCTTGAGCTGAATAACTACGTCAACACCGAAGCCAAATACACCAGATTTGCGTACTCAAGCCGCTTTGGCTTCACCCTCGAACGGGGGCGCTTTGGCCTGAAACATGCCGCCTGCGACTCGATGTTACTGCTGGCGGAGGGGGATAACTACTTCCGTGGGCGTCGCGAATGCGCGGAGGTGCGGGTGGATGAGAACTACCTCTATTCACGCTGGTCACCCTGGCATGATGTCCATGTCGAAACCTGGCAAATTCCCTTTGGCGAGTGGCACGTGCGTCTGCACCGCATTAACAGCGCTCGCACCCTTCAGGCAGTGGAGGGCGGTTTTGCGGTGATGAAAACCGAACACCACATTCATGAGCGTGGCTGTTACCTGACGGCCAGCAACGGCAGCAGCGTGATTGTCGATCTCTCCCCGGTCATTGCCCGGGAGCCAGACAGCATCGTCACGCCGCCGAACAGCAGCATTATGTTCCCGGAATGCGCATCCATTCCGTTGTTAAAAACCGATCTCCCTCAGGGAGAGAGCTGGCTCTGTTGCGCCGTCGTGGCCAGCGAGAAACCCCCCGCAGCATTGGCACCTGAACTGAAGATGACCCCTGACCAGGTCGCGATCCGCGAACCCGGAGGCGAACGTAAGCTGTCGTTCACATTATAAAAAATCTGACCCTACACGTCGGCGAGGATGATATGAAAAGTGCATCTACAACGAACAGAACCGAATATTACAAAATCAGCAGCTTTATATTTCTCTATTTCTTTACCTGGTCTGCCAGTATTGGGCTATTAGCCATCTGGCTCGGCCAAAAGGCGAATCTCAGCGGCTCGGTAATTGGCACTGTCTTTGCGGTCAACGGTATCTTCTCAGTCATCCTTAAACCGATCTACGGCTATATTCTCGATAAGATCGGCATGAGTAAATACCTGCTCTATTTTGTGGTTGCCATGTCCGCGCTGATGGCACCGTTCTTTATTTATGTTTATCAGCCGCTACTGATGTCCAATACCCTGGTGGGGATTATCATTGGCGCGCTCTATTTAAGCTTTGCCTGGTACGCGGGCGTGGCGGCGTGTGAATCCTATTCTGACCGCTTTAGCCGTTTAAACGGTATGGAGTTCGGGCAAATTCGCATGTGGGGATCGCTTGGCTGGGCCGTGGCGTCCTCGTTCTCCGGTCTGCTGTTTAATCTCTCTCCGGCGTATAACTTTATTTTGGGCAGCGTCGCATCCATCATCATGCTGATCGTCCTTGTGAGCCTGAAAGTGAATACTAACTCCGCTCACGCCAGCGAGGTGCTGACCAAAGAGAAAATCGCCCCTGCGGATGTCTATGCCCTGCTGCGTAACCGCAAGTTCTGGGCGTTCTGCCTGTATGTGGCGGGCGTGGCGTGGATGATGTTTATTGCCGAGCAGCAGTTCTCACGCTATTTCGTCACGTTCTTTGATGATATTCACCAGGGTAACGCGGTGTTCGGTTATCTGGGAACCGTACAGTCGGGTATGGAATTTGTGATGTATATGGTGATCCCGCTGTTGGTGAATAGTATTGGTGCCAAGCGTGGACTGTTAATTGTCGGGCTGGTGGTCGGTGCACGACTGATTATTTCCGGCCTGTGCGATTCCCATCTGTTAATTTCCGTACTGAAACCGCTGTATGGCCTGGAAATATGTCTGCTGCTGGTATCGGTCTTTAAATATATTGCTGAGCATTTCGATAAACGCGTTAACGCCACCATGTATCTGCTGGGCTATCAGGCCATGCTCTACGTGGGCAACGTGGTTGTCTCTTCGCCTGCCGGCTATCTGTATGACCGCATCGGCTTTGAGCACACCTATATCATTATGGGAGCCACGGCGCTGACCTTTACGTTTATCTCTGCCTTTACGTTATCCGCCTGCCAGAGCAAATGGCGCGGTACCCGCTCGCTGAACGCAGCAGAACCCTCATCCCGGTAATTTAAAGGACCCGAAACATGTTAAGTCGTATCAAAGAGGAACACCTGCAGGCTATTCCTGTCCCCGTTGAATCGCGGACATTACGTGATGAACTCAGCTCTGCCCGCAGCCACGTGCTTGAGCTGATTAGCCGTCATTTGGTGGCGTTTGGTGACCGATTCCCGGCAGAAACCTGCCAGGACGGGGTTTATCCGCTGACGGAGAATGTGGAGTGGACCACCAGCTTCTGGACCGGGCAGCTATGGCTGGCGTGGGAGATGAGCGGTGAAACAACGTACCGCGAGATGGCTGAAAAACACGTGCGCTCGTTTGGCCTGCGCATCGCCGGGCGTAATGATACCAACACTCATGATTTGGGGTTCCTGTATACGCTCTCCTGCGTGGCGGCCTGGCGACTGACCGGCAACCGCGAGGCGCGCGGGTTCGCCCTGCTGGCGGCTGAAGCCCTGCTGGAGCGCTTTCACCCGAAGGCGAAGATTATTCAGGCCTGGGGCGATCTGTCAGACCCGGAGCAGGCCGGGCGGATGATTATCGACTGCAACATGAATCTGCCGCTGCTCTATTGGGCGACGGAACAAACCGGCGACGCGCGCTTTGCTGACGCCGCAAAAGCCCACGTGATGCAGGCCGCTACGTACCTGATTCGTGAAGATGCCTCGACGTTCCACACCTACTACATGGATGTGGTTACCGGCGCGCCTCGTTACGGCAACACGCAGCAAGGATACGCGGACGACTCCTGCTGGTCCCGCGGGCAGGCGTGGGGGATCTACGGTTTTATGCTGAGCTATCTCTATACCGGCGATAAGACGATGATTGCGCTGTCAAAACGCCTGGCAAACTACTTTCTTAATCGTCTGCCGGAGGATTATGTCTGCCACTGGGATCTGGCGCTGCTGGGGACAGATGCGCTGCGGGATTCCTCCTCGGCGGCCATTGCCGTCTGCGGGCTGCTGGAGCTGGTAAAACAGTTGCCGGTCACGGATCCGGATCGTGAACGTTATCTGGACTGGGCTAAAGG
Organism: Enterobacter cloacae complex sp. 309I3; assembly: GCF_050031595.1. Classification (NCBI taxonomy): domain Bacteria; kingdom Pseudomonadati; phylum Pseudomonadota; class Gammaproteobacteria; order Enterobacterales; family Enterobacteriaceae; genus Enterobacter; species Enterobacter cloacae complex sp. 309I3. The sequence continues at coordinate 4,151,703 of NZ_JBLGWI010000001.1, read as the reverse complement.
GATTATGTCGTCACTGACAAAGCACTATCTGATGGGCAAAGACGAGAAGGGGAGCGGGCTGCTTAAGCACGCTGTCTATCACCTGGCGAGCAACAAAGGCGTGGATGAGTGTGCGAGCTGGGGCGATTACTTCTACGTTGAGGCGCTGGTGCGGTTCACCCAGAACTGGAAGCCGTACTGGTAAAAGGTCGGGGGCACGCCCCCGACGTGTGGGTTACGCCTTAGGAATACGCAGCGTCTGGCCGGGATAAATCTTGTCCGGGCTGGAGAGCATCGGGCGGTTCGCCTCAAAAATCTTGTTGTACTGGTTGGCATCCCCGTACACGGTTTTGGCGATGGCGCTGAGGGTGTCGCCTGATTTCACCGTATAGTAGGTGGCTTCATCTTTGGCATCAGTGGCGGTGATGTTGTTTTCCACCTCGCTGACGCCCGCAATATTGCCGACGGCGACCTGGATTTTTTCTTTCTGCTCTTGGGTCAGCCCATCGCCCGTTACGCTGGCTTTACCGTCGGTAACGTTGACCTGCACTTTATCCGCGCCGGGAATGTTGAGTTTCTTGAGATGCTCGGTGATTTTGTCGCTCTGGCCTTTATGATCGGTCAGGTTGTCCCACAGCTTTTCGCCTGCTTCTTTTACGAAGTTAAAAAGTCCCATTCCTTCCTCCTGTTAATCATGAAGTCAGAATAAGCATAGCAGTTGAGTTTTAAGATGATAAAAAAAGCCCGGTGCGCTAGCGCTTACCGGGCCGGATGTGTTCTCCCTCTCCCGTGGGAGAGGGCGGGGTGAGGGGAAACTTACACCCCTTGCTCCAGAATACGGATGTGGGTTTCCAGCACGTCACCTTTTACCGCATCGCTCCACGCTTTCATGTGTGCGGTCTGCAGGTGCGCTTCGAGATGCGCCACGGTTTCCCACTGCTCAACCATGATGATGGAGTCCGGCGCGGTGGCCTGGAAGCTGGCGTTGGTTGCGGCGTCAACCATCGGCGCATAGCCGTGGCAGCCTTCTTCTTGCAGTACGGTTGGGATAATTTTCGCGAACTGATCCAGCACCGCCTGGCGGTGATGTTGGCCAGGACGGGTACGGATTTCAGCAATAACGGTAAGCATAATTAACTCCTTCTAATTCCAGGTTACCAGTTAAGCAAAAATTTCAGCCAGATGCTTGCGATATTCTGCGATATAGCGCGGGACGTCAGGCATTTTAATCACGTCGTTGACGATAAAGGTCGGCAGCGGGTCCATGCCGAGGAACTGGTTAGCCTTGTGGAACGGCAGGTATGCGCCGTCTACCCCTACGCCTTCAAAGAACTGATCTTTATCGGTGAACGCGTCCAGCGGGGCGTTCCAGGTCAGGGAGAGCATATATTTCTTACCCTGAATCAGGCCGCCTGAACCATATTTTTTAGACGCGTCGGAACGGGTACGGCCGTCGCTGGCATACAGTGAACCGTGGCCCTCAGTGAACACGTCATCCATGTATTTTTTCACGGTCCACGGTGCGCCCATCCACCAGCCCGGCATCTGCCAGATAACCACGTCAGCCCACAGGAAGTTCTGCACTTCGGCTTTCACGTCGTAATGGCTGTCTGCGCGCACAACCTTAACATCATGCCCGGCGTCGCGCAGGAAGCCGTCCGCGACCTCGGTCAGGGTGTCATTCAACTGGCCTTTAGAGTGGGCGAATTCTTTCGCACCGTTGATAATCAGAATATTGCTCATTATTTGTCCTCGTCGATGAGAGTATGGCGAGTATTCTACGCGCGAGGGCGATACGGTAAAATGAGCAAAATGTGCAAAGTCTTTTGCGTTAAATGCAATAATCCCTTACCAGCACACCTTCACATCAACGCCGCCTTCCGCAGCATTATCCAGTGAAACGCGCATACCGTGCAGGGCAGCAATGCGTTTTACAATCGATAACCCCAGCCCGCTGCCCGTGGCATCCTGGCCGGGTGGACGATAAAAACGCTCGCCAATACGGGCCAACGCCTCGGGGGCGATCCCTGGTCCGTTGTCGCGTACGGAGAAGCAACGGGCGTCCAGCGTAACGTCAACCACGCTGCCGCGCGGGCTGTAACGAACGGCGTTATCCAGCAGGTTACGCACCAGCAGGCTCAACAGCAGCGGTTGACCCGTGCGTTCAGCCTGCGGGGCGTTGATGTTCAGGCGAACGTCGATACCCGCCTGCTGCGCCGGATGCCAGATGTCCAGAACCGCTGATTGCAGTAAATCGGCCATCTTTATCGGTTCGACATCGTCGAGATTTTCCAGAGAGTCCAGACGCGAGAGAGTGAGGAGTTGATCCACCAGCCGGGATGCCCGGTCGATCCCCGCGTGGAGCTGCGAGAGCGCTTTTTCCTGCGCCTGCGGGTCGTCCAGAGAGAGTTGCGCCACGTCGGTTTGCACCTTCAGGGCCGCCAGCGGGCTACGTAATTCGTGCGCGGCATCGGAGGTAAAGCGGCGCTCGCGGCTCATCATCTCCTGGGTTCGGGTAAAGAGGTGGTTCAGGGAGTCCAGAAGGGGGCGCACTTCTGATGGCACGCCCTGTGTCGGCAGAGTGTCGGTGGCATCCGGTGAGCGAAGGCGCAACGTCTGCGCCAGTTTTTTCAATGGCTTAAGCTCCCGGCTCAGCAGGACAATCAGCAACAGCAGCATCACCGGTAGCGCCACCAGCCACGGCGTCAGCTGCGAGCTGACCACATCAAGCGCCATCTCCTGCCGGTATTCCCACTCCTGACCGACCACCACGCGGTACTTCCCGTCCGGCGAGGTCAGCCATAAGAAACGCCAGTCATCGTTGTCGTCTTTGAGCCTGCCGTCATCAAACCCATCGCGGCGATAGTGATACGGGATGTCGCGGCCGTTTTCCCCGTCATTGAGGATCATCGTGCCGTCGGTAGCGTAAATGGCGAAGGCCAGAGCATCGTCGTCCAGGCGACCGTGCTTCACTTTTTTGGGGATCTCGCGCATCCGCTCCGGAGCGCGGATCTCATCCAGATCCATCGTCAGCAGCCGTTTAGCAAACAGCATCTGCTGGGTATCAAACAGCTTATCGAGCTTGTGGGTCGTCTGCTGCCAGGCGACAAGGCTTGCGGCAAACCAGGCCGTCAGCGACAGCAGCAGAAAAAGAAGCGTCAGACGGAGTTTCAGGCTCAGTTTCATGCGTCACCCAGGGTATAGCCGATACCATGAACCGTGCGGATAAATTCGCTGCCCAGCTTACGCCGCAGATGATGAACGTGAACTTCCACGGCGTTACTGGAGACGTCATCGTCCCACGTATAGAGCTTCTCTTCGATCGCTTTACGCGGCAGGACGCGGCCCGCATTGCGCATCAGTAACTCCAGCAGGGCGAACTCTTTGGGCTTGAGGGCCAGCGTTTCCCCCTCCAGCGTGGCGACGAGGCTTGTCGGGTCGAGCGTCACTTTGCCGTGACGCAGTTCGCTGCGCGTCTGACCGTGGCTGCGACGCACCAGCGCCTCAAGGCGGGCGGCCACTTCGATCAGCGCGAAGGGTTTGCAGAGATAATCATCGGCTCCCAGGCGTAGCCCCTCGACGCGCTGATTCAGCGCATCCCGCGCGGTCAGGATAAGCACCGGCTCGCTGCGCCCGCTTTCGCGCCAGGCGCGCAGGATCGCCAGACCGTCGATCTCCGGTAGCGTCAGGTCAAGCACTACCGCATCGTAAGGAGCAGAACAGAGCGCCGCCTGGCCGGTTTTTCCGTCGGTGAACCAGTCCACGCTGAAGCCCATTTTGCTTAAGCCCGCTTTGATGCCATCACCAATCAGCTTGTCGTCTTCTACCAGTAATATGCGCATATCCCCTCCTTGATGGCGTCAGTAAACCCTCTGGATCCGCCTGCTGTACAGTAAAAAAATATAAATTTTCCCCTTAAGAAGTTGTTAAGGATTACCCTGTTTAATGGATTGCGACACCACATTAAAGGGAGAGATGAATATGAAAAAATTCGCTGCAATGGCTGCTATCATGATGATGACCACCGCACCGGTCTTCGCTGCTCAGGGCGGTTTTACGGGCCCATCAGCTACCCAACCCCAGACTCAGACGCAGGCAGGCGGTTTTGTTGATAACAACGCCAACCTGACAACGGCCGCGAAAGTCAAAGACCTGAAGGACGACGCCTGGGTGAAGCTGCGCGGGAACATCACCGAACGCCTGTCCGATGACCGCTACACCTTCCGCGACGAGACCGGCACGGTGGTGGTTGAGATTGATCATAAGCGCTGGAACGGTGTGACCGTGTCCCCGCAAGATAAAGTTGAGCTGCAGGGTAAGGTCGATAAAGACTGGAACGAATTTGAAATCGACGTGAAGCAGGTTATCAAGCTGACGAAATAACCCAGAAAGGGCCGCTTATCCGGCCCTTTTTCTTTGTGACTCAACTCGCCAGATAGGGTAGTATCTGCGGCAATATTGCCTGAAACCCATCGGTTTCTGAGTTGAGGAATCACACGTAATGAGCGATATGGCAGAGCGCCTCGCGCTACATGAATTCACGGAAAACGCCTACCTGAACTACTCCATGTACGTCATCATGGACAGGGCATTGCCGTTTATCGGGGATGGCCTGAAGCCCGTTCAGCGTCGCATCGTCTATGCGATGTCCGAGCTGGGGCTGAACGCCACCGCCAAGTTCAAGAAATCCGCCCGTACCGTCGGTGACGTACTGGGTAAATACCATCCGCACGGCGACAGCGCCTGCTATGAAGCGATGGTGCTGATGGCCCAGCCGTTCTCTTATCGTTACCCGCTGGTGGACGGTCAGGGGAACTGGGGGGCACCGGACGATCCGAAATCCTTCGCGGCGATGCGTTATACCGAATCCCGCCTGTCTAAATATGCCGAAGTGCTGCTGGGCGAACTCGGCCAGGGGACGGTGGACTGGGTGCCAAACTTCGACGGCACGCTGCAGGAGCCGAAAATGCTGCCTGCGCGTCTGCCGAATATCCTGCTGAACGGCACCACCGGTATCGCGGTCGGTATGGCGACGGACATCCCGCCACACAACCTGCGTGAAGTGGCGAAAGCCGCCATCACCCTGATTGAACAGCCGAAAACCTCGCTGGACGAGCTGCTGGATATCGTTCAGGGGCCGGACTTCCCGACCGAAGCTGAGATCATCACCTCGCGTGCGGAAATCCGCAAAATCTACCAGAACGGCCGTGGCTCCGTGCGCATGCGCGCGGTGTGGACCAAAGAGGACGGCGCCGTGGTGATCACCGCGCTGCCGCATCAGGTCTCTGGTGCCAAGGTGCTGGAGCAGATCGCCTCCCAGATGCGCAATAAAAAGCTGCCGATGGTGGACGACCTGCGCGATGAATCCGACCACGAAAACCCAACCCGTCTGGTGATCGTGCCGCGCTCTAACCGCGTGGACATGGAGCAGGTGATGAACCACCTGTTCGCCACCACCGACCTGGAAAAAAGCTACCGCATCAACCTGAACATGATCGGTCTGGACGGACGCCCGGCGGTGAAAAACCTGCTGGAGATCCTCTCCGAATGGCTGACCTTCCGTCGCGATACGGTGCGCCGTCGTCTGAACCACCGTCTGGAGAAAGTGCTTAAGCGCCTGCATATCCTCGAAGGTTTGCTGGTGGCGTTCCTCAATATCGATGAAGTCATTGAGATCATCCGTACCGAGGACGAGCCGAAGCCCGCGTTAATGTCGCGCTTTGGTATCAGTGAAACCCAGGCTGAAGCGATCCTCGAACTGAAGCTGCGCCATCTCGCTAAGCTGGAAGAGATGAAGATCCGCGGTGAGCAGAACGAGCTGGAAAAAGAGCGCGATCAGCTGCAGGCGATCCTCGCGTCCGAACGCAAAATGAACACCCTGCTGAAGAAAGAGTTGCAGGCCGATGCCGATGCCTTCGGCGACGACCGCCGTTCTCCGCTGCATGAGCGCGAAGAAGCGAAGGCGATGAACGAGCATGACATGCAGCCTTCAGAGCCGGTCACCATCGTCCTGTCCCAGAGCGGCTGGGTGCGTAGCGCCAAAGGCCATGATATCGACGCGCCGGGGCTGAGCTACAAAGCGGGCGACAGCTTCAAGGCGGCCGTGAAAGGCAAGAGCAACCAGCCGGTGGCGTTTATTGACTCCACGGGCCGCAGTTACGCCATCGATCCGATCACGCTGCCTTCCGCGCGCGGTCAGGGCGAACCGCTGACCGGCAAGCTGACGCTGCCGCCGGGGGCGACGGTTGACCACATGCTGATGGAAGCCGACGACCAGAAACTGCTGTTGGCCTCTGATGCGGGTTACGGCTTTATCTGTACCTTTAACGATCTCGTGTCACGTAACCGTGCCGGTAAAGCCATGATCAGCCTGCCGGATAACGCACACGTTATGCCGCCGCTGGTGGTTGAGAACGAGAGCGACATGCTGCTGGCCATCACGTCTGCCGGGCGCATGCTGATGTTCCCGGTCAGCGACCTGCCGGAGTTGTCAAAAGGGAAGGGCAATAAGATCATCAACATCCCGTCGGCGGAAGCCGCGAAAGGTGAAGATGGCCTGGCGCATCTCTTCATTCTGCCGCCGCAGAGCACGCTGACCATTCATGTCGGCAAGCGTAAAATCAAGCTGCGTCCGGAAGAGTTGCAGAAGGTGGTGGGCGAGCGCGGACGCCGCGGTTCGCTGATGCGCGGCCTGCAGCGTATCGACCGCGTGGAGATCGATTCTCCTGCACGCAGCAACGCGGGCGACAGCGAAGAGTAACGCGTTTCGATCCCCCTCTGTTCCGGAGGGGGATATCCAATAAAATTTCCCGTAAAACCGTTGTTAATTCGTGCGTTGCGATTAACAATACGCGCTCGTAATAAAGTCCTTACCTGGCCACAGGTGAAGTATAATTGTCAGCTGTCAGGGCTTCAGAGGTCGCTATGCTATACATTGTTCGTCTTATTCTTACCGTTATCTACTGCATTCTGGTCTGTGTTTTCGGCTGCATCTATTGCCTGTTCAGCCCGCGTAACCCGAAGCATGTCGCCACCTTCGGCCACATGTTTGGTCGTCTTGCGCCGCTGTTTGGCCTGAAGGTTGAAAAGCGTCTGCCGGAAGGGGCGGAGAATTTCGGTAACGCCATCTATATCGCAAACCATCAAAATAACTACGATATGGTGACCGCCTCTAACATCGTGCTGCCGCCGACCGTGACGGTGGGTAAGAAGAGCCTGCTGTGGATCCCCTTTTTCGGCCAGCTCTACTGGCTGACGGGTAACCTGCTGATTGACCGTAATAACCGCGCAAAAGCGCACGGTACCATTGCGGAAGTGGTGAACCACTTCAAAAAGCGCCGCATTTCTATCTGGATGTTCCCGGAAGGCACGCGCAGCCGCGGCCGCGGTCTGCTGCCGTTTAAAACCGGGGCGTTTCATGCCGCAATTGCGGCGGGCGTTCCAATTATTCCCGTGTGTGTTTCCAATACATCGAATAAGATTAATCTTAACCGCCTGAATAACGGGCTGGTGATTGTCGAGATGCTGCCGCCGGTCGATACCAGCAAATACGGTAAAGATCAGGTCCGCGAGCTGGCAGCGCACTGCCGTGAACTGATGGTTCAGCATATTGCTCAGCTCGACAAAGAAGTCGCAGAGAGAGAAGCCGCCGGGAAGATCTAATCCGGCGTTAAAAGGGAAAACGAATTCCCGCGTTGTTAGTCGTTTCAGATGGAGCTTATATGTCACTCAGTCGGCGTCAGTTTATTCAGGCTTCAGGGATCGCCCTTTGTGCGGGTGCGATGCCGCTGACAGCCAGCGCCGCCGGGCAGCAACAGCCGCTGCCCATTCCGCCGTTGATTGAATCCCGTCGCGGGCAGCCGCTATTCCTGACGCTACAGCGAAGCCACTGGTCGTTTACCCAGGGAACCCGCGCGCCGGTCTGGGGCATTAACGGGCGCTACCTTGGGCCGACCATCCGCGTGTGGAATGGCGATGACGTAAAGCTCATCTACAGCAACCGCACGCCTGAAAATGTGGCGATGACCATCAGCGGATTGCAGGTTCCCGGCCCGTTGATTGGCGGGGCCGCGCGCATGATGTCGCCTAACGCCGACTGGGCTCCCGTACTGCCGATCCGTCAGAGCGCGGCGACGCTGTGGTATCACGCTAATACCCCTAACCGCACTGCCCAGCAGGTTTATAACGGCCTGGCCGGGATGTGGTTGATAGAAGACGAGGTCAGTAAATCTCTGCCCATTCCAAACCACTACGGCGTGGATGATTTCCCGGTCATTATCCAGGACAAGCGTCTGGATAACTTTGGCACACCGGAATACAGCGAGCCGGGTAGCGGTGGCTTTGTTGGCGACACGCTGCTGGTCAACGGCGCGCAAAGTCCGTATGTCGAAGTCTCGCGCGGCTGGGTTCGCCTGCGTCTGCTGAACGCCTCTAACTCGCGCCGCTATCTGTTGCAGATGAGCGATGGCCGCCCGCTGCACGTGATCTCCGGCGACCAGGGCTTTTTACCGGCGCCGGTGTCCGTAAAACAGCTGGCGCTTGCCCCGGGTGAACGCCGTGAAATTCTCGTGGATATGACCAACGGCGATGAAGTCTCGGTGACCTGCGGCGAAGCGGCGAGCATTGTGGATCGCATTCGTGGCTTCTTTGAGCCGTCGAGCATTCTGGTCTCCACGCTGGTGCTGACCCTGCGCCCAACCGGTCTCCTGCCGCTGGTGACCGACAGCCTGCCCATGCGCCTGCTGCCGCAGGAGATCATGAGCGGTTCGCCAGTGCGCAGCCGTGATATCAGCCTCGGCGACGACCCGGGCATCAACGGCGCGCTGTGGGACGTTAACCGTATCGACATTACTGCCCAGCAGGGCACCTGGGAGCGCTGGACCGTTCGCTCCGACATGCCGCAGTCGTTCCATATTGAAGGTGTGTCATTCCTGATCCGCAACGTGAACGGCGCGATGCCGTTCCCGGAAGACAGGGGCTGGAAAGACACCGTCTGGGTGGATGGTCAGGTTGAACTGCTTGTCTACTACGGCCAGCCTTCCTGGCCGCACTTCCCGTTCCTGTTCCACAGCCAGACGCTGGAGATGATGGACAGGGGCTCCGTAGGGCAAATGCTGGTTAACCCGGCGCCGTAAGCACAGCATTCCCGGTGCGCCGGGAATGCGTTATGCCCGCCAGAAAAAGCGCGAGCACAGGATCAACACCGGATAAATTTCCAGACGTCCTAAGATCATCGCCGCGCACATCAACAGCTTGGCTTCTTCCTTTAACGTCCCGAAGGTTGATGCCGTTTCGCCAAAGCCCAGCCCCATATTGTTGATACAGGCAGCCACCGTCGCAAATGATGTAAACAGGTCATAGCCCATCAGATTGAGCGCCCAGACGAAAAAGCCTGTGATCATCACGTAGAGAAAGAAGAAGCTCCATACTGAACGCAGGACGCGCTCATTCACCACGCTGTTGCCAACCTTGATGGTCAGCAGCGCCCGCGGATGCGCCAGCTGATTCATCTCCTGAATACTCTGCTTGAACATCATCAGAAAACGCAGGGCCTTAATCCCACCGCAGGTCGAACCCACGCAGCCACCAAAGAAGCTGGCGCTCAGCAGCAGGAATATGGTGTGGGCAGGCCAGTGGGCGTAATCGGCCGTTGAAAGGCCGTTATCGGTCATCATTGAGCTTGCCAGGAAGAAGGCGTGCACCAGGCTGTCGAGAGGGTTATACATTCCCGCGTGCCAGACCTGCCAGGCGGTAATGGCGATAAGCACCGCGGCAGCGGCCAGAAAGAATCTCACCTCCGGGCTGCGGCGAATCGGCTTCAGCGTGCGTCTGACAAGGGCGACATACCAGAGGGTAAAGTTAAACGCCGAAAGCAGCGAAAAGGTGCCGGCGACAAGCTCAATCGCGTGGCTGTCATAAAAACCGATGCTCTCGCTGCGGGTTGAAAAGCCGCCCAGGGATACGGTGGAGAGCCCGTGACAAACGGCATCAAAAAAGGGCATCCCCGCCAGCCAGTACGCCAGCGTGCAGGTTATCCCCAGCGCCAGATAGGTGACCCACAGGGTGCGTGCGGTATCGGCGAGCCGGGGCGTCAGACGCTCCTCTTTAAATGGGCCGGGCATTTCTGACTGGTACAGCTTCATGCCACCGATGCCCAGCAGCGGCAGGACCGCGACGGCCAGCACGATGACGCCCAGCCCGCCAATGAAATTGAGCTGCGCGCGATAATAGAGGTACGATTTGGGCAGGGCGCTGACGTCGCCGATCACCGTTGCGCCCGTGGTGGTGATCCCGGAAACGCCTTCAAAAAGTGCGTCAGCAAAGGAGAGTTGCAGGCCATCGTCCATCCAGAGCGGCATGGCGCTGATTAATGAGAACAGCAGCCAGAACAGGACGATAATCACGAATCCGTCGCGGGTGCGTAGCTGTATACCGGCGTGACGGGTTGCCCGCCAGGCCAGGCCGCCGAGGCTGAAAAAGGTCAAAAAGGTGGTCAAAAAAGCAAAATAGGTTCGCTCTTTATTCAGCAGAGCGATAACCATCGGCGGCAGCATAGACAGGCTGTACAGAAGAACCAGAAACCCGCAGAGATGAAGCACAACCCGCAGCTGGGAGACATGTAACGAATCGTTGAACTTCACAACAGAACTCCGCGCAAGAACCTGTTCCGGGGGAAAATCACCGGAAGTTAGAGTGAATATTATGAGCCAAAATAATCAGGGCGCTGTATTTTAACGACTTCTGTGAATATCTGTCTGCCTCTTGCATCCTTTTCTTCAAATCTGGCGGATGAACAGCGTATAATCCGGCTCCTTTTGTCTATTTTTTCTTCGGAAGCATTATGAGCGCAATTTCCCTGATCCAGCCGGATCGTGACCTTTTCTCGTGGCCCCAGTACTGGGCGGCCTGCTTTGGACCGGCGCCGTTCCTGCCGATGTCCCGGGAAGAGATGGACCAACTGGGCTGGGATAGCTGCGATATCATTCTGGTCACGGGCGATGCCTACGTTGACCACCCGAGTTTCGGTATGGCCATCTGCGGCCGCATGCTTGAAGCGCAGGGCTTCCGCGTGGGGATCATCTCCCAGCCAGACTGGAACAGCAAAGACGACTTTATGCGTCTGGGTAAACCGAACCTGTTCTTCGGCGTGACCGCCGGCAACATGGACTCGATGATCAACCGTTATACCGCCGATCGTAAGCTGCGCCATGACGATGCGTACACACCGGATAACGTGGCGGGCAAACGCCCTGACCGCGCCACGCTGGTCTACACCCAGCGCTGTAAAGAAGCCTGGAAAGATGTGCCGGTGATCCTGGGCGGCATCGAGGCGAGCCTGCGTCGTACCGCGCACTATGATTACTGGTCTGATACCGTGCGCCGCTCGGTGCTGGTGGACTCCAAAGCCGACATGCTGATTTACGGTAACGGCGAGCGTCCACTGGTAGAAGTGGCGCACCGTCTGTCGCAGGGCGAGCCGGTGAGCAGCATCCGCGACGTGCGCAACACCGCCATCATGGTGAAAGAAGCGCTGCCGGGCTGGCGCGGGGTGGATTCCCGCATCATTGATATGCCGGGCAAAATCGATCCTATCCCGCACCCGTATGGCGAAGATCTGCCGTGCGCCGATAACAAACCGGTTGAGCCAAAGAAAGCGGAAGCGAAGGCTATCGTCGTGCAGCCGCCGCGCCCGAAACCGTGGGAAAAGACCTATGTGCTGCTGCCGTCCTACGAGAAGGTGAAAGCCGATAAGGTGCTCTACGCCCATGCGTCCCGTATTCTGCACCATGAAACCAACCCCGGCTGTGCGCGTGCGTTGATGCAGAAGCACGGCGAGCGTTTTATCTGGATCAACCCACCGGCGATCCCGCTCTCCACCGAAGAGATGGACAGCGTCTTTGCGCTGCCGTACAAACGCGTGCCGCACCCGGCGTACGGCAACGCCCGTATCCCGGCGTATGAGATGATCCGCTTCTCGATCAACATCATGCGCGGCTGCTTCGGCGGCTGTTCCTTCTGCTCCATTACCGAGCACGAGGGGCGCATTATTCAGAGCCGTTCTGAAGATTCGATTATCAACGAGATCGAAGCCATTCGCGATACCGTGCCTGGCTTTACCGGGGTGATCTCCGACCTCGGCGGCCCAACGGCCAACATGTACATGCTGCGCTGTAAATCGCCGCGCGCGGAGCAAACCTGCCGCCGTCTCTCCTGTGTCTATCCGAGCATTTGCGAACATATGGACACCAACCACGAGCCGACGATCAACCTCTATCGCCGCGCGCGTGATTTGAAGGGCATCAAGAAAATCCTGATTGCCTCCGGGGTACGTTACGACATCGCTGTGGAAGATCCGCGCTACATCAAAGAGCTGGCGACGCACCACGTCGGTGGCTATCTGAAGATTGCGCCGGAGCACACCGAAGAAGGCCCGCTGTCGAAAATGATGAAGCCGGGGATGGGCAGCTACGATCGCTTTAAACAGCTGTTCGATACCTACTCAAAGCAGGCAGGGAAAGAGCAGTACCTGATCCCGTACTTCATCTCCGCCCACCCGGGTACGCGCGATGAAGACATGGTGAACCTGGCGCTGTGGCTGAAACAACGTCGCTTCCGTCTGGATCAGGTGCAGAACTTCTATCCGTCACCGCTCGCCAACTCCACAACCATGTACTACACCGGCAAAAACCCGCTGAGTAAAATTGGTTATAAGAGTGAAGACGTGGTGGTGCCGAAAGGGGATAAACAGCGTCGTCTGCACAAAGCGCTGCTGCGCTACCACGATCCGGCTAACTGGCCGCTGATCCGCCAGGCGCTGGAAGAGATGGGGAAAAAGCATCTGATTGGCTCGCGTCGCGACTGTCTGGTGCCGGCACCAACGCTGGATGAGATGCGCGAAGCGCGTCGCCAGAACCGCCATACGCGCCCGGCACTGACCAAACATACGCCGATTGTGCATCAGCGTTCGAACGGTAGCGCGGGAACGAAAAAGAATGTGAAACGTAAGAGCGGCTAGTCTCATTGCCCGGTGGCGCTTCGCTTACCGGGCCTACAACTCAGATCGTAGGCCGGGTAAGGCGCAGCCGCCACCCGGCTTTTTACTACCCGCCAAACTGATCCGGATCGGGCCCTAAACGCTTGCCCTGATCCAGTTTCGCAATCTCGCCCAGCTCATCTTTATCCAGGCGGAAATCCCAGACGTCGAAGTTCTCGGCGATGCGCGATGGCGTGACCGATTTCGGGATCACCACCAGGCCGTTGTCCAGGTGCCAGCGAATGACAATCTGCGCCGGGGTTTTGCCATATTTATCCGCCAGATCGCGGATAATTTTCTGGTCGAACACCCCTTCACCGCCCTGAGCCAGCGGGCTCCAGGATTCGGTCTGGATTTTGTGAGTAGCGTTCCAGGCGTGAAGCTGGCGCTGCTGCATCAGCGGGTGCAGTTCAATCTGATTAATCACCGGTACAACGCCCGTTTCGTCAATCAGACGCTGCAGGTGATGAACCTGGAAGTTACAGACGCCGATGCTTTTCACCAGCCCCTCTTTTTGCAGTTCAATCATCCCTTTCCAGGCATCAACATAATGGTCGATAGCCGGAACCGGCCAGTGCATCAGATACAGATCGACGAAATCGAGCTGGAGTTTCTCCAGGCTCTCCTGCAGGGCTTCGCGTGGGCGCTTTTGGTCGTCGTTCCACAGTTTGGTGGTGATAAAAAGGTCGTCGCGGGGCATACCGGCGCTGGCCAGTGCTTTCCCCACGCCGTCCTCGTTTTTGTAGGCGGCGGCGGTATCAATGGACCGATAGCCGACTTCCAGTGCTTTATGAATGGCGGAGACGACCTCGTCGTTACCGGCTTTCCATACACCTAGCCCCAACTGGGGCATCACGTTGCCGTCCTGCAGCTTGATTACGGTTTGGTTTGCCATTTTTCCTCCTTCAGGTGCGCATCGCCGGAGGGGGACTCCGGCGATGGGGTGTGCATTAAGTCTGGACGAAATGTCAAAAAACGAAAGGCAGGATGCCAAAAACGCTTAGCGCGCCGCCTCGTAGATACGACGGCTAACGTCCAGCGTAATGTCGCCGTGTTCGCCCAGCTGAGTCATGCCATGTTCTTCAAGTTTAGCCAGCAGGGCAGGGATAGAGCTGCCATCCAGACCATAGCCGGACAGACGCGTCGGCACGCCCAGGCCTTCAAAGAAGTTGCGGGTCGCTTCGATTGCCGCATCGATACGCGCGTCGTCAGAACCTTCGGTGATATTCCAGACGCGTTCCGCGTACTGCAGCAGTTTGGCACGTTTGGTATCACGTTTTTCGTTCCACAGGGCCGGCAGAACCACCGCCAGCGTCTGGGCGTGATCCAGACCGTGCATCGCCGTCAGTTCATGGCCCAGCATGTGGGTTGCCCAGTCCTGCGGCACGCCTGCGCCAATCAGGCCGTTCAGCGCCTGCGTTGCAGCCCACATCACGTTGGCACGCACATCGTAGTTTTCTGGCTCTTTCAGCGCCTTCGGACCCTCTTCGACCAGCGTCAGCAGAATGCCTTCCGCAAAACGATCCTGAATTTTGGCATCCACCGGATAAGTCACGTACTGCTCAACGGTGTGAACAAAGGCGTCGACCACGCCGTTCGCGACCTGACGCGCGGGCAGGGTGTAGGTGTACACCGGATCGAGGATCGCGAATACGGGCTGAACGTGCTCGTTCATAAAGGCCTGTTTGTCTCCGGTGGTTTTACGGGAGATCACCGCGCCTTTGTTGGATTCAGAACCGGTAGCTGGCAGGGTCAGCACGGAGCCCATCGGGATCGCGCTTTTAATGTCGCTGCCGCGGGTTTCCAGGATATGCCATGGGTCGATACCGTCGGCGTAGTGTGCTGCCGCGGCGATGAACTTCGTGCCGTCCAGCACGGAACCCCCGCCGACAGCCAGCAGGAAGGTGATGTTTTCTTCGCGGGCGATTTTCACCGCGTTCATCAGCGTTTCATAAGAAGGGTTTGGCTCGATACCGCCAAACTCGCGCACGTCCAGACCTTCCAGTGCGCTGTAAACCTGATCCAGCACGCCGGTTTTTTTCACGCTGCCGCCACCGTAGGTGATCAGCACGCGGGCGTCAGCGGGGATCTGTGCACGCAGATCGGCGATAGCGCCTTTACCAAACAGAATGCGGGTTGGGGTATGGAGATTAAAATTATTCATGGCTCGTTCCCTATCGTGGGTGAAAAATCGTGGCGGCGCGGATGGCTACCTGATGCTGCACATTGTGGCTGCCCGGGGATATCCTCTCAATGCACATTCCTGCCGATGTCTTGCCCATTTCTACAGAGCACTGGAGAAACGTCAGGAAAATGCGCAGACTGTGAGGGTCGCAAACCGTACCCGGAGTAACGCTAAATGAACCGTGAAGCCATCTGTCTTCAGCTCACTTCGCAGATTAAAAGACTGATTGATAAGCAAAATAACCCAGGCGAACTGCTGCCGGATATTCGCCTGCTCTACGGGACGCAGCCGGGAACGCGGACGCCGGTGATGTATCAGCCGGGCATCGTTTTTCTCTTTTCCGGCCATAAAATTGGTTATATCAATGAACGCGTGTTCCGTTATGACACCAATGAATATCTGCTGCTGACAGTACCTTTACCCTTCGAATGTGAAACCTTCGCGACAGAGGAGGTACCGCTGGCGGGGATCCGCGTAAATGTCGATATTCTTCAGCTTCAGGAGCTGCTGATGGACATTGGCGAAGACGAGCTTTTCCAGCCGTCGATGGCGGCGAGCGGCATTAACTCAGCCACGCTGTCAGAGGAGATCCTCTGTGCCATTGAGCGTCTGCTGGACGTGATGGAGAGACCGCTGGATGCGCGTATTCTGGGTAAGCAAATCATCCGCGAAATTCTCTATCATGTGCTGCTGGGGCCGGGTGGCGGGGCACTACTGGCGCTGGTCAGTCGGCAGACCCACTTCAGCCTGATAAGCCGCGTGCTCAAGCGCATCGAAAGCCAGTACACGGAAAACCTCAGCGTTGACCAGCTGGCGGCGGAAGCGAACATGAGCGTCTCGGCGTTTCACCACAACTTTAAGTCGGTGACCAGCACCTCGCCGCTGCAATACCTCAAAACCTACCGGCTGCATAAGGCGCGGATGCTGATGATCCACGACGGCATGAAGGCCAGCGCGGCGGCGATGCGGGTCGGGTATGAGAGTGCGTCGCAGTTTAGTCGGGAGTTTAAGCGCTACTTCGGCGTCACCCCGGGAGAAGATGCGTCACGCATCCGAACCATGCAGGGAGTCTGACGGCAAACGTAGGCCGGGTAAGCGATAGCGCCACCCGGCTTTTATTTATGCACTGCAGTACTTCTTCTTAATCACCACCGCAATCGTTCCCACCAGTCCAGCCACCAGCAGGAACATCGGCAGCACCATCAGGAAGGTCATTACCTGGTCTTCATGGTGCTTCACAAACGGGATCATGTTCAGCGCATAGCCGAGGGTAGTAACGACACCCACCCATAACAACGCGCTCAGCCAGTTAAAGAACTGGAAGCGGCGGTTCGACAGGCCGGAAATGCCTGCCATGGTGGGCAGCAGGGTGCGAACAAAGGCCAGAAAACGCCCGGCCAGCAAGGCCAGCAGGCCATGCCTGTCAAACATGCAGGTCGCACGCTGATGGTATTTATGCGGTAGCTGCGCCAGCCAGCCCTTCACGATGCGCGTGTTGCCGAGCCAGCGGCCCTGCAGATAGCTCAGCCAGCAGCCCAGGCTTGCCGCGGAGGTGAGGATCACCATGGTCGGCGCGAAGTCCATGACACCTTTACCGATTAACGCCCCCGCAAGCAAAAGGAGGCTATCACCGGGTAAAAATGAGGCTGGCAGTAATCCATTTTCCAGAAACAGGGTCGCGAACATCACGAAATAGACGATACCTACAACGTGAGGATCGGTCAGTGCGGCGAAGTCGTGTTGCCAGAGCGCCGCGATAATATCTTGAATAACAGCCATGGACTTTCCTGTGGAACAACAGATATAGCACTATTGTACTCCCTTATTTGCCCGATGGGGTTGATCGCGGGCGCAACTAATGCAGACTTTTCTGGTGGCGGTGTCCACAAAAGCATCCATGGAGTACATGTTTGCCAGCACTCTACACGATACGCGCAAACCCTGCTGCTAAATCGGCAATTAAATCGTCCGCGTTTTCTAAACCGATATGCAGGCGAATCAGGGTGCCGCTGAAGTCCACTTCACCGCCAGGGCGCAGGGCCGCAATCTGCTCCGGCTGATTTGGCAGGATCAGGGATTCAAACCCGCCCCAGGAGTAGGCCATGCTGAAGAGGGTAAAATTATCCAGATAGCTTGCCAGCTCGTCATTATTCAGCCGTTTTTTTAGAACGAATGAGAACAAACCGCTGCTGCCCGTAAAGTCTCGTTGCCAGAATTCATGCCCTTTACTGCCCGGCAGTGCCGGATGGTTGACGCGCTCAACCTGCGGGTGCTGCGCCAGCCACTCAGCTATCTTCAGGCTGCTTTCGTGATGCTGACGCAGGCGCACCCCCAGCGTGCGGATGCCTCGGCTGGTCATGTAGGCGGTATCGGCATCGACCATCTGCCCCATCAGGTAGGCATTTTCCCGCAGTTGATCCCAGCAGCGGGCGTTAGACACGGCCGTGCCGATCATCCCGTCTGAGTGGCCAATCAGATATTTGGTCGCCGCCTGAATGGAGATATCAATGTCGAATTCCAGCGCTTTAAACAGCACGCCCGCCGCCCAGGTGTTGTCGATCATGATAATCGCCTCTGGCGCTTTGCTGCGCACGGCTTTCACAATGGCCGGCACGTCGTGTACTTCCATGGTGATCGAACCCGGAGATTCCAGGAACACAATGCGCGTGTTGGGCTGAATAAGCTCTGCGATGCCTTCGCCAATCAGCGGATCGAACCAGCCCGTGGTTACGCCGAGTCGGGAGAGGATTTTGGTGCAGAAATCCTGGCTCGGTTCATAGGCGGTGTTGGTCATCAGAATATGGTCGCCCTGTTCCACGAACGCCAGAATGGTGTTGGCGACTGCCGCCGCACCGCACGGAAACAGCGCGCAGCCTGCGCCGCCTTCCAGCTCGCACATGGCTTCCTGCAGTGAGAAGTGGGTTAGCGTGCCGCGACGTCCGTAAAACAGTCCGCCTTTGGCGCGGTTACGCGTGGCGATTTTTTTGTCCTCTACGGTATCAAACACCAGCGAGGAGGCCCGTTGGATCACGCTGTTCACCGAACCCTGAGTATATTTCTTGCTGCGCCCGGCCTGTACCAGCGTGGTATCAAGATGCTTCTTGGTCATGTTCGCTAACCCTATTTTTATACGTCTGGACGTCCAGACTACCACGAATGTAAAAATCTGCACCCGGATGCTTATCGAATAAGCAGAAAATATTAGCAAAAAACCGCATAAGAAATTTTTACTGCGTAAGCGCAAGGAATATGAGCGAAAATTGCGGCACTATGTAAATAGTAATGAGAACGACTATCAATTCGACGATGTTTTGATATTATTACGTTCAGATTTTGTGATTTGCGTCCTGGAGATACAGAGTGGGTAATAATTTGATGCAGACGGATCTCTCCGTTTGGGGCATGTATCATCATGCTGACATCGTGGTTAAGATTGTGATGATCGGCCTGATTCTGGCGTCCGTGATCACGTGGGCTATCTTCTTTGGCAAGAGCGCCGAGCTGATTTCTCAGAAGCGCCGCCTCAAGCGTGAGCAACAGCAGCTGGCTGAAGCCCGCTCTCTGGATCAGGCGTCTGATATGACCTCATCCTTCCACGCGAAAAGCCTGACCACCCTGTTAGTTAACGAAGCGCAAAACGAGCTGGAACTCTCCGCAGGCAGTGAAGATAACGAAGGTATTAAAGAACGTACCGGCTTCCGTCTGGAGCGTCGCGTCGCCGCCGTGGGTCGCCATATGGGCCGGGGCAATGGATATCTGGCGACCATCGGGGCCATCTCGCCGTTCGTGGGGCTGTTCGGTACGGTCTGGGGCATCATGAACAGCTTTATCGGGATTGCGCAAACCCAAACGACGAACCTGGCGGTAGTTGCACCGGGTATCGCCGAAGCGCTGCTGGCGACCGCTATCGGTCTGGTTGCGGCGATCCCTGCGGTGGTTATCTATAACGTCTTCGCGCGCATGATTGGCAGCTATAAAGCCACCCTCGGTGACGTCGCCGCGCAGGTTCTGCTGCTGCAAAGCCGCGATCTTGATCTGAATGCCAGTGCCGCTAAACCGGTGCACGCGGCGTCCAAACTGCGCGTAGGTTAATGAATTATGGCAATGCGTCTTAATGAAAATCTGGACGATAACGGCGAAATGCATGAAATCAACGTGACGCCGTTTATCGACGTTATGCTGGTTCTGCTGATTATCTTCATGGTTGCTGCGCCGCTGGCGACGGTCGACGTGAAGGTAAACCTGCCGGCCTCGTCCAGCCAGCCGCAGCCGCGCCCGGAAAAGCCCATCTATCTGTCGGTGAAAGCAGATAAATCGATGTTCCTCGGCAACGACCCGGTGACGGCTGACTCTGTCATCCCGGCGCTGGATCAGCTCACTGGCGGTAAGAAAGACACGACGGTCTTCTTCCGTGCGGATAAAACCGTTGATTACGAGACCATGATGAAGGTCATGGATACGCTGCATCAGGCGGGTTATCTGAAGATTGGGCTGGTCGGCGAAGAGAAAGCGGCCGCGAAATAACGAAGAAGCTGGCGAAAGCCGGCTTTTTTTATGCCTGTCGGGTTATTCGTGTTTGTTATCCGTCGACGCGGGAGAGATGGCTGCCAGCGCGTCCTCGTCAAGCGCGACGCTGGTGACGTTTGAGGTACGATACTCGCCGTCGGACAGTTTGCGCGTCAGGCGCAGGGTCGCGGTTTCTCTGGCCAGCAGATACTGATAATTGGCCTCCAGACGCCCCAGAAGCTTCTCTTTCAGCTCGGGCCGTTGTTCGATGATGGCATTCATCACGGCGCCGTAAATCTCTTCCTTGACCTGTAAGGGGTAAATCTCGCGGCGGTTTTGCCATTTCAGGCGCACCAGCGTCGCCGGAATGGAAACCAGATCCTGGGTAATACGCGTCATCTCGGCGTTTTTGGTGTTACGCAAAGCCTCGAGATTTTGCTTTAAGATAAATTCGTCACTTTTTTTCTCATCTAAAGTCAAATAGACATCGTTATCTTTAACGTCTTTCACATTAATCTTCCCCCAGGTTATAAAAAATAGGGTTGTTTTTTTCTCGCGTAATTAGATTAAGCCAAATTTCATTGCCCGCTTCATTTATTTCTTTGGTCTTTTCGGCCATTATTTGACTTAGTTTCTGGGCATCTATTTCGCCTTCTGCCTGCAGGTCATTCAACAGGTGGACAAAGGCTTCAATTTTGATGGCGCGAAATAAGCGATCCTTTATATGACGATCGTGCTCTTCCAGCAACATATTACGGGATTTGCCGCTACGGGAGACACCAATTAATATGTCAGGCTCAAAATCAGCGAGCTTTCTTTTTCCCTGAGTGAAATTAGCCTCTTTTTCTGCTTCCGTCGGTTGCTGTTCCACAGGCGTGATGTGGTACTTAGCCGGGACGAGATAGTCGGGCAACATTTTTTAATTTCCTTTAATTTCAACAAGGTGGGGAAGATAAAGGCGTGAGATTCGTTGACAATATCATGAGGCAATTTTAAAATCAAAAAAAATGGAGCCAACCCATGAACAGCATCTTTTTTACGGTCATTACATTACTATTACTGACCGCTGGTGTTCTTTTATTGATGCAGGAGTTCAATAAAACGAAAGAGTCGAAAGACACCAGTGAAACCCCACAGCCTGAACTGATGACTAAAGAGGAAGGTGAAGACCATTTCTCTGTTTTGATGAACTCGGTGACGCCGGTTTGGTACTGGCGGGTGAACCATGAATATATCGACTTTTTGCACGCGACAATAAAGCGGATGAAAATGTCGGAAATTAATGACACGCCGGGCCTGTTTGAAGCGCAGCGTCGCTGCAGTGACCTGAATTCAGCGGTCTATAAATATTACGACAATATCAAAAAGCGCTGTCTGAATGGTGAGAAGGTCTCGTATTCCGATTTAGACGTATTAAACCTGCGTCAGTGCTTTCGCGAGTTCAGCCTGGAAGCCTATCCGGAGCTGGTGGTGCTGGTCTGGCCGGAGTATGCGCGCCCTGAGGTGGATCCTGACAACGTGTAATGGTTAGTTGTTGCAAACAGTCAGCGCCGTTGCGATATACTGAGTGCTGGTTTCGTTTGCAGACAGGACTTTATGGAACGCTTCTTTGAAAACGCTATGTACGCCTCGCGCTGGATACTGGCACCCGTCTATTTTGGCCTTTCGCTGGCGCTGATTGCGCTCACGATTAAGTTCTTCCAGGAAATCTTGCATGTTCTGCCGAACATCTTTTCCATTGCCGAAGCAGATTTGATTCTGGTTCTGCTGTCACTGGTGGATATGACGCTGGTGGGGGGCTTACTGGTGATGGTGATGTTCTCTGGCTATGAGAATTTTGTCTCCCAGCTTGATATCGACGCGCGTAAAGAAAAGCTGAGCTGGCTGGGCAAAATGGATGCCACGTCGCTGAAGAATAAAGTGGCCGCCTCGATTGTGGCGATCTCCTCCATTCACCTGTTACGCGTGTTCATGGACGCAAAGAATGTCCCGGACAACAAACTGATGTGGTATGTCATTATCCATCTCACGTTTGTGCTTTCGGCGTTTGTGATGGGGTATCTGGATAAGATTAGCAAGAAGTAATTTCCTTCTTAACCACCCTCTCCCTGTGGGAGAGGGCGGGGGTGAGGGGGAACATACGGCTGTGGAGGTCATTCCGTTCACTTTATGTTCCTTGCTACTCTGTAACAACATGACCCGTGAACGTGCCAGGGTGGCTCAATCGCCGCCGCCCTGGCGACCCGGGCTCCCGGCGGTAAATCGCCGCTTCGCGGATTGTTCGCCCCATCCCTGGGGCTCACCCCTTTGGGGCCAGCGCAAGTGCTGTCCAAAATTGCTCCCGGCAATTTTGTCTTCGGCTTATTCCTTCCGGCTTATCGGGGACGGGCGGATGTAACGTCCCTGTAAAGCCGCCCTCTCGGCGCATCCATGCGCCTCGCCCCGGCCTGCAGGAAACGCCTCAGCGATTTACAGCCGGACCAGGGCATCGCTGAATGCTCTCAGTCATTCTGAGAGCAGTGTTATCGCTTATGGTTAAAAATTACTGGGGAACCCTCCGCCCTGTGGGAGAGGGCAACAGGCCGCACTATTTATCCGACGACGCCTGCCACAGATTCAACTCTCCATCCGCAACATGCTTATCAATGCGTATCAGCTCCTCTTCGCTAAAGCGCAGGTTTTTCAGCGCCTGAACGTTCTCTTCCAGCTGTTCCGGGTGGCTCGCACCAATCAGCACGGACGTTACGCGCTCATCTTTCAGCAGCCAGCTTAGCGCCATCTGCGCCATTGTCTGACCACGTGCCTGTGCCATCTCATTGAGCAAGCGCAGACTGTTCAGATTGGCTTCGGTCAGCATCTTCTGCGTCAGCCCGCGCACTTTATTCCCCTCGCGCTGCATCCGCGAACCTTCAGGAATACCGTTGAGGTATTTTCCGGTCAGCAACCCCTGCGCCAGTGGGGTAAACGCAATACAGCCAGTACCGTTTTGCTTTAGCGTCTCCAGCAGGCCGGTTTTATCCACCCAGCGGTTAAGCAGGTTGTACGACGGCTGATGGATGAGCAGTGGGATTTTCCATTCGCGAAGCAGGTCAGCCATTTTCTGCGTGCGCGCCGTTGAATAGGACGAAATTCCGACATACAGCGCTTTACCGCTCTGCACCGCATGGGCCAGCGCGGCAGCGGTCTCTTCCATCGGCGTGTTCTCGTCCACGCGATGGGAATAGAAAATATCCACATATTCCAGACCCATACGCTTCAGGCTCTGGTCGAGGCTGGCGAGCAGATATTTGCGCGAGCCGCCCGAGCCATACGGTCCCGGCCACATGTCGTAACCCGCTTTGGTGGAGATAATCAGCTCGTCGCGACAGGCGGCAAAATCCTCCCGCAGCAGGCGACCAAAGTTCTCTTCCGCGCTCCCCGCAGGCGGGCCGTAGTTATTGGCAAGATCGAAATGGGTGATACCGAGGTCGAAGGCTTTACGCAGTAGCGCACGCTGGGTGTCGAGCGGCTGAACGTGGCCGAAGCTATGCCACAGGCCAAGCGACAGCGCAGGCAGGCGCAGCCCGCTTTTGCCACAGTAGCGGTACTGCATATTTTCATAACGGCCGGGGTTAGGGTGCCAGGACATGATGTCTCCTTTCTTATCGATGAATTTTCGAAACAGCGTTTTCATTCTTTGATTATCAAACCATAAATCTGCTCGTGAAGCGATGTCGCGGCGGGAAAGGCCTCTAAGCGTTAATCGGTGCTGTGGTACCTGTGAAGCCACGCTAACGAAAAATAGTTACAAAAGGTTATAATTTCCTCGTTTCCTGCCGATAACGAGAGTAGTACTCGCCTCTGGGCGAACTCACCCTCACGGCAAGGAATACTTATGAACATGCTCCGTAATTTCACGATCCGTTTCGTCATGCTGACGATCCTGGGGATCTTTTGTTTAATGTGGGCAGGCGTTGGACTCTACAGCACCTGGTCCCTCTCTCGCGTTTCGGATGGCAATGAAGTCGATCGCCAGCTGGTGAAACAGATGACCATACTCAGCGAGGGCAACGATCAGTATTTCCGCTTTGTCACCCGACTGAGCCGCGCGATGGAAGTCAAAGCCGCCGGCGGTACACCGGATCTGGCCTCCGCCCAGCAGGCGCTGGATAACATGGGCAAAAAACTGGCCGAGATGAAAGCGATCTCTCCGGGTCCGATGGATGAACAGGTCTCCTCCCGGGTGATCGGCACCTGGCAGGCGCTGCTCGAGCAGGGCGTTACGCCGCAAATGCAGCAGGCGAAGCTGGGCGCGCTGGATGGTTATCGCCAGCAGGCTAATAACGTCACGCCACAGTTGAGCCGTGCGTTTGGTGCGGCCGCTGAGGAGTTCAATAACGCCGCTGCGAAGGCCCTCGACAGTACCCGCGTAGTGGTGGATGGCCTGACCAGCATGACCCGCACGGTGATTATTGCCGCCACCGTGATTGGTCTGCTGATCCTGCTCTTTAGCGACCGTTACCTGGTGGCGATGCTGGTGAAACCGCTGGACCGAATTCGTCAGCAGTTCCGCCAGATTGCGCAGGGCGATCTCAGCCAGCCCATTGAACCGTTTGGTCGTAACTGTGTGGGACAGCTGGTGCCGTTGCTGAGTGCCATGCAGGACAGCCTGCGCGAGGCGGTCAGCACGATCCGTGCGGGCAGTGAAAATATCTGGCGCGGGGCGACCGAGATCTCCAGCGGTAACAACGATCTCTCCTCCCGTACCGAAGAGCAGGCTGCCGCGCTGGAAGAGACAGCAGCCAGCATGGAGCAACTCACTGCCACCGTGAAGCTGAACGCCGAAAGCGCACGTCAGGCAAGCCAGCTGGCGGATGTGGCATCGACCACGGCCAGCCGCGGTGGCTCGCTGGTGGAGGAGGTGGTGACCACCATGAGCGGTATTTCCGACAGCTCGAAGAAAATTGCTGAAATCACCACCGTGATTAACAGTATCGCCTTCCAGACCAATATCCTGGCGCTCAACGCAGCAGTGGAAGCGGCGCGAGCGGGTGAGCAAGGCCGTGGCTTTGCCGTGGTGGCAGGTGAGGTGCGTAATCTGGCCAGCCGCAGCGCCAACGCGGCGAAAGAGATTGAAGGGCTGATTGCCGATTCCGTCGCTCGCGTCGAGCAGGGGGCTCAACTGGTGAACGACACGGGGACCACCATGGAAGCGATTCTGCGCGATGTAACGGAAGTGACCACCATCATGAAGCAGATTGCGTCAGCCTCTGAGGAGCAAAGCAAAGGCATTTCCCAGGTCGGGGTTGCCATTACGCAGATGGACGGTGTGACCCAGCAAAACGCCTCGCTGGTGGAGCAGGTCTCCGCCGCGGCAGCGGCACTTGAGCGGCAGACCGAAGAGCTTCAGCGTTCGGTGCAGAAGTTCCGCCTCACGGCATAATGTTGCGGTTGGTTGCCTGACCAGAGAAAACAAGAAACCCAGCGTAAGCGCTGGGTTGAGGCTGCTGATATCGTGCGAGATGTGCCCCTCGCCCGGCGGCGCTACGCTTGCACGGGCCTACAACGAACAGTGCCAATTTATTGATATTGTTGTCGATTGTAGACCGGGTCAGCGTAGCGCCACCCGGCAAAACAAGCGGTTCAGTTGTTGATAGCGGGGGGGTGTCATTAAACTCAACCTACCGGCTCGAAAAGCAGAACCACGGCGGTTATCAGTGCGTCGCTTCACCAATCAGCGCGCCTGAACCCGCACCCACAGCGGCACCTTTCAGTACGCTGTTGCCCGTTACGGCAGCGGCACCTGCACCAACAACAGCGCCTACGGCACCGCCTTTACGCGCGGCTTTACCTTTGTCACCGTTTTTGAACATCGCACCCGTGCCTGCACCTACGACCGCGCCGCCTACGGTGGATTTCAGATCTTTACCTGTGGCCGCCCCAATCGCCGCGCCTGCTACCGCACCGGCGGCGGTTTTATCCATCGCCATACCTGAGGTAGAAAAAAGAAGGATGCTGATCACCAGCGCTGTATTGATTGATTTCATAACAAATCCTTTGTGACTGCTGTCGGTTGAAACGTCGCTTCTCGCCGTCTGGCTGGAGAAAAACGTCCGCATAGTGCCAGTAATACCGGCCCAACCCTTAAGCTAATCATGCCCTGGACAAGGATTTGCCTGGCCGGGCGGTTACCCGCCCGGCAGTGCATCACGCCTGACGCTTATCTTCGGTTTTGGTCTCGAAGTCGCTCGCCGCGTGGCGTTCGTGGAGTTGCTCGTTAAGCTCACCGTTGGTGCGGTTCACAATCCGTCCGCGCTTCACGGCAGGGCGGTTCGCTACGTCTTTTGCCCAGCGCTGGACGTTGGTGTACTTTTCTGCGTCCAGGAACTCGGCGGCGTTGTAGACGCTGCCCAGCGCCACGCAGCCAAACCACGGCCAGACCGCCATATCGGCGATGGTGTATTCTTCACCCGCCACGTAACGGCCGCGGGCGAGCTGTTTATCCAGTACGTCGAACAGGCGCTTGGCTTCCATCGTGAAGCGGTCAATCGCGTACTCGATCTTCACCGGCGCATAGTTGTAGAAATGGCCGAAACCGCCACCGAGGAACGGGGCCGCGCCCTGCAGCCAGAACAGCCAGTTCAGGGTTTCCGTGCGGCCAGCCGGATCTTTGGGCAGGAAATGCCCGAACTTCTCTGCCAGATAGAGCAGAATGTTGCCGGATTCAAATACGCGCGTTGGCGGGGTGGTGGAGTGGTCACGAAGCGCCGGTATTTTCGAGTTCGGGTTCACCTCAACAAAGCCACTGGAGAACTGATCGCCTTCACCGATGCGGATCAGCCACGCGTCGTACTCCGCGCCCGTTACGCCCAGCGCCAGCAGCTCTTCGAGCATGATCGTCACTTTCTGGCCGTTCGGCGTGCCCAGGGAGTAAAGCTGCAGCGGGTGCGAACCGACGGGCAGATCTTTCTCATGCGTGGCACCAGAAACAGGACGGTTGATGTTGGCGAATGCCCCGCCGCCGTTCTTTTTCCATTCCCACACTTTGGGTGGCTGATAGGTATTTTCGTCTGACATGTTGGCCTGCCTTTTTTGTGATGTGTTGAGGCAGTGTAGCAGGAGATGAATAGACCGTTTAACGAACTGAGCGCAAAGGCCAGGGGAGGTGTATGATAACCCTACCTCTGTCAGGTTAATTACAACGTGCAGACGACGACAACCCTTCCAAAAATTGCCGCCTGCCTGTTTTAGGTTGGATACATGCGTAAAGGAAAGTTAAGCAGTGATGCGCCATTCGGGACGTTGTTAGGCTATGCGCCCGGTGGCGTGGCGATTTACTCTTCAAATTACGGCAGTCTGGACCCGCGTAAGTACCCGCAAGACGCGGATTTCCGCAGCTATATTGGCAACGAATACATGGGCCACAAGTGGCAGTGTGTGGAGTTCGCCCGCCGTTTCCTGTTCCTCAACTATGGCTTCGTGTTTACCGACGTCGGGATGGCGTGGGAGATCTTCTCCCTGCGTTTTTTGCGCCAGGTGGTAAACGATAATATTCTGCCGTTACAGGCTTTTGCCAACGGCTCGAAACGCGCGCCGCAGGCCGGGGCGCTGCTCATCTGGCAAAAGGGCGGCGAGTTCCATGAAACCGGCCATGTCGCAGTAATCACCCAGCTTTTAGATGGTAAGGTCCGCATTGCCGAGCAGAATGTTATTCACTCCCCACTTCCGCTCGGACAGCAGTGGACCCGTGAGCTGCGCATGACCGTTGAGAACGGCTGTTACACGCTTCATGACACCTTCAGCGATACCGAAATCCTTGGCTGGATGATCCAGACGGACGACACGGAGCACAGTATTCCCCAGCCCGAACCTGACGGCGAACTGCTGAAAATCAGCGGTGCGCGGTTGAAGAATAAACGTCAATACGACGGAAAATGGCTCAACGAAAATGACGCCCTGCAGCAGGCCTACATCCGTGCCAACGGCCACGTTATTAATAACGATCCCTGCCACTATTTCACGATTACCGAAAGCGCCGAACAGGAGCTGATTAAAGCGACCAATGAACTGCATCTGATGTATCTGCACGCCACCGACAAAGTGCTGAAAGATGACAACTTACTGGCGCTTTTCGATATCCCCAAAATCCTCTGGCCGCGCCTGCGTCTCTCCTGGCAGTGGCGTCGCCACCATATGATCACTGGTCGTATGGATTTCTGTATGGATGAACGCGGCATTAAGGTTTACGAGTACAACGCCGATTCTGCCTCCTGCCATACCGAGGGCGGGTTAATTCTGGAAGAGTGGGTCAAAAACGGTTATCGCGGCAATGGGCACAACCCGGCAGAAGGTCTGCTGGAGGAGTTGACCGGCGCGTGGAAACACAGCCATGCGCGTCCGTTCGTGCACATCATGCAGGACAATGATGTCGAAGAGGATTATCACGCGCTCTTCATTCAGCGCTCGCTGCTGCAGGCCGGGTTTGAGACCAAAATTCTGCACGGTCTGGGCGCGCTGAGCTGGGATGCTGCCGGGCAGTTAATCGACGATGAAGGTCGCCACGTCAACTGCGTGTGGAAAACCTGGGCGTGGGAAACGGCAATCGAGCAGATCCGGGAGGTCAGCGAAACCGAATACGCTGCCGTGCCGATCCGCACCGGCCACCCGGCAGGCGAGGTGCGGCTGATTGACGTCCTGCTGCGCCCGGAAGTGCTGGTGTTTGAACCGCTGTGGACGGTGATCCCTGGCAATAAGGCGATCCTGCCGGTGCTGTGGCAGCTATTCCCGAACCACCGCTACCTGCTCGATACCGATTTTGAGGTTAACGCGCTGCTGAAGCAGACCGGTTATGCCGTCAAACCCATTGCTGGCCGTTGCGGCAGTAATATCGATCTGATCAGCGCCCAGGATGAACTGCTGGATAAATCCAGCGGCAAGTTTGTCGATCGCAAGAATATCTACCAGCAGCTGTGGTGTTTGCCGAAGGTGGACGGCAAATATATTCAGGTCTGTACCTTTACCGTGGGCGGGAATTACGGCGGAACCTGCCTGCGTGGGGATGAAACGCTGGTGGTGAAAAAAGAGAGCGATATTGAACCGCTGATTGTGGTGAAGGATAAGTGATCGTGCAGAAACAGCATCCGCAGGGACAACCTGCGGATGCCTGAGGTTTATTCCTCGTCCTGCTGACTGATTTTCAAATCAATGATGCGACCGATCTGGTCATGATAGACCGTCAGCAAATTGTACTGGCTCATCTCTGAGATGATTTGCGGTGTCACGTTAAAGCTGCGGGCCAGCTCGTCGTGCATCAGCGTTGCAGGGCGGCGATGTCGTCTTGCATGCGCGCGGCGGCGATTATATTGATACCACAGGATCAGCAGCCAGCCGTTTAGCGCGGCGATCAGTAAATAGATCAGCACCGTCTTAAAGGAGGCAATAATCACGCCCCAGCGGTAGTCGCTCTCGTTGGTTATCTGCATCCACAGGTTGGCATAGAGGAAAAAGAGAAATCCTCCCCAGGCCAGCAGGGTTAACGCTGCATCAAACAGCCGGGGCACCAGCCGATATTCAGTCAGGATTAACGTGTTTTCGTTCATTGAATGCTCCCTTTACCTCTGTCCGGACTGATCCAGCGCGCGCGTGAGCGCTGGCGTTTAAGCATGACCTTTGGGAAGGCGACGAGGGTGGTGAACAGGCCGATCATCCAGTACACCATCGGAAACCAGATGATCCAGAAAAGCGAACTCGCCACGTTACGTTCATAGCGTCGCTCGATATACAAACTGACGAGGAACTGCAGCAGGCACATCACCCCCAGCAGGAGCCCGGTGAATTCCGGCGGGAACAGGCTCGTGACGGTCAGGTTGGCAGGAAGCGGCGTGAGGGAGCTGATGATAAATAACAGCACCGTCACCGCATACGCAAACGCCCACAGCGTTGACAGGGCGTACTCTAAAAACAGCGGCCACATGCGATGATGCTCCCAGCGCACGATCTTGCGAAGATTGACCAGAAACACCTCCGCGCCGCCCTGAGCCCAGCGCAGGCGCTGTTTCCACAGCCCTTTTAGCGTCTCCGGCATCAGGATCCAGCACAGCGCGCGCGGCTCGAAAAAAATATCCCAGTGGCGAAGCTGAAGCTTCCAGCTGATGTCGATATCTTCGGTGATCATATCCGGGCTCCAGTATCCCACGTCCGCCAGCGCCTGACGGCGAAAGGCCGCGATGACGCCAGAGACGGTAAAGACCCGGCCATAGATCCGCTGCGTGCGTTTGATGAGCCCTATGATGGAGGAGAATTCGCCCACCTGAATGCGGCCAATCAACGTGGAGCGCGTGCGAATACGCGGGTTCCCGGTCACGGCGCCCACGTGGGGGTAGTGGATCAGCGGGGCAACCAGATAAGCGGCGGTATCGCGATCGAGCAGGGCATCGCCATCAATACAGACCAGAAGGTCTCCCCGGGCCGCCGCTGCGCCCGCTTTCAGCGCCACGGCTTTCCCCTGATTCTCCGCCAGATGAATGACGCGCAGACGCGGCTGCTCCTGCGCCAGCTGTTGCAGCACCAGCGCGGTGTTATCGGAAGAACCATCGTTGATGGCGATGACCTCGATATTCGGGTAACGCTGGGCCAGCGCGGCACCGATCGTCTCCCGGGCGTTACGTTCCTCATTGAAACAGGGAATGAGGATCGAAATTAACGGATCGCCCTCTAACGTCGGGGCGGGTGTTTTTCTGTTCCATGACCAGTGTCGTTCAAGCTGAAACCAGAAATAGAGCCCCCCGGTGATCCAGAATACGGACATGAACAGGGGCCAGAAGAAGACAAAATCCAGAATCAGTTCGCCGGTAAAGAGGGCGGCCACGCCTAATGGCAACCCAAATACCAGGCATAAAATTGAGAAGGCGATAAGGCGATCAGTCATTGTCAGGATACCAGTACGAAGAGAATTCAGGCCTGATACGGGAAAGATCAGGTTGGTTATGGATGAAATCGTCGGGGTAGTAACCGTAATGTTTGCTGCCGTTAAGCTGGAGCAAGCGCATCCACTCCGCCAGGCGACTATCGGGTACGGCGCGTTGCGGTGTCTGCGCCCAGTCACGGGCCTGCAGCTCAAAAATGGTTTTATTCAGCGCGCCGGGGCGAGTGGCAATGGTCTTAACCAGGCGCGTTAGCCAGGCGTTGCTCTCGTCTGCCGGGACGGACTCCATCAGCGGCATGGCCATCGGCACCGTCCAGTCATACTCCGCCAGGAAGTCATCAAGATTCTGTGCAAACCACGCCTCGCTCGCCGGGTCGAGGATCGGCAGGGCGAACATATTGCGCGCGGTTTTTATCTGCGGACCGCGGATATGCTTCACCGCCAGGCTCAGGGCGTGGGTAAACCCGATTAGCGTCTGGCTTTTCTGGCGCGTTGTCTGCTGCCCGGCATCATCCTGATCCGTCAGCACCGCATCGTCATGGAACAAGATCCCATTGAAGCTGGCATAGCGGGCCAGATCTTCATAGATTTCGGTCACCTGCTGTCGAACCTGCGGATCCCACGGCGAAAGCCGGGTATAGGGCTCGGTGGCGGCGCGTACCTGGCCCGTTTGCCGATCCCGACGCTGCACGCGCGGCAGTGCAGGGGAGAGATCGAACGAGAGAACCGGCATCCACGCGTAGACTTTTACGCCCGCGCGGGTTTGCAGTTGCCAGGCGACAAAGTTAAAGAGATCGGCACGCACGGGCAGCCGACGGTTGGGGAAGTAGAGCGCGTTAATCGTGCCGTTGCCGAGGGGATCGGAAAATGCCTGCAGGAAAACATGGCTGATTTTCATGTCGTAGACCCGCTGGATCAGCGTATTGATGTTTTTGGTCTGCTGAGCCGGATCGGGGTCATAAACGTAATCCAGATCGACATGCATCACGCGCACAGGGTCGGTCTCCTGAATCTGCGCGATGCTGCTGGCAAAGGCTTTAAGCGAGGGATTCCCGGAGATTAACAGGCGCGGGATGTTGTCCAGGTGACGCACATCTGCCAGCCCGTCCTCAAGGGTAAAGGCCAACTGATAACCCTGCTGTCTGGCAATGGCGAGCGACGTGCCGTTGGCAGCACCGTAGGGCCACACCCAGGCACGCGGCGCTTTGCCCGTCACCTGGGCGATTTTTTCGGTGACTTTCCGCACGTCATCGCCGATGCGCTGGCTGAACTGCTGGTCAGTTTCGTAACGCCCTGTCGCGTTATCGTAAAAGCGGCTGGCAATAGCCGGTTCGCGGCTTCCCTGTGGATTGGCCGGTATACCGTAATGCGAAGCCCAGGTATGCGAGCCGATCTCAATCAGCGGGGACTGGCTTAACTCGCGCACCATGTCCCACGTCGCGAAACGGTCCCGGGGTGTCATCAAACCGCCAAAATTCACGTTTTGATGTGCTGGCGTATCCACCCAACTGCCAACAGGGGCCCACAGCGCCGGCACATTCCAGGCCTGGATCAACGGCCAGACGCGGGTATAAAAACTGCTGTAGCCGTCATCAAAACTGAGCAGAAAGGCCTTTGGCGGCAGCGTTTTTTTACCGTCGTGGGCATCCAGAATATCCTGCACGCTGATGGCGTTATACCCGTTATGCACAAGCCAGCTTATCTGCTCGTTTAAGGCGCTGGTCCGCACGGAGAGATAGCGCTGATCGGCGGCGTCATCTTCCACATCGTGATAGGCCAGCACGAAAAAGTGATTCTTCGGCCAGGGTTTACTGGCTTCCGGCTGAGGTCTCTCGTTGGGCGAAATAAACGAAATGGCCTGGGCGCAGACGCTCGCGCTGAGGCATAACCAGCCGATGATGAGCAGGCCCACAGGAAAACGAATGGTCAACATATTCATCCTTAAAACCGTAAAGTCGCATCGAAAGTGACGGCGAGATTGCTTTCTCGTTTGCCGTCGTAAGGGCGCTTATCCCAGTTCAACATCACGCCGGTATCCACGACGTTGTTCCATTGAACGCGTTGCCCGTAGCCGAGCAGGGTGATGGCGCCAGCAGACTGATTTTTCTGCCAGTATCCTCCGGCTCCGGCGACCAGTTGCTGGCTCCAGAGGGTGTCGTAATAGCGGTACAGCTGATGATCGACGGACAACGCAGCCGTCGCGGACAGATCCCGCTCGGGGTTGTAATAGAGCGTATCCCGCTGGCTATTCGCGCTGGCGGAGATGCCCGGTTCAAGATCCAGCGTCAGGGTCGGCGTTTGCCAGAGCCGCTCCTTGCCGGTGAGGGTGTACTCCTGTCGGCGGTTATGGTCGGAAAAATGGCTGATGGCGGCGCTGAGCTGGTACTCACGACGCTCGTTCTGATACCAGCGCACCCAGCCTTCTGCGCGGTCTGCACGGATCCCATTGCGTAACGCCCGCAACGGCGTGGTGCGTGACAGCCGTTCAAGGCTGCCGCCAGATTGCCAGCGATCGTTCAGGCTGTACTGACCGGAGAGGCGAGCGCCAGGCGTGTGGGTGCCGTGATAACGGTTGCCGGAGAGCTCCGCTTCAAGCCAGATATCCCGTGATCGCCATTCGACGCCGCCGACCAGATGGCGGCTGGTGCCTTTGCCTTCGTCAAAATTGCCCTCGGCAAAGCGGGTGCCGCCAAACAGTCGCCAGTTATCAGCGACTGGTGGGCCATAGATCGTGGCGTCCCAGTTCAGATCGTGTGTCCCGCTGACCGGGTTGTCGGAGTGCAATCCCTTGCCTGCGTTCAGACGCAGTTCAGACATATGATGCACATTTCTGAGCCTGTCCAGGCGCTGGACGCTGCGGTCACGTGGCGCACGGGCGAGCACGTCGTCGGTCAGAAGTTCCATTTGTCGCCACTCCTGCAGATCCATCGCGACGTAAGCCTGCTGCTGCTCCAGCTCTGTATTTGACGGCTCCAGTACCTCCGCCATTTTGAGCTTTTGCTCTGCCGCCCGTGGCAGGCCACGAGCCTGAAGCAGGGCGGCATAATCAATCTGTAGCCCCTGGTTGCCGGGTGCCGTGGCAGCCAGACGGTGCGCCACGGCTTCTGCTTGCGGCAGGGCATGGGTTGCCAGCAAATACTGAAACGTGAGCGACTGGCCGATAAGCCATTGATCGTTGGGCTGGGCGGTTGGCGAGCCGAAATCGTAGCGAGCCCAGGGAACGTTGCGGGTCATCTGCGCAAGATAGTGACGGGCGGCCTGATACTGACCGGTGTCCAGATATGCATAGAAAAGCTGATGTTCTTCATCCTGCGGGTTACGCGCATAGTCAGGATACTTTTGCAGGAGTGCCAGGGCTGCATCGGCGTTTTGCTCCTGCAGATACGCAGAGATCACCCAGCCGATTGCCCAGCCCGGCACCGGATGGTGAGCTGACGTCAGCGCGCGATATTCAGCGATCGCCTGCGGGTAATCACCATGCGCATACAGCGCGCCAAGGCGGTCGACGCGGGCGCGAATGATATCTTCTGCCGCCTGCGGTTCGTGTTGCCAGCGGGCAAGCAGGGCGTCATAGCGATTCAGTGCGGCTTGCGCGAGACGCAGGCGCTCTTTTTCCGTCCGCCCAGGCGCATCGGCAAGGCGTACCTGTTCGGCGGCGGCGTTAAGTTCAAGCTGGCGCCGTTGTGCGGGCGGCAGAGAAATCCCCTGTGACAGCCGCAGGGCAGGCGTACTTACCCGGTTATCGTTCAGGGCGTCGACGAGCGCCCTGAGCAGTACGTGATTCTCGGGGGCGCTCTTCAGGGCGCGGGTGTCCGCTAATAGACGATCCCAGCTTTTCCCCTGGCGTAAGTACACATAGGCGAGCGTCTCAAGGTTTATCTGGCTGGGGTGGGCTGTTACCCGTTTTTGCGCTTCCTGCAGGGCCAGCCGATCCATGCGGGCATCGGCCAGGGTTTTGATATACCCGATACGGTAGTCGTCGTTCTCCGGTGCAAGGCTACAGGCCTGCTTCGAGAGCGCGAGCGCAGGTTGCCACTGCTTTTGATTTCTCCTGGATTGCGCGGCTGCGGCCACTCCCCGGGCGGGCAGGGGCATATAAACGTGATAACGCAACCACACCTCAATAACCTCATCATCGCGTCCCGCCCAGGAGGCAACCTGCAGCCAGTCTGCCACTTGTTCTGGCGTCAGAGCATGCTGTTGTTGATAACGCTGCAGGTAATGGAGAAACGAAGTGTAATTACCATTACGCGCCTGCTGAATCTGTTGTTCATATACGGATTCGGCAGCCTGAACCAGAATGGGAAACAGTAATAGCAGACACAATAATTTTGGAACGCGGTAAAAGAATAAAGTATTGAAGCGAAGTGATCTTTCCATATCTATTTGCCATTTGTTTATCATAAATCCATTGCGCAACACGGCCGCCTTTATACGTAGCGTTAAAGGCCATAAATGAGAGCGTAAAATGTGAATGCAGTTACGTTATGAGGTACTTACTTAAAGGTAATTATGGATCCTTATCGTTATGGACCGGTGAAAGGTAATGTACACCTGATATGTTGACGGATAAATATGTTGAAAAGCCGGGTTGTTGTTTTGAGATAATTCTGTATCTGGGTGATTTTTATGATTATTTTTAACGGAGTCTATATTTGTAATGCGTTGATATATAATGTATTTATTTTTATTGTGACGTTTTTGTTTATATTTTTAATGCGGCTTTGGTGCATAAATTAAAGTACTTTCTGGTGCATGTTTGGGAAGTTTCGTGACAAAAATTCTTAATATCTTGAGAGGTGACTTTTCTGCGATTGTTTTTTACTTATAATTAATAGCAGACATTGAGTGATAGTCTATGGGAAGTCTTACAAATCAATGTGCGTGTCGAGGGATGATCAAAGCCAGAATACATTTATCGTTCATGTAAAAGCGCTATAAAACGAAGGCGTCTTCTTTCTGAAGGGTCGTTCTTGCTTTAATCTAAAAGGGATGGTTAGTGGCAACTTCAATAGTGTTAGTGACACAGGATCGCTACCTCGTCAGAGGAATGAGGATATTTTTTCCGGATATTATCCTGCTGGACTCGATTGACAGAAAGATATTTGATAACAGTGCAGATGAATATTCTGTGCTGATTGACAGCCGTTCACCGCTCCGTCTGTATGATTATCTGATACGCCATCCGGCCAGAACGAGAAAAACAATCGGCTGCGTCATGCTCGATATGCGGCACCGGGAGGAGAATCAGCTCAGCATGAGGATGTTTATGAATACTGCGCTTCCGGTGGCTGACATGGCGTCGTTGTTTAATCTGGTGCTGAATATGAAAGGCAGGCGCCTGACGACCAAATGGCTGCTTAACTTACGGTTGAGTACCCATGAAGCGATTATGCTGCGGTTGCTCAGGGCGGGCATGTCGATGGAAGAGGTGGCGGACGAACTGAACACCTCGATTAAAAGCCTCTACCGGACGCGAACGGCGCTCTCTGAACGACTGGGGGCGGAGAATTTTAACGAGGCGTGTTTGTTTATCTTTAAAAACAAACTGCTGGATGGAGATGGGAACGATCCCTGATTGGGTCATAAACCAAAAGAAAAAACCGCCACGAAGGCCGGGTCGACGTAGCGCAACCCGGCACTTTAGCGTTGATATCAATCAGAACGACCAGCGCAGATTAGCGTTAACCGAGTTGACGCGGGTATCGGCACCATATTGCCCCTGATAGCCCACATCCAGCGTCGCTGCACGCGACAGTTGTACGCTCACGCCGATATCACCCACCATCACGTCCTCATCCACGGCCTGACCCTGGGTAATGAAGGCGTCGCTGCCCGCAAATGCCATGCGCGAAGAGGTATTCTTATCGCCATAGGCGTGCTGCCAGCCCAACGAACCGTAGAGGTTAACGTTCTTCGGCAATCCGGTCACACCACGCACCCCGAGCGTGGAATAGAAGGTGTTCATGGTTTCATTGTGAACGCTCAGCGCGGCGGCACCGCCGTCTTCCCTGAAACTGTCGGTATGCAGTCGAATCCAGGAGAGGTTAACAAAGGGCTCGACATTCATCTCTGGCTGGCCGAAACGGTAGCCCGCTTCGGTGAACGCCAGCAGCGAGTTGGCGTCGTAATCAGACTTCAGCCGATCCGAGAAGCCGCTGAAATCAACATTGCGCTCGCCTTCGATCTTGTGCCAGGTGTAACCCAGTGCGCCGCGAAGGGAGAACGCATCCTGTTGACCCGCTGCATACAGGCCGAGGTGATAGTTGTCGGTATCTGTTGAGGAACGACGGCTGTCGACGTCGTAATCACCGCGGCTGTAGCCGAAGTAACCACCGACACGTACGTTATGATCCGCCAGCTTACGATCTGCCCCCAGCAGGAAACCGGTGGTGTTGCCGTCCAGCTTGCCCACGTTACCGTCGCCGCTGCTTCGGCTCCAGGAGCTGAAGGTCTGGCCCCAGACGCCATTGTTTTGCGGCTCCGGCTGCTGCACCAGCGACATCGCTAACGGTGGTATCGGCAGGCTGTCGTTATCAAACGCGCGCTGCATACGTTGGTTTAACACGTTAAACACCTGCGTGCTGCCGGCTATCAGGTTGGATTGCATTGACGGATAAACTTCTCCGGACAGCTGGTTAAA
Organism: Enterobacter cloacae complex sp. 309I3; assembly: GCF_050031595.1. Taxonomy (NCBI): domain Bacteria; kingdom Pseudomonadati; phylum Pseudomonadota; class Gammaproteobacteria; order Enterobacterales; family Enterobacteriaceae; genus Enterobacter; species Enterobacter cloacae complex sp. 309I3. The sequence continues at coordinate 4,114,454 of NZ_JBLGWI010000001.1, read as the reverse complement.
CGCCTCGCGCGCTTCCGGTGCGCTCAGCACCAGTAGCGAGTTATACAGCGCCAGCGACGGGCCGCTTTGCGTGAGCGTGGAGAGCGCGCCGGCGGTATTCCACTGGTTGCTGCTCTTTGCCACGGTCTGGAAAATCCCTGGCTCGCCGCTGCCGGGGTTCTCACCACCCGGGTTTTCACCGCCGGGGTTTTCTCCTCCTGGATTCTCACCCCCCGGGTTTTCACCGCCCGGGTTTTCACCTCCAGGATTCTCGCCGCCGGTCTCTTTCTGCGCGATGGTCAGATCGACGGCGTCGGTGCTCTGCTTAAGCGCCACGTCCAGGAAGGCGGATTTGGAAATCGCTCCGGCGAACTGGCCGTCAATACCCCCGTTCGAGGTTAAAATGCGATAGCTTTGGCCCGTTTTGTAGCTGGTTTGCGGATCCAGCGCGGTGACCTGTACCTTAGCCTGATTGCTGATGGTGGTTTTGCCCGATACCAGCAGTTGGTCACTGCGGCCATCTCCCGCGATATCAACGTCATAGAAGGATTCGCCGATAAAATTCAGATAACGTTTCAGCGTCAGCGTGCCGATATCGCCATCCCCTGGTGAGATATGCCCGCCGGACAGGATCTCAGTCTGGCCCAACGTGCCGTTCCCCCCCAGCGTGCCACCGGCCTTGATTGACGCGGCGCTACTGTAACCTTGTCCGTTGTTAACGTCGGATCCCGCCGTTGCGTTGAGGATCAGCGTACCGCCGTTCTCGGCGCTAAGGGTCTGAATCTCAAAAATATCGTCTTCTGGCTGGGTGTTGATGTTGCTGGCAATAATGACTTTGCCACCGCGCGCGGTCACGTTCGCCTGAAGCGCTGAAAGATCGCCGTTCAGCGTTGTCTGCCCGGAGGTATTTATCACCTCACCTTCGCCGCTCATCTTGTTGCTGAAGATGTAATTTTCGTCGGTATGGTTGAAATAGACATAACTGCCGAATAGCCCGCCACGCAGGCTGATTGCCGTCTTCGCATCGAGGGTACCCGCGCCGCCTGCCGTACCAAGCGTTGGCTCAGTTATACCCGTGCCGGTGTCCATGTTGCCGCGGCTGCCGATGATGAGCGCCCCCCGGTTCGAACCGGAGCCCGATGTCCCTACAATCAGCGCATTGCTGCCTGCGGAAAATGAACCGCCGTCAATAACCGACAGCACGCCATTGCCATAATCGCCCACGCTAACGCTGCTGTCGCTGGTAAAGCGCGAGTCTTTGCCTGCAATAACCAGCTCGGCGGTTTTTCCGGCCCCGGAGACGCCCGCCACCTGCACGCCGCCAACGTTAACCGCTCCGCCGTTCAGCACGTCCAGGTCGCCATTAAGCGTCAGCGTACGGCCAACATTCCACTGTGAGCCGCTCCCCGTGACGGTGGCTTTCGGGCTCAGTGTGTCGGTTTCATCCGGCCCGGTACCATTGCCGATGCGCGCATCGTAGGTGGTATTGAGCGCGGCGCCGTCCTCAATCGCCAGCGTGGAGCGTGCGCCCAGATCGGTGCCTACGCTGAGAAAATTACTGGTTACGCGAGATCCGGCGCCCGTGGCGATAAGGTGGCTGTCGTAGCCGCGGGTGGTGCCGACAACGATCTCTTTCGCGCTCGCCAGCGCGCCCTCTTCGACTCGAAGGGTGCCGAGGCCGAGATTCAGGTCGCCGCGCAGGACGTACTGATCGTTCACCGCGTTAAGCTCAGCGTTTGGCCCACGGACTGTGACCACGCTTTCATAAATTTGGCCGTCGAACAGCCGACCGATATTGATGTTATAGGCGGTGATTTTGCCATTATCGATCAGCAGGTTTCCGCGTTGATTGCGTCCAACGTAAACGTCTCCGGTGTAACCCAGCGTTTCGGTAATACGTGAGTCGCCATCAAAAATGGCATCGGCTGCACGCGCGAAATCGGCAGGTGAAAGCAGTAACAGCGGCGCGGAAAATAGAGCGAGGTAAAGCCTGGAAAGCGGCGTCTTTACCGCTAAAGAATGCGATGTAGAGTTATTCACAGGGTATCTCCGTACTCATTAGCGTGATGTCTGGAAAATCGGTTTTATATGAAAAATGCGATACGACAGAAAAAGTAAAAGGCGTAATATGTGTACGCCTTATGATGTGAAGTTAATTATTTATGGGTGACCACAGGTGTACAGGTTGGCGCGCTCAGCGTCGGGGCGGATCCTAAAATCCCTGGCATCATCATAGATGAGCAATCGAAAATACGCCCTTTTTCCGTCGTAGCGCGATAAGACAGCTTTTGCCCTCCCAGTGCATCCGGTTGGGCGCCATTAACATTGGTTACGGTTATTTCATCCGATGAGCCCAGCCCCAGCATTTTAGCGGTTTCCGCCTGCAGAAGTGGAATGGCCTGATCGGTTTTTAGCGTGGAACAACCGGCTAGCATCAACGTAACGGTTAAAAAGAGTAGTGGTTTTTTCATAAATTATCCTTTATATCCAATCAGTTAATTTCGCTGATTGTATTTATGTTTTCTATTACTCAAATCTGCGAATAATATATTTCCCTTTCCTAATCGAAAAAACCCTCCTAAAGTAGGGTGGGTAGATAATAATTCATCCGTACTCTCTAATATGCGAAGGTAAAAGGAGGATCCTTTGGGGCAGAATTATGCGTTGGTCGTTGATGACCATCCATTGGTAGCAAGCGGTATCGCCAATTTTCTGATTACACATTGCCGATTTAAGCAGGCGAGTGTGGTGACGAATGAGGATGATTGCTACCGTCAAATTAGGGATAATGGCCCGCCACGTTTGCTGGTAATCGATTTTTGGCTCTCGTCCGGTACCGCGTTGAAATTACTCAAAGAAGTAAAACAACTTTACCCACAGGTAAGGCTCCTGGTGGTTAGTGGGGATGACAATAACGATATCTGGCAGAAAGTTCACGCCGCCGGGGGGCACGGTTTCGTATTGAAAAGCGAGCCACCTGAAATGTTTTCACGGGCCGTTTTTGCCCTCACTGATAATCTCACCTGGTTTCCTGAGGGAAACGAATTTTCCGTTGAGTCGAATAATGAGAAGTTAAGTAAATTTAACTTAACGCCGCGACAAATAGACGTGTTAAATATGATTATGCGTGGCCTGCCAAATAAAAGAATTGCCGCGCAACTTTCTATTTCTGAGCCTACAGTCAAAGAGCACATCAGCAATATATTGAAAAAGATAGGCGTTAACAGTCGGGTCGAAGCCATCACGCTTCTGCATGGCAAACGGGAACCGTCGGAATGAGATTTTTACAGAGCTTACAGAACGCTGGCATCTCTCCTCCCGCGCAGATCCGTTTGCTAAATAATACCTTTTTGCGGCTGGTGTTCAGTTTCAGCGCTGTCCCTTTCGTCGGTATTCCTTTCGCCATCTGGATTAATTTGCTGGGCGATGAACTCGGCCCAACCATTACCTGGATAATTATTTACCTGCTATGTGCCGTGGCGATCCGAATATTGCACCGATGCTACCAGCGCGAAGCGAAAGAGCATGATGAAGCAGACGTCCTGCGCCGCTGGCTGCCGCGTATAAATAAGATCGCTTTTATTCACGGGCTGGGGATTTCATCTCTCTATTTAATTACGCCGCAGACGCAGAACTTTGACTTTTTCCTGCTCCTCAATATCAGTATTGCCGCCATCGTTGCCGCCAATGCGACGCATCTGACGCCGGTCATCAGCACCTTTACATGCTTTTTCTTCGCCTCCTGGGGTGTACTGAATCTTGGCATTATCTGGCGGCTGGACGATCTGATGTTCATTGTGCTGATGTTGAACCTGCTGTACGGCTTCGCCATTTACCGCCATGCATTAACATCGCACGCGTTCTTTATTCAGCAGGCGCTGCTTGAGGAAAAAAGCTCACGCCTGGCAGAACAGTTTCGCCAGGCCAAAGAGGAAGCTGAGCAGGCGCTGCTGGATAAAAATCAGTTCCTGACGACCGCCAGCCACGACCTGCGCCAACCGGTACACGCCATGGGGTTTCTGATCGAAGCGATTATCCACCGAAACCGGGACGACAGCCTCACGCCCCAGCTTCTTGATTTGCAGCAGAGCGTCCGCTCGGTGCATTTGATGTTCAATTCCCTCCTTGACCTCAGCAAGATTGAATCCGGGAATGTGCTTACTGCCCCTGCCAGAGTGGACATCGGCGCGCTGCTCGACTCGGTGATCACGCTGTTTCGCGAAGAGGCCAACAGCCGTGCACTCAGGCTGCGCACCTGGCGGCCTAAACGCCGCATCTACGTGATGGGCGATCCGCTGCTGGTGCGACAATCGCTCATTAACCTTATTCAAAATGCCCTCCGCTACACGCTACAGGGCGGCGTGCTGGTCGCCATCCGACCACGTGGTGACAGGTGTATGGTGGAGGTGTGGGACACTGGTGTCGGTATTGCCGATGACGAGAAAGGTAAAATCTTCTCACCTTACTATCGCCCCGAACTGGCCTGGAAGATCGACAGTGCAGGACACGGGCTGGGTCTGGCCGTCGTTGCCCGCTGTGCCAAGCTGATGAAGGTGAAGTACGGGATGCAATCCTTTGAAGGTAAAGGTTCACGCTTCTGGATGTGCTTTACCCAATATGCTGGCGAAGAGATCGCGCCGGAGATGCCACCCGCCTATGACAACATCGCCACGCCGGTACGCTATGCGCCGCTGCACGGTTCCTGTCTGGTGGTTGATGACGACCCGCTGGTGACGTCTGCCTGGGAGAGCCTGATGAGCATCTGGGGAATCAACGTGCGCTGTGCGGCCTCCGCTGAAGAAGCGTTCGCTATCATCGACGATGGCTTCACGCCGTTCGCCGTGCTGTGCGACCAGCGTCTGCGATCCGGCGAAAGCGGCTTCGACATCCTGAAAGCGCTATTTGAACGTCTGCCGGACATGAGTGGCGCGATGGTCAGCGGCGAATTTAATTCGCCGGTTCTGCTGGAGGCGGAGCAGGAAGGGTACATGGTGCTACGTAAGCCTCTGGAGCCGGCTAAACTGCATGCGTTGCTGACACAGTGGTCGGGGAGTCGTGGATAGAAGGGAGTGTAGAAGTATTGATTTTTTGCGGGTTCCAAATTACTTAACGATTTGATTTATTTCGAAAATTCTTTTGTTATTTATTGTGAAGTCCCAGAGAGTGAGTCTTATTTCATTTTATAAAACATAAAGGTGAATATTAATAATAGAAATCCTTTCGGTTCGATTCCTTTAGAATCGTTGTAATGACATCTGCGTTACGCGTGTTGTATGCTTAATACCCAATGAAACACAGGAGGACAACACCATGCCAGCTGCAAACACTATGGCGATGAAACGCGAAACCCTGAACCTGCGTATCAGGCCTGCCGAGCGAGATCTTATCGATCGGGCGGCGAAAGCGAGAGGGAAAAACCGCACTGACTTTGTGCTGGAAGCAGCCCGCGCTGCTGCGGAAGAGGCACTGATCGAACAACGCATCATTATGGCCGATCCAGAGGCTTATCAGGAATTTCTGGCTCGTCTGGATCAGGCTCCAGCACCTAATGCCACACTGCGTAAAACTATGCAGACCCCTGCGCCGTGGGAGCGGGAAAAATGATCTCTGCCCCAGAACCCCTTCACGCCGGTCATATTCTTACTCCATTTTGCTGTGGTGTGGATTCGATGGATAACTGGCTGAAGCAGCGGGCGATGAAAAATCAGGTCAGTGGTGCATCCCGTACCTTTGTCTGTTGTGGCAACGATTCTAACGTTCTGGCTTATTACTCGCTGGCATCCAGTGCGGTCATGACGAATACCGCACCCGGTCGCTTTCGTCGCAATATGCCCGATCCCATCCCGGTTGTTGTGCTGGGACGCCTGGCGGTAGATCAGTCTCTGCATGGACAGGGCGTTGGTCGGGCACTGGTACGCGACGCTGGGCTGCGGGTGATCCAGGTGGCGGAGACCATCGGCATTCGCGGAATGCTGGTTCATGCGCTGTCGGATGAAGCGCGGGAATTTTATCTGCGGGTGGGGTTTGAGCCATCGCCAATGGATCCGATGATATTGATGGTGACGTTGGGGGATTTGATGGCGAGTATTTAGCAGATATACAGAACTCTTTAGTATTGAATAAAGAGCGCTATGGCTACTATCCCAACCTCGATTCGCCCTTTATTTACCGTTCCCTTCAATCACGAAACCGACTTCACGGAACTCGCGGATAACTGCGAGCGTTTTAGGGAAGCGCCATGATCCTGTGCCGAAACGTTAAAAGCACCGCGTTGGCTAAGAACATAAAGAAGGAAGCATTGAGCTGTTAGACTGGCTCAAAAGCAAAAACCCGCCTTTTTGGCGGGTTCTTTAAATAGTGGTGCCCGGACTCGGAATCGAACCAAGGACACGGGGATTTTCAATCCCCTGCTCTACCGACTGAGCTATCCGGGCAACGGGGCGCATTAAACCCGATTCACTCTCCGCCGTCAACGAAAAATGTTGTTTTCGTTACAGGATGCACAATCTCTCACCAGTTCGTCGCAATCTTAAGCGAAAAAGTGGGTCCACAGCGCGGAAAGCGGCATGGCGAGCAGCAGGGCGGGCAGCATATTCACCACCGCGAACATCTTGATCCCGCAGATGCGCAGCCCTGTTGCCAGCAGGAGTAGACCGCCAACGGCGGTAAAATCCGCCATCATCGCGGGCGTGGTCAGCGGAAGGATCAGGGTGGCGCAGGTGGCAAGCGCCAGCTGAATCAGCAGCATTGGCACACAAATCGCGGCCACCGCGATACCGAGCGTGGTGGCAAAAATCGTAGCGGTGAAGAAATCGAGAAACGCCTTCGCGATTAAAATGCTGGGGTCACCGGTCATCCCTTCCTGCATCGAACCGAAAATCCCGGTGCCGCTGGCGCAAAAGAGAATAATGATGGCAACGTAGTTTTGAATAAACGTCTCATGGGTGCCGTGTTTGGCTTTGCCCGGACGGGCTATCAGGTTTTTCGCTTTGCTGACCGCGTTATTAATCCCCTTTTCCAGATAACAAAACTCACCAATCAGCGCCCCGAGCAGAGTGGCCAACACCATAACCGGCAGGTTGGCGCATTTGATCACCAGCAGAATGCCAATCCCGAGGGAGGCCAGGCCAAAAATGGAGGGCATAGAGACGCGAATACGCTCCGGTAATCGCTGACTTAACACTGCACCGAGTACGCCGCCCAGCAATACGGCACTCGCGTTGATAAATGGCCCGATAACCACGGAAAACTCCTGTTACTTAATCATAGGTATTGCATGATTATGACACGCCAGCGCTTTTTTACGCTTAGCTTTGGGTGGTGAAGTGCATACTGATTCCTTCTTGCACCTCAAAATAAAAGGTGACATTATTGCGCGAATTTTCTCCTCCCTGTCTCACCATTCGGTGAGGGTATATAGCGCCTATGAAAACCATGAAAATCGCCGTCAGCCGTGAGCTGGTTTCCACTGTGTCCACGCATCGCGAAAAGGTGACGCTGGATAACACTGATTTTACCGATGTGGCGGCAGTCGTCATTACGCTCGCGGAGAGTCGCAGTGGCATTCTTGCGTTGCTGAAACGCACGGGCTTTCATTTACCGGTCTATTTATTCTCGCAAGAGCCGACGGACGTGCCCGATGGCGCCACGGCTGTCATCTCGGGTAAAGCGCAGGAGTTCCTGGAACTGGAATCTGCCGCCAGTCGTTACGAAGAGAACCTGTTACCGCCGTTTTTCGACACCCTGAGCCAGTATGTTGCAATGGGCAACAGCACTTTTGCTTGTCCGGGCCACCAGCACGGGGCGTTTTTCAAAAAACACCCGGCGGGACGACAGTTCTATGACTTCTTTGGTGAGAACGTTTTTCGCGCCGATATGTGCAATGCCGACGTGAAGCTCGGCGATCTGCTGATCCACGAAGGTTCCGCCAAGCATGCGCAAAAGTTCGCCGCGAAAGTGTTCAACGCGGATAAAACCTACTTCGTGCTGAACGGTACGTCGGCGGCCAACAAGGTGGTGACCAACGCGCTGCTGACCCGTGGCGATCTGGTGCTGTTTGATCGCAATAACCACAAATCTAACCATCACGGGGCGCTGATTCAGGCGGGCGCGACGCCGGTGTATCTGGAAGCGGCGCGTAACCCGTTTGGCTTTATCGGTGGGATTGACGAACACTGCTTTGACGACGCGTACCTGCGCAATCTGATCCGCGACGTTGCGCCGGAGAAGGCAGACGAGCCCCGCCCGTTCCGCCTGGCAGTGATCCAGCTTGGTACTTACGATGGCACGATCTACAACGCCCGTCAGGTGATCGACAAGATCGGCCATCTGTGCGATTACATCCTCTTTGACTCTGCGTGGGTGGGCTACGAGCAATTTATTCCGATGATGGCGGAAACCTCCCCGCTGTTGCTGGAGCTGAACGAGAACGATCCGGGCATTTTCGTGACCCAGTCGGTGCATAAACAGCAGGCCGGGTTCTCGCAAACCTCGCAGATCCATAAAAAGGATAACCACATCCGGGGTCAGGCGCGTTTCTGTCCGCACAAACGCCTGAACAACGCATTTATGCTGCACGCCTCCACCAGCCCGTTTTATCCCCTGTTTGCGGCGCTGGATGTGAACGCAAAAATTCACGAAGGGGAGAGCGGACGCAGGCTGTGGGCGGAGTGCGTCGAGCTGGGGATTGAAGCGCGTAAGGCGATCATTGCAAATTGCCGTATGATCAAACCGTTTATTCCGCCAGTGGTGGCAGGCCGTCCGTGGCAGGATCATCCAACTCAGGCCATCGCCAGCGAACGTCGCTTCTTCAGCTTTGAGCCGGGGGCCAAATGGCACGGATTTGAGGGCTATGCCCGCGATCAGTACTTTGTCGATCCGTGCAAGCTACTGCTGACCACGCCGGGCATCGATGCTGAAACCGGGGAATATACTGATTTTGGTATTCCGGCGACCATCCTTGCGCACTATCTGCGGGAAAATGGCATCGTGCCGGAGAAGTGCGATCTGAACTCGATCCTCTTCCTGCTGACGCCTGCCGAAAGCAGCGAGAAGCTGGCGCAGCTGGTGGCGATGCTTGGCCAGTTTGAACAGCATATTGAAGACGATACGCCGCTGGCGGACGTGTTGCCGACCATCTATCAGAAATACCCGGTACGCTACCGGGATTACACACTCCGCCAGCTGTGTCAGGAGATGCACGATCTCTACGTCAGTTTTGATGTGAAAGATCTGCAGAAAGCGATGTTCCGCAAGGAGAGCCTGCCCGCGGTGGTGATGAACCCGCAGGATGCCAATCAGGCGTACATTCGCGGGAACGTGGAGCTGGTGCGCATCCGTGATGCGCAAGGGCGCATTGCTGCCGAAGGCGCGCTGCCGTATCCGCCTGGTGTACTGTGCGTGGTGCCGGGAGAAGTCTGGGGCGGGGCGGTGCAGCGCTACTTCCTTGCGCTGGAAGAGGGGATTAACCTGCTGCCGGGCTTCTCGCCGGAGCTGCAGGGCGTATACAGCGAAAAGGATGCCGACGGGATTAAGCGGCTTTATGGGTATGTATTGAGATAGTGCGGGCTGTTGCCCTCACCCTAACCCTCTCCCACAGGGAGAGGGAACTTTTCTTCAAACCGCACTACGTTTATACATCCTCCGCGGATGCCCAATCTTGCCGTACAGCATCTCCACCGTCAGAAAACCTGCCTCCACGCAATGCTCCAGATAGCGCCGGGTGGTGGTTTTACTCAGACCCGTTTCACTCACCACCTCATCCACCGTAAAACAGTGCGTCGCCTTGTCGTTAAACAGCGCCTGCACCCGCGCCAGCGTATTTTCCTCAATGCCTTTGCTGCCGTTGTCCTGGCGGTAGTTTTTCGCCTGTAGCTGATATAAAGAATCGACGTTCTGCTGGTCAACAATCTTCCAGACCCGCTGTTGCTCAGCAAACTGCACAAAACGCTCCAGCGACTGGCTGAGCCGCTTCCAGGAAACCGGCTTCAGGATGTAATCAAACGCCCCGTTACGAATGGCCTGGCTGCAGGTGTCCATATCGCTGGCGGCGGTGATGAAAATCACCGAACAGTTGGCGCGGGCGAGCATCGGGTTACTGATAAGGGTGATGCCTTTCCCGTCCGGCAGGTAGTTATCCAGCAACATCAGCTGCGGCTGTTTACTTTCAAGCTCAACCTGCGCTTGCGCCAGCGACGAGGCAATCCCCACCAGTCTAAGACGCGGATGTTTGCCGATCAGCTCTGCGTGCAGTTGCGCCAGTTCGTTCTCGTCTTCAACTATCAGTACGTCGATAAGTTCATGTTGCATAATCGGTATCTTCCTGTTCCTGTGCGGGATGCCGGGCGGTTCCCGTGGCGGGGATAAACAGTGAGAAAATCGCCCCCCGCGGCGTGTTATCGGCAACCTCAATTGCACCGCCAGCCTGTGTGACATAGCTTTCGATCAGATACAAACCAATGCCGTGATCGCCGCGTGTTTTGGTGGTGATGCCGCGCTCAAATATCCTGTCACGGATCTCCGGTTCAATGCCAACGCCCTGATCGGCCACTTCGATGATGAGTTCTTGTTCGCTCAGTTTTATCAGCACTTCCACAGGAGCATGCGGAAGCGGCGAGCGCTGGGTCGCTTCAATGGCGTTATCCAGCAGGTTGCCAATGATAGAAATCAGCGCCTCCTCAGGCAGCGCGAGGAACGGTCTGTCCAGACGACAGATCGGGTCGAAGTTCAGCTCGACGCCTTTCTCCCGCGCCCGCGCGGCTTTCCCCAGCAGCAGGCCGCACAGTGTCGGGGAGCTGAAGCGCGAAGAGATAAAGTCCAGCAGCTCCTGAGCGTGTTCCGACTGCGCCTGAATGTAGCCAATCGCCTCCTCGTAGCGGCCCATATGCAACAGGCCGGAGAGAGTGGTCATCCGGTTTAGCTGCTCGTGACGCATAATGCGCAGGTTATCAACATAGCGTTTAACCTGGCTGAGCTGGGCGCTGAGCGAGTCGATCTCGTTGCGATCGCGGAAGGTGATCACCCAGCCCTGCAGAGAGTTCTCAAGCATGATGCGCACCCGGCTGGCGATCACCGTGAGATCGTTAAAGCGGCAAATCTCGTCATGGGTATCTTTGGCGAGCATCGTTTGTGTTTCGAAGAACGGAACAGGATCGATTACCTCGCTTATCAGCTGCCCGCGCAGTTCCCGGGCCGGCTGGCTCAGGCCCAGCAGTTTGCGTGCCGCCTGGTTAATCACTTCTATTCGCCGTTCATCGTCAATGGCGATCACCCCTTCATAAATGGACTCCATCATCGCCTTCTGCTGGCGCACCAGCAGACCAATCTCTCGCGGCTCCAGGGAGAAAATCTGCTTCTTGATACTGCGGGTAAAGAACCAGGAGAAGATAAAAAGGGCAAGCAGTAACAGTACGGCGGCGATCAGGATGTTAACCACTTTACTGACGGTGATGGTTTCAAGATAGCTGGTGAGATAGCCTACCGAGACAATTCCCACTACCTGACCGGTATCGTTAAAAATGGGCGCTTTGCTGCGCAGCGAAATGCCTAATCCTCCCTTGCGGATAGTGGTGGTGCTTTTACCGCGCAGCACCTCTTCGTTGTCTCCGCCGACCAGCGTATGGCCCACTCTGTCCGCAAAAACGGAATGAAACAGATGCAGCCCTTTGTTATCGCCAATCACAATAAAACTGGCATCACTGTGGGTGGCTATTTTCTGCATAAAATCGTGAATGGCGTTGATATCTTTTTGTTCGACCTCTTTTCGTAATGACGGAATAAGGGCGATCTCTTCCGCCTGTATTTTTGCGCGTGCGCTCATTTCCTGATAAAGCTGTCGGCTAACGTCGACATAATAATATCCGCCCAGCAAAGCAAAAAGCACTGAGAAAAAGACAACCAGCGAAACAAACAGCTTAATCTGAAACGATACTTTCATAACAATCACGCGTGGTATCAACGAAGTTTGTCAATATATCATCTTTTTTCGCGTGGATACCCGCTTTGCCGAAAACTTGTGATCCCTTGCACAGCAAGGCCTGCAAAAGAATTATCTGAAAGGGTTTTCCCTTAAACACCACCGTGTAAATGTTATTTGTTTGTTCGGTTTAGAAAAGAAACCATAAAAACCACGGCAATAAATAAGGGGCAAATCACATTAAATAAAAGAAACCATTAAAACCATAGTCGCCATTAAAACTTCGCTTTTAATATGCCATTCCTCACATAAAGTAAGCCTTTGTGACTCTAAGCTGAACGCACAAAATAACTAAGGGGCTTATTATGAGCACAACTGACGATTCTTTCTCTGTTACCCACGACCCGATTGATATTCAGCGGCCATCGCTCAAAGAGCGCTGGTGGCATATTATGGATACCTGGAAAATCGGGATTATTCCTCTGCCGCTGTTTGTCCTGGCGGGCGCGCTGATTGCCATTGATTGTCTGGGCGGAAAACTGCCAAGCGATATCGTGGTGATGGTGGCGACGCTGGCGTTCTTCGGTTTTGCCTGCGGTGAGTTCGGCAAACGCCTGCCGATTGTCGGCAAGCTCGGCGCGGCGGCGATTTGCGCCACCTTTATCCCCTCCGCGCTGGTCTATTACGGCCTTTTGCCGGATGTGGTAGTGGAATCCACCACTAAGTTCTATAAATCCACCAACATTCTTTATCTCTACATCTGCTGCATTATTGTCGGCAGCATCATGAGCATGAACCGCACCGTGCTGATTCAGGGCTTCCTGCGCATCTTCTTCCCGATGCTGTGCGGCGAGATCGTCGGCATGCTGGTGGGGATGGGCGTGGGTCTGGCGCTGGGTCTTGAGCCGTTCCAGATCTTCTTCTTTATCATTCTGCCGATTATGGCAGGCGGCGTGGGCGAAGGGGCTATCCCGCTCTCCATCGGCTACGCCACCCTGCTGCACATGGATCAGGGCGTGGCGCTCGGTCGCGTGCTGCCGATGGTCATGCTCGGCGGGCTGACCGCTATCATCATCTCCGGCTGTCTGAACCAGCTGGGCAAGCGTTATCCACACCTGACCGGTGAAGGTCAGCTGATGCCGAACCGCGCGAATGCCGATGCCACCGTTTCTCAACCGGCGTTCTCTGGCAAAGCGGACGTCACCACCATCGCCTCCGGTGCGTTGCTGGCGGTGCTGCTCTACATGCTGGGCATGCTCGGCCACAAGCTGATTGGTCTGCCTGCGCCGGTTGGCATGCTGTTTATGGCGGTGCTGGTGAAGCTCTGCAACGGTGCCTCTCCGCGTCTGCTGGAAGGCTCTCAGGTGGTGTACAAATTCTTCCAGACCTCGGTGACCTATCCCATCCTCTTCGCGGTCGGTGTGGCGATCACCCCATGGCATGAACTGGTCGCGGCCTTCACGCTGACTAACCTGCTGGTGATTATCAGTACCGTCTCTTCACTGGTGGCGACCGGCTTCTTCGTCGGCAAAAAGATTGGTATGCACCCGATTGATGTCGCCATCGTCTCCTGCTGCCAGAGTGGCCAGGGCGGTACCGGTGACGTGGCGATCCTGACCGCAGGCAACCGTATGAGCCTGATGCCCTTCGCCCAGATTGCTACCCGTATCGGCGGCGCGATTAACGTCTCTATCTCACTGCTGATTCTGGGCAACTTCCTCGTTTAAGTTTTCAGGAAAGAACAATGAAACTCGCAAGCTTTTTATACCAGGGAAAACGCAGCTACGGCATCGTCCAGGCCGAAGGTGTGATTGATTTAGGTCGCCGTCTCGGCGACCGCTACAGCGACCTCAAAGCGCTGCTGCAGGGCAACGGGCTGGCGCAGGCCACCCGTTACCTGAACGATACCGTGGACGTGCCGATGAGCGCCATCACCTTCTTACCGGTGATTGAGCAGCCGGAAAAAATCCTCTGCGTCGGCATGAACTACGCCGACAAGCGCAAGGAGTTTGACCAGCACAACCCGGCACCGACGCTGTTCGTGCGCTTCCCGGATTCGCAGACCGGCCACAACGAGCCGGTGCTGAAGCCGCGTCACTCCAGCGAATTCGACTACGAAGGCGAGCTGGCGGTGATCATCGGCAAGGGCGGGGAAAACATCAGCCGTGACGAGGCGCTGCGCCACGTGGCGGGCTACAGCTGCTACATGGACGGCTCCGCCCGCGACTGGCAGCACACCTGGTTTACTGCCGGTAAGAACTGGCGTCAGACCGGCGCGTTTGGCCCGTGGATGGCAACGGCCGATGAGATCCCGGACCCGCACAGGCTGGCGATCCGCACCTGGCTGAATGGCCGCATGGTGCAGGAAGATAACACCAGCAGCATGATCCACAAGGTTGCGGAGCTGATCGAGTACATCAGCACCTTTACCCGCTTAAGTCCGGGCGATGTGATCATCACCGGCTCCCCGGGCGGGGTGGGTAAAAAGCGTAATCCGCCGCTGTTTATGAAAGAGGGGGATCGCATTGAAGTGGAGATCGAGCATATCGGTCATCTGAGCAACGTGATTGTGGAAGCGCCAGCCACCGGGCTTGCGGCGGCACACTGAGAAAGGCGGCATGAACAGTCAACCCATCGATTTTCGCCACACGCTGGTGGCGAAACACCCGGAACGCTTAAGCCAGATCCGTTATCTGCTGGCAGACAGCGGCCTTGGCCTGGACAACGACATCACGCTGTTTGTCGAAGCCTGGTCCGGCGCGCAGCTGGTGGGTTGCGCCGGTCTTGCCGCCAACGTCATCAAGTGTGTGGCCGTGAACGAGCAGCTTCGCGGCGAGAACCTCAGTGCGCGCTTGCTGGCGGAGGTGCAGAATGCGGCGCTGGAGCGCGGTCATTTTCACCTCTTCCTCTGCACGCGACCGTGCAATAAGGAGCGCTTTGCGCGTAGCGGCTTCTGGCCGATTGCCCAGAGCGGCAACAACGCCGTGCTGATGGAGAACACTCCGCAGGGGATCGAGCGTTACTGCCGTTCCCTGGGCAGGATGCGCAAGGGCGGGGAGAAGACTGGCGCGATAGTGATGAACGCCAACCCGTTCACCCTCGGCCACCGTCATCTGGTGGAGCAGGCGGCGATGCAGTGTGACGCCCTGCACCTGTTTGTGGTGCGTGAAGATGCCTCGTTCTTTCCGTTCAGCGCGCGCCTCGGAATGGTGCGTGCGGGCGTCGCGCATCTGCCAAATGTGACCGTGCACGAAGGCTCGCAGTACATCATCTCCCGCGCCACCTTCCCGGCCTACTTTTTGAAAGAGACCGGCAAAGTGCAGCAGGCGTGGAGCGAAATCGACGTGCTGATCTTCCGCGACTTTATCGCACCGGCGCTGGGCATTACCCATCGTTTTATCGGTTCCGAGCCGTTTTGCGATATCACCCGTCAGTACAACCAGACGCTGCACGCCTTGCTGAGCCCGCAGATTGAGGTGGTGGAAATGCCGCGCATCAAGGCCACCGGCAATGCCATTTCAGCGTCCGAAGTGCGCCGCTTGCTCAAGACTCAGCAGTTTTCCCGGATCCGGGAGATTGTCCCGGACTCCACCTTCGCGCACCTCGAAACACACTACCGTGCGAGTGCCGAAGTCGCTTAACTACCAGGAATTTATCATGAAAATTGTAAGGGAGGCGCTGGCCGGAACGCAGGAGTCCAGCGACCTGATGGTGAAAATTGCTCCCGCTCACGGCGAGCTGGAGATAGTCATCCACAGTGAAGTGATTAAGCAGTTTGGCGAGCAAATTCGCCAGGTGGTCAACGAGACATTGCGCGCCATGAACGTGCACCAGGGACTTATCATTATTGAAGACAAAGGGGCGCTGGACTGTGTGATCCGCGCCCGCCTGCAAAGTGCGCTTCTGCGTGCTGCCGATGAACAGGCCATTAACTGGGGGGCGCTGAAATGAGCAAACTCCGCCGCAGTATGTTGTTCCTGCCGGGCGCCAACGCCGCCATGCTTTCAACCGCGTTTATCTACCGTCCAGACTCCATCATGTTTGACCTTGAAGATGCCGTTGCTCTGCGCGAGAAAGACACCGCGCGAATGCTGGTGTTCCACGCCCTGCAGCACCCGATGTATCAGGACATCGAAACCGTGGTGCGCATTAACCCGCTGAGCACGCCGTTTGGCTTGCTGGATCTGGAAGCCGCCGTGCGTGCCGGCGTGGATGTGATCCGCCTGCCGAAAACCGACACCCCGGACGACATCTACGAGCTGGAAGGCCACCTTGAGCGTATCGAGCAGGAGTGCGGGCGCGAGGTTGGTTCCACCCGCGTGATGGCGGCGATTGAATCGGCCATTGGCGTTATCAACGCCGTGGCGATTGCCCGTAGCTCGCCGCGCCTGATCGGCATTGCGCTGGCGGCTTTTGACTACGTGATGGACATGCAGACCGAGCGCGGCGACGGCACCGAGCTGTTCTACGCCCGCTGCGCCGTGCTGCACGCTGCTCGCGCAGCAGGCATCGACGCCTTCGACGTGGTGTGGTCAGACGTTAACGATGAGGCCGGATTCCTGCGCGAGGTCGATCTGATCCGCAAGATGGGCTTTAACGGCAAATCGCTGATCAACCCGCGCCAGATAGACCTGCTGCATAACGCCTACGCGCCGACCCAGGAAGAGGTGGATCACGCCATGCGGGTGATTGAAGCGGCAGAAGAGGGCGAACGTAACGGCCTTGGCGTGGTGTCGCTCAACGGCAAGATGGTGGATGCACCGATTATTAACCACGCGCAGGTGGTGCTCGAACGCGCGGCGGCCTCCGGCGTGCGTCGGTAAGGATGACACAATGAACCAGACAGAACTTCTCCATGTGAATTTTCCCCATCTGCGGGAGTTAAAACCGTTTGATACCGCCCACAGCGCCACGCCGTGGCTGGCGGACAGCGACGCGAAACACAGCCGTAAACTCTGCGCCTCCATTGAAGAGGCGGTGAGGCGTAGCGGCCTGAAGGACGGAATGACCATCTCCTTCCACCACGCGTTTCGTGAAGGCGACCGGGTGATCAACACCGTCGTGGCGCTGCTGGCGCGGATGGGCTTCAAAAACCTGACCCTCGCCTCCAGCTCGCTGATGACCTGCAACGACGCGCTGATCGAGCATATTGCAAGCGGGGTGATCGCCCGGATCTACACCTCCGGCATGCGTGGCAAGCTGGCGGATGCCATCTCCCACGGGCTGATGAACGAGCCGGTACAAATTCACTCTCACGGCGGGCGCGTAAAGCTGCTGCAGGACGGTGAGCTGAACATTGACGTGGCGTTTCTTGGCGTGCCGTGCAGCGATGAGTTTGGTAACGCCAACGGCACGCACGGGAAATCGTGCTGCGGCTCGCTGGGCTACGCGATGGTGGACGCCCATTTTGCCCGCAAGGTGGTGTTGTTGACGGAAGCGCTGGTGCCGTTCCCCAATATGCCCGCCAGCCTGGTGCAGGATCAGGTGGACTACATCGTGCAGGTGGAGAGCGTGGGCGATCCGGCAAAAATCAGCGTCGGCGCGGCGCGCGTCACCAGTAACCCGCGCGAGCTGATGATTGCCCGCTATGCGGCGGATGTGATTGAGCACTCCGGCTATTTTAAACCGGGCTTCTCGATGCAGACCGGCTCCGGCGCGGCGGCCACCGCCTGCACCCGCTTTATGGAAGAGAAGATGGAGCGCAGCGGCGTGAAGGCACGCTTTGCGCTGGGTGGCATCACCGGCAGCCTGGTAGATCTGCACGAGAAGGGGCTGATCGAAAAGCTGCTCGATACCCAGTGCTTCGACGGCCAGGCGGCGGCCTCGCTGGCGCGCAACCCGAACCACGTGGAGATCTCCACTAACGTCTACGCCAACCCCGGCAGTAAGGCGGCAAGCTGCGACCAGCTCGACGTAGTGATCCTCAGCGCGCTGGAGATTGACGTCGATTTCAACGTTAACGTCATTACCGGCTCCGATGGCGTGATGCGCGGCGCGTCCGGCGGGCACTGCGACGTGGCCGCCGCGGCGAACCTGACCATCGTCGTTGCGCCGCTGCTGCGTAGCCGCATTCCGACGGTGGTGAAGCGCGTTACCACACGCCTCACGCCGGGCGAAAGCATCGACGTGCTGGTCACCGATCACGGCATTGCGGTCAACCCGGCGCGCCCGGAGATCCGCGAACGCCTCATGGAAGCAGGGCTGAAGGTTGTGGATATCAACGCCCTCTATGAGCGGGCAATTTCGCTGACAGGCGTACCGAAACCAATTGAGTTCACCGACAAAATTGTCGGGGTGATCCGCTACCGCGACGGCAGCGTGATCGACACCGTTCGACAGGTAAAGGAGTGAATATGACCATTGCGACACCCGTGCGGGCGGGTGTCAGCCTGGACGCGCTGCTTGCGGCGAAAGAGCGCCGCGCAGCCCGTCAGGCTGACTGGCTTAAGCACTATCAACAACCGGTGATCTCCCTCACGCTGGTAACACCCGGGGAGATCAAAGACAGCCTGCGCTATCGCAACACCATGGGCGTGGCGTTACAAATGTGCGACCAGCTGCTGTGGGAAAACCGCTGGCAGGTGCTGGACCGCCAGGTGCTGTGGCTCCCGACCGGGCCCGAAGCGCTGTGGTGCGTGGCCCATCCCGCGGCAGAAATCAAAGCCCACTGTGCAGAGCTGGAGCAGACGCACCCGCTTGGCAGGCTGTGGGATCTGGATGTGATTTGCCCTGAAAACGGCCACGTTGGACGTCAGTCGCTGGGCTCCCATCTCAGACGCTGCCTGATTTGTGATGAACCGGCCCACGCCTGTTCCCGTTCGCGCAAACATCCTGTGGAGCAGGTGGTGGCGCGCGTGGAGAAGATGATCGATGACTGGTTTGCTCGCGACTAAACCGCGCCCGCTTAACGTCCCCGCGCTTGCCGCAGAGGCGCTGTGGCAGGAGCTGGCGCTGACACCGAAACCGGGGCTGGTGGACAGGCTCAATAACGGCTCCCATCGCGATATGGATCACGCGCTGTTTGTCCGCAGCATTATGGCGATTACGCCGTGGTTTTCGCGCTTTGCTGAGTTGGGTAACACGCATGCCGATAAACCCGCAGGCGAACAGTTACGGATCCTCCGCCCGATGGGGATGGCCTGTGAGCAGGCGATGTATGCCGCGACGAACGGGGTGAACACGCACAAAGGGGGCATTTTTGCCCTTGGTTTACTCTGCTTCGCCGCCGGGCGTGTGAAAAATATCTCCGCAGAAAGCCTCTGTTGTGAGGTGAGTAACATCTGCCACGGGCTGGTTTCGCGGGAGCTGGCCGAACGCAGAGGGCAGGCGACGGCGGGGGAGCGGCAGTTCCGGCAGTACGGCTTAACCGGCGCGCGCGGCGAGGCGGAGAGTGGATTTGCGACGGTGCGTAAAGCGCTGGCGCAGTGGAACGGACATTCACTTCACGGCCTGCTGTTACGCCTGATGGCAATCAATCAGGACAGCAATCTGGTGTCGCGCGGCGGCATTGAGGGGCTGGGCTACGTTCAGGACTATGCGCGGGAACTGCTGGCTGACGGCTGGGATGGTGAAGCGTTGCGTAGAATGGATAACGCATTAATTGAACGCAACCTGAGCCCGGGCGGCAGCGCGGATTTGCTGTCGGTGGGGTGGGTGCTTGCTGCAATAAAATAGCCGGGTGGCGGCTTCGCCTACCCGGCACAATAATCAATGCGCGACTGGCTGTGCGCCGTGCGGTTCGCGTACATGCTTGTACTGGAACAGCACGATAAACGCGAAGAACAGCACCAGCGAGTATGCGGCGAAGATAAGCCACACTGGCTGCCAGTCGGTAATGCCGTTGGTGGTATACATCTCAACCACTTTACCGCTCACCACGCCGCCCAGGATACAGCCGAAGCCGTTGGTCATCATCAGGAACATACCCTGTGCGCTGGCGCGGATTTCAGGTTTCACCTCTTTTTCCACAAACACCGAACCGGAGATGTTGAAGAAGTCGAAGGCGCAGCCGTAAACAATCATCGACAGAACCAGCAGCACGGTGCCGAACGGGCTTGGGTCGCCGTAGGCGAACAGGCCGAAGCGCAGCATCCACGCGGCAATACTGATCAGCATGACGTTCTTGATGCCGTAGCGGCTCAGGAAGAACGGGATGGTCAGGATGAACAGCGTCTCAGAGATCTGCGAGATGGACATCATTACCGAGGCATGTTCAACGATAAAGCTGCCTGAGAACAGCGGGTTATTATCGAAGCTGTGCAGGAAGGTATTGCCGAACATGTTGGTGATTTGCAGTTCCGCGCCCAGCAGCATGGAGAAGATAAAGAAGATCGCCATGCGTTTGTTTTTAAACAGCGCGAAGGCGTCCAGGCCGAGCATGGTGCTCCAGCTCTGGTTTTTCTGCTGGTTAGATACCGGAATATGCGGCAGCGTCAGGGTAAACAGTGCCAGCACCACGGAGAGCGCCGCACCGATGTAGAGCTGCATATGGCTCAGTTCAAAGCCCGCGAAGCTCACGCCCCACATTGCCATAATAAAACCGATGGTGCCCCAGATACGGATAGGCGGGAAGTCGGTCACGATATCCATATCGGCGGATTTGAGGCGGTAGTAGGAGATGGTGTTGATCAGCCCAAGTGTTGGCATGTAGGCCAGCGAGTTAAGCAGGATCACCATAAACATCGCCCCCGGCGTGGTGACCTGGGCTGCCATAAACAGCGTGCCCGCGCCCACCAGGTGGCAAAGCATGTACAGCCATTTCGCACTCAACCATTTATCCGCCACGATCCCCAGCAGCGTTGGCATAAAGACCGCCGCGATACCCAGCGAGCTGTAGACGGCACCGATTGACGCACCATCGAACTTGAGCGTCACAAACATATAGGAGCCGAGTGTAGTCAGCCAGCTACCCCACAGGCAGAACTGCAGAAACGACAATATTTTAAGCTGCAGCTTAAGGTTCATGTTACTTTCCTCACAAGTGAGCGGGAGATATGTTGTTATAGGAACATTCAGGGTTGTTATTTGATGCAATTCTATCAGTTGGCAACGATATGTTTTGTTACCTCCCGCAAAAAAATGCAATCCACATTAATTTGCAGTTTGGATTGTGATGCAAATAACATTTTCGTATGGGTGGGGTGAGATGGGGTAGGTGCGGCCTGATGCCCCCTCACCCTAACCCTCTCCCAAAGGGAGAGGGAACTTGAATACCCTCTCCCTTTGGGAGAGGGCAGGGTGAGGGGTGTTATTTTCTAGCGGCGACGATAGTTCTTCTGCGCCGTATTCACCTTATACAGATAACGACGGGATTCCGCAGACGGGTGGCGGGTGGTGAGGGTGGCGTACACATCCCCCGGCGCCATGCTGTTGATGATATTTGCGGCCTGCACTTTGTCATTCGAGAAGACACGCAGCACGCTGCCTGCACCGCCGTTGTACGCGGTAATGACCGCATAACGACGTGAGGTTGGGTTATCAATCCCGCCCAGATAGACATTATTCAGCATCGCCAGATAGGCCGTACCGGTATCAATGTTGCTTTGCGGGTCAAACAGATAGCTACGGCTCGGCGTGCCGGATTTCCCCTGTGCGCGGAACACGTCTTTACCGGCGCTGTGCTGGACAACCTGCATCAGCCCCAGCGCGTCGGAACGGCTCACGGCGTACGGGTTAAAGGACGATTCGGTCTGCATGATCGCCAGGATCAGCGACTCATCCACGCCATATTTACGTGACGCCTGACGCACCATGCCCAGATACTTATGCGCACGCTTGTCGAGGTGGTTCGGCACCAGGTTAATTGTGACGCTATAAATCACTTTCAGGCCGTTGGTGCGGCTTTTCAGACGCGTTTGCAGCAGATAGTCGGCGAATTTCGTGGCGCGGCCTTCCCAGCGGATTGGCTGACCGGTCTGGTCCACGACCTGACCGTACAGGAACGGCTCTTTAGAAATGGTAATGTCGTCAGCGTCGGAGTAGAGATCGATTGAACCCGGATCGTCGCCCATCAGCAGGGTTTTGATAATGGCCTGCCGTAAATGCGCCGCAGGGTCAGTTCCCGCGATGGTTTCAACCGTGATCGTACCGTCATCGAAGTTGATGTGGCTACGGGTCTGGTAGGCGTCGGTGTACTTAACGTAATCCTTAGGTCCGGCGATAAGAACTTCGTTAAATCCCCATATGTTCTCGATGTTGTGGGCAAACTGCCCCATCAAAATATCAAAACCGTTGGTGTCCTTAACCCAGGCTTCATTGTATTCATCGCCTTTTTTGGATGAACACGAGACAAGCAACGGCGCAACAAGGGCTAGCGCTAAAATTTTTTTCATCATTCCGGGAGTGCGTGTTGTGTTTGCTTGAACGGCGGGGTTTCCCCCGCGCGCTGTTATTTTTCCGGCGGCGTATAACCTTCGATGTGGACGTCTTTACCTTCGAACAGGAAGTTCACCATCTCCTGCTCCAGCAGCTTGCGGTGTTCCGGGTTCATCATGCTGAGTTTTTTCTCGTTAATCAGCATGGTCTGTTTTTTCTGCCACTGTCCCCAGGCTTCTTTGGAGATCTCGTTATAAATGCGCTTACCCAGTTCGCCCGGATAGAGCTGGAAGTCCTGGCCTTCAGCGTCGCGCTGCAGGAAAGTACAAAAAATGGTTCTGGCCATACTCATTCCTCTTTTTTAGCCGATGCTAAACCATTGCACCGGCACGTAATTGTTGTAACAGGCGCTCCACGGGAGCCGCCAGCCCGACTGATGGCGGTTGCGCTAAGTTATACCAGAGAGCGGTGCCTTCATCCATGCACGAGGCAACGGAGGACACGGGAAGCCACATCGGCACAATATCCAGATGGAAATGGCTGAAAGTGTGGCGAAACGTGGTCTGCTGCGTCAGGTTATCGGCAGCAATGCCGCGCTGTTTAAGCCAGGCCCGGAGCGTGGCTTCATCTTCAAACTGTGGGAAGCAGTATAGACCACCCCAGAGGCCGCTCGGCGGGCGCTGCGCCAGAAAGACCTCGTCCCCGTGCTGCATCAACAGCATGTAACCGGTGCGCTCCGGCAGCGTCTGCTTCGGCTTTTTACCGGGATACTGCGCCCATGAATGGTTTGCGTACGCCACGCACAGGTTATTGAGCGGGCAGAGCTCGCATTTTGGTTTCGAGCGCGTGCAGACCATCGCACCGAGATCCATCATCGCCTGGTTAAACCGCTCCACGCCCTTTGCCGGGGTCACCGCTTCGCTGATCTCCCACAGCCGCTTTTCGACCTCTTTTTTCCCCGGCCAGCCGTCAACCGCATAGCAACGTGCCAGCACGCGCTTCACGTTACCGTCAAGGATCGGGAAATGTTTGCCGAGGGACAGTGAGAGGATGGCACCCGCGGTGGATCGTCCGACACCGGGTAAATCCGCCACCTCGTCGAAGGTTTCCGGGAATTTACCGTTGTGGCGCGTCGCGACCTGCTGTGCGGCTTTGTGCAGATTGCGCGCGCGGGCGTAATAGCCAAGCCCTGTCCACAGGTGCAGCACCTCATCTAACGGCGCGTTGGCCAGATCGGTTACCGTGGGAAAGCGCGCCATAAAACGCTCAAAGTAAGGGATCACCGTGGCAACCTGCGTTTGTTGCAACATCACTTCGGAGAGCCATACTTTGTAAGGCGTTTTTTCAATTTGCCAGGGCAGGGTTTTACGCCCGTATTTGTCGTACCAGTCCAGCACCTGGGCTGAAAATTGAGAGGCTTGCATGGTCATCGATTCGTATAATCAGGGACGCCGATTGCAGCACAGCGTCAATCTGCTGTAAACCGGATCTTTCCCATGCTTGCATAGAAGCCTTAACTTTGGATAATGCCCGTTTCCCGAACATTCTCACAAGCAGACAACTCTTTTATGAAAAACGACGTCATTTCACCGGAATTTGATGAAAACGGTCGCCCGCTGCGCCGTATTCGCAGCTTTGTCCGCCGTCAGGGTCGCCTGACAAAAGGGCAGCAACACGCGCTGGACAACTACTGGCCGGTGATGGGCGTTGAGTTCAGCGAGCAGCCGCTCGACTTTGCCGACCTGTTCGGTCGCGATGCGCCAGTGACCCTGGAGATCGGCTTTGGTATGGGCACCTCGCTGGTGACCATGGCGAAAGCCCGCCCGGAGCAGAACTTCCTCGGCATAGAAGTGCATTCCCCAGGCGTTGGCGCGTGTCTGGCCACCGCCCACGAAGAGGGGGTCGAGAACCTGCGCGTCATGTGTCACGACGCGGTAGAAGTGCTGCACAAAATGATTCCTGACAATTCTTTGAACATGGTTCAGCTCTTTTTCCCTGACCCGTGGCACAAAGCACGTCATAATAAGCGCCGTATCGTTCAGGCGCCGTTTGCTGAGCTGGTAAAAAGTAAGCTGAAATTGGGCGGTGTCTTCCATATGGCGACCGACTGGGAACCGTATGCGGAACATATGCTGGAAGTGATGTCGTCTCTGGACGGGTATAAAAACCAGTCAGAGAGCAACGACTATGTACCGCGTCCGGAATCGCGTCCGGTAACGAAATTTGAACAGCGTGGCCATCGTCTTGGTCACGGCGTATGGGACTTAATGTTCGAGAGGGTGAAATAATGGCAAAGAATCGTAGCCGTCGTCTGCGTAAAAAGATGCACATCGAAGAATTCCAGGAAGTGGGCTTCTCCGTTGCCTGGCGTTTCCCGGAAGGCACCAGCGTTGAGCAGATCGATCAGGACGTTGATGCGTTCATCAACGAGGTGATCGAGCCAAACAAGCTGGCCTTCGACGGTAGCGGCTATCTGGCGTGGGAAGGTCTTATCTGCACCCAGGAAGTGGGTAAATGCACCGAAGAACATCAGGCGCTGGTACGTAAATGGCTTGAAGACCACAAACTGGAAGATGTTCGCGTCAGCGAACTTTTCGACGTTTGGTGGGACTAATAAAGAAGTCAGGGGCCAGCATTAGCTGGCCCATTTTGTCTGAGGGAGTGTTAAAGATGCGCAAAACGTTGCTGGCTGTTGTCTTAATGGCAACCGGATTCACCGCCCATGCGGAGTATAAATGTAGCGTCACCCCGCGTGATGACGTGGTGTTAAGTCCGCAAACCGTTCAGGTTAAAGGTGAGAACGGCAATCTGGTCATCACGCCGCAGGGTGATGTCACGTTCAATGGCAAACAGTACAACCTGACCGCCGCGCAGCGTGAGCAGGCCAGAGACTACCAGGCCGATTTGCGTACTGCGCTGCCGTGGATTGACGAAGGCGCCCTGACCCGCGTTGAAAAAGGCCGCGTCGCGCTGGACAAGATCATTACCAAAGAGGTAGGTGAGATCAGCAACATGCGCACCCGCCTGACGAAGCTCGACAAACAGCTGAAAGAGCAGATGAACCGGATTATCGAGCATCGTACCGACGGCCTGACGTTCCACTACAAAGCGATTGATCAGGTGCGTGCTGACGGCCAGCAGCTGGTGAATCAGGCCATGGGCGGCATCCTGCAGGACAGCATTAACGAGATGGGCGCCAAAGCGGTACTGAAAGGCGGCGGTAACCCGCTGCAGGGCGTGCTGGGTAGCCTGGGCGGTCTGCAGACCTCGATTCAGAACGAGTGGAAGAATCAGGAAGCCGATTTCCAGCAGTTCGGTAAAGACGTGTGTAAACGCGTGGTGTCGCTGGAAGATAGCAGGAAGGCACTGGTGGGGACGTTGAAGTAGCCCCTCTGCGCGCAGGGCCCCTCACCCCAGCCCTCTCCCCATGGGAGAGGGTGTAATCGTTCCCTCTCCCTGTGGGAGAGGGTTAGGGTGAGGGCATCAGGCTCTGCAGTCGTTGAAGAATGATATGCAACACTTCCTCTTCGTTAACGCGAAACTCATTATTCCAGAACCGTACGACTTCCCATCCGTTGGTATTTAAAAACTCGGTACGATGCGAGTCATACTCCTCTTTTTCCTGATGTTGCCCCCCATCCAGCTCAACAATTAGCTTTGCCTTAAAGCAGGCAAAATCCACGATATACGCACCAATCGGCATCTGACGGCGAAACTTATACCCAAAGAAGCGACGACCTCTGAGCAAATACCAGAGGCGTATCTCTTCGGGCGTCATTTGTTTGCGGAGTTGTTTTGATTTTTCCATCCCCACACTCTGCCAGCCTTTCCCTTAGCTGGCAGAACGGGATGCAAAATCCTGAATCAGCCTTCAGATTCTTCGGCGAGGAACAGCTCAAGAAGGGAGTTTAAGAACAGTTTGCCGTGCTCGGTGATCTGCCAGTATTCCTCACATTCCGTGAGATACCCCTGTGCCAGCGCCTCGTCAATGTGTGGGCGAATCACGGTTTCCGGCAACCCGGTATAAAGGGCAAACTCTTTACGCGGCGCGGCTTCCAGCAGGCGGAAGCGGTTCATAAAGAACTCAAACGGCTTATCCACCGCCTCGACATCGTGCTGACGTTCGAGATAACGACCTTCCATATACCCGCGCGGATGGCGCGTTTTTGCGGTACGCAGGATACGCCCGTCAGGGAACGTCACTTTACCGTGCGCGCCGCAGCCAATGCCCAGATAGTCGCCAAAGCGCCAGTAGTTCAGGTTGTGCTGGCACTGGTAGCCCGGCTTCGCATAGGCCGACGTTTCGTACTGCTGATAGCCTGCGGCGGTCAACAGTTGATGGCCCTGCTCGAAGATATCCCACAGCGCATCGTCATCCGGCAGCACCGGCGGACGAGAGCCAAACAGCGTATTGGGCTCGATGGTCAGCTGATACCACGAAAGATGCGGCGGGTTCAGGGCAATCGCCTGACGCAAATCGTCCAGCGCCTCTTCCAGCGACTGATCCGGCAGGCCGTGCATCAGGTCGAGGTTAAAACTGCGCAGACCCAGCCCAGTAGCCAGCTTTGCCGCCCGCTTCGCCTCTTCCGGGCCGTGAATACGCCCCAGTCGTTTTAACTTCGGCTCGCTAAAGCTCTGCACGCCGATGGAAATCCGGTTCACGCCCGCCCGCTGATACTCGACAAAACGGTCGGCCTCAACGGTACCGGGGTTGGCTTCCATTGTAATTTCAGCATCCGCTGCCAGATTCAGGCGCGCACGCACGCCGTCCAGCAGCGTCTGCATCGCCGGGCCTGACAGCAGGCTCGGCGTACCGCCACCAATAAAAATGGTCTTCACTTCACGTCCCTGCGCGTAAGGTACATCGGCATCCAGGTCGGCCAGCAGATGCGCAACGTAATCATCGTGCGGCACTTCACCTTTCAGCGCATGCGAGTTGAAATCGCAGTACGGACATTTCTGCACGCACCAGGGGATATGAATATAAAGACTCAGAGGCGGCAAATTAGCCATTACGCAGGGCTTCCAGTAACAGTTTCAGGGCGCGTCCTCGGTGGGAAATCGCGCTTTTCTCTTCGCGGGTCAGTTCCGCAGCGGTTTTGCCCTCAGTCGGGACAAAGAAAATCGGATCGTAGCCAAAGCCGCCGTTACCGGCTGCTTCACGGGTAATCACCCCCGGCCAGCTGCCGTGGCAGACGACAGGCGTGGGGTCTTCAGCGTGACGCATATAGACCAGCACGCAGTGGAACTGCGCGGTACGCTGTTCGTCAGGCACATCCTTCAGGGCGACAAGCAGCTTTTCCAGATTCTGCTGGTCGGTGGCGTCCACGCCTGAATAGCGGGCAGAGTAAATGCCCGGAGCACCGCCCAGAAAATCAACCGCCAGACCGGAATCATCGGCAATCGCGGGCAGGCCGGTGACCTGTGCGGCATGGCGTGCTTTCAGGATCGCGTTTTCGATAAACGTCAGGCCGGTCTCTTCGGCGGACTCCACGCCCAGCTCGGTCTGCGCCACCACATCCAGCCCAAAATCATTTAATAGCGAGGCCAGCTCGCGCACTTTACCGGCGTTGCCGGTAGCGAGAACAACTTTCTGCATCGTTTTATCCTGTTAAATCAGAGCCGCGACTTCCGTCGGGATAGTTTGCGGATTAAGGATTTTTACCTGTTTATGCCGCCCAAGTTCACCCTTTTCTATGATGACCTGGCTTTTGGCAACGCGAAACTGTTTTGCCAGATATTTGGTCAGATGCGCATTTGCCTGGCCATCTACCGGTGGGGCGGTGATGGCGACTTTTAACTCGTCGCCATGCAGTCCAACAATATTGTCACGGCTGGCTTTCGGCTGAATATACAGCCGTAAAACCAGCCCATTAGCGCAGGTGCTTACTGCACTCATAGCGCCATCCACAGCCCCGGCAGCAGCATATCGCCCGTGGACTGTAACAGCTCGGCAATGCCCATATTAACGACATACAGCAGCAGAACCAGGATCATCGGGGAAAAGTCGATGCCGCCCATTGACGGGAGCAGGTTGCGGATAGGGCGCAGCAGCGGTTCGGCCAGCTGAATCAATGCATATTCCACCGGGCTGCGGCCCTGGCTGACCCAACTCATGATGGCCATGACCAGCAGCACCCAGAAGATCAGCAGACCGATGGTTTTAATCAGGATCAGGACGGCAGCAATCCAGATGATCGGCTGGAAGGTGATGACCATAAACAGCACAATCGCTTTGATAACGCTCAGAATAAACGCTACCAGCAGAGATGCGCTGTCAATGGGACCCATCGCCGGAATAATACGGCGCAGCGGCCCCACAACAGGTTGGGTGATTTTCACGACAAACTGCGAGAACGGGTTGTAAAAATCACAGCGGGCCCACTGCATCCAGACGCGCAGCAAAAGCGCCATCGTATACAGCTCAATGACCGTTGAGAGCAGGAAAGTCAACGTCTTCATGGCGTTCCTCAGGTTTCCTTATTATTGGGTGTAGTCGCGCGCACCGAAAATTGCCGTGCCGATGCGCACCATAGTGCTGCCTGCCGCGATGGCGGCTTCCATATCATCCGACATGCCCAGAGAAAGCGTGTCTACCGTTTCATAGCGCGCTTTAAGCGCCTCAAATGCTACAGCCATTTGCTGTGCCACGGCAAACTGCCTTTCATAACTTGACTCAGGCGCCGGGATTGCCATCAAACCGCGCAGGGTTAAGCGCGGCAGCGCGGCCACTTCAGCCGCCAGCGCATCCAGCTCGCTCAGCGCAATGCCGGACTTGCTGTTTTCATCACTGATGTTGATTTGAATCAGCACGTTAAGCGCGGGCATCTCCGCCGGGCGCTGATCGTTCAGACGTGTGGCAATGCGCAGACGGTCGATGGTATGGCACCAGTCAAAGTGCTCTGCCACCAGACGGCTTTTATTCGACTGCAGTGGGCCAATAAAGTGCCATTGCAGGCCGGTATTCCCCTGCTCCTGGAAGTAGCGAATTTTATCCACGCCTTCCTGCACGTAGTTTTCACCAAATGCACGCTGGCCTGCATCAATCGCTTCTGCGATGGCGCTCGCAGGCTTGGTTTTGCTCACTGCAAGTAACGTAATTTCTTCTGAAGCACGGCCGCAACGTGTTGCTGCGGCTGAGATTTTGTCCCGGACCTGTGCCAGGTTATGCGCAATGTTGTTCATTTTCCGAGGAGTAATGTATGGATGTGGAAGAAATTGTGGCCCTTAGTGTAAAGCATAATGTCTCCGATCTACACCTGTGCAGTGATTCGCCACCGCGCTGGCGCAGAGTAGGCCGCCTTGAACCGGCTCCCTTTCCCTCTCCCGATGTGGATGCGTTACTGAAAACGTGGCTCAACGATGAGCAGCAGGGGGCATGGTGGGCAAGCGGGCAGGTGGATTTTGCCGTGACCCTTACGGGAAACCAGCGTCTGCGCGCAAGTGCCTTTAAACAGATGAAGGGCAACTCCATCACGCTACGCCTGTTGCCCCGGGCCTGTCCGCAGCTCTCCGCTTTGGGTGTTCCCCGGGCTATCCCGGAACTCTTATCCCACGACAGTGGGCTGATACTGGTGACGGGGGCAACCGGCAGCGGCAAATCTACCACCCTTGCGGCAATGGTGGATTTTCTTAATCACCAGACGGATGGGCATATTCTGACGCTGGAAGATCCGGTGGAGTTTGTCTATCAGAGCGAACGTTGCCTGATTCAGCAGCGGGAGATAGGCCTGCACAGTCCCTCATTTGCCGAGGCGCTTCGCGCTGCGTTGCGTGAAGATCCGGATGTCATCCTGCTGGGAGAACTGCGCGACAGCGAAACGATCCGCCTGGCGCTGACGGCCGCTGAAACCGGGCATCTGGTGCTGGCGACGCTGCACACGCGCGGTGCCTCTCAGGCGATTGAACGGCTGGTCGATACGTTCCCGGCGCAGGAGAAAGACCCGGTGCGTAATCAGCTGGCCGGCAGCCTGCGGGCGGTGCTGGCGCAAAGACTGCTTCCCGACCTGCAGGGTGGGCGCGTCGCGCTGTATGAACTGCTGGTGAATACGCCAGCGGCAGCGAACCTTATCCGCGAAGGTAAAACGTGGCAGTTGCCCGGGATTATTCAAACCGGTCAGCAGGCGGGGATGCAGAACTTTGACCAGAGCCTGGCAGAGCGACGGGCGCAGGGGCGGTTGTAGGCCCCGGCGCTCAGTAACCCTGTTCGAAATAGCTTTCGAGGATAATGACGGCAGAAGCCGAATCGACGCTGCCTTTGTTGAGTGCGCGGAAACCCCCGTGCTCAAACAGGCCGGCACGCGCTTCGACGGTACTCAATCGTTCGTCGTGGAGTTTCACGGAAACGCCAAAGCGACCGTGGATTTTATTGGCAAACTTACGCGCGCGGGCGGTAAGCGGCTGTTCAGTGCCATCCATGTTCAGCGGCAGACCGACAATCACATCGTCTGGCTGCCACTCTTTGAGCAGACGCTCAATGAGGTTCCAGTCCGGTGTGCCGTCGTTCGCCTTAAGGGCCGTGAGCGGGCGAGCGGTGCCGGTGATACGCTGGCCGACGGCGACGCCAATGCTTTTCGTGCCAAAGTCGAAGGCCAGAAGTGTGCCGCTCATTACGCGTGCCCCGCTACGCCTGGCATGGTCAGAATATCAATGCCAATCAGTTTCGCCGCATCACGCCAGCGATCGGCGATAGGGGTTTTAAACAGGATATTCATATCCGCAGGTGCGGTGAGCCAGGCGTTATCCAGGATCTCCTGTTCAAGCTGACCCTTCTCCCAGGAGGCGTAACCCAGAGCCACCAGCACTTCGGAAGGCTGCTCTGCGGTGCCCAGCGTTTCCAGCACATCGCGGGAGGTGGTGATTACCGTGTTGTCAGAGATACGAATACTGGAAGAGAAAATGGGCGGCGTATGCAGGATAAACCCGCGATCCTCTGCAAGGGGGCCACCCAGCATTACCGGTTTATCAAGACGGATTTCCGGCAGGCGCGCTTCAGCTGTAATTTTCAGCTTTTCCAGAATCCCTTCAACCTGCAGGTTTTCCAGCGGTTTGTTGATGATAATGCCCATCGCGCCGTCTTCATTGTATTCACAAATATAAACCACGGAGCGGCGGAAAATCGGGTCCTGGAGAGCAGGCATGGCAATAAGAAAGTGATGCTGTAAATTCATTGTCAGAGGTACTGTTTCCTGGTTTAAAAAGCGACAGCCCCAGTATGCGGACAAACCGGGGTGCTGTCACTAATAGTATTGGTAAGTTATTTCTGGAGACGTTTTTCGATGGCGTCCATCAGCATTCCGGTGATCGAGACCGGGAATTCCGCTTCAATTTCACGAATGCAGGTCGGGCTGGTGACGTTCACTTCGGTCAGACGATCGCCAATGATATCCAGGCCAACAAAGATCAGGCCTTTGGCTTTCAGCGTTGGGCCGACGCGGCGGGCAATTTCCCAGTCGCTTTCGGTTAACGGACGCGGTTCGCCACGACCACCGGCCGCCAGATTGCCACGGGTTTCGCCCCCCTGCGGGATACGTGCCAGGCAGTAAGGCACGGGTTCACCATCCACGATCAGGACGCGTTTATCGCCATCTTTAATCGCGGGCAGATAGTTCTGTGCCATGCAGTAACGCGTACCCAGTTCGGTCAGCGTTTCGGCAATCACGCCGATATTCGGGTCGCCTTCTTTTACGCGGAAAATAGACGCACCGCCCATGCCGTCCAGCGGCTTCATGATGATATCACCGTGCTTCTGCCAGAATGCCTTAAGCTGTGTTTTGCTGCGGGTCACCAGCGTTTCCGGCGTCAGATCGGAGAACCAGGCGGTGTAGAGCTTTTCGTTGCAGTCGCGCAGGCTCTGCGGCTTATTGACGATAAGCGTCCCTTTTTCTTCTGCGCGCTCAAGGATATAGGTGCAGTAGATGTATTCGGTGTCGAACGGAGGATCTTTACGCATCAGGATGACATTGAGATCGGCGAGCGCAATATCCTGCTCGCTGCCGAATTCGTACCATTTGTCGTAATTCTGCTCGACGTTAACGATGCGGGTGCGTGCGCGGGCTTCACCGTTGATCAGATAAAGATCGTTCATCTCCATATAGTGGAGCTCATAGCCGCGTCGTTGCGCTTCCAGCAGCATGGCGAAGCTGGAATCTTTCTTGATGTTAATGTTTGCGATGGGGTCCATCACGATGCCGAGCTTGATCATGTTCTTCTCCGTTAATGGGTCAACCCAGATCGCCAAACCGCACCTGTAGCGCGGTGATGGCTGTGAGTGCCGTTGTCTCAGTGCGCAGAACGCGAGGTCCCAACAGAATATCAGTAAACTGGTAACGCGCCGTCATGGCAATTTCATCTGCCGACAGGCCGCCTTCCGGGCCAATCAGCAGGCGTACACGCTCAACGGGCAGCGGCAACGTATTGATGCTGGCGCTGGCGCGCGGATGGAGATTGAGCTTGAGCCCGCTCTCCTCTTCTGCACACCAGTCTTCCAGGTCCATCGCCGGGCGGATCTCCGGAATACGGTTGCGGCCACTCTGTTCGCAGGCAGCAATGGCAATTTTCTGCCACTGCTGGATCTTCTTGTTCAGACGTTCCGCGTCCAGTTTAACGCCGCAGCGCTCAGAAAAAAGTGGCGTAATGAGGCTTACACCCAGTTCAATGGATTTCTGAATGGTGAACTCCATCTTTTCCCCGCGCGACATCACCTGGCCCAGATGAATGTGCAGCGGCGATTCACGGTCATCGATTTCGCCGCGCAGCACATTGACGTGCACGCTTTTTTTATCCGCCCGCGTAATTTCCGCGTCGAAAACCTGGTTGGAGCCGTCAAACAGCTGAATCGCCTGGCCTGCCCCCATGCGCAGCACGCGGCCAACATGGTTGGCGGCATCGTCAGACAGGGCGATTTCGCGGCCAGCGGTAATCAGTTCAGGGTGATAGATGCGAGGAATACGCATAGTCAAAAATTCCATGTGTCATGCTGTGTAAGCGAATTGCCGCTAGTGTAGGTTAGCTCTTTTGCGCCTGGCAAGCCCGCTGGACGTAAGGGTTATGATTCCCCTGGACCCTGGCGATGCGTTCGTCGCGCTGACATTCCCACTCGGTGACCGGGTATTGTTTATTCCAGGCGTTAAACAGTTGGGTTTGCTGGCGGGAAAGGTTGAGGTTGTAACGATCGCGCATATAGAAGTACGTGCGGGCAATGCTGCCGCGTGCCCGGGCGGGTGGCTCAGCGACTTTCTCTTTAAAATCAACCTTCATACCGCACTGGCCATACTGACCTTCGCCACCGTTCCACTGGCTGTACATAAAGTTGCCGCGATCGCCATTGACTTCGCCAACCGCCGGCTGCAGGTTGTGCATATCGCTTTCCATCTGACGATAGACCGGATCTTTGGCGCAGTTTTTACGTCCGCCATCCTGCCAGCACTGGCGCTGATGACCAAACTGCCATGCCGGAACCACATGCTCCCACTCGATGCGGCTGGCGCGGTTTTCGTTTTTACGCACCTTATAGCCGCAGGATCCAAGGTCAACGATCCCTTTTTTACCCTGCCAGTTAATTTTGCAACCACAGTAGAAATCGCCCGGCACGTCGGCGTTGACCTTCACGCCTGCCGCTTTGGCCTGGGAAAAACTGTTGATACCGTCGGCCAGAGCCTGGCCGGAGAGGGCCGTTGTCAAAAAGGCAACCGCGAGAGAGAAATTACGGGACATCTTACACTCCGTGTCAAAACGAGCCCGCAACGTAGCGAAAGTTGTTCCGGTATGCAATCAGCCAGATCAGGAAAGTTCCTGAAAGTTCAGTTGGTTATTCTGCGACCAGTGGCTCGCCGCACTTCACGCAGCGGTAGGTTGCCTCGCCGCGTACCACACGATTATGGCGACGAACGGTGAGCTGATGCTGTTGGCACTGGCAGCGGTAGGGGAAGGTATTACGGCGTACCGATTCCAGTTCAAACTGATGAGTACGGCGTGCCGGAACGCCGAGTACCGCCTCCATCATCCATTTCCACTCTTTGCCGTGCGGAGCCACGCGGCCGAAGTGTTTCCATACCAGAAGGTGTGCCAGTTCGTGCGGTACCACCTCCTCGATAAACGCCTGCTGGTTTTCCATCATCAGAACCGGGTTCAGGCGGATCTCATAGGATTCCAGCCAGGCGGTACCCGCCGCGGTTCCTCGCTGGTGGTAGACGAGTTTCGGCTCCGGATAATTACGGCCGAGCTTCAGGTTGGCCTGGGCGAGTTTTTCCCGCAGGCTGCGCATAACGGCTTGCTGAATGGCGATGGGGAGACGGGGTGCTTTCATAGGGGCAGAGCATAAAGCGCGAAGCGGGGAGGCGCAAGAGGCGCCTCCCGCAAGAGGATTAGTCGTGTGCGCCGATTTCGCGCAGCGGACGACCTTTCATCAGGTTACGTTCAATGTGTTCCAGTGAAACGTGTTTGGTTTCAGGAACCAGCCAGACGGTGAGAATAATAAAGAACAGGTTCAGACCGGCGTAGACCCAGAAGGTGTTCGCATTACCCAGCGTGTTGAGCATGGTGAGGAACGTGGCACCGACGATCATATTGGCAATCCAGTTGGTCGCGGTAGAGCAGGTGATACCGAAATCACGCCCTTTCAGCGGCTGGATTTCAGAGCACAGCACCCAAATCAGCGGACCGGCACTCATTGCAAACCCGACGATAAACATCAGCAGCATACCTACCGCCAGGTACTGCGCGGTTGGAGAGTGAATGCCCATGTGCATCATGGTACCGAGAATCCCCATACCGGCGGCCATCACCAGGAAGCCCAGAGTCAGCGTTGGCTTACGTCCCCAGCGATCGACCAGACCGATCGCGATGAAGGTCGCCAGCACGTTGGTCAGCCCCACGATCACGGTGCCCCACATCTGCTCGGTGGTATTGGTATAACCCGCCAGTTCAAAGATTTTTGGCGCGTAATACATGATGACGTTCATCCCGGTGAACTGTTGCATTACCTGTAACAGCACGCCAAGGAACACCGCGCGGCGGAAGTTGCTGTTCTCTTTGAACAGCGCCCAGCCAGACTGTTTCACCTTCAGGCTTTCGCGGATCTCTTCCAGCTCATTCTTCGCCTCTGCGCTGGTATCTCGCAGGCGTAAGAGTACCCGTTCAGCATCGTGGAAGCGGCGTTTGGCGGCAAACCAGCGCGGGCTGTCCGGCAGGAAGAAGACGCCAATCAGCAGCAGAACGGCTGGAATGATGATCACGCCCAGCATCCAGCGCCATGCGCCGCTGTAGCTGAACGCGGTATCGGACAGGTAAGCGCCCAAAATACCGATGGTGATCATCAGCTGGTACATCGAAATCATACTGCCGCGGATTTTCTCCGGCGCGATTTCTGACAGGTAAAGCGGCGCGGTATAAGACGCCACGCCCACGGCCAGCCCCAACAGCACGCGGGAAAGAATAAGCACTTCAACGTTAGGGGCGGCGGCAGAGAAGAGGGAACCGGCGACGAAGAGGATCGCGCCAATCATCAGGCTCTTTTTACGTCCCAGTTTGAAAGAGAGCCAGCCGCTGCCGACGGCCCCAACGGCCGCGCCAAACATCATGGAGCTGACCACCCATTCCTGGGTGTGTGCGTTAATCTGGAATTCGTCTGCGATGAAGGGAAGAGCGCCGGCAATCACGCCGATATCCAGGCCAAAGAGTAATCCTGCCAGGGCGGCAAGGAAGCAGACGAAGAAAGTCATCGCCTTGTTGGACGTACGCCCCTGTTTATTATTGTCAGGCATTATGCCCTCCAGTTGGGTTATCAGTTTTATCGATGTTAAGGGTAGGTGAGCGACCCGTAAAAATATGTGAGACAAATCACAATGGTGTAATCGGTTACACTAAGCTGCAACCGTAAAAATAATTAAAGCTTTGAAAATATAGAGGTAAATTAATTGATGTGCATCGCGTTTGTTTGAATTTCAGACTTAACTGAAAGGAAATGTAACAGCAGAAGAAAGGCGATCATGCAAAGAGAATATTCTGAAAGCGGGGTATAGAAAGTGAGGTGTAAGCGGTTCCAAACATTGCCGCCACCCGCCATAAAAAAGGCCAGCACAAAGGCTGGCCTGTTTAAGCAGCGGGTAGTCGATTACTTCAGACCGGCAGCTTCACGCAGCAGAGCGGCTTTGTCGGTTTTTTCCCATGGGAAATGTTCGCGACCAAAGTGACCGTATGCAGCGGTTTCTTTGTAGATTGGGTGCAGCAGATCCAGCATCTGAATCAGGCCGTATGGACGCAGGTCGAAGAACTCGCGCACCAGCAGGGTCAGCTGTTCTGAAGGCACTTTTTCAGTACCGAAGGTTTCAACCATGATGGAGGTTGGCTCTGCCACGCCGATGGCGTAGGAAACCTGGATCTCACAGCGGTCAGCCAGGCCTGCAGCAACGATGTTTTTCGCCACATAGCGTGCAGCATAAGCAGCAGAACGGTCCACTTTTGATGGATCTTTACCGGAGAATGCACCGCCACCGTGACGCGCCATGCCGCCGTAGGTATCAACGATGATTTTACGACCGGTCAGACCGCAGTCACCCATTGGGCCGCCAATCACAAAGCGTCCGGTTGGGTTGATGAAGTATTTGGTTGCGCTGCTCAGCCATTCGGTTGGCAGAACAGGCTTGATGATCTCTTCCATCACTGCTTCCTGCAGGGATTTCTGATCGATATCTTCGGCATGCTGGGTAGACAGAACCACCGCGTCAATGCCGACGATTTTGCCGTCGTCGTACTGGAAGGTCACCTGGCTTTTTGCATCCGGGCGCAGCCATGGCAGGGTGCCGTTTTTACGCACTTCAGCCTGGCGCTGCACCAGACGGTGCGCGTAGGTCACCGGTGCTGGCATCAGCACGTCGGTTTCGTTGGTTGCATAGCCGAACATCAGGCCCTGGTCACCCGCGCCCTGTTCCAGCGGATCGGCACGGTCAACGCCCTGGTTGATGTCTGGAGACTGTTTACCAATTGCGCTCAGAACCGCGCAGGAATTGGCATCAAAGCCCATATCAGAATGTACATAACCGATCTCACGTACCGTGTTACGGGTGATCTCTTCGATATCAACCCATGCGCTGGTGGTGATCTCACCGCCAACCAGAACCATGCCGGTTTTGACATAGGTTTCACACGCTACGCGCGCTTTCGGATCCTGAGTCAGGATCGCATCCAGCACCGCATCGGAGATTTGGTCAGCAATTTTATCAGGATGTCCTTCTGATACGGACTCGGACGTAAACAGGTGTTTTGCCATGTTTTATTTCACCTAAGAGGAATTTGGTTAGCTCAAGCTGCTGTGTGGAATAGCCAAAGGAGATAATTCTACCAAGGCCGCAGGTTTTTTGACACTGGCAGTATGAGTGTTAATCAGTATAGATGGATTAACATCTGGATGGCTATTTTAGGTCACTTCTTCGCCCGATTTCCAGTTTTTTTTGACAACGCTCTCACTGAGTTGAATTCATTACTGGAAATTTTTCCTGACGCTCCTGGCAACCCGCGTATTTATCTTTTGCTTTTTACCCCTGTTCTCGGTATAAAACGCGGCGCGCGGCTCATACCAAAAAAGCGCTCGATGAACTCATCGTGTCGCCACTTCCAGCCGGGTTAAGCAGTGAACTTTTAGCTTTGGCTTGTGGTCCGTTTCAGCAGAGGCGGCCGTGGAGGTGATACGAGATAATGAACCATCGTTTTCCGCTAATTCAGCGCAGCCGTTCTGGCGCGCATTTGATTCCCGCAACCCGCATTTCTAGTCTGCAAACCTGCCGATGTTATACCCATCTCGGCGCTTCTCAGGATTCCAGAGCCGGTCACGCTTTGTGAAAACTGAACAAGGGCGCTCTTGTTAATACAAGAGTTTTCTCGTGGTTTCGCCGAACCTTGTCATACAGAGTTCGGATACGTGTTTTACAATGATATGAATAAGAAACCGGTCGCACGGTCTGGATTTCAGCATACTCTGCTGGGAAACGGAGCCGTTTATGGGTTGTTATCGCCGTATAACGCTGCGATAGTAGTCAACTGTTTTACACTTAATACAAAGAGTTGAGGTTCGCTATGTCTGACGACATGTCTTCTTTTTCGCCTTCGTCAGCGGGCGAACAGGGTGTACTACGTTCCATGCAGGAGGTTGCGATGAGCTCCCAGGAAGCCAGCAAGATGCTGCGCACTTACAATATTGCCTGGTGGGGCAATAACTACTACGACGTCAACGAGCTGGGCCACATCAGCGTCTGCCCGGACCCGGACGTCCCTGAAGCGCGCGTGGATCTCGCCAAACTGGTGAAAGCACGTGAGGCGCAGGGCCAGCGTTTGCCTGCACTGTTCTGCTTCCCGCAGATCCTGCAACACCGTCTGCGTTCTATTAACGCCGCGTTCAAGCGTGCGCGTGAATCTTACGGTTACAAAGGCGACTACTTCCTGGTTTACCCCATCAAGGTGAACCAGCACCGCCGCGTCATTGAATCCCTGATCCACTCCGGCGAACCGCTGGGCCTGGAAGCGGGTTCAAAAGCAGAGCTGATGGCCGTACTGGCGCATGCGGGCATGACCCGTTCAGTGATCGTCTGTAACGGCTATAAAGACCGTGAATACATTCGTCTGGCGCTGATTGGCGAGAAGATGGGCCATAAGGTCTATCTGGTTATCGAGAAGATGACAGAAATCGCTATCGTGCTGGAAGAAGCCGAGCGCCTGAACGTGGTGCCACGTCTTGGCGTGCGTGCGCGTCTGGCCTCGCAGGGTTCCGGTAAATGGCAGTCCTCCGGCGGCGAAAAATCTAAATTCGGTCTGGCGGCAAACCAGGTACTGCAACTGGTGGAAATTCTGCGCGAGCGCGGTCGTCTGGACAGCATTCAACTGCTGCACTTCCACCTCGGTTCGCAGATGGCCAACATTCGTGATATCGCTACCGGCGTGCGTGAGTCAGCGCGTTTCTACGTTGAGCTGCACAAGCTCGGCGTCAATATTCAGTGCTTTGACGTGGGTGGCGGCCTGGGCGTGGACTATGAAGGTACCCGCTCGCAGTCCGACTGCTCCGTGAACTACGGCCTGAACGAATACGCGAACAACATTATCTGGGCGATTGGCGATGCCTGTGAAGAGCACGGCCTGCCGCACCCGACGGTGATCACCGAGTCTGGCCGCGCGGTGACCGCGCACCATACGGTGCTGGTCTCTAACATCATCGGCGTTGAGCGCAGCGAAATCACCGAAGCGACGCCTCCGCAAGACGATGCCCCGCGTTCGCTGCAAAGCATGTGGGAAACCTGGCAGGAGATGCACGAGCCAGGCACGCGCCGTTCACTGCGCGAATGGCTGCACGACAGCCAGATGGACCTGCATGATATTCACGTCGGCTACTCTTCAGGCACCTTTAGCCTGCAGGAGCGCGCGTGGGCCGAGCAGATTTATTTGAACATGTGCCATGAAGTGCAGAAACAGCTGGACCCGAGCAACCGTGCGCACCGTCCGATTATCGACGAATTGCAGGAACGTATGGCGGACAAGATTTATGTCAACTTCTCGCTGTTCCAGTCGATGCCGGATGCCTGGGGTATCGATCAGCTGTTCCCGGTTCTGCCGCTGGAAGGGCTGAATCACGCCCCGGAACGTCGTGCGGTGCTGCTGGACATCACCTGTGACTCCGACGGTGCCATCGACCACTATGTTGACGGCGACGGTATCGCAACGACCATGCCAATGCCGGAATACGACCCGGAGAACCCGCCAATGCTGGGCTTCTTTATGGTCGGCGCGTATCAGGAGATCCTTGGCAATATGCATAACCTGTTCGGTGATACCGAAGCGGTTGACGTGTTTGTCTTCCCTGACGGCAGCGTGGAAGTGGAGCTGTCTGACGAAGGTGACACCGTGGCGGACATGCTGGAATACGTGCAGCTGGATCCGAAAACCCTGCTGACGCAATTCCGCGATCAGGTGAAAAACACCGGTCTGGATGACGCGCTGCAGCAGCAGTTCCTGGAAGAGTTTGAAGCGGGTCTGTACGGGTACACCTACCTGGAAGACGAATAAGGCAAACCTCCCTCTCCCGGTTGGAGAGGGTATTCAAATTCCCTCTCCCCGTGGGAGAGGGTTAGGGTGAGGGCCAAAGGCCGCACAATGCCCTATACTCACTTGAACCCGTATGAATTAACGGCGATAATTCGCCCCAATAAGCGATTTACGAATCAATCCCTTCCTCGTCGGGTTTAACGACGCGGAGGGGATTTTTTTTCATCTGTTTTTAACGCATCGACTTTAAAAGAGGTCAGGACATGAGCACTTTAGGTCATCAGTACGACAACTCTCTGGTATCTAACGCGTTTGGTTTTTTACGCCTTCCGATGAACTTCCAGCCGTACGACAGCGATGCTGACTGGGTGATCACCGGCGTGCCGTTTGATATGGCCACATCAGGCCGTGCGGGCGGTCGTCACGGCCCGGCGGCGATCCGTCAGGTTTCCACCAACCTGGCCTGGGAGCATAACCGCTTCCCGTGGAACTTCGACATGCGCGAACGCCTGAACGTGGTGGACTGCGGCGACCTGGTGTATGCCTTCGGTGACGCCCGTGAAATGAGCGAGAAGCTGCAGGCCCACGCCGAGAAACTGCTGGCTGCCGGTAAGCGCATGCTCTCCTTCGGTGGCGACCACTTCGTGACCCTGCCGCTGCTGCGCGCCCACGCGAAGCACTTCGGTAAAATGGCGCTGGTGCACTTCGATGCGCACACCGACACCTACGCGAACGGCTGCGAGTTCGACCACGGCACCATGTTCTACACCGCGCCGAATGAAGGTCTGATCGATCCTAACCACTCCGTGCAGATCGGTATCCGTACCGAGTTTGACAAAGACAACGGCTTCACCGTGCTGGACGCCTGTCAGGTGAACGATCGCGGCGTGGATGACATCATCGCGCAGGTTAAGCAGATCGTCGGTGATATGCCGGTGTACCTGACCTTCGACATCGACTGTCTGGATCCGGCGTTTGCGCCGGGCACCGGTACGCCGGTGATCGGCGGGCTGACCTCAGACCGCGCCATCAAACTGGTGCGCGGCCTGAAGGATCTGAACATTGTCGGGATGGACGTGGTGGAAGTGGCGCCTGCCTATGACCAGTCCGAGATCACCGCGCTGGCCGCGGCGACCCTGGCACTGGAAATGCTCTATATCCAGGCTGCGAAAAAAGGCGAATAAACCTTACGCGCTGATTGCTGCTGCGCGACGCATGCGCAGCAGCAACATTCCTCCCGCCAGCAGAGTGATAATCTGCGACACCACCAGCACGGAAAAGCCAGAGCTGACCGACCCCACCGATCTCATCACCATCCCCATCAGCAGTGGAATAAAGGCGGCGCAGAGATTGCCGATCCCATTAATGATGCCGTACGCGCTTCCCACCGCCTCCCGCGCGGCGTGATGTTGGATCACCGCCGGAATGGCCGCGCCCTGAAGTCCCCAGAAGACGTTAGCCGACAGCATAAACAGCGCCAGCCAGGCAGGCTGATGGCTGAGCATCAGCGCGATCACGGATAACGCCGTCAGCGCCCCGCCCGCGACAAACAGCAGCGGTGCCTGTTCCGGCCGCATTTTATCGAGCAGTACCCCGCCAAGGAATTTTGAGCCCAGGCTCAACAGGAAGGGGATGGCCGCGAGCATGCCCGTGGCGTGCAGTGAGAAGTGATGTTCGTCGCGTAGCCACGCCGGGAGCCAGGCGCTGCTCCCCCAGAGATAACTCAGCGTGGCGATTTCAACCAGCAGGATCCAGCCCAACAGCGGGGTTTGCCACGCAAGCATCACTGTCTCTGCGAGCCCCCGTTTGTGCATTTTTACTGTACCGCGCGGTGCCGGCAGGAAACGCCAGATCAGGCCGCCACCGAGCACCAGGTTGATTGCCGCCAGCGCATAAAACGATCCGGCCCAGCTCAGATGGGCCATCAGCCAGGTCACCAGCGGAAAGCCCACGGCCAGACCGAGTGAGACGCCCAGTGCGGTCACGGCGTTGGGTTTGCCAACCTCTTCCGCACGAAAGTTATCGCTGATAAAGCGGGTTTTCAGTGAAAAGAGCGGTCCCTCAGCGATCCCCAGAATCACACGGGCGATGAGCATTCCCATTAGCGATCCGAGTAAGGGAGAAATGGCGCAGACCAGAGCCCAAATCGCAATGCTGCTTAATAATCCATGTCGATAATGCAGTTTGCTTTCGATAACCGGTGTTAATAATAAAGCCGATAATCCATAACCCAGAAGAAAGCAGGTCATTAACATTCCCTGTAACATTCTGTTTTCATTTAACTGAAAGTGTTCGGCAAATTCCGGGTTTAAAATCATCACCGAGATATTTACCCGGTCAATGTAGGAAATAATAATGAGAAATAACAGTGCAATTGTGCCTTGCCATCTTGCCGTCATATTGCCCGCCTTATGCGTTCTCGCATTTATATTTTTATCAATGTGATTGTCACGGATGTAAAATGGTTCACCAGTGAAACTTGTTGTTTTTAAAGATGTATTTTTAAATGTGTTTCACAGGTGAAACACGGTGCTTTTTCAGTTGTTTATTTTTAAGGAAGAAAAAGAAAAGAAGTCAATATTTTTTATTTGCGCTTTGAGTTCATCACTAAAACGTATTCATTCACGCCTTAATAATGAAAATTTCATATCGCTGCATTTTTTCGTGATCCCTTGCACACTTAGCTTATTAATTGCCGATTTATTAACAAATTCGTCACATTGACGCTTGACGAAACATTCATCGCTTTTATATTGACCGTATTAAATAAGAAACAGAGTTTCATATATGAAACAAAAGCCTGGAGGATCGTGATGAGCTGGATAGGCGTATGTGACGCAGAACAAGTACAGGAAGATTTCCCTTTTAGCGGCAACGTTGAAGGTAAAGAGATCGGCGTTTATTTAATCGACGGCGAATATTACGCGCTGGAAGACGTATGCCCGCACGCCTATGCGCTGCTGAGTCAGGGCTTTGTCGAGGACGGCAAAGTGGAATGCCCGCTGCACGAGGCGGTGTTCGACGTCAAAACCGGCCAGTGCCTGCACGGCCCCGGCGGCCGAAACCTCAACAGCTACCCGGTTCGGGTATTTGAAAACCAAATCCAGATTACTTTTGTCGAGGAGACCGTGGCATGAGCGACATCCTGAACTTCAACCCGGCGCTGCCCGAAAGCCGCCAGTTTACGCCCCCGGCAGAGGGCGGGAACGGCGCCATTCATAAACCGGGTGAGTATCAGAACCTGATCTGGCAGACCCGCAGCCGGGTGCCGGAAAACTGGGAAATGAGCCTTATCGCCACGCTGGAAGATCTCTTTGAGCAGGGCGTTGAAACCTTGCCGGAGCTGGTCAACGGGCTGAATGCGGTGCGCATGCATGACCAGCAGGGCGAGCCGTGGAGCGACGCCAGCTTCCAGGCATTCTTACAGGTTAACGGCTACTGAGGACGACGCGATGACAACTACCGTACAAAACTATCTCGATAAAGGTCTGCGTGGCCTCTGGTATCCGGTGCTGGCGAGCTGGGAAGTGCAGTCTGCGCCCGTGGGCATTACTCGTCTGGGCGAACAGATTGTGGTCTGGCGCAATAAAGATGGTCAGGTGCAGGCGCTGGAAGACCGCTGTCCGCACCGCGGTGCGCGTCTGTCGATGGGCTGGAATCTCGGCGACCGCATCGCCTGCTGGTATCACGGCGTGGAAGTGGCGGGAAACGGTGAAGTGAAAGACGTGCCCGCCGTAGACAAATGTCCGCTGGTCGGCCAGCAGTGCGTGCGCAGCTATCAGGTGCAGGAGGCGCACGGTGCCATCTTCCTGTGGTTTGGCGTCACCGCCGATCAGCAGCCGGACGAGCTGACCTTCCCGGATGAACTCGCCGACACGGAACATTTCAGCAACTTCCTCTGCACCGCAGCCTGGAAATGTAACTATCAGTACGCGCTGGAAAACGTGATGGATCCGATGCACGGTACGTATCTCCACTCCTCCTCGCACTCGATGGCGGAAGGGGATCGCAAGGCCGACATGGTCCTCCAGCCGACGAAGACCGGCTTTATCTTCGAGAAAAAAGGGCAGAGCGGCGTCAACTTCGACTGGGTGGAGCTGGGCAATAGTGGCACCTGCTGGATGAGACTCTCCATTCCCTATAAGAAGCGTTTCGGACCGGGTGGCCACTTCTTCATCGTTGGCATGGTGGTGCCGGAAGATAACGACAACTGCCGCGTCTTCTTCTGGCGTATCCGCCGCGTACAGGGCTGGCAGCGCGATATGTGGCGCTTCATGTACCGCAACCGCCTGGAAAAGCTGCACTGGGAGGTGCTGGAGCAGGACCGCGTGGTGCTGGAAAGCCTGGCGCCAAATGCCCGCGACCATGAATACCTGTACCAGCACGATGTCGGCCTCTCGCGCCTGCGCCGCATGATGCAAAAGGCCGCTAAAGAGCAACTGGCAATGCGTGAAGCGCAGCAGGGAGCGGCCTGATGAATGCG
Source organism: Enterobacter cloacae complex sp. 309I3 (assembly GCF_050031595.1). Lineage (NCBI taxonomy): Bacteria > Pseudomonadati > Pseudomonadota > Gammaproteobacteria > Enterobacterales > Enterobacteriaceae > Enterobacter > Enterobacter cloacae complex sp. 309I3. The sequence goes on along the minus strand of NZ_JBLGWI010000001.1, from coordinate 4,069,737 downwards.
CTGCTGAGCGGGAAACGCATCGTGGTGACCGGCGCCGCGCGCGGGCTGGGCTATCACTTCGCCAGCGCCTGCGCGGAGCAGGGCGCCGCGGTGGTGATGTGCGACATTCTTGAAGGCGAGCTGGCCGAAAGCGCACACGCTCTGCGGGCACAGGGTTTTACGATCGAATCGTACGTTATCGATCTCGCCGATCCGGCCTCCATTGAGCAGGTATTCAATGCGATTGGCGAGCAGGGGCAGATTGACGGGTTGGTAAATAACGCGGCGATGGCGACCGGCGTGGGCGGCAAAAATATGCTCGATTACGACCCGGATCTGTGGGACCGGGTGATGCGCGTCAACGTCAAAGGCACCTGGCTGGTGACGCGCGCCGCCGTGCCGCTGCTGCGCGATGGCGCAGGGATCGTGAACGTGGCGTCCGACACAGCACTTTGGGGCGCGCCGCGCCTGATGGCCTACGTGGCCAGCAAAGGGGCCGTGATTGCCATGACCCGCTCAATGGCGCGCGAGCTTGGTGAAAAGCGTATTCGAATCAACGCCATCGCGCCGGGGCTGACCCGCGTCGAGGCAACGGAATATGTTCCCGCCGAACGACACCAACTCTACGAAAACGGCCGGGCGTTAACAGGGGCACAGCAGCCGGAAGATGTCACCGGCAGCGTGGTCTGGCTGTTAAGCGATCTGTCGCGGTTTATCACCGGGCAGCTGATCCCGGTCAACGGCGGTTTTGTCTTTAACTAAGGTAGGGCGATGATGGCAAACGATCAGGAAGTGAAGTATCTGGTACCGGGGCTGGAGCGTGGCCTGCAGCTGCTGTTAGCCTTTGGTGAGCAGCATCGCGAACTGACCTTTGCCGAGCTGCACCGGCTGGTGGATATGCCGAAGGCCACCGCCTACCGCGTGGTGCAGACCCTGGAGTATATGGGCTTTCTGGAGCGCAACACCCGTACCAATACCTTCTCGCTCGGCATGAACGTGCTGCGTCTGGGCTTTGAGTACATCGCCTCGCTGGATGTGGCGCAGGTGGGTCAGCCGGTGATTGAACAACTGCGCGACGTGAGCCAGTGCAGCAGTCATCTGGCGATCCGCGACGGTCGCGACATCATCTACATCGCCCGCGTCAGCGCCGCTGGATCACGCATCAACCAGGTCAGCATTGGTACCCGTTTGCCGGTGCACTGCACCTCGCTTGGTCGCATGCTGTTGACCGATATTTCCCGCGCCGATTTCGAACAGCTGTTCCCGCATGAGCGCCTGCCGGGCAACACACCGGGTCAGCTTCACGACCGTGAAGCCCTGTGGCAGATGGTGCAGCAGGACAAAGCCCGGGGGTACGTGATCGGTGAATCCTTCTTCCGCCACGGTATCTCCTCCATCGTTTATCCGGTGTTTGACCGAAGCCATCGCGTGGCGGCGGTAGTGAGCATTCTGGTGCCGTCGGAAGAGATCCCACAAGCCGACCGCGAGCGACTGCAAAACGAGGTTCGTCTGGCGGCGGACAAAATTTCTGGCTTCTTAGGGTATTTATCACAGGCCAGTTAAATCAGTGAGTTAACGTCAGGCGCTTTGCTGCGTCGGGCATGTTTTACGCCCAATTTGGGCCAGATGAGGCAACGAACGATGAGTGTAACCGGAATTGAAAAGCTGGAATTTGGCGTTGAAGACCTGACGCACTGCGCCAAATTTATGCGTGATTTTGGCCTGACGGGCGATGCCAGCGGCCAGCGTTTTACCACCCTGAGCGGCGCGCGCGTGGAACTAAACCCGATCGACAGCCCCGACCTGCCCCCGGCGTTTGAAGCGGGCAACACCCTGCGCCGCATGACGTGGGCGGTTGCCGCACAGTCCGATCTGGATGCGCTGCGTCCGAAGCTTGCGCAGCAACCCGGCTTTCGCGAAGTGGGTGATGCCCTGGAGTGTCTTGACCCGAACGGCATGACGCTGCGTGTGCAGGTCAGCCAGCAGAGCGACGTGGAACTGAATGTTGAGCCGATCAACCAGTGGGGCGACGCTCGCCGTATCGATACCCCCAGCCCGGTTTACGATCGCGCCCAGCCCATTAACGTGGGGCACGTGGTGTTCTTCGTGGAGGAGCTCGCGGCGGTGGAGACATTTTACCGCGAGGTGCTCGGCTTCCAGGTCTCTGACCGCTACATCAACCGCGCCGTGTTTCTGCGCTGCGGCGTGCGCGGGGGTCATCACAACCTGTTCCTGCTGCAGCTGCCGAACCGCAAGCGCGGCCTGAACCACGTGGCCTTTACCGTGCGCGATATTCACGAAGTGATCGGCGGCGGGATTGCGATGAACAAAAACGCCTGGAGCACGTTTATCGGACCCGGCCGCCATCCGGTGTCGTCAGCCTACTTCTGGTACGTCAACAGCCCGACCGGCGGGGCGTTCGAGTATTACACCAATGACGACTACCTGACGGAAAACTGGCAGCCGCGCGAGCTGGAGCATTCGCTGGTCTCCTTTACCGAGTGGGCGGTGGAAGGCGGGATCGATCACGACACGCGCCGCCAGCAGAAAAAACCGGAGGCGGTATGACGTCGCGCATTGTCATTATTGGTGGCGGTCAGGCGGGAGGCTGGGCGGCGAAAACCCTGCGCGACGAGGGCTTTGACGGTGAGATCTGCGTGGTGGCGGAAGAGGCGTGGGATTTTTATGAACGTCCACCGCTGTCGAAAGCGGCTCTGCTGGAGACGGACGCGTCGCTTCCGCGACTCTTTACTGAAGAGGCTCAGCAGGCGCTGAATCTGACCTGGTACCGTCCGCTGCGCGCGGAGCAGATTGACCGCAATGCGAAAACGGTGCGTTTGAGCAACGGCGAACGTCTTAGTTACAACATACTTTTAATTGCCACCGGAGGGCGGGCGCGCCTGCCGGGCGAGGCATGGGCTGCGCATCCGCAGGTCTACACCCTCCGCCACTGGCAGGACGCGCAGCGCCTGAAACGTCGGCTTGCGGAAAGTCAAAAGCTGGCGATTGTGGGCGGCGGCTGGATAGGCCTGGAGATTGCCGCTTCTGCGCGCAAAAGCGGTGTGGCGGTCACCCTGTTCGAGCAGCAGCCTGCGCTGTGCATGCGCTCGGTGAGCGGCGAGGTATCGCAGCGCTTAAAGACCATTCACCGTGAGCAGGGCGTGGAGATCCGAACCGGCTGCGGCGCGCTGGAGCTGGAGGACGATAACGGCCTGCCGGTCATTCACTGTGATGGCAAACGTGAAACCTTTGATGCGGTGGTGGTAGGGATCGGCGTCGATCTCAATCTGGAGCTGGCGCGCGACGCGGGGCTGCAAACCGAACGCGGGATCGTGGTGGATGCGCAGGGCCGCACGTCGGATCCGTCCATCTTCGCTGCCGGGGATGTGGCACAGCATCATCATTACGGCCTTTGTATTCAGTCCTGGGCCTTCGCCCAGAATCAGGCGGTGGCGGCGGCAAAAGCGATGCTTAACCCCGATGCCGCAGGCTATGACGACGCGCCGTGGCTATGGTCGGATCAATACCAGCACAACATTCAGATCCTCGGCATTCCGCAGCCGGGCAGCCGCACCATAGTTCGTGAAGACGCGCTGTACTTCTCGCTGGACGAAAACGGGCGCCTGACGCAGCTGGTGGCGTTCAACGATGCGCGCACCGTCAAGCTGGCGAAGCGCTGGATGGCGGCCGGGCGGGATTTATCAGATGTGCCGCTCGCCGACCCGACTTTTTCACTGATGTCATTGCGATAGCTAACCCGCACCCGTAGGGGGAGACATGACCACATTAGACACTAACACCGCGCCCGTTGAGGCGAGCGGTGAGGGGACCCGCACGCCTGAAAAAGCGGTGCGCTGGGCCATCCCGCTGTCGCTGCTGGCCTGCGTGCTGCTGGCGTTTTTCGACAAAATCAGCATTGCCGCGCTATTTTCTGATGGCCATTTCCAGCAGGCGATGGGCATCGATTTTGACACCACGCGCCTCGGCATTCTGATGAGCGCCTTCCTGTTGAGCTACGGCTTTTCATCGGTCTTTCTCAGTGGGCTGGGGGACAAAATCGCCCCGCTGCGCCTGCTCACCGGGATGATGGTGGTGTGGTGCGTGCTGATGGTGGCGATGGGCTTTACCCATAACTACACGCTGATGATCGTGCTGCGCATTCTGCTGGGCGTGGCGGAGGGGCCGCTGTTCCCGCTGGCCTTCGCCATTGTGCGCCACAACTTCCCACAGCATCTGCAGGCGCGCGCCACCATGCTGTGGCTGCTGGGCACGCCGGTAGGGGCGGCGATTGGCTTCCCGCTCTCACTCTGGCTGCTGAACACCTTCGGCTGGCAGAGCACCTTCTTCGTGATGGCGATGCTGACCGTACCGGTGCTGATCTTCGTGCGCGTCGGTCTGCGCGGGATCCGTCTGGAGGCGAAAAGCGATACGTCACAGACCTCCCGGGACGAACGCCGTGCTGCACGGCGCGAGCTGTTTGTCAGCCCGCACTTCTGGATCATCTGCATCTTTAACATCGCTTTCCTGACCTACCTGTGGGGCATTAACGGCTGGCTGCCGGGCTACCTGATCAAGGGGAAGGGCATTCATCTGGAGCATGCGGGCTGGCTGTCGTCGATGCCGTTCATCGCCATGCTGGCGGGGGAAGTGATTGGCGCATGGCTCTCTGACCGGGTCGATAAGCGCGCAGCGGCCTGCTTCATCTCCATGGCGGGGGCCGCTGTCGGGCTCACGGCCGTAATGCACCTCGATACCCCGCTGACCATCATTGCGGCGATGAGCTTCAGCACATTCATGTGGGGCACCGGGGCACCCAACATTTTCGCCCTGCTGGCAAAGGCCACCCATCCACGGGTGAGCGCCACGGCGGGCGGCATTTTCAACGGGCTGGGAAACTTTGCGGGCGCGCTGTCGCCAGCGGTGATGGGCGCGCTTATCGCCTTCACCCACAGCATGGATTCCGGGCTGATTTTTCTGGCGGTGATGGCGGCGGTGGGCTGCGTCCTGTTACTGCCGCTGCTGAGACGTTACTGAGGAGAGTGTCATGACTGATTCAACCGTAACCAACCCATCTGGCATCAAACCTGACCACCTGACGATGGAAGAGTGGGTCGAGTCCCGTATTGCGCGCTTTGAGGGCCGTAAATACGACTGGAACGCGCTGAAGTTCCAGGCCGATTTTGACCCGAAATACCGCCGCGCACAGATGCGCTATATCGGCACCGGTGCTACCGGCGTGGCGAGCGACACCAACACCGTACAGGCGGAGCATTTTACCTTTTCCACCATGGTACTGCCGTCGAAGTGCGAAGGGCCGCTGCACCTGCACGACGATGTGGAAGAGGTGTTCTTCATGCTCAAAGGGCAGATCACGCTGATGATCCAGGACGGCGATAACTACACCGAAACCGTGCTGCGCGAGCGTGACCTGATCTCCGTGCCGCCGGGGATCTATCGCGGGCTGTTTAACCACGGCGAAGAAGAGGCGCTGATGTGCGTCATGCTGGGCACCAACAAGCCGGAAATTCCGACCTACCCGGCGGACCATCCGCTCTCGAAAGTGAAGCGGAACTAAGGGGGCATGATGACGGGTTTTCGTGAACAGGGAAGCGGCATTCCGCTGATGCTGCTGCACGGGATCAGCTCTGGCGCAGCCTCCTGGCACAAGCAGATGGCGCTGAACGGTTTTCGCGTGCTGGCGTGGGACATGCCCGGTTATGGCGAAAGCCCGATGCTGGCCGCGGAACGGGCGAACGCGGGGGATTACGCCGATGCGCTGGCGGCGATGCTTGACCGGGCTGGCGTGTGGCAGGCGGTGCTGGTGGGCCATTCACTCGGGGCACTGGTTGCCAGCGCCTTTGCGGCGAAATATCCGGATCGTGTGCTGCATCTGGTGCTGGCGGACGCCGCGCAAGGTTACGGCCGCGCCGCGCCGGAGCAGCGCGAGCAGGTCTGGCGCAGCCGTGAGCAACAGATTGCACTCGGCGGCGAAATCCTCGCGCAGACCCGCGCCGCAAAACTGCTGCGTCCCGGCGCGCGTGAAGCGGATATCGCCACCGTGGCAGCGGGCATGCGCAGGCTTCGACCCGAGGGCTACCTCGCCGCCGCGTGGATGCTGGCGCACGACGATATTCATGGCTGGCTGAAGCGCTATTCAGGCAACTTTGAAGTGTGGTGCGGCGAGCAGGATGCGATCACGCAACCCGAGCTGGTGCAGGGGCTGGCGCTGCGCTACGGCATGCCGTTTATCGCTATTGCCCAGGCGGGACATGCCAGCTATCTCGATAACGACGCGTTTTTTAACCAACAGCTTTTACGTATTAACGAAGAGGTGCGCGATGAATGCACAAATTGACGGACGCGTAGCGGTCGTCACCGGCGGTTCTTCTGGTATTGGCTTTGAAACGCTACGCCTGCTGCTGGGCGAGGGGGCAAAAGTGGCCTTCTGTGGCCGCGATCCGGATCGCCTCGCCAGCGCCCATGCCGCGCTGCATAACGAATACCCCGGCGGGGAGGTTTTCTCTTATCGCTGCGACGTGCTGAACGCTGACGAGATGCAGGCTTTCGCGGATGCCGTTCAGGTGCGCTTTGGTGCCGTGGACATGCTGATCAACAACGCCGGGCAAGGATACGTGGCGCACTTTCATGACACCCCGCGCGAGGCGTGGCTGCATGAAGCCGAACTTAAACTGTTTGGCGTGATCAACCCGGTGCAGGCGTTTCAGCCTTTGCTGGAGCAGTCCGACATCGCTTCCATCACCTGCGTGAACTCCCTGCTGGCGCTGCAGCCGGAGGAGCACATGATTGCCACCTCTGCCGCCCGCGCCGCGCTGTTGAATATGACGCTGACGCTCTCAAAAGAGCTGGTGGGCAAAGGCATCCGCGTGAATTCGATATTGCTTGGCATGGTGGAGTCCGGGCAGTGGCAGCGTCGCTTTGAAAACCGGACAGACAAAAGCCAGAGCTGGCCGGAGTGGACGGCGGAGATCGCCCGTAAACGCGGTATTCCGATGGCGCGTCTCGGCAAGCCGCAGGAGCCCGCGCAGGCGCTGCTGTTCCTCGCCTCGCCGCTGGCTTCGTTTACCACCGGTGCGGCACTGGACGTTTCCGGCGGCTTTTGCCGCCATCTGTAAGGACACATCATGAAAAAGATTATGTTGATTGGTTTTGGCGCCATGGCGCAGGCGGTGATTGAGCGCCTGCCCGCTGGCGTGGCTATCGGCTGGATTGTGGCGCGCGAGGCCCATCATGCGGCGATTCACGCGCAGTTTGGTGATGCGGTAGTGGCATTGACCTCACCGCTGGAATGCGCGCAAACGCCCGACCTGGTGCTGGAGTGCGCCAGCCAGCAGGCGGTAGCGCAGTACGGTGAGGATATTTTACGTCGCGGCTGGCATCTGGCGGTTATTTCGACCGGCGCACTGGCGGACAGCGCGCTCGAACAGCGCCTGCTCAACGCCGGCGGCAGACTGACGCTGCTCTCCGGGGCGGTAGCCGGTATCGACGGGCTGGCGGCGGCGAAAGAGGGCGGGCTGGCGCGTGTGACCTACCAGTCGCGTAAAAGCCCGGCCAGCTGGCGCGGCAGCTATGCCGAGCAGCTTATCGATCTTAATTCGGTATCTGCTGCGCAGGTCTTTTTTGAAGGCAGCGCCCGCGAGGCGGCACGACTGTTTCCGGCCAACGCCAACGTGGCGGCCACCGTGGCACTCGGCGGCGTGGGAATGGACGACACGCGCGTACAGCTGATGGTCGACCCGTCAACGAAACGTAACACCCACACGCTGCACGTTGAAGGCGCGTTTGGTGAATTCCATCTGGAGCTAAGCGGCCTGCCGCTTGCCTCTAACCCGAAAACCTCCACCCTGGCGGCACTCAGCGCGGTACGTGCCTGCCGCGAGCTGGCCATGAGCTGAGGAGTGACGATGGACGATCTGAAGATATTTATCGGCGGCCAGTGGCGACACGGTGGCGGCAACCCGATGCAGAGCTATTTCCCGGCAGACGGGTCGATCAACGCGACGTTGAATGCGGCCAGTCCCGACGATCTGCATGACGCGATCGAGGCCGGCGAGCGCGCGTGGCGCGATCCCGCCTGGCGCCACAGCCTGCCGCATACACGGGCGAAGATCCTGCACAAGGTGGCAGATCTCATTGAATCCCGCGTCGACGAGCTGGCGCAGATGCAGAGCCGCGATAACGGCAAGCCGCTGGCGGAGGCCCGCGGGCTGGTAATGAGCGCGGCGGGAACGGCGCGCTACTTTGCCGCCGCCTGCGAGCTGCTGGAAGGGGAACTTCCGACGCCGCGCCAGCCGGATTTACTGACCCTGAGCCGCTATGAGCCGCTCGGCGTGGTGGCGGCCATCACGCCGTGGAACTCGCCGATTGCCAGCGAGATGCAGAAGGTCGCTCCGGCCATTGCCGCGGGTAACGCGGTGATCCTCAAGCCCGCCGAAGCCACGCCGCTGATGGCGCTGGAGCTGGCGCGGATATTTGAACAGGCCGGGCTGCCCGCCGGGCTGCTGAGCGTGCTGCCGGGCAAAGGCTCGGTGATTGGCGATGCGCTGGCACGCCACCCTAAGGTACGCAAAATTTCCTTTACCGGCGGTACCACCACGGGCCGTCACCTGGCCCACGTGGCGGCGGAAAAACTGATCCCGGCATCGCTGGAACTGGGCGGAAAATCGCCGACTATCGTGCTGGAGGATGCGGATATCGAGCAGGCCGCGCGCGGGATCTGCTACGGCATTTTCAGCTCGGCGGGGCAGGCGTGCATTGCCGGTTCACGGTTGTTTATCCACGAGAGCCTTTACGCCCCGCTGATGGCGAGGCTGCTGGAGTTAACCCGCGGTCTGCGCGTCGGACATCCGTTTGCCGACGGTGTCCACGTTGGGCCGCTGATCAATGAAAAACATCGTCAGAGCGTACAGGCGTACGTTGAGCTGGCAAAGCGTGAAGGGGGCCGCGTGCTGTGCGGCGGAGAGATCCCGGCCGATCCCACGCTGGCAAGCGGCAGCTTCTTCCTGCCAACGATTATCGAAGGGCTGAGCAACAGCGCCCGTGTCTGCCAGGAGGAGATCTTTGGCCCGGTGCTGGTGGCGATGCCGTTTCGCGATGAAACCTCGCTTATCCGCGAGGCCAACGACTCGGTTTACGGCCTGGCCGCCGGGATCTGGACACGCGATACCGGGCGCGCGCTGCGCTTAAGCGAACAGCTTGAGGCCGGCACGGTGTGGATCAACACCTACAAAGTATTTGCGATTTCGACCCCGTTCGGGGGCTTTAAAGAGAGCGGTCTGGGCCGCGAGAAGGGCATTCAGGGGCTGAAAGCCTGGATGCAGCAAAAGAGCATTTATCTGGCGACGGGTAACAGCGTCAACCACTGGTGCGACTGAGAAAGGGTGAGCAATGAGCGAAATGATAACCGTCGGCGACGCCATCGCCAGAACGCTGGAGCAGTATCAGGTTGAGGCCATCTACGGCGTCATCTCTATTCACAACCTGCCCATCGCGGATGCAGTAGGGCAGCGCGACAACATCCGCTTTGTACCGGCACGCGGCGAAGCGGGGTCTGTCACCATGGCTGATGCCCACGGACGTTTTTCCGGCCTTGGCGTGGCGCTGACCAGCACCGGCGCGGGCGCGGGTAACGCTGTAGGCGCGCTGGTGGAGGCGATGAACGCCTGCACGCCGCTGCTGCACCTGACCGGGCAGGTAGAAAAAGCCTGGCTGGATGCCGACACCGGGTTTATCCATGAAACCCGCGATCAGCTGACTTTCCTGAAGGCCAGCTCAAAACGGGCGTATCGCATCAGCAATGCCAGTCAGGCGATAGCGATTTTGCATAAAGCGATTCAGGAGGCGCAGACGCCGCCGTGCGGGCCGGTCTCCGTGGAGATCCCGATTGATATTCAGGGCGCGAAAATTCCGCTGTCGCTGGTGACCGCACCGGTGAAACCGGCGTCGGTTTCGCCGGTAGATGCAGGGAGTGTTAATGCGCTTTGGGCGCAACTCAAGCAGGCGAAACAGCCGCTGCTGTGGCTGGGCGGCGGTGCGCTGGGCTGCGCGGACGCAGTGAAAAAGCTGGCGGATGCAGGTATCACCGTGATCTCCAGTACTCACGCGCGCGGCGTACTGCCGGACAGCCATCGCGCCAGCCTGCGGGCATTCCACAACTCGCCATCGGTTGAAGCGCTGATCGCGCAGTGTGACTTTACGCTGATCGCCGGTTCACGTCTGCGCAGCAATGAGACCCGTTCATGGACGCTCGAACTGCCTTCTCCGCGCGTACAGATCGATATCGACCCGGCGGCGGCAAGCCGTAACTATCTGATGGATAACACGCTGGTAGCCGACTGCTCAGCGTTGCTGAGCGCGCTGGCTGAAAAAGCACAGGGGCGTGAATGGGGGAATGCTCAGTGGGATGGTCTGGTTCAGGAGGCGGTGACACAGGCAGAACGTGGGCTGCGTGAACAGTGCGGCGTCTATGCGCAACTCAACGATGCCATAGAGAAAGCGCTACCTGAAGATGGCCTGCTGGTGCGCGATATTACCGTTTCCGGCAGCCTGTGGGGCAGCCGACTGTTCCGCGCCAGGGGGCCGCTGATGAATATTCACTCTCTGGCCGGGGCAATTGGCATGGGCCTGCCGATGGCGATTGGCACCGCGATTGCCAACCCACAGCGCAAAGTGGTGGGGCTGGTGGGGGACGGTGGTCTGAGCCTGAATCTGGGCGAACTGGCGACACTGGCGCAGGAGAAGGCCAACGTGACGTTGCTTATCATGAATGACGGCGGCTACGGCGTGATGCGCGGTATACAGGACAAATATTTCGGTGGCCGTCAGTACTATAACGAGCTGCATACGCCGGATTTTACCCTGCTGTCACAGGCGATTGGCCTGCAGGCATGGAGCGTTGAGCGGGCAGAGGATTTTGATGCGGTGATGACGGAAGCGCTGGCGATGCCGGGACCATCGGTAGTGGAAGTGCGGATGGGACAAATTGGCGCGCTGAAGTTTGCCGGGCCCCCACAGAAGACGCTTTACTAGCTGTTTTTCCCTCACCCCGGCCCTCTCCCTTTGGGAGAGGGTTAGGGTGAGGGGACAAACTCAGAACACGTTAAACGGGTATTCCACGTAAGCGCGGATCTCATCCCCGCCCACGTTGTAATCGCTGGCGTTGCTGGAGACGCGCAGTACGGAATAACGCAGTTTCAGCTTCAGATCTTTCGCCGGGCCGTCCTGCACCTGATACTGGATCTGGTTAAACCATTCATGCTCTTTGCCGTTACTGGTTTCAGCGGTTTTAATGTTGTCGCCACGCACGTAGGCGGTGGTCCAGCTCAGACCCGGCAAACCGAGACCGCCAAAGTCCAGCCCGTAAGACGCCTGCCATGAACGTTCGTCTTCACCATTAAAATCAGACCAGTAGGAGTTCGCCAGCCAGATGGTGTTGCCGCCGTCACCAACACCGCCCTGGTCGCGGTAGCCGCCATAGTTGTAGCCGGTGCTTCCGCTGCTCTGCTGGTACGCCACTTTGAACGTATGGATATCCCAGATGTAGCTCGCCGCCAGGCTCCAGATGGTGTTGCTGCGGCCCGTGTCGAGGCTGTCTGCGTAGCCCTGATCCAGACGCGAATTGTAGCCGTTAAAATCGAGTACCAGCTGCTGGCCGGTGCTGAACGGCTGTTTGAAATTCATGCCCAGATATTGCTTGTTCATCACCTCTTCATTATGGGAGGCGTACAGCGCGCCGCTGAACTGGTCATTAAACTGGTAGCTCGCCCCGCCGAAGGAGAAACCCTTGAGGCCGCTGTCGTGGCGATCGTCACTTTTACGCTGCTCGTCGGTGAAATAACCGGCGTTGATTTCCAGACCGTCGATCTCTTTAGAAGTCAGCATAGTACCGGTGTAGCTTTCAAACAGCAGGCGGGAGCTGTCGGCGTTAATGATTGGCAGCTCGGGACGCTGATTACCGTAGCTGAGTACGGTATTCGAGATGCGCATTTTGGCGGTCGCGCCAAATTTTGCCAGATCGGATTTTGCGCGTCCGTCGTCTTCCTGTTTAAAGAAGTCAATGCCACCTGCGCCGCTCTTACCGCGGCCACCGTCCAGACGCACGCCATACTGCGCAATGCCGTCCACGCCAAAGCCAACCACTCCTTCGGTATAACCTGATTCAAAGGTGGCGATGATACCCTGACCCCATTCTGCTTTATCTTGCTGGCCCTGATGATAATCACGGCTGATATACGCATTGCGTAAAAACAGATCTAAATGGCTGTCATTAATAAAACCCTGGCTGTCTGATTGTTGGCTTGCAACGGCAGGTAATGTGGCAAATATGCTTAACGCAACTAACGATAATTCTTTTTTCACGGAGGGAACGTCTCAGTCTTAATATATTAATTTGAATTACTGCGGATTCGATAATTACCCGAAAAGTAACCGATTGCAATAATTATGTGACCAGACATTTCAATGGTGAAGGGCAGGTGTGACGGGGCTTTTGTGGGTGTTACCGATATGTGCGGTTAAGTTAGCAATTCATGCGAAATAAAAAGGAGGCAAATTTGCCTCCTTCCAAAATTATTTAATTCCGTCTGCGGCCATACGGTCGCGAATATGTTGTGCACGCGCTTCTGAGGCCGGGTGATCGTCAAACATGGAGCTTTGACGTCCGGCTTCCAGTTTAGCCAGCTTTTCAAAACTGGTGGCTAAACCTGCTGGATTGATACCGCGTTTGCGCAACAGATCGTAGGAGTAGTCATCCGCTTCGGACTCCTGACGTTGAGAGAACTGGGAGTTAACCAGCTTTTCGCCCACATCGCCAAGCTGTGACTGGGACAGGCTGCCCACAATACCGCCCGCAGAAGCCGCCGCCGCGCGGATGGCGTTAGTGCCTAAGGCGACCTGCATCCCTTTCTTCACGTGGCCGAGGGCAACGTGGCCCATTTCATGGCCGATCACCGCTTCCACTTCGTTGTCGGTCATCATGTCCATTAACCCGCTGTAAACGCGGATACAGCCGTTCGCCATGGCAAAGGCGTTCACGTCTTTCGCGACGTACACTTTATAGTTCACCGGCTGACCGTTAATGTTATCGCCAAGCGCAGAGGCAATTTTATTCAGACGCTGCGTGTAGGGACTGTTGGCCGGGGCAATCGTAGCCTTTCCATCCATATCTTTACAGGCCTGGTCGCTCAGGGCTTTAACCTGCGCGTCGCTCAGGGAATAGGCCTGAAAAGCTTCTGCGCCTGAGGACATCAGGCCGTTAGAATCCATATTCTGACAACCGCTCAGCAGGAACGTTGTACCCAGGGCCAGCACTAATGCACGCATTTTCATGAGGTTGCTTCCGTACTCGTTAATCTGAATAAAATCCGAAAAGTACACCGACAGCGAAGCCGGGGTCGGGCTAAGTATAAGGAATATCGACGGGCCCGGGCGAGCAGATTGCGCAACATGAGAGCATGATCCAGAGATTTCTTAAGCGGCAAAAGAATGCTCCATGTACATGGCATGCCGCTTGGGTTACATTGTTGGCACTTTTTTCCGGCGTAGCCCAAAACGCGCTGTCGTCAAGGGCATGGCCTTTAACAGTCCGATCTGGAGTTAAAATGTCCTCACGTAAAGAGCTTGCTAATGCTATTCGTGCGCTGAGCATGGACGCAGTACAGAAAGCCAAATCTGGCCACCCAGGGGCCCCTATGGGTATGGCTGATATCGCCGAAGTCCTGTGGCGTGATTTCCTGAACCACAACCCGCAGAACCCGGCATGGGCTGACCGCGACCGTTTCGTGTTGTCTAACGGCCACGGCTCAATGCTGATCTACAGCCTGCTGCACCTCACTGGCTACGATCTGCCTATCGAAGAGCTGAAAAACTTCCGTCAGCTGCACTCCAAAACCCCGGGTCACCCGGAAGTGGGTTACACCGCAGGTGTTGAAACCACGACCGGCCCACTGGGTCAGGGTATTGCGAACGCAGTGGGTATGGCGATTGCTGAGAAGACTCTGGCGGCGCAGTTCAACCGTCCTGGTCACGACATTGTTGACCACTTCACCTACGCGTTCATGGGCGACGGCTGCATGATGGAAGGCATTTCTCACGAAGTGTGCTCCCTGGCAGGTACCCTGAAGCTGGGCAAACTGGTTGCGTTCTACGACGACAACGGTATCTCCATCGACGGTCATGTTGAAGGCTGGTTCACTGATGACACTGCGGCACGTTTCGAAGCCTACGGCTGGCACGTTGTGCGTGGCGTTGATGGCCACGATGCTGATTCGATTAAACGTGCAGTAGAAGAAGCGCGTGCGGTCACTGACAAACCATCCCTGCTGATGTGCAAAACCATCATCGGCTTCGGTTCTCCGAACAAAGCGGGCACCCACGATTCCCACGGTGCGCCACTGGGCGACGCGGAAATCGCGCTGACCCGTGAAGCGTTGGGCTGGAAACACCCTGCATTCGAAATCCCATCTGAAATCTATGCCCAGTGGGATGCCAAAGAAGCGGGTCAGGCGAAAGAAGCGGCCTGGAACGAGAAGTTCGCGGCTTACGCTAAAGCCTTCCCACAGGAAGCGGCTGAATTCACCCGTCGTATGAAAGGTGAAATGCCGTCTGACTTCGACGCGAAAGCGAACGAGTTCATCGCTAAGCTGCAGGCGAACCCATCTAAAATCGCCAGCCGTAAAGCGTCTCAGAATGCGATCGAAGCGTTCGGTCCATGGCTTCCAGAATTCCTCGGCGGCTCCGCTGACCTGGCACCGTCTAACCTGACCCTGTGGTCTGGCTCTAAGCCAATCAACGAAGATGCGGCCGGTAACTACATCCATTATGGTGTACGTGAATTCGGTATGACCGCTATCGCGAACGGTATCTCCCTGCACGGTGGTTTCCTGCCGTACACCTCTACCTTCCTGATGTTCGTGGAATATGCACGTAACGCCGTGCGTATGGCTGCGCTGATGAAACAGCGTCAGGTGATGGTTTATACCCACGACTCCATTGGTCTGGGCGAAGATGGTCCAACTCACCAGCCGGTAGAGCAGGTTGCTTCTCTGCGTGTCACCCCGAACATGAGCACATGGCGTCCATGTGACCAGGTGGAATCTGCAGTGGCATGGAAATACGGCGTTGAGCGTCAGGACGGTCCAACCGCGCTGATCCTCTCCCGTCAGAACCTGGCGCAGCAGGATCGTACCGAAGAGCAGCTGGCGAACATCGCCCGCGGTGGCTACGTGCTGAAGGATTGCGCGGGACAGCCAGAGCTGATCTTCATCGCAACCGGTTCTGAAGTTGAGCTGGCTGTTGCAGCCTGGGACAAACTGACTGCCGAAGGCGTTAAAGCGCGCGTGGTTTCCATGCCGTCTACCGATGCGTTCGACAAGCAGGATGCTGCTTACCGTGAATCCGTACTGCCTAAAGCCGTTTCCGCACGCGTGGCGGTTGAAGCGGGTATCGCTGACTACTGGTTCAAATACGTGGGCCTGAACGGCGCTATCGTCGGTATGACCACCTTCGGTGAATCTGCTCCGGCAGAGCAGCTGTTCGAAGAGTTCGGCTTCACCGTTGAGAACGTTGTCGCTAAGGCGAAAGAACTGCTGTAATTGCCGTTTTGCCCGGTGGCGCTTACGCTTACCGGGCCTACAAATGGCTCGAAAGTAGGCCGGGTAAGCGTTAGCGCGCCACCCGGCTTTTTTGTAGGCACTATTCCTCAGACATGTAACTGCTCTGTAAATTATTCCATCCAAAATGTGACGCAAGTCATATAGCTCGCTTATTCATCTGGACAGACATTCCTTTTATTCCCCGATTCGCTTATTCTTGCTGAAGCGTTTCAGTCGATTAAATGTTCGACAATTGACCAATCAATCGCAGTTTGTGATAGCAAAGATTCCCCTTCGGGCGTAGCTGGATTACTCTTTCAGCCACCTCGAACTCAGGGATAGCTTTGCAGGAGATCTATGACCGTACGCGTAGCGATTAATGGCTTCGGTCGCATCGGGCGCAACGTGGTTCGTGCTTTATATGAATCCGGGCGTCGGGCGGAAATTACCGTGGTGGCAATCAATGAACTGGCGGATGCTGCGGGCATGGCGCATTTATTGAAATATGACACCAGCCACGGACGCTTTGCCTGGGACGTGCGCCAGGAAAGGGATCAGCTGTTTGTCGGTGACGATACGATCCGCGTACTGCATGAGCGCAGTATTGCCGCGCTACCGTGGCGTGAACTGGGTGTGGATGTGGTGCTTGACTGTACCGGCGTATATGGCAACCGCGAACACGGCGAAGCGCATCTCACCGCCGGCGCGAAAAAAGTCCTGTTCTCTCATCCCGGCAGTAACGACCTCGACGCAACGGTCGTTTTCGGCGTCAATCAGCATGAGCTGCAAGCCGCACACCGTATTGTCTCCAACGCCTCCTGCACCACCAACTGCATTATTCCGGTCATTAAACTGTTAGACGATGCATATGGCATTGAATCCGGCACCGTGACCACGATTCACTCCGCCATGCACGATCAGCAGGTCATCGACGCCTACCACCCGGATTTACGACGCACGCGTGCTGCGAGCCAGTCAATCATCCCGGTGGACACAAAACTGGCTGCCGGGATCACCCGAATTTTCCCGCAGTTTAATGACCGTTTCGAAGCGATTGCCGTGCGTGTACCGACGATAAACGTCACCGCAATTGACCTCAGCGTGACGGTAAAAAAACCGGTAAAAGCCTGTGAAGTCAACCTGTTGCTGCAAAAAGCGGCACAGGGGGCATTTCATGGTATAGTTGACTATACGGAATTACCGTTGGTCTCAGTGGATTTTAACCACGACCCGCACAGCGCCATTGTTGATGGCACGCAAACGCGCGTCAGTGGCGCACACCTTATCAAGACGCTGGTCTGGTGTGATAACGAATGGGGCTTTGCTAACCGAATGCTTGACACCACGTTAGCAATGGCTGCCAAAGGTTTCAGGTAAGACGCATCGTGCGTCTGCAAAACTTTAAGAATCAACGAGAGGATTCACCATGTCTGTAATTAAGATGACCGATCTGGATCTGGCTGGTAAACGCGTTTTCATCCGTGCGGATCTGAACGTGCCAGTTAAAGATGGCAAAGTGACCAGTGACGCGCGTATCCGTGCATCTCTGCCAACCATCGAACTGGCTCTGAAGCAGGGTGCGAAAGTGATGGTGACCTCCCACCTGGGTCGTCCAACTGAAGGCGAGTACAACGAAGAGTTCTCTCTGCTGCCGGTTGTTAATTACCTGAAAGACAAACTGTCCAGCCCGGTTCGCCTGGTGAAAGATTACCTGGATGGCGTGGAAGTGGCTGCCGGTGAGCTGGTGGTGCTGGAAAACGTTCGCTTCAACAAAGGCGAGAAGAAAGACGACGAAGCACTTTCCAAAAAATACGCGGCGCTGTGCGACGTATTCGTAATGGATGCATTCGGTACTGCGCACCGTGCGCAGGCGTCTACCCACGGTATCGGTAAATTCGCAGACGTTGCGTGCGCTGGTCCTCTGCTGGCCGCGGAACTGGATGCGCTGGGTAAAGCACTGAAAGAGCCTGCTCGTCCAATGGTTGCCATCGTGGGTGGTTCTAAAGTTTCTACCAAACTGACCGTTCTGGATTCCCTGTCTAAAATCGCTGACCAGCTGATCGTTGGCGGTGGTATCGCGAACACCTTCGTTGCCGCTCAGGGCCACAACGTCGGTAAATCCCTGTATGAAGCAGACCTGGTTGACGAAGCCAAACGCCTGCTGGGTACCTGTGATATCCCGGTTCCAACCGATGTTCGCGTTGCCACTGAGTTCTCCGAAACGGCGACTGCTACACTGAAATCTGTAAACGACATCAAAGATGAAGAGCAGATTCTGGACCTGGGCGACGTTTCTGCACAGAAACTGGCTGAAATCCTGAAAAACGCAAAAACTATCCTGTGGAACGGTCCTGTTGGCGTGTTCGAATTCCCGAACTTCCGTAAAGGGACTGAAATTGTTGCTAACGCTATCGCAGACAGCGAAGCGTTCTCTATCGCAGGCGGTGGTGACACCCTGGCAGCAATCGACCTGTTCGGTATCGCTGACAAAATCTCCTACATCTCCACTGGTGGCGGCGCATTCCTCGAATTCGTGGAAGGCAAAGTTCTGCCAGCAGTAGCAATGCTCGAAGAGCGCGCTAAGAAGTAAGCCATTCAAGGGCAGGGAAACCTGCCCAATTTTCAGCGCGCTTTAAGAGCTCGCACCTTTTCTAACGGCCGAAGATACAGGACTAAGCAACATGTCTAAAATTTTTGATTTCGTAAAACCTGGCGTGATCACTGGTGATGACGTTCAGAAAGTGTTCCAGGTAGCTAAAGAAAACAACTTTGCTCTGCCAGCAGTTAACTGCGTGGGTACTGACTCCATCAACGCCGTACTGGAAACCGCTGCAAAAGTTAAAGCACCGGTTATCGTACAGTTCTCTAACGGCGGCGCTGCGTTCATCGCAGGTAAAGGCGTGAAAACTGACATTCCTCAGGGTGCTGCAATCCTGGGCGCTATCTCTGGTGCGCACCACGTACACCAGATGGCTGAACACTACGGTGTTCCAGTTATCCTGCACACTGACCACTGCGCGAAGAAACTGCTGCCGTGGATCGACGGTCTGCTGGACGCGGGTGAAAAACACTTCGCGGCTACCGGTAAGCCACTGTTCTCTTCTCACATGATCGACCTGTCTGAAGAGTCTCTGGAAGAGAACATCGAGATCTGCTCCAAATACCTGGCGCGCATGTCCAAAATGGGCATGACCCTGGAAATCGAACTGGGTTGCACCGGCGGTGAAGAAGACGGCGTGGACAACAGCCACATGGACGCTTCTGCTCTGTACACTCAGCCAGAAGACGTTGATTACGCTTACACCGAGCTGAGCAAAATCAGCCCACGCTTCACCATTGCAGCGTCCTTCGGTAACGTACACGGCGTTTACAAACCAGGTAACGTGGTTCTGACCCCAACCATCCTGCGTGACTCTCAGGAATACGTGTCCAAGAAACACAACCTGCCGCACAACAGCCTGAACTTCGTCTTCCACGGCGGTTCCGGTTCTTCTGCTCAGGAAATCAAAGACTCCGTAAGCTACGGCGTAGTGAAAATGAACATCGATACCGACACCCAGTGGGCAACCTGGGACGGTATCCTGCAGTACTACAAAGCGAACGAAGCTTACCTGCAGGGCCAGCTGGGCAACCCGAAAGGCGAAGACCAGCCGAACAAGAAATACTACGATCCACGCGTATGGCTGCGCGCAGCGCAGACGTCCATGGTGACCCGTCTGGAGCAGGCATTCAAAGAGCTGAACGCGATCGACGTTCTGTAATTTGAGCTGCTGACAGCATCAGGAGGCCCGCAAACGCGGGCCTTTTTTTATGCTTTTTCAATACCCTGTCAGATCGGTTTTTGTGATCTGTTTGGCAAAACTTGCGCTTTTTGTTTACCCTTTACGGACCTGCCTGTCTCCATGGGGGATGGATTTGTGTTTTGGTTTAACAAAAGGAAGAATAAATGGAACAACTCGATGTTGTAGACAGCATCAATAACGCCGGTAACTGGCTGGTGCGCAACCAGGCGCTGCTGCTGAGCTACGCCGTGAATATCGTCGCGGCGATTGCCATCATCATCGTCGGGATGATCGTGGCGCGTATTGTATCGAATGCGGTCAACCGGGTGATGGTAGCGCGACATATCGACGCTACGGTGGCTGACTTTCTCTCTGCGCTGGTGCGCTATGGCATCATCGCGTTTACGCTGATTGCTGCACTGGGGCGCGTGGGGGTACAAACGGCATCGGTGATCGCCGTGCTTGGTGCCGCGGGTCTGGCTATTGGTCTGGCGTTACAGGGCTCGCTCTCAAACCTGGCGGCAGGCGTTCTGCTGGTCACCTTCCGTCCGTTCCGTTCCGGTGAGTATGTTGATCTGGGCGGCATTGCCGGTACCGTACTGCAGGTACAAATTTTCTCTACCACTCTGCGTACCGTTGACGGGCGTATCGTTGTGGTCCCGAACGGGAAAATCATCGCGGGCAACATTATTAACTTTTCTCGCGAGCCGGTGCGCCGTAACGAGTTAATTATCAGCGTGGCGTATGATTCCGATATTGATCAGGTGAAATCGCTGATTGCTAACATCATCGCCTCCGACGATCGTATTCTGAAAGACAAAGAGCAGACCGTGCGCCTGCACGAGCTGGGTGCTTCCTCTATTAACTTCGTGGTGCGTATCTGGAGCAAAAGCAGCGATCTGCAAAACGTGTACTGGGATGTGTTGGAGCGTATCAAACGTGAGTTTGACGCCAACGGCATCAGCTTCCCGTATCCGCAGATGGACGTAAACGTCAAAAAAGTAAAAGAAGCCGAATAACGTCTCCCGTAGGCCCGGTAAGCGTTAGCGCCACCGGGCTTATCTTTTATTAGCTATGCTAATACCCAATTAATATTATCAATTTCCTCTAATGTTCTTCTCGCAGTATAGTCTGCTCCAAAGACAATTCTGCGAGATAAATGTCATGTTATCGTATTATTTTCAGGGGCTTGCGTTAGGCGCAGCCATGATCCTTCCCCTCGGTCCGCAAAATGCGTTTGTCATGAACCAGGGGATTCGCCGCCAGTATCATCTGATGATTGCTCTGCTGTGCGCGGTAAGCGATTTACTGCTGATTTGTGCCGGCATTTTTGGCGGGAGTGCGCTGCTGATGCAGTCACCCTGGCTGCTGACGCTGGTGACCTGGGGCGGGGTCGCCTTCCTGCTGTGGTACGGATTCGGTGCGTTAAAAACGGCAATGAGCAGTAACCTGGAGCTGGCCAGCGCCGAAGTGATGAAGCAGGGGCGCTGGAAGATTATCGTCACCATGCTGGCGGTAACGTGGCTTAACCCGCACGTCTATCTCGACACGTTTGTGGTGCTCGGGAGCCTGGGTGGGCAACTGGACGTTGAGCCGAAGCGCTGGTTTGCCCTGGGCACGGTGAGCGCCTCCTTCCTATGGTTCTTTGGCCTCGCCATTCTGGCGGCGTGGCTGGCACCCCGTTTGCGTACCGCCAAAGCCCAGCGGATCATCAACACGCTGGTGGGCGTGGTGATGTGGGTCATTGCCTTTCAGCTGGCGAAAGAGGGGATTCATCATGTTCAGGGATTGTTCAACTAAGCGTTGTCTTATGGACAACTGAGCAGGACCCGCTAAGCTTGCTGGCATGCGCCCTGTTGTTAGGGCACTCTTCGCAACATGGAGGAATGACAGTGAAGTTTAACGTGATGGCCCTGGCGGCATTAGTAAGTTTGGGTGCGGTGTCTGTTCAGGCGAATGAATTGCCAAATGGTCCGCACATCGTCACTTCCGGCACCGCCAGCGTGGATGCGGTACCGGATGTTGCGACGCTGGCAATTGAAGTCAACGTGGCCGCGAAGGATGCCGCTTCCGCCAAGAAGCAGGCTGACGATCGTGTTGCGCAATATCTCTCTTTCCTGGAGCAGAACGGTGTTGCCAAAAAAGACATCAGCTCTGCGAACCTGCGTACTCAGCCTGATTACGACTACCAGAACGGCAAAAGTATCCTGAAAGGCTATCGCGCGGTGCGTAGCGTTGAAGTGACCGTCCGCCAGCTGGATAAGCTGAACTCCCTTCTGGATGGCGCGCTGAAGGCGGGTCTGAACGAAATTCGTTCCGTCTCACTGGGCGTTGCGCAACCGGAAAAATACAAAGACGAAGCGCGTAAAGCGGCAATTGACGATGCGATGCATCAGGCGCAGCAGCTGGCCGCTGGCTTTAAGAGTAAGCTCGGCCCGGTGTATAGCGTGCGTTACCACGTCTCTAACTATCAGCCAAGCCCGATGGTACGGATGATGAAAGCCGATGCGGCGCCGGTATCTGCTCAGGAAAGCTATGAGCAGCCGACCATTCAGTTCGACGATCAGGTTGATGTGGTGTTCCAGCTGGAGCCGACACAAACTCAGCAAACTGAGACGGCTAAGGCGCAGTAATTTGCCCTCACCCTAACCCTCTCCCACAGGGAGAGGGAATTCAAGCGATTAATCCTGTCTCAACACCTTGTGCCCGTATGCCAGCAGCGCGTCGGTGACGTTGCGCATCATGCGGCTTTCCGGCGCAAAACGGTGCCAGTAAAGCATCCGGCGCTGATACAGCCCCGGCGTCAAATCAATCAGCTCACCGCTTTTCAACTCCTTTTCAATCTGCAGGTGCGGGATCATGCAGCAGGTGGTTCCCTGACGCGCAAGCTGCACGAAGGCCTCAGACGAGTTCACGATGTGGCACGGCACGCTGCCCGGTGGCAGGTCAAAGTTTTGTTGCAGGAAAGCCTGATGCATATCGTCCAGATGGTCGAACGCCACGGCAGGCGCCTTAAGCAGCGCGGCGCGGGTGACGCCATTGGGGAAGTAGCGCTCCGCAAAGGCTTTTGAACCGACAAACAGGTAATCCAGCGCGCCCAGTTGATCCACCAGGCAGCTTGGCAGTGCCTGAGGCTGAATACTGACCGCCCCGACCACTTCACCGCGACGCAGGCGTTCCTGGGTGCGGGTTTCATCTTCAACCTGAAGATTCAGACGGATAGGGGAATCGGCCAGGACCGGGGCGAGGGCGGGCAGCAGCCAGGTTGCCAGACTGTCGGCGTTCACCGCCAGTGACAGCAGCAACGGCGTAGAACCCGTTTGTTCATCACCCAGCCATTCGTCTTCCAGCAGTTCAACCTGACGCAGTAGGGCGAGGAGCTTTTGTCCTTGCTCTGTTGGACGCGGTGGCACGGTACGCACCAGCAGTGGCTGCCCGAACATGTTTTCAAGCTGTTTGATACGCTGTGATACGGCGGACTGAGTAATACACAGCTTTTGCGCAGCGCGCTCAAAACCGCGTTCACGAATAACTGCATCAAGTGCCTGTAGTGTTCTGTAGTCCGGACGTTTCATTGCTCTGGCTTACTCCTTAATTTTGCTTAATCTGCACTATGACACAATTTTCCCTTTGTGGCAGACGAATTCCACCTCACGTGTTCTATAATGCGCCCTAAGTTTTCATACCACAGGCAAAACGATCATGACGCAGGATGAACTGAAAAAAGCAGTAGGATGGGCCGCGCTCCAGTACGTGCAACCGGGTACTATCGTCGGTGTGGGTACGGGGTCGACGGCGGCACACTTTATCGATGCGCTGGGCACGATGAAGGGGCAAATCGAGGGCGCGGTTTCGAGCTCCGATGCTTCCACGGAAAAGCTGAAAAGCCTCGGCATTACCGTTTTCGATCTGAACGAAGTGGACCGTCTGGGGATCTACGTTGATGGCGCGGATGAAATCAACGGGCATATGCAGATGATCAAAGGCGGCGGCGCAGCGCTGACGCGTGAAAAGATCATCGCCTCCGTGGCCGATAAATTTATCTGTATCGCGGACGCATCCAAGCAGGTTGATATTCTGGGTAAATTCCCGCTGCCGGTTGAAGTGATCCCAATGGCGCGCAGCGCCGTGGCACGTGAGCTGGTAAAACTCGGCGGACGTCCTGAATACCGTCAGGGTGTGGTCACCGATAACGGCAACGTGATCCTCGACGTTCATGGCCTGGAAATTCTCGACGCGATCGCGCTCGAAAACGCCATCAACGGCATTCCGGGCGTGGTAACAGTAGGGTTATTCGCCAACCGTGGCGCGGATGTTGCGCTGATCGGCACGGCTGATGGCGTGAAAACCATCGTAAAATGATCTGACGGGGGGAGTCCTCCCCCCGCTAAAAAAATTTTGAAAAGCTAAATTCGGTGACTTGTGTCACGTTTTTTGCCCCTCTCTTGCTGAACCTTCCGCATTCACAAATATTTACAGCATTTTACTCTGCTATTTTGCGCTGTATGACTTTTCTTCAGAGTGCCGACGCAAACGTTCATATTGCTGCAATAGTTTTTTTTGATATGTTGGCTAAGCGGATTTCAATCCAGCACAACATCAGTTCAGACAAAAAAACAGGGTCGGGTAAATGGCAAAGGTATCACTGGAGAAAGACAAGATTAAATTCCTGCTAGTAGAAGGCGTGCATCAAAAAGCACTTGATAGCCTTCGCGCGGCAGGTTACACCAACATCGAATTTCACAAAGGCGCGCTGGATACTGAAGAGCTGAAAGCGTCCATCCGTGATGCCCACTTCATCGGCCTGCGATCCCGTACTCACCTGACTGAAGATGTTATTGCGGCGGCGGAAAAGCTGGTCGCTATCGGCTGTTTCTGCATCGGTACCAACCAGGTTGACCTGAATGCTGCCGCAAAACGCGGTATCCCGGTCTTCAACGCCCCGTTCTCCAACACCCGTTCCGTGGCCGAGCTGGTGATTGGCGAACTGCTGCTGCTGCTGCGCGGTATTCCGGAAGCCAACGCCAAAGCCCACCGCGGCGTGTGGAACAAACTAGCCGCGGGCTCTTATGAAGCGCGCGGTAAAAAACTGGGTATCATCGGTTACGGCCACATTGGTACCCAACTGGGTATCCTGGCTGAATCCCTGGGCATGCATGTTTACTTCTACGACATTGAAAGCAAACTGCCGCTGGGGAACGCTACTCAGGTTCAACATCTTTCAGACCTGCTGAACATGAGCGACGTGGTGAGCCTGCATGTGCCGGAAAACGCCTCCACCAAAAATATGATGGGCGCGGAAGAGCTGGCGCTGATGAAGCCAGGTTCCCTGCTGATCAACGCCGCACGCGGTACGGTTGTCGACATTCCCGCGCTGTGCGATGCCCTGAAGCGTAAGCATCTGGCGGGGGCGGCTATCGACGTCTTCCCGACGGAGCCTGCAACCAACAGCGATCCATTTAACTCTCCGCTGTGCGAGTTCGACAACGTGATCCTGACGCCACACATCGGTGGCTCTACTCAGGAAGCGCAGGAGAATATCGGTCTGGAAGTGGCGGGTAAACTGAGCAAATACTCCGATAACGGTTCAACGCTCTCTGCCGTTAACTTCCCGGAAGTGTCGCTGCCGCTGCACGGTGGCCGTCGTCTGCTGCACATTCACGAAAACCGTCCGGGCGTGCTGACCGCCATCAACCAGATCTTTGCCGAGCAGAGCGTCAACATTGCCGCGCAGTATCTGCAAACCAACTCGCAGATGGGCTATGTGGTTATTGATATCGAAGCAGATGAAGATGTGGCCGAGAAAGCGCTGCAGAGCATGAAGGCCATTCCGGGGACGATTCGCGCGCGTCTGCTGTACTAAGGGTGAGGTTTGTAGTGTCGGGTGGCGGCTACGCCTTACCCGACCTACGTCGACTGCACGCCTGTTTCACCATTCCCACAACTTCGATGGCGTCACCACCGCCGGCAACGGCACATCCCACTTTTCGACCGGCAAGGCTTCTACCGCCTGACAATCATGCGCATAACCCACCGGTTGCAACCCGTACTGCTGCCAGTTTTGCAACGTTCTGTCATAGAAGCCCCCGCCCATTCCTAAACGCTGGCCCTGTTCATCAAACGCCACCAGCGGCGTAATCAGCACGTCCAGCTGTGACAGCGGCAGCACGTCGCGCACATCCAGCTTCGGCTCGGTGATTTTCAGACGATTCACAACCAGTTCGCTGTGTGGGTGGTAGTGCAGAAACAGCAGGTTCCCTGCGCTAAACGGATGCAGCACCGGCAAATAGACCCGCTTTCCGGCTCGCCAGAGTTGTTCGATGAGTGGCTGCGTATCCAGCTCACCATCAAAAGAGAGAAACAGCGCGACGGTATGCGCCATTACTACAGGCGGATACGCCATCATACGTGCCGCGGCCTGCTGGGCAAAATGCGCTTGCTGTTCAGGGGTTAACGCCCGGCGACGCTGTCGAATGAGTTGACGAATATCCTGGCGTGAGGCAGAAACTTCAGGGAATTGAGTCATGGTAGTGGTAGAAGAAGAGTGAGGGAATCTCCGAGATGCCGCCGCAGGCTGTAACCCTTGAACCCTTGGTTCAAGGTGAATGTGTCGTCATAGTTTTAAGGCTTCTCGGGCGAACCGAGCATGCTCACCAACCATGGAGCGCCACATTCTTGTGGTATGAAATATCGGCTCAGGGGACTGGCCCGCTTGCGAACATCTCAGAGAAATTTTGTCTTCACAGTTACTCTACCATAGTCAACTGAGAAGTGTTATTCAAACTTTGGTCCCGGTCTTTCGGGATTGCGACCTTGATCAAGCAACGCCTGTTCTATGGTCTGCTGGAGCATTTTAATGCGCTGCTCCATGCTTGCCGCGTAGTCGCGGGTCTTCGCTTTTTCCTGAGTCAGTTCATAGCTGATGTTCAACGCGGCGATAAAAACCAGCTGCTCAGTATTTGTGACTCTAGTGCGTTCTTTAAGATCTTGCAACCGCTGATTCAAATCGTCCGCAGCCTGATTCAAAGCATCCCTTTGTTCAGGAGGACAATTCACTCGCAGTGAACGGCCAAAAATCTGGAGATCGACGGGTTGTGCAGACATGCCACCTTCCTGCTGATTGACTGCGCTGCCTTCGCTTACTGCCCCGGGGGCTGCGAAGGGGCGACACTATAGCTACCCTGATGTGAAGATACAAGCCCTTTTCTGGTATCACCAGGGTCCAAAGTGGTAGCATATCATGAATATTCCTCCCTTTGATGACGAAAGCTCATGTCTATACAGAACGAAATGCCTGGTTACAACGATTTAAACCAGTTACTGAACCAGCAGGGTGTGGGTTTAACCCCTGCCGAAATGCACGGTCTGATCAGTGGCATGCTATGCGGCGGAAACAGCGACAGCTCATGGCAGCCGCTGATCCACGACCTGACGAACGAAGGGCTGGCGTTTGGTCATGAACTGGCGGAAGTGCTGCGAAAAATGCACTCGGCAATCAGCGATTCGCTGGAGGACGATGGCTTCCTTTTTCAGCTTTATCTGCCTGAAGGCGACGATGTCAGCGTGTTCGATCGCGCCGATGCGCTGGCCGGTTGGGTAAACCACTATCTGTTGGGGCTGGGCGTAACGCAGCCTAAGCTTGATAAAGTGACCGGTGAAGCGGGTGAAGCGATCGACGATCTGCGTAACATCGCGCAGCTGGGTTACGACGAAGAAGAAGATCAGGAAGAGCTGGAGATGTCTCTCGAAGAGATTATCGAGTACGTTCGCGTGGCGGCACTGCTGTGCCACGATAACTTCACCCGCTCGCAGCCAACCGCACCGGAAGTTCGTAAGCCAACCTTACATTAAGAAAAATAACGCACAGGAGGGTGTCATGGTTATCTCGCATCAAGAGTATTCCCGTCGTCGTCAGGCGCTGCTGGCAAAAATGCAGCCCGGAAGCGTTGCGCTGATTTTTGCCGCGCCCGAAGTGACGCGCAGTGCCGACAGTGAATACCCCTATCGCCAGAACAGCGATTTCTGGTACTTCACCGGGTTCAATGAACCGGAGGCGGTACTGGTGCTGATCAAGAGCAATGACACCCACAACCACAGCGTGATTTTCAACCGCGTACGGGATCTCACCGCGGAGATCTGGTTTGGTCGCCGCCTGGGGCAAGAGGCAGCGCCCGCGAAACTGGGTGTGGATCGTGCGCTGGCGTTCAGCGAAATCAACCAGCAGCTCTATCAGTTGCTGAACGGGCTGGATGTGCTTTACCACGCGCAGGGTGAGTATGCGTATGCCGATGAGATAGTCTTCACCGCGCTGGATAAGCTGCGTAAAGGTTCCCGGCAGAATCTCTCCGCCCCGGCCACGCTGACGGACTGGCGCCCGGTTGTCCACGAGATGCGCCTGTTTAAATCGCAGGAAGAGCTGGACGTGATGCGTCGTGCAGGCGAAATCAGCGCGCTGGCACACACAAGGGCGATGGAAAAGTGCCATCCCGGCCTGTTTGAATATCAGCTGGAAGGCGAGATTCACCACGAGTTCAACCGCCACGGCGCGCGTTATCCCTCTTACAACACCATTGTCGGTGGCGGTGAAAACGGCTGCATTCTGCATTACACCGAAAACGAAAGTGAACTGCGTGACGGCGATCTGGTGCTGATTGATGCAGGCTGTGAATATCAGGGCTATGCGGGCGACATTACCCGTACCTTCCCGGTGAACGGTAAGTTCACCCCCGCGCAGCGCGAAATTTATGACATCGTTCTTGAATCTCTTGAAACCGCGCTGAAGCTCTATCGCCCCGGCACCTCCATCCAGGAAGTAACCGGCGAAGTGGTGCGCATCATGATTACCGGCCTCGTAAGGCTCGGGATTCTGAACGGTGATGTGGATACCCTGATTGCTGAAAATGCGCATCGCCCCTACTTTATGCACGGCCTGAGCCACTGGCTGGGGCTGGATGTGCATGATGTTGGTGCGTATGGTTCAGAACGTTCTCGCGTGCTGGAGCCGGGTATGGTGCTGACCGTTGAACCGGGGCTCTACATTGCGCCGGATGCCGACGTGCCGGAAGCGTACCGTGGAATTGGTATTCGCATCGAAGATGACATTGTCATCACCGAAACCGGTAACGAAAACCTGACCGCGGGCGTGGTGAAAAACGCCGATGACATTGAGGCGCTGATGGCAGCGGCACGCCCATGAGCGTGATTATCGTTGGTGGGGGGATGACGGGAGCTACGCTGGCGCTGGCCATCTCGCATTTGACGAAAGGGCAACTTCCGGTCCATCTGGTGGAGGCCGTGGCGCCAGAGGCGTCCGACCATCCCGGTTTTGATGCCCGCGCCATTGCCCTGGCTCAGGGGACCTGCCAGCAGCTCGCTCGAATTGGCATCTGGCAGGCGATTGCGGATTGTGCGACGGCAATCAACACCGTTCACGTCAGCGATCGTGGCCATGCCGGGTTTGTGACGCTGGACGCGCAGGATTACCGCATTGATGCCTTAGGCCGGGTGGTTGAACTTCACGACGTCGGGCTGCGTCTGTTCCGTTTATTGCAGGATGCCCCGGGCGTGACGCTCCATTGCCCGGCACGCGTCGCCAGCTTCAGCCGCAGCGAAGCGGCGGTCAGCGTGACGCTGGAAAACGGCACGGTTCTGGATGGCCAGCTTCTGGTCGCCGCCGATGGTTCACGTTCTGCGCTTGGCACCCAGTGCGGCGTGGAATGGCGCGCCCAGCCTTACGGACAGGTCGCCGTTATTGCTAACGTTTCCACGGCGGGAGAACACAACGGCAGGGCGTTTGAACGTTTCACTCAGCACGGCCCGCTGGCCATGCTGCCGATGTCAAACGGACGCTGCTCGCTGGTGTGGTGTCATCCTCAGGATAAAGCGGCTGACGTTGAGGCCTGGTCCGACGACCGTTTCTGTACCGAACTGCAAAAAGCCTTTGGCTGGCGGCTGGGGCGTATTACCCATGCGGGAAAACGCGCTGTTTACCCGCTGTCGCTGACCACGGCATCTCAGTCCATCTCCCATCGTGTGGCGCTGGTCGGCAATGCCGCGCAGACGTTGCACCCAATCGCCGGGCAAGGCTTCAACCTTGGGCTACGCGACGTGATGAGCCTGGCAGAGACTCTGTCCCAGGCGTGGCATGAGCAAAAAGATTGCGGCGCGTATCCGGTGCTCAGCCATTATCAGAAGCGACGCCGGGCCGATAAAGAAGCGACTATCGGCGTCACCGATGGCCTGGTGCATCTGTTTGCCAATCGCTGGGCACCGCTGGTTGCAGGCCGCAACCTTGGGCTGATGGCGATGGAATTATTCATTCCGGCACGTGACGTGCTGGCGCAGCGGACCCTTGGTTGGGTCGCGCGTTAAGGAGTTATCACCGTGCAAAATGTTGATGTCGCCATTGTAGGCGGCGGAATGGTAGGGCTGGCGCTGGCCTGTGGTTTACAGGGCAGTGGTCTGCGCGTGGCCGTGCTGGAGCAAAATCTGCCTCAGCCCGTTGCGCACGATGCGCCGCCGGAACTGCGCGTCTCGGCAATCAATGCCGCCAGCGAAAAACTACTGACGCGCCTTGGCGTCTGGTCAGATATCGTGGCGCAGCGTGCCAGCTGCTATCACGGAATGGAAGTGTGGGACAAAGACAGCTTTGGCCATATCGCGTTTGATGATGAAAGTATGGGCTATAGCCATCTGGGTCATATCATCGAAAATGCCGTCATTCACCATGCGTTATGGCAAAAAGCGCAATCCTGCAGCGACATCAACCTGATGGCGCCCGCGCAAATCCAGCAGGTGGCATGGGGCGAAAACGAAGCGTTTCTCACCCTGCAGAGCGGCGACATGCTCACCGCGCGGCTGGTGGTAGGCGCGGATGGCGCAAACTCGTGGCTGCGTAACAAGGCGGATATTCCCCTGACCTTCTGGGATTATCGTCATCATGCGCTGGTAGCAACCATCCGTACTGAAGAGCCGCACGGCGGCGTTGCGCGCCAGATTTTCCATAACGACGGTATTCTGGCATTTCTGCCGCTGAGCGATCCGCACCTGTGCTCGATCGTCTGGTCTCTGGTGCCGGAAAAAGCACAGCTGATGCGCGAGGCGACGCCAGAGGCGTTTAATCAGGCGCTGTGCATGGCGTTTGATAACCGTCTTGGTCTGTG
Organism: Enterobacter cloacae complex sp. 309I3; assembly: GCF_050031595.1. Lineage (NCBI taxonomy): Bacteria > Pseudomonadati > Pseudomonadota > Gammaproteobacteria > Enterobacterales > Enterobacteriaceae > Enterobacter > Enterobacter cloacae complex sp. 309I3. Next base: position 4,039,206 of record NZ_JBLGWI010000001.1, on the reverse strand, counting down.
CACCCTTGAGAGCGAACGCCTGGTATTCCCGTTGACCGGCCGTTACGCGCGCCAGTTTGCGGCGCACCGTCTCGCGCTGGTGGGTGACGCGGCGCATACCATTCATCCACTGGCCGGACAGGGAGTTAACCTTGGCTTTATGGATGCGGCAGAGCTGGTGAATGAGCTGCGCCGTCTGCACCGCGAAGGTAAAGACATCGGCCAGCATCTCTACCTGCGTCGCTACGAACGCAGCCGCAAGCACAGCGCGGCGGTGATGCTGGCAGGCATGCAGGGCTTCCGCGAGCTGTTTGCCGGGGCAAATCCGGCGAAAAAACTGCTGCGCGACATCGGCCTGAAACTGGCCGACACCCTTCCGGGCGTAAAACCTCAACTCCTTCGTCAGGCGATGGGTCTTAACGATCTTCCCGACTGGTTACGTTAATCTCGATCCCCGTCACACTTTATTTACCCGGCCTCTGCGCCGGGTAAATATCCTCGTTTGAAATAATCTAATTTCACGCCATTTTTCGCATTAGATAATCTAATCTGGCTATTTTTCCGTTACGGAAATTTGGCCCGTTTTTCCGCATGAAATATCACCATGTGCTAAATATTGTTAGATCGTTGTTAATTTTATGCGGGTTTAATCGCATTTTACCAGTGAATAACTCTGTAGGCTTTTCAGCGTTTTTTGGTCATAAGCTAATGTGATGACCTGTTTTACCTTATGGTTAACCGTCGGTTTCGGTGGTAAGTTCAGGTAAAAGAGAACGTTTGCGTCGGTGCCGAATGACGGGGCCGATACCGGGATTCACGGTGAATTTTTCAACGAGGAAAAGATGGCTCAACAGACTCCTTTGTACGAACAACACGTGTTATGCGGTGCACGTATGGTGGACTTTCATGGCTGGATGATGCCGCTGCATTACGGCTCCCAGATTGATGAACACCACGCAGTGCGTACCGATGCCGGTATGTTCGACGTCTCCCACATGACAATTGTCGACCTGCGCGGTAGCCGCACCCGGGAGTTTTTGCGTTATCTGCTGGCAAACGACGTCGCAAAACTGAAGACGCCAGGTAAAGCGCTCTATACCGGCATGCTAAATGCCTCTGGCGGCGTGATTGACGACCTTATCGTCTACTACTTCACTGAAGATTTCTTCCGCCTCGTTGTAAACTCCGCCACCCGCGAAAAAGACCTCTCCTGGATTACCCAACACGCTGAACCATATGCCATCGACATCACCGTCCGTGATGATCTGTCGCTGATCGCCGTGCAGGGGCCGAACGCGCAGGCGAAAGCCGCCACGCTGTTCAACAACGAGCAGCGTGAAGCCACCGCTGGCATGAAGCCGTTCTTCGGCGTGCAGGCGGGCGATCTGTTTATCGCCACCACCGGCTATACCGGTGAAGCGGGCTATGAAATTGCCATGCCGAATGAAAAAGCCGCCGACTTCTGGCGTGCGCTGGTGGAAGCGGGCGTCAAGCCAGCAGGACTGGGCGCGCGCGATACGCTGCGTCTGGAAGCGGGCATGAACCTTTATGGTCAGGAGATGGACGAAAGCGTCTCTCCACTGGCCGCTAACATGGGCTGGACCATCGCGTGGGAACCGGCTGACCGCGAATTTATTGGCCGTGAAGCGCTGGAGATGCAGCGCGAAAAGGGCACTGAACAGCTGGTTGGCCTGGTAATGAAGGAAAAAGGCGTGCTGCGAGGCGAACTGCCGGTACGTTTTACCGATGCAGACGGCAATCCGCGTGAAGGCGTGATCACCAGCGGTACCTTCTCCCCGACGCTGGGCTACAGTATTGCACTGGCACGCGTGCCGGCCGGCATTGGCGAAACGGCGGTGGTACAGATCCGCAACCGCGAAATGCCGGTCCACGTGACCAAACCGATTTTTGTTCGCGCCGGTAAGCCGGTCGCCTAATCATTTTTATCAGGAGAACTTCAATGAGCAATGTGCCAGCAGAACTGAAATACAGCAAAGAACACGAGTGGCTGCGCAAAGAGGCGGACGGCTCTTATACCGTTGGGATCACCGAGCACGCGCAAGAGCTGCTGGGCGACATGGTGTTTGTTGACCTGCCGGAAGTGGGCGCGACCGTTAGCGCGGGCGATGACTGCGCTGTCGCGGAATCTGTTAAGGCGGCATCCGATATCTATGCACCGGTGAGCGGCGAAATCATTGCCGTCAACGACGCGCTGAGCGACTCCCCGGAACTGGTCAACAGCGAACCGTATGAAGGCGGCTGGATCTTCAAGATCAAAGCCAGCGACGAATCACAGGTTGCTGCGCTGCTGGATGCCACCGCATACGAAGCCCTGTTAGAAGACGAGTAAGCCATTATCCCTCTCCCTTCGGGAGAGGACAGGGGTGAGGGTGCCCATCTTCCCCTCACCCTAACCCTCTCCCGGTGGGAGAGGGAACTTATATTCACTGCACGTTTCAGGAACCATCGCTCATGACACAGACTTTAAGCCAGCTTGAAAACCGTGGCGCCTTCATTGAACGTCACATAGGGCCGGATGCTCAGCAACAGCAGGAGATGCTGAAGACAGTTGGCGCGGATTCATTAGACGCACTGATCGGCCAGATCGTGCCAAAAGACATCCAGCTTGCCACGCCACCACAGGTGGGCGAGGCGACGACTGAATTTGCTGCGCTGGCAGAATTAAAGGCCATTGCAGCCCTTAACAAGCGCTATAAGTCTTACATTGGCATGGGTTATACCAACGTGCAGTTACCGCCGGTGATCCTGCGCAACATGCTGGAAAACCCGGGCTGGTATACCGCGTATACCCCCTATCAGCCGGAAGTGTCCCAGGGCCGTCTGGAAGCGCTGTTGAACTTCCAGCAGGTGACCCTGGATCTGACCGGTCTCGACATCGCCTCTGCGTCTCTGCTGGATGAAGCGACCGCCGCGGCAGAAGCCATGGCAATGGCGAAACGCGTGAGCAAGCTGAAAAACGCCAACCGCTTCTTCGTGGCGGCGGATGTTCATCCACAGACGCTGGACGTGGTACGCACTCGTGCGGAAACCTTTGGCTTCGACGTGATTGTCGATGATGCCGACAAAGTACTGGATCACCAGGATGTCTTTGGCGTGCTGCTACAGCAGGTGGGCACCACCGGCGAAGTGCATGACTACAGCACGCTGATGACCGAACTCAAATCCCGCAAAGTCGTTGTCAGCGTCGCCGCTGATTTTATGGCACTGGTACTGTTGACGGCGCCTGGCAAACAGGGTGCGGATATCGTCTTCGGCTCTGCGCAGCGCTTCGGCGTGCCGATGGGCTACGGCGGCCCGCACGCGGCATTCTTTGCGGCAAAAGATGAATTCAAACGCTCCATGCCTGGCCGTATTATCGGGGTGTCAAAAGACGCTGCCGGTAACACTGCGCTGCGCATGGCGATGCAGACGCGTGAGCAGCATATCCGCCGCGAGAAAGCGAACTCCAACATTTGTACCTCGCAGGTTCTGCTGGCTAACATTGCCAGCCTGTATGCGGTGTTCCATGGTCCGGTTGGCCTGAAACGCATCGCCAGCCGCATTCACCGTCTGGCCGATATTCTGGCCTGCGGTCTGCAGCAGAAAGGCCTCAAACTGCGTCACGCTCACTACTTCGACACCCTGTGCGTTGAAGTGGCGGACAAAGCGGCGGTGCTGGCGCGTGCTGATGCGGCGCAAATCAACCTGCGCAGCGACATCCATAACGCGGTCGGCATCACCCTCGATGAATCCACCACCCGTGTAGATATCGTCAACCTGTTTAACGTGTTGCTGGGCGACGCGCACGGTCTGGATATTGATACGCTGGACAAAGAGGTCGCGCTCGACAGCCGCTCAATTCAGGAAAGCATGCTGCGTAACGATGCGATCCTGACGCACCCGGTCTTTAACCGCTACCACAGCGAAACCGAGATGATGCGTTACATGCATTCTCTGGAGCGCAAGGATCTGGCGCTGAACCAGGCGATGATCCCGCTGGGTTCCTGCACCATGAAGCTGAACGCGGCGGCGGAGATGATCCCTATCACCTGGCCTGAATTTGCCGAGCTGCACCCGTTCTGCCCTGCCGAACAGGCGGAAGGGTATCACCTGATGATCAACCAGCTCTCCGACTGGCTGGTGAAACTGACGGGTTACGATGCGCTCTGCATGCAGCCAAACTCTGGCGCGCAGGGTGAGTACGCCGGTCTGCTGGCGATCCGCCACTATCACGAGAGCCGTAACGAAGGCCACCGTGATATCTGCCTGATCCCAAGCTCTGCCCACGGCACCAACCCGGCCTCCGCCCAGATGGCGGGGATGGAAGTGGTCGTGGTGGCGTGCGATAAGAACGGCAACATTGACCTCGCTGACCTGCGTGCAAAAGCCGAACAGGCGGGCGATAAGCTCTCCTGCATCATGGTGACCTACCCGTCGACTCACGGCGTGTACGAAGAGACCATCCGTGAAGTGTGTGAAGTGGTGCATCAGTTTGGCGGCCAGGTCTATCTCGACGGTGCGAACATGAATGCGCAGGTGGGCATCACCTCGCCGGGCTTCATCGGCGCGGACGTTTCGCACCTGAACCTGCATAAAACCTTCTGCATTCCGCACGGCGGTGGCGGCCCGGGTATGGGGCCAATCGGCGTGAAAGCGCACCTGGCACCGTTTGTTCCAGGCCATAGCGTGGTGCAGATCGAAGGGATGCTGACCCGTCAGGGCGCGGTGTCAGCGGCACCGTTTGGTAGCGCCTCTATCCTGCCAATCAGCTGGATGTACATCCGCATGATGGGCGCGGAAGGGCTGAAAAAGGCAAGCCAGGTGGCGATCCTGAACGCTAACTACATCGCGACCCGCCTCAAGTCAGCCTATCCGGTGCTCTACACCGGTCGTGATGGCCGCGTGGCGCACGAGTGCATTCTGGATATTCGTCCGCTGAAAGAGCAGACCGGCATTAGCGAGCTGGATATTGCCAAACGTCTTATCGACTATGGATTCCATGCGCCAACCATGTCGTTCCCGGTTGCGGGTACGCTGATGGTGGAGCCAACGGAGTCCGAGAGCAAAGCCGAGCTGGACCGCTTTATTGATGCGATGCTGGCCATCCGCATGGAGATCGACCGCGTGCAGGACGGCGAATGGACGCTGGAAGACAACCCGCTGGTCAATGCGCCGCACACGCAGCATGAAATGGTGGCGGAGTGGAATCACGGTTACAGCCGTGAACTGGCGGTCTTCCCGGCCGGTGTGGCAAACAAATACTGGCCAACCGTGAAACGTCTTGATGACGTCTACGGTGACCGTAATCTGTTCTGCTCCTGCGTACCAATGAGCGAATACCAGTAATCGTGTTGATGTAGTAACGTAGGCCGGGTATGGCGAAGCCGCCATACCCGGCTTTTTTATTGGGAGAAAAGAATGGGTATTGCACTTGTAACAGGCGCCAGCCGCGGTATCGGTAAAGCCACCGCGCTGCAGTTGGCAAACGAAGGCTACACCGTGGCGGTGAATTATCACCACAATATCAAGGCTGCGACGGACGTTATCAACCAGATCGTCGGGGCGGGCGGTAAAGCCTTTGCCCTGCGCGCAGATATTAGCGATGAAGCGCAGGTACTGGCGATGTTTGACAGTCTTGACCGAGAAGCTGAGCCGCTGACGGCGCTGGTGAATAACGCCGGGATCCTGTTTGAGCAATCCACTATCGAAAATCTTTCGGCTGAACGCATTAATCGCGTGCTGGCAACCAACGTCACGGGGTATTTCCTTTGCTGCCGTGAAGCGGTAAAGCGTATGTCGCACAAACATGGCGGCAAGGGTGGGGCGATTGTGAATGTCTCCTCCGCGGCGTCACGACTGGGCGCACCGGGTGAGTATGTGGATTACGCGGCGTCCAAAGGGGCGGTGGATTCACTGACAACCGGGTTAGCGCTGGAAGTGGCGGCGCAAGGTATCCGCGTTAACTGCGTGCGCCCTGGGCTTATCTATACCGACATCCATGCCGACGGTGGAGAGCCGGGACGTGTGGATCGCGTTAAGTCGTTGCTGCCGATGCAGCGCGGCGGCCAGCCTGAAGAGGTAGCCCAGGCGATTGTCTGGCTGCTGAGCGAGAAAGCGTCGTACGTGACGGGCAGTTTTATTGAGTTAGCGGGCGGGAAGTAAACCCCTCACCCTAACCCTCTCCCCAAAAGGGAGAGGGGATCAAGCGGAGCGCCGCCCGGCGTTACAGAGTTAAAGCGTCTCGCCGTTACTGGCAATCACACCTTTATACCACTCGAAGCTTTTCTTACGGGAGCGCGACATGTCGCCCGTGCCGTCGTCGTGCTTGTTCACATAGATAAAACCATAGCGCTTGCTGTACTGGCCGGTGGTGAACGACACGCAGTCGATACAGCCCCACGGCGTATAACCCATCAGGTCCACGCCATCGTGCGTCACGGCTTTGATCATCTCTTCCACGTGAGCGCGCAGATAGTCGATGCGGTAGTCGTCGTTAATGCTGCCGTCTTCTTCCACTTTATCGTAGGCGCCAAAACCGTTCTCGACGATAAACAGCGGTTTCTGATAACGCTCGTATAGCTCACACAGAGAGTAGCGCAGACCCACAGGGTCAATCTGCCAGCCCCAGTCAGAGGCTTTCACATGCGGGTTGGGCACGCTGCCTTCAAAGCCTGAGATTGCATCGCCGGTACCGCCTTCTGCTTTGACGGCGTTAGTCATGTAATAGCTGAAACCTAAGTAGTCGCAGGTACCTTCACGCAGGATCTGCTCATCACCCGGCTCCATGTTAATGGTAAAACCACGGCGCTCCCACTCATTCAGTACATAAGACGGGTAATAACCGCGCAGCTGAACGTCAGTAAAGACATAGCGTTCACGCATGGATTCCTGGGCAAACATCACGTCCTCCGGTTTACAGGAGAACGGATAGAGCGCCACCATCGCCAGCATACAGCCGACCTTCATTTCAGGGTTAATACGACGCGCAGCTTTCACTGCCAGGGCGCTTGCCACAAACTGATGATGCAGCACCTGGTACATGGTCTCTTCCGGGTTGTCGTGCTCGGTATAGACCACACCGGAGCAGCAGTAACCGAACAGCGGGGCACGCCAGTTACGCTGGTTGTTGATTTCGTTGAAGGTCATCCAGTATTTGACCTTGTTTTTGTAACGCTCGAAGACCACTTCCGCGAAACGGACAAAGAAATCGACCACTTTACGGTTGGTCCAGGCGCCGTATTCCTGCACCAGGTGCAGCGGCATTTCGAAGTGGGAGAGGGTGATCACCGGCTCGATGTTGTACTTCAGCAATTCATCGAACAGATCGTCGTAAAACTTCAGCCCTTCTTCATTGGGCTGCGTTTCGTCACCTTTCGGGAAGATGCGCGTCCAGGCGATAGAGGTGCGGAAACATTTGAAGCCCATCTCGGCAAACAGCTTGATGTCTTCTTTGTAGTGGCCGTGGAAGTCGATGGCCTCGTGGTTTGGGTAGTATTTACCCGGTACCACTTCCTGGGTGATTTCACGGGGAACGCCATGCGCGCCACCGGTCAGCACGTCACAGATGCTCGGCCCTTTGCCGCCTTTGTTCCAGCCGCCTTCCACCTGGTGAGCAGCAACCGCGCCGCCCCATAAAAAATCTTTTGGTAAGGTTAATTTTTTCATCGCTGCTATTCTCAATTCATGACTTATTGGAATCGAGTCTAGCAAAGCGACATTAAATGTCACGATATAACAATTTGCCTGAATTGTAATTTGTCACATGCAAAAAACAGGATGTTTTATTCTGTTAATTTCTTCGCCAGTTTACGCCCGAGCGACTCCAGAATATAAATAACGGGGATTTGGGTGGTGATATCATACACGCCTGCAATACGCGTCTGTGGAACATGCCAGGAGAGATTAAAATCGGCCAGTTTTGCCAGCCGCGAGTGCTCATGGCTGGTAATGGAGAGTACCTTGCAGTGATGCAGGCTGAACTGGCTGGCGAAGCGCAGGATCTCTTCCGTTTCACCGGATACCGACAGTACAATCGCCAGCGCATTTTTGGCCATATCATTGGTCACCGGGAAATAAGGATCGTCGATATGGTTGCTGAATTTACCGATATTAGAAAAGAAGCGTGCACCATATTTTGCCAGCGAGCCTGAGGTCCCTGCGCCGACAAAGATAATTCGCTCGGACGATAATATTATCTCCACCGCTTCATCTAATAATGTATCGAACTCTTCATTATTAACGCTTTTAAAGAAGCTGATAATTTCACTGGCACCAAAATTTATCTGCTGAGGCTCATTCTGCTCCAGATAGAGCTTAAAGCGTACGCGGAATTCAGAGTAGCCTTCGCAGTTGAGTTTGCGGCAAAAGCGCAGGATAGTGGTGGTGGAGACACCTGCCGCGTCCGCCAGTTCGCGGATAGTCATGTACATCACTTTGTCACGATTTTTGATGACATAGTTGTAGACCATCATCTCCAGATTATTGAGACTGGCAATGGCGGCGTGGGTGAACATACTCACAGTGGCATAACTCTCATTCAGACCTCATTGACCCATCATAACATGCAGCCAGAGGGCAGGATCCATTTTTATACCTTTGATTCATAATGATTAAATTTTAATGTGAACAAATGTAAGGTGAAACTGTTTTTTATATATATGATTTTTATATATAAATTATGGATTGAAATTATTTTAGCTAACAGGTGTTCACTGGAATCATTCTCAGTTAGCATAGTCATGCGATGAATAATCATCTTTCGTTTTCCCGGAGTTTTGTATGGTGAGCAGACCATTAATCGCACAGGGATATTCACTGGCTGAGGAAGTAGCCAACAGCATCAGCCACGGCATTGGCCTGGTGTTTGGGATTGTCGGTTTAGTGTTATTACTGGTGCAGGCGGTGGACACCAACGCCAGTGCCATGGCCATTACCAGCTACAGCCTGTATGGCGGGAGTATGATCCTGCTGTTTCTGGCGTCGACGCTGTATCACGCCATTCCGCATCAGCGGGCAAAGATATGGCTCAAAAAATTTGACCACTGCGCTATCTATCTTCTTATTGCAGGCACCTACACGCCATTCCTGCTGGTGGGGTTGAACTCACCGCTGTCGCGTGGCCTGATGATTGTGATCTGGAGCCTGGCGCTGCTGGGGATCCTCTTTAAGCTGACCATTGCGCACCGGTTTAAGGTGCTGTCGCTGGTGACCTACCTGACGATGGGCTGGCTGTCGCTGATAGTGGTTTATCAGCTGGCGATTAAGCTGGCGGTAGGGGGCGTGACCTTGCTTGCCGTAGGCGGCGTGGTCTACTCGTTGGGCGTCATTTTCTATGTCTGCAAGCGCATCCCTTATAACCATGCCATCTGGCACGGCTTTGTACTTGGGGGCAGCGTGTGTCACTTCCTGGCCATTTATTTGTATGTGGGGCAGGTGTAGTTTTTACATCTTGCGGCCTGTTGCCCTCACCCTAACCCTCTCCCACAGCGAGAGGGAGAACACCAAAACCGTAGGCCCGGTAAGCGCAGCGCCACCGGGCGATACAGCATCACTCTTCCAGTGAATACGGCAGCGGCTCAATACTCAAGGTATTGGCATCATCACGCACGCGGAACACGCTGTCGGCTTCCATGTCGTTGTTCATCACCGCCTGCACCAGCAGACGGCCATCATCCAGCTGAACGGCGGCTAACACGGTGCCGGTACGGCGCCAGTTTTCACCCATCTTCAGTTCTAAATCTTCACCCGCTTCCGGTACACGGCTGGCGTGACCCGCCAGTGTCCACAGCGCGCGCTTATTCGCGCCGCGGAATTTTGCCCGCGCGACCATCTCCTGGCCGGTGTAACAGCCTTTTTTAAAGCTAATGCCGCCCAGCGCCTGCAGGTTGGTCGCCTGCGGAATAAACTGCGCGCTGTTGACCGCGTCAATCACCGGCAGACCCGCTTCAATGTTCAGTGCCAGCCACTGTTGGCTGTTATTGAACTGGGCTTCACCGCGCAGGGCCTCAGTTACGCGCTCGGCGGTCGCGGCGTCGGTCACCAGCAGGAAACGCTCTGCAGGGTGTTCAAACCACAGAATGGAGGTCTCACCTTCGCTAACCAACTGCTTTTCTGCATCCGGCAGTTCGTTGAACAGGTTTTTCAGCGCGGCACGCGCCTGGAAACCGGCCACGCCCAGCAGCACGTGCTCGTCATCTGGCGCAATCGTGACTTTGGAAAAGACCGCGTATTTCTTCAGCTCTTTAAGCTGGTCATCACGCAGGCTGCGGCGCTCAATAAAGGCAAAGCCATCCTGACGGCGGAACAGACGCAGGTTGCTCCACATTTTGCCTTTTGGATCGCAATGCGCAGCCAGCAGGTGCTGATGTTCGGTCATCTGGCTCACGTCTGCCGTGACCTGGCCCTGAAGGTATTTTTCGGCGTCGGCACCAACGAGTGTGGCCAGTGCCCAGTCATCAAGAGAAATAAGCGTCAGCGGCAGACGCGCAGAGGCGGCGGGCTGGCGAGGAGAAAATGGTGTAAATGCCATAACGGTATCCTGAATTGCTTAACGCTTTGATAATGCCTAATGGTAAAAGAGACTACAGCCATTGCAAGCGCTTTCAGCAGGCCATTCGTGCCATAACGCAGCAATGCGTAGCGCCACGCAAAATAGTGTAATCCGCTGTCTTTATAGGGGTTATTCTGGAAGCCCACTTCAGCTTCGCAATATTCCAGTAAAGAAACGGTCAAAAACACGTTACACTAGCGAGTGTCCCCGCAGAGAAATAAAGAAGACTGAACGGGGTACCGACTGTGCCAAACGTAATGCAGGAAACAGAACATGGATATTAACAACAAGGCCCGTATTCACTGGGCATGCCGACGCGGCATGCGTGAACTTGATATCTCCATCATGCCTTTCTTCGAATATGAGTATGACAGCTTAAGCGATGAGGATAAGCGTCTGTTTGTTCGCCTGCTTGAGTCTGACGATCCCGATTTATTCAACTGGCTGATGAACCACGGCAAGCCCGCCGACACCGAGTTGCAACGGATGGTGCAATTAATTCAAACACGGAATCGGGAACGTGGTCCTGTGGCAATCTGATCTTCGCGTCTCGTGGCGCTCGCAGTGGATGTCGTTATTGCTCCACGGCCTGGTCGCGGCATTTGTTTTACTGATGCCGTGGCCGCTTAGCTATACGCCGCTGTGGCTGTTGTTGCTGTCGTTCGTCGTTTTTGACAGCGTGCGCAGCCAGCGCCGGATCAATGCCCGCCAGGGTGAGATTAAATTACTGATGGACTCCCGCCTGCGCTGGCAGGGTCAGGAGTGGGATATCCTCGGTATGCCCTGGATGCTCAGTTCCGGCATGATGCTACGGTTACGCCAGGTGGGCGGCGGTAAGTGCCAGCATCTGTGGCTGGCCGCCGACAGTATGGATATTGCGGAGTGGCGGGAACTGCGCCGGATGCTACTGCAGCAGCAACCGACGCAGGAATAATACGCGTTAACTGAACTTCTCGGCCATTTCGCCCAGGATCTGTTCGCACCAGGTTTGCAGACGCTCGTCGCTCAGATCGTACTGGTTGGTTTCATCCAGCGCGAGCCCGACAAACAGCTGGCCGTCTGCGATAATCGGTTTTTTACTGGTAAATTCGTAACCTTCCGTTGGCCAGTAGCCGATAAACGTGACGCCCTTCGGTGCCAGCTTATCGTGCAGCATGCCGAGTGCATCCAGGAACCATTCCCCGTAACCGAACTGGTCGCCCATACCGTACATGGCAATGATTTTGCCATCGAGGTTGAGCGTATCGAGCTGATCCCAGATGGCTTCCCAGTCTTCCTGTATCTCACCGAAATCCCAGGTCGGGATGCCAAGGATCAATACGTCGTACTGCTCCATCAGCGTGAGCGCATCGTCCTTCAGGTTATGCAACGTCACCAGTTCCGGGCCAATGATGTCGCGAATTTTCTCTGCCGCCATTTCGGTGTAGCAGGTGCTGGAACCATAAAACAGACCAATATTCATCGCGTATCTATCTCAATTCTTGCTATGACTTTGCGCGTAGTGTACCAGAAACCGCTCGCAATCAGGCATAATGCCCGGATTGCAGAATCAAAGGGGCTGATGTGGAAAAGGATCTCGCACTCATCGAACAGTTTCTCGATGCGCTGTGGCTGGAGAAAAACCTGGCCCAAAATACGCTGAGCGCCTATCGGCGGGACCTCACCATGCTGGTGGAGTGGCTGGCACACCGGGGACTGTCGCTGGAGAGCGCACAAAGCGACGACCTGCAGGCGCTGCTGGGCGAGCGTATGGAGGGGGGCTACAAAGCCACCAGTTCCGCGCGTCTGCTCAGTGCAATGCGTCGACTGTTCCAGCATCTCTACCGTGAGAAAATTCGCACGGACGATCCCAGCGCCCTCCTGGCATCGCCTAAACTCCCGCAGCGGCTACCGAAAGATCTCAGCGAAGCACAAGTTGAGAGATTATTACAATCACCGGCTGTTGACCTGCCGCTGGAGTTACGCGATAAAGCCATGCTTGAGCTATTGTATGCTACCGGCTTGCGCGTTTCGGAACTGGTTGGCCTGACGATGAGCGACATCAGCTTGCGCCAGGGCGTGGTTCGTGTGATCGGTAAAGGGAACAAGGAACGGCTGGTCCCGCTGGGAGAAGAGGCGGTGTACTGGCTGGAAACGTATCTGGAACACGGTCGTCCGTGGTTGCTGAACGGCGTTTCTATCGATGTCTTGTTCCCCAGCCAGCGTGCGCAGCAGATGACGCGGCAAACGTTCTGGCATCGCATCAAGCATTACGCCACACTGGCGGGCATTGACAGCGAAAAGCTGTCGCCGCACGTGTTGCGGCATGCCTTTGCGACACATCTGCTGAACCACGGCGCCGATCTGCGCGTGGTGCAGATGCTGCTGGGACACAGCGATCTTTCCACGACGCAAATTTACACCCATGTCGCGACGGAACGCCTGCGGCAGCTACACCAACAGCACCACCCTCGCGCGTGAGTGCCGACGAATTGTTACAGGATCTTATATGAAAAAGTCTTTTGCGCTGTTCACCCTGCTGGCAGCCTCTTTTACCGGTTTTGCCCACGCGGATGACGCCGCTATCAAACAGTCGCTGACGAAACTCGGCGTGACCAGCAGCGATATTCAGCCTGCGCCGGTGGCGGGGATGAAAACCGTTTTAACCAACAGCGGCGTGCTGTACGTGACCGAAGATGGCAAACACATTATTCAGGGGCCGATGTACGACGTAAGCGGCGCGCAGCCGGTGAACGTGACCAACCAGCTGCTGATGAAAAACCTGAATGCGCTCGAAAAAGAGATGATCGTTTATAAGGCGGCGCAGGAAAAACACGTTATAACCGTCTTTACCGACATTACCTGTGGCTACTGCCACAAGCTGCATGAAGAGATGAAAGATTACAACGCACTGGGTATTACCGTGCGTTACCTGGCTTTCCCTCGCGCGGGTGTGCAGAGCCAGCCTGAGCAGGATATGAAGGCCATCTGGTGTGCAAAAGATCGTAACAAAGCGTTTGATGACGCGATGAACGGTAAGGGTGTGCAGCCGGCTTCCTGTGATATTGATATTGCCAACCACTACGCGCTGGGCGTGCAGTTTGGCGTGACCGGTACGCCAGCCATTGTCTTAAGCAACGGCTACGTTGTCCCGGGCTATCAGGGGCCAAAAGAGATGAAAGAGTTCCTCGACGCGCACCAGAAACAGTTTGGTGGTAAATAATCCGCGTGAAAGCCCCAATAAAATTGCGCCGCCGCGACGCGGTTGAACAGGTTGATTTGCCAGCCGATCTTCCGCCGCTGTTAAAGCGGCTCTACGCCAGCCGCGGCGTGCGGAGTGCAGGCGATCTTGAGCGCAGCGTCAAAGGGATGCTGCCCTGGCAGCAGCTGAACGGCATCGAAAAAGCCACTGAAATGCTCTACAACGCGCTTCGTGAAGGCACGCGCATTGTGGTGGTGGGGGATTTCGATGCCGACGGCGCCACCAGCACCGCGCTGAGCGTGCTCAGCCTGCGCGCGCTGGGCTGCGAAAACGTCACCTATCTGGTGCCTAACCGCTTTGAAGATGGTTATGGCCTTAGCCCGGAAGTGGTCGATCAGGCACATGCCCGTGGCGCGCAGATGATCCTGACCGTAGATAACGGGATCTCCTCCCATGCGGGGGTCGATCACGCGCATCAGTTGGGGATCCCGGTGCTGGTTACCGATCACCACCTGCCGGGTGAAACGCTGCCGGCCGCTGAAGCCATTATTAACCCGAACCTGCGCGACTGCGATTTCCCGTCGAAATCACTGGCGGGCGTGGGCGTGGCGTTTTATCTGATGCTGGCGCTGCGCACCCTGCTGCGGGATAAAGGCTGGTTCGAGTCCCGCGGGATCGCCGTGCCCAATCTGGCCGAGTATCTCGATCTTGTTGCGCTCGGCACCGTGGCGGACGTGGTACCGCTCGATACCAATAACCGTATCCTCACCTGGCAAGGGTTAAGCCGCATTCGTGCGGGCAAATGTCGTCCGGGTATTAAGGCGCTGCTGGAGATTGCGAACCGCGATCCGCTCAAGCTCGCCGCCAGCGATTTGGGCTTTGCCCTCGGCCCGCGCCTGAATGCGGCTGGCAGGCTGGACGATATGTCCGTCGGCGTCGCGCTGCTGCTGTGCGACAACATTGGTGAAGCACGCGTGCTGGCGAATGAACTGGATGCGCTGAACCAGACCCGCAAAGAGATCGAACAGGGAATGCAGGCTGAAGCACTAACCCTGTGTGAAAAGCTTGAACGCAGCGGTGAAACATTGCCGGGCGGGCTGGCGATGTACCACCCTGAATGGCATCAGGGGGTGGTGGGCATTCTGGCGTCGCGTATTAAAGAGCGTTTCCACCGTCCGGTGATTGCATTTGCGCCCGCAGGCGATGGCACGCTGAAGGGCTCCGGTCGTTCGATTCAGGGGCTGCACATGCGCGATGCGCTGGAGCGTCTGGATACGCTCTACCCGGGCCTGATGCTCAAATTCGGTGGTCACGCGATGGCGGCAGGCTTGTCGCTGGAAGAGGCGAAATTCGACGAGTTCCAGCGTCTGTTTGGCGAACTGGTGACTGACTGGATCGACCCTGCTCTGCTGCAGGGTGAAGTGATTTCCGACGGTGAGCTCGCACCGATGGAGATGACCATGGAAGTGGCGCAAATGCTACGCGATGCAGGCCCGTGGGGACAGATGTTCCCGGAGCCACTGTTCGATGGCCGCTTCCGTCTGCTGCAACAGCGCATCGTGGGCGAACGTCACTTGAAAGTGATGGTGGAACCGGTGGGCGGCGGCCCGCTGTTGGATGGTATTGCCTTTAACGTCGATACCGCTGTCTGGCCGGACAATGGCGTACGCGAGGTCGAACTGGCCTACAAACTGGATATCAACGAGTTTCGCGGTAACCGCTCCCTTCAAATCATCATCGACAATATCTGGCCAATTTAGCGGCAGTAATCTCTATAAAAAAGGGCGTGGATTCGGTACAATCCCGCTCTTATCACCGCATTTTGACAAGTCCATAAAAGAAAACAGACCATGTTTGAAATTAATCCGGTAAAAAACCGTATTCAGGACCTCACGGAGCGCTCTGACGTTCTTAGGGGGTATCTTTGACTACGATGCCAAGAAAGAGCGTCTTGAAGAAGTAAACGCCGAGCTGGAACAGCCGGACGTCTGGAACGAGCCTGAACGCGCGCAGGCGCTGGGTAAAGAGCGTTCCTCTCTCGAAGCTATCGTAGATACGCTGGATCAAATGGCTCAGGGGCTGGAAGACGTTTCCGGTTTGCTGGAGCTGGCTGTAGAAGCCGACGACGAAGAAACCTTTAACGAAGCCGTGGCAGAGCTCGACGTGCTGGAAGAGAAGCTGGCGCAGCTTGAGTTCCGTCGTATGTTCTCCGGCGAATACGATAGCGCTGACTGCTATCTCGATATCCAGGCAGGTTCTGGCGGTACTGAAGCGCAGGACTGGGCCAGCATGCTGATGCGCATGTATCTGCGCTGGGCTGAAGCACGTGGCTTTAAAACCGAGATTATCGAAGAGTCTGAAGGCGAAGTGGCTGGCATTAAGTCCGTCACCATCAAGATCATTGGTGACTACGCCTACGGCTGGCTGCGTACCGAAACCGGCGTTCACCGCCTGGTACGTAAGAGCCCGTTCGACTCCGGTGGTCGTCGTCATACCTCCTTCAGCTCCGCGTTTGTTTACCCCGAAGTTGACGAAGATATCGATATCGAAATCAACCCGGCAGATCTGCGTATCGACGTTTACCGCGCATCTGGCGCGGGTGGACAGCACGTTAACCGTACGGAATCAGCGGTACGTATTACCCACATTCCAACCGGGCTGGTAACACAGTGCCAGAACGACCGTTCCCAGCATAAGAACAAAGACCAGGCCATGAAGCAGATGAAAGCGAAGCTTTATGAGCTGGAAATGCAGAAGAAAAATGCTGAGAAACAGGCGATGGAAGACAACAAGTCTGATATCGGCTGGGGCAGCCAGATCCGTTCTTACGTCCTTGATGACTCCCGCATCAAAGACCTGCGTACCGGGGTTGAAACCCGTAACACGCAGGCGGTGCTGGACGGCAGCCTGGACCAATTTATCGAAGCAAGTTTGAAAGCAGGGTTATGAGGAACCAACATGTCTGAACAACAAGCACAGGGCGCTGACGCGGTAGTCGATCTTAACAACGAACTGAAAACCCGCCGCGAGAAGCTGGCAGCGCTGCGCGAGCAGGGCGTGCCGTTCCCGAACGATTTTCGTCGTGACCACACCTCAGACCAACTGCACGCTGACTTCGACGCTAAAGAAAACGAAGAGCTGGAAGCGCTGAACATCGAAGTGGCCGTTGCGGGCCGTATGATGACCCGTCGTATCATGGGTAAAGCCTCTTTCGTTACCCTGCAGGACGTAGGCGGCCGCATTCAGCTGTACGTTTCCCGTGACGATCTGCCAGAAGGCATCTACAACGAGCAGTTCAAGAAGTGGGACCTGGGCGATATCCTGGGCGCGAAAGGTAAACTGTTCAAAACCAAGACCGGTGAACTGTCTATCCACTGCACCGAACTGCGTCTGTTGACCAAAGCCCTGCGCCCGCTGCCGGACAAATTCCACGGCCTGCAGGATCAGGAAGCGCGCTACCGCCAGCGTTATCTGGACCTCATCTCTAACGATGAGTCCCGCAAAACCTTCAAAATTCGCTCCCAGATCATGGCCGGTATTCGCCAGTTCATGGTTAACCGCGACTTTATGGAAGTGGAAACCCCAATGATGCAGGTGATCCCGGGCGGTGCTTCCGCACGTCCGTTCATCACCCATCACAACGCCCTGGACCTGGACATGTACCTGCGTATCGCGCCGGAACTGTACCTGAAGCGTCTGGTGGTAGGTGGGTTCGATCGCGTGTTCGAAATCAACCGTAACTTCCGTAACGAAGGCATCTCCGTGCGTCATAACCCAGAGTTCACCATGATGGAACTCTATATGGCGTATGCAGATTACAAAGATCTGATCGAGCTGACCGAATCCCTGTTCCGCACCCTGGCGCAGGACATTCTGGGCACCACGCAGGTACCTTATGGTGAAGAAGTGTTCGACTTCGGCAAGCCGTTCGAAAAACTGACCATGCGCGAAGCCATCAAGAAATACCGCCCGGAAACCAACATGGCGGATCTGGATAACTTCGATTCTGCAAAAGCGATCGCTGAAAGCATCGGTATTAAAGTGGAGAAGAGCTGGGGTCTGGGCCGTATCGTGACCGAGATCTTCGAAGAAGTGGCAGAAGCGCACCTGATTCAGCCGACCTTCATCACTGAATACCCGGCTGAAGTGTCCCCGCTGGCGCGTCGTAATGACGAGAACCCGGAGATCACTGACCGCTTTGAATTCTTCATCGGTGGCCGTGAAATCGGCAACGGCTTTAGCGAGCTGAACGATGCAGAAGATCAGGCGCAGCGCTTCCAGGATCAGGTTGACGCAAAAGCGGCAGGCGACGACGAAGCGATGTTCTTCGACGAAGACTACGTGACGGCGCTGGAACACGGCCTGCCACCAACGGCGGGTCTGGGTATTGGTATTGACCGTATGGTAATGCTGTTCACCAACAGCCACACCATCCGCGACGTGATCCTGTTCCCGGCGATGCGTCCGGTTAAATAACGTCTGCAGATCGTAAAAAGCCCCGTGCGATAGTCGCCGGGGCTTTTTTATTTGGCGGCGAAGGCCCGCAGTTTTTCGCGTGCCGCCGTCGCTTCCATCACCATCCAGGGGCTAAAGGCCCACGGTGTGGCATCCAGAGCCTGGAACAACGCCTCCAGATCAACCCATTCGTATGCCATCACTTCATCACTGTTGATCGTCAGTTCATTCGTTATCCTGGCGGCAAAGACCGGGCAAATCTCATTTTCGACGATCCCGGAAGGATCGGTTTCACAGTAGCGAAACTCAGCGGCGACAGGGGTGATCCCGGTAATTTCGGCTCCCACTTCATAGCGGCAGCGGCGCACAATGGCCTGATCAATCGCTTCACCAGATTGCGGATGGCCGCAGACTGAGTTCGTCCAGACGCCCGGCCAGGCTTTTTTGCTTAATGCGCGACGGGTGATAAGACACTCCCCTTTGGCATTGAAGAGCCAGGAAGAGAACGCCAGATGGAGTGGGGTATGGGAGGTATGTGCAGCGTATTTTTCCTGAGTGCCAATCACCATTCCCTGGTCATTTACCAAAATAACGTGTTCTTGAATACTCATTGATGCTCCAGTGCTAACCATGCGGATGGTTCAGCACCACCAGCGATGTCATTATACTGCATTCCGGTACGAACGGTTTGTTCCACAGAGCGGAAAAGGGCTGACCCATATCTGTTTGGGCTGGTATTATAGGGCGCCATTCACGCTGACCGAGGATCTGTTTTGTTTGCAGGAAGCCTGACGAGAAACCCCATCACTGCCGTGTTCTGCCTGATGCTGACGCTATTACTGGCAGGCTGTTCAGGGAGTAAATCTTCGGATATGGGCAGCTATTCCGGCGCGGTCTATACCGTGAAGCGCGGGGATACGCTGTACCGGATTTCGCGTGCGACGGGGACCAGCGTAAAGGAGCTGGCGCGTCTGAATAATATCTCTCCGCCATATACCATCGAAGTGGGGCAGAAGCTGAAGGTTAATGGCGGTTCATCCTCGGGCAAAAAATCTTCGTCGAAAGGCAAAACCGCCAAAGTGACGCCATCCTATGCGGTGCCGCAATCCTCCTGGCCGCCTGTCGGACAGCGCTGCTGGATTTGGCCGGCCAGCGGCAAAGTTGTGTTGCCGTACTCCTTGTCTGAAGGCGGCAATAAGGGCATCGATATTGCCGCCGCGCGCGGTACGCCGGTTTATGCCTCCGGAGCAGGGAAGGTCGTGTATGTGGGCAACCAGCTGCGCGGTTACGGTAATTTGATCATGATTAAGCATGGTGAAGACTACATCACGGCTTATGCGCATAACGACACAATGCTGGTTAATAACGGTCAGAACGTGAAGGCGGGGCAGAAGATCGCCACCATGGGCAGCACGGGGACGGATACGGTGAAGCTGCACTTCCAGATCCGTTATAAGGCCACCGCCATCGACCCGCAGCGTTATCTTCCGGCACAGGGCAGCAAGCCGAAGTGCTAAGTGATTATTTTATCGCCATTTAGTTGTGAAGAGGCTTGTATGAAGAGGCGTAAGGTCTATAATGCTTTACGCACCTCAAAGCGGGCGTAGTTCAATGGTAGAACGAGAGCTTCCCAAGCTCTATACGAGGGTTCGATTCCCTTCGCCCGCTCCAGACCTTTCTTAAAGACTAAATCCTAAGCGACTCTGTTTAAAGCTTTCTGGCTGATTTACTTACTGTAAGCAATTTTGAACATCGCACTGCCAACCAGCATTCTCGCTAAATAGCAGTCCGACGTTTTTGACGTTAACCCTTTATTTTTAGTTCCTTGATACGGAAATCATTTCCCATACTGGCTGACACATGGCTGACTACCGCGAGTTCAGCCTGACTGCCCGTGGCTTTGAATTTTCCACTCAGGGTTACCCATTCATTTGCCTGCTTCAGTTCCAGGGGGGCGGAAATGTCTTTGCCATCTGCACGCAGCGAAACCTTTGGCGCTTCATATTTTCCTATGATGCGCGCAATTTTCACCGTCCAGGTATATTCATGCCCGGCAGTCAGACCTGTCAGCGTCTTTTTGAGGATCTCACCAGCATGGTTTTTATTAGGTCTGGTAATAAACTCGACAGCGCGGGTGCTGGCGTCAACCAGGTAAAGATCGTGCCCGGCAGGTCCGGCCTGCCAGTTATTCCAGTTATCGCGCTCAAAGTTGGTTAAATCTTCAAACGGAGCTGGCGCCGCGACGGAAATATCCGCCTCGCGATACACTTCAACGCTGAATTCACCGGCGTTGTCTTTGTACTGGTCTTTGCCATCGGCAAAAAACAGCGTCAACGTCCCTTCAGCTGGAACCGACCAGCGGTATTTATGATTACCAACCGGATAATTTTCGTTACCAAGGCGTGCCTGAAGCGAAGGATTGCGTAACGTTAGCGTTTCACCCTCTCGGGGAATACGCCCCTGTGGTGCGGTAAGCGCAAAATTTTCACTTCCATTCCTGGCCCAACCACTGGCCAGAATAGTAATTATCTCTCCCGCTTTGAGGGCAACTCCTGTATTTGTCCCTTCGGCATTTTTTGCGTCAACTTTTCCTGACCAGATTAAATTTTCGCTCATGTCTGACTCCTGTGACAGCGTGGCGAAGAATTTCGCCATTGAAAGATAGTCCTTACGAAATGCGTGATTTAAGTCACTCAGTTCTGCTAACCGCCTGATAATTTGAATAAATAAAATCCTGAGAAGCACGAACTTCTCATCATCATTACCCGGTTGTTATCGGCAGGAATGAGAATAGTCAGGTGGTATATACAATTCAAAACGCTAAAAGCTTTATTAAGGGTTGCGATTTTGTAATCAATTAAAAATATTAAAATAATTATCGCTGAATTAGGAATAATCTTAAGAAATAAGAGGGTGAGTGCAGGGTTTTTAAATCGTTTATTCTCCCCATTGTTTACGTTGATATTCATGTAAGCACTTCAGGAAATCGGGCATACTTATCACGTGTCATGCGGGTAAAGTTCAAAAATAAACAAATTATCTTTTTACGTATGCCATACCCTCTGATATACCTTCATTCCCTCATACCAGTCTGAGTGATGGCCGCTGTGGTCTATACTGGCCATTATCGAATACCCAAAGGTGGTGTCATGCATATATTGCCTCCTGTTCGCCCTGAACACTCCATTGAACGCCTGACGGCGGTACTTGAACCCATTGCGGAAAAAGTGAAGCTCGCGCCGCGTAAGCGGATTACCTGGAAACATAAAGGCCGCCAGCAAATGTATCTTTTTCAGGAAGGAGAGCTTTCTTTGCTGCGGGCATCTGACGGGTTGCTGTTAGTTAGCGTTTTTGAGCCTCATCTGTTCGGCATTGCCGAGATGATCCAGCCGACGCAAGGACATATACTACGCGCAGAACGGGAGTCTCTGATTTTGCGTGCTGATGCAGATGAAGCCGCCGCGCGATTTCGTGAACAGGGCGTCTGGGAGGATGTGGCAGCCTTGCTGTCGTACCATACGGCCTATCTCATTTATCGTGATGCCCAGGTTGTGCAGCAGCGCACCTATTCCGTGATTCGCAGCTATCTGCAGGAGATGATATTACTGCCCGATGAGGTGCGGATGCGAACAACTATTCTGGAATATATTCAGGATCGTACGCTTCTTTCCCGCAGCAGTATTCTCAATGTATTATCTGCACTTAAGCAAGGTAAATATATCGCGTTCAAACGTGGCGGATATTTACTGGAGGTAGGGCATTTGCCAGAGTCATTTTAAAATTTAAAAATAAACAGAAAATGATTTCGCGATCGTCGTGTTTGTCGATATCGTTTGCTCACTGAAATATTCAACAGAGTAAACGGGATTTCTATGAAAAAGACACTTGTTGCATTAATTCTGGCTAACGCTTTTACCGCAACGTCTGCATTTGCAGCGGCAGATACAGGCACCTGGTATAGCGGTGCTAAATTCGGCTGGTCACACTATTTTGACGCCAGCACCGGATCGAAAGCGAGCGATAATAATAATGGCTCGAACCAGTATAATATCGATCATGATAATGTCGGTGGTGGGGTATACGCGGGTTATCAGATGACTCCGTGGCTGGCACTGGAAGGCGGTTACGATTATTTAGGCAATATGCAGATCAAAGGCAAACATAGCGCGGGGGCACAAATGAAAAGCCAGGGGCTGCAGATGTCCTTAAAAGCCAGCTATGCCGTGACTGACAGCTGGGATATCTATGGTCGTGCCGGGGCGATGGCCTATCGTGCTGAGTCTGATGTAAGTGGTCACAATCGTTTTGAAACAGGCGTTCGCCCGCTTGCCGCAGTCGGGACGGAGTATGCGTTTAACAAAAATTTAGCGGGCCGTCTGGAATATCAATGGGTAAGCAACGTGGGTAATGCCAACCAGATTGGCGTCAGCAGCGACGTAAGCTCTGTGACTGCAGGTCTGACATGGCGATTTGGACAGCACGATTAATCTTTGCCATCCTTTCCGTTACAAAAGCCCGACTGTTCAGCAGTTGGGCTTTTGGCATTTAACCGGTGACTAAAGGTTGAAGGACAATGTTAATCTTTTGCAGTCCCGTGACGTTTTTATCTTTCAGGTACTGCTGATTAACCATTTCCAGCTGCTCAAGTTTAGTCAGCGAGGCGAAGACCGGCTGAACAGGGCTATCTTCGGTAAAAATATCTTTCGCGGTAGTCTGTTGTAAATAATCTGATTTCAACTGCGCTGTTAAACGATCAATCTGAAATTTGTTTTCCTGATACAGCGCAGCGATATGCGATGCCGGAATTTCTGGCGGTTTTTCTCCGGGTAAAACTAATGGGATCTGCAGATGATGGATTTGTTCAACCTTATCAGGCGCAGAAGCGCTGCAGGCGGTTAATAAACTGAGGCTGAGCAGAGTCAGTAATAATGACCGTTTCTTCATGGGGGACTCGTGTTAAATAAGCAGAGCGGACATTATCGTAAACAACCGATACATCTTCAGATTAAACTTGTTTAATTTTAAATATCCCGGCGGGAATAATCAGCCAGGCTGACGCAGCCACCCCGTCTGCGTCAGTCATGCACGCAGGGGAAACAATCCGGCAAGAAAACGCTATACGTTATAGCCATCAGGATCCCGTAAGGCTATGCTTCATTCAGCACGATAATAATTACAGAGGCAATGTCATGGATAAAGAACTACTGGATGCGGGTTACCGGGCCTATACCGGGGAGAAAATTGACGTCTACTTCAATACCGGGATCTGCAAACACTCCGGTAACTGCGTTCGCGGCAGCGCAAAGCTGTTTAATCTGAAACGTAAACCGTGGATCATTCCTGATGAAGTGGACGTGGAAACCGTTGTACGCGTGATTGATACCTGCCCGAGCGGTGCGCTGCAGTATCGCCAAAAATA
The DNA here is from genome assembly GCF_050031595.1 of Enterobacter cloacae complex sp. 309I3. NCBI lineage: Bacteria > Pseudomonadati > Pseudomonadota > Gammaproteobacteria > Enterobacterales > Enterobacteriaceae > Enterobacter > Enterobacter cloacae complex sp. 309I3. Next base: position 4,015,623 of record NZ_JBLGWI010000001.1, on the reverse strand, counting down.
AGCGAGGAACCATGGATATTCTGGAAGGCCATAACAAGTTTTATGTAAACGATGCGAACGGCAATCAGGTTGCAGAGATTGTCTTCGTGCCCACAGGTGAGCATCTGAGTATTATTGAGCACACTGATGTCGATCCGAGCCTGAAGGGGCAAGGGGTTGGTAAGCAGCTGGTGGCGAAGGTGGTGGAGAAAATGCGCGGTGAGAATCGCAAAATTATCCCGCTGTGTCCGTTTGCGAAGCATGAGTTTGATAACACGCGGGAATATGACGATATTCGGGCGTAAAACACACCGGCGATGGCCGGTGTTTTTTTATCTCACCTGCTCCAGCAGCAATCCCAGCGCGATCGCCACCATAATCCCCCCTGAGGCCATGCTCACCGCACGTGCCGCCTGCGGACGGGTCGCCAGCACCGCTTTCGAACCATATCCCACCAGCAAATAGACTAGTGTGCAGGTGATAAGATGCATCACACCCAAGGCTGACATCTGCGTGGCAATCGACCAGCTTCCCTTTGGATCGGTAAACTGCGGAAGCAACGCCAGAAACAGTAAGAAGACTTTTGGGTTGAGCCCGCTGATACATAATCCCTTCACCGCCCACTGTTTCCAGTTTCCTGCATGCTGTACGGTGTTTTCCGGCGCAGCAGGATGGCGTAACAGCGTGATGCCGAGCCACAGCAGATAAACCGCCCCCGCAATTGTCAGCCCTGATAATGCCAGTGGATGTTGAGCCATCAACACACCCACGCCCGCCACTACGACCAGCGTGGCGAGCAGATGCCCGGACATCAGCCCCATCACCGCCGGCACTACGCGCCGCCCGTTGATCCCGGCGCTGATCGCATAGGCCCAGTCTGCACCCGGTGTCATGATGAGCAGGAAGGACACCACCCAAAAACCGGCCACAATACTCATTTCCATCGTCTGTGAAACTCCTGTACCTGAATTACCCGGAGAGAAAGAATATCGGTATCGGTACGAAATGAGTTTTCAATGTTATGCTCATAAAACGCTAAAATTGAGAAAATCTTCCATATGGATAGCATCGATCGAAAAATTCTTGCTGAACTGCAGGCTGATGGCCGTTTATCTCTTACGGAGCTGGCGGAGCGGGTGAACCTGAGTCTCTCTCCGTGTCACCGACGCGTACGTGCGCTGGAGCAGAGCGGAGCCATTACGGGGTATCGCGCCAATCTCGATCCCGCCAAAATGGGGTTTAATTTCCTGGCGATTGTGTTTGCCACCCTGAAAGAGGGTGATAAGAAAGCGGTCAGCGCGTTCGAAGAGGCGGTGGAAGAGATCCCGCAAATCGTGCTGGCCCAGCGATTATTTGGCGATCCCGACTACCTGATGCATGTTGTCACCCGCGATCTGTCGGCTTTTCAGAAACTGTATGACGAGAAACTTTCTGCCATGCCAGGCGTACAGCATCTTCGCTCTACGCTGGTGATGAAAACGGTCGTGCAGGACAGACCGTTTCCACTGTAAAAATCAGACGCGCCCGGCAGAAGGCCGGGCACGCGAGGGTTAGCCGACAAACATCACCGACACGCACAGCACGCCAACAATGAGCGTGAGCAGGCTGCCAATGGAGCGATACGGCTTCAGGGCGGGGATCAGGTACGTCGACAGCGTCGGCATGATAAACAGGATCATGGCGATAAGCGGACCGCTGATGGCGTAAATCATCGAAATGGCGTTCGGGTTAATGCAGCAGACCGCAAAGGTGATCAGCGACACGCCCAGAATAGAAATCGCACGGTTAAAGGCGCGGCTCTTCTTCACGCCGACCTGATTCAGCGACGACTTTACGATTTCCGTCGCCCCTTCAATCACCCCAAAATAGGTGCCCAGGAACGATTTCGACATGGCAATAATCGCCACAATAATGCCGGAAATGCCGAGCCAGGCCGGAGAAGAGGGCATCATCGACAGCGCTGACAGGATCGTCACCCCTTGCTCTTTTGCGGTCACAATATAGGACGGCGGAATCGAGAGCAGGCAGCTGAACACAAAGAACAGCACGCTCAGGCAGATGATCAGATACGCCACCTTCATGATTTTCTTGCACTTGTCCATGGCTGCGTCACCGAACTTCTCGCGGCGATCGACGGCAAAGGTGGAGATAATCGGCGTATGGCTAAACGCGAACACCATCACCGGGATTGAGATCCACACCTGATGCAAAGTGTGGCGATCAAACGCCATCTGGCTGGTGAGCAGTGAGGGTTGCCAGCTGCCGGTCAGGTACAGGGAGACAAACAGGAAATAGGCGATCAGCGGAAACACCAGGAAGCCCATCACTTTGATCGTGATATGTCGCCCCATCAGGAAGATAAGATTCAATACCAGCACCACGCCAAAACTGACCAGCACGCGAGTGGCGGTATCCACCGTCATCCTTTTTGCCAGTTGCTCGGTTAATGAATTGGTGATGGCCACGGCGTAAATCTGCACCACCACGAAGAAGGCGACGAAATAGAGCGTGGTGATCAGATTCCCGATTTTCCTGCCGTAGTAGTGGGAGACCGCGCCGGTGATCCCTTCATTGCCTTTCGTTTTTGACGACAGGATAAATTGCGCCAGCGCTTTATGCGGCCAGTAGGTTAATGGGTAGGCCACAAGGGCGGTAATGAACAGGACAATAGCGCCTGCGGAGCCCAGCTGGATGGGCAAGAACAGCGTTCCTGCGCCCACGGCCGTGCCATAGAGAGCGAAACTCCACAGAGTCTCATCTTTTGACCAAATTTTCGACATTAGAGCAACGTATCAACTAGCAAACCATTCAGAATGGAGTGCAATTTACCATAGTTATGCGTTGAGAGCGCAGTTGCTTCGACGGAGTTTGGCCGGACCAGTCGTCCGGCCAGGGGGGAGTTAGCCCGCCAGAGCGCGTCGCTGCTGACGGCGCTTCAGGAATTTCTCACGTAACGTGTCATACGCCCAGTTGTAGAACATGGTGTAGGGCAGGAAGAACAGGAAGAAACCTATTTCCAGCGTGAATGCCTGCACCAGCGTGACGCCAAGAACCGCAGCGACAATCGACACGCCAATCACGATAAACCCACATTCGAACCCCAGGGCATGCAGCGCGCGGACTTTTGCCGTGCGTTTTACGCGCTGGACAGGCCAGAAACGGTCGAAACCGAAGTTATAGATAATGTTCCAGAGCATGGCCGTAGTGGCGAGGATAATGGTCAACCCACCCATCTCCACCACGGAACGCTGCATCAGCCACGCTGCTGTTGGGGCGAGGATCGCCGTGGCAATCCCCTCAAAGCAGACCGCGTGGAAGATCCGCTCCGGCAGTTTACGTTGGAGTGCATCCTGATGTTGCATAGCTTTCGACCTCATTAATTCGCCGGTATGGGCGTTGATGGCGCCTATTTTTATCGCTAAAGGTGATATATTAAAGATGGTATCCATCGATAAAGTAGATAGGTTATGCGCTACTCACCTGAAGCCCTTACCGCGTTTGTTGAAACCGTGGCAGCGGGCTCTTTCTCTGCTGCCGCACGGCGGCTGCGTAAAAGCCAGTCAACAATCAGCACCTCGATTGCCAATCTTGAAGCTGACCTCGGCTTTGATCTGTTCGACCGTTCGGCGCGCCAGCCGGTGTTAACCGCTCAGGGAGAGCAGGTGCTGGGCTATGTCCAGGCGATCCTCGCCGCCAGCACGCGGCTGGACGAACTGGCGGTATCGTTGACCGCGCAAACGGAGGCGCGCCTGACGTTTGTCCTCTCTGATACGCTTAACCCGGACGTGCTGGAAGATCTGATGAACCAGTTTGACCAGCGTTTTCCCCATACGGAATTTGAGTGCCTGATTGGCGAGGAAGAGGATGTCATCGATCTGCTGCAAAAGGAGAGGGCGCAGGTTGGCCTGACGGAGGCGCGTGACGCTTACCCGACCGATATCGGCGTCACCCGGCTGCCGATGCAAACCCGGATGGCGATTTATGTCGCGACCACGCATCCTCTGGCCGGGCAACATGAAGTGCAGGCCGATGAGCTGCACGGCTGGCGGGAACTGCGGCTCAGCACCTACCTTGAGCGTGAGGCAACGCTCGCCCGGGGGCCGGTCTGGTCGGCACCGAATTACCTGTTACTGCTGAGTATGGCGGTGCAGGGATTTGGCTGGTGCGTGTTGCCGTGTGCGCTGGTGGAAGAATTTGCCGCCGCGAAATCGCTGGTGCAGTTGAATGTCCCTGGCTGGCCTCGCGCGATCGGTATTGATTTGCTGTGGAATAAACGATCCCCTCCCGGCGTCGCCGGAAGCTGGCTGCGGCAGTATCTGCAGGACGCACGCTGATCCTTGTGATTAAACTCACTATTTTTAAACAATTAAGATAAATGCCAGTAACAATCCTCTACTATCGTCATGTCCTTTAACGCAGAGGTGGTGATGAAAGATGTCGTTATAGTGGGTGCGTTGCGTACAGCTATCGGCTGTTTTCAGGGAGCGCTGGCGCGTCACTCGGCTGTTGAACTGGGTAGCGTAGTGGTTAAAGCGCTGGTGGAGCGCAGCGGGATCCCGGCACATGAAGTCGATGAGGTGATCCTCGGACAGGTCCTGACGGCCGGCGCCGGGCAAAACCCTGCCCGTCAGGCGGCGCTAAAAGGCGGCCTGCCCAACACCGTCTCGGCAATCACCATCAACGACGTCTGTGGCTCAGGGTTAAAGGCGCTGCATCTTGCCACGCAGGCCATCCAGTGTGGTGAAGCGGATGTGGTCATTGCCGGTGGGCAGGAGAACATGAGCCGCGCGCCGCATGTCCTCACCGACAGCCGCACCGGCGCGCAGCTGGGTAACAGCCAGTTGCTCGACAGCCTGGTGCATGACGGGCTGTGGGACGCGTTTAATGATTATCATATGGGCGTGACGGCGGAAAACCTGGCGCGTGAGTACGGTATAAGCCGTGAGCTGCAGGATGCTTACGCGTTGAGCTCGCAGCAGAAAGCGCGTGCCGCGATTGATTCCGGGCGTTTTCGCGATGAAATTGTCCCGGTGTGCACCCAGCGTCAGAACGGTCAGACGATTGTCGTCGACACCGATGAGCAGCCGCGAACCGATGCCAGCGCAGAAGGGCTGGCCATGCTCAATCCTGCTTTTGAAACGCAAGGGTCGGTCACGGCGGGAAATGCCTCTTCGATTAACGACGGTGCGGCGGCGGTGATGATGATGAGCGAAAGCAAAGCGCAGGAACTGGATCTCCCCGTGCTGGCCCGGATTAAGGCGTTTGCCAGCGTGGGGGTTGATCCGGCATTAATGGGGATCGCGCCGGTGTATGCGACCCGCCGCTGCCTGGATCGCGCGGGCTGGCAGCTTTCCGATGTGGATCTGATTGAAGTCAACGAGGCCTTTGCCGCGCAGGCGATCTCAGTGGGCAAAATGCTGGAGTGGGATCCGCTGCGGGTGAATGTCAACGGCGGTGCGATTGCGCTCGGTCATCCCATCGGTGCTTCCGGCTGCCGCATTCTGGTATCGCTGGTTCACGAGATGAAAAAGCGTAACGCCCGTAAAGGCATTGCCACGCTCTGTATCGGCGGTGGGCAAGGAGTAGCGCTGGCTATCGAACGTTAATCCCTTCCTTCATAAAAAAACCTCCCGATGGGAGGTTTTTTTATGCGCGTTATTCCTGCCTGACGTGATCTCCCTCCATTAATTTCGCCTAAATCCCACTTGTTTGTTGACGTGTATCACGCCGATTTGTACCGAAAAAAATGAAACAAATAATTACGATCTTGCTCACTAAAATAGCATTTATTAAAAAATAAACTGCCATTTCATAAAAATGAAACGTTATTTTAATTGAGGGTTTTTGTCATGTTTAACAAATCTCTGGTTGTAGCTTCTCTTATTGGTACTTCTTTCGCCGCGCAGGCGGTGACCGTCGATCTGCGTCATGAATACATCGACAACGGCGCAAATGCAGACCGTGTTTCAGTCTCGCATCGCTTTGCGAATGGCGTCGGTTTTTCTGTAGAAGCGAAATGGAAATCGGGTGGCGATAAGGCCGACCAGCCGTTTGCGGATGTGGTGGGTAACGGTCATGAAGATCAAATTAGCTGGCGCTGGAAAGCGACAGAGAATATTGCGCTGACTCCCGCGTTCACGCTTGAGAGTAACGACAGCCGTACCATTTATAAACCGAACCTGCACATGCAATACAGTTTCGATAATGGCTTTTACGTGGCCGCGCGTTACCGTTATGAATATACCCGTTATCCGTCGAGCTCTAATAAAGACGATGACAAAGTTAACCGTGGTGATGCCTGGGTCGGCTGGGTCATGGGAGACTGGCGTACCGAACTGAATTATGTTTATGCAAAAAGTACGGAAGGGATGGTCCGTAATAATAATAAAGATTATTCCACCGAATATAACGCGAAGCTGGCGTATAAATGGGATAAAAACTGGGCGCCGTATGTTGAGGTGGGTAACGTGGGTGTGAAAGAGAGCGATGAACGTCAGACCCGCTTCCGTTTAGGCGTGGCGTATTCCTTCTGATATTTCCCTCCAGGCCCGGTGAGCGCAGCGTCACCGGGCAAAACGTTCAGAGCAAAAAAAGCCCTCCGTAAGGAGGGCAAGGCCAGTTACAGAAACACATTTTTAAATCATGCAGACAACATATCCGGTTGCGCGGGGAGTTTCGCAATATAGAGGGCAGGTTTACCGTCTTTATCGGAACTGAATAGCACCGCTTTCTCGTCCGGTGTAAAGGAGGGATGCGGATGGGTGACCTGGCGGCTATTTTCTACCGTCGCCCAGGAGGTGTCATGACGGGCGATGCGATAGTAGCGCTTTTTGGCCACGTCAAAGGCGTAGAGATAGGGATCGTTATCGATGGTGTAACCGTGGGTGTCTTTCACATCCACCGGTGTGCCGGAACCGTCGCCCACCAGTAACGTGCCGTCGAAATTACTCATCAAATGTGAACAGGATGGCATCTGCATTATCGTCTCATTCACGCCGGTTTGTGGATCGAAGCGGCAGATGGAACGACCCTGCTGGCCTTTCAGATACGAGACGTATACCAGCGCGGAGCCATCCGGGACCCAGAATTCGTGGGTACAGCTTTCACCTTGTGCATGCGTTTTGACTTTACGTATGTCGGTGCCATCTTCGTTGACCAGCCACATCCGGGCATCGACCAGATCGTGTGGTCCCTCGTGACAAAACGCCACCGTATGGTCATCAAACGGACGATAGATAGGATGCCCCAGCCACTTCTTCTCTTCATGAATGATTGAGCTCTCGCCGGTTTTCAGATCCACGCGCAGCAGCCGGCAGTGTGGCCCTTTATGGAAGAAGTCGTGGAAAATTTGCCAGTCGTTCAGCGGTGTCCAGTCGCGTTTCGCAATTTCAATGCCCACAAGGCTGGTGCAGTCGCTGTTCGCCACCCAGGTGCCGTAACCGACCCAGTCATCCGGGACGCGGTATACTTCACGCTCTGCCCGTGTCTCAAGAGAGACCTCCATAAGCGTGCGATCGTTCTTCACATAGTAGAAGGCGCGATCGTCCGGGGAGAGAAATCCGCCAAAGGTGTTATCGCCTGCGCCCTCCGTCAGCTGTACGGCTTCGGCGTTCTGCAGATCCAGCAGGTAATAGTTCCAGTGACCATCGAACGCTCCGGCGAACAGCAGATGACTGCCGTCATTAAAGAAGCACTTCTGGTAAAAGTAGTTGCGATGACAGGTTACTTCAGGCGGGGTCAGACGCGTGACTTCGACGCCTGTATCCGGATCCCGGCCGATCTCGTAGTTCAGCTTGACCCGCATACCTTTAGCCATAATGCGCTCCTTTCGGCAATAAAATAAGATTAAAAAGTAGGTGTTAAATTATCAAAACACTGTTTTATTAAGTGTGACTTATCGCGCAGTTTGTCAGTTTGAGGGAGATGAAGCGGCGAATCCTGACGCTTCCGTGATCGGAACACCATTTCTGGTATAAAGAATCACAAAAAATGAAACGATGTTTTAAATGTAATTGAAAACCCCATTATGGGCGTTTACACTGTGCTTATCCTTAAAACGGAACGTCGTTTCGTTAATTTTCTGCCTTCGGGCACGATCCATTCTGGAGGTTATCGTGGACGTCAGACAAAGCATCCACAGCGCGCACGCCAAAACCCTCGACACGCAGGGGCTGCGCAGTGAATTTTTAGTTGAGCAGGTGTTCGAAGCCGATCGCTACACCATGGTCTACAGCCACATTGACCGCATTATTGTGGGTGGAATTATGCCGGTGACCAAAACTGTCTCCGTGGGTGGGGAAGTGGGTAAGCAGCTCGGCGTGAGCTATTTCCTGGAACGGCGTGAACTGGGCGTGATTAACATTGGCGGGCCGGGCACCATTACGGTTGACGGCCAGTGCTACGAAATTGGTCACCGCGACGCGCTGTATGTCGGCAAGGGCGCGAAAGAGGTGGTCTTTGCCAGCGCCGATGGCAGCACGCCAGCGAAGTTTTACTACAACTGCGCCCCGGCTCACACCACCTGTCCTACCAAAAAAGTTACCCCGGCAGACGTAGCCCCGGTGACGCTGGGCGATAACCTCACCAGCAACCGTCGTACCATCAACAAATACTTCGTTCCGGATGTGCTGGAGACCTGCCAGCTCAGCATGGGGCTGACCGAGCTGGCGCCGGGCAACCTGTGGAATACCATGCCGTGCCATACCCACGAGCGCCGCATGGAGGTCTATTTCTACTTCAACATGGATGAGGATGCCTGCGTATTCCACATGATGGGTCAACCGCAGGAAACACGCCATATCGTGATGCATAACGAGCAGGCGGTTATCTCTCCAAGCTGGTCAATTCACTCCGGTGTGGGGACGAAGGCGTATACCTTCATCTGGGGTATGGTCGGTGAAAACCAGGTCTTTGATGACATGGACCACGTCGCGGTAAAAGATCTGCGCTAGTCGCGGGCAGTTAAGTATAAATCTGCCTGTTGCTGACAGGCATCGAAAGAGTAAGGAACAAACATGATTCTGGATGCATTCTCTCTGCAAGGTAAAGTGGCTGTGGTTTCCGGTTGTGACACCGGTCTGGGCCAGGGCATGGCGTTGGGGCTGGCAGAAGCGGGCTGCGATATCGTGGGCATCAACATCGTCGAGCCTACGGAAACCATCGAGCGCGTGACCGCGCTGGGCCGCCGTTTCCTGAGCCTGACCGCGGATCTGCGTAAAATCGACGCCATTCCTGACCTGCTGGATCGCGCCGTGGCGGAATTCGGTCATATCGATATTCTGGTCAATAATGCCGGGCTGATCCGCCGTGAAGACGCGATTAACTTCAGCGAGCGCGACTGGGACGACGTGATGAACCTGAATATCAAAAGCGTGTTCTTTATGTCTCAGGCGGCGGCGAAACACTTCATCGCTCAGGGGAATGGCGGCAAGATTATCAATATCGCCTCCATGCTCTCCTTCCAGGGGGGCATCCGGGTGCCGTCTTACACCGCGTCAAAAAGCGCAGTGATGGGGGTCACCCGTCTGTTGGCGAACGAATGGGCGAAGCACAATATCAACGTTAACGCCATTGCCCCGGGCTACATGGCGACCAACAACACCCAGCAGCTGCGTGCGGACGAGCAGCGTAGCGCGGAAATCCTTGACCGAATCCCGGCAGGGCGTTGGGGGCTGCCGGACGATCTGAAAGGACCTGTGGTGTTCCTGGCATCGAAGGCGTCGGACTACATCAACGGTTATACCGTAGCGGTTGATGGCGGCTGGCTGGCGCGTTAATTCGCGCTGACGAAAGAGCCTCTGCCTGCGGGTGGAGGTTTTTTTTGCTCAAAAATTGTCATTATCCATATCGACAAAGATGAAAAATCCATACTAAAAAATCATAAATGACGCGCATCACAGTTTTATTACTTAAATATTAATCAATTAGTAAAAAATGGCGATATTTCACCGTGAGTTGAAATTGTAATGTCCATCACAGATCGCCATGCCATAGCGAAATAATCCATATCTTCGCGAATTCCGGCCTGACACTTTTCTTCGCTATCTCGTAATTTCACTTAACGAATTTCTCTGTTCAGGCAGGAAACTATGACATCTATAAATGACTCTACCCTCATGCCCGCGGCGCTGCGCGATACTCGCCGCATGAACCAGTTTGTCTCCATTGCGGCGGCAGTGGCTGGCTTGTTATTTGGACTGGATATCGGCGTCATTGCTGGCGCATTACCGTTTATTACCGATCACTTTACGCTGAGCAGTCGCCTGCAGGAGTGGGTGGTGAGCAGCATGATGCTTGGCGCGGCCATCGGCGCGCTATTCAACGGCTGGCTCTCGTTCCGTCTCGGGCGCAAATATAGCCTGATGGTCGGGGCAATTCTGTTTGTGGCAGGCTCCATTGGCTCTGCGTTCGCCACCAACGTGGAAGTGCTGCTGCTCTCCCGCGTCCTGCTGGGCGTGGCGGTCGGGATTGCCTCCTACACCGCGCCGCTGTATCTCTCGGAGATGGCGAGCGAGAACGTGCGCGGCAAGATGATCAGTATGTACCAGCTGATGGTCACGTTGGGTATCGTACTGGCGTTTCTGTCAGATACTTACTTCAGCTACAGCGGTAACTGGCGCGCCATGCTGGGCGTGCTGGCGCTGCCCGCGCTGTTGCTGATTGTGCTGGTGATTTTCCTGCCGAACAGCCCGCGCTGGCTGGCGCAGAAAGGTCGTCACGTGGAAGCGGAAGAGGTGCTGCGCATGCTGCGTGATACCTCAGAGAAAGCGCGTGAAGAGCTGAACGAGATCCGCGAAAGCCTGAAGCTGAAGCAGGGCGGCTGGTCGCTGTTTAAAGCCAACCGCAACGTGCGTCGCGCGGTGTTCCTTGGCATGCTGCTGCAGGCGATGCAGCAGTTCACCGGGATGAACATCATCATGTATTACGCGCCGCGTATCTTCAAAATGGCCGGATTCACCACCACTGAACAGCAGATGATTGCAACGCTGGTGGTCGGGCTGACCTTTATGTTTGCCACGTTTATCGCGGTATTTACCGTGGATAAAGCCGGTCGTAAACCGGCGCTGAAGATTGGCTTTAGCGTAATGGCGCTCGGTACGCTGATCCTCGGTTACTGTCTGATGCAGTTTGATAATGGCACCGCCTCGAGCGGTCTCTCCTGGCTCTCTGTCGGGATGACCATGATGTGTATCGCCGGATATGCCATGAGCGCCGCACCGGTGGTGTGGATCCTGTGCTCTGAAATTCAGCCGCTGAAGTGCCGCGACTTTGGCATCACCTGTTCCACAACCACCAACTGGGTGTCGAACATGATCATCGGCGCAACCTTCCTGACGCTGCTGGATGCCATTGGCGCAGCAGGGACGTTCTGGCTCTACACGGTACTGAACGTGGTGTTTATCGGGGTGACCTTCTGGCTGATTCCTGAAACCAAAGGCGTGACGCTGGAGCATATTGAACGCAAGCTGATGAGCGGGGAGAAATTACGTAATATTGGCGTGTAATGTTATTGCCCGGTGGCGCTTCGCTTACCGGGCCTACAATACCTTGTCGGCCCGGTAAGGCGTCGACTTTTAACGCATCGCCCGCTTCAAAATACGCTCAGCCTGACGCTGGAAATCTGCAGCGGTCTCTTCCACCGATTTCTGACCATAGTCGATATACTGCAGCGAGGTGCCGAACTGCGCCACAATCTGCGGATCGTCAAAGTAAGGGGACACGCTGAGTTTTGCAGGCAGCGACTGCGCCAGACGCAGGCCTGCAACCGACGGGTCGTTTTCTTTAATGGTACCGGCTTCAGTCAGGTACTGAACCGCCACTTTGCTCAGCGGTACGCCACGCTCCAGGCCCAGCGTCTCCACGCCCTCTTTACTGTTCAGCAGGAAGTTAATCAGCTTTGCCGCCGCTTCCGGGTTTTTGGTCGATTTACCGATCGACAGCATCTGTGCCGGTTTGAAGAACAGGCCCGCATCCGTGGCACCCGGCAGCATCGGGTAACTGCCCAGCACCAGTTTTGCCGGTGGCTTGAGGTTATCGGAGTATTTATTGATGGTGGAGTTCCACATATAGGTGCCGCCCCATTCCCCCTGGATCCACGGCTTCATCTCATACATGTTGCTCTTGCCAAACGACGCATAGTATTTGGTGTCCGGCATCACATGGCTATCAATCAGTTTTTTGTAGGTCTGGAAGAACTCCACCCATTGCGCCTTGCTGTAGGTGAATTTTTTGGTTTTCTCGTCCACGGCAGGGATGTTGTATTTCTGAACCATGTAAGAATTCAGCAGCGCCAGCGTGTCCTGGTGTTCCAGTATGACAGGATAATACTGCTTGCCGAGCTTGCTTTCGAAGGTTTTACCGGCGGCCATCAGTTCGTCCCAGGTTTTTGGGTACTTGATGCCCGCTTTTTTCCACGTTTCGTCGTTAAAGTAGAAGACGCGCGCGGTCACGGAGATTGGGATCCCGTTCAGCTTGCCGTTGACCGTTGTGGACTGGAGCTCTTTGGCATCAAACTGGCTTAGATCTATCACGTCCTTCATTTTGTTCAGATCGTAAAAGCCGTCGCCGGTTTTCGAGAAGATCGGCAGCCAGTTCCAGTTGGTTTGCATCACATCCGGCTCTGTGCCGCCTGCGATCTGGGTGGTCAGACGGGAAAGATGGCCGTCCCAGCCGGTGTATTCCGCCTTAACGTTAATGTCCGGGTTCTGTTTATGGAACTCTTCTAACGCTTTCAGCGTCACCTGGTGACGGCCATTACCGCCCCACCAGGACATACGTAAATCGGTATTTTGCGCCATCGATGGCAAAGCAGTAAGGCCCAGGGTCGCGGAGATTGCTGCGCTTAAAAGCACATTTTTCATTTTTCTTGCTCCATCAGAGAGAGAGGTTCAGTTCAGTTTTTGCGTCAAAAATATGGCACTTATTCATGTCGAAGCGGAAATAGACTTTGCGGTTAAGCCCTTTAGCGATCATCGGCTTAGCCTCTTCCGAAGGGATTCTGGCGGTCAGTTCGTTGTCTGCTACCTTGAGGTACACAAAGAATTCGTGGCCCATGTTCTCCACGCGCACCATTTCGCCGCTGCACCCATCCGGGAAAGGCGAGTCTGAGATCGACACAAATTCCGGACGCACGCCGTAGAACACGTCCTGACCGGCGTAAGCAGCGACTTTTTCCTGCGTTTGCGCATTGAGCGGCATGGTTTCATTGCCGAGGGTGATGTGCAGTTGCCCGGCTTTTTCCACCAACTGGCTTTTACGAATGTTCATCTCCGGTGCACCGATGAATCCTGCGACGAACATGTTGTTGGGCTTGTGGTAAAGATTATCCGGGGTATCGACCTGCATGATGTGGCCCAGCTTCATTACACAGATACGGTCGCCCATGGTCATCGCTTCGGTCTGGTCATGCGTGACGTAGACGGTGGTGGCCGGTTTACCGGACTGCTTCAGCTGCTTATGCAGATCTGAAATACGAATACGCATCGAGGCACGGAGCTTGGCATCAAGGTTTGACAGCGGTTCGTCAAAGAGAAACACGTCCGGCTTTTTCACAATCGCGCGGCCAACCGCGACGCGCTGGGCCTGTCCACCGGAAAGCTGACGCGGCAGGCGGTCAAGCAGCGACTCCAGCTCCAGGATTTTGGCCGCTTCGTTTACCTGCGACTCAATTTGCTCTTTCGGCAGTTTGCTCAGCTTCAGACCAAAGGCCAGATTTTCGCGCACCGTCATGTGCGGGTAGAGCGCGTAGTTCTGGAACACCATCGCAATGCCGCGCTCCTTCGGTGCGAGGTTGTTCACGATCTTATCGCCGATCCGCACTTCACCGCCGCTGATGGTTTCCAGCCCCGCCAGCATGCGAAGGGTGGTGGACTTGGCACAGCCGGATGGACCGACGATCACCATAAACTCCCCCTCGGCGATCTTCAGGTCGATAGCATGTACGGCTTTGAAGCCGTTGGAGTAAACCTTTTCCAGTTTATTGAAGACAACTTCAGCCATGATATTTCCCTCTTAACCTTTAATTCCGCTGCTGGAGACGCCCTGCACGAAGTAGCGTTGGGCCAGGAAGAACACAATGATGGATGGCAGAATGGAGATGCTCGCCATCGCCAGAATTTCGTTCCACGGCGCACCTTCGGTAACGTCGATGGACATTTTCAGCGCTAATGCAATCGGGTATTTATCCACGCTGTAGACGTAAATCAGCGGCCCGATAAAGTCATTCATTGACCACATGAACTGGAACAGGGCGACGGAGATAATGGCCGGTTTCAGGATCGGCACCACCACGTACCACAGCACCTGAAGGGAGTTACAGCCGTCGATTTGCGCCGCCTCTTCCATGTCACGCGGCACGCCGCGCAGGAACTGGATCAGCATAAAGACGAAGAACCCCTGCGTGGCGAAGGCCAGCGGCAGGTACAGCGGCATGTAGCTGTTCAACATGCCCATTTCACGGAACATCAGGTACTGCGGAATCAACAGCACGGTGCTGGGCAGCAGCATGGTAGTGATGAGCGTGGCGAACCAGAATTTTTTCCACGGGATCTCAAAGCGGGCAAAACCATACGCCACAATGGTGGAGGAGATAATGGTCAGGATCACTTTGGGGATCACATACTTAAAGGTGTTCAGCATGTAATGGCCGAAGGTGTACTCGGTCCCGGTCTTCCAGCCGTTGATAAACCCGTCCCAGGTGGCATGCGCCGGCCACAGGCTCAGGGTAGTGAAGATCTCGTGGTTCGGTTTGAACGACGCTGAGAACATCCACACCAGCGGGTAGAGCATCAGCAGGCCGACAAACAGCAGGATCGTATAGCGAACGGTGGCGTTGATTTTCTCTCTGCGCTGCGTACGGGCAACCTCGCGTTCGGCGACGCTTCTTGCCGCGGAAAGGTGTTGAATATCAGCCATTTTTGCCTCCTTTATCGGCGGAGTAGAACACCCAGTATTTCGACGACTTAAAGGCGATACCGGCAAAGACGGCCACCACCAGGAACAGGATCCACGCCAGCGCCGCGCCATAACCCATATCGAAATATTTGAACGCCGTGTCGTAGATGTAGAGCGAGAACAGATAGGTCGAGTAGGTTGGCCCGCCGCCGGTAATGACGTACGGCCCGGTAAATTCCTGGAATGCCTGAGTGGTTTGCATGATGAAGTTGAAGAAAATCACCGGCGTAATCAGCGGCACGGTCACTTTCATGAACATTTGCCATCTGGACGCGCCGTCGATCATTGCCGCTTCATACTGAGACTGCGGAACGTTTTGCAGCGCCGCCAGGAAGATGACCATCGCGGAGCCGAACTGCCAGACGCGCAGCAGGGTCACGGACATCAGCGCCAGAGAGGGCTCACCCAGCCAGTTCACCGGGTCGAAGCCAAATACGCCAATAAAGCTGTTCAGCAGACCATCTATCGCAAATAAGGCGCGCCACAACACAGCAATCGCCACGGAGCTGCCGAGGATCGACGGAATATAGTAAGCGGTACGGAAAAAGCCGATCCCGCGTAATTTGAAGTTGAGAACAAACGCAATCCCTAATGCAAACGCGAGCTTCAGCGGAATGGTCAAAAATACATACGCGAACGTGACACCCATTGATGTCCAGAAGAGCGTGTCTTCAGTAAACATATAGCGATAGTTTTCGATACCGTTAAACACCGGTGGGCTCATCAAATCGTAATCCGTAAAACTGAGGAAAAACGATGAGACGAAGGGGAAAGCCGTAAAGAGTATCAACCCAATAATGTAGGGTGATATCCATGCGAGCCCCAGCAGCTTGTTTTCATTCATACAGACCTACCTGGCAATCAGTGGGTGAAATGACGGTATGAGTTTCATGACATCCGAACCGTAGTTTTCGAATAATAAAACAGTGTTTTATTTTATATTATGGCTATTTTTTCCCGCGTCATTCGCTTAATGATGGAAATGTGATCAGCATCGAAACGCTGTTTCAATAAAGTGAGGAGGGTGGCATTTTGCCGCTATTTCTGGCGATCAAGGCAGGTCTTGCATGTAAGCAGAAAGAAAAGCGGATGATTAATAACAATAATACCGGAAAGGTACTAACTACCAACTTTGATAGCCAGTACACAGATAGATCAATATCGCGTTCAGATTATTCTTACTTTCTTGTATCATCGGACCACTTGAACTCACGAGGCAGAAATTACCTGCACTCTTAACAGAAGAACGTCTATGTCAGCGATGGATTTCAAAAAAAACACGGACCTCGATTTTCCTTCTTATGCCACCCCGGCTGTCAGCACTAAAGAAATCGACCTTTTGGGGCTGTTAGACATCCTGCTTGCCGCCAAAAAACGCATCATCGCAATTGCGTTCGCGTTTGCGCTGGCCGGACTGGCGATTGCCTTTTTACTGCCGCAGAAATGGACCAGTAAAGCGGTGATCACGCCTGCCGAACAGACGCAGTGGAACCCGCTGCGCCAGATGATGGTGGCACTACAGGTTCTGGATGTGGACGTAAAAGTGTCCCGTGATGAAGTGTTTGGACTGTTTATCAAAAAGTTTCAGTCGCAGTCATTGCTTGAAGAGTATATGAAATCCTCCCCTTACGTTATGTCACAGCTTGAGGGGACAAACGTGGATCCGCTGGAGCTGCATCGTGCGGTGGTCAATATCTCTGAGAAGATGAAAGCGATTGATAACACTCAGGTAAAAGACGCAGATAAAGCGCCTTACGTCTCCTGGACGCTCAGCTTCACCGCCCCCACGGCGGGAGATGCGCAAACCGTTCTGGAAGGGTATATCAAGTATATTGCCGCGATTGTCGAGCAAGAGATCATGCTGAATATCCGTAACCAGCTCGCCCTGAAAACGAAGGTGGTAGAGCAGCAGCTGGATCTGGATCGGGTGCGTCTGACCAATATTCACAACACCAATCTGCAGCGTCTTAACTATTCGCTGGAAGTGGCTAACGCGGCGGGTATTAAGAAACCTGTCTACAGCAACGGACAGGCCGTAAAAGACGATCCGGATTACTCCGTTGCCCTGGGCGCTGACGGTATCGCGCAGAAATTGCAGATTGAGAAAAATCTTAAGGATGTGTCTGAGCTGAATGCAGACTTCCAGAACCGTGAATATTATCTGGCGCAGCTGAAAAAACTCTCCGTTGAAGACGTTAAACTGGAACCCTTCAAGTATCAGCTTTCACCTTCCATGCCGGTGAAAAAAGATGGCCCGGGGAAAGCGCTGATTGTCATGCTGGCGGGGATTCTGGGTGGGCTGTTCGCCTGCGGTAGCGTACTGCTTCGTGAAGCGATGCTTAGCCGTAACCCGCTGCCAGAGCCGGTAGCGGAATAACTGACGCAGAGAGAAAGGGCGCTGAAATCAGCGCCCTTTTTTATTGCAAAAAATCTTCCCGTACGGGGGTAAAGGTATCCAGCAGGGTGCCGGGTTGAAGACATACGCAGCCGTGCATGACATGCGGCGCTTTGTAGAGCGTATCGCCGGCCCTGACAATATGCTTCTCTTCACCAATGGTGAATTCGAACTCACCGGACAGCACATAGGTTAGCTGTTCATGCGGATGGCTATGCATCGGGCCAATAGCGCCCTGGGCGAAATTCACTTCAACCGCCATCATCTTACCGCTGTGGGCCAGGATCCGACGGGTTACGCCGTTACCCAGATCGTCAAGCGTGGTCTCGTTGTGGAAAATAAACATGCCTTCCCTCATTATAAAATGAAATATTGTTTCATTTAATTTACATCACCTCTTTTTAAAAAGAAACGGCGCGACAAAGAACTGGAAACGCGATCACAAGTTTGCTTCACTGAGATAAACAGAGAAGGAGGGATAATGAAAACAATCGGCCTGCTGGGTGGCATGAGCTGGGAATCGACCATTCCCTACTATCGTTTAATTAATGAAGGGGTGAAGCAGCGCCTCGGGGGACTGCATTCTGCCAGTTTGCTGCTGCACAGCGTGGACTTCCATGAGATTGAAGCGTGCCAGTCGAGCGGTGAATGGGACAAAGCCGGAGAGATACTGGCGCAGGCGGCACTCGGGCTTCAGCGTGCCGGTGCCGAAGGGATTTTGCTCTGTACCAACACGATGCATAAAGTTGCTTCGCACATTGAAGCGCGTTGCCCGCTGCCGTTTTTGCATATTGCGGATGCGACCGGGCGCGCGATTGGCGCGGCGGGGATGCGTCGCGTGGCGCTACTGGGAACGCGCTACACCATGGAGCAGGATTTTTACCGTGGCCGGTTGAGCAGTGAGTTCGGTATCGAAAGCCTGATCCCGGATGACGCCGACCGGGTGCGCATTAATAAGATTATTTTTGATGAGCTTTGCCTCGGCACCTTCAGTGAGTCTTCCCGGACGTATTACGTCAGCGTGATTGAACAACTTGCCCGGCAGGGGGCTGAAGGGGTGATCTTCGGCTGTACCGAGATCGGCCTGCTGGTACCGGCTGAGCGAAGCCCGATCCCGGTATTCGACACTGCCGCCATTCACGCTGCTGATGCGGTGGAGTTTATGCTGTCATAACGGATTTTGCAGATCAGGTAAGCGAAGCGCCACCTGACGCGCATGCTCAATCAAATGCCCGGTAAAGGCGTCAACCAGTGCCGACGCCGGGCGATGCAGGGGGCGGATCAGGCTGACGGTAAACGGGACGGAGAGGCTAAACGGGCGAATCACAATCTCGCTCCCGGCGAAGTCCAGCGCTGTAAGCGGGTTAACCACGGCTACGCCTACCCCGGCACGTACCATTGCGCATATTGAGGCCGCGCTGTGTGTTTCCACCACCATCCGGCGTTTTACCTGATGTTCGGCAAACAGCGTGTCCAGCAGTTGTCGGTAGCTGTCGGTCTGCGACAGGCTAATGTAATTTTCCCCGTGGAAATCAGCGGGGGTCAGCATTGCTTTACTGGCAAGCCGGTGCCCGGCAGGAAGCACGCAAACCTCATCCAGCGTGAGCAGTTCCGTGCGCTCCGTACCTGCAGGGGTGGTGAGGGTTTCGGTTAACCCCAGGTCGTGACGCTGCGCTGAAAGCCACTCTTCCAGCAGCGGAGATTCCTGCGGCACGATAGTGAGACTGACCTCCGGATAGCGGGCCAGAAAAGGCTGCAGCAGCGTCGGTAAAAAGGATTGTGAAAAGACGGGCAGGCAGACAATCGACAGTTCGCCCTGACGAAACTCGCGCAGGCTTTCCGCCGCACTGACAATTCTGTCCAGCCCATACCACGAGCGCTGCACTTCCTCGAACAGACGCAGCCCTTGTACCGTTGGGTGCAGCCGGCCCCGGGTGCGTTCAAACAGTTTCAGTCCCAGCACTTTCTCGAACCGTGCCAGCTCGCGGCTTACCGTAGGCTGCGAGGTGTGCAGCATCTGCGCGGCTTCGGTGAGGTTGCCGGCGGTCATCACGGCGTGAAAAATCTCAATATGGCGTAAGTTGACGGCGGGCATAGGGCACCTGAAAGCGAAGAACTATCCATATCATTTTTGCATAGACTCGCGATAAAACGATATTTTTTATTCTCTTTCTGCTGTGGCGTAATCATAAAAAAGATGACCACCCGGAGAAGACCATGCCACGCCCGCTTAACCAGACTGACACCGATTTAAATGCCGACAACCTGCTGCGCCTGCCTGCCGAGTTTGGCTGCCCGGTATGGGTCTACGATGCGCAAATCGTTCGCGAGAAGATTGCCGCGCTGCATCAGTTTGACGTGGTGCGTTTTGCCCAGAAGGCGTGTTCCAATATCCATATCCTGCGCCTGATGCGCGAGCAGGGCGTGAAGGTTGACTCCGTGTCGCTGGGGGAAATCGAGCGCGCGCTGGCGGCTGGTTACGATCCAAAAACCGATCCTGACGCAATTGTCTTTACTGCGGATCTGATCGACGACGCGACGCTTGCCCGCGTGCATGAACTGCAGATCCCGGTTAATGCCGGGTCTGTGGATATGCTGGAACAGCTTGGACAGGTTTCTCCCGGCCACCGCGTCTGGCTACGTGTGAACCCCGGTTTTGGCCATGGTCACAGCCAGAAAACCAACACTGGCGGTGAAAACAGTAAACACGGCATCTGGTATGCCGATATGCCAGCCGCCCTGGAGGTATTACAGCGTTACAACCTGAAGCTGGTGGGCATTCATATGCACATTGGTTCGGGCGTGGATTACGGTCACCTGGAACAGGTGTGCGGCGCGATGGTGCGTCAGGTTATCGACTTCGGGCAGGATCTGGAGGCGATTTCCGCCGGTGGTGGCCTTTCGATTCCTTATCGTGAAGGGGAAGAGGCGATCGATACCGATCACTATTACGGCCTGTGGAGCGCCGCCCGCGACAAAGTTGCCGCGCATGTGGGGCATCCGGTGAAGCTCGAAATTGAACCGGGTCGTTTCCTGGTGGCGGAATCTGGCGTGCTGGTTGCTCAGGTGCGTAGCGTGAAAGAGATGGGATCGCGCCACTTCGTGCTGATTGATGCGGGCTTTAATGACCTGATGCGTCCGTCCATGTATGGCAGCTACCACCATATTTCAGCGCTCGCCGCCGATGGCAGCGATTTAACCGACGCCCCACGTATTGATACGGTTGTCGCAGGCCCGCTGTGTGAATCGGGCGATGTCTTTACCCAGCAGGAAGGGGGTAAAGTAGAAACCCGCGCGCTGCCGGAGGTGAAACCCGGGGATTATCTGGTGCTGCACGATACCGGCGCTTATGGGGCGTCGATGTCTTCTAACTACAATAGCCGCCCGCTGCTGCCGGAAGTGCTGTTTGATAACGGCAAGGCGCGGCTGATCCGTCGCCGCCAGACCATTCAGGAGCTGCTGGCGCTGGAACTCGTCTGAGTAAAATATGGCCCCGTGGTTACCGAGTCGCGTAGTACCAGCGTACCGGTAAACGGCGGGATCGCTTCTACCGGCTGGTTTTTTGCCAGCCGGATCGCCTGGTCGATGGCCGTGACAATCATATTATCTATCGGCAGATAGACCGATGAGAGCGCAGGCTCCAGCCATTTTGCGCTGGGCGCATCGTCAAAGCCAAACAGTGAAATATCCTGCGGGATCTTCAGCCCTGCCTGGTGCAAGGCTTTGGAGGCTCCCAGCGCCATATCATCGTTACAGGCAAACAGGGCGCTAAACGGCACACCGTCAGCAATCAACTCCCTGCACAGTTCATACCCCCGCGTCATGCCCGCATCGCCGTACTTAATCCGCCGCTCATCCAGACGAATGCCGTGCTTTTCCAGCGCTTTACGGTAGCCCATCAGGCGGGCTTTACCGGTAGGGGTGTGGATAGGGACGGTAATACAGGCGATCTCCCGGTGGCCCTGGTTTATCAGGTAATCCACGGCCTTAAAGGCGGCATCCTGCTGTTCGAAGAAGACGCAGCGATCGGGAGCCTGGCTGACTTCCCGGTTGATGACCACCAGCGGGGTTTGCACGGAGTGGATCAACTTCATGATCGCTTTTTCGCTCATGTAGCGCGTGTAGAGCACAATGGCGTCACACTTGCGATCGGCCAGCATCTGTACCGCCTGTTCTTCCTGTTCCGGCGCGTCATGACCGTCGGTGACGATCAGCTGCTTCCCGTGCGTTTCGGTCTGCCGGGAGGCCTGCTGAAGGAGGCGGCCAAAGTAAAAGCCATCGAAGGTCGAGACCACCAGACCAATGCTGTTGCTGGTCTGGTTAGCCAGCGAACGCGCGAGAAAATTCGGGCGATACCCCAGCTCTTCCATTGCCGCGAACACCTGCTGACGCGTGCTCTCTTTGACCTGACCTGTGCCGTTCAGCACGCGTGATACCGTGGCTTTTGATACACCTGCGCGCAGTGAGACATCCAGCATTGTTGCCATTAGACATTCCTGATTCCACGTAACGATCTGCAGTTTAACACAGACCATCCGGCGCATAAGCGACGCGGGAAGGGCAAAACGCCCATCACGATCACGCTTTTCAGTAACGATCCAACATAACCGAAGAAATTGCTGCAATTGGTATACCAAATTGGTCATAAATCACGATCTGGAATACCGCTGGTGGTGTTGAGAGCTTAATCACAGAACCATTACCTTCATAAAGCTATTTTTGGTATGCCAATAGTATCCGGCTGTACACCTTATTCAATAAAAGCCCTTTTACTGAGGTAATACCCTATGGCATTGCAGGAAAAACTGATCGACGCTCTGGGCAGTTTCGCCACTAAATTCAACAGTTATCGCTATATCATGGCGATCAAGTCAGCTTTCATTACCTTAATGCCGGTCATCATCGTTGGGGCGTTCTCTGTGCTGATCTCCAATATGGTGCTGGATCCGAAAAACGGCCTGGCGAGCTTCTCGTCGCTGTCGTTCCTCGCCGCGCTAAAGCCGATCACCAGCGCGCTGAATTACGCCACGCTGAACTTCCTTAACATTGGTGCGGTATTCCTGATTGGCATTGAGCTGGGGCGCGTCAACGGTATCAAATCCCTTTTCCCGGGGCTGCTGGCGGTGATCTGTTTTATTTGCGTGACGCCCACCACCGTGGAGATGCTGGTGGATGGCGAAATGCACGTGGTGAAAGATGTGCTGCTGCGCCAGTTCTCAGATACCCGCAGCCTGTTCCTCGGCATGTTTATCGCCATTCTGTCCGTTGAAATCTACTGCTGGCTGGAGAACCGCCCGGGGCTGAAGATCCGAATGCCAGACACCGTGCCGCCTAACGTGGCCGCGTCGTTCTCCGCGCTGATCCCGGCGATTATTACCACCACTGCCATTGCCACGCTGGGGTTTGTGTTTCATCAGATCACCGGGATGTATCTCTACGACGCGGTGTATCAGGTGGTGCAACAGCCGCTGGAGCGGGTGGTGCAAAGTCTGCCTGGGATCCTGCTGCTGATGTTCGTTGCACAGCTTTTCTGGGTGATTGGTATCCACGGCAACCAGATGATCAAGCCGATCCGCGAGCCGCTGCTGCTGGGGGCGATCACCGTCAACATGAGCGCGTTTGAGCAGGGTAAAGAGGTGCCGAACATCATCACCATGCCGTTCTGGGATGTATATATGAGCATTGGTGGTTCGGGCCTGACTATCGGCCTGCTGATCGCGGTGATGATTGCCACCAAACGCAAAGAGATGAAAGAGATCGCCAAGCTTTCCATCGGCCCGGGGATTTTTAATATCAACGAGCCGGTGATCTTCGGTATGCCAATCATGCTTAACCCGATCCTCGCCATTCCCTTCATTATCACTCCACTGGTGACGGGCTCCATCGGCTACTTCGCCACCGTGACCGGGTTTGCCGGTAAAGCGGTGGTGATGGTGCCGTGGACGACGCCGCCGCTGATCAACGCCTGGCTCTCTACGGCAGGTTCGATGGGGGCGGTGATCACCCAGCTCATCTGCATTGTGACGGCGGTGATTATCTATCTGCCGTTTGTGAAAATCGCTTCACGCCGCGCAGAGCAGGCCGCGCTGCAGCAGGCCACTGACAACCCGTGAGGATGCGATGAGCACAAAACAGATAGCCATACCGCAGGATTTTATTCTCGGCGCGGCCGCATCGGCCTGGCAGACCGAAGGCTGGAGCGGTAAAAAGCCGGGGCAGGATTCATGGATCGATCTCTGGTACAAGAATGACCGTCACGTCTGGCACAACGGCTATGGCCCGGCGGTGGCGACCGATTTTATCAACCGTTTTCGCGAGGATGTGGCCCTGATGAAGCAGGCGGGGCTGACGCACTACCGCACCTCGATCAACTGGTCACGCTTTTTAACCGACTACGAAAACGCGACGGTGGATGAAGAGTACGCTGCCTACTACGACGCGCTGTTCGATGAGATGCACCGTCAGGGCATTGAGCCGATGATCTGCCTCGAACATTACGAACTGCCGGGCGTGCTGCTGGATACCTACGGCGGCTGGGCGTCAAAGCATGTGGTTGAGCTGTTTGTCCGCTATGCGGAAAAGGTCTTTGCACGCTACCACGGTAAAGTGACCCGCTGGTTTACCTTCAACGAGCCGATTGTCGTCCAGACCCGCGTCTATCTGGACGCGCTGCGTTGGCCGTATGAGCAGAACACCGGCACGTGGATGCAGTGGAATCACCATAAGGTGCTGGCGACGGCAAAGGTGGTGAAGCTGTTTCGCGAGAAAGGCTATCGCGGTTCTGTGGGCTGTATTCTCAACCCTGAAGTGACCTATCCCCGCTCCCGCGCACCGCATGACGTGCGGGCCGCTGAGATGTATGACCTGTTCTACAACCGTCTCTTCCTCGACCCGCTGGTCCAAGGGGGCTATCCCGCAGAGCTTTTTACCCTGCTGGAGCAGCATCAGGTTGAGTGGGAGTACACCGCGGACGAGCTGGCGCTGATTGCGGATAACACCGTCGACGAACTGGGGATTAACCTCTACTACCCGCACCGTGTGAAGGCACCTTCCCGCGCCTGGCATCCGGACACGCCATTCCACCCGGCATACTACTACGAGCCGTTTGAACTGCCGGGGCGGCGAATGAACCGCTCCCGCGGCTGGGAGATCTACCCGCGCATTATTTACGACATGGCGATGCGGATTAAAAAAGACTATCGCAATATCGACTGGTTCGTGGCGGAAAGCGGAATGGGAGTGGAAAACGAAGCGCAATTTCGCAATCGCGATGGGATTATCGACGACACTTACCGCATCGATTTCATCAGCGAACACCTCTACTACACGCTGCTGGCGCGGGAGGAGGGGGCGAACTGCCATGGCTATATGCTGTGGGCATTTACCGACAACGTCTCACCGATGAACGCGTTTAAAAACCGCTACGGGTTGATTGAGATCGATCTGGATAACCAGCGTGCCAGACGAGCAAAAAAATCAGCCTCCTGGTTCCGGCAGCTACGCGATACGCGGAGGCTCACGCTTCAGGTTGATGATGAATGGAAGTAGGCGAAAAGCATGCCGGTTCTGGTAAAATAGCGCACAAACTGGCCGGGAGGACGCCCGGTCTGCGCATTAACTGAAAAAACAGGTGAAAACGTGGATAAGGCTGTCATCCTACCGGAAAAAAAACAGTACCAGGAAATTGGCGAGGATTTACGGGCGCAGATTATCCAGGGGCACTATCCCGTAGGTTCGCGTCTTCCTCCTGAGCGCAATATTGCCGAGAAGTACGGCGTAAGCCGCACCATCGTGCGCGAGGCCTTACTGATGCTGGAGTTGCAGGGCACGGTGGATATACGCCAGGGCTCCGGTGTTTATGTGATGCGCATCCCCGAAGAGCATGAAAACGAAGAAGAGCGTTTTCTCAATAGCGACGTGGGGCCGTTTGAGATTTTACAGGCCCGTCAGCTCCTCGAAAGCAATATTGCCGCGTTTGCCGCCAAAATGGCGACCCGTGCAGACATCGACAATCTGCGCCGTATTATCGAGCAGGAGCAACGCGCGATTGCCGCCGACGATAATAGTCAGGACAACAATAAGATGTTCCATCTGGTCCTTGCGGGCGCGACGCAAAATCAGATGCTGCTGGCGACGGTGGAGAGTATCTGGCATCACATGGACAGCAGTCCGCTGTGGCAGCAGTTTAATGGCCACATCGCCAGCCGCGCGTACCGCCTGAAATGGCTGGGTGACCGGCAAACCATCCTGGCCGCGCTGCGCCGCCGTGACGTCATGGGCGCCTGGCAGGCAATGTTCCAGCATCTGGAAAACGTGAAAAAAAGCTTACTTGAACTCTCAGACGAAGATGCGCCGGATTTTGACGGCTATCTCTTTGAATCTGTGCCTATTTTCCAGGGGAAGCTGGTATGACTATTCTGCCGCTCTACGCCGAACCGCAGTATGCGGAGCAGGTGACCGACTGGATCTGGCAGGCCTTTGGCGACGGCCTGCCCCGGGCGTTTTTCCACAGTATTGTTGAGCACAGCCAGACGCCGGGCGCATTACCGCTGACCTTTATTGCCCTGGAGAACGAACAGCTTGTGGGCACCGTAGGGCTCTGGCGCTGCGATCTGATCACCCGACAGGATCTTTGCCCCTGGCTGGCAGCCCTGTATGTGGATGACGCGGCGCGAGGCAAGGGGCTGGCGGGGCTGCTGCAAAAGCATGTTATCCACTATGCCGCGCAGGCCGGGTATGACACGTTGCATCTCTGGTCTGCCTGTCGTGACTTCTACGAACGTTACGGCTGGCAGTATATCGGCGATGCGCTGGAGTACCCGGACAAAACGGTACATCTCTATCGCTATTCGTCCGGGGCTTCGGCGGGTGCCCCAACAGAGTGACGGCGCACTAACGTTGGACTAAACAGGTGGGTGATTTCCGGTGGTTGACGCTGCTCGGCGAGTGCTAACGCCAGCTCGGCCGCCTGCGTGGCCATGGTGATAATGGGGTAGCGGACGGTGGTCAGGCGAGGGCGCACGTAGCGGGAGACCAGCACATCATCGAAGCCAATAAGGGAAATTTCTCCCGGCACCTCAATCCCGTTGTCATTTAACACCCCCATAGCTCCGGCTGCCATCGAGTCGTTATAGCTGGCGACTGCGGTGAAGTTCCTTCCACGTCCTAACAGCTCTGTCATTGCCTGTTCGCCGCCGCTCTCGTCGGGTTCACCGTAAGCCACCAGCCGGTCATTGCACGGCAGACCGTTTTCGCGCAGGGCATCGTAATACCCCTGCAGGCGATCTTCGGCATCGGAAATGGGGTGGTTTGAGCAGAGATAACCAATGCGGGTGTGACCCTGTTGAATCAGATGGCGGGTGGCAAGCCAGGCACCGTAGCGGTCGTCGAGCGCCACGCAGCGTTTCTCAAACCCGGGAATAATCCGGTTGATGATCACCATGCCGGGGATCTGCTTCATCAGATGAATGAGTTCGGCGTCGGGGATCATTTTGGCATGGACAACCAGCGCCGCGCAGCGGTGGCGGATCAGTTGCTCGATAGCCTGGCGTTCTTTTTGTTCATTGTGATAGCCATTGCCGATCAGCAAAAAATTCCCGGTCTGATAAGAAACCTGCTCAACCGCTTTCACCATGGCGCCGAAAAAGGGGTCAGAGACATCACCCACAACCAGCCCGATGGTTTCGGTTGACTGTTGAGCGAGCGCACGGGCGTTAGCATTAGGATGGTAGTTCAGAGATTCCATGGCGTTTTGCACCGCCTGGCGTGATGCGTCACTGGCTTTTGGGGAGTCGTTGATCACGCGCGACACGGTCGCGACGGAAACACCTGCCAGACGGGCCACATCCTTTATTGTCGCCATTCATTACCTTCTTAGTGGGGGTAAGCGTTTACACGCCAATAAGTGTTGCGGAAAAGCGCCGTGCATTCAAGGGGGGCGCGCTGTCCCTCTCCACAAACGTGACGCAGCACAACCCCGGCGGTGTAATCGTTACACGGCCAGACATGTCGGAATAATGTCAATCTGAACCTTTAGTTACACTTTGCCTCAGGCTGTTGCGATTGTCCGATAGCGGGAAAGAAGACGACATTGATAAAGTTGAGATCCCAGAGGTATTGATTGGTGAGATTTCTTAGTACGGTTTCGTACTCATCTCTTGCACCAACCTGCGCGGATGCGCAGGTTTTTTTTCGCCTCTATTTTTGCTGTCGCTCCTGTACCACTTCTCGTGTAATCTGCCACCATTTACTTACCCTTCACACTGGCTGGCAAAGGGAGTTGAGATGCTTTTTGGGTTCTTTCGCACACTGTTCCGTATCCTCTTTCGCGTCCGTCTAACGGGCGATGCAACGGCGCTCCGCGGCGAGCGTGTACTTATCACACCAAACCATGTTTCCTTTATCGACGGCATCCTGCTGGCGCTGTTTCTGCCTGTGCGCCCGGTGTTTGCGGTCTATACCTCTATTAGTCAGCAGTGGTACATGCGCTGGCTCACCCCGCTGATTGATTTTGTGCCGCTCGACCCGACAAAACCGATGATGATTAAACATCTGGTACGTCTGGTTGAGCAGGGACGTCCGGTGGTGATTTTCCCGGAAGGGCGGATCTCGGTCACCGGCTCGCTGATGAAAATCTACGACGGGGCAGGGTTTGTGGCGGCGAAGTCAAAAGCGACCGTTGTGCCACTGCGTATTGAAGGGGCGGAGCTCACCCATTTCAGTCGTCTGAAAGGGTTAGTGAAGCAGCGCCTGTTCCCGAAAATCACCCTGCATATTCTGCCGCCAACCTCATTACCGATGCCCGACGCGCCGCGTGCGCGTGACCGCCGTAAAATCGCCGGTGAAATGCTGCACCAGATCATGATGGAAGCGCGGATGGCCGTCCGCCCGCGCGAAACGCTCTATGAATCTCTGCTGTCGGCGCAGTACCGCTATGGCGCGAAGAAAAACTGCATTGAAGACATTAACTTCACCCCGGACACCTATCGCAAGCTGCTGACCAAAACCCTGTTCGTGGGACGTATTCTTGAGAAATATAGCCAGAAAGGCGAGAAGATTGGCCTGATGCTGCCTAACGCCGGGATCAGCGCGGCGGTGATTTTTGGTGCGGTTTCCCGGGGCCGTATCCCGGCGATGATGAACTACACGGCGGGCGTAAAAGGGCTGACCAGCGCCATCACCGCGGCTCAAATCAATACCGTTTTCACCTCGCGCCAGTTCCTCGACAAAGGCAAGCTGTGGCACCTGCCGGAGCAGCTGACGCAGGTACGCTGGGTCTTCCTGGAAGATCTGAAAGCGGACGTGACGACGGGTGACAAGCTGTGGATTTTCGCTCACCTGCTGATGCCGCGTCTGGCCCAGGTCAAACAGCAGCCGGAAGATGACGCCATTATCCTCTTTACTTCTGGCTCAGAGGGAAACCCGAAAGGGGTGGTTCACAGTCACAAGAGCATTCTGGCAAACGTGGAGCAGATTAAAAGTATTGCTGACTTTACCGCCAATGACCGGTTCATGTCGGCGCTGCCGCTGTTCCACTCCTTTGGCCTGACGGTGGGGCTTTTTACCCCGCTGTTGACCGGTGCCGAAGTGTTCCTTTACCCAAGCCCGCTCCATTATCGCATTGTGCCGGAGCTGGTGTATGACCGTAACTGCACCGTGCTGTTTGGCACCTCAACCTTCCTCGGTAATTACGCGCGCTTTGCCAATCCGTATGACTTTTACCGCGTGCGCTATGTGGTGGCCGGGGCGGAAAAACTGCAGGAGAGCACGCGCCAGATTTGGCAGGACAAGTTTGGTCTGCGCATTCTTGAAGGCTATGGCGTTACCGAATGCGCGCCGGTGGTCTCGATCAACGTGCCGATGGCGGCGAAGCCGGGGACGGTGGGCCGTATTCTGCCGGGAATGGATGCGCGTCTGCTGGCGGTACCTGGCATTGAGGACGGTGGCCGTCTGCAACTCAAGGGGCCAAACGTGATGAACGGTTATCTGCGCGTGGAAAATCCGGGCGTGCTGGAAGTGCCGACGGCGGAAAACGTCAATGGCGAGAGTGAGACGGGCTGGTATGACACCGGAGATATTGTCCGTTTCGATGAACAGGGCTTCGTGCAGATCCAGGGCCGGGCAAAACGCTTCGC
Organism: Enterobacter cloacae complex sp. 309I3; assembly: GCF_050031595.1. Lineage (NCBI taxonomy): Bacteria > Pseudomonadati > Pseudomonadota > Gammaproteobacteria > Enterobacterales > Enterobacteriaceae > Enterobacter > Enterobacter cloacae complex sp. 309I3. Next base: position 3,986,163 of record NZ_JBLGWI010000001.1, on the reverse strand, counting down.
CAAAATTGCGGGTGAGATGGTCTCGCTGGAGATGGTTGAGCAACTGGCGACAGCGGTATCCGCTGACAAGCTGCATGCTACGGTTGTGAAGAGCGATGCCAGCAAAGGCGAAGCACTGGTGTTGTTCACCACCGACAGCGAACTGAAACGCGACCGGTTGCTACAGCATGCGCGTGAACATGGCATTCCTGAGCTGGCGGTACCGCGCGATATTCGTTACCTGAAGCAGCTTCCGGTGCTGGGCAGCGGGAAGCCTGATTTCGTGACCCTGAAGGGTATGGTTGACGAGGCGGAACAGCAAAATGCGTGAGTCAGTACACACTAACACTTCACTCTGGTCGAAGGGCATGATGGCGGTCATTGCCGCCCAGTTTCTCTCTGCCTTTGGTGACAATGCGTTACTGTTTGCCACCCTGGCATTGCTGAAGGCCGAGTTTTATCCAGACTGGAGCCAGCCCATCCTGCAGATGGTGTTTGTGGGTGCTTACATTATTTTCGCTCCGTTTGTCGGACAGGTGGCGGACAGCTTCCCGAAAGGCCGGGTGATGATGTTTGCGAACGGCCTGAAACTGCTGGGCGCCGCCAGTATTTGTTTTGGTATTAACCCGTTTATCGGCTACACGCTGGTGGGCATTGGCGCAGCGGCGTACTCCCCGGCGAAGTATGGCATCCTGGGGGAACTCACGACCGGCGATAAGCTGGTGAAAGCCAACGGGCTGATGGAGTCCTCTACCATTGCGGCGATCCTGCTCGGCTCTGTCGCAGGGGGCGTACTGGCTGACTGGCATGTGCTGGCGGCGCTGAGCGTGTGTGCAGTAGTTTATGGCGGGGCGGTGGTAGCCAACCTGTTTATTCCAAAATTGCCGGTGGCTCGCCCGGGGCAATCCTGGCGCTTTACGCCTATGACAGGCAGTTTCTTCAACGCCTGCCGCGTGCTATGGCGTAACGGTGAAACGCGCTTCTCCCTGATGGGCACCAGCATGTTCTGGGGCGCAGGCGTCACGCTGCGTTTTCTGCTGGTGCTGTGGGTGCCGGTGGCGCTGGGGATTACTGACAATGCGACACCGACTTATCTTAACGCAATGGTGGCGATTGGGATTGTCGTTGGGGCTGGCGCGGCGGCGAAGCTGGTGACGCTTGAGACCGTTGCACGCTGCATGCCTGCGGGGATCCTGATTGGCGTGGTGGTGCTTATCTTCTCGCTGCAGCACGCCTTGCTACCCGCCTACGCGCTGCTTGTCCTGATTGGTATTCTGGGGGGCTTTTTCGTTGTGCCGCTCAATGCGCTGTTGCAGGAACGCGGCAAGCAGACCGTCGGCGCAGGGAATGCCATTGCAGTGCAAAATCTCGGTGAAAACCTGGCGATGCTGTTAATGCTGGGGCTCTATTCGCTGGCCGTTAAAGTCGGTGTGCCGGTGGTGGGGATTGGCGTAGGATTCGGTGCGCTGTTTGCGCTGGCGATTACCGGATTATGGCTCTGGCAGCGTCGCCGTTGATAAGAGCGGCCTGACGCCCTCACCACGGCCTTCTCCTACGGGAGAGGGCGCAAACATTAAAAACGGCAACCAGGTTGCCGTTTGCTTTTATCACGGTGCCGGGTAGGTGTATACCTGATGCACCGCTTCAATCTCTGCTAATACCTCTTCACTTAGATTCAGATGGAAACTCTCGATATTCGTTTTCAGCTGTTCCATGGTCGTTGCGCCCAGCAGAGTGCTGGCAACAAACGGCTGACGACGCACGAAGGCCAGGGCCATCTGAGCTGGATCAAGACCGTGACGTTTCGCGATATCCACATAGGCCGCCACGGCTTTTTGTGTCTGCTCACCGCTGTAGCGGGTAAAGCGGCTGAACAAGGTGTTACGCGCTCCGGCAGGTTTCGCGCCGTTCAGGTATTTCCCTGTCAACGTACCAAAGCCCAGACATGAATAGGCGAGCAATTCCACCTCTTCGTATTGCGTCACTTCGGCCAGACCCACTTCATAGCTGCGGTTGAGCAGGCTGTATGGGTTCTGGATGGTGACGATGCGGGGCAGGTCATGTTTGTCCGCCAGGTGCAGATAGCGCATCACGCCAAAGGCCGTTTCGTTAGAGACACCGATGTAGCGGATTTTTCCCGCTCGCTGGCATTCGGCCAGGGCTTCCAGCGTTTCCAGTAGCGTAACGGCCGGGGCGCTCTCATTCCAGCTATAGCCCAGCTTTCCAAAGCAGTTGGTGGGGCGCTGCGGCCAGTGAACCTGATAGAGATCGAGATAGTCGGTTTGCAGGCGCTTCAGGCTGGCATCCAGCGCGGCGCGGATATTTTTGCGATCGAGGATCTGGTTTGGACGGATCCCGGCATCGTTGTTGCGTGCGGGGCCGCTGACTTTTGACGCAACAACCAGCTTTTCGCGATTCCCGCGTTTGGCGAGCCAGTTGCCGACGTAGGTTTCGGTAAGCCCCTGCGTTTCCGGACGAGGCGGTACAGGGTACATCTCAGCAACATCAATCAGGTTAATGCCCTGGCTGACGGCATAATCGAGTTGTGCATGGGCATCGGCTTCGCTGTTTTGTTCACCAAATGTCATCGTGCCCAACCCCAGTTGGCTTATTTCCAGAGCGCTGTGGGGGATACGGTGATAATGCATAGCCGGCTTCCTTCATTAGAAATACAGACCACGTCAGGAACCTCCCGACAAAGGAATATAAACATGGCAGAGGGGAAGCAAAAGGGGAAGAAAAAAATCAAAAAGGCCAGCAAGCCACTGACCTTTATCTGTTTATCGCTCGATAATCTGCGAAACTTCGTCGCGATTGATCTGCATTTTATTACCCTGCTGGTCATGGTAGCTGACCAGGCCAGTATCATCGTCGACTTCAGGTTTACCGTCGGTCAGGATCATCCGGCCATCTTTCGTCGCCATAACGTAATCGCTGCTACAGCCCGATACCGCAAACGCTAAACCCACTGCTGAAATCAACACTGCCCATTTTTTCATCGTTATCGTCCTCACCTGGCTCGTATCAAATCATAGTGTAGTATTAACCTGATATATCGAAAGGAGAAAGGGGGAAAATCTTAAATCCCCGTCGATTATGTTTGATAGTTCGCAAAATGAGTAAAAAACTATGTTTTCAGTAAGAAATGGCGAGCCAGCAGCGCACCTGTGAAGTTCTTTTTGAGATAAAAGCCGCGCGGCAACGTGAGTATCGGTTCGCCCTTGGCGCCAATAGCCTCGGTGAGGGCTTTGCTGTTGGCCGCTTTCGGACGCAGCTGTAAAACTTCTCCGTGTCGGGCCGTGATGCGCTCTACCTGTCCAAGGACGATCATATCCATCAGCTCTTCCCAGTCCAGCCTTAGCTGCCGCTCTTCATCTTCATCGGGACTCCAGAGCAGCGGCGCGCCTACCCGGCGTTCAGCCAGCGGGATCTGGCGTTCACCCTCAACCGGAACCCAGAGCACACGCTTGAGTTTATGGCGAACATGGCTGGTTTCCCACGTCACGCCGGTATTCCCGGTTAACGGCGCCACGCAGACAAAGGTGGTTTCAAGGGGCTTTCCCAGACGGTCTATGGGAATGGTTTTTAGCTCAACGCCCAGAGCCGCAAAATCCTGCTCGGGTTTACTCCCCGCACTTGCCCCCAGCCACAGTTCAAGCAACATGCCGATCCAGCCCTTATCCCGTTTCAGATCCTTTGGGATCGGCAACCCTGCCATCGCTGCGAGTTCGCCAAGCGAAAAGCCCGCCAGACGTTGCGCCTGCCCAAGCAACTGGGCTTCGCTTGTTGGCGGAGAAAGCATGGGTGAAAGCGCAAGCATGACGGCAACCTTTTGATTAAAAAATAAACTAAGAAACTATCCCCTGTGGATAGAGTTTAACTTTTTCTGTACGAATATGCCATGTGCATGATTTTTAGGTTTTTTTAGTCATGCCAGACCGTTCTTTATGAAACGAAAAACGGGTTGTTCAATTCTGGTCACTGACAATAAACAGGATCTTACACCATGTTATCCACAGAAAAGTGGGATAACTGGGAATAACCCTGACTACTGTTTCAATTTACAGCCTTGACGTGCGACGAAAATCGAATTTTCACACAAATTGTGCCTAACTTATTGGCACAATCTGTGGATAAAACCGACGCTGTTCGATCTTTCATCAGCATAACGATCATAGGTGTGATGATCGTCACGTAATTCCTTCCTGGGGCGCTAAAAATAGAGCTAATTAAATGAATATTATAGGAATGTTTTCAGCGGGTGACACGGTGTAGCGAAGGGCTCTTCAGGTTGTTCATCGGTAATTCCACACTTCTTCACAACTATATCCACAGAAAAGGTGAATAAAATTGCCCTTGTTGCCGCTTATCTGTTTATAACTCTGCGCATATTTGTGAGTTATTCAAATGTTATTAGGTTGCAGGCCTGTAAGAGAGTGGTTTACCGCCTCCCTGTAGTGTGAAACAATCATTCATATATCAGATTTAGTTTGGGGTAGTCCGGTGATTGATGACGATGGCTACCGCCCGAACGTAGGAATAGTAATTTGTAATCGTCAGGGCCAGGTGATGTGGGCCCGGCGATATGGTCAGCACTCCTGGCAGTTTCCGCAAGGCGGGATCAACCCAGGGGAGTCCCCAGAACAAGCGATGTACCGGGAGCTGTTTGAAGAGGTCGGTTTAAGCCGAAAAGATGTTCGCATCCTGGCTTCGACCCGCAACTGGTTGCGTTACAAGTTACCGAAACGTTTGGTGCGTTGGGACACAAAGCCGGTTTGTATCGGCCAGAAACAGAAGTGGTTTCTGTTGCAATTGGTGGGCAACGATTCAGATATCAATATGCAAACCAGCAGTACGCCGGAGTTTGATGGCTGGCGCTGGGTGAGTTACTGGTATCCTGTTCGTCAGGTCGTGTCATTTAAACGCGATGTTTACCGTAGGGTGATGAAAGAGTTCGCAAGTGTTGTCATGCAGCTTCAGGAGATCCCGCCTAAGCCGCAGAGCGCACCTGCCTGGCGACGTAAAAGAGGTTAAGCTACGCAAATCATGCTCACCCGCTTGCGAGAAATAGTCGAGAAAGTGGCCAGTGCGCCTCGTCTGAACGAGGCGCTGAATATTCTGGTCACTGACATCTGTCTTGCGATGGAAACAGAAGTCTGTTCGGTGTATCTGGCCGATCATGACCGACGTTGCTACTACCTGATGGCGACCCGTGGTTTAAAAAAACCACGCGGTCGTACCGTTACGCTCGCCTTTGATGAAGGTATCGTAGGCCTGGTGGGGCGACTGGCTGAACCCATCAACCTTGCCGACGCGCAAAAGCACCCCAGCTTTAAATACATTCCCTCCGTAAAAGAAGAGCGTTTCCGCGCCTTCCTGGGCGTACCGATCATCCAGCGTCGTCAACTGCTTGGCGTACTGGTCGTTCAGCAGCGCGAACTGCGTCAGTATGACGAAAGCGAAGAGTCTTTCCTCGTGACGCTAGCCACGCAGATGGCTGCGATCCTCTCTCAGTCTCAGCTTGCCGCCCTGTTTGGGCAGTACCGTCACACGCGTATTCGTGCGCTGCCGGCCTCGCCTGGCGTGGCGATTGCTGAAGGCTGGATGGACGCCACCCTGCCGCTGATGGAACAGGTGTACGAAGCCTCAACGCTGGATGAAGCGCTTGAGCGCGAGCGCCTCACCGCGGCGCTGGAAGAGGCGGCCAACGAATTTCGGCGTTACAGCAAACGCTTTGCCGCCGGGGCGCAAAAAGAGACGGCGGCCATTTTTGACCTCTATTCGCACCTGCTCTCCGATGCGCGTCTGCGCCGTGAGCTTTTTGCCGAGGTTGATAAAGGTGCCGTAGCGGAATGGGCCGTTAAAAAGGTCATCGAAAAATTTGCGGAGCAATTTGCCGCACTGACAGACGGTTACCTGAAAGAGCGTGCGGGAGATTTACGTACACTCGGTCAGCGTCTGCTGTTCCACCTTGATGACACGATCCAGGGGCCGAATGCCTGGCCAAAACGCTTTGTGCTGGTTGCCGATGAACTGTCCGCGACCACGCTGGCGGAGCTGCCGCAGGACAGGCTGGCAGGTGTGGTGGTGCGCGATGGCGCAGCTAACTCCCATGCGGCTATTATGGTTCGTGCCCTGGGTATCCCCACCGTTATGGGGGCCGATATTCAGCCCTCGGTGCTGCACCGACGCACGCTGGTGGTGGATGGCTATCGCGGTGAGCTCCTGGTCGATCCTGAGCCGGTCCTGCTCCAGGAATACCAGCGCCTTATCAGTGAAGAGAATGAATTAAGCAAGCTGGCGGAAGATGACGTCGACCTGCCTGCACAGCTCAAAAGCGGCGAGCGCATCAAAGTTATGCTCAACGCAGGGTTAAGCCCCGAGCATGAAGAGAAGCTCGGCAGCCGCATTGATGGCATCGGCTTATATCGCACTGAAATCCCGTTCATGCTGCAAAGCGGCTTTCCCTCAGAAGAGGAGCAGGTCGCACAGTATCAGGGCATGTTGCAGATGTTTAACGACAAGCCGGTTACCCTGCGTACCCTGGACGTTGGGGCGGATAAACAGCTGCCGTATATGCCAATCAGTGAAGAAAACCCGTGCCTGGGCTGGCGTGGGATCCGCATTACGCTGGATCAGCCTGAGATCTTCCTGATCCAGGTGCGCGCCATGCTGCGCGCGAATGCGGCGACCGGGAACCTCAGCATCTTACTGCCTATGGTCACCAGCATTGATGAGATCGACGAAGCGCGACGGTTGATCGAACGTGCAGGCCGTGAAGTAGAAGAGATGATCGGTTACGCGATCCCCAAACCGCGGATCGGGGTGATGCTCGAAGTGCCTTCCATGGTCTTCATGCTGCCGCAGCTGGCGAACCGGGTGGATTTTATCTCTGTCGGGACCAACGATCTGACGCAGTATATTCTGGCCGTCGATCGTAACAACACGCGTGTTGCCAGTATTTATGACAGCCTGCATCCGGCTATCATTCGGGCGCTGGCGATGATTGCCCGTGAAGCGGAACAATACGGTATCGATTTGCGGCTGTGTGGCGAAATGGCCGGGGATTCAATGTGCGTTGCGATCCTCATCGGCCTGGGGTATCGCCATCTGTCGATGAACGGCCGCGCTGTCGCACGTGTGAAGTACCTGCTGCGCCATATTGACATCGAGGATGCCCGCGAGCTGGCCGAGCGCAGTCTTGAAGCGCAGCTGGCAACAGAAGTGCGTCATCAGGTCGCCGCGTTTATGGAGCGACGCGGCATGGGCGGCCTGATCCGCGGTGGCCGCTGAAGTTTTTATCTCTCTACCTGTAGGCTGAGGGATCCACAATGATTCATAAACAGAAGCAATAACGCTGCTCTCAGAATGACCACCAGAGCTGTATGTTCCCCCTCACCCCAGCCCTCTCCCAGGAGGAGAGGGAACTGTCCGTGCGTAATTTTTCTGTGGGGATCCCTCTGCCCCGTGGGAGAGGGCAACATCCCATATCATCCTCTATACACATCTTTTACATCTCTGGCGCATCCTCCGCGTTCGCCTTGTGCTATGATTCGCAACTTTGGAGCCTCTGCTGACTGCCGGGGCGCATCTTTACCGCTGTCCACTTTCAGCGGAATAACAACATCTTGTGGTGACAGATGAACAGTGGTTATCTGCATTTTCCGGAATTTGATCCGGTCATTTTCTCAGTAGGACCCGTTTCGCTTCACTGGTACGGTCTGATGTACCTGGTGGGCTTCATTTTTGCTATGTGGCTTGCTGGCCGTCGCGCCAGTCGTCCTGGCAGCGGCTGGACCAAAAACGAAGTCGAAAACCTGCTTTACGCGGGCTTCCTCGGTGTGTTCCTTGGTGGGCGTATTGGCTATGTCCTGTTCTATAACCTCCCGGTATTCCTCAACGATCCGCTCTATCTGTTCCGCGTCTGGGACGGGGGGATGTCCTTCCATGGCGGCCTGATTGGTGTGATTCTGGTGATGGTGATTTTTGCCAAACGCACCAAACGCAACTTCTTCCAGGTATCGGATTTTATCGCGCCATTGATTCCGTTTGGTCTGGGGGCTGGTCGTCTGGGCAACTTCATTAACGGCGAGCTGTGGGGACGTGTCGACCCGAGCGTTTCCTTTACTATGCTGTTCCCGGGCTCGCGCGCGGAAGACCTGGCGCTGCTGCCGTCTCATCCTGAATGGCAATCCATTTTTGATACGTACGGCGTTCTGCCGCGTCACATGTCTCAGCTCTATGAACTGGCGCTGGAAGGCGTGGTGCTGTTTATCATCCTGAATCTGTTTATCCGCAAACCGCGCCCGATGGGGGCTGTCTCCGGCCTGTTCCTGATTGGCTACGGTGCGTTCCGTATCATCGTTGAGTTCTTCCGCCAGCCGGATGCGCAGTTCACCGGCGAGTGGGTACAGTACATCAGCATGGGGCAAATCCTCTCCATTCCGATGATCGTGGCAGGTGCCATTATGATGATTTGGGCGTATCGTCGTCGTCCACAGCAACAACTTTCCTGAGGAACCATGAAACAGTATCTTGAATTGATGAAAAAAGTGCTCGACGAGGGCACGCCGAAAAATGACCGTACCGGAACAGGCACGCTCTCCATTTTTGGCCACCAGATGCGCTTCAACCTGCAAGAAGGCTTCCCCTTGGTGACGACAAAGCGCTGCCACCTGCGCTCGATCATTCATGAACTGCTCTGGTTCCTGCAAGGCGATACCAACGTTGCCTATCTGCACGAAAACAATGTCTCTATCTGGGACGAATGGGCAGATGAAAACGGCAATCTGGGCCCGGTGTACGGCAAGCAGTGGCGTGCGTGGCCAACGCCTGATGGCCGCCATATTGACCAGATTACCACCGTGATGAACCAGCTGAAAAACGACCCGGACTCGCGCCGTATTATCGTTTCTGCCTGGAACGTGGGTGAGCTGGATAAAATGGCGCTGGCACCGTGCCATGCGTTCTTCCAGTTCTATGTGGCTGATGGCAAACTCTCCTGCCAGCTTTACCAGCGCTCTTGCGATGTCTTCCTCGGCCTGCCGTTTAACATCGCCAGCTATGCGCTGTTAGTACATATGATGGCCCAGCAGTGCGATCTGGAAGTGGGCGATTTTGTCTGGACCGGTGGGGATACGCACCTGTACAGCAACCACATGGAACAGACGCATCTCCAGCTGACCCGTGAGCCGCGTGCACTGCCGAAGCTGATTATCAAACGTAAACCGGAATCGATCTTCGATTACCGCTTTGACGACTTCGAGATTGAGGGATACGACCCGCATCCGGGCATCAAAGCGCCTGTCGCAATCTGATACAGCAAATCGTTACATAACCGGCGCATTTACGCGCCGGTTTTTTTTCGTCTGTACTCTGTTCCCCGAGGCGTTATCCAGTCGGCGTGCAACGCGCTGCAACGGATAACATTCTCTGGATAACGCCTCGTAAAACCCCGAATTGCGGCTCGTCATGTTCACGGCGTTTCGCCACACTCCCGGCATGAAAAAAGAGCGCGGCTATACGCTTATCGAAACTCTGGTTGCCATTTCGCTGGTTATTATCCTCAGCGCGACAGGGCTCGCCGGCTGGGACAACTGGCAACAGCGGCAGAGGTTGTGGCAGGTCGCCTGTCAGGTCCGCGACTATCTGGTGTTTCTGCGAAACGATGCCAATCGTCACAACCGTGACCACCTGATTACGCTTCAGCAGGACGACAGAGGCGCCTGTTTGATGAGCTCTGCGGTGCAGGGCTGTGAGAACAACAGCCCGTATGTGCTCAGACCGTTGTGGCCTGACGTCGTGCTAAGGGAGGTTACGCCTTCATTAGGATTCTATGGATTAAGGGACACGGCGTGGGCAGGGCGGATACGCGTACAGAGCAGGGCAGGAGAATGGATGATTGTCGTCTCAAACGGAGGGCGTATCAGGATGTGCACTGTTACAGGGGAAAATGCATGCCGATGAACCAGCACGGCTTCTCACTCACAGAGGTGCTGATTGCAATGGCGATCAGCAGCATTCTGTTACTCAGCACGTCGCGTTTTTTACCGGAGCTGCAACGGGCAGTTTTGCTGCAATCCAGGGCGCAAGAGCGTGAAGAAGAGATCTGGCAACGCCTGTTCGCGATTGGCAAGCAGTTACAGCGCGCGGGGTATTGCGCGGGTAATTGTCAGGGGCAGAGCCTGACCATCGGCAGGGAGGGAAGCTGTGTGATTGTCCGGTGGGATGCAAACAGTAACGGCACCTGGGACACCTCAGCATCGGATAACGAAAGTACGGGGTTTCGTCTGGAATCAGGCGCGCTGGAAACCCTGCGTGGCGCGACGGGGTGTGAAGGAAAAGGATGGGAGAAGCTTACCGACCCGGCCCGGCTTATGATCCATACATTTGTGGTACGTAAACATGAGCACCCGGGATTTGCGCCAGCGTTATATCTCGAGTTGACCGCCAGCGGGGTGAATGATAAGCACGCTGCCCCTTACCAGGTTCGCTATGGCGTTACGGGGTTTAACTTGTGAACCGCCAGAATGGGATTGCCTCACTGACGCTGGTTCTGCTGTTACTGGTGTTAGGCACACTGATCCTGACCGGCCTTAACCAGCAACTCATAACATTTACCATGCTGGTTGGCGACGAGAGCCGCGCCATCCAGCAGCAGGCAGCCGCGCAGTCTGCGCTGGAGTGGGGGCGCGTTCAGCACTGGTCGTTGCAGCCTGATGTACAGTGCAAACAGAGACAAACGCAACGTGTTTGTTTGCGTGTACTGAATGAGTCGCAGGTGTTACTCATCGCTGGAGATGGAGAGCTGTTGCTCTGGCGTGGCGGGGAGATTGTCAACGGGCACATACGCTTTTTACCTCATGGCTGGAGTGATTTTTGCCCGCTAAAGGAGCGTGCGTTATGTCGGTTGCCGTAAAGAATGAAAAGGGGTTCAGCATGGTCGACGTGTTGCTGGCGATGATGCTGCTGGTGGCGATCGTAACGGCGCTGTCCGGCTATCACCGGGCGCTGGCTTCCCGCTTTGCCCTGTTTAGCCAGTATCGTCAGCTCTGGCACATCGCCTGGACGCAGTCGCAGATGGATGCTGGTGCGCTGCCAGCAGGCTGGCAGATAAACCGGATGCAGACAACGCAGTCTGGATGTGTCAGCATCACGGTTACACTTATTTCTCCTCTGGGTCGACGCGGTGAGATGACGCGTCTGCATTGCCCGGTTAGCCAGTAGTCGGGAGCGTCTATGTTAAGGGTCTACCACTCAAATCGTCTGGATGTGCTGGAAGCGCTGATGGAATTTATCGTTGAGCGCGAGCGGCTCGACGATCCGTTTGAGCCTGAAATGGTGCTGGTGCAGAGCACCGGTATGGCACAATGGCTGCAGATGTCGCTTTCCCGTAAATTTGGCATCGCGGCGAATATCGATTTTCCGCTTCCCGCGAGCTTTATCTGGGAGATGTTTGTCCGCGTGTTGCCTGACATCCCGGAGCAGAGCGCGTTTAACAAACAGAGCATGAGCTGGAAGCTGATGGCGCTTTTGCCAGATATGCTCACGCATGATGAGTTTGCCATGCTGCGCCACTACCTGCATGACGATACCGACAAACGCAAGCTGTTCCAGCTGGCATCACGTACCGCGGATCTCTATGACCAGTATTTAGTGTATCGTCCGGAATGGCTGACTCGCTGGGAGGCGGGTGAGTTAGTGGAAGGTCTGCCGGAGGCGCAGGTCTGGCAGGCGCCGCTGTGGAAAGCGCTGGTGGAGCATACCGAAAAGCTGGGTCAACCCAAGTGGCACCGTGCGAACCTCTACCAACGGTTCATCTCCATACTGGAAAATAGCACTGACCGACCGGCCCGGCTGCCCTCCCGCGTATTTATCTGCGGTATTTCCGCCTTGCCACCCGTCTATCTGGATGCGCTGAAAGCGCTCGGAAAACACACCGACATCCATATTCTGTTTACTAACCCCTGCCGCCATTACTGGGGCGACATTCAGGATGACCGGTGGCTTTCGCGGCTTGTGACGCGCCAGCGGCGACGTCTCTTTGAAGAACGCACGGTGCCCTTGTTTAAAGACAGTGCCTCTGCCGCGCAGCTTTTTGATGAGCAGGGCATTCAGAACCTGCCTAACCCGCTGCTTGCCTCATGGGGCAAGCTGGGCCGGGACTACATTCATATGCTCTCTGATATCACCTCGTCAGGCGAAGGCGACGTGGATGCGTTTGTTGAAATCACGCCGGACAGCCTGCTGCACAATATCCAGTCCGATATTCTGGATCTGGAAAATCGCGCGGTGATGGGCGTGACGGCCGAAGAATTTGAACGCAGCGACACGAAGCGGAGACTGGATCCCGACGATCGCAGTATCACGGTGCATGTTTGCCACAGTGCGCAGCGTGAAGTCGAAGTCCTGCACGATCAGTTGCTCGCCATGCTACAGGACGATCCTGACCTGACACCGCGTGATATCGTGGTGATGGTGGCGGATATCGACAGCTACAGCCCCTTTATTCAGGCCGTTTTCGGCAGTGCGACGGGAGAGCGCTACCTGCCTTATGCCATCTCTGACCGTCGGGCTCGCCAGTCTCACCCGGCCTTGCAGGCATTCGTTACCCTGCTGTCACTGCCCGACAGCCGCTTCATTTCCGAAGATGTCCTGGCATTGCTCGATGTCCCCGTGCTGGCCGCTCGTTTTAACATTAACGAAGAGGGGTTACGCTACCTTCGTCAGTGGGTAAACGAGTCTGGCGTACGTTGGGGGATCGATGACGACAACGTACAGGAGTTTGAGCTTCCCCCTACCGGGCAGCACACCTGGCAGTTTGGTCTGACGCGTATGCTGCTGGGGTATGCCATGGAAAGCAGCCAGGGCGAGTGGAACGAGGTCCTGCCTTATGATGAATCCAGCGGGCTCATCGCGGAGCTTGTCGGGCATTTAGCCTCGCTGCTGATGCAGCTTAACCGCTGGCGACGTGCGCTAATGCAGCCGCGTCCGCTGGAGGAGTGGCTGCCGGTTTGCCGGGAACTGCTCAATGATTTCTTCCTGCCGGACAGTGACACGGAAGCCGCAATGGCGCTGATTGAAACACAGTGGCAGGCGATAGTCGATGAGGGGGTGAACTCCCACTATAACGAAGCGATCCCGCTTTCGCTGCTGCGGGACGAATTGACCCTGCGCCTCGATCAGGAGCGTATCAGCCAGCGCTTCCTTGCCGGGCCGATCAATATCTGCACGCTGATGCCCATGCGTTCCATTCCCTTCAAAGTGGTGTGTCTGCTTGGTATGAATGACGGTGTTTATCCGCGAGCCCTGCCGCCGCTGGGCTTTGATCTCATGAGCCCGGCACCGAAGCGGGGCGACCGTAGCCGTCGTGATGATGACCGCTACCTCTTCCTTGAGGCGCTTATTTCCGCGCAGAACAAGCTTTACATCAGTTATATCGGTCGGTCGATTCAGGACAACAGCGAGCGTTTTCCCTCTGTTCTGGTGCAGGAACTGGTGGACTATATCGGACAGAGCCACTACCTGCCGGGGGATGAAGAACGTAACTGCGATGAGAGCGACCAGCGGGTGAAAGCGCATATCACCTGTTGTCACAGCCGTATGCCGTTTGACCCGATGAACTACGTCGCCAGCGAATTGCAGAGCTATGCCCAGGAGTGGCTGCCCGCGGCGAAAAAAGAGGGGAAGGCGCACAGTGATTTCATTCAGGAGCTCGACGCGCGGCCCATTGAAACCCTGACCTTCGAACAGCTGCAGCGTTTTTGGGCGCATCCGGTACGCGCCTTCTTCCAGCAGCGATTGCAGGTAAATTTCCGCTCGGAAGAGAGCGAAATTCCTGACGCAGAACCGTTTACGCTGGAAGGGCTGGAACGTTATCAGTTAAACCTCCAGCTGCTGAATGCGCTGGTGGAGCAGGAAGATGCTGACAAACTGTTCCGCCGCTATCGCGCTGCGGGGCAATTACCGTATGGTGCGTTTGGGGAGATCGTCTGGGAGGCGCAGTGCACAGAGATGAAGGCGCTTGCCGAGCGTGTTATCGAATGCCGACAGCCGGGAACAAGCCTCGAAATCGACCTCAACTGCAACGGTATCCAGCTGACGGGCTGGCTGACGCAGGTTCAACCGGACGGGCTGCTGCGCTGGCGGCCTTCCATGCTGAGCGTTTCACAGGGTTTGCAACTCTGGCTCGAACATCTTGTCTACAGTGCTGGCGGTAACCAGGGTGAAAGCCGGATGTTTGTACGCAAGGAGGGCGAGTGGCGTTTCCCGCCAATGGAGCCGGAGCAGGCATTACATTACTTGTCCTTGTACATTGAAGGTTACCGTCAGGGGATGAACAAGCCGCTGCTGCTGCTGCCTGAAAGTGGCGGGGCGTGGATAAAAGCCTGTTATGACGCGCAGAATGATGCGATGTTAACGGATGACGCTTCACTGCAGAAAGCGCGGAGTAAATTTGTTCAGGCCTGGGAAGGTAACATGATGGTCCGTGGTGAAGGCGATGATGTCTGGTATCAACGGTTATGGCGAACGCTTGAGCCAGAATACTTTGAGACCATCACGGAAGAGGCACAACGTTACCTGTTACCGTTGTTCAAATTTAATCAGTCCTGAGTGCTGTATAAAAATTGCGCAGTAAAGGGTGTTCATTTATGATGCACCTGCTATCACGGACTGATGTACAGAAAGAAAGAGATGCTGGCGTGTCCAGCACGAAGTTTGTTAATGATGTAGCCGTGATAAAGAGGTCGTTAATGCCAGGCAGCACCTTGTTCAAAGCGTTTGTTTTGTTTGTCGCCCTTTGGGCTCCCGTCACTCAGGCAGACTCCGGTTGGCAACCCGTTCAGGAAACTATCCGTAAGAGCGAAAAAGATACCCGTCAGTATCAGGCTGTCCGCCTTGATAACGGGATGACCGTGCTGCTGGTTTCCGATCCGCAGGCGGTGAAATCCCTCTCGGCGCTCGTGGTACCCGTTGGGTCGCTGGAAGATCCCGAAGAGCACCCGGGTCTTGCGCACTATCTGGAACATATGACGCTGATGGGGTCCAAAAAATACCCCCAGCCTGATAGCCTCTCCGAATTTCTGAAAATGCATGGCGGCAGCCACAACGCCAGTACGGCACCGTATCGGACGGCGTTTTATCTGGAAGTCGAAAATGATGCGCTGGAAGGGGCGGTGGATCGTCTCGCCGATGCCATTGCCGCACCGCTGCTGGATAAAAAATACGCTGACCGTGAACGTAATGCCGTCAATGCTGAATTGACCCTGGCCCGTACGCGAGACGGTATGCGCATGGCGCAGGTGAGCGCCGAAACCATCAACCCGGCGCACCCTGGATCCCGTTTTTCCGGGGGGAACCTCGAGACGCTGAGTGACAAACCAAACAGCCCGGTGCTTGATGCGCTGCATGCGTTTCGCGACAAATACTACTCCGCCAACCTGATGAAAGCGGTTATCTACAGCAACAAACCGTTGCCAGAACTGGCTGCCATGGCGGCGCAGACCTTTGGACGGGTACCAAATAAAAACATCGACCTGCCGCAGATAAACGTACCGGTTGTCACCGACGCGCAGAAAGGGATCGTGATCCACTACGTGCCCGCACTGCCGCGCAAGGTGTTACGCGTTGAGTTCCGCATTGATAACAATACCGCACAGTTCCGCAGTAAAACGGATGAACTGGTCACCTATCTTATTGGTAACCGCAGCCCGGGAACGCTTTCTGACTGGCTGCAAAAGCAGGGGCTGGTGGAAGGGATCCGTGCCGACTCCGATCCTGTGGTTAACGGCAACAGCGGTGTGCTGGCGATTTCCGCCACCCTGACCGACAAAGGGCTGGCGCACCGTGATGAGGTGGTCGCGGCTATCTTCAGCTATCTCTCGTTGCTGCGCGATAAAGGCGTCGATAAACGCTACTTTGACGAACTGGCACACGTGCTGGATCTCGATTTCCGCTATCCGTCCATTACCCGCGACATGGACTATGTTGAGTGGCTGGCGGATACCATGATCCGCGTGCCGGTTGAACATACCCTGGACGCGGTCAACATTGCCGACCAGTACGACGCTGAGGCGATAAAAGCGCGCCTGGCAATGATGACCCCACAGAATGCCCGCATCTGGTACATCAGCCCGAACGAGCCGCATAACAAAACGGCCTATTTCGTGGATGCCCCTTACCAGGTGGATAAAATCAGTGAGCAAACGTTCGCAAACTGGCAGAAAAAGGCCAGCGAGATCGCGTTGAAGCTGCCGGAGCTGAATCCCTACATCCCGGATGATTTCTCCCTGATTAAAACCGCGAAAGCGTACCCACACCCGCAGCTTATTGTTGATGAGCCAACGTTGCGCGTGGTGTACACCCCAAGCCACTACTTCGCCAGCGAGCCAAAAGCCGATGTCAGCGTTGTTCTTCGCAACCCGAAAGCGATGGATAGCGCCAAAAATCAGGTGATGTTTGCGCTTAATGACTATCTGGCCGGTATCGCGCTTGACCAGCTCAGCAACCAGGCCGCGGTGGGTGGAATCAGCTTCTCTACCAACGCCAATAACGGACTGATGGTCAATGCAAACGGCTATACCCAGCGTCTGCCTCAGCTGTTCCAGGCGTTGCTGGAGGGCTATTTCAGCTACACGCCAACGGAAGAGCAGTTTGAGCAGGCGAAGTCCTGGTATGCGCAGATGATGGATTCCGCTGAGAAAGGCAAGGCGTACGATCAGGCGATTATGCCGGCGCAGATGCTGTCGCAAATCCCTTATTTCCAGCGTGAAGATCGCCGGGCGCTGCTGCCATCCATCACATTAAAAGAGGTGTTGGCCTACCGCGACGCGCTGAAAACTAACACGCGTCCGGAGTTTCTTATCGTCGGCAACATGAGCGAGGACCAGGCCAAAACGCTGGCAGAGAACGTACGTCAGCAGCTCGGTTCAAAAGGCGACGAGTGGTGCCGTAACCAGGACGTGCTGGTTGAGAAAAAACAGAATGTGATTTTTGAAAAAGCAGGTAACAGCACGGATTCCGCGCTGGCCGCCGTGTTTGTTCCTACGGGCTATGATGAATTTGCCAGCTCTGCGCAGAGTGCCGTTCTGGGACAAATTATACAGCCGTGGTTCTACAATCAGCTGCGCACAGAAGAGCAGCTTGGCTACGCGGTCTTTGCCTTCTCCATGAACGTTGGCCGCCAGTGGGGGCTGGGTTTCCTGCTGCAGAGCAGCGATAAACAGCCCGCTTATCTCTGGCAGCGTTACCAGGCTTTCTTCCCGCAAGCGGAAGCTAAACTGCGAGCCATGAAGCCGGATGAGTTTGCCCAAATCCAGCAGGCCGTCATCGCGCAGGTGATGCAGCCGCCTCAGACGCTGGGTGAAGAAGCATCCCAGCTGAGCAAAGATTTCGATCGCGGTAATCTGAAATTTGATTCGCGTGATAAAGTAGTGGCCGAGATAAAACAGCTGACGCCTCAGAAGGTTGCCGACTTCTTCCATCAGGCGGTGGTTAAACCGCAGGGAATAGCCATTCTGTCTCAGGTTTCTGGTAGCCAGAACGGAAAAACGGACTACGTTAACCCGAAAGGCTGGAAAATCTGGAAGAGCGTCAGCGCCCTGCAGCAATCTATGCCCTGGAGTAAGAAAGAATGACCGACACCGCTGAGTCCCTTGATCCCTTACGTTTACCTCTGCAGGGTGAACGATTGATTGAAGCCTCAGCGGGAACGGGAAAAACCTTCACCATTGCCGCGCTTTATCTGCGTCTGTTGCTGGGGCTTGGCGGCCAGGCCGCTTTTCCGCGTCCGTTAAGCGTGGAGGAGCTGCTGGTGGTGACCTTCACCGAGGCCGCCACCGCTGAGCTGCGCGGCCGTATCCGTGCCAATATTCATGAACTGCGTATCGCCTGTCTGCGCGAAAGCACGGATAACCCACTCTACGCGAGCCTGTTGGAAGAGATTGCCGATAAACAGCAGGCCGCACAGTGGCTGCTTCTGGCTGAACGGCAAATGGACGAGGCCTCTGTCTTCACCATCCACGGTTTTTGCCAGCGCATGCTGAGCCTGAATGCGTTTGAATCCGGCATGCTGTTTGAACTGCAGCTTATTGAAGATGAGTCTGAGCTTCGCTACCAGGCCTGTGCTGATTTCTGGCGTCGCCACTGCTATCCGTTACAGCGGGACATCGCCGAAGCGGTACATGCGTTGTGGAAAGGCCCTGAGGAGCTTCTGCGCGCCATTGAGCGCTATCTGCAGGGGGAGGCCCCGGTCATTAAATCGCCACCGCCTGCGGATGAAACGCTGGCCTCGCGCCATGAAAAAATCGTCGCGAAGATTGCAGCCGTTAAGCAAAAATGGATTGAGTCTGTCGGCGAGATCGACGCCATTATCGAAAACTCCGGGATCGACAGGCGCAAGTTTAACCGTGGCAATCAGGGGAAATGGATCGACAAGATCACTGCCTGGGCGCAGGAAGAGACGCGCGGTTACCAGCTCCCGGATTCGCTGGAAAAATTTTCCCGGCGTTTTCTGGTTGAGCGAACCAAAGCCGATGGCATTGTCCCAGAACACCCGCTGTTTGTTGAGATTGAAACCCTGCTGGCAGAGCCATTAACCCTTAACGACCTGATGATCACCCGCGCCATGGCGGAGATCCGTGAAGCGGTGTCGCGTGAGAAACGCCGCCGGGGTGAGCTGGGCTTTGACGATATGCTAAGTCGCCTGGACGCGGCGTTGTGCAGTGAAAATGGCGAGGCGCTTGCCGCCGCCATCCGCACGCGCTTTCCGGTGGCGATGATTGACGAATTTCAGGATACCGATCCCCAGCAGTACCGCATTTTCCGCCGCATCTGGCGACAGCAGCCCAACACGGCACTGTTGCTCATTGGCGATCCAAAACAGGCCATTTATGCCTTCCGTGGCGCGGATATTTTCACTTACATGAAAGCCCGCAGCGAGGTTGAGGCGCACTACACCCTGGACACCAACTGGCGCTCCTCGCCGGGGATGGTGGAGAGCGTCAATGCGCTCTTCAGCCGCATGGATTCGGCGTTTATGTTCAGGGAGATTCCCTTCCAGCCGGTAAAGTTCGCCGCCAGAAATGCTTCGTTGCGCTTTGAATTCAACGGCGTGAACCAGCCCGCCATGAATTTCTGGCTGCTGGACGGCGAGGGGTGCGGCGTTACGGACTATCAACATGCGATGGCTCAGCACTGCGCCGCGCAGATCCGGGACTGGCTCAGCGCAGGTACGCGCGGTGAGGCGTTGCTGTGGAAGGGGGACACATCAGCCCCGGTAAAAGCATCCGATATTACGGTGCTGGTGCGCAGCCGTCAGGAGGCGGCGCTTATCCGTGATGCCCTGACGTCACTGAACATCCCGTCCGTGTATCTCTCTAACCGCGATAGCGTCTTTGAAACGCTGGAAGCGCAGGAGATGCTGTGGGTGCTGCAGGCCGTGCTGGCGCCGGAGCGGGAAAGCACCCTTCGCAGCGCGCTGGCAAGCAGCATGCTGGGACTGAACGCGCGCGATATTGATGCGCTAAATTGCGACGAAGCCGCCTGGGATGCGGTGGTCGAAGAGTTTGTGCAGTACCGCGAGCGCTGGCAAAAACGCGGCGTGATGGCGATGCTGCGTGAACTGATGAGGCAGCGTCACATTGCCGAGAATATGCTCGCCACAGCGGGCGGCGAGCGCCGTCTGACCGATATTTTGCATATCAGCGAACTGTTGCAGGAGGCGGGCACGCAGCTGGAGAGCGAGCATGCCCTGGTGCGCTGGCTGGCGCAGCAAATTGCCGATCCGAACAGTAACTCGTCGAGCCAGCAGATGCGTCTTGAGAGTGATAAACACCTGGTGCAAATCGTCACCATTCACAAGTCGAAAGGCCTGGAGTATCCGCTGGTCTGGCTGCCTTTTATCGCCAATTATCGGGTGCAGGATCAGGCTTTTTATCACGATCGCGAGTCGTTCGAAGCGGTGCTCGATCTCAGCAAAGCAGAGTCCAGCGTAGAACTGGCCGAGGCCGAGCGCCTGGCGGAAGATTTACGCTTGCTCTATGTGGCCCTGACCCGCTCGGTCTGGCACTGCAGTCTGGGTATCGCTCCGCTATTCCGCCGCCGTGGCGAAAAGGCAGGCGAGACCGATTTTCATCTGAGCGCGCTGGGCAGGCTGATTCAGCTTGGTGAGCCAAAAGATGCGGCCGGGCTGCGTCAGTGTATTGAAACACTGTGCGGGGAACATATTGCCCTGCATATCCCGTCGCAACCCGATAACAGTCGCTGGCAGCTGCCAGAACAGCAGACAACCGACCTGCAGGCCCGGCAGATTACGCGAACCGTTGCAGACGACTGGCGCGTGACCAGCTATTCCGGTTTACAGCAGCACGGGCAGAGCATTGCGCAGGATCTGATGCCTAAGCTTGACGTGGATGCCGCAGGTACCGGCAGTGTGCCGGATGAACCGGTGCTGACCCCTCATCAATTTCCGCGCGGCGCGTCACCGGGCACATTTTTACACAGCCTGTTTGAAGAGCTGGATTTCACGCAACCTGTCTCTGAGGAGTGGGTGCTGAAAATGTTGCAAAGCGGCGGCTACGACGCGCAATGGCAGCCGGTGCTCCGCGAATGGATCACCGCTATCCTTCACGCCCCGCTCACGACACAGGGTATTTCGCTCAGCCAGCTGACCGCCAGAGATAAGCAGGTGGAGATGGAGTTTTATCTCCCCATCGCCAGCCCGCTAAGAGCCGAGGCACTGGATGCGCTGATCCGCGAGCACGACCCGCTATCAGCCGGTTGCCCGCCACTTAACTTCCGTCAGGTTCAGGGGATGCTGAAGGGCTTTATCGATCTGGTGTTCCGCCATGAAGGGCGTTACTACCTGTTGGATTACAAATCGAACTGGTTGGGTGAAAACAGCGAAGCCTATACCCAACAGGCGATGGCCTCTGCCATGCAGATGCATCGTTACGATCTGCAGTACCAGCTGTATACCCTGGCGCTGCATCGCTATCTGCGTCATCGCATTGCAAATTACCGCTACGAAGACCATTTTGGCGGGGTGATTTACCTCTTCCTGCGCGGGGTGGATGCCGCCGATCCGCAGTCTGGTATTTTTAGTACGCGCCCGGACGCGGCACTGATTGAGAAAATGGACAGTTTATTTGCCGCAGGCACGGAGGAGTTGGCATGACGATGCAGGAATTACTGCTGGAAGCCGTAGAACAGCGTTTACTGCGCCATCTTGATGTGCAGTTCGCCATCATGGTGGCTGGCGAGCAGCCGGCCGTGATGCTGGCTGCCGCTATCCTGAGCAACGACGCGGGGGAAGGGCATGTCTGCCTGCCGCTTTCGCGCCTGACCATTGATGAGAAAATGCCTGCGGCTCTTCAGTCCTGTTTTGCCCTGCTGGACGAGTCGGTAGACTGGCAGAGCGTTTTGCTAAGCTCTCCTGCTGTCAGCAGAGCTGATACCCAGACGCCCATGATCCTCATCGGCGACCGGTTGTACCTTAACCGGCTGTGGCGTAATGAACTGACGGTAGCGCGCTTTTTCAGCGAGACAAACGCGCCGCTTCCCTGTGAAGAAGCGCGGCTCCGGCAAACGCTTGATGCCCTGTTTACCTCAGATGAGGCGACAGACTGGCAGAAAGTGGCGGCGGCCGTCGCCTTAACGCGGCGGATCTCGGTGATCTCGGGCGGACCGGGCACGGGTAAAACCACCACCGTGGCAAAACTGCTTGCCGCGCTGATTCAGCTGTCGGGTGAGCAAAAATGCCGTATTCGCCTGGCGGCGCCCACCGGCAAAGCGGCGGCCAGGCTGACGGAGTCGTTAGGTGGCGCGCTGCAAAAACTGCCGCTCACGCAGGAACAGCTTGCGCTTTTCCCCAGTGAAGCCAGTACCCTGCACCGGCTACTGGGCGCCCAGCCGGGCAGCCAGCGCCTGCGTTACCACGCCGGAAACCCGCTGCATCTTGACGTGCTGGTGGTGGATGAAGCGTCGATGATCGACCTGACGATGATGTCGCGGCTGATTGACGCCTTACCTCCCCACGCGCGCGTAATTTTCCTGGGCGATCGTGACCAGCTTGCCTCGGTGGAAGCCGGGGCCGTACTGGGCGATATCTGCACCTATGCGAGTCTTGGGTATACCGCGGAACGTGCTGAGGAGTTAGCCCGCCTCACTGGATGTTCGCTCGTAGCCGAAAGTCAGTCTCTCGCGGCGGCGCTGCGAGACAGCCTCTGTCTGCTGCAAAAAAGCTACCGGTTCGGGAGTGATTCCGGCATTGGCCAACTGGCGGCGGCCGTGAACAGAGGGGATCGGCATGCGACCAGTGCCGTTTTTGACGGCAGCTTCAGTGATATTGAGAAGAAATCGCTGCAAACCGGGGAAGAGTATCAGGCGATGCTGGATGATGCCCTGCTGGGCTATCAGCACTTCCTGACGAGCGTGCAGCAGCAACATACGCCTGCGCAGGTCATTGCCGCGTTTGGCGAGTATCAGCTGCTGTGTGCGCTGAGAGAGGGGCCTTTTGGTGTCAGCGGCCTCAACGACAGGCTTGAGCAACTGCTTGCGCAAAAGCGCAAAATCATCCGCACGCCGCATTCACGCTGGTACGAAGGTCGGCCAGTGATGATTTCCCGTAACGATAGCGCGCTGGGGTTGTTTAACGGCGATATTGGCATTGCGCTTGACCGTGGACAGGGGCTGCGCGTCTGGTTCCTGATGCCGGACGGAAGCGTGAAGTCTGTGCAGCCCAGTCGCTTGCCTGAACATGAAACAGCATGGGCGATGACGGTACACAAGTCCCAGGGCTCGGAGTTCAACCATGCGGCGTTGATCCTGCCCACCCAGCTTTCACCCGTGATTACCCGCGAGCTCATCTACACCGCCATCACCCGCGCGCGTCAGCGCTTGTCGCTCTATACCGACGAGCGTGTGCTGGTGCAGGCGATTGCCACCCGTACAGAACGGCGAAGCGGCCTGAGCGCGATATTTGAGTCCCTCTGAATGAGGTGAGAAAGAGAGGCCGGGCCGGCGCAACGCCACCCGGCGAAGGATCTGTTATCCCAGGTCGGCCATCAGCACCTTTGAGCGGCGTTGATAGTTGTACATCTCTTTTTTACTTTCAGGCAGCAAATCAATATCCACAGGCGTAAATCCGCGCTCCTGGAACCAGTGAATGCTGCGCGTGGTCAGGACGAACAGCTTGCTCAGGCCCATCTGGCGCGCCTGAGCCGCCACGCGCTCAAGCAGCATCTCGCCGCGTGAAGAGCTGCGGTAGTCTGGATGGACGGCAACGCAGGCCATTTCGCCGATCTTCTCCTCCGGGAACGGATAGAGCGCGGCGCAGGCGATGGTCAGATTATCGCGCTGGATAATCGTAAATTTGTCGATCTCCATTTCCAGCTGTTCGCGG
Source organism: Enterobacter cloacae complex sp. 309I3 (assembly GCF_050031595.1). Taxonomy (NCBI): domain Bacteria; kingdom Pseudomonadati; phylum Pseudomonadota; class Gammaproteobacteria; order Enterobacterales; family Enterobacteriaceae; genus Enterobacter; species Enterobacter cloacae complex sp. 309I3. The sequence continues at coordinate 3,962,783 of NZ_JBLGWI010000001.1, read as the reverse complement.
GAACGGCGTACCAGGATCCCTTGCTGCTCCAGCGGGCGAATTAACTCCAGAATACCGCCGATATCGTTAATGGTGGCGCGGCGGATCTGCTCCGCGCTCTCCATTACAATCTGGGTGCCGATACCGTCGCGGGAGAACAGCTCCTGCAGAAGGGCACCGTCTTCCTGATAGCTGATCAGGTGGCTGCGACGCACGCCGCTGCGGCAGGCTTTCACAGCACCGCGCAGGAACCGGACGGTACCAGAGTAGTAATCTCCCTCGGCTTCCAGCGCTTCCACGCGGGCCTGGGCCTCATTCGGGAAGAGCTCTGGCACGATCACCCCTTCTTCGTTCACGACGCCCTGAGAAGAGCAAAACCCAATCATTTTCTCCGCCTTCAGTTTGATCGCCAGCTGGGTGGCAATCTCTTCTGAAGTGAGGTTAAAGCTCTCGCCGGTTACGGAAACGGCCACCGGCCCCATCAATACAATGGCACCGCTGTCCAGCTGACGATGAATGGCTTCCTCATCAATACGACGAATGCGTCCGCTGTGGCAATAGTCCACCCCGTCGTCCACGCCAAGAGGCTGAGCGATGATGAAGTTACCGCTGACGACGTTGATATGTGCCCCCTGAAGCGGCGTGTTGTTCAGGCTCATGGACAGACGCGCGGTGATATCAAGCTGCAGCAGACCCGCTGCCTGTTTCACCAGCTCAAGGGTTTTGGCATCCGTAACGCGGGTATGTTTGTGATAAATCGGCTCGTGATGGTGTGCGGCCAGGTTCGCATCGATCTGCGGACGCGCACCATACACCACCACCAGGCGGATGCCGAGGCTGTGCAGCAGGCCAATGTCATTGACGATGCTGGAAAAGTTTTCATGCTCAATGGCTTCGCCGCCGAGCATGATGACAAACGTTTTTCCCCGATGGGCGTTGATATAGGGAACAGAATGGCGGAATCCCTGGACCAGTTCGGTTCTACGTTCCTTCACCATGGCACAACCCTTAATGAATGTTTATTCGTAATTTCTGTATTTTTATTCGATTGTGGCCGCATGTGCAAGCCTAAATTTTCTGCGACCCACAGAAAATAATAAGTAATCCGTGCGTTAACGTATGATTGTTTACCCTTTTATAGATGACAGTTTATGCGTCATTCGTTAAAGTTTTCGGTCAATTTTGATGTTTTGTCTGTCAATCAGATTTCTTGCTCGGGAGAAGCATGTCGGGATCCAATTCAGCAATAAGCCGCCGCCGTTTGTTAAAAGGGGCAGGGGCGATGTGGCTGCTCAGCGTCAGCCAGGTGGGTCTTGCCGCCACAAGTCAGGTGGTGGCGGTGCGCGTCTGGCCGTCGTCAACCTATACGCGCGTGACGGTGGAATCCAATCGGGTGCTGAAATATAAGCAATTTGCCCTGAGCAGCCCTGAGCGTGTGGTGGTGGATCTCGAAGGCGTTAACCTGAACTCCGTTCTGAAGGGGATGGCGGCGCAGATCCGCGGTGACGATCCGTTTATCAAATCGGCGCGCGTTGGGCAGTTTGATCCGCAAACCGTGCGCATGGTGTTTGAACTCAAGCAGAACGTGAAACCACAGCTGTTCGCCCTTGCGCCTGTGGCATCGTTCAAAGAGCGTCTGGTGATGGATCTCTATCCGGCGAATGCAACGGACATTCAGGATCCGCTCCTGGCGTTACTGGAAGACTACAACCAGGGCAATCTGGAGAAACAGGTTCCGCCTGCGCAAAGTGGTCCGCAGCCCGGAAAAGCAGGGCGCGATCGCCCGATTGTGATCATGCTCGATCCTGGCCACGGCGGAGAAGACTCGGGTGCGGTAGGCAAATACCGGACGCGGGAAAAAGATGTGGTGTTGCAGATTGCCCGCCGTCTGAAGGCGTTAATCGATAGAGAGGGCAACATGCGCGCCTACATGACGCGTAATGAAGACGTCTTTATTCCGTTGAAAGTCCGCGTGGCAAAAGCCCAGAAGCAGCGGGCGGATCTCTTCGTCTCTATCCATGCTGATGCTTTTACCAGCCGTCAGCCGAGTGGATCGTCAGTATTTGCGCTCTCAACCAAAGGGGCAACCAGTACCGCGGCGCGTTACCTCGCGGACACGCAGAACGCCTCGGATCTCATCGGTGGTGTGAGCAAAAGCGGCGACCGCTACGTCGATCACACCATGTTCGACATGGTGCAATCGCTGACCATTACCGACAGCCTGAAGTTTGGTAAAGCGGTACTGGGCAAGCTGGGGCGGGTCAATAAGCTGCACAAAAACAGCGTCGAACAGGCCGGGTTTGCGGTGCTGAAGGCACCGGATATTCCGTCTATCCTGGTTGAAACGGCGTTTATCAGTAACGTGGAAGAGGAGCGTAAGCTCAAGACGGCCAAATTCCAGCAGGAAGTGGCTGAGTCGATTCTGGCAGGGATCCGGGCGTATTTCTCTGACGGGGCGACGCTGGCACGACGTGGATAATGCTGAACGCCGGGTTAACCCCCGGCAAATTCACAAACGACAGATACAAAAAAACACCCTTAAGGGTGTTTATTGTTTTTAGAAGTATTGGTTGCGGGGGCCGGATTTGAACCGACGACCTTCGGGTTATGAGCCCGACGAGCTACCAGGCTGCTCCACCCCGCGTCCGTGGAAGCGCACTATACTCGGTTAGGTTTGTGATGCAACCCCTTTTTCACATAATTCATTAATTTTGTATGTAAATTGAACGACATTGAAACCTTTGGACTATTTTTTGCTCAGAATTTGCCAAAGGGCATGTGATTCCGTTTCATTAGAACAGTGGGTTTGTTATCTTCATCACGCGGAAATGGGCAACTTAAAGACGAGATATAATGAAAGGACGTTGGGCAAAGTATCTGATCACGGGCGCAATGGTAGCCATTCTTGCGGCCTGTTCTTCTAAACCGACCGATCGCGGTCAACAGTATAAAGACGGGAAGTTATCCCAGCCTTTCTCTTTAGTTAACCAGCCGGATGCTGTCGGCGCACCGATCAACGCCGGTGATTTCTCCGAGCAGGTTTACCAGATCCGTAATGCGTCGCCGCGCCTGTATGGTGCCCAGAGTAGCGTCTATAACGCGGTGCAGGACTGGCTGCGCGCGGGCGGCGATACGCGCAATATGCGCCAGTTTGGTATCGATGCCTGGCAGATGGAAGGGGCGGACAACTACGGCAACGTGCAGTTTACCGGCTATTACACCCCGGTTATCCAGGCGCGACATACGCGTCAGGGCGAATTCCAGTATCCTATTTATCGTATGCCGCCAAAACGTGGTCGCCTGCCGTCCCGTGCTGAGATCTACGCCGGTGCGCTTAGCGAAAACTACGTCCTGGCTTACAGCAACTCCCTGATGGATAACTTCATCATGGACGTTCAGGGCAGCGGCTACATCGATTTTGGTGACGGTTCTCCGCTGAACTTCTTTAGCTACGCCGGTAAAAACGGCCATGCCTATCGCAGCATTGGTAAAGTGCTGATCGACCGTGGCGAAGTGAAAAAAGAAGATATGTCGATGCAGGCGATCCGCGAGTGGGGCGAAAAACACAGTGAAGCCGAGGTACGCGAGCTGCTGGAGCAGAACCCGTCGTTCGTCTTCTTCAAACCGCAAAACTTTGCGCCGGTGAAAGGGGCGAGCGCCGTGCCGCTGATTGGCCGTGCGTCGGTAGCATCGGATCGTTCCATCATTCCTGCGGGCACCACGCTGCTGGCAGAAGTGCCGCTGCTGGATAATAACGGTAAATTTAACGGCCAGTACGAGCTACGTCTGATGGTGGCACTGGACGTTGGTGGCGCGATTAAAGGCCAGCACTTCGATATTTATCAGGGAATTGGTCCGGATGCTGGTCACCGGGCGGGCTGGTATAACCACTATGGCCGCGTATGGGTGCTGAAGACAGCGCCTGGCGCCGGAAACGTATTCAGCGGCTGATTGTGGTATTCTGAGCGGAATACGGATTACTGTTCAGGGTGAGGAAAAACCTCACCCTTTTTACATCTGAGGTTTTATGTCTGTGGTAATCAGCGACGCCTGGCGCCAGCGTTTTGGCGGTACGGCACGTCTCTATGGTGAAAAAGCCCTGCAGCTGTTTGCGGATGCGCATGTCTGCGTCGTGGGCATTGGTGGTGTGGGCTCGTGGGCTGCAGAAGCGCTGGCGAGAACCGGTATTGGCGCAATCACGCTGATTGATATGGATGACGTGTGCGTCACCAACACCAACCGTCAAATCCATGCCCTGCGTGACAACGTCGGCCTGGCAAAATCTGAGGTCATGGCAGAGCGTATCCGCCTGATCAACCCGGAATGTCGGGTCACGGTAATTGATGATTTTGTGACGGCGGATAATGTCGCAGACTATATGAGTAAAGGCTACAGCTACGTGATTGACGCGATCGATAGCGTGCGTCCAAAAGCGGCGCTTATTGCGTACTGTCGTCGTTACAAGGTGCCACTGGTGACCACCGGTGGCGCAGGCGGACAAATCGATCCCACACAGATCCAGGTGGCCGATCTGGCCAAAACCATTCAGGATCCGCTGGCGGCCAAGCTGCGTGAACGTCTGAAAAGCGATTTTAACGTGGTGAAAAACAGCAAAGGCAAGCTGGGCGTCGACTGTGTTTTCTCGACCGAAGCGCTGGTGTATCCGCAGGCGGACGGCTCGGTGTGTGCAATGAAAAGCACGGCGGAAGGGCCAAAAAGGATGGATTGCGCCTCAGGATTTGGCGCGGCCACTATGGTGACCGCCTCTTTTGGCTTTGTGGCGGTGTCTCACGCACTGAAAAAGATGATGGCGAAGGCGGAACGTCAGGCCTGAGCCTGACGGGCGGCGTCCTGCACCGCTTCGCTAAGGGCGACCAGGCCCTGACCGCGCGAGGCGCTTAGCTGCGCGCGCAGCCCTAACTCATCGAACAGAGCCAGCGGCGAGTGCGCCAGTAGCGTCGCCGCGCTTTTCCCTTCGATGGCGGTTAACAGCACCGCCAGCAGACCGCGCACGATACGGCCTTCGCTGTCGCCAAAGAAATGCAGTTTCTCACCGGATACGCTGAACCCAAGCCAGACGCGGTTTTCACAGCCCGCGATCTCTGTTGCCTGCGCTTTGAGATCGTCAGAAAGGGCCGGAAGCTGCTTACCCAGCAGGATCAGTTGACGATATTTATCTTCCCATTGTGTGAACGGCGCGAAGGTCTGTTTTAACGTTTCTTCTGTGATCACTGTGCCAAACGGATGTCCGGCTAAAGCTGAGCTAGTCATTAATCCACCAGGAGTTCAAGGGCGCGGTCAACCGCGGAAATCAGCGCGTCGACATCGCTTTGGGTATTGTAAGGTGCAAACGAGGCGCGCAGTGTACCACTCACGCCAAGCGCTGCCAGCAGCGGCTGGGCACAGTGCTGCCCGGCACGCAGCGCAATGCCATATCCTGCCAGCAGGGTCACCATGTCGCTATGGTGTACGCCCGCAAAATCAAAGGCTAACAGGCTTGAATCCTGCACGCGGAACGAACGGAAGCCAGGGCGTTTTTTAAGCTCCTCTTCAGCCAGCGTCGCCAGACCCCGGCTCCAGCTCTCCGCCTGGACAATGTCCGTTTCGGCGAGCCATTCGAGCGCGGCGCTCAGGCCAATGACGCCCGCCACGTTTGGCGTACCCGCTTCCAGCCGGTAAGGGACGTCCTGGGTTTTAAAGCCCTCGAAAGAGACTTCCGCGATCATCTTGCCGCCACCGAGCCATGGCGTCATTTGTGCCAGCAGCTCAGGCTTACCGTACAGCGCCCCGATACCGGTTGGTCCGTAGAGCTTATGCCCTGAGAAGACATAAAAATCGATATCCAGTTTTTGCACATCGGCCGGGAAATGGACCACGCCCTGCGCGCCGTCAACCATCACTATGATGCCGTTGGCATGCGCGATGCGGATAGCCTGCGCCAAATCCGGGCAGCCACCGGTGACGTTCGACATCTGTCCAAGCGCCAGAATGCGGCTGCGCGGTGTAATCAGCTCCGGTAACTGTGCTACGTCCGGCAGGTAATCTGTCCCCAGCGGGAGCTTCACCACCCGTGCCCCTGTTTGCTCTGCCACCATCAGCCATGGGACCAGGTTGGCGTGATGTTCCGCTTCACTGACGATGATCTCGTCTCCGGGCTGAAGCAGTGGGCGTGCATAACACTGGGCCACTATGTTTATGGCTTCGGTGGTACCCCGCGTCCAGACGATGTTTTTCCCGCTTTCGGCATTGATCAGACGAGCAACCTGATCGCGTGCCGCTTCGTAGCGTGCGGTTAAGCGTTGGGCCTCGGCAAACTGGCTACGATGCACATTGCCTGCGCTCAGGCTATAAAACTGCTGCGTTGCCTCAATAACCGCCTGCGGCTTTAAGGCTGTGGCAGCGCTATCGAGATAAATGCCGGCATCGGCCAGCGCCGGAAACTGTGCGCGAAACTGCGCAGGGCTGAAAGCGTTCATGGGATTCCTCATTGCATTAATGAGATCGTCGCGCAATTTCAGCGGCAGGGCAAGGAGGTTGATATCTATCAGAATTGTCTGCTTATCCCAACGCCCCTGAAAAAGCAGGTTATGCTAAATAGTGTTAGGCGGATGTTTTAGCCTGTTATAAATCGAGGTTTGAATAGCATTAATTGCTAAAGGAGAAGAATCATGAATAAGACAGCTGCAATCATTTCTGCCTGTGCGTTTACTTTTGCCCTGAGCGCCTGTTCTGGTAACAACTACGTCATGCACACTAACGATGGTCGTTCCATTGTTTCGGAAGGGAAACCGACAACCGATAACGATACCGGGATGATTTCATACAAAGATGCTAACGGGAACAAGCAGCAGATCAACCGCACGGACGTGAAAGAGATGAAAGAGATCGAGCATTAACAGATCGCTAAGCAAAAAAAAGCACCGCAAATTGGCGGTGCTACATTAATCACTATGGACAGACAGGGTAAATGTACAGGAAGTGAAAAATTGGTAGCGTTGCTACCGTGGTCTGAATCGCAGACCAATTGCAAACACAACAACACAACATCACAACCGTAAGCCAAAAGCTCTTCAGAACACGCATTCCAAAAAAAGCTTCTCGTTCCGGCTCAGGAAGTGCCGCCACTATAGGTATTTGCTGGTAGTTCCTCAACGGACAAATTATAATGGCTCAGATAAAAAAAACTAATAGGTTAAACGTTGTTTCCTGTTTGTTAAATCTCGTTAACATCTAAGCCAGATAACCATGTCCAAGCGATTGCCACCCCTAAATGCATTACGTGTTTTTGATGCAGCAGCACGTCATCTAAGCTTCACCCGCGCAGCAGATGAGCTTTTTGTGACACAGGCCGCAGTAAGTCACCAAATCAAGTCCCTGGAGGATTTTCTGGGCCTCAAGCTGTTTCGCCGACGCAACCGTTCGCTGTTGCTGACGGAAGAGGGGCAGAGCTATTTTCAGGATATTAAAGAGATTTTTTCCCAGCTCACGGAAGCCACGCGCAAGCTGCAGGCCAGGAGTGCAAAAGGCGCACTGACGGTCAGTTTATTGCCCAGTTTTGCCATTCAGTGGCTGGTGCCCAGACTCTCAAGCTTTAACTCAGCTTATCCGGGAATTGATGTCAGGATCCAGGCGGTGGATCGTCAGGAAGACAAACTGGCGGACGATGTGGACGTTGCCATTTTCTATGGGCGTGGTAACTGGCCGGGCTTGCGTGTCGAGAAATTATACGCAGAATATCTGCTGCCAGTCTGTTCACCGCTGCTTTTGACAGGCGATAAAGCGTTAAAAACGCCCGCCGATCTGGCACAACATACGCTGTTACACGATGCTTCTCGCCGCGACTGGCAAACTTATACCCGTCAATTAGGTCTTAATCATATAAACGTGCAGCAGGGCCCCATCTTTAGCCACAGTGCGATGGTGCTACAGGCTGCCATTCACGGACAGGGCATTGCGTTGGCGAACAACGTCATGGCGCAGTCCGAAATTGAGGCCGGCCGTCTGGTTTGCCCTTTTAATGATGTACTGGTCAGCAAGAATGCGTTTTATCTGGTTTGTCATGACAGTCAGGCAGAACTGGGTAAAATAGCCGCTTTCCGGCAGTGGATACTGGCGAAAGCGGCGAGCGAGCAAGAAAAATTCCGCTTCAGGTATGAACAATAACTTTTGTGTGCCGGGCACGCATTACTTTAGGACTGAAACATGACCAGCCGATTCATGCTGATTTTTGCCGCGGTGAGTGGCTTTATTTTTGTTGCACTGGGCGCGTTTGGCGCACATGTCTTAAGCAAGTCTTTGGGTGTGGTGGAGATGGGCTGGATCCAGACCGGCCTTGAATACCAGGCGTTCCATACGCTGGCTATTTTTGGGCTGGCGGTAGCGATGCAGCGCCGCATCAGCATCTGGTTTTACTGGAGCAGCGTTTTCCTGGCGCTGGGTACGGTGCTGTTCAGCGGCAGCCTTTACTGCCTTGCGCTCTCGCATTTGCGCCTGTGGGCGTTTGTTACACCTGTCGGCGGCGTCAGCTTCCTGGCAGGGTGGGTATTAATGTTTATCGGAGCTATCCGTCTGAAACGCAAGGGCGTTGTTCATGAATAAGGTTGTTTTATATTGTCGCCCGGGGTTTGAGAAAGAGTGCGCCGCGGAAATTACGGATAAAGCGGCGAAGCGAGAAGTCTTCGGTTTTGCGCGCGTTAAGGATAATGCGGGCTATGTGGTGTTCGAATGCTACCAGCCTGACGATGCGGATAAGCTGGCACGCGAGCTGCCGTTCAGTTCACTGATCTTTGCGCGCCAGATGTTCGTCGCGGGTGAGCTGCTGAAAGATCTCCCGCCAGAAGATCGCATCACCCCGATTGTGGGCATGCTGCAGGGCGTGGTCGAGAAGGGGGGCGATTTGCGCGTTGAAGTGGCCGACACCAACGAAAGCAAAGAGCTGATGAAGTTCTGCCGTAAGTTCACCGTACCGCTGCGCGCGGCGCTGCGTGATGCCGGCGTGCTGACAAACTACGAAACGCCAAAACGTCCGGTCGTGCATATCTTCTTTATTGCCCCGGGCTGCTGCTACGCCGGTTACTCTTATACCAACAACAACTCTCCGTTCTTTATGGGGATCCCACGCCTGAAGTTCCCGGCTGATGCGCCGAGCCGTTCAACCCTGAAGCTGGAAGAGGCGTTTCACGTCTTTATTCCGGCGGATGAGTGGGATGAGCGTCTGGCCAACGGCATGTACGCGGTCGATCTCGGCGCGTGCCCCGGTGGCTGGACCTATCAGCTGGTGAAACGCAACATGTGGGTGTCGTCTGTTGATAACGGTCCGATGGCGCAAAGCCTGATGGACACCGGGCAGGTCACCTGGCTGCGTGAAGACGGTTTCCGCTATCGTCCAACCCGCAATAACATCTCCTGGATGGTGTGCGATATGGTGGAAAAACCAGCGAAAGTGGCGGCACTGATGGCCTCCTGGCTGGTGAACGGCTGGTGTCGTGAGACGATTTTTAACCTCAAGCTGCCAATGAAAAAGCGCTATGAGGAGGTCTCTCAGAACCTGGCCTATATTCAGCAGCAACTGGATGAACACGGCATTAACGTGGAGATCCAGGCGCGTCAGCTGTATCACGATCGCGAAGAGGTGACGGTGCATATTCGTCGCTGGTGGGCGGCCGTGGGCGGGCGTCGCGACGAGCGATAGGCCCCTCACCCTAACCCTCTCCCCAACGGGGAGAGGGGACTTTTAACGCTCTAACCTCAACTGCTGCAAATTCCCGTCCAGCTGTAAATCCGTCTGTAACGTCGCCACATCCCGGCAGATAAAGGCCATTTCTTTATGGGCCTCCAGCTTCTTACGCCATTTTTCCGGAACTTCATTGAGCCGGGCGTAGATCCCTTCCAGGTTCTGAAAATCCGTCAGCAGCTGTGCGGCGCTTTTAGGCCCAATACCGGCAACGCCCGGTACTTTAGAGCTGCTGATCCCCGCCAGCCCCCAGTAGTCAGGAAGTTGCTCAGGCGAGACGCCAAATTCACTGGCAATAAACGGGGCGTCGAGCCAGCGTTTCTGGAAGTAATCACGAATGCGGATAGTGGGTGAGAGCAGCTGGCAGTAGCCTTTATCCGTCGACACAATGGTTGCCTGATGCCCGGCGCTGGCCACTTTGACCGCAAGCGTCGCCGCGAGATCGTCCGCTTCATTGCCCTGGGCGCCCCAGCAGGGCACGCCGCGCTTTTCGAATGCCGAGCGAATCATCGGCATTTCTGAATGCAAATCGTCCGGCATGGGGGCGCGTCCGGCTTTATAGTCCGGCAAACGCTGATGTCGCCAGCCGGAATTACGCGCCTCGTCATCAAATACGGCCACGACATGCGTCGGTTCGCTGTGGCGAATAAGTTGCTCCAGCGCGTGCAGACAGGTGTCCTTACAGGGCGTGCCTTGCACTGCATGGATCCGGCGAATCAGGTTGAGCGCGTCGACGATAAGCAAATGAACAGCCACAGATAATCTCCCTTCTATCTCATGAAGGAAGGGTAACACTGTCAGCGGTATGAAACTATGCGCGGCGGGGAAAACAGGAAGAAGCCTCGCAAAACGAGGCTTCCTGAGAGGCTTAATCGCAGGTCACGATCTTCATTGCCAGACCACCGCGAGAGGTTTCACGGTATTTGGCGTTCATATCTTTACCGGTTTCGTACATGGTTTCGATAACCTTATCGAGGCAGACGCGTGGCTCGCTGGTGCGGCGCAGCGCCATTCGTGCGGCGTTCACTGCCTTCACGGAGGCGATCGCGTTACGTTCGATACACGGCACCTGAACCTGTCCGGCAACCGGGTCACAGGTCAGCCCCAGGTTATGCTCCATGCCGATTTCGGCGGCAATGCAGACCTGCGCCGGGCTTGCGCCTAACAGCTCTGCCAGACCCGCAGCGGCCATGGAACAGGCCACGCCCACTTCACCCTGACAGCCCACTTCCGCGCCGGAAATGGAGGCGTTCATCTTATACAGAGAACCAATCGCACTGGCGACCAGCAGGTAGCGCGCCAGCGAGTTGGCGTTCACTTCACGGATAAACTTGTCGTAGTAGGCCAGCACGGCCGGAACGATACCGCAGGCACCGTTGGTTGGCGCCGTGACCACGCGGCCCCCTGCGGCGTTCTCTTCGTTCACCGCCAGGGCGAACATGTTGATCCAGTCTACGACGGCCATTGGGTCGGTGGTCGTTTTGTCGGTGCTCACCAGCATACGGCGCAGCGCGGCCGCACGACGCGGTACGCGAAGCTTACCGGGCAGAACGCCTTCGGTGGTGATCCCGCGTTCAATCCCGCCGCGCATCACCTCCCAGACGTTAGCAAAGTGCTGTTCCAGCTCCGCTTTGCTGTGCAGGGCCAGCTCGTTTTTCATCATCAGACCGGAGAGGGAAAGCCCCGTCTCCTGACAGTGACGCTGGAGATCGGCCGCAGTTTTGTACGGATACGGCACGTCGACAGAAGAGGTGCTGGTTTGACCAAAGTGGTCTTCGTCGACGATAAACCCGCCGCCGATAGAGTAATAGGTCTGGCTGTAAACCGCGGTGTCGCCGGCCAGCGCGGTAATGCGCATGCCGTTTTCGTGCAGCGACAGGTTGTCCGCATGGAAATTCATGCAATGGTCAACCGGGAATTCCACTTCGTGTTCGCCGTTTGCCAGCAGCAGGCGACCGTGGGTGTTTACGTCCTGGATGAAGCCAGGGATCGCATCAATATCAACGGTATCCGGCAGGTTTCCCGCCAGGCCCATGATAATGGCGATATCGGTATGGTGGCCTTTTCCGGTCAGGGAAAGCGAGCCGTACACATCGACAACCACGCGGGTGATGTCGTGCAAGATGCCGCGTGCAATCAAGTCATCCGTGAACTGCTTACCGGCTTTCATTGGTCCGACAGTGTGAGAGCTGGAAGGACCAATACCGATTTTGAAGATATCGAATACGCTAATCATGATGCGTCCATTGCTTTCAGTCAGAGAGGAAGGAGTGCGCCGTCCGGGGACGGCGCGGGTGATAATCAGAACATGGTGTACAGGGAGTAGAAGATCGCAGAGATAGCGATAAGCCCCATGATAACCACAAAGATGTTGCTCACATGACCGCTGTACTTACGCATAGCAGGGACTTTCTGAATTGCGTACATCGGCATCAGGAACAGAATCATCGCGATAACCGGACCGCCCAGGGTTTCAATCATGCCCAGGATGCTTGGGTTCAGCGTAGCAACGGCCCAGGTGGTAAGCAGCATGAACAGTGCAGTGATTTTGTTCAGCTTGCTGATTTCAATGCTCTTGCCTTTACCGCGCAGAGATTTGATCACCATACCGTTAAAACCTTCACGTGCGCCCAGGTAGTGGCCGAGGAAGGATTTGGTGATGGCGATAATGGCGATGATCGGTGCCATCCACGCAATAATCGGTGCGTTAAAGTGGTTCGCCAGGTAAGACAGAATGGAGATGTTCTGCTCTTTCGCTGCTGCCAGGTCCGCCGGGGAGAGGCTCAGTACGCAGCTGAAGACGAAGAACATTACGGTCAGCACCATCATGATGTGTGCACGTGCCAGGATGCTGGAGCACTTCTTCTCTGCGCCTGCGCCGTACTCTTCACGCTTCGCCACGGCGAAGGAAGAGATGATCGGGGAGTGGTTGAAGGAGAAGACCATTACCGGAATCGCCAGCCACAGGGTCATCATCAGGCCGTTACCGGTTGCAGATGCGCTGCTCAGGGAGAGGGTTTCCAGCGCCGCACCGTTCCACTGTGGGATCAGGTAGCAGGCCAGCACCATCAGTGCGGCAACAAACGGGAACACCAGGACGCTCATCGCTTTAACAATCATCTGCTCGCCGAAGCGCACGATGGTCATCATACCGACGATCAGGATCAGGGACAGAATGGCACGCGGTGGCGGCGTCATCTGCAGCTGGTGCGTCATGAAGCTTTCAACGGTGTTGGTGATCGCCACGCTGTAAACCAGCAGAATCGGGTAAATGGCGAAGAAGTAGAGCAGGGTAATCAGTTTCCCTGCGCCAACGCCGAAATGCTCTTCAACCACTTCGGTGATGTCTTCGCCCGGGTTTTTACCGGACAGCACGAAGCGGGTCAGACCGCGGTGTGCGAAGAAGGTCATCGGGAACGCGATGATGGCCATAATGATCAGCGGGATCAGACCGCCGACGCCTGCGTTGATAGGAAGGAACAGTACACCAGCGCCGATTGCTGTGCCGTAAAGGCCAAGCATCCACATGGTATCCGTTTTGCGCCAACCACTTCGGGATTCAATCGAAGCAACGGTGCTGGTTTGAGTGGTTTCCATCTGTATCTCCTGGAGGAAGCAAATTGTCAGGTTTGTAGTCAAATCCGATGAAAAAATGCCTGACGGTAATATGAAATTCGTTCAGTGACGGTTTTTTAATAATTTTCACCCGTAACTATTGGCGGGCGGAAAGATACATTCTACTTATGAATGTATCAGTGATCGCGATCCCAAATGCAATAATCCACTCATGATGTGGGTATATTTAGACCATTTCTCTGTTAAAAAAACATCAAAGAGAATTTACGGGCGCGAAGGCTACCATTAACAACATATGTCCGGAAAGAGCGGCCCCGAAGATAGGTGTCTTGCGCTGTAAAGATGGTGGGTTTTAGGATTTTCTGATGAGTAATTTGCTTTAAAGCTGATAATTTATGGTTTTAAAATCCAGGTAATCGTTTGCGTTGGCGTGCAGTTTATAAATTCTATAAGCGATAACTATGAATTGATGCGAAAAAAAGGCCGGGTAACGACAGAACGCGCCCCGGCCCTCAGAAGAACGATTAACGCCTTATGTGCAGATTTCGTAGCAAGGAATATAAGCCGAGCCCGGCAGCTTCATACGGTGTTGGGCGACAAAGCCTTGCAGCATGTCGTCCATGCGGCGCATCATCTCCGGGTCACCGTGGATCTTATACGGGCCAAACTGCTCAATGGCGCGGATCCCCACCTCTTTCACGTTACCCGCCACAATGCCCGAGAAGGCGCGACGCAGGTCGGCGGCCAGCACTTCTACCGGCTGGTCAGGATAGAGTTTCAGGTTCGCCATATTCTCATGCGAAGGCTCGAACGGGATCTGCAGATCCGGCGCAATACGGATTGACCAGTTAAAGCTGTAGGCATCACCGGTATCACGACGGTTCTCTTTCACCAGCGGCATCGCTTTTTTCATCTGACGCGCCACTTCTGCCGCATCGTCAATGATAATGCGATAGTGACGACGCGCGGCTTCACCCAGCGTATGCACGATAAACTCGTCCAGCACGCGGAAGTAGTCGGCACTCTCTTTCGGCCCGGTCAGGATCAGCGGCAGAACCTGATCTTTGTTGGCCGGGTTCATCAGGATCCCCAGCAGATAGAGCAGCTCCTCTGCCGTACCCACGCCGCCCGGGAAGATGATGATGCCGTGAGCGATACGGACAAACGCTTCCAGGCGCTTTTCGATATCCGGCATGATAATCAGCTCGTTGACCAGCGGGTTAGGTGGCTCAGCGGCGATGATCGACGGCTCGGTCATGCCGATAAAGCGCCCCTCTTTATAACGCTGCTGGGCATGACCCACGGCGGCACCTTTCATTGGCGCTTCCATCGCGCCTGGGCCACAGCCGGTGCAGATATTCAGCTCACGCAGACCGAGCTGGGTACCCACCCGACGGGCGTACAGGTATTCGGTTTCGTTAATGGAGTGACCGCCCCAGCAGACGACCATATTCGGTGCTTCGCCAACGTGCAGGGCACGGGCGTTACGCAGAATAGAAAACACCAGGTTGGTGATATGAACCGAGCTTTCCAGGTCAAGATGCTGGAAGCGGCCCGCGTTGTGGATCTGCCCGTTAACAAACAGGATGTCACGCAGCACGGCAAACAGGTTGGCCTGCAGGGAACGAATAATCCGCCCGTCGACGAAGGCCTCTTCCGGCGGGTTGATCACTTCAAGTTTCACGCCGCGCTCACGGCGCAGCACGTTGATATCAAAGCTTTCGAAGCGGGATAACAGTTCTTTACTGTTGTCTGTCAGGCTTCCGGAGTTCAGTACGGCAAGTGAACAGTTACGAAACAGTTGATAAAGATCGCTGCTGGCCGTGCGTTTAAGCATGTCCACTTCCAGCTGCGACAACATATCCATTGAGCCAAG
The DNA here is from genome assembly GCF_050031595.1 of Enterobacter cloacae complex sp. 309I3. Lineage (NCBI taxonomy): Bacteria > Pseudomonadati > Pseudomonadota > Gammaproteobacteria > Enterobacterales > Enterobacteriaceae > Enterobacter > Enterobacter cloacae complex sp. 309I3. The sequence goes on along the minus strand of NZ_JBLGWI010000001.1, from coordinate 3,947,619 downwards.
CGGGCTAATATGTGTAATCAAGTGAGCTCCTTATGGGACGATTATCGTCATTCCCTGCTGATTACAATAGCCCTGCCGCGTGACGTTTCACAACCTAAAGCGCTGCATTACCCGCGCATATTGTGAAAATATTTATATTACTGACGCACCAGTCGGCCCGTTGCAGGTACAAAATCGGTATTAGTGCGCCACGGGTTAATGTCCAGCCCGCCACGACGGGTGTAGCGCGCGTACACGCTCAGCGTTTCTGGCTGGCAGAAGCGCTGAATATCGCTGAAGATGCGCTCCACGCACTGCTCGTGGAATTCGTTGTGATGGCGGAACGACACCAGATAGCGCAGCAGCTTTTCCCGGTCAATTTTGGGGCCGCGATACTGGATTTGCACAGAACCCCAGTCCGGCTGGTGGGTGATCAGGCAGTTGGACTTCAGCAGATGGCTGACCAGCGTCTCTTCCACGATCTTCCCGCTTGCCGCATTTTCCAGGTACCCGGCGCTGAACTCGTAGTTATCCACCTCGATATCCTGATCGTCAATGCAGGTGCCGTTAAAATGGGCGACAGGTTGCCCTTCCAGTTCATTCAGGCGATACAGCGCAACGGTCACGTTGCCCTGGGCGCAGGCGCGTAAATCACGCTCCAGCGTGTGCTGAACCTCTTCCAGGCTGGTGAATTTAGTCTGATTAAAACTGTTGAGATACAGCTTGAAGCTTTTGGATTCCACCAGGTTAAGGCTGGCATGATCCAGCTCAACCTGGCCTACCGCCACCTGCGGCAGACCGCGAGCATTCAGCCAGGAGAGCTCATACAGCGTCCAGATATCACCGCCGACAAACGGCAGCGCGTCTGCACGCAGCCCTAAAGGATCGCGGTTAAGGCTGCGCGGAACGCCCTGCAGCAGGCTGGCATCGTAGGTGTCGCGGTAATCGGTCGATTTACCCAGCGTTAAGCCACTTAACGCCTGATGATTTTCGTAAGACATGTTTCATAGTCACTTTACAGGTACACTTAGGGCTGAGTTTATCCTGTCTTACCAGAAGAGAGAAATCGGTGGATATCGAAACTGCAAATGCCCTTAAGACCTTCACGACCCGTTACTGCGACGCATGGCATGACACCCGGGGCACCTGGCCGCAAAGTGCTGATCTCTATGGTGTGCCTTCGCCCTGCATTATCTCTTCGGTGGACGACTACGTTATCTGGCAGCCGCAGCCCTGGTCTGTCGAGGAGAATGTAAATGCGGTTGAACGGGCAATGGACATTGTGGTACAACCAGCGGTTCACGCGTTCTACACCACGCAGTTTGCAGGGGATATGCCTGCCCGCTTTGGTGAGATAACGCTGACGCTGTTGCAGACCTGGAGCGAAGACGATCTGCAGCGTGTTCAGGAAAACCTGATTGGTCATCTGGTCACGCAAAAACGCCTTAAGCTTTCTCCGACACTCTTTATTGCCACGCTGGACAGTGAACTGGATGTTATTTCCGTCTGCAACCTGTCTGGTGAAGTAATCAAAGAGACAATCGGCACCCGCAATCGCGAGACCCTCGCCCCCTCACTTGCGGATTTCCTTACCCGACTTGAGCCGCTTCTGTAATCCATCATGCTACAGCGCGTGTGAGAGATCTCTTACACGGTTTGTGAGAGATCGCCGCAACGATCAGTATTACCTTACGTAATTAAGAAAAATATTATGATAATTATCAAAGGATTAATAAAATTCTGACGCAGCAAACCCGCTTTTCAGAGGCTGACAACGCTTACAGGGTGGGTTGTAAGACGAAGCGGAATAGCGGATTCTATCTCTGTCGACAGGACGCCGACACGAGAAACGAACATCAGGATGATGGCGCTTCTCACACAGGACACGTCAGGATGGCGCTGCAGGAAGGCTTCAGGATGAAGCAAAGGATCACGCAGGACGCGTAAGGGACACCTCCAGGAAGGAGAACGAGAGCCGCTCAGGATGATCGGTGGGTCAGGATGGCCAGGACGTTTCAGGATGAAACAGACACATCAGGACGATGTGTGCAGGATGCAAACAGTTTACGGATGAACAGGCCTTCGGGCTTCAGGAAAAGTTGTCACGGAAGAGCAGGGAGCATAAATTGTAGCTGGAATGCTGCGAAACGAACCGGGAGCACTGTTTTTACAGTGCTCCCTTTTTTTATTTCTGCTGCCTGCAATGCTATGCTGCGCGCCGTTCATTTTTTCAGTTGAGGTTACTATGACGCAACACGATAGCGTTCGTGCCCGGTTGCACGCCATCGAAGCTCTTTTGCGCCAACATCAGCTGTGGCAGGAGACCGCGCCGCAGCCAGAGGCGTTCGCAAGTACCCAGCCGTTCTGCCTGGATACGCTGGCACCGTTTGAGTGGCTCCAGTGGGTGTTAATTCCCCGTATGCATGCGCTGCTGGAGGGTGGTCATCCGCTGCCGCAGGCGTTTGCGGTCTCGCCTTACTATGAAATGGCGCTGGAGGCCACCCACCCGGCGCGTGCTGTCATGCTGGCTGAGCTGGAAAAGCTGGATGCGTTGTTTGCCGGTGATGACGCATGACGCTTGAGATCCTCTATCAGGATGAGTGGCTGGTGGCAGTGAACAAACCGTCGGGATGGCTGGTGCACCGCAGCTGGCTGGATCGTGACGAGAAGGTGGTTGTGATGCAGACCGTGCGCGACCAGATTGGTCAGCATGTGTTTACCGCCCATCGCCTGGACAGACCCACCTCCGGTGTACTGCTGATGGGATTGTCCAGCGAAGCGGGTCGTCTGCTGGCGCAGCAGTTTGAGCAGCATCAGATCCAGAAACGCTACCACGCGATCGTGCGTGGCTGGCTGACAGAAGCCGCGACGCTTGACTATCCTCTGGTGGAAGAGCTGGACAAAATCGCCGATAAATTTGCCCGTGATGACAAAGGTCCGCAACCTGCGGTAACCGAGTATCGCGGTATGGCGACGACTGAAATGTCGGTGGCAACCAGCAAATTTCCCACCACTCGCTACAGCCTGGTTGAGCTTTTGCCCAAAACCGGGCGTAAACACCAGCTCCGCCGACACCTGAAGCATTTGCGACATCCGATTATCGGTGACAGCAAGCATGGCGATCTGCGCCAGAACCGCAGTGCGGCTGAACATTTTGGTTGCGATCGTCTGATGCTGCACGCAAGCGAACTGAGCCTGACGCATCCGTTTACCGGCAAACCTCTGACGATCCATGCGGGTCTCGATGATGTCTGGATGCAGGCGCTGTCACAGTTTGGCTGGCTGGGGCAACTCCCCAAAAATGAAAGGGTTGAGTTTGTATCTGGCAACGTTCAGGATGAACGGCAAGCGCAATAATTAAGGGAACATATCATGGCTGAAGTAGGCATTTTTGTCGGCACAATGTACGGCAACTCGCTGCTGGTTGCGGAAGAGGCGGAAGCGATACTCACAAGCCAGGGTCATAAAGCCACGGTTTATGAAGACCCGGAACTGGCAGACTGGGAAAAGTATAAAGATAAATACATTCTGGTGGTCACCTCCACCACCGGGCAGGGCGATCTGCCGGACAGCATCGTGCCGCTTTTCCAGGGCATTAAAGATATTGGCTACCAGCCGGACGTTCACTACGGCATCATCGCCCTGGGCGACAGCTCTTACGCCAATTTCTGCGGCGGCGGCAAGCAGTTCGACGCACTCCTGCAGGAACAGAGCGCCCAGCGCGTGGGCGACATGCTGCTGATTGACGCCGGTGAACACCCGGAACCCGAAAGCGAATCAAACCCGTGGGTTGAGAACTGGGCCACACTGCTTAAATAACATCCTGCCCGGCGGCGCTTCGCTTGCGCGGGCCTGCGGGTTATTCAGGCCGGGTCAGGCGTTGCCGCCACCCGGCGATAACTTCCGCACCAAACGCCAATTCCGTGAACCATCTTCCATTCTTTTAGGCTTTTGCCACAAACAACCTTTCTCATGCCCCTTAATGTTGTGTTTTTGCACGGTGAGAGAACGTGTCACTCCTTCATATACTTTCCCGGTCACAATAAAACGGCTTCAGGCCGTACCAAAACGACAAACACAAATCTCATTCTGATTACCCTACCGGTGCTGTACAGAGTGAACCAGGCGAAAGCTATGTTTCAGGAGTGCAACAATGAGTACATTAAGCCACGCGGCGAGCAGTGCGGAGAAGCGCACTAACGCTCGCTACTGGATAGTGGTGATGCTGTTTATCGTCACGTCCTTTAACTATGGTGACCGCGCCACGCTGTCGATTGCCGGCTCTGAAATGGCAAAAGACATTGGGCTTGATCCGGTTGGCATGGGGTATGTTTTCTCCGCATTTTCATGGGCCTATGTTATTGGACAGATCCCGGGTGGCTGGCTGCTCGATCGTTTTGGATCCAAGCGAGTCTACTTCTGGTCCATCTTTATCTGGTCGATGTTTACCCTGTTGCAGGGCTTCGTCGATATCTTCAGCGGCTTCGGTATTATCGTCGCGCTCTTTACTCTCCGCTTCCTGGTGGGGTTAGCAGAAGCGCCATCCTTCCCGGGGAATAGCCGCATCGTGGCCGCCTGGTTCCCGGCGCAGGAGAGGGGAACGGCGGTGGCGATTTTTAACTCTGCCCAGTATTTCGCGACGGTGATCTTTGCGCCAATCATGGGCTGGCTGACGCATGAAGTGGGCTGGTCACACGTCTTCTTCTTCATGGGCGGATTGGGGATCGTCATCAGTTTTATCTGGCTGAAAGTGATCCACGAGCCGAACCAACATCCGGGCGTGAACAAGAAAGAGCTGGAGTACATTGCGGAAGGCGGGGCGCTGATCAACATGGATCAGAAAAGCCAAAAAGCAAAAGTCCCGTTGAGCCAGAAATGGGCGCAGATCAAGCAGCTTGTCGGTTCGCGCATGATGATTGGCATCTACCTGGGGCAGTACTGCATTAACGCCTTAACCTACTTCTTTATCACCTGGTTCCCGGTCTATCTGGTGCAGGCACGCGGTATGTCGATTCTGAAAGCAGGCTTTGTCGCCTCCGTACCGGCTATCTGCGGCTTTGTGGGGGGCGTACTGGGTGGGGTGATTTCCGACTGGCTGATGCGTCGTACCGGTTCGCTGAACATCGCCCGTAAAACGCCAATTGTGCTCGGCATGTTGCTTTCAATGACCATGGTGTTCTGTAACTACGTCAGCGCGGAGTGGATGATCATCGGCTTTATGGCGATGGCTTTCTTCGGGAAAGGGATTGGTGCGCTGGGCTGGGCAGTGATGGCGGATACCGCGCCAAAAGAGATCAGCGGCCTGAGCGGCGGTCTGTTTAACATGTTCGGCAACATCTCCGGGATTGTCACCCCGATTGCCATTGGCTACATCGTCGGGACCACGGGCTCATTCAACGGTGCGCTGATTTATGTGGGTGTGCACGCCCTGGTGGCGGTCCTGAGCTATCTGGTGCTGGTGGGTGATATCAAACGCATTGAACTCAAACCTGTAGCGGAGCGTGGCTGATGACAACACAATCGAGCCCGGTTATTACCGACATGAAGGTCATCCCGGTGGCCGGCCAGGACAGCATGCTGCTTAATATTGGCGGCGCGCATAACGCCTGGTTTACCCGCAATATCGTGGTGCTGACCGACAGCGCAGGGAACACCGGCGTTGGGGAAGCGCCGGGCGGTGAGGTAATTTTCCAGACGCTGTCAGACGCCATTCCGCAGGTGGTCGGCCAGGAGGTCGCCCGTCTGAATAAAGTGGTCCAGCATGTTCACAAAGGCAACCAGTCGGCGGACTTTGACACCTTCGGCAAAGGCGCCTGGACGTTTGAGCTGCGCGTCAATGCTGTCGCCGCGCTGGAGGCCGCCCTGCTCGATTTGCTCGGTAAGGCGCTGAACGTTCCGGTCTGTGAACTGCTGGGGCCGGGCAAACAGCGTGACGCGGTGACGGTACTCGGCTATCTGTTTTATGTTGGCGATCGGCAAAAAACCGATCTGCCTTATCTGGCGCACTCGCCGGGCCACCATGAGTGGTATCACCTGCGTCACCAGGAGGCGCTCTCCAGTGACGCGGTGGTTCGACTGGCCGAGGCGGCACAGGACCGCTACGGTTTTAAAGACTTCAAACTCAAAGGCGGGGTATTACCCGGTGAGCAGGAGATTGAAACCGCGCGTGCGCTCAAGAAACGTTTTCCGGATGCCCGCATTACCGTTGACCCTAACGGTGCCTGGCTGCTGGATGAGGCTATCGCCCTGTGCAAAGGACTGGGGGATGTCCTGACCTACGCGGAAGATCCGGTTGGGGCTGAACAAGGCTTCTCGGGTCGCGAGGTGATGGCGGAATTCCGACGTGCCACCGGGCTACCGGTCGCTACGAACATGATCGCCACCAACTGGCGTGAAATGGGCCATGCGGTCATGCTGAATGCGGTCGATATTCCGCTGGCAGACCCGCACTTCTGGACGCTTTCAGGCGCCGTGCGTGTGGCGCAGCTGTGTGATGACTGGGGGCTCACCTGGGGTTGTCACTCCAATAACCATTTCGATATTTCGCTGGCGATGTTTACCCACGTTGGCGCGGCGGCACCGGGTCACCCAACCGCTATCGACACACACTGGATTTGGCAGGAGGGGGAGGCCCGTCTGACGAAAAATCCGCTGGAAATTAAAAACGGCACCATCGCAGTACCGGATGCGCCGGGATTGGGCGTGGAGCTTGACTGGGATCAGGTCCACAAGGCGCATGAAGCGTATAAAAAACTGCCGGGCGGCGCGCGTAATGACGCCGGGCCGATGCAGTACCTGATCCCTGGCTGGACATTTGACCGTAAGCGCCCAGTTTTTGGACGTCACTGATAAAAGGATTGCACCATGAGCACTTTTACCACCCCTGTTGTTACTTCCATGCAGATCATTCCGGTTGCCGGCCATGACAGCATGCTGATGAACCTGAGCGGCGCACATGCGCCGTTTTTCACCCGCAATATTGTCATTATTAAAGATAACGCCGGGCATACCGGCGTGGGGGAAATCCCGGGCGGTGAGAAGATCCGCAAAACGCTTGAAGACGCCATCCCGCTGGTGGTGGGAAAAACGCTGGGCGAATATAAAAACGTCTTAAATACCGTGCGGAATACCTTTGCCGATCGCGATGCGGGTGGCCGTGGGCTGCAAACGTTTGATCTGCGCACCACCATCCACGTGGTGACCGGCATCGAAGCCGCCATGCTGGATCTGTTAGGTCAACACCTGGGGGTTAACGTTGCTTCCCTGCTGGGTGAGGGGCAGCAACGCAGTGAAGTGGAGATGCTGGGCTATCTGTTCTTTGTTGGCGACCGCAACCTGACGCCGTTGCCATACCAGAGCCAGCCGGACGAGCAATGTGACTGGTACCGACTCCGCCACGATGAAGCGATGACGCCGGATGCGGTGGTACGCCTGGCGGAGGCCGCGTACGAAAAATATGGTTTTAATGATTTCAAACTGAAGGGCGGCGTGCTGGCCGGGGAAGAAGAGGCCGAAGCTATCTCAGCCCTGGCTAAACGATTCCCGCAGGCGCGCGTCACGCTGGATCCGAACGGGGCCTGGTCGCTTGATGAGGCGATCGCCATCGGCAAGCAGCTGAAAGGCGTGCTGGCCTACGCGGAGGATCCGTGCGGGGCAGAACAAGGTTTCTCTGGCCGTGAAGTGATGGCGGAGTTCCGCCGCGCCACGGGTTTACCTACTGCGACCAACATGATCGCCACCGACTGGCGTCAGATGGGGCACACCTTGTCCCTGCAGTCTGTCGATATTCCGCTGGCGGACCCGCATTTCTGGACGATGCAGGGCTCGGTACGCGTGGCGCAGATGTGCCATGAGTTCGGTCTGACCTGGGGCTCGCACTCCAATAACCACTTTGATATCTCGCTGGCGATGTTCACCCACGTGGCCGCTGCCGCGCCGGGCACGATCACCGCGATCGACACCCACTGGATCTGGCAGGAAGGCAATCAGCGCCTGACGAAAGCGCCATTTGAAATCAAAGGGGGGATGGTGCAGGTCCCGTCCACACCGGGTCTGGGCGTGGAGCTGGATATGGATCAGGTGATGAAAGCCCACGAGCTGTACCAGAAACATGGGCTGGGTGCGCGCGATGACGCGATGGCGATGCAGTATCTGATCCCAGAGTGGACATTCGACAATAAACGTCCGTGCATGGTACGATAAACGCATTGGGACCGCTCCCATGAGCGGTTCTTTACGTGGTGTATGCTTAACGTAACGACTATGCGTAAGGATGGCTTATGAAAATTGTTATCGCACCGGACTCGTATAAGGAAAGTTTGAGTGCGCTTGAGGTTGCGACAGCGATAGAGCAGGGTTTTCGCGAGATCTTTCCTGAGGCGGTTTACGTCAAACTGCCGGTCGCGGACGGCGGTGAAGGCACCGTCGAAGCGATGATCGCGGCAACGCAGGGACGCATTGTGCATGTTCCGGTGACCGGCCCTCTGGGCCATCGCGTGGAAGGGTTTTACGGGATATCCGGCGACGAGAAGAGCGCCTTTATCGAAATGGCGGCGGCCAGTGGTCTTGAGCTGGTTGCACCTTCGCAGCGCGATCCTCTGAAAACGACCTCCTGGGGCACGGGTGAACTTATCCGTCACGCGCTGGATGCGGGCGTTAAGCATATCATCATCGGCATCGGGGGCAGCGCCACCAATGATGGCGGTGCAGGAATGGTGCAGGCGCTGGGGGCCAGGCTGCTGGACGACCGTGAACAGCCGCTGGGGCAGGGCGGAGGCGAGCTGGGCAAACTTGCCCGTATCGACCTGAGCGGGCTGGACAAGCGTCTGGCCGAGTGCCGCATAGAAGTGGCCTGCGATGTGACGAATCCGCTTACCGGTAAGCTGGGCGCATCAGCGGTTTTTGGCCCGCAAAAGGGGGCCACACCCGAGATGATCATTACTCTGGACAATGCGCTTGCGCACTATGCGCGGATCATTGCCCGGGATCTTGATATGGATGTGCTCAACCTGGCGGGCGGCGGCGCGGCAGGTGGAATGGGGGCGGCGCTGTATGCCTTCTGCGGTGCGCAGCTGCGCCAGGGCATTGAGATCGTCACCGATGCGCTACATCTGGCTGACCAGATTGCCGATGCGGATTTGGTGATAACGGGTGAAGGTCGCATCGACAGCCAGACGATCCACGGCAAAGTGCCGGTTGGGGTGGCGAAGGTAGCCAAACGCTTCAACAAGCCGGTTATCGGGATTGCAGGCAGTCTGACGGCGGACGTTGGCGTCGTGCACGATCACGGCATCGATGCGGTGTTTAGCGTGATTTACACCATCTGCTCGCTGGAAGATGCGCTGGAAAACGCCAGCGAGAACGTCAGGATGGCCGCAAGAAATATCGCGGCGGTACTGAAACTCGGGCAGGGGATGTAGTTCTTCCTCTCCCAGTGGGAGAGGGGTGAGGGTGTAGGCCCGGTAAGCGTCGCGCCACCGGGCATTTACCTCAGTTTCCTAACACCTTCATCGCTTCCCGCGTCACGTTATCCATCTCATCCAGCAGTTCAAGGAACTCCGGTTCCAGTTCAGATTCTGGTGTCCCTGCGCGTAGCTGCTGCTCCAGCAACTGGCAGAGGTTTTTCAGGCGGGGCACGCCGCTGTAGCCACAGCTACCGTGCAGCTTGTGGATAGCCTGCAGCAGCTCCTCCGGGTTTTCGCCCACCAGCTGTTCTTCTACCTTATTGCGAATTTCCGGCAGAAACGCGACCAGCATCTGTAGCATCTCGCGGGCTAAATCGGGTTTCCCCGCCGCCTGGCGTAACGCAAGCTGCCAGTCAAAGGTGGCGTTCTGATTCACGCTAATCTCAACTGGTTCTGCTGATAAGGTATACGTACCGCCGATATGCCCCGGCTTATAGCGCAGCAGCAGGTTATGCAGTTTCTCTTCGTCGATAGGTTTCGCCAGATAATCGTTCATTCCGGCGCCGAGCAGCTTCTCTTTCTGCCCGGCCATCGCATGCGCGGTCACGGCAATGACCGGCGTTTGCTGTTGATGAGGTAGCTGGCGGATAAGCTCACAGGCGCGAATGCCATCCATACCCGGCATTTGAATATCCATCAGAATCAAATCGAACTGCATCTGTTTGGCCAGTTCAACCGCTTCAGCACCGCTTGTGCAGAGCTCAACATGCTGAACCTGATCCTCAAGCAGCACGCCAATCAGCTTCAGGTTTGCCGGGTTATCATCCACCGCCATCACGCTCATCGGCAGCCTCTGCTCGTCATTAACCAATGCCACGGCATGCTCATTCAGGCGGCAGTAGGCCGTCAGGGCAGGCAACAAGCGTGTGGCGGTGAGCGGTTTAAGCAGACAGGCGGCCGCCCCGTCGTTTTTCAACTCTTCGGCATTGATTTGCGCATGGCACGGCAGCGCCAGCAGCAGGTAGTCGGTCATTGATGCGGCTTTCGCCAGCCGTTCCTGCTGCATGGTGAGCTCCCCGGTAAAGGTGACCGGGATCCCCATCAGCAGGATGTCGTAATGCTCAACGGTAAGCGCAGAGAAGGTCGGGCTGTAGACCACCTCCAGCGGCGTGGTGCTTAAGATGTCCAGCGTGCACTGGGCCGCGGCGGCGTTCGGCTCCACGTAAGCGAGGCGCTTGCCTTTCAGGCAATCCGTCACCGGGCCGTCCGTCAGCACGTTCGGGTTGAGATCCAGGTTGATATGGAACCAGAACGTCGACCCCCGGTTTGGCTGGCTGTGGAAAGAGATATCGCCGCCCATCTCTTTAACCAGTTTTTGCGTGATAACCAGCCCCAGGCCCGTACCACCGTGACGCCGCGAAATACTCGCATCCGCCTGACGAAACGCCTGGAACAGACGGGATTGATCCCGTTCGGGAATGCCAATGCCGGTATCGCGGATCTGAACTTCAATCTGTACTTTGTTATTACTGATGGCACGTTTTTCCACCAGAATGTCGATGTTGCCGCTTTCGGTAAATTTGATGGCATTACCGACAAGATTGGTAATGACCTGCTGCAGGCGCAGCGGATCGCCGATGACGTTATCCGGCACGTCGTTTTTAATGTTCAGCGTCAGCTCAAGCCCTTTGTCGTGCGACGAGTGCGCCAGCAGCGTAACCACCTCATCAAGCGTACTGCGCAGCGGGAACGGAATGCTCTCCAGAATCAGCTTGCCCGCCTCCAGTTTGGAGAAGTCCAGCACGTCATTAATGATCGCCAGCAGATTGTTAGCCGAACGTTCAATGGTGTGCAGGTGATCGCGCTGGGTGGGGTTAAGCTCGCTCTTCAGGGTCAGGCGGGTAAAGCCAATCACGCCATTGAGCGGCGTACGCAGCTCGTGCGACATATTGGCAAGGAACTCCGATTTAATGCGGGCAGCCTCCTGGGCACGCTTTTTCGCCAGATCCAGCTCGACGTTCTGGATCTCCATCTGCTCCAGCGTTTCGCGCAGATCCGAAGTGGCCTGATCCACGTTATGCTGCATCTCTTCGTGATAGGCCGCCAGCGACATCGCCATCGAGTTGATGCCGTTTTTCAGCATGTCCAGTTCGCCCAGCATAAACCCTTCCACACGGCTATCGAGCTGGCCACGGCGAATGCGGTCAACGGTGTTGACCATATTGCGGATGGGCCCGGTCACATCGCGCATCAGTCGCCAGCCGAAGATGAGCGCAATGCCGATACAGAACAGCATCATCACGCCGGAAATAAAAATCTCTTTGTACTGCTGCAGTCGCACCGACTTGAGGTCCAGCTCCAGCGCCACATATCCGAGCATATTGCTGCTGGACTTGGCGTCGGATTGCGCGGACTCATCGGGGGAATAACTTTCCGAAATAATCGGCGTGCGCAGGATCATAATATCGCCCCGTCGCATCACCGTGAGATGGCGCGGGAACGGCGAACCGTCAGGAATTTTTAACGCTGCCGGATCAAGATGAAAATTAGAGGTGACGAACAGCCGGTTATGCTCGTCATAGACGGAGATCGCACGCACAATATCCGAGTGGCGGCGATGCAACACACTGATTAACTGACCAATCGACTCGCGGTTTTGCAGGTTCATCCCGTATTCGCTGGACACGGCCAGGGGTTCGATGATGCTGGCTCCGGCATCTTCCAGCTGTCGCTGCAGGTCGTTATAGCGGTGCACAACGAAGAAGATGCTCAGCAGCAAACCGATGAGAACGGTGGGGGCGAGGATCAAAATCATCATGCGCGCGCGCAGGCTGTAGTTGGTCATGGCGTTCCGTTATGGGACAATTAAGATAATTATGTATATTTGAGAAAATTCCCGGCGATGGCGCAATTCTACTCTGCAAAGCGACGCGTGACGACGCGTCAGATCATCACTGTCGAAGCCACGGACCTTGACCCTTTTGGTCAGGGCGTCGCGCATCACAATGGTAAGACACTGTTTATAACAGGTTTGCTGCCCACAGAACGAGCAGAAATTACGCTGACGGAAGATAAACGCCAGTACGCACGCGGGAAGGTGAAGCGCCGTCTGACCACCAGCCCGGAGCGCACAGAGCCACGCTGCCCGCATTTTGGCGTCTGCGGAGGCTGCCAGCAACAACATGCCAGCGTAGTTTTACAGCAAAAAAGTAAGAGTAATGCCCTGGCACGCCTGCTCAGGCATGACGTTGACGACATCATTGCCGACCAACCCTGGGGCTATCGTCGTCGTGCGCGGCTGAGCCTAAGCTTTCAGCCCAAAAACGAGCGGCTGGAGATGGGGTTTCGCAAAGCGGGCTCCAGCGATATCGTCGATATCAGGCAGTGCCCCATTTTGGTGCCCCGTCTTGAGGCATTGCTCCCAGACGTGCACGCATGCCTGTCCGGGCTGGACAGTGTTCGCCACCTCGGGCATGTGGAACTGGTCCTGGCAAACAATGGTCCGCTGATGGTGCTGCGCCATACCGCGCCGCTGTCCAAAAAAGACCGCGAAAAACTGGAACGCTTTTCGCATTCCCACGAGCTGGCGCTTTTTCTCGCCCCACAAAGCGAGATACTGGAGCAGGTTACAGGTGACGCGCCCTGGTATGCGTCAAACGGACTACGCTTAACGTTCAGTCCGCGGGATTTCATCCAGGTTAATGACGGCGTTAATCAGCAGATGATCGAAACCGCGCTGACGTGGCTGGATGTCCAGCCGACCGACCGCGTGCTTGATCTCTTCTGCGGCATGGGCAATTTCACGCTGCCGCTGGCCTGTAAAGCGGCGAGTGTTGTGGGGGTAGAAGGCGTCGACGCGCTGGTGGCGAAAGGCCAGGAGAATGCGCAACAGAACGGCTTGCAAAATGTGACATTCTTTCATCAAAATCTGGAGGAAGATGTCACGCAGCAGCCCTGGGCAAAACAGGGCTTTGACAAAATCCTGCTCGACCCGGCACGGGCAGGCGCACCGGGCGTGATGCAGCATATAATTAAACTCGCCCCGAAACGCGTGGTCTACGTTTCCTGTAACCCGGCAACGCTTGCCCGGGATAGCGAGGCATTACTCAGCGCGGGTTACCAGATTCAGCGTCTGGCAATGCTGGACATGTTCCCGCACACTGGGCATCTGGAATCAATGGTGTTGTTCGAGCACATCTAATTAGTTTGGCTTGTCGACTTCGACAGGCCCTGGTCCCTAAAGGAGAGGACGATGGTTGCGGTAAGAAGTGCACATCTTAATAAAGCTGGTGAGTTTGACCCTCAAAAATGGATCGCAAGTCTGGGAATTTCCAGCCAGCAGTCGTGTGAACGCTTAACCGAAACCTGGGCCTATTGTCAGCGCACCACGCTGGGGCATCCGGACGCCGAGCTGCTGCTGTGGCGCGGCGTGGAGATGGTCGAAATCTTATCCATGCTCAATATGGATATCGAAACACTGCAGGCCGCGCTTCTGTTCCCGCTTGCCGATGCGGACGTCGTCACGGAAGACGTGCTGCGTGAAAGCGTCGGAAAATCGGTCGTGGCGCTGATCCACGGTGTCCGCGATATGGCGGCCATTCGTCAGCTCAAAGCCGCGCACACCGATTCCGTCTCCTCTGAACAGGTCGATAACGTTCGCCGGATGCTGCTGGCCATGGTGGATGATTTCCGCTGCGTGGTGATCAAGCTTGCCGAGCGTATCGCCCACCTGCGTGAAGTGAAGGACGCGCCGGAAGATGAGCGCGTACTCGCCGCCAAAGAGTGTACAAACATCTATGCGCCGCTGGCGAACCGCTTAGGCATTGGTCAGCTCAAATGGGAGCTGGAAGACTACTGCTTCCGTTATCTGCACCCGGCGGAATATAAGCGCATTGCGAAACTGCTGCATGAACGCCGTATCGACCGCGAACACTATATTGAAGAATTTGTCAGCGGGTTGCGCCAGTCGATGAAGGAAGAGAACGTCCGTGCCGAAGTGTACGGTCGGCCAAAGCATATCTACAGCATCTGGCGCAAAATGCAGAAGAAACACCTCGCCTTTGACGAGCTGTTCGACGTGCGTGCCGTGCGTATTGTGGCGGAGCGTCTGCAGGACTGCTACGCCGCACTGGGGATCGTGCACACGCACTTCCGCCATCTGCCGGATGAGTTCGATGACTATGTCGCCAACCCGAAACCTAACGGCTACCAGTCTATTCATACCGTGGTGCTGGGCCCCGGCGGTAAAACGGTTGAAATTCAGATCCGTACCAAACAGATGCACGAAGACGCCGAGCTGGGTGTCGCCGCGCACTGGAAATACAAAGAGGGCACCTCGGGCGGAGCGCGCACCGGCCACGAAGACCGCATTGCCTGGCTGCGTAAGCTGATTGCGTGGCAGGAAGAGATGGCCGACTCCGGCGAGATGCTCGACGAAGTGCGCAGCCAGGTCTTCGACGACCGGGTGTACGTCTTTACGCCGAAAGGGGACGTTGTCGACCTGCCTGCCGGGTCAACGCCGCTCGACTTTGCCTATCACATCCACAGCGATGTCGGGCACCGCTGCATTGGTGCGAAAATCGGCGGGCGCATTGTGCCGTTTACCTACCAGTTGCAAATGGGCGATCAGATTGAAATCATCACCCAGAAGCAGCCAAACCCGAGCCGTGACTGGCTGAACCCGAACCTGGGGTATGTCACCACCAGCCGCGGACGCTCCAAAATTCACGCCTGGTTCCGTAAACAGGATCGTGACAAGAACATCCTTGCCGGTCGCCAGATCCTGGATGACGAGCTGGAGCATATAGGCATCAGCCTGAAAGAGGCGGAGAAGTTCCTGCTGCCGCGTTACAACTTTAATGAGCTCGATGAGCTGTTAGCGGCCATTGGCGGCGGCGATATTCGTCTCAACCAGATGGTGAATTTCCTGCAGGCGCAGTTCAACAAGCCAAGTGCGGCAGAGCAGGATGCGGCGGCGCTAAAACAGCTGCAGCAGAAAACCTACGCCCCGCAGCAGCGCAGCAAAGACAATGGCCGCGTGGTGGTGGAAGGCGTCGGCAATCTGATGCACCATATCGCCCGCTGCTGCCAGCCTATCCCGGGGGACGACATCGTCGGCTTTATCACCCAGGGGCGCGGGATTTCGATTCACCGCTCAGACTGTGACCAGCTTGCTGAGCTGCAGTCGCATGCGCCGGAACGCATCGTTGAAGCCGTCTGGGGTGAAAGCTACTCTGCCGGCTACTCGCTGGTGGTGCGCGTCACCGCCAACGATCGCAGTGGTCTGCTGCGCGACATTACGACCATTCTTGCCAACGAGAAGGTCAACGTGCTGGGCGTTGCCAGCCGCAGCGATACCCGCGAGCAGCTTGCCACCATCGATATGACCATCGAAATCTACAACCTGCAGGTGCTGGGCCGCGTGCTTGGCAAACTGAACCAGGTCCCGGATGTGATTGACGCGCGTCGTCTCCACGGCGGTTAAACATCCTCTTCTGTAAGCCGGGTAAGGCAACGCCGCCACCCGGCATTTTTTCATCAGGACAGTACTATGACTCAAATCGACCGCCTGCTCGGCATCATGAAACGCCTGCGCGACCCGGAAAACGGCTGCCCGTGGGATAAAGAGCAGACTTTCGCGACTATCGCCCCGTACACCCTCGAAGAGACCTATGAAGTACTGGACGCCATTTCACGTGAGGACTTTGACGACCTGCGCGGCGAACTCGGTGACCTGCTATTCCAGGTGGTGTTCTATGCGCAGATGGCGCAGGAAGAGGGGCGCTTTAATTTTGACGATATCTGCGCCGCCATTAGCGACAAGCTTGAGCGCCGCCATCCGCATATCTTTGGCGATGCCACGGCGGGCAACAGCGCGGAAGTGCTGGCGCGCTGGGAGCAGATTAAAAGCGCCGAGAGGGCTGAAAAATCCCAACACTCCGCGCTGGATGACATCCCGCTGAGTCTGCCCGCCCTGATGCGTGCCCATAAGATCCAGAAACGCTGCTCGGCAGTAGGGTTTGACTGGCACTCGCTTGGCCCGGTACTGGACAAAGTCCATGAAGAAATCGACGAAGTGATGCACGAAGCGCAGCAGGCCGTGGTGGATGAAGCAAAGCTTGAAGAAGAGATGGGCGATCTGCTGTTTGCCACCGTCAACCTTTCGCGCCACCTGGGTGTAAAAGCGGAAACGGCCCTGCAAAAAGCCAACCTTAAGTTCGAACGACGCTTTCGCGAAGTCGAGCGCATTGTGGCCTCGCGCGGCCTGGAAATGACCGGAATTGACCTCGATGTGATGGAAGAAGTCTGGCAGGAAGTAAAACGCCAGGAATCTGATCTCTAACGGAATTTTGCGATCAAGCGCAATTTGTGTGATTTTTTAAATGACAAGCGCTTGATTTGCGTCAAAAACATTTACCCAAAAGGGGCTATTTTCTCACTCCTTATGTTTGTCATGGCCTGGAATGGAGACGAAGAATGAAAGTTTGTGGCGCTCGCCGTGTTCGGGTATACTACTTTCCCGTCTTGGTTATTCCATCGTTTCACCCTAACTTCTCAGGTTCAGCATGACAACGAACTATATTTTTGTGACCGGCGGGGTCGTATCCTCTCTGGGTAAAGGCATTGCCGCAGCCTCCCTCGCAGCCATTCTTGAAGCCCGTGGCCTCAATGTGACCATGATGAAACTGGATCCGTACATCAACGTCGATCCTGGCACCATGAGCCCAATCCAACACGGGGAAGTGTTCGTTACTGAAGACGGCGCTGAAACCGATCTGGATCTTGGCCACTACGAGCGTTTCATTCGCACCAAAATGACCCGTCGTAATAACTTCACGACTGGTCGTATCTACTCCGACGTTCTGCGTAAAGAACGCCGTGGTGATTATCTGGGTGCAACCGTTCAGGTTATCCCGCACATCACTAACGCTATCAAAGAACGCATCATTGCGGGTGGCGAAGGCCACGACGTGGTGCTGGTTGAAATCGGCGGTACCGTGGGTGATATCGAATCCCTGCCGTTCCTGGAAGCGATTCGCCAGCTGGCGGTTGATATCGGTCGTGAACACGCGCTGTTCATGCACCTGACGCTGGTGCCTTACATGGCAGCCGCAGGTGAAGTGAAAACCAAACCGACTCAGCACTCCGTGAAAGAGCTGCTCTCCATCGGTATTCAGCCTGACATTCTGGTTTGCCGCTCCGATCGCGCGGTTCCGGCGAACGAACGTGCGAAAATTGCATTGTTCTGTAACGTGCCTGAAAAAGCCGTTATTTCAATGAAAGATGTCGATTCCATTTATAAAATCCCGGGCCTGTTGAAATCACAGGGCCTGGACGATTATATTTGTAAACGATTCAGCTTGAACTGTCCGGAAGCTAACCTGTCTGAATGGGAACAGGTTATTTATGAAGAAGCCAATCCGGCTGGTGAAGTGACTATCGGTATGGTCGGCAAGTACATCGAACTGCCGGATGCCTATAAGTCCGTTATCGAAGCGCTGAAACACGGTGGTCTGAAGAACCGCGTCTCCGTGAACATCAAGCTGATTGATTCGCAGGATGTTGAAACACGTGGCGTCGAAATTCTGAAAGATCTGGATGCGATTCTCATCCCTGGCGGCTTCGGCTACCGTGGTGTAGAAGGCAAGATCGCCACTGCACGCTATGCGCGTGAAAACAATATTCCATACCTCGGCATCTGCCTGGGTATGCAGGTTGCGCTGATCGAATTTGCGCGCAACGTAGCGGGAATGGAAAACGCGAACTCTACGGAATTTGTGCCAGACTGTAAGTACCCTGTAGTGGCGCTTATCACTGAATGGCGCGACGAAGACGGTAACGTCGAAGTCCGTACCGAGAAGAGCGATCTGGGTGGCACTATGCGTCTTGGCGCACAGGCCTGCCAGCTGTCTGACGATAGCGTGGTTCGTAAGCTGTATGGCGAACCGGTCATCACCGAGCGTCATCGTCACCGCTATGAAGTCAACAACATGTTGTTGAAACAAATTGAAGCTGCGGGTCTGCGTGTTGCGGGCCGCTCCGGGGATGATCAGTTAGTCGAGATCATCGAAGTGCCAAACCACCCGTGGTTTGTCGCCTGCCAATTCCACCCGGAATTTACTTCAACGCCACGTGACGGGCATCCGCTGTTTGCAGGTTTCGTGAAAGCCGCCAGCGAGTATCAGAAGCGTCAGGCGAAGTAAAAAAGTTAGAACGGCAACGCGTACCCCCGGTACGCGTTGTTTGTCTGGAGTTTTAGTTTAACTTGTACTGAGGAAAATCTAATGTCCAAAATCGTTAAAGTCATCGGTCGTGAAATCATCGACTCCCGTGGTAACCCGACCGTTGAAGCCGAAGTTCATCTGGAAGGTGGTTTCGTCGGTATGGCAGCTGCTCCATCAGGTGCTTCTACTGGTTCCCGCGAAGCGCTGGAACTGCGCGATGGCGACAAATCCCGTTTCATGGGCAAAGGCGTACTGAAAGCTGTTGGCGCTGTAAACGGTCCTATTGCTCAGGCAATCATTGGCAAAGACGCTAAAGACCAGGCTGGCATCGACAAGATCATGATCGATCTGGACGGTACTGAAAACAAATCTAACTTCGGTGCGAACGCAATCCTGGCGGTTTCCCTGGCGAACGCCAAAGCCGCTGCGGCAGCGAAAGGTATGCCACTGTTCGAGCACATCGCTGAACTGAACGGCACCCCAGGCAAATACTCCATGCCTGTACCAATGATGAACATCATCAACGGTGGTGAGCACGCAGACAACAACGTTGATATTCAGGAATTCATGATTCAGCCAGTTGGCGCGAAAACCCTGAAAGAAGCAGTACGTATGGGTTCTGAAGTGTTCCACAACCTGGCTAAAGTTCTGAAAGCAAAAGGTATGAACACGGCTGTGGGTGACGAAGGTGGCTACGCGCCAAACCTGGGTTCTAACGCAGAAGCACTGGCTGTTATCGCTGAAGCAGTAAAAGCCGCTGGCTATGAGCTGGGCAAAGACATCACTCTGGCGATGGACTGCGCAGCATCTGAATTCTACAAAGACGGTAAATACGTTCTGGCTGGCGAAGGCAACAAAGCGTTCACCTCTGAAGAGTTCACTCACTTCCTGGAAGACCTGACCAAACAGTACCCAATCGTTTCTATCGAAGACGGTCTGGACGAGTCTGACTGGGATGGTTTCGCATACCAGACTAAAGTACTGGGCGACAAAATCCAACTGGTTGGTGACGATCTGTTCGTAACCAACACCAAGATCCTGAAAGAAGGCATCGAGAAAGGCATCGTTAACTCCATCCTGATCAAATTCAACCAGATCGGTTCTCTGACCGAAACTCTGGCTGCGATCAAAATGGCGAAAGACGCTGGCTACACCGCTGTTATCTCTCACCGTTCTGGCGAAACTGAAGACGCTACCATCGCTGACCTGGCTGTTGGTACCGCTGCTGGCCAGATCAAAACCGGTTCTATGAGCCGTTCTGACCGTGTTGCTAAATACAACCAGCTGATTCGTATCGAAGAAGCGCTGGGCGAAAAAGCACCTTACAACGGTCGTAAAGAGATCAAAGGCCAGGCATAATTGCTTAAGCCTTAAAATGAAAATGCCAGTCGAAAGACTGGCATTTTTTTTGGTTATTTGAAATCAACCGCCATTTGCTCCGGGATGCTCAACCCCCGGGTAGTTTGTACGCAGCGGGCAATATAGTCCGTAAAACGCGGCGGTTTAGGCATGCCCATACTGAGCAGCTTGTCGTTGCTGAAACGTACATTCAGTGTGGCAAAGGCCCCGTACAAGCGCATTGCTCTCAGCATCAGCCGTTCGTTGCAGGGGCCAAAAATATCCTTCAGCTCACGGCGCATTCTGACCAGCGTTTCGTAACTTACCTGGGCATACTTATCACCGACCGGGGCTTTCTCCAGCGCCTGTGCCATCGCATTATCAATATCCGCAAAGCGCACGCTGTTCTCTTCTCCGGCAGAAATATGTACCACTTCTCCCGGCTGCGCAGTGCTGTTAAGCAGCATCAGCAGCGCATCGGCGCAGTAATCCACCGGGACGACATCTATTTTGTCTTCCATTGAGCACATGAATTTTTGCAGCATTAGCCCCATGCTGAAGACCCAGAAAATACTGCTCGACGGCGTACAGCCATGACGGGTATGGCCGACCACGATGGACGGACGGGCGATGAGCAGCGGCAGGTTGGGACAGTGCTGGCGCATCAGTTGTTCAATGGTGGATTTCGAATACGTATATTCCACCAGATGCTCGGCATTTTCTCTGAACTCCGCGCTTTCGGCGACCAGCGAATCCTGCTCCGGCGTGCACGACATGGCTGTTCCTACATGCAGAAAGCGCTGTAAACCGGCAACCTGGTTCATGCGTCTGGCGAGCGCCAGCGTCCCCTCCACATTCACTTTCCAGATCAGCGGATTGTTACCAAATGACGCGACGGCCGCGCAGTTAAGAACATGCGTCACCTGCTCCAGACGCGGGTCGTTCAGGAACCCCTCCGGCTGGCTGAGATCGCCGATAAGGATATTCTCCTCGCTCAACGCGGCCAGCGTCTCCTCTGAAACCTTGAATTTACGCATGTTGTCCCGCACGCGTTCCAGCCCTTGTTGCGGGTCACTGGCGCGCGCAAGCAGCAGTAATTTTACTGAACTATTGCTGGTCAGTATTTTTTCAAGTACTGCACCGCCCAGAAAACCAGTCACGCCTGTAATAAATAACATATTAATCTATACCGTCTCATAATGATTGATGAGGCGGATTGTAGGCAGGGAAAAGTAAACGGCATTTAAATAGAAAAATGGCAAAGCTGACGGCGTCTTAAGCTTATTTTAAGGTAAGGAATTCAGGTGGAAATATTGGACACTAGCAGAGTGAGAAAAATTCAATTTATAAATCAAATAATTTTAACCAACTGATTTTGTTCTGTTATTTGTGCGATTTTATTGCTTTTAACACTCATTGAATATGTAATAAATAAAATAATTTGTTACACCATTATGCCGCGCACGAAATAACCGTATCAGCACTTAAATGGAATCGACATCACGCCATGCAGGCTATTTTATTTAGCCTGCAAAGGGTTTTAGAGTAATAAAGGCAGCGTTGCGCTCGCTGTTTGCTGGCTAACTTCACCGTAATGGCTATCAATCGCAATCAGGGAAGTTGTAAGTAACTCAACCAGTAACATTACGCCCACTTTAGCATTGAGCGCGCCTGCGCTGAGTGGCCCTTCCGGTTTTGCGGCAACCAGCTGCATATCGCTAAGCGAAGCCAGCGGGCTGCGGGGCGTATTGCTAAGGGATAACACCTTAACGCCGCGTTTGCGTGCAAGTTTTACGACGTGGAGCAAATCCCGCGTTGAACCGGAACTGGAAATGGCCACCACCAGCGTCCCTTCTGAAAGCGTTGCTGCATTCATGGCCGCACGATGCATATCGCTAAAAAGCTGTGCAGGTTTGCCGAGTCGCAACAGTTTGTAATGTAAATACTCACCGAGGATCGCGCTGGCGGCCACCCCATATATTTGTACGGCTTGCGCCTGATGCAGCGCCTGAGCGGCTTTTTCCAGCAGTGCTCTGTCGAGCAGTCTTGCGGTATCCTGCAGCGCCTGAACAGACTCATCGACGACGTTATCAATTTCGTCCCCGGCCACGCGTGCGGGCTGACCCTGCTGAATATCCAGCGCCAGTGCCATCTTGAATTCGTTATAGCCTTTGCAGCCGAGCGTCCGGCAAAGACGCGTCACGCTGGCTTCACTGGTGTGGCTCTCCCGTGCCAGTTCGGTGATCGTCAGGTAGAGCACCCGGGCCGGATCGTTGAGAACAAACTCTCCCAGTTTTTTTTGCGTGGGGCTGTACCCGGAAGCCTCCTGGCGCAGCTTCAGCAGCAGGTTTTCATGGTCTGACATGCTAGATCCTTAATGCGTTTCTCTGCGTCCTAGTGTGGCGGAAAGCGGGGCAGGGATGCCAGTCATTTCGAAAAAGTATGATCGTCCTCCTGGTTTTTGATGGTAATTTTCACTGTTAAATATAATTATGGTAAAAATTTTCATCGTTAACTAAGGGGATGAAAAAATGATGCAAATGTTCAGTGGTGTTTCGTCCGGCGGATGGTTTGAAAAAGCGCAGCGCTTTGGCAAATCCTTTATGTTACCCATCGCCGTACTGCCTGCGGCGGGTCTGCTGCTGGGGATAGGCGGCGCGTTATCGAATCCCAATACGCTTACGGCATATCCGTTTTTAGATGTGGACTGGTTACAGGCTATTTTCACCATCATGAGCAGCGCCGGTTCGATTGTGTTCGCGAATCTGTCGGTGCTGTTTGCCGTTGGGGTTGCCGTCGGGCTGGCAAAAAATGATAAAGGTACGGCAGGGCTGGCGGCGTTACTCGCGTTTCTGGTCATGAATGCCACCATTAACGCACTGCTGATCCTCACCGGAAAACTGGCGCACGAGAATCCCGGGGCGGTCGGGCAAGGCATGACGCTGGGGATCCAGACGCTGGAGACCGGCGTATTTGGTGGGGTGGTCATTGGTCTTGTGACCTGCGCGCTGCATCATCGGTTTAATAAGATCGCGCTGCCACAATTTCTGGGATTCTTTGGCGGGTCACGCTTTGTGCCGATTATCAGCTCACTGGCTGCGATCCTGGTCGGAGCCTTAATGACCGTAGTCTGGCCATATTTCCAGAAGCTGATCTTTGGTCTGGGCGGGCTGGTGGATGCGACCGGTTATCTGGGAACACTGCTGTACGGCTTCATTTTGCGCATGCTGGGCCCGTTCGGTTTACACCACATCTTCTACCTCCCATTCTGGACCACCGCGCTTGGCGGCAGCGAGATCGTCAACGGGCAACTGGTTGAAGGTACGCAGCGGATCTTCTTCGCTCAGCTGGCCGATCCCACGACGCGCCAGTTTTATGAAGGAACGTCGCGCTTTATGTCCGGGCGCTTTATCACGATGATGTTTGGTTTGCTCGGGGCCTGCCTTGCGATGTATCACACGGCTAAACCGGAGAACAAAAAACGCGTCGCGGGGTTGTTGCTTTCAGCGGCATTAACCTCCTTCCTTACGGGGATCACCGAGCCCATCGAGTTCTCCTTCCTGTTTATCGCGCCGGTGCTGTACGTCATTCACGCATTTTTTGACGGGCTGGCGTTTATGCTCGCGCATATTTTACACATCACCATTGGGCAGACCTTCTCCGGCGGTTTTATCGACTTTGTGCTGTTCGGCATTTTGCAGGGGGAGGCCAAAACCCACTGGATGTTAGTGCCGCTGGTGGGCGTACCGTGGTTCTTCCTCTATTACTTCACGTTCCGCTATCTGATTAATCGCTTTGATTTTGCCACGCCGGGTCGGGAAAAGGAGGCGGTGGCCAATGACGTGACTTTAGTCCAGAGCGAACGCGCAAGTGCGGTGATCGCCGGACTGGGCGGAAAAGACAATCTGGAAGAGGTGGACTGCTGCGCCACGCGTCTTCGCGTCACGGTTAAAGACGGCAGCAAAGTGAATGACGCGGCGCTGAAAGCCACCGGTGCGCGCGGCGTGATTGTGCGCGGAAATGGCGTTCAGGTCATTTATGGTCCGCATGTCACGATTATCAAAAACGAAGTGGAAGAGATCTTATCGTAATGAAAACTGTACTGGATACCCTGAAGGGAAAACTGGTCGTCTCCTGTCAGGCGCTTGAGAACGAACCGTTGCATAGCCCGTTTATTATGTCGCGGATGGCGCTGGCGGCGCGTCAGGGAGGGGCTGCGGCCATCCGTGCCAACAGCGTGGTGGATATTGAGGCGATTAAAGAGCAGGTTTCGCTGCCGGTTATTGGCATCATCAAGCGGGAGTACCCCGACAGCGAGGTGTTTATCACCGCGACGATGAAAGAGGTGGATGAACTGATGACCGTCTCCCCGGCGATCATTGCGCTTGATGCGACCGACAGGGCGCGGCCTGGCGGGGAATCTCTGGCAACGCTGGTTACGCGCATTCGTACCCGTTATCCCTCGGTGCTGCTTATGGCTGATATAGCCACTGTTGATGAGGCCGTCACGGGGCAGGCGCTGGGGTTTGATTGTGTCGGGACCACGCTTTACGGCTACACCGCGCAGACCGCCGGACACGCCTTACCCGATGATGACTGTCAGTTTCTGAAAGCGGTACTGGCAGCCGTCACGGTACCGGTGGTGGCCGAAGGTAACGTGGACACCCCGGAACGCGCCGCCAGATGTCTTGCGCTGGGGGCGCATATGGTGGTGGTGGGCGGGGCAATCACCCGCCCGCAGCAGATTACGGAACGCTTTATGGCGGCAATTGACGCGCAAAGCACCGATCGAGCATGACCATCTCACGGGGATCTGCGATACTTATCGTTTATCCCCTTAACTGAGATGACTATGCAGTACCCGATTAACGAGATGTTCCAGACCCTGCAAGGCGAGGGTTACTTTACCGGCGTTCCCGCAATTTTTATTCGTTTACAGGGATGCCCGGTTGGCTGTGCCTGGTGTGATACCAAACATACGTGGGATAAACTCGCAGATCGGGAAGTGTCGCTGTTTAGCGTTCTGGCGAAAACCAAAGAGAGCGATAAGTGGGGTGCTGGCAGCGCGGAAGATCTGCTGGCCATTATTGGTCGTCAGGGCTGGACGGCGCGCCATGTGGTCATTACCGGGGGCGAACCCTGCATTCACGATCTGACGCCACTGACCGAACTGCTCGAAAAGAACAGCTATAGCTGCCAGATTGAGACCAGCGGCACGCATGAAGTGCGCTGCTCCCACACCACCTGGGTAACGGTATCGCCTAAAGTAAACATGCGCGGCGGCTACGACGTACTGTCTCAGGCGCTGGAACGTGCTGATGAGATTAAACACCCGGTAGGGCGAGTACGTGATATCGAAGCGCTGGATGAACTGCTGGCGACGCTGACGGACGAAAAACAGCGCGTGATTGCGCTGCAGCCTATCAGTCAGAAAGAAGACGCCACGCGCCTGTGCATTGAAACCTGTATCGCGCGTAACTGGCGCCTGTCGATGCAGACGCACAAATACCTGAATATTGCCTAAAAAAAGCCCGGTGGCGCTAGCGCTTACCGGGCCTACGGTTCCAGGCTTTTGTTGGCCGGGTAAGGCGAAGCCGACCCCCGGCAAGCATCACTCGCCGCGATACACGCAGCCTGCCGTACAGGTCTCTTTGATCATTACTGCGCTCAGCAGCGGTACCAGCGGTTTCATCTGATCCCAAATCCATTTTGCCAGCACTTCGCTGGTCGGGTTTTCAAGGCCCGGGATATCGTTCAGGTAATAGTGATCCAGTCGATCGTAAGTCGGCTTAAATGCCGCCTTCAGCTCAGCAAAGTCCATGATCCAACCGGTATGCGGATCAACTTCACCGGTGATCTCAAGACGCACCATAAACGAATGCCCGTGCAGACGGCCGCATTTATGTCCCTCAGGAACATGCGGAAGGTGGTGGGCGGCTTCGAAGGTGAAATCTTTAAACAGTGTGGTGGACATGATCGCTCTCAGTAATGCGGAAAAAACCGCCGCATAGTACCGGAAAGCACAATTTTTAGCATTAACTAAAACGGTCTTTACCTTCAATACAGCAAAAAAGCTGTCGCTTTGTTATTTATATCCTTATTTTACAGTCAGTTATTTTATCGCTTTTACCGTTAAGAACGATAACTAAAACAGGTTAGTCCATTTGGTTATTTATTATTTCCATCCCTTCTTTAATTGTTATTATCCTCGCCGTTAACCTTATCTTCAGTTTGGATTTATTCGCTTAAAGTCCGCTTGGCTACTGGAACATAACGACGCATGACAACACAGGCCCCACCTTCAAATTTGCTTCCCCTGAACCCGGAGCAACTGGCGCGCCTTCAGGCTGCCACCTCTGATTTTTCTCCCACCCAGCTTGCCTGGGTCTCTGGCTATTTCTGGGGAATGCTCAACCAGCAGCCTGGCGCTGTGGCTGCGGCTCCGGCAACGGCGGTAGAAATTCCTGCCATTACGCTTATCTCCGCTTCGCAGACGGGCAATGCCCGCCGCGTGGCAGAAGCGCTGCGTGACGACCTGCTGGCCGCCAAACTGAACGTGAACCTGGTGAACGCCGGGGATTATAAATTCAAACAGATCGCGTCAGAAAAACTGCTGGTGGTTGTGGCCTCAACGCAGGGCGAGGGTGAACCCGCTGAAGAGGCGGTCGCGCTGCATAAATTCCTGTTCTCGAAAAAAGCGCCCAGACTCGATGGCACTGCGTTTGCCGTGTTCGGCCTGGGCGATACCTCTTATGAATTCTTCTGCCAGTCCGGCAAAGATTTCGACAGCAAGCTGGCGGAGCTGGGCGCAGAGCGCCTGCTGGACCGCGTTGATGCAGATGTGGAATACCAGGCTGCCGCTGCAGAGTGGCGTGCGCGCATTGTTGACGTGCTGAAAGCACGCGTACCGAAAGAGACACCAGCCCAGGCTGCGATCACCGCGACCGGCGTGGTCAACGACATTCACACCAGCCCGTACACCAAAGAGGCGCCGCTGTCGGCAAGCCTGTCGGTTAATCAAAAAATTACCGGCCGCGACTCTGAAAAAGATGTGCGCCATATCGAGATCGATCTGGGCGACTCGGGTCTGCGCTATCAGCCTGGCGATGCGCTGGGGGTCTGGTATCAAAACGATCCGGCGCTGGTCAAGGAGCTGGTCGAACTGCTGTGGCTGAAAGGCGACGAGCCTGTCACCGTCGAAGGCAAAACGCAGCCGCTCACTGAAGCGCTGCAGTGGCACTTCGAGCTGACGGTAAATACCGCCAATATCGTTGAGAACTATGCCACCTTAACGCGCAGCGAATCGCTGCTGCCGTTAGTGGGCGATAAGGCAAAGCTGCAGCATTACGCGGCGACCACACCGATTGTCGATATGGTGCGTTTCTCTCCGGCACAACTGGATGCCGAGGCGCTGATCGGCCTGCTGCGTCCGCTCACGCCGCGTCTGTACTCCATTGCCTCATCGCAGGCTGAAGTCGAGAGCGAAGTGCACATCACCGTGGGCGTGGTGCGGTACGACATCGAAGGCCGTGCCCGCGCGGGCGGTGCCTCCAGCTTCCTGGCCGATCGCGTGGAGGAAGAGGGCGAAGTGCGCGTCTTTATCGAGCACAACGACAACTTCCGTCTGCCGGCGAACCCGGAAACGCCGGTAATCATGATTGGCCCGGGTACCGGCATTGCGCCGTTCCGTGCCTTTATGCAGCAGCGTGCGGCGGACGAGGCACCGGGTAAAAACTGGCTGTTCTTCGGCAACCCGCACTTTACCGAAGATTTCCTCTATCAGGTTGAGTGGCAGCGCTACGTGAAAGAAGGGGTGCTGACCCGTATCGATCTGGCCTGGTCGCGCGATCAGAAAGAAAAAGTATACGTACAAGACAAACTGCGCGAACAGGGCGCAGAGCTGTGGCGCTGGATCAATGACGGTGCCCACATTTATGTCTGCGGTGACGCCAATCGCATGGCGAAAGACGTTGAGCAGGCACTGCTGGAAGTGATTGCCGAATTCGGCGGTATGGATGCCGAAGCGGCGGATGAATTTTTAAGTGAGCTGCGCGTTGAGCGCCGTTATCAGCGAGATGTCTACTAATGAGCGAAAAACATCCAGGGCCCCTCGTGGTCGAAGGTAAACTGTCAGACGCCGAGCGCATGAAGCTGGAAAGCAACTATCTGCGTGGCACCATTGCTGAAGATCTGAATGACGGTCTCACCGGCGGTTTCAAAGGCGACAACTTCCTGCTGATCCGTTTCCACGGCATGTATCAACAGGACGACCGCGACATTCGCGCCGAGCGTGCTGAACAGAAGCTGGAGCCGCGTCACGCGATGCTGTTGCGCTGCCGTCTGCCGGGCGGAGTGATCACCACGACACAGTGGCAGGCGATTGATAAATTCGCCGGTGAAAACACCATTTACGGCAGCATTCGTCTGACCAACCGTCAGACCTTCCAGTTCCACGGCATTCTGAAGAAGAACGTGAAGCCGGTACACCAGATGCTGCACTCCGTCGGACTGGACGCGCTGGCGACGGCCAACGACATGAACCGTAATGTGCTCTGCACCTCGAACCCGTATGAGTCCGAGCTGCACGCTGAAGCCTATGAGTGGGCGAAGAAGATCTCCGAGCACCTGCTGCCGCGTACCCGCGCCTATGCGGAGATTTGGCTCGATCAGGAAAAAGTTGCGACCACCGATGAAGAACCGATCCTCGGTCAGACCTATCTGCCGCGTAAGTTCAAAACCACGGTGGTGATCCCGCCGCAGAACGACATCGATCTGCACGCCAACGACATGAACTTTGTGGCAATTGCCGAAAACGGCAAGCTGGTGGGCTTTAACCTGCTGGTGGGCGGCGGTCTGTCCATTGAACACGGTAACAAGAAAACCTATGCCCGAACCGCGAGCGAGTTCGGCTTCCTGCCGCTGGAGCATACGCTGGCCGTGGCGGAAGCGGTGGTCACCACCCAGCGCGACTGGGGTAACCGTACCGACCGTAAAAACGCGAAAACCAAATACACCCTGGAGCGCGTGGGCGTTGAGACGTTCAAAGAGGAAGTGGAGCGTCGCGCGGGGATCAAATTTGAGCCGATCCGCCCTTACGAATTCACCGGTCGCGGCGATCGCATCGGCTGGGTAAAAGGCATCGACAATAAATGGCACCTGACGCTGTTTATCGAAAACGGCCGTATTCTGGATTACCCGGGCCGTCCGCTGAAAACCGGCCTGCTGGAAATCGCGAAGATCCACAAAGGTGAGTTCCGCATTACCGCCAACCAGAACCTGATTATTGCTGGTGTGCCGGAAAGTGAAAAGGCGAAAATTGAGGCGCTGGCGCGTGACCATGGGTTGATGAATGCGGTCAAACCGCAGCGCGAAAACTCGATGGCCTGCGTGTCGTTCCCGACCTGTCCGCTGGCGATGGCGGAAGCGGAACGTTTCCTGCCGTCATTTACAGACAAAGTGGAAGCGATTCTGGAAAAACACGGTATTCCGGACGAGCATATTGTTATGCGCGTTACCGGCTGTCCGAACGGCTGTGGCCGCGCGATGCTGGCCGAGCTTGGGCTGGTGGGGAAAGCGCCGGGTCGCTATAACCTGCACCTGGGCGGTAACCGTATCGGCACGCGTATTCCGCGTATGTTCCGCGAGAATATCACTGAGCCAGAAATTCTCGATTCCATCGACGAGCTTGTCGGGCGCTGGGCGAAAGAGCGCGAAGCGGGTGAAGGCTTCGGCGACTTTACGGTGCGTGCGGGCATTATTCGCCCGGTGCTCGATCCCGCAAGGGATTTCTGGGAGTAACCACGAGAGGTAATTATGTCCGTACTCGATCTAAACGCGCTTAACGCATTGCCAAAAGTCGAACGCATTCTGGCACTCGCAGAAACCAACGCCCAACTGGAAAAGCTGGACGCCGAAGGGCGCGTGGCGTGGGCGCTGGAAAACCTGCCGGGTGACTACGTGCTGTCGTCGAGCTTTGGCATTCAGGCGGCGGTCAGTTTGCATCTGGTGAATCAGATCCGCCCGGATATTCCGGTGATCCTCACCGATACCGGCTATCTGTTCCCGGAAACCTACCAGTTTATCGATGAGCTGACGGACAAGCTTAAGCTGAACCTGAAAGTGTACCGCGCGGAGCAGAGCGCGGCCTGGCAGGAGGCGCGCTACGGCAAACTCTGGGAGCAGGGCGTTGAGGGCATTGAGAAATACAATGAGATCAACAAGGTCGAGCCGATGAACCGTGCGCTGAAAGAGCTGAACGCGCAGACCTGGTTTGCCGGTCTTCGCCGCGAGCAGTCCGGCAGCCGGGCCACGCTGCCGGTGCTGGCGGTGCAGCGCGGCGTGTTTAAAGTGCTGCCGATCATCGACTGGGATAACCGTACGGTGTACCAGTATCTGCAAAAACACGGGCTGAAATACCATCCGCTGTGGGATCAGGGCTACCTGTCCGTGGGGGATACCCACACCACGCGCAAATGGGAACCGGGAATGGCGGAAGAAGAGACGCGATTCTTTGGACTGAAGCGCGAGTGCGGGTTACACGAAGGGTAATGATTTTTCCACCCTCTCCCGGTGGGCTGAGGGTTCCCCAGTAATTTTTTTACCGAAAGCGACGAATGTTGTTTCAGGAAAATAAATGACTTACAGCGACGCCCTGGTCCGGCTGTAAATCGCTGTGGCGCTTCCGGAGGCCGGCGAGGCGCATGGATGCGCCAGAGGTGAAGTTTACAGGACGTTTACACCCCGTCCCCGATAAGCCGGAAGGAGAAGCCGAAGGCACCGCGAAGCGGCGATTTACCGCCTGGAGCCCTGGTTGCCACGCGGTGGCGATATCCAGCTGCCCTTGCATGTTCACAAGTCATGCCGTTACAGAGTAGCAAGGAACATAAAGTGAAACGGAATGACCTCTACAGCCATATGTTCCCCCTCACCCGGTACCCTCTCCCTCAAGGGAGAGGGGGTCCTCCGTGCAGGTATTATTTTATGGGGATCCCTCAGCCCGGTGGGAGAGGGTGGGGTGGGGCATCAGGCCGCACGACCTCAGGCTTTCCCCGCTTTCGCCAGCTCCTTCACCAGCGGCAGCATCACTTTCACCACATCGCGGCTGCGGTGCTCAATGCGCTGCGGCAGTGCGCTATCAATATGCTGCTGATTATCCAGCATCACGTTATGCCAGCTCGTCCCGTCCGGAAAGGCTTTCGTTTTAGCCCGCTGCTGATAGCCATCTTTCTTGCCTAACGCCCAGTTGGTGGCTTCGACGTACAGCACCGGGATGCCCGCTTTATCGAACACTTCACCATCGTTACAGCAGCCCGTTCCGCGCGGATAAGCCGGATTGCCGCCAAGATTGGTCGTGGCATACACGCCATGGCTGCGTGCAATTGCCAGCGCCCGGTCACGGGTCAGTTTACGCACGGTACCCGGCGTACTCTGTCCGCTATTAAAATAGAGCTTATCGCCAACGATTAAATTATCGAGGTTAATCACCAGCAGCGTATTTTTCTTCTCCTCAGCGCTCATGCGCTTAAGGAAATTCTCCGCGCCGAGTTTGCCTTCCTCTTCGCCGCTGGTTGCCACAAAGCGAATACCGTATTTTGTCGGAATGTTTTTCATTCGCTCGGCCAGTTCAAGCATTACGCCCAGACCCGCCGCGTTATCGTCCAGCCCTTGCAGCGTCAGCCCGCCCAGATTGTTATCGGTATCGGTGTCGCTCATGGGCGCGTAAGTGTCCAGGTGCGCCATAATAATGATCTGCTCAGCCGCGCTACCTTCATGTGCCGCAATAACGGTACTGCCTGTCACGTTATGCCAGTTTTTTGTTTTATTTCGTGAGGTGTAGATATAGCGGCTGTGAAACGAGCGGATATCGCTCTGGTAGCCCATATCGGCAAACTGCTGGCGAAGATAGTCAGCGGAAAGCATTTCCGCAGGGGAGCCGGTCATGCGTCCGGGAAAAACGGTGGCAATATGCCGCGCCTGCATATTGGCGATTTCACCATACGGTTGATTTTTTGCCTGAGCCGGAAGGATAAAGCAAACGCCGAGCGCCAGGGCAACGTATCGGTGGCGCATTGCGGAAAACATAGTGAGTCCTTAAAAACAGAGCAAAATTATAACCCGCTTAGTATGAAACTGTGATCGGCCATACACAATTTGAATTGCTCTTAAATGCCCGAAATTTCGCGTGTTAAGCACTTTTTGATATTTGCTTTTTCATCGCGTTATTCCATTGAGTAACTACTCATTCCAATTCGTAATTTCATTCGGTCTAAGCCGCCCCCTATAGTCCCTCTATTCCTCGTTGTTAGTGAGTTGTTGCTTGTGGACTATCTGCCCCTTTTTGCTGCGATTAAAGAAAAACCGGTACTGGTTGTGGGTACGGGTGAAATTGCCGATCGCAAAATCGCGTTTCTGCAGCGCGCGGGCGCGCAGGTGCGGGTTGTCGCAGAAGCGGAGTTCGACGAGTCACAAATCGACAGCGTGGTGCTGGTGATTGCAGCGACGGAGGATCGCGAACTCAACCGACGCGTTTCCGAGGCCGCTCAGGCGCGTTACCGCCTGGTGAACGTGGTCGACGACCAGCCTTTGTGCTCGTTTATCTTCCCGTCGATTGTCGACCGCTCGCCGCTGCTGGTGGCGATCTCCTCCGGCGGTACCGCACCGGTGCTGGCGCGCGTGCTGCGGGAAAAGATTGAAGCGCTGTTACCAACCAGTCTCGGACGTATGGCAGAGAAAGCGAGCTACTGGCGCAACCATCTGAAAACCCGCCTGACCAGCGTAACGGAACGCCGTCGCTTCTGGGAGCGGGTATTCCGTGGCCGCTTTGCCAGCCTGATGCACGCCGGTAATGAGACGGCAGCGCAAAAAATCCTCGAAGACGAGCTGGATAACCCCGGCAGCACGGGCGGGGAGATCATTCTGGTGGGGGCAGGTCCGGGGGATGCCGGGTTACTGACCTTACGCGGACTGCAGGTGCTACAGGACGCGGACGTGGTGTTCTATGACCATCTGGTCACCGACGGTGTGCGCGAGCTAATTCGTCGCGATGCCGAGCAAATCTGCGTGGGTAAACGCGCAGGCGAGCACTCGGTACCGCAGCACGACACCAATCAGATGCTGGTTGCCGCAGCGAGAGCAGGCAAAACCGTGGTGCGCCTTAAAGGGGGCGATCCGTTCATCTTTGGTCGCGGTGGCGAAGAACTGCAGGCGGCAGCCGAAGCGGGCGTACCGTTCCAGGTGGTGCCGGGGATTACGGCGGCCTCCGCGGTAACGGCCTACGCAGGTATTCCGCTTACGCACCGCGATTACGCCCAGAGCGTGACCTTTGTGACTGGTCATTATAAGGCCGATAGCACGCCGTTTGACTGGTCGCATCTCGCCCAGAGCCGACAGACGCTGGCCATCTATATGGGCACCATGAAGGCGGCGGACATCAGTGAACAACTTATTCAGCACGGTCGCGAGGCGACAACGCCGGTGGCCGTGATTTCTCGCGGTACCCGCGTCGATCAGCGTGTGGTGACCGGTACGCTACAAGACCTTGCAGTCCTGGCGAAAGACGCCCCGATGCCCGCGCTTATCGTGGTGGGCGAAGTGGTACAGCTGCACAGAACGCTCGCCTGGTTTCAACATACAACAGACTCAGAGGGGTTTGGCTCCTCTGTGGTGAATCTGGCTTAAGGAACGGTTATGGACCAAAAACGACTTACTCACCTGCGACAGCTTGAAGCGGAAAGTATCCATATTATCCGCGAAGTGGCCGCCGAGTTCTCTAACCCGGTGATGATGTACTCCATCGGCAAAGATTCCAGCGTGATGCTGCATCTGGCGCGTAAAGCGTTTTATCCGGGTACGCTGCCGTTCCCGCTGCTGCACGTGGATACCGGCTGGAAATTCCGTGAGATGTATGAGTTCCGCGACCGTACCGCCAAAGCCTATGGCTGTGAGCTGCTGGTGCATAAAAACCCGGAAGGGGTGGCGATGGGCATTAACCCGTTTGTTCACGGCAGCGCCAAACACACCGACATCATGAAAACCGAAGGGCTGAAGCAGGCGCTGAACAAGTACGGTTTTGACGCCGCTTTCGGCGGTGCGCGCCGTGACGAGGAGAAATCCCGCGCCAAAGAGCGTATTTACTCCTTCCGCGACCGCTTCCACCGCTGGGATCCGAAAAACCAGCGTCCTGAGCTGTGGCACAACTACAACGGCCAGATCAACAAAGGCGAAAGCATTCGCGTCTTCCCGCTCTCCAACTGGACCGAGCTGGATATCTGGCAGTACATCTATCTGGAAAATATCGAGATCGTTCCGCTTTACCTGGCGGCTGAACGCCCGGTGCTGGAGCGCGACGGCATGCTGATGATGATCGACGACGATCGCATTGATTTACAGCCGGGCGAAGTGATCAAAAAACAGATGGTACGTTTCCGTACTCTTGGTTGTTGGCCGCTGACCGGCGCGGTGGAGTCCAACGCGCAAACGCTGCCAGAGATCATCGAAGAGATGCTGGTATCGACCACCAGCGAGCGACAGGGGCGCGTCATTGACCGCGACCAGGCAGGCTCGATGGAGCTGAAGAAACGTCAGGGTTATTTCTAAGGAGCCGCCATGAACACCACGATTGCCCAACAAATTGCCAACGAAGGCGGCGTAGAAGCATACCTGCACGCACAACAACACAAGAGCCTGCTGCGCTTTCTGACCTGCGGTAGCGTTGATGACGGTAAAAGCACGCTGATTGGTCGCCTGCTGCACGACACGCGTCAGATCTATGAAGACCAGCTCTCTTCCCTGCATAACGACAGCAAACGTCATGGTACTCAGGGCGAAAAGCTCGACCTGGCGCTTTTGGTGGACGGCCTGCAGGCGGAGCGCGAGCAGGGCATCACTATTGATGTTGCGTACCGCTATTTCTCCACCGAGAAACGCAAATTTATTATTGCCGACACGCCGGGACATGAGCAGTACACCCGCAACATGGCAACCGGTGCATCAACCTGTGAGCTGGCGATCCTGCTGATCGACGCCCGTAAAGGCGTGCTGGATCAAAC
Source organism: Enterobacter cloacae complex sp. 309I3 (assembly GCF_050031595.1). Lineage (NCBI taxonomy): Bacteria > Pseudomonadati > Pseudomonadota > Gammaproteobacteria > Enterobacterales > Enterobacteriaceae > Enterobacter > Enterobacter cloacae complex sp. 309I3. The sequence continues at coordinate 3,912,627 of NZ_JBLGWI010000001.1, read as the reverse complement.
CCGTCGTCACAGCTTCATCTCCACGCTGCTGGGGATCAAACACCTGGTGGTGGCGGTGAATAAAATGGATCTGGTGAACTTCAGCGAAGAGACCTTCGAGGAGATCCGCCAGAGCTACCTGACCTTTGCTGAACAGTTGCCGGGTAACCTTGATATTCGCTTTGTGCCGCTCTCGGCGCTGGAAGGGGATAACGTTGCCTCCCAGAGCGCCAACATGCCGTGGTACAGCGGCCCGACGTTGCTGGAAGTGCTGGAGACGGTTGAAATTCAGCGCGTGGTAGATACCCAGCCAATGCGCTTCCCGGTGCAGTATGTGAACCGCCCGAACCTCGATTTTCGCGGCTTCTCCGGCACCCTCGCCTCGGGCACCGTCACGGTGGGGCAGCGCGTCAAAGTGCTGCCGTCGGGTGTGGAGTCGTCCATTGCCCGTATCGTCACCTTTGATGGCGACCTGCAGGAAGCGGGTGCCGGTGAAGCGGTGACGCTGGTGCTGAAAGATGAGATTGATATCAGCCGCGGCGATCTACTGGTGGATGCGCAGGAAACGCTGGCGGCGGTGCAGGGTGCTGCCGTGGATGTGGTGTGGATGGCTGAACAGCCGCTGACCGCAGGCCAAAGCTACGACATCAAAATTGCCGGTAAGAAAACCCGCGCCCGCGTGGACGGTATCCAGTTCCAGGTGGACATCAACAATCTGACTCAGCGTGAAGTGAGCGAACTGCCGCTGAACGGTATTGGCCTGGTGGATCTCACCTTTGACGAGCCGCTGGTGCTGGATAAATATCAGCAAAATCCGGTAACGGGTGGACTTATCTTTATCGATCGCCTGACCAACGTTACCGTTGGTGCAGGCATGGTGCGCGAGCCTAATCAACAGGCGGCAGCGGTGTCTGAATTCAGCGCCTTTGAGCTTGAACTGAATGCGCTGGTGCGTAAGCACTTCCCGCACTGGGGTGCACGCGATCTGCTGGGAGGCAAGTAATGGCCGCCCATGATGAGAACGTCGTCTGGCATCCTCATCCGGTTACCGTCGCTCAGCGGGAGCAACTCCACGGCCACCGTGGGGTTGTGCTGTGGTTTACCGGGCTGTCCGGCTCCGGTAAATCGACGGTCGCGGGCGCGCTGGAAGAGGCGCTGCATCAGCAGGGGGTGAGCACCTACCTGCTGGATGGCGACAACGTGCGTCACGGACTGTGCAGTGATTTAGGGTTTAGCGATGAAGACCGCAAGGAGAATATCCGTCGGGTTGGGGAAGTGGCCAGCCTGATGGCGGATGCCGGGCTGGTGGTGCTGACCGCGTTTATCTCGCCTCACCGCGCCGAGCGGCAGATGGTACGCGAGCGCGTCGGTCAGGATCGATTTATCGAGGTGTTTGTCGATACGCCGCTGGAAATCTGCGAAGCGCGCGATCCGAAAGGGCTGTACAAAAAAGCCCGCGCGGGTGAGTTGCGAAACTTCACCGGCATCGACTCGGTCTACGAAGCGCCTGAATCCCCTGAGATTCACCTGGAAGGTCAACAATTGGTAACAAATTTAGTAAGCCAATTATTAGACCTGCTCAGACGGGACGATATTATCAGATCCTGAGACGGTATCGTTCGGGAGCTGTCTTCCCGAACGATGAGTCACGGTCACAGGATTAGCTATGCGCAACAGTGAAAACTACATGATTACCACCGGGTCGGATCCGATAGCGACCGACGACGAGACGACCTGGTCCTTTCCCGGGGCCTTCGTCGGCTTCGTCTCGTGGTTGCTGGCGCTGGGCATCCCGTTTCTCATCTACGGCGGTAACACGCTGTTCTTCTTTCTCTACACCTGGCCCTTCTTCCTGGCGCTAATGCCCGTGGCGGTTGTCGTCGGCATCGCCCTGCATTCACTGCTTAACGGCAAACTCCTGTACAGCACCGTTGTCACGATTGTGACGGTGGTCCTGATGTTTGGTCTGTTATTTTTGTGGCTCATGGGCTAACTTCAGCCATAATTCAAACCGTAACCAACTGTGTGACGATATTGAGCAGGGCGATTCTGCGGAAAAAATGTGGTACATTTGCCCGCGATGTTGCGGCATCTCTGTTACTCCGGCATAGAGCGCCGGGGGCGTTGTGGGATGAAGATGCCGTTTTTCAGGGGGCAGGATGGGTAAACTAACGCTGCTGTTGCTGGCTCTGCTGGTCTGGCTGCAATATTCGCTGTGGTTCGGTAAAAACGGACTGCACGACTATAGCCGGGTAAGTGATGACGTCGCGGCTCAGCAGGCAACTAACGCCAAACTTAAGGCGCGAAACGATCAACTCTTTGCTGAAATTGATGACCTCAATGGCGGGCAGGAGGCGATTGAGGAACGCGCACGCAATGAACTCAGTATGACTAAACCGGGCGAAACCTTTTATCGTCTGGTTCCGGATGCGTCTAAACGCAATCAGGGCTCAGCACAAAACAATCGATAATCAGGCCCAGGATTACGACATGGCAGTGACTTTTTCGGACGTATGCGCCGTGGTGCCGGCCGCGGGTTTTGGCCGGCGCATGCAGACAGAATGTCCCAAGCAATACCTCTCTATTGGCGATAAAACGATCCTCGAACATGCCGTGGCGGCGCTGCTGGCGCACCCCCGAGTGACGCGTGTCATCATCGCCATCAGTCCGGGCGATGCCCGGTTCGCACAGTTACCGCTGGCCGCTCATCCGCAGATCACCGTCGTTGATGGCGGTGCCGAGCGCGCCGATTCCGTGCTGGCGGGCATCCAGGCCGCTGGCGATGCCCAGTGGGTGCTGGTCCACGACGCTGCGCGCCCGTGCCTGCATCAGGACGATCTTGCGCGCCTGCTGGCGCTGAGTGAAACCAGTAAAGTCGGTGGCATTCTGGCCGCGCCGGTACGCGACACCATGAAGCGTGCCGAGCCTGGCAAACAGGCTATCGCGCATACCGTTGAGCGCGTCGATCTCTGGCACGCGCTGACGCCACAATTTTTCCCCCGCGAATTACTCCACGACTGCTTAACGCGCGCGCTTAAAGAAGGTGCGACCATCACCGACGAAGCCTCTGCGCTGGAGTATTGCGGTTTCCACCCAACGCTTGTTGAAGGGCGCGCTGATAATATAAAAGTGACGCGCCCGGAAGATTTACAGCTCGCGGAATTTTATCTTACCCGTTCGACCCATCAGGAGAAGGCATAATGCGAATTGGACACGGTTTTGATGTACACGCCTTTGGAGGCGTTGGCCCAATTATCATTGGCGGCGTGCGCATTCCTTATGAAAAAGGGCTGCTGGCGCATTCTGATGGCGACGTGGCACTACACGCCTTAACCGACGCCTTACTGGGCGCGGCGGCGCTGGGCGATATCGGCAAGCTGTTCCCGGACACCGATCCGGCGTTTAAAGGCGCAGACAGCCGTGCGCTGTTGCGTGAAGCCTGGCGCCGTATTCAGGCGAAGGGTTATACCCTAGGTAACGTCGATGTGACGATCATCGCTCAGGCCCCCAAAATGCTGCCGCATATTCCTCAGATGCGCGTATTTATCGCTGAAGATCTGGGCTGCCATATGGATGACGTCAACGTCAAAGCGACCACCACGGAGAAACTGGGCTTTACCGGTCGCGGCGAAGGCATCGCCTGCGAAGCCGTGGCGCTGCTGGTGAAGGCGAGCAAATGACCGATTTTGACAACCTGACCTACCTGCACGGTAAACCGCTGGGGAGTGGTCTGCTGAAAGCCAGCCCTGAAGATTTCGTGGTCGTGGAAGATTTGGGCTTTGAGCCGGACGGCGAAGGCGAGCATATCCTGGTGCGCATCCTCAAAAATGGCTGCAATACCCGCTTTGTGGCCGATGCGCTGGCTAAATTCCTGAAAATCCATGCCCGCGAAGTGAGCTTCGCCGGGCAGAAAGACAAACACGCGGTCACCGAACAGTGGCTTTGCGCGCGCGTTCCAGGCAATGCGATGCCTGATTTAAGCAAATTTGAGCTTGAGGGTTGTAAGGTGCTGGAGTACGCCCGTCACAAGCGCAAACTGCGTCTGGGGGCGTTGAAAGGTAACAACTTTACCCTCGTACTGCGTGAAGTGACCGACCGTGACGACGTGGAAAAACGCTTGCAGGCCATCAATGAACGCGGTGTGCCTAACTACTTTGGCGCACAGCGTTTTGGCATCGGCGGCAGTAACCTGCAGGGCGCACTGCGCTGGGCGCAGAGCGATGCGCCGGTGCGCGACAGGAATAAACGCAGTTTTTGGTTGTCGGCGGCCCGCAGTGCGTTGTTTAATCAGATCGTAAGCGAACGGCTGAAAAAACCGGACGCGAATCAAGTTGTTGTCGGCGATGCGCTACAATTAGCGGGACGCGGTAGCTGGTTTGTGGCAACGGCCGAAGAAATGGCCGATGTACAGTCGCGCGTGGACGCTAAAACGCTGATGATCACCGCAGCCTTGCCCGGCACGGGCGACTGGGGAACGCAGGGTGACGCGCTGGCCGCGGAGCAGGCAGCCGTGGCCGAAGCGCAAGAATTACAATCATTGCTGGTGCGGGAAAAAGTCGAAGCAGCACGCCGGGCGATGTTGCTCTACCCGCAGCAGTTAAGCTGGAACTGGTGGGATGACGTAACCGTTGAGTTACGCTTCTGGCTGCCGGCAGGTAGCTTTGCCACCAGTGTTGTCAGGGAACTTATCAACACGTCGGGTGATTATGCGAATATTGCTGAGTAACGATGACGGGATCCATGCCCCAGGCATTCAGACGCTGGCGAAACACCTTCGCGAATTTGCGGATGTGCAGGTCGTGGCTCCCGATCGTAACCGCAGTGGAGCGTCTAACTCATTGACGCTGGAGTCGTCGCTTCGCACCTTTGCTTTTGAAAATGGCGATATTGCCGTGCAGATGGGCACGCCAACGGACTGCGTTTTTCTGGGGGTGAATGCGCTGATGCGCCCGCGCCCGGATATCGTCGTTTCCGGGATTAACGCCGGGCCGAATCTGGGTGATGACGTTATCTACTCTGGTACCGTGGCGGCCGCAATGGAAGGCCGTCATCTTGGCTTTCCGGCGCTGGCGGTATCGTTAAATGGTCACACTCATTACGACACGGCGGCAGCGGTAACCTGTTCTATCCTGCGGGCACTTAGCCGTGAACCGCTGCGTACCGGACGCATCCTCAACATCAACGTGCCGGATCTCCCGCTGAATGAAATCAAGGGCATTCGCGTCACGCGTTGCGGAAGCCGTCATCCGGCCGATCAGGTCATCCCGCAGCAGGATCCGCGCGGCAACACGCTCTACTGGATTGGCCCTCCCGGCGATAAGTGCGATGCGGGGCCGGATACCGACTTTGCCGCTGTGGATGAAGGCTATGTCTCGGTAACGCCGCTGCACGTAGATTTAACCGCGTATAGCGCGCATGATGTGGTGTCGGGCTGGCTTGATCGCGCAGGAGTGAACGCGCAATGGTAAGCAAACGTGTACAAACTCTTCTGGAACAACTTCGCGCACAGGGGATCCGCGACGAGCATGTGCTTGACGCGCTCGCCCAGGTTCCGCGTGAGAAATTTGTAGACGAGGCGTTTGAACACAAAGCGTGGGAAAACGTGGCGTTGCCCATCGGGCAGGGCCAGACGATTTCGCAGCCCTATATGGTGGCGCGCATGACGGAGCTGCTGGAGCTCACCCCCGACTCCCGCGTGCTGGAGATTGGCACCGGGTCCGGGTATCAGACTGCGATTCTGGCGCATCTGGTGCATCATGTGTGCTCGGTTGAGCGGATCAAAGGTTTACAGTGGCAGGCGCGTCGTCGCCTGAAACAACTTGATTTACACAATGTTTCGACACGACACGGTGATGGATGGCAGGGTTGGCAGGCTCGCGCCCCGTTTGACGCAATCATCGTGACGGCGGCTCCACCGGAGATCCCTGCGGCCCTGTTGTCGCAGCTGGATGAGGGGGGCATTCTTGTATTGCCTGTTGGCGATGAGCAGCAGCTGTTAAAGCGCGTTCGTCGACGTGGCGACGAGTTTATTATCGATACCGTAGAAGCCGTGCGCTTTGTGCCTCTGGTAAAGGGGGAACTGGCCTAAGACTCGGAATTTTCCAGGGTTATTAAGGCAAATTCAGCGTATGGTGTGGCGCGAAAGAGTCGTGCCATCACGGTTAATTTTAAGTCACTGGTAGTTAACACATTCCTGGGGGATAAATGAGCGCGGGAAGCCCTAAATTCACCATCAGCCGTGTTGCGGCATTATCACTGGTTTCGCTCTGGCTGGCAGGCTGTTCGAGTTCTAACAATGCACCTGCGCCTGTCAGTTCTGTTGGCGGAAACAGCGGCTCCGGTAACACGTCCAGCGGAATGTTGATCACGCCGCCACCTAAAATGGGCACTGCTGCGCCGCAGCAAACACCACAAATTCAGCCTGTGCAACATCCTGTTACACAGCCAACACAGATTCAGCCAGTCGAACAACCTGTTCAGACCCAAAATGGCCGCATAGTGTATAACCGTCAGTATGGGAACATTCCGAAAGGCAGCTATACCGGCGGCAGCACCTATACCGTGAAACGTGGCGATACGCTGTTCTATATCGCGTGGATCACCGGGAACGATTTCCGTGACCTCGCGCAGCGCAACAACGTCCAGGCACCGTATGCGCTGGAAGTCGGGCAGACGCTCCAGGTGGGCAACGCGACGGGTACGCCGCTTACGCCTGGCAATACCGTTTCTGCAGCCGACGTGACCGCGCAAAATAACAGCGTTAAGCCTGCACAAAAATCCACCACGGTGGTTGCTTCACAACCTGTAATTACGTATTCTGAAGATTCAGGTGATCAGACTGCTAACAAAATGTTGCCGAATAATAAAGGGACTGCGACTGCTGTCACAGCACCGGTTACGGCACCTGTGGTTAGCTCTACTGAACCGACTGCCAGCAGTATGAGTTCCAGTTCGCCAATTTCAACCTGGCGCTGGCCAACTGACGGTAAGGTTATCGAGAACTTCTCTTCCTCCGAAGGAGGGAACAAAGGGATCGATATCGCAGGAAGTAAGGGACAGGCTATCATCGCGACCGCAGACGGACGCGTTGTGTATGCCGGTAACGCTCTGCGCGGTTACGGTAATCTTATTATCATCAAACACAACGATGATTACCTGAGTGCCTACGCCCATAACGACACAATGCTGGTCCGGGAACAACAAGAAGTTAAGGCGGGGCAAAAAATCGCTACCATGGGTAGCACCGGAACCAGTTCTACACGCTTGCATTTTGAAATTCGTTACAAGGGGAAATCCGTAAACCCGCTGCAGTATTTGCCGCAGCGATAAATTGACGGGGCATGCCAGCCAGGGTGTCTCGTTCAGGGATCACGGGTAGGAGCCACCTTATGAGTCAGAATACGCTGAAAGTTCATGATTTAAATGAAGATGCGGAATTTGATGAGAACGGAGCAGAGGCTTTTGACGAAAAAGCCTTAGTAGAAGAGGAACCCAGTGATAACGATTTGGCTGAAGAAGAGCTGTTATCGCAGGGTGCCACACAGCGTGTACTGGACGCGACTCAGCTTTACCTTGGGGAGATTGGTTACTCCCCACTGTTAACGGCCGAAGAAGAAGTCTATTTCGCACGTCGTGCTTTGCGTGGTGATGTTGCCTCGCGCCGTCGCATGATTGAAAGTAACTTGCGTCTGGTCGTGAAAATTGCCCGTCGTTACGGCAATCGTGGTCTGGCTCTGCTGGATCTGATTGAAGAGGGCAACTTAGGTCTCATCCGCGCAGTAGAGAAGTTTGACCCAGAACGTGGGTTCCGCTTCTCCACCTACGCGACCTGGTGGATTCGTCAGACCATCGAACGGGCCATTATGAACCAAACCCGTACGATTCGCCTGCCGATTCACATCGTCAAAGAGTTGAACGTCTATCTGCGTACCGCGCGCGAGTTGTCCCATAAACTGGACCACGAGCCAAGCGCAGAAGAGATTGCTGAGCAACTCGACAAACCGGTTGATGACGTAAGCCGCATGCTGCGTCTCAACGAGCGCATTACCTCGGTTGACACCCCGCTGGGTGGCGACTCCGAAAAAGCGCTGCTGGATATCCTGGCCGATGAAAAAGACAACGGCCCGGAAGACACCACGCAGGATGATGACATGAAACAGAGCATCGTCAAATGGCTGTTCGAACTGAACGCCAAACAGCGTGAGGTGCTGGCACGTCGTTTCGGTTTGCTGGGGTATGAAGCTGCGACACTGGAAGACGTCGGCCGTGAAATTGGCCTGACCCGTGAACGTGTTCGTCAGATTCAGGTTGAAGGTCTGCGCCGCCTGCGTGAAATTCTGCAGGGGCAAGGTCTTAATATCGAAGCGCTGTTCCGCGAATAAGCAACCTTTCGTCAAAAAAAGGCCCGTCGTGAGACGGGCCTTTTTTATCTCTTACGGCTGCGCCGTTTCGTGCAGCAGACGCCAGCTGATCGTCTCGCCTTCCCGATTGAGCACCGCGGTTGACCAGCGTACGTTGACGGGCTGGTCCGGGCGGGTCTGCGTCTCCCGGTAATGAAGCACCGCACCGTTATCCCATGACTGAATCGTGGCTAGCTCATCAATGATGATTTTAAGGCCGGGTCGGCTTCCACGCTGGGCGTGCAGAAAACGGACAAGGGCGTCATGGTTTAAATGCGCCCCACTCGGGGGAACCATCAGAAAGTTTGGCTGGAAACGAGCGAGCAGGGCATCAATATTACCTTCACCGGCACCCAGCCAGTTTTCCAGTGCGATATGAATATCAATGATGTCGTGTTCGAAAGGCGTCATGGTTTCTCCTGTTGCAGTTGTGCAAGCACCTGCGGGTTGTTAAGACGAAATACAGAGATGACGGGCACCAGGGTGATGGCCGAAGCAACCAGAAACATCCCGTGCCACGCGGCGACGGGGGGCAAATACCTCTGGGCCAGATCCAGCACCTGTGCCAGCAGAAAGGCACCCGCAAAAAAACTCAGCTGACGATTAAGATTCCACAGCGCGCTGGCATCAGCCATCTCTTCCCGACGCGTTGTCAGAAATGCGCTGCTCTGCGCCGTACTGCTGCAAAGACTGCCTCCTGCGCCCATTAATGTAAACGCAACGATCGCTGGCAGCGTGCCCGTGGTCGCACTGACGCTGAGCAAAAGCAGAATACCTGACGCCTGAAGCAGGCAACCCGCGATCAACAGAGGTCGGGGGCCGACACGGTTAAAGTAACGGCCCGTTGCGGTGATGGCCATAAACGATGCCAGAGACCACGGCAGCATCAGCATGCCCGTCGCGGCTGGCGTCATGTTGACCACGCTCTGCAGATAAAACATGCCGGTGACGTTTATTCCGATAAACATACCGGGGACACATACATAAACCATCATGGAAACGCGCAGAAGCGGATCGGCGATCAAACTCAGGTTCAGCAGTCGGTTTGCTTTCATCGCGGGCATTTCATGCTTAAGCCACAGACAGGCCAACGCAAAGGTCAGGAGAGCAACCGGGAGGGTAGCAAAAAATACCCACCGCCAGCTTAACGCCTGAACCAGTACGCCCCCTAACGCAGGTGAGCATGCGGGGGCAAGCAGTGCAACCAGCATGACGGCGGAAGAGAGCCTGGCGCGTTCATGCGCTTTAAACTGTTGCCAGGTCAGCGCCTGCCCTACGGGGATCAATAAGCCACCGCCCACGCCCTGCAGCACCCGCCAGGCAATCAGACTTTCAAGTGTGGCAGACAAGCCTGCCGCGGTGGAGGCTACGCTAAAGAGAACCAGCGAGAGAAGGATGACGTGCTTTGCCCCGATGCGGCGCGTCAGGGCACTGCTGAACGGGATCACCAGCGTCAGGCCGGCAATATACCCGTTACTGACCCAGGCGAGTGCAGAGGGCGTGGCGTGATAGGTCTGCGCCATTGCCGGAAAGGCGACGCTGGCGATAAACATGTTGATCAAATCAAGAAAAAAGCCCAGTAGATAGACTACGGCGACTTTGCTGCGATACGTCATGGTGGATCCTCCGGTGAGGGGGCGTATCGTATCGGCTTGTCCGGTGCCGATAAACGCAACAATTCGCGATATACTGTCAAAACTATTTTGACAATTTTGAAGGTTAACGATGCTGAATCTCCAGCGAACGGCGATGTTTGTGGCGGTAGCAGATGCGGGCAGTTTTACTGCCGCCGCAGAGTCGATGGGGCTGACAAAGGCCGTGGTCAGCTTCAATATTCGCCAGCTGGAAGATGAGCTGGGAGTCACGCTACTGTTGCGATCCACCCGTCGCCTGACGTTAACCGAGGCGGGCGTGCTTTTTCATCAGCGAAGCGTCAGGCTTTTACAGGAGGCTGAACGCCTGCAGGATGACGTTCGCGCTAACCATGCCGGCCTGACCGGCGAATTGCGGATCACCACCACGCCCGAATACGGTTCGCAGGTGGTTGTGCCTTTGCTGGCCGAATTTAGCCAGCAGCATCCGGAGCTTCGCGTTCGTCATGTTTCGTCGTCTCAGCATGCCGATCTCATCTCGGAGCGCTTTGATGTCGCCATCCGGCTGGGAACACTCGCTGATTCGCGCTACCACGCCGCCTTGATTTCAAACTTTACTATCCTGCCGGTTGCCGCCCCCGGATGGCTGGCTAACCATCCCGTTGAATCTCTCGAACACCTGGCGCAGGCCGGATGGATCGTTCACGAGCGTTTACCTTCGCCGCTGCACTGGCAGGTGAAAGATGCAGATGGCAATCTGGTTGCCTTTGAGATTAAAAAAGCCCCGCGCCTGTACGCAGATAGCGCCCAGGCGCTGATGGCTTTCGCGCATGCGGGATGTGGTGTGGCGCTGCTGCCGGAGTGGCTGGTGCGAAACGCACTGAATTCGGGGGGGCTGGTATCGCTTTTACCGGGATACACGTTTGCTCAGCAGGGCATCTATGCCGTTTATCCAGATGCCCAGCATGTGCCCGCTAAGGTTCGGACATTTATTGATTTTATGCGTGCCCGGGTGAACTAGTCGCGCATCATCTTTTTGATCAGCGCCGTAAATTGTTCCCGCTCGTCCTGGCTGAGACGTCCTAAAAACGCCTCATCCACCTCATTGCCGACCGGTTTACAGCTTGCAAGCAGGGCTTCTCCTTCAGGCGTGAGGAAGACAAACCGGCGGCGCTTATCCGCAGGATCGTGTTCGCGTTTCACCAGCCCGCGCGATTCCATGCGGCTCAGCATTTCGGCCAGCGTCGCTTTTGTGCTCACGGCAACTTCCGTCAGGGCGACCTGCTCGATCCCCGGATTTTCAGAAACAGATCGCATCACCGCATATTGCGGCTTGGTCAGCGCCGGTAAAGCATGTTGCCAGTGGGCAGTATGCTGTTGAAAAAGCTGCCGTAGCAGGTGGAACGCTTCTTGTCTCAGTTCCATGAACACTCCGACGAAAAAAATCTCCCCCCTATGATAGCCGCTATTGCCTGCGATTTTAACGCAGCAGTTTTTAGCATTACGTGTGATCGTGTACGAACAATATTGTCAACTCAGCTCACCGGGAGTAACGTAGTCATTATGTTCGTATGCGAACAAATTAATTGAGGTGCTGAATGAGATTGATCGTGGGAATGACGGGAGCAACAGGTGCTCCGCTGGGTGTGGCTTTACTGCAGGCGTTACGGGACATGCCAGAGGTTGAAACCCATCTGGTGATGTCGAAATGGGCGAAAACCACCATTGAGCTGGAAACGCCCTATACCGCGCAGGATGTCGCCGCCCTGGCAGATGTCGTTCACAGTCCTGCCGATCAGGCTGCCACCATCTCCTCCGGCTCGTTTCGTACCGACGGCATGATCGTCATTCCCTGCAGCATGAAAACGCTGGCGGGTATCCGCGCGGGCTATGCCGAAGGGCTGGTGGGCCGTGCGGCAGACGTGGTGCTGAAAGAGGGGCGCAAGCTGGTGCTGGTCCCGCGTGAAACGCCGCTCAGCACCATTCATCTGGAGAACATGCTCGCGCTTTCCCGCATGGGGGTGGCGATGGTGCCGCCCATGCCTGCGTATTACAACCACCCGCAAACCGCCGATGATATCACCCAGCATATCGTGACCCGCGTGCTCGACCAGTTTGGTCTGGAGTACAAAAAGGCGCGTCGCTGGAACGGCCTGCAGGCGGCGAAACATTTTTCACAGGAGAATAACGATGGCATTTGATGATTTGAGAAGCTTCCTGCAGGCGCTCGATGAGCAAGGGCAACTGCTGAAAATTGAAGAAGAGGTCAATGCGGAGCCGGATCTGGCGGCGGCCGCTAACGCGACGGGACGTATCGGTGACGGTGCGCCTGCGCTGTGGTTCGATAACATTCGCGGGTTTACCGATGCCAGGGTGGTGATGAACACCATCGGCTCCTGGCAGAACCACGCCATTTCGATGGGGCTGCCAGCGAATACCCCGGTCAAAAAGCAAATCGATGAGTTTATTCGCCGCTGGGATAAATTCCCGGTCGCACCGGAGCGCCGGGCCAGCCCCGCATGGGCGCAGAATACGGTGGACGGTGAAGAGATTAACCTGTTCGACATCCTGCCGCTGTTTCGCCTGAACGACGGGGACGGCGGTTTTTATCTCGACAAAGCGTGCGTTGTCTCGCGCGATCCGCTCGATCCGGACCATTTTGGCAAGCAGAACGTCGGTATTTACCGCATGGAAGTGAAGGGCAAACGTAAGCTCGGACTGCAGCCGGTGCCGATGCATGATATCGCCCTGCATCTGCATAAAGCCGAAGAGCGTGGTGAAGACCTGCCGATTGCGATTACGTTGGGCAACGATCCGATCATCACCCTGATGGGCGCAACGCCGCTGAAATACGATCAGTCCGAGTATGAAATGGCCGGGGCGCTGCGTGAAAGCCCGTACCCGATTGCGACCGCGCCGTTGACCGGCTTCGATGTGCCGTGGGGGTCTGAAGTGATCCTGGAAGGGGTGATTGAAGGCCGTAAACGTGAAATTGAAGGGCCGTTCGGTGAGTTTACCGGGCACTATTCGGGCGGACGCAATATGACGGTGGTCCGTATTGATAAAGTCTCGTACCGCACCAAACCGATTTTCGAATCCCTCTATCTCGGGATGCCCTGGACCGAGATCGACTACCTGATGGGGCCAGCCACCTGTGTGCCGCTTTACCAGCAACTGAAAGCGGAGTTCCCTGAAGTGCAGGCGGTGAACGCGATGTACACCCACGGTCTGCTGGCGATCATCTCCACCAAAAAACGCTACGGTGGTTTTGCCCGCGCGGTCGGTTTACGCGCCATGACCACGCCGCATGGCCTGGGCTATGTGAAGATGGTGATTATGGTGGATGAAGATGTCGATCCGTTCAACCTGCCGCAGGTGATGTGGGCGCTGTCATCGAAAGTGAACCCGGCAGGGGATCTGGTGCAGCTGCCGAACATGTCGGTTCTTGAGCTTGATCCGGGGTCCAGCCCGGCAGGCATCACCGACAAGCTGATTATTGATGCCACCACGCCTGTTGCGCCGGATAACCGCGGTCACTACAGCCAGCCGGTGCAGGATTTACCTGAAACCAAAGCCTGGGCTGAAAAGCTGACTGCGATGCTGGCAGCACGCCAATAAGGAGGAAAAGATGATTTGTCCACGTTGTGCCGATGAGCAAATTGAGGTGATGGCTACATCACCGGTGAAAGGGATCTGGACGGTTTATCAGTGCCAGCATTGCCTGTATACCTGGCGCGATACCGAGCCGCTGCGTCGTACCAGTCGCGAACATTACCCTGAAGCGTTCCGCATGACGCAGAAGGATATTGATGAGGCGCCGCAGGTACCGACCATTCCGCCATTGCTGTAAAAAAAGCCCGGTGGCGCTGCGCTTACCGGGCGGTAACATCGTGCGGTCTGTTTTGCCGGGTGGCGGCTTCGCCTTACCCGTCCTACAAAACCCGTAGGCCCGGTAAGCGCAGCGCCACCGGGCAAAGATTGCAGAGAACTAAACCAGACTCTTCAGCCGATAAATCCACTCCAGCGCCTGACGTGGCGTCAGTGAATCCGGATCGAGATTCTCCAGCGCTTCAACGGCGGGTGACGTCTCTTCCGCAGGTGCCAGCAGCGACATCTGCGTGCCGTCAATCTGGGTGGCCGCCGCATTCGGTGACAGGCTTTCCAGCTCGCGCAGTTTCTGACGCGCGCGTTTAATTACCTCTTTAGGCACACCCGCCAGTGCCGCGACGGCCAGGCCATAGCTCTTGCTCGCGGCCCCCTCCTGCACCGTGTGCATAAAGGCGATGGTATCGCCATGCTCAAGCGCATCCAGGTGGACGTTTGCCACGCCCTCCATTTTCTCCGGCAACTGCGTCAGTTCAAAGTAGTGCGTCGCGAACAGCGTCATGGCCTTGATTTTATTCGCCAGGTTTTCCGCACACGCCCATGCCAGCGACAGTCCGTCGTAGGTTGAGGTGCCGCGTCCGACTTCGTCCATCAGCACCAGGCTGTGTTCTGTCGCGTTGTGCAGGATATTGGCGGTTTCCGTCATTTCGACCATAAAGGTGGAACGGCCGCTGGCCAGATCGTCCGCCGCACCCACGCGGGTGAAGATACGATCGATGGGGCCAATCTCCACTTTCTGCGCCGGAACGTAGCTGCCGATGTAGGCGAGCAGGGCGATAAGCGCCGTCTGGCGCATATAGGTACTTTTACCGCCCATGTTCGGACCGGTAATGATCAGCATTCTTCGCTGTGGCGACAGGCTCAGCGGGTTAGCGATGAACGGCTCGTTCAGTACCTGCTCCACCACCGGGTGGCGGCCTTCGGTAATGCGAATGCCGGGCTTGTCGGTAAAGGTCGGGCAGGTATAGTTCAGCGTTTCAGCACGCTCAGCCAGATTTACCAGCACATCCAGCTCCGCCAGCGCGCCAGCGCTTAACTGCAGGTCCGCGAGGTGTGGCATCAGCATGTCGAACAGCTCGTCGTAAAGCTGCTTTTCCAGGGCCAGCGCTTTGCCTTTCGAGGTGAGAACTTTATCCTCATACTCTTTCAGCTCAGGAATGATATAGCGCTCAGCGTTTTTCAACGTCTGGCGACGCACATAGTGAATCGGCGCCAGATGGCTCTGCCCGCGGCTGATCTGAATATAGTAACCGTGGACTGCGTTATAGCCGACTTTCAGGGTATCGAGCCCGAGACGTTCGCGCTCGCGGATCTCCAGCTTGTCGAGGTAATCCGTTGCGCCGTCAGCCAGCGCGCGCCATTCGTCCAGCTCTTCGTTGTAGCCAGGGGCAATTACGCCACCGTCGCGCACCAGAACCGGCGGCGCATCTATGATAGCGCGCTCCAGCAGATCGCGGAGTTCAGCAAACTCGCCCATGGTTTCGCGCAGTTTCTGAACCGGTGCGCTGTCGACGTCGCTCAGTTGAGCACGCAGTTCCGGCAACTGCTGGAAGGCATGACGCATTCGTGCAAGGTCGCGAGGCCGCGCCGTGCGCAGTGCCAGGCGAGCCAGAATACGCTCCAGATCGCCCACCTGACGCAGCACAGGCTGCAGTTCGGTGTAGCGATCCTGCAGCGCGGCAATGGTCTGCTGACGACAAACGAGCGTATCCGTATCGCGGACGGGCATATGCAGCCAGCGCTTCAGCATGCGGCTGCCCATCGGCGTCACGGTGTTATCGAGGACGGATGCCAGCGTGTTCTCAACGCCACCCGCCAGGTTCTGGGTGATCTCCAGATTCCGGCGCGTGGCCGCATCCATAATGATGCTGTCCTGCTGGCGCTCCATGGTGATAGAGCGGATATGCGGCAGGGCGGTGCGCTGGGTATCTTTCACATACTGCAAAAGGCAGCCCGCGGCGCACAGTCCACGCGGGGCGTTTTCCACCCCAAAGCCAATCAGATCGCGGGTACCAAACTGCAGGTTGAGCTGCTGGCGAGCGGTATCAATTTCAAATTCCCACAGCGGACGGCGGCGCAGGCCGCGACGACCTTCGATCAGCGCCATTTCGGCAAAATCTTCGGCATACAGCAGTTCCGCCGGGTTGGTGCGCTGCAGCTCGGCTGCCATGGTTTCCCGGTCAGCCGGCTCGCTCAGACGAAAACGCCCGGAGCTGATATCCAGCGTGGCGTAACCAAACCCTTTGCCGTCCTGCCACAGGGCCGCCAGCAGGTTATCCTGACGCTCCTGGAGCAGGGCTTCGTCGCTAATGGTGCCAGGCGTGACGATACGCACGACCTTGCGTTCAACCGGGCCTTTTGAGGTGGCCGGATCGCCGATCTGCTCACAGATGGCAACCGACTCGCCCTGATTCACCAGCTTGGCCAGGTAGTTTTCTACCGCATGATGCGGAATGCCTGCCATCGGGATGGGTTCACCTGCCGATGCGCCACGTTTGGTCAGAGAGATGTCGAGCAGCTGCGATGCCCGTTTAGCATCGTCATAAAACAGCTCGTAAAAATCGCCCATGCGGTAAAACAGCAGAATTTCCGGATGCTGCGCTTTCAGCTTCAGGTACTGCTGCATCATTGGGGTATGGGCGTCAAAATTTTCAAGTGTACTCATTAGGTTACCGTGTCCATTTTTTTCAATTTCAATGAGTTGTCTTTTTTATTGTCAGGTTTCTTACTCTCTCATTGGAACGCATGACAGCCTGCGTTTCTTATCATGAATCGTTCACGGACCATGATAACGGACTCTGCTGGACAGGAAAACAGACGTGCAGGCTCTTTCGACTAAAATGCGTACCTGATTCCAGCGATACTGAAGACGTGGGCCTGTCTTGCCGCAATTGCGACAGGCACGCTGGTCCGGTAACGCTAAAGGAACACCGCGCGATATTCCTTGCGTATTAAACGTAAACGGGAATAAAGGCGTCAGAATATAACGTCATCTTTTTTTCTGTTTCAGAAACGTATTTGTCTTCGATGTGGGGATAATATTCTATTATGCTCATATTATTTTATTTCGGTGTTACTGCTGAACAAACACCATAACTTACTGCTTTGACAAGGAATATTCGCAGAGTATACTTGCTAACTCTGGCAACAGTTTTCTGATTCTGTTTATTGCATAGTGAGTCTCATATGTTCTGGATAATTAACGATAATATTAAATTTTGTCCAGAGAAAAACTTACTTGTCTCTATGACCCGACCGGAGTTGAGCGTCATTCTGACCACGCCAGCCAGTCGCTGTCTGGTACTTCTGCTTGAGTCCGCCCCGGAAGTGGTTAATCAAAGGGATTTCTTCACTAAAGTTTGGGGTGAAGACGGAATGTTAGTTCCGGCCAATACCCTTTATCAGAATATCTCCATTATCCGGCGTGGGCTGCGCACGACGGGAGAGACTGACGACACGCTGGTTGCCACGGTACCCAGAAAAGGGTTCCAGATTAAAAAAGAAGTTAAGGTCAGCCGAATTGAAAACGACGTAACAGAATCAGAAAGCGCGATAGCAGAAGCCCAGCCTGTCAGCGGCTCGAAAGAGGTGATTGCGGAAACTGCTGCCGTTCAGGTGAAGGATAAGACCCCGCGTCATCACTATCGTCGCTATCTTCCACTGCTTTTTATGGCCCTCTCTTTTGGGCTGGGCTATTTTATTCTTCATCTGGCCGTCCATGACTATTCCAGAAAAGACTTTTTTAAAGACTACACCATAAGCAGTACGGAAAATGGCTGCCATTTTTTCTCACGAAACGATGATATTAAAAGCAGGGGTAACTTCACGCGTTATAAGCAAATTATCATGCGAACAGGGCTCGATTGTAAAAAATACCCCTGGGCCTACTTCTCTTCATCCAGCACGGCTCCGGCACTTTCTGTACTCATTTGCAGAAAACCGTATGAGCAAGAAGAAGATGCAGGATGCGTTACGCTTTATTTTAGGGGGTACAATCAGTGACTAAAAAGTCTACTGCCATCCTGTGTCTCGTCCTGTTTGCCGTTGGGGCGCTGACGTCCTGGCTTTATCATTATCACTTAGAAAAAAAACAAAATACGGAAGCCTGTTCAGTTTCTGTTGTTGTTTACCATGAAGATGCCCGCGCAAACCTGACGCTGGATTTTATGTACACCATGCAAAAGCAGACCGGGGTCATCGCGCTAAGCGGGACATATTTTAAAAATGAGAAGGCGATAGCCTCTATCCGCCGGGATGTGTCTTATATCTGGACCGAAAACAAAGACTCTTTCCAGTTTACCTCCGTGAAGATCCATGAGGTTAATGAAGACTCCCTGCCGGATAATGTGCTCGGCGACGTGTTGCCTGATTTCTTTATTTATCCGAACCATAAATTGAACTATACCATTCTGAAACAAGGGCCCAGAGGGTTTCTATTTACCGTCGGTAAGCGTCCTATTTTCTTCTGCTCTCGCTGAGATCTTCTTTCAGTAGTTCGATGACAATTTTCCCCTGTTCAACCCCCACCCTGACCTGAGAGTGGGTAGTAAACCCTGCCTGCTCCAGCCAGTCGCCTTTTAAGCTCAACGCCGCATGTACGCTGTAACGTCGCGGGATTTTGGTCTTCCGGTCTTCGTGACGCTTTCTGAAATAACCGACTTTTAAGTGGCGATAGTGTTTGGTCGTGGTGATCTCTTGCATATAGCCTCCGTAACGATGAGCGACGCGTGTTGTTAATGCCTGTATAAAATACCAGTAAAAAAGGGTGGGGGTGGGCTTAATAGTGGAAGGCGGCTTCAGAAAACGAAATGCAACGACTGAAAAGTGGCAGATAAAGGAGTATTATTAATGCATGTTTTTAGTCGGTGAGCCGCTATGTCTGGTAAACGTATTTCACGGGAAAAAAAGACGATCGCCAGAATGATCGCTCTGTATGAAAAACAGTGCCCGGAGGCTTCTCAGGAAGAGGGACATTATCAGGCGCTGAATGCCTATGCGGATAAGCGTCTGGATAAGTGCGTCTTTGGTGAGGAAAAACCGGCCTGTAAACAGTGTCCGGTACACTGCTACCAGCCCGCCAGGCGTGAAGAGATGAAGCAGATTATGCGCTGGGCGGGGCCCCGCATGCTGTGGCGTCACCCCATCCTGACGGTACGCCATCTGCTTGACGATCGTCGCCCGGTACCGGAATTACCGGAAAAGTATCGCCCGAAAAAGTAACCGTCTCAGCGTGTGAAAGGGCGACAAATGATCTTCATGGCGATCGCGCTGCATAGCGGGAACAGGGCCAGCAGCAGCCAGGGGGACATCGCCTGCGGCGAAGGGACAAGCGCACGATCCAGCAGACTGCCAAACAGCAAATTCCCCAGCAGCACCGCAACACCGCCTGCGGTGGCGAGTGCGCCGTAGTGCGCGCCAAGCGTCGATTCCTCCGCAAAGCGTGGAACCAGATCTTTCGCCGAGGGCACCAGCAGCATTTGCCCAAGCGTTAATAGCGCCACAAAACATACCGACGGCAGCAAGCGCAGCCAGCCTTCCGGCGGCACCGTCGGGGCGAACACCGCCACGCTCGCAAAAGATGCCGAGAGCAGTAAAAAGCCCACCGGCAAAATTCTCACCGCGCCCACGCGTCGTGCAAAGCGGGCCAGCGGAAGCTGCATGGTGATGATCAGCACAGAGGCCAGCATAAACAGGGGGCCGAGATCTTTCTCGTTACCACCGGCACGCTGGATCTCTACGGGCAGCGCCAGATAGAGCTGGTTGTAGCTCAACAGCCACGAGCTGTAGGCGATGATAAAGGCGACAAAGCGCGGCTGACGGAAGGTTGTCCACCAGGGAACAATATTGAGTGCCTGCTTGCTGTGTTGCGCAGCCGGAAGGCAGAAGTAGAGCACAATCAGCGCGACGACGAAGACCCCCGCCCCCGCCAGCGCCACCTGGCGAAACCCCAGCCCCGTGAGCAACGCCCCGACAACCGGGCCCAGCACCGCGCCGAGTTCACCGCAGACGGCAAACAGCGCAAACCACTCTGCACGGCTGCGTTGACCTTTAGTCTCGCTATGCGTACCCGCCCTGGCCAGCAGCGCTTCGATGGAGGGAGAGAACAACGCGCCGCCAATGCCGGTCAGACAGGCGCCAAGGATGATGGGCCAGAGCGCGTGTCCAAATGCCAGCAGCAGATAACCCGCAACGCGGATGACGCAGCCGCAGAGGATAATGATTTTGGCACCAAAGCGGTCTGAGAGCGCACCGCCGACGATGAACATCCCCTGCTGCGAAAAGGTACGCAGCCCCAGAATCAGCCCGATAAGGCCGCCGGAAAGCAGCATGTCGTCGCGCAAAAAGATCGCCAGGAAGGGGACGACCGCGTAAAAACCGATGTTAAACACAAACTGGCTGCCCAGTAAGACGGGCGGCCAGAGCGTTGTGGCAGGGCGCAGGGGCATCATGTTACGGGCGCTTAAACGATAAAATGAATGTGTTTTTTGCCATGGAACGGCGAGATCTCGATTTTGGTTTTGACCCGAAAAACGTCCCAGAGCAACGTCTCAGAGAGGATCTCCTGCGGCGTTCCGGTGGCCACGATTTGCCCCTGCTGCATCACAATCAGCGAATCGCAGAACATCGATGCATGGTTGAGATCGTGAATAGCCACAATGCTGGTCACCGGCAGGTCGCTTATCAGGTGCATCAGCTGCATCTGATGGTGAATGTCCAGGTGGTTGGTCGGTTCATCCAGCAAAATTTCTGTAGGCGTCTGCGCCAGCGCCCTGGCGATATGCACGCGCTGGCGCTCCCCGCCGGAGAGGCTCAGCCAGCCCTGATCGCTTTTTTCCAGCATATCCACCCGCTGCAGGGCGGCGGTAACGGTCTCGTCATCCTGCTTGCTCCAATTCGAGAACGGGGAGTGATGCGGGATGCGACCGAGTTTGACGACATCGCGAACGCGCATATTGGCATCGGTCATGCCGTGCTGTTCAACGAAGGCCACCCGGCGCGCAAGCTGCTTTTTGGCGATGCGGGAAATGTCCTGACCGTCCAGCGTCACACAGCCCGCATCCGGGCGGCGCAGGCCAGCCAGAATGCGCAAAAGCGATGATTTACCGCAACCATTAGGGCCAAGCAGACCTACCGTTTCACCGCGCGCCACCTTGAGTGACACGTTATTGACGATGACCTTTTTGCCTACCTTCCAGGTAATATTTTCAGCGCAGATACTCATTACTTATTCCTTGAGCGGTAGATGATCACGGCAAAGAACGGCACGCCAACCAGGGCGGTTACCACCCCGACGGGCAGACTTTGCGGGGCAATCAGCATGCGCGAGGCGATATCTGCCAGCACCATCAGGATCGCCCCCGCCAGTGCGCTGGCAATCAGCAGGGTTCGATGCAGAGGACCGAACAAGAAACGCATGACGTGCGGAACCACCAGCCCGACAAAGCCGATTGAGCCGGCCATACTGACGATGGTTGCAGTAATCAGTGCGGTGGTGGTAAAGAGCGCCAGGCGCACCCAGGGGACGGCAATCCCCAGCGAGGCCGCGGCGTCGTCACCAAAGGTAAAGGCATCCAGCGCCCGGGAATAGTAGAGGCAAATGGCTAACCCAATCAGCACCACAACCAGTGCCAGCTGGAATTCAGGCCAGCGTACACCGCTAAAGCTGCCCAGCAGCCAGAACATCACATCACGCGCCTGCTGCGCGCTGGCAGAGGTGCTGATGGTATAGGCGGTGATGGCGTTGAAGAGCTGAGAGGCAGCAACGCCCGCCAGAATGGTGCGCTCGTTGCCGCCGCGCGCGCCGTTGGTCAGAAAGGCGACAAA
Organism: Enterobacter cloacae complex sp. 309I3; assembly: GCF_050031595.1. NCBI lineage: Bacteria > Pseudomonadati > Pseudomonadota > Gammaproteobacteria > Enterobacterales > Enterobacteriaceae > Enterobacter > Enterobacter cloacae complex sp. 309I3. Next base: position 3,890,948 of record NZ_JBLGWI010000001.1, on the reverse strand, counting down.
CGCAAAGGCGGCGAATGCGCCAGCAAACGCGCCCGCAGAGAGCGACACCGCGCCGGTCCCCATCCCCAGCACCACGACGGAAACCGCGCCGGTGGACGCCCCCGCAGAGACGCCGAGCACGTAAGGTTCAGCCAGCGCGTTTTTCAGTAGGCTCTGCAAAACCGCGCCGCAGATAGCCAGTCCCGCGCCGCAGCAGGCCGCCACCAGCGCGCGGCTCAGGCGAAAGTCCCAGATCACGCTCTCATAGATGCGGTTGAGCGGAACCGCGGTCAGCCCCAGCTTATTACCGATAGCATAAAAGACATTGGACAGCGGAATCGACAACTCTCCGACGCTTACACCTAGGGCGATCACCAGAAACAACAGGACAATAGCCAGCAGGGCGGAAGTGGTCAGGAACAGGCCCTGTCGGGCCTGAAGTACGGCTGCCGTCATCAGTTCAGCCCCAGTTTTCTGAGCTGTTCGCCCACCTGTTCAGCGCCATAAATGGTACGGATCGTCGGGTTCATTGCCTGGCCGTCCATCACCACGATATGGCCTTTTTTGACGGCATCAAGCTGGCTGACGGCCGGATCGCTTTTCAGGAATTTGATTTTCTCTTCCGCGTTATCCAGCGCCCAGCGGTTACGGTCGAGGCTTGAGACCACAATCACGTCCGGGTTAGCGGCAATGATGCTTTCCCAGCCCACGGTTGGCCATTCGGCCTCGGCGGTGATGGCGTTATGGCCACCCAGTACGTCAGCGATAAAGCCTGAGGCGCTGTTTTTACCGCCCACGTAGGCATCAGCAGAAGGGGAGGCGCTTGAGAACCAGAACACAAAGGAGAGATCTTTTTTGCTTTTGCCAAATTCTTTGCGCAGGTCTGCCTCACGTTTTTTGAAGCTGGCGATAACGGCCTGACCACGGTCTTCAACGTTGAAAATTTTGGCGAAATCTTCAATCTCTTTATAAAGGTATGTCATGTCCCACAGCTTCTGGCGGCTGCCGTACATATCGCCCGAGGCTTTTTTAGTGGCGCACATGCCCGGTGATAAATAGCTGTTCACGCCGACGGTAGCCAGATCCTCACGTTTTGCGACCTTACTTTCTGGCCCGAGCAGCAGCGGCAATTGTGCAGGAACAAAATCGGGGTTTTGCGCAAGGATAGATTCCAGCGTAGGAATTTCGACGGTGAGCGTTTTGATTTTGGCATTCTGTTCCGCCAGCTGCGGCAGCACTTTGGTCGGCCAGAAGGCGCTGGCCTTCACCTTATCTTCCAGACCCAGCAGAAGCAAAATCTCAACGGTATTTTGACCAAGGGCCACGACGCGTTCCGGCGCTTTGGTGAAGGTCTCTTTATAACCGCAGTTTTCAATGGTCAGAGGATAAGTGGTTGCCAGAGCAGAACTGACCGACGCAACCGCCAGGCCTAACGCGCAGATGACCTTCTTCATTAAACGCTACCCTTCATTAAAGTTATTTTTGATGCAAATGAAACTCATTATTAAGGCGGAATTTTATACAGAGGAAAATATTGTGTGTCAATGAGGGACAATAACGCAGGGTGACAAAAGGCGGTGCCAGAAAGCACCGCCGGAATGCGCCTTAAATCAGGCTCTCTTTATCTATTCCAAGGCGCTTCATGCGCGACAGCAGGGTGGTGCGTTTTAACCCCAGACGCTGGGCTGCCCCTTTCGGCCCGGCCACCACGCCGTTGGTCTCTTTCAGTACGCGGACGATCAATTGATATTCATCTTCCCCGTCCTGGGCCACGTCGGTCGCGGTCGCGGGAGAGTCCGGCAGAGAAACCTCCGGCAGGGAGAGTTGCAGCACATTACCGCGCGTCAGCAGCACCGCACGCTCAATGACGTTTTCCAGCTCGCGCACGTTGCCGGGCCACTCCATCGAGGAAAGGGTGCGTAACGTCTCGGCGGGAATGCTGTCGATGTTGCGTCCCATCCGGCGGGCAATTTTGGCGGTAAACGCTTTGACCAGCAGCGGGATATCTTCCGGGCGCTCGCGCAGGGGCGGCAGGCAAATCGGGAACACGTTCAGGCGATAGTAGAGGTCGCTGCGAAACTCGCGGTCGGCGACCATTTTTTTCAGATCGCGGTTGGTGGCGGCAATCAGCCGCACGTCGGTCTGAATCAGCTTATTGCTGCCAAGACGTTCGAACTCCTGTTCCTGCAGCACACGCAGCAGTTTAGGCTGTAGCTCCAGCGGCATATCGCCCACTTCGTCGAGGAACAGCGAGCTTTTATCCGCCAGCTCGAAACGGCCCAGCCGCTGGCTGCTGGCACCGGTAAACGCACCGCGCTCATGGCCAAAGAGATCGCTTTCCAGCAGACCCGCAGGCATGGCGGCACAATTCATTTTCACCATCCGGCGGCTGTTGCGGTTGCTGAGATTGTGGATCGCGCGGGCAATCAGCTCCTTACCCGTACCGGTTTCGCCCAGGATCAGCACTGTGCTGTCGCTTTGCGCGACCATCTCCACCTGTTTGAGCACGCTGTACATGGCGTCGCTGCGTCCAATGATTTCGCCAAACTCGCTGTCGACATTGTTAAGCTGTTCCGTCAGCGCCAGGTTTTCATCCACCAGCCGTTCTTTCAGACGGTGGATCTCCTGATACGCCAGCGCGTTATCCAGCGCGATGGAGATACGCTCGGCAATCTGACGCAGCAGCTTCAGGTTGGCGGTGGTGAACACCCCTTCCTCACACTGCGCCAGCTTCAGAACGCCCAGCATGGTGTTACCGGACATCAACGGCAGCAGGCACAGAGTCTGGATTTTGTTGCCCCAGATGTTAAACAGCATTCGCTCGTAAGGCGCCATCACATCCTGCTCGCTGAGATTGAGCAGCAGGATCTCCTTACTTTTAAACACCCGTTCAGAAAGGGTTCCCGCTTCATCCACCTCGCTCTGCTCATGGGCCGGGTTCGCTTCGTCGAGATAGTGCGTGGAGTAGATGTTGAGCTTGCCCTTGCGATGGCCGCGCAAGGCAATGCTGATGGCGTCAATTTTGAAGTAGTGATGGATCTCCTTCGACACTTCGCTGACCAGCTCATCCATGTCGAGACGGGAGAGCACGGCGTTGGTGATTGCCACCAGAATGCGGAAGTTGTCACGCTCACGGCTCAGCAGGTCGTAATCCACATTATTGCTGACGCGGCTTTGGATCTGCTCGGCGACGACGGCCACTATCTGGGTGAAGGTGTGCAGACGCTCATATTCCGCCTCGCTCCATGGCTGGTCGGTATTACGGATAAACTCGCAGCCACCAAAAATGTGGCCTTCCACCGCCAGCGGCAGCAGGCTGTAATGACCAAACGGCTGATATAAGGCGCTCCGGGCCAGCATCGGCCACGCCTGACGGAACTCCTCAAAATTGCAGTGCAGCGCTTCCGGCCGGGAAAGAATACGGCGTATCGGCCCGTGAGCGAGATACGTTTCGTCTTCGTATTCAAACGCTTTTCCGTTTTCTCGTGTGGAGAAGTAGCTCGCACGATGGCTGCCGCTATGCCAGAGCACAATGGCGGCGCTGTCTGCCAGTGCAGATTGCCTGACCAGACGCGTCAGGGCATCGCTCAGCGCACCCAGGTCGGGCTGCTGTAAAAGTGTTCGCGTAATGTCGAACAGACCCTGCTGTCCGAGATCGCTCATCGGTGTATACGGCATAGTGCTTTCCAGTAGAAACGGGCAAAAATAAATTCCGTGCCGACCGCTTTTCGCGCGGTTCTAGCAAATGCGGGGTAACGGTTCCGCGTGCGGCAGATCCAGCGTGCGCTTCACGCCATACAGTCCGGCCAGGCGCACCCCTTTGCGCTCAACCACCTCACCAATTATCGCGGCCTCTTTTCCTGACGGATGCGCCCGCAACTGTTCAAGTACGGCTTCGGCCGCGGCGCGCTCAACGCCTATCACCAGCTTGCCTTCGTTAGCAAAATTGAGCGGATCCAGACCCAGCAGCTCGCACAGCCCGCGAACCGCAGGCTTCACGGGCAGGCTGCGCTCTGTAAGTTCAATACCGCAGCCGCAGCAGGCCGCGAACTCATGCACCACGGCATTGACGCCGCCACGGGTGGCATCCCGCAGGGCTTTCACGCCGGGGATCGCCCGCAGCGTCTGGATAAGCGGGGTGAGCACCGCGCAGTCGCTGCGCAGTTCCCCGTCCAGCCCCAGCCCTTCGCGCAGGTTAAGGATGGTCGCCCCGTGACAGCCCAGTGTGCCGCTGACCAGCAGCACGTCGCCCACGGCCAGTTGCTGCGCGCCCCAGTGAATATCGGCAGGGATCGCCCCCATCCCGGCGGTGTTGATAAAGAGCTTATCCGCCGCGCCGCGCTGCACCACCTTGGTATCGCCGGTGACGATAGCAATCCCTGCCTCGCGCGCGGTGTGCGCCATGCTGCTGACCACCGCCGCGAGCGTCTCCATCGGCAAACCTTCTTCAAGGATAAATCCGCAGGAGAGGTAGCGCGGAATGGCACCACTGACGGCGACATCGTTCGCGGTACCGCAGACTGCCAGCTTGCCGATATCGCCGCCGGGGAAGAATAGCGGGTCAATCACATAGCTGTCGGTGGAGAAGGCCAGCCTGTCGCCCTGGGCGGTGAGGGACGCGAGGTCAATGCGGGCCTGGTCTTCCTGCTCGGCGAGCCAGGGGTTATCAAAGGCCTCCATAAACAGCCGGTTTATCAGTTGCTGCATCGCCAGACCGCCGCTGCCGTGTGCCATTTCAACCGTGTTCATGCTTCACTCTCCTGGTTGCGGTACTGATACCACGCGGCACATGCCCCTTCGGAAGAGACCATCAGCGCGCCAAATGCCGTTTGCGGGTTACAGGTGTTGCCAAATAACGGGCAGTGGTGGGGTTTACATCTTCCGGTAAGGACCTCGCCGCAGCGGGCCTGGGGATCGTCGCAAACCTGTTGTGGCTGTGGGCGGAAATGCGTTTCTGCATCAAACGACCGGTAGGCTGGGGTCAGGCGCACGCCGGAGTCAGCAATCAACCCCAGCCCGCGCCACTCGCTGTCGCCCTCAACGCTAAACACGTCAGCTATCGCCTGCTGCGCCCGTTCATTTCCGGCATCCGGCACCACGCGGCGGTACTGATTTTCCACCGCGCTCAGGGCTGCTATTTTCTGCTCAACCAGCATGGTGACGCCTTGCAGTAGATCAAGTGGTTCGAAACCAGCGACGACTAACGGGCGATGGTAATCGTCAGCGATAAAGCCGTAGGCCCCGGTACCGATCACCATGCTGACATGGCCCGGTGCCAGGAACGCGTCAATGCCGTTGTCCGGGGCGTCCAGCAGGCTGCGCAGCGTCGGAATAAGCGTAATATGCTGACAAAAAAAGAAAAAATTGGTGACGTTGCTGCGTTTTGCCTGCTGCAGCGTGATCGCCGTAGCGGGCATGGTGGTCTCAAAACCCAGCCCGAAAAATACCACCTTTCGGCCAGGGTTATCGGTTGCAAGCTTCAGGGCATCCATCGGCGAGTACACGATGCGCACATCCGCGCCGCGCGCTTTGGCCTGCAGCAGCGAGCCCTTTTTCCCCGGCACGCGCATCGCGTCGCCAAAGGAACAGAAAATGACGTCAGGCTGGCTGGCGATCTCGATACAGCTGTCAATGCGCCCCATGGGCAGCACGCAAACCGGGCAGCCCGGGCCGTGGATAAACTCAATGTTGTCCGGCAGCAGCTGATCGAGGCCAAATTTGAAAATGGCATGGGTGTGCCCGCCGCAGACTTCCATGATCCGCAGCGGCTTTTCCGCCGTGTGTTTCAGCAGGGCGGCCCGCGTTTTCAGATGACCGATAAGCTGCATCACCTGCTCAGGTGCGCGGTATTCATCAACGTAACGCATAATTACCGTTCCTCGCCGTACAGCAGCGCGCCGACGTCCGGCTCCACATCGAACATGTTCTGCAGGGCATCCAGCGTGTCGCGCGCTTCCGCTTCATTAATCACGCTCATGGCAAACCCCACGTGTAGCAGCACCCACTGACCAAGGCGCGAGACGCCCGTCTCATCGGTGCTGCCCACCAGCGTTAAATCGACGTCGCGCAATATGCCGCAGACTTCCACTTTGGCCTGGTTTCCGTCAATGGAATGGATTTGTCCAGGGACGCCTATGCACATCGTTCACTCTCCAGCCAGTTTAGCCAGTGCGCCATGCCGTCGCCGCGCGTGGCGGAGACCAGCAGGATCGCAATGTCCGGGTTCACTTCACGGGCATAAGCCAGGCATTTATCCACGTCGAAATTCAGGTACGGCAGCAGGTCCACTTTGTTCAGCAGCATCAGCGACGCGGCGGCAAACATATGCGGATATTTGAGCGGCTTGTCTTCTCCTTCGGTCACCGAGAGGACCGCCACTTTATGCCGCTCCCCGAGATCGAAGCTGGCCGGGCAGACCAGATTGCCGACGTTTTCGATAAACAGAATGCCGTTATCCGCCAGCGGCAGACGCGGTGTGGCATCGGCAATCATCTGCGCATCCAGATGGCAGCCTTTACCGGTATTGACCTGAATCGCCGGGGTGCCGGTTTCACGAATACGGGCGGCATCGTTGACCGTTTGCTGATCGCCTTCGATCACCGCGCAGGAGACGCGTTCGTTCAGGCGTTTGAGCGTTTCCGTCAGCAGCGTGGTTTTGCCGGAGCCGGGGCTGGAGACGAGGTTGAGCACCAGCTGTTGACGTGCGGCAAACCGGGCGCGGTTGCGGGCGGCGATCTGGTTGTTTTTATCGAGTACGTTGATTTCCACGTTCAGCATCTGGCGCTGGCTCATGCCCGGCGCATGGGTACCCGCCTCGCCGTGGCCGTAATGAAGATCGCCCATATCGGAGCGTTGAGGCGCAAAGCGAATCCCGGTGAGTGCCGCTGCCGGACGCGGTGCGGGGGTAAAAGGGGCGGAGCGAAACGCGGAGTGAGGACGGTGTTCATCCCCTTCGATATACAGGTTGCCTTCGGCGCAACCGCAGGTACTACACATACTTTACTCCTTCTCGATTTCAAGGCGTTGGATCTGCATCCCGTCATCCGCCACGATGCGAAGGCCGGTGTGCTGACACTGTGGGCAGCGCTGGACCTTCGACGACAGCAGGGTGACGTACTGCTGACACTGCTCGCACCAGCACTCCGCCTGTTGCTCTTCAATATGAAGTTCGCAGCCTTCCGCCAGCGTGCCGCGGCACACCAGTTCAAAACAGAAGGTGAGGGCGCTGGTTTCGACGCAGGAAAAGGCCCCGATCTTCAGCCACACGCCGGTCACGCGCGTCGCGTGGTTTTGCGCTGCCTGCTGTTCGATGAGTTCCAGTGCCCGCTGGCAGAGGGTGATTTCGTGCATGACGCCTCCTTAATGAATTGCCCCGTTAATGCAATAACAATGCCAGCCTGGTTTTGGTTAGGGGGTGACGATGTCAACGCTGTCGAAATGACACGTCGACACCCTCTTGTTGACAGCCTGTTTTGAATTAAATCCATTAAATATCAAAGCATTAAAAACTGGCATGGAATCTGCTTAACAGCCGCTATCTCCATTAACCGGATACCTTCTATGACTATTTGGGAAATTAGCGAAAAAGCGGATTACATCGCGCAGCGTCACCAGCAGTTACAGGACCAGTGGCACCTTTACTGCAACTCACTGGTCCAGGGGATCACCCTCTCCAAAGCCCGTCTTCACCACGCCATGAGCTGTGCGGCGCAGGGGGATATGCGCTTTGTTTTGTTCGGCCATTTCACGATTTACGTCACCCTGGCCGACACCTTCAACAGCCACACCATTGAGTACTACGTCGAGACAAAAGAGGGTGAAAAACAGTGTATTGCGAAGGCGCAACTGATGGCCGACGGCATGGTTGACGGTCACGTCAGCAACCGCGATCGCCAGCAGGTGCTGGAGCACTATCTGGAAAAAATCGCGCCGGTTTATAACGGTCTGTACACCGCCGTTGAACACGATCTCCCGGTCAACCTGAAGCAGCTGATGGATGAACACGCCTCAGCGGACGTGGCCTGATCATCACGTGTCGAGAAGTGTCGACATGACAATTTTTCGTCAAAAATGACTATCACCAGAGGATGACCCGGTGAACCGTTTTGTAATTGCTGACTCGACGGTCTGTATTGGCTGTCGAACCTGTGAGGCGGCCTGTTCGGAAACGCACCGCCTGCACGGGCTCCAGTCCATGCCGCGCCTGCGCGTCATGCGTAATGAAAAAGAGTCTGCCCCGCAGCTCTGCCACCACTGTGAAGATGCGCCGTGCGCAGGTGTCTGCCCGGTGAATGCCATCACCCGCGTTGACGGCGCGGTACAGCTGAACGAAAGCCTGTGCGTGAGCTGCAAGCTGTGCGGCATAGCCTGCCCGTTCGGTGCGATTGAATTTTCCGGCAGCCGTCCGCTGCATATTCCGGCGAATGCCAACACCCCAAAAGCGCCACCTGCACCCCCGGCTCCGGCACGTGTCAGTACGCTGCTTGACTGGGTGCCCGGCGTGCGTGCGGTGGCGGTGAAGTGCGACCTGTGCAGCTTCGATGAGCAGGGCCCGGCCTGCGTGCGCACCTGCCCGACCAAAGCGCTGATTCTGGTCAACATTCGCGATATTGCCCGCACCAGCAAACGCAAGCGCGAGCTGACCATTAATACCGACGTCGGCGATCTTTCTCTGCTTCAGGCGCTTAACGAGGGGGCGAAATGAACGCGATATTCATGATTAACAGCGCCGTGGCGTACTTTGCCGCCGCTGCTGTGCTGGCGTGGCTCCTGTCATTCCATAAAACCCTGAGCGGCTGGATCGCCGGTATCGGCGGGGCGGTGGGCAGCCTGATGACGCTGGCAGCAGGTACGGCAGTGTTACTCAGCGGCCAGACCGCCGAAGCAATGATTCCGATCGTCCGTCATACCGTTCAGCTAACGCCGCTGAACGCCATCTGGCTGGTGACTTTTGGTCTGTGCGGGGTGTTTATCAGCCTGTTCAATATTGACTGGCACCGCCATCAGCACACCCGCGCGAATGGTCTGCTGGTTAACCTGCTGCTGGCGTCGGCGGTCTGCACCGTCATTGCCAGCAACCTCGGCGCGCTGGTGGTGATGGCGGAGATCATGGCGCTCTGCGGCGTATTCCTGACGGGATGTAGCGCCTCCGGCAAGCTGTGGTTTGCGCTCGGTCGCCTCGGCACGCTGCTGCTGGCGCTGGCCTGCTGGCTGGTGTGGCAACGTTTCGGCACGCTCGACTTCGCAGCGCTTAACGGTCAGCCGCTGGGAAATGACGTCTGGCTGCTGGGCGTGGCGGGCTTTGGCCTGCTGGCCGGGATCATCCCTCTGCACGGCTGGGTGCCGCAGGCGCACGCGAATGCCTCTGCACCCGCCGCCGCGTTGTTTTCCACCGTGGTGATGAAAGTCGGTCTGTTCGGCGTTCTGACTATCACCCTGACCGGCGGCCAGCCGCCGCTGTGGTGGGGTGTCGCGCTGCTTATCGCAGGTATGGTTACCGCCTTTGTCGGCGGGCTGTATGCGCTGATGGAGCACAACATTCAGCGTCTGCTGGCGTACCACACCCTGGAAAATATCGGCATTATCCTGCTCGGCATCGGCGCAGGCGTGACCGGCCTGGCACTCAATCAACCGGCGCTGATTGCCGCCGGGTTTATCGGGGGGCTGTATCACCTCGTTAACCACAGCCTGTTTAAAAGCACCCTGTTCCTGGGCGCGGGCAGCGTCTGGTTCCGTACCGGTCATCGGGATATCGAAAAACTCGGCGGCATTGGCAAAAAGATGCCGGTGATTTCTCTCGCCATGCTGGTCGGGCTGATGGCGATGGCCGCGTTGCCGCCGCTGAACGGCTTTGCGGGCGAGTGGGTGATCTACCAGTCCTTCTTCGCGCTCGGTCAGAGCGACGCCTTTATCGCCCGACTGCTCGGCCCGCTGCTGGCGGTTGGGCTGGCGATAACCGGGGCGCTGGCGGTGATGTGTATGGCAAAAGTCTACGGCGTCACCTTCCTCGGCGCACCGCGCACGCGGGAAGCGGAAAACGCCTGCTGCGCCCCGGTACTGATGTGTGCCAGCGTGGTCGCGCTGGCGCTGTGCTGCATCGCGGGCGGGGTCGCCGCCCCATGGCTGCTGCCGCTGCTGGGTAACGCCATTCCACTGCCGCTGACCCTTGCGCATACCACCGTCTCCCAGCCGATGATGGCGCTGCTGTTGGTTGCCGCACCGCTGCTGCCGTTTGTGCTGATGCTGTTCTTCAGGCGCGACCGACTCCCCTCCCGCTCGCGCGGGGCGGCCTGGGCCTGTGGCTACGAACACGAACAATCGATGGTCATCACCGCCCACGGTTTTGCCATGCCGGTGAAAGAGAACTTCGCTGCCGTGCTGAAGCTGCGCCACTGGCTGAACCCGGTGGGCTGGATGCCGGGCTGGCAGAGCGCCGCTGTACCTGCGCTGTTCCGCCGTCTGGCGCTGATCGAGCTGGCGGTGCTGGTGGTTATTGTGATTTCACGAGGAGCCTGACATGAGTCTGTTACTGGCAATACTTCAGGCGCTGGTGCTGTTCGCCGTTGCGCCACTGCTGTCGGGCATCACGCGCGTGGCGCGCACCCGGATGCACAACCGTCGCGGGCCTGGCGTGCTCCAGGAGTACCGCGATCTCTTCAAGCTGCTCTCCCGCCAGAGCGTGGCGCCGGATGCCGCAGGCTGGGTCTTCCGCCTGACGCCGTTCGTGATGGTCGGCGTGATGCTGACCATCGCCACCGCGCTGCCGGTGGTTACGGTGGGCTCGCCGCTGCCTGCACTTGGGGATCTGATTACGCTGATTTACCTCTTCGCCATTGCCCGCTTCTTCTTTGCTATTGCGGGCCTGGATACCGGCAGCCCGTTTACCGGTATCGGCGCCAGCCGCGAGGCGATGCTGGGCGTGCTGGTCGAACCGATCCTGCTGCTGGGGCTGTGGGTGGCCGCGCAGGTCGCGGGTTCCACCCATATCAGCTTTATCACCCACACCGTTTACCACTGGCCGGTGTCACGTACCCTCCCGCTAGTGCTGGCCCTTTGCGCCTGCGCGTTCGCCACCTTTATTGAGATGGGCAAACTGCCGTTTGACCTCGCAGAAGCCGAACAGGAGTTGCAGGAAGGGCCGCTCACCGAATACAGCGGCTACGGCTTTGCGGTGCTTAAGTGGGGCATCAGCCTTAAGCAGCTGGTGGTCCTGCAGATGTTTGTTGGCGTCTTCTTCCCGTGGGGGCAGATGACGCACTTCTCCGCTGGGGGGCTGGTATTGGCCGTGGTGGTTGCCGCGCTCAAGTTGCTGGTCGGCGTGCTGGTGATTGCCCTGTTTGAAAACAGCATGGCACGTCTGCGCTTTGTCGCGACCTCGCGCATCACCTGGGCCGGTTTTGGTTTTGCATTTTTAGCGTTCGTCTCCTTGCTGGTGGCGTGATTAAAGAGAGTATTTATGTCTGAAGAAAAGAAAGGTCAGCAGTATCTCGCCGCGTTGCATCAGGCTTTTCCGGGTGTTGTGCTGGATGAAGGATGGCAGACCAAAGACCAGGTAACCGTCACCATTAAGGTGAACTATCTGCCGGAAGTGGTGGAATTTCTTTACTACCAGCAGGGTGGCTGGCTGTCGGTGCTGTTCGGTAATGACGAGCGTCAGCTGTGCGGCAATTACGCGGTGTACTACGTGATGTCGATGGAGCAGGGCGAGAAGTGCTGGCTTACCGTACGCGTGGAAGTCGACCCGAACAAGCCGGAGTACCCGTCCGTCACGCCCCGCGTGCCTGCCGCCGTCTGGGGCGAGCGCGAAGTGCGTGACATGTATGGCCTGGTGCCGGTGGGGCTGCCGGATGAACGCCGCCTGGTGCTGCCGGACGACTGGCCGGACGAACTGTATCCGCTGCGCAAGGACAGCATGGATTACCGCCAGCGTCCGGCCCCGACCACTGACAGCGAAACCTACGAGTTCATTAACGAACTCGGCAACAAAAAGAACAATGTGGTGCCGATTGGCCCGCTGCACGTCACCTCTGATGAACCTGGCCACTTCCGCCTGTTTGTTGATGGCGAAAACATTATCGACGCCGACTACCGCCTGTTCTACGTCCATCGCGGAATGGAGAAGCTGGCGGAAACCCGGATGGGCTATAACGAGGTGACATTCCTCTCGGACCGCGTGTGCGGCATCTGCGGCTTCGCCCACAGCACCGCCTATACCACCTCGGTGGAGAACGGCATGGGGATCGTGGTGCCGGAGCGCGCGCAGATGATCCGCGCCATTTTGCTGGAAGTGGAACGTCTGCACTCGCACCTGCTGAATCTCGGTCTGGCCTGTCACTTTGTCGGTTTCGACTCCGGGTTTATGCAGTTCTTCCGCGTGCGCGAGGCGTCGATGAAGATGGCGGAGATCCTCACCGGGGCGCGTAAAACCTACGGTCTGAACCTGATCGGTGGGATCCGCCGTGACCTGCTTAAAAACGACATGATCCAGACCCGACAGCTGGCACAGCAGATGCGTCGCGACGTGCAGGAGCTGGTGGATATGCTGCTCAGCACGCCCAACATCGAGCAGCGTACCGTGGGGATCGGCCGCCTTGATCCGGAGATCGCCCGCGAGTTCAGCAACGTTGGCCCGATGGTGCGCGCCAGCGGCCACGCCCGCGACACCCGCGCCGATCACCCGTTTGTTGGTTACGGCCTGCTGCCAATGACCGTACACAGCGAACAGGGCTGCGACGTCATCTCCCGCCTGAAGGTGCGTATCAACGAGGTCTTCACCGCGCTGAATATGATCGACTTTGGGCTCGATAACCTGCCGGGCGGCCCGCTGATGGTGGAGGGCTTCACCTACATCCCGAACCGCTTTGCCCTCGGCTTTGCCGAAGCGCCGCGCGGGGACGACATCCACTGGAGCATGACCGGCGATAACCAGAAGCTTTACCGCTGGCGCTGCCGTGCGGCCACCTACGCCAACTGGCCAACCCTGCGCTATATGCTGCGCGGCAACACGGTCTCCGACGCGCCGCTGATCATCGGCAGCCTCGACCCGTGCTACTCCTGCACCGACCGCATGACCGTGGTGGACGTGCGCAAGAAGAAAAGCCAGGTGGTGCCGTACAAAGAGCTTGAGCGCTACAGCATCGAGCGTAAGAACTCGCCGCTGAAATAAGGACTCGTCATGTTTACCTTTATCAAAAAAGTGATCAAAACCGGCACGCCCACCAGCCGCTACCCGCTGGAGCCGATGCCGGTGGATAAAAACTTTCGCGGCAAGCCGGAACACAACCCGCAGCAGTGCATCGGCTGTGCGGCCTGCGTCAACGCCTGTCCGTCGAATGCCCTGACGGTGGAAACGGATCTGAAAACCGGCCAACTGGCCTGGCAGTTTAACCTCGGTCGCTGCATCTTCTGCGGCCGCTGCGAAGAGGTTTGCCCGACGGTCGCCATTCGTCTGTCTCAGGAGTACGAGCTGGCGGTGTGGAAGAAAGAGGACTTTTTGCAGCAGTCGCGTTTTGCCCTGTGTAACTGCCGCGTCTGCAAACGTCCGTTCGCCGTACAAAAAGAGATCGACTACGCCATCGCGCTGCTGAAGCACAACGGCGACGCCCGCGCGGAGCATCATCGCGAAAGCTTTGAAACCTGCCCGGAATGCAAACGGCAGAAATGCCTGCTGCCGTCCGACCGCATCGATATCACCCGTCATATGAGAGAGGCCAGCTGATGGAAAACTTACTCGGTCCGCGCGACGAGCGGGGCATTCCGGTGCCGATGACGGTGGAGGAGTCCATCGCCAGCATGAAGGCGTCGCTGTTGAAAAAAATCAAACGCTCGGCCTACGTTTACCGCGTGGACTGCGGCGGCTGCAACGGCTGCGAGATTGAGATCTTCGCCACGCTGTCACCGCTGTTTGACGCCGAACGCTTCGGCATCAAAGTGGTGCCGTCTCCGCGTCATGCCGACATTCTGCTGTTCACCGGGGCCGTCACCCGCGCCATGCGCTCGCCCGCGCTGCGCGCCTGGCAGTCTGCGCCCGATCCGAAAATCTGCATCTCCTACGGCGCCTGCGGTAACAGCGGCGGCATCTTCCATGACCTCTACTGCGTATGGGGCGGCACCGACAAAATCGTACCGGTGGACGTCTACATTCCGGGCTGTCCGCCGACGCCTGCCGCCACGCTGTACGGCTTTGCCATGGCGCTCGGCCTGCTGGAGCAGAAAATCCACGCTCGTGAACCGGGTGAACCCGACAATCAGCCTGCGATGATCCTGCACCCGGACATGGTGCAGCCGCTGCGGGTGAAGGTCGATCGCACGGCGCGCAGGCTGGCGGGCTATCGCTATGGCCGTCAGATTGCCGACGATTACCTGCGCCTGCTGAGCCAGGGCGAGCACCAGGTGGCGCGCTGGCTGGAGGCGGAAAACGACCCGCGTCTCAATGAGATTGTGGCGAACCTGAACAGCATTGTGGATGAGGCGCGTATCCGATGAGTGAGACGGTGGTGTTCAGTCAGCTGAGCCGTAAATTTATTGATGAGAACGATGCCACGCCGGACGCGGCGCAGCAGGTGGTCTATTACAGCCTGGCGATTGGGCATCACCTCGGGGTGATCGACTGCCTGGAGGCGGCGCTGAGCTGCCCGTGGTCCGACTATCTGGCGTGGATCGCCACGCTGGAAGAGGGCAGTACGGCGCGGCGCAAAATGGAAGGGGTACCGAAGTACGGTGAGATCGTTATCGACGCCAACCATATTGCGATGCTGGCGAACGCGTTTGACGCGGCGCTGAAACGGCAAACCCCCGAACAGCAGGCGTGGAGCAAAACGCTGCTCAGCATGCTGCATGATATTCATCAGGAAAGTGCCATCTACCTGATGGTGAGGAGATTACGTGACTGACGTTTTACTGTGTGTCGGCAACAGCATGATGGGCGACGACGGCGCAGGCCCGCTGCTGGCAGAGATGTGTGCCGCGAACCCGCAGGGCAACTGGGTGGTGATTGACGGCGGCAGCGCGCCGGAAAACGACGTGGTGGCCATCCGCGAGCTTCACCCTGATCGGCTGTTGATTGTCGATGCTACGGATATGGGGCTGAACCCGGGGGACATCCGCCTGATCGACCCAGACGACATTGCCGACATGTTCATGATGACCACGCATAATATGCCGCTTAACTATCTGGTGGATCAGATCAAAGAGGACGTGGGCGAGGTGCTGTTTCTGGGCATTCAGCCGGACATCGTCGGATTTTATTACCCGATGACACCCCCGGTGAAAGCCGCGGTGGAAGTGGTCTATTCACGGCTTGCGGGGTGGGTTGGAAAGGGTGGGTTTGAACCCCTCTCCTCATAGGGGAGAGGGCGTTTTTTGTCCCCTCTCCCTGTGGGAGAGGGTTAGGGTGAGGGCAACAGGCTACGCCAGATCCCCCCCGTTACTCGCAATCACCTTCTTATACCACCAGAACGATTTCTTGCGTTTGCGCTCCAGCGTGCCGTTTCCGGCATCGTCGCGGTCCACATAGACAAACCCGTAGCGCTTGCTCATTTCGCCCGTTGAGGCCGCCACCAGGTCAATGCAGCCCCAGGTGGTATAGCCCATCAGCGGCACGCCGTCCTCAATGGCATCGCCCATCGCGCGGATATGCTCGCGCAGATAGCTGATGCGGTAGTCATCGTTAATTTCGCCGTTTTCATCAATGACATCTTTTGCGCCGAGGCCGTTTTCCACCAGGAACAGCGGTTTCTGATAACGGTCGTACATCATGTTCATGGTGATGCGCAGGCCGAGCGGATCGATGCCCCAGCCCCATTCGCTCACCTGAATATGCGGGTTGCGCAGGGATTTGACGATGTTCGCCGCATTGGTATTGTTCGCGTTCATATCGGCCGACGCGCAGCGCGAGGCGTAATAGCTGAACGACACAAAATCGACGGTGTTTTTCAGCATTTCGTCGTCGCCCGGATCTTTCACAATCACCACCCCTTTTTCGCGGAACACGCGGGCGGAGTAGGCCGGATAGCTGCCGCGCGCCTGCACGTCGATGAAGAACAGGTTCTCGCGGTCCTTCTCCAGCGCCATCCATACGTCTTCCGGCTTGCAGGAGTAAGGGTAGAAATTCCCGCCCGCCAGCATGCAGCCAACCTGGTTTTCCGGGTTTACCTCGTGGGCGATTTTGGTCGCCAGCGCGCTTGCGACCAGCTCGTGGTGCGCGGCCTGGTATTTCACCTGATCTTCGTTTTCACCTTCTTCGAACACCAGCCCCGCGCCGGAGAACGGGCTGTGCAGCATGATGTTGATCTCGTTGAAGGTGAGCCAGTATTTCACCAGACCGTTAAATTCTTCGAAACAGGTGCGGGCGTAGCGGGCGAAGAAATCGACCATCTTGCGGTTGCGCCAGGAGCCGTACTCCGTCACCAGATGCATCGGCACGTCGAAGTGGCACAAGGTGACCAGCGGCTCAATGTTGTACTTTTTGCACTCTTCAAACACCGCGCGATAAAAGGCAATGCCCTCTTTGTTCGGCAGCGGTTCGTCGCCGTTCGGGTAGAGGCGGCTCCAGGCAATCGAGGTGCGGAACACCGTAAAGCCCATCTCCGCCATCAGGGCGATGTCCTCTTTGTAGCGATGGTAAAAATCGATCGCCTCGTGGCTTGGGTAAAACTCGTCGTCACGCAGCGAAAAACGCTTTTCCTTACCAAGCTTCACCGCCAGGCGGTTTGCGCCGTGAGGGATCATATCGACCGTGGTCAGCCCTTTGCCGCCTTCACGGTAAGCGCCTTCGCTCTGGTTGGCGGCAAGCGCGCCGCCCCATAAAAATCCTTGTGGAAAAACAGACATTTCTACCTCGTTATACGGTTAAACTTGTGCGGTTTTGGCCTGCACCGGCGCGCTCTGCAGGGCGCGGGCTTTTTCAGCCTCGTCTTCGACCGGGATATCTTCAAAGCCTAATATCAGGGTCAGCACGAAGGAGAGCACGACCGCCAGCGCCATGACGCCGAATACCCAGACAATGGTCATCGGGTTGGCCGGATCGAAGAACTGCACGCTGGTAAACAGCCCCGGCGCCGCCATTGAGTGGCTGGCAAGCCCCGCAATACCGGCCACCGCGCCACAGATAAAGCCGCTAATCAGGCTGGCAATCAGCGGGCGTTTCAGGCGAACCGCCACGCCATACAGCGCCGGTTCAGAGATGCCCGCCATGATGGCGGAAGCCGCCGCGGCCAGCGCCGTCTGGCGCAGCTCCGGGTTTTTCGTTTTCCACGCCACCGCCAGGGATGAACCGCCGAGCGACAGGTTGGCACCGATTTCCGACGGCATCACCATCCCCTCTTTACCCGTTTCGGCAATGGTCTGAATGATAGTCGGGGTAAAGACGCGGTGCATCCCGGTCATGACCAGCAGCGGCCAGAGCGCGCCCATGATCGCCACGGAGAGCCAGCCCAGATAGCCGTGGATGGTGTAGACCAGCGCGGAGATGGCGCTGCCGATCCAGATCCCCAGCGGCCCAATCAGCACGATGGCGAGCGGGGCGGCAATCAGCACGATCAGCATCGGCTTGAGGAAGTTTTTCGTCACCGCAGGCGTAATGCGATCCACCCAGCGTTCGATATACGACAGGCACCAGGTCATCACCAGCGCCGGGATCACGGTGTAGGTGTATTTCACCGCCGTCACCGGGATAAACGCGAATTCGACGTGCTCACCCTGCGCGGCTTTCGCCATCAGCTCGATAAAGCTCGGGTGCACCAGCACGCCTGCAATGGCGATCGCCAGCGACATGTTGGTTTTGAATTTCACCGCGGCAGATGCTGCCACCATCAGCGGCAGGAAGAAGAACGCCCCGTCGCCGATGACGGTCAAAATGGTGAGCGTCGGCGCGCCTTTCTCCAGCACGCCGGTCATCTCAAGGATCATCGCCAGCAGCTTGACCATCGAGCCGCCGATGATCGCCGGGATCAGCGGCGACATGGTGCCAATCAGCGCGTCGAGGATCCCGGCACCGATGCGGCGCAGGGTCAATTTCTGTGGGCCTTCCGGTACGGCAGGCTGCAGGTCGGTTGGCAGCAGGCTCACCACCTCACGGTAAGCCTGAGAAACGGTATTGCCGATAATCACCTGGCACTGGTTGTCGTTACGTACCACGCCCAGTACGCCGCTGATATTTTTCAGGCGTGCGGTATCGGTAGCGGTTTCGTCTTTCAGGACGAAACGCAGTCGCGTCATGCAATGGGTGACGGCGACGATGTTGTCTTTGCCGCCAAGCGCGCTGACAACGTCTTGCGCCAGCGCGGCATAATTTTTGGCCATCGGATGTGATCCTGTTGTCGTTTTGAGAGTATGTAGGAAACCGGTTCCACATAATCATCATGAGTTTCTTTGAATGAAACAAGATCGCATTTTGACCATTTTTTCATTTCGTGATGGCGATCACCAGACGGTTCAAAAAGCGTGAGCGCGTCGTTGCGACAATTGTTTTGCAGTGCAGTACACTGCGTGCCATCAGTATGAAAGGGAATAACAACATGACCACGATGCTTGAAGTGGCGAAGCGGGCAGGCGTTTCGAAAGCGACGGTTTCCCGGGTGCTGTCGGGGAATGGCTATGTCAGCCAGGAGACCAAAGACCGGGTGTTTCAGGCCATCGAAGAGAGCGGCTATCGCCCCAATTTGCTGGCGCGCAACCTGGCGACCAAACGCACCCAGACGCTGGGACTGGTGGTGACCAACACCCTGTATCACGGCGTCTATTTTAGTGAGTTGCTGTTTCACGCCGCCCGCATGACGGAAGAGAAAGGGCGGCAGCTGATCCTGGCGGACGGCAAGCACAGCGCCGATGAAGAGCGCGAAGCCATCCAGTACCTGCTTGATATGCGCTGTGACGCGGTCATTATCTATCCGCGTTTCCTGAGCGTGGAAGAGATGGACGAGATCGTCGAGAAATACGAGCAGCCGATCATGGTACTGAACCGTCGCCTGCGTAAAAACAGCAGCCACAGCGTCTGGTCAGATCATAAAGCCTCCTGTCAGGAAGCGGTGTCACAGCTGATTGAGAAAGGGCACCGTGACATTGCGTTTATCACCGGCTCGCTGGATTCGCCCACGGGCGTGGAGCGTCTTTCTGGCTACAAAGACGCCCTGGCGCAACACCAGATCCCGCTGCGTCCGACGCTGATCGCCCACGGCAAATGGAACCCGGCCAGCGGCGCGGCGGCCGTGTCTGAGCTGCTCTCGCGCGGCGAAACCTTTACCGCGCTGGTGGCGAGTAACGACGATATGGCGATTGGCGCCATGAAACAGCTTCACGACAGCGGCGTCGCCACGCCTGATGCGGTGTCGGTGGTAGGCTTCGACGATGTGGCGATTGCGCCCTACATCGTGCCCTCGCTCTCCAGCGTGCGTATTCCGGTTACGGAGATGATTAAAGAGACCATCAGCCGCCTGATTTTTATGCTCGACGGCGGCGAGTTTAAATATCAGCAAACCTTCTCGGGTGAGCTTATCCTGCGCGACTCTGTCATCGACGGCCCGCACCGCTGATGTCGACAGCTGTCATCGTCAGAAGTGACGATGACAGCCCTGGCGTCATTTTCTAAATCACTATAAATCAACGAGTTAAAAACTGGCACGGTTTATGAATATCTCCGCGCATGACTGTAATGCTGGAGAAGCAGATGAACCGTTTTATTATGGCTGATGCCAGTAAATGCATTGGCTGCCGTACCTGTGAAGTGGCGTGCGTGGTGTCTCATCAGGCGGAGCAGGATTGCGCTTCGCTTACGCCAGAGACCTTTTTGCCGCGGATCCACGTCATCAAAGGCGTGAATATTTCCACCGCCGCTATTTGCCGTCAGTGCGAAGATGCGCCGTGCGCCAACGTCTGCCCTAACGGGGCAATCAAACGTGAAAAAGGCTTTGTGCATGTGATGCAGGCGCGCTGTATCGGCTGTAAAACCTGCGTGGTCGCCTGCCCGTATGGCGCGATGGAGGTGGTGGTTCGTCCGGTGGTCCGCAACAGCGGCATGGGGCTGAACGTGCGGGCGGAAAAAGCCGAAGCCAACAAATGCGATCTTTGCTATCACCGTGACGCCGGTCCGGCCTGTATGGAGGCCTGCCCGACACACGCGCTGGTTTGCGTGGATCGCGATAAGCTCGAGCAGATGAGCGCCGAAAAGCGCCGTCGCGCAGCGTTCGATACCACCTCATCTCTGCTGTTCTGATCCGTCATGGGCGGTAACGGCGTACAGTTGCGGGTGCGTGGCAAGGTACAGGGCGTGGGCTTTCGGCCCTTCGTCTGGCAACTGGCTCAGGCGCTGCAGTTGACCGGCGATGTCTGCAACGACGGAGAGGGCGTGCTGGTGCGCCTCGCGGGTAATGGGGGGCATTTCACCGCGAGGCTGCGCCAGGACTGCCCGCCGCTGGCGCGCATCGAGAGTATCGACACGCAGCCGTTCCACTGGTCAACGCTGCCAGAGACATTCACCATTCGCCACAGCGCGGGCGGAGCAATGGACACCCAGATTGTACCGGATGCCGCCACCTGTCCCGCGTGCCTTGCGGAGATGAACGATCCGCACGAGCGCCGCTATCGTTACCCGTTTATTAACTGCACCCACTGCGGCCCGCGTTTTACCATTATCCGCGCCATGCCGTATGACCGCCCGGCCACGGCCATGGCGCCATTCCCGCTCTGCTCGCCGTGCGAAACGGAATACCGCAACCCTGCGGACCGACGTTTTCACGCCCAGCCCGTGGCTTGCCCGGACTGCGGCCCTGAGCTTGAGTGGCGGGCGGGCGACGTCACTGCTGCCGGTGAGGCTGCGCTGAACGCGGCGGTGCAAACGCTGAAAAACGGTGGCATCGTTGCTATCAAAGGGCTGGGCGGATTTCATCTGGCCTGCGACGCGCTTAACCCGCAGGCGGTGGCAATGCTGCGGGCACGTAAGCAGCGTCCGGGGAAACCGCTGGCGGTGATGATCCCGAACGCCGATGGCCTTCCGCAGCCGGTGCAAACACGGCTGCGCTCGCCTGCCGCGCCCATCGTGCTGATCCCTAAAGCCTGGCTGCCGGCCTTCCCGGACGACATCGCGCCGGGCCTGGATAGCCTCGGTGTGATGCTCCCGGCCAATCCGCTGCAGCATTTGCTGATGCAGGAGACGCAACGCCCGCTGGTGATGACCTCCGGCAACCTCAGCGGCAGACCGCCTGCCATCAGTAATCCACAGGCGCTGGAACAGCTCGCAGAGATTGCTGACGGTTTTCTGCTCCATAACCGCGACATCCTGCAGCGGATGGACGATTCCGTGATTGATCAGGACGGGGCCATGCTGCGTCGGGCGCGTGGATTCGTGCCGGATGCCATCACGTTACCCGCCGGTTTTAGCTCTGTTCCCTCTATTCTGGCGACCGGTGCCGACATGAAGAATACCTTCTGTCTGGTGCGCGGTAACCAGGCGGTGCTGAGCCAGCATTTTGGCGATCTCAGTGACGACGGTGTCGAGGCCCAGTGGCGTTCAGCACTGTCGTTGATGCAGCAGATCTACGCCTTTCAGCCAGAGCGGCTGGTGTGCGATGCCCATCCTGGCTATCACGCCCGGCACTGGGCACAGGAGCAGGCGCTGCCGGTCGATACCGTACTGCATCATCACGCGCATGCCGCGGCCTGCCTTGCCGAAAACGGCTGGCCGCTCGACGGTGGCGACGCCATCGCCCTGACGCTGGACGGGATCGGCATGGGCGAGCACGGCGCGCTGTGGGGCGGGGAGTGTCTGCGGGTGAACTACCTTGAGTGCGAGCATCTGGACGGTCTGCCCACCGTGGCGATGCCGGGCGGCGATCTCGCGGCCATGCAGCCCTGGCGAAATCTGCTGGCACACTGCCTGGCGTTTGTTCCTGGCTGGCAACGCTACCCGGAAACCCGCGCCGTACGTTCGCAAAACTGGCCGCTTTTAGCGACCGCCGTTCAGCGCGGCCTTAACGCGCCGCTGGCGTCGTCCTGCGGGCGGTTGTTTGATGCGGTGGCCTGTGCTCTGGGTATTGAAACACAACGCTATGAAGGCGAAGCCGCCTGCAGGCTGGAGGCGCTGGCCGCGCAGTGCCCGGGTGTTGAGCACCCGGTGACGCTTCAGGTTGAAAACCTTGCGCTCTTCTGGCAGCAGTGGCTGGCCTGGCAGGCGCAACCCTGCGAGCGCGCGTGGGCCTTTCACGATGCGCTGGCAAAAGGGCTGGCGGCGTTAGCCCGACACCATGCCCGACGCCTGTCGCTCTCTACCGTCTGTTTCAGCGGCGGCGTGTTGCATAACCGCCTGCTGCGGGCGCGTCTGCGGGTACACCTCTCTGATTTCACGCTTCTTTTTCCCCATCATCTGCCTGCGGGTGACGGGGCTATCTCCTTCGGGCAGGCGGTGGTTGCCGCAGCCCGGTCATGTTCAAAAAGGATGTAAAATGTTACGACGCTTACGCAATGAACCTCGCGCCGCGCTCCTGCTGCTGGCGCTGGTAATGGCTAATCTTCTGGCGTGGGGCTGGGCGTGGAACGCCTTTAGCAGCAGTTCTGCGTTAATGGCCGCAAGCCTGCTTGCCTGGTGCTATGGGTTGCGTCACGCGGTGGATGCTGACCACATCGCGGCCATTGATACCGTGACACGCAAGATGATGCAGCAGGGCAAGCGCCCCTCTGGTGTCGGGGCGTGGTTCTCACTGGGGCACTCCACCATTGTGGTGCTGGCCTCCATCGCCATTGCCGCGACGGCGACCGCGTTTCAGAAAAATATGGCCTGGTTTCATGAAACCGGCAGCCTGATTGGCACGGCCGTCTCCGCGACGTTCCTGCTGGCGATGGCGTTAGTCAATATGGTGATTTTGCGCGGCGTCTGGCGCAATTTCCAGGCGCTGAAAAACGGGCAGGCGGTGCAGGGAGACATCTCCCTCCCGGCGCAGGGCGGAGTAATGAACTGGCTGTTTGGCGCGACTTTCCGCCTGGTCAACAAAAGCTGGCAGATGTATCTGGTCGGTTTTCTGTTCGGGCTTGGTTTTGATACCGCCACCGAAATCGGCGTGCTCGGGATCTCTGCCGCCAGCGCCTCAAACGGCATGTCGGTGTGGTCAATCATGATCTTCCCGGCGCTTTTCGCCAGCGGCATGGCGCTGGTGGATACCCTCGACAACCTGCTGATGGTGGGGGCTTACGGTTGGGCATTTAACAAGCCGCAGCGCAAGCTCTACTACAACATGACCATTACCGGTACCTCTGTGGTGGTGGCGGTGTTTATCGGCGGGCTGGAAGCGCTTGGGCTGCTGATGGATAAATTTGCCCTCAGCGGCGGCATCTGGGATCGCATTGGTGCCGTCAACGATAACCTCGGCAACGCCGGTTTTGTGGTGGTTGGGCTGTTTGTCGCCTGCTGGCTGATCTCCATGATCAACTACCGCTGGCGCGGCTACGACGCGCTGGTCATACATTCCAGAGCGCTGCGCTAAAACCATTGTGTTTGAGGGGTAAAATCGCCATGATGTCGTTCCGGTAAAGCGAAGCAGGGTGCCGTTTTACTGGAAAAATGGAATGAATATCTTGCTGTTTATGAAGGTTTTTACGCTTTTATATTCAGTTAAATAATAAGTTAAGGACAGATGGCGATGATTTACCTCTTTTGTATTTATCTTGCTAATAGATTACGTAAAAAAAAGCCCCGGGGCATCGGGGCTGCGGATAATAAAATCCCAGGGTTAAGTAAGCGTGGTAAAAGGTTAAGGGTTAAGCGGGCAGCGATTTCAGTAGCGCGAAAGCCTCCTTCATCCGATCTTCGCTAACCACGAAGGCGCGGAGCTGGCCATCGGCGTCAGAGCCGCGCGCGACCATTCCCTGAGCTTCCACAGCGATCTGCCAGTTCAGATCCTGGCGCTGGGTTTCACCTGCCAGATGCAGCGGCAACGCCGGCGTTTTCACCTTCACCAGCATGGCCGGTAATTTCAGCGGCGCGCTGTTGCCGAGCAGGTTTTTTGCCAGATACATTGCGCTAAGCTGGATCGGCTGCAGGAAAGGCAGTACCTGGCCGTTGATTTCCGCGCAGTCCCCCAGGGCGTAAATGTCGGGTTGCGTGGTTTGCAGGTAGCTATTCACCTTCACGCCACGGCCTGTTTCAGCGCCTGCGCGGTGCGCCAGCGCCGTTTCCGGGCGCAACCCCGTCGCGGCAACCACCACATCGACTTCCAGGCTGCGATGGCGGTCAAGCGTCGCGCGAATGCCGCCTTCGGTTTCGCTCAGATGTTGCAGTTGCGATTTCAACAGCAGATGCACGCCCATGTCGGTCAGACGGTGCTGTAAGCGACTGCTTACTTCTGCAGGCATCAAGGCCGACAGAATGCTTGCCGCGTGGTCGACCAGGGTGACGGCTTTACCCGCCCGACAAAAATCCATCGCCAGCTCGGTGCCAATCAAACCGCCGCCAACAATCATTACCCGTTTTGCATCACGAAGCTTCGTTTCGCTGGCCCGATATTCCTGCTGGCTGTTGAGCGTCATCATCAGCTCGCGGCCGGTAACCGGCGGCACGAACGCAGAGGCCCCCGTCGCCAGCACCAGCTTGTCGTACTGCCAGGTTTTATCTTTCGCTTTTACCACGTGGGCATCGGCGTCAATATCGGTGACCCAGGTGTACGGAAACAGACGCAGGTTGAACTGCTCCGCGAACTCCCCCGCCGTCTGGCGGGTGAGATCGTCGGCGCGCTGGTTCAGGCTAATCACATGGCTTAAATCGGGCTTGTTGTACTCGTCCATGCTGTCGGCCGCGATCATCGTCAGCGGCACATTAGCGTCCTGTTTGCGGATATTTTTCACCAGCTGGCGGGCGGCAAAACCCGAGCCGATGATGACGATACCGTTGCTCATTTTGCCTCCGTTGCCAGTTCGTCAAAGACGTCTTTTCCGAGGGAACATTCCGGGCAGAGGAAGTTGTCCGGCACCTCACTCCACGGCGTACCTGGAGCCACGTCCTGCAACGGCTCGCCCAGTTCCGGGTCGTAGATCCACTGGCAGACGCTGCACTGCATGCGTGGACCGAGATCGGGGCTGGCTGCCCCGGCACAGGTTTGCGGCTGTTCGGCGGGGAGTGCTGCGGCCTCAGGAAGCGGTGCAAGCGCCCACTGACGAGCAATATCGCGGCCGTGCTGACGACAGACTTCCAGCGCGTCAAGATCCGGGCGCCATTTGGCCTTCAGGCTCATGGACATCTCAAAACCGGCATCCTGCAGGCGGGTGGAGAGACGATCTACCGCGCCGCCGCTCCAGCCGTGGGAGCCAAAGGCGCTGGCGCGTTTGTTACGGAAGCGCAGGCCGGTCATCTCTTCCACCAGGCCAGCAATTTTCGGCATCATCACGTTGTTCATGGTGGAGGTGCCCACCAGCACGCCCTTAGAGCGGAAGACATTGGTGAGGATCTCGTTTTTATCGCTGCGCGCCACGTTGAAGATTTTCACCGCCACGTTCGGGTCCACCTCGTTGATGCCCTGGGCGATGGCGTCTGCCATCATGCGGGTGTTGTTGGACATGGTGTCGTAGAAAATCGTGATGCGGTCTTCCTGATAATCCGCCGCCCATTTCAGGTACAGCTCAACGATCTGGGTGGGGTTTTCACGCCACACCACGCCGTGGGAGGTGGCAATCATATCCACCGGCAGGTTGAAGCCGAGGATCTCGGTGATTTTGGGCGTCACCAGACGGCTGAACGGGGTCAGGATGTTGGCGTAGTAGCGCTGGCACTGTTCGAACAGCTCGGTCTGATCCACTTCATCGTTAAACAGGCGTTCGTCGCAGTAGTGCTGACCAAAGGCGTCGTTGCTGAACAGCACCGCGTCGCCGGTCAGGTAGGTCATCATGCTGTCCGGCCAGTGCAGCATCGGGGTTTCTACGAAGATCAGCTGTTTACCGTTACCAATATCCAGCGTGTCGCCGGTTTTCACGGTGTGGAAGTTCCACTCCGGATGGTGATGGTGACCGTTGATGGAGTCGATGGCGTTGGTGGTGCAGTAGATCGGGGTATCCGGAATGTGGGACATCAACTCGGTCAACGCCCCGGCGTGATCCTCTTCCGCGTGGTTGATGATAATGTAGTCGATGTCGTTCAGATCGATTTCACTGCGCAGGTTCTGCACGAACTCGCGGCTGAATTTATGATCGACGGTATCGATCAGTACGTTTTTACCTTCACGAATGAGATAGCTGTTATAGCTGCTGCCGCGCAGCGTTTTATATTCCGTTCCGTGAAAATCACGCACTTCCCAGTCACGTTGACCAACCCAATGAATGTTATTTTTAACCAGAATAGACATAGCAACCTCAAATAATACGGCGTGTTGAATAAGTTGTTTTGTCTATATCAACTTGCGTGCCAACTTTTATTTTATTGATTTTTATGGATTAAATTTTTTATGCCCCGGAATGGGTAGTCATTATGACTATCGTTAAAGATGTCAATATGACACTATGTATTGTCAAAATGACAGCGAGGCAGACATGAGCTTTTCCGTAGACGTGCTGGCGAAAATCGCCATTGAACTGCAAACCGGCATCGGGCATCAGGATCGTTTTCAGCGGCTGATCTCCACGCTGCGCCACGTGCTGGACTGCGATGCTTCGGCGCTGCTGCGCTACGAGGGACGGCAGTTTATTCCGCTGGCCATCGACGGGCTGGCGCAGGACGTGCTCGGGCGACGCTTTACGCTGGAAGGCCACCCGCGGCTGGAGACCATCGCCCGGGCGGGTGACGTAGTGCGTTTTCCGGCAGACAGCGATCTGCCCGACCCGTACGACGGCCTTATACCTGGGCAGGAGAGCCTGAAGGTGCACGCCTGTATCGGCCTGCCGCTGTTTGCCGGACAAAACCTGATTGGGGCGCTGACACTCGACGGCATGTCGCCGGACCAGTTCGATACCTTCAGCGACGAAGAACTGCGCCTGATTGCGGCCCTGGCGGCCGGGGCGCTGAACAATGCTCTGCTGATTGAACAGCTGGAGAGCCAGAATATTCTTCCCGGCAGCCCGGCGGCGTTTGAACAGGTCGCGCATACGGAGATGATTGGCCTCTCGCCAGGCATGGTACAACTCAAAAAAGAGATTGAGATCGTCGCGGCATCCGATTTGAACGTGCTGATCTTCGGTGAGACCGGCACCGGTAAAGAGCTGGTGGCGAAATCCATTCACGAAGCTTCACCGCGTGCGGCCAACCCGCTGGTCTACCTTAACTGCGCCGCACTGCCGGAAAGCGTGGCGGAAAGCGAGCTGTTTGGTCACGTCAAAGGGGCATTTACCGGGGCCATCAGCAACCGCAGCGGCAAGTTTGAAATGGCCGATAACGGCACGCTGTTCCTCGATGAAATAGGCGAGCTTTCGCTGTCGCTGCAGGCCAAGCTGCTGCGCGTATTACAGTACGGTGATATTCAGCGCGTGGGAGACGACCGCAGCTTACGGGTCAACGTGCGCGTGCTGGCGGCAACCAACCGCGACCTGCGCGAAGCGGTGCTGAACGGCAATTTCCGCGCCGATCTGTTCCATCGTCTGAGTGTTTTTCCGCTTACCGTGCCGCCGCTGCGCGAGCGTGGGGACGATGTGGTGCTGCTGGCGGGTTTTTTCTGCGAACAGTGTCGGCTCAAAATGGGCTTGTCGCGCGTGGTATTAAGCCCGGGGGCGCGAAGCCATCTGCTGACCTACGGCTGGCCGGGTAATGTACGCGAGCTGGAGCACGCCATCCATCGCGCGGTGGTGCTGGCGCGGGCGACGCGCTCGGGGGATGAAATCGTGATTCATGCGCGCCATTTTGCCCTGCATGATGAAAATATACCGTCCGTGAAGCCCGCTGCGCCTGAAAACGTGAACGAGAACCTGCGTGAAGCGACGGAAGAATTTCAGCGTCAGATGATTACCCGCGCGCTGGAACAGAACAACCGCAGCTGGGCGGCGTGCGCGCGGGCGCTGGAAATGGACGTCGCCAACCTGCACCGGCTGGCGAAGCGTCTGGGACTGAAGGGTTAAATAATGCCTGCCTGGTAGAAATCCTGCAGGTTGATGGCGCCGCACAGGCGGCCAGCGTCATCCACCACCGGCGCGGCGGTGATTTTACGTTTCATCAGCACCTCTTTGGCTTCAATGGCGCGGCTGTTGGCATTCAGCGTTAACCCGCCAGAGGTCATCGCTTCTGAGACGCGTGCCTCCAGCTTGCCGCCGCCCACCAGCCAGCGGCGCAGGTCGCCGTCGGTAAAGACGCCTTTAACCTGGCGCGTATCGTCGCAGACGGCGACCAGCCCCAGCCCGGTGCGGCTCAGCTCCAGCATCGCGTCCATCACGCTGGTGTCGAGTTTGACCTGCGGGATGGCATCGCCAGAGCGCATCAGGTGATGAACATTATTCAGCAGCCGTGCGCCGAGCGCCCCGGCAGGGTGTGAACGGGCGAAATCTTCTTCATTGAAACCGCGCGCCTGCATCACCGCCATTGCCAGCGCGTCGCCCATCATCAGGGTGTTGACGGTGCTGGAGGTGGGGGCGAGGTGCATCGGGCAGGCTTCGCGCTCCACGGCAATATCCAGCACCGCTTTGGCCGCCAGCGCCAGCGGCGAACGGGATTTACCGGTCATGGCCAGCAGGGCGATCGATTTTTCCTGCAGGCGCGGGATGATGAGATCCAGCTCTTTGGCCGAGCCGGAGTAGGAGATAAACAGCATCACGTCACGGCTTTCAATCATCCCCAGATCGCCGTGCAGGGCTTCAGCCGGGTGCACGAAGAACGCCGGTGTCCCGGTGCTCGCCAGCGTTGCGGCAATTTTTTTGCCGATGTGGCCGGACTTGCCGATCCCGGAGACAATCACTTTGCCTTTGCACTCGATAATAATATTGGCGGCGCGCACAAAATCTTCACCCAGCCTTTCTGGCAGGCGGCTGGCTTCCTGCAGCTCCAGCATCAGGGTCTGACGGCCTGCGTTTAACAGAAAATCACTCATCTTTTTCTCCAGTTACGATCACATCAATGCCTTTCTCTTCCAGCGCTTTTTTGAACGCCGGATCGATCCCTGCGTCGGTAATCAGCGTATCGACGCTTTCAAGGCTACAGACTATGTTGGGGCTTTTACGGCCAAACTTCGAGGAGTCCGCCATCAAAATAACCTCCCGGGCGGCGTTGCACATGGCTTTACTGACGCTGAACACCTCGTTGAACGTGGTGACACCGGCGTTCAGGTCGATGCCGTCGGTGCCCATAAACAGTTTGTCAAAGCTGAAGTGCTCGAAGGCATTTTCCGCCAGCTGGCCGTGAAAGGACGCCGATTTCTTACGGAAGGTACCGCCGGGCATCAGAATGGTTTGTTCGCTGTCGAACTCTGCCAGGGCGTTGACGATGTGCAGACTGTTGGTCATCACCGTGATGTTGTTAAAGCGGTTGAGCAGCGGGATCATCTGCAGGACGGTGCTGCCCGCGTCAAGAATAATGGAGTCACCATCATGGATAAATTTCACCGCGGCTTCGGCTATCAGCGCTTTCTGGTGGGTGTTGATCAGCGTTTTGTGATCGATAGGTGGGTCGGCTTCATCTTTGTTGAGCATCACCCCACCGTAGGTTCGAATGACCGCGCCTGCGTTTTCGAGCAATACCAGGTCCTTGCGTATCGTTGTGCCGGTGGTGTCAAAGTAGTGGGCCAGCTCTTCTACTGAGCATTTTCCCTGCTTTTGCAGATGCTCAAGAATGGCCGCCTGCCGCTGACGAGGTTTCATAGGCGCTTCGTTCCTTACGTTGCGAAATGATAATTTCGCAAGCTTATCGCGTTCACAACGAAATTATCCATGTTTCAATTTAAGCGCTAATGATAGTGCATTCTGACAGAGTGGATCGTGGGGGAAGATCACATCAGGCTGTAATTCCTGCAACGATATGCCGTTAATTGCCTGAATTTTCACCGGGCGGGCAAACACCGTCATCCCGCGCATGATGAGGGAGTCGCATACCCGATTCTGATCATCCAGCGCAATTGCAACCACGACGCGCGGTTTAAAGCGCCCCCCGGAGCGCCCGACGCCCACGCGGCCCTTCTGGCACAGGGCGTCAAATGCGCGGTTAAACTGATGGATCTGCCAGCCGCCGAATGCCATCTGGCAGATCCAGGCGAGGGCGGCGACGGTGATGAGTGCGGTTACCATATCGGCTCCTTGTTATATTCCCTCTCCCACAGGGAGAGGGTGAGGGCATCAGCCTGCTCGATCAGAACATCACCTGCCCACCGGTGACGTTAATCGACTGGCCGGTGCAGTACGAGGCTTTTGGGCTTGCGTAAAACAGCAGCATGTTCAGCACGTCCTGATAGTCGCACCCGCGCTTCAGCGGCACTTTGTCGATGTAATACTGCTCCACTTCGTCTTCTTTGATGCCAAGCTTGGTGGCGTATTGAGGTAGCAGCGACTGGAACATTGGCGACTTGAGCAGGTTGCCCAGCATCAGCGAGTGAACGGTAATCCCGTATTCGGCCAAATCCAGCGCCAGAGACTGGGTCAGCCCTACGCCGCCAAATTTCGCCGCGCTGTAGCCGGAGTTATGCTTACTGCCCACTTTGCCCGATTTGGAGTTGATCTGAATGATGCGCCCCTGAATGCCGTCGCGGATCATCAGACGGGAAAATTCGCGGGCGCAGAGGAAGTAACCCACCAGATTCACCTGCAGCGAGCGGTCAAAGTCCCCCAGTTCGAAATCGCTGATAAACGCCGCTTTCGCGATCCCTGCGCTGTAGACCAGCAGGTCGGTACGGCCAAAAATCTCGTCTACCCCGCGAGCCAGCGCCATGACGCTCTGCTCGCTGGTGGCATCGGCACCAAACCCGTACGCCATCCCCTCACCAAACTCGGTGTTGATGGTATCCGCCACGCGGGCGGCTTTCTCACTCTGAATATCCACTACCGCCACGCGGTAACCTTCTGCGGCAAGCCCACGGCAGAGAAACTCTCCTAAGGTTTGTCCTCCACCAATGACAACGGCAACCTGACTCATAACGCTCTCCTTAATTACGCAACAAATTTTAATGTGCAGCCTGGGGTAACAGCCTGCGGAACCGGCCCCTCCACGTGAACCGTGCCGGGATACTCTGCCTGCGGCTGGCCATCGAACCGCAGGGTGATGTGGCCCAGCTCGCGCAGGTTTTGCTCGGCCACGTCGCCCACGGCAGTGACGGCATAGCGGGTGTCACCCAGCTCCAGCTGGCTTCCTGCCTTTAACGCTCCGTGCAGCTCGCCGTGGCAGTGGATAAAGCAAAACTCTTCGATATCTGCCGGTGCACCTTCGCGGAAAGTGATCAGCATCTGGTCGCTGAGCGCATCGGCCGCGCTCTGGCCGATGCGGGTGATGGTGGTCTGATAAATCACTGTCATCGCAGGAACCTCTTATTGATAAATAAAGCCGGAAACGAACCAGGCAATCAGCACCGTCGGTGCGCCCGTCAGGAAACGACTGACCAACACAGACGGCACGCCCACGCGTACGGTGTCCTGGCGCGCTTCGGCCAGAGACAGGCCAACGGGAATGAAGTCGCAGGCCGCCTGAGCGTTAATGGCAAACAGCGCAGGCAGAGCCAGGTGCGGAGGAATATTGCCCAGACCAATCTGCACGCCAATCAGGACGCCGATGACCTGAGCAATCACCGCCCCCGGGCCGAGGAACGGCGACAGCAGCGGGAAGGAGCAGATCAGCGCCAGCGTCACCAGACCGAGCGGGTGGCTGGCAAGCGGGGCGAGGCCGTGGGCGATCCAGTCTCCCAGACCGGAGGCCATGATGATGCCGATTAACGCGGAGACGAAGGCCATAAACGGCAGAATGGTTTTTAGCACCGTGTCGATGGTGTCGCGCCCGGACTGGAACAGTACCGCCACGGCGGATCCCATTCCCATGCCGACCTTCGCCAGCAGGCCGTCGCTCTGCTCGGTGATCTTCTTACTGGTGTCGTAATCACGCGGTGCGGCTTTTTGCGGCGCGGAAGTGCCATTCACCAGCGTGATGTTGTCCTCCTTCACGCCTGAGACATAAATGTCTTCGAGGATGTACTGCGCCAGCGGTCCTGATTTTCCGGTGGAGTGAATATTCACCGTCGGAATGCGACGCTTCGGATAGAGGCCGCAGCGCAGGGTGCCACCGCAGTCGATAACCGCCACGCCGATTTCCGCCTCCGGTGGTTCGCCTTCTTTGAAACCGTCGACCGCTTCCCAGCCGGTCAGCTCGCGTAGTTTGTCGACAATCGCCGGGCGTGTGCCTGCGGTGATATAGACGATTTTTTTGCCTTCGGTGGCGTCGAACTCCAGCGGGCCGCCCCAGCCACCCGTGCCTTTCTCAATACGGATCCGGCTCATGCTGTGGCTCCTGACAAATGAACGCGTTGCTCAAGCTGGATGCCCATTTTTTTCTCAAAAATGGTGGTGGTGAGATCGGTCACCCAGCCACGGAAGAAGTTGGTGACCAGGCCGACCAGCAGATAGCTCACCGCCAGTGGGCCGAGCGGCAGGCCAAGCGTGGTCAGGCCGCTGGCAATGCCGAGATAAACAAACAGTTCCCCCGGGTTGATATGCGGGAACAGGCCGTTCATGGAGTGACAGCTATATGAGGCGGCGGCGTAATAACTCGGCTTGTATTTTTCTGGCATAAAGCGGCCGAGGCTTAAGGTCATGGGGTTGCAGAAAACGAAGGTTCCAATGCAGGGCAACAGCAGGTAACGGGATAACGGGTTCCCGGCACAGCGTTGGGCGAAGCGTTCAATACGTTGCTGGCCGATAAAATTAATCAGCGCGTTCATGATCACCAGCAGGCTGATCAGCAGGGGCAGGATCCCGGTCACCATGCCGGTGAAGACTTCTCCGCCTTTCTGAAACAGCCCGATGAACCACTCGGCGCCGTGGGTGATGGTTTCTATCATTCTTCTCTCCTGTGAGGCTTTTCTTGTTTTGTATTTCCGGGACTAATAATAATCACTTTGAAAGTTTTTAAAGTGTTAATCAGATCTCACAATGAAAGAAAAATGGATTATTTTGAAAGTTAATGGGCGGGGGTGACGCATTTTGGTTGAAAAAAGCGCAGATTTGCGTTGAGGAGCGTAAAGATTTGGTGGGTAAGGCGCGTACCGCTTCCTTGAGGTGTTGCGGATGCTTTACCATACTGGGTTCTTATCGAACCCGTTAAATGGATGTCCCATGTTCAAGCGTCGTTATGCAGCGTTGTTACCTGCGCTTATTCTGCTGTCCGCCTGTAGTAGTAAACCCAAGACTGAAGCCGCTGTGCAGACGGCTGGCGCGCCTTCAGGAGGATTCCTGCTGGAGCCGCAGCACAATATGATGCAGATGGGGGGCGACTTCGCGAATAACCCGGCGGCCGAACAGTTCATCGATAAAAT
This sequence comes from Enterobacter cloacae complex sp. 309I3, assembly GCF_050031595.1. Lineage (NCBI taxonomy): Bacteria > Pseudomonadati > Pseudomonadota > Gammaproteobacteria > Enterobacterales > Enterobacteriaceae > Enterobacter > Enterobacter cloacae complex sp. 309I3. The sequence continues at coordinate 3,857,580 of NZ_JBLGWI010000001.1, read as the reverse complement.
GGTGAGCAAACACGGCTTTGACAGACAGCAACTGCATGAAATCTTGTCGCAGGCGAAACGTCTGGACTACGTGCTGCGCCTGATGGACAGGCAGGCACCGTCAGCGCAGGTGCCAACCGGGCCAAACGGTGCGTGGTTGCGCTATCGCAAACAGTTTATTACCCCGGACAACGTGCAAAATGGCGTGGTGTTCTGGAATCAGTATGAAGATGCCCTCAATCGCGCGTGGCAGGTCTACGGCGTGCCGCCTGAAATCATCGTCGGCATTATTGGTGTGGAAACGCGCTGGGGCCGCGTGATGGGCAAAACGCGCATTCTTGATGCGCTGGCCACGCTCTCGTTTAACTATCCGCGTCGTGCCGAGTACTTCTCTTCCGAGCTGGAAACCTTCCTGCTGATGGCGCGTAACGAACAGGATGACCCGCTCGATCTGAAAGGGTCGTTTGCCGGAGCGATGGGCTACGGCCAGTTTATGCCCTCTTCCTACAAGCAGTATGCCGTCGACTTTAACGGAGATGGTCACATCAACCTGTGGGATCCGGTGGATGCCATCGGCAGCGTGGCGAACTACTTCAAGGCACACGGCTGGACGCCGGGTGGGCAGGTTGCCGTGCAGGCTAACGGCGAAGCGTTTGGTCTGGAAAACGGCTTCAAAACCAAATACAGCGTTGCGCAGCTGACGGCGGCAGGTTTAACGCCAACGCAGCCGCTGGGTAATGTCGATCAGGTGAGCCTGCTGCGCCTGGATGTAGGAACCGGGTATCAGTACTGGTACGGTATGCCAAACTTCTACACCATCACCCGCTATAACCACAGCACGCACTATGCGATGGCCGTGTGGCAGCTGGGCCTGGCGGTATCGCAGGCGCGTGTCCCTGCGGCGTCACCGTTCAGTCAGTAAGTCGCTTTATTCCCCCCTCTCCCACGGGAGAGGGGAATTTTGCAGAAACATTTCGCCACACTCCCTTTGCAAACGCGCCATTTACATCTCAATCGCCTTTCATTATTGTTACGTTATAACATTTAATGTGGTGTCAACATGTCAACGTCCCTTTTCTCTTTGTCTGCGGCAGTTAGGTTTCTGCTGGCGCTGGTGATTATCGTGTTTATCGGGCTGGCCGTGCGCTGGGCGGTGGCATTGCCATGATTGTCATGAATGAACTGGTTGCGGGTTACGACCGCATGCCCGTTACGCGTGCCTTGTCGGGCGTAATTGAACGCGGAAGTATGACCGCCATTATCGGGGCCAACGGATGTGGAAAATCCACGCTGCTCAAAACGCTCGCCGGGTTTATTCCGCCGGTGAGCGGCCGTTTTCGCTGGCAGGAGAAACGCCCGGTGATTGGCTGGCTGGCACAGCGTCACGCTCTGGAGGCGCAGTTTCCGCTGACGGTGCAGGATGTGGTGAGTATGGGCTGCTGGCCGCGTGTGTCGCTCTTTTCCGGCTTTCGCCGGGAAACACGCTCGCGCATTGCCAGCGCGCTGGAGCGTGTCGGGCTGGACGCCATGGCGTTATCTACCATCGATGCACTCTCCGGCGGCCAGTTTCAGCGCATGCTGTTTGCGCGGATCCTGGTGCAACAGGCGCCGTTGGTGATGCTGGATGAACCCTTTACCGGCGTCGATGAAGCTACCTGTAACGTGCTGATGGACCTGATGCTCGAGATGTACATGCAGGGCCAGACCCTGCTTGCGGTATTGCATGACAGCGAGCGCGTATCGCGTCATTTTCCGCAAACACTACGGCTGGATACGGCTATTCCGCACTGGAAAACCGAGCGGGTGAGGGTGGCATGATCTGGCATCTCTTCTTTCAGCCGTTTATCGAATACGGCTTTATGCGTCGCGCGCTGGTGGTGTGCCTGGCGCTGTCCGTCAGCACCACGGCACTGGGCGTATTTCTTCAGCTGCGCCGGATGAGCCTGATGGGCGATGCCCTTTCACACGCCATTTTACCCGGCGTTGCGGTGGGTTATCTGCTGAGCGGTATGTCACTGCTGGCGATGAGCATCGGCGGGTTTATCGCTGGGATCGCCGTGGCGCTGGTGGCCGGGCTGGTCAGTCGACGTACGCCGCTCAAAGAGGACGCCAGTTTTGCCGGGTTCTATCTCGGCTCGCTGGCGCTGGGCGTGACGCTGGTGTCGCTACGTGGTTCGAACGTCGATCTGCTGCACCTGCTGTTTGGCTCCATTCTGGCGGTGGATAACGACGCCGCGCTGTTTGTGGCTGGCGTGTGCATCTTCACGCTGGTGACGCTGGCAGTTTTCTATCGTGGGCTGGTGACTGAGGCGTTCGATACCGCCTGGCTACAGGTTAACGCCCGCTGGCTGCCCGGCCTGTTGCACGGGCTGTTTCTGGCGCTACTGGTGCTTAACCTGGTGGCCGGATTTCAGGTTCTCGGCACGCTGATGGCCGTCGGGCTGATGATGTTGCCGGCGGTGGCGGCACGCTGCTGGGTGCGCACCCTGCCAGGGTTGCTCTGCCTGGCGGGCATCAGCGGCGTTTTTTGCGCATGGCTGGGGTTAAGCCTCTCCTGGGCGGTGAGTTTACCCGCCGGGCCGTCCATCGTGCTGACCGCCAGCGCGCTGTTCTTTATTTCTGTTTTATTTGGCACACGAAGCCACCTGGCTGGCAGCCTGCGTGCGCTTTTTTAACGCAAGGGGAAATGATGAAACGTACAGGGTTAATAATGGCGCTCGCGCTCGGGATGTTGTCACAGGGCGTGATGGCGAAAACGCTTAATGTGGTCACCAGTTTTTCCATTCTGGGAGACATCACCCGTGAGGTAGGGGGCGACCGGGTCAATGTGACCACGCTGGTGGGGCCGGACGGCGATCCGCATACCTTTGAACCGTCGCCGAAAGACAGTGCGGCGCTCAGCAAGGCCGATGTGGTGGTGGTGAACGGTCTGGGGCTGGAGGGCTGGCTCGACCGTCTGGTAAAGGCCTCCGGATTTAAGGGCCAGCTGGTGGTGGCCTCGACCGGGGTGAAAACCCACACGCTTGAAGAGGACGGGAAAACCGTGACCGATCCGCATGCCTGGAACAGCGCGGCGAACGGGGCACTGTATGCGCAAAATATCCTTGCCGGTCTGGTAAAAGCCGATCCTGAAGATAAGGCGGCGCTGGAGGCCACAGGTCAACCCTATATCGCGCAGCTTATGCAACTGGACAGCTGGGCCAAAACGCAGTTCAGTCAGATCCCGCAGGTGAAACGTAAAGTCCTCACCAGCCATGACGCCTTCGGCTACTTCAGCCGCGCCTATGGCGTGACCTTTATTGCGCCGCAGGGCTTGTCGTCAGAGAGCGAAGCCAGCGCAGCGCAGGTGGCTGAGATTATCAATCAGATTAAAGCGGATGGGGTGAAAACCTGGTTTATGGAAAACCAGCTCGACCCGCGCCTGGTTAAACAAATTGCCACGGCCACCGGTGCGCAGCCGGGGGGCGAACTTTACCCGGAGGCGCTGTCGGCCAAAGGCGGCGTGGCGGATACCTACGTTAAGGCGTTTCGCCATAACGTGAATACCCTCGCCAGGAGCATGAAGTAACCTTTTTCTCAGCCGGTGCCTTCGCATCGGCTTTTTTCTGAAGCCCCCTCGTAAAACATGATCCTCATCTCCATATCTGACGAGAAAGTGCTATCTTGTGCTGCACGTTTTTCTGATGCCCGGAGCGAGAATGACTGACCATGAATTGATGCAGCTTAGCGAAGTCGTAGGACTGGCGCTTAAGCAACGTGGCGCGACTATCACAACTGCCGAATCCTGTACCGGCGGCTGGGTTGCTAAAGCCATTACCGATATTGCAGGCAGTTCCGCCTGGTTTGAACGCGGCTTTGTGACCTACAGTAACGAAGCTAAAGCGCAAATGATTGGCGTGCACGAATCCACGCTTGAACAGCATGGCGCGGTCAGCGAACCGGTGGTGATTGAGATGGCAATTGGTGCGCTAAAAGCGGCGCGTGCAGATTATGCCATCTCTATTAGCGGTATCGCCGGCCCGGACGGCGGCAGTGACGTGAAGCCTGTCGGCACCGTCTGGTTTGGTTTTGCCACCTCTAAAGGTGAAGGGATCACGCGTCGCGAGTGCTTTAGCGGCGATCGTGAAAGCGTGCGTCGTCAGGCCACCGTTTATGCGTTAAAAACGCTCTGGCAACAATTTCTACAAAACACTTGATACTGTATGACCATACAGTATAATTGCACCAACAGAACAGAAATCCACGGTGAAGCACAGTCGCTTCTCCCGGCATGACAGGAGTAATAATGGCTATCGACGAAAACAAACAGAAAGCGTTGGCGGCAGCACTGGGCCAGATCGAAAAGCAATTCGGTAAAGGCTCCATCATGCGCCTGGGTGAAGACCGTACCATGGATGTGGAAACGATCTCCACCGGTTCGCTTTCTCTGGATATCGCGCTGGGCGCGGGCGGTCTGCCAATGGGCCGTATCGTAGAGATCTACGGGCCAGAATCCTCCGGTAAAACCACCCTGACGCTGCAGGTGATTGCCGCGGCGCAGCGCGAAGGTAAAACCTGTGCCTTTATCGATGCCGAGCACGCGCTGGACCCTGTTTATGCTCGTAAGCTGGGCGTGGATATCGATAACCTGCTGTGTTCTCAGCCAGACACGGGTGAACAGGCGCTGGAGATTTGTGACGCGCTGGCGCGTTCCGGTGCGGTTGACGTTATCGTGGTCGACTCCGTTGCTGCGCTGACGCCAAAAGCGGAAATCGAAGGCGAAATCGGCGACTCTCACATGGGCCTCGCGGCACGTATGATGAGCCAGGCAATGCGTAAGCTGGCCGGTAACCTGAAGCAGTCCAACACGCTGCTGATCTTCATCAACCAGATCCGTATGAAAATTGGCGTAATGTTCGGTAACCCGGAAACCACTACTGGTGGTAACGCGCTGAAATTCTATGCTTCTGTCCGTCTGGATATCCGCCGTATCGGCGCGGTGAAAGAGGGTGAAAACGTGGTGGGGAGTGAAACCCGCGTGAAGGTCGTGAAGAACAAGATTGCCGCGCCGTTCAAACAGGCTGAATTCCAGATCCTCTACGGTGAAGGTATCAACTTCTTCGGCGAACTGGTTGACCTGGGCGTGAAAGAGAAGCTGATCGAAAAAGCGGGCGCATGGTACAGCTACAACGGCGATAAAATTGGTCAGGGTAAAGCGAATGCGATCTCCTGGCTGAAAGAGAACCCGGCTGCAGCGAAAGAGATCGAGAAGAAAGTGCGTGAGCTTCTGCTGAACAACCAGGACTCTAAACCTGATTTTGTGGTTGATGGTGCGGATGCTGAAGAAACTAACGAAGACTTTTAAGGCTTTCGTTTAAAAATGAAGGGCTGCTGATGCGGCCCTTTTTGCATTTCTGAACCAGCAGGTTTTTTATGAGCGAATCCACAACGCGTCGACCCGCTTATGCGCGATTACTGGACCGCGCGGTGCGGATCCTTGCCGTGCGTGACCACAGTGAACAAGAGCTGCGGCGTAAACTGTCGGCCCCGGTGATGAGTAAAAATGGGCCGGAAGAGATTGATGCCATCGCCGAAGATTATGACCGGGTGATTGCCTGGTGCTATGAGCATCACTACCTGGATGACGACCGTTTTGCTTCCCGGTTCCTGGCCAGCCGTGGCCGCAAGGGATACGGTCCGGCGCGTATCCGTCAGGAGCTGAACCAGAAGGGCGTTGCCCGTGAGTCCATCGAAAAAGCAATGCGCGACTGTGACACCGACTGGTGTGCGCTGGCAAAAGAGCAGGCGATTCGTAAATACGGTGAACCGCTGCCGCGTGAATTTTCAGAAAAAGTCAAAATCCAGCGCTTTTTGCTCTACCGCGGCTTTCTGATGGAAGATATTCAGGATATCTGGCGTAATTTTGCCGATTGAACGCATGCGGGATTTTACTTCCCACCAAAGAAAACTTATCTTATTCCCACTTTTTCCAGTAGCAGGTCTGTCCAGGGGTTTACCGATACCGGCTTGCTACGACATTTCGTTAGCTTGATTTCAGGATAATTATGAGCAAGAGCACCGCTGAGATCCGTCAGGCGTTTCTCGATTTTTTCCATAGTAAGGGACACCAGGTTGTTGCCAGCAGCTCCCTGGTACCGAACAACGACCCAACTCTGCTGTTTACCAACGCCGGGATGAACCAGTTCAAGGATGTGTTCCTTGGTCTCGACAAGCGTAATTATTCCCGCGCCACAACCTCACAGCGTTGCGTGCGTGCGGGCGGTAAACACAACGACCTGGAAAACGTCGGTTACACCGCGCGCCACCATACCTTCTTCGAAATGCTGGGTAACTTCAGCTTCGGCGACTATTTCAAACATGATGCTATTCAATACGCGTGGGAACTGCTGACTGGTGAAAACTGGTTCAACCTGCCGAAAGAGCGTCTGTGGGTTACCGTCTATGAAACCGATGACGAGGCCTACGAAATCTGGGAAAAAGAAGTCGGTATCCCGCGCGAACGTATTATTCGCATCGGTGACAACAAAGGCGCACCGTACGCGTCTGACAACTTCTGGCAGATGGGTGATACCGGCCCTTGCGGTCCATGCACCGAGATCTTCTACGATCACGGCGACCACATCTGGGGTGGTCCTCCAGGCAGCCCTGAAGAAGACGGCGATCGCTACATTGAGATCTGGAACATCGTCTTCATGCAGTTCAACCGTCAGGCCGACGGCACCATGGAGCCGCTGCCAAAACCGTCCGTTGATACCGGTATGGGCCTGGAGCGTATTGCGGCTGTTCTGCAGCACGTTAACTCCAACTACGAAATTGATCTGTTCAGCACCCTGATCAAAGCCGTTGCAGAAGTGACTGGCGCGACCGATCTGAACAACAAATCACTGCGCGTAATCGCAGACCATATCCGTTCCTGTGCGTTCCTGATTGCTGACGGTGTTATTCCGTCGAATGAAAACCGTGGCTATGTGCTGCGTCGTATCATTCGTCGTGCTATCCGTCACGGCAACATGCTGGGCGCGAAGGACACCTTCTTCTATAAGCTCGTTGGGCCACTGATTGGCGTAATGGGTTCTGCAGGTGACGAGCTGAAACGCCAGCAGGCGCAGGTTGAGCAAGTACTGAAGACTGAAGAAGAGCAGTTTGCCCGTACGCTGGAGCGTGGTCTGGCGCTGCTGGATGAAGAACTCGCTAAGCTTAAGGGCGACACGCTGGATGGCGAAACCGCCTTCCGCCTGTACGACACTTACGGCTTCCCGGTTGACCTGACGGCGGACGTTTGCCGTGAGCGCAACATCAAAGTGGACGAAGCGGGCTTCGAAGCGGCGATGGAAGAGCAGCGTCGTCGTGCGCGTGAGTCCAGCGGTTTTGGCGCAGACTACAACGCGATGATCCGCGTGGACAGCGCGTCTGAATTCAAAGGTTATGAAGCGCTGGAACTGACTGGCAAAGTGACCGCCCTGTTTGTTGACGGCAAAGCCGTAGACAGCATCAGCGCAGGTCAGGATGCAGTTGTCATTCTGGATAAAACCCCGTTCTATGCGGAATCTGGTGGTCAGGTTGGTGATAAAGGCGAACTGAAAGGCAACGGTTTCAGCTTCAGTGTGAACGACACTCAGAAATACGGCCAGGCGATTGGTCATCTGGGTAAACTGGTTTCAGGCTCCCTGAAAGTGGGCGAGGGCGTTCAGGCTAATGTCGACGAAGCGCGCCGCGCACGCATCCGTCTGAACCACTCGGCAACGCACCTGATGCACGCTGCACTGCGTGAGGTTCTGGGAACGCATGTTGCACAGAAAGGTTCTCTGGTTAACGACAAAGTGCTGCGTTTCGACTTCTCGCATTTTGAAGCGATGAAACCGTCTGAGATCCGTGCGGTGGAAGATCTGGTGAACGCGCAAATCCGTCGTAACCTGCCAATCGAAACCCACATTATGGATCTCGACGCGGCGAAGAAAAAAGGTGCGATGGCCTTGTTTGGTGAGAAATATGACGACCGTGTTCGCGTATTGAGCATGGGCGACTTCTCTACCGAGCTGTGCGGTGGTACACACGCATCGCGTACCGGTGATATCGGTCTGTTCCGCATCGTTTCTGAATCCGGTACGGCGGCAGGTGTGCGTCGTATTGAAGCGGTGACTGGTGAAGGCGCGATTGCCAGCCTGCATGCGCAGAGCGACCAGTTGCACGATATCGCGCAGCTGTTGAAAGGCGATACCCAGAATCTGGGCGAGAAAGTGCGTGTTGCGCTGGATCGTACTCGCCAGCTGGAAAAAGAGCTGCAGCAGCTGAAAGAGCAGGCTGCGGCGCAGGAGAGTGCAAACCTCTCCAGCAAGGCTGTAGACATTAAGGGCGTCAAACTGCTTGTCAGCGATCTGGCAGGTGTAGAGCCTAAGATGCTGCGTACCATGGTCGACGATCTCAAGAACCAGCTTGGTTCGACGGTTATCGTACTGGCGACGGTAGCAGAAGGTAAGGTTTCTCTGATTGCGGGCGTCTCTAAGGATGTGACCGACCGCGTTAAAGCAGGGGAACTGATTGGCATGGTTGCCCAGCAGGTGGGTGGCAAAGGTGGCGGTCGTCCGGACATGGCGCAAGCCGGTGGTACGGATGCGGCGGCACTTCCTGCGGCATTGGCCAGCGTTGAAAGCTGGGTAAGCGCGAAACTGTAATAACTACAAAGCACAAACAGACGCCATAGCGGTAACGTTATGGCGTCTTGTTCACTGCACTATCGATAACGATAAAGTCAGGTTGAGTTTGTGTATATCGGCTAAACTTACGTTTAACAGAATGTGATGCCGTGACTGCTTACACTTTACGTGTTTGTCATCGCTTACTTTTTGGCGTTATATGATGGATAATGCCGGGATACAAGAGACCCGACTCTTTTAATCTTTCAAGGAGCAAAGAATGCTGATTCTGACTCGTCGAGTTGGTGAGACCCTCATGATTGGGGATGAGGTCACCGTGACAGTTTTAGGGGTAAAGGGTAACCAGGTACGTATTGGTGTTAACGCTCCTAAAGAAGTATCTGTCCACCGTGAAGAGATCTACCAGCGTATCCAGGCTGAAAAATCCCAGCAGTCCAGTTACTGATATTGTCGCGTCTCGCTGTCGGGCGAGACGCAACCCCTCCTGTTATTTTTCCTGCTTAAAGTTACCGTTCGATTTCAATCGCTCTGTTTTTAACCACTCTCGCCAGCTTATCTCGTCCAAACCACACGCTTCTCTTCATAGATTTCTGGGAGGATGCCTGCAAAATCCGCTTATAAAACACTCTCTTTGCGGCTTTTACATGCGAATTGCCTGTGATTTGTGCAAACGATAAAAGCTTTTGGAAAATTGTTTGACTTATAAGTCCCAGAAAGTAATATATGCGCCACGCAGCGACGAGAAGCTCTTAACGAGTGGCTCGAAGCACTCGAAAGAGGCGTTGTGTGGTGAGGTGGCCGAGAGGCTGAAGGCGCTCCCCTGCTAAGGGAGTATGCGGTCAAAAGCTGCATCCGGGGTTCGAATCCCCGCCTCACCGCCATTTTGCATCCGTAGCTCAGCTGGATAGAGTACTCGGCTACGAACCGAGCGGTCGGAGGTTCGAATCCTCCCGGATGCACCATCTATTACTTCATATTGCTTTAGAAGTGATATGAACATCGAGCAGTACAGTAGTAAATCCCGATGCATCCGTAGCTCAGCTGGATAGAGTACTCGGCTACGAACCGAGCGGTCGGAGGTTCGAATCCTCCCGGATGCACCATTTACTATTTCTGAAAGCAGTACCCTGATGCATCCGTAGCTCAGCTGGATAGAGTACTCGGCTACGAACCGAGCGGTCGGAGGTTCGAATCCTCCCGGATGCACCATCTATTACTTTGTGTTGCTTTTGAAGTGACACCAAGTTTCAGCAGCAATAGCAGTAAATCCCGATGCATCCGTAGCTCAGCTGGATAGAGTACTCGGCTACGAACCGAGCGGTCGGAGGTTCGAATCCTCCCGGATGCACCATCTTCTCCTGGTTTGTTTATTCCTTCGACGTTCCGTCAGCAATCACACTCTCTGTCAGCGACAAAAACGCCCGTTTACGATAAAGTAACCCTTTGTTAATCGGTTAGCGAGAGCACGATGTACGCACAGTATGACGGTTTGATCTTCGATATGGATGGCACGCTTCTGGATACCGAACCCACGCATCGCCAGGCCTGGACGGACGTTCTTGGACGTTACGGTATGCGCTTCGATCTCCAGGCGATGATTGCCCTCAACGGATCTCCTACCTGGCGTATCGCACAGGCCGTGATTGAACTTAATCAGGCCGATCTCGATCCGCACCAGCTCGCGCGTGAAAAAACCGATGCAGTCAAAGCTATCCTGCTGGATACCGTGCGTCCTCTGCCGCTTATTGACGTGGTAAAAGAGTGGCACGGACGTCGCCCGATGTCGGTCGGCACGGGCAGCGAAAGCGCCATCGCCGAAGCGCTGCTCAACCATCTTGGCCTGCGCCACTATTTTTCTGCGGTGGTTGCCGCCGACCATGTTAACAATCACAAGCCCGCACCGGACACCTTCCTGCTTTGCGCAGAACGAATGGGTGTGCCGGCGGCAAAATGCGTTGTCTTTGAAGATGCCGACTTTGGCATTCAGGCCGCGCGTGCTGCCGGAATGGATGCGGTGGATGTTCGCTTACTGTGAGTGACGCGCTGTCACTTTTATCATTATTCGCCAGCAGTTTTTTAAGTGCTACGCTCTTACCGGGCAATTCGGAAGTGGTGCTGGTGGCGATGCTGTTGTCTGGCGTGAGTCAGCCCTGGTTGCTTGTGTTAATAGCAACAATGGGTAATAGCCTTGGAGGGCTGACTAACGTTATTCTTGGGCGTTTCTTTCCGCTGCGTGAAAAATCGCGCTGGCAGGAAAAGGCAGTCGGCTGGCTAAAACGCTATGGCGCTGCCACGCTGTTATTAAGCTGGATGCCTGTAATAGGCGATTTACTGTGTCTGCTGGCGGGATGGATGCGCATCTCCTGGGGGCCGGTGCTCTTTTTTTTGTGCCTTGGCAAGGCGTTGCGCTATGTTCTTGTGGCGTGGGCAACACTACAGGGTATGACGTGGTGGCACTAATTGGTGGAATGAATACGCGACCTTCAATCGTCAACCATTACAATTATGCTGAGTAACATTACTTTGACAGGCGGGAGGTCAATTTGATCCCGGACGTATCACAGGCGCTGGCCTGGCTGGAAAACCACCCTCAGGCACTGAAGGGTATTCAGCGTGGCCTTGAGCGTGAAACGCTGCGCGTAAACGCGGATGGCAGCTTAGCGACGACGGGTCACCCGAAGACGTTAGGCTCGGCGCTGACACATAAATGGATCACTACCGATTTCGCTGAAGCACTGCTGGAATTTATCACTCCGGTGGACGGTGATATTGATCATATGCTGACGATATTGCGCGACATCCATCGCTACACCGCCCGAAATATGGGCGATGAGCGTATGTGGCCGCTCAGCATGCCCTGCTATATCGAGCAGGGGCAGGAGATTGAACTGGCGCAATACGGCACGTCGAATATCGGTCGACTGAAAACGCTGTATCGCGAGGGTCTGAAAAACCGCTACGGCGCGTTGATGCAGACGATCTCAGGCGTACATTACAACTTCTCTTTGCCGATGGCTTTCTGGCAGGCGAAATGCGGTGAAACGGATAAGGACGCGATCTCCGCGGGTTACTTCCGCCTGATCCGCAACTATTACCGTTTTGGCTGGGTTATTCCTTACTTGTTTGGTGCGTCTCCGGCTATATGCTCCTCGTTCCTGCAGGGGAAACCGACGACGCTACCGTTCGAGAAGACCGCGTGCGGAATGTACTACCTGCCGTATGCCACCTCGCTGCGTCTGAGCGACCTTGGCTATACCAATAAATCGCAAAGCAATCTCGGTATTACGTTTAACGAATTGCACGAATATGTGGCAGGATTGAAGCGGGCGATCAAAACCCCGTCGGAAGAGTACGAGAAAATCGGCCTCGAAAAAGACGGCAAACGTCTGCAAATCAACAGCAATGTGCTGCAGATTGAAAACGAACTGTACGCACCGATTCGTCCGAAGCGCGTGACGCGCAGCGGTGAAACCCCGTCGGATGCGCTGCAGCGCGGCGGGATCGAATACATTGAAGTGCGCTCACTGGATATCAACCCGTTCTCACCGGTCGGTGTTGATGAGCAGCAGGTTCGCTTCCTGGATCTGTTTATGGTCTGGTGTGTGCTGGCCGATGCGCCGGAAATGAGTTCAGACGAACTGCTCTGTACCCGCACTAACTGGAACCGCGTGATCCTGGAAGGGCGCAAACCGGGCCTGACGTTGGGTATCGGCTGTGAAACGGCGCAGTTCCCGCTGCCGAAAGTGGGTAAAGATCTGTTCCGCGACCTGAAGCGCGTTGCCCAGACAATGGACAGCCTTTACGGTGGCGAAGCGTATCAACAGGTCTGCGACCAGTTAGTGGAATGCTTTGATAACCCGGAACTGACATTCTCGGCGCGTATTCTGCGTTCTATGATTGATCAGGGCATCGGCGGAACAGGGCGAGCACTCTCTGCGGAGTACCGTGAAATGCTGATGCAGGAGCCTTTAGAGATCCTGAGCGAAGCGGATTTTGCGGCGGAGCGCGATGCGTCTGTCGTACGTCAGAAAGAGGTCGAAGCGGCGGATACGGAGTCGTTTGAGGCGTTCCTGGCGAAGCAGGCTTAAGCAGAAAAGAAAAAGGCCACATCGCTGTGGCCAAAATATACATCTCTGAATTCAGGGATGATGATAACAAATGCGCGTCTTTCATATACTCAGACGTGCATTCTGTAGAAGAGTTCAGTTTATTTTAAAAAAAATCACTATCGGAGGTGACGTATGCCGTTATTAGATAGCTTTACTGTCGACCATACCCGTATGGAAGCACCTGCAGTCCGCGTGGCGAAGACCATGAACACCCCGCACGGCGACACGATCACCGTTTTCGATCTGCGCTTCTGCGTGCCGAATAAAGAAGTGATGCCGGAGAAAGGCATTCATACGCTGGAACACCTGTTTGCTGGTTTTATGCGTGACCACCTGAACGGTAACGGCGTGGAGATTATCGATATCTCTCCGATGGGCTGCCGTACCGGTTTTTACATGAGCCTGATCGGCCAACCGGAAGAGAAGCGTGTTGCTGATGCCTGGAAAGCGGCCATGCAGGACGTGCTGAAGGTAAAAGAGCAGAACCAGATCCCCGAGCTGAACGTCTACCAGTGCGGCACATACCAGATGCACTCTCTGGAAGAAGCCCAGGAGATCGCGCGTCACATCATCGAGCGTGATGTTCGCGTCAACAGCAACGAAGAGCTGGCCCTGCCAAAAGAAAAACTGCAGGAACTGCACATCTAGTGCACCTTTTCCCTCTCCCACCGGGAGAGGGTAGGGTGAGGGTTGTTTAACCCATGACCACAACGTCTACCTTCTCTTTTACCCATCGTCCCCTCGTTCCGTTTGCCCATGATTACGTTCATGGTGACAGCGAGCCGTGGCACCAGCACGACTGTGCCCAGTTGCTGCACACCCTGAGCGGGGTGGTAAGAGTGGATACCGCATCGGGCTGTTGGGTTGTTCCGCCGGGCCGTGGCGTCTGGTTGCCAGCAGGAACGCAACACTCGCTTCGCATCACCGGCAACGTGGCGGCGCGTACGCTGTTTATCGATCCGCTGGCGCGGGCCGATCTCCCTGCAACCTGCCAGATCGTGCAGATCTCGTCGCTGTTACGCGAACTGATCCTCGCTTCCCTGCTGCTTGATGAGTCTTACTCGCCGGGGAGCCGCGACGAGCGGGTGTATGAGCTGATTCTGGATGAGATCCGTTTGATGCCAGTGCTGCCGTTTCATCTGCCGGAGCCGGAAAGCGAGCCGTTACGCCAGCTTTGCCAGCGGATCCGCCAGGCACCCGGTGAAAGCTGGAGCAGTACTGAGGCGGCGAGCTGCGCAGGCATGAGCGAGCGCACACTGAACCGTCATTTTCAACAGCAGACCGGTTTACGCTACGCGGAGTGGTTGAGAAGGGCGCGCCTGCTGGAGGCGTTGCAACGGCTGGCTCAGGGGCAGCCCGTGTTACGCGTGGCGCTGGATCTGGGCTACGGTAGCCACAGCGCCTTTACCGCGATGTTTCGCCGGGTGATGGGGACATCACCCAGCGATTACTTCAAAGACAGCTCACCGCATTAAACAGCGCCTGGAGCGAGGCGCGCGCCACGTCACTGTCAATGCCCACTCCCCAACGGCTGCTGCCGTCCTGGAACAGGCAGCGGATGTAAGCCACCGAGCGGCTGTCGCTGCGCTCCCCCAGCGTATGTTCGTGGTAGTCTTTAATCACAAACGGGGTGTTGAGCCAGCGGCTTAACCCACTGGCTGCCGCGGATAACAGCCCGTTGCCCTGGCCTTCAAGCTGGCGCGTTGCGCCCTGCGTCACGACGCTTGCCGTCAAACGTAACTGACCGTCCTGCTGACTGTCGCTGCGATAAGATTGCAGGGCAAAGTGTGGGTCTGCGACCAGCCCGTAGCGGCTGCGAAACAGTTGCCACAGGGCGTGCTGCGTCATCTCTTTACCATGGCGATCGGTCTCCTGCTGCACATGTTGGCTAAAATCCTGCTGCAACGCGCGGGGCAACTTCAGACCATGATTCTGCTCGATGAGCCAGGCGCTGCCGCTTTTCCCGGACTGGCTGTTAACCCTGATCACCGCTTCATACGTGCAGCCGATATCCTGCGGATCGACGGGCAGGTACGGCATCTCCCAGCGCTCGCCCGGTTTGCGGGCATCAAAGCCTTTTTTGATGGCGTCCTGATGCGAGCCCGAGAAGGCGGTATAGGCCAGCCGTCCCGCCCACGGATGGCGCGGGTGTACCGGAAGCTGGTTGCAGGCTTCCACCACTTCTACCACCCGGTTCATATCGCTAAAGTTGAGATTCGGGCTGATCCCCTGGCTGTAGAGATTCATCGCCAGCGTTACCAGGCAGACGTTGCCCGTGCGTTCGCCGTTGCCAAACAGACAGCCTTCCACCCGGTCCGCACCCGCCATCACCGCCAGCTCTGCGCTGGCCACGCCGGTGCCGCGGTCATTATGCGGGTGAACGCTGATGCAAACATCGGTGCGACGGCTAAAGTGGCGGCAGAAATACTCGATCTGATCGGCATACACGTTTGGCGTGCTGACCTCCACGGTGGCCGGTAAGTTGATCACCATGGGCCGTTCGGTGCAGGGCTGCCAGATCTCCGCCACCGCTTCACAAATCTCCAGCGCAAACTCGGGCTCGGTAAAGCAGAAGGTCTCCGGGGAGTATTCGTACTGCCAGCGCGTCTCCGGGTTCTCTTCGCACAGCGTGCGGATAAGCCGCGTGGAGCGTGTTGCCAGCTCAACGATTTGCGCTTTCTCCAGGCCGAACACCAGGCGGCGAAACAGCGGGGCGGTGGCGTTATACAGATGGACGGTGGCCTGTTTCGCGCCACGTAACGATTCAAAGGTGCGGACGATCAGGTCTTCCCGTGCCTGGGTTAATACCTGAATTGTGACGTCATCCGGGATGCGATTCTCTTCAATCAACTGGCGAACAAAGTTGAAATCCGTCTGCGAGGCAGAAGGAAAGGCAACTTCAATCTCTTTAAACCCGCAGCTTAACAGCAGATCCCAGAACTGCAGCTTGCGCGTGCTGTCCATGGGTTCGGCCAGGGCCTGGTTGCCATCGCGTAAATCGGTTGAGAGCCAGCGCGGGGCATGGGTGATGCGTTGCTCAGGCCAGCGACGGTCGGGAAGAGAAATAACGGGATAAGGCTGGTACTTGTCGGCGGGTGTGTTCAGCATGATGCGCTCCTGTTGTCTTTTCACTATCGTGAATCGATTTCAGGAGCGCTGCTTTATCGGATGTGACAATTGCTGTCGCGTTTTGGACAACAGCGCGGGTTTTGCCGGATGTGCACATATCGTAGGCCCGGTAAGCGAAGCGCCACCGGGCATTTCACGCAGAGGACTAGTGCGCGCCACCCCCTCCACCGCCGGCACCAAACGGCGGTCTGGCAAACCACACCAGCCCCAGCAGGACGATGAAGATCCCCGCGGATATCCAGAAAATCTCGTTAGCCGAGATAATCAGCCCCTGGTTGGTGATCTGCTGGGCAATCCAGCCGGACGCCTGCTGTTCCGTCATGCCCATCCCCTGAAGCTGGCTATACATCTGCTGCGCATTCGGGTTGTACGGATTTACCGCTTCGGTCAGCTGCGCATGGTGCATCGATTCCCGGTTTGTCCACAGCGTGGTGGTGATCGATGTCCCGATGGAGCCCGCTAATGTACGGGTAAAGTTCGACAGGCTCGACGCGGCCGCCAGACGCTCAGGCGGTAAGCCAGACAGCGTGATGGTGGTCAGCGGCATAAAGAAACACGCTACCGCGAAGCCCTGAATAAACTGCGGCCACGCAGAGGCGCCAAAGTCCATCCCCGGTTCAAAGGTATACGCCCGCCAGTAGAAGCACACCGCATACATAATGAAGCTGAAAGTCACCAGCCTGCGCATGTCGAGCTTATGGGCAAAGCGGCCAATGATCGGCGACAGCAGCACCGGGATCACCCCAACAGGCGCAGAGGCCAGACCCGCCCAGGTCGCTGTATAGCCATACACCTCCTGCAGCAGCTGCGGCAGCAGAACAATCGCGCCGAAGTAGAGCATATAGGCGAGGCTGATACACAGACAGCCGATGGTGAAATTTCGCGACTTAAACAGCGAGAGATCGACTATCGGGTTGTCGTCCGTCAGCTCCCAGACAATCAGGAAGCTCAGCGACACCACCGCGACAATGGTCAGGATGATGATCTCCTGCGAGTTGAACCAGTCCAGCTCCTTACCCCGGTCGAGCATGATCTGCAGACTGCCGATACCGAGGATCAGCAGCGCCAGACCAATGCTGTCGATTCGCCGCTGTTCGGTACGGGTCTCACGACCGCGCAAGGATTGCAGCGTCATCAGAACCACAACCGCTCCAATCGGAACGTTGATGAAGAAGATCCAACCCCAGTGGTAGTTATCGCTGATGTACCCGCCGAGAATCGGTCCGCAGATAGGCGCGACGATCACGGTCATTGACCACAGCGCCAGCGCGACGGAGCGTTTTGCAGGCGGGTAGTTACTCAGCAGCAAACTTTGCGAAAGGGGGATCAGCGGCCCGGCGACAATCCCCTGGATGACGCGGAAGAAAATCAGCATCGTCAGGCTGCTGGACATCCCGCACGCCCAGGAGGCCAGCACAAACGCCACCGTTGACCACAGGAACAACTTCACCTCACCGACGCGCTTCGCCAGCCAGCCGGTAATCGGAATGGAAATGGCGTTTGCCACCCCGAACGAGGTAATGACCCAGGTTCCCTGGCTCAATGACGAGCCAAGGTTCCCGGCGATCGTCGGGATTGCCACGTTTGCGATGGTGGAGTCCAGCACCTGCATGAATGTCGCCAGCGACAGCGCAATGGTCATAATGACCAGCTGCGCGCCTTCCAGCGGTTTTTGCGGCTTTTGCTGTTGCATAACGCTCACCTTCGGATTAACCGGCGTTTGCCTTCACGATGTCATCGATCAGCTTGTTGACCGGATCGAGGCTAATTTCACGGGCGTTACTTTCATAAGCCGGGGTGCTACGTACCTGGCTTGCCAGAATCTGGCCGTCGCGGTTAGCGGTATCCACCGTTACCAGCGTGGAGAGGCCAATACGCAGCGGATGGTCTGCCAGCTGTTTAGGATCAAGCTCGATACGCACAGGCAGACGCTGCACCACTTTGATCCAGTTACCGGTGGCGTTTTGCGCAGGCAGCAGCGAGAAGGCGCTGCCGGTACCCATATCCAGACCCACTACTTTACCGGTGTACTTCACGTCGTCACCGTAAATGTCGCTGATAACAGTTGCGGTCTGGCCGATACGCATATGGGCAAGCTGCGTCTCTTTAAAGTTCGCATCAACCCACAGATTGTCCGCCGGCACGACCGCCATCAGCGGCGTGGTTGGGCTGATCTGCGCGCCTGGCTGTACGGAACGACGGGAGACGTAGCCGGTCATCGGGCTGACGATTTTGGTACGCTGCAGGGCAAGCCACGCGTTACGCACTTCGGTCGCCGCCTGTTGTACCGCAGGCTGGTTTTCAAGGCTGGTACCGAGAATCATCGCCTGGTTAGCGTTGTACTGCTGAATAGCCACATCCAGCTGCGCCTGGGCGCTGGCAACGGCATCGCGGGCGTGCTGCAGCTCTTCACGGCCAATCAGATTGGCGGTACCGAGCGGCACGCGACGGTTCAGGTCGCTCTGTGCCTGGGCGAGTGCGGTTTTCTGCACGTCGATGTTGGCCTGCAGCTGCTTACTGTTGATCATCAGCTGACGGGTCTGACGCACGCTGGAGGCCAGCGCGGTCTGTGCTTTTTCAAACGCCTGTTGAGCGTCGGTCGGATCCAGCGTGACCAGCACATCCCCTTTTTGCACAAAGTCGGTATTGTCAGCCCAGACTTTCGTCACGCTGCCCGACACCTGCGCCATAATTTGTACCTGATTCCCTGCCACGTATGCGTCGTCTGTCTCTTCTGCATGACGCAATACTAAAAACCAATAGATCCCATATGCCACGGCAATAATGATAAAGAGCAAGGTCAACAGAAGAAGGGCGCTCTTACGTTTGCCTTTCTTGTTGGCCGGTTGCTGCGGGGTTGTGTTCTCCGCATTTGCGCTCATTGTTGTTCTCCACGATCTTCTTATTTTCACATCGGCTGAGCCGACCTGTTGTCAGAAAGGCCAGCAGTGTCACGTGCTGGCCTGTCAGTTTTCTTTTATTAAATCTGGATGTTCGAGCGTGTCGTCGCGTTAGCGCAGCGCCTCAAGGATGGCGCCATCTTCATCCATCTGATCCAGACGGGTGAGCAGCTTGCGAGTGATGTGCTCAAGCTGGTCGCGCTCGCTTGTGCTGAGGACAGACCAGAGTTTGTGCAGGCAGTTGTGCTGAGGTGGCAGGACCTCACGCAGGAATTGGTGACCTTTGTCGGTCAGTTGCAGATGCAGGCAACGGCGGTCGTTATCGCTTTCACGGCGTTCAATCCAGCCGCGCTTTTCCAGCTCATCAGCGATACGGGTGGCGTTCGTACGGGACGAACCCAGCGCGCAGCTCAGCTCAGACGGCTGAATACTGTGGTTTTCCTGAGACTCCAGCGTAATCAACGCCATAAATAACGTCTCGTTAATCCCCTGAGCTTTCAGCATCTTATTACGATTATCCAGCAGTTTCCCCTGCATGTGCATGCACAGGCGGGTCAGCAGGATTTCCTGATACGGAAAGTCCTCATGACGACTGGCGCGGAATTTAAGCATTTGTTCAATGGGCGTAAACGAACTATCCATTTGGGCATAACCTCATTAATTACAGCCGATATAGTAACGACAGTGACAAATAATGTAAATGAATTATTTGTGCGGTTAAATCCGCCAAACTAATGTCACTATCAGAAAGCGCCGGGTGAGTCCGTGACCCGGTGAGCACAGAAAGAGAGAGGGATGAACCCGCGGAAGAGAGGATGTGAGGACAGGGGTCTGAACTATTCATGCCGTTTGAAAATATGTCACCCACATTAAAATTTCTGGGATAAATGATTACGTTTACATTAACAGAGTGAGGGGCCCCTTTACACCCTAAGAGGCCCAAAGCTATGTAAAACTTAGTGAATGGCTTCCTGACGATGGTATCCGCGCCACCATACTACCAGGTTTAGCGCGGCGACAACGGCCCCTGTCGCGCACACGCCTGTCCACCCGCCATGCTGCCACGCCGAGGCGGAAATTAACGAGCCCGCAGCACCACCAATGAAGTAGCTGGTCATGTATCCGGCAGTAAGACGGTTTCGCGCGTCTGGCTTCACGCGGTAAATCACGGTCTGGTTAGTGATATGCACGCCCTGTACGGTGAGGTCGAGCACCAGAATGCCGACGATCAGCGCCAGCACGGAGGTATGACCGTACCAGATGGCCGCCCAGGAGAGCAGAAGCAGCACCAGTCCCGCGCTGGTGGTCATGTGAGATTTGCCCTTATCGGCCAGCCCGCCTGCCGGACGCGCGCCGAGCGCCCCCGCCGCACCGGCCAGACCAAACAGACCAATCACCCCTTCGGAATAGTTAAATGGCGGTGCAGCCAGCAGAAAGGCCATCGACGTCCATAGGATGCTGAAGTTGGCGAAGGTGAAACATCCCAGCAGCGCGCGGGTGCGCAGGAGTTTATCCCGGGTAAAGAGGCTGAACACGGAGGCCAGAAGCTGAGGGTAGTTCAGGTGATTTTCCTGCTTCACCTTCGGCAAGCCGCGCCAGAGCGCGAGCGCCATCACCACCATCAGCACGCTTGCCACCCAGTAGACGGTACGCCAGCCGCCAAGGCTGGCCAGCAGACCTGCTACGGTACGTGCCAGCAGTATCCCCAGCAGCAGGCCGCTCATGATAGTGCCCACCACTTTGCCGCGCTTTTCCGGTGCGGCGAGGGTGGCGGCCAGTGGAACCAGAATTTGCGCCACCACGGAGAACAGACCCGTCAGCGCGGTGCCGATAATCATCATTGTTAAAGAGTGGCTGCTGGCGGTGATCAGCATGCCGCCTGCGGCCAGCAGGGTCATGGAGACAATCAGCATCCGGCGCTCAAACATGTCGCCGAGCGGCACCAGGAACAGCAGCCCGGCGGCATAGCCGAGCTGGGCGGCGGTGACAATAAAGCCTGCCGAGCTGGCAGAAAGGTTAAACGCCCGGGCGATGGTATCGAGCAGAGGTTGAGCGTAGTAGTTACTGGC
The DNA here is from genome assembly GCF_050031595.1 of Enterobacter cloacae complex sp. 309I3. Taxonomy (NCBI): domain Bacteria; kingdom Pseudomonadati; phylum Pseudomonadota; class Gammaproteobacteria; order Enterobacterales; family Enterobacteriaceae; genus Enterobacter; species Enterobacter cloacae complex sp. 309I3. Next base: position 3,836,740 of record NZ_JBLGWI010000001.1, on the reverse strand, counting down.
GACCGCCAGACCCGTTGCCACGGACATTAAAAGAATAAGCGCGGGGCTAAGCCCCTGAGATGTTTTTGTCATGGGTTTCAGAAATCATTAGTTAAGTGATTATTTTTCCGGAAACAATAATAACCAATGATTGTGAAGGATGGGGGATTGTTGGGTGATGGATTGTGCGGTTTAGGGGATGGTGCGGTCTGGTGTCCTCACCTTAACCCTCTCCCACAGGGGTGAGGGATCCCCATAAAATAATGCCTGCACGGAGGACCCCCTCTCCCTTGAGGGAGAGGGTTGGGGTGAGGGGGAACATATGGCTGTAGAGGTAATTCCGTTCACTTTATGTTCCTTGCTACTCTGTAACGGCATGACTTGTGAACGTGCCAGGGCGGCTCAATCGCCGCCGCCCTGGCGACCCGGGCTCCCGGCGGTAAATCGCCGCTTCGCGGTACTTTCGGCTTATTCCTTCCGGCTTATCGGGGACGGGCGGATGTAACGTCCCTGTAAAGCCGCCCTCTCGGCGCATCCATGCGCCTCGCCCCGGCCTGCAGGAAACGCCTCAGCGATTTACAGCCGGACCAGGGCGTCGCTGTAAGTCATTAATTTTCCTAAAACAACTTTCGTCGCTTTCGGTAAAAAATTACTGGGGATCCCTCAACCCACAGGGAGAGGGAATGATTAAGAGAACCGGGGTAAGGGGAAAAACTTACTTCTGCGCCTCAAGCGCTTCCTTCACCCAGCCATCAAACTGCTGCTGGTGGGCTTTAATCCAGCCGTCAACGTGGCCCTTCACATCCGCCTCAGACGATTTGCCCGCGTGCATCATCGCATTCTGGGCGTTGATGTCCGCCAGCGGCAGCTTCATTACCGAGAACAGTTTGGCGGCGGCCGGGTTTTTCTCCGCCCAGGCTTTGTTGGCGACGATATGCATCGTATTCACCGGGAAGCCGTAGTTCATGCCGTTCGGCAGTTTGGTGTCGATATCTTTCTGCTCGCCCGGCAGGGAGGAGAACGGTACCTGCAGCCACACCACATCTTTACCCGGCTTCAGCACGTCGCTCACCCAGTACGGGGTCCAGGTGTAATAAATCACCGGTTTACCCTCTTTAAAGCGGGCGATGGTGTCGGCCATCATCGCTGAGTAGTTGCCGTGGCTCACGTCGACGGTTTTCGCCAGACCGTACGCTTTGTTCTGGTGGTTAATCACCGCTTCACAACCCCAGCCCGGCGAGCAGCCCATCATATCGGCTTTGCCGTCGCCGTTAGTGTCGAACAGTTTGGCGATCTTCGGATCTTTCAGCTGCTCAATATTGGTGATGTGGTACTGGTCGGCGGTTTTCTTGTCGATCAGATAACCCTGCGCCGCACCGGTCACGAAGGTGCCTTCACGGTAGAACTTCTTATCACCGCCAGCCGCGGCGTACATATCGTCGTGCAGCGGCTGCCAGTTGACGGCAGTGAAGGTCGCATCACCGGAGGCAATCGAGGTGTAGCCGACGTTGTAATCCACTTCGCTCGGCGTATTGACCGTATAACCCAGCTTCTCCAGCGCGCGGCTGACGATAAGCGTCTGGAAGCTCTCTTCCGAAATGGTGCTCTGCACCGGCTGCACGGTAATGCCTTTACCCGGCAGGTCCGCGGCGAATGCGCTGGTGGAGACAAGGGTGGCAAACGCTGTGGCAAAAAGTACCTTATGTCGCATCGTTGTTCCTTATTTTCTGAATGGGCGGGTGAGTAACCCGACAGGGCCGGTGGTATACCAGCGACGGTTGCCGCGACTGCGTGAATCACGACCGACAGCCTGGGTCAGGCGGTCAAGAATAATGGCGAGGATCACAATGCCCACGCCGCCGACGGTCGCCAGCCCCATATCGAGGCGGCCAATACCGCGCAGTACCATCTGACCCAGCCCGCCAACGGCAATCATCGAGGCGATCACCACCATCGAGAGCGCCAGCATCAGCGTCTGGTTAACCCCCGCCATGATGGTAGGCATTGCCAGCGGGAGCTGAACCTTAAACAGCATCTGCCGCGGGCTGGCACCGAACGAACGGGAGGCCTCAATCAGATCCGCAGGCACCTGGTTAATCCCGAGTATTGTCAGACGAATAATCGGCGGCAGGGCGAAGATAATGGTCACCACCACGCCCGGCACGTTGCCGATACCGAACAGCATCACGATGGGCACCAGATAAACGAACGCTGGCGTGGTTTGCATCGCATCCAGCAGCGGACGAACAATCTTCGCCGCCCGTGGGCTGCGCGCCAGCCAGATCCCCGTAGGCAATCCAATGACAATGCAGAAGAGCAGGGCGGTCAGCACCAGCGCCAGGGTGATCATCGCCTGCGACCACGCGCCAATGGCACCAATCGCAATCAACGAGATCAGCGTGGCGATCCCCATACCTGCACTACCAAACTGCCAGGCGATCAGCGAGAACAGCACAATCGCCACCGGCGCGGGCATGCCCAGCATCAGTTGCTGGAAGCCGTTGAGGATGTAATCCACCGGAACGCGGATCCCCTGGAAGACGGGACGGAAATGGGTAACCACCCAGTCGATCCCCTCCGTTACCCAGCTGTCCAGGGGGATCAGCGTTTTGTGGAACGGATCCATAATATTGAAATGTTCTGGTGCCGGTGCTGGCGCATTATTGAGCCAGTCTGCCGCGCCACCGCCATCGGCCGGTGCTGGCGTGGAACCCCACGCATCGGCAGATTGCGCAGCGCTGTCTGCTGCCTCTGTGGTGCCCCACGGGTTAGATTGATCAGCCATGGTTTGCCCCCTCGCGATCTAAAGCCTGCAGCAACATCCGTTTTGAGATGATGCCGACGTACTGTTGTTCTTCACCAATAACCGGCACGGCACAGGGTGCCTGGCCGACGTGAGAGAGCAACTCGCTGAGCGGCGTTTCGGCATCCACGGCAAGCGGAGCGTCAATTAACGCCGCATCAATTCCCTGGTTTTCGCTGAGCGCGGTTTTGAGAGAATCGATGGAGACAACGCCGACAAATTTATTGCCGCGTTCAACCAGATAACCGTATTCACGGTCTTCGTCCTGCAGAAGCTTAAGGGCAGAGCGCGGACCGAAACCTGGCGTTTTACGAATAATGCCGTTCGGGGTACGACGGGCAATATCTTTGGCGCTAAACACCTGGCTAATATCCACGCCGCGGAAGAAGGTCCGCACATAATCATTTGCCGGATTATTCAGAATTTCATCCGGTGTACCGACCTGCACCACTTCGCCATTTTGCATAATGGCAATGCGGTCGCCAATACGCATGGCTTCATCGAGATCGTGAGAAATAAAGACAATGGTGCGCTGGTGTCTGGCCTGTAATTTTACCAGCTCATCCTGCATCTCGGTGCGAATTAAGGGATCAAGCGCCGAGAAGGCTTCATCCATTAATAAAATATCGGGATTAATGGCTAATGCGCGGGCTAAACCTACACGCTGACGCATGCCGCCGGAAAGCTCATCCGGATACGCATGGGCATAATTTTCCAGCCCCACCTGGCGCAATGCATCAAGCGCTTTTTCCTGACGTTCGCTGGCGGCAACGCCCGCTAATTCCATACCAAAGGCGGTATTATCCAGTACCGTCATATGCGGCATCAGGGCGAACGACTGGAAGACCATCGCAATCTTTTTTCTGCGCACCTCGCGGAGTTCGGCATCTGATATTTGGGCAATGTCTACACCATCAATCAGGACCTGCCCACGGGTGGGTTCAATCAGGCGATTGAGAAGGCGAACCATAGTGGATTTACCCGAACCGGATAACCCCATGATGACAAAAATCTCGCCTTCTTCAATGGCCAGACTGGCGTCTTTAACGCCAAGCGATAGCCCGGTTTTTTCCAGAATTTGCTCTTTCGAAAGGCCTTTTTCAATATATTTGAATGCGCGCTGCGGATGCTCGCCAAATATTTTATAAAGATTCTTCACTTCTAATTTAATTGCCATGCAATAGAGAGTGTCCTGTTATTTGTTTATGTCGATATGATTACCATGGTAAATTGTTAACGGGCATAACCCTAACATACTCAGATTCTGAGGCAACCCTGGGTTTGCTTATGGGTTGAATTTTGCAGTAAGCGAAACGGCTGAATTTCCCATGAGTAAAGGGCTGAGCGCGATCTGAATTTTTGTGAATTTTTTGCTGCGCCATCGGGAGAATTCGCCTGGATCGGAGTGATTCAGGCGAATATGTCGTGGAGATGACAGTGTAGCTGAAGGAGAAATATCCGGAAGGAAATTGGAATATTTATATTTAATTAATGAACGTTAAGGCGCTCATTAAAAATCCCAGTCCTCATCTTCTGTTTCCACCGCTTTACCCATCACATACGATGAGCCGGACCCGGAAAAGAAGTCGTGGTTTTCATCAGCGTTGGGGGAGAGCGCCGCCAGAATTGCCGGGTTCACGTCGGCCATTTCCGGCGGGAACAACGCCTCGTAGCCGAGGTTCATCAGCGCCTTATTGGCGTTGTAACAGAGGAAGGCTTTTACCTCCTCTTCCCAGCCGGTTCCGGCGTAGAGCTCTTCGGTATAGCTCAGTTCGTTATCATAGAGATCCATCAGCAAATCAAGGGCAAAACCTTTTAGCTCCTCGCGTCTGGCATCACTGACTTTCTCCAGCCCTTTCTGGTACTTATAGCCGATGTAATACCCGTGCACCGCTTCATCCCGGATAATGAGGCGAATGAGATCGGCGGTGTTGGTGAGTTTGCCGCGGCTCGACCAGTACATCGGCAGCCAGAAGCCGGAGTAGAAGAGGAATGATTCCAGAAACACGCTGGCGATTTTCTTCTTCAGCGGCTCATCGGCCTGATAATAATCCAGCACCAGGTTGGCCTTGCGCTGCAGTGACTCGCTCTCTTCACTCCAGCTGTAGGCCGCATCCACATCTTTGGTCTGGCACAGCGTCGAGAAGATCGAACTGTAGGAGCGGGCGTGCACCGCTTCCATAAAGCTGATGTTCGACATCACCGCCTCTTCGTGCGGCGTCAGCGCATCGGCCATCAGCGCGGGGGCGCCAACGGTATTCTGGATGGTGTCCAGCAGCGTCAGACCGGTAAAGACGCGGATTGTCAGCTGCTGCTCGGCATGACTCAGGGTTTGCCAGGCCGGAATATCGTTAGAAAGCGGCACTTTTTCCGGCAGCCAGAAGTTGCTGGTCAGGCGGTTCCACACCTCCAGGTCCTTATCATCCTGAATGTGGTTCCAGTTAATCGCACTCACGCGTGACAGTTTCATCCTTTCTCCTTACAGCGCGCAGGACACGCAGCCTTCGATTTCGGTGCCTTCCAGCGCAAGCTGGCGCAGGCGAATGTAATAGAGCGTTTTAATGCCTTTCTTCCAGGCATAAATCTGTGCTTTGTTGATATCCCGCGTGGTGGCCGTGTCCGGGAAGAAGAGCGTCAGCGACAGGCCCTGATCCACGTGCCGGGTTGCTTCGGCGTAGGTATCGATGATTTTTTCCGGGCCAATTTCATACGCGTCCTGATACAGCGCCAGGTTCTCATTGGTCATAAACGGGGCGGGGTAGTAGACGCGCCCGGTTTTGCCCTCCTTGCGGATCTCAATCTTCGACACAATCGGGTGAATGCTCGACGTGGCGTGATTGATATAGGAGATAGAGCCGGTGGGCGGCACCGCCTGCAGGTTCTGGTTATAGATGCCGTGGCGCATCACATCGTCACGCAGCTGCTGCCACATTTCGCGCGTGGGCAGAACGATCCCGGCGCGGGCAAACAACGCGCGCACTTTCTCCGTTTTCGGCTGCCAGTCGCCCTCCAGGTACTGACTGAAATATTCCCCGCTGGCATAGCGCGACTGCTCAAAGCCCGCGAAGCGCTGGTTGCGCTCGCGCGCCAGCATCATTGAGGTGTGCAGCGCATGCCAGGTGATGGTGTAAAAATAGAGGTTGGTGAAATCCAGCCCTTCCGGGCTGCCGTAGGCGATGCCTTCCCGCGCCAGATAGCCGTGCAGGTTCATCTGCCCCAGACCAATGGCGTGCGACGCGGCGTTGCCTGCCTCAATGGACGGCACGCTGCGGATATGGCTCATGTCTGATACTGCCGTCAGGCCGCGAACTGCCGTGTCGACCGTACGGCCAAAATCGGGGGAATCCATGGTGTGGGCGATATTCAGCGACCCGAGGTTGCAGGAGATATCTTTGCCGATGTCGGCGTAGTCCAGATTCTCGTCATAAGTGGACGCGCTGTTGACCTGCAAAATCTCCGAACAGAGGTTGCTCATGTTGATGCGCCCGGCAATCGGGTTCGCACGGTTTACCGTGTCTTCATACATGATATACGGGTAGCCGGACTCAAACTGGATTTCGGCAAGCCGCTGGAAGAAATCGCGGGCGTTGATGTATTTTTTGCGAATGCGATCGTCGGCAACCAGTTCGTCGTAAAGCTCGCTTATCGCCACGTCGCCAAACGCTTTGCCGTAAATTCGCTCGATGTCATACGGCGAGAACAGCGCCATGTCGGCATTCTCTTTGGCGAGCTTAAAGGTGATATCCGGGATCACCACGCCGAGCGACAGGGTTTTGATACGGATTTTTTCGTCGGCGTTTTCGCGTTTGGTATCCAGAAAACGCAGAATGTCCGGGTGGTGGGCGTGCAGGTAGACCGCCCCGGCCCCCTGACGCGCGCCAAGCTGGTTGGCGTAGGAGAAGGCATCTTCCAGCATCTTCATCACCGGGATCACGCCGGATGACTGGTTCTCAATGCGCTTAATTGGCGCACCCGCTTCACGCAGGTTAGACAGTAAAAACGCCACGCCGCCGCCGCGTTTGGACAGCTGCAGCGCCGAATTTACCGCGCGGCCAATCGACTCCATATTGTCTTCTATACGCAGCAGGAAACAGGAGACCAGCTCGCCGCGCTGGGCCTTGCCGCAGTTAAGGAAGGTCGGAGTGGCTGGCTGGAAGCGTCCGGAGAGGATCTCTTCCATCAGCTGTTCAGCCAGGGCTTCATCGCCCTGGGCCAGGGTCAGCGCCACCATCACCACGCGATCCTCAAAGCTTTCAAGATACCGTTTGCCGTCGAAGGTTTTCAGGGTGTAGCTGGTGTAATACTTCCAGGCGCCCAGAAACGTCTGGAACCGAAAACCGCTGGCGTGGGCCCGCTCAAATAACCTGACCACAAAGGCGCGGTCGTAACGGGAGAGCACGCGTTCTTCGTAATACCCTTCGTTGACCAGGTAGTCGAGACGCTCATCCTGGCTGGCGAACGTCACGCTGTTTGGACGGACATGGGCGGCAAAAAAGGCGTCCACGGCGTCATGATCTTTACCAAACTGGATGCGCCCCTCGCGATCGTAGAGGTTAAGCATCGCGTTTAAGGCGTGGTAGTCCGGTGTCGCCTGCATTACGCGTTCTGCGGTTGTCGTTGCCAAAATTCGTTCACTCCTTTACGCACGTTCTCTACGTCCTGCTGTGTCCCCATCAGTTCAAAGCGATAGAGATACGGCACGCCGCATTTTTGAGAGATGACATCCCCGGCGCGACCGAAGGCGTCGCCGAAATTACGATTGCCCGCCGCAATCACGCCGCGAATAAGCGCGCGGTTATGGGGATCGTTGAGAAAGCGGATCACCTGACGCGGTACCGCACCTGCCGTACCGCCGCCGCCATAGCTGGGAACCACCAGAATGTAAGGGTCGTCTACCTGAATACGCTCCCGCTCGTTGAGCGGAATGCGCACCGCAGGCAGCCCGACGCGCTCAATAAAGCGGAGCGTGTTTTCCGAGCTGCTGGAGAAGTAGACCAGCCCACTCATGCCCTTGCGGCCTGCGCGGCGAGGCGGTTAATCATGTCCGGGCGAAAGCCAGACCAGCTGGTTTCCCCGGCCACCACCACTGGCAGCTGGCGAAATCCCTGGGCACGCAGAGTATCGGCAGCCTCGGGCACCAGATCGATATTCACCATCTCAAAGTCCACCCCGCGGCTTTCCATAGCGCGTTTGGTCGCGTGGCACTGAACACAATCGTTACGAGTGTAAATAATAATGCTCATGATTCGTATTTCCATTTAAAATGAGAGAACGGCGCGAAGCATCGCGTCAGGTTGTATGTGTCTTGCTAAAGGGAATACTAGATGTAGTTGTGCTAAGTTTCAACCATACAAGATATGGGAAATTCAGATTGATGGCGCCCCAATGATGAGCACAGCGGGGCAGGGCAGGCTGCACGGGTTTTTCAGGCTTTCAGGCAAAGAAAAGCCCCGGCGCCAGAGGCAACCGGGGCTGATAACGCGTGCTTACTTACGCAGGCTAAGCAGGGCGCCAACAAAAATACCCACCGCCGCGACCGTACCCAGGGTACACAGCGGTTTTTCACGAACGAAGGTGGTGGCGCAACTTGCCATGTCGCAGGCAGCCTGGGTGGCACGAGAGCGGCCATGCATCCGGGCGCGTGTTTCACGCAGCAGAGACTGAGCCTTACGTTTTGCGGCCTCCGCATCGTCCTTCGCATCGGAGCCCCAGGATTTCAGCACCTCCTCCAGCGTGTCCGCTAATCTGCTGACATCATTACGAATATCCTGAGCGTCGTCGTTAATATCGTTTTGGTTCGGTCTGTTAAACATACGATCCTCCATAATTTTGTCTTCCGGTTTAGTTTAGTTCAGAAATTTAATATCTGAAGCGAGTCACGACTCATCAGGTCGTTTATGGAATATTCTGAAAGCCCTGCTAATGCTGAATACTGTAAGGTTGCCGGGCAGGAAAAGATAACGAGGAAAAGATATGTATTTACGACCGGATGAGGTGGCGCGCGTTCTTGAAAAAGCGGGATTCACCATGGATGAAGTGACGCCAAAAGCGTATGGCTATCGCCGTGGCGAGAATTATGTTTACGTGAATCGTGAAGCCAGAATGGGGCGTACCGCTCTTATTATTCACCCGACGCTGAAAGACAGAAGTCTGTCATTTGCTGAGCCTGCCTCGGATATTAAAACCTGCGATCACTACCAGCAATTTCCGCTCTATTTAGGCGGCGAGACGCACGAGCATTATGGTATTCCGCATGGTTTTAGCTCGCGTATGGCGCTGGAGCGGTTTCTGAAGGGACTGTTTGGCGACGCACAATAATACTGCGACTGGCATACGCCAGTCGCTTCATATCAGGCTTTTGCCTGGCTGTACTGGCTGACCCTGAACAGGCGGCGACAGTAGTCGAGGAAATAGCCATACACCGCGCCCATCAACATTGAAATCACGATATTTGAGCTCACCGCTGCGGCAATCTGATGCCAGTCTGCCCCCACCGTCAACAGGATCGCCACATACACCGGCGACTGAAACGTCACATAGGCCAGCACATCTGCCAGGTTTTTCATCCAGCCAGACGGGCTGATGCGGCGGGCGAAGCGCATTACGGCATCACGGTATAAGCCGTAAGGCCAGGCGATAATAATGTTCACCGGGATCGCTACCAGACGCGAAGAAAGTGACTGCTCGAAGGTCATTCCGGAGAGGAATATTTCAATCAGCATGTTCACGACGGAACAGTAGACAACCATCGCGAAAGTATCCGCTACCGCGTGGCGCAGGCGAGATTGCGGTGAGAACATGGCTGAGCTCCTTGAGACGCACAAAAGTAATGATCTTAGTGATTTGGGTTGGTTTGGTTGACGTGTATAGCGTATCCTTCTGGCTTTAAACTAACAACTAGTGTTAAATTTTTATTTATTCGCGTTTTTTCCACAAAATCCTCTAAAGATGATGGTTTTTTGCTCGCTTCGTTATTTTCTTTCTCGTCCTGTTTTTTGATGCGCAAAATCAACAAGTTGCTTGCAGTGCGTGGGCGGCGACCGTGCGAAACGCAGCGTGCAGCGTACCCTCCTGTGATTTGCCTTAAAACCGACCGTTTATGTTGTTATGAATGTTTATTAAAAGCAGCGCGACAACGCGATATCCGGATAATATAAGCGGCGTCTTTAAAAATATTTACAATAATGACAAAAAGCGTCGATGGGTGGATATTATGTTTGAAATGAATTATTCTTCGCTTTGATTTTACGACTCACCACAAAAAAGGTTTTCAAATAATATGTCTTTGACGTTACAGAATCTTAATAATATCCGAACTCTGCGCGCCATGGCGCGTGAATTATCCCTGGACGTTCTTGAGGAAATGCTGGAAAAAGTCAGGGTCGTTGCTGAAGAGAAACGTAGTGAGCAGGCGGAATTAGAGCAACAGCGCGCTGAGCAGCAGGAAAAAATTAATGCTCTGCTGGAACGGATGAAAGCCGATGGTATTTCACCGTCCGATCTGCTGGGTGTAGAGCTGGCGCATGCGGGTAAATCGGCGAAAAAACGTAAGCCGCGTGAAGCAAAATATCGCTTTATTGACCAGAACGGTGAAGAGAAAACATGGACCGGTCAGGGCCGCACGCCGAAGCCTATTGCCAATGCGCTGGAAAATGGCAAATCACTGGATGATTTTCTGATCTAATGCGTGAGCCGGGCGGAAGACTCCGCCCGGTTGTCTGTTTAGCAGACGCCAAAATCACCGTCTTCGGTGTACAGCGCAACATCCGCTGCTTTCAGGGTATATTTCTCGCCCTGCTCATTGCTGGCCTGAACGGCCACAATGCTATCCCCATTCACTTCTAGCACTTTCAGTTTCGGGCCGCCCTGACGCGGTTGCACATAATCACCGACAGAAAACATAGAACCTCCTCATCGTTTTAGCGATCTTCACTGTAGCCCACGTCACACGCCGGGTACAGCAGGGTTCATCGATTACTGCTTATGAGGTATGTCTGTTCCACGGCATCACCTTGAGCAGTCTTGCCATGCCGCAAAATCCGGTCAGGCCAGCAAACAGAAGCCCGGCCCCGACAAAACCGCTCAGCAGAAAGAAGCCGCTGGAGAGCGTATAGCCCAGCACCACGCCGCACAGAATCAGCAGTCCGGCAGCAATTTGCACCTGACGCATCAGCGGCAGCGGCTGGGATTTATCTTCTACGGTCGGCAGTCCGGCCTGTTTCCAGCCCTGAATACCGCCCTCGACCACGAAGGCCTGAGCAGGCGACGCCACCAGGGCAAGACGTGCGGCATTGTTCGATGTTCTGGCCCCGGACTGGCAGTGAAAAATCACCGTTTCACCTGCCCCGGCGTTCAGTGCGCCGGGTAAGGTGTCCAGCGGCACGGACTGTGCGACGGGAATATGCTCGCGGGCATATTCGTCAGGATCGCGAATATCAATCAGCTTTGCGCCGTCATCAATAAGCGCGTTTGCCTGCTGTGGCGTAATCAGAGGAAGAGACATGGTGTTTCCTTACGATCGTGTTTTATGTAGTAGAGCATTTAAAGAAGGATTTAAGCCAGTGTAAAGAGGGTAAAGGCAGGTAAAAGCGCGCCAGCCGAATGGCAGTTACCCGTAAACTGGCTACGCTTAGAGATGTCTCTTTTATAATTTTCAATTGGTTAGCTTGCACGGAGTCTTTATGGGTTTTTGGCGTGTTGTTTTTACGATTATTCTCCCGCCGCTGGGCGTACTGCTTGGCAATGGACTGGGCTGGGCGTTCATCCTGAATATCCTTCTGACCATACTGGGCTACTTCCCTGGACTTATCCACGCGTTTTGGGTTCAGACGAGAAACTAGGTACGCCACAGTAAGTCGCTGTAGATCCCGGTCAGTACGCCCTGCGGGCCGAACTGCTGTTTGATCCAGCGCGTAACCTGGCCGGTCGCCGCATGCTGCGTGGCAAGCAGCATGCGCGAATCCTGACGCGGGTTATTAATGCGTCGTGTCACCAGCAGCCCGTCCGCTACGGCCTCCCGGGTCATGTATTCCGGTAAAAAACCGATCCCTTCCCCCAGAATCTGACACTGGCATTTGGTGTTAAAATCCGGCACCAGAATCGCCTCCTGCCCGTGCAGCAGCCAGCCGACCTTCTTATTAATGGTGTGCGCAGTGTCCTCCACCATGATGTTCGGGTAGAGGCGCAGCTGGCTTTCCGCTATCGGTTCCGGGACAAACGCCAGCGGGTGTTCCGGCGCGATGGCGAATACCCAGCGAATAGCGCCAATCTCCGTATAATCAATGCCGCCGCCGTCAAGAAGCGTATCCGGCGCGCCAATCGCGATGTTGGCCTGGTTATTGATGATTGAGTCCCAGACGCCGTTATAGACCTCCGTGGTGACGGTGATCTGGCAGGTGGGAAACTGCTTTTTCAGCACCTGCAGCAGCCGCGCGGTATGGCGTGGGGTATACAAAAGCTGATTGATGCAGATGCGTACCCGCGCCTCGATGCCCTGAGAGATGGTGTCTATCCCTCGCCTGATGGCATAGAAATCGTTCAGCAGATCGGTAGCCTTGCGGTAAAAGTAAAAGCCGGACTCGGTCAGCTCAATGCTGCGGGTGTTACGCACAAACAGCACCACGTCCAGCCCGGTCTCCATACGTTTGATGGTGTAACTGATGGCCGACGTGGTCACACCCAGCTCGGCGGCGGCTTTGCTGAAACTGCCAAAACGCGCCGCCGTGGTGAAGGCCAGCAGATTCTCTTCAGTAAAGATGGAATTCATATTACGGCTCCGGGTTACCATCAGTTTTGAACATATTTTAACAGCGGCGCAACAACGCATTTGACGGCGGTCACAGTTCTGATGTTTAGCTACAGGCCTTGTTATGCAAGGCTTCTTTGGTCATAAGCAAAATGCCGTGAATGGCCTGAAAAAACGCTTACCCATAAGAAAAAGGTTGCACAGACGCACGTTTTGGCTGAACCGTTGAATTTAACTCAACAATGAATTGACTGTCGATGAATGATTTTTAAGCGGATTCTTTTCTGAAAGGGCTGTTGCTATTCTCAGGTCATCAGCAACACACCATCGGGAGTCTGTATGTCTGCGAACGAACTTGTGACGGAATTTTTACTGGCGGCAGAGCAGGGTAATGTCGACGCGCTAAAAGCCTGCCTTGAGAAAGGTGTCGATATTAACGCCACCAACCGTCAGAAAAGAACCGCCATTGTTATTGCCAGCCTGAAAAAACATTACCCCTGTGTCGCGTTATTAATTGACGCCGGTGCGGATATAGATAAACAGGACCAGACCTGTTTTAACCCCTTCCTGATAAGCTGCCTGACCAATGATTTAACCCTGCTGCGGCTTGTTCTGCCCGCCAACCCGGATCTGGACCGCCTGACGCGCTTCGGCGGAGTGGGGATTACGCCCGCCAGTGAGAAAGGGCATGTGGAGGTTGTCCGCGAGCTGCTGGAAAAGACCGATATCAACGTTAATCACACCAACTTTGTCGGCTGGACGCCGCTGCTGGAAGCCATTGTCCTGAATGACGGCGGCCCGAAACAGCAGGCGATCGTGAAGCTGCTGCTGGACCACGGTGCGAATCCGCACATGACCGATAAATACGGTAAAACCCCGCTCGAACTGGCGCGGGAAAAAGGCTACCACGCGATAGCTGATCTGCTGCTGGCGGCGGGCGCGTAATTTATTCGGCCAGCCTGTTTCCGGCTGGCCCCCATTTCAAACGTATTTTTCCGACGTGCATTTTGCACGACGGCGGCCCCCTTTTATCCGCATTCAGGAGAAAATAATGCCCACAAAAATCGTGATTAAAAAGAACACGTATTTTGACTCCGTCTCATTAATGTCCGTTTCCACCAAAGCCAATAAATTGCCGGGCGTTGAGCAGGCCTTTGTAGCGATGGCGACGGAAATGAACAAAGGCGTATTAAAAAATCTCGGGCTGTTAACGCCGGAATTAGAGGATGCGAAAAACGGCGATCTGATGATCGTCATTAAAGGCGATGCGGCTAATGATGAAACCCTGGCGGCGATTGAAGCGTTATTTAACCGAAAAGAGAGCGCGGGCACCCATGAAGCACGCTACGCGACTCTGGCCAGCGCGAAAGCCCATCGTCCCGACAGCAACCTGGCGGTGATTTCAGTAAACGGCATGTTTGCGGCACGCGAAGCGCGCAAGGCGCTTGAAAACGATCTCAACGTGATGCTCTTTTCCGATAACGTCTCCCTCGACGATGAGCTGGCGCTCAAGCAGCTGGCGCACCAGAAAAGGCTGCTGATGATGGGGCCAGACTGCGGCACTGCCATCATCAACGGCGCAGGACTGTGCTTCGCCAACGCCGTACGCCGCGGGTCGATAGGCATTGTCGGGGCGTCCGGCACCGGTAGCCAGGAGCTGAGCGTGCGCATTCATGAATTTGGCGGCGGGGTATCGCAGCTGATTGGCACCGGCGGGCGCGATCTCAGTGAAAAAATCGGTGGTCTGATGATGCTCGACGCCATCGACATGCTGGAGGCCGACGATGCCACCCAGGTCATCGCGCTGATCTCCAAACCGCCAGCGCCAGCGGTGGCAGAAAAGGTGTTGGCGCGTGCCCGGGCCTGTCGCAAACCGGTCATCGCCTGCTTCCTTGGACGCAACGAACCGCCCGCCGATGAAGACGGTCTGCAGTTCGCCCGCGGCACCAAAGAAGCGGCCCTGAAGGCCGTGCTGCTCACCGGTATCAACAAAGCGTCCCTTAACCTGCATCCGCTCAACTGGCCCCTGATTGAAGAGGTGCGCGCCCGTCTCACTCCGCAGCAGAAATACATTCGCGGTCTGTTCTGTGGCGGCACCCTGTGTGATGAAGCGATGTTCGCCGCGCTTGAGAAGTACGACGACGTCTACAGCAACATTCAGCCCGATCCGGCGAAACGCCTGCGCGACATTAACGTCAGCCAGGCTCACACCTTCCTCGATTTTGGGGATGACGATTTCACCAACGGCAAACCGCACCCGATGATCGACCCGACCAACCGCATCAGCCGCCTGCTGCAGGAGGCGCGCGATCCGGAAGTGGGCGTAATTGTGATGGACTTCGTGCTGGGCTTTGGCGCGCATGAGGATCCGGTCGGCGTGATGCTCGATGCCATTAAAGAGGCGCAGGCGATTGCGAAAGCCGATAACCGTCCGCTGGAGATCCTCGGCTATGTGTTGGGCACCGACCAGGATCCCCAGTCGCTGGCGCAGCAGTGTCAGCTTTTGACCGATGCCGGCGTGATCTGGGCCAGCAGCAGTACTAACACCGGATTACTGGCACGCGAATTTGTCTGCAAAGGGGAGAACGCCTGATGACCACCTTATTCAACCAACCGCTGAACGTCATTAACGTCGGTATTGCGCTGTTCAGTGACGATCTTAAAAAACAGCACGTCCCCGTCACCCAGCTCGACTGGGCACCGCCGGGGCAGGGCAATATGCAGATCGTCGAAGCGCTCGACCAGCTGGCCGCGGAGCCGCTTGCAGAGAAGATCGCTGCCGCCAACAAGATTGCGCTGGAGCGCATCATTCAGTCCCACCCGGTGCTGGTGGGGTACGACCAGGCGATTAACGTTGTGCCGGGGATGACCCGTACCACCATTCTGCATGCCGGTCCTCCGGTGAGCTGGGAAAATATGTGTGGCGCGATGAAAGGCGCTGTCACCGGCGCGCTGGTGTTTGAAGGGCTGGCGAACGATCTGGAGGAGGCGGCAAGGCTGGCGGCTTCAGGCGACATCACCTTCTCGCCGTGCCACGAGCACGACTGCGTGGGCTCGATGGCGGGCGTCACCTCCGCGTCGATGTTTATGCATATCGTTGAGAATAAAACCTACGGCAACCGCGCCTACACCAACCTCAGCGAGCAGATGGCGAAGATCCTGCGCATGGGCGCCAACGACCAGAGCGTCATTGACCGTCTGAACTGGATGCGCGATGTGCTTGGCCCGATGCTGCGCGACGCCATGAAGATTATCGGCGAAATCGATCTGCGCCTGATGCTGGCCCAGGCGCTGCACATGGGTGACGAATGCCACAACCGCAACAACGCGGGCACCACACTGCTGATCCAGGCGCTGACGCCGGGGCTGATCCAGGCGGGTTATCCGGTGGCGCAGCAGCGCGAGGTATTTGAGTTTGTCGCCAGCAGCGACTACTTCTCCGGCCCGACGTGGATGGCGATGTGTAAGGCCGCGCTGGACGCCGCCCACGGCATTGAGTACAGCACCGTGGTCACCACCATGGCGCGTAACGGTTACGAGTTTGGTCTGCGCGTCTCTGGCCTGCCAGGGCAGTGGTTCACCGGCCCGGCGCAGCAGGTGATTGGCCCGATGTTCGCGGGTTACAAGCCGGAAGACTCCGGGCTGGATATCGGCGACAGCGCCATCACGGAAACCTACGGTATCGGTGGCTTTGCGATGGCGACGGCCCCGGCGATTGTCGCGCTGGTGGGCGGTACGGTGGAAGAAGCCATCGACTTCTCCCGCCAGATGCGCGAAATCACCCTCGGTGAAAACCCGAACGTCACCATTCCGCTGCTGTCGTTTATGGGCATTCCAACCGCTATCGACATCACCCGAGTCGCAGGCAGCGGCATTCTGCCGGTCATTAACACCGCCATTGCCCACAAAAACGCCGGTATTGGCATGATTGGCGCGGGCATTGTGCACCCGCCGTTTAGCTGTTTTGAAAAGGCGCTGTTGACCTTCCGCGATCGCTACTTTTTATAAGGCAAGCATCCATGAAAAACATGAAACTGGAGTGGAAAAGAGGTGACTGGGCGGCATATTTCGGGCTGATGACCAACAACCTGACCAATTTGCTGACCATGATGGGGTTGCTCATTTTTGTCGTCGGCATCCCGAAGGAGATTGTTTATGGACGCATCGCACCGGCCTTCGGGCTGGCGGTGCTGGTGGCGAGCGTCTGTTACGCATGGTTTGGCCTGCAGATGGCGCGCGCCACCGGACGAACGGACGTCACCGCGCTGCCGTCTGGCCCGAGCGCGCCGTCGATTTTTACCGTCACCTTTCTGGTCCTGATGCCGGTCTACCAGCAAACCGGTGACGCGGATTTTGCCATTCAGATCGGTCTGGTGTGGTGCTTTGTCGAGGCGATGATTCTGGCGGGCGGCTCTTTCCTGGGGGAGACCATCCGCAAGATGATCCCGCGTACCGTGCTGCTCTCGTGTCTGTCGGGCCTGGGTCTGTTGCTGCTGGCGATGAACCCGATGCTGCAGGCGTTTGAAGCGCCCACCGTGTCGTTCATCGTGCTGCTGCTGATCTTCATTAACTGGTTCGGCAAAAAACCGATCTTCGCCAGGATCCCGACCGGTCTGCTGTTGTTGATTGCTGGCACGGTGTTAGCGTGGATCTCCGGCCTGCAAAGCCCGGAGGCAATCAAAGCCTCGATGTCCTCTTTCGGCTTTAACCCGCCCGAAGTCCATGTAGAAGGTTTCCTGCAGGGCTTGCCGCACGCGCTGCCGTACCTGGCGTCTGCCGTGCCGCTGGGGCTGGCGAACTACATCTTCGACCTGGAAAACATTGAAAGCGCCCACGCGGCGGGAGACGAGTACCCGACCCGCAAGGTAATGCTGGCGAACGGCCTGGCCTCCATGCTCGGCTGCCTGATGGGCAATCCGTTCCCGGTGACGGTCTATGTGGGTCATGCGGGCTGGAAAGCGATGGGCGCCAGCATCGGCTACACGCTGGCCTCCGGCGTGACCATGTTTATCGTGCCGCTGTTCGGGCTGGGGGCGTTTATGCTCGCCATCATTCCGATGACCGCCATCGTGCCGATCCTGGTGTTTATCGGCGTTGTCACCGCCAACCAGGTCGTGAGGGAAACGCCCAAAGTGGAGGTGCCCGTGATTTTCATCTGCCTGTTCCCGTGGATCGCCAACTGGGCGTTGACCATGATGAACAGCGTGATGGGCGCGGCGGGCACCAGCGCGGCGAAAATCGGCACCGACGTGCTGCACAGTAAAGGGATCTACTACGAGGGGCTGGTGCATCTGGGCAGCGGCGCACCGCTCGCCAGCATGCTGTGGGGCTGCATCGCCATCTTCGCCATTATCAACAAACCGCTGCGCGGGGCCATTGCCGCCGCCGGTGGCGCGCTGCTGGCGCTGTTTGGCGTGATCCACGCCCCGGTGGTGGGCTTTGCCGAAGGCAGTTCGCTGATGTTTGTGACGGCGTATCTGATGATGGGCGGCATGTTTGTGGTGAAGCATGTGCTGGATATCTCTGTTAATCCCCCTCTCCCTGTGGGAGAGGGCCGGGGTGAGGGCACCAGAACGCACCTTCTAAAGGAAACAAAATGAAAGAGCTTATGGTCGTCGCCATCGGCGGCAACAGCATTATCAAAGATAACGCCAGCCAGTCGGTTGAACATCAGGCGCAGGCGGTAAAGGCGGTGGCAGAGTCGGTGCTGGAGATGCTGGCCTCGGACTATGACATCGTGCTTACCCACGGCAACGGCCCCCAGGTGGGGCTGGATCTCCGCCGCGCTGAAATTGCCCACGAGAGGGAGGGACTGCCGCTCACGCCGCTGGCTAACTGCGTGGCGGATACGCAGGGCGGTATCGGCTACCTGATCCAGCAGGCGCTTAACAACCGCCTGTCTGCGCGCGGTGAGCAAAAAGCGGTCACCGTTGTCACTCAGGTGGAGGTGGATAAAAACGATCCGGGCTTTAGCCACCCGACCAAGCCCATCGGCGCGTTCTTCAGCGAAGCGCAGCGCGATGAACTGCAGCAGGCGCATCCGGACTGGCACTTTGTTGAGGATTCTGGTCGGGGCTATCGTCGCGTGGTGGCGTCGCCGCAGCCGTTACGCATTGTTGAAGCCGATGCCATCAAGACCCTGACGCAAAAAGGCTTTGTGGTAATTGGCGCGGGCGGCGGCGGTATTCCGGTGGTGCGCACTGAGCAGGGCGATTACCAGAGCGTTGACGCGGTGATTGATAAAGATCTCTCCACCGCGCTGCTGGCGCGCGAGATCCGCGCCGACGTACTGGTGATCACCACCGGGGTCGAAAAAGTGTGCATCCACTTTGGCAAGCCGAATCAGCAGGCGCTGGACACGGTGAGCGTGGCGCAGATGACCCGTTACAAAGACGAGGGCCATTTCCCGGCGGGCAGCATGCTGCCCAAAATCGTCGCCTCGCTGGAATTTTTACGCCATGGCGGCAAGCGCGTGATCATCACCTCGCCAGACTGCCTGCCCGCCGCGCTGCGCGGGGAAACCGGTACCCATATTGTTAATGAAGGAAGATAAGATGAGTGAAAATAAAAGCCGCCGTGAATTCATCAGCCAGAGCGGCAAAATGGTCACCGCCTGCGCGCTGTTTGGCGCGACTGGCTCCGTCGCGTATGCTGCCGATTCCGCAAAACCAACCTGCGAGACGGGCAAACCGATGAACATCACCGCTAAACACTACTACCTGGACAACGTGCTGCTGGAGGCCGGATTTAACGTCGACGGCGGCGTGGCGACCAGCACCCGCACCGAGCTGAAAACGCTGGAGATCAAAGACGGGAAAATTGTCGCCCTGCGGGATAACAAAAGTCACGCGGACGCCACCCTGCCGCACTATGACGCAGGCGGCAAGCTGATGCTCCCGGCGATGCGCGATATGCACATTCACCTGGATAAAACCTTCTACGGCGGCCCGTGGCGTTCGCTCAACCGCCCGGCGGGTACCACCATTCAGGATATGATCCGCCTTGAGCAGAAGCTGCTCCCCGAACTTCAGCCTTATACCCAGGAGCGCGCCGAAAAGCTGATCGATTTGATCCAGTCGAAAGGCTCCACCCTCGCCCGCAGCCACTGCAATATTGAGCCGGTCTCGGGCCTGAAGAATCTCGAGAACCTGCAGGCGGTGCTGGCGCGTCGCAAGCCCGGATTTGACTGCAAGATCGTGGCGTTTCCACAGCACGGCCTGCTGCTGTCGAATTCCGAAAAGCTGATGCGCGAGGCGATGCAGGCCGGGGCGCACTACGTGGGCGGGCTGGATCCAACCAACGTTGACGGGGCGATGGAGAAATCTCTAGACACCATGTTCCAGATTGCGCTGGATTATGACAAAGGGGTGGATATTCACCTGCACGAAACCAGCCCGGCGGGCGTGGCGGCGGTGAACTACATGGTCGAAACCGTGGAGAAAACCCCGCAACTGAAGGGCAAACTGACCATCAGCCACGCCTTTGCGCTGGCCACGCTCAACGAGCAGCAGGTGGACGAGATTGCCACCCGCATGGCGGCGCAGCAGGTGACTATCGCCTCCACCGTACCCATCGGCACCCTGCACATGCCGCTGAAGCAGTTACGCGATAAAGGCGTGTTTGTCATGACGGGCACCGACAGCGTGATCGACCACTGGTCTCCGTACGGCCTGGGGGACATGCTGGAAAAAGCGAATCTCTACGCCCAGCTCTATATCCGCCCTAATGAGCAGACGCTGTCCCGCGCTTTAGGTATTGCGACCGGTGACGTGCTGCCGCTGAACGACAAAGGTGAACGCGTCTGGCCGAAAGCGCAGGACGACGCCAGCTTTGTGCTGGTGGACGCCTCCTGTTCCGCCGAGGCGGTGGCGCGCATTTCACCGCGCACCGCGACCTTCCATAAGGGGAACCTTGTCTGGGGCACGGTGGGTTAATGTGCATTTTTCCCTCTCCCGGTGGGAGAGGGTTGGGGTGAGGGCAACAGGCCGCAGATTTTGTAGGTCGGGTAAGGCGAAGCCGCCACCCGACGTTACAGATGATAACCCGACAGCCGCAGCTCCCGGTCAATCCACTCAACGAACTGCTGGATCTTCCACGCGCGTTCATGCATATGCGGCATTACCAGATGATGCGCGTTAATGGCGATCCCCATCTCATCCGGCAGTACCTGCACCAGTGAGCCATCTTTCAGGTGGTCTGTCGCCATCATTTTGCTCTCAAGGATAAATCCCAGCCCCATGCGCGCCGCTTCAAAGCTCATATAGGAGCGGTCAAAGCTGAGGCTGAAGTTGAGCCAGGGCCTGTCGATATTGTGCCAGGCGAACCATTTTTCCCAGTTCACCAGAGTGCTGGTGGACGAGATGAGTGACTGTTGCAGCAGATCGGTGGGTGTGCTGATGGGGTGTTTTTGCGCATACTCCGGCGAGGCCAGCACCACCAGCGTGTCGTTTTTTATGGTCATCACCCGGTAAGCATCCCAGTCCGGGATACCGTGGCGGATATCAATATCAATATTATCTCTGGCGAATTGCAGATTCTCATAGGAGCAGGTGAGATTGATGGTGATATCGGGATATTCGGCGCGAAACTTACCCAGGCGGCGCAACAGCCATGACAACCCGAAGGTGGGCGAGGAGTGCACCCGAAGCACGGCGTTATCTTTCTCTTTGACGATCTGATCGGTGGCGCGTCCGATGGCGCTCATCGCCGCCGAGACCTCCCGCAGATATTTTTCTCCCGTTGGGGTGAGCTGAACCCCTTTGCCGCTGCGGATGAATAATTTCTTGCCCATCCACGACTCCAGCGACGCGATCTGATGGCTGACCGCGGAGGGGGTGACGTTGAGCTGTTCGGCCGCCTGATGGATGCTCAATGCGTTAGCGACGGCGATGAATGCCTGCAAATTTCTGAGCGAGGGCAGTGATAACGTCTGGCGATCCTGCGCGGACATAGCCTACTCCTGTCATGTTTATTGATAAAAAACATAACATTGAGATGACATGCGGGCAATTTTATCCCGAGGTTATTTTTTTGAGCTGTATCGCGAATCAAATTTATCTCAGCAATAAATGAGGTTTATTGAATGGTGTTTCATTCATGAGCCGATATATTGACCTTGAACGTAAAAATAAAACGACTCACGTTGTTCGAATAATGAGGTAAGTTATGTCTCGTATAGAACATGCTGTCCCCTACATAAACACTAAAAAAACCAATTACCGTTTCGTTGTGCTGGCATTAATTTTTATTGTGTATGCCATTAACTATGCTGACCGAACAAATATTGGTGCAGTACTGCCCTTTATCATTGATGAGTTTCATATTAATAATTTCGAAGCCGGTGCCATCGCCAGTATGTTCTTTTTGGGGTACGCATTGAGCCAAATTCCAGCGGGCTTTTTTATCGCCAAAAAGGGTATTCGCGGCATGGTGGCGCTGTCGATATTCGGCTTCTCGGCGTTTACCTGGCTGATGGGCACGGCAACCTCGGTTCTTGGGCTGAAGTTTATTCGTCTGGGGCTGGGGTTAACGGAGGGGCCGTGCCCCGTCGGGCTGGCCTCCACCATCAATAACTGGTTTCCACCCAGGGAGAAGGCCACCGCCACCGGCGTCTACATCGCGGCCACCATGTTCGCGCCGATCCTCGTGCCGCCGCTGGCGGTGTGGATCGCCATGACGTGGGGCTGGCGTTGGGTCTTCTTCTCCTTCGCGATCCCCGGTCTGGTCATTGCCGTTCTGTGGTATCTGCTGGTGCGCACCAGACCATCAGAGAGCGCATTCGTCTCTAAAGCCGAACTGGAGACCATTACTGTGGGTCAGGAGACGCCGGACGCCAGACGGGAAAACATCGTGATTTCACCGGGCTTTGCGCGCCTTGACCGCCTGATTCGCGTGCGGGACTTAGCCCCGGTGAGCACGGTAAAAGGGCTGTTTACTTCGAAGAATATCCTCGGCGACTGTCTGGCCTATTTCATGATGGTCAGCGTGCTGTATGGCCTGTTGACGTGGATCCCGCTCTATCTGGTGAAAGAGAAAGGCTTTACGTTTATGAGCATGGGGCTGGTCGCCAGTATGCCGTGCATCGGCGGATTTATCGGGGCGATTTTTGGCGGTTACGTATCCGACAAACTGCTCGGCCGTCGGCGTAAACCGACCATGATGTTTACCGCCATCAGCACCGTGTTAATGATGGTCATCATGCTGAATATTCCGCAAAGCACCGTTGCGGTTTGCGTGGGGCTGTTTTTTGTCGGCCTCTGTCTGAATATCGGCTGGCCTGCTTTTACGGCTTACGGTATGGCCGTTGCGGACAGTAAAACCTATCCGATAGCTGCGTCAATTATCAATAGCGGCGGAAATCTCGGCGGATTTGTTTCCCCGATGCTGGCGGGTTTTCTGCTGGATAAAACAGGAAGTTTTAACTCTGTATTTATTTATTTCGGTGTTTGTGCAGCGATTGGCCTATTTGTGATTATGTTGCTGGATGAACCGAAATAAAAAATAAATTCCTTTTACCATAGTGGAGTAAATATATGCTACTGAAAGATAAAGTCGCCGTTATTACCGGCGCGGCTTCTGTACGCGGTTTGGGTTTTGCCACGGCTAAATTATATGCCGGGCAGGGTGCGAAGGTAGTGATTATCGATTTAGATGCTGAGGCCAGTCGGGCAGCGGCGGCGAATCTGGGTGAAGAGCATCTGGGCCTTGCGGCGAACGTCAGCAATGAATTACAGGTCAATGCCGCCATTGAGCAGGTGCTGGGAAAATACGGGCGCATCGATATTCTGGTGAATAACGCCGGAATTACTCAGCCGATTAAGCTGATGGATATTAAACGCGAGAATTACGACGCGGTGTTGGACGTCAGCCTGCGCGGCACGCTGCTGATGTCTCAGGCGGTGATCCCCACCATGCGCGCGCAGAAGTCGGGCAGCATTGTCTGCATTTCATCGGTATCAGCACAGCGCGGTGGCGGTATTTTTGGCGGCCCCCACTACAGCGCGGCTAAAGCAGGTGTGCTGGGCCTGGCGAAAGCGATGGCCCGCGAACTGGGGCCGGATAACGTACGCGTAAACTGCATTACACCCGGCCTTATCCAGACGGACATCACCGCAGGCAAGCTGAGCGATGAGATGAAAACCGCCATCCTGGCGGGCATTCCGCTTAACCGCCTCGGCGACGCGCAGGATATTGCCCGCGCCGCGCTGTTCCTTGGCAGCGACCTTTCGTCTTACTCCACCGGTATCACGCTCGACGTGAACGGCGGCATGCTGATCCATTAAGGAGACTCGACGATGACGGATACCACAGTTCAACAGGTTGCCGCGGCGGCATGGCGTATTCGCCGCTATGCGCTGCGCATGGGCGAAGTGCAGGGGCAGGGCTACATCGGGCAGGCGCTGGGCTATGCCGACGTACTGGCCACCGCGTTTACCCACGGTATGAACCTCAAGCCGGACGAGCCGGAGTGGGAAGGTCGTGACCGTTTTCTGCTTTCCCACGGTCATTACGCCATTGCCTGTTATGCCGCTCTGATTGAAGCCGGGATCATTCCTGAAGAGGAGCTGGAGACCTACGGCTCGGACGACAGCCGCCTGCCAATGTCCGGTATGGCAACTTACACGCCGGGCATGGAGATCTCCGGTGGTTCGCTGGGACAGGGGTTAAGTATTGGGGTCGGCATGGCGCTGGGGCTGAAGCACAAGCAGAGCGCGGCATGGGTCGTTAACTCCATGTCGGACGGTGAGCTTGACGAAGGATCAACCTGGGAAGCGGCTATGTCTGCAGCGCACCATGGCCTGTCGAACCTGATCGTGCTGGTGGACATTAACCGCCAGCAGGCAGACGGCAATTCGCACAAGATCCTTGGCTTTGAGCCGCTGGAAGATAAATGGACCTCGTTCGGCTGGTATGTGCAGCGCGTAAATGGCAACGATGTCCCTGCGCTGGTGGCGGCGTTTGATAACGCCAGACGCTATCCGGAAAACCAGCCACGCGTCATTTTGTGCGACACGCTGATGGGCAAAGGTGTGCCTTTCCTCGAACAACGTGACAAGAACCATTTTATTCGCGTGGATGCTGACGAGTGGCAAAAGGCACTCGCCGTGCTGGATGCCAACAAACCTGAAGGAGTGCTGTAATGAGCCAGATAACGGAGAAAAAACCGCGTTTAACCACGTCGGCCATGATTGCCTCTATTGCGGAAGACGGCCAGGAGACGCGCTCTGCACCGTTCGGCCATGCGCTGGTGAAGCTGGCGGAACAGCGCCCGGAAGTTGTCGGTATGACGGCGGATTTGTCGAAATATACCGATCTGCATATCTTTGCCCAGGCGTATCCGGAACGTTTCTTCCAGATGGGGATGGCGGAGCAACTCTTGATGGGCGCGGCCGGGGGAATGGCAAAAGAGGGGTTTATTCCCTTCGCCACGACATATGCGGTCTTTGCCACCCGTCGTGCCTACGATTTTATTCATCAGGTTATCGCCGAAGAGCATCTCAACGTGAAGATATGCGCTGCACTGCCGGGGTTAACCACGGGCTACGGTCCGAGCCACCAGGCGACGGAAGATATTGCGATTATGCGCGGTATTCCGGGGATGACCATCATCGATCCCTGCGACGCGATAGACACCGAACAGGCTGTACCGGCGATCGCGGCGCACAATGGGCCGGTGTATATGCGACTGCTGCGCGGCAAGGTGCCGGTGGTGCTGGACCAGTACAATTACCAGTTTACGCTGGGCAAAGCCGCGCTGCTGGAAGAGGGGAGCGACGTCCTGATCATCGCCTCAGGGCTAATGACCATGCGCGCGCTGGAGGCAGCAAAGCAGCTGCGTAAGGATAACGTCAGCGTGGCGGTACTGCACTCGCCCACCATTAAACCGCTGGATGAGGAGACCATTCTGGCGCAGGCCGCGAAACCGGGACGGCTGGTTATTGTGGCGGAAAACCACAGCAGCGTTGGCGGGCTGTGTGAGGCCGTCGCGTCGCTGTTAATGCGCAACCGCGTGAACGTGGATTTTGATACCGTCGCACTGCCGGACGCGTTCCTTGATGCGGGGGCGCTGCCAACCCTGCACGACCGCTACGGGATCTCAACCACCGCTATGGTGGAGAAAATCCGAAGCAGGCTCTGATCGTGACGGGGCGAGCGTTCCTCGCCCCTTTCCTGCTTCAGTAACCCACCTTATACACCCGCCCGGTCTGCACCCCTTCCACGCTACGGCGATAGGCTTGCGCCACGGTGGCGGCCGGCACGCTTTCAAAGCCTGGGAAGAAGCCGTCGTACGTTTCGACCGATTCGGTGAGGACCGTCGGGCTTATCAGGTTGATGCGGATCCCGCGCGGCAGCTCGCAGGCGGCAGCGCGAACAAACCCTTCCAGCGCGGCATTCACCGTGGTGGCATTGACGCCCTGCGCGATGGGCTCGTGCGCCACAATCCCGCTAATCAGGGTAATGGAGCCGCCATCGTTCAGGTAGTGCTGGCCGGTCAGCGCCAGGCGCACCTGTCCGAGCAGTTTATCCTGTAACCCCTGATTGAAATCGCTGTCTTTCATGGTGGTGAGGGGGCCAAAGTACAACCCGCCGCTGGCGGAGACAATCGCATCCACACGACCGACCTTCTCAAACAGCGCCTGCACGCTCGCCTGTGACGTAATATCCACCTGCTCATCGCCCTGCGTGCGGCCCACGCGGATCACTTCGTGGCGGCGACTGAGCGCCTCCGTTACTGCGCGACCGACCGTACCGCTGGCACCGATAATGATGATTTTCATAGCCGACTCCTCATGTTGTGAGTCTTCATTCTTTAATAAATTAAAAGTCGGATAAACTGGGCTAAAGTTAGAAGATTGCTAACCAGAGGTTTGTAATATGGATAAGCTTCGCGGCATGGAAACCTTTATCGCCGTAGTGGAAAGCGGCAGTTTTACCGGGGCGGCCTCCCGGCTGGATATGTCGTCGGTGATGGTGGGGAAGTACATTGCGCTGCTGGAATCCGAGCTTGGCACCCGTCTGCTGGAGCGCAATACGCGACGTCAAAGCCTGACCGACGCCGGGCGGGTCTATTATGACGAGGCGAAGCGGGTGCTGGAGCAGGTGGCCATTGCCGAAAGCGCAGTGGAACGTCTGCGCGCCGCACCAGCGGGCACCCTGCGCGTGACGGCACCTACGTCGTTTGGCGGCTGCGTTATCGCGCCGCTGACCGCCACCTTTCTGCAGCGCTATCCGGCAGTGCGTATCGAACTGGATCTCACCAACCGGATGGTGGATCTGGTGGAAGAGGGGGTCGATCTGGCCATTCGCATTGGTGATATTCGCAATGACGATCTGGTGGCGAAATACCTGTGCCCTTACAACATGGTGATCTGCGCGTCGCCGGATTATCTGACGCGCCACGGTACGCCGCAAACGCCAGCCGATCTGGTGGACCATCTCTGCCTTTCCCACACGGTATGGACCGCGCGCAACGAATGGCGGTTACCGGGTGTGGAGGGCGAAGTGCGCTGGAAGCGCGATGCCATTTTACGATGCAACGACGGCTACGGCTTACGCATGGCGGCGCGCGCCGGGGCAGGGCTGCTTCTGCAGCCGGAGGTGCTGGTGGCGGAAGAGCTGGCAAGCGGCAGGCTGGTTCGGGTTCTGGAGCCGTTTACACCCGCGCCGAGGCCGGTGCATTTACTGTGGCGTCAGGATTTACGTCCCCTCCCGAAGCTAACGGAATTTATTGCTCATATTCTGCTAAGATTGGGCACAATATAAAAAAGAAGGTAATCAAAGAATGTCTGCAAACAAACTCGCCAGCAGCGCGCAGGGCCTGCAA
Source organism: Enterobacter cloacae complex sp. 309I3 (assembly GCF_050031595.1). Lineage (NCBI taxonomy): Bacteria > Pseudomonadati > Pseudomonadota > Gammaproteobacteria > Enterobacterales > Enterobacteriaceae > Enterobacter > Enterobacter cloacae complex sp. 309I3. Next base: position 3,809,389 of record NZ_JBLGWI010000001.1, on the reverse strand, counting down.
TCTTCCGCCATCCGTGAATTATTAAAACATAGCAAAATGGCAGGCGTCATTTCGCTGGGTGGGGGTATTCCTAACCCGGCTTTGTTCGATCACGAAGGCCTGAAAATCGCCGCTGATGCCGTACTGTCGCAGCATTTTGGTGAAGCCTTCCAGTATGGTCTGACCGAGGGTGTGCCGGGACTGCGGGAAGAGATTCAGCGCATCTGCGAAGGGCGCGGGATCCGCTGCAAAGCGGATGATGTGGTCGTGACCTCCGGTTCACAACAATCCCTTGACGTGCTGGCGCGCGCGTTAATTAATCCGGGCGATACCGTCGTCGTCGAACGCCCAACCTATCTTGCTGCGCTGCAGGTCTTTGGTCTGGCGCAGGCGAATTTCGAATCCGTTGGCACCGATGGCGACGGCATGAAAGTGGATGAACTCGAAGCCCTGGTGGCAAATAAACCCATCAAAGCGGTTTATATTGTGCCGACATTTGGTAACCCGGGTGGCGTTACGCTGTCTGAGGCGCGCCGTAAACAGCTGGTGGAACTCTCGAAGCGCTATGACTTCGTGATTATCGAAGACGATCCGTACAGTGAAATTAATTACACCGACGAAGTTTTCCGCCCGTTAATTGCCCATGCCAAAGATATCGGCAACGAAGAGAACGTGGTGTATACCTCAACCTTCTCTAAAATTCTCGCGCCGGGCACCCGTGTGGGCTGGGTGCTGGTGCCGGAGTGGTTGAAGCGTGCGGTGGTGAACCTGAAGCAAACCACCGATCTGCACACCAGCACGCTGTCGCAGCTGATGACTTACGAATACCTGAAAACCGGGCGTCTGGCCGGGCAGATCAAAATGATCCGCGAAGCCTATCGTCAGAAGTACCAGACGTTCGCCAACGAACTGGAAGCCGAGCTGGGCGATGTGATGTCGTTCCACAAGCCGAAGGGCGGCATGTTCCTGTGGGCGAATATGAAAAATGGTAGTAATACCACGCGCTGGCTGGAAAAGACGTTAAGTAACGGCGTAGTATTTGTGCCGGGCGAATTTTTCTACTGCAATGAGCCAGACCATTCGACGCTGCGTATGTCGTTTGTCACGCCAACGGATGAAGAGCTGAAAGAGGCGGTTCGTCGCCTGAAAAAATCGCTGTAAAAGACCTGCGCATAATGGCGTTCCTGCCGTTATGCGCAATACGCGTTCAGGGCGGCAGGAGCCGCGATCGTCCATGGTGATCTCCATGTTTGAATTTCTGCTCGGTGTCGTTACGCACACACCCGCCTGGGTGTGGGTGCTGTTTATCTTCCTTATCTACCGCGGCATTAAAGCCCGCAAGCCCGCCACCGTGACGCTGGAGCGGCTTGCTATCATTCCGGGCATTTTTCTTATCTGGGATATTTACGATCTGGTGGTCTATCGCACGCTGACTCCTGCGACTGTTGCATTGTGGACGGCGGGGATCCTTGCCGGTGCGGCACTGGGGTACTTCCTGATTAAGCAGGCGGCTATCACCCGAGCTGAGGCACCGCGCAGCCTCTACCGTCAGGCAGACTACACCGCGCTGCCGTTTATGATGCTGGCGTTCGCGGTGAAGTATGTGCTGGGCGTGATGAGCGCCATCTCTCCCCATACAATGCAGCAACCCGCCATGAGCGCGCTGGCGATTATCTCAGGCGGGGTATTTGCGGGCGTGTTTATCGGGAAATTTGCGCGTTATGTTGAGGTATATAACCGTAGCGTACCGCGCCCGGCGGAGTGACGTTACTCTGTCGCATGGGCCAGCGTGCGATCTGAAGCATCGCCGCTGAGGGCCCGCGTGACTTCATGGATCCGCCAGATTTTCCCTTCACGCAGCGCGGCAAACAGGTAAACCTCGATCTCTGCCTGACGACCGCCAGGATACGTGACCGTCACGATATGCCGGTCAGCCAGAAGTTCGTTATGACAGGCTATCTCCGCCACGGTAAAGGCGATCGTGCGAGTCTGCGAGCTGACGTGGCTCAGGTGCTGGATAAATCCCCGGTAATCAAGCGTGTGACCGTCCGTAACCTGCTGGTAATCGGGCGTAAAGACCTCTGCCGGATCGATATCGCCGTTGAATAAGCGGGTTAACAGGCACGCCATCTTTTCGCGCTGCGCGGCGTTGTCGGTGTCGGCTATCAGGGATGTGATTATGCTCATTAAGGGCTCCTTATGTGGTTTAGTCGCCATTATCCTTGACAGCCGAAGACGCAGTTTCTGTAATACGCCGATGAATAACGATTTTCGGTCAAAATGATATGGTCAGTACTGAGACGCTCCTTCATCCTGGCGGGTACCGAACCCCCTGGCACAGCCATCGCGCTGGGCAGCTGTGGCGCATTGCAACGGGTCTGCTGGTGATTGAGTCGCAGCGGGGGCGCTCGGTCGTACCGGCAAAACACATCGGCTGGATCCCGCCTGGCAATCAGCACGCCGCCTTTTCTGAAAGCGCGATAGAAGGCAGCGCCATCTATCTTGACCCCGCCTGCTGCGCAAGGCTTCCCGATGTGCCCGCCCTGTTCGAGCCCGACGATCTTACCCATGCACTGTTTTCCCGCTTAAGCGTTGCTGAAAGCGAGTACGATCCGCGAAAGCTCACCCTGCTGCTGGATGAGCTTGCCGTGGCACCCCAGGTGCACTTTACTCTGCCCGTGCCGACGGATCCGCGTCTGAAGGACGTGGTCAGGCATTTGCTGCAGTTTGTCGATGATAATCAGACGGTTGAGAACCATGCCCGCCAGGCGGGGATGAGCGTGCGTACGTTCAACCGTCGTTTTCGTGCCCAGACCGGAATGAACTTCGTTAACTGGCGGCAACTGGCGCGGGTAATGCAGGCAATGGAGTGGCTGGCCGCGGGGAAGCCGGTGGGATGGATTGCGCTGTCCTGCGGCTACAACAGCGTCAGCGCATTCATTGAGGTTTTCAGCGCGTGGACCGGTAAAACGCCGGGGCAGTGGGCGCTTAAAGAAGCCCCTTTTGGGTGAAGGTAATGCGCGTGGCGTCGTTGAGATGCGTAATTTTTCCTGGTTATTCATAATTAACGTCCTGTTTATAAATATAAAACAGGTGCGGTATGATGCCCTCACCCCGGCCCTCTCCCACAGGGAGAGGGAGAAAACCACCTCAACCCAGCAACGCGATTCCAGCCTCCGTCCCTGTAAGTGCTCAGGGATAGGCTCCAGCAGCATTGGGCGGAGCAGGGCAAAAGTCGAGGCAAGACGACCGCAGAGGGCTATTTTTCTCGCGGGATTGGTCTCTTCCACCAGCGCTTCGCAATAGCGTTGGCAATTGTCGGCAAGATCGATGAAGTCGGTGTTGCAGTCGAAAGGGGTCGTGAAAAGTGCGTTACTGGTGTTCATATGACAGTTTCCATTAAGTGATTAAGACACTGCCAGAGAAATGCCAATTTCCCGGGTGGCAGGACTGAACGGAGTTGGCATTACCGGCCTTAATGGACACCGGCGCGTCTTGCGACGCCCCCGCCCAGCCCACCATTGGAATGTAGCCAGACGCACGGCGCAACAAGAGCTTACGCCGCCATTAAGTTTAACCGGGATGCCAATCCCGACGCCAGATTTTGCTGGCGTGGGAGGAACATACGCCCGAAAAGCCGTTAGAAAAAGTGGGGATGAAAGGATAAGTTACATTCTGCGAGGCTGCTTCAGAAAAAATGGAAAATGAGGAATGCGTTCAAGCCAAAAATGTTTCACCTGACGAGCAAATATTTTCCGCCGCACATAATACTGCCGGTTTATAAAATTAGGAATTTATAAAGGTCTATTTTATCAACATTGCGGTCAAAGTGGCGTATGGTATTTATTCTTAATAAGAATGGCTATGAAGGTGTGTATGGATACCGTCGAGGCGCTTAATGGAACCTACTTCTATAAAGGAATTTGCAACATATCGGCTGGTGAACTGTTTTTCTGGATTTTGTTAGATAAAATTGAAGAGCAGTTTGGCGGCATAGAGGATGCACTAACAATGAGTTGTATCATTTTAGGATTGCCGATATTAAAGACCAGAAATAAGCCCTACGGAACAACAGCAGGAACATCTATAGCATCAAAATATTTACGTCAATATCTCAATGTAGAGTTACCTGTAAGATTACCGACGTTAACTGAAGCGAGCATTGCCACTTTAAAACCTAAGTATGTGACAAATTTGGGGGCCTTTATCGGGAGAGGCCTACCAGTGATTGGCTGGACATTGGTAGCCAGCGATTTGGCTCAAATATGCTATAAGACACTTAAAATGTATAACACGATTGCTCATAAGAAAGACCGGATATGGTAACTGAACAAGAGGTTTTGGCTTTTTTTCAGAATGAATTGCCCGTTATGGGTACATTTACCGGCAAGCTCATACCTTTGCAGTTAGATGATATTTTACAAGACTATGCAGAGGATGATGATTTAGCCATCTGTATGGATAAATTCAGCGAACGATTCAATATTGATATAACGCTGATGAATTACAATGCCTATTACCCATGGTTTCACACATGGTTTTTTCGAAAATGGTTTACGGATAAACCCGTAAAGCAAATTTCTAAGCCTTTAACGGTGAGGATGTTCGCCGAATCTGCGAAAGCGGGAAGATGGTTATATGATTAATAAGGAGGAAAATGATGGCTGTACCGGTCCATTTATGGCTAAAAGATGATGCAGGGAATCTGATTAAGGGGTCATCTGACGTAGAACATAGAGAAGGGAGTATTGAATTACGTGGTTTGACACATAATTTAAGTATCCCGGTTGATGGGACAACAGGAAGACTCACCGGAACACGTCAGCACGCTCCTTTCCTGTTTGAAAAAGAAATTGACAGCGCATCCCCCTATCTTTATCGGGCTGTTGCAACAGGGCAAACTCTCAAATCTGCAGAGGTAAAGTGGTACCACATTAATGATGCAGGGCAGGAAGTTGAATACTTCAATATTTTACTGGAAAGTGTAAAAGTTGTTTCTATTACGCCAATTATGCACGATACACGTAACTGTCCGGGAACAGGGCACATGGAAAGCATTCAACTGCGCTACGAGAAAATCACATGGCGTTATGTTGATGGAAATATTCAATACTCCGATGCCTGGAATGAGCGAGCTACGGTTTGAAGTGCAACAAACTGCCTCCGCTCTATAAATAGAGTGGAGGCATGCCCTGTTCATCCTGCAAAGATCACCGCTCCCTCAGCGCTTCCTTCGCCCGGTTAAACGGCTTAATCATATAATCCAGCACCGTTTTCTCTCCGGTTTTAATATCCACCGTCGCAATCATCCCCGGCACAATTGAGAAGTGCCTGCCTGCTTTATTCACCAGGTAATCCTGGCTGGTGCGGATAAACACCCGGTAATAGAACACTTCCGGCTTGGCTTCGTCCTGGATGGTGTCCGGGGAAATCGTCTCTACCACCCCGTGCAGCCCGCCGTAAATGGCGTAGTCGTAGGCGGTGATTTTGACCAGCGCTTCCTGGTTCGGATGGATAAAGGCGATATCGCGCGGCGAGAGGCGGGTTTCGATCAGCAGGTGATCGTCCACCGGCACGATCTCCATCAGCTCGCCGTTGGGCGGGATCACGCCGCCGATGGTGGTGACCTTGATGTTTTTCACGATCCCGCGCACCGGCGATTTCACCGTCAGGCGCGTGACGGAATCCTGACGGCCTTTCAGGATCGCCGAGACCATATCCACCTCCGCGTTGGCTTTGGAGAGTGCCTCGCGCGCCTGAACGTAATACTGCGAGCGCACGTCGGTGAGCTTCAACTCCAGGTCACTTTTCTGCCGCTGCAGGCGCAGCACCTCTACGTGGCTGGCGGCCCCGGTTTTGACCAGCCGCTGGGTGATCGCCAGCTCCTTATTGGCGAGATCTAACGCGGCACGCAGCTCCCGCTGGGTATCCTCAAGCTGCGCGCGGCGGGAGTTATAGAGCCGCGTTTCGTCCGCAATCAGCTCCGGCCATTCCTTCAGCGAAGGGGGGAACTTCAACGGCAGATCGTTCACCTCGGCATACAGGCGCGCGCTGGAAGCCAGCGAGGCGCGATAGCGTGCCGCACTTTCGCCGACGTTTGATTCTGAACGCGTGGGATCAAGGCGCGCCAGCACTTGTCCGGCCTGCACCTGATCGCCCTCGTGGACGTTCAGCTCGGTGAGGATCCCCCCGTCCAGCGACTGTAAAACCTGCTCGCGCGAGCTGGGGATCACTTTGCCGGTACCGGTTGAGACCTCATCCAGCACGCCAAACCAGGCCCAGATCCCGAGGACGATAAACAGCAGCAGAGAGAGGATCACGATTCGTCGCGCGCCGGTGTAGCCGCTTTCAGAACCGAGCGCATTATCCAGATCGTCCATTGCCGCGGCATCACGCTGACTGATTTTCATTTTTCCACTCCCTTGCGGCGGCTGCCTGCTGTTGTTGCATGCGGCTGTTGTTCAGCGCCTGCGCTTTCGGGGCATCCATCACCAGCATGCCCTCCTTGAGTACCACCACCCGCTCGACCAGTTCCAGCACCGGCACGCGATGGGTCGCAACGATAAGCGTGCGGTGGCCGAGCCAGGCGCTCAGACGCTGGATAAATTCCCGTTCGGTATGCTCATCCAGCGAGGCGGTGGGTTCGTCCATCAGGACGATATTCGGGTCGCGCAGCAGCATACGCGCCAGCAAAATCGACTGCCGCTGGCCGCCGGAGAGCCCCACGCCGTTCTCCATGATCGGATAGTCCAGCCCCTTCGGTAGCTTCTGCACAAAGCTCGCCGCGCCGGTTAACTCCAGTGCGGCGAAAATCTCCTCGTCGGTGGCGCGCGGCATGCCGAGGGTGATGTTTTCCCGCAGGGTGCCGTAAAACAGCCGTGCGTTCTGGGTCATAAAGCCGACGTTGCGCCGGACGTCGGCGACGTCGAGGTGCGGCAGGCTGAGGTTGTCGAGCCGCAGCTCGCCGCCGGCCAGATCCATCCCGCCTGCCATCGCCTGCAGCAGGGTTGATTTGCCCGCGCCGTTACGCCCGAGGATCGCCACTTTCTCACCGGGCTTGATCTCCAGACGGTTGATGCGCAGCGCCATACGTGGATCCTCCGGGTGATAGCGAAACTGCGCCTGCTCGAACAGGTAGTGACCGCGCAGCACGTCCTGGCGGATCGGCGTCTCCTCGCGCTGGTTCTCGGTAGGTAACTGCATAATGCTGTCCAGCCCCTCTTTTGCCGCTTTCACCTGCTGCCAGCGGGCCAGCACGCCGCACAGCGTCGCCATGGGGGCGATCATGCGCGAGGCCAGCATCGAGGCGGCGACCACCGAACCGGTGGTCAGCGTGCCGTCGATCACCATCGGTGCGCCGACCACAATCACGGCGGCGTAAACCAGGCTCTGGATGGTCATCCCCCAGCTGATCAGATTCTGCGTCAGCTCGCGGGTACGCAGGCCAGATTCCGCGGTGATCTGGATATAGCTGTTCCACTGCTGCAAAAAGCGGTTTTCCGCCTGCATCAGCTTGATGTCCTCCAGCCCCTGCACGCTTTCTACCAGCACCGCGTTGCGCAGGGTCGATTCATGGGCGGATTGTTTCGCCAGCTCCGCCAGTTTCTTCTGCAGCAGCAGGCCGGGCAGAACCATGATCACCGCTGCCACCGGGGCGATCCACGCCAGCTGCGGGGCGATAATCGCCAGCACCACCACAAACAGTAAGAAGAAAGGCAGATCGACAATCGTCGAGATGGTGGAGGAGGTGACCATCTCGCGGATCTGCTCCAGCTCGCGCAGCTGGGAGATAAAGCTGCCGGTAGAGCGTGGGATCGCGCTGTTGCGCAGCCGCAGGGCGTGACCGAACACGCGATCCGAAACGCGCAGATCCGAGCGTTTACCCAGCAGATCCATAATGTGCCCGCGCGCCACGCGCAGCACGAAGCCGAACAGGGTGGCGATCAGCACCCCGATGGTCAATACATACAGCGTCGGGTAGGACTGGGCGGGGATCACCCGGTCGTACACCTGCATGGAAAAGACAATTCCGGAGAGCGACAGCACGTTAATAAACAGCGCAGCGAGCATCACCCAGCTGTAGGGGCGCAGGTCGCGCATCACCAGCCGGTAGAGCCAGTCCGGGCGGTATTTTGAGATATAGGCGTCCACGCGGCTGTCCTTCAGCGCTGCCAGCGGACGCAGGGCGATGACGTGGCGGATGGCGGGCAGCATCGCCGTCATCGACAAACGGTTGGTGTAGGTCTGGTCGTCAAAGAAGCTGACCTCCAGCGTATCGTCGCCGTCGAAATGTTCGATCACGCCAACCCTGCCGTCGTTTAGCGCCACCACCACCGGCAGACGCCAGCTGTTGATCGACTGCTGGCTGGCGGTAAGCAGCTGAAACGACAGCCCCGCCTCGCGGGCGAGCTGGGTGAGGGCGGGCACCATCGGTTTGCCTTTCAGCCACGGTGCGCCTGCCAGCAGCGCGCCGGGAGAGCAGGCGACGCGGTAGCGCGTGGCAATAAAGCCAAAGGCCTGCGCCCACTGGGCCAGGGCGTCATCCGTCATGGGCTCAGCTTGCGGCATATCACGCTCTTTCATGGCTGGATCTCCACGGTCTGGATGGTGCGGTTATCAAGATCGAACGCATGGCGCAGCTGCCCGGTGTTGTAGAGGCAGTTGAGCTGCAGCTGATGCAGCTGGCCAAGGGTCTGTTGCTGGGTGAAACGCGCCTGGTAGACCTCCTGCTCGGCGTTGAGCACATCGAGCAGCGGGCGTGAGCCAAGGTCAAGATACTGCTGCTGATACAGCTCGCGGGTGCGGGCGCTGAGCGCCTCCTGACGACCCTGGATCTGCAGGGTGCTGAGCAGGCTCATCACCTGACTGCGCGCCTCAAGCAGCTTCTGGCGAACCTCAAGGCGGGTGCGCTGAATGGTGGATTGCGCCGCTTCCACGGCGTGTCCGGCAGCGTTACGCCGGGCGGTGAGGCCGCCGCCCTGATAGAGCGGCATCTGCACTTTCACCCACGCGGAGTATTGCGTGCGATCCCGCGTTTCGTTACCCGCATAGCGGTCGTTGAGGTAGTGACGCACTTCCGGCTCCAGCGAGACGGTCGGGGTCATCTGGGCGTTGGCGTAATCAAGGTTGGCCTGCGCGACGTTCGCCTGCGCCCAGGCCGCTAACACCGCTGGCACCAGACGATCGTCCGGTTCGGCGATATCACAGCTGCGGGCCAGCTTTTGCGGGAAATCGTTGCCCACCTCGTTGAGGGTGTTCCAGCCGAGAAAACTCATCAGCGTGGCGCGGGCGCTGTCGAGGCTGGCCTGGTACTGCATGAGCTGGGCGCGGGCCCCTTCGATACGGGCATCGGTCTGCACCACGTCAGAGAGCGAGGTGGCCCCTTCGTCGTTACGCTGGCGGGTCAGCTTGCCAATGGAGGAGAGAGCGTCGAGCTGTTCTTTGGCGGTATCGACCATCTGCTGCCAGGTTTGCACTTCCACCATGGCGATGGCGGTATCGTGGGCAATGGTGTCGATGCTCACCAGCACGTTGGCCTGCTGCTGGGCAACCCCGGCGTTTTCGGCACGCACCTGGCTTGCCACCTTGCCAAAGTCGTACAGCATCTGGGAAAGAGAGAGCACCAGCGATGGCGTAAAGCCATTATCGTCGCCATCATGGGTATAGCCATTGTCCATACCGGCGTTAATTTGCGGGTAGTATTTCGATTTGGCGACGTCCACCTCTTCACTCTGTTGGTAGAGTTTTCCTACCGCTTCACTGATGGCCGGGTGCCAGGTGACGGCGCGGTTGACGGCGTCGCCAAGCTGCAGCGTGCCGGGGGCGGCCTTGCCCGCCACAGGCGCCACGCGGCCATTCAGGGAGGGGAGTTCCTGCGTTTCGCGAAGTTGTCCGGTATTAATCATCGCCGCCGGATTAGCGGAGAGTGCGGGCACAGATATCAGGCAGCACGAGAGCCACCAGTAAGGCATCATCTTTCCCATGTCATGTCCCTAATAAAAAATAAGTACAGCTTTATTGTTTATGCCCGGGCGCAGTGCGCCCGGGTCAGGTACTACAGGTGCTATCAGGTCACGATGTGTTGCTGGTTAACTAACTCGTCGTAGGTGGTCTGGACGTTATCAAGCGTCACGAGCGTGGTATTGGTATAGGTGCTTCCTGTACCGTCACGGTCGATGGCGATCACGGTACTGCCATTGCTGTTCGTCACATGCAGGTAATTACCGAGCGTTGACGCACTGCCGTTCCAGCCCACCAGCAGATCGCCGATGTCAATTTTGTCTCCCTGGGCCAGCGAGAAGTTGGTCCAGTGATCGCCGGCGGTACTGCTGACGTTACCCGCGGTGGCGTTGCCTGTGGTGCTGTTCAGCACCTGATAAATCAGCGTATCGCCGTATGCGGTGCCGGTAATGACATCGTTATGCTCAGAACTGACGAACTGCGGCGCCATATTGATGGTCAGCGTGGCAGTGTCCGTATTGCCGTTGGCATCGGTGAGGGTGTAGTTGAAGACCTCCTTCGACGTGATGGTTGAGAGCGACACCCCGCTGTTGAGGGTGTAGGTGTAGTGGCCGTCTGCGCCAATCGACAGCGTGCCGTAATGACCCGTGACGTTGACCAGCGTGCTGCCGGTGTATGGATCCAGTGTGGTGGTGGTGCCGTCGAAGCCGGTAATGGTCACGCGGGTATCGACCGACTGCAGCTGATCCATCGCCCCGGCGGAATCCGTACCGTCGAAGATATTGCCGTCAACGGTATGGCCGCTGGTGGAGTCGAACTGGGTCAGCGAGTAGGTGGTACCGTTCACGCTCGGGGTGATGGTGATATTGCCCACGCTCAGCCCCGGTACGCTGCCGGTATAGCTCAGCGTATAGGTCCCGGCGTTCAGATCCAGCCCGGTCAGGGGCACGTCGATACTGCCGCCCAGCAGCGAGCCGCCGCTGAAGGAGCCGGTGCGGATAACACCGTTGGCATCACTGATCGTCCAGTTCACCGTCAGCCCGCCCAGCGCCAGCAGCGACGCGACGTCAAAGTGCAGCGACGCGCTATGCAGGGCGGTGTTCGGATCCACCACAAAGGTCCCGCTTCCGCTGCCCGTGGTGGTACCTAGCAACGAGGTGGTCCAGCTGGCGCTGCCGACGGTGGTGTCAGAGTAAGCCGAGGTATGGTGTACCGACGTGACACTCATCTCGGTGCTGACATCGTTCACCGCATCCATTGCCCGCGCGGTTGGGGTAATGTTGAGCGAGCCCGTATCTTTCGCGCCGTTTGGTGCCGTAATGGTATAGACGAAGGTGTCTGGCGTGCTGATATGGTCCGCACCCACGCCGCTATTCAGGGTGTAGGTGTACTGGCCGGACGAATCAATGGTCAGCGTGCCGTATTCTCCCTGAATGTCGGTTGTTCCACTGCTGTTAACCGCCACACCGTTCACTTCCGTCACCACCGTGCCATCCGGCACCGGATCGTTTGCCAGCACATCCCCCGTGGTGCTCTCCCCGATGCTGGAGACGCTGTAGACATGATCCTGCAGCACGCTCAGGGTGTAGGCCGTCAGCGCGGTGATCCCTGCCGCCGTATTGAGCAGGAACAGATACTCCCCGGCAGGCAGGTTCAGCGTCAGCTGCGAGGAGGTGCCGCCCAGCAGCGGCGCACGCAGCCAGCCCGGCTCAACGCGCATCTGCTCGAAGGTCTGGGTCGCATTGTTGAACTTATAGACGTACAGGTCGAACACCGATGCCAGGGCTACGCCCCCCACGGAGGCCTGAATCGTCATGGTGCGGGTTGTACCTTCCTCCACGGTGTAGATGATCGGGTTGGTCATATCGTCCAGCAGGTTCAGCCCCAGCGTGTTGCCGAGATTGATCCCCACCAGGGTAAAGCCGCTTTGCGACGATGTGCCGTTATCGATGGCCTGGACGGTGGTGTCGAAGGTCAGGGAAGCCGCGTCGTCTACGGCGACAATGCCATTCGCCACGCTGCCCGAACCGAGCGACAGCACGAGATTTGCCGACGCGCTGACACCGTTATGGGTAATGGTGTAGGTGAAGCTCTCCGTGCGGCCAATCACCGCGGCACTGGTGTCGGTGAGGTTGTAGGTGTAGCTGCCGTCGCGGTTAATGGTCAGCGTACCGTACTGCCCCTGAATCACCGTGCCGTCGGCGTTAACGCTGGTGGTGACCCCCAGCGCGTTGGTCACGGCGGAGACGGTCGTACCTGCCGGGGCGTTATCGCTGCCTGCGGTAGGATCGGTATCCAGGATCACGTTACCGTCCAGGCTGGTGTCGCCCGTTACGGTCCCGGCGCTGGTCTCTTTCACCGCCACATCCAGACTAGTGTACGAGCCGGTTGCCAGCAGGTTGGTATTGTAGCTCAGCACGCGATACTGGCCATCAGCGAGCCCGGTCAGGTTCAGCGACACGCCGGTGGCCCCAAGGGTCAGCAAGTCGGCGAACTGCGGTTGTCCGGTATCCACGACGGTGGTCCAGGTGTTGTTGACGGTATCGAAACGCTGCACCACCAGCTCCAGGGTGTTGAGCAGCGAAAGTACCGCCCCCGTGGCGTTGGCATTGACCACAATATCCGCACTGCCGCCGCTGCCCACGTTGAACTCAACCTGGGCTGTATCGTTGCCCAGCAGGGTCAGCACGTTGCCTACGGCACCCACCAGCAGGAAGCCATAGTCGCTGTACTGGCTGTTGGTGACGGTGGCGGTGGTACTGAGATCCAGCTCTTCAACGTTATTGCTGGCAGAGAGCGGCACCACCGGCGCAAGGACCGAGCCCGGCTGCGAGGTGTTACCCGCCGCATCGGTGGCCGTGATCTGCAGCGTCTGGCCTTCGGTCTGCTTGTTGAGGAAGGTGTAGCTGTAGGCGCCATTGCTGTCTGCGGTGGTGGTCACCGTTGAGCCGTCCGCGAGGCGGATGGTGACGGTGCTGCCCGCTTCCGCCGTACCGGTCAATACGCTGCCGTCAGCGTTAAAGGTCCCGGCAGGCGCGTTTGGCGCCGTCACGTCGACGATAACGGTTGTCGAGAGCGAGATCGGGCTGGTGCCGGCTGAGTTGGTTGCCGTGGCGGTAAAGGCGTGTGATCCCTCGCTTAATGCCGGGGTCGTAAAACTCCAGTTACCGCTGGCATCCGCCACTACCGTACCCATCGACACGCCGTTGTTATACAGCGTGACGGTGGCGTTCGGCTGTGCGGTGCCGCTCAGGGTTGGCGTGGTGTCATCGGTGGTTTTACCGTTGGTCAGCCCTCCGGTAACGCTACCGACGTTATCGTCAATGTTGGCGATAACCGGAGCGTTCGGAATGTTGGTTGATGGCGCAACCACCGAGGCGCTGACGCCAGCGTTACCGGCCTTATCGGTCGCGTAGACCAGCAGGGCTTCACCGTTGGTCTGCGCCGTGGTGAGGGTAGCGCTAAAGTTGCCGTTACCGTCTGCCGTCGCGGTACCGAGCACCGTGCCGTTACCGCTGGTGATGGTGACGGTGCTGCCCGCTTCAGCGGTACCGGTGACCTGGGTTCCGTTAGCGATCACCTGCAGGCTGGTCGGTGCGCCCGGTGCCGTCAGGTCCACCAGGATTGTGGTCACGGTCGATGGCGCGCTGGTATTGCCTGCGGCATCGGTGGCGGTGGCGGTGAAGCTGTGCGAACCTTCCGTCAGCGTGGTGGTGGTCTGCGCCAGCGTCCAGTTGCCGTTGGCATCGGCGGTGACTGTGCCAACCAGCGTGCTACCGTCGTAGATACGCACCGTCGCATTGGCTTCGGCGGTACCGCTCAACGCTGGTCGGGTGTCGTTGGTCGGGTTATTGCCCGTCACCGGCCCGGTAACGCTGCCCACGTCGTCTACAATCGCGCTGATGACCGGCGCGGCTGGCGCGGTGGCATCCACGTTGATCACATACCCGGTGGTGGGTGCGCTGGCGTTGCCCGCCGCATCGGTGGCGGTAAACGTCAGGCTGTGCTGACCATCGCTGAGCGCCGGGGATGGCGTAAAGCTCCAGTTACCGCCGGTGGCGACAACGCTGCCAATCTGCACGCCGTTATCGAAGATTTTCACCGTCGCGCCCGCTTCCGCCGTGCCGGTGAGGGTTGGCTGCGCGTCGTTGGTCAATCCGCCATTGGCGACAGGCGTGGCGGCATTCCCGACGTCATCCACAATGCTGCTCAGCACCGGCTGCGCAGGCGGCGTGGTGTCGATGGTCAGGTTGAAGGTCGCTGACGGCGCGCTGGTGTTACCTGCCGCATCCGTCGCCTGAGCCGTAAAGCTATGTGGACCGGTTGCCAGCGTGGTGGTCAGCAGAATGCTCCAGTTTCCGCTGGCATCCGCGGTACCGGTGCCCACCAGCGTCGTTCCTTCATAAATGTTCACCGTGGCAAACGGCTCGCTGGTACCGACGAGACGCGGAATGGTGTCGTCGGTGCTTTGTCCGGAGCTGACAGGGCCGGTGATCGTGCCCACGTCATCAACCGCCTGGCTGATAACCGGCGCGTTAGGCGCCGTGGTATCCACCACCAGCGTAAAGTCAGGCGATGCGGGGCTGACGTTGCCCGCCGCATCGGTGGCCGTGACGGACCAGGTGTGGCTACCATTCGCCAGCGCTGTGGACGGGGTAAAGCTCCACGCGCCGCTGCCGTCAGCCTGGGCGGTGCCGACCTGCTGGCCGTCCTGATAGACAGTGATGGTCGCGTTGGCCGCGGCTGTGCCGCTAAGGGTTGGGGTGGTGTCGTCCGTGCTCTGCCCGGAGGAGAGCGGTGTCTGAACGCTGCCCACGTTATCGCTCGCGGTCAAAATGGACGGCGCTGTCGGTGCGGAGGTATCCACCGTCAGGTTAATCGGTGCCGACGTGCTGCCGGTATTGCCTGCCGCATCTGTGGCGTTGAAGGTGATGGCATGTGGCCCTTCGGTGAGCGCGGTACCCGGGGTGAAGGTCCAGTTCCCCTGAGCATTGACGACCGCGGTGCCAATCTCGCTGCCATCAACAATGATGTGCACCGTGGAACCGACTTCACCCGTGCCGTTGAAGGTGGGTTTTGTGTCGTTGGTGCTGTTGCCGCTGGTGAGCGTCCCGGTGACCGGACCGACATCGTCAATCACGCTGGTGACCACCGGCGCGGAAGGACCTGCGGTATCAACCGTGAAGACGAAGACCGGCGAGTTGGCTGAGACGTTACCGGCGGCATCGCTGGCGTTGATGCGAATGTTATAGCTGCCATCTCCCAGCGCAGGATTAGGGGTAAAGCTCCAGTTGCCGTTGCTGTCTACCGGTGCGGTACCGATCTCCACGCCATTGTTCAGGATGTGGATGGTACTGCCGACGGCGCCTGTCCCGCTGAACGTTGGCGTGGTGTCATTGGTGACCTGGCCGGTGGTGAGATTACCGACAATCCCGCCCGCCACGTTGTCGCTGACGGTTTCCAGCACGGGGACCGCTGGCGCCGTCAGGTCAACCACCACGCTCCAGGCGTTTGACGACAGGCTGACGTTACCCTGCGGATCGGTGGCCTTGACGGTTAAGCTGTGTGGCCCTTCGACGAGGGCGGTCTCAGGCGTAAAGCTCCACGCGCCGGTACCGTCCGCCGTGACGATGCCAATCTG
This sequence comes from Enterobacter cloacae complex sp. 309I3, assembly GCF_050031595.1. Lineage (NCBI taxonomy): Bacteria > Pseudomonadati > Pseudomonadota > Gammaproteobacteria > Enterobacterales > Enterobacteriaceae > Enterobacter > Enterobacter cloacae complex sp. 309I3. Next base: position 3,793,809 of record NZ_JBLGWI010000001.1, on the reverse strand, counting down.
CGTATTGCCATCGAAGATCGTCACCACGCTGTTCGCTTCCGCCGTGCCGGAGAGGGTAGGCGTTGCGTCGTTGGTGGTATTGCCGCTGACCACGGTCGTGGCGGTGTTGCCGACATCATCGGTGACGTTGACAATCACCGGTGTGGTGGAGCTGGTGTCAACCACAATAGTGAAGCCTGCCGATGGCGCACTCTCGTTGCCCGCCGGATCGGTCTCACGGATGGTCAGGACGTTATTGCCCTCCGCCAGCGCGGACGGCGTGAAGCTCCAGTTACCCGTCTGGCCGACCACGGTGGTGCCCAGCAGGGTGCCGTTGCTGTAAATGGAGATAGTATCGCCCGCCGTGCCGCTACCGGTCAGGGTTGGGCGGTTGTCATTGGTGGTCTGCCCGTCCGTGAGAGGACCGGTGCCCGGGCCGACATCATCAATAACTGCGCCAATGGCAGGCGCGTCAGGGGCGGTGAGATCAACAGTGACGGTCGCCACCGGCGAACGTCCGCTGGTTTCGCCATTCAGCGTGGCGGTGACCTCAAAGGTGTGCGCTCCTTCACCCAGCGGCAGAGCTGGCGTATAGCTCCAGTCGCCGTTTGCATCGGCGGTCACGGTTGGCAGCAGAACCTGCACGCCATCCTGATAGACAGTGATTGTGCTGCCTGGCTCTGCTGTCCCGACAAGGGTCGGCGTCGTGTCGTTAGTGGTTTTGTCTTTCACATCGCCCGTAACCGGGGCCGTATCGTCGTTGATGACCGTAATGACGGGCACGTCCGGGAGGTTCGGCTGCGTACCGGTGACGGTATAGGAGGCTTCAGGGCTAAGATTCCCTGCAGCATCCGTGGCGGTGATGGTCAGCGCCGCGCCGTCCTGCTGGGCCGGGCTGAGCGCCACGGAGAAGTTGCCGCCTGAAACCACCCCGGTACCGATCACGTTACCGCTGGCGTCTGTAACGATAATGGTGGCGCCCTCTTCGCCGGTACCGGTCAGCGGCGTCCCCTGTGCAGCCACGCTGATATTGTCCGGCGCTGCCGGAAGCACGGTATCCACCGTGACGGCAAGCGGCGCAGAGCTTCCTGAAGCGTTACCCGCCGGGTCGACCGACGAGACGGTGAAGCTGTGTGGGCCTTCCGGCAGTGTGGTGTCGGCGGTCCAGCTCCAGGTCCCATCCGGCTGGACGGTGACCTGGACTGTGGATGGCGTACCGTCCACGCTGACAATCACGGCGGAGCCCGGCTCGCCGGTGCCGTTGAGGGTTGGCGTACCGTCGCGGGTATAGAGCGTCCCGTTGGTGAGCTGGCTGTCTGTAACACTGTTGATCAGCGGGATCTCAGGTGCAGTGGTATCGACGGTGACGGTAAAGACCGGGCTGAGTGCGCTGACGTTACCCGCAGCGTCGACTGCCGCAACGGTGATGTTCAGCGGGCCATCCGTCTGCGTGGGCAGGGTGAATGACCATTCGCCGTTAGCCACAACCACGCGTCCAAGCTCGACGCCATTGTTATAGACGATTACCGTTTCACCCGTCACACCGGTTCCGCCGACGGTTGGCGTGGTATCGGTAGTAACACCGCCATTCGGCTCACCGGCGATGGCGCCAATCACCGGGGTGTCCGGTGCGAGGGTATCGACGGTGATGGTGATCCCCGTAGAAGGGTCAGAGACGTTACCCGCCTCGTCGGTGGCGGTAGCGGTAAATTCGTGGCTGCCCTCGTCAATGGCGCTTTCAGGACGCCAGCTCCAGTTGCCGTTGCCGTCTACCGTGACGGTACCCACGGCGGTTGGTGTGCCGCCATCAACGCTATCGTAAATGGTAATCACATCGTTTGGCGTACCGGTGCCACTCAGTACCGGACGCGGATCGTTGATGGTTTCGCCATCGGCAACCGGGCCGGTTATCTGGCTGACGCTGTCGGTAATGACCGGGGCCGCGGGCGCGGCCGGCGCGTCGGTGTCGATGGTGATAGTCACCGGCTGGGACGGGGCGCTTTCGTTACCCGCGCCGTCCTTGTTGGTGACGGTCAGGGTAATGTCATAGGTGCCGTTGGGCAGGTCGGTGGATGGCGTCCAGCTCCAGTTGCCGTCGCCGTCCACCACGGCGTCACCGATTTTGTCGGTGCCGTTGTAAATCGTCACCGTATCGCCCGGATTACCGGTACCGCTCAGCGTCGGCGTGGTATCACGGGTGGTTTCCCCCGGGTTCAGCGACGTGGGTGCTGAGCCATCCGGGTTAACGGTGATGGCTGGCGTGTCCGGTGTGGCCGGTGCGACGGTATCAATCACCAGCTCGAACGGATCAGAAATCGAGGTATTCCCGGCGGCATCTGTGGCATGGATCGTCAGCGAATGCGGGCCGTCGGTGAGCGGCGTGGTAGGGGTAAAGCTCCAGCCGCCGCTGCCGTCGAGCGTTGCGGTACCGAGCAGCGTGGTGCCGTCATACACGGTGATGACCGTGCCATCCGGGGCGCTCCCCTGAAGTAACGGCTGGGTGTCATCCGTGGTATCGCCGCTGCTGAGCGGGCCTTTAACGTCTCCGGCGTCGTCGGTGACGGTTGCCAGCGTCGCGACCGGCGGTGGGGTGGTATCAACGGTAAAGGTAAATCCACCGGATACCGGGCTGGTGTTACCGGCGACATCGGTGGCGATCGCGGTCAGGGTATGCGTGCCGTCGCCAACCGGCGTGGTGGGCGTAAAGGTCCACGCGCCGCTGCTACCGACCACCGCGGTGCCAATATCGACGCCATCCAGACGGATGGTGATCGTTGAGCCGGGTTCACCGGTACCGTTGAGCGTCGGCGTTGCGTCATTGGTGGTGTCGTTGACATCCACCGGGCCGGTGCCCCCAGGGACATTATCGACAAGCTGGGTGATGGCGGGCGCATCAGGCGCCGTTCCGTCAATGGTAATGGTCCAGGCGTTTGAAACGTTACCGTTGCTTGATGTCGCCGTCAGTACATGGGCACCTTCGGCCAGCGGGGTGGATGGCGTAAAGGTCCACTGGCCAGATGATGGAACAACGACCGTGCCGAGGACGTCGCCGCCGCTATGGATGGTGATGGTCGAGCCTGGCTCCGCCGTGCCGTTCAGGGTAGGGGTGCGGTCATTGGTGATCCCATTCTGGCTGATGGGGCCTGTGACGCCGGGTTGATCATCCACCACAGAGAGGATATCGGGTGTTGTGTCCGGTGCGGTGAGGGACGCCGCCGGACTCTGGTTGCCCGCCGCGTCAGTGGCTACTACCGAAAGCTGCTCGCCGTTTGTTTGTGCAGGCGAAAGGGTCGCAACAAAGTTACCGTTGCCGTCAGTGGTGGCGCGGCCAATCACGTCGCCGTTGCTGTTGGTGATGACGATTTTGCTGCCTGGCTCGGCGGTGCCGGTAACCTGGGTTCCCACCGGGTTAATGGCAATAACGGGCAGCGCCGGTGGCGTGGTATCGACGGTAAAGTTTACTGGCTGGGATTCTGCGCTCTGGTTGCCCGCCGCATCGGTTTGTTTAATGGTGATCGAGTGCGGGCCTTCCGCGAGCGGATTGTCTGGCCTGAGACTCCAGGTGCCGTTTGGCAGCACGGTGGTTTGCCCAATCAGCACACCGTTGTCATAGACCTGGATTGTGCCGCCAGGCTCTCCCCGTCCCGCCAGCAGTGGTTCAGAGGAGTCGGTGAACTGGCCTGCGGTAATTGCGCCTTTAATGGCCCCGGTCTCATCGCTCAGTACAATCGCCGTTGGCGTTGCCGGAGGGGTGAGATCCACGGTGAGGGTGAATACCGGAGAGGCGGGTCCGGTGTTGCCAGCGGCATCGGTTGCCCGAACGGTGAACTGGTGGGTGCTTTCACCCAGATTGACCGATGGCGTGAAGGTCCACGTGCCGTTGCTGCCGGTGACCGCCGTGCCAATTGCGACAGAGCCGTCATAGATGGTTACGGTGGAGCCTGGTTCGGCGGTGCCCGAGAGTTGAGGACGCGGATCGTTAGTGCTGCCTCCGCTGCTTACCGTTCCTTTGCCGGGATCAATATCGTCCGTTGCGCTGCTAATGGTGGGCGCGCCGGGCGCAACCGTATCGACAACAAAACTGACGGCAGTGGATGCCGGGCTGGTATTGCCTGCCGCATCGGTCGCGGTTGTGGTAATGGTGTGGCTGCCGTTGGCGAGATCGGTGGTGGGGGTAAAGCTCCAGCTACCTTTAGCATCCACTGTGGTGGTGCCAATCTGCTTGCCGTTATCGTAGAGAGTGATGGTGCTGCCTGGCTCGCCGATACCGCTGAAGGTCGGGCGGGCATCATCGGTGCGCTGGCCGTTTTCCAGCGGGCCCGCTTTGTCGCCGGCATCGTCATTTACCAGCAGGATGTCCGGGGCATCCGGCGCGGTGGTGTCCGGGGCGGTCACGGTCGTGCCCGGGCTGGTATTCCCGGAGGAATCCGTCGCGGTGGCGGTAATTTGTTCGCCGTTAGTCAGCGGCGTCCCCAGATCGATGGTAAATTTACCGTCGCTGCCGGTTTTGCCGGTGCCGATGACGTTGCCGTCGGCGTCTTTCAGCGTGATGGTACTGCCCGGTTCGGCGGTACCGGAGACGGTTTTACCATCCGGCGAGAACTGCAGACCGGACGGCGCATTCGGCGGAGTGGTATCCGGATCGGAAGGGTTTGTCGGCGTGCCGGGGTTGCTGCCGTTGTCATCATCGTCATCCCCACCGCCGCCACCGCCGGTGCTTGCCGCCGCCGCGATGCCACCCGCGGCGACAATGCCACCCAGTACCCAGGGCCAGATGGCCGCGCCGCCTGCATCACTTCCGGATGCAGCAAGCAGGACGTCAGTGGAGGCAATAGATTCATAGGTGGCCGCCCCGGCGGGGTCCTGAATCCACCACAGCGCTCCCTCACTGTCCTGCAGAACCAGCTGGCTCGCCCCTTGCGCATCGGTGACGAAGAAATTTTTAACGGTAATCACCTCGCCGGAGTGTAGCGTGATCACCAGATCGTTACCGTTGCGGGCGAAGTCAGCGACATTGGCTCGCTCTACCTTAAGCTCAACGATAGAGGAATGGCTCAGCGTAACCTGAGTGCCTTCCGTGGTGGTTTCCACACCCGTAAGTTTCGATATAACAGAGATTTGGCTCATTTAGTGAGTACTCCAGCAGAGTTATCGTTAACGGCGAGCAAGATGAGCCATCTCTGTTAAGGGTAAAGCGCGCCCCCGGCGGAGTAACTGTTATTTAAAACAGCGCTCACCGTATTTATTTTCAGCGCGAACGATGCCCGCCAGAATGCAGAGTGGCAACATCAGAGCGAATCTATTTATTTGAGAAAAACTATCAACAATGTGATTTTGTCTTTTATATAACCTTGTATTTAATAGAGGAATTAATCCGGGACGGTATGAAAATGATATAGTCAGAAAAGTCTGGATATGCAAATTAAGCTTTAGTAAACATGGCGCAAGGATGTGAAGAGGGCATTACTTTATAGATTTTATTTATAATTTAAAGTTTGTATGTCATTGATTGTGTGCGGTTAATTCATTTTTGATGAGTCGGTTTTTTGTGCGTTTTCGCCGCGGGAAAATAATTGGTAGGTGATAGCTTTAATCGTATTCTGGCATTGATTGTTTATGGTTGCTTAATTGCAGTTTAAGATAGGGTAATGTTTTTGATGTAAGATATATTATATTTATTCGCATTTTAAAAATATTCTTTTACAGGGTTAAATTTTCTGCTAGCAGGCGACATTTAATAGAATGGTGAGGGGTAAAATACGCCTGACTTTATTTGAAGCAATAAAAAAGGCCGCGCAGGCGGCCTTTTTATCTGTGTGACGGTTACTCAGTGACTTTCTTTTCCAGCTCGCTGGCACCTTCTTTGGTTTTGTTCCAGCCTTTCTCAGCACCTTCTTTGGTGGCGTCCCAACCCTTCTCGGTGCCTTCTTTGGTTTTGTGCCAGACTTTCTGTGAGTCTTCGCTGACCTTGCTGCCAAAGCTTTCGCTTTTACCTTCTGCAGCATGTTTCTGTTTCAGCTTCAGCTCTTCACCTTTGTTCTGCTCTTCGTGCAGTTTTTGCTTCGCTTCGTTGGCGTTAGCGTTCGCCGCGGCGACGGTATCATCAGTTGCATGTGTGGTCGCAGCAAATACTGGAGAAGCCAGCAGAATGGCAGACAATGCGATAATTGTTTTTTTCATAATATCCTCATTTACGTTATCGGTTATGAGCGTGATTCAGCATGTCACAGACAAAGCGAAGCGGCTTTAGGAAAAAACTGTAAAAGGGTGGAGGCCATGACGGCGCTATTTCATGCGAAAGGCTAACCGAACGTGAGGTATCCAATCTCAGCCAGTGCTGCCAGCGTCAGTAGAATAAAAAATACTATGGTGAAGGGTCTGTACATCGCTCTCTCCTTGTTTGCGCAAATATCATCCGTGTTGTTCCTGGTATGCTCCCGCCCGATGTTATTAGGGGCGACGTTATTATCTCCGGGGCAGCGAAAATAATCATGGATGCCGCTCACAAGTTGTGAGACGGCATTTTATTAGTCACCGTGATTAAATATTTTCCAGGTCGATACCGCGCGTGTTGGGACCAAAAATACCAATGGTGAGCATAACAATCAGCATACTGATCACAATAAAGGCAATGACCGCCGTTGAGCCGCTATATTGCAGTATCAGACCGATAATTATACTGCTGAAGACGGTGGATAAACGGCTAAAGGAGTAACAAAAGCCGACCGCTCGCGCCCGGATACGGGTGGGGAAAATCTCTGACTGATAGGAGTGGTAACTGTAAGTCAGCCAGGCATTGGACCAGGTAATAAAAAAGCCGCAGGCAATGAGCAGCAGTGGGTTGCTCTGAAACGCAAACAGCGAACCAAAGATGACCGTGGTCAGACAGGACAACACGATTTGCCATTTATTTTCCATCCGATCGGCATAGCGGCTGCAGATAAGCGCGCCGAGAGGATAGGCCAGCGTGATGAAAAAGGCGTATAACAAACTGTGCGTGACGGATGTCCCGCTGCCGGACAGCAGGGCGGGAAGCCAGTTCCCGAAGCCAAAAAAGCCAATCGCCTGAAAGATATTCATCACCACCAGCATCGCAACCCGGCCACGGTAGCGCGGAGACCAGATATCTTTAAACCTGCCCTTGAGTGAAACCTGTTCGTTGTGCTGCCCGGCGCGGAGAGGGAAATCCGCCTGTTCACCGCTGCCGCAGCGCTTTTCCATCTCCTGCATGACGGTTCTCACCTCGAGAAAACGCTTTTGCTGCAGCAGCCAGCGCGGAGATTCCGGCAGCCCCTTGCGTACCAGCCAGATAATGATGGACGCCAGCGCGCCAGCGATCACCACGAACCGCCATCCGCTCAGGCCAAACCACATCTGCGGTACCAGCCACCATGACATCAGCGCGACGGCAGGAACCGAGAGAAACTGAATGAAAAAGGCGAAAGCAAAGGCGCGGGTGCGAAGGTGAGCAGGTACCCACTCTGTCAGATAGGTATCAATGGTAACCAGTTCAACGCCGAGGCCGATGCCTACCATAAAACGAAAAAAGATCACCCATTCTGCCTGATGCTGAAACGCCATGACGAGGGAGAACAGCCCGTACCAGAGCAGGGCATACATAAAGGTCGCGCGTCGGCCAATGCGATCAGCATAGGGGCTGAGCAGGCTGGCACCGATAAAAAGCCCCAGAAAGGTTGCGGACGCAAACGCGGCCTGGTCGGCCATACCGAACACGCCCTGCTGGCCGGTGTGGAAGATGCCATCAGCAATGAGACCGGCGCTGATGTAGCCTGTCTGAAACAGGTCGTAAAGCTCAAAAAAACCGCCAAGGGACAGCAAGGCGATGAATCGCCAAAGTCCGGCGGAAGCCGGTAAGGCATCGATCCTTGCCGCAAGATCGTCCTCGCGGATGGGGTTTTGTGCCCCCCACTGTGTTCCTGAAACTATGCATTCACTCACGGTTAACCCTCTCGTAACATTCACCCTGAGTCGTTATGCTAGAGGGAAATCAGCGGATTTAAATTTTTAATTCGTATTCAGAAGCAATAAATAAAGCATAAAAAACCAGATATTTTTCTTTTAGTGCGTGGATATCCACCCTCTGAGTTAACCCTTTTTTCGAAGAAAATATATTCTTGTTAGGCGGTGAAAAATAGCCGTGCGGCGCTGCGGAGTTATTATCGAACCGGGGCAGAACGATAATATTGGAAAATTTTCACTTGACGATAGCAAGGACTTTTGCCACTAATTATCGGGTGATGTTTGCTGACCTGGTGCAGATTGTAGAATGGAAAAAATCGAGAATTTAATTCCGATGGTGGTTTTCGCGCGTGTCGTCGAAACCCTGAGCTTCACCGAGGCCGCACTCTCTTTGGGAATGTCGAAGTCATCAGTTAGCCGGGATATTTCAACGCTGGAAAAACGTATTGGTGCAATGCTGCTTAAGCGCACCACCCGGAAAATAGAGATTACGGAGCTGGGGCTGAGTTACTATCAGCACTGCTTCAAAATATTGAATGAACTGCGCGCCGCAGAACGCTTTATACGGGATTATTATGAGGAACCAGCGGGGACAATAAAAATACTTGCCCCGGTGACGTTCGGAAAAGAGTATGTTGTGCCAGCATTAAATGCGTACTTAGAACGAAATATTATGGCCAACGTCGATCTCGATTTATCGGATAAAGCGGTGGATATCAAAGAGAGCCAGTACGATCTCTCTATCATTGTGGCGCAGGACACGCCAACCCATGAGCACACCAAATTTTTATGCTCCATCCAGTGGGGGCTTTATGCCACCCCTGACTGTATCGCCCGGATGCGTCCTGTCCTGACGCCGGGCGATCTCCCGGCCCACAACTACATTCTGTTTCGCGGTGTGGCGCGTACGGTTTCGCTGCCGTTCAGAAAAGAGAAACAGAAGGTCAATATTGACGTTCATAGCCGCTTCAGAAGCAACAACAGCGTGGCGCTGATCAGCATGGCGCTTTCCGGCCTCGGCATTGCTTACTTGCCCAATTACATTGCGCGAGAAAGTCTCGCCACCGGGAAACTGGTCCGGCTTTTACCCGGCTGGCAGATGGATGAATATAAAGTGTGGCTACTGTCCAAAAATAAAAACACGATGACCTCAGGCATTAAACGCTTTAGCGACGAACTTCAGCAGCTGATCGCCGGGGCCGAGGTCAAAGCAGGCTACTGATATCCAGCTCGCCATGACGCAGGATCGAGACTTTGTCATCCAGCAAAGAGATATGCGTGGTGGCGGTACGGCTGGGGTTTTTGCAGTTGGACGGGACAACCAGATCGACACAGTCTCCCATGTCTTCCCGGGCGAGCGTAAAACTGACAAGATCGCCCTCATCCTGCGGATACCCTGCCGGGATCACCACCAGCGGCCTGCCTAAGCGGCTGATGATGGTTCGCATCTGACTGTTTTTCACGCAGACGACCGGGAGTATATCGCCTGCGCCGGGAAGAAAATCGGCGCGCTGTTTCTTTCGCAGGCTGATTTTAAGGGTGCCGGGCCAGCAGGCCCGGCTGAGCATTTCAATTTTGCTTCTTTGCCACGGGCTGACATCCACCCATTCCCATATGTCCGCCAGTTCGCAGAAGCAAAACGTCATCTCTCTGGTACAGGGCGATCTTTTTAACAGCGTCAGTTTTTCCACGGCATCCGGGCTGTAAGGATCGGCTGCCAGGGCAAAGTGGGTATCGGTAGGGATCAGGATGATCCCGCTATTACGCAATACGGTAATGGCCTTGTCTATAAATGACATGATTATCGATATCCCTGTGACGCGGTTAAACCCAAAAATTAATAGTAATCGCCGTGGCGATAGTCCCAGGTATTAAACTGGGCGGACATGAAATTAATAATTTTATTCACGTCGAGACCTTTGCGAATTAATACCGGGCAAGGGGTCACTTTTCTGGCACTACCCTGTTCAGGGACCAGTTTCCCTTCGCTGTCCACCATGGACACCATCACGCCTTGTTCATAGCGACTCTCCTGGGTTTCATCAGGCTGAATAGACTTAACGTACTCGTTGGCACAAATAATTAAGTCTGCACGCGATTCGATGCGTTCCCCAATGAATTCCACCATGCCGCGGTTGCCTTTTCCTGACGGATTCGCCGAGCTGGCAAAAGAGAATTTCTGATGATTTTCCCACAGCTCTTTAGCAATCATTTCGCCGGGTTTGCCAAATTTAATCACGAAGCAGCTGGTTTTTCTGCCGTCCATCATCAGCTCTTTGAGGCCGTTATCGGGTAATCTGGCGATGGCATCTTCTCGCCACGGTAAAATACAGCCCAGTAATACGTCTGCATCCCAGTGGGCCTGATAAAATGCCTCGATTTCCGGGTTCATCTCCGCCAGCGATTTCAGCTGTTCCATACTGCCGCACAATACCACGCCGGGTTTATTACGGTTTCGCTGTTTGGCTTCGAATTTTCTCTCCAGCCCCTCTTTATCTGAGGTCATAATGATATAACCCACTTTCGTAGGGCAAACAATCATTCCGCCTTCAGCCGATAATACGTTAATCGCTTCCGGCTGAACCTGACCATTCCACGCGACTTTCTTATTCATCATTCAATTCTCCCTGCACCGCACTGGTGTCATAAATTTAGGGAAAGGATGTCGTGTAATAAGAGGCTTCGCAATCAGCAGAGAAATTTTCACCGCATTGTTTCAGTGTTGGAACAATATCGCGTTATTCCTGGGCAATATGCCGGGTTGGTTAATTCTGTTACCGGTTTTGCTTTCAATCGGTTACCAATAGAACAACCCACCGGTAAATACCGATTTTTAAACAGAGGTTAACGCTATGAAAGTATCTATTGCAGGTTTAAGTGACTACGCTTTTCTCTCCAAAGCGAACGAATATCATAATTTTGGGGGGAATGGCGATAATGTCTCGCCCGCCTTGTCCTGGGAAAATGTCCCGCAGGGAACCAAAAGTTTTGCCGTAACCGCGTACGATCCTGATGCGCCAACGGGCAGCGGTTTCTGGCACTGGGTGGCGTATAACATTCCTGCCAGCCTGACCGGGCTTGCGGCAGACGCGGGAAACCCGGCGAACACACCCGACATCAAACACGCTAGCTCCGATTTTGGCGCGCCTGGCTACGGCGGTTGCTGCCCGCCAGAGGGGGATATTCCGCACCGCTATATCTTCACCCTGCACGCCCTGAGCTGCGATGACCTGGGCGTAACGCCGGATCTGCCAAACGCGGTGATACGTTTCCTCATCAACATGCATACCCTTGAGAAAGCCAGCGTCGTCACGCTGTATAAGCGTTAATGAGGCGTGTGTGATTAACCGAATCAGAGCGGTTTTCGCCCGGTATAGCCTGCTCAAATGGGGCGTGGCGGGTGGCGTGCTGGTGGCCATTGTTCTGTTGTTTTTTGCGGGAATGGGGGTCTCCAGCAAGGAGGCCTTTATCAATGGCCGAATATCCACGGTGCTCTCCCCGCTGCCGGGACAGCTGGTGCTGGCGAAGAACATCGCGCCGGGACAGGCGGTCCGGGCCCGGCAATCGCTGGGAAATGTGGTCACCACGCAGGCGAACGACCAGATCCCCGGCCTGGTGGCCCAGCGCAGCGCGCTGGAGATCCAGCTTGCTGAACTCGACAAGCAAATTTCGGGGATCGATCAACGACTGCAGGTTTATCAGCAGCAGCGGCAGCAGTACCTCGCCGAGAGCAGGATGCAGCAGCAGTTAGGTGAGAAACAATCGGCTGCCACGTTTGTGCAACTGAAGGAGGAGCTGAGCGCGATTACGGCGCAAACCGCCTTCTCCCGACAGCAGCTTCAGCGCTATGAAAATCTCTACCAGCAGCGTTTCATCAGCCGCATGGAGTATGAAGAGCGTAAGAACAACACCCGGGTGTTGCAGGCCAGCCAGGAGGCGAAAGCGGCCGAGCTCCGTCAGCGTTTACTGGACGTGAATGCCGCCAAATCCGGCCTTCAGCTGACAGGGCCAAGAACGCTGGATGCGCCACAGCAGAATCAGCGCGATATGTCGCTCACAATCGAGAATATGCAGCAGGAGAAGCTACAGCTGATTGCCCGCAAGCAGGCGACGACGCAAAGCATTCAGGAAGTCGCTGCGCTCCTTCACTCCCGTCAGCAGGCGGCGCTCAACAGCAGCACGGACGGCGTGATCTGGGACGTGACGGAGGAGAGTGGTGCGAGCGTCCAGAACGGCACCCCGATTGTGCGCATTCTGGATTGCCGCACCCGCTGGGTAGAGGCGTTTTTTGATGAGGCTGACGCCGGCAGTCTGCGCCCGGGGATGGCGGTAACGGTGCGTCTGACCACCGCATCCGCCACGCGCTGGAAAGGAACGATAAGAACCCTCCGCGCTGGGAGTGGACGCGTAGCGGTCGGGGAGAGGGACGTACAGCCCCCGCCTGAAATCGCGCGCCGGCAGTTGCCCGTAAAAGTGCTGACTGCACATATCGATATCGACTGGAAAGACGTGCCGGATCCCGCCAGTTTCTGCCTCGCGGGACGTAGCGTAACCGTCAACATTTAAACAGGAAAAGAGATGCAGCATATACACAATACGGTCGCCGCCCTGAAGCGCGGCGAGGTGGTTCTGGTCCCCACGGACACGAATTACGCCCTGGCGGCAGACCCGTGGAACATTGACGCCTGCCAGAAAATTTACGATCTCAAAAAACGCGAACGACAGAAACCGCTGACGCTTTTCGTCGCGGAACCGGCGCAGGCATGGGATTACATCGCCGTCGATAAGGTCCAGCACCGCGCTGCGCTCGACAAACTGATTGGTGCCATGCCCGGCGCGCTGAATGTGGTGGTTCCGGCATCGGACAATGTGCCTCAGAACCCCTATCTGAAGCCGGACTCCATCTCTCTGGTGTGCAATCATCAGAGCGTGTTGCGAGAGGTGATTGCGCTGTTTGGCCGCCCGCTGGGGATGAGTTCTGCCAATCTTTCCGGCGTGGAGTCTGACTGCCTGATCGACATTGATGCCGCCCGCCAGACGTTTGGCGACCGTGTGGGCTATATTCTGCCCGCAGCCCAGCGCCCGGTGACGACGGTCTCCAGCACCATCGTCTCGTTACTGGAGAAGGAGATTAAAATCCTTCGTGCGGGAGATATGGATATTATGGCGATGCTGGCGTCATGACGACGCGCCGGTTTCATCCCGGGTCTGGCAACCATGGCCTGTTCCTGGCCTACCGTATTATTTCCCGTTGCTATTTCCATCTTCCCGTCTTGCTGCTCTATTTCTGGACAATAGACATGGGGATGTACCGGATTATTTTCCTGCTGGCGCTGTATGGATTGACCAGCACCTTCAGCAGCGGCATACCCGGCTGGCTGCTGCGCTTTTTGTCACCCAGACAGACGGTGATTGCAGGCGAACTGATGAAGGCGCTGGGAATGGCGCTGATGCTCTGGAGCACCCGGCAAAGTGAGGTTAACCTCTCTCTGCTGGTGGTGTCGCAGCTGCTTGGCGGCGCGGGATTTACCATTGCGCTGACCACGGATGCTGCCCTGCTGCGCCAGCTCACCGCAGGCGACCAGCACCGGTTTATGCAGATCCAGACCACGTCGCAAAGCGGGATGTTTATTGCCACCCTGATCGCCGGGTCGCTGGGGAGTATTCTGTTTGACTATAACCCCCAGTGGCCGTTTATCGCCGCCATTGTGGTGAGCGTTATCTCCTCCGGGTGTGTGGCGTTGATTCGCGTGCAGGAGGCAGAGCCCGAACCTGCCCGGCCTGTTGAGCGGGTCTCTTTTTCGCCCAGAGGGGACCAGCTCTTCTGGATGCTGTTCTATTCCATTTCACGCGCTTTTACGCTGGCGCCGTTCATCGGCTTTATCCCGTTCTACTTTATTATGGTGAATGTCGACCCGCTGCTTTTCGGTGCCGTGCTGAGCTGCTTTACGCTCTCGTCCTGGGGAGCGATCAAAATAGCCGGGCCGTTTATCGCACGGTTTGGGGTAACGGCGTTACTGGCGACGACAAGCCTTTTTATGACGGCGGCGCTGGGGCTTTTTGCCAGCAATGAATGGCTTGCAGCGAGAGGCATGGACTATTTTGTCTCCGGGCTGCTGGCGCTGGTGCTGCTGGGGTTTGGCTCCGGGACGATCCGGCCCGTCACGCTTGCTAACCTCGATCTCTCTGCCAATACCCCGGATGAACGTATGCGCGTGTTCGGGCGCATGGAGCGTGATTTCGGGCTGGCCAATGCTTTTTTACTGGCCGTTGGGGCGTGGCTGCTGGTGAGCCGGGACTTTTCCACGCTGATGCTGATCTTCTGCCTGATCTATATTCTGGTGGTATGCATATCTGCACTGCTTTACTTAAAGAATTTGCGCAGCGGGGAGCACAGTTCCACCTGAGGAACAATTCATACGCAAAATGAAACTAATCTGACGAATAACGGATTCCCGTTGAAAGCCCCTCCTCTGTACGGTGTAATTTCCCCATCAGATAAAGAGGAGAGAAAAATGAATATTCACGAAACTGATGATTATGCGTCGGTAAATATAAAGCCGGGGATGACGTTAACCGAAAAAATAATCGCCAGAGCCAGCAAGAGATCGCATGTTTCACCGGGTGAAGTGCTTTTCGTGAATGTTGATGTATTAATGTCCCACGATCCCTGCACGCCTGGCGTCGCCAGCGTATTTAAAAAAGAATTTGGTGAAGAGGCAAAAGTCTGGAACCCGGATCGCTTTATTATGATCCCTGACCACTTTGTTTATTCCGCCGACCCGCAGGCGAATCAAAATATTCGGGTAATGCGGGAATTCGCAAAAGCGCAAAATATTACCCATTTTTATGATGTGGGCACCCCGGACTATAAAGGCGTGTGTCATATCGGCCTGGCGGAAGGGGGACACACCCGGCCGGGAGAGGTGTTGTTGGGGACCGATTCTCACACCGTGACCGCCGGGGCCTTTGGCACCTTCGCCATTGGCGTGGGGATCACCGACGGGGCGTACGCCCTGGGTACGGGGGAGATCCCGTTGATGGTTCCCGCCACCATAAAAGTGAATTACTACGGTAAAAAAGCGAAAAGCGTTCAGGCGAAAGATTTAATTCTGGTGTTAATGAAAGAGCTGGGCGTGGAAGGGGCGACCTATAATGCCATCGAATTTACCGGCAACGTCATCGATGAATTATCGGTCGAAGAGCGAATGACGATGTGCAATATGGTTGTGGAGTGCGGGGCTAAAAACGGCATTATGGTGCCAAACCAGGCCACGCTGGATTACCTGGCGACCAGAACCACCGTCCCGTATTCCGTGGTGACGCCTGATGAAAACGCGCATTACGTCCGCACGATTGATATTGACGTCTCGGCATTAACCAGCGTGATTGCGCGGCCACACTCCCCGGATAATGTGGTGGCAGTGGCACAGCTGGAAAATATTGCCATTTCGCAAGCCTATATTGGCTCCTGCACGGGCGGTAAAACGGATGATTTTATCGCTGCCGCGGAAATACTGTGGCAGCGCAAGGTGGCCATCCCAACCTACGCCGTTCCCGCGACCAAAGAGGTTTTTCATAATCTGATCACCACCCAGGTGAAGGGCCGATCCGTGTATGAAATCCTGACCCGGGCTGGCGTTAAATTATCTTCTGAACCCGGCTGCGCGGCTTGCTGTGGCGGGCCAGCGGACACCTTTGGGAGAGTCAGGGATCCGATAAGCGTGATCTCCACCACCAACCGTAACTTTGTGGGGCGGATGGGAAATAAAGGCGCGATGATTTATCTGGCCTCGCCTTATGCAGTGGCTGCTGCGGCAGTGACCGGTTTTATTACTAATCCAGAACGGTACTTAACTAATGACTATTAATAACGTAATGCGCGGTACAGTTTATGTGTTAGGCGACAATATCGATACCGACCAGATATTAACGGCTGAATATTTGAAAATTAACCCGGCCTCTGCCGAGGGGCGTGAAGAGCTGGCAACGCTCGCCATGTGCGGACTGCCGGAAGGGGCGCTGCCGTTTATTAACCCGCAGACGCAGCGAGCCGGTTATGACTTTATTGTGGCCGGGAAAAATTTCGGCTGTGGCTCATCGCGCGAGCATGCGGTGGTGGCTCTGGGGGCATCCGGCGTGAAGGCCGTCGTCGCCCAGTCGTTCGCCCGCATATTTTTCCGTAACTGTGTATCCACGGGGCAAATCATGCCCGTCACGCTGAATGAAGGCTGTGATATCCGTGCGCTGAAAACGGGGGATACCATTGAAATCGATTTAGACGCTCATCAGATTGGTACTGCTGATGGGATTCTGAAAACCGCTCCGGTAGGGGAACTTGCGAACATTGTCGCCGCCGGTGGCTTGTTCGCTTACGCAAGGCAAACAGGAAAGATTTAATCCAATACAACCATAAGACTCAAAACAAGACGCCTTACTTTCTCAGGGTGCAGCGTCTGTTTTGAGCGTACATAAGGCAATCAAACTATGATCACCCAGCTAGAGTTTAACGATCTTCAAAAAGATGAGCTATCAAAACTTATCAGCCGTGTCACCATCAGCCCTTATACAGACTACAAACTCTTCAAGCAGTCCATCACCGAACTCATCGAAAATGGTCTGGTGCCCACTTTTTTTGTTCAGGCCTGCGAGCGCGTCAGGCAAGAGCGCAAGGATCAAGGCATTAACGCGCATTTATTAAAAAACGTACCACTCGACACCATCATTCCTGAATTTGATCAGTCCAATCCCGTTAACGATAAGTACGCCAAAAAGCTCACCTTTGTAGGAGAGGCCCTGCTGGAGCTGTTCGCTCAGCTCACCGACTCCCCGTTACTGGCCTACCGTACGCGCAACAACGGTGATTTTTTCCATGATGTTTATGCCGACAAAAAATACAGCAACACACAAACGCAAAAAACGGACGGCGAACTTTATTACCACAACGATCGCACCGCTCACCCGGTGCGCGCTGATTTTCTCAGTTTATTAGGCATGCGTTGCAGCGAAGAAAACCTGATTTTTACCGGCTACCTGGACGGTAAAGCGATTCTGGATAATTTAAAGGCTGAATCCCAGGAGTGGTTACGCAAGCCACTTTTTATTACCCCTTTTGATGAATACTCTCGCGACTCGAACGCCAGCCAGATTGATTCTGAGCTGCATCCGATCCTGGAGAATATTCATACTTTCCGTTACTACGACACACGCACAACGTATTTTCCGGATGCGCCAGCAGAGGCGATCAAAGCATTAATTGACCTTAAGGTGGCCATCACCAAAGCGGCAAAAGGCCGCGTTGCTATTAACAAAGGCGACCTGTTCTCCTTCGCCAATCAGGACTCTTTACACAACCGGGAAATCATCCAGGTGAGAGATCCCTACTCTGCAGAAAAACGCTGGCTGCTGAAAACCTACAGCTTCCGTAATCCCGAAGTGATGAATATGTATCACAACTACTTCGATGCCGATCTGCCGGGGTTTGTGGTCGCCGAGTAAGAGTGACCTTACTGGTATAAAAAAGCCCGCATACCTGAGGTGTGCGGGTTTTTTGTTTGTGCGAGAAGACCTGTGCTATTAACATTCTTTGGTTATCATCTCGCTTTATAACTTATTACATGCCTTTATCAAGCTCAGCGGATAGCCTGTTAAGTTCCTTGCTGATGTGTTTGCGCCGTTGTTTTAACAGTACCCGGGCCGGAATGATGCGTTCGATAATTGTCGGCTTTCTGTTCAAATACGCTGTCACAAGCCGTTTGATGTCTTCCTCTGACCAACCGTCCATCACCGGCGTTGGGTTGTAAAGCAGGTTAGCCTGTAGAGCAGGGGCGACTTCCTCATCCACAATTCTGAAGATCTCTTCCCGGTTTAATCCGGATTTTTTCAGCACCTCTGCCATCCATTGATAGTCATACTCCTGGAGTTCGCGCCCGGTAAAAAGTTCTGATAAGGCGTGCCAGACGGGGACGCGGGCGATCAGCTGGGTTTCAGTCAAATGCATTTTAATTTCTCCCTTGCGGTGAAACATACACGGTTCCGAACAGGAGGTCTGTTCCAATCGACGCAAGAATTCCGCCCACTAATGCCGCAACACCAATACAAACGGGCGCAGTTGCTGCGCACACACCCGTGGCTACCACCGCTGCACCCGCTCCCCATCCGCCTGCAATACCCGCAGTAACTATAGCGCCCTGGTGCATTGTTTCGGTGCTTTTATATTCTGCCTGATAAATTTCATACGCGGCGACCGCTAAAGAAACGAAGATAACCCGTTTACCAGCCTTACCCAATGTTTTAGCAATACCTGATACCACGCCCCTGTCACGTCCGGCCGACTGGATCATTTCCTTGAATACAGTGGCCTGCTGCCTTTCCGATAAAGACTCAAAAGATTGCTGAAACATTTTAGTCGCATAATGTTCGGTAAGGTCAGCCATCGTGCGTCCCGATGGTTTTAGCTTTTTAGCATAGGCTTTACCTACAGGGCTGTTTCTTAGCCGCGAAAGGTCGAGTATTTCGTTACGCGTTTGGGAGGCTAAAGTTGCTGCTTCTCGGGGAGACATTTTTCCACTCTCCACTGCTTGCACAAACTCAGCAGACATTTTCTGAATATCGCGCAAATATTGCTCTCTGACACGCGAGTCCTGTATACAATGTGCAGCAAAGTTTGACGCCGTTCCTTGCAGCGAAGCTAGAGCAGCAGAAAAGGCTCTCTGATCATTCTGCATTGCACCAGCAACGGCGGGGTATGTGAATCCCATTCAGCACCTCATCATGACGAACAGCGTGGTAGAGATAATATCTCTGGCTAATTTTCTCCCTATATAAACACTATACAATTTTTTGAATGCAACATTCATTAGTCGTCCCTGTAATTACAGCAATGTTTTTATGCTTTTTGATATTGAACGCATGAAAATAGTTTTTAATGTAACGCCTCATCGTATTTGATGACAGGGCCTGCATTGGCTATTAATGGTGAAAATTAGCTTATAAAGTTTATAAAATGTGAAAACCTATAATACCGATGAAAAAGAGTTTGCTCGTTAGACAGAAAGGAGAGTTAACCTTCGTTGCTTAAAAATTTCACCGCCTTCCATGAAACAGAGAGCGGTGCCATTCCCAATATAAAAAGAGATAAAACGATAATTATTGCGAAATAAATCCAACCATTACCATAATCATTAGTGATAGTGGCATAGGTAGCAAAAAACAGTAAACCAATGACAATGATCCAGGACGTGTAGAAGCGTCGTTTTAGCTCAACTAAAAGTGAATGCAGAGTCCGATCTTTACGTTTCGGATCTTCAAGTACGGCACGCAAAGCCGTAATGTTTTTATCAGTAAACCCGTATGAACGAAGTTTCGCTTCCTGTTGCGCATCTATCACCCATCACTCCTGAATGTTGAATGCTCCTGCTTAAATTATATAAAACAATAACAGTTATGGCTGAGCAAAAACAGATTCAACACTCGCTGAAGTGATGAATCACGATATCGTGCCTGCAGTCAGACAAAGCGCACTGCGAGCTCGGCAGTCAGAACATAACTATGCCCTTCATATCTAAGAGATTGCTTTATGGCTAAGCGAGTAAACTCCTCAGGGACAAGACGGTTCCTGCAAAAAATATCTGGCCCTTATTTAAAGAGCTCGATATTCTGTAATGCTTTGTCTTTTTTGTGAACAGGAAAAAGTATGCTAAGTACATTACCCGATTTACACAGAAGTTTTGCAGAGCAACTCAAGCTTAAATTTCAGGCTGATTCGCGAATTCACTCTCTTCTCGCTGGCGGCTCGCTTATTCATGGCGGGTTCGATATTTACTCCGATCTCGATTTTGTCGTTGTGGTAGACCCTCTCAGCTATGACGAGATCATGGCGCAGCGTATTGAGTTCGCCGGAACACTGGGGCATTTGCTGCATGCCTTCACCGGGGAACATGTCGGAGAGCCTCGTCTGCTTATATGCCTGTATGGTCCTGAACTCCTCCATGTCGATCTGAAATTTGTCACACTGGACATGCTCACTCAACGCGTAGAGGAGCCTGCAGTGTTATTTACCCGCGATCACCTGGCTCTGGAACAACAACTGGCAAAATATAGTGCTCAATGGCCTGACATGACGTCGGAGTGGTTTGAGTCCCGAGCCTGGATCTGGCTTCATTATGCGGTGGTGAAACTGGGAAGGGGCGAACTCTTTGAAGCGATTGGTATGCTGTCATTCTTTCGCGAGCAAGTGCTGGGACCTATGCTGTGCCGTCGGGCAAATCTACCGCAACGTGGGGTTCGCCGCATTGAATTCCATGGCATTGATCCTGATGGCCTGCTTGCATCCACGCTGGCAACGCACGATCGTGACTCCGTCAGCATTGCCATCAGAAAGGCTATTGACGCTTATATCACTCTGCGGGCTGATGCGCTGCCGAAAAATATCGCAGACGATGCGGCACGATGGGCGGTTCTTGCCATGCTGAAAGCCTGAACCCGACCTTGAAAGGTTTCGGTCTGGTTCGCCCCGGGTTCAGACGACGTTTGCTAAAAAAATGGTCGTCTGAATTTCGGTTGTGACGTTCTTGCTGACTGCTTAGATTCATTTTCAATCTATCGAGAGGACATGGATATGAACTTTGCAGAACTCCACAACCAGCATGAGCCACTTCTTATCGCTAATGTCTGGGATGCCGCCAGTGCTGTAGCAGCGCAAGAAGCAGGTTATCAGGCATTGGGAACGTCCAGCGCAGCAATCGCGTCCACACTGGGATATGAAGACGGGCAGGGAATGCCATTTGATGCGTTATTTTATATGGTCACCCGTATCCAGGCTGTCAGCAAGCTGCCATTGAGCGTTGACATGGAAGCAGGGTATGGTGATTCAGCCGAAGAGATAACAGCCAATCTCAGGCGCCTTGCTCAAGCAGGCGTCGCAGGCGTTAACCTTGAAGACAGCAGAGTCATAAACGGGGTGCGTCAGCTTGACCATGCCTCTGATTTTACCTGTACCCTGAGGACATGCGATGCGCTGAGAAGCGAAAATCATAGCCTGTTTCTGAACATCCGGACTGACACTTACCTGCTCGGGCATGTAGATGCGTTGCATGAGACGATATTACGGGGTCAAAGTTATAAAGCTGCAGGTGCTGACGGCCTTTTTGTTCCCTGTCTGACGTCAGAGAAAGACATCAGCCTCATTGCAGAGGCAACGGCTTTGCCTCTTAATGTCATGTGTATGCCCGACCTTCCGTCGTTCGGCAGGCTGAAGCTGGCCGGAGTAAGCCGCATTTCCATGGGCAATTTTGTGCATTCAGCCATGCAGTCAACGCTGACTGATGTCATGCATGCGATCCGATCTCGTCAGACGTTTGAAGGACTTTTTGGTGATGAAAATAACCGATAAGAATTTATGTGATATCTGGTATCAGGCATTACTTGAACGTGCTTCAGAATATACTGGCGTGTTTTTTGTCGGCGTCAAAACCACTGGCGTATTCTGCATTTCGGTATGTCGGGCGCGAAAGCCCAAACGTGAAAATGTCGAATTTTATAAAGATGCCAAATCTGCCCTTGCAGCCGGCTTTCGGCCCTGTAAGGTCTGCAGACCCGCTGAGAATGCGCACAGCGCGCCATTATTTGTTGAACAGGCGCTTGCGCTTGTCAGGCGCGATATTAAATCCCGTGTTGCAGACGCGGAGCTTCGCCAGCATGGAATCAGTCCGGAGCGGGTAAGGCGCTGGTTTCTGCAACATCACGGCATCACTTTTCAGGCTTTCCAGCGAATGCAGCGGGTGAACGTTGCCATGCAGGAGCTCAAAAGCGGACGAACGGCGACTGACGTTGCGCTGGACAACGGCTATGAATCCCTGAGTGGGTTTGGTTATACCTACAAGCGACTTACTGGTGCAGCGCCGACTCAGGCAACCCAGGTGATTGTCATTCACCGTTTTACCACGACGCTTGGGCCGATGTTTGTCTGTGCGACAGAGCGGGGAGTTTGTCTACTGGAGTTTACCGATCGCCGGATGTTAGAAACAGAATTTCGCGATATTCAGCGTTTATTTAACGCCAGAATCGTCACCGGAGAAAACAGCCATACCCGGCAGACAGTAAAAGAGATCAGCGAGTATTTTGCCGGAACGCGCCGACAGTTTGATCTCTCTGTAGATGCCCCGGGGAGTGATTTTCAACAATCCGTCTGGCGCGAGCTGCGGTCAGTTCCCTATGGACAGACCTCACACTATCAGGCCATCTCACTACGGATGAATAAGCCAAATGCTGTGCGCGCTGTCGCTGCTGCTAATGGTGCAAACCGAATTGCGATTGTGATCCCTTGCCACAGGATAATTGGTAAAGATGGAGCGATGACGGGTTATGGAGGGGGGATTTCTCGAAAAGAATGGCTCATTGAGCATGAGAGGAATAACGTTTAATGGCGTGATGCTCACTTGTAGCCGGAAAATTTTACGGGCTCTGCGGGATAAATTACAAGCTCAGAAAAGCCTGCAGGGCTTTAAGGACTTCATCAGTCGACTCTGGTGATCGGAAATGGGTTGAAGTCTTTGTAATTGATGGGGGAGATGATTGATTTTGTTTGAGATTTTTGCTTTTTTTCGAAGGGAAGGGAAGGGAAGGGAAGGCGCAAAGAGCGCGGAGATTGTCTGGAGTCACCGATATCCGTCAATGCAAATGAACCAAGGTCAGAACCCGATTTCCCAGAAAAGTATACCAGCCGTTAAAGCGAAACCCCTCCTCATATTCATGATTAAGCGTAAGTGTCAGGCTAAAAGTAAACTGCTGCAAGTGGGGATCAATCTCGCGCAATTCAATACTGTGAAAGTCCAGATGCTGTTGAAGATCACGTGGGAAAGCCTTATAGGCACTCTCTTTAGCAGAAAAAAGCAATGGCAGGACGTGGTCCGAAAGCAAATCGCGGGAGTTGGCCAATGTGTCAATTTCCCTGGCAGAGGCTATGCGCTGGCTTATCGTATCGAGAGCTATTTTCGGTGAGAGCGATTCAATATCTATTCCGACCCGGCCATGGTGCATTTTGATAACGGCGGCAGAAGCAAAATCGCGATCGTGAGAAATTGCCCCACAAAAGGAAGAAGGCCATGAGGGTGCGCGATCATCTGCCATCAGCGGCGCACATAGCGAGGAATCGAAATGTTGTAGTAACTTTTGAGCGCCAATCCGTCCAGCAAGATATTCAGCCCGGCGTTGATCTGATGCGTTCGCCAACCGGCGCGGGAGCGGTATATCATAAACTCGGAAAGCATCCTCCAGCACACCATCCAGGGAGAAACGCAATACGGTGAAATGGATGTAATCGGGTAAGACTTTCATTAGTCGTTGTGTTTGATACCAGCAAATTTTCATGGTTATCCTTAGGTTTTCGCATCAAACAGCGACGGAATGGTAAACCATAGAAGCAGCGAAACTCGCCATCGCCAGCGACAGACCGCGATAAAAAAACATTGGCCATAATCGTGATTGCAGCTTGCCTTGCCTGGCTATCCCCTTCCCACAGGCAACCCATATAAAAGAAAGAGGCAATAGCGCGACAAAAACACTCAGCATGGCGGCAGTGAAAGACTGAAGCTCTCTGAAAGCAATTGAAGGAATTATATATGTCGCAAATACGAATGATTTAGGGTTAAACAAAGTGGTAATAAATATGGTTTTCATTCCAATTTTTGTCGGTCGAGACTGTAATGAAAACCCCCAGACTTTAACAGCCAGCCAGGCGACATAGAATGCTGATAATAATTTAATAATACCGAGTAAAAACGTGCCATGTTGAGCTAAGACACTCACAATAACTCCCCAAAAGGTGATTGCACAAAAGTATCCCCCCCATTCGGCAATAATCATTTTTATACTTGGCCTGATACCACTGGCGTACCCTGAGAAAAGGAGAAGAGTATTGGTTGGGCCAGGCATTACAAGCAACAACATGCCAGAACCCATAATTTTAATGCAGTCATTCAGTAACATTTCAACCTCTGATACATTAACAAATGAGAAAAATCAGACTGATAGCCCGCGTTTGAATTCATGTGTCACTTTTGAAGATATTTTCTTCCTAAAATGTTAATATGCTACAAATTTTATCCTGACAGTGAAGATTAAAAGATGAGTAATGCACAACAGAGCGATCGCTTAAAAAGAACGTACACCAACATTGGTAATAACGTAAAAAAGTTACGAATAGCTCGAAATCTTTCACTTAATGAACTGGCAAAACTTTCCGGCGTCTCCAAAGCTACGCTGTCCACGCTCGAATCGGGCGGTTCTAATCCTCGCGTTGATACACTGGATTCCATCGCCAGCGCACTAAGACTTACATTAGGCGATTTGCTCGGTAATAATAATGAACGCTATCCCTATATCGAAAAAAATTCTGACTACAAAGGTGATTATTCCCAGGTAATGAAGTTCCGCATCGGCCAGGGCAATATCACAGAAATATGGCATTTACAAATGAAACCAGGTGTGGTAATAAACAGTCCGGCTCATGTTTCAGGGACGCATGAACATATCATCGTTCACCTTGGCACATTACTTCTGAAAATATCTGACAGTGAAAGTATTATTCTTCAACCTGGAGATTTTTATGCCTTCTCAGGTGATGTTAAACATGCCTATATTTGTGCAGATGATGCGGTAAGTGCGACGGTAATAATGTCTTACAGTACACAAGGTTAATTCAGCAGGTTTGCGGCATTACTGTGTTACCCCTCACCTGCCTGCGCTATTTATATATTAAAGACCTTGTTGTTCCGTATAAAATCCATTGTTAGTTCACTAATCTCACGAGCTTGTGTATCTGAAATAAAATGCCCCCCTGAGATCCCCTCCAGCCTGAATGGCTGGAGGGTACATTCTTGCCATCGTTCCGGGGGAAAAAGAAATAAGGGGTCCTCTTTTCCGTAAAATGCTAATACTGGAATATCGTCAAGCGCAGCGCTATCTTCTTCACTGATAGAATTAGCAACCTGCAAATCAGCAGATAGCACCTGCAAAAATTGCTTCAGCAAAACGGGTTCTTTCTGCAGCCAGTCAGGTAATTGCCTGAAATGATTCGCAAAATTAAGTAATGAATGTTTTGCAATTTCACTGGATTCAGTTAAATCAAAAAACTGACGGCAATGGATTGGTTCATTACCAATCACCACGAGCATACTTTTTTGTCGAGCATCATTGAAACGGTATTTTTTTGCCATTACATATGCGACATAGGCGCCGAGACTATGCCCCATAAAAATTATCGGACAATGGCGTGGCAATTGTGGAAAAAAATCCTTAATCACCTTATTGATATCTGTTAGTAACGCTTCCTGACGGCGGCGTCCGCGGCCAGGCATTTCAAACTTACTCACATTGAAGTTTGAAAAATGCTTTTCCAGTACATCAAGAGCGGCAGCGTTCCCTCCGGCATGATGAAACATAGCAATATGTGGCTGCTCATTCATAACGCTTCCCTTCAGCAATGCGCCCCAACAGGGCTGCACATATAATGATCCCGCCCCCTATTGCTTGCAGCACACCAAGGGTTTCGCCCATAATGGTGATGGCAAACATAGCTGCAAAGGCCGGTTCGAGAGACAAGATCAACCCGACGCGCGTCGGACTGGTTATTTTAGCGGCATATAATTGCATCAGGAATGCAAATGCCGTTGCCAGCAGACTCAGAAAGAGAATCAAGCCCCATGTCGAAATAGATATTTCAAGTATATATTGCAACGCAGTGGGTTCGGTCAGCACAATAGTAACCAAGCCGAGGGCCGCGACAACCAGTAATTCAATCAATGTGATATTGATTAGCGAGTAATCCTTACCAGCAGTCTGCCGACCAAACATAAATATCTGAAAACCGCGAATCAATGCAGCCGATAAGATAAGAATATCGCCTTGATTGAACTCAATATTTCCATTGGCCGTAAAGCTCAACATGCCGCCACCTGCAAGGGACATAAAACAGGTGAAATAAATGAATTTGCTTTGTTTTCTCTTGCCGATAAAACGTTCAAAAAAGGGAACTAATACCACCGATAATGCAATCAAGAAACCTGCATTTGCAGCTGAGGTGTGTTTAACACCAAACGTTTCGAATGTTAGGATCGCATAAAGAAGCACACCAAATACGATCCCATTAATCACTTCACCACGAGTGAAGCTGTTTAATCTGACACGAGTGCCAACAAACATGAAGGGAACAGCCAGTGCGAATCTCAGCATTAAAAACAGGGGAACAGTGACCCCTGCCTGGATAATAAGCTGCATCAAGGAATAACTTGCCCCCCATGAGAGGGCAACGGTCAATAATCCCAGATCAATTATCCAAAGTCGGCTGCGTGGAGCCAGAATAGAATAATTAGACATGACATTCCTTTAGCGGGACATGCCCGGCATCATAGCTGATCCGTAGAGTGCCCTTTTTAAACTTTATCGCCTTAATGTTAAATGAGCTAATTTTTGCCAAATCATCAGTGTGTGTCCCGGCACAAGGCATAGCCTCTGATTGGTTAATCTGGCATAGCCGGGTGGTGCCCTCGAACCAACTGCGGATTTCCGCTCCCTTCTGCAGACGCTGGCAAATAATTCGTTCAATTTCAGCCGCCTCCAGGCGATCAGCTGGAATAGCTGAAGCATCAATGGCGCTAAATTCCACACGCGACTCACCGGGGAAATGATGCCCCCGGACAGCCATCCACCCGAACTGGCGCATTTCCCAGTTCAGTAAATGTCCGGCAGTATGCAGTGCTGCATGGTAAGCGCGGGCATCTGCTGATACAACTGATGATACTTTTGTTTCAACCGGCGGCGAAAAAGGAGACTGCGGATAAAGAACCACTAATCCTGATTCCTGTTTTTTTACCACCACCGGTATGTCATTTACCCACCCGAGATCTGCAGGTTGCCCGCCTCCCTGCGGATGAAAAATATTATCCTGCAGGGCAATCCATTGCCCTCCTTCATCAGCACCGGTAGCAATGACATCGCTTAATATATTAAAGCGATAAGTATCCTCCAGATAACACTGATTTTGTTGCATAGCGATAATCCTTATTTTATATGGAAAGGGGAGTAAATGGATTTCCGAGCAAATTATGGGTTGCTATACGATTATTAGTATTACGACTTTGGCCAGCAACAATCACGCAGCCAAATTTATCCAATGGGATATTGCCACCATACTCATGCACATGATCGGTATTGGGATAAATATCAACAAAGCTGGGGGCGTAGCGGGTAGCAAAGCCCATGCGATATATCTTATCAGATATATTAGGATAGGAAGCATGCATTAACGTTGACCAAAAGATGACACATTGACCGGCTTTCATCTCCAACGGGACGGCCTGTTTTTCATCCGGATGCCAGTCAGGATCTATTTGCAGGTCGCGGTAATCATATCCAAAGAATCCACGACTCTTACCCTCCTTTTCAATGTTATTAATAATGTCGCTTTGATATTGCATTGATTTATTTTCATCATAATTCATTTTATGATGGGTGCCTGGCATAATTTCCAGACAACCATTCTCAATGGTTGAATCAGTAAAGGCTGTCCAGACCGTTAAAGTCCCTTTTCCAAACTGATCTTCAGTTTCTCCAGGCCAAAGAATTTGCGGTTTTCCACTGGCGTTAGCAAATGTATCAGCCTGATGCCAGTCAGTACCTTCATCACCGGGGTATTTAGGAAAGAACTCCGTACGCCAGCATAAAACATCATCGCCAAGAATATCAGATACCGGTGCCACAATTTTGGGATTAGTGACATGTTGGCTAAGTTTATTGATATCAAGATGGCGATCGTAATTCGATATATTCGTTGCCGCACCGTACGAGTCTGAAGGGTAAGCAGCATTCGAACGATCTGGTAATTGCCGACGAACGGTACTCCAAATTTCCGCCATTTCTTCCGGAGAATAAATGGTAATTGGGCCGATATAACCATTTTTATGGAAGTTGGCAAGTTCTTCTTCAGACAAATGAATATTATTTGACATGGTAATCTCCAGTGAATGATTGGTTTTATTTAATACTGTAAAATGTTTCGCTAAGCGTGCTGTTATATAGACGTTCCATAGATAGCGTTAGATTGAATTCATTTCGTACTCGTTCATTCAGTGCAATGGCAATCATTGAATGCCCACCAATATCAAGGAAGTTATCTTCCGCGCTGACTGATTTTTCTAAAACATCTTGCAGCCAAACTATATACTGTTGTAATGCAAGTACTTTTACCTGTTCTTTATTGACATCATCTAAATCAACTGCGTTCATAATTTACTCCACAGAAAGTTTCAGGTGTTGTTTATCGATTTTTCCATTAATGGTTTTTGGTATAGCATCAAAACCACGATAGCGAATAGGGCGCATATAAAATGGCAATAACTCCTTTGCCAATTTATGTAACTGTTCAATAACATCTGCTTTATTGTCATTTGATGCAAAACAACAAACCAGATGATGACCAAGTGTTTCTGAATGAGACGTTATGACGGAAATGTCGATAATAGATTCAAGCCTTGCAAGCACAGATTCAATCTCGCCAATTTCGATTCGATAACCATTTATTTTTACCTGTTGATCGCAACGCCCCATATAAACCAACTTCCCTGCGGAATTATATTGAACAAGATCTCCTGTGCAATAATACCGCTTGGTAATATTGTTTTTTTCAGCCAAAATAAATTTACCATTGGTCTCATTATTCTGGTTCAGATAACCCGGCGTGACTTGCGAACCACAGAGAAGCAATTCGCCATAGCCTGAACGCAGATCACTTTCATCAAGGGGCCGAATGATGTAATCGAATCCAGGCAATAATTCACCTATTATAGACTCTGTGTGCTCCAGATCATCATTACTGATAATATGCCAACTTGAATGAACAGTCGTTTCGGTAATGCCGTACATATTAACCAGTAAAGGAGACATCAGCCCAAAATGCTGCTGCCATTGTTTGAGCATCTGAAAATTAAGCCTTTCGCCACCAAAAATAATAAACCGTAAAGCCAATGATCCCTTCGGGAATTGACAGAGCCAAGAGGCATTAACGGAAAAAGCACCAGGAGTTTGATTAAGTAAAGTAATTTTTTGATCGTGAACGAGTTGTGCAAGTTTACTAGGGGTTAAACGTGTTTCATTATCTGGAATAACAAGCTTCCCACCATAAGCTAAAACTGACCACATTTCCCATACTGAAAAATCAAAAGCATAGGAATGAAAAAGCACAGTGGAATCATCTTCGTTAAACTTAAACACAGGTTCCGTTGCACGAAAGAGAGCACGCAAATTAGCATGGGTGATCGGAACACCTTTTGGGTTACCTGTCGTGCCCGAAGTATAAATAATATATGCCAATCCTTCCGGAACGGCCATATTCAGTAATGAATCCGCCATAACAGAGACAGACAACATCTGGTATATGCTTTTTGCCTGAAAGCCGGCAAAGTTTGAATGACCGCTCTCATTGATAATCATGCGAGGCTGAGAATCATTCAATATCAGACTATTACGCGCTACTGGTGCATTACGGTCTATCGGTACATAAGCAGCACCAATGAACTGAATCGCCAGAATAGAGGCGATTAACTCAGCACCTGGTGGCAGCTCTATTGCAACCTTGTCACCTGCGTGAACACCTTCATCCTTCAGTGTCTGAATAATCCTGAGCATCCAGTCTCTGAGCTCGCCATAGCTGATCTCATGATCGAGATCTTTAACCGCAACCCTTTGTGGGAATTTCCAGGATACTGCCCAAAAAAGCTCAATCTGAGTTAGCGCATCATGTGCCTGTGAATCAATGATTCTCATACAATACCCTCCTGTTCGGAATAAAAGTACATTAAGCTAAATAAGTGAACAAATGTTTTTTTATTGTTAATTTTAATATTTTACATAACTCATTGTAAAATATGAATAAATAATTATTAATCCTGTAGCCCTCTCGCGATTATGCAAAGGTGGTGTTCGTTTTAATTTCTTGCCTCAGGCGATTGAACCATTGTTCGCTCGCTTGTAGGTACCTGCATATGAATCATGGCTAAACAAACGTCATGGCGAGATTAAGGCGGGTGGGTGTACTTTGTTCGAGAGGAAAAGGGCTGGTACTAACGAGCCCAGACATGATCTTAATGGTTGAAGACGGTGTAATTGCTGGATGAATTGGTTGAGTTTGTTGGGAATTTTAATTTTTTAGCGTTCTGGCAACGCGGTGCAAAACAAGATACAGAATGCTCAAGATCCATTCAGATATCATGACCATACACGCAACAAAAAAAATCCTGCAACTCGTTAAAGTTGCAGGATTTTTTAAAGTTCATGATACATCACGAATGAATGTTTGGTGGAGCTGGCGGGAGTTGAACCCGCGTCCGAAATTTCTACATACCATTTATATCATGACAAAATCATACATTTATCTTTTAAATCAGTATGTTGATTTTAAGGTGTTTTTATAAATTTCATGCGGTTTTAATGCTTTGCCGCCAATTTGTCGCCATTATAGGTTAGTTCTGGCTCTTTCTTTCCTTTGTTTGTTATGATTAGCTCAAACAGTTTAGGTTCTTTATGTTCCAGAAGTCTTGCTTGTGAAATTATTTGGCCAGATGTAGCATCATCTTTAAATGAAAAGAAATTGTCAGAAATATCGAAAATATCAATTGTAAACTTAAAATAGGCTTCAATTGTCTCGCCAAGTTCATACCCAGATAAGATATTTGTAGATATCTCATATCCTTGAGATGCGAAGGTGGCATGTTCATTCAACTCTGCTGGAGTTAAACAAAGTAATCTGCTAAGTTTTAATAAATGGCCCTCAATTAAAGATAATGATTTCATTTGGCGAATTATAATCTCTCTAATCTCGGATTCATCTAATGGAGAATTTAAAATCTCTAAGCTCTTTACTATTTCAACCCAATGATCGCTGACTTTTTGCATGTATTCTTTATTTGAGTTTTGTGGTCTCCCACTCTCCGGTGTGCTATTTTTGAAAATATATCTATATAAATGTATTGGGTAGTTGATTTTATAGCTGACTTCTTTAATGCCATAATTTCGTTTGCGATTTACAGTTTTACCGGGTAGGTTAGTAAAATAATCGGTCACGAATTTTAAATGGCTATAATGACTATCAGATAGATTTTTTTGTTTTGATTCCTCAATCTGCTTATTTGTTTGAACTGTGCGATGTATGTTTGCCACTACTGCAACAAATGGTATGGACAAGGAAAGTAACGCGATGGGGAGTTTGCTAATGGCAATGAAATTATTAAATCCATCGCTATCGAACTGGGGAGAGTGTCCTAGCCAGGAAAATATACCAAAATATAATGATGAAAACAATGGGATTCTGATCGATTGCTTAAATAGATATTGTCTTGTTAATGGCCTTTCATTCATATCAAAGCATTTTTTTGAAATGCATATATATAATTCGATGCCTAAATACAATAAGTACAGAGAGATAAGGAAGTACGGTATCCATGGGTACTGTTGGGTATAATCATTTAAAAGCACTTTCTATTTTTCTCCATCCAAATTAGCCAGAGGGTTTTTAGTTACCGCATCCTCCAGATGATCTGGAGAAAAGTGCGCATAAATCATTGTCATCTTTATATCGGCATGACCTAAAATTTCTTTAAGCACAAGTATGTTTCCGCCGTTCATCATAAAGTGACTGGCGAATGTATGGCGTAGCACATGCGTGCACTGGCCTTCAGGCAAGTCGATCCCCGCTCTTTTTACTGCACGCTCAAAGGCTTTTCTGCATGGCGTGAATAGCTTCCCTCTGTTTTTGGGGAGTTCGTCATACAGATCCTTTGATATCGGTACGGTTCGGTTTTTCTTGCCTTTAGTTTTGGTATAGGTGATCCGGTATTTAGATAACTGATGGCCCTGCAGGTTTTCGGCTTCACTCCACCGCGCGCCGGTGGCGAGGCATACTTTTGCGATCATCAACAGGCTGGGGCTTTGAGAATCAGCGCAGGCATCAAGCAGGCGTTTGATTTCGTCTTGGGCCAGGAACGCCAGTTTCCCCTCTGCAATTTTGAATGTTGGTAACCCGGCGAGCGGGTTAGGCGCTGACCAGTGGCCCAGCTTTTTCAGGGTGCCAAAAACGGATGATAAGTTACGCTGTTCCAGGTTTACCGTGCGGGGCTTAACTGGCGACATCAGCGCGCCGTCTTCGTTACGTACTTCACCTTTTAATCGTGCTTCGCGATATTTTGTAAAGTCACCGGCGGTTAACTCAGAGGCGACGGGATCGCCCAGGCCATTGCAGATAATATTCAGTTTCGCCATTAGGCGCTTGGGGTCTGCGAGCGTTTGGCCGTAAAGGGAGTGCCACTGCTCAATCAATTCCGACAAACGCCGCCGATCTTCCTTTTCACCCAGCCACGGCTTTTTGTTCACTTCATCCATGGTGAAGTTTTCGAATGCTACAGCCTCCCCCTTTGTCGCAAATTGCTTGCGCACGCGCTTGCCGTTACGCCCGTTCGGGTAACACTCGCACAACCATTTTCCGTTCGGCTGTTTTCTGATGGTCATATCAAAGGCTCTTGATGATTTTCAATGCGCGGCCAACAACCTCAATATCATCCAGGCTGCACTCAAACGAAGAATCATCTTGATGCACAACTAATCTGTTTCCCGGCAGGCGAGTTAGCTTAACAATGCTTTTTATTCCGTCGATATCGACCAACCACATCCCATTCACAGGTGGTGTCTGGTTACGGTCAACTAAATATGAATCGCCTTTGGTATTTACGAGAAGCAGCTCGCTTGAGTCAGGGGGAAGCAGGCTGCTATCAATGATGGCCTTCCCGGCTTCAACTAGCGAACCTCCCATGAGATTAACCTTGTCGATCTCGGGCGATACAAGTTCAGAAAGAGGTTTTACCTTGCCAGAGTTCACGAAATTGATACTTTTTTTATCATCAATTTTTGTTCCGGGTTCACCTTGACCTGTGGTAAGCCAGAGTAAAGAAACGCCCGTTTCAAGAGCACATTGAATCACCCATTCTGCAGGGAAACTGTCTCTTAAGTACCTGTTAGCCATAGTGCTTTTAGATGCACCTAGGTGATCGCATAGCTGCTGTCTGGACTTAAAATCATAGGCAGCCATTAACCTATGGATAGCCTCTCTACCCCCTGTATTCTCGCCAGCTTTCACCTGTATCATTTTTTAATCCTATTGAAGTATCAAATATTGGATCGTAGTATCTCAATTGTTCAAGTATTGAATCGCATAAAACAAGATAAAACGACATAAACCAAACCTTAACTGAGAGATACTGCACTATGAGCACCGATATTTCAATTCGTGTACCAAAAGAGATGGCTACACCTGCAGAGTTCGCGGAATGGGAAGGCGTTTCCCGCGGTTCTGTTTATCAAAAAATTCACCATGGTCAGTTGGCTAAATACATGGTTAAAAAGGATAAAAACAAGGGTCGCGTATGTCTTCGCTACTTGATGTACAAAACCGATCAGGTTCGTGAGTCCCTTGGTCATTCCAACTTCCGCGTCATTGTTGGTCAGTAAGTTCGATTATGAGAACTTTTTGAGGGGCTCACATGTTTGATTATAAGATTTCCAAACATCCACACTTTGATGATGCCTGTCGCGCTTTCGCACTGCGGCACAACATGGCGAAGCTTGCAGATCGAGCAGGCATGAATGTCCAGACACTGCGCAACAAACTGAACCCGGAACAACCGCATCAACTTACCGCGCCGGATATTTGGCTGCTGACGGATATCACAGAGGACTCAACGCTTGTTGATGGGTTCCTGGCTCAAATCCATTGCCTGCCATGTGTGCCGCTGAACGAAGTAGCCAGCGAGAAAATGCCTCATTACGTTTTGAATGCTACAGCAGAGATTGGTCGTGTTGCAGCAAGTGCTGTTTCTGGCGAACACCAGACAACAACCGAACGTCGGCAGGTTATCGAAAGCATCAATTCTGTCACTCGCTTAATGGCACTTACAGCTGTTTCCATGCATGCGCGCCTGCAGTACAACCCGGCAATGGCAAGTGCTGTTGATACAGTGACGGGCCTCAGCGCGTCTTTTGGTCTGATCTGAGGTGCTCATGCTTAATAAAGAACCCTCATTCGCATCGCTTTTGGTTAAACAAAGCCAGGGTATGCACTGCGGCCATGGCTGGATTATCGGGAAAGATGGCAAGCGCTGGCACCCGTCCCGCTCTCAGGAAGAACTACTGGCAGGGCTGACCACTACCAAACAGGTGAAACCATGGCTATTGAAGGTACTTCTGCGACTGTTCCACTAAGCCCGGGTCAACGGCTTGAAGGACTGAACCATATAGCTGAATTAAGGGCGAGTGTGTTTGGTCTGAATATTGAGCCAGAGCTTGAAAGGTTCATTAAAGATATGCGCGACCGTCGCGATATAAACCATAAACAAAATGAGCGCGCACTGGCTGCCATATTCTTTATGGCAAAAATTCCGGCAGAACGTCACGGCGTCAATATTAGTGATCTGACTACTGACGAAAAGCGGGAACTGGTTAAAGCAATGAATCATTTTCGTGCAGTGGTGAGCTTATTTCCCAAACGGCTAACCATGCCGAATTAACCCACAACAGAAATTAATGGCGTAAACCCGCCGGGCATTCTTTTGCCCAAATTCAGGAGAGAGAACAATGCAGAAAGAATTACGAAAAATGTTTGTAGCCGAAACCGATTCGCTTATGGCGGTGATCGATATTGCCAAACGTGAGGAGCGCAAAGGCCGCGCGCTCGCAGTTTCAATCCGCCTTGAGGCGCTGGCAACCCATATCACCAACAAAGGGTTAAACGGTGTTGAAGCAGCTGAACTACTGCGCTGCGAAGCAACCCGCTACGAAAACGAATCTCAGGAGCTCCACTAATGGCTGACTCTATGGACCTCGTACAACAGCGCGTTGAAGAAGAACGCCAGCGCCACATCCACACTGCCCGCAACAGAGCGCCGGGCGTTTCCCGTGTGCTTTGCATCGAATGCGATGCGCCGATCCCTCCAGCTCGCCGCCGCGCTATTCCGGGCGTGCAGTGCTGTGTGACATGTCAGGAAATCGCAGAGCTTAAGGGCAAGCACTATAACGGAGGTGTTGTATGAGCACTATCCTGAAATGGGCGGGAAACAAAACCGCCATCATGTCCGAACTCAAAAAGCACCTCCCAGATGGCCCTCGACTGGTTGAACCTTTCGCAGGTTCCTGCGCTGTGATGATGGCAAAAGACTATCCTCATTATCTTGTCGCGGATATTAACGCTGACCTTATTAATTTGTATAAGAAAGCGGCCTACCATCCTGAGGAATTAATACAGGTTGCATGGGTATTATTCAGCAAAGATAACAGTGCTGAAAAGTATTATGAAAATCGTCTGCGTTTTAACGAAGATACATCCCTGACCACGCTGGAGCGCGCCGCATTATTCCTGTATTTAAATCGTCATTGTTATCGTGGGTTGTGTCGTTATAACCAACGTGGGAAATTTAATGTTCCCTACGGTCATTATAAAAATCCATATTTCCCTCATGCAGAAATCCTGACCTTTGCTGAAAAGGCAGTGCGTGCCACGTTCATCTGCGCCAGCTATGACGAAACGCTGGCAATGCTGACGGCGGGTGATGTTGTTTACTGCGATCCGCCTTATGACGGTACTTTTAGCGGTTATCACACAGCCGGGTTCTCTGATGATGACCAGTATGATTTGGCATCTATTCTGGTGCGCCGGTCATCAGAGGGGCACCCGATCGTCGTGTCAAATAGCGACACCCGCCTGATTCGTTCGTTTTACCGAAATTTCACCCTTCACCGTATCAGCACAAAACGCAGCATAGGAGTTGCTGCAGGAGAAGGGAAAACCGCAGGCGAACTTATTGCTGTACTGAAACCAAAAGTTTGGACTGGCGTTGATCTGGCTGGCTGCCCTGATTACTCGGTTGTGCGTGAGGTGCGCGTATGAATCCCATCGATCCGCGCTGCTTTGCTGCCAGCACCATCAACATAACCAGTATTTCAGGCGGCAAGGATAGTCTTGCCCAATGGCTGCGGGCCATTGAAAACGATGTTCCTCATATTTCTGTCTTCGCTGATACGGGCCATGAACACCCCCAGACGATGGAATATCTGGACTATCTGGAATCAAAGCTGGGCAAAGTTATCCGTGTTAAAGCTGATTTCACTCGCCAGATCGAAGGCAAACGGAAATTCATTGCAGAGAAATGGCCCGTTTCTCTGGTTCAGGAATGCGGTATGTCTGCCGATGAGGCGGCAGAACGTGTGCACCGTGCTCTGGAAATATTGAAGCCCACCGGCATTCCTTTTCTGGGCCTGTGCATGTGGAAAGGCCGGTTCCCTTCCACAAAAGCCCGTTTCTGCACCTTCGACCTCAAGCATGAGCCTATCAGGACTCAGGTTGTCGTTCCTGCCCTGGAAGAGTATGACGAGGTTATCAGCTGGCAGGGGGTCAGGGCTCAGGAATCACCTGCACGCGCATTGCTGCCGGACTGGGAGGAAGATGCAGATAATACACCGGGCCTGCACGTTTATCGTCCGATCCTTAACTGGCTGCATGAGGATGTCTTTGCAATTGCAAAGCGCCATGGCATTAAGCCTAACCCGTTATATCTGCAGGGCTGCAGCCGTGTCGGTTGTATGCCCTGCATTCACGCCCGTAAATCTGAACTTGCTGAAATTTTCCAGCGCTGGCCAGAAGAGGTTCGCCGGGTTGCTGAATGGGAAAGAATGGTTGCGGACTGTTCGCGCCGCGGTAATTCAACTTTCTTTCCCTCCACGCATGATCCACGCCGGGCTGAAAAGCGTATTGAGGTCATCACTGTTGATGCTTATGGCATTGAGACCTATCGCGACTGGGCACTGACGACACGAGGCGGCGCGCAGTTTGATTTGCTGGCGAGTGCAAATGACAGCGCGGTTTGCAGCAGTGTTTACGCAGGAGTTTGCGAGTGACGGATATCAGCTCAGGCCGTCCCGTCGCGCCTCTTGTATCAGAACTCCCCGGTAGTGGAGGTAAAGCTACCGGGGCGTATCCCTGGACCGCGCCTAAAAAGGCAATTAACCCCTATCTGGAACCGGCGGAAGAAGCGCCGGAGTCAGCGCTTTCAAACCTCATTACTCTCTATGCTGCGGACAACGAGCAGGAACAGCTGCGCCGCGAGGCCCTGAGTAATGAGGTCTGGGAATGCTATTTCTACAATGAATCCCGTGATCCTGTTCAGCGAGAAATGGAGCAGGACCACCTGATAAGCCGCGCCAAAATGGCCCGTGAACAGCAACAATTCAACCCCGATCTGATAATCGTTGCTGACGTGAGCGCCCAGCCAGCGCATATCAGTAAGCCGCTGCTTGAACGGATTAAATATTTCGAGGGCCTGGGCAAACCGAAGGCATATTCCCGCTATCTGCGTGAAACCATCAGGCCGTGCCTTGAACGCCTGGAGCGCGTGCGTACCAGCCAGGTTTCTGCGTCATTCCGTTTTATGGCGAGCCACGACGGGCTGGAGGGTTTGCTGGTTCTGCCCGAAATGAGTCAGGAGCAGGTCAAGCGGTTATCTACCCTAGTGGCGGCACACATGAGCATGTGTCTGGATGCTGCCTGCGGTGAGCTGTTTACGGATGAAGACGTTACGCCGGAAGAGATCCGCCGGTCATGGGAAAGGGTGGCCGCTGAGGCTATGCGCCTTGATGTTATCCCGCCAGCTTTCGAGCAACTGCGTCGTAAAAAGCACCGCCGTAACCCGGTCCCCTACGAGCTTATTCCGGGCTCGCTTGCCCGTATGCTTTGCGCGGACTGGTGGTATCGCAAGCTGTGGCAGATGCGGTGTGAATGGCGGGAAGAACAGCTGCGCGCTGTCTGCCTGGTTAACAAAAAGGCGTCCCCGTATGTCAGCTATGAGGCCGTGATCCACAAACGCGAACAGCGCCGCAAATCACTGGAGTTTTTCCGCTCGCATGAGCTGGTTAACGCCGAAGGCGACACGCTGGATATGGAAGAAGTGGTAAACGCCAGCAGCAGCAATCCGGCACACCGGCGCAACGAAATGATGGCCTGCGTTAAGGGGCTGGAGCTGATCGCAGAAATGCGTGGTGAATGCGCCGTGTTCTATACCATCACCTGCCCGTCACGTTTTCACGCGACGCTTAATAACGGCAGGCCAAACCCGAAATGGACCAGTGCCACGGTCCGCCAGAGCAGCGATTACCTGGTGAATATGTTTGCCGCTTTCCGTAAGGCGATGCATAAAGCCGGGCTGCGCTGGTATGGCGTCCGCGTTGCTGAGCCGCACCATGACGGCACCGTGCACTGGCACCTGCTTTGTTTCATGCGCAAAAAAGACCGCAAATCCATCACCGCGCTGCTGCGTAAATTCGCCATTCGTGAGGACCGGGAGGAGCTGGGCACCAATACCGGGCCTCGCTTCAAGTCTGAGCTTATCAACCCGCGCAAGGGCACCCCGACCAGCTATATCGCCAAATACATCAGTAAAAACATCGACGGACGCGGGCTGGCGCAGGAAATCAGTAAAGAAACGGGCAGATCACTGCGCGATAACGCTGAGAACGTAAACGCCTGGGCTTCGCTGCACCGTGTCCAGCAATTCCGCTTCTTTGGTATTCCTGGCCGCCAGGCGTACCGTGAGCTGCGCCTGCTGGCCGGTCAGGCTGCCAGGGGGCAGGGTGACAAGAAGGCAGGCGCACCGGTACTGGAAAACCCGCGTCTGGATGCTGTGCTGGCTGCAGCTGATGCTGGATGTTTTGCCACCTACATCATGAAGCAGGGCGGCGTTCTTGTTTCCCGCAAGCATCACCTGGTCAGAACTGCCTATGAGCTGAACGACGAGCCGAGCGCCTACGGTGATCACGGTGTTCGTATTTATGGCATCTGGTCCCCGATCATTGAGGGCCGGATCTGCACTCATGCAGTGAAGTGGAAAATGGTTCGTAAAGCCGTTGACCTTCAGGAGGCGACAGCCGACCAGGGCGCTTGCGCCCCTTGGACTCGTGGCAATAACTGTCCCCCTGTTGAAAATTTGAACCAGACAGGGGGGGAAGTACCGGATATTACGTCCATGGATGAAAAGGCGCTGCAGGAATATCTCCACAGCATGAGCCAGAAGGAACGGCGTGAGCTGAAAGCCCGGTTAAGGCTGGTAAAACCTAAGCGGAAAAAAGCATACAAACAGAATATTTCGGATCATCAGCGCCTGCAGCTTGAGGCCGAGCTGAGTTCCAGAGGGTTAGATGGTGGCGAGTCAGAGCTTGACCTGCTTCTACGCGGCGGCAGTATTCCGTCTGGTGCCGGGTTGCGTATTTTTTACTGCAACCATCGCCTGCAGGAAGATGACAAATGGCGTCAGTGGTGCTAAGACTTCTGTTAACATTTCGTGCTTTATTGACTTACATCAGTTCGTCCAATTAACTGACAAAAAACAGTTTTACATTTTTTTTTCTCTACAGTACTGTATGTATAACCAGTATATGTAAATACAGCTTTTGTGTGTCCGTGTAATGATAGGAGGGAAGATGCAGGACTATCTTTTGGAGTCATTGAAACTTCAGCGCATTGATTTTTTTATCAAGCTTGTAGCGGCTAGTGAGTGTGATGATGAAGAAAAGAAGCTGGCTATCCAATGGGTGTCAGAGCTGACTGATGAATTGATGGCGAAAATTCGAGCTCATGAATATAACCGTTCGATGGATCTTCCTAGTTAGCTGCGGGATTGTTGCTGGCGTTAGTACTTGCTTCTGACGTCAGCAAGGTTGAATAACGAGTACAGCTAGGGGTTAGCCATAAGTGGATAAAGATAGTAGCCACTAGATCATCTATCTAGGGCAGATTTTTAAATGGTTTATAATATATAGGGGATGCTTTTAATCTTTAGCCAGCATTAGAATAAGTTAAATACTATCTGAAACGAGATAATCTATGCCTGGCCCATTCAAATTCGATTTTTTTACAAAGAGTTCTATACCAGATTGGCCTTGTCCCGCTTGTGCCAGGGCTACACTAGAGCTCATACCTGAAAGTTTCAAAATACAAAGAACGGCTAGAGCCATCACTGAACATGCCAAAAGACAAGGCTTTGGCCCAGATGAAGATGAAACGGTTTTCAGTTGTCAGTTGAGGTGTAATCAAAAAAATTGTCTACAGCCGGTAGCTGTATCGGGCGATGGGTACTATGAACAAGACTGGAGCCAAACTTCAAATTCTTACGACCTAAGATATGAGGCTGTTTATCGTCCACGCTATTTTTATCCACCACTAAATCTGTTTACATGTTGCGAGGCATACCCGGAGCAGATCAACATCCAGTTGCGGGAGCTTTCGGCTCAGTTACCGGGACATCCTCAAGCAGCAATCAATGCACTTCGCACTACCCTGGAAATAGTTCTTGATAGCTTTAAAATTCCTCGTAACGAAAATGGTCGTTACCTGTCCTTGGATCGCAGGATTTCGCGCATACCAGAGCCCTTCAAATATGTTGAGGCTGGATTCAGGGCGATGAAGTGGCTGGGTAACACTGGGAGTCATAATTTGAGGCCCGTATCATCAGAAGATATTGAGGGGGCTTGTATTATGCTGGATGATTTCCTACTACGAATCTATCGTCCGCAGATTGATCATAGTGTGACGATAGCTAGGTTGATTAAGAATCATGACCCTAGCGAAAGGGATAAGTCATGAGTGTAGCAATGATAATTGCAATGCATGCCTATGATGCATGAGATCGCATGATTGTTTATGGATCGTTTTCGCTGGAGCCTACCAGAATTGGCGGGCTTTTGCTTATGTCATGCACCTGCATGAAAACCGTCACATAAAGCGGGCAGGCGTGGCGGGGCTACGAGCGCGCGCTCAGATGAAAACGTGCGCTGCTAGACATAAGATAGGCCTAGACTTGAAAGCGCTCCTATACCTGGTTAAGTTATTGGAATACTCTCATTGATCTCCCGAAGACGACCTTGTGTTGCAATTTCAACAGGTAATTAAGATGACAGGAAATGTCCCAGTAGTACTTAGTGAAGCAGAAATGAAGTCCATTTTGACACTAATCACGAGATTTCCATGGAACGTGGCAAAACCTGTTATTTCAGCTCTTGGGTTAGCTCGTGGTAAAGGTAGAGATGCAACTCATGAAAAAATACTGGAAGAATTAACAGAACTAAAAGAAAAGAATTTAAAGAAATTCAATGACATCATTCAGTCTGTAAATAATTTAATATTCGGGCAATTGGTATACGGCGATAAAGCTTTTTTTAGTATGGCAGTTGATAATCAAATAATTCCATCGCTAACGAAAGCTATGAAATTAGAATGGGATTTATCTGCACAGCCTTCTGTCGCCTCGGATGTAATTCTTTCTGAGCAGGAAATTAATGCGTCTGGAAAGAATAAACTAAATTTGGTTCATTATTCTGAGAGCGGTAATCAGGCGTTAGCTCTTTTTAGTTCTGTTAGAGAACAAAAGATTAGAGAGAGGATTTCGCCTAAAAGTTTACCGCAGTATAGTGGCTACGAAGAAATTATTGCCACTAAAAAAGAAAAGCATCAATGTTTTGATGTATGTATATTTGATAAAGCCAACTCTACTATTTCTATTTTGATAGATGCAGGTGCTAATACAATAGGCGAGAGCGTCTTGTTTGCAAAGAGTACTGTAGTAAGAGAACTTTATAATTTTTTAGGAGCAGAGTTTGCGTCAAAGGAAAGAGATTTCTTCCATTTGATTGATCCAATCTTTAAACAAGATCAAAAACCATATTCGACTCTCAATTATAAAGTTTTTGAGCTTTCATTCCTTACTCCTGAAGGGACAACACATAAGGAAAGAAAAACTGACTCTACTAAAGATTTGAGACAAGATATCTTCAATCAGGAAGGTATTAAAGCTGTAGGTAATATCGGACTTTATAGGATAGGCATTAGGGTTGAACGAACAAATCCTTTACTACAGTTAGCCGACAATGTAGAACTTACGATACCAGGAACGCTAAGACGGTACCTTGGTGGAAGCTCAGGCTCACCAGTGAATTTTGCTATACTTAGTAAATGTATCTCTCGTGATGATTTCGAAACACTTACGAAGCTGATACTATAGCTGGAGACACATATGAAGGATGTTAACTTGGCAAAGACCATACAAGACATATGCTCCGAACGCCCAGAAGTGGGTGTTTTGGCGTGCATGTTTCATGAGAAACTTGCTCAGTTAGCATCCCGCTCCCCTAATATATTTATTAGTTATAACCTTTTATTTGATATAGCGCTTTCGAATAAGGGTGAGGCTTATGTGGATGAGCATGACATTTATTTAGCTATCCAGGTTTTGTGTAATCCAAAAGTTAATTTTCTGAAGTTAAACTATCAATTTATAGACGATGGCTTCGCACCAGTTAATATAAGTATTGCTGATGTTATTGATGCTGAAGATAATCAAGGTTTAGAACATCCATATACTGGTGAGATAGTGCCAGATTACAAAAAGTATGTATTTCCTTTCTTTACAGTTATTAGTTTCACAAGAGAAGGGGCGTGCTAATGCTTACAAGTCTGGATGATTTGGAGAAAAACTTTCATTTGCAGAAGGTTCATTTTGCCATTGAAAGGATTCAATTTGCGTTGGAGTCCTATTCTAATTTCAACAGTCTTGTCCGAAAGGAACTCGATTATGCTGTAAGTAAATTAGAGCAAAATGGCAATAAAATTACATTTGATCTCTCTGAAGATCAGTTAACTCTATATTTGCTTTCGTATGTTGAAAATAGATATCTGGGTCTTGAAGCCAGTCACGAGAAGAATCAGAGAGGGCATTGTGATATATCTATTACACTTGCTGATTATATCTGGCATGGGGAAGCAAAAAAACATTCTTCATATTTATATCTTTTTAAAGGTTATGCGCAACTTACCGAGCGGTATAGTACTGGGACCATTAATAGTTCTTCGGGCGGTCTGATTATTTATACGAAAAATGTTTCCTGTTCTGATATGATGGATTCATGGAAA
Source organism: Enterobacter cloacae complex sp. 309I3 (assembly GCF_050031595.1). NCBI lineage: Bacteria > Pseudomonadati > Pseudomonadota > Gammaproteobacteria > Enterobacterales > Enterobacteriaceae > Enterobacter > Enterobacter cloacae complex sp. 309I3. The sequence continues at coordinate 3,750,803 of NZ_JBLGWI010000001.1, read as the reverse complement.
ACATTTTTATCAAAGAATGCTCCCAGAATTCATGTTTGTAAATCTGTCAATATTATTGATTGCCAAAAAAATCCATTGGTTTTTTATAGCCAGCATCTTCATACTGTAAGTAAACTTGATTATCAAGTCGTGCATTATCCAGTATCACTACATCATAAACCTATAGATCCGGATCTATAGGTTAGTTTTGCTGGCTAGTCTGCTTTGAATGTCATTGCTCAACTGAGAGCTGATACGCCTCAAAGTTTATTACTTTTTCCCCAATCCATTCGTTCAGTTCGCACATACGTTTCTGCAATGGCTGCAATTCATTACGTACAAAAACACGCGCGGCTTTTTCCACATCACCAAATCCCCCAACATTACTCGGCATAATCCCCATCATCTGAGGCGGAACGCGGTGCGCTGCCATCATGTCATCCCGGCTTACATTCTTGATATTCAAAAACTCATCTTTTGCCGCTACCTCTGACAACGGGATGATCTGTATACCGTCCTTTTTGCCGTTGGGCGAGTACATAAACAGGTTGCGGAAGTTGCCCGGCCCTTTGGCGCTTTTCATTGCCTGGCGGATGTTGTTTACGTCCTCCTGGTTCTGTGCGGCATCTGTCATGTACATGATGAACCCTGCATGGCTGCCGTTGATGTAATACTTGCGGCGGAACAACGTGGCGGACTCGTTCAACAGGGCTGAAGGGATGGCGGACAGGTATTCCGGCAGGCCGTAAATCTCCTGGTTTAAATCCGGCTCCATCAGGTGAAAAATGCTGCCTCTGGTGAATTCATACGGCTGCGTGGTTATACCGTATTGCACAAACCAGTAGGTATTAAGATCCAGACCACGGCGAGTATATTTCGCCAGTGATGGTTCTAGTGAAAGGATACCGCCGAGGCGGTTGGTGCGTTTCTCCAGATAGGCGTTACCAAACACCAGATAGTCCTGAACAAAGCGGCTGAATGCCTGCTGGCTTAGCAACGGGTGAGGGATAAAGGTGCTGGTTAGAATGTTGCGCTTCACCGCAATCGGTGAGCTGTGATGCACGGCGGCGCGATAAGTGCGGGCCAGACCGTCGAAGCTCACTGGCGGCTCATACCAGCGGTCCATCTGTACGCACTCCACATAATCCAGCAGTTCGCGGCGGTCCAGTACCGGAATGGGATCGCCAAAGCTGAATGCCTCTGCAGTTGCGCCGCTCTGGTGCTTAACTTCAGTGCGGTTTTTCTTACTCTTACCCATCAAAAAATCTCCACAATATTGCTGGTATTGGCGGACTCGCCCTGCAGCGGTTCGTTAAACAGTGCGTGCATCGTTGCCCATGCCAAATCGGCGTGGCTGGCTTCTTCGCTACGGCTGGCTTCATAGGTGGGGCGGTTACCGCTGGCTGTGGTTGCGCGGCGGATAGCCATAAAGGACTGCGCAATGTCGGTATGCCCGGCGTCAAACTCCAGACGGCGGTGGCTGATAATATCGTAGGCCTTGAGCACCAAGGCGTTTTTGACGTTGGGGTTGTAGACAAACTCCCGGACGGCAGGAAAGAACGCTTTCACGTTCTCATAAACACCGTGCCCGACGCCGGTCGAGTCGATGCCGATATAGGTCACGTTGTACTGCTGCGTCAGTTTTTTAATGGCGTCAGCCTGGGCGCGAAAGTCCATGCCGCGCCACTGATGACGCTCAAGAATGCGGAACTTGCCGCCCGGCACGGTAGGCGGAGCCATAACCACGCAGCCTGCGCTGTCACCGTTCTGTGTGCCTTTCGCCGGGTCATAACCGATCCAGACTTCGCGCCAGCCAAACGGGCGCAGCGCAAGGGCGTGAAAATCGGTCCAGACTTCCCAGCTATCCACCATGCACGCCTGCAGCTCGCTGAGTGGGAATACTGACGCCAGATCGTCAATAAATTCGCACATCAGCAGGTTCTGGTATTCGTCCGGGCTGTACTCCATGCGCAACTGGTCGAGGTCGAACAGGTTACACCCACCACTCACCGCATCTTCCACGGTGACAATCTGGCGATACTGCCCGTCCGGACAGAGCAGGCCCGGGGCCAGATTGCCGTGGGTCAGGTCAATATCTACCTTGTCCGCTTTGGCGCGCCCCCGGTTGAACAGTGCGCCGGACCAGAATGGATAGGCGCTGTGGGTCAGGCTGGACGGGGTTGAAAAGTAGGTCTGCCGCCATTTTTTATGGATGGCCATACCGGAAGCCACCTTACGCAGCTCCTGGAATTTCGGTATCCAGAAATATTCATCTAGGTACAGGTTACCGTGGTAGCTCTGCGCCGTGCGGGCGTTGGTTCCCAGAAAGTACAGGCAAGCGCCGTTGCTCAGCGTCATCGGATCGCCTTTCAGCTCTACATCCACCTCTTTTGCAAAGTCGATGATGTACTGTTTGAAGACGTGCGCCTGTGCCTTGCTCGCTGAGAGAAAAATCTGGTTACGGCCGGTGGTGATGGCGTCAATCAGTGCCTCCCGGGCAAAAAAGAAGGTTGCCCCGATCTGGCGCGATTTGAGCAGGTTGCGGATACGGTGACGGTTGCCTGCCTCATACCAGTGGCGCTGGTAGGAGAACATCGAGCCGTGGAAAACCACCTGCAGCTTCTCGATCTGTTCGTCGGTGAAAACGTTCTTTTCGGGCTGGCGGCGCGGGCCTTTGTTGCGGTTGGCAATCTTCGGATTTAAATCTACCTCGTTGCCGCCATCGTTAAATTTACCGATCCGGGCGTGGCGCTCTGACTGGCGCGCCAGCAGGTCAATTTCCTTGAAGTCCCTCCCTTCTTTCTGCTCCTTCATAATGAGCTGGCAGTAGCGCGCGGCAGTGGTGAGCTGCATCTGATCCAGCGGCCCATGCTCGCCCCACTTGTCGCGCTTCTTCCAGCTGTGAACGGTTGCAACTTTCTCGCCCAACATTTCAGCAATGCGGGCTATGCGGTATCCCTGAAAGTACAGCAGCATAGCCTGCCGACGGGGATCGAGGTCTGCGGGGGTCATTGTCGTGTTCATGGCCCAAACATACGGCCTTGCCCGGCGGCTTTCCCCGGCTGCGGTTTGTGTGGCTGACCGTACAAGCGCCGCACGTTGTTTCACTCCCCCCATCACCGCAACCATAAGACTCCAGTAAGTTTTTTCTAACGGAGCACGGCTCATGACAGTGAAAGCAAAGCGCTTCCGTATCGGGGTGGAAGGTGCCACCACCGACGGGCGCGAAATCCAGCGTGAATGGCTGGTACAAATGGCTGCCAGCTACAACCCTGAGGTGTATACGGCACAAATTAACCTTGAGCACATTAAAGGCTATTCGCCAGATAGCACGTTTAAGCGTTATGGGCATGTCACCGGCTTAACTGCCGAAGAAATCACGGAAGGGCCATTAAAAGGGAAAATGGGGCTGTACGCCGAGATTAACCCATCGCCCGATCTGATTAGTCTGATTAAGCAGTGGCAAAAGCAATTCACCTCTATGGAAGTCAGCCCGAAATTTGCCGACACCGGCAAAGCCTACCTCGTCGGCCTGGCCGCCACTGACGATCCGGCTAGCCTGGGCACCGAGATGCTGGCTTTCAGTGCCACCGCCAAACAGAACCCGCTGGCTAACCGCAAACAGAGTCCTGAAAACCTGTTTACCGCCGCCGAAGAAACGCTAATCGAACTGGAAGAAAACCAGGACGAAAAGCCGTCCCTCTTTGCCCGCGTTTCCGCGCTGTTTACCAAAAAAGAGCAGACCGACGATGCGCGTTTTTCAGACGTGCACAAAGCCGTCGAGCTGGTTGTCACCGAACAGCAGAACCTGAGCGAGCGTACAAATAAATCTCTGTCCGACCAGGACGCGCGCATTTCTGAGCTTGAATCCTCGCTGCAGGAGCAGCAGGCCGCCTTTGCCGAGCTTCAGCAGCAGCTGAGCCGTGAAGACAGCCGTAAAGATTACCGCCAGCGCGCGCCGGGCGGTGACGCACCGGCTGGCACCCTGACCAATTGCTGATGGAGCATAAACCCGATGAAAAAGAATACCCGCTTTGCCTTTAACGCCTACCTGCAGCAGCTGGCGCGCCTGAACAACGTGGAAGTGGAAGAACTTTCCAGCAAGTTCACCGTGGACCCGTCCGTGCAGCAGACGCTGGAAGACCAGATCCAGCAGTCCGCCGCTTTTCTGACGTTGATTAACATCACGCCGGTTGCGGAGCAGTCCGGCCAGCTGCTTGGCCTGGGAGTTGGCTCCACCATTGCCGGAACCACCGATACCACCACCAAAGAGCGCGAACCCACCGATCCGATGCTGATGGAGGACGTGGAATATAAATGCGAGCAGACCAACTTTGACACGGTGCTGACCTACGCAAAGCTGGATCTGTGGGCGAAATTCCAAGATTTCCAGGTGCGTATCCGTAACGCCATCATCAAGCGCCAGGCTCTGGACCGCATCATGATCGGCTTCAACGGCGTGAAGCGCGCCAAAACCTCCAACCGCGCTGAAAACCCGCTGCTGCAGGACGTGAATAAGGGCTGGCTGCAGAAAATCCGCGAAGATGCGCCGGACCACGTTATGGGCAGCACCACCCAGGACGGCACCACCACCGCTGGCGCGTTGAAGGTGGGCAAGGGCGGCGACTATGCCAACCTGGACGCCGTAGTGATGGATGCGGTCAACGAGCTGATCGACGTGGTTTATCAGGACGATGACGAGCTGGTTGTTATCTGCGGCCGCGAGCTGCTGTCTGACAAGTATTTCCCGCTGGTTAACAAAGAGCAGGAAAACAGCGAGAAAATCGCCGCCGATCTGATTATCAGCCAGAAACGTATGGGGGGGCTGCAGGCGGTGCGTGCGCCGTTCTTCCCGGCGAATGCCCTGCTGATCACCCGTCTGGATAACCTGTCCATTTACTGGCAGGAGGACACCCGCCGCCGTTCTGTTATCGACAACCCAAAACGTGACCGGATTGAGAACTTCGAATCCGTCAACGAAGCGTATGTGATTGAAGACTACCGCTGCGCGGCCATAGTCGAAAATATCACTATCGGTGACTTCTCCGCGCCAGCTGCGCCGGAAGGTGGGGAGTAACGCATGAGCCTGAGTCCCGCACGGCAGCACCGCCTGCGCATTCAGGCCGAACAGGCCGCCCGGGAGGGCGGCAGTGTTCGCCATGCGTCCGGCTATGACCTGATGTTGCTGCAGCTGGCAGAAGACCGCCGCCGCCTTAAGGGTATCCAGTCCACCGTGAAAAAGGCGGCAATCAAGGTGGAGCTTCTGCCGAAGTATGCCGCCTGGGCGGAGGGCGTGCTGGCTGCCGGAGGTGCGCAGCAGGATGACGTGCTGATGTACGTGATGCTGTGGCGTATCGATGCCGGTGATTATGCCGGTGCGCTGGAAATCGGGCGTCATGCGCTGCGCCATGGCTGGGTGATGCCGCTGGGCAACCGCAACGTGCAGACCGTTCTGGCGGAAGAAATGGCTGACGCCGCACAAAGCGCCCTGCTGGCCGCCGCCGGTTTTGATGCCGATCTGCTCCTGCAGACGCTGGAGCTGACTACCGATCTGGATATGCCGGACCAGTCCCGGGCACGCCTGCACAAAGCCATCGGCGCGGTACTGACCGAAAGCAACCCGGCTTCTGCCCTAAATCACCTTACCCATGCGCTGCAGCTCGATCCCCGCTGCGGCGTGAAAAAAGAAAAGCAGCAGCTGGAGCGCAGATTGCGCAGTGACAGCCGCTAACGAACGTGCCCCGCGCACGGGCGGCACGGGGTGGCGAAAGGCACTGCTACATCAAAATCCCGTCCACCGCCCACTATTTCAGGAGAAAGCCGCATGCAGTTTGTTGCGCCAGAACAGGTACCGGAACAGGCGGACGTTATTAAAAATACGCCGTTCTGGCCTGATGTGGACCTGTCGAAATTTCGCAGTGTGATGCGCACTGATGGCACGGTGACGCAGCCCCGTCTGAGGCAGGTTGCGCTGACAGCCATTTCCGAAGTTAACGCTGAGCTGTACGACTTCCGCAACCGCCAGCAGATGCTGGGCTACCGGGATCTGGCTGACGTGCCGGCGGAAATGCTGGATGGCAAAAGCGAGCGCATTCAGCACTACCTCAACGCCGTGTATTGCTGGGCGCGCGCCGTGCTCAATGAGCGTTACCAGGATTATGACGCCACGGCGTTGGGGGTAAAGCGAGGGGAGGAACTGGCGGAGGTTAGCGGCGATCTGTGGCGTGATGCCCGCTGGGCTATCAGCCGGGTGCAGGATGCACCGCACTGCACGGTGGAGCTTATCTGATGAAAGTGCGTGCGCACCAGTATGACACGGTGGACGCGCTTTGCTGGCGTCATTACGGGCGTACGCAGGGTGTTACCGAGCAGGTTCTGCAGGCAAATCCGGGGCTGGCTGAGTATGGCCCTTTTTTACCGCACGGACTGCAGGTGGAGCTGCCGGATATTCCGGCGACAACCACGGTGCAGACCCTCCAGCTATGGGACTGAATTATGACGCTTGAGCGAATCAGCGCCTTTATCACTTACTGCGTTGCCCTGCTTCTGGCATGGCTCGGCGATTTGTCTCTTAAAGATGTATCGACCATCACCGGTCTTGCGCTGGGCATTATTACTGCAGCGGTGACGTGTTATTTACGCTGGAAAGCCTACCAGCTGCTGCGGGACGGCAGAATATCCAGGGGGGAATATGAGTCCTTCAATCGTTAAGCGTTGCCTGGTCGGCGCGGTGCTGGCGATTGCCGCCACGCTGCCGGGTTTTCAGTCGCTTCATACCTCCGTCGAGGGGCTGAAACTGATTGCTGATTTCGAAGGGTGCCGCCTGCAGCCATACCAGTGCAGCGCCGGGGTCTGGACTGACGGGATCGGCAATACGTCCGGGGTAGTGCCGGGAAAAACCATAACGGAGCGACAGGCCGCGCAGGGGCTGATTAATAACGTGTTGCTGACGGAAAAAAGGATTGAAGCCTGCCTGCAGGTTAAGCCACCTCAGCATGTTTACGATGCCCTGATCAGTATCGGCTTTAATGTCGGAACGGGGGCAATCTGCCGGTCAACAATGGTTTCTTACATCAATCGCCAGCAATGGTGGCAGGCATGCAACCAGCTCCCCCGCTGGATTTATGTAAATGGTCAAAGGAGTAATGGGCTGGAAAACAGGCGCGCCCGTGAGCTTGCCTGGTGCCTTAAAGGGGCGGGGGCATGACGCGCGCGCTGGCGGTGATCCTGGCTCTGGTGCTGGCGTTGCTGGGCTGGCAGTCATGGCGGCTCAACAATGCCGGTCACACCATCGCGACGCAGGCTGAGGCGCTTAAAAATAACAAGCAGGAGCTGGCGAAGAAAAGCAGCCAGCTTATCAGCCTGTCCATTCTTACCGAAACCAACAGCCGGGCGCAGACGCAACTTTATGCTGCAGCGGAGGAGACTTCCGCGCTGTTGCGGAATCGTCAGCGCCGGATCGAGGAGCTAAAACGTGAAAACGAGGATTTACGCCGCTGGGCTGACACTCCTTTGCCTGCTGACATTATCCGGCTGCGGGACCGCCCACCCCTCGCCGGAGGTGCAGCTTACCGTGAGTGGTTGTCCAAAAGTGACGCAATGCCGCCTGGACAGGTCAGCGCCGCGCAGTAATCGGGATCTGAACCAGGTGCTGGATGAGACTGAGGCCGCCTGGGCAGTATGTGCCGACAAAGTGGACACGATCATAGCGTGTCAGGAGCGAGAAAGTGAACAAGCCGCAGTCCTTACGCAACGCCCTGAATAAATCGGTGGCGTATGTCCGTGATAACCCGGACAAACTGCACCTTTTTGTTGATAACGGTTCGCTGGTTGCAACCGGCGCCTGTTCAATGTCATGGGAATACCGCTACACCCTGAACGTGGTGATTGAAGATTTTAGCGGCAACCAGAATTTAGTGATGGCACCCGTGCTGCTCTGGTTAATGACCAATCAACCGGACGCCATCAACAACCCGGAACTGCGCGAAAAACTTTTTACCTTTGATGTCGATATCCTGAGCAACGATCTGTGTGATCTCAGCCTCAATCTGCAGCTCACGGAGCGCGTGATTGTCAGTATAGATGGCACCGTATCGAGCGTTGAAGCGGTGCCGGAACCCGACGTACCCGAAGAAATGTGGACGGTGAAACGTGGATGACCTGCAGAGGGTGGATGACTGGCTGGCGGCCCTGCTGGCGAATCTGGAACCGGCAACCCGCAACCGTATGATGCGACAACTGGCGCAGGAGCTGCGCCGGTCGCAACAGCAAAATATCAGGTTGCAGCGCAATCCAGACGGCACCGCCTTTGAGCCGCGCGGGGTGACGGCCAGAAGTAAAAAGGGGCGCATCAAGCGCCAGATGTTCGCCAAATTGCGCACCACTAAATACATGAAAACCGCAGCCACTGCGGACTCTGCCAGAGTGCAGTTTGATGGGAAAGTCCAGCGCATCGCCCGTGTTCACCATTATGGCCTGCGTGATCGAGTTAGACGCAACGGCCCGGAGGCCCGGTACCCGTCACGCCGTCTTTTGGGCGTGAATGATGAGGTGGAAACCATCACCCGTGACACGCTGTTGCAATGGTTATCAGGATAAAAGACATGATTACTTTTATATCAACAATTTATTCTTACAAGTTGAAATGAAATCACAATAATCTTTATAAATATTGGCACTACGCTCATTTGCTTCTCGAACATTTTCTTCTGTTTGTGGTAACCATTCAAAATCATTGGCTCTATCTCGTTCAGTAAGCATAGTTAATGTAGGGCCAGAGTGTATGTAATGTGAGCGCAACGCTAAGAAATTATTGAAATTTTGAATGTCGTTACTCAATTTCGTTGCTTTACTCTCAATTTCTGTATCATGAAAGTGTTGATCCGCATGCCCCCACTCATAACTCATTTTTTCTATGTCTTTGATTGAGTTATCATGAAATGGATTTCCAAAATCATGCTCTTTTAATAAAGTGATAGAGTGAGATGTTGTTGGTAAAATACTTAAGAATTTCTCGTAAAGTTTAATGTCTGATTTTCTTTTGATTTCATTTGTTATATTAATCTGTTTTTCTTGTGCTATTTCGTGGAACACCTGGAAACCTTTTATTATAAGGTGGTACATTAGGCCGAGGATGATTAGCGTGAGACCAATGCTGCCACTCGGGGTAATGCTATTAATATTAATTAGTGAGATGTTTGAATTTGTTTGCTTATTGTAAAAATCAATAATTAAATTAATAAATATCAAATATGTAGGTGCCGGTAATGCAAGTACGCCTACACCAAAAGTAATTAACGTCCAAGTTACCTTGTTGCTAAATTCCGGGAAGGCTTTGTGAATCAATTTATTAAATAAAAGATTTAGGTTTTCTTTCATGATTAATCCTTAACAAAAGTCTCTTCATTGTGCCATGAACCAAACATTTGTATCTAGTCGATTAAGCATACTTTCATCCTTATTTTGAACCAATGAACGCACAATTAACCGAAATCATGCGCCTTATCACCAACCTGATCCGCACCGGCACCGTAACCGAAGTGGACCGGGAAAACTGGCTGTGCCGGGTGAAAGTGGGTGAGCTTGAAACCAACTGGATTAACTGGCTGACACTGCGCGCTGGCGGTGCCCGTACATGGTGGTGCCCATCGCCGGATGAGCAGGTGGTGGTGTTGAGTATGGGCGGCAATCTGGAAACCGCTTTTGCCTTACCTGCGATCTATTCCAACCAGTTCGCGCCGCCGTCGGACTCAGTGGACGGCTGCGTAACGGAATATCCGGACGGTGGATGGTTTGGATATGAACCCGCGACCGGCCGCTGGCATGTGCGGGGTATCAAATCCATGGTGATCGAGGCGGCAGATAACATAACCCTGAAAACGGGGGAGTTTGTGGTGGAAGCAAGTAACACGCGCATAAACAGCGAGGTGGTGATCAATGGTGGCGTCACCCAGGGCGGCGGCGCCATGAGTTCTAACGGGATCGTAGTCGATAAACACGGTCATACCGGCGTTAAGTCCGGCGGCGATACATCGGGAGGTCCTGTATGACGCTGTATATCGGTATGAATCAGGACAATGGCAAAGCCATTTCTGATGCGGACCATTTGCGGCAGTCGGTCAGGGATATTCTGCTGACTCCCCAGGGAAGCCGTATAGCCCGCCGGGAATATGGTTCCCTGCTGTCAGCATTGATTGACCAGCCCCAGAACCCTGCGCTGCGCCTGCAGATTATGGCGGCTGTTTACGTATCGCTGAGTCGCTGGGAGCCACGGCTTACGCTGGATTCCATCACCATCAACAGCAGCTTTGACGGCTCCATGGTGGTTGAGCTAACCGGGAAGCGCAATAACGGCGCGCCTGTTTCTCTTTCGGTATCAACAGGAGCAGACAATGGCAGTCATTGACCTTTCCCAGCTCCCCGCGCCGCAAATCGTTGACGTGCCGGACTTTGAATCCCTGCTGGCTGAGCGTAAGGCCTCCTTTGTGGCCCTGTATCCGGCAGATGAACAGGACGCGGTGCGGCGCACGCTTGAGCTGGAATCTGAACCCATCACCAAACAACTGCAGGAAAACACGTACCGGGAAATCCTGCTGCGCCAGCGAATCAACGAGGCGGCGCAGGCGGTCATGGTGGCTTATGCCATGGGTGGCGATCTCGATCAGATGGCGGCCAACTACAACGTGAAGCGGCTGACGGTTACACCTGCAGATAACGACGCGGTGCCGCCGGTCGCAGCGGTAATGGAAAGTGACGAGGCGTTGCGCCTGCGTGTTCCTGCTGCATTTGAGGGGCTGTCCGTTGCGGGACCAACGGCGGCTTATGAGTTTCACGCTAAAAGCACGGACGGGCGAGTAGCTGACGCCAGCGCAACCAGCCCGGCACCGGCGGAGGTGGTGCTTACCGTACTGAGCCGTGAGGGCGACGGAACGGCAGCGGCGGACCTGCTGGCGGTGGTTGAACAAGCGCTTAACAGTGAGAACGTGAGGCCGGTTGCCGACCGTCTGACGGTGCGCAGCGCTGATATTATTCCGTACAGCGTAGATGCAACGATCTTTCTTTACCCGGGGCCAGAAGCTGAGCCGGTGATGGAGGCGGCAAAGGCCAGCCTGCAGAAATATATCGCCAGCCAGACGAGGCTGGGGCGCGATATTCGCCGCAGTGCTGTTTATGCCGCGCTGCATGTTGAAGGTGTGCAGCGTGTTGAGCTGGCCTCGCCGCTCGCTGATGTGGTGCTGGATAAGACACAAGCCGCTTCATGTACGGAATGGAGCGTAACCAACGGGGGAACAGATGAATAGTCTGCTTCCTCCGGGTTCATCGTCGCTTGAGCGCCGCCTGGCGCAGACCTGCAGCGGTATTTCCGATCTGCAGGTGCCGCTGCGCTATTTATGGAACCCGGCAACATGCCCGGTCAAGTTTCTGCCGTATCTGGCGTGGGCCTTTTCGGTTGATCGCTGGGATGAAGGATGGGCGGAGAGCGTGAAGCGCCGCGTGGTGCAGGATGCGTTCTATATCCATCAGCACAAGGGCACAACCAGCGCTGTGCGGCGTGTGGTGGAGCCGTTCGGCTTTCTGATCCGCATCATTGAATGGTGGCAGACCGGTGAGGCACCGGGCACGTTTCGCCTGGATATTGGGGTGCAGGACCAGGGCATAACAGAGGAAACCTATCTGGAGCTGGAGCGCCTGATCGGTGACGCCAAACCCTGCAGCCGGCATCTGATAGGCATGTCCATAAATCTGCAGACGAGCGGGCCATATTTTGTGAGTGCTGCCACTTACACCGGCGAAGAAATCACGATTTACCCGTATATCAACGAAACCATCATTTCCGGTGGAAATGCCTACGAGGGCGGCGCCGTCCATGTTATTGACACAATGAGAGTAAACCCATGAGTGCAAAATTTTATACCCTGCTGACGGATATCGGCGCGGCGAAACTGGCAAATGCCGCCGCGCTCGGTGTTCCGCTGAAAATTACACAGATGGCGGTGGGTGATGGCGGCGGCGTGCTGCCAACGCCAAGCGCACAACAGACAAAGCTGGTCGGTGAAAAACGCCGTGCAGCTCTGAATATGCTGTATATCGATCCGCAGAACAGCAGCCAGGTGATAGCTGAGCAGGTGATACCTGAAACAGAGGGCGGTTGGTGGATTCGTGAAGTTGGGCTGTTTGATGAAACCGGCGCGCTGATTGCTGTCGGTAACTGCCCGGAGAGCTATAAGCCACAGCTGGCAGAGGGCAGCGGGCGCACGCAGACAGTGCGCATGGTGTTAATTACCAGCAGTACCGATAATATTACGCTGAAAATTGATCCTTCCGTGGTGCTCGCTACACGTAAATACGTGGATGATAAGGTACTGGAGCTTAAGGTGTATGTGGATGAGCTGATGGCGGCACATCTTGCGGCCGCTGATCCGCATACGCAATATGCACCAAAAGCCAGCCCGACGTTTACCGGCACCCCAAAAGCCCCGACGGCGGCAGCAGGTAACAATTCCACTCAGCTCGCCAATACTGCTTTTGTGCAGGCCGCTATTGCAGGGCTTGTTGGTTCCTCACCTGCAGCGCTTGATACATTGAACGAACTGGCGGCGGCGTTAGGTAACGATCCTAACTTTGCGGCCACTATGACTAATGCCCTGGCGAATAAGCAGCCTCTGGATAACATGCTGACCGCCTTGTCAAGAAAATCTGTTGCGGCCCTTCTCGAATACCTCGGTTTAGGAAGTTCCAAATTCGTAATAAGCCGGGGCAGAAATGCTAACGGATCATGGGTCATTTGGTCTGATGGCGCCATTGAGCTTATGGGGTATGGAGTAACTATTGATAATGGTCTGGCAACAGTGAATTACCCAATCGAGTTGCCTGATTTAAGTCGCTTGATCAGTATTGCCGAACGTATTTCCGCTGATCCAGGTGTTGGGGCCAACGTCACCCACTCATCTATGGTTATTGATTCATTGACAACAAAAGCTGGTTTCAAGGCTCGCTGCATAATGTCTGCTACGGGCAATCCATCAAGTAATGGTTTTTCATGGAGGGTTTATTATGCGCCTGTTTAATCCGAACACTATGACAGAGGTTATCCCCGGCTTTCACGATACTGCAGGGGCGATTGAACTGCCTGCTGATAACTGGTTTTTCAGAACTTCAGAAATACCGAAAGGGATGCGCCTTGATGTAAATGACCAAGGCGAACCCGTTCTGTTAGAAATTAAAAATGAAATGACAGAAAAGGGTGAAGTTGACGCCATCTGATTGATACAAAACCCCGGTTTAGGGGAAGGCTCTGCGCTTCCAGTTGGTGTACCAGTTCCATGGCCATCAGCAACTCCACCGGCAGGGTGGCTCAAATGCAACGGAGCAGCGTTCACGGCTTCCCAATATCCGAAACTTGCGCTTGCTTATCCTGCCCTCAAACTGCCAGACCTTCGCGCTGAGTTTATCCGCGCGGGCGTATTGTGTGATTAAGGGAACAATGCCGCGTAGCTGTCTGCGCGGCCCATTCAATTCACCATAGGGCGAAACCTAAACACCGGAGGGTTCGCCGTATGGCTCAGGATTATCACCACGGTGTGCGCGTCGTTGAGGTCAACGATGGCACCCGCCCCATTTCAACAGTAAGCACGGCAATTGTCGGTATGGTCTGTACCGGCGATGATGCAGATGCGTCCGTGTTCCCCCTCAATAAACCGGTCCTGCTTACCGACGTGCTGACCGCCAGCGGTAAAGCAGGCGAGTCCGGCACGCTGGCCCGCTCGCTGGATGCAATTGCCGACCAGGCTAAACCCGTGACCGTCGTTGTGCGCGTTGCACAGGGTGAAACCGAAGCGGAGACAACCTCTAACATTATCGGCGGCGTGACAACTGACGGTAAAAAAACGGGCATGAAAGCGCTGTTATCTGCGCAGTCCCAGCTCGGCGTTAAGCCGCGCATTCTGGGCGTGCCGGGGCACGACACGCAGGCGGTTGCCACTGAGCTGCTGAGCGTGGCGCAGAGTCTGCGCGGGTTTGCTTATCTGTCTGCCTATGGATGCAAAACGGTAGAGGAAGCCATTGCCTACCGCGCTAATTTCAGCCAGCGCGAGGGGATGCTGATCTGGCCTGATTTCATCAGTTTTGACACCGTGCTGAATGCTGACGCAACGGCTTACGCCTCGGCCCGTGCGCTTGGTCTGCGTGCCAAAATTGACGAGCAGACCGGCTGGCATAAGACCCTGTCCAACGTGGGCGTGAACGGCGTCACCGGTATTTCTGCCGATGTGTTCTGGGATTTGCAGGACCCGGCAACCGATGCGGGGCTGCTGAACCAGAACGATGTCACCACGCTGATCCGCAAAGACGGTTTCCGCTTCTGGGGCTCCCGCTGCCTCAGTGACGATCCTCTGTTTGCCTTTGAAAACTACACCCGCACCGCGCAGGTACTGGCTGACACCATCGCAGAAGCGCACATGTGGGCGGTGGATGGCGTGCTTAACCCGTCGCTGGCCCGCGACATTATCGAAGGTATTCGCGCCAAACTGCGCAACCTGAAAACGCAGGGCTACATCATCGGCGCCGACTGCTGGCTGGATGAGTCCGTAAACGATAAAGATTCCCTGAAAGCCGGGAAGCTCACTATCGATTACGACTATACGCCGGTACCGCCTCTGGAAAACCTGATGCTGCGCCAGCGCATCACCGATCAGTATCTGCTGGATTTCTCCAGCCAGGTCAGCGCGTAAGGGGACAATATGGCTTTACCACGCAAGTTAAAACACCTGAACCTGTTTAACGACGGGAATAACTATCAGGGGATCGTTGAGTCCCTGACCCTGCCTAAATTCGGCCGCAAGTTTGAAAAGTATCGCGGCGGCGGTATGCCCGGTTCGGCTGATGTTGATCTGGGGCTGGATGATGGCGCGCTGGACACGGAATTTTCAATCGGTGGCACCGAACTGCTGTTATTCAAACAGATGGGTAAAGCCACCGTTGACGGTATCCAGCTGCGTTTCACCGGCTCCATTCAGCGTGACGATACCGGCGAAGTGCAGGCCGTTGAGCTGGTTGTGCGCGGGCGACATAAAGAAGTCGATTCCGGCGAATGGAAAACCGGGGAAAGCAACACCACAAAAGTCAGCAGCACCAACAGCTACGCGAAGCTGACCATTAACGGCGAGGTGCTCTATGAGGTTGATGTGATCAACATGATTGAAATCGTTGATGGCGTGGACCTGATGGAAGAACACCGCAACGCCCTGGGCCTCTGATCTACTTTAAAGGCGCGGGCAGCCGCGCCAGTACCTTATTAACAGGAAATGACAATGAGCGAACAACAGACTGAAAAAACCGTACAGCTGGACACCCCAATCAAACGCGGTAAAACCGAAATTGCCGAAATTGTGCTGCGCAAGCCGCAGTCCGGCGCGCTGCGTGGCACCCGTCTGCAGGCGATCATGGATATGGACGTCGGCGCGATGATGACGATTATTCCCCGCATCTCCACGCCCGCGCTGACCGCTCAGGAAATGGCTGAAATGGACCCAGCCGATCTCACCGCGCTGTCGGTTGAGGTGGTCACTTTTTTGTTGAAGAAATCGGTGCTTGCCGGTTTGCCGACAGCCTAACGGTAGAAGACCTGGTGGCTGATATCGCCACCATTTTTCACTGGCCGCCGTCCGTCACTGACGTTATGCCGCTGACCGAAGTGCTGGAGTGGCGGCATAAAGCGATTCAGAGAAGCGGGGCCAGCGATGAGTGACACTAACCTGCGTTTGCAGGTAATTCTAAATGCGGTTGATAAGCTCACCCGCCCATTCCGATCAGCGCAGGCCAGCTCCAAAGAGCTGGCTACCGCCATTCAGCAAAGCCGCGCAAGATTAAAAGAATTGGACGCCCAGGCGGGCCGTATTGACGGTTTCCGCAAGGCAAGCGCGCAGCTGGCCGTCACCGGCAACAGTCTTAAAGCCGCACGCGAAGAAGCGGCGAAGCTTGCCACGCAGTTCTCGGCCACTAACCGCCCGACGGCGGCGCAGGCGCGTCTGCTGGAGCAGGCAAAAAACCGCGTTAACGAGCTGCAAAGCAAATACTACGGCCTGCGTCAGTCGGTGCAGCGTCAGCGTCTTGCGCTCAATGAGGCCGGGCTGGACACCAAAAAGCTGAGCAGTGCGCAGCGGGAGCTGCGGCAGAATGCCGACGAAACCCGGCAGGCGCTGGACCGACAGCAGAAATCCCTTAAGCGCCTGGGCGAGCAGCAGGCCCGTATGAACGCCGTCCGCGATCAGTATTCGCGGCGCCTTGAGGTGCGGGATCGTATCGCGGGCGCGGGAGCAACGACTACTGCCGCCGGGCTGGCGATGGGCGCGCCGGTGATGGCAGCCGTTAAAAGCTATGCCAGCATGGAAGATGCGATGAAAGGCGTTGCAAAGCAGGTTAACGGGCTGCGGGACGACAACGGCAACCGCACAAAACAGTTTTACGACATGCAGGATGCCATTAAGGCAGCCAGTGAACAGCTGCCGATGGAGAATGGCGCTATTGACTATGCCGCGCTGGTTGAAGGTGGCGCCCGCATGGGCGTGACAAACCAGAACGATTCTTACGAAGACCAAAAGCGTGACCTGCTGGCCTTTGCATCCACTGCAGCAAAGGCCGCAACGGCATTCGAGCTGCCCGCTGATGAGCTGGCGGAGGGGCTGGGGAAAATCGCGCAGCTGTATAAAGTGCCGACCCGAAATATTGAACAGCTTGGCGATGCCCTGAACTACCTGGACGATAACGCCATGTCTAAGGGCGGCGATATCATCAATGTGCTGCAGCGCATGGGCGGCGTGGCTGACCGGCTTGATTTCCGCAAGGCGGCCGCGCTGGGTTCCACCTTCCTGTCTCTGGGCGCCGCGCCTGAAATTGCCGCCAGCGCATCAAATGCGATGGTGCGCGAACTGTCTATTGCGACCATGCAGAGCAAGCGGTTCATGGAAGGTATGGATCTGCTGAAACTCAATCCAGAAGAGATTGAAAAGCAAATGACAAAGGACGCAATGGGGACCATTCAGCGCGTGCTGGAGAAGGTCAACAAGCTGCCGCAGGATAAACGCCTGTCCGCCATGACGATGATATTTGGCAAGGAGTTTGGCGATGATGCGGCGAAGCTTGCAAACAACCTGCCGGAGCTGCAGCGACAGCTGAAACTCACCTCAGGCACTGAGGCTAACGGCTCCATGCAGAAAGAATCCGATATCAATAAGGATTCACTTTCCGCGCAGTGGTTGCTTGTTAAAACGGGCACGCAGAACGCTTTCAGTAGCCTGGGTGAAACCCTGCGCCAGCCGCTGATGGATATCATGGGGTACGTCAAAAGCGTTACCGGGGCACTGCGTCGATGGGTTGAGGCTAACCCGCAGCTGGCGGGCACACTGATGAAAGTGGCGGCTGCCATTGCTGCGATCACCGTTGTACTCGGCACACTGGCGGTGGCCGTGGCTGCCGTGCTGGGGCCACTGGCGGTGATCCGTTTAGGCCTGTCCGTGCTGGGTGTAAAAACACTCCCCTCCGTTATGTCTGCAGTGACCCGCACCGGCGGTGCGCTGTCCTGGCTGGCAAATGCGCCGCTTTCCCTGTTGCGCCGTGGCATGGCGGCATCCGACAGCAGCACCGGATTGCTGACGACTCCCCTTAACTCCCTGCGACGTTCTGCCGGGCTGGCTGGCAATGCGCTGAAAGCGCTGGCCGGTGCACCGCTTGCTGTTCTTCGCAGCGGAATGTCTGGTATTCGCAACATTATCGGCATGGTAATGAATCCGCTGGCCGCGTTGCGCGGGGGATTATCCGCAGCCGGTGGCGTGCTGCGTTTTCTGGCGTCCGGCCCGCTGGCCCTCCTTCGCGTTGCGCTGTACGGGATTTCTGGATTGCTGGGCGCCCTGCTTAGTCCGATAGGTCTGGTCGTGGCGGCGCTGGCTGGCGTGGCGCTGGTTGTCTGGAAATACTGGCAGCCGATAAGCGCATTTTTAGGCGGAGTGGTTGAAGGATTCAAAGCTGCAGCTGCGCCTATCAGTGCGGCGTTTGAGCCACTGCAGCCTGTTTTCCAGTGGATAGGTGACAAGGTCCAGGCGTTGTGGGGCTGGTTTACTGATCTGCTGACGCCTGTTAAATCCACCTCTGCAGAACTGCAAAGCGCGGCGTCGATGGGGCGGCAGTTTGGCGAAGCGCTGGCGGCAGGGCTGAACATGGTCATGCACCCGCTGGATTCGCTTAAATCGGGCGTGTCCTGGCTGCTTGAAAAACTCGGCATCGTCAGCAAGGAGGCGGCCAAAGCGAAGCTTCCTGAGCAGGTCACGCGGCAGCGGCCAGCCACGGTAAACACAGACGGTAAAGTGGTGCTGCCGCCTGGCGGATTTCCGCCGGTGGGTTTTGCTGGCATGTACGACAGCGGCGGTACCATTCCGCGCGGCCAGTTCGGCATCGTGGGTGAGAATGGCCCTGAGATTGTTAACGGGCCCGCCAATGTCACCGGCAGGAAACGGACTGCTGATCTGGCAAGGGTGGCGGCAACGCTCAATCCTTCGCGGACGGAACCGGCCAGCGCTAAACAACGCCCTGAACGCGGGATAGTTCTGCCGCCTGATAGTGTGAATGGTCCGGCAAATCTTCCGGTAATCAATCGCACTACTGAACTGGTGAAACTGGCGGCAACAGTAAGCCCCGTTCGTGATGTAACAGCCAGCCCGGAGCAGCGGCCTGAAAGCAGGTTAATACTGCCTCCTGAGATTGTTAACGCCCCGGTAAATCGTCCTGGTCGGGATCGTGCTGCGGAGCTGGTTGATATCGCTGCGGCTGTCATGCCAGCACCGGCCATTACGGAAATCACGGATAACAGGGCTGACCCGATGGCTATGCGCCAGAAGGTGTTCGCTTCCGTGGTCGCTGGCGTAATGGGCCTGGCGGCTGCCCCGGCAGAAGCCGCGCCAATTCATCCGTACAGTGTACCTGTCAGGACGCAACCGGCGCCGTCGGCGAAGGAAGAAAGACAGCCCCAGGTAATTAAGTACGAGATAAGCGCGCCAATTCATATTGTCGCCCAGCCAGAGCAAAGCGCGCAGGATATCGCCCGCGAGGTGGCCCGGCAGCTTGATGAGCGTGAGCGCAGGGCCTGGGCAAAAACACGCAGTAATTTCAGTGATCGAGGGGGTTACGAATAATGATGATGGTGCTGGGGTTGTACGTATTCATGCTGCGCACCGTGCCCTATCAGGAGCTGCAGTATCAGCGCAGCTGGCGGCACGCTGCCAACAGCCGGGTTAACCGGCGCCCGACAATGCAGTTTCTTGGGCCGGATAACGATTCGCTTACTCTGTCCGGCGTCCTGCTGCCGGAGATTACCGGCGGCAGGCTGTCTTTGCTGGCGCTGGAGCAGATGGCGGAGCTGGGGAAAGCCTGGCCTTTGATTGAGGGGAGCGGGACGATTTACGGCATGTTTGTGATCGAGAGTCTGAGCCAGACAAAAACAGAATTTTTTGAGAGCGGTATGCCCCGGAGAATCGAATTTTCGCTGAGCCTCAAGCGGGTGGATGAATCGCTGTCTGATATGTTTGGCAGCCTCAGCGATCAGCTCAGTAATTTGCAGGACTCCGCCACCTCTGCGATAGGCAGTATGAAAAATACGGTTGGAGGGTTGCTGCAGTGAATTTCAGCTCTGATCTCCTGAACCTGAACAGCAAAGCCCCCGGTTTCAGCATCATTATTGAAGGTAAAGATGTGACTACCGTGCTGGATGCGCGACTGATGAGTCTGACGCTGACGGATAACCGGGGATTCGAAGCGGACCAGCTTGATCTGGAGCTGGACGACTCGGACGGGCAAATCGTTTTGCCACGTCGGGGGGCCATGATTCAGTTTGCGCTGGGGTGGAAAGGTCAGCCACTTTTTCCGAAAGGGGCCTTTACTGTCGATGAGATTGAGCACAGCGGCGCGCCTGACCGTCTTACAATTCGCGCGCGTAGCGCAGATTTCCGTGAAACCCTTAACACGCGGCGTGAAAAGTCCTGGCACCAGACAACGGTGGGCGAAGTCGTGAAGGAAATCGCCGCCAGGCATAAATTAAAGATGGCGCTGGGCCAGAACCTGATGGACAAGCCTGTGGATCATCTTGACCAGACCAACGAGAGCGATGCGAGTTTCCTGATGAAGCTGGCGCGGCAGTATGGAGCGATAGCCTCAGTTAAGGACGGCAATTTGTTGTTTATCCGCCAGGGGCAGGGCAGAACGGCAAGCGGTAAGCCGCTGCCGGTTATCACCATAACCCGCCAGGCCGGTGACGATCATCGTTTTACCCTGGCCGATCGCGATGCCTATACGGGGGTGATTGCTAGCTGGCTCCATACCCGTGAGCCAAAGAAAAAAGAGGCAGCAAAGGTTAAGCGCCGTCGAAAGAAAACCGCCACGGCAAAGGAGCCGGAAGCAAAACAGGGAGATTACCTGGTTGGGACGGATGAAAACGTGCTGGTACTCAACAGAACTTATGCTAACCGCAGCAATGCAGAGCGAGCGGCAAAGATGCAGTGGGAACGTCTGCAGCGCGGGGTTGCAAGCTTCTCCCTGCAGCTCGCAGAGGGAAGGGCTGATCTGTATACCGAAATGCCGGTGAAGGTAAGTGGCTTTAAACAGCCGATAGATGATGCGGAATGGACCATAACCACGCTGATCCACACTATCGGCCCGGATAACGGCTTTGTTACCAGTCTTGAGCTTGAAGTGAAAATAGATGATCTCGAAATGGAATAATAGGTTCTCATTATTGGATAATGGTGTATCATTGTTGCGATATTGACAAAGGTGAGCGGAGGTTAATGAAAATGATGAATTGTCCATTGTGCGGACTCTCTGCGCATACACGAAGTAGCTTCCAGGTCTCCAGTGAAACCAAGGAACGCTACAACCAGTGCACCAACATTGAGTGCGGGCACACTTTCGTAACCCATGAGACTTTTGTGCGATCTATATGCCGTCCTCAGAAAATCAATCCTGCACCTGCGCATACGAATAGCAAGCAACAATCCTTATCTTTAAATATGTGATTGTTATTTTTAACATCCTTTCACTATCTAATTTAGTGAAAGGATGTGATCATTGAATTTTAAATATATCATGTATGGAAAAGTTTTTTAGTTCATCATTTTCTTTCTGAAGGCGCTCTCTTTCTGTATTGAATGAATCAAATAAGTTATCAAAAGACTCCCCTTTGGAGAATTTTGATTTTGGGTTCATTTCATTAGTTAATGCGATTATAATATTAGTTGAGGCGATGCAAAGCTCAAAGGAATCATCTACTAATTTTTGTTGCCTCTGACCAAGTTCTGTATCTAAACTTATGTTCCATCGTTTTAAAGCGCTCAGTACCGACTTCGCCTTGTAGGCGTATTCCATTGCTTCTGTTGTATTTTTTGACGCTTCATCGAATAGTTTTACATAATTTGGTTCTTTGTAGTCTTTTGCTTCTTTGAAGATTTTTATGAGTGTGTAATTTAAAAATAAACTTGATAGCTTATCAATGCATTCATCTAGTGATATTAAGACAGTGTCAATTTTATCTATAGCGTTGCTGGATATTTTTTCCTTAAATAAACTGGATAAATTTTTGTAAGCTAATATGGCGAATATTGCCAAAATGACGTTGGCTGTTGCAATTAATATATCGCTTACAGTGCCTGTGTAGTTTGGGGTGAGTTTAAATGAACGGAGAAATATATAGATGAATTCCATCGCAGCAAATAATAAAAATGCAAATGTTGTTACTAGGAACAATTTATTTATTGAATGCAATTTTTTTATATTCATAGAAATACCGAGTTGCTGACACATGATTTAACAATGGAAACAAAATGTAACCTATGGTTTCTTAGATGGCTAGGCCTAAATTAGAACAACTGCCTGACTGCCTGACTGCATGACTGCCTGACTGCCTGACTGCCTGACTGCCTGCCTGCCTGACTGCCTGACATCTGTCGCCATTTTGTCGCCATTGCCAAAGAAAAAGGGGCTACGCTTTCACGTAACCCCTTGTTTTATTTGGTGGAGCTGGCGGGAGTTGAACCCGCGTCCGAAATTTCTACATCCTCGGTACTACATGCTTAGTTTGTCTTTACATTCGCACGCCAGCTGCGGACAGACACGCCACTAACGAACTAGCCTGATTAGTTTTAACGCTTCAACCCCAGGCAGGGCTTCCACGCGATCTCTTTTGGGTTTGACCTCTCTTTGATCCCCGTCTTAAGAGCGGAAGCTAGGGAGAGAGGGCTCAGAGCAGGTTATTAAGCTGCTAAAGCGTAGTTTTCGTCGTTTGCGACTATTTTTTTGCGGCTTTTAACGAGGCAAACCGCCCCTCGGCATGCACCTTGGGTTTCGCAAATCCCGTCGAATCCAGAATCAGCCCCAATAGTGTTGAACTCAGTATACCAGATTTCACTTCCTGGATACCAGCCCGGAACGCTAACTTATTGAATAGTACAATAAGTGTGCAGAATCAACGTCCTGCGTTTTTCATAATGCGCGCTTTGTCGAGCTGCCATTCGCGCTCTTTCAGGTCAGTACGTTTGTCGTGCTGTTTTTTACCTTTGGCAACGCCAACTTTTACTTTGCACCAGGCGTTTTTCCAGTACAGCGACAGCGCGACCACGGTAAAGCCCTCTCGGTTAATGCGCCCGTAGAGGGATTCCAGTTCACGCTTGTTCAGCAGCAGCTTACGGGTACGCGTTGGGTCACACACGTAGTGCGAAGAGGCGACGGTCAGCGGCGTAAAGTTGGCACCGAACAGGAAGGCTTCACCATCTTTCAGGATGACGTAGCTATCGCCGATGTTGGCTTTCCCGGCGCGCAGCGATTTTACTTCCCAGCCCTGCAGGGCAAGGCCAGCTTCAAATTCTTCTTCAATGAAATACTCATGGCGAGCACGCTTGTTGAGCGCAATGGTCGCCGAGCCTGGTTTATGTGCTTTTTTCTTCGTCATAAGTGTCGTAAAGCCGTCGGTAATCTGATTTCAAAAAGTCACCTCATTGCGTCCTGTGAGGTCTAACGCGCTATCTTAGCACGAGATGAGGCTTAGCGTTTTTTTAACAGGTGATAAATGTTATTATTTGTCCGTTGTGTGACCATGGGAAATGCTATGCCTCAGATTAGCCGTACTGCGCTTGTACCTTACAGCGCGGAACAAATGTATCAGTTAGTGAACGATGTTCAGTCTTATCCAGAATTTATCCCTGGGTGTACCGGGAGCCGCGTTCTGGAGTCTGGCCCGACGCAGATGACGGCGGCGGTGGATGTCTCCAAAGCGGGGATCAGCAAGACGTTCACCACCCGCAATACGCTGACGAACAATCAGAGTATTTTGATGCATCTGGTGGATGGTCCATTCAAGACCCTGATGGGAGGCTGGAAGTTTACGCCGCTGAGCGCTGATGCCTGCCGCATCGAGTTCCATCTGGACTTTGAGTTTACCAATAAGCTGATTGAGCTGGCGTTTGGCCGCATCTTCAAAGAGCTGGCGTCCAATATGGTTCAGGCGTTCACGACCCGCGCCAAAGAGGTCTACAGTGTCGCATAAGATAGCTGTGGAAGTGGTCTACGCGTTGCCTGAGAAGCAGTATCTGCAGCGCGTGACGCTGGAAGAGGGCGCAACCGTTGAGGCGGCTATCCGAGCTTCTGGCATTCTGGAGCTTCGTCGCGATATCGATCTGGCAAAAAATAAAGTCGGCATTTACAGCCGCCCGGTGAAGCTGGGTGATGTGCTGAAAGAGGGCGACCGGGTGGAGATTTATCGCCCGCTGATTGCCGACCCGAAAGAGCTGCGTCGCCAGCGTGCGGAGAAATCTGGTAAGTAGTGCTTTTCTCCATCAGTGGCGCTGCGCTTACCGGGACTACGATCCAGTGCGAAATGTCGATACAAAAAAGGTGCTCATTGAGCACCTTTTTGCATTTCTGACGCCGGATTATTTGGTCAGGGCAGGCTTGTTGTCGATGTTGGTCAACACACCAGCGCTGCTGAAGGTCAGCGTCAGGGTCTGCTGGGTCACATCTTCGTGGCCTGGCTGCTGACGGAATACATAGAACCAGGTGTTGGTGCCGAACGGATCGGACATCATCGGGGTTCCCAGTGCATAAGCGACCTGCTGTTGTGTCATCCCTACACGGATTTTAGACACATCGTTAGGGGTAAGGTAGTTCCCCTGGTTGATGTCAGGACGGTAAACCACTTTCTCCAGAGTGGAACAGCCTGCGGTCAACATCAGAAGAACCGCAGCGGCAGCGGTCAGCGTTTTACAGCGCATAGTGATTTGATTCCTTTTCGGGCCCGAGCAGTACGCGGCTCATATGTAATATGCCGATGATAATAGACCTTGCCCCACTTTGAAACCGGTCTGGCGGCGTTTTTGTTGTTCTGTATGACCCTGAGATCCCGAAAAAGTTTATGCCGCCAGCAGTTCTTTCGCATTCGCGAGCGTATTGCGGGTGACTTCGCTGCCTCCCAGCAGACGAGCCAGCTCCTGCAGGCGCGAGCGTTTATCCAGCGGTTTCATGTGCGTTTCGGTCATTTCACCGTCCGTTTCTTTGCTGACGATAAAGTGATGATGACCACAGCCCGCCACCTGCGGCAGGTGGGTGACGCACATCACTTGGGTCGATTCACCGAGCTGGCGCAGCAGTTTACCCACTACCGCCGCCGTCGGACCGCTGATCCCCACATCCACTTCATCGAAAATCAGGGCCGGGGTTTCCATTTTACGGGCGGTGATAACCTGGATCGCCAGAGCAATACGGGAGAGCTCACCGCCGGATGCCACTTTGGAAATAGGCTGTAACGGCTGGCCTGGGTTGGTGGTGACACGGAATTCGATGCGATCCGCGCCTTCCGCCGTCAGGGAGTTCTCTTCGAAGCGAACATCAATTGTGAATACGCCGTGTGGCATCGCCAGCGTATGCATGCTGTCGGTGATGTGCTGGCTGAGTTCCTGAGCATAATGCTGACGAACATCATGCAGCTGTTTCGCCGTGGTCAGCGCCTGCTGATGGTGCTGGTTTACCGCCAGAGTCAGGGTTTCCAGTGAATCAGCCTGATCGTCAAGTTGCTGCTGTTCATCAAGGAGAGACTGATAGAAAGCAGGCAACTCTTCCGGCGTGACGTGGTGCTTGCGCGCCAGCGAAATCTGACGGGAAATGCGCTGTTCCAGCTCAAACAGGCGATTGGGATCGAGATCCAGACGTTCACAGTAGTGGCGCAGTTCATCACCGGCTTCAGAGATTTGAATTGCCGCCTCTTCCAGCATATCCAGCACGCCGGACAGTTTGCTGTCCATGCCCGCCAGCTCGGTAACAAGCTGACGCACGTTATACAGCTGGCTTTGCAGATTAACGTCTTCGCCATCTGCCAGTAAGGTGAGGGCGTTCTGGCTGGTAGAGAGCAGATGGCCACTGTTGGCCAGACGCTTGTACTCTTCGTCAATGAGTTCGAACTCACCCGCCTGCGGATTAAACTCGTTCAGTTCTTTGAGCTGATACTCCAGCAGCTCGGCGCGTGCGGCACGCTCCTGGCTTTGCTGCTGGTGCTGAGCCAGCTCGCGACAGCTCTGGTGCCACTGGCGATAGTGTTCTGCCATCAACTGAGTAAGTGCATACTCACCTGCATAGCCATCGAGTAGCGATTTTTGCTGCTCCGGCTTAACCAGCTGCTGATGCGCGTGCTGACCATGGATTTGAATTAGCAACTGGCCCAGCTCGCGAAGCTGAGAAAGCGGTACCGCCGTGCCGTTGATAAAACCGCGTGAACGACCGTCGCTGCTGATAACGCGACGAAGTAAACACTCACGTCCATCTTCAAGCTGGTTTTCTTCGAGCCAGCGCAGGGCTGCAGGGGTGTCTTTCAGGGAGAAGCGAGCGCAGAGGTCAGCACGGTTGGCGCCCATGCGCACCATGTCACCCTCAGCACGCCCGCCAAGGCACAAGCCGAGGGCATCAATGGCAATGGATTTACCCGCACCGGTTTCCCCGGTGATCGCCGTCATGCCGCTGTGGAAATCGATCTCAAGCTCACGAACAATGGCAAAGTTGCTGATGGTCAGTTGTGCCAGCATAATTGTTTTCCTGTATGAAAAACCATGACTGTGTTTTCATACAGTATAAACTGGTTTTTTATACAGTAAAGCACTGGATGAAAAATCAGAACAATTTTTTTGACCAGCCAAGCTTCGAGCTTAATGTGTTGAAATAGCTGTAATCTTTCGGGTGAATAAGATTCAGGTGATAATCACACCGACGAATCAGTACATCTTCACCTTCCTGAATAGGCAGTGCGATCTGGCTGTCGCAGCTGATCTCCAGGTCATTACGGCGGTGCGAGAAACGCAGGCGGATGGTGCTGCTGCCGTTAATCACCAGCGGGCGGGCAGAAAGGGTGTGCGGGAACATCGGCACCAGCGTAATGGCATCCAGCGAAGGCGTCAGGATTGGTCCTCCCGCGGAAAGCGAATAGGCGGTCGAGCCCGTCGGCGTGGAGATAATCAGCCCGTCAGAGCGCTGGGAGAACGCGAAGATTTCATCGATATACACTTCGAACTCAATCATATGCGCCACTTTGCCGGGGTGAAGTACCACCTCGTTAATGGCGGTGCTGATGCGTTTCTGGCAGTCCTGCTGACACACCTGCGCTTCCAGTAAAAAACGTTTTTCGCTGATGTAATGTCCTTCCAGCACATCGGCCAGCTGCTGCTGCGCGTTGTCCGGGTCGAGGTCGGTCAGAAAACCGAGATTGCCACGGTTGATGCCGATGACTTTTATGTCGTAGCGGGCCAGCGTGCGAGCCGCGCCAAGCATGTTGCCGTCGCCGCCGACCACCACGGCAAGATCCGCCTGCTGTCCAATCTCTGCCAGCGTGCCGGTTTTGACGCTCTTAAGCTGCAGCTCCTGAGCGATCTGCTGCTCAACCATCACTTCATAGCCTTTGCTACACAGCCAGCGATACAACATTTCATGTGTCGTCAATGCCGTAGGGTGACGCGGGTGCCCGACGATCCCAATACACCTGAAATGATTATTCATTTTCTGGAGGTCCTTGTGCCTGATGAATGATGACAATCTCTCTTGTTCCCTTGAATCCAGGAAACTGATCCCCATAATAAGCGAAGTTAGCGAGATGAATGCAGAAAAACGCGGAGAAATTCATGAGTAGTAAAGAACAGAAAACGCCTGAGGGGCAAGCCCCTGAAGAAATTATCACGGAACAGCACGATGAAGTTGAGGCTGTAGAGCCAGACGCATCTGCTGAGCAGGTGGACCCGCGCGATGAAAAAATTGCGAATCTGGAAGCCCAACTGGTAGAAGCACAGAATCGCGAACGCGACAGTGTTCTGCGCATCAAGGCGGAAATGGAAAACCTGCGTCGTCGTACCGAACAGGACGTTGAGAAGGCGCATAAGTTTGCGCTGGAGAAATTCGTCAACGAACTGCTGCCGGTAATCGACAGCCTCGATCGCGCGCTGGAAGTGGCTGATAAAGCGAATCCGGACAACGCGGCGATGATCGAAGGTATCGAACTGACGCTGAAATCCATGCTGGACGTGGTGCGTAAGTTTGGTGTGGAAGTGATTGCCGATACCGACGTCCCGCTGGATCCTAACGTACACCAGGCAATTGCGATGGTGGAATCGGAAGACGTTGAAGCCGGTAAAGTGCTGGGCGTGATGCAGAAAGGGTATACCCTGAACGGCCGTACCATCCGTGCTGCGATGGTAACCGTGGCGAAAGCGAAAGCGTAATTTGCCGTCCCGTAGTGCCGGGCGGCGGCTTCGCCTTGCCCGGCCTACAACTTTATTCCGCGATACTTTCGCGCAGTGGTTTAACAGGCAGGACCTTCACCTGCTTAATCATATTGTCCTGCACGTCCAGGATATCAATATCATACTGTTCAATGCGCACCCGCGTGCCCGCCGCCGGGATCTCTTCCAGTGCTTCCAGAATCATCCCGTTCATGGTGCGAGCCTCATCTTCCGGCAGATGCCAGTTAAAGGCTTTATTGAGTTCGCGGATGTTCGCGCTGCCGTCAATCAGCACCGAACCGTCGTTTTGCGGCGTGACCTCTTCCGCAAGAGAAGGGGACATGGAGGTGGTAAAGTCTCCAACAATCTCTTCCAGAATATCTTCGACCGTCACCAGCCCCTGAATATCGCCATACTCATCGACCACCAGACCGACTTTCTTCTTGTTACGCTGGAATTTTACCAGCTGCGTGCTGAGCGGCGTTCCTTCCGGCACGTAGTAAATCTCGTCGGCGGCGCGCAGCATCACCTCTTTAGTGAACTCTTTTTTCTCGGTCATCAGGCGATAGGCTTCCCGCACGCGCAGCATACTGATGGCGTCGTCCAGGGAGTCGCGATACAGCACAATGCGTCCGTGCGGGGAGTGGGTCAGCTGGCGGACGATGGCCTTCCAGTCGTCGTTAATATCAATCCCGACGATTTCGTTACGCGGCACCATAATGTCGTTAACGCTGACCTTTTCCAGATCCAGCACCGACAGGAGCATGTCCTGATTGCGGCGTGAAATCTGCGAGCGGGATTCGTTCACGATGGTGCGCAGCTCGTCTTTGCTGAGTGCACTGCTGATGGCGACGTCGGCTTTGATGCCGACCATGCGCATCAGGATACGGGTGACCATATTCAACAGCCAGACCAGCGGCATCATCAGGATCAGCAGCGGTGCCAGCAGGAAGCTGCTCGGGTAAGCCACTTTTTCCGGGTAAAGCGCAGCGATGGTTTTGGGCAGCACTTCCGCAAACACCAGCACCACAAACGTCAGTACGCCGGTAGCAATCGCGACCCCGGCGTTGCCGTACAGGCGCATCCCGACAATGGTGCCCAGCGCAGAGGCGAGGATATTGACGAGGTTGTTACCGATAAGCACCAGGCTTATCAGGCGATCCGGTTTACGGAGCAGCTTTTCAACGCGACGTGCGGCACGGTTACCCTGTTTAGCACGATGACGTAACCGGTAGCGGTTTAAGGTCATCATGCCGGTTTCCGAACCAGAGAAATAGGCGGAGATGACCACCATGACGATCAGCGTAACGATCAGCGTGGTGGTAGAGATGTGTTCCAGGGGGAACTCCTTTGTTACTTAGCCAGCAAATTGCTGTATGAAGCGACTTCCGAAATAGGCAAGGGTGAGTATGCCCGCACCCGCGACATTGAACCAGACCACGCGACGACCGCGCCAGCCCTCATGATAATGGCCCCATAACAGCACAATATAGACAAACCACGCGATGATGGAGAGCACCGCTTTGTCGATATTCTCCACGCTGAACAGGTTTTTCATATAAAACAGGCCAGTGCAGAGCGTTAAGGTCAATAATACTACGCCGACCTGGGTGATGTGGAACATCTTACGCTCAATGACCATCAGCGGCGGCATCTCATGGTTAAACGCCAGCTTTTTGTTTTTCAACTGGTAGTCAATCCAGGCGAGCTGCATGGCATAGAGCGCGGCAATGATCAGCGTTGCGTAAGAGAACAGCGACAGGCCGATGTGCACCAGCATGCCCGGCGTGGCTTCCAGATGCGTAATGAACTCATTGGGCATAAAGGTAGCTAAGGCCAGATTGATCAGCGCGAAGGCATAAACAATGGGCAGCAACAGCCAGCCACGATTCTTAGAGGCGACAATGGTCATCACCGTACAGATCATCAGGCTGACCAGCGAACCGACGTTCAGCACGCTCAGGTTTTGCACGCTGCCGTCACCGGGAATGATGCGCGATTCCAGCGCAAAAGCGTGACTAATCAGTGCGATCACCGCCGACAGAATAGCCATGCGCCGCCAGCCGCTGTTTTTTTGCAGCAGTCCGGGAATGATCAGCGCAAGGCTGACAGAGTAGGCAACAAGGGCGATCAGTGCGAAAACAGGCATATAGGCATCGACAGTTGTCTTAATAAGAAAGAGAAGCAGTATAACGTTACGTGACGCCTGCTCCAACCGTTGCATAACAACAAAGGCGCCTTCATGTTATACTCCGGCAAAATTCTGTGTATGTGTCGCTCATGGCGGCCCAACGTTTCTACTCAGGCGAGAGACAATGTTTGATAATTTAACCGATCGTTTGTCGCGCACGCTGCGCAACATCAGCGGCCGCGGACGCCTTACCGAAGACAACATCAAGGAAACGCTGCGCGAAGTGCGCATGGCGCTGCTGGAAGCAGACGTCGCGTTGCCGGTTGTTCGTGATTTTATCAACCGCGTTAAAGAGAAGGCGGTTGGTCATGAAGTTAACAAGAGCCTGACCCCGGGTCAGGAGTTCGTCAAAATCGTTCGTAACGAACTGGTTTCGGCGATGGGCGAAGAGAACCAGGTTCTAAACCTGGCGGCTCAGCCTCCGGCCGTCGTGTTGATGGCGGGTCTGCAGGGTGCGGGTAAAACCACCAGCGTCGGTAAGCTGGGTAAATTCCTGCGCGAGAAGCACAAGAAAAAAGTTCTGGTGGTTTCTGCGGACGTTTATCGCCCGGCGGCGATCAAACAGCTGGAGACCCTGGCGCAGCAGGTTGGGGTCGATTTCTTCCCGTCTGACGTGGCCCAGAAGCCAGTCGACATCGTGAACGCAGCGCTGAAAGAGGCGAAGCTGAAGTTCTACGACGTGCTGCTGGTGGATACCGCCGGTCGTCTGCACGTCGACGAAGCGATGATGGACGAAATCAAACAGGTGCATGCTTCTATCAACCCGGTAGAGACCCTGTTTGTGGTTGACGCCATGACCGGCCAGGATGCGGCGAACACCGCGAAAGCGTTCAACGAAGCGCTGCCGTTAACCGGCGTGGTGCTGACCAAAGTGGACGGTGACGCCCGCGGCGGTGCGGCGCTTTCTATTCGTCATATCACCGGTAAGCCGATCAAATTCCTCGGTGTGGGCGAAAAAACCGAAGCGCTGGAGCCGTTCCACCCGGACCGTATTGCCTCCCGTATCCTCGGCATGGGCGACGTACTGTCGCTGATTGAAGATATCGAGAGCAAAGTTGACCGTGCGCAGGCCGAGAAGCTGGCCAGCAAGCTGAAAAAAGGTGACGGTTTCGATCTGACCGACTTCCTTGAGCAGCTGCGTCAGATGAAAAACATGGGCGGCATGGCAAGCCTGATGGGCAAACTGCCGGGCATGGGCCAGATCCCAGACAACGTAAAAGCGCAGATGGATGACAAGGTGCTGGTGCGTATGGAGGCGATCATCAACTCAATGACCCTCAAAGAGCGTGCTAACCCGGATATCATCAAAGGTTCCCGTAAGCGCCGTATCGCAGCCGGTTGCGGCATGCAGGTGCAGGACGTTAACCGCCTTCTGAAACAGTTCGACGACATGCAGCGCATGATGAAGAAAATGAAGAAAGGCGGCATGGCGAAAATGATGCGTGGCATGAAAGGCATGATGCCACCCGGTTTTCCTGGGCGATAATCGCTTTTGAGATTGCTTTTTGCCCGAAAATGAGTAAAATTTTCGGGCTTTTAATATGACACCCGGGCTCCGTTCCTCGATGGGGCCCGGTTGTTTTATTCACACAAGAGGATGTTATGGTAACTATTCGTTTAGCACGTCACGGCGCTAAAAAGCGTCCGTTCTACCAGGTTGTTGTGACTGACAGCCGTAATGCACGCAACGGTCGCTTCATCGAGCGCGTTGGTTTCTTCAACCCACTGGCCGCTGGCGCAGAAGAAGAAACTCGTCTGGATCTGGATCGTATCGCTCACTGGGTTGGCCAGGGCGCGACTGTTTCCGATCGCGTTGCTACGCTGATCAAAGCAGCAAACAAAGCAGCTTAATCTGTCACGGTGGTCATGATGAGCAATAAAGCACCTGTTGAACCGATTGTATTGGGCAAAATGGGTTCTTGCTACGGTATCCGTGGTTGGCTCAGAGTGTTTTCCTCCACTGAAGACGCTGATAGCATTTTTAATTACCAGCCCTGGTTTATTCAGAAAGGCGGTAAGTGGGAAGAGGTCGAGCTGGAAAGCTGGCGTCACCACAATCAGGACATCATCATCAAGCTGAAAGGCGTTGACGATCGTGATGCCGCGAATGCACTGACTAATTGTGAAATTGTCGTGGATTCGTCGCAGTTGCCGGAGCTTGAAGAAGGCGACTATTACTGGAAAGACCTTATGGGTTGCCAGGTAGTCACTACTGAAGGCTACAGCCTGGGGAAAGTCATCGACATGATGGAAACCGGGTCTAATGACGTTCTCGTCATTAAGGCAAACCTGAAAGATGCATTTGGCATCAAGGAGCGGTTGGTTCCGTTCCTCGATGGACAGGTTATCAAGAAAGTCGATCTCGCTACTCAAACGATTGAAGTAGATTGGGATCCTGGTTTTTAAATTCTCCGGATAAACGGTAAAAGACGGCGCTATGTGGATTGGCATAATTAGCCTGTTTCCTGAAATGTTCCGCGCGATTACCGATTACGGGGTAACTGGCCGGGCAGTAAAGAATGGCCTGCTGAGCATCCAGAGCTGGAGTCCTCGTGACTTCACGCATGACCGGCACCGTACCGTGGACGATCGTCCTTACGGCGGCGGACCGGGGATGTTAATGATGGTGCAACCCTTACGGGACGCCATTCACACAGCAAAAGCCGCGGCAGGTGAAGGCGCAAAGGTGATTTATCTGTCACCTCAGGGACGCAAGCTTGATCAAGCGGGCGTCAGCGAACTGGCGACGAATCAAAAACTGATTCTGGTCTGTGGTCGCTACGAAGGGATAGATGAGCGCGTAATTCAAACCGAGATTGACGAAGAATGGTCTATCGGCGATTACGTTCTCAGCGGTGGTGAGTTACCCGCAATGACGCTGATTGACTCCGTCGCCCGGTTCATTCCGGGAGTACTGGGCCATGAAGCTTCGGCAACGGAAGATTCCTTTGCCGATGGGTTGCTGGACTGTCCACACTATACCCGTCCTGAAGTGTTAGAAGGGATGGAAGTCCCGGCAGTGTTACTGTCAGGAGACCATGCTGAGATACGTCGCTGGCGTTTGAAGCAGTCGCTGGGCCGAACCTGGCTTAGAAGACCTGAACTTCTGGAAAACCTGGCTCTGACTGAAGAGCAAGCAAAGTTGCTGGCCGAGTTCAAAACTGAACACGCGCAACAGCAGCATGAACATGATGGGAATGCGTAATACGCTCCCGAATATCAGTTTACCCAGGATAAGAGATTAAATTATGAGCAACATTATTAAGCAACTTGAACAAGAGCAGATGAAGCAGGACGTACCTTCCTTCCGTCCAGGTGACACCGTGGAAGTGAAAGTATGGGTTGTTGAAGGTTCCAAAAAACGTCTGCAGGCATTCGAGGGCGTGGTTATCGCTATTCGTAACCGCGGTCTGCACTCTGCATTCACTGTTCGTAAAATTTCCAACGGCGAAGGCGTTGAGCGTGTCTTCCAGACTCACTCTCCGGTAGTTGACAGCATTGCTGTTAAACGTCGTGGTGCTGTACGTAAAGCTAAACTGTACTACCTGCGTGAGCGTACTGGTAAGTCTGCTCGTATTAAAGAGCGTCTGAACTAAGATTCGCTTAAGCGACATCCTGTTAGAAAGGGCTGGCCGAAAGGCTGGCCCTTTTTTTATCCCATCGCATCTCTCGTGTTAACCCTTTCGTCATAAATCATTTACAATGCTGGCCTCTTCCGTGGAGGGTAAGTGATTAACGTACTGCATCAGCATAACTGGAAACGCGCAGCGGCATTGACCGCGCTGTTTGCGATCCTGCTGATCGTGATCGCACCGCTGATCTCCGTCTCGCTGCAAAAAGATCCCATGAGTGCCATGCCGGGGATGCATCATGACATGAGCATGATGTCGATGGATGAGTACCACGGCGATATGCAGCACAGCATGCCGGTTGACCATGCGGGAGCCTGTGGCTACTGCGTGCTATTAGCCCACGTGCCGGGCATGATACTCGCGCTGATTGTGCTGCTCAGTATCGTGCTGCAAAGGCTGCGTGTCAGGATGCCGCGTCAGGCGGTCAGCCACTGGCACTTTTTCCCCTGGCTTTATCCTGATACCCGCGCGCCGCCGCGGCAGTCTGCTTTTTCCCTTTAAAAAATATCGATAACTTTTTGCCTTAAATAGGAAAAGTATGACTACCTGCACTCCGCGCGCGGCATGGGGAAACCTGCTGCGTCGACTCCATTTCTATGTCGGGCTGTTTGTCGGCCCGTTTATCTTCTTCGCCGCGCTGACCGGTACGCTGTACGTGGCGACACCGCAGCTGGAAAATATTCTGTACCGGCACGCGCTCCATACGGATTCCGTGGGGGAACTCCAACCGCTGGCGGAACAGATCGCCGTGGCGGAAAAAAACATCGGCACCGAGCTGCGTTTATACGCCGTTCGTCCTGGCCTGGCTGCGGGTGAAACCACCCGGGTGATGTTTGCCGACCCGTCGCTTGGCCCATCGGAGACCCGCGCTATTTTTATCGATCCCGTTACTCTTGCGGTGCGTGGCGATATGACCGTGTATGGCACCAGCGGGATTTTACCGCTACGCCAGACCATTGATTATCTGCATACGTCCCTGATGCTGGGTAACGTTGGTCGGCTCTATAGCGAGCTGGCCGCCTCGTGGATGTGGGTCGCTGCGCTGGGCGGGATTGCGCTGTGGTTTTATACCCGGCCAAAACGTCGGCTCAACAATCGTTTTCAGAACCGGCGTCGCCTGCATGTCACGCTGGGCTGGGTGCTGCTGGGGGGAATGTTGCTGTTTTCTGCGACCGGCCTGACGTGGTCCCAGTGGGCGGGTGGCAACGTGGATAAACTGCGCGCGCAGATGAACTGGCTCACGCCGCAGGTGAACACCACGCTTTCGGGTGCGCCCGTCACGATGGATGAGCACGCTGAACACCATGGGCATCATGCTGGCATGATGATGCCCGACATGACGATGGATCTGACCCAGTTCGATGGCGTATTGCACGCTGCCCGCCAGGCCGGGATTGATGCGAATAAACTCGAAATCCGCCCGGCGAAAAGCGCTGACCAGGCGTGGACCGTGACGGAAATTGACCGCAGCTGGCCGACCCAGGTGGATGCCGTTGCGGTGGATCCAAATTCCATGCAAATTCTGGACAGAACCCGCTTTGAGGATTTCCCGTTAATGGCAAAGCTGACCCGCTGGGGGGTGGATTTCCATATGGGGATCTTATTCGGGCTGGTTAACCAGTTACTGCTCGTCGCATTTGGCCTGGCGCTGTGTGTGCTGATTGTCTGGGGATACCGGATGTGGTGGATGCGTCGTCCGGCCCAATCAACGGCGGATCCGCTTCAGACGCTTTGTCAGTGCTGGCTGGCGCTCCCGGGATGGGGAAAAGCCGTCACGGTGGTGGTCAGCGTATTGCTGGGGCTGGCATTGCCGGTGATGGGCGTGAGCCTGGCGCTGTTTATGCTGATTGACTGGCTACGCTGGCGAGCGGCAACTGGCGTGTCGCTCGCACAATCATCCATTAAATAAGGCTATGGCGTGCTGATGACCACCGCGACCCGACGGTTTTCAGCACGCCCTTGCGCCGTACTGTTGCTGGAAACCGGATATTTTTTACCTAATCCCTGCGTGGTGAGGTTGCTGCGCGGGATATTGGCGCCTTTGGCCCAGACGTCAGCCACTGCATTGGCACGTTTTAACGACAGCGCTTCATTGTAGCTCTCTTCACCGTAATTATCGGTGTGGCCATCCATACGGGCGTGTTTCAGGCCGGTAGCCGCCAGGCGAGAGGCCATGGTGCGGATCTGCGCTTCACTTTCCGGGCGCAGTCTGGCGTCATTTTTATCAAACAGGATCGTATCTGACAGGCCCAAAGACCAGTCGCCATTCAGTTCGTTAAAACCGTATGACTTCATCGCCGCAATTTGCTCAGGGGAGAATTTACCTTCAGGCGGTGACTGACAACCCGTCAGTACCATCGAAGCGAGAAATAACGGCGCGAAGTATCGCTTTAACATATCGTATCCTTTCTAAGTTATTGCTTTTGTACGCTGGTTTTTATCCTGGTACATGTTGCGGTCGGCTTGCTCCAGTAATGCTTCCACAGAGGCACTTTCCCACGCCAGAGCAAAGCCAATGCTAAGTGACATCGTTGCTGTCTGCCCGTTATGCAGATCGAACGGGCGCATAAACTGCTGCGACAACGCAGCACAAATCTGTTGAACCTCCGCGGCAGACTGCACGCCGTACAGCACCATCGCAAACTCGTCACCGCCAAGGCGGTATGACTGATGACGCTTATCGCCAAACTCAACCATCCGGCGGGCGACTTCAATCAGGACGCAATCGCCCGCAGCATGTCCCCAGGTATCGTTAATAAACTTGAAATTATCACCGTCGAGGAAGAGCAGGGCAGTGTTGGTTTTTGCGGAGGCGTCGTGCATTAATGCCGCGATGCTGCTACGAAACGCCGCCCGATTGGCGAGGCCGGTGAGAGGATCGTGCATGGCGGTACGCAGTAGCTGAGCGTTTTTCGCCTGCAGCTTAAGCTGCCACTCTTCCATTTCATCCAGCAGACTGTTGAAGTCTTCGCCAAACTGGTGGAATTCTTCGATGCGACCATCCTTCACCCGCCGGGAAAAGTTGCGGTTGGTGCGTACGTCATGCACGACATCGGTGATGTTTTGCAGCGCCGTGACCATGCCATGATGCAGAGATTGTGTAATCGTAAGCGCGACGGCGGTGGCAAAAAGAATACAGCCGGTAAGAACGGCAAACGACAACCAGATGAAATGGCTGATGAGATTATCGCGTGCGGTCAGGCGAATTTCGCCGATCGCATTACCGTTATGCATGATGGGCTGTGCGACCGGGTCGGGGAACAGCCAGCGGCTAACCAATGCACCCAGCGTGTCGTTATTCTCTTCCGGGTTCCAGGACCAGTAAGCAAACCGCTTTTTATGCGCGTTAATAACCTCAGCCACGGCAAACTGGCCCTGTTTACCCAGGGTGGTGAGCGTTTCGTTAGCCGCCAGCGAATCATTAAACACCAGTGAGGCTTCAAGGCTGTGGCTCATTGTTGCGCCGGTTAATTCGAGATTTTTTTGGGCGTATTGCTTTAATGTCACCACGGAAGCAAAACAGAGCAGGAGCCAAATTAACGTCATGGTGATGATGACGCTTATCATGCTGATTCGTCTCAACGTGCTTTTAAACGTTGGACGTGGCGTTGAAGTGATTTCTTTATCCATGCTGCTTATTCCGTGCCAGCATTAATACATCCGGATTGACGCGTACGCCACTGCGCGTCAATGCATCCAGATTAACGGAAAATCTGACCTGGTTATGATCGATTATCAGGCAGAATGCACTGCCAATAACACATTCCGGATTCTGCTCTGAGATTAATAGCAATGCTCTGCCCTGATATTGACTTATTAATTCAAGTTGTTTTGCAGGCGATTCAGCCCCGAAATAAATAGCATCACACGTCGCGGACAGGGCTTCCTGATCGTTACGTACAATGACGGGAGTATAAGGTAACTCGCTTTGCCCCTCTTCGCTGCTCAGTGCTTGCGTGTAGTGAGATGAGGCATAAACGCAGAGTTTAGGTTGCCCGGAAAGTGACGGCCATCGGGTATAGCTCACAATACCCGATACAATCGAACGTACCGATTTATCGGTTTCCGTGAACGTGGCTGCCGGTGCTGGGCCCACCATAAAGAACAGCATTAGCACCAGAGTGAGTCGGAACAAAGAGATCAAGAATGAATTTCTCACCAGAATCCGCCATACCGCTCTGGAAAATAGATGTCCTTACGAGTTGTCGGCAGAATACCATTGTTTATCAAAGCCGTCATTATGTCAGAAATGTACTGAGTACGACCTAAGCTAAATCCTACAGTTGTATATATTCCGGCGTATAAAAAACGGCTTAATTAAGTCTGCTGGAACGCATACTTTCATCCATTCCTTGTTGCCATGATTCATGCAGTTTTGCTGCGTTTTCAACAGTATCACAACTGGCCGGGAAAGATTTACCTGCTACCCCCCAGGCGTGAATAAAACCTTCCTCACACACTTTTTTCTGTCCGTCGGCGTAGCCACGAAGATATTCACTACGATCAACCTGCGGGTCGTTAAAACTATCGGCCAGCGTCTGATTATCTTTAACCGGCAGACCATTCATGGCGTCTTCTTTACCCGCATCAAACCAGCTGGGACTAGTCCAGTCGGGCTGGAAGGTATAAGGGTTGATCTCACAGCCCGATAAAAACAGCGACAACAGCATCAGAGCGATTGAACGCATAGCCATTCTCCTTTTTTCTTCAGCATAGCCTGGCAAAAGAAAGTGGGGGTGTAATTTTATGTTTACGATCTTGTCGGCTGATTTTTGCAGTAAAATGGCTTTTGTAAAGTAAAGTGTACGTATTTTGGATTGAAATCTTTACTTGTTGTGGTATCGTTGTTTCACCTCTTCGAGGAAAACACCTATCGCAAACGAGCTTTACAGGATCGCCATCATGCAAAAAGACGCGCTGAACAACGTACATATCACTGACGAACAGGTTTTGATTACACCGGATCAACTGAAAGCGGAGTTCCCGCTGAGCGCCGCGCAGGAGGCTCAAATTGAGCACTCGCGCCAGACCATTTCTGACATTATCGCTGGCCGCGATCCGCGTCTGCTGGTGGTATGTGGTCCTTGTTCCATTCACGATCCTGAAACCGCCATTGAGTACGCTCGTCGATTTAAAGCATTAGCGGAGGAGGTCAGCGATAGCCTCTACCTGGTGATGCGCGTCTATTTTGAGAAGCCACGTACCACCGTTGGCTGGAAAGGGTTGATTAACGATCCGCACATGGATGGCTCGTTTGATGTGGAAGCCGGTCTGAAGATTGCGCGTCGCCTGCTGGTTGAGCTGGTCAGCATGGGGCTGCCACTGGCAACCGAAGCGCTGGATCCGAACAGCCCGCAGTACCTGGGCGATCTGTTTAGCTGGTCTGCGATTGGTGCGCGTACTACGGAATCACAAACCCACCGTGAAATGGCGTCTGGTCTGTCGATGCCGGTTGGTTTTAAAAACGGGACCGACGGTAGCCTTGCCACGGCGATCAACGCCATGCGCGCCGCGGCCATGCCGCATCGCTTTGTAGGTATTAACCAGGCGGGCCAGGTTTGTCTCCTGCAGACGCAGGGTAATCCGGACGGTCATGTGATCCTGCGTGGCGGTAAAGCGCCAAACTACAGCCCGGCAGATGTGGCACAGTGTGAAAAAGAGATGGAGCAGGCGGGACTGCGCCCGGCACTGATGGTAGATTGCAGTCATGGTAATTCGAACAAAGATTACCGTCGTCAGCCTGCGGTGGCGGAATCGGTGGTCGCACAAATCAAAGACGGCAACCGTTCTATTATCGGTCTGATGATTGAGAGCAATATTCATGAAGGCAATCAATCATCTGAACAACCGCGCAGCGCAATGAAGTACGGTGTGTCCGTGACGGATGCCTGCATCAGCTGGGAAACCACCGATGCGCTGCTGCGTGAGATCCACAAAGATATAAACGGCCAGCTGGCGACGCGTCTGGCTTAAGAGGTTAGGTATGGTTGCTGAATTGACCGCATTACGCGATCAAATTGATGAAGTGGATAAGGCGCTGCTGGATCTGTTAGCACGCCGTATGGCGCTGGTTGCCGAGGTGGGTGAGGTCAAAAGCAAATATGGCCTGCCGATTTACGTTCCGGAGCGCGAGGCCTCCATGCTGGCTTCCCGTCGTAAAGAGGCCCAGGCGCTGGGCGTCTCGCCGGATTTGATTGAAGATGTTTTGCGTCGTGTGATGCGGGAGTCCTACTCCAGCGAAAACGATAAAGGCTTCAAAACCCTTTGCCCGTCCCTGCGCCCGGTCGTTATTGTGGGCGGGGCGGGTCAGATGGGGCGGCTGTTTGAAAAAATGCTGACCCTGTCTGGCTATCAGGTGCGTATCCTGGAAAAAGAGGACTGGGCAAAAGCGCCGGAGCTGATGAAAGATGCCGGAATGGTCATTGTCAGCGTGCCGATTCACGTGACGGAGCAGATCATTGCTAAGCTTCCTCCGCTGCCGGCAGATTGCATCCTGGTGGACTTGGCATCCGTGAAAAATGGTCCGCTGCAGGCAATGCTTGCTGCGCATACGGGGCCGGTCCTGGGGCTGCATCCTATGTTTGGCCCGGACAGTGGCAGCCTGGCGAAACAGGTGGTGGTCTACTGCGATGGTCGTCAGCCGGAAGCCTACCAGTGGTTCCTGGAACAGATTCAGGTTTGGGGCGCGCGGCTGCACCGCATTAGCGCGGTTGAACACGATCAGAACATGGCGTTCATCCAGGCGCTGCGCCACTTTGCGACCTTTGCCTATGGGCTGCATCTGGCGGAAGAGAATGTGCAGCTTGAGCAGTTATTGGCACTCTCTTCGCCTAT
This sequence comes from Enterobacter cloacae complex sp. 309I3, assembly GCF_050031595.1. Classification (NCBI taxonomy): domain Bacteria; kingdom Pseudomonadati; phylum Pseudomonadota; class Gammaproteobacteria; order Enterobacterales; family Enterobacteriaceae; genus Enterobacter; species Enterobacter cloacae complex sp. 309I3. The sequence continues at coordinate 3,710,385 of NZ_JBLGWI010000001.1, read as the reverse complement.
CTATCGTCTGGAGCTGGCGATGGTGGGGCGTCTGTTTGCTCAGGATCCCCAGCTTTACGCCGACATTATTATGTCGTCTGAGAACAACCTGGCACTGATTAAGCGTTACTACCAGCGATTTGGCGAAGCCATTACGCTGCTGGAGCACGGCGACAAGCAGGCGTTTATCGACAGCTTCCGTAAGGTCGAACACTGGTTTGGCGATTACGCGCAACGTTTCCAGAGCGAGAGCCGCACGCTGTTGCGTCAGGCAAATGACAGTCGCCAGTAATGCGATGATGTATATACTGAAAGCCAGCATTGCTGGCTTTTTTCATTTTGGGGAACTGTCATGGCCGAACCGCAGCTGCTGTTGAACTACACCGGGCATCTGCCCGAATGCCCGACGTGGAGTGCAGAGGAAAATGCGCTTTACTGGGCGGATATTCTTGAAGGTGAGATCCACCGTTATCATTTACCCACGGCGGAACACACCGTGCTCTCTTTCCACGAAGAGGTGGGGTGTTTCGCCCTGCGCGAACGTGGCGGCTTTATCGTCGCGATGCGAAGCGGCATCTGGCTTTCCGATAAACACGGCCTGCTGCAGCGCAAAGTCTGTGATAACCCGTCGAATCCGCAGCTTGCGCGTTTCAATGATGGGGGAACCGATCACCGGGGCCAGTTCTACGCCGGGACCTTCTGGGCACCGGGTGATTACAACGGGGCGCTGCTGATGCGCATTGATAACGATCTGACGCCAAAAGTTATCCAGTGCGACATTCATGGCCATAATGGTCTGGCATTCAGCCCCGACCAGCGGTGGATGTTTACTTCTGATACGCCAAACGGCGTTATCTACCGTACCCCACTGGATGAGCAGGGGGAACCCGGTAAAAGGGATGTATTCCGCCGGTTCAACGACGGCGAAGGGATACCTGACGGTGCCGCGATGGACGTGGAAGGCTGTTACTGGAGTGCGCTGTTTGATGGCTGGCGCATCGCGCGCTTTTCACCTCAGGGAGAGCAACTGGAAGAGTACCGAATGCCGGTCCGTTGCCCAACGATGGTCTGCTTTGGCGGTGACGATATGAAAACGCTGTTTATCACGACCACACGGGAAAATATGGATGCGCAGGAGGTGGCACAATATCCCCTCTCCGGCGCTATCTTCACCCTGCCGGTCAGTGTGGCAGGGATGAAGAAAAGCCGGTTTATCGAACGTTAGCTTGGGTCAACCGGTACCACGTTTTCGCTCGGATAACAGCCCAGCACCTTCATTGAACGGGTGATTTCGCTCAGTTCACGCAGGGCTTTCTGCATGGACGGTGATTCCAGGTTGGCCTGAATGTCGAGATAGAACATCTCTTCCCACGGATTGCCGTGAATCGGGCGCGATTCGAGCCGGGTCATGATCAGATTGTGGTTACGCAGTACCAGCAGCGCTTCAACCAGTGCGCCTGCCTGCTGCCCGGTTGCCATCAACAGGGTAGTTTTGGCGGGCACCTGATCAGAGACATTAATGGCTTTGCGTGCCAGCACGATGAAGCGGGTAATGTTTTGCGTCTGGTTTGCCAGGTTACGTTCCAGAACCTGGAGACCATACAGCGCACCGCCCGCCTCGCTGCCCAGCGCCGCGACGGTGGGGGAGTTTGCCTGGGCGACTTTTTCCATCGCCGCGGAGGTGCTTTCGGTGTACTCAATTTTCCAGTTCGGATAACGGTTGAGGAACTGACTGCACTGCTGGAACGGCTGCGGATGGCTATAGACCGTCTCGATGGTGCTCAAATCGGTTGAGCCAGAGACCAGCACGCAGTGATCGATAGGGATTGTCAGCTCCCCAACCAGCGACAGGCTGGTGTGTTGCAGCAGATCGTACACGTCGTTGATGGCACCGGAACTGGTGTTCTCAATCGGCACGACGGCGTAATCCGCCTGGCCGGTTTCCACCTGATTGAAAATATCGGCGAACTTTGCGCAGCCGCTCTCAATGAACTCTTCAAAATGACGTGCAGCGTACTGGCGGGCAGCCAGATGGGAGTAGGAGCCCTTAGGGCCAAGAAACGCGATGCGGGCAGAGTGCGGGTTGGTTTTATTCAGATGCTGCTGCAACAGCGCTTGCTGGGTCAGAACAGAGTCTTCGATGATGAGCTGGAACAAACGGGTGATGTAATGTGCGTCAAGGTCATGGGCTTTGCCGAGTTGAATCAGACGTTCCAGCAGGTCGCGTTCGCGGTCGATATCACGTACCGGACGGTGGGAGTCCAGTTTGGCTTTACCCACTTCGATGGCGAGCGCGCGGCGTTCAGCCAGAAGTGCCAGTAATTTTTCATCCAGCGCGCTGATTTTTACTCGCAGATCCAGTAACGGGTTTTCCGGTGTCATAGTGTTGTCTGTCTCGTTTTATCGTTATCAATAAAAAAGGCCTCCCGGTGTGGGAGGCCTTGTTGTTCGTCTTCGCATTCTTTATCACACGACGAAACGCCTCCCGTTCAGGGGAAGGTAAAAAAGAATGCGAAGAAAAACGGCGTCAGTTTCATGAAATCATCCTGTGGTTGATAACGTTAAAGTACCCGTACTGTTTTCACCCTGTCAATAAAAAACGCGCCCGAAGGCGCGTTGGCGGTAAACTCAATTTAAAGGATTACTCTTCTTCAACTTCTTCCGCGAAGCTGGCGTCTTTCACCGAGGTCGTGGCGCGACGGGCTTCACCTTTGTGCTGCACTTTATTGAGCTGCCGTTCCAGCTTGTTGATCAAATCGTTAATAGCGGTGTACATATCCTCGTGTTTTGCGCTGGCGACCAGATGGCCGTTTGGAGTATTGATAGTTGCGTCAGCGATGAAACCCTGCGGCTCCTTAGACAGGATGATATGTGGATTAATCAAGTGTGTTTGCCATTTATCCAGTTTGGCGAGACGGTCTGCGACGTGCTGGCGAATTGCCGGGGTAATTTCCATTTGTTTGCTGGTAATGTTCATTGTCATAAATTTTACCTCTTGTCTTTCCGTCTTGGTGATTCCAGCATACCTGTCCTAATGTCAAAATGTGTGATTTAGATCACGTTATTTTGTCGGTTTTTGTCAGGGAATCTTTTTTGTGAGGCAGGGCAGGAAGAGGTGAGATTTACCTTGTCGAAGGCAAAAATTGCGGTCATAGTTGATAGGATGTGTTGAAGCTAAACCGCTTCAGCTTTGTCTGAAATGAATAAAAAAACGGCAGCCCGCGGGCTGCCGTTTTGCTTTGACGTCGCTATCAGGTGTTGCTGCTGTTCGCGGCGATGATTTTTGCTACCTTGTCTGCCTGTGCGGTCATCTGCATCTGGCGGTAAGCATTCTCCATCAGCTTCAGGCCGTCGCGGGTCGCCTGCGTATCCGGATAATCACGCAGCATTCCTTCTACACGGTTAACCACGGCAACCCATGCGCCACGGCGGGTGTAGTATTCAGCAACCGAGTATTCGTATTTCGCCAGACGGTCTTTCAGGAACACCAGACGTTTGGTGGCGTCGGTTACGTACTGGCTGTTCGGATAGCCGCGCACCAGTTTGGAAAAGTCGTTGAACGCATCACGCGCATGCTGCGGGTCACGGTCGGAGCGATCCACACCGAAGAAGCCCTGCAGGGCACTGTCATCCAGCGCCATGTTGGTAAGACCGCGCATGTACATTACATAGTCGATGTTAGGATGAGTCGGGTTCAGACGCATGAAACGATCGATGGTTGCCTGAGCCAGCGGCAGATCGGCATTTTTATAGTATGCGTAGATGAGATCTAACTGTACCTGCTGCGAATACGGACCAAATGGATAGCGATTATCCAACGCTTCCAGTTGCGTTATCGCCTGTTTCCAGTTACCGTCCTGCAACTTTTGTTGTGCAGTCGCATAGATTTCATTCGGCGGATTGTCAGGGACCTGTTCATTTGAACCGGAGCAGCCCACCAAAGCCAGGCTCAACGTGGCCGCTGCCACCAGATATTTCATGCGCGTCATGACGTTTTGACTTTCCTCAAATGTTTGTCCGGGAGAAACTCTGTTCCTGCTCCCGATTAAGACCAGCTACAATAGCACACTATATTAAACGGCAAAGCCGTAAAACCCAACGTTAAACGAAGAAGCAGTTTATGGCACAACGAGTAGAACTCACCGCAACAGTCTCCGAAAATCAGCTCGGTCAACGCTTAGATCAAGCTTTGGCCGAATTGTTCCCTGATTATTCGCGTTCACGCATAAAAGAATGGATTCTTGACCAGCGCGTGCTGGTAAACGGTAAAGTCTGGGACAAACCGAAAGAGAAAGTGTTAGGTGGGGAAGCTGTCGCCATCAATGCTGAAATCGAAGAGGAAATCCGCTTCGAGCCACAGGATATCCCACTGGACATCGTCTATGAAGATGATGACATTCTGGTGATTAACAAGCCGCGCGACCTGGTTGTTCATCCGGGAGCGGGGAATCCTGACGGTACGGTACTTAACGCACTTCTCCATTATTATCCGCCGATTGCTGATGTACCGCGTGCCGGTATCGTGCATCGTCTGGATAAAGACACCACCGGTCTGATGGTGGTGGCAAAGACCGTACCTGCCCAGACTCGCCTGGTGGAATCACTGCAGCTGCGTGAGATCACCCGCGAATATGAAGCCGTGGCTATTGGCCATATGACTGCTGGCGGTACGGTTGATGAGCCGATCAGCCGTCACCCTACCAAACGTACTCATATGTCGGTGCATCCGATGGGTAAACCGGCGGTAACGCACTATCGCATTATGGAACATTTCCGCATTCATACGCGTCTGCGTCTGCGTCTGGAGACCGGTCGTACCCACCAGATCCGCGTGCATATGGCGCACATCACCCATCCGCTGGTGGGGGATCAGGTTTACGGTGGTCGTCCGCGTCCGCCAAAAGGGGCATCGGACGAGTTCATCAGCGTACTGCGCAAGTTTGATCGTCAGGCGCTGCACGCCACCATGCTGCGCCTTTATCACCCTATTTCAGGGATTCAAATGGAATGGCATGCGCCGATCCCGCAGGATATGGTGGAGCTTATTGACGCCATGCGCGCGGATTTTGAAGAACACAAAGATCAAGTGGACTGGTTATGACCAAACTGATTGTTCCGGAGTGGCCACTGCCTGAAGGTGTGGCTGCCTGCAGTTCAACCCGCATTGGCGGGGTAAGCCAGGGGGCGTGGGCGTCTTTGAACCTTGGCGCACACTGCGGCGACAACCTGGAACACGTTGAAGAAAACCGCTCGCGGCTGTTTGCTGCGGGCAACTTACCGTCTAAACCGGTGTGGCTTGAGCAGGTTCACGGTAAAGCCGTGCTGAAGTTGACGGGAGAACCCTACGCGTCTAAACGTGCCGATGCCTCCTACAGCGATACGCCGGGAGCAGTATGCGCGGTGATGACAGCCGATTGTCTGCCGGTGCTGTTTTGTAACCGTGCGGGTACCGAGGTTGCGGCTGCTCATGCGGGCTGGCGTGGTCTGTGTGAAGGCGTGCTGGAAGAGACCGTCGCCTGCTTCAAAGACGATCCTGCAAATATCATTGCCTGGCTTGGCCCGGCAATTGGTCCTCAGGCATTCGAGGTGGGCCCAGAGGTTCGTGAAGCGTTTATGGCAAAAGCTCCGCAAGCCGTTAACGCTTTCGAACCCGTGGGGGAAAAATATCTGGCCGATATTTATCAGCTTGCACGTCAGCGTCTGAATAATGTCAAGGTGACGCAGATCTTCGGCGGTGACCGCTGTACGTTCACCGAAAAGGGTGATTTCTTCTCTTATCGCCGCGACAAGACGACGGGGCGTATGGCAAGTTTTATTTGGCTGATATAACCTAAAGAATCAAGACGATCCGGCACGTGCCGTTTTCTTTTCACATAATTCAGGTCATTAACCTTGAATAATTGAGGGATGACCTCATTTAATCTCCAGTAGCAAATTTGACCTGTTATGGGAGGAGTTATGCGTCTGGATCGTCTTACTAATAAATTCCAGCTTGCTCTCGCCGATGCCCAGTCCCTTGCACTGGGGCACGACAACCAATTCATCGAACCTCTTCATTTAATGAGCGCCTTGCTAAATCAGGAAGGGGGATCGGTACGTCCATTATTAACGTCTGCTGGCATTAATGCTGGCCAGTTACGCACTGCCATCGATCAGGCGCTGAGCCGTTTACCGCAGGTAGAAGGTACCGGCGGTGACGTTCAGCCGTCCCAGGATCTGGTGCGGGTGCTGAACCTTTGCGACAAGCTGGCGCAAAAACGTGGGGACAACTTTATTTCGTCGGAACTGTTTGTTCTGGCGGCGCTTGAATCACGCGGTACCTTGACCGACCTGCTGAAAACTGCCGGCGCAACCACGGCCAATGTGACTCAGGCGATTGAGAAAATGCGTGGGGGTGAAAGCGTGAACGATCAGGGAGCCGAAGACCAACGTCAGGCTTTGAAAAAATTTACGGTCGATCTGACCGAGCGTGCTGAGCAGGGTAAACTTGACCCGGTGATCGGCCGTGATGAAGAAATTCGCCGTACTATTCAGGTTCTGCAGCGCCGTACCAAAAACAACCCGGTGCTGATTGGTGAACCGGGTGTTGGTAAAACCGCCATCGTTGAAGGACTGGCGCAGCGTATTGTAAACGGTGAAGTACCGGAAGGGCTGAAAGGCCGCCGTGTACTGGCGCTGGATATGGGGGCGCTGGTGGCCGGGGCGAAGTATCGCGGTGAATTCGAAGAGCGCCTGAAAGGGGTGCTTAACGATCTGGCAAAACAAGAAGGCAATGTCATTCTGTTTATCGATGAGTTGCACACCATGGTCGGTGCCGGTAAAGCAGACGGCGCGATGGATGCCGGGAACATGCTGAAACCTGCACTGGCACGCGGTGAACTTCACTGTGTGGGTGCCACGACGCTGGACGAGTACCGTCAGTACATCGAAAAAGATGCTGCACTTGAACGTCGTTTCCAGAAGGTGTTTGTCGCGGAACCAAGCGTGGAAGATACCATCGCGATCCTGCGTGGTCTGAAAGAACGTTATGAGCTGCACCACCATGTGCAGATCACTGACCCGGCGATTGTTGCGGCAGCGACGCTTTCGCATCGTTATATCGCCGACCGTCAGTTACCGGATAAAGCGATCGACCTTATCGATGAGGCCGCATCCAGCATTCGTATGCAGATAGACTCGAAACCGGAAGAGTTGGACAGACTCGACCGTCGTATTATTCAGCTCAAACTGGAACAGCAGGCACTCAAGAAAGAGTCTGATGAAGCCAGTAAAAAACGCCTCGATATGCTCAATGAGGAACTGGACGATAAAGAGCGCCAGTATTCTGAGTTAGAAGAAGAGTGGAAGGCAGAGAAAGCGTCACTCTCTGGCACTCAGACCATTAAGGCTGAACTTGAACAGGCAAAAATTGCCATTGAGCAGGCGCGTCGAGTGGGTGACCTGGCGCGAATGTCTGAGCTGCAGTACGGCAAAATCCCTGAGCTGGAGAAACAGCTTGAGATTGCGACGCAGTCTGAAGGCAAAACGATGCGTCTGTTACGTAACAAAGTAACGGATGCGGAAATTGCAGAGGTGCTGGCGCGCTGGACCGGTATTCCGGTAGCACGCATGATGGAAAGCGAACGCGATAAACTGCTGCGCATGGAGCAGGATCTGCATCAGCGCGTGATTGGCCAGGACGAGGCGGTTGAAGCGGTTTCCAACGCCATCCGTCGTAGCCGCGCCGGATTGTCTGATCCTAATCGTCCGATTGGTTCGTTCCTGTTCCTGGGCCCTACCGGGGTGGGTAAAACCGAGCTGTGTAAGGCGCTGGCTAACTTTATGTTCGACAGCGACGATGCGATGGTGCGTATCGACATGTCCGAGTTTATGGAGAAACACTCCGTTTCACGTCTGGTGGGTGCGCCTCCGGGATATGTCGGTTATGAAGAGGGAGGTTACCTGACAGAAGCGGTACGCCGTCGCCCTTATTCCGTCATCCTGCTGGACGAAGTGGAAAAAGCGCACCCGGATGTGTTCAATATTCTTCTTCAGGTCCTGGATGATGGTCGTCTGACCGACGGGCAGGGGAGAACGGTGGATTTCCGTAATACGGTCGTGATCATGACATCGAACCTGGGTTCCGATTTGATTCAGGAACGTTTCGGTGAACTGGATTACAGCCATATGAAGGATCTGGTTCTGGGTGTGGTTAGCCATAACTTCCGTCCGGAGTTCATCAACCGTATCGATGAAGTGGTGGTATTCCATCCTCTGGGTGAGAAACACATTGCTTCGATTGCACAGATCCAGCTGCAGCGTCTGTACAAACGTCTGGAAGAGCGTGGATATGAAATTCACATCTCTGACGATGCGCTGAAACTGCTGAGCGAAAATGGTTACGATCCGGTTTACGGGGCGCGTCCGTTGAAACGTGCTATCCAGCAGCAGATCGAAAACCCGCTGGCGCAGCAGATACTGTCAGGCGAACTGGTTCCGGGCAAAGTTATCCGTCTGGAAGCCAACGACGACCGAATTGTGGCAGTGCAGTAAGTCACAAAACGCAAAAACGAGCCGCTTGCGGCTCGTTTTTGTTTAAAAACCAGTCCAGAATTGAGGTCTGGGATGTAATTTGCCTGGAAAGTGAGCAGTCAGTAAATAATTTTCACTTTATCCTTGCAGCTTCAGAATTACTCCCTATAATGCGCCTCCACTGACACGGAATAACGGCACACACGCCGCCGGGTCAGCAGAGAAAAGCAAATTAAACGCTTGACTCTGAAGCGGGAAAGCGTAATATGCACACCCCGCGCCGCAGCGAAAACGAAGCGGCACTGCTCTTTAACAATTTATCAGACAATCTGTGTGGGCACTCAAAGTGACATGGATTCTTAACGTCCTCGGACGAAAAATGAATACCAAGTCTCAACGAGTGAACACGTAATTCATTACGAAGTTTAATTCATTGAGCATCAAACTTTTAAATTGAAGAGTTTGATCATGGCTCAGATTGAACGCTGGCGGCAGGCCTAACACATGCAAGTCGAACGGTAGCACAGAGAGCTTGCTCTCGGGTGACGAGTGGCGGACGGGTGAGTAATGTCTGGGAAACTGCCTGATGGAGGGGGATAACTACTGGAAACGGTAGCTAATACCGCATAACGTCGCAAGACCAAAGAGGGGGACCTTCGGGCCTCTTGCCATCAGATGTGCCCAGATGGGATTAGCTAGTAGGTGGGGTAACGGCTCACCTAGGCGACGATCCCTAGCTGGTCTGAGAGGATGACCAGCCACACTGGAACTGAGACACGGTCCAGACTCCTACGGGAGGCAGCAGTGGGGAATATTGCACAATGGGCGCAAGCCTGATGCAGCCATGCCGCGTGTATGAAGAAGGCCTTCGGGTTGTAAAGTACTTTCAGCGGGGAGGAAGGTGTTGTGGTTAATAACCGCAGCAATTGACGTTACCCGCAGAAGAAGCACCGGCTAACTCCGTGCCAGCAGCCGCGGTAATACGGAGGGTGCAAGCGTTAATCGGAATTACTGGGCGTAAAGCGCACGCAGGCGGTCTGTCAAGTCGGATGTGAAATCCCCGGGCTCAACCTGGGAACTGCATTCGAAACTGGCAGGCTGGAGTCTTGTAGAGGGGGGTAGAATTCCAGGTGTAGCGGTGAAATGCGTAGAGATCTGGAGGAATACCGGTGGCGAAGGCGGCCCCCTGGACAAAGACTGACGCTCAGGTGCGAAAGCGTGGGGAGCAAACAGGATTAGATACCCTGGTAGTCCACGCCGTAAACGATGTCGATTTGGAGGTTGTGCCCTTGAGGCGTGGCTTCCGGAGCTAACGCGTTAAATCGACCGCCTGGGGAGTACGGCCGCAAGGTTAAAACTCAAATGAATTGACGGGGGCCCGCACAAGCGGTGGAGCATGTGGTTTAATTCGATGCAACGCGAAGAACCTTACCTGGTCTTGACATCCACAGAACTTTCCAGAGATGGATTGGTGCCTTCGGGAACTGTGAGACAGGTGCTGCATGGCTGTCGTCAGCTCGTGTTGTGAAATGTTGGGTTAAGTCCCGCAACGAGCGCAACCCTTATCCTTTGTTGCCAGCGGTTAGGCCGGGAACTCAAAGGAGACTGCCAGTGATAAACTGGAGGAAGGTGGGGATGACGTCAAGTCATCATGGCCCTTACGACCAGGGCTACACACGTGCTACAATGGCGCATACAAAGAGAAGCGACCTCGCGAGAGCAAGCGGACCTCATAAAGTGCGTCGTAGTCCGGATTGGAGTCTGCAACTCGACTCCATGAAGTCGGAATCGCTAGTAATCGTAGATCAGAATGCTACGGTGAATACGTTCCCGGGCCTTGTACACACCGCCCGTCACACCATGGGAGTGGGTTGCAAAAGAAGTAGGTAGCTTAACCTTCGGGAGGGCGCTTACCACTTTGTGATTCATGACTGGGGTGAAGTCGTAACAAGGTAACCGTAGGGGAACCTGCGGTTGGATCACCTCCTTACCTTAAAGAACCTGCCTTTGCAGTGCTCACACAGATTGTCTGATGAAAAGTAAATAGCAAGGCGTCTTGCGATTGAGACTGTACGTCCCCTTCGTCTAGAGGCCCAGGACACCGCCCTTTCACGGCGGTAACAGGGGTTCGAATCCCCTAGGGGACGCCACTTGCTGGTTCGTGAGTGAAAGTCACCTGCCGTCATATCTCAAAACTGACTTGCGAGTCATGTTTGAGATATTTGCTCTTTAAAAATCTGGATCAAGCTGAAAATTGAAACGACACACATGTTATGTGTGTTCGAGTCTCTCAAATTTTCGCAATCAGAAGTGAAACATCTTCGGGTTGTGAGGTTAAGCGACTAAGCGTACACGGTGGATGCCCTGGCAGTCAGAGGCGATGAAGGACGTGCTAATCTGCGAAAAGCGCCGGCGAGGTGATATGAACCCTTGACCCGGCGATGTCCGAATGGGGAAACCCAGTGTGATTCGTCACACTATCGTTAACTGAATACATAGGTTAACGAGGCGAACCGGGGGAACTGAAACATCTAAGTACCCCGAGGAAAAGAAATCAACCGAGATTCCCCCAGTAGCGGCGAGCGAACGGGGAGCAGCCCAGAGTCTGAATCAGCTTGTGTGTTAGTGGAAGCGTCTGGAAAGTCGCACGGTACAGGGTGAAAGTCCCGTACACGAAAATGCACAGGCTGTGAACTCGAAGAGTAGGGCGGGACACGTGGTATCCTGTCTGAATATGGGGGGACCATCCTCCAAGGCTAAATACTCCTGACTGACCGATAGTGAACCAGTACCGTGAGGGAAAGGCGAAAAGAACCCCGGCGAGGGGAGTGAAAAAGAACCTGAAACCGTGTACGTACAAGCAGTGGGAGCACCTTCGGGTGTGACTGCGTACCTTTTGTATAATGGGTCAGCGACTTATATTCTGTAGCAAGGTTAACCGTATAGGGGAGCCGAAGGGAAACCGAGTCTTAACTGGGCGTTAAGTTGCAGGGTATAGACCCGAAACCCGGTGATCTAGCCATGGGCAGGTTGAAGGTTGGGTAACACTAACTGGAGGACCGAACCGACTAATGTTGAAAAATTAGCGGATGACCTGTGGCTGGGGGTGAAAGGCCAATCAAACCGGGAGATAGCTGGTTCTCCCCGAAAGCTATTTAGGTAGCGCCTCGTGAACTCATCTTCGGGGGTAGAGCACTGTTTCGGCTAGGGGGCCATCCCGGCTTACCAACCCGATGCAAACTACGAATACCGAAGAATGTTATCACGGGAGACACACGGCGGGTGCTAACGTCCGTCGTGAAGAGGGAAACAACCCAGACCGCCAGCTAAGGTCCCAAAGTCATGGTTAAGTGGGAAACGATGTGGGAAGGCCCAGACAGCCAGGATGTTGGCTTAGAAGCAGCCATCATTTAAAGAAAGCGTAATAGCTCACTGGTCGAGTCGGCCTGCGCGGAAGATGTAACGGGGCTAAACCATGCACCGAAGCTGCGGCAGCGACGCTTATGCGTTGTTGGGTAGGGGAGCGTTCTGTAAGCCGTTGAAGGTGGCCTGTGAGGGTTGCTGGAGGTATCAGAAGTGCGAATGCTGACATAAGTAACGATAAAGCGGGTGAAAAGCCCGCTCGCCGGAAGACCAAGGGTTCCTGTCCAACGTTAATCGGGGCAGGGTGAGTCGACCCCTAAGGCGAGGCCGAAAGGCGTAGTCGATGGGAAACAGGTTAATATTCCTGTACTTGGTGTTACTGCGAAGGGGGGACGGAGAAGGCTATGTTAGCCGGGCGACGGTTGTCCCGGTTTAAGCATGTAGGCGGAGGTTCCAGGTAAATCCGGTACCTTTTAACGCTGAGGTGTGATGACGAGGCACTACGGTGCTGAAGTAACAAATGCCCTGCTTCCAGGAAAAGCCTCTAAGCATCAGGTAACACGAAATCGTACCCCAAACCGACACAGGTGGTCAGGTAGAGAATACCAAGGCGCTTGAGAGAACTCGGGTGAAGGAACTAGGCAAAATGGTGCCGTAACTTCGGGAGAAGGCACGCTGATATGTAGGTGAAGCCCCTGCGGGTGGAGCTGAAATCAGTCGAAGATACCAGCTGGCTGCAACTGTTTATTAAAAACACAGCACTGTGCAAACACGAAAGTGGACGTATACGGTGTGACGCCTGCCCGGTGCCGGAAGGTTAATTGATGGGGTTAGCGGTAACGCGAAGCTCTTGATCGAAGCCCCGGTAAACGGCGGCCGTAACTATAACGGTCCTAAGGTAGCGAAATTCCTTGTCGGGTAAGTTCCGACCTGCACGAATGGCGTAATGATGGCCAGGCTGTCTCCACCCGAGACTCAGTGAAATTGAACTCGCTGTGAAGATGCAGTGTACCCGCGGCAAGACGGAAAGACCCCGTGAACCTTTACTATAGCTTGACACTGAACACTGGTCCTTGATGTGTAGGATAGGTGGGAGGCTTTGAAGCGTGGACGCCAGTCTGCGTGGAGCCGTCCTTGAAATACCACCCTTTAATGGCTGGTGTTCTAACGTAGACCCGTAATCCGGGTTGCGGACAGTGTCTGGTGGGTAGTTTGACTGGGGCGGTCTCCTCCCAAAGAGTAACGGAGGAGCACGAAGGTTAGCTAATCCTGGTCGGACATCAGGAGGTTAGTGCAATGGCATAAGCTAGCTTGACTGCGAGAGTGACGGCTCGAGCAGGTGCGAAAGCAGGTCATAGTGATCCGGTGGTTCTGAATGGAAGGGCCATCGCTCAACGGATAAAAGGTACTCCGGGGATAACAGGCTGATACCGCCCAAGAGTTCATATCGACGGCGGTGTTTGGCACCTCGATGTCGGCTCATCACATCCTGGGGCTGAAGTAGGTCCCAAGGGTATGGCTGTTCGCCATTTAAAGTGGTACGCGAGCTGGGTTTAGAACGTCGTGAGACAGTTCGGTCCCTATCTGCCGTGGGCGCTGGAGAATTGAGGGGGGCTGCTCCTAGTACGAGAGGACCGGAGTGGACGCATCACTGGTGTTCGGGTTGTCATGCCAATGGCACTGCCCGGTAGCTAAATGCGGAAGAGATAAGTGCTGAAAGCATCTAAGCACGAAACTTGCCCCGAGATGAGTTCTCCCTGAGACTTAAAGTCTCCTGAAGGAACGTTGAAGACGACGACGTTGATAGGTCGGGTGTGTAAGCGCAGCGATGCGTTGAGCTAACCGATACTAATGAACCGTGAGGCTTAACCTTACAACGCCGAAGATGTTTTGGCGAAGAGACGATTTTCAGCCTGATACAGATTAACAGAATTTGCCTGGCGGCTTTAGCGCGGTGGTCCCACCTGACCCCATGCCGAACTCAGAAGTGAAACGCCGTAGCGCCGATGGTAGTGTGGGGTCTCCCCATGTGAGAGTAGGGAACTGCCAGGCATCAAATAAGAAGAACCCCGTACCGTAAGGTGCGGGGTTTTTTGCTTTTGTTTTCTCCCTCACCCTGCGGGAGAGGGCACCAGACCGCACCATTCCCCTCCTGGGCTTTCTCCGGAACTTACCTTGCTAACGAAATTTGTGATCTCTCTCGCAATGTTATTTATAACAAAATAATAACATTTAATTTACAAGGTATTGAGTTCCTTCAGAGCTCAACATGCCGTTGTTTATGGCAGGAGTATAATCATAATGACCGAAAGCATTACATCGAACGGGACGCTGGTTGCCAGTGATACCCGAAGAAGGGTATGGGCAATTGTTAGTGCCTCATCCGGTAACCTGGTTGAATGGTTCGACTTTTACGTCTACTCATTCTGTTCACTTTACTTCGCACATATTTTCTTCCCGTCAGGAAACACCACAACGCAGCTACTGCAAACGGCAGGTGTATTTGCAGCAGGATTCTTAATGCGACCGATTGGTGGCTGGTTATTTGGCCGTATCGCAGACCGTCGTGGGCGTAAAACCTCCATGCTGATCTCGGTCTGCATGATGTGTTTTGGTTCCCTTATCATCGCCTGTCTGCCGGGGTATGACGCTATTGGAACCTGGGCGCCCGCCCTTTTATTGCTGGCTCGTTTATTCCAGGGACTCTCCGTTGGGGGAGAGTACGGCACCAGCGCCACGTACATGAGTGAAATTGCACTTGAAGGTCGGAAGGGTTTTTACGCCTCTTTCCAGTATGTCACGCTCATCGGCGGTCAACTGCTGGCCATTCTGGTTGTCGTGATCCTGCAGCAGATCCTCACCGACAGCCAGCTTCATGAATGGGGATGGCGAATTCCTTTCGCGATGGGAGCTGCACTGGCGATCGTGGCGCTTTGGCTGCGCCGTCAGTTAGACGAAACCTCGCAAAAAGAGGTCAGGGCGCTGAAGGAAGCGGGATCGTTTAAAGGACTGTGGCGAAACCGCAAAGCTTTCCTGATGGTTCTCGGTTTCACCGCCGGTGGTTCACTCAGTTTTTATACTTTTACCACCTACATGCAAAAGTATCTGGTGAATACTACGGGAATGCACGCCAACGTCGCCAGCGTCATCATGACCGCCGCGCTGTTCGTCTTTATGCTGATACAGCCGCTAATCGGTGCGCTCTCAGATAAGATCGGCCGTCGCACATCGATGTTGATTTTTGGTGGTATGTCCGCCTTATGTACCGTCCCCATTTTAACCGCGCTTCAGCACGTCTCATCACCTTATGCCGCATTTGCTCTGGTGATGCTGGCGATGGTGATTGTGAGTTTCTACACCTCGATCAGCGGAATACTCAAGGCCGAGATGTTCCCGGCACAGGTGCGTGCTTTGGGAGTAGGGCTTTCTTATGCGGTCGCCAATGCCCTGTTTGGTGGTTCGGCGGAGTACGTTGCGCTGTCCCTGAAATCATGGGGAAGCGAAACGACATTCTTCTGGTATGTGACGATCATGGGGGCGCTGGCCTTTATCGTATCCCTGATGCTGCATCGCAAAGGGAAAGGTATTCGTCTTTAATAATGCGCCATCTGCCACACGGCATAGCCGGTCGTGGCACCGGCAACATCCCAGGCAAAATCTTTCCAGCTCCAGCCGCTCCCTGAGGGGCGGCTATCCCATAATTCTTTAGATGCCCCAAGACTGACTGAGAACATCAGGCCGATTGCCGCACTACGATCCCGGCTATACCCCTGGTGCTGGGCGTACTCATTACCGGCAGCGGACAACATCGCGGATGCGAGGAAGTGTTGCGCTTTATCCTGGCCGGACCAACTATCGTTCGCCATATGGCTACAGCCGGTTAAACAGAGGGTCATGACTAACAGAAGAAGACGCATCAACAGCTCCATAAAAAAGCCCTGCGGGTGGCAGGGCCTGGATATTACAGAATACGGCTGATAAGACGATCGATACGGATGCGACGCAAACGGCGAATAAGCTTACGAACCTTCACCGGATAATCGGCAATGCTCTGTAGCTCGCGGTAATGACGAACAACCGTCGTATGTGTACGAATAAGTTCCAGTTCACGTTCACGCTGCGCGGCCAGCTCATGTTGTGGATCGTGGATCAGAATCGCGTTTTCCAGATCCAGACGCCAGGCACGAGGGTTCAGGTTGTTGCCGGTCAGCAGCATCCATTCATCATCAACCCACATTCCTTTGAGATGATAGCTGTTATCTTCATCTTTCCAGAGACGCACCACCAGCTGGTCGGTGTTTACGTAATACTGTAAGCGACTGAGGAAACGACGCAGGTTAATCTCATAAAGGTAGGGCAGGGCGCCGATGATTTTGAAGGGTTGATCTTCAGGAATGAAAAAGTCATTTGCCGTTTTATCACCGACAATGATTTCCACTTTTTTACCGTCGCGCAGCAGCTGAATGATATTGCGCACCAGCACGGCGGGAAGGTTAAAGTACGGCGTACAGATAGTGAGCTTCTGCTCCGCGCACGGCATCAGATGGAAAATCGTTTTGTTCAGCAGGCTGGATTTGCCTAAGCCCACCAGAGGTGTAACGGACAACTCCTCGTTGTTTGCATCGCCCTGGAAATGATAAACCGCATCGCGCAGCTCCTGGCGGAACGCGCGAACGTCGTTTTTGATTTCCGGGCTTTTCGGGCGATGAGGATCGTCAAGGCGATTCACACCACGGCCATGTACCAGATGCTTATCCACCCAGTTAAACATGATGTCGGCCATCTGCGAATTACGGATCAGATGGTAGCGGTCGTAGCGATACTTATCGAGCTGATGAAGGTAAACATCATTCAGACTCGCGCCACTATAAAGCACGCTGTCATCGATGATGAACCCTTTGAAATGGAGTACGCCAAGCGCTTCACGGGTATTCACTGGCACCCCGTAAACAGGGACATCAACGCCAGGATTTTCCTGCGCCGTGCGGCAATACCAGTCTGCATTTGTATTTGAAGCAGCAGCGCCAATACGGCCACGCTGAGCGCGGTGCCAGTCAACCAGCACGCGAACATCCAGTTCAGGACGCTGACGCTTGGCTTCGTAGAGCGCATTCAGGATCGCGCGGCCACCTTCATCTTGTTCAAGATAGAGTGCCACAATGCAAATGCGTCGCGTGGCGCTGGCAATCTTTTCCAGAAGCGTCTCCCGAAAATGAGCGGGAGCGTAAAAGAACTCTACATCATCAACTGACTGAGAAATCTTCGGTAGTTGAGCAAGGTGTTGTTGATGTTTATTACGCTTAAATTTTGACAACATCACAGTGCGTTTCTTCTCTGTTCATTGAAGGGTTGTCTGTACCATGCAAACAACATAAGCGGACAATGATACCACCAGTCCCGTCCAAAGTGGGTAACATTTCCAGTAGCTTACTCGGGTTTATCCGGCGATTTCAGAGTGAGGGAGAGGGCAACAATCCCCTCGTCCAGCTGAATATCAACGTCAAAACCGAGTTTTCGCGCCAGGGTCACCATACCGCGATTGTTTGGCATAGTAATGCCATTCAGGCGTAACAATCCGTGATCGCGCGTATAACTGATGAGTTTTTCCAGTAGCCGCCGCCCAAGGCCCAGGCCTTTAAGATCGGAGCGCACCAGTACGGCAAACTCCGCATCGACGTTATCCGGATCTGAAATAGCACGCGTCACGCCAAGGATCTCATCACCGTTTTCGGAACGACGAACGGCGACAAAGGCCATTTCTCGATCGTAGTCGATCTGGGTCATATTGGCTAAATCATCGTGGGTAAATTCGTTGATTTCGCTGAAGTAGCGATAGTAAAGATCCTCTTTCGTGACCTGAGAGATAAACGTCCGCAGTTGCGGTTCGTCTTCCGGCAAAATGGGGCGAAACAGCGAACGCTCACCGTTCTTCATCTCCACCCACTCTTCCAGTTGCAGAGGATAAGGACGGATCGCCAGACGGCTCTCTCTGTCGCCTTCGAATGGCGCGATATCCAGGGTGACGTCCAGCGCCGTGAACTCATTGCCGGAGGCGAGCAGAGGATGAATGTCCAGCCGCTGGATCTCCGCGCAATCGACTATCAGGTTAGAGACCTGCACCAGGAACTGGCTTAACCCCGCAATGTCGAGCGGACGCAGGGCGCTCCGGCCACGGATTTTTTTGCTTTTGATGGCCTGAATAATCAGATAGCGAGCAAGGTTCATGTTCAGCGGCGGTAAGGCCACCACGGCTTGTTCTTCAGGGCGCCATTCCACGCCACCTTCTCCCAGCATGATGAGCGGGCCAAAAACCGGATCGTGCTCAACAACCACCCGCAATTCCTGTGCGCCCGCGCGGTTCGCCATGCTTTGCACCAGCAGTCCGTGGATTCTGGCCTGAGGCCAGGCCATTTTTACGCGGTCGAAAATAGCATCTGCCGCTTGCTGAACTTCAGCCGCGGTTCGAAGATACAGCATTACCCCCTGCACATCGGACTTGTGGGGAATATCCGGTGAGCGAAGCTTAAGGGCGACTGGATAGCCTATCTGTTCGGCAATATGTACCGCTTCCGCGCTGTCGCTGGCGATCCAGGTGGGCAGCGTCTGCATCCCATAGCTACCAAGAATGGGTTGCACTTCGTGAGTGTCCAGCGATGTCGCACCTTCATCCATAGCCTGTTGCAACAGCCGGTGAACGTCGACGGAATTTGCCGTCAGATTGCCGGGCAATGCTGGAGTTTCACGTAACTGTTTCTGGTTACGACGGTACTCCACCATATGCATAAAGGCGGTAATAGTCCCTTCCGGGGTGCGGTACGTTGGCAACCCCGCTTCGCTGAACAGTCGCCGTGCCTCCTGAGAGGAGAACTCACCGCACCAGTTGGTGAGCAGGGTGACGTATTTACCGCGCGGATGGTTACGTACTGCTTCAATGAGGGCTCGCGCGCTCTCACTGCCAGGAGCGACCGCGCTGGGGGAGTGGATAATCATCAGCGCATCGAAATCCTGACTATCCAGCAAAATAGAGATGGCTTTGATATAGCGTTCGCTACTGGCATCATCGCGTAAATCAAGGGGGTTCCCGGGGGCAACGCTGATGGGTAAAGCCTCTCTCAGGCGCTGAAGCGTCTCTTCACCGAGCGTGGCCAGCTTGCCATTACGTAACCACAGTTCGTCCAGCGCCAGCGCCGCCGGAGCTGCGCCGTTACTGACGATCATTAATTTCTCTCCGCGCAACGGACGCATATGACTCAACGTCTCGACGGCGGAAAAAAGTTCGTGCGTGTCCTGTACCCGCAGTAAACCCGCGCGCTGGATAGCCGCATCCCAGGCGGGATCCATCCCGGAGTGGGAATGCAGCAGGCTCTGTGCTGCAGGGCTGCGTCCGCTCTTGATGACCAGGATGGGTTTATTACGTGACGCGCTGCGCGATGCCGACACAAAACGACGGGCGTCGCTGAGGTGTTCAAGATAAAGCAGGATCGCACTGGTTTTGCTGTCACGCGCCAGAAAATCCAGCAGTTCATCCACGTCGATATCCAGGCTGTCACCCAGGGCGATGAAGTAGGAGAACCCCATCTCACGCTGCTGCGCCCAGTCAAGGATTGTGTTCGATACCGCAGCCGACTGCGAAATAAAAGCAAGTTTGCCTTTACGGATCGGCACTGGAGAAAAGCTGGCATTCAGTCCTTGCCAGGGGGCGAGCAGCCCCAGACTGTTCGGCCCGAGAATACGCATTTGATAGCGGCTGGCGCACGCCAGAAGCTCGGGCTGCTGTTCAGGAGGAGATGAGAGGATAATGCAGGTCTTACACCCTTTCTTGCCGAGCGATTCCAGCAGTTCCGGGTTACGTTTCGCATTTGTACAAAGTACGGCCAAATCGGGTACGAAAGGCAGGCTCTGCACATCAGGCCACGCAAGCACCCCCTGAACGGCCTTATAGGCCGGTGTAACGGGCATAACGGGGCCATTAAATCCGCCAGCCAGCAGGTTGCGCATCATCAGATAGCCAGCGCGATCCGGTTTCATTGATGCGCCGATAACGGCTATGGATTTAGGACGTAGTAGCGCTTCTAACCCTCGCTGGCTCATGCAGGCCTCCTGTGAATGCAAGCGACCTGATGATTTTAAACGTTTTCTGTCCCGGTTGCTGTGACACTGCCCTTATGAACGGTTTTTCCCGCCAGATAGCGTTCGCGAAAACGGGAGAAATGGCTGCCCAGCGCGGCAGCCGCCTCGGTATCACCCGCTAAATCCAGCAGTGCGATCGCCACTTCGGCGGTGCAGTATTGTCCCTCGGCATGGGCTTCACGTAAGCGGTAGGCCGATACGCGAGAGAGGTCGACAGAAATGATCGGCAGCGCGTCAAGGTAAGGACTTTTACGGAACATTTTCCGCGCTTCTGTCCAGGTGCCATCCAGCATAATAAACAGCGGTGGTTTTCCGGATGGTGGGGCTGACAGTACCTGACGGTCGGCGCCTGCATAGGAGGCGGGGAAAACGACCATCGGCTGATAGTCCGGGCTTGCCACTAAGTCGAGCAGGGCCTGAGGAGGCTCCGTTCGCGACCACTGAAACGCGGCCGTATCAGGCAGAATATCGGCGATCAGACGGCCCGTATTGCTGGGTTTCATCGGTTCGGTATCAAACATGACCAGGCAAAAACGGCTTTCCGCCGTGGCCGGTTCCAGCGTGTCGCACAGGCACACTTTTAACGGCAGCAGGCAGCGCTGGCAGCGACGGATGCGGTTGCCACGAGCGAGAAAAGGGCGAGTCGCGCGGGCAAGGCGTTCGGCGCGTAATTGAAGTACAGCGTTATCAGTCATGGGCGAAAGGGCAGGAAAAACCCCATTTTCGCAGAGGCGGGAACGGGGCACAAGATGTGCCCCGTGAATGTTACAGCGACTCGTTCAACCAGCTCTCGAAAGGCGCTTTGGGTACTGCGCCGTTGAGCATGTCGATGACTTCACCATTTTTGAAAATCATGATGGTCGGAATGCTACGAATACGAAAACGGGCGCTGAGCTCGCGTTCTGCCTCCGTATTCACCTTCACAAAACGCATCTTCCCGCTGCGCTCTTCGGCGACATCTTCGAAGATTGGCGCGAAGTTACGGCACGGGCCACACCATGGTGCCCAGAAATCGACAACCACCGGGAGATCGTCCTTGAGGAGTTTGTCCAGCGTAGCACCTGTAGCGTTAATCACATCGCCATCAAACAACTCATGGCCACAACGCCCGCATTTCGCACCATCCTCGATCCGAGCGTCCGGAATGCGGTTAAGAGCCTGACAGTTGGCACATACGGTATTCATAACTAACCTCTGATAGAACCATGGGACAGCGGCAGTATGCCGATAATGTTTCTAATATGTTACATATTATCAATGAGCCTGTTTGAAACGACAATGCGTTTTATTCAATGAGAACAATAGTCACAGGCTTTTGTACGAAATTATGGCTATGCGCTTGCACATCGGGTAATCTGCGCGCTTCGCGCAGCGCTGGTGGAGAAAAGCATGAACGACGAAATGAAAAATAAAAGCGGCAAGGTCAAAGTGATGTATGTCCGCAGTGATGATGACTCTGATAAACGCACCCAAAATCCGCGTACCGGAAAAGGTGGCGGGCGTCCGGCGTCCTCTCGTGCAGACGGTGGCCGTCGCCCCGCCCGCGATGACAGAAACAACCGCGGCGATGACCGCAAACGTGATGACCGCAAGCGTGACGATCGCAAACGCGATGATTTTGCACGTGAGGGTTCGTCACCATGGCGTACCGTGTCCCGCGCGCCTGGCGATGAGACGCCTGAAAAAGCCGATCATGGCGGCATCAGCGGTAAAAGTTTTATCGATCCGGAAGTGCTGCGCCGTCAGCGTGCGGAAGAGACACGCGTGTATGGCGAAAACGCCTGTCAGGCTCTGTTCCAGAGCCGCCCTGAGTGTATCGTTCGTGCATGGTTTATCCAGAGCGTCACCCCTCGCTTCAAAGAAGCCCTGCGCTGGATGGCGGCAAACCGTAAAGCCTACCATGTGGTTGATGATGCTGAGTTGACGAAAGCGTCAGGCACCGAACACCACGGTGGTGTCTGCTTCCTGATCAAAAAACGCAACGGCACAACGGTGCAACAGTGGGTCAGCCAGGCCGGTGCCGATGACTGCGTGCTGGCGCTGGAAGATGTGGGTAACCCGCACAACCTGGGTGCGATGATGCGCAGCTGCGCGCACTTCGGCGTTAAAGGAGTACTGCTGCAGGATGCTGCGCTGCTGGAATCCGGTGCTGCGATCCGTACTGCGGAAGGCGGTGCCGAGCACGTTCAGCCGATCACCGGCGACAGCGTTCTGGATGCCATCGAGCAGTTCCGTAAAGCTGGCTATTCCATTGTGACGACCTCCAGCCATGCCGGTACGCCGCTGTTTAAAGCGACGCTGCCGCGCAAGATGGTGCTGGTGTTAGGTCAGGAACGTGATGGTCTGTCAGACGCGGCACTCTCAAGTGCGGATCTGAGCGTCTCTATTGACGGGACGGGCAATGTGGAAAGTCTGAACGTTTCCGTCGCGACCGGCGTACTGCTGGCGGAGTGGTGGCGTCAGAACAAAGCATAAGCTCTTTATGTGCCGGGCCAGCCCGGCACATTCATTTCTTACTCGCTTTCTGCCGGTAACACGGGCATCCAGTCAATCGGCGTTTCGCCACGTTTTTCCAGCCACTCATTCGCCAGAACAAAATGATTACAGCCAAAGAAACCACGATGGGCTGACAGCGGAGACGGGTGTGGTGCTTTCAACACGTGATGACGCTGACGGTCAATAATCGCCCCTTTCTTCTGCGCATGCGATCCCCAGAGTAAAAACACTACCCCCTCACGATGTTCATTGATAAGGCTGATGACTTTATCCGTAAAGGTTTCCCACCCAAGGCTGGCGTGAGAGTGCGCCTGACCTGCTCGTACGGTTAAGACAGTATTCAGTAACAGCACGCCCTGGCGCGCCCAGCTTTCCAGATAACCATGATTGGGCCGGGTAAAACCGGGGATCGTTCCTTCAAGCTCTTTATACATGTTCAGCAGAGAAGGGGGGATAGCCACGCCCGGGCGCACGGAGAAGGCCAGCCCATGAGCCTGACCAGGGCCGTGGTAAGGATCCTGACCCAGGATCACGACTTTGACATCGCTCAGTTCGGTATAGCGAAACGCGTTAAATACGTCTTTCTGGGGCGGATAAATCGTCTGGCCAGACTGCCGCTCTGCCGCAACGGTACTGAGAGTGTTGATAAAATAGGGCTGCTGTTTCTCTTCTGCCAGCACATCGTGCCATGTCAGCGGTGTCGTCATCTCGCTCTCCTGCGAATCTCATTCTGCGCCTAGCTTAACCGCTAAATCCTGCGGTGCAAAATTCCATGCGGAAATTAGCCCTAACTCCTTAAATTATGGTTGAAAAATTACAGATTGATTTGAATTGGTAAGGCTGGGAAATTGATCTGAAACAATAAAACCAGACCACACTCTTTGTGTGGTTGGTGATTTTGTTGATTTAAATCAATAAATCACTGGGGTGTGAATGATATATATACACACAAGAAACAATGGTTTTACCAATTGGCCGCGAAAGGCCGACACCAGTTAATGTAGCCTAAGGGAGGCAACACATGATTACAGGTATCCAGATTACTAAAGCTGCAAACGACGATCTGCTCAACTCTTTCTGGCTGCTGGACAGCGAGAAAAACGAAGCACGCTGTGTGGTAGCAAAAGCGGGTTTTGCGGAAGATGAAATCGTTCCAGTTAATAAGCTGGGCGAAATTGAATACCGCGAAATCCCAATGGAAGTGAAACCAGAAGTGCGTGTTGAAGGTGGTCAGCATCTGAACGTGAACGTACTGCGTCGCGAAACGCTGGAAGATGCGGTTAAGCATCCTGAAAAATACCCACAGCTGACTATTCGTGTGTCTGGCTACGCGGTGCGTTTCAACTCCTTGACCCCGGAACAGCAGCGCGACGTTATCGCGCGTACCTTTACTGAAAGCCTGTAAGGTTTTTAGCCACGGGGGTGGAACAAAAAGCCGGGATATTTCCCGGCTTTTTTTTACTCTTCAGTTTTCGCTTCTGACGCAGTACCGCTTGGCTTACGGCGTTTACCAATATTCTTGGTATCGCGATGACGCTGCTTCACGCGCGGCTTCTCTTTTTCTTTCTCTTTTCTCTCCGCACGTTTCGCCAGTGCTTTTTTAGACGGTTTGCCCGTCATTTTTTCACTCGGTGCACGCGTGCTTGGGCGCAGGCCATCGACAACGCGGGATTTCAGCGGCTCGTCGATATAGCGACCAATTTTCTGCAGCAGCAGATGGTCGTGCGCTTCAACCAGGGAGATCGCTGTACCTTTACGCCCGGCGCGGCCGGTACGGCCGATGCGGTGCAGATAGGTATCACCGCTGCGCGGCATATCGAAGTTGATCACGTGGCTGACGTCCGGAATGTCAATCCCGCGAGCAGCAACATCTGTTGCCACCAGCACGTTAACGCGGCCATCGGTCAGACGCTTAATGCCTTCGGTACGTTTGATCTGTGCCATCTCGCCTTCGAGGTAGCAGTTGTTAATCCCGGCATTACGCAGCATTTCAGCCAGCTCATGCACACGCTCGCGCTTACGCACAAAGACGATAGTGCGGGTGGCCTCTTCCTGCTTCAGCAGGTGCTTGAGCAATTCAACCTTGTGCTCAAGGTTGTCCGCGCGATAGTACCACTGGTGGATCTTCTTGCGTTCACGGGTAGAAGGCGTTGCCGACACTTCCACCGGATCTTCCAGCAGGCGCTCTGCGAAGTCTTTGATCGCGTCCCCTTCGAGGGTGGCAGAGAAGAGCATTGTCTGGTTGCGCCAGCGCGTTTCACCGGCGATGTGTTCGATATCCTGCGCGAAGCCCATGTCCAGCATACGGTCGGCTTCGTCCAGAATCAGGGTTTCTACCGCGCGGCAGTCAAAGTTCTCTTCTTTAATGTATTGCAGCAGACGGCCTGTCGTCGCAACGACGATATCCTGGTTTTCGCTGAACACTTCGGCGTGGTTCATATACGCAACGCCGCCGGTGATTGTTGCGATATCCAGATGGGTATTCGCTGCCAGCTCGCGTGCGTGATCGGCAACCTGCATAGCCAGTTCACGGGTAGGCGTCAGGATCAAAATACGCGGCGGGCCTGATTTTTTACGAGGAAAATCGAGCAGGTGCTGCAACACAGGCAGCAAGTAGGCTGCTGTTTTCCCCGTGCCGGTTGGCGCAGAACCGAGCACATCGCGGCCCTCAAGCGCAGGCGGAATGGCCGCTGCCTGAATGGCGGTCGGGCGTGTAAAGCCTTTGCTCTCAAGTGCATTGAGCAGGCTTTCATCGAGTTCAAGTTCGGAAAAAGTCGTTACAGTCATGTTCTACCTCTGTGTGGGGCGCTGATTATAGACGTTACGGCTGTAATCTTCATCTGTTTGTATGGATATCGCTTTTCGGCCACTTCGCTTTCCCCTATGCTACTCCAGTTTCACTTAGAAGGTTGCTCTGACATGTCTCAACTCAAAGCGCAATTGCGCCGCGATGGTTTTACGTTTAAACAATTTTTTGTTGCTCACGATCGCTGTGCCATGAAAGTCGGTACAGACGGTATTCTACTGGGAGCGTGGGCGCCTGTCGCAGGGGTTAAGCGCATTCTGGATATTGGCACCGGCAGTGGTCTGCTGGCATTAATGCTGGCTCAGCGCACGGATGAACATGTCACCATTGATGCGGTTGAACTGGATGCACAGGCAGCAGGGCAGGCGAGTGAAAATGCGCTCGAATCCCCCTGGGCAACCCGAATAAAAGTTGAATGCGCGGACGTACTGGCCTGGGCACCAGAGCAAACGGCGCGTTATGATTTGATTGTCAGTAACCCTCCCTACTACGCGCCCGGCGTGGAGTGCGGTACGCCTGAGCGCGAACAGGCTCGCTATACCGGTTCGCTCAATCATAAAGCCCTGTTAACCAGCGCGGCGAATTTAATTTCCGAAGAAGGGTTCTTCTGCGTGGTTCTTCCCGAAAGTACCGGTAATACCTTTATTGAGATCGCACGTGAGATGGGCTGGAACTTACGGCTGCGAACCGATATCTCGGATACGGAAGGGCGGTTACCACACCGGGTCTTGCTGGCGCTTTCACCAAAAGAGGGTGAATGTTTTAACGACAGGATGGTTATCCGTGGGCCAGACCAGCGTTACTCCGAAGATTACACTGCGCTGACCCAGGCATTTTATCTGTTTATGTGACGCTGCGGGGAGAGAACCGACGGGCCGGATTCAGGCAGCGTGTCGGGATAGTCCAGGGTGTAATGTAAACCCCGACTCTCTTTACGCATCATCGCGCAGCGAACAATCAACTCGGCAACCTGCACCAGGTTACGCAGCTCCAGCAGATTGTTGGAAACGCGGAAATTGGCATAATACTCATCAATTTCCTGCTGCAGCATGGTGATACGGCGTAAGGCTCGCTCAAGACGCTTCGTCGTGCGTACAATGCCAACGTAGTCCCACATAAATAGCCGAAGCTCATGCCAGTTATGCTGGATCACAACCAGCTCATCCGGGTTTTCCACGCGGCTCTCATCCCAGGCCGGTAAGTGCTCAGCGTGGCGGGCATACGGCATGCGTTTGGTTATATCCACCGCCGCGGACCAGCCGTAAACCAGACACTCCAGCAACGAGTTGGATGCCATGCGGTTCGCGCCATGCAGCCCGGTATAGCTCACCTCGCCGATGGCATACAGACCATCCACGTCCGTACGGCCATGATCGTCAACCATGACGCCACCACAGGTATAGTGAGCGGCTGGCACAATCGGTACCGGGTCACGCGTCAGATCAATCCCAAGGCTGAGCAGCTTTTCATAAATCATCGGGAAATGCTGACGGACAAACTCAGCCGGTTTGTGGCTGATATCCAGATACATGCAATCCACGCCAAGACGTTTCATCTCGTGATCGATAGCGCGGGCGACGATATCACGCGGCGCGAGCTCGCCCCGCGGGTCAAAGTCCGGCATAAAACGTGAGCCGTCCGGGCGCTTCAGATACGCGCCTTCACCGCGCAGGGCTTCCGTCAGCAGGAAATTGCGCGCCTGCGGATGAAACAGTGCGGTTGGGTGAAACTGGTTGAACTCAAGATTGGCAACACGACACCCGGCGCGCCAGGCCATGGCGATACCATCACCAGAGGCAATGTCCGGGTTGGTGGTGTATTGATATACTTTGGAGGCGCCACCTGTTGCCAGCACCACGGCTTTCGCCTGACAGGTTTCGACCTTTTCTTTGTTACGATTCCAGACCCAGGCCCCCACCACCCGGCGCGTGCCCGGCAGGCCGATTTTGTCAGAAATAATCAGGTCAACGGCATTACTGCGCTCAAGCACCCGAATATTAGGATGGCTGAGCGCCTTGCTGACCAGGGTGGTTTCCACCGCTTTACCGGTGGCATCTGCAGCGTGCAGGATCCGGCGGTGGCTGTGTCCGCCTTCGCGGGTAAGGTGGTAACTCTCTTCGCCGTTTGGCTGAACCTGAGTATCAAAGAGTACACCCTGGTCAATAAGCCACTGGACGCAGTGACGCGCATTGCTGGCGACAAATTCCGCAGCATGTTCATCGACGATCCCGGCTCCGGCAATCAACGTATCTTCGACGTGTGACGCAATGCTGTCTGTTTCATCAAACACGGCGGCAATTCCGCCCTGGGCATAAAATGTGGAGCCTTCGCTCATCGGTCCTTTACTCAGAACAATTACGCTCTGATGCTCAGCCAGACGCAGCGCCAGCGAGAGTCCTGCCGCGCCGCTACCGATGATCAGTACATCACAATGTAGTTCAGGTGTTGTGTTCATGATTTTTGTTTAATTTACTAAACAGTGTTTGGGCAGAATAGCATCTCAGTGCGAGATATCGCACGTTTTTTTTATTCTCAGTTGCAATGACTAAACGCGCATGCGCGGATTTCCGGCATGTAAAAGAAGGAAAATATTTTGCGAAGCAGGTCGTTAGCTTCAGATTTTGTGGTGAAATAAAGCCTGGGTTGCGTTACTCTTCTGACCGGATAAGAGATGTTTGAAGTCAGAAAGTGGGTATGTATCGTGAACAGACTTATAATGAGAGAAAATAAACAGTCTGTGACGCGATGAACAAAAACAAAGGCGTTACGGAACTTATTGAAGAATAGACACTCCAACTCGGTGCTTGCTCAAAAGTGCGGGATTTGTAGAGTGGCGTTTCGATAACGCGTGGAATTTTGGTTTGGGGAGACATTACCTCGGATGAGCGAGCAGTTAACGGACCAGGTCCTGGTTGAACGGGTCCAGAAGGGAGATCAGAAAGCCTTTAACCTACTGGTGGTGCGCTACCAGCATAAGGTGGCGAGTCTGGTTTCCCGCTATGTACCGTCAGGTGATGTGCCTGATGTTGTACAAGAGTCTTTTATTAAGGCCTATCGCGCGCTGGACTCGTTCCGGGGAGATAGTGCTTTTTATACCTGGCTGTACCGTATTGCGGTCAATACGGCAAAGAATTATCTGGTCGCTCAGGGCCGTCGTCCGCCTTCAAGTGATGTGGACGCAATCGACGCCGAAAACTTCGAAAGTGGCGGTGCGCTGAAAGAAATTTCGAACCCTGAGAACTTAATGTTGTCAGAAGAACTGAGACAAATTGTTTTTCGCACGATCGAGTCGCTCCCGGAAGATTTACGCATGGCAATTACGTTACGGGAGCTTGATGGTCTGAGCTATGAAGAGATAGCCGCTATCATGGATTGTCCGGTCGGCACGGTACGTTCACGAATTTTCCGTGCGCGAGAAGCTATTGATAATAAAGTTCAACCGCTTATCAGGCGTTGACGATAGCGGGATACTGGAAAAGGTATTAGGCATGCAGAAAGAAAAACTTTCCGCTTTAATGGATGGTGAAACGCTGGATAGTGAGCTGCTCAATGAGTTGTCTCATTCTCCCGAAATGCAAGAGACCTGGGAGAGTTACCATCTCATCCGTGACACCCTTCGTGGTGACACCAGCGAGGTTATCCATTTCGATATCTCAGCCCGCGTGATGGCGGCTATTGAGAATGAGCCTGTTCATCAGACCACTCCGCTGATTCCTGAAGCTCAACCTGCACCACACCAGTGGCAGAAAATGCCGTTCTGGCAGAAGGTGCGTCCGTGGGCCAGTCAACTTACTCAAATGGGTGTGGCGGCATGCGTATCGCTTGCAGTTATCGTTGGCGTCCAGCACTATAATACTCAGTCTGAAACTAATCAGCAGCCAGAAGCGCCAGTGTTCAATACACTGCCGATGATGGGCAAAGCCAGCCCGGTAAGTTTGGGTGTACCGGCTGATGCCTCCGCCAGTGGCGGTCAGCAACAGCAGGTTCAGGAGCAGCGCCGTCGCATTAATGCGATGTTGCAGGATTATGAGTTGCAGCGTCGTCTGCACTCAGAACAGCTTCAGTTTGAGCAGGCACAAACCCAGCAGGCTGCTGTGCAGGTGCCAGGAAACCAAACTTTAGGAACGCAATCGCAGTAATGAAGCAACTTTGGTTCGCCATGTCTCTGATGGCGGGTAGCCTGTTCTTCTCTGCCAACGCCTCGGCTGATGTTTCATCCGGGGCGTTGTTGCAGCAAATGAATCTGGCCAGCCAGTCACTCAATTACGAGTTGGCATTTATCAGCATCAATAAGCAGGGCGTCGAGTCGTTACGCTATCGCCATGCCCGTCTTGATAATCAGCCGCTCGCGCAACTTTTACAGATGGATGGCCCGCGTCGGGAAGTGGTTCAGCGTGGTAACGAAATCAGCTATTTCGAGCCAGGCCTGGAGCCTTTTACCCTCAATGGCGACTATATCGTTGATTCTCTGCCATCGCTCATCTACACCGACTTCAAGCGCCTTGCCCCTTACTACGATTTTATTTCGGTAGGGCGTACGCGCATCGCTGACAGATTGTGTGAAGTGATCCGCGTTGTCGCCCGCGACGGGACGCGTTACAGCTACATTGTCTGGATTGATGCCGAAACCAAGCTTCCAATGCGTGTAGACCTGCTTGATCGCGATGGTGAAACGCTGGAACAGTTCCGCGTTATCTCCTTTAGCGTCAATAATCAGGTGGGTAATAGCATGCAGAATCTGGCGAAAGCCAGCCTGCCGCCGCTGCTCTCCGTTCCGGCGGGAGATTCCGTGAATTTCAACTGGGTTCCTTCCTGGATCCCGCAAGGCTTTACGGAAGTATCAAGCAGCCGCCGACAACTGCCTACCATTGAAACGCCGGTTGAATCGCGCCTCTACTCCGATGGCTTGTTCAGCTTCTCGGTGAACATCAATCGCGCGACGGCAAACAGTGCCGAACAAATGCTGCGTACCGGACGTCGAACAGTCAGTACCACGGTACGCGACAACGCGGAGATCACCATCGTCGGCGAATTACCCCCGCAAACGGCGAAGCGTATTTCTGACAGCATCAAATTCAGGGCTGCACAATGATTAAAGAGTGGGCTACGGTTGTATCATGGCAGGACGGTGTTGCGCTGGTAAGCTGTGATGTAAAGGCCTCCTGTAACAGTTGTGCATCCCGGGCGGGTTGCGGCAGCCGCGTGCTAAATAAGCTCGGGCCGCAAACCTCGCACACGCTTTCCGTGCCAAGTGAGCAACCGCTGGTGGCAGGACAGAAGGTGGAACTGGGCATTGCCGAAGGCAGCCTGCTGGGTTCCGCAATGCTGGTTTATCTCTCCCCGCTGGTGGGGCTCTTTGTGATGGGCGGCGTGTTTCAGATGCTGTTTGGTACCGATGCGGCGGCTATGTGCGGCGCTGCATTGGGAGGTGTGGGTGGTTTCTGGCTTGCCAAAGGTTTCTCCCCAAGGCTCGCAGCCCGCGAAGCGTGGCAGCCTGTTATTCTCAGCGTAGGGCTGGCACCAGACCAACTTCGTGTTGAGACGCTCTCCTCTGAGGCCCGGTGATCCATCGGGCTTTATCATCATTTACATCTTAAAAAAGAAAACGCCATTTCTTCACGCTATACCTGGCGCTAAGTGCATTTCCAGGTAACGGAGATGTAGTGTAGAATGCTGCGTTTTCGCACTGAAAAACGTCAGGCTAAGAACAGCGGCCTCCAGGAATTCGTAAGGCATAATTATTTAACTATATGAAGAACATACGTAACTTTTCGATCATTGCTCACATTGACCACGGTAAGTCGACGCTGTCTGACCGTATTATCCAGATTTGCGGTGGCCTGTCTGATCGTGAAATGGAAGCCCAGGTTCTGGACTCCATGGACCTGGAACGCGAACGTGGTATCACCATTAAAGCGCAGAGCGTCACGCTCGATTACAAGGCGGCTGATGGTGAAACCTACCAACTGAACTTTATCGACACCCCAGGCCACGTTGACTTCTCCTATGAAGTTTCTCGCTCGCTGGCAGCCTGTGAAGGCGCGCTGCTGGTGGTGGATGCGGGGCAGGGCGTAGAAGCTCAGACCCTGGCAAACTGCTACACGGCGATGGAAATGGATCTCGAGGTGGTGCCGGTTCTGAACAAGATCGACCTGCCAGCCGCTGACCCTGAGCGCGTGGCGGAAGAGATTGAAGATATCGTCGGAATTGACGCGACCGATGCCGTGCGTTGCTCGGCCAAAACCGGCGTGGGCGTTACCGATGTGCTGGAACGTCTGGTGCGTGATATTCCGCCACCAGAAGGTGACCCGGATGCCCCACTGCAGGCGCTGATTATCGACTCCTGGTTCGATAACTATCTGGGCGTTGTCTCGCTGGTGCGTATTAAAAACGGCACCATGCGTAAAGGCGACAAAATTAAGGTGATGAGTACCGGCCAGGTTTATAACGCAGACCGTCTCGGGATCTTCACACCAAAACAGGTTGACCGTACCGAGCTGAAATGCGGCGAGGTGGGCTGGCTGGTTTGTGCCATTAAAGACATTCTCGGTGCGCCAGTGGGCGATACCCTGACCGGCGCGCGTAACCCGGCAGAAAAAGCGCTGCCAGGCTTTAAAAAGGTGAAACCACAGGTTTATGCCGGCCTGTTCCCGGTCAGCTCCGACGACTACGAGAACTTCCGTGATGCGCTCGGCAAGCTGAGCCTTAACGACGCCTCTCTGTTCTACGAGCCAGAAAGCTCCACGGCGCTCGGCTTCGGCTTCCGCTGCGGCTTCCTTGGTCTGCTGCACATGGAGATCATTCAGGAACGTCTGGAACGTGAATACGATCTGGATCTGATCACCACCGCGCCGACCGTAGTGTACGAAGTGCAGACCACCAACAAAGAGATCGTCTACGTCGACAGCCCGTCCAAGCTGCCGCCGCTGAACAACATCGATGAGTTGCGTGAGCCAATCGCAGAGTGTCATATGCTGCTGCCGCAGGAATATCTGGGTAACGTTATCACGCTGTGCGTGGAGAAACGTGGCGTTCAGACCAACATGGTTTACCACGGTAACCAGGTTGCGCTCACCTATGAAATCCCAATGGCGGAAGTGGTTCTCGACTTCTTCGACCGTCTGAAGTCTACGTCTCGTGGCTATGCGTCACTGGATTACAACTTCAAACGCTTCCAGGCTTCGAACATGGTACGTGTGGATGTGCTGATCAACGGCGAACGTGTTGATGCGCTGGCCCTGATCACCCACAACGACAATGCCCCGTACCGTGGCCGTGAGCTGGTTGAGAAGATGAAAGATCTGATCCCGCGTCAGCAGTTTGATATCGCGATTCAGGCGGCCATCGGCAACCACATTATCGCCCGCTCTACCGTGAAACAGCTGCGTAAAAACGTTCTGGCGAAATGCTATGGCGGTGACGTCAGCCGTAAGAAAAAGCTGCTCCAGAAGCAGAAAGAAGGTAAGAAGCGTATGAAGCAGGTCGGTAACGTCGAACTGCCGCAGGAAGCATTCCTTGCCATTCTGCATGTTGGTAAAGACGGCAAATAACCCTAAGGAGTTGGCATGGCGAACATGTTTGCCCTGATCCTGGTCATCGCTACCCTGGTGACAGGTCTGTTGTGGTGTCTGGATAAGTTTATTTTCGCCCCAAAACGCCGTGAACGTCAGGCTGCCGCGCAGGCAGCCACAGGTGATGGGCTTGATGCGAAAACCCTGAAGAAAGTTGGCCCGAAACCGGGCTGGCTGGAGACCGGGGCATCGGTATTCCCGGTGCTGGCGATTGTGCTGGTGGTGCGTTCGTTTATTTACGAGCCGTTCCAGATCCCGTCAGGCTCCATGATGCCAACGCTGCTGATTGGTGATTTTATTCTGGTCGAGAAGTTTGCCTATGGCATTAAAGATCCGATCTACCAGAAAACGCTGATCGAAACGGGCCATCCGAAACGTGGCGACATTGTGGTGTTTAAATACCCGGACGATCCACGCCTTGACTACATCAAGCGCGCGGTGGGTCTGCCGGGTGATAAAGTCACCTACGATCCGGTTGCCAAAGAAGTGACCGTTCAGCCTGGCTGCAGCTCCGGTACCGCGTGTGAAAACGCGCTGCCAATCACCTACTCAAACGTTGAGCCAAGTGATTTTGTGCAGACCTTTGCCCGTCGTAACGGCGGTGAAGCGACCAACGGTTTCTTCCAGGTGCCGAAAGATGAAACCAAAGAGAACGGTATTCGTCTGGTCGAACGTAAAGAGACGCTGGGTGATGTGACGCACCGGATCCTGACCGTGCCAATTGCGCAGGATCAGGTCGGGATGTATTACAAACAGCCAGGTCAGCAGCTGGCCACCTGGATCGTACCGCCGGGACAGTACTTCATGATGGGTGATAACCGCGATAACTCCGCGGACAGCCGTTACTGGGGCTTTGTGCCGGAAGCGAATCTGGTGGGTAAAGCAACCGCAATCTGGATGAGTTTCGAGAAACAGGAAGGCGAATGGCCGACCGGGGTACGCCTGAATCGTATTGGCGGGATCCATTAATTCTCAATAATTGAACACGTAGTCGCTTTAATTAGCGGCTACGTGAATTATTTCAGCGATAAATCTCTTCGAACTAACGACATCCCCTGTCGTTGTGTATAGAATATTCCCCCGAAGTTTAAGGTTGGCCCTGCAAGGGTGCCACGGCACACGAAACCGCGTTGGTTTTCTCAGGTCGGTTTCGTGTGCTGCATTTTTGACGCATTCATTTATTGGTATCGCATGAACCCCATCGTAATTAATCGGCTTCAACGGAAGCTGGGCTACACTTTTCATCATCAGGAGCTGTTGCAACAGGCATTAACCCATCGCAGTGCCAGCAGCAAACACAATGAGCGCCTCGAATTTTTAGGTGACTCTATTTTGAGTTTCGTGATTGCTAATGCGCTTTATCATCGTTTCCCGCGTGTGGATGAAGGTGATATGAGCCGCATGCGCGCCACGCTGGTAAGGGGTAACACCCTTGCGGAAATCGCACGCGAATTTGAACTGGGCGAATGTCTGCGTCTTGGGCCGGGTGAACTGAAAAGCGGCGGCTTCCGTCGTGAATCTATTCTTGCCGATACGGTTGAGGCATTAATCGGTGGCGTGTTCCTGGACAGCGATATCCAGACCGTAGAAAAACTGATCCTGAACTGGTATCAGACCCGTCTGGATGAAATCAGTCCGGGCGATAAACAAAAAGATCCGAAAACGCGTTTGCAGGAATATTTGCAGGGTCGTCACCTCCCGCTGCCATCTTATCTGGTGGTGCAGGTGCGTGGTGAAGCGCACGATCAGGAATTTACCATCCATTGCCAGGTCAGTGGCCTGAGTGAACCGGTGGTGGGCACAGGTTCAAGCCGTCGTAAGGCTGAACAGGCTGCCGCCGAACAGGCGTTAAAAATGCTGGAGCTGGAATGAGCGAAGAAAAAACCTATTGCGGATTTATTGCCATCGTCGGACGTCCGAACGTGGGTAAATCCACCCTGCTGAATAATCTGCTTGGGCAGAAGATTTCGATCACCTCGCGTAAGGCACAGACCACGCGTCACCGCATTGTCGGTATCCATACTGAAGGCGCGTATCAGGCGATCTACGTCGATACCCCAGGCCTGCACATGGAAGAGAAGCGTGCCATTAACCGCCTGATGAACAAAGCGGCGAGCAGCTCGATTGGTGACGTGGAGCTGGTTATTTTCGTTGTGGAAGGCACCCGCTGGACGCCGGACGACGAAATGGTCCTGAACAAGCTGCGTGACGGTAAAACGCCGGTGATCCTCGCGGTCAACAAAGTGGATAACGTACAGGAAAAAGCCGATCTGCTGCCGCACCTGCAGTGGCTGGGTAGCCAGATGAACTTCCTCGACATCGTTCCGCTGTCTGCAGAGACCGGTCTGAACGTGGATACCATCGCCGGTATCGTGCGTAAGCATCTGCCGGAAGCGACTCACCACTTCCCGGAAGATTACATCACCGATCGTTCTCAGCGCTTTATGGCTTCTGAAATCATCCGCGAAAAGCTGATGCGTTTCCTTGGCGCAGAACTGCCGTACTCCGTGACGGTAGAGATTGAGCGTTTCCAGAGTAACGAGCGTGGCGGTTACGACATCAATGGCCTGATCCTCGTTGAGCGTGAAGGGCAGAAGAAGATGGTCATTGGCAACAAAGGCGCCAAGATCAAAACCATCGGTATTGAAGCCCGTAAAGACATGCAGGAGATGTTTGAAGCACCGGTTCACCTGGAGCTGTGGGTGAAAGTGAAATCTGGCTGGGCCGATGATGAGCGTGCTCTGCGCAGCCTCGGTTACGGCGAAGATCAGTAAACCAAGACGACGCGCAAATGGAAGGCTGGCAGCGCGCTTTTGTTCTGCATAGTCGTCCCTGGAGCGAAACCAGCCTGATGCTGGACGTCTTCACGGAAGAGTCGGGTCGCGTGCGCCTTGTTGCAAAAGGCGCACGTTCCAAACGTTCCAACCTCAAAGGCGCCTTACAGCCCTTTACGCCGCTGCTGGTCCGCTTTGGCGGGCGAGGGGAAGTCAAAACCCTGCGCAGCGCTGAAGCCGTCTCTCTGGCGCTTCCCCTTTCTGGCATCACGCTTTACAGCGGTCTGTACGTCAATGAACTCATTTCACGCGTTCTTGAACATGAGACTCGCTTCTCTGAACTTTTCTTCGATTATCTGCACTGTATCCAGGCCCTTGCTGGCGCAACCGGTTCGCCTGAACCCGCCCTGCGCCGTTTCGAGCTGGCGCTGCTGGGTCACCTGGGATATGGCGTCGATTTTCTGCATTGTGCGGGGAGTGGAGACGAGGTCGAAGACGGGATGACCTACCGGTATCGGGAGGAAAAAGGGTTTATCGCCAGCGTCGTGATTGATAACAACACCTTTACCGGACGCCAGCTCCGGGCGCTGTATGAGCGCGAATTTCCGGACCAGGATACCCTTCGTGCTGCAAAACGCTTTACCCGGATTGCGCTCAAGCCGTATCTTGGGGGCAAACCCCTGAAGAGCCGCGAATTGTTCAGGCAGTTTATGCCGAAACGTTAACGTTTTATCCCTCACCCCAGCCCTCTTCCGGAGGGAGAGAGGGAAGGAAAATGAATCAAAATACCGAGGATTGTCATGGCTGAATTACTGTTAGGCGTCAACATCGATCACATCGCCACGCTGCGTAATGCTCGCGGTACGGCTTATCCCGATCCGGTTCAGGCGGCGTTTATCGCTGAGCAGGCTGGCGCCGATGGCATTACCGTTCATCTGCGCGAAGACCGCCGCCACATCACCGACCGTGACGTGCGTATTCTGCGTCAGACGCTGGATACCCGTATGAACCTGGAGATGGCGGTCACGGAAGAGATGCTGACGATTGCCTGTGACACCAAACCGCATTTCTGCTGCCTGGTACCGGAAAAGCGTCAGGAAGTGACCACCGAAGGCGGTCTGGACGTGGCGGGGCAGCGTGACAAAATGCGCGATGCCTGCAAACGTCTGGCGGACGCGGGTATCTTGGTTTCTCTGTTCATTGACGCTGATGCGGAGCAGATCAAAGCGGCGGCTGACGTGGGTGCACCGTATATTGAAATTCACACCGGCTGCTACGCCGATGCCAAAAACGATGCCGAGCAGGCTAAAGAGCTGGAGCGTATCGCGAAAGCGGCTACTTACGCCGCGAGCCTGGGTCTGAAGGTTAACGCAGGGCATGGGCTGACCTACCACAACGTTAAAGCCATCGCCGCCCTGCCGGAAATGCATGAGCTGAACATCGGCCACGCCATTATTGGCCGTGCGGTGATGAGTGGCCTGAAAGAGGCGGTTTCAGAAATGAAACGCCTGATGCTGGAAGCGCGTCAGTAATGGCTATTCTGGGCTTAGGTACCGACATCGTCGAGATAGCCCGCATTGAAGCGGTGATCGCCCGTAGTGGCGATCGTCTGGCAAGGCGCGTGCTGAGCGATAACGAATGGGCCATCTGGGAAGCGCATCAGCAGCCGGTACGTTTCCTGGCCAAGCGCTTTGCCGTTAAAGAGGCAGCGGCCAAAGCCTTTGGCACCGGTATTCGTAACGGTCTGGCGTTTAACCAGTTTGAAGTGTTTAACGATGAGCTGGGTAAGCCGCGCCTGCGTTTATGGGGCGAGGCCTTGAAGCTGGCAGAGAAACTCGGCGTGGCGCACATGCACGTGACAATCGCGGATGAACGGCACTATGCCAGCGCAACGGTGATTATCGAGAGTTAAAGTTTGTCCGCGTGATGCATCAGGACAAACTTATCCCACAGCTGCTCTTCGCTTTCGACGTGTGCCGGATCCTTCAGGATAGTATTGGGGATCGGGCACACCTTCTGGCAGGTCGGCGTTTCATAGTGGCCAATGCACTCGGTGCAACGGTCAGTGTTAATCTCATAAATGCTGTCGCCCATCGAAATGGCCTGGTTAGGGCATTCCGGTTCGCACATATCGCAGTTGATGCATTTTTTGGTGATTAACAGCGCCATCAGGAAATTCTCAGAAACAACACAAACAGGGCGGGCATTATACGCTCATTCGTTGTTCAAACCAGTTTTTTTACCAGCTCTTCGCTGTGACGAATCCGCTCAGGCGCATGCTCCAGATCCTGCTGCACCAGTGCCATAAACAGCAGATCCGTCAGCATCATTTGCGCGCTGGTGGACGAGATAGCCGCGCTGCGCGTGGCCTGCTCCTCGGCAATGGTATACAAGCAGCGCGTTGCCCGCTGCTGCAGTGCATTGGGCGTAAAACCGGTAATAGCCAGAATTTTACCACCCACACGCAGGGCCTCGTCGGTGGCCATGTTGATTTCACGGCGTTCCCCGGTATAGGAGATCGCCAGCAGCAGATCGTCCGGATCCATGGCCTGCACTGTCGCCAGCAGGGCATGCATATCCTGTTCGACGATGGCGTTATACCCGATTTTCGTCAGCTTCCAGCCAAAATTACGCGCCACCAGCCCGGATGCACCGATACCGGTCAAAATGATCCGTCGTGCCGCACGCAGCATTGCCACGCTTTCCAGTAATTTTTCTTCGGTGTTCACATCGAGAGTGGCGTGCATGGCCGCGACGTTCTCTTTGATCAACTTCTCGCCCACCAGACGCATGGGATCATCGCCACGGATCTGATTATGCACCGGCATGGATTGCGGATTGGGGTTACTCACCAGGGCTTCGCTAATCGCCAGTTTCAGGGCCGGGAAGCCCTTAAAGCCAATCTTCTGGGCAAACTTCACCACGCTGGACTGGCTCACACCCGCTTCGCTTGCCAGCTGCTGAGAGCTGAGATGGCGGGCATGGTCGGGCTGAGAAAGCAAAAAATCCGCCAGCTTTTTGTCGCTTTGAGCAAAGCCTGCATAACGCTGGCGAATGCGAATTAAACAGTTCATACGTTCTCCTGGCGAAAATGTGATTGTCTGCGCAAATACGAATTTTGCTCGCCTGAATGAATTTTATATTCCATTATAGTGCGATTATTATGAATTAAAAATTCCAGAGGTAAAAAAGATGAATCTTGGCTCACTTGTATCAGAAACGCGCAACCCGCAAACCATGGATCTGGATGCTCTCTCCACCCTGGAGCTGGTTAACCGTTTTAATCAACAGGATACGCTGGTCGCACTGGCAGTGAAAGAGACATTACCAGAGGTGGCGAAGGCCGTCGATGCTGCGGCACAGGCGCTCAAGGCGGGGGGCCGCATTATTTATATGGGCGCCGGAACCAGCGGACGACTCGGTGTGCTGGATGCCTCTGAATGTCCGCCTACGTTCGGCGTTCCGCACGGGCTGGTGGTCGGTCTCATTGCCGGTGGGCCTGGCGCACTGCTGAAGGCGGTAGAAGGGGCGGAAGACAACAAACAGCTCGGTGAAGACGACCTGAAAGGGCTTAACCTCAACGCAAACGACCTGGTGGTCGGACTGGCCGCTTCCGGGCGCACACCTTACGTCATTGGTGGCCTGGAATATGCCAATCAGACGGGCTGCACTACCGTGGCTATCTCCTGTAATCCAGGCTCGCCCATTGCGCAGGTGGCCCACATCGCTATTTCGCCGGTCGTCGGGCCTGAAGCGCTCACTGGCTCCACGCGCCTTAAATCCGGGACCGCGCAAAAACTGGTGCTCAATATGATCTCCACCGGCGCGATGGTGAAGTTCGGCAAGGTGTATCAGAACCTGATGGTGGATATGCAGGCCACCAACGTCAAGCTGGTGGATCGGGCCTGTCGCATGGTGATGGAAGCGACCGGTGCGAGCCGCGAAGAGGCGGAAGCCGTACTCAAACAAACCGATCACGATGTGAAACCGGCCATTCTGATGATCCTGAGCGGGCTGGATGCCGCCGCCGCGCGAGCCAGGCTTGCCGAGCATAATGGATTCTTACGGGCGGCATTAGAAAACTAACACAGAGGCGTGTATGGAAAAAACAGCAGCGCTCGCCAGCCATATTTTGCAGGGGATCGGCGGAGAGAAGAACATTCAGCGTCTGGAAAACTGCATGACGCGTGTGCGCGTCGAGGTGCATGACGACGACCAGCTTGATATCGCGCACCTTAAGCAGCTTCCTGGCGTCAGCGGATACGTAAAGCAGGGGCAGCAGCATCAGCTGATCGTCGGGCCGGGAAAAGCGGCGCAGGTCGTTGATGCCATGCGCGCATTGATGGGCGGAGGGGCGGCCGTGCCGGTTGACGATGCCGAGCGCACCAAAGCGCAGGCGAAGGCCAAATACAAAGCCCCCATGAGCGATGCGCTGCGACAGCTGGCAAACGTCTTTATTCCACTTATTCCGGCGTTTATTGCCTCCGGGTTGATCACCGGGATCATCAATATCCTCAAGCGTCCGGATATTGTCGGCGATTTTGCCACGCACTATCCGAACCTGCTCGGCATTCTGGGGATCTTTGGTAGCGCTGTCTTCGCCATCATGAACATTCTGGTTGGGGTTAACACCGCCAAAGTGTTTGGCGGCTCAATGGCGATGGGCGGGGTGATGGCCGGTATTCTCTCCAGCCCGCAGCTTGCGCAGATAACCCTGTTTGGCGAGGCTCTCCAGCCCGGGCGCGGCGGGGTGATTGCGGTGCTGCTGGTGGTCATCCTGATGTGCTGGATTGAGAAAAAGCTGCGCGCCGCTCTGCCCGGTTCCATTGAGCTGATCCTCAATCCGCTGCTGACCACGCTTATCACCGGCTGTGTGGCGATTGTGGCCCTGCAGCCGCTGGGCGGCTGGATCTCTGAGGTGATTGCCCACGGCGCTTCTCTGGCTATCGATCGCGGCGGGTTATTAGTAGGTGCTGTGCTGTCAGGGACCTTCCTGCCGCTGGTGCT
Source organism: Enterobacter cloacae complex sp. 309I3 (assembly GCF_050031595.1). Taxonomy (NCBI): domain Bacteria; kingdom Pseudomonadati; phylum Pseudomonadota; class Gammaproteobacteria; order Enterobacterales; family Enterobacteriaceae; genus Enterobacter; species Enterobacter cloacae complex sp. 309I3. Next base: position 3,669,748 of record NZ_JBLGWI010000001.1, on the reverse strand, counting down.
GACCGGCCTGCATCAGGGGCTGGTGCCGATCCACGTGGAGCTGGTGCAGGCTCATGGTTATAACGCGCTGCTGCCCATTCTGTCGATGGCGGGGGTAGGTCAGGTTGGTGCGGCGATTGCCGTGCTGATGAAAACCCGTAACGCGCGCCTGAAAAAAGTGATTAAAGGGGCGCTACCGGTCGGATTGCTGGGCATTGGCGAGCCGCTGATTTTCGGTGTCACGCTGCCGCTCGGTAAGCCTTTCCTCGCGGCCTGTCTGGGCGGGGCGGTGGGCGGGGCGCTTATCAGCTACTGGAAAGTTGCCACTGTTATCACCTTTGGACTCTCCGGTTTACCGCTAGCGCTCACCATCGTGACCGGAAAAGTCATGCTCTATCTGTTAGGCTATCTGGTAGCGGTGATCGCCGGGTTCCTGTTTACCTGGCTGGCGGGATTCAACGACCCAGAGGAGTAAGGTTTGGCTAATCACGAGCGTCGTGTTGTCTTTTTCGACCTGGATGGAACGCTGCATCAGCAGGATATGTTCGGTACGTTTATGCGCTACCTGCTGCGGCGTCAGCCCCTGAACGCACTGCTCGTCTTACCTTTGTTACCCGTGATTGGCCTTGCGCTGCTGGTGAAAGGCCGGGCAGCGCGCTGGCCAATGAGCCTGCTGCTCTGGGGCTGTACCTTTGGCCACAGTGAAACCAGGCTCAAACAGCTTGAGCAAGACTTTGCGCACTGGTTTCGCGATCATGTGACGGCGTTTCCGGTTGTGCAGGCACGGCTGACCAGCTACCTCGATGCGAACGACGCCGATATCTGGTTGATTACCGGCTCGCCGCAGTCGCTGGTAGAGCAGGTCTATTTTGATACGCCGTGGTTGCCGAGAGTGAATCTGATCGCCACGCAGATCTCTCGTGGTTACGGCGGGTGGGTGTTGAGCATGCGCTGTCTGGGGCATGAAAAGGTGGCCCAGCTGGAGATGCGCATTGGCACGCCGCTGCGCCTGTACAGCGGTTACAGTGACAGTAAGCAGGACAACCCGCTGCTCTATTTTTGCCAGCACCGCTGGCGCGTCACGCCTGCGGGTGAACTTCAGCAACTCGAATAGTTTTATCCATAGCGGGTGTGTATAATGCCGCCCGCTTTTCGACTGGAGTATCAACCGTTGTCCAACCCTGAATTCTCACACGAATACTGGATGCGCCATGCGCTCACCCTTGCCCGGCGCGCCTGGGACGAGGGAGAAGTGCCCGTGGGTGCGGTGCTTGTCCATAACAACCAGGTGATTGGAGAAGGGTGGAACCGCCCGATTGGTCGCCACGATCCTACCGCTCACGCAGAAATCATGGCGCTTCGTCAGGGTGGGCTGGTACTGCAAAACTACCGTCTGCTCGATACCACGCTGTACGTCACGCTTGAGCCATGCGTCATGTGTTCCGGTGCGATGGTGCACAGCCGTATCGGTACGCTGGTCTTTGGCGCGCGGGATGAAAAAACCGGTGCTGCGGGCTCGCTGATGGACGTGCTTGGACACCCGGGAATGAACCATCAGGTGAAGACTATCGGTGGGGTGCTTGCACCAGAGTGTTCGGGGCTATTAAGTGATTTCTTTCGAATGCGCCGTCAGCAGAAAAAGCAACAAAAGGCAGAATTGAAGTCGTCGGGCGATTAATTTCGTCCGGTGCCACAACCGGATAGCTTTGCGCCAGCTGTTTCGCCTCTGTCGCCTCTTTTTCCTTCTCCAGCAGATACCCCACCAGGCTAATCTGATATTTACGAATATTTTCCACGTAGGCATAAGCCTCATGCCCGCGCGCATAGCCGTAGGTGAGCTTGTTGTACCACGGCTTCTGGCTCAGGAGCGGCAGACGCTGTTTTACGTCAGACCAGCTGTCGGGGTTGCCTTTTGTTTTTGCCGTCAGGGCCCGGGCGTCGAGCATGTGGGCATAGCCCATGTTGTAGGCGGCCAGCGCGAACCAGATACGCTCCTCTTCCGGCACTGTCTCGGGCACTTTGGCCATCATATCCTGCAGGTAGCGCGCGCCGCCGCTGATGCTCTGTTCCGCATCGGTACGGTCGGTCAGCCCGAGGCTCTGCGCGGTATTTTTAGTCAGCATCATCAGGCCGCGCACGCCGGTGGGGGAGGTGGCCTGGGTGTCCCAGTGGGACTCCTGATACGAGATAGCCGCCAGCAGTTTCCAGTCAATCTCCTGCGCATATTTTTCGAACAGAGGCTGCAGGTCAGGCAGGACGCTGTCTACCGCGCGCAGGAAGCTGCGGGTGTCAACGTAGTCAAAGTCATCACCATGGCCGAGGTACTTCTCTTCCAGGCGTGCCAGGGTGCCGTCTTCATTAATGGTGTTATAAAAATCGAGCATGGCCGCAGAGAGGGTCTGATCGTCATCAAGATGGGTAAACCAGGTCACGGGCTGTTCGTCCGTCACGTCCAGCGCCACGGCGATTTCAGGATGCACCCGCTGGAACAGGCTGATCGCCACGGAGTCGGCGATGGTGTAAGGCAATTTCTGATCTTTGACCTGGTCCAGCAGCTCCGTCGTGCCGAGTTTAGGGTCGACGGTCCAGCTCAGGTCAGGGTATTTCTTCTCCTTCAGCTCACGCAGATCGTCAATCACCACATGGCCAGGGGCAATCGTCAGCTGTTGAGCGTTGATCGAGGCCAGCGTACGCGGGCGCAGGCTACCGACGCGATAGACCAGCTGCTGTGAAACGGAGTAATAGGTCGGGCCCGGCTGGTAATTCTTGCTGCGCTCGCTGTTGTACACCAGCCCGGCGGCGAGGATATCGGCATCGTTGTTATCCAGGTCATCAAACAGCTGGCTGATGTTCTGGCGCACGGTGATTTTGAGCTTCACGCCAAGGTAATCGGCAAACTGCTGAGCCAGCTCATAATCCAGACCGATGGTTTTGCCGTTGATGTCGCTGTAAATCAGCGGAGAGTTAAGCGTACTGACACGCAGCTCCCCCCGCTCCTGAATGGCGGCGATACGGTTTTCGGCTTTGCCGAACCAGGGGATGGAAGGCCAGAGGGCCACTGCCAACAGCAACGTTACAATGCCGATGAGCAGATAATTAATCTTTAATTTTTTCAATTAGTTAATTCTCTGCGACGCCGGTTGCCTTAGTATGCTGTAGCCATGTTAAAAATAAGGTTTGCCATTGATTGAGCGGCATTTTGCGTAAAGTTACGCCACTTGGCAACAAATTAGAGAGAGAGGTCACATCTATTGTTAAACGATGCCGTCGATTTTATTTCGACGCAAACGGTTTCGTCGACGCTCAGGATTCTCTATAATGACGCCCGTTTTCCCCCCTTGCGCACACTGTAAGCGCCCCGGCGCTTCGAAGACGAGAGACTTATGATGGAAATTCTGCGTGGTTCGCCTGCACTGTCTGCCTTCCGTATTAACAAACTGCTGGCACGTTTTCAGGCAGCCGACCTTCCGGTAAGCAATATTTACGCTGAGTATGTCCATTTTGCTGACCTGAATGCCCCCCTGAATGCAGAGGAGCGCGTACAGCTGGAACGCCTGCTCAAGTATGGCCCAAGTCTGAGCAGCCATACCCCAACCGGTAAACTGATCCTTGCGACGCCTCGTCCAGGCACCATCTCCCCCTGGTCTTCCAAAGCGACTGACATCGCTCACAACTGTGGTCTGAACCAGATTAACCGTCTGGAACGCGGCGTGGCGTATTACGTTGAAGCCTCCACCCTGAGCGACGCCCAGTGGCAGGCGGTGGCCGCAGAGCTGCATGACCGCATGATGGAGAGCGTATTTGCTTCTCTGGATGATGCGCAGAAACTTTTCTCCCACCATCAGCCTGCGCCAGTACAGAGCGTGGATTTGCTGGGGCAGGGCCGTCAGGCGCTGATTGACGCTAACCTGCGTCTCGGCCTGGCACTGGCAGAAGACGAGATTGACTACCTGCAGGATGCGTTTGTTAAGCTGAACCGCAACCCGAACGACATCGAACTCTATATGTTCGCGCAGGCTAACTCTGAGCACTGCCGCCACAAGATTTTCAATGCCGACTGGATTATTGACGGTGAACAGCAGCCGAAGTCGCTGTTCAAAATGATCAAAAACACCATGGAGAAAACCCCTGATCACGTGCTGTCTGCCTATAAAGACAACGCCGCGGTGATGGAAGGTTCCGAGGTGGGCCGCTTCTTCGCCGATCGCGAAGCGGGGCGCTATGACTTCCATCAGGAGCCAGCGCATATCCTGATGAAGGTGGAAACTCACAACCACCCGACGGCGATCTCTCCGTGGCCGGGGGCGGCGACCGGTTCCGGCGGTGAAATCCGTGACGAAGGGGCGACGGGCCGTGGTGCGAAACCAAAAGCGGGCCTGGTCGGTTTCTCTGTTTCCAACCTGCGTATCCCGGGCTTTGAACAGCCGTGGGAAGAAGATTTCGGCAAGCCAGAGCGCATCGTGACCGCGCTGGACATCATGACCGAAGGTCCACTGGGCGGCGCGGCATTCAACAACGAATTTGGTCGTCCGGCACTGAACGGTTACTTCCGTACCTATGAAGAGAAAGTGGACAGCCACAACGGCGAAGAGCTGCGCGGCTACCACAAACCGATCATGCTGGCGGGCGGGATCGGTAACATTCGCGCCGATCACGTGCAGAAAGGTGAGATCGTCGTCGGTGCGAAGCTGATCGTCCTCGGTGGACCGGCGATGAACATCGGTCTGGGCGGTGGTGCGGCCTCTTCAATGACATCCGGTCAGTCTGACGCCGATCTCGACTTTGCCTCCGTTCAGCGTGACAACCCGGAAATGGAGCGTCGTTGCCAGGAAGTGATCGACCGCTGCTGGCAACTGGGTGATGCAAACCCAATCCTCTTTATTCACGACGTTGGCGCGGGCGGCCTGTCCAACGCCATGCCGGAGCTGGTGAGCGACGGTGGTCGCGGTGGCCGTTTCAACCTGCGCGACATTCTGAGCGATGAGCCGGGCATGAGCCCGCTGGAGATCTGGTGTAACGAATCTCAGGAGCGTTATGTGCTGGCCGTCGCAGCCGATCAACTGCCGCTGTTTGACGAGCTGTGCCGCCGCGAGCGCGCGCCGTACGCGGTAATTGGTGAAGCGACCGAAGAGAAACACCTGACCCTGAGCGATACCCATTTCGACAACCAGCCAATCGATCTGCCGCTGGACGTGCTGCTCGGCAAAACGCCGAAGATGACCCGCGACGTGCAGACCCGCAAAGCGGCGGGCAACGCGCTGGATCGTCAGGGCATTACCGTAGCAGACGCGGTGAATCGCGTGCTGCACCTGCCTGCAGTGGCGGAGAAAACCTTCCTGGTCACCATCGGCGACCGTACCGTGACCGGTATGGTCTCGCGCGATCAGATGGTGGGGCCATGGCAGATCCCGGTGGCGAACTGCGCCGTGACCACCGCGAGCCTCGACAGCTACTACGGTGAAGCGATGGCGCTGGGCGAACGTACCCCGGTAGCGCTGCTGGACTTCGCGGCCTCTGCTCGTCTGGCCGTCGGTGAAGCACTGACCAACATCGCCGCGACCCGGATTGGCGATATCAAACGTATCAAACTGTCCGCGAACTGGATGGCCGCTGCCGGTCACCCGGGCGAAGACGCGGGCCTGTATGAAGCTGTGAAAGCGGTGGGTGAAGAGCTCTGTCCTGCGCTCGGCCTGACCATTCCAGTGGGTAAAGACTCCATGTCGATGAAAACCCGTTGGCAGGAAGGCAACGAGCAGCGCGAAATGACTTCGCCGCTGTCGCTGATCATCTCCGCGTTTGCCCGTGTGGAAGACGTGCGCCATACCGTGACCCCACAGCTCTCGACCGAAGACAACGCCCTGCTGCTGATTGACCTGGGTAAAGGTCACAACGCGCTGGGTGCCACCGCGCTGGCACAGGTTTACCGTCAGCTGGGTGATAAACCGGCGGACGTGCGTGATGTGGCCCAGTTAAAAGGCTTCTACGACGCCATTCAGGCACTGGTGGCGCAGCGTAAACTGCTGGCCTACCACGACCGTTCCGACGGCGGCCTGCTGGTGACCCTGGCGGAGATGGCCTTCACCGGACATTGCGGTGTTGAAGCGAACATCGCGACGCTTGGAGAAGATCGTCTGGCGGCACTGTTTAACGAAGAACTCGGCGCGGTGATTCAGGTGCGCGCGGCCGATCGTGACGCGGTTGAAGCCCTGCTGGCTCAGCACGGCCTGGCAGACTGCGTACACTACCTGGGTAAAGCCGTTCAGGGTGACCGTTTCGTCATTGAAGCGGATGGCCATGCGGTGTTCAGCGAAAGCCGCACCACGCTGCGTATGTGGTGGGCGGAAACCACCTGGCAGATGCAGCGCCTGCGTGATAACCCGGACTGTGCCGATCAGGAACACAACGCCAAGGCCAACGACAACGATCCTGGCCTGAACGTGAAGCTCTCCTTCGACATCAACGAAGACATCGCTGCACCGTACATTGCGACCGGCGCGCGTCCGAAAGTCGCCGTGCTGCGTGAGCAGGGCGTCAACTCCCACGTTGAGATGGCCGCGGCCTTCCACCGTGCGGGCTTTGATGCCATCGACGTTCATATGAGTGACCTGCTGGCAGGTCGCACCGGTCTGGAAGATTTCCATGCGCTGGTGGCGTGCGGCGGTTTCTCCTACGGTGACGTGCTGGGTGCCGGTGAAGGCTGGGCGAAGTCCATTCTCTTCAACAGCCGCGTGCGCGATGAGTTCGAAAGCTTCTTCCATCGTCCGCAAACCCTGGCGCTTGGCGTGTGTAACGGCTGCCAGATGATGTCTAACCTGCGCGAGCTGATCCCGGGCAGTGAAGCGTGGCCACGCTTTGTGCGTAACCAGTCCGACCGCTTTGAAGCACGTTTCAGCCTGGTCGAAGTGACTCAAAGCCCGTCTCTGCTGCTGCAGGGAATGGTAGGGTCGCAGATGCCAATCGCCGTTTCTCACGGAGAAGGTCAGGTAGAAGTGCGTGATGCTGCCCATCTGGCTCAGCTTGAGAGCAAAGGACTGGTGGCGCTGCGCTTTGTCGATAACTTCGGCAAGGTGACGGAAACCTATCCGGCTAACCCGAACGGCTCGGTGAACGGGATCACGGCGGTCACCAGCGAAAGCGGCCGTGCGACCATCATGATGCCACACCCTGAGCGCGTGTTCCGCACCGTGAGCAACTCCTGGCACCCGGAAAACTGGGGCGAGGACAGCCCGTGGATGCGTATCTTCCGCAACGCACGTAAACAGCTGGGTTAATCGGTATTGCCCTTTAAAGCCCGGTACGCGAAAGCGCTACCGGGCTTTTTTATGTGTGTCGCAATTTCGCGACAGACCCGTCATGCCACTGTCTCCAAAAGGAGACATTTAACTCATTGATTTATATATTGCAGGGGCGGTTCCCGTTAAGGTGTTGCTGATTAGCGACACTTAGCCTGGAAATCATTCAGCGAGCAATTAACGGTGGAAACCCATAAATTATATAAATATCAATGTGATAATATATTTATTTGCATTCTGGCACATCTATTGCATAATATTAATCAGTGGCTCATTCACCTTCTTATGTCAGCCCCTTCGGGACGTGCTACATAAACTTCGAATGACGCACAAAAAGGTGCCTGCCGTCCAACTACTGATCATAGCGTTGCTTTATCAGGACAGGGCGAAACGTCGAGTTAGGCACCGCCTCATTCCATGACAAAGCCGGGTTTTTACCCGGCTTTGTTGTATCTGAAGGGCAGACTCAGTTACGCTCTCCTCAAACCCATTCAAAGAGAGTAATGCGTTGAAACGCTGGCCCGTTTTCCCCCGTTCCCTGCGTCAACTCGTAATGATGGCCTTTTTGCTGATCCTGCTGCCTTTACTGATTCTGGCCTGGCAGGCGTGGCAAAGCCTGAACGCGCTCAGTGCCCAGGCGGCACTGACTAACCGCACGACGCTCATTGACGCCAGACGCAGTGAAGCGATGACCAACGCCGCGCTGGAGATGGAGCGTAGCTATCGTCAGTATTGCGTGCTTGACGATCGCACGCTGGAAAAGGTCTACCAGAATCAGCGTAAACGCTATAGCGAGATGCTGGATGCGCATGCCGGCGTGTTGCCGGACGATAAGCTCTACCAGGCATTACGTCAGGATTTGAACGATCTGGCCCAGCTGCAGTGTAAGAACAGTGGCCCTGATGCCGCCGCAGCCGCGCGCCTTGAAGCCTTTGCCAATGCCAATGCTGAGATGGTGCAGTCTACCCGTGCGGTGATTTTCTCTCGCGGCCAGCAGCTACAGCAGGAGATTGCCGAACGCGGTCAGTTCTTTGGCTGGCAGGCGCTGGTGCTGTTCCTGGTCAGCCTCGCGCTGGTGTTACTTTTTACCCGAATGATCATCGGCCCGGTGAAGGGCATCCAGCGGATGATCAATCGTCTGGGAGAGGGGAAATCACTGGGCGATACGGTGGTCTTTAAAGGCCCGCGCGAGTTGCGTTCCGTGGGGCAGCGGATTATCTGGCTTTCGGAGCGCCTGTCGTGGCTGGAATCCCAGCGTCATCAGTTTTTACGTCATATTTCCCACGAGCTTAAAACGCCGCTGGCCAGCATGCGCGAAGGCACGGAATTGCTGGCAGACGAAGTGGCGGGGCCGCTGACGGTGGAGCAGAAAGAGATTGTTGAGATCCTCGACGCCAGCAGCCGCAATCTGCAGAAATTAATTGAGCAACTGCTCGATTACAACCGCAAGCTGGCGGATGGGGCGGTCGTCCTCGAAAATGTCGAGATTGAGCCGCTGGTGGATATGGTGATCTCTGCCCACAGCTTGCCTGCAAGAGCTAAAATGATGCATACCGGGGTGACGCTGAATGAGCCAACCTGCCTGGCTGAACCGATGTTATTGATGAGCGTTCTGGATAATCTTTATTCCAATGCGGTGCACTATGGTACTGAATCCGGTAACATTTATATCCGAAGCTATACGAATGGTTCACGGGTCTTTATTGATGTCGCCAACACCGGCACCCCGATCCCCGATGACGAAAGAGAGATGATATTTGAACCCTTCTTCCAGGGAAGTCATCAGCGAAAAGGTGCGGTTAAAGGAAGCGGTCTGGGGTTAAGTATCGCCCGGGACTGTATACGACGCATGCAGGGGGAGCTAAACATTGTCACGGATGAACGTTCCGATGTTTGCTTCCGTATCGAACTGCCCCTGAGCCGGAAAAACCAATAAAATGAAGCTATGTCTGGTGAGTATGTCACACGTCTTTTTCCGCGCCATACGCGCGGTGTTTTCCCGTAAAACGTTGCGCCTGAGCCTGCCTTGTTTATTGCTGGCGGGGTGTGTTTCCCATGTGCCAAAAAGTGCCATTAGCGATAAACAGGAAGATAAATGGCCAGAGAATCAGCTGGCAGATTTTCTCTCAACCCGCTGCGACGACATCTGGAACCTGTCGGGGCATGACGTCGAAACCAATCCTCTGTTCTGGCTACGCGGAATAGACTGCGCGCAGCGTCTGGCTCCGGTTGAAGCCCGCTCAAAAGCGGCGATGCTGGACGACGATACCTGGCAGGACGCCTTCAAGCGCGGAATATTGCTTGGGGATGCCAAAATTACCCCTGTCGAACGACGCACGAACGTCACGCGGCTCGACACCTTTGTCGCAACGCTTCCCGCTCAGGTACGCCCGATTTACCAGCTCTGGCGCGATGGGCAGACATTACAACTTCAGCTGTCTGAAGAGCGCTCCCGTTACAGCAAGCTGCAACAGTCAACCGACAGCGAGCTGGATACCCTGCGTCAACAGCAACAACATTTGCGTACGCAACTGGATACCACGACCCGTAAGCTGGAGAACCTGACCGATATCGAAAGACAGCTCTCGTCGCGTAAATACCAGCCTGGGAGTTCATCTGCTGCACCGGACAGCGATACACCGAAACAAGAGGATGTGAAGCATGACGAGCCGTAAACCTGCCCATCTCCTGCTGGTGGATGACGATCCCGGTTTGCTCAAGTTGTTGGGAATGCGTCTGGTCAGTGAAGGCTACAGCGTCGTGACGGCTGAAAGCGGGCTGGAGGGGCTCAAAATTCTCGCCCGGGAGAAAATTGACCTGGTGATAAGCGACCTGCGGATGGATGAAATGGATGGCCTGCAGTTGTTCGCAGAGATCCAGAAGCAGCAGCCGGGCATGCCGGTGATTATCCTGACGGCGCACGGCTCGATCCCGGATGCTGTCGCGGCGACACAGCAGGGGGTTTTCAGCTTCCTGACCAAGCCGGTGGACAAAGACGCGCTGTATAAGGCCATCGACAGTGCGCTGGAACATGCTGCCCCGTCGAGCGATGAGGCGTGGCGGGAGCCGATTGTCACGCGTAGCCCCATCATGCTGCGTCTGCTGGAACAGGCCCGGATGGTGGCGCAGTCTGACGTCAGCGTCCTGATTAACGGGCAGAGCGGCACCGGGAAAGAGATCCTGGCGCAGGCCATCCATAATGCCAGCCCGCGCAGCAAAAACGCCTTTATTGCCATTAACTGCGGCGCACTGCCGGAACAACTGCTCGAATCTGAACTCTTCGGCCACGCCCGCGGTGCGTTCACCGGTGCAGTCAGCAGCCGGGAAGGCTTATTCCAGGCGGCAGAAGGCGGTACGCTTTTCCTGGACGAGATTGGCGACATGCCTGCGCCGCTGCAGGTCAAATTACTGCGCGTGCTGCAGGAGCGAAAAGTGCGCCCGTTGGGCAGCAACCGCGATATCGACATTAACGTGCGCATCATCTCCGCCACGCACCGTGATTTACCAAAGGTAATGGCGCGCAATGAGTTTCGTGAAGATCTTTACTACCGCCTGAACGTCGTGAACCTGAAAATTCCGGCGCTGGCCGAACGTGCGGAAGATATCCCTTTGCTGGCGAATCACCTGCTGCGCCAGTCTGCGGATCGCCACAAACCGTTTGTGCGGGCGTTTTCCACCGATGCGATGAAGCGGCTGATGGCCGCAAGCTGGCCGGGAAACGTGCGTCAGCTGGTCAACGTGATAGAGCAGTGCGTGGCGCTGACGTCGTCACCTGTCATCAGTGACGCGCTGGTGGAGCAGGCGCTGGAAGGCGAGAACACGGCACTGCCGACGTTTGCCGAAGCGCGTAACCAGTTCGAGCTAAACTATCTGCGTAAGCTGTTGCAGATCACCAAAGGTAACGTGACCCACGCGGCACGCATGGCCGGACGCAACCGCACCGAGTTCTATAAGCTGCTGTCACGCCATGAGCTGGAAGCCAACGATTTTAAAGAGTAGTACCGCAAACTTCGAATGAATATGATACTGTGAGCAATCGATTACGACGCAGCTTACAGGCAAGAGTTTAAGGACCCACCATGAAAAAGATTGATGCGATTATTAAACCTTTCAAACTGGATGATGTACGTGAAGCACTGGCGGAAGTGGGCATCACCGGTATGACCGTGACCGAAGTGAAAGGTTTTGGTCGTCAGAAGGGCCACACCGAGCTTTACCGTGGTGCAGAGTACATGGTGGACTTTCTGCCGAAAGTGAAAATTGAAATCGTGGTAAGCGACGATATTGTCGATACCTGTGTGGATACCATTATCCGTACGGCGCAAACGGGTAAAATTGGCGACGGTAAAATCTTCGTCTTTGACGTGGCGCGCGTCATCCGTATCCGTACCGGCGAAGAAGACGACGCCGCGATTTAACATTGCCAGCGGTTTTGCAGACCGGGTCAGGCGCAGCCGCCATCCGGCAAAAAAAGCCCCTCGTTCGAGGGGCTTTTTGTATTACAGCACTTTATGTGGACCAAAACATTCGTAATGGATGTTGTCTTTATTGACGCCCAGCTCAACCAGCTGCTTCGCGGCATACTGCATAAACGCCACCGGACCGCAGACGTAGAACTGCATCTCCGGCGCGCTGAACGCACCTTCATGCTGGCGTAAATCCATCAACCCTTCGCTGTCAAAGCGGGCCGCTGTACGATCGGCATCCGTTGGCAGACGATACCAGGTGTGCGCGGTGAAACGCGGCAGGATAGCACCCAGCGTTTTCACCTCATCAGCAAAGGCGTGCACATCCCCGTTTTCAGCGGCGTGGAACCAGTTAACCTGCGCGCTGTGGCTGGATTTCGCCAGCGTGTCCAGCATCGCCAGCATTGGCGTTTGACCCACACCCGCAGAGATCAGCGTCACCGGGGTATTTGCCTCAACGGTCATAAAGAAATCGCCCGCCGGCGCAGCCAGATGAACCACGTCGCCCACGCTGGCTTCGTTATGCAGCCAGCTGGAAACCTGACCGCCGTCCTCGCGTTTCACCGCAATACGGTAGCCTTTGCCGTTTGGCTTACGGGTGAGGGAGTACTGGCGGATCTCCTGATGCGGGAAACCTTCAGGCTTCAGCCAGACGCCGAGATACTGCCCCGGCTGATAATCGGCAACGGGTTGACCATCCACCGGCTCGAACTCAAAACTGGTAATCAGCGCGCTACGCGGCGTTTTCTCAACAATGCGGAAGGCGCGGGTCCCTTCCCAGCCACCGTTCTTGCTGGCGTTTTCGCTGTAGATCTGCGCTTCTCGGTTGATAAAGACGTTTGCCAGCACGCCGTAAGCTTTGCCCCAGGCGTCCAGTACCTCCTGGCCCGGGCTGAACATCTCGTCCAGCGTCGCCAGCAGGTGACCGCCCACAATGTTGTACTGCTCGGGTTTGATCTGGAAGCTGGTATGCTTCTGCGCGATTTTCTCCACCGCAGGCAGCAGGGCTGGCAGATTTTCAATGTTGCTGGCGTAGGCCGCGATGGCATTGAAAAGCGCTTCCCGCTGATCGCCGTTACGCTGGTTACTCATGTTGAAAATCTCTTTCAACTCCGGGTTGTGCGCGAACATGCGGTCGTAGAAATGAGCGGTGAGCTTAGGGCCTGTCTCCACCAGCAGGGGAATGGTGGCTTTAACGGTAGCGATGGTTTGAGCGTCGAGCATGAGCGCGTCCTTCTGATGTGAACTTAATGATGTATTTTAAATGCATCTTATAAAAATAACCCTGCGATGTAAATGGTTCTTTGCAAGATGAAATATATGCATCACAAACCTGAAAAGAAATCCGTTGAAAATGACGAGGGCTTTATTCCTCAAACCCTTGCGTGGCGTGAAGGAAAACGTTTGCGTAAAATCGTTTGTCAAGACCTGTTATCACAGAACTATTCAGTTATACTGTTGCCCGTCGTCCAACAGGACTGCCTTTTCAGGCCAAATTTTACTTGTTAGCTGAGTCAGGAGATGCGGATGTTAAAGCGTGAAATGAACATTGCCGATTATGATGCCGAACTGTGGCAGGCTATGGAGCAGGAAAAAGTACGTCAGGAAGAGCACATCGAACTGATCGCCTCCGAGAACTACACCAGCCCGCGCGTCATGCAGGCGCAGGGTTCTCAGCTGACCAACAAATATGCTGAAGGTTACCCGGGCAAGCGCTACTACGGCGGTTGCGAGTACGTTGATATCGTTGAGCAACTGGCGATTGACCGTGCGAAAGAACTCTTTGGCGCTGACTACGCTAACGTCCAGCCGCACTCCGGCTCTCAGGCAAACTTCGCGGTCTACACCGCGCTGCTGCAGCCGGGCGATACCGTTCTGGGTATGAACCTGGCGCAGGGCGGTCACCTGACTCACGGCTCCCCGGTAAACTTCTCTGGCAAACTGTACAACATCATCCCTTATGGTATTGATGAGTCAGGCAAAATTGACTACGAAGACATGGCGAAGCAGGCTAAAGAGCACAAGCCGAAGATGATCATCGGTGGTTTCTCTGCTTACTCCGGTATCGTTGACTGGGCAAAAATGCGTGAAATCGCAGACAGCATCGGCGCTTACCTGTTCGTTGATATGGCGCACGTTGCCGGTCTTATCGCCGCAGGCGTTTACCCGAACCCGGTTCCTCATGCTCACGTTGTGACCACCACCACGCACAAAACCCTGGCGGGTCCACGCGGTGGCCTGATCCTGGCGAAAGGCGGCGATGAAGAGCTGTACAAAAAACTGAACTCCGCTGTGTTCCCAAGCGCACAGGGCGGCCCGCTGATGCACGTGATCGCGGCAAAAGCTGTCGCGCTGAAAGAAGCGATGGAGCCAGAGTTCAAAGTCTACCAGCAGCAGGTTGCCAAAAACGCCAAAGCGATGGTGGAAGTGTTCCTGAACCGTGGTTACAAAGTGGTGTCCGGCGGTACTGAAAACCACCTGTTCCTGCTGGATCTGGTTGATAAGAACCTGACCGGTAAAGAAGCTGACGCCGCCCTGGGCCGCGCCAACATCACCGTGAACAAAAACAGCGTACCAAACGATCCGAAGAGTCCGTTCGTGACCTCCGGTATCCGTATCGGTTCTCCGGCTGTTACTCGCCGCGGTTTCAAAGAAGCGGAAGTGAAAGAGCTGGCTGGCTGGATGTGTGACGTTCTGGACAATATCAATGACGAAGCGGTTATTGAGCGCGTAAAAGCGAAAGTTCTGGATATCTGCGCACGCTTCCCGGTATACGCATAATTCTTCTGCTTAGCAGAAATAAAAAAGGCCGCATTTGCGGCCTTTTTTTATGTCTTAACGTCGGTCGAGGGATATTGCTCCCGGTCCCACAATCGCCAGCAGGATAAATGCGCCCGCAATACTGACGTTCTTGTAGAAATTAATCATATTCGGCACAACCGCATCCCCGGTCATGTCCCAGTAATGGTGACCAATAACTGCCGTGCCCAGCGTGTAGAACACAAACAGTACGGCGAGAGGTCGGGTGAAAAAGCCCAGCACGATCAGGATGGCGGCAGGGACTTCCATCACCACGGCGATAATGGCCGCCAGCATGGGCATTGGCGCGCCAAGCGACGTCATATATTGTACGGTGCCGTTAAACCCCGTCAGTTTTGGATAGCCGAAGATAATAAAGAGTACGACAAGCGCGATACGGGCAATCAACAACAACAGGTGGCGTGACTGACCGAAATCGAAATAGCGAAGTGAGTTCATGGCAGAAAACCTCTGCAAGTGGAGTAATTTAAACGTAATACACATTTTCGTTCCCTGCCATAAGCCAGACGATTGCACTGAATGTTAATTTTTCGTTAATTTATAGCAGGCTATCTACTTGCTTAATTTTTATATTCTCGCCAGACTATGGCCTCCATTTCGGGAGGGATTCATGGTCTTGCATTCCACGCGCTGGCTGGCGCTTAGCTATTTCACCTATTTCTTTAGTTACGGTATTTTTCTGCCTTTCTGGAGCGTCTGGCTCAAGGGAATTGGCCTTACTCCGGAAACCATCGGTGTCCTGCTGGGGGCGGGGCTGGTGGCGCGTTTCCTTGGCAGCCTGCTGATTGCACCGCGCGTCAGCGATCCCTCCTTACTCATCAAAGCGGTGCGTATTCTTGCCCTGTTAACGCTGGTCTTTATGGCCTGCTTCTGGGTCAGCCATCAGTTTGCCTGGCTGATGGTGGTAATGGTCGGCTTTAACCTGTTCTTCTCCCCGCTGGTTCCCCTGACGGACGCTCTGGCAAACACCTGGCAAAAGCAGATCACCATGGACTACGGTCGCGTGCGCCTGTGGGGCTCCATTGCGTTTGTGATTGGCTCTGCGCTGGTGGGGAAACTGGTCAGCCTTTACGATTACCACGCCATTCTGGCCCTGCTAAGCATCGGTATCGCCTCGATGTTGCTGGGCATGCTGCTGCGACCGTCAGTCATGCCGCAAGGCGAAAGTCGCCATCAGGAAAGCGCAGGCTGGCCCGCCTGGCGAAGCCTGGTGGCGCAAAGCTGGCGTTTTCTGGCCTGCGTCTGCCTGCTTCAGGGGGCGCACGCGGCGTATTACGGCTTCAGCGCCATTTACTGGCAGGGCGCCGGTTACTCTGCCTCTGCCGTGGGCTACCTGTGGTCGCTTGGCGTAGTGGCCGAAGTGATTATCTTTGCGCTCAGCAAGAAACTGTTCCGCCGCTTCGGCGCGCGCGACCTGCTGCTGCTCTCCGCCGTGTGTGGCGTGGCGCGGTGGGGCATTATGGGCTGGACGACCGAACTGCCCTGGCTGATCGTGGCGCAAATTCTGCACTGCGGCACCTTTACCGTCTGCCATCTGGCGGCCATGCGCTATATCGCCGCGCGTGAAGGCGGGGATGTGATTCGCTTGCAGGCGGTCTATTCTGCGGTGGCGATGGGCGGCAGCATTGCCGTGATGACGGTCTTTGCGGGCTTCCTGTATCAACATCTGGGACACGGCGTATTCTGGGTAATGGCACTGGTTGCGCTACCGGCGATGTTTATTCGCCCGAAAGTGGCCGCGCGCGCCTGACTACGATTCCAGCATAGCGCGAATATGTTCTTGCTGCTGTGCGTTCAGCGATTCCACGGCGTGGATCAGCGGCGGCGAGAACAGGGGCAGGGCGGTGGGGTAAGGAGTAATAACCAGCGCCGCTTCGCGCGGAGCCCCCTCTTTCTGAAAAGCCTGCAGCGTCAGATAACGAATATTGAGCGGCAGCAGCGTTAGTTCGCGTAGCTGCTGTTCAATCACCTCTTCACAGGATTTGTCCTCTCCGGTTAATAACACCACCTGTTTTTCGTGCAGATCGGTCTCCTGCATCAGCCAGGCACCAAAAATCACCGCCACCAGACTCATCTCTTCATCAGAAAAACGCAGGCCAAACTCCACCTCCAGCTCAAACAACGCCTCCTTGGTGGTGCGTAACAGACGGGGGTAAAGGCGATGGATCTCTTCTGGCAGGCTGTTGTCGATGCCGATCTCAAACAGCGACCGGTCCAGCGCCTGTGCCAGATGAACGTAGAGCTGATCGGTCAGCCCTTGTTCATCGCTGAAGTTCATTCCTGTCTGGGCGCGAAAACGGGCAATCATCCGCACGATGGCCCGGCGCAGACGCTGATCCTGCTGATGTTTATCGAGCACTGGATCGGGCGTGCGCAGCATCATAAACAGCAGCGCGAGGAACAGTTGTTCGTCGCTGTGGGTGCCCTGCGGCACGCGGCGTTTCCAGTGACGCACAATTTCCTGCGCCGTAAAGTATTCCCCTCGCGACTGTGTCCAGTTGCGCTGAACGGGGGAAAACTGCGGCGTATTGCCCAGGTGATGCTGGATCAGACAATACTGCAAGAAGAGCTGTAAAAATTGCACGTCACGGCAGTCAAAGGGGCGCTGTAGCTTTCGCGAACAGAAGCTGATCAACGCCCGCAGATTCGTATCGTCATAAAGCGGACGCGCGATGCCCTGCTGTTTAAGCGCGGTTTTAAGCGCCGGGGTAAACTGTTGCGAAACAAAATGTGGGCACAGGCGGAGCGCCCTGCGCAGCCAGTGCAGCAGACATAAACGCTGATTCAGGACCGTGCCTTCAATCCGGTAGCTGCCGTCATGGTGCGTGACAATGTCCAGCCGGTGATAGCGCTGGATTTCATCGCGCGTCTCGGCTATATCTTGCCGTGCCATGGCGTCGTCCACGCCGTTGGTTGCGATTATGCTCTGTGCGGTGACGGCAGCATCGGGCAGGTAAAGCATCAAAAGCACCTGGCAGCGGCGCTGCGAACTGGAAAGCACAGATGGAATTTCAAGCGTTGTCATCATCTGTTGGGTATCCAGTGTGAATGTCTGGTAAGAATAGCTAAAGGATCGACGCTGAAAAGCGTACCGGCAGCCCTTTCACTCAGGATTGCTGGCGAACATCACAGAATTTTTGACGTGAGGAATTGATGCAAACAGTTAAACACAGCGCGATGGCGTTATTTTTGGCGGTTATCACTTTCACCGCCGGCGCGCATCCTCACAGTTTTATCAGTCTCAAAACCGAGCTGGTGACTGACGGAACCCAGTTGAGCGGCCTGAAAATGCGCTGGACGATGGATGAAATCACCTCGGCCGATCTCCTGTATGACGCGGGAAATGCAAAGCCAGGCGATGAGATCTGGAAAAAGCTGGCGGCGGAGGTCATGGCCAACGTGCTGGGACAGCACTACTTCACCGAGTTCTGGCATAACGGACAAAAGGTGAAGTTTATGAATCGCCCGACGGAGTACGGCATGTCGCGCGACGGTCATCAGGCGGTGCTGACGTTTGTTCTCCCGCTGGCGCATCCTCAGCCGCTGTCAGGACAGACGTATACCTTTTCCACCTTCGACCCCACCTATTACGTCGATATGAGCTATGCGAAGGAGAGTGACGTGACGCTACCGACTACCCTGCAAAAATCCTGCAAACTCGCTGTTCATACGCCAAAACCCAGCGAAGAGACGCTCAACTTCGCCGTCTCTCTGGATAAAGAGGATGCCCCTCCTGAAGATATGGAACTGGGTAAACAGTTTGCACAGCAGGTGACGTTACAATGTCAGTGATCGCCTCTTCCGCCCGCAAACCACGTCGCTGGCTTCATCTCTGGCCGCTGGCGCTCTTTTTATTGCTGGCCGTGTGCGGCGCGCTGTGGTTATGGCAGGCCTGGCCGCAGGTTATGATGAAAAGCATTCTCTGGCAGCGTGACGTTAACCAGCAGATGAGTGGGTTACTCAAGGCGGTGGCGGATAACCCGACAAAAGCAGGTGGTTCCCTGCTGGCATTCAGTTTTGTCTACGGGGTGCTGCATGCGCTGGGGCCGGGGCATGGCAAGATTGTGATCGCTACCTGGCTTGCCACGCATCCCTCGAAGCTGAAATCGAGCATCGGTCTGACGCTGGCCTCTTCGCTGCTGCAGGGCGGCGTCGCTATCGGGCTGGTAGTGGTCGTCCTCTCGCTGTTACAGCTTCCCGCTCGTCAGCTGCACCTGAGCAGTTTCTGGCTGGAGAAGGGAAGTTATGCGCTGGTGGGCGTGCTGGGGGTGATCCTCTGCTGGCGGGCGCTGAAAAAATTGCGCGTCCTGCTGCAAAAGCCAACCTTCAAATCCTTTACGCCACATCATGTTCATGGTGCCCACTGCGGCTGCGGACATCAGCATCTGCCTACGCAGGCGCAGTTGCAGAGCGGCGACGACTGGCGTGCGCGGGTGATGATTATCCTTTCAATGGGGATGCGACCATGTTCAGGCGCGATCATGGTGCTGCTGTTCAGCAAAGTGATTGGCGTATTCGGCTGGGGCATGCTCTCTGCGCTGGCTATGGCGGCAGGAACGTCCCTGACCATTTCGTCACTGGCATTACTGGTTCACAGCTTCCGTCAACTGGCGGTAAAACTCAGCGGCAATAAGACGCCGGTGCTGTGGCGACAGGTAGGCTGGACGACGCTCGCGCTGGCGGGCGGGGTGATTCTGCTGGTAGCGGCGGTGACGATGTGGATGAGTGCGGTGCCGGTGGGAAGGGGATTGCGGCCGTTTTAGTAGGGTGCGGTCTGATGTCCTCACCCTGACCCTCTCCCACAGGGAGAGGGAATTACCGGGATTAACGCTTCAGCGCATCGCTCAGTTCATCACGCATGTTTGCCAGCATGGCTTTAACAACGCGTGGGTTACCTGCAACGATGTTGCCGGTAGACATATAGTTATGGCCGCCGGTGAAATCGCATACCAGTGCGCCTGCTTCACGCGCGATCAGCTCGCCCGCAGCAAAGTCCCACGGCTTCAGCGCCAGTTCGAAGTAACCGTCAACGCGGCCGGTCGCCACGTAGGCCAGATCCAACGCGGCAGAGCCGGTGCGACGGAAGTCCGCGCATTCGGTGAACAGTTTGCCGAGGATATTCATGTAGGTGGTTGCGTGCTGTTTCGCCTTGAACGGGAAACCGGTCGCCAGAATGGTGCCGTCCAGATCGCGTGCATTGCTGCAGCGCAGACGGTAACCGTTCAGCTGCGCGCCCTGACCGCGGGTAGCGGTGAACAGTTCGTTACGCATTGGATCATAAACAACGGCGACTTCAGTACGGCCTTTAATGCGTACTGCAATAGACACAGAGAAGTGTGGCAGGCGTTTAACGAAGTTGGTGGTGCCATCCAGTGGATCGATAACCCATTGAACATCCTGATCGGTACCTTCATGTTCACCGCTTTCTTCGGTGATGATGGTGTGCTGTGGGTAAGATTTGCGGATCGTTTCGATAATAATCGCTTCTGCGGCTTTATCGACGTTAGTCACGAAATCATTGCTGCCTTTCTGGCTGGTTTCTACGGAGTCTGGCGTTTCGTAGTGTTTGGCAATTACATTACCCGCCTTGCGCGCTGCGCGCACGGCGATGGTCAGCATCGGATGCATCGGTCTCTCTCACTGGATGTTAAAGAACAGGAAAATCGGCGCAGAGTATAGCAGCGGGATCGGAATATGTCTCTCGTTTATGATAATATGCCCGAATATTCTTTAGACACTGAATTCAGACATCCAAAACTATGCTGCAAAACATTCGAATCGTGCTGGTCGAAACATCGCATACCGGCAATATGGGCTCCGTTGCCCGCGCTATGAAAACCATGGGCTTAACGAATCTGTGGCTGGTTAATCCGCTGGTGAAACCGGACTCTCAGGCCATCGCACTGGCCGCCGGTGCCAGCGACGTGATTGGCAACGCGCAAATTGTTGATACCCTGGACGAAGCGCTGGCGGGTTGCAGTCTGGTCGTCGGTACCAGCGCGCGTTCCCGTACGCTGCCGTGGCCAATGCTCGACCCGCGCGAATGCGGCCTGAAAAGTGTCTCAGAAGCGGAACAGGCGCCTGTGGCGCTGGTGTTTGGGCGTGAGCGCGTCGGCCTGACCAATGACGAACTGCAGAAGTGCCATTACCACGTCGCGATTGCGGCGAACCCGGAATACAGCTCGCTGAACCTGGCGATGGCGGTACAGGTCATTGCCTACGAAGTGCGGATGGCCTGGCTGGCGACCCAGGAGAAAGTGGCAGAACCGAAAGAAGAGACCGCCTATCCGCTGGTGGACGATCTGGAGCGCTTCTATGGTCACCTGGAGCAGACGCTGCTCTCTACCGGTTTTATCCGCGAAGGCCATCCGGGGCAGGTGATGAATAAGCTGCGTCGTCTGTTCACCCGTGCGCGTCCGGAAAGCCAGGAGCTGAACATCCTGCGTGGAATTCTGGCGTCGATTGAGCAGAAGAATAAAGAGTAGTGTCGTCTGTTCGCCGGGTGGCGCTGCGCTTACCCGGCCTACAAAACCCGTAGGCCCGTGCAAGCGCAGCGCCGCCGGGCAAAAGAATACGGCACGGAAGGTTAAATACCTGACTAAAACAGTCAAGTAAATAGTTGACCAATTTAGTCAGGAATGTCAGACTTAGCCCTGCTATGCAATACCCCATTTTACTATAAAAAACCCCGGGCAGGGGCGAGTTTGAGGTTAAGTAAGACATGAGACTGACATCTAAAGGGCGTTATGCCGTAACCGCGATGCTGGACGTTGCGCTCAACTCCGAAGCGGGCCCGGTTCCGTTGGCTGATATTTCTGAACGACAAGGGATCTCCCTCTCTTATCTGGAACAGCTGTTCTCCAGACTGCGTAAAAATGGACTGGTTTCCAGCGTTCGTGGTCCAGGCGGCGGTTATCTGCTGGGTAAAGACGCGGGCAGTATTGCGGTTGGCGAAGTCATTAGTGCGGTTGACGAATCCGTTGATGCGACCCGTTGCCAGGGTAAAGGTGGCTGCCAGGGCGGCGATAAGTGCCTGACCCACGCGCTGTGGCGCGATCTGAGCGACCGCCTGACCGGCTTCCTGAACAACATCACCCTCGGTGAACTGGTGAATAACCAGGAAGTTCTGGATGTATCGGGCCGTCAGCACAGCCAGGAATCTCAACGCAGCACCCGCGCGCAGGACGCTATCGACGTTAAATTACGCGCGTAATAAAAAGATAAGTATTTCAGAATCAGGCCGGGGCGAAGCTGCCCCGTGTACTCGGTCGTACATCCAGCCGGTTGCCTGATTCCTTGCATTGAAGCGATGTACGGAGTTTATAGAGCAATGAAATTACCGATTTATCTCGACTACTCCGCAACCACGCCGGTGGACCCGCGTGTTGCCGAGAAAATGATGCAGTGTCTGACCCTGGACGGAAACTTTGGTAACCCAGCTTCCCGTTCACACCGTTTTGGCTGGCATGCTGAAGAGGCGGTGGATATCGCCCGTAATCAGATTGCTGACCTGGTGGGTGCCGACCCGCGTGAGATTGTGTTCACCTCCGGTGCGACCGAATCCGACAACCTGGCGATCAAAGGTGCAGCCAACTTTTATCAGAAAAAAGGCAAGCACATCATCACCAGCAAAACCGAACATAAAGCCGTGCTGGACACCTGCCGTCAGCTCGAGCGTGAAGGCTTTGAAGTCACTTACCTGGCGCCACAGAGCAACGGTATTATTGACCTGAAAGAGCTCGAAGCGGCGATGCGTGATGACACCATCCTGGTTTCCATCATGCATGTAAACAACGAAATCGGCGTGGTGCAGGATATCGCGACCATCGGCGAAATGTGCCGTGCGCGCGGCATCATCTATCACGTTGATGCGACTCAGAGCGTGGGCAAACTGCCTATCGACCTGAGCCAGCTGAAAGTCGACCTGATGTCCTTCTCCGGCCACAAAATCTATGGCCCGAAAGGCATTGGCGCGCTGTACGTTCGTCGTAAGCCACGTATCCGCATTGAAGCGCAAATGCACGGTGGCGGTCATGAGCGCGGCATGCGTTCCGGTACGCTGCCTGTTCACCAGATCGTGGGCATGGGCGAAGCTTACCGCATTGCGAAAGAAGAGATGGAAACCGAGATGGCACGCCTGCGCACGCTGCGTAACCGTCTGTGGGACGGCGTGAAAGATATGGAAGAAGTGTATCTGAACGGCGATCTCGAGCAGGGCGCACCCAACATCCTCAACGTGAGCTTTAACTATGTTGAAGGCGAATCGCTGATCATGGCGCTGAAAGACCTGGCGGTCTCTTCCGGTTCTGCCTGTACGTCTGCAAGCCTGGAGCCATCCTACGTGCTGCGCGCGTTGGGTATGACTGACGAGCTGGCACACAGCTCTATCCGTTTCTCTTTAGGTCGTTTCACTACCGAAGAAGAGATTGACTACACCATCAAGCTGGTTCGCAACTCCATCGGCCGTCTGCGTGACCTTTCTCCACTGTGGGAAATGTTCAAGCAGGGCGTGGATCTGAACAGCATTGAATGGTCACATCACTAATCGGTACATTAAGGAGAATTCAATCATGGCATACAGCGAAAAAGTAATCGATCATTACGAAAACCCGCGCAACGTTGGCTCTTTTGACAACAGCGACGAGAGCGTAGGAAGCGGTATGGTTGGCGCGCCAGCTTGTGGCGACGTGATGAAGTTGCAGATTAAAGTCAACAATGAAGGTATCATTGAAGACGCGCGCTTCAAGACCTACGGCTGCGGTTCTGCTATCGCGTCCAGCTCCCTGGTCACCGAGTGGGTGAAGGGCAAGTCTCTGGACGAGGCACAGGCAATCAAGAACACGGATATTGCTGAAGAACTCGAACTGCCGCCGGTGAAAATTCACTGTTCTATCCTGGCAGAAGACGCGATCAAAGCCGCCATTGCGGATTACAAAAGCAAACGTGAAGCAAAATAATTGAGGTTTGAGTATGTCGATTACCCTTAGCGACAGCGCTGCCGCGCGAGTAAGCTCTTTTCTGGCGAACCGTGGTAAAGGCTTTGGCCTGCGACTGGGCGTACGTACCTCCGGCTGTTCTGGTATGGCTTACGTACTGGAGTTTGTTGACGAACCAGCGTCCGATGACACTGTGTTTGAAGACAAGGGCGTGAAGGTGGTGGTCGATGGCAAAAGCCTGCAATTCCTCAACGGCACTCAGCTGGACTTTGTAAAAGAAGGCCTGAACGAAGGGTTCAAATTCACGAACCCGAACGTCAAAGACGAGTGTGGTTGCGGCGAAAGCTTCCACGTTTAATCGCGCGTCATCCGAAACCCCACCGTGGCTTTATCCGCTACGCGTGGGGTTTGTTCTAACAGGCTACCCCTGAGATTGTTATGGATTACTTCACTCTCTTCGGTTTACCCGCTCAATACCCGATTGATCTCCAGGCGCTGACGATCCGTTTTCAGGACCTGCAGCGTCAGTATCATCCGGACAAATTCGCCAGCGGTACTCAGGCTGAACAACTGGCTGCGGTGTCGCAATCCGCGACCATCAACCAGGCCTGGCAGACGCTGCGCCATCCGCTGGCGCGTGCTGAATATCTGCTTTCGCTCCACGGCTTTGATCTGGCGAGCGAACAACACACCGTACGCGACACGGCGTTTCTGATGGAACAGCTTACGCTTCGCGAAGAGCTGGATGAGATTGAACAGGCCAAAGACGAAGCGCGTCTGGAAAGGTTCATCACGCGCGTGAAGGGCATGTTTGAGACCCGCCATCAGCAGATGGTGGCGCAACTGAACAACGAGACCTGGGACGTGGCGGCAGACACTGTGCGCAAACTCCGTTTTCTCGATAAACTGCGAAGCAGTGCTGAACAACTCGAAGAAAAGCTGCTCGATTTTTAATTTCGGAAGCAATTATGGCCTTATTACAAATTAGTGAGCCTGGCTTAAGTGCCGCACCGCACCAGCGTCGTCTGGCGGTGGGTATTGATCTCGGCACCACCAATTCCCTCGTGGCAACCGTGCGTAGCGGCCAGGCGGAGACGCTGGCTGACGAGCAGGGCCGCCATCTGCTGCCTTCCGTGGTCCACTACCAGCAGCAGGGCCACGCGGTGGGCTTTGATGCCCGCACTAACGCCGCGCGCGATCCGGCGAATACCATCAGCTCCGTTAAGCGGATGATGGGCCGCTCGCTGGCCGATATAAAGACCCGTTATCCGCATCTGCCGTATCAGCTGCAGGCCAGTGAAAACGGCCTGCCGATGATTGCGACTGCGGCCGGGCTGCTGAACCCGATTCGCGTATCCGCTGACATCCTTAAAGCGCTGGCGGAGCGTGCCACGGCAACGCTCGGCGGCGATTTAGACGGTGTGGTGATTACCGTTCCGGCCTACTTTGATGACGCACAGCGTCAGGGCACCAAAGACGCCGCGCGTCTGGCGGGCCTGCACGTGCTGCGCCTGCTGAACGAACCGACGGCGGCAGCGATTGCCTACGGCCTCGACTCCGGTCAGGAAGGGGTGATTGCGGTTTACGATCTCGGCGGCGGCACCTTTGATATCTCGATCCTGCGCTTAAGCCGTGGGGTGTTTGAAGTGCTGGCGACCGGCGGTGACTCCGCGCTGGGCGGCGATGACTTTGACCATCTGCTGGCGGATTACATTCGCGAGCAGGCGGGCATCAGCGATCGCAGCGATGCGCGCGTACAGCGTGAACTGCTGGATGCGGCCATCGAGGCCAAAATTGCGCTAAGCGATGCTGAGTCAGTCAGTGTGAACGTGGCGGGCTGGCAGGGTGAGATCGCCCGTG
Organism: Enterobacter cloacae complex sp. 309I3; assembly: GCF_050031595.1. Classification (NCBI taxonomy): domain Bacteria; kingdom Pseudomonadati; phylum Pseudomonadota; class Gammaproteobacteria; order Enterobacterales; family Enterobacteriaceae; genus Enterobacter; species Enterobacter cloacae complex sp. 309I3. The sequence goes on along the minus strand of NZ_JBLGWI010000001.1, from coordinate 3,644,395 downwards.
AACAGTTTAACGATCTCATCGCCCCCCTGGTGAAACGCACGCTGTTAGCCTGCCGTCGTGCGCTGAAAGATGCCGGCGTTGAGGCGGATGAAGTGCTGGAAGTGGTCATGGTGGGTGGTTCCACCCGCGTACCGCTGGTGCGTGAGCGTGTAGGCGAATTCTTTGGCCGCACGCCGCTGACCTCCATTGACCCGGACAAAGTGGTTGCCGTGGGCGCGGCGATTCAGGCGGATATTCTGGTCGGCAACAAGCCGGACAGTGAAATGCTGCTACTGGACGTTATCCCGCTGTCGCTGGGTTTAGAGACCATGGGCGGACTGGTGGAGAAAGTCATTCCGCGCAACACTACTATTCCGGTGGCACGTGCACAGGAGTTCACTACCTTTAAAGACGGTCAGACGGCCATGTCCATTCACGTGATGCAGGGCGAACGCGAACTGGTGCAGGACTGCCGCTCGCTGGCGCGCTTTGCGCTGCGGGGCATTCCGGCGCTGCCTGCGGGCGGGGCGCATATTCGCGTCACCTTCCAGGTGGATGCGGACGGCCTGCTGAGTGTCACGGCGATGGAAAAATCGACTGGTGTCGAATCGTCCATTCAGGTGAAGCCGTCCTACGGCCTGACCGATGGCGAAATCGCCTCCATGATTCAGGACTCAATGAGCTACGCCGAGCAGGATGTGAAGGCGCGTATGCTGGCCGAACAAAAAGTGGAAGCCGCACGCGTGCTGGAAAGCCTGAACGGCGCGCTCGCTGCCGATGCCGCGCTGTTAAGCGCCGCTGAGCGTCAGGTGATTGACGAGGCTGCTGCGCACTTAAGCGTGGTCGCCCAGGGCAATGACGCTGACGCAATAGAAGAAGCCATTAAAAACGTTGATAAACAAACCCAGGACTTTGCTGCTCGCCGCATGGACAAATCTGTCCGCGTCGCGCTGAAAGGCCAGTCCGTGGACGAGGTTTAATATGCCAAAGATTGTTATTTTGCCTCATGCGGACCTCTGTCCGGATGGCGCTGTTCTGGAAGCGAAGACCGGTGAAACCATTCTCGATGTTGCCCTGCGTGCAGGTATCGAAGTGGAACACGCCTGTGAAAAATCCTGTGCCTGCACAACATGCCACTGCATCGTGCGTGAAGGTTTCGACTCGCTTGCCGAGAGCACCGAAGACGAAGATGACATGCTGGATAAAGCATGGGGTCTGGAGCCCGACAGCCGCTTAAGCTGCCAGGCAGCGGTGACCGACGAGGATCTGGTCGTGGAGTTTCCACGCTACACCATCAACCACGCACGCGAGCATTAATATGGGACTGAAGTGGACAGACAGCCGTGAAATCGGCGAAGCGCTCTACGACGCTAACCCGGATCTCGATCCAAAAACCGTACGTTTCACCGATATGCATCAGTGGATCTGCGATTTAGAGGATTTTGACGACGATCCCAACGCATCCAATGAAAAAATTCTGGAGGCGATTCTGTTAGTCTGGTTAGATGAAGCAGAGTAAATCACGTAACGGGCTGCCTTCAGGCGGCCCGTTTGCTAATAAGGATAAATAAAATGACCGAAGCGATGAAGATTACGCTCTCTACGCAACCCGCCGATGCGCGTTGGGGCGAAAAAGCCACTTACAGTATCAACAACGACGGTATTACCCTGCACCTGACGGGCAACGACGATCTGGGCCTGATCCAGCGCGCCGCGCGTAAAGTTGATGGGCTCGGCATTAAGCATGTCTCTCTGGCAGGCGAGGGCTGGGACACCGACCGCAGCTGGGCGTTCTGGGCTGGTTATAAAGGGCCAAAAGGCACCCGCAAAATTGAGTGGGCCAACCTTGACGAAGCCGGTCAAAAAGAGCTGGAAAGCCGCCTGACCATTATCGACTGGGTACGTGACACCATTAACGCACCGGCAGAAGAGCTGGGGCCGGAACAGCTGGCACAGCGCGCCGTTGACCTGTTGTGCGGCGTGGCCGGCGACAACATGTCTTATCGCATCACCAAAGGTGAAGACCTGCGCGAGCAGAACTACATGGGCATTCACACCGTGGGTCGTGGCTCTGAGCGTCCACCGGTGCTGCTGGCGCTGGACTACAACCCAACCGGCGATAAAGACGCGCCAGTATTTGCCTGCCTGGTCGGGAAAGGTATCACCTTCGACACCGGTGGCTACAGCCTGAAGCAGAGCGCGTTCATGGACTCCATGAAATCCGACATGGGCGGGGCGGCAACCATCACTGGTGCGCTGGCGTTTGCGATTACCCGTGGCCTGAAAAAACGCGTGAAGCTGTACCTGTGCTGCGCGGACAACATGGTAAGCGGTAATGCCTTCAAGCTCGGCGACATCATTCGCTACCGCAACGGCAAAAATGTTGAAGTGATGAACACCGATGCAGAAGGTCGTCTGGTGCTGGCTGATGGCCTGATCGACGCTTCTGCCCAGAAGCCAGAGTTGATTATCGATATGGCCACCCTGACCGGCGCGGCAAAAACGGCGCTGGGTAACGACTACCATGCGCTGTTCAGCTTCGACGACAAGCTGGCGGCCCGCCTGCTGGCAAGCGCTGCGGCAGAAAACGAACCGTTCTGGCGTCTGCCGCTGGCGGAGTTCCACCGCAGCCAGCTGCCGTCTAATTTTGCCGAACTGAATAACACCGCGAGCGCGGCATACCCGGCGGGTGCAAGCACCGCAGCAGGCTTCCTGTCCCACTTCGTTGAGAACTATCACGAAGGCTGGCTGCATATCGACTGCTCCGCAACCTACCGTAAAGCGGCAGTTGAGCAGTGGTCTGCGGGCGCGACCGGCCTGGGCGTGCGTACCGTGGCGAACCTGCTGACGGCTGAGTAATGCTTTTTGCCCTCACCCTAACCCTCTCCCACGGGGAGAGGGGATGGTTTGCTCCCTCTCCCTTGAGGGAGAGGGCCGGGGTGAGGGGGGAAATTCGACATCTGGAATTGTTATGTCCGAAACCAAAAACGAATTAGAAACCCTGCTGGAACAGGCGGCGACCGAGCCCGCCCACCGTCCGGCATTTTTCCGCACGCTGCTGGAATCCACCGTCTGGGTGCCAGGAACCGCGGCGGAAGGTGAGCAGGTTGTTGAAGACAGCGCGCTGGATCTGCTGCACTGGGAGAAAGACGACGGCACCTCGGTGATCCCGTTCTTTACCTCGCTTGAAGCGCTGCAGACCGCCGTTGAAGACGAACAGGCGTTCGTGGTGATGCCGGTGCGCACGCTGTTCGAAATGACGCTGGGCCAGACGCTGTTCCTTAATGCGAAACTGCCGACCGGGAAAGAGTTCACGCCGCGTGAAATCAGCCATCTGATTGGTGAAGAGGGTAACCCGCTCAGCACCCAGGAAGTACTGGAAGGGGGCGAAACGCTGCTGCTCTCTGAAGTGGCCGAACCGCCAGCGCAGATGATCGATTCCCTGACCACGTTGTTCAAAACCCTGAAGCCGGTAAGACGCGCGTTCCTCTGTTCGATTAAAGAGCAAGCGGATGAACAGCCGGTACTGTTGATTGGTATTGAAGCTGACGCTGATATTGATGAGATCATCCAGGCGGCGGGCAGTGTGGCCACTGATACGTTGCCGGGCGATGAGCCAATTGATATCTGCCAGGTGAAGAACGGTGAGAAGGGCATCAGCCACTTTATTACCGAGCACATCACACCGTTTTATGAGCGTCGCTGGGGCGGTTTCCTGCGCGATCTCAAAACCAACCGCATCATCTGATTACAGCGGGGTGACTGTCACCCCGTTGCTTCCAGCAGCAGTAAATCCATCAGCAGTACCAGATTCGACTCAAACGACGTCACCCCTGCGGCTTCCGCGGCGTAATGCACCGCCTCGTCATAGAGAGCGAAGTGCACGTCCGCCATGCCCGCCAGCGTATTGGCCGAGGCGCGGGTAAACGCGACAATCGTCATCCCGACGTTTTTGGCGATCCGCGCTTTATCCAGCACCTGCTCTGTTTCGCCGCTGCGCGAGACGGCAATAAATACCTGATAACGGGCGGCGTTACTGAGAAAGATGTTCCGGCTGTCACCCGGCCCGGAGATAAACGCCGTTTTCCCCAGCACCTGCAGTTTTTTGGTCAGGTATTCGGCAAACAGATAGGAAAACCCGGCACCGTAGAGAAAGAAGCTCTCTTTGTGACGCAGCAGGTCGGCAAACTGCAGACGCTTCTCATCGGTCACCCACTGGAATGTCTGCTGATAGTTGGCAATAAACTGGCTGAACAGCGCGGGCAACTGCGGAAGGGCGTTTCCTTGCGTCGTAATATGCGGCGTGTCGGTGAGGAGCTGTTTGCAGTGCCAGATAAACTCGCTAAACCCGCTGAACCCCAGCTTCTGACACAGCCGCATAATCGTCGCGGTAGAGACAAATGTCGCCTGCGCCAGTTCCCGCACCGTGATGTTACCCACCAGCAGCGGATGCTCCGTGAGATGGGCGAGTACGCGATATTCCGCGCGGGTCAGCGATTCCCCGCGCGTTAACAGCGTGGCCAGGCGGTTATCCATTATTTCGCGGGTTCAACCGGCAGGTCGTCCCGCGCACCCCACTCACTCCAGGCGCCATCGTACAGCGTGACGTCGTTTACGCCGAGCGTGGCGAGCGCCAGGATCACCACGCAGGCCGTTACGCCGGAACCGCAGCTGGCAATAATTGGACGGTGTAAATCCACGCCCTGACGATCAAAAATCGCGCGTAGCTCATCGGTGGTTTTCAGCTCGCCCTCAAACACCAGATCGCCCCACGGCACGTTCAACGCCCCCGGAATGTGTCCGCGTTTCAGGCCAGGGCGAGGTTCGTCCGCTTCAGCGTTAAAACGTGCGGCAGGACGCGCATCGACGATTTGAGCAGTGTTTTCATGGCTGACGACCAGCACGTCGGTCAGGCGTTTCACCACATTTGCGTCAAACGTCGCGTCAAAATCCCCCTCCGGCAGCGTCACGTCCCCCTGCTGCAGCGGCAGTTCGTCGCGCTTCCAGCCAGCCAGACCCCCCGCCAGAATCGAGACTTTCTCGACGCCGAAGTTTTTCAGCATCCACCACGCGCGCGGGGCAGAGAAGAGGTTACCTTCATCATAAACAACGAGGTGTTTGTCTTTGCTGATGCCCAGCTCGCGCATCGCTACGGAGAAGGCTTCCGGGCGCGGCAGCATGTGCGGCAGAGGGGAGGTGTGATCGGAGAGGGTTTCGATATCAAAAAATACCGCGCCCGGCAGGTGCCCTGCGCGGTATTCACCGGGAACGTCACGATGCTCCTGGCCCGGAGGAGCCATACGCGCGTCAATAATCTGCACTTCAGGATCGTCGCCGTGCTCAATCAGCCAGTCGGCGGCGACAAAATATGAGGTGGACATGGGTTGCCTCCATTCTTTTCCGTAAAAAAGGATTGTCGATGTTTTTTCTGACACCGACAAGCAAACCACGTTCAACTCGCGAGCAAGCCCCTATTTTTTCACCGCTTCGCCGTTCTGCCAGGCTTTTTGCAGCGCAGGCCAGTACTCGCGGTTAGCCTCGATCATCTCATCCAGAATCGCTTTCGCGTGCTCCATGGTCGGTACGGTGCGATTCAGGGTAAATGCCTGCAGCGCTTTCTCATAGCTCCCTTCAATGGTTGCTTCCACCAGCAACTGTTCAGAGGCGAGCTGCTGTTGTAGCAGCGTCTGATGAAACAGCGGCACCTGGCCCACGCGGACAGGCTCTGGCCCCTCTGAGGTGATATAAGCGGGAACCTCAACGACCGCATCGTACGGCAGATTGGTAATTGCCCCGCGGTTTTCCACCATCACCAGATGACGGCTCCGCAGGTTGAAGGCCAGCGAGCAGGCGACATCGACGATAAACTCGCCGTGAACGCCAACGTGGAAGGCGTCCGGCAGGATCCCGGTACGCTTATATTCTTCGGCTGCGGCAAACAGCTTTTTCTCACGCCCGTTCATCACTTCGTTAGCGCGAGTGTAGTCCGGGTTCTGATGCTCAACAATCTGGTTCGGCATCAGGTAGTACTGCAGATACGGGTTCGGCAGATACTCCGGGAAGTTATCCATGATCGGCTTGATGTTGCGCCAGGTTTTCACCCACGACGGATCGGAGTGCTGCGGGTCGGTTTTGGCGGCATCTTCTGTCAGCAGACCAAACTTCGCGATATGTTTACGCAGCTCCGGCAGCTTGTCCTCGCCGTCCACCAACACACGGGTAAACCAGCCGAAGTGATTCAGCCCAAAGTAGTCCACCTCCAGCTTGCGGCGATCGACCCCCAGAATGGCTCCCATGTTACGCATTGCGGCAACCGGCATATCGCAAATATTCAGCACGCGGGCGTTCGGCCGCAGGCGACGCACCCCCTCTGCGACGATTGCCGCCGGATTGGAGTAGTTTACGATCCATGCTTTTTCATGCGCGTAGCGATCCACCAGATCGATAAGCTCGACCATTGGCAGGATCGTACGCAGCCCGTAAGCCAGCCCGCCGGGGCCGCAGGTCTCCTGACCAACCACGCCTTGGCGCAGCGGGATCTTCTCATCCTGCTCACGCATTTTATACTGGCCAACGCGCATCTGGGCGAAGACGAAGTGTGCGCCGCTGAAGGCCACTTCCGGGTCATTGGTGACGGTAAATTTGATGCTCTGGCTGTGGTCGCGGATCACTTTTTCCACCACCGGGGCAATCGTGTTCTGACGCGCCTCGTCGATGTCGTAAAGGCGGATTTCGGCCAGCGGGAAGTCCTGCAGACGCACCATCAGGCTTTTCACAATACCTGGCGTGTAGGTGCTACCGCCGCCAGCAATCGACAGAATGAATGGGGGTGTAAACATCTTTAGCTCCTTTCAGAGAAACGTCTCAACGGCTTCTCGCATTTTTTTGACATGCAGCCCGTAGACCACCTGAACGTTGTTACCTTGTTTGATAATCCCTTTTGCGCCGGTCGCTTTCAGGCGCGGCTCATCAATGATGGCGACATCCTTTACCGTCACACGTAAGCGGGTGTAACAGTTATCCACCACTTCAATATTTTCCCGGCCGCCCAGACCGACGACGATGGATTCACCCAGCCCGTCGTTATTGCCCTTCGCCTGGTACTCCTGTTTGCTGTAAAGGCGCGTCTCCTGGTCCTCATCTTCACGGCCTGGCGTTTTCATGTTGAAACGCAGGATCAGGAAGCGGAACACCACGAAGTAGAGGGCGAACATGATCAGCCCGACCACGATGTACATCGGCCAGTTGGACTTCTCCGTACCGAGCGGCAGGTTGTAGAGAATAAAATCGATAATCCCGTTAGCGCCGATGGCGTGAACACCCAGCAGGGAGAACAGCATCATCCCGATACCCGTCAGCACCGCGTGCACCACGAACAGCAGCGGGGCGACAAACAGGAAGGAGAACTCGATGGGCTCGGTGACACCGACCAGCAGTGAAGTGAGCGCCGCCGGGATCAGAATCGCTTTTGCTGCCGCTTTACGCTCCGGCTTTGCGGTCATGTACATCGCCAGCGCCGCCGCCGGCAGGCCAAACATCTTGCTGATGCCGCGCGCATCCCATACCACCGTGCTGCTGAGCTGTTTCACCTCCGGGCAGGCCATTTCCGCGAAGTAAATGTTGCGCGCGCCCTGATAAACCGTACCGCACACCTCTTGCGTGCCGCCCAGTTCGGTATACAGGAACGGGGTATAGACCAGATGATGCAGACCGGTGGGCACCAGAATGCGCTCAAGGAAGCCGTAGATCGCCACGCCGAACGGACCAGAACCTTTGATGGCAAGCGCCATTGCGCTAATGCCGTGCTGGGCAAACGGCCACAGCTCGCTCATCACTACGCCGAGCAGCATGGAAACGGGCAGCATCACAATGGCGACAAAACAGTGACCAGAGTAAATCGCCATCGCGCCGTTAAACTGTACGCCGGAGTATTTGTTGTACAGGTATCCAGAAAGCGCGCCGGTCAGGATCCCGGCGAACACGCCCATCTCCAGCACCTGAACGCCCAGCACCATAGTCTGCCCGGCGGCTTTCATCTGTGCTGCGGGTGCCAGTTCGCCCTGAAGCTGTAGCGTGACATTCATGGCGTTGATAAACACCACAAACGTTACCAGCCCAATCAGCGCCGCGTAGCCTTTGTCCCGTGTTGCCAGACCAATCGGGATGCCGACGGCAAACACCAGGGCCAGGTTAACCAGCACCGACACGGCAGATTTGGCGATCAGCTGGCCGATGTTCTGGATCAGCGGATGGCCGAGAAACGGCAGATACTCGGCCAGGTTGCCATTGCCCAGCACATTGCCAAAGGCGATAAACAGACCGACGATCGGTAAAATAAGTACCGGTCCGTACAATGATTTTCCGAAATTTTGTAGGGCGTTCACGGCTCGTTTCATGGCTTTCTCTCTTATTGAACCGCGCACTCGGGGTGCGTCTTGAGCTTACTCTCTTATTGAACCGCGCACTCGGGGTGCGTCTTGAGCTTAAAACTAGCAGGCTCCCGGCGAGCTTATCCAGCTATCTTCTTGTTTTAAAAACAAATGACGTGAAAGGTAACATGTGACGTTTGACGTTGTGATCGGCGTAACATCACCACGTTGACGATGCGAGCCGCCTTCCAGATCCTAAAAATGGACTTTTTGTATTAACGAAACTTGCGGATAATACTTATCCGGAAGACGACCAACAGGCTCCATGGGCCAGGGACAAAGGATGAAACCGTTTCGCTTAGCCGCGCTCTCTCTTGCGCTGCTCACCACGTTTACGCTTGTCGGCTGTGATAACAGCGACGATAAACCTCAGGCTGCGGCTCCCGCGGCATCTACAGCAACCACACCAAAAGCGGCCGAAAAGCCAGACGCTGACAAGCTGGCAAAACTGGCGGCACAAAGTCAGGGCAAAGCGCTCACTCTGCTTGATGCCTCTGAAGTGCAGCTGGACGGCGCCGCCACGCTGGTGCTGACATTCTCTGTTCCACTAAATCCGGATCAGGATTTCTCGAAAACCGTGCATGTCGTGGATAAGAAAAGCGGCAAGGTTGACGGGGCGTGGGAACTGGCGCCGAACCTGAAAGAGCTTCGTCTGCGCCATCTGGAGCCTAACCGCAATCTGGTCGTCACCGTGGAACGCGATCTGCAGGCGTTAAACAAAGCGACTTTTGGCATCGACTACGAAAAAGCCCTGACCACCCGGGATGTCGAGCCGACGGTCGGGTTCGCCAGCCGCGGGTCACTGCTGCCGGGGAAAGTCGTGGAAGGCTTGCCGGTCATGGCGCTCAACGTCAATAACGTGGACGTGAACTTCTATCGCGTGAAACCGGAGTCGCTGGCTTCATTCGTCAGCCAGTGGGAATACCGTAACTCGCTGACCAACTGGGAATCTGACAATCTGCTGAAGATGGCCGAGTTGGTTTATACCGGTCGTTTCGATCTTAACCCGGCACGCAACACGCGTGAAAAACTGCTGCTGCCGCTGAAAGATATCAAGCCGCTCCAGCAGTCGGGCGTCTATATTGCAGTGATGAATCAGGCAGGGCACTACAACTACAGCAATGCCGCCACGCTCTTCACCTTAAGCGATATTGGGCTGTCCGCTCACCGTTATCATAACCGTCTCGATATCTTCACCCAGAGCCTGGAAAACGGTGCGGCGCAATCCGGCGTAACCGTCACGTTGTTAAACGATAAAGGGCAGACCCTGGCTGAGGCGAACAGCGATGCCGACGGCCATGCAAAGCTCGAAACTGACAAAGAAGCCGCGCTGATCCTTGCCAGTAAAGATGGCCAGACTACGCTGCTTGACCTCAAGCTGCCGGCGCTCGATCTGGCGGAGTTCGACATTGCCGGTAGCCCGGGCTACAGCAAACAATTCTTTATGTTTGGCCCGCGTGACCTCTATCGCCCAGGCGAAACGGTGATCCTGAACGGCTTACTGCGCGACAGCGACGGTAAACCGCTGCCTGCGCAGCCGGTGAAGCTGGATGTGCTTCGCCCGGATGGGCAGGTAGCGCGTACCGTCGTCGTCCAGCCGGAGAATGGTCTCTATCGCTTTAACTATCCGCTGGACAGCGGGGCGCAAACCGGCATGTGGCATATCCGCGCCAATACGGGCGATAACCAGCAGCGTCTGTGGGACTTCCACGTCGAAGATTTTATGCCAGAGCGTATGGCGCTGAATCTGAGCGGACAAAAAACGCCGGTTGCACCGCAGGATAACGTCGACTTTAACGTGGTGGGATATTACCTCTACGGCGCACCGGCCAACGGTAATGCCCTGCAGGGGCAGCTCTTTTTGCGTCCACTGCGTGAAGCGGTTCCGGCGCTGCCTGGCTTCCAGTTTGGCGATATCGCCGAAGACAACCTGAGTCGCAGCCTGGATGAAGTGCAGCTTACGCTTGATGAACAGGGGCGTGGGCAGGTCTCTACGGAAAGCCAGTGGAAAGAGGTGCATTCTCCGCTTCAGCTGATCCTGCAGGCCAGCCTGCTGGAATCAGGCGGTCGTCCGGTGACGCGTCGTGCTGAACAGGCTATCTGGCCAGCAGCCGAATTACCGGGTATTCGTCCTCAGTTCGCCAGCAAGGCGGTGTATGATTACCGCACCGATACCACCGTTAACCAGCCTATTGTCGATGAAAACGGCAACGCCAGTTTCGACATTGTCTATGCCGATGCCAGTGGGGCGAAAAAGGCTGTTTCCGGATTACAGGTGCGCCTGATCCGCGAACGCCGCGACTACTACTGGAACTGGTCAGAAAGCGATGGCTGGCAGTCCCAGTTTGATCAAAAAGATCTCATTGAAGGCGAGCAGGAACTGACCCTCAAGGCCGATGAAACGGGCAAAGTGACGTTCCCGGTAGAGTGGGGCTCCTATCGTCTGGAAGTGAAAGCGCCTGATGACATGGTCAGCAGCGTACGTTTCTGGGCCGGGTACAGCTGGCAGGATAACAGTGACGGCACGGGAGCCGCGCGCCCCGACCGCGTGACCCTGAAACTGGATAAGCCTTCTTACCAGCCGGGTGACACCATCCAGTTGCATATCGCCGCACCTGCCGCAGGTAAAGGCTATGCGATGATCGAATCCAGCGAAGGGCCACTGTGGTGGAAAGAGATCGACGTTCCGGCCAACGGACTGGATCTGTCTATTCCGGTAGACAAAGCCTGGAAACGCCACGACCTCTATCTCAGCACGCTGGTGGTTCGCCCTGGCGATAAATCCAAATCCGCCACGCCGAAGCGGGCGGTTGGCCTGCTGCATCTGCCGATGGGGGATGAAAATCGCCGTCTGAATATCGCGCTGGATAACCCGCAAAAAATGCGCCCTAACCAGACGCTTTCCGTGAAGGTAAAAGCCAGCGTGAAAGAGGGCCCGGTACCACAGAAAGTGAACGTGCTGGTCTCCGCGGTGGACAGCGGCGTGCTGAACATTACCGATTACGTCACGCCGGATCCGTGGCAGGCCTTCTTTGGTCAGAAGCGCTATGGCGCGGATATCTACGATATCTACGGCCAGGTGATTGAAGGCCAGGGACGTATGGCCGCGCTGCGTTTTGGTGGTGACGGCGATGAGCTTAAACGCGGCGGTAAGCCGCCGGTGAACCATGTCACCATTATCGCCCAGCAGGCACAGCCAGTGACGCTTGATGCGAATGGTGAAGGGTCCATCACACTGCCAATTGGAGACTTCAACGGTGAGCTGCGTCTGATGGCGCAGGCCTGGACGGAAGAGGATTTCGGCAGCAGCGAAAGCAAAGTGATTGTGGCCGCGCCGGTCATTACCGAGCTTAATACGCCGCGCTTCCTGGCAAGCGGCGATACCTCACGGTTGACACTGGATCTCACTAACCTGACCGATCAGCCGCAAACGCTAAATGTGGCCTTAACCGCGACCGGCAAGCTGTCGCTGGAAGGGGCGCAGCCGCAGCCTGTCAAACTGCCACCGGGTGCGCGCAGCACGCTGTTTATTCCGGTGCGTGCACTGGAAGGTTACGGTGACGGCGAAGTGACGGCGCAGGTAACAGGACTTCAGCTGCCTGGCGAGACCTTCGCTCCGCAGCAGAAGAGCTGGAAAATCGGCGTCCGTCCTGCGTTCCCGGCGCAGACGGTGAATACCGGGGCCATGCTGAACCCGGGTGAGTCCTGGACTGCGCCAGGGCAGCATATCAACGGCTTCTCTCCCGCTACATTGCAGGGACAACTGCTGCTTAGCGGCAAACCGCCGCTTAATCTGGCGCGCTATATCCGTGAGCTGCAGGCATATCCTTATGGCTGTCTTGAACAAACCACCAGTGGCCTGTTCCCGTCTCTCTATACCAACGCGTCACAGCTGAAGGCGCTTGGCATTAAAGGCGACACGGACGACAAACGTCGTGCTGCCATTGATATTGGCATCTCCCGCCTTCTGCAGATGCAGCGTGACGACGGTGGTTTTGCGCTCTGGGATAAAAACGGTCCGGAAGAGTACTGGCTGACTGCCTATGTCACTGACTTCCTGGTGCGTGCCGGTGAGCAGGGCTACAGCGTGCCGACGGATGCGGTCAATAATGCCAATAGCCGACTGCTCCGCTACCTGCAGGATCCGGGCATGATGTCCATCCGCTACAGCGACGATACCCAGGCCAGCAAATTTGCCGTGCAGGCCTATGCCGCACTGGTACTGGCGCGCCAGCAAAAAGCCCCGCTGGGTGCGTTGCGTGAAATCTGGGATCGTCACGGGCAGGCGGCTTCCGGTCTGCCGCTGATGCAGCTCGGTATGGCACTCAAACTGATGGGGGATGCCCCGCGCAGCCAGCAGGCGCTGGATCTTGCCCTCAAAACGCCGCGCAACGACAGCAGAAACTGGATGGCGGATTACGGTAGCGCGCTTCGTGATAACGCGCTGATGCTCTCCCTTCTGGAGGAGTACAAGCTGCTGCCGGATGCGCAAAATACGCTGCTGAATGCCCTGTCTGAACAGGCCTTCAGCCAGCGCTGGCTGTCTACGCAGGAGAGTAACGCGCTGTTCCTGGCCGGACGTTCGCTACAAACTCTGTCCGGAGCATGGCAGGCGGAAACCTCACTCTCGGGTAGCGCATTGAGCGGTGACAAGGCGCTGGTGCAGAATATGAATGGCGATCAGCTTGGTGCGCTGCAGGTGACCAACACCGGCACGACACCGCTGTGGGTGCGTCTGGATAGCACCGGTTACCCGGACTCAGCCCCTCAGCCATTCTCGAATGTTCTGCAGATTGAACGCCATATTCTGGCAACCGACGGCAGTTCGAAATCGCTCTCTTCGCTGAAGAGCGGTGAGCTGGTGCTGGTATGGCTGGAAGTGAAGGCCAGCCAGAACGTGCCGGATGCGCTGGTGGTGGATCTCCTCCCGGCGGGTCTGGAGCTGGAGAACCAGAACCTGGCAAGCAGCAGCGCCAGCCTGCAGGACAGCGGCAGCGAAGTGCAGAACCTGCTTAGCCAGATGCAGCAGGCGGATATTCAGCATATGGAGTTCCGCGACGACCGCTTTGTGGCCGCAGTGCCGGTAAACGAAGGGCAGCCGGTTACGCTGGTTTATCTGGCGCGCGCCGTGACGCCGGGAACGTACCAGGTACCGGTGCCGCTGGTGGAGTCCATGTATGTTCCGCAGTGGCGGGCAACGGGTGCGGCCAGTGGCCCGCTGATTGTTGTACCGTAATATGTCAGTTGCACGTCTGATACGCTCCCGCTGGCTGTGGCTGGCGGGGGCGCTTCTCATTTTATGGGGGCTGATTGTCGCCGCCGACCGCCTCTGGCCGTTGCCGCTGAAAGAGGTTAACCCCGCCCGGGTGGTGGTGGATGAGAAGGGCACGCCGCTCTGGCGTTTTGCCGACAGCGAAGGGATCTGGCGTTATCCGGTCACGATTGAAGAGGTCTCTCCTCGCTATCTTGAGGCCCTGATCCAGTATGAAGATCGCTGGTTCTGGGAGCATCCAGGCGTGAATCCTTTCTCTGTGCTGCGCGCTGCCTGGCAGGATCTGACGTCCGGTAAGGTTGTCTCCGGCGGCAGTACACTGACCATGCAGGTTGCGCGTCTGCTGGATCCGCATCCGCGCACCTTTGGCGGTAAAATTCGTCAACTCTGGCGGGCGATGCAGCTTGAATGGCATCTCTCCAAGCGCGAGATCCTCACCCTCTACCTCAACCGCGCCCCGTTTGGCGGGACGCTCCAGGGAATAGGTGCCGCAAGCTGGACCTATCTGGGTAAACCGCCATCACAGCTCAGCTATTCCGAAGCGGCCCTGCTGGCGGTGCTACCTCAGGCCCCCAGCCGTTTACGCCCGGACCGCTGGCCAGCGCGGGCGGAAGCGGCGCGCAACAAAGTGCTCGACCGGATGGTAACGCAGGGCGTCTGGTCAGCCCGACAGGTTAACGAATCCCGTGAAGAGCCGGTATGGCTGGCTCCCCGGCAGATGCCCCAGCTGGCGCCGCTCTTCGCACGCATGATGCTGGGAAAAAGCCGTGATACCAAAATTGTCACCACTCTGGATGCCGCCTTACAACGGCAGCTGGAAGAGCTGGCAATGAACTGGAAATCCCGCCTGCCAGCGCGCAGTTCACTGGCGATGATCGTCGTGGATCATACCAATATGAAAGTGCGCGGCTGGGTCGGTTCGGTGGATATTAACGATGACACCCGCTTCAGCCATGTGGATATGGTGAATGCGATCCGATCCCCGGGATCGGTACTGAAACCTTTTATCTACGGTATGGCGCTCGACGATGGATTGATCCATCCCGCTTCGCTGCTTCAGGATGTTCCCAGGAAAACCGGTGATTATCGTCCCGGTAACTTTGACAGCGGATTCCATGGGCCGGTGAGCATGAGCGAAGCGCTGGTGCGCTCCCTTAATCTGCCTGCCGTGCAGGTGCTGGAGGCGTACGGGCCTAAGCGTTTTGCCGGCATGCTCAGCAACGCAGGGTTGCCGCTTATTTTGCCTGCGGGGGCGCAGCCAAATCTGTCGTTGATCCTGGGCGGGGCGGGAGCGCGGCTGGCAGATATTACTGCTGCCTACAGCGCTTTTGCCCGCCACGGTAAAGCGGGAAGGCTGCGCTTACAGCCAGGTGATACGCTGGTTGAACGTCCGCTGTTGTCACCCGGCTCGGCCTGGATTATTCGCCGTATTCTGGCGAATGAAGCCCAACCGTTACCGGATAACGCACTGCCGCAGGTTGCACCGCTGGCATGGAAAACGGGCACCAGCTACGGCTATCGCGATGCCTGGGCCATTGGCCTGAATGCGCGTTACGTGATTGGCATCTGGACAGGAAGGCCGGACGGCACGCCCGTGGCGGGACAGTTTGGTTTTGCCAGTGCCGTACCTCTGTTAAATCAGGTGAATAACCTGCTTCAGTCGCGCTCAACGATAGACGAAGCGCGCCTGCCACGCGATCCGCGCCCGGAAAGCGTCGGGCGAGGCGTGATCTGCTGGCCTGGCGGGCAATCGTTGCCGGAGGGCAGTGAAAACTGCCGTCGACGCCTGTCGACCTGGCTGCTGGAAGGGAGTGAGCCGCCGACGCTGTTGCTGCCGGAGCAGGAGGGCATCCGCGGGATCCGTTTCCCGATCTGGCTGGATAAAACTGGCAAACGCGTGGCGGCAGATTGCCCGGATGCCACAGAGAAAGTGCTGGACGTCTGGCCGCTGCCCCTGGAGCCGTGGCTACCGGCAGCGGAAAAAAGAGCGGCACGTCTTCCTTCTCCCTCAACGGTTTGTCCACCGCTGGATGATAACAATGCGGCACCGCTAATGATTTCGGGTGTCAGAGAGGGGGCGGTCATTAAGCGTCTGCCGGGTGAGGACAATGTGACAATTTCCGTCACGACCAGCGGGGGAGAAGGGCAGCGATGGTGGTTTTTAAATGGCGAGCCTCTTGAACATAAAAATCGGAATTTTTCAATGCAGTTATCTTTGCCCGGTAAATATCAATTAGTTGCCATGGATGAGGCCGGGAAATTGGCTACGCTTAATTTTGAATTAAGCCGCTAACCCCTACTCCCTATTAATTAGCTTGATAATAATCAATGTTCGTTCCTGCGAAAAAACGAGAATGCGTTTTTATTTGAAGGAATGAGCAATGACAAAAATAAAAAGCCAGGGAGACGGCCTTTTACCCGCTGTATCCCGACGTCAGTTTATTCAGGCCGGGTCGGCGCTTGCTGCCCTGCCGTTTGTCGCCCGCGTTGGCAAAGCAGAGTCGAGTGAAGGCACCGCTGCACAAGATGAGCCTGCGGAAAACATTATTCAGACCTGCAGCACATTTGACTGCGGGGGGAAGTGTGATATTCGGGCCCACGTCAACGATGGCGTGGTGACCCGAATTTCTACGCGCCCGGATAATGAGCTGGATCCGCAAATGCCGGTGATGCGCGCCTGCGTTCGTGGCCGGGCTTACCGGAAATTTGTTTACCATCCTGACCGTTTAAAATATCCGATGAAACGCGTGGGTAAGCGCGGTGAAGGAAAATTTGAACGTATTTCGTGGGATGAAGCTACCACGCTTATTGCCGAACGGTTAAAAACGATCACGCAACAATATGGCGCAGCCTCGCGCTATGTTCATGTGGGTACGGCGGTTTCCGGGGGCACCTTTTCCGGGGATAAGATGGTCCGTCGTTTGCTCAACTTAACCGGCGGATACCTTGAAAGCTATCATTCGGTCAGTATGGGCAATACAGCTGCCGCGACGCCTTACACCTACGGCACCGCCGCCAGCGGCAGTTCGCTGGATACACTGCAGGATACCCGGCTGGTGATCCTCTGGGGTCATAACCCAACGGAGACCATTTTTGGTCACAGCAACCACTATTTCCAGAGGATGAAGCAAAACGGCACGCGTTTTATCGTGGTCGATCCACGCTATTCAGATACCGTTTCATCCCTTGCCGATCAATGGATCCCCTTATTACCGACGACCGATAACGCGCTGATGGACGCGATGATGTACGTTATCGTCACGGAAAACCTGCACGATCGCGAATTTATTCAGCGCTATACGCTGGGCTTCGATGAAGCCTCAATGCCTGAAGGTGTGCCCGCCAACGAGTCTCTTGTCGCCTATCTGACCGGTGCGAAAGATGGAGTGGTGAAAACTCCCGAATGGGCAGAGCAAATTACCCATGTGCCAGCGCAGACCATCCGGCAGCTGGCACGCGACTATGCCACAACAAAACCTGCCGCGTTAATTCAGGGCTGGGGTCCACAGCGCCACAACTGCGGCGAACGCACTGCGCGTGGCTCTACGCTGCTGGCAACGCTGACGGGCAATGTTGGCGTAAAAGGTGGGTGGGCTGCAGGATATGGTGGTTGTGCCAACCGGAAATTTGCGGTCGGTCCTGACATGCCGGATAACCCGGTCAAAGCAAAAATATCGGTGATGAACTGGGTTCAGGCCGCTGACGATGCCTCACAGGTCACACCGGATGTCGGCCTGAAGGATGCTGAAAAGCTCGACAGTAATATCCGCATTCTGTTTTCTCTGGCGGGTAACTATCTTGCTAACCAGAACCCCGATCTGCATCAGGCGACACGGGTACTGGAAGACGAGTCGAAAATTCAGTTCATCGTGGTAAGCGATCTCTTCATGACGCCGAGTGCCCGCTATGCCGATCTTCTGCTGCCGGAAACCAGCTTTATGGAACGCTGGAATATCGGTGAAACCTGGGGGACCGCAAGCTATCTGATCCTCTCGGAAAAGCTGATCAAACCCGAATTTGAACGCCGTTCAGACTATGACTGGCTGCGCGAAGTAGCCGCTAAGCTGGGTATCGAACCGGCCTTCAGCCAGGGGCGGGATGAAAAGGCGTGGATTGAACACATATGGGAGCAGACACGCCTGGCGATGCCAGAGGAAAACTTGCCTGACTTCGCGACGCTGCAAAAGACGCGGCAACATCTCTTCAAAAGCGCACCGTATGTCGCTTTTGAGGACAATATTCGCGACCCGCAAAATTATCCTTTCCCGACGCCATCCGGAAAAATTGAGATCTTCTCGAAGCGTCTTTACGACATGCATCACCCGGAAATCCCTGCGCTGTCGCATTACGTGCCAGCCTATGAAGGACCGGAGGATGAACTGGCGAAGACGTTCCCGCTACAGCTCATTACCTGGAAGGGGAAAAACCGCGCCAACTCCACTCAGTATGCCAACCCATGGCTGATTGAGGTTCAGCAGCAAAAGTTATGGATTAACCCACAGGACGCGCAAAAACGCGGTATTGCGCAGGGAGATACCGTGCGTATTCACAATGCACGGGGGATATGTGAAATCCCGGCCGAAGTCACGCCGCGCATCATTCCTGGCGTTGTTGCCATGCAGGCTGGCGCCTGGTGGCAGCCGGACGAGCGGGGCATTGATAAAGGTGGCTGCGCGAACGTGCTCAGCTCCGCCCGCATTACCGCACTTGCGAAAGGGAATTCTCATCAAAGCATGCTGGTGGAGGTCGCAAAAGCATGAGTCAGTTTAAACACTACGCGCCGGTGAGCGACAAACAGCTGGGCTTCTATATCGACTCATCCCGCTGCTCGGGCTGCAAGGCCTGCCAGGTGGCGTGCAAAGATAAAAACAACCTTGAACCCGGGCGTCGTTTCCGTCGCGTGTACGAAATCAACGGCGGGAATTTCATCCCAACCGGCCAGGGCGGCGTCAGCAATAACGTTTTTGCCTACACACTTTCTGTCTCCTGCAACCACTGTGCGGATCCTGTCTGCACCAAAAACTGCCCGACCACCGCGATGCATAAGCGTCCGGGTGACGGCATCGTGCGCGTCGATACGGATAAGTGCGTCGGCTGTGGATATTGTGCGTGGTCATGCCCCTATGGCGCGCCGCAGCTCAACGAGCAGACCGGGCAGATGTCCAAATGCGATTTTTGCGTGGATCTGCAGGCGAAAGGCGAACAGCCTGTCTGCGTGGCAACCTGTCCCCTTGAAGCGATCAAATTCGGGCCGATTGATGAACTTCGGGCGTAATACGGTGTGGTCTGTGACGTGAAGGGATTGCCTGATTCCTCCATCACCAAACCTAACCTGGTGATCAAAGCACATCAGGGCGCAGAGAAAGAGGGGACACGTCATGCATGAGTTACCGTTGCTGATTTTTACCCTGTTCCTTCAGGGATCGGTAGGCGTTACGCTCTGGCTGGCGCTCGGAGGCGCGCAGGCTTCGCCGCGTAACGCGCTGCTGCCTGCTGCCGGGGCATTCGTGCTGGCCTGCCTGGGGCTGCTCGCCTCGACGCTGCATATGGGCTACCCGCTCAATGCTCTCAACGCGCTGCGCCACGTATCCAGCTCCTGGCTGAGCCGTGAGATTGTATTTGCCAGCCTTTACCTTGCGGCGCTTGGTCTTGCGACGCTGCTGATGTTCGCGAAAAAACCAGGCTGGAAGCCGCTTCTGGCGGTGGCGGGGCTTGTCGGGCTGGTGGACGTGTTCTGCATGGCGCAGATTTATATCCATACGTCGGTTGTCACCTGGCAGCACATCAACACGCTGGTGCTGTTCATCGGCTCGGTGGGAATCATTGGCTCAGCCTGCGTGGCCGTTGGGGCGCCTTCCCGGATTAACCTGCGCGCGGCGGTTGTGATTATTACGCTGCTGGTGCTTGTGCGTCTGGTGACGCAGCCCGTCTGGCTGGCCGACATTACAGCCATGGACAACACCGTGGTGACATTCCCTCACGCTCCGTTACGGATGCTGGAGCAACTGCGCACGGTGCATCTGCTGAGCTGGTGCGTTTCCGTTGCGGGCATGCTGTGTTTTGCCGCGGGCGGTCTGAAGGCCGCGCGAGGCCCGGTGCTGCTGGGCAGCGCATTACTGATTGTGGGTGAGCTAATGCTGCGCTTCGTTTTCTTCAGTATTGGCTGATGGCCGGATTAACGCTTATCCCGGCGATGGACGTGACGCATGCTTGCGTTCGTCGCCGTTTCCGCCATGCCTCCTGCCACGCCTGTGCGGACGCTTGCCCTGTGCAGGCGTTCTCTTTTACGGACTCGGGCGTTCTGATTGATGACAGCCGATGTATTGAATGCGGTGACTGCCTGTTTGTCTGCCCAGCCGGAGCCATTACCGGCATCGTACCGCGAAAACGCTTTTTGCGTGGAGATACGCTTGTCGGGCCGTTTGCGGAACGCGCACCTGGAGTGAATGAGCTGCTACTGTGGCACGCGCAATACCGCGTTCGTTTTATCAGTATTGAGGTGGAGCACCATCCTGACTGGCTGCTGGCGCTTGCCCGGCTTAATCTTACGCTTCGCCGACGCGGTGAAGCGGCGTGGGCATTTAAGCTCATCCCGCACAACGAGGTGAATCTCGCCCGCCGTGCGCTAATGCACGTTCACCGTGAGGATGTTCGTGCCTGTCGCGTCATGCCCGGCCTGCGTGAGTTGCGAAGGGCTTTTCCCGCCTTTAGCGAGGCAGAGATCGCTCTCGACGCCGGAAAGTGCGTGCTGTGCGGGGCGTGCTGGCGAAGCTGTCAGGAAAAGGCGATTCGTTTTGAGAGCGCCAGTCTGAGGGTGGAAACCGAATATTGCACCGGTTGCGGTGGTTGTGAAGCGGTTTGCCAGCATGCGGCGATAAAAGTGACACGAACAGAGGGAATAGCGAAAACGGTAACCATGCCCGCATATGAGGCCAATTGCCAGACGTGCCGTCGTCGGTTCTGGTCATTTACGCATGAAGAAAAGCAGTGCCCGCTCTGTTTCCACCATCACTACGGGATGCGAAATCTGTCCTGTTGCTAATCTTCGTCTCATTTTAAAAAAATGTTATGTATAACCATAGGCAATGGCGCTATTGCTCTTTATAATCCGCGCCACACCATACTCAGGTATGCAAAAACAACAGAACATTTTACAGAGGTTATCAATGGCTATTGAACGTACTTTTTCCATCATCAAACCAAACGCGGTGGCAAAAAACGTTATTGGCAGCATCTTCGCTCGCTTTGAATCAGCAGGGTTTAAGATCGTTGGCACCAAAATGCTGCATCTGACCGTTGAGCAGGCTCGTGGTTTCTACGCTGAGCATGAAGGTCGCCCATTCTTTGACGGTCTGGTTGAGTTCATGACCTCTGGCCCGATCGTGGTATCCGTGCTGGAAGGCGAAAATGCGGTACAGCGTCACCGTGACCTGCTGGGTGCAACCAACCCGGATAACGCGCTGGCAGGTACGCTGCGCGCTGACTACGCTGACAGCTTCACCGAGAACGGCACCCACGGTTCTGACTCTGTTGAATCTGCAGCGCGCGAAATCGCTTTCTTCTTCGCAGAAGGCGAAGTGTGTCCACGTACCCGTTAATTTAACGGTTTCGTTTACACATTATTTTCGTAAATGCCACGTGCAAACGTGGCATCCCTGCGCCAGACTTTGTACAATGCAACGCCCCGGACGAGCAGAACGCTTTCCGGGGCGTTTCTTTTCAACCCTCCATGGGCCATAACGTGTAACAACGAGGCCGGAAAATATTATGTCTGAATTAGTGAATACCTCCGAAGTCGCCACGCCTGCGGTTCCAAATAAAAATGGAAAAATTAACCTGCTGGATCTGAACCGTCAGCAGATGCGCGAGTTCTTTAAAGAGTTGGGCGAGAAGCCGTTTCGTGCCGATCAGGTCATGAAATGGATGTACCACTATTGCAGCGACAATTTTGATGACATGACTGACATCAACAAAGTGCTGCGCAACAAGCTCAAAGAAGTGGCTGAAATCCGCGCACCGGAAGTGGTGGAAGAACAACGCTCTTCAGATGGCACCATCAAATGGGCGATTGCCGTTGGCGATCAGCGTGTTGAAACCGTGTATATCCCGGAAGACGATCGCGCCACGCTGTGCGTCTCTTCTCAGGTTGGCTGTGCGCTGGAGTGCAAATTCTGCTCAACCGCGCAGCAAGGTTTTAACCGTAACCTGCGTGTATCGGAAATCATTGGCCAGGTCTGGCGTGCCGCGAAAATCGTTGGCGCGGCGAAAGTGACCGGAACCCGCCCAATTACCAACGTGGTGATGATGGGGATGGGTGAACCGCTGCTGAACCTGACTAACGTGGTTCCGGCAATGGAAATCATGCTGGACGATTTCGGTTTTGGCCTCTCCAAACGTCGCGTGACGCTCTCTACGTCAGGCGTGGTTCCGGCTCTGGATAAGCTGGGTGACATGATTGACGTGGCGCTGGCCATCTCTCTGCATGCGCCAAACGATGAAATCCGCGACGAAATTGTGCCGATCAACAAAAAGTACAATATCGAAACCTTCCTTGCGGCGGTGCGTCGCTACCTGGAAAAATCCAACGCCAACCAGGGCCGCGTAACCATCGAGTACGTGATGCTCGACCACGTGAACGACGGTACCGAGCATGCGCATGAACTGGCTGCACTGCTGAAAGATACGCCGTGCAAAATTAACCTGATCCCATGGAACCCGTTCCCGGGAGCGCCGTATGGCCGCAGCTCGAACAGCCGTATCGACCGTTTCTCGAAGGTGTTGATGGAGTACGGTTTCACCACCATCGTGCGTAAAACCCGTGGTGATGATATCGATGCCGCATGCGGTCAGCTGGCGGGTGATGTGATTGACCGAACCAAACGTACCCTGCGTAAACGCATGCAGGGCGAGACGATTGCGGTCAAAGCTGTTTGATTATTATGCAATCACGGCGCATTATTGCGCCGTGAAGCATAATCTTACTGAATAATCAGTCAGATTCGTGATGACTGAGTAATAATTACGGTGCGTTTCATACGACTTTCGGGCAGTATGTAACGACGTAACAACAGTTTAGCTTCACGGGCAGGGCGCACTGTCATCTCCGGGCTGACAGTCTTATACTGACTGTTCAAGGTTAACTGACCAGAAGTTTCGCGGTGCGGGTGGCATTGTGACTCACCGGCACCTGAACCCTTATTTTTCACGTACCAGTAGTTGTAGCGAATGAATACTGAAGCCACTCACGACCAACATGAAGCACTCTCCACTGGCGTTCGTCTTCGCAACGCCCGTGAACAACTCGGACTCAGCCAGCAAGCCGTTGCAGAACGCTTGTGCCTGAAGGTTTCCACGGTTCGCGATATTGAAGAAGATAAGGCACCTGCCGATCTGGCTTCAACATTCTTGCGCGGGTATATCCGCTCTTACGCAAAACTGGTGCACATCCCTGAAGACGAATTACTGCCAATGATGGAGAAGCAGGCACCGGTTCGTGCAGCCAAAGTTGCACCGATGCAGAGCTTCTCTTTGGGCAAACGTCGTAAAAAACGTGATGGCTGGCTGATGAGCTTCACCTGGCTGGTGCTGTTTGTGGTGGTCGGCCTGACCGGCGCATGGTGGTGGCAAAACCACAAGGCGCAGCAGGAAGAGATCACCACGATGGCCGATCAATCCTCCGCCGAACTTAACCAGGCCGGAAACGGTAACGCGCAGAGCGTTCCACTGAGCACCGACAGCGCGGCAACGACCAGCGAACCACAAACCGCGACGACCGATACGCCAGCTACCGACGCTGCGCAGACCCCAGCGGCAACGGCTAACACGCCAGCGCCTCAGACACAGTCTCCAGCGCAGGATCAAAACGCCGTGGTTGCACCTTCTCAGGCTCCTGTGGATACCGCAACGAACACACCGGCGGCGAACACCTCGGCCCCCCTGCCGACCGATCAGGCCGGTGTCGCAACGCCAGCGGTTGACCCTAACGCGCTGGTGATGAATTTCACTGCAGACTGCTGGTTAGAAGTCACTGACGCAACAGGTAAAAAACTGTTCAGCGGCCTGCAGCGTAAAGATGGCACGTTAAACCTAACCGGTCAGGCACCGTATAAACTTAAAATCGGCGCACCGGCAGCGGTACAGATCCAGTATCAAGGAAAACCTGTCGATCTGAGCCGCTTTATCAGAACTAACCAGGTTGCACGTCTTACCGTTAATGCCGAACAATCAGCAGCACAGTAACAGACGGGCTACGCGGGAGATTTTTCATGCATAACCAGGCTCCGATTCAACGTAGAAAATCAAAACGGATTTACGTTGGGAATGTGCCAATCGGCGATGGGGCGCCTATCGCCGTCCAGTCGATGACCAATACGCGCACCACGGATGTGGAAGCGACGGTCAACCAAATCAAAGCCTTAGAACGCGTAGGCGCGGACATTGTTCGCGTCTCCGTGCCGACCATGGACGCCGCAGAGGCGTTCAAACTGATCAAACAGCAGGTCAGTGTGCCGCTGGTTGCAGACATCCACTTCGACTACCGCATTGCGCTTAAAGTTGCCGAATACGGCGTCGACTGCCTGCGTATTAACCCAGGCAACATCGGTAACGAAGAGCGTATCCGTATGGTGGTGGACTGCGCACGCGATAAGAACATCCCCATCCGTATCGGCGTGAACGCCGGTTCTCTGGAAAAAGATCTGCAGGAAAAGTACGGCGAACCCACGCCGCAGGCGCTGCTTGAATCCGCGATGCGTCACGTTGATCATCTGGATCGTCTTAACTTCGATCAGTTCAAGGTCAGCGTAAAAGCCTCCGATGTCTTCCTGGCGGTAGAGTCCTATCGTCTGCTGGCGAAGCAGATCGATCAGCCCCTGCACCTTGGGATCACCGAGGCGGGTGGCCTGCGCAGTGGCTCTGTCAAATCAGCCATTGGCCTGGGTCTGCTGCTCTCGGAAGGGATCGGCGACACCCTGCGCGTTTCGCTGGCGGCCGATCCGGTCGAAGAGATCAAAGTTGGCTTCGACATTCTGAAATCACTGCGTATCCGCGCACGTGGGATCAACTTCATTGCCTGTCCAACCTGTTCACGTCAGGAGTTTGACGTCATCGGAACCGTGAATGCCCTGGAGCAACGTCTTGAAGACATCATCACCCCAATGGACGTCTCCATCATCGGTTGTGTGGTGAATGGCCCGGGTGAAGCGCTGGTGTCAACGCTGGGCGTCACCGGCGGTAACAAGAAAAGTGGTCTCTATGAAGATGGCGTTCGTAAAGATCGTCTGGATAATAGTGATATGATCGATCAGCTTGAAGCGCGCATTCGTGCCAAAGCGTCGATGATGGACGAAGCGCAGCGCATCAGCGTTCAGCAGGTTGAAAAATAACGTGATGGGAAGCGAAGTGCTTCCCATGTATGATTGAACCCATTCTTTGGGTTCTTTTTTGTATATAGAAAGAGAATAAACGTGGCAAAAAACATTCAAGCCATCCGCGGCATGAACGATTATCTGCCTGGCGAAACCGCCATCTGGCAGCGCATTGAAGGCACACTGAAACAGGTGCTCGGCAGCTACGGTTACAGCGAAATCCGTTTGCCGATTGTAGAGCAGACCCCGTTATTCAAACGCGCGATCGGCGAAGTGACCGACGTGGTTGAAAAAGAGATGTACACCTTTGAGGACCGCAACGGCGACAGCCTGACACTGCGTCCTGAAGGTACGGCGGGCTGCGTACGCGCCGGCATCGAACATGGTCTCCTGTACAATCAGGAGCAGCGCCTGTGGTATATCGGCCCGATGTTCCGCCACGAACGTCCGCAGAAAGGTCGTTATCGCCAGTTCAACCAGCTGGGTGTAGAAGTGTTTGGCCTGCAAGGCCCCGACATTGACGCTGAGCTGATCATGCTGACCGCCCGCTGGTGGCGTGCGCTGGGCATCTCCGAGCACGTCTCTCTGGAGCTGAACTCTATCGGCTCTCTGGAAGCGCGTGCCAACTACCGCGATGCGCTGGTGACGTTCCTTGAAGAGCACAAAGAGAAGCTGGACGAAGACTGCAAACGTCGCATGTACAGCAACCCGCTGCGCGTGCTTGATTCCAAAAATCCGGACGTGCAGGCGCTGCTGAACGATGCGCCTGCATTAGGCGATTACCTGGACGACGAGTCTCGCGAACACTTTGCTGGTCTTTGCAAACTGCTCGAAGCAGCAGGCATTGCCTATACCGTTAATCAGCGCCTGGTGCGCGGTCTGGACTACTATAACCGTACCGTGTTTGAGTGGGTTACCACCAGCCTCGGTTCGCAGGGCACCGTGTGTGCTGGCGGCCGTTATGACGGTCTGGTTGAGCAGCTTGGCGGCCGTGCCGCGCCTGCGGTTGGTTTCGCAATGGGCCTTGAGCGACTTGTTTTGCTGGTACAGGCAGTTAATCCGGAATTTAAAGCAGATTCCGTTGTCGATATATACCTGGTGGCCTCAGGCGCGGAAACGCAGTCTGCGGCGATGCAGCTTGCTGAACGCGTGCGCGATGCACTGCCGGAGGTTAAGCTGATGACCAACCATGGCGGCGGCAACTTCAAAAAACAGTTTGCTCGTGCCGATAAGTGGGGCGCAAGTATTGCACTGGTGCTGGGTGAGTCCGAAGTGGCCAACGGCGAAGTGGTAGTGAAAGACCTGCGCTCTGGTGAGCAGACAACGGTAACGCAGGACGGCGTTGCGGCGCACTTGCGCACTCTATTGGGCTAAGGAGAAGGACTGCGTGGAAATTTACGAGAACGAACACGACCAGGTCGACGCGATCAAACGCTTCTTTGCTGAAAACGGCAAAGCGCTGGTTGTTGGGGTTATTTTAGGTGTAGGTGCATTGATTGGCTGGCGCTACTGGAACAATCATCAGGCGGATTCCGCGCGCGGCGCGTCTCTGTCCTATGAAAATACCGTGAGCGCCATTCGTGCCGATCAGCCGCAAACGCTGACGGCAGCAGAGAAATTTGCCGCTGACAACAAAAACACCTACGGTGCGCTGGCCGCGCTGGAAGTGGCTCAGCAGTACATTGATAAGAACGAACTGGATAAAGCGGCTGCCCAGCTGTCGCAGGGGCTTGCAGCCGCCAGCGATGACAACCTGAAAGCGGTTATCAATCTGCGCCTGGCCCGTATCCAGGTTCAGCAGAAAAAAGCTGATGAAGCGCTGAAAACGCTCGATACCATCAAAGGCGAAGGTTTTGCTGCCATCGTTGCCGATCTGCGCGGTGAAGCACTGCTAAGCAAAGGTGATAAAGCGGGCGCGCGTAAAGCGTGGCAAGCTGGTGTAGATAGCAATGCATCCCCTGCGCTGAGCGAAATGATGCAGATGAAAATAAATAATTTGTCCGTCTGAGAGGGACCCGATGCAATTGCGTAAATTACTTCTGCCAGGACTGCTTTCTGTTACGTTATTGAGTGGCTGTTCACTGTTCAGTGGCGAAGAAGACGTTGTGAAAATGTCCCCGCTGCCGACGGTTGAAAACCAGTTTACCCCGTCAACCGCGTGGAGTACTTCCGTGGGGGATGGAATTGGTGATTTCTATTCCAACCTGCACCCGGCTTTTGCTGACAGTGTTATCTATGCGGCTGACCGTAAAGGTACCGTAAAAGCGCTTAACGCCGATGACGGAAAAGAAGTGTGGTCCGTTAACCTGGCGGAAAAAGACGGCTGGTTCTCCCGTAAACCTGCACTGCTGTCTGGCGGCCTGACCGTTGCCGGTGGTCACGTATACGTGGGAAGCGAAAAAGCACAGGTCTATGCCCTGAACACCAGCGACGGTTCTGTTGCCTGGCAAACCACGGTTGCCGGTGAGTCTCTGTCTCGTCCGGTGGTGAGCGACGGCCTGGTGCTGATCCACACCAGCAACGGCCAGCTGCAGGCGCTGAACGAAGCCGATGGTCTGGTGAAGTGGACCGTCAACCTGGATATGCCATCACTCTCCCTGCGCGGCGAATCTGCCCCGGCGACAGCCTTTGGTGCTGCCATTGTGGGTGGTGATAACGGTCGCGTGAGCGCGGTGCTGATGCAGCAAGGTCAGATGATCTGGCAGCAGCGTATCTCTCAGGCGACGGGGTCAACTGAAATCGACCGTCTGAACGACGTCGACACGACGCCTGTTATCGTCAACGGTGTGGTTTATGCGCTGGCGTACAACGGCAACCTGACCGCGCTGGATCTGCGCAGTGGCCAGATCATGTGGAAACGTGAACTGGGCTCAGTGAATGATTTCATTGTTGATGGTAACCGCATCTATATGGTTGACCAGAACGACCGTCTGCTGGCGCTGAGCACCGATGGCGGCGTGACGCTGTGGACGCAAAGCGATCTGCTGCACCGTCTGCTGACCGCACCGGCGCTGTACAACGGTAGCCTGGTGGTGGGTGATAGCGAAGGCTACATGCACTGGATCGATCCGGAGACGGGCCGCTTTACTGCGCAGCAAAAAGTCGACAGCTCTGGCTTCCTCACCGAGCCGGTTGTGGCTGACGGCAAACTGCTGATTCAGGCAAAAGACGGCACGCTGTACGCGATCACGCGTTAATTACCCGGCGGTTGTAGTATACTAAACGGCTCCTGTTCACTCAGGAGCCGTTTTGACATTTTTAAAAACGCTGCGAAAGCGACGTTATTTTGAATTTTATGAGGCTTCAAACATGGTACCTGTGGTCGCGCTTGTCGGGCGCCCTAACGTTGGAAAATCCACTCTTTTTAACCGTTTAACACGCACCCGTGATGCGCTGGTTGCGGATTTCCCGGGGCTGACGCGTGACCGTAAGTACGGTCGTGCAGAGGTGGAAGGACGCGAGTTCATCTGTATCGATACCGGTGGTATCGACGGGACAGAAGACGGCGTTGAAACCCGCATGGCGGAGCAGTCTCTGCTGGCCATCGAAGAGGCAGACGTGGTGCTGTTTATGGTGGATGCCCGTGCTGGCCTGATGCCTGCGGATTCCGCCATTGCTAAACATCTGCGTTCGCGTGAAAAACCGACCTTCCTGGTGGCGAACAAAACTGACGGTATCGATGCCGATCAGGCGATCGCCGATTTCTGGTCTTTAGGTCTGGGTGACATCTACCCGATCGCCGCATCGCATGGCCGCGGCGTGACCAGCCTGCTGGAAACCGTTCTGCTGCCGTGGGTTGACGAAGTGAACCCGCCGGAAGAGGTGGACGAAGACGCGGCATACTGGGCGCAGTTCGAAGACGGTGAAGAAGGCGAAGAAGAAGAGCCTGAAGAGACATTCAACCCGCAGGATCTGCCGATTAAGCTGGCCATTGTGGGGCGTCCAAACGTAGGTAAGTCTACGCTCACTAACCGTATTCTGGGCGAAGAGCGTGTGGTGGTATACGACATGCCGGGCACCACCCGCGACAGCATCTACATCCCGATGGAGCGTGATGAGCGTGAGTATGTACTCATCGACACCGCGGGCGTGCGTAAGCGCGGAAAAATCACCGATGTGGTGGAGAAATTCTCCGTCATTAAAACCCTTCAGGCGATTGAAGATGCCAACGTTGTGCTGCTGGTTATCGACGCGCGTGAAGGTATATCCGATCAGGACTTGTCGCTGCTCGGCTTTATCCTCAATAGTGGGCGCTCACTGGTTATCGTGGTGAACAAATGGGATGGCCTGAGCAATGAAGTTCGTGAGCAGGTGAAAGAGACGCTGGACTTCCGTCTGGGCTTCATCGATTTTGCTCGCGTGCACTTTATCTCTGCGCTGCACGGCAGCGGTGTGGGTAACCTGTTCGACTCCGTGCGTGAAGCGTATGATAGCTCCACCCGTCGTCAGAGCACCGCTATGCTGACCCGCATCATGAACATGGCAGCAGAAGACCATCAGCCGCCGCTGGTACGTGGCCGTCGCGTGAAGCTCAAATACGCCCACGCCGGTGGTTATAACCCGCCAATCGTGGTGATTCACGGCAACCAGGTGAAAGACCTGCCGGATTCCTACAAGCGTTATCTGATGAACTACTTCCGTAAATCGCTGGACGTGATGGGCACCCCTATCCGTATCCAGTTCAAGGAAGGGGATAACCCGTTTGCTAACAAGCGCAACACCCTTACGCCAAACCAGATGCGTAAGCGTAAGCGTTTGATTAAGCACATTAAGAAAAGCAAATAAACTTTGCCTGTCTCACGAAAACCCGCGCCTGTCGCGGGTTTTTTTCGCCCATACAAAACGCCTGCCTTCCTTGTGTGAAGTCAATCACTATTCGCTTTTAACCATGTTTAAATCTAAGAAAGTAGACAATCGTCGAATTTTCATCTTAAAGTCCAGGGTCTGGTACTAGACAAAACTAGCGCCTGGTTATCAAATGGTTAACTCATTTTTCGCCGCATGTAAAAAATCGGTCAGATACGTAACTGGCCGGCGTACGCGCGGTGCTTTCAGCACAACGACATACCTTTCGGGAGAATTATGCAATCCTCTGTTAATCAAAAAGAAAGCCGAACGTTCTTCGGCCATCCTTATCCGCTCGGTTCGCTGTTCTTTACCGAGATGTGGGAGCGTTTCTCGTTTTACGGCATTCGTCCGTTACTGATCCTCTTTATGGCCGCCACTGTCTATGACGGCGGCATGGGGCTGGCGCGTGAAAACGCCTCGGCGATTG
Source organism: Enterobacter cloacae complex sp. 309I3 (assembly GCF_050031595.1). Lineage (NCBI taxonomy): Bacteria > Pseudomonadati > Pseudomonadota > Gammaproteobacteria > Enterobacterales > Enterobacteriaceae > Enterobacter > Enterobacter cloacae complex sp. 309I3. The sequence goes on along the minus strand of NZ_JBLGWI010000001.1, from coordinate 3,614,074 downwards.
TCGGTATCTTCGCCGGTACCATGTACCTGGCCGCGCTGCCGGGTGGCTGGCTGGCCGATAACTGGCTCGGCCAGCAGCGAGCCGTATGGTACGGTTCGATTCTGATTGCGCTCGGCCACCTGTCGATTGCGCTCTCGGCGGTGATGGGGAACAACCTGTTCTTTATCGGCCTGATGTTTATTGTGCTGGGATCGGGCCTGTTCAAGACCTGTATCTCCGTGATGGTCGGCACCCTGTATAAAAAAGGCGATGCGCGTCGTGACGGCGGATTCTCGCTGTTCTATATGGGCATCAACATGGGCTCGTTCATTGCGCCGCTGATTTCCGGCTGGTTGATTAAAACCCACGGCTGGCACTGGGGCTTTGGTATTGGCGGCATCGGGATGCTGGTGGCGCTGATTATCTTCCGCGTGTTTGCTGTCCCGTCCATGAAGCGCTACGACAGCGAAGTGGGCCTCGATTCCACCTGGAACAGCCCGGTGGTCAAACGCAACGGCGTGGGCGCGTGGCTGCTGGCGCTGGCGGTTGGGGTGGCGGTTTTCGTCACGCTGATCGCCCAGGGGGTCATTGTGATTAACCCGGTCGCGGTGGCCAGTATGCTGGTCTATGTGATTGCGGCATCCGTTGCGCTCTACTTCATTTATCTGTTCATCTTCGCGGGTCTGACCCGTAAAGAGCGCGCCAGACTGCTGGTCTGCTTTATCCTGCTGGTTTCCGCTGCGTTCTTCTGGTCCGCGTTTGAACAGAAACCGACTTCCTTTAACCTGTTTGCCAACGACTACACCAATCGCATGATCGGTGATTTCGAAATTCCGGCAGTATGGTTCCAGTCGATCAACGCCCTGTTCATCATTCTGCTGGCACCGGTATTCAGCTGGGCGTGGCCGAAGCTTGCCACCATGAACATTCGCCCGAGCAGTATCACCAAGTTTGTTATTGGTATTCTCTGTGCGGCGGCGGGCTTTGGCCTGATGATGCTGGCGGCGCAGAATGTGCTGGGCAACGGCGGGGCAGGCGTTTCGCCGTTCTGGCTGGTAGGCAGTATTTTGATGCTGACGCTGGGTGAGTTATGTCTGAGCCCGATTGGTCTGGCTACCATGACCCTGTTGGCACCAGAAAGAATGCGCGGTCAGATGATGGGGCTGTGGTTCTGCGCAAGTGCGTTGGGTAACCTGGCTGCCGGTCTGATTGGCGGCCACGTGAAGGCAGACCAGCTGGATATGTTGCCGGATCTCTTCGCGCGTTGCTCCATCGCGCTGCTGATTTGTGCTGCGGTACTGATCGTTCTCATTGTGCCGGTTCGTCGCATGCTGGAAAATGCCCGGACGAAACCTGCCACTGAGGCGGTATAATCGATCCGCCGGGGCGACCGCTTCGCCCCGGCAACCTGCTTAAGGAGTTACTATGTCGATCGCCTGTCCAACCTGCCATGCCGAGCTGGAGCCGCAAAACGGCGTGGCTTACTGCGAACACTGTCACAAAGATATTGCGCTCGAAGCCCGCTGCCCGGAGTGCCATCAGCCACTCCAGGTATTAAAGGCCTGCGGTGCGGTGGACTATTTCTGCCAGAACGGCCACGGCCTGATCTCTAAAAAACGCGTGGAGTTCGTCCCTGTCGGGGCTTAATCACACACGCAGCCTTCGCCTTTCTTCCAGAGTTCAACCAGCGATTCGGGCGCTTCCTGCTCCGGTACCAGCACAATAATATCGGTATACTGCGCTTCGTTGTGCCGGGTCCAGAAGATCTGGATACGAAAATAACGCTGGTCACCGCTGCCTGGTGACGACGTCTGACCAGGCGGTTGCCCACGCGGAATGGCTTGCTCCAGAATACTTACCACGCGCTGACGCTGCGCCTCATTGAGAGATGAGAGCGTGATGGTACGCTGGCCGCTCAGCCTGGGAATAAAAGCGACGCCGCCTTCCCGGGCCAGCTCAACCACGGCGTCATCCGTCAGTTCCGGAACCTGCATTTACAGCACTCCCACCTGTTCCCAGGCTTGTCTTATCGCCGCCCCGACGTCGCTGCCCGAGCGCTTTTCGCCGTGGGCTATCGTCAGTTTTGCGAAGGCATCAAAATCCGCATCTTGTGGCAGATTGCGATCGCAAACTGTGTCGTACCAGGCATAACCCGCTTTTTCCCAGGCATAGCCGCCGATTGCCGTTGCGGCCAGATAAAACGCCCGGTTGGGAATGCCTGAGTTCAGGTGGACGCCGCCGTTATCTTCACGCGTTTTGATGAAATCCTTCATGTGCGCCGGTTGCGGATCTTTACCGAGCAGAGGATCATCATAGGCGGTGCCCGGCTCCGACATGGAGCGCAGCCCTTTGCCGTTAATCCCTTTCGCCAGCAGACCTTCGCCAATCAGCCAGTCGGCCTGGTCGGCGGTTTGCTTCAGGTGATACTGTTTAACCAGCGAGCCAAACACGTCCGACAGGGACTCATTCAGCGCACCCGATTGTTCAAAATAGATCAGCCCGGCTTCGGTCTCGGTAACGCCATGGCTGAGTTCGTGCGCCACAACGTCGATGGCAATGGTAAAACGGTTAAATATTTCCCCGTCGCCATCGCCAAAGACCATCTGCTGACCGTTCCAGAAGGCGTTCTGGTATTCCCGGCCATAATGCACGGTGCCGGTGAGGATCAGCCCTTTATTATCGAGCGAGTCACGCTGGTATTCATTCCAGAAGAAATCGTGGGTGATGCCTAAATAGTCATAGGCTTCATCGACGGCCACATCCCCATTGGACGGCTGGCCTTCATAGCGCACCTGCGTGCCTGGCAGCTCCTGGGTCTGTTTCGCATCGTAGATATCACGCTCCAGTTGTCCGGCTTTGCTCACGTGCGGCGCGGCAGGTTTGCCAGGCATGTGGGCCATCAGCGTCTGAACATGGGTTAAAGTCTGGCGGGCGCAGCGCTGCTGCGGCTCTGAACCGCTTTCGATAATACGACGAAGAATATAGGGGGGGATCACGCTGTGAAGATGGGACATGCTGCTCTCCTTATTAAAAAAGGGAATAGCAGCAGTATAGTTTCTAACCGGCGAAGAATTATCCGTTTTTTCGCTGACGCGTCTTTTTAACAGGGGTAATGGCTTTCACTTCGCTTTCCACCCAGCCGTCCGACAGACGGGTGGTCAGCACGTCTCCGGCTTTCACCTGTATGGTTTGCTTCAGCACTTTGCCGTCAGTGGCGGTGGTAACGCTATAGCCGCGTGCCAGGGTAGAAAGTGGGCTAACCGCTTCAAGATGGGTCACCGCATTGCCAAAGCGTTCGCGGGTGGTGCTAAGTCGTGCCCGGACAGTTTCTGCCAGACGATACTCCAGCTGCTGAATGCGCGTTTGTGCGCGGTAAATTTTCGGCTGCGGGTTTTGCTGATTCAGGCGCTGCGTCACGCGCTGCTGACGCGACATAGCGCGCTTGAGCTGATTATCCAGCGCGAAGTTCATCCGCTGGCGCAGACGCTCCAGCACGGTTTGCTGACGCGCAAGGCGAAGCTGTGGATGCTGCTGCTGCAGGCGGTGATGAAGCTGGGTAAAGCGGCGGGTACGGTTAGCGAGGAAGTAGTCCATCGCCATCTCCAGGCGCTGCTGGCCGTTCTGGATCTGACGCAGCAGCTCCAGCTGATTGCGGCTCACCACTTCTGCCGCAGCAGACGGCGTAGGCGCGCGTAAATCCGCAACGAAATCGGCTATCGTCACATCCGTTTCATGCCCGACCGCACTCACGATGGGAATAGCGCTCGCAAAAATCGCCCGTGCCACGCGCTCGTCGTTGAAGCTCCACAAATCTTCCAGCGAGCCGCCGCCACGCCCAACGATTAATACGTCGCACTCCTGACGCGCGTTCGCCAGCTCAATGGCACGCACAATCTGGCCTGGCGCATCGTCACCCTGAACAGCGGTCGGGTAGATGATAACGGGCAGGGAAGGATCGCGACGCTTGAGGACGTGCAAAATATCGTGCAGTGCGGCACCGGTTTTCGAAGTGATTACCCCAACGCAGTGGGCTGGTGAGGGCAGGGGCTTTTTATACTGCTGGTCGAACAACCCCTCTTGCGAAAGCGCAGCCTTAAGCTGTTCATACTTCTGCTGGAGTAAGCCTTCGCCCGCAGGTTGCATGCTCTCGACGATGATCTGGTAGTCGCCGCGCGGTTCATACAGCGTAATATTGGCGCGCACCAGCACCTGCTGGCCATGCTGAGGACGAAACGTCACGCGGCGGTTGCTGTTGCGGAACATGGCGCAGCGCACCTGGGCGGTGTCGTCTTTTAAAGTAAAGTACCAGTGGCCGGAAGCGGGCTGCGTGAAGTTAGAGATCTCACCGCTGATCCAGACCTGCCCCATTTCCTGCTCAAGCAGCAAACGCACCGTCTGATTCAGGCGGCTGACAGTATAAATTGAGGGGGATTGAGAGGATAACATGTGAGCGGGATCAAATTCTAAATCAGCAAGTTATTCAGTCGATAGTAACCTGCTGAGAGGGGAGTGCAAGGTTTTTTTATAAAAAAGTGTGGATGCAATCGGTTACGCTCTGTATAATGCCACGGCAATATTTAACCACCCAGGTCAGAGATATTGCCCATGCTACGTATCGCTAAAGAAGCACTGACGTTTGACGACGTCCTCCTCGTTCCCGCTCACTCCACCGTTCTGCCGAATACTGCCGATCTCAGCACGCAGTTGACGAAAACCATTCGCCTGAACATTCCTATGCTCTCTGCGGCAATGGACACCGTGACTGAAGCGCGCCTGGCTATTGCCCTGGCACAGGAAGGTGGCATTGGCTTTATTCACAAAAACATGTCTATCGAGCGTCAGGCGGAAGAAGTTCGCCGCGTGAAGAAGCATGAATCCGGCATCGTATCCGATCCACAGACCGTTCTGCCAACCACCACCCTGCACGAAGTGAAAGCCCTGACCGAACGTAACGGCTTTGCCGGTTACCCGGTGGTGACCGAAGAGAACGAGTTGGTGGGTATCATCACCGGCCGTGACGTGCGTTTCGTGACCGACCTGAACCAGCCGGTTAGCGTATATATGACACCAAAAGAGCGTCTGGTGACCGTGCGTGAAGGTGAAGCGCGTGATGTCGTCTTCGCAAAAATGCACGAAAAACGCGTTGAGAAAGCGCTGGTTGTGGATGCGAACTTCCACCTGCGCGGTATGATCACCGTTAAAGACTTCCAGAAAGCAGAACGTAAACCTAACGCCTGTAAAGACGAGCATGGCCGTCTGCGCGTTGGCGCTGCGGTTGGCGCAGGTGCCGGTAACGAAGAGCGTGTTGATGCGCTGGTTGCCGCAGGCGTTGACGTGTTGCTGATTGACTCCTCCCACGGCCACTCCGAAGGCGTTCTGCAACGTATTCGCGACACCCGTGCGAAATATCCTGATCTGCAGATCATCGGCGGTAACGTGGCGACGGGCGCAGGTGCTCGCGCGCTGGCTGACGCAGGTTGCAGCGCGGTGAAAGTGGGTATCGGCCCTGGCTCCATCTGTACAACCCGTATCGTGACCGGTGTAGGTGTTCCACAGATCACTGCGGTTTCTGACGCGGTTGAAGCGCTGGAAGGCACCGGTATTCCGGTCATCGCAGACGGCGGCATCCGCTTCTCTGGCGACATCGCTAAAGCGATCGCCGCAGGTGCTTCCGCGGTGATGGTTGGCTCCATGCTGGCAGGGACTGAAGAATCCCCGGGTGAAATCGAACTCTACCAGGGCCGTTCTTACAAATCTTACCGTGGTATGGGCTCTCTGGGCGCGATGTCTAAAGGTTCTTCTGACCGTTACTTCCAGACCGATAACGCTGCTGACAAACTGGTGCCGGAAGGTATCGAAGGCCGCGTTGCCTACAAAGGCCGTCTGAAAGAGATCATTCACCAGCAGATGGGCGGCCTGCGCTCCTGTATGGGTCTGACCGGCTGTGGTACCATTGACCTGCTGCGTACTAAAGCGGAATTCGTACGCATCAGCGGTGCGGGTATCCAGGAGAGCCACGTTCACGACGTGACGATCACCAAAGAGTCCCCGAACTACCGTCTGGGCTCCTGATAAGTTTCCGCGCCCGGCTCATGCCGGGCGCTCTGTTTTTGTTTCACTTGCCTCGGAATTAGCGTCAATGACGGAAAACATTCATAAACATCGCATTCTCATCCTGGACTTTGGTTCTCAGTACACTCAGCTGGTGGCGCGTCGCGTGCGTGAACTGGGCGTTTACTGTGAACTGTGGGCGTGGGATGTCACGGAAGCACAGATTCGCGAATTCAATCCAAGCGGCATTATCCTGTCCGGCGGCCCGGAAAGCACCACCGAAGAGAACAGCCCGCGTGCGCCGCAGTATGTGTTCGAAGCGGGCGTGCCGGTATTCGGCGTCTGCTACGGTATGCAGACCATGGCAATGCAGCTGGGCGGCCACGTAGAAGGCTCTAACGAGCGTGAGTTTGGCTATGCACAGGTTGAAGTGGTGAACGACAGCGCGCTGGTGCGCGGTATCGAAGACTCCCTGACCGCAGACGGCAAACCGCTGCTGGACGTGTGGATGAGCCACGGCGATAAAGTGACCGCTATCCCGTCCGACTTCGTGACCGTTGCCAGCACCGAAAGCTGCCCGTTCGCGATTATGGCGAACGAAGAGAAACGCTTCTACGGCGTGCAGTTCCACCCGGAAGTGACTCACACCCGTCAGGGTATGCGCATGCTGGAGCGCTTCGTGCGCGATATCTGCCAGTGTGAAGCGCTGTGGACCCCGGCTAAAATCATCGACGACGCCGTTGAGCGCATCCGTCAGCAGGTTGGCGATGACAAAGTCATTCTCGGCCTGTCCGGTGGCGTTGACTCCTCCGTAACCGCGATGCTGCTGCACCGCGCTATCGGTAAAAACCTGACCTGCGTATTCGTGGACAACGGTCTGCTGCGTCTGAATGAAGCCCAGCAGGTCATGGACATGTTTGGTGACCACTTCGGTCTGAACATCGTTCACGTGGAAGGCGAACAGCGCTTCCTGGACGCGCTGGCCGGTGTCAACGATCCGGAAGCCAAACGTAAGATCATCGGCCGCGTCTTCGTGGAAGTGTTCGACGAAGAAGCGCTGAAGCTGGAAGACGTGAAGTGGCTGGCACAGGGCACAATCTACCCTGACGTGATCGAGTCTGCGGCATCCGCAACCGGTAAAGCACACGTCATCAAATCTCACCACAACGTGGGCGGCCTGCCGAAAGAGATGAAGATGGGTCTGGTTGAACCTCTGCGTGAGCTGTTCAAAGACGAAGTGCGTAAGATCGGTCTGGAATTGGGTCTGCCGTACGACATGCTCTACCGTCACCCGTTCCCGGGTCCGGGTCTGGGCGTGCGTGTGCTGGGCGAAGTGAAGAAAGAGTACTGCGACCTGCTGCGTCGCGCGGACGCGATCTTCATCGAAGAGCTGCACAAAGCTGACCTGTATAACAAAGTGAGCCAGGCGTTCACCGTGTTCCTGCCAGTTCGCTCCGTCGGCGTTATGGGCGATGGCCGTAAGTACGACTGGGTTGTTTCCCTGCGTGCGGTGGAAACCATCGACTTCATGACCGCGCACTGGGCGCACCTGCCGTATGACTTCTTAGGCCGTGTGTCTAACCGCATCATCAACGAAGTGAACGGTATTTCCCGCGTGGTGTATGACATCAGCGGTAAGCCACCGGCTACGATTGAGTGGGAATAATCCCCCTCTGAGTTAACACCAAAACCCTCTGCCTGCGCAGGGGGTTTTTTATTTCCTTACTTCCCTTCACCCAACCTATACGCCAGCGCCACCACCAGCGACTGCACCAGGCACAGCGTTGCCGACTGAGATCGAAACGCATCCACCTGCGCCTCTTTCACCACAAAGCAGAGATCGCTAAATGTCGCCAGCGGGCTAATCTGGCTGTCCGTAATCACAATCTGCCGCGCGCCGACGCTGGCGGCGGTTTCGCTGACCATCACCGTCTCTTCCGCGTACGGCGAGAAGCTGATCGACACCACAATGTCGCGCGCCTTAATGCGGCTGATCTGCTCACGCAGCATGCCGCCCATGCCGTCGAGCAGAATCGGGCGGCACTCCAGGTGGCTTAAAGCATAGGTGAGATAAGCAGCGACGCTAAAGGAGCGGCGCAGTCCGGCGATGTAGATGGTGTCCGCGTCGGCCAGAAGCTGTACGGCGCGCTCCAGCATCTCCGGTTCGGCGCGGGCGGCCAGCTGCTGCAGCGCCTGCGCGTTCGAGCGGGCAAACTCCTGCAGGATATCGAGCGGCGTTTCCGGCACGGCTTCGCTCTCCATTTCGCGGAACAGCCGCGCGCGATCGCTGTAGCTGGCGGTCTCCTCCACCAGGTTCATACGAAACAGCTGTTTCATCTCGTTGAAGCCGGTAAAGTCAAAGGCATTGGCAAAACGGATTAGCGTCGAGGGCGGCACATCGGCACGCTCGGCAATGACCGCAACCGTATCAAACGCCACACTGTTCGTATTATCCAGTACATAGCGGGAGACCTGCTGCAGCCTCTTGCTCAGGCTATCGTAGCGATCGCGGATTTGCTGCTGCAGTTCGTTCAGGCTGGTTGCTGTCGTCATGTTATCCCCCAAATACAGTCTTATGATTCTAAACGCAAAACCGCGTCTTTTAAATGTTGGCCATCCATCTGGCAGCAAAAATGAAACAGAAACTTCACTCATTTCATCGCCTGAAAATCCTTAATAGCGCACGCTGCGTCAGTGTTGTTGGCTGTTAACATAAAAATCCATCCTTGATCACAATAATCATCATTTATTTTATTTCAACTTAAAATGGAATATTTGTTTCATATATAGTGTTCAGTACACAGTGTTCAGGTAACAGTCACGTATCAACAGCGAGAGGTTAAGGATGGAGACGGTAGCGAATTTTATTCACGGCGAATGTGTCACCGGTTCAGGCCAGCGCGTTCAGGCGATCTTCAACCCGGCCACCGGCGAGCAGATCCGTCAGGTGGTGATGAGTACGGCACAGGAAACGGAGCAGGCGATTGCCGCCGCGCAGCAGGCGTTTCCGGCGTGGGCGCGTCATTCTCCGCTTAAGCGCGCGCGTGTGATGTTCCGCTTCAAAGCGCTGCTGGAAGAGAATATGGAACGTCTGGCCCGTCTTATCAGCGAAGAGCACGGTAAGGTCTTCTCCGACGCGGTAGGCGAGCTGACCCGTGGCCTGGAAGTGGTGGAGTTCGCCTGTGGCATTCCGCATCTGCAAAAGGGTGAACACTCTGCCAACGTGGGCACCGGTGTGGACAGCCACTCGCTGATGCAGCCGCTCGGCGTCTGCGCCGGGATCACGCCGTTTAACTTCCCGGCGATGGTGCCGATGTGGATGTTCCCGATTGCGCTGGCGACCGGCAATACCTTCGTGCTGAAACCATCAGAAAAAGATCCCTCTCTGGCGCTCGCGCTGGCAAAACTGCTGAAAGAGGCCGGCCTGCCGGACGGCGTGTTTAACGTGGTGCAGGGGGATAAAGAATCCGTTGATGTGCTCCTGACCGACCCGCGCGTGCAGGCCGTGAGCTTTGTTGGCTCTACGCCGATTGCGGAATACATCTACCAGACCGCGTCCGCCCACGGCAAACGCTGTCAGGCGCTGGGTGGGGCGAAAAACCACTGCATTTTAATGCCGGATGCCGACATGGAGATGGCAACCAACGCCATTATGGGCGCGGCCTACGGCGCGGCGGGGGAACGCTGTATGGCGCTTTCAGTGGTACTGGCGGTGGGCGATAAAACCGCCGATGACCTCTGCGCCCGTCTGGAAAAACAGATTGCCGCGCTGCGCGTTGGGCCAGGGCTGGACCAGACGCCAGAAAACGAAATGGGGCCGCTTATCTCCTCCGCGCACCGCAGCAAGGTGCTGGGCTACATCGACAGCGGGGAAGCGCAGGGGGCGAATCTGCGCGTGGACGGCCGCAGCTTTAGCGTGCAGGGTCACGAGAAGGGCTATTTTGTCGGGCCGACGCTGTTCGATAACGTCACCCCGGAGATGACGATCTATAAGGAAGAGATTTTCGGCCCGGTGCTTTCTGTGGTACGCGTAGCAGATTACGCCAGCGCGGTGGATCTGATTAACCGCCATGAATATGGTAATGGTTCAGCCATTTTCACCCGCGACGGCGGCTGCGCGCGCCGCTTCTGCGAAGAGGTGCAGGCGGGCATGGTAGGGGTTAACGTGCCGATCCCGGTGCCGATGGCGTTCCACAGTTTCGGCGGCTGGAAGCGCTCGATTTTTGGCGCACTCAACGTTCACGGTAACGACGGCGTGCGTTTCTACACCCGAATGAAAACCGTCACCGCACGCTGGCCGGAAATGCAGCAGGAGACAGGCGCTGCGTTCTCCATGCCGACGCTGGGCTGACAGGAGGTTTTATGCAAACCGAACGTATGACCATGGCCCAGGCGCTGGTCCGGTTCCTTAATCAACAGTACGTCAGCATTGATGGCATTGAAACACCCTTCGTGGAGGGCGTGGCGACCATTTTTGGTCATGGCAACGTGCTGGGCATCGGCCAGGCGCTGGAACAGGATCCGGGCCATCTGCAGGTAATGCAGGGCTGTAATGAGCAGGGCATCGCCCACATGGCGACGGGATTCGCCAAACAGCATCGCCGTCAGCGCATTTTCGCCGTGACTTCTTCCGTCGGGCCGGGAGCCGCCAATATGATCACCGCGGCGGCAACCGCCACGGCGAACCGTATTCCGCTGCTGCTGCTGCCGGGGGATATCTACGCCAGCCGCCAGCCGGACCCGGTGTTGCAGCAGATCGAGCAGTATCACGATCTCAGCATCAGCACCAACGACTGCTTCCGCCCGGTCTCCCGCTACTGGGACCGCATCAATCGCCCGGAGCAGTTAATGAGCGCCATGTTAAACGCGATGCGAACGCTCACTGACCCCGCAGATACCGGTGCGGTAACCCTTTGCCTGCCGCAGGACGTGCAGGGCGAAGCCTGGGATTACCCGCCGAGCTTCTTCGCGCGTCGCGTGCATCACATCGAGCGTCGACCGCCAGATCCGCAGCGTCTGGCGCAGGCGCAGGCGTTGATTGCGCGCAAACGCCGTCCGCTGGTGGTGTGCGGCGGCGGCGTACGCTACTCCGGCGCGCATGAGGCGTTGCGCGAATTTGTCGAGACGCTGCATCTGCCGTTTGCCGAAACCCAGGCCGGAAAAGGGGCGCTGGTAAGTGACCACCCACTTAATATGGGCGGGGTGGGCGTGACGGGCGGAATGGCCGCCAACCAGCTTGCGCCGCAGGCCGACTTAGTGATTGGCGTGGGGACACGTCTTACCGATTTTACCACCGGCTCCAAGGCGCTCTTTTCCCACCCGGACGTCGAGTTTCTGCTGCTCAACGTGGCCGAGTTTGACGCCCTGAAGCTTGACGCCACCGCGCTGATTGCCGATGCCCGGACCGGACTGCAGGCCTTAACCCACTCGCTCAGGGAGTATCGCAGCGGCTGGGGAGAGGAGATTGCGCAGGCGAAAGCCGCCTGGCATGACGAGTGCCGCCGTCTCTGGGATCGCCAGTGGCGCCCGGACGAGGCACCGGAAGTGGCGGGCCATCTTGATGCCCAGCTGACGGAATATGGCGAGACGCTCAACACCTGCCTGACCCAGACGCGGGTACTGGGGCTGATTAATCAGCATGTTGAAGATAACGCCATCGTGGTTGGCGCAGCCGGTTCGCTGCCGGGAGATTTACAGCGCCTCTGGCAGGTCAAAATGCCTGATACCTATCATCTGGAGTACGGTTACTCCTGCATGGGTTACGAGATTGCGGCGGCGCTTGGCGCGAAGCTTGCCCGACCCGGGCAACCGGTTTACGCCATGGTGGGGGATGGCTCTTACATGATGTTGCACTCCGAGTTGCAAACCGCGGTGCAGGAGGGCATTAAAATCACCGTTCTGCTGTTTGATAACGCCAGCTTTGGCTGCATTAATAACCTGCAGATGGGACATGGAATGGGAAGCTTTGGCACGGAAAATCGCCACCGTAACCCGCAGACCGGGCAGCTTGACGGGCCGCTGGTGAAGGTCGATTTCGCGCAAAACGCGGAAAGCTACGGCTGTCGCGCGTGGCGGGTACATGATGAGCAAAGCCTGCTGGCGGCGCTGGAGGCGTCCCGCGCCCATCCAGGCCCGACGCTGCTGGACATCAAAGTGCTGCCGAAGACCATGACCCACGATTACGCCTCCTGGTGGCGAACCGGCGATGCGCAGGTAGCAGCGTCTACTGCCGTGCGCGAAGCCGCGGCGCAGACGCAGGCGCAGGTGAAAAAAGCTCGTCAGTATTAAGATTTCCCGCCTTAACGAAATTTTCATTTCATTTTTCTTTTTCCCCTCACCCTAACCCTCTCCCACTGGGAGAGGGGATAGTTCGGTGCGGTTTTCCCTCCCTCTCCCTGAGGGAGAGGGCCGGGGTGAGGGGAAGATGTCCTCCCTCCCATGTTGTGAGATTGATAACAAAATTTATCTCATTCATCTCAAAAGTGTTAACCCACACTCAAAAACATAATTTTCACTATTTATAAAAATGAAATAAATGTTTTATTTAAAGGGTCGTTAGTTCACAGCATTCACTAACACCGGGAGCCGTTATGTTTAACATTGCTTTACTGGGCGCTGGCCGAATTGGCCAGGTACATGCAGCTAACATCGCCAGCCACAGCGCGACCACACTCTGGTCCGTGGTTGACCCGAATCAGGAATTTGCCACCCGTCTCGCCACGCAGTATCAGGCCCGCCAGCAGAGCCTGATTGAGGCGATGACCGACCCTGACGTTCATGCCGTGCTGATCGCCTCGGCGACCGATACCCATGCGGACCTGATTGAAATGGCCGCCCGTCATGGCAAAGCCATCTTCTGTGAAAAACCGGTACACCTCGACCTCGCCCGCGTGCGTGACTGCCTGAAAGTAGTCAAAGAGTACGACGTGCCGCTGTTTATCGGCTTTAACCGTCGCTTTGACCCGCAGTTCCGCCGTGTGAAAACCGACGCCCAGGCCGGGCGTATCGGCAAACCGGAATCGCTGCTGATCATCTCCCGCGATCCGTCTCCACCACCGGCGGAGTATGTCCGCGTCTCTGGCGGCATGTTCCGCGATATGACCATTCACGACTTTGATATGGCGCGCTTCATCATGGGTGAAGAGCCGGTGTCAGTGTATGCCCAGGGCAGTAACCTGGTGGATCCGGCGATTGGCGAGGCGGGGGACATCGACACCGCATTTATCGTTCTGAAATATGCCTCCGGCGCAATGGCGACCATCGTCAACAGCCGCCGCTCCTCTTACGGCTACGACCAGCGCCTGGAGCTACACGGTTCTGAAGGGCTGCTCTGCGCGGGCAATATTCTTGAAAATCAGGTGCAGCACTACGGCAAACAGGGCTGCACCAGCGCGCTGCCGGAACACTTCTTCCTGCAGCGCTACAAATCCGCTTACGCCGCGGAATGGGAACACTTTGTTGCGGTATTGCGCGGCGAAGCGGTGCCTGACTGCAGCGGCGATGATGGTGAACGTGCGCTGTACCTCGCGGATAAAGCGCTGGAGTCGCTGCGTAGCCAGCGCGAGATCGTCCTCTAAACACAACCACCCTACACAGAGAGACATAATAATGAAAAAGCTGATCTTAGCCGCCCTCATCGCCATGACGTCCGGGGCCGCCCTCGCCGAAAACGAGCAAATTGTTTTCAGTACGCCAAACCTGGCGATGCCGTTTGAAGTTCACATGCAGCGCACGGCGGTGAAAGCCGCAAAAGAGATGGGCGTCAAGTTGCAGGTGCTGGACGGGCAGGGCAGTTCACCAAAACAGGTGGCTGACCTGGAAAACGCCATCACCCGCGGAGCGCAGGGGTTCATCGTCTCCCCGAACGACGTGAACGCGGTCTCCAGCGCGGTGGATGAAATTCAGGATGCGAAGCTGCCGGTGGTCACCCTTGACCGCTCCGTCGACAGTCAGAAGAAAGTGCCGCACTTTGGTGCCAATAACTACAAAGGCGGCCAGGCGATTGGCGACTTCGTGAAAAGCAAATTCCCCGACGGGGCAGAGATCATTCTGCTCACCGGTCAGCCGGGCTCCTCTTCCAACATCGAACGCACCAAAGGGATCCGCGACAGCCTGAAAGCGGGTGGCGATAAATACAAGATCGTCGCCGATCAGACCGGCAACTGGATGCGTTCTGAAGGGATGCGCATTGTAGAAAGCGTTCTGCCGTCACTGCCGAAACGCCCGCAGGTGATCCTCTCTGCCAACGATGATATGGCGCTGGGGGCGATTGAAGCCCTGCAGAGCCAGGGCGTGAAGCCCGGTGAAATACTGGTGACTGGCTTTGATGCGGTTCCTGAAGCGCTGGCTCGCGTGCGTGACGGCTGGCTGGCGGTGACTGCGGATCAGCGCCCGGGCTTTGCGGTGCAAACGGCAATGAGCCAGCTGGTGGCCAACGTGCGTGAGAAGAAAGCCATCACCGGCGCGGACTACCCGCCAACGCTTATCACCAAAGAGAACCTGCAGCAGGCTGAGCGTATCGGTGAGGCCGGTAACTAATATGTCCCGAGCCGCCTTTGGCGGCTCATCATGAGGAGGAGCAGACTGATGTCGCAACCCTTACTGAAAGTGACCGAGCTGGCGAAAAGCTTTTCCGGCGTCTGGGCGCTGAGTAATGCCCAGTTGACCGTCGGGCCGGGAGAAATCCACGCCCTGCTGGGGGAAAACGGGGCGGGAAAATCCACGCTGCTGAAGGCGCTTGCGGGCGCGCAGCCGCAAACGCGCGGGGAGATCTGGTTCAACGGCGAAACGCTGCCGGTAGATGACTCCCCGGTGGAACGACAGAACAAGGGCATTATCACCATCTATCAGGAATTTAACCTGCTGCCCAACATGACCGTCGCGGAAAACATGTTCCTTGGGCGCGAGCCGCGCAAGCGGAACCTGATCGTCGATGAAAAAGCGGTAAACCAGGAGGCGCAGGTCATTCTTGATTATCTGCAGCTGAACGTCGCGCCGACCACACCCGTTGCCCGCCTGAGCGTGGCCCAGCAGCAGATGGTCGAGATCGCGAGAGCACTGACCCTCAACGCCAGGCTGATCATCATGGATGAACCTTCCGCCGCGCTGAGCGACAGCGAAGTAGAAAGCCTGCACCGTGTGGTGCGGGAGCTTAAAAACCGCGGGGTGAGCATTATCTATGTGACGCACCGCCTGCATGAAGTTTTCCAGCTTTGCGACCGTTTCACCGTTTTCCAGGATGGCCGTTTCACCGGCACTGGCGCGGTGGCAGAAACGAACGTAGAGCAGCTGATCCGCCTGATGGTCGGGCGAGACGTGGCGTTTAACCGCCGTCCCGCCAGCGAAACCCACCATGAGGATAAACCCATCCGTCTGGCCGTGAAGGGGCTGAGCCGCGAAAAGCCGCCGCTGGATCCGCACGGTATTGCCCTGCATGACATCAGCTTTCATGTCCACGCGGGTGAGGTGCTGGGTATCGCCGGACTGGTGGGGGCCGGACGCACCGAAGTGGCCCGCTGCCTGTTTGGCGCAGACGCGTTTACCTCTGGCAGCTTTGAGCTTGACGGCGTGCCGTACCAGCCGCGCGACCCGCTGTATGCCCTCGATCAGGGCGTGGCGCTGGTGCCGGAAGATCGCAAAAAAGAGGGGGCGGTGCTGGGGCTGTCGATTCGCGACAACCTGTCGCTCTCCTGCCTTTCGTCACTGCTGCACTGGCGCTGGTTCGTCAATACCCGCAAAGAGGACGATCTGATTGAGTCCTACCGCCAGGCGCTGCAGATCAAGATGGTCAACAGTGCGCAGGAGGTGCGCAAGCTCTCCGGCGGTAACCAGCAAAAAGTGATCCTCGCGCGCTGCATGGCGCTCAACCCGCGGGTGCTGATCGTCGATGAGCCAACGCGTGGCATCGACGTGGGGACCAAATCAGAAGTGCACCAGGTGCTGTTTGACATGGCGAAAAAGGGCGTGGCGGTGATTGTGATCTCCTCCGATCTGCCTGAAGTGATGGCGGTGTCCGACCGGATCATCACCCTGAGCGAAGGCCGGGTTACCGGCGAGATCCACGGCGATGATGCCAACGAAGAGCGGCTGATGACGATGATGGCCATCAACCACAACGCCCTGAACGCGGCATAACGGAGTTTCTCATGACGCAGATGATTTCTAAAACGCAGGCCCCGGTCAAACGCGCCGGACGCATCGATCCCATCGCCTTCTTCGAGCGCTTTGGGGTGCTGATTTTCATGATCCTGCTGCTGATCTTCTTCCAGTCGCAGAACAGCAATTTTTTCTCGGAACGCAACATTTTCAACATCCTGACCGAAGTCTCCATCTACGGGATCATGGCCGTGGGGATGACCTTCGTCATCCTGACCGCCGGGATCGACCTCTCCGTCGGCTCCATTCTGGCGGTGTGCGCCATGACCGCGGCGTACGTGATTAAAGGCGACAACTTTACCACCGTCGACCCGAACGCCTGGGGCGGCATGAGCTGGCTGATAGGGCTGGGGATTTGTCTGGCGATGGGCACGGCGATTGGTTTTCTGCACGGTCTGGGCGTCACCCGCCTGCGCCTGCCGCCGTTCATCGTCACCCTCGGGGGGATGACCATCTGGCGCGGCCTGACCCTGGTGATTAACGACGGCGCGCCAATCGCCGGTTTCGATCAGGGCTACCGTTGGTGGGGACGGGGCGAGCTGCTCGGTATCTCCATTCCGATCTGGATCTTCGCCATCGTCGCCGTTGGCGGTTATCTGGCGCTGCACAAAACCCGCTGGGGGCGCTTCGTTTACGCCATCGGTGGCAACCCGGAGGCGGCTCGTCTGGCGGGTGTGAACGTGAAGCGCGTACTGGTCAGCGTCTATGTGCTGATTGGCTGTCTGGCGGGGCTGGCGGGCTTTATTCTCAGCGCGCGTCTGGGGAGCGCCGAGGCGGTGGCCGGGATCTCCTTTGAATTGCGCGTCATTGCCTCGGTGGTGATTGGTGGCACCTCGCTGATGGGCGGCTACGGACGCATCGGCGGCACCATTATCGGCTCCATCATTATGGGCATTCTGATTAACGGCCTGGTGCTGATGAACGTCTCGGCTTACTACCAGCAGATTATCACCGGGTTAATTATCGTTCTGGCGGTGGCGTTCGACACCTACGCCAAGAGCCGTCGCGGCGCACTGTGAGGATCACGATGAAAGAGGTTCGTATTGGATTAATTGGCACCGGGTATATCGGCAAGGCGCATGCCATCGCCTATGCCCAGGCCCCGACGGTGTTCAACCTGCGCGGCAAGCTGGTGCGTGAGATGGTGGCCGAGGTAAACCCGACGCTGGCGGCAGAGCGCGCGCAGGCGTTTGGCTTTAACCGTTCAACGGGAGACTGGCGGGCGCTGGTGGCCGACCCGGCCATTGATGTAGTGGATATTTGCTCGCCCAACCATCTGCATAAAGAGATGGCGCTGGAGGCGATCCGCCACGGCAAGCACGTTTACTCGGAAAAACCGCTGGCGCTGAACGCCCACGACGCGCGTGAGATGGTCGAGGCCGCTAAGCGGGCAGGGGTGAAAACCCTGGTGGGCTTCAACTACATGAAAAACCCGACGGCGCAGCTGGCGAA
The DNA here is from genome assembly GCF_050031595.1 of Enterobacter cloacae complex sp. 309I3. Taxonomy (NCBI): domain Bacteria; kingdom Pseudomonadati; phylum Pseudomonadota; class Gammaproteobacteria; order Enterobacterales; family Enterobacteriaceae; genus Enterobacter; species Enterobacter cloacae complex sp. 309I3. The sequence continues at coordinate 3,596,437 of NZ_JBLGWI010000001.1, read as the reverse complement.
AGAGATTATCGCCCGCGGCGAAATAGGCGAGGTGATCCACTTCTACGGCACCCACAACGAAGACTACATGGCCGACCCGCTTTCGCCCATTCACTGGCACTGCTTCAAAGAGACTGCCGGGCTGGGGGCGCTGGGCGATCTGGCGGCGCATATCGTCAATATGGCGCAGTACCTGGTGGGGGAGATTGAGCAGGTTTGCGGCGACCTGAAGATTGTGGTCCCGGAACGTCCGGCGAAGGCCGGGTCGTCGGAGATGATTGCCGTCGAAAACGAGGATCAGGCCCACGCGATGGTACGTTTCGCGGGCGGGGCGCAGGGTGTGATTGAAACCTCCCGCGTCGCCTGCGGCCGCAAGATGGGGTTGTCGTATGTGGTAACCGGAACGAAAGGCGCCATCAGCTTCACTCAGGAGCGCATGGCCGAGCTGAAGCTCTATCTGCATGACGATCCGGTCAACCGTCAGGGATTCCGCACGCTGCTGGTTGGCCCGGCACACCCGGACTACGGCGCGTTCTGTATGGGTGCAGGCCACGGTATTGGCTTTAACGATCAAAAAACGGTGGAAGTGCGTGACCTGGTGGATGGCATTGCCGCCGACGCACCGATGTGGCCGGACTTTGAAGAGGGGTGGAAGGTCTCGCGCGTGCTGGACGCCATCGCACTCTCACACCAGCAAGGCCGCTGGCTGAACGTGAATGACATTGTCTGAAGAGGTATCAACGTGGAAAAGCAGTTTGATGTGATATGCATGGGCCGCGTGGCGGTAGACCTCTACAGTCAGCAGATTGGTGCGCGGCTGGAGGATGTGTCGAGCTTTGCCAAATATCTCGGCGGCTCGTCCGGCAACGTGGCGTACGGCACGGCGCGGCAGGGGTTGCGTTCGTCGATGCTGGCGCGCGTGGGCGACGAGCATATGGGCCGATTCCTGCGCGAAGAGCTAAATCAGGTGGGCTGTGATACCAGCCATCTGATCACCGATAAAACACGCCTCACGGCGCTGGTGCTACTCGGCATTAAAGACCGGGACACCTTTCCTCTGATTTTTTATCGCGATAACTGCGCGGATATGGCCATTACGGCCAGCGATGTGGACGAAAACTACATCGCTTCCGCACGGTGTCTTGCCATCACCGGGACTCACCTTTCTCATCCGCAGACCCGCGAGGCGGTGCTGACGGCGCTGGGCTATGCCTGTCGTCACGGCGTGCGCACGGTGCTGGACATTGATTACCGCCCGGTGCTGTGGGGGCTGACCTCCTTAGGCGACGGCGAAACGCGCTTTATCGCGGCCGATCAGGTCACCCGTGAACTTCAGGAAGTGCTGCACCTCTTCGACGTTATTGTCGGCACCGAGGAGGAGTTTCACATTGCGGGCGGCAGCACGGACACCCTGCTGGCGCTGGCGCAAGTGCGTGCCGTGAGCCAGGCCACGCTGGTCTGCAAACGCGGCGCGCTTGGCTGTTCGGTCTATACCGGTGCCATTCCGGCCCGTCTGGATGACGGCCTGACGGTGACCGGCGTGCGCGTGGAGGTGCTGAACGTCCTCGGCGCGGGCGATGCCTTTATGTCTGGCCTGCTGCGCGGCTACCTGAACGACGAGGGCTGGGAGCAGGCGTGCCGCTATGCCAACGCCTGCGGCGCGCTGGTGGTCTCGCGCCACGGCTGCGCCCCGGCGATGCCGAGCAAAATTGAGCTGGATGACTATCTCGCGCGCGCCGCGCTCGTTCCACGCCCGGATCTCGACCCGCGTCTGAACCATCTGCACCGGGTCACCACCCGTCGCCGCGAATGGCCGGAATTGTGCGTAATGGCGTTCGATCACCGCAGCCAGCTTGAAGATATGGCGCTGCAGTGCGGGGCGTCGCTCAAACGTATTCCGGCGCTCAAGCAGCTGATCCTGCAGGCCAGCCGCGAGGCGGCGAGCCGTGCCGGGCTGGCAGGCAAAGCGGGCCTGCTGTGCGACGGTACGTTTGGTCAGGACGCGCTCAACGCCATTACCGGTGAAGGGTGGTGGATCGGGCGACCCATTGAGCTGCCGGGCTCCCGTCCGCTGGAGATGGAGCACGGCAACATCGGCACACAGCTTATCAGCTGGCCGCAGGAGCATGTGGTGAAGTGCCTGGTCTTTTTCCACCCGGAAGATGCCCACGGCCTGCGCCTGGAGCAGGAGCAGAAAATTGCCGAGGTCTACCACGCCTGCTGCCAGTCCGGGCATGAGCTGCTGCTGGAGGTGATATTGCCCGCCAGCATGCCGCGCAGCGATGAACTTTATCTGCGTGCCATCTCCCGCTTCTACAACCTGGGTATTTACCCGGACTGGTGGAAATTGCCGCCGCTGACGTCCGATGGCTGGACGGCACTGAGCGAGATTATCCAGCGCCGGGATCCGCACTGTCGTGGGGTGGTGATCCTCGGGCTGGATGCGCCTGCCGAGCAGCTGCGTGCCGGGTTTAACGCCGCGGCAGGGCACGAACTGGTGAAAGGATTTGCCGTGGGGCGCACGCTGTTTGGCGAAGCTTCCCGCGCATGGCTGAAACACGATATTGACGATGCGCAGCTGGTGGCGCGCATCCGGGACAATTACCTGCAGCTTATCGCCTGGTGGCGCGAGCGCGGACACGCATAATGGAGACGACAATGAGTGTGCAATTAGGCATTAACCCCCTGACGTGGACTAACGACGATCTGCCTTCCCTTGGTGCCGAAACGCCGCTGGAGACCTGTCTGAGCGAGGGGAAAGAGGCCGGTTTTGCCGGTTTCGAACTGGGCAACAAATTCCCGCGTGAAGCGCGCCTGCTTGGCCCTATTTTGCAGCGCCACGATCTGCAGCTGGTCTCTGGCTGGTACTCCGGCCGACTGCTGGAGCGCAGCGTGGAAGAGGAGATTGCCGCCGTGCAGTCCCACCTGACGTTGCTGCGTGAGCTGGGGGCAAAGGTGCTGGTATTTGCGGAGGTGAGCGGCTGCATTCACGGCGAGCAGCAGACGCCGGTGCATCTGCGCCCGCGCTTCCCGCAGGCACGCTGGAAGGAGTATGGCGAGAAGCTCACGGAATTTGCCCGCTACACTCAGCAGCAGGGGGTGCAGATTGCCTATCACCACCATATGGGGACGGTGATTGAGTCCGCCGACGACGTGGACAACCTGATGACCCATACTGGCGAAGAGGTCGGGTTGCTGCTGGACACCGGTCACCTGACTTTTGCCGGGGCCGATCCGCTGGCGGTGGCGCAGCGCTGGGCGTCGCGCATCAACCACGTTCACTGCAAAGATGTGCGTGCCGACGTGCTGGCGGATGTCAAAAACCGCAAAACCAGCTTCCTCGATGCGGTGCTGAGCGGCGTATTTACCGTGCCGGGCGACGGTTGCGTGGATTATCCGCCGATCATGCAACTGCTGAAAGCGCAGGATTATCACGGCTGGCTGGTGGTGGAGGCGGAGCAGGATCCGGCGATTGCCCATCCGCTGACCTATGCCCGTCTGGGGTATAACAACCTGAGCCGTCTGGCGCGCGACGCCGGGCTTATCTGAGGAGGTGATATGTCACGTCTGCTATCACGCTGGCAACAGCCGAACGATGAAGGGCGGACCCAGTCCGTCACGCCGGAACGCGCCGGGTGGGGATATGTTGGCTTTGAGGCCTATGAGTTGCAGGAGGGGCAGCAGTTGACGCTGCCCGCCGTCAGCGAAGAGCGCTGTCTGGTGCTGGTGGCCGGGCGTGCCTCCATCAGCACGCCTTCCGAGCAGTTTAACGATATTGGCGAGCGGATGAGCCCGTTCGAGCGCATCAAGCCGTGGGCGGTGTACGTTACCCCGCAGGAGACGGTGCAGGTGAAGGCGCTCACGAAGCTGGAACTGGCGGTTTGTGCCGCTCCGGGTAAAGGTAGCTGGCCGACGCGGCTGATTGCACCGCAGGATATCGACGCTGAAGCGCGCGGCAAAGGCCATAACCAGCGCTATGTGCACAACATTCTGCCGGAAGACAAACCGGCTGACAGCCTGCTGGTGGTGGAGGTCTGGACCAACGAAGGCTGCACCAGCTCGTACCCGAGCCATAAGCACGACACGGATAATCCGCCCCAGGAGACGTATCTGGAGGAGACCTATTACCATCGCCTCAACCCGGAGCAGGGGTTCTGCATGCAGCGGGTCTACACTGACGACAGAACGCTGGATGAATGCATGGCGGTCTACAACCGTGACGTGGTGATGGTGCCGAAGGGCTACCACCCGGTGGCAACCATGGCGGGGTATGACAGCTACTACCTCAACGTGATGGCCGGGCCGGTGCGCAAATGGATGTTCACGTGGGAAGAGGACCACGCGTGGATTAACCGGGATTATCCCGCAGAGAATGGGGGCTGAAGCGGCCTTTCTTGTCGGGTGGCGCTGCGCTGACCCGACCTACGAAACCGTAGGCTCGCGCAAGCACAGCGCCGCTGGCCGAATTGTCTTCAGTGCATCTGCCTCGCCTGCTCAATCGTGCGGGCAATGGCTTCCGGCTGGCTCACCATCGATACGTGGCTCGCCGCGACCTCGGTGGTGTTCGCGTGGATGGCCTTCGCCATCGCGCGTTCAAGCTCAGGATTGATCATCCGGTCGTTCTTGCTTACCACATACCAGCTCGGCTTCGCGTGCCACGCCGCGCGAGTGACCTTTTCGCCAAACGCATCGCCCTTTATTGGCCCCTGTGTGGCGGCGATGATCTGTTGTTCACCCGGTTTCACATCCGGTGCGAAGTCCTTACTGACCGACGCAGGCGGCAGGTATAAAAAGCCGTCCGCGGTTTTCGCGATACCCGCGCTCCCCGGGGGCGCCGGGTAGCTATTCGCCAGCTCTGCCGTTGACTGACCGGCGTCCGGCGCGAACGCCGCCACATACACCAATGATTTCACCCGCGCATCGTTGCCGGCCTCGCTAATCACGGTGCCGCCCCAGGAGTGACCTACCAGTACCACGTCCCCGTGTGCACGAGCGATGGCGCGCCGGGTGGCTGCTACATCATCTTTTAGTGAGGTCAGCGGCAGCTGGACGGCTATTACCTCGGTGTGGCGTTTCTGCAAAAGGGAAATCACCTTGTTCCAGCTGCTGCCGTCGGCAAAGGCGCCATGCACCAGCACCACGCTGGTTTCACTCTGCGCAAAGGCGCTGGCCGACATCGCCAGCAGACCCGCCGTCAGTATCGATAATGTTTTCATCTTCAGGCTCCTCAGAAATGGTGGACCGGCGCATGCGGCGGCACGGTGAATTCAAGGGTTTTATGGTCGAGAGGCTTATGCGTCGGGTCGGCCAGGATAATGGTCACCTTATGTTTTCCGGCGGGTAGTCCCACCAGAATCACCGGCTCACCGCTGGTGTCCGCCCAGTGCCAGGGCGCGTCATCCACCACAACGTGAATATGGCCGATGCGCGGAGTGACTTTCAGCGCGTCGGGTCCAAAGACAGGTTCAATGCGCAGGTTTTCAACACGGTACTGAATAAAGACAGCCCCCTTACTCAGCGGGCCTGCCAGCGGCGGATCGACAATCAGCCTGGCGGGTGGCTGGGGCTGCTCAAGCGGGGCAACGGCAGCCGGACCGTTGACGTCGGCGGCGCTGAGGCCGCTCAAGGGCGCGGCGCAGACGGAAGACGTCAGCGCGAGTAAAGGAAGCAACAGATGCTGGCGAATCATTTTGGTCTCTCCTCGTGGGGTCATGTCACGAGAGACAGCAGACCATTTTTATGTATCGCGTCTGTTTGCTGATGCGGGATTTTTGTATCGATGCGTAAGCCAGATGAGGGAGATACAGTGCGATACATTTCCCCCGGGCATGACGAGAAGTTTGCTGGCATGGTGTCTTCAGGCGCATCTATCAGATGCGGAGATTTCCCGGAGAAAACATCATGAATAGCGAAAAAGTTGCGTTGATTTTCGGCGGCGCACGTGGAATTGGTGCGGCTATAGCGGCACGGCTGGCGAAGGAAGGATATCGCGTTGCCGTGACATGGGTATCACGTCCGGACCGGGCTAATGCACTGGTCTCATCCATTACTGATGCGGGCGGGGTGGCGCTGGTGATTAACGCTGATAGCGCAGATGCAACTGCAATTCAGGCTGCGGTTGATGCCACGATCAACCATTACGGCAGGCTGGATGTTGCCGTAGTGAACGCAGGCGTACTGCGGCTGGGTATGCTTGAGGATTATTCAGTGGACGATCTGGATGCCACGCTGTCGGTGAACGTGCGCGGCGTTTTCCTCTCTGTGCAGGCGGCAGTTAAACGAATGAGGGAAGGGGGAAGGGTGATCACCATTGGCAGCAATACCGCTGTGCGAACCGGGCATGCGGGTAGTAGCGTTTATGCGATGAGTAAAGCTGCGGTGGCAGCCATGGTGCAAAACCTGGCGCTGGATCTGGCTCCGAAGCGGATCACAATTAACAATATCCAGCCCGGCCCCATCGCCACGGATATGACGGCCGGAATGGCGGAGCAGATCACTGCACATATCCCTTTAAAACGCATTGGGCAGCCTGAGGAGATCGCATCACTTGCCGCATGGCTTGCTGGAGAAGAGTCTGGATATATGACAGGCGCGAGCCTGACGATTGACGGTGGATTCGTGCTTTAATTGCCAGGGGCAGGGAAGCCCGACATTCTGACTAGCGCACGGGTGCGTCGACCACCAGACCCGTTTGCTGCGACTGGAGTTTGTCCTGATGGTGATACCAGGCACCAATGGAGGAATAAACGAAGCGGCCAAAGAAAAACAGGAAGCTGATTAGCAATATGATGCGGGTCATTCGAGTGTTAAATCGATGTCGTTTTCGCATACGTGTGGCCTGACTCACTGTGTTTTTCCTGGACATACCCTTTTGGGCGACGCGGATATTAAGGCACAGCGGGAAGGGTGGGTCAATTCTGCGATGTGTAAATAACCGTCAACATATACATTAACCGATGTTATTAAAAATAATAATTGCATTTACGATATTGATAACACGAAGAAAATTAACCGGAAAAAAACAGAAGAAAGGAAATTTTGAATTAAATAGTTTGATTTAAGTCAACGGATTCCCCGCAGTGGTATTTAAAATCCCTCCTCCATACTGTTTGCCCCGGGTGTTAGCGGGCAGCACGTACGTCAGGTCGGATGCCTGTCTTCATTTTCCCTCAGGAGAAAGGGGTTTAACCGGGCATCTATGAACACTATTGCTTTCCTGAAACAGAATAAAGACCGCTGGTGGGCGCTGCCGCTTATTTTACCGGTGGTGTTGCTGCCCGTGCTGAGCGCGGCCAATACCCTGACGCAACTGGGCGACGGCATTGTGGCACTCTATTATCTGCCGCTCTTTTTCCTGCTCACCTTAATGCTGTTTTTCGGCATTGGGGCTATTCCCGGAATAGTGCTGTCGCTGTTTATTCGCTATTACCCGCAAGTTGGGCTGTTTGAAACCGTTGCCGGGATCTTCCATTTTATTATTCCCTTAGTGCTGAGTTGGGGCGGTTATCGCGTTTTTGCCCCCAGACGCAATATGACGGCTTACGGCGATATACGGCTGATGGCGCAGCGCATTTTCTGGCAGGTGTTATGTCCGGCAACGCTGTTTCTGGTGCTGTTTCAGTTTGCGGTTTATCTGGGCGTGTATGAGAGTCGCCAGAGCCTGGCGGGGCTGAACCCGCTTAATATTCACACGCTGATCAACTATCAGGCGCTGCTGGTCAGCGGCTTAACGGGCGTACCGCTGAGTTACCTGATAATCCGGCTGATTCGCCATCCGCGTTACTTCAGGGCATTGATTTCACAGAGCCGCGCGCAGATAGATAAAAAGGTGACGCTCATCGAGTTTCTGGTCTGGTTGATCATACTGGGCGGGCTGCTGCTGTTGCTGCTGATACCAATGAATGAGAACAGCTCTATCTTCACCACTAACTACACGCTGTCGCTCCTGATGCCGGTGATGCTCTGGGGCGCGATGCGCTTTGGTTACAGGCTGACATCCCTCATCTGGACGCCGGTCCTGCTGGTCTCTATTCACTATTTTTACCGTTATATCCCTGTGAATCAGGGCTACGACATTCAACTGGCGATCACCTCTTCCAGCTACCTGGTCTTCTCGTTTGTGGTGGTCTATATGTCGATGCTGTCGACCCGCCAGCGTACCGTGAATAAGCGCTCCCGCAGGCTGGCGCTCCTCGACCCGGTTGTCCATATGCCTAACCTGCGTGCGTTGTTACGCGATCTGGCCCGGAACCCGTGGTCGGCGCTCTGTTTACTGCGTATTCCTGAACTGGAAGTGCTGGGCCGAAATTATGGCGTGCTGCTGCGAATTTTGTACAAACAGCAGCTGGCACAGTGGGTTAATGGCACACTCCAGCCCAATGAGCGGGTGTATCACCTTACCGGGTATGATCTGGCGGTGCGACTCAACGCGGAATCGCACCAGCAGCGAATCGAGACCCTGGATGAGCATATCAAACAGTTCCGTTTTATCTGGGATGGCATGCCGCTTCAGCCGCAGGTGGGCATGAGCTACTGCTATGTGCGCTCACCCGTGAACCATCTCTATCTGGTGCTGGGGGAGTTAGGGGTTATTGCCGATCTGTCGCTCTCAACCAACCACCCGGAAAACCTTCAGCAGCGTGGTGCTGTCCATCTGCAGCGCAGCCTGAAGGATAAAATCGCGATGATGAGCCGCCTGCAAAAGGCGCTCGACAACAACGAATTCACCCTGCTGGCGCAGCCCGTTCGCGGCCTGCGTGGCGATCGCTATCATGAAGTGCTGCTGCGGATGCCGGATGCGGACGGCGCGTTACTTACTCCCGATCGGTTCCTGCCCGTCGCTCAGGAGTTTGGCCTGTCGTCGCGGGTCGATTTGTGGGTGCTGGAGCGCACGCTGTGTTTCCTGGCCGAACACCGTGACAGGCTGCCCGGCCAGCGCTTTGCCATTAATCTTGCGCCCTCAACCGTTTGTCGGGTTCAGTTCCCGCTGGAGGTGAGCCGTCTTCTGAATAAATACGCCGTGGAGGCGTGGCAGTTGATCTTCGAGGTGACCGAGTGCAGTACCTTCGGCAGCGCGGAGCAGGCGATGCATACCCTCCGGCAGCTACAAAAAATGGGCGTACGCATTGCGATAGATGATTTTGGTACCGGCTATGCAAGCTATGCGCGGCTGAAAAGCGTGGACGCAGACATCCTCAAGATTGACGGCAGCTTTATTCGCAATATCGTCAGCAACAGCCTGGATTACCAGATTGTGGCCTCTATTTGCCATTTAGCGCGAATGAAAAAGATGCTGGTGGTTGCGGAATATGTGGAGACCGAAGAGATACGTAGCGCGGTTCACGCGCTCGGTATCGACTATGTGCAGGGCTATCTGATAGGTCGGCCGGTGGCACTTGATTCACTGCTGGAGGCAGAGGCGTCCTTGACGGACGCCTGAGCCGTTACGCCGCGACGTCGGCGCTCTCTTCTTCGATTTTGAGCAGCCAGCCGGTGACCGCTTCCCAGTACTGCTGCTCTTTTTCCAGATCCAGCAGAACCAGCGCATTCTGGCTAAACCAGTCGTGCGGGAAGCTCAGCGTCCAGTGATGGTCATCCGTTTTGAGTTTCAGCGTAGGCGGCGTGGTGGTGGCCTGACGCTGGTTATTCAGCAGCACGCCCAGACGCAGCAGCTGAATAAGCGGCAGGAACTGCTTTTTCTTGAACAGCGTGAAGCGCGGCAGATCGTCGAGCTTAATGGCTTTGCGATGATAGCGCACCAGCGTCGCCATCATGGTTTGCTGCTCCTGGTTGAAGCCCGGCAAATCGCTGTTTTGCAGAATGTAGGCGGAATGACGGTGCATGCCGCTGTGGTTAATGTTCAGCCCCACTTCGTGTAGCATCGCGGCCCATTTCAGCAGGGCGGCAAGCTGCGGATGGGCAAGCTTTGGATTCTGCTCCTGCCACTGATCGTACATCTGAACGGTCGTTTCCAGCACCCGCTTCGCCTGTTCGCGGTCGATGTTGTACTGGTTTGCCAGGCTTTGCGCGGTGCGGCTGCGAATATCCTGATGGCGGAAGCGGCCTTCCATCTCATACAGCACGCCTTCACGCAGCGCGCCGTCAGAGAGACGCAGCTCCTTAATGGCCAGCGCATCGAATACGCCGCACAGGATAGCCAGCCCCGGTACAAACACCGCTTTACGCTCGTCGGAAAGACCCGGCAGGCTTAACGCGTCGAAACTTTTATGTTTCAGCACCTCTTCGGTCAGCAACGTCAGGCGTTCGGGGGTGATAAAACCGTCTTTTTCACCCATCGCCAGCAGCACTTCATGGGCCGCTTTGATGGTGCCCGAGGCTCCCAGCGCGACGTTCCAGCCCTGGATACGGTACTGCCAGGCCAGATTTTCCAGCTTCTGAACGGCGGCCATGCGCGCCCGCTGGAAGTTTTCCCGCGAGATCGCGCCGCCCGGGAAATACATCTGCGCAAAGCTGACGCAGCCCATACGGCGGCTTTCCACCAGACGCGGTTCAAAGTCTTCGCCAATGACCAGCTCTGTGGAGCCGCCGCCGATATCAATCACCAGCTTGCGGCCTTTTTCCGGCTGCGTGTGCTCAACGCCCATAAAAATCAGACGCGCCTCTTCGTTACCGGAGATGATCTCAATGGGGTAGGGGATCACTTTTTCCGCACGCTTGAGGAATTCAGGGGCATTCAGCGCCTGGCGCAGGGTATGCGTTCCCACAATGCAGACACTGGAGGGTGAGAAGCCCTGCAGGCGTTCGGCAAACAGCGACAGGCAGTTCAGGCCGCGCTCCATCGCCTCTTCGCTGAGCATGCTGCGTTCATCAAGACCATCTGCCAGGTGTACGCGCTGCTTCAGACGACCGATGATCTGCAGCGCGCCATCCACCTCACGGGCGATGACCATGTGGAAACTGTTAGAACCAAGGTCGACCGCGGCGAATTCCTGTGGTCGTGGGGTCTTATCATTTATCGGCATAGGTTAATCGGGTTGCTCGAGTGATTTGATATAGTCGTAAATCGCCAGTTGCGACCGCACTTTGCGGCGGTTGCCGCGCGGTACATAGCGGTTACTGAGTTCTTTGTCGATATAGCGCGCTTTCACCGTGTCGCTAAACAGAATCTCGATAATGTCGAGAATACGCTGTTTCAGGCGCGGATCCAGCAGTGGCGCTGCGACTTCAATTCGATAATCAATATTGCGCGTCATCCAGTCTGCCGAAGAGAGATAGACCTGTTTATCTCCCGCATTATCGAAAATATAGACCCGATCGTGCTCCAGGTAGCGGTCTACAATGCTGATGACGCGAATATTATCGCTGATGCCTTCCAGTTCCGGGATGAGGGAGCACATGCCGCGGATCAGCAGGTTAACCGGAACGCCGGAGCTGGACGCCGCATAGAGTCTGTCCACGAGACCTTTGTCGACCAGATTGTTGAGCTTCAGCGTGATGCCGGACGACAAGCCTTTCTGGGCGTTGGCAATTTCTTTGTCGATCATATCGTACAGCAGGCGGCGCGAGTTCTGCGGTGACACCAGCAGATAATCGAAGCTCACCGGGCGGTACGGGTTCTCAATAAAGTTGAACACCCGGCGCACCTCGTTGGTGATGCGCGCGTCGGCGGTCAGCAGCGAGTAGTCGGTATAAATTCGTGCGGTTTTCTCGTTAAAGTTCCCGGTACCGATGTGGGCATAGCGCACCACGTCGTCACCCTCTTTACGGGAAATAAGGAACAGCTTGGCGTGAATTTTCAGCCCCGGGGCGGAGAAGATAACGTGGACACCTGCTTCCGTCAGACGGCGCGCCCAGTGGATATTGGCCTCTTCGTCGAAACGTGCCTGCAGCTCAACCACCACGGTTACTTTTTTGCCGTTGTGCGCGGCGTGGATCATCGCGTCGATGATGCGGGAGTCTTTCGCCACGCGGTAAATATTGATTTTGATTGCCAGCACGCTCGGGTCAAAGGAGGCCTGACGCAGCAGCTCCAGCACGTGTTCAAACGTGTGATACGGATAGTAGAGCAGGACGTCGCGTTCGCGGATGGCATCGAAACCGTTACGGAACTTATCGAACCAGAGATGACGCAGGCGCGGCAGTGGTTTATTCACCAGATTGGCTTTGCCGACGTTCGGGAAGCCAATAAAGTCTTTAAAGTTATGGTAACGACCGCCCGGCACAATGGAGTCATAGCGCGAGATAGTCAGCTTGTCGCGCAGCATTTCCACCATCGCGTCTGGCATATCACGCTGATAGACAAAGCGCACCGGTTCGGCCGTCAGACGCTGCTTGAGGCTGGAGGACATCAGTTCCATCAGGCTGGCTTCCATCTCGTGCACCAGGTCATATTCGGCGTCCCGGGTCATCTTCATCGAGTAGGCGTTTAACGCGTCGTAATCGAAGAAGCCTTTGAAGATATCGTCCAGACAGTAGCGCAGGATGTTATCCAGCAGGATCATCGGTTTGCGTCTGCGCGGGGTTTCCGGCGGCAGGTTCACAAAACGTGGCACCTTGTCGGACGGGATCTCCAGCAGCGCGTAACGGATGGATTCACCGCGAATAATTTCCACCGCCAGGTAGGTGTAGTCATCTTTCAGGAACTGCACCAGATCGGTTTCGCGGTTGATCAGAATAGGGGTGATGTGCTGGCGCAGATACTGTTTAAAGTAGTGGCGCAGCCAGTTTTGTTGGTTAACGGAGAGCTGACGTTCGTTAATCAGGAAGATTTGATTGCGTGCCATCTCCAGCAGCAACTCGTTATAGAGGCCGTCAAATTCCTGATCGGCTTTCAACACGCGGGACTGAATTTTGCCTAACAGATGGCGAGAGTGAGAGTTTAAGCCCTGCTCTTCGCTGATGATGATCCGCCGTTTCAGCTCGGCAAAGCGAACCTTGTAGAACTCATCAAGGTTGTTGGAATAAATGCCCAAAAAACGCATGCGCTCAATAAGCGGGTTGCTTTTGTCCGCCGCTTCCTGGAGTACGCGTTCGTTGAATGCTAACCAGCTTAGCTCTTTCTCGATATATAACTTTTCCTGACCCATTACAGCTCACACTCCAGTTCAATCACAGGACGTGGTAAATCCGTCTCGTCCTTATTATGGCGAGCATTTCCACGATATGTCCAACAGTGCCAGAAAAGTATGACAGTTATTTTTTTGTTGGAGATTTTAGAAGGTTGGAGAAGGGAATATCGGGTAATGCGCTTTGTTGGTCGGGTACGCGCTGCTGCGCCACCCGACAGAACAGACTACTCTTCGGCCGCGTAACCCTGCGGGGGCAGTTTCACGCCATCCAGCCAGGCAGCACCGTCGCGCATCGCCAGACGCCCGTCGACAAACCAGCTGACCACCAGTGGATAAATGGCATGTTCCTGGCTCTGCACCCGTTCGGTGATGTCGTCTTCGGTGTCGCCGTCAAAGACCGGGACTTTCGCCTGCAGGATCACTGGTCCGCCGTCCAGCTCATCGGTCACGAAATGCACCGAGGTCCCGTGCTCTTCATCGCCGTTTTCCAGCACCTGACGATGGGTGTGCAGGCCGGGATATTTCGGCAGAAGCGAAGGGTGGATATTCAGCAGACGCCCGGCGTAGTGCCCGACAAACGCCGGGCTCAGGATGCGCATATACCCCGCCAGCACCACAACGTCCGGCGCGTAGGCATCAATCTCCTGAACCAGCTCGCGGTCAAACGCTTCACGGCCGGCGAACTGACTGGCCTCCAGCGCGTGCGCGGGAATGTTTGCTTCCCGGGCGCGCTCAAGGCCGAACGCGTCGGCCTTGTTGCTGAATACTGCCCGAATGGTGCCATTGATTTTCTTCTGTTTGCAGGCGTCAATGATGGCCTGCAAATTGCTTCCGTTGCCGGAAATGAGCACCACGATGTTTTTCATTCAATGACCACACGCTGTTCGGAATCGGAAGCTTTGATAATACCGATTTTCCACGCGTTTTCACCTTTGTCCGTCAGCAGCTTAACGGCTTTATCCGCTTCGCTCGCTGGCAGGGCGATCACCATACCTACGCCACAGTTAAAGGTGCGGTACATTTCGTGAGAACTCACGTTGCCCGCGGTTTGCAGCCAGTTAAAGACAGCTGGCCACTGCCAGGACGATTCGTCGATTACTGCCTGGGTGTTGTCCGGCAGTACGCGCGGAATGTTTTCCCAGAAGCCGCCACCGGTCAGGTGGGCAATGGCGTGAACGTCAACGTTCTCAATCAGCTCCAGCACGTTTTTCACGTAGATGCGGGTCGGTGCCAGCAGATGGTCAGCCAGAGGTTTACCTTCAAGTTCGGTGGTTTGTGGGTCGCAACCGCTTACTTCGAGGATTTTACGCACCAGCGAGTAGCCGTTAGAGTGCGGGCCGCTGGAGGCCAGCGCAATCAGCACATCACCATCAGCCACTTTACTGCCGTCGATAATTTCTGATTTTTCTACCACACCCACGCAGAAGCCTGCGACGTCATAATCTTCGCCGTGATACATGCCTGGCATTTCTGCGGTTTCACCGCCAACCAGCGCGCAGCCAGACTGCAGACAGCCTTCGGCAATACCGTTGATCACGCTGGCTGCGGTATCCACATCCAGTTTGCCTGTCGCGTAGTAGTCGAGGAAGAACAGCGGCTCAGCGCCCTGTACCACCAGGTCGTTTACACACATCGCGACCAGATCGATACCGATCGTGTCGTGACGTTTTAAATCCATCGCCAGGCGCAGTTTTGTGCCTACACCGTCAGTACCCGAGACCAGAACAGGTTCACGATATTTTTGCGGCAGCGCGCACAGTGCGCCGAAGCCACCCAGACCACCCATCACTTCCGGGCGGCGGGTTTTTTTCACCACACCTTTGATTCGGTCAACCAGCGCATTACCTGCGTCAATATCAACACCGGCATCTTTGTAGCTGAGAGAAGTTTTGTTGGTCACGGCTCAAGTCCCCACGCGATTGCATAGCTAGTAAGAAAAATCGGCGCAATTCTAACAGTCCAGGCAAACGTTTGCGAGCCTATTCTCGGCGCGAGGATCTTTTTTTCTGCTCCGCCCCCGGCGGCGCGCAAACTTGACTCCGTTCACGAAAATGAAACCGGTTTCGGCGATCTGCTTGCATGCGGTTTAGGGAATGAACATCATGAAATGAAACCGGTTTCAGTTTCATTTAGGAGGAATGAAGGCCATGAACATCGCCGCATTTGATATCGGTGGCACCGCGTTAAAAATGGGCATTGCGACAGCGCAGGGAGAGCTACTGCAAACGGATAAGGCCGCCATCAGGAACAGCGACGGTGACGCCATTCTTGCGCAGATGCTGAACTGGGTAACGGCCCATCCCGGGCTTAAGGGGATCGCCATCAGCGCGCCGGGGTATGTTAATCCGCATACCGGCTTTATTGAGATGGGCGGGGCCATTCGCCGCTTCGACCAGTTCGCAATGAAAGGCTGGCTTGAGGCGAAAACGGGTTTACCGGTCACCGTCGAGAATGACGCTAACTGCGTGCTGCTGGCGGAGCGCTGGCAGGGCAAGGCGAAGGATATCGATAACTTTCTGGTACTGACCATCGGCACCGGGATCGGCGGGGCGATTTTCTGCAACGGCAGGCTGGTTCACGGGGCGCGTTTTCGCGCCGGAGAGTTCGGCTACATGCTCACGGAAAGGGCAGACTCAAGACGTGTTGCCCGCCACTCCATGAATGAAAACTGCACGTTACGCACGCTTCGCAAGCGCTATGCCGATTTTCATGGTCTGACGCTTGAGAGCGTCACCGGCGAGGCCATTTTTGATGGCTATGACGCAGGCGACACCGTATGCCGCCGCCTGGTGGATGATTTTCTTAACGGCATTGCGACAGGGCTCTACAACCTGGCGAATGTGTTCGACCCGCAGACCATCTTCATTGGCGGCGGTATCGCGGAGCGGCCCGGGTTTATGGATCTGCTTCGCACCCATCTTGCGTGGTTTGGCATCGCGGATATCGCCGATGTCGTCAGCCACGGCAACCGGGCCGGTCTTGTCGGCGCGGTTTACCACTTCAGACAGCAGTATCCGTCAGCAATCAGCAACATCGAATGAGGGAAAGAGTATGTCAGGATTTAAAGAAGGTTTTCTGTGGGGCGGCGCGGTGGCCGCGCACCAGCTGGAAGGTGGCTGGAAAGAGGGCGGTAAAGGCGTAAGCGTCGCCGATGTCATGACCGCTGGCGCCCACGGCGTGCCGCGTGAAATCACCGACGGCGTGCTGCCAGGAAAAAACTACCCGAACCACGAAGCCATCGATTTTTACCATCGCTATAAAGAAGACATCAAACTCTTTGCGGAGATGGGGTTCAAATGCTTCCGTACCTCCATTGCCTGGACGCGTATTTTCCCGAAAGGGGATGAGCTGGAGCCGAACGAAGCGGGCCTTCAATTCTACGATGACCTGTTCGATGAGTGCCTCAAATACGGCATCGAACCGGTTATCACCCTGTCGCACTTTGAGATGCCGTATCATCTGGTCACCGAGTACGGCGGCTGGCGCAACCGTAAGATGATCGACTTCTTTGTCCGCTTCGCAAAAGCGGTCTTCCAGCGCTATCAGCATAAGGTGAAGTACTGGATGACCTTTAACGAGATCAACAACCAGGCTAACTTCCACGAAGATTTTGCGCCGTTTACCAACTCCGGGCTGAAGTATGCGCCGGGTGAAGACCGTGAGCCAGTGATGTTCCAGGCCGCGCACTATGAGCTGGTGGCCAGCGCGCTGGCGGTAAAAGCCGGGCGCGAGATTAATCCTTCCCTGCAGATCGGCTGCATGATTGCCATGTGCCCCATTTATCCGCTGACCTGCGCGCCTGACGATATCATGATGGCGATGAACGCAATGCATCGTCGCTACTGGTTCACCGACGTTCACGTGCGTGGCAAGTATCCGCAGCATCTGCTTAACTACTTTGCGCGTCGTGGTTTCACGCTGGACATTACCGAAGAAGACAAAGCGGCGCTGACGCAGGGCTGCGTGGATTACATCGGCTTTAGCTATTACATGTCCTTCGCCACCAAAGCGACGGCGGATAACCCGGAACTGGATTACGATGAAAGCAAGAGCCTGGTCTCCAACCCGTACGTGCAGAAATCTGACTGGGGTTGGCAGATTGACCCGGTTGGCCTGCGCTACTCTCTGAACTGGTTCTGGGATCACTACCAGCTGCCGCTGTTCATCGTTGAGAACGGCTTCGGCGCGATTGACGTGCAGGAGAGCGACGGCACGGTGAACGACCAGTACCGCATTGATTATCTCTCGGCGCACATCCGCGAGATGAAAAAAGCGGTGGTGGAAGATGGCGTGGATCTGATGGGCTACACCCCGTGGGGCTGTATCGATCTCGTTTCTGCCGGCACCGGCGAGATGAAGAAACGCTACGGGTTTATCTTTGTTGATAAAGACAACGAAGGGAACGGCACGCTGAACCGCAGCAAGAAAAAGTCGTTTGACTGGTATAAGCAGGTGATTGCGAGCAACGGCGACAACCTGTAATTGTCGGGTGGCGCTTACGCTTACCCGACCTACACTACACGTAGGCCCGCGTAAGCGCAGCGCCACCGGGCAGAACCCCGCACCCAAGCCGGAGTCTCGCCTCCGGTTTTTTTGTCTCTAAATCACTTTGCTTGATATACGTCAAGCAAGATGGGTATGGCCTAATCCGAAAAAAGCGGTATAATCCCGCGATTTTTTTGCGGACGCCACCTCAGAGGAGAAAGAGAATGAAGATTGTGGAAGTGAAACACCCACTCGTTAAACACAAGTTGGGCCTGATGCGTGAGCATGACATCAGCACGAAGCGTTTTCGCGAACTGGCATCTGAAGTCGGCAGCCTGCTGACCTACGAAGCGACCTCTGACCTCGAAACGGAAAAAGTGACCATCGAAGGCTGGAACGGCCCGGTGCAGGTTGAGCAGATCAAAGGTAAGAAAATTACCGTGGTGCCAATCCTGCGTGCTGGTCTTGGCATGATGGAAGGCGTGCTGGAGCACGTACCGAGCGCGCGTATCAGCGTGGTGGGGATCTACCGTAATGAAGAAACCCTGGAGCCGGTTCCGTACTTCCAGAAGCTGGTGTCTAACATCGACGAGCGTATGGCACTGGTGGTTGACCCGATGCTGGCGACCGGCGGCTCAATGATTGCCACCATCGACCTGCTGAAAAAAGCAGGCTGCAGCAGCATCAAAGTGCTGGTGCTGGTTGCGGCACCGGAAGGGATCGCGGCGCTGGAAAAAGCACACCCGGATGTGGAGCTGTACACCGCGTCTGTCGACCAGGGGCTCAACGAGCACGGGTACATCATCCCGGGGCTGGGCGATGCCGGCGATAAGATCTTTGGTACGAAATAATCGAATAACGATAAATAAGCCGACTTTGAAAGTCGGCTTTTTTTTGAATAAAACACACATAACTAACCATCTCAGAGGAAAACACTATGACGCGCCGTGCTATCGGGGTGAGTGAAAGACCGCCGCTTTTACAGACTATCCCGCTTAGTTTGCAGCACCTGTTCGCTATGTTTGGCGCAACCGTGCTGGTGCCAATCCTGTTTCACATTAACCCGGCTACCGTGCTGTTGTTCAATGGTATCGGGACGCTGCTGTACCTCTTTATCTGTAAAGGCAAAATCCCGGCGTATCTGGGGTCGAGCTTTGCTTTTATCTCGCCGGTGTTGCTGCTGTTGCCCCTGGGGTATGAAGTGGCGCTGGGCGGCTTTATCATGTGCGGTGTGTTGTTCTGCCTGGTCTCTTTCATTGTGAAGAAGGCCGGTACCGGCTGGCTGGATGTGATGTTCCCACCGGCGGCGATGGGGGCCATCGTTGCCGTCATCGGTCTGGAGCTGGCAGGCGTGGCGGCGAATATGGCTGGCCTGCTGCCTGCTGATGGGCAGTCGCCGGACTCCAAAACCATCATCATCTCACTGGTGACGCTGGGCGTGACGGTATTTGGCTCCGTGCTGTTCCGCGGTTTTATGGCGATTATCCCGATCCTGATCGGCGTGCTGGCGGGTTATGCACTCTCCTTCGTGATGGGTGTTGTCGATACCACGCCAATTGCTCAGGCGCACTGGTTTGCCCTGCCAACCTTCTATACGCCACGCTTTGAATGGTTTGCTATCTTCACTATTCTGCCTGCCGCGCTGGTGGTTATTGCTGAACACGTTGGCCACCTTGTGGTGACGGCGAACATCGTCAAACGTGACCTGATCCGCGACCCGGGTCTGCACCGTTCGATGTTTGCAAACGGCTTCTCGACGATCATCTCCGGTTTCTTTGGCTCCACGCCAAACACCACCTACGGTGAGAATATTGGCGTCATGGCGATCACCCGCGTTTACAGCACCTGGGTTATCGGCGGCGCGGCAATCATCGCAATCCTGCTCTCCTGCGTGGGTAAACTGGCGGCAGCGATCCAGATCATCCCGGTTCCGGTGATGGGCGGCGTGTCTCTGCTGCTGTACGGCGTAATTGGCGCATCCGGTATTCGCGTGCTGATTGAGTCCAAAGTGGACTACAGCAAAGCGCAGAACCTGATCCTGACTTCCGTTATCCTGATCATCGGCGTGAGCGGCGCGAAGGTACACATCGGCGCGGCCGAGCTGAAAGGCATGGCGCTGGCGACCATCGTTGGTGTGGGCCTGAGCCTGATTTTCAAGCTGATTTCCGTGATCCGCCCTGAAGAGGTGGTGCTGGACGCCGACGAAAGCGAAAAAGCGTCACACTGATCGTAAAACCGGGTGGACGATCCGCCCGGTTCTCTCCTGGCAGGTTCCGTGCTAAACTCCGTTCCGATTTTATGTAAGATCTGGTTGAGGTACTTCTGAACGGACCGGCACAGCTCTCTCTGCCACTCTATCTCCCTGACGACGAAACTTTCGCGAGTTTCTGGCCGGGTGATAACCCCTCTTTACTGGCTGCACTGCAGAATGTGCTGCGCCAGGATCACAGCGGATACATCTATATCTGGTCACGCGAAGGCGCGGGACGCAGTCACCTGTTGCATGCCGCCTGTGCTGAGCTTTCAGCGCGGGAGGATGCGGTAGGCTATGTACCGCTGGATAAACGTACCTGGTTTGTGCCTGACGTGCTGGAGGGAATGGAACATCTCTCCCTGGTCTGCATCGATAATATCGAATGCGTGGCGGGGGATGAGCCGTGGGAAATGGCGATCTTTAACCTCTATAACCGTATCCTGGAATCGGGCAAAACCCGGCTGCTGATCACCGGCGATCGTCCGCCGCGCCAGCTGAATCTGGGGCTGCCGGATCTGGCCTCCCGACTCGACTGGGGGCAAATCTACAAACTGCAACCGCTGTCAGATGAAGACAAACTCCAGGCGCTTCAGCTGCGCGCCAGACTGCGCGGATTTGAACTGCCGGAAGACGTAGGGCGCTTCCTGCTCAAGCGTCTGGATCGCGAGATGCGCACGCTGTTTGATACGCTCGATCAGCTCGATCGCGCCTCCATTACCGCCCAGCGCAAGCTCACCATTCCGTTTGTGAAAGATATTCTGAAGCTTTGAGTTTTTTGCCCGGTGGCGCTGCGCTTACCGGGCCTACGGGATCGAATAGGCCGGGTAAGGCGCAGCCGCCACCCGGCTAGAGGTCTCCCATCAGGTGCTCAACCAGCAGCGGAATCGGCCTCCCTGAGGCCACGCTTCTGCCACCCTCACGCCACAGCGCCGTACCGCTAATATCCAGATGCGCCCACGGGATTGTCGGCGGGCAGAAGTGATGCAGCAGCCACGCCGCCGAGGCACTGATCGCCGCATTGTTGGGCGGCGTATTGCACAGATCGGCGATGGCGCTGTCGGTCTGCTTTTTCAGCCGCGCATCCAGCGGCAGGGACCACACTTCATCTCCGCTCTGTTTTCCTGCCTGCGTCAGCGCCTGGCGCAGTGGCTCGTCCTGGGTCATCAACCCGCTCAGCTCATATCCCAGCGCTTTGACCACCGCACCCGTCAGCGTTGCCATATCGATGATGTAGCGCGCCTGCGGATGGCGCTGGCTGGCCCAGGCGATAGCGTCTGCCAGCACCAGTCGGCCTTCGGCATCGGTATTGTTGATTTCAACCGTGGTGCCGTTGCAGGCTCTGGCTACCGTGCCAGGCTGCATGGCGTCCGGGCCGATGGCGTTTTCTGCCAGCGCCAGCACGCCCATGAGGCGCACGGGGAGCGCCAGCTCTGCAACGGTCAGCATCAGCCCCAGAACGTTCGCTGCCCCGCACATGTCATATTTCATGGTGTACATGCCCGCGCCATCCTTGAGCCACAGGCCGCCGGTATCGAAGGTAATGCCTTTACCAACATAGCAGCGCACCGGACCGTCAGAAACACCGTCATAGTGAATAGCCAGCAGTCGTGGCGTGCAGGAGGCGCCTTTGCCAACGGCGTGAAGCAGCCCCAGACCCTGCTCAACGATCTGCTTTTCATCCAGCACTTCACAGCGCAGGGTAGGGAAGGCCGCGCACAGCGTCTGCGCCTCCTGCACCATAAACTGCGGCGTGCAGCGGTCGGAGGGGATATCGGCCAGACGGCGTGCGGCGACCATTCCACGGCTAATGGCGAGCTGCTGGCGGAAGATAACGTCCAGCCGCGCCTGCTGTTCTGGCAGGCAGAGGGCGGTAACGTGCTCAACGCGCAAAGTGACATCGTCCGCTTTCTTCAGCTGCAGATCGCTAAGCCTGTGCGGCTGATTAAAAAGAAAACGCAGGACCTGTTGCAGCACAACGTCATCCATGCGGGTGACATCCAGGACCACGTCAGTGCTGACGGGCGTGGCCAGCAGCGGACGGAGTGCCGTAAGCAATCCTTCGGTAAGGCTATCCTGCCAGAGAGCATCCGGCACCAGCGTGATGCGCGCAAAAGGCGCACAGCCAAAACGGGTGTCGGCAACGGCATCTTGCCCGCGCATTTCCGCAATCAGTGGCGTGTCCGGTAACAGCGTAGACGAGCTGCGGGCGATGAGGTGGCCGTGTGGCTTTACGTCAGAAAGGGCGGTGATCAGCTGATACGTCATCATCATTACTCCTCAATCGGTGCGCGGATCCGTGCGGCATAGGCCTGCATCCATTCATCATCCACCGCCTGATAGTGCGTTTTTTCCCGCAGGCGTTCGGCGCGAAACACGGTCAGCGGCTGGCGTGCCGTCGCCACCACAAAGGAGAACGTCTTAATGTTGGTGGCGGCGCCAAATTCACCTTTGTTATTCATGCATACCACGGAGAGATCCCCCGCGCGGCCAAAGCGCGACATCAGCTTGTCTTCCAGCTCGAACACCACGGAATCTGCCGCCTGCTGCGGAGACATCCCCTGCGCCATGCGGCGAACAATTTCGTAGCTGGTGCAGCCTTTCATCAGATCTTCGCCCACGCCCGTGGCGGTGGCGGCGCCGGTTTCACTGTCGCAGTAGAAGCCGGAGCCGATGATCGGCGAATCGCCAAGTCGGCCGCGCTTTTTCATAAACAGGCCGCTGGTGGAGGTCGCCACGCTCATGGATCCCTGTTTGTCGAGACCGATAATCCCGACCGTGTCATGGCCATCGTAGGGGCTTAAGCCTTTATCCAGCGTCTCCCGGCAGCGCTTGCGGTAGTGCTGCATGGCCCGGTCGGTGAGCATCGTTTTGTCGGCAAAACCCTGGCTCAATGCCCACTCGCGTGCGCCCTGGCCGACCAGCAGGCTGTTATAGCGCTGGCGGCTTAACGCCTGCGCCACGCGTACCGGGTTGGCGATATCCACCAGATTTCCCACGGCGCCAAACGCCAGCGTGTCGCCGTCCATGTAGGCGGCGTCCAGTTCCACCTCGCCATTTTCGGTTGGTAGCCCGCCGTAGCCGACCGATTTATAGAACGGGAAGTCCTCGACGGCGGCAACGGCATCCACGACCGCGGCAGCCACCGGTTTCCCTGCTGCCAGCGCAGAGGCCGACTCGGTGACGCCTTCAAGCGCCATTCGCCAGGTGGCGATAATTCCCCACATGCTTTACTCCTGTTTTGCAAGGGTGGTGTCGGTTTGCGTCACGGCGGCAATCTCCGCGGCGCGGTACTGTTTATCCACGATACGCATGAATGGCAGATACAGCATGGCGCCAATCAGCAGGTTGATAAGCTGCATGATGCTGCCGCTGAGATGCCCGGTGACGATAAAACCGCTGATAACAGGCGGCAGCGTCCAGGGGATAAACACCCCGGTGGTGACGGCGACCGCACCAATTTTCATTGCCACGTACTGCACGGTGACCAGCACCAGCGGCACCAGATTGAACGGAATGAGCATGATCGGGTTCATGATCACCGGCAGGCCGAACAGAATCGGCTCGTTGATGTTAAACACCGAGGCCCCCGCGCCCAGGCGTGCCACTTCGCGCATGTTTTTACTGCGGGCGAAAATCAGCATCGCAATCACCAGCGACAGCGTGGCCCCTGCGCCGCCCATCCAGATCATGTCAAAAAACTGTTCGGTGATAATGTGCGGTGGGGTGGCGCCGGCCTGAATCGCGGCGATGTTATCGGTCTGGTTCTCCATCCACAGCGGGCGAATAATGCCGTTGATCATCGAACCGGAGTTAATGCCCACTGACCACAGAATGGTGATGCTGAATACGGTCATCAGCGCGCCAAAATAGGAGGTGCCGTAGTGGCGAACCGGGGTTGCCACCACCTCGTAAATAAACTGGTGGATGGTGTTGTAATGGGTGTTTTCAAAGCCGATGCGGATCACCAGCACCAGAATCATCACCAGCAGGGCAGGGATCAGCGCCGCGAACGACTCCTGCACCGCAGGCGGCACGCCATCCGGCATTCTGATAACCAGTTTTTTGCGCTTCAGCCAGCAGAACAGCTCCGTCCAAAGCAGAGAGCCAATCATCGCCACGAATAACCCTTTACTGCCAATCCACTCTACCGGCATGACGGTGATGCCACCCTGTTCCGCCACTTTGATAAAGGGGGTCAGGATCAGAAAGGCGACCAGCGCCAGAATGCCGCAGGAGATACGGTCTTCGCCATAGTGTTCAGCCAGGCGATAGGCGACCAGGAAGCTGATAAACAGCGACATGGTCGAGAACACCGCGTTGAACGGGATTTCGATAATCGCGCTCCAGCTTTCCCCAAACGCCTGAGACATAAACTGCTGATAGGTTTGATTGGGAAAGGAGGAGATCACCAGCAGGATAGAGCCGACGATGATAAACGGCATGAATGAAACGTAGGCACCGCGAATGGCACCAAGATGACGCTGCTGGGCCGTTTTGGCCGCCAGCGGCATCAGTTTTGCTTCAAGAAATCCCAGAACATTGTTCATTGTGAACTCCGTACAAGATTGAGAGGTGTTGTTTATGTTATCTCTGGGGATTATCAGTGAAGCGCGGCGTGCGAAAGGTGAAATCGGTCACAAAGCAATCGCTGGTGTATTATAAATCTCATAAGATTAGTTCTGGAGTTTGTTGCGATGGAAATCAAACTGCACGCCAATGCGACCACGACGCCGCGCATCCGTCGTTATCTTCAACAGTCGGATAAGAGCGACAGAGAGCTGGCCGTCGAGCTGGGCATTTCGGTCACCACCGTCAGACGCTGGCGCAATCGCGACCAGGTGTCGGATAACCATACGACGCCTAAAGTGATACACAAAGCGATGAGACAAGAGCAGGTTGCGCTGGTGAATGCCCTGCGTGACATCCTGGGTGCGCCGTTGGATGACCTGCTGCTTATGGTCAACGACGTCCTGGGGATCGCTGTTTCCCGCGCCACCCTGAACCGCTATCTCAAACCAGCCGCTGCAAAGCAAAAAGGGGCCCCCTTGCAGGGGAAAAAGGCGCTGAAAGCGGGTATTACGCCCCATACGTTGGAACTGCACCATTTGCCTTTGTCGCTGCATATGGACGACGGCGGGGAGCAGCATCTGCTTTGGGCGCGAGAGCCGGTGAGCGGCTGGTGCTATGCCCGGCTTTATGCGGGGCTGTCGCCTCAACGACTGAATACCTGGACGCAGGAGGTGCTGGCGGCGTGTCCGGCTGCTATACAATCTATTGAGACTTTTGGTTTTGAGGCGACGCTGGCTGTTAACGACATTGCGGTGAAGGCACATCAACGTACCTGCAGTGCACTTCAGGTGATGGTGCCCTTACGCGATATTATTCCGCGGGTGAATGTGGAACCGGCGGGGGCGCTATTGATGACCTTGTGCGAGTTTTACAACCGGGGTAAAGCGCAGAAAAAACTGGGGGAAAGTACGCCGCAGGCCTTTCTGGAAGGGCTGCGGCGCGAGGTTTAAAGAATGTCGAGCACATCTTCCGGCGGACGCCCAATGCGCGCCTTGCCGTTTGCCACCACAATTGGGCGTTCAATGAGCTTCGGGTTGTCAACCATCGCCTGCACGAGCTCAGCTTCAGTGAGACGCGTGTCGTCCAGGTTAAGTGACTTATAGAGATCCTCTTTCTGGCGCATCAACTCACGTGCACTGCCCATACCCAGCATATGCAGGAGCTGGCGGATCGTCTGCGCGTCTGGTGGTGTCTCCAGATACAGCACCACCTCAGGCTCTACGCCGTTGGATTTCAGCAGGCTGAGGGTGTCGCGGCTCTTGGAGCAGCGAGGGTTATGGTAGATTTTTACCGCGTCAGTCATATTTTCTTCCTTTTTACATCTTTTCGTACGGCTTGAAGCGCTGCTGTAGCGCGCGCAGCTGATCGATACGCGCATCGTAACGGGCCTGTTGCAGGCTGCCAAGTTTGACCTGCGAACTGGCGCTGCTGAGCATCGAAATGGCCTGATCCAGACGCCCCACCAGGGCAAACCCTTCGGCACGTGCCGCCAGCTCCTGATCGCGGTTGCCCAGCTGGGCTTCTGCCTGAGCGAGCAGATCCCAGCCGTTTTGATCGTCTTTATTGTCGAAGGTGTAGCGGTTCAGAATAGTGGCCGCTTCACCCGGCTGGCCGCCCTGCAGATAAGCGTTCGCCAGGTTAAGCTGCAGCACCGGGTTGGTCCGCACCTCTTTGGCACCTTTCAGGCGGTTAATCGCATCGGCAGGTCTCTTCTGCCCCAGATCGATATCCGTGGAGAGGTCGAGATACCACGGGTTATTCGGGTCGGCGGCCAGCAACGGTTGCAGCGTTTTTCGCGCTTCGTCGTATTTGCTGGCTTCCATCGCCTGCAGGGCACGACCGTATTGCGCCGCGTTCTTCTCGCGCACGTTGCCTTTTGCCAGGGCATCCAGCAGGTCGCTGGTGAGCTGGTTGCGCCCGGAATTGTACATGCCCAGCGTTCTCACTTTCGCCATGTAGAAATCCTGTGAGGATTGCACCACCACCGGACGCATCTGATTGGCACGGTTACGCGCATCGGACAGACGGCTTTCCGGTAACGGGTGGGTGAGCAGAATTTCGGGTGGACGTGACGAGTAGCGTGCCTGATCGAGCAGTTTTTCCAGGAAGCTGGGCATGGCCTGTGGGTCAAAGCCCGAGCGCTGCAACACCTGGATGCCAATGCGGTCCGCTTCCTGTTCGTTTTGCTGGGTGAAACTGATCATCCCCTGGCGCGTGCCTGCCAGCGTGCCGGTTAATGCGGCCATCCCGGCCTGCGGGCTGGCCATCGCCAGCAAAATAGAGCCCAGCGCACCCACCCAGGTCAGGGGCGCGTTGCGTTTCTGGTCTTCCATCGCACGGGCCAGATGGCGCTGGGTCACGTGGGAAATTTCGTGCGCCATGACCGACGCCAGCTGGCTTTCGTTATCGGAATAACGGAATAACGCCGAATGCAGCACCACGTTACCGCCAAAGAAGGCGAAGGCGTTGATTTCGTCGTTATTGATTAAATAGAAGTGGAAGGGGGTTTTTACCGAGTTGGCGTGCGCGACCAGGCGCATCCCCAGACCATTAATGTACTGCACCAGCAATGGGTCATTGATCAGCGGAGCACTGCCGCGCAGCTGGCGAACATAGTAATCACCCATCTGCATCTCCTGACCAATGGAGAGCGTGCTTCCTGCTGTGGTGCCCATGTCCGGCAATGAATCGGACGAATCAGCGAAAGCTGGCAACACCTGACCGACCGTTACGGCGGCAATCAGTGTCGCAACCACTGTTTTTTTCAACTGCCTGAACATAACCACTGTCCTGTATTTTGGATGTGCTAATTTGACCGATGAACCCGCATATCGTTCATCTCCACTGCCCTGCGAGTGTAGCCGTGTTGTGGCATGAAGAAAATCCCATTCATCAGGCTTTTGCGGATTGTGACAGCGATACAAAAAGCGAAAGTCTTTTTTGTGACAGTTAGATACAATTCACCTTCTGACTCCCGTCATTCGATTCAGGGAAGGGTTGTATGCTCGAAATGTTAATGCAGTGGTACCGGCGCCGGTTTAGCGACCCGGAAGCCATTGCTTTGCTGGTTATTCTGGTTGCCGGGTTCGGTATTCTGTTCTTCTTCAGCGGCCTTCTGGCACCACTGCTGGTGGCCATTGTGCTGGCCTATCTGCTGGAGTGGCCAACCGCGCGGCTGGAGAATATCGGCTGCTCCCGACGCTGGGCGACCAGCATCGTGCTGGTGCTGTTTGTTGGCATTCTGCTGTTGATGGCGTTTGTGGTCATGCCCGTCGCCTGGCAGCAGGGGATCAACCTGATCCGCGATATGCCCGGCATGTTAAATAAGCTTTCCGATTTTGCCGCCACGCTGCCGCGTCGTTATCCGGCGCTGATGGACGCGGGGATCATCGATGCGATGGCCGAAAACATGCGCGCCCGCATCATGACCATGGGCGATTCGGTGGTGAAATACTCCCTGGCGTCGCTGGTTGGGCTCCTTACGCTCGCCGTCTACCTGGTGCTGGTGCCGTTGATGGTGTTCTTCCTGGTGAAGGACAAAGACCAGATGCTCAACGCCGTGCGGCGTATTCTGCCGCGTAATCGCGGGCTGGCCGGGCAGGTGTGGGAAGAGATGAATCAGCAGATCACCAACTACATTCGCGGCAAGGTGCTGGAGATGATTGTGGTTGGGGTCGCGACGTGGATTGGCTTCCTGATCTTCGGACTTAACTACTCGCTGCTGCTGGCGGTGCTGGTGGGGCTGTCGGTCCTTATTCCGTATATTGGCGCTTTTGTGGTCACCATTCCGGTTGTTGGGGTCGCGCTGTTCCAGTTTGGCCTGGGCACCGAGTTCTGGAGTTGCTTCGCGGTGTACCTGATTATTCAGGCCCTGGATGGCAACCTGCTGGTGCCAGTGCTGTTCTCAGAAGCAGTGAATCTGCATCCGCTGGTGATTATCTTATCGGTGGTGATTTTCGGCGGGCTGTGGGGATTCTGGGGCGTGTTCTTTGCCATTCCGCTGGCGACGCTGATTAAAGCCGTCGTCCATGCATGGCCGGATGTGCCAGCGGTGGAGGAGAAGTAGTTTTTGTGCGGCCTGATGCCCTTCTCTCACGGGGGAGAGGGGGAAAACACTAAAAACGGCAACCAGGTTGCCGTTTTGCATTTATCTTGTAGGTCGGGTAAGGCGAAGCCGCCACCCGACACTCACTTTCAGGCACTTTGTTTCAGCCAGTTCAGCACCACGTCGTGGTGGTTGCTGGTTTTGAAGTCGTCAAAGACATGTTCCACTTTACCGTCAGCGTCAATCAGGAAGCTGATGCGGTGAATGCCGTCATAGGTTTTGCCCATAAACGTCTTCTCGCCCCAGACGCCGAACTGCTCACAGACCTGATGATCTTCGTCGGAAAGCAGCGTGAAGTTCAGCAGCTCTTTTTCAGCAAATCGTGACAGCTTTTCTGGCTTATCGGTGCTGATGCCCAGCACTTCCACGCCGGCTTTTTTCAACTCGTCCATGTTGTCGCGTAAGCCGCAGGCCTGCACGGTGCAGCCCGGGGTCATGGCTTTCGGGTAGAAATAGACCAGAACACGCTGTCCCTGGAAGTCGGTCAAATTTACTTGCTCACCATCCTGATCCGGTAAGCTAAATTTCGGTGCGATGTCACCGGCTTTCAGTGGGTTCATTACTCAACTCCATCCTGTTCATGCTGCGAATAATTTACGACGCTTATACTGCCTTGCGCGTGTAATTCTGTACAGAGGGCTTTGAACGCTTGCTCGATATTTGACGCATCCTGTGATGCAGGACTGTGGGCGGTGATTTGAATAAAGAGGGTAGGAACGGCACTCTCATCAGCCGGTTGTGTGCGGGAAACCAGCTCGGCAATGTTCATCTGATGGCTGTCAAACAGCGCGGTAAAACGCTCGATCAGATGAGGGGAATCAGGAACTTCAACCTGTACCCAGACGGTGGCAGGCATGGCCGGACGCGGACGCGCATTGGTGCGTTTCATCACGATCAGCAAATCCAGCTCTGCGCCTTTCAGCGGCAGGGTAGATTCGATAAGCGTGATGGCGTTCCATGTCCCGGACAGCAGCATAATAAACGTGAACTCTTCGCCCAGCATCGCCAGACGGCTGTCCTCGATATTACAGCCGCAGCTGCTCACGTGGCGGGTAATGGTGTTCACGATACCCGGCCTGTCAGCACCCAGCGCAGTGATAACCAGGTAATGTTGTGATGAGGTTGTCAAACCTGTTCTTCCTTTGCTTGGTTAAGTCTTCCTAAGGAAAGCATAAAAAAAACATGCATACAACCGCCTGAGGGCCTCAGGTCGCTTGCTTTTATTACAGTTCCAAACGTACCATTGAGGCTCTTGTTCGCACAGAGGATGGCTCATGTTCACGGGAAGTATTGTCGCGCTTGTAACACCGATGGATGAAAAAGGTAATGTCTGCCGGTCAAGCATGAAGAAGCTGATTGATTACCATGTCGCCAATGGAACCTCGGCGATCGTTTCGGTAGGGACTACCGGTGAATCTGCAACGCTGAGCCACGAAGAGCACGGCGATGTGGTGATGTTGACCCTCGAACTGGCTGACGGACGTATTCCGGTCATCGCGGGAACGGGCGCGAATGCAACCGCAGAAGCGATCAGCCTGACCCAACGTTTTAACGACAGCGGCGTTGTTGGTTGTCTGACGGTCACCCCTTACTACAACCGTCCTACTCAGGAAGGTTTGTTCCAGCATTTCAAAGCCATCGCTGAACATACTGACTTGCCACAAATTCTGTATAATGTGCCGTCCCGTACTGGCTGCGATATGCTGCCGGAAACCGTTGGTCGTCTCTCGAAAGTAAAAAATATTATCGGGATTAAAGAGGCGACAGGGAACTTAAGCCGCGTTCATCAGATCAAAGAGCTGGTTTCAGACGACTTTATCCTGTTGAGCGGTGACGATGCGACCGCGCTGGACTTCATGCAGCTCGGTGGTCATGGCGTGATCTCCGTAACGTCGAACGTTGCGGCCCGCGATATGGCGGAAATGTGCAAGCTGGCGGCGGCAGGTCACTTTGATGAAGCCCGTCTCATTAATAAACGTCTGATGCCGTTGCACAATAAATTATTTGTCGAACCCAATCCGATCCCGGTGAAATGGGCATGTAAGGAGTTGGGACTTGTAGCAACCGATACGCTGCGTCTGCCAATGACACCGATTACCGACCACGGTCGTGAAATCGTCACTGCAGCGCTGAAGCATGCCGGTTTGCTGTAAAGTTTAGGGAGATTTGATGGCTTATTCAGTACAGAAGTCGCGCCTGGCGAAGGTTGCGAGTGTTTCGCTTGTTATGCTGCTCGCTGCCTGTAGTTCAGACTCGCGCTACAAGCGCCAGGTGAGCGGTGATGAATCCTATCTGGATGCGACCCCGCTTGCTGAACTTCATGCACCGGCTGGCATGATCCTGCCGATTCAGAACGGCGATTATAATATCCCCGTGACCAACGGCAGCGGCCCGGTGGGCAAAGCGCTTGATATTCGTCCGCCAGCACAGCCTCTGGCGCTGGTGAGCGGGGCGCGCACCCAGTTTACCGGTGATACCGCGTCTCTGATGGTGGAAAGCGCACGTGGCAGCACGCTGTGGCCACAGGTGGTGAGCGTCATTCAGTCGAAGAACTACACGATTGACAAGCGCGATGACGCCAGCCAGACGTTAACCACCGACTGGATCGAGTGGAACCGTCTGGATGAAGACCAGCAGTACCGTGGTCGTTATCAAGTCTCCGTTAAACCGCAGGGCTATCAGCAGGCGGTTACCGTTAAGCTGTTGAACCTGGAGCAGGCGGGCAAACCGGTGGCGGATGCTGCCTCTATGCAGCGTTACAGCACTGAAATGCTGAACGTGATTGCGGCGGGTCTGGATAAGAACGCCACAGACGCGGCTAACGCCTCACAGAACCGCAACGGCATGACGTTTGATGTCCAGAGCGGCGCGGATGATACCGGCCTGCCAATGCTGGTTGTTCGTGCGCCATTCAACCAGACCTGGCAGCGCCTGCCAGCGACGCTGGAGAAAGTGGGCATGAAGGTGACCGACAGCACGCGTTCAACCGGTAGCATAACCGCAACGTATAAGCCGCTGTCCGACAGCGCATGGCAGGAGCTGGGCGCACGCGATCCACAGCTCGCTTCCGGCGACTACAAGATTCAGGTAGGCGACCTTGATAACCGCAGTAGCCTGCAGTTTATCGATCCGAAAGGTCACACGCTGACCCAGTCGCAGAACGATGCGCTGGTCGCGGTCTTCCAGGCTGCATTCAGCAAATAAATACGAGGGCTGGTGAATCCAGCCCTTTTTATTTTCGTGCTACGCAAACGTGTGCGTGGCATAATATGCCCAGTTTTGAACACAAATCATCACACCAGGAGTAATCAAGATGCAGAAGCAAGCTGAGTTGTATCGTGGCAAAGCGAAGACCGTATACAGCACGGAAAACCCGGATCTGTTGGTGCTCGAGTTCCGCAATGATACGTCAGCAGGGGATGGCGCACGCATTGAGCAGTTCGATCGTAAAGGCATGGTGAACAACAAGTTCAACCACTTCATTATGACCAAACTGGCCGAAGCGGGTATCCCGACTCAGATGGAAGCGTTGCTGTCCGATACGGAATGTCTGGTGAAAAAACTGGATATGGTTCCGGTTGAGTGCGTCATTCGTAACCGTGCCGCGGGCTCCCTGGTGAAGCGTCTGGGCATTGAGGAAGGCATCGAGCTGAATCCACCGCTGTTCGATCTGTTCCTGAAAAACGACGCCATGCACGATCCGATGGTCAATGACTCCTACTGTGAAACCTTCGGCTGGGTGAACAAAGAGAACCTGGCGCGCATGAAAGAGCTGACCTACAAAGCCAACGACGTGCTGAAAAAACTGTTTGATGATGCTGGCCTGATCCTCGTCGACTTCAAGCTGGAGTTCGGTCTGTTCAAAGGCGAAGTGGTACTCGGCGACGAGTTCTCACCGGACGGCAGCCGTCTGTGGGACAAAGAAACGCTGGATAAAATGGATAAAGACCGTTTCCGTCAGAGCCTGGGTGGCCTGATTGAAGCGTACGAAGCAGTGGCTCACCGTTTAGGCGTTAAGCTCGACTAACTCCCTCATCGCCAAAGGATGTTCATATCCTTTGGCGTCTTACCTTTGTTTCCTATGGTAATCTTGCCGTTAACCGCCTACGATCATAGCTATTATTAATGGAATAGTTCGAGGTAGTTATGCGCTGGCAAGGGCGTCGTGAAAGTGACAATGTAGAAGACAGACGTGGTGATAGCGGTGGCGGCCCTTCCATGGGTGGCCCCGGCTTCCGTTTACCCAGCGGAAAAGGCGGAATCATTCTACTGATTGTGGTGCTGGTTGCGGGTTACTACGGGGTCGATCTCACCGGGTTAATGACCGGTCAGCCGCTGCAGCAACAGCAGCAATCTCAGCGCTCCATCAACCCAAATGAAGATGAAGCGGCCAAATTTACCTCCGTTATTCTCGCGACCACTGAAGACACGTGGAGCCAGCAGTTTGAGAAAATGGGGCGCAGCTACCAGCAGCCGAAGCTGGTGATGTACCGTGGTGCGACCCGCACCGGCTGCGGCACCGGACAGTCGGTGATGGGGCCGTTCTACTGCCCGGCAGACAGCACCGTCTATATCGATCTCTCTTTTTATGATGACATGAAACGCAAACTCGGTGCCGACGGTGATTTTGCTCAGGGCTACGTGATTGCGCATGAAGTGGGGCATCACGTGCAAAAATTGCTGGGCATTGAGCCTAAGGTTCGTCAGCTTCAGCAAAACGCCTCGCAGGCAGAGGTCAATCGCCTCTCCGTGCGTATGGAGCTGCAGGCGGACTGCTTCGCGGGCGTCTGGGGGAACAGCATGCAGAAGCAGGGCGTGCTGGAATCTGGCGACCTGGAAGAGGCGTTAAATGCCGCAGAGGCCATTGGTGACGACCGTCTCCAGCAGCAGAGCCAGGGCCGGGTTGTGCCGGACAGCTTCACTCACGGGACGTCAGAACAACGTTACACCTGGTTTAAACGCGGTTTTGACAGTGGTGACCCGGCGCAGTGCAATACCTTCGGTAAAGCCATGTAATGGTGGCGTTTGACCAACTGATTAGCCAGCTTGAGCGCACCGGCCAGCGTCGGCTGGTGGTGCTCAGCGGTGATGCGCAGTGGTCCCTGGCGCAGGCCGGGGCGCTGCGTGATACGCTTTCCGGGGATTGGGTGTGGCTGGATGAAAACCCTTCCCGGGAGATAAGCGGGCTGCTGGGGCGCGAGTTCCGGCATGCTGTTTTTGATGCCCGCGCCGGGTTTGATGTCTCAGCCTTTGCCGCCCTGAGCGGAACGCTGCGTGCCGGGAGCCTGCTGGTGCTGTTGGCTCCCCCGCTTGCGGTGTGGGCAGACACGCCCGACAGTGATTCCCTGCGCTGGAGCGACAGCGCGGAACCCATTCCCACGCCGAATTTCATTCGCCACTTTTGTCAGACGATTACCCGCGACCCCGATGCAATCGTCTGGCAGCAAAACCAGCCGTTAACCCTTCCTCCGTTTCCTGATGCCCCTGACTGGCAACCCGCTAACGGTGCACCCCAGCGCGAGCAGGCGGAGATCCTGCAGGCACTTCGTGCAATGCCGAAAGGCGTTGCGGCCGTTACCGCCCCGCGCGGGCGGGGAAAGTCGGCGCTTGCCGGCATGCTGCTGAACAGCATTGAGGGCAGAGCAGTTGTCACCGCACCGGCAAAGGGAGCAACGGAGGTCATCGCACGGTTTGCGGGTGAACATTTTCACTTTATGGCACCGGATGCGCTGCTGGCCTCCTCACACCATGCCGACTGGCTGATTGTCGATGAGGCGGCGGCCATACCCGGCCCTGTGCTGGAGAAGCTGGTTGCGCACTTTCCACGGGTACTGTTAACCACGACGGTACAAGGGTATGAAGGAACCGGAAGAGGGTTTTTGCTTAAATTCTGCGCGCAGTTCAGCGCCCTGCAGCGTTATACCTTATCCACCCCCGTTCGCTGGGCTGCGGGATGTCCGCTTGAGCGGGTGGTCGCCAGCGCGCTGCTGTTTGACGACACGCTCATCGACCAGCAGCCGAAAGGAGAGGTGCAACTGACCTCTCTGGCCCCCGACGCATGGAAGCGCACGCCCGCACTCGCCGCGAGTGTCTACGAGCTGCTTTGTGCGGCCCATTACCGTACCTCGCCGCTGGATCTGCGCCGTATGATGGACGCCCCCGGTCAGCACGTTGCCGTCGCGCAAACGGACCCGGTCATCGCGGGCGCGCTGTGGCTGGTAGACGAAGGCGGGTTAAGCCCGGCGCTAAGTCGCGCAGTATGGGCGGGTTTTCGTCGACCTCGCGGCAACCTTGTCGCGCAGTCACTGGCCGCGCATGGCGGCACGCCTCTGGCAGCAACGCTGAAAGGTCGACGGATCACGCGCATCGCTGTTCACCCTCACCGGCAACGGGAAGGGATCGGCCGGGCGCTCATCCGCGAGGCCTGCGGGGAGGATTATCTCTCGGTGAGCTTTGGCTTTACCGACGCGCTGTGGCATTTCTGGCAGCAGTGCGGCTTTGAGCTGGTACGGATGGGCAGCCACCGCGAAGCCAGCAGCGGCTGCTATACCGCAATGGCATTATTGCCGCAAAGTGAGGCGGGGCATCGTCTGTGTGAACAGGCCCGGCTGCGCCTGCATCGCGATGCGCGTGTCTTATCATTGTGGAATGGCGAAAAGATCCCGGTGGCAGATGAGTGGGAAGCTACCCTTAATAGTGACGACTGGCTGGAGCTGGCAGGCTTTGCCTTTGCACACCGGCCCTTTGCTACGTCCGTTGCCGCATTGACGCGTTTGCTGCTCGCCGTCGATCTGCCGCTTCCGGCCCTGCGCGGTAAAATTGAGGCACGAAGAGAGGACGCTGCGCTCAGTGCTGAACTGTCGCTCACCGGGCGAAAAGCGGTGCTGGCAAGATTACGCGTTGAAACGGCGCAGGCCCTTGAATGTCTTGATAAAGCACGCAGTCAGCAGCTCAAAAGCGACATTTTGCAATGGCAATTTTTTCAATGACTTCTTCAGTAAAGTGGCATGGTCATTCCCCCCGCAAGGCGTAGAATCCAGGTCATCAATTAAGGAGACCGCCATGAAACACGATCATTTTGTTGTTCAAAGCCCCGACAAACCGGCTAAACAGT
This sequence comes from Enterobacter cloacae complex sp. 309I3, assembly GCF_050031595.1. Taxonomy (NCBI): domain Bacteria; kingdom Pseudomonadati; phylum Pseudomonadota; class Gammaproteobacteria; order Enterobacterales; family Enterobacteriaceae; genus Enterobacter; species Enterobacter cloacae complex sp. 309I3. Next base: position 3,560,903 of record NZ_JBLGWI010000001.1, on the reverse strand, counting down.
TACTGTTGCTGTTTCATGGCGTTGGCGATAACGCCGTCAATATGGGAGAGATTGGACGCTGGTTTGCACCTGTTTTTCCTGAGGCGCTGATTGTCAGTATCGGCGGTGTGGAGCCGTGTGGCCCTGACGGACGGCAGTGGTTCTCCGTTCAGGGCGTGACGGAAGAGAACCGTCAGGCGCGTATTGATGCCATTATGCCGGTCTTTATCGAAATCGTGCGTTACTGGCAGCAGCAGAGCGGCGTCGGTGCCGACGCGACCGCGCTGATTGGCTTTTCACAGGGGGCAATTATGTCGCTGGAGAGCGTGAAAGCAGAGCCGGGTCTGGCTTCGCGCGTGATTGCCTTTAACGGCCGTTTCGCGACGCTACCGACGAGCGCGACCACGCAGACGACGATCCACCTAATCCACGGTGGCGAAGACCGGGTGATTGAGCTTTCGCATGCCGTAGCTGCGCAGGAAGCCCTGATCCGGGAAGGCGGGGATGTGACGCTGGATATCGTTGACGATCTGGGTCATGCGATTGACGATCGCAGCATGCAGTTTGCGCTCGACCATCTGCGCTATACCGTACCGAAGCACTACTTTGATGAAGCGCTCAGCGGCGGTAAGCCGGACGATGATGATATTGTTGAATTTATGTGATTATTTCCCCTCACCCTAACCCTCTCCCCTAAGGGGAGAGGGAACATGGCACCCGTCGCCCCTCTGGGGAGAGGGGCGACGGGTGAGGGGATTACTTCTTCTGGTCTTTCTTCGGCCAGTCGTCGTCGTCATCCCACTTGTCGTTAAAATCACGATGTGGCGGAAGATCCGGCTTGTTGGCGAGGAATTTTTTATGGTCAACGCGCTTAAGATCTTTAATCACGTTAAGCAATACGCCTACCAGAAACACTAACACCAGAATCCACCAGTACTTTGCAAGCCAATCCATTCGCTATTCCTCTCAGAGCGCTCGTCAGGCGACGATTTGCTCCATAATACGTTGATACATACGGGCCAGCAGTTGTAAATCCGCGGCATTTACACACTCATTGATTTTATGAATGGTCGCGTTCACTGGCCCCAGTTCGACAACCTGAGCTCCCATGCGGGCGATAAAGCGTCCGTCTGAGGTGCCACCCGTCGTCAGCAGTTGTGGCTTAATTTCATTATAGTGCTCGATGGCGTTCACCACCGCATCCACCAGTTTGCCACGCTGTGTCAGGAACGGCTGGCCGGAAAGCCACCAGTCCACGGTGTAACGCAGCTGATATTTTTCCAGCAGGGCGATAACGCGCGCTTTGATCATCTCATCGGTCAGCTCGGTGCTGAAACGGAAGTTAAACTGAACGAAACAATCGCCCGGGATCACGTTATTGCTGCCGGTTCCTGCCTTCACGTTCGCAATCTGCATGCTGGTTGGCGGGAAGAACTCATTGCCTTTGTCCCACTCAATGCTTACCAGTTCACTCAGCATTGGCGCTGCGCGGTGAACTGGGTTATCGGCCAGATGCGGGTACGCCACGTGTCCCTGTACGCCGTGAATGGTCAGGTTACAGGTTAACGAACCGCGGCGGCCATTTTTCACCACATCGCCCACCACCTCGGTGCTGGACGGCTCGCCGACCAGACAGTAGTCCAGACGCTCGTTGAGGGCCATCAGGGCCTCAACAACCTTGACGGTGCCGTTATGGGCGCTGGCTTCTTCATCAGAGGTAATGAGAAACGCGAGACGGTTTTTATGGTTCGGGTGCTGGGCGACAAAGCGCTCAGCCGCCACAACCATTGCCGCCAGGGAGCCTTTCATGTCTGCGGCGCCGCGGCCAAACAGCATGCCATCGCGGATGGTTGGTTCAAACGGAGGGTTGATCCAGCGGTCCGCATCACCTGCGGGAACCACGTCGGTATGCCCGGCAAAGGCCAGTGTTTCGCCCTGGCCACGCCACGCCCAGAAATTCTGGGTGTCGCCAAAATCCATACGCTCCACGGTAAAACCAATGGCACGCAGGCGCTCAATCATTAATGCCTGACAACCTGCGTCGTCCGGGCTAAGGGAAGGACGGCGAATAAGCTGCTGAGTCAGCTCAATGACCGGGCATGACATAAACTACACCTCAACGAAAAAAGTCGGAATAAAGGGTTTCACTGAAACCCAGCAGCATAGGCTGCCCGGGCGCGCAGAGCAATGGGCGTTTGATGATTGCTGGCATTTCAAGCATCAGATTTGCTGCGCTGTTGGCATCCTTGATGCTGGCACGCAGTGATTCGTCCAGCTTGCGCCAGGTTGTGCCGCGGGTGTTCAGCAGCGCGTCCCACCCCAGTTCGTTAATGGCGGTATGCAGAAATTCTGCATCAAGCCCATCGGCACGGTAATCGTGGAAGCGGTACTCGACGTTGTTAGCTTCGAGCCAGCGACGGGCTTTTTTGATCGTGTCACAATTTTTAATGCCGTACATGACAACCATGTTGAATCCTTTTGTTCTTATGACCATTAAATGTTCAGTAAATTCGAAGATATATCCTTAAACGGAATATAACACATTCAGAAACGCTCTGGATTAACACCTCTTTTTAATTCAACTCACACCTGTACGCTGAATATTCTTTCATCATTTAAGCATAGATGTCCATCAGGTATAAATTGTCTGTAAACTCAGCGGGTAAAATAAAACTCACCCGTGCGTAGGGTTATTTCAAAATATTGCTGGCCGTCACACAAAATTTAAGGTTCTCCGTTCATATTTATCATAAATCCAGCGCGCAGACGGGGTACAATCACAGCAATTGGTTAAATTGTCTTCACAATGATGATACGTTTTCGTAGAATGCGCATAATAATAAGAGAGGTTGTTATGATTGAACGTGAACTGGGGAACTGGAAAGATTTTATCGAAGGCATGCTTCGTAAATGACATTCAGTAAGAATTGCAAGAGCACTTAAATAAGTAAAATAACCATAGTGTGAATTAATCGCACAGTAAAAAGGCGGCCTACTGAGCCGCCTTTTTTATTTTCACTATCTTATTCAGGCCGTTCCTTGAGCGGGAAGCGGCGACGCACCAGCACGAAGAACAGCGGCACAAAATAAATGGCCAGGATCGTGGCTGAAATCATTCCTCCCATGACGCCTGTACCTACCGCATGCTGGCTGCTGGAGCCTGCGCCTGAGCTGGTTGCCATTGGTAACACCCCGAAGACAAACGCCAGCGAGGTCATCAGGATTGGACGTAAGCGCTGACGGCAGGCATGCAGCGTGGAAGCCATCAGCTCATGGCCTTTCGCATTCATCTCATTGGCAAACTCAACAATCAGGATGGCGTTTTTCGCCGACAACCCAATCACGGTGAGCAGCCCCACCTGAAAGTAAACGTCGTTCTCCAGACCGCGCATCCAGGTGGCGAGCAGCGCGCCGATCACGCCAAGCGGCACCACCAGCATGACCGAGAACGGGACTGACCAGCTTTCATACAGCGCCGCAAGACAGAGGAAGACCACCAATAGCGAAAGCGCGTAAAGCGCGGGAGCCTGCGCCCCGGAGAGCCGCTCCTGATAAGACATGGCCGTCCACTGCAGACCAAACCCAGCGGGCAGCTGTTGCACCAGCTTTTCCATGGTGTCCATCGCCGTACCGGTGCTGACGCCCGGCGCGGCTTCACCGACGATCTCAACGGCGGAATAGCCGTTATAGCGCTCCAGACGCGGAGAACCGCTCTCCCAGTGCGAGGAGGCGAAGGCGGAGAACGGCACCATGCCGCCCGCATTGTTGCGGACATACCAGCGGTTAATATCGTCCGGCAGCATGCGGTATGGCGCGGCGGATTGCACATACACTTTTTTAACGCGACCGCGATCCATAAAGTCATTCACATAGCTTGAACCCCACGCCGTTTGCAGGGTGTCGTTAATATCGTCGATGGAAACGCCCAGCGCCTGCGCCTTACGCTGATCAATATCGACCTGCAGCTGCGGGCTGTCATCCAGACCGTTGTGACGGACGCGGGTCAGACCCGGATCTTTACCGGCCAGCTCTAACAGCTTGTCGCGCGCCGCCATCAGCGCCGTGTGGCCCGCACCGGCATGGTCCTGCAACTCCATGTCAAACCCGGCAGAACTGCCGAGACCGCTGATGGCCGGTGGGCTGCTGGCAAAAACGCGAGCCTCTTTGATACGGGAGAAGGCTTTGGTCGCGCGTTCGATAATGGCAAACGAGGTGCCCGTTTTCGTATCGCGTGCGTCCCAGTCTTTCAGGCGCACAAACATACGTGCAACGTTCTGCCCGTTCCCGCCTGGGCCGGAGCCGACGGTGGAGAAGACCGACACCACGTTATCTTTCTCTTTGGTAAAGAAGTACTGCTCCACCTTCTGAACTACCTTCAGCGTTTGCTGCTGCGTTGACCCGCTCGGGAGCTGCACCGAAGTGATGAACATCCCCCGGTCTTCCTGCGGCAGGAACGAAGTCGGCAGATGCAGGAACAGCCACACCATACCGCCCAACAGCACAACGTAAATCATCATCCAGCGCAGGCTGCGGTGCAGCACCTTGCCGACGGCGGTTTCATAACGCGCAGCACTGCGGTTGAACATGCGGTTAAACCAGCCAAAGAAGCCCTTCTGACCGTGCTGCTCCCCTTTATGTAGCGGTTTGAGGAGGGTGGCGCAGAGGGCAGGCGTGAGGATCAGCGCCACCAGCACCGAGAGCACCATTGCGGAGACGATGGTGATTGAAAACTGACGATAAATGGCGCCGGTTGTGCCGCCGAAAAACGCCATCGGGATAAAGACCGCCGAGAGCACCATCGCGATGCCAACTAACGCCCCCTGAATTTGTCCCATCGATTTACGCGTGGCCTGACGCGGGGAAAGCCCTTCCTCGCTCATGATGCGCTCGACGTTTTCGACCACCACGATGGCATCGTCCACCAGCAGGCCAATCGCCAGCACCATTGCAAACATCGTCAGGGTGTTAATGCTGTAACCAAACGCATAAAGCACGGCGAAGGTACCCAGCAGCACCACCGGAACGGCAATGGTCGGGATCAGCGTTGCGCGGAAGTTTTGCAGGAACAGGTACATGACCAGGAAGACCAGCGCGATCGCTTCCAGCAGTGTTTTCACCACATCTTCAATAGAGGCTTTAACAAAGGAGGTGGTTTCGTAGGCGACTTTGTATTCCAGCCCGTGGGGAAAATAGTGCGACAGCTCATCCAGACGATCCAGCACCAGCTGCGCGGTGGCCATTTCATTGGCCCCGGAGGCCAGTTTAACCCCCAGACCGGAGGCCGGATTACCGTTAAAGCGGCTGAGATAATCATATTTCTCTGCCCCCATTTCTACTGTGGCGACATCGCCCAGGCGGACCTCTGAACCATCCTGATTTACGCGCAGGGTAATGTTGCGAAACTGCTCCGGGGTCTGAAGCAGCGACTGTGAGTTAATGGTGGCATTCAACGCTTGTTTATCGACGGAGGGCGTTCCCCCCAATTGTCCCACCGCAATCTGGGCGTTCTGGGATTTAATGGCATCCGTCACGTCGGTTGCCGTCATCTGGAAGCTGTTCAGCTTATTCGGATCAAGCCAGATACGCATTGAATACTGAGAGCCGTAAGCATCGATATCACCGACGCCGTTAATACGGCTGAGGGGATCCTGAATATTACTGGCGACGTAGTCCGCAATGTCCTGCTTATCCATGGAACCGTCGGTAGAGACAAACGCAATAGTCAGGATGTTGGTGTCACCGGTTTTACGTACGGTAACCCCCTGATTCTGCACCGCCTGAGGCAGTTTACGCATCGCCGACTGCAGCTGGTTTTGCACCTGCTGTACGGCTTCGTCCGGATCCGTACCGGCGGTAAAGCTCAGGGTGACGGTCGCCTGGCCCGTGGCGCTACTCTGCGAGGACATGTACATCAGGTTATCCAGACCCGTCATGTTCTGCTCGATAACCTGCGTAACGGTATTTTCCAGCGTTTGTGCTGAAGCTCCGGGGTAGTTTGCCGTGACGCGCACGTTTGGTGGTGCCAGGTCGGGATATTGCTCAACAGGAAGTGAAGTAATGGCCAGGACACCTGTCAGACACAACAGAATGGCAAGTACCCAGGCAAAAATGGGGCGATCGATAAAAAAATTCGCCATGAAAATGAGACCTCGTTTTGCTGCACGTCATTATTGTTTATTGCCCGCATCACTTTAGCGGCAAGACGAAGACCAAACGTGGAGAAATAAAGGAGATAGTGTAAATTATCATGCGCTTTTCTCTGCGCTTCACCTTTTACCGTTATTTACCTCCCGGCCCCGTTTGTCGGGAAGATCACGCTCACCAGCGTCCCCCCGTTTTGCGGCTGGGAAAAGTGCAGCGTTCCGCCAAGTCTCGCCGCCCGTTCGCGCATAATATTCAGCCCGTAATGTCCCGGCGGCTCGCTGGCTTCGCCAATCCCGATACCGTTATCGCGAATGCTGACGCTGTGGGTGCCGTCAGCAGACGTCACGCAGCTGACGGTTATCTCGCTGGCCTGGGCGTGCTTCATCGCATTCAACACCGCTTCACGCACGATCTGCAGCAAATGCACCTGTTTCTGGGCATCCAGCGCCAGCGAGGAGAGGCGGCAGTCGAGGTGCAGCTTTGCCTGCGTCTGGCTCTGTAACCCGTCCAGTGACTCCTGTAGGGCCGCGGGCAGATTGGCGTGGTTAAGCGTCAGGCGGAAGGTGGTAAGCAGTTCCCGCAATTGATGCCAGGCGTTGTTAAGCTCGCGGGAAAAGTCGGTGATAATGGTCTGCGCCGGGGCATTTTCCTGCGGGATAGCGCGTTTCAGTAGCGCCAGCTGAATACGTAAATACGACAGTACCTGCGCCAGGGAATCGTGCAGCTCGCGGGCGATCGTCGCGCGTTCTTCCATCAGCAGCAACTGCTGGTAGTGCTTTTGCGCCTGGTTGAAATACAGTCCGCGTCCGAGCATTGTCGCCACGCTTTCCATCAGCGGCAGAGGAACGTGGCCCGTCTCGCTTTGCCAGCGTAATTCCCCGTACAGGGTATCCTGCATCAGCACGGGCAGCGTTTGGACAGGGCTCCCGTTTGATTCGATACCCTCACTGAGCCGCCAGTCGTCGCTGGTGCGCAATTCCAGGTAGTTCATCTGCGTGTACTCATGCACTATCTGCAAAATATGCCGGAAACAGTGGCTGTCTATCTGGCCGGTATTCAGTGCCTGAGAGCATTTAAACAGCATCTCGAGTTGCTGATGCGCCTCATTCAGATGCTGCGTCTTTTCCGCTACGGAGTGTTCAAGCGAGCGATACAGCGTATGCAGCTCGGCAGACATGTGGTTGAACGCCCGGGAAAGTTGGCCCAGTTCGTTTGGCAGCGCGGTATCCGGTGCAGGCGTATCGAATTGCCCCCGCTCAATGCGCTCGCTGGCCGCCACCAGATTATTCAGCGGTAACACCACCTGGCGGCGGATGCGTCGCAGGGTAAAGATCGTCAGGATCAGGATGCCCATCCCGCCCGCCAGGGAGATCAGAATCACCGCCCGGATTTTATGTTCGGTGTAGTGCTGAAGGGCGAGCACAAAGGCGTCAATCCGGCCGACAAAGTCTTCAATGTGGGCCTGATACCACCCGATATCGCCGCGAGCGATGTGGTTGTCCATCTCCTGCCATGCCAGATGCAGTTGCTGATAGCGCGCCTTAACATCGTCCGGCACGTACCAGCGGCTCAGCTTCTGTAGCGCAGGGGCGCTCAGCGTCTGCTGCCAGCTCTCGCGATGCGCCGCCAGGGCGTCGCTGTTGCGTTGCATCTCATAGCCCAGACGGTAGCTCTGCATTCGCAGGGAACCGGCAATATTGATGGCTTCTGCATCCCGCTGGCTGCTGGCAAGCGTGAACAGTGCGACGGTGCTGGTCAGAACGGACAGCACGATAATGGAAATGAAAGCCCGGGCCAGGCTTCTGGAAACGGGTCGTTTAACGGTCACAGAACAGCTTCCTGAAAAAAATTGATCTGCCACAGGTTCACTGGAGATAGTTCGGCTTCCTGGGCATTTGTACATTGCCTGATAGCGCCGCCGTGGGTAAATACAATATTCCTATAAAGAATAAGGTTATTGAACCAAAAACAGGTGTCGTTATGAATCGTTTTATTATGGCCAACAGCCAGCAGTGTATAGGGTGCCGTGCCTGCGAAGTGGCCTGCGTGATGGCGCACAACGATGAACAACACGTGCTGAGCGAACGCCATTTTCATCCCCGCATCACTGTCCTGAAATCTGGCGCGAAGAGCACGCCTGTAACCTGCCACCATTGCGAAAATGCGCCCTGCGCGCAGAGTTGCCCTAACGGGGCCATCAGCAAATGCGATGACAGCGTACAGGTGAATCAACAAAAATGCATTGGCTGTAAAGCCTGCGTGGTTGCCTGTCCGTTCGGCACGATGGAGATCGTTGTTACGCCTCTCGACAAGGACAACGTAAAAGCCTCGGCGCATAAATGCGATCTTTGCCACACGCGCCCACAGGGCCCGGCCTGCATCGAAAATTGTCCGGCACAGGTGCTTACCCTGGCGACGCCCGCCGTGCTGAATCACCTGGCGAAAACCCGCCGCCAGCGCACCGCCCGTCAGGAGGCGCAGCCCTGGCACGACGAGGCGGTAAGGCCAGACCTGCCGCACACCCGCCTTGAGCAGATGAGAAACACACCGCGACGCGGGGAGCCGGATAAACTCGCCGCGAGTGCACGCGTCAGCCATTTTCAGGAGATCTACCTGCCGTTTCGGGCAGAGCAGGCCGCGCGTGAGGCATCGCGCTGCCTGAAGTGCGGCGAACACAGCATTTGTGAATGGACCTGTCCGCTGCACAACCATATCCCCCAGTGGATTGAACGCGTTAAAGCGGGGGATATCGCCGGGGCGGTTGAGCTTTCACACCAGACCAACTGTTTACCTGAAATTACCGGCCGCGTCTGCCCGCAGGACCGATTATGTGAAGGCGCCTGCACCGTGCGTGATATCTCGGGCGCGGTGACCATTGGCAACATCGAGCGCTATATCTCTGACCCGGCGCTGGCGATGGGCTGGAAGCCGGATCTGAGCGGCGTGACGCCGGTTGATAAACGTGTGGCGGTGATCGGCGCGGGGCCTGCGGGGCTTGCCTGTGCCGACGTGCTGGCGCGCAGCGGCGTGCGCGTCACGGTCTATGACCGGCACCCGGAGATTGGCGGCTTGCTGACGTTTGGTATCCCGGCCTTTAAGCTCGATAAATCGCTGCTCGCACGGCGCAGGGAGATATTCACGGCCATGGGGATCCAGTTCGTTCTGAACTGCGACGTCGGACAGGATGTGCCGCTGTCACAGCTGCAACGCGAATACGATGCACTGTTTATTGGTGTGGGAACCTATCGTTCCATGAAAGCGGGTATCGCACATGAAGATGCGCCCGGCGTCTATGACGCGTTACCTTTCCTGGTGGCAAACACCCGCCACGTGATGGGGCTTGAGGCAACAACCAAAGAGCCATTTATTGATACCCGGGGGCTGAACGTGGTGGTGCTCGGCGGGGGCGATACCGCCATGGACTGTGTCCGCACCGCGTTACGTCACGGTGCGGCGAAGGTAACCTGCGCCTACCGCCGGGATGAAGCCAATATGCCGGGCTCGAAAAAAGAGGTGAAGAATGCGAAGGAAGAGGGCGCCGCGTTTGAGTTTAACGTTCAGCCCGTGGAGTTAACTCTGGCACCTGACGGACAGGTCAACGGCATTCGCATGCTGCGTACCGAACTCGGCGAACCGGATGTTCAGGGCCGTCGTCGGCCGGTACCGATAGCGGGGAGCGAATTTGTGATGCCTGCGGATGCGGTGATCATGGCATTTGGTTTCAATCCACACGAGATGCCGTGGCTGCAGGCGCAGGGCGTGGAGACGGATAGCTGGGGACGAATTATCGCCTCGGTGGAGAGCCGCTATCGCTATCAGACCTCTAACCCGCAAATTTTCGCAGGCGGTGACGCCGTACGCGGCGCAGATTTAGTGGTCACCGCCATGGCGGAAGGGCGACATGCTGCGCAGGGTATCCTCGACTGGCTGGGCGTCAGCGCGTTAAAAACGCATTAAATCGGGTGGGCGACAAAGCGGGGTTCACGGCGTAATATAGGCAGACTCATTGTGTCGTGGAGCCCGTATGACCCTGAAAATTGACGTTATCAAAGACAAAATCCTTTCTGATAATTACTTTGTCCTGCGTAACATCACCTATGATTTAACGCGTAATAACGGGGACGTGATCCGCCACAAACGTGAGGTTTACGACCGCGGCAATGGGGCAACCATTCTGCTTTATAACCGTGAAAAGCAGAGCGTGGTGCTGATCCGCCAGTTCAGGGTGGCGACGTGGGTCAATGGCAATCCGGACGGACGGCTGATTGAAACCTGCGCTGGTCTGCTGGATAACGATGAGCCGGAAGTGTGTATCCGCAAAGAAGCCATCGAGGAGACGGGCTTTGAAGTGGGTGAGGTTAAAAAAGTTTTCGAACTGTTTATGTCACCCGGCGGCGTGACGGAAATCGTCCATTTCTTTATTGCCGAATACAGCGATGCGCATCGTATCCATCAGGGCGGTGGGGTGGAAGATGAAGATATCGAGGTGCTGGAGATACCGTTTGTCCAGGCGCTGGAGATGATCCGTTCCGGGGAAATTAAAGATGGTAAAGCTGTAATATTACTGCAGTATTTACAAACAACCGGGCTGATGGATCCCTCTTTCGAACGGATGTAGTTTGTTTTTCGGATAAATCTATCCGATAAATCCGATTGAGCAACCCCGGCGGGAACACGAAGATACTGCCCAGTTAAGCGTTTTCGTTCCGGGATTGTGCCATTCATGCGCTACTGCGTTTTTATTTTTTTCCTGATTTGTGTGCTCCCCGCACCGCGGGTGTGGGCTGCGCCTGCACAGCAATCATTCTCAGACTGGCAGGTGACCTGCAATAACCAGAATTTTTGCCTGGCACGCAACACCGGTGAACACCGTGGTCTGGTGATGACGCTTAGCCGCAGCGCTGGCGCGAAAACCGATGCCTCGTTACGTATCGATCTCGGCGGTCTTTCAGACCCGTCTGTCAAAGAGCCTGCAATTGCGCCGCGCCTGCTGCTTGATGGGGTGCCCGTGACGTTGGAGCGTCAGCACTGGCAGTTAACGCCATGGCATCTGAAAACGGACGATGCTGCGACCATCACTGCATTTCTTAAGCATATCCAGGAAGGGAAAGCGCTAACCCTGCGTGATGGCAAGCAGGCGATCTCCCTCAGTGGCCTGAAAGCGGCGCTGTTGTTTATCGATGCGCAGCAAAAGCGCGTCGGCAGTGAAACCGCCTGGATTAAAAAAGGTGACGATCCGCCGTTAAGCGTGCCGCCCGCACCGGCCCTGAAAAAGGTGGCGGTTGTGAATCCCACCCCGACACCGCTCTCCCACAGCGAACTGAACGATCTGCTGGATTATGGTACCTGGCGGATGAATAACAGCCAGTGCTCGCTCGACCCCAACCGTCGGGAAGTGCGCGTCACTGCGCTTACCGATGACAAAGCGCTGCTGATCGTCAGTTGCGAAGCGGGGGCCTATAACACCGTCGATCTGGCCTGGCTGGTATCACGTAAAAAACCGTTTTCTTCCCGTAGCGTCAGGCTGCGTCTGCCGTTTACGCCGTCCAGCGGTAGCAGTGAAATGGAGTTAATGAACGCTCGCTTTGATGAGAAAACGCGTGAGTTGACCACCCTGGCGTTAGGGCGGGGGATTGCCGACTGCGGTATCCAGACGCGCTGGCGCTTTGACGGCCAGCGCTTCCGTCTGGTGCGTTATGCCGAGGAGCCCAGCTGCGATAACTGGAATGGGCCAGATGCCTGGCCCACGTTGTGGATCACACGCTAGTTTTGCCGGGTGGCGGCTACGCCTTACCCGGCCCACGTTTCGAACCATGTAGGCCCGGTAAGCGTAGCGCCACCGGGCACGCAGGCCGCACTAAAGCACGCTTAACGCCTTCTCAACGACGTTCTCAACGGTAAAACCGAAATACGGGAACAGCTTGTCGGCCGGCGCCGATTCACCGTATCCCCGCATGCCGACAATGGCCCCTTTCAGCCCGACATATTTGTACCAGTAGTCGGCAATACCCGCCTCAACCGCCACGCGGGCCGTCACGCTGGATGGCAGGACCGATTCACGATATGCCTCATCCTGCGCGTCAAAGATGTCGGTTGAAGGCAGGGAAACCACGCGTACCGCGTGACCTTCGGCAGTCAGCTTCTCCGCCGCTTTGACGGTAATCTCCACCTCGGAACCGGTGGCAATCAGGATCACATCCGGCTTGCCGCCGCTGTCCTTCAGAATGTAACCGCCGCGGGCAATGCCTTTCACCTGCTCCGGCGTGCGCTCAATCTGCGCCAGGTTCTGACGTGACAGGATCAGCGCCGTCGGTCCGTTATGGCGCTCTACTGCCAGCTTCCAGCCCACCGCGGCCTCGACCTGATCGCACGGACGCCAGGTACTGAAGTTTGGCGTCAGGCGCAGGCTCGCCAGCTGTTCAACGGCCTGGTGGGTTGGCCCGTCTTCCCCAAGCCCGATGGAGTCATGGGTGTAAACCATAATCTGCCGCGCTTTCATCAGAGCCGCCATGCGTGCGGCGTTACGGGCGTATTCCACAAACATCAGGAAGGTGGCGGTGTAGGGGACAAATCCCCCGTGATGAGCGATACCGTTGGCAATGGCGGTCATGCCGAACTCGCGTACGCCATAGTGAATATAGTTTCCGGCGATATCCTCTTTCAGCGATGTCGAGCCAGACCAGATGGTCAGGTTGCTGGGGGCCAGATCCGCCGAGCCGCCCAGCAGCTCAGGCAGGATTGGGCCAATCGCATTCAGGGTGTTTTGCGACGCCTTACGGGTGGCGATTTTGGCCGGGTTAGATTGCAGGTTTTCAATCAGCGCCTGCGTTTTCTCTTCCCAGTCCTCCGGTAGCCCTCCGCTCATGCGGCGGGTGAATTCGGCCGCCAGCTCCGGGTAGGCCTTTTTGTAGGCGGCAAATTTCTCGTTCCAGGCGTGCTGGGCCTTTTCACCCTCTTCACGGGCATCCCATGCGCGGTAAATCTCTTTCGGAATTTCGAACGGCGGATATTTCCAGCCCAGTTTCTGCCGGGTCAGCGCCACTTCCTCATCACCCAGCGCCGCACCGTGCGCCTCTTCTTTACCTGCTTTGTTCGGCGAACCAAAGCCGATAACCGTGCGGCAGATAATCAGCGACGGTTTGTCCTTCACGCTTTGCGCTTCCTGAATTGCTTTTTTCACCGCCTCGGGATCGTGGCCGTCAATTTCATGCACCACATGCCAGTGGTAGGCTTCAAACCGTTTTGCCGTGTCGTCGGTAAACCAGCCCTCGGTTTCCCCGTCTATGGAGATGCCGTTGTGGTCATAGAAGCCAATCAGCTTGCCCAGCCCCAGCGTGCCCGCGAGCGAACAGACCTCATGGGAGATCCCCTCCATCAGACAGCCGTCACCCATAAAGACGTAAGTGTAGTGATCGACGATGTCATGCCCCGGCTGGTTAAACTGCGCACCCAGCGTGCGTTCCGCGATGGCCAGCCCAACGGCGTTGGCTAAACCCTGTCCCAGCGGCCCGGTGGTGGTTTCCACCCCTGGCGTATAGCCAATCTCCGGGTGGCCGGGGGTTTTCGAATGCAGCTGGCGGAAGTTTTTCAACTCTTCGAGCGGCAGATCGTAGCCGGACAAATGCAGCAGGCTGTAGAGCAGCATCGACGCGTGGCCGTTAGAGAGAATAAAACGGTCGCGATCGTACCAGGTGGGGTCGTTAGGGTTGTGCTTCAGGAAGTCATTCCACAACACTTCGGCAATATCTGCCATGCCCATTGGTGCGCCAGGGTGGCCGGAATTGGCTTTTTGCACGGCATCCATGCTGAGGGCGCGAATGGCATTGGCTAACTCTTTACGGGACATAGTTCACTCCGTGGCAAGGTTAAAGTTTGGCGGCGAGAAGATCTTCAAGTTTGCGCTGGTCGACGGCGAACTGGCGGATGCCGTCCGCCAGTTTTTCCACGGCCATTGGGTCCTGATTGTGCTCCCAGCGGAATTCCGCTTCGGTCATGGCTTTCGGTTTGGGCAGTACGGTGGAGGTCGGCACCAGTTTACGGATCACCGTCTCTTCTTTGTCCTGCAGCTTTTTCAGCAGGTCAGGGGAGATGGTCAGGCGGTCACACCCAGCCAGCGCCAGGATCTGCTCGGTGCGGCGGAAGCTGGCCCCCATTACGATGGTCTCGTAGCGGTGCTGCTTGTAATAGTCGTAGATATTACGTACCGACTTCACGCCCGGGTCTTCCTCCACCACGTACGGATCCATCGGCTGTTTTGCCTGATACCAGTCGTAGATGCGCCCGACGAATGGTGAGATCAGGAATACGCCCGCTTCGGCACAGGCGCGCGCCTGCGCAAACGAGAACAGCAGCGTCAGGTTGCAGTGGATCCCCTCTTTTTCCAGCACTTCCGCCGCGCGGATGCCTTCCCAGGTGGAGGCGAGCTTAATCAGAATGCGTGATTTGTCGATCCCCTGCTCCTGGTAGAGTTCGACGAGGCGGCGGGCTTTATTGATGCTCTTCTCTTTATCGAAGGAGAGGCGGGCGTCGACTTCGGTGGAGACGCGCCCCGGGATGCTTTTCAGAATTTCCGCACCGAAATTAACCGCCAGCTTGTCACTGGCTTCGGCAACCTGTTGTTCCTGGGTTTTGCCGCGCTGTTTGCCATAGGTAATGGCGTCATCAATCAGATGACTAAAATGGGAAAGCCCTGCCGCTTTGAGCAGCAGCGACGGGTTGGTGGTTGCGTCTTCAGGCTGGTAGTGCCGAATCGACTCGATATCGCCGCTGTCTGCAACCACGGTAGTGAATTGTTTGATGCCGTCAAGTTGGTTCATAAGTCATGACTCCTTGAAAATAAAAGCGTTAGACGAGTGCGTTAGTTCACACTTCTGGAAAAATCATGATGGACTTAACAAAAAAGCATAGCAGACGGGGGAGGCATTGCTTTTGAGACGGGTAACATGGCTGTTATAAATTGATAACAATTTTTAATGTGTGATGGTGAGAGTTTGGCAGCCTTCAAAGTTTATGCGGCAGCCTGCGGCGATACTATCTGACCGATACGTAAAAGGAATAACAAGATGGACGATCAGTTAAAACAGAGTGCCCTCGATTTTCACGAGTTTCCTGTCCCGGGTAAAATTCAGGTCTCCCCGACAAAACCGCTGGCAACCCAGCGCGACCTGGCGCTGGCCTACTCGCCGGGCGTGGCGGCACCGTGTCTCGAAATTGAAAAAGATCCGCTGGCCGCTTACAAATATACCGCGCGCGGCAACCTGGTCGCCGTGATCTCTAACGGTACGGCGGTGCTGGGCCTGGGCAACATTGGTGCGCTGGCCGGTAAGCCTGTGATGGAAGGAAAGGGCGTTCTGTTCAAGAAATTCGCCGGTATCGACGTGTTTGATATCGAAGTGGACGAACACGATCCCGATAAATTCATCAACGTCGTGGCGGCGCTGGAGCCGACCTTTGGCGGTATTAACCTCGAAGACATCAAAGCGCCGGAATGTTTCTACATTGAGCAGAAACTGCGTGAACGTATGAACATTCCCGTGTTCCATGATGACCAGCACGGGACGGCGATTATCAGCACCGCCGCCATTCTTAACGGCCTGCGCGTGGTGGAGAAAAATCTTTCTGACGTGCGCATGGTAGTTTCCGGCGCGGGTGCGGCGGCCATTGCCTGTATGAACCTGCTGGTGGCGCTCGGGATGCAGAAACACAACATTGTGGTCTGCGACTCCAAAGGCGTGATCTACAAAGACCGCGAACCGAACATGGCGGAAACCAAAGCAGCCTACGCGGTGGACGACGACGGCAAGCGTACGCTTGAGGATGTCATTGACGGCGCGGATATCTTCCTGGGCTGTTCAGGCCCGAAAGTGCTGACCCAGGAGATGGTGAAGAAGATGGCGCGTGCGCCAATGATTCTGGCGCTGGCGAACCCCGAGCCGGAAATCCTGCCGCCGCTGGCGAAAGCGGTGCGTGAAGATGCCATCATCTGTACCGGTCGCTCCGACTACCCGAACCAGGTGAACAACGTGCTCTGCTTCCCGTTCATCTTCCGTGGGGCGCTGGACGTAGGTGCGACGGCCATTAACGAAGAGATGAAGCTCGCGGCGGTGCACGCCATTGCGGAACTGGCACACGCCGAGCAGAGCGAAGTGGTTGCTTCAGCCTATGGCGATCAGGATCTGAGCTTTGGCCCGGACTACATCATTCCAAAACCGTTCGACCCGCGTCTGATTGTCAAAATCGCGCCAGCGGTTGCGAAAGCGGCGATGGACTCCGGCGTGGCGACGCGCCCGATAACCGATTTCGATGCTTACGTGGATAAGCTCACCGAGTTTGTTTACAAAACTAACCTGTTTATGAAGCCG
This sequence comes from Enterobacter cloacae complex sp. 309I3, assembly GCF_050031595.1. NCBI lineage: Bacteria > Pseudomonadati > Pseudomonadota > Gammaproteobacteria > Enterobacterales > Enterobacteriaceae > Enterobacter > Enterobacter cloacae complex sp. 309I3. The sequence continues at coordinate 3,544,419 of NZ_JBLGWI010000001.1, read as the reverse complement.
ATTTTCTCTCAGGCTCGTGCCGACGCGAAGCGGGTGGTGCTGGCGGAAGGGGAAGAGGCGCGCGTGCTCCATGCCACGCAGGAGCTGATCACCTTAGGGCTGGCGAAGCCGATCCTGATTGGCCGCCCGAGCGTTATAGAGATGCGTATCCAGAAGCTGGGCCTGCAGATCAAACCGGGCGTTGATTTTGAGATCGTCAACAATGAATCCGACCCGCGCTTTAAAGAGTACTGGAGCGAATACTACGCGATCATGAAACGTCGCGGGATCACTCAGGAGCAGGCGCAGCGGGCGGTGATCAGCAACACCACGGTGATTGGCGCAATCATGGTTCATCGCGGCGAGGCGGATGCGCTGATCTGCGGCACCATCGGTGATTACCACGAGCACTTCAGCGTAGTGCAGGAGATCTTCGGCTATCGCGACGGGGTGCACACGGCCGGTGCGATGAACGCGCTGCTGCTGCCAAGCGGTAACACCTTTATCGCCGATACCTACGTCAACGACGATCCAACCCCGGACGAGCTGGCGGAGATCACCGTGATGGCGGCTGAAACCGTGCGTCGCTTTGGTATCGAACCGAAGGTGGCGCTGCTGTCGCACTCTAACTTCGGCTCCTCTAAATCTGCGGCGGCCTGCAAAATGCGACAGACGCTGGAGCTGGTTCGCGAGCGCGCACCGGAGCTGATGATTGACGGTGAGATGCACGGCGACGCCGCGCTGGTGGAGAGCATCCGCAATGAACGTATGCCAGACAGCCCGCTGAAAGGCTCAGCGAATATCCTGATTATGCCAAACGTGGAAGCGGCGCGTATCAGCTACAACCTGCTGCGCGTCTCGAGCTCTGAAGGGGTGACCGTGGGGCCGGTGCTGATGGGTGTGGCAAAACCGGTGCATGTGTTAACGCCAATTGCGTCTGTACGCCGTATCGTGAATATGGTGGCGCTGGCGGTGGTTGAGGCGCAGACGCAGCCGCTGTAAGCGCGTGGTGTCGGGTGGCGCGTTCGCTTACCCGACCTACGGGTTGACCAGGACGGATAAGCGCAGCGCCATCCGGCAGTTAAACCCAGTCCCGAACCTTAATAAACTCACTCAAGGCAGCCTCGGGGCTGCCTTCTTTTGGCTCGTAGCAGTACTCCCAGCGCACCAGCGGCGGCATCGACATCAGAATCGACTCCGTGCGCCCGCCGGTTTGCAGGCCAAACAGCGTCCCGCGATCCCATACCAGGTTAAACTCCACGTAGCGCCCGCGACGGTAAAGCTGGAACTCGCGTTCGCGCACGCCGTAGTCGGTGTTTTTACGCCGTTCAACAATGGGCAGATAAGCGTCGGTATAGCCTTCGCCCACCGTACGCATAAAGCTGAACGCGGTATCAAAATCAGGCGTGTTCAGATCGTCAAAGAACAGCCCGCCAATGCCGCGTTGTTCGTCGCGGTGTTTGAGGTAAAAGTAGTCGTCGCACCACTTTTTGTATTTCGGGTAAACGTCTTCGCCAAACGGCAGGCAGAGATCGCGTGCGGTCGTATGCCAGTGCACGGCATCCTCTTCAAAGCCGTAGTAGGGGGTCATGTCGAAACCGCCCCCAAACCACCAGACCGGATCGGCCCCCGGTTTTTCCGCAATGAAAAAACGCACGTTGGCGTGGCTGGTTGGCACAAACGGGTTGTGCGGGTGTACCACCAGCGAAACGCCCATCGCCTGGAAGCTGCGGCCTGCCAGTTCAGGACGATGCGCCGTTGCAGAAGCGGGCATGGCTTCCCCGTAAACGTGGGAAAAATTGACGCCTGCCTGTTCAAAGATCCCGCCGTTTCGCAACACACGGCTACGCCCGCCGCCGCCGGCCTCTCGCTGCCAGTTATCTTCCTGAAAATTACCGCCGTCTGCAGCGGCCAGTTTCTGGCAAATCTCATCCTGCAACTGCAGCAGGAAGGTTTTTACCCGCTTTGCATTCGGTTTCATTAACGTTTCCTGGAGTGCGCTTTTTGATTATCGAACCAGTTAAAGTAACTGATGATGCCGGAGGCGATGGCATTGGCGATTTTCTGACGAAACGCCGCGGTACCAAGCAGACGCTCTTCTTCCGGGTTAGTGATGAAAGAGGTCTCCACCAGCACGGACGGAATCGACGGTGATTTCAGCACCACGAACGCGGCCTGCTCCGTGCTCTTGCTGTGCAGACGGTGCACCGGCTTAATCCGTTTGAGGATATGCGAGCCCAACGTCAGACTGTTTTTGATGGTATCGGTCTGCACGAGGTCGAACAGCACCTGCTGTAACAGGTGATCTTTATCGGTGGCCTTCTTCCCGGCGACTTCATCCGCACGGTTTTCACGGTCGGAGAGGTATTTCGCCATGGCGCTACTGGCGCCGCGATTGGAGAGGGCAAACACCGACGCGCCCGCGGCGGAAGGGTTTGTAAAGCCATCCGCGTGAATGGACATAAAGAGATCGGCACCATGCTTATGGGCAATTTCCACGCGGTCATACAGCGGAATAAAGGTATCGCCCGTGCGCGTCAGGCGGGCGTCAATGCCGTTGCTGCGTAAAATCGATCGCACATTTTTTGCAATTGCCAGCACGACGTGTTTTTCTTTTGACCCGTTTTTGCCAATGGCGCCGGTATCAATGCCGCCGTGACCCGGGTCGAGCATGACCAGACGCTTCGCGCCTGGTTTTTTGGCTTTGGGTTTGCTGTGTCCGTTACTGGTTTTAAGCGTGCTCTCTTCTTTTGCCTGAGCCTGCTGTGCGATGCCCGTTAACGTTAAGGCCGCCAGCCCCGCTTTGAGAACCTGACGACGCGATGTGAGTGCTTTTAATGGTTTGAATGTGCTCATGCGGCCTGAATAGTAAAAATTGCGGTCCTGGTGTTATATCGTATCGCGTTTAGCGTTACGACAGTCCTTATTGAGAATTGTTTTACTTTTCATTTCAATACGTGACAAAGTGACATTATGCCAAATTTTGGCGAGATTTTCCCCGGTTATTGGCTAAATGCCCTGTTCGCGCCATAATCACTGTTTTTAAACCCGAAAAGGCGGTTAATACCATGGAGATACGCGTTTTTCGCCAGGAAGATTTCGAAGAGGTGATCACCCTTTGGGAGCGCTGCGATTTGCTGCGTCCGTGGAACGATCCAGAGATGGACATTGAGCGTAAGCTGAATCACGACGTCAGTCTGTTTCTGGTGGCGGAAGTGAACGGCGAAGTGGTGGGCACGGTGATGGGCGGTTACGACGGCCATCGCGGCTCTGCTTATTATCTGGGCGTTCACCCGGAATACCGGGGGCGCGGCATTGCCAATGCGCTGCTCAATCGTCTTGAGAAAAAACTGATCGCTCGCGGTTGCCCGAAAATTCAGATCATGGTGCGCGAAGATAACGATGTGGTGCTGGGCATGTATGAACGTCTGGGCTATGAACACGCTGACGTGCTGAGCTTAGGTAAGCGTCTGATCGAAGATGAAGAGTATTGAGATCCACCCGGCAGATTACGACGCGCAGGGGCGTGTCAGGCTGCCTTTCTTATTCTGGTGCGTACTGCTGCTGCAGGCCCGCACCTGGGTTCTGTTTGTCATGGCCGCCGCGTCCCGCGGGCAGGGCGATACATTACTGACGCTCTTTTATCCCGATCACGACGCCTTTTGGCTCGGCCTGTTACCGGGCGTACCGGCGGTGGTGACGTTTTTGTGCAGCGGCCGACGACAGGCGATCCCACGGCTTTGGCGTGCGCTTCGCTGGCTGCTGATCCTGGCCCAGATTGCGCTGCTCTGCTGGCAGCCTGTGCTCTGGTGGTACGGTGAACCGCTTACGGGCATCGGCATTGCGCTGGTGGTGGCCGATATCGTGGCGCTGCTGTGGCTGCTGACTAACCCCCGCTTACGCGCCTGTTTTACGCATGAGTCAGATTAACGCGGCACTTTTTGCCGATGCTGCACTCCAACAAGCGTTGATTTAACACGTAAGGACGTTTCAATGAAATCGCTGCGTTTACTTTTATGCGCTCTCCCGCTGGCGTTAACCGGCTGTTCAACGCTCTCCTCCATTAACTGGTCGGCCGCTTATCCGTGGAACTGGTTTGGCTCTTCGCTGGAAGTGACCGAGCAGGGCGTGGGCAACATTACCGCCGCGACGGCGCTGGATCAGGACGCGCTTCAGGCGGCCCTGAGCAGCGACTATCGTCTGCGCAGCGGCATGAAAACTGAAAACGGCACTATCGTGCGTTACTTCGAAGCGCTGAAAGGAGACAAACTGGCGCTGGTGATTAACGGCGATAAAGGCACGGTAAACCGTATTGCCGTGCTGGACGATGCTATCCCGACGGCGAGCGGCGTGAAGGTTGGTACGCCGTTTAGCGATCTCTATAAACAGGCTTTCGGCAATTGCGCCAGCGCGCCTTCAGACGATGGCGTGGCGGTGCAATGTAAAGCACCGGACAGCCAGCACATCAGCTATCTCTTTACCGGAACCTGGAGCGGTCCTGAAGGCTTAATGCCGTCTGACGATACGCTGAAAAACTGGAAAGTGAGCAAAATTATCTGGCAGCAGTAATTTGCGCCTGAACAATCCGTCTCGCTGAAATCCGGGTATAATACCCGCCATCAATGCCACGTTGTCGTGGCATCTTTATTTCAGGAGGAGCGATGTCTCAGGTTCAGAGTGGCATTTTGCCAGAACATTGCCGCGCGGCGATTTGGATTGAAGCCAATGTGAAAGGGGATGTGGATGCCCTGCGTGCGGCCAGCAAAGTCTTTGTGGATAAACTGGCCACCTTCCAGGCCAAATTCCCGGATGCCCATCTGGGCGCCGTGGTGGCCTTTGGCAATAACGTCTGGCGTCAGCTGAGCGGTGGCGAAGGGGCGGAAGAGCTCAAAGACTTTATCCCTTACGGCAAAGGTCTGGCACCGGCAACCCAGTACGACGTGTTGATCCATATTCTCTCTCTGCGCCACGACGTGAACTTCTCCGTTGCTCAGGCGGCGGTAGCGGCGTTTGGTGACAGCATTGACGTTCAGGAAGAAGTCCACGGTTTCCGCTGGGTGGAAGAGCGCGACCTGAGCGGCTTTGTCGACGGGACGGAAAACCCGGCAGGTGAAGAGACGCGCCGTGAAGTGGCGGTGATCAAGGATGGCGTGGATGCCGGCGGCAGCTACGTATTTGTTCAGCGCTGGGAGCATAACCTTAAGCAACTTAACCGCATGAGTGTGCAGGACCAGGAGATGATGATTGGCCGTACCAAAGAGGCCAACGAAGAGATCGACGGCGATGTACGCCCGGTGACCTCTCACCTGAGCCGCGTTGACCTCAAGGAAGACGGTAAAGGGCTGAAGATTGTTCGCCAGAGCCTGCCGTATGGCACCGCAAGCGGAACCCATGGCCTTTATTTCTGCGCCTACTGCGCGCGTCTGTACAATATTGAGCAACAGCTGCTGAGCATGTTCGGCGATACCGACGGCAAGCGTGACGCCATGCTGCGCTTCACCAAACCGGTCACCGGCGGCTACTACTTCGCACCGTCCATTGAGCGTCTGCTGGCGCTGTAATTCCCTTCCTCCCTCTCCCTTTGGGAGAGGGTTGGGGTGAGAGCAACAGGCCACACCCTTATTCCCTTTTCTGCTTGTAAATCACCAAACGGTATATAAAACCGTTACTCCTTTCGACCTCGTTATAAATATTATGACAATAAGATAGTCATCACATTTATAAGGGTGCGCAATGGCCGTTACTGTACTGAAAAAAGGATCCCTGGCACTGGCAGGTTTACTGCTGGTGGCACAGGCGCAGGCGACTGAGCTGCTGAACAGTTCATATGACGTCTCCCGCGAGCTGTTTGCCGCCCTTAACCCGCCGTTTGAGCAGCAGTGGGCGAAAGACAATAACGGCGACAAGCTGACCATTAAACAGTCTCACGCCGGTTCGTCCAAACAGGCGCTGGCGATCCTCCAGGGGCTGAAAGCGGACGTGGTGACCTATAACCAGGTGACCGATGTGCAGATCCTGCATGACAAAGGCAAGCTCATCCCGGCCGACTGGCAGAGCCGTTTACCAAACAACAGCTCGCCGTTCTACTCCACCATGGGCTTCCTGGTGCGTAAAGGCAATCCGAAGAATATCCACGACTGGAGCGATCTGGTTCGTTCTGACGTAAAGCTGATTTTCCCGAACCCTAAAACTTCCGGTAATGCGCGTTATACCTGGCTGGCGGCGTGGGGTGCAGCGGACAAAGCAGACGGTAACGATAAAGCCAAAACCGAGCAGTTCATGACCCAGTTCCTGAAAAACGTCGAAGTGTTTGATACCGGCGGTCGCGGAGCAACCACGACTTTCGCAGAACGCGGTCTGGGCGATGTGCTGATTAGCTTTGAATCGGAAGTGAATAACATCCGCAAACAGTATGAAGCGCAGGGCTTTGAAGTCGTTATCCCGAAAACCAACATCCTGGCCGAGTTCCCGGTGGCGCGGGTGGATAAAAACGTGCAGGCAAACGGCACTGAGAAAGCGGCAAAAGCCTATCTCAACTACCTGTACAGCCCACAGGCGCAGACCATCATTACCGATTACTACTATCGCGTGAACAACCCTGACGTGATGAACAAACTGAAAGATAAATTCCCCCAGACCGCGCTGTTCCGCGTGGAGGATCATTTCGGCTCCTGGCCTGAGGTGATGAAAACGCATTTTGCCAGCGGCGGTGAATTAGACAAATTGCTGGCGGCGGGGCGTAAGTAATGTTTGCCCTCTCGACTAAACGCGTGCTGCCGGGGTTTACCTTAAGCCTCGGAACCAGCCTGCTGTTCGTCTGCCTGATTTTGTTGTTGCCGCTCAGCGCGCTGGTGATGCAGCTTGCGCAGATGAGCTGGTCCCAGTACTGGGAAGTGGTCACCAACCCACAGGTCGTTGCGGCCTATAAAGTGACGCTGCTGTCGGCGTTTCTGGCCTCGCTTTTTAACGGCGTGTTTGGCCTGCTGATGGCGTGGATTTTAACCCGCTATCGTTTTCCGGGCCGCACGCTGCTCGACGCGTTGATGGATTTACCGTTCGCACTGCCGACGGCCGTTGCCGGTTTAACGCTGGCGTCACTTTTCTCTGTAAACGGTCTGTACGGCGAGTGGCTGGCGAAGTTTGACATCAAAGTGACCTATACCTGGCTCGGTATCGCGGTGGCGATGGCCTTTACCAGCATTCCGTTCGTGGTGCGTACCGTACAGCCGGTGCTGGAAGAGTTAGGCCCGGAATATGAAGAGGCGGCAGAAACGCTGGGGGCTACACGCTGGCAGAGCTTCCGTAAAGTTGTCCTGCCTGAGCTTTCGCCTGCGCTGATGGCGGGAGTGGCGCTGTCGTTTACCCGTAGCCTCGGCGAGTTCGGTGCGGTCATTTTTATCGCCGGTAATATTGCGTGGAAAACGGAAGTGACGTCGCTGATGATTTTTATCCGTTTGCAGGAGTTTGATTACCCGGCAGCGAGCGCCATTGCCTCGGTCATTCTTGCCGCATCGTTGCTGCTGCTCTACACAATCAACACTCTGCAAAGTCGCTTTGGTCGACGTGTGGTAGGTCACTGATGGCGGAAGTTACTCAATTGAAGCGATACGATGCGCCCCGCATCAACTGGGGTAAATGGTTTTTGATTGGTACGGGCGTGCTGGTTTCTGCTCTCATCCTCGTGGTACCGACAATCTATATTTTCGTGCAGGCGTTCAGCAAAGGGATTATGCCCGCGCTGGAAAACCTGGCGGACCCGGATATGCTGCACGCCATTTGGCTGACGGTGCTGATTGCGCTGATCACCGTGCCGGTCAACCTGGTATTCGGTACGCTGCTGGCCTGGCTGGTGACGCGCTTTACCTTCCCGGGGCGTCAGATGCTGCTGACGCTGCTGGATATCCCGTTCGCCGTCTCACCGGTGGTGGCGGGTCTGGTTTACCTGCTCTTTTACGGCTCTAACGGCCCGCTCGGTGGCTGGCTGGATGAGCACAACCTGCAGGTGATGTTTGCCTGGCCGGGTATGGTGCTGGTGACTATCTTTGTAACCTGTCCGTTTGTGGTACGCGAACTGGTACCGGTGATGTTAAGCCAGGGGAACAACGAAGACGAAGCGGCTGTGCTGCTGGGCGCGTCAGGCTGGCAGATGTTCCGCCGCGTCACGCTGCCGAATATTCGCTGGGCACTGCTCTATGGGGTGGTGCTGACCAACGCCCGCGCAATTGGCGAGTTTGGGGCGGTGTCGGTTGTATCCGGTTCCATTCGAGGTGAAACCCTGTCGCTGCCGTTACAGATTGAACTGCTGCAGCAGGACTACAACACCATCGGCTCCTTTACCGCCGCAGCGTTGCTGACGCTGATGGCTATTTTGACCCTGTTTTTGAAGAGTGTGGTGCAGTGGCGTTTAGAAAATCAGGAAAAACGTCAGCATCAGGAGGGAAATCATGAGCATTGAGATTGCCAATATTAAGAAGTCTTTTGGTCGCACCCAGGTGCTGAATGATATCTCGCTGGATATCCCTTCCGGACAAATGGTGGCGCTGCTGGGGCCGTCTGGCTCGGGTAAAACCACGCTGCTGCGTATCATCGCCGGTCTTGAACATCAGACCAGCGGACATATCCGTTTTCACGGCACCGACGTGAGCCGCCTGCATGCCCGCGATCGTAAAGTCGGCTTCGTGTTCCAGCATTACGCGCTGTTTCGCCACATGACGGTGTTCGACAACATTGCGTTTGGCCTGACCGTGCTGCCGCGTCGCGAACGCCCGGATGCGGCTACCATCAAAGCGAAAGTGACCAAACTGCTGGAAATGGTGCAGCTGGCCCACCTGGCTGACCGTTTCCCGGCGCAGCTTTCGGGCGGCCAGAAACAGCGTGTCGCACTGGCGCGCGCGCTGGCCGTGGAGCCACAAATACTGCTGCTTGATGAGCCGTTTGGGGCGCTGGATGCGCAGGTGCGTAAAGAGCTGCGCCGCTGGCTGCGTCAGCTGCATGAAGAGCTGAAGTTCACCAGCGTCTTCGTCACCCACGACCAGGAAGAGGCGATGGAAGTCGCGGACCGCGTGGTGGTCATGAGCCAGGGGAACATCGAACAGGTGGACGAGCCAGAGCAGCTCTGGCGTGAACCTGCCACCCGTTTTGTCCTGGAATTTATGGGCGAAGTTAACCGTCTGCAGGGCACCGTACGCGGCGGACAATTCCACGTCGGGGCACACCGCTGGCCGCTGGGATACACGCCTGCCCATCAGGGGCCGGTGGATCTGTTCCTGCGCCCGTGGGAAGTGGATGTCAGCCGTCGTACCAGCCTGGATTCACCGCTTCCGGTGCAGGTACTGGAAGCTAGCCCTAAAGGTCACTACACACAAATGGTGGTACAACCGCTGGGCTGGTATACCGAGCCGCTGACGGTGGTAATGCGCGATGAAGAGGCGCCACACCGGGGTGAACGCCTGTTTGTGGGGCTGCAGCATGCCCGTATTTATCACGGTAACCAGCGCATCGAGACGCGCGAGGATATTGCTCTGGCGGAGTCAGCCTGATAGGTTATTAGGATGTTTATCGCCCGGTGGCGCTGCGCTGACCGGGCCTACAGCTAAAACTGCGTCTTGTAGGCCGGGTAAGCGAAGCGCCACCCGGCTTTTTTATTGAGTAAAAATCGTGAATACACTCGAACACACCATCGGCAACACTCCACTGGTCAAGCTTCAGCGCATGGGGCCTGACAACGGCAGCGAAATCTGGGTCAAACTCGAAGGCAATAACCCGGCGGGGTCAGTCAAAGACCGCGCGGCGCTGTCGATGATTGTCCAGGCTGAGAAGCGCGGTGAAATTAAGCCAGGCGACGTGCTCATTGAGGCCACCAGCGGGAATACCGGCATTGCGCTGGCGATGATTGCCGCGCTGAAAGGCTACCGCATGAAGCTGCTGATGCCGGACAACATGAGTCAGGAGCGCCGCGCCGCGATGCGGGCTTACGGTGCTGAACTGATACTGGTGACCAAAGAGCAGGGGATGGAAGGGGCGCGCGACCTGGCGCTGGCGATGGCTGAGCGCGGTGAAGGCAAACTGCTGGATCAATTCAATAATCCGGATAATCCCTACGCCCACTACACAACCACTGGCCCGGAAATCTGGCAGCAAACCGACGGGCGTATCACCCATTTTGTCTCCAGCATGGGCACCACCGGCACCATCACCGGCGTGTCGCGTTTTCTGCGCGAGCAGGAAAAACCGGTCGCCATTGTCGGCCTGCAGCCGGAAGAGGGGAGCAGCATTCCGGGTATTCGTCGCTGGCCTGCGGAATACATGCCGGGCATTTTTAATGCTCAGCTGGTGGATCAGGTGCTGGATATTCATCAGCGCGAGGCGGAAAATACCATGCGCGAGCTGGCGGTACGCGAAGGCATCTTCTGCGGGGTCAGTTCGGGTGGCGCGGTAGCAGGCGCGATGCGTGTGGCGCAGGAGAACCCTGGTGCAGTGGTGGTGGCGATTATCTGCGACCGCGGCGATCGTTATCTGTCTACCGGCGTCTTTGGCGAAGAGAGTTATTCGCAGGGGGCGGGGATTTAAGCGTCATGGAGATGATTTTATTCCGGGATAAGACCCGGGCGCAGCAAACCGATATTGTCGCGGTGCAGTCGCAGGTGGTGTACGGCAGCGTGGGGAACAGCATTGCGGTACCCAATATTCGTACCCACCGGCTTAACGTGACCGCCGTGCCGACGGTGCTGTTCAGCAACACGCCGCACTATGACACCTTTTACGGCGGGGTGATCCCCGATGAGTGGTTCAGCGGCTACCTGAAGGCGCTGGAAGAGCGCGAGATCCTGCGCGAGCTTAAGGCGGTCACCACGGGCTACATGGGCAGCGCCAGCCAGATTGTTCTGCTGGCGCAGTGGCTGAAGACGATCAAAGTGCAACACCCGGAGCTGCTGGTGCTGGTTGACCCGGTGATCGGGGATATCGACAGCGGTATGTACGTTAAACCTGATATTCCTGAGGCGTATCGTGAGCATCTGCTGCCGCTGGCGCAGGGCATTACGCCCAACGTATTCGAACTGGAAGTGTTAAGCGGTAAACCGTGCCGCACGCCAGAGAGCGCCATCGCCGCCGCGCAGGGGCTGCTTTCCGATACGCTGAAATGGGTGGCGATAACCAGTGCGCCAGTGGCCGACGACCCGCAGAATATTCACGTCGTGCTGGTGAGTAAAGAGGGCGTTACCGTAAGCGCCCACCCGCGCGTCGAGACCGATCTGAAAGGAACGGGCGATCTGTTCTGTTCAGAACTGGTCAGCGGTATCGTGGGGGGGAAAACCGTTGCTGACGCCATACGCATGGCAGGCGATCGGGTGACTGACGTCATGATCTATACGCAGTCGAAAGGTTACGACGAGCTTATCCTCCCCGCATAAACAAAAATGGCGCCCGAAGGCGCCATTTTTCTGTGCGGCAAGAATTACTTCTTGATGCGGATAACCGGGGTTTCACCCACGGTGACGCTGCCAGACAGTTTGATCAGCTCTTTGATTTCGTCCATGTTGGAGATAACAACCGGCGTCAGGGTAGACTTGGCTTTTTCTTCCAGCAGTGGCAGATCGAATTCAATCACCGGGTCGCCAACTTTAACACGCTGGCCTTCTTCTGCGATACGTTTGAAGCCTTCGCCTTTCAGTTCAACGGTGTCGATACCGAAGTGAACGAACAGTTCGATACCGCTATCAGATTCGATAGAGAACGCATGGTTGGTTTCAAAAATTTTACCGATGGTGCCGTCAACTGGAGCAACCATTTTGTTGCCAGTTGGTTTGATAGCAATGCCATCACCAACGATTTTCTCAGCAAACACTACATCCGGCACGTCTTCGATGTTGACGATCTCGCCGGAGAGCGGAGCAACAATCTCAATAGTTCCGGAGTCTTTCTTATCATCAGAAACCAGAGATTTCAGTTTATCGAACAAACCCATGATCTTCTCCTAAGCAGTAATTTGGGCCGCATCTCGTGGATTAGCAGATTGTTTTTTCTTCAATGAACTTGTTAACCAGCGTCATTAACTCGTCCGTTGTCGGTTGAGCAAGAGCCTGCTCTGCTAACACCTTCGCATCTTCGAAGTTCGTGTTACGGATAATCTTCTTAATGCGCGGGATGGAAATGGCGCTCATAGAGAATTCGTCCAGACCCATACCCAGCAACAGAAGTGTAGCACGTTCGTCGCCTGCAAGCTCACCACACATGCCAGTCCATTTACCTTCTGCATGAGAAGCATCAATAACTTGCTTGATCAAGTTCAGTACGGACGGTGACATTGGCTGGTAGAGATGTGAAATCATATCATTACCACGGTCAACTGCCAGGGTGTACTGCGTTAAATCATTGGTGCCGATACTAAAGAAATCAACTTCTTTGGCTAAATGACGCGCAATGGTCGCGGCTGCTGGTGTTTCCACCATTACGCCGATCTCAATTGACTCGTCAAATGCTTTACCTTCGTCACGCAGTTCCTGTTTGTAGATCTCGATCTCTTTCTTCAGTGCACGCACTTCTTCAACAGAGATGATCATCGGGAACATAATGCGCAGCTTACCGAAAGCAGAGGCACGCAGAATCGCACGCACCTGGTCACGCAGGATCTCTTTACGATCCATGGCGATACGCACTGCACGCCAGCCCAGGAATGGGTTCTCTTCTTTCGGGAAGTTCATGTACGGCAGCTCTTTGTCGCCACCGATGTCCATGGTACGGACGATAACGGCCTGAGAGCCACAGGCTTCAGCCACCGCTTTGTACGCCGCAAACTGCTCTTCTTCAGTTGGCAGGGCGTCACGGTCCATGAACAGGAATTCAGTACGATACAGACCCACACCTTCCGCGCCATTGCGCTCAGCGCCATCGACGTCGCGTACGGTACCGATGTTAGCGCACACTTCTACCTGATGGCCGTCCAGCGTGATGGCTGGCAGGTCTTTCAGTTTAGCGAGTTCCGCTTTCTCGGTGGCAACCTGCTCCTGAACGGTACGCAGTTGCTCGATCACATCGTTAGTTGGGTTGACGTAAACCACGTTGTTTACGGCATCCAGAATCAGATAGTCGTCGTTTTTCACCTGAGTGGTGACGTTACCGGTACCCACGATGGCAGGCAGTTCCAGAGAACGCGCCATGATTGAGGTGTGGGAGGTACGGCCACCGGCGTCGGTGATGAAACCCAGCACCTTGTTCAGGTTCAGCTGTGCGGTTTCTGACGGGGTCAGGTCAGCGGCAACCAGGATCACTTCGTCCTGAATCGCGCTCAGATCGATGATGGCCAGACCCAGAATGTTGCGCAGCAAGCGTTTACCGATGTCACGTACGTCAGCCGCACGCTCTTTCAGGTATTCATCGTCCAGCTCTTCCAGGGCAGATGCCTGACCTTCGATAACTTCATGCGCAGCCGCGTCGGCCGTCATGCCTTTATCTTTAATCAGGGCTATGATTTCCTGCTCCAGCTCCTCATCTTCGAGCAGCATGATGTGCCCTTCGAAGATAGCTTCTTTTTCTTCACCGAAAGTTTCGCCAGCTTTAGTTTTGATTGCTTCCAGTTGCGCAGATGCCTTGGCACGACCGCTCAGAAAACGTTCAACTTCCTGATCAACCTTGTCGGCAGAAATTTTTTTCCGGTCGATGACGATCTCGTCTTCTTTCAGCAGCAATGCTTTGCCGAAAGCGATACCCGGGGATGCTAAAATGCCTGAAATCATAACCCTACCTTACTTGTGACTGATATTTAAAAGAACCCGGAAACTTACTCGAGCTCAGCCATCAGTTTTACCAGATGCTCAACTGCTTTCTGCTCGTCTTCACCTTCAGCAGAGATAGTGACAACGGTGCCCTGAGTCAGGCCCAGAGTCTGCAGTTTGAACAGGCTTTTTGCGCTAGCGCTTTTGCCGTTGGAAGTCACAGTGATTTCAGAAGTGAAGCCTTTCGCTTCTTTAACAAACTGAGCAGCAGGGCGGGTGTGCAGACCGTTCGGAGCGGTAATGGTAACTTCTTGCTGGAACATTGTATTTCCCCAACTTATAGGTTTAGTGTTGTGGAACTAAAGTCTAGCCTGGCGACTGAACTTTAGCCTGTATTGTTAGCGCTGACGTTTCGATCGTCATTAAACATTATGCAGCGAAAGCAAGACTTGAACCAAATCATAAAATCGATTCAGCAAGGGTATTTCGTTCGCTGATTAATTTCACGCATCAAAATAATTGCTGGTTTAAATACCAGACCCAACGGGGTGAATCAATGCCAGGAGGGGTAAAACTTTGAAGCAGGCCACAAAAAAGCACCTAAAAAGGTGCTTTTTTACGCGTTATTAACATGCTGGCATTACTGTTGCAGTTCTTTCTCGGTAAACAGATCGGCAAACAGTGCAGTGCTTAAGTAACGCTCACCTGACGAAGGTAGGATAACCACAATATTCTTGTTGGTAAAGGACTCATCTTCCTGAAGTTTGAGCGCCGCCGCAACGGCCGCGCCGGAAGAGATACCGGCCAGAATACCTTCTTCATCCATCAGGCGGCGTGCCGTCGAGATGGCTTCTTCGTTCGTGATCGTGACGACTTTATCGATAAGCTTCAGATCCAGGTTACCCGGAATAAAGCCTGCGCCGATACCCTGAATCTTGTGCGGGCCCGGCTTGAGCTCTTCACCCGCCAGCGCCTGGGTGATAACCGGCGAGTCGGTCGGCTCAACGGCCACGGTGATCAGGTCTTTTTTACCTTTCGTGCCTTTAATATAGCGTGACACACCGGTCAGCGTACCGCCGGTACCCACGCCGGAGATAAACACATCAACCTGGCCATCGGTATCTTCCCAGATTTCAGGCCCAGTGGTTTTCTCGTGGATTTCCGGGTTTGCCGGGTTGCTGAACTGCTGAAGCAGCAGGTATTTCGCCGGATCGCTGGCAACAATCTCTTCGGCTTTCTGAATGGCACCTTTCATGCCTTTCGCGCCTTCGGTCAACACCAGGTTTGCGCCCAGCGCTTTGAGCAGCTTGCGGCGTTCGATGCTCATGGTTTCAGGCATGGTCAGCGTCAGCTTATAGCCACGCGCCGCAGCCACATAGGCCAGCGCAATACCGGTGTTGCCGCTGGTAGGCTCCACCAGCTCAACGCCTGGCTTGAGCACGCCACGTTTTTCGGCATCCCAAATCATATTTGCACCGATACGGCATTTTACGCTGAAGCTCGGGTTGCGGGATTCGACCTTCGCCAGAATGCGTCCATTACCGATACGGTTCAGTCGAACCAGGGGCGTATGACCGATAGTCAGCGAGTTGTCTTCATAAATCTTACTCATGGCCTGTCCTTAACTGTATGAAATTGGGATACCGACCCAGCATACCTGCTAAGCAGGTAGGGGGAAGTAAGGAATTCGCATATCTATATACTGCAAGGAAATAATGGGGATCAGTATGGAATAAGGGATAGCATAAGCCATCCCTTGTTTACACATTTTTGCATTACTTCCATAACGCGTGCTTAGCACGGTAGCAGTCGACCCACATTGCCGTTGCGCCGCACACCGCAACGGGCATGATGAAAAGATTAAGGAAGGGGATCAAGGTGAACAGGCTGGTAAGCGCGCCAAACTGCATATTGGCCACTTTCTGCGTGCGCAGCGCGGTACGCATCTCTTTAAAGGGCACCTTGTGGTTATCAAACGGGTAGTCGCAGTACTGAATAGCCAGCATCCAGGCGCTGAACAGGAACCACAGCACCGGGGCCACCGTCTGGCCGATACCGGGCACCAGATAAAGGAGAAGCAGTACAATTGCACGGGGGAGATACCAGGCGAATTTTTGCCATTCGCGCTTCATGATGCGCGGAATATCTTTCATGATCCCCAGTACGCCCGTGTCCGGTGGCGTGGCACCTGTCAGACGGGCTTCGAGCTGTTCCGCTAGCAGGCCGTTAAACGGCGCCGCAATCCAGTTGGCAATCGTTGAGAAGAAATAGCCGAACACCAACAGCACAGAAATCACCGCGAGTGGCCACAGCAGATAGCTCAGCCACTGCAGCCAGTCAGGTACATAACTCATCATGGCCGGGACCCAGCTTTCAAGCTTCGTGAAAAGCCACCAGAAGGCGCCGCCCATAAGAATAATGTTGATCAGCAAGGGCAGAATGACGAAACGTCGAATACCCGGCAGGGAGACCAGTTTCCAGCCCTGAGAAAAATACCAGACGCCGCTGCGTGGGGGAGAAGAAGATGTTGAAACCATAACCAGGCTGTACTCCTTTTTTCACAACCAGTAGAATTGCCCGCCTATATTATCCAGTTACGGACCAATGACCAGTTCGGAAATGTTCGAAAAAACAGCAAAAAGCACGATTTAGTTCATCTTTATGCTGTGAATGCTCTGCACACACTTGCACTTGACGTAAACGGCAAATACTCTTAGTGAGTAAATGTTTGCCGTGGTGGCAAGGTGTTAGAACAACAGAGAATATAATGATGCAGGATTTGCGTCTGATATTAATCATTGTTGGCGCGATCGCCATAATCGCTTTACTGGTACATGGTTTCTGGACCAGCCGTAAAGAGCGTTCTTCTATGTTTCGCGATCGCCCACTGAAGCGCATGAAGTCCAGTCGTGACGACGATGACAGTGAATATGACATCGACGATCGCGATGACGATGGCGTGGGTGAAGTTCGTGTTCATCGGGTCAATACTGCGCCCGGCGCGGCTCATGGGGAGCATGAAGCCCCCCGTACTGCGCAGCACCAGTATCAACCGCCGTATGCTTCTGCACAGCCGCGCCAGCCTGCGCCGCAGCCTGTGGAAGAGCCGGTGCGTCAGCCGCCGCAGCAGCCTGTTCAACAGCAGCCAGCTGCGCCGCAGCCGGTTCCACAGCAACCCGTGCAGCAGCCTGTACAACCGCAGCCTGCTCAGCCGGTACAGCAACCGCCGCAACAGCCTGTTCAGGCGCAGCCTGCACCACAGCCAGCCCCGGCACCGCAGGTTGAGCCAGAGCCCGTTGTAGAGCCAGAACCGGTTGTTGAAAAACCGCAGCGTAAAGAAGCGGTGATCATCATGAACGTGGCCGCCCATCACGGCAGCCATCTGAACGGTGACGTGCTGCTTAACAGTATTCAACAGGCTGGCTTCAAGTTTGGCGACATGAATATTTTCCATCGCCACCTGAGCCCGGACGGTAGCGGCCCGGCGTTGTTTAGCCTGGCCAACATGGTTAACCCTGGCACCTTCGACCCTGAAATGACGGGCGATTTCGTAACGCCGGGCGTGACGATCTTTATGCAGGTTCCATCTTACGGTGACGAACTGCAAAACTTTAAGCTGATGCTGCAGTCCGCTCAGCACATCGCTGACGAAGTGGGTGGTGTGGTACTCGACGACCAGCGTCGCATGATGACGCCGCAGAAACTGCGCGAGTATCAGGACCGCATCCGCGAAGTTAAGGAAGCCAACGCGTAATCGACGCGTTTTCTTCAACTCCTCCTCAACCCCCGCCTGTCGGGGGTTTTTTCTCATTGATGGTGCGATATGGACTCAATCGAACAACAAATCACTGAACTGCGAACCACGCTTCGCCATCATGAATATCTTTATCATGTGATGGACGCACCGGAAGTGCCGGATGCGGAGTACGATCGCCTGATGCGTGAACTGCGCGATTTAGAGGCGCAGCACCCGGAGTTGATCACCCCGGACTCGCCAACCCAACGTGTCGGCGCTGAACCGCTAGGTGCGTTCAGCCAGGTACGTCATGAAGTGCCGATGCTCTCTCTGGATAACGTCTTCGATGAAGAAAGCTTCCTCGCCTTTAATAAGCGTGTGCAGGATCGACTCAAAAGCAGCGACGCCCTGACCTGGTGCTGTGAGCTGAAGCTGGATGGCCTGGCCGTCAGTATCCTCTACGAAAACGGCGTGCTGGTCCGTGCCGCAACGCGCGGTGATGGCACTACCGGGGAAGACATCACCACCAACGTGCGTACCATCCGCGCGATCCCGCTGAAGTTGCACGGCGACAATATTCCTGCTCGTCTGGAAGTGCGCGGTGAAGTTTTCCTGCCGCAGGCGGGTTTCGAGAAAATCAACGAAGAGGCGCGTCGCACCGGTGGGAAGGTGTTTGCGAACCCGCGCAACGCGGCGGCAGGCTCTTTACGCCAGCTGGACCCGCGCATTACCGCGAAGCGACCGCTTACTTTCTTCTGCTATGGCGTCGGTATTCTGGAAGGAGGGGAGCTGCCGGACACCCACCTCGGGCGTTTGCTGCAGTTTAAAGCGTGGGGCTTGCCGGTCAGCAACCGCGTGCAGCTTTGCGACTCACCGGAGGCGGTTCTTGCGTTTTATCGCAAGGTTGAAGAAGACCGCCCGACGCTCGGTTTTGATATCGATGGTGTGGTGATCAAGGTTAACTCGCTTGCGCTTCAGGAGCAGCTAGGCTTTGTGGCGCGAGCACCGCGCTGGGCTGTGGCGTTTAAATTCCCGGCCCAGGAGCAGATGACCTTTGTTCGCGATGTGGAGTTCCAGGTGGGCCGTACCGGAGCCATCACGCCGGTTGCACGT
The DNA here is from genome assembly GCF_050031595.1 of Enterobacter cloacae complex sp. 309I3. NCBI lineage: Bacteria > Pseudomonadati > Pseudomonadota > Gammaproteobacteria > Enterobacterales > Enterobacteriaceae > Enterobacter > Enterobacter cloacae complex sp. 309I3. Next base: position 3,525,879 of record NZ_JBLGWI010000001.1, on the reverse strand, counting down.
CTGGAGCCGGTTCACGTGGCCGGTGTGCTGGTGAGCAACGCCACGCTGCATAACGCGGATGAAATCGATCGTCTTGGCCTGCGTATTGGTGACAAAGTGGTGATTCGCCGGGCGGGAGATGTGATCCCGCAGGTCGTCAACGTGGTGCAGTCAGAGCGCCCTGATGATACGCGCGCCATCGTGTTTCCGACGCATTGCCCGGTATGTGGCTCAGACGTAGAGCGTGTGGAAGGCGAAGCGGTGGCTCGCTGTACCGGGGGATTAATCTGTGGCGCGCAGCGTAAAGAGTCACTCAAGCATTTCGTTTCCCGACGGGCAATGGACGTTGACGGCATGGGCGACAAAATTATCGACCAACTGGTTGAGAAAGAGTATGTCCATACGCCTGCGGATCTTTTCAAACTGACGGCGGGTAAGCTGACCGGTCTTGACCGCATGGGGCCGAAGTCGGCTCAGAATGTGGTGAATGCGCTGGAAGCCGCCAAAGAGACCACGTTTGCCCGTTTCCTCTATGCGCTTGGTATTCGTGAGGTGGGTGAAGCCACCGCTGCAGGTCTGGCGGCGTACTTTGGCACGCTGGACGCGCTGGAGAAAGCGAGCATCGAGGAGCTGCAAAAAGTGCCTGATGTCGGCATTGTGGTGGCCACGCACGTCTTTAACTTCTTTGCCGAAGAGAGCAACCGCGACGTCATCGGCAAACTGCTGGAGCAGGGCATTAAATGGCCTGCGCCGGTCGTCGTCAATGCCGAAGAGATCGACAGCCCGTTTGCCGGTAAAACGGTAGTACTGACCGGCAGTCTCAGCCAGCTTTCACGGGATGATGTGAAGGCGCGTCTGGTGGCGCTGGGGGCAAAAGTGGCGGGCAGCGTGTCGAAGAAAACGGATCTGGTGATCGCCGGGGAAGCCGCCGGTTCCAAGCTTGCAAAAGCGCAGGAGCTCGGGATTGAGGTAATCGATGAAGCAGAAATGATGCGTCTGCTGGGAGAGTAACGTGGAAAAAGAGCAGCTCGTCGAGATCGCCAATACAGAGATGCCGTTCGGTAAATATAAGGGCCGCAGGCTGATTGATTTGCCGGAAGAGTACCTTCTGTGGTTTGCCCGAAAGGATGAATTCCCGGCGGGACGACTGGGTGAGCTGATGGCCATCACGCTACTGATTAAAACCGAGGGGCTGACCCAGCTGGTTCAGCCCCTGAAACGTCCTTAAGCCTTCGCGGCGCGGGTCTCTTCCTGCGCCAGTTTTTCCGTCTGACGCTTGTAACGACGCGCCAGTACTGCACAGACCATCAGCTGGATCTGATGGAAAATCATCAGCGGCAGTACCATCATCCCAATCACTGAGGTCGGGAACAGAATGTTGGCCATCGGGATGCCGTTTGCCAGGCTCTTCTTCGAGCCGCAGAACACAATGGTGATTTCGTCTGCTTTGTTGAAGCCGCACTTGCGTGCCACAAAGACGTTTACCGCAATGACAATCGCCAGCAGGACGATACTGACCACTACGATAAACAGCAGCGAGCCTGCGCCCACCTTATGCCAGATACCATTCACCACGGCTTCGCTGAAGGCGGAGTAAACCACCAGCAGGATCGACGTCTGATCGGTTTTTGAGATCCATTTCTTGTGCTTCGCCACAAACGCCCCCGTCCACGGACGAGAAAGATGACCAAGGACAAATGGCAGAAGCAGCTGCAGACAGATTTTCCCGACCTGCTCCAGATTACCGCCTGCACCGTGCATATTCATCAGCAGGCCAACCAGCAGCGGCGAGACGAAAATCCCTAACAGGCTTGATGCCGATGCCGAGCAGACAGCGGCCGCGACGTTGCCGCCTGCCAGCGAAGTAAAGGCAATCGCGGACTGGACGGTGGCTGGCAAAATACAGAGGTAGAGGAAACCGGTATAGAGCGCCGGGTCAACATTGACCGGAGCCCACCACGCAAACAGCACGCCGAGTATTGGGAAAAGAATAAAGGTGCTGCACATGACCCACAGGTGCAGTCGCCAGTGGCTTCCCCCTGCGATAATGGCTTCGCGGGAGAGTTTGGCGCCGTGCATAAAGAACAGCAGCGCGATGGCCGCGGTAGTGAGTCCTTCAAAGAATGGCACAAAACCGCCGCGTGCGGGGAAGAAGGAGGCCAGTAAAACGGTGACGACCAGGGTAAGTGTAAACGGATCAAGAATACGAAATAGTTTCATAATGACTCCTGAAAACAGATGTCGCTATTGTGCTTTGTTCCCTTTGAGAAATAAAATTGATTTATTGCATCTATTCATGAATTAAACAGATGAATTATTCCTTACGTCAGCTTCGCGTTTTTGTCACCGTGGCCCATGCCCGCAGCTTCAGCCGGGCAGGGGAGATCATTGGCCTGAGCCAGTCGGCCGTCAGCCACAGTGTGAAAGAACTAGAACTCCAGACAGGTGTGCGTCTACTCGACCGCACCACGCGTGAAGTGGTATTAACCGAAGCCGGACAGCAGCTGGCACTGCGACTGGAGCGGTTACTGGATGAACTGAACAGCACGCTCAGGGATGTCGGGAGACTGGGGCAGCAGCTTTCTGGCACCGTACGGGTGGCAGCAAGCCAGACGATTTCGGCGCATCTTATTCCGCAGTGTATTGCTGAGGGTAACCAGCGCTATCCGGATATCGATTTTGTGCTGCACGACAGGCCGCAACAGTGGGTGCTGGAGAGCATCCGCCAGGGCGATGTGGATTTTGGCATCGTCATCGATCCCGGCCAGGTGAGTGACCTGGAGTGTGAGATTGTGCTTTCTGAGCCTTTTTTGCTGCTCTGTCGGGACGACGATCCGCTGGCAATGCTGCCTCATGTCAGCTGGCAGACGCTGCAGGGCGCGAAACTGGTATTACAGGATTATGCATCGGGCAGCCGTCCATTGATTGACTCCGCGCTGAATGCTCAGGGGGTAAAAGCAACCATCGTGCAGGAGATTGGTCACCCGGCTACGCTGTTTCCTATGGTTGAGGCAGGCATTGGGATCAGCGTATTGCCTGCCCTGGCGCTGCCGTTGCCACAGGGGAGCCGGCTGGCTGTAAGACGGTTGACCCCGGTGGTTGACAGAAAGCTGATGCTGGTTCGACGAAAAAATCGTTCTCTTTCGGGGGCGGCACAGGCTATCTGGGAAGTGGTGCGTATCCAGGCGCAACGGTTAACCGAAGCCCGCATACGCGACCCACTGTTTAATGCTGCAGATGATTAGATGTAAATATCGATCTGATTGACATCTGATGGGTTGTTTACCCCTTCCACTTTGCCCTGCTTCTGGTCTTGTTTCTTCTGGGCCTCTTCCGCCTGCTGGCGCAATAGTTGTGCAAGCTGTGTCTGCAGCACTTTAAGCTGTGCCTGAATGAGCTCCTGCTGTTTTTTCTTCTCTTCCGGGCTGCCGGCACTCTCTGGCAGCTCTTTTAGCTGTTGAGTCAGTTTGGTGATTTGCTCCGTAATGCGGCTGATTTGGGCAGCAATATCGTTGCCACTGGAAGCACTCCCACCACTGTTACTGGTTTGAATAGGGTGGGTTGATGTCTGAATGGTCGTCATAGTCTTTCCTCTTACCATAAAACAGAGATATCGGCACCGATGGTGGGAGCTTGAGGAAAACTGCTATATCTGGCAGGGCGTTAGGCTGGCTGGAGCGGCTACAGGAAGTTTCTGTGCAAAAGATTCGAACCGTCCATATCGCAGATAGCAAAAAAGCGCCTTTAGGGCGCTTTTTTACATTGGTGGGTCGTGCAGGATTCGAACCTGCGACCAATTGATTAAAAGTCAACTGCTCTACCAACTGAGCTAACGACCCGAAATGGTGGGCGATGACGGGCTCGAACCGCCGACCCCCTCCGTGTAAAGGAGATGCTCTACCAACTGAGCTAATCGCCCATTTCGGAACTGCTGCGATAAGGTGAGAATGGTGGGCGATGACGGGCTCGAACCGCCGACCCCCTCCGTGTAAAGGAGATGCTCTACCAACTGAGCTAATCGCCCAATCTCAATTCTTATCTACACTGCGAGTCTACGTGAAGTAGATGGTGGGTGATGACGGGCTCGAACCGCCGACCCCCTCCGTGTAAAGGAGATGCTCTACCAACTGAGCTAATCACCCCCGCTGTGTGGAGTCGCATTATAGGGAGAGTTGAAAATGAGTCAACGCATTTTCTAAAGTTTTTATTCGTTCGTCGTAAAATTAAACAAAACGATCGTGAAATGGGCTGTGGCGCATGATTTCTAAACAAAAACAGCAAACTCGGTCACGATAAAGGGATCGACATTGAGGAATCGCCGCACAGTGATAGAATATTGCCCATCGTTTTTTCCCCAGGATTTGCCGATTGCCGGCATCTTTATAACGTAAGGCCATTTCATGAAAATCAAAACTCGCTTCGCGCCCAGCCCGACAGGCTACCTGCACGTCGGTGGTGCACGTACTGCTCTCTATTCCTGGCTTTTTGCACGCCACAACAAAGGTGAGTTCGTGCTGCGTATTGAAGACACCGATCTCGAGCGCTCCACGCCGGAAGCAATTGAAGCCATTATGGATGGGATGAACTGGCTGAATCTGCAGTGGGATGAAGGTCCTTACTTCCAGACCAAACGTTTTGACCGTTATAACGCGGTAATTGACGAGATGCTGGTCGCGGGTACGGCATACAAATGCTATTGCTCTAAAGAGCGCCTGGATGCGCTACGTGAAGAGCAGATGGCGAACGGCGAAAAGCCGCGTTACGACGGCCGCTGCCGCCATGACCACAGCGAGCATGCCGCTGATGAACCTTGCGTGGTGCGTTTTGCTAACCCACAGGACGGCTCTGTTATTTTTGACGACCAGATCCGTGGCCCAATCGAATTCAGCAACCAGGAGCTGGACGATCTGATCATCCGCCGTACCGACGGTTCTCCAACCTATAACTTCTGCGTGGTGGTTGACGACTGGGACATGGAAATCACCCACGTTATCCGTGGCGAAGACCATATCAATAACACCCCGCGCCAGATCAACATCCTGAAAGCGTTAAATGCCCCTGTTCCGGTCTATGCGCACGTTTCAATGATCAACGGTGACGACGGTAAAAAGCTGTCTAAACGTCACGGTGCGGTCAGCGTTATGCAGTATCGCGACGACGGCTATCTGCCGGAAGCGCTGCTGAACTACCTGGTGCGTCTGGGCTGGGCTCATGGCGATCAGGAAATTTTCAGCCGCGAAGAGATGATCGATCTGTTCTCTCTGAACTCTGTGAGCAAATCCGCCAGTGCGTTCAACACTGACAAGCTGCTGTGGCTGAACCACCACTACATCAATACCATGCCGCCGGAATATGTGGCGACTTACCTGCAGTGGCACATTGAGCAGGCCAATATTGATACCCGTACTGGCCCTGAGCTGGCGGACCTGGTGAAACTGCTCGGCGAGCGTTGCAAGACGCTGAAAGAGATCGCCGAAAGCTGCCGCTATTTCTATGAAGAGTTTGATGAGTTCGATGCGGATGCCGCGAAGAAACATCTGCGTCCTGTTGCGCGTCAGCCGCTGGAAGTGGTACGTGACAAACTGGCGGCCCTCACTGAGTGGACCGCAGAGAATGTGCATCATGCGATTCAGGCTACCGCTGACGAACTGGAAGTCGGTATGGGTAAAGTAGGTATGCCACTGCGCGTAGCGGTGACCGGTGCGGGTCAGTCTCCGGCGCTGGATGTTACCGTTCACGCGATCGGTAAGTCTCGCAGCGTGGCGCGCATTAACAAGGCTCTGGGATTTATTGCTGAACGTGAAAACCAGCAGTAAAACAGCCTGAGAAGCAAAAACGGCAGGGTAACCTGCCGTTTTTTTATGCGTGTAATTCAGCAATACCCAGGCGCGTAAGAAAACCGCTGATGCCTTCGCGTTTTAGCAACACGTGCAGTCGTTCCTGTTCCAGCTGCGTCATGTTTTCAAGCGTGTCGACAATCTGCACGAGCAGATTCGACGACGCAGGATCGCCATAGGGCATCGTTGCTTCTGCCAGGTGGTAAACCGCCTGACGGTTGCGAATGGCCGGGAGGTTCATGATATGCTCCTTCACCCGAGCATCAATATGGATCAGCCGCGCTCGTCCCCCTTTCACGCCATTGATCCCTTCGGTTTTCCAGCCCTGCTGACGAATCCAGCGGTTAACGGTTTGCCGGGCAACACCCAGGCTGTTCGCCAGCTCTTCCGTGGTCATTTTGCTGCGTAATCTTTTCATATCAGTTATGGTCGCGAATCCCTAAACGTTGCAACAATCCGGTAATCCCTTCCCGCAGTAACAGCGATGTCATCTGCTTTTGCTCTTCCGGCGTCATTTCATTCGCCAGCGTCAGAAGTAATGTGTGCAGAGAACCGTTTTGCAACGCATTTTCCGGCATATCTGCGGTTTCCGTTGCCCGGCGCGCGCTGCGGATAAAGTCACGCACTTTCTCGTTCACATGTACCAGGCGCGCTTTCCCGCCCTGAACTCCCGGTTTTGGCGATGTAATCCAACCCTCTTTGCGTACCCATTTATTGATGGTCTGGCGGCTATAGCCAGTGAGGAGGGCTAACTCTTCTGGCGTCATTCGTTCCTTGATCATACAATTTCCTGAATATTTGTGGGGTCAATTAACGGTTCATTTTATAGCACCGTTTTAGGTGAAAACGTGACAGGCTTAACTCCTGACTGCGAGGCGGCTCGCAAAGTGGTTCATTTGCATGATTTTTCGGCGATTGAACGGCAGTGAATGATTTTGCCGTTGACACTCCGCAGCGGAATTCATATTATGCCGCCCGTCAACATGACAGCTTTACGATGGGGCTATAGCTCAGCTGGGAGAGCGCTTGCATGGCATGCAAGAGGTCAGCGGTTCGATCCCGCTTAGCTCCACCAAACTCTGAACCCAACAGAGTAGGGTAAGTAAAGTAACATGTGGGGCTATAGCTCAGCTGGGAGAGCGCTTGCATGGCATGCAAGAGGTCAGCGGTTCGATCCCGCTTAGCTCCACCAAAATTTGAACCCTCGTCGAAAGACGGGGGTTTTTTTATGTCTTTGTAACGACCTTCACCCTCTTTTGTTGCCAAATTAGCAGCGTTCCTATACCTCGCCTCAATCCAAATCAATAAACGAGTCTATAAATGGACTTCAACTTGATTCGAGCAATTAATAAACCTATTATCCGTCCGGCCAATAATTTGCATGGTAAAACAGATTATCCAACTTAATGAATAGAAAAACTTACAATAATGTAAAGATATTTATGATTGCTCTGGCGCTGTGTTTGATTACGGTGCCCTTTTCCCGTTATATCTCTCCACGCGCTATAGTAAATGGTCATGATGTTTATCTGGCATGGCTGCCGTTAAGCGTTATGCTGGCCGTGATTTTGTTATTTGGGCGTCGGGCAATCATTCCCATTCTTTTAAGTTTCACTATTGCTAACATCTACAATATTAATTTAGCACCACTACAATATTTAGTATTATTGATCTGTCAGACGTTTTCTGTTTTTGCTGCCTGTGGCGTCCTGCGCCTTGTGCTGGGCAAGCGCTGGCGTCACTGCGTGCCGAACAAACACATTGGGCAACGTATATTCTGGCTGGGCTTTATGGTGCCGATAGGCATTAAAGGGTTGATGTATCTGGCTGGCTTTTTATTTGATTTTCCCGTGACTATCTCAACATTCTTTGGCGAAGGCACCGTAATTTATAACATCGTTGATATTCAAAGCTTGATATGCGCAGCGTTGATTTTCACCATGATGTTCTATTATCCATTAAGAATGATAATTAATCCCCGCTATGTCAGAACCTTCTGGCTGCGGAGCGTGAAGCCAGTGTTTTTTCATAAAAAATCTTTGTATGTATTCATCTGGCTGGCTTTTTTAATTTTCACCCTTGCCGTGTTATGTGCGCCATTTGAGTCACCGGTTATTGCTGGCTATTTAATGCCAGTCATTTTTATTCTCTTTACGCTAGGCATCAGTCGCCTCAGCTATGCGCTCATCTCTTTACTGTGGGCGGCATCCGCTCTGCTGCTGTTGACCTATAACTACAACTTCCTTAATGGCGTCGAATCTGGGCATTCACTCTCCTTTATCCTGTCTGTGCTGATCTCTTTCGCTATCTGTCTGCTTTACATGTCGCGGCTCTACCAGCGAAGCAACTGGTTGAAGCAGGACTGGCAGGACAGGGCGCTGACCGACCCGCTGACCGGTTTACCGAATATTCGGGCGCTGGAAGAGTTTCTTCAGGTTCACCCGGATGCAAAAATCTGCTGCCTGCGGATGGACAACCTGGAATTTTTAAGTCGCCACTACGGCATTCTCATGCGGGTGCATTGCAAACGTAGGGTAACCACCTCCCTGCAGCCGCTGTTGCAGAAAGATGAGAAGCTCTTCCAGTTGCCAGGCAGCGAGCTGGTCATTGTATTGCTGGGGCCTGAAACCGCTGAACGGCTGCAGCATATGGTCGATCAATTAAACAGCCGAAAAATTTACTGGAATAACACGGGGCTGGATATCGAGTTTGGCGCTTCCTGGGGAATGGTCGAAAACGGCGAGAACTTGCACCATACGCTGGGCCAACTGAGCTGGCTGGCCGAGCAGTCATGCGGAGCGCATAACGTACTCGCGCTCACCAATAGCCTGGAGGCCGCGTCGGGGCAAACCACAGAACGGGTGCTGATGTTAGCGCGTATCAAACATGCCCTGGATGCCGGTCAATTTCATTTATATGCCCAACCAATCCAGAAAGCGGACGGCAGCGGTTATTACGAAATACTGGCGCGCATGGAAAGCGAGGGTGAGATTATCACGCCTGACCGCTTCATCCCGCTGATTGCCCAGTTTAACCTGAGCCACCGCTTTGATATGTGCGTGCTGGAAAAACTGCTGTTGTGGTTGCGCGATCATCCTGCGTCGCAGGGTGGCACTCGCTTTTCTGTCAATCTGATGCCTCTGACGCTGATGCAAAAAGAGGTGGCTACCGAGATTAGCGCGTTGTTCGAACACTATGGTATCGCGCCGCAGGACGTTGTCCTTGAGATCACGGAAGAGCAGGCCTTCTCGAACTCTGGCAGCAGTATCAAAAACCTTCAGCAGCTGCGGGATCGTGGGTTCCGTATCGCGATTGATGATTTTGGTACCGGCTATGCCAACTACGAACGACTCAGACGCCTTCAGGCGGATATCATTAAAATAGATGGCTGCTTTGTTAAAGATATCTGTACCGACGACATGGACGCGATGATTGTGCAGTCGATTTGTAATCTGGCAAAAACCAAATCACTGTGTGTGGTGGCTGAATATGTGGAGACACCGGCGCAACGTGACATGCTGCTGCGCTTTGGTGTGGATTACCTGCAGGGATACCTGATAGGCAAACCGACGCCGCTTGACGCACTGCAGGCATAAAAAAAACCGGGAGCAAGGCTCCCGGTTCTCATATAACGTGACGGGTTACAGTACCAGTGCTGCGATAGACGCTGACAGTACGCTCACCAGCGTTGAGCCGTAAACCAGTTTCAGACCGAAGCGAGAAACAACGTTACCCTGTTCTTCGTTCAGACCTTTAATCGCACCGGCGATGATACCGATGGACGAGAAGTTCGCGAAGGAAACCAGGAACACGGACAGGATGCCTTCCGCACGTGGAGAGAGCGTGCTGGCGATTTTCTGCAGATCCATCATTGCAACGAATTCGTTAGAAACCAGTTTGGTCGCCATGATACTACCAACCTGCAGCGCTTCGTGAGCAGGGACACCCATCACCCAGGCAACAGGATAGAAGATGTAGCCCAGGATGCCCTGGAAGGAGATGCCCAGAACCGCGGCGAACAGGGCGTTCAGGGCAGAGATCAGGGCGATGAAGCCGATCAGCATCGCGGCAACGATAATCGCCACTTTAAAGCCCGCCAGAATATATTCACCCAGCATTTCGAAGAAGCTCTGACCTTCGTGCAGATTTGCCATCTGCAGGTTCTCTTCGCCTTCCTCAACACGGTATGGGTTGATCAGTGACAGCACGATAAAGGTACTGAACATATTCAGCACCAGAGCAGCAACCACATATTTTGGTTCCAGCATGGTCATATACGCGCCCACGATAGACATGGAAACGGTGGACATTGCTGTTGCGGCCATGGTGTACATACGGTTACGGGACATCTTGCCGAGAATATCTTTATACGCGATAAAGTTCTCTGACTGGCCCAGAATCAGGGAGCTGACGGCGTTGAATGATTCCAGCTTACCCATACCGTTAACTTTGGACAGTACGGTACCAATGGCACGGATCACAATCGGCAGAACACGGATGTGTTGCAGAATACCAATCAGCGCAGAGATGAAGACGATTGGGCAAAGTACTTTCAGGAAGAAGAATGCCAGCCCTTCGTCGTTCATTTTACCGAAGACAAAGTTCGTCCCTTCGTTGGCGAATCCGAGCAGTTTTTCGAACATTTCGGAGAAGCCTTTTACGAAGCCAAGCCCCACGTTGGAGTTCAGGAAGAACCACGCGAGCAAAACTTCAATAACGAGAAGCTGAACAACAAAGCGAATGCGGATTTTTTTACGGTCATGGCTGACCAGCAACGCAAGCGCAGTAACGACAACGAGTGCCAGGACAAAGTGAAGGACGCGGTCCATATTTGCTCCAAATATGAGGCAGGTTTAATTTTCGTGCACATTCTATGTAACAACCGAAAAGAAAACGAGATCAAGGACACACTATAGTTACATCCTGTGACGAGTCTCAAAAATAGTGATCCACAATACATTTTTGTTATGTTAGGTAAATGAGTGAAAAGTTAAGTTTGTGTGCTAGTCTTCTCAAAAGAGCGCGCGATTTCGGTTTCTGTTAGAGCGCCCCCGCTTACCCGCCTGTCTATCGTTCAAAGCTATCAGAGAAATCACTGCAACCGTTACAAATGATCTTGATAATCATTCTCATTTTGATAGCATTAAACATAGCAAAGGCTATATTTCAGAGGCAGAAATGACAAACAGTCGCGTAGAGGGTAGCAGTGGCAGAGCAGCGCGCAAGTTGCGGTTCGCATTAATGGGACCTGCGTTCATCGCTGCCATTGGCTATATCGATCCAGGCAATTTTGCGACCAATATTCAGGCCGGGGCCAGCTTTGGCTATAAGCTTCTGTGGGTGGTTGTCTGGGCTAACCTGATGGCTATGCTGATTCAGATGCTTTCCGCGAAACTGGGTATTGCCACCGGTAAAAACCTGGCGGAACAGATCCGCGATCATTACCCGCGCCCGGCGGTATGGTTGTACTGGGTCCAGGCGGAAATCATTGCGATGGCAACCGATCTTGCCGAATTCATTGGTGCGGCAATTGGTTTCAAGCTGATCCTCGGCGTATCACTGCTGCAGGGGGCGGTGCTTACCGGCATTGCCACCTTCCTTATTCTGATGCTGCAGCGTCGGGGGCAAAAACCGCTGGAAAAAGTCATCGGCGGCCTGTTGCTGTTTGTCGCTGCGGCCTATATTGTCGAACTGATTTTCTCGCAGCCTAACCTGGCGCAGCTCGGTAAAGGGATGGTAATCCCAAGCCTGCCTACCTCTGAAGCGGTGTTCCTCGCCGCCGGGGTGCTGGGGGCGACCATCATGCCACATGTGATTTACCTTCACTCCTCGTTAACCCAGCACCTGCACGGGGGGACGCGCAAAGAACGCTATTCGGCAACCAAATGGGATGTGGCTATCGCCATGACGATTGCCGGTTTTGTGAATCTGGCGATGATGGCAACCGCTGCCGCAGCGTTCCACTTTAACGGTCACACCGGCATTGCCGATCTCGATCAGGCCTATCTGACGCTGGAGCCGTTACTGAGCCATGCGGCTGCGACCATATTTGGCTTAAGCCTGGTGGCGGCAGGTCTCTCCTCTACGGTGGTGGGAACACTGGCCGGGCAGGTGGTCATGCAGGGGTTCGTCCGCTTCCATATACCGCTGTGGGTACGTCGCACCGTCACAATGTTGCCGTCATTTGTGGTGATCCTGATGGGGCTGGACCCAACACGCATTCTGGTCATGAGCCAGGTGCTGCTGAGCTTCGGGATCGCACTTGCGCTGGTGCCGCTGCTGATCTTTACCAGCAACAAACATCTGATGGGCGAACTGGTTAACACCACGCTGGTGAAACGGACCGGATGGGTCATCGTGGTTGTGGTAGTGGCGCTGAACCTGTGGTTACTGATAGGCACGGCATTGGGGTTATAAAAGAAAAAGGAGCCGGGAGGCTCCTTTTTTAGATTAGTGACGACCGTGGCCGTGACCATGTCCACCGCGACCTTTACCGCCGCGATCCCAGCCGCCACGGCGGTCATCACGGTCGTTCCAGCCTTCGCGATAACCACGCTCGTAGGCGTTGTTTTTGTACCAGCCGCGGTGCAAACCATTATCATGTTTCCACCAGCGGTCGCCGCGCCACTCATAGTGACGGTGCCAGTAGTCACGGTCGCGCCAGTAGCCACCGTCCCAGTATCTGCCGTAGTCGTCACGATCGCCAATTTGTAATTTTACTGATGGCAACAGGGTGATTTCGCCAGCAGTGGCGACCAGCGGGGCCGAAGCCAGTAATACCGCTGCAAGAATCAGTGACCTGAACATACTCTTCTCCTTCACGATCGGGGCCTTAGGGGGCCTGTTAACGCAATTTTACGAGTTGGGAAAGCCTCGTTTCATCGCCTCAACTCCGAATTCAGACGTGATAGCACTTTTTGCTAAAACAGGATTTATTTTGAGCTATTCAGGATCCCGTCAATGGTGGCAAGCTCTTCCGCCGTGAAATGGCGGTTCTCCAGCATGCCCACTGCATCGTCTATTTGCCCGGTTTTACTGGCGCCAATCAGTACGGAAGTTACCGCCTCGTGGCGCAAAATCCAGGCCAGCGCCATCTGAGACAGCTTCTGTCCCCGGCTTTCTGCCAGCGCGTTCAACTTTTTGACTTTTTCCAGTTTCTCCTGGGTTATCTGATCCGGGTTCAGGAACTTACTCCCGCTCGCGGCGCGGGAGTCCGCCGGAATGCCGTTCAGATAACGATCGGTCAGTTGACCACCCGCCAGCGGCGAGAATGGAATGCAGCCGACACCTTTTTCCTGCAAAACGTCCAGCAAGCCCGCTTCCGGCGCACGTTCAAACATTGAATATTTCGGCTGATGGATCAGACACGGCGTGCCGAGGTCATGGAGTATGTCGATAGCCTGCCGTGCAAGCTCGGCCGGGTAATTGGACAAACCGACATACAGGGCTTTTCCCTGACGCACCAGATGGTCAAGCGCTTTCATTGTCTCCTGCAGCGGCGTTTCCGGGTCAGGACGGTGGTGATAGAAGATATCAACATACTCCAGCCCCATACGTTTCAGACTTTGATTCAGGCTTGCGATGAGATATTTGCGCGATCCCCAGTCACCGTAAGGGCCGTCCCACATGGTATAGCCCGCTTTCGTCGAGATGATCAGCTCATCGCGCCACGGCAGAAAATCTTCCTGCAAAATGCGGCCGAAATTGCGTTCGGCAGAACCGGGAGGCGGACCATAGTTATTGGCAAGGTCGAAGTGTGTAATACCAAGATCAAACGCGCGCTGTAAAAGTTGACGGCTGTTTTCGATAAGCGTGGCGTCACCGAAGTTGTGCCAGAGCCCAAGAGAGACGGCGGGTAATTTAACGCCACTTTGCCCACAGCGACGATACAGCATTGTCTGATAATGGTTTTTATCTGGCTGATAGTGCATTCTCATGACCTCTGGCGCTAAAAAGTAAGAACAGTGTATGCGTTTACACTGATGCGAAAAAACAGAGCATAGCGCAGCCTTTTTTGTAAAGCATTCTTTCCATACTCTTCTTTCTGCCATTTCTGGACAGCCATCACGCTTATTTAATACTCAAAGTGAGGTCAACGTCAGAAGGACACCTGTTATGCGAACCCCATACTGCGTCGCCGATTACCTGCTGGACCGTCTTACAGATTGTGGTGCCGATCATCTGTTTGGCGTGCCGGGCGACTATAACCTGCAGTTTCTCGATCATGTCATCGACAGCCCGGATATCTGTTGGGTGGGCTGTGCCAATGAGCTAAACGCATCTTATGCCGCTGACGGATATGCCCGATGTAAGGGCTTTGCCGCGCTGCTGACAACATTTGGCGTAGGGGAATTAAGTGCCATGAACGGCATGGCCGGCAGCTTTGCCGAGCATGTTCCGGTGTTACACATTGTGGGGGCACCGGGCATGGCCTCACAGCAAAAAGGTGAGCTGCTGCACCACACGCTGGGTGATGGTGAGTTCCGCCACTTCTATCATATGAGTGAACCGATCACGGTCGCGCAGGCGATCCTGACCGAACAAAATGCCTGCTACGAAATCGACAGAGTGTTAACAACCATGCTGCGGGAGCGACGTCCAGGCTACCTGATGCTGCCTGCTGATGTGGCTAAAAAATCAGCCACGCCGCCTGTAAACGCTCTCACGTTAAAGACAGCGCATGCCGATAACGCCTGCCTGAAAGCGTTCCGAGACGCCGCCGAGAGCAGGCTGAAAACAAGCAAGCGTACCGCGCTGTTGGCCGATTTCCTGGTCCTGCGCCACGGCATGAAACATGCCCTGCAGAAATGGGTGAAAGAGGTGCCCATTGCCCACGCCACCATGCTGATGGGCAAGGGCATTTTTGACGAACGCCAGCCCGGTTTTTATGGCACGTACAGTGGTTCTGCAAGCGTCGGGGCGGTAAAAGAGGCCATCGAAGGGGCGGATACGGTACTGTGCATTGGCACGCGTTTTACTGATACCCTGACGGCGGGGTTTACCCATCAGCTGACGCAGGCGCAAACGATAGAAGTGCAGCCCCATGCCGCACGGGTGGGGGATGTCTGGTTTACCGGTATCCCTATGTCTGACGCGATCGAGACGCTGGTGGCTCTCTGCAAACAGTATGTCCACGATACCCTGGTGCCAGTCTCTCACAGCGGTATCGCCTTCCCGCAATCCGAGGGCTCGCTCACTCAGGAGAATTTCTGGAGCACCCTGCAAACCTTTATTCGCCCGGGTGACATTATTCTTGCCGACCAGGGGACGTCAGCCTTTGGTGCGATCGATTTGCGTCTGCCGGCAGATGTGAATTTTATCGTCCAGCCGCTGTGGGGCTCCATTGGCTACACCCTGGCCGCGGCGTATGGTGCCCAAACCGCCTGTCCAGACCGGCGCGTCATTGTGCTCACGGGGGATGGCGCCGCGCAGTTGACCATTCAGGAACTGGGCTCGATGCTGCGTGATAAACAGCACCCCATTATCCTGGTGCTCAACAATGAAGGGTACACCGTAGAAAGGGCCATTCATGGACCGGAACAGCGCTATAACGACATTGCCTTATGGAACTGGACGCAAATTCCGCAGGCACTGAGCCTGGATCCTCAGGCACAGTGCTGGCGGGTCAGTGAAGCGGAACAGCTGGCGGAGGTGCTCGAAAAAGTGGCACACCACGAGCGACTATCATTGATTGAAGTGATGCTACCCAAAGCGGATATCCCGCCGCTGTTAGGGGCGATTACCAAAGCGCTGGAAGCGCGTAACAACGCCTGATCACTTGTCGTTACGCCAGGCCATCATCATCGGTTTGCCCGCCAGCAGGAGCCAGGCGGGCAACATCACGATGCAAAGTAACGGGATGAGAGTAGTATCCGGAACCACCACCGCGGCCATAAACAGGCTCAGCCAGGCATCACGCGTCACCACCAATACCAGCCCCAGAATAGAGCAAGAGACGGTTATCGCCGCCGGAACGGCATCCACATGTTCATGCAGCATCAGCCCCAACGCGACGCCAACAAAGACCGCCGGGAAGATCCGTCCGCCACGGAAACCGCACGCTGCCGCCACCACCAGCGCAGCCAGCTTTATGAGCGCAAACAGCAAATAATCGGACACGCTAAATACCTGACTGAAGGCCAGCTGTTGCATCTCATCCAGACCTTTAAACAGCGTTACCTTACCGCCGATGGCCCCTAAAATGCCGAGGATCAATCCGCCAACCCCGAGGATAAGCACCGGATGTTTGAGCTTATGCACCAGCCGGTGCAGACGCGGCAGACACCATACGGCGATCATCCCCAGCGCAATGGCAATAGCGACCACAACCGCACCGCTGAAGATATCGGCTATCTGCATCTGGCCGTAGTGGGGAAGGGAGAGCGAGAAGTGTGGATTGAAAAACAGACTGGTGGTGAGCGCACCGGCCGCGGCGGCCATCAGTGGCGCAAAGAGTTTATCCCAGAGTGGCACGTCGTTATTGTTGGAAAGCGTCTGCGAGAAAATCAGCGCGGCCGCGACCGGCGTGCCGAAGAGCGCGCCAATGGTGCCAGCCGATGCCAGAATCGTCCAGTCCAGGGCCCCGACGCGGGGTAAAATGCGTGAGCCGAGATACACCGCCAGACCGATGTTGACCGCCATGATCGGGTGTTCCGGCCCCAGACTAACGCCGCCCGCCAGACCGATAATCAACGCGATAATAAGTCCTGGCAGCGCTGCAGGTGCGACCGGAGCACCAATCAGCGGTTCCAGCGCCGGATCAGGCCCGGCGTGCCCTGGGCTAAAGCGGATCACCAGACCCACCGCAACCCCCGTCAGGGTCAGCATCATAATGATCCATGCCGGCGAATCAACGCTGATACCCACCTGAGCCGGAAGCGCAGTCCATAACATCGTTTGCAGCACCGAGGCGACTTTCATCACGACGATAAGCACCAGGCTTGAGACAATACCAATAATTAAGGCCGGGATTGCCAGCAACAGCATGGTTCTGGCTCGCGGGTGGAGCATGATAATTTCCTTGTACAAAAAGGTA
Source organism: Enterobacter cloacae complex sp. 309I3 (assembly GCF_050031595.1). NCBI lineage: Bacteria > Pseudomonadati > Pseudomonadota > Gammaproteobacteria > Enterobacterales > Enterobacteriaceae > Enterobacter > Enterobacter cloacae complex sp. 309I3. Next base: position 3,509,028 of record NZ_JBLGWI010000001.1, on the reverse strand, counting down.
TTACGTTACTTTGCACAATCAGCATTGTGGCAATAGTGCAAAAGGTGCTGAAACGGTAAAGTTATTCTGTGACGAAGATCGATAATCCCGGGGCATTCACCTTCCGGTCGTTGTTGTTATCACGCCTTGAATTTACAGTGTTCCAAAGATTTATTCTGACTTTAGCGGAGCAGTAGAAGAATGACAAAGTATGCTTTGGTAGGAGATGTGGGCGGCACTAACGCGCGCCTGGCATTATGCGATGTAAGTAGCGGTGAAATTTCCCTGGCGAAAACCTATTCAGGGCTGGATTACCCCAGCCTTGAGGCCGTTGTACGCGTCTATCTGGAAGAGCACAAGGTCAGCGTTGAAGATGGCTGTATCGCGATTGCCTGCCCGATTACCGGCGACTGGGTCGCGATGACCAACCATACCTGGGCATTTTCCATTGCCGAGATGAAAAAGAACCTCGGCTTTGCACATCTGGAAATCATCAACGACTTTACTGCGGTGTCGATGGCCATCCCGATGCTGAAGCCAGAGCACCTGACTCAGTTTGGCGGTACTGCCCCGGTAGAAGGCAAGCCGATTGCCGTATACGGTGCTGGTACAGGGCTGGGCGTTTCGCATCTGGTTCATGTTGATAAGCGCTGGGTGAGTCTGCCGGGTGAAGGTGGCCACGTGGACTTTGCACCGAACAGCGAAGAAGAGGGCATTATTCTGGAAGAGCTACGCGCTGAGATCGGCCACGTGTCGGCTGAGCGCGTGCTTTCCGGCCCGGGGCTGGTAAACCTGTATCGTGCCATTGTGAAGTCTGACGGCCGTCTGCCGGAAAATCTGCAGCCGAAAGACGTGACCGAGCGCGCACTGGCAGATAGCTGCATCGACTGCCGTCGCGCACTGTCGCTGTTCTGCGTGATAATGGGGCGTTTTGGTGGCAACCTGGCGCTTACGCTCGGCACCTTTGGTGGCGTTTACATTGCCGGTGGCATTGTGCCGCGCTTCCTGGAGTTCTTCAAAGCGTCAGGCTTCCGCGGCGGGTTCGAAGACAAAGGACGTTTTAAAAGCTACGTGCAGGACATTCCTGTTTATCTGATTGTGCACGACAACCCGGGTTTACTTGGCTCGGGCGCCCACCTGCGTCAGGTGCTCGGCCAGATCCTCTAAAACCCAGCCCCTCTCTTGCGGGAGAGGGGATTTACAGGTGCATTAACTGGCGGAACTCTTTGACCTTGCTGCGGCTCACTGGCACCTGAAAATCAAGATCCTTCAGGCGCAAAATGTAGGTATTGTTAAACCACGGCTCGATCTCGCGGATCTTGTTTAAATTCACACAAAACGAGCGGTGACAGCGGAAGAAATGCGCTGTCGGCAGCTTGCTGCAAAACTCGGTAATGTTCATCGCCATCACGTACGATTCCCGCCGCGTATAAACAAACGTCATCTTTTCATGGGCTTCGGCATAGTAGATATCGTTAACCGGCGTCACGATGATACGTTCATCCTTCACCAGGTTAATCGTGTCATTCTCACGTACTGCGGGGCTTGCGGTGACAGGGGTGTTCTGCTGTTGCCACGCCGCCTCCAGCTTTTGCAGCATGGTGACGATGCGCGACTCCTGGTAAGGCTTAAGGATATAGTCAAACGCCTCCAGCTCGAAGGCTTCAACCGCGTGCTCCTTCCAGGCGGTGACGAAGACAATAAACGGCTTATGGGCAAACTGATTGATGTTTTGCGCCAGTAATACGCCATCCAGCGACGGAATGTTGATATCAAGAAAAATGGCATCAACGCGGTTATGCTGCAAAAACTTCAGCACGTCCAGACCATCGTCAAACGTGCCCACGATCTCCATCTGACTGTGCGTTTTGATGAGCCAGCTCAGCTCCTGTTGAGCCAGAAACTCATCTTCTACAATGATCACTTTCACGGGTTACTCCGGCCTAAGGCAACAGGGATGTAGACGCATGAACGGGAGAGCGTTCATTCGGGATATAAAAGGCGATCTCGGTGCCCGGTTCAAGGCGCTGAATATGCAGCCCGTCGCCGTACAGCAGTTTGACCCGGTGGTGTACATTCAGCAGCCCAATCTTATTCCCCGGCATCTCATTGGCCTCAACGCGCTCAATGACTTTAGGATCAATTCCGTGGCCGGTATCACGCACGGCAATCCGCACGCGGTTGCCGCTTTCGGTCACGCTGATGGTCACCACCCCTTTCCCTTTACACGGCTGAATCCCGTGGACGATAGCGTTCTCAACCAGCGGCTGGATCAGCAGGCTTGGGATCACACAGTTGACCTCTTCATCAATATCGTAAATGACCGTGAGTTTGTCACCAAAGCGCGCCTGCTCAATCGCAATGTAATCCTTGATCTGATAAAGCTCTTTTTTAATGTCGATCTGCTCGTCATCTTTTAGCTCAATGTTGTAGCGCAGGTAGCGTGACAAATTGAAAATCAGCTGACGTGCGGTATCCGGATTAAGTCGAATGGACGAGGAGATCGCATTCAGCGCGTTAAACAGAAAATGAGGATTAATTTTACTCTGCAGCGCGCGCAGCTCTGCCTTATTTGCCATCTCGCGCAGCTGTTCCGCGCGGGAGACCTCCAGCTGGGTAGAAATAATCTGCGACAGCCCGATGGCCATCTCCTGCAGGGAGGAGGTGATCTGGTGCGCGTGGCAGTAGTAAATTTTCAGGGTTCCCGTCACCACGCCTTTCTCCCACAGCGGGATCACCAGCATGGAGTGAATTTCTGGGGTTCTGTGGGCTTCATCATTGTTTTTAATGATGATTTTACCGTAATTGATCGCCTGCCTGGTGGTGGGGCTGATGGTGTCATCGCTGTCCTGATAGTTATGCTCACCCACGCCAACATAGGCCAGGACGTGGTCGATATTGGTAATGGCCACGGCATCGGCATGAATATCGCGACGGATGATATCGCAGACCTGACGTAAGGATTCAGCGTTAACATGGCGGAAGAGCGGCAGCGTTTTGTTGGCGATATCCAGCGCCAGCTTGGCCTGACGTGCGGCGCTGGCCTCTTTTTCCCCTTCAACGCTTTGCACCAGCAGCACAATAAAACCGATACAGACGCTGCCGAGGATCATCGGAATGCCGATTTTAGAGACAATATCCAGCCCCAGCGCAATGGTGGGAGCCCAGACGACCACCAGAACCATGGTCAGCGTTTCGCACAGCATGCCCGCGATGATCCCGGCGCGCCAGTGCTGCTTTTTCGGGATTTTGCGGTTAATCCAGCCGGAAAGGACGCCGGCGATGATGCTGGTGATAAAACACGGCACCGCCGTCACGCCGCCGATATCTATCAGGTAACGATGTGTCCCGGCAATGAGACCCGTAATAATGCCCACCCAGGGGCCAAACAAGATCCCACCGGACATCACGGCGATAACACGCACGTTGACCAGCGACCCTTCTACCGGTACCCCGGACCAGGTGCTGAACAGGGCGAACAGTGAAAAGATGGCGGTAACGGCCAGCAGCTCTTTTGCCGAGTGGGCGGACTTGTGCAAAAGCTCGCGGAACAGGCGAATACGAATGAGGAAAAACAGGCAAATCAGCATTAATGCCGCACGGTCAAAAACCGCCAGCAGCATATCGAATATTTCGTGCACGAGTCGACCAGCGAAAAGAGGAAAGCCCAATGATAAAAAACCTGACGCCTGTTGACCAGCTATCCGTCGTGTTTATCAAATGAGGAAAAACCATAATCTTCAAAGGGGATTGAGAGTGGCTTCCTGAAGATGCCAGTTTTTTTACTCCTGGAGAACGACAAGGTAACAGTTTTGATATCATCATGTTAAAGACTGGGTGTTAAAATTGCACAATAAGCAGGGACGCTTCCGCTTTCGGTATCTGAAGGTTCCCGTTTTTAACGCGACATCTTTTTTTTGCTTAACCCCTCGACAGCATGTTTTTTTTCAGGTTATTTTCTAAACACGCCACATCGGTGGCAGCGTCGCTCGGACGGTCCGGGCGCTAACGTTAATCTGAGGAATCTATGGCTGAATTCAGTCCTGAACGCCGTTTTACGCGTATCGATCGTCTCCCCCCTTATGTTTTCAATATCACTGCTGAACTGAAGATGGCTGCGCGTCGTCGCGGCGAAGATATTATCGATTTCAGCATGGGTAACCCTGACGGCCCAACGCCTGCGCATATTGTTGAGAAGCTCTGCACGGTCGCCCAGCGCCCGGATACGCACGGTTACTCCACTTCTCGCGGCATTCCTCGATTACGTCGTGCGATCTCTCGCTGGTACCAGGATCGCTATCAGGTTGATATCGATCCGGAAAGTGAAGCCATTGTCACCATTGGCTCGAAAGAGGGGCTGGCGCATCTGATGCTGGCTACGCTGGATCATGGTGATACGGTGCTGGTGCCTAATCCAAGCTACCCCATCCATATTTACGGCGCGGTGATTGCCGGGGCGCAGGTTCGCTCTGTGCCGCTGGTGGAAGGGGTCGATTTCTTTAACGAGCTGGAACGTGCGATTCGTGAAAGCTATCCGAAACCGAAGATGATGATCCTCGGCTTCCCGTCTAACCCTACGGCGCAGTGTGTAGAACTCGACTTCTTTGAGAAAGTCGTCGCACTGGCGAAGCGTTACGATGTGCTGGTGGTACACGACTTAGCCTACGCCGATATTGTGTACGACGGCTGGAAAGCGCCTTCCATTATGCAGGTTCCGGGCGCACGTGATGTGGCGGTGGAGTTCTTTACCCTGTCGAAAAGCTACAACATGGCGGGGTGGCGTATTGGCTTTATGGTGGGTAACAAAACGCTGGTGAGTGCACTGGCGCGTATTAAGAGTTACCACGATTACGGCACTTTTACCCCATTGCAGGTGGCCGCTATCGCCGCGCTGGAAGGCGATCAGCAGTGTGTTCATGATATTGCCGCCCAGTATAAACGCCGTCGCGATGTGCTGGTGAAAGGGCTGCATGAGGCTGGCTGGCTGGTGGAAATGCCGAAAGCGTCAATGTATGTCTGGGCAAAAATCCCTGAGCCTTACGCGGCGATGGGGTCACTGGAGTTTGCCAAAAAGCTGTTGCAGGACGCGAAGGTCTGCGTCTCGCCGGGCATTGGCTTCGGTGATTATGGCGATACCCATGTACGGTTCGCGCTGATTGAAAACAGCGACCGTATTCGCCAGGCGGTGAGGGGCATTAAGAGTATGTTCCGCGCCGACGGGCTTCTCGCATCAAAGAGTGCCGCTGAACAGCACGAATCTTAATGACATAAAAAAACAGGAGCCAACGGCTCCTGTTTTTTTGACTGCATGTTTTCGCTAGATCATCAGGGCGAAGGTTCCGGCCCACACTAAAACAATCACCGAAATGCCCATAAAGAAATATTTCACGTTTCATCGCTCCGCGTATCTTCTGGTACGCACTTAAAAACAGAGTCCACCTGATTATAGAGAACTGACATTTGCCTGAGACGGAAATGAGAATTATCCCGTTACGATGCAAACTCCAGCTCAGAATTCTGTGCTTTCCTGTTGCCAGACGGCGCTAATGTACGCCTAAAAATGAGGGGTGACAAGAGGCATTTTTTTAAATACTTTCCGTAACTTACGGGTGTCGTGGAACGGCGACAGTTTGATTTCAGAGCGCAATAAATCCACGTTGAGCGACGGCAAGAAAAGACAATTACTCAGGGTGATTACAGGTAATTGAAAAGGTTAGTTTCTTAGCGAAACTAACCTTTCTCCACATTAAATATAGAGAGACGCTTCGCCATGCGGCCGCGTTTTGAAACGGCGATGCATCCACAGATACTGCTCCGGCGCGCGCATAATTTCGGTCTCGATAACTTTATTGATGAACGCTGCAGCTTCGCATTCATTTTCCGGATAGTTTGCCATCTCCGGTGAGATGTGCAGACGATAGCCAGATTTATCAACCTTTCTCACCATTGTTACGGTCAGCATTGCGGCGCCTGACAGACGCGAAATCACGAACGTGCCGTTGGTGGTGGCGACATTTTTAACCGCAAAGAAGGGCGCAAAACTGCTGCCTTTACGTCCGTAGTCCTGATCGGGTGCAAACCAGACGGCTTCGCCTTTCTTCAGGGCGCCGACCATACCGCGCAGATTGTTACGGCTGATCATCGCCTTATTGGAACGCATGCGACCACGGGTTTGTACCCACTCCATCAGCGGACTGTTGTGCGGGCGGTAGGTGGCCATCATCGGCTGACAAAGCCCCATTACTCGGCCGCCCAGCTCCAGCGACATAAAGTGGACACCAACTACCATCACGCCACGGTTTTGCATTTGCGCGCGTTTCAGGTTTTCGAGACCTTCCACGTCAAACCATTTGCGGACGCGCTCATCAGGCCAGAACCAGGCCATGCCGGTTTCAAGCAACGCCATGCCGATAGATTTAAAGTTCTCGGCAATCAGTGTTTCGCGCTGCTGCGCATTATACTGGGGAAAGCACAGTTCGAGATTTTTACGGGCAATAGATTCACGACGTTTGAGGAAGTGGCGGGACGCGCTGCCGAGCCTGGAGCCCAGTACGCGGATCACAGGATAAGGAAGTTGAACCAGAAGCCAGAGTACGCCAAGACCAAACCATGTAAACCAGTAACGCGGGTGTAAAAACGCACGTTTGAAGTGGGATTGAGACAAAATAGTGAACCTATGTAAAGCCTTTGAAAGTAACGCATAAAGCGATACCACGTGCCAATTAGACCGTTGGACAAGGTCATGGTTGCAGGCTTTACCGATCTTTACGGCGTTGCCTGACCACTGCTGACGTTGGGTGGGCGGCGTAATGTAGCACCGTTATACGATATGTGCTATTACTCGTTTTTGATTAAAAAAGCGGCACCTGGAAAGGGTGTTGATTTTGTTGCTGTTGTTGATTATCACGCATGCCAGACGGTGAATCCGTGCGCTCATTCCCGTCGGACAAGCTAACGATCTCCCCTGGAGGGTGTAAATGGAAACCTATTTACAAACCGTAAGGGATGAGTGGATTCAGTTAATCAATGAAACGGATCCCCTCGTTCATCAACTTACTGCGCAACTGGCCAGCGATCATGCTTCTGGTCTGATTACGGAGTTTTATCGTGTGGTCCTGGCCGACCCTCATGCAGCGGAGTTTCTGACCACTGAGCAGGTTGAAAGGCAGTTGCAGGAAGCGCTGCGTCGTTGGCTTGTTGATGTTCTCTCCTGCCGGGTTGAACAGGTTGATGAACAGATGCGGGCTCAGCAGCGCGCCGCCGATGTTCACGCCCGAATAGGTATATCGGTAGACCTGGTTGAGATGGGTTTCCGGATCCTGAAAAAGCTGTTGTTACCTCTTATTAATGCCACACCACACCCTTCTGAGACCAAGTTAAGCATCTATCACTACGCCATTAACAGTATTGATCTGGCAATGGAGGTGATGTCGCGCGCCTATGTCTTCAGCGAGAACAATGCGGCAAAAGAGGACGAGAACTATCGAATCTTCTCGCTGATGGAAAATGCGGAAGTTGAGAAGGAGCGGCAGACCGCCGCATTGCTGACGTGGGAACTGTCGCTGCTTTATAAAGTGATGCTGGACTCCAGCATCGACAATAGCCGGCCGCTCGGGCAGTCCGACTTTGGGCTGTGGTTCAGTCATAAGGGACGTCACTACTTCAGTGGTATTGCCGAAGCAGGGCATATCTCTCGTCTTATCCAGGAGTTCGACGCGGCTTTTCATGACGTTCGTCAGACAGACGATGCCCTTCACGACAGACTGCGGCAGGTGCAATTTTTGCGGCTGACGCGAACGACCTTCTCGCAAATCGTGACCCTGCTGCATGAGCTGTTTGATGAGGTAGCCCGGCACGAGGTGGGCGTGGATGTGCTCACGCGTCTGCTTAACCGTCGCTTCCTGCCAACCATTTTTAAACGTGAAATTACCCAGGCAAGTCGTTCTGGTACGCCGCTGTCGGTGTTGCTTATTGATGTCGATAAGTTCAAGCAAATCAACGATACTTGGGGGCACAACACGGGAGATGAAATATTAAGAAAGGTTGCCGGGGCGTTTTATGACAACGTTCGCACCTGTGACTATGTCTTCCGCTATGGCGGAGATGAGTTTTTGATTGTGCTAACGGAAATCACCGAAGCCGATACCCTGCGCATTGCCGAGCGGATCCGCCGACGCGTGGAAAAAATTAAGGTTCATTCCCCGACAGGCGAGCCAATACCGTTGTCGCTTTCGATTGGGGCGGCCATGTTTAATGGTCATCCTGACTACGAACGTCTGATTCAGGCTGCGGATGAGGCGTTGTATGGGGCAAAACGACGGGGGCGAAACTGCGTGGAGTTATGGAAAGCGCAGTGACGTTTACTATCAAAGTGTCCCCTGCAGGAATCGAACCTGCAACTAGCCCTTAGGAGGGGCTCGTTATATCCATTTAACTAAGGGGACGAGGCGGCACGAGTATACCGTTATTTACACTTTGCGTTAAGCGCATTGCCGCCCGACTGCTCAAAGAGTCACCATTCAGGCCGATTTATTTGCCGACTTTTCATCATTTTCCTGCGCTTTCAGCTCGGCTTTACGCTTATTAGACATGTCGTTACGGATCTGGGCATGACTCAACAGCGCAAAAATAAAGGTTCCGCCGCAGATGTTGCCCGCAAGCGTGGGCAGTGCAAATGGCCAGAAGAAATCGGTCCAGTGAAGCGTGCCGTTAAACACCAGATAGAGGATTTCTACAGTACCCACCACGATATGGGTGGTGTCGGCCAGCGCAATCAGCCACGTCATTAATATGATTACCACAATTTTGGCGCTGCCTGCAGACGGGAACATCCAGACCATTGTCGCGATAATCCAGCCAGAGATAATGGCGTTAGAGAACATCTCCACGGGCGTGTTTTTCATCACATCCATACCGATTTTCACAAACGCATCCCGGGTGGGTTCATCAAATATCGGCATATATTCAAACGCCCAGGCGGCGATACCCGTGCCGATGAGGTTGCCCAGCAGGACCACGCTCCACAGACGCATCAGTAAGCCAAAGTTACCCAGGGTCGGGTTTTGCATGACCGGCAGAACGGCGGTGACCGTGTTTTCAGTAAAAAGCTGCTGGCGGGCCATAATGACGATGATAAAGCCGAAGGTGTAGCCCAGGTTCTCCAGCAAAAAGCCACCGGGTACACCTTCAAGCTGCACATGGAAAATACCCTTCGCAAGTAACGATGCCCCCATGGAGAGGCCTGCCGCGATAGCGGACCACAGCAGGGCCATGGCATCGCGCTCCATCTCCTTTTCTCCATCCTGACGGATATGTTCATGGATCGCCATCGCGCGGGAGGGAAGGCGATCTTCATCAATCTCTATCTTTTCACCGCGCTCTTTTTCCTCGCTCTCAATTTCAAGTTCTTCATTGCTCTCGCCAATTTTCTCTTCGCCCACGTCTTTCATAACCGCTCCAGTTGGGTGTTCTTTCTTTTAAGCGTAGCGGCTTTTAACAAAATGCCCGTGGGGATGCTCTTAAAGTGAGGGTAATGGCAACAAAGGTGAGACATCTCATTCAAAGCCATTATAAAATTGCCAGCGAAACGAATTCTAAAAGACAGGCTATGCTGAGATCAGAGTGACGGTGGTTACTGCCCGTAATTGTGCTCATAGACATCGGTAAACGTGCTGATACAATCACTTGCACGTTTACAGACGGAGCATCAAATGCTCCGTTACGGATGGCAATCAACGATAGCCATACTGAACAGGGAGAATTTTATGAAACTTCGGCTGTCGGCGCTTGCGCTGGGCGCGACGATGCTTGTGGGCTGCGCCAGCTCCGGGGAGCAAACGGGACGCTCCGATCCTCTCGAAGGATTTAACCGCTCAATGTATAGCTTCAACTATAACGTGCTGGATCCGTATGTGGTTCGCCCGGTGGCGGTTGCATGGCGTGATTATGTTCCCCAGCCTGCGCGTAACGGGTTGAGCAATTTCACCAGTAACCTTGAAGAGCCAGCGGTGATGGTCAACTACTTCCTGCAAGGCGATCCGTATCAGGGGATGGTGCACTTTACTCGCTTCTTCCTGAACTCCCTGCTGGGGATGGGGGGCTTTATCGATGTCGCCGGCATGGCGAACCCGAAACTGCAGCGTGAACAGCCGCACCGCTTCGGGAGTACGCTGGGTCATTATGGCGTCGGTTACGGCCCTTACGTTCATCTGCCGTTCTATGGCAGCTTTACCGTACGTGATGATGGCGGTGATATGGTGGATACGCTGTATCCGGTTCTTTCGTGGCTGACCTGGCCGCTGTCGATTGGTAAATGGACGGTAGAAGGAATTGAAACACGTGCGCAACTGCTCGATTCCGACGGTCTGCTGCGTCAGTCTTCCGATCCATATATCATGGTGCGTGAAGCTTACTTCCAGAATCATGACTTTATTGCCAATGGTGGCAAGCTGAAGCCGGAAGAGAATCCAAACGCGAAGGCAATCGAGAACGAATTAAAAGATATCGATTCGGAATAAATAAAAAAGGTGAGCGATGCTCACCTTTTTTGATCCCTGCGCGAATTAGAACGCGTAGTTGAAGTTCAGGCCGTACAGCCAGGCTTTACCTTCGGAAGAGAACTCATACGGACCTTCCTTGAAGCTGACTTTTTGACCGTGCATATACGAAATACCCGCATCGACAGAGGCATCTTTGTTGAATGCATAGGTCGCACCGGCGCTCAGCCAGAAGCGGTCCTGATCCGGAATGGAGATAGAACGTTTGTCAGCCGGAACCGGGCTATCATCGAAGGCAATACCGGTACGGAACGTCCAGTTGTCATCCATATAGTAGGTGGTACCCAGTGCGATGCGGTAGGCATCACGGAAGCTTTCATCTTTATAGAACAGCGTGTCGCCTTTGCTGTTGGTCGCTTTCAGCTCCTGGAACTGGCTCCAGCTGGTGTAGGTCAGACTATAGTGAATCGCCCACTGTGGTGCCACGCGGTTATAACCGGACAATTCCCACATTTCCGGTAAGTGCAGACTCAGAGAACCGCCAGTGGTACGGCCATCGGTGCCCATTGGCAGGCCGAAGGTGCCGAGGATCTGGTTATAAGCAGAAGGCAGGCTGCTCTTGTAGTCGCCGTCAAAGTCGATTTTCACTTCGGAACGGTAGGTGAAACCGTAACGGTTGTTTTTATCGAGTTCATAAAGGATACCGGCGTTCCAGCCAAAGCCCCACTCGTCACCCTTCAGATACGCGATCTGGGTGTCTGCCGGGATCCCTGCAACCTGTTGTGCCAGAGGCGGCGGCAGTGCGCCGGAGCCCGCAACGATTTTGCCGAGATCGCCCGCGTAACGTTCGATTTTCGCTTTAGCGTAAACGGCATCAAAGCCAACGCCGAAGCTCCAGTTACTGTTCAGACGGTAAGCACCGCTCAGGTTCAGGTTCAGAGTCTCAAGGTCGGTTTTACCGCCATAGGCTCCTGCTGCGTAGTCGTTATTAAACTCGGTCGCTAAACCATAGTTAGAGGTTACGGATGCACCCCAGCCAAACTGGTCGTTGATTGGCGCGACGAAGTGCAGGTTTGGCACCCATGCCGTTGGTGCGATGTTATCGGAATTCAGGCTGGCTCCGCTCGGGGAACGGCCCGTAATATCCACACCCGGATCAACAAAGATGGCGCCCGCTGAGAACGTTGGGCGATCAAACATCATGATTAGCGCAGGGTTACGACTGGCGTTTCCTGCATCATCAGCAATTGCACCTTCCCCGGAATACGCACGGCCAAGGCCAGAGGAAGAAAATTCGTTTAACTGGAAGCCCGCTGACCAGGCGGACGTAGAGACGATTGCCACTGCGACTGCCAGCGCAGTCTTGTTGAACAGGGTTTTCTGGCTCATGACCATAACCTCATTGAGTTATTTTTATTCAATAATTGTTACATACCGTAACAGGAGCGCGAAGTGTAGGGTCTGAGGTATGACTTACAAATCAGACCAGTGGCCAGAGTATAGGTCTGACCAGCTAGAATGTTGCAAGTTTGTTTATTAATATTTTCAAACATGTTTCTTGAAACGAGATCTGGTTGGCAAAAATGTGACCATCACGACTCACCCAAAAGGGCGAATTTTGTTTTAGATCATTTTTTAGTGTGATATTGGTCACTTATCCCGTTTTGCGCCATTAACGGCTGGAGAGCGTCTGCATCGGGGCGTAAAATATCAGCATCGTGTTTGTCTCGCGTCCTGCGCGAATACAGAGGAAATTGAGATATGAGTAAATGCAGTGCTGATGAAACCCCGGTTTGCTGCTGTATGGATGTTGGTACCATCATGGACAACTCCGATTGCACCGCCTCTTACAGCCGCGTGTTCACCAATCGTGCCGAAGCGGAAGAAACCCTGGCGGCGCTGAGCAAGCGCGCGCGCGACGTAGAATCCGATCCGTGTGAAATCAAGTCCACCTTCACGGAAGTGGACGGCGGCGTGAAGCTGGATATCGACTTTGTCTTCGCCTGCGAAGCTGAAACGCTGATTTTCCAACTCGGTCTGCGTTAATCTCTGCGGCCTGATGCCCTCTCCCACAGGTGAGGGGGCAAACACTCAAAACGGTAACCTCTGGGTTACCGTTTTGTTTTTACCTCGGAGCATTTTCTTTTTTCTTCTCTGTGTTTTAGTTCGCATTTTTTCGTTTCCCCAATTGGCTGAATGTAAAAAAATGGTTAAGACTATTTATCAGGTCAGACCACTTTATGTTTGCAAAAAATTTTTACAGGGGAATGTTATGAGTCAGGCATTACCGCTTATCACCCGACAAGGTGACCGCATTGCCATTGTCAGTGGATTGCGTACGCCGTTTGCGCGTCAGGCGACAGCATTTCACGGCATACCGGCCGTTGACCTGGGGAAAATGGTGGTGGGGGAGATGCTGGCTCGCAGCGAAATACCGCCTGACGTCATTGAGCAGCTGGTTTTTGGCCAGGTTGTTCAGATGCCAGAAGCTCCCAACATTGCACGAGAAATTGTCCTCGGCACCGGAATGAACGTGCATACGGATGCTTACAGCGTCAGCCGTGCGTGTGCAACCAGCTTTCAGGCGGTGGCAAACGTGGCCGAAAGCCTGATGGCGGGCACCATTCGCGCGGGGATCGCCGGCGGGGCAGACTCGTCCTCCGTGCTGCCGATAGGGGTCAGTAAAAAGCTGGCCCGCATTCTGGTGGATGCAAACAAAGCGCGCACCGCCGGGCAAAAACTTAAGCTCTTCTCGCGTTTACGCCTTCGTGACCTGATGCCTGTTCCACCTGCGGTGGCTGAATACTCCACCGGCCTGCGCATGGGCGACACCGCCGAGCAGATGGCCAAAACCTACGGCATTACCCGGGAGCAGCAGGATGCGCTGGCTCACCGTTCCCATCAGCTGGCGGCGAAAGCCTGGTCGGAAGGCAAACTTAACGACGAGGTGATGACCGCGTATATCCCGCCTTACCGCGAACCGCTGGTGGAAGATAACAACATTCGTGGCACCTCGACGCTGGCGGACTATGCCAGACTGCGTCCGGCATTCGACCGCAAACACGGCACCGTTACGGCCGCCAACAGTACTCCGCTGACGGATGGTGCTGCCGCGGTGATCCTGATGACCGAATCGCGAGCCAAAGAGCTGGGCCTTACCCCGCTCGGTTATCTGCGCAGCTACGCGTTCACGGCGATCGACGTCTGGCAGGACATGCTGTTAGGCCCGGCCTGGTCCACGCCGCTGGCGCTGGATCGCGCAGGGTTGACCCTCGCTGATTTAACGCTGATTGATATGCACGAGGCCTTTGCCGCACAAACCCTGGCCAACGTCCAGCTACTGGCCAGCGAACGTTTTGCTCGCGATGTGCTTGGCCGCGCCCATGCCACCGGAGAAGTGGATCAAAGCAAATTTAACGTACTGGGCGGCTCTATCGCCTACGGTCATCCGTTTGCGGCAACGGGCGCAAGGATGATCACCCAAACATTACATGAGTTACGTCGCCGTGGCGGCGGTTTTGGCCTCGTCACTGCCTGCGCGGCGGGCGGTCTTGGGGCAGCAATGGTTCTGGAGGCTGAATAATGGCAATGGCATCTGCATTTAATCTGACGGTTCGCCTCGATAACGTGGCTGTGATTACCATTGATGTCCCCGACGAAAAGATGAATACCCTGAAGGCGGAATTTGGCGTTCAGGTGCGCGAGATGTTAAAGCAGATCCGCGAGAACAAAGCGATTCGCGGCCTGGTGTTTATCTCGGCCAAGCCAGACAACTTTATTGCCGGAGCCGATATCAACATGATCGCCCGGGCGCAAAGCGCGCAGGAGGCGGAAGATCTGGCGCGTCAGGGGCAGCAGGTGATGGCGGAGATCCACTCGCTGCCGATCCCGGCGATCGCCGCGATCCACGGCGCATGCCTGGGCGGTGGGCTGGAGCTGGCGCTGGCCTGTCACAGTCGTATTTGTACTGACGACGCGAAAACCGTTCTTGGGTTGCCGGAAGTACAGCTTGGGCTGCTTCCCGGCTCCGGTGGAACGCAGCGTCTGCCGCGGCTGGTTGGCGTTAGTACAGCGCTGGAGATGATCTTAACCGGCAAACAGCTGCGCGCCCGTCAGGCGCTGAAAGCGGGGCTGGTTGATGACGTCGTTCCGCATTCCATTTTGCTGGAAGCCGCCGTAGAGCTGGCGCTGAAGGGACGTCAGGCAAGACGTGTTCTGCCGGTACGTGAGCGCGTCCTGGCCGGGCCGCTGGGGCGGGCGCTGCTGTTTAGCATGGTGGGCAAGAAAACCGAACAAAAGACCAAAGGCAACTATCCGGCGGCGAAGCGCATTCTTGAGGTGATTGAAACCGGGTTGTCGCAGGGCAGCAGCAGCGGTTATGCCGCGGAGGCAAAAGCCTTTGGTGAACTGGCGATGACGCCGCAATCGCAGGCGTTGCGCAGCATCTTCTTTGCCAGCACTGACGTTAAAAAAGATCCGGGTAGTGACGCTGAACCTGCGCCGCTCAACGCCGTTGGCGTTCTCGGGGGCGGACTGATGGGCGGCGGCATTGCGTTTGTCACAGCCAGCAAAGCCAAATTGCCCGTACGTATCAAAGACATCAACCCGAAAGGGATCAACCACGCACTGCAGTACAGCTGGCAGAACCTTGATCGGAAGGTTAAACGCCGCCATATCAAGGCAAGCGAGCGGGATAAAACCGTGGCCATGATCAGCGGCACTACGGACTACCGTGGTTTTGCCCATCGCGATCTGGTCATTGAAGCGGTGTTTGAAGACCTGGCGCTTAAGCAGCAGATGGTTGCGGACGTTGAGCAACATTGTGCGCCGCACACGATTTTCGCCTCGAACACCTCTTCATTACCGATCGGTGATATCGCAGCGAAAGCCGCGCGTCCTGAGCAGGTGATTGGCCTGCACTTTTTTAGTCCGGTTGAAAAAATGCCGCTGGTTGAAGTTATTCCACACGCGTCAACCAGCCCGCAGACTGTCGCTACGGTAGTGAAACTGGCGAAAAAGCAGGGCAAAACCCCGATCGTCGTGGCAGATAAAGCGGGTTTCTACGTCAACCGAATTCTGGCGCCGTATATCAACGAAGCGATGCGCCTGCTGGTGGAAGGGGAGAAGATCGAACACGTCGACGAGGCGCTGGTCAAGTTTGGTTTCCCCGTTGGCCCAATCCAACTTTTGGATGAGGTAGGAATAGACACTGGCACTAAAATTATACCTGTGCTGGAGGCCGCATATGGCGAGCGTTTTAGCCCGCCTGCAAACATTGTTTCTGCAATTTTGAAGGACGATCGCAAAGGCAGAAAAAATGAACGCGGTTTCTATCTTTACGGTGCAAAAGGGCGTAAAAGCAAGAAACAGGTCGACCCTTCGGTCTATGGGCTTATCCCAACAACCGGACAGGCGAAACTGTCTGCCGTTCAGTGTGCTGAACGCTGTGTGATGATGATGCTTAATGAAGCCGCACGCTGTTTTGGCGAGCAGGTGATTAAAAGCGCACGCGATGGCGATATTGGCGCCGTATTTGGTATTGGTTTCCCGCCGTTCCTTGGCGGCCCGTTCCGTTACATGGACACCCTCGGAGCGGGTGAAGTGGTTGCGATTCTGCAACGTCTTGCCACGCAGTATGGTCCCCGGTTTACACCCTGTGACGAATTATTGCAAATGGCGGAACGGGGCCAGACATTTTGGCCAGCAAGGGAAACTGTCCTCGTAAGTTGAGGTCAAAGAAGGGTAAATCCGGCGGTGAATGAATCTGATTTGGCGATTTTGTAAACAGAGATTGACTATACTTACGCCATTGAGGTAAAAAACAGCGTTTCATTCACCGAATGGATCAGGCACAATGCCCGGCCATCGGGTTTTCTACCTCAAGCATTAATCGCGGGTAGTTAACGCCGGTGATTCTGGTTAACAAAAGCGGTGCAATATGCAAGTTTTTATCATGCGTCACGGCGACGCGGCACTCGATGCCGCCAGTGACTCAGTACGTCCTTTAACCGTCTGCGGCTGCGACGAATCTCGTCAGATGGCGAACTGGCTTAAAGGTCAAAAAGTGGACATTGAACGCGTTCTGGTGAGTCCGTTCCTGCGTGCTGAACAGACGCTGGATGTGGTAGGGGAGTGTATGAACCTGCCGACCAGCGTGGATGTTCTCCCTGAACTCACGCCGTGTGGTGATGTCGGCCTTGTCAGTGCCTACCTGCAGGCGCTGTGCAATGAAGGTGTCGCTTCTGCACTGGTCATTTCCCACCTGCCACTGGTTGGCTATCTGGTATCTGAACTGTGCCCGGGCGAGACGCCACCGATGTTTACAACCTCCGCCATTGCCAACGTCACCCTCGACGAAACCGGCAAAGGGGTCTTCAACTGGCAAATGAGTCCATGCAATCTCCGGATGGCGAAAGCAATCTGAGGTGACGTGCGATAAGGCGGGAGCAACTATGCCTCCCGCCATGTTTTCAGGGCAGTTCTGGCGGTTGCCACTCTTCAACTTCAATCAACACCAGCAAGGCGGCATCTCCGCCGTACTCTTTGGGCGCCTGATGAAACGCCATCACGTGTGGATGCTGAGCCAGCCACAGCGGCGTTTGTTGCTTAAGAACATGTTTACCGTGGCCGTGCATCACGCAGGCACAAAACACATGTTCGCGGCGACAGGCGGCAATCAACGCCCCCAGCTCCTGTTTCGCCTGCATCTGCGTCAAACCATGCAAATCGAGAAACAGCTCGGGTGAATAATCTCCCCGGCGTAATTTTTTTAGCTCAAAGTGGCTGACATCTTCGCGAACGTACTTGACCGCACCCTGCGTGTTAAGCAGCGGCTGAAACTCATCGGAAAAATAGTGGCTATTATCCGCCTGCTCCTGCAATAGCCTTTTGACCGGCACTTCGCTGACTTTTTTGCGCATCGGCCGGTGGACAATGGTGTCCTGCTTGATTTGACGCGTACCAGTCATGAGCTGACGGAAGAGCGCCTGATCCTCCTCGCTGAGCGATGTTTTCTTTTTCATTCGTCGTTCTCATCTCGTATTTCCGATAGTGTACCCGACTAAACGCATTTTTTAACCTCAAGCGGTACGCGTCATTGCTGATTTATCGCCGTCTTCATGGCAAACTAGCCGCCGAAAATTATGCGAGCATGCCCTGGAGGAAAGAGTGGATAAAATTTTTGTCGATGAAGCAGTAAACGAGCTGCATACCATACAGGACATGTTGCGCTGGTCGGTTAGCCGCTTCAGCGCCGCCAATATCTGGTACGGACACGGTACGGATAACCCGTGGGATGAAGCTGTTCAACTGGTGCTGCCTTCTCTCTACCTGCCGCTCGATATTCCGGAAGACATGCGCACCGCGCGTCTGACCTCCAGCGAAAAACACCGCATCGTTGAGCGTGTGATCCGCCGCGTGAACGAGCGTATTCCGGTAGCCTATCTGACCAACAAAGCCTGGTTCTGCGGTCACGAATTCTATGTTGATGAACGCGTGCTGGTGCCGCGCTCGCCGATTGGTGAGCTGATCAACAACCACTTCGAAGGGCTGATTAACCGTCAACCGCAGCACATTCTGGATATGTGTACCGGCAGCGGCTGCATTGCCATTGCCTGCGCTTATGCCTTCCCGGAAGCGGAAGTGGACGCGGTGGACATCTCCACCGACGCACTGGCGGTAACCGAACACAATATCGAAGAACACGGGCTGATCCACCATGTTACGCCTATCCGCTCCGATCTGTTCCGTGACCTGCCGACGCTGCAGTACGATCTGATCGTAACCAACCCGCCGTACGTGGATGCGGAAGATATGTCCGATCTGCCAAACGAATACCGTCACGAGCCAGAATTGGGTCTGGCATCGGGTTCTGACGGCCTGAAGCTGACCCGTCGCATTCTGGCCTGCGCACCGGATTATCTGACCGACGACGGCGTTCTGATTTGTGAAGTGGGCAACAGCATGGTACATCTGATAGAGCAGTACCCGGATGTGCCGTTCACCTGGCTTGAGTTCGACAACGGCGGTGACGGCGTCTTTATGCTGACCAAAGCGCAGCTGCTCGACGCGCGCGAACATTTCAGCATCTACAAAGATTAATCCAGCGGGCTTCGGCCCGTTTCACAACGCTCACACACAAATAACGACATCGGAGCCGTGATGGCAGGAAACAGTATTGGACAAATATTCCGCGTGACCACCTTTGGTGAGTCGCACGGGCTGGCACTGGGCTGTATCGTTGACGGCGTACCGCCAGGCATCGAACTCACCGAAGCCGATTTACAGCACGACCTTGACCGTCGTCGTCCGGGCACCTCTCGCTACACCACGCAGCGTCGCGAGCCGGACCAGGTCAAAATACTCTCAGGCGTTTTTGAAGGCCGCACCACCGGGACCAGTATTGGTCTGCTGATTGAAAACACCGACCAGCGTTCTCAGGACTACGGTGCCATCAAAGATGTGTTCCGTCCGGGCCATGCTGACTACACCTACGAACAAAAGTACGGTTTTCGCGACTATCGCGGCGGTGGGCGCTCCTCCGCGCGTGAAACTGCGATGCGCGTCGCCGCAGGGGCAATTGCCAAGAAATACCTGCAGCAGAAATTTGGCATCGTGATCCGCGGGTGCCTGACCCAGATGGGTGACATTCCGCTGGCCATTAAAGACTGGGAGCAGGTTGAACAAAACCCGTTCTTCTGTGCTGATGTTGAGAAGCTGGAGGCGCTGGACGAGCTGATGCGTGGCCTGAAAAAAGAGGGCGACTCTATCGGTGCAAAAGTGACCGTGGTGGCTGACGGCGTACCGCCAGGCTGGGGTGAGCCTGTATTTGACCGTCTGGACGCGGACATTGCCCACGCGCTGATGAGCATCAACGCGGTGAAGGGCGTTGAAATTGGCGACGGTTTTGACGTGGTTCAGCTTCGCGGCAGCCAGAACCGTGACGAAATTACAAAAGAGGGCTTCCAGAGCAATCATGCGGGTGGCATTCTCGGCGGCATCAGCAGCGGGCAGCAAATTATTGCCAATATCGCGCTGAAGCCAACGTCCAGCATTACCGTGCCGGGCCACACGATTAACCGCTCTGGTGAAGAAGTTGAGATGATCACCAAAGGACGTCACGATCCGTGTGTCGGGATCCGCGCGGTGCCGATCGCAGAAGCCATGCTGGCAATCGTGTTGATGGATCACTTCCTGCGCCAGCGTGCGCAGAATGCGGATGTGACGACCACCATTCCACGCTGGTAACTATGAAAAAAACCGCAATTGTTCTGCTGGCGTTACTCGCCAGTGGGGCCAGTCTGGCCGCCACGCCATGGCAAAAAATCACTCACCCGGTGGCGGGAAGCGCGCAGTCGATTGGTGCGTTCTCCAATGGCTGTATCGTTGGTGCGCAGGAGCTTCCTCTGCAGTCGGATACTTATCAGGTGATGCGTACCGACCAGCGTCGTTACTTCGGCCACCCGGATCTGGTGCTGTTTATCCAGCGTCTGGGTAACCAGGTGCATAACCTGGGGCTGGGTACGATGCTGATTGGCGATATGGGTATGCCTGCTGGCGGTCGTTTCAACGGTGGGCACGCCAGTCACCAGACCGGGCTGGATGTGGATATTTTCCTGCAGTTGCCTAAAACGCGCTGGACCTCGGCCCAACTGCTGAAGCCGCAGGCGCTGGATCTGGTGGCGCGCGACGGCAAAAGCGTTGTGCCATCGCTGTGGACACCGGATGTTTTCAGCCTGATTAAGCTGGCAGCGAAGGACAACGAGGTCACGCGGATCTTCGTTAACCCGGCCATCAAGCAGCAGCTCTGCCTGGATGAGGGAACCGATCGCGACTGGCTGCGCAAAGTGCGTCCGTGGTTCCAGCATCGTGCGCATATGCACGTACGTCTGCGCTGCCCGGCAAACAGTCTGGAATGTGAAGATCAGCCGCTACCACCGCCAGGCGATGGCTGCGGTGCGGAACTGCAAAGCTGGTTTGAACCGGCAAAACCTGGAACCTCTAAGCCTGAGAAGAAGACACCGCCTCCGTTGCCGCCTTCCTGCCAGGCGCTACTGGATGAGCATGTACTTTAATGGATAATTTCGTCGACCTGTTTATGGTGTCACCGCTGCTGCTGGTGGTGCTGTTCTTTGTGGCAATGCTGGCCGGTTTTATCGATGCCCTCGCGGGCGGTGGCGGATTGCTTACCGTTCCGGCGCTGCTGGCGGCGGGCATGAGCCCGGCTCAGGCGCTTGCCACCAACAAGCTTCAGGCCTGCGGCGGGTCCCTTTCCGCGTCGCTCTATTTTATTCGCCGTAAGGTGGTTAATCTTGCCGACCAGAAGCTCAATATTCTGATGACCTTCATCGGCTCAACCTCCGGTGCGCTGTTGGTTCAGCACGTACAGTCTGACATTTTGCGTCAGATCCTGCCGGTGCTGGTCATCTGTATTGGCCTCTACTTTCTGCTGATGCCTAAGCTTGGTGAAGAGGACAGGCAGCGTCGGCTGCATGGTCTGCCGTTCGCGCTTATCGCAGGCGGCTGCGTCGGGTTTTACGATGGCTTCTTTGGCCCAGGCGCCGGGTCGTTCTATGCCCTGGCGTTTGTCACGCTGGCCGGATTTAACCTCGCCAAATCTACCGCCCACGCTAAAGTGCTGAATGCCACCTCGAACGTCGGCGGCCTGCTGCTGTTTATCATCGGCGGCAAGGTTATCTGGGCAACCGGGTTTGTGATGATGGCGGGGCAGTTTTTAGGCGCGCGCGCGGGCTCGCGTCTGGTATTAAGCAAAGGACAGAAGCTGATTCGCCCGATGATCGTCATCGTCTCGGCGGTGATGAGCGCCAAGCTTCTTTATGACAGCCATGGACAGGAGATCCTCACCTGGCTGGGGATGAATGCATGAACAGTACGCATAACTATGAACAGCTGATTGAGATTTTTGACGGCTGTTTTGCTGATGATTTTAATACCCGTCTGATTAAAGGCGACGACGAACCGATCTATCTTCCTGCTGATGCAGAGGTGCCCTATAACCGCATCGTGTTTGCGCACGGTTTCTATGCCAGTGGCCTGCATGAGATTTCACACTGGTGCATTGCGGGAAAAGCGCGTCGCGAGCTGGTGGACTTTGGTTACTGGTACTGTCCGGACGGACGTGACGCGGCCACGCAGGGTCAGTTTGAAGATGTGGAAGTCAAACCGCAGGCGCTGGAGTGGCTGTTCTGCGTGGCGGCGGGTTTCCCGTTCAACGTCAGCTGTGACAATCTCGAAGGGGATTTCGAGCCAGACCGTATTCTCTTCCAGCGCCGCGTACATGCGCAGGTGATGGAGTATCTTAAGAAAGGCATCCCGGAACGCCCGGCACGCCTGATCAAGGCTTTACAGAATTATTACCATACGCCGGAGATCACGGCGGAATGCTTCCCGTGGCCGGAAGATCTTTAACAGAGGAAAGAAGATGATCGCAGAATTTGAATCACGCATTCTGGCGTTAATTGATGACATGGTGGAACACGCCAGTGATGATGAGCTGTTCGCCAGCGGTTATCTGCGTGGTCACCTGACGCTGGCCGTTGCCGAGCTGGAAGCCGGGGACGATCACTCTGCCGAGGCCATTCATGATGAAGTGAGCCGCAGTCTGGAAAAAGCCATCCAGGCGGGCGAGCTTTCTCCCCGCGACCAGTCTCTGGTGCTGGGTATGTGGGACAACCTGTTCCAGCAGGCGAAAGCGAAGTAAGCGTTTCACCTCCCTCTCCCGGTGGGAGAGGGTACCCTACTTAACCTGCTTCCCCTTCAGCAATTTCCGCACCCACAAACGATTCGGATTCAGCCCCGCGAGCGTGGTGCTGTCCAGCGGAATGGGCTCATCGCTCATTTGCGCGGCTAACGCTTCCGCCAGCAGCGGTGCAGAACATAACCCGCGCGATCCCAGTCCGCCCAGCATAAACAGCTCCGGATAGACCGGTGAGACCACTGCCGTCTCCTTGTGTTCAGCCAGATCCTGATACGCCTCAAGCGTTGCCTCATAGTCCGGTACATTTCCCGCCATGGGCAGATGATCGCGGGTGGCGCAGCGTACGCCGCAGCGCGCTTCGCCCTCGCTGACGTCAACCTCTCTTGCCCACGCCGCGTCCGGGAAGCAGTCAATCAGGCGCTGACGGTTCTGCTGCTGATCCTCCTCGCGGTAATGCGTGTCTGTTTCACCGCGATGGTAACTGGCACCAATGCAGTGATGAGCGTTAGACGGATTTTGCGGCGTCAGGTAGCCGTCATAGCACAGCACCTGGCGTAGTTGGCTCAGTGCAGGCGCGGTCGGAATATGGCTCACCTGGCCGCCAACCGGATAAACGGGCAATGTCTCTGTCTGGACAAACTGATTGATGTGATGTCCGTTTGCCAGCACAACGCTGGCATGCGTGACCTCTTTGCCATCGGCAAAGCGCAGGGTCCAGTGGGCTGTCCGGCTAAGCGATGCAACCTTATGAGCATAATGCACCGTCAGCCCACGTGACTGTGCCAGGGTAATCGCCGCAGTGGTCAGTTCGGCAGGGCACAGCCAGCCGCCGAGCGGATACTGAATACCGCCGCAGCCCGTCTCAACGCCGGTGGTGTCTGTCACCGTTTGCGCACTTACCGCGCGGGCAATCTCTTCCGGCAGCCCCAGCGACAGCATCTGCGCGATTTTTTGCTGGCTCTTTTCATCCCAGCCGAGCTGCGTCACGCCGCACCAGTCATGATCGAACGCCACCGGAAGGGTGTCGTATACGCGACGGGCAAAGGTAAAGGCCGCGGGGAAAAACTGGAACAGCGCCGGGTCGTGCGCGCTTAAAAGCGGATAAAGGGCTCCCTGACGGTTGCCGGAGGCGCCGTTTGCCGGAGCCGGGTCAGCACAGTAGAGCGTCACCTGCCAGCCGCGGTGTAAAAGCGCGAGCGAAAGCAGAGCGCTGGCAATCCCTCCGCCGATTATCGCCACCTCACGGGAGGCGCTGGCGCGGCGTGCAAACCAGGGCGCCCGGGCGGGGATCGCCAGCGTCTGCTCCATCGTCCCGACCAGCATGTCGCGCTTGCGGCCAAACCCTTTGGTTTTTCGCATCGTAAAGCCTGCTTCCTGTAAGCCGCGGCGGACAAACCCCGCCGAGGTAAAGGTCGCGAGCGTTGCGCCAGGCCGCGCCAGACGCCCCATGGCGCTAAACAGATGCTGACTCCACATCTCCGGGTTTTTGGCTGGCGCAAACCCGTCAAGGAACCACGCGTCCACCTTCTGGTTCATCGAATCATCAAGCTTATCGGTCAGTTCGTTGATATCGCCGAGCCATAAGTCCAGCGTGACGCGTCCACCGTCCAGCAGCAGACGATGGCAACCGCCGATGGCGGGCGGCCACTGCGCCTGAAGCTGTTCAGCCCAAGGGGCAAGCTCCGGCCAGCGCTGGTGCGCCAGGTGCAGGTCGTGCGCGGTGAGTGGAAATTTTTCGAAACTGATGAAATGTAATCTTTGTAGCGTAGCCTCAGGATGGGCAGCGTGAAACTGGTCGAAAGCCTGCCAGAGGGTCAAAAAATTCAGCCCGGTACCGAACCCGCTCTCTGCGACGACAAACAGACTGCGCGGATGGGCGGGAAAGCGTGCGCTGAGCTGATTTCCGTCGAGGAAAACATAGCGGGTTTCTTCCAGTCCGTTATCATTAGAAAAATAGACGTCATCAAAATCTCGGGAAACAGGTGTACCCTCAGCGTTGAATTCGAGGTTGGCGGGTTGTATAGCGTTTTGTTTCACGTAAGTTACTCGTCTGACAGGCAGTGGCACGATCTTAACGATGTGAGTCCATCGGTGCAAATTTCCGCAGAAAATGTCTGATCGGACTTGTTCGGCGTACAAGTGTACGCTATTGTGCGACTCGAAACTTACTATAGTGCGACTTACAGAGGTATTGAATGAAACGTGCAGTGATTACTGGCCTGGGCATTGTTTCCAGCATCGGTAATAACCAGCAGGAAGTCCTGGCATCTCTGCGTGAAGGACGCTCCGGGATCACTTTCTCTGAAGAGTTTAAAGATTCAGGTATGCGTAGCCACGTATGGGGTAACGTCAAACTGGACACCACCGGTTTGATTGACCGTAAAGTGGTTCGTTTCATGAACGATGCCTCTATTTATGCTTATCTCTCCATGCAGGAAGCGATCAAAGATTCGGGCCTGAGCGAAGAGGTTTACCAGAACAACCCGCGCGTGGGTCTGATTGCCGGTTCCGGTGGTTCATCCAAAGCGCAGGTATTCGGTGCTGACGCCATGCGTAGCCCGCGTGGTCTGAAAGCAGTAGGTCCGTACGTGGTAACCAAAGCCATGGGTTCTGCGGTTTCCGCGTGCCTGGCAACCCCATTCAAAATTCACGGTGTGAACTACTCCATCAGCTCTGCATGTGCGACGTCCGCACACTGCATCGGTAATGCTGTTGAGCAGATCCAACTGGGTAAACAGGACATCGTATTTGCTGGCGGCGGCGAAGAGCTGGGCTGGGAAATGGCTTGTGAATTCGACGCAATGGGTGCCCTGTCTACCAAATACAATGAAACCCCGGCTAAAGCATCCCGTACCTATGATGCGCACCGTGACGGTTTTGTTATCGCAGGCGGCGGCGGTATGGTTGTGGTTGAAGAGCTGGAACACGCTCTGGCACGTGGCGCGCACATCTACGCTGAGATCGTGGGCTACGGTGCAACGTCTGACGGCGCTGACATGGTTGCTCCATCCGGCGAAGGTGCGGTGCGCTGCATGAAGATGGCGATGCACGGTGTTGATACCCCAATCGACTACCTGAACTCCCACGGGACTTCTACGCCGGTAGGCGATGTGAAAGAACTGGGTGCGATCCGTGAAGTCTTCGGCGACAACAGCCCGGCAATCTCCGCGACCAAAGCCATGACCGGTCACTCTCTGGGTGCAGCTGGCGTGCAGGAAGCAATCTACTCTCTGCTGATGCTGGAAAATGGCTTTATCGCGCCAAGCATCAACATCGAAGAGATGGACGAGCAGGCAGCGGGCCTGAACATCGTGACCGAAACCACTGAACGTGAGCTGACGACCGTGATGTCCAACAGCTTTGGTTTTGGCGGCACCAACGCCACGCTGGTCATGCGCAAGCTGAAAGCGTAAGCGTTTGAAGGTATAGTAGAAGGGAGCCGCGAGGCTCCCTTTTTTTATGCCTGAACACGGAGTTACGCATGAAGGCCGTTATCCCTGAGAAGAGTACCCCTTCCGGGAACCTTTCCCTTTTCCGTATCGCCTTTGCGGTATTTCTGACCTACATGACCGTTGGCCTGCCGCTGCCTGTTATCCCGCTGTTTGTTCACCAGGAGCTGGGCTACGGTAATACCCTGGTTGGCATCGCCGTGGGTATTCAGTTTTTAGCTACCGTATTAACCCGCGGCTACGCCGGGCGTCTGGCGGACCAGCACGGTGCCAAACGCTCAGCGCTGCAGGGCATGTTTGCCTGCGGGCTGGCGGGC
The DNA here is from genome assembly GCF_050031595.1 of Enterobacter cloacae complex sp. 309I3. NCBI lineage: Bacteria > Pseudomonadati > Pseudomonadota > Gammaproteobacteria > Enterobacterales > Enterobacteriaceae > Enterobacter > Enterobacter cloacae complex sp. 309I3. The sequence goes on along the minus strand of NZ_JBLGWI010000001.1, from coordinate 3,483,071 downwards.
GCAGCGTGGCTGCTTGCCGCGCTTCTGCCGGTCGACGCAGCGTATAAATTTGCCCTGCTGGTGGTGGGACGTTTAATTCTCGGCTTTGGTGAAAGCCAGTTGCTGACCGGCACCCTGACCTGGGGAATGGGGCTGGTAGGCTCTGCGCGCTCGGGCAAGGTGATGTCCTGGAACGGTATGGCTATCTATGGCGCACTCGCGGCAGGTGCGCCGCTGGGGCTGTTGATCCACAGCCAGTTCGGTTTTGCCGCGCTGGCGGCCACCACCATGCTGTTACCGCTGCTGGCATGGGCATTTAACGGCTCGGTGCGCAAAGTACCTGCCCATAAAGGTGAGCGTCCTTCCCTGTGGAGCGTAATAGGTCAAATCTGGCAGCCGGGGCTGGGGCTGGCGCTACAGGGTGTGGGCTTCGCGGTGATTGGGACATTCGTTTCGCTGTACTTTATGAGCCGCGGCTGGGCGATGGCGGGCTTTACGCTAACCGCCTTTGGTGGCGCGTTTGTCCTGATGCGCGTGCTGTTCGGCTGGATGCCGGATCGCTTTGGTGGCGTGAAGGTGGCCGTGGCGTCGCTGGTGATTGAGACCCTCGGTTTGCTGCTGCTGTGGTATGCCCCTGTGGCCTCCGTTGCCCTTCTCGGAGCGGCACTGACCGGCTGCGGCTGTTCCCTGATCTTCCCGGCGCTGGGGGTTGAGGTGGTAAAACGCGTCGCGCCACAGGTGCGCGGTACGGCGTTGGGCGGTTATGCGGCGTTTCAGGACATCTCATACGGTGTCACCGGACCGCTGGCGGGGCTCCTGGCCACGTCGTTTGGCTATCCGTCCGTCTTCCTGGCAGGTGCGGTTTCAGCCGTTGTTGGGATCGTGGTGACGCTGGTGGCGTTTCGCAGGTCTTGAGCCGTTGTTGCCGGGTGGCGGCTTCGCCTTACCCGGCCTACGGTTCGGGTCGTTGTAGGCCCGGTAAGCGCAGCGCCACCGGGCAAAACATCAGGCAACCAGCCAGAAAATCGCCAGCGCAATCAGTAACGCAATAAACAGCAATCCCGGACGCGCAGAGAGGGTTCTGAAGGTCTCCACCACCGGCGCAAACAGCGGGCTGTAGATCGGTTGAATATCCCTGACTTCCGGCACACCGCCTTCGCGCTCGGCGCGGCGAATAAAGATCTGATTCAGCAAATCTTGTACCTGCGCGGTGGTCAGTACCGTTTGCGGCGTGGCCTGCCAGGTCTGCTGGGCGTAATCCCTAATCACCTCAAATTCATGCGGCTCCAGCGGCTGCTTCAGTGCCGCCTGTAGCGTATGCAGGGTAGGGGTACTTTGGGTGCTCAACGTCTGGCGAGCCTGTAGCCAGGTGACCAGATGCGTAAACTGTTTGGCCGGGATCAGCTCGCCCGCTTTCACGCCGGAAAGCTCCAGCATCGACTGCCAGATAAGCTTTGTTGATTCGCCGGTGGCGGCGGCCAGCCTGGTCACCATCTGATTCAACGTATTGTGTTCAGCAGGCAGCAGCGGACGCTCGGTTGACGGACGCTGTTGCGGTTGCGGGATGGTCAGCTGATTGGTTTGCAGCAGCGTCAGCACGGTTTTCAACTGCTCTGGCGTTAGCTGGCTCAGGGCGGTCTGGCCAAACTGCTGTCGAATGAAATCACTGACTGCCTGACGGTTGTTGCCCTGGCTCAACAGCTCGGTCAGTTGTGCAACTATCTGGCGAGTGGTGTGATTTTGTTGTGCGGCGGTAATACGCTGATTCAGATTTTGCTCGGCCGCAGGGAAGTGGCGCGACTGCAACGGTGCATCGTTCCGGACGCCTAAATCATGCTTTACCCCGGCCCAGACTTCCGCATTTTGCTGTGAAGTGAGCGCGATCAGGCGCGTGATCAGGCGCTCCAGCACGGTGCGCTGCTGCGTGGAAAGCGGTTGTTCACCTGCAACGTTTGGCGTGACAGGGCCTTCACCCGGAGGGCGTGGTGGCGTACCTGAAATAGGCTGCATCGTCAAAAATCCTTAAAGTCAAAACTCAGCGTAAACCCGGCATGCATATATGCCTGGCGGCCAGATTATGGCACACTTGGCAGGTTTTCTTCCTCTCAAACAGGTACTCAGACGTGAAAATCCTCGTTGATGAAAATATGCCTTACGCCCGCGAGCTCTTTAGCCGCCTTGGTAATGTTAAGGCTGTCCCTGGTCGACCCATTCCGGTAAACGAGCTGGATGATGCCGATGCCCTGATGGTGCGCTCGGTGACCAAAGTAAATGAGGCGTTGCTCTCCGGCAAAGCGATTAAATTCGTCGGAACCGCAACGGCCGGGACGGATCATGTGGATGACAAGTGGCTTAAGCAGGCGGGGATCGGGTTTTCCGCCGCGCCTGGCTGTAACGCCATTGCGGTAGTGGAATACGTTTTCTCTTCTCTGCTGATGCTGGCAGAGCGCGACGGTTTTGCGCTGAAAGACCGCACCGTAGGCATTGTCGGGGTGGGCAACGTGGGAGGACGCCTGCAAAAACGCCTTGAGGCGTTAGGCATTCGCACCCTGCTGTGTGATCCGCCGCGTAAAGACAACGGTGATGAAGGCGACTTCCGCCCCCTGGATGAGCTGGTTGAAGCATGTGACGTCATCACCTTCCATACGCCCCTCTTCAAAGAGGGGGCCTATAAGACGCTCCATCTTGCTGACGAGGCGCTGATCCGTCGTCTGAAGGCTGGCACTATTCTGATAAATGCCTGTCGTGGCCCGGTCGTCGATAACGCCGCGTTGCTGAAATGTCTGGAAGAGGGGCAGGATCTCAGCGTGGTGCTGGACGTCTGGGAGCCGGAGCCCGATCTCAACGTTGCGCTGCTGAACAAGGTCGACGTTGCAACCGCGCATATTGCGGGTTATACGCTCGAAGGAAAGGCCCGTGGTACAACCCAGGTCTTTGAGGCCTATAGCGCCTTTATTGGCCGTCCGCAGCAGGTGGCGCTGGACACTTTACTCCCCGCACCTGAATTTGGCCGCATTACCCTGCATGGCCCGCTCGATCAGGCAACGCTGAAAAGGCTGGTTCATTTGGTGTATGATGTGCGCCGCGATGATGCGCTGCTGCGTAAAGTGGCGGGGATCCCGGGGGAGTTTGACAAGCTGCGCAAGAATTACGTTGAGCGCCGTGAATGGTCTTCTCTGTATGTCATGTGCGATGACGCGTCGGCGGCAGCGCTGCTGCATAAACTGGGTTTTAACGCCGTTCATCACCCGGCGCATTAATGTCTTCTTAACGCTCCCTGTTGGATACTCCGACAGGGACGCTTTTTTATTTCTGGAGTAAACCACCATGTCTGAAGGCTGGAACATTGCCATTTTAGGTGCCACGGGTGCCGTGGGTGAAGCCCTGCTCGAAACCCTTGCTGAGCGTCAGTTCCCGGTGGGTGATATCTATGCACTGGCGCGCACTGACAGCGCCGGTGAGCATCTGCGTTTTGGCGGCAAATCCGTCATGGTTCAGGATGCCGCCGAATTCGACTGGACGCAGGCGCAGCTGGCCTTTTTTGCGGCAGGTGCTGAAGCCACCGCGTCGTACATTGAAGACGCGACGAATTCTGGCTGTCTGGTGATCGATCTGAGCGGCCTGTTCTCGATGGAGCCGGATGTCCCGCTGGTGGTGCCGGACGTGAACCCGTTTGTCCTGGCCGACTACCGTAACCGCAATATCATTGCGGTTCCCAATAGCCTGACCAGCCAGCTGCTGACCGCTCTTAAACCTTTAATCGACGATGGCGGTCTGTCGCGTATCACCGTGACCAGCCTGCTTTCCGCTTCTGCGCAAGGCAAAAAGGCCGTCGACGCGCTGGCCGGACAGAGTGCGAAGCTCCTGAACGGCATCCCGATTGACGAAGACGATTTCTTCGGCCGTCAGCTGGCATTCAATATGCTGCCGCTGCTGCCGGATCGTGAAGGCTCCGTGCGTGAAGAGCGCCGTATCGTCGACGAAGCGCGCAAAATTCTGCAGGACGAGGGGCTGATGATCTCCGCAAACGTCGTGCAGTCGCCGGTCTTTTACGGTCATGCGCAGATGGTAGGTTTCGAAGCCCTGCGTCCGCTGGCCGCTGAAGAAGCGCGTGATGCGTTCGGCCGCGGTGAAGACATTGTGCTCTCCGAAGAGAGTGAATTCCCGACGCAGGTTGGCGATGCCACCGGCAGCGCACACCTCTCGGTGGGCTGCGTACGGAATGATTACGGTATGCCGGAGCAGGTTCAATTCTGGTCCGTAGCCGATAACGTGCGCTTCGGCGGCGCGCTGATGGCGGTCAAAATCGCTGAAAAACTGGTGCAGGAGTATCTGTACTGATGTCAGACGTGGAACAAAAGCCGGTTCATAAAGTCGCCCTCGGTATCGAGTACGACGGCAGTAAATATTATGGCTGGCAGCGTCAAAATGAGGTGCGCAGTGTCCAGGAAAAACTGGAGAAAGCGCTCTCTCAGGTGGCGAACGAACCGATTAACGTCCTGTGTGCAGGACGCACTGACGCCGGTGTCCACGGAACGGGGCAGGTGGTTCACTTTGAAACCACCGCCGTGCGCAAGGACGCTGCCTGGACGTTGGGTGTAAATGCGAATTTACCTGGTGACATTGCGGTGCGCTGGGTGAAAGCTGTGCCGGATGATTTTCATGCGCGTTTCAGCGCCACTGCGCGCCGTTATCGCTATGTCATCTACAATCAGCGTCTTCGTCCGGCGGTGTTAAGCCAGGGCGTGACGCATTTTTATGAACCGCTGGATGCAGAACGTATGCATCGTGCGGCGCAGTGTCTGATTGGTGAAAATGACTTTACCTCGTTCCGTGCGGTGCAGTGTCAGTCCCGCACGCCGTGGCGTAACGTCATGCACATAAACGTCAGCCGTTTTGGCGCGTATGTGGTGGTGGATATCAAAGCCAATGCCTTTGTACATCATATGGTGCGGAATATTGTGGGCAGCCTGATGGAAGTGGGTGCCGGACACCAGCCGGAGAGCTGGATTGCAGAACTGCTGGCAGCGAAGGACAGAACGCTTGCCGCAGCAACGGCGAAAGCGGAAGGGCTGTATCTGGTCTCGGTGGACTATCCGGACCGGTTTGACCTGCCAAAACCGCCAATGGGCCCGCTGTTTCTGGCGGACTAAACAAAGGTGCAATTAAGGCTTAGACAATATGGACGTAATACGTTTTCTGATTGATTTCATTCTGCATATTGATGTTCACCTGGCGGAGTTGGTCGCGCAGTATGGCGTCTGGGTGTATGCCATTCTGTTCCTCATTCTGTTCTGTGAAACCGGTCTGGTAGTCACGCCATTTCTGCCGGGGGATTCGCTGCTGTTCGTCGCGGGGGCGTTATCTGCGCTGCCTGGCAACGATTTGAATGTGCACATAATGGTGGTGCTGATGGTGATCGCCGCAATTGTCGGTGACGCGGTCAACTACACCATTGGACGGGTCTTCGGTGAGCGCTTATTCAGCAATCCGGACTCAAAAATTTTCCGTCGTAGCTATTTAGATAAAACCCACGCGTTTTATGAGCGCCACGGTGGAAAAACCATTATCCTTGCGCGTTTTGTGCCTATTGTGCGTACATTTGCGCCATTTGTGGCGGGAATGGGGCACATGTCCTATCGTCATTTTGCGGCATACAACGTCATTGGCGCGCTGCTGTGGGTGCTGCTCTTTACCTATGCAGGCTACCTGTTTGGCGATCTCCCTGTAGTTCAGGAAAACCTTAAGTTACTGATTGTAGCGATTATTGTGCTTTCTGTTTTACCGGGTGTTATCGAAATCATTCGTCACAAGCGCGCGGCAGCAAAGCAAGCGAAGTAAATGCACGCAGGCGGTTCGACCACTTTTTTATCCAAAGTTTCGGGCTGTTATGTTTTAATGTGCAACATTCATGGTCTGTTGGAGGCAAAAATGGCATTATTCGCCTCTTACAGCAAAACTGGCATACGACCAGGTTCAGGCAGAAAGGTTATCAATGAGCTGGATTGAACGAATTAAAAGCAACATTACCCCAACGCGTAAAGCGAGCATTCCTGAAGGGGTATGGACGAAGTGTGATAGCTGTGGTCAGGTTCTGTATCGCGCAGAACTGGAACGCAATCTTGAGGTGTGTCCGAAGTGTGACCACCACATGCGCATGACGGCGCGTAATCGCCTGCACAGCCTGCTGGACGAAGGTTCTCTGGTAGAACTGGGTAGCGAGCTTGAGCCAAAAGATGTGCTCAAGTTCCGTGATTCCAAAAAATATAAAGATCGCCTGGCCTCTGCACAGAAAGAGACCGGCGAGAAAGACGCGCTGGTCGTGATGAAAGGCACCCTGCACGAGATGCCGGTAGTGGCCGCCGCGTTTGAGTTCTCCTTCATGGGTGGCTCAATGGGTTCCGTGGTCGGTGCGCGCTTTGTGCGTGCTGTTGAGCAGGCACTGGAAGACAACTGCCCGCTGATCTGCTTCTCCGCCTCTGGCGGTGCACGTATGCAAGAAGCGCTGATGTCCCTGATGCAGATGGCGAAAACCTCTGCTGCGCTGGCTAAAATGCAGGAGCGCGGTCTGCCGTACATCTCTGTACTGACCGACCCAACCATGGGTGGCGTTTCTGCAAGCTTTGCGATGCTGGGCGATCTGAACATCGCTGAGCCAAAAGCGCTGATCGGCTTTGCTGGTCCTCGCGTTATCGAGCAGACCGTACGTGAAAAACTGCCGCCGGGCTTCCAGCGCAGTGAGTTCCTCATTGAGAAAGGCGCGATTGACATGATCGTCCGCCGCCCGGAAATGCGCCTGAAACTGGCGAGCATCCTGGCGAAGCTGATGAATCTGCCGGCGCCGAACCCGGATGAGCCGCGCGAAGGCGTGGTAGTACCGGATCAGGAACCCGAGGCCTGATAACTGAAAAGGGCAGGGCCGGTTGGCGCTGCCCTTTTGCTTTATAAACTGTTAATGACAACCGGGCATCATGGAAAATAAAAGCATTCCCCAAGCCACGTCGCCCCTGGCCACGTGGCTTTCTTATCTGGAAAACCTGCACAGTAAAACCATTGATATGGGGCTTGAACGCGTAAGCCAGGTTGCTGCGCGTCTCGATGTGCTGAAACCTGCGCCGTTTGTTTTTACCGTCGCCGGAACCAACGGTAAAGGCACCACCTGCCGTACGCTTGAAGCTGTCCTGATGGCTGCCGGTTACAAGGTTGGTGTCTACAGCTCTCCGCACCTGGTACGTTATACCGAGCGGGTTCGCATGCAAAACAGCGAACTGCCAGAGTCTGCGCATACGGCGTCGTTCGCAGAAATTGAAGCGGCGCGCGGTGAGATTTCATTAACCTATTTCGAATACGGCACTCTGTCGGCGCTGTGGCTGTTTAAACAGGCGCAGCTGGACGTGGTGATTCTGGAAGTGGGCCTCGGCGGGCGTCTGGATGCCACCAATATGGTGGATGCCGATGTGGCGGTGGTCACCAGCATTGCCCTGGATCATACCGACTGGCTCGGCCCCGATCGCGAAAGTATTGGCCGTGAGAAGGCCGGTATTTTCCGCACGAATAAGCCCGCGGTGGTTGGCGAGCCGGATATGCCGCACACCATTGCCGACGTGGCGAAAGAGAAGGGCGCTCACCTGCTGCGCCGGGGTGTGGACTGGCAGTATGAGGTTCAGAACAACGGCTGGCGCTATCGCGATGCGCAGGGAACGCTGGAGAATCTGCCCCTGCCGCAGGTACCGCAACCTAATGCCGCCACCGCCCTGGCGGCACTGCGCGCAAGCGGGCTGGCGGTGAGCGAACAGGCCATCCGCGACGGTATTCAGAATGCGATTCTGCCCGGGCGTTTTCAGATTGTCAGCGACGCTCCGCGGCTGATACTGGATGTCGCACATAACCCGCATGCTGCGGCGTATCTCGCCGCGCGTCTCAAATCGTTACCAAAAACCGGGCGCGTGCTGGCGGTTATCGGTATGCTTCATGATAAAGATATCGGCGGTACGCTGGCCTGCATGGAGAGTGTGGTCGATAGCTGGTATTGTGCTCCTCTGGAGGGGCCGCGCGGTGCGACGGCCGAGCAGTTACTGGAACATCTCGGCAAAGGCGCAATCTACAATAGCGTGGCTCAGGCCTGGCAAGCCGCGATGGCGGATGCTAAACCAGAAGATACCGTGCTGGTGTGTGGTTCGTTCCACACGGTGGCACATGTCATGGAAGTGATGGACGCGGGGAGAACCGGTGGCGAGTAAGTTTCAGAACCGTTTAACAGGAACCATTGTGCTGGTCGCGCTCGGGGTGATTATCCTCCCGGGTCTGCTCGACGGGCAGAAAAAGCATTACCAGGATGAATTTGCAGCCATTCCGCTGGTGCCGAAGCCGGGCGATCGCGACGAACCGGATATGCTGCCTGCGGCGACCCAGGCGCTGCCTGCTCAGCCGCCGGAAGGGGCGGCTGAAGAGGTGCGTGCCGGGGATGCGGCCGCGCCGTCCCTCGATCCGTCTCGTCTGGCGGCGAATAACAACATCGAAATCGATCCGGTGCCGGTAGAGCAGCCGAAACCGGTTGAAAAACCGAAGCCGGTGGAAAAAACACAGCCGAAACCGCAGCGGGATAAAGCAGCAGAACAGCTGGCCGCGGCTTCAGAGACGCCGCCTGCGGCAAAACCGGCCCAGCAAGAGGCTGCACCGACGGGTAAAGCCTACGTTGTGCAGTTGGGTGCGCTGAAAAATGCCGATAAGGTCAATGAGGTAGTGGGTAAGCTGCGCAGTGCGGGTTATCGCGTTTACACTTCACCTTCCACGCCGGTGCAGGGTAAAATCACCCGTATCCTTGTGGGGCCAGAAGCGTCTAAGGATAAGCTCAAAGGCTCGCTCGGTGAGCTGAAGCAGATCTCTGGCCTGAGCGGTGTGGTGATGAACTACAGCGCGAACTGATAAGGTTCCCCTCACCCCGGCCCTCTTCCCAAAGGGGAGAGGGTGAGGGGGAGTGGCAGACGTCCAAAGAGACGTAATAAGCCAACGGCGTTGAACATTTTTTCAGCGCCTTTTTTATTTACGCGCGGGAAGGAAATCCCTACGCAAACGTTTTCTTTTTCTGTTAGAATTCGCCCCGAACTGGATGACAGGGCGTTACATCGTGGGACACATATGGTCTGGATTGATTACGCCATCATTGCGGTGATTGGTTTTTCCTGTCTGGTTAGCCTGATCCGTGGCTTTGTTCGTGAAGCGTTATCGCTGGTGACTTGGGGTTGTGCTTTCTTTGTTGCCAGTCATTACTACACTTACCTGTCTGTCTGGTTCACGGGCTTTGAAGATGAACTGGTCCGAAATGGAATCGCCATCGCGGTGCTGTTTATCGCGACGCTGATTGTCGGCGCTATCGTGAATTACGTGATAGGTCAGCTGGTCGAGAAAACCGGTCTGTCAGGAACGGACAGGGTGCTCGGGATCTGTTTCGGGGCATTACGAGGCGTGCTGATTGTGGCCGCGATACTGTTCTTCCTGGATACCTTTACCGGGTTCTCCAAAAGTGAAGACTGGCAGAAATCGCAGCTCATTCCAGAGTTCAGCTTCATCATCAGGTGGTTCTTTGACTATCTGCAAAGCTCGTCGAGTTTCTTGCCCAGAGCGTAACCCGCTCTGAGATGTGGCTTAACGAGGAAAAGACGAATGTGCGGTATTGTCGGTATCGCCGGTTTCATGCCGGTAAACCAGTCGATTTATGACGCGTTAACGGTGCTTCAGCACCGTGGGCAGGATGCTGCGGGTATCATCACCATTGATGCAAACAACTGCTTCCGTTTACGTAAGGCGAATGGCCTGGTAAACGATGTGTTTGAAGCCCGCCATATGCAGCGTCTGCAAGGTAATATGGGGATCGGTCACGTTCGTTATCCTACTGCTGGCAGTTCCAGCGCCTCTGAGGCACAGCCTTTCTACGTCAACTCACCGTATGGCATCACGCTTGCTCACAACGGCAACCTGACCAACGCGCATGAGCTGCGTAAAAAGCTGTTTGAAGAGAAACGTCGCCACATTAACACCACCTCTGATTCAGAAATCCTGCTCAACGTGTTCGCGAGCGAGCTGGATAATTTCCGCCACTATCCGCTGGAAGCAGACAATATCTTTGCCGCCGTTGCTGCGACAAACCGCCAGATCCGCGGTGCCTATGCCTGCGTGGCGATGATTATCGGTCACGGAATGGTCGCCTTCCGCGATCCAAACGGTATCCGCCCGCTGGTGCTCGGCAAGCGTGACCTGGGTGATGGCCGTACCGAATATATGGTTGCCTCTGAAAGCGTGGCGCTGGACACCCTGGGCTTCGAATTCCTGCGTGATGTAGCTCCTGGCGAAGCGGTCTATATCACTGAGAAGGGCCAGCTGTTTACCCGCCAGTGTGCAGACAACCCGGTCAGCAACCCGTGCCTGTTCGAATACGTATATTTCGCCCGTCCGGACTCGTTTATCGATAAGATCTCCGTCTACAGCGCCCGCGTGAACATGGGAACCAAGCTGGGTGAGAAGATTGCCCGCGAGTGGGACGATCTGGACATCGACGTGGTCATTCCTATCCCGGAAACGTCCTGCGATATCGCGCTGGAAATCGCCCGCATTCTGGATAAGCCATACCGTCAGGGCTTCGTGAAGAACCGCTACGTTGGCCGTACCTTTATCATGCCGGGTCAGCAGCTGCGCCGTAAGTCTGTGCGTCGTAAACTGAACGCTAACCGCGCTGAGTTCCGCGACAAGAACGTGCTGCTGGTGGATGACTCCATTGTACGTGGCACCACCTCAGAGCAGATTATCGAGATGGCGCGTGAAGCCGGTGCGAAGAAAGTGTATCTGGCCTCTGCGGCGCCAGAGATTCGCTTCCCGAACGTGTATGGCATTGATATGCCTACCGCGAATGAGCTGATTGCCCACGGCCGTGAAGTGGACGAGATTCGCCAGATCATCGGTGCCGATGGCCTGATTTTCCAGGATCTGAACGATCTTATCGACGCGGTGCGCGCCGAGAACCCGGATATTCAGCAATTTGAATGTTCCGTGTTTAACGGGGTTTACGTCACCAAAGATGTTGATCAGCAGTATCTGGACTATCTCGATTCGCTGCGCAACGACGATGCGAAAGCCGTCCAGTTGCAAAACGATCTCGAAAGCTTAGAGATGCACAACGAAGGTTAATTGTGCAGGCAAGTGAGGGCCTTCGCCCTCACTTGCAACTCCCCGCAAAATCCTGCACAGTCTGCCCTGAAATCAGTAAGGGCGAAAATCATGAAACGACTCATTGTTGGGCTTAGCGGCGCCAGTGGCGCGATCTACGGCGTGCGTCTGTTGCAGGTGCTGCGTGACGTGGCGGAAGTTGAAACCCATCTGGTGATGAGCCAGGCGGCGCGTCAGACCCTCTCCCTCGAAACCGATCTCTCCCTGCGCGATGTCCAGGCGCTGGCGGATGTGGTACACGATGCCCGCGATATCGCTGCCAGCATCTCCTCCGGCTCGTTTAAAACCGCGGGCATGGTGATATTGCCCTGTTCAATTAAGACCCTCTCCGGCATCGTTAACAGCTATACCGACACGCTGGTGACGCGTGCGGCGGACGTGGTGCTGAAGGAGCGTCGTCCTCTGGTGCTTTGCGTGCGCGAAACGCCGCTGCATCTGGGGCATCTGCGTTTAATGACCCAGGCCGCTGAACTGGGCGCGGTGATCATGCCGCCGGTGCCGGCGTTTTATCATCGTCCGGCCTCGCTCGATGACGTGATTAATCAGACAGTGAACCGCGTGCTGGATCAGTTTGATATCGACCTGCCCGAAGACCTCTTCACCCGCTGGCAGGGCGCCTGATTCTGTGCACAAACAGCGTGCATGAACAGAGACGATGCCCTGTTTCAGGGCAAAATTGCAACGGCGATCATATCCTCGACATTTAATTCGTTTTTTCCCTTTTTCTCTTTCCGGTTCGTTCGGCAGACCTGCTATCTTTCACCATTAAGGCAATATCGCAACGTTTTATTAACATATTTAACGTCAAAATTTTGACCCGACGGCAATGTGGCATAAGACCTGCAAGAGAAGCCTGCAACACAACACACAACACAATACATAATAAAATCACGGTACTTGAGGGTAAATGTATGAAGAAGACGGTTCTGGCTCTGTCTTTGCTGGTGGGGTTAAGTGCAGCCGCAGGTAGCTACGCAGCGCTTCCACAGACAGTGCGTATCGGTACAGACGCAACCTACGCGCCATTCTCTTCCAAGGATGCGAAAGGCGATTTCGTAGGGTTTGATATCGATCTGGGTAATGAGATGTGCAAACGCATTGCGGTGAAATGCACATGGGTGGGCAGCGACTTTGACGCGTTAATTCCGTCGCTGAAAGCCAAGAAAATCGACGCCATTATCTCTTCTCTTTCCATCACCGAAAAACGTCAGCAGGAGATTGCCTTCTCTGACAAGCTCTACGCCGCGGATTCCCGTCTGATTGCGGCAAAAGGCTCCCCCATTCAGCCAACCATTGACTCCCTGAAAGGCAAGCATGTCGGCGTGCTGCAGGGGTCGACTCAGGAAGGTTATGCCAATGCAAACTGGCGTGAGAAGGGCGTTGACGTGGTGGCTTACCAGAACCAGGATCTGATTTATTCTGACCTGGCGGCCGGTCGTCTGGATGCGGCATTCCAGGATGAGGTTGCCGCAAGTGAAGGCTTCCTGAAACAGCCGGCAGGTAAAGACTACGCCTTTGCTGGCCCGTCCGTGAAAGACAAAAAATACTTTGGTGACGGCACCGGTATTGGCCTGCGTAAAGATGATACCGAGCTGAAAGCCGCCTTCGACAAAGCGTTTGCAGAACTGCGCAAAGACGGTACCTACGACAAACTGGCGAAGAAATACTTCGACTTCAACGTCTACGGTGATTGATACTCGATGATGTTGCACTGTTCTGGTGCATTGCGGGTGTGATTGATCCAATATGGTGCGTTTCGTGCACCGTATTGGATCGCTGTGTGCATACTTACGCATTTATCATGCAAAAAATCTCGCCTGAAAGGCATTAATCTTTGCCTGATGGCGTGGATTGATGGCACATTAGCACCACCCCGTCGTCGTAAAAATCACGTAAGAAGACAGTTTGTTGAGGACAGATATGAAAAAACTCGTGTTGTCGTTATCTCTGGTGCTGGCCTTTTCCAGCGCTACCGCGGCGTTCGCAGCAATTCCGCAGAAAATTCGTATTGGTACCGACCCTACCTATGCCCCGTTCGAATCTAAGAATTCGAAGGGTGAACTGGTCGGTTTTGACATTGATCTGGCCAATGAGCTGTGCAAACGCATCAAAGCGCAGTGTACCTACGTTGAGAACCCGCTGGATGCACTGATCCCATCACTGAAAGCCAAAAAAATCGACGTTATCATGTCCTCGCTTTCCATCACTGAAAAACGTCAGCAGGAGATTGCCTTCACCGACAAACTCTATGCGGCAGATTCTCGTCTGGTGGTGGCTAAATCGTCTGACATCCAGCCAACCCTCGAATCACTGAAAGGCAAACGCGTGGGCGTGCTGCAGGGCACTACCCAGGAAACCTACGGTAATGAACACTGGGCACCGAAGGGGATTGAAATCGTCTCTTATCAGGGCCAGGAAAATATCTACGCTGATCTGACGGCAGGCCGTATCGACGCCGCTTTCCAGGATGAAGTTGCCGCGAGTGAAGGCTTCCTGAAGACGCCGGTAGGTAAAGATTACAAATTTGGCGGCCCATCCATTAAAGATGTGAAGTTGTTTGGTGTCGGCACCGGTATGGGTCTGCGTAAAGAAGACAACGAGCTGCGCGAAGCGCTGAACAAAGCGTTTGCTGAAATGCGCGCTGACGGCACGTACGACAAACTGGCGAAAAAGTACTTCGATTTTAATGTTTACGGCGGCTAATCGCCCCGTCAAATAACGTGCGGCCCCTCCCGCTCAGGGAGGGGATAAGACACGGTCCATCACTCACGATACGACAGGGCTCGCGGTATGCTGTACGGATTTTCTGGCGTTATTTTACAGGGCGCGCTTGTCACCCTTGAGCTGGCTATCAGCTCCGTGGTGCTGGCGGTGCTGATAGGTCTGGCAGGCGCAGGGGCGAAGCTTTCGGCAAACAAACCGCTGGCGCTGATTTTTGAAGGTTATACCACGCTGATTCGCGGCGTTCCCGATCTGGTGCTGATGCTGCTTATCTTTTACGGGCTGCAGATTGCGCTTAACAGCGTGACGGACGCCATGGGAATGGGGCAGATCGATATCGACCCGATGGTGGCCGGTATTATCACTCTCGGTTTTATCTACGGCGCGTACTTTACCGAAACTTTCCGCGGCGCTTATATGGCGGTACCGAAAGGACACATAGAAGCGGCGACCGCCTACGGTTTTACCTCCTCCCAGACGTTTCGCCGGATTATGTTCCCGGCCATGATGCGCTACGCGCTTCCGGGCATTGGCAACAACTGGCAGGTTATCCTCAAGGCCACGGCGCTGGTCTCTCTGCTGGGTCTGGAAGATGTGGTAAAGGCCACGCAGCTTGCCGGTAAAAGTACCTGGGAGCCGTTCTACTTTGCGGTGGTGTGTGGCGTGATCTATCTGGTCTTTACGACCGTCTCCAATGGTGTGCTGCTTCTGCTCGAACGTCGCTACTCCGTGGGTGTGAAGAGGGCTGACCTGTGATTGAGATTATTCAGGAATACTGGAAATCGCTGCTGTGGACGGACGGCTATCGCTTTACCGGCGTGGCCATTACGCTGTGGCTGCTGATCTCTTCGGTGGTGATGGGTGGCATTCTGGCGGTGTTTCTTGCCATTGGCCGCGTGTCGAACAATAAATTTATTCAGTTCCCGATCTGGCTGTTTACCTACGTATTCCGCGGTACACCGCTGTACGTACAGTTGCTGGTGTTCTATTCGGGCATGTATACGCTGGAGATTGTGAAAGGCACCGAGATGCTGAACGCCTTCTTCCGCAGCGGCTTGAACTGTACGGTGCTGGCGTTGACGCTCAACACCTGCGCCTACACCACCGAGATTTTCGCCGGGGCTATCCGCTCCGTTCCTTACGGAGAAATCGAAGCGGCGCGCGCGTACGGCTTCTCGTCGGTGAAACTGTACCGCTGCATTATTCTGCCGTCGGCGCTGCGTATCGCATTGCCAGCCTACAGTAACGAAGTGATTTTAATGCTCCACTCCACCGCGCTGGCCTTTACCGCCACGGTGCCCGACCTGCTTAAAATCGCCCGCGATATTAACTCTGCGACCTATCAGCCGTTTACCGCGTTTGGCATTGCGGCAGTGCTCTATTTGATTATTTCATACGTCCTGATTAGCCTGTTCCGTAAGGCAGAAAAGCGCTGGTTGCAGCATATAAAACCCTCTTCGACGCACTGAGAATGATGATGGCTGAGAACAAATTAAACGTAATTGATTTGCACAAACGCTACGGCGAACATGAAGTGCTGAAAGGGGTGTCGCTGCAGGCAAATGCAGGCGACGTGATCAGTATTATCGGATCATCTGGCTCGGGGAAAAGTACCTTCCTGCGCTGCATCAACTTCCTCGAAAAGCCGAGTGAAGGCTCAATTGTGGTGAGCGGGCAGAATATCAATCTGACCCGGGATAAAGACGGCCAGCTGAAAGTGGCAGATAAGAACCAGCTGCGCCTGCTGCGCACGCGGCTGACAATGGTATTCCAGCACTTCAACCTCTGGAGCCACATGACGGTGCTGGAGAACGTGATGGAAGCGCCGGTTCAGGTGCTGGGTTTAAGCAAGCAGGAGGCCCGTGAGCGCGCGGTGAAATACCTGGCAAAAGTGGGTATCGATGAGCGACAGCAGATAAAGTACCCGGTGCATCTCTCTGGTGGTCAGCAGCAGCGTGTCTCTATCGCCCGCGCGCTGGCGATGGAGCCTGAAGTATTGCTGTTCGACGAACCGACCTCAGCACTTGACCCGGAACTGGTTGGCGAAGTACTGCGCATCATGCAAAAGCTGGCGGAAGAGGGTAAAACCATGGTCGTAGTAACGCACGAGATGGGCTTTGCCCGCAACGTCTCGAACCACGTGATCTTCCTGCATCAGGGGAAAATCGAAGAGCAGGGACATCCGGATGAGGTGCTGGCGAATCCGCAAAGCCCGCGTTTGCAGCAGTTCCTGAAGGGCTCTTTGAAGTAGGTTTTGCCTTTCTCCCTCTCCCCCTGGGAGAGGGCCGCAGTGCAGCCCAATCGCCCGGTGGCGCTTCGCTTACCGGGCCTACAGGCTGGGTTTTCTCCCTCTCCTGTGGGAGAGGGCCGGGGTGAGGGCATCAAACCGCACCGCACTCCAGCCGATACACCCAGTCGTCATACCGTACGCCGTCAATCTCGTACGCCTTCTCCAGCACCTGCGTACGCACAAACCCCGCTTTCTCCAGTACCCGCACCGACCCGCCGTTGTCCGCCAGCACGTAGGCGTTAATCGCTTTCACGCCGGTCTGGTTAAACGCATACTCACATACCGCCCGCAACGCCTCACTGGCGATACCTTGCCCCTGTGCAGCAGGCACAACCGTATAGCCAATATCAGCCTCTTCACGATTCTCTGGGCTGATCTGCAGGCCGATATCGCCCAGCGGCGTGTCATCATCATGAAAACGAATCACAAAAACGTGCGCCGCCGTTAAGCGCGCAGCAAATACGCGCCGGGTCTCTTTTTCCGGCGCGATGGCGGCCATGTAACGCATGATATTGCGATCTTCCCGCAACGAGCGGAAGAAGGCCCAGTCAGTGGGTTCGAAAGGGGTGAGGTGAAGCCGGGGTGTGGTGATGGTTGCCATTGTTACGCCATTTCATCGGGACATGGCGTACAAATGTAACATATTCATCCCACCACATCCCTCAACGCCTCTTCTAAGTCATACCAGCGAAACGCAAACCCGGCCGCTTCCAGCCGTTTAGGCAGCGCGCGCTGCCCGCCCAGCACCAGCACGGACGCTTCACCCATCATCAGGCGAATCACCGTTGCGGGCACGCGCAAAATCGCCGGGCGATGCAGAGCATGGCCCAGCGCGTGGGCAAACTGCTCGTTACGCACCGGGTACGGCGCAACCATATTGAACGGCCCACGCAGATCGTTATCCAGCAGCCAGAGAATACCGTTGACCATATCGTCGATGTGGATCCACGGCAGATACTGACGGCCATTACCGATGGGGCCGCCCAGTCCGAGCCGGAACGGAGGAAGCATCTTCGCCAGAATGCCGCCTTTCGGCGCGAGAACGACGCCGGTACGCAGCAGGCACACGCGGGTATTATCGCTCTGGGCAGCACAGGCAATACGTTCCCACTGGGCGCAGAGCTTATGGGTAAACTCGTTGTGCGGCGGCTCTTCTTCGGTCACGACCACCTCACCGAGATCGCCGTAATAGCCTACCGCAGAACCGGAAATCAGTACCGATGGCGGGGTATGGCTGTTACGGATCAGCTCGACCAGCTTTTCGGTGATGTTCCAGCGGCTGCTGCATAACAGCTGTTTTTGCTCTTCTGTCCAGCGTTTGTCGGCGATAGGTTCACCGGCCAGGTTGATGACAGCGTCAAAGCCGTCCAGATTCTGCCGGTCAGCCAGATTTTTCCAGATGTCGATACCGGCACCCAGCACCTGGCGCGCTTTCTCAGGGCTGCGCGTTACCACGGTAATGTCGTGATGTAACGCCTGCAGGCGCGCAATGAGATGACGGCCAATCAGGCCTGTACCGCCGGTCAGCAGAATCTTCATACAACCTCCAGGTTTACGCCCGGCGCTGCCAGCTTAACGTCATGGAGACGGAGTCGGCATAACGCAGGGCGTGAAGTTTATCGATCTCTACTTCAGCATAAGTGACCCAGTGATGTTCGCGTGCGATGTCGAGCACATCCTGAGTTAATTTTTCCAGCAGAGAGAAGCGGTTATTTTCCACGTACTGAATGATGCTTTTCGTAATCGTGCGATAGTTCAGCGCGTCATTGATGTCTTCACTGCCTCTCGCTTTGTCTGCCGGATAGTGGATAACCACATTAATCACGATATCCTGACGGTTGGCGATCTCCTCGTCTTTGATACCGATAAAAGTACGTAAGCGTAAATTTTTTATACGAATAATAGCGTCATGCTGCGACATTGCAGGTCTTCTCCGTGTCAGTATTTCCTCCCCATAATACATGAGAGCCTGACACGCGCCCAACCGGGCGCAGGCCTAAATCTCCTGGATTTTTTTCATCGCACGCTCGGTCGCCGGGCGGGTGCGGATACGTTCAAACCAGTTGTTAACCGCCGGGTAAGAGGCTAAATCAATACGGTGACGTTCATGGGTATTGACCCACGGCCAGCAGGCGATATCGGCGATACTGTAATGATCGCCCCCGAGCCACGGTGATTTTTCCAGACGACGGTTCAGTACGCCGTACAGCCGCTGCGTTTCCACCTGATAGCGCTCTATCGCATACGGGATGGGTTGTGGCGCGTAAGCGGTAAAGTGGTGGTTCTGCCCCAGCATCGGGCCCAGGCCGCTTGTCTGCCAGAACAGCCACTGTAGCGTGTGGTGACGCTCGCGCAGTTCCTCGCTCAGCAGTTTGCCGGTTTTCTCCGCCAGATAGAGCAAAATCTCCCCGGATTCAAACAGGCTCAACGGTTTGCCGCCATCAGCTGGCAGGTTATCGATGATGGCCGGGATTTTGTTGTTCGGTGAGATGGCCAGAAAGAGAGGCCTGAACTGATCGCCTTTGCTGATATCCACGCGGATGATCCTGTATTCCAGCTCGGCTTCTTCAAGAAAGAGGGTGATCTTATGGCCGTTTGGAGTAGGGGCGTAATAAAGGTCGATCATTCTCAACTCCTGTCAGTGTGAAGTGTAATGCCATGACCAATCAGTATAGGTGGTTGTGCAAAATCGTGAGTTTTCATCAAGTGACAGCGGCGTAAAGAGACTATATGTTGAGGGAATACCGATCAGCCGATGAGGATGTTATGAACCAGCCTGTAATCACGTTGTGGTCCGATGCCCAATTCTTTTCACCCTATGTCATGAGCGTGTACGTGGCGCTGGCGGAAAAAGGGCTGTCATTTAGCCTGAAAACCATTGATCTGGACGGCGGCGAACACCTGAAACCGCAGTGGCAGGGTTACGATCTGACCCGGCGCGTGCCGGTACTGGACATTGATGGCTTCGCGCTGAGTGAATCGTCGGCGATCGATGAATACCTGGAAGATCGGTTCGCGCCACCAGAGTGGGAGCGTATTTATCCTCACGATCTGCAAAAGCGGGCCCGGGCACGGCAAATCCAGGCGTGGCTACGCAGCGATTTGGTGCCGATTCGCGTTGAACGCTCCACGGATGTGGTATTTGCGGGTGTGAAAAAGCCCGCCCTAAGTACTGAGGGGGCGCAGAGCGCGCAAAAGCTGATTGACACCGCCACCTCGCTGCTGGCCCACGGTAACCCGAACCTGTTTGGCGAATGGTGTATTGCCGATACCGACCTGGCGCTGATGCTGAACCGCTTGATCCTTAACGGCGATGACGTCCCCCAGCTGCTGGTGGATTACGCCACTTTCCAGTGGCAACGTGCGTCGGTGCAGCGCTATGTGGCACTCTCCGCTAAGCGCGTCGGCTGATAAGCCCTGGCGCTTAAGGTATGATAAGGGCAGTCTGTTTTTCTGAGGAGTGACTGATGAAACTGATGTTTGCGTCGGATATCCATGGATCGCTGCCCGCGACCGAGCGCGTTCTTTCCCTGTTCGCACAAAGTGGGGCGCAGTGGCTGGTTATTTTGGGCGACGTGTTGAACCATGGCCCACGTAACGCATTGCCGGAAGGCTATGCCCCTGCGCAGGTGGCGGAAAAACTCAACCCGTATGCCTCGCGCATTATCGCCGTGCGCGGTAACTGCGACAGCGAAGTGGATCAGATGCTGCTGCACTTCCCCATGACCGCTCCGTGGCAACAGGTGCTGCTGGAAAAATGCCGTCTGTTCCTCACCCATGGTCATCTTTTTAGCCCGGATAATCTCCCGGCGCTGGCCGCTGGCGATGTCCTGGTTTACGGCCATACTCATATTCCGGTAGCAGAAAAACGCGGGGAGATTTATCACTTCAACCCAGGTTCGGTCAGCATCCCGAAAGGCGGATACCCGGCGAGCTATGGCATGCTTGATGAGCATACGTTAAGCGTTATCGCACTTAATGATCAGCAAGTTATTGCACAGGTAGCGATTAATCCGTAAGTTACACCTCAACTGTAAACGCGCCGTAAGAGCGCTTAGACGAGAAGGTTTCCCGATGGTGGAGCAGAGTCATTTGGCAAGTACAGAGTGGGTTGACATTGTCAACGAAGAGAATGAAGTGATCGCGCAGGCCAGCCGCGAACAAATGCGCGCTGAACGCCTGCGTCATCGTGCGACGTATATTGTTGTTCATGACGGCATGGGCAAAATTTTGGTTCAACGCCGCACGGACACCAAAGATTTTCTCCCTGGTATGCTGGATGCCACTGCGGGCGGTGTCGTTCAGGCGGATGAGGTCCTGCTGGATTCCGCACGCCGTGAAGCGGAAGAAGAGCTAGGCATTGCGGGCGTACCGTTTGCCGAGCATGGACAGTTCTATTTTGAAGACGAACATTGCCGTGTCTGGGGCGGGCTGTTTAGCTGCGTTTCCCACGGGCCGTTCGCCCTGCAGGAAGAAGAAGTAAGCGAAGTGAGCTGGATGACGCCGGAAGAGATCACCGCGCGTTGTGACGAGTTCACGCCGGATTCGTTAAAAGCACTGGCGCTGTGGATGACCCGCAACGCCAAAAACGAATCGACCAAATCTGAGAAAGAAGAAGAGGCCGAATAAGCTTTAGCAGCTCTCCCTCAGACACAGACTGGATGCGATGGGTTTCTGATCGCGCCAGTCTCCGTCATTCAGACGTTCCAGCAATGCACGTCCCGCTTCAATACCAATCTTACGATGGGGTACTGCCATCGTCGTAAGCGGCGGCTGACAGACACGGCTGACGTCGCTGTCGCCAAACCCGACCACGGCCAAATCGTCCGGCACCTTGATACGCCTGCGCTGGCACTCGTACAGCGCGCCACAGGCCAGTTCATCTGAGACGCAAACCAGCGCATCCAGCTCCGGCCACGCCAGCAGAAATTCAGGAAGTTGTGCGGCCCCCGTCGAAAAGCTCGGCGGCATGGCGGCGTTAATCACCCGGTTAGGTGACATATGGTGGCGCAGCATCGCTTTGTACCAGCCCTGCAAATGCTGCTGGAAAATCCACTGCTCCTGGTTGGCACACAGCAGGCCGATGTTCTGGTAGCCGCGTTTGATGACCATTTCCGTAAGTTCATACATGGCCGCGACGTTATCAATCCCGATATTCATATCGATGGGATCGGCGCGCATGGCGCCCATCTCCATCACCGGAATCGAGGCGTTTTTTAGCCAGTGACGCACGGTGTCAGTATGTTCGACGCTGAGCAAAATCGCTGCGGCGATATTTGACGCCAGCAGCGTTTCCAGCAATTTCTCTTCCTGTTCAAGACGATGCTGGGATTCGGCCAGCATGATCTGATAGCCGGCGGGCTGTAACACCTGCTGGAGCCCGGCGAACATTTCTGAACAACCGGCTTCGGAAAGATTGGGGACGACCATCGCAATCGTCCATGACGAGGCCGAAGCCAGCGCACTGGCTGCAAGATTGGGCATATAGCCTAACTCTTGTACCGCGGCTTCTATTTTTTCTCGCAGTTTATCGGAAACCTGTTCAGGCGTGCGGAGAGCACGGGACACGGTCATTGTGCCCACACCGGCAAGCTGTGCGACATCGGCAAGTGTCACTTTACCGGTACTGCGCCGTTTTCGGGTTAGAGACATACACCTTCCTGCTGACAGGACGCCACTCATTTCATCCTTCGCTTCACGTGACAGGCAGTATACGCCTTAAATCCCTTTTTTTGCTGTGATTTCGCGCCAGGATGTCAATTTGATAGCGCTATCACACTTCTGCATGTTAGATCTTGGTAGCGCTATCTTTGTGATCCCGATCGCAGCCAATTCGTTATGCGTTGAATAAAGTTTGTTCATCTTTAGCGCGATGTCGGGAGGGAAAATGCTCAAAAAGTGGATATATGATACAACCATCACGCTGCAGGATAGCGTTGAGAGTTGGCCGCAGGCGCTGGAGATATGCGCGAAACCGTTGCTGGAGCTGCAGGTCATTGCGCCGGAATACGTAACGGCCATCATTGAGCAGCACCACACTTTAGGACCCTATTATGTGCTGGCACCAGGGCTGGCCATGCCGCATGCGCGGCCGGAAGAGGGGGCAAAAGGACTGGGCCTCTCATTATTAAAACTCAGGAAGGGCGTTTCATTCGGTGCAGGCGAATTTGATCCCGTCGATGTGATCGTTATGCTGGCAGCACCGGATAAACACAGCCATATCGAAATGATCTCCGCGCTGGCTGAATTATTTTCAAGCGATGAGGATATGGCTGAATTACATCAGGCGAATACCCTGGAGGAAATAAAAACGATAATCGACCGCTTCTGATTTAATTATTTAATCCGACTCGTCATACACATTACGCGCAAGCGTGATGGGACATACTCTACGCAAAAAAGGGGACAACAATGAAAATCATGGCTATATGCGGTTCTGGCCTGGGCAGTAGTTTTATGGTCGAAATGAATATTAAAAAAGTGCTTAAGAAGCTGGACATTGACGCCGAGGTTGAGCACTCCGATCTCTCTTCAGCCACGCCCGGTGCGGCCGATCTTTTCGTGATGGCGAAAGATATTGCCTCCAGCGCCAGCGTGCCGGAAAACCAGCTGGTGGTGATCAACAACATCATCGATATCAACGAACTTGAAGCGCAGCTGCGTGCCTGGTTCGAAAGACAATAACCCTGATAAGGCGAGGTGGATATGTTTATCCTTGAAACGCTGAATTTCGTTGTCGATATTTTAAAAGTCCCTTCCGTGCTGGTAGGCCTGATTGCCTTAATTGGTCTCGTTGCGCAGAAAAAAGCCTTTTCTGACGTTGTAAAAGGGACCATTAAAACTATTCTCGGGTTTATTGTGCTGGGCGGTGGCGCCACCGTGCTGGTGGGGTCTTTAAATCCATTAGGCGGTATGTTTGAACACGCCTTTAATATCCAGGGCATTATTCCCAATAATGAAGCGATTGTTTCCATTGCGCTGGAGAAATATGGGGCCTCGACTGCGCTGATTATGGCGTTTGGGATGGTGGCCAATATTCTCGTCGCCCGCTTTACCCGTCTGAAGTATATCTTCCTGACCGGACACCACACGTTCTACATGGCGTGCATGATTGGGGTGATCCTCACGGTTGCGGGCTTTGAAGGGGTAGGGCTGGTCTTTACGGGGTCGCTGATCCTCGGGCTGGTCATGGCCTTCTTCCCGGCGATTGCGCAGCGTTACATGAAGCGCATTACCGGCAACGATGATATTGCTTTCGGCCATTTCGGCACCCTGGGCTACGTGCTGTCCGGCTGGATTGGCAGCAAGGTCGGCAAAGGTTCACGTTCAACCGAAGAGATGAACCTGCCGAAGAACCTGAGCTTCCTGCGTGACAGCTCGATCTCCATCTCTCTGACCATGATGATTATCTACCTGATCATGGCGGTGAGCGCCGGGCGTGAATACGTCGAGGCGACCTTCAGCGGCGGTCAGAACTACCTGGTCTACGCCATTATCATGGCAATCACCTTCGCCGCAGGGGTGTTCATCATCCTGCAGGGTGTACGCCTGATTCTGGCAGAAATCGTCCCGGCCTTTACCGGCTTCTCAGAAAAACTGGTGCCCAATGCGCGTCCGGCCCTGGACTGCCCGGTGGTCTATCCGTATGCGCCCAACGCGGTGCTGATTGGCTTCCTGTTCAGCTTCCTCGGGGGGATTGTGGGGTTAATTATCTGCGGCCAGTTTAACTGGGTGCTGATCCTGCCGGGCGTGGTGCCGCACTTCTTCACCGGCGCAACCGCGGGCGTGTTTGGTAACGCCACCGGTGGACGTCGCGGGGCAATGATTGGCGCCTTTGCCAACGGGCTCTTAATCACCTTCCTGCCGGTGCTGCTGCTGCCTGTACTGGGAGCCATTGGCTTTGCCAATACCACTTTCTCGGACGCTGACTTCGGCGCCGTCGGGATTGTGCTTGGCAACCTGGCGCGCTTCCTGTCACCACTGGCCATCACCGGGCTTGTCGTTGCGTTGTTCGCGCTGCTGGTGGCGTACAACGTGTTCGCGAAAAACAAATCTGCGGGTGGTAATGCGCAGGAAAACACCGGAGCCAAATCATGAATGAGAATGAGATAACCGAACTCGCGCGTCAAATTCGACTCGAGACCCTGAAATCGCTGACGCTGCTGGGATTTGGTCACTACGGCGGCAGTATGTCGGTCGTCGAAACCCTGGCCGTACTGTACGGTGCGGTAATGAAAATTGACCCGGCAGACCCGGACTGGCCAGAACGAGACTACTTTGTCCTGTCGAAGGGCCATGCGGGACCGGCCCTGTACAGTACGCTGGCGATTAAGGGCTATTTCCCGATGGAAGAGCTGAGCACGCTTAACCAGAACGGCACACGCCTGCCAAGCCATCCGGACCGGCTAAAAACACGCGGTGTGGATGCCACGACCGGTTCGCTTGGTCAGGGGATCTCCATCGCGGGCGGCATGGCGCTGTCGCACAAGCTGGCCGGGCGGTCAAATCGGGTCTTTTGCATCGTCGGTGACGGCGAGCTGAACGAAGGGCAGTGCTGGGAAGCGTTCCAGTTTATTGCCCACCATCGTCTTAACAACCTGACGATATTTGTGGACTGGAACAAACAACAGCTTGATGGCGAGCTGGATGAGATCATCTGCGCGTTCGATCTGGAAGGGAAATTCCGCGCCTTTGGTTTTGACGTGGTGACGGTGAAAGGAGATGACATCCCGGCACTGCTGAAGGTCACTGCACCGGTTCCGCCAGCGGATGCGCGTCCGCGGGTGGTGATCCTCGACAGCATCAAAGGACAGGGAGTGGCGTATCTGGAACAGCTGGGTAACTCGCACCATCTGCGATTGACCCCGGAGAGCAAAGCGGCCCTCGACGAGGCGATCCGCCAGCTGGAGGTAACTCATGATTAAGGTTGCACCTGCAGGACAGAAAGATGCCATAGAGATGCGTAAGATCTACGCGGGCTTTGTGGCAAAACAGATTGAAGCCGGGAGCGAGATCATCGCCCTGGAAGCGGATCTGATGAGCTCAATGGCGATGGACGGCGTGGCGCGCGATTATCCGCAACATGTGATCAACTGCGGCATTATGGAGGCCAACGTGATCGGTACCGCGGCCGGGCTGTCACTCACCGGCCGCAAGCCGTTTGTTCATACCTTTACCGCCTTTGCCAGCCGTCGCTGCTTCGACCAGCTGTTTATGTCCCTGGACTACCAGCGAAATAACGTGAAGGTTATTGCCTCGGATGCGGGCGTGACGGCCTGCCATAACGGCGGGACGCATATGTCGTTCGAGGATATGGGCATTGTGCGCGGTCTGGCGCATTCGGTAGTGCTGGAGGTGACTGACGCGGTGATGTTTGAAGACATACTGCGCCAGCTTATCGACCTCGACGGGTTCTACTGGGTACGTACTATCCGTAAGCAGGCGCCGAGCGTGTATGCCCCGGGTTCAACGTTTACCATCGGCAAAGGCAATGTCCTGCGCGAAGGAAGCGACATTACCCTGATTGCCAACGGCATTATGGTGGCCGAAGCGCTGGAAGCGGCCCGTCAGCTTGAGCAGGAGGGCGTTAGCGCGGCAGTGATAGACATGTTTACCCTGAAGCCCATCGACCGGATGCTGGTGAAAAACTACGCCGAGAAAACCGGGAAGATCGTGACCTGCGAAAACCACAGCATTCACAACGGGCTGGGCTCGGCGGTGGCGGAAGTGCTGGTGGAGACCTGCCCGGTGCCGATGCGTCGCGTGGGGGTGAAGGAGCGTTACGGCCAGGTAGGGACGCAGGACTTCCTGCAGAAGGAGTATGGCCTGACGGCGCATGACATTGTTTCAGCGGCGCGAGAGTTGCTGTAAATAAAAAAGGCGACCGTGGGGTCGCCTTTTTGTTGCCCGGTGGCGCTAGCGCCATCCGGCAAGACCTTATTTACTGCTGCTGCGAAGACTGGATCGCCGTCAGCGCGATGGTGTAGACGATATCGTCTACCAGCGCGCCACGGGACAGGTCGTTCACAGGTTTGCGCATACCCTGCAGCATTGGCCCGATGGAGATCAGGTCTGCTGAACGCTGTACCGCTTTGTAGGTGGTGTTACCGGTGTTCAGATCCGGGAAGATGAACACGGTAGCGCGACCTGCAACCGGGGAGTTTGGCGCTTTGGATTTCGCAACGTCAGCCATAACTGCGGCATCGTACTGCAGCGGGCCGTCGATCATCAGATCAGGGCGTTTTTCCTGTGCAATACGGGTCGCTTCACGCACTTTCTCTACGTCGCTACCTGCACCAGAGGTACCGGTGGAGTAGGAGAGCATCGCGACGCGTGGTTCGATACCGAAGGCAATCGCGGAGTCCGCGGACTGGATTGCGATTTCAGCCAGCTGCTCTGCGGTTGGATCCGGGTTGATCGCACAGTCGCCGTAAACGTAAACCTGTTCAGGCAGCAGCATGAAGAACACGGAGGAAACCAGAGAGCTGCCTGGAGCCGTTTTGATAAGCTGCAGCGGTGGACGGATGGTGTTCGCGGTAGTGTGAACCGCACCGGATACCAGGCCGTCAACTTCGTCCTGCTCCAGCATCAGCGTACCCAGCACCACGTTGTCTTCCAGCTGCTCACGCGCAACGGCTTCGGTCATGCCTTTGTTCTTACGCAGTTCGACCAGACGGGCAACGTAGCTTTCGCGAACCACTTCTGGATCAACGATTTCGATGCCAGCACCCAGCTCAACGCCCTGGGATGCCGCAACGCGGTTAATCTCATCCGGGTTACCCAGCAGCACACAGGTCGCGATGCCGCGCTCTGCACAGATAGCTGCCGCTTTCACGGTACGTGGTTCGTCGCCTTCAGGCAGAACAACACGTTTGCCCGCTTTACGCGCCAGCTCGGTCAGCTGGTAACGGAAGGCCGGAGGAGACAGACGACGGCTGCGCTCGGAGGTCGCGGTCAGGGATTCGATCCAGTCTGCGTTGATGTAGCTTGCAACGTATTCCTGAACTTTCTCGATACGCTCGTGGTCATCAACCGGCACTTCCAGGTTGAAGCTCTGCAGGCTCAGGGAGGTCTGCCAGGTGTTGGTATTAACCATGAATACCGGCAGGCCAGTCGCGAACGCGCGTTCGCACAGCTTGCTGACGCGTGGATCCATCTCGTAAGCACCGGTCAGCAGGATAGCACCGATTTCTACGCCATTCATCGCGGCCAGGCAGGCAGCAACCAGCACGTCTGGACGGTCTGCGGAGGTCACCAGCAGGGAACCAGCACGGAAGTGCTCCAGCATATGCGGAATGCTGCGGGCGCAGAAGGTCACGGATTTCACGCGGCGGGTATTGATGTCGCCTTCGTTGATCACGGTGGCGTTCAGGTGACGCGCCATATCGATGGCACGGGTGGCAATCAGATCGAAGCTCCACGGCACCGCGCCCAGAACCGGCAGCGGGCTGGATTCCTGCAGTTTAGCCGGGTCAACTTTAATGACTTTCGCTTTGGAAGAGTCGTCGAAGATCTCGGACAGGTCAGGACGCGTACGACCCTGCTCATCCACAGGCGCATTCAGTTTGTTGACGATTACGCCCGTGATGTTGGTGTTTTTAGTACCACCGAAGCTGCTGCGGGTCAGTTCGATACGCTCTTTCAGCTGCTCTGGGGTATCTGTGCCCTGAGACATCACAAAGACGATCTCGGCGTTCAGGGTTTTCGCAATTTCGAAGTTCAGCGACTGGGCAAACTGGTGTTTGCGGGTCGGAACCAGGCCTTCAACCAGCACCACTTCCGCGTCTTTTGTATTGGCGTGGTAGTTGGCGATGATCTCTTCCATCAGCACGTCTTTCTGGTTGCTGGAGAGCAGAGATTCAACGTGGTTCATCTTCAGCGGTTCGGCCGCTGGCAGATTGGAGTTCTTACGAACGATGGTGGTGGTCTGGTCTGGCGCATCGCCACCGGCACGTGGCTGGGCGATTGGCTTAAAGACGCTCAGACGAACGCCTTTGCGTTCCATAGCACGGATCACGCCAAGGCTGACGCTGGTCAGGCCGACGCTGGTTCCGGTAGGGATCAGCATAATAGTACGGGACACGGTTTATCCTCTTTCGTTACCGCCTGATTGTGGCGGGTGACAAAACAGCACCGCCAGCAGAGCTGGCGGTGTGGAATCAAGCAGTCAGACGGTGCGCGTCTTGCGCGATGACCAGCTCTTCGTTTGTTGGGATAACGAGAGCAGGGCGGGTGCCTTCTTTGTTGATGAAGCCAGACTTGCCGAAGCGGGCAGCCAGGTTACGCTCGTGATCAACCTCAAAGCCCAGAACGCCCAGTTTGCCCAGGGACAGTTCGCGAACCATTGCCGCGTTTTCACCGATACCACCGGTGAAGACAACAGCGTCCAGACGGCCATCCATCAGCGCAGTGTAAGAGCCGATGTATTTCGCCAGACGGTGGCAGTAAACGTCCATTGCACGTTTAGCGTCTTCTTTCTCTGCGTAGTTGTCTTCAACGTAACGGCAGTCGCTGGTGACTTCGGTCAGACCCAGCAGGCCAGACTCTTTGGTCAGCATTTTGTTGATCTGGTCAACGCTCATGCCCAGGGTGTCGTGCAGGTGGAAGATAATCGCCGGGTCGATGTCACCGGAACGCGTACCCATCACCAGACCTTCCAGCGGGGTCAGACCCATGGAGGTATCAACACATTTACCGTTGCGGATTGCAGAAACGGAACCACCGTTGCCCAGGTGGCAGGTGATGATGTTCACTTCTTCAACCGGTTTGTTCAGCACTTTTGCCGCTTCCTGAGTCACATAGAAGTGGCTGGTGCCGTGCGCGCCATAGCGACGAACACCGTGCTCTTTGTAGAGGCTGTATGGCAGGGCATAGAGGTAAGACTCTTCCGGCATGGTCTGATGGAACGCGGTGTCAAACACGGCCACGTTTTTGTCTTTCAGATTCGGGAAGGATTTCAGCGCTTCAGCGATACCGATCAGGTGCGCCGGGTTGTGCAGCGGTGCAAAAGATGCAGAGTCTTTGATGCCCTGGATAACAGAGTCGTCAATCACGACGGAACTGGTGTATTTCTCGCCACCATGGACGATACGGTGACCAATCGCAGTCAGCTGAGCAGACAGTTCTGGTTTTTGTGCCAGAATAGTGTTAACGATAAAGTTCAGCGCTTCACTGTGAGCGGCGCCTGCACCTAAAGCCGCTTCTTGTTTGCTGCCGTCCATCTTCCACTTGATACGTGCTTCAGGCAGATGGAAACATTCGGCCAAACCAGAGAGGTACTCGTCACCGTTGAGCGCATCGATGATGGCGAATTTCAGTGAGGAGCTACCGCAGTTCAGAACCAGTACTAACTTACTCGACATGGAAGTACCTATAATTGATACGTGGCTAAAAAAACGTCAAAGAGTCTAAAAGCGTAACGCATGCTGACCCAGACATTTATGATTAACATCATGCCAAACGAACATTCTGGCAGGATGGAAGAAATACCTATGATTTTAAGCCATTTTGAACATTTTTCAGACAATGGCATAATATGCGATAATTTGACGAGTTAACGATTCTCGTCTACGGCCCTATCAGGCTGGCACAGGATACCCGATACGGGGTAGTGATGACAAAATATTTTGAACGTTGTCATAGCTTGTTGTGGTTTTGCACGAAAATTTTAATTTTTATATGTGAAGTTGAGGTATGCCATGTCGACACCTGAGATCCCGTCCGTGAATTTTTTTAGTCTGTTTCGTCGGGGACAGCATTACGCGAAGACGTGGCCGATGGAAAAACGCCTTGCGCCCATGTTCATTGAGAATCGCACAATCCGCGCCACGCGCTACGCGATTCGCTTCATGCCTCCTGTCGCTATTTTTACCCTCTGCTGGCAAATTGCGCTGGGCGGACAGCTCGGCCCTGCCGTGGCGACGGCGCTTTTTGCGTTGAGCCTGCCGATGCAGGGGCTGTGGTGGTTAGGTAAGCGTTCAATCACACCTCTGCCGCCTTCTATTTTACACTGGTTTTATGACGTTCGCGGGAAACTGGAAGAAGCCGGTCAGGCGCTCGCTCCGGTTGAAGGCAAGCCCGATTATCAGGCGCTGGCTGACACGCTTAAGCGAGCTTTTAAGCAACTTGATAAAACATTCCTCGATGATTTGTGATTGATCATCGAAACGACTAATAAAAGAAGGCACAGTAACACACCGTTACCGTGTCTTTTTTTTCAAGTGCCATGCGCTACAGGAGTCGAAAGATGGAAATGACCCATGCTCAACGTCTGATTTTGTCCAACCAGTACAAAATGATGACTATGCTTGATCCCGATAACGCTGAGCGCTACAGCCGCCTGCAGACCATCGTCGAACGCGGCTTTGGTTTGCAGATGCGTGAACTGGACCGCGAGTTTGGCGAGCTGAAAGAAGAAACCTGCCGCATCGTGATCGACATTATGGAGATGTACCACGCGCTTCACGTGTCCTGGACCAACCTGAAAGATCAGCAGTCCATTGACGAGCGCCGCGTCACTTTCTTAGGCTTTGATGCCGCAACGGAAGCGCGCTATTTGAGCTATGTCCGCTTTATGGTGAATACAGAAGGGCGTTATACGCACTTTGATGCGGGCACCCACGGCTTTAACGCGCAGACCCCTATGTGGGAAAAATACCAGCGCATGCTGAGCGCATGGCACGCCTGCCCGCGCCAGTACCACTTAAGCAGCAACGAAATTCAACAAATCATTAATGCCTGACGGAGGTGCGTGTGCAGTGTAGAGGTTTTCTGTTTGATCTGGACGGTACGCTGGTGGATTCGCTACCGGTTGTAGAGCGTTCATGGTGCGATTGGGCGGACAGACATGGCATCGACCATCAGGACGTGCTGAATTTTATCCACGGCAAACAGGCCATAACCTCGCTCCGGCATTTCCTGGCGGGACGCTCTGAGGACGAAATTCAGGCAGAGTTTAAATATCTGGAACACATTGAAGCCACCGATACGGACGGCATTACCGCGTTACCCGGTGCTCGTGAACTGCTTGAGCATTTGAATGAAGCGCAAATTCCGTGGGCCATTGTCACCTCCGGCTCGGTTCCCGTGGCTCACGCTCGTCATAAGGCGGCGGGTTTACCCACGCCGGACGTGTTCATTACCGCTGAGCGCGTGAAACGCGGCAAACCGGAACCTGATGCCTTTTTGCTGGGTGCAGAACTGCTGGGCATCCCCCCGGCGGAGTGCGTGGTGGTGGAAGATGCGGCAGCGGGCGTGCTGGCCGGATTGAACGCCGGCAGCCACGTTATTGCCGTCAACGTTCCGGCCGATTCTCCCCGTCTGGACGAGGCGGACTTTGTGCTCAATACGCTGACCGCGCTTGATATCGCTAAGGCGCCAGACGGTATTGTAACCGTCTCGCTAAAAGTGTAATCCCATGATTTAGCCCCACGCTGCTGGGGCTTTTTTATGGCACAATTTCGCATCTCTCTCTGACAAGGACATGTTGTGAACGGTGAACTGATTTGGGTGCTCAGCCTGCTTTTAATCGCCATCATTCTGTTTGCTACAGGCAAAGTGCGCATGGATGCCGTCGCTTTGTTTGTTATCGTTGCGTTTGCGCTGAGCGGTACGCTCACGCTGCCGGAAGCCTTCTCGGGATTTAGCGATCCCAACGTCATTCTGATTGCCGCGCTGTTTATTATCGGCGACGGGCTGGTGCGCACCGGCGTAGCAACCCTTGTGGGGGCATGGCTGGTGAGGGTGGCAGGCAACAGCGAAACCAAAATGCTGATCTACCTCATGCTAACGGTCGCCGGGCTGGGAGCCTTTATGAGCTCGACGGGCGTCGTTGCCATCTTTATCCCGGTGGTGTTGAGCGTCTCCATGCGCATGCAGACCTCACCGTCGCGCCTGATGATGCCCCTGAGCTTTGCCGGGCTCATCAGCGGCATGATGACCCTGGTGGCCACGCCGCCAAACCTGGTGGTCAATAGCGAGCTGATACGTGAAGGGCTGGAGGGCTTTAGCTTCTTCAGCGTCACCCCGCTTGGGCTGGTCATTTTGTTGATGGGTGTGGTGTATATGCTGCTGACTCGCTTCGCCCTGAAAGGCGAGAAGCAGGACAAAACTAAAGATGGCTGGAAACGACGCACCTTCCGCGATCTGATCAAAGAGTACCGTCTGGCCGGCCGCGCCCGCCGTCTGGCCATTCGTCCCGGTTCGCCAATGGTCGGCCAGCGCCTGGATGACCTGAAGCTGCGCGAACGGTATGGCGCGAACGTGATCGGCGTAGAGCGCTGGCGTCGCTTTCGCCGGGTCATCGTCAACGTGAACGGGGTGTCCGAATTCCGGGCGCGTGACGTTCTGCTGATCGATATGTCCACCGCAGAGGTCGATCTGCGTGAGTTTTGCAGTGAGCAGCTGCTGGAGCCGATGGTGCTACGCGGAGAGTATTTCTCCGACCAGGCGCTGGATGTGGGTATGGCGGAAGTGTCGCTGATCCCGGAATCGGAATTGTTGGGCAAAACCGTGCGTGAAATGGGGTTCCGTACCCGCTACGGTCTTAATGTCGTCGGCCTGAAGCGTGATGGTGTGGCGATGGAAGGGGCCGTGGTGGATGAACCTATCCTGCTGGGCGATATTTTTCTCGTGGTGGGTAACTGGAAGCTTATCAGTCAGCTCGGCCAAAAAGGCCGCGATTTTGTGGTACTCAACATGCCCGTTGAGGAGAGCGATGCCTCTCCGGCCCACAGCCAGGCGCCTCACGCCATTTTTTGTCTGGTGCTGATGGTGGCACTAATGCTCACCGACGAGATCCCGAACCCGGTGGCGGCGATTATTGCTTGCCTGTTAATGGGCAAGTTTCGCTGTATTGATGCCGAGAGTGCCTATAAAGCAATTCACTGGCCAAGCATCATTTTGATTGTCGGGATGATGCCATTCGCCCTTGCCCTGCAAAAAACTGGTGGGGTGGATTTAGTGGTTAAAGGGCTCATGGACATCGGCGGGGGATACGGTCCGTATATGATGATGGTGTGCCTGTTCGTGATGTGCGCCACGATAGGGCTGTTCATTTCCAATACCGCCACGGCGGTGCTGATGGCGCCCATTGCACTGGCGATGGCGAAATCGATGGGCGTGTCGCCGTACCCCTTTGCGATGATGGTGGCGATGGCGGCCTCTGCGGCGTTTATGACGCCGGTCTCTTCGCCGGTTAACACGCTGGTACTGGGGCCGGGGAATTACCGCTTTAGCGATTTCGTGAAGATTGGCGTACCGTTCACCATACTGGTGATGCTGGTATGTGTGGTGCTGATTCCGGTGTTATTCCCGTTTTAGCGTGAGCGCAGAAACGTTGGCCGGGTAAGGCGAAGCCGCCACCCGGCGAAAAATTACAACGGAGAATCCTGGCTGATCTCATCCAGCGATAAATGGAAGCTCGGCACAAACACCTGCATAAAATAATCCATCTCTTCGCTGCGGCGGGATTCCAGCGTCTTCTCCAGACGCGTTTTGGCCAGTAAAAATTCGTTATTCCCCGCGGACAACTCTTCCAGACATTTCAGATAGGCACACAGCGCGTCCGCCTGCTTCACCAGTGACTTTTCCTCTTCCGTATACTGATGTTCGTCAATCAGCGGCTCAAAGACGTCACGTAGCTCTTCCGGAACCATCTCAATCAGCTTTTGCTGGGCAATCTTCTCAATGGCCTTATATTCCTGTGCAATCTGCGAGTTGAAGTATTTCACCGGCGTGGGGAGATCCCCGGTCAGCACTTCGGACGCATCGTGATACATCGCCAGCAGCGCGATACGTTCCGCATTGACCTGACCGTTGAATTTGCGGTTTTTAATGGCCGCAAGGGCATGCGCGACCATTGCAACCTGCAGACTATGTTCTGAGACATTTTCGGTGCGCACATTGCGCATCAAAGGCCAGCGGTTGATGAGTTTCAGGCGGGAGAGGTGGGCAAAAAAATGACTCTGACTCATAGGTTACCTTTTGTCTTCACTGCGACAGACTTCATTGTGCGGGGAGGGGAGGGAAGATGCAAATTTGCGGATTTTGAAGGCCGGGTTAGCGTAGCGCCACCCGGCAGAATGATTGTGTTACTGGTGGTAGCCGGAGAGGAATCGCCCGAAGCGGCTGATGGCCATTTCGAGGTCGTCTTCGCGCGGCAACGTCACGATACGAACGTGATCCGGCCATGGCCAGTTAAAGGCCGTGCCCTGAACCAGCAGCACTTTTTCCTGCAGCAGGAAATCAAGCACCATTTTTTGGTCATCGTGAATGTTGAAGCGCTTCGCGTCGATTTTCGGGAACATGTAAAGCGCACCGTTAGGCTTCACGCATGAGACGCCAGGGATGTCGTTGATCAGCTCCCAGGCGCGGTTACGCTGTTCGTACAGGCGGCCGCCGGGCACGATGAACTCGCTGATGCTCTGATAACCGCCCAGCGCCGTCTGGATCGCGTGCTGGGCCGGAACGTTGGCACACAAACGCATGGAAGCCAGCATCTCCAGCCCTTCAATGTAACCTTTCGCATGTTTTTTCGGACCGTTGAGGACCATCCAGCCCTGGCGGAAACCGGCCACACGGTAAGTTTTAGACAGGCCGTTAAAGGTGACGGTCAGCAGGTCTGGCGCCAGCGCGGCGATAGAGTGGTGCTGCGCGGCGTCATACAGGATCTTGTCGTAAATTTCATCAGCGAAGATGATCAGGTTATGCTGACGGGCGATCTCCACGATCTCCATCAGCAGCGCTTTAGAGTAGACGGCACCCGTCGGGTTGTTCGGGTTAATAATCACGATGCCGCGCGTACGCGGGGTGATTTTTGCACGAATATCATCGAGGTCCGGGAACCAGTCAGAGGATTCGTCGCAGAGATAGTGCACCGCCTTACCGCTGGAGAGTGATACGGCCGCCGTCCACAGCGGGTAATCCGGGGCGGGTACCAGCATTTCGTCGCCGCTGTTCAGCAATGCCTGCATGGCCTGCACGATCAGCTCAGAGACGCCGTTGCCGATATAAATATCCTCAACGGTAACGTCACGCATACCGCGTGCCTGGTAGTGCTGCATAATGGCTTTGCGTGCGGAGTAGAGTCCTTTTGAATCACAATAGCCTTGTGCAGTAGGCAGGTTGCGGATCACATCAACCAGGATTTCATCCGGCGCTTCAAAACCAAACGGCGCAGGGTTACCAATGTTGAGTTTCAGAACCTTATTGCCTTCTTCTTCCAGGCGTTTTGCCTCTTTGAGAACCGGGCCACGGATGTCGTAACAGACGTTATCTAGCTTGCTGGATTTTTCGATAGGGGACATGAACCTTTAACCTTTTCGCTATTATTGCCGCTCCCTGCCGTGGAAGTCAGCACGGAACAATGTACTCCCCCCTCGCTTCGTTTTGAAGGGTAAACAGAAGAAGATTTTGTGCAATAGAAAAAATTCTGTTGAATCTCTTTCGCTGCCTGCGTTGAAATTTTCTGGTCTAAAGTTATGCATGAAAGCGTTTTATTAGGTTAATTGTGCTGTTAATTTTAATCTTTGTTGCATATTGTGCTATTAAAAATAAAATAGCGGCCAGGGTTAAGGCGGAAGTTTACCTGAGTGACTTTTCGTAAAATCTGAGTGCTTCAATAGATCACGCTGTAATAGCAGGCTTTGGTTAAAAGTTGCTCATGTGAAATTAATGTTAAGTGTTATTAATGATTGGCTTTAATCTAAATTAAAATTTATTTATTATTAACCTACAAAATGCAACTTTAGTTAATTTTAATAAAATTAGTTTAGAAGCCTAACAACAACCTTTAATCCTGAATATTGCGATAAGACTTATAAATAAAGTGGATTTGAGTTAAGATGTCTTTAAGGAAAGCAGAGGAAAGACGTATGTGATTTGTATATCTTGCCCTGATTTTCTGAATTAATTGATTGTTATTGTTGGAGTTATCTCTGGCTGGCGTGTGCAAAGCACAACCTGCAACGTTGACAGCGCTGCGATAAAGATGGCAGAAAAGGTGTCATACCTTTAATGTAATTTACATTAACCTGCGATCATCTAAATATCCTGAACGTTTAAGAGAATAAAAATAACGTCATGAAACGTGCTTTCTGACTGTTGATATATACACTAAAGCAGCACAATAACTATCTGTCAGGCAGTCTGCCGGGCCGGGATGCGAGGGAAAACTCCAGAAGGAATTGCTTAACTGTTACACACAGCTTCAACCCGGGCAGCTCCGCACGAGCAACCTGAAAGTGAATAGATATGATAAATGCAAATCGTCCGATAATGAATCTCGACCTCGATCTGCTGAGAACGTTTGTTGCGGTCGCAGACCTCAACACTTTTGCAGCAGCTGCTGCCGCAGTTTGCCGAACCCAGTCCGCCGTCAGTCAGCAAATGCAGCGTCTGGAACAACTGGTTGGTAAAGAGCTTTTTGCCCGTCATGGCCGTAATAAGCTCTTAACGGAACACGGTATTCAGCTACTGGGTTATGCCAGGAAAATACTTCGCTTTAATGACGAAGCATGTATGTCATTAATGTTTAGCAACCTTCAGGGTGTGCTAACGTTAGGTGCATCTGATGAGTCAGCGGATACTATATTGCCGTTCCTTCTTAATCGAATCAGTTCGGTTTATCCGAAGCTTGCGCTGGATGTTAGCGTGAAGCGTAATGCTTTTATGATTGAGATGTTAAAAGAGAACGAGGTTGACCTCGTGGTCACCACGCATCGTCCCGGCCAATTTAATTGCCTGACGCTGCGAACGTCTCCTACGCATTGGTATTGCGCGGCGGAATATGTGCTTCAGCAAGGCGAGCCGGTTCCTCTGGTCTTACTGGACGATCCGAGCCCATTCCGCGATATGGTGCTGGCGGCGCTCAACGAGGCCAACATTCCGTGGCGACTGGCGTATGTGGCCTCCACATTGCCTGCCGTTCGCGCAGCGGTCAAAGCCGGCCTTGGCGTAACGGCGCGTCCGGTGGAGATGATGAGCCCGGATCTGCGGGTGCTGGGAAAATCCGATGGACTCCCTCCGCTGCCGGATACGGAGTATCTGCTGTGCCACAACACGTCCAGTAACAACGAGTTGGCGAAAGTGGTGTTCGAAGCAATGGAGAACTACCATAACCCGTGGCAGTTCGAGCATGTTACCCACGAAGGGGGGGATGACTCCCTGATCGTTGAAGGTGACTTTGAGTGATCGAGAGCTCAAAATTCTGGTAACAAAATGTAAGTGTAAAAAAATGCCACTCGCGCGATTTTCGCATGGAGTGGCTTTTTTTTTGCACAAATTCTCTCCGCTAAAGCGAGTTAAATGAAAAGAGTTCTTAATTATCAATGAGTAAAATACAGTTGATTAAAGTCTGAACAAATTCTTTTCTCACTTCCTTCCCGCGCCAGGCATGTTAATAAAACAGGAAAGATGTTGCCGTTTTACTGGTTGAATTAACAAAAGCGTGTCTCAGATCAAGAAAATACTCCCATTTAGGGGGAGGAATCGTTGGCAAATCCTGTCAAAATAGGAGGGTTATTTTTTTTACTTCCAAAACGGACACGATTCAACAACATGCATTTGACGAAAAGTCAGGTAACCACCAGGGTTAAAGGGCACCAAATGTTAATGAGAATCGCTCGATGTAATTTAATGTGAAGAAACCTTTGTTAAAGTTGACAATAGGTTATAGAAAGGAGTAAAAAACCCCATCATTTTGCTGTCTACGTCTCATTTCTGACAGTTAGTGTAAGGTTATTTGTTCCTCCCCATGAATCGATGTGATGCCCATCTGCCAGCAAGAGCAGTGTCGTTGGTATCACTTTTGATGAGTAAGCAATGAGTATGTCAACATCCACAGAAGTCATCGCTCATCACTGGGCATTCGCAATCTTTCTTATTGTAGCCATTGGCCTGTGCTGCCTGATGTTAGTCGGCGGCTGGTTCCTGGGCGGTCGCGCCCGCGCAAGGCACAAAAACACCCCTTTCGAATCAGGTATTGATTCAGTAGGTTCCGCTCGCTTACGCCTGTCTGCCAAGTTCTATCTGGTAGCCATGTTCTTCGTCATCTTTGACGTGGAAGCGCTTTACCTTTTCGCATGGTCGACCTCCATCCGCGAAAGTGGTTGGGTAGGCTTTGTCGAGGCCGCAATTTTCATTTTAGTGCTACTGGCCGGTCTGGTTTATCTGGTGCGTATTGGCGCGCTTGACTGGACGCCTGCGCGTTCACGTCGTGAACACATCAACCCGGAAAACAGTATCTCTAATCGTCAGCAGTAACAGCGAGGCAATAAGATGGATTATACGCTCACCCGCATAGATCCTAACGGTGAGAATGACCGTTACCCCCTGCAAAAACAGGAGATCGTAACCGACCCCCTGGAGCAAGAAGTCAATAAAAGCGTGTACATGGGCAAGCTCGAACATGCCATGCACGATATGGTCAACTGGGGTCGTAAGAACTCCATCTGGCCATACAACTTTGGCCTTTCCTGCTGCTACGTTGAAATGGTGACGTCATTCACTGCGGTGCATGACGTTGCGCGTTTTGGGGCAGAGGTACTGCGTGCATCCCCACGTCAGGCTGACCTGATGGTGGTGGCCGGTACGTGCTTTACCAAGATGGCACCGGTTATTCAGCGTCTTTATGACCAGATGCTGGAGCCAAAATGGGTTATCTCCATGGGCGCATGTGCAAACTCTGGCGGTATGTACGACATTTATTCCGTTGTGCAGGGCGTAGATAAGTTTATTCCAGTGGATGTATACATCCCCGGTTGCCCGCCACGTCCGGAAGCTTACATGCAAGCGCTGATGCTGCTGCAGGAGTCTATCGGTAAAGAACGCCGCCCGCTGTCGTGGGTTGTTGGCGATCAGGGTGTCTATCGCGCGAACATGCAGTCTGAGCGCGAGCGTAAACGTGGTGAACGTATTGCCGTCACCAACCTGCGTACGCCTGACGAAATTTAATTTGCGCCTGTGGGCCTGGAGAACACCTTCGCATATCACTACTCAAATAGCGCGAAGCCAGGCTTAACAGTCACCACGGACCATTTGCAATGGTGAACAATATGACCGACTTAACCGCGCAAGAAGCCGCCTGGCAGACCCGGGATCATCTGGATGACCCCGTCATTGGCGAACTGCGCAACCGTTTTGGGCCGGATGCCTTTACTGTTCAGGCGACCCGCACCGGGGTACCCGTTGTTTGGGTGAAGCGTGAACAATTGCTGGAAGTTGTCGATTTCCTCAAGAAATTGCCAAAACCTTACGTCATGCTGTTTGATTTACACGGCATGGATGAACGTCTGCGCACGCACCGCCAGGGTCTCCCTGCTGCGGATTTTTCCGTTTTCTACCACCTGATCTCAATAGACCGCAATACGGATATCATGCTCAAGGTGGCATTGTCTGAAAACGACATGCATCTGCCGACGCTCACCAAACTTTTCCCGAACGCCAACTGGTACGAGCGTGAAACCTGGGAAATGTTCGGTATGACCTTCGACGGCCACCCGCATCTGACGCGCATCATGATGCCGCAGACCTGGACCGGCCACCCGCTGCGTAAAGACTACCCGGCACGTGCGACTGAATTCGATCCGTTTGAGCTGACCAAAGCCAAGCAGGATCTGGAGATGGAAGCGCTGACCTTCAAGCCGGAAGACTGGGGCATGAAGCGCGGTACCGAAAACGAGGACTTCATGTTCCTCAACCTCGGTCCAAACCACCCGTCTGCGCACGGTGCATTCCGTATTATTCTTCAGCTTGATGGCGAAGAGATTGTCGACTGCGTTCCGGATATCGGTTACCACCACCGTGGTGCTGAGAAAATGGGCGAGCGTCAGTCCTGGCACAGTTACATTCCGTATACCGACCGTATCGAGTACCTCGGCGGCTGCGTAAACGAAATGCCTTACGTGCTGGCCGTTGAGAAACTGGCAGGCATCACCGTGCCGGATCGCGTTAACGTGATTCGCGTTATGCTGTCAGAACTGTTCCGTATTAACAGCCATCTGCTGTACATCTCCACGTTCATTCAGGACGTTGGCGCGATGACCCCGGTCTTCTTCGCCTTTACCGACCGTCAGAAAATTTACGATCTGGTGGAAGCGATTACCGGTTTCCGTATGCACCCGGCCT
Source organism: Enterobacter cloacae complex sp. 309I3 (assembly GCF_050031595.1). Lineage (NCBI taxonomy): Bacteria > Pseudomonadati > Pseudomonadota > Gammaproteobacteria > Enterobacterales > Enterobacteriaceae > Enterobacter > Enterobacter cloacae complex sp. 309I3. The sequence continues at coordinate 3,442,738 of NZ_JBLGWI010000001.1, read as the reverse complement.
GGTTCCGTATCGGCGGTGTAGCACACGATCTGCCGCGCGGCTGGGACCGTCTGCTGCGTGAATTCCTCGACTGGATGCCGAAACGTCTGGCCTCGTATGAGAAAGCCGCGCTGCGTAACTCCATCCTGAAAGGCCGTTCCCAGGGCGTTGCTGCCTACGGCGCGAAAGAGGCGCTGGAGTGGGGGACCACCGGTGCTGGCCTGCGTGCGACCGGTATTGATTTCGACGTGCGTAAAGCGCGTCCTTACTCTGGCTATGAGAACTTCGACTTTGAAGTCCCGGTTGGCGGCGGTGTTTCCGACTGCTATACCCGCGTGATGCTGAAAGTAGAAGAGCTGCGTCAGAGTCTGCGCATCCTTGAGCAGTGCCTCAACAACATGCCGGAAGGCCCGTTCAAGGCGGATCACCCGCTGACGACGCCGCCACCGAAAGAGCGCACGCTGCAACATATCGAAACCCTGATCACCCACTTCCTGCAGGTTTCCTGGGGCCCGGTCATGCCGGCACAAGAATCCTTCCAGATGATCGAAGCGACCAAGGGTATTAACAGTTACTACCTGACCAGTGACGGCAGCACCATGAGCTACCGTACCCGCGTGCGTACGCCGAGCTTTGCGCACCTGCAGCAGATCCCGTCCGCCATCCGCGGCAGTCTGGTCTCCGACCTGATTGTGTATCTGGGTAGTATCGATTTTGTTATGTCAGATGTGGACCGCTAATTATGCACGAGAATCAACAACCACAAACCGAGGCTTTTGAGCTGAGTGAAGCAGAGCGTGCCGCCATTGAGCACGAGATGCACCACTACGAAGACCCGCGTGCGGCGTCCATTGAAGCGCTGAAAATCGTACAGAAACAGCGTGGTTGGGTGCCGGATGGGGCGATCTATGCGATCGCAGAAGTGCTGGGTATCCCGGCCAGTGACGTAGAAGGCGTAGCCACGTTCTACAGCCAGATCTTCCGTCAGCCGGTGGGCCGCCATGTGATCCGCTACTGTGACAGCGTTGTCTGCCACATTACCGGTTATCAGGGCATTCAGGCTGCGATTGAGAAAAAACTCAATATCAAGCCGGGCCAGACCACGTTCGATGGTCGCTTTACTCTGCTGCCAACCTGCTGCCTGGGTAACTGCGACAAGGGGCCGACCATGATGATTGATGAGGATACTCACAGCCATCTGACGCCGGAAGCCATTCCTGACCTGCTGGAGCAGTACAAATGAAAACTGTAATTCGTACTGCTGAGACGCATCCGCTGACCTGGCGTCTGCGCGATGACAAACAGCCGGTATGGCTCGACGAATACCAGAGCAAAAACGGCTATGCCGGGGCGCGTAAAGCCCTGGGCGGCATGGCGCCAGACGACATCGTTAACGCGGTGAAAGAGTCGGGTCTGAAAGGTCGCGGCGGCGCGGGCTTCTCCACCGGTCTGAAGTGGAGCCTGATGCCAAAAGATGAATCCATGAACATCCGTTACCTGCTGTGTAACGCGGATGAAATGGAGCCGGGTACCTATAAAGACCGTCTGCTGATGGAGCAACTGCCGCACCTGCTGGTGGAAGGCATGTTGATCTCCGCGTTCGCGCTGAAAGCGTACCGTGGTTACATCTTCCTGCGCGGTGAGTACATCGAAGCGGCGGAAAACCTGCGTCGCGCGATTGCCGAAGCGACCGAAGCGGGCCTGCTTGGCAAAAACATTCTCGGCACCGGGTTTGACTTCGAGCTGTTCGTGCACACCGGTGCAGGGCGTTATATCTGCGGTGAAGAGACCGCGCTGATTAACTCCCTGGAAGGCCGCCGTGCGAACCCGCGTTCCAAGCCGCCGTTCCCGGCAAGCTCCGGTGTGTGGGGTAAACCGACCTGTGTGAACAACGTCGAAACCCTGTGTAACGTTCCGGCTATCCTCGCCAACGGCGTGGAGTGGTATCAGGGCATCTCCTCAAGCAAAGATGCCGGTACCAAGCTGATGGGCTTCTCCGGCCGCGTGAAAAACCCTGGCGTCTGGGAACTGCCGTTCGGTACCACCGCCCGCGAAATTCTTGAAGACTACGCCGGTGGCATGCGCGATGGCCTGAAATTCAAAGCCTGGCAGCCGGGTGGGGCAGGGACAGACTTCCTGACCGAAGCCCACCTTGACCTGCCGATGGAATTCGAAAGCATTGGTAAAGCAGGCAGCCGTCTGGGTACGGCGCTGGCGATGGCCGTCGACCACGAGATCGGCATGGTCTCGCTGGTGCGTAACCTGGAAGAGTTCTTCGCCCGTGAGTCCTGCGGCTGGTGTACACCGTGCCGTGACGGTCTGCCGTGGAGCGTGAAGATCCTGCGTGCTATCGAACGCGGCGAAGGCCAGCCTGGTGATATCGAGACACTTGAGCAACTGTGTCGATTCTTAGGGCCGGGCAAAACCTTCTGTGCCCACGCACCGGGTGCCGTCGAGCCGCTGCAGAGCGCGATTAAATATTTCCGCGACGAATTCGAAGCAGGCATCAAGCAGCCGTTCAGCAATACCCATTCAATCAATGGTATTCAGCCGAACCTGCTGAAAGCACGCTGGTAAAAACAGAATTTTGATTAACGCTCGAAGCAATTCGAGACAACTGGAAGCATGCTAATGGCTACGATTCATGTAGACGGCAAAGAATACGAAGTCAACGGGGCGGACAACCTGCTGGAAGCTTGTCTGTCTCTTGGCCTCGATATTCCGTACTTTTGCTGGCATCCGGCGCTGGGCAGCGTCGGTGCTTGCCGCCAGTGTGCGGTGAAGCAATATCAAAACGCGGAAGACACGCGTGGTCGCCTGGTGATGTCCTGTATGACGCCAGCCACCGAAGGCACCTTTATTTCGATTGATGACGAAGAAGCAAAACAGTTCCGTGAAAGCGTTGTGGAATGGTTGATGACCAACCACCCGCACGACTGCCCGGTCTGTGAAGAGGGCGGCAACTGCCACCTTCAGGATATGACCGTAATGACCGGTCACAGCTTCCGTCGCTATCGCTTTACTAAACGTACGCACCGTAACCAGGACCTGGGGCCGTTCATCTCTCACGAAATGAACCGCTGCATCGCCTGCTACCGCTGCGTGCGTTACTACAAAGATTACGCAGACGGTCAGGATCTGGGTGTGTATGGCGCACATGACAACGTCTACTTCGGTCGTCCGGAAGACGGTACGCTTGAGAGCGAATTCTCCGGTAACCTGGTAGAAATCTGTCCGACCGGCGTATTCACCGATAAAACTCACTCCGAGCGTTACAACCGTAAGTGGGACATGCAGTTTGCACCAAGCATCTGCCAGCAGTGTTCGCTGGGCTGTAACACCAGCCCGGGTGAGCGCTACGGCGAACTGCGTCGTATCGAAAACCGTTACAACGGTACCGTAAACCATTACTTCCTGTGCGACCGCGGTCGTTTCGGCTATGGCTATGTGAACCTGAAAGACCGTCCGCGTCAGCCGGTTCAGCGCCGTGGCGACGACTTTATCACCCTGAACGCTGAACAGGCGATGCAGGGTGCGGCAGATATTCTGCGCCAGTCGAAGAAAGTGATCGGTATCGGCTCCCCGCGTGCCAGCATCGAAAGCAACTTCGCGCTGCGTGAGCTGGTGGGGGCGGAAAACTTCTACACCGGTATCGCTCAGGGCGAGCAGGAACGTCTGCAGCTGGTACTGAAAGTGCTGCGCGAAGGCGGTATTCATACCCCTGCGCTGCGCGAAATCGAATCGTATGATGCGGTTCTGGTGCTGGGCGAAGATCTGACGCAGACCGGCGCTCGCGCGGCTCTGGCGGTTCGCCAGGCTGTGAAGGGTAAAGCACGTGAAATGGCAGCGGCACAGAAAGTGGCTGACTGGCAGATTGCGGCAATCCTTAACATCGGCCAGCGCGCGAAGCATCCTCTGTTTGTGACGAACGTCGACAACACCCGTCTGGACGATATCGCCGCGTGGACCTACTGCGCGCCGGTTGAAGATCAGGCGCGTCTTGGCTTTGCCATTGCCCATGCGCTGGACAATAACTCTCCGGCCGTTGAACTGGATCGTGACCTGCAAAGCAAAGTCGACGTGATTGTTCAGGCGCTGGTGGGGGCGAAGAAACCACTGATTATCTCCGGGACTAACGCCGGTAGCGCCGAGATCATTCAGGCTGCAGCGAACGTCGCCAAAGCCCTGAAAGGCCGCGGTGCGGACGTTGGTGTCACCATGATTGCCCGTGCGGTGAACAGCATCGGTCTGGGTATGATTGGCGGCGGCTCGCTGGAAGAAGCGTTAAGCGAACTGGAGTCCGGTGCTGCTGACGCCGTTGTGGTGCTGGAAAATGACCTGCATCGCCATGCCTCTGCCGCGCGCGTTGACGCTGCGCTCTCTAAAGCACCGCTGGTGATGGTAATCGACCATCAGCGCACCGCGATTATGGATAAAGCGCACCTGGTGCTCTCTGCGGCAAGCTTCGCAGAAAGCGACGGTACGGTTATCAACAACGAAGGCCGCGCACAGCGTTTCTTCCAGGTTTATGACCCGGCGTACTACGACAGCAACACCGTGATGCTGGAAAGCTGGCGCTGGCTGCACTCCCTGCACAGCACCGTGCAGAGCCGTGAAGTGGACTGGACGCAGCTCGACCACGTTATCGATGCGGTAGTCGAAAAACTGCCTCAGCTGGCGGGTATTAAAGATGCTGCGCCTGAAGCGAGCTTCCGTATTCGCGGCCAGAAACTGGCGCGTGAACCGCACCGTTACAGTGGCCGTACCGCGATGCGTGCCAATATCAGCGTGCACGAACCGCGTCAGCCGCAGGATAAAGACACCATGTTCGCCTTCTCCATGGAAGGGAACAACCAGCCGTCTGCGCCGCGTTCACAGATCCCATTCGCATGGGCGCCGGGCTGGAACTCCCCGCAGGCGTGGAACAAGTTCCAGGCGGAAGTGGGCGGTTCACTGCGTCACGGCGATCCGGGCGTGCGTCTGATTGAAGCCTCCGAAACCGGTCTGGACTTCTTCACCACCGTTCCGGCGAGCTTCCAGGCGCAGGACGGTTGCTGGCGTATTGCGCCGTACTACCATCTGTTTGGTAGCGACGAGCTGTCCCAGCGTTCACCGGTATTCCAGCAGCGTATGCCGCAGCCGTACATCAAGCTCAACCCGGCAGACGCCGCGAAGCTTGGCGTGAACGCGGGTGCGAACATTGCCTTTAGCTACGAGGGCCAGACCATCAGCTTGCCGCTGATTATCTCTGAAAGCCTGACAGCAGGGCAGGTCGGTCTGCCGATGGGTATGCCTGGCATCGCGCCGGTACTGGCGGGTGCGCGTCTTGATAACCTGCAGGAGGCAAAAGCATGAGTTGGTTAACGCCGGATCTTATCGACATCCTGCTGAGCATTCTGAAAGCGATTGTCATTCTGCTGGTGGTGGTCACCTGTGGTGCGTTCATGAGCTTTGGTGAACGTCGTCTGCTTGGTCTGTTCCAGAACCGTTATGGACCAAACCGCGTTGGCTGGGGGGGATCACTCCAGCTGGTCGCGGACATGATCAAGATGTTCTTCAAAGAGGACTGGATCCCACGCTTCTCGGATCGCGTGATCTTTACGCTGGCACCGATGATCGCCTTCACCTCGCTGCTGCTGGCGTTTGCTATCGTTCCTGTCAGCCCGACCTGGGTGGTGGCTGACCTGAACATCGGCATTCTGTTCTTCCTGATGATGGCAGGTCTCGCGGTTTACGCGGTACTGTTCGCAGGCTGGTCCAGTAACAACAAATACTCGCTGCTGGGTGCGATGCGTGCTTCCGCGCAGACGCTGAGCTACGAAGTGTTCCTGGGGCTCTCCCTGATGGGCGTGGTGGCGCAGGCCGGTTCATTCAACATGACCGACATCGTTAACAACCAGGCCGACATCTGGAACGTTATCCCGCAGTTCTTTGGTTTTGTTACCTTTGCTATCGCGGGCGTGGCGGTGTGTCACCGTCACCCGTTTGACCAGCCAGAAGCCGAACAGGAACTGGCCGACGGTTACCACATTGAATATTCCGGTATGAAATTCGGTCTGTTCTTCGTGGGCGAGTACATCGGTATCGTCACCATTTCCGCGTTGATGGTAACGCTGTTCTTTGGTGGCTGGCATGGCCCGTTCTTACCGCCGTTCATCTGGTTCGCGCTGAAAACCGCGTTCTTCATGATGATGTTCATTTTGATTCGCGCAGCGTTACCGCGTCCGCGTTATGACCAGGTAATGTCCTTCGGCTGGAAAGTGTGCCTGCCGCTGACGCTCGTCAACTTGTTGGTAACGGCGGCTGTCATTCTCTGGCAGCAGCCATAAGGGGCTAAAGACCATGACCTTAAAAGAATTACTGGTAGGCTTCGGTACCCAGGTACGCAGTATCTGGATGATCGGCCTGCACGCGTTTGCCAAACGCGAAACCCGGATGTACCCGGAAGAGCCGGTATATCTGCCGCCGCGCTACCGTGGCCGTATCGTGCTGACGCGCGACCCGGACGGCTCCGAGCGCTGCGTTGCCTGTAACCTGTGTGCGGTAGCGTGTCCGGTAGGCTGTATCTCTCTGCAGAAAGCAGAGACGGTAGACGGCCGCTGGTACCCTGAGTTCTTCCGCATCAACTTCTCACGCTGCATCTTCTGTGGTCTGTGTGAAGAAGCGTGCCCAACCACGGCGATTCAGCTCACCCCGGACTTCGAACTGGGTGAGTACAAGCGTCAGGACCTGGTGTACGAGAAAGAGGATCTGCTGATTTCCGGTCCGGGCAAATACCCGGAATATAACTTCTACCGGATGGCGGGTATGGCAATCGACGGCAAAGATAAGGGCGAAGCAGAGAACGAAGCCAAGCCTATCGACGTCAAGAGCCTGTTACCGTAAGGAGAGGGCAATGGAATTCGCTTTTTATATCTGTGGCCTTATCGCCATCCTGGCTACGCTACGAGTGATTACGCACACCAATCCGGTGCATGCGCTGCTGTACTTAATCATTTCGCTGCTGGCTATTTCCGGGGTGTTCTTTGCGCTCGGCGCGCACTTTGCCGGTGCGCTGGAAATCATCGTTTACGCCGGTGCCATCATGGTGCTGTTCGTCTTCGTGGTGATGATGCTGAACCTGGGCGGCTCTGAAATTGAGCAGGAACGTCAGTGGTTAAAACCGCAGGTGTGGATTGGCCCGGCAATTTTGTCGGCCATCATGCTGGTGGTGATTGTTTATGCCATTCTCGGCGTGAACGACCAGGGCATCGACGGTACGCCAATCGGCGCGAAAGAAGTGGGTATCACGCTGTTTGGCCCATACGTTCTGGCGGTTGAACTGGCCTCTATGCTGCTGCTGGCGGGTCTGGTTGTTGCCTTCCACGTTGGCCGCGAAGAGCGTGCTGGTGAGGTGCTGAGCAACCGCACTGACGACCGCGCGAAAAGAAAAACGGAGGAACGCGCATGATCCCCTTAACACATGGACTGATCCTCGCTGCGATTTTATTCGTTCTGGGCTTAACCGGTCTGGTTATCCGCCGCAATCTGCTGTTTATGCTGATCGGTCTGGAAATCATGATTAACGCCTCCGCGCTGGCCTTCGTGGTCGCCGGAAGCTACTGGGGCCAGACCGATGGTCAGGTGATGTACATTCTCGCCATCAGCCTCGCGGCTGCCGAAGCGAGTATTGGCCTGGCGCTGTTGCTGCAGCTCCATCGTCGCCGCCAGAACCTGAACATCGATTCAGTAAGTGAGTTGCGTGGATGAACATGCTTGCCTTAACCATTATTTTTCCGCTGATTGGCTTCGTGCTGCTGGCGTTTTCTCGCGGCCGCTGGTCTGAGAATCTGTCTGCGACCGTCGGCATGGGATCTGTCGGTCTGGCTGCGCTGGTAACAGCGTATGCGGGTATCGATTTCTTCAACAACGGGCGTCAGGCCTTCAGCGTGCCGCTGTGGACCTGGATGTCGGTCGGTGATTTCAACATCGGTTTTAACCTGGTGCTGGATGGTCTCTCGCTGACCATGCTCTCCGTGGTGACCGGCGTGGGCTTCCTGATCCACATGTTCGCCTCCTGGTACATGCGCGGTGAAGAGGGGTACTCCCGCTTCTTCGCCTACACCAACCTGTTTATCGCCAGCATGGTGGTTCTGGTGCTGGCCGATAACCTGCTGCTGATGTATCTGGGCTGGGAAGGCGTGGGTCTCTGTTCGTACCTGCTGATCGGGTTCTACTACACCGATCCGAAGAATGGCGCAGCGGCCATGAAAGCGTTCGTCGTGACCCGTGTGGGTGACGTCTTCCTCGCGTTCGCGCTGTTCATTCTCTACAACGAACTGGGCACGCTGAACTTCCGCGAAATGGTGGAACTGGCGCCGGCACACTTCGCCGCAGGCAACAACATGCTGTGGTGGGCAACGCTGATGCTGCTGGGTGGTGCTGTGGGTAAATCTGCACAGCTGCCGTTGCAGACATGGCTGGCCGACGCGATGGCGGGTCCAACCCCTGTCTCCGCGCTGATCCACGCCGCGACCATGGTTACCGCCGGTGTGTATCTGATTGCGCGTACCCATGGCCTGTTCCTGATGACCCCGGAAATTCTGCATCTGGTGGGTATCGTCGGTGCGGTCACGCTGGTGCTGGCAGGCTTTGCCGCGCTGGTGCAGACCGACATCAAACGCGTTCTTGCTTATTCCACCATGAGCCAGATTGGCTACATGTTCCTGGCGCTGGGCGTTCAGGCGTGGGACGCGGCGATTTTCCACCTGATGACGCACGCGTTCTTTAAAGCGCTGCTGTTCCTCTCATCCGGTTCCGTGATCCTGGCCTGCCATCACGAGCAGAACATCTTCAAGATGGGCGGACTGCGTAAGTCCATCCCGCTGGTGTATGTCTGCTTCCTGGTGGGCGGCGCGGCGCTGGCGGCACTGCCGCTAATTACCGCGGGCTTCTTCAGTAAGGACGAAATCCTTGCCGGTGCCATGGCGAATGGTCATATCAATCTGATGGTTGCGGGTCTGGTCGGTGCGTTCATGACCTCCCTGTATACCTTCCGTATGATTTTCATCGTATTCCACGGTAAAGAACAAATTCACGCTCACGCAGGGAAGGGGATTACTCACCACCTGCCGCTGATTGTGCTGCTGGTCCTGTCCACCTTCGTTGGCGCGATGATTGTGCCGCCGCTGCAGGGTGTACTGCCAGACACCACCGAGCTTGAGCACGGCCGCGTTCTGACGCTTGAAATCACCTCTGGTGTGGTCGCTATCGCGGGTATCCTGATTGCTGCATGGCTGTGGCTGGGCAAACGCACGCTGGTGACTGCCGTTGCCAACAGTGCGCCAGGCCGCCTGCTGGGCACCTGGTGGTACAACGCGTGGGGCTTCGACTGGCTGTACGACATGATCTTCGTTAAGCCGTTCCTGGGCATTGCGTGGCTGCTGAAGCGCGACCCACTGAACAGCCTGATGAATATCCCGGCGATCCTCTCCCGCTTTGCAGGTAAAGGCCTGCTGTACAGCGAGAACGGTTACCTGCGCTGGTATGTGGCGTCCATGAGCATCGGTGCGGTTGTCGTGCTGGCGCTACTGATGGTGTTGCGTTGATCGTAAAGTGAATTTTATTCGAATTCGTTGAAAATCAGGCCCCTGCTGGGGGCCTTAAAAAGGAATGTAAATCGCCATGTTACTACCCTGGCTAATATTAATTCCCTTCATCGGCGGCTTCCTGTGCTGGCAGACTGAACGCTTTGGCGTGAAGATGCCGCGCTGGATCGCGCTGATCACCATGGGATTGACGCTCGCGCTTGGTCTGCAACTCTGGTTGCAGGGTGGCTACTCCCTGACCCAGTCTGCGGGCATTCCGCAGTGGCAGTCTGAGTTTATCCTGCCGTGGATCCCACGTTTCGGCATTACGATCCACCTGGCGATAGACGGTCTGTCGCTGCTGATGGTGGTGCTGACCGGTCTGCTCGGCGTTCTGGCGGTACTTTGCTCCTGGCGAGAAATCGAAAAATACCAGGGCTTCTTCCACCTGAACCTGATGTGGATCCTGGGCGGCGTAATCGGCGTGTTCCTTGCCATCGACATGTTCCTGTTCTTCTTCTTCTGGGAGATGATGCTGGTGCCGATGTACTTCCTGATCGCGCTGTGGGGCCATAAGGCGTCCGACGGTAAAACGCGTATCACGGCGGCCACTAAGTTCTTCATCTATACCCAGGCGAGTGGTCTGGTGATGCTGATTGCCATTCTGGCGCTGGTGTTTGTGCACCACAATGCGACCGGTGTCTGGACCTTCAACTACGAAGACCTGCTGAAGACCCCGATGTCTCACGGTGTGGAATACCTGCTGATGCTCGGCTTCTTCATCGCCTTCGCGGTGAAAATGCCGGTAGTACCGCTGCACGGCTGGCTGCCAGACGCGCACTCTCAGGCGCCAACCGCAGGTTCTGTTGACCTGGCGGGCATCTTGCTGAAAACGGCAGCCTACGGTCTGCTGCGTTTCGCGCTGCCACTGTTCCCGAACGCGTCCGCTGAGTTCGCACCGATTGCCATGTGGCTGGGTGTGATTGGTATCTTCTACGGTGCCTGGATGGCATTCACGCAGTACGACATCAAACGTCTGATTGCGTACACCTCCGTTTCCCACATGGGCTTCGTGCTGATTGCTATCTACACCGGCAGCCAGCTGGCGTACCAGGGCGCGGTGATCCAGATGATTGCGCACGGTCTGTCCGCAGCCGGTCTCTTCATCCTCTGTGGTCAGCTGTACGAACGTCTGCACACCCGTGACATGCGTATGATGGGCGGTCTGTGGAGCAAAATTAAGTGGCTGCCGGCGCTGTCCATGTTCTTCGCGGTGGCGACCCTGGGTATGCCAGGTACCGGTAACTTCGTCGGCGAATTTATGATTCTGTTCGGCAGCTTCAAAGTGGTACCGATGATTACCGTCATCTCCACCTTTGGTCTGGTGTTCGCGTCCGTCTACTCGCTGGCGATGCTGCACCGTGCTTACTTCGGTAAAGCGAAGAGCGAAATTGCTGCACAAGAACTGCCGGGGATGTCGCTGCGTGAGCTGTTCATCATCCTGCTGCTGGTCGTACTGCTGGTGCTGCTGGGCTTCTTCCCGCAGCCGATTCTGGATACCTCGCACTCCGCGATGGGTAATATCCAGCAGTGGTTTGTTAATTCTGCTTCTACTACAAGGCCGTAATTCGCCATGACAATAACTCCACAACAACTGATCGCGCTGCTACCGCTGCTGATCGTCGGATTGACGGTGGTGGTTGTGATGCTCTCCATTGCGTGGCGACGCAATCACTTCCTGAATGCCACGCTGTCGGTCATCGGACTGAACGCCGCGTTAGTCTCTCTCTGGTTTGTTGGCCAGGGCGGGGCGATGGACGTCACCCCGCTGATGCGCGTTGACGGCTATGCCATGCTGTACACGGGGCTGGTTCTGCTGGCGAGCCTGGCGACCTGTACCTTTGCCTATCCGTGGCTCGAAGGCTACAACGACAACAAAGAAGAGTTTTACCTGCTGGTACTGATTGCCGCACTCGGCGGCATTCTGCTGGCGAATGCAAACCATCTGGCTGCGCTGTTCCTCGGCATTGAGCTGATCTCTCTGCCGCTGTTCGGCCTGATTGGTTACGCCTTCCGTCAGAAGCGCTCTCTGGAAGCGAGCATCAAGTACACCATCCTGTCTGCTGCTGCCTCGTCCTTCCTGTTGTTTGGTATTGCGCTGCTGTACGCGCAGACCGGTAACCTTTCGTTTATGGCGCTTGGTAAGAGCCTCGGCGACGGCATGCTGCACGAGCCGCTGCTGCTGGCGGGTCTGGGCATGATGATTGTTGGCCTCGGCTTTAAACTCTCTCTGGTTCCGTTCCACCTGTGGACCCCGGATGTTTACCAGGGCGCACCGGCGCCGGTTTCTACCTTCCTGGCGACGGCGAGCAAAATCGCTATCTTCGGTGTGGTCATGCGCCTGTTCCTGTACGCACCGGTAGGTGACAGCGAAGCAGTTCGCACGGTGCTGGGGATTATCGCGTTCGTCTCCATCATCTTCGGTAACCTGATGGCGCTGAGCCAGACCAACATTAAACGTCTGCTGGGTTACTCCTCCATCTCTCATCTGGGCTACCTGCTGGTGGCACTGATTGCGCTGCAGAGCGGTGAGATGTCGATGGAAACCGTAGGCGTTTACCTGGCCGGTTACCTGTTCAGCAGCCTCGGCGCGTTCGGCGTGGTGAGCCTGATGTCCAGCCCGTACCGTGGCCCGGATGCAGATTCACTGTTCTCCTACCGTGGCCTGTTCTGGCACCGTCCGATCCTGTCTGCGGTGATGACCGTGATGATGCTCTCTCTGGCGGGTATCCCAATGACGCTGGGCTTCATCGGTAAGTTCTACGTGCTGGCTGTCGGTGTGCAGGCGCACCTGTGGTGGCTGACTGCGGGCGTGGTTATCGGCTCGGCAATCGGTCTGTACTACTATCTGCGTGTGGCCGTGAGCCTGTATCTGAGCGCGCCTCAGCAACTCAACCGCGACGCACCAGGCAACTGGCAGTACAGCGCCGGTGGTATTGTGGTGCTGATCTCCGCGCTGCTGGTGCTGATCTTCGGTATCTATCCGCAGCCGCTGATTGATATCGTGCAGCGAGCAATGCCGCTGATGTAAAAGCAAAAAACCCGCCTCGGCGGGTTTTTTTATGGTTTTCGCCCTCTCCCTGTGGGAGAGGGGCGGGGTGAGGGCACCAGCCCGCACCAGACTTAAGCCAGCTGTTTCCTGCTAATCAACGGCCCGTCAATCTTCTTCATCGAACGGTCCAGCACCTCTTCAATCACCGACGACAGCTCGTTCAGCTCAAACTTCGCCACGTAGCCGTCGGCCTTCACTTTACGAATATGATCTTCGTTGGCGTTGCCCGAAAGCGAAGAGTGGATCACAACAGGAATATCTTTCAGCAGCGGATCGGTTTTGATTTTGCGCGTCAGCGTGAAACCGTCCATCTCTGGCATTTCGAGGTCGGTCAGCACCAGGGCAATTTTATCGGTGATCGGCACCCCTTCAGCCTGCGCCTGCGCGGCCAGCACGCCAATTTTCTCCCATGCGTCTTTACCGGTGATATGCAGCTGCGCCGGGATCTCCATAGCCTGCAGACCCTTCTCCAGCATGGAGCGCGCAACTTTGGAATCTTCCGCCACAATCGCCACAGCGCCAGGCTTGATGTGGAACTTAGTGGTCTGCAGATTCGTGGCGTGCAGATCGTGGTTGGCCGGCGTGATGTCATACAGGATCTGCTCAACGTCCAGCACCATCGCCAGCTCGTTGGTATCGGTCTTTTCGTCCAGACAGGCGATACTGGTGATGTAACGTCCGCTGACGGCGGTTTCCGCCGCGTGGACCTGCTTCCAGTCGAGGCGCATGATGTTCTCAACCGATTCCACCGCAAACGCCTGCACGCTGCGGGCATATTCGGTGATCAGCAGGATGTTGAGCCCCGTCGTCGGCTTACAGCCCGCCACCGCGGCCAGGTCGATCACCGGGATCACCTGATCGCGGATATTCACCATCCCCATCAGCGGGGACTTCATCCCTGCGGGTTTGGTGAACTCCGGCATCGGCACAATTTCACGCAGCTTAAAGACGTTAATGCCAAACAGCTCGGATTTATTTTCATTCAGAGACGTGCCCAGACGGAACAGCAACAGCTCAAAACGATTCGACAGGGTGAGATTTGCCCTGTCATCAATATCTTTCTGGAAATTATCCATTCTACCCTCAAGTGAAATGCTGCCCTTTTAATCGTTATCGGCATCCTGAGAGAAAAATGAAGGACTAAACGCTGACCTTAGTGAAATCGTTGGCCAGCTCACACGCCGGGAACACGTCGCGGCACTCTGCCAGCAGTTTTTCACAGCCGTGGGCGTCATAGCGCGAGCTGACATGGGTGACAATCAATCTTCCAACGTTCGCTTCACGGGCAAGCGCCGCCGCCTGACGTGTTGAGCTGTGACCCCGGCTGTTGGCTTTCTCTTCCATCGCCGTTTCAAGCGTGGCTTCGTGCACCATCACATCCACCTCTCGCGCCAGTTGCAGGGCCGCAGGGCAGGGCGCGGTATCGCCAAAAATCGCCAGTTTTTTCCCTGGCTGCGGTGGGGCGAGATAGTCCTGGCCATTAATCGTGCGACCGTCCTCAAGCGTGACGGTATCGCCCTGTTTCAGTCGCTGGAAAAGCGGTCCGGGCTTCACACCATCGGCAATCAGCGCAGCGGCGTCGAGCGCGCCGGGCTTATCATGCGCTTCGATGCGGTAGCCATAGCACTCAACCGGATGATTCAGCGGCCGGGCGGTGACGGTATAGTCCCCGTCATCCAAAACCAGCCCCTCGGTTATCTCAATCACCTCCAGCGGATAATCCGTCCATGACCCGCTCAGGCGCAGCGTGGTTTCAACAAACTCACCAGTACCCGCCGGCCCGTAAATCGTCAGCGGGTTGGCATTACCCGCCATCGAACGACTGCACAGCAGGCCCGGCAGGCCAAACAGGTGATCGCCATGCAGATGCGTGATAAAGATCTTATCCAGCTTACCGGGATGATAAGCGGTGTGTAACAGTTGATGCTGCGTTCCTTCGCCACAGTCAAACAGCCACAGTCCGCCACGGGTTGGGTGCTGCAGATCCAGCAGGATCGCGGTCACGTTTCGTGTGCGTGTTGGCACGCCAGCGGACGTACCCAGAAAAATCAGTTCCATAACGTAATCAGCCCTTTGCCGAATGGGGGAGGGTTTAGTATAACGTGATGAACCCAGGAAGGAGACCGACATGATCCAGTGGCAAGATTTACACCATAGTGAACTCACCGTTCAGACACTGTACGCCCTGCTCAAACTGCGCTGCGAAGTGTTTGTTGTGGAACAAACCTGCCCGTATCAGGACATCGATGGTGATGATCTGGTGGGCGAGAACCGCCATATTCTCGGCTGGAGGGATAACGAGCTGGTGGCGTATGCGAGGATTCTGAAAAGCGAGGACGATTTTGAGCCTGTCGTTATTGGTCGCGTCATTATTAGCGGCAAGGCGCGCGGTGAAAAACTGGGCTATCAGTTGATGGAAAAAACGCTGGAGGCATGCCAAAAACAGTGGCCAGACAAGGCGTTATACCTTGGCGCACAGGCGCACCTTCAGTCTTTCTACGGCCACTTTGGCTTTATGCCGGTCACGGACGTGTACGACGAAGACGGCATTCCTCATATCGGTATGGCGCGGGAAGTGAAACAGGCGTAATGGCAGGTCGTTGGCTATAGTTAGCGGACTGGTGTACTAACATGGAGAAAAATATGTCATTTCAATCCTGGGATACCCGTGTCGATGACGACCTGACGTTACTGAGCGAAACGCTGGAAGAGGTGTTACGTTCGTCCGGCGACCCTGCCGATCAGAAATATATCGAACTCAAGGCACGTGCCGAACAGGCGCTACATGATGTCAAAACCCGCGTCAGCCATGCGTCCGACAATTACTACTACCGCGCAAAAAAAGCGGTGTATCGCGCCGATGATTACGTCCATGAAAAACCGTGGCAAGGCATTGGTGTCGGTGCGGCGGTGGGTCTGGTGCTGGGGCTGCTTCTGGCCCGTCGTTAACCCCTGAATCGGACGCTTAACCCCTCCCTATACGTGGGTACTGATATTTCTGATGGTACCCCGTATACTAAGCGTTTTTACAGGGAGAGGTTCGCGTGCATTCGATTTCCAACGCGCTGGAACGTCTGCGTACTCAGCTTGCGCAAGCGTTACCCGCTACACCCGGCTTACGTCACGTTGACGTCTCTTTCCCGTTAAACGACGCTTTCGACCCTCTCGCCTGGCTTGGTGCTCAGTGCCTCTTTCCCCAGTTTTACTGGCAGCAGCGTAACGGTGATGAAGAGCTGGCTGCGCTGGGCGCCGTCATCCATTTTTCCTCCCTGGCTCAGGCTTCGCAGTTTTTACAGCAACAGCCTGTAGCGAACGACACGCGGATCTGCGGCCTGAATGCCTTCACCCCGGAGCAGGGCAGTCTCTTTTTACCCCGCCTGCTGTGGCGACGTTCTGCCGGGACCGCCACGTTGCGTCTGCAGCTGTGGAGTGACCGCTCCCTTCAGGAGGATGCCGACGCGGCGCTGGCGTTCTTACAGCAGCTTCGCGATGCCCGCCCAATCCGCCCGCTCTCCGCCCAGGTAGTGCAGGAGACCCATCAGCCGCAAAAACCGGAATGGCTGCGCCTTATCCGTCAGGCGACAGAGACCATTGCGCGCGGCGAAGTCGAAAAGGTGGTGCTCGCCCGGGCAACCGATCTGCAGTTCAGTCAGCCGGTGAATGCCGTGGCGCTGATGGCGGCCAGCCGTGCCCTGAATCTGAACTGCTATCATTTCTGCATGGTTTTCGATGCCAGCAACGCGTTTCTTGGCTCCACACCTGAACGCCTGTGGCGGCGGCGCGGCAACCTGCTGCGTACCGAAGCGCTGGCCGGTACCGTCGCCAGCCATCCCGACGACAAGCAGGCCCGCCTTCTGGGCGACTGGCTGATGAACGATGATAAAAACCAGCGTGAAAACATGCTGGTGGTAGAGGATATCTGCCAGCGGCTGCAGCACCATACCCGGACGCTGGAGGTCCTGCCAGCACAGGTTATGCGGTTGCGCAAAGTGCAGCATCTTCGCCGCTGCATCTGGACCGAGCTCAAGCATGCGGATGATGAGCAATGTCTGCATGTGTTGCAGCCGACGGCTGCGGTTGCCGGGTTACCGCGCCAGCCAGCACGCGAATTCATACACCGCGTTGAACCTTTCGACCGGGAGTGGTATGCCGGATCCGCCGGATATCTGTCGCCAGAACAAAGCGAGTTCTGCGTGGCCCTGCGCTCGGCACGCGTCCATGACGCCACCGTCCGTCTTTACGCCGGGGCGGGGATCGTCAGCGGTTCCGATCCGGAACAGGAATGGCAGGAGATCGAAAATAAAGCCGCAGGCTTGCGCTCTCTGCTCCTGAAGGATTAGTACTGATTCGCGCAATCCCGATTCATATCAAAATTCTATTTTTTTCTATTATTTATACTGTGTCGCATTCTTGATACCGGACAATCTCATGTCAGTAAGTTCTTTTAACCGACGCTGGGCGACGGTGATCCTTGAAGCCCTGACTCGCCATGGCGTCAGGCATGTGTGTATTGCGCCGGGCTCACGCTCCACACCGCTGACGCTGGCGGCAGCAGAGAACCGGGCATTTATTCACCACACCCATTTTGACGAGCGCGGCCTGGGCCACCTGGCTCTGGGGCTGGCAAAGGTCAGCAAGGAACCGGTGGCGGTGATCGTCACCTCCGGTACTGCCGTGGCAAACCTCTATCCGGCCCTTATCGAAGCCGGGCTGACCGGTGAGAAACTGGTTCTGCTGACGGCCGATCGCCCGCCCGAGCTTATTGACTGCGGAGCGAACCAGGCTATTCGTCAGCCGGGCCTCTTTGCCTCGCATCCTTCGCAGACGGTTTCGTTACCCCGACCCACGCAGGACATTCCCGCAAGCTGGCTGGTCTCGACCGTCGATCACACCATGGAGACGTTGCGCAGCGGGGCGTTACATATTAACTGTCCGTTTGCCGAGCCGTTGTATGGCGAAATGGACGACACCGGTCTTGCCTGGCAGCAGCAGCTTGGCGACTGGTGGGAGAGCGAAAAGCCGTGGCTGCGCGAGCAGACACACCTTGAGAGCGCAAAGCAACGTGACTGGTTTTTCTGGCGACAAAAACGCGGCGTGGTTATTGCCGGGCGCATGAGCGCCGCCGAAGGCAGGCAGGTGGCCGAATGGGCACACACCCTTGGCTGGCCGCTGATTGGCGACGTGCTGTCCCAGACCGGGCAGCCGCTGCCGTGTGCCGATCTCTGGCTCGGGAATGCGAAAGCGGTGACTGAACTGGCGCAGGCGCAGATTGTGGTTCAGCTGGGCGCAAGCCTGACCGGCAAACGGTTACTGCAGTGGCAGGCAACCTGTAGCCCGGAAGAGTACTGGCTGGTGGATCCGCTGGAAGGGCGGCTCGATCCGGCGCACCATCGCGGCCGTCGTCTGGTGAGCGACATTGACGCCTGGCTGGCGCTCCACCCGGCGGAAAAGCGCGCCCCATGGGCCGTTGAGATCCCGGCGCTGTCGCGTCAGGCGTGGGAGTTGACCCGTGCACAATGCGAAGAATTTGGTGAAGCGGAGCTGGCGCACCGTATTTACCGGTATCTGCCGGAGCAGGGGCAACTGTTTGTCGGCAACAGCCTGGTGGTGCGTCTGATTGATGCGTTCTCAAAACTGCCTGCAGGCTATCCGGTCTACAGTAACCGGGGAGCCAGCGGCATTGACGGGCTGATCTCCACGGCGGCGGGTGTGCAGCGAGCCAGCGCGAAATCCACGCTGGCGATCGTGGGCGATCTTTCAGCGCTGTACGATCTCAATGCGCTGGCGCTGCTGCGGCAGGTGTCGGCGCCGTTTGTGCTGATTGTGGTCAACAATAACGGCGGGCAGATCTTCTCCTTGCTGCCGACACCGCAGAGCGAACGCGAGCGCTTCTACCTGATGCCGCAGAACGTGCAGTTTGAACATGCCGCAGCGATGTTTAATCTGAAATACCACCGCCCGGAAAACTGGGAAGCGCTGGATGCAGCCCTGAGCAGCGCCTGGCGACAGCCCGGTGCAACGCTGATTGAACTGGTCGTCAACGAGGCTGACGGTGCGCAGAAGCTGCAAAGTCTGCTGGCGCAGGTGAGCCACCTGTGATCCTCGCAGGCGCGCAACAGGCCGGTAAGCCAGGTTACCCCTGGCTGGTCTTTTTGCATGGATTTTCTGGCGATTGCCGCGAGTGGCAGACGGTCGGCGAGGCGCTCAGCGATTATCCCCGGCTTTATCTCGACCTGCCGGGGCATGGCCGGTCCGCCAGTATGGCCGTCACGGGGTTCAAAGAAATGAGTGACGTGCTTACCCGAACCCTTGTTAGTTACAACATACTTAACTACTGGCTGGTGGGGTACTCCCTTGGCGGCCGTATTGCGATGTTTCATGCCTGTCAGGATCCTGCGGGGCTTTGCGGCATCATCGTGGAAGGTGGACATCCGGGCCTGAAGGGGGTCGCAGCACGAGAGGCAAGAGCAGCATCCGACCATCTGTGGGCGCAGCGTTTTCGCACGCAGCCCCTCTCAAACGTCTTTGCCGACTGGTATCAACAGCCTGTCTTTGCCTCCCTGACGGACAGCCAGCGCAGGGCGCTCATCGCCCTGCGCTGTCGCAACGCGGGCACAAACCTGGCGATGATGCTCGAGGCAACCTCGCTCGCCGTGCAACCAGACCTGCGTGCCGCCCTCAGCGCGCGACATTTCCCTTTTGATTATCTCTATGGCGAACGTGACGAGAAGTTCGCGGCCCTGGCCGCTGAACTGAACGCTGTTCGCCATGTCATTCCAAACGCCGGACACAACGCCCACCGGGAAAATCCCGGGGCGGTTAGCGCGAGTCTGGCTCAGATACTGCGTCGTCGAATAAAGGACACTCTATGATCTATCCTGATGAAAACATGCTCTATGCACCGGTTGAATGGCAAGACTGCTCCGAAGGTTACACCGACATTCGTTACCACAAATCGGCTGACGGTATCGCCAAAATCACCATTAATCGTCCGCAGGTGCGTAACGCCTTTCGTCCCCTGACCGTAAAAGAGATGATTCAGGCCCTGGCGGATGCGCGCTATGACGACAACATCGGCGTTATCGTCCTGACCGGGGAAGGCGAAAAAGCGTTCTGCTCCGGTGGCGATCAGAAAGTACGCGGTGACTACGGCGGATACCAGGACGATGCGGGTACCCATCACCTGAACGTGCTTGATTTCCAGCGTCAAATCCGTACCTGCCCAAAACCCGTGGTGGCCATGGTGGCAGGCTACTCCATCGGCGGCGGTCACGTGCTGCACATGATGTGCGATCTGACCATTGCCGCAGAGAACGCCATCTTCGGTCAGACGGGCCCGAAAGTCGGCTCCTTTGACGGCGGCTGGGGGGCTTCTTACATGGCGCGCATTGTTGGTCAGAAAAAAGCCCGCGAAATCTGGTTCCTGTGCCGTCAGTATAACGCCCAGGAAGCGCTGGATATGGGCCTGGTTAACACCGTGGTGCCGATTGCCGATCTCGAAAAAGAGACCGTTCGCTGGTGTCGCGAAATGCTGCAGAACAGCCCAATGGCGCTGCGCTGCCTGAAAGCGGCCCTGAACGCTGACTGTGACGGTCAGGCGGGGCTGCAGGAGCTGGCGGGTAACGCCACCATGCTGTTCTACATGACCGAAGAGGGTCAGGAAGGGCGCAACGCGTTTAACGAAAAACGCCAGCCGGACTTCAGTAAATACAAACGGAACCCGTAATGCGTCGCGCGCAGGTATACCGCTGGCAGATACCGATGGACGCGGGCGTGGTGCTGCGTGAACGGCGGTTAAAAACCCGTGATGGCTTCTTCGTGCAACTGCAGCAGGGCGAAGGGCAGGGCTGGGGCGAGATTTCGCCTCTGCCGGGCTTTAGCCTGGAGTCGCTGGAGGAGGCGCAGGCTGCGCTGATGGCATGGGTAGAGGAATGGCGTACAGGCCTGAATCCGCCGCTGCCCGATCTCCCTTCCGCCGCGTTTGGCATCAGCTGCGCGCTCGCGGAGCTCGACGGCAGCCTCCCTGATGAGGCCGATTACCGTGCCGCGCCGCTCTGCACGGGCGATCCGGACGAGCTGTTTGCCTTGCTCAGCGCAATGCCCGGCGAGAAAGTGGCGAAAATCAAAGTCGGTCTTTACGAAGCGGTACGCGACGGCATGGTCGCTAACCTCTTGCTGGAGGCGATCCCCGATCTGCGCCTGCGTCTGGATGCCAACCGCGCCTGGACGCCGCTTAAGGCGCAGCAGTTCGCGAAGTACGTCAACCCGGCGTACCGCAGCCGCATCGCTTTTCTGGAAGAGCCGTGCAAAACCCGTGAGGATTCACGCGCTTTTGCCCGAGAAACCGGCATTGCCATCGCCTGGGATGAAAGCCTGCGCGAGGCGGACTTTGCCTTTAGCGCCGAGCCTGGCGTCAGCGCCGTGGTCATAAAACCGACGCTAACGGGCAGTCTGGCGAAGGTGCGCGAACAGGTGGCGGCAGCGCATGAGGCAGGGCTGACGGCGGTGATCAGCTCCTCCATCGAATCCAGCCTTGGGCTGACACAGCTGGCGCGCATTGCCGCCTGGTTAACGCCCGACACCATCCCGGGGCTGGATACGTTAAACCTGATGCAAACCCAGCTCATTCGCCCGTGGCCGGGGAACGCGCTGCCGTGCGCGGGCGTTGAGGCGCTGGAGCCGTTGCAATGAGTTTTAGCGACTGGCCGTGGCGGCACTGGCGCGAGCAGCGTGCTGATAAACCGGCTCTGCGTCTCAACGACGAGGTGCTGAGCTGGCAACAGCTCTGCACCCGCATCGACAATCTGGCCGCAGGGTTTCATCAGCAGGGCGTAGAGGCGGATGACGGCGTGCTGTTGCTCGCCCATAATCACCCGCAGACCCTGCTGGCATGGCTGGCGCTGCTCCAGTGCGGCGCGCGAATTCTTCCGGTTAATCCCCAGCTCCCGCATCCCCTGCTGGAGGTATTACTTCCTCAGATGACGCTGCGTTTTGCGCTGGTGCTGGACGGTCACTATGACGGGCTCGCCGCGCTTAGCATGCATGCTCCGTCCGGCGAATACCGCGTGGCATGGCAGCCTGAGCGGCTGGCCTCGATGACGCTCACCTCCGGCTCCACCGGGCTGCCGAAAGCGGCCGTTCATACCTGCGGGGCGCATCTTGCCAGCGCTGAGGGCGTCCTCGCGCTGATGCCCTACGGCGAGGATGACGACTGGCTGCTTTCGCTGCCGCTGTTTCATGTCTCCGGGCAGGGGATCTTATGGCGCTGGCTGCAGGCTGGCGCGCGCTTAACCGTACGCGAGAAGCAGCCGCTGGAGCAGGCCTTGCAGGGGTGTACGCATGCCTCGCTGGTGCCAACCCAGCTCTGGCGTCTGCTCAATACCCACCAGCGGATCGCACTGAAAGCGGTACTGCTGGGCGGGGCCGCCATCCCCGTTGAGTTGACGCAACAGGCGCGCGCGCAGGGTATTTCTACGTTTTGTGGCTATGGCCTGACGGAGTTTGCCTCTACCGTCTGCGCGAAAGAGGCTGACGGTGAGCCGGACGTGGGCAGCGCATTGCCGGGCAGGGAGGTGCAGGTCGTTAACGGTGAAGTGTGGATCAAGGCGCAAAGCATGGCCTCAGGCTACTGGCGCGACGGCGCGTTGCTGCCGCTCACGAATTCAGAGGGCTGGTTTGCCACCCGCGATCGCGGCGAACTGCATGACGGTCGCCTGACGATCCTCGGTCGGATGGATAACCTCTTTTTCAGCGGAGGCGAGGGCATTCAGCCGGAGAGTCTTGAGCGGATTATCGCGACCCATCCGCACATCAGCCAGGTCTTCATTGTTCCGCTGAATGATGCCGAATTTGGTCAGCGTCCGGTAGCGGTGGTGGAGTGTGAACCGGGAACGGATATTACCCGCTTGCCGGAATGGGTACAGGGCAAACTGGCGCGATTTGAGCAGCCCGTGCACTGGCTGGTACTGCCTGCGGAGTTAAAAAATGGCGGGATTAAGATCTCCCGCCAGGCGTTAAAACAGTGGGTGAATGCCCAGCTGTCAGGTTAATTAGCCGACATCGGGCTGCGGCTTACGCTGACGACGCAGCAGGCGCAGCACCGGCGGCACGACCACCACCACAATAGCCAGCACCAGCAGGATCTTCGCCACATTGCTGTCCCACAGAATGGCGACATCGCCATTGCTGATGGACAGGGCGCGGCGCAGGTTCTGCTCCAGCATCTCACCCAGCACAAAGCCCAGAATCAACGGCGACATCGGGAAGTGCATTTTACGCAAGATGTAGCCGAACACCCCCAGCACCACCATCAGAATCAGGTCGAAGGTGGTGCTGTGTACCGCATACACCCCCACCGCCGAGACGGCCGCGATTGCGGGTACCAGGAACCACAGCGGAATGGTCAGCATACGGGTGAACAGGCCAATCAGCGGGATGTTCATGACCAGCAACATTACGTTGGCAATCAGCAGTGCCGCAATCAGCCCCCAGACGATATCCGGCTGTTCGGTGAACATCGCCGGTCCTGGCGTGATGTTATAGAGCGTCAGCGCCCCCATCATCACCGCCGTGGTACCGGAGCCGGGCACGCCGAGCGTCAGCATGGGAATAAACGAGCCACAGGCCGAGGCATTGTTGGCCGCCTCGGGTGCGGCGACGCCGCGAATATCGCCTTTACCAAAGCTGTCGCTGTTGCCGCTGAGTTTTTTCTCCGTCATGTAGGTGATGGCGCTGGCGATGGTCGCCCCGGCGCCTGGCAGAATGCCAACAAAGAAGCCAATGACCGCTGAACGCAGCGTGGTACCGATACACTGCACCCCCTCTTTGGCGTTAAAGAGCATCCGGCCAGTTTTACGCACCAGCGTCTGCCCGCTGCTGGTATGTTCCAGCATCAGTAAGATCTCAGAGACAGAGAACAGACCAATCACGACCACGATAAACTGCACGCCGTCGGACAGGTGAACGCTGTCGAAGGTAAAGCGATAGACCCCGGTGTTGGCATCCACGCCGACGGTGGCTAACCCTAAGCCAATCAGCGCAGACAAAAACGACTTCAGTGGGTTTTGTGCCATCATGCTGCCGAGACAGGCAATGGCGAAGACCATCAGGGCAAAATATTCTGCCGGGCCAAACGCCAGCGACCACTGGGCCAGCGCAGGCGCAAACAGAATGATGCCGCCAATGGCAATCAGCGAGCCAAAGAACGAACTGACGGCGGAAATAGACAGCGCCACGCCGCCGCGCCCCTGCCGCGCCATCGGGTAACCATCCAGCGCGGTCATAATGGCCGCCGCATCTCCGGGCACGTTGAGCAGTATTGACGAGATTCGGCCGCCATATTCACAGCCGATGTAGACCGTCGCCAGCAGGATCAGCGCTGATTCCGCAGGCAGATGCAGGGCAAACGCCAGCGGGAGCAAAATAGCGACCCCGTTGATAGGCCCAAGTCCAGGCAACAGACCGACGATCGTCCCGACGAAGCAGCCGATCAGGGCGATCACCAGGTTTTCCGGGGTCATCGCCACAGCGAACCCCTGTGAGAGGTAAATCCAGGTATCCATAGCGTGCTCCGTTAATTAAGCCAGGCGCCAAGCGGCAACGTCACATCCAGCAGGCGGTCAAAGGCGTACCACAGGAAAATGCCCATCACCACGCCCGAGATCCCCGCCGCAGGCAGGCTGGCGTTAAACAGCGTGCCGATGACCATCGTCAGGATGGCTGTCGCCACCGGGAAGCCGAGCCATTCAAAGCCCCAGGCATACATCAGCAGCACAATGACCATCACCAGCAGCCGCTGCAAAATGCGCTTAGGCGGCCACTCTACGGTATCCGGGTGGCGTAACAGCATGGCCACCGAGCAAAGCAGCATCAGGCCGACAATGCCCATTGGAAAGGGGCGGGGCCCCACGGGTTCATAGCTGTATTCGCTGTGGATCTGCCAGGCGACGAACATCCCGCCAATGCAGAGCAACAACCAGATCCCGGCAAAAATGCGATCGCTCATAGCGCCTCCGGTTATTTGGCCAGGCCAAACGCTTTTGCTTTCTCGCGGTAGTCATTCACCTGTTTTTTGACATACTCGTCCAGCTGCTTGCCGTTCAGGTTGAACTCAAACAGCCCGCGCAGATCGCGTTGCTTTTTAAATTCGTCTGTCTGCTGCAATTTGTTAAAGGTGTCGACCCACCACTGGTATTCGGCATCGGTCACTTTTGGCCCGACAAAGAAGCCGCGGATAATCGGCCAGACGAGGTCATAACCCTGTTCTTTTGCAGTCGGCACGTTTGCCAGCTGTCCCGGCAGACGGTTTTCGGAGAAGACCGCCAGCACGCGGATTTTATCGCCGTTCAGGTAGGGCACCATTTCACTGAGATCACCGGAAACTGCCTGCACGTGGTTGCCCATCAGCGCCGTCACCGGTTCACCGCCGCCCTCAAACGCCACGTAACGCATTTTGTGCGGATCCACTTTCGCCTGCTGCGCCAGCAGGGCGGCTTTCATCCAGTCCTGGCTGCCGATGGAGGCGCCTGCGCCAATCACCACGCTGTTGGGGTCTTTTTCCATGGCGGTGAGCAAATCCTTCAGGGATTTCCACGGGGAATCTGCTCGCACGGCAATCATGCCGTAGTCGGTACCGACGGTGGCCAGCCAGCGCACGTCATCCACGCCGTAGCGGCCAAACTTGCCCTGGGAGAGGTTAAGCAGCGAGCCGCCGGAGAAGGCCACCACCGTGCCGGCTTCCGCCGGACGTTGCGCGACAATCGCGTTATAGGCCACCGCGCCCACGCCGCCTGGCATGTAGGTCACGCGCATCGGTTTTTCAATGGCCTTCGTCTCCAGCAGGCTGACCTGAATCAACTTGCAGGTGAGATCGAAACCGCCGCCCGGTTTGGCCGGAGCGATACATTCGGTGCGGGACGGGGCGTCCTGCGCCTGGACAACAGAGGCACTCAACATTAAAACGCTTGCAGCAATCGTTGAAAGTAATTGTTTTTTCATCGTTTATCCTCACGCCGGCGATCCGGGGGTACGGGTACTGGTTTTTTTCTGATTATGTGAACCACCTTGTAGCGGTTCCGTTGCGTGATTGTTAAAACAATAACCTTTCATTTCCCTTTCAACGCGACACCAACTTTACAGGATGTGATATGCGTCTCTTACTGGCTTATCCTCACTGAATAATGTGTAGTTATGTCACATTATGCCCGTCACCATTCCCACCACATGCTTTACCCCTCACGTTTATGTCGAGTTATGCCAACGTCCATTGAGAGACGGATAAAAACCGGATAACCTACCGGACAAATTTCTCACCTTGTCCTGTTGCCATGCCATTAACCGACACAAAAATCAGAAATGCTAAACCTCAGGAGAAGCCTTACTCGCTTCAGGATGGGCAGGGTCTCTATCTGGATATCAGACCTACCGGTGCCAAAATATGGCGCTACCGGTTCTGGCTTACACCAAAAAAAGATGGTCGATACACGATTGGAGAATACCCAGGCGTTTCCCTTGCTGATGCCAGAAGAGAAAGAGAGTGGGCTCGAGAACAGGTGAAACAGGGGAAAAATCCGACCATTGTCAAAGACACCGAAAAGCTTATGGTGATGGGGGATGCAGAGAACACATTCAAATCCATCGCTGAAGAGTGGTATGAGCGCAAGTGTCAGACGTGGGCAGAGAAGACGCAGATAGTTAACCGAGGGTTCCTTGACAAGCACATCCTGCCGTCCATTGGAAAGATACCCGTTAAGGACGTTAAGGCAGCGCACATACTCGCCTTAATGCGCTCACTGGAGAAAGCTGGCAACGCCTATTCTGCCGGAAAGGTGAGGCAGATATGTTCGGCTGTATTTTGCTATGCGGTAGCTACGCTGAGAGCGGAAGTTGACCCTTCTTATGCGCTAAGGGGAGCAGTGATGCAGAAGCCTACAACGCATGCAAGGCCAGCCACCACAGAAGAACTTCGTCAGCTATTCGTTGCGCTCAGGAATTACAAAAGCCCCGTTATGGTCATCTGCATAAAAATGCTGGTTATGACATTCGTGCGTCAACAGGAGCTTAGGTTTGCAAGGTGGGAAGATATCAGCTTTGAAAAGACAGAATGGATAATCCCGAAAGAAGTTATGAAAAAACGCCGTGAACATCGCGTTCCGTTGTGTGAGCATGTTATCGCATTGCTTGAGGAACTTAAACCTTTGACCGGTGATAAAGAATACCTCTTCCCAAGTCCGTCAAAGCCAGGTCAGCCTATCGCAAAAACCACCATTAACCGCGCTATCGAGTATCAGGGATTTGCAAGCGGTGAGATAACCGGACATGACTTCCGTGCCACGGCATCCACCGCTTTATATGAGCAAGGCTTCAGGCCAGAAGTGATAGAGGCACAACTGGCGCATCAGCAAAAGAATAGAGTAGCTGCCGCGTATAACCATGCGGAGTATATGAAAGAGAGAAGGGAAATGATGGAGTGGTGGGGTGGTGTTATTGCTGACCTGATCGCGGACAAGAAGTGATTTTATCCCTTATCCATGCATCGACTTCACTGGAAGGCCACCTGACGCTTCTTCCTATTTTTACCGGACGCGGGAATTTTCCGTCGCGCATCCATTCGTAAATGGTTGGCTTCTTGTAGCCGGTTGCCGCGCACACATCGGTGATCGGCATGAGTGTGTCGCTCATTGCTGTCTCCAATTGATATCTTGAGAAATGCACAGGCCTCATCGAGTGTGAGGCTGTGTGATTCCATGGTTACTCCGATAGTTTGAATCGCTTCTGAAATTCTTTCCTTGTTGCGCAATACTCAAGATAACTTCCGTTAAAATTAATCATTGGAAAGTCAGCAAACAGCACATGGTCAAGCCCAATAGCCGTAACGATAAACTTTGAATTGTCACCATCAATATTCTGTGACTCATAAACGCAGCCACCTTCAATTGTTATTTCTTCACTGACTGACATTATCTATCTCCAATAAAAACCGCCTGTGCGGCGGTCTAGTCGATGCGGATGTGTGGAATCTTTCCGGCTGCTATAGCGTCGTAAATATCTCTAGCCTCGTCTGCAAGGGTGTATTCAGATAGTGCACCAATAGACTCATCTCGCTTCTTATCTGCTTCTGAGCGGATAGGAGTAATTGACCAATGCTTTGTCATGAGTACGCTCTCGACGGGAACATGATGTTGCTCGTTGGTCTTGTAGGTATGAAGGATGGTGTACTCACCAGAATACAGGATTTTACCCAGCAACTTCTCTTGCCCTTCACTTGGGAATTGGTTGCAGATGCATTGCACGTCTGCTCCAATCGGAGGCAATCCCTCGCCATCCCATTCTGTCTTTCTGGCCGATGCAATCGCCGCATTCTTTGATAATTCCAGTTCTTTATTCTCCTGCATATACAACAAAATAGGTCTCATCATTCATCTCCTTACGCTAATTTCTTATACACGCGAGGCTCATCAACAGTAGCCGCGCGAAGTTCGTGTTCGTGATGCACCGAGTAGTTGCCATCATCCCATTTCACCCACGCTTTAGGATGGTCGCTATCCGGTTCAATCTGGCTCTCAACCATCCCTCTGACGCCTCCAGACTTAAGCTGCACTAACGCTCCCACAGCAAATTTAGCCATAACAAGCCCTCTGACATGTGAATGAGTGAAGAGATAGCCATCCATGCAATAAGAACCATGATGACGGCAGCCACTTGGTTAAGTTGCATAAGCGCTCCGGATAAAGAAAAACCCGCTGGCTGCGGGTTTGTTATGCGTCGAATTGGGAGGTCATATCTGTATCTCCGGCATCCTGAAGCCATCCATATCTTCAGCGCGGATGCATGGCGACAGGCAGTCAGCGAATGCCAGCGTGCCGTCCAGTAGAATTATGAATGCCCATCCTTTAAACAGATTTTCGCTGCACCACTCGACACGCATCGGCACATCAGGCATCGATGCAGGAAACACCGGATAGTGCTCAGAAAGCCATTCCATGGCATCGCATCGGCTAAGGTGATATTTGTCGTACATCACTCCTCCTGCTGCGGTGATGCTGAAACTATTATTGCTGCCTGTCTGCAAGCTTCCGCCATTTCATGATGAAATATGCTTTCAAAGTACAATGCCTGCCACTCGTATGTAGCTAGCACCTCTTCCTGCGAATGGGAGTCTCTGCATTGATACGACAAGGTTTCTGCTGACATAATTACTCCTGCTGCGGTGCTGCTGGCATCTCTTGCCAATGAGTGACTGCGTGTGGGTCGGGGAATTCAGTCCCATCGTCCCATTTCGTTCCGGTCCAGATAGCAGACCACATCTCTCCGTCTGCGTACGCCACCATGACCGGAATTAGCTTATTCGGCATCCGCTCACTGCAAGCCACCCAACCATCTGGCAACTCATCACGATTACTTACAGGTTCGGCACCCTGAAGCATGGCGGCGCGTTCACGCAGTTCGCTTACATACTCAACCAGTGATCCGCCAGCAGGGATTTCGCACTCCTCGACCAGTTGGAAATAGATATCGGCCGCTGCCCGTGTATTACTATGCTTGGCGTTGCCCATCTCGCCTTCACGAAGAGCATCGCGTTCGGCGGTAAGATTGGTTATTTTCGCGTCTTTGGCTTCCAGCTCATCCAGCAGCGAATTAGCTTCATCCAAACGAAGCACCACAGTGTCATAGCTTTCTGTCTGCTTTTTGATTTTTGCAATCAGCGCCTGTTTGTCGATGTTGCTCATTGGGCGGCTCCTTTTACGTCGAATTGTGAACGCCAACTTTCCCGTGGCTCGTCGATATTTTTCACACCTATGTCGTCAGCGGCGATATCGATTAGAACCTGCTTAACGAAATCAACGGCTTCACTATGGCTGCCAGCTTCAATCTCAAGACGCTCAGCAAGTTGCTTTGCCAGCACGTCAACGCGGCCCTGGCGAAGAAAATCTGCAAAGCTCACATAACGCGGATTAACGTAACCAACCTTGCAAGTTAATTTGCTCATGACTGCACTCCTTTGCGAATTTGGGCTGCGAACTCGTGCCCGGCAGCAAATACAGAGTTGGAAGTTACGATGACTTCACCATCAGCAACCGATTCTGAGTAATCAGCCATTCTTACAAACTCTTCAACAACACTTGCCCGAACTTCAGCCAGGAAAGCATCGGTCTCAGGCACCTCATTCACCGCTCGGCATATATCATCGTTGCTGCAATCGTTTTCTGTTCCGCAGCATTTGCACACAGTGAAGCACTGGCTGTGTTCATTAATCGCAGCCTTCAGCCCCGCATTCTCCGCAGCCAGTTCTACGCATCTGGCTTCACCTTCTGCCACGCCAGCCCAGTATGCTTCGAACATGTGCTGTGCCTTCTCGCTCACAAAGCTTCTGTCGTCTTCCATCGCTGGCGAGCAGCCGTTGTTGTTCCTGGTAAACCACTCGATAAATTTCTGTTTCACGCTCATTTCTTCGCCCTCTGGTTTAACCACGCTGTCATGTATCGATTTGCATTCATGCTGCATCCTCAAAGTTAAATCCCAGCTGGCAGGAAAAGGCCTCGCAGGACTCAGAACACGAGCCTGTATCGTATTGCCGCATGGATGTCATTCGTGAAGCGAGTTCATCTCGCCCAGTGCTATCGAAGATTGCAATAATGCTTCTCATTGTGTTTTTTCCTCGAAACATAACAGGCTGCTTATGGGTAATGGTGAATTCATGAGAGATGTTTACGCCGTAATACCTATCTCGCTTCTCAGGGTAAAATTTCTTGGTTCTCTTATATTCCCACATGGATTCGTACAGCATGCTGTAGAAGTCATTGGCTAATTCAGGCTCATCCTTCATTGCCAATGCCACTTTTGGTAGACTCTTCTTAATGCAGAAGACGCAATTTCCTAAATGCTCCTGAATGCCAAGGTCAAATGGCTGCTCCCCCCACCAGTCGAGAACATCCTGCTTTTCGAATTCGCTAATGTCAGCGAGGTAATGAAATCCAGGACCTCTATTACCAAGACGATTTGGCTCATCAATCCTAATACCAAGCCAGCGCTCGTAATTTCCCTTTCCATATTTCTCGTCGCAGTACTTTGTGAAAGGAACGGTCTTCATCCTGTCCGTGCAGAACGCGCCACCAACGTAAGGATTGCCATATTTGCGTAGCATTCTTCTCCATGGTTCAAGGTCTGGACCTATCTCCAAAATTCCAAGCTGTTGATATCCGCTCGCCCTACGCATCTGCCTATTTGGGATTACACGCAGACAAGTTATATTCACGCCAAAATGCTTGGCGAAGTTGCGTATAAATTCATATGTTTTTGGGTGCTCAGCGCCGGTGTCCATGAATATTACCTCTGCTGACGGGTGTATCTTTAGGACTTCAAGAGTCATGAACGCCGACGTTCTTCCACCAGAGAAGCTAACCACCTGTGGAATTACCATGTTTATCTCCTCTGGACTTGCTTCAGCCACGCTGTCAGGAATTTGTTCTCGTTCACTGGCGGAAAACTATTCCGCTTCAGCATTTCTTCGCGTGGGATATCGTCGATGGGTTTAATGCGGTGGTTGGCGATAAGCTCTTGTGGCGTGATGAATGGGTCGTAATTCATGACTATCATTGTGCACGCTCCAGAAAATCGTTAACGCCTTCTGCCAGTTCGATAGACAGGTCGTCGATGTGGGTTTTGAGTTCAGCGAGTGATTGCGCCTCTGACAGCAGGATTTCGCGCTCACATAATGCTTTCACCAGATGGTCAAACTTGCTGTAGTAGCTCAGTCGAACCAGTGTTTCCTGTCCGGCATTCTTACCTTCTTTGATGATTCGCTTTTCGTTCAGAACGAGGTCAAACTTAGTGCCAGTGATTACGTATTTGCTGCCGACTTCAATGTTGAGTTTCATGATGAATTCCTCATATTCTTTTTCGTCTGCGAAGAAGCGTTACCCGACTTCTGACCGAGCCAGCACTCCTGCAGAGAATCTCTGATATTTCTTTCTGCATCAGGCCGGAACGCACGAGAGAAATAAGGCGCTCATCGTCCTGTGGAGACCAGTGTCTGTAGGTGTGCGCTGTGGTAATCGAGTAGCGACGCGCTAACATGTAGAGTTGAGGTAGATTGAGTCCTAAACTGTCAGCCGCACGGCATGCAGGCATGCGCCCGCACACCGCCTTCATTTCTTCAGGAGTGATGTTTAGTTTTTGCATTGGTTACTTGATGAGAAGCGTTGGTTTACCTAGCTTAAGTGAAGCGCCTGGAATGGCATTGCCAGCCTTGAGTTGATGCTTAATGGCTAGTTTTTCGGCTTTTACCGTAGTGACGTATTCTACGTACTCAGGAGGTAATGAGCCTTCATCTGTGATTTCAACTGACTCGACAGGGGCACGAACGGTTACCTGATGGATGCCAGCTTTGAGCGATTTCTTACCTGCTGTTTCGAGAGATGCAGCAACATAATCCTTCATGCTAGCAACGCGGTTTTCTGCTGCCTTTGCACGCTCAGCAAGACGCTTACTTTCTTCTTTCAGCGCCTCAGCATAAGCAGATTCGTTTTTGCAGACAGCGAGGATTTGCTCTACCTTCGCTTCCAGTTCCCATTCAATCCCATCCAGGGTGTCAGCAATCATCTCAGGTTCCATACCAGAGTCTGAAAGCTTGGCGAAATCATTTGCAATCTGATACAAGGCGGTCATTATGCTGCCTCCGGGAATTTTGGTTTGCATTCATGGTAGATGGCCTGAACGTTCTGCTGCAATTTCATTCCCATGGTTAGCTTAAATGCTTCCTGGAACTTTATTTTCAGGTCGAATAACGTTTCGGCTTTAGCCATCTCATCACACAGCACCTGTACTCGTTCGATGACTTCCTGCTGACGCTTGCGCTCATCCTCGCGGATATCTTCTTCTGACTTATGAGGCATGACCGGTTCCTGATGCATACCCTCATCTTCATTGAGCAGGTGAATTGCGTTATCGAGGCGCTGTGCTTTAGGCCAGTATTTGCTGGCACGCTTGACAATGGTCTTACGTGCCATCTCTTCCCAGAACGTCTTCCATGGACCATTCTTTGCCTTACTGGTAGCCTCCACCGCCTTTATTTCTGACAGGCTCATTTCTTCCGTCAGATAATCACCATCAGCAGTCTTCACGGTGCAGTAGCCACCGACAACCTCGCCACGCTCACCGAATGCGTTGTATTTGTGCGTAGGAGCGCTATCAAGGCCGTTTGATTCGTAAGTGTCAGCTGAGTACACCAGTTTGCACTGACCCCACTTAATGGAGCCTGTAGACTGCGCCAAGTGCAACAATCCCATGTAGCTGATATCCAGGCATACCATACCGTCGCGAGGAACAAGATAAGCAAGCTTGCTGGCAGGGTTCAGCGTGATGCCAATGGCTGCTACGTTGATAATCGCGTTCTGTGCGCTGGTAGGGTTTGATAGGGCGGTTTTGGCAAGGAAGTCATTCTTCTGGAAGTACTGAATCGCAAACTGGCTTTCCTTAGCCCATGTGACTGTCTGCTCAGTTAACGCGCCGCAGAATAGCTGCTCCTGCTGTTTAACAAACTCAACGATATTGCTCATGCTGCATCCTCAAATACATGGCGGCACATAAAGATAGAGAGTGCGTACTCAACTTCTACACGCGGCCTGAATAAATCCCACATGACTGTGCCAGCCATATCCTGATAGTCGCAGTCGTCTTCGCCTAACCACTCGACTGCATGCTTCGTGTAATCGTCAGGTTTGTGTTCTGAAAGCATGTTGAGAACCGGCCGCATGTTCGCGCACAGCATCTCAACCTGCTTATCAATCTTCGCTTTGTCCTCATCGCTAAGATTCGCGATGATTTGCTTAATCTCTGTTTTGTCTGTCATCGTCAGGCGCATCTTCTGCATCCTCATTCTGCTATTTCAACATGTCCTGCATAAGGCGCACAAAGGCATCTTCTGACCAGGTATCTGCAATGCTCATGATTTGCGGTACCACGGGTGATTGATTGCAGTCTTCATGGCTTCATGAGCCTCTTGCCACATGCGACCATCACCGAGATAGCGAGCAATGACTGCTTTGCTCTGCGCTGCTTTGAGTGCGCTGTGATTTATAACTGGTGACATAAACCCTCCAGGTGCTTACGGGCAGCACGAATAAGACGGCGAACACGTTTGGATAATTCGGATTCGGATGGGTAATAGGCGGACATGATGCCGCCACCCGATAGCGATAAATGCATCATGGTGGTATTCCTTATGTTGTGTGTGATTGCATAGCGCTGCGTTCGTAGAGCGCACTGATATACAGTTAAAAAATGCCCTCACAGTGGAGGGCAAAGGTGAAACGAGGGGATTTAATCAGACGCTATCGAATCGTCTCCGATAGTACGGTGCGGTATTACACCCAATAGCTAACTCAGAGAATTAGCTATCAGCTGCTATTCGCTTGGTGGTTCAGGTAAGGGCATCCAGTGGGCAACCTGATACGCGCTACCTTTCTTTCCGTACGTATCACACCAACATCCTAGCCACAGACCATCACCCTTATATTCTCCACTTTCTATGTTGAAATGGTTGTTGCATGAAATTCTAATGAGGACTTTTTCGCCCTTCCCAGGCATCCGCTCACTACACTTAATCCACTCCATCACTCCTCCCCCAGAGCCTTTGCAGCCTCTTTTGCTTTGTGAATCCATAGCAGAGCCATGTAGTACACGGCCTTTTCATCAGCGCCGGTGATATCCTGCTCTGCCATCCATTTTGTAAATTCAACTGCGTTCATATTCACCTCTGTGGCTTGCTGCCAAAAGAAGGCCGACTATGCGGCCTGTTAATCGTCGTAACTCAGGCCTTTGTTTTCGTATTCGTCGCCATAATTAGCGAGCTTTTCTTCAATCAGCTTTCGCAAGGCTGCCTTGCCATGACGCATCACGCCGAAGTGGATAACGTTTCGAATTAACGCATCAGCGTTGTTTTCACCTTCAAGATTGACTTTAGGAATATTTATCGTTGAGCTGCCAACGATGGTGTCAATCTTCAATGTGCATTTCCCTGATAACTGCACCTGCTTACCCATAATTACCTCGCTGTAACCTGTTTACTTGTACGATGACCAGCTGCGTACAGCTCCACATCTGGCAGACACACTGCTCCGCTCACATCCTGCTTATGACCAAACTCATTCGCATACACAATCGCTGCTCGCTCGAGGTTGCGCTTGTACTCTTCCAGATGCCAGAACGCGTCCTGCACCATAAATTTGATCGGCTTGGCGTCTTCGATGCGCTTAGGTGTTTCGTGTTTACCTTTAGCCTGAATCTGCGCACGGCTAAGGGTGGGGCGATGCATTACTTCTGAGCTTGCCGTTACCGCATTCTGGAGCGCTGCACGACGCTCACGACGACGACCCGATGCTGATCCATTGAAAGCTGTTCTGCGTGTCATAGTGACCTCCTGATGAACTTTGGTGGTGAATACAGCCGGGCGACTAACTCCGGTCGCGTACTCATTGCAAAGCGCCTCCGCCGAGAAGGTTGGCTTCTGCATTCACCCCAAAGTTCACTTTGGTTGCTAGGCTTTTCAGCCTCGTAGATTCATCTCTGAATCGTTGTATGTTCACCGTCCTGGTGAGTGGTGCTCCGTGTTGATGGCTTAAAATTAGCACCATGCTAAATTCATGGCAAGTGCTTTGTGCTAAAAAATTAGCGCTAATTGCTAAAGAGATGTTTTTGAAGGAAAAATAATTTAGCGTAAAGCTGATGTGTATTTACATTGGGCAACAAAAAACCCGCACTAGGCGGGTTGGATGTATTGCTGTGGAGGTATTAGTAGGTTACGGATGACCAGAAGACGCGGCCAATCACTCGAATTTCAGATGATGGTCTTATTTCTTCAGGGTGCTCTTCACTGTTGTAACTCCTGATTCGAATCATTCCACCAGGCATGGCATACAACAGTTTTACACGTAGTAAATCGCCGTAGTCGATAGCATACATCTTGCCGTCTTTAACTTCCTTGCAGCCAGTATCAACTCCGACCGTAGAACCGTTAGGCAGCACCGGTTCCATACTATTACCGATAACCTCAACACATACAGCGTTAGTGAACTGTATGTTCAGTTTTCGAAGTGTAGATTTTGCGAATCTCAACTTATATCCATTATGGTCTTCACGAAAGGTGCTTCCGGCTCCTGCAGCTAACTGCACTTCCTTCAGGAACGGGATCTCAACTTCATCATCATCCAGTGACGTCTGGTTATCCCAAGGTTCAATCCCGCCGATTATCTTAGCCTCACCACGATTCTCGGCTTCCTCTAACTCTGGATGCAATTGATCTAACCAGCCATGTGGAAGGTTTAGGTTTAGTTCAATTTTGCGAGCAAGGTCATCACCTAAATTTCGTACTGCTTTTTCACCCAGTATCTGACTGAGGGTAGAGGGTGACGTGCCGACCTTTTCTGCAAAGTCAGCTTTCGTGATTCCACTGCGGATAGCAATGTTCTGCTGGTAGCGGAGGTTGGTCCGCCTGATGTCTTTTATGTCCATGCTCAAATCATCCCATCTTTTAGCACGGCGATAAATATGCATAAAGCTAAACTCTCTCTTGATTTAAATTTAGCATGGCGCTAATATTTGTGTTGTGCATTAGCAGATGGAGCACCTATGGAAACCAACGTTAAGCAGTTTGAACAGATGAATGATCTGCTTCGCTGGAGAAAACAGGCCTCCAAGGAAGATTGGGAAAAGCTGGCGAAGCTTGCCAATACAACTCCTGGGAACCTGGACCAGCTGGCTTATGGATATCGCGGGGCATCCGCACAGAAGGCAAGTGACATTGCAAACGCATCCTTGAACTTCCGATTCCCTAAGCCTGTAACAAAAGAAGCAATTGCCTTTCCTCCAGTGCGGAAAGTAGCGAGCAGTAAAGCAGCCTAAAAGGCACCCCACAACGGACTCTCGTCCTACGTCGCTGAAAAGCGAACCTCAAACTTCAAATCGCATCAACCGATGCGTAACCAACTATTTAACTAAGGAAATTATCTATGAATGGAATTGCAACTCAAAGCAAGAAGGCGGCGAGAATCGAATCGACCTTGCTTAACAAGCTGGCTCTGATGGGTCAGAAGACATTCGCTAAAGCCATGGGCATTCCTGAATACCAGGTAAGCCGGTGGAAAAACGGTTTCTTCTCTCAGGTGAGCATGATGCTGGCGGTTCTGGAATATGGAATCGAAGACGAGGAAATGGCTGAGCTGACAAAGCGGCTGGCTAGTTATCTGAGCAAAGAAAAGGCCCCGATGAGCGGTAACTCATTCGAGGCCTGAGAACACTGTGTTACGTCAACACTTATTCACAGGAGATATTTTAATGCGAAAGCGTAAAAAGTACCAGGAAAAAGAAGAGATTCGACACCCTGATTCACCTGAAGGATTAGTGAATACAGCTGCCAATAATCGGGCGTTCGCAGAGCGTCTTATTGGCGTTTACAGACTAGCCAAAGCAGGAGTGAAGAATGGGCGTCGTTAAACAAATGTCCGATTACAGGCCACCGCTGGAGGCCGTGGAGCCAAAAGTGGCGCAGCTTGAAGAAGGCTTTACTCGGTTAGCCAATGAACTGCTTGAAGCAACAATGAGCTCAGGTCTGCCAGAGACTGAGCTTTGCATCGTGATGGCCGTATGGCGAAAGACATATGGCTTCAGCAAGAAGATGGACTGGATTAGCAACGAGCAATTAGGAGAGATGATTCTCAAGCATTACACGCATTGCTCAACAGCTAAAAACAACCTTATCAGGAAGAAGGTGCTTGTTCAGGAAGGGCGGAAAATTGGCATCAACACAACCATTTCTGAGTGGCAAACAAAGAATAACGGAAAGTGCTTAACATTAGCGGAACCTGCTAAGAAAACATTAGCAGAATCTGCTAACGCACCTTTGCAGAATCTGCTAACCACAAAAGAAACTATTCAAAAGAAAGAAAGAAAAGAAAACACACAGTCATCTTGCGATGACCGCTCGCCGGTTAAACCTGCAAGACGAAAGACTGTACGCATCAACTATGAAGAGTATCTGGATGCCTATAACGAAATCGTTGGTGATAGGCTTCCTCACGCTGTAGAGGCCAACGCTGAGAGAAAGCGCAAGCTGAAAACTCTTATCGGCTCTCTGGCTACAAAAAACCTTGATGGCTTCAAGGCATACGTTAATGCGTTTATGCGCATGGCAAGACCTTTCCACTTTGGCGATAACGATCGCGGCTGGTCCGCTGATTTTGATTATCTGCTTCGCCCTAAAGTTTTAACAAAAATTCGTGAGGGAACACTATGAGACAGGATATCGAGGCCAGCGTTATCGGCGGACTTCTCCTTGGTGGATTAACGCCTGCAGCTGGAGACGTTCTTGCAACGCTTGAGCCGGAAGCATTCTCCATACCGCTCTATCGGAAAGCGTTTGAGGTCATCTGCAAGCAAGCTCGCAACCGTAACCTGATTGACGCTCTGATGGTCGCTGAGGAATGCGGTGATGAACATGCCACTGCCGTGATGATGACTGCTCGCTCATGTCCAAGTGCTGCAAACCTGAAAGGCTACGCCAGCATGGTCGCTGATAACTATCATCGCCGCCTGGTACTGCAGCTTATCAGTGAAATGCGTGACCCTATCGAGAACGGAACCATCGATACTTCAGGTCAGGCAATGGACGAACTGGTAAAGCGCCTGTCAGCCATCAGGAAGCCGCGCGACGAGATTAAACCAGTTCACCTTGGCGATATCATCACCGACTACACAGAAACTCTTGATAAGCGCCTGCGTAACGGTGAAGAGTCAGACAATCTGAAGACCGGTATTGACGAACTGGACGCAATCCTTGGCGGGATTAACGCTGAAGACCTGATTATCGTTGCCGCACGACCTGGTATGGGTAAAACGGAGTTCTCTCTCAAGCTGGCAGAAAGCGTAGCAAGCAGGACTTTGCCTAACTCAGAGCAAAAACGCGGAGTGCTGATTTTCTCGATGGAGATGAGTGCGCTGCAGATTGCCGAGAGAAGCATTGCCGGAGCCGGGATGATGTCGGTTAGCTCACTGAGAAACCCAACGCGCATGAACGACGAAGCGTGGGGAAGGGTAGCAGAAGGAATGAAGCGTTTGGCAGGACTAGACGTGTGGGTAGTAGACGCATGTCGTCTTTCCGTTGAGGAAATCAGGTCGATCGCAGAACGCCTGAAGCAGGAAAATCCCCACCTGTCGCTCATCATGGCTGACTACCTTGGCCTAATTCAGAAGCCGAAAGCAGAACGAAACGACCTGGCTATTGCCCACATATCCGGAAGCCTAAAGGCTATGGCGAAGGAGCTTAAAACCCCTGTCGTATCACTCAGCCAGTTATCCCGTGAAGTCGAGAAACGCCCTAACAAACGGCCAACCAACGCAGACCTGCGCGACTCAGGCAGTATTGAGCAGGATGCAGACTCAATCATCATGCTGTATCGCGAGGCTGTGTATGATGAAAACAGCCAGGCCGCACCTTACGCAGAAATCATCGTGACGAAAAACCGCTTTGGCTCCCTTGGAACTGTGTATCAGGGATTCCGAAATGGTCACTTTGTTGGATGCGACCAGGAAGAAGCCAGAGCGAAATGCACAGTTGCAAGCCAGCCCCAACAAAAAGGGCGGCGATATTCAGGAGCAGATGTATGAACACACGAGACAAAATACTCAATCACCTTGAAACAAGCATTCCCACCTCAGCACCACAATTCGCAAAACTCCTCGGATGCCAGAAATCACATATCAACCTGCTACTGCGTGACCTTATCGCAGACGGCCAGATTGAGGTTGATCGCATCTGTAAGAGCATTAAGTACTACCGGTTAGCATCGCTTCATCATGAGCGCACAGAAGCTCTCATGCGCTATCTGGATGAGCATGAAACAGGAATGGCAGTTGAGATATCAACCGCAACAGGAATCGACAAGCGCCTCGTTACGAAGATGCTTAAGCACCTTCATGAAAACGGTGAGCTTCATCGCGACTGGTGCCACAAGAACGCATGGGTATACAGCAAGAAGCCGGTATTTAATTTCGGTGCAGCTAACCCACTTACTGCATTTATCAACCAGAGATTAAGGGAAGTAAGACGATGTGCGTAACTGTGCTGAGACAATGTTATGGGTGCGGACGTCCAGTTCATAACCCAGGGTTTGGACCTATTCCTGATGAGCCGATGTGCGATTTTTGCAGAAAGGCATCAATTAAACCTCGATACGTTTACATCAATTCCACAAAAGAAATTCTCCCCAAGTTCGATTACTTGACAGAGCTAACTCGCAGAAAGTCGCGGGAGCTTATCAACCAGAGATTGAGAGAGGTGAGAAGTGTTTAAGCCAGGTCAGTTAGTCCAGTCGATTAAGTACGGTGACTATTACGTTGTCGTGAAGCAAGGCCCAATACATACGCTGGCAAAACCATTATCTACAAAGAAGTGGCCTTACCAAACCATGTTTATCGAACGCAATCGCTTCCGGCTGATAGGCAACAACTACCAGCCCAAACCTAACACCCCAGCACGCTGATGGAGAGGAATGATGAACAAGAAGAAAGCAGACAAGTTATTTCATGAAGCAATGATGGCAGTGCACGCAGCAGGTGAAGACCGCGTCAACTATTGCCTCAGCTTTGTACGTGGCTATCTGGATAGCGTTGGCAAAACCGAGATGCTTCACGAATGGGATGATGGAACGATGCGCGTGAAGATGACAATTGGCGAGCAGGTTCATTGATGGAGAGGAATATGGACGAATCAAGAAAGCAGTTTGAGCAAGCATTCGCAAAAATAAAACGCATTCCCATTGCTGCTGTAGAAAGTTGTAGATACGGAGATGGATATTGGGATGAAGGGAATTTGAACACTCGCGGTATATCTACAGCATGGGAAATCTGGAAAGAGGGTTATGCCGCTGGAATCAAAGTGAAGGAGTGAGTATGACCTTTGACAAATACTGGCTTATCGGTCGACTAACAATTGGTTTTGGCGTCTCAAATGAGCTTTGGCATACGACCAGAAAGAACGACAGCAAGGTAGTTAATTTCATTCACTTTGGATATGTACCTGACGTTCTTCCAGATAAGAAATGCACTTCAACATTGCTTGTACTGACAATCATGTGGGTAACAATGAAAATTGGCATCATGAGGATTCGCCATGAGGAAACTAACGTTTGAACTTAGAAGCCCCATTCATCAGCAGAACGCCATTCAAGCCATACAGCAAATCTTCCCCGACCCAACCAAGCCAATCATCGTAATCATCCAGGAACGCAACCGCAGCATCGATCAAAATCGGAAGCTTTGGGCCTGCTTAGGTGATGTCTCGCATCAGGTCGAATGGCATGGTCGATGGCTGGATGCTGAAAGCTGGAAGTGCATATTCACCGCAGCATTAAAGCAGCAGGACGTTGTACCTAACCTTGCTG
Organism: Enterobacter cloacae complex sp. 309I3; assembly: GCF_050031595.1. Lineage (NCBI taxonomy): Bacteria > Pseudomonadati > Pseudomonadota > Gammaproteobacteria > Enterobacterales > Enterobacteriaceae > Enterobacter > Enterobacter cloacae complex sp. 309I3. The sequence goes on along the minus strand of NZ_JBLGWI010000001.1, from coordinate 3,401,648 downwards.
GTAACGGATTCGTAGTGATAGGCCAGTCAACCAGCAAGATGCGCGTAAGTGAGTTTGCAGAGCTTCTGGAGCTTATCCAGGCATTCGGTGCAGAGAAGAATGTGAAGTGGTCTGACGAAGCCAGATTAGCGCTGGAGTGGAAAGCCAGATTCGGAGATGCGGCATGATATGAAGATGACATGGTTTCACCATCACGACCTTACAAGCGAAGAAGCAACTCAATTAATCACCGCCTACCAATCCCGCAATGTAAAAACTCAACGAACGCTAAGCGCAGACCCTCGGTTATGGGTGGTTTCCGCATTGCTTCCAGAGTACGCCAGCGAGCCAAAGGGTAGGAGTCAGTATCAACACAGTATGTGGAGCTAAATATGGACTATTCACAGTTATCAGATGGTGAGTTGAGCGTAAAACTGGCTCACTACCTCAAACCAAAATACAGAGCTGAGATACACCCACTCGATGCATCAGCTGCGCAGTTGTCTTGGAACTTATGGAACGTATGGCAGACAACAGGTTACTACCCGTTGAGAGATGCAGAACATCTTTTTCCTGTGATGAAAAAACACAAGATAGCTCTTGTGCCAGCAGGAAAAACAGTTTGGGCTGCATGGATTGATCCTGGTGAAGTGGCTAAGCACAGAAACCCACTGAGGGCTGTCGCCATTATTTACCTCAACATGATGGACGCCAAACATGCTTAGCCAATCAGAAGCCCAATCCTACGAGCAGCAGAGCATACGCAGAACGTTGTGCGCAGGCTGCACGAAGGAGCTATCAGATGGCGAGGTTCATTGCTGTGAGGAATGCGCCTCACTGGCAATAGCGTATCGCGACCCTAACGGATTTATGACGGAGGAAGATGATGAGTGAGTTACGCGCTGGCGGGTTAGCAATAATCATCGGACTTAAACAATACGCGCATTACAACGGCAAATGTGTGCAGCTTGATCAGTTGGTTAATGAAGGCGAGCTATTCAAATCACCAATTAACGATCGCATATGGATACAGGATATGGAAGGGTATTCATGGATTGTTACCGGAGATGTAACACAGCCTAATGGTGAGTATGGATGGGGTGCGTTATCACCAGTAAACCTAATGCCAATCGACGGAGAAGACTTCTCTCACGAAGATGAGCGACAGAAGGAGCTTACCAATGGCTAACCTTCGAAAAGAAGCGCGGGGCAGGGAATGCCAGGTCAGGCTGCCAGGAATTTGCAATGGCAATCCTGAAACAGTAGTACTCGCGCATTACCGCATGGTTGGTATTTGTGGAACCGGAATGAAACCAGATGATTTGTTTGGTGCATGGGCGTGCTCAGCTTGTCACGATGAGATAGACCGACGCACCAGGAGATGCGATGTCACTCAGGCTCGCATAGCGCACCTGGAAGGCGTTATTCGAACACAAGACGCCTTATTGAAAGAGGGCAAGGTGAAGCGATGAATGAATATCGAATAGAACTGCCTTGGCCTCCCGGGAACAACCATCTCTTCTCTGTGTTCCGAGGGCGAAAGATAAAAAGTAAAAAGGGAAGGGAGTACACGGAAGTAGTAACGCAGCAAATTATCAAAGCAAATCAGCAATACCAACTGGCCGGCAGGCTGAAAGTAAAAATCCTCGCATATCCACCTACACGCGCCCGGCGTGACCTGGACAACCTCTTCAAAGCACCTCTCGATTCTCTCACCAAAGCTGGCGTTATCGCAGACGACAGCCTCATTGATGACGTTCGCATGGTGCGCTGCGGAGTTGTGAAGGGCGGGATGCTTGAAATCATCATCACTGAACTGGAGGCAGCATGAGAAAAATCCAATACCCAATGACCACAGCGGCAATTTTCGATGATGTTGTCTATCCGCTTCATTTCGAAAATGTCGGCAAGGTTAAGCAGGAAATTGAAGGTGCGGTTAACTGGTTCTGCCGGTGGTGCAACGAAGAGAGAGCGGTGGTGAGAGCACGTTTGCTTGTCAGTTGCTGGGGTCTGTATCTGAATCACGAGCAGGTTATGCAGGAGGCATCATGACAGACATAAGCAGAGAGGTCTGTGAAGAGTATCTGGATGCGCTGGTTACAGTGGAGTTATCCGTTCGATTCGCACAGCTCGAAGACCGCAAGATTAACGCCACCATACGCGCGACAGTAACCGAGTTACTCAAGCGCATCCGAGACAAGAAAATCCGCGCCATTTTCGCCGGTTTAGCCCGTCAGCCATTCCCTGATGGAGCACTGAAGATGATGCGTCGCCAGTTAGACAGCTTAGTAGGAGAACCAGTATGTGCTCAGTAACCAACATCCAGCAGGTCAAATGGCAGCGTCACGCAGACATGGAGAAGCTCAAGGATATTGATGCGCAGATTGCAGATGCGGAAAGGGCAATATGTTTACTGGTAGAGCGTCGTCGCGAGCTGGTTAATCGCTTAGGGTTGAATAAACCAGACGGTCCGGAGGCTGCCTAGATGTTTACTCTATTTATGATCGCCTATGCGTTCATGGCCGGAATGACCACTGAATACACGCACACCAGACAGAAAGAGCTTGGCTATAAAACCAACCTCAAATGGATATCACTTTTCGCTGGCATCGCCTGGCCATACACAATCTGGAGAATTTCACGATGAATCTGGAAAATGCAGTTAAGTTTCACTTCGCGAAGTCTACGCAGATAAACGATACGCCGCGTGCAACGTCCTCAGAGACGTTAACTGGTACTGATGTGATGGCTGCCATGGGGATGACACAAAGTCGCGCCACGTTGGGTTACAGCGCTTTTTTAGGGAAGATGGAAATCAGCAGCAATGACCGTGAGAAAGCTATTGAACTGCTGACCCAATATGCACTTGAGCACTGCGATAAGGTTGCAGCCTTACGTAAGCTCGAAAATGATATTAAGAAAAAAGTAATGCAAGTGCTCGCAACATTCGCATTTGCTGATTACTCCCGCAGCGCTGCAAGTACACGAACCTGTGATTGTTGTGATGGCAAGAAGTTTGTCGATGCTGAAGTCATGACGATGAAGAGCATAGGTCAGCCATACCTGGAAGAGCGCAAGGAAACGGTGAAGGTGCTCTGCCATAAGTGCAAAGGGAAGGGTGTGCTGACCAATGCCTGCCAGTGCAACGGGAAAGGCATTGTGGTCGACAAAGAGAAAACAATTCTACAGGGAGGCGTTCCTGCATATAAAACATGCGGCCGCTGCAATGGGCGTGGTTATGCTCGTTTGCTGCCTGATAGTGTTCGCCAGTATATCTGCGCAACGGTGATTGATGTGCCTGAAACCACATGGCGCAGGTCATACAAGGACTTCTTCGAAAGCCTGGTTGGTGAGTGCATTAAGCAGGAGGAATACGCAAATCAGATGTTGAGCAAAGTCACTCGATAGTAATTATTTTCTACGAAATAGGATTAATCTAGAAAATCACACTTTACAAAGTGGCGATATTTGTTTAATCTGAAACCAATGATGGAGTAGTGCAGTCATTCGATAGCCCTGAGTTAATAGCTCGGGGCTTTTTGCGTTTTAAGCACGACCTTTCTGAAAGCACTCTATATCCAACAACCAGACCTCACACACCTCACCGTATCGCTCTGTGGCTACGGGTTTAGAGTGCTGCCAAAAAAGAAAACCCGCTCAATGGCGGGCTTCGTGAAAATGGGCGACCGTAAGTTGGTGGAACAACTCACGGCCATCTTGCTCATGATAGGACTCACGAACAAAGACCGAGGCCCATATCGTCTGATCAGACGCCATGACCATAGATCGGATTTGTTCAGCAGACAATTGCCTAGATTCTTAATTTTGAACAAATCCTCACTACTGTGAGGTAAGACATGAAGATGCCAGAAAAACATGACCTGTTATCCGCTCTCATGGCGGTGAAGGAACAAGGCATCGGAGCCATCCTAGCGTTTGCAATGGCGTACCTTCGCGGAAGATATAATGGCGGTGCGTTTACTAAGACGGTAATCGACGCAACGATGTGCGCCATTATAGCCTGGTTCGTGAGAGACCTTCTCGACTTCGCCGGACTGAGTAGCAACCTTGCCTATATCGCAAGTGTGTTCATCGGTTACATTGGTACTGACTCGATCGGTGCGCTAATCAAACGCTTCGCTGCTAAAAAAGCCGGAGTCGATGATGCAAATCAGCAGTAACGGAATCACCAAACTCAAACATGAAGAAGGCGAGAAGCTCAAGGCCTATCTCGACAGTCGCGGCATACCAACAATCGGTGTTGGTCATACCGGGAAGGTTGACGGCAAGCCAGTAGCTCTTGGCATGACCATCACAGCAGATAAATCATCTGAGCTTCTGAAAGGTGATCTGCAATGGGTTGAAGATGCAATCAGCAGCCTTGTGCGCGTTCCGCTTAATCAAAACCAGTACGATGCTTTGTGCAGCCTGATATTCAATATCGGCAAGACAGCATTCGCAGGGTCTACAGTGCTTCGCCAGCTCAATCTGAAGAACTATCAGGCAGCTGCTGATGCATTCCTGCTCTGGAAGAAGGCCGGTAATGACCCCGATATCCTTCTCCCTCGGAGACAGCGAGAAAGAACGCTGTTCTTATCATGAGCAGACTAACCGCAATCATCATTGCTGTAATCTCCTGCATCATTGTGTCGCTTGGATGGGCTGTTAATCACTACCGTGACAACGCCATCGACTACAAGAAGCAAAGAGACACAGCGGTTAACGAAGCCGCTCTGGCAAAAGCGACCATTACCGACATGCAAACACGACAACGAGACGTTGCAACTCTCGATGCCAAATACACAAAGGAGCTTTCAGATGCTAATGCGACTATCGAAAGTCTCCGCGCTGATGTTTCTGCTGGGCGTAAGCGCCTGCAAGTCTCCGCCACCTGTTCAAAGTCAGCGTCCGGAACCAGCGGCTTGGTCGATGGAGAAAGCCCAAGACTTACAGCAGATGCTGAACTCAATTATTACCGTCTCAGAAGTGGAATAGACAAAATAACCGCGCAGGTTAATTACCTGCAGGAATATGTGAGGTCACAATGTTTGAAATGACCGGATTCGGCGAAGGATGAGAAAACGAGAGCGTGAAATAACACTGCTCTACGGAATGTCACTCATACGCGATGACGTTCTGAATCACCCACTACCAAAGCATTCAGTCAAAGACAGACTAATCACCTTCGTGCATTACGCGTTTGCATTCTCATCTGTCATCACACTGGCGGCCTCATCAATCATCCTGATTCTCTCGTTCATCCACACTACGGGATAACAACCAACGGAGCCAACAATGGCAGACATTACCCAAATGACAGATGCACAGAAACTGAAGCTCGAAGTCTACCGCCTGGTGATGAATGACTCGGCAGCCACCGAAAAGGCCATTGAGTTTATCGCCGGTAACGAGCTGAACTTTGAGCTGTTCAAAGATGCGTATGCCAAGACAGCCAATGAGACGACCGCGCTAGCTAAAACTGAAAAGGCGATTCGTGAAGCCAAAGAAGTATTAGATCTGTTTTCTACAGGAGCATAACAAATGGCAATTACAGCTATTCAGGCAGCAACTGCTGGCTCGGTATCTAACCTCGTAACGGTGGTTAAAGGTCACATCGCAGCTTCACAATATCCCAATGGTGGCATTAAGGGCGTTCACGCGACTACCAGCAAGGTTGAATACTTCCAACAGGTAGCAACAGGCGGCACGGCGGTTACTGATTACGACATCGTGACAAGCCGGGATCGTGCTGACTTCACCACCAAATGCAACGCGAAGATTACTGCAGGTTTCCTGCCAATCGGTGACCTGTGTGTCATTCAGATGGGGCCAGGTCGCACAGTAGAGTACGCACAAGCATTCACTAAGGCTTAAGGTGATTTATGGCAGCGCCCAAAGATAACAAATATGCCGAAGGGAACAGCGGCAAGCCTACTCAGTACAAGCCTGAGTATGCAGCGCAGGCAGAAAAGCTTTGTTTGCTGGGCGCTACAGATGACGAGCTTGCTGATTTCTTTGATGTGCATCGCTCAACAATATATCGCTGGAAGCTTGAGCATGAAGAGTTTTGCAACTCCATAAAAGCCGCCAAGGGTATTGCAGATGAGCGAGTGGTAAGAAGCCTGTACCAAAAGGCAACTGGATACAACTACGTTGAGCAACAGGCGTTCAAGATAAAGGTCGATAGAGACAAAGAAGAAATCGAGGTGGCAGATGTTGAGCGCCATGCGCCAGCTGATACCACGGCTGCAATATTCTGGCTGAAGAATAGACAGAAAGATCAATGGCGCGACAAGCAAGAGGTGGCTCATACCCATCATTTCGAAAATCTAAGTGACGATGAAATTGATCGAAGACTTACGGAGTTAGAAAATGGACAAGCTTCCGCCTCGGCACAATCTGAGCAGAGAGCAGAAGATTGAGCTAATTCAACTTCTCGAAGAAAAGCAGCGGCGTGAAAACGTCTACCGCTACAAGCGCTTCTACAAATCACGCTATCCATGGCAAAAGAAATTCATCGCAGCAACATCTCAATTCACTCAGGTTGCATTGATCGCAGCCAACCGTACTGGCAAGACCGATACTGGAACAGGCATTGACGCCATCCACGCAATGGGTGACTACCCAGAAGGTTGGGATGGGCATAAGTTTGACCACGCCCCACTCATCTGGTGTCTTGGATATTCCGGTGAGAAATGCCGTGACCTTTTGCAGACGCCTATCCTTGGACGACGCACAGACAACGGTTGGGATGGCGGGTTAATCCCTGGCGAGTTGATTGTTGATACCGAGCCAATGCAGGGCACGCCAAACGCAGTGCGCTCTGCATACATCAGGCATAAGTCAGGCCAGCTATCAAAGATTCAGTTCTGGTCGTACTCGCAAGGCCAGCATGCTCTTATGGGTGACGCCGTAGACTGGTTCCATATCGATGAAGAACCAAAGGATGCGACGATTTATCCGCAGGTGCTGACTCGTACAGCAACTGGCGACAAAGGCAATGGCGGACGAGGCATCCTGACGTTTACTCCTGAGAATGGACGTACAGACCTCGTAATCGCATTTATGGATAACCCATCATCAGGTCAGCACTGCATGAACGTTGGCTGGGATGATGCACCACACCTCAGTGAGAAGGTTAAGAAAGACCTGCTTGAATCATACCCTCCACACCAGAGGGATATGCGCACCAAGGGCATACCAATGCTCGGACATGGTCGCATCTATGACCTTGGCGAGGATTTTATTAAGTGCGATCCGTTTCCAATCCCTGACCATTGGCTTGTCATTGACGGCATGGACTTTGGCTGGGATCACCCGCAGGCGCATGTGCAATTGGCCTGGGATATTGAGAACGAAGCCTTTTATCTAACTCGCGCATACAAGGCGCGGCAGGTGTCCCCAGCGGAAGCATTCAGCGCCGTTAAAGCATGGGCTAACAACGTGCCTACTGCATGGCCTCCTGACGGCCTACAGACGGAGAAGGGCTCTGGTCTACAGCAGAAGTCATATTACGAAGAGGCTGGCTTCCAGATGCTTCCTGAGCACGCTCAGTGGGAAGATGGAAGTAGGGCAGTAGAGCCTGGCCTGTTTGAGATATACGACCTGATGCGCAGAGGTAAGTTCAGAGTCTTCTCAGGCCTACGAGACTTCTTTGAAGAGTACAACTTCTATCACCGCGACGAAAAAGGAAAGATTGTGAAGGTGCGCGACGACATTCTCGATGCCGTCCGTTACGCCTACATGATGCGTCGCTATGCAATCCGCTTTGCAGATATAAAGAATCCTCCAGTTGAAGAGGATGTCTACGTTCCCTCATCCTCCGGTTGGTGAAAATGGCAGAGACATTAGAGAAAAAACATGAGCGCATCATGCTCAGGTTTGACCGCGCCTATACGCCGCAGCAAGACGTGCGCGAAAAGTGCATTGAGGCTACGCGATTCGCTCGTGTCCCTGGCGGTCAATGGGAAGGAGCAACAGCAGCGGGAACCAAGCTTGATGACCAGTTTGAGAAGTACCCGAAGTTTGAGATTAACAAGGTAGCGACAGAGCTTAACCGCATCATCGCCGAGTATCGAAATAACCGCATCACCGTTAAGTTTCGCCCTGGTGACAAAGAGGCGAGCGAAGAGTTAGCGAACAAGCTGAATGGCCTGTTCCGCGCTGATTACGAAGAGACGGATGGCGGTGAAGCATGCGATAACGCATTTGATGACGCAGCAACAGGTGGATTTGGTTGCTTCCGATTAACCTCGATGCTGGTCAATGAATACGACCCGATGGATGAGCGTCAGCGCATCGCTATCGAGCCAATCTACGACCCGTCACGCTCTGTCTGGTTCGACCCTGACGCGAAGAAGTACGACAAGTCAGACGCTATGTGGGCGTTCTGCATGTACTCGCTATCGCCAGAGAAGTACGAAGCTGAGTATGGCAAGACACCTCCAGCATCGCTAGATGTAACGACGATGACCAGTTGGGAATATGACTGGTTCGAGCCTGAAGTTGTGTACATCGCGAAATACTACGAGGTGCGAAAGGAATCAGTCGACGTAATCAGTTATCGCCAGCCGCTAACTGGTGAAATTGCCACATACGACAGCGATCAGGTTGAAGATATCGAAGACGAACTGGCAATTGCTGGATTCCAGGAGGTTGCGCGTCGCTCTGTTAAACGTCGCCGTGTCTACGTATCAGTGGTTGACGGACAGAACTTCCTTGAGAAGCCACGACGCATTCCTGGTGAGCATATCCCGCTTATCCCTGTGTATGGCAAGCGCTGGTTCATTGACGACATCGAGCGTGTCGAGGGACATATTGCAAAAGCGATGGACCCGCAGCGCCTCTACAATCTTCAGGTTTCGATGTTGGCTGACACAGCAGCGCAAGACCCGGGGCAGATTCCTATCGTCGGCATGGAGCAGATAAGAGGCCTTGAGAAGCACTGGGAGGCTCGCAATAAGAAGCGACCAGCATTCCTTCCATTGCGTGAAGTGAAGGATAAGGCCGGAAACATCATTGCAGGTGCAACACCAGCAGGTTACACGCAACCAGCAGTAATGAATCAGGCGCTAGCCGCGTTACTGCAGCAAACCAGCGCAGATATTCAGGAAGTAACTGGTGGCAGCCAGGCAATGCAGCAGATGCCCAGCAACGTTGCTCAAGAAACTGTTAACAACCTGATGAACCGCTCTGACATGGCATCGTTCATCTACCTGGACAACATGGCAAAGAGCCTGAAACGAGCAGGTGAAGTGTGGCTATCGATGGCTCGTGAGGTTTACGGCTCTGATCGTGAGGTTCGCGTTGTTAACGAGGATGGCACTGATGATATCGCACTGATGAATGCGCAGGTTGTCGACCGTCAGACCGGGCGCGTAGTTGCACTAAATGACCTTTCCACTGGTCGTTACGATGTCACTGTCGATGTCGGTCCTAGCTACACAGCGCGGCGTGATGCGACGGTATCAGTCCTGACGAATGTACTCAGCACGATGTTGCCGAACGACCCTATGCGCCCTGCTATTCAGGGAATCATCCTGGATAACATCGACGGAGAAGGTCTTGATGACTTCAAAGAGTACAACCGAAACCAGCTTCTCACATCTGGCATTGTTAAGCCACGAAACGAGAAAGAGCAGCAGATTGTCATGCAGGCACAGCAAGCTGCGGCTAATCAGCCTAACCCTGAAATGCTCATTGCACAGGCTAATTTGGTTGCAGCGCAAGCTGAAGAGAAGAAAGCAGACAACGAGACTCGCAACACGCTCATTAAAGCTTTCACTGCTCAACAGGATGCACAGGAAAGTCAGGCAAACGTTGTTTACAAGCTTTCTCAGGCAGAACACATCAACAAACAGGGCGTCATGGATGCTATCAAGCTCCTGAATGAAGTCCTTCAATCGCAACAATCACAAATCCCTACATCACCACAGTCACCGGCAGACTCAATGCCGAGCTAAGCAGGAGTAATCAATGGAAAGCGAACTGATCATCGACGGTCAGGTTATTGACCTGTCTGAAAAACAGGAATCAGCCGAAGAAGTAACCACTGAGCAACCGAAAACTGAGGAGAAAGTCCAGGAATCGGAAGCGAAAGAGGAGACCGAGAGTGAACAGGCCGAAGAGCAGCCGGAAGAATACTCCCTGCGCGTCGGTGATGAAGAAATCCCACTGACGGAAGAGGATGACGATCACGTTGATGGTCAGCCTGCGCCTCAATGGATTAAAGATTTACGTAAGGCAAACCGAGAGAAAGATAAAGAGTTACGGGAAATGCGCCGCCAGCTTGAGCAGCTTCAATCCAGGCCAGCAGAGCAGCAACCGCAGCAGCAAACAGACGTTATCCCTCCTAAGCCGACACTTGAGTCGTGCGAATACGACGAGGCAGCGTTTGAACAGGCAATGACTGACTGGCATGAGAAAAAGAGCCGTGCCGAACAGCAGAAGCAGCAGAAAGAACGTCAGCAGCAGGAATATCAGCAGCGTTTCCAGCAGCGAGTAGAAGCCCATAAACAACGTGCCGCCAAACTCCCGGTGAAAGATTACCAGGAAATGGAAAGCATCGTTCTTAGTGAGCTCAAGCCAATTCAGCAGGAAATTATTATTCATGCAGCAGACGAGGGTTCAGAGCTGATCGCCTATGCGCTCGGTAAGAATCCACAACTACGCCAGCGTGTAGCCGCTGAGACAGACCCAATTCGCGCAGCATTCCTCTTAGGCCAGATTAGCAAGCAAGTAAGCCTTGCACCTAAGCCAAAGAAAGTCATCAAACCAGAGCCGGAAGTTCGCGGTGGCGGTGCTGATGCGAAACAAGACGATTTCCAAAAATACTGCCCCGGCGCAATCATCGAATAAAGGACACGCTAAATGCCTAACAATCTCGACAGCAACGTCAGTCAGATCGTTCTGAAAAAATTCCTCAAAGGTTTCATGTCAGACCTGGTTCTGGCTAAAACCGTAGACCGCCAGTTACTGGCTGGCGAAATCAATGCTGATACTGGCGACAGTGTAAGCTTCAAACGACCTCATCAGTTCCGCTCAATCCGTACAGCTGGCGGTGATATCACCGGACAGACAAAAAACAGCCTTATCTCTGGCAAAGCCACTGGTCGTGTCGGTAACTACATTACCGTTCCAGTGGAGTGGACACAGTTGGAAGAAGCAATCAAGCTAAACAAACTGGAAGAGATCCTCAAGCCGGTTCAGGAGCGTATTGTTACCGACCTTGAGACGGAGCTTGCGCAGTTCATGATGAACAACGGCGCCCTGTCGCTGGGAAGCCCTAACACCCCAATTAATAAATGGTCTGATGTTGCACAAACAGCGTCATTCATGAAAGACCTTGGTATTAATGAAGGTGAAAACTATGCGGTAATGGACCCATGGGCGGCACAGCGTCTTGCAGATGCACAGTCAGGCCTGCATGGTAGCGATCAGCTTATCCGCTCAGCTTGGGAAAATGCGCAGATTTCAGGTAATTTCGGTGGCATCCGCGCTCTGATGTCTAACGGCCTGGCGTCTCGTACTCAGGGTGCATTCGGCGGCACGCTCACCGTGCAGACCGCACCGACAGTAACGTATGTATCCGTAAAAGATACCTATCAGTTCACAGTCACTCTGACAGGTGCCACCGCATCTGTTACTGGGTTCCTGAAAGCTGGCGACCAACTCAAATTTACCTCTACCTACTGGCTGAACCAGCAGAGCAAGCAGGTACTTTATAACGGATCTAACCCGATTAGCTTCACTGCAACTGTGCTTGCGGATGCTAACTCAACCGCTGGCGGCCTGGTCACCGTAACCCTATCAGGGGTTCCAATCTTCGATGCTACAGCGGCGCAGTACAATGCTGTAAACCGTCAGGTTGCTGCAGGTGATGCAGTAACAGTAATCGGTACCGCTAACCAGGCTATGAAGCCTAACTTGTTCTACAACAAATTCTTCTGTGGCCTTGGAACAATCCCGCTGCCAAAACTGCACAGCATTGATTCTGCTGTAGCCACATATGAAGGCTTCTCAATCCGTGTGCACAAATATGCAGATGGTGACGCCAACAAGCAGATGATGCGTTTCGACTTGCTACCGGCCTACGTGTGCTTCAACCCACACATGGGTGGACAGTTCTTCGGCAACCCATAAACACAAGGGGCTTCGGCCCCTTTCTTTTTTGGTGGAATATGTACTTAAAGATTGGACAGAAAAAATCAGTAACCGCCGAGTATTGGCCTATCTCCGGAGTGGTATCTATCACCACTATTGATGATGGTGATTTCGATACTAGCGATGTAGTAGCCCAGGTTAGATTCAACAACGATGTTGTATCTATCTATAAGTACCAGAATGCATGGCTGGTTAATGGCGACGGAAAAGTGCTAGAGGTCATCAACCGAGACTATATGTGGAGCTAAATATGGATCGCATGAGCGTATTCCTTACCGCTGATAACGAAGCCGGCCATGTTCAGGCCGTTATCGTAGAGAAAGACTTCCCGATTTACGAAAAGCTCGGCTTTGTCGCATCTGTTGATGACCTGAAGCCAGCAACCAAACGCGGACGTAAGGCGGCAGATAATGGCGACGACTCTAACAAAGGGTGAGATTGTTAACTTTGCTTTAAGAAAGCCAGCACTGGCTTCTAATGCGACGCTAACTGATGTAGAGCCTCAATCTGTAGAAGATGCCATTCACGACCTCGAAGATATGATGTCCGAGTGGATGATTGTTCCTGGTGATATCGGATATCTGTTTGCGGCGGATGGTGAGGAACCGTTGCCGGACGACGACTCCGGACTGCCGCGTAAATACAAGCATGCTGTTGGCTATCAGCTTCTATTGCGGATGATAACAGACTACGGACTGGAGCCTACTCCGCGCACAGAAACAAACGCTCAGCGCTCATATGACGCACTTCTGACAGATACCCTTGTCGTTCCATCAATGCGACGTCGAGGTGATTTCCCGGTTGGGCAGGGAAACAAGTATGACGTGTTTACATCAGACCGTTACTACCCTGGTGACCTGCCACCGATTGACGGTGATGTCCCAAATCAATAGGTGAGCAAATGCCGATTCAGCAACTGCCGTTAATGAAGGGAGTCGGCAAAGACTTCACCAATGCCGATTACGTTGATTTTCTGCCGGTGAACATGCTGGCAACGCCGAAAGAGGTATTGAACTCTAACGGTTACATGCGCTCATTCCCCGGCATTAAAAAACTTCAGGATGTCTCCGGGATTAGCCGAGGCGGTATGTATAACACGCATGAGAACGCTGTATATCGTGTATGCGGTACAAAGCTGTATAAGTCTGGCACATCAGTTGGCGATGTCGCAGGAAGCGCACGGGTAAGTATGGCGTGTAGCTATAACAGCCAGGCAGTTGGCGCTAACGGAACCATGACTCTGTTCCGGTACGATGGCACAGTTAAAATCCTCTCAAACTGGGATGGCACAACAGGATATGCTCAGTACGAACTAGGAAGCCTCAGGGATATGTGCAGAAATCGCTCAAGATATATCTGGAGCAAGGACAGCACAGATTCATTTTTCATCAGCGACCTAGAGGATGAGTCAAAACCAGACCGTTATGCTGCAGAATATCGCGCCGAGAGTCAGCCTGATGGGATTATAGGGATTGACAACTGGAGAGACTTTGTAGTCTGCTTTGGAACCTCCACGATTGAATACTTTAACCTGACTGGAAACACGTCAGCGCTTGGAGTTGCAGTTTATCAGTCTCAGCCATCGATGATGGTTCAGAAGGGCATAGCTGGCACGTACTGCAAGACGAAATACGCCGATACGCACGCAATCATTAGTCATCCGGCAACCGGCGCCCCCTCTGTGTACCTGATTAACTCTGGCGCTGTTCAGCAAATTGCAACCTCAACAGTAGAGAAGATTCTCCAGAGTTACAGTGCTGATGAGCTTGCTTCCGCATACATGGAGACGACGCGCTTCGAAGCGCATGAGCTTCTACTGATTCATCTTCCCCGGCATGTAATGGTTTATGACGGCTCAGTGAATCAGGGCGGGGCGCAGTGGGCAATCCTCAAGACTGGCTTCTTCGATGATGTTTATCGTGCTGTAGACCTAGTTTACGAGGGCAACACAATCACCTGCGGTGACAAGCTAACCGGACAACTTGGTGTAATGGATAAGGCTATTTCCAGCCAGTATACCGAGCAGCAGGAGCACTTGCTTTACACGCCGCTATTCAAGGCAGACAACGCCAGAGTATTCGACTTTGAGATTGAATCCAGTACAGGCGTATCGCAGTTCGCAGAGCAAATGTTTATCTCTGCAACTACTGATGGGATTAACTACGGTCGTGAGCAGATGATTCCGTGGAATGCTCCGTTTAGGTATGACCAGCGAGCAATCTGGAGACGTCTGGGTCGCATCCGCAAGAACATCGGATTCAAGATACGAATTATAACCTCATCTCCTGTGACGCTTAGTGGGTGCCAGGTAAGGATAGAGTGATGGCAGATGAACCGGTAAAAGTTAACGTGCAATCGAGGCGTGTTGACTCTTCAATCCTTCCCAACACATTCAGCCAACCATATAGGCTGTACATCATCCAGCAAAACACAGACATGCTCAGCATTGCCAATGCTGCCAACAATGCAGGTGAGCTTGCTTATGATGCAACCGTAAGGAATGAGCAACAGGATGTTATTCTGGCAGACCATGAAAGCAGGATATCAACGCTACGTATTGAGGTTGATGATCACGAAGTAAGGATTACAGCCAACGCGAATGCAATTTCAGCTATTGATATTCGGCTGACTACTGCAGAAGGAAATATTACAACCCTGCAGACAAACGTATCAGCACTTCAGACAAGTGTTACTTCACTTGATTCTCGTGTAACCACAGCAGAAGGAAATATAACCACTCTGCAGGGTGACTACGTTTCAAAATCAGCAGTAGCATCACAAACACTGGCTTCGCCTCTTAGTGTTGCGACATCCTACTCGATTGGTGGTACGAAGGTCGTAGGCGCTCGTAATACGGGGTGGACCGCCTCAACAGGAACCGCTTCAAAGGCGGGAATAAACGGAAGTACGACATACGCCGTCAGTGCCACGTACACACAGTCAGAGGTTCAGGCTATAGCTACAGGCCTGCAGCAGGTCAGACAGCTTGCTGTGGCCTTACAGACAGCATTAGGAGCAACATCAGGACACGGGTTGATAAACGCATAATGCACATAAAGCTCATCGATAATCCGGTGAAGCTTGCAGAATTCCTCAATAATCCAGAAAACACAGGAAACATCGTAGACAGCGGAGATAAATACTTCATCAAGCCAGACGCGTTATATCTTGGCATCTATGAAGGCATTCTTCTGGCTGGCGTTCATGAAGTGCGAAACTTCTGGCATAGCGTAGTTGAATGTCACGCCATCTATTCTCCTGGTTTTCGCGGTGAATATGCACTCAATGGTCACCGTTTATTCTGCAAATGGCTTCTCGATAACTCTCCATTCCTGAACAGCGTCACGATGGTTCCAGACACCACGAAATATGGCCGCGCACTGATTAGGCTGCTTGGTGCCACACGCATTGGGCATCTCGATGATGCCTATATGAGCAACGGGAAACCTGTCGGGATCACCCTCTACCAATTACCTCGTTCGAAATATGAGGAAATAGCAAATGTTTGCATTGACTGAAAGTTTCAAAAATAAGCTACTTCCCATGAATGGTTACATGAAAGGTGGCTCAAGTGATGGCGGAGCTAAAGAGCAGGCCAAGGCAACACAAAAAGGCATAGACCTGCAGAGAGAAATGTGGCAAACGAACATGCAGAACCTTGCACCGTTTACCCCTCTTGCTCAGCAGTACGTATCCCAGTTGCAAAACCTTTCGACCCTGCAAGGTCAGGGCGCTGCGCTTAATCAGTATTACAACTCACAGCAATATAAAGACCTAGCTAATCAGGCGCGATACCAGAGCCTTAACGCTGCAGAAGCAACTGGCGGCCTGGGCTCTACAGCAACCAGCAATCAGCTAGCAACAATTGCCCCTACGCTCGGGCAAAACTGGTTGTCTGGTCAGATGAACAACTACCAGAACCTTGCAAATATCGGCCTTGGCGCATTGACCGGTCAGGCTACCGCAGGTCAAAACTACGCAAACAACGCCAGCCAACTATATCAGCAGCAGGCTAACGCAGCAGCAGCAAATGCCAACCGTCCATCAGGATTCCAGACCGCGTTAGGCGGTGCAGCAGCAGGTGCAGCAGCAGGTACTGCAATTATGCCAGGTTGGGGTACTGCAATTGGCGCTGGTATTGGTGCGCTGGGTTCACTTTTCTAAGGGGAAATCATGGCTACATGGCAGCAGTCAGGTAACCCGGGTGGTTTGCTTGCAGGTCTTGGTGGGGTAAACACAAACGCACCTCAGGCCAGCGATGCAAATACAGCACTCGCATTCATCCGTCAGAACAATGAAGACATTCGTTCCGGAAGAAACAACGTGGGTCTACAGGCATTACAGGGTATTGGCTCTGTAATGGATATGTATAAGCAACAGGAAAGTGAGCAGCGCAAAGCGGAATTCCAGCAGGCTTACGGACAGGCCTACGCATCAGGTGATCGCAATGCAATGCGTCAGCTTGCCGCGCAGTATCCCGACCAGGTTGATGCAGTGCGTAACGGAATGAAGTTTGTAGATGAGGACCAGCGCAACACTGTTGGAAATCTTGCCGCTGCCGCTCGCCTTGCAGCAACATCACCGGAAGCAATGGGAGCCTGGTTACAAAAGAATGCGGCAGAACTGCAGCGAGTCGGATTAGACCCCGCAGAAGTAGCACAAACATACCAGCAAAACCCGCAGCAATTTGGCGAGTTTGTAGACCATCTTGGCATGGCTGCGCTGGGTCCGGTTGATTACTTCAATGCTCAGGATAAGATTGTTGGACAGGCCCTCGATCGCGACAAGCTGAACGAAACCATTCGCAGCAATCAGGCGGGTGAATCACTGCAGCGTCGTGGCCAGGATATTACTGCACGAGGTCAGGACATTTCGGCCGCTACTGCTCGCCGAGGTCAGGATATGGCTAATCAGCGCGCAAACGCACCAGGAAACGCAGGCGGAGGCGGTCGCACTGTTCAGTTGTCAGATGGCCGCACAGTACAAATCGTTGGCAAGCTTCACGGCGCAGGGCAGAACGCTTTCTATGAGGGCGTAGACAATGCAGGAAACACTGTTCGCGTGCCAGCAAGCTCAATAGCAGCACCTGCAACATCTGCAGCTAGCGCACAGAATTACGCAATGTCTAAAGACCTGAACGCAATCCTGAACGCACCAACTGAGAAACTTGACTTCATGACTGGTGTAACTGGTGGCAACGGGTCTCCTTCATGGGATGCAGAAGTGCGCAGTCGTCTTGGTGGTGGTGAGCAGCGCCAGTTATTCAATGCCACTAAACGCATTCAGGGCAAGATGCAGAATCAGGGCATTGCAGCAGCAAGGGATATGGGAGCATCAGGTATTAACACGGTGGCAGAGGCGAAGATGTACTTCCAGGGAATGCCGCAGGTCGACTACTCAAGCCCTGAAGCAATGCAACAGTCACTTCGGGATATCCAGCAATACACCGACCAGTACAATCAGCAGTACAGCGTGAATGTTGGTAATCGAGGAGCTCAGCCTCAGCCTTCGCGACCAGCACAACAATCTCAACCAGCACAGCAACCACAGCAAAGCACAGGCTTCTCTTCACTATGGGGTGACTAATGGCTAAGGCATGGAAAGACGTTATTGCCTCTCCGCAATATCAGGCATTGGCACCAGAACAAAAAGCACAGGCGCAGGAGCAATACTTCAATGAGGTAGTAGCTCCACAGGCTGGAAGCAATGCAGAGCAGGCTAAACAGGCTTTCTATGCTGCATATCCAGTGCCTTCAGCAGGTCCTCAGCAAGCGCAACAGCCGCAGCAGGAAGCGCCGCCACAAGAGCAAGGCGGATTCCTTTCTGATCTCGGCAATGCTGCAGCGGAAACGGGTCGTGGCTTGCTTCAGGCAGGCGTTAACCTGGCAAATATCCCCGCATCAATGGCAGATGCTGTAGTAAGTGCCGGAGCATGGGCTGGTAATAAGCTTGGGTTAGGAGATGGCACATACCAGCCAGCACCGCGTGTAACCACGGAAGGCCTTGCGCAGGAAATGGGACTTCAGCAGGGTGCATTAACACCGCAAACCACGGAAGGGAAAATCTTCGCAGAGGCACTTCCATACCTGACCCCGGTAGGCGCGGAGCGAATCGCCACTCAAGCCCCAACTATTGCCGGGCGTGTAGCTCAGGGAGCATCACGTTTGCTGGCAGAGAACGCAGTAGGCTCTATGGCTGCCAATAGCGAGAAGGATGACCCATCAGCACTTGCAACAGACCTTGGCACTGGTGTTGTGTTGGGTGGTGCTATTAATCAGCTTGGGCACGTTGCTGGCGCTGCATATCGTGGTGTTAAAGGTGCCATTTCACCTGAAGCACAGCAGGCGATCCGATTCGCTAATTCTGCTGATGTTCCGCTGCACACAACAGATGTATTGCCTCCAAATTCTCGCGTCGGACGCATGGCGCAAACTACTGCCGAGAATATACCGTTCGTCGGAACTAGCTCAATTCGTGCAGGCCAGCAGGAAGCACGCAGTCAACTGGTTAATGAGTACGCATCTCGCTTTGGTGAATATGACCCATCAATTGTGGTTGGAAGCCTCAAGGCCAAGGCAACAGGAATTCGGCAGGCAGCAGGCAGTAGAATTCAGCAGGTAGAAAATCAAATCGGAAGCATGAACGTACAACCCGTTAGGGCTATACAGCAAATCGATGACGAATTAGCGAACATGCAGCGACTTGGAACGGTATCCGACAACGAAACAATCTCCAAGTTACAGGCATACCGTAATGAACTTGCCAGTGGAAACGTTGATTTCAAACTGCTTAGAGACCTACGAACTCAATTTAGACAGGATGTTAAAGGTGAACGGGTTAACTTCATTAATCGTTCAGAGGCCGCAGTAAACAGGGTTTACGGAGCGCTCACGCAAGACATGCACCAGGCTGTTGGTAAAACTCTTGGTAATGATACTGTCACCAAGCTTAAACAAGCCGATGCGATTTGGGCGAATGAAGCAGATAAGATCAAGAATACAAGGCTGAAATCAGTACTGCAAAAGGGTGACCTTACACCTGAAGTAGTTAATAACATGCTTTTCAGTAACAAAAAGTCTGAAATTCAAAACCTTTATCGTTCAGTTGGGCAAACTGGTCGAGCTCAGATGCGTAACGGCATCATCGGCAAGGCTATGGAAAAGTCAGGCGGCTCTCCGGACCAATTCCTGCGACAGGTTAATCTGATGTCTAACCAGACAGGTATCGCGTTTAAAGGCCGCGATGCTGCTTACCTGAAAGGGCTGAAGAACTATCTTGAGTCAACAAAGCGAGCAGGGCAGGCTGGAGTAACAACACCAACCGGTCAACAGACCATCCCATTCATTATGGGTATTGGTACTGTAACTAACCCGGCGTTGATTGGCGTTGGTGGCGGCTATGGATTGCTTGCAAGGATGTATGAGAGCGAGCCAGCACGTAATGCAATGCTGCGCCTAGCTAACACTCCAAGAGGCTCTACAGCCTTTGAGAAAGCGTTATCTGATGTTGAGCGCATTGTTAATTCATTCGCTCAGGGTGCCAAATCTGAGGCATTAAGTAAATAGGGCTACGCCTACACAGATACCGAAGATTAAGAAAGCAAAGTTCAGCCAGTCACGTTCCATAAATCCCCCACTCTTTTAACCAATTATAACCGACCTTAACGCAACGCTGCGCAAGTTTTAGCTTGTGCGGCTTTGCTGCGCCCGGAGCAAAGTAAATGTCAGATATCACCGCTAATGTTGTAGTGAGTATGCCTAGCCAGTTATTCACTCTGGCGCGATCATTCAAGGCAGTATCTAAAGGAAAGATATACATCGGTCTAATCGACACCGACCCAACCATACCATCTAACCAGATTCAGGTTTACGTTGAAAATGAAGATGGCACTCACGTTCCTGTATCGCAGCCAATAGCAATCAATGCAGGAGGTTACCCTGTATACAACGGCAACATCTCCAAATTTGTCACAGTCAAAGGCCACTCAATGGCGGTGTTTGATGCATATGATACGCTGCAATTCTACTTTCCAAATGTACTTGATTATGACCCTGACCAACTCCAACAGAGACTTGCTGATCCAGCTTACGGGGATGCGCTTGTAGGTGTAAAGAATTCAAGATGGAATGGCGTTGCACGTACTCAGCATGACGTAAATCTTCAAATTGTTAGCCTAAAGGACTTCGGCGCGAAACTCGATGGTGTGACTGATGACACTGCAGCCATTCAGGCTGCCATCAATGCAATTCCGTACAATACATTCATTAATGACACTCAAATTCCAAGAACAAACCGCGAATACAGCACGTATGTTTTGGATGGTGGGCCAGGTATTGCGCTGATATCAAACACCATCACTATTAGAGGTGGAGTCAACCTAAGAAACATTACGCTAAGAGCATCAACCGCTGTTGATTGGGCGAGTAAGCCAATGATTTCAACAGATTCAAACAGGTACTGGGGAAGAGCACAAAATATAACACTTGATGGAAACAACCAGAAGTGTAAAGGCGTATATATCTCAAATGCTTACGGTGCAATATGGGATAGTATTATAATTGTAAACACTGCTCTGGAGTGCTTTAGCGTGGCTCCACCAGGGTATGAGTTTTTCCTCAGCAATTTTAGGCTGACACTGTCAGCAGTTCCTAGGCAGTCAGGAGAAACGTATCAGGCAGCTGTCTCAGGACTTAACGTAACAGCAGGTGATGGGCATTATTCTAATGGAGCTATATTGTGGTGCCCTGTAGGTGTATATATCGGTGGCGGTTCAAATCTCTTTGACAAGATTCACTGCTGGTCTGGTTACTACAATAACGGTTACGACACAGGAACTGCTGGTATAGAAATGCGGGTTGCGTTCCTTATCAATGCATCCAACAATAACTTAAACATGTGCCAGGCTGACTCGCCTAGCAAAAAGGATTATACGGCTAGCAACGGAACGACATTTGATGGGATTCCAAATGGTGGGGTTGGGTTCTTCATTCAGCCAAATGCCTGGAATAACACAATGGTAAACTGCATATTGGTAGCTAGCGACACCTCTTTTAATGCTTGTACAGATGGACGGGCAGGATTAACTAATCAGATTAGGGCGTGGCTTGTTTCAAATGCTAGAAACAACAGATTTGTAGGTTTTAGACAATCTTCAGGAACCATGATTGGTGACCCTCAATATGATACAAGTGCATCTCAGAACTCAACATTAATCATAGGAGCGGAGCGTTTAACAAATCAACTTTATAGCCGAGTTGACGGACAAGATGTGTTAAGGGTTAGCACTGAGCTTGGGTCTATTACAAAATTAATAGATTTCTGGGGTAACGGAATAAACACTGGATTTATCCAGCAAAGAGACACAAACACCCTTAGGGCGTATGCTAACAGAAGCCTTCAGTTAGCGGTTGGCTCTGGAGCTCCGTTTGAAGTATATGCAGGAAGCGATGGTCTTCAGGCTCCAACAATAAGACCCACACAAACAGGAGTGTCAAATCTAGGCGACGCCGGATTCAGATATATAACCGCATATCTCACCACAAACCCAAATGTAAGCTCCGATGAAAGATTAAAATCAGACATCAGGGATATACCTGAAAGCCTGATTCAGCTTGCCATAGAAACCCCAATAAAACGCTATGTACTGAATGGCACTGGTAAGGTGCATTACGGCATTGTCATTACGGAAGAATGGATTAGCAGGCTTAAGGAAGAAGATGACTTTGACCTAATGGGTATGCTGGTAGGTCATAGTGATGCTGATGACCCTGATTCAGAGAACTTCGGTCAATACTATGGGCTTTCTTATGTAGACTGGCAGAATATCCTTCTGGAAGGCATGAGGAGAAGGATGCAGTAAAAAAATAAGCCCTCCGTTATGGAGGGCTATGTTTATGGGTTAGTCAGGAATATATACGGTCTGCCGAGTGAATCTTTTCTGATAAACCCATCTCCATAATTTGCCTGCTTAACGCAAACATCCCATGGTAGAAGCCTGGTCGTAATGTTGTGTTTTTTGTACATTGATAGCATGAATGCATGTACGCCACGCTTAGGCATGCCATCTATAGACATTGACTTTGTGCATAAGTAAAAAGACGTATCTCCATATGTTGATATCTTATTGTATAAAATATCCTCGGTTACCTCGGTGGCATATCTTGGTTTGTATATATCGAACCAGTATGACATTCCCATATATATTAATGATGCAAGAGACGCGGCAACAAGAAGCTTTATGATGCTAGAGGTGTTACTGTTTAAAAGTAAAATCAGGATGGAAGCAAACCCAAACCATAGCCATGCAGTGCTTCTTGCAGGAACATCTACACCAGAATAAACGTGTATTAATATGTCGATTGTCATTGACAGAACGACAGGGCACATAACAACCAGTGCAGACCTAAATGAACTGGCAAAAGCTACAACGACTGAGATAATGAAAAGAACAAGAATAATACCGTAGTAATCAAAAATATCTAAAAAATACAGTGACGTACTACTTATGTTATCCATTAGCGTGGCGTAATCATGTGCAGGCTTTGGATTTCGCCATGCTTCTATCACAACGCCAAATACACCATGAAATTTACTATTTAATGCGTATATTATTACAACACCTGACAGGTATGACAGGAAATAAAACAGTCCTATGAATAATAGCCATTTTATAGTCTTTGACGTGTTGTATTTAACCTCGCATGATGCCTTTATGGACATATATATGCACATAATGGCTAAAGCAACAGGGTATGTCAGTATTGCCATTATACCAAGGATATACCCTGAAAATGTTCTAAGGTATATGTTTTTTACTTCAAACGAATAAATGAATGCTATCGTTATAAGAATAAAAGGTGTCTGAGTGGCAGGCCATCCCATTATTTCAATGATTGGCATGCACAAGAATAATGAGATAGAAAATGCAAGCCTTACAATGTTGTTGGCGATCGTTTTGTATGAGAACAACCAACACAAAATGGCGTACAATGAAACCTGAATATAATATATTACTCTATAATCAAGTTCTTTCTGCACAAAAGAGTACAAGAAGTTAATCCACCTACCTTCAGATAGTGTTTTTGCCCAAGGGCTTCCGTATGTACCGTACCATGATGGTGGGTTTGACATAAATATCCAGTCATCATGCTCTATAAAGACATGAGATGCTCTTCCTGAAACTATTATTAATGCCAGTATAAGAATAGCGTAAAGCAGAAATGCATATCCCGCCGTGTTAAGCCTTTTCACTTCTTCTCCTTGCCTTTAAAATATACTTAGGTCTTTGCTTAACCTCTGTATAAATCCTTCCGATATATTCACCAAGAACCCCGATCCCAATCAGTTGAACGCCACCAAGGAACAGGATTGATACCAGGAGCGAAGGATATCCACGCACAGGGTTACCAAAAGCAAGCGTGTCCAGAATCATCCATGCACCATATAGAAACGCCATTCCGGCCACGATAAGGCCGATATAAGTCCACATGCGTAGGGGGAATGTCGAGAAGCTGGTTATTCCCTCAAGCGCCAGGTTCCATAACTTCCATCCGTTGAACTTTGTACTTCCAGCTATGCGCTCAGCCCTCGCATATTCAACAACATCTATTCTTCCACCAACCCAACTAAGAACCCCTTTCATAAACAGGTTGCGTTCTGGAAGAAGCTTGATATTGTCCACAACTTCGCGAGACATCAGGCGGAAATCACCAACATTCTCTTCAATCTTCGGGTTGCTTATTTTGTTGTGCAGCTTGTAGAACCACTCGGCAGATTTACGTTTCAGTCGGCTATCTGTGGAGCGATCAGAACGCTTCGCCAGAACCACGTCAGCACCATCCTGCCACTTCTCTATCAGATGCGGAATGACCTCTATTGGGTCCTGCAGGTCAACGTCAATCGGGATAACCGCTTCACCGGTGGCATGGTCTAGCCCAGCAAAGAGCGCTGGTTCTTTACCGAAATTTCTGGTGAATGACAGCGGAACCACAAGCGAGTCTGCAGCAGCCAGCGCATTTATAATCGATTCTGTCGCATCTTTGCTGCCGTCGTTGATGAAGACTATCTCTACTTCATGCTGCTGAAGCCCTTCAAACTCACGAACGGTTTTATAGAAGATTGGGATTGCTTCCTCTTCATTAAATACCGGAACGACCAGAGAAATTTTCATTTCGCATCCCTAAAGACAATGAACTTTGAATAGATGAATCCGCACACAAGACTGATGGCGGAGAATACAATTAACGTGACGATAGGCACAAGGCCAGACCTGTCAGCACACCAACCAACAGCAGCACTTAGCGTACCCATAAACCCTACATAAAGCATGTAACGCATGGTCGTGGTAGATGACTTAAAGGTGAATCTGGCATTGGCGAAGAAGCTGAACGACACAGCCACAACGAACCCGGCGAAATTGCCAAGCGCCTGGCCCGTATGAAATGCGTAAATGCATATGGCGAACACCACCCAATGAATGAGCGTGTTGATAACACCTATCGATGTGTACCTGGCGAATAACTTTAACATTATAGAAATCAGTGAATTCGGAAAGGCCTGAAGTGTAGCACCACAAACGCTATTGATCGACACCGCCGATCGGTAATACTGTATCTATATACAGTATCTATCGGAGGTGAGTTATGGGATTCCCGAGCCCTGCAGCAGACTTTGCAGAACAGCGCATATCGCTCGATGAGCGCATCGTATCGAGACCAGCGGCTACGTACTTCATGAGAGCGGGAGCGACACATTACCGGGAAGGCATTCTCAAAGGTGCAATGCTGGTTGTCGATGCTTCACTAAACCCATGTGATGGCTCATTGCTTGTGTGTGCCGTAGATGGTGAGTTTCATGTTAAGCGATATCGTACCCATCCTGAGCCTTATCTTGAGAATCTGGAGAACGGTAAACGCGAGAGACTGCGCAAGGTAGGTGAGATATCAGATGACGACAAACCGATATTCGGAGTCATCACGTACATCATCAACGATGCGCGGTCAGGTGAGTTTGATGATTGTCCGGTGATGTGAGGTTTTGTGTTAAGCTGACCGCATATCCCATCGCTCTATGTTGCAAACATGTAGCATGTCGGCATTCTTTCCATGTGATGAATTGAGTTGCTTTTATAAAACCGGACAACATACCGGACATAAAACGAAGTATCCTCAAATCGTAATCAGTAAAAACATGGAGTTAACTACAGAATGCGTCTCTTACTGGCGGAAGATAATCGTGAGCTGGCTCACTGGCTGGAGAAAGCGCTGGTGCAGGAAGGCTTTGCCGTAGACTGCGTTTCTGACGGGCGCGCGGCCGATCATCTGCTGCAGGGGGAAAATTACGCGGTGGCGATACTGGACATCGGTATGCCCGGTTTTGACGGCCTGGAGGTGGTGCACCGTTTACGTAAACGCGGCCAGACCTTGCCGGTGCTGTTTCTCACCGCACGCAGCAACGTGGCGGATCGGGTGAAAGGCCTGAACGCCGGGGCGGATGATTATCTGCCAAAACCGTTTGAGCTGGAGGAGCTGGACGCCAGGCTTCGCGCCCTGCTGCGCAGAAGCGAGGGGAGAACCCAGGAACGCCAGCGCCTTGGGGAGCTGGAGTATGACGACGACGGTTTTTTCCTGCTGCGCGACGAGCCGCTCTCGCTCACCCCGCGCGAACTGTCGCTGCTGAAGGTGCTGATGCATCGTCGCACCCGCCCCGTTTCCCGGCAGCAGTTGTTCGATCAGGTGTTTAGCCTGAACGACGACGTCAGCCCGGAGAGTCTCGATCTTTACATTCATCGCCTGCGCAAAAAGCTGAGCGGCAGCGGCGTGCGGATCACCACCCTGCGCGGACTGGGCTATGTGCTGGAGTGCGGCGATGAAGTGGGTTAAGCCTCAGTCGCTTTATCTGCAACTGCTGCTTTTTCTCGGCCTGCCGCTGCTGTTGCTGTGGGGATTATCGGCTTTTAACAGTTACGTCAGCGCCCTGCAGGCGGCGACCCAGGCGTACGACCGCACGCTGTTATCTTCGGCGCGTACCGTCTCTGAGCGGCTGGAGGTGCACAACGGCAAGCTGCTGGTTGATGTTCCCTGGGTAGTGCTCGACAGCTTTGAGCTGAACATGAACGATCGTCTCTATTACAAGGTGGTTGACCCGGAGGGGCGGGTGATCTCCGGCTATGACGATCTGCCGAACATGCCCCCCTCCACGTCGCGCACCACGCACTATCCCGCGCTGGCCTGGTTTTATCATACCGAGTATCGCGGCCAGGCGATCCGCGTGGCGAAGCTACTCCAGCCGATTAACGAAGACAATGTTTCCGGTATG
This sequence comes from Enterobacter cloacae complex sp. 309I3, assembly GCF_050031595.1. Classification (NCBI taxonomy): domain Bacteria; kingdom Pseudomonadati; phylum Pseudomonadota; class Gammaproteobacteria; order Enterobacterales; family Enterobacteriaceae; genus Enterobacter; species Enterobacter cloacae complex sp. 309I3. The sequence continues at coordinate 3,375,191 of NZ_JBLGWI010000001.1, read as the reverse complement.
GCGGAGATCTACGTCGCCGAAACCTTGCAGTCGCGGCGCTATCTCGCCACTCAGCTTCTGTTTTCTTCGCTCGTTTCGCAGGGACTGCTGGTGCTGCTGACGCTGGTCTTAACCGCCTGGCTGCTGCGCCGCGTGCTGCGCCCGATGCGTCAGCTCTCTTCGCTGATGGTGCGCCGTGAGCCAGGGCTGCTGGCCCCGCTGCCGGAGCTGCTGCCCTGGTCGGAAACGCGGCTGCTGATCGTGGCCTTTAACCGTTATATCGACAGGTTACGCGGCGTACTTTCTCGCCAGGAGCGCTTCAACGCCGATGCGTCTCACCAGCTCAAAACGCCGCTGGCGGTGCTCAAAACCCAGGTTTCCGTTGCCCTGACGCGAAACGATCCGGCCCTGTGGCAGGAGAGTTTACGCGCCATGAACGTGACGCTGGATAACACCATCGTCCTCACCGAACGGCTGCTGCAACTCTCCACGGTGAGGCGCAAAGAGCAGGGGGATCGCCAGTTTGCGCCGGTGGACCTGGTTCAGGTGGTGCAGAACTGCTGTTTCTCCAGACTGACGCAGGCGCGCAGCAAGGCGATCGATTTGGGTTATGACGGCATTCAGCAACCCGTCTTGATAGACGGTGATGAGGTGCTGCTGGGGGAGCTGTGCGCCAACCTGCTTGAGAACGCGATCAAGTACACCCCGGCAGGAGGCATCGTCACCGTGTTCCTGCACACCGACGCGGGCGGCGTTGAGCTCAGCGTGGAGGATAGCGGGCCCGGCATCGAAGACAGCCAAATTCATCAGGCAGTACTGCCTTTCCATCGGCTGGACAACGTCGGGGACGCCAGCGGATCGGGTATCGGGCTGGCGCTGGCGAGTGATATCGCCCGGCTTCACCGAAGCCACCTGCAGCTTTCCCGCAGTGAGGCACTGGGAGGGCTGAGCGTAAAAATGCGCTTTCTGTTGCTGACGTAAAAAAACCGCGCGTATCAAATCGTTACAATCTACTTGCCCGCCGCACGCAGAGTGCTTGATCGCCAGGCGTCTCAGGTTAAAATCTCGCGGTTTTTTTGGGACTTTTCTATAAATTGCGCGGGAACACGATAATGAAAAAAGTGGCATTGATGGGCTTAGGCCTGATATTCGTTTCGGCGGCGGCTAACGCCATCAGCTTTAACGGCTCAGCGGGTCAGGATTACACCCACCTGGGCTTTGGCCTGGGTACCGAGACCGCAGGTCTGGCGATGACCGGTGGCTGGACGCATAACGATGACGATGGCGATGCGGCAAGCCTCGGCCTGGGTCTGAATATTCCTCTTGGCCCGTTCCTGGCCACCGTCGGCGGTAAAGGTATCTACACCAACCCGAACGACGGCGACGAAGGGTATGCGGCAGCGGTGGGCGGCGGTCTGCAGTGGAAAATTGGCGACAGCTTCGGCCTGTTTGGTGAGTACTACTACTCGCCGGACTCCCTCTCCAGCGGTATCGACAGCTATGAAGAAGCCAACGCGGGTGCGCGCTGGACCATCATGCGCCCAATTACCATTGAAGCGGGTTATCGTTATCTGAATCTGGCGGGCAAAGACGGTAACCGCGACAACGCGCTGGCTGACGGCCCGTACGTGGGCGTCAGCGCAGGCTTCTAACCCCTCCGGCGCGGCGTCCGTCGCGCCAGTTTCTCTCCTCTCCATGCCGGTGATTGCGCTATAGTGTTTTCACCATATAAGCGGGAGAACACAATGATTAACGTGGAGATGTTATCCACCGGCGACGAAGTGCTGCATGGACAGATTATTGATACCAATGCTGCCTGGCTTGCCGATCTTTTCTTTGAGCAAGGATTACCGTTAACGCGCCGCAATACCGTAGGCGACAGTCTTGAGTCGCTGGTGACCGTTCTGCGCGAGCGTAGCGAACACTGCGACGTGCTGATTGTGAACGGTGGGCTCGGCCCTACCAGCGACGATCTCAGCGCGCTGGCTGCCGCGACCGCCAAAGGCGAAGGGCTGGTGTTGCACGAGGAGTGGCTGGCCCACATGGAGCGTTTCTTCTCCGAACGTGGCCGCGTGATGGCACCCAGCAACCGCAAACAGGCTGAAATCCCGGCCAGCGCCGAACTGGTCGATAACCCGGTGGGTACCGCCTGCGGTTTCGCCGTTCAACTGAACCGCTGCCTGATGTTCTTCACGCCGGGTGTCCCGTCTGAATTTAAAGTGATGGTCGAACAGCAGATCCTGCCGCGCCTTCGTCAACGTTTTACCCTGCCTGAACCGCCAGTCTGCCTGCGCCTGACCACCTTTGGCCGTTCGGAAAGCGATCTGGCGCAGAGCCTCGATCACCTGCCGCTGCCGCCGGGGGTATCCATGGGCTATCGCTCTTCCATGCCGATCATTGAACTCAAGCTCACCGGGCCTGCCACGCAGAAAGCGGCGATGCTGGCGCTTTGGCCGGAAGTGCAGCGCGTGGCGGGCGAAAGTCTGATTTTCGAGGGTACGGAAGGGCTACCGGCGCAGATTGCGAAGCATCTGCAGTCGCGCCAGCTGAGCGTCACTCTCAGCGAGCAGTTCACCGGCGGCCTGCTGGCGCTGCAACTGTCGCGCGTTAATGCTCCGCTGCTGGCCAGCGAGGTGGTGCCGTTCCAGCAGGAGACGCTGGCGCAGACAGCGCGCTGGGCGTCAGAACGCCGGGTCAACCATTTTGCCGGGCTGGCGCTGTTTGTCGGGGGGATGGATGAGGAATATCTCAACTTTGCGCTGGCTACGCCGGAAGGGACGCATGCCTTAAGAGTCAAAATGAGTATCACCCGCCACAGCCTGGCGGTGCGTCAGGACGTCTGCGCCATGATGGCGCTGAACATGCTGCGTCGCTGGCTGGCAGGTAAAGAGGTGGCCAGCGAGCACGGCTGGATCAACGTGGTGGAATCGCTGTTCGTTGAGTGACCGGTTTGCCGGGGCGGCGGCCCCGGCGATACCTAACCCAGGGCCTTCGCCAGCAACGCGATCGGATGCTCGCAGCGCTTGCTGGTGGACATCTCTATCTGCCACTTGCAGGTTTCGCAGTCGGTCACCACGATATCCGCGCCGCTCTCTTCAATCTGGTGGAACAGCGGCGCGCCAATTGCCTGTGATGTTTCGTAATTTTCACGCTTAAAGCCGTACGTCCCCGCAATGCCGCAGCAGCGCGAATCCAGCACCGTCAGCTCCAGCCCTGGAATTAACCGCAACAGTTCCAGCGTGTAGAGCGACCAGCCCATTTTTTCAATATGGCACGGCGTGTGGTAGACCACTTTCAGGGGTAAATTTTTCAGCGGTAGCGTCTGCCCGCTGTCCAGCTTGCGCCACAGAAAACGGGTTGCCAGCTCGATATGTTCGCGCAGGCCGGTGTTGTCCACGTCCAGCAGGTGCGGATACTCATCGCGTAGCGTGAAGGTGCAGGTCGAGGAGGTGGCCAGCACCGGAATGCCTTTATCGACGATGGCCTCGCGCAGCGACGAGACGTTGCTTCTGGCCTGTTTACGCGCTTTATCGGTAAACCCGTTGGCGATCAGCGGCACGCCGCAGCATTTCTCCTTGTTCAGTAACTGCACGCCTGTACCCATGACGTTCAGCACTTTCAGCAGATCTTTACCCAGCTGCGGATGGTTGTAGTTCACGTAGCAGCCATGGAAGAACGCGACCTGGTCGGCATACCGCGTCTGGTCTGCCGCTACGGATTTGTACCAGCGGCGGAAGGTGCCGTGGGAATATTTGGGCAAACTGCGGTGATGGTCGATCTTAAGCGTGGCATCCAGCAGCTGGCGCACCGGTTTCAGCGAGGTCGCGGCGTTCACCAGCGGGGCAAACGGCGTGGAGACGCTGCCCATCAGATCGGTATGGCTAAGAATGGCATCGCGCAGCGACGGTTTTTGCGTGCTATAGCGTGCCCGGGCGCGCTGAATAATGTCGCCGATTTTCACATCCGACGGACAGGCGACTTCACAACGTTTGCAGTTGATGCAGTATTTCAGCGCGTCATCGTACAGCGCGCCGTCCTTCAGACGCAGGCGCTCGCCGTCCGGCCCGGCCTGTTTCGGCCCGGGATAGCGCGGGTTGACGCCGCTGACCGGGCAGACGGTGGTGCAGACCGTGCATTTGATGCAGCTTTCAAAGCGGGTATCGTTCATTGTTCAGCCTCCGTGCGCTGGCAAATCTGCTCTGCCACATAGAGCGCCGTTATGGCGCAGACGCCGCCGCCGCAGCCCTGGGCGATAGGATCGTATCCGCCCAAAAGCGAGCCGATGGCGTAGAGATTCGGTACTGACTTTCCTGAAAGTTGCGGATGCAGCTGGTTATCCACGATTACGCCGAACTGCTGCCACGGCTGCGGGGCAAAGAAATCGCTCTGATACCAGTCCGCGCGAGAGGCGCTCTGGCGGACGTCCAGCCCCATAATCGCCTCGCGAATGCCGTCCCGGCTGCTCAGCAGACCGTTACTGAAGAAACTGCCGCTTGCCAGCACCGCGTAACGCGTACGAAGCGGAATATCGTCGTGGTTGCGGGTCCAGATTTCGCTCACCGAGCCGTCAGTCAGGGTGATTTTTTTCACTTCATCACCCGCCATCCACACGCCTCCCTGGGCCACAAACTGGCGCTGAAGCTGGGTATGCAGGCGAATGCCGGGTACGGACGGAGGAAGCGTTGGCAGCAGGCCGAGCGAGCAGGGCAGGCGGTCGGACAGCCAGCGCCACAGCCGGTTGTCCTGTAAGCCAAAGCAGGCGGGCATAAACAGCGCATCGCATCCCTCTGCAAGCGGTTTGAGCGCCTCATACAGCAGCGGCCATTTCTCTTCGTTATCAAGCAAACGGGCAATATTCACCGCGCGGAACTCGCTGGGGTTGTCGCGCAGGACATCCAGCTCAGGAAGGTCAATCTCTGCCGTTTCAGCGTTGACCCCCTGGCGACTGAGCGAGGCCGCTGCCAGATGGGGCTGAAAATCCAGAAAACCGCTAATGCCCACCACCCGCACGCGCGTGGCCTTGAACGGGGCAACGGGCACCTCCTCCGGGCTGAGCCAGGCGGAACGCAGGGTGCCAAGCGGCGTGACGCGCGCGTGATTTTGCCTGGCGCTCCCCTGCATACGTGCGCCGCAATCAGCCAGCAGCGCTTCGGTCTCCAGGGCAAAGCGGTCAATGTGCTGCGCGCCAGTCAGGTGATAAGGATGTTCTGCCGGCAGTTTTTCGCGGTACGTTTCGTCCACCAGATCCAGCGAGCCCGACGAGAAGTGCAGGGCGCTCTGGCCCCGGGTGATAATGGCGCAGCGCAGTCCCTGCTTCGTGAGTTTGATGCCACAGAGCAGACCCGCCAGCCCGCCGCCGACGATCACCGTATCAAATTTCATCGCGTTGCTCCTTCTCAAGACCGCAAAGCCCCTGGTACACCCAGCGGGTAAATTCGCTTTCACGCAGGGCATCGCCCCAGGCGACAGGCTGAATGCCTTTCCAGCGCTCGTTCAGAAAATCGCTGAGCTGATCCAGCGACTGGGTGGCGGTGGTGGTATGAAAACGCTGCAGCAGCCCGGCGGCACGGCAGGCACACAGCTCCCCCTGACAGGTACCCATCCCGACACGGGTGCGGCGGCGGAGATCGAGCAGGCTATTCACCGTCAGATTCTCCACCGCGTATTGCACTTCCCCGGCGGTAACGGCCTCGCACTCGCATACCAGACTGCGGCTCAGCCGTCCTTCACCCAGCCAGACCGGTGTTCTGTCGCCATGGCGATAGATAGCCGAACCACGCAGGGGGGCAGGCAGGGAGATAATTTTTTGCAGCGTTTTCTCGGTGGACTGGCGCGAGCCGGGCAGGGGCTGTTCTGCGGTCACGCACGGTTCGCTATTGCCCAGTTTGCGGCAGACAGCATCCGTCGCCCATTCGGCCATCAGGCGGTAGGTCATCAATTTACCGCCGGTGATGGTGATGAAGCCGTCCAGCCCGTCGCGCTCGGCATGGTCAAGCAGCACAATGCCACGGCTGACATTGCGTCCGCTCGGGTCGTTATCGCTGGCGACAAGCGGACGCACACCCGCGTAGGCGCGCAGGATGCGGGTCTTGGCCATCACCGGCGCCAGTTTTTCTCCTTCGCGCAGCAGGATGTCGACCTCTTCTGCGGTGACCCGATTGTAGTCAATCTCGCTGTAGTCAACGTGGGTGGAGGTGGTCCCGATTAACGAAATGGTATCGCCGGGGACAAGGATGTCTGCGTCAGACGGTTTACGGCAGCGGTTGATGACATGGTTATTAATGCGGTGGTCGAGGATCAGCAGCGAGCCTTTGGCCGGGAACATGCGCACAGATAAATCGGCGTATTCTGCGATGCGTTGCCCCCAGATCCCCGCCGCGTTGACCACCACGGCGGCATATAGCTCGCTGTGTTCGTTGTACTGCGTATCCAGGACCCGCACGCCCACGATGCGATGCCCCTCACGGATAAGCCCGGTGACCTGATGGCCGGTCAGGATCCGCGCGCTGTGCTCGCGGGCGTCCAGCATGTTGGCCGCCGTCAGACGAAACGGATCCACGGTGCCGTCCGGGACTTTTACTGCACCCGTCAGTGCCGGATTAACCGAAGGTTCGATGCGGCGTGCAAGGGCCGGGTCAATGGCTTGCGCCTGAATTCCCGCGGCCTGGCAGGCGGTAATGAAAGTTGACTGAAAGGCGAGATCGTCTTCGGGAAGCGTAATAAACAGGCCGTCGGTCGGTTCAATACAGTGGCGGGCGATACGTCGCAGGATCTGATTTTCGGCGATACATTCGCGTGCCGATTCGCCGTCGGTAACGGCGTAGCGGGCGCCGCTGTGCAGCAGGCCATGATTGCGTCCGGTAGCGCCGGTCGCAATATCATGGCGCTCCAGGAGCGTGACGCTCAGCCCTCTGAGCGCACAGTCGCGTGCGATGCCAGCGCCGGTCGCGCCCCCGCCAATGATAATCACATCGCTGTAGCGTGGATCGTGAATTGTCATTGTCATCCCTCTGTGTTCGTTTTTTATCATTTAGCCACATGAAAACTGTGGTTTGTTTGATTTCGAACACAAACGAGCGAAATTCGAAAGTGAAACGTGATTCCATGCGCTTTTTTGCGCACGTTGTCATATTTCTGTAACAATTTGTGCGTTGATTCACAGTAACAATCACCGTGATTTCTTAACATCCCCGCCTTGCTGGAGTTTGGGGCAGTTAAACCCCTGTAAATTCAATACATGGCCACGGAGGCTGTCATGCTCAGTATCTTTAAACCTGCGCCGCACCGGGCGCGTCTGCCTGAGGCAGAAATAGATCCGCTTTACCGCCGCCTGCGCTGGCAAATCTTCCTGGGGATCTTCTTCGGGTATGCGGCGTATTACCTTGTGCGTAAAAACTTTGCCCTCGCCATGCCTTATCTGGTTGAGCAGGGCTTTTCGCGTGGCGATCTCGGGTTCGCGCTGTCGGGGATCTCCATCGCCTACGGCTTTTCGAAATTCATCATGGGATCGGTGTCGGATCGCTCGAATCCGCGCGTGTTCCTGCCAGCCGGTCTGATCCTGGCGGCGGCGGTGATGCTGTTTATGGGCTTTGTGCCATGGGCAACGTCCAGCATCGCTATTATGTTTGTGCTGTTGTTCCTGTGCGGCTGGTTCCAGGGGATGGGATGGCCGCCATGCGGGCGTACCATGGTGCACTGGTGGTCGCAAAAGGAGCGTGGCGGCATCGTGTCGGTGTGGAACTGCGCGCATAACGTGGGTGGCGGCATTCCGCCTCTGCTGTTCCTGCTGGGGATGGCCTGGTTCAACGACTGGCACGCTGCGCTCTATATGCCTGCCTTTGGCGCCATTCTGGTGGCGATTATCGCCTTTGCGCTGATGCGTGATACACCGCAGTCCTGCGGCCTGCCGCCGATTGAGGAGTACAAAAACGACTATCCGGATGATTACAGCGAGAAGCACGAAGAAGAGCTGACGGCAAAGCAGATCTTCATGAAGTACGTGTTGCCGAACAAACTGCTGTGGTACATCGCGGTTGCGAACGTGTTTGTTTACCTGCTGCGTTACGGCATCCTCGACTGGTCACCGACCTACCTGAAAGAGGTGAAGCATTTCGCGCTGGATAAATCCTCCTGGGCCTACTTCCTGTACGAATACGCGGGGATCCCGGGGACGCTGATTTGCGGCTGGATGTCGGACAAAGTATTTAAGGGCAACCGTGGCGCAACGGGCGTCTTCTTTATGACGCTCGTGACCATTGCCACCGTCGTCTACTGGCTCAACCCGCCGGGTAACCCGGGCGTGGATATGACCTGTATGATCGTCATCGGCTTCCTGATTTATGGTCCTGTTATGTTGATCGGTCTGCATGCGCTGGAACTGGCACCGAAAAAAGCAGCCGGTACGGCGGCAGGCTTTACCGGTCTGTTCGGCTACCTGGGCGGTTCGGTCGCGGCGAGCGCCATCGTGGGCTATACCGTTGACTTCTTCGGCTGGGACGGCGGCTTTATGGTGATGATCGGCGGCAGCGTGCTGGCGGTACTGCTGCTGATTGTTGTGATGATCGGTGAAAAACGTCACCACGCGGACGTGCTGGCGCGTCGTCAATAAGGAGCATTGCCATGAAATTAACTCAATTAGCGACCGGTCTGCTGCTGGCGGGCCTGATGACCGGCTCCGCGCTGGCGGCGGATAAAATCGTTATTGCCCATCGCGGCGCAAGCGGCTATCTGCCGGAGCATACGCTGCCGGCGAAAGCGATGGCCTACGCGCAGGGGGCCGATTATCTTGAGCAGGATCTGGTGATGACAAAGGACGACCAGCTGGTCGTCCTGCATGACCACTATCTTGATCGCGTGACCGATGTGGCTGAGCGTTTCCCGGACCGCGCCCGTAAAGATGGCCGTTTTTACGCCATCGATTTTACTCTGGATGAAATCCGTTCTCTGAAGTTTACCGAAGGCTTCGAGATTGAAAACGGCAAGAAGGTGCAGGTTTATCCGGGACGTTTCCCAATGGGTAAATCTGACTTCCGTATCCATACCTTCCAGGAAGAGATTGAGTTTGTTCAGGGGCTGAACCACTCAACGGGCAAAAATATCGGTATCTATCCGGAAATTAAAGCCCCGTGGTTCCATCACCAGGAAGGGAAGGATATTGCCGCGAAGACGCTGGAGATGCTGAAGCAATACGGCTACACCAGCAAGAAGGACAAAGTTTATCTCCAGTGTTTTGACGCCGCAGAACTGAAGCGCATCAAAAGCGAGCTGGAGCCAAAGATGGGGATGGATCTCAATCTGGTCCAGCTGATAGCCTATACCGACTGGAACGAAACCCAGGAGAAGCAGGCAGACGGCAAGTGGGTAAACTACAACTACGACTGGATGTTCAAACCGGGTGCCATGAAGCAGATCGCGCAGTACGCCGATGGGATCGGGCCGGATTACCACATGCTGGTGGCGGAAGGTTCAACCCCGGGCCACGTGAAGCTGACGGCGATGGTAAAAGAGGCACACGCCAGCAAGATGCAGGTGCATCCGTATACGGTGCGTGCTGACCAGTTACCGCCGTACGCCACGGACGTGAATCAGCTTTACGAGGTGTTGTATAAGCAGGCGGACGTAGACGGGTTGTTTACGGATTTCCCGGATAAAGCAGTTTCATTCCTGCATAACAAGTAATACAAGGGGCCGTAAGGCCCTTTTTTATTCGGGCAGTAGGCCGGCCAGCCTTAGCTTTTTTTCCCATTCTGGCTCTGGCCCTAGCTGTTCTGCGACCAGGTTGACCAGCGCCTGGATCACCGGCGAGGCGCGACGCGTCTGGCGATACAGGGCCACAATGTTGCCACCATCCGGTTGCCAGCCGGGTAAAATAATATTCAGTTCTCCGCGCAATATCGCATCAGCACCTAAAAATAACGGCATGACCACAATCCCAAGCCCTGCTTTGGCGGCTTCCAGCAGGCTGAAAGCATTATCCGAGCGCAGACGATTTCTGACGCGCCAGTTCTGGCGCTGCCCGTTATGCAGTAGCTGCCAGCAACCGCCTGGCGCACGGTGGGTATATAACAGTCCGTCATGCTGCTCCAGCTCAACGGGGTGCACAGGCGTGCCCCGTTGCGCCAGATAGTCCGGGCTCGCGCACAGCCAGGTCAGATTGCGCGCCAGCGTGCGGGCGATGAGCGTAGAGTCCGGGACGAGACCGAGGCGGATGGCGATATCAAAGTCGGGCTGATGCATATTAATCTGCCGATCTTCTGTCGAGATATCGAGAGACAGTCCCGGATGAGCGCCAATAAATCCGGCCAGGATCGTCGACAGATGGGTGGTCATAAAGGTATGCGAGGTGGCGATACGCAGCTCGCCGTGAAGCTCGCTGCGTGAGGGTGCCACGGCTTCTTCCGCCTGTGTGACTTCGTCAAGGATATGCACGCACTCCTGATAAAAAAGCAGACCCGCTTCCGTCAGGCTAAGGCGGGGCCCACGCTCCAGCAAGCTTGCGCCAAGCCGTTTCTCCAGCATCTTGACGCGCTGGCTGACCACCGATTTTGATGTCCCCAGCTTTGCCGCCGCGCCAACAAAGCTTTGCGACTCAACAACCGAAACAAACGTGCTCATCTCCACGAACTTGTTCACACAGGCGCTCCTTTATGGCTTATTCGGTTTACTATGCGCCGTTCAGGGAACCGGAAAAACGGCTGGCGAGATATTCTGCCGCCATGATCACATCCGGATTAGTCGCCTGAGAGGGAACGTCCGGGAACAGCGAGGCATCGACGACAAACAGCCCGTTAATACCGAAGACGTTGCCGCACGCGTCCACGACTGCTGCCGGATCGCTTTCTTTACCCATCGGTGCTGTCGCGCTGAGGTGTAGATTACTTTTCACCGTCGCACGCTGCTCCTCTGCTATCTGCTGGTCTGTTTTGGCGAGTTTACCGCCTTTAACTGCCGGGACTTCGCCAGTAACCAGTGCCTGCAACGGACCTTCCTGCACCAGTGCCCGGGACAACTTCACCGCTTCGACCATCCGTATGACGTCGCGCTCGTCGCCCAGCAGATTGAGATCGATACTGGGGGCGAGCAGTGGATTGCGGCTCGTCAGTGTCAGACGCCCACGGGCACAGGGGCGAGCCACGGTGAAAAAGAGCTGGAAACCCGCCCCGTGTGGAAACAGTCCCGGATCGACGAAGTGGTTATTGCTGATATACAGATCCAGTTCGTCGGCTGCGGCCAGCGAAGATTGCGTCCAGAGCGTTGCACCTATTGGGGGATAGCTGGCATGTTCTGCAGAGGTCGCCAGCATGATCCCGTTCACGGGTTGTTCATGCAAATTGCGGCCAACGGGGAGATCCTGTTTTAGCGGGATTTCCAGACGGCGTAAATCGTCAGCAGGACCAATGCCGGAGCGTAACAGAATGGCTGGCGTACCGGCCGCACCGGCACAAAGGAACACGCAGTCGGCAGCGATCCGTGTCCCATCCGCAAGCTGTATGCCGTATACCCGCGAATTGTCTATCAGCGCTTTATCCACAACCGTCATGCCGACAATTGACAGATTCTTGCGCGCCCGAACCTCCGCCGTCAGGTAGACCATGCCAGTGTTTTGCCGGATGCCGTTGACAACATTCAGTGGATAGATGGCGACGCCGTGTTGTTGTGCGCCGTTAATATCGTCAATGGCGGCAAAGCCGTGAGCGCGACAGGCGTGATAAAACGCCTGACTTGCCGGACTGAGTGTCTCCAGCGCAGGTAATCGCACCGGAACGGGACCGTGGCGGCCATGCCAGCGATCGTCGCCATAGTCGGCATTTTCAAGCCGTTTGAACCACGGTAAAACCTTATCAAACGACCAGTCGCTCAGGCCGCGCTTTACCCAGCGGTCAAAATCGGATTTAGGGGCGCGAACAAACGCGCCTGCGTTGATCGTGGAGCCGCCACCGAGCACTTTGGCCCGCAGATGACCAGAGGTGTGATCGGTTCCCGTCGCCGCGCCGTGTTCCCAGACGTAATCACCGCCGCCAACAGAGTGACTTTGCGTCAGTTCATCCGGCCAGCCATCGGGGGCAAAGACGGGGCCGCCTTCCAGCAGCAATACCTGGCAGTCAGGGTTCTCGCTAAGACGTGCGGCGAGAACCGCACCCGCTGAACCACCGCCTGCGACTATGACGTCGTACGATTGTTTCATTATTCTGGCGCTGTTTTCCGGCTTGATGGATACCATTTTTCCTCTCCTCATGAATATCGTTACGCAGCGCATCAGCCAGTTTTTCTGCCATCATGATGATGGTCGGATTGAGGTTGATGAGCGGGATTTCGGGCAGGATCGATGCGTCGATGACCCTTAAGTCATGCAGACCGTAAAGGCACCCGTTTTCATCCACCACGGCATAGGGGTCATCAGGGGGCCCCATCGGTGCGGTGGAGCAGGGGTGCTGGAGGGTGCTAACCCCCTGCGCCAGAGCCTGGCGAATGTCAGATTCATCATCCCCGACCGAGGCTCCGGGGCTGATTTCGTACTCAATGAGCTGGCGCAGCGGCGGCATATCCGCCAGCAGGCGTGCCAGACGAAAACACTCGACCATCCGGCGCATGTCATCTTCTGTCGTCAGGTGATTAAGCGCTATTTCCGGTGCATCGTGAGGGTCACGGCTCTTCAGGCGGATGTAGCCTGTGGAGCTGCAATGCATGAGTTCCAGCCCGAGGGAGAAGGCGACGCCGGTTGGGCTGAGGTCTGTAGGTAACAGATGCGAAGGGGAAATGGCAATGTCCATTTCGCGGGCTGATTTGGCAAAGCTTGAATTCGTCCAGATCTGGGCGGCGACAACCGGATGCTCGTGGCCCTTAAGTTCGGCTTTTCCGGCGAAGTTTATCCAGTAGAAGGCGTGATCCCGCAGACGCTCACCCACCGGGGCCTCTTTCACGACGGGGATCGACAGCGATTCCAGATGGTGGCGTGGGCCGATGCCTGAGCGCAGCAATATCGCGGCGGAACCATAGGCGCCGGCGCTGAGGATTGTCTGGCGGGCAAAGCACTGTTCCCCGTCGGCAAGCTGCACGCCTTTGACCCGGTTCTCCTCAACGATCAGCTTGTCCGTGAGCGCCCCATACACGATGGTCAGGTTCGGGCGCTGGCGCACCTTGCGGGTAAGCCATGCCATTCCGGTATTCACCCGAACGCCGTTAATAATATTCATCGGATTGGGCCCGGCGCCGTTGTTGGCTTCTGGGTGGTTAAAGTCTTCAACCCGCGCAAAACCCAACTGCCACGCCGCTTCCAGGGTGGCCCGCTGAACTGGGGTGATCTCCTCTAACGTCATCTGATGGATCGGAAGTGGACCTTCACGACCATGATATTTATCCTCACCCAAAGGGTAGGTTTCCATCTTTTTGTAGTAGGGCAGCACATCCTCATATTTCCAGCCCTTAAGCCCTTTTGCCGTGATGCGTTCGAAATCCCAGGGGAGCGCCCGGCAGGCGACGGCGGCGTTAATGGCTGAACTTCCGCCGAGGGTTTTGCCGCGCGGAGTATAGACGGGATCGGGCTGGCTGACCGGGCTGGCGTAATAGCCCCATTCATATCGCTGATCGCCATTCGCCGCGATAATATTGCCGCTGTAAAGCAGTTCCGGATAGCCATCGGGATCAAAAGACGGACCATATTCCAGCAGCAGAACACGTGTCTGCTCATCTTCGCTAAGACGTGCTGCCAGCACTGCCCCGGCAGAGCCCGCGCCAACGATAATAATATCGTAGGGCATCTGCTCAGGGGATGTGGTCATGAACTGTTCTAAGGATAAAACGGACATTGCTGATGGCCTCCTCAGGTGGATATACCGTTAGAGTAAGCGGCATGAGGAGGGGTGAACAGGTGAGGAAAGGCGAATCACGGGTTCGTAAATCACGAACCCGAAAGGAGGGGTTGGCGCTATATTTCTATTTCAATATCACCTTTTGCCCGGCAGCAGCAGGGCAAAATTTCCCCTTCATTGATAAAGGCCAGCGGTTCGGTCAGCCAGTCCACCTGGCCGGTGACCAGGCGGCAGCGGCAGGAGCCGCAATAGCCTTCACGACACTGATACTCTACCGTCACCTGATTCGCCTCAAGGGCTGCCAGCAGGGAAGGGTGCTCTTCCTGGCACAGCACTTCTGTGCCCGAAAGACTCAGCGTTACGCGCGTCATCAGAGCTGGAAATTGCTCAGGTCGTCAGTGTTGACTTCAGAATCAATCTGACCGACCAGGTAAGAACTCACTTCCACTTCCTGTGGCGCCACCTGCACGTTATCGGACACCAGCCAGGTGTTGATCCACGGGATCGGGTTGGAACGCGTCTGGAATGGCAGATCGAGACCGACCGCCTGCATACGGATATTGGTGATGTACTCAACGTACTGGCACAGAATGTCTTTGTTCAGGCCAATCATGGAGCCGTCGCGGAACAGGTAGTCTGCCCACTCTTTCTCCTGCTGTGCGGCCAGCACGAACAGGTCGTAGCACTCCTGCTTGCACTCTTCAGCGATTTCCGCCATCTCCGGGTCGTCTGTGCCGCTGCGCAACAGGTTCAGCATGTGCTGGGTACCAGTCAGGTGCAGGGCTTCGTCACGGGCGATCAGACGGATGATTTTGGCGTTACCTTCCATCAGCTTGCGCTCGGCAAACGCAAAGGAGCAGGCAAAGCTCACGTAGAAGCGGATGGCTTCCAGGGCGTTAACGCTCATCAGGCACAGGTACAGCTGCTTTTTCAGCGCGCGCAGGTTCACGGTGACGGTTTTGCCGTTCACGTTGTGGGTCCCTTCGCCCAGCAGGTGCCAGTAGCTGGTCATCTCGATCAGCTCGTCGTAGTAGTGGGCAATCCCTTCCGCGCGTTTCTGAATCTGCTCGTTGGTGACGATATCGTCAAACACCACCGCCGGATCGTTAACGATGTTGCGGATAATGTGGGTGTAAGAGCGGGAGTGGATCGTCTCCGAGAACGCCCAGGTTTCCACCCAGGTTTCCAGTTCCGGAATGGAGATCAGCGGCAGCAGGGCAACGTTCGGGCTGCGGCCCTGAATGGAGTCCAGCAGCGTCTGGTACTTCAGGTTGCTGATGAAAATGTGTTTTTCATGCTCCGGCAACGCCTGGAAATCGATACGATCGCGGGAAACGTCAACTTCCTCCGGACGCCAGAAGAAGGAGAGTTGCTTTTCAATCAGCTTTTCGAAGATGTCATATTTTTGCTGATCGTAGCGTGCCACATTGACCGGCTGGCCGAAGAACATCGGCTCTTTGAGCTGGTCGTTTTTCGTCTGTGAAAAGGTGGTATATGCCATGAGTGTGTCCTGTGGTGTTATTTCCCCCTCATCCCGGCCCTCTCCCACAGGGAGAGGGGGAAAGAGTTCCCTCTCCCTGTGGGAGAGGGTTAGGATGAGGGGATTTATTAGATCTTACATGCGCCGCTTTCGCAGCCATCATCCTGAATTGACGGTGCCAGATCGTCCTGCGCGTCTTCTGCACCATCACGGGTGTTGTGATAATACAGAGTTTTCACGCCAAATTTGTACGCGGTGAGCAGGTCTTTCAGCAGTTGCTGCATTGGCACTTTACCAGACGGGAAACGCGTCGGGTCGTAGTTGGTATTGGCAGAGATCGACTGATCGATGAATTTCTGCATGATACCCACCAGCTGCAGATAGCCGTCATTGTTTGGCATTTCCCACAGCAGCTCGTAGTTGTCTTTCAGCAGTTCGTAATCCGGCACCACCTGGCGCAGGATGCCGTCTTTCGACGCTTTAATGCTGACGTGACCGCGCGGCGGCTCGATACCGTTGGTGGCGTTAGAGATCTGCGAAGAGGTCTCAGACGGCATCAGGGCAGAGAGCGTGGAGTTGCGCAGGCCGTGAGTCTTAATGGACTCGCGCAGTGCTTCCCAGTCCAGATGCAGCGGCGCGTTTGCAATCGCATCCAGGTCTTTCTTGTAGGTGTCGATTGGCAGAATGCCTTTCGCATAGGTGGTTTCGTTAAACCACGGGCATGCGCCTTGCTCTTTCGCCAGCTCGTTAGACGCTTTCAGCAGGTAATACTGGATCGCTTCGAACGTTTCGTGGGTCAGGTTGTTCGCGCTGCCGTCGGAGTAACGCTTACCGTGTTTCGCCAGCCAGTAGGCGAAGTTGATGACGCCGATACCCAGCGTACGACGGCCCATTGCGCCGCGTTTCGCCGCCGGGATTGGGTAATCCTGGTAGTCCAGCAGGGCGTCGAGCGCACGGACGGCCAGCACTGCCAGCTCTTCCAGCTCGTCCAGGCTCTTAATCGCGCCCAGGTTGAACGCAGACAGCGTACACAGCGCGATTTCGCCGTTTTCGTCGTTCACGTCTTCCAGCGGTTTGGTCGGCAGGGCGATCTCCAGGCACAGGTTAGACTGGCGCACTGGCGCAACAACCGGATCAAACGGGCTGTGGGTGTTGCAGTGGTCAACGTTCTGGATGTAGATACGGCCGGTAGAGGCACGTTCCTGCATCATCAGGGAGAACAGATCGACCGCCTTCACGCGCTGTTTACGGATGCTGTCGTCTTTTTCGTATTTGGTGTACAGACGTTCGAACTCGTCCTGATCGGCGAAGAACGCGTCATACAGACCCGGGACGTCGGACGGGCTGAACAGGGTAATGTCTTCACCTTTCAGCAGACGGGTGTACATCAGTTTGTTGATCTGTACACCGTAGTCCATGTGACGCACGCGGTTACCTTCAACACCACGGTTGTTTTTCAGTACCAGCAGGCTTTCGACTTCCAGGTGCCACATTGGGTAGAACAGGGTTGCCGCACCACCGCGCACGCCGCCCTGAGAGCAGGATTTTACTGCGGTCTGGAAGTGCTTGTAGAACGGGATACAACCGGTATGGAACGCTTCACCGCCGCGAATTGGGCTGCCCAGGGCACGAATGCGACCGGCGTTGATACCGATACCGGCACGCTGGGAGACGTATTTGACAATCGCGCTGGAGGTCGCGTTGATGGAATCCAGGCTGTCACCGCACTCGATCAGTACGCAGGAGCTGAACTGACGGGTTGGGGTACGCACGCCAGACATAATCGGCGTCGGCAGAGAAATCTTGAACGTAGAGACCGCATCATAGAAACGCTTAACGTATTCCAGACGGGTGTCACGCGGGTAGTTTGAGAACAGGCAGGCGGCCACCAGAATATAGAGGAACTGGGCGCTCTCGTAGATTTCGCCCGTGACACGGTTCTGGACCAGGTATTTGCCTTCGAGCTGTTTCACCGCTGCGTAGGAGAAGTTCATATCACGCCAGTGATCGATAAACCCGTTCATCTGCTCGAACTCTTCTTCCGTATAGTCTTCCAGCAGATGCGTGTCGTATTTACCCAGCTCAACCATTTTCACCACGTGGTCGTAAAGCGCAGGCGGCTCGAACTGGCCGTAGGCTTTTTTACGCAGGTGGAAAATCGCCAGACGTGCAGCGAGGTACTGATAATCCGGCGCTTCGCGGGAGATCAGATCCGCCGCCGCTTTGATGATGGTTTCGTGGATATCAGACGTTTTGATGCCGTCGTAGAACTGAATATGGGAACGCAGTTCAACCTGGGAGATAGATACGTTGTTCAGGCCTTCTGCTGCCCAGTCGAGAACTCGATGGATTTTGTCCAGATTGATACGCTCGGTAGTACCGTCGCGCTTTGTCACCAGCAGACTCTGATTCATGTGGGTTTTACCTGTCCGTGAAATAAAAAAATATCCCCCGTTTATCCACAGATCCGCCTTGTGACTAACTCTGTGGATAAATACTACATATAGGGGGTTTGCGATAAGAGAAACGCTATATGGTGAGTATTCTAGTAAGGATTCTTTTCAGTACAAGGGTTGATTTTGACGTTAAATTGAGGTTGTGAAAGGGTAAAAAAGGCTAAGTCCTCATGCTGTAAGGCCTGGAAGAGATGTCAATAATTAAGAAAAAAAATTCAAAATTTGATCGAGTGCTGATTTCTTCAACGGGAGGTCAGAATTGCGCAACATGATGTCGCGCAATCTTTATAAGAATAATGGATGACGTTAGTCGTTTTTGGCGGTGGTGTGCAACATATAGTTAACATCCACACCCGGGGCGAGTTTGAATTTATCGGTCAGCGGATTGTAGTGCAGACCGGTGATGTGCTGCTCCTTGAGCCACGTCTGGTCAACCCAGCCCAGTAACTCGGCAGGCTTGATGAATTTCTTCACGTCGTGTGTACCTTTGGGCACCATGCGCAGTACATATTCTGCGCCGACGACGGCCATCAGCCAGGCTTTGCCGTTACGGTTGATGGTGGAGAAGAAGACCTGGCCGCCCGGTTTCACCAGTTTTGCGCAGGCGTTGACGACGGACTGCGGGTCGGGAACGTGCTCCAGCATCTCCATGCAGGTGACCACGTCGTACTGGTGCGCATGTTTTGCCGCGTGTTCCTCAACGGTTTCCTGTACGTACTCCACCTGAATCCCGGACTCCAGGGCATGCAGACGGGCAACCTGCAACGGTTCAAAACCCATATCCAGGCCGGTGACGGTGGCCCCTTCGCGCGCCATGCTCTCTGCCAGGATGCCGCCGCCGCAGCCGACATCGAGCACTTTTTTACCGAACAGACCGCCGGAACGCTCCGCGATATAGCCCAGACGCAGCGGGTTGATGCGATGCAGAGGTTTGAACTCACCTTCGAGATCCCACCAGCGGGATGCCACCGCTTCAAATTTGGCAATCTCTTCGTGGTCTACGTTGTGAGCCACCGGGGATTTTTCGGCATTCATGGGCGCTTTTACTCCTTATTTAGCAAGACGAATGAGTATATCAGGCAATCCCTGTGAATAAAGCGTATAGGTTTACCTGTATCACCGCGGCTGTGTTATAATTTGCGACCTTTGAATCCGGGATACAGTAGAGGGATAGCGGTTAGATGAGCGACCTTGCGAGAGAAATTACACCGGTTAACATCGAGGAAGAGCTGAAGAGCTCCTATCTGGACTATGCGATGTCGGTCATTGTTGGCCGTGCGCTGCCGGACGTCCGCGATGGCCTGAAGCCGGTACACCGTCGCGTACTATACGCCATGAACGTATTGGGCAATGACTGGAATAAAGCCTACAAAAAATCTGCCCGTGTCGTTGGTGACGTAATCGGTAAATACCATCCCCATGGTGATTCCGCGGTGTACGACACCATCGTTCGTATGGCGCAGCCTTTCTCGCTGCGTTACATGCTGGTAGATGGTCAGGGTAACTTTGGTTCTATCGACGGCGACTCCGCCGCGGCAATGCGTTATACGGAAATCCGTCTGGCGAAAATTGCCCATGAGCTGATGGCCGACCTGGAAAAAGAGACGGTTGATTTCGTTGATAACTACGATGGCACGGAAAAAATTCCTGACGTCATGCCAACGAAGATCCCTAACCTGCTGGTGAACGGTTCGTCCGGTATCGCCGTAGGGATGGCGACCAACATTCCGCCGCACAACATCACCGAAGTGATCAACGGCTGCCTGGCCTATATCGACGATGAAGACATCAGCATTGAAGGGCTGATGGAACACATCCCGGGCCCGGACTTCCCGACGGCGGCCATCATCAACGGTCGTCGTGGTATTGAAGAAGCGTACCGCACCGGTCGCGGCAAGATTTACATCCGTGCCCGCGCCGAAGTGGAAGCAGATGCCAAAACCGGCCGTGAAACCATCATTGTTCACGAGATCCCGTATCAGGTGAACAAAGCGCGACTGATTGAAAAAATCGCCGAGCTGGTAAAAGAAAAACGTGTTGAAGGCATCAGCGCGCTGCGTGACGAGTCTGACAAAGACGGTATGCGCATCGTGATTGAAATCAAACGCGACGCGGTGGGCGAGGTTGTGCTGAACAACCTGTACTCTCAGACCCAGCTGCAGGTCTCCTTCGGTATCAACATGGTTGCACTGCACCATGGTCAGCCGAAGATCATGAACCTGAAAGAGATCCTGAGCGCGTTTGTCCGTCACCGCCGCGAAGTGGTGACCCGTCGTACCATTTTCGAACTGCGCAAAGCGCGTGACCGTGCCCACATCCTTGAGGCACTGGCCGTGGCGCTGGCCAACATCGATCCGATCATCGAGCTGATCCGTCGCGCGCCAACCCCGGCGGAAGCGAAAACCGCGCTGATTTCCCGTCCGTGGGATCTGGGCAACGTTGCGGCAATGCTGGAGCGTGCCGGTGATGACGCCGCGCGTCCTGAGTGGCTGGAACCTGAATTCGGCGTGCGTGATGGTCAGTACTACCTGACTGAACAGCAGGCCCAGGCGATTCTGGATCTGCGTCTGCAGAAACTGACCGGCCTTGAGCATGAAAAACTGCTCGACGAATATAAAGAGCTGCTGGAGCAGATCGCTGAACTGCTGCACATCCTGGGCAGCGCAGAGCGCCTGATGGAAGTGATCCGCGAAGAGCTGGAGCAGATCCGCGATCAGTTCGGCGATGAGCGTCGCACCGAAATCACCGCCAACTCCGCAGATATCAACATCGAAGACCTGATCAACCAGGAAGACGTTGTTGTGACCCTGTCTCACCAGGGCTACGTGAAGTATCAGCCGTTAACTGACTACGAAGCACAGCGTCGTGGTGGTAAAGGCAAATCTGCGGCACGTATTAAAGAAGAAGACTTTATTGACCGTCTGCTGGTGGCGAACACCCATGACACCATCCTCTGCTTCTCCAGCCGGGGTCGTCTGTACTGGATGAAGGTCTACCAGTTGCCGGAAGCGAGCCGTGGTGCACGTGGTCGTCCGATCGTTAACCTGCTACCGCTGGAAGCGAACGAACGTATCACCGCCATTCTGCCGGTACGCGAGTACGAAGAGGGCGTGAACGTCTTTATGGCGACTGCCAGCGGTACCGTGAAGAAAACCGCGCTGACCGAGTTCAGCCGTCCACGTTCTGCCGGTATCATCGCGGTGAACCTGAACGAAGGCGATGAGCTGATTGGCGTCGATCTGACTTCAGGCAAAGATGAAGTCATGCTCTTCTCCGCAGCCGGTAAAGTGGTGCGCTTCAAAGAAGACGCCGTCCGCGCAATGGGTCGTACCGCAACGGGCGTTCGCGGTATCAAACTGGCGGGCGAAGACAGCGTCGTTTCTCTGATTATTCCGCGCGGGGAAGGGGCTATCCTGACCGTGACGCAGAATGGTTACGGTAAACGTACCGCGGAAGGGGAATACCCAACCAAGTCGCGTGGCACGCAGGGCGTTATCTCTATCAAGGTGACCGAGCGCAACGGTTCCGTTGTGGGCGCGGTGCAGGTAGACGATGCCGACCAGATCATGATGATCACCGATGCCGGTACGCTGGTGCGTACCCGCGTGTCGGAGATTAGCGTGGTGGGTCGTAATACCCAGGGCGTTATCCTCATCCGTACGGCGGAAGATGAAAACGTGGTGGGTCTGCAACGTGTTGCTGAGCCGGTGGACGACGAAGAGCTCGACTCCATCGACGGTAGCGTCGCGGAAGGTGATGATGACATTGCACCGGAAGTGGACACCGACGATGATGCAGCGGATGACTCTGACGAGTAATGTCTCCTGACGCATAAAGGGCCGGATTCCGGCCCTTTTCTTTTGCAGATGCAGACAAGTCAACGTTGCGACAAGCAGCGTTTACCGCTACCTTAACCACATTCTTTTTGACCCCGACGGCGGAGCCTCGCCCCTTTGAAATACCTCGTCTCCTTTCGAACCACGCTGAAAGTCTCTCGCTATCTGTTTCGGGCGCTGGCGCTCTTGCTTTGGTTACTGGTGGCCTTGTCCTCGGTGTTTTACATCGTCAACGCGCTGCACCAGAAAGAAGCGGAGATCCGTCAGGAATTTAACCTAAGTTCCGATCAGGCCCAGCGCTATATTCAGCGCACCTCCGACGTGATGAAGGAGCTGAAGTACATTGCCGAAAATCGCCTGACGGCGGAAAACGGTATTCTTGCCATCCGCGGGCGTAATGACAAAACCGAAGTACCGGATTTCGAGCCGCTGTTCCCGGATTCCGACTGCTCCGCCATGAGCAACACCTGGCGCGGTTCCCTGGAATCGCTCTCCTGGTTTATGCGCTACTGGCGCGACAACTTCTCCGCCGCCTATGACCTGAACCGCGTGTTCCTGATTGGCAGCGAAAACCTCTGCATGGCCGACTTTGGCCTGCGCGATGTGCCCGTTGAACGTGATGATGCGCTGAAAAGCCTGCATGAACGCATTTTGAAATACCGCAATGCGCCGCAGGACGAGCGCGGGAATAACATCTTCTGGATAAGCCAGGGGCCGCGCATGGGCGTGGGCTATTTCTATGCGCTGACGCCAGTTTATCTGGGCAATCGCCTGCAGGCGCTACTGGGCATTGAACAGACCATCCGCATGGAAAACTTCTTCACGCCGGGCAGCCTGCCGATGGGAGTGACCATTCTGGATGAGAACGGCCATCCCCTGATTTCACTCACCGGGCCGGATAATCGCCTGAACGTCGATCCGCACTGGATGCAGGAGCGTTCGTGGTTTGGCTATACC
Source organism: Enterobacter cloacae complex sp. 309I3 (assembly GCF_050031595.1). NCBI lineage: Bacteria > Pseudomonadati > Pseudomonadota > Gammaproteobacteria > Enterobacterales > Enterobacteriaceae > Enterobacter > Enterobacter cloacae complex sp. 309I3. Next base: position 3,352,675 of record NZ_JBLGWI010000001.1, on the reverse strand, counting down.
TCAGGATTCCGTGAGCTGGTGCTGAAGAAAAGCTTACCGCCATCGTCGCTGAGTATCGTCTATTCCCTGCCTGTGGATATGGTGCTTGAGCGGATCCGTATTCTTATCATGAATGCCATCCTGCTGAACGTGCTGGCCGGTGGCGCGCTGTTTACCCTGGCGCGGATGTATGAGCGGAAGATTTTTATCCCCGCTGAAAGCGATGCCCAGCGTCTGGAGGAACACGAGCAGTTTAACCGTAAGATTGTTGCCTCCGCACCGGTGGGGATCTGTATCCTGCGCACCCAGGACGGCACCAATATCCTCAGTAATGAACTGGCGCATAACTACCTGAACATGCTGACGCACGAGGACCGGCAAAGGCTGACGCAAATTATCTGTGGTCAGCAGGTGAATTTTGTCGACGTGCTGACCAGCACCCACACCAACTTACAAATTAGCTTCGTGCATTCGCGCTATCGCAATGAAAACGTGGCGATTTGCGTGCTGGTGGATGTCTCAGCACGTGTGAAGATGGAAGAGTCTTTGCAGGAGATGGCCCAGGCGGCAGAGCAGGCCAGCCAGTCGAAATCCATGTTCCTTGCCACCGTCAGTCACGAACTGCGTACGCCGCTGTACGGGATTATCGGCAACCTCGATCTGCTGCAAACCAAAGAGCTGCCGAAAGGCGTTGATCGCCTGGTGACGGCGATGAACAACTCCTCAAGCCTGCTGCTGAAAATCATCAGCGACATTCTCGATTTCTCGAAAATTGAGTCCGAGCAGCTGAAAATTGAACCGCGCGAGTTCTCTCCGCGCGAGGTGATGAACCACATCAGCGCCAACTATCTGCCGCTGGTGGTACGTAAACAGCTGGGTCTCTATTGCTTTATTGAGCCAGACGTACCGCTGACGCTGCATGGCGATCCTATGCGTCTGCAGCAGGTCATTTCGAACCTGCTCAGTAACGCCATCAAGTTCACCGACATCGGCTGTATCGTGTTGCATGTGTGCCGGGCAGGGGACTACCTGAGCATTCGTGTGCGTGATACCGGCGTTGGGATCCCGGCGAAGGAAGTGGTTCGTCTGTTTGACCCGTTCTTCCAGGTCGGTACCGGCGTGCAGCGTAACTTCCAGGGGACCGGACTGGGGCTGGCTATTTGTGAGAAGCTCGTCAGCATGATGGACGGCGATATCTCGGTGGATACCGAACCTGGTATGGGTAGCCAGTTCACCATCCGTATTCCGCTCTATTCTGCGCAGTATCCGGCGAAAACGACGGTTGACGGCCTGAGCGATAAGCGCTGCTGGCTGGCGGTGCACAACGCCTCGCTGAATGATTATCTGACGGCACTGCTGAACCACAGCGGCGTGCGGGTTTCCCGTTATGAAGGCCAGACGCCGGACGTGGACGATGTATTGATCACCGATGACACGCTGGCGCAACCGTGGCAGGGAAGGGGCGTGGTGATGTTCTGTCGTCGTCACATCGGTATTCCGGTTGAGCGTGCGCCGGGCGAGTGGGTTCACAGTGTGGCGACTCCACATGAGCTGTTGGGGCTGCTGGCGCGCATCTACAGCGTGCAGCTCGAAGAGAACGATGGCGCGGCGACCCTGCCGTCACCGGAATCGCTGGCGTCGGTGAACGACGATATGATGATTCTGGTCGTTGACGATCATCCGATTAACCGTCGCCTGCTGGCTGACCAGCTGGGCTCGCTGGGTTATCAATGTAAAACCGCCAATGATGGTGTGGATGCGCTGAATGTGCTCAGTAAAAACCATATTGATATCGTTCTCAGCGACGTGAATATGCCTAATATGGACGGCTATCGTCTGACGCAGCGTATCCGCCAGCTTGGTCTGACGTTGCCGGTGGTTGGCGTCACGGCGAATGCGCTGGCGGAAGAGAAACAGCGCTGCCTGGAGTCAGGAATGGACAGCTGTCTGTCGAAACCGGTTACGCTGGACGTATTAAAGCAGACATTGTCGATTTACGCGGATCGGGTGAGAAAAACACGGACATAAAAAAGGCCCGTAAGGGCCTTTTACTTTTCACCATCTCCCCGTGGGAGAGGGACGGGGTGAGGGCATCAGAACGCACACCCGTCCTGGATCAATCCTTATCCGTCGCGCTCAGCGTCACGGAGGAGAGATAGTTCAGCAGCGCGATATCGTTGTCCACGCCCAGTTTCATCATGGCTGATTTCTTCTGGCTACTGATGGTTTTAATACTGCGGTTCAGCTTCTTGGCAATCTCGGTCACGAGGAAACCTTCAGCGAAAAGACGCAGAACTTCGCTCTCTTTTGGCGACAGGCGTTTGTCACCGTAGCCACCTGCACTGATTTTTTCCAGCAGACGAGAGACGCTCTCAGGGGTGAACTTTTTGCCTTTCTGCAGCGCAGCCAGCGCTTTAGGCAGGTCAGTTGGTGCGCCCTGTTTCAGTACAATCCCTTCGATATCCAGATCCAGCACGGCGCTCAGAATCGCCGGGTTGTTATTCATGGTCAGAACAATGATCGAGATGTCCGGGAAGTGACGTTTAATATATTTGATGAGCGTGATCCCATCACCGTATTTGTCTCCAGGCATGGAGAGATCGGTAATGAGCACGTGTGCATCAAGTTTTGGGAGGTTATTGATCAGTGCTGTAGAGTCTTCAAATTCACCGACTACATTCACCCACTCGATCTGTTCAAGTGATTTGCGAATACCGAACAGTACAATCGGATGGTCATCGGCAATAATTACGTTCATATTGTTCATGTATTAGGCTACCTTGCTACAGCAAGCTTTTGACGTAGGCGTCAATGTCGCTGATGTATTTTTCAATGCCAGAGGCATCTTTCTCACGAATTAGATGTTCCAGCGTTTCACATAACTGCTTGCCGGGAACCAGATTAAGCATGGCAAACACCCCTTTAAGCCGGTGTGCTGTCTGCGCCAGCGCTGCAAAATCATTCGCAGCGGACTCAGTATACAACCGCTTAACATCATCTGGTACTGTATCAACAAAGAGTGAATAATATCCGCTGGCGTGAAGCTCGGCATTTTCATTGCCGCCTAACGGGGATTCCGCTATCTCTTCCTGCGCCAGTTGCTCTTCTATTAGTTGTAGTACAGCTTCCTGCATCGCATTGCTTATATTAAAGTTGACGCGCAGCTGGCCTGGGCCGATTTTTCGCACGCCTGGCTCATCATCGCTTAAAAGCAAGCCGGAGGCAGTAAGATTAGACGGATTATCAGTTAAAAACAGATCAAATTCTTGACTTGAGAGTCTTTCATCCGGCGTGATGCAGGCCGCACCCCAGTTTTCCAGCAGGCGTACCACGATATTGCGGATCTCGTTCGAAGTCACATCCACCATCACAACCACATCGTCCAGCAGGCGTTCTTCATCTTCTTCCTGAGGATTGGCGGCCATTTTTACGTGCAGCGAATAACGGGTGCCAAGCGATTCACGGGCTTTAATGTTCAGATGGCCGCCAAGCTTGCGCGCCAGCTGATCGCACAGCCAGAAGGTCAGAGCATTAGCCTTACCGTAGCGATCGCTTTGGGTATCGTTCAGGAACGGGAAGTGCAGATTATCAATCTCACTGGTTGTAACGCCTTCACCGGTATCGAGGATACGGAACGTCAGACGATCCTCCGCGGACTCGTCGGTATTGACCTCAAGCGTGATTTTGCCAATTTGCGTGGTGGTGACGGCGTACTGAATAATCATCAGCAGAATTCGACGCAGCGCCTCGCGATCGCCGTGACGTTCGTCGTTGGCCGGCAGATGGTTGTTGATCAGCAGTTGCAGACCTTTGCGCTTAATCACCGGCAGAACTTCCGGCACCACTTCGTCAATCAGATCCTGAATCGAGAAGAGGGTCGGCGTGCCTTTCCAGAAGTCGTTCTCGAGCATGTTCGCGAGCTGGATCTCATCCACCATCCGCACCAGCGAATCCGCCTGGCTTGCCAGCTGTTGACTTTCAGGCGTGCTCAACGCCGCCGCCTGCGTCGCCAGCGTTCTTAATGGCTGTTTGAAGGCATCACCAATATTTTGCATAAACGCGGCGCGACCCTGCTGATTTTTCTCATACAGTCTTTGCGCCTGCTTCAGTTTTTTGTTCACCAGTACTTCGCGATCCTGATCGCGAATAATGAAGATCTGCGTGCGGGAGGCGACCTGGCTGCGGAACTGACGGATCTCGTACAGTTCATTATTGATGGTGGCCTGAATCACCCCCTGATGCTGATCCGCCATGGTGGTGATGTTCTGCAGGTTAAGATGCGGCAGCAGATGGTCGGCAATTTTATTGCTCATCACCGTGCGGTTGGCTTCCTGGTCGTGAACCAGCACACCCAGCGGCAGTACTGAGATGATTTCTTCATTCAGGGCACGTAATACGCGCAATTCATTACTGGTTCCGGCCGGGACCGTTGAGGCATCGCTCTGACGCCCGGGCTGGAAACGGAACGTACTGTAGCCAAACAGCGCCAGCGCCAGTAGCCCAATATTCAGTAGCAGCGGTAACAGGATATTTTGCAGGGTGTCGAGCAGCAGCGTGCCAAACGGCACCTGCCACACCAGGCGCATACCGGTTGAGTTCAGCGAAGAGGCAATTTCAATCTTCGAGCCGTTAAAGGAGATAGAAACGCTTTCTGCGGCCTCTTTATCCGAGGCAGCACGCATGTTCTGGGTACTGCTGTCCGGCTCCAGGCGGAAGCTGTCGAGCGGCATATCCGGCGGGATCAGATCGTTAATTGGCAGATCGAACGCCACAACCGTCGCCAGATGTCCTGGCTGGTTAAAGGTGGTGCGCAGGGTAAAGTAATGGCCATTTTGCCAGGCCAGACGGCGCAGGGAAGAGAAACTTTCGCGTTCATCAAGGGCGTTCGCCTGCTGCAGCATTTCTGCCCGGCGAGAATCGACAATGCTGCCCACGGTCGTCTCTTTAAAACCCGAGGAGAGATCTTTAAGCGGCAGGGTCGAAATCAGGATCATGCTGTTATCCTGACCGTTCAGATAGTACATCGACCATGGCACCGTCTCGGCACCCCAGAGGGTATCCAGATAGGTTGAAATGCGCTGCGTCATCTCAAGCGTCGCGCTGTCGTGCGAGCCGAAAATAAGCGCTTCCGTTTTGCGCTGCGGCTTTTCCAGGTAGTAAACGTCCTGCTTCAGTCGCGTTTCCTGCAGCCCTTCGCCTGAGGACGTCGCCGGGGCGGCCGCGATATTGTCGTAAATCTGCCAGGTGGCGTAGCGCCAGGTGTCAATGCGCTTGTGCACGGCATGCGTGATATCAACGACCTGATAGCTCTTATCCTTCAGCCAGGCGTTCACCGCGCTCTGAACCATAACCCCCATCGTGACCAACAGCACAACGATCAAAAGAAGAAAGAAACGGGTGATGCTCCCGGGGAGAAGGGAGAATTTGCTCGGGGCGGTAGTTTCAGTCTGACTCATTGATATGTTTAACCCGTAATGGCCGTGCTTTATGGCGATAGGGCAGTATAAAGGGTAATAACTGAATTTCCAGCCTCATAGCCTTTGAACACGCGACTTTTTCCTCTGTGAGTACTACTGAATGGTCTGTATTAAATGTGTACATACCCGAGGTGAATGTACAGATTACGCTCGATATCAGACAGAGAATAGCACGAATAAACAAGAAATTATGATTTGTTGCGTTGCGTTTTATGCGGGAGGGGTTTCAGGTGAATTTAGTTAATAGTCGTTATGATTTCTGTGCGGTAGCACAAAAAAAAGAATAATTACGTAAAGAAAGGTAAAAAAAAACCGAATGCGAAGCATTCGGTTGAATTAGGGATAAACAGACATTCAAAGCTGAATGACGGTAATAAATAAAGTTAATGATGATAGCGAGAGTTATTTTAGTGATTACGCACGATCTTGTTTTGTCATTCAGTGCTGTAATTTTCTTTATCGCAAGCGATTGATTTATATTGGCTTATATTTTCGCTTGATTATTAGTGCTAATTTTCTAAGCGCTTTGTGCTTTGTAAAAGTTCCTTGATGTTTACAAATTGAAACATCTTGATAGTGAAATGAAACATTTTCAAAGTTTTCGTATCATATTCCTGTTGGATTATTCTGTAATTTTGAGGAGAATGAAATTGCCGACTGGTTAAGAGGGTTAACCGGTAAGCAGTGGTAATAATAAGGCATATAACAGAGGGTTAATAAAATGAAAGTTAAAGTACTGTCCCTCCTGGTACCAGCACTGCTGGTAGCAGGCGCAGCAAATGCGGCTGAAATTTATAACAAAGACGGCAACAAATTAGATCTGTACGGCAAAGTCGATGGTCTGCACTATTTCTCTGATGACGACGGTCAGGATGGCGACCAGACCTACATGCGTCTTGGCTTCAAAGGCGAAACTCAGGTTAACGATCAACTGACCGGTTACGGCCAGTGGGAATACCAGATTCAGGGTAACACGACTGAAAGCGACAACCAGGCCTGGACGCGTGTGGCGTTCGCGGGTCTGAAATTCGCTGACGCGGGTTCATTCGATTATGGTCGTAACTATGGCGTGATCTACGACGTAACCTCCTGGACTGACGTTCTGCCAGAATTCGGCGGCGACACTTATGGTTCAGATAACTTCCTGCAATCCCGTGCTAACGGTGTAGCAACTTACCGTAACCAGGACTTCTTCGGTCTGGTTGATGGCCTGAACTTTGCTCTGCAGTATCAGGGTAAAAACGGCAGCGTAAGCGGTGAAAACGACACCGGCCGCAGCACCCTGAAACAGAACGGTGACGGTTACGGTGCGTCCCTGACCTATAACCTGGGTGAAGGCTTCAGCATCGGTGGTGCAATGTCTTCTTCCAAACGTACTGCTGACCAGAACAACACCGCTAACCCTGCGCTGAAAGGCGAAGGCGATCGCGCTGAAGTCTATTCTGGTGGTCTGAAATACGACGCCAACAACATCTACCTGGCGGCGCAATACTCCCAGACCTACAACGCAACCCGTTTCGGCAACTCTCAGAGCAGCAGCGATATTTACGGCTTTGCTAACAAAGCACAGAACTTCGAAGTGGTTGCTCAGTACCAGTTCGACTTCGGCCTGCGTCCTTCCGTGGCATACCTGCAGTCCAAAGGTAAGGACATTGAAGGTTACGGCGATCAGGATCTGCTGAAATATGTTGATGTGGGTGCGACTTACTACTTCAACAAAAACATGTCTACCTATGTGGACTACAAAATCAACCTGCTGGATGACAAAGAGTTCACCCGTAACGCAGGTATCAGCACTGACGATATCGTAGCACTGGGTCTGGTTTACCAGTTCTAATCGCTTTTCAGTGTAACAAAGGGGCCGGCTGGCCCCTTTTTATTGCCTTTTTTAAGGCCTTTCAATTCCCGCGTTTTGGTGTACTCTTGCCGCCCTGGCATGAGGATAATAATGAATGGACATGACTTTTTTACGCGCCAGCGTCCTGGCAACCTTTTTTTTCCTGACCGCATGTGACTCTTCCACGCCTGTGGCACACACCGACGCGCCAGCGGCGACGGTGCTGGAAGGCAAAACGATGGGGACATTCTGGCGCGTCAGCGTAATGAACCTTGATAAAGCACGCGCAGAAGAACTTCGCGGCAAAATTCAGTCTCAGCTGGATGCCGACGATCAGCTGCTATCCACCTACAAAAACGACTCGGCGCTGATGCGCTTTAACCTCTCTACCAGCACGTCCCTGTGGCCGGTGAGCGAGGAGATGGCCGATATCGTGACCGAATCGATGCGCGTGGGCTATAAAACCCACGGTGCGATGGACGTGACCGTGGGGCCGTTAGTTAACCTCTGGGGATTCGGCCCAAATAAGCAGCCGGTGACCACCCCCGATCAGGCGGCCATTGACGACGCCCGTGCCCGGACAGGGCTTCAGCACCTGACGGTGATCAACCAGTACGGGCAACAGTATCTGCAAAAAGACATCCCCGACCTGTTTGTTGACCTGTCGACAGTCGGGGAAGGTTATGCGGCGGATCATCTGGCCGCACTGATGGCTCAGGAAGGCATCCCGCGTTATCTGGTCTCCGTGGGGGGCGCATTGGTCAGCCGGGGGATGAACGCCAGCGGCAAACCGTGGCGTGTGGCGATTCAAAAACCAACCGACCAGCAAAATGCGGTGCAGGCGATTGTCGATATTAACGGCCATGGCATCAGCACCTCCGGCAGCTACCGTAACTATTACGAGCTCGACGGGAAGCGGATCTCGCATGTTATTGACCCCCAGACCGGGCGACCTATTACGCATAATCTGGTCTCGGTTACGGTGATTGCCCCGACGGCGCTGGAAGCCGATGCCTGGGATACCGGGTTAATGGTGCTCGGTACTGAGAAAGCCAAAGAGGTGGTTCGCCAGCAAGGGCTGGCGGTGTATATGATCACCAAAGAGGCCGACGGCTTTAAGACCTGGAGTTCACCGCAGTTCGACAGCTTCCTGGTGAGCGAAAAGAATTAAAAAGCAAGGTTGCGGGTTTTTGATTGCTGGCGCTCAGGCAAGCTGTAGGTATGCTTGTAAGAGGAGCCGATGATGAAAAAACCGACTTATATGACCGATGAGGATCGCTGGCAGGCTGTGCTGGCCCGCGATCCGCGTGCTGACGAACAATTTGTCTTTGCCGTCCAGACGACAGGGATCGTATGTCGTCCGTCCTGTCGCGCCCGACACGCGCTGCGTAAAAATGTCCACTTTTACCCCGATGTGCACCATGCTGTTCAGGCAGGGTTTCGGCCGTGCAAGCGCTGCCGACCGGACAAACGCGACCCGCAGGAAGAGAAGCTGGAAAAAGTGGAGCGCGCCTGCCGCCTGCTGGAGCAGGATCCCGCGTTAACGCTGGAAATGCTGGCGCAGCAGATTGCCATGAGTCCTTTCCATTTTCACCGCCTGTTTAAATCCGTAACCGGGATGACGCCAAAAGCTTGGCAGCAGGCAGCGCGGGGACAGCGCCTGCGCAATGCGCTCGCCCACGGGGATAAAATAACCGATGCCGTGCTGGCGGCAGGGTTCCCGGACAGCAGCAGCTACTATCGTAAAGCCAACGACGCGCTGGGCATGACGGCAAAGCAGTACCGTAAAGGGGATGTCGCAGTGCGCTATGCCATCAGCGAGTGTGCCTTAGGCCGCTGTCTGGTGGGCGAAAGCGAGCGGGGGATCTGCGCAATATTGCTGGGCGATGATGATGCCAAAGTCACCCAGGAGATTTTGTCGCTGTTTCCGGACGCTGAACGCGCGCCGCTGGAAGGCGAATTTGCCCGACGTATTGCTCAGGTTATTCATACTATCGATAACCGTGGCGTGCCGCTGGCTCTGCCGCTGGATATTCGCGGAACCGCTTTCCAGCAGCAGGTCTGGCAGGCCCTGCGCAATATTCCCTGCGGTAAAACAGCCAGCTACCAGCAGGTGGCGCAGGCGATTGGCAAACCTGGCGCGGTACGTGCGGTGGCCGCAGCGTGTGCCGCAAATAAACTGGCGATCGTCATCCCTTGTCATCGTGTCGTACGCCAGGACGGAGCGCTTTCGGGCTATCGCTGGGGGACGGAACGAAAGGCGCTATTATTGAAACGTGAGTCCAGGAATCAGGAGGGATAATGCTCGATCTCTTTGCGGATGCAGAACCCTGGCAGGAGCCGCTAGCGCCTGGCGCGGTGATCCTGCGTCGGTTTGCACTCTCCCGGGCCTCGGCGCTGCTGGCCGGGATCCATGACGTCGCGGCCGTTTCGCCATTCCGACATATGGTAACGCCTGGCGGCTACACCATGTCGGTGGCGATGACCAACTGCGGTACGGCAGGATGGGCAACCAACGAACGGGGCTATCTCTATGCCCCGGACGATCCCGTCACCGGCAAGCCCTGGCCGCCCATGCCTGCGGTTTTTCAGGCGCTCTGCCATGATGCCGCCGTCGAGGCCACCTATCCCGATTTTCAACCGGATGCCTGTCTTATCAACCGCTATGGCGTTGGGGCGAAACTCTCGCTGCATCAGGATAAAGATGAACCCGATCTGCGTGCGCCGATCGTCTCGGTATCCCTGGGTCTACCCGCCATATTCCAGTTCGGCGGATTACGCCGCAACGATCCTCTCCAGCGTCTGATGCTGGAGCATGGGGATGTGGTGGTGTGGGGCAGGGAGTCGCGGCTCTATTACCACGGCATTCAGCCACTGAAGCCTGGTGTCCATCCGCAGACGGGCGAGTTCCGCTTTAATCTGACCTTCCGCCAGACCGCACCAGGCAAACAAAAATAAGAATTATTCTTGATGTAAACGCAGGGCAGTTTACACTGCTGGATGATTTTTATTGTCCGGATTGCCTGCATGCAACTACTTCTTCTTGTCTGGCGTCAGTATCGCTGGCCCTTTATTGCGGTAATGGCGCTAAGCCTTGCCAGCGCCGCATTAGGTATTGGTCTTATCGCCTTCATCAACGTGCGCTTGATCGAAATGGTCGACACCTCGCTGTCCGTTCTGCCGGAATTTCTGGGGTTATTATTGCTGCTGATGGCAATCACGCTGGGTTCCCAGCTGGCGCTGACGGCCCTCGGACATCATTTCGTCTTCCGCCTGCGCAGCGAGTTTATCAAGCGGATCCTGGACACCCAGGTGGAGCGCGTCGAGCAGCTCGGCAGTGCCTCTTTGCTGGCGGGACTGACCAGCGACGTGCGCGCCATCACCATTGCGTTTGTCCGTCTGCCGGAACTGGTGCAGGGCATTATCCTGACCGTTGGCTCGGCGGCCTATCTCGCCTGGCTCTCCAGCAAGATGCTGGCCGTTACGGCACTGTGGATTACTATCACCATCTGGGGTGGTTTTCTGCTGGTTTCCCGCGTCTACAAACACATGGCGGTACTGCGTGAAACCGAGGACAAACTCTATAACGATTACCAGACGGTACTGGAAGGGCGTAAAGAGCTGACCCTTAACCGCGAGCGTGCCGAGCATATCTTCAACAACCTCTACATCCCGGACGCGCGTGAATACCGGCACCATATTATCCGTGCCGATACCTTCCACCTGAGCGCGGTTAACTGGTCGAACATTATGATGCTGGGCGCGATTGGCCTGGTCTTCTGGATGGCCAACAGCCTGGGCTGGGCCGATACCAATGTAGCGGCAACTTACTCCCTGACGCTGCTGTTTTTGCGCACACCGCTGCTCTCTGCCGTCGGTGCATTGCCCACCTTGCTGAGTGCGCAGGTGGCGTTTAATAAGCTCAAAAAGTTCGACCTTGCGCCGTTCAAAGCCGAGTTCCCGCGCCCTCAGGCCTTCCCGAACTGGCAAACGCTGGAACTGCGTAACGTCACATTCCGCTACCAGGACAACGCCTTTTCCGTGGGGCCGGTCAATCTGACGATTCATCGCGGCGAACTGCTGTTTCTCATTGGCGGTAACGGCAGCGGGAAATCGACGCTGGCGATGTTGCTGACGGGGTTATATCAGCCGCAATCGGGTGACATTCTGCTGGATGGCCGCGCGCTCAGCGCAGAGAAGCCTGAGGATTATCGCAAGCTGTTCTCGGCGGTATTCACCGATGTCTGGCTCTTCGATCAGCTACTGGGGCCGGAAGGGCAACAGGCTAACCCGGCGCTGGTGGAGAAGTGGCTGGCGCATCTGCAGATGTCGCACAAGCTTGAGCTGCAGGACGGCAAGATCCTCAACCTGAAGCTCTCGAAAGGCCAGAAAAAACGCGTGGCGCTGCTGCTGGCCCTGGCGGAAGAGCGCGACATCATTCTGCTGGACGAGTGGGCGGCGGATCAGGACCCGCATTTCCGCCGCGAGTTCTACCAGGTGCTGCTGCCGCTGATGCAGGCGATGGGCAAAACCATCTTTGCCATCAGCCATGACGATCACTACTTCATTCACGCCGACCGGCTGCTGGAGATGCGTGACGGCAAGCTGAGCGAGCTGACCGGTGAGGAGCGCGATGCGGCGTCTCGCGATGCGGTGGCGCGCACGGCCTGAAGCCTTCACTCTAACCCTCTCCCACGGGGAGAGGGGATAAATCGTGCATGTTATGCTGATTTTTTCTCCATCCCGCCCCGTTGTTTATTCTTATTTACATATCTCCGCGCTATGCTTAAAGCCAACTTATTTCATGGATTTATGATTAATGTCGGTTTTAAAGAAAAACAGTGCCAGGCAGCGCGACCAGGAACGTGCGCGTCTCATCTGGCTCCTCACGACGGATAAAGCGGTCACCTCTGCGTTACTGGGCAAACTGACCCTGGCTGAGCAATATGATGTCGGCACGCTGGCCGACGATATTGCTGAGGTAGGTGCGCTGGTTGCTCATTTACCTCCGCCGGATCTGGCGGATACCCTGGAAGCCCTCCCCTCGGAAGAGCGTCACGCCCTGTGGCGTCTGGTGCAGGATCACGAGCGCGGGCAGGTGTTGCTGGAAGCCTCTGAAAACGTCTGGGACGATCTCATTGATGAGATGAGCGACCGGGATATCCTCGATGCCCTGCAGACGCTGGACATTGACGAGCAGATTTACCTCGTTCAGCACCTGCCGCGAAACCTGACCGGGCGACTGCTGGCTTCGCTGCCTGCGGAAGAGCGGGCACGCGTGCGTCAGGTGATGCACTATGACAAACACAGCGTGGGCGCCATTATGGAGTTTGGCGTCATCATGGTGCGCCCGGATGTAACTCTCGGTACGGTGCAGCGCTATCTGCGTCGCCTGGGCAGCATGCCGGACAACACCGATAAACTGTTCGTCACCTCCCGGGATAAAACCCTGCTTGGCGAGCTGGAGCTTAAAACGATCCTGCTCAACAGCACCCAGCGGCGGGTGAGTGAGGTGATGGAAACCGAGCCGATGGTCTTCTCCCCGGAAGACGACGCGGAAAAAGCGGCCCGTACCTTCGAACGTGACGACCTTGTGAGCGCGGCGGTCGTTGATTCTGTGGGTAAACTGATGGGGCGTCTGACCATCGATGAGATCGTTGACGTGGTTTACGAAGAGACCGATAACGATTTACGTGCGCTCGGCGGGATCAGCGCCGAAGATGACGTCCACGCCTCCGTCGGCAAGGCGGTGAAAACCCGCTGGGCATGGCTCGCCATTAACCTCTGCACGGCATTTATCGCCTCACGGGTGATCGACGGCTTTGAACACACCATTTCACAACTGGTCGCGCTGGCCTCGCTGATGCCGATTGTGGCCGGCATTGGCGGCAACACCGGCAACCAGACCATTACCATGATCGTCCGTGCACTGGCGCTGGAGAACATTCAGCCGGGTAACTTCGCCTTCCTGATCTTCAGGGAGATGGGGGTGGCGCTGATTAACGGCCTGGTGTGGGGCGGCATTATGGGCGGCATTACCTGGTGGCTGTACGATGATATGGCGTTAGGCGGGGTGATGATGCTGGCGATGGTGCTGAATCTGCTGGTGGCCTCCATGATGGGGGTCATTATCCCCCTGACGATGACCAAACTGGGGCGCGACCCCGCGGTGGGGTCGAGCGTGATGATTACCGCCATCACCGATACCGGCGGTTTCTTTATTTTTCTTGGGCTTGCAACGATTTTTCTTCTTTAAGCCGACGCTTGAGCCGGGCGGGAAGCAATGCCATCACAATAATCCCGCCCAGCACGCCAATGGCCAGGTTACCGGTTGAAACCGTTGCTGCAACGGTAATCAGCATCACAACCGTTTCGGCAATGGGCGCGCTTTTTAACGTGGCAGGCTGAAGGCTGTGCCAGTTAAACGTTTTGATGGCAACAATCGCCATGATCCCGGCCAGAACGGCCATCGGGATTTTTGCCATCACCTCACTGAGGGCGGTGACCAGCACCAGCAGCACCATGCCCGCTGCAAAAGTTGAGACGCGACTGCGACCTTTGCCCATCTCCACGTTGACGATGGTTTGTCCGATCATGGCACAGCCCGCGATCCCGCCGTACAACCCGGCAAGAATATTCCCTGCGCCCAGACCAATACTTTCACGGCGTTTGCTGGACGTCGTCGCGGTCAGTTCATCCACCAGTTTTGCCGTCAGCAGTGATTCCAGCAGGCCGACAAAAGCGATACTCAGCGCGCATGGCCAGATGATGCTGAGCGTTTCCATGTTCAGCGGAACGAGCAGCTGTGTCAGCCCTGGCAAACCACTGCTCATAGAACCTTCATCCCCCACCGTCGGGAGAACCTGTCCGCTGGTCACGGTGAACAGGGTGAGCAATACAATCGCAATAAGCGGTGACGGGATGCTTTTAACAAAGCGCGGCACCCACAGCACAATCAGCAGCGTCAGCACGAACAGGCCCACAATCAGCGGGCTGCGGCTCCAGAAGTGGGGAACCTGTGCGAAGAAAATTAACAATCCCAGCGCATTTACGAAACCGGTCATCACCGACTGGGGAATAAAGCGCATCAGGCGCGCCATTCCGAACACGCCGAACAGAATCTGGATTATCCCCGCCATCAGGACCGCCGGCAGGATGTACTGCACCCCGTGCTGATGCACCATCGGGCCAATCACCAGCGCGACGGAGCCCGCAGCTGCTGTGACCATCGCACGACGACCGCCGAACGCTGAAAGGGTCAGACACAGCACCACAGAGGCAATCAGGCTGACCTTTGGGTCAACGCCTGCGACCACGGAAAAGGAGATCACCTCAGGAATGAGGGCCAGAGCGGTAATTACGCCTGCCAGCGTTTCGCGTAGCAGCAGTTGAGGGGAACGCAGCACCGTGGCGACCTGGTCTTCACGGGAAAGAGAAGCATGGGGTAATGACATAACAATTCGCAGATTAGGGCGGGCTTCCGTGCGCGCGATCACAAAGTGCAGCATAGTAACCAGAAATAACGCGCCTTGCCAGTTTCATCCGGCAATCCCACACAAACAATCCATCATTAAATTTCACAATTACAATAATTTCGTAACCTTTAAACAATATTTAAAAGTTGCTACCGTTCCCCCCGCAGCTTTTTTCACCTGCAATTTCCATGCTTCAAGCACTACTCAACTAAGGCAAAATTATGAAAAAAATGACTGCCATGCTCTTTTCTCTGGCCGTGGGGCTGAACACCGTCTCCATGGCGGCGAAAGCTGACGCACCAAAAGAGCAGGAAACGGACGTCCTTTTAATTGGCGGCGGCATCATGAGCGCCACGCTGGGAACCTATCTGCAAGAGCTTCAGCCGGACTGGTCAATGACCATGGTCGAGCGCCTCGATGGCGTGGCGCAGGAAAGCTCAAACGGCTGGAATAACGCCGGTACCGGACATTCGGCACTCATGGAACTGAACTATACGCCGCAGAAAAAGGACGGTTCCATTAGTATCGAGAAGGCGGTAGAGATCAACGAAGCATTCCAGATTTCTCGCCAGTTCTGGTCTCACCAGGTGAACAGCGGCGTGTTGCACGATCCGCACTCCTTCATCAACACCGTGCCGCACATGAGCTTTGTGTGGGGCGAGCAGAACGTGAACTTCCTGCGCGCGCGCTACGCGGCGCTGCAGCAGAGCACGCTGTTCCGCGGCATGAAATATTCTGAAGATCACGCGCAGATCAAAGAGTGGGCACCGCTGGTGATGGAAGGTCGTGACCCGAACCAGAAGGTGGCGGCAACCCGTACTGAGATTGGTACTGACGTCAACTATGGCGAAATCACCCGTCAGCTGGTGGCCTCTCTGAAGAAAAAAGAGAACTTCAATCTGCAGCTCAGCACCGAAGTGCGTGGCTTTAAGCGCAACGCTGACAACAGCTGGAGCGTGACCGTTGCCGATCTGAAAAACAACGAAGCCGAGCACGTTATCAAGGCAAAGTTTGTCTTTATTGGTGCGGGCGGTGCGGCGCTGAAACTGCTGCAGGAGTCCGGTATTCCGGAAGCGGACGACTACGCGGGCTTCCCGGTGGGCGGTCAGTTCCTGGTGTCGGAAAACCCGGAAGTGGTGAACCGTCATCTGGCAAAAGTGTATGGTCAGGCCTCCGTGGGGGCGCCGCCAATGTCCGTTCCACACATCGATACCCGTATGCTTGATGGTAAGCGTGTGGTGCTGTTCGGGCCGTTTGCAACCTTCTCCACTAAGTTCCTGAAAAACGGCTCGTTGTGGGATCTGCTGAGCGCAACCACCACCTCAAACGTGAAGCCAATGATGGATGTCGGTCTGGATAACTTCGATCTGGTGAAATACCTGATTAGCCAGGTGATGCTTTCTGATGAAGAACGCTTCGAGGCGCTGAAAGAGTACTATCCGCAGGCGAAGAAAGAAGACTGGCGTCTGTGGCAGGCGGGTCAGCGCGTACAGATCATCAAACGCGATCCGAAAGAGGGCGGTGTGCTGCGTCTGGGTACCGAAGTGGTAAGCGATAAAGACGGCACTATTGCCGCGCTGCTGGGGGCTTCCCCTGGTGCCTCTACCGCTGCACCTATCATGCTGCACCTGATGGAAAAAGTGTTTAAAGGTAAAGTCGCCACGCCGGAATGGCAGGCGAAGCTGAAAACGATTATTCCATCCTACGGTACGAAGCTGAACGGTAACGTGGACGCGACGGAGCAGGAGCTGGAATACACCAGCCGCGTACTGCAACTGCAATACGTTAAGCCGCAGGCTGCTGATGCTGCACCAAAAGCGGAGCTGAAGCCGCAGGCAGAAAACAAACCGGTGGCGGATATCGCGCTGTAAGGTAAAAGCAAAACGGTAACATCCGTTACCGTTTTTAGTGTTTTCTCCCTCTCCCGGTGGGAGAGGGTTGGAATGAGGGCACCAGAGCACACCCATTCCGGGTCGGGTAAGGCGAAGCCGCCACCCGACTTATTCTTAACGTACTACCGCTTGTCCGATATTTTCATCCGCCTTCCACACGCGATATTTCACTTCCACGTTTTCCGGCGTATACACCACGATTGGCAGCTTGCTGTTGTAGCGTAACAGGCTGTTATCACCCAGATACGCGGTCACGAATTTCTTCTCTTTCTTGCCATCCGGGCAGGCCATCATGGTGGAAACCGGTGACGTCACTTTATCAAAGATAAAGTAGTCGTAGCCCCAGCCTTCCAGCGTTTTGCTTTCCAGCTGTCCGCCGAGACGATGCTGGTTGCAATCCACTTCCAGCGTCTGGCCGATCAACAGTTCCACTTTGAAATTCGCTTCATTTTGCTGAGCCGGTAACTGGATCACCTGACGCTTCATGCCTTTTTCCGCTTGCGGATAAGGCGCAATTTTTTCCAGAGGTTGTACCTTCTGGCTTTCAGTTGCGAAGGCGCTGGTGCTGACGCACGCGGCGGCGATCAGGGCAAGGGCAAATTTAGGTGCGTTTTTCACAGTCATTCCTTTATGTCAAAACCATCCTGATGAGATTAGCATAATGCCCATGAATGATTAGCGTGATTTACTTACATTTTCAATAAAAGCAGTGTAATGAGCTAATGCAGTGCCATTTTTGTGGTGGTTTGTACTTCGGTGGAGTCTGGCGGCAGATCGTGTTATTTTAAGGCATACATAATGTTATTCATCTGTAAAGGGAAGAGAGATGATTCGTGCAAAACTGAAAACACCTGAAGGCCGTAAGTTCCTCCTGGCGCTGCTGGTTGTGTTTATGATTGCGGCCGCGTGCGTGGGCCGGGCAACCATTGTCGGCGTCATCGAACAGTACAACATTCCACTCTCTGCGTGGACGACCAGCATGTATGTCCTGCAGTCGGCGATGATCTTCGTTTACAGCCTGGTGTTCACCGTCCTGCTTGCCATTCCGCTGGGTATTTTCTTCCTTGGCGGGCGCGACAAGCACTAAGCGTTCACTTGCGATCTCAAAAGCCAGCCTGCGGGTTGGCTTTTTTTGTGCACAAAAAAACCAGCCATATGGCTGGTTTTTAAATAGTTTTGGTCGGCACGAGAGGATTTGAACCTCCGACCCCCGACACCCCATGACGGTGCGCTACCAGGCTGCGCTACGTGCCGACGCATGAAATGAATACTACTCGATTCCGTTTTGAATGCAAGGGAATCTGCGGCTAACTGGTTTATAATTAATCAGTTAGCGATAAACCGTTTCTCATCCGTCAGAACCTGTAGCAGCAGATTCAACTGCGGTTTCTGGTCTTTCAGCCGTTCACCCTGCAGATTATACGTCTGGTAGTTTCCGTTATTGTTCAATACCAGCGTCAGCATTGGCGTGGTGACCGCCAGCGTATCATTGCCCGCTGCCGTGACCCAGTTGTGGCGACGCGTGGCGCTGAAGAGATCCTGCCCCTGTGAATACTCATTTGCCGGTGTACTGACGTGCAGCAGTCGTTGCATCAGCGTGGTCATCACATCTTTATGTTCGGTGAGCATGTTAATGCGCTGAGCGGGGGTGCCCGGCCAGTGGATCACCAGCGGAACATGCAGATTCGGCCGCGACCAGCTCATACTCTTCGCTTCGTCGCCCAGCGGTACGCCGTGGGCTGCCGTCACGATCACCACGGTGTTTTCGAGCTTGCCGGATTCGCGTAAGGCATCAAGCACGCGGCTAATCTGGTCATCAACATTGCCTGCTGCACGGCTGTAGCGGCGCGCAAAGCCTTTCTGATTGCTGTCATCGAGCGTGGTGCCATTAAAGGCAACCCAGGAGAACCAGCGGTTATCTTCCTGCGCATAACGCTGCAGCCAGTTAATCCACTGACTGGCGGTCTGCTCGTCCGACTGGCTTTCCGCGGCTGGCAGGGAGAAATCAGACAGCAGCGCCTGGCGGTACAGCGCGCTGTTAAAGCCATCTGAGGAGAACAACCCTAACTGATATCCCTGCTGATTGAGCCCGGTGATCAGCGCTGCAGGAATGCGCGCAGAAAGCACGCCGTCCATGTAGGCGGCAGAAATGCCATAGAACAGGCCAAAAATGCCCGCATCGGCGGTGTTGCCGGAGCTCATATGCTGGGTGAACGTCACGTTCTTGCTGGCGAACTCGGCCAGCGCGGGCATCTGCTTCTCGTAACGGGAGTAGTTCAGACCATCGACGGTGATCAGCAGGACGTTCTGCCCGCGTCCCATATCGCGATAGCGCAGATCGCTCAGCGGATACTGCACGCTAACCGCTTCCGGATTCCCTTGCTCAATCAGACGACGCTGGTACTCCTGCGCGTCCAGCAGACCGTGCTTCTCAAGGAAACGACGCGCCGTCATTGGATAAGAGAGCGGCAGGTTCGCCCGCTGCATGGTGATTGGGCGATAGAAGTTCGCATCCGCCCAGATATACATGATGTGCGAACTGATAAAGGAGACGAAAAAGATCGCGGCCACCGGTTTCGCGTAATGGCGTCGGCGGGTCAGGCTGCGCAGTTTTTGCCAGCTCCAGGTGGCAAACAGCATCTCTATCAGAAGGATCACCGGGACGCTGATAAACATCAGCTGCCAGTCACGGGCCGTTTCGTTCTGATCGGGGTTAATCACCAGCTCCCAGACGATGGGATTGAGATGCAGGTGGAAGCGGGTGAACACTTCACTGTCGATAAGCAGCAGCGTCATCCCTGCCGTTGCAAGGATGGCGGATAAAAATCGCATCAGACGCTGCGACATGACGATAAACGTCAGTGGGAAGAGGATCAGCAGATAGGTGGCGAAAACCAAAAAGCTAAAGTGCCCTACAACGCTTATCCAGGAGTAAATACGCCCGGTTAGCGTCGTCGGCCAGTCTGCGACAAACAGATAACGACAGCCGATAAGCGTCGCCAGCAGAATGTTGAACAGGGCAAACCAGTGCCCCCAGCTGACCATCTGGGAGACTTTTTCACGGTAGCGCTGACGATTCGTCACCATAAACTGTTGTTCGTTTCCCTTAATGGGCCTGGTCGTCGCTAACGGAAGACTGTAAAGCCTGGGCGAAAGATTTGGCGATCGCCTGACGCTGAGCCGGAGCAACGCTGGTATTGATAAGGTTGGTGACCATATTTCCCAAAACCATCAGGGAGAGATCGGTCGGTGTTTTATGTTTTTCCAGTACGTTGACCAGCTCACTGAGCAATTGTTCAACGTGTTCATCACTGTAGCGGGAATGTTGTGGCATAAATCAAAATCAGTTTGTTGATGAAAGGGCAACATATTACCGTAGCAACAGCTTTTTTTCCCCTTTTTTATCAGTTGTTGCACACATGTCCTGGTGGTGGTTGAATACCGCCCGGTCTAAAAGGAGAGTTTATCATGAGTCTGGAAATCAACCAGATTGCCTTGCACCAGCTTATCAAGCGTGATGAGCAAACCCTTGAAGTGGTGCTGCGCGATTCGTTACTGGAACCCACGGCAACCGTTGTGGAAATGATGGCGGAACTGCACCGCGTCTACAGTGCAAAAAATAAAGCCTATGGTCTGTTCAGCGACGAGAGTGAACTGGCTGATAGCCTGCGCCTGCAACGTCAGGGTGAAGAAGATTTCCTGGCGTTTAGCCGCGCAGCAACCGGACGTCTGCGCGACGAACTGGCAAAATACCCGTTTGCCGACGGCGGTATCGTTCTGTTCTGCCACTATCGCTACCTGGCGGTCGAGTATCTGCTGGTCACCGTGCTGAACAATTTAAGCAGTATGCGCGTGAATGAGCAGCTGGATATCAGCTCCACCCATTATCTGGATATCAACCATGCGGATATCGTTGCGCGTATTGATTTGACCGAGTGGGAAACCAATCCGGAGTCGACGCGCTACCTGACCTTCCTCAAAGGGCGTGTTGGCCGTAAAGTGGCCGATTTCTTTATGGACTTCCTCGGTGCCAGCGAAGGTCTCAACGCCAAAGCGCAGAACAAAGGGCTGCTGCAGGCGGTGGATGACTTCACGGCGGAAGCGCAGCTCGATAAATCTGAGCGCCAGAACGTGCGTCAGCAGGTTTACAGCTACTGCAACGAACAGCTGCAGGCGGGGGAAGAGATTGAGCTGGAGTCGCTGTCAAAAGAGCTGGCCGGCGTCAGTGAAGTCAGTTTCCAGGAATTTACTGCTGAGAAAGGGTATGAGCTGGAAGAGAGCTTCCCGGCGGATCGCAGTACGCTGCGTCAGTTAACAAAATTTGCCGGAAGCGGCGGCGGGTTAACCATCAACTTTGATGCCATGCTGCTGGGGGAACGTATCTTCTGGGATCCGGCCACCGATACGCTGACCATTAAAGGTACGCCACCCAACCTGCGCGATCAGCTGCAGCGTCGTACTACTGGCGGTAAATAACCGCCATAAAAAAACCCCGCCGAAGCGGGGCTTTTTTTCGACATGTTTGCGATTACGCGCGAACGAAGTCGATGTGAGTCAGTTTTGGCTTGAACGCGTGACGCTGAACAGCCTGAACTTTCACTTTTTCTTCTTTACCGCCAACAACGATGGTCAGAACTTCGCTGTAGAATTCAGCTTTGGTCTGCATGTTCCATACTTTGTCGTGATCCAGTTCGATAGAAACTGGAGCAGCTTCGCCACCGTAAACGATAGCCGGGAACTTGTTAGCGGTACGCAGGCGGCGGCTCGCACCCTTACCCTGCACGTTACGTACTTCTGCTTCGATAGTGAACATTGATTTCTCTCTGTATTTAAAACCCTACTACAGGCGACCCAGCAGCAGGTGAGTGTTCTGCTTTGCGGATGCAAAAGCGGGCGGCATTATAGCCCCCAATCCACCTCAGGGCAATGAATTAATCCCCACTAAAGAAACCGCTTAGGGCGTCGGCGACGGCCTGAGGCTGCTCTTCTGGCTGAAAATGGCCGCAACGAGGGATCACGCGCCCGTCAACGCGTTCTGCAAACGCCCTCAGCGGCGAGGCCATATCAGGAATCGAACCCTGATCGGCACTGAGTGCCAGAACAGGAACAGAGAGTTTACCCCGTTCGCTAAGCGCCCGGTTTTGCGCAGCGGAGAGGGCGGCAGCGCGATAGTAAGCCAGCCCTGCGCGTAAGCCACCTTCGCGCGTAAAAATGCGCAGATACTCGTCAAGATCCGCCTCGCTGAAGGTGAGGGGATTCGCCGCTTTGCGACGCAGAAACCACTCCAGATAGCCACGTTCTTTGCCTCTGATGAGGAATTCAGGCAGGTCTGCAATTACGTGAAAGGCAAAATGCCAGGTGCGCCAGGCGCGGTCCGCGGTGACGGGGAGGGCATCGGGTAAGGTAATACCCGGAATGCCGGCGTCCAGCAGCGCCAGCTTTATCACCTCATCGCTGTACATCGCCGCATAAGGCCAGGCAACCCAGGCTCCCACGTCGTGACCGGCCAGATAGTAGCGATGCACGCCAAGCTGGGTCAGCAGTTCATGAACATGGCTGGCGAGGGTGTGGGTGTCATACCCCTCTGACGGACAATCGGTATCACCCTGTCCGGGTAAGTCCGGGGCGATCACATGATAACGCTCGGCCAGCAAAGGGATAACATGGCGCCAGGCGTACCAGCTTTCGGGGAAACCTGCCAGCAGGACAACCGTGTGCGCGTGCTGTTCTCCGGCGGTGACGTAGTGCGTGCGGATACCATTGATGAGCGTGAAGTGGTGCTGCGGGGCGACGGGTATGGTCATAACGATCTCCGGAATAATAGGAAATAATCGTTTCCTAATTGATTAAAAAAACTCAGCCGAGCAGGCTGAGTGCCGCGTTAACGGCGCTATTGATTTCGTCCTCAGACAGGCCTTTTTTGCCGATCACGCGGTAACCCTGCAGCAGCGCGAAAAGATTACGTGCCGTTTGCTCCGTGGGCAGCGCGCGAGAAAGGCTACCGTCCCGCTGGCCCTCCTGAACCAGTTCGAGCAACAGCTGCTCGGTACGCTGCATGGCGGCTTTGATGTACTGCGCGGTTGCCTCATCAAAAACCGCCAGCTCGGTCGCGCTGGCGACCACCAGACAGCCGCGTATGCCCTCAGAACCGTGGCTGCTCTCGGCGTAGAAACGTAACACCGCCGCGATTTTATCTCGCCCGCTGCGTGCCGCCTCGGTACGCTGGCGCAGGGCGGCGCTGCGCGTCCGGGTGTAACGATCGAACGCCGCGAGAAACAGGCCATTCTTGCTGCCAAAGGCTTTATACAGGCTTCCCGCCGTAAGGCCCGTCGCGTCACTCAGCTCTTTGATTGAGGTAGCATGGTAGCCGCGCTCGCGGAAAACGAGCAGGGCGCTGTCGATGGCAGCGTCGGTGTCAAATTCACGCGGGCGACCGGGAAGACGTGACATGAGTGAGTCCTGTTGTAACGCGATAATACATAATAGGAAACAATCGTTTCCTATTCAAGGCCTGCCTGCCATTAACGCAGTTCGTTGGCCCGACGAAAACGGCCTTCATAGTCAAAAACCTTTTCACGGACTTGCCAGTACTGGCCTTTCTTGCGGGCGACAACAAAATCCGGATGGCGCAGCAGCACCTGCTGATGCACGATATCCGCTACGGTTATCCAGCGCAGCGGTACGCCCGGCGTGCGGGTATGCGGGCGGATAAAGAGCTGTTCGAAAGCCGTGCGCTGAGCCGGAGTGTGCACCCGGAAGCGCTCGCTGACGTCGGCACCGTCCTCATCGTAATAGGTGATTTTCAGCCATTCGCCTTTTTCATCCGCTCCCGGTTGCAGCGCCATGCCAGAGCAGCGCAGCACCAGGGCATCCTTTAACTTCAGCGCGGCCTTCAGCATGTCATCAGGGTCGACCAGAACCGTGTCACATTCGCGGCAGCGGCGGGCGGCAATATCATTTTCAGCGTTGCACTGGGGGCAGTTTTTAAAGCGGAAACGGAAATCGCACTGCTCGCGATGCCCTTCATCATCTTCAAACCAGCCCTGACAGCGGCGGCCAAAATGTTCGATCAGCGTACCGTCAGCCGTCGTCTTGCCCCAAAAGGTGTTGGCAAAGCCACAGGCAGGACAGAAGACCTGTACCGGCACGTTGTCACTTTTTCCTTTCGGCGTACCCACTTCAGGCGAGTAGAGATCGTGCGGGTTACCGGCGTAATCCAGGATCAGGCAGTCGGTTTTACCGGGGGCCAGACGCAGACCGCGGCCAACGATTTGCTGATACAGGCTGACCGATTCGGTCGGACGCAGAATAGCAATCAGGTCGACGTGGGGGGCATCAAACCCGGTGGTGAGTACCGAGACGTTTACCAGATAGCGAAACTGCTGTGCTTTAAACGCCTCAATCAGGCTGTCGCGCTCCGGGCCGGGCGTCTCGCCGGTGATCAGCGCCGCGTCGCCAGAGGGCAGTATGCCGGTGATTTCGCGCGCATGCTCAACGGTGGCGGCAAAAATCATTACCCCTTTGCGCGTTTCAGCGAACTCTTCAATCTGGCTGATAATGTGCGGAGTGATGCGCTTTTGCTTTTTCAGCTCCTGGTTCAAATCCGCTTCGCTAAATAAACCGTTGCTCTGCGCCTGTAAGCGGCTGAAATCGTACTGGACGACCGGCATATCCAGCCGTTCAGGCGGGGTCAGGTAGCCGTGTTTAATCATATAGCGCAGCGGAAGTTCATAGATACAGTCGCTGAACAGCGCCTTCTCATCCCCTCGCACCATACCGTGATAATGAAAGCGGTAAATCCAGCCTTTACCCAGGCGAAACGGGGTTGCCGTCAGGCCCAGCAGGCGTAAGTGAGGGTTCACCTCTTTCAGGTGAGTGAGGATTTGCTGATACTGGCTATCGTCGTCATCACTGATGCGATGGCACTCGTCGACAATCAGCAGCGAAAATTCGCTGCGAAACAGGTCAAGGTTGCGGGCAACAGACTGAACGCTGCCGAACACCACTTTGCCGTGGCTCTCTTTCCGCTTTAGCCCGGCGGCGAAGATATCGGCCTCCAGACCAAGCGCGCAATACTTGGCATGGTTTTGCGCAACCAGCTCTTTGACGTGCGCCAGCACCAGCACGCGGCCGCGCGCCAGGCGGGCAAGTTCGGCGATCACCAGGCTTTTGCCTGCGCCAGTGGGGAGCACAATGGCCGCGGGCTCACGGTGTTTGCGAAACCAGGCCAGGGTGGCGTCAACGGCTTCCTGCTGATAGGGGCGAAGTGTAAAAGTCATGGGGTCTCTGTATCGTTATTCCGCATATAGTATGCCACGAAACTTTTTCCCTTGAGTGGCGCTACCAGACCATTATACTGAACCGTTCCTGACTGCTTCTTTTTCGGACGCATTGTCCGACTTCCAGCACCATTAAGGCTAAAAAGATTTCATGCGACTTGATAAGTTTATCGCTCAGCAACTCGGCGTAAGCCGTGCTATTGCCGGGCGCGAGATCCGCGCCAGCCGCGTTACCGTGGATGGCGACATTGTGAGAGACAGCGCGTTCAAACTGCAACCTGACCATCAGGTGGAGTATGACGGCAACCCGCTCACCCAGCAGCACGGCCCGCGCTATTTCATGCTCAATAAGCCGGAAGGCTACGTCTGTTCTACGGACGATCCGGATCACCCGACGGTGCTCTATTTCCTCGACGAACCGGTTGCGCACAAGCTGCATGCGGCTGGCCGCCTCGATATCGACACCACGGGGCTGGTGCTGATGACCGATGACGGTCAGTGGTCCCACCGCATTACCTCTCCGCGTCATCACTGTGAAAAAACCTATCTGGTGACGCTGGAATCGCCGGTGGCTGATGACACGGCAGAACAATTTGCCAAAGGCGTTCAGCTGCATAATGAAAAAGACCTCACCAAACCGGCGGTGCTGGAAGTCATTACCCCGACCGAAGTCCGTCTGACCATCAGCGAAGGGCGTTATCATCAGGTGAAACGTATGTTCGCCGCGGTGGGTAACCACGTTGTGGGTCTGCATCGTGAACGTATTGGGGCAATTGAACTCGATCCCGATCTGGCGCCTGGCGAATATCGCCCGCTGACAGAAGAAGAGATCGCCAGCGTCGGTCTGCCCTCGCATTAATTTCAGGAGAACCCTGTGACCACCAGGCCACACTCGTCTTTCAAAATCGTGTTCATTCTTGGCCTGCTGGCCATGTTGATGCCGCTGTCGATTGATATGTATCTGCCTGCGCTGCCGGTGATTTCGGCGCAGTTTGGCGTACCGGCTGGCAGCGCACAGATGACGCTCAGTACCTATATTCTCGGTTTTGCCCTTGGCCAGCTGTTTTATGGCCCGATGGCCGACAGCCTCGGACGTAAGCCGGTTATTCTGGGCGGAACGCTGATCTTTGCAGCCGCAGCCGTGGCCTGTGCGCTGGCACAGAGTATCGATCAGCTGATCGTGATGCGTTTATTCCACGGCCTCGCGGCGGCGGCGGCAAGCGTGGTGATTAACGCCCTGATGCGTGATATCTACCCGAAAGAAGAGTTCTCCCGCATGATGTCATTTGTCATGCTGGTGACCACCATTGCGCCGCTGGTGGCGCCGATGGCCGGTGGCGCGGTGCTGGTATGGTTCAGCTGGCATGCCATTTTCTGGATCCTGGCGCTTGCCGCACTGCTGGCCTCGGCGATGATTTTCTTCTTTATTGATGAAACGTTAGCCGTCGAGCGCCGCCAGAAATTCCACATCCGTACCACAATGGGGAATTTTGCCTCGCTGTTCCGCCACAAGCGCGTGCTGAGCTACATGCTGGCAAGCGGCTTCAGCTTTGCCGGCATGTTCTCCTTCCTGAGCGCCGGGCCATTTGTCTATATTGAGCTGAACCACGTTTCCCCTCAGCACTTTGGGTATTACTTTGCGCTGAACATTGTGTTCCTGTTCATCATGACCATCATCAACAGCCGCTTTGTTCGCCGGATTGGAGCACTGAACATGTTCCGTGCCGGGCTGTGGATCCAGTTTGTGATGGCTATCTGGCTGGTGGTCAGCGCGTTTTTCGGCGTGGGCTTCTGGGCGCTGGTGGTGGGGGTTGCCGCTTTTGTTGGCTGCGTCTCGATGATCTCATCCAATGCGATGGCGGTCATTCTCGACGAGTTCCCGCATATGGCTGGCACCGCGTCATCGCTGGCGGGGACGTTCCGCTTCGGGATTGGTGCCGTGGTGGGGGCGTTACTCTCAATGGCGACCTTTAACACGGCCTGGCCAATGCTGTGGGCGATGGCGTTCTGTGCCACCAGCTCCATTCTCTTCTGTCTTTATGCCAGCCGACCGCGAAAAGCCGCTCATTAATCTGCACATCAGGCCCGATACGGGCCTTTTTGTTGACCCATATCAACCAAACTTGCGTTCGTTTACCCTGTGTTTGTTTCTTTTATGTAAAATCTATTTGTGTAAAAAGTCACATCATTGTATTTAAAAAGGTTGAGTTAGATCGCAGAAACGGGTACATATAGCGCCGACGCGAGCCTGGATACCTATAAAAAAGCGCTGAATAGTGCAGGTTGGCGATGATGTGTTACTATAAATGTAAATAAATTGTGAAGTAAATTTGCTTCCGGGGATCGAACGTGAATACATTACAACTCTCCATAGTCCATCGCTTGCCCCAGAGCTATCGCTGGTCGGCGGGTTTTGCAGGTTCGAAAGTTGAACCGATTCCGCAAAACGTTGCAGGTTGCGAGAATTGTCTGGTCGCGCTCAAACTGCTTAGCCCGAGCGACGAAGATGCATGGCCGGTAATGGAACGCTTAAGCCAGGCGCTGTCGGATATCGAAGTGGACAGCTCCGTACTGGAGTGTGAAGGCGAGCCGTGCCTGTTTGTTAAAAGTCAGGATGAATTTGCCGCAACCTGCCGCCTGAAAAACTTCGGCGTGGCCATTGCTGAGCCTTTCTCGGGCCAGTATCCCTTCTGAGTGCTAGTCTGCCGATAACAGCTGGCGCGTGTAGCTCTGCGTCGGTGCAGTAAATACGCGCTGGCACTCACCTTGCTCGACCACTTCTCCCTGCCGTAGCACAATCACCTGATGGCATAACGCCCGCACTACCTGTAGATCGTGGCTGATAAAGATATAGGCCAGCCGGTGCTTTTCCTGTAACCCTTTTAACAGGGTCAGGATCTGTGCCTGCACGGTTCTGTCCAGCGAGGAGGTCGGTTCATCCAGGATGATCAGCTCAGGTTTGAGGATCAGCGCGCGGGCAATGGCGATACGCTGGCGCTGTCCGCCAGAAAATTCAGCCGGGTAGCGATGCCGCGTCTCGGGATCTAACCCTACCTCTGCCATCACACGCCTGACCTCATTTTCACGTTGCAGAGCCGTCAGGGTAGGCTGATGGACGCGCAATCCTTCTTCGATGATCTGCAAAATACTCAGCCTTGGATTGAGCGAGGAGTTGGGATCCTGAAACACCACCTGCATGCGGGGACGTACCGGCAGCATCTGCCGACGGTTCCAGCGGTGCAGCGGCATGCCGTCAAACAGGATCTCGCCCTGCGAGGCAATTAAACGCAGTAGTGCCAGGCCGGTGGTGCTTTTGCCTGAACCCGACTCGCCCACCAGTCCCAGCGACTCGCCCGGGCGCAGTGAAAAACGGATGTTCTTCAGCACGGCGTTCTGGTCGACCACGCGGCGCAGAATACCTTTACGGATGGGGAAGGAGACAGACAGCCCCTCGACGTTCAACAACGGCGCGCTGTCCCCCTGAAGAGGCACAGGATCGCCTGAGGGTTCACTGTCGAGCAGCCGCTGCGTATAGGGGTGCTGAGGCGCGTTCAGCAGTGCGGCGGCGGTGTTCTGCTCTACACAGCGTCCGTTTTGCATTACAGCGACGCTGTCGGCCAGCTTTTTCACAATGCTCAGGTTATGGGTGATAAACAGCAGACTCATGTTCAGCTCGCTACGTAGCTCCCGCAGCAGCTGCAAAATTTGCGCCTGCACCGTGACGTCCAGCGCGGTGGTGGGCTCATCGGCGATCAGCAGTTCCGGGCGCGTCAGTAGCGCCATGGCAATCATCACACGTTGACGTTCACCGCCGGAAAGCTGATGCGGGAAATCGCTCAGCCGTTTTGCCGCGTTGCGGATGCCGGTTCTGTCGAGGCAGTCGAGGATTTCCCCGCGTGCGGCCTCTTTGCGCATGCCCCGGTGCAGGGAGAGCACCTCGTAAAGCTGTTTTTCCAGGGTATGCAGCGGGTTGAGTGAGACCATCGGCTCCTGGAAAATCATCGCAATTTTATTGCCGCGGACGCCCCGCAGGGTCTGTTCGTCGGCGTGCAGCAGAGAGCTGCCGTGAAACAGAATATCTCCTTGCGGGTAGCTCACTGGCGGAGACGGGAGCAGGCGCAGAATGGAGAGTGCCGAGACGCTCTTGCCGGAGCCGGATTCCCCCACCAGCGCCAGCGTTTCGCCACGCTGGATCTGCAGCGACAGATCGCTGACCACGGTGCGCGTCTCACCCTGTTTCGAAAAGGCAATCGACAGATTCTCGATACTGAGAAGGGGCTGCGTCATGTTACACCGCCTTGTTGGGATCGAAGGCGTCGCGCACGGCTTCGCCAATAAAAATCAGCAGCGAAAGCAGTACCGCCACGGAAAGAAAGGCTGTAATGCCCAGCCACGGTGCCTGCAGGTTGTTTTTGCCCTGCAGCAACAGCTCGCCGAGCGAGGGGGAACCGAGCGGTAGCCCGAAGCCCAGGAAATCGAGCGAGGTGAGGGTGGTGATGGAGCTGCACAAAATAAACGGCAGAAAGGTCAGTGTCGCCACCACGGCGTTCGGCAGCATATGGCGGAAGATGATCCCACGGTCGCTCACGCCCAGTGCCTGCGCGGCACGAATATAGTCAAAATTACGGGTGCGCAGAAATTCTGCGCGCACGACGCCCACCAGCGCCATCCAGCCAAACAATACGGTGATCCCCAGCAGCCACCAGAAGTTTGGCTGCACCACGCTCGACAGCAGGATGATCAGAAACAGCGTTGGCATACCTGACCACACCTCAATCACGCGCTGACCCCAGAGGTCAATTTTACCGCCATAGTAGCCCTGGACGGCACCTGCCACCACGCCCATCACGCTGGAGAAGAGCGTCAGCATCAGCCCAAAGAGGATCGAGATTCGGGTACCGTAGAGGATGCGCGCCAGCACGTCGCCACCGTTGGCATCCGTTCCCAGCCAGTTTTGCGTGGACGGGGGAGAAGGGAAGGGGGTCGTGGTGGCGAAATTGATACTGTTGGCGCCAAAACGGATCGGGGCCCACAGTGCCCAGCCGTGTTGATCAATCTGCTGGCGCAGCCACGGATCCTGATACTCCGCCGGTGTTGCAAACGGGCCGCCAAAGTCACTTTCACTGTAGTTATTAAGCACGGGCACATACCAGCGGTCGTTGAAATGCACCAGCAAGGGTTTATCGTTGGCAATCAGCTCTGAGCACAGGCTTAACACAAACAGGACGGCAAAAATCCATAACGACCAGTAGCCACGACGGTTATGGCGAAAACGGGCCCAGCGGGCCTGATTGACGGGGCTTAAACGCGGCATCATCGGCCCTCAAAATCGATTCGGGGATCGACCAGCGTATAGCTGATATCACTGACGATATTCAGCAGCAGGCCAATCAGGGTAAAAATGTAGAGTGTGCCAAACATCACCGGATAATCCCGCGACACGGTGGCTTCATAACCCAACAGCCCCAGACCGTTAAGCGAGAACATCACCTCAATAAGCAGCGAGCCGGTAAAAAACATACTGATGAACGTGGCAGGAAATCCGGCAATCACCAGCAGCATGGCGTTGCGGAACACGTGCTTCCACATGATCTGTTTTTCACCCACGCCCTTCGCGCGGGCGGTGACGACATACTGTTTGCGGATTTCATCAAGAAAGGCGTTTTTGGTCAGCATGGTGAGGGCGGCAAATCCGCCAATCACCGTTGCCAGCACCGGCAGCGTGATATGCCAGAGATAGTCGGTGATTTTCTGATACCACGGCAGGGTGCTGAAATCGGCGGATACCAGCCCCCGCAGCGGGAAGAGATCGAAATAGCTGCCGCCGGCAAAAAAGACAATCAACAGCACAGCGAACAGAAACGCCGGAATGGCATAGCCGATGATAATGAACGTGCTGCTCCAGATATCAAAACGGCTGCCGTTGTAGACCGCTTTGCGGATCCCAAGCGGAATGGAAACCAGGTAGATAATCAGCGTTCCCCACAGTCCCAGGGTGATCGACACCGGCAGGCTTTGTTTGATCAGGGTTAAGACCGAGGCACTGCGGAACAGGCTATCGCCAAAATCAAACCGGACGTAATCCCACAGCATTTTGAAATAGCGCTCGTGAATCGGTTTATCAAAACCATAGCGATGGGTGATCTCGGCAATCACCTCCGGATCCAGCCCGCGGCCGCCGCGATAATGGCTTTCGCTGATATTCCCCACGCCCGTTTTGGCATGGCTTGCGCCCATTCCTTCTCCGCCACCGCCGGGCATCCCGCCGCTGGTGCCAAATTCAATGGCCGCAATCGCCTGATCGACCGGCCCACCGGGGGCGATTTGCACAATAAAGAAGTTAATGGTGATGATGGCCCACAGGGTTGGGATGATCAGCAGGAGACGGCGGATTAGATACGCACCCATGATGATTCCTTATCGCCGCTCAGCTGGGAGTCTGGCGGCTTTGTTAACGTCATACCACCAGGTATCGAAGCCCAGCGAATAGATCGGGCGCACGGCAGGCAGCGAAAATTTGTCCCAGCGGGCAAGACGATCTTCACCCATATACCACATGGGCAGCATGTAGTAGTTCCAGGTTAACACTCTGTCGAGTGCGCGTCCTAATGGCAGGAGCTTCTGTTTATCGCCCTGTGCTGCCACGATCTTTGCAATTAGCGCGTCAACGACCGGGCTTTTTACCCCCGGCGCATTGTACGAGGAGTCGATGTAACTGGACGCCCAGGAAATCTGCAGGTCGGAGCTTGGCCAGGGCTGCGCGGGCCACAGGCTCTGCATCATATCGTAATCCCGGCTGCGCTTGCGGTTGGTCAGCTGGGCGATATCCACCTGGCGTATGTTCATTGTGATCCCCAGCCGGGCCAGGTTGTGCTTAAACGGCAAAACCCACTGATCATTTGCCCCTGACGCGATCAGTAGCTCGAAGCTCAACGGTTTTCCCGTTTGGGCATTGACCCGTTTTTGATTTTTCAGGACCCAACCGGCCTCATCCAGCAGTTTGCTGGCTTTCAGCAAATTGTCACGATCAAAGCCGTTGCCATCGGAGGTGGGGGGATCAAACACGGTGGTAAACACTTCCGGCGGCAATTGTGCTTTGAAGGGGGCCAGCAGCGTCAACTCGTCGGCATTGGGGTAAGCGCGCGCCGCGTATTCGGTATTCTGAAAATAGCTGTTAGCGCGGCTGTAGGCGCCATAAAACAGCGCCTTGTTCATCCACTCAAAGTCAAAGGCCAGGGTAATGGCCTGACGTACCCGGCGGTCGTTAAATACCGGACGCTGAATATTAAACGCCAGCCAGCGCGTGTCCTGGGCAGAGCTATTTTTTTGCTCGTCCTTGACGATGTAGCCTTTGGCAAAGTTTTTACCGATATAGCGCGTAGCCCAGTTTTTAGCGCTGCTCTCCAGGCGTAAATCGAAGGCTCCGGCCTTAAAGGCCTCAAAAGCCACGTTATCGTCCAGGTAGTAATCATAGCGAAGGGTGTCGAAATTCCAGCGCCCCCGGTTTACCGGCAGGTTGGCGGCCCAGTAGTCTTTTACACGGGAATAGACCACATACTGCCCCATGCGCCAGTCGGTGATGCGGTACGGGCCGCCTGCCAGCGGCGGTGTGGAGAGCGGGTCGCTCAGCTTATGGGCTTTCCAGAACGATTCAGGCATTACGGGCAGGGAGAACAGGCTCAGCATATTCTCTTTATTCGGCTCGCTCAGCTCAATGCGCACGGTGAGCGGTGCGATGGCCCTGACCGACGCGCCTTTGTAGACAATACGGAACTGGGGAACGCCTTCAGTCATAAATTTATGAAACGTAAAGGCGACATCGCTTGCCCTGACCGGCGAACCGTCATGAAAACGCGCCCGCGGGTTAAGCGAAATTTCCGCCCAGGCAAAATTATCCGCATACCGCACGTTTTCGGCGATCAGCGGATAGTAGCTTCCGGGCTCATCATCAGAGGTGACAAACAGGGTATCGTAGAGAGATTCTGTGCGCGCCGCGGCCACACCGCGCAGGGCAAAGCGGTTGAAGTTATCGAACGTGCCGGTGGCGGAGAGCGTCACATTCCCGCCTTTCGGCGCGGCAGGGTTGACGTAATCATAATGGGTGAAATTCACCGCGTATTTCGGTTCACCAATCACCGCAAACGCAACGTCTTCTTTGATGGTTTGCGCCTGGCTGGACAGGGCCGTCAGTGCCAACAGCAACAGTATGAAGCGCATAAACATCTCGCGACAGCTCCCTCTTTAACAGACCGGCTCAGTTAAGCTGAATAATAAGTGACGTCACGGGCAATGTGAAATTATTCGCCAGCGTGCGTCAGGTCGGGCCGCCACTCACGGAACTGCTCCAGCGGCATCGGACGGCTAATCCAGTATCCCTGCAGGAAGTTAACGCCATGTTCGCGCAGCCAGGCCGCCTGTTCCGGCGTTTCCACGCCCTCTGCGACGGTGGACATGTTCAGCCGTCTTGCCAGCATCAGTACGGCATCAAGCACCGGTGAGGTGACGGTTTCTGTCCCGATGGCGTTAACAAAACCCCGGTCGATTTTGATGTAATCCATGGTGAAATGTTCAAGATAGATCAGCGCACTGTGGCCGGTTCCAAAATCATCGATCGCTATCTCAAACCCTTCGTTGTGCAGCCATTCGAACAGGTTGTTGGCTTCACGGTGGTTAAGCATGTCGCGCTCGGTAATTTCCAGCACCAACTGGAAGTGATCCGGCGGCAGTAGCTCTTTAAACGTGCGCATATCATCTTTAAAGCTGTCGGCGTGCAGATGCCCCGGCGCAATGTTGATACCGAGTTTTGCGCCCGGCGGCAGCTGGGTCTGTAATACCGGCGCATCGTGAATGATAAGGTCAAACAGATGCAGCGTGAGCGGAACAATCAGCTGCTGCGCTTCAGCAAAATTGATAAACGCATCAGGGGGGATCTCACCCATGGTGGGGTGCTTCCAGCGCATCAGGACCTCAACCCCCCGCATTTGCAGATCTTTTGCATCCACCACGGGCTGATAGACCACATAAAACTGGCCGCGCTTAATGGCGCTGAGGATCTCTTTGCCGGGATTTACGCGGATGGTGAGGATATAGAAATTCAGCGATCCTGCCGCAATACCGCACACCAGCCCAAAGAAGAGGGCGTAGAGGATTTCGTCGCTTGTCCACTTTTCAGCGTACAGCTTAATGGTCAGCGGCACGGCCTTAAGCGTGGCGGTACGCTCGGGCACGGCATGTAAATCTTGCGCCCTGACCAGGGTACTGGACATGGTGGACAGCGCCATATCACCGATGATGATGGCAATCCCTGCGAAGTCGTCCTGGCGCGCGGTATAAAGCAGGTACGGGGTCAGATTGAGATTAACTGACGTAAACACCCCGCCGTCTTTAACCAGAGGGTTTCGGTACCAGATGGCAATGGCGGGTTTATTCGGCAGCATAGGCGTGCCCGGCAGTAATGCCATATCAATCTTCTTGTTGATGTGCAGCTCAGGAATAAGGGCTTCCATCGGCGTATCCATCGGCCCGGTGGCCGACGAGCAGAAGGCGATTTTGTCCCTGACCAGCAAGAATGCGCGCACATTGAGGCTGAAGGCAGCGCGCGACGTCAGCTCGGCATTGACGTCATGGCAGCTGTTCAGCGTGAGGGGCTGAAGAACATCGATAGAGGTTTTCAACTCTTCGAAATAGCTCTCCATGTAGAGGCTCACATCGGTAATCAGGGTGTCGAACCGGACTTCCCGCTTGTGGTAACTCCAGAAAAATTGCAATGAACCCAAAAGCAGGGCAGTGACCAGACCTGTAATAATACTGAGGAACAGTATCTTGCGATGACTGGAAAAGTAGCGGGTGAACATAGACGTCGTGATTCCTGAATTGCCGCTGGATGTATTCAGTGTAACGGGCAAAAAAAAACACCGCCGAAGCAGTGTCTTTTTTTCATCATATCGCCAGCCAAGGGATAACCAACGATACAATCATCATATTAACTGCGGGTCAGTACGCGACGCGCTTCGTTGTAGCGCTTCTTCCAGTATGGCTCGTTCATGCTGGAAATGGTCACACCGCTGCTGGTGGAGGCATGCACAAACTGGTCATTACCA
The DNA here is from genome assembly GCF_050031595.1 of Enterobacter cloacae complex sp. 309I3. NCBI lineage: Bacteria > Pseudomonadati > Pseudomonadota > Gammaproteobacteria > Enterobacterales > Enterobacteriaceae > Enterobacter > Enterobacter cloacae complex sp. 309I3. The sequence continues at coordinate 3,317,636 of NZ_JBLGWI010000001.1, read as the reverse complement.
ATATAGATGCCGACATGTCGACCCGTTGAACCGGCACGGAACAGTACTAAATCACCGGTGCGCAGTTTTGTACGTGAAATCGACTTGCCCACTTCCTGCTGTTCGTAAGTTGAACGCGGCAGGTCTAACCCAAACTGCTCACGGAAGGTACGCTGTACAAAGCTGGAACAATCGATACCTTTTTTGGTGCTGCCGCCCAGACGATAACGCACGCCTTTCCAGTCAGCATACTGGTCCATAATACGGGACTTCACGTCCAGATTACGTACCATATTTTCAAATTCATCCTGAGAGGCTTGCAGTGACGAGGAATCTTCCATTCCCACAACACGCGTCTCAGGATGCATATTCTTTGCGGTGTTCGATGTACTACATGCAGACAACAGTACCGCAACTGCTATCGCCGGGATCCCCCGCAAGATATATCTCAAAATCGGTTGAGATTTGACCATTTTGTTTATTTTCCCTTGAAGTCCTTAACGACAAATATCGTTATAAAAATGCCAAACGTGACGAGACTAATTATCTGTTCACAATGAGACAATTCTTTCTGGTCACATTTGTGGCGCAGCGCACAAATTTATTCACCAAGGAAATAATTATCTCTATGGGGCAAAACGAGTTCGAGATTAACCGATTGCCAGGGCTATTGCGAGTAAAAAAAGCCTTTTTTTTATAAGAAATTGTGATACAGAAAGTAAAAATCCGGCATTGCTTAAAATGCAGTCAGATCCGGCGCTTAATCACGCAATTGATTCATTTTTATCATGAAAGAGATGACGGGAAGATGACAGTGCGAAACGATCGTGGCGGGAGATCTATCAGGGATCGCAATGATCCCTGATAGCGGACGTTAATTTTGGTTAATTATTTGTTTAATGCTTGTTGCTTTTTACCCGGCAGATAGCGATCAAACAGGGCTATTATCCGGTCGCTCAGCGGTGTCATCAGGCACCACGGTAACGCGACCAGCGCAACAGAGAGCGAGCCCACGGCAATATCGGTGAACCAGTGTGCGCCAATCATTACGCGAGGGAAGGCGAAAACCACAAAAATAATCAGGGCTATGGCGAACGCCTTCCTGCCGAAATAGCGCAGCATAACTGCACAAAAAATAAGCAGCATCATGCCGTGATCGCCAGGGAAACTGGCCTTCGAGGCATCTTTCGTTGGAATATGCAGCAATTCGCTGACGCGATAAATATTGGTAAAGAACAGCGTTGGGCTTGAGCGCTTGACCGGAATAATCGCCGTAGCCAGCTGGTTAATGGCGACAGCCAGCAGCAGCATCATCAGACCAATAATCATAATGCGGCGACGCCCGGTTTTGTCCTCTTTCAGCCAGAAAGAGAGCATCAGGCAGCCCATCGCCACCAGCGAACAGCCGTCAAACGCGCGGTTGTTGGTAATCGCCACCAGCCACAGGAAGGCATCACTCTTCACCAGAGCCTGGTTAAAGAAATGGAAGATGGCAGAATCCAGCGGAAACCAGAAACCGTGATCCACCGGGATATACCAGGAGAAAAAGAGCGACAGTCCGGCGACATTGAGCAGCAAAATCAGGGGAATTCGAGTTGTCATAACATTCAGCATACAGGGAAATCAGGGGCAACGTTAGCCGCCCGAACTTAAACGAAGCTTCAACAGGCTGGACTGCAGGGCATTCCAGTCGGCGTTAACCGCACTAATTAACTCTATTCTGCTATCCGGGGGCGCAACATTCTGCGTTTCAATAAAGAAATCTTCACCCTGACGGTTGATGCGCACCAGGCCGTCGGGGGTGCGCATAATCCCCTTAACGCGATCGACCGGCGCCAGTCTTGCCCACTCAAGCACGCCTATGGTGTCGAAAACGGTGTCGGCATCAAAGATCCACCCGCAGGCCTGATGACCCTGACCGCTGTTGAGATTACGTCGCCAGCGCTGGTGTTCCGGCAGGCTCAACGCCGCCAGACCCTGCTTTGCGGGATGACTATGCGCATGCTCCGCACTGGCTGGCAGCTCGGTGAGGTTCAGGCGAGGCAGGTCGAGCAGGGCGACATCTATCTTCCCCTGAGTGGTTTGCACCCGCTGACGGTTGCCCCCGAAATGTTGCCACCAGGCATCGAATGCCGCCTGGCTTTCAGCCGTAGCCCGATCTTCTTTATTGGCGACGATAATATCTGCGCAGGCGAGCTGATCGCGGAAGTTGTCGTTGGCCACCGCTTTTTCATCCAGCAGCTGTCGCGGGTCGAGCAGGCAAAGCGTGGCGCGTAAGTCTATCCACGGCTCGTAAACCGGCGCGGTGAGTAAATCAAGAATTTGCTTCGGGTGACCAAGCCCCGTCGGTTCAATCAGCAGGCGGTCGGGTTTACCCTGACGCAGCAGCGTATTCAGCCCCACCTGCATGGGCAGGCCGTTTACACAGCACATGCATCCGCCCGGGATCTCTTTGATCATGGCGCCGCTGTCAGACAGTAACGCGCCATCAATACCCACTTCGCCGAATTCGTTGACCAGTACGGCCCATTTTTCTGCCGGATCTTTATTGGCCAGCAGGTGGAGAATTGAGGTGGTTTTCCCGCTACCGAGAAAACCGGTAATAAGGTTGGTCCTGGTCACGTGCGCTCCGGTAGATAATTGTGATGATGTAACAATTATCTCTTATCCTGACGAAAAAAGGGCGCAATGAGAAGAGGAAGGGCAAACGGAGCGCATGTCCGTTCGCCTTAAGCGCAATAAACGTTAAAGTTTTAACGTTTCGATAACAGCCTGGCGCGCCCCGAGGCGGGCAATACGTTGGTATGCCTGGTTCACCGACTCGACAAAAACGTGGTTTTGCGCGAGATCGTGACCAAAGACTTCGCTCAGCGTCAGCAGAGCGTTTACGCGGTTTGCGTCATTGCTGGCTTCAACCTTCGCACGGATTTTGTCGCTGAGCGGATCGCGGACATCAATCGTATTGCCTTGTTCATCTGTACCGCTGACGTAGTGGATCCAGCCCGCCACACCCAGCGCCAGCAGGGGCCACGCGCTTTGACGCTCCAGATGAATACGGATCCCATCCAGCATGCGTTGGGGCAACTTTTGACTGCCGTCCATCGCAATTTGCCAGGTACGGTGCTGCAGTGCCGGGTTGGCAAAACGGTCGAGCAGGCTGTCGGCGTAAGCCGTTAGATCAACGTCGGTGATACGCAGCGTAGGGGCCTGTTCATCCAGCATTAACCGCCGCGCGGCCTGACGAAACGCCTTATCCTCCATACATTCATTAATGTGCGCATACCCGGCGAGATAGCCCAGATACGCCAGGAAGGAGTGGCTGCCGTTCAGCATACGTAATTTCATCTGTTCCCACGGCAGAACGTCCTGCACCATCTGCACGCCTGCCACTTCCCACTCCGGGCGTCCGGCGACAAAGTTATCTTCCACGACCCACTGAATAAAGGGCTCGCAGCTGATGGCGCACGGATCTTCCACACCGAGTTCCTGCGCGACCTCCGCCAGCGAGGCATCGGTGGCGGCGGGCACAATCCTGTCAACCATTGTGCCCGGGAAACTCACATGGGTATCAATCCATCCGGCCAGGTCTTCAGCGCGTTTCTGCGCCATGCCGAGCACGGCATTTTTCACCACGTGGCCGTTATCCGGGATGTTATCGCAGGAAAGCACCGTAAAGGCGGGTAAGCCGCGTTCACGGCGGCGGTGGAGCGCTTCGACTATGATCCCTGGGGCGGAATGGGGCTCCGTCGGGTTTTCCAGATCGTGAACGATCCGGGTGTTTTGCAAATCGAGTTTCCCGGTTGCGGGGTCGATGCAATAGCCTTTTTCAGTAATGGTGAGGGAAACAATTGCCACCTGCGGCTCGCAAAATTTCTCAATGATGGCGGCCAGCGAGTCCAGTTTTGCGTTCAGGCATTCATGCACGGCTCCAGTGATAATCGGCTGGTTGCCCTCCGCGCCTTTCTCCAGCACGGTGAAGAGGTGATCCTGCGCCCGCAGCTGGCTCATCAACACGTCGCCGCTGAACAGGCTGATCTCACAAATGCCCCAGTCGCCTCCTTTGGCATTCAGCACCCGATGGGTTAATAACGCCTGATGCGCACGGTGAAAAGCACCAAAGCCGAAGTGAACGATGCGCGAGCGCAGAAGCGAGCGATCGTAGCGCGGCTGCTGAACATGGGCAGGAAGCGAGGTGGAGGCAATTGTCTTCATGAAATACACACCTGATTAACCATTAATTAACAATGCCAGTGTAAAGTTATATGACAACAAAGAGAATTGGTAAGCCGTAAATATCGCCGTTCTGTGAGTTCGATCAATCAATCTGTGGCGCTGTGTTGACCCTCTTCATTAAACATGTATGGTAGTCGTCATCGCAGTAACATATATTGGTATAACAACTTTGGAGGGTGGGCAATGGAACAAACCTGGCGTTGGTACGGGCCGAACGATCCAGTTTCTCTAGATGATGTGCGTCAGGCTGGCGCAACGGGTGTCGTCACGGCGCTGCATCATATTCCGAATGGCCAGGTTTGGCCGGTAGAGGAGATTAAACAGCGTCAGGCGCTGCTGACAGAAAAAGGCTTAACCTGGTCTGTCGTGGAAAGTATTCCCGTTCACGAAGATATCAAAACCCATTCTGGGGAGTATCAGACCTGGATTGCTAACTATCAGCAGAGCATCCGCAACCTGGCGGCCTGCGGCATCGATACCGTTTGCTATAACTTCATGCCTGTTCTTGACTGGACGCGTACTGACCTTGAGTATCAGCTGCCAGACGGTTCCCGAGCGTTGCGTTTTGATCAGATCGCCTTCGCGGCCTTTGAGTTACACATTCTGAAACGCCCTGGCGCGGAAGCCGATTACACGGCCGACGAGCAGCAGCAGGCGCGCGAATGGTTTAACGCAGCAAGTGAAGCAGACATTGAAAAGCTGACCCGCAATATCATCGCGGGCCTGCCGGGTGCAGAAGAGGGCTACACGCTGGATCAGTTCCGCGCCCGTCTGGCAGAGTACGGCGGCATTGATAAAAATCAGCTGCGCGAAAACATGGCGTACTTCCTGCGCGCGATTGTGCCGGTCGCGGAAGAGGCGGGCGTGCGTCTGGCCGTACACCCGGACGATCCTCCGCGTCCCATCCTCGGCCTGCCGCGTATCGTCTCAACCATTGAAGATATGCAGTGGCTGAAAGAGACGGTCGATAGCATCTATAACGGCTTTACCATGTGCACGGGCTCGTATGGCGTGCGTGCGGATAATGACCTGGTGCGGATGATTGAAACCTTTGGCGATCGTATTCACTTCACGCATCTGCGTGCAACCTGCCGTGAAGAGAACCCGAAAACCTTCCACGAAGCGGCGCACCTGAGCGGTGATGTGAATATGGTGGCGGTGGTGGATGCCATTCTGGCGGAAGAGGCACGTCGTAAACTGGCTGGCGATTTACGTCCTATCCCGTTCCGCCCGGATCACGGACACCAGATGCTGGACGATCTGCGTAAGAAAACGAACCCGGGCTATTCGGCGATTGGCCGCCTGAAAGGGATGGCAGAAGTGCGCGGCGTAGAGCTGGCGCTGAAGATGACGAAGTATCCTGAGCTTCTGTAAGTTCTGTTGCCCGGTGGCGCTACGCTTACCGGGCCTACAAAAAACCGGCCTGAGAGCCGGTTTTTGTGTTTTTGTAGATCGGGTAAGGCGAAGCCGCCACCCGACAAAAGCCGCACTCAGTCAGCACGACCCATATAGCGTTTTTCTTCGATATGGATGCGGATTTTCTCACCCGCGGACAGGTATTCAGGTACCTGCACCACCAGACCGGTGGTCAGCGTCGCGGGTTTGTTACGCGCACTGGCGGACGCGCCTTTGATACCCGGTGCCGTTTCAACGATTTCCAGATCAACCGTCTGCGGCAGTTCCAGCGCCAGCAGCACGCCGTCCCAGGTCAGAACCTGCATATCCGGCATACCGCCTTCAGGAATGAACAGCAGCTCTTCTTCAATCTGATCTTTGGTGAAGATGTACGGGGTGTAATCTTCTTTATCCATGAATACATACTCGTTGCCGTCGATATAGGAGAAATCAACATAGCGACGGGTCAGAGTGACGGTATCAACGATATCATCACCTTTAAAACGTTCTTCCACTTTAAGGCCGGTACGTACATCGGCGAAACGCATTTTGTACAGCGTTGCTGCACCACGGGCGCTCGGGGCCTGAATATCGATATCTTTCACAATCAGCAGTTTGCCGTTGTAATTCAGTACCATACCTTTCTTAATTTCGTTCGCTCTTGGCATTGCAGTAATCCTGTCTACGGGAGGTAAAAAATATCGCGCCAAATTACTCGTGCGCGGCCTTTCAGGCAAGCGGAATTCGTGGCTTTTGCTATCAATACACAAAAGGTGTTACTGTGCGCCCGATACCCGACTGCGCGGGTCTTTCACCGATAGAGAGCATTTATGGATTGTCGTCCCGATTGCGGCGCGTGCTGTACCGCACCGTCCATTTCCAGCCCCATCCCAGGAATGCCGGAGGGCAAGCCTGCGAATACCCGCTGCGTTCAGCTCTCTGAAACCAACCTGTGCATGATCTTTGGCTCGCCTCTGCGCCCGAAGGTCTGCTCCGGGCTGCAGCCCTCCGCAGAGATGTGCGGCAACACGCGCGCGCAGGCGATGACGTACCTGCTTAATCTGGAAGCACTCACCGCACCTTAAACGTCTTTAATTCTTGTCAGGCACGCTATCGTCAGGGTGCACATCACCAGCGCAATCCAGAACACCGTGTGATAGTTCCAGATTTCAGCCACCACGCCGGCCATTGAGCCTGCGATGATCCAGCCCACGCGGGTGGTATTAGTATAAAGGGTGGTGGCAGAGCCTGCCTGGCCCGGCATCAGATCCTGGAAATAGAGCATGCCAATTCCGGCGAGTATGCCGATATAGATGGCGTTCAGCAGCTGTAAAGCCAGCAGCAGCCCCGGCGTATGTACCGTCAGCATTCCGACATAGAACAGTAGCCCGGCGACGGCGGCGATACGCATCAGAAAACGTTTCCCGAAACGCTTCGCGTAATAGCCAGCAATCAGCATGGTGGGGATTTCAAGCCCGGCCGCGGTCCCCATCATGATGCCAGCAAGCTTTTCGGGCAGATACAGCTCATCAATAATAAACAGCGGCATATTAATGATATACAGGCTGTTTGTGCCCCACATCAGCGTACAGATAATAAAGAGGAGCAGGGCGTCACGACGGTTACGACGCGGTGCCTCCAGCACGCCTGTTGCCACTTTTGGCTCTTTACGCATCGACGGCAGAAAGAACCACACCATGGCGCCACACACCACAAAGGCCACTGCCGCACTCAGGTACATCACCGTAAAGCCAAACCCCATCGCCAGCGCGTAAGCCAGCGGCGGGCCAATAACCCACGCCAGCGATACTTGCGCACGCAGAATAGAGCTGAACATCACCGCTTCTCGCCCGGTATGGTCGGCATGCTCACGGGCAAGGGCGAACATCTGCGGATTCGCCGTTGAACCGAAACTGCTCAGAAACACCCCGATAAACAGCAGAACAAAATAGTTGCGGTTCCAGGCAAACAGGACGCAGGCGAACACCCCCAGCAGACAGCAAAAGACGATCAGGCTTTTACGATCGCCTTTTTTATCTGAACGCCCCGCCAGAAACTGGCTCACCAGGATGCCGATAATGGCGCTTCCGGTAAAGAAGAAGCCCACCATCGCCGGACGCGCATGGACTTCATTGGTCAGGAACAGGCTCAGCGTAGGGGTCTGCAGCGCACCGGCGATGCCGGTCAGGAAGGCAACAATTAAAAATGCCGTTGAGGTGAAATCAAAGGGCTTCGGCGAGACGGCGGCGGGCGTGTTATGCATGTTTCACAGTCGGTGAGTTTCCAGGAGACGCGGAGTGTACGTCGCGAGTCAGAAAATAAACAGAGGGTGAGGTCAATTTCGCCACGAATAATCAAAATGGCATTTCATATTCGCGTGCAGCTGACCTTAGCTGAAACTGATTTGCTGAACGTCAGCAAAATTCAGCTGAACGAGAAAGAAATGTGCTGCATCTCTAAATTCTGCAATCAGAAATGTAACTTTCCTTGCAACGTCTTGCAGAAAGCGCAAGACTTTTTGAAACGTTTCAGCGCTATCTTGTTTTAACAAACGGAGCAGGCTAGCGCATTTTTTCTCAGTGAAGCTGAAACGATTCACTTTCAGCAGGAGAGGAGAACCATGTTCCAGTTATCTGTACAGGATATCCACCCGGGCGCTCAGGCCGGGAACAAAGAAGAGGCCATTCGTCAGGTTGCCGCTGCCCTTGTGCAGGCCGGCAATGTGGCTGAAGGCTACGTCAACGGCATGCTGGCGCGTGAGCAGCAGACCTCGACCTTCCTCGGCAATGGCATCGCCATTCCGCACGGCACCACAGACACCCGCGATCAGGTGCTGAAAACCGGCGTTAAGGTTTATCAGTTCCCGCAGGGCGTTGTGTGGGGCGAGGGGCAGGTGGCTTACGTGGCCATCGGTATCGCGGCCAGCAGCGACGAGCACTTAGGTTTGCTGCGTCAGCTGACGCATGTGCTGAGCGATGACGCCGTGGCCGAGCAGTTGAAATCTGCCACCACCGCTGAAGAGCTGCGCGCTCTGCTGATGGGCGAAAAACAGAGCGAAGCGCTGAAACTGGATAACGACACGCTGACGCTGGACGTTGTCGCGGCCGATCTGGTGACGCTGCAGGCCCTGAATGCCGGACGCCTGAAAGAAGCCGGGGCAGCAGACGCTACCTTTGTTACCCGCGTCATTAACGATAAGCCTCTCAATCTGGGCCAGGGTATCTGGCTGAACGACAGTGCTGAAGGCAACCTGCGGAGCGCTATCGCGGTGAGCCGTGCCGCAAACGCCTTTGACGTAGACGGTGAAAGCGCTGCACTGCTGGTGACCGTCGCCATGACCGATGACCAGCCGGTTGCCGTGCTGAAGCGTCTGGGCGATCTGCTGCTGAACAACAAAGCTGAAAAACTGCTGAACGCGGATGCCGCCACCGTGCTGGCTCTGCTGACCAGTGATGATGCGCTGACGGATGACGTGCTGAGCGCAGAGTTCGTTGTACGTAACGAGCACGGCCTGCATGCCCGTCCGGGCACCATGCTGGTGAATACCATTAAACAATTTGAAAGTGAGATCACCGTGGCTAACCTGGATGGCACGGGCAAAGCGGCCAATGGTCGTAGTCTGATGAAAGTTGTCGCGCTGGGCGTGAAAAAGGGTCACCGTCTGCGTTTCACCGCGCAGGGTGCGGATGCTGAACAGGCGCTGAAAGCGATTGGCGATGCCATCGCGGCGGGTCTGGGGGAGGGTGCATAATGAGCAGACGTGTTGCGACTATTACGCTGAACCCGGCTTATGACCTGGTGGGGTTTTGCCCGGAGATTGAGCGCGGCGAAGTAAACCTCGTGCGTACCACTGGCCTGCATGCTGCGGGCAAAGGGATTAACGTCGCGAAAGTGCTCAAGGATCTCGGTATCGATGTCACCGTGGGGGGATTCCTCGGTAAAGATAACCAGGATGGTTTCCAGCAGCTGTTCAGCGAGCTGGGCATTGCTAACCGTTTCCAGGTTGTTCAGGGCCGTACCCGTATCAACGTCAAACTGACGGAGAAAGACGGGGAAGTGACCGATCTGAATTTCTCTGGCTTTGAAGTGACGCCGTCTGACTGGGAGCGTTTTGTTAACGATTCTCTGACCTGGCTGGGCCAGTTCGACATGGTGTGCGTCAGCGGCAGTCTGCCATCCGGCGTAAGCCCGGAAGCCTTCACCGACTGGATGACGCGCCTGCGCAGCCAGTGCCCGTGCATCATCTTTGACAGCAGCCGTGATGCGCTGGTCGCCGGCCTGAAAGCGTCCCCGTGGCTGGTGAAGCCTAATCGCCGTGAACTGGAGATCTGGGCTGGCCGGAAGCTGCCAGAATTAAAAGATGTGATTGACGCTGCCCATGCGCTGCGCGAGCAGGGTATCGCTCACGTGGTGATTTCGCTTGGTGCAGAAGGGGCGTTGTGGGTTAACGCGTCTGGCGAATGGATCGCCAAACCGCCGTCGGTTGACGTTGTCAGCACCGTTGGCGCCGGGGATTCGATGGTTGGTGGTCTGATCTATGGCCTGCTGATGCGCGAATCCAGTGAACATACTTTACGTCTTGCCACCGCCGTTGCAGCCCTGGCCGTGAGTCAGAGCAATGTCGGCATTACCGATCGTACCCAGTTAGCCGCGATGATGGCGCGCGTTGACTTAAAACCTTTTAACTAACAGCAGGAGAGGAATAATGAAAACGCTGCTGATTATTGACTCCGGTCTCGGACAGGCTCGCGCCTATATGGCGAAGACCCTGCTGGGAGCGGCGGCGAACAAAGCACATCTGGAAATGACCGATAACCCGGGCGACGCTGAACTGGCGATTGTGCTGGGTGATAAGGTCCCGGCTGACAGCGCGCTGAACGGCAAAAAAGTGTGGCTGGGCGATATTAATCGCGCGGTGGCACATCCGGAACTGTTCCTGAGCGAAGCGAAAGGCCACGCGTCTGTCTACAGCGCACCGGCTGCGGCAGCACCGGTTGCTGCCACGGGCCCGAAACGCATTGTGGCGGTGACAGCTTGTCCGACGGGCGTCGCGCATACCTTTATGGCGGCTGAAGCGATTGAAACCGAAGCGAAAAAACGCGGCTGGTGGGTAAAAGTTGAAACCCGTGGCTCGGTGGGTGCGGGCAATGCCATCACCCCGGAAGAAGTGGCGGAAGCCGATCTGGTGATCGTTGCGGCGGATATCGAAGTTGATCTGGCGAAATTCGCGGGTAAACCGATGTACCGCACCTCTACCGGCCTGGCGCTGAAAAAGACCGCGCAGGAGTTTGATAAAGCGCTGGTGGAAGCCCAGCCTTATCAGGCAACCGGTGCGGCTAAACCGGCTACCGAAGGGAAAAAAGAATCTGCGGGCGCCTATCGTCACCTGCTGACCGGTGTGTCTTATATGCTGCCGATGGTGGTGGCGGGCGGTCTGTGTATCGCACTGTCATTCGCGTTTGGTATCACCGCATTTAAAGAAGAAGGGACGCTGGCTGCGGCGTTAATGCAGATTGGTGGCGGCTCCGCGTTCGCGCTGATGGTGCCGGTGCTGGCAGGCTTTATCGCCTTCTCCATCGCTGACCGTCCGGGTCTGACGCCGGGTCTTATCGGCGGTATGCTGGCCGTGAGCACCGGTTCCGGCTTTATTGGCGGTATCATCGCCGGTTTCCTGGCGGGTTACGTCGCGAAGCTTATCAGCTCGAAGCTGAAGCTGCCGCAAAGTATGGAAGCCCTGAAACCGATTCTGATCATTCCGCTGATTTCAAGCCTGGTGGTCGGTCTGGCGATGATTTACCTGATTGGTAAGCCGGTGGCGGGTATCCTGGCGGGTCTGACCCACTGGCTGCAAACCATGGGCACGGCAAACGCGGTGCTGTTGGGTGCTATCCTCGGTGGCATGATGTGTACCGACATGGGTGGTCCGGTAAACAAAGCGGCCTATGCATTCGGTGTTGGCCTGCTGAGTACCCAGACCTACGCGCCAATGGCAGCCATTATGGCAGCCGGTATGGTGCCACCGCTGGCGCTTGGCCTGGCAACGATTATTGCGCGTCGTAAATTCGACAAAGCGCAGCAGGAAGGCGGCAAAGCGGCGCTGGTACTGGGCCTGTGCTTTATCACCGAAGGGGCGATTCCGTTCGCTGCCCGTGACCCAATGCGTGTTCTGCCTTGCTGTATCGTTGGCGGCGCGGTGACCGGGGCTATCTCAATGGCGATTGGCGCGAAGCTGATGGCACCGCACGGTGGTCTGTTCGTTCTGCTGATCCCAGGCGCTATCACCCCGGTACTGGGTTACCTGCTGGCGATTGTTGCTGGTACGCTGGTGGCGGGGCTCTCTTACGCGGTGCTGAAACGCCCTGAAGCGGAAGCGGTGGCAAAAGCAGCCTAAAAGTGGTGTCGGGTGGCGGTTTCGCCTTACCCGACCTATAAAAAAGCCGGACGCTTAACGCGATCCGGCTTTTTTTATGCCGCCTGTTCAGCGGTCTGCTGTGCCTTCAGCCAGGCGATCTCTTCCACCCAGATATCCGGATTGATGGTTTCCAGCACCATGGGGATACCATCGAAACGGGCGTCCTGCATGATAAAGCGGAACGCATCATGGCCAATATTACCTTCACCCAGGCTGTGGTGACGGTCTACGCGGCTGCCAAAGGCGCTTTTGGCATCGTTTAAGTGCATTCCACGCAGATACTTAAAGCCCACCACGCGTTCGAACTCATCGAAGGTGTTTTTCGTGGCCTCGGTTGTACGCAGGTCGTAACCGGCTGCAAACGCGTGACAGGTATCGATACATACGCCCACGCGGGATTTATCTTCCACGCCGTCGATGATGGCAGCCAGATGTTCGAACTTAAAGCCGAGGTTGCTGCCCTGACCGGCGGTATTCTCGATCACTGCGGTAACCCCCTGGGTTTTATCCAGCGTGATGTTAATGGACTCCGCAATGCGTGCCAGGCAGGCCTCTTCGTCTATCTGCATCAGATGGCTACCCGGATGGAAGTTCAGCAGCGTCAGCCCAAGCTGCTCGCAGCGCTGGACTTCATCCAGAAACGCTTCGCGGGACTTCTCCAGCGCTTCCTGAACCGGATGACCGAGGTTGATCAGATAGCTGTCGTGGGGAAGGATTTGACCCGGCCCGTAATGGTACTTCTCACAGGCGGCTTTGAAATCATCTATGACGTCAGCGGTAAGCGGCGCGGCGCGCCACTGGCGCTGGTTTTTGGTGAACAGGGCGAAAGCGGTCGCCTCAATTTCGGCGGCGCGAATGGCGGCATTCGCAAGGCCACCGGCAGCGCTGACGTGCGCTCCAACGTATTTCATAAAGGGACTCCTGTTAACCCGAAATGCGTATCATAACGGGTTAACAGGGGAAGGATGTAGTGGTTTATGCCATCAGGCTGTGAACCACGAGGTTAATCGCACCGCCACCCACAATCAGCCAGATGAAGAGCACCAGCGCCATCAGCAGCGGTTTCGCACCGGCTTTTTTCAGCGCGCTGACGTGCGTGGTCACCCCCAGCGCCGCCATCGCCATCGCCAGCAGCACGGTATCCAGCGTCACCAGCATATCGACCACCGCTTTTGGCAGCAGGTGGAAGGAGTTGAAAATCGCCACCACGATAAACAGGATCGCAAACCACGGTATGGTGATTTTACTCTTCTGATTACCACCCGCGGGCGCAAGCTGTTTCACGCGGGCGGCCAGGATAATCAGGAAGGGTGCCAGCATCATGACGCGCAGCATTTTAGCAATCACCGCGGCGTTTTCTGCTTCCGGGTTAATTGCATGACCCGCCGCCACGACCTGCGCCACTTCATGCATGGTTGAGCCAATGTAGATGCCATAGGTTTCCGGGCTAAACCAGTGGGCAACCAGCGGATACATGGCCGGGTAGAGGAAAATAGCCAGCGTACCGAAGATCACCACGGTCGCGACCGCCACCGTAACTTTGCTGGATTCCGCCTTGACCACAGGTTCGGTTGCCAGTACCGCCGCCGCACCGCAAATACTGCTCCCGGCACCGATCAGCCAGCTGGTCTGTTTATCCAGGCCAAAGATTTTCTGCCCGATAAAGCAGGCCAGTAAAAAGGTGCTGGTCAGGGTCAGAACGTCAATGGCGATACCGCTAATGCCGACATCCGCAATCTGTGAAAAGGTGAGGCGAAAGCCGTAAAGAATGATCCCGAGGCGCAGCAGATGCTGCTTGGCAAAAATAACGCCGCCATCACAGGACTTCCAGATGTGCGGGTAAACGGTGTTACCCACGACCATGCCGAGCAGGATCGCCAGCGTTAAGGCGCTAAAACCGGCACCGGCGACGGCGGGAATGCTGCCGCCCCATAATGCCACACCGGTGACGACCGCGCTGAGCGCAAGACCCGGCACGAAGTGCCACAATGTACGATGATGCTGTAAGGTGATTTCTGACATAACCTTCTCCTTTGTCTGGCTAAAGGTTACGGCGCGCTGGTTTAAAAATAAAATTGATTATATACTTATAATCAATCTATATAAGTGGTAAGCAACCATGCACATTACTTTGCGTCAGCTGGAAGTTTTTGCCGAAGTGCTGAAAAGCGGGTCGACGACCCAGGCCTCGCAGATGCTTTCGCTTTCCCAGTCTGCGGTCAGCGCCGCGTTAACCGATCTTGAGGGCCAGTTGGGCGTGCAGCTCTTCGACAGGGTAGGGAAGCGGCTGGTGGTTAACGAACATGGCCGCCTGCTTTATCCCCGCGCGCTGGCACTGCTGGAACAGGCAACGGAAATTGAACAACTCTTCCGGGAAGAGAACGGTGCCATCCGCGTGTATGCCAGCAGCACCATCGGAAACTATATCTTGCCGGAAGTGATCGCCCGCTATCGCCGGGATTTCCCGACCCTGCCGCTGGAGATGAGCGTGGGGAACAGTCAGGATGTGATTAACGCGGTAATCGATTTTCGCGTGGATATCGGTCTTATCGAAGGGCCATGCCATAACGTCGATATCATTGCGGAACCCTGGCTGGAAGATGAGCTGGTGGTCTTCGCTTCACCCGCCTCGTCGTTATTGCAGGGTGAAGTAACGCTGGAACGTCTGGCGCAGGCGCAGTGGATCCTGCGTGAGCAGGGCTCCGGCACGCGGGAAATTGTTGATTATCTGCTGCTCTCCCATTTGCCACATTTCCAGCTGGGGATGGAGCTGGGCAACTCAGAGGCGATCAAGCATGCGGTGCGACATGGCCTTGGGATCAGCTGCCTTTCACGACGGGTCATTATTGAACAGCTTGAGGCCGGAACGCTGGTTGAAGTTCCGCTTCCGCTGCCCAAACTGGTGCGCACGTTGTGGTGTATTCACCATCGTCAGAAACATCTTTCCAGCTCGCTGCAGCGTTTTCTGCGCTATTGCGCCATGTAAAAGCGCCCCTCACCCCAATGGGGAGAGGGAAAAATTATGCTTTACTTATAATCCTGGCCGAGTCATGAAGCTCTCTTATAACTCAGTATTTCTGCCGGAAGGAACGCGGATCGTCTGCTACAATCGCGCCTCATTTATTGAATGGACAGCATTTTCACATGGTTTCAGAAACTAAAACCACAGAAGCGCCCGCGCTACGCCGCGAACTCAAGGCGCGTCACCTGACGATGATCGCCATCGGCGGCTCAATCGGTACAGGTCTTTTCGTTGCCTCCGGGGCAACCATTTCGGCAGCCGGCCCGGGTGGGGCACTTTTCTCTTATATCCTGATTGGCCTGATGGTCTACTTCCTGATGACCAGCCTGGGCGAACTGGCCGCGTACATGCCGGTATCCGGTTCGTTTTCGACCTACGGTCAGAAATACGTTGAAGAAGGCTTTGGCTTCGCGCTGGGCTGGAACTACTGGTACAACTGGGCGGTCACCATCGCCGTTGACCTTGTCGCCGCACAGCTGGTTATGACCTGGTGGTTCCCGGACACGCCAGGCTGGATCTGGAGTGCGCTGTTCCTCGCGGTCATCTTCCTGCTGAACTACATCTCCGTTCGCGGCTTTGGCGAAGCGGAATACTGGTTCTCTTTGATCAAAGTGGCAACCGTCATCATCTTTATCGTCGTCGGTGTGGCGATGATCGTTGGTATTTTCAAAGGGGCGGAACCGGCCGGGTGGAGCAACTGGACGATTGGCGATGCGCCGTTTGCCGGTGGTTTCTCGGCGATGATTGGCGTGGCGATGATTGTTGGCTTCTCCTTCCAGGGCACCGAGCTGATTGGTATTGCCGCCGGTGAGTCTGAAAACCCGGAGAAGAACATTCCGCGCGCGGTGCGTCAGGTATTCTGGCGTATTCTGCTGTTCTATGTGTTCGCGATCCTGATTATCAGCCTGATTATCCCATACACTGACCCAAGCCTGCTGCGAAACGATGTCAAAGACATCAGCGTCAGCCCGTTCACGCTGGTCTTCCAGCATGCCGGTCTGCTCTCTGCGGCGGCGGTAATGAATGCCGTTATCCTGACAGCGGTGCTGTCTGCGGGTAACTCCGGTATGTACGCCTCAACCCGTATGCTCTATACCCTGGCCTGTGACGGTAAAGCGCCGCGTATTTTTGCAAAACTGTCTCGTGGCGGTGTGCCGCGTAACGCGCTGTATGCCACAACGGTCATTGCTGGTCTGTGCTTCCTGACCTCCATGTTCGGTAACCAGACGGTCTACCTGTGGTTGCTCAACACCTCTGGTATGACGGGCTTTATTGCCTGGCTGGGGATTGCCATCAGCCACTACCGCTTCCGTCGCGGCTATGTTATGCAGGGACACGATCTGAACAACCTGCCGTACCGTTCCGGGTTCTTCCCGCTGGGGCCGATTTTCGCCTTCATTCTGTGTCTGATTATCACCCTGGGCCAGAACTATGAAGCGTTCCTGGCGGACACCATTGACTGGGGCGCCGTAACGGCCACCTACATTGGTATTCCGCTGTTCCTGGTGATCTGGTTTGGTTACAAGCTGATGAAAGGAACGCACTTCGTTCGCTACAGTGAAATGGAATTCCCTGAACGATTTAACAAATAAACCGCACTTCCTCTCTTTTAGCCCGCTCATTTGAGCGGGCTTTTTTATCTCCACATTATGCAGAACGGATATAATTTTTAACAATTTAATTGATAATAATAATCGTTTGCTTTATCGTTACGTCAAAATAAGCAGACCACCGACCCGCCGGAGATGCGGGCGGAGCAAAAGGCATTGTGGGCAATAATCTTTTGATTTAGTTGTATTTACCTCATGGAGATATGGAATGTTTAGGTTGAATCCCTTCGTCAGGGGAGGACTCTGTGCGTCCGCAATGTCCCTGGCACTGCCTGTCATCGCTGCGGAATCCAGCGACACACTGGTTGTCACGGCGTCAGCGACTGAGCAAAACCTGAAGGACGCGCCGGCGAGCATCAGCGTCATCACCCAGGAAGACCTGCAGCGTAAACCCGTTCAGAACCTGAAAGATGTGTTGCAGGACGTACCGGGCGTGCAGCTCACTAATGAAGGGGACAACCGTAAAGGGGTAAGTATTCGCGGTCTGGACAGCAGCTATACGCTGATCCTGATCGACGGTAAGCGTGTTAACTCCCGCAACGCCGTCTTCCGCCATAACGATTTCGATCTGAACTGGGTTCCGGTCGATGCGATCGAGCGGATCGAAGTGGTGCGCGGGCCAATGTCCTCGCTCTACGGTTCAGATGCACTGGGCGGCGTGGTGAACATCATCACCAAGAAAATCGGTCAGAAGTGGACGGGCACCCTGAGCGCCGACTCCACCATTCAGGAACACCGCGATCGCGGGGACACCAACAACGGCCAGTTCTACACCAGCGGCCCGCTGGTGGACGGCGTGCTGGGGCTGAAGGCCTACGGCAGCGTGTCTAAGCGTGAAAAAGACAAGCAGCAAGAATCGTCTACCACAACGAGCGGTGAAACGCCGCGTATTGAGGGCTTCACCAGCCGCGATGCCAATGTGGAATTCGCCTGGACGCCGACGGAAAATCATGATTTTACCGCAGGCTATGGTTTCGACCGCCAGGATCGTGATTCCGATTCCCTCGATAAAAATCGCCTTGAGCGCCAGAACTACTTCCTGAGCCACAACGGCCGCTGGGGGACAGGCAACAGCGAACTGAAAGTTTACGGCGAGAAGGTGGACAACAAAAACCCGGGTAACAGCCATACTATCACTTCCGAGAGCAACGCCGTTGATGGTAAATACGTGCTGCCGCTGGGTGAAATCAATCAGCTGCTGACCTTCGGCGGCGAATGGCGTCACGACAAGCTGAAAGATCCGGTAAACCTGACCGGGGGCTCCGGCAGCGCGACCTCTACCAGCCAGTATGCTCTCTTCCTTGAAGATGAATGGCGGATATTTGAACCGCTGGCGCTGACTACCGGCATCCGTATGGACGACCACGACACCTACGGCGATCACTGGAGTCCGCGAGCGTATCTGGTCTATAACGCGACCGATACCGTCACGGTGAAAGGGGGCTGGGCAACCGCGTTTAAAGCGCCATCCCTGCTGCAACTGAGTCCGGACTGGATCACCGGATCGTGTCGCGGTGCCTGCGAGATTGTCGGTAACCCGAACCTGAAACCGGAAACCAGCGAAAGCTTTGAACTCGGGCTGTACTACAGCGGGGAAGAGGGATGGTTAGAGGGCGTGCAGGCCAGCATTACCACCTTCCAGAACAATGTTGATGACCGTATCAGCATCAGCCGTACGGCGAACGTTAACCAGGCTAAGAGCTACCCGAACTACGTGGGGCTGAATGCTGACGGTGAACCGATCTTCCGCTATTACAACGTCAACAAGGCGCGTATTCGTGGCGTGGAAACCGAGCTGAAGATCCCGGTGGCTGAGGACTGGAAGCTGACGCTGAACTATACCTACAACGACGGGCGTGATATCAGCAACGGCGGTAACAAACCGCTGTCCGAACTGCCGTTCCATACCGCCAACGGTACCGTGGACTGGAAGGCGACGCAGGACTGGTCGTTCTACGTCCAGGGCCACTACACCGGCGAGAAACGTGCGTTAACCAGCGCAGACGCAACGCCGGGCGGCTATGTCATCTGGAATACCGGCGCGGCATGGCAGGCAACGAAAAGCGTGAAGCTGCGCGCGGGCGTGCAGAACATGCTGGATAAAGATCTGAGCCGCGACGATTACAGCTACACGGAAGATGGCCGCCGCTACTTTGTGGGTGTGGATTATAAGTTCTGATGTGGTTTTCATGCCCGGTGGCGCTTCGCTTACCGGGCAAAAAAGACCGCACTTACCCGAACAAATGCTCCGCATGGAAGCGGAGGTGATCCTCAATAAAGGATGCAATGAAATAGTAGCTGTGGTCATATCCGGGCTGAATACGCAGCGTCAGCGGCCAGTCTTTCTGACGTGCGGCTTCAGCCAGCACGGCGGGCTGTAGCTGTCCGGCCAGGAACTGATCCGCATCACCTTGATCGACAAGCGTCGGGATCGCATTTCCAGGCTGGCTCGCCAGCATCAGGGCACAGCTGTCCCACTCCTGCCAGCGTTGTGCGTCATCGCCCAGATAGTTCGTAAAGGCTTTCTGCCCCCACGGTACCTGGGTGGGGTTTACAATTGGCGCAAACGCGGAAACGCTGGTGTATCTGCCAGGATTTTTTAGCGCCATGATCAACGCGCCGTGCCCACCCATGGAATGCCCGCTGATGGCACACCGGTTGCTTACTGCAAACTCACGCTGGATCAGGGCTGGCAGCTCGTCGGCAATGTAGTCGTACATGCGGTAATGGCTCGCCCACGGCTGCTCTGTGGCGTTCAGATAGAACCCGGCCCCTTTGCCCAGATCATATCCGGCATTGTCCGCCACCTCATCGCCACGCGGGCTGGTGTCTGGCATCACCAGGGCGATACCCAGCTCAGCCGCCACACGCTGCGCGCCCGCTTTGGTGGTGAAATTCTCATCGTTACAGGTTAATCCCGAGAGCCAGAACAGAACCGGGGGCTTAGCACCCTCTTCAGTGGGCGGCAGGAAAATGCTGAACGTCATGGCACAGTTCAGGACAGTGGAGTCGTGGCGCCAGCGCTGCTGTCGACCTTCAAAACAACGATGCTCTTCGAGCAGTTCCATGCAAGGCTCCTTAATGCGAATTGCTATTCATTCAGCCCATAATACAGAGTTTTCATTTACCTGTGAGCAACTTTCACTTTCGCAAGACAGCGAGATCCTGCATCATAAATTTACTTTTTATTAACAACTGGAGCGGTCATGGCGCTGCGAATTGCGCTCAGTGGATTTGTGGTTCTGGTGGTAGCGATGGGAATTGGGCGCTTCGCGTTTACCCCTCAGGTGCCGCTGATGATTGCCGCCGGGCAACTCACGCTCACCAGCGCAGGTCTGGTGGCGGCGATGAACTATCTGGGCTATCTGGTGGGCGCATGGGATGCGATGCGCGCCCATCGCTTCGTTGAAACCCGCCTTTGGCTGGGTATTACTGGCGCTGTGGCGCTGACGCTGCTTTCCGCCGCAGCGGATAACGCGCTGGTACATGGTCTGCTGCGCTTTGTGATTGGCTGCATGAGCGGCTGGTCGATGGTGCTGATTGCCGCCTGGACCAACGAGCGGCTGGGGCAACTGGGTAAACCGGGTTTGAGCGCGGCCGTGTTTGCCGGGCCGGGCGCAGGTATCGCCCTGAGCGGACTGCTTGCGGTCTATATTCACGCAAAAGCGTTGTCGGCCGGGGCCGCATGGCAGATTTACGGCGTGCTGGCGCTGGTGCTTATCGCACTGGTTGCCCGCTATTTACCGCGTGCCGGGCAACTGCACCGGCCGGGCAGCGCGCCTGAACCCCTTATTCTGACGAAAGATTTGAAGTGCCTGGTCTGGAGCTACAGCCTGGCCGGATTTGGCTACATCCTGCCTGCAACATTTTTATCACAAATGGCGGCCGTGCGTTTTCCCGGCAGCCTGTTTGCACAGTTTGTCTGGCCGATATTTGGCGCTGCCGCTGTTGTGGGCATCGTGCTCAGTATCGTTTTGCGTCACACCTCTACCTCGAACCGCAGGCTGGCTATCGTGCTGTGGTTACAGGGGGCGGGTGTGCTGGCGGCGTGGCTACTGCCGGGAATTGGCGGCTTGCTGACGGGCGGCCTGCTGGTCGGC
The DNA here is from genome assembly GCF_050031595.1 of Enterobacter cloacae complex sp. 309I3. Taxonomy (NCBI): domain Bacteria; kingdom Pseudomonadati; phylum Pseudomonadota; class Gammaproteobacteria; order Enterobacterales; family Enterobacteriaceae; genus Enterobacter; species Enterobacter cloacae complex sp. 309I3. The sequence continues at coordinate 3,296,885 of NZ_JBLGWI010000001.1, read as the reverse complement.
GGCGGATTCCTGTGTGCCGTTCAGCTCTCTTTACTCTACGGGCGCGAGCTGGCACCCGAACATACCCGCTATATGGCGGGGCTACTGACTACCGGTTATGCCATTGGACAGCTGGTGGGGCCGATGACCTCGGCGTTATCCACCTGGCTTACCCACAAGCTTGAGCCTGCGCTGGGGCTGGCGGGCATTGCGCTGTTCATTGCGGGCGCGCTGGTGTGGAACCGTCAGGCCGAAAGGCAGCAGCAATTGCAATAATTATCGTCGTGAATACTGGATTATGTGCGCGGCCTCACGCACAATGAGCGCACACTTTTGCCACAACGAGGGCAAAAGACGCCACACCTGCAGGAGAAAAGAATGTCATCACTCAGTAAAGAAGCGGCCCTTGTCCACGAAGCCCTGGTTGCGCGCGGTCTTGAAACGCCACTGCGTCCACCCGTTCAGGAAGTGGATAATGAAACCCGTAAACGTCTGATTGCCGGGCACATGACCGAGATCATGCAACTGCTGAATCTCGATCTGAGCGACGACAGTCTGATGGAAACGCCGCATCGCATCGCAAAAATGTATGTCGACGAAATTTTCTCCGGCCTGGACTACGCCAACTTCCCGAAAATCACCGTCATTGAAAACAAAATGAAGGTGGATGAGATGGTGACGGTGCGCGATATCACGCTGACCAGCACCTGCGAGCACCACTTCGTGACCATCGACGGTAAAGCGACCGTGGCTTACATTCCAAAAGATACGGTGATTGGTCTGTCCAAAATCAACCGTATCGTGCAGTTCTTTGCCCAACGCCCACAGGTGCAGGAGCGTCTGACGCAGCAGATCCTGACTGCGCTGCAAACGCTGCTGGGCACCAATAACGTCGCGGTCTCCATTGACGCGGTTCACTACTGCGTGAAGGCGCGCGGTGTACGTGATGCCACCAGTGCGACCACCACCACGTCGCTGGGCGGTCTGTTTAAATCCAGCCAGAACACCCGCCAGGAGTTCCTGCGCGCCGTGCGTCACCACAACTAATCAGACAGGGCAGGGACCATGGAGCGAAACGTCACGCTCGATTTTGTTCGCGGCGTCGCCATTCTCGGTATCCTGCTGCTTAATATCAGCGCCTTCGGTCTGCCGAAGGCCGCTTATCTCAACCCCGCCTGGTATGGCGAGATCACCCGTCGCGATGCCTGGACGTGGGCAATCCTCGATCTCTTTGCTCAGGTGAAATTCCTCACCCTCTTTGCGCTGCTGTTTGGCGCCGGTCTGCAACTCCTGCTCAAACGCGGCACCCGCTGGATCCAGTCACGTCTGACCCTGCTGGTGCTCCTTGGCTTTATTCACGGCCTGTTCTTCTGGGACGGTGATATTCTTCTCGCCTATGGATTAGTCGGGCTGATTTGCTGGCGACTCATCCGTGATGCGCATAGCGTCAAAAGCCTGTTTAACACCGGCGTGATGCTCTATGTCATGGGGCTTGGCGTGCTGCTGTTGCTGGGGATGATCGCCGGCGACGCAACAAGCCGCTCGTGGATACCGGACGCCGCCAACCTGCAGTATGAGCAGTTCTGGAAGCTAAAAGGCGGCGCGGAAGCGATAAGCAATCGCGCGGATATGCTGGGCGATAACCTGCTGGCGCTGGGGGCGCAATACGGCTGGCAGCTGGCGGGGATGATGCTGATGGGCGCATCCCTGATGCGCACCGGCTGGCTGAAAGGGGAATTTAGCCTGCGCCACTATCGTCGCACAGGCGTCTTGCTGGTGCTGCTGGGCGTGGCGATCAATCTCCCTGCGGTGATTGCGCAGTGGCATCTTCACTGGGATTACCGCTGGTGCGCTTTCCTGCTACAGGTTCCGCGCGAGCTCGGTGCCCCGTTCCAGACCATCGGCTACGCCGCGCTCATCTATGGCTACTGGCCGCAGCTCTCCCGCCTCTGGATTGTCAGTGCCGTGGCCTGTGTTGGCCGCATGGCGTTAAGCAATTACATTCTGCAGACCCTCATCTGCACCACGCTGTTCTATCGATTCGGCCTGTTTATGAAATTCGACCGCCTTACGCTGGTGGCGTTTGTTCTTCCGGTCTGGACGATAAACCTGGCGTTTTCGGTTATCTGGCTGCGGTATTTCCGCCAGGGGCCCCTGGAGTGGGCGTGGCGTCAGTTAACCGCAAAAGCATCAGGTGTTTCATTGAATAATACATCCAGATAACGATCTGGATCACAATCATTAACAAAATGGATGTAACCGTTTTCATCTGTGTGAGCTTCTTCACGTAGTCCCCTTTCTCTCGCTGCCAAAATAGCCACCTTGCTAAACACAGGGGGTGTCTGTGAGTTGCTGCAATCCATTTAAGGATGGTGAATATGATCACCATTCGTGACGTCGCCCGTCAGGCGGGCGTTTCTGTGGCCACCGTCTCTCGCGTGCTGAACAACAGCGCGCTGGTCAGCCCTGAAACCCGTGAAACCGTAATGAAAGCCGTGACCCAACTGGGTTACCGGCCCAATGCTAACGCGCAGGCGCTGGCTACGCAGGTCAGTGACACCATTGGCGTGGTGGTGATGGACGTGTCGGATGCGTTTTTTGGCGCGCTGGTGAAAGCGGTGGATGTTGTCGCCCAGCAGCACCAGAAGTATGTGCTGATCGGCAACAGCTATCATGAAGCAGAAAAAGAGCGCTATGCCATCGAAGTGCTGATCCGCCAGCGTTGTAACGCGCTGATTGTGCATTCAAAAGCCCTGAGTGATGAGGAACTTGCCGGATTTATGGAGCAAATCCCCGGCATGGTGCTCATCAACCGGATTGTGCCCGGCTATGCCCACCGTTGCGTGGGGTTGGATAACGTGAGCGGCGCCATGATGGCCACGCGCATGCTGATTAATAACGGGCACCAGCGAATCGGTTATCTGGCCTCCAGCCACGCGATAGAGGACGACGAACTGCGTCGCGAAGGCTGGCAAAACGCCCTGAAAGAGCACGGCATTGCGCCTGCTGAAAGCTGGGTAGGCACCGGTACCCCGGACATGCAGGGAGGGGAGGCGGCGATGGTCGAGCTGCTGGGCCGTAACCTGCAGCTCTCCGCGGTGTTTGCCTACAACGACAGTATGGCTGCCGGAGCACTGACGGCGTTAAAAGATAACGGCATTGCGGTGCCACAGCATTTGTCGTTGATCGGTTTTGACGATATTCCCATTGCCCGTTACACCGACCCGCAGCTGACAACGGTACGCTATCCCATTGTCTCGATGGCCAAACTGGCGACTGAGCTGGCGTTACAGGGCGCGGCAGGGCTGCTTGATACGGGAGCAACACACTGTTTCATGCCGACGTTAGTGCGCCGCCATTCGGTCTCTGCCCGGCAAATTGTGGTTCCGATCACTAACTGATAAAGCCAGCTGATGTAACCGTTTTCAATCTGTGAGTAAATTCACAGTATCTTAACAAGGCGCTGACTATGATGTCAGCGTTTTAGGGGCTGAAACGCTATGTAACAGTGATTATTCACTTTCACTATAGCCAACGTGCCGCAAACAACGAATAAAACGCATTTCTGGAGCGTTACCGAACACGGAAGATAGAAATTTTATAAGTGAACTTCGGCTGTCAGTAACGTTTTATTAACACCTGCCCGCCGATCGTTATTCACAAGAACTACCCTGCATAAAAAAAACCGGAGATACCATGAATAAGAAGGTGTTGACTCTGTCTGCTGTAATGGCAAGCATGCTTTTTGGTGCAGCAGCGCACGCTGCGGATACCCGTATTGGTGTGACTATCTATAAATACGACGACAACTTCATGTCTGTTGTGCGTAAAGCGATCGAGAAAGATGCTAAAGCAGCGCCAGATGTTCAGCTGCTGATGAATGACTCCCAGAACGACCAGTCCAAACAGAACGACCAGATTGACGTCCTGCTGGCAAAAGGCGTGAAGGCACTGGCAATCAACCTGGTTGACCCGGCTGCTGCAGGCACAGTTATCGAGAAAGCGCGCGGCCAGAACGTGCCAATCGTCTTCTTCAACAAAGAACCTTCCCGTAAAGCGCTGGACAGCTATGACAAAGCGTATTACGTCGGTACTGACTCCAAAGAGTCCGGTATTATCCAGGGCGATCTGATCGCGAAACACTGGGCGGCCAACCCGAACTGGGATCTGAACAAAGACGGCCAGATCCAGTTCGTGCTGCTGAAAGGCGAGCCAGGCCACCCGGATGCTGAAGCGCGTACCACTTACGTTGTCAAAGAGCTGAACGACAAAGGTCTGAAAACCCAGCAGCTGGCTTTAGATACCGCGATGTGGGATACCGCTCAGGCGAAAGATAAAATGGACGCGTGGCTGTCTGGTCCTAACGCGAACAAAATTGAAGTGGTTATCGCTAACAACGACGCGATGGCAATGGGTGCGGTAGAAGCCCTGAAAGCACACAACAAATCCTCTATCCCTGTGTTCGGCGTGGATGCGCTGCCAGAAGCGCTGGCTCTGGTGAAATCAGGTGCGATGGCCGGTACCGTACTGAACGATGCCAACAACCAGGCGAAAGCCACTTTCGATCTGGCGAAAAACCTGGCCGACGGTAAAGGTGCGGCTGATGGCACCAACTGGAAAATCGACAATAAAATCGTTCGCGTACCTTACGTGGGCGTAGACCAGTCCAACCTGGCTGAGTTTATCGGTAAATAAGATAGTTAGTTATGTCTCCACAGGGCGCAACATGTTGCGCCCTTTTATAACGCGATATGCGAGGCCAACAAGGTATAATTATGGTCAGCACAACTACTCCGTCGTCCGGTGAATTCTTGTTGGAAATGAACGGCATCAACAAGTCGTTTCCCGGTGTTAAGGCACTCGATAATGTTAATTTAAAAGTTCGGCCTCATTCAATTCATGCCTTAATGGGTGAAAACGGTGCCGGTAAATCAACATTATTAAAATGTCTTTTTGGGATCTATCAAAAAGATTCTGGCAGCATTCTTTTTCAGGGGAAAGAGATCGATTTCCATTCAGCGAAAGAAGCACTGGAAAACGGTATCTCTATGGTTCACCAGGAATTGAACCTGGTACTGCAACGCTCGGTAATGGATAATATGTGGTTGGGACGTTATCCAACCAAAGGTGTTTTTGTCGATCAGGACAAAATGTACCGTGACACCAAAGCCATTTTCGATGAGCTGGATATTGATATTGATCCGCGCGCCCGCGTGGGAACATTATCCGTCTCGCAAATGCAGATGATCGAAATTGCTAAAGCGTTCTCCTATGATGCCAAAATTGTCATCATGGATGAACCGACATCGTCATTAACGGAAAAAGAGGTTAACCACCTTTTTACCATTATTCGTAAGCTAAAAGATCGCGGCTGCGGCATTGTTTATATCTCCCATAAAATGGAAGAGATCTTCCAGCTGTGTGATGAGATAACCATCCTGCGCGACGGTCAGTGGATTGCCACTCAGCCTCTCGAAGGGCTGGACATGGACAAGATCATCGCCATGATGGTGGGCCGTTCCCTGAACCAGCGTTTCCCGGACAAAGAGAACAAGCCGGGTGAGGTGATCCTTGAGGTGCGTAACCTGACCTCGCTGCGTCAGCCCTCTATTCGCGACGTCTCCTTCGACCTGCACAAGGGCGAAATTCTGGGCATTGCAGGCCTGGTCGGGGCAAAACGTACCGATATCGTCGAAACCCTGTTTGGTATTCGCGAGAAAGCCGAAGGCACCATCACGCTGCACGGTAAGAAAATTAACAACCACAACGCCAACGAAGCCATTAATAATGGTTTTGCGCTGGTGACGGAAGAGCGGCGTTCGACCGGTATTTATGCCTATCTGGATATTAACTTTAACTCGTTAATTTCTAATATCCGCAACTATAAAAACAAAGTGGGTCTGCTGGATAACTCCCGCATGAAGAGTGATACCCAGTGGGTTATTGACTCTATGCGCGTAAAAACGCCGGGGCATCGTACGCAAATTGGTTCGTTGTCGGGCGGTAACCAGCAAAAAGTCATTATCGGTCGTTGGTTATTAACGCAGCCAGAAATTCTGATGCTGGATGAACCAACCCGCGGTATTGACGTCGGCGCGAAGTTTGAAATTTATCAGCTGATCGCTGAACTGGCGAAAAAGGATAAAGGGATCATTATTATCTCTTCCGAAATGCCGGAATTGTTAGGGATCACAGACCGTATTCTGGTTATGAGCAATGGTCTCGTTGCCGGTATTGTTGACACGAAAACGACAACGCAAAACGAAATTTTGCGTTTAGCGTCTTTGCACCTTTAAGATCAGGGGCTCCTCATGAGTGCGTTAAATAAAAAAAGTTTTCTCACTTATCTGAAAGAAGGCGGTATTTACGTTGTTCTTTTAGTATTGCTGGCCATTATCATTTTCCAGGACCCTACGTTCTTAAGTCTGCTGAACCTGAGTAACATTCTGACTCAGTCTTCCGTGCGTATTATCATCGCGCTGGGCGTGGCGGGGCTCATCGTCACCCAGGGGACTGACCTTTCCGCAGGGCGCCAGGTCGGCCTGGCGGCGGTGATCGCGGCAACCCTGTTGCAGTCGATGGAAAACGCCAACAAGGTGTTCCCGGAAATGGCGACCATGCCCATTTTCGTGGTGATCCTGATTGTCTGCGCCATCGGTGCGGTGATTGGTCTGATTAACGGTATCATCATCGCTTACCTGAACGTGACGCCATTTATCACCACCCTGGGTACGATGATCATCGTTTACGGTATCAACTCCCTGTACTACGACTTCGTCGGTGCATCCCCTATCTCGGGCTTCGACAGCGGCTTCTCGACCTTCACGCAAGGGTTTATTGCGCTGGGCAGCTTCCGCCTGTCGTACATCACTTTCTACGCGTTGATTGCGGTGGCGTTCGTCTGGATCCTGTGGAACAAAACCCGCTTTGGTAAGAACATCTTCGCCATCGGGGGCAACCCGGAAGCAGCGAAAGTGTCCGGCGTTAACGTGGCCCTGAACCTGCTGATGATTTATGCCCTGTCCGGTGTGTTCTATGCCTTCGGCGGGATGCTGGAAGCGGGCCGTATCGGCTCTGCCACCAACAACCTCGGCTTTATGTACGAACTGGATGCGATTGCCGCCTGCGTGGTGGGCGGGGTCTCCTTCAGCGGCGGTGTGGGAACCGTGCTTGGCGTGGTCACCGGTGTGATCATCTTTACGGTCATCAACTATGGTCTGACCTACATCGGCGTGAACCCGTACTGGCAGTACATCATCAAGGGTGCCATTATCATCTTCGCGGTTGCACTGGATTCACTGAAATACGCGCGTAAGAAATAATTATCAGGCGAATAAATAAAACCCGCTGCCCGTGAACGGCATGCGGGTTTTTTACGTGAAAAGTGAAGCTATAAGCGATTTGGAAATGGGCACCAGTCCGGTTTGAAGCCCAAAGGGTTTAAAGATTTTATTTATAATGTCAGCGGAATAATTACCTCTGCCATTTTCTACATCCGACAATGTTTTCCGGGATACGCTGACCAGCTTTGCATACTCATCCTGCTTCATCCCCAACACTTCGACCCTGAGTCTTTTCAGCGCCTCACCCTGTGTGATTTTACCCAGTAAAATGTCCCGTATGGCTGCATGCAGTACAGCCTGGCGATCAAGAGTACTAATCCGTGTTAAGCCTGATGAAACGCGTTGCCTCTTTACTACCGATGACTTGTCCGGATCTTCATCCTCATCATGACGTCGCTTTTCATTTACGCTGCGTACCCGGGCTAATGTTTGTAGAAGCTCTGATTCAGATTTATTAGATATTTTCATAATAAACCCCAACGAGAAAGTTTATTCGGAATATAGCGAAAACCAATCGCGGGCATTTCCATTATCTGGTCGGGAACGCCTCGCGCCTCCAGCCTTTCCGGGAGATCGATGAGCTGGACGGCTGTATCATGCAGAGCGTCAAGTAAAGTTGTGGGAGGGATCCACTCCGCCAGCGCTTGCGCGATAGCGTTGAAATTATAATCCCCCCCTGATTCACAAGATAATGACCACTTTAGGGTTCGCGGTATCCCCTCTGGATCGGCTTTCATTGGAGCAAAGTCATAAACAGGGGAGAGCATAATGTGATTTTCAGCTTTCACAAAGGCGGTATTTCGCCCATGGTTGTCACTATTCCCAAAAATAATATTTAACAGATCGCGACGTACCCATTCTGTTACAAAACCAGGGATATCAAATTGATAGCCCTGCTGCTGAACCATATGGCTGGAGGTAATTTTATTAATTAACGCGCGCAGCGTTGCCTCATGATCCAGGAGAGTACCGGGTGCTTTTTGTAATAGTGAATACACCGATTCCATACCCAGCCTGATCAGTTGATCCTGCTCATTTCTCATTATGTCGAAACGTGGCAACCACAGAGAAGGATAGTGGCTACCTTCTTCAAGGCGCATTGTGTCCACTGGGATCGTGGAAAAGCCCATCGCGTTAAGCTCATGGTAATAATGAAATTCAGCCCGGAGAATATTACAATCAACTTCTGTTCTGTTTCCGCGTGGATATTTAACCAAATAATAGCGGTCCCGGTTATCCGGCTCGTTTTGCCAGGTATCGATCCAGATGGAATCCGTTTCACTACAGCGCAGCAACAGTTTCGGCGCTTCACCCCCAGCGCCGGTTGCGCCACCCGCCGCCGCGCCTCTTTCCTGGGCATAATCCAGAAAATCTGCCGCACGATCGATGACGTCCGAAACAGTAAACGTTTTAGTGCGTGCGAATTCATTCCATTCAGGAACGGATTCTTTTATACGCAAATTCCCGACAGGGGACATTGTGCCAAATTTCAACAATAAAAAATTCTGCTGACCAACAGGCAACTCACTGATATCGAGTGCATTTATCCAATAACGGCGACTGGCTCCGGCAGGAATGATATCGTCGATAAATCGCAGCCAGCCCGGTTGACCCTGGTCATCAAAAAAGAGTGATACAGGGTGGTTGACTGAGACCGCGTGAAAATCATCATAGTCAAGAAAATTAATCGCATACTCAGTAAGATAGTCTAACTGTGTGGTGTTCCAGTCATTTTTTTCGCTTCCCGGATATTTGATGAGGGCGATATCCGTCCATGTTTCATTCAGATATGCTTGTACGGTTAACGTCTCCATCTCACCTCCATAAAACAGCAATGAGTAAAATATTACTCATTGTTAATGAAAATGGCAACTAGTGCCACTTATATCACTCATTAGGTATCTGATGACAGAGTAGTGCGTGTTATATCACGCATTATAGAATTTGATTACTTTTTCTTCTGCATGTCCAGCAACTGCTCCGGCGTCACCGCCGGATAACCCTGCGCATCTTCCGGCACTTCATGCATGGCCGGAATTGGCACCAGTGGGCCTAAAAAGCGCGGTTCACGTTTGAAGATATAGAGATCGGCCAGCGCGCCAAAGCGAGCGCCAAACTCACGCACACGCACGCTCAGCATATCTTTTGGCGAGGGCACCGCATAACACTGCGCCTGAATGCCCATGTGCAGCGCGATAAACAGCGCACGTTCGCAGTGGAAGCGCTGGGTGATGATGATGAAGTCGTTGGTGTCGAACACTTTGCGCGTGCGCACGATGGAGTCGAGCGTGCGGAACCCGGCGTAGTCGAGCACGATATCTGCCGGATCAACGCCTGCGGCAATCAGGTCTTTGCGCATGGTGACCGGTTCGTTGTAGCTTTGCAGCGCGTTATCGCCGCTTAACAGCAGGTAATTGACCTTGCCGCTGTTGTAGGCGTTGAGCGCGCCCTGAATACGGTAGCGGTAATACTGATTGATGACACCGGTGCGGTAATACTTTGCGGTGCCGAGCACCACACCCACCTGGCGATAGGGCAGGTCCTGCAGGTCATCAAAAATGTAGGGGGCCGTTTTCCAGCTCATCCACCGGTCGAGACCCAGCACGATCAACAGCAGTATGCCGACCAGGACAGACAGGCTGTAAAAAACGCGCTTTAACATGCAGATGGCTCGTACCGAAGGTGAATTTAACTCAGGCTACTGTACCCGCCTGGTTAGCGCAAGAAACAGCGCATCAACTGAAGGCTTTTTCAGCAAAACGGGCGGGCATGTCTGCCCGCCAAAAGGATCACGCCAGCAATACACGCTCGATTGACGTGCAGCCCAGCGCTTTCAGGGTGGCGGCGGTGGCATCCCATTGAATCAGCGGTGCATCGGCAATTTCTGCCAGAATGGCGCGCTGAATATCCGGGTAGTCATAGCCGTTCAGGCTCAGCAGGTTCAGTGCGCCCTGCAGCGGTGGCAGCGTTGGGTTAAACGCGGCGTTTTCGGCATAGCTGCCGCTAAAAATACGCCCATCGCGGCATTGCAGTGCCACGCCGCTCGGGGATTTGCTGTACGGCGTGTGGCTCTTGTTGGCAGCGCGGATGGCCGCCTGGGTCAGGTCATCACCGGTCAGCGCGAAACCGTGGTCCTGCTCATCCATCAGCAGGGTTTTGATTTCAAGATCTTTCGGACCGAAGGCGTCAGGCAGGTAGTCGCCCAGCGTGTGCGGCGCGCGACCCGGCAGATTAATGCGCAGCTGCAGCCCGCTGTTCAGTTCATTCATAAACTGACGGCAGTGCCCGCACGGGGTGTAGTTCACGGTAATGGCGCTCAGGGCCTTTTCGCCGCGCAGCCAGGCGTGGCTGATGGCGCTCTGTTCCGCATGAACAGTCTGCTGCATGGTTGCGCCCAGGAACTCCATGTTTCCGCCGAAGTACCAGGTTCCGCTGACGCCGCGCGCAATGGCGCCAACGTTAAAGTGGGAAAGATCGGCACGTGCACAGGCGGCAGCCAGCGGCAGCAATGCGAAAGCCAGCGCGTCTTCGTCAAGATCCGTGGCCTGTTTCAGCGTGGTGATCTGCTCAGCGGTGAGCAGGGCGGGGAAATGCTCATCCGCCAGAATCGGGGCCAGAGCTGATTGCAAATTCTCTGCAAGCCGGGCGAAAGCCGCTTGAAAACGTGGATGCATGGCGTTTGCCTCATAAAGGTTAATGGATCGGTAGTGTACGGAGCCGCTGGGGCTTTATATGTGATCCATATCTCATTATGTATGCAACTTATGAAAGCAAAATGAAATTTGCGCGACGCATCGCAAATTTTAGCCCATCACCGCCAGAATCACGGGGAAAATGAACGGCGCCATCAGCGAGGTCATGATTCCGCAGATCACCAGTGCCAGCGAGCTGAACGCCCCCTCCTGATAATCCAGCTCCGCACAGCGGGCGGTGCCCAGCGCGTGCGACGCGGTGCCCATCGCCAGACCGCGTGCGGCTTTGGTATGAATGCGCATGACATTGAGCAGGGTATGGCCAAACACGGCGCCCAGTATGCCGACAAAGATCACGCACATGGCGCTGATGGCAGGAATGCCGCCGAGGCTGCCGCCCACGGCCATGGCGATAGGCGTGGTCACCGATTTCGGCAGAATAGAGGCGGCAATTTGCGCAGAGGCCCCCATCAGCAGTGCGACTGAAGTACCGGTGATCATCGCCACCAGGCTCCCCACAAAACAGATGGTAATAATGGATTTCCAGCGGGCGCGGATCTGGTGCAGCTGTTCATATAAAGGAAACGCGAGTGCGACCACGGCGGGTTGTAGCAGGTCGTTTAAAATTTTGCTCCCGGCAAAATAGCGTTCGTAAGGAATACCGGTAAGCAGCAGGAACGGGATAATCACCACCATCGCCACCAGCAACGGGTTAAGCAGCGGCATCTTGAACCGGGCGGCAAGTTTGCGTGCCGCGAAGAATACCGCCAGGGTTAATGGCAGCGACCACCAGATATTGGCCATCATTGTTTTGTTCCTTTCTGTCCAACCACTTTACGTTCGCCATGTACCAGATGCGAACTCCAGCTCACCACAAGGAAAACCACCAGCGTACTGACCGCGCAGGAGACGACAATCGGGCCGAACTGGGCTTTAAGCAGATCGAAGTACTGCATGACCCCGACGCCAATCGGCACGAACAGTAGCGCCATATAGCGAATAAGAACGAAGCAGCCCGGGTTGACCCACTTAGCGGGCAGAATTTGCAACGCCAGCAGAACAAAGAGGATCAGCATGCCGATAATGCTGCCGGGAATGGTGATAGGAAGCAGGGAAGCGATGAAAATCCCGGCGTACAGGCAGGCGTAAATCAGGACGAATGCGCGCAGATATTGCCAGATAATGTTCAATGATTTTCTCATGGTTAAAATCCTTGCTGAAACGCATTCATCATACAATTAAACCCGAAAGTGTGCCATGGATCACATCATGAATTTTAAGCATACCCGTCATTCCAGAATAGAACGTCGTGCTTTCAACATACATACAGAGCGATTACTATAGCGCGTCTTTTTTCACAGGTACTGCTATGCGTGTTTTACTGGCCCCAATGGAAGGCGTGCTCGACTCCCTCGTGCGTGAACTTCTGACCGAGGTGAACGATTACGATCTCTGCGTGACGGAGTTTTTGCGCGTGGTCGATATGTTGTTGCCGGTAAAATCGTTTTACAGACTCTGCCCGGAGCTGCACCGTCAGAGCCGGACTACCTCCGGCACGCTGGTGCGTATTCAGCTGCTGGGCCAGTATCCTGAATGGCTGGCCGAGAACGCCGCCCGTGCCGTCGAGCTGGGCTCTTACGGGGTCGATCTCAACTGTGGCTGCCCGTCGAAGCTGGTGAACGGCAGCGGCGGCGGGGCGACGCTGCTGAAAGATCCTGAGCTGATTTACCGTGGCGCGAAAGCGATGCGTGAAGCCGTGCCTGCCCATTTGCCGGTGACGGTGAAAGTGCGCCTGGGCTGGGACAGCGACGCGCGGCAGTTTGAAATTGCCGATGCGGTGCAGCAGGCCGGGGCTACTGAACTGGTGGTGCATGGCCGCACCAAAGAAGATGGCTACAAAGCCGAGCGCATTAACTGGCAGGCAATTGGTGAGATCCGCAAACGCCTCAGCATTCCGGTGATCGCCAACGGTGAAATCTGGGATTACCAGAGCGCGCAGGCCTGTCTCAAGGCCACCGGCTGCGAGGCGGTGATGATCGGCCGCGGGGCATTGAATGTGCCTAACCTCAGCCGGGTGATTAAATATAACGAGCCGCGTATGCCGTGGGCTGATGTTGTGACGCTGCTGCAAAAATATAGCCGTCTGGAAAAGCAGGGCGACACCGGGCTATATCACGTGGCGCGCATCAAACAGTGGCTCAGCTATTTACGCAAAGAGTACGATGAAGCGCTGGGGTTATTTCAGGAGATTCGGACATTACAGACTTCTGCGGATATTGCGCGGGTGATCCAGGCAAAATAATAAGCGTGTGACCGCAATTATCCCTGTGAAGCGCTGGACCAGACGCATGGGCTGGTTGACCTTTGCCCGGCGCGGTGCCGGGCAAATGAATCAGAAAATCATCTTGAACACACCCGTTACTACCAGCAGTCCTATCAGAAATATAATTAAAATGGCCCACAATAATATTTTCATTCCCTTCTCCTGCGTATGTATGTCAACAGTAAGTGTAGCAGGCGATTTATAATTAAGATGAATTTGTTAGTTTGACTTATTCTCGGCATGTATAATTTTCTAATTACAAAAATGTATGACAATTTGCGCATTGCCACGCATTACTAAAAAAAAGAGAGACATCAGGCGTACTTTGCGCCTTTATTTTTTGGCGTGAATGGCGTAATGAAACGTTTTCTTATTTTATCTCTGAGTGCTCCCTTTGCCGTTATTCTGGCCGGCTGTGCGCCGCAACATGCCACGGTAACTCCCTTTAATACCCAGTCACTCACGGCGTCGGTTAATACGGTGCTTCCTCATCAGGACTGGCCGAAAAATGCATGGTGGAAAGCGTATAACGATCCGCAGCTTGATAAGCTAATTGCCAAAGCATTAAGCGATGCGCCCGATATGCAGATTGCCCGTCAGCGTATTACCCTTGCCGAAGCCCAGGCCAAAGCAGCCCTGGCGGCCGACGGCCCGCAAGTTGATTTTTCGGCCGATGCTGAACGTCAGAAAATGTCCGCTGAAGGGCTGATGGGGCCCTTTGCCATAACCGACCCGGCTGCGGGCACCACCGGCCCCTGGTATACCAACGGTACCTTTGGTCTGACTGCGGGCTGGGATCTGGATTTGTGGGGCAAAAATCGCGCCCGGTTGGAGGCCCGGATAGGCAAGGTGAATGCGCAAAAAGCGGAGCTTGAGCAGACCCGTCAACTGCTTGCCAGCAGCGTGGCGCGGCTCTACTGGGACTGGCAAACTCAGGCCGCCGTGGAGGAGGTCCTCACGCAGATCAAATCCCAACAGGACAATATCATCGGTGCCGATCGCGAGCTGTATCAGCACGGGATCACCTCCTCTGTGGAAGGTGTCGAAACCGACATCAGTGCCAGCAAAACCGAAGAGCAGATCGCAGAGGTTCACGGCAAAATGAAAGCCATCGAGGCGCGTCTGAACGCGTTGACTAATACCCCCGCGCTGGCGCTCACACGGCATGCCTTACCGACGGTTGAAGCGTCGTTACCGTCGACGCTGGGATATGAACTGCTGGCCCGACGGCCGGATCTGCAGGCGGCGCACTGGTATATCGAAGCGTCAATGAGCGAGGTCGATGCCGCCAGAGCGGCGTTTTATCCTGATGTGAATCTGATGGCGTTTTTACAACAGGATGCCCTGCACCTGAGCGATCTGTTCCGTTCTTCAGCTCAGCAAATGGGTGTGACCGCCGGGCTGACTCTGCCCATTTTTGACAGCGGCAGGCTGAACGCGCAGCTGGATATTGCCCAGGCGCAGAACAATCTGTCGGTGGCGAACTACAACAAGGCGGTGGTAAATGCCGTGAACCAGGTGGCGCGCACGGCCAGCGAAGTAGAAATGCTGACGGCGAAAAATCAGCATCAGCAGCAGGTAGAAAAAGATGCGGCGCGCGTGGTGGCGCTGGCGCAGGCACGTTTTAGCGCCGGAATTATTGCCGGCTCGCGCGTCAGTGAAGCCAGAATTCCAGCGCTGAAGGAACATCTCGCCGGATTGATGCTGCAGGGTGAGTATATTGACGCCACGCTACAGCTCACCTCCGCGCTGGGTGGTGGTTATCATCATGGCTAATCAGGGTCATTATCTATACTTACCTCTTTGCCGTTCTTCAGGAGGTGAGTATGACCAAAGTAGCGATTGTTACCGCATCGGATTCGGGGATTGGTAAAACCACGGCCCTGATGCTGGCTGAACGTGGGTTTGATATTGGCGTCACCTGGCACTCTGATGAACAAGGGGCCCGGGATACCTGCCGCGAAGTGGAGGCGCAGGGTCGGCGGGCTGAAGCTATCCACCTTGATCTAAGCACCCTGCCACAGGGCGCGCAGGCGATAGAAACGTTAATTGCCCGTTTTGGTCGCCTGGACGTGCTGGTTAACAATGCGGGTGCGATGACCAAAGCGCCCTTCCTGGATATGCCGTTTGACGAGTGGCGAAACATTTTCACCGTCGACGTGGACGGTGCGTTTCTCTGTTCGCAGATTGCCGCACGTAAAATGGTGGAGCAGGGGGAAGGAGGGCGAATCGTCAATATCACCTCGGTGCATGAACATACGCCGCTGCCGGAAGCCAGCGCCTATACCGCCGCAAAACATGCGCTGGGAGGATTAACCAAATCGATGGCGCTGGAACTGGTGCAGCACAACATTCTGGTGAATGCCGTTGCGCCGGGGGCGATTGCCACACCGATGAATGATATGGACGAGAGTGAAGTGAAGGAAGGGTCGATGCCAGCGATCCCGCTCGCAAGACCGGGATATACCAAAGAGATCGCCAGTCTGGTGGCGTGGTTATGCGACAGCGACGCCAGCTATACCACCGGGCAGTCGTTTATCGTCGATGGCGGGTTTATGCTGGCGAATCCGCAGTTTAAGCCGGAAGGTTAGCTTCCCCTCACCCCGTGGGAGAGGGTGTGTTAAGTTCCCTCTCCCTGTGGGAGAGGGTTAGGGTGAGGGCAACAGACCACACTCACTCCTCATCCTGCTTCTTCTCTCTGTGCCGCATCCACAGCCTGACCCCAATCACCGCTACAACCACCAGAATCAGCCACGCCCAGTGCTTCAGATGCTGGTCAAGGTTATGCAGCCACGGGCCAATCACTTCTCCACCCACGTAACCGAGCGTGGTAAAGATCAGCGCCCAGGCGCACGCGCCAATCACGTTCAGCGGCAGGAAAATTTTCGGCGGCAGGCGGCTGGCGCCAATCAATATCGGCCCGATAATCCGAAAGCCGTACATAAAGCGGGTGCCAATCACAAACAGGTAAGGGTGGCGCTGGATCAGCCGCTGCGCGCGGTTAATTTTCTTCTTGTGCTTAGCGAAACGCTTAAGCAGCGTCGGCCCAAAACGCAGCCCCAGAAAGTAGAGCAGCTGATCGCCAATCATCCCGCCCAGCGCAACCGCGGCGACAACCAGCGGGAATTTAAGTAATCCCTGATGCGCGGCGACGCCGCCTAACAGGGTGATGGTTTCACCTTCTGCCACGCTTCCGACAAC
This sequence comes from Enterobacter cloacae complex sp. 309I3, assembly GCF_050031595.1. Taxonomy (NCBI): domain Bacteria; kingdom Pseudomonadati; phylum Pseudomonadota; class Gammaproteobacteria; order Enterobacterales; family Enterobacteriaceae; genus Enterobacter; species Enterobacter cloacae complex sp. 309I3. The sequence continues at coordinate 3,280,347 of NZ_JBLGWI010000001.1, read as the reverse complement.
CAGCGAAGCGTATCCGTATTGTTCAATAACTCCGTTGATATCCATTACGTAAATATCATCTCCCTCAGCGTGCCTCGGTTAATCATATACCCCTTGTGACAACCGCGGGGCAATCAACGGAAATTTCCCACTGTACATAAAATAATCTAAACCCTGCATTATACTTAAGGTATCGATGACGGGCCGACAACAAGGGGGCGCTATGAACCATGTCTGGGGACTTTTTTCCCATCCCGATCGTGAAATGCATGTCATCAAAAGTGAGAACGAAACGGTCTCGCATCATTACACGCACCACGTGTTGCTGATGGCGGCGGTGCCGGTGATATGCGCGTTTATTGGTACAACACAAATCGGCTGGAACTTTGGTGATGGCACCGTAGTACAGCTTTCCTGGTTTACCGGGCTTTATCTTGCCATTCTCTTTTATGGCCTGATGCTGGCAGGGGTGGCGGTTATGGGACGCGTCATTCACTGGATGGCACGTAACTATCCGCAGCGTCCTTCCCTGGCACACTGTATGGTCTTTGCCGGATACGTCGCAACCCCGCTGTTCTTAAGCGGTATTGTTGCGCTCTATCCCCTGGTCTGGCTGTGCGCGCTGATCGGGACCATTGCGCTCTTTTACACCGGCTATCTGCTGTATCTGGGCGTACCTACCTTCCTGAATATCAATAAAGAAGAAGGCCTGAGCTTTTCCAGCTCTACGCTCGCCATCGGCGTGCTGGTACTGGAGGCGTTACTGGCGCTGACGGTGATTCTTTGGGGTTATGGTTACCGTCTCTTCTGAGTTAATTGCATTGCTGGCGTAAATGCCAGCAATGCAGCATCTGTTCACGATTATCCGCTGGCGACAATGCACGGTGACCGCTATGATGCCGAAGCCAGCCTGTGTTTCTCCGTCAACGCAGGCGGTGTACGTCATAACGTGCGTGAATAATTATCAGAAGTCTCACCATGCTGAAATTCCGAGTTTCTTTACTTAGCCTGGCACTGTTGCTGGGGGCGTCCGCTGGCGTGCCAGCTCTCGCCAAAACGCCCGCGGTGACCACCGCTGCTGCTCAACCGCAAATCGCTTCCGGCAGCGCGATGATTGTTGATCTCAACACCAATAAGGTGATCTACGCCAGCCACCCGGATCTGGTGCGCCCGATCGCCTCGATAACCAAATTAATGACCGCGATGGTAGTGCTGGATGCACATCTGCCGCTGGATGAAAAACTGAAAGTGGATATCAGCCACACGCCGGAGATGAAAGGGGTTTACTCCCGCGTACGCCTGAACAGTGAAATCAGTCGTAAAAATATGCTCTTGCTGGCGCTGATGTCGTCTGAAAACCGCGCCGCGGCGAGCCTCGCCCACCATTATCCGGGCGGCTACGACGCCTTCATTCGAGCGATGAATGCCAAAGCCAAAGCGCTGGGAATGAATAACACCCGTTTTGTTGAGCCGACAGGTCTGTCGATTCACAACGTCTCTACGGCGCGCGATCTGACCAAACTGCTGATTGCCAGCAAACAGTACCCGCTGATTGGGCAGCTCAGTACCACCCGTGAAGAGATGGCGACCTTTGCGAACCCGGCCTATACGCTGCCGTTTCGCAATACGAACCACCTGGTGTACCGCGAGAACTGGAATATTCAGTTAACGAAAACCGGCTTTACTAACGCGGCGGGTCACTGTCTGGTGATGCGTACCGTGTTCAACGGTAAACCGGTGGCGCTGGTGGTGATGGATGCCTTCGGCAAATATACTCACTTCGCCGATGCCAGCCGACTGCGCACCTGGATTGAAACCGGGAAAGTGCAGCCTGTTCCGGCCGCAGCATTGACGTATAAAAAGCAGAAAGCCGAGCAGATGGCGACGGCGCAGAACGATTAGGTAAAAGCAAAACGGTAACAGTGTTACCGTTTTTTATGTTTTCTCCCTCTCCCGGTGGGAGAGGGCCGAGGTGAGGGCACCAGACCGCACTGGGCCTATTCCGGCAGGGTCCAGTCTCCGTCGTTAAGCGGGCGCTGCATAATCACCGTATCCCGCCAGTCGCCTTTTTTGTAGCCCACGCTGCGCAGCTGACCGACCACTTCAAAACCGTGCTTTTTATGCAGCCGCAATGACCCGGCGTTATTATGGCCATCTCCCACAACCGCAATCATCTGACGCCAGGGACCTTGTTCGCAGCGTTCAATCAGCGCGTCCATTAGTGCACTGCCAAAACCGCGTCCGGTGGTGCTGGCATCCACGTAGATTGACTCTTCCAGCGTGAAGCGATACGCGTGTCGTGGACGGTATGGCGTGGCGTAGCAATAGCCCACCACAATGCCGCGATACAGCGCCACCAGCCAGGGCAAACCGTTATCGGTCACGTTTTTCAACCGCTTACGCATTTCATCAACGGTGGGGGGGATTTCCTCAAACGACGCACGTCCGTGAAGTACATGCCATGCATAAATAGCCGAAATGGCATGCACATCGTCGGGAAGGGCATCGCGCACTTCCACTTCGGTTACGGATAAAATATCAACAGCCGACATGATGTGCCTGCTCCTCGTCAAAGAATGCCGGAGAAACGTTTCTCCGGCGAGTGCAGGTACTCTAGTACGATTGAGCTGTGCTTAACAATCTCTTAAATATGGCTGTATGAATTAATCAGATGCTTGCGTAATGGCCTGCTCTGCGTTACCGCTCTCTTTCCAGTATTTATTCCGCGTTGTTTTACCAATGCCGGGATTCATACTGTTTGTAGGGTCATTCTCGCGATAAAACTGCTTAAGTGTCTCAGGGGCTTTGTAAAGATGCCCAACGTTGTGTTCCGCAGGATATTGTGCGCCACGTTCGCGCAGAAGGGCGAGCATCTCCTCTTTCAACGCGTGCGCGTCGACCCCTTTTTTAACGATGTAATCCTGGTGGAAGACGTAGCACATAAAGTGGCCGTAGTAGAGCTTATGCACCAGCTTGCTGTCGATTTCCGGCGGCAGGTGTTCAAACCACTCGGTATCGTTGCGTCGCAGGGCAATATCCAGCGCCAGAATATCCTCTACTTCTTCTGAGTGTACGGCCTGATAACGGATGGCGGCCCCCGCAGCGGCAAAACGGTGCAGGAACGCTTTGCTCCCCTCCTCAGGTGTACAGGCGAAGAAATCTCCCTCGGCGGTTTTAAAGAATTCGCTCAGCCAGTTTTGTGCTTCGGCGATCCCGTCCCCGGCCATTTTCAGCAGCAGGTGATGTTCATACTTGTCGCGCCAGGTTTTCATTCGCTCCGGCAGGTGGGCCGGGAAAACGTTACCCAGCTTCTGCATAAAGCGGTCGGTGAAGTGGGGTTTAAACAGCGGCACTTTCTCCAGCATTGCATCAGTGCGGCCCTTCATGGTGAAGAAGAACGGCATCTTGTCGGTGCCGAGCTTGTCGATCATCAGGAACGTATCTTTGCCGTAGCGTTCGGCGATGTCGTAAATATCCCGGTGCATATACTCGCCCGCCACCGGCAGATGCGTGAATTCGCCCAGAATATGACGACGGATTTCGGTCAGCACGTCAGGCTGATTGGTGCCGATGTAAAACACCTGCTGTTTTTTCTCGGCCGGGAAGGTGTCGAGCCGGACCGCGAAAACGGCCAGTTTGCCCGCGCAGCCGGAGGATTCGAACAGGCGATCCGGGTCGGCGTTGTAACGCGCTGGTGTATCCGCGTTGATATCCCGTACGCGGGTGATGTAATCGTGATCGTGGGCATGACGGCCATCGTGCTGTACATCTTCATCTTTCACGCGATCGTCGTCGAGCTTACTCAGGATCTGCTCCGGCGTGACGCCCAGATCGATTCCCAGATGGTTCACCAGCGTCAGCTTGCCGTTTTCATCAATACGGGCATAGAGCGACATTTCGGTATAAGCCGGGCCGCGCTGCACCAGCGAACCGCCGGAATTATTACAAATCCCACCAATGACGGAGGCGCCGATGCAGGATGAACCAATCACCGAATGCGGTTCTCGCCCAAGCGGCTTAAGCGCTTTTTCCAGCGAGTAGAGGGTGGTGCCAGGGAAGGCCAGTACCTGCTCGCCTTTATCGAGCAGGTGAAGTTTGTCGAGGCGCAGGGTGCTGATAATCACGATGTCGCGATCGTAATCGTTGCCGTTCGGCGTCGAACCTTCGGTCAGGCCGGTGTTAGCCGCCTGCATTAAAATAATCTTGTCCGCGGCGACGCAGGCGCTCAGGACGCGCCACAGCTCCAGCAGCGTGCCGGGAAAAACCACCGCCAGCGCATCGCCCTGTCCGGAACGAAAGCCCTTACGGTAGCGGGCAGTTTTGGCCGGGTCGGTAAGCAGGTGAGAGTGACCAACCAGGCGCGACAGTTCGTTAATAAAAGTCGTGTTATCGGCAGTTCGAACAGAAGACATCTTCCACTCCTTGTGGTGGGGCAAATTTCTCGCTGTAAAGCATAGCGCGATTAGCTGTTTAGAGGGCGCGTATTTGCGAGAAAAATCAGAGAATAACCCTGCAACGTTCTGAGGGTTTGTGGCACACTGCGCTTTTCGCACGCCCTGGCCGAGATCTTCCGGCGGAAATTGATGAGAGAGTAAAACGACATGAAATGGCTATGTTCTGTAGGTGTCGCCGTCAGCCTGGCACTGCAACCTGCGCTGGCAGATGAACTGTTTGGCAATCACCCGCTTACGCCTGAAGCACGGGACGCGTTTGTCACGGAATTGCTCAAGAAAATGACGGTCGATGAGAAGATCGGCCAGCTGCGTCTTATCAGCGTCGGCCCGGATAACCCGAAAGAGGCGATCCGCGAGATGATTAAAGAGAGCCAGGTAGGGGCGATTTTTAACACCGTGACCCGTCAGGATATCCGCAAAATGCAGGATCAGGTGATGGAACTTAGCCGCCTGAAAATTCCGCTGTTCTTCGCCTATGATGTGGTACACGGACAGCGTACCGTTTTTCCTATCAGCCTCGGTCTGGCCTCCTCCTTTAACCTCGACGCGGTGAAAACCGTCGGGCGCGTCTCGGCATATGAAGCCGCAGACGACGGCCTGAACATGACCTGGGCCCCGATGGTTGACGTCTCCCGCGATCCGCGCTGGGGCCGCGCGTCAGAGGGCTTTGGTGAAGATACTTATTTGACCGCCACGATGGGGAAAACCATGGTGGAAGCGATGCAGGGTAAAAGCCCGGCGGATCGTTATTCGGTCATGACCAGCGTCAAGCACTTCGCCGCCTATGGCGCCGTGGAAGGCGGTAAAGAGTACAACACCGTCGATATGAGCCCGCAGCGCCTGTTTAACGATTACATGCCGCCGTACAAAGCAGGCCTGGATGCCGGTAGCGGCGCGGTGATGGTCGCCCTGAACTCGCTCAACGGCACGCCTGCCACCTCTGACTCCTGGCTGCTGAAAGACGTGCTGCGCGACCAGTGGGGCTTCAAGGGCATCACCGTCTCTGACCATGGCGCCATTAAAGAGCTCATCAAACACGGTACGGCCTCCGACCCGGAAGATGCGGTGCGCGTGGCGCTCAAATCCGGCATCAACATGAGCATGAGCGACGAATATTACAGCAAATACCTGCCGGGGCTGGTGAAGAGCGGCAAGGTGACGATGGCGGAGCTGGACGATGCCACGCGTCACGTGCTGAACGTGAAATATGACATGGGGCTGTTTAACGATCCATACAGCCACCTGGGTCCGAAAGAGTCAGACCCGGCGGACACCAATGCCGAAAGCCGTCTGCACCGTAAAGAGGCCCGAGAAGTGGCCCGTGAAAGCCTGGTGCTGCTGAAAAACCGCCTCGACACGCTGCCGCTGAAAAAATCCGGCACCATTGCGGTGGTCGGCCCGCTGGCCGACAGCAAGCGCGACGTGATGGGGAGCTGGTCTGCTGCGGGCGTGGCCGATCAGTCCGTGACCGTGCTCACCGGCATTAAAAATGCGGTCGGTGAAAACGCTAAGGTGGTGTATGCCAAAGGGGCGAACGTCACTGATGATAAAGATATCGTGACCTTCCTCAATCAGTATGAAGAGGCGGTGAAGGTGGATCCGCGCTCGCCGAAAGAGATGATTGACGAAGCGGTAAACGCCGCGAAACAGTCTGACGTGGTGGTTGCCGTGGTGGGTGAAGCACAGGGGATGGCACACGAAGCCTCCAGCCGAACGGACATCACGATCCCGCAAAGCCAGCGCGATCTGATCGCCGCCCTGAAAGCCACCGGCAAGCCGCTGGTGCTGGTGTTGATGAACGGTCGTCCACTGGCGCTGGTGAAAGAAGATCAGCAGGCTGATGCTATTCTGGAAACCTGGTTCGCCGGTACGGAAGGGGGCAACGCCATCGCCGACGTGCTGTTTGGCGATTACAACCCGTCGGGCAAACTGCCGATGTCCTTCCCGCGCTCTGTCGGGCAGATCCCGGTGTACTACAGCCACCTGAATACCGGCCGTCCGTATAACGCCGATAAGCCAAACAAGTACACCTCCCGTTACTTCGATGAAGCGAACGGTCCGCTGTATCCGTTTGGTTACGGTTTGAGCTACACCACCTTTAAGGTCTCTGACGTGAAAATGTCGGCCCAGAGCCTGAAGCGTGACGGTAAAGTGACTGCCAGCGTTGACGTGACGAACACCGGTAAACGTGAAGGTGCGACGGTGATCCAGATGTATGTTCAGGATGTGACCGCCTCCATGAGCCGTCCGGTGAAACAGCTGCGCGGCTTTGAGAAGGTCAACCTGAAACCTGGTGAAACCAAAACCATCAGCTTCCCGATTGACGTGGATGCCCTGAAGTTCTGGAACCAGCAGATGAAATACGATGCGGAACCGGGCAAGTTCAATGTCTACATTGGTGTGGATTCCGCCCGCGTGAATAAAGGTGAGTTCGAACTGCTGTAACCTTTCCCTCCTTTGCATCCCCCGTTCACCGGGGGATGCGTCTTACCTTATGCTAAAAAGGCATTTTGCCGGGTAAATCCGCCGTTTTAAGCTACGCTTTTCTCTCAAGCCTCTGAAAAAGGCAGCAAAAAAATGAGGATAGTGGAATGACGATTAAAACGGGGATGGTAGTTTCTGCGGCGTTATTCGCGGCGCTAAGCCTGCCGTTACAGGCGGCAGAACCGGTAAAAGTGGGCTCAAAGATCGACACTGAAGGCGCGCTGCTCGGGAATATTATTTTGCAGGTGCTGGAAAGCCACGGCGTGAAAACCGTGAATAAAGTTCAGCTGGGTACCACGCCCGTGGTACGCGGGGCCATCACCTCCGGCGAGCTGGATATCTACCCGGAATACACCGGCAACGGGGCATTTTTCTTCAAAGATGAAAACGATCCGGCATGGAAAAACGCCAAAGCCGGGTATGAAAAAGTCAAAAAACTCGATGCAGAACAGAACAAGCTGGTCTGGCTGACTCCGGCTCCGGCCAACAACACCTGGACCATCGCGGTGCGTAAAGACGTGGCGGAGAAAGGCAAACTGACCTCACTTGCGGATCTCAGCCGCTACCTGAAAGAGAAGGGCGACTTCAAGCTTGCGGCCTCGGCGGAGTTTATCGAGCGTCCGGACGCGCTGCCTGCTTTCGAAAAAGCCTACGACTTCAAGCTTGACCAGGCACAGCTGCTCTCGCTCGCGGGCGGTGACACCGCGGTGACCATCAAGGCGGCGGCGCAGCAGACTTCTGGCGTCAATGCGGCGATGGCCTACGGTACGGACGGCCCGGTCGCGGCGCTTGGTCTGCAGACCTTAACCGATCCAAAAGGCGTTCAGCCTATTTATGCCCCCACGCCGGTGGTGCGTGAGGCGGTGCTGAAAGCCTACCCGGATATCGCCGACTGGCTCAAACCGGTCTTTGAAAAACTGGATGCAAAAACGCTGCAACAGCTCAATGCGAGCATTGCCGTAGAGGGACTGGATGCCAAAAAAGTGGCCGCCGATTTCCTGAAACAACAAGGGCTTGTGAAGTAACAGGACAGGGCTGTGCCAATAAAATGTTATAACCGCGTACTGCTGCTGTTGGCCTGTGTGGCCATTGCGGCGGTCGCGCTACCGTTTGTCAATGTGGCGCCAAACCGCCTGATGTCGGGGGAAGGGCGCGCGCTCTGGCAGGTCTGGCCGTTTACGCCGCTGCTGCTGGTTGTGGCGCTGGGTGCACTGGTTGTGCTCTCGCTCAGCCGTGGGCGGGTTGCACAGTGGCTGACGCTACTCCTCAGTGAAGGCCTCTTCATCACCTTGTTCTGGAGTGCCGGGCTTGCCGCCACGCACATGACCTCGGCGGAAAGTCCACTGGCGCGAACCACCGTGGGCAGTGGGCTGTGGCTGTGGCTGGCGCTGTGTCTGCTGGCCTGCAGCGATGCGATCCGCCGCCTGATCCCGTCGTCTGCCTGGCGCTGGGTGCTCAATGCCCAGATCTGGTGTATTCCGTTGCTGCTGCTGTTCAGCGGTGAGCTGAATAATCTCTCGCTGTTAAAAGAGTACGCCAACCGTCAGGAGGTGTTTGATGATGCGCTGGCGCAACACCTGACGATCCTCTTCGGCACGCTGTTCCCGGCGTTACTGCTGGGGGTACCGCTTGGCATGTGGTGTTATCGTCATCCCTCCCGCCAGGGCGGGGTTTTTGCCGTGCTCAACGTGATCCAGACCATCCCTTCCGTGGCCCTGTTTGGCCTGCTGATTGCGCCGCTGGCGGGGCTGGTGAAGTCATTTCCGGCGTTAGCCTCGGTCGGTATCGCCGGAACCGGATTAACCCCCGCGCTTATTGCCCTGGTGCTGTACGCGCTGCTGCCTCTGGTCCGCGGCGTGGTGGCGGGCTTAAGCCAGGTCGCGCCGGATGTACTGGAGAGCGCCCACGCGATGGGGATGAGCCGGCGACAGTGCTTCTGGCAGATCCAGCTGCCGCTCGCCTTGCCCCTGCTGCTGCGTAGCCTGCGGGTGGTGGCGGTCCAGACCGTCGGGATGGCGGTTATCGCCGCGCTGATTGGCGCAGGCGGTTTTGGCGCGCTGGTGTTCCAGGGGCTGCTGAGCAGCGCGCTGGATCTGGTGTTACTGGGCGTGGTGCCCACGATTGCACTGGCGGTCGTCATCGATGCGCTGTTTGCCTTATGGCTCGCGTTGCTCGGGAGAAGAGCCAATGATTGAATTTCACGATGTCAGTAAAACGTTTGCCGGTCGTCCGGCAGCAAGTCACCTGAACCTGAATTTTGCCGAGGGGGCGTTTTCGGTACTGATTGGCACCTCGGGGTCGGGGAAATCCACCACGCTGAAGATGATCAACCGCCTGGTGGAGCACGACAGCGGTGTAATACGTTTTGCCGGGGAAGAGATCCGCAGTCTGCCGGTGCTGGAGCTGCGTCGTCGCATGGGTTACGCCATCCAGTCCATCGGCCTGTTTCCCCACTGGACGGTCGCGCAGAACATTGCCACCGTGCTGCAGCTGGAAAAATGGTCGCGGGCAAAGAGTGACGAGAGGGTGGACGAGCTTATGTCGCTGCTGGGGTTAGAGCCTGGGCTGCGTGGCCGCTATCCGCATCAGCTTTCAGGTGGACAACAGCAGCGTGTGGGAGTGGCGCGCGCGCTGGCAGCGAACCCGCAGGTATTGCTGATGGATGAGCCCTTTGGCGCGCTCGATCCGGTTACGCGCGGGGCACTGCAGACCGAGATGACCCGCATTCACCGCATCCTTGGCCGGACGATCGTCCTCGTGACCCACGATATTGATGAGGCGCTGCGGCTGGCCGATCATCTGGTGTTGATGGACCACGGGGAAGTGATCCAGCAGGGTACGCCGCTTGAACTGCTGACCCATCCGCAGAACGATTTTGTGCGCGAGTTTTTTGGCCGCAGCGAACTGGGCGTCAGACTGCTCTCCCTGCGAACCGTCAGCGATTATATGCGTCGACAGGATGTGGCGATGGGCGGTGAAGCATTACAAGAACAGATGAGCCTGCGGGACGCACTCTCTGCGTTTGTGGCGCGCCAGTGCGAGGTACTGCCGGTTAAGGATGCCGCTGGGGCACCGTGTGGCACCCTGCATTTTCGCGATCTGCTGGCCGGGGAGGTGACGCGTGAAGGTCATGCGTGATCCGCTCCTCTGGCTGACGGTGCTTTTTGTTGCCCTGCTGTTTCTGATGCCGCACAGTGCGGCGCTGTTCAGCTCGCTTTTTCCCGGCCTGCCGCGCCCCGTCTATCAGCAGGAGAGTTTTATCAATCTTGCCCTGGCGCACCTGTGGCTGGTGGCGCTCTCCAGCGCGATTGCCGTGGTGCTGGGCGTGGGGGCGGGGATTGTGGTCACCCGGCCCTGGGGAAGAGAGTTTCGCCCGCTGGTAGAGACGATTGCGGCTATCGGACAGACATTTCCGCCGGTGGCGGTACTGGCGATTGCGGTGCCGGTGATCGGGTTTGGTCAGCAACCGGCTATCATTGCGCTGATCCTTTACGGCGTGTTGCCTGTTCTTCAGGGGACGCTGGCGGGCATTGCGTCGGTACCGGCATCGGTACTGAGCGTGGCCGAAGGGATGGGCATGAGCAGCGGTCAGCGGCTGTGCAAGGTTGAGCTGCCGCTTGCGGCACCGGTGATTATCGCGGGGATCCGTACGTCGGTAATTATTAACATCGGCACGGCGACCATCGCGTCTACGGTGGGGGCCAATACGCTGGGAACGCCGATCATTATCGGCTTAAGCGGGTTCAATACGGCCTATATCGTTCAGGGTGCGGTACTGGTGGCGCTGGCGGCCATCGTTATCGATCGCCTCTTTGAACGACTGGCCCGGCTTCTCAGCCGACACCGCCACGAACAATAAATGAGTACCCGGCCAGCATCACGCCGCCGATGCCGCTTACGGCCATCAGTACAAAAAGGGTAATTACGGCCAGTTTGGTTGCCTTCATCATCTGCTCCTGTTGTTAACGGAACAATTATACGGTGAAGCGCAGCTGTTAATGAACCATTAAATGCCGTTACGTTTCGTCGGGGCCCAGGGCGTAAACCGGATAACCGTGCTCCCGCCATTCCGTCAGCCGCTGTTGCTGCGAGGCGGTGGGCACTTCCCCGCACCAGACCAGCAGAGTCTGGCCGTCGAAGAATTCGGGCCGTAGCTGAGCCAGCGAATGCGCCAGCACCTCCACGCGCCAGCCCTGTTGGGTGGCGATCCAGGCTTCGAGCCACAGCCGCGTGGTATCGTGCACGTTCCAGCCGACAACCAGCGCGTCTTTTCCGCCCTTGTTTCGCGCCGAGGCCAGACAGACGGCGATATAATTGATCAGCACCCCGTCGAGCATACTCAGCAGCGCCTGCAGGGTAGAGTGCTGGCATTGCAGCCGTCGACGAAGCGGGATGAAAAGATGGTTGATTAAGGTTTGCGCCGGATAATCGCGGCCTTGCTCTTTGATCCACGCGCGCAGACGTTGAACGTTGCCCGCCTGCAGGAGCCGGAGCAGGGTTTCCTGCTGTTCGCGCCAGCGGTGTTGGGTATCGGGATCGTCATGGCAGAGCAGCGACTTTACCTTGCTCACCTGCACACCGTTATCTATCCAGCTTTTGATCTCGCGGATCCGATCGATGTCGGCATCATTGAAAAGGCGGTGACCGCCGTCCGTGCGCTGCGGTTTGAGTAAACCATACCGTCGCTGCCAAGCCCGTAGCGTGACGGGATTGATATCACAAAGGAGTGCCACTTCACCGATCGTGTAAAGCGCCATATTCGCCCCCTGGCTAACGCGTCCCCAGCTTAACTGTAGACCCAGTTTGTCGAACCAGGAAGAATTGCTTTTTTTTGTACAAATAATGCGAAGCAGCCGTTATGTTCGGCAAAAGATGTGATGACGGACACGATTTACCGCTTTTTTGGACTGCTTCAAAGAAACTTCGGCGCCTTCAGTGTATGTTACGCGTTTTCAGAAGGTGCGGTTCCTGAGTATGTACGAGTTTAATCTGGTGCTGCTGTTGCTTCAGCAGATGTGCGTGTTTCTTGTCATCGCCTGGTTGATGAGTAAGACGCGTCTGTTTATCCCGCTGATGCAAGTCACCGTCCGCCTGCCGCACAAGCTCCTCTGTTATGTGACTTTCTCCATTTTCTGCATCATGGGGACCTATTTTGGCCTTCATATCGAAGACTCCATTGCCAATACGCGCGCCATCGGCGCGGTGATGGGCGGGCTGCTCGGCGGCCCGGTTGTGGGTGGCCTTGTCGGTTTAACCGGTGGGCTGCACCGCTATTCCATGGGCGGGATGACGGCGCTGAGCTGCATGATCTCGACCATCGTGGAAGGGCTGCTTGGTGGCCTGGTGCACAGCTACATGATCAAACGTGGCCGCCCGGATAAAGTCTTCAGCCCGCTTACCGCTGGCGCGATCACCTTTGTGGCCGAAATGGCGCAAATGGCGATCATTCTGCTTATCGCCCGACCTTTTGAGGACGCACTGCATCTGGTGAACAGTATTGCCGCCCCGATGATGGTCACCAACACCGTGGGCGCGGCGCTGTTTATGCGCATTCTGCTCGACAAGCGCGCCATGTTTGAGAAATACACCTCGGCGTTCTCTGCCACGGCACTGAAAGTCGCCGCTTCAACCGAGGGGATCCTGCGTCAGGGCTTTAACGAAGAAAACAGCATGAAGGTGGCGCAGGTGCTCTATCAGGAGCTGGATATCGGTGCCGTTGCGATTACCGATCGTGAAAAGCTGCTGGCCTTTACCGGTACCGGCGACGATCACCACCTTCCTGGCAGACCGATTTCGTCCGCGTATACGCTTCGTGCGATAGAGACCGGTGAGGTAGTCTATGCCGACGGTAACGAAGTGCCTTACCGCTGTTCGCTGCATCCGCAGTGTAAGCTCGGCTCTACGCTGGTCATTCCGCTGCGGGGGGAAAACCAGCGGGTGATGGGAACCATTAAGCTCTACGAAGCGAAGAACCGCTTGTTCAGCTCGATCAACCGGACGTTGGGGGAGGGGATTGCGCAGCTGCTTTCCGCGCAGATCCTGGCGGGGCAATATGAGCGGCAAAAAGCCCTGTTAACGCAGTCGGAGATTAAGCTCCTGCACGCTCAGGTGAACCCGCATTTCCTGTTTAATGCCCTCAACACCCTGAAAGCGGTGATCCGTCGCGACAGCGATCAGGCCGCGCAACTGGTGCAATTTCTGTCGACGTTTTTCCGCAAGAACCTGAAACGGCCGTCTGAGATTGTGACCCTGGCCGATGAGATTGAACATGTTAACGCCTATCTGCAGATTGAGCAGGCGCGCTTCCAGTCTCGTCTGCAGGTGTCGTTATCCGTGCCGGATGAGCTGGCGTATCAGCATCTCCCGGCCTTTACGCTGCAGCCTATTGTGGAAAATGCCATTAAACACGGGACATCGCAGCTTCTGGGCACTGGGGAGATCACTATTTCTGCCAGCCGTTTTAATCATCATCTGGTGCTGAATATTGAAGACAATGCCGGGCTTTACGTCCCGTCCGCTTCCGGCGGGCTGGGGATGAGCCTGGTGGATAAACGCCTGCGCGCTCACTTTGGGGATGGATGTGGCATCACCGTGGCCTGTGAGCCGGACCGATTTACCCGTATTACGTTACGATTGCCGCTGGAGGAGACCGCATGTTAAGAGTGCTGATAGTCGATGATGAACCGTTGGCACGGGAAAACCTGCGCGTGCTGTTGCAGGAGCAGAGTGACATTGAGATTGTGGGAGAGTGCGCCAATGCCATTGAAGCCATTGGTGCTGTACATAAACTGCGTCCGGATGTGCTGTTCCTCGACATCCAGATGCCCCGTATCAGTGGGCTGGAGATGGTCGGCATGCTTGACCCGGAGCATCGCCCGTATATCGTGTTTCTGACGGCGTTTGACGAATATGCCGTGAAGGCCTTTGAAGAACACGCGTTCGATTACCTGCTGAAGCCGATTGAAGAGAAGCGGCTCGAAAAGACCCTGACGCGTTTACGCCAGGAGCGTACGGTACAGGACGTCACGCTGCTGCCGGAAAACCAGCAGCCGCTGAAGTTTATCCCGTGTACCGGGCATAGCCGGATTTACCTGCTGCAAATGGATGATGTGGCATTTGTCAGCAGTCGCCTGAGCGGGGTGTTTGTCACCAGCGCCGAGGGCAGTGAAGGCTTCACCGAGCTGACGCTGCGCACGCTGGAGAGCCGCACGCCGCTTGTCCGTTGCCATCGGCAGTATCTGGTTAACATGGCGCACCTGAAAGAGATCCGTCTGGAAGATAACGGTCAGGCAGAGCTGGTACTGCGGGCCGGTCAAACGGTACCCGTCAGTCGTCGCTACCTGAAAAGTTTGAAAGAGGCGATTGGGCTGTAAAACTGGTACACTGCGCGCCATTGCATCATCGACAGTTAAAGGCACTCATGCTTAGTAATGATATTCTTCGTAGCCTGCGCTACACCCTGAAAGCAAACAACAACGATATGGTGCGCATTCTTGCGCTGTCTGCCATGGAATCCACCTCTGCTGGTTTTGACATCTGGATGACCAAAGAGGACGAAGAGGGGTTTGTTCGCTGCCCTGACATTATCCTGTCAGGCTTCCTGAACGGCCTGATCTACGATAAGCGTGGCAAAGATGATTCTGCACCTGAACTGGCGCTGGAGCGTCGGGTGGACAACAACACGGTGCTGAAAAAGCTGCGTATCGCGTTCTCGCTGAAAACGGATGATATTGTGGCGATCATGACAGAGCAAAAATACCGCGTATCCGTGCCAGAAGTGACCGCCATGATGCGTGCGCCGGGCCACAAAAATTACCGCGAGTGCGGCGACCAGTTTCTGCGTAACTTCCTGCGCGGGCTGACCCACCGGGTGCATAATACGAAGGCGTGATTGCGGAATGGGTGCGGCCTGATGCCCTCATCCCGGCCCTCTCCCTGTGCGAGAGGGAGAACAAAAAAGCCGGAGTTAATCTCCGGCTTTTTTGTTATTTCACCTGCTGACCCGGCTTCGCGCCTTCGTCAGGGCTTAACAGGAAGATATCTTTCCCGCCAGGGCCTGCGGCCATCACCATCCCCTCAGAGATGCCGAAGCGCATTTTACGCGGTGCCAGGTTCGCGACCATGACTGTCTGACGGCCAATCAGTACCTGCGGATCAGGATAGGCAGAACGGATGCCGGAGAAGACGTTACGCTTCTCACCGCCAAGATCCAGCGTCAGGCGCAGCAGCTTGTCAGAGCCTTCCACGAATTCCGCGTTTTCAATCAGTGCCACGCGCAGGTCAACTTTAGCGAAATCGTCAAAGGTGATGGTCTCCTGAATCGGATCGTCTGCCAGCGGGCCGGTCACCGGTGCGGCAGCTGCTTTCACCTCTTCTTTCGAGGCTTCCACCAGGGCTTCAACCTGTTTCATTTCGATGCGATTGTAGAGCGCCTTGAAGGTATTCACCTTGTGGCCAAGCAGCGGTTGCTGGATTGCATCCCAGCTCAGTTCGGTGTTCAGGAACGCTTCTGCACGCGCTGCCAGCTGCGGCAGTACAGGCTTCAGCCAGGTCATCAGCACGCGGAACATGTTCAGACCCATGGTGCAGATCGCCTGCAGGTCAGCGTCGCGGCCTTCCTGTTTCGCGACAACCCATGGGGCCTGCTCGTCCACATAGCGGTTGGCTACATCGGCCAGTGCCATAATTTCACGAATTGCTTTACCGAATTCACGGCTTTCCCAGGCTTCGCCAACCGCAGCGGCGGCATCGGTGAAGGTTTTATACAGCTCAGGATCGGCCAGTTCGGCAGAAAGCACGCCGTCAAAACGCTTGGCGATAAAGCCCGCGTTTCGGGACGCCAGGTTCACCACCTTGTTCACGATGTCCGCGTTCACGCGCTGCACGAAATCTTCCAGGTTCAGGTCGATATCGTCGATGCGGGAAGAGAGCTTCGCCGCGTAATAATAACGCAGGCTGTCCGCATCAAAGTGGTTCAGCCAGGTGCTGGCTTTGATGAACGTCCCACGCGATTTGGACATCTTCGCGCCGTTCACCGTCACGTAGCCGTGAACAAACAGATTGGTTGGCTTGCGGAAGTTGCTGCCTTCCAGCATTGCCGGCCAGAACAGGCTGTGGAAGTAAACGATGTCTTTGCCGATGAAGTGATACAGCTCGGCGGTGGAATCTTTCTTCCAGTATTCGTCGAAGCTGACGGTGTCGCCACGCTTGTCGCACAGGTTCTTGAAGGAGCCCATGTAGCCGATTGGCGCGTCCAGCCAGACGTAGAAATATTTGCCCGGTGCATTTGGAATTTCGAAACCAAAGTAGGGCGCATCGCGGGAGATATCCCACTGCTGCAGACCGGATTCGAACCACTCCTGCATTTTGTTCGCTACCTGCTCCTGCAGCGCGCCGCTGCGGGTCCACGCCTGCAGCATTTCGCTAAAGGATGGCAGGTCGAAGAAGAAGTGCTCGGAGTCACGCATCACAGGCGTGGCGCCGGAGACCACCGATTTCGGGTCGATCAGCTCTGTCGGGCTATAGGTAGCGCCGCACACTTCGCAGTTATCGCCGTACTGATCCGGTGATTTACATTTCGGGCAGGTGCCTTTGACGAAACGGTCCGGCAGGAACATGCCTTTTTCAGGATCGTACAGCTGAGAAATAGTGCGGTTTTTAATAAAACCGTTCTCTTTCAGACGGGTGTATATAAGCGTTGACAGCTCGCGGTTCTCCTCGCTGTGCGTGGAGTGGTAGTTGTCATAGCTGATGTCAAAGCCAGCAAAATCGGTCTGATGCTCCTGACTCATTTCGGCAATCATCTGCTCCGGGGAAACTCCCAGCTGCTGGGCTTTCAGCATGATCGGCGTGCCGTGGGCATCGTCCGCGCAGATGAAGTTAACCTCGTGGCCGCGCATTCGCTGGTAACGGACCCAGACATCAGCCTGGATATGCTCCAGCATGTGGCCGAGGTGGATTGAGCCGTTGGCGTACGGCAGTGCGCACGTTACCAGAATTTTTTTCGCGACTTGAGTCATAGTAGGCATTACTTCTTTTAACTGTGAAAAGGGTTTTTGATATTACCAAAAGGGGCATTATTAAGTAAGCACAAACCACGGCCTTTCAGGTAAACTTGTTCATCTAAGGTCTTATTCACAAGAACAAAGGAGTCGGGATGAGTTCGCAATCCCAGGCCAAATCACCGGAAGCCTTACGAGCAATGGTCGCCGGGACGCTGGCTAACTTTCAGCATCCAACCCTGAAGCACAATCTCACTACGCTGAAAGCGTTGCACCATGTCGCATGGCTGGACGATACGCTGCACATCGAGCTGCAGATGCCGTTCGTCTGGACCAGCGCCTTCGACGCGCTGAAAGAGCAAACCAGCTCGGAGCTGCTGCGCATTACCGGTGCAAAAGCGATTGACTGGAAGCTGAGCCACAGTATCGCCACCCTCAAGCGGGTGAAAAACCAGCCCGGCGTTAACGGTGTGAAAAACATCATCGCCGTCAGCTCTGGCAAGGGCGGGGTGGGGAAATCGTCTACCGCCGTCAACCTGGCGCTCGCGCTGGCGGCCGAAGGGGCGAAGGTCGGTATTCTGGATGCGGATATCTACGGGCCGTCAATTCCCAACATGCTGGGCGCAGAAAACCAGCGTCCAACCTCGCCAGATGGAACCCACATGGCGCCAATCATGGCGCACGGTCTGGCAACGAATTCCATCGGTTATCTGGTGACTGATGACAATGCGATGGTCTGGCGTGGTCCAATGGCCAGCAAAGCGCTGATGCAGATGCTGCAGGAGACCCTGTGGCCGGATCTGGATTATCTGGTGCTGGATATGCCGCCGGGTACTGGTGATATCCAGCTGACGCTGGCGCAGAACATCCCCGTCACCGGGGCGGTTGTTGTCACCACGCCGCAGGATATCGCGCTGATCGACGCCAAAAAAGGCATCGTGATGTTTGAGAAAGTCGAGGTGCCTGTGCTCGGTATCGTCGAGAACATGAGCATGCACATCTGCAGCAACTGTGGTCATCACGAGCCTATCTTCGGCACCGGCGGTGCAGAAAAACTGGCGGCGCAGTATCACACCCAGCTGTTGGGACAGATGCCGCTGCACATCACGCTGCGTGAAGATCTGGATAGCGGGAAACCGACGGTCATCAACCGCCCGGACAGTGAGTTTGCGGAGTTGTACCGTCAGCTGGCGGGGCGCGTTGCGGCGCAGCTTTACTGGAAGGGTGAAGTCATTCCTGGCGAAATCGCCTTCCGCGCGGTGTAATTCTTCTGCGCTTGAGTGCCGGGTGGCGCTTCGCTTACCCGGCCTACAAATGGCACCATCATGTAGGTCGGGTAAGGCGAAGCCGCCACCCGACATTAACGCAATCGGTAATGCATCAGATAGTACTCTCCCTCCGGAGAATCCCCCGTTGCCTCGATGTGCCAGCCATGACGCTGATAAAACGCGATAGCCCGTTCGTTTCTCACCAGACACTTTAACGCCCCCGTACTGGTAAACGTTTTTTGTACCTGTTCCAGCAGCAAACGGCCAACACCCAGGCTCTGATACTGCGGATCAACGAACAGATTGTGCAGAAAGTTATCATTCGTCCAGACTGACGCAAAGCCCACACGATGGCCGTTCTGTACAGCAACCCAAATCACTTCGTCTCGGGTTGCCTCGTCAAAATCTTCGAGTTGCCATTCTGCACCGTTCAGCCACGGCCACGCCTCGCGGCGGGCATGCAGGTAAAGGGTGCGCAGGAAAGGACGATCGCTCTCCTGCCACGGCCGAATATGGACGGTATCAGCGATGATAGAAGATATCTCCGTTATAGGCTTTATAGATCTTACCGTCGGCATCGCCGATCAGGACATAGTTCTCGCCCATATAGGTCCAGTGCGTACCCGCATCCGGCGCCGGGAGGTTACGCAGTTGATACTGTTTGATGGTGTATTCAGGGGTTTGATACAGCGCCGGAGCCGTGTCGCCAATTTTGAACTTCGTGAAATCAGCAATGAACTCTTGTTCTTCATAAGCTTTGATGCCGCCAGATGCTGACGCCGTTTGCGGGGCTGCCGAAGCCGCGCTCGCAAGAGACATTACTACACCCAGAAGCAGCCATGTACGCTTAGCCATTTTTTCTCCAGTTATACCGTTACTGATACGCTTAGCCTGCTGTGTTGACGATATGGCAGACAGCCTATTTTAAGTATCCCAGCAGAGCCTGTTAGAAAAAAAATGTAACAAAAGTGGACGGTTTTGTGTAGATCAAACGGTTAATACTATTTTGTTTATGAATATTATTTCCTAGGACTTATTCAGAACGGAAATATTTTTTTTAATTAATTCTGAAAATATAAGTTTACTCTAAATTTGTGACCTAAAATGCATGCATTTCATTTGAAGACGATTTAAACTTCTAAAAGCGGAGCGGTTTAATTCTCAATTCTACGTGGTTCCGGTCCTTCAGTTCATTCTACACATCATTCAGTGATGTGTAATTTTACGTAATTGCTTGAAAAACAGCATGTTGAAAAAGTAGGCGATTCTTCCGGAATGGCCTGTTATGCGTTTTTTGCGCTCATGAATGAAATATTAATTCTAATGAAAAACACAACCACATTATCTGTAATATTCTTAGCGATAAGTCAGTTGACGGGCTGCGTATTTTCTCCCGGGCAAACATTAAGCTCAGCGGGAAAAAACGTCATTACGTCGGGTGATGAAAATAATAATTTAGATAAGCGCGTGGATCTCTATCCTGTTACCCCTTCATTGATTGAGAAATTGCGCCCTGCCGTCACCAAATCTCAGTCTAATCCTAAGCTCGATGAGCAGGTCAGAAACTGGGAGTACCGCATTGGAACCGGTGATATTTTGACCGTAACCGTCTGGGATCACCCTGAACTGACAACACCGGCCGGACAGTATCGCAGTGCCAGTGACACCGGCAACTGGGTCAACGCCGACGGTACGCTCTTCTATCCCTATGTCGGCAAACTCCCGGTGGCAGGAAAAACGGTCTCTGAAGTCAGGGAAGAGATCGCCAAACGGCTGGATAGCGTGATCGAAAGCCCGCAGGTTGACGTCAGCGTGGCTGCCTTCCGCTCGCAAAAGGCCTATGTCACTGGCGAAGTCGTCAAATCTGGTCAGCAGGCAATCACCAATATTCCCCTGACGGTCATGGATGCCGTCAACGCGGCAGGCGGGCTTTCTGCCGATGCGGACTGGCGCAATGTGGTTCTCACTCACGAGGGGAAAGATTCGCGCCTCTCTCTGTATGCGCTGATGCAGCACGGCGACCTGACGCAAAATAAACTGCTCTATCCGGGCGATATTCTTTTTGTGCCTCGTAATGACGCCCTGAAAGTCTTCGTGATGGGGGAGGTGATCAAGCAGAGCACGCTCAAGATGGACAGGAGCGGAATGACCCTTGCTGAAGCGCTGAGCAATGCGGGCGGCCTGAATCAGGATATGGCCGATGCGACGGGCATTTTTGTTATTCGCTCCATTGCCAAAGGCAACGACGCGGGAAAAATTGCCAACATTTATCAGCTTAACGCGCAGGATGCCTCCGCGATGGTGTTGGGCACTGAATTCCAGCTTGAGCCGTACGACATTGTCTACGTTACCACGGCACCGCTGTCACGCTGGAATCGCGTCATTACGCAGCTCGTGCCGACCATCAGTGGCGTTCATGACCTGACCGAAACGGTCCGTTACATCAGATCGTGGCCGCAATAATGTTTGATTCCATCTTAGTGGTCTGCACCGGCAATATTTGTCGCTCGCCGATTGGCGAGCGGCTGTTGCGTCAGTTGCTACCGGGAAAACGGATAACCTCGGCAGGTATCTATGGGCTGGAGGGCAGCCCGGCGGATGTCAGCGCTCAGGACGTGGCCAGGCGACATGGGATCTCACTTGAGGGACATCGCGCGCGCAAACTGACCCCGCAGATCATGCGGGAATCGGATCTGATTCTGGTGATGGAACCTGCCCATCTTCGCTTTATCTCTGACATGGCCCCGGAAATTCGCGGCAAATCGCTGCTTTTTGGGCAATGGCTGGGGCCGCAGGACATCCCCGATCCCTATTGTAAAAGTCGTGAAGCGTTCGATTATGTTTTCGGTCTGCTGGGCAAAGCCAGTCAGGAATGGGCTCATCGTTTGAGTCAACAAGGAATGAAGCGTTAATGTCGTCTTACACAACAGACAGTTACGGTGCGGCAGCACCGGAGAATCATGAAATCGATCTCATTAGCCTGCTCGGCGAGGTGATCGATCACCGTGCAGTCATTTTATCGATAACTTTCCTGTTCACCCTGCTGGCGGGGCTGTATGCCTTTCTGGCCACGCCCGTTTATCGCGCTGATGCCTTAATCCAGGTAGAAGGAAAGCAGGATAACAGCCTGCTCAAAAATTTAAGGCAGTTTGGGAGTGAGATGTCTCCCGATGTCGAACCTGAAATTCTTCTGCTTAAATCGCGGATGATCCTGGGCGCAACCGTCGATGAATTAGGCCTAACGCAGCACGTGACGCAGCGTACGTTCCCGGTAGTGGGACGTCTGTGGGCACGGTTGCAGGGCCGTAAACCGGCGACGGTTGCCCTTGGCTGGCTGCAACTTCCCCCTGTCGAAGGCAAACCTCGCACCCTTGTGCTCACTGTGCTGGAAAAAGGGGCATACCGGCTGGAGGGGGATAACTTTTATGCCGAGGGCAGGGAAGGGAAACCACTGGAAAAAGCCGGCGTTTCACTGTTAGTGGTGAAAATGAATGCGCCAACGGGCACACAATTCACGGTGCAAAACAGCACCCGCCTGGAGGCGATCAATACGCTCAGCACCCAATTTAGCGTCGTTGAATCGGCAAAGCAGAGTGGGGTGCTGACGCTCACGCTGACCGGCAAAGATCCTGAGCGCATTGCGCATGTGCTTGACCGGATTGCCAACAACTATCTGCAGCAAAACATTGCGCGCCAGGAAGCACAGGATGCCCGCAGTCTTGCATTTTTGCAGAAGCAATTGCCTAAAATCAGAAGCGAACTGGATCTGGCTGAAGAGAGGCTGAATCAGTATCGCAAACAGCGTGATTCGGTGGACCTCTCCCTGGAAGCGAAATCGGTTCTCGAGCAGATTGTGAATATCGAAAACCAGCTCAACGAGCTGACGTTTCGTGAGGCGGAGATTTCTCAGCTGTTCAAGAAAGAGCACCCGAACTACCGCGCCTTGCGTGAAAAGCGTCAGACGCTTGAGCAGGAGAAGGTCCGCCTTAATCAGCGTGTCGCCGCCATGCCATCAACTCAGCAGGACATTTTGCGCCTTAGCCGGGATGTGGAGTCAGGCCGCACCATCTATTTGCAGCTCCTCACCCGTCAGCAGGAGCTGAACATTTCGCGCTCCAGCGCCATTGGCAACGTGCGAATTATCGACAGTGCGGTGACGCAACCCGATCCCATCAAACCGCGAAAACTGGTGGTCATCGTCTTAGGCATCCTGTTGGGGCTGATATGCTCAATGGGGCTGGTCCTGGTCCGTATGGCGCTCAGACGCGGCATCAACACCTCCGAGCAACTGGAAGGGCTTGGCGTACAGGTGATGGCCACCTTGCCCCGTTCCCAGTGGCTGTGGAAAAAAACCAACCTGCGTAAAAAACGCGTATTTGGCTCACGCTGGAGACACAAGATTATCGATGTCCCTTTCCTGCCGGTTGATCGGCCTGCGGATGTTTTTGTCGAGGCCGTGCGGGGGCTTCGCACCAGCCTGCATTTCACCTTGCAGGATGCCGCTAACCGGATCGTGATGATTTCAGGCCCAACGCAGGACTGCGGTAAAACCCTTGTCAGCACCTCGCTGGCCGCGATTGAGGCGCAGGCCGGGCTCAGGGTGTTATTCATTGATGCGGATATGCGCGAAGGCTATGTACACAACATCTTCGATCTGAAAAACCATTCCGGGCTTTCCGACGTGCTTGACGGAAAATGTCATTTCCAGGCGGCGATTCAGCGCTATGAGAAAGGCAACATTGATGTGCTGACCTGCGGGCCGGTTCCGTTACGCCCCTCTGAACTGCTGATGAGCGAACGCTTCAGGGCATTAATGACCTGGGCAGACGAGCATTATGATCTTGTGATCCTCGATACCCCGCCGGTGCTGGCCGTAACGGACGCCTCAGTGGCTGCCCCGGTGGCCGCCACCTCGCTGCTGGTGGCCCGCTATGGTAAAACCAGCCTCAAAGAGATGGAGAACAGCATTAAGCGTTTGCAGCAAACGGGGGCGCATATCAACGGCACCGTGCTGAACGATGTGGTGAAATCGGCAGCGCTGTATTACCGTGCAGGCTATGGCCATTACGAGTATGGCCAACGCCCGGCACGGCAACCGCACAAGGATTAGTGCTTCACCAGCGTGGCAAAGTAATACACCAGCGGAATGGCGAGGATCCAAAGACCAACGGGGATTTCTCGCCATTTTCCTGCAATCGCTTTAATGACGATGTAAAACAGCAGCCCTCCCGCAATCCCTGTCCCGAAGCTGTTGGCAATCAGAGTAATCATTACCATCATCAGCACCGGCAGCCCGTCGGTGAAGTTTGCCAGATCCACCTTACGCAGGCCGCTGAACATATTCAGGCCGATCAGGATCAGGGCAGGGGCGGTGGCTTCTTTTGGGATCATGAGCGCAACGGGCGTAAACAGCAGCATCAGCAAGAACATGACCGCAGCGGCCAGCGCCGTCATGCCGGTTTTCCCCCCCGCTTCTGCGGCCGCGGAGGATTCAATCAGCGCCGTGGCGGCAGGAATACCCACCCAGGGGCCAATCGCGGCGGCAATCGAGTCCACCATAAACGGGCGATTGATGTTTGCCATATTGCCCTCTTCATCCAGCAGCCCGGCTTCACCTCCCACCGCCAGCGTGGTGCCCATGGTGGAGAAAAACTCCGATGCGAAAAAGACAAACAGGAACGGCAGGAAGGCAATATTCAGCGCGCCCAGCATGTCGATATGGCCCAGCACCGGCGTCAGTGAATGAGGCATGTCAATAAAGCTGGCAGGAAGGTGAGTCACCCCCATCGGAATGCCCACGAGGGTGGCAAATAAAATGGCCCACAAAATGGCGCCCGGAATGCGACGCGCCTGCAGGGCAATGGCGAGGAACAGACCGCTGAGCGCCACCAGCGCGCCTGGGGAGAGAAAATCACCCAGCATCAGCGCGTTCGTTTTTGCGTTAGCCAGCACCAGCCCGGCATTGCGAAAGCCCAGTACGGCGACAAAAAGACCGATAGAGGCCGTCAGTCCCAGTTTGATGGACTGCGGTACGGAGCGGGTCACAACCTCTCGCAGGCCAAAACGGGTGAGCAGGAAGAACAAAATTCCCGACCAGCAGGCAATGCCCAGACCAATTTGCCAGCCGATGCCTTCACTGCCCGCCAGCGTTACCCCAACCAGCACCGAGCCACCAATGCCGGGCCCGACAATAAACGGCAGGTTGGCGTAAAACGCCATCAGCAGCGTACCGGCCACAAACACCAAAATGGTGCCGGTGGTCGCCGCGCCTTTATCCATCCCGCCCACGGCCAACAGCCCCGGGATGACCACCAGCAAATAGGCGGCGGCGAGAAAACCGGTGAGACCGGCCAGACACTCTGTGCGCACGGTACTGCCGCGCGTATGCAGTGAAAAACGACGTTCAAGCCAGTTCCCTGGTGCTGGCGAATTAACGGTATTGTCGGCCATTATCCGGCTCTCCTTCGGTATTATTGTGTGGTGTCCGGGGTTTCCCGGTAAGAAATCAGCGGATCGACAATCTGGCGCGTGCTGCCATCGGTCAGTCCAAGATCGGTTAAATGCGGCCCGGCGTTGCAGGCAAGGCACGTCCCTTCAATGGCTTTAAATACTCTGTATGGCGGCTCCCAGTCGGCAATCTGGCTGCTGCGTTCACGCAGTTCACGAAACTGGCGCGCCAGTTCCGCAGGGGCGAGTTCTGACAACATCCCCGCAATGGGCATCGCCACATGGGCGATCACGTCCCCGTTCTGGACCAGCGCCATCCCGCCACCGCTTTGGATCAGCGTGTTGGCGGCCAGTGCCATGTCATCAGGATTGCGTCCCAGTACCACCAGGTTGTGTGAATCGTGGGAGTAGCTGGTGGCAATGGCCCCCCGCAGCTCTCCCCAGCCTTCCAGCAGGGCGATTTGCGGTTTTGCCGCATGGCGCGCGTGGCGGTGCTGAACCCAAATCAGGCTAAAACCAGCCGGTATCTCAACGCGTCCGTCACGTACCCGGGCGTCGGTTTCTCCCCAGCGGGTAAAACGTGCGCCGCTGATATGACGCAGGCGCGCCACACCGTGGTTTGCGTTGTCGATGCGCATGTAAAAATCACTGGCGGTCAGCGACGACAGGCGCACGGTATCCCGGGGCAGCGTCAGGGGCGTATCAACAATCGGCTCGATCATCGCTCCGTCACGGGCAATGCATTTTCCGGCGACGTACACCCGGCGAGCCGTCAGTTTATCCAGTGAATCGAACACCACCAGATCCGCACAACGACCCGCGGCAATCAGCCCGAGATCGTTACGCTGCAGGCGCAGGGAAGCATTCAGGGTGGCAAACCGCAGCGCGTCCGTCGCCGGAAGGCCATGTTCAATCAGCAGGTTGAGCAGGGCGATGATTCCGCCTTTTTCCATCAGGATGTCCGGTGGGACATCGTCAGTGCAGACCGTGATTTGTGACGACAGATGCGGCAGCGTTTTCAGCGCGCTGACGATATCAGGCAGCAGATAAGGATGCGAGCCGCGGATCTCCAGCGTCAGCCCGGCGCGTAATTTTTCCAGCGCATCGTCGGCGGAGGTGAGTTCATGATCGGAGGTGACGCCCGCCGCCAGATACGCCTGTAAATCCGCGCCGCTCAGACCACGCGCGTGACCTTCAATCAGCTTCCCACTTTCCAGCCCGGCCTGCAGGATCTCCAGCATACGCTGACTGCCATTCAGCACCCCGTTCATGTCCATCACTTCCGCCACGCCGCGCACTTCGGGCCAGCCAAGCAGGGTATTCATCTCTTCGCCCGCAAAGTCTGCGCCGGACATCTCCAGCCCCGGTGTGGAAGGGACGCTCGATGGCGCCGCGACCATTACCTGCAGTGGCAGGTTGCGGCTCGCCTCAATGGCAAAGCGGACGCCCTCAATGCCCAGCACGTTCGCCAGCTCGTGCGGATCCCAGAACACCGCGGTGGTGCCCTGCGCCAGTACGATCTCTGCGTAGCGGGCGGGCAGCAGGTGCGAGCTTTCAAGGTGAACATGCGTGTCCATTAGCCCTGGAGAGAGAAACTGGTTGTTCAGGTCATGCGTCTCAAGCGCATCGTTGCGGCTGCCGCGTGGATGGACGCTGGCGATAAGCGAGCCGACGATGCCCACATCCGCGTCGCGGATCTCACCGGTTGCCATATCAATAACTCGGGTATGCGTAAGCAACAGGTCAAACGGCGTTTCGCCTCGTGCAGCCTTCACGGCGCGGCGTCGGGTTTCGGCAGTCATGCAATTAACAGTTCCAGCATTGAAATATTGACGTTACTCTATGCACCCGGCAAACGTTTGCCCAGCTGATAAAATTTATCGCCCGATAACCCCGGGTTATTCTGTGACGCGTGTAATGGATAATGATGACGGAACCCTGGCAGCGCTTGCCTGCGCTCTCCCTTCGGCAGCTACAGTATTTTGTCACTCTGGCGCAGCTGCGTCATTTTACGGATACCGCCAGTAAACTGGCCATCAGCCAGCCGGCGCTCAGCAGCGCCCTGCGACAAATCGAAACCGTGCTCGGCGGTAAACTGGTTAACCGTACCGCGTCGGCGGTCACGCTGACCGAGCTGGGGCACGCCATTTTGCCACACGCGCAGCGGGTGCTCAGCGTGGCGCAGCTGGCGTTTGATGATATGCAGCAGATTGTGCAGGCCGGCGGCGACGGCACGGTGCGGATCGGTCTGGTGCCTTCAGTCAGTTCGCTACTGTTTCCGCTGCTGCCGCAGACGCTGGCGCAGGCTTTTCCGCGCCTGCGGGTGGAGTTTCACGACCAGACCAACGATGCGCTGGTGGCGCAACTGCTGAAAGGGCAGATTGATTTTGGCATCGGGGCGCTGGACAACTCGGTACCCGAACAGCTGGACGTGTTCCCGCTGCAGGAGGATCCGTTTGTGGCCGTGTTGCACTGCGACGATCCGCTCGCCGCGTCGGCACATGTTCCCTGGAAACAGCTGGTGGGCCGGGATATTGCCGTTTTCTCAAAAGGCAATATTCAGCGGCTGGTCAATGCGCTTGCCGAAAGCCACCGTCTGTCCCTGCAGACCCGTTATCAGGTGGACTATATCGAGACATTATACGGGCTGGTGCGCTCGAAGCTTGCCGTGGGGATATTGCCTCAGCTTTACACCACCCACCTGCAGGACCCGCAGCTTAAGGTGGTTCACCTTCAGCAACCGGCCCTGGCGCGCACGGTGGCGCTGATGCGTGCCCCGCAGGCGCTGCCTCCGCTCATTGAGTCCTGCTTTACCCTGATGGTTGATACCTTACGCACCAGGTAGGGCGACACTTCTTTACAGCGAAACGGCGCGCAGCTCGCTAAGATGACTTTCGTTAAATCACGAGGTCACAATGGAAAACCGCAAATTCAGCCAACTGCGCCGCTGGGCGCGGGAAGGGATCATACTCGTACTGCTGGTGCTGGCCGTGATGTGGGGTGTGGATCAGTACCGCAAGCCGACATTACCCGCCACGTTTAGCGCTACTCCGATGCAGGGCATTGATGGCTCAGTACATGACATTGCCGCACTCAGTCAGGATCGGCCGCTGTTGATTTACGTCTGGGCGACCTGGTGCAGCATCTGTCGCTATACCACGCCTGCGGTCAATAGGCTGGCAGAAGAGGGCGGGAACGTGGTGAGTATTGCCATGCGCTCTGGTGATGACGCTAAGCTTGCGCGCTGGGTCGAAAAGAAGCAGCTGAAAATGCCGGTGATTAATGACGAAAACGGTGCGCTGTCACAGCAATGGCAGGTTAGCGTAACGCCGACGCTGGTGCTGGTCTCTAAAGGCAATGTCGTCAGTACAACAACGGGCTGGACAAGCTACTGGGGATTAAAAGTCAGGATGTGGTGGGCAGGGTTATAAAAATAGCCCCTCTTCCGGTGGAAGAGGGGCTGTGTATTACTTCGCCAGAACTTCCTGCGCAGTACGCTCAACCAGAGACAGCAGGGTTTTGATATCCTCCAGCGTCACGGTTGGGTTCAGCAGCGTCAGCTTCAGACAGGTCACGCCGTTATGCTCGGTCACGCCGACGTTTGCACGGCCGGACTCCAGCAGCGCATCACCAATTTTCTGGTTCAGCAGGGCGATACCTGCATCATCTGCCTGCACCTCGCCACGGAAGCGGAACAGCACGCTTGCCAGCTGTGGCTGCATAACCAGTTCCAGAGCGGGCTGCTCTTTCACATAAGCTGCAACCTGCTGCGCCAGCGTCACGCCGTGATCGATAATCGCCGCGTATTGCTCCTGCCCCAGTGCTTCCAGGCTCATCCACAGCTTCAGCGCGTCGAAACGGCGTGTGGTCTGCAGCGATTTGGATACCAGGTTCGGCACACCGGCTTCTTCGTCGAACTCAGAGTTCAGGTAAGCCGCCTGATAGCGCATCAGTTCATAGTGGCGCGCTTCCTTCAGCAGGAATGCACCGCAGCTGATGGTCTGGAAGAACTGTTTGTGGAAGTCCAGAGTAACGGAATCCACCAGTTCAATGCCGTCCAAGTAGTGACGATACTGCTCAGACATCAGCAGTGCGCCGCCCCAGGCCGCATCAACGTGTACCCATATGTTCTGTTTCGCCGCCAGTTCAGCAATGGCACGCAGCGGGTCAATAGCACCGGCATCGGTGGTTCCGGCTGTCGCGACAATCGCCAGAATCTGTTCGCCGTTGGCGTTGCACTGCTCGATTTTCGCCGCCAGATCGGTCAGATCCATGCGAGAGAATTCGTCAGTTTTCACCTGCACGACGGACTGATAACCCAGACCCATGAGCGCCATGTTTTTCTGCACGGAGAAGTGCGCGTTTTCGGAGCACAGTACGCGGATCTTACGCAGATCGCCCGTCAGACCATCCTGCTGGACAGAGTGGCCCTGACGTGCGAAGAACGCATCACGTGCCAGCATCAGACCCATCAGGTTGCTCTGGGTGCCGCCGCTGGTGAAGACACCCGCGTCGCCAGCCTGATAACCCACGCGGGTACGCAGCCATTCGATCAGTTTGATCTCAATAATGGTTGCGGACGGGCTTTGATCCCAGGAGTCCATGCTCTGGTTAGTGGCGTTAATCAGCACTTCCGCCGCCTGGCTAACGACCAGGCTTGGGCAGTGCAGGTGCGCCACACACTGCGGGTGATGAACGGACAAACTGTCTTTCAGGAAGAACTCCACGGCGCGTTCAATCGCCGCTTCGTTGCCCAGCCCTTTCGGGTTGAAATCCAGCTTAATGCGATCGCGCAGTTCCGCGACCGTTTTGCCCTGATACATCTCAGGCTGTTTCAGCCACTGCATCACAGCCTGAGTGCTTTGTTCAATCGCCTGCTGGTAAGCTTCAATGCTCTGCGCAGAGGAGAACAAAATTGGGTTTGAATCAGACATCGTAATCAACAACTCCGGTTACGCCGGGCGAACGCCCGCAGCAAGCAGTGCCTGCTCGAATTTATCCAGGAAGACTTTCAGCTCATCATCGCTGATCAGCAGAGAAGGCAGCAGACGCAGAACGATACCGTTACGACCACCGCGCTCCAGAATCAGGCCGGCTTCGAAGCACTTCTTCTGAATCAGTGCAGACAGCTCGCCATCACCCGGGAAGCAACCCATGTGGTCAGCGGCTTCGTGTGGCTTAACGATCTCAATACCGATCATCATGCCCAGACCGCGAACGTGGCCGATAACCGGATAGCGTTTCGCCATCTCGTTCAGCTGGCCTTTCAGCCATTCGCCCTGTGCAGCCACTTTGCCAGCGATGTTCTGGTCTTTCAGGATCTTCAGCGTCGTCAGACCGGTTGCCATCGCCAGCTGGTTGCCGCGGAAGGTGCCGGTGTGGTGACCTGGTGCCCATGCATCGAACTGCTTTTTGATACCCAGCACAGCCAGTGGCAGACCGCCGCCAACGGCTTTGGACATCACGATGATGTCTGGCTCGATGCCAGCGTGTTCGAACGCGAAGAATTTACCGGTACGGGCAAAGCCTGCCTGAACTTCGTCCAGGATCAGCAGAATGCCGTGTTCCTGAGTCACTTTACGGATGCGCTGCAGCCACTCAACAGGAGCCGGGTTCACGCCGCCTTCACCCTGAACGGCTTCCAGGATTACCGCAGCAGGTTTACGCACGCCGCTTTCAACGTCGTTGATCAGGTTTTCGAAGTAGTAGGTCAGCGCTTTCACGCCCGCTTCACCGCCGATACCCAGTGGGCAACGGTACTGGTGTGGGTAAGGCATGAACTGCACTTCTGGCATCATACCGTCTACCGCTTCTTTCGGAGACAGGTTACCGGTCACGGACAGTGCACCGTGAGTCATACCGTGGTAACCACCCGAGAAGCTGATGATACCGCTACGGCCGGTGACTTTTTTCGCCAGCTTCAGCGCCGCTTCCACGGCGTCAGCACCGGATGGACCGGTGAACTGCAGGCAGTACTCTTTGCCCTGACCAGGCAGCAGAGAGAGCAGGTATTCGGAAAACGCGTCTTTCAGAGGCGTAGTCAGATCCAGAGTATGTAACGGCAAGCCGCTGGTAATGACATTTTGGATGCTTTTCAGCACATCAGGGTGGTTATGGCCAAGCGCGAGAGTGCCTGCGCCTGCTAAACAGTCAAGGTATTCTTTATTATCTGCATCGGTGATCCACACGCCTTCTGCTTTAGTGATGGCTAAAGGCAGTTTGCGCGGATAACTCCTGACGTTAGATTCAAACTCGGCCTGACGGGCCAGATAGGTTTCGTTGCTTTTGTGGGCATCTACGGTGTCAATACGGACTTTATCCGTCATCATATCACTCCTACAACCGCCGCTTCGTTATGAGCCACGATTGAATAAAAAGTTAAAAAACAGATGGGGCCTGAAAAAAACGCCGCCAATATAGAGCCTTTTGCCACGGGGCTCAATGGTTAATTTGTTTACTGTTTTGTGACATGGGGCACAGGGGACGGAATATCCCCGTTTTGAGAAAGAAAATTATGCGTTATGGCAAATAAAAACAGCCGGTTACGTGCTAACTGCCCGGAGGGTAAAATCATAAAAAAGAGTGTGACAAATCGTGCCATTTTTCCCTGAAAGGGAGGTTGACCGCCTCCTTAGCCTGCTTATTACTGCGACAGGGCTAAAAAGCGGTGGTCATCATAGATGCGTAATGGAATTCCGCATTAAAAATGGACTTTCAACGCGCGTGGTTTCCCGATGGGTTTCACCGTTAATAATATGCAGAGCACTGAGGCGACCAATTTCATAATGCGGCAGTTGAACCGTTGAAAGAGGCGGAAGAAAGAGTTCTCCAATGCCCACCATATTGTCATAGCCGATAACCGCGATATCTTCAGGGATGCGAATTCCTTGCGCCAGCAGGGTCTGGTAAACCATCAATGCGATACGATCGTTGCCGCAGATAACCGAGTCGAATTGGGGAAGGCCATTCTGAATGTGCGCCTGCAGAACTGACGGAATGTCGCGATAGTGCTCGTCCCCAAACGCCATATAACTATGATCCAGACGGTCCGGGTCGAGCCCCGCTTCACGGCATGCACGTTCCAGCCCGTGACGGCGTCGGGTTGTGGCCAGATGATCTGCGGGTAAATGCAGGCACAGGGGCTGTCGATAGCCTGCGGCGAGTAACGCCTGTACGGCGGCGTACTGCCCCTGTTCATCATCAGGAATATAGCTGGCGACCTTTTCATCGATACTTTCGCAGTTGGCCAGCACGCAGGGAAGGGTAAGGAGCTTGGCCGGGAGAGGAACCTGACGTAATCCCATGGTGGTGTAAATAATGCCGTCCGGGCGGTGAGAGAGCAGCAGATCGACGATTGCCTCCGGGTTGTCATCGGTAAACATATTCATGACGAAACTGTTCCAGCCGTGCATCCGGGCCGTCTCTTCAATGGACAGCGTAATCTCCACCGAGAAAGGTGTCGTCACCGTATCAAGTGCCAGTACGCCTATGGTTTTTGGCGAGGCATGCGCGCCGCGTACTTTCTTGGCGGAAAGATCGGGTACGTAGCTAGTCTGCTCAATAGCCTGCTGTACGCGTGCCAACGTTTCCGGTTTAAGGCGCTCCGGGTTGTTAAGCGCGCGTGAGACGGTCATCAGCGATACGTTAGCCAGCTTTGCGACGTCCTTCAGGGAAGCCATTTTCTTACTCCGTTAATGTCACGTGTTAAAGAGTATACAACTAAGTTACTGATGTAAAAGGAAAGTGGGTATGTGAGTGAAGCCAGACAAATATCAATGATGAATAGTTGATCGCGATCTCACTCCTTTAATGTTAACGTTAACTTTCGTGATTAACATCATGAATCTGATCCAAACCGCATGAGCAGTGCTCAATGTTAACGTTACCATTTTGTCATTACTCCAACATGAGAATGTCATGATGAAAACGCATCACTCTCACAGCTACCCCTTATTGAGCGCATTACTGTTTTTCTTTTTTGTCACCTGGTCTTCTTCCGGCTCTTTGCTTTCCATCTGGCTCCACCAGGAGGTGGGCTTAAAAGCGGGCGACACCGGCATTATCTATGCCGTGCTTTCTGTCTCCGCGCTTTTCGCTCAAATCTGCTATGGATTCATTCAGGACAAACTTGGTCTGCGCAAGAACCTGCTCTGGTTTCTGACCAGCCTGCTCATTCTTTCTGGTCCGGCCTTTTTGCTGTTTGGTTATCTGCTGCAGATTAACGTCTTACTCGGCAGTATTTTCGGCGGGATTTATATCGGCCTGACGTTTAACGGTGGGATAGGGGTACTGGAGTCCTATACCGAGCGTGTCGCCCGCCAGAGCCAGTTTGAGTTCGGCAAAGCGAGGATGTGGGGATCGCTTGGCTGGGCGGTGGCAACCTTTTTCGCGGGACTTCTGTTTAACATTAATCCGAAGCTGAACTTCGCTGTCGCGAGCTCTGCAGGACTGCTGTTTTTTGTTTTGCTGGCGCGTCTCAGGGTCTCTTCCGCCCCGCACGCCATGCAGGAAGCGGTGTCAGGCGGTAAAGTCACGCTGGAAGATGCATTGCGTCTGCTGACGCTGCCGCGGTTCTGGGCGCTGGTATTTTTTGTTATCGGCACCTGTATTTATGGCGTTTACGACCAGCAGTTCCCGGTCTATTTCTCCTCCCAGTTCCCGACGTTACAGGAAGGAAACGCCATGTATGGCTATCTCAACTCCTTCCAGGTTTTTCTTGAGGCGGCGGGCATGTTCTGCGCCCCATGGCTGGTGAATCGCCTTGGCGCAAAGAATGGCCTGATTTTTGCGGGAATGGTGATGGCGATGCGTATGGTGGCTTCGGGGCTGGTTGAGGGGCCGGTACTGATCTCCATTACCAAGCTATTGCACGCGGTCGAACTGCCCGTTTTGCTGGTCTCAATTTTTAAATACAACAGCTTACATTTCGATAAACGGCTCTCTTCCACCCTCTATCTGGTGGGCTTTGCCTGTACCAGCTCAGTGATCGCCTCGGTCCTGTCGCCGCTGGCGGGTTACAGCTATGAGAAATATGGCTTCGCCCAGTCCTATCTCATTATGGGGCTGTTAGTTTTCAGCACCACGTTTATCTCCATCTTCCTGTTGCGCTCGGGTAAATCCTCTTCAGACCCGCTCATGCCGCAACCTTCCACCATCTGATCGAAAGAGTAGAAAAATGGCGTATTCAATTACTAAAGCAGAGCAGGAACTTCAGTCCAGACGCGAAGGGCTCAACCTGCGCTGGTATCCGCGTTACCACCTCGCTGCGCGCGCTGGCTGGATGAACGACCCAAATGGCCTGGTCTGGTTTGACGGCTGGTATCACGCTTTTTACCAGCATCATCCGTACTCCACCCAGTGGGGGCCTATGCACTGGGGCCATGCGCGCAGCAAGGATTTAGTTCACTGGGAACATCTCCCCGTTGCGCTGGCGCCGGAAGGGCCTGAAGACAAGGATGGCTGTTTTTCCGGATCGGCGGTGGTGGATGGCGATACGCTGGCGCTGATTTACACCGGACATAAATTCCACGGCGATCCTGATGACGAGGCGAATCTCTACCAGGTGCAATGTCTGGCGACCAGCCGTGACGGCATTCATTTTGTCCGGCAGGGAATGATCGTTGATACCCCGCCAGGTCTGCATCACTTCCGCGATCCGAAGGTGTGGCGTGAAGGGGAGAGCTGGTACATGGTTGTCGGTGCACGAGACGGTGAGACGGGCCAGGTGCGCGTTTATCGTTCTGCCGATCTGCGTGAGTGGCAGGATATGGGCGTGCTGGCGGTGGCTGAAAAAGAGATGGGCTACATGTGGGAATGCCCGGACTTTTTCATGCTCAATGGCAAACGCGTGCTGATGTTTTCGCCTCAGGGGATGGCCGCTGAAGGATTCAAAAATCGTAATCTTTTCCAGAGCGGCTATCTGTTGGGCGAGTGGCAGCCCGGGCAGCCTTTTGTGCGGGAAGGTGAGTTTGTGGAGATGGATCGCGGGCATGATTTCTATGCGCCACAAAGTTTCCTCACGCCTGATGGTCGCCGCATCGTTATCGGCTGGCTGGACATGTGGGAATCCTCCCAGCCGGAACAGGAGGACGGCTGGGCAGGCATGCTCTCTTTACCGCGCGAACTGACGCTTAGTGCGGATAACCGTCTGCAAATGCGACCGGCCAGAGAGGTCGAAGGTCTCCGGCGAGCGTGGTTCCCCTGGCCGGTCAGTACGCTGACTCATCAGCAGATGGCTCTGGTGGAGCGCTGCGACGCGATGGAGGTTATTCTGCAGTGGGATTGTGCCAATAGCAGTGCCGAGCAGTACGGCATGAGTCTGGGAGAGGGGCTGCGCGTCTACGTGGATGCTCAAATGCAGCGTCTGGTTCTTGAGCGAAACTATCCGCAGTATGGCCTGTGCGGGACACGAAGCGTCGCGCTGAACCTGGATAATACGCTTAATCTGCGTCTGTTCTTCGACAGTTCATCCGTGGAAGTTTTTGTCAATGAAGGCGACGCGTGTTTAAGCAGCCGAATTTATCCTGAGGCAGGGCGAAGGGAAATAAACGTATTTGCCTGGGGTGGCTCAGCGTTATTATTCGAAGCCGGAGCCTGGCAGCTGGAGTGACGACTTCCCGTTCATTCGCATGGTGAGTTTGCAATAAAGGGGCAGCCACCCCTTTATTGTTGCCGGTTTAGATCATCATTTTGACAGCTGGCTGTTCACAACAATTCCCTTTTCAACCACCAGCGTTAAGATATATCCCTGTTTATGCCATTTACCGTTGTTTGGTTTCCATCCTTGCCCCAGCAGGAATGCCGCACCGTCATCGATGGTACCGTTCATTACCGCTTCGGCCTCGCTGGAGAGCTGTTTTAAATCACGCGATTGACTTTTATCTGAATTTGCAGTGCATTCGCCGTTAGCTTCCTCAACCTGCGTACATCCTGAATGAGTAAGCTCTTTTCTGTGCTTATGTGTCATTTGTGCATGTTGCACCGCATGAGCCGCATTCGCAAAAGCCGCATTCATCGACGCGTTGCTGATCGCTGCCTGGCGTTGTGATTCTGCGAGATAACAGGTGTCTTTAGAAATGCCTTCATTAAGACACTCCTGCATCCTTGACGCCTTTGTTGCACATCCGCCGAGAAAATACGCTATGCCGAGTATGACTACAGTAAATATCGTTTTTTTCATTGCGCTAACATCTCAATTTTAATATATGCTGTGATGATAATAATTATTATAAAAATAACTATCACCGCTAATGACCAGTAAATGATTTTAATTTTACACCCCAGTAGATCATTTAATTGCGCTCTTG
Source organism: Enterobacter cloacae complex sp. 309I3 (assembly GCF_050031595.1). NCBI lineage: Bacteria > Pseudomonadati > Pseudomonadota > Gammaproteobacteria > Enterobacterales > Enterobacteriaceae > Enterobacter > Enterobacter cloacae complex sp. 309I3. The sequence continues at coordinate 3,244,408 of NZ_JBLGWI010000001.1, read as the reverse complement.
CTTTGATATAAACAAAGCATGTCATTGTAAGAGCAGATATCTAAATTATTTCAGGAATTTAAACGCAACTTGCGATTAATGGTTTTACTCTATGTGGTTGTTTTTAATTACCAGCCAAGCCCTATACCCGCCCCTACAGCATAATCGTTATTCGTTGTGGTGGTGACACCCGCTTTCACAATGGCATGTTCACCCGCATGGAAGGACGCGCCTACCGCAACGGCGCTTTCGTCATGAAAAGTCCCGGCACCCGCACTCACCATAAACGTTTGATCCCGCTCGACTTGCGGCATTGAAGCGATAGCAACGGCACCGGCGATTCCACTACGGGACTCTTTTTTATTATCGTCCACGTCGTCTTTAAGGCTTTTAAACTGTGCGTTAGAACTTTTTTGCTGCTGAATAAGCATTTGTCGGGCCGCGTTGAGCTCCTGTGCTTGCCCGGCTGTTTGCGTAGTCAGCGTATTGATCTGTTTAACGGCGGCTGTATCAGTGACATTACGGGTGATAATCGTCGTCACGCCGTCTTTGCCCGGACGGCCATCGCGACCATTAATGACCAGGTTGTGTTGACCGTCTAAATGTGTTGCCTGCGCGGTTTTCAACGCCGTTGCAGAACCATCAACAGAGGTTTGTATTGGGTCAACCGCAATTTGTTTCACGGGAGTTTTCTGCGGCGGCAGAACAGGCGTGGGCGCCTGACCAGGCTCAATATGCTGCCCGTCCAGGTGAGGGGCTAATAATACTGGCTGTGGTGCAACCGGTGTTTGTTGCGTCGGCAGGGTAATAACAGGTGTGGCAGTAAATTGCTCATTCTTTGCGGAAATATATGCGTCCCCCCAACTGGATGTAACCGGCGAGGTAGAGGCAAGAACTGCTGTGCCAGGAACAGAAGTTAAAATAAAAACAGATATGGCGGTTTTAATACATTTCATTTCCAAACTCTCATCAATAAAATTATTTCGCTATCCTGGCGGGAGGATATAACGTCTTGTTATATTTAATTTAAAAAAGGAGGTTACGGTGATTTTTTCTAAATCACTTTTTTTGTAACGCGCAGCAACTATCCCGGATATTCACGTTTTATTTATTGATCTTCATCAATGCTGGCACGCATGGCTAAAAAGGGGAGTTTGAGAGCGGATTGATCTACTCATTATAAAACAAGGAGTTAATATTCATGGGGATTGACGGGTGTTCTTGGGTAAAACTAAGAATACATTAATCTTGCTTATCTGTTTTCGTCAAAAAATTACATTATTACGCCTGTTTAATTAATTTATTTAAAGCGTCTTTTGGTTTTCCTTTCTATTGATTTCGTTATTTGTTTTGAATGAAACTTTTATGATTGCCTCTGCAAAATATTTTCCACATGAAAAAATATCATGTTGTAACGGTTTAAAAACAACGAATTTATCGTGTTTAGGTAACAATGATTTAATTATCGCGAAACGTATAGCTAAAAAATACAGGAATGATCTCCCTACGATAAGCTGCGGCCACATGCTGCATGCGACTGGCCTTGTAGAAACCCCTTGCACCGTGGCCTTCGCTACGGTTACACTAAATTCAAGCAAATGTTTGTATTTAAGTGTTTGTGTTAAAAGTATTTTGACTCGGGGTGCCCTTCTTTGTGAAGGCTGAGAAATACCCGTATTACCTGATCTGGATAATGCCAGCGTAGGGAAGTCAGATGCCTCCCCTGGTCATCGCTTCTTCACGCAAGGCAGGAGCGAACCTATGCAGCCTGACCTGCTCGATTTACACGTTTTACATCACTTCCGAACCCGTTCCCCGCTTACGCACTGTATGACCAACGATGTCGTGCAAACCTTTACGGCCAACGTTCTGCTGGCGCTTGGCGCTTCTCCGGCAATGGTAATTGAAGCCGAAGAGGCCGAGCAGTTTGCCGGAATGGCCGATGCGCTGCTGATTAACGTCGGTACCCTCACCACGCCCCGCGCGCAGTCGATGCGTCGGGCTATTGAGAGCGCGGTGGCGGCAGGCAAGCCCTGGACGCTTGACCCGGTTGCGGTGGGCGCCCTGGCGTTCCGTACCCGCTTTTGTCATCAAATCCTTGCCCTGAAACCAGCCGCCATTCGCGGCAATGCGTCGGAAATTCTCGCCCTTGCGGGGATGAGCGCAGGGGGGCGCGGTGTCGATACCACCGACACCGCCGCTGCCGCTCTACCCGCCGCGCAGGCGCTGGCTCGCCAGACCAATGCCATTGTGGCAGTTACGGGGGAGGTGGATTACGTCACCGACGGCCAGCGCACCCGAATGGTTGCGGGCGGCGATCCGTTAATGACCCGCGTGGTGGGCACCGGGTGTGCGCTCTCGGCGGTGGTGGCGGCGAGTTGTTCCCTGCCGGGGGAGCGGCTGGATAATGTTGCCGCTGCCTGCGGATGGATGAAGCGTGCCGGAACGATCGCCGTTGCGCAGTCTCAGGGGCCGGGCAGCTTTGCCAGCGCGTTCCTTGATGCGCTGCATAACCTGGAGGCACAGGCATGAAACGAATTAATGCTCTGACGATTGCCGGTACCGATCCAAGCGGCGGTGCCGGTATCCAGGCCGACCTGAAAACGTTCTCCGCTCTTGGCGCTTACGGCTGCTCGGTGATCACCGCCCTGGTGGCGCAAAACACGCGCGGCGTGCAGTCGGTCTACCGTATCGAACCTGATTTTGTCGGTGCACAGCTGGACTCGGTATTCAGCGATGTGCGCATCGACACCACCAAAATTGGAATGCTGGCAGAAACGGATATCGTCGAAGCGGTGGCCGAGCGGCTGCAACGTTATCAGGTGCAAAATGTGGTGCTGGATACGGTGATGCTGGCTAAAAGCGGTGACCCGCTGCTCTCTGCCTCTGCTGTTGAGACATTGCGCAAGAAACTGCTGCCGCAGGTGGCGCTGATTACGCCAAATCTGCCGGAAGCGGCCGCACTGTTAGACGCGCCACACGCGCAGAACGAACGTGAGATGAAAGAGCAGGGGAACGCCCTGCTGGCGATGGGGTGCGGCGCGGTGCTAATGAAAGGCGGCCATCTCGATGACGATGAAAGCCCGGACTGGCTCTTTACCCGCGACGGTGAACTGCGTTTCACGGCCCCGCGCGTGCATACCAAAAATACCCACGGTACGGGGTGCACGCTCTCTGCCGCGCTGGCGGCGCTGCGTCCACGGCACAACAGCTGGGACGATACGGTACGCGAGGCCAAAACGTGGCTCTCGGCCGCGCTGGCAAAAGCCGATACTCTGGAAGTGGGTCACGGTATTGGGCCGGTTCATCATTTTCATGCATGGTGGTAAGCCAGTATACTGGCAGGAAACACCACGCCTGAGAAAACAGAGATGGAACAAGCGCATACCCGGTTAATCGCTCAACTGAATGAACGGATCGCCGCGCCCGACAACATGCCGCTGTATCTGAAATTTGCCGAAACGGTAAAAAACGCGGTACGCAGCGGAGTGCTGGAGCACGGGAATATTCTGCCCGGCGAGCGCGATCTGAGCCAGTTAACCGGGGTGTCGCGCATTACCGTGCGCAAAGCGATGCAGGCGCTGGAAGAAGAGGGCGTGGTAACGCGCGCCCGGGGTTACGGGACACAGATCAACAACATTTTTGAATATTCGCTCAAGGAAGCGCGCGGGTTTTCCCAGCAGGTGGTGCTGCGCGGTAAAAAACCTAACACGCTATGGGTGAATAAACGGGTGGTGAAGTGTCCGGAAGAGGTGGCCAGCCAGCTGTCGGTACCCCCGGACAGCGAGGTATTCTTGCTTAAGCGCATTCGTTACGTTGACGATGACGCGGTGTCGATTGAGGAGTCCTGGGTTCCGGTTGAGTTAATTCATGACCCGGACGCAATTGGCATCTCGCTGTACGACTACTTCCGTAGCCAGAATATCTTTCCGCAACGCACCCGCTCCCGGGTCAGCGCCCGGATGCCGGACAGCGAGTTTCAGGCGCATATCAGTATGGATGACAAAATACCGGTACTGGTGATCAAGCAGGTTGCGCTTGACCAGCAGCACCGGCCGATTGAGTACAGCATCAGCTACTGTCGCAGCGACCTATACGTCTTTGTGTGCGAGGAGTAAGGCCTCGCGCGTCGGCGCGCAATCCCCGCCGCGGTGGCTGACCACCCAGGCCGCCACCGCATTTCCCAGCGTCACGGCATCCGCCAGACGCCATCCTGCCGCCAGACCGGCAAGCGTACCGCCCGCATGGCTGTCGCCTGCGCCAATGGTATCGACGACGGTGGCGGGAAACGCAGGAACATAACCCGATGCGTCGCCTTCATACCAGGCTGCGCCATCTTTGTCGTGACGAATAATCAGCGCGGCGCCATAACGGTGCTGCCACTGCACGCCTAAAGTATCAACGTCCATGCCAGCGCGCTCCGCGGCAATCTGCGCCTCCTGACGATTGAGCGACACGATGGGTTTCAGGGCCATGATCCGCGCCATCAGCGCGTCGGGAATATCGGCAATGCGGGGGCCAAAATCGATAAACGCGGTGACGTTTTCCAGCGACTCCAGCCAGCGTGTGAGCAGTTCGCCCGATGGCGATGCCAGCTGATAGCCGGACAGATACACCAGGCTACCCGGTGGGACGTTCAGCCCATCCAGCCAGTGCGGCTGCCACTGGTTCTCCACGCCGCTAAACGACATAAAGGTGCGTTCGCCGTCAGGCTCTACCAGCGCCAGACACCAGCCGTTATCGCCCGCTTCGGCCTCCACGGCGCTGTGCAGATCCTGTCTTGCCATGGCGTTACGGATGATCTCCGCCCATACGCCGTGGCCGACGGGCAGGGCGTTTTGCGCCGCAATGCCGAGTCGCTTCAGGGCGATGGCAATATTCAGCGCACAGCCGCCGATATTCACCCCTTGTTGTTTCAGCTCGATATCGCATCCGCGCCAGGGCAGGGCGTACGCCTCGGCGATCACGTCGATGACCGCCGCGCCCAGCACCGTGACCGGGCGTGTGGCCTGTAACGTTTCAAGACGTTGGGCTAACGTACTCATACGCCCTCCCTTTGCTCCCGGTAGTGCAGCAGTTTTTCGCAATAGTAGTCAAAATCGAGCTGGTTTTCGGTATCGAGTTCATCCTTCAGCGCCGGGTCAATCGCCTGCACGCCGTGCAGTGCCCCGCAGATGGCCGTTGCCATCGCCCCGATGGTGTCTGTATCTCCGCCGAGGTTGGCGCACAAAATCGCGCAGCGGTTTGGGTCCGTGCCGGCCAGCTCCACCATCGCAATCGCCGCCGGAACGGACTCAATGGTGCTGGTGCCCGCACCAATAAGCTGATAAACCTGCTCGCTGGCGGAGTCGATGCCGTGTGCTTCCCGCACGGTCTTAAGCGCCAGTTCAATACGAGCCGCCAGCGAGGCGCTGAAGGTGGTGGTATTCGCCTCCTGTGCGTAGCGGGCAATGCCGGGCAGGGCATCGACGATGTTCTGCCAGCGCTCGCCGTCGATGGCGCGCGAAACCGCCCAGGCAATCACCACGGCCCCGGCGATGGCGAGGTCCGATTTATGCGTCGGGCTGGAGGCCAGCGCGACCTGCCCGACAAAATGTTCCAGCCGCGTCGCCGGTAGCAGGCAGCCCAGCGGGGAAGCCCGCATCGCCGCCCCGTTGGTCACACCGTTGTTGTCCAGTTCGCTGACGGGTTTGCCGTCGCGGATGGCGTTAAGCGCGATTTTTGAGGTGGGACCCAGCACGTTTTTATTAAAGGCATCGAAATCCAGCGCCCAGTTCAGGATGTGTTTGCCGATGATATCCGCGTCAATCTCCCCGTCGCATTCGATAATCGCATCGGCCAGGCACAGCGCCATCGAAGTATCATCGGTAAACTCCGCGCGCTTAAAATAGCAGGCCGCGTTATTCTCTGCCGGGCCGGGTAAGAAGCGGTCGATCCAGCCGAAGTGCGCTTTTACGCGCTTTCTTGGCCACAGCTCGGAGGGCATACCCATCGCATCCCCTAACGCCTGCCCGTAAAGAGCACCGAGAATACGTTCTTGTTTCATTTAACTTCCCCTTGTGTCAGCGCAGCATCGCCATCAACCACCTCAATTGCGGTGATCTCTTTGTCCGATTCGCGGAAAAACAGCATAAACAGCACGGCGATCACGGCAATCATGATCGCACCGAATGTCCACATTCCGGCCCAGTTGAAGGTCAGCCCATTCACCGGCTCTTTGTAAGCGAACATTTTTTCCATCATCACGCCGCCCAGGCGGTAACCCAGCAGGCTACCAAAGCCCTGACAGCACAGCGTAATCAGGCCTTGCGCAGCCGTACGCATATGCGCCGGCGCTTTTTTATCCACGTAGATATACGCGGTTACATAGTAGAAGTCGTAGCTCACCCCGTGCAGCAGAATGCCGAGGAACAGCAACGCATAGGTGAAGTATTGTTCCGCGCCACCGTAAACAAAGAAACCGTAGCGGATGGCGGCCGTGAGCAGGCCCAGCAGTAAGACCTTCTTAATACCAAAGCGTTTAGTGAAGAACGGCAGCGCCAGCATAAAGAAGATTTCAGAGAACTGGCCGAGCGTCATCCAGCCGGTGGCGTTTTTCATCCCCACTTCGGTGAGATAGCCGTTGGCGAAGATGTAATAGAAGGCCAGCGGCATCGCGAACAGGAAAGAGCAGAAGAAGAATACCAGGAAGTTTTTGTCGCGCAGCAGGATCAGCGCGTCCAGACCGAGCATCACTTTGAAATCCAGCTTGCCGGTACTTTTCGGCGGCGTATTCGGCAGGAAAAGGGCAAACACACCCAGCAGGGCAGAGCTGGCTGCGGTCATCAGCAGCGGAATATTGGTATCAGAGATATCGCTATAGCCCAGCATCTGCGGCAGGAACCCGCATGCCAGACCGGAGGCGATCCAGCCGATAGTGCCCATCACGCGAATACGCGGGAAATCGGCTTCCACGTCATCGACGTTGGCGAAGGCAATACTGTTGGTCAGCGCAATGGTGGGCATATAGGTAAGAGAGTAGGCCAGCAGCAGCGGGAAGAAGGTGCTGAACTGGGTTTGCTGTGCGGCGAAGTACATCAGAACGGCACCGGCAAACATCAGCACCGCCAGCACTTTCTGGGCGGCAAAGAAGCGGTCGGTCAGCGAGCCGACGAGAATAGGCGACAGGATCGCCGCAATGGCCGTACAGGCGTAGGACCAGCCAATCTCCCCGGCGGTAAAGCCGCTTTTGCTCAGCCATAGCCACAGCGGCACAAACCACGCTCCCCAGATAAACCATTCAACAAACATCATGAATGACAGTTGGACTTTCGTTTTCATTGTTTAATCCTGCATGTCAGTGAGAGTACGCCTTTAACATACCATTCAATAATACCTTTAAAATACCTTTGTGGTGATTGTTTGATCAATGTAACAGTTTTGTTGTACACGAATCGAGCCAGCAGATTGTGCTGAAAAAAAATGCAAATGCTGGAAAATCTGTTAAGTCGGTACCAGGCTTAGTCTGCCCATAAAAATGTGGGTCTGGATAAACACTCACCGACATGACGTCGGAATTACGGGAGCATCGCTATGACTGATATTGCGCAGTTGCTTGGCAAAGACGCCGACAGCCTTTTACAGCATCGTTGTATGACCATTCCAGCAGACCAGCTTTATCTGCCCGGCCACGACTACGTTGACCGCGTGATGGTGGATAACAACCGTCCACCGGCCGTGCTGAGAAATATGCAGACGCTCTATAATACCGGGCGGCTGGGCGGTACCGGGTATCTCTCGATTCTGCCGGTTGACCAGGGCGTTGAGCACTCGGCAGGCGCCTCCTTTGCAGCCAATCCGCTCTACTTTGATCCGAAGAACATTGTTGAGCTGGCGATTGAAGCAGGCTGTAACTGTGTGGCCTCTACCTATGGCGTGCTGGCGTCTGTTTCACGGCGTTATGCCCACCGCATTCCTTTCCTCGTCAAACTGAACCACAACGAGACGCTCAGCTACCCAACCGAATATGACCAGACCCTCTACGCCAGCGTAGAGCAGGCGTTCAATATGGGCGCAGTAGCGGTTGGGGCAACGATCTACTTCGGCTCTGAGCAGTCCCGTCGTCAGATTGAAGAGATTTCCGCTGCCTTTGAACGCGCACATGAGCTCGGGATGGTGACCGTGCTGTGGGCGTATCTGCGTAACTCCGCGTTTAAAAAAGACGGGGTGGATTACCACGTCTCAGCTGACCTGACCGGTCAGGCGAACCACCTGGCCGCAACCATTGGCGCTGACATCGTGAAGCAGAAAATGGCCGAGAATAACGGCGGCTATAAGGCGGTGAACTTCGGTTATACCGATGACCGTGTCTACAGCAAACTGACCAGCGATAACCCGATCGACCTGGTGCGCTACCAGCTGGCGAACTGCTACATGGGACGCGCCGGGCTGATTAACTCCGGCGGTGCGGCGGGTGGAGATACTGACCTGTCTGACGCGGTACGCACGGCGGTTATCAACAAACGCGCAGGCGGTATGGGGCTGATACTTGGCCGTAAAGCGTTTAAGAAATCGATGGCTGACGGCGTGAAGCTGATCAATGCAGTTCAGGATGTTTATCTGGACAGTAAAGTGACGATCGCCTGACGCCTCACTCTCCCTCTCCCTTTGGGAGAGGGCTGGGGTGAGGGGATTAGCGCAGAAGCACACAATCCGGCGGCAACCGGCACTGCAGCGCGCCGGGCAATACCTCTATGCGGAAATGCTCCCCGCTCAACGGTTCCCCATCCAGATTAAACGTCATCCCGTGCGGGGCATTCACTTCGAACCACGCGGATTTTCCGGCAATAATGTTTGGGCTCTCTTCGGGCTGCGTCAGCGTGGTAAATAGCGCGGGCAGCAGGCCGTCGCCGGTGAAAATACGCAGCTGAAGCTGACCGTCATTAATCAGCGCCTCCGGGCAAAGCTGCTGCCCGCCGCCTGCCTGACGACCGTTGCCAATGCCAATCACCAGCGCGTCTCCCTGCCACTGGAAATCCTCGCCGCGAATTTCGCAGCGGTCAGGCTTGAGGGTGTCCATGCGCATCAGGCCGTGGATCAGATAAGAGACACCGCCCAGCGCCGCTTTGAGTTTTTCCGGTGTTTCGCTGGTGATCCGCGTGCCGAACCCGCCCGTCGCCATGTTGATAAAGCAGGTTTTGTCATTCACCTGCGCAATGTCCACGGCGGTAGCTTTGCCGAGGATCGCCAGTTGCAGGGCTTTACTCAACTCCTCCGGAATGCCAGCGCTGGTGGCAAAATCATTGGCGGTACCGAGCGGTAAAATGCCCATCACCGGACGGTCTTCGCTGGGCAGGTCGACAAGCGCAGAGGCGATCTCATTGATGGTGCCGTCGCCGCCGCCGGAGATAATAGTCTCGACGCCCAGCGTCAGGCCTTCATGGATATACCGTGCCGCGTCGCCTTTTTCCCACGTGACCCGTACATGGATCCGCGCCCCATCTTCCCGCAAATCAGTGATTACCTGACGCAGCAGATCGTTGCCTGCACTTTTACCATTTAGAATCAATAAACTGTCTGGATAGGTTGCCATCCTCGCTGCTCCCTTTTTTAGCGTTAGTAAGAGTGTATAGCAGTGCGGAAAAAAGCGGGTAAGAACAGGATGAAAGGGAAAAATAAGGCCGCCAATTTTATCTGGAGGCCTTTCCAATTTAGACTCATTTATGAGGAGGGTAATCGAAACCTCCATGAGGAGGACGACAGCGATAAATGCGTTGTAATCCCAATCTCCACCCTTTCAGAAAACCGAACCGCTTCAGGCTAATCAGCGTGTACTTTGAGCAGGAAGGAGTATGGCGGCAGCGATTACGGATACTCATTGGGGCATGGTTACGGTATAAGAGTATGAAATGTATGCTAAGCCATTTAAGCATCTGTCACTTCTTTTCTGAAAGTAATGACATAATAGTGGGTCAATGTTGATTTATTTCCGCCAAAGCACCCTGGCCGCTCTTCTATACCGATTGTATCAACGCGCTGGAATTCCCACCCTTCGGCAGCCCAGGAATTCACTTCTTGCTCTAAATACGCTGCTGCAATGCCATCTTTATTATCCTTTGCCTTGATAGAAATGTTTGGTGGAATCTGAACCATCTTATAGGTGTACATATAGAATCCCTTGCTGTTTGAGTGGTTATTGATGGTAAGGCCTGACTTCTTTTGATTCAAATGGATTGTTGCAGAAACAAGGTGATGCGATCGCCTACAGGCATCAAAAGTGTAATTTTATTTCCTCAGGAGATGTTCCATGCAAGTGCAGCAGAATGGCGAAAAACAGAGCATTAAAAAAATAAGCCCACGTAAGGGAGATTACGCGGGCTAAGGAGGTGGTTCCTGGTACAGCTAGCATTTATGGGTTATGTTTTTCAGCGCTGGGGATAATACCCGTATTGAACGAAGCGGTATGTGATCCGATTCTAAGAATTTTCCCGGCGCGAAAAAATTTCCCTGGTTGACTATTTACTATGCGGATTTCGGGTGCTTTCACCGTTGAAATTGCGCATCAGCAGGGCAAACTCCAGCTCCACCTCTTCCGGTACCGGCAGCCAGACGGTATGACCATTGCCCGGCGCAACCTCAATCGCTTCGCCTTTGCCGTTCTCCAGGTGTTCCAGCGTGAAGTTCATGTTGCCCTGCGGGGTCATCAGCTCCAGGCTGTCGCCTTTGGTGAACTTGTTTTTCACCGCCACGGCGGCCAGCGCACCTTTGCGCTCGCCGGTAAAATCGCCGACAAACTGCTGACGCTCGGACACGGAGTAGCCATGCTCGTAATTCTGGTAGTCGTCATGGGTATGACGACGCAGGAAACCTTCGGTATAGCCGCGGTGCGCCAGACCTTCCAGAGTTTCCAGCAGGCTGGTGTCGAACGGTTTACCGGCTGCCGCGTCGTCAATCGCTTTGCGGTACACCTGTGCGGTACGCGCGCAGTAGTAATAGGATTTGGTGCGGCCCTCAATTTTCAGGGAGTGCACGCCCATCTGGGTCAGACGTTCAACGTGGGCGACGGCGCGCAGATCTTTTGAGTTCATGATGTACGTGCCATGCTCGTCTTCAAAGGCGGTCATGTACTCGCCCGGACGTTTGGCCTCTTCAATCATAAACACGCTGTCGGTTGGCGCGCCGATGCCCAGCGTAGGCTCAACGTTCGTAACCGGGATTGGCTCATGCTTGTGGACGATATTACCGATATCGTCCTCTTTGCCTTCCTGGACATTATATTCCCAGCGGCAGGCGTTGGTGCAGGTGCCCTGGTTCGGGTCGCGCTTGTTGATGTAACCGGAGAGCAGGCAACGCCCGGAGTAGGCCATGCACAGCGCACCGTGAACGAAAATTTCGATTTCCATATCCGGCACCTGGGTGCGGATCTCTTCAATTTCGTCGAGGGAAAGTTCACGCGACAGAATGACGCGGGTCAGCCCCATCTGTTTCCAGAATTTGACCGTCGCCCAGTTCACGGCGTTAGCCTGCACGGAGAGGTGAATATCCATCTCCGGGAAGTTCTCCCGAACCAGCATGATTAAACCCGGATCCGACATGATCAGCGCGTCCGGCCCCATATCCACCACCGGCTTCAGGTCACGGATGAACGTCTTCAGCTTGGCGTTGTGCGGCGCGATGTTGACCACCACGTAGAATTTTTTGCCCAGGGCATGCGCTTCGTTGATGCCGAGCTGCAGATTCTCGTGGTTGAATTCGTTGTTGCGCACGCGCAGCGAGTAGCGCGGCTGGCCCGCGTAGACGGCGTCGGCACCATAGGCGAAAGCGTAACGCATATTTTGCAGCGTTCCCGCCGGGGAAAGGAGTTCCGGTTTAAACATGTTTATTCTCGTTCTGATGACAGGTCAGATCCGCGTGCACCAGGTGCAGCGGTAAGGGGAGATCCCCCACTTTAAGGGCGGGCATTGTAGCGCCGCGGGGCAGGGAGGTAAAGCTTTGCCCCTCACCCCTTTGTGGAGAGGGTTAGGGTGAGGGGGCGTTTAGCTATGCAATCCTGCACGCATCCGCTTCCCAGCGGTATCCCACGCCATACACCGCGCGAATAAATGACTGTTCGGCGTCGAGCGCCTCCAGCTTACGGCGCAGGTTTTTGATGTGGCTGTCGATGGTGCGGTCCGTCACCACGCGGTAATCGTCATACAGGTGGTTGAGCAGCTGCTCGCGAGAGAACACTTTCCCCGGCTCGTGGGAAAGGGTTTTCAGCAGGCGGAACTCAGCAGGCGTGAGGTCGAGAAGCTTGCTGCGCCAGCTGGCCTGGAAGCGGCTCTCATCGACAATCAGCGGGCTTTCGGCGTCCAGCACCTGAAGCTCGCGCTGCGGTTTACAGCGGCGGAGAATGGTTTTCACGCGGGCGACCACTTCACGCGGGCTGTAGGGTTTGCAGATGTAATCGTCCGCGCCAATTTCGAGTCCCAGCAGGCGGTCGATCTCTTCGATTTTTGCCGTCACCATGACGATCGGCACGTCGGAGAAGCGACGAATTTCCCGGCACAGGGTCAGGCCATCCGTTCCGGGGAGCATCAGATCCAGCAGGATCAGATCCGGCGGCGTCTGGCGCACGTACGGTAACACCTGATCGCCATGGCTGATAAGCGACGGGGCGTAGCTGGCCGCACGTAAATAGTCGATGAGTAACTGCCCAAGCTTAGGCTCGTCTTCCACAATCAAAATGCGTGGCGTGTTTTCGTCAATCGGTAATTCGGTCATGCTTCTCTCGATAAATCCCGTTCCAGCGGTAACTCTACTGTAATGCTAACCCCGCCAAAAGGCGAATGGGCGGCACGCAGGGTGCCATTGTGCGCCTCGACGATATTAACGCAAATCGCCAGTCCCAGCCCGGAGCCGCCGCTGGCACGGTTGCGGGAGCCTTCGGTGCGATAAAAACGTTCAAACAGTTTTTCCAGCTGCGCATCCTGCACGCCGGGAGCGGAGTCGGCAAAGGTGAGGGCGAAGCGGCCGTTTTCCTGTCTGCCGGAGATGTGCAGTCCGCCACCGCTGTCGGTGTAGCGCAGGCTGTTTTCCAGCAGGTTGTTGAAGAGCTGCATCAGACGATCTTTATCGCCAAACACCACCGCGCTGTCCGGCAGGGAGAGGTCAATGGTCAGGTTGCGGCTGGCAAAACGTTCGCGGAAAGCCCCGCTGATGACCTCCAGAATGTTGATTACGTCCACCGGTGCTTTCTGATAGGCCAGCGCCCCTTCGTCTGACATGGAGAGCTGGTGCAGATCGTCTACCAGTTTGGTCAGCGTACCCACTTCCGCCTGCAGCGAGGCCACGGATTCGGGCGTGAACTTGCGCACGCCGTCCTGAATGGCCTCCAGTTCGCCGCGCAGCACTGCCAGCGGGGTGCGCAGCTCGTGCGAAATATCGGCCATAAAATCGCGACGCATCTGCTGGTTTTTCTCCAGCGTACTGGCGAGCTGGTTAAAATCCTGCGCCAGCTTACCCAGCTCATCCTGGCTGCGCGTGTCCACGCGGGTGGAAAAATCCCCGGCGGCCAGTTTATGCGTACCTTCCACCAGCCTTTTCACCGGGGCGAGCAGGCCCCGCGCCAGCGGGAAGGTGGCAAGCGCGGCCAGCAGCGTGGAGAGGATGACGATCAGCCAACTGGCCCGGCGCTGCTGACGATCGAAGTTGATATCGGTGTTGCGCGTCAGGCGTTCCACTGGCGAGGCGATAACCCAGCCGACGGTAGCGTTATTCACTTTGATTGCCCGCCGGGTGCCGTCCGGGGGAATGGGCGCACGTGGGCCAACCAGCGTGCGCATATCCTGGTCGATCACCCAGAACTGGGTGCGCCAGCCGTGGGGCGGCATGCCCGGGCCGGGGCGGTCATCGCCGCTATCGTGCTCCAGCGAGCGCAGGATCTGGAAGATAAAACGGTCATTGTTACGTAAAAAACGCCAGTTCCCGTGCTGGGCATACTGCTCGCTCAGTGCATCGCTCAAACCCTGCAGGCGCTGCTCATTACCATGCTTAATGTAATCGATAAAACCGCGCTCAAAGCTGAGCCGCACGGCCCAGTGCATGGTGATCAGCAGGACAATACAGGTGGCAAAAATTGCCAGAAAGAGCTTACCGGTAATGCCCGGACGCCAGAATTTCATGATCCACTCCTCTTACTGCGCCGGATAACGACGTTCTTACGGGTATCATCCGGCACACGGGCGAAGATGAAAGCGGGCAGGGCGATGATAACCGCCATGCTGAGATACGTGTATAAAAAGACCTGATGCGCCACCGGCGTGTCGATGCTGAGATGGTGCTGACCGTACATGCCGAGCAGTAAACCGGCAATGGTGACCCCCACGCTCATGGAGAGCTGCATGATCATCGACAGCAGACTGTTGCCGCTGCTTGCCAGTTCGTCCGGCAGATCCTTCAGCGTCAGGGTGTTCATCGACGAGAAGCGCATGGAGTTAATAATGCCCTGGCAGAACAGCACCAGCGGCAGGGCGTAGTACCAGCCCATCAGCGCTACGGCCATAAACAGCAGGCTGACCAGTGCCAGCCCCAGCGTGGCGGTGACCAGCACGTGGCGATAGCCAAAGCGGTTAACCACCTGCACCACAATGCGCTTCATTCCCATGCTGCCCAGCACCATCGGGATCATCATCAGCCCCGCGTGAAACGGTGAAAAGCCCATACCGATTTGCAGGAACACGGGTGTCATAAACGGCAGCATGCCGCTGCCCACGCGCCCCGCAAAACTTCCGAACAGGCCAAGCCGGTAAGTAGGGTTTTTAAACAGCGTCAGGCTGAACAGCGCCCGGTCGTTTCCTCTGGCATGCCACAGATACCACAGAATGGCGCTCATCCCGATAACGATCAGAATGGCGAGCGTCAGTGAGGAGATTCCCAGCCCTTTTTGCCCGTCGAGAGCGAGGGTCAGCGTCGCCATACCGGTGGCGAGCAACAGAAAACCGATTACATCAAAGCGCCGCGTCTGCAGGGTGTAGTTGGGCATCAATGCCAGGGTGGCGATAGCGCCAATAATGCCCACCGGCAGGTTGATGAGGAAAATCCAGTGCCAGGAGGCATATTCCACGAGTATGCCGCCCAGCGCCGGACCAAGCAGCGGACCCACCTGGCCTGGTAAGGTCACAAAAGTCATTGCCGCCATATACTGCTCGCGCGGGACGATTTTCATCACCGTCAGTCGCCCGACTGGCACCATCATAGCCCCACCGACGCCCTGCAGAACGCGTGCCATCACCAGCTGATCCAGCGTATTCGCCATCGCGCAACACAGCGACCCCGCGGTAAACAGCACGATAGCGGTGAAGAAGATATTGCGCACCCCCACTTTGTCCGCCAGCCAGCCGCTGGCAGGGAGCATCACGGCAACGGTCAGCACGTAGGAGACAATCACCATATGCATGTGCAGCGGGCTCTCCCCCAGGCTTTTTGCCATTGAGGGGAGGGCGGTGTTGACGATGGTGGTATCCAGCGACTGCATAAAAAAGCCGAAGGCCACTATCCATAATTGCCAGCGAACGTTACTGGGAAGATCAGTCATTTACCCGGTCACCGTGGTTCTGTTTTTACGTGAAAAACGCAGCCGCAGGCGGTCAAAGAACAGATAGACCACCGGCGTGGTGTAGAGCGTCAGGAGCTGACTCATCACCAGCCCACCGACAATAGTGATCCCCAGCGGCTGGCGCAGCTCTGAACCATCGCCACCGGAGATCACCAGCGGCAGCGCGCCAAACAGCGCCGCCAGCGTGGTCATCATGATCGGACGAAAACGCAGCAGGCAGGCCTGGAAAATTGCCTCTTCTGGCGTCAGGTTGCCGTTACGCTGAGCCTCCAGCGCAAAGTCCACCATCATGATGGCGTTTTTCTTCACAATACCAATTAACAGCATGATCCCGATTAAGGCGATGAGGCTAAAGGGCGCGCCAAACAGCTCCAGCGCCAGCAACGCCCCCACGCCTGCCGACGGCAGCGTCGAGAGAATGGTCAGCGGATGAACATAGCTCTCATACAGCACGCCAAGCACGATATAGACCGTGGCAATGGCCGCCAGAATCAAAATCACCTGCGAATTCATCGTCTCCTGGAAGACCTGCGCGGTCCCGGCAAAACTGCCGCGCACGGTCGAGGGCACGCCGAGCTGGGTCATGGCACGGTCGATGGCCTCGCTGGCCTCGGAAAGCGACGAACCGGTGGGCAGGTTAAAGGAGATTGTGGACGCTGCCGACAGCCCCTGATGGTTCACAGAGAGCGGCGCGTTAGCAGGCCGCCAGCTGGCGAAGTAAGAGAGCGGGATCGCTTTACCGTCGTTGTTAATGACAAACATTTTATCCAGCGCGCTGATGTCCTGGGTATAGCGCGGGTCCACTTCCATCACCACCTTGTACTGGTTCATTGGCTGATAGATGGTGGAAATCTCGCGCTGGCCAAAGGCGTTATTCAGCAGGCTGTTGGCGGCTTCAACGTTAATGCCCAGCCGCGACATGGTTTCACGATCGTAGGTCAACGCCATCTCTGCCCCGTTGTCCTGCTGATCGGAGTTCACGTCCGCCAGCTGCGGCAGGGCGGCCAGCGCTTTACGGATTTTGGGCTCCCACTCGCGCAGCGCGGCCAGATCGTCAGAGAGCAGGGTGTACTGGTAGCTGGCGTTCGCCTGACGTCCGCCCACGCGGATATCCTGAACGGCCATCAAAAACAGGTTGGCGCCTGGCTCTTTGGCGAGCTTCATTCGCAGCCGGTCTATCACCTGCTGCGCCGTTTCATTGCGCTCGCCGCGCGGCTTAAGGGTGATAAACATCATCCCGCTGTTAACGCGTGACCCGCCGGTAAAGCCGGTAACGTTATCCACCGCCTTGTCTTCGCGGATGATCTTCATAAAATCCTGCAGCTTGCCGCGCATCGCCTGGAAGGAAATACTCTGGTCAGCCTGGATGCCGCCCATCAGCACGCCGGTGTCCTGCTCCGGGAAGAAGGTTTTCGGGATGGAGATATACAGCCAGACGTTGAGCGCGATGGTGCCGACAAGCACCAGACCAACCAGCCGCGTGTGGTTGAGCACCCACTTCAGTGATTTTCCGTACCCTTCCTGCATTGCCAACAGGAAACGACCAAACCCTTTACGACGCGGCTGCGAGTGCGGTTTGCTGCGCTTAAGCATCCAGCCGCACATCATTGGCGTGAGCGTTAGCGAGATAATCAGCGAGATGCCGATAGCCACCGAAAGGGTGACGGCAAATTCGCGCAGCAGTCGCCCCGGCAGCCCGCCCATCAACAGCAGCGGCAGGAATACCGCCACCAGCGACAGGCTCATGGAGAGCACCGTAAAGCCCACTTCGCGCGTGCCCTGCAGGGCGGCCTGCAGCGGTTTTACCCCGGCTTCCAGATGGCGGGAAATATTCTCCAGCACCACGATGGCGTCATCCACCACAAAGCCGGTGGCGATGGTCAGCGCCATCAGCGACAGGTTGTTCAGGCTAAAGCCGCACAGGTACATGGCGGCGAAGGTACCAATCAGCGACACCGGTACCGCAACGGCGGGAATAAGCGTTGCGCGGCCCGAGCGCAGAAACAGGAACACCACCAGGATCACCAGCCCGACGGAGATCACCAGCGTCTGTTCCACCTCTTCAAGCGAGGCGCGAATGGTCGGCGAACGATCCTGGGCAATCTGCAGATCAATAGCGGCCGGAATGGTCTTCTGCAACTCCGGCAGACGCGCGCGAATGCTGTTTACCGTTTCAATAATATTGGCTTCCGGCAGCTTGCGGATCATCAGCAAGATGGCTGGTTTGGCGTTGGTCATCCCGGCGTTGCGCACGTCCTGCACCGAGTCGGTGACGCTGGCCACGTCGCTTAAACGTACCGCCGCGCCGTTATTGTAGTGGATGATGAGCGGCTGATATTCGGCGGCGGTTTTGAGCTCGTCGTTGGTCTGGATCTGCCAGCGGTGGCTGTTGCTCTCTATCGCCCCCTGCGGCCTGCGCACGTTGGCGCTGCTAATGGCGGAGCGCACGTCATCCAGCGACACGCCCTGGTTAAACAGCGCCTGCGGGTTCAGGCCGACGCGCACGGCGGGCAGGGAGCTACCGCCAACGCTCACGTCACCCACGCCGTTTATTTGTGAGATCGTCTGCGCCAGTTGGGTCGACGCAAAGTCGTAGAGCTGCCCCTGGGAATAGGTGTCCGAGGTCAGCGTCAGGATCATGATCGGCGCGTCGGACGGGTTGGCTTTTCGGTAGGTCGGGCGGCTTGGCATTCCGCTCGGCAGCAGGCTTTGCGCGGCGTTGATCGCCGCCTGCACGTCGCGCGCCGCACCGTTAATATCCCGGTCGAAACTGAACTCCAGAATGATGCGCGTGCTGCCGAGCGAGCTGCTGGAGGTCATCTCGTTGACCCCCGCAATTCGCCCGAGCGAGCGTTCCAGTGGCGTGGCAACCGACGAGGCCATGGTCTCTGGCGACGCGCCCGGCAGCGATGCGCTGACCATGATCACCGGAAAATCCACCTGCGGCAGGGGGGCTACCGGCAGCAGGCGGAAGCCCAGCACGCCGCACAGCGTAATGGCGAGCGAGATTAAAATCGTCGCCACCGGGCGGTAAATGAAGAGGGCGAAAAACTTCACTTACGCCTCCTCTTCACGTTTCGGGAAGCGGCTTTTGGTCCACAGGGCCAGTTGGTCAAACAGCAGGTAAATCACCGGCGTGGTGAACAGCGTCAGCACCTGGCTCACCAGCAGACCACCGACCATGCCGATACCCAGCGGACGGCGCAGCTCCGCACCGACGCCGGTGCTGAGCATCAGCGGCAGCGCGCCCAGCAGGGCGGCGAGCGTGGTCATCAGAATCGGACGAAAACGCAACAGGCAGGCCTGGAAGATGGCGTCTCGCGGCGACATGCCCTGCTCGCGCTCGGCGGCAAGGGCGAAGTCGATCATCATGATGGCGTTTTTCTTCACGATCCCGATAAGCAGAATGATGCCGATAATGGCGATGACGTCCAGTTCGCTGCCCGCCAGCATCAGGGCCAGTAGCGCACCCACCCCGGCGGTCGGCAGGGTGGAGAGGATGGTGATTGGGTGGATAAAGCTTTCGTACAGCACCCCGAGGACGATGTACATCGCCACCACCGCAGCCACGATCAGCCAGATGGTATTGCCCAGCGCAGCCTGGAACGCCAGGGTGCTGCCCTGGAACTGGGTCTGAATATCAGACGGGAAGTTGAGTTCTTTCTCCGCGCCCAGAATGGCCTCGACCGCCTCCCCCAGCGAATAGTTGTCCGGTACGTTGAACGAGATGGTGGTGGACGGGAACTGATCGAGATGGTTAATCGACAGCGGCGTATAACGCTCCTCCACGCTGGCTATGGCGCTTAACGGCACAATACCACCGTCTTTGCTGGTCAGGCGCACCGAGTCCAGCGCGGCCAGGCCGGGCGTGTTATCGGTGTTGTTTTCCAGCACCACGCGATACTGATTCGCCTGGGTATAAATGGTGGAGATGAGGCGCTGACCAAAGGCGTTATAGAGCGCGTTGTCCACGTCGGACATGGTGATGCCCAGCCGGCTGGCAGTATCGCGATTGACGTTCACATATGCCGCCAGCCCTTTGTCCTGCCAGTCGCTGCTGACGTCAGAAAGCTGCGGCAGCGCCTTGAGTTTGTTGACCAGTTGCGGTACCCACGTGCTCAGCGCATCAAGGCTGGTGGCCTGAAGCGTGAACTGGTACTGCGTGCGGCTGACCTGGGTATCGATGGTCAAATCCTGAATTGGCTGCAGGTAAAGTTCAATCCCCGGCACGCGCGCCACGGCAGTTTGCAGCCGCTCAATGACGGCGTTGACCCGATCGTCGCGGTCATCCAGCGGCTTGAGGTTGATTTGCAGACGCGCACTGTTCAGCGACGGGTTGGTGCCATCGACGCCCACATACGCGGTCAGGCTTTCCACCGCCGGATCTTTCATGATGATGTCAGAGACCTGCTGCTGACGCTGCGCCATACTGGCGAAGGAGACCGACTGGGGCGCCTGAAGCGTGCCCTGAATAATGCCGTTGTCCTGGATGGGGAAAAAGCCTTTCGGGATAACGATCCACAGCATGACGCTGAGTGCCAGCGTGCCGAGTGCCACGCCGAGCGTCGCCCACGGGTGGTTAAGCACTTTTGCCAGCACCCGGCCGTAAGCGGCAATGATCCGTTCGAACATCCGCTCAGAGGCACGAGAGAAGCGGTTTTGCTTGCGCAGGGATTCATGGCTCAGCATACGGGCGCACATCATTGGCGTCAGGGTCAGCGACACCACGGCAGAGATCAGAATGGCGACCGCCAGCGTGACGGCAAACTCGCGGAACAGCCGCCCGACGATATCGCCCATAAACAGCAGCGGGATCAGCACCGCAATCAGGGAGAAGGTCAGCGAGATAATGGTAAATCCGATCTCGCCCGCACCTTTCAGCGCAGCGGCCAACGGTTTTTCACCCTTCTCGATATAGCGCGAGATGTTCTCGATCACAACGATGGCATCATCCACCACGAAGCCGGTGGCGATGGTGAGCGCCATCAGCGTCAGGTTGTTGATCGAAAAATCGAGGAACACCATCACGGCAAATGTTCCCACCAGCGAGAGCGGCACGGCAACGGCGGGAATGATGGTTGCCGGTACGTTGCGCAGGAACAGATAGATGATCATCACCACCAGCGCAATCGCCAGCATCAGCTCAAACTGGGTATCGGTAACCGACGCGCGAATGTTGGTGGTGCGGTCGGAAAGCACCTTCACCGTGACCGATTTTGGCAGGCTTTCGATAAGCTGCGGGAGCATGGTGCGAATGCTGTCGGCGGTTTCAATGATGTTAGCGCCCGGCTGGCGCTGCACGTTCATCACAATCGCCTGCTGTTTGTTGGCCCACGCACCCAGCCAGCTGTTTTCCGCGCCTTGTTCAACGGTGGCGACGTCACCCAGACGTACCGGCGCACCGTTCTGGTAGGCAATAATCAGCTGACGGTACTCATCGGCAGACTGCATCTGATCGTTGGCCGAGAGCGTCACGGCGCGGGTGGGGCCGTCCAGCGAGCCTTTCGCCGAGTTGACGTTGGCGTTGCTGATGGCGGTGCGGATGGTTTCGCTGGTCAGCCCCAGCGCAGCGATGGCCTGCGCGTTAAGCTTCACGCGCACCGCCGGGCGTTGTCCGCCCGCCAGCGTTACCAGCCCGACGCCGGAGACCTGGGAAATTTTCTGCGCCACGCGGGTTTCGACCATGTCTTCCACCTGGGTCATTGGCATGGCGGAAGAGGTGACAGCAAGGGTCATGATTGGCGGATCCGCCGGGTTTACTTTGCTGTAGACCGGCGGGTTAGGCAGGTCTGACGGCAGCAGGTTGGTGGCAGCGTTGATCGCAGCCTGCACCTCCTGCTCGGCCACGTCCAGTGACAGCGAGAGCTGGAACTGAAGCGTCACCACCGACGCCCCACCGGAGCTTTGCGATGACATCTGTTTCAGGCCCGACATCTGACCAAACTGGCGTTCCAGCGGAGCGGTAATGGCGGAGGTCACCACATCCGGGCTGGCGCCAGGATAGAGGGTAACGACCTGAATGGTGGGGTAATCCACTTCCGGCAGCGCCGAGACGGGCAGGAAGCGATAGCCAATAATCCCGGCGAGCAGGATCGCCACCATCAGCAGCGTGGTGGCAACAGGGCGCAGAATAAACAGGCGTGATGGCCCACCTGTTGCGCCTGGCGGCATGACCTGCATCAGGAGTTCGCTCCCTGTTTCGCGGGTGCAACCACTTCGACTTTGGCGCCTTCGGTCAGACGATCGATACCGTCCGTCACCACGCGGTCGCCCGCAGAGAGTCCGGCGCTGATCACAACCGTCTGGCTGTCCTGAATCCCGGTTTTCACCAGGTGCTTGCTGACTTTATTGTCGCTGTTCAGCACCCAGACGAAGTTACCTTCGTTGCCCATCTGCAGCGCGGCGGTGGGGATCACCACCGCGTTTTCTTCCGTCGCCACCAGCATGCGTGCATTTACAAACTGATTCGGGAAGAGGGCGTCGTCCTGGTTGTTAAAGCGCGCTTTCAGCTTGATGGTGCCGGTGGTGGTGTCGATCTGGTTATCCAGGCTAAGCAAAGAACCTTCGCTCAATTTCTGCTTGTTGGTACGGTCCCAGGCTTCCACCACCAGCCCCTTTCCGGCTTTCTGCGCCTGCACCACCGTCGCAATTTCGCTTTCCGGCAGGGTGAAGACTAAATCAATTGGGTGGGTCTGGGTTATGACCACGATGCCCGTGGTATCTCCGCTTGAGATCTGGTTGCCGATATCGACCTGCTTGAGGCCAACGCGTCCGTCAATTGGCGCGGTGATGCGGCTCCAGTCAAGCTGCAGCTGCGCGCTGGCCACCGCGGCCTCGTCAGCTTTGATGGTGCCCTGGGTTTCGCTGACCAGCGATTGCTGCGTGTCCAGCTCCTGACGAGAGACCAGATTGGTTTTCACCAGCTGCTGATAGCGCGCCAGATCGCGCCGGGCGTTAGCGAGCGTGGCTTTGTCTTTGGCAAGCTGCCCCTGAGCCTGGGCAAGGGCGACTTTGAACTGGCTTGGGTCGATCTCGGCCAGTAAATCGCCAGCTTTCACCTGCTGACCTTCCTGGAAGTGGATCGCCATGAGCTGACCGTCGACGCGGCTGCGTACCGTGACGGTGTTGGCGGCGGTAATGGTCCCCAGGCCTGTGAGATAGCGAGGCACGGCTTTATTCACCGCAGTGGCCGCCTGAACCGGTGCCAGCGCGCCGCCGCGCATACCGTGACGTCCCCCGCCCGCAGGGCGTTTTGACTGACTGCTGGCGCCTGCCGGAGTAGAAGGCTCGGCGGATTGAGTGTGCCAGTACCAGGCGGCGGCAAGGACCACCACAATGATGCCAGCGGCGATTGCCCAGCGGGATTTATGACTGCCTTTCATCGTTATACGTTCTCATCCTGAAACACTTCGGGGAATGATACTAGTTTAGTCAGGTCAGTCGGCAGAAAAATGGAGGAAATATGGAAGACTGTCGGGAATTGTCTGAATGGCGGAGAGGGCAATGTGACACCGTGTGCACGGGCATAAGATGCTATCTCATCGCTTTGAGTGAAAGCGGCGAAGAACAGCAACACGTTGTGATAAATGCGCGAAATAAACCGTATCATTCGAATACCAGGATTTTTATATTATTCGCGGAATATTCTTATTTTTATAAATAACCACAAAAATAATGAATTTCTCGTGCGTTATTACTTTTAGGTTGCGTATAAGAATTTTCCTTGATTTATTTATTTGCGTTAGGAATATTTCATTTTTTACTAAAATGGGTTGTTTTTGTAGCATTTTTTTAACAAGTTTTTTCTTTTCTGAGGGTTTTCATAGTTTATTGATTTGAAATGTTTTTTAATCTTTTGAATCTTTTTTTAATTTTGATTTGCATCAAAAAGCAAGAATGGATGCAAATTCTTTAATGTGATTATTTTTTAGATTTAAAAACTTAATTATGAATTTTTATGGTTTTAAACTCTAATCTGTAGGCATTTACTTATCTTCCAGACAAGAAAATTCCTAATGATGTTGAGGATTTGATAATTTCATGCTGTTGCTGTTAACAATATCTCGGAACATAATTTTTCGGCGCGGCAATTCTCGCTCGCAATTAAATGGAGCTTCCCGGTTACTTATTATGAAAAGTGCCAGGTTGCGCGTTTGTTCTTAGGAGAAGAAAATGAAAAAATTATTACTGGTGGCCTCTCTGGTTTCTGTTTTCGCAGCAGCAAATGCAATGGCTGATGTTACTGCATCTGCCACTGCGTCATGGGATGCTACAGCAACAAAAGATACAACTAGCATGCTGGTTGTTACTCCGCTGAACTCCCTGACATTCCAGTATGCGGAAGGTCTGAATGCTTTTAATACTCAGGATGGTGCTTTTGACATTACGATCCAGGGACAGGAAAGTGCAACCGACTTTGAACTGACTGCACAGGTCATTAGCAATACCCTAACCAATGCAAGCGGCGATGCATCTACTCTGGATGTCGGTGTTGCCTGGAACGGTAATGCACTTTCCAGTTCTGCTGAAACCGTTCTGGTTAATGCCTCATCAACTTCTGGTCTGGAAAGTCTGATGGCTGACGGTGCTTATAACGGTGCTGAACGCGTGAGCGATCAGTCCAGCTTTAAGTTCTCTATCGCCTCTGCGACGTCTGATGGTTCAACAGCTGTCACTGACTATTCTGCTTTGCCTGATGGCTACTGGACAGGCGATGTGAAAGTACAGTTCAACGCGACCTGGACCACGCCTGCGTAATGAATGAAAAAATTCGGGAGATTTTTCTCCCGAATTTCTTAGGAATGTACTGATGAATAAATATTTACCCTTTGCCATATTGGCGGGGATCGCTACGTCTTTTTCCAGTTGGGCAATTAATGTGGGTGATATCACGTCGATAATGACTTCCGAGCAGAGTTCATTATCGAAAGAGATTATCAACACGACGAATTCCGCACGCTATGTCAGCGTTACGGTGAAACGACTCTCATCACCGTTGCCTGATGGCACCGAAATAAGCATTAATCCAGGCGAATTACTGTCTACACCCGCCAGCCTTATTCTTCCAGGCGACGCGAAAGATGTTTTCCGCTTTTTCTATAAAGGGCCAGAGGATGATAAAGAACGCTATTATCGCCTGCAATGGATTGATGAACCTGTGAGCGAAAGCGCAGCAACGAAAGCGGGCAAAGCCGCGACGGCAACGGCTTCAGCGGAAATTGGGACTATTTTAGTTGTAGCTCCGCGTAATGAGCGCTTCAACTACAGTCGTCAGGACGATTTGATCATCAACACAGGTAATGTCTCTTTCCGCGTGATTGCCTATGGCGTGTGTAAGGATCCCGCTCAGGACCAGGGGCGGGGATGCCGGGAACGCTATTACGTTATGCCTGGAACCAAAATAAGGCTTCAAAAAAGCGATGTATCAAACAGCCGCACTCGTATTGGCATTTGGCATGGCAAGCAATTTATTACAGTGAAGTAATGCACGACGCCATTACCGGTGCCAATAATAAAATGCTGAAGTGTAAGGATGCATATGTCATTTAAATATTTTATTGGAGGGAGTGTATTTCTCTCTTTAGCGTTAACACCAGGGGCAGTTCATTCCGCCCCCGTTAAAATTGGTCATTATGTCATTCCTGGTACTTTTGCGCGCTCTCTGGAGCAAGGGATGACAGTTCCGGTGTTTATTCGGTATCAAGAGACGGACGAAAAAAGCCAGCAAAAAATTGCTGATGCGGTGATCTCATTGGTTGACGGGAATATTACAGTCAAATCGATAATGGTTTCTGACTTGCCAAACAATGCTGTGCTGGCGGATAAAACGCGCGAGATGGTAGAAAAAATAGGCAATGTGAAATTTAAGGACAACACCGCTATTGCCCTTACGCCTGAAGCACGTCTTCAACTGAACATTTCATCGTTCCACCTGGAGATGATCGTCAGCAGGGACGCGTTGACCGAGGCTGTTGTGGCGCGCAGCTCCTTGTTAGGTCCGTCAAGCGTTGACCGGTTAACTAACGTGCTCAATTACAGTTTTGGTACCTATTACAATGATTATCAAAACGGCAACAGTTCCCGCAGCTATTTAACGCTGGATAATACAACGTCACTTCGTGAGCACCATTTTAATATTAATGGTTCGGTATATGGTATTGGTGAAAGTAATGGTTCCAGCAACGTTTATCGGGCGATGTACGAGCGCGATTACGAAGGTTATCGCCTGGCATTAGGAATGCTTGATACGTGGAATGTCCAGTCTATTGCCAGTCTTAACGCCTTAAACGGCGGAAAAATCTACGGTGCAAGCTACGGAAATAAAGGCAGCACCGTTGTCGAAAATACCTCCCTTTCGCTGACCCCGATTACGGTCTTTTTACCGGCAGCTGGGGAGGTGCATGTATTTCGTGACGGACGCCTGCTGAGCGTTCAGAACTTTAACATGGGCAGCTACGAAATTGACACCAGCCGTTTCCCTTACGGGGTGTACGACGTTACGGTGGATATTGTCGTCAATGGGCGCACGGTCAATACCCGCATGAGTCGCGTAAATAAAATCTTCTCACGCCAGCAGGCGGCGGGGCTGCATGAGATCTCATGGCAGGTCTTTGGCGGTTCGCTTGATTACGATCGCGTCAGTTATAAGCGCAATCATTACCGTGACTTAGGCAGTGAACAGAGCTGGATTGGAGGGGGCGCGGCTTCTCTGACGCTGGCGGTGCTTTCCGGCCTGAATATGAAGTCAACGCTTTACGGTTTTGATTCCAATGCGGTTAACGAAACTGATATCACGTTAAATGTGAACGAATACGTGAGTGTGGGTGCGCAAACGATGCTGGCAAATGATGGAACCTGGCGAAATGTCAGCAATGTGAATGTCAGCGCACCCGGTGGATTTGGCTCAGTGTGGGCCTCTCGGGAAGACAGCAAAATTGGTGACCGTTTGCCGGTGCAAGAACGTGATAACTACTCCATTGGCGGCACGATCAACCTGGGAAGCGTTATTCCACACGGAGGATCGCTAACGCTAAGCCAGACGGAAAACCGCTATTCAGGCAATAAGTATCGCAATATAGATTACAGCACAACACTTTATGCCGGACGGTATGCCACTGTCGGTCTGCGGGCGGGTGTACAGCGCTACTTCTATAACAACACGAATGATGACGGTCGTCAGGAGCGTTATGTCAGCCTGGACTTCTCGTTACCACTGGCCTCCTGGTTAAGTGTGGGCGCATCGCGCGATCGTTACGGTGCGACGCAGGGCAATATCAGCGCTCGTAAACAGTTTAAAGATGGCCCAATCACCTCAGCAGGCGTTTCTGCCTCGACGCGCCTGAGCGGAGAGCAGAATTACGGCAACGATTATTCCGTCAATGGCAATGTCAGTTACAGCACCCAATATAACGCCGGGACGGTCTCTGTCACTCGTTCAACAGATAACTCGACTAACATGAACTTCTCTTCTCTCGGGGCAATAGCCTGGGCTGGCGGTGATGTTGGTCTGAGTAATGAGCGACAACGCTCGGGGATCATTGTTAAAACGGGTCTGGCAGGCGATGGAAAACTGGCAGCAAAAGTCAATAACCGCAATTACCTGTTGAGCGGTAAATCGACCTTTATTGCGCTCCCTCCGTATGCGCAATACAAACTGGAAATTATGAACGACCGGAACTCCGAAGACAGCTTCGATATTGTTTCCGGACGCAAACACGCGATGAACTTGTATCCAGGGAATGTGAGCGTTGTTGCACCGGAAGTGAAAAGTATGGTGACCGTATTTGGTCGCGTCCGCTATCCCGATGGGCAACTGGCGGCGAACACAGATATCCA
Organism: Enterobacter cloacae complex sp. 309I3; assembly: GCF_050031595.1. Classification (NCBI taxonomy): domain Bacteria; kingdom Pseudomonadati; phylum Pseudomonadota; class Gammaproteobacteria; order Enterobacterales; family Enterobacteriaceae; genus Enterobacter; species Enterobacter cloacae complex sp. 309I3. The sequence continues at coordinate 3,217,020 of NZ_JBLGWI010000001.1, read as the reverse complement.
TAATCACATAGGCAAAACTCGGACTGACGGGAAAGGTGAGTTCGCGATCGATATCGATAAAAAGTATCCCATCATTACCCTGGTATCAGCTAATGGAAGTATCTGTGAAGCCGATTTGGATCTGGATAAAGCCAGGGGGGCTGCGTGGGTGGGTGATGTTAAATGTGCACTGCAATCGACAATCGCGCAGAGGTAATTCTATGAAAAAAAGTGCAAATATTATTATTCCTTTACTCATTGTCGGTGCCTTAACACCCTTTACAGCGAAAGCGTTGACGGCGACATCCTCCGGATCTGTCAGTAATAATTTTATGTTTATCGAAAATGCCATTGATGGTGAGTACTTTATTACTCCTTCCTCGCTTGATCCACGTTTCAGCGGGTCGAATACCTGGGTGAAATATGGAACTTCCCAGGTAAGTCTAGGCTATTTAGGCTACGTAGGTTGGCTGGCACCGGCGAATAACTATCAGGATATGTGGATTGATAATTCCCCAATCGATGGACCGTTTAGCGGTATTCGTTGCTACAGTGGAACGCAGTGCCCAACGACAGGGTATATTACGGGTCAGGGAACGGACAGCAACGGTTTCTACCATGCTCAGGTCGGGTCTGTCGCCGGTGTGGTCGGCGGGGCATATGGGTTTGCCTCCCTGAGTGACTCTGCCTACGAATATTTCCGCAATATGGCCACCGGAAGTAGCGAAACATATGTTTTCAATCGCTGTTATACCTCGGTCAATTATGATTACGCGGCAGGCGAGCGCTGCAAAGATCAGTCCTCAGGACGCTGGAACTACGTAAACTACACGTTAACCAAACGCGGCCATCTGGCACTGGAATCGACCAGCGCCTTCCAGGAACTGTGGATCGCCAGCGACGGCACGCCGAGTATTACCAATGATTCAGGTGCCTGTGAGTTGGGCGTCGTCAGTAACGTGAGCGGTGTTATCTGCAAAATGGTCAGCTATAATCTTCAGCAGACAGCTAACCTGACGGCATCATTGACGTTCAGGGCGTATGTGGATTCAACAGCGCTTGGATTTACCCCTGCAGCGGCCACCGTGCGGTATTCCGGTAATGGCTCCACATGGTATAACTTCAGTGCATCGACGGCGTATTACAACGTGTTCACCACCAGCGGTGAATATGTGTACCTCTTTTTGTCGCAGACATTTCTCAAAAATCTGGTCAATGCGGGCGTCAGTATTACGAATAGCCAGCCGTTTACCTTTGCGTTTACTAATGCTCTAACACCTGAGTCAGGTTATTACCAGTTCACGCCTTCGTTACAGCTTAATATCGTACCTAAGGAGTATGGGATAAGTATTATTTCATCTAATAATACAACGTCTGCTAGCGGTAGCGGCACTATTGGCGAGGATACGCCAATAAGAATGGATTATACCGTTACTGTTTCAGGCCCTCGCCAGGCTGACAGCATTACCGCGCAAGTTATTGGCGATAGCACAACGTTAAATGACACGCCGTACTGCCTGTTTACGTCCGCACAAGGTGGAGTAAGTGTGCCGATACCGGCCTATCTTGAGTATAACAACCAGTCAGGTAGTGTGACTCAGGCAAGAAATAGCTGTGGTGAAGCGGCCATAAGCCTGAATGATGCTCTGTGGCAACAAACGCCCTGGGACGCCAACAACACTGATGACGGGAGTTACTTCAATACCCGTTTATCACTGCTCTTTCCGATGGACGATTCTCGCTCTGCTTTAACGGTATCAGGTTCTGACTGGGAAGGCGTGGTCAGCGCCAGTGGGGAGATAAAAGTCATGGCGAACTGGGTAGGGGTGACAAAATGACCGGATGGCGTGTGGCTATGATCGTTACTGGTTTGGCTCTCCTGGCGTTATTTAGCCTGCCCGCACGCGCCTTGTATCTTGATTCAACCATTTTTGACATGGCGGCGGATAAATCCTTTATCAGCAAACGTGTTTTTAATGACAGCCACAAGCAGAATATTTACAGCATTTCGGCGGTGAAAATTGATAAGCCCGGGCCTGGCGGGGAGCGTCGCCAGGCTATCGAAGAGGGCGAATTACTGTTTGCACCGCTTAATTTCTCGCTTGCACCGGATGCAGGAGAGTTTTTCAAGATTTTCTATCGTGGTCCGCAGGATGACAAGGAGCGCTACTACCGTGTGCAGTTTACTGAAATGCCCATCACCCTTTTCCCGGAGCGCAACAGGGGTAAAAAGAGCGAAGCGATACCAGCTATCGCACTGGAAACCATTCTGGTTGTTCGGCCACGAAAAATGAATTTGCATTATATGCTGGATGAGCAGAAAGGGGTTCTTGAAAATACAGGAAATACCTTTTTTAAAATCATTGTTCAAAAGGGGTGCAATTCGACCGATGATGAAGCGACCATTCGCTATATTCTACCGGGAGAAACGTACCGAAGCCCCGAACTGAAAGCACAAAATAAAAAATTTATAGTGGCTTTGCAAAAGTATATCCCTGTTGGTAGTGGATGTTTTACACATGCCTCATAAAATTGGAACAAACTATTCTTGTATTGCTAACTATCTGGTGTGAATATATTCTGTATCGTATGTGAATCTCGTCAAAGATAAAAATAAGAGTTTATCTGGATGAAAAAAATAATTAACGGTCAGGTTTTATACGATTCAGAGCAGAGGGTATTAAGTGTGCAAGGTGAAAGGATTATCCTCTCTGCACCAACCTCAAGGTTACTGGAACTTTTTATTGATAATAACTATAAGCAAGTAAACCGGGAACTGATCATCGAAGAGGTCTGGGGAAAACATGGCATGATACCCTCAGGGCATAGCCTTAATAAAAGCGTGAGCATATTGCGCAAAGCTTTTTCATCGTTAGGCTTGAACAATATAATCGTCACGATCCCGCGCGAAGGGTTCCTTTTTCAGGCCCGGGTCAGCAGCGTGAATGATGATATCAAGAGTAAAAGAATAACGACCACCCAGTTAGATATTGTTGATAAGGCTTTGCAGTATAGACGTTGGCCGCAGCTTATCCTATGGTGTGTTTTCACTTTTACTGTCTGTGCAGTTATGGTTTTTTTTCTCATATTAATGTTTCGCAATAACGATGGGGTTGTACATATATTGAAATCCGGCTCGTGTGATTTTTACACCACAGATGATAATTCATCAGTGAAGTTATCCCGATTTTTAAATTCACCAAATTGGCAAAAACACAGTTCCATTTGTGAAGGAAGAGATAAAGTCATCATATTTTATGATGACAATAACTTATCGGCAGGTAATAAACTGAAAGAGTATTTCTTTAGCGTGTGTAAAATGGAGCAAAAAGGAACGGTGCATGAGTGCGAAAATTATCTTTATTAGTATGTTCGCTGCGGTTATGGTGATATTTCTTTTTTTGCTTAATTGCCCTCGTATTCCATCGGCTTTTGTGTGTACGGCTAAAAGCCATGTTTTTCTCCATACTCAAAAAGAGGGGGTGAGCATTGAAGGTGAGGTTTTGTTAGTTTTGAGGATTTCGTCTGCAGAGGAAGGTGCTTTCTCACAAGTTGGGGTGCTGGATGTTAACGGTAAACATTATGCTATTAATCGCTCCACTACCTTGAGCTTCCTTAGAGAAGACAGTGATGGTTATTTGCGTACGCAACGCATTGCGGTGGTAAAAAATGATAACGATGACTTGCCTGATGAAATAACCAACCTGCTCATGTCTAAGCAACAACTCTTTTATTACAAGATCATACATATCACCGATAACGTTTATGGGATCAGGGATCTACGGCGCACGCTGATGGTCTGTCGAGCAAAGTAACGTGACAATGAGACTTCTCTTTGGCGTGATTCTCTTCATCTTGTGAGTTTCACAGACATTAATTCTGTAATTTTTCTTTTTATTCTTATTTTATTTTGTCTGGTTCTGAATGTAAGTGCATTAATTTGTACTGTATTAGGATAAGGAAAATTTCTGTATCTGCTGCGGAAATATTCTTATCATTGTGGAAAAAATATGATCTTGACGGAGGGAGGGACCATTAAGATTAACCATTTCTTGTTCTTGTTTTATTAAGGCGGATATTGTCTACCGGGCATTGGATGTTTTGCGAAAACCAAAGCAAATATAATCTTTCTCTCTGTACGATAGAAGGAAGCGATTTTCAATTAAACTTTTACGGTGATAATTATGAACACGAAAAAGGTCTTTCTGCTCAGTTACGACATTTATCTTTTCTCAGGAATAAGATCATTTCTGCCTAATCTGGTACTCGTTGATTCTGGAACGTTTGTTTCTGATTCAGACATTTTAATGCCACAGTACAACAGCTGTTTGTTAATCATTGATAACAGAGTGCCATTTTGTATAATACAAAAATGGCTGCAAAGAAATAGCAGCCAGTTTATCTATGTTAACAGTGTTGTTCTCACGATGAGTAAAAGTAAATGTATCAATCGAGGCTGTGAAAATAGTGAGTCTGTTAACGCTAAAGTAAGCTGTAATAGCCTTATTTCTGTTCTAAAAACTAAATTGATGTCAAATGTGCAGGGGGGCGCTCCGTCAACATTGGGCTGCGTTGATAGATTTCATTTAAGTGATTTTGAACAAGAGATGATTTACGCCTCTTTCACTAAAATGGGGCTGGAAGAATTTTGCAAGGCAAATTCTTTAACGCCAAAATCGCTCTATCGTTATCGAGATAAAATAACTCATCGCCTGAGTTTTGATAACTTTAATGAGACTATAATTTATCTTTCCAGAAATGGTTTTTTGGCAGAACGATGGGGGGCACATGACAAAAAGACAAGCCAAACAATGACAGAGGGTATATTTGATAGCAACGAAGCTAATAGATTAACTCTGGCTTTGAAAAATGATGAGATTGTGCCTTATTTTCAACCCATCGTCGGAAGTAAAGGAGAGCTGTGTGGCGTTGAGGTGCTGGCGCGGTGGCCTTCAGGCCACAACTATGCCATTTCTCAACGTGAGTTCATCCCGCTGGCGGAAATTAGTGGTCAAATAAACGATCTGACAAGTTATCTGATGAATAAGGTCGCGAGTCATTTAAATCACGATATTACCTGGCAGGGACAGTCTTTTTTTGTGGCGTTTAACGTGAGCCCCTCAAATTTGAGTAACCCTGTTTTCTATTGGGAATGTCTCAATTTTTTGGAATTAACGGAATCACTGCCAATAAAATTGATGATTGAGATTACTGAAAACCAGACACTGGTAGTCACGCCTGCAATAAAAGAGTTAATCCGTTCGTTACGTAACCGGGGTGTCCTCTTTGCTCTGGATGATTTTGGAACGGGATACGCCAATCTGTGTTGTCTGAATGAACTCGAGCTGGACGTGATTAAGATTGATAAGATCTTTATCAAAGGGATCCATGCAGAAGATCAGACGCTGCCGATGCTGGAATCGATCATTAATCTGGCTGGCATTCTGGGGTTACGTACTGTTGCAGAGGGCGTGGAGTATGCCTGTCAATGCGAATGGCTTATCGCCCATAAGGTTGATTTCCTGCAGGGGTATTATTTCATGCCACCTATGGCACTGGCTGAATTTCATCGCTATATGCAGCAGTATGGCTCCGCAGCAATAGGGTCTGCATGGAGGAGAAAAAGACTAAATTCAGACCCAATGCAAGTGGAGCGTTGTCGCTCACTATAGATACCGATACTGAGGCCCCACGAGATGATCGAGGGGCCTCAGTTTGTGTATTTAACTAAACATCACCTGCGCCCAGCGCGCCAGCCCCGCCGTGACGGAGCCAAAGTCATCGCCGCCGGCAATTGGAATGCCCGGCAGCTGTTCTGCCAGCGCTTTCTTGATCAGCGGCGAACGGGCGCTACCGCCGGTCAGGTAAATCACGTCCGGCTTCTCTTTGCCGTTCTCCAGCGCCAGTTGCATCTGCTCCAGAATGCGCTGCAGCGGCTGGGCGAGCGCGGTTTCCAGTCCTTCCTGAGAAATGGCGGTTGCCAGATCTTCACTGATAAACGGCAAGGAAACCGCATGCTCCGGGCGATCGGAGAGGGCGATTTTGCTCTCTTCGGCAGTACGCACCACGCGATAACTCAGACGCTGACGCCAGACTTTGTAGAGCAGGGCGACCTTGTCGGCCTCCCGGGCATCGCGCACCATATCGTTCAGGAAGCGGCCATTCGCGCTGCTGTAAAAATCGCTCTGCGCGGGGACGTCGTTGATGGCGATAGCGTTCCACCAGGGCAGGATCGGCAGGGCGATCCCTTTTTCCGTTTGCCCACCCATGCCCAGCAGTGGCATCAGGCTCTTAAAGGCGAGCGCGATATCCAGATCGTTACCGCCCACGCGGCAGCCGCTGTGCCCCAGCAGGCTGTTTTCGCGGTCACGACGGTTATGCCACTGCGGCCCCATCAGCAGCAGTGAGCAGTCGGTGGTGCCCCCGCCGATGTCGACGACCAGCACGCGCTTCTCTTCTGTCAGCGTGGCTTCAAAATCCAGCCCCGCCGCCACCGGCTCATACTGGAATACCACGTCGCGAAAGCCCGCGCGGTGCGCGGCACGTTCAAGGATCCCCTGCGCCTGCTGGTTAGCCTCGTCGCCACCCAGCCCCTGGAAGTTGATCGGACGGCCAATTACTGCCTGATCGATCGCCTCCGGTACCTGGGTTTGCGCCTGATTGCGAATATGCAGCATCATGGCGCAGACCAGATCTTCAAACATCGCCACCTGCTGCGGCTTCAGCCCGCTGGCGCCGAGAAACGATTTTGGCGATTTAACGAAGTAGACCTCTTCCGGGTCGTCAATGTAGTGTCCGAGCGACGAGAGGCCAAACTGGACGCTCGACGGTGTGACGTCGATATCTTCTTCGCGGTTAAAACTGACGGCCCGGCGCAGCAACGCTTGTGATTCCGCCGCCGTGGCCGGAACCTGATGGTGGCGGAACAGCCATTCGCTGACCGCTTCGCGGGTTGGTGCGCAGAGCATTGACGGCAGCAGCGTACTCTCGTTTTCCATTTTCAGGAGCAGTGGTTGTCCGTTTTGCATAATCGCAACCGAACAGTTCGCCGTACCGTAGTCGAATCCAATAAACACGATTAATCCCCATGCCAGTGAGAAGGGGCGAGACTTTAGCGGAATGCCCGACCGGCGACAACAGGAATATGAAAGCAAGGCGAAACAAGGCCTTTCGGTTTATGCTGAGGTGAACAAAAAAGGAGTGACAATGTATACCCTGACCTGGCAACGCCCTTACGACTGGCAATGGATGTTTGGCTTTCTTGGCGCGCGTGCGGTGGAGGGGATCGAGACGGTTACCGAACGCTACTACGAGCGCAGTTTCACCTGCCAGCGACACCAGGGGATCTTTCGCGTCACCCCGGATCTGAACACCCACACGCTCAACGTCACGCTCAGCCCGGGGTTAATCCCGGTTGCGCAGACCTGTCTTGAACGCATCGCAGGTCTGTTCGATCTTGCCTGCGATCCGCAGCAAATTCAGCAGGCGCTGGGGGACCTGGGCGCTGCGCGGCCTGGGTTGCGCTTACCGGGGGCGATGGATGCCTACGAGCAGGGCGTGCGGGCGATCCTGGGGCAACTGGTCAGCGTGGCGATGGCGGCGAAGCTGGCCTCACGGGTGGTGGCCCTGTGCGGCGAACCGGTAAAAGATGCGCCGGGCTATTTGTGCTTTCCCACACCTGAGGTGCTGGCTGCGGTGGATCCGCTGGCGCTGAAGGCCCTCGGCATGCCGGTCAAACGGGCGGAGTCGTTGATTCATCTGGCCCGCTCCGTGGTCGACGGCACGTTTCCGCTGTTCCCGCCTGCGGATATTGAGGCCGGGATGAAAGCCTTACAGCAGCGTCCGGGGATAGGGCGCTGGACAGCAAATTACCTTGCCCTGCGCGGCTGGCAGGCGAAAGATGTGTTCCTGCCGGATGACTACCTGATTAAGCAACGCTTTGCCGGCATGACGCCTGCGCAAATTCGCCGCTACGCCCAGCGCTGGCAGCCGTGGCGCTCTTACGCCCTGTTGCACATCTGGTATACCGACGGCTGGACGCCATCAGTTGATGGCGAAATAGCTGGTGTTCAGCAGTAGATCCAGCGGCTGCGGCTCACCGATGGTGTCACCGAAAATAAAATCAACGCCGATGCCGGAGAGCGTATCCATCATGATGGGCTGGTTACACGGACCGGCGATGGTACGCATCCCCAGACGCTGGGCATGGCCCTGAATAATGGTGACCATCATCTCATCCATCAGGTTGCCGTGCACATTGGTCACCACTTCGGCGTCCAGCATCAGATAATCAGCCACGTTGGCACCAAGGTGGCTAAAGAGCTCCATGTTGCGTCCCGCCTGGCTGAGCACCACACGGCAGCCAGCGTGGCGGAGCTTTTGCAGCCCCGTCTGGACGTTTGGATCCGGGTTTGCCACAACGTCGATCGCGATGACCAGATGCAGCAGACGGCCCGGTAAAGGCCCTTTATCCAGCAGGTCGAGTAATTCGTCGATCAGCGTGGTGCTGGCTAAACCCGCGGCGGACAGGGGAAGGGCGACCCCGAGGCCTTTTTTGGCAACCGGAGCGGCATACGCGCGGAAGAATTCGCTAAATATACGGCGGTCCAGCGCATGTAAAAGCTCAGGCTCCGCCAGGCCGGAACGGAAGGCGTGCTCTTCCTGCACTTCTCCCTGGCTGGTCCACAGGCGCAGCGAAATCAGCCAGAAGTTGCAGCTTTCCGGGATGCGCGGGGAGGCCACGCTGCGGGCGATCATCATCAGATGGTTGTCTTTGATCATATGCCACTGTTCATCAAGCGACATCATGCTGCGCGCGCTGTGTGCCCGCTCCTGCTGCGGCTCGTACACTGTCACCACGCCGCGACCGTTGTTTTTCGAGGCGTAGCAGGCAATGTCGGCCTGGGACATGACTTCCGAGGCCTGATGATTATTTTCATCAATCAGCGTGATCCCCGCGCTGGCGCCGATCCGGTGCAGGCGGCCCTCCCACATAAAGTGATAGTCGTTGATGGTATGGACCAGCCGACCCGCAATATAGCGGGCACTTTCAATATTGCAGTCCGGCAGCAGCAGCCCGAATTCATCCCCGCCCAGACGCGCCAGCACGTCGCTGGAGCGCAGCATGGTCAGCATCAAGGACGCAAGCTCCCGCAACAGGGCGTCGCCCGCCGCGTGGCCTGCGGTATCGTTGACGGCTTTGAAGCGATCGAGATCGATAAACACCAGCGCATGTCGCTGGCGCGTCTCCTGCACGGTTTGCAGCAGCCGCTTGAGGTGATTTTCGAAACTGACCCGGTTTGCCAGATGGGTGAGGGCATCGTGAGAAGCGCTATAACTGAGCTGACGCAACATTTTTCGCGATTCGGTGACGTCCTGAATAACCAGCACCGAGCCGATATTCTGCCCGTCCAGCGTGCTGAGCGGGGTGATGCTGTAATGGATATCAAAAACGCCGCCGGTACGGCAGTTCAGCACCACATCCTGCTCGATATCTGAACGGGACATATCGCCGCTGTGAATATTCTCCATCAGCGGCCCTTTTTCGCCGAAGGTGATATGCAGTACCTTTAGCACCGGCTGGCCGATGGCCTCGGTTTGCAACCAGCCGCTCATTTTCTCGGCGACCGGGTTCATAAAGGTGACATTCATGTCGACATCGGTACACAGCACTGCTTCGCCGATGGAGTCGAGGGTAATGTGCAAACGCTCTTTTTCCTGGAACAGGGCCTCATTGAGCTGCTTCACTTCGGTCATGTCCATATTGATACCGAGCAAGCGTTCGACTTCCCCCTGTTTGTTCAGGACCCGGTTCGCCAGGGAGCGAATATGGCGTACCCCCTCTTTCACGCGAATACGGAATTCAAGCTTAAACGGCAGCCGTGAAATGAGTGATTCCCGAAGCACTTTTTCCGCATGGGCGCGATCTTCAGGCAGCATCGTATCGTGCCAGAGCTGCCATGTAGGTTTGATGTGCGGCGGGATTTCATACAGCTCAAACATCCGCTTATCCCAGCTGATGATGTCCGGCTCCAGATCCCACTCCCAGATGCCAATGCCGCCCGCTTCATTGGCAAGGGTAATGCGCTCCATCAGCCGTTTATTGACCCATTCGGTCTGCTTCAGATCGTTAATATCTTCAATCTGGGCAATGAAATAGAGCGGTGAACCGTCGGCATGACGTACAACCGAGACGGCAAGTAGCGCCCAGACCACTTCGCCGCTGCGGGTGTAGTAGCGCTTCTCAAGGGTGTAGGTGTTGATATCCCCGTTGACCAGTTGTTCAAGCTGTTCGAGATCGGTGTGCAGGTCTTCCGGCCAGGTTAGCTGCTGGAAGGTGAGCGACTGCAGCTCCGTCTGGCTGTAGCCAAGAAAGTTACACAGCGCTTTATTGGCCTGCAGCCACTGGCCGTCAATGCTGACCAGCGCCATGCCAATAGCGGAATACTCCATCGCATTACGAAAACGCTCTTCACTTTCAGTGATGTGTTTTCGCTCTGCGCGAAAGGCATACATCACCATGGTCATGACGTTGGCTGGCAGAAGCAGCATCAGGAACGGCAGCCAGGGGGCATTCAGCATCGCGCCGGTGTGCTGCGTGGTCAGTGCCTCCGGGTTATGGGCAATCATCAGCGAAACCACCATCACGGTGACCAGAAACACCATAAAGGCTTCCATGCGCGGCAGGCGCACAGCGCTCCACATCAGCAGAACAATGACGCAGGTAAAAGGCCACGGCAGCCAGACGATGGCCGCCCAGCTAAGGACCAGCGTCACGGCCATGGTTACCAGCGTTTCCAGCAGCAGCTTCGGGTCTCGATGGCGAAGGAGATAGTGCGGCTTAAACAGTAACCCTAATGGCACCAGGGCCAGTGCGCCAACCGCTTCAGACAAGACCCACACGAGGAAATTACGCAGCGGCTCCGGGCTGGGTATCAGTAAATGCACCAGCACACCGCCCACCAGCGGGGGGATCAGCGCGCTGCCGATGGCCAGGCGGATCCAGTCATTCAGATTCTGCAGCGGGTTGTACCAGGGGAGCAGTTTGCGCAGTAATAACGCACCAACTACCGCTTCCACCACGTTAATGGCGGTATAGGTCGGATTAATCGACGACCAGGAAAAGAGCATCCACGAGGCCAGAATATTGCCAAACGAACAGGCCAGGGCAATACCGGGCCACATTTTTCCGGCGTGGCGATAAAACGCCACCATCATAATGGCGGTGGGAAACCAGAGCGGAGCCAGCAGCGCGCCGAAGCGGGTCAACTCCAGCGAAAAAAGGGTAAAGATAAAGGTGACCAGGCCCAGACAGACAAGTCGCATAAGAGGATGTGGGGTGGTAACCAAAACCCGCTGGTGTTGTTTATTCATTACCGCTTTATCCAGAGACGCCATGCCGTCGGGAGTGAAGGTCCGGACGAGTGAATGTGCTAATTTGGTTTATGCTAGTACAAACAATTTACAATTCATATGGCGACTGCTCATAATTTGACATCATAGATTTATTAAATAGTTAGTGTGTAAAAAAATCCTGTTAAACGCTGAAAAAACGCGCGTAAAAATTTCACTCAGGGAACATGACGTCACTTTTCAGCCTGTCTCGCATAACCTGCGCTTTCGACTGGTATCACGCCCGTGAAATCCCTATAATTGCCGCGTTTGACGCTCCGGCGTCGTCCTTCCTTAACATCCAGGTTAATCAGGTCGCTAAATTTATGACTGATAAGTCTCATCAGTGCGTCATTATAGGCATTGCCGGCGCATCGGCTTCAGGTAAAAGTCTTATTGCCAGTACGCTTTACCGCGAACTGCGTGAACAAGTTGGTGATGAGCACATCGGCGTCATTCCCGAAGACAGCTATTACAAAGACCAATCCCATCTGTCGATGGAAGAGCGCGTAAAAACGAACTATGACCATCCTAATGCCATGGATCACAGCTTGCTGTTCCAGCATTTAGAAGCGCTCAAGAGCGGCCAGGCGATTGAACTGCCTGTTTATAGTTACGTGGAACATACCCGCACGCAGGAAACGATTCGCATTGAGCCAAAGAAGGTGATTATCCTTGAAGGCATCCTGCTTCTGACCGACGCGCGTCTGCGCGAGTCAATGAACTTCTCCATCTTTGTTGATACCCCGCTGGACATCTGCCTGATGCGCCGCATCAAGCGTGACGTGAACGAACGTGGCCGTTCAATGGACTCCGTCATGGCGCAGTACCAGAAAACCGTTCGCCCAATGTTCCTGCAATTTATTGAACCATCCAAACAATACGCCGATATTATCGTGCCGCGCGGAGGCAAAAACCGCATTGCCATTGATATCTTAAAAGCGAAAATCAGCCAGTTTTTTGAATAAGCCGCGCGAATTGTGTACCGTTCAGAGATAACCTGCTTTGCCCTGAGGCGTTATCCTCAGGGCACGATGCACGAAAGGAGAGAGTGCCATGCGTCTTTGTGATCGCGATATAGAAGCCTGGCTGGATGAAGGCCGCCTGTCTATTACCCCACGTCCACCCGTGGAGCGTATCAATGGTGTCACCGTTGATGTGCGACTGGGGAATAAATTCCGCACCTTCAGCGGCCATACCGCACCGTTCATCGACCTTAGCGGGCCGAAGGATGAAGTCAGCGCCGCGCTTGATCGCGTGATGAGTGACGAAATCGTTATCGACGAAGGCGAAGCCTTTTATCTGCATCCGGGCGAGCTGGCGCTGGCGGTGACCTTTGAATCGGTGACGCTGCCCGCGGATCTGGTGGGCTGGCTCGATGGCCGTTCCTCTCTGGCGCGTCTGGGGTTGATGGTACACGTGACCGCGCACCGTATCGATCCAGGCTGGTCGGGCCGAATCGTGCTGGAGTTTTTCAACGCCGGTAAACTGCCGCTGGCGCTGCGCCCGGGCATGATGATTGGTGCGCTGAGCTTTGAACCGCTGACGGGTCCGGCCGATCGTCCTTACAACCGCCGTCAGGACGCAAAATACCGCGACCAGCAGGGTGCGGTTGCCAGCCGTATTGATAAAGACTGATCGTTAGTCCATTGAGGATGCCATGAGAAGAGTTCTGACAACGCTGATGATTTTGCTGGTGGTGCTGGTTGCTGGCCTTTCAGCGTTGGTTCTGCTGGTTAACCCGAATGATTTCCGCGCCTATATGGTGCGGCAGGTCGAAGCCCGCAGTGGTTATCAACTGAAGCTGGATGGGCCGCTGCGTTGGCACGTCTGGCCCCAGCTCAGCATTCTCTCTGGCCGCATGTCGTTAACCGCGCCGGGGGCTGCGCAGCCCCTGGTGTCTGCCGATAACATGCGCCTTGATGTGGCGTTAGTTCCGCTCTTTTCGCACCAGTTGCAGGTCAACCAGGTGATGTTAAAAGGCGCGGTGATTCAGCTGACGCAACAAACTGAAGCCGTGCGTAACGCGGATGCGCCGGTTGCGCCGCGGGAAAATACCTTACCTGATGAACCGTCCGATACGGGTTGGTCATTCGATATTGGCAAACTGAAGGTGGCCGATAGCGTGCTGGTTTTCCAGCATGAAGACGATGAGCAGGTCACCGTACGGAATATCAACCTCAAGATGGAGCAGGATGAGCACCATCTTGCTTCGCTGGAGTTTAGCGGACGGGTCAACCGCGATCAGCGCGATCTCACTTTGTCTCTGAATGCCAGCATCAATGCGTCGGATTATCCGCACCAGCTTACCGCCGACATTCAGCAGCTGAACTGGCAACTGACAGGAGCCGATCTCCCTGCCCAGGGGATTGCCGGTCAGGGAACGATGCAGGCCGTCTGGCGTGAAGAGTTAAAACAGCTGGAGATGAATAATCTCAACCTGCAGGCGAACGACAGCAGCCTGAAAGGGCAGGCGAGCGTCATTCTGGAGGCGAAGCCGAAATGGGTGCTCAATCTGCAGTTTGACAAGCTCAACCTGGAAAACCTGCTTCCTCCGCCTCCGGCGAGCGCTACGGACAACGATCCCGCGCAGCTCGGGCAAAACCAGGGGAAACAGACGCGTCCGGTTATCTCGTCTAATCTCGATCAGCCGGACTATAACGGTCTGCGGGGCTTCACGGCGGACATTCTGCTGAAGGCCAACAGCCTGCGCTGGCGCGGTATCGATTTCACCGACGTGAGCAGCCAGATGTTCAACCAGAACGGTTTGCTGGTGATCTCCGAACTGAGCGGCAAAATGGGCGCCGGGCACCTTTCCCTGCCGGGCACGCTGGATGTGCGTAAAGAGGCCTCGACTGCGGAATTTCAGCCGCGTCTCGACAACGTTGAGATTGGCACCATCCTGAAAGCCTTTGACTACCCCATCTCCATGACGGGTCAACTGACGCTGGCGGGGGATTTCTCGGGCACGAAGATCGATGCTGATGCTTTCCGCCGCGACTGGCAGGGGCAGGCTCACCTTGAACTGAAAGATGCCCGCATGGAAGGGCTCAACTTCCAGCAGCTGGTACAGCAGGCGGTGGAGCGTAGCAGCGAAGTTAAAGCGCAGGAAAATTACGACAGCGCCACGCGTCTCGACAGCTTTAGCAGTGACCTGACGCTCGACAATGGGCAGCTCTCTCTGAACGGCATGCAGGGGACCTCCTCACTGTTGTCATTAACCGGCGAGGGCAAGCTCGATCTGGTAAAAGAGACGGCAGATACCCACTTCAACGTTCAGGTGCTGTCCGGCTGGCAGGGTGAAGGTAAGCTGATCGACTTCCTGAAAGAGACGCCGGTACCGCTGAGCGTATATGGCCAATGGCAGTCGCTGAACTACAGCCTGCAGGTGGATCAGATCCTGCGCAAGCATCTGCAGGATGAAGCCAAACGTCGGTTGAACGACTGGGCGGATCGTAATAAAGATTCACAGACCGGGAAGGATGTGAAAAAGCTGCTCGATAAGCTGTGATGCCTGTTGTGCCGGGTGGCCTGATGCCCTCACCCCATCCCTCTCCCACGGGAGAGGGAGCAACTTGTTTTTCCTACACCTCAAAATCCATCTCGTCTTCGTCGCGCAGCGGTATCAGCTGCACCTTCTGCACGCGATGGTTTTCAATCTGCAGCGTCTTGAGCATATAGTCGCCTACCTGAACTTCTTCACCCTGCTGGGGAATGCGCTGCAGATACTCCATCAGCAGACCCGCAATGGTGTGATACTCGCGCTTTTCATCCAGCGGCAGGGGAACATACTGGACCAGGTCTTCAAGCGGCATATGGCCGTTGGCCGTCCATGAACCGTCTGCGTTTTTCTGAATGTCGTGGCGCGCATCGATTTCATCCACTTCGTTTGGCAAATTACCGGCGATGGTTTCCATCACGTCGCTGAGCGTAACCAGCCCCTCAACCGAACCAAACTCATCCACCACAAAGGCAAAGTGCGTACGCGCGTTACGGAATTGCTCAAGGGCAGAGAGCAACTGCAGCCCCTCCGGGAACACCAGCGGCTGGCGCACCAGGGCGCGCAAATTGAGTGCCTCACCGTGCAGCTGCTGTTGCAGCAGGTCGATGACGTGCACCACGCCCAGCAGCTCCTCTTCTTCGTCACCCCCCGTCACGACCACCCGGGTATGCTGGTTTCTGTCCAGCAGGGCGCGGATCTGCTCTTCCGGGGCGGTGAGGTCGATATGTTCGATGTCATGGCGCGACGTCATGATGCTGCTGACCGTGCGCTGGTTAAGATTGAGCACCCGCTCAATCATCAATCGTTCCTGCGGGTTGAAGATCTGCCCGTCACTGTGATCGGCCAGCATCGCGGAAGATTCAGCATCCAGCTCCGCATCTTCTTTCTTCCCGCTGAGCAGGCGCATCACCGTGTCGGCGGTGCGTTGACGTAATGTCTGATTTGCCGAGAGGAAACGGCGGCGGTTGAAAATCGCCAGTTGGTTAAGCGCCTCAATCATGACGGAGAAACCAATGGCGGCGTAGAGATAGCCTTTCGGAATGTGGAACCCAAAGCCGTCTGCCACCAGGCTAAAGCCAATCATTAACAGGAAACTCAGGCAGAGAATCACAATGGTCGGGTGGCTGTTCACAAACCGGGTCAGCGCTTTACTTGCCATCACCATCAGCGTAATGGCAATGATCACCGCAGCCATCATCACCGCCAGATGGTCGACCATCCCGACGGCGGTAATGACGGAGTCCAGGGAGAAGACCGCATCGAGCACCACAATTTGCGCCACCACCGGCCAGAATTTAGCCCCACGCCGCTGGGTGGGGTTTTCGCTGTCTTTGCCTTCGAGCCGCTCGTTCAGTTCTACCGTGGCTTTAAACAGCAGGAACAACCCGCCGAAGAGCATGATCAAATCACGCGCGCTAAAGCTCAGGCCGTGAACGGAGAAAAGGGGCTTTGTCAGGGTCACCAGCCAGGAGATTGAGGCCAGCAGCAGCAGTCGCATCACCATCGCCAGCAGCAGGCCCGTTACGCGCGCACGGTCGCGCTGCGCCGGGGGGAGTTTTTCGGCGAGGATGGCGATAAAGACCAGGTTATCAATACCGAGCACTAATTCGATGACGACCAGCGTAACCAGCCCGGCCCAGATTGATGGATCGGCAATCCATTCCATAGTAATCGCAATACCTTCTGTTATATGAGCAATGTCACACTTCGATCATGGATAAAGCCAGGGGAAATTGCAATGCCGGGCTGAGATTTCTCTTAATACGATCCGGCAAAAAGGAAGAACAATGCGGAATCTGTAAATAAGCTAAATACGTAGATTTAATTACGGCGAACGCATTTTAGGATATATCGCAATAAATGGTTTTTATTTTAATTTTGTCAATATAAAGAAAATCCTAAAACGTCAAAACTTTGCTCTTAATATTAATCTTAAAAACCGTTATTAGGACAGTTGTCTCCTTGCCTGCTATTAGGTTAGCTGCAACAATTCTCCCAGCATCAAATGTTAAATCTCCTTGTTGCTATTATTGTTCCGGCCTTCAGTGATGGTTATTCATTATCTGCCGTGTATCGCAAGCGGCTGATATATTTCCAGAAGGCCTTATCAAAGAGGGTGTCTATCCATAACGCATTGTTTAGTCAGTGGATTGGTAACTGAAAGCCAAGGGCGGTAGCGTGCCTGAAAGCGTGTGAATCAGCCTCGATTATTCTGTCAATAGCCAATGGATGAATAAGCTTTTTTTAGGACTGATGCCAGTTATATTTCTATTTGAACAACTGCATGCTGAAAGCCAAATCGACCCGGCTTATTTAATTGCACAGGATAATTACTCTGCCAAAGTGATAAATAATCAATGATGAAATCCAAAATGAAATTGATGCCATTATTGGTGTCTGTGACCTTGATGAGTGGTTGTACAGTCTTTCCCGGCAGCAATATGTCAACAATGGGTAAGGATGTGATCAAACAACAGGATGCTGATTTTGATCTCGACAAAATGGTGAATGTTTATCCACTGACACCACGTCTGGTCGAACAATTACGTCCACGTCCAAATGTTGCGCAGCCGAATATGTCTCTGGACCAGGAAATTGCCTCCTATCAGTACCGCGTAGGTCCGGGTGACGTCATTAACGTTACCGTGTGGGACCATCCGGAATTGACCACGCCAGCGGGCCAATACCGCAGCTCAAGCGACACCGGTAACTGGGTGCAGTCTGATGGCACCATGTTCTATCCCTATATCGGCAAAGTACACGTTGCCGGGAAAACCCTTGCCGAAATCCGTAGTGATATTACCGGCCGCTTAGCGCAGTACATCGCCGATCCGCAGGTGGACGTTAATATCGCCGCATTCCGTTCGCAAAAAGCCTATATCTCCGGACAGGTGAACAAATCTGGCCAGCAGGCCATCACCAACGTGCCGCTGACCGTGCTGGACGCCATTAACGCCGCGGGCGGCTTAACCGACGGTGCCGACTGGCGCAACGTCGTTCTGACCCACAACGGCAAAGAACAACGCATTTCTCTGCAGGCGCTGATGCAAAACGGCGACCTGACGCAGAACCGTCTGCTCTATCCGGGCGACATTCTGTATGTACCGCGTAATGACGATCTGAAAGTCTTCGTGATGGGTGAAGTGAAGAAACAGAGCACCCTCAAAATGGACTTCAGCGGCATGACCCTTACCGAAGCCCTGGGTAATGCAGAGGGTATCGATCTCACCACCTCTAATGCCACCGGTATCTTCGTGATCCGTCCGCTGAAAGGCGAGGGCAGTGCGAAAGGCAAGATTGCCAATATTTACCAGCTGGATATGTCCGATGCGACTTCTCTGGTAATGGCAACGGAGTTCCGCCTCCAGCCTTATGACGTGGTGTATGTCACCACCGCACCGGTTGCCCGCTGGAACCGTCTGATCAACCAGTTGCTGCCAACCATCAGTGGCGTTCGCTACATGACGGATACGGCGCGCGACATTCATACCTGGTAATCCGCGATGTTTAATAAAATTCTGGTGGTATGCGTGGGGAACATTTGCCGTTCCCCAACGGCTGAGCGGTTGCTGAAACACTACCAGCCCGAGCTCACCGTCGAATCTGCAGGGCTGGGCGCGCTGGTCGGTAAAGGTGCCGATGAAAGCGCCGCGAGCGTGGCCCGCGATCACAACCTTTCTCTTGACGGGCACTGCGCCCGCCAGGTCACCGGCCGCATGTGCCGGGAGTATGACCTGATCCTGACGATGGAAAAACGCCATATTCACTCGCTATGCGAAATCGCACCGGAGATGCGCGGCAAAGTGATGCTGTTTGGTCACTGGGAAAACGAACGCGAAATCCCCGATCCCTATCGCAAAAGCCGTGAGGCCTTTGAGGCGGTGTATACCTTACTTGACCAGTCTGCCCGTCAGTGGGCGCAGGCACTGAAAGCTCAGCAGGGATAACAATGACAGAAAAAACAAAACCTTCTGCCGCCCCGATTTCGGGCAGTGATGAAATCGATATTGGTCGCCTGGTCGGCACCGTCATAGAGGCGAAGTGGTGGATACTTGGGATCACCGCCGTGTTTGCCGCCGCGGCGATCGTCTATACGCTGTTTGCGACACCCATCTACAGCGCCGATGCGCTGGTGCAGATTGAGCAGAACACCGGCAACTCGCTGGTGCAGGATATTGGCTCTGCCCTGGCGAACAAACCGCCTGCCTCCGAGGCCGAAATTCAGCTGATCCAGTCGCGTCTGGTGCTGGGCAAAACGGTTCACGATCTGGGGCTTGATATCTCCGTCACCAAAAATACCTTCCCGATATTTGGTGCCGGCTGGGATCGCCTGACCGGGCACAGCAACGACACGGTTAAAGTTACCGACTTTGTGCTACCGAAAGGGAGCGCGGATCAAACCTTTACCCTGACCGTACTAGGGCCGAAGCAGTATCAGCTGACCAGCGACGCGGGCTTAAGCGCGCGCGGTGAAGTGGGGCAGATGCTGACAAAAGATGGCGTCAGCATGAAGGTGAGCGCTATTCAGGCGCAGGAAGGCAGCGAGTTTACCGTCACCAAATTCTCCACCCTGGGGATGATCAACAATCTGCAAAACAACCTGACGGTCACCGAAAATGGCAAGGACACGGGTGTCCTGAGCATGACCTTTACCGGTGAAGATAAGGATCAAATCCGCGAAATTCTCAACAGCATTACCCGCAACTACCTTGAGCAGAACGTCGAACGCAAGTCGGCTGAAGCGGCGAAAAGCCTGGCCTTCCTCGCCAAACAGCTCCCGGAAGTACGCGCACGTCTGGATGACGCAGAGAACAAACTGAACGCGTTTCGTCAGGATAAAGACTCCGTCGATCTGCCGCTGGAAGCGAAATCGGTGCTCGATTCGATGGTCAACATTGATGCGCAGCTCAACGAGTTGACCTTCAAAGAGGCGGAAATTTCTAAGCTCTACACCAAACGTCACCCGGCCTATCGCACGCTGCTGGAAAAACGTCGCACCCTCGAAGAGGAGAAAGCGAAGCTTAATGACCGCGTCACCGCGATGCCAAAAACGCAGCAGGAAATTGTGCGTCTGACCCGCGACGTGGAATCCGGCCAGCAGGTCTATATGCAGCTGCTGAACAAACAGCAGGAGCTGAAGATTACCGAAGCCAGTACCGTCGGCGACGTGCGTATTGTTGACCCGGCCATTACCCAGCCTGGCGTACTGAAGCCGAAGAAAGCGCTGATTATCCTCGGCAGCATTATCCTCGGCCTGATGCTCTCCATTGTTGGTGTGCTGCTGCGTTCGCTGTTCAACCGCGGTATCGAAAGCCCGCAGGTGCTGGAAGAGAATGGTATCAACGTTTACGCCAGTATCCCGCTCTCCGAATGGCAGAAGTCGCATGACCGGGTCAAAAGCGTCAAAGGCGTCAAGCGTTACAAGCAGAGCCAGCTGCTGGCAGTGGGTAACCCGACGGACCTGGCAATTGAAGCGGTGCGCAGCCTGCGTACCAGTCTCCACTTCGCCATGATGCAGGCCAAAAACAACGTACTGATGTTAACCGGTGTCAGCCCGTCGATAGGTAAGACCTTTGTCTGTGCCAACCTGGCGGCGGTGGTCAGCCAGACCAATAAACGGGTGCTGCTGATCGACTGCGATATGCGTAAGGGCTATACCCACGAGCTGCTCGGGACCAATAACGTCAACGGTCTGTCGGAAATCCTGCTTGGCAAGGGTGAGATTAGCCAGAGCGCAAAACCGACCAGCATCCCGAAATTTGACCTCATTCCACGTGGTCAGGTGCCGCCAAACCCATCCGAACTGTTGATGAGCGACCGCTTTGCCGAGCTGGTGGAGTGGGCGAGCAAAAACTATGACCTGGTGCTGATCGATACACCACCAATTCTGGCCGTGACCGATGCGGCCGTGGTCGGTCGCCTGGCGGGAACCACGCTGATGGTGGCGCGCTATGCGGTGAACACCCTGAAGGAAGTGGAAACCAGCCTGAGCCGCTTCGAGCAGAATGGCATTGAGGTGAAAGGGGTGATCCTGAACTCCATCTTCCGCCGTGCGACCGGGTACCAGGATTACGGGTATTACGAGTACGAATATAAGTCTGACAGCAAATAACAATCCCCCTCACCCTAACCCTCTCCCGAGGGGAGAGGGAACTGCCCGGTGCAGCTATTCTCCCTCTCCCTTTGGGAGAGAGGCGGGGTGAGGGATCAGGGGAAGACTATGACCACACAACGCCCTTTAGTTTCTATTTATATGCCGACATGGAATCGTCAGCAGCTGGCGATCCGTGCAATCAAATCGGTGCTGCGCCAGGATTACGATAACTGGGAGCTGATCATTGTTGATGACTGTTCCTCTTCGTATGAGCAGCTGCAAAAGTTTGTCACTGACCTCAATGACCCGCGCGTCAGCTATACCCATAACGCGATCAACTCCGGGGCGTGTGCGGTGCGTAATCAGGCAATTATGCAGGCCAAAGGGCAGTATCTGACCGGCATCGACGACGATGACGAGTGGACACCAAACCGTCTGTCCATTTTCCTGTCGCACAAGGAACAACTGGTCACCCACGCTTTCCTGTATGCCAACGACTATGTCTGTCAGGGCGAGGTTTACTCGCAGCCAGCCAGCCTGCCGCTGTATCCGAAATCACCATACTCTCGCCGCCTGTTCTACAAGCGCAACATCATCGGCAATCAGGTGTTCACCTGGGCGTGGCGCTTTAAAGAGTGCCTGTTCGATACCGAACTGAAGGCCGCGCAGGATTACGACATCTTCCTGCGAATGGTGGTGGAGTATGGCGAGCCGTGGAAGGTGGAAGAGGCCACGCAGATCCTGCACATCAACCACGGGGAGATGCAAATCACCTCCTCACCAAAAAAATTCTCGGGTTACTTCCATTTCTACCGCAAGCACAAGGATAAGTTTGACCGTGCCAGCCGGAAGTACCAGCTCTTTACCCTCTATCAGATCCGTAATAAGCGGATGACCTGGCGTACCTTGCTGACGCTGTTTTCCGTGCGCAACGGCAAGCGACTGGCTGATGGACTGCGGGGGAAATAATGTTTCTGGAAGATTGCCGCGCTAACAGCTGGAGCCTGCGCCCGTGCTGCATGGTTCTGGCGTACCGCATCGCGCATTTCTGCTCGGTGTGGCGTAAGAAAAATGTTCTGAACAACCTCTGGGCGGCACCGGTTCTGGTGCTGTACCGGATTATCACCGAATGCATTTTTGGCTATGAAATTCAGGCTGCGGCCACCATCGGCCGCCGCTTTACCATTCACCACGGTTATGCGGTGGTTATCAATAAGTTCGTGGTCGCCGGGGATGATTTCACTATTCGTCATGCGGTCACCATCGGCAACCGGGGGCCGGAGAGCCTGGCCTGCCCGGTCATCGGCAACAACGTCGAGCTGGGGGCGAACGTGGTGATCATTGGCGACATTACCATTGGTAACAACGTCACGATTGGTGCAGGCAGCGTGGTGCTGGACAGCATTCCGGATAACGCGCTGGTAGTGGGCGAAAAAGCCCGCGTGAAGGTGATCAAATGAACATTCTGCAATTTAACGTCCGTCTCGCCGAGGGCGGGGCGGCTGGCGTGGCGCTGGATCTGCACCAGCGTGCGCTGCAAAAAGGGCTTCAGTCTCGTTTTATCTACGGCTATGGCAAAGGCGGTAAGAAAAGCGTCAGCCATGATATCTATCCGCAGGTGCACAAGCAGACGCCACGTCTGACGTCTGTCGCCAACATTGCGCTGTTTCGTCTGTTTAACCGCGATCTGTTTGGCAACCTGAACAACCTCTATCGTACGGTCACGCGAACCTCCGGCCCGGTTGTGCTCCATTTTCACGTGCTGCACAGCTACTGGCTGAATCTGCAAGAGGTGGTGACGTTTTGCCAGAAGGTACAGGCTCACAAGCCGGATACCCGCTTCATCTGGACGCTGCACGACCACTGGAGCGTGACCGGGCGCTGCGCGTTCACCGACGGCTGTGAAGGCTGGAAAAACGCCTGCCAGAAGTGCCCGACATTAACCAATTACCCGCCGGTGAAAGTGGATCGCGCTCACCAGTTGGTGGACGGAAAACGTCAGCTGTTCCGCGATATGCTGTCGCTCGGCTGCACGTTTATCTCCCCAAGCCAGCATGTGGCCGATGCCTTCAACAGTCTGTATGGGGCAGGGCGGTGTCAGATCATCAACAACGGGATCGACGTGGCGACGGAAGCGATTCTGGCCGAGTTGACCCCGGTTGCGGAAACCGCAGGCAAACCGAAAATCGCAATCGTCGCGCATGACCTGCGTTACGACGGCAAAACCAACCAGCAGCTGGTACGCGACATGATGGCGCTGGGTGACAAAATCGAACTGCATACCTTCGGCAAATTCTCGCCGTTCGACGGCGCTAACGTGGTGAATCACGGGTTTGAAACGGATAAGCGCAAGCTGATGAGCGCCCTCAACGGGATGGATGCGCTGGTGTTCAGCTCGCGCGTCGATAACTACCCGCTGATCCTCTGCGAAGCGCTCTCGATTGGCGTGCCGGTGATCGCCACCCACAGCGATGCGGCGCGTGAAGTGCTGGAAAAATCGGGCGGGAAAACGTTCGCGGAACAGGAGGTGCTGCCGCTGGTGCAACTGCCGAAGCCGCAGATTGCGCAGGCCGTTTTTGGCACTGACCTGGAATCGTTCCGCAACCGCAGCCGCAAGGCCTACAGTGGACAACAGATGCTGGAGGAATATGTCTCGTTCTATCAGAGTCTGTAGTTATCTGCTGCTGCCGCTGATCTATCTGCTGGTCAACGTCAAAATTGCCCAGCTTGGCGAAAGCTTCCCGATAACCATTGTGACTTTCTTGCCCGCTCTGCTTCTGTTGTACGTCGATAAAATCAACCTCAAGAAGCTGATGATTGCCTTAGGGATGGGCTTTGGCCTGACGCTGTTTAACTACATCTTTGGCCAGTCGCTGGATCCCAGCAAGTACGTCACCTCTACCATGCTGTTTGTTTATATTGTCATTATTATTGGCATGGTCTGGAGTATTCGTTTTAAAACTATTTCTCCGCACAATTATCGGAAAATCCTCAGGCTCTTTTATATTGCCGTTGCGTTAATTGTTATGCTTGCTGCACTGGAAATGGCACAAATTATTCTCACCGGTGGTAGCAGCCTGATGGAGATGATTTCGAAATATCTCATTTACAGTAACAGCTATGTACTGAACTTCATTAAGTTTGGCGGTAAGCGTACGACAGCCCTCTATTTTGAACCGGCGTTTTTCGCTCTGGCGTTAATCTCAATTTGGCTCAGCATCAAACAGTTTGGTATCAAAACCCCTAAGACCGATGCTATGATTCTTGCAGGAATCGTTCTGTCTGGTTCGTTCTCAGGGGTCATGACATTTATCCTGTTTTACCTCCTGGAGTGGGCATTCCAGTACCTGAACAAAGATGCGATTAAGAAAAAACTGCCGCTGGCGATCATCTCCCTGACGGTATTTTTAGTAGGCGTGGTATTTGCATTCCCGTATATCTCAGAGCGTCTGGGAGATTTGGGAACGGAAGGTTCATCGTCCTATTATCGCATTATCGGGCCGCTGGTGATGGTGGGTTATTCCTTAACCCATATCGACGGCGTAGTAAGATTCGGCTCACTTTACGAATATGTTGCATCATTCGGAATCTTTAACGGTGCGGATGTCGGTAAAACCATAGACAATGGCCTGTATCTGTTAATTATTTATTTTTCGTGGTTCGCCGTACTGTTGACGCTCTGGTATCTGTTTAAAGTTTTCAAAATGATGATTAACGCGTTTGGGGATAACCAGAACTTTCGCGTGCAGCTTTATCTGTTTACGCCAGTGTCGCTGTTTTTTACGGGGTCAATATTTAGCCCGGAATATGCTTTCTTGATTGTCTGTCCGTTTATTCTGCGCAAAGCGCTTAATATTACGAACGTATGACGAAATGAGGTGATTTATGTTTCTTAGCGTCATTACTGTTGCCTTTCGTAATTACGAAGGGGTGGTAAAAACCTGGCGCTCGCTGCGCAACCTGGCGCGCGATCCGAGTCTCAGCTTTGAGTGGATCGTGGTCGATGGCGGCTCGAACGATGGCACGGCGGAGTTTCTGGAAAAACTCAACGGTGAGTTCAACTTACGCTTCGTAAGTGAGAAAGATAAAGGCATCTACGATGCGATGAACAAAGGCATTAACATGGCGCAAGGCCGTTATGCCATCTTCCTTAACTCGGGCGATGTGTTCCATGACGATGTGGCCCAGTTTGCCCGTCAGCTGGCGCGCCAGAAAGATGACGCGATGTATATTGGCGATGCGCTGCTCGATTTTGGCGACGGGCATAAAATTTGCCGCAGCGCGAAACCCGGCTGGTATATCTATCACAGTTTACCGGCAAGCCATCAGGCCATTTTCTTCCCGGTAAAAGGTCTGAAAAAACAGCCTTACGATCTGCAGTATAAAGTGTCATCAGATTATGCCCTGGCCGCCAGTCTGTATAAATCAGGCTACCCGTTCCGTCGAATTAAAGGGCTGGTGTCTGAATTTTCAATGGGCGGTGTATCCACCTCGAATAATCTGGAATTGTGCCAGGATGCAAAAAACGTACAGCGTAAGATATTACGCGTGCCTGCATTCTGGGCGGAATTGTCTTATTTATTCCGCCTGCGCACCACGGGTAAAACGAAAACCTTATATAACAAAGCCTGAATATAAGGAAATGTAATGCAGGATCTTAACGGGTTCACCGTGCCGAAAGGTTTTCGGGGCGGGAACGGAATTAAAGTGCAGTTATGGTGGGCCGTTCAGGCCACCTTATTTGCCTGGTCACCGCAAATACTGTATCGCTGGCGTGCCTTTTTATTGCGTCTGTTTGGCGCAAAAATCGGAAAAAACGTAGTTATTCGTCCATCGGTAAAAATTACTTACCCCTGGAAATTAACGCTTGGCGATTACGCCTGGGTAGGGGATGACGCCGTGTTATATACCCTTGGCGATATCACGATTGGTGCAAACGCAGTGGTGTCACAGAAGTGTTATTTGTGTACCGGCAGCCACGATTTTATGAGTCAGCATTTTGATATTACCGCTTCGCCAATTGTGATTGGCGAAAAATGCTGGCTGGCAACAGATGTATTTGTTGCACCTGGTGTTTCTGTTGGCGATGGCACGGTAGTCGGTGCCCGCAGCAGCGTTTTTAAATCGCTACCGGCAAATAAAATTTGCCGTGGCAACCCCGCAGTGGTGATACGCGAACGCGTTGAAACTGATTAAATTCATAAGTAGAGGAATATAAACATGTCTAAAGTCGCTCTCATCACCGGCGTTACCGGGCAGGATGGTTCTTACCTGGCAGAGTTACTGCTGGAAAAAGGTTATGAAGTTCACGGTATTAAGCGTCGTGCTTCTTCTTTCAACACGGAACGTGTGGATCATATTTACCAGGATCCGCATGCGGCGAACCCGAAATTCCATCTGCACTACGGCGACCTGACCGATACCTCCAACCTGACCCGCATCCTGCAGGAAGTACAGCCGGATGAAGTTTACAACCTGGGCGCGATGAGCCACGTAGCGGTTTCTTTCGAATCCCCGGAATACACCGCTGACGTTGACGCCATGGGTACGCTGCGTCTGCTGGAAGCGATTCGTTTCCTCGGCCTTGAGAAGAAAACCCGTTTCTACCAGGCATCCACCTCTGAACTGTACGGTCTGGTGCAGGAAATCCCGCAGAAAGAGACCACCCCGTTCTACCCACGTTCTCCTTACGCGGTAGCCAAACTGTATGCCTACTGGATCACCGTAAACTACCGTGAATCTTACGGCATGTACGCCTGTAACGGCATTCTGTTTAACCACGAATCCCCACGTCGTGGCGAAACCTTCGTGACCCGTAAAATTACCCGCGCTATCGCCAACATCGCTCAGGGTCTGGAATCCTGCCTGCACCTCGGCAACATGGACTCCCTGCGTGACTGGGGCCATGCCAAAGACTACGTGAAGATGCAGTGGATGATGCTGCAGCAGGAGCAGCCAGAAGACTTCGTGATTGCGACCGGCGTGCAGTACTCCGTCCGTCAATTCGTGGAAATGGCTGCCGCACAGCTGGGTATCAAACTGCGCTTCGAAGGCACTGGCGTGGAAGAGAAGGGGATCGTTGTCTCTGTGACCGGCCATGACGCACCGGGCGTGAAACCAGGTGATGTGATTGTGCAGGTTGACCCGCGTTACTTCCGTCCTGCGGAAGTGGAAACCCTGCTGGGCGACCCAACCAAAGCGCACGAGAAACTGGGCTGGAAACCAGAAACCACTCTGCAGGAGATGGTCTCTGAGATGGTAGCCAAAGATCTTGAAGCAGCGAAAAAACACTCCCTGCTCAAATCTCATGGCTACGAGGTTGCCATCGCGCTGGAGTCCTGAGAATGACAAAACAACGTATTTTTGTCGCCGGTCATCGCGGAATGGTGGGTTCCGCGATTGTTCGCCAGCTGGAGCAGCGCGGTGACGTGGAAGTGGTTGTCCGTACCCGCGACGAGCTGAATCTGCTCGATAGCCGTGCGGTACAGGACTTCTTTGCCAATGAACGTATCGATCAGGTGTATCTGGCGGCGGCAAAAGTGGGCGGCATTGTCGCTAACAACACTTACCCGGCAGATTTCATCTACGAGAACATGATGATTGAGAGCAACATCATTCACGCGGCACATCTGCACAACGTGAACAAGCTGTTGTTCCTCGGCTCATCCTGTATCTACCCGAAAATGGCGAAACAGCCGATCGCCGAGAGCGAACTGTTGCAGGGGACGCTGGAAGCAACCAACGAGCCGTACGCCATTGCCAAAATTGCCGGGATCAAGCTGTGCGAGTCCTACAACCGTCAGTACAACCGTGACTATCGCTCGGTGATGCCGACCAACCTGTACGGGCCGCACGATAACTTCCACCCGAGCAACTCGCACGTGATCCCGGCGCTGCTGCGTCGTTTCCACGAGGCGACCGCCGAGAACGCACCGGATGTGGTGGTGTGGGGCAGCGGCACGCCGATGCGCGAATTCCTGCACGTGGATGACATGGCCGCGGCCAGCATTCACGTGATGGAGCTGGATCGAGAGGTGTGGCAGGAGAACACCGAGCCGATGCTGTCGCACATCAACGTTGGCACTGGCGTGGATTGCACCATTCGCGAGCTGGCGCAGACCATCGCCCAGGTGGTGGGCTACAAGGGCCGCGTGGTGTTTGACGCCACCAAACCGGACGGCACGCCGCGCAAACTGCTGGACGTCACCCGTCTGCATCAGCTGGGCTGGTATCACGAGGTGTCGCTGGAACAAGGGCTGGCAAGTACCTACCAGTGGTTCCTGGAAAACCAGCACCGCTTCCGGGGGTAACAATGTTTTTAAGTCAGGAAGATTTTGCCACGGTAGTGCGCTCCACTCCGCTCATCTCAATTGATTTGATCGTGGAGAACGAACGCGGCGAGTTCTTGCTGGGGAAACGAACCAATCGTCCTGCTCAGGGCTTCTGGTTCGTGCCCGGCGGGCGCGTGCAGAAGGATGAGACGCTGGCCAACGCGTTTGAGCGTCTCACTCTGGCGGAACTGGGCCTGCAACTGCCGATGGCAGCAGGCCAGTTTTACGGGGTCTGGCAGCACTTCTATGACGATAACTTTTCAGGTACCGGCTTCACCACGCACTACATCGTGCTGGGGTTCCGCCTGAAGGTGAGTGAGGCAGACCTGCGTCTGCCTGATTCTCAGCACGACGACTACCGCTGGCAGACGCCAGAGGCGCTGCTGGCCAGCGACAATGTGCATGACAACAGTCGTGCCTATTTCCTGGCCGATCGTCAGTCTGAGGTGCCGGGACTATGAAGATCCTCGTATATGGAATCAACTACTCGCCGGAATTGACCGGTATCGGGAAATACACCGGCGAGATGGTCGAGTGGATGGCGAGCCAGGGACATGACGTGCGGGTCATTACCGCGCCGCCGTACTACCCGGAATGGAAAGTGGGCGAGCGCTACTCCAGCTGGCGCTATCGCCGCGAAGAGGGCGCTGCGACCGTCTGGCGTTGCCCGCTGTACGTGCCGAAACAGCCCTCGACGCTGAAACGTTTAATTCATCTGGGCAGCTTTGCCCTGAGCAGTTTCTTCCCGCTGATGGCGCAGCGTCGCTGGAAGCCGGACCGCATCATCGGCGTGGTGCCGACGCTGTTCTGCACGCCGGGCATGCGGCTGCTGGGCAAGCTCTCCGGTGCGCGCACGTTGCTGCACATTCAGGATTATGAAGTCGACGCCATGCTGGGCCTGGGGATGGCAGGTAAAGGCAAGGGCGGCAAAGTGGCGAAACTCGCCAGCGCTTTTGAGCGCAGCGGTCTGCATAACGTGGATTATGTCTCCACCATCTCGCGCTCGATGATGAACAAAGCGCAGGAGAAGGGCGTCGCGCCGGAAAAGGTGATCTTTTTCCCGAACTGGTCCGAAGTGGCCCGTTTCCGTGACGTAACAGAATACGACGCGCAGGCGCTTCGCGCAGAGCTCGGTTTGCCTGATGACCAAAAAATCATTCTTTATTCAGGCAATATCGGCGAAAAGCAGGGGCTGGAGAACGTTATCGAGGCGGCTCAACAGCTTAGCGAACATCCGTGGATGTTTGTGATTGTCGGTCAGGGCGGCGGAAAAGCGCGTCTGGAGAAGATGGCCAGTGAACGCGGCCTGACTAACGTGAAATTCTTCCCGCTTCAGTCTTACGAGGCGCTGCCTGCGCTGCTGAAGATGGGTGACTGCCATCTGGTGGTGCAAAAGCGCGGCGCGGCGGATGCGGTGCTGCCGTCCAAGCTGACCAACATTCTGGCCGTGGGCGGGAACGCTGTGATCACGGCAGAAGCCGAAACCGAATTAGGCCAGCTGTGTGACAGCTACCCGGGGATCGCCGTTTGCGTGGAGCCGGAATCGGTTCCGGCGCTGGTGACCGGAATTGAACAGGCACTCGCCATGCCAAAAGTGAACACGGTGGCACGTGAATATGCCGAACGCACGCTCGAGAAAGAGAACGTGCTGAGCCAATTTATTGCAGATATACGGGGATAAATCATGAGTCAAACCACGTTGTATCCGGTTGTGATGGCAGGTGGCTCTGGTAGCCGGTTGTGGCCGCTGTCCCGCGTGCTCTATCCAAAACAGTTCCTCTGCCTGAAAGGGGATCTCACCATGCTGCAAACGACGGTTAACCGTCTGCAGGGTGTGGAGTGTGAAAGCCCGGTGGTGATTTGTAACGAACAGCACCGCTTTATTGTTGCCGAGCAGCTGCGCCAGCTGAACAAACTCACAGAAAATATCATTCTGGAGCCTGCCGGACGAAATACCGCCCCAGCCATTGCCCTGGCGGCGCTGGCGGCAAAACGCAGCAGCCCGGATTGCGATCCGCTGATGCTGGTCCTGGCGGCAGACCACGTCATTCAGCAGGAAGAGGCGTTCCGCGACGCGGTGCGGGCGGCCATTCCTTACGCAGAAAGCGGCAAGCTGGTGACCTTCGGCATCGTGCCGGATCTGCCAGAAACCGGCTATGGCTATATCCGCCGCGGCAGCGTGACGCCGGGCGAAGGCGACAGCGTGGCGTTTGACGTGGCGCAGTTCGTTGAGAAACCGAATCTGGAAACCGCGCAGGCCTACGTTGCCAGCGGTGAATACTACTGGAACAGCGGTATGTTCCTGTTCCGCGCCGGTCGCTATCTGGAAGAACTGCAAAAGTATCGTCCGGATATCCTGAGCGCCTGCGAAAAAGCCATGAACGTGGTGGATCCGGACCTCGACTTTATTCGCG
The DNA here is from genome assembly GCF_050031595.1 of Enterobacter cloacae complex sp. 309I3. Lineage (NCBI taxonomy): Bacteria > Pseudomonadati > Pseudomonadota > Gammaproteobacteria > Enterobacterales > Enterobacteriaceae > Enterobacter > Enterobacter cloacae complex sp. 309I3. The sequence continues at coordinate 3,186,309 of NZ_JBLGWI010000001.1, read as the reverse complement.
TCGACGAAGCCGCTTTCCTCGCCTGCCCTGAAGAGTCCATTGACTATGCGGTGATGGAGCGCACGGCGGATGCGGTGGTGGTGCCGATGGATGCAGGCTGGAGCGATGTTGGCTCCTGGTCCTCCCTGTGGGAGATCAGCGCCCATACCCCGGAGGGTAACGTCCATCACGGTGATGTGATTAGCCACAAAACCGAGAACAGCTACGTCTACGCCGAATCCGGCCTCGTGACCACGGTGGGGGTGAAGGATCTGGTGGTCGTCCAGACCAAAGACGCCGTGCTGATTGCCGACCGTAACGCCGTGCAGGACGTTAAAAAGGTGGTGGAGAAGATCAAAGCCGACGGTCGCCACGAGCACCATATTCACCGCGAAGTGTACCGGCCGTGGGGCAAATACGACTCCATCGATGCGGGCGAACGTTACCAGGTGAAGCGCATTACCGTGAAGCCGGGCGAAGGCCTGTCGGTACAGATGCATCACCATCGTGCCGAGCACTGGGTGGTGGTAGCGGGTACCGCCAAAGTGACCATCGACGGTGAAGTGAAACTGCTCGGTGAAAACGAGTCAATTTATATTCCGCTGGGGGCGACACACTGTCTGGAAAACCCAGGGAAGATACCTCTCGATTTAATTGAAGTGCGCTCCGGCGCGTATCTGGAAGAGGACGATATTGTCCGTTTCCAGGACCGCTACGGTCGGGTGTAACCGCTTCGCATCATGCCCGGTGGCGCTGTGCTTACCGGGCCTACGAATGAATAAAAAATATTTTGCCTGTTAATTGGGCGGGCCAACTGTTGCCTGAAAAAGGGGTCATGATGGAAAAGTTAACCTGTTTTAAAGCCTACGATATTCGCGGCAAGCTGGGTGAAGAGCTGAATGAAGACATTGCGTGGCGCATCGGCCGCGCGTACGGCGAATACCTGAAACCGAAAACTATTGTACTGGGTGGCGACGTGCGTCTGACCAGCGAATCCCTGAAGCTGGCGCTGGCGAAAGGGCTGCAGGACGCGGGCGTGGACGTGCTGGATATCGGCCTTTCCGGTACCGAAGAGATCTATTTTGCCACCTTCCACCTGGGCGTGGACGGCGGGATTGAAGTCACGGCCAGCCATAATCCGATGGATTACAACGGTATGAAGCTGGTGCGCAAGGGTGCGCGCCCTATCAGCGGTGATACCGGCCTGCGCGACGTGCAGCGTCTGGCGGAAGCCAACGACTTCCCGCCGGTGAACGAGTCTGCACGCGGCAGCTACAAGCAGATCGATCTGCGTAAAGAGTACATTGACCACCTGCTGGGTTACATCAACGTAGCAAACCTTAAGCCGCTGAAGCTGGTCATCAACTCCGGCAACGGCGCGGCGGGCCCGGTGGTGGATGCCCTGGAAGCCCGCTTTAAGGCGCTGAACGTGCCGGTGACCTTCGTCAAGGTACACAACACCCCGGATGGCAACTTCCCGAACGGTATCCCGAACCCGCTGCTGCCAGAGTGCCGCGACGACACCCGCAATGCGGTGATTGAACACGGTGCGGATATGGGCATCGCCTTTGACGGCGATTTCGACCGCTGCTTCCTGTTCGACGAAAAAGGGCAGTTCATCGAGGGCTATTACATTGTCGGCCTGCTGGCGGAAGCGTTCCTCGAGAAAAATCCGGGGGCGAAGATCATTCATGACCCGCGCCTCTCCTGGAACACCGTTGACGTGGTGTCAGCGGCAGGCGGTACGCCGGTGATGTCCAAAACCGGTCACGCGTTTATTAAAGAGCGTATGCGCGAAGAAGACGCCATCTACGGCGGCGAGATGAGCGCCCATCACTACTTCCGCGATTTTGCCTACTGCGACAGCGGGATGATCCCGTGGCTGCTGGTGACCGAACTGCTGTGCCTGAAAGGTCAGACCCTGGGCGAGCTGGTGCGCGACCGTATGGCGGCCTTCCCGGCAAGTGGAGAGATCAACAGCAAACTGGCGCAGCCGGCTGAGGCCATTGCCCGCGTGGAACAGCACTTTGCTATTCACGCGCTGGAAATTGACCGTACCGACGGTATCAGCATGGCGTTCCCGCAGTGGCGCTTTAACCTGCGCTCGTCCAATACCGAGCCGGTGGTGCGCCTGAACGTGGAATCCCGCGCCGACACCGCGCTGATGGAAGCCCGAACGAAGGACATTCTGGCGCTGTTGAATCAGTAATCATTGCCCCTCACCCCAGCCCTCTCCCCACAGGGGAGAGGGTGTTCAAGTTCCCTCTCCCCGGTGGGGAGAGGGTTAGGGTGAGGGGTAAGGTTTTGAACTAAAGGAACAACGATGACGAATCTAAAAAAGCGCGAACGAGCGAGAACGAATGCATCGTTAATCTCTATGGTGCAGCGTTTTTCTGATATCACCATCATGGTCGGCGGATTGTGGGCGGTGTGTTGGATCAGCGGGCAATCGTTCTTATACATGCACCTGCTGATGGCACTGATTGCGCTGGTCGTGTTTCAGATGATCGGCGGGATGACGGATTTCTATCGTTCGTGGCGTGGCGTCAAGATGACCACCGAACTGATGCTGTTGCTGCAGAACTGGACCTTAAGCCTGATCTTCAGCGCGGGCCTGGTGGCGTTCAGCCATGATTTTGATAATCGTCTGGTGACGTATCTTTGCTGGTATCTGTTAACCAGCGTCGGCATGGTGGTTTGCCGCTCCCTGATCCGCTTTGGCGCGGGCTGGTTGCGTAACCGTGGTTACAACCGCCGCTATGTCGCCGTTGCCGGCGATCTGCCGGTGGGCCAGGTGCTGCTTGATAGCTTCCGCAAAGAGCCGTGGTTAGGTTTTGAAGTGGTTGGGATCTACCACGACGCGAAACCGGGTGGCGTGCCGTCGGACTGGGCGGGCAACTACGACCAGCTTATTGACGATGCGAAAGCGGGCAAAATTCACAACGTCTACATTGCCATGCAGATGAAAGAGGAGTCCCGCATTAAGAAACTGATGCGCGACCTGGCGGACACCACCTGTTCCGTGATCCTCATTCCGGACGTCTTTACCTTCAACATTCTCCATTCCCGTATCGAAGAGGTGAACGGTGTACCGGTAGTGCCGCTGTACGACACGCCGCTGTCAGGTATCAACCGTGTTCTCAAACGCCTGGAAGACATTGTGCTCTCTTCGCTGATCCTTCTGCTGATCTCTCCGGTGCTGTGCTGCATTGCCCTGGCGGTGAAACTGAGCTCTCCCGGCCCGGTCATCTTCCGTCAGACGCGCTACGGCATGGACGGCAAGCCGATCATGGTGTGGAAATTCCGCTCCATGAAGGTGATGGAGAACGACAAAGTGGTGACGCAGGCTACGCAGAACGATCCGCGCGTGACCCGCGTGGGGAATTTCCTGCGCCGCACCTCGCTGGACGAGCTGCCGCAGTTTATCAACGTCTTTACCGGCGGTATGTCGATTGTCGGGCCACGTCCGCATGCGGTTGCCCATAACGAGCAGTACCGTTCTCTGATTGAAGGCTACATGCTGCGCCATAAAGTGAAACCAGGCATTACCGGCTGGGCGCAAATCAACGGCTGGCGCGGTGAAACCGACACGCTGGAAAAAATGGAAAAACGCATTGAATTCGACCTTGAGTACATCCGTGAGTGGAGCCTCTGGTTCGATATCAAAATTGTTTTTCTGACCATCTTCAAAGGTTTCGTGAACAAAGCGGCGTACTAAGATGAGCTTACGTGAAAAAACCATCAGCGGCGCCAAGTGGTCAGCGATGGCGACTATCGTCATCATTGGCCTGGGGCTGGTGCAGATGACCGTGCTGGCGCGCATTATCGATAATCATCAGTTCGGTCTGCTGACCGTCTCGCTGGTGATTATCGCGCTGGCCGACACGCTGTCTGACTTCGGTATCGCCAACTCGATTATCCAGCGCAAAGAGATTAGCCAGCTGGAGCTGACCACGCTCTACTGGCTGAACGTGGGGCTGGGGATGTTTGTTTTTGTGCTGGTGTTCCTGCTGAGCGATGTGATCGCCAGCGTGCTGCACAACCCGGATCTGGCCCCGCTGATGCGCACGCTGTCGTTTGCCTTTGTGGTGATCCCGCACGGGCAGCAGTTCCGCGCGCTGATGCAAAAAGAGCTTGAGTTCAACAAGATCGGCATGATTGAAACCAGCGCCGTTCTGGCGGGCTTTACCTTCACGGTGGTGAGCGCCCATTTCTGGCCGCTGGCCATGACCGCCATTCTGGGGTATCTGGTGAACTCTACCGTGCGTACGCTGCTGTTCGGCTACTTTGGCCGCAAGATCTACCGCCCGGGGCTGCATTTTTCCCTGGCGTCCGTCTCCTCGAACCTGCGCTTTGGCGCCTGGCTGACGGCCGACAGCATCATCAACTATGTCAACACCAACCTTTCCACGCTGGTGCTGGCGCGCATTCTGGGGGCGAGCGTCGCTGGGGGCTATAACCTGGCCTACAACGTTGCGGTCGTCCCGCCAATGAAGCTGAACCCGATTATCACCCGCGTGTTGTTCCCGGCGTTCGCCAAAATTCAGGACGACACTGAAAAGCTGCGCGTCAACTTCTACAAGCTGCTCTCCGTGGTCGGCATTATTAACTTCCCGGTACTATTGGGTCTGATGGTGGTGTCGAGCAACTTTGTGCCGCTGGTATTTGGCGAGAAGTGGAACAGCATCATCCCGATCCTGCAGTTGCTCTGTGTGGTGGGGCTGCTGCGCTCCGTGGGTAACCCGATTGGCTCCCTGCTGATGGCGAAAGCGCGCGTGGATATCAGCTTTAAATTCAACGTATTTAAAACCTTCCTGTTTATTCCGGCAATTATCGTCGGCGGACACATGGCGGGCGCCATTGGCGTCACGCTGGGCTTTCTGCTGGTGCAAATCATCAACACCGTGCTGAGCTACTTCATCATGATCAAGCCGGTGCTGGGCTCCAGCTACCGTCAGTACATCCTGAGCCTGTGGCTGCCGTTTTATCTCTCCTTGCCGACCCTGGTGGTGAGCTACGGTCTGGGCGTGCTCCTGAAGGGGCATCTGCCACTGGCCGCGCTGCTGGCAGTGCAGGTTGCTGCGGGCGCACTGGCGTTTGGGGTGATGATTGTGCTGTCACGCAATGCGCTGGTGGTGGAGATGAAGCGCCAGTTTTGCCGTAACGAAAAAATGAAAACGCTGCTTCGCGCAGGCTAGTTATTTAAGAGGCCATTATGAAATTATTAATTCTTGGCAACCATACCTGCGGCAACCGTGGCGACAGCGCCATCCTGCGCGGTTTATTGGATGCAATTAACACCCTTAAGCCTGAGACAGAAGTGGACGTGATGAGCCGTTACCCGGTCAGCTCATCCTGGTTACTGAACCGCCCGGTGATGGGCGACCCGCTCTACAGCCAGATGAAACAGCACAATAACGCTGCGGGCGTGATGGGACGCGTGAAGAAAGTGTTGCGTCGCCGCTACCAGCATCAGGTGCTGCTTTCTCGCGTAACCGACACCGGCAAGCTGCGCAACATCGCCATCGCGCAGGGCTTTACCGATTTTGTGCGTCTGCTTTCCGGCTATGACGCCATCATTCAGGTGGGCGGTTCGTTCTTCGTCGATCTCTACGGCGTGCCGCAGTTTGAGCATGCCCTCTGTACCTTTATGGCGAAGAAGCCGCTGTTTATGATTGGTCACAGCGTCGGGCCATTCCAGGAACCTCAGTTCAACCAGCTGGCAAACTATGTGTTTGGCCACTGCGATGCCCTGATTTTACGTGAATCAGTCAGCCTCGACATGATGAAGCGCAGCGAGATCGACACCTCGAAAGTCGAGCACGGCGTGGATACCGCGTGGCTGGTGGATCACCAGGACGACAGCTTCCAGCCGAGCTACGCGGTGCAGCACTGGCTGGACGTGGCGGCGAAACAGAAAACCGTCGCCATTACCCTGCGCGAGCTGGCACCTTTTGATAAGCGTTTAGGCACCACTCAGGCCGCCTATGAGAAGGCCTTTGCCGAGGTCGTTAACCGCGTGCTGGACAGCGGTTATCAGGTGCTGGCGCTCTCCACCTGTACCGGTATCGATAGTTACAACAAGGATGATCGCATGGTGGCGCTTAACCTGCGCCATCTGGTGAACGATCCGTCCCGGTATCATGTGGTGATGGACGAACTGAACGATCTGGAGATGGGCAAACTGCTCTCAGCCTGTGACCTGACCGTGGGTACCCGTCTGCACTCTGCCATCATCTCGATGAACTTTGGCACGCCAGCCATTGCCATCAACTATGAGCACAAGTCTGCCGGGATTATGCAGCAGCTGGGGATGCCGGAAATGGCCGTGGATATCCGTCATCTGCTGGATGGCTCGCTCGGCGCAATGGTGGGCGACACCCTTGGGCAACTGCCCGCCGTGAATGAGCGCCTGGCCGTGGCGGTGAAAGCCGAGCGCGAAAAGGGAATGGGGATGGTGAAGTCGGTGCTTGACCGCGTGCGGGAGGGGAAATGAAGGTTGGTTTCTTCTTACTGAAATTTCCACTGTCGTCTGAAACCTTTGTACTCAATCAAATCACCGCGTTTATCGATATGGGATATGACGTGGAAATTATCGCCCTGCAAAAGGGCGATACGCAAAACACCCATGCGGCGTATACCCAGTATGGGCTGGAGGCGAAAACCCGCTGGCTGCAGGATGAGCCATCCGGAAAAGTGAACAAGCTGCGCTACCGTGCCAGCCAGACTTTACGCGGGCTCCATCGTGCGTCGACCTGGCGAGCGCTGAACATCTCCCGCTATGGCGCGGAGTCGCGCAATCTGATCCTGTCGGCCATCTGCGGGCAGACGGCGCAGCCGTACCGCGCTGATGTCTTTATCGCCCACTTTGGCCCGGCAGGGGTGACCGCAGCCAAACTGCGCGAGCTGGGGGTGATTGACGGGAAGATCGCCACGATCTTCCACGGCATTGATATCTCCAGCCGTGAAGTGCTGAACCACTACACGCCGGAGTATCAGCAGCTGTTCCAGCGCGGCGACATGATGCTGCCCATCAGCGACCTGTGGGCCGGACGCCTCAAAAAGATGGGCTGCCCGGGCGAGAAAATCACCGTCTCGCGGATGGGGGTGGATTTGGCGCGTTTTACCCGACGTCCGGTCAAGGTGCCGGGTAAACCGCTGCAGATTATCTCCGTTGCCCGACTGACCGAGAAAAAAGGGCTGCATGTGGCGATTGAAGCCTGCCGCCAGCTCAAGGCGCGCGGGGTGGATTTCCGTTATCGCATACTCGGTATCGGCCCGTGGGAGCGTCGTCTGCGCACGCTTATTGAACAGTATGAGCTGGAAACGCACGTGGAGATGCCCGGCTTTAAGCCGAGCCACGAGGTGAAGGCCATGCTCGATGAAGCCGACGTGTTTCTGCTGCCGTCCGTTACCGGCGCCGATGGCGACATGGAAGGCATACCGGTGGCGCTGATGGAAGCGATGGCGGTGGGGATCCCGGTGGTATCGACGCTGCACAGCGGGATCCCGGAGCTGATCAAGTCAGACCATTCCGGCTGGCTGGTCCCCGAAAATAACGCCATGGCCCTGGCCGATCGGCTGGCCGCGTTTAGCGATATCGACCAGCAGGCGCTGGAGCCCGTGCTGCACAATGCCCGACAAAAAGTCGAGGCAGATTTTAACCAGCAGGTGATCAATCGCCAGTTAGCGAGCCTGCTGCAAACGTTGTAACGCCGAGGTTGTATGCTGAAAAAGATTACCCGACGCAGCTTTGTCTCTTCTCTGTCCGTCCTGGCGGCAATGCCGCTACTGTCGCCCCGCGTTGCGCGGGCGGCAACCGGCAAGACGGTCTCTGTAAATCAGTACAATAACAACGACTGGATCGCCGCCTTTAAGCAGGCGTTTAACGAAGGCGACACCGTCGTAGTGCCTGCAGGGCTCACCTGCAAAAACATCAACACGGGCATTTTCATTCCTGACGGCAAAACGCTGCTGATTCGCGGGGCGTTAACCGGCAATGGCCGGGGGCGCTTTGTCCTGCAGGAGGGCAGCAAAGTCATCGGTGAGGGCGAAGGCCGTACCGAAAATATTACCCTTGACGTTCGTGGCTCTGACTGTGTCATCAAAGGGCTGGCGATGAGCGGATTTGGCCCGGTAACGCAAATCTACATTGGCGGCAAAAAGCCCAGCGTGATGCGTAATCTGGTCATTGATAACATCCGCGTGAGCCAGGCCAATTACGCCATCCTGCGCCAGGGGTTTCACAACCAGGTGGATGGCGCCCGCATCACCAACAGCAAATTCAGCCACCTGCAGGGCGATGCGATCGAGTGGAATGTGGCCATCAATGACCGCAATATTCTGATCTCCGACCATGTGATCGACAACATCAACTGCACCAACGGGAAGATTAACTGGGGGATTGGTATTGGCCTTGCGGGCAGTACCTACGACAACGACTACCCGGAAAAACAGACCGTGAAGAACTTTGTGGTTGCCAATATCACCGGCAGCAACTGCCGCCAGCTGGTGCACGTTGAGAACGGTAAACACTTTATTATCCGCAATATTAAAGCCAAAAATATTACGCCTGATTTCAGTAAAAAGGCGGGAATAGACAATGCCACGGTAGCAATTTATGGCTGTGATAATTTCGTTATTGATAATGTCGATATGGTCAATAGTGCCGGAATGTTAATCGGTTACGGCGTGATTAAAGGTGACTACCTGTCGATTCCGCAGAACTTCAAGCTTAACGATATTCGTCTGGATAATAGCCAGCTTGCCTATAAGCTGCGCGGCATACAAATTTCATCCGGTAATGCGACCTCGTTTGTGGCCATCACCAACGTCGAGATGCAGCGCGCGACGCTTGAACTGCATAACAAACCTCAGCACCTTTTCTTACGCAATATCAATGTGATGCAGGAAACAGCAATCGGACCCGCGCTGAAGCTGAACTTCGACCTGCGTAAGGATGTGCGGGGTAAGTTTATGGCGAAAGACGAGACGTTGCTGTCACTGGCAAACATCAAAGCAGTGAATGAGAAAGGGCAGAGCTCGGTGGATATTGACCGGGTAGATCAGCATGTGGTGAATACGGAACGGCTGAATTTTGCGCTGCCGCACAGATAATCGTCAGTGGGCTTTTTGCGACTATTCCTGGCACGGAATCGCATTCTATTCAGATTACAACTACTGTAATTTGTGGTGCTAAGGCGTAATATCATTACAGGATTACGGCAAATCATACTGGCGAAAACAGGTTTAAGAGCTATAATTCGTCAACCATTTTAAGGTGGAAGAAATAATGATTAATTTGAAAGCAGTCATTCCGGTAGCCGGACTGGGCATGCATATGCTGCCAGCCACAAAAGCCATTCCTAAAGAGATGCTACCGATCGTCGACAAGCCGATGATTCAATACATCGTCGACGAGATTGTTGCTGCAGGGATCAAAGAAATCGTTCTGGTTACGCACTCGTCCAAGAATGCGGTTGAAAACCACTTCGACACCTCTTACGAACTCGAAGCGTTGCTGGAGCAGCGTGTTAAACGTCAACTACTGGCGGAAGTGCAGTCCATTTGTCCTCCTGGCGTGACCATCATGAACGTGCGTCAGGCGCAGCCGCTGGGCCTGGGCCACTCCATCCTGTGTGCTCGTCCTGTCGTGGGCGACAACCCGTTTATCGTGGTCCTGCCTGATATCATCATTGATACCGCTTCTGCGGATCCGCTGCGTTATAACCTGGCGGCGATGGTGGCGCGTTTCAACGAAACAGGCCGCAGCCAGGTGCTGGCGAAACGTATGAAAGGCGATCTGTCCGAGTACTCTGTTATCCAGACTAAAGAAGCGCTGGAAACAGAAGGGCAGGTGAGCCGCATCGTTGAGTTCATCGAAAAACCGGATCAACCGCAGACGCTGGATTCTGACCTGATGGCGGTTGGTCGTTATGTCCTGAACGCGGATATCTGGGCCGAGCTGGAAAAAACCGAACCAGGCGCCTGGGACCGTATCCAGTTGACCGATGCCATTGCCGAGCTGGCGAAAAAGCAGTCTGTTGACGCGATGCTGATGACCGGTGAGAGCTACGACTGCGGTAAGAAGCTGGGCTACATGCAGGCGTTTGTGAATTATGGACTGCGTAACCTGAAGGAAGGGGCGAAGTTCAGAAGCCGGATTGAGAAGTTGCTAGCTAACGACTGATTTTATCTTACTTGATTTGCACAAGCGGCAGTCATCATTTGGGTATGTTGAAACATAACCAAAATGGTAGCTGCCGTTTTTTGTTATTAATTCTAATGATAACATGGATTTATCTGATTTAAATCTGGTCAGATTTGTAACGATTTGTGCTTGTTTCTGAGGTCATTTAGGACGACAATTAACGGCAGTTTTTGTCTGAATCCAGACCAGAAAAATCATTTATTCAAACTTCGCTCAGTGCACTGGTAGCTGTTAAGCCAGGGGCGGTAGCGTGCAAAATTTCTGAAGCCGATATTAATTACCCGGTATCAGAACGCCAATATCTCGACAAATTCAATAGACGGAACAGATCACGTGAAAATTCTTGTGACGGGCGGGGCCGGCTTTATCGGCTCAGCAGTGGTACGACATATTATTAAAAATACCCAGGATGAAGTCGTCAATGTGGATAAACTGACGTATGCCGGTAACCTTGAGTCGCTTACCGAAGTGAGTGATAGCGCCAGATATGTCTTTGAGCATGCGGACATTTGCGACAAGAATGCTATGGATCGTATCTTTGCTGAGCATAAGCCGGATGCCGTTATGCACCTGGCGGCTGAGAGTCATGTCGATCGTTCCATCACCGGCCCGGCCGCGTTTATTGAAACCAATATCGTCGGTACCTATGTATTGCTCGAAGCAGCTCGTGCTTACTGGTCCACTTTAGATGATGTAGCGAAGAAGGCGTTTCGTTTCCATCATATCTCCACCGATGAAGTTTATGGCGATCTGCCGCACCCGGACGAGCATCCGGCTTCTACCGATCTGCCGCTCTTTACCGAAACCACAGCTTATGCGCCAAGCAGCCCGTATTCTGCTTCAAAAGCCTCCAGCGACCATCTGGTTCGTGCCTGGCTGCGTACCTATGGGTTCCCGACCATCGTCACTAATTGCTCCAATAACTACGGCCCGTATCATTTCCCTGAGAAACTGATCCCGCTGGTCATCCTGAATGCGCTCGATGGCAAACCACTGCCAATTTATGGCAAAGGTGACCAGATCCGCGACTGGTTGTATGTTGAAGATCATGCGCGTGCGCTCTACACCGTCGTAACCCAGGGTAAGCCGGGTGAGACTTATAATATTGGCGGAAATAACGAGAAACAAAATCTCGATGTAGTATATACGATTTGCGACATACTAGACGAGATTGTGCCAAAGGCTTCTTCCTATCGTGAGCAGATTATCTTTGTAGCAGATAGACCAGGTCATGACAGGCGTTATGCCATAGATGCCAAGAAAATTGCACGCGATCTAAACTGGAAGCCCCAGGAAACTTTTAATAGTGGAATCCGTAAAACTATAGAGTGGTATTTGCTAAATACTGAATGGTGTTCTCGTGTTCAGGACGGTAGCTATAAGCGAGAACGTATAGGTCTTTTATAACTCTATATCGTCACAGTAAATTAGCGTAGCTGAAAAGCAAAATTGAAATTTATTAATATCTTGAGTGTTATTATGAAAATTGTAGAAACTCCTTTGGATGGCTTGGTTTTGATCGAACCCACCGTTTTTGGTGATGCACGTGGTTATTTTTACGAAATGTACCACAGAAGAGCCTATCAAAATGCCGGAATTGATGTCGAATTTGTGCAAGATAATCGTTCAGCATCCCAACAAGGAGTTTTGCGAGGACTTCATTTTCAGAAAAAAAATCCTCAGGGTAAATTGGTTACAGCGTTGCGAGGTGAGGTTTTTGACGTCGCAGTAGATATACGTCCTAATTCTTCCACGTTTGGACAACACTATAGTGTGATATTGAGTGAAGATAATAAACTCCAGATGTATATCCCACCTGGCTTTGCACATGGATTTGCTGTACTCAGTGATTATGCCGAGTTCTACTATAAATGCACTACATACTATGATCCAGAAAGTGAATCCGGGATCTCCTGGAATGATGAAACAATTGCTATAGACTGGCCTATCAAAAAACCTATCCTATCTGCAAAGGATAAAATATTAGGTAGCTTCCAGGATTATAAAAATATGCTGGAGAATAAGTAATATGGCAAAGTACACTATTATTGGCGGGAATGGTTTTGTGGGGCGGGCTATTTGTCAGGAACTCGATAAAAGGGGGCTAACCTATGATGTCATAGGTAGAAATGATTGTCTCAAAGAAAACTCTCAGCTGGATAAAATTATTTATTGTGCTGGTAATGGTGATTGCAATAATAGCCCTTATGATGTATTTGAAGCAAACACCAATTTGTTGGTTAAAATTCTAAAATCTACAAACTTCAATAGGATGGTGTATTTATCATCTACACGTTTATATATGAATAATGATTGTTCAACTGAGAAGAGTGATTTGATTGTTGGTTTTAATGATAATCGAAGACTTTTCAATTTAACAAAACTGGCCGCTGAAGAAATGCTTTTGCGAAGTAATAAAGATATTGTTATACTCAGGCCAAGTAATATTTATGGAACTGCACTCAAGAGCCCACTTTTTCTCCCATCAATCATCAAAGATGCTCTTATAAAGAGGGAGGTTAATATGTATGTTGATAAACTTTACGCTAAAGATTACGTTTCGGTTGGTAATGTTGCTGAGGCTGCGATATTCTTCAGTGAACTTCATCATTCTGATAATAAAATAATTAATATAGCATCAGGCAAAAATGTTTCTGCAAATGAAATTGCGAGTATTTTAGAAAAAGAAACAGGATGTATGATAAACTGGCACACTAAAACTACAGCCCAAGAGAGCTTTCCTATAACAGATAATAAAACTTTCAGACAATCTATCCCTGAATTGAAAATTGATGATGTGATCGAAGATATGAAGGAAATGATTTTCCAATTTAAAGAAAGTATTAATAAGGGGATTGTGTGAGAATTTGTGCGGTAGTGGTAACCTTTAATAGAAAACAGTTGTTAGTTCGCAGTCTAAATTCAATTATTTCTCAACGTGATGCGGTTTTAAACAAGATAATTATTATTGATAACGCATCAACAGATGGAACAGAAAATTATCTTACACGAAAAGGGCATGTTCGGGAATAATAATAATATTGAAGTTGAATATGTCAGATTACAGTCTAACCTTGGCGGTGCTGGTGGCTTTAATAAAGGGTTGTCAATTGCATTTGATCAGCAATATGATTATTGCTGGGTGATGGATGATGATGGCTATCCAGATGAAAACTGCCTCCATCAAATGTTAAAGTATACTAATAGTTATGATTTTTAGTCCACTCGTTTTAAATGAATTAGATCATAGTAAACTCAGTTTTGGAATCGATGGCAATACCTCACGTTCCGATATCGAAGAAAAATACAAAAACACACAATTGATTGAAGGTAAAGCCAATCCTTTTAATGGTGTCATTTTTAGTAAAAAAATGTTCAGCAAGATCAGTTTGCCGAAATCAGATATATTTTCTGGGGAGATGAAAATGAATATCAACAACGAGCCCTACAGGCAGGATGAAATTTAACAGTTAAAGATGCATTCCATTTTCATCCAGAAAATAGAGTGAAATATAAAATTCTGTTTTTTGGCAAATTAAGTCAATCTGCCAGAGAGGGAGAGTTAAGACAATATTGTTATTTTAGAAATTATACTTATATTCTTAAAAAATATGGATCAGGTATAAGTTTACTTAAATGGTTCATTAAGTATTTCTGCTTATTTATCTTAACACTGGATATTAAAGGTCTGGTACTGTATATCAAAGCTGCATCTCATGCATTGCAAACGACTTTTCTCATCACCGGGAATATTTAAAATGATCATAGCAATGTCGATTGCTATCATATCGCTTCTGATGGTGTTTTGTTCTATTTCTTTATAAGGATGTTAGACATCCTGGGTTTATATTTCTTTCAGTTTGGTTTTGTGTCTGTGCTATAAATGCTGGGTTTATAAAATTACATTGAAATTAGTAGCGAGTCATATATATATATTGTTACTATGCTTTTTTCATTTTCCTTAGGCACACTCTTTTTTAGAAAAAAAAACTGCGTATCGCAACAAGGATATTTAAATGAAAGAGGATTTAAGTTTCTCTTGTTTTTTCCCTCTGTATTCAAATCCTTGCAGTACTGATTTTACTGTTCGAAGCTCAAAGATTTTCTGGCGGAATTGTAAAATACGTTGGTTATCTTCGCTCTGTGCAGATGTTTCCTGATGAAGCAACATATCCTGGTTTGTTGGGAAATCAAATGATAATGAGAATAATAAAAAATAATTACTTGGTGAATTATTTTTTACTATTAATTCTAGCCCCTTGAAGACGCAGGGTATAAAAAAATGGGTTGTAATTTGCCTAGTGGCTCGCCTCATGTATGCAGGAATGATGGGGAGTCGTTGGCAAGGTGTTATGGATATACTTAGTTTAACATTTATTTACCTTGATAGGCATAAGTATCTAATCAAACCAATAATGAAATACTCTATCCTGTTCTTTATTTTTTTTTATGCTGGCAGAACTATACGAAGCACTAATGGGTTTGGTCTTGAATATTTGGTCATGTATGTTTTTGGCGGATTTTCCTGCCTTTAGTGAATTACTGAAAAATCCAGATGCACTTTACCTACCTAATACGGCTATTTATGCAGAGCAACTATTAGGTATAGCATCGGATAATGCAATCAACATTGTGGCAGATAGCATTTGGCTTAATGATACTATCAAGACAAATACTTTTACTGCTTTTGGCGTTATGTATAAATATTACGGTGAAATCGGCTCTATAGTGTATTTTTTTGCATACGGTGCTTTGTTGAATTTCCTATACTATCGCAAGTATGAAGGTGTTCTTTATCCGGTATTGTATTATATTATTGCTCCAACAGTTTTGTTGACAGTATTTACTGAAAGTATGCTGGGTCTGCTTCCAACCATAATCAGATTGTTGTTCGTGCTGTTTTTATTGAAACTTGTTGTTAGAGTAAAACAAAATGCCTAAAGTATCTCTATTATTGTACCTGTTTATAATGTGGAAAGATATTTAAGAAAATGTCTTGATAGCCTGGTAAATCAATCTCTGTCATCAATCGAAATTATTATTGTTAATGATGGTTCAACTGATGGGTCAGAACAAATAATTAAGGAGTTTGCATCTAGCTATACAAATATCATCCACATAACCCAAAATAACATGGGTCTTAGCGAAGCAAGAAATACTGGTGTGAGATATGCAACCGGTGATTATATTGCATTTTTGGACTCGGATGATTGGGTCGTAAATGATGCTTATAAAATACTTTACGAAAAAGCTATAAAAAATAACGACGATATCGTTTGCTGTGGCTTTTCTTTGGCATATGATGATTCTGATGAACTAAAAAAGTTCAGTTCGAGCAAAGAATATATCAGTGTTGCTCCTCGGGAAAAGACAAAAATTTTCAAAGATGTCAAAGTAGCTGCATGGGATAAAATTTATCGGCGGACATTTTTCATCAAGTCGAATGCGGTATATCCATCTGGCTTATGGTATGAGGATACAGCTGTGTCTGTCCCTTTGCTCGTTAAAGGCATCTAAAGTTTCTGTAATCAAAGAACCTCTAGTATATTATCGACAAAGACCGTTTCGATAACTAAACAAGCCTTGTTTAATACCAAAATATTTGACGTATATAATGTCTATGAGCAGGTTGTACTGCAGACGCTGCCACTAAAAAAATATTTCCAAATGTATATAATTATTACTTTGTCAAAAAGTGTTTGATAGATAATATCATCAGGCTTAATCGCTATAATTGCATTCATAAGTATGCTACACGGCTAAAAAAAGAATATTACGCACGATATAAATTAAGCGATATAATTACTAATGAATTGCTAACAATAAAAGAAAAAGTCAGCGCATATTCTTTCCTGTTACTGCCTTCACGAGTGTTTTCTTTTATAATAAATAAGGCTCTCAAATCATGAGACCTCTGCAAGTATTTAAAAATAAGACTGTAAATAATATAATTTCACTCAGTCTTGTACAGGGTATGAACTATATTCTTCCATTAATTACCTTACCCTATTTAGTTAGGGTGCTAACTGTTCATGGATATGGTTTGCTAACTTTTAGCGTTGCATTTATGCAATACTTCTGATATTTACACAATTCGGGTTTAATTATTCCGCAACACAAAGAATAGCTGAAGCTCGAGACGATAAAAAAGAGCGTAGCAGAATATTTTTTTCAGTGCTTACTGCGAAACTACTTTTCTCTATTGTTAGCTTTAGCATGTTAATTATTATAACAAATCAATTTAGTTATTTCGCAGAAGTAAAATACATTATTTGGTTGTCATTTATTGCTGTATTTGGTGATGTTCTATTCCCTATTTGGTTCTTCCAGGGCGAAGAGAAAATGAGCAATATAGCTATTGCGAATATATCCGCTAAATTGTCAGACATACATCATATTTATCTTCGTAAAAGATAGTTCTGATATAGCTATTGCAGCTTTGATTATGGGTTCAGCAAATCTGATTGCTGGAATTCTAGCTCTGATAAAAATATTTAGTTCGAAACGGGTTTCATTCTGCATACCTAAAATAATTCATGTTTGGATTGAGATCAAAATGTCTTGGCACTTTTTCCTATCTTCTGCTGCCATGAGTTTATATACCGTTTCTACACCGGTTCTACTGGGGGCAATATGTGGGCCATATGTACTTGGAGTATTTTCCGCTGCTGATAAATTAAGACAAGCACTTCAAGGCCTTTTAAATCCAGTTTCTCAGGCTCTATATCCTAAAATTACCCGAATGATGCGCGATCAGCCCAAGGATATTGTTTTCCGTTTTTTACGTAAATTACTGGCTATTCAGTCAACATTAGGCTTTATGGTCAGTATTATTTGTAGTATAAGCGCAGGGATTTTTATCCCCATGATTTATGGCAAGGGAAGCGAAGAGGTCATAATAGTTTTTCAAATTCTTTCTTGGGTACCTTTCATAGTATCGATAAGCAATGTTCTTGGTATACAAACGTTACTTACTATTGGCCATAAACGTGTTTTTAGCAAGGTTATTATAATTGGTGGGGTATTTAATATTATGCTAGTTACTCTTCTGGCATTTAATTTTCAGGCAGAAGGTGCAGCAGTAGCTATATTAATCACCGAGGCAGTTATTACATTATGCATGATCGGTGCAATTTTTCGTTTAAATATTCCTTTATTTAAGTGGTGAGCTATATGTACGATTATATTATTGTGGGATCTGGACTTTTCGGTAGTGTTTGCGCCGATTGCATAAAATGAATTATAAAGTCCTTGTGTTGGAAAAACGAGAACACATTGGTGGAAATATTTATACTGAAAATAACAAAGGCATTCATATTCATAAGTATGGTGCACATATATTCCATACTAATAATAAAGAAGTATGGGATTATGTAAATAAATTCGTTGAATTTAATCGCTTCACTAATTCTCCAATGGCTAAATATAAAGATAAACTCTATAACTTGCCATTTAATATGAATACTTTTTATCAACTTTGGGGAACAGTAACTCCATTTGAAGCTAAGGCTAAAATAGAATCTCAAAAAGCCGAATTAAATAATAAAACACCGGAAAATTTAGAAGAGCAAGCAATTAGTTTGGTTGGTAAGGATGTATGCAAACGCTTATCAAAGGTTATACTGAAAAACAATGGGGTCGTCAAGCGACAGAGTTGCCTCCTTTTATAATTAAGCGTTTACCAGTACGTTTTACATTTGATAATAATTATTTTTCTGATAAATACCAAGGAATCCCTATTGGAGGCTATACTGGTTGATCGAAAAAATGCTTGAAGGTATTACTGTCAAGTTGAATGTTGATTATTTATCCAAGCGTGATGAGTATAATTCAATGGGGGCTACTATCATTTATACGGGCTCTATTGATGAATATTTCGATTATTCATTGGGTGAGTTAGAATATAAATCATTAAAGTTTGATGCACGAATTGAAAGTTGCTGAAGAAAATTTCCAAGGGAATGCTGTGGTTAACTATACTGAAAGAGAAGTACCATTTACTCGAATCATTGAGCATAAACACTTTGACCCTGTAGAAACTGGACATACAGTTATCACTAAGGAATACCCGATGGAGTGGCGTAAAGGTATGGAAGCTTATTATCCTGTAAATGACGAAAAAAACAATCAACTTTATAAAGAATACAGGAAATTAGCAAGTAAAGAAAAAAATGTTATTTTCGGTGGTAGATTGGCAGAATATTAAATATTATGATATGCATCAAGTAATTCTGTCCGCATTGCAAACAATTTCTAAGCTATAAGATAAATAATATGGATAATGTATTATTATTATGCCCAAATTTTTATAATTATCGGGAAATAATAAAGAATGAGCTTGTAAAGCAAGGCTATATTGTTCATTCATTTGATGAACGCCCCTCAAAATGCAACTTTTTTCAAAATCACATTGCGATTACTAGGAGGGAAGTTCTTTTCTGTAATTACTAAAAGATATTATAGAAATATTCTTGAGAGTATTTCTCATGTAAAATATATAAATACTATTCTTATCATAAATCCCGAAGCATTAGGAAAAGACACCCTGATGTTGCTTCAGAGGAATATCCAGAAGCTCAAGTTGTTCTTTATTTATGGGATTCACTTAAAAACAAAAGATCTGTATCGAGCCTTTTCGGGTTCTGTAATCGTATTTATACATTTGATTACAATGACGCGAAAAAGTTTGGTTTTACTTTTTTGCCGTCTTTTTCAGTGAAGCCACAAGAGATTGATAAGATAGAGAAGAAGAAAATCATTTTTATCGGTTCGGTACATAGCACGCGACTTGATATTATTTCGAAAATCCATAATATAGCCGTTAGCAATAATATTAATTTTAAATTTAATCTTTATTTCCCAAGTCGGCTCATATTCTGGTTTTCTTTTTTTGTTCAAAAAAAAGTCTTAGGAATGATCTTTTAGATAAGGTGATTTTAAAACCTTTACCCTATGAATTATTCTAAAGGAGATGCAATCAGCTGAGTTTGTGTTGGATGTTTCCCATCCTAAGCAATGAGGATTAACGATGCGTACTATGGAAGCTTTAGCATATAATAAGAAAATCATCACAACGAATGATAATATTAGGCATTACGACTTTTTTGATCCTAATAAACATTTTATTTTGAATGATATTAATGAAAAAAAATATTATTCATTTCGTTTAATACATCACAAAAAAGAATCGTTTGCTTACTCTCCATCTACGATTAATAGATATAGCATTTCAAGCTGGCTAAGAGCATTGTTGGAGCAAAAATGAATATAGTAGGCATAGGATTAGATGATTTTGCTCGTTTTTTTAATGCACTAAAGAAAGAAGCATGTAAAAGGAAAGCAACTTTTTATTATGTTACAATCTTTAGTAGCGGCTTTCTGTATGGCCTTGCGAAATTGTCTGTTTTTACTTGGTTAACACCAAGCGTATGGTGCAAATATATTGTTAATAAAAAAAATACCTTCAATCAGCAAGAGCTAATTTTTATAAAATATAAAATATGCAAAAGTAGCCAAATATCATGTTACAAGTGATCCTATAGTGAAAATTACTATAGAATGGTGTCTTGCGCCTATATTGATTTTGCTTATTCTTATTTGATTAGGAAGAGGCCGATGTTCTAATCGTAAGTGGTGACTCACGAATGCAATGTGTTGCATTTATTGAAGTCGCCGAAACGCGATTATTAAAATTTATTACTTCGAGCAAGGAGCATTTGATACAACATTTGTTGATACTGTAGGTGTTAATGCTAATTCAATTGTGCGCCAAATTGCATATTTCCCCGGTTGATAAATATGTTGATCATAAAGATGTGCTAACTTTGACAATAAATAAAAATAAAAACAAGAAATTTAAACGTTTACGGTTTTTTCGTGGTATTGACAAAATAATTAATATATTTCTTATTTATTTCTTCTCCCGTAGTGAAATCACAGAGAGATTTCCCAAACCAAACCAATCGGTACAAAAAAATACATGGCGAAGAAACCTGAAGATAAGCCATTAGTTTTGTTTGCAGCACGGATCGCATGATGTCAATATGATCATTCATAGCCCTGTCTTTGTTAATCATTATAATATTATAAAATTTCTTAATGAAAACGTACCAGATATATATCAAATTGTTGTACGAGACACCCCTTATATAAGGGGCGTTATGAAAAAGAGTTTTATAATTATATTTATGAACAAGAACGCATAATTCTTGATAACACTACGCCTTTACATAGTATTATCAACAGTGCTTCACTTGTTGCCGTTAATAACTCAACTGTTGGAATTGAGTCGCTCGCTCTTGGTAAAAGAGTTTTCGTCACTGGAGCAGCGTATTATGATACATTTTGTGGAGTCTGGAGCGTTAACAATCCAGATGATGTTTATAAGCTTAAAGAAGGCGATTACGTTTTATCTGAAAGTGAGCATGAAATTTCTTTAAAAGAATTATCTATACTATTTACTGATTTTCTCTATGCTGGACATTTCAGAGATGAGGATCTGAGTTTTACAGCTGAAATTATGGATGACATCATCAATGGCGAGGTTAAAAGTGGGAAAGTTAACGTGGGTCGTCAGAGCTGCAATATATAAGCTCTTTTTTTGGAATATGAGGAATGTATTATATTTAGGTAAGCCAACCTTTTTCTATAACATTAAGAATATAATATTTGGAAAGAGATTTAGAATTTATCCGCACGCCAGAGTTGAGCTATCTAATGCCGCAAGTTGTGAGTTCGGTGATAACACGGCAATTGGTGATAACTTTCATTTAATATGCCAGTCAAAAATTCTAATCGGCAACGATTTTTTATGTTCATCCAATGTGTTTATTTCTGATACCGACCATTCATTTCAATTAAGTAGTGTGCCTTTTATTAATCAACCTTGTGTGACTAAGGATGTACACATTGGTAACAATGTCTTCTTAGGTAAAAATGTGGTGATTCTGGCTGGTACTAAACTTGGAGATAATACCATCGTTGCCGCTAATGCTGTTGTTAGAGGTAATCATCCCGATAATGTAGTTCTTGCGGGCGTTCCTGCTAAAATCATCCGCGTATTATAATTTAACATATATTATAAAAGGTAGAATTAGATGAAAGGAATTGTACTAGCCGGAGGTTCCGGCACTAGGTTATATCCTCTTACCAAAGCGGTATCAAAACAATTATTACCAATTTATGATAAACCCATGGTTTATTATCCGATATCAGTTTTGATGCTGGCAGGTATACGTGAAATTATTATTATTACTACTCCTGAAGATTGTGATTTATTTCACCGCCTGCTAGGCGATGGATCTCAATTTGGTGTTAGCTTTACTTACGTAATACAAAAATCACCAGATGGTTTAGCTCAATCTTTTATATTGTCTGAACAGCATATTTTAAATGAAAAATGCGCATTAGTTCTCGGGGATAATATTTTCTTTGGGCAAAGTTTTGGTCGTAAACTCGAAAATGTCGCTGAAAATAATGATGGTGCTACCGTATTTGCGTATCAAGTACTGGATCCTCAGCGGTTCGGTGTGGTTGAGTTCGATGCTGATTTTAAAGCTATTAGTATTGAAGAAAAACCTAAAAAACCCAAATCCGATTGGGCAATAACTGGCTTGTACTTCTATGATGAAAATGTTGTCGATTATGCTAAAACAGTAAGACCTTCAGCGAGGGGCGAGTTAGAAATCACATCATTAAACGAAATCTATCTTAATGAAAATAAACTATCAGTAGAAATTCTTGGACGTGGATTTGCCTGGTTAGATACCGGTACACATGATAGTCTGATTGAGGCATCGCAATTTGTTAACACCATTGAAAAAAGACAAGGATTTAAAATTGCTTGTTTGGAAGAAATTGCTTATAGAAAAAATTGGTTAACCGCTGAAGAAGTACTCAAATCTGCACATTCAATGGGTAAAACCCAATATGGTCAGTATTTATTGGATCTTGTTTCCAAAAGTTAACTATTTTATCCTTGCATGCCTTATGTTTAAGCACGGATTTTCTTTGCTTTATTCTTGAGCTACAATTTAAAGATTGTATGTAACAGATTAATAAGCAACCACACCTGACAGGAGTAAGTAATGTCCAAGCAACAGATCGGCGTAGTCGGTATGGCAGTGATGGGGCGCAACCTGGCGCTCAACATCGAAAGCCGTGGTTATACCGTCTCCGTTTTCAACCGCTCCCGTGATAAGACCGAAGAAGTCATCGCTGAGAATCCGGGTAAGAAACTGGTTCCTTTCTATACGGTTAAAGAGTTTGTTGAATCTCTGGAAACGCCTCGTCGTATCCTGTTAATGGTGAAAGCGGGCGCAGGTACCGATGCAGCCATCGATTCCCTGAAACCTTATCTGGAAAAAGGCGACATCATTATTGATGGCGGCAACACCTTCTTCCTGGACACTATTCGTCGTAACCGTGAACTCTCTGCTGAAGGTTTCAACTTCATCGGTACCGGTGTATCCGGTGGTGAAGAGGGCGCGCTGAAAGGCCCATCTATCATGCCTGGCGGCCAGAAAGAAGCGTATGAACTGGTTGCGCCAATCCTGACCAAAATCGCTGCGGTTGCGGAAGATGGTGAGCCGTGTGTGACCTATATCGGTCCGGACGGTGCAGGCCACTATGTTAAGATGGTTCACAACGGCATCGAATACGGCGATATGCAGCTGATTGCTGAAGCCTACTCTCTGCTGAAGGGTGGCCTGAACCTCTCCAACGAAGAACTCGCAGAGACCTTCACCGAGTGGAACAAAGGCGAGCTGAACAGCTATCTGATCGACATCACCAAAGATATCTTCACGAAGAAAGATGAAGAGGGTAAATACCTGGTCGATGTGATTCTTGACGAAGCGGCGAACAAAGGTACCGGCAAATGGACCAGCCAGAGCTCTCTGGACCTGGGCGAACCGCTGTCTCTGATCACCGAATCCGTATTCGCTCGCTACATCTCTTCTTTGAAAGATCAGCGCGTTGCTGCTTCCAAAGTGCTGTCTGGTCCGCAGGCTAAACCAGCTGGTGACAAAGCGGAATTCGTTGAGAAGGTGCGTCGTGCTCTGTACTTGGGCAAAATCGTCTCTTACGCGCAAGGTTTCTCTCAGTTGCGCGCGGCTTCTGACGAAAACAACTGGGATCTGAACTACGGTGAAATCGCGAAGATCTTCCGTGCAGGTTGCATCATCCGCGCCCAGTTCCTGCAGAAAATCACCGATGCCTATGCTGAAAATGCAGGTATCGCGAACTTGCTTCTGGCACCTTACTTTAAGAAGATTGCTGACGAATACCAGCAGGCGTTGCGTGATGTGGTTGCATACGCTGTACAGAATGGTATTCCTGTGCCGACCTTCTCCGCTGCAGTGGCGTACTACGACAGCTATCGCGCTGCCGTACTGCCTGCCAACCTGATCCAGGCGCAGCGTGACTACTTCGGTGCGCATACGTATAAACGTACAGATAAAGAAGGTGTGTTCCATACCGAATGGATGGAATGAAGTAACGCTTTGTAATCACAACCCGGAGCTTGTCTCCGGTTTTTTTTTACGCGAAATCTGGCTCCTGATATTCGAAGTAGTCTGAATGTCATCCTGAGTACAGGGATTACTCCTGGTTTGCCTTGACAGTTCCGTTGGCCTGGAGGTACAAAGCCCAACAGTCATGTTTATCGCGATGGTCTGGCGGCCATCACTACAGTTAACTCACAGAAGTCATTAGCGAATGAAAATAACAATCTCCGGAACAGGCTATGTTGGACTCTCGAACGGTATTCTGATTGCCCAGAACCATGAAGTGGTTGCGCTGGATATCGTGCAGTCCAAAGTGGATATGCTCAACCAGAAGAAATCGCCAATTGTTGACAAAGAAATCCAGGATTATCTTACTCATAAAGAACTGAATTTCCGCGCCACTACGGATAAAGAAGATGCCTACCGCGATGCGGATTACGTCATCATTGCCACTCCTACCGACTACGATCCGAAAACGAATTACTTCAACACATCCACTGTAGAAGCGGTCATTAAAGACGTTATCGCAATCAACCCGAACGCGGTAATGGTGATTAAGTCAACCATTCCGGTAGGTTTCACTAAATCCATCAAAGAAGAGTTGGGCATCGATAACGTCTTCTTCTCGCCAGAGTTCCTGCGCGAGGGCAGGGCGTTATACGATAACCTGCATCCTTCCCGTATCGTGATTGGTGAGCGTTCTGAACGTGCTGAGCGCTTTGCTGCCCTACTGCAGGAAGGCGCCATCAAGAAAGATATTCCGGTACTGTTTACCGACTCCACTGAAGCGGAGGCGATTAAGCTTTTCGCCAATACCTACCTGGCAATGCGTGTCGCTTACTTCAACGAACTGGACAGCTACGCAGAGAGCCTGGGGTTAAATACCCGCCAGATTATCGAAGGTGTTTGTCTCGATCCGCGCATTGGTAACCACTATAACAACCCGTCATTTGGCTACGGTGGTTACTGCCTGCCAAAAGATACCAAGCAGCTGCTGGCCAACTATCAGGCTGTGCCAAACAACCTGATTTCAGCGATTGTGGATGCCAACCGCACGCGTAAGGATTTCATTTCTGATTCCATCCTGGCGCGTCAGCCGAAAGTGGTGGGTGTGTATCGTCTGATCATGAAGAGCGGTTCCGATAACTTCCGCGCCTCGTCCATTCAGGGGATCATGAAGCGTATTAAAGCGAAGGGTGTTCAGGTCATTATTTATGAACCTGCAATGCAGGAAGATGAGTTCTTCCATTCACGCGTGATTCGCGATCTGGATGCATTCAAGCAGGAAGCGGACGTGATCATCTCTAACCGCATGGCAGCAGAACTGGCAGACGTGGCGGATAAAGTGTATACCCGAGATCTGTTTGGTAGCGACTGATATTTGCGTTAAGCACGTAAAAAACCCGGCCAGTGTGCCGGGTTTTTTGTTTTAGACGTTGTAGAAAGCGCGATACCAGTCCACGAAGTTTTTCACCCCGTCTTTGACTGAGGTCTGCGGTTTAAAGCCAATAACGTCATACAACGCTTTCGTATCCGCGCTGGTTTCCAGCACGTCACCTGGTTGAATCGGCATCATGTTTTTCTCTGCTTCTTTGCCGAGTGCTTCTTCCAGCGCCGTAATGTAATCCATAAGCTCAACCGGAGAGCTGTTACCAATGTTATAAACGCGATAAGGCGCGGAACTGGTCGCCGGCGAACCGGTTTCGACAGTCCAGTTTTCATCAGCCTGAGGGATGACATCCTGTAGGCGCAGAATAGCTTCGGCGATGTCATCAATATAGGTAAAGTCGCGCTTCATCTTGCCGTAGTTGTAGACATCGATGCTTTTGCCTTCGATCATCGCCTTTGTAAACTTAAACAGCGCCATGTCCGGACGTCCCCACGGGCCATACACGGTAAAGAAACGCAGACCAGTGGTCGGCAGGTTATACAGATGGGAATAAGTATGCGACATCAGCTCATTGGCTTTTTTGGTCGCCGCGTACAGTGACACCGGGTGGTCTACCGAGTCGTCAGTAGAGAAGGGCATCTTACGGTTGAGGCCATAAACTGAACTTGATGACGCATACAGCAGATGCTGAACGTTGTTATGGCGACAGCCTTCCAGCACGTTAAGGTGACCGACCAGGTTAGCATCCGCATACGCGTGCGGATTTTCCAGCGAGTAACGCACACCTGCTTGTGCGGCCAGATGTATCACGCGATCAAACTTCTCAGAGGCAAACAGCGCTGCCATGGCTTCACGATCGGCTAACTCCATCTTGTGGAAGGTGAAATTCCCGGATTTCAGTAAATCCAGACGTGCCAGCTTGAGATTGACGTCGTAGTAGTCGTTCAGATTATCAATACCGACGACCTGGTGTCCGGCATCCAGCAAGCGTTTGCTGACATGCGATCCGATAAAACCTGCCGCGCCCGTAACCAAAAATTTCATATCTTCCTCGTTAACTCTTCGTTCTTGTCGATGCCTGAGACATCAGAATTGCTATATGATAGCGCGTTGGCCGCGAGTTATATAACCCATCTTTCCGATATAACTCATCGGATTCTGATAGAAAAATCGCTGGCAACAGATACACTATGTAGACATCACTTTTTTTGCCCTTTTTCATCTGTTAGGGATTGTATGACGCAGAACAACAATACTCCGGTTAATAGCAGTAATGGTCCGGAGCAAATTGATTTACTTGATTTAGTGCTACAGCTGTGGCGTGGAAAGTGGGTAATTGGCGCTTTTGTTGCTGTTTTTATCATCATTGCGGGTATTTACATCACCGTTGCAAAAGAAAAATGGACCTCGTCCGCCATCATTTCCCAGCCGGATGCGGCGCAGATTGCCACATACGCGAATGCACTGAATATCCTTTATGGTAATGCTGCTCCTTCAATGCAGGATATCCAAAACCGTGCCATTGGTCGTTTCAATTCCTCATTTTCTGCTTTAGCTCAGGCGCTTGAAAATCAGGAAATGCCAGAAAAACTAACCATCGATTCTACCGTTAAAGGGCAAGCGTTGCCGTTGAGCGTCACGTATCAAGGTGAATCTGCTGAAGCTGCGCAGAAGCAGCTGGCGCAATACATTCAGCAAGTAGACGAGCAAACGGCGAAGGAACTTGCGCTCGATCTTAAAGATAACATTAAGCAGCAGATTACCACGCTAAATGACTCTCTTGAAAACCAGGAGAAAGTTGCTCAGGAGCAAAAAGATCTGCGTATCCAACAGATCACTGAGGCGCTTAAGAATGCGGAAGCGGCGAAAATTACCACCCCGCAGATCCAGCAAACTCAGGACGTGACTCAGGAAACCATGTTCCTGCTGGGAAGCGAAGCGCTGAAATCGATGATTGATAACGAAGCGTCTCGTCCGCTGGTCTTCTCTGGTGCGTATTATCAGACCAAACAAAACTTACTGGATATTGAAAAGCTGAACGTGAAGCCGGACACCATTCATGTTTATCGTTACGTCATGAAGCCGGATCTTCCTATCCGACGTGACAGCCCGAAAAAGGCCATCGCGTTAATTCTGGCAGTCTTGCTCGGTGGGATTATCGGTTCTGGTGTAGTTCTCGGCCGCAACGCGTTGCGTAACTACAAACCAAAAGCCTGACTTGCAGATAAAAAAAACCGGGGAAATTCCCCGGTTTTTTTATTTATGCCGCTTACGAAGATTCTCAATCACCGCCGTCAAATCCAGCTCTTGATCCTGCAGCAGCACCAGCAGGTGATACATCAAATCAGACGCTTCGTTGGTCAGCTCTTCGCGGTCATGCACCGTCGCGGCCAGCGCGGTCTCAACGCCTTCTTCACCCACTTTCTGCGCAATACGCTTGGTGCCGCTTGCATACAGCTTCGCCGTATACGAGCTGGAAGGATCTGCCGTTTTACGCTCAGCCAGTAACTGCTCCAGTTGATACAGGAACAACCACTGGTGGCTTGCCTCTCCGAAGCAGCTGCTGGTACCTTTATGGCAGGTCGGACCGATGGGGTTAGCCAGAACCAGCAGAGTATCGTTGTCACAATCCGGCGTAATGCTAACCACATTCAGGAAGTGGCCAGAGGTTTCCCCTTTGGTCCACAGGCGCTGTTTCGTGCGCGAGAAGAAGGTCACTTTGCCGCTGTCGACCGTTTTCGCCAGCGCCTCCTGGTTCATGTATCCCAGCATCAGCACTTCACCGGAAACGGCATGCTGGACAACCACGGGCAATAATCCGTCCGTTTTTTCCCAGTCCAGCTGCGCCTGTTGTTGCTCTGTTAACATACCCTGATCTCCACGCCCTGGTCGGCCAGGTACGTTTTTAACTCACCAATATTGATAATCTGTTTGTGGAACACGGAAGCCGCCAGCGCGCCGTCAACGTTTGCATCGCGGAAGGCTTCCAGAAAATGCTCCATAGTGCCCGCACCGCCGGAGGCGATCAGCGGGACATGACAAACCTCACGCACTTTTTTCAGCTGCTCGAGGTCATACCCGTTACGCACGCCGTCCTGGTTCATCATGTTCAGCACGATTTCGCCCGCGCCACGTTTCTGCACTTCCTGGACCCAGTCCAGCGTCTCCCATTGGGTCACGCGGGTACGGCTTTCGTCGCCGGTATACTGGTTGACGTGATACTTGCCGGTGGCCGCGTCATACCAGGTGTCGATCCCGACAACAATACACTGCACGCCAAAGCGATCGGCCAGACGGGTAATCAGCTCCGGATCGGCCAGCGCAGGGGAGTTGATTGAAATTTTGTCGGCACCAAAGGAGAGGATTTTCGCCGCATCTTCTGCAGACTTAATCCCGCCCGCCACGCAGAACGGAATATCAATGACTTCTGCGACGCGCGCGACCCAGCTTTTATCCACCACGCGGCCATCGCTGGAGGCGGTGATATCATAAAATACCAGCTCGTCTGCACCTTCATCGGCATAGCGTTTTGCCAGTGGGACGATGTCGCCGATGATCTCGTGGTTGCGGAACTGCACGCCTTTTACGACCTGGCCGTCACGTACGTCCAGGCAAGGGATTATCCGTTTTGCCAGCATTGAATCGCCTCCGTCACAGTAAATTTTCCTTCCAGCAGGGCCCGGCCCACAATCACACCCTTGACGCCGGTCCCGCGCAGTGCGGCGATGTCATTAATATCACCTATGCCGCCAGAGGACTGAAACGCCACCTGCGGATAGCGGGCGCAAACTTCTTGATATAAAGAAACGTTAGAGCCTGCCAGCGTGCCGTCGCGGGAGATATCGGTGCACAGCACGTGCTTCAGGCCAACGGGCAAATAAATATCCACCAGCTCCTCCAGGGAGACGCCAGAGTTCTCCTGCCAGCCGCTGACCGCTACCTGCTTATTGCCCTGTTCATCGATACGGACATCCAGGGCCAGCACCAGCGCGTCGGCACCAAAGCGGCGGAACCAGCCTTTCACCGTGTCGGGGTCTTTGACCGCCGTCGAGCCGACCACCACGCGCGCCACGCCGGCGTCCAGCAGTGCCGCAACGTCATCTTCCGTGCGCACACCGCCACCAACCTGTACGGGGACATCCACGCCCGCCACCAGTTTTTTTAACAGTGGGATCTGGCGTTTTGCCGGCTCTTTCGCGCCCGTTAAATCCACCAGGTGCAACACCTGCGCACCCTGAGCGGCATAATCCTGCAGGCGGGGCAGCGGATCGTTACCGTAGTCGCGCTGCTGGCCGTAATCACCCTGATGAAGACGAACAACCGTGCCGTCAATTAAGTCTAAAGCGGGAATAATCATCACATCTCCAGGAAGTTTTTCAGCAGCTGAGCGCCTGCGGCACCCGAACGTTCCGGGTGAAACTGCACGCCGAAGAAGTTATCTTTCTGCACTGCCGCGGTAAACGCCTCGCCATAATTGCACTGGGCGATGGTGTAAGGATTCACCGGCATGGCGTAGCTGTGCACGAAGTAGAAGTAAGCGCCATCCTCAATGCCGCGAAACAGTCTGTCACCCGCTTTCGCATAAACGCGGTTCCAGCCCATATGTGGCAGTGGTAAACCGTGATCGGCCATTTTTGGCACGTCTTCTTCAATAATACCCAGCAGTTCGACGCCGTTGCTCTCTTCACTACGACGGCCGAGCAGTTGCATACCCAGGCAAATCCCGAGCACTGGCTGGGTACAGGCTTTGATGAGATCGACCAGTTCACGCTCGTGGATCTGATCCATCGCCGCCTGCGCGGTGCCTACACCAGGCAGGAAGAGTTTGTCTGCGCGCAGCACGACGTCCGGGTCGCGGCTCACCACCGGCTCGTAGCCGTGGCGCGCAATGGCCGATTTCACGGAGTTCAGGTTGGCGCATCCGGTATCCAGAATCACCACATTCATTACAGCACTCCTTTTGATGAGGGCAGGGCGTCACCTTCCACACGAATTGCCTGGCGCAGGGTACGGCCAAAGGCCTTGAACAGGCTCTCCACTCGGTGGTGGTCGTTCTTGCCTTTGGTCTTCAGGTGTAGCGTCAGGCCCATGGTGTAGGACAATGAACGGAAGAAGTGCTCCACCATTTCGGTGCTGAGATCGCCCACGCGCTGGTAGGTGAAATCGGCTTTATATTCCAGGTGAGGACGACCGGAGATATCCATCGCACAGCGCGCCAGGCACTCATCCATTGGCAGAACAAACCCAAAACGGTTGATGCCACGTTTGTCGCCCAGGGCCAGCTTCAGCGCTTCGCCCAGCGCCAGACCGGTGTCTTCAACGGTGTGGTGATCGTCAATGTAGAGATCGCCTTTAACCGTAATCTCCATGCGGAAGCCGCCGTGGGTGGCAATCTGATCCAGCATGTGGTCGAAGAAACCCACCCCGGTGTGGATCTTGCTGCCGCCTTCGCGATCCAGCCACACCTTCACGTCAATCTGTGTCTCTTTGGTGTTGCGTTCTACGTGCGAGTAGCGGTCACGTTTGGTGAGCTGCTCACCAATCTTCGCCCAGTTGAGATCGTCGCGGTTGTAGCGCAGCCCGGCGATGCCCATATTTTCGGCAAGCGTAATGTCGGTGGCGCGATCGCCAATGACATAGCTGTTGGCTTTATCCAGGACATCTTCCAGCAGATAGCGTTCTACCAGTTTCACCTTCGGCTTGCGGCAGTCGCACGCATCGGCAGGCAGGTGTGGGCAAATCAGCACCTCATCAAATACCACCCCCTGAGAGGTGAGTACCTGCATCATCAGGTTATGCGGGCCGTCAAAGTCGGCCTGCGGGAAGCTGTCGGTACCCAGACCGTCCTGGTTGGTGATCATCACCAGCTTATATCCGGCTTTCTGCAGTTTCAGCAGCACCGGGATCACGTCTGGTTCAAAAGCCAGTTTGTCGAAACGATCGACCTGAAAATCGGTTGGTGGCTCCGAAATCAGGGTGCCGTCTCGGTCGATAAAGAGGATCTTCTGGCTCATACTTTCTCCGCTTTCAGTGCGTCAATCACGCGCTGGCTCTCTGCACGGGTACCTACGGTAATACGCAGGCAGCCGCTCAGAGAAGGTTGTTTATTTTGATCACGTAAGATAATGCCCTGATCCCATAAAGATTTAAATACGGCACTGGAGGCGGTAAAGCGAACCAGGAGGTAGTTGGTTTCAGAGTCGAACACCTGCTCTACGCAAGGGATCGCTTTCAGGGCGGTCACCAGGTACTGTCGCTCTTCCAGGATTTGCGCCACACGTTCACGCATCGCATTAATCCCTTGCGGGGTCAGGGCCTGAGCGGCAATGTCAGCCACGGGAGTAGAAAGCGGATAGGGGGCGATCACTTTCAGCAGCAGGTCGATCACCGTTTTATTGGCCAGCGTAAACCCGCAGCGCAGACCTGCGAGCGCAAAGGCTTTCGACAGCGTACGCAGCACCACCAGGTGTGGGTACTCTTCCAGCCAGCCGGCCAGCGTCGCCTGAGGGCAGAACTCAATATAGGCTTCGTCGGCGACCACCAGTGCTTTGCCGCGGGTCATCTCCAGCAGGGTACGGATATCCTGAGGGTTGATAATTTGCCCGGTCGGGTTGTTGGGGCTACAGACAAAGACCACCTTCACGCCGTCCAGATTGTCGGCAATTCCCTGCAGGTCCAGCTGCCAGTTCTCCAGGGAGAGCACGTTACGGCACGCCACGCCAAAGGTTTCCGCGCTGACGCTGTACATGCCGTAGGTAGGCTGGCAATACATCACCGCATCTTTACCCGGCTCGCAGAACGCGCGGATCAACAGCTCAATGCCTTCATCCGCACCGCGGCTGACCAGCACCTGCTCCGGCTTCACGCCCGCATATTGCGCATAGTTTTCAATCACTGCTTTTGGCTGACACTCCGGATAACGGTTCAGCGTCTGCTGTGACAGCTCAAACTGTACCGCTGTCGGGAATTCGTTGGCGTTCAGCCAGACATCACCGTTGCCGCCCAGGCGACGAGCAGACTGATAAGGCGTCAGTCGACGGACATTTTCCCGCGCTAATTCTTCAATGTTCATGCTTGCTCCTTCAGGGCTGCAACGCGCAGCGTAACGGCGTTTTTGTGGGCGGTCAGGCGCTCGGCGGCAGCCAGCGTCTCAATGGTGGACGCCAGCGAGGCAAACCCTTCACGGGAGAGTTCCTGCACGGTCATGCGTTTCTGGAAATCGGCCAGACCCAGGCTGGAACAGGTCGAGGTGTAACCATACGTCGGCAGAACGTGGTTGGTGCCGGAGGCGTAATCGCCCGCAGACTCCGGGGACCAGTCGCCGAGGAAAACCGAACCTGCACTGGTGATGCTGTCGACCAGGTCGCGCGCGTTGCGGGTCTGAATAATCAGGTGCTCCGGGCCGTACTGGTTGGAGATAGCGATGCACTGGTCAAGATCGCGCGCCACAATCAGGCGGCTGGCGGATAACGCCTGGCGTGCCGTATCGGCGCGGGGTAAGTCGGCAAGCTGACGCTCTACGGCTTCACCCACGCGTTTGGCCATATCGGCATCTGGCGTCAGTAAAATCACCTGAGAGTCCGGGCCGTGTTCCGCCTGGGATAACAGGTCAGACGCCACAAAATCCGGCGTGGCGCCGCTGTCGGCAATCACCAGCACTTCCGACGGACCCGCAGGCATATCAATGGCCGCGCCATCAAGACGCTGGCTGACCTGGCGCTTGGCTTCGGTGACAAAGGCGTTACCCGGGCCGAAAATTTTGTCGACCTTCGGGATAGATTCTGTGCCAAACGCGAGGGCAGAAATCGCCTGCGCGCCGCCGACTTTAAACACTTCCTGCACGCCGCAGAGTTTTGCAGCATAGAGAATTTCATCGGCAATCGGTGGTGGGGAGCAGAGCACCACTTTCTGGCAACCAGCAATACGCGCCGGGGTGGCCAACATTAATACGGTTGAGAACAGCGGGGCGGAGCCGCCAGGGATGTAAAGACCCACCGAGGCGACCGGACGGGTCACCTGCTGGCAACGCACGCCCGGCAGCGTTTCCACATCAACGGTCTGCAGTTTCTGCGCGACGTGGAAGGTCTCGATGTTTTTCACCGCGACGGCCATTGCCTGTTTGATGTCATCACCCAGACGATTACTGGCATCAATGATTTCCTGTTCGGTAACCTTTAATGCATCAACTTCCGTTTTATCAAACTTTGCGCTGTATTCCCGCAGCGCGTCATCGCCACGGGTTTTGACGTTATTGAGGATCTCCGTCACGGTACGGGTGATGCTTTCGGAGGCGCTGATGGCCGGGCGCATTAACAGCTCGCGCTGCTGTTCGTCAGTACACTCATTCCAGGTAATGATAGTGTTAAAGCTCATGGCAATTACTCCATCATCTTCTCAATTGGCAGCACCAGAATGGAGCTTGCGCCCAGTGCCTTCAGTTTTTCCATGGTTTCCCAGAACAGCGTTTCGCTACTGACCATGTGCATCGCCACACGCTGCTGATCGCCCGCCAGTGGCAGAATGGTAGGGCGCTCAGCACCTGGCAGCAGGGCGATCACTTCGTCCAGACGTTCGGTTGGTGCATGCATCATGATGTATTTGGATTCACGCGCCTGAATCACGCCCTGAATACGGGTCAGCAGTTTGTCGATCAGCTGCTGCTTGGCATCGGCCATTTCGCCGTCACGCTGGATCAGGCACGCTTTGGAGCGGTAGATCACTTCCACTTCGCGCAGGCCGTTCGCTTCCAGGGTGGCACCGGTGGAGACGAGGTCGCAAATGGCATCCGCCAGGCCCGCACGCGGCGCGACTTCAACAGAACCATTCAGCAGACAGGATTTAAACTGCACGCCTTTCTGATCCAGATAGCGTTTTAACAGGTGAGGGTAGGAGGTAGCGATGCGTTTGCCGTTCAGCGCGGCCGGGCCATCCCAGGCTTCATCAACCGGTGTTGCCAGCGACAGGCGGCAGCCGCCGAAGTCCAGGCGACGCAGGGTGAAGTAACGCGGATCTTCACCCTGAGCGCGACGCGTCAGAAGCTCTTCTTCCAGTACGTTTTCACCGATGATGCCAAGGTCAACGACACCGTCCATCACCAGGCCCGGGATATCGTCATCACGCACGCGCAGAATGTCGATGGGCATGTTTTCAGCCAGGGCAATCAGGCGCTGGGTGTGCAGGTTGATTTTAATCCCGCAGCGGGCCAGCAGTTCGCGTGAATCATCACTTAAACGGCCTGATTTTTGAATAGCTATGCGTAAACGTGAGTTATCTAACATTCTGTATTCCTCGTTAACCTGTTTTAATCTGTCTGAATTTGGTCCAAAAAAAAGCCCCCGGAAGAAGATCTTCCGGGGGCTTTTTCATGCGTTCATGCACCACTGGAAGATCCAAACGTCTTCCAGCACACATCGCCTGAAAGACTAGTCAGGATGATGGTGATGATGGTGGTGTTTAAATTGAACGCGTGTCATATAAATTCTCGATGAATGCTTATTCATTTGATGTCTTTTAACCTAAACCAGTTGTATGACACATTGCAAGGGCTTTTTTTGATCATTAATTCATTTCATATTGATGCTATGAATTGTGTGTTCTGCTGTGCTGGCGTAGCCTTATGAGAGACGAGTGAGAGTCAGGAGAATTCACATGAAAAAGGTCGCGATTGTCGGTTTAGGATGGCTGGGAATGCCGCTGGCGATGTCATTAGCCGCGAAAGGCTGGCATGTGACCGGGAGCAAAACCACGGCGGATGGCGTGGAGGCGGCGCGCATGTGCGGTATTGATGGCGTCGAGCTGCGTCTTGAACCAGAGCTGGTATGTGATACTGACGATCTGGACACGCTGATGAATGTGGATGCGCTGGTCATTACGCTTCCCGCGCGTCGCAGCGGCCCGGGCGAATCATTCTATCTGCAGGCGATGCAGGAGATTGTCGACAGTGCGCTGGCACACGATGTGCCGCGTATTATTTTTACCAGCTCAACCTCGGTCTACGGTGATGTTGAAGGTGTGGTGAAGGAGACTACCGAGCGCCGTCCTGTTACCGCGAGCGGAAAAGTGTTGAAAGAGCTGGAAGACTGGCTGCACAACCTGCCGGGAACGCAGGTAGATATCCTGCGTCTGGCGGGGCTGGTTGGCCCAGGACGACACCCGGGACGCTTTTTTGCCGGCAAGTCTGCCCCCGATGGGCAACACGTGGTGAATCTTGTGCATTTAGACGATGTTGTCGGGGCAATTGAGCTCCTCTTACAGGCTCCAAAGGGCGGGCACATCTATAATATATGTGCACCCTCTCATCCTGCGCGAAGCACATTTTACCCGCTGATGGCGCGTCAGTTGGGTCTGGCGCCACCCGTTTTTGGTGAGACAAAGGACGAAAGCAAAGGCAAAATTGTCGATGGCAACCGCATTTGTCATGAACTGGGTTTTGAGTATCAGTATCCCGATCCGCTGGTGATGCCCATGGCATAAGTCCTCCGGCGGAATCTATCGCACACCGGAAGGGGGCGAACATGAAACCGCTGCTGGATGTTCTCATTATTCTGGATGCACTGGAAAAAGAAGGCAGCTTTGCGGCTGCCTCAGCGAAGCTCTACAAAACCCCTTCAGCGCTGAGCTACACGGTTCATAAACTGGAAAGCGATCTGAATATCCAGATCCTCGATCGCTCTGGCCACCGGGCCCGCTTTACCCGCACCGGACAAATGCTGCTGGAAAAAGGGCGTGAAGTGCTGCACACCGTCCGCGAACTGGAAAAACAGGCCATCAAACTTCATCAGGGCTGGGAAAATGAACTGGTGATTGGCGTTGACGATACTTTTCCATTTTCCCTGCTGACGCCGCTAATTGAAGCGTTTTATCAGCGCCACAGCGTGACCCGGCTGATTTTTATTAATGGTGTACTGGGCGGCTCCTGGGAGGCCTTGGTTCAGGGGAGGGCGGATATCATCGTCGGCGCATTACATGAACCTCCTCAACTGAGCGATTTTGGGTTTGCCCGCCTCGGGATACTTGAGCAAGTTTTCGCGGTTGCTCCGCATCATCCGCTGGCCCGGGAGCCTGAGCCCATTAACCGGCGCGTTATTAAAGGTTACCGTGCCATTGTGGTGGGCGACAGTTCACGGCCGGAATGTGCCGTATCGTCGCAGCTGCTTGATGAGCAGGAGGCCATTACCGTTTTTGATTTTAAAACCAAGCTGGAATTGCAAATCAGTGGGCTGGGTTGCGGCTATTTACCTCGCTATCTGGCGCAGCGATTTCTTGATAGCGGCGCGCTGATTGAAAAACAGGTCCTGGCTCAAAGCAGTAATGAATCGGTCTGGGTTGGCTGGAATGAACAAACGGCGGGGTTAGCCAGCGCCTGGTGGCGGGACGAAATTTTAGCAAATAGTGCTATCGCCGCTGTCTATACGCAGAGCAGCGTCCACAAATCAGCCAGTTAGCGCAGGAATATTTACAATGCCTTTGTAAAGTATTGCGTTTTGTATCTGATGTGGGGCAAAATGCGCCGCAGCAACCAAAGGAATAATCGACGATATAAAAGGCGTCGGTTATTTTTTTTTGCATGTATGAAACGAAACTAAAAACCAAGAGGCCGGGCTTCGTACCGGATAGATATTTACTAAAATCCGACAGTTGTTGTCGCTGAGGAAGAAAGAAATGGGGCAATTTTTCGCTTACGTGGCGGTTATCACCGTAAAGGAGAATAACTATGTCGCATAACGCAACTCCAAACACCTCTCGCGTGGAATTACGTAAAACACTTACGTTGATTCCGGTTGTTATGATGGGCCTTGCCTATATGCAACCAATGACGCTGTTCGATACATTCGGTATCGTATCAGGCCTTACTGACGGTCATGTGGCAACGGCGTATGCCTTTGCACTGGTCGCTATTCTCTTTACAGCGCTGAGCTACGGTAAACTGGTTCGCCGTTTCCCGTCTGCAGGCTCTGCCTACACCTATGCCCAGAAATCCATTAGCCCGGCGGTTGGCTTTATGGTGGGCTGGTCATCGCTGCTGGACTACCTGTTCATGCCGATGATCAACATTCTGCTGGCAAAAATTTACTTCGAAGCGCTGGTACCTTCCGTACCGTCGTGGCTCTTTGTTGTTGCGTTAGTGGCCTTTATGACCATCTCTAACCTGCGCAGCATTAAGACCGTGGCGAACTTCAACACCCTGATTGTTATTCTGCAAATGGGTATTGTTGCGGTTATTGTGGGTTTGATCATTTACGGTGTTTCTCACGGTGAAGGCGCGGGCACGCTGGTCAGCTCTCGTCCGTTCTGGTCTGAAGGGGCACATGTGGTGCCGATGATCACCGGTGCGACTATTCTGTGCTTCTCGTTCCTGGGCTTCGACGGTATCTCTTCTCTGTCTGAAGAGACCAAAGATGCAGAACGCGTGATCCCACGAGCCATTTTCCTGACTGCGTTGATTGGTGGCATGATCTTCATTGGTGCCTCCTACTTCCTGCAGCTCTACTTCCCGGATATCTCTCGTTTCAAAGAGCCGGATGCTTCACAGCCTGAAATCATGCTGTACGTAGCAGGGAAAACCTTCCAGTGGGGCGTACTGATCTTCTCCAGCGTTACCGTTCTGGCTTCTGGTATGGCTGCGCATGCAGGGGTTTCTCGCCTGATGTATGTAATGGGTCGTGACGGTGTGTTCCCAACCCGTTTCTTTGGCTACGTTCATCCGAAATGGCGTACTCCGGCGTGGAACGTGCTGTTGGTGGGCGCAATCGCCCTGATGGCCATTAAATTTGACCTGGTGACGGCAACGGCACTGATTAACTTTGGTGCGCTGGTGGCCTTTACCTTTGTTAACCTCTCCGTGATCTCGCAGTTCTGGATCCGTGAGAAGCGCAACAAAACGCTGAAAGACCACTTCAATTACCTGGTTCTGCCAATGTGCGGTGCGCTGACGGTCGGTGCATTGTGGATTAACCTGGAAGAGAGCTCTATGATTCTGGGGCTGATCTGGGGTGGTATTGGTCTGGTTTACCTGGCCTGCGTGACGAAGAGCTTCCGTAACCCGGTTCCTCAGTACGAAGACGTTGCGTAATACCGTGTCGGGTGGCGGCTACGCTTACCCGACCGACAAAACCCGTAGGTCCGCGTAAGTGCTGCGCCATCGGGCAAAAAAAACCGGAGACCATCGCCTCCGGTTTTTTTATCACTGAATTTCAGACTATCTCTTGTACGTACTTGAACAGTGCTTTCAGCAGCGCCTGCTTCTCTTCATTCCCTTCGTATTGGCCGTAAAGCATCTCCAGCTCCTGCGCATAGCTGTGCAGATATTCAGGCGTAAACACATTACGGCGATGCTGCAGCCAGCGTTCCTGCTCAGCTTCATCCAGCGTGCCGGGATAGTTACGCGCGCGGTAGTTAAACATCAGCTTCTCAATGCGTTTATCCGCAAAGGTGATGTCCAGCGCGGGCAGGTTACGCGGTTCAGTTTGCAGGACGATGTTCATCGCAGCACGGTCGGCATCGCTGAAGAAGCCGTTATACAGCTGCGCATCCACGTTTTCGGACGGCACGAATGGCTCGGCTTCGGCAAATATGGCGACGACTTTCTCGCGCACCTGCGGATTTTCGCGCAGTATTTTAAGGTTATCCAGGCAGTGCTGGCGGTTGATCCCGAGCCTGTCGGCATCTTCCGGGCGCAGCGTATTGGCCTGCGCCAGTACCGGACATTTATTGATATGCACCAGTTTGACCGGCACCGCGGGCAGGTCTCCCAGCGCATCTTTCGGGGTATAGAGGCGCTCACGCAAGGTATTGCTGTCGAGCCCCAGCAGCGGGGAGATATCCCCGGCTAAATCCACCATGATGACCGCGTTACGGTTATCCGGATGCCAGGCCAGCGGTGCCACCCAGCTGGTGTTGCCGCGCCAGGCACCAAACATGCCGGAGATATGCACCAGCGGTTTCATCTGCGGCACATCAATCAGCGTCATCAGTTTCTGCTTGCTGCGATGACTCAACAGATACTCAAACAGGCGTGGTTGTGCGGTTTTGACCAGCTTCGCCATGGCAATGGTGGCATAGACGTCGGCCATCGCGTCGTGGGCATTACTGTGCTCAATGCCGTTGGCGCGTGTCAGGTGCTCCAGCCGGAAGCTTGGCAATCCGTCTTCGTTTTCCGGCCAGTTAATCCCCTCCGGGCGCAGCGCATAACAGGCGCGCATGATATCCAGCAAATCCCAGCGCGAATTGCGGTTCTGCCAGCTCCAGGCGTAGGGATCGTAGAAGTTGCGGTAGAAGATGTTGCGCGTCACTTCATCATCGAAACGGATATTGTTATACCCGACCACGCAGGTATGGGGAACGGTGAACAGATCGTGGATACGGCGGGCGAACTCTGCCTCGTTAACGCCTTTTTCCCGCGCTTCCTGGGGCGTTATCCCCGTGACCATGACCGCGCCGGGCTGCGGCAGGTAGTCATCGGCAGGTTTGCAGTAAAAGACCTCTGGCTCACCAATAATATTGAATTCGTCGTCAGTACGGATGGCGGCAAACTGCGCCGGTCGGTCCAGCGCCGGGTGGGTGCCAAAGGTTTCGTAGTCGTGGAATAAAAAAGTCGGGCGTGCGGCAGAGTCAGACACCAGTAATACCATCCTGTTAAAAAGTGACGTCACTATGGTAAACGATCGTGAGGGACAGACCGAATAAAAAGCGCCGCCATGCTGCAAATTTGCGAGCGTGGTTCCGGGAAAAACATGCTTTCTGTCACATTTTTTTGCAATTAAGCCAGGTAACGACACCAGAACTCCCGTAAAAAGGTCATCGATTTTTAATGACCTGAGGATATACCGTTGAAACGCCGTCTGTTTATAGCTGTTTCTCTACTCGCTTCGAGTGTCTCATCTGCTTTTGCGGCCGATCCGCTGGATTTTTCGCCGCAGCCTCCGGCCATTCAGGCCGGCTCCTGGGTACTGATGGATTACACTACGGGTCAAATCTTAACGGCGGGCAACGAACATCAACAACGCAACCCGGCGAGTCTCACCAAGCTGATGACCGGCTACGTTGTTGACCGCGCTATTGATAGCCACCGCATTTCCCCGGATGACATTGTCACCGTCGGGCGCGACGCGTGGGCAAAAGGTAACCCTGTCTTTGACGGTTCGTCACTGATGTTCCTGAAAGAGGGGGACCGCGTTTCTGTGCGCGACCTCAGCCGCGGTCTGATTGTTGATTCTGGTAACGACGCCTGTGTGGCGCTGGCGGATCACGTGGCCGGTGGCCAGCCGCAGTTCGTGAAGATGATGAACGACTATGTGCAAAAGCTGAATCTGCGCGATACGCACTTCGAAACCGTTCATGGTCTGGATGCCCCAGGCCAGCACAGCTCCGCGTATGACCTGGCCGTGCTGTCCAGAGCCATCATCCACGGCGAGCCTGAGTTTTACCATATGTACAGTGAAAAGAGCCTGACCTGGAATGGGATCACGCAGCAAAACCGTAACGGTCTTCTCTGGGATAAGACCATGAACGTGGATGGTCTGAAAACGGGGCACACGTCAGGGGCCGGATTTAACCTGATTGCTTCCGCCGTTGACGGCCAGCGTCGCTTGATCGCTGTAGTGATGGGTGCAGACAGTCCGAAAGGGCGTGAGGATCAGGCCCGTAAACTGTTGCACTGGGGACAACAGAATTTTGATACCGTGCAGATCCTGCACAACGGTAAAAAAGTGGGCACCGAGCGGATCTGGTACGGCGATAAGGAACAGGTGAACCTGGGCACCGACCAGGATTTCTGGCTGGCATTACCGAAAGCAGAAGTACCGAACATCAAGGCAAAATACGTGCTGGATACAAAAGAGCTGGAAGCGCCGATAGCCGCCCATCAGCGGGTAGGCGAGATCCAGTTATACGACCGCGATAAAGTGGTCGCTCACTGGCCGCTGGTGACGCTGGAGCGTGTTGATAAAGGTGGCCTTTTCTCCCGTCTGAGTGATTATCTGCACCACAAAATCTAACTTTTCTGAGCAGACTGGCAGGGTTGCGAGTCTGCTCACATAATAAACACTCCTTGATTGCCGATTATAGAAATTCTGCTTTATAGTGTATAAATATACAGTGATAAACGGAGGCAGTATGGACTACAGCATCAGGCAGGAAAAGAAACGTAAGATTGCCGGTTTTCACCTGGTCGGGCCATGGGAACACACGGTAAAACAGGGCTTTGAACAGCTGGTCATGTGGGTCGATGGCCGACACATTCAGCCGCTGGAGTGGGTTGCGGTTTATTACGATAACCCGGACGAAGTGCCGGCAGAAAAATTGCGCTGCGATACGGCCGTTACGGTACCGGATGATTTCGTTATCCCGGAAAACAGCGAAGGGGTGATGATGACGGAAATTGCGGCCGGAGATTACGCCGTCGCGAAAGCACGTGTTGAAAACTATGACTTCGCCACGCCGTGGTACCAGTTCTTTAACTCCCTTTTGCAGGACAACAAATTCCAGATGGCTCTGAAACCGTGCTTCGAGCGCTATCTCAATGATGGCAACGCCGACGGGTACTGGGACATCGAAATGTTTATCGCCGTAGAGCATAAAGCGGGGTAGTCCTGTTAAATGCAGGGTTTTTCAGCCGGGTGTGATCCGCCCGGCTGAAAACGCAGTACAATTGTGATTTGCCGTGTAGCTGGAGAGCGGGTGTGCGTCCCGACAAATCATTAACGTCTTTTGAAATTCGGCTGTATAAACACTACCGCGTGGTTCATGGGTGCCGTATCGCGCTGGCATTCGTTCTGACGTTTGTGCTGGTCCGTTTGCTGGATGTTCCTGAAGGAACGTGGCCGCTGATCACGCTGGTGGTTGTCATGGGGCCTATCTCGTTCTGGGGGAATGTTGTCCCGCGTGCCTTCGAGCGCATTGGCGGTACGGTTTTAGGCTCTGCTCTTGGGCTGATTGCCCTGAAGCTGGAGCTTATTTCATTTCCGGTGATGCTGGCCTGGTGCGGTGTCGCCATGTTCCTCTGCGGCTGGCTGGCGCTGGGTAAAAAGCCCTATCAGGCACTGCTGATTGGTATCACCCTCGCGGTGGTGGTCGGCGCGCCAGCGGGTGATATGACCACGGCACTGTGGCGAAGCGGGGATGTTATCCTTGGTTCACTGCTGGCGATGCTTTTCACCGGTATCTGGCCGCAGCGCGCTTTCCTGCACTGGCGCATTCAGATGGCAAATTACGTCACCGCTTTTAACCGCGTCTACCAGGCCGGTTTTTCACCTAATCTTGTCGAACGTCCCCGGCTGGAGAAGCACCTCCAGCAGATCCTTAATGACGTGGTCAAAATGCGCGGTCTGATTACTCCTGCCAGTAAAGAGACCCATATTCAGAAATCGATTTTCGAAGCTATCCAGACCGTGAGCCGTAATCTGGTCTGCATGCTTGAATTGCAAATCAACGCGCACTGGGCCTCGCGCCCCAGCCATCTGTTAATGCTGAACGCGCAGACGCTGAAGGAGACGCAGCAGATGACGCAGCAAACCCTTCTGACCATCGCTCATGCCCTTTATGAAGGTAACCCGCAGCCCATCCTCGCAAACAGCGAGCGTCTGAATGAGATCGTTGCCGAACTGAAACAGCTGATCAACGAGCGACAGGGCGATAACGTAGCGGAAACCCCAATCCATGGTTACGTCTGGCTGAGCATGGAACTGGCGCGTCAGCTTGAGTTGCTGTCGCATCTCATTTGCCGCGCACTGCGCAAATAAAGAGCAGCTATCGCCATATGTGACGGCTGCTGCTTCGATTCAGCATCAATTGGGGTTATGATAGTTTTAAACGATATACTCATTGTCATTCGCAGCCGCTGTCAGTAAGGTTATTGTTACAACGGTTGCTTTAACGAATCCGAATCTCACATTATCAGGGGTGTAAAAATGGAAACTACCAAGCCTTCGTTCCAGGATGTTCTGGAATTCGTCCGCCTGTTCCGCCGCAAAAACAAACTGCAGCGTGAAATCCAGGACGTTGAGAAGAAGATCCGTGACAACCAGAAACGTGTTCTGCTGCTGGATAACCTGAGCGACTACATTAAGCCAGGTATGAGCGTTGAAGCTATTCAGGGCATCATCGCCAGCATGAAGAGCGACTACGAAGACCGCGTTGATGACTACATCATCAAAAACGCTGAGCTGTCTAAAGAGCGTCGTGACATCTCCAAAAAGCTGAAAGTGATGGGCGAAATCAAAAACGCTGAAGCCAAAAGCGAATAATCGCTGCTGATTGCAAAAAAGGCTCTCTGGTGACAGAGAGCCTTTTTTATTACGCAGAGCGCGGCTGAAGCTGGTAGATCCAGGCCTTAACCTGGTCACCTTCGGCGGTGGTCACCATGACCTCGACCCGATCGTAGCCGTCTTCAAATTCGTCCAGCATCGGCCAGTGTGCCTCAAGGTTACTGGAGATAAACAGATAACCCTCAACGCGCGGGCCATCGGCGTGCAGCACGATACCCGGAAAATCTGCCGCAGCGCCCCAGCCACGCGCATAAAATGTCCCGGTGACAAAACCGGCCTGCCATTCACCGCCGATGCTTTCGAGAATATGTGCATTTGAATGGCCCGGGCGTAACGTACCGTAGACAAACAAAGAGTCCATTTTTCCTCACCAGAAAAGCAAAAAGCCCGCTTTAAAAGCGGGCTTTTCAGAATGTGGCTCCTCTGACTGGACTCGAACCAGTGACATACGGATTAACAGTCCGCCGTTCTACCGACTGAACTACAGAGGAATCGTTGTGGAGGCTTATCTTAGCGGCGAAAAAACTTTTG
The DNA here is from genome assembly GCF_050031595.1 of Enterobacter cloacae complex sp. 309I3. Lineage (NCBI taxonomy): Bacteria > Pseudomonadati > Pseudomonadota > Gammaproteobacteria > Enterobacterales > Enterobacteriaceae > Enterobacter > Enterobacter cloacae complex sp. 309I3. The sequence continues at coordinate 3,142,431 of NZ_JBLGWI010000001.1, read as the reverse complement.
TCAAACCTGATCTTAGTGATTAGCGATCGATTGCCGATTCTGTCATCAGTTTGTTGCAAATCCAGACATCTTTTTATGGAAAATACTTTGCAGGATGAGCTTTTCTCCCCCATCATTTGAAATGGAGTTTCAACTTTTCTCGCTAAGGTCCATTTTGAACGTTACTGCCACTCTCCGCCAGGCGATTATGCGCACGCCATGGTATGCAAAACGTAAAAGCTATCGTGTTCTGTTCTGGCGTGAAATCACCCCGCTTGCTGTACCTATTTTTCTGGAGAATACCTGCGTTCTGCTGATGGGGGTGTTGAGCACCTTCCTGGTGAGCTGGCTGGGTAAAGAGGCGATGGCCGGGGTCGGGCTGGCGGACAGTTTTAACATGGTGGTGATGTCTTTCTTTGCCGCTATCGATCTTGGGACCACGGTGGTGGTGGCCTTTAGCCTGGGCAAGCTGGATCCGAAGCGTGCCCGCGAAGCCGCCCGGCAGTCGCTGATGATCATGACCCTCTTTTCGATCATCCTGGCGGCGGTGATCCACTATTTCGGCAAAGAGATTATCGACTTTGTCGCGGGTGAAGCGACGAATGAAGTTAAGGATCTGGCGCTGACCTATCTGGAAATGACGGTCTTAAGCTATCCTGCTGCGGCTATCGCGCTGATCGGTAGCGGCGCGCTGCGCGGGGCGGGCAACACAAAAATTCCGCTGCTGATCAACGGCGGAATGAACATCCTGAATATCATGATCAGTAGCGTCCTGATCTACGGTGTTTTCTCCTGGGAGGGGATGGGGTTTGTTGGCGCAGGCCTGGGGCTGACTATCTCCCGCTACATTGGTGCGGCAGCCATCCTCGGGGTGTTGATGGCGGGGATCACGCCATCACTGCGCCTCACGTTAAAAAGCTACTTCCGACCCTTTAACTTCGCCATTATCTGGGAAGTGATGGGGATTGGTATTCCTGCCAGTATCGAGTCGGTACTGTTCAACGGCGGTAAACTGCTTACCCAGATGTTTGTTGCCGGTATGGGGACAGATGTGATTGCCGGTAACTTTATTGCCTTCTCCATCGCCTCGCTGATTAACCTGCCGGGTAACGCCTTAGGGTCGGCCTCCACCATCATCACCGGTAAACGGCTCGGCAAAGGGCAGATAGGTCAGGCGGAGCGGCAGCTGCGCCATGTCTTCTGGCTGTCGACCATTGGTCTGACGATAATTGCGTGGGGGAGCGCGCCCTTTGCCGGGCTGATGGCCTCGTTCTATACCCACGAAGATGATGTTAAAGAGGTCGTTAAGATCCTGATTTGGCTCAACGCGGCCTTTATGCCGATCTGGGCGGCGTCCTGGGTACTGCCTGCCGGGTTAAAAGGGGCACGCGATGCCCGCTTTGCGATGTGGGTCTCTATGCTCGGCATGTGGGGTTGCCGCGTGGTAGCGGGTTATACGCTGGGGGTCATGCTCGGTATGGGGGTCGTCGGGGTCTGGCTGGGGATGTTCCTTGACTGGGCCGTGCGTGGGGCATTGTTCTACTGGCGTATGGTAAGTGGGCGCTGGCTCTGGAAATATCCGCGACACAATGCCTGACAAATGTGCGAAATGTTGAATAAATCGGCAAACGATCGGAAATCTGCATTCTGCCTTTGACAACACCGGGTAGCATCGATAATATGCGCCCCGTTCACACGATTCCTCTGTAGTTCAGTCGGTAGAACGGCGGACTGTTAATCCGTATGTCACTGGTTCGAGTCCAGTCAGAGGAGCCAAATTTGAAAAGCCTGCTTTTAAAGCAGGCTTTTTGCTTTTGTGCGTTCGGAAAATTTGCCCGGTGGCGCTGCGCTTACCGGGCCTACGGACGAGTAGGCCGGGTAAGGCGAAGCCGCCACCGGGCAATAAACCGCACTACCGGTTAACACGAATCGGTGCCGTCGCCTCCACCAGCCACGGACGCGCGTCGCTCTCCACCATCGGGGACAGCGCTTCGCGCACCTGTTGATGATACTCATCCAGCCACTGCTTTTCCTGCTCGTTTAACAAATTGAGTTCGACCTGGCTGAGGTCGATTGGGATCAGCGTCAGCGAAGCAAATTTGCAGAATCCTGGAGAGCTTTCCACAATCTCCACCTGATTTTCAATGCGGATCCCATGGCTATCCGCCAGATAGTATCCCGGCTCGATAGTCATAATATTGCCCGCCACCAGCGGCCATGGGTTGACCTTTTTAGCGATGCGATGCGGGTTCTCATGGATAAGCAACTGATGACCCACGCCATGGCCCGTTCCGTGATCGAAATCCAGCCCCATCTCCCACAGCGGCCGACGCGCGAAGGCATCCAGCTGATGCCCCTGGGTGCCGGACGGAAACTGCAGGGTAATCAGCGACAGAAAACCTTTCAGCACGGCGGTGTAATGTAATCGCTGCTGCGGACTGACCTTGCCCCACGCCAGGGTACGTGTGGCGTCAGTGGTACCATTATGGTACTGACCACCAGAATCATTCAGATAAAAGTGGTCATGGCCGATGGGTTTGTTGCTGGCTTCGCTTGAGTGGTAGTGGCACATCGCCGCATTGCTGGACGAGGCCGAAATGGTCGCAAAACTCTGCTCAATAAAGCCAGGCTGCTGCTCGCGAAACGCGAGTTGCTGTGCCTGGGCCTCCAGCTCGGTCAGCGGCTGACCTGCTGCCGCACGTGCGGGCACTTCACGGCTCAGCCAGGCCAGGAAATTGACCCACGCGGCACCGTCCTGATGATGGCACTCCCGGTAACCCGCCAGTTCTACCGGATTTTTATTGGCCTTCATCAGCGTGATGGGGTCGGTGCGCCAGAGAATGTCACCGTGTGGCTCAATGGCAAAACGCAGAGCCACCGGCGCTGAATCGGCATCTACCATCACCCGTTTACCGTGAGAAAGGCGCTGGCAGCGTTCAATAAAGGCATCCTGCGGCGCAATGGTGAACGCGTTTCGCACGCTATCAGGCAGGTTGCTTAGCTTATTGTCGTTAACGAACCACTCAACGCTACCGTCCCGACTGAGCAGGGCAAAAGAGAGCGGAACCGGGCTGGTGGGAATATCTGAACCGCGCACGTTAAGCAGCCAGGCGATATTATCCGGCAGGGTCACGGCCAGATAATCGGCATTGTTCTCGGCCAGTACGGCGGCAACGCGCTGACGTTTATCGGCGCTGTTTTCACCGCTGATTTCAACGGGCATCTCGCGGATCAGCCCCGCCGGAGCGGCAGGGCGATCGGTCCATAACGTATCAAACGGTGACTGATTAAGCGGCACCATCTCACACGGTGTCGCAGATAGCGTCTCATAATCGGCATTGGTCATCAGCAGCGCTTCGAAACCAATACGCGTGCCAGCCTCAACGTTGGCCGTCAGCCATTGTGCCAGCGGCTCGTTGTGCAGATGATGGATCTCTACTTCATCCATATTGACCTGCACGCGGGCCTGAACCTGATAGCGGCCATCGACAAAGAGCAGAGCCTTGTCTTTTAGCACCAGTGCCAGCCCCGCCGAGCCATCGAAGCCGGTCAGCCAGGCCAGTTTTTCATCATACGGCGCGCAGTATTCGCTCTGCCAGGCATCTGCGCGCGGGACGATCATCCCGTCGAGCTTATTTTCCTGTAGCCACTGACGCAGGGCCGATAACGGTGATGGGGTGTGCATTATTTTTCCTTATTGTTATCAGCGGAATGGCGGTTCGTTAAAGGTACGCAGCTTGCGTGAGTGCAGCCGGTCACCTTCTGCCCGCAGCAAATCAATGGCGCGAATGCCAATTTGCAGGTGTTCGGAGATAGCCCCTTCGTAGAACCGGTTTGCCTGTCCCGGAAGCTTGATTTCACCGTGCAGCGGTTTATCGGAAACGCACAGCAGCGTACCGTAAGGCACACGGAAGCGATAACCCTGAGCGGCAATGGTGGCGCTTTCCATGTCAATCGCCACCGCGCGGCTCAGGTTGAAGCGCAGGGCAGAGGCGGAATAACGCAGCTCCCAGTTACGGTCATCTGTCGTGACGACCGTGCCGGTACGCAGACGCTGTTTGACCTCTTCACCCGGCATACCGCTCACCTCTTTGGTGGCGTCATACAGCGCGCGCTGCACTTCGGCAATGCTTGGGATCGGGATGTCCGGCGGGAGAACGGCGTCAAGCACGTGGTCATCACGCAGGTAGGCGTGGGCCAGCACGTAGTCGCCAATCAGCTGGCTTTCACGCAACCCACCGCAATGACCAATCATCAGCCAGACGTCCGGGCGCAGCACCGCCAGATGGTCGCAGATGGTCTTGGCGTTTGACGGACCCACACCGATGTTGATAAGCGTGATGCCCTGGCCGTCGGCGGTGATCAGGTGCCAGGCTGGCATCTGGTGCTTCTTCCATGCCAGATCGGAGATAGCCTGCTCAGGCGCTTCGGTTTCGGCGGTGATCCAGATCCCACCGGCGCAGGAGAGGGCGATATAAGGGCTCTCTGGGTCAAGGATCTGGCTACAGCCCCAGCGGACAAATTCGTCAACATAGCGGGTGTAGTTGGTAAACAGTACGAACGGCTGGAAATGCTCGGCTGGCGTCCCGGTGTAGTGACGCAGGCGCGCCAGGGAGAAATCCACCCGGCGGGCGTCAAAATGCGACAAGGGGGAAAACTCTGCCGGGTGATAAATGCCGTCGGCGGTCTCATCGCCAATCTGCGACAGCTCGGTCGTCGGGAAATGGCGCGTCAGCCCTGCGCTCATGGAGCGATCGAGCGTTAACGCCGAACCGTCAATCACGTACGGATAGGGGATTTCATGCTGTGATGGCTCAACGGCAATGTGCGCGCCGTAATCCTGATAGAGCAGAGTGAGTTGCTCCTCAAGATAAGGACGGAACAATGCAGGGCGGGTCACGGTGGTGCTGTAGCAGCCGGAGTGGGTAAAACGCGCGTAGGCACGGGTCTTTGGCGTGGTACTGGCGCTGCCGTCCCAGGTGACAGAGAGCGATGGATAAACAAAAAGGCCCTGGGTTCTGGCCTTTTCATCGGGAAGTTTCCCTGTTTCGATGTACTCACTGATGGCGCTGCGCAGCGCATTGACGGACTGTTCGTACAGCGCGTCGAGTTTTTCCAGTGCCTGAGCCGGGGTCAGGCTGGAGCCCTTATTATTCATGTCTGTCTCCTTGTTCCACAGGTGTGCTGCTATACCCGATAGTATGTCACACGCCTGTGAAACAAAAGGGAGATCAGGAATGGTGTGTCTCTTTCATCACCAGCGCCGTGGCGGCCGACAGCAGGCAGCCTGCCAGCAGGTAGCCTGCCACGCTGTGCCAGTTTCCGCCGGAGAACGTCACCAGCGCGGCGGCAATAAACGGCGTAAATCCGCCGCCCACGACGCTCGCCACCTGGTATCCTACGCCCGCCCCGCTGTAGCGGTAGCTTGCGCCGAACAGTTCGGTAAACATCGGTTGCTGCACGCAGACCACCATGTCATGGGCAATGTTGGCGAGCATAATGGCAAAGAAGACTATCCAGAAGACCGACTGTGCCTCCAGCGCCATAAAGAACGGCCAGGCGCTCAGGGAGCCAATCAGCGCACCGGTAATATAGACGCGGCGGCGGCCAAACCGATCCGCAAGCCAGGCGAAGCAGGGGATTGTCAGACAGCTGATCCCGCCCACCAGCAGACCGATATTCAGGAACAGCTCACGGGGGAGGCCGAGGTTCTGTGTGGAATAGTTCAGGGCAAACGCGGTGACGATATACATCGTCAGCAGCTCGCACAGGCGCAGGGCGATAATTTTCAGAAAAGCGCCAGGATGACGAATAAGCGCCTCCATCACCGGCAGCCGTTTTCTGGCAACGGGGTTTTCCCGCTGCTGTTCAAACTCGGCGGACTCTTCCATTCCGTTACGGATCCACAGCGCGGCGATAACCAGTACAATGCTGAAGATGAAGGGAATGCGCCAGCCCCAGCTCAGAAACTGCTCATCGGTCGTGAAGTGGCTGATAAGCGACACCAGCCCGGTGGAGAGCAACAGGCCCACACCGTACCCAACCTGCACGCCGCTGCTGTAGAACGCTTTCTTATTTTTCGGTGCGCTTTCGACCGATAAAAGCGCCGCGCCGCCCCATTCGCCGCCCACGGCAAAGCCCTGAATGGCGCGCAGGGTGACCAGCAGTACCGGAGCCCACCAGCCAATCGTGGCAAACGACGGCAAAATACCGATGAGCGCAGTGGCGATCCCCATCATCCAGACGGTGAGCATCAGCATGCGTTTGCGGCCAAGGCGGTCGCCGAAGTGGCCGAAGATCACCCCGCCCAGCGGACGGAACAGGAAGCCGACGCCAAAGGTGGCAAACGCGGCGAGCGTGCCCATGGCGGGGCTAATTTGCGGAAAGAATTCGCGGTTAAAGACCAGAGCGGCGGTGATGCCGTAGAGCAAAAAATCATACCAGTCCACGACGGCCCCCGCGAAGCTGCCAAAGGCGGCGCGGCGGGCACGGTTAAGGCAAGGGGTCCCCTCGCCGGGACGTGTGGAGATGAGGGTGGAGTCCATAGTTGTCCTGTCTGCACTGATTTTTTATTTATTGGTATAAGAAAAGGTTACTCACAAAGCCATCGTCATAGCGACGCGATCTATGAGACTACCGCGACGGGCGGCACGAGGAAACTGATTTTATTTCCTGATGGGTAATGCAAAGCGGCTACGCTATGCTTAGCAAATAGTGAAGCGACTAAGGAAGGGAATATGCGTCGTAGAAATGTGCTGGGCTGTCTGGCTGCCTTGCTCATAAGCCAGAGTGTCCAGGCGGTGAGTTATCCTTTGCCGCCTGCCGGGAGTCGGCTGGTGGGCAGCACGCAGGTTATTACCGTACCGGACCACAACACCTTGCCGCTTGAAGCGTTTGCCGCGCAGCACGGGCAGGGGCTGAGCAACATGCTGGAGGCAAACCCCGGTGTTGATCCGTTTTTACCGCAATCCGGTACCCGACTGGTGGTACCTCAGCAGCTCATTCTTCCCGATACGGTTCGCAAAGGCATCGTGGTGAACGTGGCGGAAATGCGCCTTTATTATTACCCGCCAGGCAGCAATACCGTTGAGGTGTTTCCCATCGGTATTGGCCAGGCCGGGCGCGAAACGCCCCGCAACTGGGTGACAGCCGTCGAGCGCAAGCAGGAAGGGCCAACCTGGTCGCCCACGCCAAACACCCGGCGTGAATATGCAAAAGAGGGGAAAACGTTGCCCGCATTCGTGCCCGCCGGGCCGGATAACCCGATGGGGTTGTATGCACTCTATATTGGCAGGCTTTATGCCATTCACGGTACCAACTCGAATTTCGGCATCGGCCTGCGCGTCAGTCAGGGCTGCATTCGCCTGCGTAATAACGATATCAAATACCTTTTCGACAATGTGTCGCCAGGCACGCGCGTACAGCTTATCGATCAGCCTGTAAAAGTGACGACGGAGCCGGACGGCAGCCGCTGGGTGGAAGTGCACGAACCGCTGTCGCGCAACCGCGCAGAATTTGAATCAACCAATAAAGTGCCGCTGCCGATTACCCCCGCGTTGCGGGCACAGCTAATAAACGAGGGGGCGGGCGCTGAGCTGGAACGTCGATCAGGGATGCCGGTTAAGCTTGCTTTGCCCGGTGGCGCTGCGCTTACCGGGCCTACAGTCCCGTAGGCCGGGTAAGGCGAAGCCGCCACCCGGCAGTTTTCCAGAACGCAGAAAAGCAAAAAGCCTGCTTTAAAAGCAGGCTTTTCAAATTTGGCTCCTCTGACTGGACTCGAACCAGTGACATACGGATTAACAGTCCGCCGTTCTACCGACTGAACTACAGAGGAATCGTGTGAACGGGGCGCATAGTAACGACCTGCGTACGCCTTGTCAAAGGGTGAAACCACGCTTTGCGTCTGTTTGCTGACAATTTCAGCAAAGTGGCGATTTTGCCAACGTAATGCACCGTTGTGGTGCGGATATACCTCTTATGGGGCAGATCATAAACCGCTGTTTCAGTAATAAATCCGGCGTCTATGATTAGGTTTCCTTATTTTCAGGCGCTTAGCGAACAAATCAGACCTGCTGGTAAAACTGGCATTCATATTGCAAAAACCTGTTCAACAACAACAGCCAGTACCGGCAAAGCATTTCGAACAGGGGGCAAAATGAACTTAAGACGACTGAAATACTTCGTAAAAATCGTCGATATCGGCAGCCTGACTCAAGCGGCGGAAGTGCTGCATATCGCGCAGCCTGCGCTGAGCCAGCAGGTGGCTACTCTGGAAGGCGAAATGGATCAGCAGCTGTTGATCCGCACCAAACGCGGCGTGACCCCAACGGAAGCAGGCAAGATCCTGTATACCCACGCGCGCACCATTCTTCGTCAGTGCGAACAGGCGCAGCTGGCGGTTAATAATGTTGGCCAGACGCTGAGCGGACATGTCTCCATCGGGCTGGCACCGGGGACCGCTGCGTCCTCCATCACCATGCCACTGCTGCAGGCGGTGCGCGCTGAGCTGCCGGAAGTGCTGGTCTATCTGCACGAGAACAGCGGCTCTGTCCTGAATGACAAGCTGCTCAATGGCCAGCTGGATATGGCGGTGCTTTACGATCGCTCCCCGGTTGCGGGGATCACCAGCCAGCCGCTGCTGAAAGAAGATCTATATCTCGTGGGCACCCGCGATTGTCCGGGGCAGAGCGTTGATCTCACTGCGGTTGCAGAGATGAATCTTTTCCTGCCGCGTGATTACAGCGCCGTGCGCGTACGCGTGGACGAAGCGTTCTCCCTGCGCCGCCTGACGGCGAAAATCATCGGTGAAATTGACTCCATCTCCACGCTGACTGCGGCGATCGCCAGTGGGATGGGCGTCACGGTGCTGCCAGAATCCGCCGCCCGCTCGCTGTGCAGCGCAGCAAATGGCTGGATGGCGCGCATCACCACGCCATCAATGAGTTTACCGCTGTCGCTGAACATGTCCGCCCGTGGCTCGCTGTCGCCACAGGCGCAGGCGGTGAAAGAAATTTTAATGTCGCTGGTCAGTAAGCCATCGCTGGAGAATCGTGAACTGCAGCTCGTGAGTTAATATTCCAGAAAAGCATAAGATGCTGGTTTTTATTATTTGTTCTGCAGCTCAGCTGACTCTAACAATAGAGCTATGTCAGATGCGCCGGAGTGAATCGTGAATTTCCAGCAACTTAAAATTATCCGTGAGGCGGCCAGGCGGGACTATAACCTGACCGAAGTCGCCAATATGCTCTACACCTCCCAGTCGGGTGTCAGCCGCCATATTCGCGAGCTGGAAGAGGAGCTTGGCATTGAGATTTTTATCCGTCGCGGCAAGCGCCTGCTTGGCATGACGGAGCCAGGTAAAGCGTTGCTGACCATCGCTGAGCGGATCCTCAACGAGGCCAGCAATGTCCGTCGCCTGGCGGATCTCTTTACCAATGACGCCTCCGGCGTGCTCACCATCGCCACTACCCATACTCAGGCTCGGTACAGCCTGCCGCCGGTGATAAAAGCGTTTCGTGAAATTTTCCCTGACGTTCGCCTGGAGCTTATTCAGGGCACGCCGCAGGAAATTGAAATGCTGCTGCAAAACGGTGGGGCGGATATCGGTATCGCCAGCGAACGTCTGAGCAACGACCCGCTGCTGGTGGCCTTTCCCTGGTTCCGTTGGTACCACAGCCTGTTGCTCCCGCTCGATCATCCGTTGAATCAGGTTTCACCCCTAACGCTGGAAGCGATCGCGAAATGGCCGCTGATTACGTATCGCCAGGGTATTACCGGGCGTTCGCGCATCGATGAAGCATTCAACCGCAAAGGGTTAACGCCGGATGTGGTGCTGAGCGCGCAGGATTCCGATGTGATCAAAACCTACGTTGAGCTGGGGCTGGGCATTGGCCTGGTTGCGGAACAGTCTGGTGGCGAGGGTGATACCGGGAACCTGGTGCGTCTGGATACGCGTCATCTGTTTGACGCTAATACCGTATGGCTCGGCCTGAAGCGCGGACAGCTCCAGCGCAACTATGTGTGGCGCTTTATCGAACTCTGCAACGCCGGGCTGTCCGTTGACGAAATCAAACGCCAGGTGATGGAGCCGGAAGAAGTGGCGATTGATTATCAGATATAGCTGCTGGCTTGCCCGGTAGCGCTGCGCTGACAACGTGTGGGATCATCGATTGACTAAACGTCCAGACTACCGTACTGGCTAGTGACATCGACGTTAACAGAGGCAAGCCAGAGGTGGCCCATTTCGTCGAATGGCTGGATGAGAAAGTGGCGGCCTGGCGGCCGTTAACGTAGTCCTGAACTCTTTTTTACGATACTGCTCGCAATGCGGTGAGCACCTGATGGGGGATTCACCGAAATACTCCTGCACGTCTTCAGCTTTCGCGTAACAACACAAGAATAACGCTCATTCTCTCAGGATAATCGCTGCTATAGCTTTACAGCTATATAGTTTGTGATCTATATTTTATGGAGGGAGTGTGTGGACAATTAATACGACGGACAGGTTCGATTGCTGGTTTCGTTCACTTGATGATACTGATCGGGCCAGCGTGCTGGCAGCACTGCTTGTTTTGCGAGAAAAGGGGCCTGCTTTGTCGAGGCCCTATGCCGATACGCTTAAAGGCTCTCGTCACAGCAACATGAAAGAGCTGCGCATTCAGAGTAAGGGCGATCCGTTGCGGGCATTTTTCGCGTTTGACCCAAACCGTACCGGCATTGTGCTCTGTGCCGGCAATAAGGTCGGCAACGAAAGACGCTTTTACGATGAAATGCTTCTGGTGGCCGACCGGGAATTCACTCACTGGTTGAATACATTAAAAGAGAGGACGTTACGCGATGGGCAGAAACCTTGAGCAGCTTATAGCGGATGAAAAATCGGATGTTGTTGCCAGCGCTCAGGCAATGGCTGCCGACATTTTGCTTAATATCCATCTGGCAGAGCTACGTGAAAAGGTGCAAAAAACGCAGGTTGAAATGGCGCAGGCGCTGGGCATCCGACAGCCCACCGTCGCGGTCATGGAAAAGCCCGGGCGCGATCTGAAACTCTCTTCACTCAAGCGCTACGTTGAGGCTGCGGGTGGAAAGCTTACGCTTGACGTTGAGTTACCGGATGGTTCGCATTATGAGTTTGTGCTGTAGGGCACAAAAGCAAAAAGCCTGCTTCAAAAGCAGGCTTTTCAAATTTAGCTCCTCTGACCGGGATCGCCTTAGCCAGTAACTAGCGAATAAACAAGCTAAATCAGAATTCCCTTTCGGTTGGCGTTGATGACATGCTGCTGCATCAATTCAACGATCCAGTCTATAAAAACGCGTAGTCTGGCGTTGACATGGCGGTTCGGCGGAAACGCCAGATACAAGGGCATTGGAGCAAGACGCCAGTGTTCAAATAGTGGAATCAAGGCACCACGAGCCTGATGCGCTGCCGCCATATAGACTGGCAGTGCGATCACGCCTAATCCCGCTAACCCGGCTTCGAGGTAAGCATTGCCATCATCCACGGCCAGTACATAGCTGCCCGTGATTTCAATACGTTCACTCTCACTGCGCAGTACCAGAGGATCAATCTTACCGGTGCGTGAGGACAAGAACCCTACGATGCGATGGTCGGTGTTTTCCAGCTCTCGCGGGTGCGAAGGGGGGCCAAGGCGTTCCAGATAATTGGGGGCGGCGTAGACGCCGATTTGCAAATCTCCGACATGGCGTGCAATCAGGGACTGATCGGTGATCTCGCCGCCGCGCAGCACGCAATCCACGTTGTCGCCAATCAGGTCCACCACCCGGTCGCTCACGCCCATGTCGAACTGAATGTCAGGGTAGCGTGCGTGGAAAGCCGGTAGCGCCGGCACCAGGATGAGGCGGGCCAGCGGACTGGGCACATCCACCCGTAGCCGTCCCCTGGGCGTAATTGCCGCACTGGACAGGCTGTTTTCAGCATCTTCCATGTCCGCCAGCAGGCGGATGACGCGTTCGTAGTAGACCGCGCCATCGGGAGTGACGCTGAGCTTGCGGGTGGTGCGATGGAGCAATCTGACGCGCAGGCGCGCTTCCAGCTGCTGAATAAGCTGCGTCACCGTGGTTTTGCTCATATGAAGCGTTTGGGCAGCCTTTGTGAAGCTACCTGCCTCTACCACGCGAGCAAAGGCGCGCATCGCATCGAAACGATCCATTCCTTATCCTCTCTTTTCACCGATTGTTTGGATATTACAAACAATGATGGACTAAGTCGCTTGTTTATCCGCCCGCTCCTGCACCTGTAAAGTGTCTTTAAGTTCATTGGGCAGATTTCGCCCCATTGCAAAGGTGTAAATATGACAGCACGCGAAGCAGTTTTTCCCTCAGGACGCCAGGCGCTCTATGAGCGCAATCGCTATTCACCGGCCATCAAATCTAACGGTTTCCTGTTTGTTTCGGGGCAGGTTGGTAGCCGTGAGGATGGTTCGCCTGAGCCCGATCTGAAAGCGCAGGTCAGGCTGGCATTCAATAATCTTAATGCTGTCCTCGCGGCTGCGGGCTGCACGTTCGATGACGTGGTTGACGTTACCCTTTTTGTCGTCGATCCCGAGTCAAACCTCGACGCTATCTGGAGTATCCTGCCAGAATATTGGGGAGAAGCGCCTTACCCAACGTTGACCGGGATCGGCGTGACATGGCTGTACGGATTCCAGTTTGAGATTAAGGTGATTGCCAGGCTGCCCTGAGCGTTAGGGACTTTCCGCCAGTCGAAAGTCAAGACAGAGGAAAAATGATGAAAGCAGGGGATTATTGCCCGGTAGCGCTGCGCTTACCGGGCCTACAGTCCCGTAGGCTGGGTAAGGCGAAGCCGCCACCCGGCAAATTTTCCGAACGCACAAAAGCAAAAAGCCTGCTTCAAAAGCAGGCTTTTCAAATTTGGCTCCTCTGACTGGACTCGAACCAGTGACATACGGATTAACAGTCCGCCGTTCTACCGACTGAACTACAGAGGAATCGTGTGAACGAGGCGCATAGTAGCGACCTCGGTTCGCCTTGTCAAAGGGTGAAAACACCCTTTTTGATCGTTTGCCGACAATTTCAGCAAATCGCTGATTTTATAGCAAATTTGCGGTGAAATTACACAGCAGGATGCGCCGCCCGCGGGCAGGCGGCGCAGTTGTTTAGAACAGAACGGAGTAGTTCAGACCAAATGTGCGGCCACGGCCTTTATAGGTATACAGACCCGGAGCGCCATACGTTGGGCTATACAGCCCCGGTGCGCGCTGTCCCCAGGCGGTGGTGTAGTCTTTGTCCAGCACGTTTTCCACGCTGAAGCTCACTTTACCCACCGGCAGGGCGTAGCTGCCCAGGAAATCTACCGTGTTATAGCCATCGATCTTCTTACCGTCGGCATCAGAGACGTCAAAGGTCTGGGTACTCTGCACGCGCAGAGTCCAGTCGCCCGGCGCCCAGTTGACCCAGGCGCTGGCTTTCGACGGGCTGGCGCTGTCTACCGTCAGCTTTTCCCATTTACCGTTTTCACGGGTTTCAGACTTAATGGCGTTAAAGTTTGCGCCGGTGCTCCAGTCGCTGTCGGTGAAGAAATAGTCCACCTGACCTTCCACCCCGTAGATACGACGCTTATCGTCTTCCAGGTTGATGGTCATATCGGTTTTGTTGATGGTGATGGTTTTATCCGAGAGCGAGTAGTACGCCGCAACCTGTGTGCGCAGGTTATCGCCGGTGTAGCGCCAGCCCAGCTCGTAAGCGTTAACTTTAATGCCGTCCAGCGTCGAGTCGTTAACGTTCACGCTGTTCAGCAGGCGATAGTGCCCGTCGACAAGCTGATAGGTGCCGGAGCCGTAGTACTTCGCCAGGTCCGGAATTTCAAAGCCCTGAGAGAAGTTAAACCACAGCTGCTGCTGTTCGGTCAGGCGGCCAAGGATCCCGGCGTTAAACAGGAAGTTGTTGTAATCGGTTTTCCCGCCCGGCACCGCGTCTGCAGAGGTGGCTTTCCCGGTGGCGATGGCCTGCTGCTGGGCGTAGCCAACAAAATCATCCACCTTGTTTTCGGTGTACTGGTAACGCACGCCGCCGCTCAGGGTGATGGCGTCAATGTCGTAGCTCGCCTGCAGGAACGGGGCGAGGTTGGTAATGCTGTAACCCGGATAACGCCCCACGTTGTACGCATTGTCCAGTTTCATGCCGCCGCTCGCTGCCGCTTTACTCAGGTCGAAGAACTGCTGGTTGGCGTCGAAGGTTTCATGGTCGGCATCCACACCCCAGGTGAGCGTCAAATCATCCACCGGCTTGCTGTTCAGGGTCAGCTTACCGCCGTAAAAATCGGTTTTCTGCTGGGAGGCGCCGATGCTGGTCACCGTCCCTTTGCTCAGGGTCGGGAACGGGTAGTAGGTCAGGCTCTCGTCACGATAGTAGATCTGCGCGACCAGGTCCTGACCCCAGAAATCGGTATTAGAGTACTGCAGGTTAATCAGATGGCGCTCGGTACCGGGAATACGGTCAGAATCCAGGTTGTTTTTGTTATACGCGGTGGCATCACCCGTAACCGCCGAGAAGTTCTTCCCAAGGTACAGGCCGTGTTTGCCATCGGATTCGCTCTTGTAGTACTGGGTGGTTAACTGCAACTGCTGATGATCGTCAATATTGATGGTGCCAGTGCCCATCACATCAATGCGGTCAGAATACTGTAAGCCGGTCTGGGTGTTATCGATAATCACCTCGTCGCCGTTGCCGTCATACCAGCCGCCGTAACGCTGATAAGACACGGACAGGCGCCCAGACGCATTATCATTGCCGCCGCTGACCGCCGCCGACACGTTCTCATCGTGGTCGTTGTGACTGTTAAATCCGCTTTTTGCCCCGGTCTGGAATTCGACTTCCGTCTCCGGCTGACCTTTTTTGGTGACGATGTTCACCAGGCCGCCGGTACTGCCGCCGCCGTACAGTGAGGTAGCGCCAGAAATCACTTCGATACGGTCGATATTGAACGGATCGATAGAGTCAAGCTGACGGCTGTCGCTGCGGGAGGAGTTCAGACGCACGCCGTCCACCATCACCATCATTGAACGGCCGCGCAGGTTCATACCGTAGTTGGTGCGCCCCTGGCTGCTGACGTCCATGCCCGGGATCAGCTGCGCCAGCACGTCTTTAATCTCTTTCCCGCCCTGAACCTGCTGCTCAATTTCCGCACGCTCGATAACCCAGGTGGTCTGCGCCATCTCCGCCACGCTGCGGTGTGCGCGGCTGGCGGAGACAACGATATTTTCTTCCTTTTGTTCTTCTGCCCACGCAGAGGTCGAAAGCATGGCAAGCAAGCACGGATTTAAAACCCAAAGATGAGAACGTTTCATTGTTATGTTGATCCTGATTGTGTGTGTCAGTACTCGGTGGTCTGTGCTAATGATTTAAAAACCTGGCTGTTATCCGTGCTGGTGGTGCTACGCCAGTGGATCACGCCGGGGGTAGTAGCCAGCTCAAACGGCTCGTCGTCGTGCGCGCGATTGAGAATTCGCGCGGCGCGCCAGGCCATCAGGCTGAGCTGGGGTTCGGCAATACCGAGACGGTGCATCCCGGCATTCACGGCAAACAGGCGGTTGCTCTGCGGGCCGTCCCATTCAAGGGTGAAATCGTTGTTGATGTGAAAAGCTTCGTCGGCATCCAGGTGCAGACGATGGGAGAGTGGCGCCAGAAACGCAGGCTGCGCGGCGCGGTAGCCCGTGGCAAAGATCACCACGTCGCTCTCCAGCTGTTCACGGCCACCGTCGAGGTGATGCTGTAGCGTCAGGCGTTGCCCGTTTTGCAGCCGCGTGAGTGCGGTTACCGAGCGGGACGGCATCAGGTGCGCCCAGGGTTTTTCACGCAGCACTTCAAAGCGGTGATACATGGCGCGGTAAATCGCCAGCAGGGACTCGGTGGTGATACCATCAGAGGTCATCTTCTGCTCGTGCAGCATCTGACGACGGGCCTCTTCACCAAATGTGGAGAAGCTGTCCACGTACTCCGGCGTGAAATACTCGTTGGCAAATGCGGCCTCATCCAGGGCGTTGTAGTTGTTGCGGCGCGACACCCAGTTCAGGCTCAGCGGCTGACCCCACTCCCCGCGGAAGATATTCAAAAACAGATCGGCACCGCTCTGGCCGCCGCCAACGACGGTCACCCGTTTGCCCGCCAAATCTGGCGTGCGCAGCATCATCTCGCTGGCGTGGAAGCAGCTGTCATCCTGCGCGGTCACACAGTCGGGGAGGTTGATCTGTTTACCAATCCCCACGCAGACGTGGCGCGCCAGGAAGCGATCGCGCTGGGTTACTACCTCAAACAGGCCCTTTTTCTCATCAAAACTCACCTGCTGTACCTGCTGGCTGAAGGCGAGGTTGGTGAGGTTTTCCGCCGCCCAGCTCAGGTAATCAGCAAACTCCTCGCGGGAGACGGTACGCTGCTCGGTGGTCAGAAAACGGTAGAACTTTTTACGCTGTACCAGGTAGTTCAGAAAGCTATGGCGGTTGGTCGGCTCCACGGCGCTGACCAGATCCTTCAGGAAGCTGGTTTGCATGTGGCAGTCCGGCACCATCATCCCCGGGTGCCAGGAGAAATGCGGCTTACGTTCAAGAAACAGTGAACTGAATCCGTCCAGCCCCTCTGCAAGGGCAGCGATGCTGAGGTTAAACGGGCCAATACCAATGCCGATGAAATCATACGTTTTCATTGCGCTGACTCCTGGGAGACCAGAAAAAGGGGGTTATCGAGATCGCAGACGTAGTTCGGCAGCATGCGGCTGCCACCGTCGTGTTCGGAGAAGGTGAGTTTGACCGGGTTGAGGATCACGCGAATGATCTGCGGCTTAAACAGGTCGAATTTCGCGAAACGTTCTGCAAGTTCCGGATGCGCGGCCATATAACGTTGCAAAACCTGCGCCAGGATCTGGTAGAAGCGGGTTTCGCTGACGCCGCTTTGCTGCGTGAGACGCGAGATAAAACGCAGCACCGTCACGAAGTTGCCGGTTTGCAGATCATGGATGATGTACTCCGCGCTCAGGCGCGCCGTGACGGCTTTCACCTGTTGCGGCAGGCTTTCCGCCTGCGGGAAATCTTCATCAACCAGCCGCATATCACCCTGGAAATCCTTCAGCAGGATGCGCTGCGGCACGTAGTCTTTCATCACCAGCGTCACGTTCTGGCCATGGGCGATGAGCGCCACGCCGTAGCGGCAGAGCAGGTGATAGAACGGGATCACCGTGGCATCGAACAGTTTTTCCAGCCAGGCTTCGGCAGTTAATCCGGAATGGGCAATCCACGCGTCAATCAGCGGGCGTCCGGCGTTGTCGGTCTCCATCAGCGCCGCCATCAGTACCGCCTGCTCGCCGTCCTGCAGATAGCAGGACGGGTTTTCGCGCCAGATCACACCCAGCATCTCCTGATAGCGATAGGGCGCTTTCGGTAATGCGGCGTAACCGGTATGCGCCAGATATCCGGCGGCGGGTTCGCCCAGCACCTGCGCGCCAGAGCGGGTGAGGGTGGCGTCGCTGGCAAACTGCTGCTGTAACCAACGCGAAGCCAGCGGACCGGCGGCAATGTACTTGCCCGGAATACCGCGATAGCAGGAGGTGTTGTAGATGGTCAGCGGCAGCTTGATGTCATACGGCGCGCGGCGGCTGGCGTTGGTCAGCGTGCGCAGGGACTGTTGGGCCAGATACTCATCGCCAAATTCCCCCAGCTCTACCATCTCACCGCGCGCGAGCTGGGCCAGGAAATGGACGGCAATTTTTTGCTGCCACTGCCACGGGTGCAGCGGCACCGGCAGCCAGCTGTCGTCAAGCTTCAGCGCCTGCCAATGGGCGTCAAAGCGCGCGCGCTCGGCACTGTCCATGGTGCTGGCCAGCAGGGTGTTGATATCGCAATCGACATCGCTGCTCCAGACCAGATGCTCGCACTGTACGGCAACCCAGTGCAGGCGAAAACGGCCACGGTATTCCGGCGCGTACTGGCGCAGCGCCTCCAGCCCCCAGCCGCGGCGTCCTTTGTTAAAAATGAACTTGGGATGGCCGCTCATCAGACACTGGAGTTCGTCCGGGTCGAGATGAATAAGCGCGTAGGCATCCAGCGTCTCTCGCGCCTGCAGCAGCTGCATGTCGCCCCGCAGCGTGGCGTAAAGATCTTCCAGATGCTCTGCCGTTTGTGCGTCGCTCATCTCCAGCACCGTCGCCAGCTGCAGAAACGCGCTTTCCGCTTCCACGGCGGCTCCGCTGGCGGTGGTCAGACTGGCGGGATCGATATGTAACCAGCCCCAGATGCCGCGCGTGGCGCGAAACTGCCATGTTTCGCTGCCCATGGTGATTTGCCAGCGGTCAGCGGCCAGCAGTTCGGCGCTCAGGGTACGTTCGTATTCCAGCTCGGCGAGGATCTTCGCCACCATCTCGCGGTTCACTTTTTGCCAGAGTGCGTTCACAGTCCCACCTCGCTGAAGAAGCGGTGACGCTCGCTCATGATGAGGCGCGAACGTTTATGCGGGAAGTCGAACTCTTTAACGGTGTCGAAACCGGCAGACGCCAGATGGCGGAACAGGCGCTGATTGTCGAAACGTGGCTCAGCGACAATGCGCGTCGTGCGCGGTTCATCCAGCCACAGATAGTGGCTCAGACCGCGCAGCCAGCTACGGATATACTGCGCGCCGCGCCAGTTCTCTTCGCCGACCAGCATATGCAGCCCACGGTCAAACGGCTGCCAGCGATAGTGGCGTCCGATACGGTCTTCTGCGGCCCAGTAGAGTTCAAAATAGCCGAACGGCTGATCGTCAAAGCAGCCGATAACCGGGTAGCAGTACGTCGAGTCGAGCTGACGGCGCAGGTAGTTTTCCTGCTCTTCCTGAGGACCGGCCATCTCCCAGAACGCGTTGACGCGCGGGTTGTTCATCCACTGGGTAAAACGCTCACCGTCCAGCGCCACGTCGGCCACGCGGAAGCTCAGGGTGCGTTTAATTTGCGCATCGTAACGGCGATAGACTTCCCCTTGCGGACGGTGAGGGCGCAGCGGGAAGTAAAGCTGACGGCTCTCATCGAACTGCATGCCACCGCTGGCCTGCGGACGCTCCCCCTGCAGCCACAGCGGCAGCTGCCAGAAGGTCTCACGGGCCAGATAATCGCCGCTGGCAAGCGCGAATAACGCCTGCGCCTGCGGTTCATCCTGCCAGGCTGCCCACGGCAGCGTGATGCCGGTCAGTGCCGGTGCGGCGACAAACAGCTGATCCAGTGCCTCGACCAGCCAGCCGTCCGGGATATCGCGCAGGCGCTCCAGCACCGCGCTGCCGTCGAGGCCTAAGGTCAGCGGCAGGGACGTGTCCGTTGCGGTGCAACGAAAGCCGTAGCCGGAATGGACGATATTCGCGTTAGCCATCACGCCTTCTCCTTGTAAAACGGGTTGCTAAAGTCGAAATAGATCACTGCCGGATCGGCAATCGTGTTTTCGTTGCGATCGTGCAGGTAGCAGAAAAAGTTGCCTTTACAGTTCCAGGTCGGGCTGTCCAGCACGTAGTCGAGGCAGCGGGTCTGCTTCGCGGTCTGGCGCAGGCTGGCCAGCGCGTCACGCACCCGTGACATCAGGCTCTCTTCGCTGTCGAAACCAGCGGCAGCGAGGGCGGCGGTGACGGCGAGTGTGGAGTTCAGCAGCAGGTAATACGGGAAGTAGCGCAGCAGCTGGCTCTCGCCGAAGCGGTTTTCCACCTCGCTTTCACCTGCCTCTTTCAGCCACGCGTCGGCCCCTTCGGTCCAGGCGCTGCCCTGGCAGTCACGGTAGATAAGCCCGACCGGGAAGTCCTGCTGCATCTCCACAAGAATGTTCTGCTGATGTGCCAGCAGGACCAGACCGTAATCGGCTTCGGCGCTGAACAGCGGAAGGAGAACGCGGTCGCAATAGGCGTCCAGCCAGCAACGCGCGGCCTGGGCAAGGGGGAGATCCAGACGCTGGCTCAGACGGCGGACCGCAGCCGCCAGCAGGCTGTCACCGCCGTCCGGCGCGGCCTGCGTCAGGCTCACCAGCACGTTGGTTTGCGTATCCGGCGTATCAAACAGCAGGTTCACGCGCAGCGCCATCAGGCTCTCTTCCTGAATGACGCCGCTTTCGTCACGCAGACCCGCCCAGCCGTCTTCCTGCATCACGCGCATGGTGGGGTAGCGCGCCTGGAGCTCCTGCCAGCGCGCCGTTTTCGCCAGACGTGCCAGACGCATCCCGCGCTTAACCTCTTTCACCGACAGCGTGCGCACGGAGTTGGTCAGGCGCACGCTCAGGGAAAACTTAATCATGTCGCTGTTGGTTTCGCAGTACAGCGAGCGGGAGGAGCTGGTGGGCAGCCACTGCGCGCCCGCTTCACCCAGATCCTGCAAGGCTCCCTTCGCCACCAGTCGCTGGCACCAGTCCTGACCGAGCAGATACTCCGCCTGCCACGGGTGCATCGGCAGCAGCCAGCGGGTGTCGGTAAAATGACCGAGCAGTTCAGGGGCGCTCTGGGCTGCGAAGCGCAGCAGACGTTCGCGCAGGGAGACGTTCAGGCTCTCGCCAGCGATCAGTTCACTCTCAACGGCAAACCAGCGCAGCGGAAAGCGGGAGGCGAAATCGGGCAAATAGCGGCGGGCTTCGGTTTCGTTAAACGGCTCGTGTGACTTCGGGGCCGGATGGAATGCGTGGCCGACCAGCAGCGCCTGTTCCGCCTCGGCGAACTTCAGCGGCGTGTCGCGCAGGTTTGCCCAGCGGTGACGCAAGTCGATCGCCTGCCAGGTATGGGCATGGCTTTCAAGGGCGCGCTGCTTAAAACGCGCCAGCGTATCGGCATCCAGTGAGCCTTTTACAGCGGGTTTTTCAAGAATTAAATCAACCAGTTGAGGAAAGGTGACGGCGTCACTACGGTCGCTGTCGGTCTGGATGAGCGTTGCCGGGAAGCGATACTGATGATGCTGGGTTGGGGAGAAATAGTGTACTGAAACCCGGATGGCCTGGGTTTGCGAGAGCGGGATATGGATCTGCGATAGCTCATCCGCAGCGGTAGCGGGGAGATAGCGCCAGTCCTTCGTTTCGCGCAACAGGGCGTTTAAAAAACACTGGGCCGCAACGTCTGTACCGGCAGAGCGGGGCAGAGTACGCATAGATGTACCTCATTCCATGACTGATAATAATTCTCGTTATGATATTCATTCTGTTTACAGTCGCAACTATTTTTGCAATATTTGTTTTCATAAACTTCATGATTTCCACACATTTATTGACACTATGTTCACAATTCTATGCGCTCACTTTCCGACACTCTGACCGACAATCTCACCCCGAAAGCGAACTGGCCCCTGGCGTTGTGTGCCGGTTTACTGGGGATCGGGCAAAACGGTTTGCTGGTCATGCTGCCGCAGCTGGTCACGATGACCGGGCTATCGCTCTCCGTTTGGGCGGGTCTGTTGATGTTCGGTTCGATGCTCTTTTTACCGGCTTCGCCCTGGTGGGGACGCCAGAGCGAGCGGCACGGCTGCAAAAGCGTGATGCTGGCCTCGCTGAGCGGCTATCTGGCAAGTTTCTTCGTCATGGCGCTGGTGGTCTGGGCAATGGCGAACGGAATACTCAATGCCGCCTGGGGGCTGGCAGGGCTTATCCTCTCGCGCACCCTGTACGGCCTGACGGTCTCTGGTCTGGTGCCGGCGGCCCAGACATGGGCCATTCAACGTGCGGGTCTGGAGAAAAGAATGGCCGCGCTGGCGACGATAAGCTCGGGCCTCAGCTGCGGGCGTCTGCTGGGGCCGCCGCTGGCAGCGCTGATGCTCAGCGTTAACCCGGTGGCACCGCTGTGGCTGATGGCTATGGCTCCGTTTATCGCCCTGCTGATGGTGCTGCGTGAAGTGGCCGATCCGCCTTTACCGCCAGTGGCGCAACAGGCGACGCGGCTGCAGGCATCAATGCTGCCTTATCTTATGCTGGCGCTGTTGCTTGCCGCACTGGTGAGCCTGATGCAGCTTGGTCTGTCACCCCATCTCAGTCCGTTGCTGGACGGCAATGCGGCGCAAATCAGTCATCACGTTGCGCTGCTGCTGAGCCTGGCCGCGCTGGCAACGCTCGCTGCCCAGTTTCTGGTGGTGCGTCCGCAGCACTTTCGCCCGATGACGTTACTTTGCCTGGCAGCGGTGTTGATGGTGGTCGGGCTTGGGGTGATGTGTCTCGCGGATGTGGCGCTGTTCTATGTGGGGATCGTCATTACCTCGCTGGGAGCGGCGATGGCAACGCCCGGCTATCAGCTGCTGCTGAACGACAGGTTAACGACAGGCAAAGGGGCGGGGGTGATCGCCACCAGCCATACGCTGGGCTACGGCGTCAGCGCGTTGCTGGTGCCGCTGGTGACGCGCGCATTCGGTGAAACGTGTTTAATCGTGGCCGCCTGGGCAATGGCGCTGCTGTTTTTAGCCTTGAGCTTAGGGGTACGGTCGGTTGAACGTACCCCAGAAACAGGGGCCTAGTGGACGTGTCGGAAGGCGGTGCTGCCGGAACCCTCACTATGGCGCAGACGCTGCAGGGGATCCTGCTGATAAAAATGACAAAAACGTTGCCACAGGGCCGGGAAACGCGGGGCGAACAGCTCCGGGGCGCTAAAGAAATACTCTGACAGCACCGCAAAACACTCGGCCGGATCGGTTGCCGCATAGGCATCAATGCTGGCCGCGCTTTCCCCGACAAGGTCAATCTCATCCTGGATATTTTCCATCGCCGCATGCAGGTCGTGCTCCCAACCGGCGACTTCACGCAGCGGGATCAGCGGAACACCGCTGGCGCGATCGCCGTTGCGGGTATCAAGCTTATGCGCCACTTCGTGAACAATCAGGTTAAACCCGGACGCGTCGAACGAGTCCTGGATATCCAGCCAGTTGAGGATGATGGGGCCTTGCTGCCAGCTTTGCCCGGACTGCACCACGCGCTGGTTATGCACCAGGCCAATATCATCTTCCCACTCGTCATCAACGATAAACGGCGCGGGGTAGATCAGCACTTCGTGGAAGCCATCCAGCCACTCGATACCCAGTTCGAGCACCGGCAGGCAGAAAAGCAGGGCGATACGCGCGCTTTTAAGTGCATCCAGCTCAAACCCCTGCAGCGGAACCAGTCGCTTTTGCTGCAAAAAGCGATCCGCCAGTTGGATGAGCTTTGACTGTTCATCCGGCTGGAGGTTGGCCAGCACGGGGATCGCCAGCGCGTCATCCCACGGCAGCGCCACATGTTGACCAGCGTCATTTGATTTCCAGGGCCACTTAATCATCGCTGTGCTCGCAAACTCGTCACGTGTACAAAATTGAAAGGTCAGGTTCCGTTAACATGCCAAAGAACCCGGCATGAAGGCAACTATAAAACGTAGAGATGTGGGAATGGCAGGAGAGGCCAGCCCTCTGCCATTATTCAAACACTTATCCCGTTTCCTTTCAGTGACAAAAATCCCATTGAGACGATCCCCAGCGGAAAACATGGCACAACGGGTGGCACAGGGCGTTTATCGACGTTTGATTTCCCCGAGCGCGTCGATCAGTTGCGCCTTCTCCACGGATATTGGCTTATTGTCCTGAAGCGGTGCTAGTACCTCTCTGATTCATAAGTCGCTATTATGAATATTCGAGTTTCCAGAAAGCGCTAAGGATTGCCAGAATCTATGCCCGTCAATTTCGACCTCAACGATCTTTATGCCTTCCGAGCGCTGGTGGAGTACGGTAACTTCCGTATTGCCGCGGAATCTATCTGCCTCTCCCAGTCCGCCTTAAGCCGCCGCATTGAAAAGCTGGAGACCGCCGTCGGCGCGAAACTGTTCGACAGAACCACCCGGCGCGTGACGCTGACGCTCTTCGGGCAGACCTTTGCCGACCGCTGCGGGCAGCTTCTGGAAAACGTGGAGTCGATGCTGGCAGATATCGACAAGGTGAGCGAGGAGCGCACCGGGCTTATTACCGTCGCCACCGTGCCTTCGGCGGCCTGCCATTTTATGCCGGAGGTGATCCGCCAGTTTCATCGCCGCTATCCGCGTGTGCGCATCAAGCTTATCGACAGCAGCGCGGGCAACGTCATTGACGCGGTGGCCAGCGGGCAGGCGGATTTTGGCATCTGTTTTGCGAGGAGCCTGCAGCCAGATCTCACCTTTATTCCGCTGGTGGAGGATGTGTATGTCGCCGCGTGTCGTCGCGATCATCCGCTGGCGGGACGCAAGAGTCTGACCTGGCAGGCGTTTTATCAGCAGGATTACATCAGCCTGGACATTACATCGGGGAACCGGAATCTGCTCGATCAGATGCTCGGCCATATTAAGCCGGAGCGCCCGGGGATCTGCGAGACGCGCCACGTCACCACGATGCTGGGAATGGTAGAGGCGGGGATTGGTATTGCTGCCGTCCCCGCCATGTCAATGCCACACTCTGAGCACTCCTTCCTGACGCATATTCCGCTGACCGAGCCCGAGGTCAAACGCACGGTCGGGCTGATCCGGCGCAGCGGGCGTATTCAGTCGTGGATTGCCGCTGAGCTGGAAACACTCATTACTGCGCGTTATCGCGCGGCGGAGTGACGGGGATCATCCCGGTGGCGGTGATGGTCTCCTGCGCGTTTGCTGATGCGAGGTAATCCAGCAGCGCTTTACCCTCAGAAGGATGCTCCGCGTGAGCGGTGACCGCGCCGGCAAAACGGGTGATGTACTGCAGGTTATCCGGCAGTTTGCTGACAAACGTCACGCCGGGCACGGGTAACAACTCGCTGACCTGCTGGAAACCCACGGCGTATTTCCCTTTTGCCACCTCAGAGGCGACCGGGATGCGCTCCACCTTATGCGCTTTGCCCTCTACCTGTGCTTCAATCCCCAGCTTTTTAAAGAGCTCTGTTTGCACATACCGGCCGCTGGCGCTGTCGGAATAGGCGATGGCGCTGGCCTTAAGCAGGGTCTGTTTTAGCGCGCTATCCGTTGCGATATCCGGTACCGGCGAGCCGGCTTTCACCACCACGCCGATGGGCGAATCCGCCAGTTCAACGCGCGAGCCTTCTTTGACCATCCGGTCATTCGCCAGGTGCGCCAGTGCATCACCCACCATAATCACCACGTCTGCTTTTTCACCGCGCGCCAGTCGGTTGGGGATCGCCTGCGGCGTCTGTCCCATCGACGGCCCCGGGATCAGCA
Source organism: Enterobacter cloacae complex sp. 309I3 (assembly GCF_050031595.1). Taxonomy (NCBI): domain Bacteria; kingdom Pseudomonadati; phylum Pseudomonadota; class Gammaproteobacteria; order Enterobacterales; family Enterobacteriaceae; genus Enterobacter; species Enterobacter cloacae complex sp. 309I3. The sequence continues at coordinate 3,117,318 of NZ_JBLGWI010000001.1, read as the reverse complement.
CGATATGGTCGCCCGTCCGGGCTTCATACTGGGGGGCGAGTTTTTCCAGCGCGGCCTTAAAACCGCCTGAAATCATGACCGTCACCTCCTGGGCCAGCGCACCTGCGCTGGTCGCCAGTATTACCAGCCCGGTCAGGCCTGAACGTACAAATGTGCGCATATTATCCTCTCTGTACTTGCAGACTCATCGCGCTGCGACGGTAGAGATAAAGCGTTGCCAGCAACGCGCAGATCGCCGCGAAGCTCATCCAGTAGCCCGGGGAGGCTTTATCGCCGGTGTACTCAATCAGGGCCGTTGAAATGACCGGTGTAAACCCGCCGAAGATCGCGGTAGCAAGGCTATACGCCAGTGAGAAACCGGCAACACGCACTTCAACCGGCATGATCTCCGTCAGCGCCGGGATCATCGCGCCGTTATAGAGGCCATAGAGGAAGGAGAGCCACAGCAATACGCTCAGCATCATGGAGAAGCTCGGTGCCTGCGCCAGCAGCGTCAGGGCCGGATAGCTGGTGATCAGCGCCAGCAGCGTCATGGCAACCAGCACCGGTTTACGGCCGAAGCGGTCCGACAGGGCTCCGCCCACCGGCAGCCAGATAAAGTTGGAGATGGCCACCAGCAGCGTCACCAGCAGGCTGTCGGAGGCGCTGAGCATTAACACTTTTTTGCCGAAGGTAGGCGCATAGACGGTGATCAGGTAGAACGCGGTGGTGGTCATGGCGACCATCAGCATGCCCGCGACCACAACCGGCCAGTTCGCCAGCAGGGTGGTAAAGACCTGACGCATCGCCAGCGTGTGACGGCGGGTGCGAAACTCTTCGGTCTCTTCCAGCTTGCGGCGCAGGAAGAAGATAAACGGCACAATCAGGCAGCCGAACAGGAACGGGATCCGCCAGCCCCATTCACGAATGGCGCTCTCTTCCAGCATCGCGTTCAGCGCAAAGCCCATTGCGGCGGCCACCATAATCGCCACCTGCTGACTGCCGGATTGCCAGCTGGTAAAGAAGCCTTTGCGACCCGGCGTGGCAATTTCAGCCAGGTAGACCGACACGCCGCCAAGCTCCGCCCCGGCGGAAAAGCCCTGCAGCAAGCGTCCAGCCAGCACCAGCAGTGGCGCCCACAGGCCGATGCTCTCATAAGAGGGGATCAGCACAATCAGGAAGGTGCCGGCCGCCATAATCGACAGGGTGGTAATTAACCCTTTACGGCGACCCACCTTGTCGATGTAAGCCCCGAGGACAATCGCGCCAATGGGGCGCATTAAGAAGCCTGCGCCAAAGACGGCGAAGGTCATCATCAGCGAGGCAAACTCACTGCTCGCCGGGAAGAAGGTATGCGCGATGTAGGTGGCATAGAACCCGAACAGGAAGAAGTCGAATTGCTCAAGGAAATTGCCCGAGGTGACGCGAAGTATCGCGCCCGCTCTTGCGCGAACGGTTGCAGGTGGGGTTGAGGAAATCATGGTCGTCTCCAGTTTTTTATTGACGTGTTGTCCGTCTGTTTCTGAAAACTGGCGCATTAAACGGAAATTAATAAGCGCAAATCACGCATGAACTGATGCGTGCTGCACATCAATGACGGGACGTTGACCGGGATTTACATGCCTAACAATAACTTAACAATTCATTGATTTTTCATTCACCATAATTAGCTAAGTGGCTGATATCGCTATTTTGTGATATCGCGCAGAAGGGCAGAGTAGCCGCTGCTCTTGTCGGGTGGCGCTTCGCTTACCCGACCTGTGAATTTTGTAGGCCCGTGCAAGCGTAGCGCCGCCGGGCAAAACTGGCAGAGCGCTCTATTCAGCGCAGCGCCTGCGCAATCGCGCTAAACATCAGCGACGCTTCCAGCGGCTGGGCGCTGAAAGACGGCTCCGCCTGCGGCCAGGTGGACCACTGGACGATCACCAGGTTTTCTTTTTGATTCACCATAATCATCTGGCCAAAAATCCCCAGCGCCCAGAGTGAATCTTTCAGGGAATCCTCTGGCGCGGGCTTAACGTCTGTTGCCGTGGCGGGCACCTCGTTATTCCACCACTGATAGCCGTACAACCCTTTCGGATGCGCGTCTGAGACGGAACCTTTCGCCTGCGTCCAGTCTGACGACTCTTTTACCCAGCCGTCAGGCAGGATCTGTTTGCCCGAAGGGAGCGTACCGTTATGCAGGATAAATTCGCCGAAGCGGCCCCAGTCTTCCAGCGTGGCGTTAAAGCCGTGCGCGCCGACATCGTGCTGGCCTTTACGGTAGGCATGCCATACGCCGTCGTTCGCCATCCCGTACGGCTGCCAGATGCTTTTCTCCAGGTACGCCGCCAGCGTCATACCGGTGGCGCGCTCCAGCACGTCACCCAGCAGCCACGCGCCACCCGATGAATAGGACCAGTTCTCTCCGGCGGGGTGTTCCCGATGTAATCCCTTCACCAGCTTACGCACGCAGTCGTAGGTGCCCGGCTTAGCTTCGCATTCGGTGAGCTGCGCGAAATCAGACTGTGGGTTGGTGTAGTCTTCGTTCCACGCCACGCCAGAGGTGTGAGTGATCAGCTGTCTCAGCGTCACGCCATCCCACGCCGTGCCTTTTAAATCGGGTTCGTAGCGGGTGATAAGATCGTCAAGGGAGTGGATTTTGCCCTCTTTAAGGGCGACCCCGACCAGCGCAGAGACCACGGATTTCCCCACCGAACGTGATGTCCAGAGCGTGGAATCGGTATTGCCTTCACCCAGATATTTCCACGCTATTTTGCCGTCCTTCAGCACCAGCATGCCGCTGACGTTCTGGCGCTTCACGTAATCCTGGAGGGTATAAGTCTTGCCATTAACCTGATACCGGGCGTCGGTAAGCGGTTTCTCCGCTGCCAGCAGCGGCGTGGCCTTTCCGTGGCGGAAAACATCGCCCGCGTAGTTGCGATAGTCGTTACGAAAGCCCACCACGCGATCCGCCTGACTCCAGGTGAGCATGCTGTGCGTGTCGGGAAGGGTTGCGTCAAACGGTGCAGGACACTGGTTGAGGTCGGTGCCATGACAGGCAGCCATAACGGCAGGGGATAAGAGGCTGCTGACCACCAGTGCGGCGAGCAGGCTGCGGTTTAACGTTTTGTTTTTCATGTTTATCTCGTTTGGTTCAGGAAGGACTTCAGTTTAAGAAGCCGCGCCCTATAATAAAAAACGGGTTATGGGGGAAATTCCCCCCGAAAAACGGAATGAAGGGAGAGCAGGCGATGGTCTATTCATTTGCCCAGCTGGAGGCGTTTACCGCGGTGGCAGAGCACGGCAGCCTGATGAAGGCGGCCATTAAGCTCGGTAAAGACCGTACGACCCTGCGCGATCTGATCGATTTTCTTGAGGACGGGCTGGGTTATGCCCTGTTCCTGCGCGAGGGACGCAGCGTGCGGCTAACGCCTGAAGGGGAACAGCTTCAGCGACAGGCGCACCTGCTGATGCGTCAGGTGAAAGCCTTTGAGGCCTTTGCCAGAGCGGTGCCGGACAGCGCGACGCAAGACATTGCCCTTGTTTACGATCCGTTCACTCCCCGGGCTTTTCTGCAGGCGCTGATTGCAGAGATGGCGGCACAAAAAATACGCCTGAGCCTGACCAGCGCGTCGCGTGACGAGGCGGAAGCTCTGCTGGCGAGCGGAGAGGCGGATTTAGGTATCTGCCAGGCGCGCAACCGCAGCGTGGGTAATGAGATGGAGTGGCGGGCTCTGGGAGCCATCGACATGGATTTTTACGCCGCAGACGCGCTTTTTGCGAAGGTTGCCACGCCGGTTTCGCTGCTCGATCTCTCTCTGGTTCCGCAGGTGGTTATGCATGCCGCGTCAGATGAACCGGTTGCCCGTCGTCTGCAAATTGCCGGGCATACCCTTTTCACTAATGAAATTGAGATGCTGCGCGGCCTGCTGGAGCAGGGCTGTGGCTGGGGCTTCTTGCCGACCCATCTTCATGCGACGCAGTGGAAAAACGTAAAAAGGCTGCCCACCGAAGTGGGCAGCCAGGGGATAAGTCAGACGATGGTCACTATCTGGAAGCCGGGCAGCGACAAGCGTGAGCGGATCAATCAAACGTTGTCGCGGCTGCCGGCACTATGGAAATGCTCAGCGCTGTGAACATCCCTGGCACTGTTTGTTCTGGATCTGCTGGAAGAAGTCGTTACCTTTGTCATCCACCAGGATAAACGCCGGGAAGTTCTCCACTTCGATTTTCCAGATGGCTTCCATTCCCAGTTCCGGGTACGCCACGCACTCCAGGCTCTTGATGCTGTTTTGCGCCAGTACCGCCGCCGGGCCGCCGATGCTGCCCAGATAGAAGCCGCCGTGTTTGTGGCAGGCATCCGTCACCTGCTGGCTGCGGTTGCCTTTGGCCAGCATGATCATGCTCGCGCCGTGGGACTGCAGTAAATCCACATACGAGTCCATGCGGCCCGCAGTGGTTGGGCCGAGTGAGCCGGAGGCATAACCTTCCGGCGTTTTGGCCGGGCCCGCGTAGTAAATCGGATGGTCTTTAACGTACTGCGGCAGTTCCTCGCCGTTGTCGAGCAGTTCTTTCAACTTCGCGTGGGCGATATCACGCGCCACGATGATGGTGCCGTTCAGCGACAGGCGGGTAGAGACCGGGTGCGCGGAAAGCTGCGCCAGGATCTCGTTCATCGGCGTGTTGAGGTTGATGCTGACCACGTCACCTTCACCCTGCTGGCGCAGCGATTCAGGAATGTACTGACCCGGGTTGTGTTCCAGTTTTTCAATCCAGATCCCGTCGCGGTTGATTTTCGCTTTGATGTTACGGTCTGCGGAGCAGGAGACACCCATGCCGATTGGGCAGGAGGCACCGTGGCGCGGCAGGCGGATCACGCGGATATCGTGAGCGAAGTATTTACCACCAAACTGCGCACCCAAACCCAGGTTCTGCGCTTCCTGGAGCAGTTCCTGTTCGAGCTGAACATCGCGAAACGCCTGGCCGTGCTCGTTCCCCTCGGTAGGCAGGGCGTCGTAGTAGCGGGTGGAGGCCAGCTTCACCGTTTTCAGCGTCGCTTCCGCGGAGGTTCCGCCAATCACGAAGGCAATATGGTAAGGCGGACAGGCCGCGGTACCCAGGGTGCGCATTTTCTCCACCAGATAGTTTTTCAGTTTCGCCGGTGTGATCAGCGCTTTGGTTTCCTGATAGAGGTAGGTTTTGTTGGCTGAACCGCCGCCTTTCGCCATGCAGAGGAATTTGTACTCGTCGCCGTCGACGCTGTAGAGATCGATCTGCGCAGGCAGGTTGGTGCCGGTGTTCACCTCTTTATACATATCCAGCGCCGCGTTCTGGGAGTAGCGCAGGTTGTCTTCGATGTAGGTGTTGTACACCCCCTGACTCAGCGCGGCTTCATCGCCACCGCCGGTCCAGACGCGCTGGCCTTTTTTACCCATGATGATCGCTGTGCCGGTATCCTGGCAGGTTGGCAGCACGCCTTTAGCGGCGATTTCAGAGTTACGCAGGAACTGCAGGGCAACGTACTTATCGTTCTGGCTCGCTTCCGGGTCGTTAAGAATGGCGGCGACCTGCTTCTGATGGGAAGGACGCAGCATAAACGCAGCATCGTGGAACGCCTGCTGTGCCAGCAGCGTCAGCGCCTCTGGCTCGACTTTCAGGACTTCCTGACCGTCGAACTCGGCAACGGAGACGTGCTCTTTGGTCAGCAGATAGTATTCGGTGTCGTCGTGCACGAGTGGGAAGGGGTTTTGATAAAAAAACGGTTTGTTTGACATAGCTTGCTCCAGAAAAATAAAACCGCCGGAGGAGAAGTCCGGCGGTCAGGAATCAGAACATCATGGACATCCACGGATAACCAATCAGCAGCAGGGCCGCCAGGAAGATGGCACCGAAGATAGTGCCCAGGCGCCAGTAGTCTTTGGTTGGCAGGTAGCCACTACCGTAGTAAATCGGGCTTGGGCCGGTACCGTACGGGGTGATGATCCCCATCACACCCAGCGAGGTCACCATCAGCAGGACGAAGACTTCCATATTCATGCCCGGAATGGTGGAGGCGATGGTCAGCATCGCCGGCAGCAGCGCGGTGGTGTGCGCGGTGGTGCTGGCAAACAGGTAGTGCAGCAGGTAGAACGCCAGCAGCAGTACGATGGTGGCAACGCCCGGCGAGATACCGCTCATTAACAGACCGCCCTCTTTACCCAGCCAGCTGATAAAGCCGGTAGAGGAGAGGCCATCTGCCAGCGCGACCAGGGTGGCGAACCAGACGAAGGTATTCCACGCGGCTTTATTGCCGGTGATATCGTTCCACTCCAGCACGCCGGTCCACAGCATCAGACCCACAATCAGCAGGGCAGCCATGGCTGGTTCAATCCACGCGGCGGCGAAGATCCACATCAGCAGCGCACAGCATACGAACACCAGCAGCAGAATTTCATTGCGGGACAGTTTGCCCAGTTTTTCCAGTTCACGGGTTGCCCACAGCGGTACTTCATTATTCACTTTGACTTCTGGTGGGTAGAACCAGTAGGCCAGCAGCGGCATGGTCAGAATCAGCAGAATGCCCAGCGGCAGGAAGGCGAGGAACCAGGTACCCCAGGAGATATCAATCCCTACCGTGCTTTTCACCAGCGCCAGTGCCAGCAGGTTCGGCGCAAGGGCGGAGAGGAACATCGAGCTGGTGATACAGGCCGCGGTGATCGCCACCCACATCAGGTACGAACCAATTTTACGCGCGCTTGGGTCGTTTGGTTTTGAGCCATACAGCGGCGGCAGGTTAGCGATGATCGGGTAGATGGTCCCGCCGCTACGTGCGGTGTTGGACGGCGTAAACGGTGCCAGCAGCAGGTCCGCGAAGGTGATGGCATAACCGAGCGTCAGGCTGCGACGGCCGAGATATTTCACCAGAATCAGCGCCAGACGGCGGCCGAAGCGGGTTTTATCATAGCCCGCGGCGAACATGAAGGCACCGAAGATCAGCCACACAGTCGAGTTACCAAACCCGCTGACCGCCCACTTAAAGGAGGCACCCGCCAGCTTGAATTTCGGGTCGGCCAGCTGTTCAGGGCTGAACAGCACCCACTGGCTGCACAGCGCAATTGCCACCACGCCAGTCAGACCGATCACCGCGCCCGGCAGTGGTTCGAAGATTAAGCCGACGATCACGCCGACAAAGATCGCGAAGTAGTGCCACGCATAAGGCGGCAGTCCTTCCGGTACCGGAACAAACAGCAGCAGGACGGCGACGATAACGGGCAATGCCATCATCAGCAGTCGTTTTGCTTTCCCATTTGATGCCTGGTTCGCCACAGGGGGCGTTACAGCAGTTTTTGTATTCATAGTTTCACGTCTTAAGTTGTCAAAAATTCGGTCGCACTGAAAAACAAAATTGCTTTCTTAAGTTTCTTTGCTTTTTTTAGTTATTAAAGGTGCTGATTTGTATTTTCAGTAATAGCGATTTAACGCATTTTGGTTTGCGCTAAATTAAAAATTGATGATGTTTTTATATTGCGCTTTTGGATGCCATGACTATTGATCGCGATCAAGAAAAGAGAATTGCAGCGGTATTTTTATGCTTTTATTAATAACCACTCTGGCGTATGTGGGTATTACGTATATTATGAGCTCAATTTATCATTTCTGTAACAATGTCGAATTTTGATAATTTTTATATGATTGATTTGTATTGGTTTTATTGGTTTTTGGAGAAATGGTTTTACCATTGGTTATTTAACGAATTTTAAATTATTGTGAATGGCTAAATTACAATCGCTAACACCAATGTGTTATTTGTGTTATCGCAGGGATTAAATAGTTTTTTAACTAACGTAATAACTTTAGAAACTAAAAAAATCATTATATTAATATCATGACATCGGCAAATAACGACGAAATAAAAAATCAATCCGATAACGAATTCTTAATTTTTAAAGTTTGGAGTTTCAATTATGAGCACTAACGAACGTATTCTGAGCCCCTTCACATTACCGAATGGCACCGAACTGAAAAACCGTTTGTTAATGGCACCCATGACCACCTGTACCGGCTATTACGACGGCACGGTCACCAGCGAGCTGGTGGAGTACTATCGGGCCCGTTCCGGCAGCATTGGTACCATTATTGTTGAATGCTGCTTTATCGATGATCTCGGCCTTGCGTTCCCCGGCGCGATTGGTATCGATAACGACGAGAAAATCGCCGGGCTGGCGAAAATCGCGGACGCCATTAAATCCAAAGGCTCGAAAGCCCTGCTGCAGATCTACCACGGCGGCCGTATGGTCGATCCAAAACTGATCGGTGGCCGCACGCCGGTTGGCCCAAGCGCCGTTGCCGCGCCGCGTGATGGGGCCGCCACGCCGGTTGCCCTGACCGGTGAAGAAGTGGAAGGCATGATCGGCAAGTTTGGTGAAGCCGTTCGCCGCGCTATCCAGGCCGGTTTCGACGGGGTTGAAATTCACGGCGCAAATACCTACCTGATTCAGCAGTTCTACTCCCCGAACTCTAACCAGCGCGACGACGAGTGGGGCGGCAGCCGCGATAACCGCGCTAAATTCCCGCTGGCGGTGCTGGATATCACGCACAAAATGGTGCGCCAGTACGCGGACGACGCGTTCATTATTGGCTACCGTTTCTCCCCTGAAGAGCTGGAAGTCCCGGGCATCCGCTTTGAAGACACCATGTACCTGCTGGAAAAACTGGCGGCACGCGGTGTGGATTATCTGCACTTCTCCGTAGGGGCGACCCTGCGTCCTTCCATTGTCGACACGCAGGACCCAACCCCGCTCATCAAAAAATATTGCGCCATGCGCTCTGAAACCCTGGCTCAGGTTCCGGTGATGGGTGTCGGCGGCGTGGTAAATGCCGCTGACGTTAACGAGGCGCTGGATAGCGGTTACGACCTGATTGCCGTGGGCCGCGCTACCATCGCTTACCCGGACTGGACTGACCGGATCGCGGCCGGTGAAAGTCTGGAGCTGTTTATGGACAGCACCAAACGCGAAGAGCTGAGCATTCCTGAACCACTGTGGCGCTTCTCGCTGGTGGAAGCGATGATCCGCGATATGAGCATGGGCGAATCAAAATTCAAGCCAGGCATGTTCACTGAGAAGGTGCAGGACGATGTTAACGAACTGGTAATCAACGTCAGTCTGGAAACCGATCGCATCGCCGATATTGCGCTGGCGTCTGGCCCGAGCGAAGACGTTGAGTTTGTCACCAGCTTTGAAGAGATCCGCACCCGCATTCTGGACGCCAACACCCCGCACGTGGATGCCATCACGGGTGCAACCAGCCAGAGTGAAGCGGTGAAAAAAGCGGTCTCTAAAGCGATGCTGAAATCCAGCAAAGCGCTGGCGGCAGAAGAGGGCGCTGACCCGAACGCGACCCGCAGCGTGGATGTGGTGGTAGTGGGTAGCGGCGGTGCCGGTCTGGCCGCTGCCATTCAGGCCCACGATGAAGGCGCGAGCGTGCTGATTGTTGAGAAGATGCCAACCATCGGCGGGAACACCATCAAAGCTTCTGCCGGGATGAATGCCGCCGAGACGCGCTTCCAGCGGGTGAAAGGGATCCAGGACAGCAAAGAGCTGTTCTACCAGGAGAGCCTGAAAGGGGGCGGTAACAAGAACAACCCGGAACTGCTGCGCCGCTTCGTGGAGAATGCGCCGCAGGCGATTGAATGGCTGGCAACCCGCGGCATTATGCTGAATGACATCACCACCACCGGCGGGATGAGCATTGACCGTACGCACCGTCCAAAAGACGGCTCTGCGGTAGGCGGCTATCTGATCAGCGGCCTGGTGCGTAACGTCAACAAACGCAACATCGACGTAATGCTTGATACGTCCGTCAGCGACATCCTGTTCGAAAACGGCGGAGTCACCGGCGTGCGTCTGATCACAGAAGAGAACGAAACCCTCACCGTGACCACTAAAAGCGTCATTGTCGCCACCGGTGGCTTCAGCGCCAACAGCCAGATGGTGGTGAAATACCGCCCTGACCTGGAAGGTTTTGTTACCACCAACCACAAAGGGGCAACCGGCGGCGGTATCGCGCTGCTGGAACGCATCGGTGCCGGTACGGTAGATATGGGTGAAATTCAGATCCACCCAACCGTTGAGCAGAAAACCTCGTACCTGATTTCCGAATCCATTCGCGGCGGCGGAGCGATTCTGGTGAACCAGCAGGGGAACCGTTTCTTCAATGAAATGGAAACTCGCGATAAAGTCTCGGCGTCAATCATCGCACTGCCGGAGAAATACGCGTATATCGTCTTTGACGAGCACGTGCGTGCCAAAAACAAAGCGGCGGATGAATACATCGCTAAAGGCTTTGTGACCAGCGCCAGCTCGCCAAAAGCCCTGGCCGAGGCGCTGGGAATGGATTACCACGCTTTCCTGGCGACCCTTGAGCGCTACAACGGCTTTGTTGAAAAACAGCATGACGATGATTTTGGCCGTACCACCGCGCTGCGTGCGCCCATCAACGAAGGGCCGTTCTATGCCATTCAGATTGCGCCGGGCGTGCACCACACCATGGGCGGCGTGACCATCAACACCGAAACCTGCGTGCTGGACAGCAACCACAACGTGCTGCCAGGGGCGTTTGCGGCCGGTGAAGTGGTCGGCGGGATCCACGGCGGTAACCGTATCGGCGGTAACGCGGTGGCAGATATCATTATTTTTGGTACGCTAGCCGGACATCAGGCGGCGATGCGCTCAAAAAGAACGTAAGGCTCCTGTTTTCCTGGCCGGATAAGCGTTGCGCTGTCCGGCATTCTCCCCGGCGGCGCGGCGCCTGCCGGGGCTACCTCTGAGGAAACTGCCATGTCTGATGACAACCGCGTCTACAGCTACTCCGCCGTCCTGATGGGCTCTCCCATCCTCCTGAAACTCTTCTCCCATGACGAAGCCCTCGCGTCCCGCGTGTTTCGCCTGATCAAACAGTACGAAGATCTGCTTACCGTTAACCGCGCGCACTCTGAAGTTATGGAAATCAACCATGCGGCGGGGCAGCGGCCCGTCAGCATCAGCCGTCCGGTGTTCGAGCTGATCCGCTGCGCAAAAGCGGCGAGTCTGCTCAAGGACAGCGCGTTTAACCTGGCGATTGGCCCGCTGGTGAAACGGTGGAAAATCGGCTTTCGCGGCGACAGCGTGCCGCCCGCCGAAGACATCGCCGCCTTGCTGGCGATTACCCGTCCTGAGGATGTGGTGCTGGACGAGGCCAGCAGTAGCGTCTTTTTGACCCAAAAAGGGATGGAGATCGACCTGGGCGCCATCGCCAAAGGCTATATCGCCGACAGGGTGCGGGATTATCTGCGCAAAGAGGGCGCTGAACTCGGGCTGATCAACCTTGGGGGCAATATCCAGACGCTGGGCTCGCCGGAGGGGGGCTGGAGCGTGGGGCTTAAAAAACCGTTTGCGGGTGATGAGCTGATCGGCGCGATGACGGTAGAGAACCGCTCCGTGGTGACGTCGGGAACCTATGAACGCTACTTTGAACAAAACGGCAGGCGCTACCACCATATCCTTGACCCGCGTACCGGGTATCCGCTTGATAACGAACTGGACAGCGTGACCATCATTTCAAACGATTCCATCGACGGGGATATCTGGACCACGCTGATGTACGGCATGGGTGTGGAGAAGGGCTGTGCGGTGCTGCGCGCGCGACCTGATATTGAAGCGATCTTTGTGACCAAAACAAAAGAAGTGGTGCTCTCTTCAGCGCACCACTTCCGCTTTACTTTACTGGATAATAGTTACCGCATTACTGACAGTACTGTTTGAGCAGGCCTGTCTGCTCGGGCTGGAGACGGTAACGATATACCGGGCGCCCTGTCGCGCCGTAGTGAATGCTGGTGAACAGAATATTGATTTGCGCCAGCCAGATCAGATATTTGCGGCAGGAGACGCGCGAGATATTCACCGCGCTGGCCAGGTCATCGGTGGAAAACTCGGTCTCCGGGTGAGCGTCAATCCACTGGCAGATGGTGCGCAGTGTTTGCGGCGTTAACCCTTTTGGCAGCTTTTTGCTGTCTGCCAGCTCCGGCGCGCCGCCGTGGATCAGCCTGTCGACGTCCGCCTGCTCATAATACTGGTGCGAGCCCATCAGGCTGTGCTTTGCCTTCCAGCCGTTCAGCGCCTCTTCAAAGCGCGGGAACTGGAACGGTTTAATCAGATAATCCACCACGCCGTAATGGATAGAGGTCTGGATTGTCGCGGCGTCCGCAGCCGAAGAGATCATAATGACATCGATCGGGCGACCGGAAGCGCGGATCACTGGCAGCAGATCCAGCCCGTTATCCTGCTGCATATAGACATCCAGCAGCACCAGATCAACCGGCTGGGCAGGGTTGTTAATAATGGCCTCGGCCTGGTTCAGCGTGGAGGCGACGCCGCAGCAGCTAAAGCCTTCAACACGGTTAACATACAGACGGTTGAGGTCGGCTACCATGGCGTCATCATCGACAATTAATACATTTATCACGCGATATTCCTCTCGCTATCCCAGGGGATGTGAACAAAAAATTGGGTAAATACGCCAGGTTCAGATTCGACAGTGATATCACCGCCCAGGTTCTGAATTTGCTGGCGGGCAAGGAACAGCCCAACGCCCCGGTTTTCACCTTTTGTTGAGAAGCCTTTAGTAAAAATAGTCTCCAGCTGGGCGGGATCAATTCCCGGGCCGTCATCGCTGACTTCACAGCTGAGCCAGCCATTCTGATAGTGCAGCAGCAGGGTGATTTCGCCTTCCTGCTGGCCCTCCATCGCGTCCAGCGCGTTCTCAATCAAGTTACCGAGCACGGTAACCAGCACCGCGACCTGCTCTTCGTTGGCGGTATCCGGTATCTGGCACTCATCCGCCAGGGTGAGGGTGATCCCCGCTTCTTTCGCCCGGTTGATTTTACCCAGCAGGAACCCGGCAATCACCGGGGATTTCACCTTGCTCTGGATGGTGCCAATGTCCGTCTGATAATTGTGCGCTGTCTGCAGGATGTACTCTTCCAGTTTGTCGTAGCGCTTGATATGCAGCAGGCCCAGGATCACGTGCAGTTTGTTCATAAACTCGTGCGTGTGGGCGCGCAGGGCATCGACGTAATTCACCATGCCGTCGATGCGCTGCATCAGCTGGCTGATTTCGGTTTTGTCGCGGAAGGTGGTGATGGCGCCTATCACCCGCTCCTGGCTTTTCACCGGCACCATGTTGCACAGCAGCAGCCGTCCGTTGCAGCTGATCTCCTGATCCTGACGCGCGATGCCCGTCTTTGACACCTCACGCAGGCTGGCCAGCAGGGGCGCGCTGGCGTTTTCGGTCTGCTTGCCGGAGGGCAGGAGCAATATCTCTCTGGCGGTGTGGTTTATCATCGTCACGCGGCCATGAATATCGACCGCTAACACTCCTTCGCGGAGCGACTGCAGCATCGCCTGACGTTGTTCAAACAGCGCGGAGATTTCATACGGCTCCAGCCCGAACAGGATGCGTTTCAGAACGCGAACCAGTCCCCAGATCGCCATGGAGCTCATAAAGATACTGAACAAAATGGTCCAGACGGCGTTGAGTCGCCCGCGGGCGATCTGGTCTTCTACTTTTTTAAGCGAGATGCCGACCACCACCACGCCGATCTGCTCGTGCTGGCTGTCATACACGGGCGTAAATACGCGAAGGGCTTCCGCGAGCGCGCCCCGGTTAACGGAGACGTTCTCTTTCCCTTCCAGCGCCGGGTTCAGATCGTCGCCGATAAAATGCAGGCCAATCAGCGCTTCGTTCGGGTGCGAATAGCGAATACCGCGCATGTCGGTGACCACGGTCAGCAGCAGGTCGTTGCGTTTTGTAACGCCCTGGGCGATGGGCTGGATGATATCGGCCTGCGGCGGTTGCATCAGGCCGCGCTGGATCTCCGGGCTGTTCGCCAGCGTTCGGGCAATACCCAGCGCCGTATCTTTGACGTCATCACGGGTTGCCCGGGTGATCTGCACTGAATAGAGCGCAAAGACCAGCAGCAGCACAGAGGCGATGATCGCGCACACCATCAACGTGACCAGCGTGTTCAGTTTCATGGGGCGCTTGCGCGTCTGGGGAAAGGGCTGCAAATCGCTCATCAACACTCCGCGATGAAGAAGAAAGGGGTAATTATCGCCGATGACGCGCTTTTCTTAAAGCTGTGTAAAAGCATGCATTTGCTCCGCTTTTCGTGACCCTCCTCGCATGTCATCCATATAAAACACTTTATAGTGTGTGGGTACTCATAATAAGGAGGCTGTTTATGAGCATTATGCTTACCGGTTCGGTCAAGGAAAGACGGCACGCCAGCACGATGAATATCGATAGATTGTCCACGCTGGACATGCTGAAAGTCATTCACCAGGATGATGCACTTATCTCCGCTGCAATCACCCCTTTTTTACCCATTATTGCCCGTGTGGTGGATAACGCCGCCGCGACCCTGAGCCACGGGGGGCGTCTGGTCATGGTTGGCGCGGGGCCGTCCGGCTGTGTGGCAAAACAGGCGGCGGATGAGTATGCCCCGGGTAAAACCCCGGTGATTGCCATCACGGCTGGAGACGATGCGACAAGCTACGAGCGCGGCGTTGCCGACCTGCAGGCGATTAACTTTGGCGAGCACGATATGATGCTGGCGGTCACCGTAAGCGGAAAAACGCGGTGGGTCTGGGGCGCCATGCGGCATGCGTGGTCGCTCGGTTCACCGGTGGCGGTGATTACCGATAATGCACAAAGCGAAGCGGCGCAGCTGGCAAGTATGGTGATTGCGCCAGAGCTGGGCCCGGATGTGGTTGCCGGGTATCTCAACACCAAAGCGGCCATCGCGCAGAAAATGATCCTCTCTATGGTGACCACCGGGCTGGCCGTCCGCACCGGGCGGGTTTACAGCAACCTGCGCGTGGATCTGGAGGCGAGCAGCATCCAGTGGGCTGAACGGCAAATCGCGATAGTGATGGAAGCGGGGGGATGCACCCGCGCGGTGGCGAAAGCCGCGCTGGAGAGCTGTAACCATAACTGCAAAACGGCGGTGCTGATGGTGCTGACCGGGCTGGATGTATGGAAAGCGCATGAGTTGCTTGCGCAGAACAACGGGTTTATTCGGGTGGCGTTGCAGGAAGCGCCGTAATAGAGCGCGCAGGAATAAAAAAAGGCCGCGATTGCGGCCTTTGGTGTTTTGGTGGATTAGAACTGGTAGGTCATGCCTACGCCAACGATGTCATCGGTGGAGATGCCATTGGCTTCGTAGAAGCGATCATCGTTATCCAGCAGGTTGATTTTGTAATCAACATAGGTGGAGAAGTTTTTATTGAAAGTGTAGGTCATGCCAACATCGATATAGTTCACGAGATCAACATCACCGTGCTGGCCCTGAGGATTACTGCGGTTACCTGGGTAAGTCATGTCTTTACCCTTAGAGTAAACCCATGCCAGGGATGGACGCAGACCGAAGTCGAACTGATATTGTGCTACTGCTTCGAAGTTCTGAGTTTGATCCGCGATACCATAATCACCATATGGCGTCATATTGCGAGTTTCAGCATACATCATCGCCAGATAGATGTTGTTAGCATCATATTTCGCACCCAGAGTCCATGCTTCTGCTGTTTTACCGCCCGCGTAACGAGCGCTGTATTTCTCACCGTAACCTTCTTGTTTGTTGCTACGATCAGAGGAAGAATATGCCGCACCCAGGCTCAGGCCGAAATCGAAATCATAGGTGGTAGACATACCGAAGCCGTCGCCATTCTGGAAACGCACGTCGTCATGACCATTTTTGGTTCCTTCCTGATCTTCTGTCGCGTCCTGACCTTCATTCGCGCCCTGATATTGCAGCGCAAAATTCAGACCTTCAACCAGACCAAAGAAATCCGTATTACGGTAGGTCGCCAGACCGTTAGCACGGCCATTCATAAAGTTATCAGTCCAGGTGTAGGAATCACCACCAAATACCGGCAGCATATCGGTCCAGGCTTCTACGTCATAGACGACACCATAATTACGGCCATAATCAAATGAACCGTATTCGCCATATTTCAGACCCGCATAGGCCAGACGGTTAAAGGATTTATCACCGGAGGACTCAGTATTATTTGCGTAGGTTTTATATTCCCACTGGCCGTAACCGATCAGATCGTTGGTGATCTGAGTTTCACCTTTGAAGCCAACCTGCACATAGGTTTCATCGCCATCGTCGCCAGGGTTGTCAGAGAAGGTATGACGTGCATCGACTTTACCGTACAGGTCAACTTTATTACCGTCTTTATTGTACATCTCAGCGGCATTTGCTGCGCCAGCCATTAATAATGCGGGTACAAGAATGGCCAATACTTTTCTTTTCATTATATATTCCCTTTAGAGATAATTTATATGAATATATGTAATCACGCTCCGCAACTACAGCGTCGATACTATTCCAGGAGAGGGGGTTTAAGTTCAATAATAAATGTAATTAAATGGGTAAAAATATTACTAAATATTTCTAAGTGTCGCTTTATTTTTCTCGTGAATTATAATTTGAAATATATATTGGTTAATTATTGTTAAGTATTTTTCGTGGTTATTTTATAAATTCTATTATTAGCCTTAATTATATTTCTCCGAATTAAACACTCACCAGTCGTCCTCTTCTGTAACCTTGCCCAGGATCAACTTAAGGCAAACTGAGCGTCAGAAACCTTCACACAGCACAGGGTTTAATGCCAAACTGTGACAGTTGTCACAAAACTAAAGTAAGCATGTGCAAACGGTACGGCAGTGACCGTGGAGTGAAAGATGGAACGAAAAATCGAACGCAGCCTGGGAGGCAAACTGGCCCTGTGGGTGTTTTACGCTTTTTGCGGTTACTTTGTCTGGGCGATGGCCCGGTATGTTTGGGTCATCAGTAAAATACCGTCGCTGCCGAATGCAGCAGTGGAAGGGGATTTGGGTTCGACCAGCGGCAAATGGCTTGGGGCATTGCTGGGGTTTCTGGTGCTGGGCACGGTCGGCCTGATCCTGGGCGGGATTGCGTGGTACACCCGTCCCCGTCAGGACAACTCGTGATAGCGTCCGGGAAAGTTGCTATTGTAACCATTTTAACAACAGGACGTGATGATGGAACTTACGCAGTGGCAGCAACGTTTTGAGCGCTGGCTCGGGGAAAACCACACCACCGACGACACCGCGCATGATATTTCCCATTTTCGTCGCGTCTGGATGACGGCGCAAAAAATCCTGGCTAACCAGGCGGTCGAGCCGCTGGTGATCCTGACCGCCTGCTATTTCCACGATATTGTCAGCCTGCCGAAAAACCATCCTGAACGCGGCCAGTCATCCCAGCTGGCAGCGCGTAAAACGCGTGAGATCCTGCATCGCGACTTCCCGGACTTTCCCCCCGCGCATTATGACGCCGTGGCGCATGCTATTGAGGCACACAGCTTCAGCGCCGGGATCGCGCCGCAGAGTCTGGAAGCGAAAATTGTGCAGGATGCTGACCGGCTGGAAGCGTTAGGGGCGATTGGCCTGGCGCGCGTGTTTGCCGTTTCGGGGGCGCTGGGCGTGCCGCTTTTTGACGCACGCGATCCCTTTGCTGATGCGCGAACCCTTGATGACCGGGCGTTTGCCCTCGACCATTTTCAGACCAAGCTGCTGCGCCTGCCTGATACAATGCAAACAGAAATGGGGCGCGAGCTGGCACGCCACAACGCCGATTTTCTCATCCAGTTTATGGCAAAACTGAGTGCCGAATTACAGGGTGACTGCCTGGGGCTGGATAGCCAGGTACTGAGCCGCTTCCGCCGCAGTTTGCACCGTTGAACTGTGGTAATCTGTTTCCAGTCTTTATTGTCCGGTTAAAAGAATGCAGGAAAATCGATCAGTGAGTGAGCCCGCACCTGAGCAGGCTGAGAAATCAACGGCAACGGTGCAGGCGCTGCTGCGCCAGCTGCTGGATATCTATGATGCCAAAACCCTCGCCAGCCAGCTCATGGCACAGGGTGAGGGTCACTGGAGCCCGGCAATCATTAAGAGACTTATCACCAGCGAGCGGGCAGGGCATCGCCTGAGCGACGGCGAGTTTCGTTATCTGCAAACATTGCTTCCGCGTCCTTCCGCCGCCCATCCCCATTATGCCTTCCGCTTTATCGATCTGTTTGCCGGTATCGGGGGCATTCGACACGGATTTGAAGCCATCGGCGGACAGTGCGTCTTCACCAGCGAGTGGAACAAACACGCGGTCCGCACCTATAAAGCCAACTGGTATTGTGACCCGGATGCGCATCAGTTCAACGCGGATATCCGCGATGTCACGCTGAGCCATAAAAGCGGCGTGAGCGATGAAGAGGCGGCAGAGCATATTCGCCAGAACATCCCGGCGCATGACGTACTGCTGGCGGGCTTCCCGTGCCAGCCATTCTCGCTCGCCGGGGTATCGAAGAAAAATGCCCTCGGACGTGCCCACGGTTTTGCCTGCGATACGCAGGGAACCCTGTTTTTTGATGTCGCCCGTATTATCGATGCCCGCCGTCCGGCCATTTTTGTGCTGGAAAACGTCAAGAATTTAAAGAGTCATGACGGCGGTAAAACCTTCCGCATTATTATGCAGACGCTGGATGAGCTGGGCTACGACGTGGCGGACTCCCAGGATATGGGTGCCGATGATCCGAAAATCATTGACGGGAAACACTTCCTGCCCCAGCACCGGGAACGTATTGTGCTGGTCGGGTTCCGCCGCGATCTCAACCTGAAAGGTGATTTTACCCTGCGGGATATCCCGTCGCTCTATCCGGCGCGCCGTCCGTCCGTCGCCGATCTTCTGGAGCCCGCCGTCGACGCGAAATTTATCCTCACCCCGGTGCTGTGGAAGTACCTCTATCGCTATGCCAAAAAGCATCAGGCAAAAGGCAACGGTTTTGGTTTTGGCCTGGTCAACCCGAACGATCCGCACTGTGTCACCCGCACCCTGTCCGCGCGCTATTACAAAGACGGTGCGGAGATCCTGATCGATCGTGGCTGGGACAAAGCGCTGGGCGAGAAAGACTTTGATAACCCTGAGAACCAGCGTCATCGTCCACGTCGCTTAACCCCACGCGAGTGCGCGCGGCTGATGGGGTTTGAGACGCCGCAGGGGTACAGCTTCCGCATTCCGGTCTCTGATACGCAGGCCTACCGACAGTTTGGCAACTCGGTGGTGGTGCCCGCCTTTGCGGCGGTGGCGAAACTGCTGTCCTCACGCATTAAACAGGCGGTTGCCCTGCGCCAGAGTGAGGCCGTCAATGACGGATGTGCACAATAAGGCGACGCGCAGTAAAAACATGCGTGCCATCGGCACGCGTGATACGGCGATTGAGAAACGCCTCGCCGGGCTACTGACTGAGGCAGGCTTTGACTTTCGGGTGCAGGATGCCGCACTTGCCGGGCGTCCTGATTTCGTCATTGATGCCTATAAGTGCATTATCTTTACCCACGGCTGCTTCTGGCACCGTCACGACTGCTACCTGTTTAAAGTCCCGGCGACGCGCACCGATTTCTGGCTGGAGAAGATTGGCAAAAACGTCCAGCGCGATCGGCGGGATATCGCCACGCTTATCGAACAGGGATGGCGGGTGCTGGTGGTGTGGGAGTGTGCGCTACGCGGCAGACTGAAGCTGAACGATCGGGATCTGACCGAACGGCTGGAAGAGTGGATCTGCGGCGGCGGTCAGACCGCGCAGATCGACACTCAGGGCATTCATCCGTTTACGGTTTCTCCACCTGACACGGCACCACCTCAGGCTTAGCGGGCAGCAGGTATTTCCCCAGCGTGACCAGCACCACGGCAAAAACAATTACGCCCAGCGCCAGCCATTCAACCGGCGACAGCGTTTCACCGCCGAGTCCCGTTCCCAGCAGCACGGCCACGACCGGGTTAACGTAGGCGTAGCTGGTGGCGACCGCCGGAGAGACGTTGCGGATGAGGAACATGTACGCATTAATGGCAATGATGGAGCCAAACAGCGCCAGATAACCCACGGCAAGGAAGCCAGACAGATCCGGCATGGTTGTCAGCGTTTCGCCCGTCAGCATGGAGGCAATCAGCAGCACAATGCCTGCGGCAAGCATCTCAATGGCACCCGCCATCATGCCGGACGGCAGCTCAATACGCGAACCATAGACGGAGCCAAACGCCCAGCTCATGGATCCGATAAGGATAATCACGGCCCCCCACGGGTTACCGCTCAGGTTGCCGCCGCTGTTGAGCAGAATGATCCCGGCGAGCCCAATTCCAATCCCCAGCCATTCCAGCTTGCGGGTGCGAATGCCGAAAAGACGGCTAAAGCAGAGCGTGAACAGCGGGACGGTGGCGACCACCACCGCCGCGATACCGGAGGGCACGTTCTGATGTTCAGCGACGGTGACAAAGCCGTTGCCCACGGCCAGCAGCAGCAGGCCAATCAGCGCCGCATTCAGCATCGGGCGCAGCGGGGGGAGTTTATGTCCGCGCAG
Source organism: Enterobacter cloacae complex sp. 309I3 (assembly GCF_050031595.1). Lineage (NCBI taxonomy): Bacteria > Pseudomonadati > Pseudomonadota > Gammaproteobacteria > Enterobacterales > Enterobacteriaceae > Enterobacter > Enterobacter cloacae complex sp. 309I3. The sequence continues at coordinate 3,096,900 of NZ_JBLGWI010000001.1, read as the reverse complement.
CAGCAGGAAGGCCATCAGCAGGACGCCAGCCGAGAGAAAACGGATACCCGCCATCATCAGCGGAGGCCAGCTTTCCACCCCAATGCGAATGACGAAGTAGGTTGACCCCCAGATGATATACAGCGAAAAGAGCGCCCCGATGAGCGGTAGTAAGTGCCGAAAACGCATAGTCCCTCACGACGAAATAAAAAGTTCGCTCATAGTAAACGCCAAAACTACCGGGCTGGCGAGCCCTTTAATTGTGTAGTTGCTGTGAAATTTTTGTTGACGCAATGTGCCTGTTTCCGGGTGTGCGGTTTTGTTCCATACTATTCACTTAATTAGCAAAAAAAGAAGGATAGTCATTTTGGCGGGAAGTAGCTTATTAACATTGCTGGACGATATTGCCACCTTGCTGGACGATATTTCCGTTATGGGAAAACTGGCGGCGAAGAAAACAGCAGGGGTTCTGGGGGATGATTTATCGCTAAATGCGCAACAGGTAAGCGGGGTGCGGGCTAACCGTGAGTTGCCGGTAGTATGGGGCGTGGCGAAAGGCTCATTCCTCAACAAGGTGATCCTGGTGCCGCTGGCGCTGCTGATCAGCGCCTTTATCCCCTGGGCGATTACGCCGCTGCTGATGATTGGCGGCGCTTTTTTATGCTTTGAAGGGGTAGAGAAGGTGCTGCACTCCTTCGCCGCGAGGAAGAAGCACGACACGCCAGAAATGCGCCAGCAGCGTCTGGAAGCGCTGGCAGCGCAGGATCCAAAAACCTTCGAACGCGATAAAATCAAGGGCGCCGTTCGTACCGACTTTATTCTGTCGGCGGAGATTGTGGCCATTACCCTGGGTATTGTGTCTGAATCGCCGCTGCTGAATCAGGTGCTGATCCTCTCCGGGATCGCCATTCTGGTGACGGTGGGGGTTTACGGCCTGGTAGGGCTTATCGTTAAACTCGATGACATTGGCCTCTGGCTGGAAGCGAAATCGAGCGCGGTAGCGAAAGGGATCGGTAAAAGCCTGCTGGTGCTCGCCCCGTGGCTGATGAAGAGTCTTTCCGTGGTGGGGACGCTGGCGATGTTCCTTGTCGGCGGTGGGATTGTGGTACACGGTATTGCGCCGCTGCACCATGCGATAGAACATTTTGCTGCACAGCAGGGCGCCGTGGTGGCGGCCATTTTGCCTACGCTGCTTAATCTGGTGCTGGGCTTTATTGTGGGCAGTATCGTGGTCGCCGCAGTGAAGCTGGTTGAAAAGCTGCGCGGTACGGCGCACTAATTGTTACCCGCGCCAGGATGCAAAAAGGCCATTCCTCGTCTAAATTGAAACAGTTTCACCCTGATACAGGAGGCAGGTATGGTCTTTTTGGTCAGTGATGAAGTTAAGCCTAAGAAGGGCGGCCCACGTATGATTGTCACCGGCTATTCCAGCGGAATGGTGGAGTGTCGGTGGCATGACGGTTACAGCATCAAGCGGGAAGCGTTTCGTGAAGATGAGCTTCAGCCGGGTGACGGGCGGCAAAAGCGTGACAAGGCTTAATCACTTAACGCCCGGCCTTGCCGGGCGTTTTTATATCAAGTATCGGGTGTAAGGAAGCGATCAGGGAGTATGTGTGCAGCGTGATACTTTTGTTGTAAGACGAACTTTTCTGCAATGGCTGCATAAGCGTAGCAATCCAGGTGCGATTGTTAATCTCTGTTTTCTGGTGGTACTGGTTTTTTCGACCCTCCTCACCTGGCGTGAAGTGGTGGTGCTGGAAGATGCCTATATCTCAAGCCAGCGCAACCATCTGGAAACGGTGGCCACGTCGCTGGACAGACAGCTTCAGTTCAGCGTGGACAAACTGCTTTTTTTTCGCCAGAGCATGGGCGATGCGCTCCAGACGCCGCTGGCGTTTGATGTCCTGCGTGCAGCGGTGACACGCTTCAATGCAGACCGGTCTCGTCCTTTCTGGCAGCTGGCTGTGGATACAAAACGTACGCTGCCCATCAACGGCGTATCGGATGCCTTTGTTGAAAAGACCACGCTGCTTAATCGCGACGATGAACTTCTCGATAATGAAGTGTCTGCTGCGCTTGAAGTGGGGTATTTGCTCAGGCTGGCCTCACCGGTCATGCGCAGCGAAGAACGGGTGGTCTATGTCTCCCGCGCCGGGTTTTACCTCTCCACGGAGACAGCGACAAAGACTGCCGATATTATCCCTCGCTATTACCACCTGGTGACCCAGCCTTGGTTTACGCAGCAAACGGAACGTAACAACCGTGCGCGCGCGGTGCTGTGGTTTATCACCTCGCCGTCAACCTGGACGGGCAACGAGCGTATGATTACCGCAAGCGTACCCATCTATTTTGACCATTACTGGTACGGCGTGGTGGCGATGGATTTTTCTCTCAATACCATGAAACGGATGCTGGCTGACGCGACGGATGACCACGCCGAGGGTGAATATCAGCTGTATGATACCCGGCTCAATATGATTGCCTCTTCTGAAGCGTCCACAAGCGAGGCCAACCATTTTGATGAGCGTGAAACGGCACAGATTGCGCATGCTATTGAGAACAATACCGGCGGCGGGATCCGGCTCGGCAGCCGTTTTGTCAGCTGGGAGCGGCTCGACCATTTTGACGGGGTTATCCTGCGGGTGCATACCCTGCATGAAGGGGTAAAAGGCGACTTCGGCAGCATCAGTATCGTGCTGGCGCTCCTGTGGGCGCTCTTCACCGCCATGCTGCTGATCTCCTGGCTGGTGATCCGCCGGATGGTCAGCAACATGTACACGCTCCAGCACTCGTTGCAGTGGCAGGCCTGGCATGATCCGCTCACCCGGCTCCATAACCGTGGGGCGCTGTTTGAGCGGGCAAAAGCGCTGGCCGGGCAATGTCAGGCGCAGTCGCTGCCGTTCTCGGTGGTGCAGATCGATCTCGATCATTTTAAAAGCATCAACGACCGCTTCGGCCATCAGGCCGGAGATAAGGTGCTGTCCCATGCGGCGGGGCTGATTGCCAGCGCCCTGCGTAAGAACGACGTTGCCGGGCGCGTGGGCGGGGAAGAGTTTTGCGTGGTCCTGCCGGGTATCGGGCTGGAGGAGGCGAGAGCGGTGGCGGAACGCATACGCTCACGCATCGACAGCAAAGAGCTCCTGGTGAAAAAGAGTACGACGTTGCGTATCAGCGCGTCGATGGGGGTCAGCTGCGCGCAGGAGAAGGGGAATTACGACTTCGAACAACTGCAGTCCATTGCGGATGCCCGGCTGTATCTGGCAAAACAGCGCGGCCGCAACCAGGTGGTCTGGGACGATCACGACAGAAAGTGATCCAGCCCTTCATGCCAGCCCGCCGGTCCTGCTTGCTGCGTGTGATACACCCGGGCAGGGTTATCGTCGCGCAGCGTGATGCCCTGGCGGTTAATGCCCTTGATCACCACCGCGAAGTCGACGCTGTCGAGCAGGGGCGCATCATTCGGACCATCGCCCAGCCCGAGCGTCGTGGGCATGATGCCTTCCTGTTCGCGATACTGCGCAATGAGCCAGTTCACCGCCACGTCCTTACCGCAGCAGGCGTCCAGAATGTGCCAGAAGCGGGCACCCTGCAGGCATTTCAGACCGCGCTGCGCCAGCTCCTCTTCAAACTGCACCATTTTCTCATCGGTGTCGCGCCAGATGAGCGTGACAGAGGCTTCATGTTTACGCGCAAGCGTGGAACGATAGCGGCTCAGCCCCGTCCATTCGCCGATCACCCGGTCATCGACATCGTCAAAGGTGGTGAATTTATACCCTGCCTGCAGGCGGATTTGCTCGATGAACGGGCGAATGTCACGGTGAAGCATTCCCATAGTATGGCGCTGCGCCTTTTCCCAACGGACATCGGGCTGGATGACCGCGCCGTTTTCGGCAATAAAGGGTAACCCCTCGAGGCCCAGATCCTGCTGAATATCCTGCATCTCCGCTGCGGTTTTGCTGCTGCACAGAATGAGCGGTACCTGAAAATCCTGCAGCTTATCCAGCCAGGGCATTGCCGGCTGCCAGGCGTAGGTATGAATATCCAGCAACGAACCATCCAGGTCGGAAAAAACCAGCAGGGTGTCCTGCAGGGAAGGCCGTGCAGCTTCCGATTGCGAATAGCGCTTCATCTAAGAATATTCCTAAAAAAATAGGACTGTCGGAAGGGAAACGTGCGGAACCGATCCCGCCAAACCCGCATTCGACGTACCTTGCTGCTCATAACAAAAATTCACGTTTAAAAAATATAATATTCGCCACGAGAATATATGCTTGTCAGGCAAAATCGTTGAGGATAGTGTTTCGACTACATCAGATTTCCTGGTGTAACGAATTTTCAAGTGCTTCTTGCATAAGCAAGTTTGATCCCGGCCATCCCCATGACCGGGATTTTTTTCGCCCTAACGATTCGCTTCAGACACGCTAAAGTCATGGATATCAAGCTCGAAGGCCTCGGCCAGTTCACGGTAGGTGTGATAATCCCTGCCGTTAACAATGACCCGGTCAGAGTTGTCATCCGTACGACGAACTTCTGACTCACTGATCTCATTGATGGCGGCCAACAGGGCATCGACATCCACTTCGACCTCGCGTTTGATGGTGTCGCTGTACTCTTTATCGGTCTTCATTTCGGGGTCCTCATTCAACCGTGTCCAACATTGATTATAGACTGAACACAAAAACGCCATTCGCGCGCCGTGGCGATGTGTGATTTTGCGTTTTGTTCTACACTGGCTCAAAACCACAGGAGGAACGTATGAAGGTTAACGATCGGGTTACTGTCAAAACGGACGGTGGACCGCGCCGCCCGGGGGTGGTACTGGCAATTGAAGAGTTTAGTGAAGGTACAATGTATCTGGTATCACTGGAAGACTACCCGCTCGGCATCTGGTTCTTTAACGAACTGGGGCATCCGGATGGCATCTTTGTGGAGAAAGCGGAGTAATACAGCGTCGGGTGCCCGGGTGCGTGCCCGACAGCGCCCGTAAAAGCAAAAATCTCTGGCCAGGCCAGAGATCGTGTAGGGTACTCAAGGTCTTATGCAACTAACGCATGTTGACGAAAATCCCGTTCGTCACATTATCGGTCAGGCGGACAACGTGGTAGATCACTTGCTTATTATGGGTTTTAATCTTCCTTTTAATATTTCCTTTATGTGACGAAACGGTTTTCGCTTTAATATTCATCTGGTCTGAAATTTGAATCGTTCCTTGCCCGGCCATCCACATTCGCAGCATGCTTGATTCAGTTCTGCTTAATGATAGGGTGGGTAAGTTAACCGCTCCTACATTCTTAACTTCCTTATTCAAATAATCCCCCAGAATGTCATCCAGCGACTCTGGTTTTATCGATTTAGAACTGATCAATAAATTTTTACGGACCAACAAATACTCATCGAAATGGATATTTGCGATCGCCATAAAAACAATAAACAGGGTTTTAGGATGCTGATTAATGATTTGCTTAATGTGCTGACTGTTGGCTGGATCGTGAATGAAACAGTCCTCATTAATAAACACCACGCCTGGTTTGAGTTCATCACAAGCGGCTGCGAGCTCCTCAACGGTGTGTGCGTCGTTGATGTCTCTCTTTCTTACCCCTCTGCTTGCCAGATACCCGGTTAACCCTAGCCGGGTGTAGCTGCATAAATCCATAATGATCGTTGACATGGCATACCCTCACTCAATGCGTAACGATAATTCACCATCTGCCTGAGAGCTCATAAACAGCCATACGGGATGGAAAAAATTAATAAACCTGTGAGCATGACAAAGACTTTCAGGCGGACTCACTATCCCGTAAAGTTACGTATAATTTGCCAGGAATCATCTTAAAGTAAAGTAAATATTAAGTATTGTGAGGTGGTTAGAAACAATTAAACCGCGTCAGATATATCCTGGAAGATGTTTTTCGTGTTTTATTTTAGGAATATCCTCAGAAAGACAATATCAACTGTGAGGACTATTATTTACGTGGCAGCTCGCTGACAATATCCGCTAAGAGGTTGAATATCTCGCCGAATAAATGCTCACAGAAGGGGGCGATAAGTGGCATTAGCAATGACATTAATAAAATTCCCACCGTCAGCGTCAGCGGAAAACCAATGACGAACACCGACAGCTGCGGGGCCATGCGGTTGAGTAAACCCAACGCCAGGTTCACGGTCAGGAGCAGGGTGATGATCGGCAGCGCCAGCATCAATCCGTTGAGGAACACCAGCCCGGCGGCGCGGGTGAGTGCCAGGAACGCATTGCTGTTAACCGGGTTTTCCCCAATCGGCAACGTGTGGAAGGTGTCCACCAGCATGGAGATGAGCCACAGATGGCCGTTAAACGACAGGAAAAGCAGCATCGCCAGCATATCGATAATGCGCGCCAGCACCGGCATGTTGAGGTGGCTGCCGGGGTCGACAAACGTGGCGAACGATAGCCCCATCTGCAGGCCGATCAGTTCCCCGGCGGTGCGCACGGCCGCAAAGGCCAGCTGCATGGTAAAACCAACCGCGACGCCAATCAGAATTTGCTGCAACGCCACCCATACCGCATTGGCCGAGAAGATCGGAATATTCACCGGAGGCAGGGAAGGGGCAACGATGATGGTGATGATGATGCCCAGCCCCACTTTGACCCGCTTCGGGATCGCTTTCTCGCTCAGAATCGGGGCGGTGGTGATCAGCGCCAGGATGCGCAGCATGGGCCAGAAATAGACCCCAAGCCACTGAATCCACTGGTCGCTGGTAAAATGGAGCATCGTCGCGTCAGCCGATGATGTACGGCAGATTGGTAAACAGGTTACGCATGTAGTCCAGCAGCAGATTGAGCATCCACGGCCCGGCAACAATGATTGCCACGAACACGGCGATGATTTTCGGAATGAACGAGAGCGTCATTTCGTTAATCTGCGTGGCGGCCTGCAGAATACTGATGATCAGACCGGTCACCAGGGCGACAAGCAGCAGCGGCGCGGCAACGGCAATCGCGATTTTCATCGCTTCCGTGCCCATCATCATGACCGATTCTGGCGTCATTGCGCGCTCCTCAACTGTAGAAACTCTGCGCCAGCGAACTGACCAGCAGCTGCCAGCCGTCGACCAGCACAAAGAGCATGATCTTAAAGGGCAGGGCAATGGTGGCTGGCGGTACCATCATCATACCGAGCGCCATCAGTACGCTGGCGATCACCAGGTCGATAATCAGGAACGGAATAAAGATGGTAAAGCCAATCTGGAAGGCGGTTTTCAGCTCGCTGGTGACGTACGCAGGCAGCAGTATGCGCATCGGCACGGCTTCCGGGCCCTGCAGCTCCCCGGTGTTGGAAAGGCGGGCAAAGAGGGCCAGATCCGCTTCGCGCGTCTGGCGCAGCATGAATTCACGCAGCGGCTGAGCGCCTTTCTCCAGCGCCTCCTGCATGGAGATTTTATCTTCACTGAACGGCTGGTAGGCGTCGGTATAAATCTTATCGATCACCGGCGACATAATAAAAAAGGTCAAAAACAGGGCCAGGCCCAGCAGCACCTGGTTTGGCGGCGCGGACGGGGTACCCAGCGCGTTTCGCAGCAGGCCAAAGACAATGATGATGCGGGTAAAGCTGGTCATCATCAGCAGGATCGCCGGAATAAAGGTCAGCGAGGTGATGAACACCAGCGTCTGAACCGGGAGCGACCAGCTTTGTCCGCCGCCCGCCAGAGGGGTTGAAACCAGACCGGGCAGTTGCGCATAAACCGCAGGAGCAAACAGGCCAACGCTCGCGAGCGTCAGGGATAACAAACGGCGCATCAGGATCTCCCGGAACGCTTAAGCAAACTCTTCATGACGGACTGGAAATCCGCAGGGGCTTCTGCACGCTCATCACTGATAGCAGGGGCTGGCGGCAGTTTATGTAAAACGTTGACGTTTGACGCGGTGACGCCCAGCACCAGCCGTGCGTCCTCAACGTCTACGATGACCACGCGCTCGCGTGGCCCCAGTGTTGTACTGGCGCTGACCTTCAGACCGCGAGTCCCGGCGGTTTTACCCGCCAGGCCAAAACGCTTCGCCAGCCAGGCGGCGATAAGAATAAAGGCAATAATACCGAGCAACGCACCGCTCACCTGGAGCAGCGGTGAGCCGGGAACGGCAGAAGGTTGTGATACTGTTGCCTGGGTTTTCATTCTTAACGGCTCAGACGACGCATGCGCTCAGACGGGGTAATGATGTCGGTGATACGCACGCCATATTTATCGGCCACGACCACCACTTCACCCTGAGCAATCAGATACCCGTTGATCAGGATATCCAGCGGCTCACCGGCCAGACCGTCGAGGGCCACGACGGAACCCTGCGTCAGACGCAGCAGCTCTTTAATGGTCATGCGGGTGCGACCCAGCTCAACGGTCAGCTTAACCGGGATATCCATAATCAGGTCGATGTCCTGCAGCGTACCGCTGACATCACCGCCGCCTAACTGCTGGAAGACGGCATCCGCTGCACTTTTGGCCGGGGTCGCTTTTTGCTCGTTTAACGCGTCAGCCCACAGATCGTCCAGTGCTCCGCTGTTTTCATCGGACGGATTGTTCATGTCACTCATTTGGGCTGTTCCTCATTCAGCGAATTCAAAATCGGGTTGATCAAGTGCTCAACGCGTAACGCATACTGGCCGTTAATTGTGCCGTACTGACTTGTCAGCACGGGGACACCATCCACATGGGCAATAATGCGGTCGGGTTTTTCTATCGGCAAAACGTCACCGGGTTGTAATTTCAGGATCTGGGATAACCGCAGCGGAATATCGGCAAAGCTCGCCACCAGCTCAAGCTGTGAATGCTGGACCTGGCGCACCAGGTTTTCACGCCAGTTCTGATCTTCATGACGTGAGTTCTCCAGCGGCGGGTTGACCAGCAGCTCGCGCAGCGGTTCGATCATGCTGAACGGCAGGCAGATGTTGAACTCGCCGGTCAGGTTACCGATCTCCACGTGGAATGGCGTGTTGACGACGATGTCGTTCGGAGAGGTGGTGATATTGGTAAATTTCACCTGCATCTCAGAACGCACATACTCCACTTCCAGCGGATTAATGGCCTTCCACGCGTCGCTGTATGACTCCAGCGCCAGCTTCAGCATGCGGTTAATGACGCGCTGTTCGGTGTGGGTGAATTCACGACCTTCTACTTTGGTCGGGAAGCGCCCGTCGCCGCCGAACAGGTTATCCACCGCAATAAACACCAGGCTTGGGGAAAACACCACCAGACCTGTGCCGCGCAGCGGTTTCAGATGGATCAGGTTAAGGTTGGTTGGCACCGGCAGGTTGCGGGCAAACTCATGATACGGCTGAATGCGGATCGCACCGACCGTAATATCCGGGCTACGACGCAGCAGGTTAAACAGCCCCATACGGAACTGACGTGCAAAACGTTCGTTAATGATCTCCAGCGCCTGCAGACGTTCACGTACCACGCGACGCTGGGTATTCGGGTCATAGGGACGAATATCGCTATCGCCGCCAATGCCCGGTTGCGGATCATCACTCTTATCGCTGTCGCCGTTGAGCAGCGCATCGATTTCTGCCTGAGAAAGAATACTGTCGCCCATGTCGTTACCGCAGAATAAAGGCTGTATACAGAACGTCAGTGACTTCCTGCTTAGGTTGGCCGTTCACCAGCGGGGTCGCCAGCGTTTGCTTAATAGCGTCGACCAGCTTTTGCTTACCTTCATCGGTGGCAAGCGTTGAAGCGTCCTGACGAGAGAACAGCAGCAGCAGACGGCTGCGCACTTCCGGAAGGTAATCGTTCAGTCGGGAACGGGTGGCTTCATCTTTCAGGCGCAGCGTGATGCCGACATACAGCACACGATCCGCATCACCGAGGTTGACGGTGAAGGTATCCAGCGGGAAGAACACCGGTGCCGGCGGAGGTGGCAGTTCGGCTTTGGCCGCAGCAGTAGAAGGTTTCTGCTGCATGCGCCAGTAACTATAGCCCGCGGTAGCGCAGGCGGCGAGCGTGATTAACACCAGCAGCGGGATCCAGATGGAACGCTTACTTTTTTTGGTGATCGCGGAGTCAGTCATCTGATACGAGCTTCCTGTTTCGGTACAGCTTAATATGGTGATTATCCCGTGTCCGGCTGACGTCAAAGCGTGGAAAAGACGGGGATAATCACGCTACCTCTGGCGTTTAGGCGAAGATGTCTACGGCGCGGTTACCGCTCGCAGCGGATTGCAGGGCTGCCGGGGTCGGCAGTAACTCATCGCTCTCTTCAGTAAATCCGCCATGTTGGCCGGAACGCGACGCCTGCTGTTGCTGCTGGGACGAAGACTGCTGCTGCCCGGCAAAGCTCTCGCTGCTGACGCTACTTTGCGTAAGCTGAATGCCGTTTTCCGCCAGTGACGTACGCAGTACCGGCAGGGCGGCTTCCAGTGCGGCACGCACGTGGCCGTGTGCAGACACCATCTGCAGCTGCGCCTGGTCATTATCCAGCTTCAGCGAAATGTGCACCTGGCCCAGATCTTCCGGGTTCAGGCGCAACTCTGCGGTTTGCTGTCCTTGCTTCGCAAACAGCGTGATGTGCTGGCTCAGGTTCTGTTGCCATTCGTGGGTGCCGAGCGGCTGACTCAACACCGGTGCGGTGGCAACGGTTGCGGCAGGCTGCGCGGTGGCGTGGCTGGAGACAATCGGCGCCAGGGTGGCGGTTGGTGTTGAAGACGAAGACGCGCTGGCAAGATCCTGTTTCTCGGCCGCGACGGCGAGCGCTGGCGTCGCCGGTGCGTTGGCCGGCAGGGACGGATCAACGTTTTGCGCCTGCCCGGCGAAAGACGGCTGCGCGTTATCCTTGCCTGTCAGGGCGCTGCCCAGTGCGTGTGCAGACGTGCCGTTTTGCGTAAGCGTCGTGGCGGTCAGGGCTGACGTTGCTTTGAGTCCCTCACTGCCCGCGCCTTTCGCCGTGACCGGCGTGGAGGTCTGCTGGTGCGGCAGCATGGCCATCAGCGCGCTTAAGCCCGCCAGCTCTTCTTCGCTCAGTTCGGTTTTGCTGTTATCGGCGCTATTCGCCGTGGTCAACGTCTTCAGGGCATCGCCCTTAGCGGCAGGCATCAGCCCGGAGACCAGCGTTTGCAGCGGCGTCGTCTGCGCCGTTTCATCGCCAGCCTGCGTGGATTGACGCGCGAGCAGATCGGCAATTTTCGCCTGCAGGGTGGACTCTCCCCCGGCGTCCTTCGCGACCTTTGACAGCTTGCTGCCAGCCGCCTTCAGGTCGGCCAGCGTCAGCGGCGCATCTTTGCCCTGACCGCTGGCGTCCGTTAACGCGCCCGCCAGCAGAGAAAGAAAGTCTTGCGCACCGTCGGTGCCTTTCCCCGTTTGCATGCCGCCTGACAGGTCGCTGTCGGTCATCAGCAGTTGTTGCAGTGTGATCATTCCGGTTTCCTCATTGATGCGCGCTGGGCAAACTCATCCATTTTTTTCTGATCCTGGCGGTTTTCCGCCAGCGTCGCCGCGGCAATCTGCCGGTCCTGTAAGGTCTGCCAGGCCTGCAGTCGCTGCTTCTTCTCGCGCCAGAAATTCAGCGCGGTGTCGACTTTTTGGGTCCATTGCTGAAGCTGCTGGCGATGCTGTTCTATCGCCTTCTCCAGCGTCTGAATAAACTGCTGATAGTTAATCCAGCGCTGGCTTCCAATGCCCTGTGTCATATCGGTATTGAGGTTGGTGCGATACTCATGCTGATAGTCGATTAACATCTTCAACTGCTCTTCAGCCTGCTGGCACCCGCGTCGCATTGCGCCAAGCTGCAATGCGGCATCATCAACTTCTTTTTCAGCCAGATCTTTCAGCGTTGATAACGCGCTGTTTTGCGCCATGATCGTCGCCCTCCACCTGTGTTACACCTGCGGGAAAATCAGCTCCAGAGCCTGAATCGAATCTTCCCAGTCGGCACGTTCAAATATGCCTTGTTGCAAAAATGCCTCCAGCTGCGGCCACAGGCTAATCGCTTTGTCGAGCATGGGATCGCTACCTTTGGCATACGCCCCCACGCTCACCAGGTCGCGGTTGCGCTGGAAGCTGGAGAGCAGTTGTTTGAAGTTACGCACGCGGGCGTAGTGCTTCTCGGTAATCAGTGCCGTCATTGCGCGGCTGATGGATGCTTCAATATCAATGGCCGGATAGTGTCCGGCTTCGGCCAGGCGACGCGATAACACAATATGACCGTCGAGGATCGCCCGCGCGGAGTCGGCAATCGGGTCCTGCTGGTCGTCGCCTTCGGTCAGCACCGTATAAAACGCGGTAATGGAGCCACCGCCGCTAATGCCGTTCCCTGCGCGTTCAACCAGCGCCGGGAGTTTGGCAAAGACCGACGGCGGATAGCCTTTGGTGGCCGGTGGCTCACCGATGGCCAGCGCGATTTCACGCTGCGCCATCGCGTAACGGGTCAGAGAGTCCATGATCAGCAGCACGTGCTGGCCGCGGTCACGGAAATCTTCGGCGATGCGGGTGGCATACGCGGCACCCTGCATACGCAGCAGCGGGGAGACATCCGCCGGGGCGGCGATGACCACCGAACGGGCGCGGCCTTCCGCACCCAGAATGTTTTCAATGAAGTCTTTAACTTCGCGGCCACGTTCACCGATTAGCCCCACGACGATCACATCGGCCTGGGTGTAACGGGCCATCATGCCGAGCAGGACCGATTTACCCACCCCTGAACCGGCGAACAGACCCATACGCTGGCCGCGACCGACGGTCAGCAGGGCGTTGATCGGGCGCACACCGGTATCAAGAACATGTTCGATCGGGGTACGCTGCAGGGGGTTAAACGGTTGGGTGATCAGCGCGCCGGTTTCGGTGGTGTCCGGGGCGGGCAGGCCGTCGAGCGGTTTACCGCTGCCGTCCAGCACGCGGCCCAGCAGGGCAGGGCCGAGCGGGAGCTGCTTGCCGCTTTGCAGACCATCGCCGATGATGTTTTTCGCATAGACGCGCGCGCCGGGCAGAATGCCTTCCACCTCTTCAAGCGGCATCAGGAAAAGACGCTGGCCGTTAAAGCCCACCACTTCGCTTTCCACTTCTCGCGTTTCCTGCCCATCCTGGCGCTCGATCACGCAGGTGGCCCCCAAAGGCAACTGCAGGCCGGTGGCTTCCAGCACCAGACCGGTGGCGCGGGTCAGGCGCCCATAACGACGAACAGATGGCAGTTGCGCCATCTTCGTTTCAAAGTTATCGAGCGTGTTGAGCCAGCGAGTGAGGCGTGCGGTCATCAGACGACTCCCGGAGCCGCCAGGCGGCACAGTTCCTGCCAGCGGGTGGCGACGCTGGCATCCAGATCGCCTTCATCGGCGGAGACTTTGCATCCGCCGTGATGTAACGACGGGTCACCGCGCAGACGCCAGCCGTGCAGGCTCAGCGTGGCACCGAGACTCTCTTCCACGCGCTGGAGATCGTCCGGATGAACGCGCAGCTGCGGTTTCCCGCTGAACAACGGCTCTTGCTGCAGCAGGCCCTGAATTTGTTTGATCAGCGCTGAATTATCGACCGCCGGGGTCTGGCCAATCACCTGACGGGCCGCTTCCAGCGCCATCTGCATCAACCGGGAAGCAATCACGCTGTCCAGCGCATCCAGGGTGTGCTGGAACTCGCTGACCAGCTGCTGCATACGGGCATGGAGAGGCGCCTGCTGCTGGCGCGCCTGCTCAATACCCTGTTCTAACCCTTTCGCCAGACCTTCCTGATAACCCTGGTCATGGCCTTTCTGTCGGCCTTCATTCAGACCTGCATTAAAACCCTGCTCATGCGCCTGCATTTGTAACTGCGCCAGCATCTGCGTGCGCTGTTCTTCTTCGCTCAGTTCAGGCGCCTCGACGTCGGTGTCGCCCTCCTCGGGCGACGCTACGACAGCCGGGGTGAATTCAGAGAGGGCAGGGGCCAGATCGTCAGGCGTCCAGCGCTTCCACGGTAGCTCATTAGACATAGGTGTCGTCTCCGCTGCCAATTACCATCTCGCCGGTTTCTGCCAGACGACGAACGATGAGCAGGATCGCTTTCTGTTCGTTTTCCACCTGAGACAGACGCACCGGGCCACGGTTGGCAAGGTCGTCGCGCAGGATATCTGCCGCACGCTGGGACATGTTGCGCAGGAACTTCTCGCGCAGCGGCTGTTCGGCACCTTTGAGGGCGATAAGCAGCGACTCGGAGTCCACTTCCTGGAGCAGGCGCTGGATGCTGCGGTCGTCCACTTCGACCAGGTTTTCGAACAGGAACATCTCGTCGATAATTTTCTGCGCCAGCTCGCCGTCGAATTCGCGAACCGCCGTAATAACGGCTTCTTCCTGCTGTGTTTTCATCAGGTTGATGATTTCCGCCGCCGTTCTCACGCCGCCCATTTTGCTGCGCTTGAGGTTCTGGCCGTCGAGCAGGTTGTTCAGCACTTCGGTCAGCTCCGCCAGCGCCGCTGGCTGGACACCGCCGAAGGTGGCGATACGCAGCATCACATCGTGACGCAGGCGCTCTTCGAACAGCGCCAGAATATCGGCTGCCTGACCACGTTTGAGGTGAACCAGGATGGTGGCGATAATCTGCGGGTGCTCGTCGCGAATAAGGTCGGCGGCACTCTGCGGCTCCATAAAGTTGAGCGTTTCGATCCCGCTGGCGGTATCGCGCGTTTCGAGAATGTCCTCCAGCAGGCTGGCGGCACGCTCTTCGCCCAGCGCCTTGACCAGCACGGAGCGCAGATAGTCGTTGGCGTTGACGTTGAGCGCTGCAAACTGTTCGGCTTCTTGCTCAAACTCCGACAACACTTCGGTCAGCTGTTTGTTGGAGATCTGACGCACGTTGGCCATGGCCGCACTCAGAATTTGTACTTCTCGCTGGGAGAGGTGTTTAAACACCTCTGCCGCACGATCTTCGCCAATGGTCATCAGCAGGATGACGCTTTTATCGGTGCCCGTAAGCGTATTACTCATGTTCGTTACCCATCCACTGGCGGATGACCAGCGCCACGACGCGCGGATCGTTATCTGACATTTCGCGAATGCGCTGGCTCATGACCTCAGCACCCATGCGCTGGTTAGCACGACGCTGCTGCATCTGTTCGTCTTTGCTGAGGCGGACTTCAACCGCTTCTTCCACTTCCTGACGCGCGTTCATCTGTTCGCGAGCCGCTTTCTCGGCTTCTGCACGACGTTGCAACTGAGGACGAACGCCCTTACGCCACAGCAGCCAGGCGACAATCAGCACCAGCAGCCAGCGTCCTGCAGACATCAGCTGATCGATAAACGCCTGCTGTTGCCAGAACGGCAGCTCACCGCCGGTCTCATCTACCGGGTTAAACGGTGAATTCACCACGTTGAGGCTATCGCCACGCTTCTCGGAGTAACCCATCGCTTCACGGGTCAGGTCTTCGATCTGCTTCATCTGCTCTGCCGTCAGCGGCAGCGGTTTGCCATTCGGCAGCGTTTTGTAGTTCACCACGACGGCCACCGACAGACGCTGAATATCACCCACGTTCAGTTTCGTGTGGCGGATAGTCCGATCCACTTCATAGTTGGTGGTTTCGTTACGGCTGCTGGTACGTGGACCGGCATTGCTGGCCGTCGAGGTTGTGGTCTGCTGATTTTGCTGACCGTTCTGCTGATTAGCCGGCGGCGTGGAAATAGGGGCCGCGTTAGCCGGGGCAGGCTGGTTAGAGAGTGCGCCCGGCACGCCGCCTGGGTATGCACCGCCAACCTGTTCGTTTTCGTTAACCTGGCGAGAGCGCATCACTGCCTGAGCCGGATCGCCGTTCGGGCGGTACTGCTCTTCGGTCTGTTCTTTATTAGAGAAGTCGATCTGCGCGGTAACCTGGGCATGGACGTTGCTGTTACCCACAACCGGGCCGAGGATCGCTTCGATGCGGCGCTGGAGGCGCGCTTCCACATCGGCGGCATATTTCAGCTGCGCGTCATTCAGATCGCGTCCGGCGGTATTGCTTTGGGTCAGCAGGTGACCACTCTGGTCAACCAGCGTGACGTTACCCGGCGGTAAACCGGCGACGGCGCTGGAAACTAAATGTGTAACCGCGCTGATTTGCCCTTCATCCAGCGCCCGGCCGGGTTCAAGGTTGACAGTAACGGAAGCCGACGGGGATTTCTGTTCGCGGACAAACAGGGACGGTTTAGGCATGGCAAGGTGCACGCGGGCGCTCTTCACCGGGCCTAATGTTTCAATCGTGCGGGCCAATTCACCTTCCAGCGCACGCTGGTAGTTCACCTGTTCGCTGAACTGGCTGATACCGAACTTTTCCTGATCCAGCAGTTCAAAACCCACCGCGCCGCCCTTCGGCAGGCCCTGCTGCGCCAGACGCAGACGGAGTTCATGGACTTTATCTGCCGGTACCTCAAGCGCACCCCCGTTATCGGCGAAGCGATAAGGGATGTTCATTTGAGTCAGTTGGGTGACGATGGCGCCGCCATCCTGATCGGAAAGGTTGCTGTAAAGCGTGCGGTAATCAGGACTTTTCGCCCACAACACCATCGCTACAAGGATCGCAATTGCGGCAGCGCCTGCCACGATCAACGGGATTTTAGGATTCGCGCGAAGGCGGTTCATCCACTCGAGTGATTTATTCTGCGGCGCTGTCGATGCTGCTGCACTCATTGCGCACCTCTTAAATCCTGGTGGTTTACGTTATTCGTGTAGAGAAACAAAACTGACTCCCGGGTCGGCAAACACGACAAAAGTTCCATATTGATGGCCCAGCCATTATTTGATGATTCGTGATTTTCTATGGGCCAAATAACCTGGTTTTTTATCGCTATTTACCGCCATTATCTTATTGACAAGCTGTTAGTCTTGACCGCGTAAAAAACCATCCAGGGGAGAGTCATGGCTATACAGGGTATTGAAGGGGTTATCAGTCAGCTGCAGGCAACCGCGATGACGGCCCGTAATCAGAATGTGGCAGAACAGCAGCCGACCATCAGCTTTGCCGGGCAACTGCATGCTGCGCTCGACCGTATCAGCGATACCCAGACCGCCGCGCGTACCCAGGCCGAGAAGTTCACCCTCGGTGAACCTGGCGTGGCGCTGAACGATGTGATGACCGATTTGCAAAAAGCCTCGGTCTCTCTGCAGATGGGGATCCAGGTGCGTAATAAGCTGGTGTCTGCGTATCAGGAAGTGATGGGGATGCAGGTCTAAGACCTGGACGATCTTCGCTGGCAGCCTTAGCGCTTTAATGCCACAATATTTTTTTCTTCGAATGCAGGAAAGATGATGAAAAAAATAGCAATTGCTGGCGCGCTGCTGGCACTCACCGGGTGCGTACAGGTAGATAGCTACAAGGATGTGATTAAACATCCTGTTCCGGCACATCTGGCGGGATACTGGCAGTCAAAAGGGCCGCAGAGCAAAATGGTCAGCCCGGAGGCGATTGCCACGCTGGTGGTGACGGAGGAGGGCGATACGCTGGACTGCCGTCAATGGCAGCGCGTAATTGCCGTGCCGGGTAAAATCATGCTGCGTTCAGACAGCTATTACAACGTAACCAGCAAGCTGGATATCTACCCGCTGGAGCGCGATGGCTCGGTGCTGGAGTATGATGGCATGGAGCTGCAGAAGGTCGATCGCCCAACGGTTGAGTGTGCCGATTACCTGAGCAAAAATCCGCTGGAAAGTAAGCTACCGTAGCTGTTTGTTGCCGGGTGGCGCTGACGCTTACCCGGCCTACGGGACGGTGCTTTTGTAGGCCGGGTAAGGCGAAGCCGCCACCCGGCATTGTTTCTACAATGCATCCTCAATTACCCACACGCTCACGCTTCCGCCTTTGCAGGTAAATGTCCCTTCGCCATCCGCTGCGGTGGTGACCGTTTCTTCACGATTGCCGAGAAAATCACGCCAGGTTTTGTTCCCGTAGTTTTCCCCAAGGCAGATTACCTTCTCGCCATCATCACCGTTGGACATCACCACCACGCAGCCGGGATCCTCTTCCGTGCCACTGCGGCTGAATGCGATGCAGTTAGGGTGGTCAAAAAACAGTGTCTGCACGCCGTGGGCAAAGCGCTGACGGGCGAGGATCAGCTCGTGCAGTTGCTCAATCACCGGCATATCAATGTGGTAAGTTTCACCGTCTCCCCCGGTATCGTCATAGCTGGCGCCAAAGAGATCGGGATAAAACACGCTCGGCACGCCATTTTCCCGCAGCAGGATCAGAGCGTAAGCCAGCGGTTTAAACCAGGCTTCCACCGGGGCTTCAAGCGCCTGCAACGGCTGGGTGTCATGGTTGGCAACCAGCGTCACCGCATGGAACGGATCGGCCTCCACCAGCGTGCCGGTGAAAATCTGGCTCATGTCGTAGTCCCGCCCCTGGCGCGAGGCCTCGTGGAATTTCATCTGCAGGGGGGCATCAAACAGCATTGTTTTACCCTCGACCTGATTAATATAGGCCTGCAGTTTATCCACCTCGTGCGACCAGTATTCCGCGACGATAAACAGCGGCTGCGTCGCCACTTCCTGAACGTGTTCAATCCACTCCTTATAGAACCAGGCGGGGATGTGTTTGACCGCATCCAGGCGGAATCCGTCGCAGCCGGTTTGTTCCATGACCCAGCGCGCCCAGTACTTGATCTCCTCCGTCACGGCATGGTTACGGAAATCGATATTTTCGCCCATCAGATAGTCGAAATTACCCATTTCGTCATCGACCTGATCGTTCCAGCCTTCGCCGGTGTAGTCATTGACGATTTTGAAGATGCCATCCTCATCGGGGTTTTCGATGTGGTCGATGCCGCTAAAGCATTTGTAATCCCAGACGAACTGCGAATACTGTCCGGCGCGGGCAGGGAAGGTGTAACGGGTCCAGGCTTCACACTCGATGATCTCATCATCGATTTGCGTTCGGTCCTGTTCGTTCACGCGCTGAACGCGAACGTGCTCTTTCTCATCGGCGCCCATTTTGTGGTTAACCACCACATCCAGCAGCACCGCGATGTTATTACTTTTGAGCGCATCAATGGCTTCCAGAAGCTGGGCTTTATCACCGTATTTGGTGGCAACACTGCCTTTCTGGTCAAACTCGCCGAGATCAAACAGATCGTAAGAATCATACCCGACCGAGTAACCGCCCGATGCGCCTTTATAGGCTGGCGGCAGCCAGATCATATTGATGCCGATTTCGTTAAGATTGGGGGCTAATGCCGTGACCTCTCGCCACAATTCACCGCCTGCAGGGTAATACCAGTGAAAGCATTGTAACAGGGTGGGGTTTTTCATCGTCCGTGCTCCAGAAGCCGTTTGGCTGACTTCTGGAGTATGGATGAAGAAATCATAATTGTGTGTCGCGGGTCAAACTTTCTGGATAAAGAATATTCCCTGACAGCTTTCCATAGGTTGATGTGATGGATTGCTGTTTACCGGTTTGATCAATGAGGCTGCGCAGTTCGTCCATGCGTGTGGCAAGCAGCATTTTGAGCTCGGTCTCGTTTTGCAGAACCTTCTCGAGTAGAAAACGTGCCTGCTCAATCTGGGACGGATGTGCCTCCGAAATAGGGTTTTTGGAGATATTCTCTACCAGCTGAACATAAGAAATCTCAAGGGTAATGAGCTCGTCCCAGAGACCGGAACGAGCATGTTTTAACATGGTAAGGCTGAGGTTATAGAGGGCCTGCCAGTTATCAAGAGCGGACGCTGGATTATTCATCAATAGATATCCTGAGAAGAAGGACCATTGGGACCAATTTGTTTCCACGCATCCGCAATGTTATTGAGCAGCGCTTCGACCTCTACAATCGCCTCCACGTCGTTACGCAGATTTGCATGCAACAAACGTCTGACCATGTACTCGTACAGCGCGGCAAGGTTGCCCGGCAGCTCACTGTCGATCTCCATATTCAGACCGGCTTTTAACCCGTTATCGATAATATTGATCGCCTTCGATAAGGCTTCGCCTTTTTCGGTGATTTTACCTTCGTCCAGGAAAAGACGGGCGCGGACAAGGGCACTCAGTGCCCCGTCAAACAGCATTACGACAAGTTGATGCGGACTGGCACTCAGCACCGCGCTTTCCAGCCCGACCTGCTGATAAGCTCGGGCGCCATTTTGTGCATACATATACGTTCCTTACGACTAAGAACTGAACTGCTGTTTCAGGTAGGTGGCCGTGTTATTCAGTTTACTCATCATGGTATCAAGACTGTTGAACTGTGCTTTATAACGGGCCATCGTGGCTTCGATGCTCGCTTCCATTGCGTCGTAGCGCTTATCCAGGGTTTTCAACGTGCTGTTGATACCGTCAGTCGCGCTTTTGATGATCCCTTCTTTACCGGTGGTCGTGCTCAGCATGGCGGTCAGGGTATTGCCCATCTGCGTGGCCAGACCGGTTGTTTTGCCATCGCCAATAAAGTAGGCCTGCACCGCTTCCGGGCTGTCGGTGAGTGCTTTTGTCAGTTTGGCATCGTCGATTTTCAGGTTACCCATTGAGCCGTCAGCGCCCACGGTAGGATCCTGGGTGATACCGAGCTGGGCCATAATCGCGTAGGAGCCAGACTGGACCACGGTCAACATATCGCGCAGCTGTGACTGTACAGAACGCACGGTGTTGTCACCCAGCAGCGCACCGTTGCTGGCGGACTGATCGGCACCGGCTTCCACCTTCACATACTTGGTGATGCTGGCGATGGTCGATTGCAGGGAGTTGTAGGCGGTAACCCAATCCGTAACGGCTTTTTTGGTGGCATCGGTAGAGCGGGTAACATCTAAATTTTCGCTCTTGGTGCTTTCTGCCTTCAGGGTGAGGGTTACGCCCGGCAGCGCGTCATTAATTGTGTTGGTCGAACGCTCAATGTCGATGTCGTTGATGGTAACCAACGCATTTTGTGACGCGGTTTGCTGATTCATCGCGCCGGTATTCGTGGATGAGTCGTAGCTGATAATGCCTTTTAAGGTGTCGTCACCGGTCACCGTCACCGTCATGTCATTGGCCGTGCCGGTGGTTTTCGAGGACAGCATCAGGGTGTACTCGTTGTCCTTCGACTTCACTACCGTTGCCGTGACGTTGCCGTTGGCCTTGTTAATCGCGCTGGCAATACCGTTCAGGCTGGTGTCACCGTCAGCAAGATCGACGGTCAGCGGTTTAGTGGTGCCTGGCTGGCTGATGGTGATGGTGCGCGTGGTACCGGTAGTCGCTCCCAACTGCGCGGTGGCACTGGTCTGGACGGCAGAGGTTAATACCTGAGCTTTCGCCAGCGATTTAACCTGTACGCTATAGGAACCAACCGCTGCACCGGCCGTGGTGGTGGCGCTGAAGGCGGTGTTGGTCGAGCCAATAGACGCCGCGTTCCAGGTGTCCGTTTTTCCCAGGGCTGCAGTGGCGGTATTCAGCGACGTCATTGCACTTTGCAGCTTACTGAACGCACTCAGTTGGGCATTATAGGACGTCTGCTGATTGGTGATGGTGTTCAGCTTGGTTTTTTCAGCCGTTTCGAGGTTGTTATACAGTGTTGCCAGATCCAGACCTGAACCTACGCCCAGACTCGTAATAGTCGCGCCTGAAGAGAGAGTGATTGAGCTACTCGCCATTTTTTTATTTCCTTTAGCCAATGGTAGTTTCAGGTAGTTATCGGCGACTTATGCAGATAGTTTACGTTTCAGGTAAAAAAATTATCGGCTGAATAGCGCTCAACCTTACGGCCATATAGCACTATTGGCGCGTGAGAGACATATATAAAAGAAAAACGTGGGAAGAATAAAATGTGAAAACGTTTCCTGAAAAATAGCGTTTCTGATGGCGTTCTGAATAGACTTTAATAACTATAAATTCATTAAAATCAATGTGTTAATAATTTTTTGACGAAATTTCTAAAGTCTTATTCAGACCCGTCGATAACTTTCATGACGGTGAGAGACGCCGTGAGTGTTAAGGCACCGACCCTAGAAACCATTTTTGAAGGAATTAAATTATGGCAGTTATCAATACTAACCTGTTGTCCCTGACCACTCAGAACAACCTGAACAAATCTCAGTCTTCTCTGGGCACTGCTATCGAGCGTCTGTCCTCTGGTCTGCGTATCAACAGCGCGAAAGATGACGCTGCTGGCCAGGCGATTGCTAACCGCATGACCTCCCAGGTTAAAGGTATGACCCAGGCGGCGCGTAACGCCAACGACGGTATCTCCCTGGTTCAGACTGCTGAAGGTAACCTGAACGAAATCAACACCAACTTACAGCGTATTCGTGAGCTGTCTGTTCAGGCTGCTACCGACACTAACGGTTCTTCTGACCTGACTTCTATCAACACTGAAATCAAACAGCGTCTGGCTGAAATCGACCGTATCGCGGGCGCAGCTAACTTCAACGGTAAGAAACTGCTGGACGGTTCCGTATCTACCGCGCTGAAAATTCAGGTTGGTGCAGGTACTTCTTCTAACGACACCATCTCCATCGACAGCAACGCGCTGATCAACGCCACCTCTGGTACCCTGAGCGCTGGCCTGAGCACTGCAATCTCCGATAACGCCTCTGCACAGGCTGTTATCTCTGCTGCTGACGCTGCAATCGCGAAAATCGATACCGCGCGTTCTAACATGGGTGCGATTCAGAACCGTTTCGAATCTACCATCAACAACCTGAACAACTCTATCAACAACCTGTCTGCTGCTCAGTCCCGTATCCAGGACGCTGACTACGCTACCGAAGTTTCCAACATGTCTCGCGCGCAGATCCTGCAGCAGGCTGGTACTTCTGTACTGTCTCAGGCAAACCAGGTTCCACAGGCAATGCTGTCTCTGCTGCGTTAATCGCCGCGCCTGTTTCACAAAAGGTTGCTGGAAACAGCAACCTTTTTTTTTGCCCGTCAGACAATCTCCGAAATAAGCCATTATTCCCGGGGGTGTTCCTTCCATTATCCCGGATATTCCCTTGTACGATGGGTAAGAATCGCAATCTTACTAAGAGAATCGGGATGAACAAGTTCGAGCGTACACGATCGCTGCATCAGTTTTACCGTGACGAATTTTCACGGTTAATTTTCCTGCCGGAAACGGATGCATTGCCTGCGCATATCGTTACCGAAATCCTGCATTATAAAAATTCCGATATTGCCACGCTCGAACCCCAGATCATGGAAGCCATGACCGATCTGGATGCAGACAAAGAACTCGCCGTGAAGCGCATGCTGTGCGCGATTGCTGCTGCAAACGCCGCGTTTGATTTTAAAAATGAAGGGAAGCCCACGCCATTTTCAAAAGAGATGAGCGACACCATTACCGGCTGGGTGGTCGAGGCGCTTCAACACGACAACAGCATTAATCTACTGGTGGCGGGTATTCAGGTCTTCTTCCGCATTAACGAAATTGACGCCGCCTTATTCCTGATTTCTAACTACTACGCGGTGGTGAGTCCATCCCCAACCGTGATGAAAATATTGTTGTTGGTTTGTCTGATGGAAGATGATTTTAATCAGATGCAGACGCTTATCCAGCAGCTGACCGCCAATCCTGAACATATTGGTGAAGACGCGTTAACGATGCTGATGATCGTCACAGGCATTCATAAGCTGGGTGGCTGTCCCGAATCGTTCATCGATTTTTCCGCCCTGAAAATGCCTGATTATGAGCCTGATTTTTCGCACTACGAGTGGCTTCTTCCGGCGGAAGAAAACGGAAAAACCACGGTTCTGGTGGCGTGCGACAAACGTTATTACTTCGATCATGCCCTGACGCTGTTAGGGTCTGTCTACCACACCAACGGCGATGGACTTAACGTTCACCTGCATCTTTATAACCCGGATGATGAGACAAAGGCGCACGTTAATGCCCTGCACCAGCGTTTTCCGGGCATGGTGATATCCGCGACGGCCGAAACCATTACGCCTGTTTTTGGTATCAACGTCTGGTATGCCTCAAGACGCTTTGTCTTCCTTAGCTATGCGCTGAGCGTATTCACGTCACCGATCATGGTGCTTGATGCGGATTGTCTGGTGCGTCAGAACTGGTCGGATATTGAGCCACATCTCCCCAAGAGTGAGATTGTCCTCTCTTACAGCAACGGCGCGCCGCCGTGGGAGCAGGTGCCTGCGGGCTTTGTCTATACGGTCCCTGGCACGCTTTCGCGTAAATACCTTTCGCTTGTCGCCACCTTTATTGACTGGAACTTACGTCGCGGTAATGCGGAGTGGTTCCTTGATCAGGTCGCGCTGTCGGTCTCTCTGGATGCCCTTCCGGCGATAGAACAGATGGCCATTCATCGCGAGCCGCTGGAGAAACTGATCGACATTCGCTACACCGACGACACGTTCAGCTGGACCGTGACCACGCAAAAATCAGGCGGCGAAGCGTACCAGAACTATAAAGCTGCGATGCAACAAACCTATTTTGGCTAACCACTGAACTCATGGAACTTTCTCTGTATGTTGTATCCAGATAATCGATTCACGCTATCCAGTCTGCAGGCTGCCGCTGCCCTGTATCAGTTTCCTGCCGGGGCGCCTGAGAATGCGCGCGTCCTGGATTTAGGTTGCGGACAGGGAGATGTGTTGTTATCCGCTGCGCTGGCCTGGCCGGATTGTGTCGGGATAGGGATTGATAGTAACGAAGAGGCTGTTTCAGCGGGGCAGAGGCAGGCGCAGCGTCTGGATATCGCCAATATCGAACTGGTTGCGGCGGGTCTTAACGATGTGTTGAGCGTGTCGCCGGGTGAATTCGATTACATTCTGATCCGTGGGAACTTTATTCCTGCTGGCATGCCAGAGCGTAACGCGCTGTTGCAGTGGTGTCGTCGTCATTTGGCGGCGCGCGGCATGATTGCCATTCATCAAACCTTTACCCCGCCTGAATCCGCGGCGCAATATGTCCAGGATGCGCTGGCTTTCCATGCACGTCTGGCGGGCCGGCCAGAAGAGCAGGTGGCGTTTGCTCGCGGCATGCTCAGCTATCTGGCCATGACTCAGCCGGAAGGCGAGATCAAACACCATGTGCTCGCGATGGAACACGTTGACGACGCCACTCTTAGTGAGATGCTGGCAAGCGCCACCCATACCTCCGGGCAGTTTATTCATTTCAACGATAGCCTTTCCGCCTGCGGGTTACGCTACGTGGGAGATGCGCTGCCGCAGTACGAAACGGGTGAAAGCGTTAGCGAGCAAATTCATCAGCTGCACGCTCTGGTCTCATCCGGACAGACGTCGATTGCCGCGCAGCAATATCTCGATTTTGCCGTCAACCGTCGCGAGCGCGTCAGCCTGCTTTCCCGTGATGATGCCGTCAACGCGGCGGCGCTGGATTTTACCCGCCTGAACACGCTGCACTGGGCCGGTGATTTCAGGCGTTACCGCAACGAACGGGGTGAGATTGTTAATGCTCACACCAACGCGGAAGGGAAGTTTTTCTCAACGCTTAATACCACGACCCTGCACATTCTCGATCTGCTTGGCGGCGCATGGCCGCTGAGCCTGTCGTTTGAACAGCTGGTGTTCAACACCCGTCTTCCTGAAAAGGAGGAGGATGTCGCCCAGCAGGTACTTGAGTCACTGAAAGATCTGTTTCTCAATCAAATTCCGGGACTCTACTGGGCCGGTTCACCAGGGCCATACAATGTTCAACCGGAACGTGAACTTGCCTTCATTTCACCTCTTCAGGCAGGCGATGACGCCGACGTCACGTTTAATCTGTGGGGCGCGCGCGTCACGCTTAGTCAGGAAGAGCGTGAATTTGCACTTGCAGGCATGGATGTCAATCAGGCCAAAAGCAGCGAACTTTTTTCGGCACTGAAAGCGAAAGGTCTGTTGAAAGGCTCCCCTGAAGCGTGGCGCAGAGCACAGCAGCATTATTTACGCCCGGGGGATGTCGACTATCTCAAACGTAGCATCGATACGCTGTTGCTGCTTAACGTCGGGTCGCAGCAGGGTGGTTTACTGGCTGACGGACAAATAATGGCAGGGGAGAAGGATGAACAGGATCCTGCTATCGATCTCATCTACAAAAACGTCAACGCCCTGATTGCTGCGGGGCTGGCTAAAGACGCGCGCGATTATATCCGCGGACAGATTGAAAACGATCCCCATAACCTGCATATGCTTCGCTGCTATTCCCGCGCCAGCCTGCTGATGGGGGACTGGGACGAGGCCCTATCGGCACTCGGTCAACTGATGAGTCGCTACTCTGCCGGGCAGGATATCTGGTTCGACCTGGCCACCGTGCTGCAGAAAAAGGGTGAGTTGCATTATTCAGCCCGCATCCTCCAGGCGCTGCTGCGGTTGAATAAAAACAACGCGTCATTCTGGAATACGCTGGCGGTGGTGTATCACTCGCGCCGCAACATGGCCATGGCTGAACGCTGTGCCAGAGAGTCTTTGCGCTATAACGCCACGAACCCGCTGCATCTCGCGATGATGGGCATCATTCTGAGTGATAACCAGAAACTGACGGAAGCACGCTATTTCCTTGAGAAATCGCTCGAGTTTGCGCCGGGTGATTTTGACTGTTTCACCAGCTTGCTGTTTGTTCTGACCCACGATTTTTCCGTCTCGCCGGAGGTGCTCTTCGAGCGCCATCTTGCTTATGGCGAGCTGGTGAGCGCATGGGCGAAAAAATTCGACCTGGCGCTGCCGTGGCAGGGTAGCAAGGATCCAGAGCGGCCGCTGCGCGTCGGCTTTGTCTCCGGCGATTTCCGCAACCACCCGGTAAGCCGTTTCCTGCGGCCGTTCTGGGATGGTATGGACCGGGAACAGTTCTCCCTCTACGGCTATAGCACGCTCGATAAAGATGATGCCGTCACGGAGCACTTCCGTATCACCTCGACGAAGTGGTTATCCGTTACCGATCTCAATAACGTTGAGCTGGCAAAACAGATCCACAGTGACGGGATCGATATTCTTTTTGACCTCTCGGGCCATACCACCGGAACGCGGTTACCTGCGTTTGCCTTTAAGCCTGCGCCAGTGCAAATCACCTGGCTGGGCTACCCGGGCACAACCGGGATGACGCAGATGGATTACCGCATTATCAGTACCGGGTTTGTCAGAAATGCGGCGATAGACGCGCAGTTCACGGAGAAGCTGATTGCAATCCCGCTTGATAACTTCTTCGAGCCGGATGCGTCCAGTCCTGACGTCAATACGCTGCCAGCCCTGACGAACGGCTGGTTTACCTACGGTAGCTTTAACCGTCCTAAAAAATTGAACGATCGGGTCTTCGCGCTGTGGGCGCGCATTCTCCAGCATAACGCCACGTCACGGCTGCTGATTGGTTTTATGGATGATGACGCGATGATCGCCCGCTACCGCAAGAAGCTCAATGCGCTGGGCGTGGCGGATGAACAGCTCATCTTCCGTAAAACCACGGGAATGGAGGCCTACCTGCAGATGCATCACGAGGTGGACATGCTCCTTGACTCCTTCCCATACAACGGAGGCACCACCACCAGCCATGGCATCTGGATGGGCGTCCCGACGCTCACCCTGGCAGGGGCGACCTATCCTGCCCGTCAGGGGCTGGAGATTATGCATATCTACGGGCTGGATGAATTTGTTGCGGAAAGTCAGCAGGACTATTTCGATAAAGCCGTGCGCTGGCAAACCCAACTGGAAACCCTTAACGCCTTGCGCCAGAACATGCGGAGCACGATCCCGACGCAGGGGCAGAGCAATGTGGCGATTCCTTTCCAGCAGGCCCTACGTCAGGCCTGGCGTAAATGGTGTGCTGACGAAGCACCTCACAGTTTCCGGGTAACAGGTACTGAGGATTAACTTATGAAAAATGTCTACGTTACCAGTCCACTTCTTCCGCCACTTGAGGAGTTTATCCCTTACCTGGAGACCTTGTGGGAAAGTAAAATTTTGACCAACAGCGGGCAATTCCATCAGCAACTGGAAGAGGCGCTGGCGGCCTATCTGGGCGTAAAGCATGTCTGCCTGTTCTCTAACGGCACGCTCGCGCTGCTGACGGCGCTGCAGACATTGCGTATTACGGGCGAAGTGATCACCACGCCATACTCCTTTGTCGCCACCTCTCACAGCCTGCTGTGGAATGATTTAACGCCGGTGTTTGCCGATATTGACCCTGTCACGTTTAATATCGATCCGGATCGCATTGAAGAACTGATTACGCCTAAAACAACGGCCATCATGCCGGTTCACTGCTACGGTATTCCGTGCGATATGGAACGCATCCAGAAGATTGCCGATACCTATGGGCTGAAGGTGATTTACGATGCGGCCCACTGTTTCGGCGTCAAACAGGATAACGCCAGCATTCTCAATTATGGCGATCTCTCCGTGCTGAGCTTCCACGCCACGAAGGTATTTAATACCTTCGAAGGGGGCGCCATTATTTGCCACGACGCCAAAACCAAACAGCGCATCGATTATCTTAAAAACTTTGGCTTTGCCGATGAAACCATCGTGATGGCGCCGGGTATTAACGCCAAGATGAATGAAGTGCAGGCGGCCATGGGACTGCTGCAATTAAAGTATATTGACGGTGCGCTGCAGGAACGTGCGGTGATTTATCAGCGTTACGTTGAACTGCTCGATGCCGCGCTTCCGGCGCTGGAATACATTAAACCGGCCAGTAATATTGAATGGAATTACTCTTACTTCCCGGTACTTATTCGCGCAGATTCGGCGGTCAGCCGGGATGCGATTTATGCGGAATTACGTAAGCATAATATCTATGCCCGCCGTTATTTCTATCCGCTTATCAGCGCCTTCCCGATGTATCGTCACTTCCCGACGGCGAATGTACAACATCTCCCGGTTGCCGATGAAATTTCTCATGCGGTGCTTTGCCTGCCTATCTATCCCGGACTGCCGGTGGCCGATCAGCGTCGTATTATTGAGATTATTCAGGGCTTGTTTATCGATGCTGCTCATGCGGCAGAGCCAGCGCTGGTAGTCAATGGATAGGAAAGGAACCCGATGAAGCTGGCGATCATGCAACCCTATTTTTTCCCGTATTGCGGCTATTTTCAGCTCATGGCGGCCGTTGATGCTTTCGTGGTGTATGACAACATCAAATACACGAAAAAAGGGTGGATTAACCGTAACCGTATTCAGGTTCGCGGTGCGGAGTCGTTAATCTCGCTGCCGCTAAAAAAAGACTCGGACTTTCTGGATATCAGGGAGCGGCAGCTCTCAGCCGCATTTGACCGCAACAAGCTGTGCAATCAGATAATCGGGGCGTATCGCCACGCCCCCTCATTTTCTGCGGTAATGCCGGTTGTTGAGGAGATTATTCAGAACCCGGACGATAACCTGTTTAATTATCTGTGGCAGGGGCTGAACCGGCTGCGGGACTTTTTTGGCTTCTCCTGCGAGCTGATTGTCTCGTCCTCATTACCGGCGAATCACGCGTTAAAGTCTCAGGATCGCGTCATCGATATTTGTCAGGTGATGAACGCCCGTACGTATATTAATCCTCCGGGGGGCATGGCGCTCTATTCCCGGGAGGATTTTGTCGACCGCGGGCTTGAGCTGAAATTTATCCAGCCGCAGCCGTGGCACTACCCGCATTCTGACGCGGCGTTTATTCCGTGGCTGTCGATTATTGACGTCATGATGTTTAACCCTCGCAATGAGGTGGTTCGTCGCCTCCAGCATGGTTATGAGTTAATTTAATATGTTTACATGGAAAAAATTGGGTAAGGTCTTTACCCCGCAGGAAGTGACCCATCTCCCCTGGCTTAAAGAGTTTGCGCAGGCCCCTGCGACGCTGATCTTTGATGATTTCGTACGCGTCTATTTCTCCTGCCGTCCACCCGCCGATGAACAGGGAAAATATGTCAGCTACTCCGCCTGGGTCGATTTGGCACGTGACGATCTCTTCCACGTGTTGCGCGTCGCCCGCGAACCGATTCTCCCGTTGGGCGGATACGGAGAGTTCGACGAATTTGGAACCTATCCCGTCTCCGTAATGCGCGATAACGATGTGGTAAAAGCCTGGTATGCAGGCTGGACCCGCTGCGAATCGGTGCCGTTTAACGTGGCGATTGGCATGGCGGTGAGCCATGACCAGGGGGAAACCTTTGTTAAAGCGGGCCCGGGACCGGCAATTGGCTACTCACCGGATGAGCCGTTTGTGATGAGTGGGCCAAAAATTCGCAGATTCAATAACCAGTGGCAGCTTTTTTATATCGCCGGGCGCAAATGGAAGTGGGTGGATGGCCGCGCAGAGCCGGTCTACAAGATCCGCATGGCGACCTCAGACGATGGCATCAACTGGACGAAGCTGAATAAAGATCTGATCCCCAGCCGTATCGAAGAGGACGAGGCGCAGGCCAGCCCGGATGTCTTTTACGCCAACGGCAAATACCATATGTTCTTTTGCTACCGCTACAGCGCCCATTATCGCGGAAAGCAGAACGGTTACCGCATCGGCTACGCGTGGAGTCTGGATATGATCACGTGGCATCGGGATGACAGTAAAGCTGGCATTGATGTGTCTGCCTCCGGGTGGGATGCCGAGATGATCAGCTACCCCCACGTATTTGAACTGGATGGCACTATTTACATGGCTTATCTGGGGGATCAGGTGGGCCGCTATGGCTTTGGCCTGGCACAACTTGAGGGCAAATTATGCTAACCCTGAACTGGCGTAAGCACGGACTTATCTATTCGCCGTCACAGTTTCCTCCTCTGGCAAATGGGGTGGGGTTTGCTCAGTCTCCGCAAGCGCTGGTGTTTGATGACTTTGTCCGTATCTACTTCTCCACGCGTGAGCAAGAAAAGCACTCAGCAAAGTTCATCAGCCGCGTCTGCTATGTGGATATGGATAAATCTCTGCGGGAGGTGCTTCGCATCAGTCCCGAGCCGGTGCTTGCTCCTGCTGAACTGGGCACATTCGACGAGCACGGTATTTTCCCCTGCAACGTTCTGCGTCACGACGGCAAAATCATGGCCTGGACAACCGGGTGGAACCGTCGCGTTTCGGTCTCGGTTGATACGGCCATTGGTCTGGCAGTAAGCACAGACAATGGCGAACACTTCACCCGTGTCGGTACCGGGCCGGTGATGGGCCCCTCATTGCACGAGCCACACTTAGTGGGTGATGCCTTTGTCATCCATACCCGTGAACGTTTCCACATGTGGTACATCTTTGGCACGGGCTGGAAAAAGCGCACGCCGGAATCGGTGCCGGATCGCATTTATAAAATTGCCCATGCGGAATCAGACGATGGCATCAACTGGCAGCGTGACAGCCAGCAAATCATTCCTTCGGTGCTGGGGGAAGACGAATGCCAGGCGCTGCCGACGGTGATTGAAATCAATGGGCGGTATCATATGGTCTTTTGCTTCCGGGAGTGTTTCGACTTCCGTACTGGGCAGGGGCGCGGTTATCGTCTGGGCTATGCCTGGTCTGATGATTTACACCACTGGCATCGTGATGATAGCCAGATGGCGTCGCTCGCGTCCGTGGATGACTGGGACAGCGAAATGCAGTGCTATCCCCATCTTTTCCGCTGCGATGAAAAAGTCTACTTGCTTTATAACGGTAATGCGTTTGGCAAAGCGGGCTTCGGCCTTGCGGAACTGGTGTTATGAATCGCTGGGTGTTTTGTCAAAACCGCGCCTCTCGTGAGGAGATAGTCGAACATTTTAACCGGTGTGACCCGCTATTTATTGCGTCAATCAGCGAAAGAATAGCGTTACAGGACTATGCCCAAAAAATAGTGGCGCGGGCATGGCGAAGCGAAGCCTGGCAAAACAACACGCTCACCGGACTGGTGGCTGCCTATTATAACGCGCAGCGTCAGCAGGGATTTATTACGAATGTTTCCGTTTTGCCGGACGCTCAGCATTGCGGCATGGGTAGTCAGCTGTTAATTCAAAGCATTGCACATTTACACTCCCAGGGTGTGACTGAAATTAATCTTGAAGTCGATAAGAATAACGTGTCGGCACAACGTTTATATCTAAAGCATGGTTTTACCTTTGGAATAGCAAACGGTTCAAAGATAACCATGACTTTACAGAGAGAGAAAACAACATGACCCTTCGTGATTACAATCTGGAAATCAAGGATACTGCCGATCATCAGTACGCCTATAACTTTGATTTTGATGTGATGCACCCTTTTATGATTCGTGCGTTCACACCGTTCTTTAAGCAGGGTAATTTACTTGAACTGGGTAGTTTTAAAGGTGATTTCACCGCACGCCTGGCTGAAAAATTTAACGCCATCACCTGCGTGGAAGCTTCCGAAGAGGCGATGACCATCGCCCGTGAGCGCCTGGGAAAAAATGTCTCGTTTGTCCATTCCCGCTTTGAGGATGTTCAACTTCCTGAGCGTTATGACAATATTGTTCTCACCCATGTGCTGGAGCATATTGACGATCCCGTTAACCTCTTAAAACGCATTAATGATGAATGGCTAACGGATGACGGACACCTTTTTCTGGTGTGTCCCAATGCGCATGCCGCTTCCCGACAGATTGCGGTTAAAATGGGATTAATCTCGCATAATAGTGCGGTGACAGAGGCCGAGTTTCTCCATGGCCATCGTTGCACTTATTCTCTGGATACGCTTGAGAGAGATGCCCGTCTTGCCGGACTGAATGTGGTTTATCGCACAGGTATTTTTTTCAAAGCGCTGGCTAATTTCCAGTGGGATAAACTTTTACAGACGGATATCATCTCGACGCAATATCTTGAGGGCTGCTACGAGTTAGGCCATCAATACCCTGATTTATGTTCAAGCATATTCTTGCTGTGTAAAAAAGGCTGACGTTATTCCTGCTGCAGGATGCATGTTATCCCGACATGCATCGGTAACCCCCAAATAACCCCTTATTTTACCCACTATTCATCCAATTGAACGCCCTGCAGAATCGGATAATCATGCCGATAACTCAACTAACGCAGGGCTGTTTATCGTGAATTCACTCTATACCGCTGAAGGTGTAATGGATAAACACTCGCTGTGGCAGCGTTATGTCCCGCTGGTGCGTCACGAAGCATTGCGCCTCCAGGTGCGTTTGCCGGCGAGCGTGGAACTGGACGATCTGCTACAGGCGGGCGGTATCGGGTTATTGAATGCAGTTGACCGATACGACGCTCTGCAAGGAACGGCATTTACCACTTACGCAGTTCAGCGTATTCGTGGTGCGATGCTGGACGAGCTGCGCAGCCGGGACTGGGTGCCGCGCAGTGTTCGCCGCAACGCGCGCGAAGTGGCGCATGCGATGGGGCAGCTGGAACAGGAACTGGGACGCAACGCGACGGAAACGGAAGTGGCGGAACGGCTTGGTATTCCTGTTGAAGAGTATCGTCAGATGTTGCTCGATACCAATAATAGCCAACTCTTCTCTTATGACGAGTGGCGCGAAGAGCATGGCGATAGCATCGAGCTGGTGACGGATGAGCATCAGCAAGAAAACCCGTTACACCATTTAATGGAAGGTAATTTACGCCAGCGCGTGATGGAAGCCATTGAAGCTTTGCCAGAGCGCGAACAGCTGGTGTTAACCCTCTATTATCAGGAAGAGCTTAATCTCAAAGAGATTGGCGCTGTTCTGGAAGTGGGAGAGTCGCGGGTAAGCCAGTTGCACAGCCAGGCCATTAAACGCTTACGAACCAAGCTGGGTAAGTTATAGGTGATTGATTCACCTGAAAAATGCCGCACAACGTATTGACAACCAGGAGTTATCATGACGGTGCAGCAATCTAAAAGACGGCCTTTAAGCCGCTACCTGAAAGACTTTAAACACAGCCAGACGCATTGCGCCCACTGTAACAAGTTACTCGATCGTATCACGCTGGTTCGTCGTGGCGAAATCGTCAACAAAATTGCGATTTCTCGTCTCGACACGTTGATGGACGAAGCCGCGTGGCTCGAAGAGCAGAAAGAGTGGGTGGCGCTTTGCCGTTTCTGTGGCGATCTCCACTGCAAAGAGCAAAGCGACTTCTTCGATATTATCGGTTTCAAACAGTTCCTGTTTGAACAGACCGAGATGAGCCACGGGACCGTTCGCGAATACGTGGTTCGCCTGCGTCGCCTGGGACAGCATCTGACCGTGAATAATATTTCCCGCGATCTGCTCAAGACCGGCTACCTGGATGAAAACCTGGAGCCGTGGCTGCCTGCGACCAGTACCAATAACTACCGTATTGCGCTGCGCAAGTACGCACAATATAAGGTCCAAATGCCGGCGGCGGTAAAGCAGAAAGCCCACGCCGGGACAACTTCTGATATATATTAAAAAAGAATAAGATGTAGCGCAGTCGCCTTTGACCTTGCAGGCGATTTCTCTACACTACACAAAAATTCCACTATATCGGGGTACTTATGAAATTAGCACTTCTGGGTCGTCAGGCGCTGATGGGCGTTATGGCCGTTGCGCTGGTCGCGGGAATGAGCGTGAAAACCTTCGCCGCAGAGAACCTGCTTAACAAAGTGAAAGAGCGCGGTACGCTGTTGGTCGGGCTGGAAGGAACCTATCCTCCGTTCAGCTTCCAGGGTGATGACGGTAAACTGACCGGTTTCGAAGTGGAATTTGCAGAAGAACTGGCGAAACACCTTGGCGTGAAAGCGTCCCTGAAACCGACCAAATGGGACGGTATGCTGGCGTCGCTGGATTCCAAACGTATTGATGTGGTGATTAACCAGGTGACCATTTCTGACGAGCGTAAGAAGAAGTATGACTTCTCCACGCCGTACACCGTGTCCGGTATCCAGGCGCTGGTGAAGAAAGGCAACGAAGGCTCAATCAAAACGGCCGCGGATCTGAAAGGTAAAAAAGTCGGTGTCGGTCTGGGAACCAACTACGAAGAGTGGCTGCGCCAGAACGTTCAGGGTGTGGATATCCGCACCTATGATGATGACCCGACAAAATACCAGGATCTCCGCGTTGGCCGTATCGATGCCATCCTGGTTGACCGTCTGGCGGCACTGGATCTGGTGAAGAAAACCAACAACACCCTGGCGGTCGCCGGTGATGCGTTCTCTCGTCAGGAATCCGGGGTTGCTGTCCGTAAAGGTAACGAAGACCTGGTCAAGGCGATCGACTCCGCCATTGCGGATATGCAAAAAGACGGCAGCCTGAAAGCGCTTTCTGAGAAGTGGTTTGGGGCAGACGTCACCAAATAAGTCTTTGACGTTAAAAAAAGGCGCTTTTAAAAGCGCCTTTTTTATTTCTTACGCGTCTGCGTGCATAATGAAAAATATCACATTTTGTCTGAGTTACCGGAGAACCCATGTCACTACAGAATTTAACGCGCTTTCCCCGCCTGGAGTTTATCGGCGCGCCGACGCCGCTGGAGTATCTGCCGCGATTTTCTGACTATTTAGGACGCGATATTTTTATTAAGCGTGATGACGTGACGCCAATGGCGATGGGGGGCAATAAGCTGCGCAAACTGGAGTTTCTGGCGGCTGATGCGCTGCGTGAAGGGGCGGATACGCTCGTCACTGCAGGGGCGATTCAGTCCAACCACGTTCGCCAGACGGCGGCGGTGGCGGCAAAACTTGGGCTGCACTGCGTGGCGTTGCTGGAAAACCCAATCGGTACACGGGCAGAGAACTACCTGACCAACGGTAACCGTCTGCTGTTGGATCTCTTTAACGTGCAGGTTGAAATGGTCGATGCGTTGACCGACCCGACCGCACAGCTCGATGAGCTGGCCACACGCCTTGAAGCACAGGGCTTTCGTCCGTATGTCATTCCGGTGGGCGGCTCGAATGCGCTGGGTGCGCTGGGATATGTGGAAAGCGCGCTGGAGATTGCTCAGCAGTGCGAAGGGGCGGTGAGCCTCTCGTCAGTGGTGGTTGCCTCTGGCAGTGCAGGCACGCACGCGGGGCTGGCCGTCGGGCTGGAGCACCTGCTGCCCGACGTTGAGCTGATTGGTGTGACGGTATCGCGCAGCGTTGCGGATCAGAAACCCAAAGTGCTGAGCTTGCAGCAGGCGGTGGCAGAGCAGCTGGAGCTGAAGGCAAAGGCCGATATTCTGCTGTGGGACGACTATTTTGCGCCGGGTTACGGCACGCCGAACGAAGAGGGAATGGAAGCGGTTAAACTGCTGGCGCGCCTTGAGGGCATACTGCTGGATCCGGTCTATACGGGCAAAGCGATGGCCGGGCTTATTGATGGCATTGCGCAGAAACGCTTTAAGGATGAAGGGCCGATTTTATTTGTGCACACCGGCGGCGCGCCCGCGCTGTTTGCCTATCATCCTAATGTCTAAAAATCAGGTCGAAAAATAATAATGCAAGAAAGTATTCAACTGGTTATCGATTCGCTGCCGTTCCTGCTGAAAGGCGCGGTGTTCACCTTACAGCTCAGTATTGGTGGCATGTTCTTCGGCCTGGTCCTCGGGTTTGTGCTGGCCTTAATGCGTATGTCGTCCGTCTGGCCGGTGCGCTGGCTGGCTCGTTTTTATATCTCTGTGTTTCGCGGCACGCCGCTTATCGCGCAGCTCTTTATGATCTACTACGGTTTACCACAGTTCGGGATTGAACTGGACCCGATCCCGGCAGCGATGATTGGCCTGTCGCTTAATACGGCGGCGTATACCTCGGAAACCCTGCGTGCGGCAATTTCGTCGATTGATAAAGGGCAGTGGGAAGCCGCGGCCAGTATCGGTATGACACCGTGGCAAACCTTGCGCCGGGCCATTCTGCCGCAGGCGGCGCGGGTGGCGTTGCCGCCGCTCAGCAACAGCTTTATCAGCCTGGTGAAAGACACCTCGCTCGCGGCGACGATTCAGGTGCCGGAGCTGTTCCGTCAGGCGCAGCTTATCACCTCGCGCACGCTTGAAGTGTTTACCATGTATCTTGCTGCCTCGCTGATCTACTGGGTGATGGCGACGGTGCTGTCTGCCCTGCAAAACTATTTTGAAAACCAGCTTAACCGCCAGGAGCGTGATCCAAAATGAGTGCTATCGACGTTAAAAACCTGGTGAAGAAATTCCACGGGCAAACGGTGCTCCACGGGATCGATCTGGAGGTGGAGCAGGGTGAAGTGGTGGCGATTATCGGCCCGAGCGGCTCAGGAAAAACCACGCTGCTGCGCAGCATTAACCTGCTTGAACAGCCGGAGGGAGGCACCATTCGGGTTGGGGAGATCACCATTGATACCGGTAAATCCATCAGCCAGCAAAAAGGCCTGATCCGCCAGCTGCGCCAGCACGTGGGGTTTGTTTTCCAGAGCTTCAATCTGTTCCCGCACCGGACGGTGCTGGAGA
The DNA here is from genome assembly GCF_050031595.1 of Enterobacter cloacae complex sp. 309I3. Taxonomy (NCBI): domain Bacteria; kingdom Pseudomonadati; phylum Pseudomonadota; class Gammaproteobacteria; order Enterobacterales; family Enterobacteriaceae; genus Enterobacter; species Enterobacter cloacae complex sp. 309I3. The sequence goes on along the minus strand of NZ_JBLGWI010000001.1, from coordinate 3,059,825 downwards.
ACATTATTGAAGGTCCGGTGATTGTGAAAGGTGAACCAAAAGAGGAAGCCACGGCACGCGCGCGTGAACTGCTTGCCAAAGTGGGGCTGGCAGGAAAAGAGACCAGCTACCCGCGTCGTCTTTCGGGCGGGCAACAGCAGCGTGTGGCGATAGCCCGCGCGCTGGCAATGCGCCCGGATGTGATCCTCTTTGACGAACCCACTTCTGCGCTCGATCCTGAGCTGGTGGGCGAGGTGCTTAACACTATTCGACAGCTGGCACAGGAAAAACGCACCATGGTCATTGTGACTCACGAAATGAGCTTTGCCCGTGACGTCGCCGACCGGGCTATTTTCATGGATCAAGGACGGATTGTGGAGCAGGGGCCGGCAAAAAGTTTATTTGCCAACCCGCAACAGCCGCGAACCCGTCAATTCCTTGAAAAATTCCTTATGCAGTAGCATTTTTGCACGCATTTGCTCCAGATTTTTCTTCTGGAGCAAATTATTCTCTCGCGGTTTCGTCTGCCATGTTTTTTTATTCCGCTCAGTACAGATAAACCTTATCAAAACTAAAGTTAATTGTGTTATTGCCGATATTTTGTGGTTAGAAATAAGTTTTATGTGTTAGGTTATATTCACCTTAATAATGAATATCATTTCAGAGGCTTCATTTAGTAAGTATGAAGGATTCAGACTTTTTCACCTGGCGACGGGATTGCTTCCTCCGGTTTCAGGCACTGACCAGTGCCAGTGAGGTATATCAGGAACTACAGCGACAAACTCAGGCGCTCGAATTTGATTATTACGCACTCTGTGTACGCCATCCTGTGCCATTTACGCGCCCCAGGATATCTGTACACGCCACGTATCCACAACGGTGGATGGCGCAATATCAGTCAGAGAATTATTTCGCCATTGATCCGGTGCTCAAACCGGAGAATTTCATTCAGGGCCATTTACCCTGGACGGATGAATTATTCGCGGACGCTGAGGCATTATGGAATGGCGCACGCGACCATGGCTTGCGTAAGGGAATAACACAGTGCCTGATGCTGCCAAATCACGCGCTCGGTTTCCTGTCCGTTTCGTGTACCAGCGTTCAGGCGGGCGCGATCACCAGCGAAGAATTAGAGCTGCGGTTGCAGATGCTGCTGCAAATGGCGTTAACCAGCCTGCTGCGTTTTGAAGATGAGATGGTGATGCCACCCGAAATGAAATTCAGCAAACGTGAGCGGGAAATTCTGAAATGGACTGCGGAAGGGAAGACATCAGCGGAAATAGCGATCATTCTCTCTATCTCGGAGAATACCGTTAACTTCCATCAGAAGAATATGCAGAAGAAATTCAACGCGCCAAACAAGACGCAGATTGCGTGTTACGCGGCGGCGACAGGGTTAATCTGAGCAGAGAGAACGTTCTGCGTGCCAGACGAGATAACGGCTGAATGCAACACATTCAGCCGTTTTTTTTACTGACGGTAGGCTTGTTTAATTTGCTTAACGGTATTGGCAAATACCGCTGACTCAGCCTGGTTTTCCATCTGCGCGATTTGCTTTTCCATTTTAATGATCACACGTCCGGCGTCAGCCTGACCCATTGCCTGTAACATCAGCGTCAGCAGGGCTTTCAGGCAGTTGACTTCCTGGGCCAGTTCCTGGCTATTCTCCGCAGTTGCAAATTCAGGTGTGCTCATTTATTTTCCTCGTTATAAAACAGCGCTCGCGCGCGATGATGCAAGTCAAGGCGGCGGAGTATACCACAAGCTGTTCCAAAAAATGCAGCGGTTGTTTTTCATACTTTTCCGCAGGGTGTTTATTTGCATAAACACCGCGTGCCAGTAAACTGTACAGGGTCGAAGATTATTAATTGTTTATGGCCGGTTCGCTTGCCGTTAATTATTGTTACAAAAATTTGAGAACTGTTTTTTTGACCGTGACGGGGCAGCGATTTTTGTAACCTTTTGAATACAGATGCTTAAAAAAAGCCGTACAAGCGCTCACCGCGCGGGCTTTCTTTCCAGCATCTGTACAGGCTAATTTCCAAAAACGCGAGCGAAATCGAATAGCCGGTTTTTTAACGTTTTAATCTTGTGAGGAAAAACGTTAATATAAAGCCAATTATCACTCAGTAGCGTTATCCCTATTCTGGAGACATTCCCTTTGATCAACGTCCTTCTTGTTGATGACCACGAACTGGTGCGCGCAGGGATACGACGCATTCTTGAAGATATAAAAGGTATTAAAGTTGCCGGTGAGGCGTGCTGTGGCGAAGATGCCGTTAAATGGTGCCGCACCAATTCAGCCGATGTGGTGCTGATGGATATGAACATGCCCGGTATCGGTGGGCTTGAAGCAACACGCAAAATCGCGCGTACCTTTGTTGACACAAAAGTCATCATGCTGACCGTACATACCGAAAACCCGCTTCCTGCGAAGGTGATGCAGGCAGGGGCGGCAGGTTACCTCAGTAAAGGCGCCGCGCCGCAGGAAGTGGTGAACGCGATTCGTTCCGTCTTTGCCGGCCAGCGTTACATTGCTTCCGACATTGCGCAACAAATGGCGCTGAGCCAGATTGAGCCGGAGAAAACCGAATCTCCGTTTGCCAGTTTGTCTGAGCGTGAATTGCAGATTATGCTGATGATCACCAAAGGCCAGAAGGTAAATGAGATCTCGGAGCAACTGAATCTCAGCCCGAAAACGGTGAACAGCTATCGTTATCGGATGTTCAGTAAACTGAACATCCACGGTGATGTTGAACTGACTCATCTTGCCATCCGTCATGGTCTGTGTAATGCGGAGACGTTATTAAGTCAGTGAGTGATGTATTTGATTCAAAAGCATTTCTGAAAACCGTGACCAGCCAGCCTGGCGTTTATCGCATGTATGACGCTGGCGGTACGGTTATCTACGTGGGGAAGGCGAAAGATCTCAAGAAACGCCTCTCCAGCTATTTTCGCAGCAACCTTGCCTCCCGTAAGACTGAAGCGCTGGTCGCGCTCATCCAGAATATTGATGTCACCGTCACCCATACGGAGACAGAAGCACTCCTGCTTGAGCACAACTATATTAAGCTCTATCAGCCGCGCTATAACGTTCTGCTCCGGGATGATAAATCCTACCCGTTTATTTTTCTGAGCGGCGATACCCATCCCCGGCTCGCGATGCACCGTGGTGCGAAACATGCGAAGGGTGAATACTTTGGGCCGTTTCCTAACGGCTATGCCGTGCGTGAGACGCTGGCGCTGCTGCAAAAAATCTTTCCTGTTCGTCAGTGCGAAAACAGTGTCTACCGTAACCGCTCGCGTCCGTGCCTGCAGTACCAGATTGGCCGCTGTCTGGGGCCCTGCGTCGCCGGGCTGGTGAGTGAAGAAGAGTACGCGCAGCAGGTTGAGTACGTGCGCCTGTTTTTAGCCGGTAAAGACGATCAGGTCCTGACCCAACTGATTGCCCGTATGGAGAAAGCCAGCGCCGCGCTGGAGTTTGAAGAGGCCGCGCGCATACGTGACCAGATTCAGGCGGTGCGCCGGGTGACGGAGAAACAGTTTGTTTCGAACACCGGTGACGATCTCGACGTGATCGGCGTTGCCTTTGATGCCGGTCTGGCCTGTGTGCATGTGCTGTTTATTCGTCAGGGCAAAGTGCTCGGCAGCCGCAGCTATTTCCCGAAAGTACCAGGCGGTACGGAGCTGGGTGAAGTGGTTGAAACGTTTGTCGGCCAGTTTTATCTGCAGGGGAGCCAGATGCGCACGCTACCGTCGGAGATCCTGCTTGATTTTAACCTTGCCGATAAAACCCTGCTGGCCGATTCCTTATCCGAGCTGGCGGGACGTCGGGTGAATGTCCAGACCAAACCGCGCGGCGACCGTGCGCGTTATCTGAAGCTGGCGCGTACCAATGCCGCGACAGCGCTCAGCACCAAACTTTCCCAGCAGTCGACGGTGAGTCAGCGTTTAACGGCTCTGGCGACGCTGCTGAAATTGCCGGAAGTGAAACGCATGGAGTGTTTCGACATCAGCCATACCATGGGGGAGCAGACCGTTGCTTCCTGCGTGGTGTTCGATGCGAACGGTCCGCTGCGTGCTGAGTATCGTCGCTACAACATCACCGGCATCACCCCGGGGGATGACTATGCGGCAATGAATCAGGTGCTGCGTCGTCGCTATGGTAAAGCCATTGAAGAGAGCAAGATCCCGGATGTGATCCTGATTGACGGCGGGAAAGGGCAACTCGGCCAGGCGAAGGCGGTCTTTGAATCCCTGGATGTCAGCTGGGATAAAAACCATCCCCTGCTGTTGGGGGTGGCAAAAGGGGCCGATCGTAAAGCCGGGCTGGAGACGTTGTTCTTCGAGCCGGAAGGTGAAGGCTTTAGCCTGCCGCCGGATTCCCCGGCGCTGCATGTTATTCAGCATATTCGCGATGAGTCACACGATCACGCCATTAGCGGTCACCGTAAAAAACGGGCGAAGGTGAAAAACACCAGCACGCTGGAGACCATTGAAGGCGTTGGGCCAAAACGTCGCCAGATGCTGCTGAAGTATATGGGCGGATTGCAAGGATTACTCAACGCCAGCATGGAGGAAATTGCAAAAGTGCCGGGTATTTCGCAAGGGCTGGCAGAAAAGATCTACTACTCGTTGAAACATTGAGGGCTCTGTAGCAACATAGAGCTAAATTTTACTGACAACAAATAGTTACCGTCATTATGCAATATAACATCCCTACGTTGCTCACTCTCTTTCGCGTCGTGCTTATCCCGTTCTTTGTACTCGCGTTTTATCTGCCGTTTGTCTGGGCCCCTTTTGCCTGTGCGCTGATTTTCCTGGTTGCCGCGGTCACCGACTGGTTTGATGGTTATCTGGCGCGCCGCTGGAACCAAAGCACCCGTTTTGGTGCTTTCCTCGATCCGGTGGCCGATAAAGTGATGGTGGCTATTGCCATGGTGCTGGTGGCTGAACATTACCATACCTGGTGGGTGACACTGCCAGCCGCCACCATGATTGGACGCGAGATCATCATCTCTGCACTGCGTGAATGGATGGCTGAACTGGGTAAACGCAGCAGCGTGGCGGTATCCTGGATCGGTAAAGTGAAAACCACCGCGCAAATGGCGGCGCTGGTCTGGATGCTGTGGCGTCCGAACGCCTGGGTAGAGTGGGCGGGAATCGGCCTGCTGTGGGTTGCCGCGGTGCTGACCCTGTGGTCAATGCTGCAATATTTGAACGCGGCGCGCGGAGATTTGCTTGAACAGTGATCGTTTCGCCGTAATTTTCAGCAAACGATCCGGGGATGCAAAAAATAACGTTGACTCATCACGTCATATCAGTAGAATGCAACGCATCGAACGGCGGCACAGTTAGCCGGACGATAATGAAATCAAGTGGTTAGCAGTTAACTTGATGACATGCGGGAATAGCTCAGTTGGTAGAGCACGACCTTGCCAAGGTCGGGGTCGCGAGTTCGAGTCTCGTTTCCCGCTCCAGATTAAAGACATGCGCGATAGCGGGTGTCAGTTTGAAAAAGTTTTACGGCGCGTTAGCAAAGCGGTTATGTAGCGGATTGCAAATCCGTCTAGTCCGGTTCGACTCCGGAACGCGCCTCCACTTTCTTCCCGAGCCCGGATGGTGGAATCGGTAGACACAAGGGATTTAAAATCCCTCGGCGTTCGCGCTGTGTGGGTTCAAGTCCCACTCCGGGTACCATGGGAAACAAAGAATAATCAAAGCAATAAGCAGTGTCGTGAAACCACCGAAAGGTGGTTTTTTTGTGTCTGTAACTTGGGTCGATGGCAGTAAAATGGTAGCAGCATGGCAGTGATGATTTAAATGTTCTGAGCCCGATTATCAAAGCGGTTTAGTGGCCGGCTACGTCAAGGTGATTTGGAGCGAAGTGAGCGTATCTCATCGTCATCATGATCATATTGTGGCCGAGAATTTGCTGCAATGTAAGATTGTTTCCCCCACGCATCATAAAGTGGCTGGCAAAGGTATGTTTGGGCACATGGGGGCGCTGACCTTTAGGCTGCTCTATCCCGGTCCGTCTAAGTGCTGATTTGAAAGCCTCATATGTAGAGGAAAAGAGTGAACCGCGTTTTTTGGGAAGCATTTCTTGTAACTGCGATGAAATGGGTACTGTCGGTTCTTCTTACTTTTGGTCTGTGTAAAGGTCAGACGTCCGGGAAGAATTTGAGATTGTTTTGAGTCCTGTGCTTCACTCCAGTATGTATCTGTGGTCAGGCAAATCCGCACGATAATTACCAAATCTTTGTTTGCTGACTGGTCACAAGTTTCAAGAAGCCGATCAATTTCCTCCTCGTAAAGAAAAGCCAGCTCCTGATGTCATTCCTTAAACTGCCTGATACTTGAAAGCGGGTTATCACCCTCCCACTCACCCAGCCGTTTCATCTCCGAGTAGCCAGAGGGGCCCGTTGGTTGATCGCGATAAGCTGCACATCCGGCTGAACTATGAAACCATCGAAAACGGAAACGCCAACGGCGATAACGTCCTGCGAATCACTGGTATTTACTGCCCGATTACGGACAATGACTCTTTGATCTTCACCCGCACCACTCAATGCAAATCGTGCCGAAGCGTCAGAATGCTAACAGTGTGGCCGTTGACGTTGGTTTTTCAGGCGGCAGCGGCGCACCCCGGAGTTCTGTCAATAACTATACGCAGGAATCTGTTTTAGGTGCCGACAATGTTGAAAATCTCGCCAGCGAGTTAGCAGAGCAGTTGGTGGTGACGCTACCAATTGAGGACGTGACGGTGAATTTGCATGCACTCTCTCGGCAGGGAAAGAGAGAACTGGCACAACAGCTTAGTGATGATATGTAGAGTAAGCGTAAAAAACAGCTACCGCAACGGGATGAGGGAGCCAGACTAACCATAAAAGAGTTTTTATTAAAGAACTTCTCGGCCTGCATGGAATTGATGCCGGAGTTGGGATGATAAAATGATTAATTACGGGAGTGCATATTGGCTATGGTAATCTGATCTTCGCGGTTAAAGATGGGGGGCTGACGATTAACAATCGATTGGATGCGGGCTTTGGAGTTTCAACTAAACAAAAGATGGCGAACATTTTAGATAGAGATAGAATACTTGAAAGGTTGTAGAAAGCCTTGGATGTTAAATGATAGGCAAAATGGTGCCTTGTTATAAGTGGGATGGGTTATGAATGTTATAAAAATAGAAGTAGATGGTAAGCCCAAACAGACTGTTATTTATGGTAATGTAAAGAAAACAATAATTTTCTATTTAGTGATTTCCTTTTTAATTCTTACTGGAATGTATTTTTCACGTTATTGCGATGAGCCATATACATATCTTTTGATTAGCCCATCTTTTTATAATAATTCTTATCTCAGCTGGATTACTGGTGTTTGGGGCAGTTTTTTAGGAATACATGGTACTATAGCTGCTTTATCTATAACTTTCATGGGAATGTTTGTTGATCAAGTTTCTAAAACGTCTGAGCATGGTTTCGAGTCTTTGTCTAAAGTGCTTTTACTAAGAGAATATAACTTTTTAGGGTTTAGTGTCCAATCAGTATGCAGCCTTTTATGTGGTGTTTTTTTACTTCTTATTGGTAGCGGTTTAATTGGGTATTTTATTTCGTCTTTCTTCTCATTGTTTTTTATTATTAAATACGGGATGATGTATTATAGACTTTATAATATAACAGAAGAATCTGGCATTATTAATGGGGTTTTGTTGGACTCTATACGCTCTACGGGAAAAAAATATAACGAGGTAAACAAGCAACGTCAGGAAATTACTAAAGAATTTTCCAATGTGATTTCTAATTGCACTTACTACAGTAATGATCAGAGTGCTTTCTACTGGAGTGATGATTCTATAACATTAAATGTTTTCCCTGAAGGAGCCGATATTGCTATTTCAGGTTACGACCCGAAGGTGTTCAATGAACTTTCAAATAAACTTATGGGGTTTAATCTTAAACACACCCCTACCTTATTTCTCTCTTTGTCATTTTTATCGCCCATATCAACTTCTTCAATAAAGATCATAACTACTGTTGATTCTGATTTAACTGAAGAACACATTTCACTAATTGAATCTATTTTGAAGAAAGGATTAACTTTTAGCGCTATCCCTTATGTTTATAGCGATTTTAAAAAGTTTGAAGAAGCACTTGTAGAAAACATAAGAAACCGTTTACTAAATGGTGATGAGTGGTCGTTAGATTTTGGAGTGCGTATTTTTAATGAATTAACTTCAAATGAAAACTATATAGACACATTAAAAAACATCGATTTATCAATAACATCATCGAATACCAAAGATCTTGTGAAGACATCAATGCTCGCAAAGTTTTTTGAAAAAATGATTTACGAGGCTATTAACCAAAACGATCTAGAGAAAGCAGCGAATATAATGCGGTCATTGATTGGTCTTGCGAGATATATTTATAGCAAGAGTAATTTTTCCGACTTTTACAAAAGAGTTTTTAGATTTTTTGAACACAGAGTGAGGTATCGTTCGGAAGAATCAAATTATGTGTTCTTAGATTTATATATATCAATAGTTTTGCGAAACTTAGTTTATAATAACTATGCAGCATTCAAAGTTGATACTGATTTTGTTACTAATAGATTGCAATACTTAGATCTTACTAATAAGACAGAACATGACACACTGAACGACATGCAACGTAAAATGTTACGCTGCTTATTTGAAGTAGTAACTTTGTTAATTATGCGGATAGAACATGTTGAAAAAAAGGAAGGGGAGTTCAAAGAAGAGCTTAACGACTTAATTTCTTTATTGAAATCTTGGGTGAATGCTAAGTTTTTGCAAGAACTATATTATAAGAAAGAACTTTACGATGTATTATTTTCAATTCCTCAGGAGTTTTCGGTGTTTGATGCGGAAACTAAAATTCGAGAAATTCCTGATGGAGAGGCAACGTGGAGATCGGTTTCGAATGATACATATAAGATGATTGCATTCATCCTTACTCAAAGTTCATTCAATAATAATCAATTCAATCTCTTATTTGTCAGAGATGTACCTGAGTTCAAAAATGCAACTTCAATATTAACGCATGAATTAAATTCTATTGTGACGTATATGAATGGAGACTCTTTTGTAAAATTGTTTAAACTCATTACTAATACAAACGTCTCCGATAGCAAAAATAAACAACAAGTTGTGTCAAAACTGGAGTCAATTATTTCGTCATTAAATTCTTTAGTATTGCGCAACGTAATTGAATCAGAATTAGAACCCTCGCTGGTTGATAAATACAGAAACGAAATAATATTTTCTGTGGAGAAACTCTTTGAGCTAATCATGCCATTAGATGCTATCTCTTTAGAAGCTGAAGTGAATGGAATTGATACTTGTCTCTTAATAAATAAAAGGGAAATTATTACCGCAACAGACGGGGTTTCTTATGAAATGAATATTCACAACCATAGTCAATGGTTAATATATGAATGGATTCGAAGCGTACTGAATAGTATCAATGCAAATGTTGCGAAGATTATTTGCATTAATAACCCTCAAGATTTATTAACCGACAAGGTAATCACGATAGAATATATGGTTGAAGATAAGGTTAATACGTTTAGTCATTCAAGAGGTTTAAAGATTACTGATAAGGAAGGTCATCTAAATTTAAATGGATCAGGATTGTACTATTTGGATTTATTAAGTAATTTTGATTTGAGGAAATCAAAGGAATTACTATCTGTAAATATTGAAAAAGTTTCCGACAACAATATTGAAGTCATTAAGGCACGATATGATTTTGAAAATGACAACCCTTATTTATACTCAGTTTTAAATGCCTCATTTAATATCATTGCGGTACCAAATAATATATGTAACCTTTATTTCTTATCAGAGGATGCATGTAAACTAATCAATGAAAGGCAAGAAAGAGAAATGGAACAGTTGGTTAAAGGAAATAGAACCGAGAATCCTGATAACAGTAATGTGTCTTAAAAATATATATGAGAAGTAATTAGCTATCCTAGATTTAATTCGCGCATATGCACAGATTTTTTGGAGGGGAATATTTTCAAGTCAAACCAGAAACTGCATCCCTTAGCTGCTGCACAACAGTGCACAAATTTGCACAATTTTTTTGATGCTGTTTATGTCCTTTCCGACCAGTGATGGCGCGGTTGGGAGCAGAATCGGCAAATGCGCAAAAATCTAAGCAAATGTCACGCGTAGGTGACGAGGGAACAGCCCACGCGAAAGGGGGAAGGGAGGGGATGCCTTTTAATGCCATGCTTCGGCTTTTCCTGCCTTCTACGCGCTCTTCTCGCTTCCTCTTCTTGGAGGATATCGTTTTGGTCGGCCAGTTTCTTGCACTGCGCTATCGCCTCACAAAGTGCTACACATGGTGATGTCGAGACGGTTGGCAAGTGCATTCATAAGCTGAGCTGATGCAACTGGCAGGAACTTAGCAGCGATATGTGCTGCTGAATCAACTTCTCTCAGGTCATGTATGGATGTAACTAGATGACGTTCTGCTTGTTCGTCATGGATAGTTTCTCCGTATAATATGCGCTCTGCACGGCGCGGAAAATTTAAAAAATTAACTAAAGTTTTTCCTAAGTGGACCGATTATATTTTTGAGTTTTCTTGGTGTTTTAGCTTTTTAAGGAGCGGCTTGTGGCTAAAGAAAAACTTGAAATACCTTTTGAAGGGAATGAGCAGTACTATGAAGGTATCCGTGGTTTTTTTATAAGTTTCATTTGTTCAATTTTAGGAGTTATCCTTTACGCTAGCTTGTTGGGTAAACTAACTCTAAGAAATTTTAACCTTAATACCTTTATTGTATTCCTGGGATGTGGTGCACTTTGTCTAGTGATTTTAGTTCTGTCCTTTAAAAGAACTAATAGAGTGATAGTTTATTTCAGTGATCCGACACCTCGCCCGAGAGTTGCATTTGTTTTCTTGATTCTGTCATATATAGTCGTAGGTACATTTTGCGCTCTCTTATTCGATATACCTGATATTCCTGATCGCCCCTTAACTACGGGTTCCAGATTTGGAAAACATATAAAGCATTTGTCATTACTGGAGGGTGTTTAATTATCTTCCTCTCGGGTTTTAGCAATTATGCCGTGAATAGGGTAGCTCCGTTAAAGGGTTAAGATTCAGTCCTTAAGCCATAGATAAGCAGGAATAGCCATTTTCAAAACTCCATTTGTGAGTAAACGACAATTAACGTTTAAAACAGGACCTCATGCAATTCATACTGTGTCATTGATGGGAATGATTTAATGACGTTACTTATTGAAATTAATAATAAAATTAATAAATTGATCTTAAGCAGTACAACGTGCCTCAATTGTTCTTATGTTTCTGGTTTTGCCTGACTAAAGGGATAATGATGATATGTATACCTATTTACCCGCCCCGTGGGCTGGAAATTTTGCGGGAACACATTAGGCTCGCGAGGGCGCGGTGTGAAGTGCAGGACATGGAAACTCCGCTTGCTTATATTTGGTTTTATCAGCGAGTCAGAAACAGAGGGCTGTGGGATTACAAACAAAAAGGCTGGTGCGGCGCAGTGGAAAGCGGGCACATCAAGAAAAGAATGGGGAAATTTCATGCAAGGCCCACCGTTCGGCGATGACCCGATTGATCAGTTCTGGATAAAACAGGGAATAGACTATGCTAAACAGCACCACTTTTAGAGTGCTGCATTGGACCGCCACGGTGATTATGGTCGTTATGATCGCGATGTACTGCTATTTACAGCATATTCAGCGCTTAACTGTGCGAGACAAGCTTTACGAGGTTCGTCAGCTCACTCCGCGGACGTGGCTATATATCACTGAATACGCAGAACCGGACACGACAACAGGGGACGTATACCGCTATTTCTTGGCGAGCAAGTTTGACGGCGATCCCCTGGAGGGACTCGAAAAACAGCACATTGCCCCCACGCTTACAGCGAACACGCCACGAGCAAAAGTTGATGGAATCGGAAATAACATCTCTTTCACCGTTCATGGCACCGTATACGATTTTACGACCTCCGCATTTTTTTATGATGCTGAGGGGATAGCGGTTGCGCCATCGGTCGATTTAACTGCTCGCGGTGAAGGCTGGGATAAAGGGAAATTCAACAAATAAATAATGTTGGCGCGCTCTGCTGTTCAAGAAGTTAATGACCAGCCTTTGACATCACACCCCGCCCAAATACGCCTTCCTCACCTCCTGATTCCCCAGTAACTCCTCACCGCTGCCGCTCAGGCGGATCTGCCCGTTAACCATCACGTAGCCGCGGTCAGAAAGCTTCAGCGCGTGGTGCGCGTTCTGCTCCACCAGAAAAATGGTCATCCCGTTGCGGGCCAGTTCGCGCAGCGTCTGAAAGATCTGTTTCACCACAATCGGCGCCAGGCCGAGGCTGGGTTCATCCAGTAACAGGAGTTTAGGGCGGCTCATCAGCGCCCGGGCGATAGCCAGCATCTGCTGTTCCCCGCCGGACATGGTCATCGCGCGCTGTTTACGCCGCTCTTTGAGGCGAGGGAAGAGGTCAAACATGGTGTGCATATCTTCCGTTGCAAACTGGCTGCCAATGGGGATGGTCCCCATCAGCAGGTTCTCCTCCACGGTCATATCGGGAAAAATGCGTCGTCCTTCCGGCGCCTGGGCAATGCCTTCGGAGGCGACATAGTGGGTCGATTTATGGCTAATGTCCTCTCCGCAAAACACGATCTGCCCGCTGCGAATACGCGGCTGGCCGAAGATAGACATCAGTAATGTCGATTTACCCGCGCCGTTAGCGCCTATCAGCGCCACGGTCTCCCCTTTGTTTACTTCAAGGGTTACCTGTTTCAGCGCCTGGATCACGCCGTAAAACACGTCCACCTCGCGAAAGGCCAGCATCGGTTCGCTCATAGATTGACCTCGCTTTCATCGGTGCCCAGATACGCGGCGATCACTTTTTCATCATGCTGGATCTGCTCGGGTTTTCCCCTGGCGATGACGTCTCCATGGTCGAGCACAATGATGTCGTCCGAAATCTCCATCACCATTCCCATATCGTGTTCAATCAACAGTACCGTAATGCCGTGATGGTCGCGCAGAAAACGGATGATGTTGCTCAGCTTGTGCGTTTCAACCGGGTTGAGCCCGGCGGCGGGTTCATCCAGACAGATCATCTCTGGTCCGGTGCACATGGCGCGCGCGATTTCCAGACGCCGCTGCTGGCCGTAGGACATCTCGCCCGCCAGGCGATTGGCACACTCCACAAGATCCACCACCTCAAGCCAGTAGAAGGCCCTGTCCAGGGCGTCGCTCTCTGCCCGTCGGTAAGCGGGGGTATTGAGGATCCCGGCGAGCAAATTACGATTAACGCGCATATGCTGTGCGACCAGCAGGTTTTCCACGACCGACATCTCGCGGAACAGACGAATGTTCTGGAAGGTGCGTGCCAGCCCGGCGCGGTTAACCAGATGCGTCCCGCCTAACATCTTATAGAAAAGGCGCTGCCCCAACTGTGCAGGGTGAATCCAGTCGTCCGGCTGGAATTTTTGCCCGAGAACCTGAATGACGTTGGTCGTACTGTTGCGTGCATTAAACAGAATGTTCCCGCCGGACGCTTTATAGAAGCCGGTCAGGCAGTTAAAGACGGTGGTTTTGCCAGCGCCGTTTGGGCCGATAAGGGCGGTAATTGAACCGCGCTGCACGTCGAGATTGACGTCATTAAGCGCCTTGATCCCGCCAAAATGCATCATCAGGTGCTCTACGCTTAAAATCGTTCCATTCATGGCGCCACGCCCTTACGCACGGCAAACCCGCTGCGGTTAATGCGGATCAACCCGCGCGGACGCCAGATCATCATCACTACCATCAGCATGCCAAACAGCAGGACGCGATACTCAGCAAAGCTGCGCAACAGCTCGGGTGTCACGGTGAGCACAAAGGCTGCCAGCACGACTCCGAGCGTAGAGCCCATGCCGCCCAATACCACGATGGCGAGGATCAGCGCAGATTCAAAAAAGGTGAATGAGGTTGGATTCACAAAACCCTGATAGGTGGCAAAGAACACGCCCGCAATCCCGGCCGTTGACGCGCCCAGCGTAAAGGCCGAAAGCTTAACCAGCACATGGTTGAGGCCCATGGAGCGGCAGGCGATTTCATCTTCCCGCAGGGCTTCCCATGCCCGGCCAATTGGCATTCGTGTCAGGCGATGCTTGATATAAAGCACCAGCAGCACCACCAGAAACAGCACCGCGTAAATAAAGATAAACTTCATATTCGGGTTGTACGTCAGATGGAAAAATTCATGAAATGGCACGCCACCTTCTTTGGCGCGTCGACCAAACTCCAGTCCGAAAAACGTAGGCGGCGGCGCTGACACGCCATTAGGCCCGCCGGTGAAGGTTAGCCAGTTGTTCAGTACCAGACGGATAATTTCCCCGAACCCGAGCGTCACAATCGCCAGGTAGTCGCCGTGCATGCGCAGCACCGGGAAGCCGAGCAGGGCACCGGCAGCCGCAGCCATAATTGCCGCCAGCGGCAGCATGCTCCAGAATCCGAGTCCCAGATATTGATACCCCAACGCCAGCCCGTAAGCGCCGATGGCGTAGAAGGCGACATACCCCAGATCCAGCAGTCCGGCCAGACCCACGACGATATTCAGGCCGAGGCCGAGCAGGACGTAAATCAGCCCGAGGATAGCAACCGTCAGCAGATATTTGGTGGCGACAAACGGGAAGCAGATCGCAAGGGCGATCGCCAGAGGAATAACCCAGCGCAGACGGCTTTTGTATTCCGGCGGGCGAACATATACCCCCGCGCTGTCGGCTTCGAACCGCGCCTGAAAACGGGCCCCGGCAGCGGTACTTAAAAAAGCGCTCAGCAGAAAACGCCCAATCATCACTGTGCCAACCATCCAGGCCAGGCGCTGTCCGGCAAAGTTAAAGCTATACCCGTCCAGTACCACGCCCGCAATTGGGCCAAAAATAATCAATGCGATCAGCCCGGAAAACATCGCGTCCAGCAGGCAGCGCTTGAGGGAGAAACCGTGTGATGTCATCGTTTTCTCCTTCACACTTTGGCCACGACAGGGCGGCCGAGCAGCCCCTGAGGGCGGAAAATCAGGATCATGACCAGCAGCCCAAACGAGAACACATCTTTGTAGTCCGAGTTCACCATGCCGGAAAACTGAGCTTCGGCCACCCCCAGAATCAGCCCGCCGAGCATCGCGCCGGGCAAAGAGCCGATCCCCCCGAGCACCGCGGCGGTAAAGGCTTTGATACCAATCACAAACCCGACGTAGAAATCAAAGGTGCCATAATTCATGGTAATGAGCACCCCGGCCAGACCGGCCATTGCCGCGCCGATGACAAATACCAGAGAAATAATCCTGTCGGTATTTATCCCCAGAATGGAGGCCATTTTTCGATCCTGTTGTACCGCACGACACATGCGTCCCAGCCGGGTATGGCTGATAATCCAGGTGAGCAATAACATCCCGGCGAAGGAGGCGACCAGAATGAATACTTTGGTATAGGTAATCTGCACGAACCCCTCTCCCAGATGCAGACGAATCACGCCATCCAGCATGGTGGGAACCCCTTGCTGACGCGGCCCCTGGCTCAGTTGCGCGTAATTTTGCAGGATAAGCGACATGCCGATGGCGGAGATCAGCGGTGCCAGACGGGTGGAGTTGCGTAGCGGTTTATAGGCAATGCGCTCGATGGTCCAGCCATACACTCCGGTGACCACGATGGTGAATACCAGCGTGCCGAGGATCAGTAGAGGGAACGACTGCAGGCCGAAGAAGGAGAGCAGCGCCAGGCCAATCGCGCAGAGATAGGCAGAGATCATATACACTTCGCCGTGGGCGAAGTTAATCATGCCGATGATGCCGTACACCATCGTATAACCGATGGCGATGAGTCCGTAGACGGAGCCCAGCGTTAAGCCATTAATTAACTGTTGCAGGAAGAATGTACTCATCTTAGCGCGCTCTTTATAACGGCCGCATAAACCGCGCAGCCTGATGTGTTGTTTGCGTCGGCAGGCGGCCCTGCCGACGTTGAGCGTGACTCCGTCCCGTTACGGCACTTCCTTATACTTTCCTTTGTCGTCCCACTGATACACCACGTAGTCAGAGACTTTCAGATCGCCTTTGCTGTCCCAGGCTTTTTTGCCCATCACCGTATCGACGGAATTAGCCTTCAGCCATTCGCTGGCTTTGGCTGAGTCCTTGCCGCCCGTCGCCTTGAATGCCGCGGCGATAGCCTGCACGGAGGCATAGGAGTAGAGGGTGTATCCTTCCGGTTCGAATTTACCGGCGCGGAATTTCTCAATTACCGCTTTACCGTCCGGGATCAGGCGCGGATCTTTACCGAAGGTCATATAGATGCCGTTGGTATATTGCGGTCCTCCCGCCGCGGTCACCATCTCTTCGTTGACAATACAGTCGCCGGAGAAGAATTTTGCCTGCACGCCCTGTTCACGCATCTGGCGAACCAGCGGGCCGGCTTCAGGGTGACAGCCCCCGAAGAAGACGACGTCCGGTTTTTGCGCCCCAATTTTGGTGACCAGGGCGTTAAAGTCTTTTTCACCGCGGGATAACCCTTCGTACATTACGTCCTGCACGCCGCGTTTTGCCAGTGCGGCTTTGGTGGCGTCCGCCAGCCCCTGACCGTAGGTGTCTTTGTCGTGAATGATCACCACCCGTTTGGCTTTCAGCTTGTCGATAATGAAATCGCTGGCGACCTGACCCTGCTGGTCATCGCGGCCGCACATGCGGAACATATCGCTCATGCCGCGCTCGGTAATCTGCGGGTTGGTGGAGCCAGGCGTGATGGCGATGATCCCCGCGTCGCTGTACACCTCAGAGGCGGGCATGGTGGACGAGGAGCAGAAATGACCGACCACCGCGTTGACCTTATCCTGGTCGACTAAACGGTTGGCGACGGCAACGGCCTGCTTGGGCTCGCAGGCATCATCTCCCTGAACCAGCTTAATTTTTTCACCGTTGATCCCGCCTGCGGCGTTAATGTCCTCTGCTGCCTGTGTTGCGCCATGCCAGTACTGATCGCCGTAGGTGGCATTGGGGCCTGTAAATGGCCCGGCCACGCCAATGACAATATCTGCCCGGGCGGAAAATGCCGTCACCAGACAACCGGCCAACACAAGAGAAAGAGGAGTTCTGATTAATTTCAGCGACATTATTGTGTTCCTTAGCAATGAGGTTTTTGCACCACGGTGTAAACCCGAACGCCCGGCGGCGCAGCCAATCAAAAACACGAGCGAGAAAAATGATGTTACGAACAAGATACGGTCAGCATCCTGCTTAATACGGCGAGGTTTCCATGCGCAGTGTCGCGTGCTGAAGATTAAGCAAAATCGTTGCCAGAATGGTTAACCTGTTGACGGCGTTGCGACATGTTGAGTATAGAGCGCCGTTGTACGCAGCCTTGCGGGACGCACTGAAATTACAGCGGAGATCACATCTCGTTAACAATAAAGCCCATAAGTTGTGCAAGGGTCACGATTTGCACGTTTTTGCAGCAATAATTCCCGTAACTTCCGCCGGGAAAGGCGTACGATATGTGCTAGGATCCTTTCCTTTTTGATCAGGAGTGTCAGCAATGACTGAAGGCCCATTAAATGAAAGCGAAATGGCGTGGCTGGAAGAGACGTTAATGTCTTACGGTCATGACGATGCGTCCGTGATTGACGTGTCCGAACTGGACGGCATGCTTACGGCAGTGCTTTCCGGCCCCGTGGTTGTCGAGCCAGACACCTGGCTGGTGGCGGTATGGGGCGGCGAGAAATATATCCCGCGCTGGAAAAACGATCGAGAAATGAACCGTTTTATCGATCTCTGCTTTAAGCATATGAACGACATTGCTGAGCGCCTGAGCGAATACCCGGATCAGTTTGAGCCGATGTTTGGTTATAACGACGTGGACGGCCAGAGCTACACCGTTGTGGAAGAGTGGTGTTATGGCTATATGCGCGGCGTGTCGCTGACCGACTGGTCTGCACTGCCAGAAGAGCTGAAAGCGGATCTGGATGTTATCGCGCTTCACGGCTCAGAAGAGAACAGCGAGAAGCTGGACGCGCTGAGCGAAGAGGAGTACATCGCCAGCATTGAGCGTATCCAGCCAGCGGCGCTGCGTTTATACGACTACTGGTCTGCTAACCCACAGCAACCGGAAGCGAAGAAACCGATTGTTAACGGCACAAAGGTCGGGCGTAACGATCCGTGTCCGTGCGGCAGCGGGAAGAAGTTTAAGAGCTGTTGCTTACACTGATAAAAAAGGGGCTGTTGATAGCCCCTTTTTTTTACCCCACTTCCGGCAGCATTCCCGCCGCAATCAAAAATTGCACCAGAATAATGACGACCCCGCAGGCAAACACAATGCACAGCAGCGGCTTTCCACCTGCCACCCGGTACCCTTGCCGGGCATGCTGTTGGCGGCTCTTCCACGCCAGCAGAGAAGGGAGCAGCAGGGCAAGGATGGATAGAGCCACCCCCGCATACCCCAGCGCCATGACAAACCCGCGCGGGTAGAAGAGGGCAAAGGCCAGCGGAGGCAGGAAGGTGATCGCCCCTGTCTGTAAGCGGCCGGTGACGGAATTGCGACGCTGGAACAGATCTGCCAGATAATCAAACAGACCGAGCGCCACGCCCAGGAAGGAGGTGGCCAGCGCCAGATCGGCAAACAGATGCACCGCCAGCTCAACGTGTGGAGAAGTTACCACTTCACGCAGCGCCAGCAAGAAACCGTTCAGACCGGCGTGTTCCGCCATCAAGCCAATAAAGGTGGAAGAGTCGATACTGCCCAGCGTCACCAGCTGCCAGAAAATGTAGGCAATCAGCGGGATGGCGCTACCGATAACAAACACGCGGCGAAGCTTGCGAATATCACCGTTCATGTAGCTGACAATGCTTGGCACACTGCCGTGGAAGCCAAATGAGGTAAAAATGACCGGGATCGCGGAAAGCGCCAGGCCTTTTTCCAGCGGCAGCGTCAGCAGGTTAACCTTATGAACATGCGGTGCCAGCAGAACCAGCATCACAATCAGAAAAAGAATTTTGGCGCTGAATAAAAAACGGTTAAACAGATCGACCAGCGAGGTGCCCACACAGACCACGCCGCCGCCGATGAGCGTAAAGAAGATGGCCCCCGTCGCTGGCGTAATGTCAGCACCGAACCCGTCGTTGACGCTGGAAGCGATCAATTCCCCGGCACCGCTGATATATGCAGCGGTCAGGGCGTACATCAGAAACATCATGCTAAAGCCTGTCACCCACTGTCCGTAACGGCCCAGATAGCGTGCCGCAAGCGAACCCAGCCCGGTATCGGCGGGGACGTGCTGATAAACCTCAAGCAGCAACAGCGCGGTGTAACACATTAATGCCCAGAGCGTACCCAGCAGCAGTAATGTCATGCCAAATCCGACGCCCGCGGCGGCCAGCGGCATCGCCAGCATTCCTGCGCCAATCGTCGTTCCGGCGACGATAAAAATACTTCCCAGGGTTCTGTTTTTCACGCTTTCCTCTACAACGCTTCACGATCGCGACAAAATCTGCGGCGCAGAGTAAGGGAAAAGCCGTATTTCGTCAAATCACCGTTACAAGAAGTGTAACTTTAACTTTACGATTTTAGCCGGGCGAGGCTCTTCAGGTAACTCTCTGATCCTTCGGAGGTGTAAGGCTACTTCATAAGGACAATAGGATCGCGTGAAAATCAGGCGTAATTTAAACAAAAATTGCAAAACATAAAATAAAATGAGGGTCTGATGGCGGGGGAAAATCCATTCACAGCGGCCTGGAGCCGGGGAGGCAATTTGCTATGTCACGGCCACTGGATCATCAGCTGGCAGAATACGGCGCTGACGTTGCCGGAATCCCGACGTGAAAAGGATATGGGCACATGGGCGATTTATTCGATTATCGATCCTGAGGATGAGACCTTTGCACAGGGGTTAAAAGAGGATGAGTGGATAATCGAAAACGTGGACTGGCTGACGGATTTATTCTTCGACGCCGGGATCCCGCTTGAGGCGGCAAACTACCGGTACTTTTTCCAGGCCGTAAATCCGCATGACTGGCGCTGCACCAGTTGCGCAGGTTGCATGTAAAAAAATACGGCGCTGAAAGTCAGCGCCGTATCGATATTAATTCTGGGTATCAAGCGTAGAGAGTTCTTTATCAATAAAGTAAAGACCTTCACCGGTTTTACCGGCCAGCGATAATTTATCCAGAACCGATTTAAACAGTTTCTCTTCTTCGTGTTGTTCGGCCACATACCACTGCAGGAAATTAAAGGTTGGATAATCCTGGCTGGTCATTGCCGCATGCACCAGTTCGTTAATTTTCTGGGTGATCAGCTGCTCGTGCTCGTAGGTAGCGCGGAAGAGTTCATCAAGTGAGCCATACTCCGCAAACGGTGATGCCACGTTATCAATGCGCGGCAGGCTGCCGGTATCTGTCAGATAATCAAAGAGACGCTGCATATGGGTCATCTCTTCCTGAGCGTGACGACGTAGGAACGCGGCGGCACCTTCAAAGCTGTGATAGCTGCACCAGGCACTCATCTGCTGGTAGAGCAGGGAGGAAAAAAGCTCAAGATTCATTTGTGCATTGAGCTTGTCGATCATTTCAGTTTTCAGCATGGTGACGCTCCGGTTTATTATTTCTGGTTCACAATGAGCGACACTATAATTTGTTATTTAATTATATGCAAAACGTAAAATAAATATTTGTTTATTTAAAAATACGAATGGGAATAAAACGCATTGGCGATATTTATATTTTTAAATGAGAATTATTTATTTTAACGGGCTGCCAGCCAAAACTGGCAGCGCAGATTAATACCACGGATTACTGGTGGCCGGTTTAACAGCATAACCCATGCATTTGTACTGAATGGTCACGCTCTCGTTCAGACACAGTGAGCCGCTAATCAGGGTGCAGGTTTTAATGGGCTGCCCATAGGAGGAGGCGGTGGCATATCCCATGCCCTGGCACGCTTTGGTTGCGGTGCCGTTATTCACATATTCATCAGACCAGGCGTTTTGCAGGGCGGCCTGACCATAGTCAAGGCGGACTATGCCATTTGGCGCATCCAGACTGCTCACCTGTGCCTGGCGGTTGATGCTACATCCCGCGAGCAGCAGGACCGTGCCGACAACGAAGACTCTTTTCATGGTTCGCTCTGAGTGGAGGGAAATACGTTATCGTACCCCTCGCTGTCCGCCTCAATGCCCGGAATAGCCGGACAATCTGCCCTTTCTCTTTGCAACGGGCCGGGCTCAGACCTGTCATCAACAAAAGTGTGAGTCCTCTTTAGTTTTTTAAAACAATCTTTCATTTAATTTGAAAGTGCGTTTGTGTGATAGTAGGGTGAAGATGAAAAGGTATCCATGATGGGCTCGCCCGCAACGCATTCAGGAGAGAGACAATGAAAATCGCACTGATGATGGAAAACAGCCAGGCCGCAAAAAATCCAGTGATTCTGAAAGAGTTAAAAACGGTCGCCGACGAAAAAGGGTTCCCGGTGTATAACGTTGGCATGAGCGATGAGAACGACCATCATCTGACCTATATCCATCTGGGGATCATGGCGAGCATTTTACTCAATGCGAAGGCCGTTGATTTTGTGGTGACTGGGTGTGGAACGGGCCAGGGGGCGTTGATGTCGCTGAATATCCACCCGGGCGTGATCTGCGGTTACTGTATCGACCCTGCAGATGCGTTTCTCTTCGCCCAGATTAACAACGGTAACGCGCTTGCCCTGCCGTTTGCCAAAGGCTTCGGCTGGGGCGCAGAGCTGAACGTTCGCTTTATCTTCGAAAAGGCGTTCACCGGCCGCAAGGGAGAAGGTTATCCGCCAGAGCGCAAAGAGCCTCAGGTACGTAATGCGGGGATCCTGAATCAGGTGAAAGCGGCTGTGGTCAAAGAGAACTATCTGGACACGCTGCGGGCAATCGATCCTGAGCTGGTAAAAACCGCCGTTTCCGGCCAGCGCTTCCAGCAGTGCTTCTTTGAAAACTGTCAGGACAAAGAGATCGAGGCTTTCGTGCGCGAGATTGTCGGCTAACCGCGTGGCTGAATGCAGAAAAAATTGTGATGTGAGTCACAAAAATATTGATTTTTGTGATGGTGGTCATATTATAGGCACATTGACGATAAAGTTGTATAACAAGTTAATGGAGCATCACAATGAAACTGCGCAAAATCCTCAAAAGCATGTGGGCTAACTACTGCAACACCTTCAAAGACGTGCCGCCTGGCGCGATGTTCTGATAAAAAAACCTGCTTCGGCAGGTTTTTTTATGCCTGCAACCACCAGAAGGGAGATGAAAGGGGGCGTGTTTTGTTACTATGGCGGCCTTTGAATAAGGAGAAACCCCCATGTCTCAAAACCTGAGCGCCGATCAGGAACTGGTATCTGATGTTGTCGCATGCCAGCTGGTCATCAAACAGATCCTTGATGTCTTAGATGTTATCGCGCCGGTGGAAGTGCGTGACAAGATGTCTACCCAGCTGAAAAACATCGATTTTTCCAGCCATCCCGCTGCGGCTGACCCGGTTACGCTTCGGGCGATCCAGAAAGCCATCGCGCTGATTGAGCTGAGATTCACGCCGCAGGGTGAATCTCACTGATAGCGCGCAACGTGAGAAGGGCGACAGTGCCTGTCGCCCGAAAGCGTTTAAAAGAAGGTCTGTACCAGCAGATAACTCGCCGCGCACGCACAGCTCACGCCAATTATCCCCGGCAGGATAAAGCTGTGGTTGATAATAAATTTGCCGATACGGGTTGTCCCTGAGCGGTCAAACCCGATGCAGGCCAAATCGCTTGGGTAGGTGGGCAGAACAAAATAGCCATACGACGCCGGGAAGAAAGCGATCAGCATTTTCGGATCGATACCCAGCATTAACCCCATCGGCGCCACGGCCGTCAGCGCTGCCGCCTGGCTGTTCACCAGTTTAGAGACCAGGAAAAGCACGATGGCGTAGGTCCACGGATGGCTTTTCACGACCCCTTCCAGCGCCAGTTTTAGCTCGTCGAGATGCGCCTGGAAAAAGGTATCGCTCATCCACGCGACGCCGAACACCGAGAAAATCGCCACCATTCCGGCTTTAAAGACCGCGCCGTTAGAAATGGTCGCCGCATTGACCTTGCAGGTGACCAGCATCACCGCACCCGCAATGAGCATCATCATCTGAATGACAAGGTTCATCGACAGCGCCGTCATTTTGCCTTTCACCTCAAACGCCGGACGCAGTTCAGGCAATGCCCCGAGCAGCACCACCACCGCGATCCCGGCGAAGAAAATCCACGTTGACCAGTAGGCCTGTTTCGGAAAACGTTGGTTCATCAACGTCTCGGTTCCGCCGTAGATAAACTCGCGCTGTTTTGGATCTTTCAGCTTTTCCTGGAATTCCATGTCATCGGCTAAATCTTTCCCGCGGCGTAAACTCCACAGGGCGGCAATGGTCACACCGAACAGCGAGGCGGGAACCGACACGGCGAGAATTTCAAGGATCCCCCACGCGTGTCCAATGCCGTGCTGGGCGGCCAGAATGGAAATCAGCGACACCACGGCAACGGAGACCGGGGAGGCGGTGATCGCCATTTGCGATGCCACCGACGCCACGGCCATCGGACGTTCCGGGCGGATCCCTTTTTTCAGGGCGATATCGGCAATAATCGGGAACATGGTGTACACCACATGGCCGGTACCGCAGAGAAAGGTCAGCATCCAGGTGGTAAAGGGGGCGAGGAGGGTGATGTGCTGAGGATGCTTGCGCAGCAGGCGCTCGGCAAATTGCATCATCACATTCAGCCCGCCTGCCGTCTGCAGGGTGGCCGCACACCCGATCACAGCGAGGATAGTCAGCATCACATCAACCGGCGGTTTACCGGGCTGCAGACCAAAGATAAACGTCAAAATAAACAGACCGATACCGCTTATCAGCCCCAGTCCCATCCCGCCAAAACGCGTGCCTGTCAGCAGGCACAGGAGGATGACAATAAACTCAATGGTGATCATGATGCTCCCTCGTCATTAATTATGTAATTAAATAAATCATTACATGTTGTAGGGATAATCATTGAGAGCGAGATCTGATTTGTTAAATCTTTTAAAAAGCAGGAGGTTGGCTGTGAAAAAGAGGCCCACTCCCGAACGGGAGCAGGCGAAAAGCTTAGTGGTGCTGCACTGTCACCAGATCGAGCAGGTGACGGTCGGTCTGTTCCGGGCATAACCCGGACTGCTGCGCGTTGCGGAGCTCATCCGCCAGTGCTTTAAGCAAAATGCCGTCCTGCTGCTGCTCTTTGTCCATATCGCGCAGGAACTGCAGTGTTGCGCTGTCATGCTGTGCTCTGGCTTCATCCGCCAGTTTATTTAGCGTGGCGCAGCGTTGCTCATACTCTTCAAGTGTTTTCCTGAATAACTCCTCCAGCGAGGAGTAGTGCCCATTAATTGCATCCGGGGCTTTGACGATAGGATTTGCCCCTGCGCCTTTCATAAAGTTAAAGACGCGCATCATATGGGTGACGTTACTTTGTGCCTGGGTACGAAAAAAAGTGGCGGTACCGTTGAGACGGTTCTCAGAACACCACTCGCTCAAATGGAGGTGCAGATTCGACGCATAGAACTCCAGGTTCATCTGCGCATTGAGTTTTTGCATCATCGTTTGGGTAGTCATACCAATATCCTTATAGACTGTTAGTGTGATGTCCGTAACAAAACCTGAACGGGCAGGTTAAGACGAGTAAGTGGCAGAAAAGCATTTCTGCAATGACAAAAGTCGACCGAATAATCACTTCCTATGTTCGATATAAATAAGCATACCCCTGCTCGGTGTTTAAGAAAACTCTTAATTGGTGCGTTTTACCATACATTACAAAATTTAATATAGTACAAAAATAACAACATGTTGTTATAAAATAAGATTTATCTAACCACTTGAAATTGATGGTTTTTACCTATTTTGATATCGCTATTTACCCACTGGGAATAGTGAGTCGGAATTATGCTCTGAGAAATAGTTAATTCAGGATTAACTATTTCAAATATATGATGCGCCGACTAAATTGCGCTAAATCAATTTTCGCAGAATAACGCCATAAAATATATTTTGCGGCAACGCCAGTCCTACACAGTTCCCGATGATGGTAACGCCGTACCGCGATCGCGCCCGGAGCGCGGGGGTTTGGGTATCAGGGATTTCTTAGCTGATCTTATGGATAATTCTGCTTATCTCGGTTTCATTTGTCCGACAAATACTGCCGTTTTTATGTCATTTTTCGCTGAATTTATGTACGCAATTACTGTAATTCTGCGGTGTGATGGCGCTCTCTTATGGATGATTAATTTCCCGCTAAAACTATCACCAGCACTAACGCTTATGACGAGGTAAGCGCTAATGCCTTGTTTTAAGTCCGATTAAATAAGAAGTACGCAAATATTCCCTACAGAAAAGAACGCTAATGCTGGAGTTTACCATGCACAAATTTACTAAAGCGCTGGCGGCCATCGGTCTGGCTGCCGTTATGTCACAATCCGCTATCGCTGAGAATTTAAAACTCGGTTTTTTGGTAAAACAGCCGGAAGAACCCTGGTTCCAGACCGAATGGAAATTCGCCGATAAGGCCGGGAAAGATTTAGGTTTTGAGGTCATTAAAATCGCCGTGCCTGACGGTGAAAAAACGCTGAACGCTATCGACAGCCTGGCGGCCAGTGGGGCGAAAGGGTTCGTTATCTGTACGCCGGATCCCAAACTGGGCTCTGCGATTGCAGCCAAAGCGCGCGGTTACGACATGAAGGTTATTGCGGTTGACGATCAGTTCGTCAACGCCAAGGGCAAACCGATGGACAGCGTGCCGCTGGTGATGATGGCGGCCACCAAAATTGGCGAACGTCAGGGCCAGGAACTCTATAAAGAGATGCAGAAACGCGGCTGGGATGTGAAAGATACCGCCGTGATGGCTATCACCGCCGACGAGCTGGACACCGCCCGCCGTCGTACCACCGGGTCAATGGATGCGCTGAAAGCGGCCGGCTTCCCGGAAAAACAGATCTATAAAGTGCCGACAAAATCCAACGACATTCCGGGGGCCTTCGACGCCGCCAACTCCATGCTGGTTCAACATCCAGAGGTGAAGCACTGGCTGGTGGTCGGCATGAACGATAACACCGTCCTGGGCGGCGTACGCGCAACGGAAGGTCAGGGCTTCAAAGCGCCTGATGTGATCGGTATCGGCATCAACGGCGTTGACGCGGTGAGTGAGCTCTCTAAAGCGCAGGCGACGGGCTTCTACGGCTCACTGCTGCCAAGCCCGGACGTACACGGCTATAAATCCAGCGAAATGCTCTACAACTGGGTCACCAAAGGGGTGGAACCGCCGAAGTTTACTGAAGTGACCGACGTGGTGCTGATCACCCGCGACAACTTCAAAGAGGAGCTGGCGAAAAAAGGACTGGGCGGTAAGTAATACGCGGTGATTGTGCCCCTCGCGAACCGCGAGGGGCCAGACGTACACACTACAGGAATCACGGAGACGTTATGCGACAGTCTGATCCGTATCTCTCTTTTCGCGGTATCGGGAAAACCTTTCCCGGTGTTAACGCGCTGACCGATATCAGCTTCGACTGCTATGCCGGTCAGGTTCACGCCCTGATGGGCGAAAATGGCGCCGGAAAATCCACGCTGTTGAAAATCCTCAGCGGCAACTACACGCCAACCACCGGCACGCTGGCCATTCGCGGCGAAGAGGTGGCGTTTGCTGATACCACCGCTGCGCTCAACGCCGGGGTGGCCATCATCTATCAGGAACTGCATTTGATCCCTGAGATGACGGTGGCGGAAAACATCTATTTAGGCCAGCTCCCGCACAAAAGCGGCGTGGTAAACCGGTCGCTACTTAATTACGAAGCGGGGCTGCAGCTGAAACATCTGGGTCTGGATGTCGATCCCCAGACACCACTGAAGTATCTCTCCATCGGCCAGTGGCAGATGGTTGAAATTGCCAAGGCGCTGGCGCGTAACGCCAGGATCATTGCCTTCGACGAACCGACAAGCTCGCTTTCCGCGCGTGAAATCGAAAACCTGTTCCGGGTGATCCGCGAGCTGCGTAAAGAAGGCCGCATTATTTTGTATGTTTCGCACCGTATGGAAGAGATTTTTGCCTTAAGCGATGCCATCACCGTCTTTAAAGATGGCCGCTACGTGCGCACCTTTACCGATATGGAGCAGGTCAATCATGACCAGCTCGTTCAGGCGATGGTTGGCCGCGAGCTGGGAGATATCTATCACTGGCAGCCACGCGAATACGGCCCTGAGCGCCTGAAGCTGGAAAACGTTAAAGCGCCGGGCGTGCGAACGCCGATCTCGCTCTCGGTGCGCAGCGGGGAGATTGTCGGGCTGTTTGGTCTGGTGGGCGCAGGGCGTAGCGAGTTAATGAAAGGCCTGTTTGGCGGTACGCGCATCACCGAAGGGCAGGTATCCATTGACGGGCAGCGGGTCGATATCCAGAAGCCCGCACATGCCATCCAGGCCGGAATGATGCTCTGCCCGGAAGACCGCAAAGCGGAGGGCATTATTCCGGTGCACTCGGTACGTGACAACATCAATATTTCCGCGCGGCGGAAGTTTATTCGCGCCGGTTGCCTGATCAACGACGGCTGGGAGGAGAGCAACGCCGATCACCATATCCGTTCGCTGAACATCAAAACCCCGGGCCCGGAACAGCTGATCATGAATCTCTCCGGCGGTAACCAGCAGAAGGCGATTTTAGGCCGCTGGTTGTCGGAGGATATGAAGGTCATTTTGCTGGATGAGCCAACGCGCGGCATCGATGTGGGGGCGAAACACGAAATTTATAACGTGATCTATGAGCTGGCAAAACGCGGTGTGGCGGTGTTGTTCGCCTCCAGCGATCTGCCTGAGGTACTCGGCGTGGCCGACCGCATTGTTGTGATGCGTGAGGGCGAAATCGCCGGTGAATTGCTTCATGAACAGGCGAATGAACAACAGGCGTTGAGTCTCGCCATGCCGAAAGTTAGCCAGGCTGTCGCCTGAGTAAGGAGTTAATGATGTCCTCTGTTACTACATCCGGAGCGCCGAAATCGAAATCGGCCTTCAGTTTTGGCCGCATCTGGGATCAGTACGGCATGCTGGTGGTCTTTGCCGCACTCTTTGTCGCCTGCGCGATCTTTGTGCCCAACTTTGCCACCTTCATTAATATGAAAGGGCTGGGGCTGGCCATTTCCATGTCCGGTATGGTGGCCTGCGGGATGCTGTTCTGTCTGGCCTCGGGCGATTTCGACCTGTCAGTGGCCTCCGTCATTGCCTGTGCTGGCGTCACCACGGCGGTGGTGATCAATATGACCGAAAGCCTGTGGATTGGCGTGCTGGCGGGTCTGCTGCTGGGCGTTATCAGCGGTCTGGTTAACGGGTTTGTGATTGCCCGCCTGAAGATTAACGCCCTGATCACCACCCTTGCGACCATGCAGATTGTGCGCGGTCTGGCCTATATCATCTCCGACGGTAAAGCGGTGGGGATTGAAGACGAGCGCTTCTTCACCCTTGGCTATGCGAACTGGCTGGGGTTGCCTGCGCCAATCTGGCTGACGGTGGCCTGTCTGATCCTGTTCGGCTTCCTGCTTAACCGCACCACGTTTGGCCGAAATACCCTGGCGATCGGCGGTAATGAGGAAGCGGCGCGGCTGGCGGGTGTACCGGTGGTGCGCACTAAGATCATTATCTTTGTGCTCTCCGGTCTGGTCTCGGCGGCAGCGGGGATTATTCTGGCATCGCGCATGACCAGCGGCCAGCCTATGACCTCCATTGGGTACGAGCTGATCGTCATTTCAGCCTGCGTGTTGGGCGGGGTTTCGCTGAAGGGCGGCATCGGAAAAATCTCATATGTGGTGGCCGGTATCCTCATTTTGGGGACAGTAGAGAACGCCATGAACCTGCTGAATATTTCGCCGTTCTCCCAGTATGTGGTTCGTGGCCTGATCCTGCTCGCAGCCGTGATTTTCGACCGTTACAAGCAAAAAGCGAAGCGTACCGTGTAACGTTCTTCCTGCCTTTTAATTGCTCAACTTATAACCTTAGTTGACGCCTGAACCGCCCCGCCAGTTCCGCTGGCGGGGCGGTTGTCAAATGGCGAGCGACGTCACACTGTCTATACTTACATGGCTATGAAAGAGGTAAAGGCGTTTACCTCTCGTAAACCGTAAGGAGGACCAGGGTGGCTGACTTGTTAACCGCACCGCCTGTACTGCCCGGACACTATGCTTTCTTTTTCGATCTCGACGGCACGCTCGCCGGGATAAAACCGCACCCCGACCAAGTGGTTATCCCGGAGGCGGTATTACAGGATTTGCATCAGCTCTCGCAAATGAATGAGGGAGCACTGGCATTGATATCAGGGCGCTCAATGGCCGAGCTGGATTTGCTCGCCAGTCCTTACCACTTTCCGCTGGCCGGTGTACACGGAGCGGAGCGCCGCGACATCCATGATCACACGCACATCGTTTCACTCCCCGATGCATTAATCGAAAAGCTGCAGGCGCAGCTCGCTGCTGCACTGGCTGAACTGCCGGGCACGGAGCTGGAAGCCAAAGGGATGGCCTTTGCCTTGCACTATCGCCAGGCACCGCAGCATGAAGAGGCCGTGCTTGCGCTCGCCGCCAGGGTCGCGCAGGCGCATCCTGAGCTGGCGTTGCAGCCGGGTAAATGCGTCGTGGAGCTTAAACCGAAAGGGATCAATAAAGGGGCTGCGATCGCCGCGTTTATGGCAACGCCGCCTTTCCGGGGCCGGACGCCCGTTTTTCTTGGGGATGACCTGACCGATGAGGCCGGGTTTCGTGTAGTGAATCAGGCCGGAGGGATCTCCGTGAAGGTTGGGCCTGGTGACACTGAAGCCGAATGGCGTCTGGCAAATGTGACCAGCGTCTGGCAGTGGATATCTGACATCGCTAACCAGCAACAACAACAAATAGCGCAAAACAAAGGGGGAAACCATTATGGGTCGCTTAGTCGTCGTCTCTAACCGTATCGCACCGCCTGACGATAAAAAAGCCAGTGCAGGTGGGCTGGCGGTGGGGGTATTAGGTGCCTTAAAAGCTGCTGGCGGGCTGTGGTTTGGCTGGAGTGGTGACATCAGTGAGGAAGAAAAACCACTTAAAAAGGTGACGCGCGGCAACATCACCTGGGCGTCATTCGCCCTGAAAGAGAAAGATTATGACGAGTACTACTCCCAGTTCTCGAATGCCGTGCTGTGGCCCGCGTTCCACTACCGTCTGGACCTGGTCAAATTTCAGCGAGAATCGTTTGAAGGCTACAGCCGCGTCAATGCGCTGCTGGCGGATAAACTGCTGCCTTTAATCGAGGAAGACGATATTTTATGGATCCACGATTATCATCTGCTTCCCTTCGCCCGCGAGCTGCGAAAACGCGGAGTCAACAACCGCATCGGCTTCTTCCTCCATATTCCGTTCCCGACACCGGAAATTTTTACCGCGCTGCCGCCGCATGAAGAGCTGCTGGAAGCGCTGTGTGATTACGATTTGCTGGGCTTCCAGACTGAGAATGACCGCATTGCGTTCCTGGATTCGGTATCGGGCAAAACACGCCTGATGACGAAAGGGGGCAAAACGCATACGGCCTGGGGTAAAACGTTCCATACCGAAGTCTATCCGATTGGGATAGAGCCGGATGAGATTGCTGAGCAGGCGTCTGGTCCGTTGCCGCCGAAGCTGGCACAGCTTAAAAACGAGCTGAAACACGTGAAGAATATCTTCTCGGTGGAGCGTCTCGACTACTCCAAAGGGCTGCCGGAGCGCTTCCTGGCGTATGAAACGCTGCTGGATAAATATCCGCAGCACCACGGTAAAATCCGCTATACGCAGATTGCACCTACGTCACGTGGGGAAGTGCAGGCCTATCAGGATATTCGTCATCAACTGGAGACGGAAGCAGGGCGCATCAACGGCCGCTACGGTCAGCTGGGCTGGACGCCGCTGTTTTATCTGAACCAACACTTTGACCGTAAGATCCTGATGAAGGTGTTCCGCTATGCTGACGTCGGCCTCGTAACACCGCTGCGCGACGGGATGAACCTGGTGGCAAAGGAGTATGTGGCGGCGCAAGATCCAGCCGATCCGGGGGTGCTGGTGCTTTCTCAGTTTGCGGGAGCCGCGAACGAACTCACTTCAGCGCTCATCGTTAACCCTTACGACCGGGATGATGTGGCGAACGCGCTCAACCGTGCTCTGACGATGCCGCTGACGGAGCGTATTTCCCGTCATGCGGAAATGATGGATACGATCCGCGAGAACGATATTAATCACTGGCAGGCACGTTTTATTCGCGATTTGCGTAATATTGAGCCGCAAAGCCATGAAGGCGTTCTGCAAAAAAAGATCGCGACTTTCCCTAAACTGGCGTGATATTCCTCTGGGGGTTTAACGACCCCCAAGAGGCACCAACAGCACATCAACCAGGCTTGAGGCGACTATCGATTTCGCCGCGCAGGCCGCCCGTGAAATAAAGCTTTGGTTATGATTACCGCATATCACTAAATCAATTTTCTCTTTGCGACATACGTCGAGAATATGCGCATTCAGTTCACCTGTCGCAATGACGGTCTGATAAATGGGATATTGCGCTTTCTCCACCAGCTCCTGCAGAAATTGCTGCGTTTCTTCCTGTAATACCTCACGAATATCTTCCAGCATGGGGGCTGCCAGTTGATTGTACATCTCGGGTTCGGCCGCAAGGGTAATTAAGCTGATGCGCGCATTATGCGGGCGGGCAATGGACACCGCCCGGGCAACGAGTTGGTGACTTTCCGGTGAAACTGCAACAGAAACAAGAAGATGGGAGTAACTCATCACGCACTCCTTAGCTGTCTGAAAAACCGCGTCTGTGTCAGCATTACCGCGAAATCAGCACTTCTGCAAGAGGTGAATACGACATTAGTGTGAAGCTTCTCATAATTATTCATTAATTATTCTTATAAGAAGAATAACGGCAAACCGCGTGCAAATGAAAAAAATTAACAACTTAACGTAAATCACACATTTTGATGCGCGTGATGTTAAATCGTTTTAAAGCGTTATAGACGCAATGTGAATGATCACGCTTTGAAACAAATTTTTCACCCCTCAAGCATAACTGTATGTTTTTCATAGGTAATGAAAATGTGGCCCTGAGATGTATAGCGTGTGAATTGTTGCGGTAGTCGCTATTGCTCAAAAAAGCAATCGCCATGGGCCTTCTGTTCGCACTTCTGCATGAGTATTCGTCCATAAAGAATATAAAATGGTCTTGATCGGTTAAAAAATGAACAAATTACAAGGCTCACTGATGGATTTATGGATGATATTCACTTAAATTATGTGACATTGATCACATTTTTTTTAAATTTGAGGATGGCTGCATTGTATGTGTCAAAACTGACGAGTAGAGTTTGCGTCGAATTAGGAAAAATCTTAGTTATTTGTAAGAAATGATAAAACATGTAAGAAGCGCATCCGCGCTTCGTTGGTGCACGTTTTGCAGAATACAAACCTAAATTCAACTATGCATTTAGCCTTTTTTTTAAATACCGGGTGTTTTCCCGGCGACATCACGGGGTGCGGTCTTTCCGCATAAAAATAATAGTTGGTTATTCGGGATGGGAAAAATGCATACATCCGAGTTGCTAAAACATATCTATGACATCAACCTGTCATATTTACTGCTCGCGCAGCGATTAATTAGTCAGGACAAAGCGTCCGCGATGTTTCGTTTAGGTATTAACGAAGAGATGGCAACCATGCTGGGCGGGTTAACCCTGCCGCAAATGGTTAAACTGGCTGAAACGAATCAACTGGTTTGCCAGTTCCGCTTCGATAATCCTCAGACTATCACGCGGCTGACACAGGAATCTCGTGTGGACGATCTGCAACAGATCCATACCGGTATTCTTCTCTCCACCCGCTTGCTCAACGAAATCAGCCAGCCTGATGACGCAGCCCGTAAAAAAAGAGCGTAGAAATGAGCGAGAAAAGCATTGTTCAGGAAGCGCGTGACATACAGTTGGCCATGGAGCTGATTACACTGGGTGCTCGTTTACAAATGCTGGAAAGCGAAACTCAGTTGAGCCGTGGTCGTCTCATCAAACTGTACAAAGAGTTACGTGGTAGTCCCCCACCGAAAGGAATGTTGCCGTTTTCAACGGACTGGTTTATGACCTGGGAGCAGAACATTCACGCCTCCATGTTCTGTAATGCCTGGCAGTACCTTCTCAAAACCGGTTTGTGTAGCGGCGTCGATGCCGTGATCAAAGCGTATAAACTTTACCTTGAACAATGCCCACAGCAGGAAGAGGGTCCCCTGCTGGCGCTGACCCGCGCATGGACGCTGGTGCGTTTTGTTGAGAGCGGAATGCTTGAATTGTCGCGCTGCAACTGCTGCGATGGCAATTTCATTACCCATGCTCATCAGCCTGCAGGCAGCTTCGCCTGTAGTTTATGTCAGCCTCCATCCCGTGCAGTAAAAAGACGTAAACTTTCCCGGGATGCTGCCGATATTATTCCACAACTGCTGGATGAACAGATCGAACAAGCTGTTTAACCCGAACGTGTGGGAAAGATTCCAGCAGCGGTAAGCCATTACCGCTGCTTTTTTTTATCCTTGATTCGGTAAACGCTGCGAGCTGAACGTCCTTGCCATAGTCACTAGCGGAAGGATGATGTCGTGCTTATCTTATTAGGTTACCTGGTAGTTCTCGGTACAGTTTTCGGCGGTTACATGATGACCGGCGGGCACCTTGGAGCACTCTATCAACCGGCTGAACTTATTATCATCGGCGGCGCAGGGGTAGGGGCTTTTATCGTTGGCAACAACGGGAAATCGATCAAGGGGACGCTGAAAGCTATTCCATTGCTGTTCCGTCGCTCGAAATACACCAAAAGCATGTATATGGATCTGCTGGCTCTGCTCTATCGCCTGATGGCGAAGTCGCGCCAGCAGGGGATGTTCTCGCTGGAACGGGATATCGAAAACCCGAAAGAGAGCGAGATTTTTGCCAGCTACCCGCGCATCCTTGCCGATGCCATGATGCTGGATTTCATTGTCGATTACCTGCGCCTGATCATCAGCGGCAATATGAATACCTTCGAAATTGAAGCGCTGATGGACGAAGAGATCGAAACCCACGAGAGCGAATCCGAAGTGCCGGCCAACAGCCTGGCGCTGGTGGGGGACTCATTGCCGGCCTTCGGTATCGTGGCGGCGGTCATGGGGGTTGTTCACGCGCTGGCCTCGGCGGATCGCCCGGCTGCAGAGCTGGGGGCGCTGATTGCCCACGCCATGGTGGGGACCTTCCTCGGTATTTTGCTGGCGTATGGTTTTATCTCTCCGCTGGCCAGCGTTCTGCGTCAGAAGAGCGCGGAAACCACCAAAATGATGCAGTGCGTGAAGATTACGCTGCTCTCTAACCTCAACGGTTATGCGCCACCGATCGCGGTTGAGTTTGGCCGTAAAACGCTTTACTCCAGCGAGCGTCCGTCGTTTATCGAGCTTGAAGAACACGTGCGTGCGGTGAAAAACCCAAACCAACAGACGACAACTGAGGACGCATGAAAAACCAGTCCCATCCGATCGTCATCGTAAAAAAGCGCAAGCATAAGGGGCATGGGCACGGTGCGCATGGCTCCTGGAAAATTGCCTACGCCGATTTTATGACCGCAATGATGGCCTTCTTTCTGGTGATGTGGTTGATCTCGATCTCCAGCCCGAAAGAGCTGATTCAGATTGCGGAATACTTCCGTACGCCACTGGCGACTGCGGTCTCCGGTGGGCCGCGTATCTCTAACAGTGACAGCCCGATCCCCGGCGGCGGCGATGATTACACCCAGAAGCAGGGTGAGGTGAAAAAAGAGCCGAACATCGACGAGCTGAAGAGAAAGATGGAGCAGGCGCGTCTGAAAAAACTGCGCGGCGATCTCGATCAGCTGATTGAAGCGGACCCGAAACTGCGCGCGCTGCGACCGCATCTGAAGATCGATCTGGTGCAGGAAGGGCTGCGTATCCAGATTATTGATAGCCAGAACCGCCCGATGTTCAAAACCGGTAGCGCCGAGGTTGAACCCTATATGCGCGATATTTTGCGCGCCATTGCGCCGGTGCTGAATGGTATTCCAAACCGCATTAGCCTGTCAGGCCACACGGATGACTTCCCGTACGCCACGGGCGAGAAGGGATACAGCAACTGGGAGCTTTCTGCCGATCGTGCCAACGCCTCGCGTCGCGAGCTGGTGGCGGGTGGGCTTGATGATGGCAAGGTACTGCGCGTGGTCGGCATGGCAGCAACCATGCGTGTCTCTGACCGCGGGCCGGATGACGCCATCAACCGTCGTATCAGTCTTTTAGTGCTGAACCAGCAGGCGGAGCAGGCCATCCTGCATGAAAACGCCGAAAGTCAGAATGAGTCACTGGACGATTTAAAACAGCCTGGGGCCGTTCCTTCGGCTGCCGTTCCAACATCGCCACCAGCCAATCCGAGGTGATAGCGTGAGCATGGATATTAGCGATTTTTACCAGACATTCTTTGATGAAGCCGACGAATTGTTGGCGGATATGGAGCAACATTTGCTGGATTTGGTGCCAGAAGCGCCGGACTCCGAGCAGCTCAATGCCATCTTCCGCGCTGCGCACTCCATTAAAGGCGGAGCCGGAACATTTGGATTTACCATCCTGCAGGAAACCACCCATTTAATGGAAAACCTGCTTGATGAAGCACGACGCGGTGAGATGCAGCTCAATACCGACATTATCAACCTGTTTTTGGAAACCAAAGATATTATGCAGGAACAGCTCGACGCCTATAAAAGTTCGGCAGAGCCTGATGCCGCCAGCTTTGAATACATCTGCAATGCGCTGCGCCAGCTTGCGCTGGAAGCAAAAGGTGAGGTCGCCGCAGCCGTTGTTCCTGCAGCCAAACTGAGCGTTGTTGATGCGCCAGCCGCTGAAGATGCAGCACCTGCCGCACCTGCCGCCGCTAAAGCGGGGAAACTGCGCGTTGTGCTGTCGCGCCTGAAAGAGAACGAAGTCAACCTGCTGGAAGAGGAGCTGGGTAACCTGGCGACATTAAGCAACGTGGTAAAAGGCAAAGACAGCCTTGCTGCGACGCTCGATGACGGTATCAGCCAGGACGACATCGTGGCAGTGCTGTGCTTTGTTATCGAAGCCGATCAAATCGCCTTTGAAACGGAAGCGGTTGCCGTTGACGCGCCTGCTGCAGTGGAGGAGGTTGCCGCTGTGGCTCAGGCTGCTGCGCCCGCGGTCGCCCCTGCTGCTCCGGCGTTGAAAGCCGTTCCTAAAGAGGCTGCTGCCCCGGGCCGTGGTGAAAAACCGGCGGCGCGCTCCAGCGAATCGACCAGTATTCGCGTTGCTGTAGAGAAGGTTGACCAGCTGATCAACCTGGTCGGTGAGCTGGTGATCACCCAGTCAATGCTGGCCCAGCGTTCTAACGAACTGGACCCGGTCACGCACGGCGATCTGATTACCAGCATGGGGCAGTTACAGCGTAACGCCCGCGATCTGCAGGAATCGGTGATGTCCATCCGTATGATGCCGATGGAGTACGTCTTTAGCCGCTTCCCGCGTCTGGTGCGCGACCTGGCCGGTAAACTCAATAAGCAGATTGAACTGACGCTGATGGGCAGCTCCACCGAGCTGGATAAGAGCCTGATTGAACGCATTATCGATCCGTTAACGCACCTGGTGCGTAACAGCCTGGACCACGGTATCGAACTGCCGGAAAACCGTATTGCCGCCGGAAAATCCCCGGTCGGTAACCTGATCCTGTCTGCGGAGCACCAGGGCGGGAACATCTGTATTGAAGTAACCGATGACGGCGCGGGCCTTAACCGCGAGCGTATCCTGGCGAAGGCGATTTCGCAGGGGATGGCGGTCAGCGAAAACATGACCGATGAAGAAGTGGGCATGCTGATCTTCGCCCCGGGTTTCTCAACCGCCGAGCAGGTAACGGATGTCTCCGGACGCGGCGTGGGAATGGACGTGGTGAAGCGTAACATTCAGGAAATGGGCGGCCACGTCGAAATCCAGTCTAAGCAAGGTTCTGGTACCACCATTCGTATTCTGCTGCCGCTGACGCTGGCGATCCTCGACGGTATGTCGGTGAAAGTGGCGGACGAAGTCTTCATTCTGCCGCTGAACGCGGTAATGGAATCACTGCAGCCACGTGAAGAAGATCTGCACCCACTGGCAGGTGGCGAGCGCGTGCTCGAAGTGCGTGGGGAATACCTGCCGCTGGTGGAACTGTGGAAAGTCTTCGAAGTCGACGGGGCGAAAACAGAGGCCACGCAGGGTATCGTCGTGATCCTGCAAAGTGCGGGTCGCCGCTACGCGCTGCTGGTTGACCAGTTGATTGGTCAGCACCAGGTGGTGGTGAAGAACCTCGAAAGCAACTACCGCAAAGTGCCGGGTATTTCTGCCGCCACCATTCTGGGTGATGGTAGCGTGGCGCTGATCGTCGACGTGTCGGCGCTTCAGGGATTAAATCGTGAACAACGTGTGGCGTACACAGCCGCCTGATTAAGTAAAGGGTAAGAACATGACCGGTATGAGTAATGTAACGAAACTGGCGGGCGAGCCATCAGGACAGGAGTTCCTGGTATTCACTTTAGGCGATGAGGAGTACGGCATCGATATCCTGAAAGTGCAGGAAATTCGTGGTTACGATCAGGTTACCCGCATCGCGAACACGCCAGCGTTTATTAAAGGCGTCACCAACCTGCGCGGCGTGATTGTGCCTATCGTTGACCTGCGCGTGAAGTTCAGCCAGGGCGATGTGGAGTATAACGATAACACCGTGGTGATTGTCCTCAATCTGGGGCAGCGCGTGGTCGGTATCGTGGTGGATGGCGTGTCTGACGTGCTCTCACTGACGTCTGACCAAATCCGTCCGGCGCCGGAGTTTGCGGTCACGCTGTCTACCGAGTACCTGACGGGGCTGGGTGCGCTGGGTGAGCGTATGTTGATTCTGGTGAACATCGAGAAGCTGTTGAACAGCGAAGAGATGGCGTTGCTGGATATCGCGGCGAACCATGTAGCGTAGGTAAATGCAAAACGGCAATCCAGGTTGCCGTTTTTTGTGTTTGCTCCCTCTCCCGGTGGGAGAGGGGTGGGGTGAGGGCATCAGGCCACACCCCTTTTGTACTCTTACACTTCCTGCTCTACCAGCTCCGCTTCAGCTTCCCGCGCCCCTTCATTCTGCGACAGCATCGCGGTTGCAATCCCGTTACCCAGCACGTTAATGGCGGAACGCCCCATATCCAGGAAGTGGTCGATCCCCATCAGCAGCAGAATACCCGCCACCGGAATATTAAAGCTTGGGATGGTCGCCGCCAGTACCACCAGCGAAGAGCGTGGTACCCCCGCAATGCCTTTTGATGCCAGCATCAGCGTCAGCATCAGAACGGTGACCTCAGAGAAACTCAGATGAATATTGTACGCCTGAGCGATAAACATTGAGGCAAAAGAGCAGTAGACCATCGAACCGACCAGGTTAAAGGAATACCCAATTGGCAGGACGAAAGAGGCGATGCTGCGCGAACAGCCAAATCGCTCCAGTTGCTCAAGGGTTTTCGGATACGCTGCCTCGGAGCTGCTGGTGGTAAAGGCGACCAGCACCGGATCTTTCAGCATGCTGAGCAGGCGGAACACCTCTTTTTTCAGCACCATGTAACCCACTGCCAGCAACACCATGCAGGTGAGCAGGATCGCCACATAGTAGCCGCCAATAAAGGAGGCATAGTTCAGTAGAATGCCGAGACCCTGGGTGGCAATCACCGACGAGATCGCAGCGAAAATCGCCAGCGGGGCAACATACATGACGTAGCCCGTGACCTTCAGCATGATATGGGATACCACATCCAGCGCCGCGACCAGCGGGGCGTTGAATTTCTGGCCCAGCGACGCGCCGCCGATGCCAAAGAACATGGAGAACACTACAATTTGCAGAATTTCATTGTTCGCCATCGCCCCGGCAATGCTGGTCGGAATGGTGTGGGAGAGGAACGCTTTCAGGGTCATGCCGCCGACGGCCAGCCCGGTATCCACTGCTTCAGTGGGGATCGTCAGGTTCAGACCGCTGCCTGGATGCTCCAGAGTGACAATAAACAGCCCCACCAGAATAGAAAGTACCGATGAGCTGATAAACCATACCATCGCTTTACCGCCTACGCGGCCAATAGTCGAGGTTTCGCCCATTTTCATAATGCCGACCGTCAGCGTGCTGAAGACCAACGGTGCAATCACCATTTTGATCAGTCGCAGAAAAATATCGGTGAGAAGCGTAATGTTATCCGACCAGGTTTTGATGGCATCCGCAGATGCGTATTCATGAATGGCCGCCCCTGAAAGAATACCCGCCAGCATGAATATCACGATGAAGAGCGTAAGTTTGTTTGCACTTGCCACGAAAAAGACCCCTATGCGCTGTAGATGTCGCCCGCGCAGATATATATGGATTTTTTATTACTGCGCGGGAAATTATTCGGCACATAAATTGAAGTAAAGCGGGGGGAGATACAACTCCTTTTTAAATTTTATTAATTTTGTTGCTAATGCTGCGAAGATATATTGTGATGCTTATCACACTTTAATGGGATATATCCTCAGGCAACATTCGGTAAATTCCGTTTATAAATCAATAACCCAATGTTTCTAAAATCATTTCTCTGTCAATCGGACAAGGGGGTGACTGACATGGCCGCCAGTGGTCGAAGCGATAACCATAAACTAAATTCTCAATAACCCCCTCGGAGGAACATTAAGCGGGGCTAACATCTTGAACGTTAAAACTAAATTGTTGTACGTGAACGGAGACGTCTTCTGGAGGGTGGTAAATGAAAAGAAAACGCCTTTTGACCTGCGCTGGCATTCTGTTAACCGCGACAACCGCCCATCAGGCGCTGGCGGTCACCAGTAGTGGCACTATCGGCGCGACGCTGACATTGACAAACGGGTGTCTGATTAATGGATCGCCCACCCAAAACGGCATTAACTTCGGGACACTGGATTTCGGGACCCATCCTGCAACCTTTTCCACCCTGACGACGCAGTTGACCGGTGCCAGCGGCGGAAACACCTTCACGATTCAATGTACAACCGCCAGCTACACGGTGGCGATAACCGGGAATACCAACTCCACTGCGCCGGGCACCGTCGTTGGCACGACGGGGACACCCGCCCGCTATCTGATCAACACCACCAACACGGCGCAGGGTGTGGCATACAGCCTGTATAGCGACAGCGGATTTAATAACGTTGTGGCGAATAACGCGGCATTGCCGATCGCGTCCACGGCCGGTGGGGTGGACAGTTACACCCTCTACGGGCGTATTACCGGCGGCGGAAACAGCGTTACGGTGGTACCGGGGACCTACACCGACACCATAAATGTCAGCGTAACCTATTAGCCCACTTAGCCCATGAAGACCGCTTTTTCAGGTCTGCGCCACTGCGCAGAGGGGATCGTGCATTTTTTTTTTACGCTGATCCTCGGGCTGGCGCTGGTGCCGGCCGCTATGGCCGTCACGTCGCAGTCCTTTAAGGTCAGCGCGACCATTGTGCCGGGATGCGCGGTGAGCACCGGCAGTGGGGGGCTGTTAGGCACGCTGAACTTCGGTACCCATACCGGCGTGGAGAGTGCTCCGGTGAGCACCAGCTTCGTACCAAACGGGGCACTCTCGATCGCCTGTACGCCAGGCGTGGCGCTGAGTATGAGTATTAACGGCGGGCAGAATTACGCCTCCGTGCGGCGAATGACGCGTAACGGCGGGAACGACGTGGTGGGATACCGGCTTTACAGCAGCAGTTCACTTGCGGCGAACAGCGAAATAGGGGTCAACCAGGCGATTCCGGTGACCTATACCAACAGCAATAACATCGCGCTGCCGCTGTTTGGCGTGGCGCTATTGACCGGGTTCAGCCCGGCAGGAACCTATTCTGATCAACTTACCGTGACCTTGTCATGGTGATAAAGGGAGAGAGTCGATGACGGCATATTTCAGGCACATATGTCTGGGAAGTTTGCTGGGGGTGATGGCCGTGGCGGCAGGCCAGGTGCAGGCCGCCGCCACCATTCTGTTATGGCCTATCGATCCGTGGCTGGCGGCTGATGCCAAAGCCACGGAGCTGTGGATCCAGAATCAAGGAAACAGCCCAACCACCATGCAGGTACGCATTGTGCGCTGGAAGCAGGAGGGCGGGTTCGAACGTTACAGTGCCCAGCAGGATGTGGTGGCCAGCCCGCCAATTGTCACCATCGCAGCGGGTAGCAAGCAGCTTATTCGTCTTATCAAACAGGGGACGGTTCCGGTGGGGGTCGAGCAGGCCTACCGCATTATTGTCGATGAAATTCCTCAGCCGGACAACAAAGCCGAACCGGCTATTGGTCTCAAACTGCAGATGCGTTATTCCATTCCCCTTTTTGTCTATGGGCAGGGGATCCCGACAAGCAAAGAGGGGGCGCACCATGCGTTTGTGGATACGCACAACCTCAGCTGGCGGGTAAAAAATGAGGGCGGACAGCCTCACCTGGAGGTTAACAACCGGGGCGATGTACACGTCAGGCTCAGTCAGGTTTCGCTGGTGCAGGGCGGGCAGAAACGTCCTGTTGCTGAGGGATTGCTGGGCTACGTGCTGGCGGGCAGTACCCGCAGCTGGGCCATCCCGGCCGGAATTCGGCAGCCAGACCAGATGCGCGCGCAGATTAACGCCAGGGATGAACAATGGCAGTCGACGCCCGTCAACTGAAACCGGCGATGATGATCCTGCTTTGCGTCACGACCAGCGCCTGGGCAGAACCCGGCGATGACAGTTTACCGCCGCCTCCCGAGGCCCGGGCGGTGAACGATGAGGCGGTTTTTCAGCTTGGCCTCA
Organism: Enterobacter cloacae complex sp. 309I3; assembly: GCF_050031595.1. Taxonomy (NCBI): domain Bacteria; kingdom Pseudomonadati; phylum Pseudomonadota; class Gammaproteobacteria; order Enterobacterales; family Enterobacteriaceae; genus Enterobacter; species Enterobacter cloacae complex sp. 309I3. The sequence goes on along the minus strand of NZ_JBLGWI010000001.1, from coordinate 3,017,898 downwards.
TAGTGAACCACTACGATACCGGTCTGGTGGTGCCCGTGACGCAGCGTAAAGGCGCTTACTTTGTCTCGAGCGCCGATTTGCTGCGTGCCGGGCTGCCGCCGGAGCATGTGCCGACCGGCGAGGTGGATCTCTCATCGCTTGCTCAGGTTCGCGTGGAGTACGACAGCGCCGGACAGCGTCTGCTGCTCACCGTGCCCCGCGAATGGGTGGCCTCCCGGGTGACCTCCTTTGGCGGGCAAACCGCGCAAAGCAAACCTCACTTTGGGCGCGGGGCGCTGCTGAATTACGATCTTTATACTAACCACACGGAACACGTGGGCGGCCAGGCTTCTCTGTGGCATGAGTTCCGCTACTTCAATGAACGCGGCTCGCTCTCTTCTACCGGTTATGTGCGGAAAAATTTCGCTGGCGATGACGGCCAGCAGGCCGGATATGTGCGCTATGACACCACCCTGCTGGTCACCAACGAAGAGGACGCCACCACATGGACGGCCGGGGATGTGATCAGCGATGCCCTGAGCTGGAGCTCCAGCGTGCGTATGGGCGGGATAAGCTACGGGCGTGACTTCTCCCTGCGCCCGGATCTGGTGACCTGGCCGCTACCGGAATTCTCCGGGGAAGCAGCGGTTCCCACCTCGGTCGATCTCTTTATTAATGGCTATCGATCTGGCTCTACGCAGCTTCAGCCGGGCCCCTTTACCCTGACGAATCTGCCCTATATTAACGGGGCCGGGGACGCGGTGCTGATCACCACCGATGCGCTGGGACGGCAGGTGAGCACCACGCTGCCGTTCTATGTCACCAGCGAACTGCTTAAACGCGGCTTGAGCGATGGGGCGGTGACGCTGGGAAGCTTGCGGCGTAACTACGGGATCGACAATTTTGACTATGGTCCGGCGGCGGGTAGCGGTTCGTATCGCTACGGGGTAACGGACTGGCTGACCCTTGAAGCTCACGCGGAAGGGGCGGAGTCGCTGGCGCTGGGCGGGGCCGGGACGGTGGTTAAACTCGGTCACTTTGGCGTTGTGAATACCGCGTATACCCAAAGCCGGATGCGCGGCGATGAGGGCGGGCAGATCGCCTGGGGCTATCAGTACAGCACCAGCGATTTTAGCCTTGCCACTCAACATACGCGACGCGATCGCGGTTTTGGCAACCTGGCCCTCTATGACCAGCCGACGATCTATGACGAAAACGACCGGCCTGTCGCCAGCTTCAGCCGCAATACCGATCAATATTCCCTGACCTTTAACCTTGGGCAGTACGGCAATATCGGGGCTGCCTGGATCGGTGTGGAGAGTTTTGACAGCCAGAAAACAGAACTGCTTAACCTCTCATGGAGCCGCAACCTGTGGGGCGCGAGCAGTCTTTACCTCGCCGCAAGCCGTGATCAGCAGCGGGGCGACTGGACGGTTGCACTCTCGCTACAGGTCCCGCTTGGGGAACGGGACAGCGCCGCAGTCACCTTCGAAAACACGCCGGAGGCAGGCAGCACGCAGCGCATCAACTACAACCACTCCATGCCTTCCGATGGCGGGTTAAGCTGGAACATGGCATGGGCGCATCAGTCGCGGGCGAACAATTATCAGCAGGGAACCTTGGGCTGGCGTAACAATAATATCGAAGTGCAGGGCGGGGCCTACGGTGAAAAGGACATGATGACCTGGTGGAGCGAGGCGCTGGGCTCCATTGTGCTGATGGACGGCGAGCTGTTTGCGGCGAATAAAATCAACGACGCCTTTGTGGTGATCAGCACCGATGGTCAACCGGATGTGCCCGTCAGCTACGAGAATCAGCCGGTCGGCAAAACGAATCGCAACGGCTATCTGCTGGTGAGCGGCGTGTCGGCCTATTACCCGGCCAGTTACCGCATTGACACCCTCAATCTGCCTGCCGATACGCGTCTGAAAGAGACCGAACGCCGGATTGCGATCCGCCGCCACAGCGGTTATCTGGTGGACTTCCCGATGGAGCAGGAGCGGGTGGCAAGTGTCATTCTGCATGATGCCGAGGGACAGGCCATTCCGGTGGGCAGCCAGGTCAGACGTGCCTCACGCAGCAACGCGGTGGTGGGTTATGACGGGATCGCCTGGCTGGAAAATCTTAGCGACGTCAATTCGCTGGAGGTGATCACCCCGACGGGCAAACGGTGCCTGGTGACGCTGACCGTTGGCGCGAACCCGGAACACAGGCTGCAAACCTACGGGCCGCTGGTATGTCGGGAGGCACGGTGACGCGTTATCTGCTGGTGATTCTGCTGCTCTTCTCCGGTGCCAGCGGCGCGGCCTGCACCGTCAGTACGGTGAATGCGTCGTTTGGCAGCGTGACCTCGTTCGCGCTGAGCGGAACCGGGGAAGTGGAAACCACCGGCACGCTGGTGGTGGCCTGCGATACGGTCCTCAACCTGCTTACCAACGACTCGGTGGCGCTGACTTACACCTCGGCATCGATATTCGCCAACAGTCGCGCCACCCTGAAGCGCACGGACAATGCGGCTATTACCGATGTCATACCCACGCGCCTGTGCGCTGCCTCCGGCTGTGGCGGTAGCAGCGAAGTGCAGATCGGTAATGCCTATACCTGGAGCGGGAACACGCTGCTCGGGCTGCTGGGGTCGAAGCGCTACAACATTCCGCTCTATTTCCGTACGGTGCCGGGGCAGAACGTCTCGGCCGGCCCGTATCAGGTGCTGCTGACATTCAGCATCAATTACAACGTCTGTGCCGTTGGCGCTGCCGGACTTTGCCTGACGCCGCAAACCGGCACGGCCACCACCACGATCCTTCTCAACATGACCGTCACTAACGACTGCAGCACCATGACCACCCCGGACGTGAATTTCAACAGCGCGCCGCTGGTACAAAGTTTTCCCACCGTCTCGCAGGCCATCGCCGTCACCTGCACCAAAGGCAGTACCTATACCATAGGGATTAACAATGGTGCCAATGCGCTGAACAACGTTCGTCGCATGGTGAGCGGCAGTAACTACATGAGTTACGACATCTATAAAGAAGCCACCACCAACCGCTGGGGCAGCAGCGGCACCGAACGCTGGACCAGTGCGACCTCGTCCCAGCTCAGTACCGACGGATTACTGCGTACCTACAATTACACCGCCAAAGTCCTGACCGGGCAGGCCACGCCCCCCGCCGGAACCTATACCGACACGCTGATTGTTGACGTGGCGTTCTAACCCCCGCGCTTTTCCCTTTCGCAAATGTAAAGTTCCTGTGGCCTGTGCCGATAACACCGTTAATAAATCTATGAGAAGGTGTTGTATGTTGAACCGTATCCGCGTTGTCACAATGCTCATGATGGTGCTGGTCATTTTCGCACTACTTCAGCTTATCTCCGGTGGGCTTTTTTTCTCGTCGTTAAAACAGAATCAGGACAGTTTCGCCGCCTCAAACGATCTGCGCCTGCAGCAGAGTGAACTCACGTCAACGTGGGATTTGATGCTGCAAACGCGTATCAACCTGAGCCGCTCCTCCGCCCGCATGATGATGGATCCCAATAACCAGCAGAGCAGCGCGAAAACCGATCTGCTGAAAAATGCCCGCGCAACCCTTGCGGATGCCGCAAAGCATTACGACGCCTTTAAGAAGATCGCCCCGCAGCCTGCCATGGAGCAGGTGAGCCAGAATATCGATGAAAAATATAACGCCTACTATGCCGGTCTGACGGAGCTTATCCAGTTCCTGGAGAGCGGCAACATGGACGCCTATTTCGCCCAGCCGACACAAGGAATGCAAAACGCGCTCGGCGCGGCGCTGAGTGAATACGCCAAAGCCAGCGCAGATCTCTACCACTCGGCCTTTACGGAAAGCCAGAATGATTACCGCTTTGCCAAATGGCAGATGGCGGTAATGGCGCTGGCGCTGGCCATTGTGCTGATCGCGGTATGGTACGGCATTCGCCATAGCCTGCTGAACCCACTGGGTCGCGTCATTGCCCATATCCGCGAGATTGCGAGCGGCGATTTGACCAAAACGCTGACCGTCTCCGGGCGTAACGAAATCACCGAACTGGCCAACAGCGTAGACCATATGCAGCGTTCGCTTATCGATACCGTTGCCAACGTGCGTAGCGGCACGGATGCCATCTATACCGGCACCAGCGAAATTGCGATGGGCAATAACGATCTCTCTTCCCGTACCGAACAACAGGCTTCCGCGCTGGAAGAGACCGCGGCCAGCATGGAACAGCTCACCGCCACCGTGAAGCAGAACGCGGATAACGCGCGTCAGGCTTCTCAGCTGGCAGAAAGCGCGTCCGAAACGGCGCAGCGTGGCGGTCGGGTGGTGGATGGGGTGGTGAAAACCATGCATGAAATTGCCGACAGCTCGAAGAAAATCGCTGACATCATCAGCGTGATCGACGGCATTGCCTTCCAGACCAATATCCTGGCGCTGAACGCCGCCGTTGAGGCCGCGCGTGCGGGTGAACAGGGGCGCGGGTTTGCGGTGGTGGCCGGTGAAGTGCGTAATCTCGCCAGCCGCAGCGCTAACGCGGCGAAAGAGATTAAAGCCCTGATTGAAGACTCGGTTTCCCGCGTCGATACCGGCTCCGTGCTGGTGGAAAGCGCAGGGGAGACCATGAATGACATCGTGAATGCCGTTACCCGCGTAACGGACATCATGGGTGAAATCGCCTCTGCCTCTGATGAGCAGAGTCGTGGTATCGACCAGGTTGCCCTGGCGGTATCGGAAATGGATCGCGTGACACAACAAAACGCCGCTCTGGTGCAGGAGTCCGCCGCGGCGGCCGCTGCGCTGGAAGACCAGGCGAGCCGTCTGAAGATGGCCGTCTCGGCGTTTCGTCTCGCTTCACTCGCTGGAAATACGGTCACCCCGCAAGCAACGTATCGTGCGCCAGCCGCTGAGCCGGCGGCCACGCGTACCCGCGCCGCGACGACCGGACATGATGAAAACTGGGAAACATTTTGACTGACATTTAAACCGCGGCTGCTTGCCGCTTGATGGGAGCGTGGATGTTAAATCGTATTCGTATCTCGACCACACTGTTTTTGATTCTGATCCTTTGCGGTGTGTTGCAGGTTGGCAGTAACGGGTTGTCTTTTTGGGCGTTTCGCGATGGCTATCAGAATTTGCAGGAAGTTGAGGCGAGTAATCAGCAGCGCTCCGCACTGGCACAAACGCGTGCCGTGCTGTTGCAGGCAAGCACTGCGCTGAACAAGGCGGGAACCTTAACCGCGCTGAGTTATCCGCCGGATGATATCAAGGCGCTGATGGCGACGGCGCGCAACAGCCTTAAGCAGGCCGACGCGCAGTTCAAAACGTTCACCGCGCAGGAGGACGTCAGCGAAAAAGGGAAAGCGCTGAAAGCTGCCATGAAGAAGAACTTTGAGCAGTGGCACAGCGATCTGGATCACCAGGCGACCTGGCTTGAGAACAACCAGCTCTCGGACTTTATGACCGCGCCGGTACAGGCGTCGCAGGCGGCGTTTGATGACAGCTTTAACGCCTGGCAGCAGGACATTAACCAGTTTGTGCAGCGCGCAGGGGAGAGCAGCCGCATGAGCTACCACATGTCCGGCGTGATTTTTACCGTGGTGGTGATTCTGGCGGCACTGCTGACCGGTGCCGCGCTGCTCTGGTCGCGCAAGATGATTGTTCAGCCGCTGGCGATTATCAGCAGCCACTTCGACAGCATTGCGAAGGGGGATCTGGCGCGTCCGGTGGCGGTGTATGGCAAAAACGAAATTTCGGCGATCTTTGCCAGCCTGAAGGCGATGCAAGGATCGCTACGGGAAACGGTCTCCGATGTGCGCCAGGGCAGCTATGCCATGCACACCGGGATCTCAGAGATTGCGGCAGGCAATAACGATCTCTCTTCCCGCACCGAGCAACAGGCGGCCTCGCTGGCGCAAACGGCGGCCAGCATGGAACAGCTGACTGCGACGGTAAGCCAGAACGCCGACAACGCGCGCCAGGCGTCAGACCTGTCAAAACAGGCGGCGATGACGGCGAAGAAGGGGGGCGACCAGGCGTCTCATGTGGCCAGCACCATGCAGGATATTGCCGCCAGTTCGCAGAAAATTGGCGACATCATCAGCGTGATTGATGGCATTGCGTTCCAGACCAACATTCTGGCGCTGAACGCGGCTGTGGAAGCGGCGCGTGCGGGTGAGCAGGGGCGCGGGTTTGCGGTGGTGGCGGGTGAAGTCCGTAACCTGGCGAGCCGCAGCGCCAACGCGGCGAAAGAGATCAAAGGGCTGATTGAAGAGTCTGTCTCCCGCGTCCAGCAAGGCTCCGCGCTGGTGGATACGGCGGCGAAAACCATGCACGAGATTGTCACCTCCGTTACGCGGGTGAACGACATCATGGGCGAAATTGCCTCGGCGTCTGATGAGCAGCGTCGCGGGATTGAGCAGGTGGCCCAGGCGGTAAGCCAGATGGATCAGGTCACGCAGCAGAATGCCTCGTTAGTGGAGGAAGCGGCAGCGGCAACCGATCAGCTGGCCAGTCAGGCGGATCATCTCACCGGGCTGGTCGCGGTATTTAATGTCAAAGAGCACGTTGAAGCAGTAACAGAAGTCGGGCGGTCGCAGGCCGTGCCAGTTGTATCCTGAATGTAATTAAGAAGGCGCTATGACATCACCAATGCCTCCAGGGCAAACGTCATTATTGTTGCAGATGACACAGCGCCTCGCGCTGTCCGACGCGCATTTTCGTCGGATATGTCAGTTAATTTACCAGCGTGCGGGGATCGTGCTTGCTGACCATAAGCGAGACATGGTCTACAACCGTCTGGTGCGGCGCCTGCGTACGCTGGGGCTGGATGACTTTGGTCGCTACCTGAGCATGCTCGAAGCGAACCAGAACAGCGCCGAGTGGCAGGCTTTTATTAACTCTTTAACCACTAACCTGACGGCCTTTTTCCGCGAAGCTCACCACTTCCCGGTACTGGCAGAGCACGCCCGCCGTCGCACCGGGGAGTATCGCGTCTGGAGTGCGGCGGCCTCGACCGGGGAAGAGCCTTACTCGCTGGCGATCACCCTTGCCGATACCCTGGGAATGGCGCCGGGTCGCTGGAAAGTGTACGCCAGCGATATCGACACCGAAGTGCTGGAGAAGGCGCGTAACGGCGTCTATCGCCAGGACGAGCTGAAGACGTTGTCGCCTCAGCAGCTTCAGCGTTACTTCATGCGCGGTACCGGCCCGCATGAAGGGCTGGTGCGCGTGCGCCAGGAGCTGGCGAACTGCGTGGAGTTTGCACCGGTTAACCTGCTGGATAAGCAGTACAACGTGCCGGGGCCTTTCGACGCCATTTTTTGCCGTAACGTCATGATCTATTTTGATAAAACGACGCAACAGGACATTCTGCGTCGGTTTGTTCCGTTGCTCAAGCCTGACGGTTTACTGTTTGCCGGGCACTCGGAAAACTTCAGCAACCTCGTGCGTGAGTTTAGCCTGCGTGGGCAAACGGTATATGCGCTGAGTAAGGAAAAAGCATGAGTAAAATCAGGGTATTGTCTGTCGATGATTCGGCGCTGATGCGCCAGATCATGACTGAAATTATCAATAGCCACAGCGACATGGAGATGGTCGCTACCGCGCCGGATCCGCTGGTAGCGCGGGATTTAATTAAAAAATATAACCCCGACGTGCTGACGCTGGATGTCGAGATGCCGCGCATGGATGGCATTGATTTCCTGGAAAAGTTGATGCGTCTGCGTCCAATGCCGGTGGTGATGGTCTCATCGCTGACCGGCAAAGGCTCGGAAATTACGCTGCGCGCGCTGGAGCTGGGGGCGGTGGATTTCGTCACCAAACCCCAGCTTGGCATTCGTGAAGGCATGCTGGCCTACAGCGAAATGATCGCTGAGAAGATCCGCACCGCCTCGCGCGCGAAGCTCGCGGCCCATAAGCCAACGGCTGCCCCGGCAACCCTGAAGGCGGGTCCGTTACTCAGCTCGGAAAAACTGCTGGTGATTGGCGCTTCAACCGGAGGAACAGAGGCAATTCGCCATGTACTCCAGCCATTGCCGCTTTCCAGTCCGGGTATTCTGATTACTCAACATATGCCGCCAGGCTTTACCCGCTCGTTCGCGGAGCGTCTGAACAAGCTGTGCCAGATCAGCGTGAAAGAGGCGGAAGATGGCGAACGTGTGCTCCCGGGTCATGCTTACATCGCGCCGGGCGATAAGCATATGGAGCTGGCGCGCAGCGGCGCTAACTATCAAATCAAAATTCATGACGGGCCGCCGGTAAACCGGCACCGTCCGTCGGTGGATGTGCTGTTTCATTCGGTGGCGAAACATGCGGGGCGCAACGCCGTTGGGGTGATCCTGACGGGGATGGGCAACGATGGTGCCGCCGGAATGCTTGCAATGCACCAGGCTGGCGCCTGGACGATTGCGCAGAATGAAGCAAGTTGTGTGGTGTTCGGCATGCCGCGCGAGGCCATCAATATGGGTGGCGTGAGCGAAGTGGTCGATCTTAGCCAGGTAAGCCAGCAGATGCTGGCGAAAATCAGTGCCGGACAGGCAATACGTATTTGACTCAGGAGTATTATTTTATGGCGGATAAAGAGCTTAAGTTTTTGGTTGTGGATGACTTTTCCACCATGCGTCGCATTGTGCGCAACCTGCTGAAAGAGCTGGGCTTCAACAACGTTGAAGAAGCAGAAGACGGCGTGGATGCGCTGAACAAACTGCAGGCGGGCGGGTTTGGTTTTGTTATCTCTGACTGGAACATGCCGAACATGGATGGTCTGGAACTGCTGAAAACCATCCGCGCGGATGCAGGCATGGCCTCTATGCCGGTGCTGATGGTGACCGCAGAAGCGAAAAAAGAGAACATCATTGCCGCTGCACAGGCGGGCGCAAGCGGCTATGTGGTGAAGCCATTCACCGCGGCGACCCTGGAAGAGAAGCTCGGTAAGATCTTCGAGAAACTCGGCATGTGAGGTGTTGGTTATGATGCAACCTGCTATGAAACCCGTTGAAGAACATTCGCCCAGCGATATCATTGCCCGCATCGGCAGCCTGACACGCATGCTGCGTGACAGCCTGCGTGAACTGGGGCTGGACCAGGCAATTGCAGAAGCGGCGGAAGCGATTCCTGATGCGCGTGACCGTCTGGACTACGTTGTGCAGATGACCGCGCAAGCGGCTGAACGTGCGCTGAACAGCGTTGAAGCGTCACAACCGCACCAGGATGCGATGGAAAAGGGCGCAAAAGCGCTGACCAAACGCTGGGATGAGTGGTTTGAGAATCCTATCGAGCTGGCGGATGCCCGCGAGCTGGTGACGGATACCCGTCAGTTCCTGGGCGATGTACCGGGCCACACCAGCTTCACCAACGCTCAGCTGCTGGACATCATGATGGCGCAGGATTTCCAGGACCTGACCGGTCAGGTTATCAAGCGCATGATGGATGTGATTCAGGAGATTGAACGTCAGCTGCTGATGGTGCTGCTGGAAAACATCCCGGAACCGGCTGCACGTCCGAAACGCGAGAACGAAAGCCTGCTCAATGGCCCACAGCTCGACGCCACCAAAGCGGGCGTTGTGGCAAGCCAGGATCAGGTAGACGACCTGCTGGACAGCCTCGGCTTCTGATACGCCTTTCCGCCTCAGGTGTGCATGCGCCTGAGGCGGTTAACGCAGAATCACCGAAAAGAGCCCGAATAAACGGGCTTTTCCCGCCATTGGATTTCCTCTGCGCTGGCATGATACCCGTGACGTAATGGGCTGAGCATGCACTGTGGCAGAAGAGAACGACGACAAAACAGAAGCCCCCACACCCCACCGACTTGAAAAAGCGCGTGAGGAAGGGCAGATCCCCCGATCCCGAGAGCTGACATCCCTGCTGATCCTTATTGTGGGTGTGTGCATCATCTGGTGGGGTGGGGAGTCGCTCGCCCGAAAACTGGCGGGGATGCTCTCTGCCGGATTGCGTTTCGACCACAGTATGGTCAACGACCCAAACCTTATCCTCAGCCAGATTATTCAGCTTATTAAAGGGGCCATGGTCGCACTGCTGCCCCTGATTACCGGGGTGGTGCTGGTCGCGCTGATCTCGCCGGTGATGCTTGGCGGTCTGGTCTTTAGCACCAAATCGCTGCAACCAAAATTTTCCAAACTGAACCCGCTGTCCGGCATCGCGAAAATGTTCTCCGCGCAGACCGGGGCAGAACTGCTTAAAGCCATCCTCAAAGCGGCGCTGATGGGCAGTGCCGCGGGGTTTTACCTGTGGCACAACTGGCCGGAAATGATGCGGCTTATCAGCGAGTCGCCTCTGACCGCGATGAGCAATGCATTGAATCTGGTCGGACTCTGCGCGCTGCTGGTGGTCCTCAGCATTATTCCGATGGTGGGGTTCGACGTCATCTTCCAGCTGTACAGCCACTTCAAAAAACTGCGCATGTCCCGTCAGGATATCCGTGACGAATATAAGCAGATGGAAGGTGACCCGCACGTTAAAGGGCGTATCCGCCAGATGCAGCGCGCCGCCGCCCGTCGACGGATGATGGAAGATGTACCGAAAGCCGACGTTATTGTCACCAACCCAACCCACTATTCCGTAGCGCTGCAGTACGACGAAAACAAAATGAGCGCGCCGAAAGTGGTGGCGAAGGGGGCGGGCTTAATCGCCCTGCGCATCCGCGAGATTGGCACGGAAAACCGGGTGCCAATACTGGAAGCGCCGCCGCTGGCGCGTGCGTTGTACCGCCACGCGGAAATTGGACAACAGATCCCAGGACAACTCTACGCCGCCGTGGCGGAAGTGCTGGCCTGGGTATGGCAGTTGAAACGCTGGCGTCTGGCTGGCGGTCAACGACCTGTCAAACCTGAGAACCTTCCGGTGCCTGCTGCGCTGGATTTTATGAACGAGAAGGACACTGATGGCTAATCTGGTGGCAATGTTGCGCCTGCCCGGCAACCTGAAATCGACCCAATGGCAGATCCTTGCCGGGCCGATCCTCATCCTGCTAATCCTGTCGATGATGGTATTGCCGCTGCCGGCATTCATCCTCGACCTGCTTTTCACTTTCAACATTGCGTTGTCCATCATGGTGTTGCTGGTGGCGATGTTCACCCAGCGTACCCTTGAGTTTGCGGCGTTCCCGACCATCCTGCTGTTTACCACCCTGTTACGACTGGCGCTGAACGTGGCGTCCACGCGTATCATCCTGATGGAAGGCCACACCGGCGCGGCAGCAGCGGGTAAAGTGGTTGAGGCCTTTGGCCACTTCCTCGTGGGCGGTAACTTTGCCATCGGCATCGTGGTGTTTGTCATCCTCGTTATCATCAACTTTATGGTTATCACCAAAGGTGCAGGGCGTATTGCGGAAGTGGGTGCGCGCTTTGTGCTGGACGGGATGCCGGGTAAGCAGATGGCGATCGACGCCGACCTTAACGCCGGGCTTATCGCGGAAGATGAAGCGAAAAAACGCCGTGCGGAAGTGACCCAGGAAGCGGACTTCTACGGCTCAATGGACGGTGCAAGTAAGTTTGTGCGCGGTGACGCCATCGCGGGCATTCTCATCATGGTGATTAACGTGGTGGGTGGCCTGCTTGTTGGGGTGCTGCAGCATGGCATGGGCATGGGCCAGGCGGCTGAAAGCTATACGCTGCTGACCATTGGTGACGGTCTGGTTGCCCAGATCCCGGCACTGGTCATTTCTACCGCCGCGGGCGTTATTGTTACCCGCGTCAGTACCGATCAGGACGTTGGCGAGCAGATGGTTGGCCAGCTGTTCAGCAACCCGCGCGTCATGCTGCTGGCGGCGGCGGTGCTGGGGCTGCTCGGCCTGGTACCTGGCATGCCGAACCTGGTGTTCCTGCTGTTCACGGCAGCACTGCTGGGCCTTGCCTGGTGGATGCGTGGCCGTGAAATGAAACCCGCGGCAGAACCTGTACCGGTAAAAATGCCGGAGAACACGCAGGCCGTGGAAGCCACCTGGAACGACGTTCAGCTGGAAGATTCGCTGGGGATGGAAGTGGGTTACCGTCTGATCCCGATGGTCGATTTCCAGCAGGATGGCGAACTGCTTGGCCGCATCCGCAGTATCCGGAAAAAGTTCGCCCAGGATATGGGCTTCCTGCCGCCGGTTGTGCACATCCGCGACAACATGGATCTTCCGCCTGCCCGCTACCGTATTCTGATGAAAGGGGTTGAGATTGGCAGCGGCGATGCGTATCCAGGCCGCTGGCTGGCGATTAACCCGGGCACAGCCGCCGGTACGCTGCCGGGTGAACAGACCATCGATCCCGCGTTTGGTCTGGCCGCTATCTGGATTGAAAGCGCGCTCAAAGAGCAGGCGCAAATTCAGGGGTATACCGTGGTGGAGGCCAGTACCGTGGTCGCTACCCATCTTAACCACCTGATTGGACAGTTCTCAGCAGAGCTGTTTGGCCGTCAGGAAGCACAGCAGTTACTCGACCGCGTGAGCCAGGAGATGCCGAAGCTGACGGAGGATCTGGTGCCGGGCGTGCTGACGTTGACCACGCTGCATAAGGTGCTGCAAAACCTGCTTGATGAAAAAGTGCCGATCCGCGATATGCGCACCATTCTGGAAACCCTCGCCGAGCACGCGCCGCTGCAAAGCGATCCGCATGAGCTGACGGCGGTGGTGCGCGTGGCGCTGGGCCGCGCGATCACCCAGCAGTGGTTCCCGGGCACCGGTGAAGTGCAGGTGATTGGCCTGGATACGCCGCTGGAACGTCTGCTGCTGCAGGCCCTGCAGGGCGGTGGCGGGCTGGAGCCGGGTCTGGCGGACCGTCTGCTGGCGCAAACACAGGAGGCGCTGGCGCGTCAGGAGATGCTGGGGGCACCGCCGGTGCTGCTGGTGAACCATGCGCTGCGTCCGCTGCTGTCACGCTTCCTGCGCCGTAGCCTGAACCAGCTGGTGGTGCTGTCGAATCTGGAGCTGTCTGATAATCGCCATATTCGTATGACGGCGACGATTGGAGGTAAATAATGCGTAAGTGGTTAGGGCTATTACTCTTCCCGCTGGTGGCGCAGGCCGCGGGCGAAGGGAGCTGGCAGGCCAGCAGCATCGGCGTGACCCTCAGCAACCGTGGCGTGGCGATGTCGTCGCGTCCGCTGGCGCCTTCTGAACCGGTGTCCGGTCAGATGAGCCTGGTGGTGTGGAACTATTCGCTGATTGGCCCGACGCCTGCCGGGCTGCAGGTGCGTTTGTGCTCCCAGAGCCGTTGCACGGAAATTGACGGAGAGAGCGGTACTACCCAGGCGTTTAACGGCGTACCTGCGGTAGAACCTTTACGCTTTATCTGGGAAGTGCCGGGCGGCGGGCGGTTGATCCCGGCGCTCAAGGTGCAGAGTAATTCCGTTATCGTTAACTACCGCTAGTTGCCTGCCTCAACGCCCGTTATCAGTGATTATGATAGCGGGCTCGCAAAAATGACCTCGCCTTTTGAAGTAATAGAAACACTGTTTTATAAATCAGTGATGCACGTAATGACACTCTTTGCATTTTTGCCAGCCTTTGCGGTGTGATGGCAGAAACAGAAAGGTTTCCACAGTGCGTTAATTCTACTGTAGCCGTGTAAAAACTCCCGGACGAGGTTTGCTTACAGGGGGTCTCCTAAAACTGATTAGGGTTGACGGCAATGAAAACACGAAAAATTGGACTCGCAAACTATCTTGCATACGGGGCAGGGGATTTCCTCGGCGCGGGAACGACCGCGCTGACGGCGGCCTGGCTTTTGTATTTTTATACGACCTTCTGTGGACTCACACCGATTGAAGCGACCTTTATTTTTGCTGCTGCAAGGGTGCTGGACGCGGTGGTCAGCCCGCTGATGGGCTTTTTAACCGATAACTTTGGCACCACCTGGCTGGGCAAACGCTTTGGCCGTCGCAAATTCTTTATTCTGCTCGGCATTCCCTGCGTCTTCAGCTACTCCCTGATGTGGGTTGGGGAGATGAATTTCTGGTACTACCTGCTGACCTATCTGGTCTTCGATATCGTCTACACCATGATTCTGGTGCCGTATGAAACGCTGGTCCCGGAGATGACCGATGACTTTAAACAGAAAACGAAATTCTCCGGTGCGCGTATTTCGATGGCGCAGATGTCCGCTATCCTGGCTTCGTTCCTGCCAGGGATCCTGCTGACCCATTTTGGTAAAGACAACGCGATCTCTTTCTTCTACGCAAGCCTGGTCTTCTCGGTGCTGTGCGCGCTGATGCTGACCTTTGTCTGGTTCTTCACCTGGGAGCGCCCGCGCGAGGAGTGGTCCGAAGCGGCCCTGCGCGCGGAAGAAGAGAAGAAAAAACTGACCCTGGGCCAGAGCCTGAATCGCCTGTTTGTGGAGTTAAGCTCGACGCTGCGCATCAAGATTTTCCGTCAGCACCTGGGCATGTACCTCGGCGGCTACATTGCGCAGGACGTCTTCAACGCCGTCTTTACCTATTACGTGGTGTTTGTGCTAATGCAGGAGGCGTCAATGGCATCGAACCTGCTGGGCACGATGGCCATCTTCCAGTTCCTTGCCGTGATTGGGATGATCCCGCTGTGCATTCGCTTTGGGCCTGCGCCGTCTTACCGCATGGTGGTGGTGCTGTTTGGCCTGGCCTCTCTCTCCTACGCCGTGCTGTATTATGCCGGGCTGAGCGACGTTTACGCTTTGCTGCTGCTTATCTCCGCGGTTGCCGGTCTTGGTCGCGGCGGTATCAACTATGTGCCGTGGAACACCTATACCTACATTGCTGACGTGGACGAGGTGATCACCGGCCAGCGTCGTGAGGGCATCTTCGCCGGTATCATGACACTGACCCGAAAAGCGTCTCAGGCCGGTGCGGTAATGCTGGTGGGCATCGTGATGCAGATGTCCGGCTTTGTCAGCGGTCAGAAAACCCAGCCTGCTGAAGTCAGCCACACCATTCTGCTGATTTTGAGCGTGGGAACCCTTCTGGTGCTGTTCTGTGGCTTCCTGGTCTCCCTGCGCTTCAGGCTCAATCTACAAACCCACAGCACGCTGCGCGAAGAGACCGCGAAAATGCGCGAATCGGGCCGCGCCATGCCTGAAGCGGTCAGCCCGCACGCCCGCGCCACCGTGGAAATGCTGGCCGGTATGCCGTTCGAATCCTTGTGGGGGAATAACAACATTGGTTATCTCAATCGCAATAAACCAGCGGCTCCTTCGCTGAAGGGACGTGCGGTACTGAATTCGACATACAACAGAGGTTAAGATGATGAAAGTTTGGCCTGTCAAACATAGCCCCTTGCTGCGTCAGCCAGAGCGTTTTATCGCCAGGGACGAGCTGAAATCGCTGATTCAGAAGGTGACGCATAACCTGGTCAATATCCACGACAAAACGGGTGAATTTTTGCTGCGGCTGGACGACGGGCGCGTCATAGATACCAAAGGCTGGGCAGGGTGGGAGTGGACGCACGGCGTCGGGTTGTACGGTATCTGGCAGTACTACTGCCAGACCGGCGACGACGGAATGCGCGACATTATCGACAGCTGGTTTGCGGACCGTTTTGCGGAAGGGGCAACCACCAAAAACGTGAATACCATGTCGCCGTTCCTGACGCTGGCGTACCGCTATGAAGAGACCCGAAATCCGGCCTGGCTGCCGTGGCTGGAGAGCTGGGCGGAGTGGGCGATGCATGAGATGCCGCGTACCGAACACGGCGGCATGCAGCACATTACCCTGGCGGAAGAGAACGCGCAGCAGATGTGGGATGACACGCTGATGATGACGGTCCTGCCGCTGGCCAAAATTGGCAAGCTGCTGAACAAACCGGAATACGTTGAGGAGGCCGTGTACCAGTTCCTGCTGCACGTGCAGAACCTGATGGACCGGGAGACCGGGTTGTGGTTCCACGGCTGGAACTATGACGGCAACCATAACTTTGCCCATGCCCGCTGGGCGCGTGGCAACAGCTGGCTCACCATTGTGATCCCGGACTTCCTCGAACTGGTTGATCTGCCGGAAAACAACGCCGTGCGCCGTTATCTGACGCAGGTGCTCAATGCGCAGATTGCCGCGCTGGCGACATGTCAGGACGACAGTGGCCTGTGGCATACGCTGCTCGACGATCCAGACTCATACCTGGAGGCGTCGGCCACGGCAGGCTTTGCCTACGGTATACTTAAGGCCGTGCGTAAACGCTATGTGGCGGCGGAATACGCTGAGGTCGCGGAGAAAGCCATCAGAGGGATTGTGAAAAACATCTCGCCGGAAGGGGAGCTGCTGCAAACGTCGTTCGGAACCGGGATGGGGAGCGATCTGGAGTTTTACCGCCAGATCCCGCTGACGTCGATGCCGTACGGTCAGGCAATGGCAATCCTCTGTTTGACGGAGTATTTGCGGAAGTACTTCTGATCATAAAAAAACCCGGCGATGATAGCCGGGTTTTTTGTATTACATACGTTCTACGGTTTCGATACCCAGGGTATCCAGACCCAGCTTCAGGGTCTTCGCCGTCAGCTGCGCCAGCTTCAGGCGGCTGTTGCGGACCGATTCATTTTCCGCAGACAGAATAGGGCAGTGCTCGTAGAAGCCGGAGAACAGACCGGCCAGATCGTACAGGTAAGCACACATCACATGCGGCGTACCGTCGCGTGCAACCACGGACAGCGTCTCTTCAAACTGCAGCAGACGGGCCGCCAGCTGGGCTTCGCGATCTTCGGTAATGGTGACGGTCGCATTCGCCAGCACGCTTTCATCGATATTCGCTTTACGGAACACCGAGAGCACGCGGGTGTAGGCATACTGCATGTACGGCGCGGTGTTACCTTCAAACGCCAGCATGTTGTCCCAGTCGAAGATATAGTCGGTGGTACGGTTCTTGGAGAGATCCGCGTATTTCACCGCACCGATACCCACGGCGTTCGCCAGTTTTTCCAGCTCCTCGGCCGGCATATCCGGGTTCTTCTCTGCCACCAGGCGACGGGCGCGTTCCAGCGCTTCATCCAGCAGGTCGGACAGCTTCACCGTACCGCCCGCACGGGTTTTGAACGGCTTGCCGTCTTTACCCAGCATCATGCCGAACATGTGGTGTTCCAGCGGCACGCAATCGGGAACATAACCGGCTTTACGCACGATAGTCCACGCCTGCATCAGGTGCTGGTGCTGACGGGAGTCGATGTAGTACAGCACGCGGTCAGCATGCAGCGTTTCGTAACGGTACTTCGCACAGGCGATATCGGTGGTGGTGTAGAGGTAGCCGCCATCCTTTTTCTGGATGATCACGCCCATCGGTTCGCCTTCCTTGTTTTTGTACTCATCAAGGAATACGACCGTTGCGCCTTCGCTCTCAACCGCCAGATGTTTGGCCTTCAGGTCGGCCACAATGCCCGGCAGCATTGGGTTATAGAGGCTTTCACCCATCACGTCGTCGCGGGTCAGGGTGACGTTCAGACGGTTATAGGTGAGCTGGTTCTGGGACATGGTGATGTCCACCAGCTTGCGCCACATCTCCAGGAAGTACGGGTCGCCGCCCTGCAGTTTCACCACATAGCTACGCGCGCGCTCGGCGAAGGCTTCATCTTCGTCGTAGTGTTTTTTGGCTTCACGGTAGAACCCTTCCAGGTCCGCCAGCGCCATTTCACCCGCGTTTTCCTGCTGCTGTTTTTCCAGGTAAGCAATCAGCATACCGAACTGGGTACCCCAGTCGCCAACGTGGTTCGCGCGGATCACCTTGTGACCGAGGAACTCAAGGGTGCGTACTGCCGCGTCACCGATGATGGTGGAGCGCAGGTGGCCAACGTGCATCTCTTTCGCGACGTTTGGCGCGGAGTAGTCAATCACCACGGTCTGTGGCTCTGGCTGGGTTACGCCCAGACGGTCAGATTTCAGCGCTGCGTCAACGTGGCTTGCCAGGAAGGCCGGCTCAAGGAAAATGTTGATAAAGCCCGGGCCCGCGATTTCGGTTTTGCTGGCAATGCCGGTGAGATCCAGATGAGTCAGCACCTGCTCAGCCAGTTGTCGCGGCGGCATGCCCAGTTTTTTAGCCACTGCCATCACGCCATTAGCCTGATAGTCGCCAAACTGTACTTTCGCTGACTGACGAACCTGCGGTTCGCAATCCGCAGGCGCACCTGCGGCAATCAGTGCCTGACTGACTTTTTCTGAGAGAAGAGCCTGAATATTCACCTGGATACCTTACGTTTTTGATGCGGGCTGACTGCCACCCGCGCCAGTTAAAGAATGAGGGCGGGAGTATACTGCAAATGCCTTCTGGCGTCAGCATTGCGGGGGGCGAAGATTGCGCAGAATCCAGGCTAAGAAAGCATGCATAATCATGCAGTCATAAAAAGCGTCATTCCGCGGTTGGTCAAAAGGGGGCAACAGAGTAAATTAGCGGCTTTGCGACACGATAAGAGACTGATTTATGGCGAACTGGCAATCCATTGACGAACTGCATGATATTTCCGCAGATTTACCGCGCTTCACCCAGGCGTTCACAGAACTTGCCACCCGTCTTGGTCTGGACATCGCACCGCTTGAGGCCGATCACATCTCCTTGCGCTGTCATCAGAACGCCACCGCCGAGCGCTGGCGTCGCGGGTTTGAACAGTGCGGGGAACTGCTCTCTGAGAACATCATCAACGGC
This sequence comes from Enterobacter cloacae complex sp. 309I3, assembly GCF_050031595.1. Lineage (NCBI taxonomy): Bacteria > Pseudomonadati > Pseudomonadota > Gammaproteobacteria > Enterobacterales > Enterobacteriaceae > Enterobacter > Enterobacter cloacae complex sp. 309I3. The sequence continues at coordinate 2,999,334 of NZ_JBLGWI010000001.1, read as the reverse complement.
CGTCCTATCTGTCTGTTTAAACTGCATGAGCCGGTCTGCGTAGCGCACTGGCAGTTTAGCGTTGTTGAACTGCCGTGGCCGGGAGAAAAACGTTACCCGCATGAAGGCTGGGAGCACATCGAAATCGTGCTGCCAGGCGAGCCCGAAACGCTGAATGCGCGCGCGCTGGCGCTACTGTCTGATGAGGGGTTGAGCAAGCCGGGTATCTTTGTGAAAACGAGTTCACCAAAAGGCGAGCGCGAGCGTTTACCAAACCCGACGCTGGCCGTGACTAACGGACAGGTGACGGTGAAGTTCCATCCCTGGACGATAGAACAGATTGTTGCCAGCGAAGAGTAAGCGTTGTGACGACACGCGAAGACCGACCGGGAGCGGCGTGTCATGATGGTGCATTACGCGAAATTTAAGGAGGAGTGGATGGCGCTGCTGGAGATTTGCTGTTACAGCGTGGAGTGTGCCGTGACGGCGCAACAGCGGGGGGCTGACCGCATTGAACTGTGCGCGGCACCGAAAGAAGGGGGGTTAACGCCCTCGTACGGTGTGTTGAAGTCTGCCCGTCAGGCTGTCACCGTTCCGGTACACCCTATCATTCGTCCTCGGGGCGGTGATTTTTGTTACACGGCAGGTGAGTTCAATGCCATGCTTGACGATATCGCCCTTGTTCGCGATCTGGGTTTTCCGGGGCTGGTGACGGGACTGCTCAATGAAGAAGGTAACGTCGATGTACCGCGGATGCGCCAGGTAATGGCGGCCGCAAATGGGATGGCGGTAACATTTCATCGCGCGTTCGATATGTGTAAAAAACCATTGCAAGCCTTTGATACCCTTGCGGAACTTGGCGTGGCGCGTGTGCTGACATCGGGCCAGCAGTCGTCGGCTGAAAAAGGACTGCAATTAATTACGGAACTAAAAGCACATTCCGGTGTTCCAATAATAATGGCGGGTGCGGGAGTCCGTGCCAGCAATCTGGAACTGTTTTTAAACGCCGGGGTGGAAGAGCTTCACAGCTCTGCCGGGAAATGGATACCGTCGCCCATGCGTTATCGCAACACAGGGTTGTCTATGTCGACGGATGCTGAAGCGGATGAGTACTCACGCTACGGTGTAGATGGAGAGTCGGTTGCGGAAATGAAATCGCTGATTGAACGTCATCACGTGTAGCAACGTACCGATTTTTACCGCGCATCATGTCGCCCAATATGATGCTTGCTTGTACCAGGCCCCTGCCAATTACACAGGGGCCTTTTTTTCTCCTTCATATTTCAAGCCGCAGCTGCGTTGGCTGCCTCGCTCCCCCCAGTCACTTACTGATGTAAGCTCCTGGGGATTCGCTGCGTTGCCGCCTTGCTGCAACTTGAAATATTTTGGAGAAAACCTGCGATGACCAGGCCGGGTAAGGCGCAGCCGCCACCCGGCTAAAAGGCTACGGCTTCGTGGCAATCAACACCGCACGCATTGGCGCCGGATAGCCTTCAACGGTTTTGCTGTGGTCGGTTGGATCAAGGAACTGCTCCAGCGATTCGGTCACCATCCACTCCGTGCGGCGTTGCTCCTCGATGGAGGTCACGCAGACGTCGGCGATGCGCACATCCACAAATCCGCACTTCTCCAGCCAGTTTTTCAGCGCCAGCGCGGAAGGAATGAAGTAGACGTTGCGCATTTGCGCGTAACGATCGCCGGGAACCAGAACGGTATTTTCATCGCCTTCGACCACCAGCGTTTCCAGCACCAGTTCGCCGCCGCTGACCAGCTGATCTTTCAGCTGCCATAAATGCTCCAGCGGGGAACGGCGGTGGTAAAGCACGCCCATGGAGAAGACGGTATCAAACGCTTTCAGCGCGGGCAGTTGCTCAATGCCCAGCGGCAGCAAATGCGCGCGCTGGTCGTTACCCAGCAGCTTACGCACGGCTTCGAACTGGCACAGGAATAACTGCATCGGGTCGATGCCAACGGCTAAATGCGCGCCCGCGCCAATCATGCGCCACATGTGGTAACCGCTACCGCAGCCGACGTCCAGAATGGTACGCCCGGTCAGGTCGGAGAGATGCGGCAGCACGCGATCCCATTTCCAGTCGGAGCGCCATTCAGTATTGATATTCACCCCGTAGAGCGAAAACGGTCCTTTGCGCCACGGCATCAGGTTACGCATCAGCGTTTCGATACGATTAATCTGCCCGGCGGGCAGCGGCTCTGCGCTTTCTGCCGTGACGCTGTGCAGCAGATCCAGACGGTGAGGCGTCAGCTCCGGCAGAAACTCCACCGCATTTGACCACTGCTTCAACAGCCCATGCTGCTGATCGCGCTGCCAGGTGGCAATCTGCGCAGGCAGCGTCTCCAGCCAGTGGGAGAGATGGTTTTTTGCAATCAGCTGATAGAAGTTACCGAACTCAATCATGCCGCGTCCTCAGCTTTCAGCGCCACCAGGGAGCCAAAGTTAAAGCACTGGAACCACAGTTCGCTGTGCTCAAAGCCTGCCTGGCGCAGACGCGCTTTATGGGTTTCCACGGAGTCCGTCAGCATCACGTTTTCCAGCATGCTGCGTTTCTGGCTAATTTCCAGCTCGCTGTAGCCGTTTGCACGTTTGAAATCGTGGTGCATGTTGAACAGCAGTTCGCCGACGGTCGCGTCTTCAAAGCTGAATTTCTCAGACAGCACCAGCGCGCCACCGGGGTTAAGGCCCTGATAAATTTTGTCCAGCAGCCGCTGGCGGTCATCGGGCACCAGGAACTGCAGGGTAAAATTCAGCACGACCATCGAGGCGTTGTGGATTTCGATGTCACGAATGTCGCCTTCAACGACCTCGACCGGAGTTGCCGCTTTCCAGGCATCAATATGACGGCGGCAGCGTTCAACCATCGCCGGGGAGTTATCGACGGCAATGATTTTACAGCCTTCGTGATGAACGTTACGACGTACCGACAACGTTGCCGCGCCGAGCGAGCAGCCCAGGTCATACACCTGCGTGCCGGGTTGAACGAAGCGCTCAGCCAGCATGCCGATCATGGAGATAATATTGGAATAACCGGGAACAGAGCGCTGGATCATATCCGGGAAGACTTCGGCTACCCGTTCATCGAAGGTCCAGTCGCCCAGGCTGGCGATAGGCGCGGAAAAAAGCGTGTCGCGATCTGACATAACGTAAAAATCCGGGAAAAATAAAGTGGCGTATTGTGCGCTAACGGAAGGAGAAAACCAACTCCCACGGCATATACCAAAGGTTAGCCAGCACCATCAGCAAAAGCGAACACCATGTCGCGCTCATGCCGGAACGACGCCAGCGGAATAAGCGGTGGTGAAAGCCGTAATAATGCATTAACCGACCCGCAATCAGCAGCAGGCCACAAATGTGTACCATCCAGGTTTCGGCGCCATTCATCTCCATAAACAGCAGCAAAATGAGTGCCACCGGAATGTACTCAACCGCGTTGCCGTGGATACGGATAGCGCTTTGCAGTTCGGAAAACCCCCCGTCGCCGTATGAGACGCGGTACTGCATTCTGAGTCGCACAACATCAAATGAAAATTTAATCAGCAGTAATGCACCTAGCACCGCATACAACGCGCTGACCATACAAACTCCCTGTGTTTTGGCAGATGGCGTCTCTATGATATGGCGTGATCTCAGAAAAGAGAAGATTGTTGTGGGATGGAGGGCGCGCTGCCGAGCGACGGAACCGCGGTTTGCAGGGCCTGCCAGAGCGTATCGACCAGTTCGGGGGCCTGGGCGATATCCGGCGTATGTAAAAAAAGATACGGCGTGGTGGTCTGTTCCCATTTCGCTAACGTGTGCAGCCAGACGGCGAACATCTCCTGATTTTGCTGCATATTGTCGCTGCCGATAAACCGGACCATCGGATTGTGCGCGGTTACGATGGCGTGGACCGGGACTTTGGGCTTCTTGCGCTGGGCATCAATAATGGCTTCGTTATGCGCAATTGCGCTGTGAACAGGACGACTGTCAAGGATGACGCGGTTGACTGAGCGCTCATGCAATCCCCGGTTGAGTGCTTTCTCCACTTCGCCTTTGGCAAAAAATTCAGGATGTCTCACTTCCACGCCGTAGGTAAAGTCCCGGGGCAGGCCATCAAGGAATGGCCAGAGCGCGGGCAGATCGCGCGGACCAAAGGTGGCGGGAAGCTGCAGCCAGTACTGGCCGATACGGTTTGCCAGTGGCGACATTCGGCCAAAAAACTCTTCGGTTAAATCACCGCAGTTACGCAGGGCGGCGTTATGGGAGATGGTTGCCGGAAATTTAAAGCAGAAGCGGAAATCATCCGTGGTTTGATCCCGCCAGCGCTCGACAATCTCTGCCCGGGGAAGGGCATACAGCGTGGTGTTGCCCTCCACGCAGTTAAAGTGCCGGGCGTACTCTTCAAGGTTGGTTATGCCAAGGCGCACCCATTTCGGGTGCGACCACTGGGGCAGGCCCACATACATCATAACGCGCTTAAAATCTCATCCGTGCTGCGCACGCGACCGATGCGCGGGAAAATATGGGTCATGCTGCCCTGGTGTTGTTCCGCAGAAGCCGCGCTACATGCGTCTTCGGCAATCACCAGGTTAAAGCCCAACTCCCAGGCGTTACGGGCGGTGGATTCCACGCCAATGTTGGTGGAGATCCCGCACAGGATAATGGTGTCGATACCGCGGCGGCGCAACTGTAGCTCCAGGTCGGTGCCGTAGAAGGCGCCCCACTGGCGTTTGGTCACTTCGATATCGCTGTCGCGTTTGCCGAGCGAGACCGGATACGTCCACCAGTTTTCCGGCAGAGCGTGCGCGGGTGCCTGGGCATCAACCGGCTGTTTTAACGCTTCGGCAAAATCGGCCGACCAGCCAACGCGCACCATGACAACCGGTGCGCCGCTGGCGCGGCATTTTTCCGCCAGACGGGCGGCACGGCTGACGACATCATCAGCGGTGTGCGGGCCACCGGCAAAGGGAAGGATCCCTTCCTGTAGATCAATCACCACCAGGGCGGTTTTGCGGGCATCAAGTGTCAGCATGGTAACTCCAGTTAAATGAATCGCTTCCGTTACACCTTACGACGTTATGGCCTGTTATCGGTCGGATAATTTTGTTAATTTTTGTGAGAATGCGCAATAAGAGCGCAGCAAACGTGCGTCTGGCCGTGCTTCGCTCTTATCGTCCGGCGGAATTTCCAGTATAATAGCCGCCTTTTTTCATCCAGTTGTGACATACAGAAAGCTGCGACATAGTAGCCTGCATACCAGGCGACATTTAGCCTGCGGCTAATTAAGGGATATCTCATGCGTACAGAATATTGCGGGCAGCTGCGTCAGTCCCACGTCGGACAGCAGGTGACCCTGTGTGGTTGGGTCAACCGTCGTCGTGATCTTGGTAGCCTTATCTTCATTGATATGCGCGACCGCGAAGGTATCGTTCAGGTGTTCTTCGATCCGGATCGCGCGGACGCGTTGAAGCTGGCTTCTGAGCTGCGTAATGAGTTCTGCATTCAGGTCACCGGCACCGTACGTGCGCGTGACGAGAAAAACGTCAACGCAGATATGGCGACCGGTGCCATTGAAGTGCTGGCCTCCGATCTGACGATCATCAACCGTGCTGAAGCGCTGCCGCTGGACTCCAACCACGTCAACACTGAAGAAGCGCGTCTGAAATACCGCTACCTGGATCTGCGTCGCCCGGAGATGGCACAGCGCCTGAAAACCCGTGCGAAAATCACCAGCCTGGTGCGTCGCTTTATGGATGACCACGGTTTCCTCGATATCGAAACCCCGATGCTGACCAAAGCCACGCCGGAAGGCGCGCGCGATTACCTGGTGCCATCCCGCGTTCATAAAGGCAAATTCTACGCGCTGCCGCAGTCTCCACAGCTGTTTAAACAGCTGCTGATGATGTCCGGCTTCGATCGCTACTATCAGATCGTAAAATGCTTCCGTGACGAAGACCTGCGCGCTGACCGTCAGCCAGAATTTACCCAGATCGATGTGGAAACCTCCTTCATGACCGCTGAGCAGGTGCGTGAAGTGATGGAAGCGCTGGTGCGCAGCCTGTGGAATGACGTGAAGGGCGTGGAGCTGGGCGACTTCCCCATTATGACCTTCGCCGAAGCCGAGCGTCGTTACGGCTCCGACAAACCAGACCTGCGTAACCCTATGGAGCTGGTGGACGTTGCTGACCTGGTGAAATCCGTTGAGTTTGCGGTGTTTGCCGGCCCGGCTAACGATCCGAAAGGTCGCGTAGCAGCCCTGCGTGTACCGGGCGGTGCAGCGCTTAGCCGTAAGCAGATTGACGACTACGGCAACTTCATCAAGATCTACGGCGCGAAAGGTCTGGCCTATATTAAAGTAACCGAGCGTGCGAAAGGTCTGGAAGGTATCACCAGCCCGGTGGCGAAGTTCCTGAACGCGGAGATTGTAGAAGCGATCCTTGAGCGCACCGGCGCACAGGATGGCGACATGATCTTCTTCGGCGCTGACAACAAGAAAATTGTTGCCGATGCAATGGGCGCGCTGCGTCTGAAACTGGGCAAAGATCTGAACCTCACCGACGAGAGCAAATGGGCGCCGTTGTGGGTTATCGACTTCCCGATGTTTGAAGACGACGGTGAAGGCGGCCTGACTGCCATGCACCACCCGTTCACCTCGCCAAAAGACATGACGGCGGCAGAGCTGAAAGCGGCACCGGAAGAGGCAGTCGCGAACGCCTACGATATGGTTATCAACGGCTATGAAGTGGGCGGCGGCTCCGTGCGTATTCACAGCGGTGAGATGCAGCAGACGGTGTTCGGCATTTTGGGCATCAACGAACAGGAACAGCGCGAGAAGTTCGGCTTCCTGCTGGATGCGCTGAAGTACGGTACGCCGCCTCACGCAGGCCTGGCATTCGGTCTCGACCGTCTGACTATGCTGCTGACCGGCACCGACAACATCCGTGACGTTATTGCCTTCCCGAAAACCACCGCAGCGGCGTGTCTGATGACCGAAGCGCCAAGCTTCGCTAACCCGGCCGCGCTGGCTGAGCTGGGTATCGACGTGGTGAAAAAGGAAGAGAAAAACTGATATGGCATATAAGCGTCCCGTTTCTGTCTTAGTTGTAATTTACGCTCAGGACACGAAGCGGGTGCTGATGTTGCAGCGGCGCGATGACCCTGAATTCTGGCAGTCGGTTACCGGCAGTCTGGAAGAGGGCGAAACCGCGCCGCAGGCCGCCGCGCGTGAAGTAAAGGAAGAGGTCACCATTGACGTTGCTTGCGAGCAACTGACCCTGAAGGACTGTCAGCGCACGGTGGAGTTCGAAATTTTTAGCCATTTACGTCATCGCTATGCACCGGGTATCGAGCGCAACACGGAATCGTGGTTCTGTCTCGCGCTCCCTCACGAACGGGAGATCGTGTTCACTGAACATCTGACCTACCGCTGGGTGGATGCGGCGGATGCCGCCGCACTGACCAAATCGTGGAGCAACCGGCAGGCGATTGAAGAATTTGTAATTAACGCAGCCTGAAAAGGCGCGATTTTTGGAGAACTTTTTATGGCAGGTCATAGTAAGTGGGCCAACACCAAACACCGCAAAGCGGCACAGGATGCCAAGCGCGGTAAGATCTTTACCAAAATCATTCGCGAGCTGGTGACAGCAGCGCGTCTGGGCGGCGGCGATCCGGCGTCTAACCCACGTCTGCGTGCGGCAGTAGATAAAGCGCTGTCCAACAACATGACGCGTGACACCCTGAACCGTGCTATCGCTCGTGGCGTGGGCGGTGATGAAGACACGAACATGGAAACCATCATTTATGAAGGTTACGGTCCTGGCGGCACCGCGGTAATGGTTGAATGTCTGTCCGACAACCGTAACCGTACCGTTGCAGAAGTGCGCCATGCGTTCACCAAAACCGGCGGTAACCTGGGGACTGACGGTTCTGTAGCGTATCTGTTCAGCAAAAAAGGCGTCATCTCCTTCGAGAAAGGCGACGAAGATGTCATCATGGAAGCGGCACTGGAAGCGGGTGCGGAAGACGTAGTCACCTTCGACGATGGCGCTATCGATGTCTACACCGCGTGGGAAGAGATGGGCGCAGTACGTGATGCGCTGGAAGCGGCGGGCCTGAAAGCCGACAACGCTGAAGTCTCCATGATCCCGTCCACCAAAGCGGATATGGATGCTGAAACGGCACCAAAACTGCTGCGTCTGATCGACATGCTTGAAGACTGCGACGACGTGCAGGAAGTGTATCACAACGGTGAGATCTCTGATGAGGTTGCAGCGACTCTCTGATGAGAGCGTTTAAACCGTTTACGGGAGACGCGTGATGTCGATTATCCTTGGGATTGACCCCGGCTCACGCGTCACCGGTTACGGCGTTATCCGTCAGGTTGGACGCCAGTTAACCTACCTTGGCAGTGGCTGTATTCGCACCAAAGTCGAAGATCTGCCGTCGCGACTGAAGCTCATTTATGCAGGCGTGACGGAGATTATCACCCAGTTTCAGCCTGACTATTTCGCCATCGAGCAGGTCTTCATGGCGAAAAACGCCGATTCGGCGTTAAAGCTCGGTCAGGCGCGGGGCGTGGCAATTGTTGCTGCCGTGAACCAGGATCTTCCGGTATTTGAATACGCGGCAAGACAGGTCAAGCAGACGGTGGTCGGGATTGGTAGCGCGGAGAAAAGCCAGGTGCAGCATATGGTGCGTACCCTGTTGAAGCTCCCCGCGAACCCGCAGGCCGATGCCGCCGATGCGCTGGCAATTGCGATCACCCACTGTCATGTCAGCCAGAACGCGATGCAAATGAGTGAGTCGCGGCTCAATCTGGCGCGAGGCAGGTTACGATAATGAGAAAACAGGCTGGATGTTTATCCAGCCTTTTTTTATTATGTCGCAAATCAATAATTTTCCAGAACGCAGGAGCGTCACGTGATAGGCAGACTCAGAGGCATCATCATTGAAAAACAACCCCCGTTAGTGCTGCTGGAAGTTGGCGGCGTGGGCTATGAAGTCCATATGCCAATGACCTGCTTCTACGAGCTGCCGGACGCGGGCAAAGAGGCGATTGTCTTTACCCAGTTTGTGGTGCGTGAAGATGCTCAACTGCTCTATGGCTTCAACAACAAACAGGAACGCACCCTGTTCCGCGAGCTGATTAAAACCAACGGCGTCGGGCCGAAGCTGGCGCTGGCCATTCTCTCCGGTATGTCCGCCCAGCAGTTCGTGAATGCCGTTGAGCGCGAAGATCCTGCCGCGCTGGTTAAGCTCCCGGGCATTGGTAAGAAAACGGCAGAGCGCCTGATTGTTGAGATGAAAGACCGCTTTAAAGGCCTGCATGGCGATCTCTTTACCCCTGCTGCCGATCTGGTGCTGACTTCGCCGGGTGCGCCTGTGTCGGATGATGATGCCGAGCAGGAAGCGGTTGCCGCGCTGGTGGCGCTGGGCTATAAACCTCAGGAGGCCAGCCGAATGGTGAGCAAAATTGCCAAACCGGATGCCAGCAGTGAAACTCTGATTCGTGAAGCGCTGCGCGCTGCATTGTGAGGTAAAGGATGATTGAAGCAGATCGCCTGGTATCGGCAGGCACTATTCAGGCAGACGACGTGGTGGATCGTGCGATCCGTCCGAAGTTGCTTGATGAGTATATTGGCCAGCCGCAGGTGCGTTCCCAGATGGAGATCTTCATCCAGGCGGCAAAGCTGCGCGGCGATGCGCTCGATCACCTGCTGATTTTCGGTCCTCCGGGTTTGGGGAAAACCACCCTGGCGAATATCGTTGCCAATGAAATGGGCGTGAACCTGCGTACCACGTCTGGCCCGGTGCTGGAAAAAGCAGGCGATCTGGCGGCGATGCTGACCAATCTTGAACCGCACGACGTGCTGTTTATCGATGAGATCCACCGCCTGTCGCCGGTGGTGGAAGAGGTTCTCTATCCGGCAATGGAAGACTACCAGCTGGATATCATGATCGGCGAAGGCCCTGCCGCGCGTTCGATCAAAATCGATCTGCCGCCGTTTACCCTGATTGGCGCCACCACCCGCGCCGGGTCGTTAACCTCTCCACTGCGCGACCGCTTTGGTATTGTGCAGCGCCTCGAGTTCTATCAGGTCGCCGACCTCCAGCATATCGTGGGCCGCAGTGCCCGCTATATGGGGCTGGATATGAGCGAAGAGGGGGCATTTGAAGTGGCGAAGCGTTCGCGCGGAACACCGCGTATCGCTAACCGCCTGCTGCGCCGCGTCCGTGACTTTGCAGAAGTGAAGCACGATGGTTCTATTTCTGCCGAAATTGCTGCTCAGGCGCTGGATATGCTGAATGTCGATGCTGAGGGTTTTGACTACATGGACCGCAAGCTGCTGCTGGCGGTGCTGGACAAATTCTTTGGCGGGCCGGTCGGGCTGGATAACCTGGCGGCGGCAATCGGGGAAGAGCGCGAGACAATTGAAGATGTACTCGAACCGTATCTGATCCAGCAGGGCTTCCTGCAACGTACCCCGCGTGGGCGTATGGCCACGGTGCGGGCGTGGAATCATTTTGGTATCACGCCACCGGCAATGCCGTAATGCTTAATTCCCTCTCCCAAAGGGCTGAGGGATCCCCATAAATAATGCCTGCACAGACGGCCCCCTCTCCCTTTGGGAGAGGGCTGGGCAGGGGGAACATACGGCTGTGGAGGTCATTCCGTTCACTTTATGTTCCTTGCTACTCTGCAACAACATGATCCGTGAACGTGCCAGGGCGGCTCAGTCGCCACCGCCCTGGCGACCCGGGCTCCCGGCGGTAAATCGCCGCTTCGCGGTGCCTTCGGCTTATTCCTTCCGGCTTATCGGGGACGGGCGGATGTAACGTCCCTGTAAAGCCACCCTATCAGCGCATGCCTGCGCCTCGCCCCGCCTGCAGGAAACGCCTCAGCGATTTACAGCCGGACCAGGGCGTCGCTGTAAGTCATTCATTTTCCTGAAGCAACATTCATCGCTTTCGGTAAAAAATTACTGGGGATTCCTCAGCCCAAAGGGAGAGGGGTTAGGGTGAGGGCATCAGCGCCCTCGATATCAACTAGCGGTCTTCTTCATCATACTGAAAATAAACAGCACCGCCGCACACAGCACCACTGACGGCCCCGCAGGCGTGTCATAGAACGCCGAGAAGGTTAACCCGCCCGTTACCGCAATCATCCCGATAATCACCGCCACGCCTGCCATCTGCTCCGGCGTACGGGCAAAACGACGCGCGGTGGCCGCAGGAATAATCAGTAGCGACGTAATAATCAGCGCACCGACGAACTTCATCGCCACGCCGATGGTTAACGCCGTCACCAGCATCAGCAGCAGTTTCACCCGCTGCAGCTTCACGCCGTCTACAAACGCCAGATCCGGGCTGACGGTCATCGCCAGCAAATTACGCCACTGCCACAGCAGAATACCCAGCACCACCACCACGCCAATGGCAATAGCAATGAGATCTTCAGGCGTCACGGCGAGCAGGTCGCCAAACAGATAGGCCATCAGGTCAACGCGGATATTGGACATCAGGCTCACTACCACCAGGCCCAGCGACAGCGCGCTGTGCGCCATAATGCCGAGCAGGGTATCAATGGCGAGGTGAGGGCGTTTTTCCAGCCAGACCAGACCGGCGGCGAGGAGCAGCGTAACGACAATCACCGCATAGAACGGGTTGACGTCCAGCAGCAAACCAAAAGCCACGCCCAGCAGTGAAGCATGGGCCAGGGTATCGCCGAAATAGGACATTCTGCGCCAGACCACAAACGAGCCAAGCGGACCCGCGGCGCAGGCGAGCATAATCCCGGCCAGCCAGCCGGGCAGTAACAGTTCAATCATGAGGGTCCATTTCCCCGGCGCAGGACAATTCGTCCCTGTAAATCATGGCGGTGGTTATGATGATGGCGATAAATACCCAGTTGTTCAGCCCCGCGAGGGCCAAACATAGAGATAAATTCGGGGTGCATTGACACCACTTCAGGCGTGCCGGAACAGCAGATATGATGGTTCAGACAGAGCACTTCGTCGGTTTTCGCCATCACCAGATGCAGGTCGTGGGAGACCATCAGCACTGCGCAGTTCAGTTCGTGGCGCAGCTGGTCAATTAAATCGTAAAGCGCGACTTGACCATTGACGTCCACACCCTGCGTTGGCTCATCCAGTACCAGCAGCTGGGGGCTGCTGAGCAGCGCCCGGGCAAGTAACACGCGCTGGGTTTCCCCGCCGGACAGTTTTTGCAGTGGCGCGTCCACCAGGTGGCCCGCCTGGACACGTTTCAGCGCCGGAAGAATATCGGCTTTACGCGTACCAGGGCGCAGGCGCAGGAAGCGGCTGACGGTCAGCGGCAGCGTGGCATCGAGATGTAATTTTTGCGGCACGTAGCCGATACGCAATTTTTCTTCACGCTTGATGACACCTTCATCAGGGGCTACCAACCCCAGCACCACGCGCACAAGGGTGGATTTACCCGCGCCGTTCGGACCGAGCAGCGTCAGAATTTTACCGGGCTTCAGATCCAGCGACACGTCAGAAAGGACGCGGCGCTGACCGAAAGAGACCGAAACATTTTCAAGAGAAACCAAAGTTGTCATGTCAATTTAAGCTTGCAGAAGTCAACGAATGTTATAATATCACATTCCACGCATTCATTACGATGATTAGTCGCATTATGTTACATAAAAATACGCTTCTTTTCGCAGCATTATCCGCTGCCCTTTGGGGCACAACAGCACAAGATGTTAACGCTGCCGTTGTCGCTTCGCTCAAACCGCTGGGATTCATTGCATCGGCCATTGCAGATGGGGTGACGGAAACCCAGGTTCTGCTGCCCGATGGTGCCTCTGAGCATGATTATTCCCTGCGTCCATCCGATGTAAAACGCTTACAAAACGCGGACTTAGTTGTCTGGATTGGGCCGGAGATGGAAGCCTTCATGCAGAAGTCTGCGAACCAGATCGCGGACACGAAAAAGGTCACCATTGCCGAACTTTCTGGCGTGAAACCGTTGCTCATGAAGGGGAGTGATGACGACGGTGACGAACACGAAGGTCATCATGCTCATGATGAAAAAGGTGACGGGGATCACCATCACGGTGAGTACAATATGCATCTTTGGCTCTCCCCAGAGATAGCGCGGCTTTCGGCGGTTGCAATCCATGACAAATTAGTGGAACTTATGCCGCAAAGTCGAGCCAAACTAGACGCCAACCTGAAAGATTTTGAGGCACAATTAGCCGCAACCGATAAGCAGGTGGGTAACGAGCTGGCACCGCTGAAAGGAAAAGGGTATTTCGTTTTTCATGACGCCTATGGCTATTACGAAAAACACTACGGCCTGACCCCGCGTGGGCATTTTACCGTCAACCCTGAAATTCAGCCTGGTGCGCAGCGTTTACATGAGATCAGAACACAGTTGGTTGAGCAAAAAGCGTCCTGCGTTTTTGCTGAGCCACAGTTCAGGCCAGCGGTCGTAGAAGCCGTGGCCAGGGGAACATCCGTGCGCATGGGAACCCTTGACCCGCTAGGAACGAACATCCAGTTGAGTAAAGCGAGCTATTCGCAGTTCCTCACTCAACTGGCGAACCAGTATGCGAGCTGCCTGAAAGGAGATTAACGAGGAAGTGAATACGTGCAACAGATAGCCCGCTCTGTCGCCCTGGCATTTAACAATCTGCCCCGACCCCATCGCGTTATGCTGGGGTCGCTTACAGTTCTCACCTTAGCGGTCGCCGTCTGGCGGCCCTATGTTTACCACCCGAGTTCTGCCCCTATCATCAAAACCATCGAGCTTGAGAAGAACGAAATCCGTTCTCTGCTGCCGGAGGCCAGTGAGCCTATCGACCAGGCGGCTCAGGAAGATGAAGCCATTCCGCAGGATGAGCTGGACGATAAAACCGAGAATGAAGCCGGGATCCATGAATATGTGGTCTCCACTGGCGATACGCTGAGCAGCGTGCTGAACCAGTACGGCATTGACATGGGGAATATCAGCCAGCTGGCTGCCGCAGATAAAGATCTGCGTAATCTGAAAATTGGCCAGCAGCTCTCCTGGACGTTAACGCCAGAGGGTGATCTGCAGCGCCTGACCTGGGAAATGTCCCGTCGCGAAACGCGCACCTACGACCGCACTGCAAACGGTTTCAAGATGACCAGCGAGTTGCAGAAGGGTGACTGGGTTAACAGCGTGATGAAAGGGACCGTAGGCGCAAGCTTTGTCTCCAGCGCGCGTGATGCGGGCCTGACCAGCGCTGAAATCAGCTCGGTTATCAAAGCCATGCAGTGGCAGATGGATTTCCGTAAGCTGAAAAAAGGTGATGAGTTCTCCGTACTGATGTCCCGCGAAATGCTGGACGGCAAGCGTGAGCAGAGCCAACTGGTGGGTGTACGTTTGCGCTCTGATGGCAAAGATTACTACGCCATTCGCGCTGAAGACGGCAAATTCTATGACCGCAGCGGTACCGGGCTTGCGAAAGGCTTCCTGCGCTTCCCAACGGCGAAACAGTTCCGCATCTCATCCAACTTCAACCCGCGTCGTCTGAACCCGGTCACCGGGCGCGTGGCGCCGCATCGTGGCGTGGACTTCGCCATGCCGCAGGGCACACCGGTGCTGGCAGTGGGAGATGGTGAAGTGGTTGTCGCCAAACGCAGCGGGGCTGCCGGGTACTATGTTGCGGTCCGTCATGGTCGCACTTATACCACCCGTTATATGCACCTGCGTAAGCTGCTGGTGAAACCAGGCCAGAAAGTGAAACGTGGCGACCGTATCGCCCTCTCAGGCAATACCGGGCGTTCTACGGGGCCGCACCTGCATTATGAAGTGTGGATCAACCAGCAGGCGGTAAACCCGCTTACGGCGAAACTGCCGCGCACCGAAGGGCTGACGGGTAAAGATCGTAAAGATTACCTGGCGCAGGTGAAAGAGGTTGTGCCGCAACTGCGTTTCGACTAAACCCTTCCGTTTTGTCTAAAGCCGGCGTCAGTAAGCGCCGGCTTTTTCTTTTGTGCGTGGGGCGCTGCCTCGCTACACTATCGTCATTATATTTTGCATCACCAGACCCTGGAACCAGCATGGAAACCAAAAAAAACAATATTGAGTTCATTCCTGAGTTTGAAAAATCCTTTCGCCACCCGCGTAACTGGGGCGCCTGGCTTGGCGTTTACGCGTTTGCTGGCATTGCAATGTTACCAGCCTCTGTGCGCGATCCCGTTCTGGGGAAAATTGGCCGTCTTGCAGGACGAATGGGCAAAAGTGCCCGCCGTCGCGCGCAAATCAATCTCTACTACTGCTTCCCGGAAAAGAGCGATGCCGAGCGCGAAGCGATTATTGATGACATGTATACCACCGCGCCACAGGCCATGGCGATGATGGCAGAGCTGGCGCTAAAAGGGCCAGAAAAGGTCCTTAAGCGTGTTGACTGGAAAGGGCTGGAGATCATTGACGAGATGCGCCGCAACGATGAAAAAGTGATTTTTCTCGTTCCGCACGGCTGGGGAGTGGATATTCCGGCCATGCTGATGGCATCTCAGGGCCAGAAGATGGCGGCCATGTTCCATAACCAGGGTAATAAAGTCTTTGATTTCGTCTGGAACACCGTGCGTCGTCGTTTTGGTGGACGCCTTCACGCCCGTAACGATGGTATCAAGCCGTTTATTCAGTCCGTGCGACAGGGGTACTGGGGTTACTATCTGCCGGATCAGGATCACGGTCCTGAGCACAGCGAGTTTGTCGATTTCTTTGCTACCTACAAGGCGACGCTTCCGGCGATTGGCCGTCTGATGAAAGTCTGCCGCGCCCGGGTTATTCCGCTGTTCCCGGTCTACGATGGCAATACGCACCGTCTGAGCATTGAGGTTCGCCCGCCGATGGACGACTTACTGACCGCAGACGATAACACCATCGCGCGTCGCATGAATGAAGAGGTGGAGGTGCTGGTGGGGCCGCATCTTGAGCAATACACGTGGATCCTGAAGTTGCTCAAAACGCGTAAGCCTGGCGAGAAAGAGCCGTATCAGCGCAAAGAACTTTACCCAAAGAAATAAAACCCCTCACGCTGACCCTCTCCCCGTGGGGGAGAGGGGAACATCTGTTTATTCGACGGTCAATACGCGGGTGGTGTTGGTTGAGCCGATGGTGCTCATGACATCACCCTGGGTCACGATGACAATATCACCGGATACCAGGTAGCCTTTGTCGCGCAGCAGATTAACGGCATCGTGCGCCGCTGCCACACCGTCATTGGTGCTGTCGAAGTAAACCGGGGTTACGCCGCGGTACAGCGCCGTCAGGTTCAGCGTGCGCTCGTGGCGGGACATCGCGAAGATCGGCAGACCGGAGCTGATACGGGACGTCATTAGCGCGGTACGGCCTGATTCGGTCATGGTGATGATCGCCGTGACGCCCTTCAGATGGTTAGCCGCATACATGGCGGACATCGCAATCGCTTCTTCCACGTTGTCGAACTGCACGTCCAGACGGTGTTTAGAGACGTTGATGCTTGGGATCTTCTCCGCGCCCAGACAGACGCGCGCCATCGCGGCAACGGTTTCTGCCGGGTACTGACCGGCTGCGGTTTCAGCGGAAAGCATGACCGCATCGGTACCGTCCAGCACGGCGTTAGCCACGTCCATCACCTCTGCACGGGTCGGCATTGGGTTGGTGATCATGGATTCCATCATCTGGGTTGCGGTGATCACCGCGCGGTTCAACTGACGCGCGCGACGGATCAGCGCTTTCTGGATGCCGACCAGTTCCGGGTCGCCAATTTCCACACCCAGATCGCCACGGGCAACCATCACCACGTCAGACGCCAGAATCACGTCGTCCATGGCATCCTGATCGCAAACGGCTTCCGCACGTTCAACTTTTGCTACGATTTTCGCGTCGCAGCCTGCATCACGCGCCAGACGACGGGCATAGTTCAGGTCTTCGCCGCAGCGCGGGAAGGAGACGGCCAGATAGTCCACGCCGATCAGCGCCGCGGTAACGATATCCGCTTTGTCTTTATCGGTCAGCGCTTCGGCAGACAGGCCACCGCCGAGCTTGTTAATGCCTTTGTTGTTAGAGAGTGGGCCGCCGACGGTGACTTCGGTGAACACCTTCATCCCCTGAACTTCCAGCACTTTCAGCTGAACACGACCGTCGTCGAGCAGCAGGATATCGCCAGGCACAACGTCAGCCGGCAGACCTTTATAGTCGATACCCACTTTCTCTTTATCGCCTTCACCTTTACCCAGGTTGGCATCAAGCAGGAATTTATCGCCGATATTGAGGAAAACTTTGCCTTCTTTGAAGGTCGAGACACGAATTTTTGGACCCTGCAGGTCACCGAGGATAGCAACATGGCGGCCCAGTTTAGCCGCGATCTCACGCACTTTGTCGGCACGTAATTTATGGTCTTCTGGCGTACCGTGAGAGAAGTTCATACGCACCACGTTGGCACCCGCGGCGATAATCTTTTCGAGGTTATTATCGCGATCGGTGGCCGGGCCTAAGGTGGTGACGATCTTGGTTCTGCGAAGCCTTCTGGACATGTAATACTCCGTTGACTGAAACAACTTTGGTGTTGCGTGAAGATTGAATCGGCCTTCATCTGCTGCAAAGCAACCGCGAGGGGACCGAATGCCGTAAATCGTTACATCGTAATTATTCGTTACGTCTTAGTTATCTACTATCAGGGAACATCGCTCTTTATAAGCAATTCTTTATCAAAACGCGATTCCTTGAGCGCTTCCTTGACACGCTTCAAGTTATCTCTGAATTTAGCGCCGCGGCGTAAGGTAAAACCGGTTGCCAGGACGTCAATCACCGTCAGCTGCGCCAGACGGGAGACCATTGGCATATAGATATCCGTATCTTCCGGAACGTCCAGAGTGATGGCGAGCGTGGCTTCTCTTGCCAGCGGCGTGCCTGCCGTCGTGAGGGCGATAACCATGGCATCGTTTTCACGCGCCAGCTGCGCCAGCTCAACCTGACTTTTGGTGCGCCCGGTATGGGAAATCAGGACCACCACGTCATCCTCGCTACAATTCATACAGCTCATGCGTTGCAACACGATGTCATCGGAATAAATGACCGGGACGTTAAAGCGGAAGAATTTATTCATGGCGTCATGCGCCACGGCAGCCGACGAACCGAGTCCGAAGAAAGCAATTCGCTTGGCCTGGGTCAGTAAATCGACCGCCCGGTTAACGGAACTCATATCCAGCGACTGACGCACGTGGTCAAGCGTGGCCATGGCCGATTCAAATATTTTCGCCGTGTATGCATCTACGCTGTCGTCTTCATCCACATTGCGATTAACATAGGGCGTACCATTTGCCAGACTTTGTGCCAGATGCAGTTTAAAATCAGGAAAGCCACGCGTTTCCAGGCTCCGGCAGAACCGATTCACCGTCGGCTCGCTGACGCCTGCATCCTGTGCCAGAGCGGCGATGCTTGAATGAATCGCCTGAGCAGGCGAGGCGAGAATAACTTCAGCCACTTTTCGCTCGGATTTGCTAAGGTGTTCCAGTTGAAACTGGATTTTTTCCAGCATGTTCATGTTAACAGGACGCTCATGGGTGTAAACGATTTCATCCATAGATGAAATTGAGATTCGATTTAGCCGATATTACCCTCGTGGCTTCCATAAAGGGTAACAGTCGACAAGATAATGTTGTTGTTTTTTTTCATTACTTGATCGGTGTCGGGTTTTACTGTGACCGTGTTGCGCAAAGAATCGACGCTTGTTGCGTCATCAGGCCAGCGTAATCCTCTTAAGGGTGAAAAATCGCCGTATCGCACGCGACGTTAAGCGCTAATGGTTTCGGGAATGACGTAAAAGCAGTACAGTGCATTGTAATAAAATTACAACGATACCTGGCAGAAGCACCAGGTGATCCAACTGAGGAGAATGACATGGCGGTAACGCAAACAGCCCAGGCATGTGACCTGGTCATTTTCGGCGCGAAAGGCGATCTTGCACGCCGAAAATTGCTGCCTTCCCTGTATCAACTGGAGAAAGCGGGCCAACTTCATCCGGATACCCGTATCCTGGGTGTAGGGCGCGCCGACTGGGACAAGGACGCATACACCAAAGTCGTGCGTGAAGCGCTCGAAACTTTCATGAAAGAGAAAATTGATGAAAGTTTGTGGGATACCCTGAGCGGACGTCTCGATTTCTGCAATCTGGATGTGAACGACGTGAGCGCGTTTACCCGTCTGGGTGAGATGCTGGATCAGAAAAACCGGGTCACCATTAACTATTTCGCCATGCCACCAAGCACCTTCGGCGCCATCTGTAAAGGTCTGGGCGAAGCGAATCTGAACGCCAAACCTGCGCGTGTGGTAATGGAAAAACCGCTGGGTACCTCACTGTCTACCTCCCGCGAAATCAACGACCAGGTGGGCGAATACTTCGAAGAGTGCCAGGTCTACCGCATCGACCACTATCTGGGAAAAGAGACGGTACTGAACCTGCTGGCGCTGCGTTTTGCCAACTCCCTGTTTGTGAACAACTGGGACAACCGCACCATCGACCACGTGGAAATCACCGTGGCCGAAGAGGTGGGTATCGAAGGCCGCTGGGGTTACTTTGACCAGGCCGGTCAGATGCGTGACATGATCCAGAACCACCTGCTGCAGGTACTCTGCATGATTGCCATGTCTCCGCCATCAGACCTGACCGCTGACAGCATCCGCGACGCGAAGGTGAAAGTGCTGAAGTCACTGCGTCGTATCGACCGTTCTAACGTGCGCGAGAAGACGGTGCGTGGTCAGTACACATCCGGCTTTGCGCAGGGCAAAAAAGTCCCTGGCTATCTGGAAGAAGAGGGCGCGAACAAGTCCAGCAACACCGAGACGTTCGTGGCGATCCGCGTGGATATCGATGACTGGCGTTGGGCGGGTGTGCCGTTCTACCTGCGTACCGGTAAACGTCTGCCAGCCAAATGCTCTGAAGTTGTCGTTTACTTCAAAAACCCTGAGCTGAACCTGTTCAAAGAGTCGTGGCAGGAGCTGCCGCAGAACAAACTGACTATCCGTCTGCAGCCGGATGAAGGTGTGGATATCCAGATCCTGAACAAAGTGCCGGGACTGGATCACAAACATAACCTGCAGACCACCAAACTGGATCTGAGCTACTCCGAGACCTTCAATCAAACGCACCTGGCGGATGCTTACGAGCGCCTGCTGCTGGAAACCATGCGCGGTATCCAGGCGCTGTTTGTGCGTCGCGACGAAGTGGAAGAGGCGTGGAAATGGGTCGACTCCATCACCGAAGCCTGGGCTGCCGATCAGGATCCGCCAAAACCGTATCAGGCGGGCACCTGGGGACCTGTCGCCTCCGTGGCGATGATCACCCGTGATGGCCGCTCCTGGAACGAGTTTGAGTAAGATAATCCTCTAGCCCGAAGGTGTTATTTTACCGGTAACATGATCTAACACAGCTAGTGCCACAATTTTTATACTTTTAAGCTCCGCGTGGATTCACCCGCGGGGCTTTTTTTATTACACTGCCGGAAGCGATTTTGCCCCTGAGCTCCGGACAGCAAGCGTTTCAGCGTTGTTAACAACTGCCAGCGACTTTGTAAACTCCCGAGCCCGGACAGATAAATTAGAGGAGCTTTTATGAATCCGACATTGTTACGCGTAACACAACGCATTATCGAGCGCTCGAAAGAGACCCGTTCGGCCTACCTCGCCCGCATTGAACAGGCTAAGACCAATACCGTACATCGCTCGCAGCTGGCCTGCGGTAATCTGGCGCACGGTTTCGCCGCCTGTCAGCCTGAAGACAAAGCCTCATTAAAGAGCATGCTGCGTAACAATATCGCCATCATTACCTCCTATAACGACATGCTCTCCGCGCATCAGCCGTACGAAGTGTACCCGGACATCATCCGTAAAGCGCTGCACAGCGTGAATGCGGTGGGCCAGGTGGCGGGGGGCGTGCCGGCCATGTGTGACGGTGTGACCCAGGGGCAGGACGGGATGGAGCTGTCGCTGCTGAGCCGCGAAGTCATTGCCATGTCTGCAGCGGTCGGTCTGTCTCACAATATGTTTGATGGCGCGCTGTACCTCGGTGTGTGCGACAAGATTGTCCCGGGGCTCGCCATGGCGGCGCTGTCGTTTGGTCATCTTCCGGCCATTTTTGTGCCGTCAGGTCCGATGGCCAGCGGTTTGCCAAACAAAGAAAAAGTGCGTATCCGCCAGCTGTATGCCGAAGGTAAAGCAGACCGCCAGGCGCTGCTGGAAGCGGAAGCCGCCTCTTACCATGCGCCGGGTACCTGTACCTTCTACGGTACGGCCAACACCAACCAGATGGTGGTGGAATTTATGGGGATGCAGCTTCCGGGCTCCTCCTTCATTCAACCCGATGCGCCGCTGCGCAAGGCTCTGACCGAAGCCGCCGCCCGTCAGGTGACGCGTCTGACCGGGAACGGCAACGAGTGGATGCCGCTGGGTAAAATGGTCGACGAGAAAGTGATCGTCAACGGCATCGTGGCCCTGCTGGCAACGGGGGGCTCAACCAACCACACCATGCACCTTGTGGCAATGGCACGTGCGGCTGGCATCCTGATCAACTGGGATGATTTCTCCGACATCTCTTCCGTGGTGCCGCTGATGGCGCGCCTGTATCCGAACGGTCCGGCAGACATTAACCACTTCCAGGCCGCCGGTGGCGTACCGGTGTTGATGCGTGAGCTGCTCAAGGGCGGTCTGCTGCACGAAGACGTGAACACGGTGGCGGGTTTTGGTCTGCATCGCTATACCCTTGAGCCATGGCTGAACAACGGTGAGCTGGACTGGCGTGATGGGGCGAGCGCCTCTCTTGATCCGCAGGTCATTGCTACCTTCGAACAGCCCTTCTCACGCCACGGCGGCACGAAAGTGCTGAGCGGCAACCTGGGACGCGCGGTGATGAAAACTTCTGCCGTGCCGGAAGAGAACCAGGTGATTGAAGCCCCGGCAGTGGTCTTTGAGAGCCAGCATGATGTTTTACCTGCCTTTGATGCGGGCCTTCTCGACAAGGATTGCGTGGTGGTGGTGCGTCATCAGGGACCTAAAGCGAACGGGATGCCAGAATTACATAAACTTATGCCACCACTTGGTGTATTATTGGACCGCCGTTTCAAAATTGCACTGGTCACCGATGGACGCCTCTCGGGTGCCTCAGGTAAAGTGCCTTCAGCCATCCACGTAACGCCTGAAGCGTATGATGGTGGTTTGCTGGCTAAGGTGCGTGACGGCGACATCATCCGCGTCAATGGCCAGACAGGTGAGTTAACCCTGCTGGTGGACGAAGCCGAGCTGGCGGCCCGTCAGCCGCATATTCCAGACCTGAGCGCATCGCGCGTGGGAACCGGACGCGAAATGTTTGGCGCGCTGCGTGAGAAACTCTCCGGGGCGGAGCAGGGCGCAACCTGTATTACGTTTTAAGACGACTTGATTTTATCGATCTGGCGAGAGAAAACTCTGATGAAAAACTGGAAAACAAGTGCAGAAGCAATCCTGACCACTGGCCCCGTTGTGCCGGTTATCGTGGTGAACAAACTGGAGCACGCGGTACCGATGGCGAAAGCGCTGGTTGCGGGTGGCGTTCGCGTTCTGGAAGTGACCCTGCGTACCGCCTGCGCGATGGATGCGATTCGTGCAATCGCTAAAGAAGTGCCGGATGCCATCATTGGTGCGGGTACCGTTACGAACGCAAAACAGCTGGCTGAAGTGACCGAAGCGGGCGCGCAGTTTGCCATCAGCCCGGGTCTGACCGAGCCGCTGTTAAAAGCGGCAACCGAGGGCACCATCCCGCTGATCCCGGGGATCAGCACCGTTTCTGAACTGATGCTGGGTATGGACTACGGTCTGAAAGAGTTCAAATTCTTCCCGGCAGAAGCCAACGGCGGCACCAAAGCACTGCAGGCGATTGCGGGTCCCTTCTCTCAGGTGCGCTTCTGCCCGACGGGCGGCATCTCTCCGGCCAACTACCGTGATTACCTGGCGCTGAAGAGCGTGCTGTGCATCGGCGGCTCCTGGCTGGTACCGGCGGATGCCCTGGAAGCAGGCGACTGGGATCGCATCACCAGACTGGCTCGCGAAGCGGTTGAAGGCGCGAAGCAGTAAGCACCTCGCATCATGAAAAACGGGCCATCAGGCCCGTTTTTTTTATCCGTTAACGCTAACCGCGGCAGCGGCAGCTTTCGCCCTTGCCACGGCATCATCCACGCTATCGCCAGTGGCTAATGCCACGCCCAGTCGACGCGTACCGTCGATCTCCGGTTTCCCGAACAGGCGAACCTGCAGACCTGCCCCAACCGCGCCTTCAACGTTGTCAAAGGTGATGTTCTGGCTGGTCAGTTGCGGGAGGATCACCGCCGAGGCGGCCGGACCATACTGGCGAATACCGCCAACCGGCAGGCCGAGGAACGCGCGCACGTGCAGGGCGAACTCGGAGAGATCCTGGGAAATCAGGGTCACCATCCCGGTATCGTGCGGGCGAGGGGACACTTCGCTGAATATCACCTCATCACCGCAGACAAACAGTTCCACACCGAACAGGCCGTAACCGCCCAGCGCCAGCACCGTTTTACGGGCGATCTCCTGCGCGCGCGCCAGCGCCAGGGCACTCATCTGCTGCGGCTGCCAGGATTCACGGTAATCGCCATCCTCCTGACGGTGTCCAATCGGATCGCAGAAATGGACACCATCAACGGCACTGACGGTCAGGAGGGTAATTTCGAAATCAAACTTCACCACGCCTTCAACAATCACGCGACCGGCTCCGGCGCGACCGCCCTGTTGGGCATAATCCCATGCCTTGTCCAGCGTGCTGCTGTCGCGGATGAAGCTCTGCCCTTTACCGGAGGAGCTCATCACCGGCTTAATGATGCACGGATAGCCAATCTCCTCAACGGCCTGCAGGAAAGCAGCTTTATCGCCGGCAAAACGATAGCCAGAGGTGGGTAATCCCAGCTCTTCCGCCGCCAGGCGACGAATGCCTTCGCGATTCATGGTCAGCTTCGCGGCCTTTGCACAGGGCACCACGCGCTGGCCTTCCTGTTCAAGGGCAAGCAGCGTATCGGTGGCGATGGCTTCGATTTCCGGTACGACAAAATCCGGTTTCTCACGCGTAATTAGCTCGCGCAGGGCATCGCCATCCAGCATGTTAATCACATAAGAACGGTGGGCAACGTGCATGGCGGGTGCATCGGCGTACCGGTCTACGGCAATGACTTCCACGCCTAAACGCTGACACTCAATGGCGACCTCTTTGCCCAGTTCACCCGATCCCAACAGCATTACACGCGTCGCCGCAGTTCGCAGCGCGGTTCCTAAACGAGTCATAACAATCCCCCTGAAAAAGTTGCGCGCAGTATAAACGAAAACGTTTGCGTGTGTCTTGATCGGGGCCCGTGCGCGGGGAAGAAATTTGCGCTTCTTTAGCCCCGCCAGACATTTCCTGACGCCTGCTCGCTTACGCTGTGGAATATGTACACCGTTAAGTGAGGGAAACCATGTCTGGCTGGTTAAATCAATTGCAATCACTGTTAGGGCAGAAAACGTCGCCATCCGGCGAGCAGGGGCTGAGCAAACTGGTCCCCGGGGCGCTCGGCGGGCTGGCGGGCCTGCTGGTGGCGAATAAATCCTCGCGCAAGTTGCTGGCAAAATATGGCACCGGCGCGTTACTGGCCGGTGGCGGAGCCATTGCGGGCACGGTTCTGTGGAATAAATACAAGGACAGAGTACGAACCGCACATAGCGATGAACCCGATTATGGTCAGCACACATCACCGTTGGATCTGCGCACTGAACGGCTGATCCTTGCGCTGGTTTTTGCCGCGAAAAGTGACGGGCATATCGACGATAAAGAACGGTCGGCGATTGAGCAGCAGCTGCGGGAGGCCGGTGTGGAAGAGCAGGGCAGAACGCTGGTGGCTCAGGCCATCGAACAGCCGCTGGATCCGCAGCGCCTTGCGCAAAGCGTAAAGAATGAGGAGGAGGCGCTTGAACTTTATTTTTTAAGCTGTGCCGCCATTGATATTGACCACTTTATGGAGCGCAGCTACCTCAATGCCCTCGGCGACGCGTTGAAGATCCCTCAGGACGTGCGCGACAGCATTGAGAAGGATATCAGGGAGCAAAAACAGGCGTTAGCGGGTTAACTGTCACCGTCGCGGTCATGTTTCGCTTGCATCATGCGCGTGTTTTGCCAACCTTATAGGGTGTAAAACTCAAAAGAAACATGACATGCCACCAAAAGCCCGACGTACTCCTTATGCGATCACCACGCATGGCGATACGCGCATTGACAACTATTACTGGCTCCGGGACGATTCGCGTTCCCGGCCAGAGGTGCTCGACTATTTGCACGCGGAAAATGACTATGGCCGCAAGGTCATGGCCAGCCAGCAGGCGCTTCAGGATCAGTTGCTGAATGAAATGGTGCAGCGTATTCCCCAGCGCGATGTCTCCGCACCCTGGACCAAAAACGACTATCGTTATCGCCATATCTACGAGCCCGGTAACGAATATCCCATCTACCAGCGTCAGTCGGTGTTAAGCGCCGAGTGGGATGAATGGGATATTTTGCTGGATGCCAACCAGCGTGCTGCCCACAGCGAGTTTTATACGCTGGGCGGCATGTCGGTCTCGCCCGATAACGCCATTATGGCGCTGGCGGAAGATTACCTCTCCCGGCGTCAGTACGGCCTGCGTTTTCGCAATCTGGAAACCGGTAACTGGTACCCGGAGATGATTGCGAACGTTTCGCCGGATTTTGTCTGGGCGAATGATTCTGAAACCGTCTACTACGTGAAGAAACATGCCTCCACGCTGCTGCCTTATCAGGTATGGCGTCATACCGTTGGCACCAGTGCGGATGATGACGAGCTGGTCTACGAAGAGAAAGATGAAACGTTCTATGTCAGTCTGCATAAAACGTCGTCACGCCACTATGTGATTATCTTCCTCGCCAGCGCGACCACCTCTGAAGTTCTGCTCCTGGATGCCGAGCTGCCTGATGCGCAGCCGCTCTGCTTCCTGCCGCGTCGTAAAGATCATGAGTACAGCCTGGATCACTTCCAGCACAGCTTTTACCTGCGCTCTAACCGCGAGGGCAAAAACTTTGGCCTCTATAAAACCAAAGTACGCGATGAACGGAAATGGGAAGTGCTCATTCCTGCGCGGGAACAGGTGATGCTCGAAGGATTTACCCTCTTTACCGACTGGCTGGTGGTGGAAGAGCGCCAGCGGGGGCTGACCAGCCTGCGGCAAATTAACCGCAAAACGCGGGAGGTCATCGGGATTGCGTTTGACGATCCGGCCTATGTTACGTGGATTGGGTTTAATCCCGAGCCGGAATCGTCCCGCTTGCGCTATGGCTACTCGTCAATGACCACGCCGGATACGCTGTTTGAGCTGGACATGGAGACCGGCCAACGTCAGGTGCTTAAGCAGTCTGAGGTAAAAGGGTTTGATTCCGATAACTACCGAAGCGAACACCTGTGGGTCACCGCCCGGGATGGCGTTGAGGTGCCCGTCTCGCTCGTCTATCACAAGGCGCATTTCCAGAAAGGGAAAAACCCGATCCTGGTCTACGGGTATGGATCCTACGGCTCAAGCATGGATGCCGATTTCAGCAGCAGCAGATTAAGCCTGCTCGATCGTGGCTTTGTTTTCGCCATCGCCCACGTGCGCGGTGGTGGCGAGCTGGGCCAGCACTGGTACGAAGACGGGAAATTCCTGAAGAAGAAAAACACCTTTAACGACTACCTCGACGTCTGCGATGCGCTAATAGAACAGGGTTATGGCGATCCGCAGCTCTGCTTTGGCATGGGCGGCAGTGCGGGAGGGCTGCTGATGGGGGCGGCCATTAACCAGCGTCCTGACCGCTTCAAAGGGGTCATCGCGCAGGTTCCGTTTGTCGACGTGGTGACCACGATGCTGGATGAGTCTATTCCGCTGACGACCGGTGAGTTTGAAGAGTGGGGGAATCCTCAGGACGAGATCTATTACCGCTACATGAAAGAGTACAGCCCGTACGATAACGTGGAAGCTAAAGCCTATCCGCACATGCTGGTGACCACCGGTCTGCACGATTCACAGGTGCAATACTGGGAGCCCGCAAAGTGGGTGGCGAAGCTGCGTGAGCTGAAAACTGATAATAACCTGCTGCTACTCTGTACCGACATGGACTCCGGACACGGCGGGAAATCGGGACGATTCAAATCGTATGAAGGGGTCGCGCTGGAGTATGCCTTTTTGATTGGCCTGGCGCAGGAAACGCTGCCAGGCCGTGCCGGAAGTTAAGCTTCACCCAGATAGTGCTTGAGCGTTAAGCGAAGCTCCGGGCTCATTTTGTCGAGGTTGTTATACAGCCAGCGCAGGTAGCCCGGATCTTTATCGGCGATATCGGACACCGCTTTGCCGCGGTATTTGCCAAAGGTGAAGGTGGTCATAAGCGCCGGTCGCCCGGTGATCGTTGCCATATCATCCGGTGTCCAGCCAGAGGTATTCATAATATCTATGAGTAGCGCCGCGGTAATATAGCAGTCGTACAGGGCGCGGTGATGATGCAGCCCCTCGGGCGTTCTGACGCTGAGCTTACGCGATTTATACAGCGCCATATTGCTGTATTTGATCCCCGGCCACAGACGACGCGCCAGCTTCATGGTGCAAATCCATTCGCCGGGCATCTCGGGCAGTACCCGGCGGTCAAAGCTGGCGTTGTGCGCGACATACCACGGGCTACCGTAATAGTGCGGAATGACCTCTTCAATCCAGGGTTTATCCGCCACCATCGATTCTGTAATGCGATGAATGGCCATCGCCTGCGGGCTAATCGGGCGGTCGGGACGCACCAGATGGCTCATGGGATTGACGATTTTACCGTCAATGACGTCAACAGACGCCACTTCCACTATTCCGCCCTGAAGATCGCAAGTTTCGGTATCGATGACGCGCAGCATTGAACGCTCCTGAGCTAAAACGCTTAGCCTAAAGGAATGATATCGCCTTGCCAACCCTGTCGGCCCAGAGATCCGGTCAATAATAGTTCGCCCTTATCCGCACGGACAATCAGCTGGCCTTTTTCATCCCACAGCGCGCTACCGCCACGGGCGTTCGCCATTAACACGGCAATGGCATACCTGTGCGCGAAGCGCTGCAACGTGTTGATGGACTGGCGCCAGCGGGTATCGCCCACGGACTGACAGCTGGTGAATAGCGTCGCCTGCGGATCCAGATTTGGGGAATCGGCATGCGTATCAACAATCGTCAGCTGTTTATCACCCGGCACCAGGCTGGCTCCACTTCCCTGGGGGTAGCGCAGGATGCTGTGCCGGGATGGCGAAAACAGGGCGAGGCCCTTTACGCGCTGACCATTCAGATCAAGGGGCAGACCGGCAATGATGGTGATCCGGTAACGCTTTGCGGCGGCCAGCAAGGGGGTCAGCTGTGCGTCATCGGGTGGTGGAGGTAGGTCCGTCCTTCCCGGTCCTGTTAACGAGAGTTCAGGAAAGACCAGGAGATCGCAGCGCTGTTTTGCCGCTTCCGCAACGAAACGGAGGTGGTGCGCTACGTGGTCATCTACACTGTGATGCTGCCCGGCATACTGGGCGGCGGCAATATTCCATTGTGACATCGTGACTTCCTTATACACAGAGTCGCAGGATTTAAGAATACACCTAAACTAATCAGGGTTTTCTTATCCTGGCATATTCCGCGTAAGGAAGTGTAACGAGTCGTTAAGCTTATTTAACTTTAGGTTCGTACGGCAAACGAGAGAGATTGACCGACGCGAGTCGGTGCGCAATCAAACGTTCGCGGAACCAGTCACGCAGATGGGCGGGTTGCTCACGTTCCACCACCTCAGCCACGATTGGCATGTTGTAACGCTCTTTAAACGCGACACCTGCGGCAGCGAGATCGACATTCACTTTATCCATCTCGTCCTGAGGAAGGGCAGCCAGATTAATCTTCATTACCTTCTCCTTTTTATGCGGCGGCAACGTTACCGCGATTGCACGATGATGACAAGCGGAGGAGGGATGATCCTCGACTCGATTATTATACAGCGTTATTCTTTAGCATACAGGCATAACAAAAAGGAATGATTGCGATGGGTTTATCCGTTTCCCGCGCGGTATGCGCGCTGGCTTTTCTCTTCTCTTCCGTTACAGCGACCCCGGTGCTGGCGCATGCGCACCTCCAGCAACAAATCCCGGCAGCCGATAGCCAGGTAGCAGCTCCTCAGGCGCTTACCCTGAATTTTTCCGAAGGCATTGAACCCGGATTCAGCGGTGTCGTGGTGAAGGATGCACAGGGGAACGTGGTTAAAACCGGGGATATTCAGCGTGACGAGCAGAATAAGGCCCAGTTTAATGTTCCGCTGGAGCAGACGCTGGTGACCGGCACGTACCAGGTTGACTGGCATGTGGTCTCGGTAGATGGTCACAAAACCAAAGGCAGCTATCGCTTCAGCGTGAAATAATATGCTGGCCTTCATCTACGTGGGGTTGCGCTTTATCCATTTCGGCGCGCTGATGCTGATTTTTGGTAATGCGCTGTATAGCGTCTGGTTCGCGCCGTCTTCTTTGTACCGTCTGATGTCCTGTCGTTTTCAGGTGCAGCAGCAGATTGCGGCGCTGGTCAGTCTGTTGTCGGCGCTCCTGATGTTCATGATCCAGGCGGGGCTCATGGGCAACGGCTGGGGAGACGTGTTTAACCCGAACGTCTGGCAGAGCGTGCTGGCAACGCAGTTTGGTAGCGTGTGGCTGTGGCAAATTATCCTGGGTGCAATTGCGGCCTGTGTCGCCTGGCTTGCGCCTCAAAAAGGATCGCGACTCTTGCTGCTCGCCATGGGGCAATTTGTCCTGCTGGCAGGCGTAGGGCATGCGGCAATGAACGACGGTGCAGCGGGGGCGTTGCAGCGTATCAATCACGCTCTGCATCTGCTCTGTGCCGCCACCTGGGTTGGCGGCCTCCTGCCGCTGCTGTATTGCATGCATCTGGCGAAAGGGCGCTGGCGGGTTGCGGCAATTTACACCATGATGCGCTTCTCTCGCGTGGGGCATTATGCCGTAGCGGGGGTAGTGCTTACCGGCGCGATCAATGGGCTCTTTATTCTGGGCATCACGTTGCCCTGGCACACGGGCTACGTGCAACTTTTGTTGTTCAAATGTGCGCTGGTGGCATTGATGGTGGTAATTGCGCTGGTGAATCGGTATTTTCTGGTGCCACGGTTTGGTGCCCACATCGGGCGCGAACAACAGATTTTTATCAGGATGACACAGGCAGAGGTGGTGCTGGGGGCGTTGGTGCTGGCAACAGTCAGTCTGTTCGCGACCTGGGAACCCTTTTGACAAGGTTAAAAAGCATATGAAAAAGACAGTACTTTCTCTCTTATTGTTGGCCTGCACGGGTAGCGCGCTGGCGGCACCACAGGTTATCACCGTCAGCCGTTTTGAAGTGGGTAAGGATAAGTGGGCGTTCAATCGTGAAGAGGTGATGCTGACCTGCCGTCCGGGTCATGCGCTGTATGCCATCAACCCAAGCACGCTGGTGCAATACCCGTTAAACGACGCGGCCGAACAGCAGGTCGCCAGCGGTAAGAGCAGCGGACAGCCTATCAGCGTTATCCAGATAGACGATCCGTCCAGCCCGGGGCAGAAAATGAGTCTGGCGCCGTTTATCGAGCGCGCTGACAAGCTCTGCTAGCTTTCGGTTTCCAGTAAAAAAAACCGCAGTGGCTTGCGAAAGCACTGCGGTTTTTCATATTTATTGATGTTTTGACGCTTTTTTTCCGGCCGCTTTAGCTGTGGACTGGAAAACCTGGCGTCGTCATCTATTCTTAAAAGGCAAGGCGACTTAGCCTGCATTAATGCCAACTTTTAGCGCACGGCTCTCTCCCAAGAGCCATTTCCCTGGACCGAATACAGGAATCGTATTCGGTCTCTTTTTATCTGATTGAAAGTAGCGACAAAATCCACTTATCGACTTTCTCAGAAGGGACACTTCCAGTGAACCGCCTTCAACCATACCACACTACGGCAGGCGGAAGTCCAGCCCTTTTTGACGGTTTTGTTAAATTTTTGTATGTGGTTGGCAAAAGCAAGACGCAGGGTTAAAAGCGGGCGTTAATGGCCGTTTTAATTTCATCAAGCAGCTCAAAGCGGCGGCGATATTCTGCCCGTTTCTTACTGGCAATCTCGTCCAGGGATTTACGCGCCATCTCAAGTGGCAACTGCCAGCAGAAGGTCGAGCGTTTCTTACCGTCCAGGGTTTCCCAAAACTCATCGTAGCTGGCGTGGAAATGACGGCCTTTGCTCAGGCGATAACGCAACGCGCGGAAAACATGGCCCTCATCACTGACGGCATAAATGGCGCGGATGTTTGACTGTGCGACCAGCTGGAAAATCACTTCCATCAATACGCGTTTTGGGAACAGACCGTGGCAGGCGCGGGTAGCCTGTTTTATCACATCGCGCGTGACGCCACGGCGAGGCCCCTGAAGACCGCCGATCACCAGTACCCGTTGTCCCGCGCTGTGCGCAACAGTGAAGGTCAGGCTTGCGAGTAAGGTATTCTCGTCATCGCGCAGCCACAGTGTGCTTTCACCTTCGCGCTCGGCTTTGTGAGCGGAGGAGGCGTTGACGGTATAGAGCACTTCATTTTTAGCCCTGAACTGCACGACAGGTTGCTCCTGAGAGCTGGTCAGCGCATGGGCGAGTAGGGGGTCTTTCAGACCATCAATCCAGTGGTAGTGGCTGACGATCGCGTCAGCACGGTCGCCGGCATTCAGGCCGCGCATCAAGTACTGGCGGTGGGTTTTACTGGGTAACGTGATTTGCGCGGCCAGCAGTCGATCAAAGTCATCCCGGCCAGAGAGTGCCTCAAGCATGCGTCGGGTAGAAGACCAGAACAGAAGCGAGCGTAACAGGAATTTCAGCCGATACTCACGCTTTTTCCAGATGGGGCCCGGAACGCATCTTCCGTTGACCAGGTCGGAAATAATATGTGTACGATGCGGATAGAGCACATCGTTATGCAGGTGAGTATTGGACACGTTGAAACCTCTCTTTTATTTAGCGCTTATTTTAAAGGCCCGATAAAAAGGGATTAATAGCGCGGGAAGGTTTATTTCCGTTTGGTTTAGCGTTTGTTTGGCTTTGTGATGCCCGGCGCTGATATTTGCATTTTCTGATGCGGCTATACTTATTCAGGGAGGCCTTATGTATCAGCGAATCGATGGTGGAAAGTGGCGTCACGTCTGGGTTGTGAGCGATATACACGGTTGCTATCAGTGGCTGTTGGACGAACTGAAACGCCGCCGTTTTAATCCTTATGAGGATTTGCTGATCTCCGTTGGGGATTTGATTGATCGTGGCCCTGACAGCGTTAAGTGCCTGCAACTGATCAATGAAAAATGGTTTCGCGCAGTCCGGGGGAACCATGAGCAAATGGCAATCGACAGCGTGGAAAATAATGACTTTGCGCTCTGGTTGATGAATGGTGGAAGCTGGTTTTCGCAGCTTGGTGATTCGCAACAGCAGCAGGCGCTGACCCTGTTAGAAGCGTGCCGACAGTTGCCGCTGATTATTGAGATAACCTGCACAAACGGCCTGAATGTCATTGCTCATGCTGACTATCCGGCAGCGGAATATCGCTGGCAGCAGCCGGTGAGCGCTGAGCGGGTGCTGTGGGATCGGGATCGGCTAATGGGGTTTATGGCAGGAAAAGGGCAGGGAATTCGCGGGGCGGATCACTTCTGGTTTGGTCATACGCCGCTGGATAAGCGATATGATTTTGACAACCTGCACTACATTGATACCGGCGCGGTGTTTGACGGCTATTTCACGCTGGCGCAGCTGCAGTAATAAATAACCCGCCTTCGGGCGGGTTCTCTCTGGTCAGGCAAGACGCATGACCCAGGCATCGGTTTTACTATCGTAATGCTCGCGGTAAAGGACGGAATGTTCGCCATCAAGGATTGCCGGAACGCTGGTGTCGGCATCCCAGGCATCCAGTTGCATACACAAATCCGGGTCGGATTTGCAGGGAATACTTAACGTTCGTTCGCCCTGTGTTTCGCCGCGCAACTCTGCGTCGTCGATTTCAAAAGCGCCAATTCGCACGCTGGTTTTCGTCATAATGCTCTCCGGGTGTGTTGTCAAAATCTGGTATGACCAGTACAGCCATCCATTTTTGATCGTAGACAAGGAGAGCAAAATCGCCAGTAAAAAAGTGCGCTTTTTTTAGTCGGCGCGATCGTTACCGGTAAACAGGCGACCATCGCGCACCAGTTCGCGTGGATAGCTGTTTTTCAGACGCGAACCCACTTTCTTTGCCAGTCCCAGCGGGTATCCCTGGTACGTCACCACGACGTCATCCTGAGAAGGGGCCGTTTCCGGATACACATCGCGCCCCCGGTACCACTCTTCAGCTTCCTGATGCGTCAATGCGAAGGTGTTAGACGTGCCGGCAAGGGCAATGACCGCCTCGTGCTGCCAGCGATAGCCCTTGTTATGCACCTCCGCCAGGCGGATCCCGATTCGGGAAAAACGAACTTTGCCGATAAGCGGTTCGATGTTCGCCGGGAAAAGCCAAATCTCTTTATCGCGCTGCCAGAGGTGAAGATCGTCATTCCAGTTCAGTCCGGCTTTGCGGGCTGCGGTGGTGACCTGCTCTGCTTCACGGCTCTTCAGCGGTGTGAAGGGGAAATTACCGACCTTAAATGTTGGCGCGGGCAGTGGTGTGATGGCGGCAGTTTTACGCAGACGGGCGACAAAAAAACCTTCGCAGTCATAAATCTGCGGGAATACGTGGAGGAAACCTTCCGGGGTGATGGCGTCTTCAGCAGAGGCAAATAAGTCATTCAGTGGCAGAAACTCAACCGCATCGGGGTATTGCGCTTTCAGCCACAGGCAGACGTCTTCGTTTTCATCACGGTTTAACGTGCAGGTGGAATAAACCAGCGTACCGCCTGGACGAAGGGCATGAAACGCGCTGTCGATCAGTTCGCGCTGCGTTGCGGCAATGTCGAGGTTGCTTTCAACTGACCAGTTTTTTAGCGCATCGGGATCTTTGCGTACCACGCCTTCACCGGAGCAGGGGGCGTCCAGCAGGATGGCGTCAAACGCTTCCGGCAGGGCGGCGCCAAACACGCGTCCGTCGAAATGCGTCAGGGCAACATTCTGAATGCCGCAGCGGCTGATGTTGGCATGCAGCACCTTCACGCGGCTGGCTGAAAACTCATTGGCGAGAATGGCCCCGCGGTTAGCCATGCGGGCGGCAATCTGCGTGGTTTTTGAACCGGGGGCGGCAGCCACATCCATGACCCGTTCAGGCGCGTTGCCATCGGCAAACAGCGCAGCAACCGGCAGCATTGAGCTGGCTTCCTGAATATAAAACAGACCGCTCAAATGCTCGGCGGTACTGCCCAGCGGCAGTGACGCTTCGTCCTCCCGTTCGATCCAGAAACCCTCTTCACACCACGGCACGGGCGTGAGCTGCCAGTGGTAAGGTGATACCAGCGCAAGGAAATCCGCGACGCTGATTTTCAGCGTGTTGACGCGAATACTCCGGCGTAACGGTCGCTGACAGGCGGCGATAAAATCGTCTAACGAGAGGTGAGAAGGAAGCGCCTCGCGCATCTGCGCCAGGAATTGTTCAGGAAGATATACGGAGTTTTGAGCCACGGGCACACCACAGGGAAAAGTTCAGGTGCGCAGTGTAACATAAAGGCTCCGGTGCGTTGATACCGGAGCCCTGAGATTAACGCGGCAGGGCGGTTCCCCACTCACGCCACTCTTTAGGTTCGCTTTCGAGCAGCAGGAAGTGTTTGCCCGGCTGTGCTTTCGGCGCCAGCGGTGTACCCGGCGGCGTGGCGAAAGCAATACCGCCGCGAATAAACTGGTTGAACGTACCGGTTTTCACCACGCCGCCCGTCAGGCCGAAGTCCAGCGAATAGCCAGAGGCCAGCCAGAACACCGAGTTATTCCGTACCAGATGCTGGTAACGATCGCTGATGCGTAACGCCACCATCACGCGGTCGGAGAGCGTGCCGAGCGTCAGGCCGGTCACCGTTCCCACTTCAATACCGCGGAACAGGACTGGCGTGCCGATGCTAAGCGAGCCGGCTTCCGGTACCTCCACCACAATGCTCAGACCATCAAGATAGCGCGAGTCGGTGATGGTGGCTTCCTGCAGTTCAAAATCACGACGCGCGTTGCCACGGCCAGGCTCGACGTTAATATACGGCTGCAGGATGGTGTCGAGATGCTCAACGCCCGCGGCCGAGATCTGCGGCGTCACCACGGAGAAACGCGTGCCTGAACGGGCAAACGTCTGCACATATTCCGGATAAAGCACCGCGGTGGCCTGCACTTCATTGCGGGCGGTGATCAGCGTCAGCTTCTGGATCTGTCCGATATCAATGCCCAGGTAGCGGATAGGCATTCCTTCCGCCAGCTTTCCGGCATCGAAGGCGTGCAGGGTAATCTGCCCGCCAACCGCACGTGCAGCGGTTTCAGACGGGAAGAGGATACGCTTGTCACCCTTGCGCATATTTCCGCCCGCGCCGGGCAGGTTATCGAAGCTGATCGCCCCGCGCAGCGCGCGCGAGAGCGGGGAGGCCTGCACGGTCAGCCCGCTACCGTTAAGCTGAACTTTTGCGCCACCTTCTGCCCAGAAGACGCTGTTCGGGGTAAGCAGTTTGCGATACTCCGGCTTGATGTGCAGTTCAATATCAAAGGCGTCTGCACGAGGGCGAACGGTGATGACTTCCCCAACTTCAAACTTGCGATACAGCACGACCGAGCCTGCCTGAACGTCCGGCAGCGTTTCCGCACTTAACGTCAGCGTGGTGGTCGGCAGATCGCTCATGCTGTTTTCAATCGCTTTATCCAGATTGGCATACAGCGGATAGCTGTCGCGAACGGGACCTTTGCTGCCCGGCAGGATGCGGATCCCGCCGTTCACCCACTCGCTCGCACTGGCTCCGAGGAATTCAACGCCGTCCAGCCCGACCTTCACGTCTACGCGGCTGTTAACCACAAATTTGCTATCGCCATGCACCAGATTGCTGTATTGCGGATCGATTGCGGCGGAGAAGCTCACACCGTTTTCCGACAACGACCGCTCCAGCACCTGGCCTACCTGCACGCCGTGTAAGATCAGCGGCTGACCGGCTTCGATACCGTAACTTTCCGGCGCGTTCAGCGTAATGGTCACCACGCCGGGTTTTTGCAGCAGGGCTTTATCCGCCGGGGCAACCACAAAGGTGTTGCTGGGCTGGCCTTCGCCGGGGATCAACTCGAAGGTACTGCCTGTCAGGAGGCTGCTGATGCTGGCATCACTCAGGGACAGTTTCGGGCTGCGCATTTCGATACGCGTTTTTTCGCGCAGAAGATCCACCACGCTTGGGTCAACCGTCATCTCCCCGGTTACGGAACCGCCCGGATTGAGCGTCATTTTGGTGAGCTGACCGACCTCCAGACCCTGATACATCAGCGGCGTAGAACCGGCTTTTAACCCTTTGGCATCGGGCAGGGCAAGTTTGACGATCACGCCACGCTGGCTGTGCGCCAGGTCGGCATACAGGCCAAACGTGTCATCTGCGGCGGCAGGGCTGGAATTTTCCGGGGAGTCAAAGGCAATGGCACCATTGACCAGCGCGGCCAGACTTTCAAGCTTCACTTTCGCACCGCTGAGGCTTAGGTCAGCATCCACGCCGGAAACGTTCCAGAAACGGCTGCCTTTTTTCACCAGATTGGTAAAGCGACGCTCGATTAACACATCGATAGTCACCCCCTGCTTGTTGGGGTTGATGGCGTAATCGTACACCCGGCCCACCGGGATTTTACGGAAGTACACCAGCGAGCCGCTGTTGAGTGACCCTAAGTCCGGCGCCTGAAGGTGGATCATCAGATCCCCGTTATTGAGACGATATTTGGGCTGCGTATCAAGCGCCACAAAGTGATCCTGTGGCTCACCTTTACCCGGCATCATGCCGATATAGTTCCCGCCAACCAGCGCATCAAGACCGGACACCCCGGCCAGAGAGGCCTTTGGCGTGACCAGCCAGAACTGTGTTTCGCTGCGCAGCGCGTCCTGCATATCGGATTTGATGCTGGCCCGCACCTGAATCTTATTCAGCCCTTTTCCAAGGGAGATATCCTGGACGGTACCGACTTCCACCCCCTGGAAACGCACCGGGGTACGTCCGGCCACAATGCCGTCGGCAGACTGGAAATCAATGGTGATGGTACTTCCGCGATCTTCATAGCTCGTCCAGATAAGCCAGCCTGCAATCATCAGGGCGATGACAGGCAGCAACCAGAATGGCGAAATGCGGCGTTTTGTTTTAATTCTCGCTTCAGTCGGCGAAGCGGGGGTTTCCTGACTCATGTGCATCCCAAAGTAAGCGGCTATCCAGCCATTCCACAGCAAGAATAGTCAATATCACCGCAGAGCCGAAATAAAAAGCTGCGGGTCCCATTGTAAAAGCAAGTAGCTGGTCGCGGTTAATCAGCGACATCATCAACGAAATCACGAACAGATCCAACATCGACCAGCGGCCAATCCAGGTAACGAAGCGCAGGAGCAGGATACGGGTACGTAAGCCTTGCTCACATTTAAAGTGAATGCTGATGAGCAGGGTAAACATCACCACCACTTTGGTAAACGGCACCAGAATACTGGCGATAAACACAATTGCCGCCACGCCAATATTACTGTGCGCAAGGGAGATAATGCCCGAGAGGATGGTATCCTCCTGCCGCCCGCCATTCACGTAAATAATGGATATCGGCAACATGTTGGCAGGAAGCAGGAATATCAACGAGGCGATGAGGGCGGCCCAGCATTTTTGCAGGCTATTGTTGCGCCGCAGTCGCAAGGGAATATGGCAGCGTGGGCAGCGGCCGCGCGCATCGGGCAGCCCGGTGTAGTGGCAGCCCAGACAGACCCGGAGATTCTCGTCCGGGCGCGTGGCGGGGCGCTGCGGGTAAAATCGCTCCCAGAGCTGCTCAACGTTGAGATGGATCAGCGTCAGGATACTGAGCAATACCAGACAGATAAAAGCAAAGAGGCCGACACCCGGTTGCAGAAACGCGTAGTCTTGCACTTTTATGGAGGCCACGCCAACACCCACCAGATAGATATCCAGCATCACCCACTCTTTGAGTTTATCGAGCATCAGCAACACCGGGCGCAGGTTCATGCCGAGAATATTACCGAACCAGAGATACGCAATGGCGGCGACCAGCACCAGCGGTGCACCAACGGTACAGAAAAGCACCATGGCTGCGGTCACCGGATCGCCCTGGCGCGTCATCTGCCAGATCCCCTGCAGCACGTTGGCATCGATGCGCACGCCGAGCAGATAGAGCTTCAGCAGCGGCTCGCTCCAGGCAAAGGGCATCAACAGCAGCATGGTGACCGCCATGGCGGCGAGACGGGTTAATGACCAGTCGCGGCCGTCACGAATTTTGGCGTCGCAGCGGGGACAAAAGGCGCTTTGGTGCGATTTCATCTTCGGCAACATAAAAAGCGTATCGCACTGGGGGCAACGCTGATAATGTGCACGAGGCAAAGCTGCGCTTACCGTATGGACAGTTATCTTTTTTGTCGGCGTGATTTTGGTTGTTTTTAAGGCCATCAGTTGCGCACAAATAGGTATTGTTGAAAGTTATAATAACTCATGAATGGATTCATCTTGAGCATGAGCGTATTTAATGCTTATTTTAATAGGCTATGCGGTAATTTTGTAAGACAACTAAGTGATTGAAGAATGAACAAAACAGAATTCTACGCGGACCTGAAC
The DNA here is from genome assembly GCF_050031595.1 of Enterobacter cloacae complex sp. 309I3. Classification (NCBI taxonomy): domain Bacteria; kingdom Pseudomonadati; phylum Pseudomonadota; class Gammaproteobacteria; order Enterobacterales; family Enterobacteriaceae; genus Enterobacter; species Enterobacter cloacae complex sp. 309I3. Next base: position 2,960,575 of record NZ_JBLGWI010000001.1, on the reverse strand, counting down.
CGCGATTTTAAGGCATTGATGGCGGGTGAGACCAGCTTCTTAGCCACTCTGGCAAATACTAGCGCATTGCTGTTTGAACGTCTCTCTGACGTGAACTGGGCCGGTTTTTATCTTCTGGAAGGTGAAACGCTGGTGCTGGGGCCGTTCCAGGGCAAACTGGCCTGCGTGCGCATTCCGGTAGGCCGGGGTGTCTGCGGCACGGCAGTCGCCGAGAATCAGATACAGCGTGTGGAAGATGTGCATGCGTTTGACGGGCACATTGCCTGTGATGCCGCCAGTAATTCTGAAATCGTGCTGCCGCTGGTGGTAAAAAATCAGATTATTGGCGTTCTGGACATCGACAGTACGGTCTTCAGTCGCTTTACAATCGAGGACGAACAGGGGCTGCGCGAGCTGGTGGCGAATCTGGAAAACGTTCTTGCAGCAACCGATTATCAAAAATTCTTTGCGAGCGTCGCAGGATAATCAACGGATAACGTAGCATTTACTGATAGCGTCATTATAATGACGCCTGTTCATGCCTGCGCTTGTTGGCAACGTCCGTTGTAATCAGGAAATTTCATGGAAAATCAACCTAAGTTGAATAGCAGTAAAGAAGTTATCGCATTTCTGGCCGAGCGTTTCCCACAGTGCTTCAGCGCTGAAGGCGAAGCTCGTCCCCTGAAAGTCGGTATTTTTCAGGATCTGGTAGCACGCGTTGAGGGGGAAATGAACCTCAGCAAAACTCAGCTGCGTTCCGCCTTACGTCTTTATACTTCGAGCTGGCGTTACCTGTACGGTATCAAACCGGGCGCGACTCGCGTGGATCTTGACGGCAACCCATGTGGTGAGCTGGACGAGCAGCACGTCGAGCATGCACGTAAGCAGCTTGAAGAAGCCAAAGCACGCGTTCAGGCACAACGTGCAGAACAGCAGGCGAAAAAACGTGAAGCCGCTGCGGCAAACGGCCAGGAAGAAGCGCCTCGTCGTGAGCGTAAACCGCGTCCTGCACCGCGTCGCACCGAAAATAACGATCGCAAACCGCGTGCTGACAAACCAGCAGCTAAAGCCCCGCGCGCGCCTCGTGAAGAGCAGCGCCACACTCCGGTTTCAGACATCAACGCCCTGAGCGTCGGTCAGGCACTGAAGGTAAAAGCGGGTAACAATGCAATGGACGCCACCGTTATGGAAATCACCAAAGATGGCGTTCGTGTACAGCTGACTTCTGGTATGTCAATGATTGTACGCGCAGAACACTTGTTGTTCTGAAACGGAGGCCAAGCCTGGCATGAACACTTTTTTTAAGCTCACCGCGCTGGCGGGCCTGTTTGCCATAACAGGCCATGCTTTCGCAGTGGACGATATTACGCGTGTTGATCAAATTCCGGTTCTCAAGGAAGAGACGCAGCACGCGACGGTGAGCGAGCGTGTGACGTCACGCTTCACCCGTTCGCACTATCGTCAGTTCGATCTCGATCAGGCCTTTTCGGCCAAAATCTTCGACCGCTATCTGAACTTGCTGGATTACAGCCATAACGTACTGCTCGCCAGCGATGTCGAGCAGTTCGCCAAACGTAAATCCGACGTCGGTGATGAGCTGCGTTCCGGCAAGCTGGATCTGTTCTACGATCTGTATAACCTGGCACAAAAGCGCCGCTTTGAACGTTATCAATATGCGCTGAAAGTGCTGGAACGTCCGATGGACTTCACCGGCAACGACACCTTTAATCTGGACCGCAGCAAAGCGCCCTGGCCGAAAGACGAAGCCGAGTTGAACGCACTGTGGGACAGCAAAGTGAAGTACGACGAACTGAGTCTCAAGCTCACTGGCAAAGATGAGAAAGAGATCCGTGACACGCTGACGCGCCGTTACAAGTTTGCCATTCGTCGTCTGGCACAAACCAACAGCGAAGATGTTTTCTCGCTGGCAATGACTGCCTTTGCCCACGAAATCGACCCGCATACGAACTATCTCTCCCCGCGTAACACCGAACAGTTCAATACCGAAATGAGCCTGTCTCTGGAAGGTATCGGCGCGGTGCTGCAGATGGACGACGATTACACGGTGATCAACTCCATGGTTGCGGGTGGCCCGGCATCAAAAAGCAAAGCGATAAGCGTAGGCGATCGCATTGTCGGTGTAGGCCAAACCGGGCAGAACATGGTTGATGTCATCGGCTGGCGTCTGGACGATGTGGTTGCGCTGATCAAAGGTCCGAAAGGCAGCAAAGTTCGTCTTGAAATTCTGCCTGCCGGGAAAGGCACCAAAACCCGTATCGTTACCCTGACCCGTGAGCGTATTCGTCTTGAAGACCGCGCGGTGAAAATGTCGGTGAAAACCGTCGGTAAAGAGAAGGTGGGTGTACTTGATATCCCTGGCTTCTACGTAGGGCTGACCGATGATGTAAAAGTGCAGCTGCAGAAGCTTGAGAAGCAGAACGTCAGCAGCGTGATCATCGATCTGCGCAGCAACGGCGGTGGTGCACTGACAGAAGCTGTCTCTCTGTCTGGCCTGTTTATCCCGTCTGGTCCGGTCGTGCAGGTGCGCGATAACAACGGTAAAGTGCGTGAAGATGCCGACAATGATGGCGTGGTTTACTACAAAGGCCCGCTGGTGGTGCTGGTCGATCGCTTCAGTGCGTCAGCGTCAGAAATCTTTGCCGCTGCAATGCAGGACTATGGTCGCGCGCTGATCGTGGGTGAGCCGACGTTCGGTAAAGGTACCGTCCAGCAGTATCGTTCTCTGAATCGTATTTACGATCAGATGCTGCGTCCGGAATGGCCTGCGCTGGGGTCTGTTCAGTACACCATTCAGAAATTCTATCGTGTGAACGGCGGCAGTACGCAGCGTAAGGGCGTGACGCCAGACATCATGATGCCGACAGGCACGGAAGAGACGGAAACCGGTGAGAAGTTTGAAGATAACGCGTTGCCGTGGGATAGCATCAATGCCGCGACTTACGTGAAAGCCGGTGATATGACCCAGTTTGGTCCGGAGCTACTGAAAGACCACAACGAACGCATCGCGAAAGATCCTGAATTCCAGTACATCATGAAGGACATTGCCCGCTTTAATGCCCTGAAAGAAAAACGGAATATTGTTTCTCTGAACTACGCTCAGCGTGAGAAAGAGAACAATGAGGATGACGCAACGCGTCTGGCGCGTATCAACGATCGCTTCAAACGTGAAGGTAAACCGTTGCTCAAGAAACTGGACGATCTGCCAAAAGATTACCAGGAGCCGGATCCGTACCTGGACGAGACGGTACATATCGCTCTTGACCTGGCGAAACTCGAAAAAGCCAGGCCCGCCGAGCAACCCGCTCCGGCAAAATAATCCCCAACAGGCACAAGAAATTGTGCCTGTTTCTTTTTGTTCTGCATCCTTCCGTCAGGCAGATTTCCAATTGTGTAAAGTTGTGTCTTTCTGGTGACTTACGCCCTTCGTATGCTTGAAAATAGCCACAATACCCATACGATGTGGGTAATCGCATAGTGCGTTTTGTTAAACTGAGGTTAAAAGAAAATTATGATGCGAATCGCGCTCTTCCTGCTCACCAACCTGGCGGTAATGGTGGTATTCGGGCTGGTGCTAAGCCTGACAGGAATTCAGTCGAGTAGCGTTCAGGGTCTGTTGATTATGGCGCTGCTGTTTGGTTTTGGTGGCTCTTTTATTTCACTTCTGATGTCGAAGTGGATGGCGCTGAAATCGGTAGGTGGTGAGGTCATTGAACAGCCGCGCAACGATATGGAGCAGTGGCTGATGAATACGGTGGCGCAGCAAGCTAAGCAGGCGGGGATCGCCATGCCGCAGGTTGCCATTTACCATGCGCCGGACATCAATGCCTTTGCTACGGGTGCCCGTCGCGATGCGTCGCTGGTTGCCGTAAGTACCGGGCTGCTGCAGAACATGAGCCGTGACGAAGCCGAAGCGGTTATCGCGCACGAAATCAGCCATATTGCGAACGGTGACATGGTAACCATGACGCTGATTCAGGGCGTGGTGAACACCTTTGTGATCTTTATTTCCCGTATTCTGGCGCAGATTGCCGCTGGCTTTATGGGTGGAAACCGCGATGAAGGTGAAGAGAGCAACGGTAACCCGCTGATCTACTTCGCGGTATCAATGGTTCTGGAACTGGTGTTCGGCATCCTGGCCAGCATCATCACCATGTGGTTCTCCCGTCACCGTGAATTCCATGCGGATGCCGGCTCTGCGAAACTGGTTGGTCGTGAGAAGATGATTGCTGCCCTGCAGCGTCTGAAAACCAGCTACGAGCCGCAGGAAGCTAACAGCATGATGGCATTCTGCATCAACGGTAAATCAAAATCGTTGAGCGAGCTGTTTATGTCTCACCCGCCGCTGGATAAACGTATTGAAGCGCTGCGCAGTGGGGAATACCTGAAGTAACGCTGAAGATGCAGTCTGAGCCGGGCGGAGGTAACTCCGCCCGGCTTTTTTTATGCCTGTACGCTTGGCTGTGTGACGCGCAGGCCGCTGACGATCGCGGCAAGGGTGGCAAGTGCGCCTGCGGTGAGGAGCGCAAGGTGATTACCATTCTGCCCGGCAAGGTTGAACATCAGGGCGACCAGTGCCGCACCGGTGCTTTGCCCCAGCAGGCGCGCGGTACCCAACATGCCACTGGCTCCTCCACTGCGGTGGCGCGGTGCGGAGGTGATAATGGTGTGGTTGTTCGGCGACTGGAACAGGCCAAAACCGGCACCGCAGAGGATCATGCGCCAGATAATATCCAGATCCGTAGGTTGCGAGGGAAGCAGCGCCAGCGCAAACAGACCCGCCGCCATGACCGCCAGACCCAGCGCGCCCAGTAATCCGGCATGCACGCGCTCTATGAGATAACCTGCCAGCGGTGCCATCACCATCGTTGCCAGCGGCCATGGGGTCAGCAGCAGTCCGGTCTCTACTTCCGAACGTCCTATTACGCTCTGCAGGAAAAAGGGCAGAGAGACGAGGGCGAGCATCTGGGCGCAGAACGAACAGATGGAGGTGCATATTGAGAGCGAAAAAAGCGGAATACGCAGCAGATCCACCGGCAGTAACGGCACAGGCAAAGCGAGCTGGCGGCGAACAAAGAAGTAGCCAATGATCAGCAGAGCAGCAACCTCTGCAACGGTCAGCAGGAGTGATTGACCCTGCGCAAAGCCGCTCAGAGCCGTAATCAGCAGGCCAAAGGTCAGCGCATTCATCACCGCACTGGCGATATCAAAACGAGGCATGGTGCTTTTGGGGCCGTTCCCCGGCAGATAGCGCAGGGCAAAGAAAATGGCCACCATACCCAGCGGCACATTGATGGCGAACAACCATTGCCATGAGGCGACAGACAGTATAGCCGCCGCAATGGTGGGCCCGGCGGCCGAGGATACCGCCACAATAAAGGAGTTTATTCCCATTCCGCGCCCCAAATGGCGCTGAGGATAAATTAAGCGAATCAACGCGGTATTAACGCTCATCAACGCCGCGCCGCCAAAACCCTGCGCAATGCGGGCCAGCGTCAGCATATGCAGCGAATCAGAGAGGGCGCAGAACAGTGAGGTTAAGGTAAACACAGCCAGACCGCACTGATACACCCGTCGGTAGCCGAACATATCGCCCAGAAACGAGAACGAGAGCAGTGAGATCACGATCGCTATCTGATAAGCGTTAACAATCCAGATTGAGCTGGCGGGTGAGGCATGCAGATCGCTGGCAATGGTAGGCAGGGCAACATTGGCAATCGCGCCGTCGAGCACGGCCATTGAAATACCGATGATAATCGTAGCGATAGCGCCATACCGCTGGGGTAAAGGCAGGCCATCGGACAGTTTTTTTTCCATGTGGGATGAATAGCTCAGTGTGAAATTATTCTCAGGGTAACTATTTTAGCACTGTTACAACCGCTTTATGTCGCAGATTTGTAACGAAGTAAACGCGGATTGATTGCAGCAGGCATGACGGGAATTTATAATAAAAACCGGTTCTGATTTTTATAAAACACTCTCTATGAGGTGATGAATGGCAATTGCAGATTTGGATAAACAACCCGATTCTGTTTCTTCCGTGCTGAAGGTGTTTGGCATCTTGCAGGCGCTCGGAGAAGAGCGTGAAATTGGTATTACAGAATTGTCGCAGCGTGTGATGATGTCGAAAAGCACCGTTTATCGCTTTTTGCAAACCATGAAGTCACTGGGGTATGTCGCGCAGGAAGGCGAGTCTGAAAAATATTCTCTGACGCTGAAACTGTTCGAATTAGGTGCCCGTGCGCTGCAAAACGTTGACCTGGTGCGTAGTGCAGATATCCAGATGCGTGAGCTCTCTCGTCTGACCAAAGAAACCATTCACCTGGGTGCTCTGGATGAAGACAGCATTGTTTACATCCATAAAATTGACTCTATGTATAACCTGCGCATGTACTCTCGCATCGGGCGTCGCAATCCGTTATACAGCACGGCTATCGGCAAAGTTCTGCTGGCCTGGCGCGACCGTGAAGAAGTGAAGCAGATTCTGGATGGGGTGGAGTACAAACGCAGCACCCAGCGTACCATCACCAGCACGGACGAACTGCTGACGGTGCTTGATAAGGTACGTGAGCAGGGCTATGGCGAAGATAACGAAGAGCAGGAAGAAGGGCTGCGCTGCATTGGTGTGCCGGTATTTGACCGCTTTGGTGTGGTGATTGCGGGCTTGAGTATCTCCTTCCCGACGCTGCGCTTCTCAGAAGAGCGTCTGCATGAGTATGTTGCTATTCTTCATACCGCCGCGCGTAAGATTTCTGAGCAGATGGGCTATAACGCGTATCCGTTTTAACCCCTCTCAGCATAAAAAAACGCCGCAGACATTGCGGCGTTTTTTATCGGTCGTAAAAAAGGGTAATTAACCGTTATCAATGACGACAGAAGTTTTACGCAGAACCGGGCAGTTGGTTAAACCGATGATCCCGCTATCAGAATGCAGGTACTGGGCGGTGCTCATTCCCTGGGCGGTCAGGTATTTACACTGGATACCTAATCCAGCAGCGTTTTCGGTGCTCCCCACAAGCACGCCATATCCGGTTAATAAAAGGCCAATCCATACTACGGCCAGTGCAATAATTGTTCGAATGATTAAATGCATCATTGCCTCTTTATCTTTGTTGTCATGCCTCAAGACTAAACGGTTTACTCTATGAAACAAGTGCATGATTCTGAAAAGGGCTTACAGGCGTTACAGTTAGTCCTTGTTTAAGATAACCGTGATAACCTGTATGCAACAGGTGTTAAGACGGAGTGTGGAGTGAAAAAAATACGCTGGGTAATTCTGGTTATCGTGCTGATTGCATGCGTGGTGTTGTGGACGCAGACGATCAATGTGATGTGCGATCAGGATGTACAGTTTTTTAGCGGCGTTTGCGCAATCAATAAGTTTATTCCGTGGTAACAGGCATTTTTTCTTAAGGTGATTTCCTTCCTTCGCGCCAGTGGTAAAATGCGTGTTTTTATTGAGGTGGTGAAATGGGTGAGTTACTGAATTCAGGGCTGCTGAATATGGCATCCCTGATGGTTTCTGTCGTTGTTTTGCTGGTGGGACTTGTGATCTGGTTTTTCGTGAACCGTGCGAGCTCCCGGACGAACGAGCAGATCGAACTGCTGGAAGCGCTGCTCGATCAGCAAAAGCGTCAGAATGCGCTGTTACGCCGTCTGTGTGAGGCTAACGAACCGGAAGAGAAAGAGACGGCGAAAGAGGCGGCTGCGGAAGAGAGCGACGACAAAGACGAATTTATCCGTCTGGTGGCAGAGCGTTAATCTTTCTGGCCTGGGAGGTGGTTGTGGTCTGGAAAAATCCCTGGTATGACGCCTCCCTGAAGCATCACACGCCGAACGGTTTTCAGAATACCTGTCCCGTTGGGCATCAGCCCGGCGACCTTGAGCGCTGGCGTAAAGCGCGTAAAGAAGCCGGTTTGCCCAAACCCCCTGCGCTCGGTTATGACGACTTTATCCGCCAGTGGTGGCAGCCCGTGTCGCTTAATCAACCTCATGAAGATGGGGTATGGTGGCTGGGGCATGCGAGTATGCTGCTGCAAATGGACGGCAATACTCTTCTCACCGACCCGGTGTTTTCCCGACGCGCCTCTCCCGTACCGTTCCTGGGGCCCCTGCGCAGAACGCCTCCCGCTCTCTCTGTGGAACAACTCACGCAGCTTGATGCAGTGGTTATCTCTCACAATCATTACGATCACCTTGATGACGCGACCATTCGCCGTATCCTGAAGCGCTTTCCCGACGTCAGTTTCTTCGTGCCGTTAGGACTTGCACAGTGGTTTCGCCGCCGGGGAGCAAGGCGCATCGTTGAGCTCGACTGGTGGCAGAGTATCACCTGGCAGGGGATAACCCTGACCGCCGTTCCGGCACAGCACTGGAGCATGCGAACATTCTGGAACCGCAATCGCTCTCTGTGGTGTGGCTGGGTCTTTGAGGGACGACACCGCCGTTTCTGGTTTAGCGGCGATACGGGCTACTCTCCGGAGCTGCTTTTGATCCCGGAACGATTGGGCAAGATCGACGCCGCCGCATTGCCAATTGGTGCCTATGCACCAAGATGGTTCATGGCGGTACACCATATGGATCCGCAATCTGCCGTCGCGTTGTGGCAGCAACTGGGAAGTCCCTTAGCCTTTCCCATTCACTGGGGGGTGTTTGAACTGGCGGATGAATCACTGGATGAACCTGTCAGAGAGTTAACTGACGCGCTTGTTAATTTAGCACCGGTTAATAATTCCTTCAGGATACTGAAAATTGGTGAATATTTATCCTTGTAAGCGAAGCGATGATTTGTTGCATATATTCTGCTATTAAAGCCACTATCTAATGTTTTATTTTTATCGAAACGTTTTGCTTGCCTTCTTTTGAGGCAGAGTCATAAAAATTTCATTATTTTGGTGCATAACATTTTTATTATCTGGTGATTTTTAACACAGTTTGGCCGGGCTTATTAGCTGTGTATTTTCTTTGTAACAATACAGTTGCGTTACAATGATTTGAGCATAACTTTTCACAAAATGTTCTAAATCAATCACTGTTTCCGGCTTTCTTTCGTGGGTTGCTGGACGCATTGTAATGATTGAGCTATGTTAAAAAAGTCTTTGATTACAGCGGGTGTGAAAGCAACGTTGAGTCTGTATAAGGACGAGGACTGGTTTGTACGCGGTAAGCATGAATGTGCAAATCCTTACAGGCTGTGTTCGAATTTGTGCGGCGGATCGAGACATGTTTAAAAATGGCTTGCCATATTAAACATAGTGTGTGATAACACGTTTTGGGTCAAACGAGGTACAGTTCTGTTTATGTGTGGCATTTTCAGTAAAGAAGTCCTGAGTAAACACGTTGTCGTTGAATACCGCTTCTCTGCCGAACCTTATATTAGTGCCTCAAGCAGTAATGTCTCAGTTTTATCTCAGTCAATGCCTGCGGGCTAAGAAAACACTCTAAGGAATTTTGCAAATGGCAAAGATTAAAGGTCAAGTTAAGTGGTTCAACGAGTCTAAAGGTTTTGGTTTCATTACTCCTGCTGACGGCAGCAAAGACGTGTTCGTACACTTCTCTGCAATCCAGGGTAACGGCTTCAAAACTCTGGCTGAAGGCCAGAACGTTGAGTTCGAAATTCAGGACGGCCAGAAAGGCCCAGCTGCAGTTAACGTAACTGCTATCTGATCGAACCGCTGCTGACTGAAGCGCGTAGCACTTCAATCTCAGACATAAAGCCTCGCAAACGCGGGGCTTTTTTATATGCCTTATCTTTCAAAATATTACCATCCCTGTCTCTGTTAGTACCTTGTTGCAAAGCTACGAGATTATTAGCACTGTTTTCCCCCCTCTACAGCGGCTTTTCCCGTTAAATCAGGGCGTTGTTCAACAGCCCTGGGGTTCAGGTGAAGAAGAAAATAATACCGAGTGCCGGCAGTTTCACCCCGGCACGTTTTGCTCTGCTCTGTTTTGCTATTTTTTGCAGCCTGGCATTTTTACTGGGACGCGTTGCCTGGCTGCAGATTATTAAACCTGACAATCTGGTAAAACAGGAAGATATGCGATCGCTGCGTGAGGTGGCGATTGATGCACCGCGTGGCATGATCATGGACCGTGAAGGTCGTCCGCTGGCGGTGAGTGTGCCCGTCAGGGCCGTGTGGGCCGACCCCAAAACGGTGCTGGCAAAAGGTGGGGTTGGGTTTGATGACCGCTGGCAGGCGCTGGCCAGTGCGCTGCATCTCTCCCTCAGCACGCTGGCATCGCGCATTAACAGTAATCCGCAGGGACGCTTCATTTACCTTGCCCGTCAGGTGGATCCTGCTCAGGCGCAGTGGATCGATAAACTCAATTTGCCGGGCATCAACCTGCGCGATGAGTCCCGGCGTTTTTATCCGGCAGGTCATGTGGCTGCAAACCTTATCGGTTTTACCAATATTGATGGTCAGGGGATTGAAGGCGTAGAGAAGAGCTTCAACGCGCAGCTTATGGGGAAGGCCGGGGTCCGGCAGGTGAGGGAGGACCGCTATGGACGCGTGGTGGAAAACCTGACCGAAGTGGCGCCCGTTCCTGCGCATAATATCCAGTTGAGCATTGACGAGCGTCTGCAAACCATCACCGAGGACGCGCTTGATAATGCGGTTGCCTGGAATAAAGCCGAGTCGGGTGCATCGGTCCTGATCAATATCCCCACAGGGGAAATACTCGCCATGGCGAGCTATCCCGATTTCAACCCAAACAACCGTGAAGGTGCAACGTTAAACGATTTTCGTAATCGTGCCATTAGCGATACCTTTGAACCCGGCTCCACCGTTAAGCCGCTGGTTCTGATGACGGCATTGCAGCAGGGGCTGGTGCAACCGGACAGCGTCATTGATACCCATCCGTATACCCTTGACGGTCACCGTATCCGTGATGTGGGTTACTACCCGGAACTGACGATGACCGGGATCCTGCAAAAATCGAGCGACACCGGTGTATCCCGTCTCTCTCTGGCGATGCCCATCCAGCATCTTATCGATACCTACCGGAACTTTGGCTTTGGCACCAATACCGGGCTGGGTTTAACGGGCGAAAGCTCAGGTTTACTGCCGCAGCGTAAATTCTGGAGTCAACTCGACAGGGCAACCTTTGCCTTCGGCTACGGCCTGATGGTGACGCCCCTTCAACTGGCCCATGTCTACGCCACCATTGGCGGGTATGGGCTTGAGCGCCCGCTCTCGATCACCCGTATCGATCCGCCGGTGATAGGCCACAGAGTCATGCCAGAAGAAATTGCCCATGAAGTGGAACACATGATGGAAAGCGTGGCGCTTCCGGGCGGTGGAGGAGTGAAGGCCGCCGTACGGGATTACCGGGTGGCGGTCAAAACCGGTACGGCGAAAAAGATTGATGACAGTGGCAAGTACGTCGATAAGTATGTCGCCTATACCGCAGGCGTTGCGCCTGCCAGCGACCCACGTTTTGCGCTGGTGGTAGTCATAAACGATCCGCAGAACGGTGCCTATTATGGTGGTGCCGTTTCAGCGCCCGTTTTCAGTGAGATCATGGGGAATGTGCTGCGCCTGGAGAACGTGAAACCGGATGGCTTGCCGGCTGATTCCGGCCACCTTATCGTCATGCGTTAACCCTGGCGTTTTATAACGGGGCGAATAGCGGTACACTTCGCCCTTTGATTTATGTCCCGGAGTTGTCATGCCCTTCAGTTGCCCCCTTTGTCACGCGCGCCTGACGCGTTCTGAGAAAAGTTATGCGTGTCCGCAGGGACATCAGTTTGATATGGCGAAAGAGGGGTATGTGAATCTTCTGCCGGTGCAGCATAAACGCTCCCGCGATCCGGGCGACAGCGCAGAGATGATGCAGGCGCGACGTGCCTTTCTGGATGCCGGACATTACAAGCCGCTAAGGGAGAGTGTCGCGCAGCTGCTGGACCACACGCTGACGCAGAGTGCCTCCGCTCTGCTGGATATCGGCTGTGGTGAAGGGTATTACACCGCAAGGTTTGCCGAGATTGCCGCCGGGAAGGGCGCGCAGACGACGGGTCTGGACGTGTCGAAAGCGGCGATTCGCGCAGCGGCAAAACGCTACGCGGGGGTGATGTTCTGCGTGGCCTCAAGCCACCGGCTGCCGTTTGAAGATGCCAGCATGGATGCCGTTGTGCGTATTTATGCTCCCTGTAAGGCAGAAGAGCTGGCCCGGGTGGTGAAACCCGGCGGGTGGTTGATAACCGTCACGCCTGGACCACGTCATCTGATGGAGCTGAAAGGGCTGATTTATGACGAGGTTCGCCTGCATGCTCCCCATTCAGAACAACTGGCTGGTTTTGTGCTCAGGCAGGAAGAAACCGTAGCGTATGAGATGGATCTGACAGGGGATGAAGCCGTGGCGTTACTGCAAATGACGCCGTTTGCCTGGCGGGCAAAACCGGCTGTCCGGGAGACGCTGGCTGCACAGGCCACGTTTCGCTGCCAGACGGATTTCAGCATCCACTGCTGGCAGCGCGAAGGTTAACCCGCGAAGTGTGCCCAGAGTATCTGGGCACCAATACCGATTAACACGATCCCGCCCAGGATCTCGGCTCGCTTACCCAGCAGCGGGCCGATAAAACGGCCAACCATCATGCCCAGGGTGGACATAATCAGTGTGGCGCAACCAATGGCCAGCGCGGTGGCAATGATATTCACCTGCAGGAAGGCCAGACTAACACCGACGGCCATCGCGTCAAGGCTGGTGGCAATTGCGGTGGTGACCAGCAGCCAGAAACCGTGGCGGTGCTGAGGCTCTTCATCTTCATCGCTGTTGCCACGGAATCCTTCAATCACCATTCGTCCGCCGAGAAACACCAGCAGCACAAACGCAATCCAGTGGTTCCACTCCAGTACAAACTGGCTGGCCAGCATACCCAGGCCCCAGCCGATAAGCGGCGTCAGGGTTTCGATAGCACCGAAAATCAGACCTGTGCGCAGCGCTTCAGAAAATTTTGGTTTATGGAGTGTGGCACCTTTTCCGATGGAAGCAGCAAAAGCATCCATGGACATGCCGAAAGCGAGAAGAATGGTGGCGGAGATGTTCATACAAGCGTCCAGACCGGGAGATATCCATATGACACATCACTGCCCCCAGTAAACAGCAGTTGATGTATCTATGGTCTCGCCTGACCGTCGCACAATGATGTGCAGAAAACGATCCGTACGCGCCACGTTTTTCAACGAGTATGTTGACACGTACATTTCCTGAGTACAGGAAATTAGCTACTCCCCAACGACGGGCGCAACCTTAACATATTTTGAGAATATAAAACAACAACAGTGGGGTATTATTTTATTATCTTGTTGATAACGATTTTCATTTAGATTTATTCGTAAAAATAGCGTTAAAAAATAGGAAGGATAAAAACAATGGAATATAGCTATGGCTATATTTCGTGAGCAACGTTAACACGGAATATAGCCGATGCTATAAATATAACTCATTGAGTTTTAATGAGTAATTTGTATATCTTTTCCAGGTCATCTATATTTTTGACCCGAATGAGCAAGCGGCGCTGTTCTAATTGCATTACCAGCACCCCGTCTTCAGATAAATTCATCTCTTTAATGCGGTTATATTCTATCCAGACATTGGCAAAGAAGAATCCGTGTTTTTTAAAAATGAGTTTTGGCGAACGGATCCAGAACAGGTAAATCGCCATTAATGCCAGCGCACATAATAACCATGTGGTTAATATTGCACCATGGCTGGTCACGTTATTGTAAATCAGGATGACCACCAGACCGGCGAAGATAAACGCATCAATGCGTCCACGGCGTAAGAGGGGAAGGGTCAGCAGCGTCTCGCCGTGGCGGCGAGGCATAATGAACTCGTCATAGATCGCGTAAGCCAGAAGGGCAACAATAAACAAAACCAGTACGGTGTCCGTGACAGTCATTCATCCTCCAGATAAAAAAAACGGGGGCAAGCCCCCGGCGTATAACATAAAGCTTTACAGGCCCAACAGACCAACAGCGTAGCCCGCGATACCGATGACGAAGAAGCCAACGATGATCCACAGCGGGTTCACTTTCTTACGCAGCAGCCACATACAGGCGAAGGTCAACAGCAGCGGCACCAGGCCAGGCATCAGCTGGTCAAGGATGGTCTGCACGGTGGTCACACGGGTTTGCCCATCCTGTCCGGTGATGGTTGAAACCACCAGCGGGATGTTCACGTGCGTCCACTTGTTAACCAGCGCCCCCATCACAAACAGGCCGAGGATTGACGCCCCCTCTGTCAGTTTTTGCAGGAAGCCGCCGCCCATATCTTTAACGATATCCACCCCTTTACGGTAACCGTACGCCACGCCGTAGTAACGGGTCAGCAGACGCACCGCATTGAACAAGATGAAAAACAGCAGTGGACCGAGCAGGCTGCCGCTCATCGCGATACCCGCGCCCAGCGCTGCAAAGACCGGACGAACGGTACCCCAGAAGATCGGGTCACCTACGCCTGCCAGCGGACCCATCAGACCGACTTTAATACCGTTGATGGCACCATCGTCGATCTCTGCGCCGTTTGCACGCTGCTCTTCCATCGCCAGGGTAACGCCCAGTACCGGTGCCGCTACGTAAGGATGGGTGTTAAAGAATTCCAGGTGACGCTTAATCGCCTGGCGACGTGCTTCGTTGTTCTCCGGGTAGAGGCGTTTGATCGCCGGTACCATGGAGAAGCAGAAGCCCAGGGCCTGCATACGTTCGAAGTTCCATGAACCCTGAAACAGGTTAGAACGGATGAACACGCCACGAATATCACCCGGAGTGAGTTTCTTCTCAGGGGTAGTTTTAGTCATATCAACCATTTCGCTCACCTGTTAGTCCAGTTCGTTATCGAGATCGTTATTACCAGCAGCCTGCGCTGGGGCACCCGCAACGCGGTTATATTTCGGGCTGAGCTGGATGTAGAGAATTGCCATTACCGCACCAATCACACCCAGAGCAACCAGGTTGAAGTTGGTGAACGCCGCGGTTACGAAGCCCAGGTAGAAGAATGGCATCAGGTAGCCTGCGCGCATCATGTTGATGACCATCGCATAACCAACCACCACGATCATACCACCGGCGATGTTCAGACCGCTGGTGACCACTTCAGGGATGGCGTTGAGCATGCCCTGAACTTCGCTGGTCCCTACGGAGATAGCGACGATAACGGCAGGAATAGCGATACGCATCGCCTGCAGGAACAGGGACGAGACGTGGATCCAGGAGAGCGCCGTGAGGTTGCCGTTTTCGGCCGCCTTATCCGCCGCGTGCTGGAAAGCCACGGTGATAGTACGAACGATAATGGTCAGTACCTGGCCTGCGGCGGCCAGCGGAATTGCCAGAGCGATACCGGCACCGATGCTTTGATGACCGGCAATAACCAACACGGTTGAAATAATGGACGCCAGCGCGGCATCGGGCGCAACCGCCGCACCGATGTTCATCCAGCCAAGGGCGATCATTTCCAGGGTACCACCGATGATGATACCGGTTTTCATATCACCGAGAACGGCGCCAATCAACGTACAGGCCACCAGAGGGCGGTGGAACTGAAATTCATCAAGTACGGATTCCATACCCGCAATACACGCGACGATGAACACCAGCACAATCTGAAGAGTGGTAATCTCCATTGTACTTCTCCTATTGCATAATCTTTATGTGAAAAACCGGCGCGGGCTTATTTCCCAACTTTGCCGAGCAAATCCATCATTTTCAGTTTCGGGTCCGTGGAAACCTTACGGGCTTCCAGTTCAATACCGCGAGCATTCAACTTGTTAAATGCCTCGATATCCTTCGCATCGACTGAAATCGCGTTGTTGACCTGCGTTTTGCCCTGACGGAAAGCCATACCACCAATGTTCACGGAGGTGATTTTCACGCCGCCTTCAACAATGCGCTCGACGTCTGTCGGGTTAGTGAACAGAAGCATCACGCGTTCACCGGCATATTTCGGGTTGTTATAGACGCGGATCATCTTGGCGACATCCACCACGTGCGCGGTAACGCCCGGAGGAGCAACCTGGGTGAGGAGGGTTTTACGCACCGTGTCGGCGGCCACTTCGTCGCTGACCACGATAATACGTTGAACGTTGGTCTCTTTGGTCCAGCGCGTTGCCACCTGGCCGTGAATTAAACGGTCATCGATGCGCGCAAGGCCAATCACCATATAATCGTTCGGGCCCATCGGTTTTGCGGGGGCAGCGGCTTTCGGTGCCGCGGCAGCCGCCGGTGCGGGTTTTTCAACCGGCTGTGCCTTCAGCGCTTTCACGCCTTCGCGACCGGTTTCGACCGCCAGGGCAACCAGCTCATCAAAAGCCGGATTGTCGTCGCGTGCCATGAAGGTTTCCACCAGCATCGGAATATTGACCCCGGCGACAACTTCATAGTGCTCTTTATCGACGACAATGCGGCTGGCAGCGTTGAACGGGCTGCCGCCCCATGTATCAACGAGAAACAGCACGCCTTTGCTGGTATCCAGCTTCGACAGTTGAGCCGTGTATTTCTCAATCAGCGTCTCGGCGTTTTCACCGGGAACGAAATCGATCCAGCCGACGTTTTCCTGCTCGCCCAACAGCATCTCTGCTGTTTTGAGTAGCTGCTCTGCAGCCCAACCATGTGTGCCTATGACAATAGCAATGGTCACTTGCTACCTCCTTTTATTATCATTAATACCTCTGCCAGGCAGACGTACTGAGAATCGTATTGGCGAACCGAATCGATTCAGATAAGGGTTAGAGTTAAAAAAGCTCAGACTTACGCGAATTATTTTAGATAGTGAAAAAATAATTTATGTGATGAAGATCCGTAATTTAGGTTTCGAAAATCAGAAATTACTCAACACAAATTCTGCCTTTTCACGTTTTTGCAAAGGAACGTAAATCTTTGCTAAAAACGTAATGTCTCTGATATGTTTAGCCTCCGTTTAATTGATCAGGAGTATAGGGCTACAGCCCACTATATGGACCGTCACCGACGTCAGTCATCTATCAGGCCACTTCGCGCCTTTTTCACCGGCGATCCTCGCCACGTATCGACTCTGTTTACCGCTGTTTTGCCCACATTGAGTGGGGCACCGTTTCGTCATTCCTTTAGCAGGAGCTTGTCATGGAATTCTTAATGGACCCGTCAATCTGGGTGGGATTGCTCACGCTGGTGGTGCTGGAGATCGTTCTCGGCATTGATAACCTGGTGTTTATTGCCATCCTCGCGGACAAACTGCCGCCAAAACAGCGTGATAAAGCGCGTCTGATCGGCCTCTCGCTGGCGCTGGTTATGCGTCTGGCGCTGCTATCCGTGATCTCGTGGATGGTCACCCTGACGAAACCGCTCTTTACCGTCATGGATTTCACCTTCTCTGGCCGCGATTTGATCATGCTGCTCGGGGGGATATTCCTGCTCTTTAAAGCAACGACGGAGCTGCACGAGCGGCTGGAGAACCGTCAGCACGACGATGGTCATGGCAAAGGCTATGCCAGCTTCTGGGTTGTGGTGCTGCAAATCGTGGTGCTGGATGCTGTCTTCTCGCTTGATGCGGTGATCACAGCGGTGGGTATGGTGAACCATCTCCCGGTGATGATGGCGGCGGTGGTTATCGCCATGGCGGTTATGCTGCTGGCGTCTAAACCGCTGACCCGCTTTGTGAACCAACATCCGACGGTCGTGGTGCTGTGTCTGAGCTTCCTGCTGATGATCGGTCTGAGCCTCGTAGCGGAAGGTTTCGGTTTCCATATTCCGAAAGGTTATCTGTATGCCGCGATTGGCTTCTCGATCCTGATCGAACTGTTTAACCAGATTGCACGCCGTAACTTTATTAAGCAGCAGTCCAATCAGCCGCTGCGTGCCCGCACCGCGGATGCCATCCTGCGCCTGATGGGCGGTCGCCGTCAGGTGAATGTGCAGAGTGACACCGAGAACCGTAACCCGGTTCCGGTGCCGGAAGGGGCATTTGTGGAAGAAGAGCGTTATATGATTAACGGCGTTCTCTCCCTGGCCTCCCGTTCACTGCGCGGCATCATGACCCCGCGCGGCGAGATCAGCTGGGTAGATTCCCGGTTGAGCGTTGATGAAATTCGTCAGCAGCTGCTCTCTTCACCGCACAGCCTGTTCCCGGTGTGTCGTGGTGAGCTGGATGAGATCATCGGTGTCGTGCGTGCCAAAGAGATGCTGGTCGCGCTGGAAGAGGGCGTTGACGTTGAAGCCATCGCCGCCGCCTCACCGGCTATCGTGGTACCGGAAACGCTGGACCCCATCAACCTGCTTGGCGTTCTGCGCCGTGCCCGCGGCAGCTTCGTGATTGTCACCAACGAGTTCGGTGTGGTGCAGGGGCTGGTCACGCCGCTGGACGTGCTTGAAGCCATTGCCGGTGAATTCCCGGATGAGGACGAAACACCGGAAATCGTGGCCGATGGTGAAGGCTGGCTGGTGAAAGGTACCACTGACCTGCACGCGCTTTCGCATACGCTGGGGCTGGAAAACGTGGTCAACGATGAAGAAGACATTGCCACTGTGGCCGGTCTGGTCATCGCCGTAAACGGGCAGATCCCGCGCGTGGGGGATGTGATCGAACTACCCCCGTTGAGCATTACCATCGTTGAAGCCAACGACTATCGCGTTGATATGGTGCGTATTGTTAAAGAGCAATCCGTGCACGACGAAGATGAGTAACGCTTCTTAACGCAACGGCATTAAGGGCACGATGTGCCCGTTATGATGCGCTGGCGGAGGTGAACTCTCCGCCAGCCATTGTGGAAAATCCCGCAGCGGCATCGGCCGCGCATAGAAATACCCCTGCAGAGTATGAACACCGTGTCGGCGTAAGTAGCGCGCCTGCTCCTCCGTTTCGACCCCTTCCGCAACCAGCTCAATATTCAGCCGCTGACCCAGCGCAATAATGATATCTGTCACCGTTGAGTTCACGGCATCGGTTCCAATGGCGGTGGTAAAGGACTGGTCAATTTTCAGTACGTCAGGATGAAGCTTTTCAAGCCAGGAGAGCGAACTGTTGCCGGTACCAAAATCGTCGATAGCCAGTTTGACCCCTTTGCGATGCAGCTCGCGCACGATGCGATAATCTGCATCGACCAGCGCGTCACGCTCGGTAAGTTCGATAACCAGCCGCTGGCTCGGGTTTGCACTGAACCAGTAACGGTTCAAATCCTGAAGTAGCACGGCGTGACGGAAGTGGCTGGCCGCCACGTTAATACCGATGTGAAAGCCCGGGTGGGAGGGGAAGTAGCCTATCTGGCGTACCGTCTCGGCAATCACGTAGCGCGTCAGGGGAACAATCAGGTTATGTTCTTCTGCCAGGGGGATGAACACTTCCGGGGAGATCCAACCCTGACGCGGGTTGTTCCAGCGCAGAAGAATTTCCACGCCGATACACTCCTGCGTACGGGCATTCACCAGCGGCTGACAGAACAGCTCAAATTCCCGCGCCGCAATCCCCATATCGATTTCCCACGTGAAGCTCATCCGGTTTGCTGTGGCCAGCCAGGCCAGATACCCCAGAACCAGGCTCAGCATTAACCCCAGCGGCAGCTGTGCCGGCAGGCTTTTAAGTGCCAGCGCGCCAGGACCCGGCCCACTGACCGTGATGGTAAATGGAAAGCGTGTAGAGACTTCCTCTATTCGCGAGTCAGCCTCATTAAACTTCAGCGCGTCGGTAATACCTTGACCGTAGCGTAAAGAGCGATCTCCCACGGTTAACGCCACGTCAGTGATAAGCGGGCGGGGCGGCTCAAGGATCATTCTGGTGATGAGATCGATATTGATCACCTCCATCACCCCCTCTTCACCGCGTTGTGACGTCGGGTGCCACTGGATAAGAATAGGGCTGCCTTTAAGCAGCCACTTATCGGTCGATAAAATCAGTTTTGGCAGACCTGACGGCAGTTCGGGAAATAATTCATGAACCGGGACGGCGCGACTGCCAAAAATACTGGAGCAGTAGAGGATCCCCTCTTTAATCAGGGTAATCGAGCGGACGGTCTGTAAAATGGCGGCCTGCTTACGCAGAGTCAGATGCGCCTGTGGGCACGGCTGGCCGACAAGATCCAACAACTCCGGTCGGCGGTTATCCAGGGAAAGCAGGACGTTTTCAAGTGAGCGAACGGTATGGCTGGCGAAATCGACAATGCGTTGTTGATTAACATTGCGCTGTGAAATAAATCGAATGCCCAACGTCAGGATGAGCGTAAGGAGCGCAACCGTCACGCAGACGATAACGCGTTTTCGGCGATAGTTTTTAATGATCGTTTGTGCGGTTTGCATGAACGGTCGCCTGATACACCTCCAGCCCCAAAAGCCAGACGCAACAGTGAAAGTGTAGTGGGGAAAGTGAAAGGCGACGAGAATCAGAAGGAAATTTCGCCCATCCGTTGCAGATGGGCGAGGGGAGGTATTAGTCGCACTGTACCTTAATGGCCAGACCACCACGGGAAGTCTCACGGTACTTCGCGTTCATGTCTTTACCGGTTTCGTACATGGTCTCAATAACTTTATCCAGCGACACGCGAGGCTCGCTGGTACGGCGCATTGCCATACGGGAGGCGTTAATCGCTTTCACCGACGCAATGGCGTTACGCTCAATGCACGGTACCTGCACCTGCCCGGCAACCGGGTCACAGGTCAGGCCCAGGTTATGTTCCATACCGATCTCCGCCGCCACGCAAACCTGCTCAGGGCTTGCGCCCAGCAGTTCAGCCAGACCAGCGGCCGCCATGGAACAGGCCACACCCACTTCACCCTGGCATCCTACTTCAGCGCCAGAGATAGAAGCGTTCATTTTGTACAGCGCACCGATGGCACCTGCCGCCAGGAAGTAACGGATGTAGATATCTGGCGTAACAGGTTCAATAAAGTGATCGTAATAAGCCAGCACCGCCGGAACAATACCGCACGCACCGTTGGTGGGCGCCGTCACCACGCGGCCACCGGCAGCGTTTTCTTCGTTAACCGCCAGAGCGAACATATTCACCCAGTCGACCACGTTCATCGGGTCGTTGGAGAATTTATCGGTGGTCACCAGCATGCGGCGCAGGGCAGAGGCACGACGCGGTACGCGCAGCGGACCCGGCAGCACGCCTTCGGTGTTCATCCCGCGATCGATACAGGCGCGCATGGTCTGCCATACGTTTGCAAAATAGTCTTCGATCTCTTTTTTGCTGTGCAGTGCCAGTTCGTTCTGCATCACCATGCCGGACAGCGACAGGCCGGTCTCTTTGCAATAACCCAACATCTCGGTGGCCGATTTGAACGGATACGGCACGTTGACGTCGCCGGTGCTCTCTTTACCGAAATGCTCTTCATCCACGATGAATCCACCGCCGATGGAGTAGTACGTTTTGCTGTAAATCTCTTTTTCGCCATTCCATGCATGGATGGTCATGCCGTTTTCATGCAGCGGCAGGTTGTCGCTACGAAAACGCATCCCGTCATCCTGCGGGAAATCCACTTCGTGCTGGCCGTTAGCCAGCAGCAGACGACCGCGCGCTTCCACGTCACGGATGAATGCCGGGATGGCATCAATATCTACAGTGTCCGGCATATTGCCCGCCAGACCCATAATAATGGCGATATCGGTGTGGTGGCCTTTACCCGTTAATGACAGTGAGCCGTAGACATCCACGGCGACACGGGTAACGCTTTCCAGTAATCCTTTTTCGACCAGATCATCGACGAACTGTTTACCGGCCTTCATCGGCCCAACAGTATGGGAAGACGAAGGGCCAATTCCCACTTTGAACATGTCGAATATACTAATCACTTTCACACTCCTGACAGGGTTACCGGGGTTCCAGTAACGATGTTATAACTGCGCATAGTGTAAGAGGGAACATCGACCTCGGCTTAACTATTCACATGAATTAAACTAATGGTTAACGATGGTTTTGCTAATAGCGCGACGCCGATCGCAAACCTGACAAAAGAGGGTGGAATGTAAAGTATAGTCAAGGCTTCAGGCCGATTTGCAGAGCCAGTTCACGAATGATGCCCGCCGTCATGCCCCAGACAAAATAATGCTGATACCAGGACAACCAGACCCGATGATCGTGCCCACGGCGCTGAATATCCAGCGGGTGATAGCGACTGAGGCGAAGGGCTTCTTCTAGTGGCATTTCAAACACCGCAGACACCTCATCAACACTGGCGTGATACTGAAGGCCGGGCGGGATAATGCCCACCACCGGCGTCACCTGGAAACCGGTCACGCTGTCCACCGGCGGGAGGACGCCGACAATCTCGACGGCCTCCGGTGGGATAGCCACCTCTTCCTGCGCTTCACGCAGCGCCGCGGCAATCAGCGAGGCATCGCTGCTGTCTACCGCGCCGCCGGGGAAAGCGACCTGACCGGCATGTTTGCGTAAATGAGGGGAGCGCTGGGTCAGCAGCAAACCGGGCTGCTCACGACGCACCACGGGGATCAGCACCGCCGCCTGACGTTGATTAAGCGCTTCGCGGCTCACCTGTGGCCGCAAAAGCTGAAAGCGCGACAGAAAATCATCCAGCGTCAGGTTCTCTCTCTCCACCCGTCAGTTCTCCAGTTGTTGCAGGATACGGTTAACTTTATCAAAGGTTTCCTGATATTCCGCCTCGACCTGGCTGTCAGCAACAATCCCGCCGCCTGCGGAACAGTAAAGCTGGCCGTCGCAGGCCGTCAGGGTGCGAATAGTGATGCTGGTATCCAGCGTGCCGCAGACGCTAACGTAGCCAATGCTGCCGCACCAGGCGTTGCGACGGTGCGGTTCCAGTTCATCGATAATCTCCATCGCCCGCACTTTTGGCGCGCCGGTGATGGAGCCACCCGGGAACGCGGCGCGCAGAAGATCGCAGGGGGTACGCGAAGCCGGCAGCTGTGCGGTAATGGTGCTGACCAGATGGTGCACCGCCGGGAAAGGCTCGACGACGAACAGCTCCGGCACGCGAACGCTGCCCGGTACCGCCACCCGGCCAATGTCGTTGCGCATCAGGTCGACAATCATTAAATTTTCGGCGCGGTCCTTCGGTGACGCGGCGAGCTTTTCCGCCTGCTGGCGGTCAGCAGCCGGATCGCTCAGGCGCGGCAAGGTCCCTTTAATCGGGCGTGTCTGGATCTTGCCTTCCGCCAGATGAATAAACCGCTCAGGCGAAAGACTCAGGATCGCGCCCTGATCGAGACGGATAAACGCACTAAACGGTGCCCGGTTGCTGGCATTGAGGCGGGTAAAGGCCTGCCATTCATCGCCCTGATACGTCGCCTGGAAGCGCTGGGCAAGGTTAACCTGATAACAATCACCGCTTTGCAGATACGCCTGCACGCGTGCGAATTTTTCCGCATAGGTCTGCGGGGTCATGTTTGAACGCCACGCAGAGGTCAGACGGAAATCCGGCGCGGCTGCGGGCTGCTGCGCGTTCAGCCAGGCCAGGCGTGCCTCCACATCCGAATGGCTGAGCAGGGAGACCACCTGTTTATGGTGATCGACAATCAGCGCCCAGTCGTAAAGTCCCACCGCCATATCCGGCAGCGGAATATCTGCCTTCGCAACGAAAGGCAGCGTTTCAAAGCGGCGACCAAGGTCATAGCCAAACACGCCCAGCGCACCACCCTGGAAGGGAAGATCCGGGTCAGGCGTGGCAGACAAACCCAGCTCGTCGATAGCCTCCTGAAGCTGGATCAGCGGATCGTGCGTGGAGGGCTGGTTTTCGGATGTCACCGTGCGCACCGGGTCAGCAACCACAATGTCGAAGCGGCTGTAAGGATGGTCCGCATTGCCGGAATGCAGCAGCATCGCCCAGGGAAGATGGCTCAGACGAGCAAACCAGAATTCAGCGGCGTCAGTACGCCACGGCAGGGTAATAACAGTGGGGAAGCGCATGTTCATGTGTGGCATACTACCGGGCAGCGTGAAATAATTAGCGCGAATAATTTAGCAGGAGTTGACGATGTTTGCAGGTTTACCTTCTCTGAGCCACGAGCAACAGCAGAAAGCGGTTGAGCGGATCCAGGAGCTGATGTCCCAGGGGATGAGCAGCGGGCAGGCCATTTCTCAGGTGGCGGAAGAACTTCGCGCCACCCATACCGGCGAGCGGATCGTGGCGCGTTTCGAGGATGAAGATGAAGAGTAACCGGCTTACACAGCCGCGATAATCTTAATCTCTACCTTGTATTCCGGCTTCATCAGCGTGGCCTGTACGGTACAACGTACAGGCGCGTGACCCGCCACCACCCACGCATCCCAGGCTTTGTTCATGGCCGCAAAATCGTCTTTATTCGCCAGGAAAATGGTGGCGTCCAGAATACGCGATTTGTCGCTGCCTTGCTTTTCCAGCACCGCATCGATCTGCGCCAGGGTGTCAGCTGTTTGTTCAAAGGCACCCGCATCCAGATTGGACGGCACGCCAGTGTAATAGAGCGTCTGGTTATGAATGACTACATCAGACCAGCGGGCTTCGGCATCAATGCGCACAATTGTCATAAACGTTTCCTCGTTACTTTCGTCATCAGGCGGCAAGACTGCCATATTGTTTCGCCGTCGTCACTATTTGGGGTGGCACAGGAGAGGATGGGCTGACATAATCCCTGTGCAAAAATACAGTGAGAGAACACCGTGGCAGACGATTTTTCCCCTGAAGGGAAGTTAGCACAGGCTATTCCCGGTTTTAAACCGCGTGAACCGCAGCGTCAGATGGCGCATGCCGTCGCTCGCGCCATCGATAAGGCACAGCCGCTGGTGGTCGAGGCCGGAACCGGCACGGGAAAAACCTACGCTTACCTTGCACCGGCGCTGCGCGCGAAAAAGAAGGTGATCATCTCTACCGGCTCGAAGGCGTTGCAGGATCAGCTCTACAGCCGTGATTTGCCGACGGTGGCAAAAGCGCTGAAATATAAAGGGCGGCTGGCGTTGCTGAAAGGGCGCTCCAACTATCTCTGCCTGGAGCGTCTTGAACAGCAGGCGCTGGCGGGCGGCGACCTGCCGGTGCAGACCCTGAGTGATGTGATCATCCTTCGCGCCTGGGCTAACCAGACGGAAGAGGGGGATATCAGCACCTGCGCGAGCGTGGCGGAAGACTCTCCCGCCTGGCCGCTGGTGACCAGCACCAATGACAACTGCCTGGGCAGCGACTGCCCGCTGTATAAAGACTGTTTTGTGGTCAAAGCGCGTAAAACGGCGATGGATGCAGATGTGGTGGTGGTCAACCACCATCTGTTTCTCGCGGATATGGTGGTGAAAGACAGCGGTTTTGGCGAACTTATTCCTGAAGCGGAAGTGATGATCTTCGACGAAGCCCATCAGCTTCCGGATATCGCCAGCCAGTATTTCGGCCAGTCGCTCTCCAGCCGCCAGCTGCTGGATCTGGCGAAAGATTTTACCATTGCTTATCGCACTGAATTAAAAGATACCCAGCAGCTGCAAAAATGTGCCGATCGCCTCGCGCAAAGCGCGCAGGATTTTCGCCTGCAGCTTGGCGAGCCGGGTTACCGCGGCAATCTGCGCGAGCTGCTGGCGGACAATAATATCCAGCGCGCGCTACTGCTGCTGGATGACGCGCTGGAACTCTGTTACGACGTGGCGAAACTGTCGCTTGGCCGTTCTGCGCTGCTGGACGCTGCCTTCGAGCGTGCCACGCTCTATCGCGGGCGGCTGAAACGGCTGAAGGAGATCAACCAGCCGGGGTACAGCTACTGGTATGAATGCACGTCTCGTCATTTCACTCTGGCGCTTACGCCGCTGACGGTGGCAGACAAATTCAAAGAGGTGATGGCGCAAAAACCGGGGAGCTGGATATTTACCTCCGCGACCCTGTCGGTGAATGACGATCTGCACCACTTCACCGAGCGTCTCGGGATTGAACAGGCGGAGTCACTGCTGCTGCCGAGCCCGTTTGATTATGAAAAACAGGCGCTGCTCTGCGTGCCGCGTAATCTGCCGTTACCCAACCAGCCCGGCGCCGCACGCCTGTTGGCAGCCATGCTGAAGCCGATGATTGAGGCCAACAATGGCCGCTGCTTTATGCTCTGCACCTCTCACGCCATGATGCGCGACCTGGCAGAACAGTTCCGCGCCACCATGACCTTGCCGGTGCTGCTGCAGGGGGAAACCAGCAAAGGGCAACTGTTACAGCAGTTTGTCAGTGCCGGGAATGCGCTTCTGGTGGCAACCAGCAGCTTCTGGGAAGGTGTGGACGTGCGGGGCGATACCCTGTCGCTGGTGATTATCGATAAACTGCCTTTTACCTCGCCGGACGATCCGCTGCTCAAAGCGCGGATGGAAGACTGCCGTCTGCGCGGAGGCGATCCTTTCGACGAGGTACAGCTGCCGGACGCGGTGATCACCCTCAAACAGGGGGTAGGACGCCTGATCCGCGACGTGGACGACCGCGGCGTGCTCGTAATTTGTGATAACCGGCTGGTGATGCGCCCCTACGGTGCGACCTTCCTTGCCAGCCTGCCGCCCGCGCCGCGTACGCGGGACATTAAACGCGCGGTTCGCTTCCTGGCCAACCCAACGGCGGAGTAATTTGCCCGGGAGTGTGCTAAGATGCGCGCCATTTTGTGACTGACCATTGCGAGAGCGCGACGACTGATGCGAATTCTGGCTATTGATACCGCTACAGAGGCGTGTTCCGTTGCTCTGTGGAACGACGGTGCTATTTCTGCTCATTTCGAAGAGTGCCCACGAGAACACACCCAACGTATTCTGCCCCTGGTGAAAGCGATTTTGACCCAGGGCAACACCACCTTAACCGACCTCGATGCGCTGGCCTTTGGCCGTGGCCCCGGCAGCTTTACGGGTGTACGCATTGGGATCGGTATTGCGCAGGGGCTGGCGCTGGGCGCTGACCTGCCGATGATCGGTGTTTCCACCCTGGCGACGATGGCGCAGGGCGCGTGGCGTATGACCGGTGCTACCCGTGTGCTGGCAGCGATTGATGCCCGCATGGGCGAAGTCTACTGGGCTGAATACACCTGCGACGAGCAGGGCGTGTGGCACGGCGAAGAGACGGAAGCGGTGCTCAAGCCGGAAGCGGTAACCGAACGGTTGCAGAACCTCTCCGGTGAGTGGGCGACGGTAGGGACCGGTTGGGCGGCATGGCCTGACATGGCAAACGGTACCGGCGTAACGCTGGTGGACGGCAACATGCTTCTGCCTGCCGCAGAGGATATGCTTCCCCTGGCTTGCCAGCTGCTCGCAGCAGGAAAAACCGTGGCTGTTGAACATGCCGAGCCGGTTTATTTGCGAAACACCGTCGCGTGGAAGAAACTTCCAGGCCGCGAGTGAATCTCAGTAACAGGAACTGAGAAAAAGGAGTCGCATCATGGCGGTTCAGACTAAAGTAGTACGCCTAATTATGGCAGGCGCTGTGGCCATAGCACTGAGCGGATGCGTTTCCGTTCCTGATGCGATTAAGGGCAGTAGCCCTACGCCACAGCAGGATCTGGTTCGCGTGATGAATGCCCCTGAGCTTTACGTCGGTCAGGAAGCGCGCTTCGGCGGGAAGGTGATTGAGGTGCAAAACCAGCAGGGGAAAACCCGGCTGGAGATCGCCACCGTGCCACTGGATAGCGGCGCGCGGCCGATCCTCGGCGAAACCTCGCGCGGGCGCATTTTTGCCGATGTCAGCGGCTTCCTCGACCCGGTTGATTTCCGTGGACAGCTGGTGACCGTCGTCGGGCCGATTACCGGCACGACACAGGGCAAAATCGGCACAACGCCTTACAAATTTATGACCATGCAGGTTAACGGCTACAAACGCTGGCGGCTGACACAGCAGGTGATCATGCCGCCCCAGCCTGTTGATCCGTGGATGTGGGGCCCACACCCGTATCGTTACGGCTACCCCGGCTGGGGCTGGTATAACCCAGGCCCGGCGCAGGTACAGACGATCGTTACTGAGTAACTTACTGTTATTGTTAGAAAAGAGACAGCGGCTCAGCCGCTGTCTCTGTTTTTTTACGGCTAAAACGAAAAAAAAGAGTGACGCGCTTCGCAACCTTAAATCTGGGCAATTAATAAACTGGTACGCTGAGTTAATATAATGTTAACAAACTGTTTATTATCGGGGTTGTGATGACGACGAACACTCAATTCAGAGGTGATGCATTGAACAAGGTTTGGCTTAACCGTTATCCCGCAGATGTGCCTGCGGAGATCAATCCTGACCGTTATCAATCCCTGGTTGAATTATTTGAACACTCGGTAAGGCGTTACGCCGATCAGCCCGCGTTTATCAATATGGGTGAGGTGATGACGTTCCGTAAGCTTGAGGAGCGGAGTCGGGCGTTCGCGGCCTATTTGCAGGAAGGGCTGGGGCTGCAAAAAGGGGATCGCGTCGCGCTGATGATGCCGAACCTGCTGCAATACCCGGTCGCGTTATTTGGTATCCTGCGGGCCGGGATGATTGTCGTCAACGTCAACCCGCTCTACACCCCACGTGAACTGGAGCATCAGTTGAACGACAGCGGCGCGACCGCAATTGTGATCGTTTCCAACTTTGCCCACACGCTGGAGAAAGTGGTCGACAGAACCCAGGTTAAACACGTCATCCTGACGCGCATGGGGGATCAGCTCTCCACCGCCAAGGGCACGCTGGTTAACTTTGTCGTCAAATACATCAAACGTCTGGTACCGAAATACCATCTGCCGGATGCCATCTCCTTCCGCCGCGCGTTGCATGCCGGGTATCGTATGCAATACGTCAAACCGGAAGTGGTGTCAGAGGATCTTGCGTTCCTGCAGTACACCGGTGGCACTACCGGCGTGGCCAAAGGCGCCATGCTGACTCACCGCAATATGCTGGCGAACCTTGAGCAGGTGAATGCGACCTACGGGCCGCTGCTGCATCCGGGCAAAGAGGTGGTCATCACCGCGCTTCCGCTTTATCACATTTTTGCGCTGACCATGAACTGCCTGCTGTTCATCGAGCTGGGCGGTCAGAACGTGCTGATCACCAACCCACGCGACATTCCGGGGCTGGTTAAAGAGCTGGCGAAATACCCGTTCACCGCCATGACCGGGGTCAATACCCTGTTTAACGCGCTGCTTAATAACAAAGAGTTCCAGCAGCTTGATTTCTCCACGCTGCACCTCTCTGCGGGCGGCGGAATGCCGGTTCAGCAGGCGGTGGCCGAGCGCTGGGTGAAACTCACCGGCCAGTATTTACTCGAAGGCTATGGCCTGACCGAATGCGCCCCGCTGGTCAGCGTCAATCCGCATGATATCGACTATCACAGCGGCAGTATCGGCCTGCCCGTACCGTCGACGGAAGCCAAACTGGTGGATGATGACGACAACGAAGTTGCACCGGGCGAGCCGGGTGAGCTGTGCGTTAAAGGGCCACAGGTGATGCTGGGCTACTGGCAGCGTCCTGATGCCACCGACGAAATCATCAAAGACGGCTGGCTGCACACCGGTGATATCGCGGTGATGGACGAAGAGGGCTTCCTGCGCATTGTCGATCGTAAGAAAGACATGATCCTCGTCTCGGGATTTAACGTCTATCCGAATGAGATCGAAGATGTGGTGATGCAGCATAGCGGCGTGCTTGAAGTTGCCGCGGTTGGCGTACCTTCCGGCAGCAGCGGCGAGGCAGTGAAGATTTTTGTGGTGAAGAAAAACGCCTCTCTTACCGAGGAGGAGCTCATCACGTTCTGCCGCCGTCAGCTCACCGGCTATAAAGTGCCGAAGCTGGTGGAGTTCCGCGATGAGCTGCCGAAATCGAACGTCGGGAAGATATTACGACGAGAATTACGTGACGAAGCCCGTGCCAAAGTGGACAATAAGGCCTGAGCTTCACGCTAATCGCCCAGACGCCGGTTTAGCCGGCGTTTTTTATGGGCGCAAACAAAAGAGAAACCGTTTTGAATTACCAGATGATCACGACCAACGACGAGCTGGCTTCGCTGTGCGAAGTGACGCGCGACTTTCCTGCCATCGCCCTGGATACCGAGTTTGTCCGTACCCGGACGTATTATCCGCAGTTGGGTTTGATTCAGATGTACGACGGCAAACACGTGTCGCTGATTGACCCGCTCGGCATTACCGACTGGACGCCGATGCGTGACCTGCTGCTTGATACTGCGGTCACCAAATACCTGCACGCAGGCAGTGAAGATCTGGAAGTCTTTCTGAATACGTTTGGCATCATGCCGCAGCCGCTGATTGACACGCAGATCCTCGCCGCGTTCAGCAATCGTCCGCTTTCATGGGGCTTTGCCGCCATGGTTGAGAAGTACACCGGCCTGACCCTGGATAAAAGTGAATCCCGTACCGACTGGCTGGCGCGCCCGCTCACAGAGCGTCAGCTGGATTACGCTGCAGCAGATGTGTTTTACCTGCTGCCGATTGCCGGACAACTGATGAAAGAGGCAGAAGCCTCCGGCTGGCTGCCTGCTGCTCTGGATGAGTGCCGCATGACGCAGCAGCGTCGCCAGGAAATTGCTGACCCGAAAGAGGCCTGGCGCGATATCAGCAACGCGTGGCAGCTGCGTACGCGTCAGCTGGCCTGTCTGCAATTATTAGCCGACTGGCGCCTGCGTAAAGCGCGCGAACGCGATTTGGCCGTTAACTTTGTGGTACGCGAAGAGCACCTGTGGGCGGTCGCACGCTATATGCCAGGCAGCATGGGTGAGCTGGACAGCATTGGGCTTTCAGGCAGCGAAATCCGCTTTCACGGAAAAACGTTGCTCGCGCTGGTGGCCAAAGCGCAGCAGATACCGGATGACGCACTGCCAGAGCCGCTGCTGAATCTGATGGATATGCCGGGTTACCGCAAAGCGTTTAAAGATATTAAAGCGCTGGTGCAGGCTGTGGCGGCAGAAAGCAAACTGAGTGCGGAATTGCTGGCATCACGTCGTCAGATAAACCAGTTGCTGAACTGGCACTGGAAGCTGAAACCGCAGAATGGCTTACCGGAAATGATGGCGGGCTGGCGCGGGGAATTGATGGCCGATCGCCTGAATACGTTGCTGGAAGGGTATCCACGATAATCAATATGCCGGGCGATATACCCGGCATATTCCCCCGGAGGCGCTGCGCTTACCGGGGCTACGAAATCAAAAACTACGGACGCGACTCTTCCGCTTCCGGGAGCGTGACGTTCAGCTCCAGAATCGAAATATCCCCGTCTTTTTGCTCCAGCTGCACGGTGACCATCTCCGGGTCAATCTGCACATATTTGCAGATCACTTCCAGGATGTCCTTGCGCAGCTGCGGCAGGTAGTGAGGCTCGGCGTCGCTACGACGACGCTCCGCAACGATGATTTGCAGTCGTTCTTTTGCGATGTTGGCGGTGTTCTTTTTCCGCGAGAGAAAAAAGTCCAGTAATGCCATAACTTATCCTCCGAACAGGCGTTTGAGGAAACCTTTCTTCTCTTCTTCAATGAAGCGGAAAGGACGTTCTTCTCCCAGCAGACGGTCAACCGTATCCGCATACGCTTTACCGGCATCTGCTGTTGTATCAAGGATCACTGGCTCGCCCTGGTTAGAGGCGCGCAGCACGGACTGGTCTTCCGGGATGACGCCCACCAGTTTAATGCGCAGGATCTCCAGCACGTCTTCCATGCTCAGCATGTCACCTTTGTTTACGCGGCCCGGGTTATAGCGGGTCAGCAGCAGGTGCTCTTTAATCGGGTCTTCGCCATTTTCCGCACGGCGGGATTTGGATGCGAGGATCCCGAGAATGCGGTCAGAGTCACGGACGGATGACACTTCAGGGTTCGTGGTGATGATCGCTTCATCAGCGAAATAGAGCGCCATCAGGGCACCGGTTTCGATACCGGCAGGGGAGTCACAGACAATGAAGTCGAACTCCATTTTTTTCAGCTCATCGAGCACCTTTTCAACCCCTTCGCGGGTCAGGGCGTCTTTGTCACGCGTCTGAGAGGCCGGGAGGATATAAAGGTTCTCGGTGCGCTTGTCTTTAATCAGCGCCTGGTTAAGGGTGGCATCGCCCTGAATCACGTTTACGAAGTCATACACGACGCGACGTTCACAACCCATAATCAGGTCGAGGTTACGCAGACCGATATCGAAATCGATAACGACGGTTTTCTTTCCCTTCTGGGCCAAACCAGTAGCGATGGCCGCGCTGGAGGTGGTCTTGCCAACGCCTCCTTTACCCGAAGTAACAACAATAATGCGTGCCATAGAAATTCCTTGTTAAAAAGGGATCAATTCAACGGTTGAACGGTCAACGCGTCGTCTGCCAGTCGCAGACGAGCCGCTTTGCCATAAAATTCGGCTGGGATCTTGTCGCTCAGCCAATATTCACCTGCGATGGACACCAGTTCCGCAGTCAGGTGAGTACAAAATATTTGTGCGTCCCGATCGCCACTCGCCCCGGCGAGTGCACGCCCACGCATCATACCGTAAACGTGAATATTGCCATCTGCAATCAGCTCAGCGCCAGCGCTGACGTGGCTTGTAACAATTAGATCACAGTTTGGTGCATAAATGCGCTGTCCGGAACGAACCGGCACATCAATCATTCGCGTTTTTGTGAGGGCGGTAACGTTTTGTACCGCAGGTGGGGGCGTTTCAACGGCAACGGGGGCCGCACGTGGGGCTTTTTCTTTGCCTTCGTTCAGAAGAGGCAGTCCCGCACGGTCGATTTCCGCTTTCAGCTCAGGATCTTTACAGCCGCTGATGCCCACAATGCGCAGACCGGTAGAGGAGACGGCCTGCTGGAGTTGTTTCCAGTTAACCGGGGATTCCAGACCACTGACATTGATAACAACAGGGGCGTGTTTCAGAAAGGCGGGAGCCTGAGCGATTTTGTCTTCTAACGCCTGACGAATAACCTCGGGTTTTGCATCATGCAAATGTACCACTGATAAGGTGAAGCTACTGCCTTTAAGCTCGATGGGCGTGTTTGACATCCTGGCCTTACTCAATTTGCTATTAACCGCAACCACTCGCTGCGATATTCCGAAGAGTATCAGGCATGTTATAGTCAGGAGTATATTGAGGCAAGCAACCACCTATGAATTCAGAGTAAAAACATGTTTTGTGTGATCTACAGAAGTACAAGCCGCGACCAGACCTATCTTTATGTCGAAAAGAAAGACGATTTTTCCCGCGTGCCAGAAGAATTAATGAAGAGCTTTGGCCGACCTCAGCTGGCGATGCTGCTGCCGCTCGACGGTCGTAAGAAACTGGTTAACGCCGATCTGGAAAAAGTTAAAACGGCCTTAACGGAGCAAGGCTATTATTTACAGCTTCCGCCACCTCCCGAGAATTTATTAAAACAGCATCTTGAGGCGACCGGTAAAAAATAGCCTCACCTGTTTTCGGGCATAACACATCAACCGTTTAGGGGTCGACCATGTATCAACATCATAACTGGCAAGGTGCATTACTGGATTATCCCGTCAGCAAAGTGGTTTGCGTGGGCAGCAATTATGCCAAACACATTCAGGAGATGGGCAGCGCGACGCCAGAAGAGCCGGTGCTGTTCATTAAGCCGGAAACCGCGCTTTGCGATATCCGCCAGCCGCTGGCACTGCCGCAGGGACTGGGTTCAGTGCATCATGAAGTGGAGCTGGCGGTGCTGATTGGCGCGACGCTACGCCAGGCCTCCGAAGAGCATGTGCAAAAAGCTATCGCCGGTTACGGCGTGGCGCTGGATCTGACGCTGCGTGAGGTACAGGGCAAGCTGAAGAAAGCAGGGCAGCCGTGGGAAAAAGCCAAAGGCTTTGATAATGCCTGCCCGATCTCGGGTTTTGTTCCGGTCGGCGAATTTACCGGCGATCCACAGAACACGTCCCTCAGCCTGAAAGTGAACGGTGAGATCCGCCAGCAGGGTACCACGGCAGATATGATCCATAAGATCGTGCCGCTGATTGCCTATATGAGCCGCTTCTTTACCCTTAAGCCGGGTGATGTGATCCTGACCGGTACGCCAGAAGGTGTCGGCCCTCTTAGCGGTGGAGACGAACTGGACGTGAGCTTTAACGGCCTGTCACTGAAAACCCGCGTGCTGTAAACGCATTTTGCCGCCCCTCAGGGCGGCAAAACTTGCATCAACGTGCCAGACTCGTTATAAGGTGCGCTTTCTTTTGACGTGTGGACATCCTGATGAACGACATCCCTTTCTGGCAACGCAAAACTCTCGACGAAATGACAGACGTGGAGTGGGAGTCGTTATGTGACGGCTGCGGGCAGTGCTGCCTGCATAAGCTCATGGATGAAGACACTGATGAAATCTATTTCACCAACGTTGCCTGTAAGCAGTTAAACATCAAAACCTGCCAGTGCCGCAACTACGAGCGCCGCTTTGAGTTCGAGCCGGACTGCATTAAGCTCACCCGTGAGAACCTGCCGACGTTTGAATGGCTGCCGCATACCTGCGCGTATCGCCTGCTGGCGGAAGGGAAGGATCTGCCGACATGGCACCCCTTGCTGACCGGCTCTAAAGCGGCCATGCACGGCGAGCGTATTTCGGTGCGCCACATCGCGGTGAAAGAGTCCGAGGTGCGGGACTGGGAAGACCACATTATGAATCACCCGACCCGGTGATAAATAAAAACCCGCCTCGGCGGGTTTTTATTGGGGTGCGGCCTGATGCCCTCACCCCAACCCTCTCCCACGGGAGAGGGCGCAAAAACTAAAAACGGCAACTATCGTTGCCGTTTTGCTTTTACCTTCCGAACAGATCGCGCTTCTTCGGCTTAAACGGCTGAGCAATTAGCACCAGCAGCGCCACGACGAAGTAGGCCACAAAAATGCCCACCAGCCACTGCGGCATCTCCAGCGACAGGAATTCCCACTGACGTACTGAGCAGTCACCGGAAGCGACAAACACCTGCGGCAGCCATTTATCCAGCGGCAACCAGCTCGGGAAGCGGGCAGCGAAATCACAGGTCATAAACGGCGACGGGTGCAGTTGCATCATGGCGTGCTGCCAGGAAAGCTCAATCCCTTTCCAGGCGCTGTACAGCCAGACCGCGATAGCGACGTAGCGGAGCGGTGTTTTAGGTGCAATCGCACCCAACAGACCCGCGCCCATGACGCCAAACAGCGCGCAGCGCTCGTAGATACAGAGCACGCAGGGTTTGAGTCCCATCACATGCTGGAACCACAGCGCGACCATTTCCAGCGCAAAGGCGGTCAGGGCCATTAACAACCATGCTCCGCGACCGCGGGAGCACTGGTTTAAAAATCTCAACATAATCATTTCCCTGGAACATGCTTAGAAAGCGCAGTGTAAACGAATTTTAATGCGCCGCAAGTATACCCGCTTGTATCAGCCATTGCGTACAGGGAATGAGGGTAATTTTGACGCAAAGCAATCCCACAATGGTGAGCACCAGCGTATAGGGCAGCGCCATCCAGACCATCTTTCCATAAGAAAGACGTATGAGTGGCGCGAGGGCCGAGGTCAGCAGGAACAGGAACGCGGCCTGTCCGTTTGGCGTCGCCACCGACGGCAGATTGGTGCCGGTATTAATGGCAACCGCCAGCAGCTCGAACTGCCCGGCGTTGATAATGCCTTCTTCCATCGCCGCTTTGGCTTCATTGATGTAGACCGTGCCGACAAAAACGTTATCGGAGATGGATGACAGCAGGCCGTTGAACAGATAGAAGAGCGACAGTTGCGCGTCGGGCGCCGCCTGCAGTACAAAAGTAATAATCGGGGCGAACAGGTGTTGGTCGATAATCACCGCCACCACCGCAAAGAAGACCGCCAGCAGCGCGGTAAACGGCAGGGCTTCGGTAAAGGCTTTACCGATAGCATGTTCATCCGTTACCCCGCTAAAGGTCGTCGCAAGAATAATAACTGAAAGACCAATCAGCCCGACTTCGGCAAGATGGAAAGCCAGCGCGACGATAAGCCAGAGACCGATGATCCCCTGCGCAATCAGACGCAGCGTCTCCTGGCGCGTGCGCTGCGTACGGTTCTGCTCGTCGAATTTATGCAGCTCTTTGCGAACTGGCTCAGGCAACTGCGCACCGTAGCCGAAAACGTTGAATTTCTCGACCAGGATACAGGTCGCTAACCCGCAGACGAACACGGGCAGGCTGACCGGGGCCATGCGCAGGAAAAACTCGCCAAAATGCCACTCAGCCGCTTTGGCGATGATCAGGTTTTGCGGCTCACCTACCATGGTCATCACGCCACCTAATGCGGTACCGACGCCTGCGTGCATCATCAGGCTGCGCAGAAACGCGCGGAACTGTTCCAGCACCTCACGGTTATGCGCCTCGACGTGGCTGTCGTCCTGCAAATCCTCGCCCGGACGGGACGATGCCACGCGGTGATAAATGCCGTAAAACCCGACGGCAACGCTGATGACCACCGCCACGACGGTTAGTGCATCCAGGAAGGCCGAAAGGAATGCGGCAGCAAGGCAGAACGCCAGCGACAGCATCGTTTTAGACGGAATGCTAAGCAACAGGCGGGTGAAGATAAACAGCAGCAGCTGTTTCATAAAGTAGATACCGGCCACCATGAAGATCAGCAGCAGAAGCACTTCAAGGTTGGATGCCAGCTCGGCTTTGACATGTTCTGCGCTCGTCATACCGATAACCACGGCTTCAAAAGCCAGCAAACCACCCGGCAGCAGGGGATAACATTTCAGCGCCATGGCCAGGGTGAAGATAAACTCCGCCACCAGCAGCCACCCGGCGACGAACGGAGTGATACTAAAAATAATGGGATTAACAACCAGGAAAACCAGAAGTATCAGTTTGTACCAGTCAGGAGACTGGCCTAAAAAATTGCGCCACAGCGCGCGCCCAAAAGAAATTTCCACAACAGACGTCCTTCCCCGTCAGGTAAAACAAAACATCAGTATACGCAAAAAACGCGGGGCAGAGGCGGATAAGCGTGTATTGTAAATTTCACGAAAATAAAACAGCGATCCCTCTTTTCTCTCTTTCACGCGCTACCTGCCATTGCATGCCTCTGGTATGATGAGTGCAATTTGCAAAAGCTGTGTAATGGAAATCTCACTATGGTCATTAAGGCGCAGAGCCCGGCGGGTTTCGCGGAAGAGTACATCATTGAAAGCATCTGGAATAATCGCTTCCCTGCGGGATCCATTCTTCCGGCTGAACGCGAACTCTCTGAACTGATTGGCGTCACTCGCACCACGCTGCGTGAAGTGCTCCAGCGACTGGCGCGCGATGGCTGGTTGACGATCCAGCACGGTAAGCCAACGAAAGTAAACAACTTCTGGGAAACCTCCGGGCTGAACATTCTTGAAACGCTGGCGCGCCTCGATCACGAAAGCGTGCCACAGCTGATCGACAATCTGCTCTCGGTGCGTACCAACATTGCGACAATCTTTATTCGTACCGCTTTTCGTCAGCATCCGGAAGACGCGCTGCAGGTGCTTGCCAGCGCGAACGAAGTGGAAGATCACGCGGATGCCTTTGCCACGCTCGATTACAACGTTTTCCGCGGACTGGCGTTTGCCTCCGGTAACCCGGTGTACGGTCTGATCCTGAACGGCATGAAAGGGCTGTATACCCGTATCGGTCGCCACTACTTTGCTAACCCCGAGGCGCGCAGCCTGGCGCTGGGCTTCTACCATAAGCTCAGCAAGCTCTGTACTGAAGGCCTGCACGATCAGGTGTATGAAACGGTGCGCCGCTACGGCCACGATTCCGGTGAAATCTGGCACCGGATGCAGAAAACACTGCCGGGTGATTTAGCCATTCAGGGCCGCTGAAATAAAAAACCTCTCAAGTGAGAGGTTTTTTTCGCCCGGTGGCGCTTCGCTTACCGGGCCTACAAAACCCGGCAAAAACCATTACAATGTATTCAACCGCGCCGGGCAACGTTCCAGCAGCTCCACGCTGCCATCTTCATTCTGCTGCTCCAGCAGTACATCAAAGCCCCACAGGCGATGCACATGCTTCAGCACCTCTTTGCGTCCTTTATCCAGCGGGGCCCGGTTGTGCGGAATATAGCGCAGCGTCAGGGAGCGATCGCCGCGTAAATCCACGTTCCATACCTGAATGTTGGGTTCAAGGTTGCTCAGGTTGTACTGGGAGGAGAGGCGAGAACGGATCTCACGGTAACCTTCCTCGTTATGGATCGCCGAAATCTCCAGGTAGTTATTGCGGTCGTCATCCAGCACGGTGAAGAAGCGGAAATCACGCATGATCTTCGGCGACATAAACTGGCTGATGAAGCTCTCATCCTTAAAGTCACGCATCGCGAAATGCAGCGTTTCCAGCCAGTCAGAGCCGGCGATATCCGGGAACCAGTATTTATCTTCTTCCGTTGGCGACTGGCAGATGCGTTTAATGTCCTGGAACATCGCAAAGCCGAGCGCGTACGGGTTAATGCCGCTATACCACGGGCTGTTGTAAGGCGGCTGGAACACCACGTTTGTATGGCTGTGCAGGAACTCCATCATGAACCGCTCGGTGACTTTCCCCTCATCGTACAGATGGTTAAGGATGGTGTAATGCCAGAAGGTGGCCCAGCCTTCGTTCATCACCTGGGTCTGTTTCTGCGGATAGAAATACTGGCTGACCTTACGCACAATGCGCAGGATCTCACGCTGCCACGGCTCCAGCAGCGGCGCGTTTTTCTCCATAAAATAGAGCAGGTTTTCCTGCGGCTCAGACGGGTAGCGACGCGCTTCGGCAACCGCTTTCTCTTCTTCACGTTTCGGCAGGGTGCGCCACAGCATATTCACCTGGCTTTGCAGATACTCTTCGCGGCTTTTCTGCCGCGCTTTCTCCTCCTGAAGGGAGATTTTCTGTGGACGTTTGTAGCGATCAACGCCGTAGTTCATCAGCGCGTGACAGGAGTCGAGCAGTTTCTCCACTTCGTCCACGCCGTAGCGCTCTTCGCAGTCGGTAATGTACTTACGCGCGAAGATCAGGTAATCGACAATCGAGCTGGCATCCGTCCAGCTGCGGAACAGGTAGTTATTCTTGAAGAACGAGTTATGCCCGTAGCAGGCATGCGCCATCACCAGCGCCTGCATGGTAATGGTGTTCTCTTCCATCAGGTAGGCGATACACGGATTGGAGTTGATCACGATCTCATACGCCAGCCCCTGCTGGCCGTGCTTATATAAGCGCTCCGTTTCAATGAATTTTTTACCAAACGACCAGTGCGGATAATTGATCGGCATCCCGACGCTGGAGTAGGCGTCCATCATCTGCTCGGACGTAATGACTTCAATCTGATGGGGATAGGTATCCAGACGATACAGTTTTGCCACCCGGTCGATTTCGGCGAGATAGACATCCAGCAACTCGAAGGTCCAGTCGGGTCCATCGCTCAGACGTGTGCTGTCCTTATTCAGGGAATCAATAGTAGCCATTAGCGCGCCCTCGTTGTGGGAGCTCTCTCTGTCTGGAGAGCCTCCTGATAAGCATAGATCACCGTGTTAAAAAGCGTGCTGGAGCAGAAATTTTTTCTTTGCGATTTCCCGTTTTTGATGCGGCAAAAAAAGCGGTCTTCACAGAATTTTATACTGGTTAAAAATAACGCGCAGCAGGAGATCCCAAATTCGCCTCATCCCCTGATGCTGGGGGGTGTGTGAGGTAAGTCACCATAAAAAAGTCGTATGTTGAATAATATTTTCAACTAGGTTATCAATCTGTAATTAGAAGATTGTTCTTTTGCACATATGGAGTGGCTATGCGTGTTGTCATACTGGGAAGTGGTGTCGTTGGCGTAACCAGCGCCTGGTATTTAAGTCAGGCGGGACATGACGTGACCGTTATCGATCGTGAGTCAGGGCCTGCGCTGGAAACCAGTGCGGCGAACGCCGGACAGATCTCTCCGGGCTATGCCGCGCCGTGGGCGGCACCCGGCGTTCCGCTGAAGGCAATTAAGTGGATGTTCCAGCGCCATGCGCCGCTGGCCATCAGCCTCGACGGCACCCAGTTCCAGCTGAAGTGGATGTGGCAGATGCTGCGCAACTGCGACACCCGGCACTACATGGAAAACAAAGGTCGGATGGTGCGTCTGGCGGAATACAGCCGTGACTGCCTGAAAGCACTGCGCGCCTCCACCGGTATTGAGTACGAAGGTCGCCAGGGCGGCACGCTGCAGCTGTTCCGCACGGCGCAACAGTATGAAAACGCCACCCGTGATATTGCCGTGCTGGAAGATGCGGGCGTACCGTATCAACTGCTCGAAGCGAGCCAGCTTGGGCAGGTTGAACCGGCACTGGCAGAAGTGTCGCACAAGCTGACGGGCGGCCTGCGTTTGCCGAATGATGAAACCGGCGACTGCCAGCTGTTTACGCAGCGTCTCGCGCAGATGTGCGAGCAGGCGGGGGTGAAATTCCGCTTTAATACCGCGGTCGACAAACTGCTGTCTGAAGGCGGCAGTATCTACGGCGTGAAGTGTGGCGATGAAGTCATTAAAGCGGATGCCTACGTCATGGCGTTTGGCTCCTATTCCACCGCGATGCTGAAGGGCATTCTCGACATTCCGGTTTACCCGCTGAAGGGCTACTCCCTGACCATTCCGGTAAAAGAGGACAGCGGGGCGCCAGTTTCCACCATTCTGGATGAAACCTACAAAATCGCCATTACCCGCTTTGATAACCGCATCCGCGTTGGCGGGATGGCGGAGATTGTCGGCTTTAACACCGAGCTGCTGAAGCCGCGCCGTGAAACGCTGGAGATGGTGGTGGGCGACCTGTTCCCGCGTGGCGGTTTTGTCGAGCAGGCAACCTTCTGGACCGGGCTGCGTCCAATGACGCCAGACGGCACGCCAATTGTTGGCCGTACGCCGTTCAAAAACCTGTGGACCAATACCGGCCACGGTACGCTTGGCTGGACAATGGCCTGCGGCTCAGGCCAGCTGCTTAGCGATTTGATATCCGGGCGCACGCCGGCAATTCCGTTTGACGATTTAAGTGCCGCACGCTATCAATCGGGGTTTACCCCTTCGCGTCCACAGCACCTGCACGGCGCGCATAACTAAGGAGTTGTCATGTCCCGTCCTGTTCTGGCTCAGCTCGATTTGCAGGCCCTGAAGGATAACCTGCAAATTGTTCGCCGGGCGGCGCCAGGTTCACGCGTCTGGTCGGTGGTGAAAGCCAATGCCTACGGCCACGGTATCGATCGTATCTGGAGTGCGCTCAGCGCCACCGATGGTTTTGCGTTACTGAATCTGGAAGAGGCCATTCTGCTGCGCGAGCGCGGCTGGAAAGGGCCCATTCTGTTGCTTGAGGGGTTCTTCCACGCCGACGATCTGCCGCTGCTGGATAAGTACCGGCTGACCACCAGCGTTCACAGCAACTGGCAAATTAAAGCGATTCAGGATGCAAAACTGCATGCACCGCTGGATATTTATCTCAAGGTGAATAGCGGTATGAACCGCCTGGGCTTCCAGCCTGAGCGGGTCCATACGGTATGGCAACAGCTGCGCGCCCTGAAGAACGTGGGCGAAATGACGCTGATGGCGCATTTTGCCGATGCGGAAAAACCGGACGGTATTGCCGATGCGATGGTGCGCATTGAGCAGGCAGCAGAAGGGCTGGATTGCCCACGTTCGCTCTCCAACTCAGCGGCCACACTGTGGCATCCTGAGGCGCATTATAACTGGGTACGCCCGGGCATTGTCCTTTATGGCGCCTCTCCCTCAGGCCAGTGGCAGGATATCGCCAACAGCGGCCTTAAGCCGGTGATGACCCTGCGCAGCGAAATCATCGGTGTACAGACGCTGAAGGCCGGCGATACGGTGGGCTACGGCAGCCGTTACCGGGCGACGGGCGAGCAACGGATTGGTATTGTGGCGGGCGGTTATGCTGACGGCTACCCGCGTATCGCGCCGAGCGGTACGCCAGTCTGGGTAGACGGGGTGCGTACGGGAACGGTGGGCACCGTCTCCATGGATATGCTGGCCGTTGATCTCACGCCATGTCCGCAGGCGGGCATTGGTTCCCCGGTCGAGCTGTGGGGTAACGAAGTCAAAATTGATGACGTGGCTGCCGCGGCGGGGACGGTAGGGTATGAACTGATGTGCGCGCTAGCCCCAAGAGTGCCGGTTGTGACGGTGTAACGTGTCTGTGTGCCGGGTAAGCGTCAGCGCCACCCGGCAAAAAACCACTACTCCACGTCCTCTTCCATCGGCCGCAAACCGACTTTCCGCACTGCGTTATCTTCTTTCTCTGCTACGGTCCAGATCATCCCGGCAAACTCCACCTGGTCACCCACAACCGGGGCCGCACCAAGGCGCTGCTGGATAATTTCGCCCAGCGTTTGCTGGTTATCGTCGCCTTCAGCACCTTCATCCAGCCCATAAATCAGGGCCACATCCGCAAACCTGGCGCTGGCTTCCAGAATAAAATCGCCGAAGAAACGCTGATCCAGCGCCACCGGAGGCGACTGGCTGAACAGTTTACCCAGGGCGGGCAGGTCCCGCTCGCGGCCAATCACACACAGAATATCGCCTTCGCGTAGCCGGGTGCTGCCGGTTGGGTGCAGCAGGACATTATCGCGGAACAGGGCGGCAATTCGCGTTTCCGCAGGCATGTGCAAATCGCGCAGCGATGCCCCCACGCACCATTTATCGGCGCTGAGCTGGTAAACAAACTGTTCCCACGGGTTTTCCGGGTGAATATCCAGCCCCACGCGGGAAACCGGCCAGCCCACAGGAGGAACCACCACTTTGGCTTTTTTCGCTGCCCACCCGAGCGAGGTTCCCTGGAACAGCAGCGAGATCAGCACCACGAAGAAGGCGACGTTAAAGAACAGCCGCGCGTTATCCAGTCCTGCCATCATCGGGAAGACAGCCAGGATAATGGGCACCGCGCCGCGCAGCCCCACCCAGCTGATAAAGACCCGTTCGCGCAGGTTGAAGCCGCGAAACGGCAGCAGACCGGCAAACACCGACAGAGGGCGTGCGAAGAAGATCATCCACGCCGATAAAATCAGCGCCGGAACGGCAATCGGCAGCAGGTCTGACGGCGTCACCAGCAGGCCCAGCACGAGGAACATCCCGATTTGCGCCAGCCAGGCCAGCCCGTCGAAGTTCTGCAAAATGGCGTGACGGTTGCGAATAGGGCGATTGCCCAGCAGGAAGCCGCAAAGATAAACCGCGAGGATCCCGCTGCCGTTCAGCGCAGTGGTGACGGCAAAAATCAGAATGCCGCCGCTCAGGGCAAGCAGCGGGTAGAGCCCCGAAGGCAGCGATATCCGGTTGATCGTCTGCTGAAGCAGGTAACCCCCGGCCAGGCCGAGCGCAATCCCCAGGCCGAACTGCTGCAGGATATGCAGGACAAACATCCAGCTTAAGCCCGTTTCATGCTGCTGGATCATCTCTATCAGCGTGATGGTGAGAAATACTGCCATCGGATCGTTACTGCCGGATTCAATCTCAAGCGTGGACCCGACGCGTTCGTTCAACCCTTTGCCCCCCAGCAGGGAAAACACCGCCGCCGCGTCGGTTGAGCCGACAATCGCGCCAATCAGTAAACCTTCCATCAGATCGAGATGGAACAGCCACGCCGCCATCATGCCGGTCAGACCGGAGGTAATTAACACCCCGACCGTCGCCAGCGACAGGGCGGGCCCCAGCGCCACGCGAAATGAGCTCGCCTGGGTGCGCATCCCGCCGTCGAGCAGGATCACCGCCAGCGCAAGGTTACTGATCATGTAAGCGAAAGGGTAGTTATCGAAAGGAATACCGCCGATACCATCGACACCCGCCAGCATGCCGATGGCAAGGAAAATAACAAGAATAGGTATGCCGAGACGCGATGAAAATGAACTTAATAAAATACTACAGGTTACGAGCACAGAACCCAGAATGAAAAGACTGATTATCGCTGTGGCATCCAATGTTGTCTTACTCCCACCTCAATGTTAATGCTGTTACTAAAACCCTAACATATTAACGACGGAAACAGCGGTTTATTGAGGGGGATAAACGGCTTTTTTATGCCTTTAAGACCGGATGACCCCCAATCGTTAACCGACTGCCCGTTTCATCATGCTTCAGGATGGCCTGCGCGCCTAA
Source organism: Enterobacter cloacae complex sp. 309I3 (assembly GCF_050031595.1). Taxonomy (NCBI): domain Bacteria; kingdom Pseudomonadati; phylum Pseudomonadota; class Gammaproteobacteria; order Enterobacterales; family Enterobacteriaceae; genus Enterobacter; species Enterobacter cloacae complex sp. 309I3. Next base: position 2,916,662 of record NZ_JBLGWI010000001.1, on the reverse strand, counting down.
CGCCAGGGTGACGGTTTGCTGCTCGTGGCCGAAGTCCAGCCCGGTAATAACAGGAATATCAAGGCGTGAGCGGATGAAATCGACCATCGTTTCCAGCGAGTATCCTGCGTCATAGTCATTCGGCGCGGCACCGGTAAAACTGCCAAGAATAACCGCGGATTGACGTTCCAGAATACCGGCGTAATACAGCTGCAATAACATGCGCTCGACGCGGAACGGATGTTCATTGATATCTTCCAGCACCAGAATGCCGCCGTCAATTTGCGGCAGCCATGGCGTCCCGATGAGCGACACCAGCATTGCCAGATTTCCGCCCCAGAGTTGTCCTTCACACGACCAGTGCGGCCCGTTGCCCTGCCACTCAACGCTGTAGGTCGGGTTTTTCAGGGCGCGCCAGAAGTGTTCCACCGTAAATGGATCAAGCTCGGGTGCCCCGAAATTTCCGGCCAGCATCGGGCCGCTGAAGGTCACCACGTTATGCAGCGCGAGCAACCCCAGCTGGATTACGGTAAAGTCGCTGTGGCCGCAGATAAGCAGCGGATCCTGCTGCTGACGCTTTGCCAGCCCTTGCCAGTCAATACTCTCCAGCAACCGGCTCGCACCATAGCCGCCGCGCACCGCCAGCACGATATTGTTCTCACCCTGCAGGTTCACCAGGCTGTTGATATCATTCAGCCTTTGCGCTTCCGTACCGGCAAAACGCTGCTGGCGGCGGGGGATAATTGTCTGATTTTCTACCGGGTAACCGAGTTCCAGTAAGCGCTCAACGCCCCGCTGTGCCGCCTCCTGGTTGATGCAGTACCCGGACGGCGCGATAAGATGAAACTGAGACATGGCAATTCCTTGCTGAATGAGAATCTAATTGTCTATATCATGCCGCTTATACGTTGCCTGCTTCAAGGGCGATGACCGGCTATAAGGATAGATGACGTGAAATTGAGATGGTTTGCTTTTTTGATTGTGTTGCTGGCTGGCTGTAGTTCAAAACATGACTATCAAAACCCGGCATGGAACCCGGAAGTGCCAGTAAAACGGGCCATGCAGTGGATGCCGATCAGTGAACAGGCAGGCAAGGCCTGGGGCGTCAGCCCGCGACTGATCACGGCGATCATTGCCGTGGAATCCGGCGGTAACCCAACGCTTGTCAGCAAATCTAACGCCGTGGGGCTGATGCAGCTTAAGGCCTCAACCGCAGGGAGAGAGGTCTACCGCTATATGGGCTGGCGTGGTCAGCCGTCAACCAGCGAGCTGAAAAACCCGGAACGCAACATCTCCATGGGCACGGCCTATTTGAGCATTCTGGAACACGGCGTGCTGAAGGGAATCGAGGATCCAGAAGTGATGCAGTATGCGCTGGTGGTCTCTTACGTGAACGGCGCGGGTGCGCTGCTCAGGACGTTCTCATCGGACCGTAAGGAGGCGATAGAAGAGATCAACGACATGGACAAAGACGAGTTCTTTGAACACGTGGTGAAAAATCATCCGGCACCACAGGCTCCGCGTTATATCTGGAAAGTTCAGAAAGCGATGGATGCCATGTAATGCCGTTGTCGGGCGGCCTGTGTGCTGCCCGGCTCCTGTCACAACACTTTATTCGCCCGCTCCCGCGCCTCTCGCTCCAGAGAATAGATAATCCGCTGCAGTTCACGCTCTGCGCCCGGCCCGACGTTCAGGAAGCGGAAGCTCAGACGCGGCGTGACGATCGTTTCATTTTTGCTGTCGACCACCTTACGCTCGCTGATGGCAATCAGCTGCGCATCAAAGTAAAAACGCCCCCAGCCTCCCATATCCAGTTCGATTTGGGTAAATCGCATGCCTTCTACCAGTCCGTCAGGCTTTGGCGTATCCATCAGCGCACCCATGCCGCCCAGGGAGAGGTCAAAAAGGCGAAAGCGGATCTCTTTTTTGTCCGGCATTTTGGCCTTACCAAAATAGGCAGGATGAAGCGGGGCACTGATACGAAAATATTCACGGCGCTGAACAAACCAGAGGTTGGCCGGCAGCGGGGTGACAAACGCCGGAAGACCACCGTATTCGCTCAACTCCAGGCGCGGCAGGACAAACTCCACTTTTGCGCCGTGCGTTTCTGCCATCACCGAGATTTTCTCCGCCCGCAGCGCGGCGCGGTTTTCATGCTCCTGGCTGCCCAGGTCAATGACCAGCCTCTCTGCAGAAGCATCCAGGATCTTGCTGATGAATTGATTGTTTGACCAGCTGATGCGCAGCGGCACCTCGCCTTTTTGCAGGTCGCGCAATACCCCTAATACAGCCAGCGGATTTTGCTTCAGGAACTGCTCACTGTAATTACTCACGCCGGATGGCTCCTTGATAAATGACAGACTGTCTCTGCGTTATCGGCAGCGTGAAACGAAACTTAATACAAACCGGTGAGTTTTTTTCGCAGTACAGAGAAGTTAAGTCGGTGAGATGAAATCGGTTTTACCGTGATGACCTATACTTACGTTACCTGCGCGGAAGGTTTTCTGCGCATGCGTTAAACCTGCAAGAGGGCATCGCTATGGGTATTATCGCGTGGATCATCTTTGGTCTTATTGCCGGGGCTATCGCTAAACTCATCATGCCGGGAAATGATGGCGGCGGCTTTATATTGACCTGTGTTCTTGGGGTTGTTGGTGCGGTTGTCGGCGGCTGGCTGGCGACCATGTTTGGCTTTGGGGGCGACATCAGTGGATTCGACCTGCACAGTTTCCTTGTGGCTGTGGTGGGCGCCATTGTTGTCCTGGGCATATTCAGGTTGCTCCGACGGGCATAGATGACACAAAACGGCTCTCGCGACAGGGCCGTTTTTTTTGTCGTGATATTGATTTGCTAATCGAAATGATAATAATTGTCGTTCCTAGTTACATATAATCACAAGACGACATTATGAACACCTCACGTTTTGCAGTATGCGCGTTGGCAGGAGCCGTGACGCTGGCATTACAGGCACAGGCATTTGCTGAAGAATCCACCATTCTTGTCACCGGCTCTGAGCAGGGCAGCGTTCTCCCCGCATGGACAAACAGCGCAACCAAATCGGCCGTTGCCGAAAGTAAAACGCCGCAGGTGATCGATACCGTCTCTGCGCAGCAGATCGCGCAACGCCATGCCAACTCCGTGAACGAAATCCTGCGCTATGTTCCGGGCGTTTCGACAGAGCTGCGTGGCAATACCACCTACATGAGCGAATATAAAATCCGTGGTTTTTCCGTTGACCAGGAGTTCTACAACGGACTGCAACTGCCGTATAACGTCACCGGAAATACCAAAGCGCGCATCGATCCACTGCTGATTGAAAGCGTTGATATCCTCAAAGGGCCATCTTCTGTGCTCTACGGCGGTGGCTCCCCGGGGGGGCTGGTAAATATTCAGGGTAAAAAGCCACAAAAAACCGCCCATACCGAGTTGGGTTTCAACACCGGCAATCGCAATCTGAAGGAGGGTTATCTCGACTCGACCGGACAAATTGCCGACAGCGACTGGAACTACCGACTGCTGGGCAAAGCCACGGAAAATGACGATCAGCCCCATACCACGCGCTATGAAAATTATCTGGTTGCCCCGTCCGTGACCTGGGAGCCGGACAGCAAAACGCGTCTTACGGTTGATGCACTGGCGCAAAACTCCCCGAGCCTGTCTCCATCCAACCCGTTGCCGCTTGCTTATCTGCACTCGAAATATGCCGACCGCCGGGATTATGCCGGGGATGAGTGGAGCGGTTTCAAACAGCGTCAGTGGATGCTGGGCTACAGCTTTGAACATGAGTTTGACAGTGGCTGGGGCTTTAACCAGAAAGCACGGTACTTTGATGTCGACACCCACCAGCGCAGCGTTTATGCCACGGGGACGGGGAGCGCGGTCTACCAGCTTAACCGGTTTGCTTACACCACGGATGAAGATCTGAAGAGCTTCAACATCGATAACCAGGTCACCAAAACCGTGGCGCTGGGAGAGTGGAAACACCACCTGTTGGCCGGGTTTGACTATCAAAAGATGGACTCTCACTTCTACTACCGTTATGCCTCAACAACGCCTGGCATCGATATGCGAAATCCTGACTATTCGCAGATCAACGAACGCGATCTCGGGTTGTATACGGGGCAGAAAAATCGTCTGAGCTATCAGCAAAACGGCTATTACCTGCAGGATCAGGTGGAGTTTGGCGGTTTAAATCTGCTGGCCAGCCTGCGTTATGACGATTACCGCTCGGTAACCACCAATTATATGCAGAATGGCGACAAGGCGTGGGTCTCGCAGGACCGCGTGACCAAACGCCTGGGCGCGCTTTACGCGTTTGAGAATGGGCTTTCACCGTTCATCAGTTACTCCGAAGGGTTTGCCCCGGTGTCGCCGCAGGGGACGCTTACGGCTAAAGACGTGAAGCCAACCACCAGCAAGCAGGTGGAAGGCGGGGTCAAATACCTGCTGGCGGATTACGCCACAACCTTTACCGCCTCGGTATTTAATATCCGTCAGAAAAATGTCGTCACCTCCGATCCGGGCTTCCTGAATTACAGCCAGACCGGAGAAGTGGAATCTAAAGGGGCTGAGCTCTCAATCGTCAGCCGCCCAGCGGATAACGTGACCCTGATTGCCAACTATGCCTACACCCATCTGATCAATACCGAAGATGACAAATACCAGGGCAAACGGCCAACGCAGGTGCCGGAGAACGCGTTCAACCTGTGGGGGGATTACACCTTTGACAACACGCCGCTGAGAGGGCTGATGCTGGGGGCAGGGGCGCGCTACACCGGACCCATGGAAATTTCACCGAACAACGATGCGGGCAAACTGGGCGGCACCATGCAGTACGATCTGGCGGCCTCCTATCGTATGGGGGAAATCCTGCCGTCGCTGGAGGGATTAACGCTGAAAGCCAGCGCGCAAAACATCACCAACAAAGAGACGCTGACCTGCTACGACGCGACAAACTGCTGGATTGGGCGTGACCGGACGTATCAGTTGGGGGCGAGCTACAGCTTCTGATTATCGTTTCCCTCTCCCGCAGGGAATGCAGGCCGGGTAGGCGTTAGCGCCCCCCGGCATTGTTCACTTACTGCGCCGTACTTTTCACCGGCGCAGCCTCATCATTCGCCGCAGGCTGATTCTGCGGCACGCTGTCACACGGTTTCTCTTTCGGACAGACCAGATCCAGCATCTTCAGCGTCACGCCGTTGCTCCAGCCGAATCCATCCTGCAGCGGATACTCACCGCCGCCGCCGCCCGTACCGGTGGAGGAGACATCATATTTCTCCACCAGTTTCTGCTCGCGATCGTAGGTATGCTGAACATTTTTCAGGAAGCGCCAGGTGACATCCATCGCGACCTTGTCCTGTCCATAATTCTGCAACCCTTCCGTGGCTACCCACTGCAGTGGCGCCCAGCCATTGGGGGCATCCCACTGCTGGCCGCTGTTCACGGTGGTGGTGGTGATGCCGCCCGGTTTCAGCAGACGTGAGGACGTCGCTGCAGCCACTTTATCCGCGCGATCCTGTGCCGCGGCCTTCACATACAGCGGGAAGAGGGCTGCAGCCGTGAGCTGATTACGCACCTTCTTACTCTTCAGGTCGTAATCCGCATACCATCCCTCTTTATCGTTCCACAGATACTTCTCCATCGCCTTCTGGCGCGCCGTGGCCAGGGCTTCATATTTGCTCGCGCTGGCGGCATCGCCGCTCTCCTGGCTTGCCCGGGCGAGCAGTTTTTCCATCTTGAACATCAGGGCGTTCAGATCCACCGGCACAATACTGGTGGTGCGGATGGTGCCCAGCTTTTGCGGATCGTCCATCCAGCGGGAGCTGAAGTCCCAGCCTGAGGCCGCCGCAGAGCGCAAATCGCGGTAGATTTCGGTTGCCGGGCGGTTAGGGTTGCTTTTGGCGGTGGTGATATCGTCAAGCCACGACTCCGGACGCGGCGTGTCGCGGTCATCCCAGTAGCGGTTAAGCAGCGAGCCATCCTCCAGCTTCACCACGCGTTTGTTGGCCTCTCCGGCCTGCAGCGCATCTGCGCCCTCCATCCAGTAGGCGTACTCCTTTTCCATCTGCGGACGGTATTTCTTCAGCGCCTCGCTGTCGTGCGTGGCCAGCAGTTCCACCATCAGCGAGAAAAATGGCGGCTGGGAGCGGCTCAGATAGTAACTGCGGTTGCCGTTCGGAATGTGCCCCCATGTATCCAGTTCGTAGGCAAAATTGTCCACCATATCGCTGATTTTGTCCCAGTGGCCGCTTTCCGCCAGCCCTAACATGGTGAAATAGCTGTCCCAGTAGTAGACCTCGCGGAAACGCCCGCCCGGCACAACGTAGGATTTCGGTAAGGGCAGGAGTGAATCCCATTTGTTACTGGCTTTATCGGTGGTACGCGTCAGCACAGGCCACAGCCCGTCAATATGCTCACGCAGGCTCTGCCCCGCAGGAGGAACATATTTTTCCCCTTCCGCGGGAAGCGTGAAGTTCATATCAACAAAATGGCGTAAATCAAACCCGGACTGACGACGCTGCATGCGGTAGTCGGCCAGGATCGTCAGGGGATCGCTTTTCGGTACGGCATCGGCAAAGGTTTTTTGATCGGGGAAGAGTTTGGCGCTCTGGACATCGTTGAAAAGAGGGCCGAGCAAGATATCCGGTGAATTTGTCTGGCCAGAGTTCATCTCTTCCGCGTTACCTGTCGCGGCAACCGCGAGCAGCGCACTGCCCAGAACCAGAGGTAAGAGGCGAGGGCGCAGCTTTTGAGGTGTTATCATCGGTGCTTCTCCTTATTTCGCTGAGCAGCGGTCACGCTGTAATCATTCACCAGAAAACCTTAGTCGAATATTCCGCGCTTCGCGTGTCGAACATCGCACTTTGCACAAATCCAGACAATTTACCGTTGCGTTTAATGCCCCGGTGGCGCGGCTGAAATATTGATATTGTGAATGGCTGTAGGCGAGAAAATAAATTGCGATCCGTTACGCATAATTTTCCGGATAAAGGCTTTCTTTTAATTATCCCGATCACATAAAGCAAAAAACATAACTTCATGGTGAAAAAACATAATGGATCGCCTCGTTGCGCTCAGGCGAAATTATTGCCAAAGCAGAAACCGGTTTCATCAATAAGGAGTAACGTGATGTCAGTGAGTGAAAAAATTCCGGTCCGGGAAAAAATAGGCTACAGCCTTGGAGATGCCGCGAGTCATATTGTTTTTGACTCCTCGGTCGCCATTCTGGCGTATTACTACACGGATATTTATGGCTTACCCCCGGCCGTAATGGGAACCATGTTTCTTTTGGTCCGCTTATTAGATGCCATTACCGACCCCGTTATGGGAGCGATTGCCGATGCAACATCCACACGGTGGGGACGTTTTCGTCCCTGGCTGCTGGCGATATGCGTTCCTTTTGCGGTGAGTTGCGTGCTGGTATATTCCATACCTGATTTTACTGAAACCGGGAAAATTTATTATGCCGTTGGCGCGTATATATTTATGACCCTGATGTATACCGCCATAAATATCCCGTATTGTTCTCTGGGGGCGGCGCTGACGTCCGATCCGCGTGAAAACCTCTCGTTGCAGTCCTGGCGCTTTGCCATTACGCCAATTGGCGGGGCGCTCGGCACCGCGTTGATTCTGCCCCTGGCGGACTATCTCTACCCCGGCGACAGGGCGACCGGCATCCAGGTGGCGATGGCGCTTTTTGGCGCAATCGGCTGCGTGATGTTTATCATTTGTTTTGTCACCACCAAAGAGCGCGTCCAGCCGATCAAAGAGGAGAATCTGAACATCGCCCGGGACGTTAAAATCCTCTTTCGTAACGATCAGTGGCGCATTCTCTCGATCTACAACTTTATGATGCTGGTGGCGGTGGTGATCCGCGGTGGTGCAGTGGTCTATTACGTGAACACTGTTCTCAACAAGGGGGCTGACGTCATCTCGTTCTTTATGTTGGGTGGGATGCTGGCCTCGATGTTTGGTTCGGTTCTGGCGCAGCCGTTCGGGACCCGTTTTTGCAAGGTTAAACTCTCGTTCTGGATCAATATTCTCAACGCTGCGTTAGGCGTGGCCTGCTTCTGGCTGCCGCTGGAGTTCTGGGTCATTCCACTGATTGCCCATGTGCTCATTCAGATTGTCCAGGGCGGTAACGGCGCGTTGCAGTGGTCAATGATCACTGATGCAAATAATTACGGTGAATGGAAAACCCAACGTCGTATTACAGGTATGAATGTTGCGGCCAATATTTTCGTGATTAAGTTGGGTGTCGCCGTCGGTGGTGCCATTCTGGGGTGGGTGCTGGCCTGGTTTAATTACCAGTCGAACAGTACCGTACAGTCAGAATCCGCCATTCAGGGCGTTATTTTATTGTTCACATTAATCCCATCACTCTTTTATTTACTCACCGCATTCTCGATCAAATTTTATAAATTAACTGAAAACGTCATGAATGGCGTGGTGAGTGATTTAAACAAAGGCGAATTCGCTAACTCTTAATAGTTGAAGCAGTAAGCCGATAATTCATTTGAATTATCGGTGAGGTTCTCTGTGTCCGTCAGGAAATAATGATTAACTCACGAGGATGGAGTCGATGAAAGTGAAAAATATTGCACTGCTCGTCAGTGCGTTTTGTTCTACCGCAGCAATGGCAGCAAATGATACCCAACGTCTGGAAGATAAACTGGCGCAACTGGAGGCGCGCCTCGAAAAGGCCGAAACAAGGGCAGCAAAGGCAGAAGCACAAATTCAGGTTCTTGAGCAACAGCAGCATCCCGTGGTAGCTGCAAATCCTGTGGTGGTTGAATCCACAGAGCCTGCGACAGCGCAAACGGCACCTAAGCTTACGTTATCCGGCTACGGTGATATTAAATTTTATGGTGACGTTGAATTTAATATGGATGCGGCCAGCAAGACCGGCAGTTTAACGTCCATGAAAACGACAGCCAATAAAGACTGGGCACCCGGTAACAATGAACGCTGGGATATTAACGGGCGTTTGCTGCTGGGGTTTGACGGCTATAAGCGAATGGAAAACGGCAATTTTGCCGGTTTCTCCGTACAGCCGCTGGCGGACTTAACGGGCAAAATGAACCTGGATGACGCGGTCTTCTTCTTTGGCACGGAAAACGACTGGAAGGTAAAAGTTGGCCGCTTTGAAGCCTATGACATGTTCCCGCTAAACCAGGATACCTTCGTTGAATATTCCGGCAACACCGCTAACGATCTCTACGGCGATGGTTACGGCTATATCTATATGATGAAAGAGGGGCGGGGGCGTAGCGACAGCGGCGGTAACTTCCTGCTGAGTAAAACCCTGGGCAACTGGTATCTCGAGGTTAACACGCTGCTGGAAGACGGCAGCTCGCTGTTTGTTGACCAGCAGTATCATGGCATGGACCTGGATAACGATAAAAACGTCGCCTACGTCCGTCCGGTGATTGCCTGGCAGGAAGGAAACTTCTCGACCGCCATCGCGATGGAGAGCAACCTCGTCAACAATGCCTACGGCTACCACGATGCGTCCGGAAGATGGGTCGACCAGTCTGACCGCACCGGCTATGGCTTTACCATGACCTGGAACGGGCAAAAAACCGATCCGGATGACGGTATCGTGGCGAACCTGAATACCGCCTACATGGATGCTACCGACGAGACGGATTTCACCGCGGGCGTGAATGCCTTATGGCGCAATGTTGAGCTGGGCTATATCTACGCGCATAACCAGATCGATAATTTCAACACCGCCAACTTTAATGCGGATTGTGATGGCGACTGCTGGGTGACCGATCCCGGTGATTATGATATTCACACCATTCATGCGTCGTACCTGATCCCGAACGTCATGAAGATGAAGAATTTCAATATCTATCTTGGTGCGTATGCCTCCTGGGTTGAAGCACATCCGAATGACGGCGATGACCGTAACGACGATCGCTATGGCGGGCGCGTGCGCTTCAAATACTACTTCTGATGTCCTGCGCCAGTCAGGCCTCTTCCGGGGTCTGGCTGGTCTCCCGCAGCGTGCCCGGCGCATGGCCGATAATTCGCTTGAACGCCCGGCTAAACGCCGCAAGGGATCCGTACCCCAGGCGCAGCGCGACCGTTTCAATAGGCTGATTTTCATGGCGAATGTACTGAATGGCCAGGCGCATCCTCAATTCGCTGAGGTATTTCGCCGGGGTGGTGCCCGTCGCGGCGAGAAAACGTTCCGCAAACACCGAGCGGGAGGTGCCAGCCTCTTTTGCCAGATCCGCCACGCTCCAGTTCAGACCCGGCTGCTGGTGCATGGCGTAAATGGCCCGGCTCAGACGCGGGTCACGCAGTACCTGCACCCAGCCGGTGGCTTTTCCGCAGCCTCCTTCAACCCAGCCCCGCACGATTAGCGCCGCAACCACGTCCGCCAGCCGCGCGAGGATCCCGGCGAATCCGGCCTGACGCGTCATGGATTCGCGCTCCATCGCCGCCAGCAGCGGGTGGATCTCCGGCCAGGTGGACATCAACCGGCTCACCATCATCACCTCCGGCATCGCTTTAATTAGCGGCTGCATTCCGCCCAGTTCAAAGTTCATGCATCCGCTGAAAATCACGGTGTTTTCGCTGTCCGGGCAGGGTTCGCAGGTGATGGCGCAGACCGAGCCGCAGATAGGCTCGCTGGGAAACGCGCTAACCGGCGTGATGGTTGCCTTCTCGTCAGACAGCAGGGCGTGCGCATTACCGTTCGGAATAAAAAGGGCATCGCCGCCGCTTAAGGTGAACGTTGCGCCACTCTCCATACGCAGCAGGGCGCTGCCGCGGCTGACAAAATGAAACTGTGCTTTGCCCGGTGCCTGGTGGAACGCCACGCCGAAAGGCGCGCTGGCTTCAATGCGGCGGTATTTCACGCCCGACAGGCGCATTCCGCGCAACAGCTCGCTGATCAGATCGGGGGACTGAGCGGTCATGGCAAAACTCCGGACGAATAATCAATAAGTGGAGATTATATGTCATAGATCGTCCAGGGTGAACACTCTATCCTTTTGCGACAGTTGTCACATTTTCATAACGGGAGATCAACAGATGAGTTCATGTGTCGCGGCGAGAGAGGCTGTTGTGCCTGCAAAACCCGCCTGGCGGGCCGTCTATTCACTGGGGCTGGGGGTGTTTGGTTTGATCACGGCGGAGTTCCTGCCCGCCAGTTTGTTAACGCCCATGGCCGCAAGCCTGGGCGTAACGGAGGGGATGGCTGGGCAGGCGGTGACCGCCACCGCGCTGGTCGCGCTGGTCACCGGATTGCTGATCACCCCGGCGACCAAAAGTATCGACCGTCGCTGGGTACTGATGTTTTTCTCGGTGCTGCAAATCGTCTCCAGCCTGCTGGTGGCTTTTGCACCCACGCTGCACGTACTGCTGATGGGACGTCTGCTGTTAGGGATTGCCATCGGGGGATTCTGGGCGATGTCGACCGCCACGGCGATGCGTCTGGTGCCTGCCGATAAAGTGCCGAAAGCGCTGGCGGTGATCTTCTCCAGCGTGTCGATCGCCACGGTGGTCGCGGCCCCGCTGGGCAGCTATCTTGGCAGCCTGATTGGCTGGCGTAACGTCTTTATCCTCTGCATTCTGCCGAGCATGCTGGCGTTGCTGTGGCAGCTTTGGGTACTGCCGTCAATGAAGCCGGAGAGCAGCGGCAGCCTGGGCACACTGTTCCGCGTGCTGCGTCGTCCGGGAATGATCGGTGGAATGCTGGCGACCATTCTGATCTTCAGCGGCCATTTTGCCTTCTTTACCTATCTGCGTCCGTTCCTTGAAACGGTGGGGCAGGCAAGCGTGGAGAGCATCTCGCTGATCCTGCTGGGCTTTGGGATAGCCAACTTTATCGGTACCTCCGTAGCCGGACATCTGCTGGCGCGTAATCTGCGCCTGACGCTGGCGCTGGTACCGTTCGCCATGGGCGTGCTGGCACTCACCATGGTGGCGTTTGGTCATCTGGCGATACTGGATGGATTGCTGGTGGCGATGTGGGGCTTTGCGTTTGGTCTGGTTCCGGTGGGCTGGTCAACCTGGCTTGCCACGACGGTGCCAGATGAAGCCGAAAGCGCAGGTGGTTTGCTGGTAGCCTCTATCCAGCTGGCAATCAGCGCCGGTGCTGCCGTGGGCGGGGCGGTATTTGACCTCAACGGCGCCAGCGGCGTCTTTGCCGGAAGCGGTTTCCTGCTGGTAACGGCGATGGTGATTGTGTTGATGGGCGTGAAGGTTAAGGCGGAGTGAATTATTAGCCGGGTAAGCGCAAGCGCCACCCGGCTTAAACCTTACAACCCTTTCTTATCCATCAGCACCGCCAGATCCACCAGGCGGTTAGAGAAGCCCCACTCGTTGTCATACCACGCCAGGATCTTCACCATCCGACCACCAATTACCAGCGTGGAGAGACCGTCAATAATCGAAGAGCGCGGGTCGCCCTGATAATCGCTGGAGACCAGCGGTTCATCGCTGTATCCCAGAATGCCTTTCAGTGGCCCGCTGGCCGCGGCTTTGCGGAACGCATCGTTCACCTCTTCGGCCGTAACGTCACGGCTCAGCGTTACCGTTAAGTCCACAATCGAGACCACCGGAACCGGTACGCGCAGGGAATAGCCGGTCAGCTTGCCGTCCAGAGACGGGATGACTTTCCCCAGTGCCTTCGCGGCACCGCTGGAGTACGGCACAATCGACAGGGCTGCTGCACGTGCGCCGCGCAGATCTTTTTCCGGCTGGTCGTGCAGCGCCTGGCTGTTGGTATAAGCGTGCGTGGTGTTCATCAGGCCATGCTCAATACCAAACTGCTGATGCAGGACCTGAGCGGCCGGGGCCAGGCCGTTCGTGGTGCAACTCCCGTTGCTCACTACCACGTGCTTAGCCGGATCGTACTGCTCGTGGTTAACGCCCATCACCACCGTCAGATCGTCATTTTTACCCGGCGCGGAGATGATGACGCGCTTCGCACCACCGTGGATGATATGCACCAGCGCTTTTTCGCGCTCGGTGAAGAAACCGGTCGCTTCAATCACCACGTCAACGCCTGCATCGCGCCAGGGAATATTCGCCGGATCGCGTTCGCTAAAGACGGTAATGCGCTGGCCGTCAACCTGCAGCGCGCCGTCCGCCGCTTCAACGGGTGCCGGTAGCGTGCCGAGCAGGGAATCATGCTTAAGCAAATGGGCGAGGGTTTTGCTGTCCGTCAGATCGTTAATCGCCACAATCTGCAGGTCCGGATTGCCCAGTGCCGCGCGCAGGAAATTACGTCCGATACGGCCGAAACCGTTAATGCCGACCTTAACCATAATGCACTCCTTATCTCTGTTGTCTGGAGTCACTGTAGGCTTCAGGCCGGATGGCGTAAACGACAAAAAAGGATCACATTACGCCATTTTGCGGCAGTGAAAACGCTGACGGTATTCACCGGGTGTGAGGTGGAGCTGTTTTTCAAATACGCGACGCAGGTTGATGCTGGTGCCAAATCCGCTTTTCTCGGCGATAACGGACAGCGGATCGTCGGTCTGTTCAAGCAACTGTCGGGCTGCGGCAAGGCGCGCTTCGGTCACATAGCGTGCCGGAGACGCCCCCGTGTCGCGGGTGAATACCCGGGTGAAGTTGCGCGGGCTCATGGCTACTTTTTCCGCCAGCTTTTCGACGCACAGGTCGGCCGTCAGGTTTTGCAGGATCCAGGTTTGCAGCTCGCTGATGGGGCCGGAGGAGCCGGACTGCGACAGGTTATAGCGGCTGAACTGTAGCTGTCCTCCCGGGCGGCGCAGATACATCACCATATCCTGCGCCACGTCGCGCGCGAGGCTGAAGCCATAATCGTCTTCCACCAGCGCCAGGGTCAGATCAAAGCCGGAACTCACGCCACCGGAGGTCCAGACAGGGCCATCCTGAATATAGAGCGGCCCCCCCTCAACACGGATGGTGGGGTACTGCGCTTGCATGGTTTCCAGCAGCCGCCAGTGGGTGGTTGCCCGACGGCCGTCAAGCAAACCGGTCTGGGCCAGCAGCATTGCGCCACCGCAAATGGAGGCGATCCGCCGCGCATGGGGGGCTGCAAGATGCAGCCAGTCCACCACGGCGGTGCTCTCCTGCTCGTTCATGCCGCGCCCGGTAATGATGATGGTATCAAGCGGCTCACGGGGATCCAGCTCCGGCAGGCGATAATCTGCCAGCAGATTGAGACCAGACTGGCCGTGGATCACCTGGTGCGGCTGGGTCGTGGCGATGATGATGCGATAGCAGGGCTGCGCAAGGCCTCCCGGGTGCAGGCGGTTAGCTTGCATCAGAATGTCGGCGATGCCGGCGGCTTCAAACAGCATGCCGCCGTCAGGAACAATAATCAGGATCTTCTTCATGTCCTGAAAAGTACCTTTATTGCAAAATAAGTCAAGCGGAGGGCAAGGGCGTTGGCTGGCACAACACACCTTTCTGGCAAAGCAAAGTGATTTAAGTTCTTTGTTATTTCAGGCGTTATCCCGGACCGTCAGCATATTATCTCTGGCGAAACGGCTCTAAAGGAATGGGTAAACGAAGCTCCCTCTATTTACATCCGCAGCAACGCGACCAAATTCACCATCTCGCCTCGGGGTTTCTCTGGCGAACCGAACTGCCCACGTGGCTGTTGATCGCCACCATTTATGGCGGCTGGTTCTCGACGCTGGCGTTCTGGCACACCCTCGGTCTGCTGCCTGCCACGCTGTTGCTGATTGGGTTTACCGCCTGGTATATGTCTCTTCAGCATGAATTGATCCACGGCCATCCCACGCGTTTCGTGTGGCTGAACCAGTTCTTTGGCACGCTGCCGCTGGCGGTCTGGTATCCGTATGGCCTGTACAGGGATTCTCATCTGGCCCACCATCGTCACGACCATCTCACCATTCCGGTGGATGACCCGGAGTCATATTACTTTACGCAGGCGAGCTGGGCGCGATTGTCGCCCTGGCAGAAGCGGGTGATCCTCGCCCGAAACACCTTTACCGGGCGACTGTTGCTGGCGCCGCTGCTGGATATTCTCCAGACGCTGGGCAGCGCGGTGGCGGCGTTTCGCCATCTTCAACTGCGTACGATGGTGATGTGGCTTGTGCATATAGCGTTATTGGCGCTGCTTTTTACCTGGATGATGCACAACGATTTCTCTCCGCTCTGGTTTGTGCTGGCGGTAAGCTACCCGGCGCTGGCGCTGACAAAAGTACGCTCTTTTCTGGAACATCGCGCGGCGGACGACCCGCTGGCGCGTTCGGTGATTAACGAAGCAGGCTTGTTCTGGCGCGTGCTGTTTTTAAATCTTAACTACCATTCAGTACATCACGATTTACCCGGCGTGCCCTGGTATGGGCTTAAGACGATCTACCTGCAAAACCAGCAGGCGTACCGGGAGCGTAACCACGGGTTTCTGGTGAGAGGGTATGGCGAATGGATGCGACGGTTCTGGAAAACGTCGGTGGACGTCACCGTACATCCCTGGCGTCAACAGGAGGAAGGACATGAATAACCGGCTGGCGTTTCCGATGTATGCGGTGGATAGTACCGATACTCTTGCCCTGTGGCGGGCCGTCCAGCGTCTGCTGGTGGCGCGTGGTCTGCCGGTGGAGGAGCTTATTCCCGGCAGGCCTGAGCCTGACCTGCTGGCACACTGGCAGCAGCCTAATCTTATTCTGAGCCAGACCTGCGGCTACCCGCTGATGACACAACTTCCGGAGGTGCAGGTCGTCGGCTGTTTTCACTACCGGGTACCGGGCTGCGAAGGTATTCACTACCGCAGTTTTCTGGTGGTACGTGATGAGGATAAACACCGCACGCTGGCTGATTTTCGCGGACGGCGGGTGGTATGTAACGCGCCCGATTCCCAGTCTGGCTACAATGCGCTGCGCAACCGCGTGCCGCCGCGTGCGTTAAACGCCTGGTTCTCAGAGGTTATCTTTAGCGGCAGCCATCGCCAGTCGCTGATCGAAGTAAAACGTGGGGGAGGGGATATCGCAGCGATCGACTGCGTGACGTATGCGCTGTTGCAGCGGCATGAACCGACCCTGCTGGCGGGGCTAACTGTGATTGACCAGACGCCCCTTACGCCAGGACTGCCGCTGATCACCGCGTCCGGCACCGCACCCGAAACGCTTCATGCCATCCGTGATGCGCTAACCACGCTGGTGAGCGCCCCGGAATACCGGGGCGTGTGTGATGCGCTGTTTATCGGCGGGTTTAGCGTCGTGGCGCGTGAGGCCTGGTCTGTGTTGCTCTAGCTATAGAGTCAAAGATAACTTACTGGAAAAATTTATCATATCTGTGGGACAAGGATTATATTATTATTTAGATAAAGGATCTCCTGCTGCAACAAGTTAAGTAAGGAGTCGCTTGAATCAGCTTGCCAGCAATTCTCTAGTAATTTTTAACAAATAATATCTATAACTCAATGAAAATTGTCTTTATTCACTCGCTGCGCAATCGATGCGAAACGTAAAGATTCCACTATGGTATTGGAGTAAGCTTATATGATTTTCTAATGTATAAGTTTCACCATTAGCGACTCAAATGTTTAAGCTAACTCTAGGCCAAAAAATGAAAAGGGCAATAATAAATCAAAGGTAAATGGGCTAATAAAATTCAATTAATGCTGAAGTATACTGCATGGGTAGTGTAAGGAAAGGTGTATGGAGTTTATTGTCAAGTATTAATATTGACATGTAATTATTCAGGGCGATTTTTTAGGTTAAAGCATGATTTCTATAAAAGATCTAAGGGTTATACTTCAAATTTTTCAATGTATTTTTTTTGAAAATAACAGCCTGCCGAGGATTGTATTTTTAGGCGGGGTCATAAAGAATTCATGGAACGACACTGATGACATTAGTATTATCGCAGTTAAGAGTATATGAATGTAGAGCGCTAAGATTAAGTTGATGGTATCCTTCACACTAAACAGTATAGATCTCATCCTGAGCGTGGTGTTTATGCGTACGCTAATAAAAACGTCAAAAAACTTATGCAATTTAACTTAAGTATCAGGTTGTTACTGGACTTTCAAGGTCTAAAACGCAATAATCGTTTTTATCCAGATGCCTATCATGGTTTATGTGATTGCACCTTTTATTTGTAAGCGTAAACTTAGTCAGCAAAAATACAGGAGTGTTGACGTTGGAAGATAAAAACATACCAAAGCAAAGTGATGATAACACTTCAAATAAGTCAGAGATTCTCAAGGGGTATGAAAGTAAAAATAGTTTTCAAGCTTTAATTGTTAGGCGGCTTATTGAAACAATTCCCGTTATTCTAATAATTGCTGTAATCATACTGCTTATTACATCTTCAATCCGAAATCCGGGACTGTATGTGATAAATGAAGAAACCCTGAATTTAATTAATGTAACTTACAATGCCATAATTACTTTACTTATCCCATGTTTTTTCGGTGGATTTGGTGCTCTCGCAAGATTGATGTTGTCTGGGGTACGTTTACTAGATAAGATTTATTTGATAATGGGTTCAGCATTGATGGCCTCATTTTCATGGATTGGTATAAAGAGCGGTGTGTTAGTTTCAATCATTACTCCACATTTATCTGGGCAAAATATCGATATGAAAAGTGTGGCTGAATCTGCCCATTCTTTTTATACACTAGCTCTTGTCGCAATTTTTGTAGGGATGTTCTCAACGAACTTGTATTTATTTGTTAATGAAAAAGTAGAACAGCTAGTGCGGAAGAATAAGAATTCAAGTTCGGATTCAACGGAGCGCTAAAGTAAAGAGTCTGCAATTCCGGTTGTTTATGGGAATTAATAATATCTAGTTTATGCCCCCTTTATAAAAGATTTGCCTGCCTTATAGGTAGGCAAATCTTGTTATGCAATTCGGATCTCTTTCGAGCGCAGGGTGAGGCGGACAGGCACCGATTTATACGACGGCGTGCCGCTCTCTTTATCCAGATAGTCGAGCGGAACCAGCACGTTGGCCTCAGGATAGTAGGCCCCGACCGAGCCCGGAGCGATGGCATACGCCACCACAGTGATATCCTCCAGACGCTGAGCGCTGCCCGGCAGGGCGGTTTCGATATCCACCCGGTCGCCGTGCTCCAGTCCTGACTGCGCCATATCCGCTTCATTCATAAACAGCACGTCGCGACGGCCAAAGACGCCCCGGTAGCGGTCGTCGAGAGCGTAAATCGTGGTGTTGTACTGGTCGTGACTGCGCAGCGTGATCAGACGCAGGACGTTATCGCCTTCACCGCTGGCATCTTCATTGACCCCTTCAAATACCGAGAACATCGCTTTGCCCGTCGCCGTCGGCCAGATACGTTTCGTGGGCGGCAGCGGCATACGGAATCCACCGGGTACCCGGATCCGCGCGTTATAGTCCTCAAAGCCCGGAATGGTCTGCTCAATCAGATCGCGAATGCGATCGTAATCCGCAACCAGGTGCATCCAGTCCACTCGGGTTGTCTTCAGGGTCGCTTTCGCCATGCCGGCCACAATAGCCGGTTCGGCGCGAAGCAGAGGAGAGGCGGGTTTCAGCTTGCCTGAGGAGGCATGAACCATCGACATGGAATCTTCAACGGTAATGGACTGACGTCCGCTGGCCTGCATATCCAGTTCCGTGCGGCCAAGGCAGGGGAGAATGAAGGTCTCTTTACCCACCAGCAGGTGCGTACGGTTCAGCTTGGTGCCAACGTGCACGCTCAGATCCAGCTTACTCATCGCCGGGAAGCCGTTTTCGTGATCGGGCATCGCCACCGCAAAGTTGCCGCCGAGGCAGATAAGCGCTCTGGCACGACCGTCAATCATGGCCTGGGTTGCCTGCACTGCGTCATGGCCATGGTGAGAGGGCGGCTCAAAGCCAAACACCTCCTTAAGACGGTTCAGAAACGCCGGGGTTGGTTTCTCGCTTATCCCGACGGTACGGTTTCCCTGAACGTTAGAGTGGCCGCGCAGCGGACAGATCCCCGCACCGGGCTTGCCTATATTGCCGCGCAGCAGCAGCACATCGGCGATCAGGCGGACGTTGGAAGTCCCTTTATTATGCTGCGTAATGCCCATGCCGTAGGTAATGATGGTGGCATTCGATTTCGCGTAGGCATCGGCGACCTGTTTCAGCGCCGCCTGGCTCAGCCCGGACTCACGTTCAATGGCGTCCCAGCTCGTTTGCGCAATGTCTGCCGCAAAGTCTTCAAAGCCCTGTGTGTGTTCGGTGATAAACGCGTGGTCGAGCACGTTGCCGCGCCCGGCTTCCATTTGCAGCAGGTGTTTGGCGATGCCTTTTAGCGCGGCGGCATCGCCCCCGGCTTTAACCTGAAAGTAGGTAGAGGCGATGTCGGTAGAGCTGTAGGTCGCCATCTCAATCACGCTCTGCGGATCGGCAAACCGTTCCAGCGCGCGCTCGCGCAGCGGGTTCAGGACGATGATCGGCACGCCGCGGCGCGCCAGTTCATGCAGGGTGCCCATCATACGCGGATGGTTGGTGCCGGGATTATGCCCGATGGAGATCACCAGCTCCGTCTTGTCAAAATCGTCCAGCGAGACGGTGCCTTTCCCGATACCAATAGAGCGCGGTAAACCGACGCTGGTGGCTTCGTGACACATGTTGGAGCAGTCGGGAAAATTATTGGTTCCGTACTCACGGGCAAAAAGCTGGAACAGCCAGGCCGCTTCGTTGGAGGCGCGGCCGGAGGTATAAAACTCCACCTGGTCTGGTTCAAGCCCGCGCAGAACCTCGCCGATGCGTTCGAAGGCATCCTCCCACTCAACGGGGCGGAAGGTGTCACTTGCCCGGTCATAGCGCAGGGGATGGGTCAGGCGCCCGTATCCTTCCAGCTCAAAGTCAGATTTTGCCAGTAACGACGTAACGGTGTTATGAGCGAGGAACTCAGGGGTCACCCGTTTGCTGGTGGCTTCCCAGGTGACCGCTTTTGCCCCGTTCTCGCAGAACTGAAATGTGGATTTATGCTCTTTGTCTGGCCACGCGCAGCCCGGGCAGTCGAAGCCGTCAGGCTGGTTGGTGCGCAACAGCGTGGCGGGAGCCTCCAGGGCATCCATCTGTGTTCGCACGGCAATTGCCGTCGCTTTTAATGCTCCCCAGCCGCCTGCAGGGCCGTCGTAAGGTCTGATGCCGGGAACGGCACGTCGTTTGTTATTCATTCCAGATTACCCTGTTAGACCGCCGGTCGTGCATGATGCGGCTGAGAAAAATTAAAGAAATCATAACAAATTTTTATCATGTCGATAATGTGTCCTGACCAGGGTGGCGTGAAGGCGACAATGTTAGTGACAGTAAAATTTCAAACGAAAGGCGGGCAGGGGAACCTGCAATATATTTACCCGACGATGCTGAAGGCGATAAAGTGAACAATGCGCCGGGGAATAAAGATGTAGTCCTGCTTAACTGTTAATTCTCTGCAGGTAGTGTAAATCGTGCCTCTAAGGGATTAAAGGCACCAGGTTATTTTGCGCCGTAAAATTAATTTTTTTCATCGTCTATGAATTGTCTTAATTCAGGGCGGAAAAGTCATCGCTATTAAAGATACGCTATCAATGCAACAAATAATTCATGGAAGATATATTCATACTCCCCCTGAAAAAATCCCCATTCTACTAATTATGGTAGTGGCGATAATAGCAGTATTGCGTTAATGACAATGGTTCTCTTTTGATTTTTTTATTTCTGAATCAATGGTTTGTGTTAGAGGAGCGCGTAATAATAAGACAAATTCAGCAAAGTAAGCTTTTTTTCTCAGATTAATCCTATAATGAGTCGGGTGCTTCATTAAGCAGCAGTTGTGAGGAAGGAAATATTGAATTGGTGACAAGCTCATGTAAACTTGTTTACCGTTTGTCAAAATATGTCAGGAAGACGCTGGGCCTTATTCTGAAGGGCTCGTGCGGTAGCTATGCCCGAATAATAGTAACGCCCCGAAAATATCCTGGCTATTTTAACGATAGCACTTAAGTCAAACTTCATCCCCTTTATCTCATCATCGAAATATCGCTACGGAAAAGCATATGAAAATGCGCGTATTGTTTTCACTTCTGTTTGTAATGGCGGTGGCGGGCTGTAAAGCGCCGCAGAAACCTGTGATCACCGACGATACGATCGTGACCAGCCAGGTCAACGGCGTCACCTTAACCCACCGTCATGCCATCACGCCTCCTGCTGAATTCACTCAGGTTAACGAGCCATACCGTGCCATGTATCCGGCCTCCCTGATGAGCCGCCCTGATTTCGGTGGGAAAGTGGTCAGTACGCTTGTCACCGGTAAAACCTACGTGGTGCTGGGGCAGGTTGAACACTACTGGATGGCGCTTGCCGATGAAGGACAAGACCAGCTGATTGGTTACGTTCCAATGCGTGCGGTAATCAAAGCCGATCAGTACGAAGCCACCGTGCGTAAACAGGCTATTCGTCCTAAGGCGCGTAAAAAAGCGACCTGTGTCGATGTCGATGGTAACAGCAAAGCCTGCAAAGACAGCGCTAACGGTACCTGGATCCTGAACTAAACGGCTTTTCTGAGCGTATTTTTATGAATAATAAAAATTTTCATAAGCTGTGGTTCGTCTTTTACGCGGTGATATTCGCCCTGGTCAGTGGTTGTTCGTCGTCTTCACACAGCGACCCCTCCCGCTACAATCTGCAGTTTCAGGCTCATCCACAAATCAATGATTCTGCGCCGCTTAAAGTCAGAGTGCTGCTGTTGAAGTCCGATGCGGATTTCATGTCCAGTGACTTCTATTCCCTGCAGAACAACGCGTCAGCCACGCTTGGCGCGAATCTGCTGAACAGCGATGTTTTCTTCCTGATGCCGGGCCAGCTTTCGAAAACCCTTAGCGGACAAAGCTCACCCGAAGCGCGCTATATCGGTGTTATGGCCGAATATCAGATGCTGGATGGAAAGAAATGGCGTGTCTCACTCCCACTGCCTGTTCCGGGCGAAAACCATCTCTACCAGTTCTGGAAATGGTCATCCGATGAACTCCAGGCCAATGTCTTTCTCGACATAAATGGCATCCGGGTCATCAGCCAGTAACGCGCTTAAAAACAGGAAACCTATCATGACCAAAGCAGAGAAGGTCGTCTGGACCGAAGGCATGTTCCTGCGTCCACACCATTTTCAACGGACAGAAAGTTATCTGCTCAACCACGTTCGGGAATGGGGTGCGCTGCAGCGATCGTATCTTTGGGGCTTCCTCGATGTTGAACTGGACGAAGCGATGCTTCGCCAGGGCTGCATTGCCCTGAGCTACGCCAGCGGCGTGCTACCCGACGGTACGTTTTTCCAGGTTCGTAACGGGCGCAATGGCCCGGCCCCGCTGAAAATTCCTGACAATCTCACCAACGAAAAGGTGGTGCTCGCGCTGCCGGTACGTAGGGGAGAGCGTGAAGAGGTTATTTTCAGCGAAGAGCCCGCGTCACTGGCGCGTTTCATCGCCTTCGAGCAGGAGGTGGAAGACGATAACGCCATGTCGGTGGGGGATGCCACGGTGCAGTTTGGCCGTTTACGTCTGACCCTGATGCTGGAAAAAGATCTGACGGCCGAATGGACGGCGATTGGCATCGCGTTTGTCGCGGAAAAGCGCAACGACAACCATGTGCGTCTGGATAGCAGCTACATTCCGCCGATGCTGAACGCCTGCAACAGCCCGCAACTCTACAGCATGGTCAACGATCTCCACGGCTTGCTGGTGCAGCGCAGCCAGCAGATTGGGGGGCGTTTGCGCCAGCCTGGCCGCTTTAACACCTCAGAGCTGATCGAATTTACGCTGCTGTCGCTGGTTAACCGTCAACTGGGCGAAGTCTCCCATTTAAAAACGCTCCCGCTACTGCACCCGGAAACGCTCTGGCGCAGCTGGCTGCCGTTTGCCACGGAGCTTGCCACCTGGACCTCGCAACGCACCGCCGAAAGCGTGCTGCCGATTTACGATCACGACGACCTTGCGGGATGCTTCAGCAAGCTGATGCTGATGCTGCGTCAGGGGCTGTCGCTGGTGATGGAAGATCAGGCCATTCAGCTGCCGCTGAACGAGCGCTCTCATGGCCTGAACATCGCCACGGTGCCGGAGACCAGCATGGTGCGCGAGTTCGGCTTCGTCCTGGCGGTCAAAGCCAACGTGCCGGGCGAACACCTGCAAACCCATTTCCCTGCCCAGATGAAAGTCGCGCCGGTGTCGAAAATCCGCGATCTGGTTCAGTTACAGCTGCCGGGCATCATGCTGCGCGCCATGCCGGTTGCGCCGCCGCAAATCCCATGGCATGCGGGCTACAGCTACTTTGAGCTGGAGAAGGGCAGCGAGCTGTGGCACGAGATGGATAAGTCCGGTGCATTCGCCCTGCATCTCGCAGGGGAGTTCCCGGGTCTTGATATGGAGTTTTGGGCCATCCGTAGCCCGACTGAATAATAAAGCGAGCGCTTAATATGCAGGAACGACAGGATACCGGCAGTGATGCCGCGTTTACCGGAGCCAGTAGCAACAATCAGCTGGTGGCGGCCGCCAATCCGCTGCTCAACGCGATTCCGCAAATCCGTCATTCGGTGTCTCATGACGATCAGGTGGCACTGCGCCAGCGTCTGATCGACGAGATTCGCCGTTTTGAAGTCCGCTGCCAGCAGGCAGGGCTGGCTTATGAGGTGATCGTCGGGGCGCGCTATTGCCTCTGCACGGCGCTGGATGAAGCCGCGGCGCTGACCCCCTGGGGCAGCAGCGGTGTCTGGTCAAGCAATGGTCTGCTGGTCACGTTTCATAACGAAACCTGGGGCGGCGAAAAGTTCTTCCAGCTGCTGGCGCGTCTGTCGCAGAACCCGCGTGAACATATCCTCCTGTTGGAGATGATCAACTACTGCCTGCTGCTCGGTTTCGAAGGGCGCTATCGGGTTCTGGATAATGGCCGCACCCAGCTGGAAACTATCAAGCAGCGGCTGTGGCAGATGATCCGTGGCGTGCGCGGCAGCTATCCGGCACCGCTCTCTCCACACCCGGAAGATCGTCCCGTGCTGCGCAAGCTGTGGCGGCCGATGGTGCCGCTGTGGGCCTGTGTCGCGCTGGCCGGGTTTATCGCCTGCCTGTTCTACATCATTCTCAACTGGCGTCTTGGCGACAACACCAACCCGGTACTGGCGAAGATTTACCAGTCTCAGCTGCCTGAAACCACCATTCAGCAACCTGCGCGTCAACTGCCTGCGGTGCTTAACCTGCGTGGCTTCCTGAAGCCGGAAATCGACGCCGGTCTGGTGGCGGTGAAGGATGAAGCGGATCGCAGCGTGGTGATCCTGAAAGGAGACGGGCTGTTTGCTTCTGCTTCTACCGTGGTGCGTGACCGCTATGAGCCGGTCATCAACCGGATTGCCCAGGCGATGAACAACGTCAGCGGCAAAATTCTGGTGGTGGGCTACAGCGATAACGTGCCAATTCGCAGCGCGCGCTTCGCCTCCAACTATGAACTCTCTTTGGATCGCGCCCGGTCCGTGCAAAAAATGTTGCAGGGAAGCCTCTCGCAGCCTGACCGCGTGAAAGCGGAAGGGCGGGGAGAGATCAATCCTGTGGCGCCAAACAATACGCCTGAAAACCGCGCCCGTAACCGCCGTGTGGAAATAACTCTGCTGGTGTCGCCTGAAAATACGCAGGCTGAGCTGAACGGATTGCCGCAAGGAAACTAAGGATGCTGACGACTCTTCTTTCCATACTGACCAATCGCATTCTGTGGAGCTTCCTGGGCGTTACAGCCCTGTCGGCGGTGATCTGGATGATTGGTCCGCTGTTATCCATCGTGGATACCCGCCCGCTCGAATCTGAACAAAACCGCATCATCAGTATTGCGGTGGTTTATCTGCTCTGGGCGCAGGGGCATATTCTGCCGCGGCTGTACAACGCCTGGCTGAACCGCAAGCTGATGGACAAGCTCAATGAAAACACCGCCAAACCGGACGCGGCCGATCCCCAGAAGCGGCTGAACAGCGAGGAGCAGATCCTCGCCGGACGTTTTGATGAAGCGGCGCAAATGCTGAAAAAAGCCCACTTCAGCAAAGCGGGACACGGTGCCCAGTGGACGCAGCGCTTCAGTACGCAATATCTCTACCAGCTGCCGTGGTACGTCATTATCGGCGCACCGGGCGCTGGTAAAACCACGGCGCTGGTCAATTCCGGCCTGCAATTCCCGCTAGCGGATCGCTTCGGTAAAACCGCTCTGCGCGGCATTGGCGGCACCCGCAACTGCGACTGGTGGTTCACTAACGAAGCCGTCCTGCTGGACACCGCGGGGCGCTACACCACTCAGGAGAGCGAGCAGGTTCAGGATGCCGGGGAGTGGCTGGAATTTATCGGCCTGCTGCGTAAGTATCGCCGCCGCCAGCCTATTAACGGCGTCATTATCACCATCAGCATTTCCGATCTGCTGACGCTCTCCCCGGAAGCCGCGCGCCAGCAGGCGGTCAACCTGCGCCAGCGGCTGTCTGAGCTGCATGAACAGCTGGGTATCCGCTTCCCGGTTTACGTGATGGTGACCAAGGCGGACCTGCTTAAAGGCTTCCGCGCCTGGTTTGCTGACTACGACAAAGCGCAGCGCGACCAGATTTGGGGCTTCACGCTGCCGTGGGAACAGACCAAACACGCCGATTTCGACCTGATGGGGAACTTCCACCAGGAGTTCTCGCTGTTGCAGCAGCGTCTGGACGCCGGGCTGCCGGAGACCATGCTGAAAGAGCATGACGCCAAAACCCGTGCCGAAGCGTATCTCTTCCCGCAGGAGTTCGCGGCGCTGCGCCCGCTGCTGGCAGACTACCTGAGCACGGTCTTTGCCCGCTCTAACTTTGAGACCGAGTTCTCCCCACGCGGAATATACTTCGCCAGCGGCACCCAGGAAGGCATGCCGTTCGACCGCGTCATGGGTGAACTGAACCGCGCCCTGTCACTGCCGGAAGGGGCAGAGGCAGAGAAGTGGGATTCGGTCAGTAAAGAGGCGCCGATCCCTGGTGCAAAAGGGCAGAGCTTCTTCATTAAAAACCTGCTGCAAAACGTCATTTTCCAGGAAGCCGGTATTGCCGGTGAAAACCGCTGGTGGGAACTGCGCAACCGCGCGGTGATCTGGTCCGGATACGCGGCGCTGCTGGTGCTGCTGGTGATCCTCGGCGGATTGTGGCTGACCAGCTATGCCAAAAATAAGGCCTATCTGGAAGAGGTGGACGCTAAAGTCCCGCAGCTGGAGCAGCAGAGTAAAGCGTTACAGAATCAGCCTCAGCGCGATCTGTTCGCGCTCCTGCCGCTGCTGAACAGCCTGGTCGATCTGCCGAAAAGCGAGGCCTTCGATGTCAACGACCCGCCGGTCTCCCGCCGTATGGGACTCTATCGTGGGGATGACGTCAGCGATGCTTCTCAGTCGCTGTATCAGAAAGCGCTGGATCAGATGCTGCTGCCCGCCGTGGCGATGCATATCACCACCTGGCTGCGTAACGACAACGGCAGCGACGTGGAATACAGCTACGAGGCGCTGAAAGCCTACCAGATGCTGTATCAGCCTAAACACTACGACGGCAAATTCCTGCATTCCTGGGTGATGCTCAATTTGCAGCGTAATCTGCCGCAGAACGTGACGCAGGCGCAGCTGCAACAGCTGGAGTGGCACCTGACGCAGCTGCTGGAGCCAAAAATTCAGGCCTCGCCGTATGCCCAGGACGAAGCGCTGGTGGCCCGCGAGAGGGCACTCATCAACCAGCAGCCGCTCTCCACCCGCGTGTATGGGCGTCTGAAGCGTCTGCTGGAGCATGACGAAAACCTGAAGCCGGTCTCCCTGTCCGACCTGGGTGGCCCGCAGAGCGAACTGGTGTTCTCCCGCAAAAGCGGCAAACCGGTGAGCGAAGGCGTGCCGGGGCTCTACACCCCGGACGGCTACTGGAAGAGCTTTAACAGCCAGATTGACAGCGTGACCACGGCGCTGCACGAAGATGATGCCTGGGTGCTGGGCGCGACCACCTCCGGGGAAGACAAGCAGCAGATCGATAACGCCGTGCGTCAGCTCTACATGCGCGACTTTATCGCAAACTGGGATCGTTTCCTTGCCGACATTCAGCTTAACAACAGCGCCGATCTCTCGCAGCGCATCAACACGGCGCGCCTGCTCTCCGGCGCAAACTCGCCGCTGCGCCGTCTGGTGCAGAACCTGAGCCAGGTGCTGACGCTGTCGCGCAACGCGCCAGCGCCGGAGGACGCGGGGAAAGCGCAAGACCAGAGTAACCGCGCCACCCGTACCCTCGAAGCGCTGTTCAGCAATAACGACAATGCCCCGACGCAGGGGGCAGTAGTGACGCAGGCACCTGAACAGCTGGTGACCGACCACTACGCGCCGATGATCGAGCTGGCTCAGCCGCTGGAGAAGGGCGGCAAGACCATCGTCTTTGATGATTTCCTCAAGCAGGTGGATGAGCTGTATCGTTACCTGACCGCGGTGCAGGACGCTGCCAACAGCGGCATGCCAGCCCCGGGTGGTGAAGCAATCAGCCGTCTGCAGGCCAGCGCCGGGCGTCTGCCGGGCGGGCTGCAAACCATGTTCAGCAACATGGCGGTGGGGGCCAGCAGTGATACCCAGCGTCGCGATCTGGAAAACGTCCGTAAGCGCATTAACGTCGAAGTGGGCGGTTTCTGCCGTCAGGCAATTGCCGGTCGCTACCCGTTGGTGCGCAGCGCCAGCACCGAGGTGACGCCGGACGATCTGGCACGCATGTT
The DNA here is from genome assembly GCF_050031595.1 of Enterobacter cloacae complex sp. 309I3. Lineage (NCBI taxonomy): Bacteria > Pseudomonadati > Pseudomonadota > Gammaproteobacteria > Enterobacterales > Enterobacteriaceae > Enterobacter > Enterobacter cloacae complex sp. 309I3. The sequence continues at coordinate 2,889,003 of NZ_JBLGWI010000001.1, read as the reverse complement.
TGCGCCGGGTACCGGGCTGATGGACACCTTCTTTCGCGACAACCTGACCAACAAAGTGGATACCACTCAGGCGAACTGGCGCTTTATGCCGGGGATCGACGGGAAAACGCTGCCGGGAAGTGAAGGACTGCTGCGACCGTTCCAGCAGGCCCAGTCCATTCGCGATGCCTTCTTTGCTAACGGTGCGACGACCCCCTCTTTCAAGGTGACGGTGCGTACCGTGCGGATGGATAACACCATTCTTAACCTGACGCTGGACGTTGACGGCCAACTGCTGCGTTACAGCCACGGTCCACAGGCGGTGCAGATCATGAACTGGCCAGGGCCGGGCGGCACCAACCAGGTGCGTATGCAGCTGGGTCTGGCCAACGGCAGCACCGCGACGCTGGTAACCAACGGCGCCTGGGCCCTGAACCGCTTCTTCGATAAAGCGCGCACCAGCCCTGGGGCAGGTAGTCTGAGCCGTCAGGCCACGTTCAACGTCGATGGCCATCAGGTCACGCTGGAGTTTGCGCCGAACAGCATTCGCAATCCGTTCCAGCTTCCTCGTTTCTCATGCCCATAACCGCAAGGACAGCCGTATGACGAATACCCCTGCGATGAACCGCTACAGCTGGTATGGCAAATTACCCAGCGCCGGAGATTTTTTGCAGCGTCGCTTTCCTGACACCCTACAGCGTCAGTGGTCACACTGGTTTCAGGTCGGCCTGCTGGCCTGGCAACAGGAAGAGCAGCGCAGCGGCGAACGCCAGTTTAATAAGGCGCCGGTGTGGAACTTTGTTGTCCCGCCGATGCTGGGCAGCCAGATGATCCAGATGGGCTGCCTGCTGCCGGGCCGCGACAGCGTGGGCCGACAGTACCCGATCTGCATTCAACTGAGCTTCGCCCCGTCAGAGTGGTCGGCCAACCTGCTTAGCCAGGCTGAAAGCTGGTATCAGCAGATTGGCCGTCTCGGGCTGCATGCGGTGCGCAACAGTTTTTCCGCCTCGCAGCTGGATGAGATGCTGATGTCGATTCCGGCGCCGCAGCCCGTCGAGCCGCAAAAGCGTTCCGACATCCTTGATGTGATTGGTTATGACGAAGACGGCCAGAGCACGCTGGGCTGGCCTCAGGCGGCGGAGTGTTTTGACCCGCTTCGTCAGACCAGCTACTGGTGGACCAACCGCTGCGACGGCTACCCGCTCTACACCCACGTCCACAGCGGAAACTTCACCGGGCAGCTCTTTACGCTGCTGTTCGATCCGGCTGGCGGCGCCCGACCAGGCCGTCACGGTCTTTATCCGCCTATGTTTGAATAAGCAGGGATCACATGAATATCGAAGAATTTCTCGCGCCGATAAGCCCCGAAAAACCCTGCGGCGACAACCTTGAGTACGACGCCGATTTTCAGGCTATGGGACAGGCAAGCCAGGGTAAAGCGGAACAGCAGTTCGGCGACACGATCATTCCCGCCGAGCCCGCTGACTGGAATACGGTAGAAAAGCTCGCCACCAGCCTGCTGGGGCGCACCAAAGATCTTCGCGTCATGCTGGCGTTAACCCATGCCTGGACCCGACGTCGTGGGCTGCCGGGCTACGCGGACGGCCTGCTGCTGGTGCAGGAGGCGATCACCCGCTACTGGGAGCCGCTCTATCCACTGCTGGAGGAGTATGGCGAAACGGACCCGTTCTATCGCATTAACGCCCTTGCCGCGCTGAGCGATAAATCTGACCTGACCGTCGCGCTGCGAAACGCCTCGCTGCTGCGCTCAAACGGCGATGAAATTTCGCTGCGTGACGCGCAGGCATTGCTGGATGGCAGCAAAACCGAATGCCCGGATTATCCCGGCGGCCGCCCAAGACTGATTGACGAACTGGCGCGCGGCGACCAGCCAGGTACAGAGGCCGTCATCCTGATTAATGAAAGGCTGCTGGCCATTCGCGATCTGCTCAGCGGTTACCTTGGTGAAAGCGGCGTACCGGAAATGGAGCAGTTGTTGAAAACCGTGGGCCTGGTCGCCAGCGCCTGTCAGGTGACCGACATCAGCAAGCTGCTGCCCAATCGGGATGCGCAGGCGGAACACCACGCTGAACCGCAGACGGTGGCCACCCAACCCGTGCAGCAGGTCACCGACTGGCGCAGTGTGCAGGTTACCAGTCGCGCCGACGCCCAGCTGATGCTGGAGAAAGCGAAACAGTATTTTGCGCAGTACGAACCGAGCCACCCCGCACCGCTGATGATTGAACGGGTGCAGCGGCTGTCAGAACTTAACTTTATGGACATTATTCGCGACCTGGCGCCAGACGGCGTTAACCAACTGGAAAATATCTTTGGACGCCGCGAATGACGCGTCCAGGCATTATGACGACGGGCACGGAGCTTGTCGTTTCACCTTCACCGCGCATCTTTGATGGAGAACATCATGGCAATGAGTAACAGTGGGCAGAAATTTATCGCACGTAACCGTGCCCCCCGCGTGCAGATCGAGTACGACGTAGAGATCTACGGTGCAGAACGTAAAATTCAGCTGCCGTTCGTGATGGGCGTTATGGCCGATCTGGTCGGCAAACCGGTGGAAAATCTGCCGGCCGTCGATGAGCGTAAATTCCTCGAAATCGACATTGATAACTTTGACGAACGCATGAAGGCGCTTAAGCCACGCGTGGCGTTCCAGGTGGATAACACCCTCACCGGCGAAGGCAAGCTCAACGTCGATCTGACCTTCGACAGCATGGACGACTTCCTGCCGGATGCGGTGGCCCGCAAGGTTGAGCCACTGAACAAGCTGCTGGAAGCGCGTACTCAGCTTTCCAATCTGCTGACCTACATGGACGGTAAAAACGGCGCAGAAGAGCTGATCGCCAAAATTCTGCAGGATCCGACGCTGCTCAAATCCCTGAGCCAGTTGCCGAAAAATGACGAAAGTGCGAAAGGTAGCGAGGAGTAATCGATGAGCAACCAGACTCAACAACACGAGCAGCAGGCAGGTCAGGCGTTCAGTCAGGACGAGTTCAGCGCACTGCTGAACAAAGAGTTCCGTCCTAAAACTGACCAGGCGCGTTCCGCCGTCGAGAGCGCGGTAAAAACTCTGGCGCAGCAGGCGCTGGAAAACACCGTTACATTCTCCAACGACACCTATCGCACCATCCAGAACCTGATTGCGGGTATCGACGAACAGCTCTCTCAGCAGGTGAATCAGATCATTCACCACGAAGAGTTTCAGAAGCTGGAGAGCGCCTGGCGCGGTCTGAGCTATCTTGTGAACAACACTGAAACCGACGAGATGCTGAAGATCCGCTTTATGAGCATCTCCAAGCAGGAGCTGGGTCGTACCCTGAAACGTTATAAGGGTGTGGGCTGGGATCAGAGCCCGATCTTCAAGAAAATCTACGAGCAGGAGTACGGTCAGTTTGGTGGTGAGCCGTTTGGCTGCATCGTCGGCGACTACTACTTTGACCACAGCCCGCAGGACGTTGAACTGCTGGGTGAAATGGCGCGTATCGGCTCTGCTGCTCACTGTCCGTTCATCACCGGTACCGCACCGGGCGTGATGCAGATGGAGTCCTGGCAGGAGCTGGCTAACCCACGCGATCTGACCAAAATCTTCCAGAACACCGAATACGCCGCCTGGCGTTCACTGCGTGAATCGGAAGATGCCCGCTATCTGGGCCTGGTGATGCCGCGCTTCCTGTCGCGCCTGCCTTACGGCATTCGTACTAACCCGGTCGACAGCTTTGACTTTGAAGAGCAGACCGACGGCGCGAACCACAACAGCTACGCCTGGGCGAATGCTGCTTACGCGATGGCGGCCAACATCAACCGCTCCTTCAAAGAGTACGGCTGGTGCACCTCCATTCGCGGCGTGGAGTCCGGCGGGGCGGTTGAAAACCTGCCGTGCCATACCTTCCCGAGCGACGACGGCGGCGTGGACATGAAATGTCCGACCGAGATCGCCATCAGCGACCGTCGCGAAGCCGAGCTGGCGAAAAACGGCTTTATGCCGCTGGTTCACCGCAAAAACTCCGACTTTGCTGCCTTCATTGGCGCGCAGTCGCTGCAAAAACCGGCCGAGTACCACGACCCGGATGCCACCGCCAACGCGCGTCTGGCCTCCCGTCTGCCGTACCTGTTCGCCTGCTGCCGCTTTGCGCATTACCTGAAGTGCATCGTGCGTGACAAAATCGGCTCCTTCCGCGAGCGCGAAGAGATGGAACGCTGGCTGAACGACTGGGTCATGAACTACGTGGACGGTGACCCGGCCAACTCCTCTCAGGAGACCAAGTCCCGCAAGCCACTGGCCGCTGCAGAAGTCCAGGTGCAGGAGATTGAAGACAACCCGGGCTACTACGCCGCGAAGTTCTTCCTGCGTCCGCACTACCAGTTGGAAGGTCTGACCGTTTCTCTGCGTCTGGTATCTAAACTGCCGTCGCTGAAGACGAAAGACGCGTAATTTTTGTGAGTTTCGCCCGGCGGCGCTCCGCTTGCACGGGCCTACAATGCAACGTGAAATATATTGATATCGCTGCACCATGTAGGCCGGGTAAGCAAAGCGCCACCCGGCAAGAAAGACTGGTCCTGAGAGGTTCCGGAATAACGTTCGGTAGTAAAAGACTTCTCATTCTTTCCTTTTATTCGGGAGGGAATGTAAGACTGTCAAATGACACGGGTCATTTGATGTGAGGCAGAGGTAAAATATGGACGGTTTTATTCAGCCCCATGCTTTCCTGTTTGCCATATAAGTGCTTTTTCGAAAGCAATATTGTTCATCCACGAAGAGTAGATATTATGGCTATTGATATGTTTCTGAAGGTCGAGGGTGTTACGGGCGAATCTAAAGATTCTAACCACACCGGCTGGACTGATATTACCTCCTTCTCCTGGGGCGCTTCCCAGCCAGGTAATATGAGCGTTGGCGGTGGCGGCGGTGCCGGTAAAGTTAACTTTAACGATCTGCACGTTAACGCTCTGATCGACAAATCCACCACAGCAATTCTGAAACACTGCGCCAGCGGTAAACACCTGACCAAAGTTGAGCTGTCCGTCTGTAAAGCCGGTGGCCAGCAGGTGGAATACTCTCGCATTACCCTGGAAGACGTTCTGGTAACGTCTGTTCAGTACACCGGTGCAGACAACGGCGATACCGTTGGTGTGACCTATGCATTCCAGGCTGCGAAAGTGAAACAGCAGTACTGGGAGCAGACCACCTCTGGTGGTAAAGGTGCTGAAAGCAGCGCTGGCTGGAACATCAAAGAAAACAAAGAAGCATAATAGTAGTGGGTCCGAAAGGGCCCACTTTTTCCTGAGCTTCTTTTCAAGGAGAAACAAGATGTCTCATATGCGTCCTGCTTTTGGTGCCGCCTGGAACCGATTTAAAGAAGTGAACGTCAACGTAGAACAGGTTGGCAAGTTATTGGGGGGGAAAGTTCAGCATAATATAGATGCTGGTATTTTTAAAAATGCCTGCCCCATTCGTATGAGCTATGTTTTAAATTATTGTGGCATTCCAGTTCCTTCTAATAGTAAATATGCAACTGTGACCGGGAGCGACAAGAAGCGATATATGTTCCGTGTTAAAGATATGATTGCTTTTTTACCCACGGTATTGGGAAAAGCTGACATATCTGTTTCTTCTCCAACCCCAGTACAATTTGCGGGCAAGCAAGGTATTATTATTTTTACCGGGCATGGCTGGCTTGATGCAACCGGGCATGTAACACTCTGGAACGGAAATATTTGTTCGGATGATTGTCATTTCCTTGGCTCACCGGGTAATGGTTCATTTATCCCTACTAACGCAACCTTCTGGAGCCTGAAATGAAAAAGCCATTGCTCTTTGTCTTAGCCTTCGTTGCCTCCGCCGCAAATGCCCAGACGTTGCCTGATATCAGTACTTTTTCTCAACAACAAATCTTCGAAAACTGGGTGCAGAATCGATGCATCGGTAAGATTGCGGACAGTAAAAGCCTGAAAGAAGATGCTGACGCCAGCGCCGCGGCATGGCTGGAAGCAAGCAATCTGCCTGCTGAGAATTTTGAAAAAGCTGATGAGGTGATTGTTTCTTTACTGAAACAGAAGGTAGGTGGTACCGAGCCTGGTCATTATCAGATATTGAAGTGCACCTTGATCGCTAATAGTGACGCTATTCGGCCACTCAAATCCTCAAAGTAGTAAAGATGAAATCGGCCCCAAACGCCGCCGTTCTCACCTCCGAGAGCGGCAGCGTTTGAGCGCTAATCATACCAGCAGGAATACGCCATGCGATTCACGATTATTTCTACGAAACCCGGTCATCAGCCGCCGCAGAGCAGTTGTGATTTTTATGCCCCCGGGGGCACTATTGGGCGCGGTACGGATAACAATCTGGTACTGCCGGACAATGACCGCACCATCTCGCGCCTGCAGGCTATTGTTCACGTTGACGCCCAGGGCGAATGCCGCGTGACCAACCGTGGCAGCGTCACCCGCGTGGTTTTGAACGACATCCCGCTGGAGCGGGGGCGTCAGGTAGAGCTGCAGGACGGGGATATTCTCGGTATTGATGACTACCGCATCGAAGTGACGGAACTTATCCACGACACGCAGCCGGTGAGCCGCATGGCCGCCAGTATGCAGCAGCAGGCTCGCCCGACAGTGGCGCCGACACCTGCTCCGCAGCCGAAGCCAGCCAGTGCCGCACCGCGCGGCAAGGCGGAGCCAACGGCCGTGCCGTCGGAAATCTGGGATAGCCTGATGCAGGAGTTCTCTATCTCTGACAGCATCTCCAGCAACCGCGCGAAACCGCAGCCTGCGGCGTCCCACGATCCCTTCTCGCAACCCGCGGCACCCGAGCGTAACGCTGAAGACCCGCTGGCAATGTTCAACGACAGCGAGCCGAAGCTTGAGCGTAAGAATGTCGATCCCGACACGCTGTTCAGCGATGAAGCGTTGTTCAAAAAAGAGAGCATTTTTGACGATGTCACCCCTTCAACGCTGGTGCCGCCGGTAGAGAGCAAACCTGCGCCTGCAGAAGAGGCGACGGATGAACTCGACCCGCTGGCCCTGTTTGGTGGTTCGGCCAGCGCGCCAGCCGCGCGTAACGATGATCCGCTCGGGCTGATGGGCGGGGCGCCATTAACCCATCCGGATGAGATCGTGCCTGAGACATCTGCACCCGCGCCAGAGCCAGAGGCCGTACCGCAGGACGATCCGCTGGCGGATTCTCCGCTGTTTGCCCCTGAGCCACAGGACCCACCGCGTGCGGAAGAGGAAGAGCCGGTACGTACCGATTACGCAGGCTTTACTATGCCTACGCCGCAGGCCGTCGCACGCAGCAGCGCACAGACGCCGAAGGGGCGTCTGCGTATCGACCCGGTCAAAAACGCGGCTGTGCCAAGCGCTACGGCGCAAAACGGTGAGAAAGGCGAGGTGCTGCAGGGCGAGCTGCTGGAGGCGCTGTTGGAAGGGATGGGCCTGAGCGAAATGCAGCCGGTGCCGCAGTTTGACCGTGAAAATATGCGTCAGCTGGGCCAGATCCTCGGCATGTTCTCGCAGGGCACCGTGGCGTTGCTCTCTTCGCGCTCTATCCTCAAGCGCGGCGTAAAAGCCGATATGACCATGGTGCTGGACGATGCCAACAACCCGTTCAAGCTGCTGCCGACCGGGAAAACGGTCCTGATTCAGATGTTCGGTACGCCGATGCCGGGCTTTATGCCACCCACCAAATCAGTGCGTGACGCGCTGATCGATCTGCAGGCGCATCAGCTGGGGATGATCTCCGGTATCCGCGCCATCATCGCCGCGATGCTGCAGTCCTTTAATCCGGAGCAACTGGAAGAGCAGGCGAAGCAGAACGGCATGACCTCTCGTCTGGCGCTGCCGGGCAGCCGCAAAGCCGCGCTGTGGGACTACTTTGTTCGCAGCTATGGCGAGACGGCCGGTGAGATTGAGGATGACTTCCACACCCTGTTTGGCGAAGCGTTCCTTCATGCCTATGACATGGAGGTCAATCAGTACAAAGACTCACAGAGCGGATCGGAAGAAAAATGAATATCGCAACGGCTTCTCTCTCCCGCCAGGGAACGCGCGCCAGCAATCAGGACCAGACGGGAGAAACCATAGGGGAACGTTCAGCCTGCTTTGTCGTCTGTGACGGCATCGCTGGTCTGCCGGGCGGTGAGGTGGCCGCTGAACTGGCCCGCAACAGCATCATCTCCCGTTTTGATGGCGACAAACACCTTAATGCGCAGCATATTCGTGACTATGTGCAAACCGCGAATCGCACCATTCTCAGCGAACAGCAGGCGGTGCAGGACTATCGCCGGATGGGCACCACGCTGGTCAGCCTGTTTATCGACCGGGATTACCGTCTGGCCTACTGGGCACACGCCGGGGACAGCCGTCTGTACCTGTTTCGTCGCGGCTGGCTGTGGCATGTCACCACCGACCACAGCCTGGTTCAGCAGATGAAAGATGCCGGTCACCAGACCGATAACCTCAACAGCAACCTGCTGTATCTGGCGCTGGGTATTGAAAACGGTGGCCCGGAAGCGAGTTACAGCGACGTGGTGCAGGTTGAAGACGGCGATGCCTTTTTACTCTGCACCGACGGTTTCTGGCACGGCGTCAGCGAAGAGCAGATGAAACAGTCGCTGCATATGGTCAACACCCCACAGGAGTGGCTGACCTTAATGAACCAAATCATTCAAAAGAATGCTGAACAGGAGGGGAATGCTCAGGATAACTATACGGCGCTGGCGGTATGGATGGGCAACCCTCAGGACACCACTTTGCTGCATACGCTCTCTGACGCAGCACAATTTCTTCCCTGCGGAACTGACTAGACACACAAGGAACGATATGAAACTTTGGCTATCGGGTTTGGCACTTCTGGCGGTGGCCTCCACCGCCCAGGCTGAAAATTTCCGCATCGTGCAGTCTCCTGCGCAGAAGCTGGATATCTGGATCGACAACATCAAAGACAACACCCCGCAGAGCTGGTGTAAATCAGAGATTGCGCTGCGCATTGTGGCGAACGGCAATAAAGACGTTTCAGTGCTGGAAAACTTTGTTCCGCGTCTCGGCTCGCTGCTGGAACACCAGTGCAGCAAAGTGAATAAGCTGAGCTGGGCCCTCAACGATCCGGCAGGGACTACACTTGCGCAGGGAACGGCAAACAAAGCTCAGGAGTGGAAGCTGGTGGTGAAACAGCAGCAGACGGCGCCCGCTGCGACCCAGACCAGCGGCGCGTTACTGCCACCTGACCAGAACGCTGAAACCAATACGGTGGCCGCTGACCGCACACCGTGGCAGGAGTTTACCCTCCAGGACGGCTGCCATCTGCGCACCTTCTGGGAAGGCGGATCTTCCGCGCCGGCGCTGTTTATCCCGGATTCCGACACGACCCGCTGCGGCAACGGCAGCTGGCTGAGCGGCCACACGGTTATCTCGCAGATCCGCAGCGGCGGTCAAAAAGAGATAGCGGTGACTTACATTCACGGCTTCCCGGTGATGGGGCTGAATCAAAGCGTCGACCCGGAACATGCTCTGATCACCTCCGTCAACAAAGAGCGTATGGTCTTCAGCACCCCGAACAGCGACCAGAGCTGGATGATCCTGCCTTACGACAGCGCCCTGAACGGCTGGAAAAGCAACGGCACGGTGGCCGTGGAGATCTCGCGTGAAACCGCCAGCGACGATGCAAAACTGCAGGCGCGTATTGCTGCAGTGAAGAAGGTCTGGAGCGCCTGGGTTACCCCTGGCACCACGCTGAATATTGTCCTGATTGATACCCTGCGTCCTCAGCTGCGTGACCCGGCAGTGGGCGCCTGGCGCGCGGCAAACTAAGGAATGGCTATGAATACGCTCTATCAACATCTGGCGGGTGAGTCGCTCAGCGACGCGCTGGTGCGTCTTGAAAACGAGATTAAAGCCCGTCCGGCGGATGCCGATCTCCGTGCCGCGTTTGTGCAGTTTCTCACCCTCAGCGGTAACTGGACGCGCGCGCTGACCCAGCTGAAAAGCTGGCTGGCGCTTAAGCCGCAGGCGAAACCCACCGTCACCCTGCTGGAGCAGTGCATTCAGGGAGAACTGCAGCGCGCGCAGGTGATGGCGGGAGAACGTCGTCCGGCCATGCCGGAAGCCCAGTGGCCATGGCTGACCACCCTTGCCGCCGCGCTGAGCGAGAGCGATGAACGCGCTCACGCGCTGCGTCTGGAAGCCCTTGAACAGGCGCAGGCGAGCGCGGGGCAATGGACGCTAGAGAATGATGAGACGCAGACCTTTGAATGGCTGATGGACGGCGATGCCCGTCTGGGGCCGGTGTGCGAAACCCTTGTTAACGGCCGTTACTTCTGGCTGCCGTTTAGCGCTATCGCGGAGATCCGTTTCCAGGCTCCGGCCAGCGTCACCGATCTGGTCTGGCGTCATGCGCTGGTGCGTTTGACCGATGGGACGGAGCAGGTGTGTCAGATCCCGGCGCGTTATCCTTTTGCCACCGATGCCTCTGACGCCGTTAAACTCGCACGCACCACCGAGTGGCTGCCGCTTGATGATGACGGCACTCTGTATGAAGGGTTGGGGCAGAAAGCCTGGCTCAGCGAGCAAAGCGAAAGCCCGCTGCTGTCGCTGAGTCTCGTTACTTTTGCAACGGATGGAGCCCATGAGTAATCCTGCTGGCGAAGGCGATCTGCTGCGCAGCGGCTGGCAAGCCCGCAGTAAGCAGGAGAAGGTGGGGGCGCGCGATAAAATGCAGCCCTCGCTGCTCGATCGCCTCACCGATAACGACCCGGAGAAAAAGCGCGAGTCGGCCAACAGCAACCTGATCACCCATGCCGCGCTGCGTCGCAACGTGCTACGGGATCTGCAGTGGCTGTTTAATACCATCAACCACGACGCCTCCGGCGATTTGAGCATGCTGCCACACGTAAGCCGTTCGGTGGTGAATTTTGGCGTTGCGCCGCTGGCCGGAAAGCGCATGTCGGATATCGAATGGCACGACATTCAGCGCAAACTCACTGAGGCCATTGTCAACTTTGAACCCCGCATTTTGCCCCAGGGGCTGCAGGTCCGCTGTGTGTCGGACACCTCCTCGCTGGATCTGCACAACGTGCTCTCCATCGAGATAAAAGGGCGTTTGTGGTGTGTGCCGTACCCGCTGGAGTTTCTGTTTCGTACCGATGTCGATCTGGAAAACGGCCACTTTGAACTGAAAGATGCGGGGTGATCGTGGAAAGTAAACTGCTCGAATATTACAACCGTGAGCTGGCCTATCTGCGTGAGATGGGCGCCGAATTTGCCGAGCGCTATCCCAAAGTGGCCGGACGGCTGGGCATGCGCGGCATCGAAGTGGCGGATCCGTACACCGAACGACTGATGGAGGGCTTTGCCTTTCTGACCTCGCGCGTGCAGATGAAAATGGACGCGGAGTTTCCGCGCTTCTCCCAGCGCTTGCTGGAGATGATTGCGCCGAACTATCTCGCGCCCACTCCGTCCATGGCGATTGCTGAAATTCAGCCTGACAGCAGCCGTGGCGATTTGAGCAACGGTTTTATCGTGCCACGCGGCACAATGATGGACAGCCTGGCGCTGAAGAAAACCGGCGTGACCTGCAGCTACACCACGGCGCATGAGGTGAACCTGCTGCCGCTGAAAATCGACAAGGTTGAGCTGGGCGGTGTGCCTGCCGACCTGCCCCTGACACAGCTTGGTCTGGGCCAGCAGGGGATCAGCAGCGCCTTACGGATCCGCATTGCCTGCGACGGTCCGCAAAACCTCGGCCACCTTGATTTTGACCGGCTGGAGTTTTTCCTTAGCGGCCCGGATATCGAGGCGTTAAAGCTGCTGGAGCTGGTAATGGAGCACCATGTCGGGGTGGTCTGCCAGACCGTCAGCAAACATCCGCAGCGTGATGTGCTGACGTCTGATGCCCTGCGTCAGGAAGGGTTTGACGCGGATCAGTCGCTACTCCCGGACGATCTGCGCAACTTTGACGGCTACCGTCTGCTGCAGGAGTACTTTGCTTTTCCGGCCCGTTTCCGCTTCATCAGCCTGAGCGGGCTGAGCAAACTGATCCAGCGCTGCGAAAACGAAAAAGCCTTCGATATCTTCATTCTGCTGGATAAAACCGATGAACAGCTGGAGCGCGTTGTCGATGCCAGCCATCTGGCCCTGCACTGCACGCCGGTGATCAACCTGTTCCCGAAGGTAGCGGCGCGTCAGAAGCTGAGCGAAGGCCAGCATGAATACCATCTGGTGGTGGATAACATCCGCCCGCTGGATTACGAAATTTACGCGGTAAACAAGATATACGGCAGTGCGGATGGTCAGCGCGACGACCAGACGTTTCGTCCGTTCTGGAGCACCTGGAGCGGTGATGCGGGCAACTACGGGGCCTACTTTTCCCTGCGCCGGGAACAACGCGTGCTCTCTGAGCATGCCCTGCGTTACGGCACCCGCACCGGCTACATTGGCTCGGAGGTCTTTGTCTCGCTGGTGGATGAGCAGCATGCGCCCTGGCAGGAGAACCTGCGCTACATCTCGGCCGAGGTGCTGTGCACCAGCCGGGATCTGCCGCTGATGCTGCAGCAGGAGCTGGGACAGTTCATTATGGCTGACTCCATGCCGGTGAAGTCGCTGACCTTGCGTAAGGGGCCGACGCCGCCGCGTCCGGCGCTGGCAGAAGGGTTCAGCACCTGGAGGTTGATCAGCCAGCTACAGATGAACTACCTCAGCCTGATGGACAGTGAAAACGAAGAGGGTGCCGCCGCGCTGCGTCAGCTGTTAGGGCTGTACGCCAATCTCGCGGAGACGCCGGTTGCGCGTCAGGTAGAAGGGGTTCGTCACTGCGTGCTGGAGCCGGTTCACCGCCGCGTGCCCGAGCCGGGACCGGTCGTCTTCGCCCGTGGCATCGGCATTACCCTGACGGTGGATGAACGTGCGTTTTCCGGTGCCAGTCCCTGGCTTTTCGGTAGCGTGCTGGAGCGGCTGTTTGCCCGTCTGGTGTCGATCAACAGCTTCACGGAATTCACCCTGAAAAGTCAGCAGCGCGGCGAGATCGGCTACTGGGCGCCGCGTATGGGCAAAAGGGCACTGGTATGAGCGACGTTGTCACTGCGCCACTGAAGGTCCATCGTCTGACGCCGCTGCCGGACAGTTTCTGGCGCGGGGTTCGCGAGACGCCATGGCGCTACGATCTGTTCCAGCTGTTAAGGCGCATTGATGCTCAGGGCGGGGAGCGCTACCCGCTGGGGCGTGCGCCGCTGCCAAAATTCGAGCCGCTACGCCTGGGCCAGCAGCCGTCGATGAGTTTTGCACCTTCGACGGTGGCGCAGGTACGCCAGCGCGAAGGCAACGGGCTGCACGAGGTCTCCATTCTGAGCTTCGGCCTGTTTGGTCCTAATGGGCCGCTGCCGGTTCACATGACCGAGTACGCCCGCGAGCGGATCCATCATCATCAGGACACCAGCCTGAGCGCGTTTGCCGATCTGTTCCATCATCGTCTGACGCTGCTGTTTTATCGCGCCTGGGCCGATGCGCAGCCTGCCGTCTCCCTCGACCGCGCCGACAATAAACGTTTTGAGGGATATCTGGCGTCGTTGATTGGTATGGGGCAGCCCGGCCAGATGGACAAAGGCAGCCTGAGCGCCCATGCCCGCTTTACCCACGCCGGACACCTGACCCGCCACGGACGGGATCCTGAAGGTCTGGAAAAAATCCTGCGTAACTATTTTAAAGCCCCGGTCAAACTGATCGCCAACGTACCGCAGTGGATGCCGCTTACACCGCGCGAGCAGGCGCAGCTGGGAGCAGGACGCCGCGTGCCGCGGATGGGCGAATCTGCGTTTCTGGGCGTGGCGGTCCGCGACGTGCAGCATAAATTTCGCATCGAGATTGGCCCACTCAGCGCGGAAGAGTACAACCGGTTTTTGCCCGGTGAAGCATGGGTAACCGAACTGCGGGACTGGGTACGCCAGTACGCAGGGGTGGAATTTGAATGGGAAACACGGGTGATCCTGCGCGCTGACGCCGTGCAGGGCGCCACGCTCGGCAGCACCGGGCGATTGGGGTACAACACCTGGCTGGGCCTTCAGCCACAGCCTGTCCCGCGTGGCGATCTGGTGTATCGCGCAGAGCGGTAATCCTTCCGTATACCGAATCATTGTTAATGGAAACTAACATGTCAGAAATTAGCCGTGCCGTGCTTTTCGGCAAACTGGATACGCTGTTATTTACCTCTCTGGAAAGCGCCACCGCGTTCTGCAAGCTGCGCGGCAACCCCTACGTCGAGCTGGTGCACTGGCTGCATCAGTTGATGCAGCAGCAGGATGGCGATCTGCAACAGGTGATCCGTCATTTTGCCCTCGACGAACAGCAGCTGACGCGCGATATCGTGGCGGCGCTCGATGCCCTGCCGCGCGGAGCCAGTTCCGTTTCCGATCTCTCCGAACATATCGACAGCGCCGTCGAGCGCGCCTGGGTCTATGGATCGCTGAAGTTTGGCGTCAGCCGTATCCGCGGTGGCCATCTGCTGATCGGCATTCTGAAAACCTGGAATCTGGCGAACGTGTTGAAGAGCATCTCGGCGCAGTTTACCCGTCTTAACGTCGAGGTGCTGATTGAGCAGTTCGATACTATCTGTGCCAACAGCAAAGAGACGCAGCAGGCCGCGGCCGCAGTGGATGCGCCAGCCGGTTCGGTGCCTGCTGCCCAGGGAACGCTGGCCCAGTATGGTCAGGACCTGACCGCCCGTGCCCGTGAAGGCAAAATTGACCCGGTGGTTGGGCGCGATGAAGAGATCCGCCAGATGATCGATATCCTGATGCGTCGCCGCCAGAACAACCCGCTGCTGACCGGGGAAGCCGGCGTCGGAAAAACGGCGGTGGTGGAAGGGCTGGCGCTGCGCATCGCCGACGGCGATGTGCCGGAGCCGCTGCAAAACATTCAGTTGTGGCTGCTGGATATCGGCATGCTGCAGGCCGGTGCCGGGATGAAAGGCGAGTTCGAAGCCCGTCTGCAGGCATTAATCAATGAAGTACAGTCCAGCGCCACGCCAGTCATTCTGTTTATCGATGAAATCCACACCCTGATCGGTGCGGGCGGTCAGCAGGGCACCGGTGATGCCGCCAACCTGCTGAAGCCAGCGCTGGCGCGTGGACAACTGCGTACCATTGGCGCCACCACCTGGGCGGAATACAAAAAATACATCGAGAAAGATCCGGCGCTGACCCGTCGCTTCCAGACGGTGCAGGTACATGAACCCGATGAGGCCAAAGCGGTTCTGATGCTGCGCAGCACCGTGTCGCCGCTGGAGACCCACCACCAGGTCTTACTGCTCGACGAAGCGGTTAGCGCAGCCGTGAAGCTTTCGCATCGCTACATTCCGGCCCGTCAGCTGCCGGATAAAGCCGTTGCGCTGCTGGATACGGCCTGCGCTCGCGTGGCGGTGAGCCAGAGTGCACCTCCGGCGCAGCTGGAAGATTGCCTGCGCCATCTTGCGGCGCTGGACGTAGAAATTGAGATAGCGGAGCGCGAAGCGCGCGTCGGTGCAGGGGAATCTGAGCGCGTCACGGCATTAACCGCAGAGCGTGACGCGTATGAAGCCAAACGTGAGGCCCTGGCCCGGCGCTGGGAAGACGAGCGTAGCCTGGTGCAGGAGATCATTCGCCTGCGTGCCGCACTGTTTGCGGCGGGCGATGAGGATACCGCTGAGCTGCGCAGCCAACTGGCAGAGCAGCAGCAGGCGCTGAACGCCTTACAGGGTGATGAACCGCTGCTGTTTGCCGCTGTGGATGAAAACGTGGTGGCGGCCGTAGTCTCTGACTGGACCGGCATCCCGCTGGGCCGGATGGTGAAAAACGAGATAGATGCGGTACTGAACCTCGCCGACACGCTGAACCAGCGGGTGATTGGCCAGCGTCACGGTCTGGATCTGATTGCCCGCCGGGTGAAAACCTCCCGGGCAAAACTCGACGATCCGAACAAGCCGGTTGGCGTGTTTATGCTCTGTGGCCCGTCCGGCGTGGGGAAAACCGAAACCGCGCTGGCGCTGGCGGAGTCGCTGTACGGTGGTGAGCAGAACGTCATTACCATCAATATGAGTGAATTCCAGGAAGCGCACACCGTTTCCACCTTAAAAGGTGCACCCCCGGGATACGTCGGGTATGGTGAAGGCGGGGTGTTAACCGAGGCCGTCCGTCGCCGTCCTTACAGCGTGGTGTTGCTGGACGAAATCGAAAAAGCGCACCCGGACGTACATGAGATCTTCTTCCAGGTCTTCGACAAAGGCTGGATGGAGGATGGCGAAGGTCGTCACATTGATTTCCGTAATACGATTATTATTTTGACGTCTAACGTCGGGACCGAGCTTATCAGCGCCATGTGTGCCGATCCGGAACTGATGCCGGAGCCGGAGGCGTTAAGCGGGGCGCTGCGCCAGCCGCTGCTGGAGGTGTTCCCACCGGCGCTGCTGGGCCGTCTGCTGGTGGTGCCGTACTATCCGCTGAGCGACGCGATGCTGGGGCAAATTGTTCGCCTGCAGCTCAAACGCATTCAGCGTCGGCTGGAAGAGAATCACAATATTATTTCCGAGTTTGATGACAGCGTTGTAGAACAGATTGTTCAGCGCTGTACCGAGGTGGAATCAGGTGGACGTATGGTGGATGCGATCCTGACCAACACCTTGCTGCCTCAGATGAGTCAGATATTACTTACCGCCAGCCGCAGCGACGAGCAGTACCGACGTCTGCATGTCACCTGCGAGCTGGGCGAGTTTCACTGTCAGTTTGCCGCGTAATAATCATCAAGAGAACTGTAAAAGATGACGGATAATGATAACAATCGGACTGTCCCAAACGCGCTCCCGGTCGGGTATCGCTTCAACGAGTTTGAAATTAAAGAGGTGATTGGCGGCGGCGGATTCGGCATCGTCTATCGCGCCTGGGATCACCAGCTCGAACGCACTATCGCTATCAAAGAATTTATGCCTTCTTCGCTCGCCGTGCGCGGCGACGACATGACGCTGGTACTGCGCAGCGAACGCTTTGGCAAAGCGTTTTCGGCGGGGCTGAACAGCTTCATTCAGGAAGCCCGCCTGCTGGCGCGCTTCAACCACCCGAACCTGCTGCACGTGTTGCGCTTCTGGGTGCAAAACGATACGGCTTACATGGGCACGCTGTTTTACAGCGGCACCACGCTTTCTCGCCTGCGCGAGGAGAAGCCGGAGCTGATTAACGAGGCATGGATCCGTCGTACGCTGCCGATGCTGTTTGGCGCAATAAAGACCATCCATGACGAGGGCTATCTGCACCGCGATATTTCGCTGGATAACATCCAGATCCAGGATAACGGCCTGCCGGTGCTGCTGGACTTCGGCTCCGCGCGTCGCACCATCGGTAACCTCTCTGACGAAACCGAGACCATGCTGCGTCCGGGCTTTGCGCCTATCGAGCAGTACACCGACGACAACGAAAGCGAGCAGGGACCGTGGACGGATATCTACGCGCTCGGCGCGGTGCTGCGCACCCTGATCGTGGGCTCACCGCCACCGGTCAGCGTGGTGCGTTCCATTCAGGATACCTGCAAACCGCTGGCGGAAATCCAGCCGCAGGGGTACTCCCTGTCGCTGTTGCAGGCTATCGACCGTGCCCTGGCGTTGCACATGGAAGACCGTCCGCAGTCTATTGATGAGTTCGCGGCGTTAATCGAGATGCCGGTCGCCGGTATCGATGACGTGCTGACTGCTAAAAAACCGGGCACCATGCTGGTGCCGGTGGAAGAAGAGGCACCGGCTTCGGCGTTTGACTGGCATCGTTACAAGATCCCCGGGATGGTTGCCGCGGGTGTGCTGGTCGGGGTGGTCGCTGGCGCGATGCTGTTCAGCGGCGGCCACGATGCGCCAGAACAGGCTGCGCAAGCGCCGGAAGCATCCCGCACGACGGAAACCGCATCGAACGCGCCAGATGTCAAACCGGAGACCGCGAAGGTGAGCGAACAAGCGGCAACGCCTGCAACAGCGCAACCGACGCCGCCACCGGTTGAAGCCAGCCCGATTGCTCTGGTCTACATTCGCATTCTTGACGGCGAGACGTTGAAAGTGAACGGCGAGCCAAAAGCGCTGCGTCCGGCGAACAACGGCTATGCATCGCTCAAGCTGCCGGCGGGTGAGGTGAGCATTGAACTGCAGGGCAACGGCAGAACCCGTAGCCAGACGCTGGATATCGTGAAGCCTGGCACCTGGCTGGTGAATCCGTAGGAATATAAACAGGAGATCTTATGGAAGTGTACGATCTTAGAAGCCAAAGACTTCATCCAAAGGAATTCGAAAAGATTGTCTCTCCTGTGTATGCACGGAGCGATGTAGGTCGTGAATTTGTCGTGGTTCGTGGAGTATCTAATCCATTTCACAGCATAGACGGCCTGAGTATACGACATCGCTTCGAATTTAACCCTAACGCGGTATTTGATCCGCTATATGCTCAGAACCTGAATAAGATTGAGCGATTAATTGACTCAGGGGAAGTGGTTTTAATTGCTCAACGCCAACGTACAAAATCCACTTACCCTTTTTTCATCGCTGAATCGGGTGATTTATTTTGTGTTGATCCGACGATGTACAACTCGGCTTTTGTAAATTACATCATCGAGCGCTATCGCCATAATGTGGCTCTGTTCGGAAAACCTTCTCCAACGAGAGATACGTTTGTTCCCGCCACGGCTCAATATGGGCCTGGATATTGGAAGACGGTAGACAATGATTATCATGGCACAAAAAATGTTCTGATTATGGCGATAAACCGACTGACAAGTATGGGGGATGAGGGGCGAGTTTTTGGATCTGACGGCAAAGATTATATGAATACGTCACGTGATAAAATTCAACATTGGACGCCTTTACCTGATGATTTAGATAATGTTTCTCGTGCCTTGATATCGGAAAAGTCTGTAATCAGGCGATATGGTGAAGCACGATCGATTTATCAAAAGTATCAGGAAGGGGATGATGCCTGGGCTGTAAGTGGTAAATCATGGCAATGGATACCGGGAGTCAGAGAAGAAGATTATGAATTTAAAAAATAAATTATGGTATTTCTGGGGATGTATGGATGTCCTGGCAGTCATGCTTTATTTTGTGAATGCAATTCGGCAGGGTAGAATTCCATTTATTTCTGATATCTTGGCGTTTAGTGGCCTTTCCAGCGATGTTGCAAGCGGTGGTTATAGTGCTCTGGTATTCCTTTTTTTTATTTTGGATTTAGTTCTCTTACTTTCGCTATTTGCTTCTGCCTGGTTCTTCTTTAAAAGAAAAACATATGCGATTAAGTTTGCGATTATCCAAGAGGTTTTGCGGTTTATTTCTTTCAGATGTTCAGTAACGCTATTTCCTCTGTTAGTAACCGTGTCTGGAATATCAAACGCTTGGCTGAATTTAGGGTTGTTTGTTTTATCTGAGTGTCTGAAATTATATTCTATGCTCTATTTGATGAGCAACAGGAAAACAGAACGTAGTTTAAATGACTCGCGTTGATTGACGAAAATAAATTTTCTTTGCGAAATTTAAATTACGTTGGTGCCCAGTATGACTGCGAGAGAAAAAATATTCTACTTTTGGGGTGTCATGGATGTCATTGGGGCTGTGTATTACGCCATTGATTCCTGGGGTTTTCTGGGTGGGGATTGGGTTTCAGCATTAGTGAATCTGGCTTTGCTAGTGTACATGACATGGTTCGGAGGGGTAGATGATACGTTGCAGGGGACGTATTACCTTTTTTATGTGTTGATACCGCTGGTGTTGCTTTTTTCTGCGTGGTTTTTTTTCAAGAAAAAGCATTATGCTGTTAAGTTTTCATTGTCACTTGAGGTTTTGCGCATTATCACTTTACGAAGCTCAGTACCTTTTTTTCCTATGATTGCAGGTGGATTAGGATGGGGCGGATTAAAAGTAAATATCTCTCTTCTTGTCCTGTCTGAAATAGCAAAGATAGGTTCACTTATTTATCTCATAAAAAGTCAACCCGCCATAAATAAGTCGGCTGAATCAGAATAGTATTCAGCATGTCAGATCTACTGACGTAATCATTTGTGTCGCATAAGCCATATGGAATAACGATTATGCTCAACCGAATTACCGTTCAGCTCCCCGTCGAGGGGCTGCTTTTCTGGAAACTCTCCGGCCGCGAGGCGATGTCCGAGTCGTTCGCCCTGACGCTGACCCTGCTCGGCACGGATGCGCGTATCGACCGCAGCAAACTGCTGGGCCAGCCGGTCACGGTGACCATCCCGACCCAGAACCTGCTTACCCC
Organism: Enterobacter cloacae complex sp. 309I3; assembly: GCF_050031595.1. Taxonomy (NCBI): domain Bacteria; kingdom Pseudomonadati; phylum Pseudomonadota; class Gammaproteobacteria; order Enterobacterales; family Enterobacteriaceae; genus Enterobacter; species Enterobacter cloacae complex sp. 309I3. The sequence continues at coordinate 2,868,751 of NZ_JBLGWI010000001.1, read as the reverse complement.
GCGCTATATCAACGGCAAAGTCACGCGCGTGGCGGTGAGCGCCGTTGAGCTGACGGGCACGCGCTATGCGGTGTATCAGCTGACGGTGGAGCCGGACCTGTGGCCGATGAAGCGCGACCGTAACCTGCGTATCTTCCAGGGGCAGACGGTGCCGCAGATTGTGAAAACCCTGCTGGGCGAGCATCAGGTCAACGTGGAAGATAAGCTCACCGGCAGCTACCGGGTGTGGGACTACTGTGTCCAGTATCAGGAGTCGAGCCTGGACTTCATCAGCCGCCTGATGGAGCTGGAGGGAATAGCGTATTACTTCAGCCACGAGGCCGATAAACACACCCTGGTGCTCACCGATGCCGCCACGCAGCATCAGCCGTTCAGCGGTTACGAGGTCATCCCCTATCACCAGACGCCGTCCGGCGGCAGCACGGACGAAGAGGGCATCAGCCAGTGGGCGCTGGAGGACAGCGTCACGCCGGGCATTTACAGCCTCGACGACTACGACTTCCGCAAGCCGAACGCGTGGCTGTTCCAGGCGCAGCAGAACCCGGCGTCGCCGAAACCGGGCAGCATTGACGTGTATGACTGGCCTGGGCGCTTTGTGGAGACCGGGCATGCGGAGTTCTACGCCCGCATTCGCCAGGAGCGCTGGCAGGTGGAGCATCAGCAGATTCAGGCCACGGCCACGGCAGCGGGTATTGCGCCGGGCCACACCTTCACCCTGACCAACGCACCGTTCTTCAGCGATAACGGTGACTATCTGGTGACGGCGGCCGGGTATCATCTGGAAGAGAACCGCTATGCCAGCGGCGAAGGGGAGACCATCCACCGCATCGATTTCACGGTTATCCCGGCGTCGGTGTCGTTCCGTCCGGCGCAGTCCACGGCGTGGCCGCGCACCTACGGCCCGCAGACGGCGAAGGTTGTCGGGCCGCAGGGAGAGAGCATCTGGACGGACAAATATGGCCGCGTGAAGGTGAAATTCCACTGGGACCGTCTGGCAAAAGGGGACGACACCAGCTCCTGCTGGGTGCGTGTGTCGAGCGCCTGGGCGGGCCAGGGTTACGGCGGGGTGCAGATCCCGCGCGTGGGCGATGAGGTGGTGGTGGACTTTATCAACGGTGATCCGGACCGTCCGATTATCACCGGGCGCGTGTACAACGATGCCAGCATGCCACCGTGGGCGCTGCCGGCAGCGGCGACGCAGATGGGCTTTATGAGCCGCACGAAAGATGGCTCCGTGGATAACGCCAACGCCCTGCGGTTTGAGGACAAGGCGGGTGCGGAGCAGGTGTGGATCCAGGCCGAGCGCAATCTCGATATCAACGTCAAAAATGATGAATCGCATGCCACGGAAAAAAATCGAACCCAATATGTGGGAGAGGATGAAACCTTACGGGTGGCAAAAAATCAGAAGGCAGGGGTTAAAGGGGATGTGGTCTGCCTGACGGGCAACAGCCGCAGCGATAAAGTTGTTAATAACTTTATTATTTCAGCGGGCAATACGTTGAGGCTGGAGTGTGGTGAAAGCGCTATCGAATTATCAAAAGACGGGAGCGTGAACATCATTGGCAATAACTTTAACTTTACCGCAAAACAGAGTGCACAAATAAACACGCTTTCCGGGGAATTGCATCTTAACCCTGCTGATGGCAGCAATGCCATCGATGCGCCAGGGGCATCCCACCAGACGGCAATTCAGCAGGAAGTGGATGGTTTTTTTGTTATTAATGCCAACAAATAAGAGTAACTCAAATGGCTGAATATATTCTCCAGGAAGCTACCCTGGCGTTACCAGATGTATATAAAGACAGAACCATGAATTTATTTACCCTGAGCGAAAATGGTGCCAGTGAGTTTACCTTCGTTGTTTCTCGTGCCAGTGTAAAAAAAGATGAGAGTGTGCATGATGTGGCAACTCGTCTGGTGCGTGAGTTAGAAATTACCGTACCAGATTTTAACCTGACGTCCTCGCATATGACCACTGTTGATAATCACGCGGCTGCGGAGCTTTTTTATCATTTTAAAAATGATGGTACGACCGTTTTTCAGAAGCAGACCATTATTTTAATGGACGAGCATCCCGCTGGGCGAAAAATGGTGTGTTACATCGGTACCTGTCCTGGTGAGTTTAGCGATTATTATCACAATCAATATCAAGCAATTATCCGCAGTATCAAGTTCCATAAGCCAGCTCCGACCGAAACCAGAGACATGCTTGAGGCCAACACAGAGGGGCCATTTTTTGCACTTGATAGCGAGAGTAAGATACTCAGCGTGTTTAAAAACATTCAGGAGCTTTACGGGCATCTTTCGCTTCAGCGGGCGAAAGAGGGACACTATTTACTTTTTGATAAGCAGGGGGCACCTTTAAGTATTGCGCCTGTCCCGGGCAGTCAGCCTCTTCGTTACGCGCTGTGGACCCTTTCTGCAGAAAAATCCCACCACTTAGTTTCACAGCTTTCTGTTTGCCGCCAGGTCTCAGGTTCTGACGACCTTAACTCAACAGATCAGATCCGCAAGTATCTGATGGCGCAGAGAGCCAAATAGTCATGTCCGAATGTCTGGCCGCACGTGTAGATGACGAGATTGCTCATACAGCCTCAAAAGGATGGATGATCGCTGGGCTTGTAGGTGGGGCAATTCTGGGAGCAGCTGCCGTTGTTGTTACCGGTGGGACCGCTCTGGTAGCCGTTTCTGCTGTCGCCGCAGGGGCGTGTGCTGCCGGTGGTTTGGGTGAGGTCCTGGGAAGTATGTCATGGGCACCGCGTCACACTACGGGTACGTTGAAAGAAGGTTCGCCCAATGTTTTTATCAACAGCCGAAAGGCTATCCGCGCTCATCTATCGGCTGGAGAGTGTGACGAACACAGCGGCAGCCTGCAACGGGTTGCCGAAGGTTCGATAAAGGTTTACATCAACAACTTTCCTGCTTCTCGCACTGGCGATAAGCTGACATGCAGCGCTGAGATTAGCCAGGGTTCGCGTAATGTTATCATTGGTGGAGGCAAGGTCCAGACCGATGAAATAAGTCCTGAAATTCCTGAATGGGTAAACTGGACGATGCTCGCCGTTGGTGCCGGAGCGGTGGCGGTGCTGGCCAGTCCGGCAATTGCACTTCTGAGCACTCTCGGTGCAATGGGCGGTGGAACTATTGGTAGCTACGCGGGTGGGATGCTTTTTGGCGAAGGTAGCGACGGTCAGAAATGGGGGATGCTAATCGGCTCCGTTATCGGCGGCGGGGCTGGCATGAAAGGCGGGGCACGATTTGATGCGTGGCGTGCTGGGAAATCTATGCCGCGTGTTGTTGCTGAACCCGCAATCGCGCCGGCGATGCCCAAGATGAGTTTAGCTGAAGCTGTAGGGAAACAAAGGGCAGAAAATTGGATTAGCCGCGGCAGGGAGCTCGCGGATAATCGTGATCCTGCTTTGTCTGCATTACTGAGTGATGAACAAGTAGGTGCATTATATGGTTATACTACGGATCCGGGGTACCAGATGGTGAATCCTGCATTACGAGGTATGAAACCCATGACCAAAGAAATGGAAGCATTTACTCAACATATAAATGATGGTCTGGATCAGCTTCCGGTATACAGCGGTGAGACTTTCCGAGGAATGAATAGCTTACCTTCAAATATTTTGGAAGGCTATACTCCAGGCAAAACGGTTATCGATCCCGCCTTTGTAAGTACTGATATTAACCAAGGATTCAGCGGACCGATTCAAATGCGTATTGAAGGGGTTTCGGGCAGGAAAATTGACTTTTTGTCAGAATTCAATGCTACTGAAACTGAAGTACTCTTTAAACCCAATACAACGTTTGAGGTTATCAGCAGGTCAGATGAGCTTGGAGTTACGAACATAGAATTAAAGGAAATACCATGATCGACCTACATGTCGAAGATTCAATAATTAATCATTATGCCGATCGCTATCGTTGCTATATGCCCGTAAATGTCCGTAAGGCTGTAAAACGTGACAGTGATGAATCTGTTTCTTCCATTCATGCATGGGATCAAACATTACCATTAATTTCGTCGGTAGAGATTTCCCGCAATAAAGCGCTTGGAGCATTTGTTGGTTTGGCTGTTGGAGATGCAGTCGGAACAACCCTTGAGTTTAAAAAAAGAGACAGTGAATATGTACATGATATGCTGGGCGGTGGACCTTTTCAGTTAAATCCTGGGGAGTGGACAGATGATACCTCAATGGCATTATGTGTGGCAGAAACATATCTTTCCGAAAAAAGAATGCATACTGATGTACTGAGACAGTATCTTTTGAACTGGTATTTAAAAGGAGAAAATAGCAGTAATGGACGCTGTTTCGACATTGGAAATACAACACGCTTTGCTCTAGAACAGTATATGCGCGTTGGACCATCTTGGTATGGTAATACAGAAAAACATACTGCGGGTAATGCGGCAGTGATTCGTCAGGCACCGGTGTCGATCTTTCGTCGAAAATCGTTGCGCGCCATTTATTTTGAATCTCAGGCTCAGAGCCGGGCTACCCATGGCGCGGTGGAATCTATTAATGCATGCCAGTTTCTGGGGTTGATACTGCATTATTTGATAAATGGTTATTCAAAAGAACAAACTTTTTCACCTCATGTTTTCCCTCTCTGCGCGCGTGTAATGGTTATCAACGCAGGTGAATACAAAAATAAAAGCCGTGACCAAATCCGCTCAAGTGGTTACGTAATCGATACGCTTGAGGCCGCGATGTGGTCCGTATGGAATACTGATAATTTTCGGGATGCGATTCTGCTGGCTGCCAATCTTGCCGATGACGCTGACAGCGTTGCGGCGACGGCGGGACAAATAGCAGGTGCGTTGTATGGTTATTCCGGTATTCCGCTGGAGTGGAAAAACAAGCTGGTCCAGCACGATAGAATTTTCCAAATGGCAGGTGAATTGTTCGATAGGGCACCCGAGGATACTTTTTTATAAATACAACATAGTACGGTTATTATCCCGTGCCGTGTATTTAGGCGCTAAAGCCATAATATAAAGATAATTCCGCCGATTACTTCTAATAATAAAAAAATCCACGCCAAAGCGTGGATTTTTTTCATTCATATCGACTCAGACGTTAAACAGGAAGTTCATCACATCGCCATCTTTAACGATGTAGTCTTTCCCTTCAGCACGCATCTTGCCAGCTTCTTTCGCGCCTTGCTCACCCTTGTAGGTAATGAAGTCTTCGAACGCGATAGTCTGCGCACGGATGAAGCCTTTCTCGAAATCGGTGTGGATCTTGCCCGCAGCCTGTGGAGCCGTTGCGCCAACAGGGATAGTCCACGCACGCACTTCTTTCACCCCAGCGGTGAAGTAGGTCTGCAGGTTGAGCAGGGCATAACCTGCGCGGATAACGCGGTTCAGACCTGGCTCTTCCAGTCCCAGCTCGGCCATGAACTCGTCACGCTCTTCGTCATCCAGCTCGGCGATATCGGCTTCTACAGCGGCACAAACCGGAACAACGACAGAACCTTCTTTCTCGGCGATAGCACGAACCTGATCGAGGTACGGGTTATTTTCAAAACCGTCTTCGTTCACGTTGGCAATGTACATGGTTGGCTTCAGCGTCAGGAAGCTCAGGTAGCGGATAAGCTCTTTCTCGTCTTTGCTCAGGTCAAGAGAGCGCAGCATACCTGCGTTTTCCAGCTGTGGCAGACATTTTTCCAGTACCGCTAATTCGGCTTTGGCGTCTTTATCGCCACCTTTGGCTTTCTTGGAGATACGGTGGATCGCACGTTCGCAGGTATCCAGATCCGACAGCGCCAGCTCGGTATTGATTACATCAATATCTTCCGCCGGGTTTACTTTGCCCGCTACGTGGATAATGTTGTCGTTCTCGAAGCAACGCACCACGTGACCGATCGCTTCGGTTTCACGGATGTTGGTCAGGAACTGGTTACCCAGACCTTCACCTTTGGATGCACCTTTCACCAGGCCCGCGATGTCCACGAATTCCATGGTGGTTGGCAGAATGCGCTGCGGCTTCACGATTTCCGCGAGCTGGTCCAGACGCGGGTCGGGCATTGGCACAACGCCGGTGTTAGGCTCGATGGTACAGAACGGGAAGTTCGCCGCTTCGATACCCGCTTTGGTAAGCGCGTTAAACAGGGTGGATTTGCCCACGTTTGGCAGACCGACGATACCGCATTTGAATCCCATTTCTAAATCACCTTAATATCTTGATAATCAATCCGTTAACGATAACCGACTGATGAAAAGTAAATAACTACGCCTATTATACACGTAACCCGCCTACCGCGCGGTAAAAATGCCGTATCGGGCAGATTATTGCGCTTTGAAAGCATGTAAGCGGTTTGTCGCTTTGGTTAACCCATCTTTGAGCCAGATTTCAGTGCAGCGCGCCGCTTCGTCTACCGCCTCATCAATCAGTTTCTGCTCAGAAACCGGGGGCTTACCCAGCACAAAACCAACAACTTTGTTTTTATCGCCCGGATGGCCGATTCCTACGCGCAAACGGTGAAAATTCGGGTTATTACCCAGCTTACTGATGATATCTTTCAGACCGTTGTGTCCGCCATGGCCGCCGCCCAGTTTAAACTTTGCCACCCCTGGCGGCAGGTCCAGCTCATCGTGAGCAACCAGAATCTCATCCGGATTGATGCGATAAAACGTTGCCATTGCCGCCACGGCCTTGCCGCTCAGGTTCATAAAGGTGGTAGGCACCAGCAGGCGCACATCCGCACCGGCGAGATTGATACGTGAGGTATACCCGTAGAATTTTGGTTCTTCACGCAGGGGAGCTCGTAACCGTTCGGCCAGCAGATCAACGTACCAGGCCCCGGCATTGTGGCGGGTTGCAGCGTACTCTGCGCCTGGGTTGGCGAGGCCGACAATCAGTTTAATCGTCACGATTCAATTCCTAATGGGTTCCAGATCTGGCGCGTAGTTTACTGTCTGGCGCGCCGCTTGACAAAATTCTGCGACCTTAACAGCGAAATACGAATAATTACTTATTTGAACAATTAGAATTTCAAGTTGTTCAATGCGTTATTTGTAAATTTTTGTTTGGGAGTAATCTGTAATTGTGATCATTGACGCAACTCATAAAAGGGGCGTTGTCTATACTTTACACACAAGGAATAGGGACTTATTCCCTACAACCCAAAGTTCCGGAGGTGACATATGAAACGCAAAAACGCTTCGTTACTCGGTAACGTGCTGATGGGGTTGGGGCTGTTCGTGATGGTAGCCGGTGTGGGTTATTCAATTTTAAACCAATTGCCGCAGCTTGATCTCCCACAATACTTTGCGCATGGTGCGGTATTGAGCATCTTCCTGGGGGCGGTTCTGTGGCTCGCCGGGGCGCGTGTGAGCGGTCATGAGGAAGTGTGTGATAAATACTGGTGGGTGCGCCATTACGACAAACGCTGCCGCCGCGACCAGCATAAGCACAGCTAGTGCGCATAGAATAAAGAACACTGAAACGACTCCAGATGGAGTCGTTTTTTTTTGCCTGAGGGGTTGACCCTCACGTAACGTAAGGCACCAGAGTGGCGTCACTGGCAAAATAAAAGGAGCAGTTATGTTGATTCAGGTGGGTGAACTGGCAAAACGCGCTGGGATCACCGTGCGCACATTGCATCACTATGAGCAAACAGGGTTATTGCTGCCTTCTGCCAGAAGCGCGGCAGGCTACCGGCTTTATAATCTGGCGGATGTACAGCGCTTGCATATGATTCAGGCACTGGCAAAAGCGGGGCTGGAGCTTGCTGAAATCAGGGATTTTCTGGAGCAGGCGTCGCTTTCGTTAACGGAACTCCTCGATGCGCAAATCAGTTTGCTGGATAAACAGCTGCGCAGCATTAACACGCTGCGTGACAGGCTGGTGGACTTGCGCACCGGGCTTACCCGCGATGAAACCCCCGATCTGGAATCCTGGCTACAGACTCTGGAGTTAATGAATATGTACGATCGTTGGTTTAGCAAAGAAGAGTTACAGCAACTGCCGTTTGCGGTGCAGAAAGATGCGCTGGCGGCTGTCTGGTCAGGGCTGGTTACCGAGGCCAACACGCTGCTGGAACAGCACATACCCGTTTCTGACCCACGGGCGATGGATCTCGCGACGCGCTGGATGGAGCGCCTGGAGCAGGACACTGCCGGCAAGCCGGAGTTTCTCACCCGGCTGAACGAGATGCACAGCGTCGAACCGCAAATGCGTGAGCAAACGGGCATCACCGCAGAGATGACCGACTACATCACGCGGGCGTTTGCCGAATCGAAGCTGGCCATCTGGGAAAAGTATCTCTCTGCCGATGAGATGGCTTTTACACGGAAACACTACTTTGACCGCATGATGGAGTGGCCGCCGCTGGTGGCGAAGCTGCACCAGGCGCAGCGGGAAAATCTCGATCCCGCCTCTGACGAGGCGCAAAAGCTGGCTGAAACCTGGCTGGCGTTGTTCCAGTCATATGCAGGAACAAACCCTGAGACGCAGCAAAAGTTTCGCGCTGCTATGCAGCAGGAGCCGCATCTGATGAAAGGGACGTGGATGACGCCTGCTGTGCTTGAATGGCTCCAGCAGGCGATAGGGATAATGATGCAGAGACGTTTCTCCGCATCAGATGAATCACAGATCCGCTAACGCGGCGTCGCGGTTGGGATAGAAGGCAAGGCGGCCAGGGATCGGCTGCACGCCAGCGCGCGCCATAGTGCGCAGCGGCTGAAATTCCAGATTACTCACCCGCAGCTCACAGCCTTCCGGCAGACGTTTTACAAAGCGCTGGAAGGCGTCCAGCCCACCGGCGTCCAGCACCGGTACGGCATCCCATTTCAGCACCACAATCCGTTTGCCCGCAATGCGGGATTCCAGATCGCTGAACAGGCCTTCCGCCGCAGCGAAGAACAGCGGACCGATTACCCGCAACACCAGCACATCATCAGGCACCTCCACGTTTACCGGGGAAAGGCGCGTCATCTGCGCGATCCGGCGCATAAACAGCAGGGAGGCCAGCACGATGCCGACGCTGATGGCGATCACCATATCGAACAGCACGGTCAGCGACATACAGATCAGCATGACGATGATGTCGTCTTTCGGTGCGCGACGCAGCAGGTTCACCACCTTATGCGCTTCGCTCATGTTCCAGGCCACCATCAGCAGCAGGGCAGCCATGGCGGAGAGCGGCAGCCAGGAGAGCAGCGGCGCGAGGATCAGCAACGCGAGGATCACCAGCAGAGAGTGGATAACCGCTGAAACCGGTGAGGTTGCACCCGCGCGCACGTTGGCCGCAGAACGGGCGATAGCCGCGGTGGCTGTAATACCGCCGAAGAACGGAGCGATGAGGTTACCTAAGCCCTGGCCGACCAGCTCGCTGTTGGCTTTGTGCTTGGTACCGGTCATGCCATCGAGCACTACGGCGCAGAGCAGAGATTCAATCGCCCCCAGCATCGCCATTGAAAAGGCGGCGGGCAGCAGTGCGCGCAGCGAATCCCAGCTTAAGGTAAAGCTGGAACCGGGCATGTCCCAGGGAAGAACCAGCTGTGGTAACAGTTGGGGAATACCGCTGCCCTGAGAACCGTCCGCCAGAACATAGTGGAACTGCGAGCCGATGGTGGCGACATGACCACCAAACATGTTGACGATGGCCATCACCGCGCAGCCCAGCAGCAACGCGGGCAGGTGGCCAGGCAGACGAATGCCTAAGCGCGGCCAGACGATGAGCGTACCCAGCGTAACGATCCCGATGGCGGCATCGCCCAGGTTGGCCGTGGGCAGTGCCATAAACAGTGCCCCCACTTTCTGCAGATAGTGCTCAGGAACGTGAGGCATCTGCAGCCCCAGGAAATCTTTAATTTGCATCGTTCCGATGGTGATGCCGATCCCGGAGGTGAATCCCAGCGTTACGGAAAGGGGAATATATTCAATCAGCCGGCCAAAGCGGGCCAGGCCAAAGAGAATCAAAAAGAGGCCAGACATGAGCGTGGCAACCAGCAGGCCTGCCAGACCAAACTGCTGTGATACCGGATAGAGGATCACCACAAAAGCAGCGGTAGGGCCGGACACACTGAAACGCGAACCGCCCGTGAGGGCAATCACGATCCCGGCGACGGCCGAGGTATACAGGCCATACTGTGGAGCCACGCCGCTGCCAATCGCCAGCGCCATGGCCAGCGGAATGGCGATAATACCAACGGTGATCCCGGCAATCAGGTCACGGATAAAGCGTGACGAGGTGTATTTCTCTTTCCAGCATGCGTCGATGAGGGCGCGAAAGGGCAGAACATGTGAGGAAGTGATGTTTTTCACAATTATCTATCATCCGTATGCGCATCATCTGTCATATGAATGGCAGGTGAAGGAGGCATTAATCATTGCTCGTCATACTTCGCGCTGCAGATGCGTTGGCTGCGCTCATTCATCCCAGTCACTTACTTGAGTAAGCTCCTGGGATTCATTCACTTGCCGCCTTCCTGCAACCCGAATTATTTAGAGCATTAATAAATATCAGAAACAAAAAAACCCGCCGCAGCGGGTTTTTCGGCCGTGTTCGATTAGTGTTCGAACATTGCAGAGATGGATTCTTCGTTGCTGATACGACGAATCGCTTCGGCCAGCATCCCGGACAGGGTCAGGGTACGCACGTTTGGCAGTGCCTTGATCTCGTCACTCAGTGGGATGGTATCGCATACCACAACTTCGTCAATGACGGAGTTACGGAGGTTGTTTACCGCGTTACCGGAGAAGATCGGGTGAGTCGCGTACGCGAACACGCGCTTGGCACCACGCTCTTTCAGCGCTTCAGCGGCTTTACACAGCGTACCGCCGGTATCGATCATGTCGTCAACCAGCACGCAGTCACGGCCAGCAACGTCACCGATGATGTGCATCACCTGAGAAACGTTAGCGCGCGGACGGCGTTTGTCGATGATTGCCATGTCGGTATCGTTCAGCAGCTTAGCGATAGCTCGAGCACGTACCACGCCGCCGATGTCCGGAGACACCACAATTGGGTTGTCCAGGTTCAGCTGCAGCATATCTTCCAGCAGGATTGGGCTGCCGAATACGTTATCAACCGGGACGTCGAAGAAGCCCTGAATCTGCTCTGCGTGCAGGTCAACGGTCAGTACGCGGTCAACGCCAACGCTGGACAGGAAGTCCGCGACAACTTTAGCGGTGATTGGCACACGCGCGGAACGGACGCGACGGTCCTGGCGGGCATAGCCAAAGTAAGGGATTACAGCAGTGATACGGCCTGCAGAAGCGCGACGCAGGGCATCGACCATAACAACCAATTCCATCAGGTTGTCATTCGTTGGAGCACAGGTGGACTGGATGATGAAAATATCACCACCGCGTACATTTTCGTTAATTTGTACGCTGACTTCGCCGTCGCTAAAGCGACCTACAGCGGCGTCGCCGAGGGAAGTGTACAGGCGGTTGGCAATACGTTGTGCTAGTTCCGGGGTGGCGTTACCAGCAAAAAGCTTCATATCAGGCACGAGAAGAACCTCAGGCATGCGTCCAGTGGTGGATAGCGTTCGCCGCAAACTGTGCGGGGCCAGGCGAAATGCTATCCAGGCGGTGTATTAAAGAGCGCGATGCAACGTCTGGAACAGGGTGACGTTGTCACCGAAACTCAGTCTGCGCCAGAATGGCCTGCTGTAGGGGGGAGGTGTTCATCCCGCGCGCTACAAAACCATGCAGCCAATCCGGCGCTTGCTCAAGCACCTGACGAGCGGCGGATTCGGTGTCAAATTCAGCAAAGACACAGGCCCCTGTACCAGTCAGGCGCGACGGCGCGTATTCTAACAGCCAGGAAAGCGCCGCATCAACCTCGCGAAAACGTTTTCTTGCGATAACCTCGCAATCGTTGCTGAATTCACAATTTAATAACGTTTCTATTGACCGCGCCGGGGTATTGCGTGGCAGCTCAGGATCTTTGAAGATGACCGGAGTCGGAATGCTGACGCCTGGATGGGCTACGAGGTACCATTTTTCCGGCGGTTCAACCGGGGAGAGGATTTCACCCACCCCTTCAGCAAATGCTGCATGACCGCGCACAAACACCGGGACATCCGCCCCCAGCGTTAACCCTAACGCGGCCAGTTCATCCGTTGACAATCCGCAGCCCCAGAGATGATTCAGGGCGACCAGGACGGTCGCGGCATTGGATGAACCGCCACCCAGCCCACCGCCCATCGGCAGACGCTTCTCAATGCGAATATCCGCACCGCTCCCGGCGGGCAAGCGCCCGGTGTCAGCCGCTGCGTTCATCAGCAGACGCGCGGCGCGCACGATCAGGTTATCCTCATGCGCTACGCCTTCCACCGGCGTCAGCAGACAGATCTGCCCGTCCTGACGCAGCTCAATCGAGAGCGTGTCGCCATAATCGATAAACTGAAACAGCGTCTGCAGGATGTGATACCCGTCAGCACGTTGGCCGGTGATATATAAAAACAGGTTAAGTTTTGCCGGAGAGGGCCAGTGGGTCATCATTTAACGATCCAGTTGTCCATTTTCAGCTTGATGCGCTGGCTACCCTGCGTCAGCTCCATATTCGACGGCAGCGACGGTTTACTGTTGCTGTCATAGGCGCTGTACACCACCTTCCAGGTTTTACCATTCTGCGTGTAGTTCACCTGGCTCAGACGGTACTGATCGTCCAGGGTGTAGTCGGTGGCGTCACCCGGCAGGCCCAGGATCCACTGGCGCAGGCTGTTCAGCGGGATAGGCATTCCGGTCAGTTTGCCAATCATCTCTTCCGCGTCGGTGGCGGTGTAGTGCTGGCCTTTGTTATCCGTGATCTGCGCTTCACCCGGCTTAGCGTTAAGCTCCAGCTCGGTACTGCCCAACGGGTTCAGCAGCAGCAGGCGGTAGTTATCTTGCCCCGTTTGCTGCCAGAAGAAGCGGGCATAAACCTTTTGTTCGTCAGAGAGATAAGCAAACGCGCCGCGGGTCTGGTACTGACTTAAATTACGTACGTCCTGCTGGTGCTGACGCCACTGTGGTGAGTCAGGGCTTTTGCCCGGGCCTTTTGGTTGAGTGACAGAACATGCGGTCAGAACCAGTGCTGCCAGCGGCAGCAGGCGAATCAGTCGGGTCATAATGAGGACAAATCCTTGAGATACGTTGCAGTTATAACTGTTAATGCTAGCGTTGAAGGGTGTCACCGTCTACGTTCAAATTATCTCAAAGCGTTGAGTAACCTATTACTCCGAAAGGGGGCAGTCTCTTTTATTGATCTCGCGCATCCTGTATGATGCGTCTTGCTAACCTTATTAACGCTGGTACTACTCCCGCTCAACATGACCCTATTAGCACTCGGCATCAACCACAAAACCGCCCCGGTTTCGCTGCGAGAACGCGTCACGTTTTCGCCGGATACGCTCGACCTGGCGCTGGATAGCCTGCTTGCACAACCGATGGTGCAGGGCGGGGTGGTGCTCTCGACGTGCAACCGTACCGAGCTTTACTTAAGCGTGGAAGAGCAGGATAACCTGCATGAAGCGCTGATCCGCTGGTTATGCGACTACCACAATCTCAACGAAGACGAGCTGCGTAAGAGCCTGTACTGGCATCAGGATAACGATGCGGTGAGCCATCTTATGCGTGTCGCGAGTGGTCTGGATTCGCTGGTGCTGGGCGAGCCGCAAATTCTCGGTCAGGTAAAAAAAGCGTTTGCGGATTCGCAAAAAGGGCATCTGAAAGCCAGCGAGCTGGAGCGTATGTTCCAGAAGTCATTCTCCGTGGCGAAGCGTGTGCGAACCGAAACCGACATTGGTGCCAGTGCGGTTTCTGTTGCGTTCGCGGCCTGTACCCTTGCACGTCAAATCTTCGAATCCCTGTCGACCGTCACCGTGATGCTGGTCGGCGCGGGCGAAACCATTGAGCTTGTGGCGCGCCATCTGCGCGAGCATAAAGTGAAAAAGATGGTTATCGCTAACCGCACCCGCGAGCGTGCACAGGTGCTGGCAGACGAAGTCGGGGCCGAGGTGATTGCGCTGAGCGAGATCGACGAACGTCTGAAAGAGGCGGACATCATCATTAGCTCGACGGCCAGCCCGCTGCCGATTATCGGTAAAGGGATGGTAGAGCGCGCGCTGAAATCCCGTCGTAATCAGCCAATGCTGCTGGTGGATATCGCCGTTCCGCGTGATGTCGAACCGGAGGTTGGCAAACTGGCCAACGCCTATCTCTACAGCGTGGATGATCTGCAAAGCATCATTTCGCACAACCTTGCCCAGCGTAAAGCGGCAGCGGTGCAGGCGGAAACCATTGTCGAGCAGGAAGCCAGTGAATTTATGGCCTGGCTGCGCGCGCAAAGCGTCAGCGAGACCATCCGCGAATATCGCGGTCAGGCGGAGCAGGTGCGTGATGACCTGACTGCCAAAGCGTTAGCGGCTCTGGAACAGGGCGGCGACGCACACGCTATTATGCAGGATCTGGCCTGGAAACTGACCAATCGCTTGATCCATGCACCAACCAAATCACTCCAGCAGGCTGCCCGTGACGGGGACGATGAACGCCTGACTATTCTGCGCAACAGCCTCGGGCTGGAATAGCGCTCTATACCCATTTTCTATTACAAGGTGCACTTACGCCTATGAAGCCTTCTATCGTCGCTAAACTGGAAGCTCTGCACGAGCGCCATGAAGAAGTCCAGGCGCTGCTCGGCGATGCCGGGACCATTGCGGACCAGGAACGTTTTCGCGCACTGTCGCGTGAATATGCGCAGTTAAGTGATGTTTCAAAATGCTTTACCGACTGGCAACAGGTTCAGGAAGATATCGAAACCGCGCAGATGATGCTCGACGATCCTGAAATGCGCGAAATGGCGCAGGAAGAGCTGCAGGATGCCAAAGCGCGCTCAGAAGAGATGGAGCAACAGCTGCAGGTGCTTCTGCTGCCGAAAGATCCAGACGACGAGCGTAACGCGTTTGTGGAAGTCCGCGCCGGAACGGGCGGTGATGAGGCGGCACTGTTCGCCGGAGACCTGTTCCGCATGTACAGCCGTTACGCCGAATCGCGTCGCTGGCGCGTGGAGATCATGAGCGCCAACGAAGGCGAGCACGGCGGTTTTAAAGAGGTGATCGCCAAAATCAGCGGTGACGGCGTGTACGGCCGTCTCAAGTTTGAGTCCGGCGGCCATCGCGTGCAGCGTGTACCGGCGACCGAGTCGCAGGGCCGTATTCACACTTCAGCCTGCACGGTTGCGGTGATGCCAGAGCTGCCGGAAGCGGAACTGCCGGACATTAACCCGGCCGATCTGCGTATTGATACCTTCCGTTCTTCCGGGGCGGGTGGTCAGCACGTTAACACCACCGACTCCGCCATCCGTATTACCCACCTGCCAACCGGCATTGTGGTGGAGTGTCAGGACGAACGCTCTCAGCACAAAAACAAAGCGAAAGCGCTGTCCGTGCTGGGTGCGCGTATTCACGCGGCGGAAATGGCCAAACGGCAGCAGGCGGAAGCGTCAACCCGTCGTAACCTGCTGGGCAGCGGCGATCGTAGCGACCGTAACCGTACCTACAACTTCCCGCAGGGCCGCGTGACCGACCACCGCATCAACCTGACGTTATACCGTCTGGATGAGGTGATGGAAGGCAAGCTTGATATGCTGATTGAGCCTATCGTGCAGGAATACCAGGCCGACCAGCTGGCGGCATTGTCCGAGCAGGAATAATGGATTTTCAGAGCTGGTTACGCCTGGCCACCGGCGCGCTCCCTGACAGTGAAAGCCCGAAGCGCGACGCCGAAATTTTGCTGGAATATGTGACGGGAAAAGCCCGCACGTATCTGCTGGCCTTCGGTGAAACCGAACTGACCGTAGAGCAGGAAGCGCAGCTGGCCGCGCTGCTTACCCGCCGTAAAACCGGCGAGCCGGTGGCGCATCTGGTTGGGGAGCGCGAGTTCTGGTCGTTACCCTTGTTCGTCTCAGCGGCGACGCTAATCCCGCGTCCTGACACCGAATGTCTGGTGGAGCAGGCGCTGGCGCGGTTACCCGCAGCGGCCAGCCGCATTCTCGATCTCGGAACGGGCACTGGCGCAATCGCGCTGGCGCTCGCCACCGAGCGGCCCGATTGCGCGGTAACGGCGGTCGATGTGATGCCCGACGCGGTGGCACTGGCGCAGCGTAACGTTGAGCGACTGGGCGTGACTAATGTGACCGTGCTGCAAAGCAGTTGGTTCAGTGCGCTGGAGAAGCAGACGTTCGCGATGATTGTCAGTAATCCGCCCTATATTGACGAACACGACCCGCACCTGGCGCAGGGGGATGTTCGCTTTGAACCGCTGACGGCGCTGGTCGCAGGTAATGCAGGGCTGGCCGATCTGGAACACATTGTGACAACGTCACGACAACATCTCCTGCCCGGCGGCTGGCTGCTGGTGGAGCATGGCTGGACGCAGGGGGAGGCGGTGCGTGGGCTTTTCAGGCAGACGGGTTATGCTGCTGTCGAGACCTGCCGCGACTACGGCGGTAACGAGCGTCTGACGCTGGGGCAGTGGCAGTGGCAGTGAAAACAGGTTATCTGCCATTTACTGATAAAGGCGCATGGCTGACTGAAAAGCTGTTTGGCGTTATCATCTATACCCAAAATAATTCGAGTTGCATGAAGGCGGCAAGAGAGCGAGTCCTCAGGAGCATAGTTAACTATGTGACTGAGGTGAGCGAGCGCAGCCAACGCGCATGCAGCTTGAAGTATGATGGGTATATATCGTTTTGGGTTTTATCGCGCCTGGACGTCGTCGTCCGCGCAGCCAGCAGGTCGGGTTTATCGCCTTTCTGCTGGGTCTGGTGGTGCTGTACATCATCATTAAACTCGCCACCACTAGAATACCGTTACTGGGGTAAGTCATGAGGTCCTTAGCCGATTTCGAATTTAATAAAGTGCCGCTCTGCGATGGCATGATCCTGATTTCGGAGATGATTCGCGACGATTTTACGTCGCAGTATGTCTACGATGAGCTGGAAAGTCTGGTCAGCCTGGCGCGCGAAGAGATCAATCAGGCGCGTCCGCAGGACTGGCAACTGGAAAAGCTGCTGGAGCTTTTCTACGGCGAGTGGGGTTTCTGCGACACGCGTGGCGTGTATCGCCTGTCTGACGCATTATGGCTGGACCAGGTCTTAAAAAATCGTCAGGGCAGCGCCGTTGCGCTGGGCTCTATTTTGCTGTGGATCGCGCACCGTCTGGATATTCCACTGGTGCCGGTCATTTTCCCGACGCAGATGATCCTGCGTGCCGAGTGGCTGGACGGGGAGATGTGGTTAATCAATCCGTTTAACGGCGATACGCTGGATGAACATACGCTGGATGTCTGGCTGAAAGGTAATATCAGCCCGGTGGCCGAGCTCTTTAACGAAGATCTCGACGAAGCCGATAACGCCGAAGTGATCCGCAAGCTGCTGGATACGCTGAAATCTGCACTGATGGAAGAGCGGCAGATGGAGCTGGCCTTGCGCGCCAGCGAAGTGCTGCTGCAATTTAATCCGGAAGACCCGTACGAAATTCGCGACCGCGGGCTGATTTATGCCCAGCTCGACTGCGAGCATGTGGCGCTGAACGATTTAAGCTATTTCGTCGAGCAATGCCCGGAAGACCCGATCAGCGAAATGATTCGCGCGCAGATCAACGCGATCTCGCACAAACAAATTACACTGCATTAATCTTTATTCCGATTCACACTTAAATAAGGCGATCCTATGAAACAAAAAGTGGTTAGCATTGGTGATATCAACGTGGCAAACGACCTGCCGTTCGTGCTGTTTGGCGGTATGAACGTGCTGGAATCCCGCGATCTCGCCATGCGTATTTGCGAGCACTACGTGACCGTGACCCAGAAGCTGGGCATCCCGTACGTGTTTAAAGCCTCTTTTGACAAAGCCAACCGCTCTTCCATTCACTCCTACCGTGGCCCGGGCCTGGAAGAGGGGATGAAAATTTTCCAGGAACTGAAGCAGACCTTTGGCGTGAAAGTGATCACCGACGTTCACGAGGCGTCTCAGGCGCAGCCTGTGGCTGACGTGGTTGACGTTATTCAGTTGCCAGCGTTCCTGGCTCGTCAGACTGACCTGGTGGAAGCGATGGCCAAAACCGGTGCGGTCATCAACGTGAAGAAGCCGCAGTTCGTGAGCCCAGGCCAGATGGGGAACATCGTCGATAAGTTTATCGAAGGCGGTAACGACAAGGTGATCCTGTGCGACCGTGGTTCCAACTTCGGTTACGACAACCTGGTTGTGGATATGCTGGGCTTCACCGTGATGAAAAACGTCTCTAACCAGTCTCCGGTGATCTTTGACGTGACCCACTCTCTGCAGTGCCGCGACCCGTTTGGTGCCGCGTCTGGTGGCCGTCGTGCGCAGGTGACCGAACTGGCGCGCGCCGGTATGGCGACCGGCCTGGCGGGTCTGTTCATTGAAGCGCACCCGGATCCGGCGAATGCGAAATGCGACGGTCCATCCGCGCTGCCGCTGGACAAACTGGAGCCGTTCCTGAAACAGATCAAAGCGATTGACGATCTGGTGAAGAGCTTCGACGAGCTGGATACCAGCAACTAATAAAAAAACCCGCTTCGGCGGGTTTTTTGTTTCTCCCTCTCCCCGTGGGAGAGGGTTGGGGTGAGGGCATCAGCCCGCACCAGATAAAACTACGCAAATATCGTCATCAAATACGCCACAAACAGCGCCATATGCGCCGCGCCGTTGAGTACATTGGTGCGCCCGGTTGAGAACGAAATCTGACACAGCAGCAGTGACGCTACCATCACAATCATCTCCGGCGCGCCCAGCGCAAACTGCAGCTCGTTACCGGTCATAAAGGCAATCAGCGTCACCACCGGAACGGTAAGCGAAATGGTCGCCAGTACCGAGCCGAAGAACAGGTTCATGGCGCGCTGTACCTGATTGTTCAGCACCGCTTTCAGCGCGCCCAGCCCTTCCGGCGAGAGGATCAGCAGCGCCACCAGGAAGCCGGTAAAGGCCACCGGGGCATTCATCTCGGTTAACAGTGTCTCCAGCGGGTTGGCGTTCATCTTGGTGACGGCGATAACCGCAATCAGATGTACGATCAGCCAAACCGTATGCCATGCGCTGCTATGGGCAGATGGTTTGCCATGGTGCGGGTCATCGTCGTCGCTGTCGTCTTCATGCTCGTACACAAACAGACTCTGGTGCGTTTTGGTCTGAATCAACAGGAACACGCCATACATGGCGGCTGAAATCAATGCGACCAGCAGCGCCTGACCGGTAGAGAAGTTTGCTCCCGGCAACGCCATCGGGAAGACCAGCACGATAATCGCCAGCGGGAACAGGGCAATCAAATACTGTTTAATGCCAAACAGGTTCATATACTGGGTGGCGAACTTACGGCCGCCCAGCAACAGTGAAAAGCCCACCAGACCGCCGGTCACAATCATAATGATGGAATAGAGCGTATCGCGCATCAGGGTTGGCGCGGCGTCGCCGGTCGCCATCAGCGCGGAAATGAGGCTGACCTCAAGAATCACAACGGAAAGGCTGAGAATTAACGATCCATATGGCTCGCCCAGACGGTGGGCCAGGACATCGGCATGGCGAACCACGCTAAAGGCACTGGTTAAAATCCCTACCAGCGCAAGAATATTGATACCAACCACCACTGGCAGTGACTGACTGCTTCCCCAGAAGAGCAGCACAGCCAGTGCCAGAACCGGGAAAATGAGCGACGTCTCCTTGTGGCGGGTTTTTACCGCCTCGTGTGCTGCTGTCATGTGCTTCTCCATCAATGCAGGTGCTTGTAATTATAGATAGAATTTTGAGGTCATTACATTAACAGATCTCTATTAAATACCCTTTATATTTTACTTAATTTTACCCTAATCCTGTTTTAAGTCTCCTGATATCCATAATGTCATATTTTTGATTAATACATATTAAATAACATGTAATTAACTTAATTAATTCTTCAAAATTGATCCACGACTGGCAGCTTGCAGCATCGTCGTCCACACTTATGTTTTTAAGCAAAAGAGAGGTTAGTGATGCCATATAAAACGAAACGCGATTTACCCGATAACGTGCAAAACGTACTGCCCGCACATGCGCAGGATATCTATAAAGAGGCGTTTAACAGCGCCTGGGATCAATACAAAGATAAAGACGATCGTCGGGACGATGCCAGCCGGGAAGAGACGGCGCATAAAGTGGCCTGGGCGGCAGTAAAACATGACTACGAGAAAGGAGACGATGATAAATGGCATAAAAAGAAATAGCCGTAAAATAATAAGCTGCCTTCATTTTGACTTTTCAGGCGGTTGAACTGCCGTTGTATTGCAACTGGCCCGCGAATTGCTTATCGTTATTCAACTGCTGGCAAAATGACCAGTAGATAATGCCGGGAAGGTGAATTACAGATGTCGCAAGGAAGCATGCAGTGGCGGAGGTGTAAAGTGTTAACGCGTGATTTCTTAATGAAGGCAGATTGTAAGACGGCATTTGGTGCTATTGAGGAATCGCTTCTCTGGTCAGCTGAACAACGTGCGGCGTCGCTCGCTGCCACGCTTGCCTGCCGCCCGGATGATGGCCCGGTATGGATTTTTGGCTACGGTTCGCTGATGTGGAACCCGGCTCTGGAATTTGTCGAATCGGCGACAGGTACGCTCCCGGGGTGGCATCGCGCATTTTGTCTGCGATTAACCGCCGGACGCGGAAGTGCCTGTCAGCCGGGACGTATGCTTGCACTGAAAGAGGGCGGACGCACCACGGGGGTGGCGTATCGCCTGCCGGATGCCACGCTCGAAGAGGAGCTGACGCTGCTCTGGAAGCGCGAGATGATCACCGGCTGCTATATGCCAAGCTGGTGCAAGCTGGAACTTGATGACGGACGCACCGTCAACGCGCTGGTGTTTATTATGGATCCGCGCCATCCCCTGTATGAAGCGGATACCCGCACGCAGGTGATCGCGCCGTTGATTGCGGCGGCCAGTGGACCGCTCGGCACAAACGCGCAGTATCTGTTTTCACTCGATCAGGAACTGACGCGCCTCGGCATGCAGGACGAGTGTCTGAATGAGCTGGTAGCGAAGGTGAAAGCACTGCTGGAAGGAAATCCGCTGAATAACCCGCTGCGTCCGGGTTTTGCCTGATAATACGCCCGGCTGCGAGAGTGCAGACCGGGCGTCTGTTTTTAAGCGGCCACGTAGCTGACTGAGTGTTCGAGTGACTGACTATGGCTGTCAATCAGGACATCCCATGTGCCGGTATAAGGGACGGTTAGCCACGCCTTATCATCCTGCACGGTCAGGATATCTGCCTGCGATTGTTTTTGTGCCTTCGCACTCATCAAATGAATACGGCAGCGCTCTGAACAACGCACCACTACCGTATCCCCGCCAAACAGTTTCAAACTTGTTTTTACCAGTGCCATTTATTTACCCCGTAGTCTTAAACAACGCTCTCCCTGCTGCCATTTCCGAGCGTGATGTTGTTCACAATTCACTCATGGCATAACACCAAAGGGGGAGCGTCGGGATGCTGATTTTGATCAAAAAATGGCATAACGTTTAAACAAAAATGACAAAATACCTGAAAGCATTCAGCTGGCGCGCGTTTACACGGTGAAGGCGCGCCAGAAGAAAATTAAATGCGGAAATGTCCGGCAGTTTCAGCAAGGTCGCCCGCCTGGCTCTGCAGGGCGCTGGCGGCTGCGGCGGATTGCACCACCAGTTCAGCGTTCTGCTGCACCATTCTGTCGAGGTGCGTGACAGCATGGTTGATCTCATGGATGCCTTTCATCTGCTCGCTGGTGGCGATGGAAATTTCACGCATGATACCCGAGACGCTGCCGATGCTGGCGCGGATCTCATCCATGCTTTCCCCGGCCAGATGTACATAGCGGGAGCCGGTTGCCACGCTGTCGGTGGTGGAGTCGATAAGCGATTTGATCTCCTTCGCCGCCTGGGCGCTGCGGCTCGCCAGGTTACGTACTTCGCCTGCCACCACGGCAAACCCGCGGCCCTGCTCACCGGCGCGCGCTGCTTCCACCGAGGCGTTCAGCGCCAGGATATTGGTCTGGAAGGCGATGCCATCAATCACGCTGGTGATATCGCCAATTTTTGCCGAAGCCACTTCAATGGATTGCATGGTGCTGATGGCCTGAGAGACGACCTCACCGCCGCGTGAGGCCGCAGCGGAGGCTCTACTGGCCTGTTCATTCGCTTCTGCCGCAGACTCATTTGACTGGGTCACCGACGCGGTGATCTGCTCTACGGCGCTGGCGGTTTCACGCAGGCTGGAGGCTGCCTGCTCGGTGCGCCCGGAGAGATCCTGGTTGCCAGCCGCAATCTCCTGGGCGGCATTTTTCACCGAGGCGCTGGCATCACGCAGCTGGATCATCACCACCGAGAGCTTATCGCTAAAGGCGTTAAACGCCTGGGCGATTTGCGCCACTTCGTCGTTACCGCTCTCCGGCAGGCGCTGGGAGAGGTCGTTGGTACCGTTGGCGATGTTATGCATCGCGTCGCGGATATCGGACAACCGCTTGAGCAGGCGGGCAATCAGGATGTGGACAAGCGCGCCGCTCAGCAGGGCGAGGATCACCAGCGAGAGTGCCGAGGCTTTCAGCAGCGAGCGCATGCCGGAGGTGGCGTCGTTATTGTCGAGCGCGACCACCAGCATCCAGTTTGTTCCCGGAACGGCCGTGGCGACGAGGGTTTTATCACCGCCGTCAAATGTGCCATCAACCGGTTCACCGTTTTTCAGGGTCGCTAAATCGGTGCCGGTAATGGTCTCTGCAAACGGTTTTAACGTCAGGGCCGGATCGTTGGCGGCGATAACGCTGCCGTCGCTGTTCAGAAGTAACCCGCTGCTGGCCGGGGTCGGGTGAATGCCGCGCACGTTAGCCACCACGCTATCCATGGCCACATCGCCCGCCACCACCGCTTTCAGGGTCCCGTTTTCTTTTACCGGTACCGCAAAAGTTACCACCAGTTTTCCTGTTCCGGCATCCACGTAAGGCGCGGTCACCACAGGTCCGTCCTGGCTGACCACCTGCTGATACCAGGGGCGAATGGTCGGGTCATAATCCGCAGGCACGCCCGCAGGCTCAGAGAATTTCGCCGTTTTAGTGGCATAGCCCACATAGACGTTGGTGAAGCCTCCCGCCTGGGCGAGTTGTTTAAAGACCGGTACCGGGTCGTCACTCAGCGCCACGCTCTGGGCGGAGGTAATGACCGTCATTTTGCTTTTCACCCAGTCGGCAATCGCCATGTTATGGCTGGCGCTGGTGCTGGTCAGAATGTCACGCTGCGACTGCTGATTATCCTGGCGCGTGACCTGGAAATTAATGACGGTATTGAGAAGAAGGGCGACGACCAGACAGCCTGTCGTCGCGGCAATGATGCGAGCACGAATCGATCTGAACATAAGTGAAATACCTGCTGTGTTGTTTCCATGCCTATCGGCAACCCCGCAGGTAAACTTGATGCTGAAACCGCGTCCATAAGAAAATAATATTTTTACGGCTTTATTATTAAAAAGTTAATACTTTATCGGCGTCTAACGTCCATTCGGCCAGCTCGACAAGTGTGCCAATTTCCACGCCGTCAATCAGCGGCAGCCCGGTGATACCGCGCCCGTCAGTGCAGGTTTTGCAGAGCTTAACCGGCACGTTTTGCGCCGTCAGGATCTCCAGCATCTGCTGAATGTTGTAGCCCTCTGCCGGTTTTTGGCCTTTCAGGCCAGCGGTGACCGCGTCGGACATCAAAAAGATCCGCAGCTCCAGCTCGCTCGCGTTATCGCGCAATGCTATGGCCAGACGCAGGCTGTTAAAAAGGGATTCGCTGCCGTAGGCCGCCCCGTTGGCGACGATCACAATCTTCTGCATGTTAACTCCTGTTTATATTAAGGCACGAATATTGCTTCATTCTCCCAGGTAGGGTTATCCGGGAGAGTAAGCATGACATTAATGGCTGGCAATTCGTCGGGTGCAACCGAATGGCTCCAGCGCGCAAAGGCGTTGCGTCAGGAGCAGCTCAGCAAACTGGCACAGCTGGGCGTACTGGTGAATGGCATTAGCCAACTGGTGCATATGCTACAGTGCGAGCGCGGTGCATCAAACGTCTGGCTCTGCTCACAGGGTAAGCTCTATGCCCCCGAATGCAAAGCCAGCCGGGCGCTGGTGGATGAAAATCTCACCATACTGTATGGCATTCTGGATAGACACTCCCCAGTGCCGGGCAGCGCCGTGTGTGAGCGCATCGCCGCTGCGTTGCAGAGCCTTGAATCACTCCCCGCCCTGCGAGAAGGGGTGAACCAACAAACCGTTACCGCTCCGCAGGCGATGGAGCATTACTGTCGCATGCTTCGCCATCTGCTCAGTATCGTGCCGCAGCTCAACGACAGCATTGACGATCCGCATCTGGCGGGGCGTTTTGTTGCCCTCTACAGCCTGATGCAGGGCAAAGAGCTGGCGGGACAAGAGCGGGCGCTGGGGGCCATTGGCTTCACGCAGGGTTTTTTTGATGATGTCACCCGTCAGAGGCTGGTGGATCGCATTGACGGGCAGCAGGCCTGTTTTGAGATCTTTTTAAGCCACAGCCCGGCGGATGTGCAGAGCACCTTTTCCCGGGACTGCCAGCCCGACCGCGAGACAGAGCAACTCCGGCGTGTGGCCTGTACCCGCCAGCCTGCTGCGGATAATGGCGATACGGCGCTGAACTGGTTCGCCCTGCAAACGTCGCGTCTTGAGCACCTGCGCACCCTGGAGGAGATGGTTATCGCCGACCTGATGCTGGCGGTTGATGAGCGTATCCATCATGACCCTAAACATCCGGTAAGTGCCGATGAGAATGACGATCCGCTCGCGCTTTATCCGGATAAACCTTTGCTGCCGCTGGTTCGCCAGCAGGCTCGTGAAATAGAACAGCTTTCCCGCCAGCTCGCGACGCTGCGCGATACGCTGGAAGAGCGCAAGACCATTGATAAAGCCAAAAGCGTGCTGATGACCCACCACAATATGAGTGAGGAACAGGCGTGGACGGCGCTGCGCAAAATGGCGATGGACAAGAACCAGCGCATGGTGGATATCGCCCGCGCGCTGCTTACCGTGAAGCGATTGTGGCAGCTAACCCCTAAGGAGTAGCTGCACAATCAGTGGGCACGTTGTGCCTGATTGAGGTGCGTTTTTGCAGAGCCAGTGGGGCAAAAGCCATAAAAACAAGGCATTAAAACCTGGCATTCGCTTTGCATTATTTCAGTAACCAATTTTGACGGTGCGCCAACGGCGGTGCATCAGTCTTCGGGATAAAGGCGTCCAGCGGTGCTTCGGCACTGTCGGGCGCTTTTTTTTGTCTTTTTTTCAGGAGTGGTCATGGCGGATTTGTCGAGACGGCGTTTTTTGCAGGCCAGCGTGTTGGCGAGCAGTGCAATGTTGTTACCGGGTGTCATGCAGGCCGCGTGGGCGGCAGGCTCGGATAAACCCGAGCAGGAGACGGTGCGCATCGGGTTTATCCCGCTGACCGACTGCGCTCCGGTGGTCATCGCGGCGCTGAAAGGGTTCGATAAAAAGCATGGCATTACCATCGTGCCCACCAAAGAGGCGAGTTGGGCGGCCGTGCGCGACAAGTTAGTCGCGGGGGAGCTGGACGCGGCGCACATTCTTTACGGTCTGCTGTACGGACTGGAACTGGGGATCGCCGGTAAGCCACAGCAGATGGCGAATCTGATGACCCTCAACCAGAACGGCCAGGCGATTACGCTCTCTGCCGATCTGGCAGAGAAGGGCGTTCGCGATCTCGACGGGCTGAAGAAACTGATTGGTCAGCAGGCACCGGGCACGTACACCTTCGCGCATACCTTCCCGACGGGCACGCACGCCATGTGGCTCTACTACTGGCTGGCCAGTGCGGGCATTAACCCGTTTGACGATGTTCGCACCGTGGTGGTACCGCCGCCGCAGATGGTGATGAACATGCGCATTGGCAATATGGTCGGCTTTTGCGTCGGCGAGCCGTGGAATGCCCGGGCCATTAACGATCGCATCGGTTTTACCGCTGCAACGTCGCAGTCTATCTGGGCTGACCACCCGGAAAAAATCCTCGGTACCCGTCGCGACTGGGTGGAGAAAAATCCGCACACCGCGCGGGCACTGGTGAGCGCAGTACTGGAAGCCGCGCGCTGGATCGACGCTTCACCGGAAAACAAACGTGAAACGGCGCAGATCCTCTCGCGTCGCGCATGGCTGAACACCAAAGAGCAGTACCTCACCGGACGGATGCTGGGTGAGTACGACAACGGGGTGGGCACGCGCTGGCAGGACGCGCATCCGATTCGTTTCTTCAACGACGGCGCCGTCAGCTACCCGTATCTCTCCGACGGCATGTGGTTCTTAACCCAGTTCCGCCGCTGGGGTTTGCTCAAAGCCGCGCCGGACTACGCGGGCATCGCGCAGCGCATTAACCAGACCGCGGTCTGGCAGGATGCCGCCACCGCGGTGGGGGGCATTACCACACCGACTTCACCACTACGCAGTAGCACCCTGATGGACGGCACCGTCTGGAACGGTACCGATCCTGAAGGCTATGCCAACCGCTTCGCTATTCACCGTAAAGGGGCCTGATTATGCAGCATCTGCACAGCACGAAAGCAAAACACGAGACGCCGGTGAGTGGCGAGGTGATTACCCTGCCACCGGTTCAGGTTCGCCGTCGTCCTCCGGCGATTGCCCGCCGGATTAACGACGTGCTCCAGCGTATCATTCCGGCGCTGCTGGGGCTGGGGCTGCTGGTGGTGCTCTGGCAACTGGCGGCAATCAACAGCAAAGGCTTCCCGACGCCGCTGAGCACGCTGGATTCTGCCATCACCCTGTTTGCCGATCCGTTTTATCGCGACGGGCCAAACGACATGGGGATCGGCTGGAACGTGCTTGCCTCCCTGCAGCGCGTGGCGGTGGGCTTTGGCCTGGCCGCGTTAGTCGGTATCCCGCTCGGTTTTCTGATTGGCCGTTTCACCTTTTTCTCACGCATGTTCAGCCCGCTGATTGCGCTGCTGCGCCCGGTCAGCCCATTGGCCTGGCTGCCTATCGGCCTGCTGCTGTTCCAGAAAGCAGAGCCGGCTTCCAGCTGGACCATTTTTATCTGTTCGATCTGGCCAATGGTGATTAACACCGCCGAAGGGGTACGCCGTATTCCGCAGGATTACCTCAACGTCGCCCGCGTGTTGCAGCTTTCTGAGTGGACCATTCTGCGTCGGATCCTCTTCCCGGCGGTGCTGCCGGCGGTGTTGACCGGGGTACGTCTTTCCATCGGTATCGCCTGGCTGGTGATTGTCGCCGCCGAAATGCTGACAGGCGGCTTAGGGATCGGTTTCTGGATCTGGAATGAGTGGAACAACCTCAACGTCGAAAACATTCTCATCGCCATCGTCATCATTGGCGTGGTCGGGTTACTGCTGGAGCAGGGGCTGATGCTGATCGCCCGTCGCTTTAGCTGGCAGGAAAAATAAGGAGCGAACATGAAACCAATCATTCAGGTCCAGGCCGTAAGCCAGCGTTTTTCTACCGCCAGCGGAGAATTTCTGGCGCTGCAGAACGTCTCGTTTGATATCCACGAAGGGGAAACCGTGAGCCTGATTGGCCACTCCGGCTGCGGCAAATCAACGCTGCTGAACTTGATCGCCGGGATCACCCTGCCGACGGAAGGGGGACTGATTTGCGACAACCGTGAAATTGCGGGTCCGGGACCGGAGCGTGCGGTGGTCTTTCAGAACCACTCCCTGCTGCCGTGGCTGACCTGTTTCGACAACGTTGCGCTGGCGGTCGATCAGGTGTTCCGCCACACCATGAGCAAGGCGGAGCGTCGTGAGTGGATTGAACACAACCTCGATCGCGTGCAGATGGGGCACGCCCTACATAAACGCCCGGGGGAGATCTCAGGCGGCATGAAGCAGCGCGTGGGCATTGCCCGTGCGCTGGCGATGAAGCCGAAAGTGTTGCTGATGGATGAACCGTTTGGCGCGCTGGATGCCCTGACGCGTGCCCATCTGCAGGACTCCGTGATGCAAATCCAGCAGGCGCTCAACACCACCATTGTGCTCATCACCCACGACGTGGACGAAGCGGTGCTGCTCTCTGACCGCGTGCTGATGATGACCAACGGCCCGGCGGCGACCGTCGGCGAAATCCTGGAGGTTGACCTGCCGCGTCCGCGTAACCGGGTGCAGCTGGCGGACGACAGCCGCTACCACCACATGCGCCAGCAGATCCTCCATTTCCTCTATGAAAAACAGCCCAAAGCGGCGTAGTGGGGGCACCACGATGCGACTGGTCATTATCGGCAATGGAATGGCAGCAACACGGCTGATTGCCTCGCTGACCGGGCGTGCGCCTGGCCGCTTCGCGATCACCGTGTTGGGTGAGGAGCCTGAGCATGCGTACAACCGCATCCAGCTTTCGCCGGTGCTGGGTGGGGAAAAACGTCCGGAACAGATCCGCCTGCAGGACGATGACTGGTACCGCGAGCGCGGCGTCACGGTGCTCAGGGGGCAAAAGGTGCTCGCCGTGGACGTGGCGAAACGGGAAATCCGTACCGCGCAGACCACGCTGGCGTGGGATGAACTGGTCTTCGCCACCGGGTCGATACCGTTCGTGCCGCCGATCCCCGGGGGCGATGCGCCACACGTCTTTACCTTCCGCCGCCTTGAGGATACGCGAGCCATTGCGCAGATCCCGGGGCCAGCGGTGGTGTTGGGCGGTGGCGTGCTGGGCGTTGAGACGGCAGCGGCGCTGGCACAAACTTGTGACAACGTCACGCTGGTGCATCGCGGACCGTGGTTGATGGAACAACAGCTGGATCAGCAGGCGGGGCTGCTGCTGGAGGCTGCGCTGGCGGAGCGCGGCGTACGCTGCGAGCTGTCGTCCGGGATCGCGGCAATCGCGCCTGATTCAGTGACGCTACACAACGGACGCCAGGTTAGCGCCGCGCGCGTGGTGCTGGCCACTGGCGTACTGCCCAACATCGCCCTGGCAAGCGCCAGCGGTATTCGCTGCGCCCGTGGCATCGTGGTCGACCAGCAGATGCGGACCTCCGTCCCGGCTATTAGCGCCATTGGGGAGTGCTGCGAAATCGACGGTCAGACGTTTGGCCTGGTTGCCCTCTGCCTGGCACAGGCGGACATTCTCGCCGCCCGGCTGGCAGGGGACGCCCCTGTGCCTTTTGCCCATACCGACAGCGGGATGCGCCTGAAGGTCACCGGTGTGGAGCTCTTCAGCGCCGGGCGCGTAACGGCGCAACCGGAGGATACGGTCTGGGACGCGTGGGATCCGCTGACCCATCACTACCGTCGCTTACTGATTCATCGCGGTGCGCTGGCTGGCGTACTGCTGATGGGAGATTGCCGCAGCGCGGCAACATTTACCGATTTACTGGCAACGGCTGCGCCCGCACACGTGGACTGGCTGTTCGATCGATTCACTACGACGCAACCGCAGGTTGCAGGACAGAACGCTATGACAAAACCTACTCTGGTGGTGGTTGGACACGGTATGGTCGGCCACCATTTTCTTGAAGACTGCGTAAACCGCAATCTGCATCAGCAATACCAGATTGTCGTCTTTGGCGAAGAGCGTTATGCCGCTTACGACCGCGTCCATCTCTCAGAGTATTTTGGCGGCCGCAGCGCGGAGTCCCTCTCGCTGGTGGAGGGCGATTTCTTTGCCATACACGGCATAGAGTTGCGTTTGTCGCAGCAAATTGTCGCCATCGATCGCGACGCGCACGTGGTGCGTACCGCCAGCGGTCACGAAATCCACTGGGACAAACTGGTGCTGGCGACCGGCTCGTATCCGTTTGTGCCGCCGGTGCCGGGCAACACGCTGCCGGGCTGCTTTGTCTATCGTACGCTGGACGATCTCGATAACATTGCCGCGCATGCGAAGGGATCCCGACGCGGCGTAGTCATTGGCGGTGGCCTGCTCGGGCTGGAGGCGGCCAACGCCCTCAAACAGCTGGGGCTTGAAACCCACGTGGTGGAATTCGCCCCCAACCTGATGGCGGTACAGCTCGACAACGACGGCGCGGCGATGCTGCGTAAAAAAATTGAAGCGCTCGGCGTCGGGGTTCACACCAGCAAAGCCACCACTGAAATTGCGGCCACCGACGACGGGCTGGTCCTGCGTTTTGCCGACGGTGAACAGCTGGACACCGATATGGTGGTCTTCTCTGCCGGGATCCGCCCGCAGGATGCGCTGGCGCGCAGCAGCGGCCTGGCGATCGGCGAGCGTGGCGGGATCTGCATTGATACCGCCTGCCAGACCTCAGATAAGGACATCTTCGCCATCGGGGAGTGCGCGCTGTGGGAAGGTAAAATTTTCGGTCTGGTGGCGCCGGGTTACCAGATGGCACGCGTGGCGGCGGCCACGCTGGCGGGTGAGGAGAAATCCTTCACCGGCGCGGATATGAGCACCAAACTTAAGCTGCTGGGCGTGGACGTGGCCTCGTTTGGGGATGCCCATGGCCGTACGCCGGGGGCATTGAGCTACCAGTGGACCCACGGCCCGCAGCAAATCTATAAAAAAATTGTCGTCAGCCATGACAACAAAACCCTGCTCGGCGGCGTGCTGGTGGGGGATGCCAGCGAATACGCCACGCTGGTGCAGATGATGCTTAACGGAATCAGCCTGCCGAAAGAGCCTGAAACGCTCATCTTGCCAGCCTTCTCCGGTAGCGCGCCAAAAGCGCTGGGGGTGGCGGCGCTGCCGGACAGCGCGCAGATCTGCTCCTGTCATAACGTCAGCAAAGGCGATATCTGCCAGGCAGTGAGCGCCGGTGCGACGGAGATCGGTGCCATCAAGCAGTGCACCAAAGCGGCGACCGGCTGCGGTGGGTGCAGCGCGCTGGTGAAACAGGTGATGGAGTTCCAGCTGGCTGAGCAGGGCGTGGAGGTGAAAAAAGATATCTGTGAGCACTTCCCGTACTCACGTCAGGAGATATATCACCTGGTGCGCGTCAACCATATTCGTACCTTCGACCAGCTGATTAGCCGCTACGGCCAAGGGCACGGCTGTGAGATCTGTAAACCGCTGGTGGGGTCAGTGCTGGCCTCCTGCTGGAACGAATACCTGCTGAAACCGGCGCATCTGCCGTTGCAGGACACCAACGACCGCTACTTTGCCAATATTCAGAAGGACGGAACGTACTCCATCGTGCCGCGCATGCCCGCCGGGGAAGTAACGGCCGACGGGCTGATTGCTATCGGGCAGATCGCAAAGCGCTACGGGCTGTACAGCAAGATCACCGGCGGCCAGCGTATTGACCTGTTTGGTGCCACGCTGGAGCAGTTGCCGGAGATCTGGCAGGCGCTGGTGGAGGCCGGATTTGAAACCGGGCATGCGTACGGTAAATCCCTGCGGACCGTGAAATCCTGCGTCGGGTCAACCTGGTGCCGCTATGGCGTGCAGGACTCCACCGGCCTTGCGGTCAAACTGGAGCACCGTTACAAGGGGCTGCGCGCGCCGCACAAAATCAAAATGGCGGTGTCCGGCTGTACCCGCGAGTGTGCCGAGGCGCAAAGCAAAGATGTCGGCGTGATCGCCACGGACAAGGGCTGGAATCTCTATCTGTGCGGCAACGGCGGCATGAAGCCGCGACACGCGGATCTCTTCGCCAGCGATCTGGATGAAGAGACGCTGATCCGTATCGTCGACCGTTTTCTGATGTTCTACATTCGCACGGCGGATCGCCTGCAGCGGACCAGCACCTGGATGGACAACCTTGAAGGCGGTCTCGACTATCTGCGGGAGGTGATCCTCGACGATAGCCTCGGTATTGCGCAGGAGATGGAGCAGGAGATGGCCCGTGTGGTGGAAACGTATCAGTGTGAATGGCAGACCACGCTTAACGATCCGAACCGTCTGGCGCTGTTCCGCACGGCGGTGAACGGTCCGGCGACGGAAGAGAGTAAACGCTGGCAGGAAATTTGCGGTCTGGATGAGATCCCGGAGCAGGCGGGGATCGGCGCCCGGCTGGGGCGTAAGCCGATCGCGCTGTTCCGTTTTGGCAAATCGGTCTATGCCCTTGACGATCAGGAGCCAGGCAGCGATGCGAACGTGCTGTCTCGCGGTATTCTTGGCGATGCGGCGGGTGAGCCGGTGGTTATCTCGCCGCTCTATAAACAGCGTATTCGCCTGCGCGACGGCTGCCAGGTGGATAACGGTGAGCCTGCGGTGCGCGCCTGGCCGGTGAAAATCGAAAACGGCAAGGTGTGGGTGGGGAACGACGCGTTGCTGGTGCGTGCGGAGGCATCATGAATGAAACCCGAACAACGTGCCCGTACTGCGGCGTCGGTTGCGGCGTGGTGGCCCGGGTTGAGGGCGACAAGGTCACGGTGCGCGGCGATGAACGCCATCCCGCCAGTTTTGGACGGCTGTGCGTCAAAGGCGCGGCGTTAGGTGAAACCACGGGCCTGCAGGGGCGGCTGCTGCACCCGGTGGTGGACGGGCTGGAGGTGGACTGGCCGCAGGCGTTAAGCACGGCCGGCGAGCGGCTGCGGGCGATTATCGACACCTGGGGGCCGCAGGCGGTGGCGTTTTACGCCTCCGGCCAGCTACTCACCGAGGATTACTACGCTGCCAATAAGCTGATGAAAGGGTTTATAGGCGCGGCGAACATCGATACCAACTCGCGACTCTGCATGTCGTCGGCAGTAGCAGGCTATAAGCGCGCATTTGGCGAAGATGTGGTGCCGTGCAGCTATGAGGACGTGGAGAACAGCGATCTGGTGGTGCTGGTGGGTTCAAACGCGGCATGGACGCATCCGGTGCTTTATCAGCGGCTGGTTCAGGCGCGGCAAAACAATCCGCAAATGAAAGTGGTGGTGATCGATCCGCGTAAAACCGCCACCTGTGATATCGCCGACCTGCATCTGGCACTCGCACCCGGCAGTGACGCCGGGCTGTTTGTCGGTTTGCTCAACCTGATCCAGGGTACTGACGATTGGCCGATTGCCCGCGTGGCCGGGTTTTGTGGTCTTGATGCACAGGAGATTGCCACGTTTTACGACTGGTTCCTCACGGCGCCGCGTGCCATTACGCTCTACACCATGGGGATCAACCAGTCTTCCAGCGGCAGCGACAAGTGCAACGCCATCATTAACGTCCATCTTGCCAGCGGGAAATTTGCCCGTCAGGGCTGCGGGCCGTTTTCGCTGACCGGCCAGCCAAACGCGATGGGGGGACGGGAAGTGGGGGGCCTCGCGAATCAACTGGCGGCGCATATGAACTTCGAGCCGGACGATCTCTTGCGGGTGGCGCGTTTCTGGGGAACAGAACGGCTGGCGCAAACGCCGGGCCTGATGGCCGTTGAGCTGTTTGACGCCATTGCCCGCGGTGAGGTAAAGGCGGTATGGATCATGGGCACCAATCCGGCTGTCTCGCTGCCGGACAGTCACGCGGTATGCCAGGCGCTGGCGAACTGTCCGCTGGTCATTGTTTCTGAGGTGATGCAGGAGACCGACACCAGCCGCTACGCCCATATTCGTTTCCCGGCGCTGGGCTGGGGAGAGAAAAACGGTACGGTCACCAACTCCGAACGGCGGATTTCGCGCCAGCGCGCCTTTCTGGCTGCCCCGGGCCAGGCAAAACCGGACTGGTGGATTGTTGCCCAGGTGGCGAAACAGCTGGGCTATGGTGAGGCCTTTGCCTGGGAACATCCGCAGGAGATTTTTTGTGAACATGCGGCGCTGTCGGCATTTGAGAATGACGGGGCACGGGCGTTTAATCTGCATGCGCTGGCGGGGCTTACCCGTGAGGCGTGGGATCAGCTTGAGCCTTATCAGTGGGCGGCGGGCGATTTTCCCCACCGGAATATTGTGCCCGTTGAGCCGCGTCCGCACGGCGCGGTGCCAGATGCGTTATATCCGTTGCTGCTGAATACCGGACGCATCCGCGATCAATGGCATACCATGACCCGTACGGGATATGTTCCCGGGCTGATGCAGCATATCTCTGAGCCCTGCGTTGAGATCTGCGCCGCAGATGCCGCCCGCTTCTCACTTTGCGACGGGCAACTGGCACGGATCAGCTCTCCGCGTGGAGTGATGGTGGCAAAAGTACGTATCAACGATGGACAAAGGGAGGGGGAAGTATTCGCGCCCATGCACTGGAATGCGCAGTTTGCCCGTCAGGGAAAGGTCAATACGCTGGTGGCAGGGCGCTGCGATCCGCAGTCCGGCCAGCCGGAGAGTAAACAGACCGCCGTCAGGATCATGCCATGGCAGCCTGAATGGCAGGGAGAGCTGTATGCCCGTGTGCTGCCGGAACTGCCGCCTTCGGTACACTGGTGGCGCAAAGCATCACGCCTGACGGTGGCGAGTGACGAACCGTTGATGCCGTGGGTGAAAGAGTATGCTGAACAGCAGGGCTGGCAACTGCAACTTGCCCGGACGGATGCGCGCAGCAGCGTACTGGCATGGCATAACGGCGAGCTGATGCTCGGATTCTGGGAAGGGACTACGTTGCCAGCGCTGGCGCATGCGACTATCGAAGAGGCTTTTCGTCGGGCTCCTGAGACGCTTGCGGAGCGGCATGCGCTCCTGAACGGCGCGGGCGCGGGGGAGAGTGTCGATCCGGGACGCATTATCTGCAGCTGTTACTGCGTCGGGGAAAATGCGATACGGGAGGCGATTGTCGGCGGGTGCGATTCCGTTGCATCGCTGGGGGCGAAGCTACGGTGTGGCACCAACTGCGGTTCCTGCGTGCCGGAGCTGAAAGGGCTGTTTGGATAATGGTCTAAGAGTGTCGGGTAAAGCGACAATAATGTTCAGGATATTCCTGAAATTTGCGCTAAGACTGCATTTCACAGCTTATCGCGTTAACATTAAAAGCGTTGCCTCATAAACACAGGTTCTTATTTACGACGTTGATGGCTGTATCGTCCCGCATTCGCTTTCTGTTATTACTCCCACTTCTTACGGCGGGTGCCGTTCACGGTGCCCCGAATTCCTTTATGCATCAGGCAGAAAACCCCTTTGATAACAACGGGGACAGTTTGCCCGATCTCGGCATGGCGACGCCAACAGACGAGGGGGAAAAGCACCTGGCCGAAATGGCAAAAGCCTTTGGCGAAGCCAGTATGACCGATAACGGCCTCACCACCGGCGAGCAGGCGCGTCAGTTCGCGTTTGGTAAGGTGCGTGACGCGGTGAGCGGCGAGGTGAATCAGCAGATTGAGTCCTGGCTCTCGCCCTGGGGCAACGCCAGCGTCAATTTACTGGTGGATGACGAGGGGAACTTTAACGGCAGCAGCGGGAGCTGGTTCATCCCCTGGAATGATAACAACCGTTACCTGAGCTGGAGCCAGCTGGGGCTGACGCAGCAGAGTGACGGCCTGGTGAGCAATGCCGGCATCGGTCAGCGCTGGGTTGCCGGAAAATGGCTGCTCGGCTACAACACCTTTTACGATAATCTGCTTGATGAAAACCTGCAGCGTGCCGGACTGGGTGCGGAGGCGTGGGGCGAGAATCTGCGTCTGTCTGCCAATTACTATCAACCGCTGGCCAGCTGGCGCGAGAGTTCGGACGTGCAGGAGCAGCGCATGGCGCGTGGCTATGACGTGACCGCTAAAGCCTGGCTGCCGTGGTTTCATCATTTCAACACCAGCGTCAGCTTTGAGCAGTACTTTGGTGACAACGTTGACCTGTTCAACAGTGGAACCGGCTATCACAACCCGGTGGCGGTCAACCTGGGGCTTAACTATACGCCTGTTCCGCTGGTCACCCTGACGGCGGCGCATAAGCAGGGCGAGAGCGGTGCGAGTCAGAACAACCTCGGGCTTAAGCTCAACTACCGCTTCGGCGTGCCTCTTTCCAAGCAGCTTTCCGCCAGCGAAGTTGCCGCCACGCGCTCCCTGCGCGGCAGTCGCTATGATTCACCGGAGCGGGATAACCTGCCGGTAATGGAGTTTCGCCAGCGCAAAACGCTCTCCGTCTGGCTGGCGACCCCGCCGTGGGATCTGAAAGGGGGCGAGACCGTGATGCTCAAGCTTCAGGTACGCAGCACTCACGGTATTCGGCAGATCCACTGGCAGGGCGATACCCAGGCACTGAGCCTGACCGCACCGGCCAACACGCACAGCAGCGATGGCTGGAGTGTGATTATGCCTGCCTGGGATGACAGTGACGGGGCGAAGAACCGCTGGCACCTGTCGGCGGTGGTTGAAGATGAAAAAGGACAGCGCGTCTCATCCAATGAGATCACGCTTACCGTGGTTCAGCCGCTTGTCGCGTTACCTGACGACGACCCGCGCTGGAAGTTACTCCCGGATGAGTAATCCTCAGAAAATGCGTTCCTGATGCACCCACACGGCGGCTTCAACGCGGGATTTTAACTTCATCTTCTTCAGCATATGTTTCACATGCACCTTGACCGTGCTTTCGGTGATATCCAGACGACGGGCGATCATTTTGTTCGGCAGACCCTGGGCAATCAGCTTCAGAATATCGCGCTCGCGCGGGGTTAACTGGCTGACGTCGCGGTCGGAGGTGGCGCGGTTTGCCCGCAGGCTGGCGGCCAGCACCGGGGTTAACGCCTCGCTCAGTACCATTTCGCCTGCGGCAGCCTGTTGCAGGGCCTTGAGCAGATCTTCCGGCTCCATGTCTTTCAGCAGGTAGCCGTCTGCACCGCGTTTTAACGCCGTGACCACATCTTCTTCATGGTTTGAGACGCTGAAGACCACCACGCGTCCCGACAGCGATTTTTCACGCAGCTTATCGAGCGTCTCCAGACCGTTCATGCCTGGCATGTTGAGATCGAGCAGGATCAAATCAGGATCAAGCGATTCGGCAAGTTCAATACCCTGTTCACCGTTGCTGGCTTCGCCAACGACGGTGATATCAGGTGCCATGCTGACCAGCTGTTTTACGCCAGTACGCAGCATCGGATGGTCGTCAATCAACAGGATGGATGCCGGTTCCTGATTAGTCATGGGTTTCTCCCTGGATAGTTGTGAGGGGTTTTTCGGGGATAAAGGTGACAACCACTTCTGTGCCACCTGTTTCTCGCCGACGAACCTGGCAATCACCGCGCAGGCTTTGGGCGCGGTCTCGCATGATAATTAAACCGTAATGGTTTGTCCGTTCGGCATTTTCCGGCACGCCGCGGCCGTTGTCATGAACCGTGAGCTTCACCTGATTATCGTGCTGGCTAACGGTAACGGTGACCGCCGTCGCGTCAGCGTGTTTTAGCACGTTGCTCAGCGCTTCGCGGGCGATCTGCAGTAAATGAATGGCCTGATGCGAAGGCACAAAACGAGGCGGTAACTGGTAATCGAGCTTCACCGGGAACCCCAGTCGGGCGCTAAATTCCTGGCAGCTTGCTTCCAGCGCCGGGCGCAGGCCGGCCTCGGTGAGCTGCAGGCGGAAGGTGGTCAGCAGTTCGCGAAGCTGTACCCAGGAGGTGTTCAGCTCGTTGCGGATCTGGCTCAGCAGCGCTTTGTTGCTTTCCGGCATTTCTGCGGCCTGCATTTGCAGACAGCTGACCTGCATTTTCATACAGGAGAGCGACTGGGCAATAGAGTCGTGGAGTTCGCGGGCGATGGTGGCGCGCTCTTCCATCACGATCAGTTGCTGCTGCTTCTCCTGATGGCGGTCGAGTGCCAGCGTGGCCGTCAGTTGTTCAACCAGCGTATCCACCAGTTGCTGCTGGTCGTGGCTCAGATGACGCCCGGCGGGCAGGGTCGCCAGCAGAATACCGTACTGGTTGTGGCTGTCTGTCAGCCGCCATTTTAGCGTCGTGCCGCTGGTGGTCAGCGGCGGTAAGCCGCGTGGGCACAGGTGACAGCCTTTGTCATCGCAGGTCATGTCTGACTGACAGGTAAACTCCTGGTGATTTTCTTCATCTTCCATGTCGTACACCCGAAGCTCCAGGTCGTGCAGCAGGGTCAGATTCTGCAGGCCATTCAGGACCGGGGAGAGACGTTCGCACAGCGGCACCTGCATATGCAGGCGGCGATTAGCCTGCCACAGGAACGAGAGGATCTCGTTTTTCTGCTCCAGCCCCGCGGTTTTCTCCTGTACGCGTTTTTCCAGTACCGCATAACTCTCGGCGAGTTCATCTGACATGGTGTTGAGCGCCTGGCCCAGCATCGCCATTTCGTTACGTCCGCTGATGTGGGTGCGCTGGGTAAAATCCCGGGCGGTCACCGCGCGGGCCATCGCCAGCAGTTGCTTCCAGGGATTCAGCAGCCGGGCGCGCAGCCAGACAATGGTGAAAATCAGCAGCAGCCCCATAAACAGCGCCATCGCCCGGTGGATCATCACCACCCGGTCGATGCGTAATTCGGTGGTTTGATCGAAAGAAGAGACCAGGGTGTCAATGCGGGAAACGAACCCGGCGACATCATGGGCAACGGTATCAGGATTTTTCGCCTGCTTTAACCCCGGCTCCAGCTGAGTGTGCCAGTAGCCCTGAAGGGCTTTAAGCTGGGATTCCTGACCGGCACGAATCGCGGCACTTTCCAGTTCGGTGCTGAAAGCGGTATGTTCCATATCGTCCAGCAGCTTCTGATCGTCCTGGGTTAACGGCACCGATGCCAGTAGACGATAACTCTGCATGCGTAGTGAGCCTGCCTCGTTGATGGCATGGGCATTACCCTGTACACCCTGTACCAGCCAGCCGGAAATCGCCATGCCGGTCACGCCGATGGCGGTGGACAGCAAAACGATCAGGGCGACCTGATTGACGAGTGTTAGCGGAGATAAACATCTTTTTAACATAGAGTTGCCGGGCTCCTGACGTGGCCTGCTTGCAGGAATGGCGTTATTCTGGTGCATACCCTGGAGTATACCCATACCAATAAAGGATTACCTCTAAATTGCCAATGGGGTAAGGCTCAGGGGGAGGAATGGACAGCGAGACGTCAGTCCTGTGAAAAACCACGTCTTTTTTACCGTTTTACTCTACTCACTAAGGATGATGGCTTTTTTTTCGCCGCAAATCCTCCCACTTTTCCTTTGATTTATATCAACTTACCGCCGCCCTAAAACCCTAATGTTTGCAGCATCATTCGAGAATCAGAGGTGTCTATGAGTCACACATCCGCTCCCGAAAGGGAAAATGGTGCCGTTATAACTGACTGGCGTCCGGAAGATCCGGCGTTCTGGCAGCAGCGCGGCCACCGTGTCGCAAGCCGAAATCTGTGGATTTCCGTTCCATGTTTATTGTTAGCGTTTTGCGTCTGGATGTTGTTCAGCGCGGTAGCGGTGAATCTGCCTAAGGTCGGATTTACCTTTACCACCGATCAGTTGTTTATGCTGACCGCGCTGCCGTCGCTGTCGGGAGCCTTGCTGCGCGTGCCTTACGCGTTCATGGTGCCGGTTTTTGGCGGCCGTCGCTGGACGGCGTTCAGTACCGGTATCATGATCGTGCCTTGTGTGTGGCTCGGTTTTGCGGTGCAGGACACCTCCACGCCGTTTAGCGTGTTCGTGATCATCTCTCTGCTCTGCGGCTTTGCGGGCGCAAACTTCGCGTCCAGCATGGCAAACATCAGCTTCTTCTTCCCGAAAGCGAAGCAGGGCGGTGCGCTGGGGATTAACGGCGGCCTGGGTAACATGGGCGTCAGCGTAATGCAGCTGATTGCACCGCTGGCGATCTCCGTCTCTATCTTCGCGGCGTTTGGCGGCGGTGGTGTGACGCAGGCAGATGGCTCTTCCCTCTATCTGCAAAACGCGGCCTGGATCTGGGTACCGTTCCTGGTGGTCTTTACCCTTGCGGCCTGGTTCTTTATGAATGACCTGTCTGCGTCGAAGGCATCCCTGAGCGAGCAGTTGCCGGTGCTGAAGCGCGGCCACCTGTGGGTAATGGCGCTGCTCTATCTGGCGACCTTCGGCTCGTTCATTGGTTTCTCTGCGGGCTTTGCCATGCTGTCGAAAACCCAGTTCCCGGAAGTGCAAATTCTGCAGTTCGCCTTCTTCGGACCGTTTATTGGCGCGCTGGCGCGTTCGCTGGGCGGCATGGTCTCTGACCGTCTGGGCGGGACCCGCGTGACGCTGATTAACTTCGTTGTGATGGCGGTCTTCTGTGCGCTGCTGTTCCTGACCCTGCCAGCCGACGAACAGGGCGGTAACTTCATCGCCTTCTTCGGCGTGTTTATGGTGCTGTTCCTGACGGCCGGACTGGGAAGTGCTTCTACCTTCCAGATGATCTCCGTCATCTTCCGTAAGCTGACCATGGACCGCGTGAAAGCGCAGGGCGGTAGCGAAGAGCAGGCCATGCGCGAAGCGGCAACGGATACGGCGGCAGCGCTGGGCTTTATCTCCGCGATTGGCGCTATCGGTGGCTTCTTTATTCCAAAAGCGTTCGGGATCTCGCTGGACCTGACCGGCTCCCCGGCAGGAGCAATGAAAGTATTCCTCGTTTTCTATATCGCCTGTGTCGCCATCACATGGCTGGTATATGGCCGTAATTCCAAGAAAAATAAGTAAGTTTGATTATCCGTTTACGCGACCTTCGGGTCGCGTTTTTTTGTTTTCTCAGTAGTTACAACATACTCCTGGTTTTTCTAACGTCCTGCCCGCAGGTAACTCTGTGATCGCCATCGCTTTTCAGCCGAGCCTACCCCTTAATACCCGAGATGTTAAAAACAGGCGGGCTTATTGTACGATAAATAAAAAATACCTTTAAAAATCATCATGATATAAAAATAAAAATTCTACCGCTTTGGTGGTATTCGCTATAACACCTTACTTCATAGTCCCCCTCCGTCTTGATCGTTATCAATTCTCCCTCTCTTACAGGACGTTACCTTCGCTGCAAATCAGCAATGTCGATTTAGAGAGCCACAGGCTCCACACAGGAGATACCCGATGAGCAAATTTTTGGACCGGTTTCGCTACTTCAAACAGAAGGGTGAAACTTTTGCCGATGGGCACGGCCAGGTTCTGGATACCAACCGGGACTGGGAAGACGGTTACCGCCAGCGCTGGCAGCATGACAAAGTCGTCCGTTCAACCCACGGTGTAAACTGCACTGGCTCGTGTAGCTGGAAGATTTTCGTTAAAAACGGTCTGGTGACCTGGGAAATGCAGCAGACCGACTATCCGCGCACCCGCCCGGATATGCCGAACCATGAACCACGTGGCTGCCCGCGTGGCGCCAGCTACTCCTGGTATCTCTACAGTGCGAACCGTCTTAAATATCCTCTGATGCGCAAGCGCCTGATGAAAATGTGGCGTGAAGCGAAGGTGCAGCACAGCGATCCGGTAGAGGCGTGGGCATCCATTATCGAAGACGCCGACAAAGCGAAAAGCTTCAAGCAGGCGCGTGGCCGCGGTGGTTTTGTTCGCTCCTCCTGGAAAGAGGTGAATGAGCTGATTGCCGCTTCTAACGTCTATACCGTCAAAACTTACGGTCCTGACCGCGTGGCAGGCTTCTCGCCGATCCCGGCGATGTCGATGGTCTCTTACGCTTCTGGCGCGCGCTATCTTTCCCTGATTGGGGGAACCTGTCTGAGCTTCTACGACTGGTACTGCGACCTGCCACCAGCGTCTCCACAGACCTGGGGTGAACAGACCGATGTGCCGGAGTCCGCCGACTGGTATAACTCAAGCTACATTATCGCCTGGGGCTCAAACGTACCGCAGACCCGTACCCCGGATGCACACTTCTTTACTGAAGTGCGTTACAAAGGCACCAAAACCGTTGCGGTGACCCCGGACTACGCCGAAATTGCCAAGCTGTGTGACCTGTGGCTGGCGCCTAAACAGGGTACTGACTCCGCGATGGCGCTGGCGATGGGCCACGTCATGCTGCGTGAATTCCACCTCGATAAACCAAGCCAGTACTTCACCGATTACGTGCGTCGTTATACCGACATGCCAATGCTGGTGATGCTGGAAGAGCGTGACGGCTACTACGCGGCAGGCCGTACGCTGCGTGCGGCGGATCTGGTGGACGCGCTTGGCCAGGAAAACAACCCTGAGTGGAAAACCGTCGCGTATAACAGCAACGGTGAGCTGGTGGTGCCAAACGGTTCAATCGGCTTCCGCTGGGGTGAGAAGGGCAAATGGAACCTTGAACAACGTAACGGTACAACCGGCGAAGAGACCGAGCTGCGCCTGAGCATGCTGGGCAGCCAGGATGAGATCGCAGAAGTGGGCTTCCCGTACTTCGGCGGCGAAGGTTCTGAGCACTTCAACAAGGTTGAGCTACAGAACGTCCTGATGCACAAACTGCCGGTGAAACGCCTGCAGCTGGCCGACGGCTCTAGCGCCCTGGTGACCACCGTGTATGACCTGACGCTGGCCAACTACGGTCTGGAGCGCGGTCTGAACGATGAAAACTGCGCGACCAGCTATGACGATGTGAAGGCGTACACCCCAGCCTGGGCGGAGCAGATCACCGGCGTACCGCGTGCGCAGATCACCCGTATCGCCCGTGAATTCGCAGAAAACGCTGACAAAACCCACGGTCGTTCAATGATTATCGTCGGTGCCGGTCTGAACCACTGGTATCACCTCGATATGAACTACCGTGGCCTGATCAATATGCTGATCTTCTGCGGCTGTGTCGGTCAGAGCGGTGGCGGCTGGGCGCACTACGTGGGCCAGGAAAAACTGCGTCCGCAGACCGGCTGGCAGCCGCTGGCGTTTGCCCTTGACTGGCAGCGTCCGGCGCGTCATATGAACAGCACTTCCTACTTCTATAACCACTCCAGCCAGTGGCGCTATGAGACGGTTACCGCGCAGGAGCTGCTATCACCGATGGCAGATAAATCCCGCTACAGCGGTCATCTGATCGACTTTAACGTCCGTGCCGAGCGCATGGGCTGGTTGCCGTCTGCACCTCAGTTGGGCACTAACCCGCTGCGTATTGCAGAAGAGGCGAAGAAGGCAGGGATGTCGCCGGTGGATTACACCGTTAAGTCTCTGAAAGACGGTTCAATCCGTTTTGCGGCCGAGCAGCCGGAAAACGGTAAAAACCATCCGCGTAACCTGTTCATCTGGCGTTCCAACCTGCTGGGCTCGTCCGGTAAAGGCCACGAGTACATGCTGAAATACCTGCTCGGTACCGAAAACGGTATCCAGGGTAAAGATCTCGGCAAGCAGGGCGGCGTGAAGCCGGAAGAGGTGGAGTGGAAAGACAACGGTCTCGACGGCAAGCTGGATCTGGTGGTGACCCTCGACTTCCGTCTCTCCAGCACCTGCCTGTACTCCGATATCGTGCTGCCTACCGCTACCTGGTACGAAAAAGACGACATGAATACCTCGGATATGCATCCGTTTATTCATCCGCTGTCTGCGGCCGTTGATCCGGCGTGGGAATCAAAAAGCGACTGGGATATCTACAAAGACATCGCGAAGAAGTTCTCTGAAGTCTGCGTAGGGCACCTGGGCAAAGAGACCGACGTGGTGACGCTGCCTATCCAGCACGACTCCGCCGCTGAACTGGCGCAGCCGCTGGACGTGAAGGACTGGAAAAAAGGCGAGTGTGACCTGATCCCGGGCGTAACGGCACCGCACATTATTCCGGTGGAACGTGACTACCCGGCGACCTACGAGCGCTTTACCTCTATCGGCCCGCTGATGGAGAAAATCGGCAACGGCGGGAAAGGGATTGCCTGGAACACCCAGAGCGAAATGGATCTGCTGCGCAAGCTCAATTACACCAAAGCGGACGGCCCGGCCAAAGGCCAGCCAATGCTGAATACGGCGATTGATGCGGCAGAAATGATCCTGACCCTGGCACCGGAAACCAACGGCCAGGTTGCCGTGAAGGCCTGGAAAGCGCTGAGCGAATTTACCGGCCGCGACCACACGCATCTGGCGCTCAACAAAGAAGACGAAAAAATCCGCTTCCGCGATATTCAGGCGCAGCCGCGCAAAATTATCTCCAGCCCGACCTGGTCTGGCCTGGAAGATGAACATGTCTCTTATAACGCCGGGTATACCAACGTTCACGAGCTGATCCCATGGCGTACTCTGTCCGGTCGTCAGTCACTGTATCAGGATCACCAGTGGATGCGTGACTTCGGTGAAAGCCTGCTGGTTTACCGTCCACCAATCGACACCCGCTCCGTGAAAGCGGTGATGGGCGCGAAATCGAACGGTAACCCGGAGAAGGCGCTGAACTTCCTGACGCCGCACCAGAAGTGGGGGATCCACTCTACTTATAGCGACAACCTGCTGATGCTGACCTTGTCCCGCGGTGGTCCGATTGTGTGGATGAGTGAAGCGGACGCCAAAGATCTGGGTATTGAAGATAACGACTGGATCGAAGTGTTCAACAGCAACGGCGCCCTGACGGCGCGTGCGGTGGTGAGCCAGCGCGTACCGGCCGGGATGACCATGATGTACCACGCGCAGGAACGTATCGTGAACCTGCCGGGTTCAGAGATCACCGAGCAGCGCGGCGGTATTCACAACTCCGTGACCCGTATTACGCCGAAGCCGACCCACATGATCGGTGGCTATGCACAGCTGGCCTACGGCTTTAACTACTACGGTACGGTAGGTTCTAACCGCGATGAGTTCGTGGTGGTACGTAAGATGAAAAATATTAACTGGTTAGATGGCGAAGGTAATGACCAGGTACAGGAGAGCGTAAAATGAA
Source organism: Enterobacter cloacae complex sp. 309I3 (assembly GCF_050031595.1). NCBI lineage: Bacteria > Pseudomonadati > Pseudomonadota > Gammaproteobacteria > Enterobacterales > Enterobacteriaceae > Enterobacter > Enterobacter cloacae complex sp. 309I3. The sequence goes on along the minus strand of NZ_JBLGWI010000001.1, from coordinate 2,824,200 downwards.
AATTCGTTCACAAGTCGGCATGGTGCTGAATCTGGATAAATGCATCGGCTGTCATACCTGCTCAGTCACCTGTAAGAACGTCTGGACCAGCCGTGAAGGGATGGAATACGCCTGGTTCAACAACGTGGAAAGTAAGCCGGGTACCGGCTTCCCGACCGACTGGGAAAACCAGGAGAAGTGGAAGGGCGGCTGGATCCGTAAAATCAACGGTAAGCTGCAGCCGCGCATGGGTAACCGTGCGATGCTGCTGGGTAAAATCTTCGCCAACCCGCATCTGCCGGGTATCGAAGATTATTACGAACCGTTTGACTACGACTACCAGAACCTGCATAACGCGCCGGAAAGTAAGCACCAGCCGATCGCCCGTCCTCGCTCGCTGATCACCGGCCAGCGCATGGACAAAATTACCAGCGGTCCAAACTGGGAAGAGATTCTGGGCGGCGAGTTCGAAAAACGCGCCAAAGACCAGAACTTCGAGAACATGCAGAAGGCGATGTACGGCCAGTTTGAAAACACCTTCATGATGTACCTGCCGCGTCTGTGTGAGCACTGCCTCAACCCGGCGTGCGTGGCGACCTGCCCGAGCGGCGCCATCTACAAGCGTGAAGAAGACGGCATCGTGCTGATCGACCAGGATAAGTGCCGCGGCTGGCGTATGTGCATCACCGGCTGCCCGTACAAAAAAATCTACTTCAACTGGAAGAGCGGTAAGTCAGAGAAGTGTATCTTCTGCTACCCACGTATCGAAGCCGGTATGCCGACCGTTTGCTCTGAGAGCTGCGTAGGTCGTATTCGTTACCTCGGCGTGCTGCTGTATGACGCGGACGCGATTGAAAATGCCGCGAGCACCGAGAACGAGAAAGATCTGTACCAGCGTCAGCTGGACGTGTTCCTTGACCCGAACGATCCGAAAGTGATTGAGCAGGCGCTGAAAGACGGCATTCCGCAGAGCGTAATCGACGCGGCGCAGCAGTCTCCGGTATACAAAATGGCGATGGACTGGAAGCTGGCCCTGCCGCTGCACCCGGAATACCGCACGCTGCCGATGGTCTGGTACGTGCCGCCTCTGTCGCCGATTCAGTCAGCCGCGGATGCAGGCGAGCTGGGCAGCAACGGCATTCTGCCGGACGTGGAGAGCCTGCGTATCCCGGTTCAGTACCTGGCAAACCTGCTGACCGCAGGCGATACCCAGCCGGTACTGCTGGCGCTGAAACGTATGCTGGCGATGCGCCACTTCAAACGTGCGGAAACCGTGGACGGCGTGACCGACACCCGTGCGCTGGAAGAGGTCGGCCTGACCGAAGCGCAGGCCCAGGAGATGTACCGCTACCTGGCCATTGCCAACTATGAAGATCGTTTCGTGGTACCAAGCAGCCACCGTGAACTGGCCCGCGAAGCCTTCCCGGAGAAAAACGGTTGTGGCTTTAGCTTTGGCGACGGTTGCCACGGGTCAGACAGCAAATTCAACCTGTTCAACAGCCGCCGCATCGACGCCATGGATGTGACCAGCAAAACGGAGCCGCACCCATGATTGAACTCGTGATTGTTTCGCGTCTGCTGGAGTACCCGGATGCCGCGCTGGCGCAGCATCAGCAGGAACTCTTTGATGCGCTCGCGTCCTCTGAAAACCTGGATAAAGAAGATGCCCAGACACTGGGCGTTTTCCTCCGCGACCTGTTAGCGCGCGATCTTCTCGATGCGCAGGCGGATTACAGCCAGCTGTTTGATCGCGGTCGCGCAACCTCGCTGCTGCTGTTTGAACACGTTCACGGTGAATCCCGCGATCGGGGGCAGGCGATGGTGGACCTGATGGCCCAGTACGAGCAGCACGGCCTGCAGCTCGACAGCCGCGAGCTGCCGGATCATCTGCCGCTGTACCTGGAGTATCTGGCGCAGTTGCCAAAAGAAGAAGCGCTGGGTGGTCTGCAGGACATCGCGCCGATTCTGGCGTTGCTCAGCGCCCGTCTTCAGCAGCGCGAGAGCCGCTATGCGGTGCTGTTTGGGGTGCTGGTGAAGCTGGCGAATGCCTCGGTCGACAGTGAAAAAGTGGCGGAGAAAATTGCGGACGAAGCCCGCGACGACACGCCACAGGCGCTGGATGCAGTCTGGGAAGAAGAGCAGGTGAAATTCTTTGCTGACCAGAGCTGCGGCGAATCTGAAATTTCGGCTCACCAGCGTCGTTTTGCCGGCGCGGTTGCCCCGCAATATTTGAATATCTCTAACGGAGGACGGCACTAATGCACTTCCTGAATATGTTCTTCTTTGACATTTACCCGTATATCGCGGGCACCGTGTTCCTGGTGGGAAGCTGGCTGCGTTATGACTATGGCCAGTACACCTGGCGTGCTGCCTCCAGCCAGATGCTGGATCGTAAAGGGATGCACGTTGCGTCTAACCTGTTCCACATCGGTATTCTGGGGATTTTTGCCGGTCACTTCCTGGGAATGCTGACGCCACACTGGATGTATGAAGCGTGGCTGCCCATCGAAGTGAAGCAGAAGATGGCGATGAGCGCGGGTGGCGCTTGCGGCGTGATGACTCTGGTGGGTGGTCTGCTGCTGCTGAAACGCCGTCTGTTCAGTCCGCGTGTGCGGGCTACCACTACCACGGCGGATATCCTGATCCTCTCTCTGCTGATGGTTCAGTGCGCACTGGGTCTGCTGACCATTCCATTCTCGGCGCAGCATATGGACGGCAGCGAGATGATGAAGCTGGTGGGATGGGCGCAGTCCGTAGTGACCTTCCACGGTGGTGCATCTGAACATCTGGACGGGGTGGCGTTTATCTTCCGCCTGCACCTGGTGCTGGGTATGACCCTGTTTGTGCTGTTCCCGTTCTCTCGTCTGGTGCACATCTGGAGCGCGCCGGTGGAGTACCTGACGCGCAAATACCAGATTGTGCGTGCCCGTCGCTAATTTGCCGTTTTGATACTAACCCCGCATTCGCGGGGTTTTTTTTCGCCCCAGCCCAGGTTATTGCCTGCCGCAGCAAACAGGATCAGCGCGCCGCCCGCCAGTTGGGTAATATCCAGCGAATGCCCGAAGACCACGTTATCGACAACGATGGCTACTACCGGATAGATAAAGGACAGTGAACCGGTAATGGGCGTCGGAAGTTTTTGGATGGCGCTATACAGCAGCTGATACATGATACCGGTATGGACAATGCCCAGCGTCAGTAAAATTGGCCACGGAAAATCAGCGGACAAGGCGGGCATACGGGCAAACGGCAGTAGCATTACCACGCCTGTCAGCACCTGAATAAACGCTATATGCTGTGGCGCGATGGATTTCAGTTTGCGGGCAATAATCGCCGTCAACGCATAGAAGAACGCCGCACCCAGTGCCAGACCGATCCCCGCGAGCCAGGCTGAGCCATGGGAACCGGACAGTTCGCCTGAGAGCAAAATTATCACCCCGCCGAAGGCAAGAAACAGCCAGCCCCATTTGACCAGACTGACGCGTTCGCCTAATAACATACCCATCATCACCAGCATAAAGGGTTGAGTGTTATAGACCACAGTGGAAAGGCCAATCGAAATACGTTCATAGGCAGCGAACAGCAGCAGCCAGTTCACCACTAATGCTACCCCGCCGAGAATAGCCAGCAGCAGAGAGGTGCGGGTGAGGGGACTAAAGGGTTTTTGGCTCATTCGAATGAAAATGAACAGTGCGATTGCGCCGATCAGACAGCGCCAGAAAACCACTTCTGACACTGGCAGTCCGGAGAGTAAAACAAACGCGCCAATCGAGCCGGAAATTAACATCGCCAGGCTCATTTGCCAGACGCCTTTATGTAAGTCACGCATCATTCACCTCCTGGTTGATGACGCTATTGTCGAAAATTGCTGTCGGGTTTTACAGGGTTGAGATAAGGTTAAATACGCGAATGGCTTTTTAAAATTAGGTGAAAACGATGGAATACCTTCTCGATGATATCGATCGGCAAATTTTGGCTTGTCTGGTCGAGGATGCGCGTATGTCGCTGAAGGTGCTCAGCGGCCGTATCGGTCTGACTTCGCCCAGCACGGCAGAACGCCTGAAAAGGCTGGAAGAGCGTGGAGTGATTCAGGGTTACGGTGCGCGGGTCAATCTGGCGGCGTTAGGTTATACGCTGCAGGCGCTGGTGCGGGTTCGCCCGTTGCCTGGACTGTTACATAAAGTGGATAAATACATCCAGGCGATGCCGGAGTGCATTGAAAGTGACAAAGTGACCGGTGAAGACTGTTTTGTCATCCGGCTGGTGGTGCGGTCAATTGAGCAACTGGATGTGTTGCTGGACGGGCTGGCGGAGCATGCCCAGTGTAATACGTCGATTGTGAAGAGCTCACCGGTGAAGCGACGCTTGCCGCCAATGTAGCCGTCTGTCGCCGGGTGGCGGCTGCGCCTTACCCGGCCTACGAAAGTGTGCTTGGTTTGGTTTTATTATGATTTTTGGAATTGATGGTGGTGGGGGAAGGATTACTCGGCGCGTTGCGCCCTGCGGCATGGAGGTAATGGTGGTGGGGGAAGGATTCGAACCTTCGAAGTCGATGACGGCAGATTTACAGTCTGCTCCCTTTGGCCGCTCGGGAACCCCACCAGGGGTAATTCAAATTTTGAGGTCGTGCTGAGAGATGGTGGTGGGGGAAGGATTCGAACCTTCGAAGTCGATGACGGCAGATTTACAGTCTGCTCCCTTTGGCCGCTCGGGAACCCCACCACGGGGTAATGCTTGTACTGGCCTGCTTCCTGTTGGAAGCGGGGCGCATCATATCAAATGACACGCCCCTGTAAAGCGTTACCACAAGAAAAATAAACTGGTTGCCTGATTTTTACCCGCAAAGCTGTAAAGCTAACCAATTCATTTCACTGTCGATTAAAGAATGATCGTTCTGTTACCGTACACGAATACGCGCTGCGCCAGCACCTGATAGAGTGCGCGGCTCAGAACGTTCTTCTCAACATCGCGTCCGGCACGCATCATGTCTTCCGCCGTGTAGGTGTGATCCACATGAATCACGTCCTGCATGATGATTGGGCCTTCATCCAGATTGTCATTCACGTAATGCGCCGTTGCGCCGATGATCTTCACGCCGCGTTCATAGGCCTGGTGGTAGGGGCGTGCGCCAATAAAGGCGGGCAGGAAGGAGTGGTGAATGTTGATAATTTTGTTCGGGAAACGCGCCACGAAGGAGGGCGTCAACACGCGCATGTATTTCGCCAGGACAACGTAGTCCGGGTTGTGCGCTTCAATAGCCTCAGCCATCAGATTGTCGTGCTCTTCACGCGTATGGCCTTCATGGCTCACCAGCTCGAAGGGAATATCAAAACGCTCTACCAGCGTACGCAGCGTCTCGTGGTTACCGATAACGGCGGCGATTTCGACATCCAGACCGCCGTAGTTAGCTTTCATCAGCAGATCGCCCAGGCAGTGGGCTTCTTTGGTCACCAGAATCACGATGCGACGACGGCCTGCTGGTGTCAGCTCGCGTACGGAACCTTCCGGCAGCGCGCTGTCCAGATCGGCAAGCAGAGTGGTGTCGTTGAAAATACCTTCCAGTTCGGTACGCATGAAGAAACGACCGGTACGGTGGTCAACGAATTCGTTGTTCTGCACGATATTCAATTCATGTTTGTAACAGATGTTGGTAATTCGTGCGATCAGCCCTTTTTGATCGGGACAGATGGTGCGCAGAACTTTACGTTGTAGTGATTGCATCGCCGGGAAATCCTGTTTGAGTATTTGCGAAGTCTCGGTTGTCGGGCGTTACTGCCCGCAACACTTTTTAAATTTTTTACCAGAACCACAAGGGCAGGGATCGTTACGACCAAGCTGCGGGCGCGTTCCGTCAATATAATACCATTGCCCGCTTTCCTTTAAGAACCGGGAACGCTCGATAATGGCACCCGGTTTATTGTGTTCAGTAAACCGGGCAACAAAGCTGACGTAACCTTCATTTTCGTGACTACCGGGTGCGGATTCATAAACGGTAAGACCGAGCCACTGGGTATTGGCGAACCCAGCTTCGATCTCCTGTTTGAAACTGGCGGCCTGGCATGAGGGGTGCCAGGTTTTAATCAGGTAGTCTGCGTCCTTGATCACAAAAGCGGTATACCGTGAACGCATAAGGTGTGATGGGTCTGGTGCAACCTGATCGCCAGAAAGATATCGCTGGCAACATAGGCTATACTCCAGAGCGCTACCACAGGGGCAGAGTTGAGACACGATTCTCTTCCTGGAACAAAAAATTAAGGGCGTAAAACGCTTCGGGTAGCACCATGTTAACTGAGCTGTTGCGTTGACGCTATGTCGGGAATCCAGGGGAAGTAAAACAGGGCGAATGAGAAAGGTTAAAATTGGACTGGCGCTGGGCTCAGGTGCAGCCCGCGGATGGTCACACATCGGCGTGATAAATGCCTTAAACCAGATGGGCGTCGATGTCGATATTGTTGCAGGATGTTCGATTGGATCGCTGGTAGGTTCCGCCTATGCGTGCGGCAAATTGCCTGAACTTGAAGCGTGGGTGCGATCCTTCAGTTACTGGGACGTGCTGCGCCTGATGGACCTTTCGTGGCAGCGCGGTGGGTTGCTTCGCGGTGAACGCGTCTTTAACCAGTTCCGTCAGATTATGCCTCTTCAGGACTTCAGCGATTGTCAGCTGCCATTTGGTGCCGTGGCGACGAATCTCAGTACGGGACGTGAGCTGTGGCTGACCGAAGGGGACATCCACCTTGCCGTTCGCGCCTCCTGCAGTATGCCGGGCCTTATGGCTCCTGTCCCGCATAATGGGTACTGGCTTGTTGATGGCGGTGTCGTTAACCCTGTGCCAATCTCTTTGACGCGGGCAATGGGGGCTGACATCGTGATCGCGGTCGATTTACAACACGACGCTCACCTGATGCAGCAAGACCTCATGCCGGTCAATTTGCAAAGCGAAGATGCCGAGGCGGAAAAACTGGCCTGGCATGAGCGCTTACGCGGGCGAATTGGTCGGATAGCCGCGCGCCGCTCGGTCGCTGCACCCACGGCAATGGAGATTATGACCACCTCAATCCAGGTGCTGGAAAACCGCCTGAAACGTAACCGTATGGCGGGCGACCCACCGGATATTCTGATTCAACCCTATTGTCCACAAATCTCTACCCTTGATTTCCATCGGGCTGAGGCCGCCATCGCAGCGGGCTCTTTAGCCGTCGAAAAGAAAATGGACGAATTATTGCCATTTGTGCGAACCGCACGTTGAGCACCTTTTTTTGACTACTTCAGCAAAATCTGACAGGCGATAGTGCCGATAGCATGCCACTATTTAGTAACTGTCAGCCAGGGGAGGAACCATGACGCAGCCATTGGCCGGAAAACACATTTTGATTGTTGAAGACGAGCCCGTTTTCCGATCGCTACTGGATTCGTGGTTATCCTCGCTGGGGGCAACCACTGCCCTGGCTGAAGATGGTGTTGATGCCCTGGAAAAAATGGTCAGTATCACGCCCGACCTGATGATCTGTGATATCGCAATGCCACGGATGAATGGCCTGAAGTTGGTTGAACATCTGCGTAATGAGGGCAACCAGACGCCCATACTGGTGATCTCCGCGACGGAAAATATGGCGGATATTGCCAAAGCATTGCGTCTGGGGGTGCAGGATATTCTGCTGAAACCAGTAAAAGATCTGAACCGTTTGCGTGAAACGGTATTGGCCTGCCTTTATCCGAATATGTTTAATTCCCGCGTCGAGGAAGAAGAGCGCCTTTTCCAGGACTGGGATGCTTTAGTCAGTAATCCGCCTGCCGCGGCCAAGCTATTGCAGGAACTTCAGCCGCCGGTACAACAGACCTTTTCACACTGTCGAATAAATTATCGCCAGCTTGTGGCCGCGGATCAGCCCGGTCTGGTGCTGGATATTGCGCCATTATCGGATTCCGATCTTGCGTTTTATTCCCTGGATGTTACCCGTGCCGGGGATAATGGTGTATTAGCAGCATTATTACTTCGTGCGCTATTTAACGGGCTGTTGCAGGAACAGTTATCGCATCAGGGGCAACGGCTTCCGGAGTTAGGCAGTTTACTTAAACAGGTTAACCAGCTTTTTCGCCAGGCCAATTTACCAGGACAATTTCCATTGCTGGTTGGCTATTACCATAGTGGATTGAAAAATCTTATCCTCGTTTCAGCGGGTCTGAACGCCTCTCTGAATACCGGGGAACATCATATTCAGGTTAGCAACGGTGTGCCGCTGGGGACATTGGGTACGGCTTATCTTAATCAAATTAGCCATCGCTGTTCTTCCTGGCAGTGCCAAATTTGGGGTGCCGGCGGACGGTTGCGGTTAATGTTGTCCACGGAATAAGCAGTTGGATCTTAATTTTAAGATTGCCTTACCTGTGTTTTGTGGGGAGTGCTACTATCGCTGCCCAGATTCATGCGTATTTATCCTAATTGATCGGCAACGCGTTCTTTTCAGACCCGGACTGTGTGATGAGGCTGATATACTCAACGCGTTATTTAATGCATAAAAGTTCAAAACTTGAACAGCTCAGGAGAATTTGAATGGCTGCCCTAAATTCGAAAGTCAGAAAGGCCGTCATCCCGGTAGCGGGATTGGGGACCAGGATGTTACCAGCAACTAAGGCAATTCCTAAAGAGATGTTGCCACTGGTTGATAAGCCATTAATTCAGTATGTCGTAAACGAATGTATCGCGGCCGGCATCACTGAAATTGTGCTGGTTACACATTCATCTAAAAACTCTATCGAAAACCATTTCGATACCAGTTTCGAACTCGAAGCCATGCTGGAAAAACGCGTTAAGCGTCAGCTGTTAGAAGAAGTTCAGTCTATTTGCCCTCCGCACGTTACCATTATGCAGGTGCGTCAGGGGCTGGCGAAAGGTCTGGGCCACGCGGTACTTTGTGCATATCCTGTTGTGGGTAATGAACCTGTTGCGGTCATTCTGCCAGACGTCATTCTGGACGAATATGAATCCGATCTCTCTCAGGATAACCTTGCTGAGATGATCAAGCGCTTTGACGAAACGGGCAGCAGCCAGATTATGGTTGAACCTGTTGAAGACGTGACGGCTTACGGTGTTGTTGACTGTAAAGGCGTTAATCTTGAACCCGGTGAAAGCGTGCCAATGGTAGGCGTCGTAGAGAAGCCTAAAGCCGACGTAGCGCCGTCTAATCTGGCGGTAGTAGGTCGCTATGTCCTGAGTGCTGAAATCTGGCCACTGCTGGCGAAAACGCCTCCAGGAGCAGGAGATGAGATCCAGCTGACCGATGCCATCGATATGCTGATCGAGAAAGAGACCGTTGAAGCCTACCATATGAAAGGTAAGAGCCATGACTGCGGTAATAAACTCGGTTATATGCAGGCGTTCGTAGAATATGGCATCCGCCACAACTCACTGGGTGAAGAATTTAAAGCCTGGCTGAAAGAGAGCGTGGGTATTAAAAAATAACCCCGGCTGCAAATGATCAAGACCGGTGAGGCGATGCCCACCGGTTTTTTTATGCCCATAACTCAGGGTAACCACGCCGGTCTGTAAGGAACGCTAAATAGTACGATGTCCCAATATGACGGTATGTAAGGGGATGTTTGCAGGAATTGAGGATAAAAAAAATCCCGCATTAAGCGGGATTTTTCTGAATACGTTAGGATTAATCCTTGATCAGGAAGTCGTCCAGCTGTTTACCTTGCTCATCCATGGCTTTTTTGATAACAGCAGGTGTACGACCCTGGCCAGTCCAGGTTTTAGTTTCGCCGTTCTCGTCTACATAGCTATATTTAGCAGGACGAGCAGCGCGTTTTGCTTTAGTACCGGTCTTCGCTGCAGCCATGCTGTTCAGCAATTCATTTGGATCGATACCATCAGCAATCAGCATTTCACGATATTGCTGCAGTTTACGCGTACGCTCTTCGATTTCAGCAGCAGCAGCGCTTTCTTCTTCGCGACGTTCATTAACTACAACTTCTAATTTTTCCAGCATTTCTTCAAGCGTTTCCAGGGTGCATTCTCTTGCCTGCGCACGAAGAGTACGGATGTTGTTCAGAATTTTAAGTGCTTCGCTCATTGTAGTAATCTCAAACTTATAATGGGGGGTGGTTTGTTGTCCTAATAATAGAGCGATAAATTCAGTTGTGCAATAGGTGGGAATGTAAGGAATTCAAAAAATACGGAATAATGGGCGCTATTATTAATTACGCTAACTTAAATTTCATACCCACACAGGCTCGCTTGTTATCACGCTTACCTGCTTAACCCGTTCGGTTGCATCTTTTTTTTGTGACATTTACCGCAGGAATTATAGTTGCGGCGGATAAATATCAGCCTTTTGTATTAGTTTCTGCCAGCGTTGCCAAGGCAAAAATAGTTAATAAATAGTGAATTTTAATGAACGTGGATTCCAGTATAAAAAGAAGTGTTATGTTTAGTGGGTTCGCGACATATAGAGCATGCTGAATCAGTTTACCTCCTGTTTTATCGCATTATTTTCCTGTACATCTCGTGGTTAACTGCGGCTTGAACCCCATACTCTGTGTGGTGTATCGCTGATGACCAGACAAAATATGGTACAATGAATCATTGGGAATATTACACATTGATTAGGGTTTGACGGCCAATGGCACAACTTTATTTCTACTATTCGGCAATGAATGCCGGAAAATCCACGGCGTTACTGCAATCCTCTTACAATTATCAGGAACGAGGGATGCGCACCGTTGTTTACACCGCTGAAATCGACGATCGCTTCGGTGCAGGTAAGGTGAGTTCAAGAATTGGTCTCTCGTCTCCGGCCAGACTGTTTAACCCACAAACGGACCTGTTGCAGGATATCCGTGCCGAGCATACTTCCCAGCCCATTCATTGCGTTCTGGTCGATGAAAGCCAGTTCCTGACGCGTGAACAGGTGCATGCGCTTTCAGAGGTCGTAGATGAACTTGATATTCCCGTTCTCTGCTATGGTTTGCGCACCGACTTTCGCGGGGAGCTATTTGCCGGTAGCCAGTATTTGCTTGCCTGGTCCGATAAACTGGTCGAACTGAAAACCATCTGTTTTTGCGGCCGTAAAGCGAGTATGGTGCTTCGTCTCGATCAGTCTGGTAAACCCTATGCAGACGGTGAGCAGGTGGTGATAGGGGGCAATGAACGCTATGTGTCGGTCTGTCGTAAGCATTATAAAGAGGCGTTGTCTGTGGGCTCCCTGACGGCGATTCAGCACGATAACAGGAAGTAGTTTCAAAGAACTTAAAGCCTGATCTTCAGACATAAAAAAACCCGCCAGAGGCGGGTTTTTTAACAGCGGTCAATTAAGCGCTTTTCTTCGCTTTTTTGTCAGCTTTAATGACGGGTGCTTCTGTTTTCACAGCAGCGACGTCACCTTCTTTGAACTCACGTCCGTAGAATGTATCCAGCAGGATCTGTTTCAGCTCGGAGATCAGTGGGTAGCGCGGGTTCGCACCAGTACACTGGTCATCGAATGCATCTTCAGACAGCTTATCAACGTGTGCCAGGAAGTCAGCTTCCTGAACACCCGCTTCGCGGATAGATTTAGGAATGCCCAGTTCAGCCTTCAGGCTTTCCAGCCATGCCAGCAGTTTCTCGATCTTCGCAGCAGTACGGTCGCCCGGTGCGCTCAGACCCAGGTGGTCTGCGATTTCAGCGTAACGACGACGTGCTTGCGGACGGTCGTACTGGCTGAAAGCAGTCTGCTTGGTTGGGTTGTCATTCGCGTTATAACGGATAACGTTGCTGATCAACAGGGCGTTCGCCAGACCGTGAGGGATGTGGAACTGAGAACCCAGTTTGTGAGCCATGGAGTGGCAAACCCCGAGGAAGGCGTTAGCAAACGCGATACCGGCGATGGTTGCTGCACTGTGGACACGCTCACGGGCAACCGGGTTTTTAGACCCTTCGTTGTAAGACGCTGGCAGGTTTTCTTTCAGCAGTTTCAGCGCCTGCAGAGCCTGACCATCAGAGAACTCAGAAGCCAGTACGGAAACATAGGCTTCCAGGGCGTGAGTCACAGCGTCCAGACCACCGAATGCACACAGTGATTTCGGCATATCCATCACCAGGTTGGCATCAACGATGGCCATATCTGGGGTCAGCGCGTAGTCAGCCAGTGGGTATTTCTGACCCGTTGCGTCATCAGTGACCACTGCGAACGGCGTAACTTCAGAACCTGTACCGGAAGTGGTGGTAACGGCGATCATCTTCGCTTTTACGCCCATTTTCGGGAACTTGTAGATACGTTTACGGATGTCCATAAAGCGCAGCGCCAGTTCTTCGAAGTGGGTTTCTGGATGCTCGTACATTACCCACATGATTTTCGCGGCGTCCATTGGGGAACCACCACCCAGTGCGATAATCACATCTGGTTTGAAGGAGTTAGCCAGCTCCGCACCTTTACGCACAACGCTCAGGGTTGGGTCAGCTTCAACTTCAAAGAACACTTCAGTTTCTACGCCAGCGGCTTTAAGAACAGAGGTGATCTGGTCAGCGTAACCGTTGTTGAACAGGAAACGGTCAGTCACGATGAGCGCACGTTTGTGGCCATCAGTAATCACTTCATCCAGCGCGATTGGCAGAGAACCACGGCGGAAGTAGATAGATTTCGGAAGTTTGTGCCACAACATGTTTTCAGCTCGCTTAGCAACGGTTTTCTTGTTGATCAGGTGTTTTGGACCAACGTTTTCAGAGATGGAGTTACCACCCCAGGAACCACAACCCAGAGTCAGGGAAGGTGCGAGTTTGAAGTTGTACAGGTCGCCGATACCACCCTGAGAAGCCGGGGTGTTGATCAGGATACGTGCAGTTTTCATCATCTGACCAAAGTGAGCAACACGTTCTGGCTGGTTATCCTGGTCAGTGTACAGGCACGAGGTATGGCCGATACCACCCATCGCAACCAGTTTCTCTGCTTTCTCTACTGCGTCTTCGAAATCTTTGGCGCGGTACATCGCCAGAGTAGGGGACAGTTTTTCGTGAGCGAACGGTTCGCTTTCGTCGACAACTTTAACTTCACCAATCAGAATTTTGGTGGTTGCCGGAACAGTGAAGCCTGCCAGTTCAGCGATTTTATACGCTGGCTGACCCACGATAGCCGCGTTCAGCGCGCCATTTTTCAGAATGATATCCTGAACCGCTTTCAGCTCTTTGCCCTGCAGCAGGTAGCCGCCGTGGCTGGCGAAACGTTCGCGAACAGCATCATAAACGGAATCAACAACAACAACAGACTGTTCAGAAGCACAGATAACACCGTTGTCGAAGGTTTTGGACATCAGCACGGACGCAACAGCACGTTTGATATCGGCTGTTTCATCAATAACCACTGGGGTATTACCCGCGCCTACGCCGATAGCAGGTTTACCGGAACTGTATGCCGCTTTAACCATGCCAGGACCACCGGTCGCCAGGATCAGGTTAATGTCCGGGTGGTGCATCAGCGCGTTAGAAAGCTCAACGGACGGTTGGTCGATCCAGCCGATCAGATCTTTAGGTGCACCGGCAGCAATCGCAGCCTGCAGAACGATGTCAGCGGCTTTGTTGGTCGCATCTTTTGCACGTGGGTGCGGGGAGAAGATGATTGCGTTACGGGTCTTCAGGCTGATCAGAGATTTGAAGATAGCGGTAGACGTTGGGTTGGTGGTTGGAACGATACCGCAAATAATGCCGATAGGTTCTGCAATGGTGATAGTACCGAAAGTGTCGTCTTCAGACAGCACGCCACAGGTTTTCTCATCTTTATAGGCGTTGTAGATATACTCTGAAGCGAAGTGGTTTTTGATCACTTTATCTTCAACGATACCCATGCCGGATTCGGCAACGGCCATTTTAGCGAGAGGGATTCGAGCATCTGCAGCAGCCAGAGCGGCCGCGCGGAAGATTTTATCAACCTGTTCTTGGGTGAAATTGGCATATTCACGCTGGGCTTTTTTAACGCGCTCGACGAGGGCGTTCAGTTCAGCGATATTAGTAACAGCCATAATGCTCTCCTGATAATGTTTAAACTCTTTTAGTAAACCAGCGCTCGATACGTCAGACAGTATAGACAGAGCCAATACGACTTGCGTAACACACAGTAAAACAATGGGTTACTTCCTGCACCAGCACACTAATTTACTAAAAGAGCCTTACCTTAGCATCATCCTTTTTTGGCAGGTCATCTCCCTGGGGGCGTAATCAAGATTACTCACTTCTGAGTACGAAAATCATGATCTGCGTCAATTTTCCCCCAAGCTGATACCTTTCAGCAGGGTTATTTCTTTGAGATTATTCCAGTGTTAAATAATTAAGTAACTATTGGAAGTGGCGCTATCATTGCTTATACAAATATTTAACATCATGAATTGATAACGTTTTGGCACAGATTTCTGGTGAAGTATGCTGATAAAAAGCGTATCTTCAGCGCGATTTTCACTGACAGTTGTCAGCCCCGGGGCATACGCATAAGCGGAGCAAAATGTGATCTTATCGCTCTTTGATTTTCCTACATATTTTAAGTTTTTTATTGGTTTGTTTGCATTGGTCAACCCGGTGGGGATCATTCCTGTCTTCATTAGTATGACCAGTTACCAGACGGCGGCGGCCAGAAACAAAACCAATCTTACCGCTAACCTGTCAGTGGCGATTATTCTCCTGACCTCCCTTTACCTTGGGGATGCCATTCTTCAGGTGTTCGGTATCTCGATTGATTCTTTCCGTATTGCGGGTGGGATCCTGGTGGTCACCATCGCTATGTCGATGATCAGCGGTAAGCTGGGGGAAGACAAACAGAACAAGCAGGAAAAATCAGAAACCGCCATTCGCGAGAGCATTGGCGTAGTGCCGCTGGCGTTACCGCTGATGGCCGGTCCCGGCGCTATCAGCTCGACGATTGTCTGGGGTACGCGCTACCACAATTGGATGCATCTGATTGGCTTTTCTGTCGCCATTGCCATTTTTGCGCTTTGTTGTTGGGGCGTTTTCCGCATGGCACCCTGGCTGGTGCGTCTGCTTGGGCAGACAGGCATCAACGTCATTACCCGTATTATGGGGTTGCTATTGATGGCCCTGGGCATCGAATTCATTGTGACCGGCATCAAAAGCATTTTCCCCGGCTTATTGCACTGACGTTTCATATGAAAGAACGGAGCCAACGGCTCCGTTTTTTTACGTGAATATCAGCAAATCATATAAATAAAGTTGAAATGCTTACCTGCCATAATAAATTCTACTAATAATGTTCAATTCTTATATTTCAACAAGTTATTAATCCCACCGTTTCCTGCCTGCACAGAAAACCTGCGATCATTCTGTTATTTTACTCACACGATACTCTGGGGCTTGCTGAGTGATAACCGAAATGATATTAGTAAATTCAACGTTCCCTTAGAGGAATGTGCTAAATAATAATCAGCTGTTAAATTTTTGTACAAAATGACGTGATGGTAGCGCAGCGACGCGCGCAGAGAGACTGATTTTTTTATCTCTTTGAATGAAAAGATTTTTCTTGTCCTTTCATGTCAGGCAGGGCTGCCCTCAACGATTTAGTACACTTCGTAAAAGAGAATTGCTTAACAAATTTGCAAAATGTATTGGCGTGCGTTTACGCCTTTTGATACTTTCCGGCCTAATATTTTGCAGCATAAAACAAGAAGATGAGAATTATTTTCATATAGTCATCTTCGCGAATATCCAACACATGTCTCAGACAGGGGAGACGTGTAAAGAATCGACGCAAGACGGCCATACGAGCGGTCAGTAATAAAGAAGTCGGTGATAGCAAGAAGTAAAAAAAGAACCTGACAGCAGCAAAAAAAACTCCTGCGCTGTACAGGCCCCAACAGGGGATTACACAGCTGGCGAAGGCCAGTAATTATAATGAGTGGAGTACCAACACAATGTCCATCATCACAAAAAAAAATCTGGTAGCGGCGGGGATTTTAACTGCGCTAATCGCGGGCAACGCTGCAATGGCTGCGGACGTGCCTGCAGGGGTACAGCTGGCTGAGAAGCAGACGCTGGTACGTAACAACGGGGCGGAAGTTCAGTCTCTTGATCCGCATAAAATTGAGGGCGTGCCAGAGTCAAACGTCAACCGCGACCTGTTTGAAGGGCTGCTGGTCACTGACGTAGAAGGCCACCCGGCGCCGGGTGTCGCCGAAAAGTGGGAAAACAAAGATTTTAAAGTCTGGACCTTCCATCTGCGCAAAGATGCTAAATGGTCCGACGGTACACCGGTTACCGCCGAAGATTTCGTTTACAGCTGGCAGCGCCTGGCGAATCCAAACACCGCCTCTCCGTATGCGAGCTATCTGCAATATGGCCATATCGCCAATATCGATGACATCATCGCCGGTAAAAAACCGGTCACCGATCTGGGTGTAAAAGCGATTGATGCCAACACGTTTGAAGTGACGTTGAGCGAACCTGTTCCGTACTTCTATAAGCTGCTGGTTCACCCGTCTGTCTCCCCGGTACCGAAATCCGCAGTGGAAAAATTCGGTGAAAAATGGACCCAGCCTGCCAATATTGTGACCAACGGTGCTTATAAACTGAAAGACTGGGTGGTCAACGAACGTATGGTTCTGGAGCGTAACCCGCAATACTGGGATAACGCCAAAACCGTGATTAACCAGGTGACCTACCTGCCAATCTCTTCTGAAGTGACTGACGTGAACCGCTACCGCAGCGGTGAAATCGACATGACCTATAACAACATGCCGATTGAACTGTTCCAGAAACTGAAGAAAGAAATCCCAAAAGAAGTTCATGTCGATCCATACCTGTGTACTTATTACTACGAAATTAACAACCAGAAAGCACCGTTCACCGACGTACGTGTCCGTACGGCGCTTAAGCTGGCACTGGATCGCGATATCATCGTGAACAAAGTGAAAAACCAGGGCGATCTGCCAGCCTACAGCTACACTCCACCGTACACCGATGGCATGAAACTGGTTGAACCTGAGTGGTTCAAGTGGTCACAGGAAAAACGTAACGAAGAAGCGAAAAAACTGCTGGCCGAAGCAGGATACACCGCAGATAAGCCGCTGACGTTTAACCTGCTGTACAACACCTCCGATCTGCATAAAAAACTGGCGATTGCCGTTGCCTCTATCTGGAAGAAAAACCTGGGCGCGAACGTTAAGCTGGAAAACCAGGAGTGGAAAACCTTCCTGGATACCCGTCATCAGGGCACCTTTGACGTGGCGCGTGCAGGCTGGTGTGCGGACTATAATGAACCGACATCCTTCCTGAATACCATGCTCAGCGACAGCTCGAACAACACGGCGCACTATAAGAGCCCGGCATTCGATAAGCTTATCGCTGAAACGCTGCAGGTTACTGACGATGCAAAACGCGCAGACCTGTACGCCAAAGCAGAACAACAGCTCGATAAAGACTCGGCAATTGTACCGGTTTACTACTACGTGAACGCCCGCCTGGTGAAACCATGGGTTGGCGGGTATACCGGTAAAGACCCGTTGGATAATATTTCCGTTAAGAATCTTTATATTATCAAGCATTAATGGCAATACGTGGGGCGGGCCTGGCTTGCCCCACTGTGTCTACTTTGTAACATTCATCAGGCACACGCCAGAAGGTACGGGCAATGTTGAAATTTATCCTGCGTCGCTGTTTAGAAGCGATACCAACGTTATTTATTCTAATTACAATTTCCTTCTTTATGATGCGTCTCGCGCCGGGAAGTCCATTCACGGGTGAACGTACGCTGCCACCTGAAGTGATGGCGAATATCGAAGCGAAATATCATTTAAACGATCCTATCTCCACGCAATACTTCAACTATCTGAAGCAACTGGCGCATGGCGATTTCGGGCCGTCATTCAAATATAAAGACTATTCCGTTAACGACCTGGTGGCGTCCAGCTTCCCGGTATCGGCAAAACTGGGTGCTGCGGCATTCTTGTTGGCCGTGGTTCTCGGGGTCACCGCAGGCGTTATCGCCGCGCTTAAACAAAATACCAAATGGGATTATACGGTAATGGGGGTTGCAATGACCGGGGTGGTTATCCCCAGCTTCGTTGTCGCGCCGTTACTGGTGATGATATTTGCCATCACGCTGAAATGGCTGCCCGGCGGCGGCTGGAACGGCGGGGCATTGAAATTCATGATTTTACCGATGGTGGCGCTTTCTCTGGCTTACATCGCCAGTATCGCGCGTATCACCCGTGGTTCGATGATTGAAGTGTTACATTCAAACTTCATCCGTACCGCGCGCGCGAAAGGGTTGCCGATGCGCCGGATTATCTTCCGCCATGCGCTCAAGCCGGCTCTTTTACCTGTGCTCTCGTACATGGGACCGGCGTTCGTCGGTATTATTACCGGTTCAATGGTTATTGAAACCATCTACGGTCTGCCGGGTATTGGCCAGCTGTTTGTTAACGGTGCCCTTAACCGCGACTATTCTCTGGTGCTGAGCCTGACGATCCTTGTGGGTGCATTGACCATTCTCTTTAACGCTGTTGTCGATGTGCTGTATGCCGTTATCGACCCGAAAATCCGTTACTAACTGGAGCACGCCATGATGTTGAGTAAGAAAAACAGCGAGGCGCTGGAAAACTTCAGTGAAAAACTGGAAGTCGAAGGGCGTAGCCTCTGGCAGGACGCCCGCCGTCGCTTTATGCATAACCGCGCAGCGGTCGCCAGTCTGGTTGTTCTGGTGCTGATCGCGCTGTTTGTGACCCTGGCGCCGATGCTCTCGCAATTCACCTATTTCGATACGGACTGGGGCATGATGTCCAGCGCGCCGGATATGGAGTCCGGCCACTACTTTGGTACGGACTCGTCCGGCCGTGACCTGCTGGTCCGCGTCGCCATTGGTGGCCGTATTTCATTGATGGTGGGGATTGCTGCAGCGCTGGTGGCCGTGATCGTCGGCACGCTCTATGGCTCGCTCTCCGGCTATCTCGGCGGGAAAGTGGACTCGGTCATGATGCGTCTGCTGGAGATTTTAAACTCCTTCCCGTTCATGTTCTTCGTGATCCTGCTGGTGACCTTCTTCGGCCAGAACATCCTGTTGATCTTCGTGGCCATCGGCATGGTTTCCTGGCTGGATATGGCGCGTATCGTACGTGGCCAGACGCTGAGCCTTAAACGCAAAGAGTTTATCGAAGCGGCGCAGGTGGGGGGTGTATCGACAGGAAATATCGTTGTCCGCCACATTGTTCCTAACGTGCTGGGCGTGGTGGTGGTGTATGCCTCACTGCTGGTACCAAGCATGATCCTGTTTGAATCCTTCCTGAGCTTCCTTGGGCTGGGCACGCAAGAGCCGCTGAGCAGCTGGGGCGCGCTGTTGAGCGATGGCGCAAACTCAATGGAAGTTTCACCGTGGCTGCTGTTATACCCGGCGGGTTTCCTGGTCGTGACCCTGTTCTGTTTCAACTTTATCGGCGATGGCCTGCGTGATGCCCTCGACCCGAAAGACCGTTAAGGAGCGCCGTCATGACAATTATTGAAACGGCAACCGCGCCACAGGCGCAACAGCGGAGTGACCTTCTGCTGGATGTAAACGATCTCCGCGTCACCTTTAAGACGCCGGACGGGGATGTCACCGCCGTAAACGATCTCAACTTCAACCTGCGCGCGGGTGAAACGCTGGGTATCGTGGGCGAATCCGGCTCCGGGAAATCTCAGACGGCGTTCGCGCTGATGGGGCTGCTGGCCGCAAACGGTGTAATTGGCGGATCCGCCAAATTCAACGGACGTGAGATCCTCAACCTGCCTGAACACGAGCTGAACAAGCTGCGTGCTGAGCAGATTTCGATGATTTTCCAGGATCCGATGACCTCGTTGAACCCGTACATGCGCGTCGGTGAGCAACTGATGGAAGTCCTGATGCTGCACAAAGGGTTGAGCAAAGCCGAAGCCTTTGAAGAGTCCGTTCAAATGCTCGATGCGGTAAAAATGCCAGAGGCGCGTAAGCGCATGCGCATGTTCCCACATGAGTTCTCTGGCGGTATGCGTCAGCGTGTGATGATTGCCATGGCGCTGCTGTGTCGTCCAAAACTGCTGATTGCCGATGAACCGACCACCGCGCTGGATGTGACCGTCCAGGCGCAAATCATGACCCTGCTGAACGAGCTTAAGCGTGAGTTCAACACGGCGATTATCATGATCACCCACGATTTGGGCGTGGTTGCCGGTATCTGTGACAAAGTGCTGGTGATGTATGCTGGTCGTACGATGGAATATGGCAAAGCGCGCGATGTTTTCTATCAGCCTGCGCATCCGTACTCGATCGGCCTGTTGAATGCGGTGCCACGTCTTGATGCGGAAGGGGAATCCCTGTTGACCATTCCGGGCAACCCGCCAAACCTGCTGCGCCTGCCGAAAGGCTGCCCGTTCCAGCCGCGCTGCCCGCACGCGATGGAGATTTGTAACAGCGCTCCGCCGCTGGAAGAGTTTGCACCAGGCCGTCTGCGCGCCTGCTTTAAGCCGCAGGAGGAGCTGGTATGAACGCATTAGATGAAAAAAGAAATGTGCTGCTCGAAATTGCCGATCTTAAAGTGCATTTCGACATCAAAGACGGTAAACAGTGGTTCTGGCAGCCGCCCAAGACCCTGAAAGCTGTGGATGGCGTAACGCTTCGTCTGTATGAAGGGGAAACGCTGGGCGTGGTGGGTGAGTCCGGCTGCGGTAAATCGACCTTTGCGCGTGCCATTATCGGTCTGGTGAAAGCGACCGGTGGTAAAGTGGCATGGCTGGGTAAAGATCTGCTGGGGATGAAGCCCGAAGAGTGGCGCGACGTACGCAGCGATATCCAGATGATATTCCAGGATCCGCTGGCGTCCTTAAACCCGCGTATGACCATTGGTGAAATCATTGCCGAGCCGCTGCGGACCTATCATCCGAAGATGCCACGTCAGGAAGTACGCGATCGTGTTAAGGCGATGATGATGAAAGTGGGGCTGCTGCCAAACCTCATCAACCGCTATCCGCACGAATTCTCCGGCGGCCAGTGTCAGCGTATCGGTATTGCCCGCGCGTTAATCCTTGAGCCGAAGCTGATCATCTGCGATGAGCCTGTCTCCGCGCTGGACGTGTCGATTCAGGCGCAGGTGGTTAACCTGCTGCAGAAGCTACAGCGTGAGATGGGGCTGTCGCTGATCTTCATTGCGCACGACCTGGCGGTGGTGAAGCACATTTCTGACCGCGTACTGGTTATGTACCTGGGCCATGCCGTGGAGCTGGGCACCTATGATGAGGTGTACCACAATCCACTGCACCCCTACACCAAAGCGCTGATGTCCGCGGTGCCAATTCCCGATCCCGATCTGGAAAAAAATAAAACCATCCAGCTGCTGGAAGGCGAATTGCCGTCGCCGATTAATCCGCCATCAGGCTGCGTGTTCCGTACGCGATGCCCACTGGCCGGGCCGGAGTGTGCGAAAACACGACCAGTTCTGGAAGGCAGTTTCCGACATGCGGTTTCCTGCCTGAAAGTAGACCCGTTATAATCGCAAGGGCTGACATGATGTCAGCCCTTATTTTTTGCGAGGTTACCGTGTCGAGTCTATTCACCTCTGCCCGTCGGCGGCTTTATCATTTTTTATTCGATCCTAAAACGATATCCGGACGCCGCTTCGAAGGGATCTGCGGGCTGTTTGCACTCATCAGCGTGGTGGTTATTTTCTTTGAATCGGGAGCCGGGACGCAGTATCACCTGACCTATGATGAATGGCATATATTTGTCTGGATCGAACTGATTATTACCCTGGTCTTTACTGCCGAATATCTGCTGCGGGTCGTCTGCTGGCCCAACCCGGCGAGATATGTTTTCAGTTTCTGGGGATTTATCGATTTAGCCACCGTCCTGCCGCTCTACGTCATGTGGTTGTGGCCGGAGATTAGCCTGAGCTATGTCTTTGCATGGCGGGCGATGCGCGTTATTCGTGTATTACGTATTCTGAAATTGCTGCGTTTTATGCCGTCTCTGCGGGTCTTCTGGAGCGCAATAGTCAGTGCCCGGCATCAGCTCATTCTGTTTTACTCGTTTATCGCGATCGTCATGATTGTTTTCGGTGCGTTGATGTACCTGATAGAAGGGCCAAAATATGGCTTCACAACGCTGAATGCCTCTGTGTATTGGGCCATTGTCACCGTCACGACCGTTGGCTACGGGGATATCACGCCGCATACGCCGCTTGGACGTATCGTCGCATCGGTGCTGATTCTGATTGGGTATTCGGTGATTGCCATTCCGACAGGTCTTATCACAACCCATATGAGCAGCGCATTTCAGAGCCGCAAACAGCAGCGAAAATGTCCGGGTTGTCGCCAGGCTGAACATGAGCTTAACGCCCGCTTCTGTAACCGTTGCGGGAGTGCGCTACCGGATTAAACAAAAAAGGCTGCATCCGCAGCCTTTTACTATTCGCGCCAGATGATATGGCACAGCTTATGGTCTTTCTCGCGGCAGAGCAGCACGCGGGCGAAGATGTCATTAATTTCGCCACCATCTTCATCTGCCAGCCCAATCACCACTTCGGCAAAGAAGTCAGGATTGAGATCGTAATCCACGTGCTCAGCCCAGTCTTCTGCAGGGTCGAATAACTCCGCGCCGCCGCGCTCTTCGAACTGCAGATTAAAGAGGATCACATCTGCGGGATCGAGGTTATCAACCGCCAGTTCGAGAAAAATGTCATAGGCCTGCTCGAGCGTTTCGTCTTCGGTCAGGCGATTGTTCAGATCCATTTCCATGATGACTACCTGTTAAACATCGTTGGGCACGTTTTACAGCAACGGACTAAAGAAGTAAAACAGTCGTTCAGCAATTCTCTGCCACAGCGGACGTTTTACCCACAGCCGGGCATCCAGCAGGCGCGAACGGGAGATATAATCGTCCTGTACCGCCGCCAGGTCTCCGCCGAATCCGGCATCATCAATGACCAGCGTAATTTCAAAGTTTAACCACAGGCTGCGCATATCCAGGTTTACCGTGCCCACCAGACTTAACTCACCGTCCACGAGGACGCTTTTGGTATGCAGGAGCCCGCCTTCAAACTGGTAGATTTTTACCCCGGCGGCAAGCAGTTCGCTAAAGAACGCGCGGCTGGCCCAGCCCACCAGAAGTGAGTCATTTTTGCGTGGCAGAATGATGCTGACATCGACACCGCGCTGTGCTGCGGTGCAGATTGCGTGCAGCAGGTCATCGCTCGGAACGAAGTAGGGGGTGGTCATGATCAGATATTCACGCGCTGCGTAAGTGGCGGTCAGTAGCGCCTGATGGATTAAATCCTCCGGGAAACCCGGCCCAGAGGCAATGGTATGGATGGTATGTCCGCTGGCCTCTTCAAAGGGCATGATATTGCCATCCGGCGGCGGCGGGAGAATACGTTTGCCGGTTTCTATCTCCCAGTCACAGGAATAGACAATCCCCATGGAGGTGGCGATCGGTCCTTCCATCCTTGCCATCAGGTCAATCCACTGGCCGACACCCGAGTCCTGCTTGAAGAAGCGGGGGTCAACCATGTTCATGCTGCCGGTATAGGCAATATAGTTGTCGATCATGATCATCTTGCGGTGCTGGCGAAGATCCATCCGGCGCAGAAAAACGCGCAGTAAATTGACCTTTAACGCCTCCACCACTTCGATGCCGGCATTACGCATCATCCCTGCCCAGGGGCTACGGAAAAAGGCGACGCTGCCTGCGGAGTCGAGCATCAAACGGCAGTGAATGCCACGACGTGCGGCAGCCATCAGCGATTCCGCCACCTGGTCTGCCATCCCGCCGGGCTGCCAGATATAGAACACCATCTCGATATTGTGACGAGCCAGTTGAATATCGCGGATCAAGGCCTGCATGACGTCATCAGAAGAGGTCAGCAGCTGGAGCTGATTGCCTTTTACCCCTCCAATACCTTGTCTGAGTTCGCACAGTTTAAATAATGAGGAGGCAACGCTGCTGTTTTCCTCTGCGAAGATATGTTTACAGGCTTTGAGATCGCTCAGCCATTTGGCGGTGGAAGGCCACATGGCCCGGGCACGCTCGGCACGACGCTTGCCCAGATGAAGTTCACCGAAAGAGAGATAGGCAATAATTCCTACCAGCGGCAGGATATAAATTATAAGAAGCCAGGCCATGGCAGAGGGTACGGCTCTGCGCTTCATCAGGATGCGCAATGTCACACCCGCGATTAACAGCCAGTATCCCAGAATGACCAGCCAACTCACCACGGTGTAGAAGGTTGTCATAGGTAAAAAAATCCTTTTGAAAGCGTATTGTTATGAGTGTACGCATCAGGAATCATCTGGCAAATAAAAACGCCAGGTAAAAGCGCTGGTTTGCTGCAGGGTTGGGTTTATAATGGCCTCTCTTTTAGAGAAAGAGTTGTAGACATGAAGCGCAGTAGAACTGAAGTAGGGCGCTGGCGCATGTTGCGACAGGTGAACCGTCGTAAGGCTCGTTGGCTGGAAGCACAATCCCGCCGCAATATGCGTATACACGCCATCAGGAAATGTGGAATGACCCGGCACCGCAATGCGTTGCTGTTCGCAGTCCAGGATTTCTGAGAACCATCAGGGCACCGCAAGGTGCCCAATGATTTTATGGCGTCTGGTTGTTGGGAATAGCGTATTTGCAGCGCTATTCCTGTTGTGTTGAGCAAAAGGAGGGAGAAGTGTTTGCGGAGTTTGGCGTACTGAATTTCTGGACATACGTTGTCGGCGCATTTTTTATCGTGCTGGTGCCAGGGCCGAATACTTTATTTGTGCTGAAAACCGGGATTGGTCACGGCGTTAAAAAAGGGTATCTCGCCGCCACCGGCGTGTTTATCGGCGATGCAGTACTGATGTTCCTGGCCTGGGCGGGCGTTGCCGCGTTAATTCAGACCACACCGGTACTGTTTAATATCGTACGTTATTTAGGTGCTTTTTATCTGCTGTGGCTGGGCGGTAAAATGCTCTGGTCGGTTATTACCCGTCAGAATAATACACATGAAAGCGGTACCGAGCCTGCCAGCATGATCATGAAACGCTCGCTGGTATTGAGCCTGACGAACCCGAAAGCGATTCTGTTCTACGTCTCGTTCTTTGTTCAGTTTATCGATGTGAATGCGAAGAATACCGGTACCTCTTTCTTGATCCTCGCGACCACGCTTGAGCTAATAAGCTTTATGTATATGAGCTTCCTGATCTTCTCAGGCGCTTTTGTCACACGTTATCTGAAAACGAAAAAGAAACTGGCAAAGCTGGGGAACGGCCTGATAGGACTGTTGTTTGTCGGGTTTGCGGCGCGGTTAGCATCGCTGCATTGATTGAAAGAAAGGCTCCTGAGGGAGCCTTTTTAATGTCTGGCGTAGCTGGAAAGCCGCGCCAGACAAGGCTTCACGTTTTACTACTAGCAGCCAAAAGCCATAAAAAGCGGCTATGCTCGCCTGCCAGATATGAACGACAAAGAGCTCAGGAAATTTGCCTCCAGAATAGCCTCTCAGCTCTGGAGCAGGTATGAAGAGTTAAGTGACGCATGGGCGCACGCTCACGGCGGCAAAGAAACCCTTTTCACTGATGAGGCGCAGGCGCATTTATACGGAAAGTTGCCGGTGTCGCGCGCGCTTTCAACCTCACCCCGATGTACAGGAAAAAATACCGTAAGGGTCAGATAACGATCCGACAGGCATTTTCCGCTATTTCACGACTGATTAAAGATGAATGGTGGGTTAATCAGCTTAAGGCACAGTGGATGCGCTGGTGCGAGGCGCTGCTCATGAGGTCAACAAAGACCGTTCACCTTACGCAAGCAAAATGGCGATCCGCGATGTTCACGCGCGCCGCGTTGCTAATCTCGAATACCTTAAATCCTGCGAACTGGAAAACAAAGTCACTGGCGAACGTATTGACCTCATCAGTAAGGTCATGGGATGTATATCACGCTAACCACGCCATCGCAGTATCACCCGACCCGTCAGGTGGCAAAGGTGAAAGCAAAACGGTGCAGCTCAAAAATGGGTGAAACGAAACAGCATTCACACCCAAAGACGGCCAGCGCTATCTATGCCGAATCTGGAGCCTGATGCGTACCGCGTTCAAAGATAACGATTTAGAGGTGTACGGGATGCGCGTTGTCGAACCGCACCACGACGGTACGCCTCACTGGCACATGATGCTGTTTTGCAAACCCGGTCAGCGTAAAGCCATTAACGAAATTATGCGTCGTTATGCCCTCAAAGAGGACGGACACGAAAAGGGTGCGGCAAAACAGCGCTTTGAGTCACGCCATCTTAATCAGGGCGGAGCGGCGGGTTATATCGCTAAATACATTGCAAAAAATATCGACGGTTACGCGCTCGACGGCCAGCTCGATCACGACACCGGCAAGCCTCTGAAAGATACGGCCGCAGCCGTCACCGCATGGGCGTCAACATGGCGTATCCCTCAGTTTAAACCGATTGGTCTCCCGACGATGGGCGCTTACCGCGAACTGCGCAAACTGCCGCGTGGGGTGAGTATTGCCTGCGAGTTTGACGACAGGGTCAAGGCCGCGCGAGCTGCTGCAGATGAGGGCGACTTTGAGCGGTACATCATCGCGCAGGGTGGGGCAAACATGCCGCGTGATGCTCAGGCCGTCAGGGTCGCCCGTAAGGTGACGGATGAGGTTAACGAGTACGAGGAAGATATCGAGAGGGTGGTCGGTATTTATGCCCCTCACCTCGGGGCTCACCGTGTCCATGTAACCCATACAGCCGAATGGCGAATCGTTCCAAAGGTTTTGGCCGTTGAGCCTTTGACCTTAAAAAGCGGCTCTGCCGCGCCTCGGAGTCCTGTCAATAACTGTGGAAAGCTCACCGGCGGCGGCGATCCAGTTATGACCCCCACACCGTCTGAGCAAGCCGCAGCGGTGTTAAATCTGATTGAGCGTGGGGTTATCGGCTGGAATGAGCCGGACGTCGTGAAGGTGCTTAACGGAGCGTTAAAAGCTGGCATACCGCGTAAGAATCGCCAGCAAAGAAGGAATGCGCCGCTCAAAACGAGCGAGCAAGCGCCATCAGCCAGGATGACAAAAGCCGAAAGGGAACGCGTCGCAAAAATTCGTTTCGATTTAGCTCTGGAAGGGATTAACCCGGAACGGTGGGAACTTAACGCGCTGACGCGTGGTGCAACAGTAGTTTATGGCAATAAGTCTTTTAGCTACTCGTTTGCTCAGGAATGGGATGAAATCAAGTTAAATTTTGACTTCTGAAAAAAATTTAATAGAATGTCCATGCTACCGCTTGGGATATCTACATTGCATTACTCTTCGTATTAGCTTTATACAGAGGGTATAAAGGCTGCTATTGGCAACAATGGCGCTTGCATGGAGATAAACTCATGTTAAAGCTAGTGAATGTACGCCAGTACAACCGCTACCGCTTCGGGCGTTGGGAGACGGTGCGCAAGCACCGTCGTTCATACCCGAATCGATAATATGCGGCCTAAGCGGTAGCGATTTCCTCATCGATTTCATCCATCATTTTAGCATAATGTTTTTCATCTCCTGTTGCTGAGAATATACTTTTTAGCTGTTTGAGGTACTTGTCTGGGTCAATGTCACCCATATCGGTGATATTCACAGAGTCAGAATGAGAACCTCGGTTTATGTATCGATAAAACGCCCTAAAATCGCTATTGTTCTCATCTTTTTCGAGTTTAGTTAGTTCATCTTGTAAGGAGTCTGTTCTGTGAACAAAACCAAAATAGTATTCTAAAATGTTTCTCATTATGTTTGGTATTATGATTTTATTGACCTTTTCTTCTTTAGCGTCTTTTAATATTTGCCAAAGTGATTGATACTCATTTTGTATACTATTTTTTTGTATTTCGGTGATGGTGCTAAATTCATTCTTTGTGATTCTAAAAAGACGGTAATCACGCTTGAACTTTTTGTCATCTTTACTTTTAGGAGATAATTTTATCAACTCATGGAAAAAATAGAGATTGTGAGTGAGTATTAGTATTTTTTTTGTAGTTTCATTTTTGATTAGTTCATGATGAATGATTGATGCTATATCATAAACATAATTTTGTGAAAGGCTAGATATTGGGTCATCAATGATTATTAAATTATCTCTGTTATCTTCGTCGTCTTTATCCGTTTTCCCTTTGCAACATTCCAAGAAATAGAGAAAAGTGATTAATGTTTTCTCTCCTTCACTAAGGGATTTGTATACATCATCATTTTCATCTTTGTCTGAACGGGAAATGATGTACATATCCTTATTTTCTTCGTGTTTTTTTACACTAAAGCCATATATGCCTAAACTTTTCAGTCTCAAGTTGATAGACTCGATTGTTTCATCGA
This sequence comes from Enterobacter cloacae complex sp. 309I3, assembly GCF_050031595.1. NCBI lineage: Bacteria > Pseudomonadati > Pseudomonadota > Gammaproteobacteria > Enterobacterales > Enterobacteriaceae > Enterobacter > Enterobacter cloacae complex sp. 309I3. The sequence continues at coordinate 2,795,935 of NZ_JBLGWI010000001.1, read as the reverse complement.
TGTTCGAAATCTGTTCTCTCAGTTCTTTAATGTTTTTAGTATTGTCCTTTCCTTTATTTTCAATTTCTTTCATTTCATCAAGAATCTTTTTGTGGTTATCTTGAAAGCTCTTTTCGTGAGCAGTTAAGGCATTTAATTCTGGATTGCAAAAGTTTCTAAGCGCTGGCCATATTTTACTTTTAACTGCGTTTTCGGTTTCCTTGAACTTTGCAACTTTAAGATTAATATCTTTAATTATTGTATTATAATCTGCAATGCACTTAATTATCTTTTGTTCGATTGACTCATCACTCTCAAGTATGATGATAGATGAAGGGTTATGAAGTTTGCTGATTATTAGATCTATATTCCTACTTGCAATTTCATCTAAAATTTTGATGTGAGAGGTGGTGATTTCTCTATCCTCTTCAGTTATCAGTTCACAAGTAGATATTTCTTGAGTTAATTTTTGATAAATTGGTTTCGTTGCTAACTCATAAGCTGATTTAATTGCGCTTATTTGATTTGTTTTATTAGAGTAACTTTCATCAAAGATAGACTCAATTGCCTCTATGAATTTAGCATTGATTGTGCTTTCTTGGCAGAATGGGCATAAATTATCTTTAAGATAAAGTTCTTTCCCTTTTTTTACCCAGTCAAGATTTTGAAGTTGTTTTATTGTTTCTGATAAATAACTGTTACTTGAGTCTATAATAGGTGTGGCTAATAGTTTATTATCTTCTTCTGAAAGTGCAAATGATAGCAAAGCAGTGATGAGAGGTATTTCTTTATTTTTGTGCTTTATCAGTTCGCTGTACTCTTTAGATAGTTGCTCCAAGTTTGCGATTGGTAATGCAGGTGTTTTTTGTAATTGAGCAAAAAAAGCCTTTTTGCTCCCTAGTGGACCTCGCATGACGTTTTTTAGATCAGACGATCTTATCGATTCTGTTTTTACCCAAATGGCCTCTATGCAGTCATTTTCTTTGGCGTTTTGTTCTTCTTTTAATTTTGTTGCTGCATCTCTTTTATTCCGGTATTGTTCTTTTAAATCTTGTCTTAAGTCTTCTTTTATTGCTAGATCTTTTTCTATATCTGCATTTTTCTTACTGAGAGTGAATACCCCTTTTTGTTCTTTTGCATGATAGAAGTTATCTTCGATGAATTTTGAATTATAAACGATTGGGCGATAGTCGTTTAGTAATGGACATTCGCATTCTGCAAAATCTTTGTGGGTCGTATTGTAAAAGAAATTGGAGATTGTAGATTTCCCACAACCGTTTTGACCATATAGAATATTTATTTTCTTTGAGAGGTCTACATTCGTGAAAATGTTTTTATTGTAACTTGTGACATTTTTTAGCCTAAGTTCCATGTTTACGCCTCATTTGTGATATATGATTTGTGTGTAGTGTTAGGTTGCTCACTAGCCCCCTAAATCATAAAGATCTATCTTAAGTCTGTGGGGGTTTCAAGCGCAAAAATAGTAGGGCTCATAACTACTTATAATTTTAGTGATATAGCGCAACCTTGAGTAGAAAATCATTCAAATTCAGCAGCTTTAGCAGTGCACGACATCGGTGCGTGAATTTGCATACATTTTTTATTAAGGAGTTTACCTGCCAGCGCCAGCACTGACGCGGTTCGGCACTTCAGATGCACGTGCATTTAATCCGCCACATTAAGCGGGCAGGCGAGGCGGGGATAGCACTGCGTGCCAGACGTGGTGGCAGGATTTATTTTGCGCGTCTGTGAGCGTCATGGTGGCGCGCTGAGCGGTGAGGCTGGATGTGAGGTGGTGGCAGGATTACGTGGCGTGTGCAACGTCTGGTGAGCTCTGAGGAAGTGCCGCCCGGAGGCGGCATTTTAACGGGGGGTTACTCGGCCTCGATGTTATAATCCTTAAAGCGGATCACCTCCATCCCGAGCCAGTCGTTTATCTCTTTGAAACGCTCCTGCAGCGGCGTCAACTCGTTACGCACAAACACCCGTGCCACCTTCTCGATATCGCCCATTGAGCCGATATTTTCAGGCTTGCCGCCCATAAGCTGGAACGGCACGCGGTGCGCATCGAGCAGGTCAGCGGCGCTCACCTTCTTGATGTTAAAAAAATCATCCTTCGTGGCGACTTCACTCAACGGCACGATCTTGATGCCATCCGGCTTTCCGTTCGGGGCATAGAAAAACAGGTTTTTAAAATTCCCGAGTCCTTTCGAGTCGCGCATCGCGGAGCGTAGCGCCTCAACGTCGGTGCTGCTCTGCGCCGCGTCGGTCACGTACATGATGTAACCCGCGTGCGCGCCGTTCTGGTAATACTTGCGACGAAACAGCGTGGCGGATTCATTCAGCCAGGCAGAATTGAGCGCGCTCAGGTATTCCGGCATCCCGTAAAGCTCCCGGTTGATATCAGGCTCAAGCAGATGAAACACCGAACCTGGGGCGAACTGGTGCGGGTGGGTAAAGCTCGACACGTACCAGTACCCGAGGTTGTCATGACGACGCTGATTATTGAGCCAAAACAAGAGCCGCAGGATGTGCCGGGCGTGGTGATACCGCCGCCGGGCGTGAGCGAGCCGGTAATCGAAAACACCCCGTTTTTTCCTGACGTTGATCCGAAGCGCGTGCGCGAGGAAATGCGACTGGAGCAGACCGTTTCCCCCGTGCGCCTGCGCCGGGCGATTAAGACCGCCATTGCGGAGACTAACGCGGAGCTGAGCGACTGGCGCGAAATTCAGCTCGAAGCCGGTTACGCCACGCTGGCGGATGTCCCGACCGACGAGCTCGACGGCGAGAGCGTGCGCGTTTTTCACTACTTTAACGCCGTGTGCTCGATGACGACGGCCACGCTTTATGAGCGTTTTCGCGGCATGGATGCGACCGCCAAAGGCGACAAAAAGGCCGACAGCATCGACAGCACTATCGATGAGATGTGGCGGGATATGCGCTGGTCTGTGGCGCGCATCCAGGACAAAGCGCGCTGTATCGTGGGGCAAATCTGATGAAAGCCTACGCGCTGCAGGGCGACACCCTCGACGCGATTTGCGCCCGGTACTACGGGCGTACAGAGGGCGTGGTCGAAACCGTACTGGAGGCTAATCCCGGCCTGTCTGAACTCGGCGTCAATCTGCCGCACGGCACGGCAATAGAGCTGCCCGAGACCGACAGCGCGGCCAGAACCGAAACGGTGAATCTATGGGACTGAGTATGGAAAAAATCACCACGTTTATCGCCTACTGGCTGGCCGTAGGGCTGGCATATGTCGGGGCAATGTCACCCGAAAAGATGGCGCTTTACGTGGGCGGCGGATGCGCCATTTTTACCGCGCTGACGAACTACTGGTTTAAGCGCAAGACGTACCTCTATCTGACATCGCTCGGACTCGATAAAGGGGCTATTCGTGAAATCAATCGTTAAAAATTGCAGTGTGGCCGCCGTGCTGGCGCTGGCAGCACTGATGCCTGACTTTCGCCTGCTAAACACCTCGCCCGAGGGGCTGGAGCTGATTGCCGACCTCGAAGGTTGTCGCTTGAAGCCTTACCAGTGCAGCGCGGCAGTGTGGACGTCGGGCATCGGCCACACTGCAGGCGTCGTCCCGAAAGGGGAAATCACCGAGCGTCAGGCGGCGGCGAACCTTGTCGCGGATGTGATGACCGTCGAGAAACGTCTCGCGGTCTGCGCGCCGGTAGAAATGCCGCAGCACGTTTACGACGCGCTGGTCAGCTTCTCATTCAACGTGGGAACCGGCGCGGCCTGCCGCTCAACGCTGGTCTCGTACATCAAGCGTCATCAATGGTGGCAGGCGTGCGACCAGCTCACCCGTTGGGTTTATGTGAATGGCTCAATCAATAAAGGGCTGGAAAATCGCCGCGCGCGTGAGCGTGCCTACTGCATCAGGGGTATTCAATGAAAGTGATGTTGTTTTTACTGGCCGTGCTGATGGCGGTTGTGCTCTGGCAGCGTCATGAAAACGGCAACCTGATGCGCTCCTTTGAACGGGCAAACAAGGTGGCAGTTGAACAGAAAAACGTGATCGGGATGCTGAAAAACCAGCTTTCCGTTTCGCAGGGAATTGCCAGGAAAAACGAAACCGCGCAGTTCACTTTACGCGGTGAGTTAATCGCCGCCGGTGCAATGGCCGGGCGACGGGAAGAAACCATTACGAGGCTGATTAATGAGAATGAAACGTTACGCCGCTGGTATAGCGACAGGCTGCCTGATGTTGTGCGCAGGCTGCACACTCGCGCCGGTTGCGCCTCCGCCGGTCATTGTTTACAGCGCCTGCCCGAAGGTGAGTTATTGCCCGATGCCGGAAAGCGATCCGGTCGTTAATGGTGACCTGAGTGCAGATATCCGCAGGCTTGAGCACGCGCTCGCGGCCTGCGCGCTGCAGATTGAAACCGTCAAAGACTGTCAGGATAAACTCGATGAAGAAAGCACGCAGCCTGCGCGCCGCGCTGATTAAAGCCGTTCCGCAGCTTGAAACAAACCCCGAAATGATGCGCATCTTTGCCGATGAGGGGAATATCGATGCGCGTCTCGCGGCCTCGCTGTCGCATGAGAAAATTTACACGCTGAATGTGATCGTGTGTGACTTTGTGGGCGACCCTGATTTGATTTTCGTGCCGGTGGCCGCATGGCTCAGGGAAAACCAGCCGGATATATGCACGCTCGATGACGGCCGCAAAAAGGGCTACCGTTTCCAGATGGATTTAAACGACGGGGACAGCGTCGATATCAGTATCAGCCTGCAGTTCACCGAGCGAACCCTCATCAAAGAGGAAAACGGCGCTCTGCATGTGAGCTATGCCCCCGAGCCGCCGCTGCCGGAGCCCGTCACGCGACCAAAAGAGCTCTACATCAACGGCGAGCTGGTGAGTAAATGGGATGAGTGACTTTAAGCCTTTTGACGACAAGCTCGCCGGGCTGATTGGTGCTTTGTCACCGGCGGGACGGCGAAAGCTTGCTGCTGAGATAGCGAAGGAACTGCGCAGATCGCAACAGCAACGCATCAAACAACAAGTTGCACCCGATGGCACGCCGTATGAGGCGAGGAAGCGTAAGCCGCTCAGGTCTAAAAAAGGGCGCATCAAGCGCGCTATGTTTCAGAAGCTGAGAACCAGTCGCTACATGAAAGCCAGTAGCCGCAATTATGTTGCTTTGGTGGAGTTTACCGGCAAAGTGCAGCGCATTGCGCGAGTTCATCAGCTCGGACTTAAAGACCGGCCAAATCGTCACGCGAAGGATGTGCAGTTTCCAAAGCGCCAGTTAATAGGGTTCAACCAGGTTGATAAAGATCTCGTTGAGGAACTGGCAATGGAGCATATTAAGAGTATTACAGTTGCTTGATGCACCCTCTCTTGAGGAGATGTTTGATTCTTAATGTTTAAAAAAGGATTGTCTTTTACATTAGTCTATGAATTGGCGGATTTTAATAGTAGGATGTAATTATTATACATCATCAGAATAGGGGCAGTATTGTCATTCAAAAAGCTTAAGTATTAAGCCATAAGCTGTGGCAATGCCGGCAAATAAAGTTGTAAATAAAACTACAAAAAAATTTTCTGATGCATAGAATTTTTTAAACCCATCTACAAAGCTTGTCATTTTTATTTCTTTGTTTTTGATTAACTCATTGGCAGCAAATTCTTTACTTGCTTCGAGTTCAAGATCATTTAAATAGTTGGATAAGTGAAAGTCTTTTACGAATTGTTCGATGGTCTTGATTGCAGTATAGCTGTTTACGATTTTTTCTGGTGTTTTAACTAGTAAACTTATGGCTTCGATAAAGGTCTTATTTGTACCTAATGCTTTATCCTGTACTGCCTTGTTAATTAAAACGAATAATTCGAAGAGATTACAACAAATTATGTATTTTTTATGAGCTTCTTTTTTTGCAGGAAAAGCAAAAGGTATTTGCTGTATCACACCCTGTTTATCTATAAGTGTTAGTGCCTCATTCAACTGATGCGTGTTGTTACGCTCAAGCACGTGATGTACAATATTTTGTACTGGTCGCAAATGACCAGTTAAAGACTCGACTAAATCAGAATCATCAAAGTGATTTGAATTGTCATCAGATATCTCGATCGAAGTACAACGTAAAGTCCCTATTGATGTCAAAGGATTAATGTTTTTATAATCCCCTGATTTAATTAATCCAGTAATTGATAATGCAAGGTCATGTATGTTTGGGTAATGGGTTAGTAGAGTGGTTTCTCTTAAGTTAACAGTTGTCGGGATGTCAATTTGAGTGTGCTTAAGTGTTAGTATAATGTATTTTTCAAAATAAAGATGGATAGTTATATTAAGTGTTTCATTCCCGTTTTTATAGGGGGCTTTATTACCAGTGAATCCTAATTTATTGGCTATTTTAGATATTGCGTTGTTGAAAATTATGGTTGGGCGCAGAACTAAGGGGCTAATATCAAAGTTTTCCATGCCTCCGCCTATTTTACGCAAAAATGATTTCCCTGACTCTAATAGGAAGAGTTCATGGGAATTCAAATAATTAGGAGACTTATTATCTAAAGATATCAGAATCTTCCAAGACTGTTCTAATTTGAAAGTCATTAGACATTCCCGTCTTAAATAGGAGGCACGGAAAGGATTTTAACCTCCCAATGTAAAGCTAGTTTACACTTGCGCTCGACTGCGCCCATGCCATATCGTCCAGCAATCATATAGTATCAATCACGTGGAGATCAACTAATTATGATGTGATTATGTGAAGTTCGTTGTTGTTATCAAAGTGGAAATAAGAAATTTGAACATTATTCTCTACGGGTATTTGGTAGAAATTTTAATTAAGTAAACATTATTGCCCGGATGATAGCGTAGTAGGGGCTCTCATTTTCTGGATGTTGTTCCATAAATGACAAAACCTTGCTTCATTGCCGCTGGCCTTTCCATTCGGCATCCTTTCCCCATGAATAATCTAACTTCTCTGCAGGAAATCGCACGCGCGATCCGCAACCTTATCCGCACCGGCATCGTGACCGACGTCGACCACGACGAGGGGCTTTGTCGTGTCCAGACCGGCGGCATGGAAACCACCTGGCTGAACTGGCTAACCTGCCGCGCCGGTCGCTCGCGCGTATGGTGGGCTCCTTCTGTTGGTGAGCAGGTGCTTTTGCTCGCTGTCGGCGGCGAGCTCGATACGGCGTTTGTGCTGCCCGGCATTTTCTCTAATGACAATCCCGCGCCGTCTGCCTCCCCTGATGCGCTTCATGTGTCCTTTCCTGACGGGGCGGTTATCGAGTACGAGCCCCAAAGCGGTGCGCTCACCGTGTCAGGTATTAAAACCGCAGACGTCACCGCGTCGGACTCCATTACGGCCACCGTGCCGGTGGTGCTGGTGAAAGCGTCGAGCCGCATCACGCTCGATACGCCCGGGGTGGTTTGCACCAACAAGCTGACGACCGGCACGCTCGAAGTGCAGAAAGGCGGGAAGATGACCGGAAACATCGAGCACACCGGAGGGAAACTGACCTCAAACGGCGTGCAGGTGGATGACCACGCACACGGCAACGTACAAAGCGGCGGAAGCTGGACTAAGGGGACGCAATGACAGTGCGTTATCTGGGTATGAACAGCCAGACCGGCCTCAGTATCTCTGAGGTTGAGCATATCAGGCAAAGCGTGCGCGACATTCTGGTCACACCGATTGGCTCGCTCGTCATGCGCCGTGAATACGGCTCGCTTCTGTCGGCGCTGATTGACCAGCCGCAGACTCCGGCGCTGCGACTGCAGATTATGGCCGCGTGCTATTCCGCGATCCAGAAGTGGGAGCCCCGCGTCAGCCTGACGACCATCACCTTTGAACGGTCAGAGACCGACGGCGGGCTGTATGTCGACATCACCGGCAACCGCTCAACCGGCGGCCAGCCTTTTTCACTCACCATTCCACTGAGTTAAACGCTATGGCAATTGTTGACCTTAACCAGCTCGCCGCACCAGATGTTGTGGAAGTGCTGGACTATGAGACCATCCTCGCAGAGCGTAAGGCGACACTCGTCTCGCTTTATCCTGAGGAACAGCAGGAGGCCGTCGCGCGCACGCTGACGCTTGAATCAGAGCCGATTGTTAAGCTGCTGGAGGAAAACGCCTACCGGGAAGTTATCTGGCGACAGCGCGTCAACGAGGCTGCGCGTGCGGTCATGCTGGCTTACGCTGCTGACAGCGACCTCGACCAGATAGGCGGAAATTACAACGTTGAGCGCCTCGTCATCACGCCTGCAGACGACACGACGTTTCCGCCGACGCCAGCCGTTATGGAGTCTGACACCGACTACCGCCTGCGCATTCAACAGGCTTTTGAGGGGCTGAGTACCGCAGGCTCTACCGGCTCATATCAGTTTCATGGCCGCCGCGCCGACGGGCGGGTCGCGGATATTTCCGTCATCAGTCCTGAGCCTGCGTGCGTGACCGTGTCCGTGCTGTCGCGCGAAAATAACGGCGTCGCCTCTGACGAGTTGCTCGCCATCGTGCGTAACGCGCTGAACGATGAGGACGTCAGACCGGTCGCTGACAGCGTGACCGTGCAGTCAGCGAAAATCGTCGATTATAAAATCATCGCATCGCTTTACCTGTACCCCGGTCCGGAAAGTGAGCCGGTGCTCAGTGCGGCAAAAGCAAAGCTGCAGGCATATATCAGCGCGCAGCACCGGCTCGGGCGTGATATCCGCAAATCAGCCATTTATGCTGCCCTCCACGTCGAGGGCGTGCAGCGCGTCGAGCTGGCCGCGCCAGTGGCCGATATCGTGCTCGATGAGACTCAGGCGTCATGGTGTAGTGAGTACAGCGTGACTATCGGGGGCAACGATGAGTAATACCCGGCTGTTGCCGGTGGGCTCGTCGCCGCTTGAGGTGGCGGCGGCGCGCGCCTGCGCTGAGATTGAAAAAACTCCCGTTCCCCTGCGCCGACTCTGGAGCCCTGACGACTGCCCGGCAAATCTGCTGCCATGGCTGGCGTGGGCGTTTTCCGTTGACAGATGGGATGAGAAATGGCCGGAGGAGACTAAGAGGGATGTGATCCGTAATGCGTGGTACATCCACGCGCACAAGGGAACGATAGGTGCGGTGCGCCGCGTGGTCGAGCCGCTCGGCTACCTGATAAACGTGACTGAGTGGTGGGAAACCAGTGACCCGCCTGGCACGTTTCGACTCGATATCGGTGTGCTGGAGACCGGTATCACCGAGGAAATGTATTACGAAATGGAGCGGCTTATTGCTGATGCAAAGCCAGCCAGCCGCCATCTTATCGGCCTCAATATTATTCAGGACATACCCGGCCATATGTACACCGGAGCCCTGACTTATGACGGCGACATCATCATGGTTTACCCAGGGTAAGTGAGAACAAAATGACAGTGAAATACAAAACGGTCATCACCAAAGCCGGTGCCATCAAGCTGGCTGCAGCGGCCATCCCCGGCGGGAAAAAGGTAAATTTGACGGCGATGGCCGTCGGTGACGGCGGTGGCGCACTGCCAACTCCTGACCCAAACCAGACAAAGCTCGTCAAAGAGGTCTGGCGTCACGCACTGAACAAAATCAGCCAAGACAGGAAAAATAAAAATTACGTCGTGGCGGAGCTGCTTATCCCGCCTGAGACCGGCGGTTTCTGGATGCGCGAGCTTGGGCTCTATGATGACGCTGGTACGCTGATTGCGGTCGGCAACATGGCCGAAAGCTACAAGCCCGCGCTGGCAGAGGGGGCAGGGCGCGCGCAGACCGTGCGCATGGTCATCATGGTGAGCGACATCGAGTCAGTCGAGCTGACCATCGATACTTCAACGGTGATGGCAACGCAGGACTACGTCGACGACAAACTCGCGGAGCATGAACAGTCCCGCCGCCATCCTGACGCCACGCTCACCGCAAAAGGTTTCACACAGCTAAGCAATGCGACCGACAGCGCGTCTGAGATCGTCGCAGCAACGCCGAAAGCGGTTAAGGCGGCATATGACCTTGCGAAAGGAAAGTACACGGCTCAGGACGCCACCACGGCGCAAAAAGGTATTGTCAGGCTAAGCAGTGCTACCGACAGTGTATCGGAGCTGCTCGCAGCGACGCCAAAAGCCGTCAAAACAGCATATGACCTTGCTGATACAGCAAACAAAGCGGCTAAACTGGCTGACGATAATGCTGACACATGGTTACTCAAGACAAGTAATCTTTCGGATATGTGAATGTCCGTATTGGTCGTCTGGAAATGAAAGAACAAATCATTCCGGGCAACTATGGGAACTTTGACAATCTTTTCTATACGCAAGCAGTTGCGGATGGCAGATTCCAGCCTAAAGGTAACTACACCCCGGCAGGACAGGCCTATACCAAGGCTGAAAGTGATGGCCGTTTTAACCTGAAAAATACAGCAAGTAAAAACTCCAATGGATGGCATAAGGATTCCAGCACAGGAATAATTATCCAGTTCGGTAGCGGCGGTTATACAAATGGAGGCCGGATCACGTTCCCTACTGCATTTCCCAATGCCTGTCTCTCGGTAACCGGAAATGATACAGGGTCAGGAATAGTCAAGGTATCTCTTGGGCGCGAAATACCACCGGTTTCACAATGTATTCTGAACAAAGCAACGTTTCTCTTAACTGGATAGCGATAGGTTACTGATATGGCGATTTTCTTTAGCCCTTCGAAGATGGGTTTTTATGATGATGTTATGGAAGCTGACTACGAGACTGCTAATTCATGGCCTGCTGATGTCATTCCAGTTTCTGAAAGATGGTATCAGAGCCTTATTAAGGAGCAGTCTGCAGGAAAAGTAATCACTCTGAATGAGTATGGTTATCCCGTTCTTTCCGACCCGGAACCACCGATGCAAGAACAGCTGGTTAGGGAAGCTGAGAGCAATAAACAGAAGCTGATGCAGGTCGCAGGGGATGCCATTGCGCCACTGCAAGATGCTGAGGAACTTGGAATCGCCACCGATGCTGATAAAGCATTACTCATCCGCTGGAAGCGTTACCGGGTGATGCTAAACCGCCTCGATACGAGCTAAGCACCATCGATAGAATGGCCTGAACTGCCTGAATAAACGAAGCCCTCCAGCGTGAGGGCTTTTTGTTTGTTGTACTGCCGCTGGTGCATAACCTTAACGGGAACGGCTACACGACGGGCTTAGAGCTTGAGGTTAAGGTTTCGGATGTGGAGTATGAAAGCGAAGAGATAACTCAATAAAAGTTGTTTATATGTTTGATATGTAAGGGTTTAATGGTTAAAATTGATGCATCAATAACGCTCTGAGGTGCTCGCCATGTTTCATTGTCCAAAATGCCATTACGCCGCCCACGCTCGCACGAGTCGCTATTTTTCCGATACGACAAAAGAGCGTTATCATCAGTGCACAAACATCAACTGCAGTTGCACGTTCGTCACCACTGAGACGGTCGAGCGTTTCATTGTATCGCCGGGTGAAGTTGTGCCAGCGCCACCGCATCCTTCCACCTCAGGGCAGCATTTATTGTCATGGCAATAGTTAAAAAATGCACATGTTAATGTGGTTGTTTAGATGTCAGTGTAGACATAAAGTTGAAGATATGTGAGAAGCGATACCATTCAAATTCATTTTTATTATTCTAAAAATACAATTAAATCAATTACTTGTGTTTATTTTATTATGGGTTCTCTTTTCTGCTCCCATTAAAGACGAGATTGAGGTGTGTGTTTTTTGTGCAACTATGCACTGTGGGGTTTGTTTTAGATGACTAATTTTACGTTGTAAGATAAGATGCAAAATAAATCAAATTACACCGATACGATATGTCTATTTTAAACATTGCATTTTGGAATATTAACATTGCCCCATTATTTTATTCAAAAGTAGATAATGCCAAAATGAAGTATCTTTATGGCCTGTGCAATGAATTTTTTACAAAACGTATTGTAGATGTTTTGATCCTTTGTGAAATGAATGAAACCGCAATTGGGCATTTGAAACGAGAATTGAATGGGCTTTCAATTGTTAAGGCAAATGATATGGTTTCCAAAAACCTTTATTTTGATATGGTTATGATCCATAATCATAAAATTAAGATATTAGAACAAGCACCTATTTTTAAAAAATCAAACCCGAGTTGTGATGAGGGTTATAATATTAAGGCGGGATATTCCTTTTTGATTTCTTTATCGCAGAACAAATCAAATGATAGTGGAAAAATTAATATTATTGCATCACACTGGCCCAGCATTATAAGAGACAACTCTGTTTTCAAGAGGAAACATGCAGCAAGACAGATAAAGACAATTCGTGATATTGAATCAGTCAAGTCTGATAGACAAATTGTTTTGATGGGCGATTATAATGTTGAACCAACATCTGAAACGATCAAAGATTTGATGTATACTACTACTAATAGGCACTATGCAAAATTGGATGGTGATATTATGTACAATTTGTCTGAATCATTCTCTGGTCCTCACATTCCCAATTTTCATGGGGTTGACTACCACTTTTCAGGATCTTGGGTATCATCCGACGCACAGTTTCGGAATAAAGAAGAGTCTTCTTGCAAAAATTTTGATCAGGTCATGGTACCTTCTAGTATGATTAGTAATGGTCCTTGGATTATAAATGAACGATCTTCAAGAATAATATCCAATGCTGAAATAAAAAAAGCAATAAAGGATGGTGTCATAGATCACTTTCCGATTCTTATTCGAATTGAAAAAAAAAGGTGAGTTATGAAAGATAAAAATAGCAAAAACTTGTTTGCGGCTGCTGTTGCTGAAGGTCTCCAGCGGGCGAATGAACTTGAGCTTAAAATTGAACGTATTTTAAAGATAATCGAAGAAGCAAGCGATGCCGTTAATTCCGTATATGATGATGTCAAAATTTCCGCCTCTACAATTGGAGATTCGCATTATTTAAAAATATCAGCAAATCTAGACTATAAAGATAACTTCGAAACGAGAAGGGTGATGGACATAGAAATTATTAAGGAAAATGGAAGTCAGATAGCAGTTACCACTCGAAAAGGTAAAACAGCAGTAGATTCAGAAGAAGAACTTGTTAACATTTTTCTCGAAATCTTATCGTCACCGACTTTTTGGAGCGGTATTTCAGATATAAGGAACCGCGTTTAAGTATGCATTCATATGGATTTGTTTAAGTAAAGCCGTCAACAGACCCGCTTTTTTTCAAATTCATATGACTGATTTACATCGAGCTTGGCAAGATAAGGTGTTTTTTTTGATTCGTGGCCAAGACTCTAATCCTTTTTTGCAATGAATATCAAGAGCCTCGAAAAAACGAGGCTTTGAGTTACGATGTGGTCAATATGTGGACGTGACCTGAAATAAATCCTTTTATTTCATTATGTTGAAAGGTTTCAAAAAGCTCCTGAGGGAGCCTTTTTGGTATCAGAACACTTTCTTGTACGGTCGAACCGTCACTTTCGCATACACACCCGCAGCAACGTACGGATCGGCATCGGCCCAGGCCTGAGCGGCCTCCTGGGATTCAAACTCGGCAATCACCGTGGAGCCAGAAAAACCGGCAGCACCCGGATCGTTGCTGTCGACGGCTGGCATAGGGCCCGCAGTCAGTAAACGCCCTTCATCCTGTAGCAACTGTAAGCGTGCGAGGTGAGCAGGGCGTACAGACTGGCGTTTTTCCAGGGAATCAGCGACATCTTCAGAGTAAATCACGTAAAACACGGTGAAGCTCCTTAACCATTAAAAGTGTCAGTTACGTTATGTGAAAGGACAACTGACTGCAATGTAAAATAAAAACAATGTTAATACCCTGATCTGAATGCCTCTTTTTTGGCCTCTCCCGCGCCTAAATTGCGCCAGAACAAAGTGTCTTATTGAATATGATTGCTATTTGCATTTAAAATCAGGATTCGGTTTTTTAACGTTGATGATTATGACTTCGATGACCCTTGATTTACCTCGCCGCTTTCCCTGGCCGACGCTGCTTTCTGTCGTGATTCACGGTGCTGTCGTGGCGGGTTTGCTCTATACCTCGGTTCATCAGGTTATTGAAATGCCAGCGCCTTCGCAGCCCATTTCAGTGACGATGGTCTCGCCTGCGGATCTTGAGCCGCCGCAGGTTGCACCACCGCCGCAGCCGGTTGCTGAGCCAGAACCAGAACCAGAACCTGAGCCGGTTCCGGAGCCACCAAAGGAAGCGCCGGTGGTGATCCATAAGCCAGAACCCAAACCGAAGCCTAAGCCGAAACCAAAACCGGTGAAAAAGGTGGAGGAGCGCCCTAAACGGGAAGAACGTCCGGTTGAACCACGCGCTACGCAGAGGGTAGAAAACACAGCGCCTTCGCGTCCGTTGATGAACAACACGCCCGCGACCGCAAAACCGACGCCAACCGCGCCCGCTGGCCCGCGCGCCGTGAGCCGCAACCAGCCGCAATATCCTCCTCGTGCTCAGGCGTTGCGCATTGAAGGTCGTGTGCGGGTTAAATTTGACGTCACCCCGGATGGGCGTGTTGATAACGTGGAAATCTTGTCTGCTCAGCCTTCAAATATGTTTGAGCGTGAAGTGAAATCGGCGATGCGCAGATGGCGTTATGAGCCAGGCAAACCAGGCAGTGGGTTGATCGTTAATATTGTTTTCCGCCTGAACGGCGGGGCGCAGATGGAATAAGAAAAGCCTCCGCAAGGAGGCTTTTTTATGCCTGAAGATCAGGCCTGAGGCAGCTGGCGGGGTTTGCCCTCGCTATCGACTGCCACATAAATAAACAGCGCTTCTGTTGCTTTATAACGCTGTCCAATCGGTTCAGATGAGACCTTTTTCACCCAGACTTCAATGTTAATGGAAATGGAAGTATTACCGCGCTTGACGCAGCGTGCATAGCAGCAGACCACATCACCCACCGCGACCGGGCGCAGGAAGGTCATCCCATCCACCCGGACGGTCACAACGCGACCATGCGCGATCTCTTTTGCCAGAATTGCGCCGCCCATATCCATTTGCGACATCAGCCAGCCGCCAAAAATATCGCCATTGGCATTCGTGTCCGCAGGCATTGCCAGTGTGCGTAAAACCAGTTCGCCCTGAGGGGCGTCATTTGTTGTCATTGTTTTAAACTCGTAACTGAAGACTTCAGGCGGGATGCTACTATGATTTTTGGCAGGAGAGAATAGACCAGAACGCCTGTTGTGCACGTTCTGGTCGGGGATTCATCAGTGTTTATCATCCTGCGGCATGTGCCGGTAGATATAGACACCGCTTAACAGAGTGAAGATGAGCGTCAGCGCCGTCAGGCCAAAGACCTTGAAGTTGACCCAGATATTCTGCGGCAGCCAGAAGGCGATGTAGATATTCGCCAGGCCGCAAAGAATAAAGAACAGCGCCCAGGCGATATTCAGACGAGACCATACTTCCTGTGGCAGCGTCAGCTCTTTACCCAGCATGCGCTGGATCAGGGGTTTTTTCATTACCCACTGGCTGATCAGCAATGCACCGGCAAACAGCGCGTAAATCACGGTGACTTTCCATTTAATGAATTCATCGTTATGGAAGAACAGCGTCAGCCCACCGAACACGGCCACCAGTGCGAACGTAATCAGAGCCATTTTTTCGACTTTACGATAGCGAACCCAGCTGTAGATCAGCACGATAGCGGTAGCAACGATCAGCGCCATCGTGGCTGCATAAATGTCATACAGCTTATAAAACGCGAAAAACACGACCAGCGGTAAAAAATCAAGAAACTGCTTCATTCTGTGATTCCATCTTCTGTGTGGGGCCGGGTGCTGCGATACACCCGGCCACAGGATTACTGACGAATTAACATATACAGGCGGAACAGATAAACCAGCAGTATCGCTGAAATCAGGTTACTCAGCGTGTTGGCTACCACCGCACCGACGTTCGGCGTTAAGACTGCAAAGTTTGGGGCAAACAGCAGCAGGAGCGTTTTGGCCAGCAGCCAGCTAATTACGGCCGGTGCCACCAGGCGCATATTGGCCCATGCCAGTTTGATGCTGCTGCGCATGGCGGTAAAGATCCCCATTTTGTCCTGCACCACCATCACCGGAGCGAACGCGAGGACGATAGCCAGCAGCACACCTGGAACCACAACGAGCATGATCCCCATCTGCACCAGCAGGGTGGTTAAAAAGATGAGGATAAACAGCTTAGGCAATACCGGCGCGCTGGCACCGATCGCCCGTAAGGCGCTGACGCGGTGGCCTGCAGAAACCAGCTGGATCATCAGCAGAACGCCGCCCGCGAGAATGGCATTGCCGATCAGTCCAGAGAAGGTCGATGCCGCAGAGGCCCGCAGCAGGATTTGCTGCTGCTCTGGCGTCATGTTTTGCACCAGCTCAAACAACCCCACGCTCCCTGCAAGATGGTCACCCTGGCTCAGGCTGGCGATCTGTTCGTCACTCGGAGAGAACGCGTGACCCAGCACCACCGTAATAAAGGCGCATAACAACGCGATCAGTAAAAAGGTTACGAACTGATTGCGGAAAAAGTTTCCCGTGTCACGGTAGACAGACTTCGCCGTGATAGACATGCACTCTCCTTGAGTATTGCAGGTGTTAATTAGCCGGCAATTGTACACCGGATAACGCGGTCGTGGCAGCATCAAGGCTTGTATGGAAAAGCATATCTTTGTAAAGCGGCGGTAATCCGAAGCGCGCGCGGGCGCGATTACAGGCTTCGTTGACCTGACCCTCTTCGCCAGACATCGCAAAGTCCCGACACGGGCTGGGGCGATCCTCATAGATGGAGCAGCGGGTCGACACGCCTGGCTCGCCTTGTAACGCCACACAGCGGGCCTGCTTTTGATTCGTACCGCTCATGCAGCGCAGAAAGGGGGATAACGGTTCAGAGAGATGAACCGGAACGGTGCCGCCGCCATCGCTGGCTTCGGCCCAGTAGAAAGAGACTCGAAAATACGCACAACAGGCTCCGCACGTCATGCACGGGTTCATATCACTCATGGCACACCTGCAAAAAAGAACGCATCAAATCACATTGTGAGAGCGCTAAATTATCCAGCCGCCATTCGAAGAGCAAGAGGGGGAAACAGAAAATTTTGTAACCGGGAAATGCCAAAAATTGACGTAAGAACAACTTTTTGGCCTTACGGTGTGTCACCAAAAATTAACCCAGATCAATGAATGTTAAGTTACTGGTTTTAATGTGATCTGTGACAGATCACTTATTACTCATTTGTGAGTATATTCTCATCCGCAGCTAAAACCACAACGATGGAGCGGATATGAAAAAATTAGCGGTGGCAGCCCTTATCTTAAGCAGTCTCTCTGGCGGCGCGTATGCGCATGAAGCAGGTGAATTCTTTATTCGTGCCGGTTCGGCAACGGTACGTCCAACTGAAGGTTCTGATAACGTGCTGGGGATGGGTGGCTTTAACGTCAGCAACAATACCCAGTTAGGTTTAACATTCACGTATATGGCGACGGATAACATTGGCGTTGAGCTTCTGGCAGCGACGCCATTCCGTCATCGCGTTGGTTTAGGCCCAACCGGTGATATCGCCACGGTGCATCATCTGCCGCCAACGCTGATGGCGCAGTGGTACTTTGGTGACTCAAGCAGCAAACTGCGCCCCTATATTGGCGCAGGCGTGAACTACACCACCTTCTTTGATGAGAAATTCAACGATACCGGTAAAGAGGCCGGGCTGACCGATCTCAGCCTGAAAGATTCATGGGGCGTGGCAGGACAGGTGGGGATGGACTATCTCATTAACCGCGACTGGTTAATTAACGCCTCGGTCTGGTATATGGATATCGATACCGATGTCCGCTTCAAGGCAGGCGGACAGCAACAAAGCATCAGTACCCGTCTGGATCCATGGGTATTTATGTTCTCTGCGGGTTATCGTTTCTGATTCTACTTTCCGGGACTGGCCAGAACATGGCCAGTCTTTCTAGCGGCTTACCTCTACGGTTGCCCCTCCATGTTCCAGCGGGCAGAACCCATATCCTGAAACACACGCTCGTCTGTGAAGGGCGGGAAGGTGGCCCGTGTTGCCGCGTCGGCTAAAGCCTGGCAATACGCTTTGTCTCCGCCTTTTATCTCCAGGTTCTGCAGTAGCCCGTCGACGGTGAAGTCGAGATGCATGTTGCATCGCTTACCATTCCAGGCGTGCGGATCGGTCAGCGCCGAGTCCAGCGCTTTCTTTATCGCGGCAGCCTGTTGACCATAAATATCCTTATCGGAGACTTTACCGGACTGCTTATAGGAGCACGAGTCGAGAGCGGTTTTCTTCTGACAACCTTCAGGCGCGAGAGGGGCACAGCCCGTTATTGCTGTGGCAAGGCATACCAGCATCACTACTTTTTTCATTGTTAAGTCCGTTTATCGAAATTATTTTATTGTACAACGATTTAAATAAGCCCCGGGATTCCGGGGCTTAAGTTTCTCACCAGCCTCGCTAGCGTACAACCAGCACCGGGCATTTTGCATGGCGTACCACAACCGCCGCGTTTGAACCTAAAAGGTAGGTTGTGATATCCGGTCGATGGGATGCAATGATAATGAGGTCAGCGTTGATACTGTCAGCCAGCTTCAGGATCTGATCTTTAGGCGCACCTGAAATGGCGTGTGTCTCCACACGATCGGCAGGTAAATTGAACTGCTTAACCATCTCTTTGAGCTTCGTAAGGGCTTCCTCCTGAATCTCCGCCAGCTTTGGCATTTCAACCGAATACGCCAGCCCAAGCGATGAATAGTAAGGGAAAGAAGGCACTACCGTCAGAAAATGGATTTTACCGTTACCGATTGCTGCGTTTGCCTGAACATAGGGAATCACCTGTTCGGTCAGACGACTTTCAGAGATATCGACAGGGACTAAAATTGAATTAAACATACCTCACCTCCTGTTTGTTTTTTATCCACTTTAAGTGTAGTGCTACCATTTTCAGTGGCGCTGTATTCGCCATCAAAATGGGAGGTGAGGCAGCTTTTTCGACGGGGGGGACGCCCCCCGTCACCTGCGGTTTACTTCTGGATAAGATAGCGAATGGTTGGGCCATCCTGCTGAATATCCAGTACGGTGTAACCGTGGTTTTTGGCATCCAGAGGAATGTTGTTGATGGACTGCGGGCAGTCGCTCACCACTTCCAGAATTTCCCCTTTTTGAAGCTGCGGGAGCGCTTCAAGCGTGGCGACAGCCGGGTAAGGACACGGTTCACCGACCATATCAAGGCGGTAGTCAGGCACAATCTCTTTCATGCTGCATTCTCCTGGGGTTCAGGTTTAACCGTGGCACGGCGGAAGAAACGTTTCTCTTGCGCGACAACCAGTAAAAAAGCGACCAGCAGCAGGGCGTAGGTCACCAGCAGTCCACCGAGCGGGCCAAACGTGCTGAGCAGATTCACCTTGTCCCAGTTCGTGGCCAGCACCGGAGACAAATCGTCCCAGTACCAGGCCAGCAGGGTGGAGCCGATGACGTTCCCCAGACCTACCCACCAGTAATGCACCTGACCTTCAACCGCGCGGTACATCCAGCCGGTTTCACACCCGCCAGCCAGTACAATTCCGAAGCCAAACAGCAGACCGCCAATCACCGCGTTCGGACCAGCCCACATGATTTTCGGCTCAACACCCAGTTGCACATAGCTGAAGATGCCAATGGCGCTTACCGCCATACCCGCAATAATCGCTTTGGCCATCATTGTACGGCCGGTGATCCACATATCGCGAAACGCCGAGGTGAAGCAGATCTGCGCACGTTCTATCAGCAGGCCGAAACCGACACCGAACAGCATGGCCAGGCCCAGCTTAGGCTGGTTGAGCGCCGTACAGAGCGCCCAGGCGACCATGGCGAAAAAGACCAACATGCCGAGACGAAAACGACGACGCGCCTGAGAAGGCTTTTGCGTCAGCGGCGAGGCAGCGCTGACCTTCACCATTTTGACCGGAATGCGGAACAGCGGCAGGAGGGTAAACTTCGCGCCAAAGTAAGAGCCAATCGCCGTGGCGACAGCAAAAAACCAGGCGTGCAGCGAAAACTGTGGAATGCCGGTAAAGAAAGCGGCCAGGTTGCACCCCATCGCCAGACGGGCGCCGAACCCGGCAATCATGCCGCCGACAATCGCCTGCGTAACGCGTATCCGGCTTTTAGGCATTCGCAACTTAACGTTGTTAGCCCACAGCGCGGCGGCAAAACACCCCCCGAACATGCCGATAATCATCAAACCGTCGATGCGGGTCAGCGGCGTGCCGTCCAGATGAATAAGCTTAAAGTAACCCCACTCCTCGGTATGTACGCCAGCGAGCTGCAGCAGTTGCCCACCCCAGCGGGTGAATTCGCCGGTCACGGCCCAGAAGGTGCCGGTAATGCCGAAATAGTAGGTGGAAAGGATCCCCGCCGCGATGACGGCCGGTACGGGTGACCAGAACTTAACCAGGTAAGTCTGTTTGAAGTATTGCCATGACATGAGTAAGCCTCTGAACTCAGAAGGTGTATGTTGTTTTAACGGTCTGGAATATATAACTTTTTTCCTTTCTCCAAAACCTCTCCAAAACTTTTCTCCAAAATACCTACCTTTTTTATGACCTCCATCAGTAATTAATCCTCTCCCCAGGAGAACCGCAGCGAAAAATTAAATTGCAAGTTTGGTCCATTCCTTCCCGCGATCATCGTTGTATCTGTCAGTGGTTGACTGTGTTTTATGCCCCAGCAAAATTTTCGTATCGATCCCCTGGGCGCGGTAAAGTCGTTCGGACAATGAGCGCTGTTCGTGAAACGTTGTTGGTGTTTTTCCTGCAGGCGGTACGATACCGGCTGCATCACGTGCCGCGGCAAACTCTTTGGAAACCAAAATCAGATTCACAGGTTTCGCCTTACTGTTCATTTTCCCGTGCAAGAGGTAGGGACTGACAAACCTATCCCTACATTTCCGTATTACATCCTCCAGCGATAAGCCAATGGCTTCACAACGGAGGTTCAGCGGCAATGCAATACGTGCCCCCGTTTTGCTTTGCTCGATGTGCAGATAGCCGTCCTTAATGTCTGAAAATTTCATGTTCGCAATATCCTCCCGGCGCTGACCAGTGACTAAGGCAAGCAGCATCGCTTTATGCGAGTACCGATCCTCGGGTATTTGCGCCAGTATTTTTTTCCATTCTTCCAGAGAGAGGCGCGCACGTGTAACCTTCACCGAAGGTTTTTTTGTTGCTGCTGGTGGATTCCATCCAGGAGGCACTTCTCCTGCATGTTGTGCTTCAGTGAAAATATCCACCCATACCACCCGGTTACAGAGGGCACTGCTGGCATGTCCTGCATCCAGATATTCATCCAGTAACACGGCAAAATCCTTTACCTCCAAACTCTTCATTGGCCGGGAACCAAGCCGCCTGGAAAGCAACTCTGCCATGCGTTTTTTTTCTTTAAAGCGTTTCAGCGATAGCGATCCGGCATCCAGGCTTTGTTTCTGAATCTTCAGATATCGTTCTATCCATGCTTTGAGGCTGATCCCGCGCTGTGCTGCTGCTTTTGGAGTATCATCAATTTGGCGCAAATAGTGCTCGGCTTCTGCTGCTGCAATTCTCTGATTTGCCGTTGTTGCTATTTTTTCCGCTTTCTCTCTGTCTGTTCCCAGGCCGTGGAACTTACCCGTTAAAGGGTTTTTATACTGGTAGTATGTTTTTGCTGTGCGACGATCAAACCGGGCATACAGCCCGGAAATTGATACATTATTTTTTCGTGGCCTTGGTGACATCGCTCAGGATCTCCCGCAAAATTTCGTCATCGTCACTGTGAATTTCTGGTTCGACTCCCGTCGCGCCTGGTCCGATATAAATTGCCTGTTCGTCTATACACCAACGATTTCCAATTTTAATCGGCCTCGGTTGTATGTATCCCAGTTTCCCGTGTTTCACCAGGCATGTGATTGTTATGGGGAAGTGCAATCTGCGAGCTTTCCAGTCACGCAGCGGTATCAGACTTTGTTCACTCATAGCTATCACTCTTGATAGCCAGCTGCGATCATACGTGCTGCAGCTGGCGGATATTGAATCTCACGAATCAGCCAACCCTGGCAGGCGGCGAAGATGACGGGCTCTGGTCATGGCCGTCGCCACATAACTACGGCTCCGGTTGACGACTTCGACTGTCACTTTCTGTTCGCCGACACGCACTGTGTAAATCGTCTGGGTGTAGCGACGCCCATGTTCGCCATATTTTTCAAAATGGCATTTGAGCGCGGCGGCGCATGCTGGCCCGCCGATGCTGTCTCGTTTGCTCCGGTTAATCAGACGCACTGGAGCCTTCCTGATGATTGATAACGCTGCGGGCAAGCCCGGCGGCCATAGCCGGTAATTCCTCATACTGATTGCAATATGCTGGGTTGGAACATAAGCCCTGCAGTGCTGCAATGGTCAGCTGCTGCAGGTAGGTAACAGAAGAAAGCGGAGCGTTTATTTCAGGCGCTGGTTCGGGCTCTGCTTTCGGCTTTGCAGTAACTGACGGCGGATCGAGCACGACAGATTTTGGTGGTTCGGGTCGTCGGTATTCCACGATCGCATCAAGCGCTATTTTCTGACGAACGCTAATATCATCGGCCCAGCTATCCAGCATGGTGGTGGCCACGTCGTGGATCTCCTCGTCGGTGAAATCAGGAGACAGGCAAAATTCTGTGGCGGTGATATCTTCCATCAGTAGCGGGATAACATCGGAAACGAGCTGGCCGGTGCATGCCACCACTCCCTCTGCCTCTTCTTTCCCCATGATGTCGGTGCGGCCAGAAATCAGGTCATTCAGTGCATGCAAAATTGAAATTTCGCGTTCGCCTGGTGCTGGTGGTACTTCCTGTTTTTCGACTTCATTTGAGGCGGTGGTATTTATAAGAGCATCGACAGAGAAGACTCCGCCACCTAAGTTCTCCACCCGCGGCTGATCCCCGGTTTGATTTTCAGGTGCTGGGCTCTGAGCGAATGCGTCGTTGAGTTCTTTGTCGAGTTGCGCAGCTTTGCCAGGGCAAACTGCTGGTGGCAGAGTTTCGCCCGGTACAGTCGATTCGGTTTTATCATTTTCTTTTTGCTCAGCATTGGTGCGAGGTTTTGGGCGGCAGGCCGTATCAATTGTTTTCTGGTCAGGGTGCGCGTGGTCAGATTCAACCAACTCGCGATTAATGTACTCCCGTAATTTGATCGGATTGAGCCAGATGTCTTCTGGTGCTGACTTGATCAGGGCGATGATGGACGCACGCGAATAGTCCAAAATTCCAGGGGTGCCGCGTAGCTGCGCCCACCATGCAGTAAAACGAGGATCCTGTGCGGCTTCCGCCATTGCTTTCGCTGGAATCATGTATTTATTCGGGATCCAGTAAATGTCGATCTCGTCGTACATACTCAGAATGGCAATAGCCACTTCGATACGCAGCGTAGAGAGGTTATGAACCAGATCCGGGCTACGGTCTGTCTTGTTGCCACCACCCAGCGTGGAGCCGGTGTCTGTACGGTTTTCTTCTCTGGTGGTGGTAGACAGAGGACGTTTATCAACTGGTGTATCGATCCATTTAGCGATCTGCTTTTTAATGTCCGGCCACTGTGCAGATTCTTTGGTGTTCTCACGTAACCAGGAGAGTAATTGCGCCTGGCGTCCCGGCTCCAGCTCAAGCGCACGTCTCTCTTTTGTTAGGGCTTCTGCCAGTTCGCGTGTAAAGCTGCCAGCATCATCATTAACCAGGTCAACGATCTGGCCGTACTGCGCTGTAGTGATTCCCGGGACCGGGCCGAACAGTGCCAGACAAGCCGCGCGGGATGCCTGGTCGAGCTGCGCAACGATTTTAATTTCTTCCTGAGTCTTGTTGTCCTCCCATTCTTCCTTTGCTTCAGTCTCTGGCTTTGGTGCAGCAGCTGGTTCACCGCGGTTGGTATTCCAGACAACGTGATCACCAAAGAAATCAGAGCTAAACACATCAAGCTCAGGGCAGGGGAGATCATCATGGTGTTCCCAGATTTTCACCTTAAAATAATCATCAATATGTTCAGGATGTTCTGCCGCCAGCTTACCGAAAATAACGGCTTCAGCGATGGCTTTTGTGGCCGCATTAACTGCGGTGGCAAGTGGTTTTAAATCGGGATGTTTTTTTAATGCTTTATCTTTTGGGAAGTAAGCACCACCAAATACTTTTAACTCAACAGACATAATAACCTCGTTTAATATTTGAAAAATGATGTTGAATGAAATGGCTTGCGGATGCCGCGTTTTACCTTTCTTAAAGCGTCACGCTTTTCTCTTTTTTCATTGCATTGCTCACATAAATAAATCGTGCGCTTAAAGGGATATATATCTGTTTTCCTTTCGTGCATTTCCGATTTTTTAAATTCGTGGAGGCAAACAGCGCAATGACAAATGATGTCATCCATATTAATTAAGTTGTTGGCGCTTATGATCGTAATAGGACATGCCACAGGAGTTCTGCGCTTCTGCGAATTTCACAGATAGCAAACTAATGTGTTTGACAGCGCATGCAGGGCAATCGAACTCCCCGAGTACGTAGCCACCATCAATCACAACGGTAACAGGGCCAGAGGATGGCAAATGAACCACGCCTGAAATAGCACCGTTAACATTAAATGTTGCAAGGTCTTTATTTACGATTGCAAGGCTCAATTCTACGGTGGTAATAGTTGATTTCATTTTATGATCCTTAATTTAAGGTGTGAAAATCCCTGCCGTTTAAGGCATCGATTTTTAAAGTTAGGAAAATCAAATAACGTTTAAACTATCGCGCCACTCCTGGCGGGGTTGGCGATGCACTACAAAATTTCTGTATTTACGTAATACTTTCCAGGCGGCATGACATCCGGCAACATCACGAAGAAACACTGATGTGACAAGTTTACCCTGAGCCCATGCAATTTGCTGTTCCGGTGTTAATTGTGTTTTATTCATTACTGAATACCCCGCTGAGAAATTAATCCTAAAAAGGGCGGTATAATCATGGACCACGGGAAAGCATATACCGCCAAGCGATCAAATCTTATAGCATCTGAAATAATTGCCGCTGAGTTAATCTGTTTTCCCATAATCGGAGGGCAGTTGCTTTTGCCCAGCGGTACCATTCGCGGCCAGCTTCTTTGTATGAATTACCGAGTCTAACCAGATCCCAGGTTTCCTGTGAAAAGTCGGGCTTTTTATTTGCGATATGTTGCCGGGCAGCGATCATGCTGTCGATTGCTTCGTTGATTTCCAGCGCTTCGGTGTGGTCAGATTCAATCATTTGCGCGATGGTCTTGCGGCTGTCGTGTTGATTAGCCCATTCATCCCACTGCTCATCTGCTTTCACTTCGTCAATCTCTGCGTTGAATTCTAGCGCTTCGGCGTGGTCACGTTCTGCCAGAGCTTTTAAAATTTTGTGCATCGTGTTCTCTGATTTCACTTCACGCAATGTGCTGCAGTTATACGCGTTGAAGGTGCCATCTTCGCGTTGTTTCACGCTGTATACCGCTTTGCCGATATTGATTTTGTGGCTGGTCATAGTGCATCCCTCTTTTTCACCCTTATCGCCGGGTAGGCGGAACGTTTACTGATTACTGCGTGTTTTGTTGGTCTAAGTTTATAAACAAATAAACCAATATGTAAAGTTAATAGTAAACAAAAAGGCGTGAAAAATTGGATGTGGTTGAATTTGGAGAAAAAAAAGACCGCAACAGGCGGTCTTTAAGGGAGTTAGTCTATTTCGAGGTCTTTGAGCATCTGAAGGATTTCTTGTTTGCTCTTGCCTTTCAGCCTTGCCTTGAGCTCATTGTCTATGGAGTTAACTTGGGCCCTGAGGTTTACCATGTGCTGCTCTTTTTCCCATTCAGCAAGGCTGTCGAAAAGGTCTAGCAATTCTTCATGGCGCGCGTCAAATGGGCGGGGGGATCTTATCTCTTCACCCATAGGTTCTTCATCAAGATAACCAGGAGCCATGCCGTAATCTCGTTCAATACGGCGCGCAGCTCTCTCGCCGAACGACGCTTTGCCGTTGATCAGCTGTGAAAGGTAGCTCTTCTCTTTCTCCGGTAGGGTTCTGCTGGAAAACCATGCCGCTAGGCGCTTACGCCTGATTTCTTTTGTGTCCATGCAGTCATTTTGATTAGTAATTTCTAAACAAGCAAAAACTTGACATTAATGTTTAGTAGTTTATAAACTTACAACTCAACACACAGGAGCAATTATGCAACTCAATGACTTTTTGAAAGCCGGTGGGCCAAAGATCCGCAAGGCGCTGGAGCAACACCTTGGGATATCGAAATCTTACCTCTCCCAACTTGCAACGGGGCGGGCTGCTATTTCGCCAAGCCGCTGCATCGTTATCGAGACTTTCACCAAAGGAGAGGTTTCTCGTTCTGACATGCGTCCAGGCGATTGGGCCGAAATCTGGCCTGACTACGATCCAAAAAATAACACGACAAAGCAGAAGGATACTGACTGATGGAAATCAAAAAACTTGCATGTGAGCTGGAGACCTGGGCGCAGGAAAAGGGCTGGAAGACTGTGACGCAGCTGATAACCCCGCATCACTTTGGGGATCTGCTTCAGTCACTTGATGACGTATCAGATCCGGACGAGTACGCGCGGCGGCTGCATAACAACAAGCAAATCATTCAGCGTGCGTTCCGCAACGATACGCCTAATTACCTGAAACAGGCGGAAGCGCTGAGCTATGCAATCCGTACCGCCATTGATAACGAGCTGGCGCAGAAGGACTGCATGCATTACCGGGCGGCCAGGGTTAACAAAGAGTGTATCGAAGCCACCAATGCTGTCTTCACAGGCAAGCCGCAACCGGTAATCCGACGCGAGACTCTGGAAGCGATCGATGCGCTGGCGCAGATGGCTGGCGTGAAAGTCCAAATTATGCACTGCCACCGTGCGGCGTAAGGGTCAGTAAAACCATGAATCCATCTGACATCATTCGCGGGTTCGGTCGTCCGGTTGCTTATTACCCGGCACTGGCCGAACACCTCGGCGGCGTTAGCGCCACAGTTCTTTTTTGCCAGATGACCTACTGGATGGACAAGCTCACCTCTGATCTGGGTGTGCATAAAACCTCAGAGGAAATTCAGGATGAAACCGGGCTGAGTTACGAAGAGCAGCTGACGGCCCGGAAAAAGCTTAAGCGTCTGGGGGTTTTGGTAGAGACACATAAGCGATTGGAGCACCGGATTTACTTCAAAGTTAACTTTGAGCGAGTGGATCAGGTACTAACACAAGCCATTGATAAATCACCAAATGGGCAAAACCCATTTCGGGGAATGGGCAAAGCCCAGGTCGGTAACGAGGGAATCCCTTGTTCGGGAACTGGGGAAAGCCCAGCCCGCGGGGAAGGCAAAACCCATTTCGATCCTACAGAGATTACTACAGAGACTACTACAGAGAATAAAAACACTTCTTGTCCGGACGCTTCGCTGTCGGACGAACAACTGACCAAAGAGGCGTTTTTAAATCGTCATCCAGAAGCCGTGGTTGCACATGCAGGAAAACGGCAGTGGGGAAGCAAGGAAGATCTGACCTGCGCCCAGTGGATGTGGAACCGCATCGTCAAACTGTATGAAAAAGCCGCTGAGACAGACGGGGAACTGGTGCGCCCCAAAGAGCCTAACTGGGCTGCATGGTCCAACGAAATTCGTCTGATGTGTGCCCTTGATGGCAGAACACATAAGCAAATTTGCGAAATGTTTTCGCGTGTACAGCGTGATCCGTTCTGGTGCCGGAACGTGATGTCACCGTCAAAACTGCGCGAAAAATGGGATGACTTAATTCTACGGCTGCCATCGCCAGGGGCGGCTCAGAATCAGGCTGGTGGCCGGGATATCAATCGTATCTCCCGTCCTGACAGCTCCGTTCCGCCAGGATTCAGGGGGTAAGCATGCAAAACGCAGGTTCCATTCTCGATCGCCTTCGCCGCGTCATTCCGCCGGGCGTAGAACCCAAATTCAAGAGCGCCGCTGAGCTGATGGCCTGGCAGCGCGAGGAAGGTCTAAAACGTGCCGCTGAGGTAGACAAACTCAACCAGCAGGCACGTGCTGAGAAAATTTTCGGGCGATCCGGGATCCAGAACCTGCACCGCAGCTGCAGCTTCGCGAATTACACGGTGAACGGCGATGGCCAGCGCCATGCCCTGAGTATGGCAAAGAGCTATGCGCAAAATTTTGGCACCGGCTTTGCGAGTTTCGTTTTCACCGGAAAGCCGGGCACTGGCAAAAACCACCTGTCAGCAGCCATTGGAAATTATCTGCTGAAACAGGGGAGAACGGTTCTGATTGTGACGGTGCCGGATCTGACCCTGCGCGCCCGGGCCTGCTATGACGAAGGGCATTCTGAAGCCGCGCTGCTGGATGACCTCTGCAAAGTTGATCTGCTGGTGCTCGACGAAGTCGGCATTCAGCGCGACAGCCGCGGCGAGAAAGTTTTATTGAACCAGATTATCGATCGCCGGCTGGCCGCTATGCGCCCGGTTGGCGTGCTGACCAACCTGAATTACGACGAGCTGGTAGATACCCTGGGCGAAAGGGTTGTTGATCGCCTGCGCATGGATAACGGCATTTGGGTGAACTTTGACTGGGAGAGCTATCGCGGAAACGTTAGCCACCTTAGACCTGTTAAGTAAATTTAGAGGAGAAAATTATGGAATCTGTAGTCGACGCATTGAAAGCCATGGGTAAAGCAACCTATCACGAAGTAGCAGCACGCCTGGATATTGAACCCGTAGAGGCTCTGAAAATGTTGCGCGAGCACAAGGAAGAGGGGTTGTGCGATTTCTTCGATGGAGCCTGGTCGGTTGGTACCGCGAAAGAGCAGAAGCCGAAGCGTATCAGAGCAAAGCAGCCATCGCAGCTGGTGGAGAGGGTATTGTCAGCTATGCAGGGGCAGGGGGCTATGAGTGCCAACCAGGTTGCAGAAAAACTGGGTAAAGGTTCGCGAGCTCTGAATGCCTCGCTGGGTGCGATGTGCAAGGACGGTCTGGTCCTGCGCCATGTGGACGGGAAAAATATCACCTGGAGCCTGGCGGGTGAACCGGAAGTTCAGCCAGAACTGCAGGAGCCTTCAGTACCGGACGTCAAGTTATCGTCAGTGCCAGACAGCACAACCCTAGAAGAAATTATTGGGGAAATCCCAACTTTCGCCAGCCGTCCGGATGATCTGATTATTCCGTCACCGCGTTATATCTCAACTGAAATCCGCCGCACGAAAGCGAAGCTGGCATGCCTGCAGCGTCTGCAGGGGGCCGTTCGCGAGCTGCGCCGCCACAAACATCTGCTGCAGGGGATGGGAAATGACTGATTTACCGAAATGCCCTAAATGCGGCATGGCCCCTTCACTGAGGGTTCGCAGCCGGGGGATGAACTGGGGTTCGGCAGAAGTACGCTGTTCAAACGGTTGTCCGGGCATACGCGCGGGATTTTCGTTCCCGCCTGATGGAGAGGCTGCAGCTCGGTATTTGCTTCAAGAAAAATGGAAAGAGTTAGTGGAGTCAAAGTGAGCAACATCGACAAACGCGCATTACGTGAAGCGGCGGCGAATGCAAAAATCGCTGGAGAGGCTCCAGTTATGCCATTCGACCAGCGAATCACTGCGCTGAACGACTTTATGAAATATTGTACCTATGCCAGTTATCGCTGAGGTGGTGATGCGTGAGCAGCCGGAGTAGTTGCGAGGTTATTTTTTGGAGAGGTTGAAATTTTACCGAGAAGCGTCAATAACTTTACCTAAGCCATCGGATCCTCGTTATGTTGAGATGGCAGAACAAAATTCAAAATAGCTCATTAGGAGGTGGGAATGGAAAATAGCATGAGCATCGCAAGGATTCTTGAAAGAGAAAGAGAGCTTGAGGATCTAGTTAAGGTATGCCTTGATGAGCTTGAGGTGATAGACATCCATGGTCAGGTTTATTCAATTCCTCTTTCCCGCCTAACGAACGCAGAGCAAGTGGTACATTGGGTATGGAAACTTGCTGAGAGAGGTGATTTCGCCATGGATGTTGTTCGTAAATTCACTGAAGTCGCGTCCCATTATGTGGGGTTTGACGCTAAAAAGTAAATCGCTGAGGACGGATTTCATAGCTATACACATGTTTTACATTCCGCTCGCATCTTATCCAAATTTTTGTCGTTATAATGATTTTTACAGACGAACAACGTGTGAGGTCCGGGATTTATGACTTGTGAAGTTTGTGACAAACAACCCCTTGGACGAAGGGATCCTCCTCTTGCATGCATGGTCTTGCAAGGCAATAAATCCGTTAACTTCAGCTATCATGGACGCGAAGCAAACGAGCGTTATTACAAGTGCTCAGAATGCGGTCATGAGTGGATGAGAGAGACAGGAAACTGCGGTGAAGGCTGGATCCCTTAACTATATTTGTCGTTATTCACAAAGTGATTTCTGAAATCATCCCACCAAAATTGAGTCATCGGAGCATGAACAACTCCGGTGACTTCTGCGCATTTAAGGGGGCTTAAATGCGACAACTATCTGAACTCCTCACCTTGTCACCGATGCAGAAATGCACTGGTCATTTTGTGCATTCTGCGGTTTTCGTCAAGGAGGCCGTATGGCCCTGCCTGTAGACGGCATCAAACTCCATCGCGGTAACTTCGTCGTTATCGGCAAGCATATCCACAGCCACTACTGGATGCCGGGTAATGCTTCCGCCTGCATGTGAAGCCGTGGCGAGAGAAGCGCAGCCTGGCTCAGAACGCGTTCAGCCACTTGTAGTTCACGAAAGTCAGCTAACCGAAGCAAGGCCTTCTCTAGGCAGGGTATGTCAAGGAAGCGATGAAGCACACCTATCTCGGCAACGAAAGCAAAGACTGGGGAGACGTCGTGTCCGGCGAGGTTACTGCCGTGCAAACCCTGCGCCATACGTCCGAGCTGGAAGCCGGCGAGATTAACATCTTCCTGTGCAAAGTCGAAGCCAGGGCGATGAGCATCGGCTGCTATCTGACTATCCCCCAATATTGCAAGTACCAGCGGTTGCGCGATAGGCATGAGGTAAAAACGTAAACCTGATGGAGCTGTTATCAGGGACCGTCTGGCTGGTGGTTTTAATCGTGCTGGTGGTGCTGACTGCGAGAAGAATTGATTATTTATTAATCACTTACCCACTTCGGCGGGTTTTTTGCGCCCAAATTCTTGACCCTCGTTTTTTTGGTGTTACTGTATAAATATACAGTTAATTAACAGGGGTGGTTATCATGGGTTTTCCATCACCAGCAGCAGACTACGCAGAACAGACGCTCACTATTACCAGCCTTTGCGGTTACGACGATAACTGCCGAACCATAGAAACTTCATTCGGGCACGCGATCATAAACGTCGCCATGAAACCGGAAATGGGTGACACGGTTCTGATTTCTTTCTGCGGAAGTCTGGAGTACGCGAAACTCCATGGGAAAGCGCTGATTACCCTGGACGACGAGGCTATTGAGGGCGATGTGCTGGATGATGTGACCGTAATGGGTGTGGTAACGCACCTCCTAAATCGTGTGAAAGATGCAGACGACAGGCCGGTGATTTAGCAGAACGTGCATGATTCCTGTGTCTCAAATCCGATCGGTTAGCGGAACCTTTAATTAAATCAGTAGACAGGGAGATAAAGGACCGCCCCCGTCAGGGGAAACCATTTTTAGGGATGTGCCCATGAAATTAAACGAATTTGCCGCTGGTTTAACCAAAGATGGATTGCTAGTTTTAAATCTATCGGATGGTCAAATAACTGATTACCTCGTCACCAATAACGCCTTACGTACTCTGATACGCCGGGAAGGTAATCGAATTTCTGCGCGCATCCTCAGTGATGATGAGCGGGTAATAAACCTAAACTCCCTGCCAGAAGCGCTTAAGGTTCTCAAGACGTAAGTGTTGATTTATAATAATCAAACGGGCTGAACACCCTCTGATTACTGCGCCAACCTGAGGAATCAAAATGGCGCAGAGCATTACCATATATCACTCACACCGCCCCGTCGTGCACGATGTTTCTGCTTATGCTGGTGGTCCAGCATGAAGAAAGCAGATAGCCTCCATCTTTCACGTGTGGCCGCGCTGGGCTGCATCGTGTGCAGAAACCAGAACCTGGGCGAGACGCCCGCGGAAATTCACCATATCCGAACCGGGCAGGGCACAAGCCAGCGCGCTGACCATCGAAAATCAATTCCCCTGTGCCATATGCATCATCGCAACGGCGGTTATGGTGTGGCGATTCATGCTGGCCGTAAGCAATGGGAGAAAAACTTCGGTACCGAGTTGCAGCTGCTGGAGCAGGTCCAGTTAGAGCTGGGGGTGTTCTATGCCTAAATACCTCATCATTCCTGTCGGAAAACCCCGCATGACCCGCGCTGATAAGTGGAAGCAGCGCCCGCCGGTTATGCGTTATCGCATATTTTGCGATGAAGCGCGTCTTCATGGAATCCAGCTACCGGAGAACGGCGCCCATATCACTTTCGTTTTGCCGATGCCGCAGAGCTGGAGCAAGAAAAAACGCGCAGCTATGGACGGCCAGCCCCACCAGCAAAAGCCAGATCTGGACAACTTAACAAAATCTCTGTTGGACGCCTTGTTTGAGGATGATTCCCACATTTGGGACGCCCGGACATCAAAAGTATGGGGCGAAACCGGAATGATAATTATCGAGGACATAAAATGAAGCTGGAAAGTTTACCGAAGTATTTCTCACCAAAATCGATGTTACCCGGTGCTGTTCCCTGCGGAAAAACAGCTGATACTTTGACCATCACAGATGTAATGGCTTCACTTGGTCTGCTTACATCAAAAGCTGCAATAGGTATTGAGCTTTATCTGGCAAAAGCCGGGGTTATGTCGTCGGATAATATCATCGCCTACATTCATCAGTTGGCTGTGCAGCGGGCAGAAAGGCACGCACCATTGCGTAAAATGTCAGAAGGGAACAGGGTTGCATTCCTCCAGACGCTGGCAAAGTATGTTTTCCGCGATTATTCGCTGAGTGCGGCCAGCCTGATCATGTGCAGCAGCTGCGCCGGAGAGAAGTTCATAACGGC
This sequence comes from Enterobacter cloacae complex sp. 309I3, assembly GCF_050031595.1. Classification (NCBI taxonomy): domain Bacteria; kingdom Pseudomonadati; phylum Pseudomonadota; class Gammaproteobacteria; order Enterobacterales; family Enterobacteriaceae; genus Enterobacter; species Enterobacter cloacae complex sp. 309I3. The sequence goes on along the minus strand of NZ_JBLGWI010000001.1, from coordinate 2,762,985 downwards.
AGAGGTATTCACGAATAAAGTTACATATCCGGACGGCAAACCACCAAAATGGGTCAGAGACACAAAAGGTATTTTGCCTTCAGATTGGGAGGTGTGGAAAGAGGTACGCGAACAGGTTCGTATTGTGTGTAAGACCTGCTCCGGAAAAGGGCATGTTAAAAACGAGTGCCGTTGTCGAGGTCGCGGTGAGGTATTGGATAAGAAGAAAACAGAGCTGCAGGGTGTACCGGTCTATAAAAAATGCCCGCGCTGCTCCGGTAGAGGATATCCACGCCTGAAAGATACCGAGGTATTTAAAGCCTTGGGAGTCACCGAATCCACGTGGCGCCGCAACTATAAACTCTTCTTTGATCGTCTGGTTGAGCACTGCTACATAGAGGAATCCTTTGCTGAAAAAGTGCTCGGCCAGGTAACACATTAACAGGTTGGGCCAAACCCGCCTGAGGGTACGTTTAATTTCGGGGGGTTGCAAAACTGGCGGAAAATGGTTAATCTCTTTCCAACGCTGGGATATTACGCCCATGACGTTACAATATTCTAAACCTCGCTTCGGCGGGGTTTTTTGCTATGATGCCTACGCAACCAAGGAGGCTTCATGGATTGGCAAGGTGTACCTTTCACATATGAAAAATCAACTGGTGTGTTCACGCTGGCTATAGAAAAGCTCCCGCCAATTGAGATTAATTCTGCTTTCCCTATCGAAACCCTGATCACTGCCATCGCAGGTGTATTGGCAGCTGCAATTACAGGCTGGGTCGCATATCGAGCGATTGAACAGAACTTTGCACTGGCAAGATTGCAAACGCAGTTAAATGCCAATAAGGAATTGGCACAGCTAATCAGAACCGCAGGCGCGGAAGTAGTGACGGATGTAATAATGTTAGCTACAACGTTTGAACAATGGCATTTGATAGGTAAAAAAGATGTTTCATTGTTGTCTAAAGGAATTTTTCCCGATGAGATACAGACACCAATGAAATCAGCTGAGATTAGTAAAAATAAATTCCTTCTGTTGATTAGTCCTGATGAACAAGGTTGTAAGCTTGTTGGTCTAACAGCAAACTTACAGCAGGCTTTAACTAAGTGTTTTTTAAAAGGATACTTTACGCCTGAAGAAAAAAAGGAATTCGTAGATGCTCAAAACGCTTTTATATTTGGATGCCACGAATATATCAATCTAAGGTTATCGTAAAAAATTATCATACCAATCAAGGCTGCCAACTGGCGGCCTTTTTTATTTCCCCTCAAATTTTCTGAGAGGATCCACAGCAATAAGAGGGGGTAAAATGTCCGCAGAACCAATAACTGCAACGGTAACGGCGGGCGTGGCTGCTGGTACAACCGGAATCACCTTCGCCACGCTTTTTCCAGAGGCTACGCCAGCAGTGATGGTCTGCTCCCTCGCAGGGGCGGCGCTGTATATCCTCAGCTCTGAGGACCATAAAATCTGGAAGCAGATTCTTTTTGCGCTCATTTCGTTTATCGGTGGCATTTACTGTGCCGGTACAGCCTCAGAAATTATCGCCGCCCTTATCAACGCCGGACTGAATCAGCTTAGCCCGCCAGTCACTATCAAGGTATCGCCCGCGATTGGCGCACTGGCGGCTTCAACGGTTTCCGTGACAATTCTGCTGCGCATTCTTGCCCGCTCAAAATCAGGCAATCTGCCCGGCGTGAAGGGGGAAGAATGACGTGGCTGCTGCTGAACTTTCCATGGCTGTTGCTTCACCTCAATGCACTGGCCTGCATCATGATTTCGTTCCGCCTGATGTTTTTCCGTAAGCGCAGTATGCGGCGGCGCCGGTTAATGGAACTTCTGGCCTATGGGCTGATTCTGGCTCCTGCGTACACGGCTTTCCGCATCTGGCACGGCGATTATGTGCAGGTCGATTACGGTGAAATCCTCATTAACGTTGTTGTCTGCGTGGCTGTCTGGCGTGCGGGCGGCAATATCACTCGTATTACTGGAGAGAGCACAACTTGAACCAAACACAATTTCAAAAGGCGGCTGGTATCAGCGGCGGGCTAGCCGCGCGCTGGTTTCATTACATCGATGCTGCAATGAAGGAATTCGGCATTACTGCCCCGCTCGATCTGGCCATGTTTATTGCACAAATGGGGCATGAGTCCTGCGGGTTTACCCGTCTGGTGGAAAACCTGAACTATGCGGCAGAAAACCTGGTACCTACGTTCGGCAAGCATCGCATTACTGCACAGCAGGCCGCCGCACTCGGCAGAACGGCAACGCAACCGGCAAATCAGAAAGCGATAGCCAATCTGGTTTATGGCGGTGAGTGGGGCAAAAAGAACCTGGGCAACCAGGTTGCTGGTGATGGCTGGAAATATCGCGGCCGAGGCCTTAAGCAAATCACCGGGCTTAGCAACTATCACAGCTGCGGCCAGGCTCTCAAAGTGGATCTGGTTTCGTATCCAGAACTACTGGAACGAGATGAATACGCTGCGCGCTCCGCCGCATGGTTCTACGTCTCGCACGGATGCCTGCACCATTCAGGCGATGTGGAGCGCGTCACGCTGCTTATCAATGGTGGCCGTAACGGTCTGGATAAACGCCGTGCGCTGTTTAACCTAGCAAAATCAGTGCTATTGTGAGGTCACAATGGGGTTTGAAACTTTAATTGGTATTGCTGCAGCTGTCATTGCCGCCATCGCTGGCGCTTTCGGCCTGGGCCATATTCGCGGCACAAGCAAAGCTGAAGCGAAAGCAGATCAGCAGCGCACCGAAGATAACGCAGCGGCAACGGTCACAGCAGCAGATCGCCGGGTAGAGACAACGAAAGAGGCCAGCAATGTACAGCAGACTGTTAACCACATGCCTGATGACGATGTTGATCGCGAGCTGCGTGACACGTGGAAGCGTCCCGGTGGTGGTTGATACCGCCTGTGACTGGGTAAAGCCAATCTACCTGACTGATCACGACATCGACGTTATGGACCGCCAGACGAAAAGAGACATCCTTGCGCATAACAAAGCGTGGCAAAAAAACTGTCCAAAAAAACAAAAAGCAAGTTCAAATTTATATCATCCTCATCATTAGATATGACGAACATTCTTCAAATAAATGGATAGTCATCACAGCAGACGCATATTTAAGATCCACTGTGACGCGAAATATTCAATTTATATGTTTTCTAGTTCATCATAGGCTTCAATGATAAGAGACCTGATTTTGATAAGGCATAATTCAATGAAAGGAATTACTTCATAATCATTACCATGAAATCTAATTTTTTTCTCTTCGGTAATTACTATGTTTAATGGTATTCCATTACCACTTCTTTGCAGATTTCCATTTTCAAAAGTAAAATCTTCTAGTTTGTGACCATTAACATAATTATTTTTAAAGAGGATGTTTGCAGAACTTCCTGCGCTAATTAAACCAAAACCATCCACGCTGACACTAAGGTCTTTAACAGAATTGTCTTCTCTTAAAGAGATTGGTTGTCTGTGTTTAACTTCATTTGTAAGGTTACACATCATTTCCAGCCATTTTTCACCAGTGTGGTAGTCCTGTATGGAAGTAAAGACCTTGTATAGCGGAGATGCGTTCGGCGGATTTACTTTTAAACTTTTAATAAAGAAATTATCAACGAAGATTTTCTTTCCGTAAGGGAAGTATATATTGGGGCGTTTGATCGTAGGGCTAGGTTCATTATATTTGTCGTAGGTGTCATTAGCGAGATACTCTAAGGAGCTTCGCAGGTTTTCCAAGATGGCTTTGACTTTTACAGGCTTTATGCTCTGTGTTTGTCTCATGATGTCAAGATTTTCTTCAACTTCTTGCAATAAGTCCAACGAACCTTCTCTAGACATACTGGCTTTTCCTCTTATTTATTTTTCGACATGTTATATCTAACAATGTTTTTGTTACATACCCCATTGTTCAAAATGTGAGACTAGTAATGCAAGTTACTAATGATGGTGTTCTGTATGCACCCGCCTGCGCAATTTCATCGCGGATAGACATTGCAATAACGACGCACCAGCGCCCCGACGTTCTGAAACGATCTCTCGAACAGTACATGAAGCATCTTCCCGCCGGCGCGCTGGTGGTTGTTATCGATGACGGTTCAAAGCCTGCAGCGATAGCGCCCGACGGCGTGCAGCTGCTCCGCCATGATGAATCACTCGGCATTGTTGCTTCGAAGAACGCCAGCCTGTCAGCCCTGATGGATGACGGGGGCGAGCATCTGTCTTTAGGGGATGATGGCGCTTGGCCATCGCCGTTACCTGCGCTGTTGTGATGGCCGTTCGCTAACGGCATCATCCGACTTTACTACAGGAGCCAGAGTTATCGGTGCTGGAAGAAAGAATAGGCTGTTGCGGCGGTGGGTGACATGCTGGCGTTTGGTATTGTCGCATAGTCATTCGCTGGTCATTGGCCATCTGGTGCACACCGTTTTCAAACAGACTGTGAAAATACCTGGTGGTGCCATAAGTGAATCAGGAGGTTACATGAAATCAAAAAATAATGTGGAGACCACTCATTATAAGTGGTCTATTAATCGGTCTGGGTTTATCAGCCTAACGGGCAGGACGTGGATGGACAAATTGATCAAATTCGTTGGCCTTCTCAGGGAAACCCCACGAACGTAGTTCATTAATTACAGCTTCACGTTCATTGGTTGGCAGTTTAGCTAGCATTAAACCAACGACCATTTTCAATTCGCCAATCTCGCGTTCAGCATCGGCAAGGCTTTTCAACGTACATTCAAGATTGAGATGAATTTCTTCGTTCATTTTATTTCCTTCACAGAGGTTTTCAGCCATTTCTCTGTATTAGGTTTCGGCAGTGTCCCACCACTGACGGGCTGAGGACTTACCTTAACCAGGGTTAATACAAAACAACATCCTGATATTCAAACAGTAACTGCCTTCGCGCGGTTTTTTATTGGCAGTCATACGGGTCCTCCCGTCGTGGGCGCCTACCACGGGGCGGCTGGCGCGCGGAAAACGGCTAGTTTTTGCGATCTAGGGTCATCATCATCATTTATGCAGGTCTTTGATTTGTTTAAAGGCCGTTTTCGCAAGATGTCGAATCGTTTAAAAAGTGTTCACCATCATGGACCAGGAAATCGCCGCATTAAAACTGAATATCAATCAGCTTGCCGGGATAACCGGCGTACACCGTCAGACGGTTGCCGCGAGGTTGAAAAATGTCGAACCTGCGCCAGGCAGCAACAGCAAATTAAAGCTCTATCTGGTTACAGACATTCTGACTGAACTGATGATCCCCACCGTGTCGACGAATATCGACGATATGGATCCATCCGACAGGCTCGCTCACTGGAAAGCAGAGAACGAGAGGCTGAAGTTTGAACAGGATACGGGGCAGTTAATACCTGCTGATGAAGTGGCGCGTGAATTCTCATTGATGGCGAAAGCCGTCGTCATGGTACTTGAAACTCTCCCTGACATACTCGAACGCGACTGCGCATTAACGCCGACTGCGGTTTCCCGCGTACAAAACGTTATCGATGACCTGCGCGACCAGATGGCGGAGAGGGTGAAGGACGCTGAAACAGAGGAGGAAGAGCCAGAGGAGGACTGATGGCAAAGCGGGCATCCGCCAGGGGCATCCGCCGCGATGTTTCCGGTATTTTACGTGCCCCGCGTCGTATGCCGGTGGCCGATGCGGTCGGTACATATATGCGCGTGCCGATGGGGGCAGGAAACTCCGTTCCATGGGAGCCGGATCTTGCTCCTTATGTGATAGAGCCGATGAATTGCCTGGCCTCGCGTGAATACGATGCGGTTGTGTTTGTTGGCCCGGCGCGAACGGGTAAAACCATCGGGCTGATTGACGGCTGGATTGTCTATAACATCGTCTGCGATCCGGCAGATATGCTCGTCATTCAGGTATCAGAGGAAAAGGCCCGCGAGCATTCAAAAAAACGTCTGGACCGTACTTTTCGCTGCAGCCCTGAAGTTAAAAACCGGTTAAGTCCGAGGCGTAACGATAATAACGTCTACGATCGTACATTCCGCGCCGGTAACTATCTGAAGCTCGGCTGGCCATCCGTCAATATCATGTCGTCCTCTGACTATAAAAGTGTGGCGCTGACGGATTACGACCGTTTTCCTGAAGATATCGACGGGGAGGGCGACGCTTTTTCACTGGCGTCGAAACGTACCACGACATTTATGTCCTCCGGAATGACGCTGGTTGAGAGTTCACCCGGCAGGGATATCAGAGACACAAAATGGCGACGAACCACGCCTCATGAAGCCCCTCCAACTACCGGAATTTTATCACTCTATAACCGTGGCGACCGCCGCCGCCTTTACTGGCCATGCCCGCATTGTGGGGAGTATTTCCAGCCGGAAATGGACAATATGACCGGGTACCGCGACAGCAGCGATCCCGTGCTGGCCAGTGAAGCTGCGTTTCTACAGTGCCCGGCCTGTAAAGGCAGGATCACACCGGACATGAAGCGTGCGCTGAACATGAAATGTGTCTGGCTGAGGGATGGGCAAAGTATCGACCGTAACGGTCAGGTAAGTGGTGATGGCCGTCGTTCCCGTATTGCCTCCTTCTGGATGGAAGGTCCGGCAGCTGCATACCAGACCTGGGCGCAGCTTATTTATAAGTACCTGACCGCCGAGCAGGAATACGAATCCACGCGCAGCGAAGAAACCCTGAAAACGGTGATCAACACCGATTTCGGCAGACCCTATCTGCCGCGGGCAAGCCTGGAGCAGCGTAAAAGTGAATTGCTCGAGCAGCGTGCCGAGGATGTTCCAAAACGTTCGGTACCGGACGGCGTGCAGTTTCTCACCGCGACCGTGGACGTGCAGGCCGGGCGCGACCGGCGATTTGTCGTGCAGGTTACGGGTTACGGAAGTATGGGTGAGCGATGGATAGTTGACCGTTACAACATACGGTATTCGCTGCGCTGTGACGGCAACGGGGAAAGCATACAGGTTGATCCGGCAAGCTATCCGGAGGACTGGGATCTTTTGCTCACTGACGTCTTTGAGAAAACGTGGCCTCTGGCATCTGACCCGTCAAAGGGCATGCGGCTTATGTCGATGGCCGTGGACTCCGGGGGCGAGGACGGTGTGACGGATAATGCATACAAGTTCTGGCGCAGATGCCGCCGGGAGGGGCTGGGTAAGCGTATCTATCTCTTCAAAGGTGACAGTGTTCGTCGCAGCAAACTTATCCAGCGAACGTTTCCCGACAACACCGGCAGGTCAACACGCCGCGCACAGGCGACCGGGGATGTGCCTCTTTATCTTCTCCAAACCGATGCCCTTAAAGACCGGGTGAACAATGCGCTGTGGCGTGATTCACCCGGCCCTGGCTATGTGCATTTCCCCGCCTGGCTGGGCAGCTGGTTCTATGACGAACTGACATATGAGGAACGCTCGAATGAAGGGAAGTGGAGTAAGCCCGGCCGGGGCGCAAATGAAGCATTTGACCTGCTCGTTTATGCCGATGCGCTCGCCATCCTTAGTGGATACGAAAAAATTAAATGGCCGTCAGCTCCTGAGTGGGCACGGCGGGAAACGTGGATCGAGGACACGCAGACGGAAACTGGCGAAGTGCCATCCCCGTCGCCTGCGCCGAAATCTAAATCAAAACCAAAACGTGAGAAGCCCGTAACTGAACAGGCTAATCCGTGGTCTTCGTCAGGAGGTTGGGTGTGAGTCCAGCTGATATTCAAAACATGATCGACCGCTACGCTGCTGCAGAGCTGTCTGTTCTGGAAGGGAAATCAATCACTTTCAACGGGCAGCAGATGACGCTCGAAAACCTGTCGGAAATCAGAAAAGGCCGTCAGGAATGGGAGCGACGACTGGCAACGCTCAATAACAAACGCCGCGGGCGACCCGGCTACAGGCTGGCGAGGTTTGGATGAGTTTTTTAGATGATGCGATTGGCCTGTTTTCACCAGGCTGGAAAGCCTCACGCCTGCGTGCCCGTGCGGTTATTAAGGCGTATGAGGCGGTAAAGCAAACGCGTACCCACAAAGCCCAGAAGGAAAATCGCTCAGCCGATCAGCTCAGCCAGATGGGGGCGGTTTCACTGAGGCAGCAAGCGCGCTGGCTGGATAACAACCACGATCTGGTGATCGGCGTTTTCGACAAGCTGGAAGAAAGGGTGGTGGGTGCGAAGGGCATCATAGTTGAACCGCATCCGATGCTGAGTAACGGGAAGATCGCTAAAAAGCTTGCCACTGATATCCGCAGAAAGTGGGGCGAATGGTCCGTAAGGCCCGATGTCACAACCCAGTTTACCCGACCCATGCTTGAGCGTCTTATGCTGCGAACGTGGCTCAGGGACGGCGAGGTTTTTGCTCAGCTGGTTAGCGGTACCGGAAATGGGCTTCAGCCGGTCGCTGGCGTGCCGTTCTGGCTGGAAGCGCTGGAGCCTGATTTCGTGCCGATGAACAGTGATGCAGCCACCCAGCTTAATCAGGGCGTTTTTGTCGATAACTGGGGACGGCCCAAAAAATATCAGGTCTATAAAAGTCTGCCGGTGTCCGGGCGACAGTTCGATACGAAAGAGATAGATGCTGAGAACATGCTTCATCTCAAATTCACCCGCCGCCTGCACCAGACCCGCGGAACGTCTCTTTTGTCTGGTGTCCTGATGCGTCTGAGCGCGCTGAAAGAGTACGAGGACTCGGAGCTTACTGCAGCAAGAATTGCTGCGGCGCTCGGCATGTATATCAAAAAAGGCGACGGACAGAGTTTCGATTCAGATTCCAGCAGCGATGACCGCGAGCTGATGATTCAGCCAGGGATGCTGTATGACGAACTGCAGGCCGGGGAAGAAATCGGGATGATTAAATCCGATCGCCCGAACCCTAACCTCGAATCGTTTCGTAATGGACAGCTGCGGGCGGTATCTGCGGGCAGTCGCCTCAGTTTTTCCAGTACATCCAGAAACTACAACGGCACATACAGTGCCCAGCGGCAGGAGCTTGTCGAGTCAACAGACGGATATCTGATTCTGCAGGACTGGTTCATCGGTTCAGTGACCCGGCCAATGTACCGGGCCTGGCTGAAGATGGCTATTGCTGCCGGAGAAATCAAGCTGCCGAGAGGCATCGATATGGACACGCTGTATAACGCGGTTTATTCGGGACCCGTTATGCCGTGGATTGATCCCGTTAAAGAAGCCAATGCCTGGAAAACGCAAATCCGCGGCGGTGCGGCCACCGAGTCCGACTGGATCCGTGCCAGCGGTCGCAACCCGGATGATGTCAAGTCACGCCGTAAAGCGGAGGTTGACGAGAACCGTGAACAGGGCCTGGTGTTTGACACCGACCCCGCCAATGATAAAGGAGGCACCAGTGCCGAAGCCAAAGAACCGGGCGCGCTACCGTCCGAAAGCCAGCGCAAAAAGTAATTCGTGGTTCCGCATGCAGGCCAGCAATAACAGCGAGGCCGACATTTTTATTTATGACGAAATCGGGTACTGGGGCGTAACGGCGAAACAGTTCGTCAATGATCTCCGGGCGCTTGGTGACATTACCCACATCAACCTTCACATCAACTCACCCGGTGGTGATGTCTTCGACGGTATTGCTATCTATAACGCGCTGAAGCACCACGGTGCGGCGATTACCGTTCATATCGACGGACTGGCGGCCTCCATGGCCTCGGTGATCGCGATGGTAGGCAATCCGGTCATCATGCCTGAAAACACGATGATGATGATCCATAAGCCATGGGGGTTTGCTGGTGGTGATGCGAGCGATATGCGCGACTATGCGGATCTTCTCGACAAGGTTGAATCCGTTCTTATCCCGGCTTACGCGCAAAAAACCGGGAAATCCACCGAAGAAATTGCGGCAATGTTGGAAGACGAAACCTGGATGAGCGGCAGCGAGTGCCTTGAACTGGGTTTTGCCGACCAGGTGACTCCATCCCTGCAGGCTATGGCCTGTATCCATTCAAAACGTATTGAGGAATTTGAAAAAATGCCAAAAAGCATTCGCAACATGATCACCCCGCCGCGCAATACTACCCAGCGTGACCCGGTTATTACCCAGCCTCAGACACCGCAGGCAAAAACTGACCCGGCGCCGGATGAAAATGCAATCCGCGCGCAGGTACTGGCTGAGCAGAAAGCCCGTGTTAACGCCATCGGTGATCTCTTTGCCATGTTCGGTAATAAACATACGGAACTGCAAAATCAGTGCGTGGCCGATCCTGATTGTTCCGTTGATAAGGCGAAAGATTTACTACTGGCAGAGCTCGGTAAAACGGCCACGCCATCCAACAAAACCACACAACCGCATATTCATGCGGGCAACGGTAATTTCGTTGCGGATGGTATTCGCCAGGCGCTGATGGCGCGTGCCGGTTTTGAAGGCCAGGAGCGGGATAACGTTTATAACGGTATGACGCTGCGCGAGTATGCGCGCATGGCCCTGACAGAAAAAGGTATCGGTGTATCCAGCTACAATCCGATGCAGATGGTTGGCCTGGCGCTGACGCACAGCACCTCTGACTTTGGCAATATTCTGCTCGACGTGGCGAACAAAGCGCTGCTTCAGGGCTGGGAAGAATCCCAGGAAACTTTCGAACTGTGGACCAAAAAAGGCCAGCTGTCAGACTTCAAAACGGCGCATCGTGTCGGTATGGGTGGTTTCCCTTCTCTGCGACAGGTTCGCGAGGGGGCGGAGTACAAGTACGTCACTACAAGTGATAAAGGCGAAACCATCGCGCTAGCCACTTATGGTGAAATTTTCTCTGTAACCCGCCAGGCGATCATTAACGACGATCTGAACCAGCTCACCGACGTGCCGATGAAGATGGGGCGTGCGGCGAAAGCAACGATTGGCGATCTGGTTTACGCCATCCTGACCAAAAACCCGAAACTCTCCGACGGCAAACCGCTGTTCCATGCCGATCACAAGAACCTGAGCGCGGGCGCAATTTCTGTGGCCAGCCTGGACGAAGCGCGCAAGCTGATGCGCCTGCAGAAGGAAGGTGAGCGTACCCTGAATATCCGCCCAGCCTACATGCTGGTGCCTGTAGCTCTGGAAACCCTGGCGAATCAGACTATCAAGTCGGCCAGTGTTAAAGGTGCTGATATTAATGCCGGCATCGTTAACCCGATCCAGAACTTTGCAGAGGTCATCGCTGAACCGCGTCTGGATGAAGCGGATGCGAAAGCCTGGTATCTGGCCGCCGCGAAGGGCACCGACACCATCGAGGTCGCTTATCTCAACGGTGTCGATACGCCTTACATCGATCAGCAGGAAGGCTTCACCACTGATGGTATCGCCACGAAAGTGCGTATTGATGCCGGTGTGGCGCCGCTGGACCATCGCGGCATGACCAAATCCACTGGTCAGTAAAAAACAGTCCTGACAAACAGATGCCCGTAAGGGCTTTTTTTATACCTGAAACCAGCCCCGCATGGGGCTGAATGGAGAAGTTATGGCTAAGAACTATGCGCAGGACGGGAAAACGATCCCGCTGGTAAACAGTGGTGCAACCGATATTCAGAGCGGCGACCCGGTTGTTGTTGGAAAACTTATCGCGGTGGCAATTACCGATATCTCGGCTGGCGATACCGGGGACGGTTTTACTGAGGGTGTTTTCCTCTTGCCAAAAGTATCCGCAGATGCGGTTACTGCCGGGGCGCAGGTGTATCTGAAGGACGGCAAAATCCAGACCGATGAAACGGATGCCGTTGCCGCAGGCATCGCCTGGGAAGATGCACCGGCAAACACCACCGTTGTTGAAGTGAAGATTAATGTCTAATCCCTTTGATCGGATGGCGGCTCGCATGGACGCGGCCACCATAAAAAAGATGGGGAAAACGGCTCTGATTAACGGAATCACATACGACGTTATCTCTGCTGAGTTGCTTGAAGAGATGGGGCCGTTATCAGGGAATTTACGGTCTCTGGTGGTATTCAGTGGAGAATATACCCCGCGGCGAAACGATGAAGTGGTTTGGGAAGGCAGAAACTGGACCGTCACACGTCACGAACTGTTTAACGGGAAACCTCGTATCTTCATTGAGTAGGAGGGGCTATGTCGATCAAAGGCCTCGAGCAGGCTATCGCAAACCTCAACAGCATCAGCAAAACGGCCGTACCACGTGCCTCTGCCCAGTCGGTTAACCGTATTGCCGGGCAGGCCATCAACCGAAGCGTTTCTGTCGTTTCAAAATCGACGCGTGTACCTCGAAAACTGGTTAAGCAACGTGCCCGGTTACGGCGGGCTACCGTCAGTAAACCACGCGCACTTATTCGGGTGAACCGGGGAAATCTCCCCGCCATAAAACTCGGTCCCGCCAGTGTTCGTCTGTCCCGCAGAAAACGGGATAAGTCGGGTGCAAACAGTGTGCTCAGAATAGGCCCGTTTCGTTTTCCAGGCGCTTTTATCCAGCAACTGGCAAATGGTCGATGGCATGTGCTGCGACGCACCACCAAGAACCGCTACCCCATTGAAGTGGTCAGCATTCCACTGGCTGTTCCCCTTACAGAGGCCTTCCGTGCGGAGCTACCCCGGCTGATGGACGAAAACATGCCAGCAGTTATGCGCCAGAACCTGCAAAACCAACTGAGGTTGATACTCAAACGATGAAACACCCGCAGATACGGGCCGCCGTTCTGACGGCCCTGAAACGCAGTATTACAGAGCAAATAACCTGGTTCGACGGCCGTCCTGGATTTCTGGAAGAAGAAGATCTGCCTGCTGTAGCCGTCTATCTGACTGATGCGAGAGCTTCAGAAGATAGGGTGGATGAAGATATGTGGACTGCACTGCTGCATATCGAGGTCTTTTTGAAGGCAAAAGAGACCGATTCCGCTCTGGATGCCTGGATGGAAGAAAAAGTGTACCCCGCTCTGGCTGATATCCCAGAATTGCTGCCCCTAATCGAACTGATGAATGCGAATGGCTATGACTATCAGCGAGATGAGGAAGTGATGATGTGGGGATCAGCCGATCTCAGTTATTCAATCAGCTATGTAATGTGAGGATCCTATGGCCACACCAAACCCGCTGGCGCCAACAAAAGGTGCTGGTACCACCCTATGGGTTTACACCGGAACCGGTGACCCCTATGCCAACCCGCTTTCAGATGTTGACTGGCTGCGTCTGGCAAAGATTAAAGACCTGCAGCCCGGTGAACTGACGGCTGAATCTGAAGATGACACCTACATCGATGATGAGAATGCCGACTGGACATCAACGATGCAGGGGCAGAAATCAGCCGGTGAAACCAACCTGACGCTCGCGTGGATGCCGGGAGATTCCGGGCAGCAGGACCTGGTGAACTGGTTCGATGAGGGCACCGTGAGGGGATATAAAATCAAATATCCGAATGGGGTTGTCGATGTGTTTAAGGGCTGGGTGAGCAGCCTCGGTAAAACCATTACGTCCAAAGAGGTCATGACCCGCACGGCCAAAATCACAAACAACGGCAAACCATCGCTGGCAGAGGACAGCGGTACCGCGCCGATTGCTGTTACGGGGATCAGTCTGGATAAATCCACTGCAGCTGTAGCGGTCGCAGCCACAACGCAACTGGTGGTTTCAGTCCTTCCGGCCAGTGCGTCAGATAAATCCTTCCGCGTAGCCAGCTCTGATCCTTCAAAAGCGACGGTCACCGTTAACGGCAATACCCTGACTGTCACCGGCGTGGCGGCGGGCACCGTAGAAATCATCGTTATGAGCAATGACGGTAACTTTGTGGCGATCTGCAAAGTCACTGTTTCCTGATAACCGGGGCGTGAGCCCCGTTCCGACCCGGAGTAAATATGTTTCTAAAGAGCGAACTGCTGGAAAGTAACGGCAGCAGCGTCACATTGTTCCAGCTTTCGGCGCTTCAGCGTATTGAATACCTCGAATACCTGAAGCAGCTGGAGGCAGTTGAAGCTGGCGATTTCCAGGCGGCCATCACCCTCACCGTAAAAAGTGGGGCGTTCCTCGTGGCGATGTCGCTCTGGCACGGCCACGAACTGAAAGGCTCCCAGGGAGAAAATGCTGCGGCGGAAGTGGCAAAGATTCAGGATGAGGTCATGCAGTCATGGCCGACAGAACTGGTTGCCGAAGCGGAATATAAGGTGAAGCTCCTGTCCGGGATGATTGCGCCGGTAACTGATGACCAGGCAGCGTCCGCCGAAGAAGGTTATAAACCCGCTGAACCCGTTACTGCGGAAAAGCCCTCGCCAGTGAGCTGAAATTTGCCATGAAACTGGCGCGTGAGTTCGGTCGCCCGGACTGGCGTGCCATGCTTGCTGGCATGTCCTCAACGGAGTACGGCGACTGGAAAATCTTCTATCAGGACAATTACTTTCATGATGCGCAGCTGGACGCACACTTCTCCGGCTTGCTCTACACCATCTCAACCCTGTTTTTTGCCGATCCGGAGTTAACCCCGGACAGTTTCAGCATTCTTAATACTGCACCGGAACCCATCGACATTGATGAACCGGATGACAATACGCTGATGGCGAAGGCTGCAGGTATTTCAGGAGGCGTGCGCTATGGCCCAGACGGCAGTCGGTGATCTGGTCGTTAACCTTGACGTTAACTCGTCGAAATTCAGCGAGCAGCTTAACTACGTCAAAAAAGAATTAAAACAGACCGGCAGTGCGGCAAACGACGAAGCGTTACGTATCCAGCAGTCCTTCAGCCGCCAGGAGAACGCCGCGCGCAAAGCGGGTATTTCTGTGGGTCAGTATAACGCAGCAATGCGTATGCTCCCGGCACAGTTTACCGATGTGGCCACGCAGCTGGCGGGTGGGCAGAACCCCTGGCTGATTCTGCTTCAGCAGGGCGGTCAGGTTAAGGACTCCTTTGGCGGGATCATTCCGACATTCCGGGCGTTGCTGGGGACGATTTCCCCGTTGATGGTCGGCATTGGTGCATTGTCCGTTGCAACTGGCGCGTTGTTCTATGCCTGGTACCAGGGCTCTTCCACTCTGTCTGATTTCAACAAAACGCTGGTACTGTCGGGGAACACAGCCGGACTGACCGCTGACCGCATGCTGGCACTGGCGCGTAACGGACAGGCAGCGGGGCTGACCTTCAACCAGACCAGTGAAGCGCTGACCGAACTTATCAACGCGGGTGTGCGTGCTGGCTCGCGCTTTGATGACATGAGCCAGGCGGTGGCGCGGTTTACCGATGCCTCCGGCGTGCCGGTGGAAAAGGTCGCAGCAGCCTATGGCAAGCTCGCAACTGACCCGACATCGGGCCTGATCGCGATGGCCCAGCAGTTCCATAACGTTACCGCTGAACAGATTGCCCATGTGGCGCAGCTGCAGCGTGCCGGTGATGAGGCTGGCGCACTGCAGGCGGCTAACGAGGCTGCTACAGCCGGATTCAACGATCAGACCAAAGCCATCCGCGACAATATGGGGACGATTGAATCTTCAGCGGACTCCCTGAAGCGCGCCTTCAAGTCGATGTGGGATGCAGCCCTCGATATTGGCCGACCTGACACCGCGCAGGAGATGGTGGCAAAAGCCGAAGCCGCGTTCAAAAAAGCCGATGAAATCTGGAACCTGCGTAAAGGTGACCGATATGTCAATGATGAGGCCCGCGCCCGATTCTGGAATGACCGCGAAACGGCCAGGCTTGCGCTGGATATGGCGCAGCAGCAGGCGGGAATTGCCAGGGCGAACGAAGAGAATGCATCGCGCGAAGCGGCTGCGGAATCGGATCGCCAGAAGTATGCTGCGCAGGCACAGGCAAACTATGTCAAAACGCAGACGGCCCTGGAGAAATACACGGCCAGGCAGAGCGAGCTCAACAAGGCGCTGAAAGAGGGGCGGATCCTCCAGGCAGACTACAACATCAACCTGGCTGCCGCGAAAAAAGAGTACGAAGACACCCTTAAAAAGCCGAAGAAGACCCCGGCAATCAGAACCCCCGCAGGTGCCCGTGCCACCGATACGGCCAGCGCCCAGACGCTGGAGTTGCAGGCACAGCTGCGCACCCTGCAGGAGCATAAGAGCATCAATGACACCATCAGCCAGCAGCGTCAGGAGCTGTGGCGTCAGCAGTCCCGCTTTACGGTTCTGGAAGAGGCCGCGAAGACCCGGACGCTTTCTGCTGAGGAAAAATCCCTGCTGGCCAGTAAAAGCGAGGTGCTTTCCCGGGCGGAGCTGAATGCGAAGCTTGGCGATCAGATAGTGGCGCAGGAGCGGCTTAATCGCCTGCAGGATACGTCCCAAAAATACGTCACGCAGATCGGCGAGAAAACCCGTGCCCTGGCGGAAAGTGCTGGTATGAGCAGTCGTGCAGCACAACGTCGCAATGAAGAGGCCCAGCTTCTTCAGGGCTGGAAAAATGGTGGCGGGTCTGAGAACGATGCCGGTTATCAGAATGAGCTGCAGGCGCTGCAGGCGTATTACGCCGAGCAGGATAAGCTTCGGGATGACTGGCAGTCCGGGGCCAAATCCGCATGGGCAGATTATGTTGATTCTGCTTCAGATGCTTATGGCCAGATGAAGTCGGCTGCCACCAGTACGTTTGATGGCATCGGGCAAAATATGGCTGACATGCTGACGCGCGGAAAGGCTGACTGGGCTGACTTCACCCGCTCCACGCTCTCCATGCTGACACAGATCCTGCTCAAGCAGGCGATGGTCGGCCTGGTGGATTCAGCATCAACCGCGCTGGGATTTGCAGGTGGCGGTTATACCGGTTCAGGCGGTAAATATGAGCCTGCAGGTGTTGTTCACCGTGGTGAGTTCGTCTTCACCAAAGAGGCTACCAGCCGGATCGGCGTAGGAAACCTTTACCGGATGATGAAAGGGTATGCCACGGGCGGGTATGTCGGGGGCGGTGGTACAGGTCCAGCTGCAGCACCTTTCGGTGTCAGTGTATATGCCCCGGTGACGGTCGAGAATGCTTCCGGTAACGCACAGCAGCAAAACGACGGAGACAGGCTGGGTAAGGCGTATCAGCAGGTGATTAATAAATCTGTCAACGATGGTATCGCCAGGGCAATCCAGCCCGGTGGGCTTATCTGGAATGCGACCAATCGCAGGTAACAGTTATGACGATAGAAACATTCTCCTGGGGGATTAAGGTCTCCAGCCAGCCCACCGAAGGAAGCAAAGACACCGTCAGGAAGGTCCAGTTCGGCGACGGGTACGCACAGGTGAGCGGCTCCGGCCTGAATGATGAGATTCGCACCTATGAGTTTTCCTTTTCCGGTGATCCGACTACTGCGAATGAAATTCATGCCTTCCTTCGGCGGCATAAAGTGAAGTCGTTTATTTTCACTCCGCCGTTCGGCGATACCGCGCTGTGGCGTGTCGAGGCTGACACGCTCAAAAAGGTGGTTAAAAACGTAAAAGTGATAACCGTAACCGCAACGTTTGAACAGGCATTTGCACCATGAGTCTTAATGCTGATTATCAAAAACTCGAGCCGGGCAATGAAGTCCGGCTTTTTTCTGTCGATGGCACAGCGTTCGGTATGTCAGATGTACTCCGCTTTCACGCACATAACATCGCGCATACCCCGGAAGAGATTGAGGCTGCAGGCGGGGATGAGAATAAACTTCCGGCGAAATCCATCTGGTGGCAGGGGGAGGAGTATAAAGCCTGGCCGTGTCAGGTTGAGGGTATTGAAGCGACCACGGACGGTACCAGCCCACAGCCAAAACTGAGTGTGGCGAACCTGGACAGCTCGATCTCAGCGCTCTGTCTGGCGTATGACGATCTGCTGCAGGCGAAAGTGAGTATCCACGACACGCTGGCACAGTATCTGGACGCCAGAAATTTTCCGCAGGGCAATCCCACCGCAGACCCGTCACAGGAAAAGCTGAAGGTCTTTTATATTGACGCCAGAAGTACCGAGACGGATGAAACAGTTGAATTTACGCTTTCCAGTCCGATGGATTTACAGGGGCAGATGATACCTACGCGGCAGCTGCATTCGTTATGCAGCTGGTGCATCCGGAACAAGTACCGGACCGGCGACGGCTGCGACTATGCCGGAACGCGCTATTTCGACAAAAACAATAACCCGGTTGACGATCCCTCGCTGGATGTCTGCAACGGCACACTGACGGCCTGTAAGCTCCGGCACGGATACAACAACGAGCTGCCGTTCGGCGGTTTCCCGGGTACATCTCTTATCAGGAGCTGATATGCGCCAGAAAACCATTGATGCCATCATGGCACACGCTGCAGCGGAATATCCGCGCGAGTGCTGCGGCGTGGTGGCACAGAAAAGCCGGGTTGAGCGCTATTTTCCCTGTCGTAACCTCGCAGCAGAGCCGACCGAACATTTTCACCTTTCACCTGAAGATTATGCAGCGGCAGAAGACTGGGGGACGGTGGTGGCCATTGTTCACAGCCACCCTGACGCGACGACGCAGGCCAGCGAGCTGGATAAGGCGCAGTGTGATGCAACGTTGTTGCCCTGGCATATTGTGAGCTGGCCAGAGGGGGATTTACGTACCATTCAGCCACGCGGGGAGCTGCCATTACTGGAGCGTCCGTTCGTGCTTGGCCACTTCGATTGCTGGGGTCTGGTAATGAGCTATTTCCGGCAGACCCACTGTATCGAGCTCCACGATTACCGGGTGGATTATCCCTGGTGGGAAAACGACTACCCGGACAATTTCTATCAGGAGTGCTGGTACGAGTGCGGATTCAGGGAGTTTGATGGTCCGCCTCAGGAAGGGGACCTCGTCATCATGCAGGTGCAGGCCGATAAGTGGAATCATGCCGGGATTTTACTGGAGGGTAACATGCTGCTGCACCATCTTTACGGGCATCTGAGTCAACGTGTTCCTTATGGCGGATACTGGCAGGAGCGCACAATGAAGATCGTTCGCTATAAAGATGTAATGGCAGGTGAAACATGCAGGAAGTAATGACCCGCATTGAGCTTGGCGGCGTGCTCGGGAAAACATTCGGTAAAGTTCACCATCGCCTGATTTCACGCGTGAACGAAGCGAGTGTTGCGCTGGCAAAGACTATACCGGGCTTTGAGCAGTTTATGATTTCCAGCCAACGCCGTGGTCTCACTTATTCAGTATTCAAAGGGAAAAAGAATATTGGTGTTGATGACCTGGGTTACCCGGTCACCGGCGATGTCATTCGCATTGTCCCGGTGATTATCGGGAGCAAAAAGGCCGGATTGCTCCAGACAATACTTGGTGCAGTTCTGGTTGCCGTTGGGGCGGTGCTTAATTTCACACCCTGGGCTGCGGCATCACCATTCTTATACAAATTCGGTGCCGCAATGATGATTGGCGGGGTTGTCCAGATGCTTTCCCCTCAACCAGCTGGGCTGGCCAGCAAACAGAGCTCAGATAACCGCGCCTCATACGCGTTCGGTGGAGTCACCAACACCGCCGCGCAGGGCTATCCGGTACCGCTTCTTTATGGTCGTCGGCGAATCGGCGGTGCGATTATTTCAGCCGGGATTTATGTCGAAGATCAGCAATAAATAAAAACCTCCTTTCAGGCCACCTCAGGGTGGCCTTTTTTATGGGCGCAATATGGCTACATCTACTCCGATTAGAGGCCGCAAGGGCGGCAGCTCCAGTTCCCGCACCCCGACTGAACAACCAGACGATCTCCAGTCCGTAGCGAAGGCCAAAATTCTTGTTGCACTGGGAGAGGGCGAATTTGCAGGGCAGTTGACGGCGAAGGATATCTATCTCGATGGCACGCCACTGGAGAATGCAGACGGATCGCAAAACTTCAGCGGCGTGGCGTGGGAATTTCGCCCGGGGACTCAGGCACAAAAATACATTCAGGGTATCCCCGGCACCGAAAATGAAATCAGCGTGGGCACCGAAGTGTCGAGCACCACTGCCTGGACGCATACCTTTACTAACACGCAACTGTCAGCCGTTCGCCTGCGCCTCAAGTGGCCATCGCTTTTTAAACAGGAGGACGATGGCGATCTGGTTGGCTATTCAATTAACTACGCTATTGATCTGCAGACCGATGGCGGCACCTGGCAGACGGTACTTAATACCAGCGTAACCGGCAAGACAACTTCCGGCTACGAACGCAGCCATCGCGTCGACCTACCGCAGGCAGGCAGCACATGGACGGTGCGCCTGCGTAAGCTCACGGCGGATGCCAACAGCGCGAAAATTGGCGATACGATGACGGTGCAGAGCTATACAGAGGTCATTGACGCCAAATTGCGTTATCCAAATACCGCGCTGCTGTACATCGAATTCGACTCAAGCCAGTTTAACGGCTCTATCCCGCAAATATCCTGCGAACCGCGAGGGCGTGTAATCCGCGTTCCGGATACGTATGACCCGGAGAGCCGCACCTATAGCGGCACATGGACGGGGGCGTTTAAATGGGCGTGGACGGATAATCCGGCATGGATTTTTTACGATCTGGTGGTGAGCGACCGCTTTGGGCTGGGCAATCGCCTGACGGCGGCCAATATTGATAAATGGACGCTTTACCAGGTCGCGCAATATTGTGATCAGCCGGTTCCTGATGGTAAAGGCGGTAGCGGCACTGAGCCTCGCTATACCTGTAACGTGTACGTGCAGGAGAGGAATGACGCTTATACCGTGTTACGTGATTTTGCGGCGATATTCCGGGGCATGACGTACTGGGGTGGAGATCAAATTGTTGCGCTGGCGGATATGCCCCGCGATGTGGATTACAGCTACACGCGTGCAAACGTGGTTGATGGCCGCTTTACCTATTCGGGCAGCACCACCAAAACCCGCTATACCACGGCACTGGTTTCCTGGTCCGATCCGGGTAATGCCTACGCGGATGCGATGGAGCCGGTTTTTGAACAGGAGCTCGTTGCTCGCTTCGGCACAAACCAGCTCGAAATGACAGCCATTGGTTGTACCCGGCAGTCAGAGGCAAACCGTAAGGGGCGCTGGGGTATCCTGACCAATAACAAGGATCGCATCGTGTCGTTCGATGTGGGTCTTGACGGCAAGATCCCACAGCCTGGTTATATCATCGCGGTTGCCGATGAGCTGCTTTCCGGAAAAGTGATGGGAGGGCGCATCAGCGCGGTTAACGGTCGCGTTATCACGCTTGATCGTGAGTCTGCAGCCGCTCCCGGAAGCCGTCTGATGGTTAACCTTCCATCCGGCGCATCGCAGAGCAGAACGATACAGAGCGTAAACGGTCGGGCCGTCACCGTGACTACGGCATACAGCGAAACACCTGCAGTGGAATCGGTGTGGATTGTCGAGTCCGAGGAGCTTTACGCGCAGCAATATCGCGTTATCAGCGTCACGGACAATAATGACGGAACGTATTCGATTTCTGGAGCTTTTCACGATCCGGATAAATATCCGCGTATCGATACCGGTGCCATTATCGACCAGCGGCCAATAAGTGTCATACCTCCAGGTAATCAGTCCCCGCCAGCCAACATCGTCATCAATTCATTCTCTGTGGTTCAGCAGAATGTGAACGTTCAGACCATGCGAGTCAGCTGGGACCAGGCGAAGAACGCCATCGCCTATGAAGCACAGTGGCGCCGCAATGACGGGAACTGGGTCAATGTGCCGCGAAGCTCTACCACATCGTTCGATGTTCCGGGCATTTATGCGGGACGATACCTGGTGCGCGTGCGTGCCATCAACGCCGCTGAAATTTCATCCGGATGGGGGTATTCAGAAGAGAAAACGCTGACGGGCAAGGACGGGAATCCGCCGAAGCCGGTGGGTTTTATCGCGTCTGAAAACGTGGTGTTTGGTATCGAGCTGAACTGGGGGTTCCCGGCCAATACGGACGATACTCTGAAGACGGAAATTCAGTACAGCCTGACCGGTACTGAGGACGATGCGATGTTGCTGGCCGATGTGCCATACCCGCAGCGTAAATATCAGCAGATGGGCCTTAAAGCGGGGCAGATATTCTGGTACCGCGCGCAGCTGGTGGACCGAACCGGTAACGAGTCCGGTTATACCGGCTGGGTTCGTGGGCAGGCCAGTATCGATGTTTCTGATATCACCGACGTGATCCTGGAGGACATCAAAGGGTCTGAGACGTTCAAGGACCTGATCGAGAATGCAGTTGATACCAACGAAAAAATTGTTGGTATGGCTGACGATATCCTTCAGGCGAATAATGAGCTTGAACAGCAGGCGCTGAAGATAGCCCAAAACGCCCAGGACATTGGGCAGGTTCAGACCGATGTGAAGGAACTGACAAGTAACGTTGGGGATGTGTCGTCATCTCTGTCTCAGCTTGAGCAGACCGTCGCAACGGCAGATACCGCTCTTGGCCAGCGTATCGATAACATCAGCGTGTCCATGGATGGTATGGCAGGAGGCGTAAAAAACTCGGCTATCGCCATTATCCAGAACGGGCTGGCGCAGGTGGCTGCGCGTAAAACCCTGTCGGCATCGGTCGCAGGTAACAGCGCTCAACTGGACCGACTTGATGAAGTGATCGTCAACGAGAAGGAGGCAACGGCGCGTTCGTTGCTAAGCCTGCAGACGGATGTTAACGGCAACAAGGCATCCATCAACAGCCTCAACCAGACGTTCTCCGATTATCAGCAGGCCACGGCCACGCAGATAAACGGCATTACGGCAACGGTGAACGGGCATACCTCAGCCATCACCACCAACGCGCAGGCGATAGCCAACGTTAATGGCGACCTCAGCGCGATGTACAACATCAAGGTTGGTGTCTCCAGCAACGGACAGTATTACGCCGCGGGGATGGGTATCGGCGTGGAGAATACGCCATCCGGCATGCAGTCGCAGGTAATCTTCCTGGCTGACCGCTTCGCCGTCACCACGGCAGCCGGTAACAGCGTGGCTTTGCCGTTCGTGATCCAGAATGGACAGACATTCATTCGGGCCAGCTTCATCCAGGACGGCACCATTGAGAACGCCAAAATCGGCAACTATATCCAGTCGAATAACTATGTGGCTGGCTCAGTCGGGTGGAGGCTGGATAAGGCCGGTACGTTTGAGAACTACGGTTCGACAGCTGGCGAGGGGGCCATGAAACAGACCAACCAGACAATCAGTGTACGGGACTCCAACAATGTGTTGAGGGTGCAGATCGGGAGAATCACTGGTACATGGTGACGGGAGGCCTCTTGTGGGGCCTCTTTTTTTCAGGAGATACGATGGCGGAATACGGTGTTCAAACATGGGACGCATCAGGGAAGGTTAACAACTATGGAATTAAGCCAGTCAGCGTTTGCGGCTATCTGCAACTGGCCGTTAACCAGAAAACAGGCTCTTATTCCGTTGCCCTTCCACCGGGTTGCAAACTGACCTACTTTCAGGTCATGAACGATGATAAGTGGGGAACGGGAAGAAGGAAGATAACCATCTCAGGTGGCACTGCAACGGTTTCCTCAGTGGGGGATACCGACTACTCGGCAGGGACTGAACCCGCTGTTGCAGCTTTTCTCATTTTCCAGATCGAGAGGGCATAAATGGCGCAGTACGGCGGTTTACTGACGACGACGAGCGGTGAGGTGTGGGTTACCGCTAACAGCTCGCCAATTGCATTGCAGGCGCGAAAGACAGCGGCACTGCAGGGAACATCGGGTTTCAATACCAAGGTGACGCACACCTTTCCCTCAGGTCAGCCCGTTGTGGCTTTCGTTCATTGCACGGTTGAGGTGGAAATCACTCAGACGGTAAGCGGAAACACCATCACGATTGATTTTCTCAGACCGAATGCAACCGGCACAGCGTATGTTTATTTTTTCACAATTTTCCCCCAGACAAAGCCAGATTATGGGATGGCCGTGTGGGATGCATCGGGGACCCTGATTTTAACCCACGAAACGCGCACGCTGAGCGATGTGGTCACTATCGGCACTGCCGGGGTGGATGCCAGCTCAGGCTACAACATCAACACAACCCGGGCGGGGAAGTGGGCCTGCATGCCTGTTATGCTCGGTCTGATCACAGGGGTTGTTTCAGCGGGCGGGCAACCACAGCCATATGTGGCAATTTACAAAAGCATGGCGAAACTTGAGGGAAGTAACACCCGCATTTACGCCAGACCGCAAACAACGCCCAGTGGCAGCCTGCAAAACGTTGCGTACTCAAACATGAGAAACGTAATCATGGCCATTAACTGCGCCAACTATGATTGATCGTTTTCAACGATCGATTGTGAATAATTGATCTACCAAATCAATTATATCCCGTTGATTCATATTGCTATTGTGTAACCTTGTTAATGCCCTGGGATATAACCACTATGAAAAACATAATTCTTTGCCTGGCGGTGGCGGTTTTGCTCTCCGGTTGCGCTGGCGTTATTGAGAAACAGCAGCCTGTGTGTTCCGGTACTGCCCTTATCGGCGGGCAGGAAAACAGCGTCCAGATTTACGGGGTGCGTAAACAAAACAATCAGACCCAGTACCGCGCCGGTTACCCCTTTAACTGGACCTGGGTTAGCGCCAACACGTTCACCAGCACGACCTGCAATTAACTCATTCTGTTTCAAAATAAACCTCGCTCCGGCGGGGTTTTTTATTGCCTGGAGAAAATATGCTTTATAACACTGGCACCATAGCCATTAACGGAAATACCGCAACCGGCACAGGCACGAACTGGACGGCACCCGCCAGCCAGGTCCGCGCCGGCCAGACGATTATCGTGATGTCTAACCCGGTGCAGCTTTTCCAGATTTCATCCGTGAACAGCGCCACGTCAATGACGGTTACGCCTGCGGCTTCCCCGGCGCTGAGCGGCCAGAAGTATGGAATTCTTGTCTCGGACAATATCTCGGTCGACGGCCTGGCCCAGGCAATGTCGCAGCTCATCAAAGAGTATGACGAGAATATTGGCGCGTGGGAGACGTTCGCCACCACCTCCGCAAACCAGACCATCACCGTTACCATCAACGGGGCCTCCGTGAATATTCCAGGTATTGGCGCACTTGCCAGAAAGGGGGTAAACAGCGATATCACGGAGCTGAAAGGGCTCACTACTGCGCTTTCTATTGCGCAGGGCGGGACCGGGGCAACCACGGCAGAAGGCAGTCGCACAAACCTCGGTTTAGGAAGTGGTGCAACGGCGACGTTTCAGACATCAGTTACCGATGCTACTGCAGGACGATTGCTGGTTGTAGGTGGGTTCGGGATCGGGGAGGGAAATACAGCTTCAGGAACACCTGTTTCAGGCGGAATTAACTATTTTTCTGAGCCCACAGGACTGTGGCAGACAACAGCTGATACAACGGGGGATTTTCCGGCCGACACATCGAAATATGGCCAGTTTTTCAGAATGCGTGGCAGCAAGAATTCGGTTACGCAGATATACGCGACAAATCTTGGGGTGGCTAAAGGTGGGCGTATCTGGTACCGAACGCAGGCAGAAAATGTGGCCACTCCGGGGTGGCAGGAATTTTACACGACGTATAACACCACAAAGGCCAGTGATGGCACGCTTAAGGCGGCATCGCCAGTAGCCCGTATTGTCAAAAGCAGGGAAGAAACTGAACGTACTGATGTGGCAGAGGATGGCTTCACATGGTGCGGCTGCGGCACAGCGAACGCTGAGGCCGAGGGAATTACCCTTTCCCGCCGCGACGTAGGTTTTTACGTACTCACCGGTTCGGCAGGTCTGGCGTCTGAGGGGTGGCAGTTACTGCCGCCGATGGACCCTGGCGGCATGGGAGAGATGGGCGTGGTTGAGGCAGAGCAAACCGACAATGGCGACCTGATAATCCGCCTCTTTAAGCGCAAATACATGCTGAGTGAAGACGGAGAGATCATCAAAACGAAAGGAGAACTGATGGATGTCCCGGCGAACAGCTGGATCGATGTTCGCCTGGATATGCCGTCAGACTCTCTGTTTAACCAGCGAATGAGCCAGGAGCCGGAGGATTAGCGTCTACCTCTAATGCGCTGACGCGGATTGCCAAGGCTTTAATTGCAGCCAGCGCATCGAGCAACATTGGAGTCTGATCGAGGTGCAGCAGGCCGCCTATTTCTTTAACGTATTCGGGATCAATCGTTTCAATCTGCTGAGATATCACTCCGCGCCGTGGGGTCTGCGTTTCATCATCCTTAAAAGTGAAGTGCTTGAACTCCATCCGGCAAATATTCATCAACGCCTCTTCTGGATCGAGGTCATCACCGATGTTTTTCATTCTCTTATCAGACACGGCTGAAGTCATGATCTCCTTCCATGGTGCCCAGGCATTGGTATTAAACCCTCGGTAAAAGAACCGCCCTGCATCCGTTTGAGTGGCATAAGGCAACATAAATTGAGTCGATGCCCCGCTGCTGCCAGCAATGCGGACATAGTTCTGAATGTACCCGTATCCGCTGGCCGCAGGAGGGTTCACGGCAGTCGTAAAGTTGATGAGGTTTGGAAACACGCCGGGGTTTCGCGCATCGTTCAAATTGATGGTGTTTGAAGGAAGTGACGAGTCAATCAGGAAGTACCTGTAAGCATCCACCGGTCCACCGAGCCCACCCACAACCTGAACGCTTCCTTCGCTCGTCCCAACGTCCTTTGTCGCGCTACTTCCCAAACCGACCTTTATTCACCTTCATCGGCCGTCTCGGCCAGCTCTGCAGCTCTGCTTTTTTGGTTGTATAAAGAATCAGCAGGCATTTCGAGTCGAAGATCTATCCAACGGCCCTCCGGAATATCCATCGGATCGCCTGCAATAATCATTGCTGTTTCCACATCAAAACGGCGACGGAAAACGGAAACAGTCAGTTCTCCATCATCGGCGCTTTTGATATCAACGAAGCACAGAAAGTTGCCATTGATATCTTGTGGGATCTCAACTGTCCATCCTTCAGAATTCAGTCCACAGCTTCCGGTGATTCGATACACGCCAGCCGCCTCTCTCGACGCAGCAACCCCTTCAGCTTCATCGTTACACTCAATCTCACCTGTTCCGAACAGCTTAATTACAGGAGAGGCCCGTTTGATAAAGCCGTTCGTGTCAACGGTGGTGTTTGACTCACCCCACCATTTTTTCCACGTCGCCCCGCTGGGATTTGCTGGATCAAATACACCTGTCCATAAATTATCCCGGTTAAAGGCGAGACCAAAACCGGCCGTGGAATAAACAGGAACAGAGACCAAACCGATAATAGAGTTTCCACTTCCAACTGGTGCACCGATGGTTGACGGCGGAGCTCCATCACCGCGCATACGATAAAGCCCGGCACGATAACCATCGGTCAGGCTTGCCAGTTGAGAAGCCAAAGACGAATCAGCGCCGATGCCAAAACCACCGACCTGAATAACATTGCCATTTGAGGTGCCAGTATCCTTCGTGGCCGATGTTCCTAAACCGACGTTTTATAGATTGCTCTTGAGCGGCCTGGCCGATAACTTCACCTGATTTTTTTGCAGAAATAATTGGGTGAAAAATATGCAAATTGGCTATGTAAGGGTGTCAACAAATGACCAAAATACGGATCTTCAGCGGCAAGCGCTCGAACGCGCAGGATGTGAACAAATTTTCGAAGAAAAAATGAGCGGAACAGTGGCTAACCGGCCAGCGCTGAAAAAGCTTCTTAAGACGCTGAAAGAGGGAGATACGCTGGTAGTGTGGAAGCTCGATCGCCTTGGGCGAAGCATGCGGAACCTTGTACTGCTGGTCGACGAATTACGGCAGCGCGGGATCCACTTCAAAAGTCTTACGGATAGCATCGACACTTCCAGCCCAATGGGACGCTTTATTTTTCATATCATGTCAGCTCTCGCAGAAATGGAGAGGGAGTTGATAGTGGAACGCACCCGGGCAGGTTTGGCGGCTGCGAGGGAAAAAGGACGGGTCGGCGGCAGGCGTCCGAAGTTAACAGCCGAACAATGGGCGCAGGCCGGGAGGCTCATTGCTAATGGGGTTGAAAGGAAGCAGGTGGCGATCATTTACGATGTGGCTGTCTGCACGCTGTACAAAAAGTTTCCTGCTTCTAAACAGGCTTAATTTTGTGCACATGAACGTTCAGACGGAAAATTTACAATAACCATAATCTGAAGTGAGAGAGAAACTTACAAACGAAACGGCGAAGCTTTAAACATTCACAGCGTATCCGGTGTCTTGCGTACCTTGGTAAATGAAACTACTGTATATAAAAGGGTCTTCCCTTGTTGTGGTGGCTGAAGGCATGATAATGGTGTATTTAATCGCCAGAGGTCACCGCCATGGACGAAAAGTCCCTCTACGCTCATATTCTCAACCTGTCCGATCCGTGGCAGGTAAAGTCCCTTTCTCTCGATGAAAATGCCGGTTCTGTTACTGTCACTATTGAGATCGCTGAAAACACCGGCTAGCCTGTCCGACCTGCGGTAAATCCTGTTCTGTTCACGATCACCGTCATCGTAAATGGCGCCATCTTGATACCTGCCAGTTCACCACTATTGTTGAAGCCGATGTTCCACGAATTATGTGTCCGGAGCATGGCTGCCTGACGTTGCCTGTTCCGTGGGCTGGCCCCGGAAGCCGGTATACGTTGCTATTCGAATCGTTCGTTCTCTCATGGCTGAAAATCAGCACCGTTGATGCTGTCAGGAAGCAACTTAAGCTCAGTTGGAATGCGGTTGACGGCATTATGACCCGGGCAGTTAAGCGAGGTCTTGCCCGGATGAAAAAGCCATTATCCGCCCGTCATATGAATGTGGATGAGGTCGCCTTTAAAAAAGGACATCGTTACATAACGGTGATCTCCGATCGCGATGGTCGGGCGCTGGCCTTAACGGATGATCGCGGCACAGAGAGTCTTGCCGGCTATCTTCGCACGCTCACTGATGGGCAGTTGCTGGCTATCAAAACGCTCTCAATGGACATGAACGCGGGCTATATAAGAGCAGCGCGTATCCACTTACCCAGTGCGGTTGAGAAAATCGCCTTTGACCGCTTCCATGTGGCGAAGCAACTGGGCGAGGTAGTTGATAAAACCCGTCAGAATGAACATCCGCACCTCCCTGTTGAAAGCCGACACCAGGCAAAAGGAACCCGCTTCCTGTGGCAGTACAGCGATAAGTGGATGACCGAATCCAGGCAGGAAAAGCTGATGTGGCTGCGTGCACAGATGAAGCTGACGAGCCAGTGCTGGGCGCTGAAAGAGCTGGCAAAGGATATCTGGAACAGGCCATGGAGCGAGGAAAGACGGAGTGACTGGCAGAGATGGTTGGCGCTGGCGGCTAACAGTGACGTTCCCATGATGAAAAATGCCGCGAAAACGATAGGAAAAAGGCTGTACGGGATCCTGAATGCGATGCGACACAGTGTCTCAAACGGAAATGCGGAGGCACTTAACAGCAAGATCAGGCTGCTGAGGATAAAAGCCAGGGGATACCGAAACCGGGAGCGCTTTAAACTGGGGGTGATGTTATTTTGCCACTACGGAAAGCTGAATATGGCGTTCTGAGCCTTTCCACCATGATGGGGAAGACCCATATAAAAACAGTGTTCGAGGTATGCATTATGGAGTTTATCAGACCAACAGAACTGCGAGAAATTATCGCTATCCCGCTTTTCAGTGACTTAGTTCAGTGTGGCTTCCCAAGCCCCGCAGCGGATTACGTTGAACAGCGCATCGATCTCAATGCGTTCTTTGTGGCTCATCCGAGCTCAACGTATTTCGTTAAAGCCGCTGGTGATTCGATGATTGAAGGGGGAATAAGCGACGGGGATCTATTGGTGGTCGATAGCTCACGTACCGCTGAACATGGTGATATTGTCATCGCGGCAGTAGAAGGGGAATTCACTGTTAAGCGTTTGCAGTTACGCCCCACCGTTCAACTCAACCCTATGAATAGCGCCTACAGTCCTATATTTGTCGGCAGCGAGGACACCCTGAACGTCTTCGGCGTCGTGACTTTTATCGTTAAATCGGCGAGCTGAACATGTTTGCGCTCTGTGATGTGAATTCGTTCTACGCATCATGCGAGACGGTGTTTAGACCTGATCTGAGAGGGCGGCCAGTAGTCGTTCTCTCGAACAATGACGGCTGTGTAATAGCACGCAGCGCCGAGGCCAAAGCCGCTGGAATTACTATGGGAGAGCCGTTCTTCAAGCAAAAAGAGCTTTTCCGGCGCGCTGGCGTTGTTTGCTTCAGCAGCAATTACGAGCTTTACGCTGATATGTCGAACCGGGTAATGACGACTCTGGAAGAAATGAGCCCTCGCGTCGAAATTTACAGTATCGATGAAGCTTTTTGTGACCTGACGGGCGTTAGGAACTGCCGGGACCTGACTGACTTTGGCAAAGAGATCCGCGCTACGGTTCTGAAGCGTACGCACCTTACCGTTGGCGTTGGCATTGCTGACAAAACTTCTCGCTAAACTCGCCAACCACGCCGCAAAGAAATGGCAGCGGCAGACGGGCGGGGTAGTGGATTTGTCGAACATTGACCGCCAGCGGCGACTGCTTGCCCTTGTTCCTGTTGAGGACGTTTGGGGTGTCGGCGGGCGCATGAGCAAAAAACTCAACGCTATGGGCATTAAAACTGCTCTCGACCTTTCGGAGCAGAGCACGTGGATAATCAGGAAGCACTTTAACGTTGTACTCGAGCGAACTGTCCGGGAGCTGCGCGGTGAACCCTGTCTGGACCTTGAGGAGTTCGCGCCGGCAAAGCAAGAAATCGTATGCAGTCGTTCCTTTGGCGAAAGGGTTACCGATTATGAACAGATGCGCCAGGCTATTTGCAGCTATGCGGCGCGTGGCGCCGAAAAGCTTCGCGGCGAGCATCAGTATTGCCGCTTTATCTCTGCATTCGTGAAAACCTCTCCCTTTGCGCTTAACGAGCCATACTACGGCAATAGTGCGTCAATGAAGCTTCTCACCCCTACTCCAGTCCCGCGACATCATCCACGCCGCGGTAAAGTGCCTGGACAAAATCTGGAAGGATGGACACCGATACCAGAAAGCCGGAATAATGCTTGGGGATTTTTTCAGCCAAGGTGTGGCCCAGCTCAACCTGTTCGATGAGAACGCGCCGCGGGCCGGAAGCGATAAGTTGATGGAGGTACTCGATCACTTGAACGCTAAAGATGGAAAAGGCACGCTCTTCTTTGCCGGGCAAGGCATACAGCAGCAGTGGCAAATGAAGCGCGAAATGCTTTCGCCGCGATACACTACCAGGTATTCAGATCTTCTAATGGTAAGATAAAATGTATCGGACGTTTTGGTCCGCTACGTACCAATAGCGGACCGTCGTATAATTTTATTAGCAAACTGAAGCTAGGACATTCATTTAAAATAGCCCCTTAGTTTTTAAGTGCAGTTATCGTACGGTTAAGTCGTCTTAATAGGTCATCGTACGTAATAATGTCCATCATGTTGGAATATTTTCTTTTGATAATTTCAAAGTCGAGTTTTTGATTTTCTGTCATATTTCCATTATCAATCTGGTCACGTCCAACAATGATGATGGCTTTAGGGTAGGAAATATGAATGCTCATCCCGGAGGGAAGTTGGGAAGCATATTTTTTGGTAAGGCTTTCCTCACCTTTTGTCCCCCATTTCGATAAATGAAATAGATATTTTTCAGCCTGCATGATACCCCCACTTAGCTCTGATGTTGGTATGCTGTTACCTCGATACTCAGTTCTGCGCAAAATCTTATTATCAAATGGTTTTTTTACCTCAATAATATCTAGGTTTCCGCTGGAATCAATTAAACCTATATCTATGAATCGATCTTTTTTCTTGCCAGGGATGCTGTAGTAGTCATGAATGGTAATATTTTCAATAACATGTATATATTTTGGGAACAAAAACCCAGATTGTACCATCAGGTCCTGCCAATCTTTTTCGGACCAATGTTGTTTCGTTTTCAAGGCGTTCTCAATTGTGTCTCTCATCAAAATATATTTTGCAATTTCTAACTCTTTGATAACGCTCAAATCAAGTTTACTTGTTTCATTTGATGCTACTTTATTGAGATATGTCTCGTAGATTCCCTTGGAATCTTTCATGTCTTCTAAATATTGCTCAAGAATTATATGGACTCTTGCATCAGCATATCTATCCACTTCGTAGGTATTAGGAAATTTTCTTAATAACTCACTAAAAATTACAGAAGGTATTGCCTCCTTTCTTTTCCGCCAATAAAAATTGGATTGTTGTTTTTTAATATGCGTGATATTCGGCCAAAAATAGAAACATTACGTTCGGCGGCAAAGATACTTCTACTAAGATTAATATCTTTGCTTATATATACATCATTTTTAATATTTAGAAAAATACCAGGTATGAAAACATATTCATCAATGAAAGTACCAAACTGAAATTCATAAGTATAAATATCAAAATCTTGATTGTCAGAAGGAGGGTTTAGTAAGTCATTAATATCAAAATAAAAAACTTTAGAAATTTTTATAACTGAATGAGTTTGTAATTCATTCCAAACCCAAGACCTATCCGCCGACTCTGGATCATATTTAAATACCACCCCTGTATTAGTAGTTATAAAATCAATCATTTCCCTCTCCGGAACTTAATTAAACCATAAGTCAAATTTATTAGAAATGCCCCGCTCAACAGGGAATAGTCATTTTCGTTAATTTTCTTCTCGGTGTAAAGAATTCTACTACTTTTCGTTCAATGCTACCGTTGTAGATCTCTTTATTTTATTCATAGATCATTTCGATTAGCCATGAACCCTGATTTTTTACATTGCCTACATGGTGTGTAACGGCATGCCAGATAAACTTGTCTGCGGGCACTGCTCCGTAGGCTGCTATCTCTTCGGCTTCCTTCCCGCCTACGTTCTGGCGCATCCATTCCCTTGCAGCTTCAGGTGACAGAACCAGTGGCCGACGGTCGTGAATATCGACCAGACCTTTGTCAGCAGCAGACGTCACTATCAGAAATCCCTCCGCATCATCGCCGCGCTCAAATGGTGTGCTGCCGATTGCAGCCATGAAAATAGGCTGACCGTCTGCCCGGTGAATGAAGTAGGGCTGTTTCTTGTTGCCTTCCTTCTTCCACTCGAACCATCCATCCGCAAAGCAGATTGCCCGGCCATGCTGCCAGAGAGGTTTGAACATCCTGCTGGTGGCAGCCGTCTCGACGCGCGCGTTTATCAATGGTGCTTTATCCCACCACCCGGGCGCGTAAGACCACAGTACAGGATCAAGATGGAGATGCTCGTCGCGTTCGCTCAGCAACAGGACTTTGGTACCGGGCGCGACGTTGTAACGGCCAATAGGTTCCGGGTCGTATGCGATGTCGCAATCGGCTTGGTCGGCAAGATATGCCAGATATTCTTCGCGGGTTTGTGCTTGTGCAAAACGTCCACACATAGAAACCTCCAGTCGGATGTCAGACTGAAAGTATAGGGCAGGGAGAAAAAGTAGCGCGCGCTGGTTAAGTCTTACAAACGGAGCGGTGGAGATTATGCTAATGAAAAAACAGGCGTAAAGCGGTACGTTACGAAACTGGAAGAAGCTTCGCAAAGTATAAAATCAAGTGAAAAGCGTTCTCCAAAACCTTCTAATAACTCTATGAATATAATAGTGTTTACAGAATGTAAGATGCAAATAAAAAACGCTTCAAAAAGAAGCGTATCCGATTGTAATTAAAGGAGAAATTACACTTTTGATTTATCTTTGAACTCAGAAGGTTTAAAGCCGAAAAGAGACCAAATCATACGCTTACGGCAAGGTTTGAAAAGCCATTCACGCCGAAAATATCGATGGGATCAATTTTGGCGTAACGCTTAAGTGATAGCGGGAATATAAGAGGAAGACCGTCTGGCTGAGTCGCCAGACGGTGGAAGGATCAGGCTTTACGCGTTGCGGCTTTCATCGCCGTAACAAATGCTTTGAGTTCAGCCAGCATCTGCTCGGGTTTGTCCACGTTCTTCTCAATGATTTTGACGATAGCAGAGCCGGAGATCGCGCCTGCCGCTTTTGCGTCAATTGCCGCCGTAACCTGATCCGGGGATGAAATGCCGAATCCCTGCAGCGGAGGTGCTGCGTGGTATTCAGCCAGTTTTTCTACCAGATGATGCAGCGGCAGCGCGGCTTTGTTTTCAGCACCCGTCACGCCCGCGCGGGAGAGCAGGTAGGTGTAACCACGGCCGTAAGAGGCAATCTGGCGCAGCAGTTCGTCATCGGCGTTTGGCGGGCAGATGAAAATCGGCGCCACGTTATGACGCATAGCCGCCTGGCGGAACGGTGCAGATTCTTCAACCGGGACGTCGGCCACCAGCACGGAGTCAACGCCGACCCGCGCGCACTCGGCATAAAATTCGTCGATTCCGCGGTTAAAGACCAGGTTGGCATACATCAGCAGGCCAATCGGAATGGTCGGGTGCTTCTGACGGATCGCGGCCAGCATCTCAAAACACTGCGTTGGGGTGACGCCCGCGGCAAAGGCACGCAGGGTGGCGTTCTGAATGGTCGGGCCATCCGCCAGCGGGTCAGAGAACGGGATCCCCAGCTCCAGCGCATCGGCACCGGCTTCAATCAGGGCGTCGATAATTTTTAGCGACTGTTCCGGGCCCGGATCGCCCAGGGTTACGAAGGGAACGAACGCGCCTTCCTGGCGGGATTTCAGTTGTGCAAATGCGTTATCGTAGCGTTCCATCAGATTTCCCCTCGTGCTTTCAGAATATCGTGAACGGTGAAGATATCTTTATCACCGCGACCGGAAAGGTTAACGACCAGCAGTTGCTCTTTTTCCGGGTTTTCTTTCATCATTTTCAGCGCATGCGCCAGAGCATGCGAGGACTCCAGTGCCGGGATGATCCCTTCGCTGCGGCACAGCGTCTTAAACGCTTCCAGCGCTTCGTCATCGGTGATGGAGACGTAGTCCGCGCGTCCGGTGCTGTTCAGGAACGCATGCTGTGGCCCGACGGACGGGAAATCCAGACCGGCAGAGATGGAGTACGACTCTTCAATCTGACCTTCATCGGTCTGCATCATCGGCGCTTTCATGCCGAAGTAGATCCCCACGCGGCCATGTTTCAGCGGAGCGCCGTGCTCACCGGTTTCAATCCCGTGACCCGCTGGCTCCACGCCGATCAGGCCAACACGGGTTTCGTCGATAAAATCAGCGAACATCCCGATGGCGTTTGATCCCCCGCCCACGCAGGCAATCACCGCGTCCGGCAGACGGCCTTCTTTTTCAAGGATCTGCGCTTTGGTCTCTTCGCCAATCATGCGCTGGAATTCACGCACGATAGTCGGGAACGGGTGCGGGCCAGCGGCTGTGCCGAGCATGTAGTGCGCGGTTTCATAGCTACCAGACCAGTCGCGCAGCGCTTCGTTACAGGCATCTTTCAGCGTGGCAGAACCACTGTGAACCGGGATCACTTCTGCGCCCATCAGACGCATACGGAATACGTTCGGAGACTGACGCTCAACGTCTTTCGCCCCCATATAGATACGGCATTTCAGGCCAAGCAGGGCGCTTGCCAGTGCTGATGCCACGCCGTGCTGACCCGCGCCGGTTTCGGCGATGATCTCGGTTTTGCCCATCCGTTTTGCCAGCAGCGCCTGTCCTAACACCTGGTTGGTTTTATGCGCGCCGCCGTGCAGCAGGTCTTCACGCTTGAGGTACAGCGTGGTTTTGGTGCCGGCAGTCAGGTTACGGCATTTGGTCAGCGCTGTTGGACGGCCCGCGTAGTTTTTCAGCAGGTCGGTAAATTCAGCCTGAAAAGCAGGATCTTTCTGTGCGCTCACAAACGCTTCTTCCAGCTGGCGCAGTGCGGGCATCAGGATCTGCGGAACGTACATCCCGCCGAACTCACCAAAATACGGGTTAAGTAATGTCGTCATTTTTTCTTCCTTAATATGCACGCAGAGTTTTAAATACCGAGGCCAGCTTACTGGCATCTTTGATGCCCGGTTGCGACTCTACGCCTGAATTGAAATCGAGGCCCGCGCAGCCGGTTTTGGCTGCTTCCACACAGTTGTCCGGGCTAAGTCCACCCGCCAGCAGGACATTGTCCAGCACTTCGCCGTTCAGCAGTGACCAGTCAAAACGCTGGCCTGTACCGCCCTGGCCGTTATCGAGCACATATTTATCAACATGATTCAGGTTACGTGCTGGCAGGGTGCTGCCCACGCTCTGCGCTTTCCAGATCTGAACCTGAGGAGCCAGCCCGGCACGCAGGGCATCGATGTATGCCTGATCTTCATCACCGTGCAGTTGTACTGCACTAAGGGATAACGCTTCGGCTTTTGCCGTAACGTCCGCAATATCAGCGTTACGGAAGACGCCCACATAGCTGAGTGGGGCTGCCGCTATCACCTTGCGTGCCTGTTCATCGCTCACCGCACGCGGTGAGGAGCCCACAAAGATCAACCCGCCGTAAATAGCCCCCGCCTCATAGGCGGCCTGGGCATCCTGTTCGCGGGTTAAGCCGCACACTTTGTTTTCACCCAACAGCACCCGACGCACTGCGGCATTGAGATCGTCATGTGCCATCATCGCGGAGCCAATCAGGAAACCGTTGGCAAAGTGGCTCAGCTCACGCACCTGGGCGTAGCTGTTGATCCCGGATTCACTGATAACAGTCACCCCAGAGCCCAGACGCGGTGCCAGCTGACGCGTACGATTCAGGTCAATTGACAGATCGCGCAGATCGCGGTTGTTAATCCCGACCACTTTCGCCTGCAGTGCAATGGCACGCTCCAGCTCTTCTTCGTTGCTCACCTCGGTCAGCACGCCCATGTTGAGGCTGTGCGCCACCGCAGCCAGCTGGCGATACTGCTCGTCGTCGAGTACCGAGAGCATCAGCAGGCAGGCGTCAGCCTGGTAAAAACGCGCCAGCCAGATCTGATACGGGTCGATAATAAAGTCTTTGCACAGAATCGGTTGCGGCGCGATGCTGCTGACAACAGGCAGAAAATCGAAGCTGCCCTGGAAATATTTCTCATCCGTCAGCACGGAGATCGCCGACGCATGATGCTTATAAATGCCGGCAATACGCGCCGGATCGAAATCCTCACGGATAACGCCTTTCGACGGGGAGGCTTTTTTGCACTCAAGAATAAATGCGGTGCGCGCGCCCTGCAGGGCATCATAGAAACGACGGCTGCTTGGGACGACGTCGTTCTGAAAACTGGCAAGCGGCTGCTGCGCTTTGCGGGCTTCCACCCAGATGGCCTTATCGGCAACGATTTTCGCTAAAACGGTCTGCATTCTTTACCCTCTTGCCGCAAGTGCGGTAACGCGATCGTAAGCTGCACCAGAGCGCAGTACGTCCAGAACTTTTTGTGCGTTGGCTTTGAGATCCTCTTCGCCGTGCAATCGCATCAGCATGGCCACGTTGGCTGCCACGGCTGCCTCATGGGCGACCTCTCCCTTACCTTGTAATAAGCGCGTGAGAATGTCACGGTTTTCTTCCGGCGTGCCGCCTGCCAGCGCCTCCTGATGATACGGCGTTAAACCAAAGTCGGCGGCTTCCAGCTGGTAGCTCAGGATTTCGCCATTGCGCAGTTCCGCGACGAGAGTTGGCGCGTGAAGGGACACTTCATCCATTCCCCCGCTGTGAACTACTGCCGCGCGCTGATAACCGAGCACGCGCAGGGTTTCGGCAATTGGCAGAACCAGTTCCGGGCTGTAAACACCAATCAGCGCCAGCGGCGGGTGCGCCGGGTTGATCAGCGGCCCCAGTACGTTAAACAGCGTGCGTGTTTTGAGTTGCTGACGAACCGGCATCGCATGGCGGAAACCGGTGTGATACTTCGGCGCAAACAGGAAGCAGACGCCCAGATCGTCCAGCGCTTCACGGGAGCGTTCGGCGTTCATATCCAGGTTAATGCCGAAGGCAGCCAGCAAATCGGACGAGCCCGAGCGGCTGGAGACGCTGCGGTTACCGTGTTTCGCCACTTTCAGGCCACAC
Source organism: Enterobacter cloacae complex sp. 309I3 (assembly GCF_050031595.1). NCBI lineage: Bacteria > Pseudomonadati > Pseudomonadota > Gammaproteobacteria > Enterobacterales > Enterobacteriaceae > Enterobacter > Enterobacter cloacae complex sp. 309I3. The sequence goes on along the minus strand of NZ_JBLGWI010000001.1, from coordinate 2,725,247 downwards.
GCCGCGGCCACGAAGGCACTGGCGGTGGAGATATTGATGCTATTGCTGCCATCACCCCCGGTGCCGACGATATCCGCAAACTGATAATCCGGGCGCGGGAAGGGGGCGGCATTTTCCAGCAGGGCCGTGGCGGCACCGGCGATTTCTTGCGGGCTTTCGCCGCGCACTTTCATGCTTACCAGTGCGGCCGCCAGCTGTTCAGGTTTCAGCTCACCGCGAACCACGGCAGAAAAGAGCTGGTGGCTCTCCTGCTGGCTCAGGGTCTGCGCCTGATACAGCTTTTCCAGAATCGGTTGCAGCGTGTTGGTCTGCTCCAGTTTCTGCAACGCCCAGTCCAGCGTCTGCTCCAGCAGTCGCGCGCCATGGGTCGTGAGAATCGACTCCGGATGGAACTGCATGCCGCAGACGCGATCCGCATCGTGACGCACGGCCATTACCATCCCTTCAAACGACGCGTTAATGGTCAGCCCGGCCGGGATGTTGCTGCCCACCAGGGAGTGATAGCGCGCAACCGGCAGAGGATTTGGCAGGCCGGCAAACATCGCCTGGCCGTCATGTTCAATGCTGGAGGCCTTGCCATGCAGGATTTCACCTGCCTGACCCACGTAGCCGCCATAGGCTTCCACAATCGCCTGGTGACCCAGACAGATACCGATAATCGGCAGTTTACCGCGCATACGGGTCAGCAGCTCCGGCATACAGCCCGCTTCACTGGGGGCACCAGGGCCAGGAGAGAGCATCAGCACCGGGTTTTGCATGGTTGCCAGACGGTCTATCAGCGTCTGTGCCGGAACATGGTTACGATAGATAACGACGTTGTGACCATTCGCACGCAGCTGATCTGCCAGGTTATAGGTAAAAGAGTCGATGTTATCGAGCAGCAGAATGTCAGCCATCAGAAAATCTCCTGTGCGTGATGTGCGGTAGCAATGGCGCGCAATACCGCGCGGGCTTTACTGCGGGTTTCGTCAGCTTCAGACTGCGGAACAGAATCCAGAACAATCCCTGCGCCTGCCTGCACGGTAGCGATACCGTCCTCAACGTAGGCGGAGCGGATCACAATGCAGGTATCCAGATCGCCATGGGCGGTGAAGTAGCCCACTGCACCACCGTAACTGCCGCGACGGCGCCCTTCAGCCGCCGCGATCAGCTGCATGGCGCGAACTTTCGGCGCGCCGCTCAGCGTGCCCATGTTCATACAGGCGCGGTAGGCGTGAAGCACGTCGAGGTCACTGCGCAGTTCGCCCACCACGCGGGATACCAGATGCATAACAAACGAGTAGCGGTCGACCTTGGTTAAGTCCGCCACGTAGCGGCTGCCAGGGGTACAAATGCGCGCCAGGTCGTTACGGGCCAGATCAACCAGCATCAGATGCTCGGAGAGCTCTTTATGGTCGGTACGCATTTCCAGCTCAATGCGGCTGTCGAGATCGCGATCCAGCGAGCCATCGGCTCGACGGCCGCGTGGACGGGTTCCGGCAATCGGGTAGATCTCAATCTGGCGGCTGGTGGCGTCATATTTCAGTGAACTTTCAGGGGATGCGCCAAACAGGGTGAAATCATTGTCCTGCATAAAGAACATGTACGGGCTTGGGTTGCTCTTTTTCAGCACGTCATAGGCCGCGAGCGGCGACGGGCAGGGCAGAGAGAAACGACGGGAAGGAACAACCTGGAAAATTTCTCCGGCGCGAATCGCTTTTTGCATCTGGCGAACCACGGCACCGTACTGATCGTCGCTCTGATTAACCTCACAGGTCATTTTCTCGACACGATGTACAGGCAGCGCAGGCGGCGCTTCGGTCATTTGTTGCTGCAACTGCTCAATACGCTGCTCAAGGCGTTTTTTCTCTGTCGCGGATGGCGTGAAGAGGCTTGCCTGAATACGGGTGTTTTTTTTCTGGTGGTCGATCACCAGTAAGGTTTCGGCCAGGTAGAAGCAGTAGTCGGGGCAACGGTTACCCTGTTCAATGTCCGGTAAATCTTCGAACCCGGCCACCAGGTCGTAAGCAAACAGCCCGCCAAAGAACATTGCTTCGCGTTCATCTTCCGGCACGGTGACCAGATTTTGCAGCAGACGGAAGGCATCAAAAACGGAAAGAGAACACAGGCGCGCGTCTTCGTCCAGCAACTGGCTCACCGGCGGGAAGTGCAGAACGCGCATTTCAGGATGGTGTTCATTTTCGATACCAGCAGGCAGGCTCGCATCCAGTAACGGCAGCAGAGCCGCACCGTTATCCGATAACGCTTTGATAGTGACAGTGTCACCTAGCGCCGTAATGCGCAGCGCGCTGTCCACCAACAGCAGGCTCTTGAGATCGTCTTTGCTGTCAATATCGGCGGATTCCAGTAACAACGTGGCTGGACGCGCACCGCAGACCTGATGAAACAGTGCGGTTGGGTTGTGGCGATAGGCCGCCTCGCTGGTCAGCAATTCGAGGTGTGGTTTGGCTGTTTGCATTATGTTGTTCTCATTTATTCTGTTCAAAAAAAAGCCCGCTGATGAGCGGGCGGGTATCTGTTTGCTGTACGCAGACGTGTGACACTGCCCGGAAATCAGGAAGTGCGCCACCAACCGTGCAGAGTGAAATGTGCAGTCATTTTCAGATACCTTTCTCGTGTGAACTTGCGTACTAGTTAACTAGTTCGATGGCGTGTTGTCAACCCTTGATTTCAGAATTTCGTGGCAAGTCGGTATCATGGGCTTTTAAGATGTCTCTAACTTGTGACGGGAAGTGCTTTGAGCGATACCACCTACGCCGTAATTTATGATTTACACAGCCATACCCAGGCCTCCGATGGTCTGCTGACGCCCGAAGCGTTGGTGCATCGTGCCGTTGAAATGCGGGTTGGCACGCTGGCCATAACCGATCACGATACAACCGATGCCATTCCAGCCGCGCGCGCCGAGATTGCCCGCAGTGGTCTGGCACTCAAACTGGTTCCTGGCGTCGAGATATCGACCGTCTGGGAGAATCACGAAATCCATATTGTTGGCCTGAACATCGATATAGACCATCCGGTAATGTGTGCGTTTTTGCAAGAACAAAAAACGCGCCGCAACCAGCGCGCAGAAATGATCGCTGAACGTCTGGAAAAGGCGCATATTCCGGGCGCACTGGAGGGGGCACAAAGGCTGGCAAACGGGGGCGCGGTAACGCGCGGTCATTTTGCCCGTTTTCTGGTTGAGGCGGGCAAGGCCACAACGATAGCGGATGTCTTTAAACGCTATCTGGCTCGCGGGAAAACCGGATATGTTCCGCCACAGTGGTGTACAATAAAACAAGCTATTGATGTGATTCATCATTCTGGCGGTAAGGCCGTGCTGGCCCATCCGGGGCGGTATAATCTTTCTGCTAAATGGCTGAAAAGACTGCTGGCGCATTTTGCCGAATGCGGTGGCGAGGCGATGGAAGTCGCCCAGTGTCAGCAGGCGCCCAACGAGCGTTCGCAGCTTGCGACCTACGCCCGCCAGTTTGGTTTGCTGGCGTCGCAAGGCTCAGATTTTCATCAGCCCTGTGCGTGGATAGAACTGGGACGCAAGCTTTGGTTACCCGCAGGCGTTGAGCCTGTCTGGCAGCTCTGGGAACAGCCACAGCAACTTGAAGAGAGGGAAGTATGAGTCAGTTTTTCTATATTCATCCGGATAATCCGCAGCCGCGCCTGATTAATCAGGCCGTGGAGATCGTGCGTAAAGGGGGCGTTATCGTCTACCCGACCGATTCGGGTTATGCGCTGGGCTGTAAGATTGAAGATAAAGCGGCGATGGAGCGTATTTGCCGTATTCGCCAGTTGCCGGACGGTCACAACTTTACCCTGATGTGCCGGGATCTCTCTGAGCTATCGACCTATGCTTATGTCGATAACGTGGCATTTCGTCTGATTAAAAATAACACGCCGGGCAACTACACCTTCATCCTGAAAGGGACGAAAGAGGTTCCGCGCCGTCTGTTACAGGAAAAGCGCAAAACCATCGGGATGCGCGTGCCGTCTAACCCGATTGCCCAGGCCTTGCTGGAAACGTTAGGTGAGCCGATGCTCTCAACCTCGCTGATGCTGCCCGGCAGTGAATTCACCGAGTCCGATCCTGAAGAGATCAAAGACCGTCTGGAAAAGGTGGTTGAGTTGATTATTCATGGCGGTTACCTCGGTCAGCAGCCGACCACGGTTGTCGATTTAACGGAAGATGCACCGGAAGTGATTCGCGAAGGCGTGGGTGATGTTAAGCCTTTCTTGTAAAGGTGTAAGCAGCTATACTACGCGGCCATCAAATCAGGGCATAGCCCTGGTTTGACCTGATTCGACGCCTGTGAAGGCGACACCTGAGGAAGCTCAATGAGCGAGAAGTTACAGAAAGTGCTGGCGCGTGCCGGCCACGGCTCACGCCGTGAAATCGAAGCCATTATTGAAGCCGGACGCGTGAGTGTGGACGGTAAAATCGCCACGCTCGGTGACCGCGTAGAAATCGTGCCGGGGCTTAAAATCCGTATCGACGGTCATCTTATCTCGGTTAAAGAATCTGCTGAGCAGATCTGCCGCGTGCTGGCGTACTACAAGCCGGAAGGCGAACTGTGTACGCGCAACGACCCGGAAGGTCGCCCGACGGTATTTGACCGTCTGCCTAAACTGCGTGGCGCACGCTGGATTGCCGTGGGGCGTCTGGATGTGAACACCTGCGGTCTGCTGCTGTTCACAACGGATGGTGAACTGGCAAACCGTCTGATGCACCCAAGCCGTGAAGTGGAACGCGAATACGCCGTACGCGTGTTCGGCCAGGTTGATGAGAACAAACTGCGCGATCTGTCGCGTGGCGTTCAGCTGGAAGACGGTCCTGCAGCGTTCAAAACCATCAAATTTACCGGTGGTGAAGGGATCAACCAGTGGTACAACGTTACCCTGACCGAAGGCCGTAACCGTGAGGTTCGTCGTCTGTGGGAAGCGGTGGGCGTGCAGGTTAGCCGCCTGATCCGTGTCCGTTACGGCGATATTCTGCTGCCAAAAGGTCTGCCACGTGGTGGCTATACCGAACTGGACCTGACGCAGACCAACTACCTGCGTGAACTGGTGGGCCTGGCGCCAGAAACCACTTCCAAAGTGGCGGTGGAGAAAGATCGTCGTCGCATGAAGGCGAACCAGATCCGTCGTGCGGTGAAACGCCACAGCCAGGTGAACAATAATCGCCGCGCTGGCAGCCGTAATAACAACGGTTAAAAATAGAAGCCCGGTTAACATCACCGGGCTTTTTTATCAGTAATCAATGCCGATTTGCGCTTTGATACCGGCATCAAAAGCATGTTTAACCGGACGCAATTCGCTGACGGTATCCGCTAATTCCAGAATATCCCGATGACAGCCGCGGCCTGTGACGATCACCGTCTGATGTGCCGGGCGATTCCTGAGTGCCTCCAGTACGGCGTCCAGCGGCAGATAGTCGTAGGCGACCATGTAGGTGATCTCATCCAGTAACACCATGTTCAGGGCCGGATCCGCCAGCATTCGTTTTGCATGCTCCCAGACCGCGAGGCAGGCCGCGGTGTCGGTTTCCCGGTTTTGAGTATCCCACGTAAAGCCTGTCGCCATCACCTGGAACTCAACCCCGTGCGGCTCAAGTAAATTACGTTCACCGTTGGGCCATTCCCCTTTAATAAACTGAATGACACCCACTTTCTGCCCGTGGCCAACGGCGCGCGTGGCGGTACCAAAGGCAGCGGTGGTTTTGCCTTTGCCGTTGCCGGTAAACACGATGATGATCCCGCGTTCATCCTGCGCAGCGGCGACACGGGCATCAACCTGTTCTTTCAGGCGCTGCTGACGTTGCTGGTGACGTTCTTCACTCATTGCGAAATCCCGGGTTTACGGCCTGGCTGGGCATCAAAGGTCATCCCTGTTTTACGGCGGCTGTCATCGCCCATCAGCCAGAGATAGAGCGGCATAATATCTGCCGGGGTTTTAAGCTTCTGCGGATCTTCCGTCGGGAAGGCGCTGGCGCGCATTTTGGTGCGCGTTCCGCCTGGGTTAATGCAGTTCACGCGCAGATGACGGCTCTGATATTCCTCCGCCAGCACCTGCATCATCCCTTCGGTCGCGAATTTTGAGACCGCATACGCCCCCCAGTTTGCGCGGCCTTCGCGCCCTACGCTGGAGGAGGTGAATACCAGCGAACCGGAATCAGATTTGAGTAATAAAGGAAGCAGTGCCTGGGTCAGGAAAAAGGTGCCGTTGATATTGACCTGCATGACCTGCTGCCAGATCTCAGGATCCTGTTCATCCATCGGGCGAACCTCCCCAAGCAAGCCGGCATTGTGCAGTACGCCATCCAGCCGTGGGTAGTGGGTGCTGATGCGGTGGGCAAGCTCCTGGCACGTTTCAGGGGTACAGGTGAGCAGATCCAGCGTGTACCAGCGGGCAGGAATGCCACCGGCGGCGTCAATCTCCTGAGCCACTCCTTTGAGTTTTTCTTCGTTACGGCCAATGAGAATTACGCTCGCACCATAGTCAGCGTAGGTCAGTGCCGCTTCGCGGCCAATGCCATCGCTGGCACCAGTGACCAGAATGATGCGGTTCTGCAGCAGATTTTTTTGCGGTTGATAATGCACGGTGACTCCTCGGCGCACAGTGATGCAAAGACGCCTTATTGTGTGACTTTTCGGCTTTATGCCCGAATTAGCATGAGAATTCAATCAGTCTACAGGACGCATCGCTGTAAAATTAACAATTTGCAAATATTTAAACCAGAATCGGGGGATTCCTGAAGACGGCTCGCAGAGGTAATGTCACGAGCGAGACGCATGGGCAGGGCTGTTGTACACTGCCGTGAAAGATTCGTGGTTAAATCAAGGTGGAACGCGTGGAATTACTTTCTCAATATGGGTTGTTTTTGGCAAAGATCGCGACGGTGGTGATTGCCATTGCGGTAGTGGCCGTTCTGATTGTTAACCTGACGCAGCGCAAACGTCAGCGTGGTGAGTTACGCATTACCCGCCTGAGCGAGCAGTATAAAGAGATGCAAGAAGAGATGTCGCTGGCCCTGCTTGACAGCCATCAACAGAAACTGTGGCACAAAGCTCAGAAGAAAAAGCATAAGCAGGACGCCAAAGCGGCAAAAGCCAAAGCGAAGCTTAACGTGCCGGAGGAAACCTCAACCCCGCGTGTCTATGTGCTCGATTTTAAAGGCAGCATGGATGCCCATGAAGTCTCTTCCCTGCGTGAAGAAGTCACCGCCGTGCTTGCCGTGGCTAAACCGCAGGATCAGGTGGTTGTCCGTCTTGAGAGTCCGGGTGGGGTCGTTCATGGTTATGGGCTGGCGGCTTCGCAGCTACAGCGTCTGCGTGAAAAACAGATCCCGCTGACGGTTGCGGTGGATAAAGTCGCGGCGAGCGGTGGCTATATGATGGCCTGCGTGGCGGATAAAATTGTTGCGGCGCCGTTTTCTATTATTGGCTCCATCGGGGTGGTTGCGCAAATCCCGAACTTTAACCGCTTCCTGAAAAGCAAAGAGATCGACATTGAATTGCACACGGCGGGTCAGTACAAACGTACCCTGACGCTGCTGGGGGAGAACACGGAAGAAGGACGGCAGAAATTCCGTGAAGATCTCAATGAAACCCATCACCTCTTTAAAGACTTTGTGCACCGTATGCGCCCGGCGCTTGATATTGACCAGGTGGCAACAGGGGAGCACTGGTACGGTACGCAGGCGCTGGAAAAAGGGCTGGTGGATGAAGTGGGCACCAGTGACGACCTGCTGTTGAATCTGATGGAAGGGCGCGAACTGGTTGGCGTGCGCTTTACCCAGCGTAAGCGACTGCTTGACCGCTTTACGAACAGCGCGGCCGAAAGCGCGGATCGCCTACTGCTCCGCTGGTTGCAACGCGGACAAAAACCGCTGCTGTAAACAAAAACGCGAGGCCAGAGCCTCGCGTTTTGCGTTAATCGACCAGGTGATATTTCTCTGAAAGCGTGTGCGCCAGGTATTTAAACATATTGAATACGGCGGTGCTTTTCGGGGTGGGTAACCCTTGTTCGTCAAGGAAGTATTCGCCGCTGAATACCAGCACGCCGTTACGTTGTTCCACGCCGGTCGCTTCAATGCCCGCCAGGGTGTCTTCATGGTCACGAATCAGCTTATTTGCTTCGATAAGCAGAGAGGCTCGATCAATGGGTTGGGTTGTATTCTGCATAATCCACTCCTTAAACAGTGACAATAGTCTACGCCGGGGGCGCTTTGGGGGCAAATTTTCCCTGTAATGTGAGGGGGTAAGGTGCCGTGACCTGGCTGGCAGGATTTGCTTTTGCATGCTAATAAAGTTGCGTAACGAATTTTATCAGGTAGAGTGTGCGCTTTCGTCATTCTGGCAACAGAATTGCTTGACATTCGACCGGGAATTCGTCACGAATTACATCCGATGTGAGAAAAATACCCGATAACTCAATCACCTGGGCGTTAACGCTTTGACGTTCAGTAAGACAAAGGGGTTGATATCCCCTGACGCAGTCGCAATATCAATGGCTCGTCGTCAGTGGAAGGGAAATCAACATGCGGCGTATTCCTGGAAGAATTAAATTAGGTAAAGGTGAATATGGGTAAAGCTCTCGTCATCGTTGAGTCCCCGGCAAAAGCCAAAACGATCAATAAGTATCTGGGTAATGACTACGTGGTTAAGTCCAGCGTCGGTCACATCCGCGATTTGCCGACCAGTGGCTCAGCCAGCAAAAAGAGCGCAGACTCTACCTCCACCAAAGGGGCTAAAAAGCCTAAAAAGGATGAACGTAGCGCGCTTGTCAACCGTATGGGTGTTAACCCATGGCATAACTGGGATGCACACTATGAAGTGCTGCCCGGCAAAGAAAAAGTCGTTAACGAGCTGAAGCAGCTTGCTGAAAAAGCAGACCACATTTATCTCGCAACCGACCTTGACCGCGAAGGGGAAGCCATTGCCTGGCACCTGCGGGAAGTGATCGGGGGTGACGACAAACGCTACAGCCGTGTAGTGTTTAACGAAATTACGAAGAATGCGATTCGCCAGGCGTTTGAGAAGCCGGGTGAACTGAACATCGACCGCGTAAACGCGCAGCAGGCACGCCGTTTTATGGACCGTGTCGTGGGTTACATGGTCTCTCCACTGCTGTGGAAAAAGATTGCCCGCGGTCTGTCCGCAGGGCGTGTGCAGTCCGTTGCTGTGCGTCTGGTTGTTGAGCGCGAGCGTGAGATCAAAGCCTTCGTCCCGGAAGAGTTCTGGGAAGTGGATGCCAATGTCACCACGCCGGGTGGAGATGCGCTGCCGCTGCAGGTGAGTCATCAGAATGACAAACCGTTCCGTCCTGAAAACCGTGAGCAGACCATGGCTGCCGTGGCGCTGCTGGAAAAAGCGCGCTACCAGGTTCTGGAGCGTGAAGACAAACCGACCAGCAGCAAACCTGGCGCACCGTTTATTACGTCTACGCTGCAACAGGCTGCGAGCACGCGCCTGGGTTATGGCGTGAAGAAAACCATGATGATGGCCCAGCGTCTGTATGAAGCGGGTTATATCACCTATATGCGTACTGACTCGACAAACCTGAGCCAGGATGCCGTCAACATGGTGCGCGGTTACATCAGTGACAACTTCGGTAAGAAATACCTGCCAGCGAGTGAAAACCAGTACGCCAGCAAGGAGAACTCACAGGAAGCGCACGAAGCCATTCGTCCTTCTGACGTCTCCGTGTTAGCCGAATCGCTGAAAGATATGGAAGCCGATGCCCAGAAGCTGTATCAGCTTATCTGGCGTCAGTTCGTGGCGTGCCAGATGACACCAGCACAGTATGACTCCACCACGCTGACCGTTGGTGCAGGTGATTTCCGCCTGAAAGCGCGTGGCCGTATCCTGCGCTTCGATGGCTGGACTAAAGTGATGCCTGCGCTACGTAAGGGTGATGAAGACAGAACCCTGCCTGCGGTAAACAAAGGGGATGAGCTCTCTCTGGTTGATCTCGTGCCTGCCCAGCACTTCACCAAGCCGCCAGCGCGTTTCAGCGAAGCGTCTCTGGTTAAAGAGCTGGAAAAACGCGGTATTGGCCGTCCATCCACCTATGCATCGATTATTTCGACCATTCAGGACCGCGGTTACGTGCGTGTTGAAAACCGTCGTTTCTATGCGGAAAAAATGGGTGAGATCGTCACTGACCGCCTGGAAGCCAACTTCCGCGAACTGATGAACTACGACTTCACCGCGCAAATGGAAGACAGTCTCGATCAGGTGGCCAGCCATCAGGCCGAGTGGAAAAAGGTTCTCGACAGATTCTTCAGCGACTTTACCAACCAGCTTGAAAAAGCGGAAAAAGATCCTGAAGAGGGCGGCATGCTGCCAAATCAGATGGTCCTGACCAGCATCGACTGCCCAACCTGTGGTCGTAAAATGGGGATCCGTACTGCCACCACTGGCGTATTCCTCGGCTGTTCTGGCTACGCGCTGCCGCCGAAAGAACGCTGCAAAACCACCATTAACCTGGTACCTGAGAACGAAGTGCTCAACGTGCTGGAAGGTGATGATGCGGAAACCAACGCTCTGCGTGCAAAACGTCGCTGCAAGAAATGCGGCACCGCGATGGACAGCTACCTCATCGATCCAAAACGTAAATTGCACGTCTGCGGTAATAACCCGACCTGCGATGGATATGAGATCGAAGAGGGTGAGTTCCGCATTAAAGGTTACGACGGTCCTATCGTTGAGTGTGAGAAGTGTGGTTCTGAGATGCACCTGAAAATGGGGCGCTTCGGCAAGTACATGGCGTGCACCAACGACGAGTGTAAGAACACGCGTAAAATCCTGCGTAACGGTGAAGTCGCGCCGCCGAAGGAAGATCCGGTTCCGCTGCCAGAATTGCCGTGCGAGAAGTCCGACGCTTACTTCGTGCTGCGTGATGGTGCTGCCGGCGTGTTCCTTGCGGCAAACACCTTCCCTAAATCGCGCGAAACCCGCGCGCCACTGGTGGAAGAGTTGTACCGTTTCCGCGACCGCCTGCCTGAGAAACTGCGCTACCTGGCCGATGCGCCACAGCAGGATCCGGAAGGCAATAAAACCGTTGTGCGTTTTAGCCGTAAAACGAAGCAGCAGTATGTTGCGGCGGAGAAAGACGGCAAGGCAACCGGCTGGTCAGCATTCTTTGTGGATGGCAAATGGGTTGAAGGTAAGAAATAATCTTTCCTTACCGTAACTTACCTGTAAAAGGGCCGGACTTCCGGCCCTTTTTTATTACCTTGTTATTATTTTTTGTTCCGTACTATACAGTCAGGCTATAAATGATATAGTGGTTATAGTTAACCCTTTTCTTATTATCAAATCGTCTTAAGCGATTGACCGCATGCGCTAAATCGGATGGTCTGGCATGAAATTACAGCAGCTTCGTTATATTGTTGAGGTGGTAAACCACAACCTTAACGTCTCTTCTACCGCTGAGGGGCTATATACTTCCCAGCCGGGTATCAGCAAGCAGGTCCGCATGCTGGAAGATGAGTTAGGTATTCAGATTTTTGCTCGTAGCGGTAAACACCTCACCCAGGTGACGCCAGCAGGGCAGGAGATTATCCGCATCGCGCGGGAGGTCCTCTCTAAAGTCGACGCCATTAAATCGGTGGCGGGTGAGCATACCTGGCCGGATAAAGGGTCGCTGTATATTGCCACCACCCATACCCAGGCACGCTATGCGCTGCCGGGCGTTATTAAGGGCTTTATTGAGCGCTATCCACGCGTCTCTCTCCATATGCATCAGGGCTCGCCGACGCAAATCGCTGAGGCGGTTTCGAAGGGTAATGCGGACTTTGCTATCGCAACCGAAGCGCTGCATCTGTATGACGATCTGGTTATGCTGCCGTGCTATCACTGGAACCGTTCTATTGTCGTCACGCCCGATCACCCGTTAGCCGGTAAAGGGTCGGTCACTATTGAAGAGCTGGCGCAATACCCCTTAGTGACGTATACCTTCGGCTTTACCGGGCGCTCCGAGCTTGATACTGCATTCAATCGTGCAGGATTAACGCCGCGTATCGTCTTCACCGCAACCGATGCTGACGTAATTAAGACCTACGTGCGGCTTGGACTGGGGGTAGGGGTGATTGCCAGCATGGCGGTTGATCCCGTATCTGACCCTGACCTCGTGCGTCTTGATGCGCATGATATTTTCAGCCATAGCACCACTAAGATTGGTTTCCGTCGCAGTACCTTCCTGCGTAGCTATATGTATGATTTTATTCAGCGCTTTGCCCCACATTTAACGCGCGACGTGGTCGATACGGCCGTGGCATTACGTTCAAATGAAGATATCGAAGAGATGTTTAAAGACATCAAACTTCCGGCAAAATAATCACTTCCGGTATCTTTCCGCCCAGGAAAGATACCGAAATAACCTCTCAAAGCTAAATTAGAATTATCATCATCTGCACTTAACTGCCGTATAATGTCATTAACCATTTATTTAGTGTGGTTATAATGTCGTGAATTGGCGACAAAAGTAGAACTAATTTTTGGCTTCGCAAATATTTCCTTTCAAATATTTATTTTTGGTCAAAAGAATGAATATTTCCCATCAATAGATACGTAAATTCACTGGCTTTTCGGCTAAAGTTTCTTTAGGATTTATCTCAACAGATGATTAATTGTACCAATTGTTTGGTCTCTAAATGATAAGCGATATCGATTGTATGAGGTTAGCAATGCCTTCAGGAAGTGAAGAACCGCAAAGGGATCCTGCGCTCAAGCGTAAAGCCTGGCTGGCGGTCTTTCTCGTCTCCGCCTTGTTTTGGGTGGTGGTTGCTTTCCTGGCCTGGAACTATTGGGGTTGAATATGGCAGTGACGGTACGTACAGAAACAGTTAAACAGATGTGTCAGCTTCGTGACAGGGGCCACAAAGTGCGCAAAGCACCTGCCACTGCCGTACCCGCGTCCTGGAAACTGACGCCGCAACAGCAAGCGTTTATTGATGTGTTCGCAGAAGACGAACCCAAAAAACAATAATTTACTTAATTGCGTAATGATGCAAATAGTCTGAATAAAGGCTCAATGCATTTGTACTCTTTAATAAATACACATCAGCAATATTGAACTGAGGGCAGACCTCGGAACCTTTAATAAATAATGCCTGGTGTCCCTATGATGAATAACATGATGTCTATGAAATACTGGTCATGGCTCGGCGTTTTTTCCGCGTCGATTCTGTTCTGGTCACAGCTTATCTGGCTGGCCCTCCACTAAATCGTAAAACCTCGCTACGGCGGGGTTTTTTGTTTTCTCCCCCGCACTGGAACATTCCTGGATTTATCATTTTGGGTTGTTATCAAAACGTTACGACATCTTTGTGTTATCTTTAATTACAGCCCTGATGATTGTCAGGACATCTCTGTAATTAAGGAGGAGCTTATGTCGGTAACCCTACGCGAAGCCAGTAAGGACACATTACAGGCAGAAAATAAAACCTGGCACTACTACAGCCTGCCGCTGGCAGCCAGGACGCTTGGGGACATTTCGCGTTTACCCAAGTCCTTGAAAGTTTTACTGGAAAACCTCTTACGCTGGCAGGATGGTGATTCCGTCACCCTTGAAGATATCCAGGCACTGGCAGGGTGGCTTAAGCATGCCCATGCTGACAGAGAAATTGCCTATCGACCGGCAAGGGTCCTGATGCAGGACTTTACCGGGGTCCCTGCTGTGGTTGACCTAGCGGCAATGCGCGAAGCGGTGAAGCGCCTTGGCGGCGATACCGCTAAAGTAAATCCGCTCTCTCCCGTTGATCTCGTTATCGACCACTCTGTCACCGTGGACCACTTTGGTGACGACGATGCCTTTGGCGAAAACGTACGTCTGGAAATGGAGCGTAACCACGAACGTTACGTCTTTCTGAAGTGGGGGCAGCAGGCCTTTAGCCGCTTTAGCGTCGTTCCGCCCGGTACGGGTATCTGCCACCAGGTGAATCTTGAATACCTGGGCAAAGCGGTCTGGAGTGAATTGCAGGATAAAGAGTGGGTGGCCTATCCGGATACTCTGGTGGGCACCGATTCGCACACCACCATGATTAACGGCCTGGGCGTTCTGGGCTGGGGCGTTGGCGGAATTGAAGCCGAAGCGGCCATGCTTGGCCAGCCGGTATCGATGCTGATCCCTGATGTGGTGGGCTTTAAGCTTACCGGCAAACTGTCGGAAGGCATTACCGCCACCGACCTGGTACTTACCGTTACGCAGATGCTGCGTAAGCATGGTGTGGTGGGTAAATTTGTCGAATTCTACGGTGACGGGCTGGATTCATTACCGCTTGCCGACCGTGCCACCATCGCCAACATGGCGCCGGAGTATGGCGCAACCTGCGGCTTTTTCCCCATCGATACTGTCACGCTGGAATATATGCGCCTGAGTGGCCGTAGCGAAGAGCAGGTGGCGCTGGTTGAAGCGTATACCAAAGCGCAGGGGATGTGGCGTAACCCGGGCGATGAACCGGTATTTACCAGCACACTTGAACTGGATATGGGAACCGTCGAGGCGAGCCTGGCGGGGCCAAAACGTCCACAGGATCGGGTGGCGTTGAGTGACGTACCGAAAGCCTTTGCCGCCAGTAATGAACTGGAAGTTAACACGGCGAAAAAAGACCACCGCCCAATCGACTATGTCCTGAACGGACATCAGTATCAGCTTCCGGATGGTGCGGTTGTCATTGCAGCCATAACCTCCTGTACAAATACGTCGAACCCCAGCGTGCTGATGGCCGCCGGTCTGCTGGCGAAGAAAGCGGTAGAGCTGGGGCTTAAGCCTCAGCCGTGGGTAAAAGCCTCTCTGGCACCGGGCTCCAAAGTGGTTTCAGATTACCTTGCACAGGCCAGATTAACGCCGTATCTGGATGAGCTGGGCTTTAACCTGGTGGGGTACGGTTGCACCACCTGTATCGGGAACTCGGGTCCGTTACCTGAACCGATTGAGATGGCGATCAAGCAGGGCGATCTCACCGTCGGGGCCGTTCTCTCCGGTAACCGAAACTTTGAAGGCCGTATTCATCCGCTGGTCAAGACCAACTGGCTGGCGTCTCCACCGCTGGTTGTGGCATACGCTCTGGCCGGGAATATGAATATCAACCTGGTCACCGATCCGATTGGCCACGATCGCAAGAATGATCCGGTCTATCTGAAGGATATCTGGCCATCTGCCCGGGAAATTGCATTGGCCGTAGAGAAAGTTTCTACCGAAATGTTCCGCAAAGAGTATGCGGAGGTGTTCGAAGGTACGCCGGAATGGAAGGCCATCGACGTCGTGGGTTCAGATACCTATGACTGGCAGGACGATTCGACCTATATCCGCCTGTCGCCGTTCTTCGATGAGATGCTGGCTGAACCTGCACCGCTGCAGGATATCCACGGCGCGCGCATTCTGGCGATGCTGGGAGACTCCGTCACCACGGACCACATATCGCCGGCGGGAAGCATCAAAGCCGACAGTCCAGCAGGCCGTTACCTGCAGAGCCGGGGTGTGGAGCGCCGGGATTTCAACTCCTATGGCTCACGTCGTGGTAACCATGAAGTGATGATGCGCGGCACGTTTGCCAATATCCGTATCCGCAATGAAATGGTGCCGGGCGTGGAAGGGGGCATGACGCGACATTTGCCGGGGAGCGACGTGATCTCAATTTATGACGCCGCCGTCAAATACCAGCAGGAAGGCACGCCGCTGGCGGTTATCGCCGGGAAAGAGTACGGCTCTGGCTCCAGCCGTGACTGGGCGGCCAAAGGCCCGCGTCTGCTTGGGGTTCGGGTGGTGATTGCCGAATCGTTTGAACGTATCCACCGTTCAAACCTGATAGGGATGGGGATCCTGCCACTCGAATTCCCGCAGGGCGTCACCCGTAAAACGCTGGGCCTCACCGGGGAAGAGCTGATTGACATCAGCGGCCTGCAAAATCTGCAGCCGGGTAAAACGGTGCCGGTGAAATTAACGCGCGCAGACGGTAAAACAGAGGTGCTCGACTGCCGGTGTCGTATCGATACGGCAACAGAACTCACCTATTACCAGAACGACGGCATTCTACATTACGTGATTCGTAAGATGCTGGACTGATGGAGCCAGCCCGGCACGCGAGGGCGTTGCCGGGCACTTTGCGATCACTCGCTCAGCAGATGCCCCATTTTGGCGGCTTTGGTATCGAGGTAGTGCGCGTTTTTTGGGTTACGTCCCACAATGAGCGGTACACGCTCAACGATATTGATCCCCGCTTCGGTCAGAATTTCGACTTTTTTCGGGTTGTTAGTCAGCAGGCGTACTTCATCCACGCCCAGCAGCTTAAACATATCCGCACACAGCGTGAAATCGCGCTCATCGGCAGCGAAGCCGAGCTGGTGGTTTGCTTCTACCGTGTCGTACCCCTGGTCCTGCAGCGCGTAGGCGCGGATTTTATTCAGCAAGCCAATATTGCGCCCTTCCTGGCGGTGATAAAGCAGCACACCGCGACCCTCTTCGGCAATATGAGAGAGCGCTGCCTCCAGCTGGAAACCGCAATCACAGCGCAGGCTGAACAACGCATCGCCGGTCAGACACTCCGAATGAACGCGAGAAAGTACCGGGGTTTGTCCTGAAATGTCGCCGTACACCAGCGCGACGTGATCCTGTCCGGTCGCCAGTTCTTCAAATCCCACCATCAGGAAATCGCCCCATGGGGTTGGCAGTTTGGCTTCTGCCACACGTTTAAGCTGCATGTGATTCTCCAGAGTAGGCTGACACGTTTCGTGTCTTCCGCCTGTTTTTGCTTTCTGTATCCGTTCATTTTGCCACAAGCTCAGCAGGTTCGCCTAATGGCTGCCATGCTATACGAACGTTAAACGCACGATCCGACATATCCACCCGTCGGATGAATTTCAGTTATGATTGTGACGCTTAGCGAAAAAGGAGAAGACATGCTTTCAATCGCCAGACGAACGGCAGCAGGTGCGGCCATATTGTTGATAATGCCATTAGCCGTTTGGGTATCAGGCTGGATGTGGCAGCCCGGGCACAATACCCTGTGGCTGAAAACGTTATACTGGATAACAGAGACGGTCACCCAGCCATGGGGCATCATTACTCATGTAGTGCTTTGCGCCTGGTTTTTGTGGTGCTTGCGCTTTCGTCTCCGCGCAGCGCTGGTGCTCTTTGCTATCCTCGGTGGGGCGATTCTTGTTGGCCAGGGGGTAAAATCCTGGGTGAAAGGCCATGTGCAGGAGCCGCGGCCTTTTGTGGTCTGGCTGGAAAAAACGCATCATGTTCCGGTGAATGAGTTCTACAATTTAAAACGTAAAGATCGCGGTGCGCTGGTGAAAGAACAGCTTGCGGAACAGCAGGATATCCCGACGTTTTTACGTAAACACTGGCAAAAAGAGACCGGCTTTGCGTTTCCATCCGGGCACACCATGTTCGCCGCCAGTTGGGCACTTCTTGCCGTCGGCCTTTTATGGCCGCGGCGTCGGACTGTCACTATCGCCATTTTACTGGTCTGGGCGACGGGGGTGATGGGGAGCCGTCTACTGCTGGGCATGCACTGGCCACGCGATTTAGTGGTGGCGACGCTCATTTCATGGCTGCTTGTTACCCTTGCCACCTGGCTGGCTGAACGGCTCTGCGGTCCGTTAACGCCGCCGCCGGAAGAGAAAGAAGAGATCGCCGAAAGGGAGCACAGTGGCGTCTGAAGGTTGATTTTGCGCATTCAGCCCATAAATCCATGACGGGCGCGTCACTTTTTCCGTTTCGCGCCCGTCGCTAAAATGGTAGTTTATAAGGCTGATTGCGGTAAGTTGAACACACTTTATTCGCTTGAACCACATAACGGGAAGTAATGTGAAATATTTACTCATTTTCTTACTGGTATTGGCGATTTTTGTCATTTCAGTCACATTGGGTGCACAAAACGATCAACAGGTGACGTTTAACTATCTGCTGGCGCAGGGCGAGTATCGGGTTTCGAGCCTGCTGGCGGTCTTGTTCGCAGCGGGTTTCGCCATCGGCTGGCTGGTTTGCGGTCTGTTCTGGTTAAAAGTACGTGTTTCGCTTGCGCGCGCTGAACGTAAAATTAAACGCCTCGAACATCAAATTGCGCCTGCGTCCGACATCCCGGAAAGCTCTGGTGTGCCGGTCGTCAAGGAATAATCGAATATGCTGGAGTTGTTGTTTCTGCTTTTGCCTGTAGCCGCTGCCTATGGCTGGTATATGGGCCGCAGAAGTGCGCAACAAACAAAACAGGATGAGGCGAACCGACTCTCCCGCGACTACGTTGCAGGGGTGAACTTCCTCCTGAGCAATCAACAGGACAAAGCGGTCGACCTGTTCCTCGACATGTTAAAAGAGGACACAGGGACCGTTGAAGCACACCTGACCCTGGGCAACCTGTTCCGCTCGCGTGGCGAGGTTGACCGTGCCATTCGTATTCACCAGACCCTCATGGAAAGCGCCTCGTTAACTTACGATCAGCGTCTGCTGGCAGTACAACAGCTGGGCCGCGATTACATGGCGGCGGGGTTGTATGACCGTGCGGAAGACATGTTCTCGCAACTGGTGGATGAAACAGATTTCCGCATAGGCGCGCTGCAGCAGCTGCTGCAGATTTACCAGGCCACCAGCGACTGGCAGAAAGCCATTGATACCGCTGAACGTCTGGTCAAGCTGGGTAAAGACAAACAGCGCGTCGAGATAGCCCATTTTTACTGCGAACTGGCCCTGCAGCAGATGGGGAACGACGACATGGACAAAGCCATGGCGTTGCTGAAAAAAGGGGCCGCCGCAGACCGCAACAGCGCGCGTATTTCCATCATGATGGGGCGCGTGTTTATGGCGAGTGGCGACTATGCCAAAGCCGTTGAAAGCCTGCTGCGCGTCATTGATCAGGACAAAGAGCTGGTCAGTGAAACCCTTGAAATGCTGCAGACCTGTTATCAACAGCTGGGTAAACAGGATGAGTGGGTAGCGTTCCTGCGCCGCTGCGTGGAAGAGAACACCGGAGCCACTGCGGAGCTGATGCTTTCCGACGTAGTGGAGCAGCATGAGGGCAGCGACACGGCGCAGGTTTATATTACGCGTCAGCTGCAGCGTCATCCTACCATGCGGGTTTTCCATAAGCTGATGGATTACCACCTGAACGATGCAGAAGAAGGGCGTGCTAAAGAGAGCCTGATGGTGCTGCGTGACATGGTGGGCGAACAGGTGCGTAGCAAGCCGCGCTACCGCTGTCAGAAGTGTGGTTTTACCGCGTATACGCTGTACTGGCACTGTCCTTCGTGCCGGGCCTGGTCAACCATCAAGCCCATTCGCGGTCTCGATGGACAGTAATTTTTTTAAAACACCTCACTTTAGTTACAACATACTTATCACTTTTATAATCCCGTTCAGCATCGTGCGGTTTGCCAGCCTGACAGGGAATAAAACGATCCTGTCAATTTGTGGCGCTGGCAGGTAGAATGCACGCCGTTTATCTGTTCCGCGCCGCTGCGCGCCCATAGACGAAAAGGGCTGGTCATGACGTCTGTTACTTCCTCCACTTACCGCGTAGTTACTGATTCTCCTGTTGTTGTTGCTCTTGATTACAATAAACGTGACGCTGCTCTGGCTTTTGTCGACGGTATTGATCCTCGCGACTGTCGCCTTAAAGTGGGCAAAGAGATGTTTACGTTATTTGGACCACAAATCGTACGCGATCTGCAACAGCGCGGTTTTGACGTTTTCCTCGACCTCAAATTCCATGATATTCCAAACACCACGGCGCATGCCGTTGCCGCGGCTGCCGAATTGGGTGTATGGATGGTTAACGTGCATGCATCGGGTGGGGCGAGAATGATGACAGCCGCGCGTGAAGCGCTTCTGCCGTTTGGCAGCGACGCCCCCTTGTTGATTGCGGTAACGGTGCTGACCAGCATGGACGAAAATGACCTGCGTGACCTCGGTGTGACGTTGTCACCGGCTGAACATGCAGAGCGTCTTGCGCGACTGACGCAGAATTGCGGCCTGGACGGTGTTGTCTGTTCCGCGCAGGAAGCGGTGCGTTTCAAAACGGAGCTGGGCCAGAATTTCAAACTGGTCACGCCGGGTATTCGCCCAGCGGGTAGCGAGGCTGGCGATCAACGCCGTATTATGACCCCTGAGCAGGCGCTGGCGGCAGGCGTGGATTACATGGTCATCGGCCGTCCGGTGACACAATCTGCTAATCCGGCAGAGACGCTTAAGGCTATCAACGCATCACTGAAAAAGGGGGCGTAATGACCGATTCAAACAGCCGTCTGGTCTATTCAACCGAAACCGGGCGCATTGATGAACCGAAAGCGAAAGCAGAGCGCCCGAAAGGCGACGGTATTGTCCGTATCCAGCGCCAGACCAGCGGGCGTAAAGGTAAGGGTGTTTGCCTTATCACGGGTATCG
Organism: Enterobacter cloacae complex sp. 309I3; assembly: GCF_050031595.1. Classification (NCBI taxonomy): domain Bacteria; kingdom Pseudomonadati; phylum Pseudomonadota; class Gammaproteobacteria; order Enterobacterales; family Enterobacteriaceae; genus Enterobacter; species Enterobacter cloacae complex sp. 309I3. The sequence continues at coordinate 2,704,865 of NZ_JBLGWI010000001.1, read as the reverse complement.
ATCTGGATGATGCAGAACTGGCGAAACTGGCGGCTGAACTGAAAAAGAAATGTGGCTGCGGCGGTGCCGTCAAAGACGGGATAATCGAAATCCAGGGTGATAAACGCGATGTCATTAAATCGCATCTCGAAGCCAAAGGGATGAAAGTAAAACTGGCGGGCGGCTAAAATAAATGAGCCACGGTATTTACCGTGGCTCTTGTTTTATACGTGCGTAAGTCAGACCTGAAATGCGATAAATATCGCGATGCCCATCAGGGCGTATAATAATTATTTGCCGACCTGGTGACCGATAATACCACCAACAGCAGCACCACCTAATGTACCCAGCGTACTACCGTCTGTTAATACTGCACCACCCAGTGCACCAGCACCGGCACCAATAGCGGTGTTACGGTCACGTTTAGACCAGTTAGAGCATGCGCTCAGGGACATTGCTACAGTGATTGCCAGAACAGCGGCGGCTAATTTTTTGCTGGTTAAGGTCATAATACTTTCTCCTGAATTATCGATTCACGGAAAGATGCACGCTTTAAGTATAGACTAAACGAATACTTAAATTCTGTTCTCCGTGAAAGCTGGTCGCGCAGGTGTTACGTCATCACGCAGGTGATAGTCACTTCCTGTTATATCGCTAACATTAATTTTACGTCTTCAGGGTCAGTTAAACAGGTAAAAACTCTTAAAGGGGGGTTAGGATTCCTCTCAGAGAGAGGTTAAGAGGCGCCTGAAATTCAGGCGCTCGCGGTATCAGGCGGGTTTTTTAATAATGTCGACGATAAGTCCGTCTTCCTGGAGTTTATTCCGATGCGCTTCGCTCAGACGGTCATCGGTAATTACGCGGCTGAACCGGGATATTGGCCCCATCATATAGGGATGGACTGCGCCAAATTTTGAACTGTCGGTCAGCACGATTGCCTCACACTCTTTTTCCAGTACCGCGTTCACAACGTCTGAACGCATCATATCCCGACCGGTAAAGCCGGTTTCGGGCTGCCAGCCGTCAATACCGATGAAGGCCTTGCTGAAATGCACCTGCTGCACGTACTGACGCGTCAGCGGGCCGACCATGCTCTCACTTTTTTTCTGATAGATACCGCCCAGCAGGATGACCTCGCAGCGTGTCTCCTTCAACAAGTGAGCGATATAGCTACTGACGGTAATGATGGTGATGTCTTTTTGCTCGGCCAGGGTGCGGGCCAGCAGGGCGTTGCTACTGCCGTTCTCAATAAAGACCGTTTCGCCATTGTTCACTAAGGACGCGGCAAACTCAGCCAGCTCACGTTTGAGGGCATAGTTATTCATCATGCGGGTTTCTACGTCCTCGCTGTCCAGCGGGACCGCATACCCATGCGCACGACGCAGGTAGCTCTGTTTTTCGAGTAGATTCAGATCCTGACGGATGGTGACTTCAGAAACGCCTGTCGTTTTAGCGAGATCGACGACGCTCACGCGCCCCTGATCGATGACCATCTGCAAAATGATTTGTTGTCGGGAATTCATAGCATCCATTTAATAAAGCGAAACGAGGGCGGATAGGGCGTGGTTAAACTTCCCACGGGGCTTTTGGCTGTCTGTTTTCTGACGCGGTTTCGGCGCCAGTCTGAGCCAGAAGTTCAGACTTCAGGATCTCAAGGTTACGGATCGCAGAGTGATAATCGCCCGCAACCAGTATATCCAGCACGGTATCAATTCGTTGGGCTACGGCCTGCGCATCAATGTTAGACATAATCTCATCCCGGGTACGAAAAGTTAATATTTTCAATGATGCAGAAAATGGATTCAAAAGAGAAGGGAAAAAATGCAATAACTAAATTACATAAATGAAAGTAATAAATTTATTCCCCCGCATGCAGCGTGATGAATGAGTGGATTAGTCTAAAACTGCGCGCAAGGCGCTTTTTTATATGAGGAATTAGACTATGACAGTTATCAATCAGGCTACCTGCACACTGTTTACCGATACTGAACGTTTCACTCAGTTGTCCGGGTATTATGAGGAGGAGCGCCGCACAGTCTGGATGATGTTACGGGCGCAGCCACGACCTTGCTTCAACCATGCGTTAATCGAAGAGATCATGAACCTCTCCTGGCTCGTTCGCCAGTCCGGGTTTGCGGTCGATTTTTGGGTTACCGGTTCGCTGGTGCCCGAGATGTACAATGCGGGAGGTGATTTACAGTTCTTTGTCGAATGTATCCAAAACGGACGCCGCGAAGCGTTAAGAGCCTATGCCCGTGCCTGCGTGGACTGCGTTCATGCGGCGTCACGGGGGTTTGATACGGGGGCTATTACCCTGGCGATGGTCGAAGGCAGTGCGTTAGGGGGCGGATTCGAAGCCGCGCTGGCGCACCACTTTGTGCTGTCCCAGCGCGATGCCCGCTTAGGCTTCCCTGAGATCGCCTTCAACCTTTTCCCCGGCATGGGGGGGTACTCGCTGGTTGCTCGCCGCTCAGGCATGAAGCTGGCGGAGGAGCTCATCTACAAAGGGGAGTCTCATACGGCAGAATGGTATGAACAGCATGGGTTAGTGGATGTCCTGTTCGAACCCGGGCAAAGTTACGTCTCCGTCAGAACGTTCATTGACACGCTGCGGCCGAAGATGAACGGCGTAAAGGCGATGTTACGCGCCCGTACCCGCGTGCTGCAGCTGCCTCGCAGCGAGCTGATGGATATCACGGAAGATTGGGTTGACGCTGCGTTCTGCCTTGAACCAAAAGATATCGCCTATATGGAGCGTCTGGTCATGCTGCAAAACCGCCACCAGGCGGCGGGTTTACGCAAAGCCAGTTAGTGCTGTTTACGCGCCTGATATCGCTTTAGCCATCGCTCGAATGCGGCAGCGGGCATGGGCTTAGCAAAGAGAAAACCCTGCCGTTCGTTGACGCCGTTCTTAGTCAGAAAGGCGTCTTCTTTTGCGTTCTCCACACCTTCGGCAATGACCTGCAAATTAAGCGCCTGTGCCACCGCGACGATGGCCCGCACCAGCGACTGGGAAATAGACTGTTTATGAATATCCCGGACAAATGACTGATCGAGTTTAATCGCATCGATGGGGAAGCGTGCCAGCTGCGACAAAGACGAGTAGCCGGTACCAAAATCGTCCAGATGGATTTGCGCACCAAGCTGGCTGAACTGCTGGATCACCGACAGCGCCAGCTCTTCGTTTTCAATGAGGCAGCTTTCCGTTAACTCAACGTCGATAGGGCAGTATTCAAAATCCAGATCCTTCAGGGCCTGTTTTAAGTCGCTGAAAATGGTTTGATCTGCCAGCTGACGGGCCGAGACGTTCACCGCCACGCGCAGGTTAATGCCTTTGTCGCGCCATTTCGCCACCTGGCGAACCACATCAAGCATGACCCAGCGGCCAAGCGGCACAATCAGCCCTGACTCCTCAGCATACGAGATAAACTCCAGCGGAGGAATCAACCCGCGTTCTGGTGATTGCCAGCGCACCAGCGCTTCAAGGCTTCTGACTTCACCACGCCAGGTGACTTTAGGCTGGTAGTGGATCAGCAACTGATCGTTATCCAGCGCTTTGCGCAGGTTGGTATCCAGCCAGAGATACTCAAACACGCGCTGGTTCATTTCCGGCGAGAAGACGCAGAACTTACCCCGGCCGTTCTCTTTCGCCGTGTACATGGCGGTATCGGCATTGCGGATGACGCTTTCCCGATCGTTACCGTGCTGCGGGGCGAGGGCGATACCTAACGAGCAACCGGTATAAATTTCAATCAAACCAATTCTGAACGGCTGGCGCAGACGGGTCAGAATGCGTGATGCCATCGCTTCCAGAGAACCCTGAGAGGTATTGGTGGCCATGACAATAAATTCATCGCCGCCGAGTCGCGCCAGCACCTGGCCTTCTTCCAGACAGCTCAGAATGGCCAGCGCGACCGCCTGTAATAACTGATCGCCAAACATGTGCCCGTAGGCGTCGTTCACCTTTTTGAAGTTATCGAGATCGAGATATACCACGCCAACCTGCGTCTCACCGCGGCTGTCGATGGCATCTGAAATCAGTTCGTGGATCGCGTTGCGGTTCGGCAACCCGGTGATGGTGTCGGTATTGGCCAGCACCCGCAGGCGCTCCTGGGCGCGGCGCTCCTCCGTAATATCGGTGCCGGAACAGATAAGAAAAATTTCATTTTTACCGCTACCGCTGTGGACAAATTTGTTTCTGAACAGAAACAACCGTTGTCCTTTTCGCGTTTTGATCCAGCGCTCGACTTCGTAAGAGCTGCCGTTGCGAAAGAAGCCGGTGATGTTGCGCTTAGAGGCTGCCGCTTCACTGCGGCTCATAAACAACTTAAACACGTTCTGGCCGATAACTTCTTGTTCTTTCAGGCCGGTGTACTCCTCGCTCAGGCGGTTAAACCGCTGAATATTGCCGTTCTGATCGAGGATTACGATAACGGAGTTGGCTTCCGAAACCACTTGTTCCGCAAAGGACAGCCCCTGAGCAAGGTCCCGGGCTACGGAAGGCGTATCGTTCCACGCAGAAGCTGTTCCGGCCCACTCATTACGGGTTATTTTGCGTCCGACAAGGTGAACAGGAACATCTTCGCCGTACAACGAGAGCGTCATAGAGATACTGGACGTAATAACGGTTAACTGGCGAATAAGTTCGGCCTGTTCATCATCCAGCGCCACCACCTGAGTGACATCGGCATTTTCGCTGGTAGAAAGGTGCAGAGCATTGCTGTCTGCTGTCAGTCGCCACCAGGGGCTGTGAGTTCCCATGTAACGAAACAGCAAATTCTGCTCCAGATCGTCCATCATGTTTTCTCCTGCAGCTACCTGTTAGCGCACAATTTATTCCGTTGCAATCGGCTTTTTCGAGGTGAGACCACGGCCAGACCGATGTGAACTTATTGTTTTTTCCCGGGTTTCTTATAATAAAACGAGTCAGGTAAAAAAGGATACTTAGCAAATAAAAATTCACGTAACCGAATATAACGGCACTCTTTTACTGTAGATAATTCTGGCGAATTTGGGCGGGGGAAGTCTGAAAATAGTAAGAAAAAATGAAGAGTTTGCAGCGTGGCGTAAAAGAAAAAATTGTCGGCCCGTCCGGCAAGGAAAGGGCCGACAATTGAACAGCTTATCAGGCGGCAGGGCGCGCGATGATGCTGCGGGTTTCCATGCGGACTTCGGCGATAGTTACGTCAATCACGTCGGTGACCTTGTAAACCGTTTCACCTTTGATTTGCACAGTCCCGTTTTCCTGGCTACAGACCAGTTCATCGCGAACGGTATGCAGGAACGGCGCAGGAATAAAGGCCACCGCCCCATTATCCACCAGACGTACGCGCATCCCCCCACGGCTGATATCAATGATTTCTGCAGCGAAGCGAGTGTCTGTGCCGGCTTTGTCCTGCAGGAAGCGGGCGTACAGCCAGTCACCTACGTCACGTTCCGCCATGCGGTTCAGGCGCCGACGATCTGCCATCTGCAGGGTAGTGTCATCCTGAGGACGCGCAATTGATTCGCCCTTAATGATCGCTTTCAGCAGGCGATGGTTAACCATATCGCCATACTTACGAATTGGAGATGTCCAGGTGGCGTAGGCTTCAAGACCGAGGCCGAAGTGTGGGCCAGGCTCAGTGCTGATCTCGGCAAAGGACTGGAAGCGACGAATACGGCTGTCGAGGAAACCAGAAGGCTGTGCGTCCAGCTCGCGGCGCAGCTTGCAGAAGCCCTGCAAGGTTAGCACTTCTTCCGGGTCAACATGCACATCATGATTCTTCAGTAAGGCAGCCAGCGCTTCGGTGTTCGCCGGATCAAACCCGGTATGAACGTTATAAATGCCGAAGCCAAGCTTGTCGCGCAGCACACGTGCGGCACAAATATTGGCGGAAATCATCGCTTCTTCGACGATGCGGTTCGCAATACGTCGTGGTTCGGCCACGATATCCAGCACTTCACCTTTTTCGCCCAGAACAAAGCGATAGTCCGGACGATCCTTAAACACCAGCGCATGGGTTTGACGCCACTCGCTGCGGCTCAGACAGATGCGGTGCAGCAGACGAATCTGTGCGGCAATGGCCTCAGAGGCTGGTTCCCAGCTGCCCGTGTTCTCCAGCCAGTCAGAGACGTCGTCGTAAGCCAGCTTGGCTTTAGATTCAATGGTGGCCGCGAAGAATTCGATATCGTCTTCAATTGTGCCGTCCGCAGCAATGGTCATGCGGCAGGCGAGCACCGGACGCACTTCGTTCGGCCGCAGCGAACAGAGATCGTCGGAGAGTTCACGAGGCAGCATCGGGATGTTAAAGCCCGGCAGATAGTTGGTGAACGCACGGATTTTCGCGATATCGTCCAGCTTGCTGCCTTCAGCAATCCAGGCGGTAGGATCGGCAATGGCCACGGTTAACAGCAGTTTGCCGTCGGCAAGTTCTTCAGCGTACAGCGCATCATCCATATCTTGCGTACTGGCGCTGTCGATAGTAACAAACTCCAGGGCAGTCAGATCGCGACGCTCAAGACCTTCGTCCTGCATCTCGGTGGCGACGCCGTTCGGGGCTTCTTTCTCAAGATTATGGCGCGCAAGCGTAACCCACCACGGTACAAAATGGTCATCACCGAACGTGATGAACTGGGTCAGTTCCGCATAGAAACCGCGATCGCCTTTCAGTGGATGACGGCGCATTTCGGCAACGGCCCAGTCACCTTCTTTAAAATCATGCTCAACGCCGCGAGCGGCACGGCAGGGGATGGCGTCTTTCAGCAGAGGATGATCCGGCACGATGGAGAGACGATCGTCTTTTCTCTGCACCTTGCCCACAAAACGGGTCAGAAACGGCTCGATCAGTTCTTCCGGCTCGGCAGATTCACGCTCTTTTTCGGTATGAATAACCGCCATGACGCGGTCGCCGTGCATCACTTTCTTCATCTGCGGTGGCGGAATGAAGTAGCTTTTCTGCGCGTCGACTTCAAGGAAACCAAAGCCTTTTTCCGTGGCTTTTACGACCCCTTCTGCACGCGGCGTCTGGGAATGCAGTTGCTGTTTAAGCTGCGCTAGCAGCGGGTTGTCCTGAAACATAATGTTCTATTTTCGTAGCCATTGAGCGGCTGACAGTTTTACGCGATTCTCACTGCCACAGCAAGCGCTCTTTGGGTAAATAGTATGGTTATTCCGCTTTGCCAAGCGCAACTTTCAAACGCTCCAGCCAGCCGTCTAACGCGCTTCGCGTAAGCAGTGCAATCGCCCGGCCAGCGGGAAGACCTTCCTCCGTGAGCGGGTTAAACTGTGCTGCACTGAAACGGTCCGGTGAACGTGTCAACAACTCCACGGCCGCTGAGAGCGCTGGCGACGCGGCTCGGTCTTCATTGCGGCAATGGTTCAGGATTTCTCCTGTCAGATCGAGCAACGTGGGTTCGTGGCAGAGCACAGGCGTCAGCGCCTGAAGGGCGGGCTCGGCTTGCCAGCGTGAAAGCGACTCAAGTTGATGCGCACTGGCATAGCGCAGTTCCACGACAGGCAGTAGAGCGATCCAGGCACCGGGCCTGGCGGGCAGCGTGTGCGGTTGAATATGGTGTCCCGGCAGCCAGCGTACGGGGTAACCCAGTAGAGCCTGAAATACTGCTACCGCGCGGGCCTGAAAACCGATGAAGCCAATAATCTGGCTGATGAGCACAATGTCATACGTTGTCAGGCCCACCTCATCAAGCTGGTTCTGCGCTTTATCATCGATGACATCCGGTGAGCTGGCAAGCTGGCGGGCATACTGCGTGATCTGGGCCAGACGGCGGTTACTTTCGCGAGACGAGTCCGGGCCGGGAAGGGGGGCGAGAAGGGCGGCGTAATGGTTACAGAGCCTTTGAACCCCGCAGGCCTGCGCCACCGTCAGCGCGGTGCTCAGCCTGTCGTAGGCACTCAGCGTATGCAGACGGTTGACAGCGATATCGAGTGGAAACAGCCGGTGACATAACGCCCGGGCAGGAGTAAGCCAGCCAGCACAGGCAGTAACAATCTCATCCGGTAAGGCTAAATCGAGCAAAAAACGATCGTCGACGTTAGCGGCTTCGGGCACCAGAGGCAGGACATCCGTCTGCGCGTGGTTTGACTGGGTTTCGTGGTACCAGTGGCCTTTGCCGGAAAAACGGCGTTGTTCCATGGGCGTTCCTTGATCTCAAAATGGCGATCAATATCCTGGCGTAAGGCGGATGAGGGGAAAAATATTGTTAGGTGATAACAAATAGCAGAACGGAATAACGAGAGAGGGCGGGCCGGGAAAAACTCTCTTCCCTGGCGGGAAGAGAGTCACAAACTTATTTAATTTCCAGCTCGTTCATTGCAGCGATGTTGAAGCCGCCGTCAACGTGAACCACTTCGCCGGAGATACCCGCGGAAAGGTCAGAGCACAGGAATGCTGCAGAGTTACCCACATCTTCAATGGTAACGGTACGACGAATCGGGGTAACCGCTTCGCAGTGTGCCAGCATTTTACGGAAATCTTTGATACCGGAAGCCGCCAGGGTGCGGATTGGACCTGCAGAGATGGCGTTAACGCGCACGCCTTCAGGGCCCATTGCGTTCGCCATGTAGCGGACGTTTGCTTCCAGAGACGCTTTAGCCAGACCCATCACGTTGTAGTTAGGGATTGCGCGCTCTGCGCCCAGGTAGGACAGGGTCAGCAGGGCGGAGCCCGGGTTCAGCATGGCACGGCAAGATTTCGCCATCGCAACAAAGCTGTAAGAGCTGATGTCGTGAGCGATTTTAAAGCCATCGCGGGTTACCGCGTTCACGTAGTCACCGTCCAGCTGGTCGCCAGGTGCGAAGCCGATGGAGTGAACGAAACCGTCGAATTTGTCCCACGATTTTGCCAGTTCAGCAAACATGCCATCGATGCTTTCATCTTGTGCAACGTCACATTCCAGAACAATGCTGGAACCCAGCTGCGCGGCAAATTCTTCAACACGGCCTTTCAGCTTGTCGTTCTGGTAGGTGAACGCCAGCTCAGCGCCTTCGCGATGCATTGCCTGTGCGATGCCGTATGCGATGGACAGTTTGCTGGCAACGCCGGTTACCAGAATGCGCTTACCGGAAAGAAAACCCATAGCTTTAATCCTTATATTCATTGCTTATTTTGCCTTGTAATTCATAGCGTTACAGGCAGTATTTCAAAATTATTCGAAATCAGCTCGAAATTATAGCCCACTCACTGCCCCTTGTGTCACGCTATTTCTTGCTCTTCTGCCGCGACGGGGCGCCCGGGAAGTATTGAGCTGACGCTTTACTACTCTGTTTCACAGGGTTCTCAGCAGTATACCACTGCGCGTCAGGTTCGCCTCATCCAACCAGAGAAGGGAGAACGACGCCGCCACGTCGATACGCCCGGACCTTTTGCGCAAAATGATCCGTTCAGCCGTTTCAACTGACTAAAATTTATCGCGGGTCGAAGCACATCAGAAATTTCATTCTTATATTTACGCGTAAAGTAAAAATTTGAAAACAGGAAATATTTCGTGCATCCGCTTAGAAATAAATATCTTACAAAGGGAGTTGTAATTGATGAAAGAGGAAATGTATCAATACGATGACGATGATATCGACTCGATTGCCTGGTCCGTCGCATTTAGCGAGTGGCTGGGAATGGACTCATTACAGGATTGTGTTCTGAAAAGGATCTCAGAGAAGGACAGGGAAAAATATGAAAGTAAGTTAGCTGAATTTCGCCATTTTTTTCAATACGCGTCAGGAGAAGAATATTTTTCACGTTATCTAATACAAAATAAAATGCAGCGCTAAGTTTATTTTATACGGATATATGGATTATATGCATGAGGATTGCACAGTTATTAGCAAAAACGTTAATTGCCGGAACGTTTTCTCTCCCATACGTGACGGTGTCGGCCATGATGCCCGCGGATAATAATCAGTACGACGCCATGATTATCGAGGCGAGAAAAGGCAATACACAACCTGCATTAACCTGGTTTTCGGGTCATCACCAGCTTGATGAATCTCAGGTTGCCGACTGGATGCAGATCGCCCTCTGGGCAGGCAAAAATGACGAGGTCATCGAGGTCTATTCCCGTCACCAGAATTACACGCTGCCGGCGAGAGCCTTGGCCGCACTGGCGGTTGCCTGGCGCAATAAGCAGGAGTGGAAAAAAGCGCTACAAGTCTGGGACCGTATCTGTGATGAAAGCCCGTACACGGCGGAGTTTTGCCGGGGAAGAGTATTGACCCTCGCCGACAGCGGTGAGTATGACGGGGCGCTGCGCGAAATACGCCTGCTGCAAAAAAGAGCGCCAGACAGCAAAAATTCTCTGGCGGAAGCGTATGTACACAGGCTTGCCGGCCATTACCCCGAAGAATTACTGGCCATCACACAGGCGATGCGCCAGTCAGCACACCCGGAAACGTTGTTTGATGCCTGGCGTGAGGCGCTGGCAAACAATCAGTTGCCGGCAGCCGAACTCAAGCATGTGCAGGCGCAGGGGAAACAGCCACAGGCCAGCGAGCGCGCGGACGCGGCGGCTGAGTTAGTCAGGCTGGCGTTCATGCCGACCCGCAGCGAAAAAGAGCGCTACGTTATCGCCGATCGGGCTTTATCCCTTTATGACGGGATGATCGCCGAGTGGAAAAATAAGCCGGAGTATGACGCGGTATACCGCCGGATTTACGTCGACAGACTCGGGGCCTTGCTTTCACGCAATCGCCACGAAGAGGTCATCGCGCAATATCAGCAGATGCAACAGGATGACTTCGTGCTGCCGGAGTATGCCCAGTACTGGGTGGCGTCGGCGTATCTCAAAACGGGTCAGCCCGATCGGGCGCAGGCAATGCTCTCAAGGCTGTTTTATCAGACACCCCAGAAGGTCGATGACATTTCGGAGGAGGAGCGTGCCGATCTGTTTTATAGCCACCTGGAAAGTGAAAACTACCGCCCTGCGATGCTGCTGACGAAACGCGTCGTTGATACCACGCCAGCCACCGTTTATCCACGCGGATCGTCAGTGCCCGTGCCGAATGATAAGTGGCTTGAAGGGCAACAGTTCCGTTCCTCGCTGGCGATGTACGAACAGGACCTGGCCCGAGCGGAATCACTGACGCGCAACCTTGCGCAGGCGGCGCCGGGTAACCAGGGATTGCGTATTGATCATGCGCGCGTTCTTCTTGCACGCGGACTGCCACGAGCCGCAGAAGAGAGCCTAAAGCAGGCCGAATTGCTTGAACCGTCCAGCATTGCCCTGGAAACCGAACAGGCCTATGCCGCGCTGGATCTTCAGGAGTGGCAACAGGCTGAGGAGCTGACAAAGGATGTGGTGCAACGCGCTCCTGACAATGCGGCGGTAAAGCAGCTCAGTAGGGCGCTTGCTACCCACCAGCGTGCAGAATTACGGGTGGCAGGAACGGTTGGTATTGATTCTGACTCTCCTGACGCAGGACGTCACGATGTTAGCTTCAACAGCACCCTTTATAGCGCTCCGCTGAACTATAACTGGCGCGGATTCGTTGGCTACGGCTTTTTTGACGGCCGTTTCCAGGAGGGAAAAGGCGTAGTGCATGACGGACTCATGGGGCTGGAATGGCGTTCGCGAGACCTTTGGGCGGAGGCTGAAGTCTCGGGCCGACGTTTCAGTGGCGATCAAAAAATCGGGGCCCGGCTTTCGACCCGTATCGATTTTAACGATAGCTGGCAGTTGGGGCTGGAAGGTGAACGTGTGTCGCGTAATGCGCCGATGCGTGCCATGAAAAACGGCATTACCGCGAACAGCGGTGGGGTGGAGATACGCTGGTATCAGCATGAAAGTCGACAATACAGCGCGGGCTATCTGAAGACCGATTTCTCTGACGGAAACCACCGGAATGAATATTTCCTCAACGGTCAGGAACAGGTCTGGGCTTCGCCTGATGTGAGCCTGAACCTCCAGCCGGGCGTTTATTACGGCATTAACAGCCAGTCAGACGTGCCTTACTTCAGTCCGGAAAAACGTATGGACGTGATGGCCGGGATGACACTGGATCATCGGCTGTGGCGCCGGTACGAAAACAGCTGGACGCAGAGATTCAGCGCCGGTGCAGGAAATGCGTGGCAGAAGGGCTATGGCAGCGGGCTCATCACCCAACTGGGCTATGGACAGCGCGTGTCCTGGCGCGACGGGGGAGAAGCGAGTGCGACGATACGCTGGGATAAACGCCCCTACGACGGAAAGCAGGAACACAATCTATCTGTTGATTTTAATGTGACCCTTCGATTCTGAGGCAACGTATGTTACGGAAAGGATTTCAAACATTACTCATGCTGCTTGGCATCATGCTCGTAGCAGCGTGCGTCGACGGGCGCGGGCCTGCCTATACCAGCCCGGCCCTGCGCGAAAAGTTACGTGCCGAAATGCCATGGCCGGCGAATGGCTTCGTGACGATTGCGTATCATGAAGTGGAAGATGGCGAAACGGATCAGCGTTTTATGTCCGTGCGCACCTCCGCGCTAAAAGAGCAGTTTGCCTGGCTACGTGAAAATGGCTACAAGCCGGTCAGCCTGGCGCAGATCCGTGAGGCACACCGCGGGGGTAAGCCCTTACCGGAAAAAGCGGTTTTATTGTCCTTCGACGACGGCTTCAGTAGCTTTTATACGCGTGTCTTCCCGCTGCTTGTTGCCTTTCAGTGGCCTGCTTTATGGGCACCGGTTGGCAGCTGGATTGACACCCCCGCCGGGCAACCGGTGCAGTACGGCGATGAAAAGATCGCGCGTGAACGCTTTGCAACCTGGCAGCAGGTACAGGAGCTTTCCCGTTCTCCGCTGGTGGAGATAGGTGCGCATACCTGGAACAGCCATTTTGGCACCCTGGCGAATCCGAGCGGCAGCATGCTGCCTGCATTTGCGAATCGTCGGTTTCTCAAGAGCGATCAGCGCTACGAAACCGAAAAGGAGTATCGGACGCGCATACGGCAAGACGCAAAGATGCTGATAAGCCACTTTAAGACGCATACCGGTAAAGCCCCTACGGCCTGGGTGTGGCCATATGGCGCGGCGAACGGGACGGCAATTCAGGAGCTTAAGGCTCTCGGCTTTGACATGTTTTTCACGCTGGAGGATGGGCTTTCAACGGCCACGGAGCTGGATTCAATTCCGAGGATCTTGATAAATGGCAACCCTACCCTTGAAGAGTTTGCGCTTCAGGTGACGGGGGTGCAGGAACAAGCGTTCCAGCGCGTGATGCATGTCGATCTGGACTATGTGTTTGATCCCGATGCCAGGCAGATGGAAAAAAATATCGATGCCCTCATTCAGAGGGTTAAAGATATGGGGATCACCACCGTTTACCTGCAGGCGTTTGCCGATCCGGCGGGTGATGGTCTGGTGAAGGCGGTCTACTTCCCAAACCGTTGGCTGCCGGTGAAGGCTGACATTTTCAGTCGCATTGCGTGGCAGCTTCGCACCCGGGCAAACGCGGCCGTTTATGCCTGGATGCCGGTCCTGAGCTGGGATATGTCGGCAAACTTAACCCGCGTGCATAGCCTGGCGGCAGACGATGACGAACGTCCTCAGGTCAGTCCATCACAGTATCGGCGTCTGTCACCATTTGATGCTGAGGCGAGGCAGCGTATTGGTGACATGTATCAAGATCTGGCGGCGCATGCCTCGTTTGACGGCATTCTTTTTCATGACGACGCCGTGCTGACCGATACGGAGGACGCCAGCTCTGTAGCACTGGCCGCTTATGAAAAAGCGGGTTTTAGCCGTGATATCAGGGCAATTCGCGATGACGCGCAGCAATTTGAGGCATGGACCCGGTTCAAAACCGAAACACTCACACGTTTCACCCTTGAACTGGCGGATAAAGTAAAAGCTATCCGTGGCCCGCAAATCAAAACGGCGCGTAACCTGTATGCGTTGCCGCTGATTGAACCGAAAAGCGAAGCGTGGTTTGCACAGAACCCCAATGACTTTCTTACGCACTATGACTGGACGGCCGTCATGGCGATGCCCTACATGGAGGGTGTGAAGGATCGGGAGAGCGACAAGTGGTTTAAGGCACTTATTGCGCGCGCAGCGGCTTTATCTGACGGGAAAAATAAGATGATTATCGAGCTTCAGGCTCGGGACTGGCGACCGGACGGGCAACACCAGCGTATTGAATCCCGCAAGATTGCGGAGTGGATGCGTATTATGCAGCTCTCTGGAATGAAACATTATGGCTATTACCCTGATGACTTTTTGAATAATCAGCCGAAAATAAATGTTATTCGGCCGGAATTCTCAACGAACTGGTACCCTGAAGATGAATAATCGCTATTTCTCAATCGTTATTTTAATTCTGGTGTTGTGTATCCCTGTCGGGTTAACCCTGCTGTTTTCCGCAGAGGTGATGCTGAGATATGTCTTTTTCTGGCCGTTCTTTATGTCGATATTCTGGATAGCAGGCAGCGTCTTTTTCTGGTTCTATCGCGAGCGGCACTGGGAGTGGGGTAAAGATGCGTCGGTACCGATGATTAAAGATAACCCCTTAATTTCGATTGTTATCCCTTGTTTTAATGAATCGAAAAATATTCAGGAGACCATCGCGGCGGCTATGTCACAGCGGTATGACAATTTTGAAGTTATTGCAGTGAATGACGGATCGTCGGACGACACGGGCTTTCAGCTAAATATGTTGGCCGAGCGTTATCCCCGCCTGCGTGTTGTGCATTTGATGGAGAACCAGGGAAAAGCGATTGCGTTGAAAAGTGGTGCCGCCGCTGCAAAAGGGGAGTTTCTGGTTTGCATTGACGGCGACGCCTGTCTGGATCGTGACGCCGCAGCCTGGCTTGTCGCGCCGATGATTGATAACCCGCGTGTGGGGGCTGTGACCGGCAATCCGCGGATCCGCACTCGCTCAACGTTAATCGGCAAAGTCCAGGTCGGTGAATTTTCATCGATCATTGGTCTTATCAAACGTACGCAACGGGTCTATGGCCAGGTGTTTACCGTTTCAGGGGTAATTGCGGCGTTCCGCCGGAGCGCGCTGGCGGATGTGGGTTACTGGAGCGATGACATGATCACGGAGGATATTGATATCAGCTGGAAACTACAGCTTCGTCGCTGGTCTGTGTTCTATGAACCGCGGGCGCTGTGCTGGATTTTAATGCCGGAAACGCTGCGCGGGCTGTGGAAACAGCGTTTACGTTGGGCGAAGGGGGGCGCGGAGGTTTTCCTGAAAAACATGAGCTCCCTCTGGCGCTGGAAACACAGGCATATGTGGCCCCTTTTTATGGAATATTGCGCGACGACGGCATGGGCATTCACCTGCCTGGTCAGTGGGTTGGTCATCCTGGCGGAGGTAATCCAGAACGGATCAACGGGAGGGCTCTCCATTTCATCGGTGTCAGAAAATGCCGGAGTGCTGCTTTGCAGCCTGTGTCTGGTGCAATTCCTGGTGAGTATCCTGATTGAGTACCGCTATGAGCATAACGTCGTTGCCACGCTGTTCTGGATCATCTGGTATCCGATCATCTTCTGGCTTATCAGTTTATTCACCACGCTTGTCGCGTTCACTGTTGTGATGCTGAATCCCCGTAGCACCCGTGCGCGTTGGGTCAGTCCGGATCGCGGGATTGCAAGGGGGTAACATGAAACACTGGATTATCAATTCGCAAAAAAGCGTCTTCCGGGAGTGTCTGGAACTGATCGTAACCTGTCTTTTGTGGGCTATGTTTGTGTACTTTGCCTCGGGGTTTATCGCTTTATTCCTGAAGGGGTTTACGCAGGGGAATGACGCTTTTTTGCGGCTGTTCTTCTATTTCATCCTGGCGATACTTAACGCGCTGGTACTGGTGCTCTGGGCGATCTACAACCGCTATAAGCATCAGAGAATTGCGGTTCCTCCTGCCCGTGTGGCGAGTGAGGCGGAACTGGCGATGAGCTTTTCACTTTCCCAGCCGGTTTATCAGCAGTTCCAGGCTAATAAAAAGTTATACGTTGATTTTGACAACCATGGTGACGTGGTAAATGTCACCTCAGAGTAGTAGTACGATCCCCCTGACCGTGCCGGTCAGGGGGCGGTTTGCGTCTTTATAGTTATGCGGTAAGAAGGATGATGAATAACATTACGTTGGCCGAGAAAATGATCATGCTTTCCGGTGCATTTCTATTTGCACTGATGATCGCGGTAAACTCTTTTTGCGTGAATGATAATCCAGGCTTCAGAGTACCCATGACCACATATTTAATCGTCATGATTGCGCTGTTCTTTCTGGATACCATCATCTTTATTTTCATCCAGATGCAGTATGCGTCTGACAGAACACACCTGTCCTCATTGATTCTGAGTATGGCGTTTTTAAGTGGACTGGTTTATTTCATTGAAACGATCGTTATTATTCAATATCCTGAACACGCTGGTTTTTCTAATGCGGTAAAAACAAACGACACGGCTGTATTCTATTTTTTCAGGCAACTAAGCTTTATCTTTTTACTGGCGCTCGCCGTTCGGGTGGAAAAAATCACAACACGTTCGTCGTCAGGACGGATTAATAAGTTCAGCCTGGCGTTAACATTATTTATTCCGCTGGTTGTGTTCCCGGTTCTGGCCCATTATATGAGCAGCTATCATCCTGCATTATCATTAACGATAGCGGCAGATGGTCGTGACCAGCATGCTCCCGTCTGGGATGTCCGGTACGTTAACGTTCTGATCACGCTCTGGTCGTTTTTACTCTGCTATATGACCTATGTGACGCGACTGTCTTCAGGCATGTGGAACAGTATTATTGTGGTGTGTCTCTCCGCCATCATTTACAACTTTTTCCTGTTGCTGCTCGATACATATAATATGTCACTCTGGTATATTAGCCGTACAGTAGAGGTATTTAGTAAATTATTTGTTATTTTCACCTTGTTATTTCACGTATTCAGCACGTTAAAGATTTTTGGCGATCGAATTAATCGCGACCCGCTTACGCAGATCTTTAACCGTAAGTATTTTTATGAGGCGCTTCAACGGAACCGCATGCTCAGGACAGAAAAAGGCACGAGCATAATGATGCTGGATATCGACAACTTTAAGTCTATTAATGATACCTGGGGTCATCCGGTAGGGGATCGCGTCCTTCTGGCGGTGGTGGATATTATCAAAGACAGTATCCGGGATAAGGATATTTTTGCCAGACTGGGCGGTGAGGAGTTTGGTCTTCTGCTACCGAATACTGACGAGAGCCTGGCGGTATCCGTTGCCGAGCGTATTCGCCATAATGTCCAGCACCGGACCGGACAGGGTAACCTTTACGCGCTTCCTGCAGAGGTGACGCTGAGTATCGGCGTGTGCTCAGCCATTCAGAGCAACCTTAACAGCACCGATATTATTCGTAACGTGGATGAGGCGCTCTATGAGGCCAAGCACAACGGTAAAAACAGAATCGTAAGCAGACACGCAGAATGTGGGTGAGCTTATAAAATGGGGATAAAAACGTCAAAATTAACATGCTCATCGCTGTAAGAATTAAACTGCATTAAATAAATGCCCTCGCGCAACGCCAGACGCTTTTTAACCATTGCTTTAACGAAGGCAATTTTGTTAAAGGCGCTGTAGCCCTCCCAGCTACCGCTGAAGGTCATTTTTGCGTATTTTCCTTTTACTACGCACGTCCCTCTTTTTGCAGTCGTGTCGCTTTGTAAGGAATACGAGATTAAGACCTCAACAAGATAAGATCGGCTTTTGCCTAAGCGTTCGGGTGGGCGAGGCACAAGGGTGATGCGATCAATCTCATGACGATTTTCGATAAGCAGTTTCTTGATTTTTTTAGTAATATCATGGACCGAGGTATCAAAAAGATGATCATGTTCGATAATTTGATGGGTATAGAGAAATGTTTCATTCAGTTCACAAATTTCGAGTTCTGGAGTTTGATGGTCGCTTAATAAAAAAGAGGGCTGTAAAACATCAAAATTCCACACTCTGGCACGTCTGTACTCAGAGGGTGTCAGCCCGGTCATTTTTTTAAAGGCTCTGGAAAAACCCTGGCTACTCTGGTAATGGAAAAGATAAGCAATATCCGTCACCGGAATCGAAGTCATCCTTAGCATAATAGCAGCACGGCTCAGCCTTCTTCTGAGAATATATTCTCCTAACGAGAGCTGATAGTGCTCCTTAAACCAGGTTTCAATGGTTCGTCTGCTGTATCCGATATCCGCAACCAGGTCATCAATATGTAAAATAGTAAAGTTATTTTCCTCCACCCAGGAGAGAATATACCTTCTGATGCTGTCTTTCATTGGCGTGTCAGTTATTACTTAACGGTAAATGAGTTTCATGCTGGGCAAATTATGCCGGAAGTTAATTGACTGGCGAAGGGATTCTGGCAATAACTTTAATTTCAAAATCAAAACCAGCGAGCCAGTTAACGCCTATGGCAGTCCAGTTTGGGTAAGGAGGACGCGGGAACGCCATTTTTTTCGCCTGCATAATGACGGGAAACTGGTTTTCAGGGTCGGTGTGAAATGTCGTTACATCGATAATATCGTCAAAGGTACATCCCGCGGCCGCAAGGGTAGCCTGGAGGTTATCAAATGCGAGCTGTACCTGAGCGGCGAAATCGGGCTCAGGTGTGCCATCGCTGCGGCTGCCGACCTGGCCAGAAACAAATAACAAATCGCCCGAGCGGATGGCAGCAGAATAGCCATGCTCTTGATAGAGGGCATGACGGTTGGCCGGGAATACAGGTTCACGTGGGTGCATAGCATTTCCTTTTATATTCGAGGTTATTGTCGTGATGACAAAGTAGAAGTAACATACGCGATGTATGTGAAAAAATGTAATCCACATACGCCGTGTATGTCAAATGGAAAACGCTGCTTAACCAAGGAATCCCCATGGCTGCAAAACGTCGTGCTGAGACGGCACAGGAAAATCGCGAAAAAATGATACAGGCAGCCCGTAAGGCGTTTGCTGAAAAAGGATATGCCGCTGCCTCAATGGATGAACTGACTGCCAGCGTGGGCTTAACGCGCGGTGCGCTGTACCATAATTTCAGCGATAAGAAAGGGTTACTGGCGGCTGTAGTCGCACAGATAGACAGTGAAATGGCTGAAAAAGCGAAAGCCATTGCTTCCACTGCGGAAAATGACTGGGAGAGGTTGCTGGCGGAAGGCGTCGCTTATATCAAAATGGCGCTGGTTCCGGAAGTGCAGCGTATCGTTCTTCTTGATGGTCCAGCTGTTCTGGGCGATCCGGCGCAATGGCCTAGCCAGAACAGTTGCCTGGAGTCGACTCGTCACACCATCGAAAAAATGATCGCATGCGACGTTCTTAAACCGGTTGATGCAAAAGTCGCAGCCCATCTGCTGAATGGCGCTGCGCTGAATGCTGCCTTGCTCATTGCCGCGAGTGACGACCCGCAGAAAACGCTGCCCCATGCCATTGAGGTATTCACTCTTCTGGCTGGCGGGTTACGCAATAGCTAAGGGATATTTTTAACGATCCTTTCTCCATGCATCAGCAGTTAGCGCTTCACCAAAATGTCCGGCAATCAGGCGTTTTGTTAAATCGTGGAGTGGGGAGGCCAGCACATCCGCTGTGCTGCCGCGCTCGACAACTTCACCCTGATGCATGACCATCACCTGGTCGCTGATGTGTTTCATCATGCCAAGATGTTGGGTGACGTAGATATAAGAGATCCCCTGTTTTTCCTGCAGTTCCAGCATCAGGTTAATTAACTGCGAACGCATCGACATATCCAGTGAGGCGAGGGCTTCGTCTGCAATAATCACCTTCGGGCGCAAAATCAGGGCGCGCGCCAGCCCCAGACGCTGCTTCTGTCCTGGAGCCAGCATATGCGGATAGTAACTTTCGTGATCGGGCAGCAGTCCGACCATACGCAGGGTTTCAAAGATACGTTTACGGCGAGCGTCAGGCTCCAGATCGGTATTCAGCCGCAGCGGGAAATCCAGGATCTGTGAAATACGCTGGCGCGGATTGAGCGAGGTGGAGGGATCCTGGAAGATCATGCGGATGCGCTGGCTGCGGAAGGAGTAATCGCCGAATGCCAGCGGATGATCGTCAATCAGCACTTCACCGCCGCTTGGCTCAACCATGCCCGCCAGCATCTTAGCCAGCGTGGATTTGCCGGAACCATTCTCGCCAATAATCGCCAGCGTCTGCTTTTCGCGCAGCGTAAAGCTCAGCGGTTTCACCGCTTCCACGGTCTGGCGATGGAACAGCCCGGTGCGGTAGCGAAAGGTCTTACTCAGGTTGCGTACTTCCAGTAAGGTTTCGACCATTTCACTCTCTCTCCATGTTCAGCGGGAAATGACAGGCGTAAAGATGGTTCTTCGCCCCCGTCAGACGCGGCGTTTCAATACACTTACGCTGAGCATACGGGCAACGTGGCCCAAGACGACAGCCTATCGGCAATGATTCCAGAAGCGGGATCGCACCCGGCAGCGTGTTCAGACGGCTCTTGTGCGGCATGGCGCTGCCAAAATCCGGGATCGCACGAATCAGCGCCTGCGTATAGGGGTGGTGCGGCGTGGTGATCAGATCTTCACTGGGGGCGGTTTCCACCGTTTGCCCACAGTACATCACATCAATTTTATCCGCCCATTTGCTGAGCATTTGCAGGTCGTGACTGATTAGCAAAATGGTGGTGTTGTTATTCTGATTCAGCCGCGTCAGCAGACGGAATATCTGCGCCTGCGTGGTCGGCTCCATCGCGTTTGTTGGTTCATCCGCAATCAACAGGCGCGGCTGATTGGCCAGCGCGATGGCGATCATCACTTTCTGGCATTCACCGTCGGTGAGTTCGTAGGGGAAACTGCGCATTGCGTCTTTATGATCTTTGATCCCGACGCGGTGCAGCAGCTCAATGGCGCGGCGTTTGCGCCAGCCGAAACGCTGCCACCAGCGGCCTTTATAGGTCCAGCCGGGGATATTCTGCATCAGCTGCTTACCTACGCGCTCGGACGGGTCAAGGCAGGATTGTGGCTCCTGGAAAATCATCGAGACGTTATGGCCCACCAGCTTGCGACGCTCGCGCGGGGAGAGGCGCAGCAGGTCGATATCATCAAACCGCATGCGGTCGGCGGTGACGCGCCAGTTGTCCTTCGCTACACCACAAATGGCTTTGGCGATGAGGCTTTTCCCGGAACCGGATTCGCCCACCAGACCGCGAATTTCACCTTCAGCAAGGGTAATGCTGATTCGATCGACAGCCTTAACCCAGCCCTCACCGGTTTTAAACTCGATGGTGAGGTTGCGGATATCAAGAAGCGGCATTATTGCACCCCCGCATTAATTGCGCGGCGAATACCGTCGCCCAGCAGGTTAATCAGCAACACGCTGACCATAATGGCCGCACCCGGTAACATAACTGTCCACGGGGCGACGTAGATAAGCTCCAGCGCATCGCCCAGCATCGCACCCCATTCCGGTGACGGCAGTTGGGCACCCAAATCGAGGAAACCCAGCGCAGCGATATCCAGTATCGCCATCGACAGGGCGCGGGTGATCTCGGTGACCAGCCCGGCTGCGATATTCGGCAGGACGGCAAACCAGAGAATATTCAGCGTGGTGGCACCGTCCAGACGGGCAGCAACAACATACTCTTTCTCCAGTTCGTCATGCACCATGCTGTACACAGAGCGAACGATACGGGGCAGGATTGCCAGCCACACGGCAAACATGGCATGCGTCAGGTGCGGCCCGGCAAAGGCCACCACAATGATCGCCAGCAGCAGCGATGGGATAGAGAGCAGGGTGTCCAGAATGTGATTCAGCACCGCCGAGCGCAGACCGTGGGTGGAGCCAGCAAAAATGCCCAGCGCCAGACCGCAAACTGTGGCGGCAAGCGTCACCACAAACGCGCCACCCACCGTTGGGGCGGCACCGCTCAGCAGGCGGCTCAGCACATCACGGCCCAGATCGTCGGTGCCCAGGAAGAAGGAAACTTCCCCATAGCGTGACCACGACGGGGGCAACAGTTGATAGCCGAGGAACTGCTGGTCGATACCGTACGGCGCAAACCACGATCCAAATACGCACAGCAAGACCAGACCGGCACAGCCGTACAGGCCGATCATTGCCGTGGTGTCACCATAGAATTTACGCCACACGGTACGTAGCGCACCGGGCGTGCGCTTTTCACTGTATACGCTATCGTAGGGCATATGAATCCGTTTTAAGTTTGTTTGTCATGCTTTAGGTCTTTTGAAAAATGCTGATATGCCAATAACTTGCCTGCTTTGAGTGCTTTGATATTGGGTATTACACAATAATTAGAAGGTTATCAATTTCCGATGAATGTGTACATCATCTGTATGACTTCTCCCTGAGTGTGCACATTGCTTATTCATACAAAACTTCGAAAAGCTTTATGCAACAAAAGAGACAAAATCGAGATTATTCCAGACGCTCATGGCATGAATGTCAGATTGCCTACATCCGATAGTATAACATTCTTTTACCGTTAAAGATGGAATGGAAAAGCGAATCAATTGACAATTGGTGATTAGCTGACCATATCTCTGTCGCAAGCATATGAGCGTAGACAGCTGCTCAGGGCCTGGCTTACAAAAGTGTTGGACCAAAGACAAAAGACCGTACTGGTGAGACAGGAAAAAATAATATGATTACTTTAGAAGTAATAGTTTGATTATTGGGATAAGCAATACCCCTTTCCCAGGGCTTGGTAAATACAAGGTAAATGGCCGGGAATTGAAGAACCTTTCTAATGCAGTGCTGTGGAAATAACTGGTAATTATAGTATTAACAAACAACTCTTCATAACCTTGCAGGCTGTTGGCTAGGTGTGTTTTTTTGCACCGCTGAGAACGGGTTCATGCACCACTGCTTAGACTAAATATATTGCATGACGATTGTCATGTTATCGGCAGGATTTCCTGCGAGTTGGAGCGGCAAGGTTGCGACTGATTGAGCTATCATCCCGGCGGCAGCCTTCAACTAGCTCACAAAGCCTGCACAGAAAATTGAGTGAGTGGTGGAAAAGAAGTTGGTGCCTTATGTTCCTCTATTACTATATAGGTGTTTTCTGTGGCCATTCCTCTTATGCCAAATTACGCAGTCGCTTTGAGGCGGAGTAGGTGAAGTTATTAAGATCGTCGCTGATTACTCATCAGTATTTAAATTAATAGGTAAAGCGCGTATGGTTTAGCATATACTGGAATATGCAAAGCCCCAGCAGTTTTGCGGATGCCTCAATGTCGGCGATTCAGTTGTAGTTCTCATATTTGTTGACGAAAATGCTGAAGAACTGCTCAAATGTTGCGGTCTCAAAGTAAAAAGATGGATCTGATTATTTAATTTGAATAGGATATAGCGTATTACTTATTCCGTTCCGTGACTTTACTTATGATGAGAATAAACGCCCTAGTTTTGGGGTTATACCGTAAAGGAACTCGAATGGATGTCTTATGTGCAATAATATAATAAAGAATATCTGCGTAATAATATATTGATAAGAGATGTTGCCACGTCAAAATTTCTGTGTGACTGCTCTATGTAGCAATTAAATGCCCTATTTGATTTTATGGTCAAGAAATATTAATGCTGTCGACTATGGTGAATGGAAGAGAATGTCAACATTCCCATTTCAGGTTTTTTAGCTGAATGCTTTAGGAAGACACCATTACAATGTGAGTAGGGTTATAGTAAGAATTACCCAAATTTCGTCATGTATTTCAAATTATCTATAACCCCAATGATGGGGTTATTCTCTCATATTTGTGCTTTATTTGGCTTGCTGTCATTTAAGTTGTGACAAGAACCAAGCATACTATGGTACGCATAAATGCTCAGGCAGAATTAAAATTATATTCCGCCATGTTGTTGTATAAAAAAACAGATCAGTTACAGCCCTCAGTTTTAGAGGGGAATCTAAAATTCCCATTTCTATAAAGACCTTATTTTTCATGAGCAGACGAGTAACATCTTTCATGCTGTTTTTTGTTTAGTAATTTTCTTCCAGCTAAAATAAATGGTTTCTCAATTGTAACATATAAAACTGAGGCCAGTAAAATTGATATTGACATCATAATAAAAAGTTTACTAAAGCCAACCCCAGTTGATAGCAAAGGGATCGTTGACTGATATTCTTTAAATATGAAGTGTGTAATTATATGAGTTAGGTAAAGACTATATGAAATATTGCCTAAAAACTCTAGCGTCTTATTTTTCTTCATCCCATAAACCTTCTCCCATGAAATAACACATACAAATAAAATCAGAGAGATAACGCCATATCCTTTAGGGCCAATAAATGTACCATATCCCGACATGTAGCAGTATATAACATAAGAAAAGCCTACTGAAATGCAAAAATTAAAAATATATTTGTTGTTGATGTTTTTTAGGTAATCTAAGCAGTTATGGAGTGAAAAGACAATTAAGCCTATAGCAAACTCTAGCATCATTGGAGAGGAATATATTTTTATTAGCCCTATAAATGGACCATCATAATTCGCTGACGTTGAAGCTGTAAGATTATACTCTCCATTATTGAAATATGTCTGAAGAGTTAAATTAATTACTAAAATAATGAGAATACATAACATTACTCGATGTTTGTGATTTAATGCCATGGCCACCATAAACAGCACATAAAACGCAATCTCATATGTTAATGTCCACGCAGAAAATATGGCCGTATAACCATATACTGGAGCATGATCGTCATAATTTAAATGTATAAAAAATATAGATTTAATAAAATTCAAATCAAAAGTTTGGGAAGTGCTTAAAAAATAATAACAGAAGGCATGTTATATAAACAGGATAAATCCTAAAGAATCGCTTGGAAAGAAATGACAATTGAGACTCTTTTTTTTGAGTAGCATAGGCAATTATAAACCCGCTAATCATAAAAAATAAATCGACACCTATCGCTCCGTGCAAGAATAAAAGATTACCTAGATCATTTTGCGCATATACGCCGTTCACTGCCCCTCTAAAATGGAATAGCACAACCAAAACACAAGCTATGCCCCTCATATAATGTAATGAATAGATTTTATTGTCGGCTTTCATTTTTCAACTGAATTTTATTTTAACATTACAACATAATACACTATCTCTGAGGGTAAAGTAAATAATGACGATTTTCATCGTACGCGCGTAATTGCATGGTCTTCCCATGATGGAAATGCCACTAAACTTCCGAATCTCTTAAAGTTGGAGTCAAATAAGGTAGGATTTTGAATTTTGTTTTACGCCATGCCACCATATCTGTTCATTGAAGGCGATGTTCTTGTTGATATGCCTAAGATAGGTATTCTTACGCACCACATTCATCCTGTATCGAATGACGCAAACGCCATCAACAAGTAGTAATCGAAATGCGTATATGACATGTATCTTTCCAGGATTTTCTCGTCTTATCATTCCAGTCGAGCCATCCGTTTGCGAAACTGAGTGCTCAACCGTGTTACCATAAAACTTGAAGCATTCTGCTAGCAGCCGCAGTTTCGACACGCGCGTTGATCAATGGCGGTCTGTTATACTATGCTGGAACGTCGCTGCAGAATATCAGATAGAGGTGGAGCCGACCTTTGTTCGCACGAAAGAAAAACTATGGTACCGAGCACGTCGTTTTACGACCAATAGGCACCGTGCCTTAAGCTATGTCGAGGTCGGCTTCATCGGCCAGATAAGATAGCTCCAACAGCCCATGTTTCGATTGAGACTGTTGGAGCAAAAAAACAATGTGTACAAATGTGCGTATTAAAACTCAATATTAATAGCGGCGCCTGTACTTATCACATTGATTTTAAATGGAAATAAATGCAACCCGATAATCACTATCGTAAGGCATACCATTCCTTATGCTTCAACGGGTTGGCCATTGCACCCAAAATATCGGAAATCACGTTAACAATAATCACCAGCGAACCAATCACCATGACGCCTGCTGAAATGGCGGCGTAATCCTGCTGACGAATGGCGTTAATGAGCCACCGGCCCAGACCTGGCCAGCTAAAGACCATCTCGGTGATCATCGCCAGGGTCAGCATGGTCGAAAACTGCAGCCCAAGGCGCGGAATAACCGGCGGGAGCGCGTTGTGCAGTACGTGACGACGCAAGATAGTCAGGCGTGAAAGCCCGCGCGTGGCCGCAGCTTTAACGTAGTTCTGATCAAACACTTCCATGGTGCTCAGGCGCATCAGGCGGATCACTTCGGTTGTTGGCGCCACCGCAAGCGTTAGCACCGGCAACACCATATGACGCAGGGCGCTGACGATCATTTCGTGACGCCAGACGGAATCAGATAGCCATGCATCAATAATGGCGAAACCGGTCACCGATTTAACCGTGTAGAGGAGGTCAAAGCGGCCTGAAACCGGCAGCCAGCCCATCGTCAGAGAGAAGAAAAGCGTCAGCAACAGCGCCAGCCAGAAGACCGGGATAGAAAAGCCGAGCAGGGCGAGGGCGCTGATAAATTTATCCTGCCATTTATTGCGATAAATCCCCGCCAGCATGCCCACCGGAATGCCCACCATCAGGGCAAAGCCGAAGGCCAGAATGCAGAGTTCCATCGTGGCCGGGAACACGTCTTTCAACTGCTCAGAGATAAGCTGTCCGTTGATACTGGAGACGCCAAAATCCCAGTGCAGCAGGCCGTTGAACCAGAACAGCCAGGCATCCCACAGCGACGATCCCTGAAGCGGGGCGTGCGGCGTAAAGTAGCTCAGGCTGAAGCCCACGAAGGTCAGTAAAAAGAGCGTCACCAGCAGTAACAGGAGTCGACGCAAGGTAAAAATGATCATGGTTTTTTCACCTCTTGTTCTTTTTCACGGTCGACCCCGGCGAAGGAGGCGTTGCCAAACGGGCTCAATACCAGGCCTTTAATATCGTAACGATAGGCCTGCAGACGCAGGGAAGAGGCCAGCGGCAGCACGGGCAGTTCCTTAGCGAGGATCTTTTGCGCTTCATCATAGGCATCAATGCGTGACGAGAGCTGTTGTGACGCCAGCGCTTTTTGCAGAACGGCGTCAAACTCGCGGTTGCACCAGTGAGCGTAGTTGGTCTGTGAGTTTATTGCCGCGCAGCTTAACAACGGACGGAAGAAACTGTCCGGGTCGTTACTGTCAGTCGCCCAGCCCGTCAGCGTGAGGTCATGGTTCATATCCATCAGGCGCGCTTCCTGGAAACGCCCTTCAACCGGAACGATGATCACTTTTACACCGACCTGCGCCATATCAGCCTGCAGCAGCTCGGCGGTTTTCAGCGGGCTAGGGTTCCATGCCTGAGAGCTGGTCGGTACCCAGAGCTGCAGCGTCAGGTTTTCAGCGCCCAACGCTTTAAGCTGTTCGCGTGCTTTTGCCGGATTGTATTCCGTGATTTTGGCTTCACCGTCATACGCCCACGAGGCGCGCGGTAAAATAGAGGCGGCGGTTTCCGCGGTGCCGTAATAAATGGACTGCATCAAACGCTGGTTGTTAATGGCCAGCGCCAGTGCATGACGAACTGCCGGGTTATTCAGCGGTGGCTTATCGGTGTTAAAAGCAAGATAAGCAATGTTCATACCCGGGCGAAGCGTCAGGCGCAGGCGCGGATCGTCGCGTAAAATAGTGAGCTGGCTGGCGGCAGGCCAGGCCAGCACGTCACATTCGCCGGTCAGCAGCTTTGAGAGCCGTCCTGTACCGCCAGACCCGAGGTCGACCACAACCTGCGGCATCAGCGGCGTGCCGCGCCAGAAGTGTTCGTGGCGCTGCAGGCGAATATATTGTCCGGCGCGGTATTCGGCCAGCTGGAACGGACCGGTGCCGACCGGCTGGCGGTCAAGCAGCTCCTGACGATCCTGCTTGTTCAGCTTTGCCGCGTACTCAGCGGACATGACGGACGCATAGTGGGTCGCCAGATGCCAGAGGAAAGAGGCATCCGGGCGCGTCAGGGAAAATTCAACCGTCCGGTTATCCAGTTTGCGCACGCTTTTAACGGTGTCGGCAAACTGCAGGCTGTCGAAATAGGGGAAGTTCCCCCCGTTGACGTTATGCCAGGGGTGATGGCGGTTGAAGATACGCTGGAACGTAAAGACCACATCGTCTGCATTCAGCTTGCGCGTGGGGGTAAACCACGGCGTATGCTGAAACGCAACGTCATCACGCAGACGGAAACGGTAAGTTGCGCCGTTGTCCAGCACCTCCCAGCTTTCCGCCAGCTCCGGCACCAGACGGTAGGTGTACGGATCAACATCAAGCAGACGGTCGTAAAGCTGAGCGGCGAGAGTATCCACAATCAGGCCGCTACCCGCTTTTTGTGGGTTGAAGGTATCAACCTGTCCGCTGACGCAGTAGACGAAGCCACTGTCACGAATATCAGGCTGCTCAGTTGGCTCGGGGGCAGCAAAGGCCTGGCTACTGAACAGACTGAGTGCAAAAAAGGACGATAAAACCAGACGCATAATTTTTAAGGTATGATATGTTAAGTGGCTATCTTACTAATATTAAACGAAATTATCCAGTGTCGTTTATCCCTGAGGGCATCCTGGGGGCAGTAGCGTTTGCAGTCGCTCATTCAGCATACCAACCTGATCGGCATTCATACCGACTCTCCACTTTGAATATACCTCATAAACCATCTTAGCATTTTCATGCCCTGTCTGACTCGCTATAAACGAAGGATTCGCCCCGACAGACCGTATGCGGTTAGCAACTGTGTGCGTGATTGGCTGATGGAACTCACGGCAGACATCTTCCCGTTACCTCGCGATGCGATATTGGGTGGGCAATAAATCCCCTATAATAAAGTGCGCGCGGTTTATCCTGTGCAAGCATGATGCGATGGCTTGAATTATTATTGAGTCGATGTATTACAATAAGAAATATTCACTAAACGTATACTTGCTTAATTAATGGTTGCGTTACGAGTAATGTTGATTTATATACTGACCCTCTGTTCCTGCAATTTGGCAGGGCGAAAGAAAAAAGAATAAAATGAATCATCATAACATCTAAGAAAATTACAGTTTTCTGTTGGGGCATACCGAACGGCACTGCACCTGATTGTCTGCTTTTTTTATATTTAATGTTAAATCTTTTTCATCATGGACGTCTCGCGTCTTTCTCATGGCATGAGAAGTGACCAAAACATCAGAGAGTTAGGGAATGATTGAACCTTTGGGGCTAATTAAGAATTTTGCACGCGTTCGCACGCGCATATTCGTGACGATTGCGTTTTTCTCATCGGTCATAAATATACTGATGCTGGCACCATCTATTTATATGTTGCAGGTTTACGATCGCGCGCTGTCATCCGGGAATACCACAACGCTTTTTATGTTGACGCTGCTGGTGTTATTTATGTTTGCCGTCATGGCACTCCTTGATTACGCGCGTGGCATCGTCATCATCCGATTGGGTAATCAATTTGATAATGCGCTTTCGCCTGCACTCTATACCGCTGCATGTGAAAGTAATCTTGTTAAGCACAGCCCGAATGCCGGGCAGGCTATCAGCGACCTCACCGTTATACGCCAGTTTGTTACCGGCCCGGCGTTATTTGCGGTTTTTGATTCCATTTGGTTTCCTGTTTACCTCGGCGTTATTTTTCTTTTTAACACCTGGCTCGGGGTGTTCTCGCTTTCAGGCGCATGTCTGCTGCTGGCCCTGGCGTTTATTAACGAAAAAACGACGCGTCAGCTTTTGAATGAAGCGGGGGGGTATGCCTTGATCTCAAATCACCAGGCTAACAGCTCCTTACAATCTGCTGAGACGCTGCATGCCCTGGGGATGACTGACAACGTGAAGGCGCGCTGGTGGCGCGGACATCAACAGTTCCTTTATTGCCAGAGTGCGGCCAGTGAACGCGCTGTATTGATGTCTGCCGTCACCAAAACCGTACGCATGGCGCTTCAGTCCCTGATGTTGGGGCTGGGCTGCTGGCTGGCGATTCTGGGAGACATCTCGCCGGGTATGATGATCGCGGGCTCAATTTTGCTCGGAAGAGCGCTGTCACCGGTGGAACAACTCATCAGCGTGGCGAAAGGCTACCGGTCAGCTCGTCTGGCATGGGAACGCGTGGTTCGTCTGACGGGAGACTTTCCCCCGGCGCAGGAGAGCATACGCCTGCCGGCTGCGCAGGGAGTGCTCACGGTGGAGAATGTCACCGTTTTTCCTCCGGGAAACCCCCGGCAACCCATACTGCAAAACATCACTCTGCGGGTAAACCCGGGTGAGGTGCTGGGAATTGTGGGAGCCAGTGCATCGGGGAAATCCTGTCTCGCCAGAGTGTTGTGCGGTGTCTGGCCTGCCGGAGAGGGGGATGTCA
Organism: Enterobacter cloacae complex sp. 309I3; assembly: GCF_050031595.1. NCBI lineage: Bacteria > Pseudomonadati > Pseudomonadota > Gammaproteobacteria > Enterobacterales > Enterobacteriaceae > Enterobacter > Enterobacter cloacae complex sp. 309I3. Next base: position 2,674,664 of record NZ_JBLGWI010000001.1, on the reverse strand, counting down.
GGCTGGATGGGGCAGATATTTACCAGTGGCAGAAGCAGAAGCCTGGTCCCGGAATCGGCTACTTGCCGCAGGACGTTACGCTTTTCACGGGAACCCTCGCTGAGAATATTGCCCAGTTTGGGGAGATTGATTCAACGCAACTGATCGCCACGGCAAAGCTGGCCGGGATCCACGACATGATTTTGCGTATGCCTGACGGGTATAACACCCTGACCGGCGAGCAGGGGATGGCCCTGTCAGGTGGGCAAAAACAGCGCATTGGCCTGGCCCGGGCGCTGTACGGTAATCCGGCACTGGTGATCCTTGATGAGCCCAACGCTCACCTCGATGAATCGGGTGAGCAGGCTTTGCAGCAGGTTATCCGGCAGCTCCGGCAGCAGAAAAAAAGCGTCGTCATCATTTCTCATCGTCCGGGAATATTGCCGCTGACCAGCCATCTGCTCGTCCTCGAAGGCGGAAAAACCAAGCTTTATGGCCCAACGGCACAACTCTTACAGCAATCAGCTCGCCCGGTAAATAAGACAAACAGCGTCCCTGCTGAACAAGGAAGAGTCCATGCATAATAGCGATGCGCAGAAGACGCCCCTTGTTGACGTCGTTCCGTTTGTCCGCCTTGGCTGGGTAGTGTTGCTGGCAGGTCTGGGATCTTTCTTGCTCTGGGCGGCACTGGCGCCGCTGGATAAAGGTGTTGTTTCCACCGGAACCGTGGTGGTGGACGGCTACCGTAAGGCCGTTCAGGCACCCACAGGCGGTGTGGTGACAAGCATCGCCGTCAAAGAGGGGCAGACGGTACATAAAGGCGACCTGCTGGTGCTGCTCAGCCAGCAATCGTCGCTCGCCCAACTCTCCGCTGCGCGCCAGCATTATCTGACGTCGCTCATTGCTGAAAGCCGCCTGCAGTCTGAGCTGGCGGGCATGCAAACGCTGACCTTACCCCCTGAGACAGAAGACGAAGCCCTGCGGGATGCGATCAAGCCCATAGTGGCTCAGCAACGCCAGCTTATGCATGCCCGGCAGGAGGCGCTGAAAAATGCTCAGGAAAATGACGCTCAGGCCATTGCAGGGCTGGCTCGCCAGCGCGATTCGCTTGCCAGAACCTGCGAGACGAAAGCGCAAGGACTCGCACTGTTAAATCGTCAACTCAAAGACCTGAAACCACTAATGGAAGAGGGCTATTTCCCCCGTAACCGCTATCTCGATATCCAGGTGCAATCGGCGTCTCTGGCGGGCGAGGTGGGTGAAACCCGCAGCAAAATCGTAGAGTTAGGGAATCAGATCGCCCAGCTCAAACGCGGCATGCAGCAGCGGTTGATTGACAACCGGAAAGATATTGAAACGCAAATTGACCAGCTTCGCCTGCAGGTCAGCGAGAGCAAAAAACAGCTGACGCTCTCCGGTGTCGATCTCTCCCTGACCCGCGTCGTCGCACCGCAGGATGGCGTGGTAATGAACCTCGCGCTTGCCAGCGACAGCGCGGTGGTGAGTGCGGGCGAGCAGCTACTGGAAATTGTCCCGCAGGCCTCCCCCCTGATTATCGACTCACAAATTGACGTCGCCCTGATCGATAAAGTCCATAAGGGCATGCCCGTTACCCTGATGTTTACCGCCTTCAACCAGCAAAGCACGCCGAAAATCCCGGCCCAGGTGTTGCTGGTGTCAGCGGATCGCCAGACCGATCCCACCACCCAGCAGCCCTACTACAAGATTCAGATCGCCGTTACGCCGGAGGGGATGAAAAAGCTGAAGAGCGAGGAGGTTAAACCGGGTATGCCAGTAGAGGTCTTTATTAAAGCCGGAGAGCGCTCGCTGTTGAGCTATCTGCTGAAACCCATTGTGGATCGTGCATCGCGGTCGTTCATCGAGGAGTAAAGATGCTTACCGCAAAATTCATACCTGTTGTGTATCTGCTCGCGCTGATGACGTCCTTTTCAGCAGGTGCGCTGACACTGACTCAGGGCTGGTTCATGGCGCTGGACAACGATCCGCAATACCGCGCTGCCGTGAAGGATCAGCTTGCCGGAGAAGAGTACATCCCCATCGGTCGCGCCGGGTTACTGCCAAAAGTCAGCGTTAGCTATCAACGCGCACCGCGTAACTGGCAGCGGCAGCAGTACCAGCAGACAAATTTGTTGGGGGAGCGTTCTGAGGTGGTGCAACATCAACAATATGACAGTTATTCGGGATCGGTTACCGTTGTTCAGCCGCTGTTTGATTACGATGCCTATGCGGGGTATCGCATCGGCATTATCAAAAAAATGCAGTCTGATGAACGCTACCGAAGCAGTCTGATTGATCTGCAAAACCGCTTCATTACCGCCTGGCTGGATCTTACCGAGGCGCATCAACGGCTCCAGCTTGCGACTCTGCATCGTCAGGGGCTGGAAGAGCAGAAAAAGCAGGCTCAGCGACAGTTCGAGGCCGGTGAGGGCGCAGTAACGGATGTCACCGAGACCGCCTCTGCGCTCAGCCTGGCGATTGCGGATGAGGTGGAGGCGCGTGATACGCTGGATACGGCTAACGTTGCGTTATCAGCGATCGTGGGCGTGGATCTCTCGCAGACGGCAGCGCTGCCGATACTCGGTGAAAAGCCGCTTAAGCTGCCGCTGGCATCAGGAGACTATCGATACTGGGAACAAAAGGCGGCCGCGCATAATCCCGATATCCTTTCTGCCGGACATAACGTGGAAGAAAAACGCTATGAAATTGAACGCAGCCGCGCTGGCGCGCTTCCCCGGGTACAGCTTTACGCGATGCATTCGGAGAACGATTCAAGCAACGACAATACCATTCATCAGAAATATCGTACCGACAGCATAGGCCTGCGCGTCAGCATGGATCTCTTTTCCGGGGGCGGCGTTTCAGCGTCCCTGCGTCAGGCAGCGGCCCGCTATGAGCAGGCAAAATATCTTCACGATGCACAGCGGCTGGCGACCTACAGCGAAATTAAAAAATCCTTAAATAAATGCCTCCATGCGTCAGAGCGCCTTGCTGCCTATGCTTCCGCGGTGGACGCCGCCAGGCGACAGATTGAAGCGACGAAAAAAAGCATTCAGGCTGGTCAGCGCATGAATATCGATTTATTAAATGCAGAACAATCTTTCTATAAAACCAAAGTTGAGCTTACTGCAGAAAAACATGCTGTCATTAAGGCATGGGTCAGTTTGCTCGCGCAGACGGGCGAAATAAACAATGATAACGTTATGTTACTTGATTCGTATTTTGCTCAATGATTGTTGATAATAAACAGAGGGACGACTATGCCTGTATTCGATTATCAGGGCGAGAAAAACACGCAGCTTATTAAGGATGCACTGACCATTGAAAGTATCAATTTTGGTGCAGCCACGTATGCTGATTATACCTATACAGAAGAAAATGGCTGGAAAGTATTAGACGGGACCACGCTTAACTACAGCGGCTGTACTAATCCCTATGGTGCTTTTTATGGCGAAAGTCTTCTTGAAACCAGTGCCGAATGCAACGTTATGGGAAAATATGACGCCAATGGCAAGCTGGTCAATATAGGCATTAGCTTCTGGGGGACGGGCACTTACGCCAGCGCGCCTTCACTTCAGCATACCATCAATACCGCGATGGATACCGTCAGCGACGTATTATCTGCACTGGTCGACGGCTATGCGGATAACTATGTTCTCAACGCGTATAAAAACCTCATGAGTTCGGTGGCCGCGTTTGCCACGGCAAATGGCCTGACCGGTAATGACATCATCATTACCGGACATAGTCTTGGCGGACTGGCTGTTAACAGCATGGCAACCCTGTCCGCACAGGGCCAGTGGGGTGGTTTCTTTGAAGACGCAAGCTACGTCGCATTCGCCTCTCCGACTCAAAACCTGGCCGATGACAAAGTGCTTAATATTGGTTATGAGAACGATCCGGTATTTCGTGTGTTAACGGGTCATAGCTTGACGCTGGACAGTTTATTTAACCACGACACGCCGCTTGAAACCTGCACCAACAACATCGTCTCCTTTAATGATTACTATGCCGGCCTGACCAACGATTGTAAGATCTTTTCGATCGCGAATATGGCGTCCTGGGCCGGGCACTCCGGTCAGGGCTATACGGACGGTGCATTACGAATTATGGATTCTGAAATCTATGATTTCACCCATCAAAATTCCAATATCATTGTTTCTAATCTTTCTGAAGCATACCGTTCCACGACCTGGGTTTCGGATCTCAATAAATCCGTAACGCATGTGGGGTCGACATTTATTATTGGTACCGAAACAAATGATTTATTACAAGGCGGGAAGGGTAACGATTATCTCTGCGGTGGTGGCGGAGATGACAGTTTTAAAGATCACAGCGGCTACAACGTTATTTATGGTGGCACAGGGACTAACACCTACGTAACGGAATGTCATATTGCCGATTTTACGTTTAGCCACGATGCAGAAGGGACGCTGTACTTTAAATATTCCACCGGCGATATTACACGGGCGGAAGATATCCATTACGTTAACGCAGACCACACCTTGTTCAGCCTGTTTGGTATTAACATCAACCAGAACGCGACATGGCAGGTCACGGATTATGGCTTAGAAGGTGACAGTGGCTCAATCGCGTATGCGAAAAGCTATTACGCCGATACAGAGAACAGCTTCACTATCTCGACCGCCAGTAATGACAGCTGGTTCTATTCAGGAGCCAATGACAGTGAGATCAGCGTAAACGGTAACAACAACAATGTGGTTTCCGGGTATGCCGATGACGCCATCCACCTTAACGGTAGCGAAAACACGCTTCTCTTCTACGGTGATTTTGGTCATGACACGGTCTATAACCTCTCCGCCAGCGACAGCCTGATCTTTATGGCTAACCAGAACATTGCCGATAATGACAGCTATCTCAACCACCTGTCGTTTGAAGGTGATAATGCCTTACTCACCTACGGCGACAGCAGCGTCACGCTGGTCGGTGTGAATACCGATATGCTTTCGCAGATGCATATTGCGGTAGCATGACTCTTATCCCCGCGGGATCCTCGCGGGGATAAATCCCGTCATAATGGCTCTGCCCGTCAGCGCATCTGGTGCTTTTTGAGCAATGCTCTTAACTGGTGGTAGGTCAGCCCCAACAGTTCAGCCGCCCCTTTCTGGTTATATTTCGCCATCCTCAGGCTCTGCTCCAGTAGCTGTTGTTCCTGCTTATGCTGAAACTGGCGCAGATCGAGCGGGAGTGAGGGCCCATCGTTCGAACGCGCCGGGGCGGTAACAGATGGCGCGTTACGCTGAAAAGGATCGAGAATAATGTTGTCCAGTTCCGTTTCGCTGCTGCCGTGACGGTAGACAGAGCGTTCGACGACGTTCTTCAGCTCGCGAATATTCCCCGGCCAGGGGTAGTTAAGCAGCGTCTCCCGGGCATTATCGCTAAAGCCCGGAAAGAGCGGCAGACCCAGCTCACGGCACATCTGAATGGCAAACTGTTCCGCCAGCAGCATAATATCGCTGCGCCGTTCACGCAGCGGTGGAAGCTGGACGACGTCAAAAGCGAGGCGGTCGAGCAGGTCGGCGCGAAATTTATCCTCAGCCACCATTTCCGGCAGGTTGGCATTTGTCGCACAGACCAGCCGCACGTTAACCTGTAGCGGCTGGCTGCCGCCGACGCGTTCCAGCTCGCCATATTCAATGACGCGCAACAATTTTTCCTGTACCAGCATTGGCGCGGTGGCCAGCTCGTCAAGGAACAGGGTGCCGCCGTCGGCACGCTCGAAACGGCCAGGATGGCGCTTTTGCGCCCCGGTAAAGGCTCCCGCTTCATGGCCGAACAGCTCGGTATCCAGCAGGTTCTCATTCAGCGCGGCGCAGTTAAGCGAAATAAAAGGACCATCCCAGCGCCCGGACAGATAGTGGAGTCGGTTGGCGATCAGCTCCTTGCCCGTGCCGCGCTCACCGATAATCAGCACCGGTTTGTTGAGAGGGGCGAGGCGTGAAACCTGCTCCAGTACTTCGAGAAAGCTGTTAGCCTCACCGAGTAAATTGTCTTTATATTCAGCCATGATGAAATTAACCACTCCTTAGCGAGATTCACCAGGTGAGCTTAGTTCCAACGTGATCGAAAATCAATCACATTCAGTGAAATCAATAAGATAAAAAGTTGGCACGGGAATTGTATTATCTGTACAGCAGGGCATCGCCCGATAACAGAAATGTGAGGATTGAATTATGGGTATTTTTTCTCGTTTTGCCGACATCGTGAACGCCAACATCAACTCGCTGCTTGAGAAAGCGGAAGATCCGCAAAAGCTGGTGCGTCTGATGATTCAGGAAATGGAAGATACACTGGTTGAAGTGCGTTCTACCTCCGCCCGTGCGCTGGCTGAGAAAAAGCAGTTAACCCGCCGTATTGAGCAGGCTACCGCCCAGCTTAATGAATGGCAGGAAAAAGCCGAACTGGCGCTGCGTAAAGATAAAGAAGATCTGGCCCGTGCCGCATTGATTGAAAAACAGAAACTGGCGGATATGGTTACCGCGCTGGAACATGAAGTTACGCTGGTGGACGACACGCTCACCCGTATGAAGAAAGAGATTGGCGAGCTTGAGAACAAGCTGAGCGAAACCCGTGCGCGTCAGCAGGCACTTACGCTGCGTCACCAGGCGGCAAACTCTTCCCGCGATGTACGCCGTCAGCTGGACAGCGGTAAGCTTGATGAAGCAATGGCGCGTTTTGAGTCCTTCGAACGTCGTATCGATCAGATGGAAGCGGAAGCGGAAAGCCACAGCATCGGTAAGCAAAAATCGCTCGATCAGCAGTTCGCCGATCTGAAAGCCGACGATGAAATCAGCGAGCAGCTGGCGGCCCTGAAAGCCAAAATGAAGCAAGACAATCAATAATAATTCATGCGGCACCTGAGCGTGCCGCCACGCATCGTACGACAAGGAGTACACATGAGCGCGCTTTTTCTCGCTATTCCCCTGACCATTTTCGTGCTGTTCGTGCTGCCGATTTGGTTATGGCTGCACTACAGCAACCGTTCTTCACGGGACGCCCTTTCCCAGAGCGAGCAACAACGTCTGGTACAGCTGTCCGATCAGGCGAGTAAGATGCGTGAACGTATTCAGGCGCTGGAAGCTATCCTGGATGCGGAACACCCGAACTGGAGGGAGCGTTAATGTCAGGACTGAATCTGAATAAAAAGCTGTGGCGGATCCCACAGCAGGGCATGGTTCGCGGCGTCTGTGCGGGGCTTGCCCACTATCTGGATGTACCGGTTAAGCTGGTGCGCGTGGTAACGGTGTTATCGATTTTCTTCGGTCTGGCGTTTATCACTCTGGTGGCGTACATCGTATTGTCGTTTGTGCTCGACCCCATGCCGGAAGGTGAACTGGCTGCAGAAGGCGCACCGAGCAGTAGTGACATTCTGAACCAGGTGGATGCTGAACTGGCCGCAGGTGAAAAGCGGTTGCGCGAAATGGAACGTTACGTCACGTCTGATACCTTTACGCTGAGAAGTCGTTTTCGTCAGCTTTAAGAGAGAACATAGATGAACAAAAACTGGCAACAGGCCGGTCAGAAGGTAAAACCCGGCCTGAAAATCGCAGGTAAACTGGTCCTGCTGACGGCGTTACGTTATGGTCCGGCAGGCGTGGCTGGCTGGGCAATAAAATCTGTTGCCCGTAAGCCGGTAAGACTGTTGCTGGCCGTGGCGCTGGAGCCGCTGCTGCAAAAACTGGCCAAACGTTTTTCCCGTCGATACTTATCCTGATCCCCATGTATACCGCAGTCTTTCTCTTATGAGAGGAGGGCTGCTGGCATTTCTCTTCGTTTTTTCCCTTTTCTGTCTTTCTTTGCGGCAGCTCACATTACTGCGCTGAGTTGCCTTGAGAAGACGTTTTTACCCGCTCAGGTCCGTTGACAGATATTTTTCATGGGAGTAGATTGCGTTCCGTGGGACCGCTACCATGGAAAAATAAAGTGAACGATAAAATTAAAAATTTAATCAATCTTGTTTACGGTGAATCGTTTTCAGAGGCGCACCGTGAAACACTGTCAGGGAAAATCTCCAGAGCTGCTGCTGTTATTACCGAAAGGCGTAAATCCGGTTGGGATGAAAAAGATATCGTCCTGATAACCTATGCCGAACAGTTCTACAATAAAGGGGAGAAAGCGCTGCCTGTTTTTACCCGCTTTTATAACAAATGGCTTTCTCGTTCATTTTCTCATGTGCATCTTTTACCTTTTTACCCGTGGTCCTCTGATGATGGTTTTTCCGTTATCGATTACCATGACGTTGCGCCTGAAACGGGAACATGGCAAGACGTTGCTGAATTAAAACAATATGCCAGTTTAATGTTCGATTTTGTTTGCAACCATATGTCAGCGAAAAGCCAATGGTTCGCTCATTATCTTGCGCAAAAACCGGGCTATGAAGATTTCTTTATTTCCGTGGATCCGCAAACTGATTTATCTGCTGTGACACGGCCTCGCGCATTGCCTCTCCTGACACCTTTTACACTTGATGACGGAAGCGTTCGGCATCTGTGGACGACCTTCAGCGATGATCAGATTGACCTCAATTTCGCCTCTCCTGAGGTGTTGATTGCAATGGTGGATGTGCTTCTCCATTACCTGATGGAAGGAGCGCGCTATATCCGCCTTGATGCGGTCGGTTTTATGTGGAAGATCCCTGGAACAAGCTGCATCCATCTTGAACAAACGCACCGTTTGATTCAGCTCTTCCGCGCCATTACGGACGCTGTGGCACCGGGTACGGTGATCATCACTGAGACCAATGTCCCGCATAAAGACAACGTTTCTTACTTTGGTGACGGCAAGAATGAAGCCCAGATGGTGTATCAGTTCTCCTTGCCACCACTGGTTCTGCATGCCGTTCATCGTCAGGATGTACGGGCACTTTGTCAGTGGGCCTCATCGCTGGAACTGCCGTCAAAGCAAACCACCTGGTTTAACTTTTTGGCTTCGCACGACGGGATTGGACTTAATCCGTTACGCGGAATTTTACCGGAATCGGAAATTCTGTCGCTGGTAGAAACACTCCAGCAGGAAGGTGCGATGGTTAACTGGAAAAATAACCCTGACGGTACGCGCAGCCCGTATGAAATCAATGTAACCTATCTGGATGCATTAAGTGCTAAGAAGGATGAAGATACTCTGCGCATCGCCCGTTTTATTCTGGCTCATGCCGTTCTGTTGAGTTTCCCGGGTGTACCTGCAATCTATATTCAGAGTATTATTGGCTCCCGTAATGATTATGAGGGTGTGGAGCGGTTAGGGTATAATAGAGCAATAAACCGAAAGAAATATCAGGCCGGTGAAATTGATCATAAACTCGACGATATTAATAGCCTTCGTCATAAAGTTTATTCGGGATTGAGTGCGTTAATTTCGTTACGCCGTCAGGAAAAAGCGTTCCACCCGGACAGTCAGGCGCGCTTTGAAACATCCGGGGAGCATGTTTTGAAAATAGTTCGCATTGCCGATAACGGCGAGCGAATTACAGCACTCTTTAATTTCAGTAATGATATTCAGCACCTCACTTCAAATAGTCAGGCAGGAAAAGATTTAATAACCGGGAACAATATTAACGATACGACGTTGACCCTAAATCCATGGCAGGTTATGTGGATTAAAGAAAACTAAAAAAGGACCTTAACAATGAAAATGCCGAGAATTGTGCTGATTTCAGCACTGGTTTCGTGCGCCCTGTTAGCAGGCTGCAAGGACGACACACAATCTTCTGTGACCATCGAGTTTATGCATTCGTCGGTGGAACAGGAACGTCAGGCCGTCATCACGAAACTGATTGAGAAATTCGAGAAAGAGAATCCCTCCATTACGGTGAAACAGGTGCCGGTGGAAGAGGATGCATACAACACCAAGGTCATTACCCTCGCGCGGACCGGCGCACTGCCGGAGGTGATTGAGGTCAGCCATGACTATGCAAAAGTGATGGATAAAGAGCAGTTGCTGGACCGTGACGCAATTGGCGAAGCCATTAAAGCCGTCGGTGAGAAGACATTTTATGACGGCATTCTCCGTGTTGTTCGCACGGAAGACGGCACCGCGTGGACGGGGGTGCCAATTAGCGCCTGGCTGTCAGGCGTCTGGTACCACAAAGATGTTCTCGCCGCGGCGGGTATTAAAGAGCCGCATAACTGGCAACAGCTGCTGAAAGCCAGTCAGATGCTCAACGACCCGGCTAAGAAACACTACGGTATCGCGCTTCCTACCGCTGAAAGCGTCATGACCGAGCAGGCCTTCTCCCAGTTTGCCCTTTCAGGTGGGGCAAACGTCTTCGACGCGCAGGGCAACATCCAGATCGATACGCCTGAAATGTTAAACGCGCTGGCGTTTTATAAAGAACTGGCGAAGAACACGATGCCAGGCTCGAACGACGTCATGGAGATCAAAGACGCGTTCATGAACGGTTCCGCGCCAATGGCGGTTTACTCCACCTACATTCTGCCTGCCGTGTTTAAAGAAGGGGATCCTGCCAACCTGGGCTTCGTGGTTCCAACGGAAAAATCGTCTGCGGTTTACGGCATGGTGACGTCGCTGACGATCACGACCGGCCAGACTGAAGAAGAAACCAAAGCCGCTGAGAAATTTGTGACATGGATGGAGCAGGCTCAGAACGCCTCGGACTGGGTCATGATGTCTCCGGGGGCGGCGTTACCGGTGAACAATCTGGTGGTGGATACCGAGAGCTGGAAAAACAACGAGGTCATCAAAGCCTTTGGTCAACTGCCGTATGAGCTGATCGCACAGTTCCCGAATGTGCAGGTATTTGGGGCCGTGGGCGACAAAAACTTTACCCGCATGGGCGACGTGACAGGTTCCGGCATCATCAGTTCGATGGTGCATAACGTGACGGTAGGTCAGCAAGACCTCAACACCACGTTAAGCAACAGCCAGAAACGCCTGACTGACCTGGTTTCACAACGATAGGAGCGCTTCTGCGGAAGGAAATTATGAAGACGTTGTTTTCTGGTCGTTCAGATATGCCTTTCGCCATGCTGCTGTTGGCCCCCAGCCTGATTTTGCTGGGGGGCCTTGTGGCCTGGCCAATGATTTCCAACATTGAAATCAGTTTCTTACGCTTGCCGCTAAACCCGCGCATTAGCGCGGTGTTTGTTGGGCTGGATAACTACATCCGTATTTTGAGTGATGCAGCGTTCTGGCACTCCCTGTGGATGACCTTCTGGTATACGGCCCTGGTGGTGATAGGTAGCACGGGGCTCGGGCTGGCTGTCGCCATCTTCTTTAACCGGGAGTTTCGGCTACGCAAAACGGCGCGTTCGCTGGTGATTTTATCTTACGTCACGCCGTCTATTTCACTGGTGTTTGCCTGGAAGTACATGTTCAACAACGGCTACGGCATCGTGAACTACCTTGGGGTAGACCTGCTGCATCTGTATGACCAGGCACCGCTGTGGTTCGACAACCCCGGCAGCAGCTTTGTGCTGGTGGTGCTATTCGCCATCTGGCGCTACTTCCCGTATGCGTTTATCTCGTTTCTCGCGATCTTACAAACGATTGATAAATCGTTATACGAAGCCGCAGAAATGGATGGCGCGAATGGCTGGCAACGTTTTCGCATCGTCACGCTGCCCGCGATTATGCCGGTGCTGGCCACGGTCATCACGCTGCGAACCATCTGGATGTTTTACATGTTTGCGGACGTGTACCTGCTGACTACCAAAGTCGATATTTTGGGCGTCTATCTCTACAAAACGGCGTTTGCCTTTAACGATTTGGGTAAAGCTGCGGCTATCTCAGTGGTGCTGTTTGTGATCATTTTCGCCGTCATTCTGCTGACCAGAAAAAGGGTAAATCTCAATGGCAACAAATAAACGCGTACTGGGACGTATTGGTTTTTATCTGGGGCTCTCGGCGTTCCTGATTATCACGCTGTTCCCATTTTTCGTGATGCTGATGACATCCTTTAAAAGCGCCAGAGAGGCGATATCGCTGCATCCGACTATTCTGCCGCAGGAGTGGACGTTACAGCATTACATCGACATCTTTAACCCGCTGATTTTCCCGTTTGTGGATTACTTCCGTAACAGCATGGTGGTGTCACTGACTTCGTCGATCGTTGCCGTGTTTCTCGGCACGCTGGGGGCTTACGCCTTATCCAAACTGCGTTTTAAAGGGCGCACGACGATCAACGCCAGTTTCTACACCGTCTACATGTTTTCAGGGATTCTGCTGGTGGTGCCGCTGTTCAAAATCATCACCGCGCTCGGCATCTATGACACCGAACTGGCGCTGATTATCACCATGGTGACTCAGACGTTACCCACGGCGGTGTTTATGCTGCGCAGCTATTTCGACACCATCCCGGACGAAATAGAAGAAGCCGCGATGATGGATGGCCTTAACCGCCTGCAAATCATCTTTCGCATTACCGTTCCGTTGGCGATTTCGGGTCTGGTGTCGGTCTTTGTCTACTGCTTCATGGTGGCGTGGAACGACTATCTGTTTGCCTCCATTTTCCTGTCCAGCGCCAGCAACTTCACCTTGCCGGTCGGGCTGAACACCCTTTTCAGTACGCCAGATTACATCTGGGGCCGCATGATGGCGGCATCGCTGGTGACGGCACTGCCGGTGGTCATCATGTATGCGCTGTCTGAACGTTTTATTAAAAGTGGTTTGACCGCCGGTGGCGTTAAGGGCTGAGGCGGCCAATTTTAACAAGGAGTGAGTAATGAAGAAGTTAGTTGCGACAGCGCCGCGTGTGGCTGCGCTGGTCGAATATGAAGACCGTCCTGTTGCCGTTCATGAAGTGAAAATTCGCGCCCGCTTTGGCGCACCGAAACACGGCACCGAAGTGGTGGATTTCAGGGCGGCGAGTCCGTTTATCGACGAAGAGTTTAACCCTGACTGGCAGCTCTTTACGCCGCGTGAAGAGGGGGCGGCTCGCGGGATCGAGTTTGGCAAATTCCAGCTCGGGAACATGATTGTCGGGGACATCATTGAGTGTGGCGCTGACGTAACGGAATACCGTGTCGGAGACCGCGTTTGCTGTTATGGACCGCTACAGGAAACGGTCATTGTGAATGCCGTCAACAACTACAAACTGCGCAAAATGCCTCAGGGCGCCTCCTGGAAAAATGCGGTCTGCTACGACCCGGCACAATTCGCAATGAGCGGCGTACGTGACGCCAATGTGCGGGTAGGGGATTTTGTCGTCGTCGTTGGGCTTGGCGCGATTGGTCAGATTGCCATCCAGCTGGCAAAGAAAGCCGGTGCGTCAATCGTTATCGGTGTCGATCCTATCGCGCACCGCTGCGACATCGCCCGTCGCCATGGGGCGGATCACTGTCTGGATCCGATTGGCACGGATGTTGGTCTGGAAATCAAAAAACTGACCGGCAAGCAGGGCGCGGATGTGATTATCGAAACCAGCGGCTTTGCTGATGCGCTGCAGTCTGCGCTGCGCGGACTCGCTTACGGCGGCACCATCTCATACGTGGCCTTTGCGAAACCGTTCGCGGAAGGCTTTAACCTCGGCCGCGAAGCGCATTTCAATAATGCGAAAATTGTCTTCTCCCGCGCCTGCAGTGAGCCAAATCCTGATTACCCACGCTGGAACCGTAAGCGTATTGAAGAGACCTGCTGGGAATTGCTGATGAACGGCTATCTCAATTGCGAAGATTTAATCGACCCGGTCGTAACGTTTACCACCAGCGCTGAGAGCTACATGACGTATGTCGATCAGCATCCTGAACTGAGTATCAAAATGGGCGTCACGTTCTGAGCTAAGGAGAGCATGAAAATGAAAATCGCAACGCAAAACCAGGCCTTTTTCCCGACCAATATCCTGGAAAAATTTCAATACATCAAAGCCATGGGCTTTGATGGGTATGAGATAGACGGCAAGCTGCTGGTGGAGAACCTTGAAGAGGTTAAAGCGGCCATTAAGGCTACAGGGCTGCCGGTAACCACGGCCTGCGGCGGGTACGATGGCTGGATTGGTGACTTCATCGAAGAGCGTCGCCTGAACGGATTAACGCAGATCGAACGCATCCTTGAAGCGTTAGCAGAGGTGGGCGGAAAAGGAATCGTTGTTCCTGCCGCCTGGGGGATGTTTACCTTCCGCCTGCCGCCGATGACGTCGCCGCGTAGCCTTGAAGGAGACCGCAAGGCGGTGAGCGCCTCGCTGCGCTGGCTGGATGAGGTAGCGGCGCGTACCGGCACCACCGTTTACCTGGAGCCGCTGAACCGCTATCAGGATCACATGATCAACACCCTCGCGGATGCACGTCGCTACATCGAAGAGAATGGGTTGAAACATGTGCAGATTATCGGCGATTTCTATCATATGAATATTGAAGAAGACTCGCTGACGGAAGCGCTGCACCAGAACCGCGACCTGCTGGGCCATGTGCATATTGCCGATAACCATCGTTATCAGCCGGGAAGCGGCTCTCTTGATTTTGCCGCTCTGTTCGACCAGCTGCGTGCCGATTGTTATCAGGGTTACGTTGTTTACGAGTGCCGCGTTCGCGCTGACGATCCTGCGAAGGCCTATCAGGATTCTCTCACTTATCTGCGTGAATGCTAAGGATGACCAGCGTGATGAGTGCTTTAACACCTTCGCCTCTGCGTGTCGCCATTATTGGTGCCGGGCAGGTCGCGGACAAAGTGCATGCCTCGTATTACTCCACGCGCAGTGATGTTCAGATGGTGGCTGTCATGGACAGCCATCCTGAACAGGCTCAGGCGTTTGCTGAACGCCATGCCATTCCGTCGGCATGGCAGGACGTGAATGAAATGCTGCAGGCGGTCAAACCGGATGTGGTGAGCGTCTGTTCGCCCAACCGTTTTCATTTTGAACATGCGATGGCAGCCCTGGAAGCCGGGTGCCATGTAATGTGCGAAAAACCCCCGGCCATGACGCCACATGAAGCCGACCGGATGCGTGTGGCGGCCCGAACGGCGGGAAAAGTGCTGGCCTATGATTTTCACCACCGCTTTGCACGTGATACGCAACTGCTGCGTGAGGCGGTAATGAACGGGACATTGGGTGAAATCTACTTCACCACGGCGCAGGCATTGCGCCGCTGCGGCGTTCCCGGCTGGGGCGTATTCACCAATAAAGCACTGCAGGGGGGCGGGCCGCTGATTGATATTGGCATCCATATGCTCGATGCCGCGATGTATGTACTCGGTTTCCCGGCGGTAAAACGCGTGACGGCCCACAGCTTTCAAAAACTGGGAAACCGCAAAAACAGTGGCCAGTTTGGTGAATGGGATCCTGCACAGTTTACCGTTGAAGATGCCCTGTTCGGGACGATTGAATTTTGCAATGGCGGCATTCTGCGTCTGGATACCTCCTTTGCGCTCAATATCCGCGAGCAGTCCATCATGAATGTCGCCTTTTGCGGTGAAAAAGCGGGGGCAACGCTGTTCCCGGCCCATATTTACACCGATGAAGGCGGAGTTTTGCAGACCCTGTCCCTGCGCGAAGAGGCAGACGATCAGCGGCATTTACGCAGCATGGATGCGTTTGTCCGTCACGTCATGGGAGAGCCGGTTATGATTGCCGATGCCGAACAAGGGCTGGTGATCCAGCAACTGGTCGCCGCACTGTACGAGGCGGCAGAAAAAGGGGAAAGCGTAACGTTATGCTGAACCTGTCTGTATTAAACGATCCGGGTTTTTGCCCTCACAGCCTCAATAAATACGCGTCAATCATGGCCGGCGGCAACGGCTATATGGGCATACGTGCGGCGCATGAGGAAAACTACACGCAGCAGACCCGGGGAATGTATCTTGCCGGGCTTTATCATCGTGCAGGTCGTAATGAGACCAACGAACTGATCAACGTGCCTGACATCATCGGCATGGATATCGAACTGGACGGCATCAATTTCACCTTGCTGTCAGGGGAGATTATTGACTGGCAGCGGGAGCTGGATTTTGCCAATGGCGAACTGCGTCGTCGCGTGGTGTGGCGCTCGCCAGACGGAAAGCGCTACCGTGTGGAAAGCCGCCGTTTTGTCTCACTGGATCAACTGCCGTTGGTGGCAATGCAGCTCTCCATCACTCCGCTGGATGCCTCATCAGACGTTATGCTGAGCACCGGGATTGATGCGACGCAAACCAACAGCGGCCGTCAGCATCTGGATGAAATCTCGGTCAGAGTCTTTGACCAATACTACATGCAGGGCGTGTATGAAACGCAGGATCGCGCTGCGGATGTGGTGATATCGGCATGCTGTCGTCTCTCAACCACCAGCGACAGCTGCTTTACCGCGAAAAACCGGCGTATCACGGTTCATCACGCCGTAAAGGTCGCTCAGGGTGACACTGTCACGCTTGAGAAGCTGGTCTGGGTGACGCATCGCAGCGATAAAGCGCTTTCACA
This sequence comes from Enterobacter cloacae complex sp. 309I3, assembly GCF_050031595.1. NCBI lineage: Bacteria > Pseudomonadati > Pseudomonadota > Gammaproteobacteria > Enterobacterales > Enterobacteriaceae > Enterobacter > Enterobacter cloacae complex sp. 309I3. The sequence goes on along the minus strand of NZ_JBLGWI010000001.1, from coordinate 2,658,301 downwards.
GGACACGTTTGCCCGCAATGCTCTGGCTGAGCTCAAAACCTGCGCGACAAGAGGGTATGCCGCGTTACTCGAAAGCGCGGCGTGCGCCTGGAAAAAGGTCTGGCATGACTGCCGGGTGGACGTCACGTCGACCGAACATCAGGATCAGCTGGCGCTGGATTACGCGGTCTGGCACCTCACGGCCATGACGCCTGCCCATGATGAACGGAGCAGTATTGCGGCCAAGGGCCTGACCGGGGAGGGCTATAAAGGCCACGTGTTCTGGGACACCGAAATTTTCCTGCTGCCTTTCCATCTCTTTACCCGACCAGATGTTGCCCGTCGTCTGCTGCGCTACCGGTGGCTTAACCTGCCGGGGGCGCGGGAAAAAGCACGCCGGAACGGCTGGCCTGGCGCCTTGTTCCCCTGGGAGAGTGCCGCGAGCGGTCAGGAAGAGACGCCGGAATTCGCAGCGATCAACATCCGCACGGGCGTACGTCAGAAAGTGGCCTCCGCGCTGGCTGAACATCATATCGTGGCGGATATTGCGTGGGCCGTTGTCGCCTACTGGCAGGCAACGCACGATGACGCCTTTATGCGCAATGAAGGCCTGACGCTGCTCATGGAAACCGCTTTGTTCTGGATGGGACGCGCGACGGAAGTTGGCGACCGTCTGGAGATCCATGACGTGATCGGGCCGGATGAATACACGGAGCACGTGAATAACAACGCCTACACCAACTATCTGGCGTGGCACAACGTCGCCAGTGCCTGCCGGTTTATGTCAATGTTTGAGCGTGAAGATGCGCGTTTTACGGAAAATGCGCAACGGTTCCTGTCGCGCTTATGGCTGCCCGAGGCTAACGCCGACGGGGTCATACCGCAGGATGACACCTTCATGTCCAAACCAGCGATCGATCTGAGCCGCTATAAAGCCAAAGCGGGCAAGCAGACCATTCTGCTGGATTACTCGCGCGCTGAAGTTAACGAGATGCAGATCCTCAAACAGGCCGACGTGGTAATGCTTAATTACCTGTTGCCGGAACGCTTTACGCCGCAGCAGTGCGCGGCCAACCTGGCATTCTATGAGCCGTGCACAATTCATGACTCGTCTCTGAGCAAAGCCATCCACGGGATTGTGAACGCGCGCTGTGGTGATACAGAAGGGGCTTACGCCTTCTGGCGTGATGGCATTGCCATCGATCTGGGCGACGATCCGCACAGCAGTGATGACGGTATTCATGCTGCCGCGACAGGTGCGATCTGGTCAGGTGTTATTCAGGGATTTGCCGGGCTGCAGATCGTGGACGGGGAGTTACATCTGGCACCCAGGATGCCTGCGCACTGGCAAAGGCTGGCGTTTCCGCTGCGTTGGCAGAATGCGCAGCTGCACTTCATCGTGACGAAAGAGACACTCACGGTGACCAGCTCCGCTCCTGTCACGCTAACGCTCTGGGGTAAAACCCTCCAGCTTTCGGGACGGCAGGTCTTGTCCTGCAAGGATTTTCTTACGTCTGTTACTGGGACCGCTACCACGGAGGGAAGAGATGAACCTTAATGCCGTTGTATTCGATCTGGATGGGGTGATCACCGACACCGCTCATCTGCACTTCCTGGCCTGGCGCGCTGTCGCGAAGGAGGTCGGGATCACCATTGATGAAGCCTTTAATGAAACGCTGAAAGGGATTAGCCGCATGGATTCCCTGCAGCGGATCCTGCGTCACGGTGGCAAAGAAGAGGCGTTCGACGAACAGCAGCGCCTGGCGCTTGCGTGTAAAAAAAACGCGCTCTATGTCCAGTCGCTGGCATCGCTTACGCAAGCGTCACTGCTCCCGGGCATTCGTGAGGTGCTGGCCGACATACGCGCGGCAAACGTCAAAATTGGGCTGGCGTCTGTTTCACTCAACGCTCCCGGCATTTTGCAGGCGCTGGGGATCCACAGGGCGTTTGATTTCTGTGCCGATGCGTCCCGTATTGCCCGCTCCAAACCGGACCCGGAAATCTTCCTTGCTGCCTGCGCGGGTCTTAACGTCCTCCCGGAGGAGGCCATCGGGATTGAGGATGCCGCCTCCGGCGTTGAGGCGATCAACGCCGCAGGGATGTTGTCGGTGGGAATAGGGGCAGGCCTCAACCATGCGGGACTTCAACTTCATTCAACGCGGGAGCTGACCTGGAAATGCCTGACAGATTTCTGGGCTTCCCGGACGGTACTGATAAGGAATTAAGAATGGCACAACTATCGCTAAAACATATCCAGAAAATCTATGACAACCAGGTCCATGTGGTCAAAGATTTCAACCTCGACATTGAGGATAAAGAATTCATCGTTTTCGTCGGGCCATCGGGCTGCGGTAAATCGACGACGCTGCGCATGATTGCCGGGCTGGAGGAGATCAGCGCCGGTGAACTGGTGATTGACGGCGTGCGTATGAATGATGTCCCGGCCAAGTCCCGGGATATTGCGATGGTCTTTCAGAACTATGCGCTGTATCCCCATATGACGGTGTACGACAACATGGCATTTGGGCTGAAGATGCAGAAGATCGCGCCCGCTGTCATTGAAGAGCGTGTTAACTGGGCCGCTCAGATTCTTGGGCTGCGCGATTACCTCAAGCGTAAGCCCGGTGCGTTGTCGGGTGGCCAACGCCAGCGCGTGGCATTAGGCAGGGCGATTGTGCGTGAAGCGGGCGTCTTCCTGATGGATGAACCGCTCTCAAACCTTGACGCTAAACTGCGTGTTCAAATGCGTGCCGAAATCAGCAAGCTGCATCAAAAGCTGAATACCACCATGATTTATGTGACGCACGATCAGACCGAAGCCATGACGATGGCAACCCGCATTGTGATCCTGAAAGATGGATACATTCAGCAGGTGGGCGCGCCGAAGCAGGTCTATAACGAACCGGCAAATATGTTTGTGGCAGGTTTCATTGGTTCGCCAGCAATGAACTTTATTCGGGGGGCGATCAATGAACGCTTCTTCGTGACGGAAACGCTGCGCCTGGAGATCCCCGAAGATATGCTCTCGGTACTTAACGCTCAGGGGTATCAACGTAAAGCCGTGGTCTTTGGCATCAGACCGGAGGATATTTTCACCTCGCAAGCCAGCGGTGAGGCGATTGCCGTTAAAATCAGCGTTGCCGAACTGACCGGTGCTGAATTTATGCTGTATGCCACCGTCGGGGGCCACGAACTGGTCGTCCGGGCAGGGGCTGCCACTGATTATGCTGCAGGGGATAATATCGGCATTCAGTTCGATATGAATAAGTGTCATTTTTTTGACGCGGAAACAGAAGCGGCAATCAGATAATAAAAATGTTCGCCGGAAATATTAATTTCCGGTTTTTTTGTTTGTCCATTATAAAGGAATATTTTAATGAGTACTCTACTAAGAAGTGCTGCGCTTATTCTATGCGCAGGGGTTAGCTACGCACACGCCTCAGAACCGACACCACACTGGAATTTTAATATAGGTGCCATGTATGAAATTGAAAACGTCGAAGGTCAGGGGGATGATAAAGACGGATTATATGAACCCTCCGTGTGGTTTAACGCCACATGGGATGCGTGGACGATTTCCCTTGCCATGTATCAGGAAGGCCCCGTTGATTACAGCAGTATGACCCGCGGGACCTATTTTGATCGTCCCGAATTCGAGCTGCGCTATCGTTTTATTGGAACCGATGATTTTACCCTCGGCCTGACCGGCGGCTTCCGTAATTACGGTTATCATTTCAAAGATGAACACGGCGCGAAAGACGGTAGCGCGAATATGCAGCGCTACAAAATACAACCAGACTGGGATATTAAGTTAAGCGATGACTGGCGTTTCGGCGGCTGGTTTGCCATGTATCAGTTTGCCAACGACCTGGAAAAAACGGGTTATGCCGACAGTCGCGTTGAAACAGAAACGGGCTTTACCTGGACCATTAATGAAACCTTCGCTGCAAAAGTGAATTACTATTTAGAGCGCGGTTTTAATATGGACAGTTCACGTAATAACGGTGAGTTTTCAACGCAGGAGATCCGCGCCTATTTACCCATTTCATTAGGCAATACCACGCTGACGCCGTATACCCGCCTGGGGCTCGACCGCTGGTCAAACTGGGACTGGCAAGACGATCCTGAGCGTGAAGGGCATGATTTCAACCGTCTGGGCCTGCTTTATGCCTACGATTTCAATAACGGTCTTTCAATGACGCTGGAGTATGCCTATGAATGGGAAAACCACGATGAAGGCGAAAGCGATCGATTCCACTATGCGGGCGTGGGCGTGAATTACGCCTTCTGATCGGCTGTTCACCAGGGGCTATCAGCCCCTGGTTTTAGCGAAGAGAATCAGCGAACGAAAAGTGGGTCTCAATCAGCACCTTATGCGGGGCGGGTTTACCGGAGATACGCCTGAAAAGCAGGTCGCAGCTCTCTTCGCCCAGCTTGCGCGTAGGAATATCAAATCCAGCTGGCGCAGGCGTCAGAATCAGGGAGAGCATCGGATCGCTGTAACCCGCCACGGCAACCTGCTCAGGTAGCATCAAATTTAACTCATCCGCAGCGCGATAAAGACTCAGCAATTTCATGCTGTCGGTGGCGAATACCGCATCCGGTGGGGTGGATGAAGACAACAACGTAATGGCCGCTGAAAGTGCGCTCTCATGGGTATAACCGCCATCAATGATCCAGTCCGGGTTAACAGCAATATTCGCCTTTTCCAGGCTGGCTTTATAACCCGCCAGACGATCAATAGACACGTGATAATCGAGTGGCGCATGCAGACAGGCAATTTTTTTCCGCCCGTTTTTAATAAACGTGTCGGTCAGCATCTCGCTGTCACGAAAATTGTCGGTATCGACGGAGTAAATATTCTGAAAGTCGCCTTCAACTTTACCGATTACGACTACCGGCACACCGTACATATCGAGCCGTGAGAAAAAGGATTCATTGGCAGGCGAACTCAGCATAATGACCCCTTTGATCATTTTCTGCTTTATTTTGCTTTCGCATTTTAGCAGGTCATCTTCACTGCTCTTTGACGTTTGCAAAATAACATCAAACCCTTCCTGTTCCGCCTTGGCGGTTATGGCGTGCAATACGTCGGAGAAAAAAGGATTACCGGCAGTGGTTTTTGTTGAGCGGGTGGAAATCACCATAATGGCGTCAAAGCCAGATGAGGTCAGAGCGCGGGCAAGTTTATTTGGTTGATAATTTAGCTCTTCAATCGCCTTCAGCACTTTCTCTCGCGCTTCAGGAGAAATATTGGTTTGTTTATTCAACACTCTGGACACGGTTGATTTAGAAACACCAGCAACGCGCGCAATATCATAGATGGTGGGTGACATACACCTTACTCACTCCGGGACGGCAATGTCGTTCATCTTACTGGAGAAAAAACGGCAATAGCAATAATTATGAATTGATAATCAACGATCTGCCCCCATTTACTGTATTCTGAAGCAAGTCATTCCAGGCTTCCAGCGACGAAGGACGGCGATGAAGCGACTTAAAAACGAACTCAACTCTCTGGTGAACCGAGGCGTCGATCGCCATTTGCGTCTGGCGGTCACCGGGCTTAGCCGCAGTGGCAAAACGGCGTTTATCACGGCGATGGTTAACCAGCTGCTGAACCTGCACGCCGGGGCACGCCTGCCGCTGCTCAGTGCGGTGCGGGAAGAGCGTCTGCTGGGCGTTAAGCGCGTTCCCCAGCGCGATTTCGGTATCCCTCGCTTTACCTATGATGAAGGGCTGGCACAGCTTTACGGTGACCCACCCGCGTGGCCGACACCCACGAGAGGGGTGAGTGAAATCCGTCTCGCGCTGCGTTTTCGTTCCAATGAATCATTGATGCGCCACTTCAAGGATACCTCCACGCTCTATCTGGAGATTGTGGATTACCCGGGCGAATGGCTGCTCGATTTACCCATGCTGGCGCAGGATTATCTCAGCTGGTCGCGACAAATGACCGGTTTGTTACAGGGTCACCGCGCGGAGTGGTCGGCAAAATGGCGGCAGTTATGCGCAGGATTAGATCCGCTGGCACCCGCAGATGAGAACCGCCTGGCGGCGATTGCCGAAGCCTGGACGGATTATCTGCATCAGTGCAAACAGGAAGGGCTTCACTTCATCCAGCCAGGACGGTTTGTTTTGCCGGGCGACCTGGCGGGTGCGCCTGCGCTGCAGTTCTTCCCGTGGCCCGACGTGGATGGCGTGGGAGAGGCAAAGCTGGCGCAGGCAGACAAGCACACCAACGCCGGGATGCTGCGCGAGCGCTACAACTACTACTGTGAAAAAGTGGTGAAAGGTTTTTATAAAAACCACTTTTTACGTTTCGATCGTCAGATTGTGCTGGTGGACTGCCTGCAACCGCTCAACAGCGGGCCGCAGGCTTTCAACGATATGCGCCTGGCGCTGACGCAACTGATGCAAAGTTTTCACTACGGACAGCGTACGCTGTTTCGCCGCCTCTTTTCCCCGGTGATCGACAAACTGCTGTTTGCGGCCACCAAGGCCGATCACGTAACGGTTGATCAGCATGCCAACATGGTGTCGCTGTTACAGCAACTGGTGCAGGACGCCTGGCAAAATGCGGCGTTCGAAGGGATCAGCATGGATTGTCTTGGGCTGGCTTCCGTACAGGCGACGCAAAGTGGGCTGATTGATCTTAACGGCGAGAAAATCCCGGCCCTGCGGGGGAATCGCCTCAGCGACGGCGAACCGCTGACCGTGTATCCGGGCGAAGTGCCTGCACGCCTTCCGGGGCAGGCATTCTGGCAGAGCCAGGGCTTCCAGTTTGAAGCCTTCCGCCCACAGGTCATGACCGTCGATCAGCCGTTACCGCACATTCGTCTGGATGCGGCGCTGGAGTTTTTGATTGGAGATAAATTGCGATGACGGAACCGTTAAAACCCCGCATTGACTTTACCGGGACGCTTGAGCAGGCGCAGCAGGAGGCCTTTAAAACGGCGCAGACGTTCAGCGGCGAGCAGGCAGAACATTTTGCGCCGGCCCTGACTGACGAGCCGTCCGTTGAGGAGGGCCAGGCGGAAGCGGTCGTTGAGGCTGCTTTACGTCCGAAACGTAGCCTGTGGCGTAAGATGGTCACGGCCGGGCTGGCGCTCTTCGGCGTAAGCGTGGTGGGACAAGGCGTGCAATGGGGTATCAACGCCTGGCAAACCCAGGACTGGGTGGCGCTGGGCGGTTGTGCTGCGGGGGCGTTGATCGTGGGGGCAGGCGTAGGGTCGGTTGTCACCGAGTGGCGTCGACTGTGGCGTCTGAGGCAGCGTGCGCATGAACGGGATGAAGCACGCGATCTGCTGCACAGCCACGGTACCGGAAAGGGTCGGGCATTCTGCGAAAAGCTGGCGGCGCAGGCGGGGATTGACCAGTCGCACCCGGCACTGCAGCGCTGGTATGCCGCCATTCACGAAACGCAAAATGACAGGGAGGTGGTGACGCTCTACTCGCATATGGTGCAGCCTGTGCTGGATGCTCAGGCGCGGCGCGAGATTAGCCGCTCTGCGGCGGAATCAACGCTGATGATCGCGGTCAGTCCGCTGGCGCTGGTGGATATGGCGTTCATCGCCTGGCGTAACCTGCGCCTGATAAACCGTATCGCCAGTCTTTACGGTATTGAGCTTGGCTACTACAGCCGGCTGCGGCTCTTTAAATTGGTGTTGCTGAACATCGCCTTTGCAGGTGCCAGTGAGCTGGTGCGCGAAGTCGGCATGGACTGGATGTCGCAGGATCTGGCGGCCCGTCTCTCAGCGCGTGCCGCGCAGGGAATTGGGGCAGGGTTGTTAACCGCACGTCTGGGCATTAAAGCGATGGAAGTCTGCCGACCACTGCCGTGGATCGACGGAGATAAACCGCGCCTGGGCGATTTTCGTCGTGAATTGATTGGGCAGCTCAAAGAGACGCTCAATAAAAAACCGGTTCAGTAACCGGTTTGTTTACTTATCGTGCTGGCTGTCAATCTTTCTTGACAGCCATCTTCCGCATCACCGTGTTCTGACATATCATTTTAAGGTTATTGGCTTAAAACGGTGAATTTCCCATGCGTCTTGAAGTCTTCTGTGAAGACCGTCTCGGTCTGACCCGCGAGTTACTCGATCTCCTTGTTTTACGTAGCATTGATTTACGTGGCATCGAGATTGATCCTGTCGGGCGAATTTACCTCAATTTTGCCGAAATTGAATTTAATACTTTTAGCAGCCTGATGGCTGAAATCCGCCGTATCGCTGGCGTTACGGATGTACGCACCATTCCCTGGATGCCGTCTGAGCGCGAGCACCTCGCCCTGAGCGCCTTGCTTGAAGCCATGCCAGAGCCTTTCCTGTCACTGGATTTGAAAAGCAAAGTTGAGCGGGTAAACCATGCGAGTTGCCAGCTGTTCGCCCAGAGTCAGGACAAGCTCACTCATCACCATGCCGCGCAGCTGATCCCGGGGTTTAATTTCCAGCGCTGGCTGGACAGCAACCCGCAAAATACGCATAGCGAGCATGTGGTGATCAACGGGCAGAATTTCCTGATGGAGATTACGCCGGTGTACCTGAAAGGAGAGAACGACACTCGCGTTCTGACCGGGGCCGTTATCATGCTGCGCTCTACCGTGCGGATGGGCCGTCAGTTGCAAAATCTCTCCAGCCAGGATGTGGGAGCGTTCAGCCAGATCATTGCCGTCAGCCCGAAAATGCGTCATGTGGTCGATCAGGCCCGTAAGCTCGCCAGCCTGACCGCGCCGCTGCTGATTACCGGCGATACCGGGACCGGGAAGGATCTGCTGGCCCACGCCGTGCATCTTGCCAGCCCACGCGCGGCAAAACCGTATCTGGCGCTGAACTGTGCCTCTATTCCTGAGGATGCCGTCGAAAGCGAGCTGTTTGGTCACGCCCCGGAAGGCAAAAAAGGCTTCTTCGAGCAGGCGAATGGCGGTTCCGTGCTGCTGGACGAAATTGGCGAAATGTCGCCGCGCATGCAGGCCAAACTGCTGCGCTTCCTGAACGATGGGACCTTCCGTCGCGTAGGGGAGGATCACGAAGTTCACGTGGATGTGCGCGTGATTTGTGCCACCCAGAAAAACCTCGTTGAGCTGGTACAGAAAGGGATGTTCCGGGAAGATCTCTACTATCGACTGAACGTGTTGACGCTAAACATTCCACCGCTGCGCGATTGTCCACAAGATATCATTCCGCTGACGGAGCTGTTTGTGGCACGCTTCGCCGACGAGCAGGGGGTACCGCGTCCGAAACTGTCAGCCGATCTGGGTACGGTGCTGACGCGCTACGGCTGGCCGGGAAATATTCGTCAGCTGAAAAACGCCGTCTATCGTGCGCTGACGCAGCTGGAAGGGTACGAGTTGCGTCCTCAGGATATCCTGTTGCCGGATTACGATGCCGGAACGGTATCGGTGGGCGAAGAGGCGATGGAAGGCTCGCTGGATGATATTACCAGCCGTTTCGAACGTTCCGTGCTGACACAGCTTTATCGCAGCTACCCAAGCACGCGTAAGCTTGCAAAACGCCTGGGGGTATCCCATACCGCGATTGCGAATAAGCTTCGTGAATATGGACTCAACCACAAGAAGGGTGACGAATAACGATAAAAGCCTCTGTAAAGAGGCTTTTTTTACACTTACTCTTTCGCCAGAGGCGTGGTATCTACCTCGACTTTTGTCTCTCCCTGAATCCCCGCAATTTTCTGTTCAACCTCTTTCACCTGTTCCTTGCTGTGAAGCAGGGTATAGGTCAGGTCGAACTGCGTGCTGGCGCCAGGTTGTAGCTGCTTAACGCGTTTCTCCTCGCGTTCAATGGTGACGGGATAGGCGTAGCTGGTTCCCGGCTCAATACCCGTGACATAGCCCTGTTTGAGCGTATCGGTATTTTTCCATAAGGTCAGGACAGGCAACTGCCGCGTGTCGAACTGAATTGACGCACCTTTGTCTCCCGCTTTATTGACCACTGCCGCCAGGGTTTCATGATTATTATCCGCGAGCGGTTTGATATTGAAGACCATTTCATCAAAGCCCTGAGTGGGGCCAGCGTAGGTTTGCCAGTTATCCAGACCCGCTTTGGCATAGTCATTGAAAGGACCAATGCTGGCGGCCGGCGCAAGGAAGCGGGCACCTTCTTCGAGGATTGGCGTACCAAAGTTGCTGTGATAGATAATCTGATAATCATGAGGATAATCAGCATGGTTAGTCAGAACATCATGCAGGCTGAACTGGTTGCTGCCCGGTACGTAACGCAGTTCGGTCATCGTCTGCAGATCTGCTTTTTTAAACGTGCTCTCTTTGATTAATCCGCGAATGCGAATTTCATGCGGTGCGGCATCAGCAACATCGACTTCCACCTGCGACGCAGGCGTATTTCCCGCCTTGCCGTGCAGGGTATAAATCTGACCGTCAGCCGTGACCGGGTGGCCTGTCCATTCATAGCCGCAACGAACCATCATTTCGTTGAAACCTTCCAGCCAGCCAAGTCCGTTTCGACTTTCCAGATTGATATAGGCCGGATTCACCACCTCTTTGACAGGCGAATCCCACCCCATTCGAGTACCAAAGCCTTCGACATGCAGCAGATTCATCCCACGCGTCGGGCTGAGGGTAATTGTCAGACCATTTTTGCTGCTTATAACGATTACCTTGCTGCCTTCCTGCTTGCCACCATGCAGGACTTTTTGCTCGATGCTGAAAGGCTGTCCCTTAAACTTCAGCTCATCGCTGGAAATTTTCCAGTTTCCTTTCTCCACGCCGCTTTCAGCGCTTGTCAGCACCCAGGTTTTAGCGGCGGCGTGTCCAGATATCAGTACCGCAAGGACCGTAAAAGCCAGTTTAATCTTCATATTTAATCCCTTTTGCTGAAACGATTTTTTATCACGTAAGCAAATCTAATGTTTAGGGGAGAAGGGAAATGTGACGGGCTTCACTGGCGGAGAAATTGCGGTTTTTAAACCTTTATCATGTGTTAGCGATCTCGTTATGGTGAGAATGGAACGTTTTTATTTCATGATATATGTGATTTTAGAACGTTTTTGCTTTAACGATTCAGCTATTGAGGCAATAAAAAACCCCGCATCGGCGAGGTTTGGAACGCAAGGTCTATTCTTAAATAAACCTTTTATTTCATTACATTGCTAAGCTTTATAAAATGCCTGTAAATAATCAGGCTTTCAGTGATTCCAGCGCAGCGGTGTAGTCAGGTTCGGTGGTGATCTCGTTGACCAGTTCGCTGAACACGACGTTATCGTTTTCATCGATTACCAGCACGGCACGCGCCGCCAGGCCTTTCAGTGGGCCTTCAGCAATGCCAACGCCGTATTTTTCCAGGAAATCCGGGCTGCGCAGAGTTGAAAGGGTGATGACGTTGCTCAGACCTTCAGCACCGCAAAAGCGGGACTGCGCGAATGGCAGGTCTGCTGAAACGCACAGCACCACGGTGTTGTCCATTTCAGTGGCCAGCTGGTTGAATTTGCGCACCGATGCGGCACAGACGCCGGTATCAATGCTTGGGAAAATGTTCAGTACTTTGCGTTTGCCAGCAAACTGGCTCAGTGTGACGTCAGACAGATCTTTAGCCACCAGAGTAAAAGCCTGCGCTTTGCTGCCAGCCTGAGGAATGGAACCTGCTACAGCAACCGGGTTGCCCTGGAAATGAACGAGTTGTGACATAGATATCTTCCTGTTTACATATAGTTAACGTCGAGGCTAGTGTATGCCATCAGCGGATAACACGGCAAACCAATTTTTTCGCCTTACCGGGCTGCAAGGAGTCAGTGATGAGAAGCGTTAAGGTCTATGAAGAAGCCTGGCCATTGCATACCCCGTTTGTGATCTCCCGTGGCAGCCGAAGTGAAGCCTGCGTGGTGGTGGTCGAAATAGAAGAAGAAGGGGTTAAAGGGGTTGGTGAATGCACGCCTTATCCTCGCTACGGAGAAAGCCTTGCCTCGGTGATGGCGCAAATTATGACCCTGGTACCTGACCTGCAAACCGGGTTGACGCGTGAGGCGTTACAGCAGCGTTTACCTGCCGGGGCGGCCCGTAATGCAATTGACTGTGCGCTGTGGAGTCTTGAGGCGGCGAAGCAGCAGATATCCTTACCGTCGCTGGTCGGCGTGACGCTTCCGGAGAAAGTGGTGACCGCGCAAACCGTGGTGATTGGCGAGCCGGAGCAGATGGCTGCCAGCGCAAACGCGCTCTTTGAGGCTGGCGCCACGCTGCTTAAGGTGAAACTCGACGATCGCTTGATCAGTGAACGCATGGTCGCCATTCGCGCGGCGGTGCCGGACGCCACGTTGATTGTCGACGCCAACGAATCATGGCACCCGGAAGGGCTGGCCGCGCGCTGCCAGCTGCTGGCCGATCTGGGGGTGGCTATGCTGGAGCAACCGCTTCCGGTACAGGATGATGCGGCATTGAAGAACTTTATCCACCCATTGCCGATCTGCGCCGATGAAAGCTGCCATACCCGTGACAGTCTCGACGGTTTAGCGGGCTGCTATGAGATGGTGAATATCAAACTCGATAAAACCGGTGGGCTGACCGAGGCGCTGGCGCTGGCGTCGCAGGCACAGGCGAAGGGGTTTACGTTGATGCTGGGATGCATGCTCTGTACTTCCCGGGCGATTAATGCGGCGCTACCGCTGGTGAATCAGGTCCGGTTTGCCGATCTCGATGGCCCGACCTGGCTGGCGGTTGACGTTTCGCCTGCGCTCACCTTCACCAGCGGAGTGCTTCATCTCTGAGGCTGCCAGCGCAGAAGATCTACCATCGCTTTCAGGTATTTTTCGCTGGCTTCGTCGGAAGAAATGGGGGGGAATTCAGCGGTGATGCAGTGCAAATCCAGATCGGCGCACCAGCTACCAAATGACCCCGGTGTTTCATAGCCGACGCTGCTGACCAGAGGCAGGGCAAAGGCATCGGCAAGCCACTGTCCCAGCGCGGAGTGACGGGGATCTTCAATACAGGCCAGCGGATCGTGAAATGAGACAACCCACGCGGGGTGGATCTTGTGGATTAACTGGCAGAGTGCCTGTGTTTCTGGCTCTGAGCCGGGTTTTTCTCCCGTCAGTAACACCACGTCACGCTCTTCAGCCGAGCTGTTCCAGCGGTATACCGTTTCACCGGCGCGCCAGTTGGCCGCCGGGAAGTTGCGGTTTAAGTCTATCCCTCTCGCATTCGCCCGCAGCCCAAGCTGACAGCCATCCGGGTTGACGGTCAGGATCACATGATGTCGGCGTAGTGTCGGTGCAAGGGTGCGTAACGCGCAGGAGAGGGTGACGATCGAGGAGTTCTCATCGCCGTGCGTTCCCGCAATAATCAGGCCGCTATGACGATCGGCATCCGGTGCGGGAAACCAGATCAGCGGTGCACCTAAGAAAGACTGGCCATAATGTTCGGTGCCTGGCGGGAAAGCGCCACGTTCCGTTCTTGGTCGGGTAACTGCCATAGGAAATCCTGATAAAGAAGTGCTTACTGGCAGTGTTGTGCAAAACCCACGTTTAATCAAATAGTTTCATCGAAGGATGAAGATTGCCAGATATCACCTTTCCGGCTTAAGGTATTTGCATTTCGCCGTTTCGAAACAAATAATTACGCATTCGCGTATTACCGATTTCTAAAGGGGATCTCATGAAGCATCCTGTTTCGCTGCTTTTTTCTGCACTGTGCCTTTGCGGGCTATCGTCATTTTCTTACGCTGCTGATGTGCCAAAGGGGACGGTGCTGGCGCAAAAACAGGAGCTGGTCAGACACATCAAAGACGAACCCGCGTCACTGGACCCGGCCAAGGCCGTGGGGCTACCCGAGATTCAGGTGATTCGCGATCTGTTTGAAGGCCTGGTTAATCAGAATGAGAAAGGGGAGTTGACGCCGGGCGTGGCGACGCGCTGGCAGAGTAACGATAACCGCATCTGGACATTTACCCTGCGTGATGATGCAAAATGGTCTGACGGCACGCCGGTCACGGCGCAGGATTTTGTTTACAGCTGGCAGCGTCTGGTTGACCCGAAAACCACCTCGCCGTTTGCCTGGTTTGCTGCTCTGGCAGGCATTAACAACGCTCAGGCGATTATTGATGGCAAAGCCGCGCCCGATACGCTGGGGGTAGCGGCGGTGGATGCCAGAACGTTACGCGTTCAGCTCGATAAACCGCTGCCGTGGTTCAGCAACCTGACGGCAAACTTCGCGTTCTATCCGGTTCAGAAAGCGAACGTCGAAAGCGGTAAAGAGTGGACGCGTCCGGGCTCCCTGGTGGGCAATGGTGCCTATGTGCTGAAAGATCGTGTGGTGAATGAGAAGCTGGTCGTTGTGCCGAATACCCACTACTGGGATAACGCGAAAACTGTTCTTCAAAAAGTGACGTTTATTCCGATCAACCAGGAGTCTTCCGCCACCAAACGCTACCTGGCAGGTGATATTGATATCACCGAGTCGTTCCCGAAAAACCTTTATCAGAAATTGCTCAAGGATATTCCTGGACAGGTATACACGCCACCGCAGCTGGGAACGTATTACTATGCATTTAACACGCAAAAGGGGCCGACCGCCGATTCCCGCGTGCGTCTGGCGCTGAGTATGACCATCGATCGCCGGATTATGGCGGAGAAAGTGTTAGGTACGGGAGAAAAACCAGCCTGGCATTTCACGCCTGATGTGACGGCAGGTTTCACGCCAGAGACATCACCGTTTGAGCAGATGTCGCAGCAGGAGCTAAACGCGCAGGCCAAAACCTTGCTGCAGGCGGCGGGGTATGGTCCTCAGCGTCCACTGAAGCTGACCCTGTTGTATAACACTTCAGAGAATCATCAGAAAATCGCAATTGCGGTGGCTTCGATGTGGAAGAAGAACCTGGGGGTAGACGTCAAACTGCAAAACCAGGAGTGGAAAACCTATATCGATAGCCGAAACACCGGGAATTTTGATGTGATCCGCGCGTCCTGGGTCGGGGACTACAACGAGCCATCGACCTTCCTGTCGCTGCTGACCTCAACCCACAGCGGCAATATCTCCCGTTTTAACGACCCGGCTTACGATAAGATCATCAATCAGGCGACGCTTGAAACCACCGCGGAAGCCCGTAATGCGGATTACAATCGTGCGGAGAAGATCCTCACGGAAAAAGCGCCAATTGCGCCGATCTACCAGTACACCAACGGACGTCTGATTAAACCCTGGGTGAAGGGATATCCGATCAATAATCCTGAAGACGTGGCGTACAGCCGTACGATGTATATTGTGAAGCACTGAAAAACGCGAGTCTGCTAATTTATTTCCCCTCCTGATACTGCGCTGGCCCGATATCACGTGCCAGCGCTTTTCTGTTCATTCTAGATCGTGAAGATGGCGCTGCATTGATACTGTGTTTTACAGCGCTGGGTATTGCTCTGTTTTTTTAAATTAAGCGAAATATTCATATTTTGAATATATTGCATTTCGTTAAAAAAACTGTCCATTATTGGACTTTTTAATGGGTGTCGCGTCTTGCGGAAGCGTGTAAACATTGATGCGGGTCATACTATTAGGTAGCGCTGTAGATATTTTCTCTTGTATTGATTTAAATCAATAACGTTGCTTTGTTTGGATATGGATCTTCATTTTTTCGCAGAAATAGCCACTAATGCTGACTATTTTCGGAGTTGTGGTTGATATTTCTTTATGAAAAGGCATGCTGCAAAACCATATTTTATTTATATAGAGTAAAATTCTTAAGGAATGTCTTAATTTGGCCTTTGATTCCAGGTAGTTGATCTATTGTAGCGTTTTGTTCTAATATCGATTTATTCAGAAACGTCGTTAACTTCAACAAACATTCCTTAAGGAAAGGGACTGCTATGGCTGATACGTTCCAGAACGAAGTGCCTAAGGCACGCATTAATTTAAAACTTGCATTGCATACCGGAGGGGCGCAGAAGAAAGTTGAGTTACCCCTTAAATTACTCACTGTCGGTGATTTCAGTAACGGCAAAGAGAGCCGGCCATTATCTGAAAGAAAGAAAATTAACGTCAACAAAAATAACCTCAACAGTGTACTTTCGGAATTTAACCCGGAGGTCAACATGACGGTTCCGAATACGCTGGCGGGTGAGCGTACGGAAGAGAATGTGACGCTGCGCTTTTCAGATATGAAAGATTTTGAACCCGAACAGGTGGCCCGACAAATTCCCCAGCTTCGTGCCATGCTGGCGATGCGTAATTTATTACGCGACCTCAAGTCCAATCTGCTGGATAACGCCACTTTCAGAAAAGAGCTCGAGAAAATTCTTAAGGACCCGGCGCTGTCTCAGGAATTACGTAACGAAATGAATGCCCTGGCCCCGAAATAAAAACGGGCGCGTCTTTTAATGGATTAAACGAGAGAATGCTGATGTCTGTTAATACTGAAAATGGCTCCGCGCAGGGGCAGACCACTGTGCTGGAAAAAGAGAGCGTCTACGCCTCCCTGTTCGACAAAATCAACCTGACCCCGGCCACAAGCCTGGGCGATATCAATGCGTTTCTGGACGATGCCGCACTGTCTGATGCTCCGGCAGGTGAGCGCCTGACGGCCGCGATGCAGGTATTTATGGACTGCATCCGCAAATCCGGCCAGCCTGTGGAAAAACTCGATAAAACCCTGATTGACCACCATATCGCGGAGCTGGATTTCCAAATCAGCCGCCAGCTGGATGCGGTGATGCATCATGCAGAATTCCAGAAAGTGGAATCCCTGTGGCGCGGTCTGAAGCAGCTGGTGGACAATACCGACTACCGCCAGAACGTGAAAACGGAAATTCTGGATGTGTCAAAAGAGGATCTGCGCCAGGACTTTGAAGACGCGCCGGAACTTATCCAGAGCGGCCTGTACTGGCACACCTATACCGCTGAATACGACACCCCGGGCGGCGAGCCGATTGGCTCGGTTATTTCAGCGTACGAATTTGACGCAAGTCCCCAGGACGTGGCGCTGTTGCGCAATATCTCGAAAGTCTCTGCCGCCGCGCATATGCCGTTTATCGGTGCCGTCGGGCCGAAATTCTTCCTCAAGGAATCGATGGAAGAGGTGGCCGCGATTAAGGACATCGGTAACTACTTCGACCGTGCCGAATACATCAAATGGAAATCCTTCCGCGACACCGACGATGCCCGTTATATCGGCCTGGTGATGCCGCGCGTGCTGGGGCGTCTGCCTTACGGTCCGGACACGGTGCCGGTTCGCAGTTTCAACTACGTTGAGCAGGTGAAAGGTCCGGACCACGAAAAATACCTGTGGACGAGCGCATCTTTCTCCTTCGCCTCCAACATGGTGAAGAGCTTCATCAACAACGGCTGGTGCGTGCAAATTCGTGGCCCACAGGCAGGCGGGGCCGTGAAAGACCTGCCGATCCACCTGTACGATCTGGGTACCGGCAACCAGGTGAAAATCCCGTCAGAGGTGATGATCCCGGAAACCCGCGAGTTTGAATTCGCTAACCTGGGCTTTATTCCGCTGTCGTACTACAAGAACCGCGACTACGCCTGCTTCTTCTCGGCGAACTCGGCGCAGAAACCGGCGCTGTACGACACCGCCGACGCCACTGCCAACAGCCGCATCAATGCCCGTCTGCCGTATATCTTCCTGCTGTCGCGCATTGCGCATTACCTGAAACTTATTCAGCGCGAAAATATCGGTACGACGAAAGATCGCCGTCTGCTGGAGCTGGAACTCAATACATGGGTACGCAGTCTGGTGACCGAAATGACCGATCCGGGCGACGAACTACAGGCCTCACACCCGCTGCGCGACGCGAAGGTGGTGGTGGAAGACATTGAGGACAACCCAGGCTTCTTCCGCGTGAAGCTGTTCGCGGTGCCGCACTTCCAGGTGGAAGGCATGGACGTGAACCTGTCGCTGGTGAGCCAGATGCCGAAGGCGAAAGCGTAAGTTAAGGCAGGAAGCCAATGAAAACGGAACAACCGTTATGGGGCAGGGGCCAGATGGTCTCTCCCCAGCACTTCCAGCAACAGGCCGCGTATGCGGCCTGGTCTGCGGAATGCATCGCCCGGTTAGGTCTCTCCCATCCCTGGGGAGTGATTGATGCCACTTTCGAACCGGATGCACTGAAACTGGGCCGCCTGCAGGCTCGTCATCTGCACATTCGTTTCCCTGACGGGACGCTTATCGACACTGATAATGCTGACGATCTGCCACCGGTGCTGGCGCTTGAGAGTGGATCACAGGATGCGGTGGTGGTGCTGGCCCTCCCGCTGCTGCGGGCGAATGGCGGCAACTGTCTTACACCCGATGCGGTGGCCGAACGCCCTGTTCGCTATCGCCAGCGCTGGCGGGATATCCGCAACGCTTATGGGGACGATACCCGCCAGATTGCGGTGATGAAACCTGAGTTGACGCTACGGTTTGCCTGTCAGGACAACAGCGATTATCTGACCTGCCCGGTTGCCCGCCTGCAGCAGGATTCGCAGGGGGCATGGTTACTGGATGAGACGTTTCTTCCGCCACTGCTGGCTCTGCAGGGCAGTCGCTGGCTGATGACCCAGCTGGAACAACTGATGAGCCAGCTACGTGTACGCCTGAGTCGGCTTATGGCCATGCGCCGGGAAAGTAATGAGCGGATGGCCGATTTTGCCGTGGCGGATGTGTCCCTGTTCTGGCTGCTCAATGCCCTGAACAGCGCAGAACCCGTGCTCGGACAGTTTCAGCGCCACCCGCAAAGCCCGCCGGAGCGTCTATATCCGGAACTGGCACGCCTGGCGGGCAGTCTGCTGACTTTCTCGCTGGAGCATCAGGTGAGTGCGATCCCGGTCTGGCAGCACGAGCAACAGAATAACGTCTTCCCGCCGCTGTTTGATTTACTGGGCGACCTGCTGGAAGCCAGCCTGCCGTCGCGGGTGGTGGCGATTGAGCTTGAGCACGATGCCCGGCTGCACTTCTGGCAGGCCCGTCTGCATGACCCACGTCTGCGTGAAGGGGCTGATTACTACCTCTCGGTGCGTTCAACGGCACCGGTGGCACAACTGCAGGAGCAGTTCCCGCGCCAGTGCAAGGTCGGCAGCCCCGATCATGTCAGAAGTATCGTCAATTCATCGCGGGTCGGCGTGCCTCTGACGCCGCTGCGCCATGTACCGGCAGCCATTCCGTTACGTCTGGAAAATCAGTATTTCAGTCTTGATGTCTCTCATCCTCAGGCCACTGAAATGCTTCAGGGTGGGACCTGCATGTTTTACGTTCCGGGCATGCTCGGCGAGCCTGAACTTGAACTCTTTGCGGTGCTGAGAACATGAGTGAGCGTAAACGCGGCACTGCCGCGGCCATTGATATTGATGCCCTGCTGCAGGACACCTGGCTTCAGGTGATCAGCCTGCGTCACGGTCCGACGTTTCAGGAGGGCGAAGGGCGCACGCTGTGGGAGCGCTGTATTGCTGATGTCGAACGTGTGCAGCGTGAGCTGAAAGCGAGTGAACTCGATGAAGCCAGCTGTCAGCATATTCTTACCGCACAGTGCGCCCTGCTCGATGAGGCGGTGAAAGGTCGTGGTGTGGAAGATGACGCCTGTGTGCAGTGGTATGACATTCCCCTGCAGGGGCACTTCCTCGGCACTATGGACGCCGGCGACACGCTGTGCGATCGGATGCGCGATGTGCTGCGTGAACCGGCGCCTGACCACGCTGTCGTGACCTGCTTCCAGCGGGTCATGATGCTGGGTTTTCTCGGCAGTTACCGCTCACTGAATGACCCGGAGCGCCAGAAACTTGTCAACGCACTCAGTGAATATGTCACGCCGTTCAGCTATCCACAGTCCTACCCCGTACTGGCGGAAAGTCATACCGGGCGGGGAATCATGGGCGGCTGGCTGGCGTCATGGCCCGTACGTATTGGTCTGAGCGTGATAGTGGTCGCTGCACTCTGGTGGGGACTGGATCGCTGGCTGGATCAGTTGCTGCTAACCCTGTTGCCGGGGGCCGTGAAATGAGCCCTGTACAACGGCGCGGGCTGGCGTTGTGGGCCGTCCTGCTAAGTGCCGTGGTCTGCCTGAGTTTTCTGCCTGTATCCAGGTGGGTTTCTGTGCTCATTCTGTTGGTGGTTCTGGGGCTTATCGTGGCGTTCTGGACTGTCGCCAGTCGCCGTGAACAGCATGATGTCACCCTGCGCCTGGAGGACCTGCCTGACGCAACTTACCGTCAGCCTGTAGTGCTGGTTTGTGGCGATCTGCCTCTGGCCTGGCCGCATTCGTCACCGGTACTCACTGTCACGCAGGGATGCTGGATCCGCGTGGAGGATCATCATGATCTGGCGCAGGTCGCCCGTCAGATACTGTGGTTACGTCCTGACTGGGGACGTCAGCTTTCGGTGATGGTCAGCGTCTGTCCGCAGCAGCACCATGACAGCGAAGCCCTGACCAGTCGACTGCTGACCCTGCGCTGGCATATCAGCCAGCTGCGTAAAGCAACCGGTCACTCTGTGCCGCTGGTGCTGAATGGTCAGGTCGGCAGCGCGATGACGAATGACATGTTCTGGCAGGCGGTTTTCCCGGGAGAAGGCGTGAGGGTCTGGCGTGAATCTTCAGCCCCGGGGTCTGTTGCTGAATGGGTTACCTCCGGCGGAACGCCTGCGGTGCAGCAACAGGTGCTGATGAATAGTCTGATGAACTGGTTCCGTCAGCATGTCCAGGCCGTCTTTATGGATGAGAACCCCGATGTGCCGGTCATTGCACCTGTTGCGGTGCTGTGGGGAATGGGGCCGATCCTGGCCGGAAGCCTGGCCACATCGGCCTGGACGACGTGGCTTTCCCGTCACACCGCGATGCAGCAAGTGTCTGGCTGGCAGCCGGTGGGAACGGACAGTACGGTCATCTCCCTGTTCCCGGATTTTATTCTGCCATTACTGCCGGAAGGGCGGGGCCTGACACCGCGTGAGCGAACCTGGCGTTGTGCGCTCGGGATTTTCACGCTGGCGGCCATTGCTGCACTGCTCAGCAGTGGCTGGAACAACCGCCAGCTGCTGCAACGCGTGAGCTTCGATATTGTCCGTTACAACAGCATCGCCATGGATGATTACGGTCCGAAAGCCAGCGCCGTACAGGTGCTGCGCGAGGATGCGGCGCTGCTGGATGAGCATGCACGCAATGGTGTACCGGCCCGGCTGGGCCTGGGGCTTTATCGGGGAGTACGTCTGCGAATACCGGTGCTGGAAGCGATCCGTTCGTATGTACCACCACCTCCTCCACCGAAGCCTGTAGAAAAGGTCGCGCCGAAAATCATCCGCCTCGACAGCATGTCGCTGTTCGACACCGGCAAATGGGCGCTGAAACCCGGCACCACGAAGCTGCTGGTGAATTCGCTGGTGGGCATTAAGGCGAAGCCCGGCTGGCTGATTGTGATAGCGGGTCATACCGACAGCACGGGCGATGACCAGTCCAACCAGGTGCTGTCGCTTAAGCGTGCGGAGTCTGTGCGCGACTGGATGCGCGATACCGGCGACGTGCCGGAGAGCTGCTTTGCGGTGCAGGGCTACGGCGAAAGCCGTCCTGTTGCCACCAACGACACGGCGGAAGGCCGGGCGCTGAACCGCCGTGTCGAAATCAGTCTGGTGCCGCAGGCGAATGCCTGTCAGCTGCCGGGCAATACCCCCGCGCCATCGCAGGATGATGGCGTCTCAAAAAATGAAATGGAGTAATTAACATGGCAATTCCTGTTTATCTGTGGCTGAAGGACGATGGCGGCGCGGACATCAAAGGTTCCGTGGACGTTCAGGATCGTGAAGGCAGCATCGAAGTTGTTGCTCAGGAACACAACCTGTACATCCCGACCGACAACAACACCGGCAAGCTGACCGGCACCCGTATCCACACGCCGTTCCTGTTCACCAAGGAGATCGACTCCTCCAGCCCGTATCTGTACAAGGCGGTGACCACCGGTCAGACCCTGAAGTCTGCGGAATTCAAGTGGTACAAAATCAACGATGCCGGCCAGGAAGTGGAGTACTTCAACACCAGACTGGAAAACGTGAAGGTGGTGAAGGTGAATCCGGTGATGCATGACATCAAGGATCCGTCTTTCGAGAAGCACAACCATCTGGAGCAGATTGAGCTGCGCTACGAAAAAATCACCTGGACCTACAAGGACGGCAACATCATTCATTCCGATTCCTGGAACGAACGCGCCACCGCCTGAGTCTTGTGCGGACGGGTTCTCCCGTCCGCCGTTTTTGCTGAACGCCTGTAACCGCGGACGTTCAGCAAAGAAAAACACAATCTGCCTGCCCGACCTTATGCGCTTTGGGTTCCTGAATGACAGGAAAAGCGACGGGCGGTAGCGTGCCCGGAACTGATAAAGAGAGAGTCTCATGGAAAATCCAGCCAGCCTGTTACGTCGTCTGAACCCCTACTGCGCCCGTGCGATGGAAGGCGCGGCCTCCCTGTGCCAGACCCGCGCCCATGCGGAAATCCTGCCCGAGCACTGGCTGCTGAAGCTGCTCGAACAGGGGGAAGGTGATCTGACGGTGCTGGCACGCCGCTACGAGTGGGATATGGACGCCATCTGGCAGGATTTGCTGAATTTTCTGGAGAAGCTGCCCCGTTCAGTGCGCGGCCGTCCGCAGCTTTCGGACAGCACTCAGACCCTGATGCAGGACGCGTGGCTGCGCGCCTCGCTGGCAGGCGAAGCGCAGATCCGCAGCCAGCACCTGCTGATGGCGCTGGTGGACCGGCAGAGCCTGGTGCGCTGCGACGGTCTGTGGCCGCTGCTGACGCTGGGGCTGAGCCAGCTTGAGCGTCTGCGACCGCTGCTGGATGCGCAGTCAGACGAGCGCGAAGAGGTACAGCAGGAAGAGGAGCTGACGCAGGGCTGCAGCGTGCCGCTGTCCGGCAGTGAGGTGAAAGAGGGCGAACTGAATCCGGCCCTGCAGAACGCGCTGGACAAGTTCACCCTTGACGTCACCGCTAACGCGCGTGAGGGAAAAATCGACCCGGTATTCGGCCGCGACAATGAAATCCGCCAGATGGTGGATATTCTCTCGCGGCGTCGCAAGAACAACCCGATTCTGGTCGGGGAGCCGGGCGTGGGGAAAACCGCCCTGGTGGAAGGGCTGGCGCTGCGCATCGCCGAAGGGAATGTACCGGAACCCCTGAAAACGGTGAGCCTGCGCACGCTGGACCTCGGTCTGTTACAGGCGGGGGCAGGCGTGAAGGGGGAGTTTGAACAGCGCCTGAAAAACGTCATTGATGCGGTGCAGCAGTCTCCGTCCCCGGTGCTGCTGTTTATCGACGAAGCGCACACCATTATCGGTGCGGGTAATCAGGCCGGGGGCGCGGATGCGGCCAACCTGCTGAAACCGGCGCTCGCCCGCGGCGAACTGCGGACCATCGCGGCCACCACCTGGAGCGAATACAAGCAGTATTTTGAGCGCGACGCGGCACTGGAGCGGCGTTTCCAGATGGTGAAGGTGGATGAGCCGGACGACGACACCGCCTGCCTGATGCTGCGGGGGCTGAAATCCCGCTACGCGCAGCACCACGGGGTGCACATTACCGATGAGGCGGTCAGGGCGGCGGTGACCCTTTCCCGTCGTTACCTGACCGGCCGTCAGCTGCCGGACAAGGCGGTTGACCTGCTGGACACCGCCTCGGCCCGCGTGCGGATGAGCCTCGACACCGTGCCGGAGCCGCTGACCCGGATGAAGGCGCAGCTCACGGCCCTGGCGATGGAAAAGCAGGCGTTACTGGAAGATATCGCGGTGGGTAACATCACCCACGGTGAACGTCTGGCGGCCATCGAACAGGATGAAGTCCGCATTATTCTGGAGCTCGACGAACGGGAAGCGCAGTACGGCCAGGAGCTGAAACTCACGGAAGAACTGCTCGCCTGCCGTGCGGACCTTTCCCGTCAGGCGGAGATTGCCGGCCTGCAACAGCAACTGAGTGACGTTCAGCAGGGTAACCCGCTGCTGGGACTGGATGTGGATGCGCGTACCGTCGCCACCGTGATTGCCGACTGGACCGGTGTGCCGCTCTCCTCATTAATGAAGGATGAGCAGACGGAACTGTTACGCCTCGAAGAGCACCTCGGTAAACGCGTGGTGGGCCAGGACGCGGCGCTGAACGCCATCGCGCAGCGTCTGCGCGCGTCCAGAGCCGGGCTGACGCCAGAAAACGGCCCACAGGGCGTGTTCCTGCTGACCGGCCCGAGCGGTACAGGGAAAACCGAAACTGCGCTCACACTCGCCGATGCGCTTTATGGCGGCGAAAAGTCGCTGATTACCATCAACCTCTCTGAATACCAGGAGCCGCACACCGTCTCCCAGCTGAAAGGCTCACCGCCGGGGTATGTCGGTTACGGTCAGGGCGGTATTCTCACCGAGGCAGTGCGCAAGCGCCCGTACAGCGTGGTGCTGCTGGACGAGGTGGAGAAAGCGCACCGTGACGTGATGAACCTGTTCTACCAGGTCTTCGACCGCGGCTTTATGCGCGACGGCGAGGGGCGTGAAATCGACTTCCGTAACACCGTCATTCTGATGACCTCGAACCTCGGCAGCGACCACATCATGCAGCTGCTGGATGAACAGCCGGAGGCCACAGAAGGTGACCTGCATGAACTGCTGCGTCCGATCCTGCGTGACCACTTCCAGCCTGCGCTGCTGGCGCGTTTCCAGACGGTGATTTATCGTCCTCTGGCGGAGGCCGCCATGCGCACCATTGTGGAAATGAAGCTCGCCCAGGTGAGCAGGCGGCTGAGCCGACACTACGGTTTGACCACCAAAATTGACGAGAGCCTGTATGACGCCCTGACCGTCGCCTGCCTGCTGCCGGACACCGGGGCGCGCAACGTTGACAGCCTGCTGAACCAGCAGATTTTACCGGTGCTGAGCCAGCAGCTGCTGACCCACATGGCGGCGAAGCAAAAGCCGCAGTCTCTGACGCTGGGATGGAATGATGAAGAAGGGATTGTGCTGGAGTTTGACTGCACAGAAGGAGTGCACGCATGAGCAGTAATCCCCCGCTGAGATTCAGCCACAACCATCACCTGCTTTCGGTGAAGGGATGTGACGCAGGGCTTGATGTGCTGGCGTTTGAGGGCGATGAAGCCCTGAGTAAACCCTTCCGCTACCGTATTGAGTTCACCAGTGCGGACCATGCCATCAGCAAAGAGATGATGCTGATGAAGGCCGCTTCCCTGACGCTGCAGGCTCCGGTTGACCAGGGTTACGGCATTAAGGTGCAGCAGCCGGTGCGGGTGATACAGGGGATGGTGAGCGGGCTTGAGCGTCTTGGCACCTCAAAAGATGAAACCCGCTACGCGGTAACGCTTGAGCCGCGTCTGGCACTGCTTGACCGCTCTCACCAGAACGCCATTTACCAGGACATGTCCGTCCCGCAGATTGCGGAGAAAATCCTGCGCGAGCGCCACGGCATGCGCGGCCAGGATTTCCTGTTTTCGCTCACCCGAGAGTATCCACGTCGTGAGCAGGTGATGCAGTACGGTGAGAACGACCTGCACTTTATCACCCGCCTGCTGGGTGAGGTCGGTATCTGGTTCCGCTTCACCACCGACACGCGGCTGAACATCGACGTGGTGGAGTTTTACGACAGCCAGCAGGGGTATGAGAAAGGTCTGGCGCTGCCGTCGGTGCCGCCGTCAGGGCAGCACTCACAGGGTGTGGACTCAGTGTGGGAGATGGAGAGCCACCATAACGTGGTGCAGAAGCAGGTCAGCACCCGCGACTACAACTACCGCCAGGCCACGGAAGACATGAATACCCTGGTGGATGCGACCTGCGGGGATACCACCACATATGGTGAGGCCTATCACTGGGCCGATAACTACCTGACACCCGGCAGCGCGTATGACCGCAACCCGGCGCCGGAGTCCGGGGCGTTTTACGCCCGCATTCGTCACGAACGTTACCTGAATGGCCAGACGAAGACCCGGGCCTTCACCAGCTGTCCGGTGCTCTCTCCGGGGCAGGTAGTGAAAGTCACCGGTGGTTATGAAGTGGCTGAGGTGTTTGCGCAGGGCGTGGTTGTTACGGCGATGCACAGCCATGCCCGGCGTGATGAAGATTTTGGCGTCAGGTTTGACGGTATCCCGGACAGCACCGATTTTTGTTTCCGCCCGGAGCCAGGCAGCCGTCCGGTGATGGCCGGCACCTTACCGGCCCGCGTCACCAGTACCACCGAGAACGACATCTACGGACATATCGATAAAGACGGCCGCTACCGCGTCAACATGCTGTTCGACCGGGACAACTGGGAGACCGGGTTCGAGAGCTTGTGGGTCCGCCAGTCCCGCCCGTATGCCGGCGACACGTACGGCCTGCACCTGCCGCTGCTGGCGGGTACCGAAGTGGCGATAGGTTTTGAAGACGGCAACCCGGACCGGCCGTACATCGCCGGTGTGCTGCACGACTCAGCGCACGGTGACCACGTCACCATCCGCAACTACAAACGTAACGTTCTGCGCACCCCGGCGAACAACAAAATCCGCCTCGACGATGAGCGCGGGAAAGAGCATATCAAGGTCAGCACGGAATACGGCGGCAAGAGCCAGCTGAATCTCGGCCACCTGGTCGACAGCGAAAAACAGCAGCGCGGCGAGGGGTTTGAGCTCAGAACCGACAGCTGGGGTGCCATCCGGGCGCAGAAAGGGATATTCATCTCGGCGGACGGGCAGGCGAAGGCGCAGGGCCAGGTGCTGGAGATGGAGCCGGCGGTCAGCAACCTCGGCGATGCCCGGGAGCAGATGACAGCCATCTCCGGTGATGCGCAGAAGGCGACCGCAAACCCGGCCGATCTTCAGGCGCAAATCACCCTGCTGGAACAGCAGCTGACAGATCTCAAAAAATCGGTGCTGTTGATGAGCGCACCGGACGGTATGGCGCTGACCAGCGGACAACACCTGCAGGTATCGGCCGGGCAGAACCTGATTGCCACGGCCGGTAAAAATGCGGACATCAGCGTGGTGAAAAATCTGTTCATCGGGGTGGGCAATGCCCTGAGCGTGTTTGTGCGCAAACTGGGGATCAGGCTCATCGCGAACCAGGGGGCGGTGCAGGTACAGGCACAGAACGATCTGATGGAATTGCTGGCACGCAAGGAAATCAGCATCGTCAGCACGGAAGATGCAATCCAGATCCTTGCGAAGAAGAAGATCACGCTGAACGGCGGCGGGAGCTATATCACGCTGGATGCGAATGCGATTGAGGCGGCGACGCTCGGGGATTACCGGACACGGGCAGGATTTTATGATCGTCAGCAGAAGGCAAATAAACCAGAAGATTTTCCGAGTGTTGCTCCGGTAGTAGCAGAGCCTGCCAGCTCCGGTAACAACCAGCAAGAAAAAACAGACAAAGATGAAGATGTCCCGGGTGCTGGTCCTGCTGGTCCGGAAGCAACAGCGCCAGCCAGTTATTTCCTTTTTTCCTGACACGGAGTCATTACATGATTATCAGCCCACCGTTTCTGAGAAACAGA
Source organism: Enterobacter cloacae complex sp. 309I3 (assembly GCF_050031595.1). Classification (NCBI taxonomy): domain Bacteria; kingdom Pseudomonadati; phylum Pseudomonadota; class Gammaproteobacteria; order Enterobacterales; family Enterobacteriaceae; genus Enterobacter; species Enterobacter cloacae complex sp. 309I3. The sequence continues at coordinate 2,630,893 of NZ_JBLGWI010000001.1, read as the reverse complement.
ACTGCATCCCAGACTGATGCCGACTGGACTGGCGCAATGATGCCGGTAAATACAGACCAGGGGTTCCCGTTGAACGGAGCAGAATCCTGGCATGGGGGTGTTCACATTACACATACAGACGAAGGAAATTCTCCTGAAAAAATACGGGCAATTGCTGATGGCGTGGTGGTTTCGTTCCGTCAGCCATCATCGTCTAAAGATGCAGAACCACTCAATTATCTCGGACCGACAGATGATGGCTATGTTTTGCTGAAGCATGAAACGGAGATAGGAAGCGGAGAAGACGGGAAGGTCGTCTTCTATTCACTGTATATGCATATGAAATTTCTGGAGGCAGAAATCAAACAGGATGCAAAAATATACCGTAAAGCCCCCCTGGGCTCTTCAGGAATGTGCAGTGGTCAGAATGAATTCCATTTCCAGATTTTTTGTGATGACGACAATATCAGCAAGCTGGCGGGCAGAACGACCCGTGAACTGGATGTGTCGAAAGATGGCCGAACCGATGCAGTTTACGGCGATATTCACTTTTATCTTCCGGCCGGAACGAAGTTTTATGACAAGGCACCCGCAGATAACAGTACTTCCATAACCGGTCTTTCGGAGTTGTATACCAGCAGTGCGCCGCTGTATGTCAGTATGACTCTGGCACAAGGCAGCTGCACGATGGTGACCCGCCAGAAAAATACACAGACTGACGGGAAGTATGATCTGCTGGGCGACCCTCTGGTGAATGCTGACGGTGAAGACTACGAATATAATCTTTATAAAACCGCGATGCGGAATTATATGGAAAGCCCCAGCGCGGGGTTTGAACTGCTTCGTTTTGGCCGGGTGATCAATACGGAGCACGAAACGCTGGCACCGGCAGATGCGCCATTATGGATGACCGTGAATTACCCGGGTGGCAAAGGTGTGGTTAATCTCGCTGACGCGAACATCAAAAAGTTCAGTGACGCTGATTTTCCTCACTGGACGGGCTGGCAGCTGGTCGATGACGATGCTGACAGTAACAGTCAGTGTAGCTCGGCCATAATCAGGAAGCTGCAGGAGGAAGGTGAGTACAATAATCAGTGTGGAAAGTTAATCTGTCATTTCCCGTTCGAATGGGAAAAAAGTACGATCGACACCCGTTTTTCATGGCTGAAAACGGGGGATGATAAGCGTGCTCCGATGACGGAAGCAGATTATGCAAAATTTAAAGCTCATGCAGAAGCGCTGTGTTTTGATTCCGGAGCATTCAGTAGTGGAAGACTGTGGCATTTTGAGCCAAAAGCATTCATTGAACATTTTAGAAAATGTAGTTGGTTGAGTGAGCCGGATTTTGTAAGAACGGTTAGAAAAACTGTTAAGAATGAATCAACATTAAGAGAAGAAGGGCGACTGACGGAAAAAAACGTCATTGAGTACCTTAATCAAAAGAAAGAAAAATCGTCAGGAGCAACAATTCGCCCATCAGAAATGAGAAAAAGCCTGGCATTGGTAATGAGAACTTTTGGTGTAAATAGCACAATGCGATTAGCTCATTTTCTTTCACAAATATATTGTGAAACAGGCCGTATGAGCGAATGTGAAGAGAAAGGGAAAGATTCATATTTTGATAAGTATGAACCTGAATTTGATTCAAAACATAATAATAAAAACGAACTCGCTAAAAAACTTGGAAACAATCAAGTTGGAGATGGCATCAAATTTAAAGGCCGTGGAATTATACAGCTTACAGGTAGGAATAACTATAAAATATATGGTGAATATAAGGGGGATGCCACAAAGTTCATAAGTTCAGCTAGTGCGGAAAATTTAATATCGTCATCTTATTATTGTTGTGACGCAGGCGGATTTTATTGGATTCAGAAGCAAAGAGTGAAGGTGCAGAATAAAAAACTAGTTAATTGGGGGGCGTTGAGTATACATTACTGGGCCGATCAAGGGACTACTTATGCAGAAGTGAAGGCGGTAACTAAGTGTGTTAATGGAGGGAGCACTGGATTAGATGGTATCCGGTGGCCTTGTTTTGAACACGCATTTTACGCTTTAAATGATAGTGTTTCTGCAAATGATAATGTAAAATTTTTAAGCTGATGGTGCTAATATGAAAATTAAGCTTTTGGTTGCCATTTTTTCAATGGGAGTGGTTATTAATGCTTATGCAAAAAACATTGATTTTTGTAAAACGATAGAGTTCGATACCGGAGATTTTAATTACGCCCCCATTGAACAAGCGTCTTCTGATTCTGAATGTCGTTATAAACCGGTTCCAATACAGTATAAAGGGATAAAAGATATATTCAATCTTACCTCAGAGGCAAACCCCACAGGTGGAGCAAGCTATCTCAGATGGGATGAATCAAATAAAACGTATAGCTATGATGAAGATGAATTAAAAAGTACAATACATGATATTGCAAAGCAAAGTGGCAACAATAAATACATTGAAGCATTAAATCCAATTGTAAAAATAAAATTCACTCCAAAGGGTAAAGGAGGTGTGGTTGTTTCTGATATTGTTTTTGAGGATAAAAAAAGAAAACCGATAAGCATTGTTAGGGATATATATTTTTACTCGCAAGATGATTACGCAGCAGTATATAGTTCCGCTCTAATAAAATACTCTCAGAAAAATGAAATCTGTTTTCTAGAAAAAGTTGAATCAGTTTTTGAATCAATGAATATAAATTGGTGAAAATGTGAAGGAGTTTGATTTCGAGTGCTGTTTAAAAATGTCGATTTTTTTAGCGAGGTTTGATGATTTTAAGGTCTGCAATAAAAACTTCTTACAACAGAGGTTATGAATGCTTTTTTCCCTGAAACATCTTCCTGAATGTTATCCACGGCCAGTTCCGCCAAAAATATCCCGCTGGTTTGCTGTCCTGGCGGCAATGCTGGTCATCAGTGTGATCCTCATGCGAATATTCGGACGCTACATCGATAACAACCACTTCTGGTTGGTCGCTATTGGTACGCCCGTTGTTGTTTGGATTATAAGTTTCGGTTTTCGTATGTGGCTCTGGTCATTACAGGACAGTAAAGCGAATAGTTTTGACAGGCGCCGGGAACAATGGATCTTGCGTGAGACCCGCAGGGTACGCCGTGCGCTTCAGATATTGAATACGACATTTATAACTGCCCATCAGGAAGACGAACAGCGTTCTGTCGCTGTTGAGATGCTCAATAATCAAAGCATTATAATTTCTCAGTCCGACTGGGAAGGTGAAAAAAGCAAGAGGCTGAGCCGTATTACCACAGAACCTGAAGGTACTCCTGAATTGGTCGTCTCACGTCTGTTCTCTGAACTCATTGCCGATCTGCCAGTTGACCAGTTTCCGGAATACGCCTCGCTTGTTGTCATCCTCGATGTTTCGTCATCACTGCCATTACCTGCTGTCAGAGATATCTGGCAGGAAGCCTGGCACGAGAGTGGCATAACCTGTGCTGTTGAGTACATAGACAGTAATGGGCCGGGGGTAGTCAGCCACTGGCTGGATCACCGTATTAAAGATGAGGCGATGCTTTTGATTATCGGTCTCCAGATTGATCCGGTTGAATCAAACAATACTGCTGAAGCAGCCGTTGCGCTGCTTCTTGGCAACCGCCTGACACAGGAGGTACTCGAACCTCTCGCGTTGTTACACCGGCCAGATGCTTCCCCTTCAGGTGAACTGAGCGAGGGAATGAAAATGGCCGCCTGGAACGTCCCGCTCAAAGAAAATATCGTTAAAAATTTATGGCTTGCCGGGATGACGGGTGAGCAACGCGCAGAAGTGATCGCGTGCCAGAATGCGCATCCTGCGCAGTCTGTAGCGAACGACTCCGTTATTTCACTCGATAGATCCATGGGGCATGCCGGAGCCGCAGCCCCCTGGCTGGCCATCGCAGCCGCCACTGAAATCGCCCGACAAACACAGTCCCCACAGATGATTATCTGCGGTGATACGACACAGAATGTGCTGTGGAGCACACTCATTACCCCCATTGCTTCCCGACAGGAGATGGATCCGTGAAGCTACCTTTTGCTTTTGCACCGAAGTCTACGGAAGGCCGCTATCTTGCTGTCACATTGATTTTCTTTTTGTTGTTAGCCGCTATGACGTTCATGGTCTGGAAGCATCCGGATATTGCCGGGATTCAGTACGGTAGTCAGCAGCAAACTTACTGGCTTATCGCTGGCGGATGTATTTCAGGATGCACATTTATCATGCTGGTTGTGCACCTGTGGGCTGCTCTCAGTGCCGGTAAAAAGGAGTTTGATGCGCTTGTCGCCAATGCCAGTGGTGATGATGAGAAAAAGAAACGGGAAAATGATAACGACCCTGTTCACCCTGCGGTGGTCATGTGTGACAGGATTCGGGCGCATCTCCGCTCCCGTATTAGTCTTTACTGGCGCAGCAAAACCCGTCTGCTGTTAATCACTGGCGATGAAGCGGCAATCGAACAACTGGTACCCGGCCTGCAACAGCAGCAGTGGCTTGAAGGTAACCGCACCGTGCTGATTTACGGCGGCAGCCTTGCATCGGAGCCCGACCGCGAAAAATACATCGCGCTGCGCAAGCTGCGACGCGGACGCCCGCTGGACGGGATTATCCGTGTACTACCGCAGTCGCTTAAGCTGACCCCGCAAATCAGCGACAACGATTTACGCGGGCTGGAAAAAATCAGCGAACTGCTGCGCTATTCCGCCCCGGTCTGGCTGTGGCAGTTGTGCGACAGCAACTGGTCGCAGGATACGCGTCCTGAGCAGGCGGTAGGCGCAAGCTTCCCGCTGCGTGCCAAAGCTGACGATATTACACGTCAGCTTGAGCGGATGCTGCCTGCATTGCGAACGCAGGGTGTGAGTCAGGTCACTGAGAACAACCGCCACGACTTTCTGTTGCGCCTGGGTCAGCATCTCCAGGACGGCGGTATCGTCCGCTGGACTGAGCAACTGGTGCCATGGTTGGCTGCCTCCCAGCAGCGCGTTCCCCTGCGGGGGCTGATGTTCAGCCTGCCGGAGAAGAAAACTGCCGGTACGCCAGCGAGCACAGCCGACGCTGAGCAGTATATTCCGGGGTCACAGCGTCATGCGCTGACCCTGCCGGCAACCTGGCAGGGTATCGTTGACGACTGCCCCCGCGTGCGTGGCCGCCGTGTCGGTATGGCGTGGGAGCAGACGCTTGCCTGGACGCTGATGGCCATTATCGGTGTCTGGGGGGCGGGAACGCTGCTGTCGTTCGCGGTTAACCGGTCACATATAGTCTCTGTTGCGCAGCAGGCGCATGCCCTGGTAGAGCATCCTTCCGTATCGGATTACCAGCTGACGGCCCTGCATACTCTGCGCAATGATGCCGGCCGCCTGCAGCACAGTATCCAGGACGGAGCGCCCTGGTATCAGCGCTTCGGCCTCGACCATAATCAGCAACTGCTTGATGCGATGCTGCCCTGGTACGGCGTGGCAAACAACCGCCTGATACGCGACCCGGCAAATGAGGCGCTTAAGCAGAAGCTCAGCGCGCTGGCAAATTCTGCCCCCAACAGTGACCAACGGGCACGACTGGCGAAACCGGGCTATGACCAGCTGAAAGCCTGGCTGATGATGGCTCGTCCGGATAAAGCCGACGGCGCATTCTACGCGCAGACCATGAAAACCGTGCAGCCGACGCGAATGGGTATCTCAGCAGGCCTGTGGCAAAGCCTGTCACCGGATTTGTGGGCTTTCTATATATCCGAACTGCCAGCGCAGCCACAGTGGAAAATCACGCCGGATGTGCAGCTGGTCAGCCAGGGCCGCCAGGTGCTGCTGCAGCAGATAGGACGGCGCAACGCGGAAAGCACGCTGTACGAGAACATGCTCAAATCCGTGCGCCGTAACTTTGCCGATGTGTCTCTGGAGGACATGACCGGCGGTACCGATGCCCGTCGCCTGTTTACCACCGATGAGGTGGTACCGGGAATTTTCACCCGTCAGGCCTGGGAGGGGGGGATTCAGCAGGCTATCGAAAAGGCCGCAAATTCCCGCCGGGATGAAATCGACTGGGTACTGAGCGACAGCCGGAAAGCCGTCTCCTCAGACCTGTCGCCGGAAGCACTGAAAGCGCGTCTGACACAACGCTACTTCACTGACTTTGCTGGCAGCTGGCTGAGCTTCCTCAACAACCTGCAACTTAATCCGGCGAACAACATAGCGGATGTCACCGACCAGCTGACGCTGATGAGCGATGTCCGCCAGTCACCGCTGATCGCCTTGATGAATACCCTCGCCTGGCAGGGACAGACCGGACAGCAGCGCGAAGCTCTTTCGGACTCGATCATCAAATCGGCAAAAGATCTCGTAGGCGGAAAAGATAAGCCTGCGATTGATCAGTCTGCGTCAGGACCGCAGGGGCCGCTGGATGACACCTTTGGACCTTTGCTTCAGCTTCTGGGTAAAAACAAGGGCAGCAACGTCATGTCGGCTGATAACTCCCTGAGCCTGCAGACGTACCTGACCCGTATCACCCGCGTGCGTCTGCGCCTGCAACAGGTGGCCAGCGCCTCTGACCCGCAGTCAATGATGCAGACCCTGGCGCAGACCGTATTCCAGGGCAAAAGCGTGGACCTTACCGACACCCAGCAGTACGGCAGTCTCATTTCTGCAAGTCTTGGCGAAGAGTGGAGTGGTTTTGGCAGCACGATGTTTGTGCAGCCGCTGACCCAGGCATGGGAAACCGTGCTTCAGCCCTCGGCGGCGAGCCTCAATGACAAGTGGAGCCGCTCTGTGGTGGCGAACTGGCACACCGCATTTGACGGGCGTTTCCCGTTTGCCGCGAGTAAAAGTGATGCCTCCCTGCCGATGTTGGCTGAATTTGTGCGTAAGGACAGCGGACGTATTGAACGCTTCCTGACGACAGAGCTCGGTGGTGTTCTGCACAAGGAGGGCAGCCAGTGGGTGCCGGATAAGGTCAACAGCCAGGGGCTGAGTTTTAACCCGGCCTTCCTGCGGGCGATTAATCAGCTGAGTCAGCTGTCGGACATTTTGTTTACCGACGGCAGCCAGGGTATCAGCTTCGAACTGCAGGCGCGTCCGGTACCGCAGGTGGTGGAGACGCAACTGACTGTTGATGGACAAAAGCTGCACTACTTCAACCAGATGGCTGACTGGCAGTCCTTCCGCTGGCCGGGAGACACGTACAAGCCGGGTACCATGCTAACCTGGACCACGGTCAACGCCGGTGCGCGTCTGTTCGGGGATTACAGCGGGACTTGGGGCTTTATTCGCTGGCTGGACCAGGGCAAGTGTGCGCAGCTTGATCGCAGTCAGTGGATGATGAGTTTCACCGCGCCGGATGGCCGTACCCTGCAGTGGGTGCTGCGTTCACAGCTGGGCAGCGGGCCGCTGGCGTTACTGGCACTGCGCGGCTTTACGCTGCCCGATCAGATATTCAGCGTCGACAGCGCGGCCACGGCGCAGGCGCTGATGGCCAGTACGGAAGACAGTGATATGGACGGAACGGAATAATGGATATTTTGCAGAATCTGGTTGCCGCCTGTCAGGCGGATGAAACCCTGTTGCGACAGCAGGCGCAGGTACGCACGGAAAACTGGCAGCCCTGGCTTGCCCCGGTGAGCGCAACCTGTCCGGCGGGAGAAGACCCGGGATATGACGATGATTTCCAGCGCATTCGCGAGGAGGTTAATAAGCTTTCCGGCATCGATACCGGGCTGATATGCACGCTTGCTGAAAAACTGCTGACCATTACTGCCAAAGATATCCGGGTTGCCACTTATTACTGCTGGGCGCGCCTGCACCAGGACGGCGAAGCTGGCTTCGCCGAAGGGCTTGAACTGGTGGCAGGATTACTGCAGCGCTACGGCATGCAGCTTCACCCCCGGCGGGACCGCAGCCGCAAGGCCGCGCTGGAATGGCTCGGCGGTACCCGTGTACTGGACAGTTTGTCACTGTACCCGGAGGTCGTACGCGAGGATGCACAGCGTACTGCCGGGGCGCTACTGCTCATTGCTGACAGCCTGGAGACAGAGCCTGAAGCATCACGGGCGGAGCTGAATGCCCTGTACAGCGCTCTTGAGTCCCGTCTGATGAAAGGCGGGGGCGTGGATGCCGTTGTACCGCAGAACGCAAGCAATCAGACACGTAGTCAGCAGCCATCTCACACAACAGAACAGGACGCGCCAGTGCTGAGCCGCATCACCTCGGGTCAGGACTTACTGGCTCAGGCTCGCACCCTGACGGGGTACCTGCGTGAGCAACCCGGTGGCTGGCTTGCGGCGCACCGGCTGATGAAAAGCCTGCGTCATGACACGCTGAGTGCTATTCCGGCACCGGATGCTGAAGGGAAAACGCGCATCGAGCCGCCGCGATCTGACCAGCGGGCGATGCTCAAGCGCCTCTATCTGCAACAGAGCTGGCTGGAAATACTGGAGCAGGCGGACAATACCTTCTCACGCGGTGCCAATCACCTCTGGCTGGATTTGCAGTGGTACACCCATCAGGCCCTGATGAAGTCGGGGCAGGATGTGCTGGCCGACATCATCACAGCCGACCTGAAAGGGCTGCTGCGCCGTCTAACCGGGCTTGAAACCCTGGCCTTCAACGACGGGACACCGTTTGCCGATGAGGTCACGCTGAACTGGATAAACCAGAGCGTGCTGGACGATCTGTCCGGCTGGCGGGATGAACCTGTCAGCGCTATCAGTACGGGTGATAACGATATTCTGGCGCTTGAACCTGAAGCACTGGAGAAAGCAGACAGCGAAGGACTGGATGCCACACTCCACTGGCTGCAGACACGCCCGGGTACCGACACCAAAGACAGATGGTTGCTGCGTCTGCTGATGGCCCGTGTGGCAGAGCAGAAAGGTAAAAATGAACTGGCCCTGCATTTACTGGGTGAGCTCGACAATGCCGCACAGTCCATCACCCTCGCGCAGTGGACGCCGGCGCTGTTGTTTGAAGTGAAATCACGCCGCTTCCGACTGCTGCGCATAAAAGCCACACGCAGTGAAGCCGATAAGTCACGGCTTCAGCCGGAGATGGACCAGCTTCTGGCTGGCCTGATTGCGCTTGACCCGGCAGGCAGTGCGGTGCTTTGCGGGTAACCAGGACTGAATTCAGCAAATAAGGAAAAACATATGCCAGCAAAAGGTTTTTATCTGGTTCAGGGTGACAAAACGACCTGCGGCGGAAGAATTATCACGGGCGCAGAAGATCACACACTGTTTGGTAAACCTGTTGCCAGGGAGCAGGACGGCGTGACCTGTGGTAAATTTGTAGGGCTTTACAAGGTAGCCGGTGGCATTGATAACGATACCATTCACGGCAGGCGAATGGCCGGAACACTCGACAGCTACAGTTCCTGTCCGTGTAAGGCGAAGTTTATTCCGTCGATGATGGATGATACGTACGAGAAGAGTAGCGGAGCATCTACAGCAGAATCAGCAGCAGGTTTTGTGGCGCCGGGGCAAACTTCCCCGGAATTGCCCTCTTATCTCACTGGTGAACAAAAGCCAACGGGATTTGTATCTGATTACCCTGTGTTAAAAAACACACATGATTTACCTGATGAAAAGTTAAGAATGATGTTTAAGCAAAATAACCAAGACATCATGTTATTAACTTTACCCGAAGTGTTTGATATATTGTCATCCTGGGGGGCGTGGAAATACGGCTGGATTGCGATAACTGAAAGCACACCAGGTCAAATAATTGTTAACTATGGTACAAATATAAAGGATGTCGTCACAACATCCATGTTGGTGGGGCAGTTAGGTAGTTTTGGGATAAAGGCCACGGTATATGTGAATCATAAAGGCACAGAATTGATTAAAATTAGTGGCTACCCTGGAGTTAGGAAAATATTAAATGCGCCAGTTTTTTCCGCAAAGAACCCTAAGGTTGTAGATATAGGCATAGGCAAGTATGGTCTGAAGAAATCGATCATAGAAGGTGCAAGATTAACCTTTTATGTGGCTGCAGCATATCGCACTATCGATTACATAATGAATGATGAAACTTCCTTCGCTGAATTTATTGGTAGTCTGGCAACAGATGCAGTTAAAATTGGTATAGCATCTGCTGTCGTTTGGGGGGTGGGACTGGTTCTGGTAACTCCATGGATCGTTGCAAACTTAGCAATAGTTGTTGTCGTTGGCGGTGTTGCTGCCATTACCTTAAATGTTCTTGATGAAAAATTTGGTGCGACTGACAAAGTTGTAGCCTATATAGAGTCAGCACAACAAGAATTTGCAAACAAAGCCAGAGAGGCTGAACAGGGATTACTGGATCTTGGGGCGATGTTTGCTGAACAAATGCTAATTAGAGGAAAGGATGTGATTATTGAGGAGGTTCGCAATTATATTCGTGATAATCTGACGAGTATTCAACGGAGATTGTACTGATGTTTGAAGAAAAAATGCGTCCTTTTCTTGCTATAGTAATAATCCTTGGCTTATGTGCGCTGAGTATTTATCTTGGGAATAGTATATTTCAGTCATACTTCTCTTTCGAAGATAGCATTGTGTTCTCATGGTTAAGCATTGCATTAATTGCCTTGCCTGTTGTGATGATTTTCCCACTTACTTATTTTATTCTGATGATTTTTAAGGGGAGGGGCTTTGCTTTAAAAACAATGGATAATTATGTTTCTTATTTGAAGTGGAGTTGCATTGCTATCTTAATATTAGGGGTGTTATTTTCCTGTTTGTACCCTAAAGAATTGCTCAGCAAGGGATATGTCCGTTGTAATGGTATTCCATCAGGCTGGATGGCAGGAACCGCAACCCGCTACGTTAAAGATCCGTCTATCTGCCTCATAAATTGAAAAAATTTAAAACCATCTTATTATATTGCGCAGCTGGATTTTTCACCGTTTATAAATTAGCAGTTAATCAAGGAAAAATAAACATGGATTACTTTGTGCTGTGTTAATACAATGCAAAATCATAATGGATTATTAATGAGATATTCATTTAAACGAGGAGAGTGAAACAATTGAACCATTGAAAAGTGTTATATGTATTGATAATATATACATGTGATTAAGGAATTAAAGATTGTGTGCGATTACTTTTGAGCTATCAAAAGCATAGCGCGATCATACAGGCAGGCTCGAAAGGATTGAGAGTAACTTTGAATGTGAAAATATTCCTGATTTATATTTTATTCTTTTTTGATTGTTAGTTCTGGTTGCTCACATTATTCATATATCACCTGTCGTTAACACTCCTGGTAACTGCTGTTCGTATATGTAGATGCGAATCTCTATGGCGTGGCATATTGATGATGTGACAGGTTGTTGAATCTGAAATAAAAGAAATACATTAAAGGATATATTGGTGTTCTGGTTCCTTAGATAATTGACTTATGAGTGCGAAACGCAGGGTTTTTGGAAGCCTTGTTATTTGTTTTTTTTCATTTTTTTGCTCTTTGTGGTTTGCAAATGATGCATTTAGTGAATTATTTGGATTTGTAAGTAACATTGTATTTTCACCAACTATTTTCGCTTTACTCATGGTCCTGGTAACTCTTCTCTTCCAATATATATACTGGTTTTTGGCTATGCGACACGGAGAGAAACAGGCTATTATTAAATGTAAAAAAACAAACAGGCTATTTATTGGGCTGGCAGGCGTTTTTATCGTAAGTGTTGTCATATTTTCCTGTGCGTATACTTCGACTCTTGAGAGTAAAGGCTATGTGAAATGCGCCGGTCACCCTGATGGATGGATGCCGGGAATAGCCACCGAATACGTACTACCACCATCAGTATGTGGAGAACATGGGTTCGTCAGAAAAGGTTCGAGCGGTTATGCTCCCACAATATCCAGTCAGTCCCGGGGAGTTGAGAATGAATAAACGTCTGTTGCTTATTTGTGCACCCGTAGCTTTATTTTTACTGGTCAGTACAGCAGTTCTTTCCCTTTCATTTATAGATGTCAAATACACGTATGAACCTGCGTTAACTGGAACACGCCTGGATTATTTGGTTGACGAAACCTATTACATGGCTTGGTTATTCTTTTGTACGTCAAATATTGCATTCTTTGCTATTTATATCGTATCTTTACTGGTTTTTAAACGATTAAGTAAAAAATGTTAGTCGGTAATATCTCATTTCATTAAGTTGTAAGCTGTCATGGCTTCGCTTTATTCCTGAACACAGTAAGACACTCAATCATATTGGTTATCTATGGACGACTTAACCCTGCGTTATTACGACGCCGAAATGCGCTACCTGCTGGAAGCGGGCGAAGAATTTGCCCGTGCTCACCCTGAACAGGCAGCGATGCTCAATCTTGATAAAGCGGGCGCGCGCGACCCGTACGTGGAACGTCTGTTTGAAGGCTTTGCCTTCCTCATGGGGCGTCTTCGCGAGAAGCTTGATGACGATCTGCCTGAACTGACCGAAGGGCTGGTCAGCCTGCTGTGGCCGCATTACCTGCGCACCATTCCCTCGATGTCGGTGGTGGAGTTCACCCCCGACTGGCGTGAGATGAAAGAACCGATGCGTATTGACAAAGGCTTCGAAGTAAACTCGCGACCGATCGGAGAAAAAGGCACACGTTGTCGCTACACCACAACTCAAGAGATAACCCTACAGCCACTTGCACTGGAGCATGCCCGCCTGTCGACTGATCCGGACGGGCGTTCGGTCATCAGCCTGCGCTTCAGCTGCAGCCATCTGGCTGACTGGAGTTGTGTCGATCTCAGCCAGATCCCGTTCTATTTCAATGCTGACGCACCACTGGCCTGCGCCATGCATGAAGCCTTTACCATGAACACTGCGCGCCTCTGGCTGCGGATGCCGGGTGACACGAACAGAAGACCGCTGGACGGGTATTTCACCGCACTGGGGTTTGGTGAAGATGACAGACTGTGGCCGAAAGGGGACAGCAGTTTCAGCGGTTACCAGTTGCTGCTGGAGTATTTCACCTTTCGCGAGAAATTCATGTTCACGGGGCTGCGCGGACTGGAGAGCGTGGCCTTTCCGGCTGAACTCCCCTGGTTTGAAATCGATGTGGTGCTGGCAGAACGCTGGGAGCACGATTTCAGCTTTACCGAAAAGCATCTGCGCCTGAACTGCGTGCCGGTGATTAACCTGTTTCCGCTGGAATCTGACCCACTGACGCTTAACTCCTTACAAACCGAATACATGCTGCGCCCGATGCGTGTGCAGGATGGCCATACCGAGATATACACCGTGGATTCGGTGATGTCATCGAGCCAGCATACCTACGTGCCGTTTTCGAGCTTCCGTCACAAAGGCGGAATGATGCGTCATGAAGCACCGGAATATTACTACCACACCCGCGTGCGCCGGGGGCCATCCGGGTTGCATAACACCTGGCTCATCCTCGGCGGTGAAGCGTTTGATAACCATACGGTGCCGGAAGATGAGAGCCTGTCGCTGACGCTCACCGGTACCAACGGCCAGCTGCCACGGCGTGCGCTGCAGAGCACTGTACTTGATACGGTGATGAGAACGACCTCGGCCAATATTGCCGTGCGCAACCTATGTGCGCCAACGCTGCCCTGTTATCCACCGGCGCAGGACCGTTTTCACTGGCGCGTGCTAAGTCACCTTGGCAGCGGGTTTCTGTCGATGATGGATAACGCCGATGTGCTGCGCGGGACCCTGGCGCTGTATGAATGGACCGACAGCGAGATGAACCGCCGCCGCCTGGAAGCCATCCTCGACGTGAAACACAGTGAAACCGTGCGCTTTGAGCAGGGCTATCTGGTTCGTGGCGTGCAGATTGAAGTGACGCTGGACAGCCACGGCTTTGCCGGGCGCGGCGACATCTGCCTGTTTGGCGAGATGCTGAGCCGTTTCTTCGCGCTGTATACCGACATTTATCTGTTTAACCGCCTGATTATCATTCTGCAACCGACAGGAGAGCGCCTGGAATGGGAAGAGAAGCACAGTCGCCGCATTCCCGGCTGACCCCGCGGCTGGAAGCCGACCTGCACCGCATGAATTTTTATCGTTTCTGTCAGTTGCTGGAGAAACGTCATCCGGGCAGGCCACTGATGGGTTCAACCAGTCATCCCGCAGATGACCCGGTACGCTTTGCACCGCATCCGGGGATGGGGTTCCCGGCCGGTGAACTGAAGTCTGTCGAATATGATGAAGACGATGACAACACGCCTCCGGTTATTCGAGCGACCTTCATGGGGATGTACGGTGTCGATTCCCCCTTGCCGACGGCGTATCTTGATGACATCACTCAGCGCCGTGAAGGACATGATGCGCTGCAGGGGTTTCTGGATATCTTCAGCCACCGCATCCTGACGCAGTTTTACCGCATCTGGCGTAAGTACTCTTACCCGGCCACCTTTGAGCCCGGCGGGAGCGACAGCATTTCGCAGTCGCTGCTGGGCCTGGTGGGGCTGGGTATTCCCGGCACCGCGAACCACATTGCCACACCGGTATCCCGTTTTCTGGCTCTGCTGGGTGTACTTCAGCAACCGGGGAAAACCCAGGAGGGGATACAGGCCCTGGTGAGCCTGCTGGCACCGGATACCACCGTGACGGTCAGCCCGTACTGCCTGCGTCCGGTGGAGGTCAGTCAGCCACTGGGTTTTTACGGTGATGACGATTTTCTACTGGATGGCAACACGCCACTTGGAGATGAAGCGATGGATGCCAGCAGCCAGCTGCTGATCGCGCTGTCCACCGATAACGAACAGGAATCACAGGGATGGAAACCGGACGGTCTGCTGTATCAGGACTTCCTGGTGATGCTGCGTGTCTACCTTGGCTGGCGTTTTAAGGCAAAAATCACCCTGACAACCCTGACCCGCCTGCTGGCCGTGCCACCGCTCGGTGAAGGATCTTTCTGGCTCGGCATGAATGGCGTACTGGGGGCGGAGGAGGGAGCGTTTGCAGATGATATCCCGCAAACCTTTACGACGGAACTGGGCTATTACACCGGCCTGCAACCTGCAACACCACAACAAGGAAACCGACGTGTTACGTACAAGTTTGATTAAACCCGCGTGCTGGCTGCCTGCACTGTTGGCGTTCAGCCTGGCGGGCTGCGGGATGACGCAGGGTATCACTGATGGCACTAAATCGGCATTTAACGCTGTGTTTTATAAAAAAATTAAGGTACTGCATCTGGATTTCACCGCCCGTGAAGCGTTGAACACCGATTCCCGCGAAAGTAACTCGCTGTCTGAGCCGGTGATAGTCCGCGTGTATCAACTGAAAGACCGCAAGATCTTCGACAAAACGGTCTATCAGCAGCTGCTGAAGGACGGGGAGACCATTCTTAAAGCGGACCTTCTGGCCAGCCGTGACGTGGTGGTGAAGCCGGGCGGGGATGTGGGCCTTGATATGCCGATGGAAGAAGGCGCGAAGTTTGTCGCGGTGGTCGGGCTGTTCCGCCATCCGGATATGGTTAACAACACCTGGAAACAGGTGCTCAGACGTGAAGATCTCGATCCGGATAAACCGCGCATTCTTGAAGCCGGGAATAACCATCTGACATTACAACCGCGAAAGGATGACTGATGCCACAGGGACATAACACGCCATCGCTGTATGAAATGCTGACTGGTAATTTTTCCGGTGGTCTGAGCCTGCACCAGGTCAGTGAGCAGAACCAGGTGATTTTATCCGTACTTGATAACATGCAGCGCGTGCTCAACTGCCGCGCCGGTACGCTGGCGCACCTGCCGGACTATGGTCTGCCGGATATGACCAAAATTCTGCAGGGGATGCCGGGTACGACCCATGAACTGATGGGGATCTTATCGTCTGTATTGCTTAAGTACGAGCCCCGGCTTAAGAGAATCGATGTGGTGTTGCTTGAACAGGCTATTCCCGGCGAACTGCGCTACGCCATCGACGCGGAGCTGAAGGGCATCGGTCTGGTCCGTTACGGTACGGAATTTATGCCGGAGGGCAGGGTGTTAATCCGCCACCTGAAACAGCAGCAGTATCTTGATACCCGTGCCGCACTCTGATTTTTATTCAGGCTTAAACCATCATGACGACACAATCCGAACGCCACCTCAAAACCGGCGGCGACCCGCGTACGCTTGCGGATTACGCCGCCCTGCGTGACGAAATGAACAAACTGACCCACCCGGCGCGACCGGACATCAACTGGTCGCAGGCGGAAAAGCTCTGTCTGTCGCTGTTTGAGCACAACGGGGTGGAACTGCAGACCGCGGCCTGGTATACGCTCGTCCGAACGCATCTGGCCGGTCTGTACGGCATGAACGAAGGACTGGCAATACTGGACGCGCTCCTCTCCCGCCAGTGGGGCAATATCTGGCCGCAGCCTGTGCATGCGCGTATGGAAATTCTCAGCGCGCTCAGCAGGCGGTTACAACAGACGATGCGCACCCTCACGCTGACCTGTACCGACCTCAGTCAGTTGTACCAGACAGAAGAGCACCTGAACGCACTGGGCGACGTATTGCAGCGTCTTGAACTGAGGCATGCCAGCCAGCTCGATGCTCTGCGTACCCAGGTCCATAACGCGGCGGTACGGCTGGAAAACAGCGACGGCGGGCAGGAGGCGGGCGGTGCTGTTCTCCCGGCCAGCTTTACGACCCCGGCAGAACACGTCAGGTGGGTCTATGTCGCGCAGCCGGAGCCGCTGCCGGACAGGCAGGTGATGACCGCGCCGCCTCCGGTGAAGCCCTGGAAGCCATTTGTCGCCGGAATGGCGACCATGCTGGTGATTGCCAGCTCGGTGGCATGGGGATGGCAGACGATGCATACACCAGACCTGGCTCAAACGCAGCTCGATGCCACTCTGGCGCCTTTACCTGACGAATTATCTAAAGCGCAGTTGCAGGCGCTGCGACAAGCGTCACCATCATCACTGGCAGGGCTTAGCAAGACGCAAAATCGGCTCGCACAGCTTAGGGAACTGAAACCTGACTGGGCATGGCGCTACGGCGATAGCCTGGTGCAGCAGGCGGTGATCCTTTGGCCGCAAGAGGCGAAACCGCTGGCGCAACAGTGGCAGCAGCAGGTTAACGTTGCTGCACTTCCGCAGCCATATCTGACTGGCTGGCATCAGGGAATGACCCAATTGCAACAACTGGCGAACCGGCTTAACGCACTTGATGAACAGCGGGGTAAGTACATGACGGTCAGCGAGCTGAAATCAGCGGTGTTTACCATGATGCAGGCATTTAACAGTGCCGTGCCTGCAGAGGAACAACTGCGACAGCTGGCAGATCTTCCTGAAAACCAGCCGTGGCCTGCCGCGCAGCAGAGCCAGACAGAACAGCATCTGCAGCAGTTGATTGCCCGTTATGCCCTGATGAAACAAAAAACGGCGGAATAGCTACAAAGGGTTCCCTCGTTTAAGAAGGCAAGGAAGCATCCGGGAAGATAAAAATGGCCGGTCAGCGCAGGGGGCGCTGATCCTGGTTTAACCGTGTGAAAGAGAACAGAGGCAACAGCGTGTCAGCCAGAGAACGTTTCTTTAAAAAAGTGCAACAGAGTAGCAAGAATATAATGTCAGGTAACACCTCAGTTGAGGCTGAAATCGTTGAATTCTACGAGCGGTTAGAGGGGCTGGCGCAGCAAATCATTGAGTGGTTTGCGGGCACTAGCATTGAAGTCACGTTATCACGTCAGTATCTTCATGATCTGAGCACATTAGGTTATAGCCTGAGTAGCGGAATTTGCCGCTATGAGATAGCGACTATCCTTCTGCAGAATGGCGAGCGTAGTGTCAGTATCGTGCCAGAGCAGCTCTTCCGTGCAGGAGAAACGGGTTGTGTAAGAATGCGTGTTGAAGCTCCGGGCTTTCGTGAGGTGTTTTATCTGAGCATGGCGCCGGAAGCGGGCTGGTTTATCCGGCGCGAGTTTCAGAGCATTAAAGAACGCGCTCTTTTGACGGAAGAACGCTTTTTTGTTGCGGTCGATCGTCTGGCTTGAAGAGCGTATGTAAAGAGCAGGTTGCCTTGCAGGCCTATTACAACAACTTCGCAAATTTCGCCAGCCACTGCGGATGCGCAGGCCAGGCCGGCGCGGTGACCAGGTTACCATCAACGTGAGCCTGATCGATACCGATATCGGCATACTCGCCGCCGCTGAGTCGCACTTCAGGCGCACAGGCCGGGTAGGCGCTACAGGTTCGTCCTTTTAAGATCCCGGCGGCGGCCAGCAACTGTGGGCCATGGCACACGGCCGCAATCGGTTTGTGCGCGGCATCAAATGCCTGCACCAGCTTCAGTACGTCATCATTTAACCGCAGGTATTCAGGCGCTCTGCCGCCAGGGATCAGCAGGGCGTCATAGTCCTGCTCGTTAACGGCGGAAAAATCGGCATTGAGGATAAAACGGTGACCCGGTTTTTCGCTATAGGTCTGAGCACCGTCGAAATCATGGATAGCGGTCATGACATAGTCACCCTTCGCTTTATCCGGGCAGACGGCGTCAACCTGATGGCCAATCATCTGTAAGGCCTGAAATGGGACCATGGTTTCGTAATCTTCGGCGTAATCGCCCACCAGCATCAGGATTTTCTTGCTCATCATTTTCTCACTTTTATGGATAACGACGTTTTAGATATAGCCTGGTGTAGCGCAAATGTCGGAAATAAAAAAGCCCGTCAGAGCACGGGCAAAATAAGCAAGTGATTTAGCAATTCGTTACCAACATAATGGAGGATAACGGCGCATATCTTACGCGCCTATTGAGTTGGCCGATACCTGATAATTTCGGTAGGTGAAACAACGGATTAAACGTGCGTTACAGCGCGTCGAAAGTGGGGTAAATGCTGTTTTCAATATATTCCGCCACTAACCAGATCTCGCCGCTGAAGATAAACCAGAATCCGAAAATAATAAGCATTAAAATAATTATGGTGAGGATTATTTCTGTTCTTCCCATTGCAGACGATACCCACCCATAGTCTTTTTCATCAAGATGGGCATTGTAGCGGGGCTTTATCCGATACACCAGTTTCATGCCGCCAGGACTTTATTACGGCCATCATTCTTGGCGCGATAAAGCGCGTCATCTACCCGTTTAAAGAGGTCGTCGATACTCTCATCCTGGTTGTGCCGCGCCACGCCAATGC
This sequence comes from Enterobacter cloacae complex sp. 309I3, assembly GCF_050031595.1. Taxonomy (NCBI): domain Bacteria; kingdom Pseudomonadati; phylum Pseudomonadota; class Gammaproteobacteria; order Enterobacterales; family Enterobacteriaceae; genus Enterobacter; species Enterobacter cloacae complex sp. 309I3. Next base: position 2,611,868 of record NZ_JBLGWI010000001.1, on the reverse strand, counting down.
TGACCGTAAATCGCGGCAGGCCGGGGATCGAGATGCGGGCAACCGCTGCCCGGATCGTTTCGGCGATTTGCATTGCAGTATCGAGAGAGGTGCGTGGCAGCAGAATGACAAACTCCTCGCCTCCCCAGCGGAACACGAAATCCTCTTTCCGGCTACAGGCCTCCAGGGTACGTGAAAGTGCGATGAGCACTTCATCCCCCTTCAGATGACCAAAAACGTCATTGATATTCTTAAAGTGATCGGTATCCACCAGCAGTAAACTGAATTGCTGCTGTAGAGGAAGGTGCGTGAGATTCATTTGCTCAGCGATAATATAGAACTGTCGCCGGTTGAGCAGGCCCGTCATGGCATCCTGTAACGCGGCATGTTCCAGCTCAAGCTCCAGCCTTTTTTGCTCGGTGATGTCATGGATAATGCACAACATCAGTTTATCCCCGTAGATCTCAATTGGTCCGGCATAGGTCTGAACATGGCGGGTTGATCCATCGGCAAGGCGGTGCACAAAGTTGAGTGGCTTATGCCCACCCGGCAGAGCGGCGATTTCGCTCATCACTGGGATCACATCGCGCCCCAGAGTGTTGATCTCCCAGGTATGCTTGCTGCACATCTCCTCGTGCGAGTAGCCATAAAAGTTAAGCGCGGCGAGATTGGCATCAACAATTTGGCCGTCGCGAGCTGGGTCGATCAGCAACATCGGGGCGCTGTTTGTCAGAAAAAAGCGAGCATAGAATCCTTGCTTTTTTCGCTGGTAAGTAGCGGAGCGGCTCGCTTTAAGCCCGGTCGGTGCCGGATGTGTAGTCCCTTCAAAAACGATAATGTCGCCGTACGGCGCATGGTGGGTCAGCGAAAGACGACAGCTCAACGCGGTTTCATGCCCGTCGCGCCAGACTGTCCAGATCTCGACAATCTCCTGGTCCGTTTTCAGCTCAGGGATATACATCGACAGGACGTCTTGCGCATTGGCTGAGAAAGCGCCTTTTCGCAGATCATCCACCGTTTTATCCCCCATCACCTGAACCGCGGTCGTATTCGCAAAAATAATATGGCCGGAAACGGGAGAGATCAGCCACACGGGGGTTTTAATGACATTCAGCGCATCAAAATAATTTTGCGACATAAGGAATTCCTGTACATCGGCACAATATGCCTGACGATCACGACGGAATCGACTCGCGTGGACTCCTCTGAACCATACTCCAGTTAACCCTGTGTAGCATGATTTTTTTGTGAAACAAAAGCGGATTCCGAATGAATTTTACCAATTGGTATAATCTGTTTCTGTGAATTAATCTGCAGCAGTAGCCACGGGATCTGTTCGGCAGGCAAAGGTCTGGCGAACAGAAAACCCTGCAAATAATCACACCCGAGCTCTGTTAACACCGCTCGTTGCTCTTCTGTTTCGATCCCTTCGGCAACAACATACATCTCCATGGTCCGGGCAATATTAATAATGGTCTCCACCAGCTTGCGGCTTTTCTCATTTTCCAGCATTGACGTCACAAAGCTTTTGTCGATTTTGAGCTCTTTTGCCGGAAGCACGCTGAGCATAAGCAGATTAGAATAACCGGTGCCAAAATCATCAATAGAGACGGTGATCCCGGCCTGGTTGAATGCACTCAGTAATTCGATACTGCGGTCGAGATTTTTAAGGGCGGTGCTCTCCGTAACCTCAAGGATGAGCCGGGAAGGAGAAAGATTATATTTCTGCAACAGAGACGATACGGTCTGAAAGATATCCGGCTGTTCAAACTGAACAGGGGATAAGTTAAAAGACAACGTCCAGTGGGCAAAACCTTGTTCAGTCCAGAAATGCAGCTGACGGCATGCGGCCTCAATCGCCCAGTTACCCACGGGAATAATTAAACCCGTCTGTTCAAGCGAAGGTAAAAACAGATTCGGCAGCAGCACGCCTTGTTCGGGATGTCGCCAGCGAAGAAGCGCCTCAAAGCCGTGGATAGTTCTCTCTTCAGCGTGCCAGGTGGGTTGATACCACAGCTCAAACTGATCGCGCTCAAGCGCCTGCGTGAGTTCCTGCAAAAAACCGGGGTTAGCCGGGATCGCCGTCGACATCTCTGTCCGGTAGACCGCCCAGTCGTTTTGGCCTTGCTTTTTAACGTACTGCATTGCCGCATCTGCTTTTAGCTTTAACTCATGCAGCGTTTCGCCATCCTGCGGATAACGACTGACGCCTGCGCTGAGCGTTGTACTCAGCGTATGCCCGCATACGGAAAGCGGGCGGCGCACATCGTCGAGCAGCGTTGAGAGGAGGGACTGGAGTTTGTCGTCATCACATTCTGGAACCAGCAGAATAAAAGCATCGCCCCCCAATCTTGCCAGGGTCATCTCACGGGTAAGCCTCGCCGTGATGCGCTGCGCAATGGTGATTAACAACTCATCCCCGACGTTATGTCCCCAGGTGTCATTAACCTGTTTAAAGTGATCAACGTCGAGGAAGATCACGGCAAACTGTTTATTGCTAAGCAACGCGCTGCGCAGGCAATCCTGCATGCGCAGGTCCATCTGGTGGCGATTAGCAAGGCCGGTAAGGGCATCAAACCGTGCCTGTAGTTCAAGCTGACGATTGAGCGCCTGAAGGTTGTCCGTGAGCCGGTTGGTACGCCAGTGGGAATCAATGAGTGAGATAATCAACATCATGCCGAGCAGGCACAGCGTGGTGACCGACACCCCTATCGATAATCCCAGTTCGCTGATACCGCCGGGTAGGGTATGAGCCATATCACTGAACTGAGCGGCCCGCATGCCGGTGTAGTGCATGGCGCAGATGGCAGCGCCCAGAACTAAAGCGGCGAGAATGCGATTGATAAAGATCCCTTTTCGCTGATGCCGCAGGTGAAAGGCCAACCAGAGCGCGGCACCGGAGGCCATTACGGCAATCAATACGGATAAACCGATGATGGGGTGATCCCAGATGATGGGGCTGTCCAGCATCAGTGCGGCCATACCGATATAGTGCATTGACACCACGCCTGCGCTCAGAATTAAGGTAGAGAGAAGCAGTCTGAAGGGCGAAAGGCGAGCGCCCGTCACGGCAATATTCATTGCCAGCATAGACGCCACCACCGCGACGCCCATTGAGGCGAGGGTTAACCAGAGGTTGTAGCTCATGATCATGGGCATTTTCATCGCTAACATACCAATGAAATGCATCGACCAGATCCCGACGCCCAGCGTAAGCCCTCCGGCAAAACGCCAGAACAGAGCGGCCTTCCCGCTGGAAAGCGGGATTTTCCCGGCATTCTCCAGGGCCACAAACGAGGCGATAAAGGCCACAAGATAAGAGATGGCTATTAACACTGGGTCCCACGATACATTGAGCATTATGCAATCCCACGCCAAAGGGGTTACTGATTTCGCCAACCGGGACAGATCTTTATCTGGCTGCGTGCAGGCGAGTTCAAACAATATTAGTTATAGGGTACGTAAAACGGCCCGCACTATTAAAACGCAAAACTGTAAGCAATATAAAATATATTCTCAGTTCTAACTTGTTAAGCACAGCTAAACAAGGGCAGTTAATTGCAACAAAGTCTCTAAAATAGGGTGGTGATTAACCCATTTAGCCGCAGGTGATGGTATCGCTTAAGTTCGTGTCAGACCAGTATCACAGTATCCATGGCACAATATTTCCCACAATACGCTTTTTTTATCTCACTTAAGTTAAATTGCAGGTTGCTAACTGCGAAACGACAAAGCACCGCTATTCGTGAGGACAAACGCCAGTACGGATGCTATAAACCTTAATGCCGACCAAAATATTAAGTTGTGGGAATAATCATGCTAAAAAATATTAGTGTCAGAACCTTCATTGTCTATTTCCTTTTGTCTCTTTTTTTGCTAAACGCAGCTGTCGTCTTTCTATTTACCGGCGCATCGTCACTCTTAATAACGCTCAATGTAATAAATGTGATTGCTCTTTTTTTACTCTGGATTTACATGACCCAATATCTTGTGACACCGATCAATACTGTGAAAAAAAGTATTGAAGAAGTCACGGCAGGGAATCTTGGCGTGACAATCCCCGAGTTTGGCAACAACTGCGCAGGGCGTTTAATTCCCGGGATTAACAGCCTTTCGGGCAATATTGCAACGCTGGTCCGGGAAATCAGGGCGTCGTCACAAACCGCCATGACCTTATCGGATCAACTCTCCGCACGCAGCGCGCAGCTATCAGTGAAAACGGAGCAGCAATCGGCTTCTCTGGTGCAAACCGCAGCCAGCATGGAGCAGATGGCTGCGAGCACCAAAAACAATGCTGATAACACCCGACTCGCCAGTGAACAGGCCAATCAGGCAACGCTTCAGGCGCGTAAGGGGGGCGAGCTGATGGGGCAGGTTGCTCACAATATGCAATCGATCACCGAATGCGCACAGCAAATGACGGAAATCATCTCGATGATCGACGGCATTGCCTTCCAGACCAATATCCTTGCGCTTAACGCGGCCGTTGAGGCGGCAAGGGCGGGAGACCACGGAAAAGGCTTCTCTGTGGTCGCTGAGGAGGTGCGAAATCTGGCACACCGCAGCGCGGAAGCGGCGAAGAACATCAAAACGCTGATTGAAGTCACCAGCAATAACGTTACACAGGGCGTGACGGTAGTGTCAGAAGCGGAAAAAAACATGCGTGAGATTGTGGCCGGATCCGGCAATGTCAGCCGTCTGATGGATGAAATTTCCAGTTCCACATCCGAGCAGGAGAAGGGAATTTCACAGATTACGCTGGCTTTATCAGAACTGGAAAGGGTTACGCAAAGCAATGTGGCGATGGCGGAGGAACTTAACGGCTCCTCTGACGTGCTGCGCAATCAGGTTATCGAACTGCAGTCACGGACACGCAATTTCCGGCTCGACGGGGGATACGCGGCTGATAGTTCGTTATCTACGCCGATTGTTCCGCTGGCGTTCCCACAGCGACAAGGACATTCCGCCTGAAGGGACGCCGCCGTTATCCGTACAATTCCCGAGCGATTTCAGCGCCATGCTGAACATAGTGGTTGCGTAACCTCTGCCGAAAGCTAGACTGACAACGAAAAGCTAAAAGGTGGAGGCGTTGTGGAGAGCATAAAAGGGTCTGAACTGAACGTTCCTGACGCAGTGTTTGCGTGGGTGTTTGACGGTAAAGGCGGTGCCCGGCCGCTGGAAGACAACGACGTGATCGATCACGCGCATCCCTGCTGGTTACACCTGAACTATACCCATCCGGACAGCGCTGACTGGCTGGCATCCACCCCTTTACTGCCAAACAACGTGCGTGATGCGCTGGCAGGGGAAAGCCTGAGGCCACGCGTGAGCCGGATGGGGGACGGTACGTTGATCACGCTTCGCTGTATTAATGGCAGCACGGATGAACGTCCGGATCAGCTGGTGGCGATGCGCGTCTATATGGATGATGGGCTAATTGTTTCCACTCGGCAGCGTAAAGTGCTGGCGCTGGATGACGTGGTAAACGATCTGAAAGAGGGCACCGGGCCGACCGACTGCGGCAGCTGGCTGGTGGATGTCTGCGATGCGCTTACCGATCACGCGAGCGAGTTTATCGAAGAGTTGCACGATAAAATTATCGATCTGGAAGATAACCTGCTCGATCAGCAGATACCGCCACGCGGTTTCCTGGCGTTACTGCGCAAGCAACTGATTGTGATGCGTCGCTACATGACGCCACAACGTGATGTATATGCCCGTCTGGCCAGCGAGCGTCTCAGCTGGATGAATGATGACCAGCGCCGTAGAATGCAGGACATTGCTGACAGACTGGGGCGCGGGCTGGATGAAATTGATTCCTGTATTGCCAGAACCGCAGTAATGGCCGATGAGATAGCACAGGTGATGCAGGAGTCGCTGGCCAGAAGAACCTACACGATGTCGCTGATGGCAATGGTCTTTTTACCCAGTACCTTTCTGACCGGTCTGTTTGGCGTAAACCTGGGCGGCATTCCCGGCGGTGCTTATCGCTACGGCTTTACCGCGTTTTGCGTCATGTTAGCTGCTTTGATTGGCGGTGTTGCATGGTGGTTGCATCGTAGTAAATGGTTGTAAATTTACGCTTTTTCCACCTTTTGCGCGGATCAAAACGCTCTTTTAATTGAGCAAAGTCAATAAACAGAAACCGTGTAAGGTGCATTATTACTCCCGCAGGTGAATGCAACGTCAAGCGATGGGCGTTGCGCTCCATATTGTCTTACTTCCTTTTTTGAATTACTGCATAGCACAATTGATTCGTACGACGCCGACTTTAATAGTCGGCTTTTTTTTGCCTCCCGTTTCTCAGGGTCTACCCTAAAAGGGTCAATCCAAAAAACTGGAGGGAAAGATGAACCATCTACTCGCGCTGCAACGACTGCATTCACGGCAGTCCGATCCGGTCCCGACCGACCCAACGCCCATGCCCGATCCCATTCCGCGTCCGCAACCTATGCCCGACCCGCCGCCCGATGAAGAACCGATTAAATTGTCGCATCGAACCCCGAGATCTGCGAGGATACGCGCCATCTGACCGCAAAGATGACCACGAGAGACTATTGTGACCGCTTTTTCTACCCTGAATGTTCTGCCTGCCGCCCAACTCGATAACCTCAACGAGTTGGGATACCTCACGATGACGCCTGTTCAGGCGGCCGCATTACCCGCCATTCTTGAGGGGCGCGATGTTCGCGTACAGGCAAAAACCGGCAGTGGGAAAACGGCAGCGTTCGGTCTTGGACTGTTACAGCATATTGATGCCACTCTGTTCCAGACCCAGTCTCTGGTTCTGTGCCCGACCCGCGAGCTGGCTGACCAGGTCGCGGGTGAGTTGCGTCGTCTGGCGCGTTTCCTGCCCAACACCAAGATCTTAACCCTCTGCGGCGGACAGCCGTTCGGGGCGCAGCGTGATTCTCTCCAGCATGCGCCTCATATTATTGTCGCGACACCTGGCCGTCTGCTGGATCATCTGCAAAAAGGCACCGTTTCACTGGATGCCCTGCAAACGCTGGTGATGGATGAAGCGGACCGTATGCTGGACATGGGCTTCAGCGACGCGATCGACGAAGTGATCCGCTTCGCGCCGGAAGATCGTCAGACATTGTTATTCTCTGCGACCTGGCCTGACGCTATCGCTGCAATCAGCGGTCGTGTACAAAAAAATCCGCTGACGATTGAAATCGACAGCGTGGATGCGCTGCCTGCCATCGAGCAGCAGTTCTTTGAAACCTCGCAGCAGGGCAAAATCCCGCTTCTGCAGAAAGTGCTGAGCCAGCACCAGCCCGCCTCCTGCGTGGTGTTTTGTAATACCAAAAAAGATTGCCAGGCGGTGTGTGATGCCCTGAATGCCGCCGGGCAAAGCGCGCTGTCATTGCATGGCGATCTGGAACAGCGCGATCGTGACCAGACACTGGTTCGCTTCGCGAACGGCAGCGCCCGTGTGCTGGTTGCAACCGATGTCGCCGCACGCGGGCTGGACATTAAATCGCTGGAGCTGGTTGTTAACTATGAGCTGGCCTGGGATCCAGAAGTACACGTTCACCGCATTGGGCGTACCGCACGTGCCGGAAACAGCGGGCTGGCCATTAGCTTCTGCGCGCCGGAAGAGGCGCAGCGCGCCAATATCTTGTCTGAAATGCTGCAGATAAAGCTTAACTGGGTGAACACCCCGGGGAACGTTCGCGTTGTGCCACTCGAAGCCGAAATGGCGACGCTGTGCATTGATGGCGGCAAAAAAGCCAAGATGCGTCCAGGCGACGTATTAGGCGCGCTGACAGGGGACATGGGACTGGATGGCGCCGATATCGGCAAGATTACTGTTCATCCGGCACACGTATATGTGGCAATCCGCCAGGCGGTTGCGCATAAGGCATGGAAGCAGCTGCAAAACGGGAAAATTAAAGGCAAAACCTGCCGGGTCAGATTGCTGAAATAAGCGGCAGAAAAAACGCGTCTCAGACGGACTCTGAGACGCGACAGGATTATTTCACTTCAAGTACGTTCAGGCGCAGCTCGTCAAACTGATTATCATCCTCTTCCGGCTGCCAGCCCGCAGGCTGCATGGGGATCTCTTCCCGGTCAAACGCCAGATCGCCGCCATTCACCACCTCTGAATCATGGTTGATGCCTTTGAAGTCAAACAGCTCAACATCCGCAAGGTGAGAAGGCACCACGTTCTGCATTGCGCTGAACATGGTTTCGATGCGCCCTGGATAACGTTTATCCCAGTCACGCAGCATGTCACCAATGACCTGGCGCTGCAGGTTCGGCTGAGAGCCACACAGGTTGCATGGAATAATCGGGAAAGCTTTCGCCTGGGAGAAGCGTTCAATGTCCTTCTCGCGGCAATAGGCGAGAGGGCGGATGACAATGTGTTTGCCGTCATCGCTCATCAGCTTAGGCGGCATGCCTTTCATCTTTCCGCCGTAGAACATGTTCAGGAACAGCGTTTGCAGGATATCGTCGCGGTGATGACCCAGCGCAATTTTGGTTGCGCCCAGCTCCGTCGCGGTCCGGTACAGAATGCCACGACGCAGACGAGAGCAGAGAGAGCAGGTGGTTTTGCCCTCCGGGATCTTCTCTTTTACGATACCGTAGGTGTTTTCTTCGACGATTTTGTACTCAACGCCCAGCTTATCGAGATATTCCGGCAGGATATGCTCAGGGAAACCCGGTTGTTTCTGGTCAAGGTTTACGGCCACCAGGGAGAATTTCACCGGCGCGCTCTGCTGAAGATTACGCAGGATCTCCAACATGGTGTAGCTGTCTTTACCCCCTGACAGGCAAACCATGATGCGGTCGCCTTCTTCAATCATATTGAAGTCTGCAATGGCTTCGCCCACATTACGGCGCAGCCGCTTCTGCAGCTTATTCAGGTTGTATTGTTCTTTCTTTGTATTTGATTGATTGTCTTGCATTTATTGCTACCTTCGGAGCCAGCAGGGGCAAAAGTTATCAGCGTGCCGACTAATCGTTAAGCATCAGCACCTGTTGCCATTCATTTTCCACGCATTCTATGCCGCAACTGTCTGGCTATGAAAGATGGGTTAACGCCGGCAGTCAATGCCAGCGGGCAAAAGTATGTCGCGTATGGTACGGATTCCGGCGGCGAATACCAGCACGTTTTACAGCGATGAAGGATCTTGTGCCGACTTGCGGTAAAGCGTAATCGGCTTTCTGTTCGCCATCAGCGAGACGTGGTCGTCAAAACAGATAACATACGGTGGGTAAGGGCAGGCAAGCTCCGCTCAATAAAATGGCGGAGCCAGTAAAACGGAAGGACAGATCAGGTGGTTACTTTTCTACAATCTCTTTCACATCCGATTGATGGATCTGATGAATGCTGCCATCTGCATCTTTGTATGAAATTAAACCGGTGTCTTTATCTCGCTCTGGTTTTCCATGTGTGGTCATCATATGTCCATCTTTGGTCGATATAACATAATCACTTGAGCACCCTGTCATTGCTAACGCGACACCTAATGCCAAAAATGCAAAAATACCACCCTTCATATTAACCTCTAATTAACTTTATAGTTACAATCGTTTTAATACAGCATTATTTAACAACAGTGAATTGCAACGCTTCGTCAACGAAAGGGAATTTCCATTTTAAGCAAAAAAGAGCAATAAACGGCCACAGCGTACCCGTATATGTGGCGTTTAATCTTGTGCTTCTATTTGAAACCCCTCTTTTTTATAGATGTAATCCTTTATGACTATTTCCGTTGCTCTTCATTCGCATCAGTATTGATTTAACTTGTATCGCTGCTTATCATCTGGCGTTTCAGCGTATGGGAATGTGCAGCTCGCATGCGACTTTACTGATGTGCTGGCGGCCCGGATTAGCAATCACTGGCGAACGATTCCCTTAAGATGATATCCCACTGGAAGGGTTGAAAGTGTTTAAGTTAAGTTCTTTTGGTTTTATGATTTTATTGTGCTCAGGGTGTAGTTCTGATGTGGTTATCACTCCTGCGGAAAAACCGGTTTATAAGCCAATGCCTGATATAACGCAATCTGTAACACCGTCTCAGCAACGGGCGATCATGGCTGGTGAACGTCCCGACTGGACAGACAGAGCACCGGTCACCACGACCAGGCGTTATTGATTTCTGCTTATCATCTTCAGGCTGCATAGCGCAGCGATTTCATAAGTAGTAGAAAACAACCCGGGACCTCACGATGGGGTCCTGCATGCTGATACGTAGTTTTAGCGTGACCTGCACGAATAGCCACTTAAACTGCACTGTGTTGAGAGTCTATTCATCTTCAAGCTATTAAGCTGTTTTCCCCGTACAAAGCAGGAGGGAAACGGTGATGGCTGTTTTAAAAGTATGTCTTTTAGTTGGGTGCTTCCTGGCGGGTTGTGTCTTGTATCTTCATCTTTTTACGTCAATGAAGGAAGCATGCATAAAAGATACGGCAGGAGAAGTGTTTCACGTGCGTCAGGTTGAAAATGCTGCTGATTGTCAGTCTTTTAACTGGAGCACGTATATACAGTGTGGCTACTTTTAGTCGTAACTATAACAAATGTTCAACATGCACAAAGCGAAAATTTATATGCGGTGAAAGAAACTGCAATCAGTAAACATTAAGATTTATCTGCTTCTGTTTTATTCATTTCTTTCTGGGGTGGGATATGTTAATAGATGGTTGGATAATAGGGTGAAATAAAGTTAAAAATAAAATAAGCATAATGAACATGACAGAGCAAAAAAATATTATTCGCGAGTGGTTAGATATTCGTTGAAGTAACACAACATACCCTTAATACCGTTGTGCAGTGGTTCCTTTAAAACTGTACGTTATGCTCAACGGCTCTCATTATTAAGGCTCCCGTATGCAAACTGACAAAGACCTTTCCACCTGGCTTACGTTTCGCCGTCTTTGGCCTATAATATCGCCTTTTAAGAAAGGGCTATTGGTTGCGGCATTAGCATTAATGATAAATGCCGCCTGCGATCCTTTTATGCTGTCTTTGCTAAAGCCGTTAATGGATGATGGCGTGGGCAAAATGGACCGCTCTGTCATGTTATGGATGCCGGTTGTGGTTATCGGATTGATGACGCTACGCGGTATTACCAGCTTCATCTCCAGCTATTGCGTTTCCTGGGTCTCGGGCAAAGTGGTGATGGATGTGCGCCGGAAATTGTTCCGCCATTTGATGGGCATGCCTGTGTCGTTTTTTGACAAACAGTCAACCGGGACGTTGCTGTCGCGTATTACCTATGATTCCGAACAGGTCGCATCTTCGTCATCAGGTACGCTGATAACGGTCATCCGTGAGGGCGCGTCAATCATCGGCTTGTTCGCAATGATGTTCTACTATAGCTGGCAGCTCTCAATCATCCTGATTGTACTGGCACCTGTTATATCCGTGACTATCCGTATGGTGTCCAAACGCTTTCGCACTATCAGTAAAAGCATGCAGAATACGATGGGGCAGGTCACGGCGAGTGCTGAGCAGATGCTTAAAGGCCATAAAGAAGTATTGATTTTCGGCGGTCAGGACGTTGAAACAAAACGCTTTGATAAGGTCAGCAATAAGATGCGTTTGCAGGGAATGAAAATGATGTCCGCATCGTCAATCTCCGATCCTGTTATTCAGCTTATTGCTTCCCTGGCACTCGCGTTTGTTCTTTATGCTGCCAGCTTCCCGAGTGTTATGGCGACCCTGACGGCGGGAACGATTAGCGTCGTTTTCACATCGATGATTGCATTGATGCGGCCTCTTAAATCCCTGACCAATGTGAACGCACAGTTCCAGCGCGGGATGGCCGCTTGCCAGACGCTGTTCACTATTCTTGATTCCGAACAGGAAAAAGATGAAGGTAAGCGTGTACTTGAACGCGCAAAAGCGGACGTGGTGTTTCGCAATGTGACGTTTACCTATCCGGGACGTGAGGCCCCAGCGCTACGCAATATCACCCTGAACATACCTGCCGGTAAGACCGTAGCCCTTGTCGGACGTTCCGGCTCGGGTAAATCAACCATCGCCAGCCTGATGACGCGATTTTATGATATTGATGAAGGTGAAATTCTGCTGGACGGCCACGACCTGCGAGAATATACCCTTCAGTCGCTTCGTAACCAGGTGGCGCTCGTGTCGCAAAATGTCCACCTGTTCAACGACACGGTTGCCAACAACATCGCCTACGGTCGTACGGAGCAGTACACCCGTGACCAGATCGAGAATGCCGCGCGTATGGCAAATGCGATGGACTTTATCAACAAGATGGATAACGGTCTTGATACCATCATCGGTGAAAACGGGGTACTGCTTTCTGGTGGGCAACGGCAACGTATCGCTATTGCACGCGCACTGTTGCGGGACAGTCCAATACTCATCCTTGATGAAGCAACGTCAGCCCTGGATACGGAATCGGAACGCGCTATACAGTCTGCGCTCGAGGAACTGCAAAAGAACCGTACATCACTGGTGATTGCGCATCGTCTGTCGACTATCGAAAAAGCTGACGAAATCATTGTTGTTGAAGATGGCGTTATCGTTGAACGCGGAAGCCATGCGGAATTGCTGACTCACAATGGGGTGTACGCACAGCTTCACAAAATGCAATTCGGTGCGTCAAACAGTTAAGTCACATTCACGCTTTTTACCCCGCTTGCAAAAGCGGGGTATCCCGTCATGTCACCCAAACCTGATTCATGCGCAAGATACCGTATAATGCCTTCTCTGAATACGCTTACATATCCTGTGAATGGACCTAACACATTGAATAAATTTTGTTTTTTCCTGCTACTCTGTATTGCTATCGGCAGTCTCTTTTCCGCCTGGCCCGTAGCCATATGGTTCCTGCTCATTAACGTCCTGACTATGGTTATTTACGGCGCCGATAAAATGGCAGCACGGAAAGGAATGCGCAGGATACCTGAAGTAACCTTACTGGTCTTCGGCGTTGTGGGCGGGTGGCCCGGCGCCATTATGGGTCAACAGATCTTTCGCCATAAAACGCAAAAGCAGCCGTTCAAAACCTGGTTTTTGATGTCTGTGGTCGTGAGCATCTTAGCCACGGTGGCGCTGTATCATTTTGGTTTTGTTGATCGCTAATGAGCATCATTACTGCCAATAGTAGTAGGCCAAATCCTGGTGGGTTGCTGTTTTTTGTCCGTTCTGAATAATACGTGCAACAACACGGATGACAGCATCTCATGAAAATAAAATGTATTACGCTGGCAGCGCTGATGTTTTATTCAGCGCCTGGCTGGTCGACGTTTCAGGAGCGGGAATATAATACCTGGTATATAAAAAATGCCGTTCTTTATGACATGACGCAGACGTCGGAAGGTTTTCCGGTAATGGTGAGCGTATCTCAGCCCGGGAAAAAATCCGCTAATCTGGTGGTTTCATACATCACCGAAGGGCAATGCGGAAAAAAACGCTGCCGCTTAATGTGAATGGTAAAGTGCTGCCCGCCAGCTATTACTGTGTTCAGGTTGGGTCGAACAGAATTGAACATTTTTCAGTGGTCGATGCAAACAGCGTCAATGCCCTGGTGGCGCATCTGAATTCAGATTTCACCCTTCTCCTGCAAAACGATATCAAGATTTGGGCCGCAAATATCAAATCGTTGAAATACGGTCTGACACCGCGTTTTTAAAACCCTGCTACGCTTGTTTGTGGTATCAGGAGCATGAACATGAAGAACAAAGATGAACAAACCGGGTTAGTTGGGCTGGCGATTGGTGCTGCTGTTATCGGGCTTGTTTCGGCACAGAAACCGATCGATCGTAACAGCATTGTTGATGAACTGCTAAGACTCGGCAGGCAAAAGGGTGACGGCGTAGAGGATGAGGTGTTCGTCAAGGCCGCTGAGCTGGTAAGAAAAGGGGTCTAAACGATGGCAGAAATCCGTCATGCCCGATGCCATTGTGGTGCAGTGGCATTCACCGTTGCGTTAACCGATGGGTTAAATACCGCCCGTCGCTGTAGCTGTTCTTTTTGTCGGATGAGAGGGGCGGTTGTGGTCTCTGCACCGTTAACCGGTATAACCGTCACCAAAGGCGAGGATAAACTTACGGAGTACCGCTTTAACACCGGTACAGCCCGGCATTTCTTCTGCTCGGTCTGCGGGATTTATACCTTCCATCAGCGGCGTTCTAATCCCAATGAATACGGTGTAAATGTCGCCTGTTTTGAAAACGTCTCTCCGTTCGATTTCCCGGAAGTGACGGTGATGGATGGGGTTAACCATCCTGCGGATGGCGAAAGTGGGGTCTTTGGCTATCTCTCTTTTCGCAAACGCGCGCCAACACAAGCGTCCTAGCCGCCTGGCCACATTGTGCTAACGCTGACTATAGTGGGAAGTGGGTATCTTAAAGAGGAGACATTATGCTTAGTGTTGAAAAAGACGACCCACGTGAGGCACCTGAATCAGGGGATAAAAAGCCTCAGCCCGTGAAAAAATAGCATTCACGAAGGGTATCACGGCCACCGGCACTGCTGGTGGCTTTTTGTTTTCAAAGGCTCACTGTTAATGCCTGTCGAGATGATTTAAGAGCGTGCCGAGGTGCCCAACAATATCGCGGAAATCGAAAATTAACGCCATCCACAAACACGCTAAAAGAGCCAGTAGGGCAAGGGATACACGACCAAACAACACAGTTATCCTTAATGATGAGGGGGATATCTGCGCAGTCTAACCCGCAGTCTTTCAACTTATCCTCAACAATCTCGCGATAGCGTGCTGTTGTGCGACTAACCTCAAAAAAGGTGAGCCCGCATGATGCTGCGGGCTCTGATCATCAGAACTGGTAAACCAGGCCTAATGCAACGACATCATCGGTACCGATACCGTTGTTTTTGTAGAAGCTGTCATCTTCATCCAGCAGGTTGATTTTATAATCCACATAGGTGGACATGTTTTTGTTGAAGTAATAGGTTGCGCCTACGTCGGCATATTTAACCAGGTCCTGATCGCCCTGACCGTTGCCCAGGTCTTTACCTTTCGACTGCAGGTAGGAAATTGCCGGACGCAGACCAAAATCGAACTGGTATTGTGCGGTAACTTCAAAGTTCTGGGTTTTATTCGCCACGGCGCTTTCATTGTCGCCGTAAGGGGTCATATTGCGGGTTTCAGAATACATGGCCGCCAGATAGATATTGTTGGCGTCATATTTCAGACCCGCGGTCCAGGCATCCGCTTTATCCCCGCCTGCGGTGGTATTTCTCACCTGATCGTTGGTACGGTCAGAAGAGGTATAGGCCGCCCCCGCTGAAATTCCCATACCGAAATCATAGGTGGTAGAAATACCGAAGCCGTCACCATTCTCATGACGCGTGTCACGACCATTATTGGTCCCTTCCTGGTTATTGCTGGCATCTTCGTTATTACCCTGATACTGCAGAGCAAAGTTCAGACCCGGCACCAGGCCATAGAAATCGGTGTTGCGGTAGGTTGCTACGCCATTGGCACGACCGGTCATAAAGTTATCGGCATAGGTGTAAGAGTCGCCGCCGAACTCTGGCAGCATATCGGTCCAGCCTTCCACGTCATACAGGACACCATAGTTACGGCCGTAGTCAAAGGAACCGTAGTCACCCACTTTCACACCGGCGAAGGCCAGACGTGTCCAGGACTGGTTATCGGACCCTTCGGTGTTATTTGCCTGAATGTTGTATTCCCACTGTGCGTAGCCGGTCATCATGTCGTTGATCTGGGTTTCGCCCTTGAAACCCAAACGCATATAGGTCTGATCGCCGTCTTTAGACGTGTCATCAGAGAAGTAGTGCAAACCATCTACTTTTCCGTACAGATCTAATTTATTGCCATCCTTATTATAAATCTCTGCTGCATGCGCAGCGCCAGCCATTAACAGAGCCGGAATCATCAGGGCCAGTACTTTTCTTTGCATTATGGTATTCCTTTGCGGTTGTTTTTATTTAAT
Source organism: Enterobacter cloacae complex sp. 309I3 (assembly GCF_050031595.1). Taxonomy (NCBI): domain Bacteria; kingdom Pseudomonadati; phylum Pseudomonadota; class Gammaproteobacteria; order Enterobacterales; family Enterobacteriaceae; genus Enterobacter; species Enterobacter cloacae complex sp. 309I3. The sequence goes on along the minus strand of NZ_JBLGWI010000001.1, from coordinate 2,595,983 downwards.
TACCTGTTGAACTTTCCTTTGCGGAGAGTTGTCACATGCTAAATCACTCCGCTGAAAGAGTAATAAATTATAATTGTTACGAAGTGAGTAAAATCTAAAGGGAATTCTTCTGCGGTAATGTTAATTTGTTTGATGAATGTTTTAGTGAAAAACATAATAAATTAAAATTATTAATCATGCAGTAAATCAGGTAATGTCTGCCCCGTTATATGCCTTTAAGATTATTATCCATAATTCCCATGAATATCATTTATTCATTTAACGTGATGCTCAGGGATTATTTGGTCTGGCCCGGTGTGAATACACCGGGCTTTTTTTATGGCATAAAAATGCCCGGACAAGCCGGGCATGGGGATTATTCGCTGGTGGATTTTTCCGCTTTCCCGGCCATTTGCGCCAGGAAGTCGTACCGTTTTTGCAGATCGGCGGCGGCATCTTTCCACAACTGCTCAGCCACCTCTGGCTGTTGCGCATTGAGGCGACGGAAGCGTTGCTCCTGCAGCAGTGTCTCAGCCAGGGCATCTGACGGAGGGCGTGAATCGAGCGCCAGCGGCAGCTTGCCTTCCTCTGCCCGGCGAGGATCAAAGCGGTACAGCGGCCAGAAGCCCGTGGCGGTCAACTGACGCATCTGGTCGTGGCTGAGCGCCAGATCGTAACCATGCTCTTCGCAAGGGCTGTAGGCGATGATAAGCGATGGGCCCGGATACGCTTCCGCCTCCTGAATCGCTTTCACCGTCTGGTTAAGCTGCGCGCCGAGTGAGATTTGCGCAACGTACACGTGGCCATACATCATCATGCTGACGCCGAGATCTTTACGCGCCTTGCGTTTCCCGTGTTCGCCAAATTTTGTTACCGCTCCTAACGGCGTGGCTTTTGACGCCTGTCCGCCGGTATTGGAATAACACTGGGTATCCAGCACCAGGATGTTCACGTTCTCGGTCAGGCTCAACACATGATCCAGCCCACCAAAGCCAATATCATATGCCCAGCCATCGCCGCCAATCAGCCAGATCGATTTTTCAACCAGGGCGTCAGCGTCGGTCACCAGTTGTTCTGCACCGTGAACGCCCTGAAGGGCATTACGAAGCGCCGTAACCTGTTCACGACGAACCTCAGGCGTGGCTTCAGCGTGCAGCGCAGCGTGCAGGTCGGCAGGGATGTTATCGGCAAACTGATCCAGCAGGCGCATCACGCGTGCGCGGTGCTGATCCACCGTTAAGCGGAAGCCAAGACCAAATTCGGCGTTATCCTCAAACAGCGAATTCGCCCATGCCGGGCCGCGGCCGTTGGCGTCGGTGGTGTATGGGGTAGACGGCAGGTTACCGCCATAAATAGACGAACAGCCGGTTGCGTTGGCGATCAGCATCCGGTCACCGTACAGTTGCGTCAGCAGTTTGATGTACGGTGTTTCCCCGCAGCCGGAGCAGGCACCAGAGTATTCAAACAGCGGCGTGAGCAGCTGTGAGGTACGGATATCAATACGTTCCAGCTTGCTCCGATCGATTTCCGGCAGGTTCAGGAAGAAGTCATAATTCACTTTCTCTTCTTCCACGTGTTCCAGCCGCGACATCATATTGATGGCTTTGATATCCGGGTTCTGTCGGTCTTTGGCCGGGCAGACCTCGACGCAGAGGTTACAGCCGGTGCAATCTTCTGGTGCAACCTGCAGAACGTATTTCTGTCCGCGCATATCCCGGGATTTCACATCCAGCGAATGCAGGCTGGATGGGGCCGATTCCATCGCGTCCGGAGAAACGACTTTGGCCCGGATGGCAGAGTGCGGGCACGCTGCCACACAGTGATTGCACTGGGTACACAGCTCTTCCTTCCAGATTGGGATCTCTTCGGCGATGTTGCGTTTTTCCCAGCGGGTGGTGCCCATCGGCCAGGTGCCATCCGGCGGCAGGGCGGAGACGGGAAGGGCATCGCCCAGCCCCGCCAGCATGGCCGCCGTTACGGTTTTAACAAAATCTGGAGCCGCATCAGAAACCACCGGAGGACGGTTCGGGCTGCTGGCATTCACCGGCTGGAGCGGTACTTCAGACAGCGACTCGCGCGCCAGCGCCAGTGCCTGCCAGTTGCGTTCAACCAATTCCTGGCCTTTACTGCTGTAACTTTTGGCGATCGCGCCCTGCAGTTCCATTAAGGCGCTGTCGCCCGGCAGAATGTTTGTCAGGTGGAAGAACGCCATCTGCATGACGGTGTTAATGCGCGCGGCAAGACCACATTCGCGGGCAATCTTCGCCGCGTTAATGACAAAAAGACGCGCTTTTTTCTGATTAAGCACCGCCTGCACTTCCTGCGGCAGGCGCGCCCAGACCTCATCCGCACTGTACGGCGTGTTGAGCAGGAAAATACCGCCAGGTTTGAGACGTTCGGCCATCTGGTATTTATCGATAAACTGCAGCTGGTGACAGCCGACAAAATCAGCCTGCGAAATGAGATACGCGGAGCGGATAGGGTGTTCGCTGACGCGCAGATGGGACACGGTCAGCCCGCCGGCTTTCTTGGAGTCATAGACGAAATAACCCTGTGCATACCACGGTGTGGAATTACCGATGATCTTGATGTTGTTCTTGGTTGCCGAAACGCTGCCGTCGCTGCCCAGACCGTAGAACAGCGCCTCAAGTTTCGCGCCGGAGGGCAGGGTGTTTTCCGGCAAGGCCAGTGAGAGATGAGTGACATCGTCATAAATACCGACTGTAAAGCGAGGTTTCGGCTTCGTTTCACTTAGCTCATTAAACACCGCCAGCACGCAATCCGGACCGAACTCTTTGGACGACAAACCATAACGCCCGCCAATGACACGCGGCAGCGTTTCGCGCTCACCGTTACTGAAGGCTTCCGCCAGCGCGGTCATGACGTCCAGATACAGCGGTTCTGCGTGTGCGCCTGGCTCTTTGGTACGATCGAGCACGGCCACGCTACGTGCGCTCTCCGGCAGCGCAGAGAGCAGATGTTTCGCTGAGAACGGGCGGAAAAGGCGAACTTTCAGCACCCCAACTTTCTCGCCGCGCGTCAGCAGTTCATCCACGACTTCTTCACAGGTGCCAATGGCTGAACCCATCAGCACAATCACGCGTTCCGCCTGTGGATGGCCATAATATTCAAACGGTTTATATTCCCGTCCGGTGGCGGCAGCGAAATCGTTCATCGCCTGTTCCACATGATCGTACACCGCGTTGTACCACGGGTTCGTTGCCTCGCGGGACTGGAAGTAAGTATCCGGGTTGGCCGATGTCCCGCGGATCACCGGATGTTCCGGGTTGAGTGCGCGGGCGCGATGGGCATCAATGTCCGCCTGCGGCAGAAGCGAGAGAAGGGTGTCATCTGCCAGCGGCACGATTTTGTTGATTTCGTGGGAGGTGCGGAAACCATCAAAGAAGTGAATAAACGGCACGCGGCTTTTCAGCGTCGCGATATGGGAAATTAACGCGAAATCCTGGGCCTCCTGGACGCTGCTGGCGCACAGCATGGCGCAGCCGGTCTGACGCACGGCCATCACGTCGGAGTGATCGCCAAAAATGGAGAGCGCGTGGGTAGCAACGGTTCGTGCCGCGACGTGCAGGACAAACGGGGTAAGTTGACCGGCCAGTTTGTACAGCGTCGGGATCATCAGCAGCAATCCCTGCGAGGAGGTAAACGACGTGGAGAGCGCTCCCGTCTGCAGCGCACCATGCACCGCGGCAATCGCACCCGCTTCGGACTGCATTTCGACGACTCTCGGGACATCGCCCCAGACATTTTTTAACCCGTTTCCTGCCCAGGCATCTGCCTGTTCGGCCATTGTAGAGCTTGGCGTAATCGGGTAGATGGCGATAACTTCGCTGGTGCGAAACGCGACTGACGCGACTGCACCATTACCGTCAATAGTTTGCATAGGACGACACCCTTACATTGCGCAAAAAAAGAGGGGTCCGTAAATCTGGTCAGACCCTGAATATTATTCCCTTATTTTAGCAAAGGCCGGATTTTGCGATTTTCGCATTTGTGTCCTCGGTATTCTCACCATCAATGAGTAGATCAAACTTTAGGTGAAAAACCCTTCTAAATCTTAAACAATTCAGTTCCAGTATTCATAAGTCGCTGTCATGGCTGCTTTATGTTTGTACTCAAAAGCCTTGCCTTTGTCGTTATCTGGTGAGGAGATAGTGATGTCGATATCCGCCTGGATACATTCCCCGTTAGTGTCCCATTCCTTACAGGTATTCACCGTTTTTTCGATAGTGTAATAGGTCTCGGTGTTCGTCCAGGTCAGCTGGCGACCTGCATCATCGTAAACATACTCATCCACGACGTTAGGTGTGTACCTTTTTGTCAGGCGATGATGCGTGTCGTACTCGTACTCCGTGCGGTAATTCTCAATCGCCAGGTTACTTTTGTTTTCTGAACGGGTAAGAGCCCCTGTTGTATTGAAGGTATACAGAATGGTGCCCATGCTGGTTCGATCTTTCTCCCCCGGAGTTGTGGCAGTAATGATGCCGCGGTTAACTGCTTTACTGATAATCCCTTTTTTGTTTAGCAAATACATACCTTCAACATTATGACGGAATAACAGTGTCGATTTTTGGTTGCGCTTGTCCGTTCCGATGCCTTTGCCATCGACAAGGATGCGCCAGCCGTAATCCGCTTTACTGAGTTTTATCGCACTGGTAATCACAAGAACAGATTGAGGATAGGTTGCTGTTTTTACCTCCAGCATACTGCCGCCAAGAAGTTCGCCACAGCGGTTGTAACTCGCATTTATTGTTGTACGGATGTAACCGTCCGGACTCTCAATCCTGGTTTCAATCGTTTTAGGTATTGCTCCATTAATTTGCTGTTGCAGTAGGATGAAATTATTGGTTTTATTTTTGTTTACGCTTTCGGGTGAGCACTGCTCAGCCCGGGCATGAAAAGAACACAGCGCGAGTACGGCTACGCAAAACGACTTATTGTAAATCGGCATTGATTATTATCCTTATGAACCAGCCTGTTAACGTAATCCCAAAGAGCAAAGCAGTAATATACTGCCAACAGCTTCAGGTTCAACAATATCCAAAAAAATTGCGAGAAATTGTTTCAGCAGCGCATAAATACGCACTTCCGCTCTCGACGGCACGGGATGTGATGCCTATTATGCATAGGTTTCGCATTATTCATGGGGGAGAGAGAGCATGCGTTCAGCGTTTTGGGTAGGGTGTGCCGCGTTATTGCTGTCGGCCTGTAGTAACGAACCTGTTCAGCAGGCCACGGCGGCACACGTGACGCCGGGAATGAAAGCCGCGATGTCCAGTTCTGGACAAGCCAACTGCGCGATGATTGGTGGCTCACTGTCTGTTGCCCGCCAGCTCGATGGCTCTGCGATCGGGATGTGCGCCTTGCCAAACGGCAAACGCTGCAGTGAACAGTCGCTTGCCGTTGGATCATGCGGTAGCTACTGATTATTCAGCGCGTTTAAACATCAGCGTTTTGTCGGCTGTCGCCAGCGTTAACTGGTCTTCAGTCAGGTCGACCTGTGCTCCTTTGCGCAGCATGTCGCCGATGGCCTGATCCAGCTCGTTCAATTGTGGTTCGGTACAGAGTTTGCGCGTCATCGCCAGCCCTTTAACCTTAAGTTCCCCTTCGGACAATTTTCCCTGTCCGTTGAAGCGGTTACACATCACGCCGGAAATGCTGATGTTATTAACCAGGCTGATCTCGGGCAACGCGCTAAAACTGATCTCAGGTTGCGTTGTCGTGGCCTTCACGGCTTTCCCGTCCACATTTTCCAGCACAAAGCGGTGGTTCTTAAGCTGCTCCGGCTGAACAGACGCTTTACCCGGATTAACGCAGCCGGAGAGGACAAGACTGATAACACTTAACGCAATGAGTTTTTTCATTTTTCTTCTCGAACTATAAATACTGTGAATCATTTACCAGTGTAACGATACGCTGGCGTGCGTTAATGGGGTTTATCTGAAAGTGCGGGAAGAAGACCGGGCAACGCAGCGGTTGCCCGGGACAAGATCAGTGAGATTTAAACCCGGCGGCCGTCATCAGCATGCGGAAGAACATACTGACAGCTGCCAGCGCCAGTACGCTGCCGCCCCAGATAATGGCCAGCCACAGCAATCGTTTCCAGACAGGCTGTTGCATCAGTGATAACCCTCCCCATGATGTACTTTTCCGCGAAATACGTAATAACTCCAGAAGGTGTAGACCAGAATCACGGGAATGATCAACAACGCACCTACCAGCATAAAGCCCTGACTTTGTGTCGGCGCGGCCGCCTGCCAGAGGGTGATCGACGGTGGAATAATATGCGGCCAGATGCTGATCCCAAGCCCGCTAAAGCCGAGAAAAATAAGCCCCAGCGTCAGGATAAATGGCCGGTTATGGCTTTGCCGATTATTCAGGCAGCGCCACAGATACAGACTCAGCAGGACGACCAGAGCCGGAACCGGCAACAGGTAAAACAGGTTCGGCAGCGTAAACCAGCGCGCGGCGATGGCCGGGTGCGCCAGCGGGGTCCAGAGACTAATCGCCGCGATAACGGCCAGCAGCACAATTAAGAGCGTTTTAGAAACTTCGCGCATCCGCTGTTGCAGGGCATTTTCACTTTTCATCACCAGCCAGGTGGCGCCCAGCAGCGCATAGGCCACCACCAGACCCGCGCCACAGAACAGGTTAAACGCGGTAAACCAGTCAAAGGGACCGCCGGTATAGGCACGCCCGGTGACGGCAAACCCGTTTATGACGGCACCCACCGTGATGCCCTGGGTAAACGTCGCCAGAAGTGAACCGCCAATAAAGGCTTTATCCCAGAACGGACGGTGCGCTGGCGTTGCTTTAAAACGAAACTCAAACGCCACGCCACGAAAAATAAGACCGATCAGCATTAATGTCAGCGGAATGGTGAGGGCATCGATAATCACCGCGTAGGCCAGCGGAAAGGCACCGAAGAGGGCAGCACCACCCAGCACCAGCCAGGTTTCATTCCCGTCCCAGACCGGGGCGACGCTGTTGACCATCACATCGCGATCGTCCGGGTTTTGCGTCATCGGGCACAGAATGCCGATCCCCAGATCAAAACCGTCCATCACGATATACATCAGCGTCGCGAAGACGATGATGACAAACCAGATAATGGAAAGATCGATACCCATTATGGCTGCTCCTTATTGCCAGTGGTAACTGCGGAAAGCGGGCGTGCCGGACGTCCATCGGCCTCGGTGGCGAACGATTCGTGAGGCTGAGGTCCTTTTTTAATCAGGCGCACCATATAGCTGTAACCGACGCCGAAGACCGAAGTGTAAACGACGAAGAAAGCCAGCAAACTGACGCTCATATGCAGATCGCCATGGGCGGACACCGCATCCCGGGTACGTTGAAGCCCATAGACGACCCACGGCTGGCGTCCTACTTCGGTGGTCACCCATCCGGCCAGTATGGCGATCAACCCTGAAGGCCCCATCAGCAGGGCAAACCACAGGAAGGGGCGCGAGGTGTAAACGCACTTTTTATAGCGCAACCAAAGCGCCACCACGCCGAGCAGCAGCATCAGCATGCCTAAGCCCGCCATAATGCGGAACGACCAGAAGACAATGGTGGAATTTGGACGATCTTCCTTCGGGAACTCCTTGAGCGCCGGAACCTGTTTATCCAGACTGTGCGTCAGGATAAGGCTGCCAAGAGCGGGGATCTCCAGGCCAAAACGGGTGCGCTCCAGTTCCATATCCGGCCAGCCAAACAGCAGTAGCGGGGTAGGTTCCCCCGGTGGGTTTTCCCAGTGCCCCTCAATGGCGGCGATTTTGGCAGGCTGATGCTTTAAGGTGTTCAGCCCGTGCATATCACCGACCATTGCCTGGATGGGGGCCACAATCAGGGTCATCCACAGCGCCATAGAAAACATAGCGCGGATGGCAGGCGTATTGTTTCCGCGCAGCAGATGCCATGCCGCCGATGCGCCAACAAACAGGGCGCTACTGAGGAAGGCGGCTATCGACATATGCAGCAGACGATAAGGGAAGGAGGGGTTAAAGACCACGGCAAACCAGTCTACCGGAACGACCTGCCCGTTGACGATCTCATAGCCCTGTGGGGTCTGCATCCAGCTGTTGGAGGAGAGGATCCAGAAGGTGGAGATAATTGTCCCCAGCGCTACCATACAGGTGGCGAAGAAGTGCAGCCCAGGTCCGACTTTATTCCAGCCGAACAGCATCACGCCGAGGAATCCGGCCTCAAGGAAAAAGGCGGTTAGCACTTCATAGGTCAGAAGTGGGCCGGTAATGCTGCCCGCAAACTGCGAAAATCCACTCCAGTTAGTGCCAAACTGATACGCCATCACCAGCCCGGAGACCACGCCCATGCCAAAGTTAACGGCAAAAATCCTGGACCAGAAGTGGTACAGCGATCGCCAGACCGGATTTTTTGTTTTCAGCCACAGCCCTTCAAGCACAGCAAGATAGCTTGCCAGGCCGATAGTGATTGCCGGGAAAATAATGTGGAAGGATACGGTAAAGGCAAACTGTATCCGTGCAAGGTGAAAAGCATCTAAACCAAACATGCACAGCCTCAATGTCAAACGGTGTGCTGTTATGGTACAGAGGTGCAGATCGGACTATCAGACGCAGAAACGCGAAATTTAACCATAACAGTTGGCAAAAAGTTCACACTTTTGCCATCTGATATACTTCCTTGTAGGGCATAAAAATATTTTTTTAATGAATTTTATGCATTAAACCGCTTGCTTTGTCCTCAGCACCGTGCGTTAATGGTCTTCTGGTTTTGAGTCCAAATAAATATCTGACGTAGTTTTATAAAGCAGTTCTCATCACGTTGTGCCTCTCCGCAGCCTCTCTTGGGTCTTTATCTACATTCCGATTAGTTTTGTTTCAAACCATTATCGCCTGATCGGCTCATGAGTAATTTACGTTTTTACGTTTACAGGAGAATCCTATGACTTCTTATATCCATTTTCGCTGCCCATGCTGTCATGGCTCGCAGTACCGTACTTCAGCCTTTGATGTGTCTGAGAAAAATCCCTTCGGCGCAAAATGCATCTTTTGCAAATCGCCAATGATTACGCTCGACCATCTGGCCGCGGCGCGTCTCGCACACAATCATGTGACCGAGTACCGTAAGTAATTCATTTCATAAACCATAACAGTTAGCAAAATCTTCTCTTTTTCTCCTGCTGATATACACTGTCGGCATTAAGGAGAATCTGATGAAAAAATACCAGCGTCTGGCGCAACAAATTATCTCGCAGATTGAGCTTGGCGTATGGTTGCCGGGCGATAAGCTGCCTTCTCTGCGAGAGCAGGTGGCGAGCAGCGGCATGAGTTTTATGACCGTGGGCCACGCGTATCAGATGCTGGAAAGTCAGGGGCGCATTGTCGCCAGACCGCAGTCGGGCTATTACGTTGCCTCGCGCCCGACCGCACAACAGCCAGCGCCACCTGCACAGGTCATGCGCGACGAAGCGGTGGACATCAACACCTATATCTTCGACGTTCTGCAGGCCAGCCGCGACCCGTCGGTTGTTCCTTTCGCTTCCGCTTTTCCCGACCCGCGTCTTTTCCCGCTTCAGCAACTCAACCGCTCGCTGGCAAACGTCAGCAAAACCGCGACGGCGATGAGCGTGATTGAAAACCTGCCGCCGGGTAATGTCGATTTGCGCCACGCCATTGCCCGCCGCTATGCACAGCAGGGGATGAACATCTCACCGGAGGAGATCGTGATCACCGCAGGCGCGCTCGAAGCGCTGAACTTGAGTCTCCAGGCGGTGACCGAGCCGGGGGACTGGGTGATTGTCGAAAACCCCTGTTTCTACGGCGCGCTGCAGGCGCTGGAACGCCTGAAGTTGAAGGCCCTGTCGATTGCCACGGACGTGCGCGAGGGAATCGATCTCAATGCGCTTGAACAGGCGCTGAATGACTACCCGGTCAAGGCCTGCTGGATAATGACCAACAGTCAAAATCCGCTTGGCTTTACGCTCAGCCTGGAGAAAAAAGCGCAGCTTGTGGCGTTGCTGACGAGGCACAACGTCACGCTGATTGAAGATGATGTCTACAGCGAGCTCTATTTTGGCCGTGAAAAGCCGCTCCCGGCGAAAGCATGGGATCGTCAGGACATGACGCTGCACTGCTCCTCGTTTTCGAAATGTCTGGTGGCCGGTTTTCGCATCGGCTGGGTAGCGGCGGGTAAACATGCGCGGCGCATTCAGCAGCTTCAGCTGATGAGCACGCTCTCTACCAGCTCCCCGATGCAGCTGGCGCTGGTGGATTACCTCGCGACCAAACGCTACGACGCCCATCTTCGCCGCCTGCGACGCACGCTGGCCGAGCGTAAACAGCAGGCGTGGCAGTCACTTTTGCGCCATATGCCGCCGGGCGTCAAAATCCATCATAACGACAGCGGCTACTTTTTGTGGCTGGAGCTTCCGGCACAGCTGGATGCAGGGCTGTTAAGCGAACAGGCGTTACGCCATCACATCAGTATTGCCCCAGGTAAGATGTTTTCCACCTCTGATGTCTGGACACCTTTTTTCCGTTTTAATACCTCCTGGGCATGGGGGGAGCGGGAAGAGCAAGCCGTTATTCAGTTAGGGAAATTAATCAGCAGCATGTTGAAATAACGATTCCGGTCTCTCGCTAAATAATCATTGCTTATCTATTTGCCGCCGCGGCGACCATTTTGCCGCGTCGCATCATACGAAATCTGCATACCACCTCTCACGCCTAACCCCTTGTCTATAATCCAGTTAACGGGGAATGCGCCCTCGGTCACACCTTGATGAAATTTCCTTAAGCCGCACGGTGCGGGGCATTTGCGCGGTCTACGTTTAATGAGGGAGATATTTTTACGGCACGGCTGCCGCTAAATTTTCATTGCGACTGGAGTAATGTTTATGAGCAAAAAATTTGCCCGCAGCAGCCTGTGTGCGCTTGGTATGGCCATAATGACCGCGCAAGCCGCCGAGCCACCGAAAGCGATTGGCGACGGAGAGGGTCGGCTGGATATTATTGCCTGGCCGGGTTACATCGAGCGGGGACAAACGGATAAAAACTATGACTGGGTAACCCAGTTTGAAAAAGAGACCGGCTGTGCGGTAAACGTTAAAACCGCCGCCACGTCGGACGAGATGGTGAGCCTGATGGCGAAAGGTGGGTATGACCTGGTCACCGCGTCCGGAGATGCGTCGCTCCGTCTGATTATGGGAAAACGCGTTCAGCCGATTAACCCGGAACTCATCCCCAACTGGAAAACCCTCGACCCGCGTCTCGTTAAAGGTGAGTGGTTTAACGTGGGCGGCAATGTCTACGGCACGCCGTATCAGTGGGGGCCAAACCTGCTGATGTACAACACCAAAACCTTCCCGACACCGCCGGACAGCTGGAGCGTGGTGTTTGTAAAACAGGACTTACCTGACGGTAAAACCAACCAGGGCCGCGTGCAGGCCTATGATGGTCCGATTTACATTGCCGATGCGGCGCTGTTTGTGAAGGCCACTCAACCCCAGTTGGGTATTAACGACCCCTACCAGTTGACGGAAGAACAGTACGCTGCGGTTCTGAAAGTGCTACGCGATCAGCACGCCCTGATCCACCGCTACTGGCATGACACCACCGTACAGATGAGCGACTTTAAGAATGAAGGCGTGGTGGCGTCCAGCGCCTGGCCATACCAGGCGAATGCCCTGAAAGCCGAAAACCAGCCGATCGCGACCGTCTTCCCGAAAGAGGGCGTCACGGGCTGGGCAGACACCACTATGCTTCACGCGCAGGCAAAACACCCGATGTGTGCTTACAAATGGATGAACTGGTCGCTGACGCCAAAAGTGCAGGGCGATCTGGCGGCGTGGTTTGGCTCTCTGCCGGTGGTGGCGCAAGGGTGTAAGGCCAGTACGCTGCTGGGTGAGAAAGGCTGTGTAACCAACGGTTACGACGCCTTTGACAAAATCAAGTTCTGGAAAACCCCGATCGCCGAAGGCGGCAAATATGTGCCTTACAGCCGCTGGACGCAGGATTACATCGCCATCATGGGTGGCCGTTAATCATCCGGGAGCAGAACATGACGTACGCGGTAGAGTTTAATGACGTTTCCCGTCTGTACGGCGACGTACGGGCGGTGGATGGGGTGAGCATTGCCATTCGTGACGGGGAGTTTTTCTCCATGCTGGGGCCGTCGGGCTCCGGCAAAACCACCTGCCTGCGGCTGATCGCCGGTTTTGAACAACTCTCCGGCGGGGCGATCACAATCTTCGGTAAAGAAGCGAGTGAGCTTCCTCCGTGGGAGCGGGACGTCAATACGGTGTTCCAGGACTACGCGCTGTTTCCGCATATGTCGATTATCGATAACGTCGCTTACGGGCTGATGGTCAAAGGCATCGACAAGAAAAAACGCCATGCACTGGCGCAGGAGGCGCTGGAAAAGGTCGGGCTGAGCTTTGCCATTGCGCGCAAGCCGTCGCAGCTTTCTGGCGGCCAGCGTCAGCGCGTTGCCATTGCGCGTGCGCTGGTCAATGAACCCCGCGTGCTGTTGCTGGATGAACCGCTGGGGGCGCTCGATCTGAAACTGCGTGAACAGATGCAGGTCGAGCTGAAAAAACTTCAACAGGCACTCGGGATCACCTTTATTTTTGTGACCCACGATCAGGGGGAAGCCCTGTCAATGTCCGACCGGGTCGCCGTTTTCAACAACGGACGCATTGAGCAGGTGGATACCCCGCGTGAGCTATACATGCGGCCGCGTACGCCGTTCGTGGCCAGTTTTGTCGGCACCTCGAACGTTTTCGATGCGGCACTGGCGCAGAAAGTGTGCGGCATGGAGGGTGCTTATTCGCTTCGACCGGAACATATCCGACTCAATGAGAGCGGTGAGGTTCAGGTTGAAGGCGTGGTTCAGGCTGTCCAGTATCAGGGTGCGGCAACGCGCCTGGAGCTGAAACTTGCCGGGGGGGCAAAACTGCTGGTGAGCCAGGCCAATCTCAGCGCGGACACACTGCACACCGGCGTTGAGCCGGGGCAGGCGGTGCTGGCGTCATGGTCGCGCGACGCCATGATCCGCCTGCATGAGGAAGGGTGAAATGGCGATGAGCGTCTTACATCCTCCCGCACCGCGCGGTACCCTAAGCCGCATGACCGCGCACTTCTGGCGCAAACCGTCGCTGGGGATATTCCTGCTTCTGCTGGCACCGCTGATGTGGTTTGGCATCGTCTATCTGGGATCGCTCCTTACGCTACTGTGGCAGGGCTTTTATACCTTTGATGACTTCACCATGTCGGTTACGCCGGACCTGACGCTGGCGAACATTCAGGCACTTTTTAACCCGGCAAACTACGACATTATTATCCGTACGCTGGTGATGGCGATTGCGGTCACCCTCGCCAGCGCCATTCTGGCCTTCCCGATGGCCTGGTACATGGCGCGTTACACCAGCGGCAAATGGAAAGCGTTCTTCTATATTGCCGTTATGCTGCCGATGTGGGCGAGCTATATCGTCAAAGCGTACGCGTGGACGCTACTGCTGGCGAAAGATGGCGTGGCGCAGTGGTTTCTCAGCCATCTGGGGCTGGAGCCGATTCTGGTCTCTGTTCTGACGCTCCCGGCGATTGGCGGGAACACGTTATCGACCTCCGGGCTGGGGCGGTTTCTGGTCTTTGTCTACATCTGGCTGCCGTTTATGATCCTACCCGTGCAGGCGGCGCTGGAACGGCTGCCTGCCTCGTTGTTGCAGGCCTCTGCCGATCTCGGCGCGCGTCCGCGTCAGACCTTTCGTTATGTTGTTCTGCCGCTGGCGATCCCGGGTATCGCGGCGGGCTCGATATTTACCTTCTCTCTGACGCTCGGTGATTTTATCGTGCCACAGCTGGTAGGGCCGCCGGGCTATTTCATTGGCAATATGGTCTATGCCCAGCAGGGGGCCATCGGCAATATGCCCATGGCTGCCGCCTTCACCCTGGTGCCGATTGTGCTTATCTCGCTTTATCTGGCGTTCGTGAAACGTCTGGGAGCATTCGATGCACTCTGAACGCGCACCGTTGTTCCTGAAAGTGGCCGCCTGGGGCGGGGTGATCTTCCTCCATTTCCCCCTGCTGATTATTGCCATCTACGCTTTTAATACTGAGGACGCGGCCTTCAGCTTCCCGCCGCAGGGGCTGACGTTGAAGTGGTTTAGCGTGGCGGCGGGGCGTGGCGACATCATCGATTCCGTGACGTTGTCACTTAAAATTGCGACGTTAGCGACGGCTATTGCCCTGGTACTTGGCACGCTTGCTGCAGCGGCGCTGTGGCGTAGCGCGTTTTTTGGCAAAAACGCCATTTCGCTGTTGCTGCTGTTACCGATAGCGCTGCCGGGCATCATCACCGGTCTGGCGCTGCTGACCGCTTTCAAAACCATCAATCTGGAGCCTGGTTTTTTTACCATCGTTGTCGGGCACGCCACGTTCTGCGTGGTGGTGGTGTTTAACAATGTGATTGCCCGGTTCCGACGCACCTCCTGGAGCCTGGTTGAAGCATCGATGGATTTAGGGGCCGATGGCTGGCAAACCTTCCGTTACGTGGTCCTGCCCAATCTTGGGTCGGCGCTGCTGGCCGGGGGCATGCTGGCGTTTGCTCTGTCGTTTGACGAAATTATCGTCACAACCTTTACCGCGGGACACGAGCGCACGTTACCGCTGTGGTTGCTTAACCAGCTCGGACGTCCGCGTGACGTGCCGGTCACCAACGTGGTCGCACTGCTGGTGATGCTGGTGACAACCTTCCCCATTCTGGGAGCCTGGTGGCTAACCCGCGACGGCGAGAACAGCGCCGGGAGCGGGAAATAACATTGATTTCAACGGGACAATGCTATGCAAAAACGACTGCTGATTAATGGTGAACTGGTGAGCGGCGAGGGGGAAAAACAGCCGGTCTATAACCCTGCCACCGGAGAGGTTCTGCTGGAGATTGCTGAAGCATCTGCCGCGCAGGTCGACGCGGCCGTGCAGGCAGCCGATCGGGCGTTCGCACAGTGGGGGCAAACCACGCCCAAAACGCGTGCCGAATGCCTGCTGAAACTGGCTGACGTTTTTGAAGCGCATGCCGACGAGTTTGCCAGACTCGAATCCCTGAACTGCGGTAAGCCGCTGCACTGCGCGCTGGGCGATGAGATCCCCGCGGTGGTCGATGTGTTTCGGTTCTTTGCTGGCGCGGCCCGCTGCCTGAACGGACTGGCGGCGGGTGAGTATCTGGACGGCCATACCTCGATGATCCGCCGCGATCCGGTCGGGGTTGTCGCCTCCATCGCCCCCTGGAACTACCCGCTAATGATGGCGGCGTGGAAGCTGGCACCTGCGCTGGCCGCCGGGAACTGCGTGGTCATCAAGCCTTCTGAGATTACGCCGCTGACCGCCTTAAAACTGGCCGAACTGGCGAAGGATATTTTCCCGGCTGGCGTGCTGAACGTGCTGTTCGGGCGCGGAAAAACGGTAGGCGATCCGCTGACCGGGCATGAGAAAGTGCGCATGGTGTCACTCACCGGCTCAATTGCTACCGGGGAGCACATCATTGGCCATACCGCCTCATCCATAAAACGTACCCACATGGAGCTGGGCGGCAAGGCACCGGTTATCGTCTTTGATGACGCCGATCTGGATGCGGTCGTCGAGGGCGTGCGGACGTTTGGTTTCTACAATGCCGGGCAGGACTGCACTGCGGCCTGCCGGATTTATGCCCAGAAGGGCATTTATGCTGCGCTGGTGGAAAAACTGGGCGCAGCGGTGGCCAGCCTGAAAATAGGGGCGCCGGAAGAGGCCTCTACCGAACTGGGGCCACTGAGCTCGCAAGCGCATTTGTCGCGCGTCTGTCAGGCTGTGGAGGAGGCCAAAGCGCTCAGCCATATTCGCGTGGTGACGGGTGGCAGTAAAAAAGAGGGGGCGGGTTACTACTTTCAGCCAACCCTGCTGGCCGGCGCAAAACAGGAAGATGCCATTGTGCAACGTGAAGTCTTTGGCCCGGTGGTGAGCGTCACCGAATTTGACGACGAAGACCAGGTGCTGGCCTGGGCTAACGATTCACAATATGGCCTGGCCTCGTCCGTCTGGACCCGGGATGTGGGGCGCGCTCACCGGCTGAGTGCGCGTCTGCAATATGGCTGCACCTGGGTGAATACCCATTTTATGCTGGTAAGCGAAATGCCACACGGCGGCATGAAGTTATCCGGTTATGGGAAAGATATGTCGGTATATGGGCTTGAGGATTATACCGTTGTCCGCCATGTGATGATAAAACACTAATATGCAGCTAAGTGGCTGTAATATATTGAAAATATATTGCAGTCGCTTGCTTGTGGACCATTGACGTTAAAATTAGTGCTCAGCAGAGCTACCTGGTTGATGATTATGCCATCCTGACTGGAATTGGATAAACATGTGTAATAATGGCCCCAAACGGCAACTGGAATGACAGGTAATGGGATTTCAATATTGGTTCACGGTATGTGCAATTTTTCTGACCTGCCCCTTTATGCTTGTTCAGTCGATTATCTTTTTGCGACGAGGTGTCTACACTAAAACCTTCAAGGGAACGATGCGAAAGGAATATATCCACAAAGACACTAAACCTATTGAATACTGGTTTAACGTTATTGCTCAAATGATGATGAGTGCTGCAGTACTTGGTTTAGGTTTCTGGTTATTAGATGACCTACCTGCCTTTCATAGTTGGCACACTGAAATCCGCGCAATGCTTCCTTTTTAATTCACCATTGAAAAGATGCCAAACCTCGCTCAAGCGGGGTTTTTTGTTACCTGAAGATAACCACGGGGCATCGAAGCCAGAGGGATTAAAGAGTCAACTACAATCTTGATCTTGTCATGCATGGTTTTCGAAGACGGATCCTTGTCAGGGCATAGTTGTAACGCAATATACTCATTTGTTATTAGCCTTAATATTTAAATGGTTATTGTGTAACGAAAAAACTTGATCTGTATCAACATATGACGCATATTGCGTGCGGTTATTTTTTCGGCTCTGGAATACAGAATGACGTTGTATCAAAAGATGTTGGTTTTTTACGCAATCATGGCTTCTATCTGCGCATTAATCACCTGGTTCCTGTCTAAAGATCGTAAACGCATCCGCCTGCTCAGCGCGTTTCTGGTAGGGTCGACCTGGCCGATGAGCTTCCCCGTTGCGCTGCTGGTCTCGCTTTTCTGAAGCACGCTTCCATTTTTAAACGATGAACATGGCATTCCCGTCACGATAACTGTATAAATAAACAGTGCATCGTAAAAGGAGTGCTTATGAACAGTTTTTACTCGCAACATGCGGGTTGCACAGTCCGCTGGCATGATTTGCCCGGCACCGGCGATCCCGTCGTCTTCATCCACGGATTGGGCTGCGCCTCGTCCTATGAATATCCCCGCGTCGTTCGTGACCCTCAGTTTGGCGGGGGCAGAACGATTCTCATCGATTTACCCGGCAGCGGTTACAGCGATAAGCCTGAGCACTACAGCTACAAAACTACCGATCAGGCCCGCGTTGTGGCTGAACTGATGGATCATCTGAAGCTCGATGCCTTCTGGCTGTACGGTCACAGCATGGGCGGCAGCATCGCCATTGAAGCGGCGGGGCTGTTGGCATCGCGTGTTAAAGGGCTGATGGTGTCGGAACCCAATTTTCATGCCGGGGGTGGGATGTTCAGCCGCTCGATTGCCGCACAAACGGAACAGCAGTTTCTGGAACAGGGATATCAGGCCATGCTCCGAGCAGAAGAAACGGCGTGGGCCGGGTGCCTCCAAAGTAATGCACCTTATGCTGTCTGGCGCGGCGCATCGAGTCTGGTGGCGGGCGTTGAGCCGGACTGGGAAACGCAATTTCTGTCTCTGCCTTGCCCGGTGACGTTGATTTTCGGCGAGCTCTCTTTGCCGGATGACGATGTGGAGCGCCTGAAGCAGAAGGGCGTTGAGGTCAAAATCATCCCTGCTGCGGGGCACTCCATGTCGTGGGAAAACCCGTCGGCACTGGCGCAGACGTTAGCGGAGTGTATGGCGGCGTGATTATCGTTGCGAAATGTTGGCCGGGTAAGCGCAGCGCCACCCGGCAACAAAGGCTGCTACATGATTAAAGCCCGAAGTGCCCGACGTGCGTCAGGCTGAACATCATGCGGGTGCTGATAATCAATGTTCTCTATTGCCCGGCTATAGAGGGCAACTAGCCAGTCATATACGTATGCGGTGGCCGCATGGACAGGCTGTTCCCCCAGGCGCGTCAGGCGCGGCGCGGCGCAGCTAACCACGGGCGTAACAAAGATTGCCTGCCCCTTACGGATACGGCTTGCCGGACGTTCAGCAACAGGCGTCTGGTCGTAACCCAGCCAGCCAACGAAATTACCTATCACAGCATGCAGCTGTGCGGCGCTGCTCTTGTCGGTTTCGACAATACGCTGAAGCTGCTGAGGCAGGTTAAGACGGTAGCTGGCGACCACCAGAACCTCGGCAATTTGCTGTAACACCGCAGGCTCAAGACCCAGGCGTGTGGCCGCTGCGTCATTGCGACTCCACTGGCGCAAATGGTTCATCCACACTTTATGCGCCAGGCGCGCTTTATCTTTTGTCTGGAACGTGCTGGCACTTTCCTGCGCATTATCGGCAAACAGATCGATGGTATCCGTAAACAGACCGTTGACCTGCTCCTCGCGCGGTTGCTGGACGGCCAGAAGCGTTTCGAAGGCTTTAAGCGGAGGCAGAAGCCCTTCGAGCAATTCGCCGTGGCGGGCAGCGCTGCTTTGCAGGGTACGAACCATGTTCTCGGCCTGAGTTCGTCTTGCTGCAGGCTCCTCAACCAGTGGTGCCAGATAGCTGTGCATTAAAGCCGACAGATCCTGGCGCAGCGCCGTTTTCAGCGTGTTGAGACGTTTCTGTCGCTGGGCAGGTAACGTGGCCTGAGACAGCCACTCGATGACGCGCTGCATGCTGTGGCTGTCCAGCGCCTGCAGCGTGCCCCAGCGCAGGCCCGGTTTACCCAGCAGATGCTGGACCGCTTCATCGAGGTTTTGCCGGGTGGTAAAACGCGCGTCGTGAGGCGTAATCGCCCACACCAGACCCGGCAGGGCTGATTCCTCCGCAGGCTGCGTCTCTTTGACCCAGTTCATCAGTACCTTTGCTTTTTTTGCCGTCTGGTCGTGCTGCGCGGCCGCATTGCAGATAACCAGCACATCTGGCTGCAGCTGCTGGCGATAGTGTTCCAGCAGCCACTGACATTTGGCCTGGCTTAGCGGATCGGCGCTGTTGTCTGCAAATACCGGGATATCAATAATATCGACGTTATCCAGCGCGCTGCTCTCGACAGGCAGTACCAGTTCACGCGTCAGGAATGCCAGTACATCGACGGGCAGGCTAATGGCATTAAGCATCTCGCCGTTGTTCAGGGGATGCAGCAGCGTCTCCTGAGCGTCCGGAAGGGTAAAGGTGCCATGGGTCAGGAAGCCTTCACCAGGCAGACCAAAGTTATCCACCAGCAGGCTGAGCGGGGCGGCAAGTTCGCTGGCGTGGCTGGTCTGGTGCAGAACATGGGCGAGCTTTAACCACTGCTGGGTCAGTTCCTGTTGCTCACCCCACAAAAGCGACCAGACGCTGGCCCGGGTGGTGAGATCAAGCGATGGCACCAGTTGCGCAAACTGATGCCACAGCACATCATCAATTTGCTGTCTGGCGGCAGGTACCGTGCTCTGCCAGAAGCGGGCAATCGCGCCCACTTCCTGCGCCGTTATGCCCGGTACACCCTGCGGCTGATGCAGGCCGCGCCACTTCTCAAGGCGCGTCTCGATAACGGCTTTATCCACGGCGCGGATCTGCGGGTGTAAGGTGGTGCGGGCAATAAACAGCTGCACCAGCTCGGCCTCGGTGACCAGGCTCAGACGTAGCGGGAAAGCCTCATCGTCCACTGCCGCGCTTTCAGTGGTGAAACGCAGTGCCATGTTGGTCAGGGCATGTCCCGGGTTGATATGTGAGAAGTAGTCAAACGTGCGTTGCCCGGGGGTGACGTTCAGCCGCCCGTTACCGTTGCCGCACAGGGACAGCAACAGATGCGCTTTGGCGCTTTGGGAGTGGCCATACAGACCAATGCTGCTCCGCCGGGTCAGGGCCTGTTCAATGGCCTGCTCCCGCGCCTGCGCCGCATTGATACGTGCCAGCAGGGCGTCGGCATCGTTATCCAGCACCGGGGCGTGCAGGCGCGTCTCGTTAATCCACCCGATTAAGGCCTGCGTGGTGGTCATCGTTGCACTCATTTCAGGTATACACTCCCGCTGTCGATCCAGTAGTGGCTACCGCTATGACGGCGATCGGCCAGGGTATTCAGTTTGAAGGTTAAGGCGTCAGGTGGGACAGGGGTTCCATCCTGCAGCCAGGCGTCGCTCAGCTCGAAAGATTCCGGGCCTTCGTGCTTGCTGCCTCCGCAGAGCTTAAGCCGCACGTTCAGCACGCCGTCGCCAGCAATCGCTTTGGCCAGTTCCGCCGAGTTGATACTCAGGGTGTACAGCGGCGTCGCCGGCCAGCGTGCGTTCGCCAGCTGGCGGAAGCCAAGCGTGACGTTCCCACGCAGCGGGAAATGCAGGCGGGCATCGAGTTTTGCGCCAGGTTTATCCAGGTCGATATCCTGATACCAGACGTTCTCCTCACGCAGCGTGTTAACGGTGTTATCCAGCACGCCCAGATAGCGCACGGTGGAGTAGGCGCCAATATCGGCCGCCTTAAAGTTAAAGCGCGGCAGACGCAAATCGAGCGCCAGGCTGCAGAGCATGGCCCCCACGGCGGCGGTCGATTTCGGGTTACCGATGCGACCCTGCTGGCTGAACGGATACCACTCATGAACCTGGTATTTATCCAGCCATACGATGCGATTAACCGGCACGGGCTGGAGATGGCGGATCAGCGCCTGCACGCCCGGCAGGCACCCCGGACGACCGGTGATCAGCAAAATATCGCAGCTGTAATGAGAGATCGCTTCGCACACCGCATGAAGCGGAGAGGCCAGCGTGAATTGACCCGCCAGCATTGCATCCTGCATTTCGCGGAAATTCACATGCAGCGGCACGGCAAACAGGTCGAAGGCTTCAGAGCCAGCAGGCAGAGCGTGGTCGACTGCCTGCTGCAGGTAGTTCATTACGTTGCGGGTCGGCTTCTGCGGCAGCAGATCGCCAAAGGTGGCATGTAAACCGGCCAGCGGATCGTCAATGTCGCTGGATTCCCACGCGGCAAGGATCGCATGACCGATCGGCATAAAGAGCTGAAGTGCGGTCTGCTGGCGCAATACCGCCTGGGTATCAATACGCCCGGAGTCACCGAACAACGACGCCATCAGCAGAGACGCGTCCGCAATGCCGGACTTCTGCAACTGCGTTTGCAGGGCTGGCAACACATAGCGCTGGATAACGTCCAGCAGCGTGTCGTCGCCGGCCACTTTAAACCCTTCGCGGAAGAGAAGCTGTGGCGTGATTTTGACGTTATTCCCGGAGCCGTCATCCAGCTGATAGTGGGTGATCGCCATATCTGTGGTGCCGCCGCCAATGTCGATAGAAGCGACGCGCAGCGCGCGACCCGGCTGGACACCAGGCTCGGGTTCACGATCCGGGCGGGCGAGGGAGGCGAAGAAGGCTTCCGTCTGACCACCAAAACGGGAGATCGCTTCGTTGTAAAGCCAGACCAGTTGCCCGCAGCTCGCTTCATCCCACTCCATCTGGATCTCAGGCACCGGCACCACGCTTTTATCCTGCTGCTTGCGGGTGGCAAAGTCTTCATCCTGCGGATGCCATCCCATCGCTTTCCAGACGATGGCAATCGCTTCAAACATGCGGCGACGGAAGATCTCGCGCTCCTGCTTCGGCATCGCCGAGGGCAGCGTGAGGATCAGCGTGCGCAGCTGGCGCGGAGACGCCGGGAAGCCCAGACGCAAGCGCGTGGCGACGCTGTTGATCTGGCCCAGCGCCTGTGCCAGCAGCTCGCAAAGCATATGGGTCATCAGGGTGCTGCGGCTGTACTGCGGAGAGAAAACCGGCAGACGCTCGTCCTGGGGCAGCGTAAACAGCGGTTCGCCGTCATCATTCATCAGGTTCATCAGCGGGAACGCGGTTGCCAGCGGCTCGCGTTGGGTTTTGCTGTTCATCTGGCTGAAACGCCAGTCCTGCACCACCGGCGTCTCATCCCACAGGTAGCGACGCGGGCTGGAGATACCGCTGTTACCTTCAGTCCCCAGACGCTGCATGGCCAGCTTACGCGCCTCATCGCCAACCCGGACAATAGAAGGCCAGACGAAGGCATCCTCGCGACCGCTTTCAACCGAGAAGTGCTGTTTGCCAAAGCGTGCTTCCGAGAACTCCAGGCGGCTGGTAAACAGGGGCTCATTGAGGAACTGCGGCTCGCTTAAAGAGCGCACCTGCAACTCGGCCGTCTGGCGCAGACCGTCGTTGGCGTCGCCGTGATCTTCAATAATCACGCCGCAGGTATGGGTGTTGCCCACGTCGAGGATCAAATCGACCGGAATGGCAGGCGTGCTGAGCGTATGGGTGACAAATTTGACTTCCGGCACGGTGAGCTGTTCACCAAGCATGGTCAGCACATTCAGCCAGTGTGCCTGATACTCAAAGCTGCGCATGGCCTGTTGCAGATCGCGTTCTGAACGGTGTTCAACGTCCGAGGCGTACTGCGTGAACGCTTCGCGCAACCAGCCGTCTATCCACGTCTGGTCGAGGAAATTTTCTACTTCGGCATCGCGCCAGGCCAGCGCGAAGCGGGTCCCGTTGAGGATGTCGTTTTCCACCGGCGACAGCGCGGAGGTGGCATGCTCCGCAATCTGGCTGTCGAGGGCGAGGGTGACGCGATGGGTGTTGCCTGCGGTGTCCGGCGTCTCCAGCTTGCGGACCTGAACGCGCGCCCAGTTGTCCGGGCCGTCAACAAAGGTTCGCGGCGGGTTGAAACGCAGGAACGGAACGGGGAGCCAGACGCCATCCAGCACGGCCAGGGACTGATGCAGCGCGATGGTTGTCTCAGGCTTGACTACCTCAGGCTGGCCGCCGTCCGTGCCGGGCAGGGTGTAACGCCCGTTAACCAGGTCGAAATCAAGGCGCAAAAGCGGGCCGTTCGCGGTTTTACGCACGAAACGCCCGTTGCTGGCGGTGTCCTGCGGGGTCAGACCGAAATCGAGGAACTGTACACCGCTGTTGGCAATAAGCGTAACGCTCTGTTTATAGTCGCAAAGATTTACCAGCATAGGATCAGGCACCTGCTTTCTTAAACGTCAGTGGAACGACGGTTTTTGCATCATAACGGGCATTGCATTCGGCGACATCGCTGGTGCCTGCTTTACAGGAGACTTCCGGCATCGGGTAGCGGGAACCGTCTGTGCAGCGTGCATTGCCGCGACTCTTAATCATCAGCTCGCCATTGCTGTGCAGGCCGGAGAAAACCTCTACGCGGCACACAACGTTATCGCCATGCACAACACGGGCGAAGCCTTTGTTGTTCTGGATCTGATAGCGCAGTGACGGCGGTTTGCCGGTCACCGGATCTTTTACGTCAAGAATGGCGCGCCAGGTGCCGTTCAGGAAACGCGTCGAGCCCGCTTTGACCTGACCGGCCTCCATGACCATGGCATCTTTCGGTATCGCGGCAATCACCACCGGGGCAGACACCGGAGCGGGATCGGGTTCCTTCGCTTTATTCTCTACCACCTCAGCCTGATGCAGCGGCAGGTTCATCGCCAGTGGTTCAACCGCTTTAATTGGTTTTGGGGCAATCGCCACAGGTTGCGGTGCCGGGGCGGCGGCTGGCGCGGGCTCTGCCGAAGGGGCCTGTTTTGGCCACAGCAGCGGGGCGGCAATGGCGGCAACGATCACAGCGGCAACCGGCAGCGACCATAAGGGAACGCGACGCTTTTTCACGACGGGCGCAGGAACAGGCTCTTCAACAGGCGGCGCAACGGCGGGGGCGGGCTCGGGCTCATACAGCGCTTCCGGCGTAATGCGCACAACCGTGGCCGGGGCGATCAAAGGTTCGTCAGCGTGTTCAAAGGTGACGGCCGGGGTCGGTTCTGGTTCCGGTTCAGGATCTTCAATCACCACCGGCGCGGGCTCAGGGATCAGCGATTCGCGCAGGCAGTCGAGTACGTCATCGCGTGCATTTTCGTTCAGGTTTACAAATCCCCAGAACGCAATGACCGGTTTACCGTCGACCAGATAAAGGAAATTTTCGCTCGGGAACTGGAAGGCTTTCGACAGCAAGGAGCCAAAAAGCTGTTGTGCGGTTTTAGGCGACTGGAGGCATTTCTTACTCAGCGATTCAACGCTGGCAAGGGTATTTTCCAGATAGCGTAGGGCGCGAAAACGGTCATCTTCATTGGCCGTTTTCCAGCTGGTGACGCTACCTTCCACCGGGGAGTACCAGTCCACGCGGTCACCGCCGTCGTTGACCTGCGGAATGGCCAGACAGTCGACAATGGCCTGCTGTTTGCGCAACCGGAGTGCTTCACGTATTTGCAACGCTGATTCAAAAACGGCTTGTCCGCCGCCGCCAACGGCCTGAAAATCATCCAGATTACCGCTGCGTAAAAGAGTTTTTGCCACGATTTGATCCCATATACTTCTTCACACCGTTACTTTAACGAAACCGGAAAGCAAACAAACGGAGGAAGAGACGCTAAAAGCGCCGATTTCTTGCGGCATAGATCGTGACGGTTGTGCTTGACGGATAATGGAACTTAAGACAAATCACCTTTTTCGGCACTGGCTGTAAAACCAGCGAAAAACGCGGCTTTAGAATAACCTGATAGTGTTTCGTTATTTGCCAGCTTATAGCGGCTGTGCTGTTATTACTGTCCTATATAATAAAACTGTCAGGGTTATAACCATGTCTACAGGGAAAACACTGCTCGCCCTTGCGCTGAGCGCTATTTTACCAGCCGGTGCCGCATGGGCGGCAAACAACGACACCCTTATTTACTGTTCTGAAGCGTCCCCCGAGTCGTTCAACCCGCAAATTGCCAGCTCAGGCCCGTCATTCGTCGCCAGCTCTCAGGTACTCTATAACCGCCTGATCAATTTCGACCCGGTGAAAAACACCCCGGTTCCGTCTCTGGCGGAATCCTGGACGATTTCACCGGACGGCAAGACCTATACCTTTACGCTGCGTAAAGGGGTGAAGTTCAACAGCAACAAATACTTCAAACCGACGCGCGACTTTAATGCCGATGACGTTATTTTCTCGGTCATGCGTCAGAAAGACCCTAAACATCCGTATCACAATGTGTCGCAGGGCAATTACGAATACTTTAACGACGTCGGCCTCGATAAGCTGATCCAGGACGTTAAAAAGGTCGATGATTATCATGTTCAGTTCACCCTCAGTGAACCGAACGCCGCTTTCCTGGCCGACTGGGGCATGGATTTTGCCTCCATTTTGTCTGCCGAATATGCGGATGCGATGCTGAAAAAAGGCACGCCTGAGAACGTCGATACCTGGCCAATTGGAACCGGCCCCTATGTACTCCAGCAGTACAAAGTGGATTCTCTGATCCGCTATGTGGCTAACCCGAACTACTGGGAAGGCCCGGTCCCGACCAAACACCTGATTTTCTCCATCACGCCAAACGTGGAGACCCGTCTGGCGAAACTGCAAACCAATGAGTGCCAGATCATTCCTGCGCCATCTCCGGTGCAGTTTGACGTCATTAAGAACAACAAAGACCTGACGCTGCACTCCGTCGATGCGCTGAACGTGGGGTATCTGGCGTTCAATACCGAGAAAAAACCGTTTGATAACGTGCTTGTGCGCCAGGCGCTGAACTACGCCACCGACAAAAAGGCCATCGTTAACGCCGTCTTTATGGGCTCCGGTACGGTCGCGAAATCTCCAATTCCGCCAAATATGATGGGCTTTAATAAAGATCTGAAGGATTACAGCTACGACCCGGAAAAAGCGAAAGCCCTGCTGAAACAGGCCGGACTGGAGAAGGGCGCGGAGGTCACGCTGTGGTCAATGCCGGTACAGCGTCCGTACAACCCGAACTCCCGCCGTATTGCCGAGATGATCCAGAGCGACTGGGCGAAAGTGGGCGTGAAGGCCAAAATCGTCTCTTACGAGTGGGGAGAGTATCTTTCCGGAATGCGTAAAGGCGAGCATGACTCCGCGCTGTTCGGCTGGATGTCGGATAACGGCGACCCGGATAACTTTGCCGATGTGCTGCTGGGCTGCAATAGCATCAAAACCGGCTCCAACGCTGCACGCTGGTGTAATAAGGATTATGATGCCCTGGTGCAGAAAGCCAAACTGACCAGCAACCCGGACGATCGTGCGAAGCTGTATAGCCAGGCGCAGGAGATTTTCTATCAGCAGGCGCCGTGGATTGCGCTGGCAAACGGCAAAACGTTCTATGCAACCCGCAGCAACGTCGCGGGTTACAGCGTAAGCCTGATGGGCAGTGATTTCTCAAAAGCGAAGCTGAACTAAGCATTTTATCGCCGGGTGGCGGCTACGCCTTACCCGGCCTACTCATGCCTCGTAGGCCCGGTAAGCGCAGCGCCACCGGGCAAATGAAAAGGAGTGACAATGTCACATTTAAACGAAGTTATCGCCCGTGTGGATGCCGCGATTGACGAAAGCGTCATTGCACATATGAACGAACTGCTGATTGAACTGAGCGATGATGCTGAGCTGAGCCGCGAAGAACGCTATACCCAGCAGCAGCGCCTGCGTACCGCGATTTCGCACCACGGTAAGCAACATAAAGAAGAGATGGAGGTGCGCCAGGAGCAGCTCACCAAAGGCGGCGTTATTCTGTAATGTTCAAAACTGGCGTCGGGCCACCAGCCACGCGCCCACCACCAGCATCACTGCACCGCACACCGGGCCGATCAGCGCCCGCAGCGGGATGCCATGGCTTTTCAGCACGTCCATTATCAGCCCGCCGATGAGCTGGCTTGCCACCAGCACGGCGATGGTTGTCGCCGCGCCAACGTTCTGGTAACCACTAATGCTGGCAAAAACAAAAAATGAGCCCAGCAACCCGGGGATCAACGTCCACCAGCGCACCGTGGATGCTAGCTCGTTAAACCCCGCGACCCCTTGTTTAAACAGCAGAATGCTGACAAACAACACAATGCCGACCAGCGAGTTCAGCAGCATCGCAATGAGTATGGTGGAAGAGGACTGGGTGATGCGCACCATCAGGGTATTTTGCACCACCAGGCCAATGCCCGCCGCCACCAGAAAAGCCAGCGT
Source organism: Enterobacter cloacae complex sp. 309I3 (assembly GCF_050031595.1). Taxonomy (NCBI): domain Bacteria; kingdom Pseudomonadati; phylum Pseudomonadota; class Gammaproteobacteria; order Enterobacterales; family Enterobacteriaceae; genus Enterobacter; species Enterobacter cloacae complex sp. 309I3. Next base: position 2,568,765 of record NZ_JBLGWI010000001.1, on the reverse strand, counting down.
CAGTGATTGGTTCATTTAATCGCATCCGGATCGCTGCGCTCATCAAGCTGCAGCTGCATAAAGGTTAAGTCCAGCCAGCGGCCAAATTTGGTGCCCACCTGCGGCATCTGACCCGTTGTAACAAAGCCAAGCGTCTGATGAAGATGGATAGAGGCGTGGTTCTGCGCTTCAATCCCCGCCACCATCACATGCTTGCCGATGTCACGGGCTTCAATAATCAACGCCTTCATCAGCATACGGCCAATGCCTTTGCCCTGGTGATCCGGGTGGACGTAAACCGAGTGCTCTACCGTATGACGAAAACCGTCAAAGGCGCGCCAGTCACCGAAGGAGGCGTAGCCGGTGATGATGCCATTCTCTTCGCTTACCAGAACCGGATGACCTGCGAGGGTGCGGGCCTCAAACCATGCGATACGGTTATCAGTATCGACCGTGGTATCGTTCCAGATCGCGGCGGTGTGCAGCACCGCGTGGTTGTAAATTTCACCAATAGCGGCGCAGTCTTCTTTGCAGGCATGACGAACGATCATGATGGAACCCCTGAATGTGTTGTTTACTATGTTATTACGTTATTGCTACGATATTACACAACAACCCGGACAGATGGCTACGGTATAAGCCCGATTTTTTTGTTATTAAAACCTCATTGAAATACCGTTCATACACTATAGTATGACGTCATGAACACCATAACAGACACGATGAATCAACGGATTAGCGCAAGAATTCGCCTTGAACGCGAATCACGCGGATGGTCGCTGAGCGAACTCGCCGATCGGGCAGGCGTCTCGCGCGCCATGATCCACAAAATCGAGCGCGGCGACAGCAGCCCGACGGCAACGCTGCTTGCGCGCTTATCCGGCGCGTTCGGCATCAGCATGTCAACGCTGATAGCAAGAGCGGAGATGCAGGAGGGTAAACTGCTGCGCCTTGCTAACCAGCCCGTCTGGCGCGATCCGCAAACCCATTACCTGCGCCGCCATGTTTCACCGCGCACCGATCTGCCCATCGATCTTGTCCAGGTTGAACTGCCAGCCGGGAGCGATGTGCCTATGCCCGCATCGTCCTATGCGCTGGCCCGCCAGCTGATCTGGCTGCAGTCCGGGGAGCTTGTCTTTCAGGAAGGCGACACCCGCCACGAAATGCAGGCCGGGGATTGTCTGGAGCTCGGGCCGCCCAATGACTGTCGGTTCATTAACGAAACCAATGAACCCTGCGTCTATCTGGTGGTTCGGCTTAACCAGTCTGGCTCGTAATGTTAAGGCGCTCAGGCAGATCATGAGCCAGGATCAATGGACATCTGTACCATAAGGAGTCTCTGATGAATCAATCTGTTTCGCAAAATCGTCGCTGGGTACTGGCTTCGCGTCCACACGGCGCGCCGGTCGCGGATAACTTTCGTCTCGAAGAGCAGCCGGTTCCGGTACCGGCGGCAGGAGAAGTTCTGCTGCGTACGATCTGGCTTTCGCTTGACCCGTACATGCGCGGCCGCATGAGCGATGCGCCATCCTATTCACCGCCGGTTGAAATTGGTGCGGTGATGGTCGGCGGAACGGTCAGCCGCGTTGAGCAGTCCAGTCATCCGGATTTTAAAGCAGGGGAATGGGTGCTGGGATACAGCGGCTGGCAGGAGTACGACCTCTCTGACGGCAGTGGCCTGGTCAAACTGGGCGAAAATCCCTCCCATCCTTCCTGGGCGCTGGGCGTTCTGGGAATGCCGGGCTTTACCGCCTACATGGGGCTGCTGGATATCGGGCAACCCAAAGCGGGTGAGACCCTGGTGGTTGCCGCGGCAACGGGGCCCGTAGGTGCGACGGTTGGGCAAATTGGTAAAATCAAAGGCTGCCGGGTCATCGGTGTGGCCGGAGGCGCAGAAAAATGCCGCCATGCCGTTGAGGTGCTGGGCTTTGACCTGTGTCTGGATCACCATGCCGATGATTTTGCCACGCAGCTTCAGAACGCCTGCCCGAACGGTATTGATATCTATTATGAAAACGTTGGCGGTAAGGTCTTTGACGCCGTGCTCCCGCTGCTCAATACCTCCGCGCGGGTGCCGGTATGTGGTCTGGTGAGCGGCTACAATGCCACCGGTCTGCCTGAGGGGCCGGATCGTTTGCCGCTGTTAATGGGCACCATCCTGAAAAAACGCATTCGTATGCAGGGTTTTATCATCGGCCAGGATTACGGACACCGCATCAAAGAGTTCCAGGAAGAGATGGGGCGCTGGGTGCAGGAGGGTAAAATCCACTATCGTGAACAGGTGACCGACGGGCTGGAAAACGCACCGGAGGCGCTGATTGGCCTTCTGGAAGGCAAAAACTTTGGCAAAGTCGTGATTCGCGTCGCGGCAGACAATAAATAAACAAGATTATGGCGGGGTAACCCGCCATATTTATTTGTGAAGATACGATATATTGTCTTTAATTAAACCTACACAGCTTTCGTGCCTTCCTTGCGGATGAGCCAAAGAGCGATAAAAAAACCGTGTTTGTACTTTTTGATGTTTATACGCATTTCCCACCACCAGGCATGACGATACAGGATATATCGGACCAACGTCGTTTATTTAAACTGACGTTAATAAATAGCATTAAGTTTTAGCTACAGGAATTGAACATGCTTGATTTGGATCATTTAGAGAAAGCGCAAAGAATCAGTCTTACCATGCAAGTTGAAATCAGTTTGAAAGGGGCATTAATTACAGGCTCGTTGAAACCTGGCGCTCGACTGATTACCAAAGAGATTGCCGATAAATTAGGAACCAGTATCACACCGGTTCGTGAGGCACTTTTGCGTCTGGTCTCCTCTGGGGCGCTGCAGGCCACACCGGCGCAGGCGTTTCTGGTGCCGGAGGTCACGCTGGAACGCTATAACGAGATCACCGCTATCAGGAAACAACTGGAACCAATGGCGGTAGCGGCCGCCTGTCAGCATATGACGCCAGCTAAGCTTGAGACGTTGCGCAAAATGTCGGATGCCTTTCATGAGGCGATGCGCAACGGCAATGTTCAGCAGGCGCTGCACGCGAATCGCGTGTTTCGCTTCACCCTTTATCAGTATGCGGAGATGCCAACGCTCAGCGCATTAATTGAACAACTGTGGATACGCATCGGGCCCTGTATTAACTATCTGCATCAGGAGCTCAACGACATCAAAGCGTCGGCGTATCACAACGAGGAGTTACTTGCGGCACTGGAAAGAGGGGATGTTGAAGCCAGCCAGAAAGCGGTGGATAAACTGATTGATGAAGCTAATTCACTTTTACAGCGTCAATATTTTAGCTGAGGAATTATTTAGCAGCCAATCTATATTTCCGTCGTAAAATATTCGCTCCATGAATAAGTCCTGATGGCTCTACGCCATCAGGAACGATATTTAAGATTACGAAAGAGTAAAACAGGCAATAAAATGCCTGTTTTAGTCCTACTCGAAACGATAAGCAACCGACAGGCCAACGCCATAGTTACGACCCGGAGCCGGTTCGTAATAACGCCCGTTGGATTCGTTGACAATCACCGAGCCGGCATACGTTTTGTCGAACAGGTTATCAACGCGACCAAAGAGATCCAGGCCCCAGTTGCCATAGTTGAACTTATACCCGGTATTCAGACCGACCACCGTGTAAGACGGAGCCTTTGCCGTGTTTTCGTCGTCGGCCATGATATCGCTCATGTAACGCACGTCGGTACCCGCATACCAGCCTTCCTCAGGCTGCCAGCCAAACGAGGCAAAGCCCATATTGCGGGCAATACCCGGCATCCGGTTGCCGTTACAGTTGTCATCACCGCAGACGTTGGTGCGGTAGGTGGCGTCCAGATATGTCCATGCCATTTTCAGCTTCCAGTTTTCAGCAAACTGCTGATCGAGGGAAACTTCCACCCCCTGACGACGGGTTTTACCGGCGTTTTTGTAGCTGGTACGTCCGCCAGAGCTGGCATCCACCACAATTTCATCGTCGGTGTCGGTGCGGAACAGGGCCGCGGTCAGCAGGCCATTGCCGATGCGGGTTTTGCTACCCACTTCATAGGTATTGTTGGTGGACGGCTTCAGGCCAATGTTCAGGCCGCCCTGGTTATCCGCGCGGTAGGAGAGTTCATTGATGGTGGGGGTTTCAAATCCACGACCTGCCGCAGCGTAAAGGTTCCACGCGTCCGTCACGGCATACTTCACCGCCCCGGCCGGGAGCCACTTGTGATAGCTCGCGTCGCCGCTGTCGTCACCGTTGCCTGGCGTAACGTAATGATCGTTGGAATCAAACCAGACGGAGCTGTAACGCACCCCGGCATCCACAGAGAGTTTCTGAGTTAACTGCCAGCGGGTTTGCAGGTAAGGATCAACGTTCCACATCAGGTTACGTTCGTTGCGGCGCTTGTCGCCTTTTACGCCGTACTCCGGTACGCCGTTGTTCATCACGAAGTTCTCATACCCGCGACGATCTTCGCTCATGTTTTCGTAGTTCAGGCCGGTGGTAAAGGTCACCGGCACCAGCAGTTCGCCGCGGTGCGTCCAGCGTGTATCGATGCCCTGATAGTGACGCTGCATATCAATCACGCCGCCAGAGTGGGAGGGGCGCAGCTGTGGCTGATAAGGGATCGACTGGTACTGGGTCATTTCACGCTCGCCAGCGTACATCATGACGCTGAGATCGTCCTGCGCGCTGAGCTGGCGGTCATAGCGCAGCCCGGCCTGGGTCTGCTTGATGGTTTTGCGCGTGTTGTACTGATCGCCACGCGGAGACTGGCGCGGGTTATCCTGCCACTCCTGGTAATTCAGTCCACCCGGATCGTTGGCTTTCATGTCCACACTGTTAAAGATCAGCGTCAGCTTGCTGGCATCGTCAATCCGCACGCCCAGTTTTGCGTTGGCGAGATTCTTCCGCGCACCACTGTGATCTCGGTAGCCTTTGGTGGTGAAGCGGGTGGTGGATACGGTGTAATCCACATCGCCCGCGTGTGTGCCGTCGCCCATCGCGCCGGTGGCTTTCATCCCGTAGCGCCAGGTACCGTAACTGCCGTAATAGCTGCTGGCCTCAATGGTCGGCGGCTGTTGACCGGTCTGGGTGTTGATGTTGATCACGCCGCCGGAGGCGTTGCCATACAGGGCAGAGAAGGGGCCGCGCAGCACTTCCACGTTCTCCACGCTGGAGAGATCGATGTTAGAGGTCTGGCCCTGGCCGTCTGGCATGGTCGCCGGGATCCCATCCACGTACATTCGAATACCGCGCACCCCGAAGGTGGAGCGTGCACCAAAGCCACGCATCGACAGCTGCAGATCCTGGGCGTAGTTCTGGCGGTTCTGAATTTGCAGGCCCGGGACGCTACCAAGCGATTCCGAGAGGTTAATGCGTGGCGCGGCGTGACGCATATCATCGCCGTTCACGACGCTGACCGCGGCCGGGGTATCAAGCTCCGATACCGTTTGTGGGGTGGCGCTGACGATCAGGGTCTGTTCATCCGCGCCCATTGCGGTGAGGGGCGAAAAGATAACAGGAGCCAGTAGCAGTGGAAGCGTAGCCCTATGGGCAGAAATGATTTTCATGAAATAAACCGGTTAAGGATAAGAAACGTACCAAATGGAACATGTCCATATATGTTAAAACTTTTGTAAATGCTTTGAAAACTATAACCGCACATTGCGTTAAGGAAAGGCGAAGCGGAAAAGAAAAACTCCACATTTTGCTGATTAATGATTACTATTCTCATTAACAAAACGGCAATGCCATGACGTTGCCGACCGGAAGTGATGTCAGCAGTACACCCCCTCTTGTGAAAAAGGAATTGTTATGTCTTTACGTCATCTGTGCTCGCCGCGTCTGCGTCGTTCTCTGTTGTGTAGCGCTTTACTGCTTGCCGGTACCTTCCAGGTGCATGCTGGCGAAGAGATGTTGCGCAAAGCGGTAGGCAAAGGCGCGTATGAAATGGCCGTGAGCCAGCAGGAGAATGCGCTGTGGGTTGCGACATCACAAAGCCGTAAAATGGATAAAGGCGGGATTGTGTATCGCCTCGATCCGGTCACACTGGACGTGACGCAGGTTATTCATAACGATCTTAAACCGTTTGGCGCCACCCTGGATTCGGCCTCCCAGACGCTGTGGTTCGGCAACACCATCAACGGCGCCGTAACCGCCATTGATGCCAAAACCGGCGAGGTGAAAGGGCGCCTGGTTCTGGACGACCGCAAACGCAGTGACACGGTCAAACCGCTGCAGCCACGCCAACTGGTGGCGGATGATGCCACCCACACCGTGTACATCACCGGGGTCGGTAAAGAGAGCGTGATCTGGGTGGTGGATGGCACAACGCTGAAGCTGAAGGACACCATCGCCAATACCGGTACTTACGGCACCGGCCTGGCGCTGGATGCGCAGGCGAAACGACTCTATACCACCAACGCCGACGGCGAACTGGTGACAATTGATACCGCCAGCAACAAAATCATCAGCCGCAAAAAGGTACAGGATGATGGTAAAGAGCACTTCTATCTGAACCTGAGTCTGGATACGGCCGGGCAGCGTGCCTTCCTGACCGATTCAAAACAGCCGGAAGTGCTGGTGGTGAGCCTGAAGGATGGCAGCGTGATTGAGAAGATCGCGACGCCAGAGTCGCTGGCGGTGCTCTTTAACCCGACGCGCAACGAAGCGTACGTGACGCATCGTGAAGCCGGAAAGGTGAGTGTGATTGACACCAAAACCTACAAAGTGACGAAAACCTTCGACACGCCGGTCTATCCAAACAGCCTGGCGCTCTCTGCCGATGGCAAAACGCTGTACGTGACGGTGAAACAGAAATCCAACCGTCAGCAGGAAGCGACTCAGCCTGACGATGTGGTACGTATCGCGCTCTAATGTGGGCATTGCCCGGTGGCGCTGCGCTTACCGGGCCTACAAAACCCTGAAATGTAGGCCGGGTAAGGCGAAGCCGCCACCCGGCTTTTTTTATTAACGCGAGGTCTCTTCCACCAGCGGGCCGTCGTGTTTTTCATCGTCATGATGAACCGGCGCGGTGCTGTGGATTTCATGCACGCGCTTACGCACGCCAAACCAGCCGGCAATCAGCAGAACGGCCAGCAGCGGAATGGTGGCGATGGTATAGGTGCCGTTCGGGTAGTCGAACGCCATCAGTACCAGCACGCTGAACAGGAACAGCAGGGTAAGCCATGAGGTCACCGGAGCACCCGGCATCTTGAAGCTCACGTCAGCCGCTTTGCCCTCTTTAATGGCTTTGCGCAGACGCATCTGGCAGACCACGATAAATGCCCAGGAGGCGATAATCCCCAGCGCGGCCACGTTCAGCACGATCTCGAACACGCGGGACGGCACCAGGTAGTTCAGGAACACGCCAAACACGTAGACCACCAGCGTCGCCAGGATACCGGCATATGGCACCTGCTGCTTGCTCATCTTCGACATAAACTTCGGCGCAGAGCCGCCCATCGACATGGAGCGCAGAATACGGCCGGTAGAATAGAGGCCAGAGTTCAGGCTGGAGAGCGCCGCGGTCAGCACTACGATGTTCATGATACTGCCCACGTATGGCACGCCGAGCTTAGAAAAGAAGGTCACAAACGGGCTCTGACCCGCCTGGTAGGCGTTCCATGGCAGCAGCAGAACCAGCAGCACCACAGAACCCACATAGAACAGACCGATACGCCAGATCACGCTATTAATGGCTTTTGGCACCATGGTCTGCGGGTCTTTACATTCGCCTGCCGCCGTACCCACCAGTTCGATAGAGGCAAAGGCGAACACCACGCCCTGCACCAGTACCAGCGCCGGCAGCAGACCGTGCGGGAAGAAGCCGCCGTTATCGGTTATCAGATGGAAGCCGGTTGCATTGCCGTCCAGCGGCTTACCGCTGCCAAGGAAGACGGTACCGACGACCAGGAAAATCACAATCGCCAGCACTTTTACCAGTGCAAACCAGAACTCCATCTCGGCGAACCACTTCACGCCGATCATGTTCATGGTGCCGACAATCGCCAGGGCGCCAAGCGCAAAGACCCACTGCGGGATATCGCCAAACGCGCCCCAGTAGTGCATATACAGCGCAACGGCAGTGATATCGACGATACCGGTCATCGCCCAGTTAACGAAGTACATCCAGCCAGCGACGTAGGCGGCTTTTTCACCGAGAAATTCGCGGGCGTAAGAGACAAAGCTGCCGCTGGAAGGGCGATGCAGTACCAGTTCGCCCAGCGCGCGAAGAATGAAGAAGGAGAAGATCCCGCACACCAGATAGACGAGGGCGAGAGCCGGGCCAGCCATCTGCAGACGTGCACCAGCACCTAAAAACAGACCTGTACCGATAGCGCCGCCGATGGCGATCATTTGAACCTGACGGTTGCCCATCGCTTTGTGGTAGCCCTCTTCATGGGAGTTTAACCAGCGACGTTTAGCAGCATGATGATCGGCTGCGCTTTTATTGCTTGTTTTCATTGAGTTACCTGTTTGCCTGTCTGAACCATTATCGTGATAGTCCTGCCTGGCAGAGAGCATACAAACGATTGCTTCTGCGCAAACACATGTCGCCTTCCCAGTCATTCTGCGTATGGATAAGGCGAAACATGGCGAGGCATCCTACCTGCAATTGATAAGCGACGCAAAATATAACCGTGCCGAAAGTGATGCACGTCGAAGGAAATCGTGTGGTCAGAGCAGACGGGGATCACAACGCGCTGAATCGTGGTGAGTTTTTAGACAAAAGATTCGCGGATTGATGATTTAAACATCAGTGGCGCTTATCAGTTGCTCAGTGGAACTAGCGGAAGGTAAACGCTATGATCGGTTTGGTTTTTATTCTGCCAGAACGAGGCTAACGGTGAAAATTAATGTAATCGGCACCAGCGGAAGTGGAAAAACCACGCTGGCAAGACGGATCGCTGATGAGCTGGCTATTCCTTATATTGAGATGGACAGGCTTTACTGGCGCCCGAACTGGCAGGGCACAGCAGATGATGCGTTTCTGGAAAAACTGGAGCATGCATTAAGCGCTTCTCAAAACTGGGTGCTCGATGGCAACTATAACCGCACGCGCCCTGTTAAATGGCGCAATGTGGATCTGGTCGTCTGGGTGGACTATGGATTTGTCCGTACGCTGTATCAGGCCGTTATCCGGGCGATCAAGCGGGCCTGGCATCAACACGAACTCTGGCCGGGAACGGGCAATAAAGAGAGTTTCCGGCGCGCCTTCTTCAGCAGAGAGTCCATTATCATCTGGACGATTAAAACCTGGCGCAACAACCGCAGGCGTTATCAGGTCGATATGCAAAACCCGGACTACGCACACATACGCTTTATCCGTATTACCCGCCGCGCTCAGGCGGAAATGCTGATTTCCTCCCTAAAGTCTTATTCTTAACAGGGTTTTATATATCTGATTTCCGGCAAACCAAATGTAAATTAATTGTTTCTCAGCGGTGAAATACGCCTTTATTAATAACGACATGTTAAGTCAAACGAGAACGCAACATGTCCTGGCGAATCAGCATTCTGGATAAAAGCCCCATCGCTGAAAATGAAACAGCCGCCGATGCGCTGGCGCGAACCCTGGCGCTGGCGCAACAGGCGGAAACTCTCGGTTATCACCGTTTCTGGATTGCCGAACACCACAACACCCCACAGTTGGCCAGCCCCTCGCCGGAGTTATTGATTGCCTGGATCCTCGGGCAGACAACGCGTATCCGCGTGGGATCGGGCGGCGTCATGCTGCAACACTACAGCCCGTATAAAGTTGCAGAAAACTTCAATCTCCTGGCTGCCCTGGCTCCCGGACGCGTGGATCTGGGCGTTGGAAAAGCGCCTGGCGGTCTGCCGCTCTCCACCCGCGCGTTGCAACGCGGTCTGAATCAGCAGGAAAAGGGCAGCTTTGCCGAACAGCTGGCGCAGCTCGATAGCTGGATCCGTCCTGAAAATCAGTCGGCGGAGGAGACGGTGCGCGCCACGCCGCTGCCGCCGGTTCCGGCGCAGGGATTCCTGCTGGGAGCGAGTGTCGAAAGTGCTCTGCTGGCCGCAAAGCTCAACTGGCATTTTGTCTTTGCCGCTCACCTGAATGGCGATCCCGACCTGCTGCGCGAGGTCATCACCACCTGGCGGGAACACAGCGCCCGGGAGGTGATTGTGGCGGTGCAGGTCATTGTGGCGGATTCTCAGGCCCAGGCGCACTCGCTGGCACAAAAGGTTGAAGTCTGGGGCGTGGAGCTGGCAAACGGCCAGCGCGTTACGGTGGCCAGCGAAGAGCAAGCCTATGCGTTTGCGCGTCAGGCAGGCAGCGAGCCGCTGCGTATAGCGCGTCGCGCGCAGTCACTGGTGGCCGGGACCGCTGAGTCGGTACTGGCACAACTGGACGCTCTGCATCACCTGTGGGGGATTGACGAATTCATTATCGACACACCGGTTGCGGACGGCGCCGCGCGCGTGCAGTCCCTGCGTCTGCTGGCGCAGGCGCGACTTAACAGGGAGGTCAACGTATGCGTTTTGGCGAACAACTGATTGCCTGGCGTCGTGAGCTGCACCAGCATCCGGAGCTGTCGGGCCAGGAGGTGGAAACAACCGCCCGTTTGCACCAGTGGCTGACTCATGCCGGTATTACGCCGCTGCCTTATGACTTGCCTACCGGGCTGGTGGCGGAGATCGGCACCGGCAACAAACTGATTGCCCTGCGGGCGGACATTGATGCCTTGCCGATCGAAGAGCGCAGCGGGGTGGCGTTTAGCTCGCAGCGTTCGGGAGTCATGCACGCCTGCGGTCATGACATCCACACCAGCGTGATCCTCGGGGCGGCATTAAAACTAAAAGAACGTGAAGCGTTGCTCAACGGTCGCGTGCGGATCCTGTTCCAGCCTGCCGAAGAGAACTTTGGCGGTGCGAAGAGCATGGTGCGGGCCGGGGCGTTACGTGACGTCAGCGCCATCTTCGGCATGCACAACGAGCCGGGGTTGCCGGTGGGTGAGTTTGCCACCCGCGGCGGGCCGTTCTATGCCAACGTCGATCGGTTTGTGATCCGCATTACCGGCAAAGGTGCTCATGCCGCACGGCCTCATGAAGGCAACGACGCGATTGTGCTGGCAAGCCAGCTTGTTACCGCGTTGCAGAGCGTCGCCAGTCGCAACGTTAATACGCTGGACTCCGTTGTGCTGAGCGTAACGCGCATTGCGGGCGGCAATACCTGGAACGTCCTGCCGGAAAGCGTTGAGCTGGAAGGGACGCTGCGCACGCATCGCACGGAAGTTCAACAGAACGTCAAAGCGCGTGTCGGTGAAATCGCCGCCGGATTCGCCAGCGCCTTCAGTGCTCAGATTGATATCACCTGGTATGCCGGACCGACTGCGCTGGTCAATGACGAGCATTGGGCGGCGTTTGCCACGTCGGTCGCCCGGGAAGCGGGGTATGAAACGCAGCATGCCGAGTTGCATATGGGCGGAGAGGATTTTGCAGTCTATCTGCAGCAGATCCCCGGCGCGTTTGTCAGCATTGGCAGCAATAGCCCGTATGGTTTACATCACCCGGCCTTTAATCCGGACGAAGCATTAATTGAGCCGGCTGCCCGTTATTTTGCACAGCTTGCGGAAAAAGCCCTGCAACACGTTTAATTCAGAAGAGGTGAATATGTCTGCAACCCGACAATTGCGGCTGGGGACCATTTTGCACGGTGCTTCCGGGAATATGTCCGCCTGGCGCCATCCTGCGGCGGTGGCCGATGCCAGTATTAATTTTGATTTCGTCAAAGCGACGGCGTTAAAAGCAGAGGAGGGCAAGCTCGACTTTTTATTCGTAGCCGATGGCCTCTACATAAATGAGAAGTCGATCCCGCATTTTTTAAATCGCTTTGAGCCGTTAACGGTGCTCTCCGCGCTGGCGAGCATTACCTCGCGTCTGGGGCTGGTGGGCACGTTATCCACCTCCTACAGCGAACCTTTTACCGTGGCGCGCCAGTTTGCCAGCCTGGATCATCTCAGCAACGGCCGTGCGGGCTGGAACGTCGTGACCTCGCCGCTGGAAGGGTCGGCCAGGAACTTCTCGCGTGAAAAACACCCCGAGCACGCGCTGCGCTACCGCATTGCGGATGAGTATCTCGATGTGGTGAAAGGGCTGTGGGACTCGTGGGAAGGCGATGCCTTTGTGCGCAACAAAGAGAGTGGTCAGTTTTTTGACCCCGCCAAACTGCATACCCTGGATCACCGGGGTGATTTCTTCCAGGTCGCCGGGCCGCTCAATATTGGTCGCACGCCGCAGGGGCGTCCGATTGTGTTCCAGGCGGGCGCATCGGACGACGGTAAAAAGCTGGCTGCGAAGCATGCCGATGCGATCTTCACCCACCATGAAACTCTCGAAGAAGCACAAGCGTTCTACCGTGATGTGAAGCAGCAGCTGGAAAATAACGGTCGTCGTGCTTCTGATTTGCACATCTTCCAGGGCGTGAGCGTGATTGTCGGAAAAGATGCCGAAGATGTGGAAAACCAGTACCAGACCACCGCGGCGCTGGTGTCGGTTAAGGATGCGCTCAATTATCTCGGACGTTATTTCGAACATCACGATTTCAGCCAGTATCCGCTCGACGAGCCGTTCCCGGACCTCGGCGACATGGGAAAAAACAGCTTCCGCAGCACCACGGATGAGATAAAGCGCAATGCCCGCGAACGTCAGCTGACGCTGCGTCAGGTCGCGCTGGAAGCGGCCTCACCACGCCCCCGTTTTTCCGGCACGCCGGAGCAGGTGGCAGATGGCCTGCAGGCGTGGTTCGACGGCTATGCAGCCGACGGCTTCATCATCCAGGGCGGGACGCCAGATACCTTCCCGCGCTTTGTTGACCAGGTGGTGCCGGTGCTACAGGCCCGCAGCCTGTTTCGCACTGACTACCCCGGGACCACGCTGCGCGACAGCCTGGGCCTGGACGAACCCAAAAATCAGTTCACACAACAATAAAAGAGAACCCGCTATGCAGAAACCATCACTTATTCTGGCGCTCGCGCTGGCCTTTACCCCTGCCGTCTGGGCAGAGAATGTGAACATTAACGGCACCGGCGTGAGTATTGAGGCCAACAAAACGCCGATCAATACCGCCAAAAACGACGATGCCATCGCGCAGTTGCCGAAAGATTATCGCTTTGCCGTGCCGGGGAAATTTACCGTCGCGGTGGCGGGCCTCAATCAACCGCCGCTGACGGTTTTCTCGGATGACAACAAAACGCTTCTGGGAAGCGAAGTTGACGTGGCCCGTCTGGTGGCGGACAGCCTGGGGCTGGAGCTGAACGTGGTGCCAACCTCCTGGGAGGACTGGCCGCTGGGGGTGGCCTCCGGGAAATACGATGCGGCGATCAGCAACATCACCGTGACTAAAGCGCGTAAGGAGAAGTTTGATTTCGCCACCTACCGTAAGGATTCGCTCGGTTTCTATGTGAAATCAACCAGTCCAATCACATCCCTGCAGAAGGCGGAGGACATTGCCGGGCTGCGGATTATTGTGGGCTCAGGCACTAACCAGGAGGCCATCCTGCTGGCATGGAACGCCGAAAACCTTAAGAAGGGACTGAAACCGTTTACCCCGGTCTACACCAAAGATGACGCGGCACAAACGCTGGCGCTCCAGTCCGGGCGTGCGGATGCGTATTTTGGCCCAAACGTGATTGGCGCGTGGAAAGCGGCGCTGACCGGTAAAACCAAACTGGTTGGTAGCGTTGACGGCGGCTGGCCGAAGGCGGCGCATATCGCGGTGACGCTGAAAAAAGGCAGCGGCCTGGTGGAACCGGTGCAGACCGCGCTTAATGGCGTGATCAAAAACGGCGATTACGACAAAGTGCTGAACCGCTGGGGAGAAGGGGTGGAACGCATCCCGCAGTCGGAAGTCAACCCGGCCGGTCTGGGTGATTAAGGAGGCGTTATGAGCGAACAATTTCGTGACGTTTCGCCGGAAGATGCCGATCTTCAGCCCATCATCAATGGGCTGTTCGGTGAATACGCTGCCCGCTACGGTGACTATTTTTCGAAAGATGCTGAGGTCGAGCTCACCGAGTGGTATCTGGCGCCGCAGGGGCTGTTTATCGTCCTGGAGCGTGACGGGAAGATTATTGCCACCGGGGCGTACAAACCCTTCGACGAACGCACCGCAGAAATCAAACGCATCTGGACGGACAAAAGCCTGCGTCAGCAGGGGCTTGCCGGGCGCGTGGTGCAGGAGCTGGAGCGCCGGGCGGTGCTGGCAGGCTACAGCCAGATCTACCTGACCACCGGTTTTCGCCAGCCGGAAGCGGTACGGCTCTATCTTAGCCAGGGTTACCAGCCGCAGTTCGATCTCAACCGCGATCCGGAAGAGTACAGCCAGCCCCCGTTTGATGGTCGGTTGCGTTTCACCAAAACGCTGGTTCGTGAAGCGTTAAGTAAAACCGCATGAGGTACGATGATGAGCAACGTTGAAACCATAAAAGTGGTCCCGGCGCGTTATCCGCTGCGGGCCGTCGGTGCCGTGGTGGCGCTGTTTGTCCTGGCGGTCGTTGTCCAGTCCGTCGCCTTTAACCCGCGCTGGGAGTGGTCTGTGTTTGCCCGCTGGTTCTTCGACCCGGTGATCCTTGAAGGCGTCGGCCAGACATTACTGCTGACGCTGATCGGCACCGCGCTGAGCGTGATTTTGGGCGGTATGCTGGCGCTGGCGAGACTCTCGTCATCCTGGCTGCTGAGCAGCCTGGCCTGGGGCTATATCTGGCTGTTTCGCTCGCTGCCCCTGATTGTAGTGCTGATCATCCTTTATAACTTTTCCTATCTCTACGACACGCTCTCGCTCGGGGTGCCGTTCACCGGCATGACCTGGGGCAGCTTTGAAACCATCAATGTGCTGGGGCAATTCTCTACCGCCGTTGTCGGGCTAACGCTGGTGCAGAGCGCCTATACCGCGGAGATCATTCGCGGGGGCTTCCTCGGCGTGGATCATGGTCAGTATGAAGCGGCCGCTGCGCTGGGGCTACCGGCCTGGCGTCGTACGGTGCGGATCATTCTGCCGCAGGCACTGCGCACCATACTGCCGTCCGGGTTTAACGAAATCATCAGTCTCGCGAAGGGGACGGCGATGGTTTACGTGCTGGCCATGCCGGAGCTGTTCTACACCATCCAGATGATTTACAACCGCACGCAGGAGGTGATCCCGCTGCTGATGGTAGGTGCCGCCTGGTACCTGGTGATTACCACCGTGTTGTCCGCTATCCAGTATGGTGTTGAGCGGGGACTGGCCCGCAGCGAACGTCGCTCGGCGGTGAATCAGAACCGTACCCTCAGCCGTACCCGTTCCCGTTCCGTCACCACCACGCCCGCACAGGAGCCCGTCCATGCAAGCCTCTCATGAAGGACATATTTCCATTACCGGCGTCAGTAAATTCTTTGGTCGCCATAAAGCGCTCGATAACGTGTCGCTTGAGATCCCACCGGGCTCCGTCACGGTGATCCTCGGACCGTCCGGCTCCGGTAAATCGACCCTGCTGCGTACCATCAACCACCTTGAGCGCGTCGACGAAGGGTTTATTCAGATTGACGGGGATTACATCGGCTATCGCCGTCGGGGTGACAAACTCTACGAGTTAAAAGAGAAAGAGATCCTCAAACAGCGCGTCAATGTGGGTTATGTGTTCCAGAACTTTAATCTCTTCCCGCATCTCACGGTGCTGGAAAACCTGATTGAAGCGCCTGTCGCCCATAAAAAACTGAGCAAAAAAGAGGCCGTTGAGCAGGCGTATAGCCTGCTGGATGTGGTGGGGCTGCGTGATAAAGCGGATGCCTGGTCGCGCCATCTCTCCGGCGGGCAGCAGCAGCGCATCGCCATTGCCCGCGCGCTGGCGCTGCGTCCGCGCGTCATACTGTTTGATGAACCCACCTCGGCGCTAGACCCGGAGCTGGTGGGCGAAGTGCTGGATGTCATCAAGAAACTCGCCCGTTCCGGCACCACGCTGGTGGTGGTCACCCATGAGATCGGCTTCGCCAGAGAAGTGGCTGATCAGGTGGTGTTTATGGTCGACGGCAAAATTGTGGAGCAGGGCAGCAGCGATGAGGTGCTGAACCGGCCATCGCACGCGCGAACGCGTCAGTTCCTTTCCCGAGTCCTGTAAGGAGTACCCATGAAATATGGACTTCTGGCAGGGCTGGCCTTTACCGCCGCCAGCCATGCCAGTATTGATTTAAAAGCCAACGAGCAGCCGCTGCCGGTGACGGTGGATCAGCAGGCGGTGGCGAAGATCCCCGCTCATTACAAATTTGTCGAGCCGGGAACCCTCACGGTGGCCATTTCTGCGCTTAACTCACCTCCGCTGGCCCTGCTTGCCAGCGACAACCGTACGCGAATCGGCAGCGATCCGGATATCGCCCGGCTGCTGGCAGGCAGCCTGGGGCTAAAACTGAAGCTCGTTCCCACCGCCTGGGAAGACTGGCCGCTGGGGATCACTTCCGGGCGCTATGACGTGGCGCTGGTGAACATTGCGGTGACCGAACAGCGCAAAGAGAAGTTTGATTTTGCGACCT
This sequence comes from Enterobacter cloacae complex sp. 309I3, assembly GCF_050031595.1. Taxonomy (NCBI): domain Bacteria; kingdom Pseudomonadati; phylum Pseudomonadota; class Gammaproteobacteria; order Enterobacterales; family Enterobacteriaceae; genus Enterobacter; species Enterobacter cloacae complex sp. 309I3. The sequence goes on along the minus strand of NZ_JBLGWI010000001.1, from coordinate 2,552,273 downwards.
ATCGCGTCGATTCGCTGGCGTTTACGGTGAAATCCACCAGTCCGGTGCGGTCGATTAACGGTCCTGAAGATCTTGCGGGTAAAAAGGTTATTGTCGGATCCGGCACCAATCAGGAGCGCATCCTCTTAGGCTGGAACGAGGAGAATAAAAAGGCCGGGCGTGAGCCCGCGCTGCCGGTGTACCTGACGGATGATGCCTCGGGCAATCTTTATATTCAGTCCGGGCGGGCGGATGTGTTCTTTGGACCACAGTCGGTCGCGGCGTATAAAGCCGCGCTGACCGGTAAAACGCGCGTTGTCGGGCTGGGCCCGAAAAAAGCGTATGTCGCCACGACCACCAAAAAAGGCAATCAACTGGTCTACGCCCTGCAGGCCGCGCTGGACGGCGCGATCACGCGCGGGGAGTATCAGAAGGTGCTGGCGCGCTGGGGAGAGCAGGGCGAAGCGGTGACACACTCGGAGGTTAACCCGCCTGGGATCACGTATTAATTGTGCTCTACACTTAGGATTTTCACTCCTGAGAGGGCAACATGATCAAACTTTATGGTGCACCCGGCTGGGGCTCGGCAATCAGCGAAGTGATGCTGACTCTGGCAGACATCCCTTACGAGTTTATTAATGTGGACGGGTTTGATGCGCCCGGTCCGCAGCGCGAATTGCTGCAAAGACTCAATCCATTGTGTCAGGTGCCGACACTGGCGCTGGAAAATGGCGCGATCATGACCGAAACAGCCGCCATCGCCCTGATGGTGCTCGACAGGTGTCCCGATCTGGCGCCGCCCGTCGGACAGGCAGAACGTCAGCAGTTTCAGCGCTTGCTTATCTGGTTTGTCGCGAACGTCTATCCGACCTTTACCTATGCCGATTATCCCGAACGCTGGGTGCCTGACGCACCGGAACAGTTGAAGAAAAATTGTATCGAATACCGCAAATCCCTCTATTTGTGGTTCGATAGCCAGCTCAAAGCGGCCCCGTTTGCGCTGGGTGAACAGCTTACGCTACTCGACGTCTATATTGCGGTCGCACGTACCTGGGGGCCACGGCATGCGTGGTTTGCCGAGAATACGCCAAAGATAACGGCCATTGCAGACGCCGTGTGTCAGCTTCCTGAACTGCACAAGGTGTTAAAGGCAAACGGCATTATCTGGTAACGTGTAAACCTGATTCATAACAGGAAGCCTGCATATGCCACATGTAGATATCAAATGTTTTCCCCGGGATTTAAACGACGAACAAAAAAACGCGCTGGCGGCTGATATTGCCGAGGTGATAATTCGTCATTTCAACAGTAAAGACAGTTCAGTGTCGGTGGCGTTAAACCAGGTTAATCCTGAAGACTGGAAAGCGCAGGTCTGGGACAGCGAAATTGGCCCGAAGCTGGATTCGTTGATTAAAAAGCCCGGCTATTCGATGTAATTTTATTTGCCGGGCAGCGGCCTCGTTGACCCGGCATTTAAGTTTCTCCCGACATTTCGCAAAAATCGATAATACGATCCTGTGACGTTTCCGTTACACTTTCCCTCTCTAAAACTTTCACGAAATCATCTGGTAAGCACAGCAGTTGCGTTAAATTCAGTACAGGATAATTTTCTCATGACAAAATTACCTCAGTTCTCACTCGCCTTTTTTCATCCTCGTTACTGGCTCAGCTGGACAGGCATTGCAGCGCTCTGGTGCATTGTGCAGCTCCCGTATCCCCTTTTATTAAGAATCGGACACGGGCTTGGTCGTCTGGCCATGCGTTTGCTTCCCCGTCGTGTGGACATCGCTCGCCGCAACCTTGAGCTCTGTTTTCCCGACATGAAAAAGGATGAGCGCGAAAAGCTACTGCAGCGTAATTTTGAATCGGTTGGCATGGGCGTCATCGAAACCGGGATCGCCTGGTTCTGGCCTGACTGGCGTGTGCGTAAATGTTTCAGCGTCAGCGGATATGAACATATGGAAGAGGCCCGGGCGCGCGGAAATGGCGTGGTGCTCATCGGTATGCATTTTCTCACGCTTGAACTGGGGGCGAGGATCTTTGGCATGCTCAACCCGGGTGTCGGTGTTTATCGCCCTAACAATAATGCGCTGCTGGACTGGCTGCAGACGCGCGGCCGTCTGCGCTCAAATAAAACCATGCTGGATCGCTACGACCTGAAGGGCATGATCCGCGCCCTGAAGCAGAATGACATTCTCTGGTACGCCCCGGATCACGACTACGGCAAAACCAACAGCGTGTTTGTACCGTTCTTTGCGGTTCCTGATGCCGCGACAACCGCCGGAAGTTATATGCTGGTGAAGAGTGCCAGACCGGCGGTGATCCCGTTCGTTCCACGCAGAAAGGCAGACGGCAGCGGTTACGAACTGATTATTCTTGAAGATATCGGCGAAACGCTGCAGGGCGGTGATAAAGCGTCGGTAGCCACGCAAATGAACAGGGCAATTGAGCGCGCGGTGCTGATGGCGCCGGAGCAATATATGTGGTTGCACCGACGCTTCAAAACCCGTCCTGAAGGCCAGCCGGACAGATATGCGCGCAAAAAAAGCGTGGTCACTTCCAACAGTACTGTATCTACAGGCGACATGCCTGAACAGTCAGGCATTCAGCACTAAAGTATGCCCTCACCGTAACGTGAGGGCAGGCTGACGGCTACAGCGCAGCCCTGCGGTACGGGGCATAATCTGCTTGCCACCAGGTATCTTCAATCCGCGCCAGCAATATCTCATCCTCCATGGCTGGCGCAACACCTTGCTCAATGGCCGCTCTGGCGACGGCAAACGCGATATGGCGTGACACCGTTTCTATATGATCCACCGGCGGCAATAATCCACCTTTTTCGGTTGTCACCAGCGGCGACTGCGCGGCCAGGCTGCGGCTTGCCGCCATCAGCATCTCCTCGGTGACCCGGCGTGCATGGCAGGCCAGAATACCCAGCCCCAGCCCGGGGAATACATAGGCGTTATTACACTGGGCAATATCGTACTGCTCGCCCTGCCAGAACACCGGCGCAAACGGGCTGCCGGTGGCGACGAGCGCGGCGCCCTGTGTCCAGGCAATGAGATCCTGCGGTTGCGCCTCCGCGCGGGATGTGGGGTTAGAAAGCGGCATAATCACCGGACGCGGGCAGTGGCGATGCATCTCTTTCACAATCTCTTCGCTGAAGAGGCCCGGCTGGCCTGAGACCCCAATCATTACCGTCGGATGCGCGTTTTTAACCACATCCAGCAGCGAAATATTGTTCGACTCAACCTGCCAGTCGCGGATCGCCTCGCGCGCCGTGAGCAGGTTTTTCTGGAAGTCGAGGAGGTTGGTCATATCGTCAGTCAGCAGGCCAAAGCGATCGACCATAAAGACCCGACTGCGGGCTTCGGCTTCGGTTAGCCCGTCATCCATCATCAGCGCCACGATTTTTTCGGCGATGCCGCAACCGGCGGATCCGCTCCCCAGGAAGACCACGCGCTGATCGCGAACACGGGTCCCGGCAGCATGGGCGGCAGCAATCAGCGTGCCCGCGGTCACGGCGGCGGTACCCTGGATATCGTCGTTGAAACAGCACAGCTGGTCGCGGTAGCGCTGCAGCAGTCTGGTGGCGTTTTTCTGCGCGAAATCCTCAAACTGCAGCAATACATTGGGCCAGCGCTGCTTCACGGTACTGATAAACATGTCCATAAACTCGGCGTACTGATCGTCGCTGATACGTGGGTGACGCCAGCCCATATACATGGGATCATCCAGATGCTGCTGATTATTGGTACCGACATCGAGCATAATCGGCAGGGTAGACGCCGGGTGGATCCCGCCGCAGGCGGTATATAACGAGAGTTTTCCAATGGGTATTCCCATCCCACCAATTCCCTGATCGCCAAGCCCCAGAATACGCTCTCCGTCGGTCACGACGATGACGCGAATATCATTGCGTGAGAAGCTTTGCAGCATTTCATCAATACGGTGACGATTGGGCCAGGAAATAAACAGCCCACGCGCGCGGCGATAAATAGTCGAGAAGTGTTCGCACGCTTCTCCTACCGTGGGGGTATAGATAATGGGTAACGTCTCTTTCAGGTGCGAACGCAGCAGGTTGTAAAACAGCGTCTCATTAGTATCCTGGATATTTCGCAGATAAACGTGGCGGGAAATATCGCTTTTAAAATGACAGAATTGTATCCAGGCGCGTTCGGTTTGTTCCTCGATGGTTTCGACGTTATGTGGCAACAAACCGTGCAGATTAAAGTTATCACGTTCTTCTTTAATAAATGCGAGCCCTTTATTTAATAACGGGTTTTCCAGTAATACGGCGCCGCTATAAGGGGTATACAGTACTTCTTTGCGAGACATGAATGACTCCTGAATTTCAATAATCGGATAAGGTTCAGTTGCAGGCGCAGGTTTATTTATGTCTTTGGTTTCGCGCTAATCTAGCGGTTAAGGAACATAGGCGTAGTGATAATGGTCACAGTCTTTCTGGTTTAATTAATTTCAAAACACCGACGCGGCGATTAAAAACTTTAGTTACGAAAAGATGAATTAAGTTATTTAAAAACAAATTCTCGTGCTGTTCACATTTCCGGCGAAATCGCCATGCTAATTTCTCGATGAACCATTTTTATAAATAGCAATTTGAATACGATTAAATATTAAAGCTTTATTAAGTACAGGCTAATTACGATTTATTCCTGTTTATTGATATCCGAACCTACTAATCCGGTGATTATATGAAAGATAATTCTGTAACCACGTCTCCAGTTGCTTCACGTTTTGCTTTTGGGTTGAGCAATGCTGAAGTTGGCGCGGTCCCGTTGATGCTGTTTGTCGGGATCGCGGCCATTGTGGCCACCTCCGCGTGGGCGGGGCTGCTGCCGAAAAACATGATCGGTGGACTCGCGGTGATCATGACGCTCGGTTTCGCCTTTGCCAAAATTGGCCGACAAATCCCGCTTCTGAAAGATATTGGTGGCCCGGCAATATTGTGCCTGATGCTGCCCTCGGTGCTGGTCTATTTTGGCGTATTCGAGAAACACACCCTGGATACGGTTCACCTGTTGATGAAAGAGGCCAATTTGCTCTATTTCGTCATCGCCTGTCTGGTGGTGGGGAGTATTTTGGGGATGAACCGCGTGCTGTTGATCCAGGGGATGATCCGCATGTTCGTTCCGCTGGTGGTGGGTACCCTGATGGCCGTGCTGACCGGCTTACTCGTTGGTTCGCTGTTTGGCTATACGCCGTATCACACCTTCTTCTTCATCATCGTACCGATTATCGGCGGAGGGATTGGCGAGGGGATTTTACCGTTGTCGCTGGCCTATTCGGCGATACTGGGTCAGACACCTGACGTGTATGTGGCGCAACTGGCACCCGCCGCCGTAGTGGGGAATATTTTTGCCATTATTTGTGCGGGTACGCTGGCGCGCCTCGGGGCAAAACGTCCCTCGCTTTCAGGCAATGGCATGTTAACCCGCAGCAAAGATGACACAAGCCTGTTTGCCAGCGCGCAGAGCGTACAGCAGACGGATTTCCATCTGATGGGGGGCGGGTTGCTGATGGTGTGTGCGTTTTTCATCGTTGGCGGACTGTTTGAGAAGCTGGTGCATATTCCCGGCCCGGTATTGATGATCCTCATCGCCGTGCTGTGCAAATACTTCAAGGTGATCCCGGCCTCCATGGAGCAGGGCGCGCACAGCTGCTATAAATTCGTCTCCGCTGCGCTGGTCTGGCCGTTGATGATTGGTCTCGGCATGCTGTACGTGCCGCTCGAGAGCGTGGTGTCGGTCTTTTCGGTGGGATACGTGGTGGTGTGCGGTTCGATCGTCATCGCAATGGCGCTGAGCGGCTATTTTATTGCGTCGCGCCTGAATATGTACCCGGTGGAAGCGGCGATTGTCACCTGCTGTCATAGCGGGCTGGGCGGGACAGGAGATGTGGCAATTCTTTCCGCGTCTAACCGCATGTCGCTGATGCCGTTTGCCCAGATTGCGACCCGCATTGGCGGTGCGTCGACGGTGATTTTCGCCACGCTTTTGATGGGCTGGTTAATGGCGCACTGATCCTGGATGTCAGAAGACTGAATCGCAACGACATTTTCAGCACGCCGTTGCGGTTCAGTTCTTTATAAATATCACTGCGCTGGATAGAATTACCGCATTCACAGCGACGGGAAACCGCACGATGACCGGAAGAGTTGATTACCAGATTGAAAAATTTCTCTTTACCGAAGCCGCCGAACCAGAGCGTCTGACGCGTCAGTGGGCGGAGGTACTGGAAGAGTGTCGGGAGCAACAGGCCGGTGCAGAAGAACGCCTGCGTCTGGCGCTGCTGAATGTGGATTACGTCACCAGCTTTGAGCTTCCTTTCCGGTTACTCCTCACCCGCGCCCCGCAGTTAATTGACGGCCTCAGAAAAGAGCTTCAACTCAGCCAAAAAAATGTGCTTTTTAACGGCAAGCGCTTCGGCTGTGTTTATAGCCTGAAAATGAATCTGGACGGGATCCCCGATGAATTTAACTACCACCTGAAAACGCGTATCCAGCGCAGTGATAGCGAAGGGGGGAGCGAAGTGCCGTACCGGCAAATCGCCCAGCAGGTGAAAGCGCCCCGTGAGCGATTAAAGTTAGCGCTGGAAAACGGGCTCTCGGTAACCGCACTCGACGGGCTTTTCTGGTTCGGCATTCAGCGCATCGCGGCCGATGTGCAACGGTTGCGCAAAACGGGGATGAGAATAACCACCTCCGGGACCGAGGTCTTTGATACGCTGACCAGCACCCGACGGCAGATCCCGGTCTATCGTCAGGAAAAAGCGTAGCGTTGCCACGGATATTAACGTAACCGCAGGGCTATACAGCCCGCAGCAATATCGCCATCAGCCCAGGAAAACGGGCATCCAGATCGTCTCTTCGCAGTGAAATCATATTCTCTCGCCCCTGCGGGCGCTGCCAGATTACACCGCTGTCGCGCAGTACGCGCCAGTGGTGGGTCATGGTGGATTTCACCACATCGTCCGGGCGCAGCGCGTTGCAGCTCAGTTCACTGCCATCGGCCAGCCTGCGGATAATCGATAGCCGGAGCGGGTTGCCGAGAGCAAACAGCACATTTTCCAGCAGTATTTGTTCAGGTTCGGGGTGGTTTGGGATCATCGTTTTCCTGCGTCAACGTTCAGATTGAGCTATATCAACAATAGGTCAACCGTGAAAAAATAGTTCGATAATACTCGTACAATAGGACTATTATAGCAAACGAACACACAGGCGACCATCCCGGTCGTCACAACTCAGTCTTACAGACTTAAGGAAATATTATGCCCCGACCCATCCCTCTCGAACGTTATCGCAACATCGGTATTTCCGCGCATATCGATGCCGGTAAAACGACAACCACCGAACGCATCCTGTTTTACACCGGGATGAGCCACAAGCTGGGTGAAGTACACGATGGCGCGGCAACAACCGACTGGATGGCGCAGGAGCAAGAGCGCGGGATCACCATTACCTCCGCGGCCGTCAGCTGCTTCTGGCCGGGTATGGACAGAGGGTTTGAACCGCACCGGATCAATATCATCGACACCCCGGGGCACGTGGATTTCACCATTGAGGTGGAACGTTCCATGCGCGTGCTGGACGGTGCCGTCATGGTGTACGACTCCGTGGGTGGCGTCCAGCCACAGTCAGAGACCGTCTGGCGTCAGGCGAATAAATATCATGTGCCGCGCCTGGCGTTCGTCAACAAAATGGACCGTCCGGGTGCCGATTTCTTCCGCGTCGTACGGATGATGCAGGAACGCCTGAAGGCGAATCCGGTGCCTATTGTGATCCCTGTGGGCGCGGAAGAGCATTTCACCGGCGTGGTGGATCTCATCAAGATGCGTACCATTGTGTGGGATGATGCCACACAAGGCATGGTGTTTAACTATGCGCCGGTACCGGACGAATTGCTGAGCACCGCGCAGGAGTGGCGGGAAAAAATGGTCTCTGCGGCAGCAGAAGCCAGCGACGCGCTGATGGATAAATACCTGGAGACGGGCGACCTTGATGAGGCTGAGATCATCAAAGGGCTGCGTATTCGGACCATCTCCGGTGAAATCCAGCCGATGCTGTGCGGCAGCGCCTTTAAAAACAAAGGGGTACAGCGCATGCTCGATGCGGTGATTGAGCTGATGCCATCCCCTCTGGATGTACCGGCCATCGACGGTGTGGACGAAAAAGGGCAGCATGCGGAGCGTCATCCAAGTGATGAAGAGCCGTTTTCTGCGCTGGCGTTCAAACTGATGAGCGATCCGTACGTCGGGCAGTTGACCTTTATTCGCGTTTACTCTGGCGTGTTGAGAAAAGGCGACGCGGTGTATAACCCGGTGAAGGGCAAGAAAGAGCGTATCGGACGCATCGTGCTGATGCATGCCAACGATCGTCACGAGGTGGACGAGCTGCGCGCCGGTGATATTGCGGCCTGTGTGGGTCTGAAGGATGTGACCACCGGGGACACGCTCACCGATCCGAATGCGGTCATCACGCTTGAGAGAATGGAGTTCCCGGACCCGGTGATCTCCCTTGCCATCGAGCCAAAAACCAAGGGCGATCAAGAGAAGATGGGCATTGCCCTGCAACGCCTGGCGGCGGAAGATCCGTCGTTCCGTCTGCATACCGATGAAGAGTCCGGCCAGACGATTATCTCCGGTATGGGTGAGTTACATCTTGAGATTATCGTCGATCGCATGAAGCGTGAGTTTGGCGTCGAGGCGAACATCGGCCGTCCGCAGGTGACCTACCGCGAGACGCTGCGCAAAGCGGTGAAAGATATCGAAGGCAAATTTGTCCGGCAGTCCGGCGGTAAAGGGCAGTACGGGCATGTGGTCCTGAGCCTTGAGCCGTTAGAGCCTGGTAGTGGCTTCAAGTTTGAAGATGCCACGAAGGGTGGCGTGGTGCCGCGTGAGTATATTCCCTCTGTGGAAAAAGGGCTGCGCGAAGCCATGAACAGCGGCGTGCTGGCGGGGTATCCGGTTGTCGATGTAAAAGCGACCCTGACCTTTGGGTCGTATCACGACGTCGACTCCTCGGAAATGGCGTTCCGCATGGCGGCGATCCTCGGGTTTAAAGAGGGCGCTCGCAGAGCGGATCCGGTGATCCTTGAGCCGGTGATGCATGTCGAGGTGGAAACGCCGGAAGAGTATGCCGGTAATATTATGGGCGATCTCTCATCCCGTCGTGGCATGGTGCAGGGCATGGAAGAGCAGTACGGCAGCCAGATTATCCGCGCTGACGTGCCGCTGGCAGAGATGTTTGGATACGCCACCACGCTGCGCTCGATGTCGCAAGGGCGCGCGACCTACACGATGGAGTTCCACCATTTTGCGGAAGCACCGCGCAATGTGGCGGATGAGATTATTGCTCGGCGTGCGAAGTAATACGTTCACCCTCTCCCCGATGGGGGGAGGGTATATCAATCCAGCGCCTTCACCATTTTCCCACTCGCCACAAACGTCCCGGCTCCCAGATGGTGCAGGGTATTCAGCTTATCCCCGTCAAACTGCCAGCGTCCGGCGACAAACGCGCGTTCATCGGCGGCGGCTGAAACCACTTCCCCGAATAGCGTATCGTACTTTTCTGCAGCGGATGTAACGGGTAATAACCGGCACTCCATCCACGCCAGACATTTCTCTTCAATGACGGGCAGGCCGAGTGCCGGGCCGTTCACCACCGGGATGCCGTAACAGTTGAATTTGTCTTCGTCGCGCCCGCTAACGCTACCCACCGCGTAGGTCCAGTTGGCGGCGGACACGCCGGGAATGACGATGCCAAATTGCCCACTGCGTTCAATCAGTTCACGCGACCAGGTGCTTTTATCCACCACAATGGCGATACGCGGTGGTTCAAATTCAACCGGCATCGACCACGCGGCAGCCATAACGTTACGCCTGTCCAGGGTTTCATCCCGACTGGTGATAAGCACGGTGGGACCATGGTTTAAAAGACGGCTGGCATGACGTAATTCAACAGGACGAAAGTGGCTCATAGGGTCTCCTCATCAATAACGATGAGTATGGCGAAAAAGCACGGAAATCAAAGTGGACGCGTAAAATTAGTTTATAAACAGAACATCACTGTTAAAGGAAACTGATGCATGTCCCCATTTCTGACTGCCTATTTCGCCCGCATCGACTGGAAACAACCGGCTACTGTTGATATCGACACCTTGCGCGCGCTGCATTTACATCACAACTGTGCGATCCCGTTTGAGAATATCGATGTCGTACTACCGCGCGAAATACAGCTCGACGATCAAAGCCTTGTCGACAAACTTGTTAAGGCGCGTCGCGGGGGGTATTGCTTTGAGCAAAATGGCTTGTTTGAGCGCGTGTTGCGCGAAGTCGGGTTTACGGTGCGCAGCGTGCTGGGACGTGTGGTATTAGCGAATCCACCGCAAATGCCGCCGCGCACGCATCGCCTGTTGCTCGTCGAACTTAACGGCGAGCGCTGGATTGCCGACGTTGGGTTTGGCGGCCAGACGCTGACGGCACCGATTCGTCTGCTTGCCAACGAAGAGCAGGAGACGCCGCACGGGCTGTATCGTCTGCTGAGCGAGGGGAACGACTGGGTACTGCAATTCCGTCACCATGAGCACTGGCAGTCGATGTACCACTTTGACCTGACGACACAATATTTCAGTGATTACGTCATGGGGAATTTCTGGTCGGCGCACTGGCCGCAGTCCCATTTCCGCCATCATCTGCTGATGTGTCGCCATCTGCCTGACGGCGGCAAACTGACGCTGACCAACTTCAACTTTACCCACTGGCAAAAGGGCCATGTGGAGAAGCAGATCCATCTTCCCGATGCTGCGGCGCTGTATCAGCTGATGCAGGAACGCTTCGGGCTGGGTGTTGACGATCCGAAGCACGGTTTTTCCCTGGCAGAGTTGACGGCGGTGATGGCGGGTTTCGAAACTCACGGAAAATAGCCTTCTCGCTATCGGCCGCGAAACTCGCGCCGATAGCGAGAAGGCGAGGTGTTATTAAGCCTCCGTGCGCCAGCCAGTATAGAGACCTGGCTGGCAACGGGGATCAAGTCCGGTCTTATTCTGTGACTGGCAGCGCCATAACGTCTTTGGTCGTCATAATCTCGGCAAACACATCGGCAACACCGGCTAATGCCGCACGTTGCAGCGCTTTGTGGTCCACCACGCCACCCTGACCATCATCCAGATCGCGTGTTGCTGTCGCATCTTCAGGGATAATCACGTTATAGCCCAGCGGAACAGCGTCACGTGCGGTAGAGGAAATGCACATGTGTGTCATCAGGCCAATGACTATCACCTTTTTGATCCCTTTTTTATTTAATTGCGCATCCAGATCGGTGCCAACAAAAGAGCTCGGGGTCGCTTTGGTGATAATGGCATCGCGTGCAGAAGGCTGTAGGTCTTGATGGAACTTGGCATAAACAGACCCTTCGGCAAACAGCGGGCTATCCTTTGGCGCTATATGGCGCACGAAGTACACCGGCATCCCCTTTTGATGGGCATAGCTAACCAGCTTTTGACTGTTCTTCAGTACCTTATCTCCATCAGGGATCACCATCTGACCACGAAAATCTTTACCTGCGTAATATTCGTTTTGGATATCCACCACGATTAACGCCGTTTGTGAGGCGGATAAAGACGAAGTCGCCGTTGCGCCTGTCATTGCACAAATGGTTTTGCTATTCGCGCCGGTCGTTTCCTGCGCGCTAGCATAAGTGGAAAAAGTGCTCATCAGCAATGCTGTACGAAAAAATGGTTTCATCACGCGAACTCCTTCTGTGTTGTGTTCGGGAGCCATTATTCCGCACAGTTGCTCACAGTATGAGTCACCTGGAGAACCAATAACGATACTTTTGGGCCATTATGAGACGACATTTCGTGGTGGAATTTTCTTCTGCAAAGCGGCATGCTTCAGCCTTCATCGCCCGGTGGCGGCTACGCCTTACCGGGCCTACAGCCCACGCGGCGGCATCATTCGAAGGCATGTTGATATGGAAATCGTTTTACGAAATAAATTCAGTTCATTGGGTATGTTGCTGGGAGGAATTGCACTCATTCTCTCAATCGTCCAGTTTTCATTCGGCCCGTTTTCTCCAAAGCCGCCAGCGCTTGAAGTTATGGTTGCTGAGAAGGTTTCGGCTGTAAAACAAGGGATAATTGCGGGGCTAAAGGGGGAGCGTCCTGCTGCCCGAACAGAAAAAACAACGGTCGATATCGACCGCATTCTTCTTAATGCCGGGATTATTCTCGCTGTTGTGGCTCTGGGGCTTTCGTTCATCGGAGGGATGTGCAAGGAGAGCCGTTGGGGGATCTCCGGGGCACTTCTTTTCTCAGGGCTAACGCTAACGTTCCATGCTGTGCTACTTGCATTCGGATTGATCGTCGCGGTGCTGTTGCTGCTATTTATTCTCTCTCTGGTAACCGGAGGGGCAGTAAGTTGACATTAAAGCCCGGTGGCGGCTACGCCTTACCGGGCCGACAGGTGCTTGAACGTAGGTCGGGTAAGGCGAAGCCGCCACCCGACAAAATCAACGGCGCGATCTCACCACCTGATACCGACGGGTAAAATACTCAAACGGTGCGCTCCACACGTGCACCAGGCGGGTGAACGGGAAGATAAGGAAAATAGTCATCCCCAGCACCAGATGAACGCGGAAGATGGGGGCAACGCCACTCAACATTTCCGATGAGCCGCCCTTAAACGTCACAATTCCCTGCGCCCAGCCGACCAGCTTCATCATCTCACTTCCGTCAGGATACTGTGCGGAGAAGGGGATGGTGGTCAGCCCCAGAATGCACTGTATCAGCAGGATACTCATGATGATGATATCCGGCGTGGTGGAAGTGGCGCGCACCCGCTGGTTGAACAGGCGGCGAATCAGCAGCATGGACCCGCCAATCAACGTCAGCACGCCGCAAATCCCCCCTGCAATCATGGCTAACTGCTGCTTAACCGCGACGGGTAAAAACCAGGCATACATCCAGTGCGGGGTTAGCATGCCGAACAGGTGGCCGAAGAAAATCCCCAGGATCCCAATATGAAACAGGTTAGAGGCCCAGTTCATACCGCGTTTGCTGAGCATCTGGCTCGATGAGGCGCGCCAGGTGTATTGCCCGTAGTCGTAGCGCAACCAGCTGCCGAGGAAAAACACGGTGGCGCAGATGTAGGGGTAAATGTCATAGAAAAAGACGTTCAGGTAATGTGTCATTTTGGGCCTCCGGCGCTGACGTCTACGTACTGCGGCGCGACGTCCTGGCTAAAGCGTCGTTGATAGTGCTGCATCGGCGAGCTGTCGCACGATGTGGCGTTGTCTTCGATAAACTTGACCTGTTCCTCTTCCCAGACGGCGTCCAGCGCCTGGCGGGTATCATCGCGTTTCTCCGTGGCCACCTGTTTCGCCACGCTGTCGCTGGAAAGCCGCGTTCCGGCCAACACCAGCAGGGCATCAAACAGCTGATAATGCGCCACGCCGCGCTGCTTCAGACGCCCGCCAATCAGCGCCAGGATAGGCGCGACGTTCTGCAATCCTTCGCGCGCCTCGTCGTCCGTAACGATACTGAGGTACTCCAGATAGAGCGGCAGATAGTCCGGCAGTTCGCGGCAGTCGAGCTGTAGCCCGGCTTTCTCATACTGGCCCATCAGGTCGACCATCGCCTGACCGCGATCGCGGGATTCAGCGTGAACATGCTCGAACAGCAGCAGCGATGTCGCGCGGCCACGCTCAAATACCTCGCACCACTCGGCCTGTTTATCCAGCAGCGGGGCGCTCAGGTGCTGACGGGCAAACGACAGCAGCATGGGTGCGTCCTGCTCAATGAGCGAAAGCGCTTCCTCGCGATTTTCCCACAGAGTCTCATCGGGATACTCAATCAGCAGCGCGATGATTTTGAGGATCTGCATTACTCTCCCTCCCCATGTTCGCGCACCTCGGTGATGTTGATGGCATCAATCCGGCTGCTGTTAAAGAGGTTAAATTTGGTGTCAGAGCCGTGGCAGCCGTCGCCAAAGGTGAAGCCGCAGCCGTTACGTTCCGGGAAGGCATCGCGCGCCATTTCACGGTGGCTGGTGGGGATCACGAAACGATCCTCATAGTTGGCGATGGCCAGATAGCGGTACATCTCTTCAACCTGTTCCACGGTAAGGCCTACCTCCTCAATCGCACGGGTGTCCGTGACGCCTTCTACCGTCTGGGAGCGCTTGTAGTGTCGCATCGCCATCATGCGTTTAAGAGCGCGCAGCACCGGGCCGGTATCCCCCGCGCTGAGCATGTTCGCCAGGTACTGCACGGGAATGCGCAAGCTCTCCACGGCAGGCAGGACGCCGTCGCTCTGCGGCAGACCGCCTGCGTCAGCGTAGGACTGGATCGGTGACAGCGGCGGCACATACCAGACCATCGGCAGGGTGCGGTATTCGGGGTGCAGCGGCAGGGCCAGCTTCCAGTCCATCGCCATTTTGTAGACCGGGGAGCGCTGGGCCGCATCAATCACGTTCTGCGGAATGCCCTGTTTCAGCGCTTCTTCAATCACCGCCGGGTCGTTCGGGTTGAGGAACACGTCGCACTGGCGTTCGTAGAGATCGGTTTCATGCTCGGTACTGGCGGCCTCCTCAATACGGTCCGCATCATACAGCAGCACGCCGAGATAGCGGATGCGCCCAACGCAGGTTTCCGAGCAGACGGTCGGCTGGCCGGATTCAATGCGCGGGTAGCAGAAGATGCATTTTTCTGACTTGCCGCTCTTCCAGTTGAAGTAGATCTTTTTGTACGGACAACCGCTGATGCACAGACGCCAGCCGCGGCATTTGTCCTGATCAATCAGCACAATGCCGTCCTCTTCGCGCTTGTAAATGGCGCCGCTCGGGCAGGTGGCGACGCAGCTTGGGTTCAGGCAGTGCTCGCACAGGCGCGGCAGGTACATCATGAAGGTGTTTTCAAACTGGCCGTACATCTCTTTCTGGATCTTCTGGAAGTTACGGTCGCGGGCGCGTTTTTCGAATTCGCCGCCCAGCAGCTCCTCCCAGTTGGGTCCCCAGACGATCTTGTCCATCCGCTTGCCGTCAATCAGCGAGCGCGGGCGAGCGGTAGGGAGGTGATCCCCCTCCGGCGCGCGGTGCAGATCCTGATAATCGAAGGTGAAAGGCTCATAATAATCGTCAATCTGCGGCAGGACGGGGTTAGAAAATATTTTCGACAGCACCCCCATTTTGCCGCCGAGACGCGGCGTCAGCTTACCGTGAATACCGCGGATCCAGCCGCCTTGCCACTCTTCCTGATCTTCCCAGTTTTTCGGGTAGCCGATCCCCGGTTTGGTTTCGACGTTGTTAAACCATGCATACTCCATCCCTTCACGCCCGGTCCAGACGTTTTTACAGGTGACCGAGCAGGTGTGGCAGCCAATGCATTTATCGAGATTCAGTACCATGCCAACCTGTGAACGTATTTTCATTTTTTCGTCTCCTGTACCTGATCCCGACCTTCGCCATCCAGCCAGTTAATGTTTTTCATTTTGCGGATCATGATGAACTCGTCGCGGTTGGAGCCAACGGTGCCGTAATAGTTGAAGCTGTAAGCCAACTGCGCGTAACCGCCAATCATGTGCGTCGGTTTCGGGCAGACGCGGGTCACCGAGTTATGAATACCGCCGCGCCGTCCGGTCACCTCGGAACCCGGAATGTTAAGAATGCGCTCCTGGGCGTGGTACATCATGGTCATACCCGGTGGCACGCGCTGGCTGACCACCGCGCGGGCGGTGAGTGCGCCGTTGGCGTTGAAGGCTTCAATCCAGTCGTTGTCCTCAATGCCCAGCTCACGCGCGTCGGTTTCACTGATCCAGACAATCGGCCCGCCTCGCGACAGGGTCTGCATCAGCAGGTTTTCGCTGTAGGTAGAGTGGATGCCCCATTTCTGGTGCGGCGTCAGGAAGTTGAGCGCTTTTTCCGGGAAGCCGTTCGGCGGGATCTCGCGCATATGGCTGACGCTGCGGGTATCAATCGGCGGACGGTAAGCCACCAGACTTTCGCCGAAGGCACGCATCCACGGGTGATCCTGATACAGCTGCTGACGGCCGGAGAGGGTGCGCCACGGGATCAGCTCGTGAACGTTGGTATAACCCGCGTTGTAGGAGACATGCTCGCTTTCCAGACCGGACCAGGTCGGGCTGGAGATGATTTTACGCGGCTGCGCCTGAATATCGCGGAAGCGGATTTTTTCATCTTCTTTATTCAGCGCCAGGTGGGTGTGGTCGCGTCCGGTCAGTTCGCCCAGCGCTTCCCACGCCTTCACCGCCACCTGACCGTTGGTTTCCGGTGCCAGCGCGAGGATCACTTCGGCGGCATCAATGGCCGTCTCGATACGCGGACGGCCTTTCGCCGGGCCGTCGAGCTTGACGTAGTTCAGCTTGCCGAGGAACTCGACCTCGTTTTGCGTGTTCCACGAGACCCCTTTCCCGCCGTTGCCGAGCTTGTCCAGCAAGGGGCCGAGGGAGGTAAAGCGCTCCCAGGTTTCCGGGTAGTTACGCTCGACGACCGCAATGTTCGGCGCGGTTTTGCCGGGGATCAAATCGCATTCGCCTTTGCGCCAGTCCTGAATATCAAACGGCTGGGACAGTTCCGCCGGGGAATCGTGCTGCAGAGGCTGCAACACGACGTCCGTTTCCGTACCGAGATGGCCGACGCACACGTCAGAGAAAACTTTGGCGATGCCTTTGTAAATCTCCCAGTCGCTGCGCGATTCCCACGCCGGGTCGACGGCGGCAGACAGCGGATGAATAAACGGATGCATATCCGAGGTGTTCATGTCGTCCTTTTCATACCAGGTGGCGGTGGGCAGGACGATGTCAGAGAACAGGCAGGTGCTGGACATACGGAAATCGAGCGTGACCAGCAGGTCGAGTTTGCCCTCAATGGCGTTAGTCTGCCAGTCGACCTCTTCAGGCTTCACGTCATCGGTCGAGCCTAAATCTTCTCCTTGTATCCCGCTTTCGGTGCCGAGCAAATACTTGAGCATGTACTCGTGGCCTTTGCCGGAGGAGCCAAGCAGGTTCGAGCGCCAGACAAACAGATTGCGCGGGTGGTTTTTACCGCTGTCGGGCTGCTCGCAGGCGAAGCGGATATCGCCCGATTTCAACGCCTGAACGGTGTACTCCTGCGGAGAAAGGCCTGCTGCCTCAGCGCGGGCTTTGATGTGCAGCGGGTTGAGGTTGAGCTGCGGCGCCGACGGCAGCCAGCCCATACGCTCGGCGCGGACGTTGAAGTCGATCAGATGACCGGTGAATCGGGATGCATCCGCCAGCGGAGAAAGCAGCTCCTGCGCTGTCAGCTTCTCATAGCGCCACTGGCTGGCGTGGTTGTAAAAGAACGAGGTGCTGTTCATCTGGCGCGGCGGGCGGTTCCAGTCCAGCGCGAAGGCCAGCGGCAGCCAGCCGGTTTGCGGACGCAGCTTCTCCTGGCCCACGTAGTGCGACCAGCCACCACCGCTTTGGCCTACGCAGCCGCAGAAGACCAGCATGTTGATCATGCCCCGGTAGTTCATGTCCATGTGGTACCAGTGGTTTACCCCGGCACCGAGAATGATCATCGAGCGTCCATGCGTTTTGTGCGCCGTGTCGGCAAACTCACGAGCAATTTTTTCAATCAGATACGCGGGAACACCGGTGATCTGTTCGCCCCAGGCCGGTGTATACGCTTTGATCTCACCATAATTTTCAGCCGCGTTACTGTCTTCCAGACCACGATCGAGACCGTAGTTGGCGAGCACCAGATCGTACACGCTGACCACATGTTTCTGGCTGCCGTCGGCAAGCGTCAGGGTTTTACTCGGCACGCGGCGGGTCAACACTGGCTCCTGTTTCACGCTGCGAAAATGCGGGTTCTCATTGCCGCCAAAGTAGGGGAAGGCGACATCCGCCACGCTGTCGTGGGTGATCAGCAGGGAAAGGGTCAACTCCGTTTCCTGACCCGCAGCCAGCGATTCCAGGTTCCATTTGCCTTTTTCGCCCCAGCGGAAGCCAATGGAACCGTTAGGAACCACCAGATTACCGGCAATATCAAAGGCGACGGTTTTCCACTCCGGGTTGTTGGCTTCGCCCAGCCCGTCAACAAGGTCGGACGCCCGCAGCATGCGTCCCGGCACCAGACGACCATCGGCCTGCTCATCCAGCAGAACCAGCATCGGCATGTCGGTGTAGCGGCGGCAGTAGTTGAGGAAGTAGTCGCTTGGGTTATCGAGGTGGAACTCTTTGAGGATCACATGTCCCATGGCCATCGCCAGCGCGCTGTCGGTCCCCTGTTTGGGGGCGAGCCACTGGTCGCTCAGTTTGGCAACTTCTGAGAAGTCCGGCGTGATGGCAACGGTTTTGGTCCCTTTATAACGAACCTCGGTAAAGAAATGGGCGTCGGGGGTGCGCGTCTGGGGAACGTTAGAGCCCCAGACGATGATATAGCTGGAGTTGTACCAGTCGGCGGACTCCGGCACGTCGGTCTGCTCGCCCCAGGTCATGGGCGAGGCGGGAGGCAGGTCGCAATACCAGTCATAGAAACTCAGGCAGGTACCGCCGAGCAGAGAAAGATAGCGCGTACCGGCAGCGTAAGAGACCATCGACATCGCCGGAATAGGCGAGAAACCGGCCACGCGGTCCGGGCCATAATTTTTGATGGTCCAGACGTTGGCGGCGGCAATCAGCTGGTTCAACTCTTTCCAGTTCGAGCGGATAAACCCGCCTTTACCGCGTGCCTGTCGGTAGCTCTGCGCTTTTTGCGGATCGTTTTGAATGGCATCCCAGGCGAGTACCGGGTCGCTGTGCTGCGCCAGCGCCTCGCGCCAGAGTTCAATCAGCCTGCGGCGCACCAGCGGATATTTGAGGCGGTTGGCGCTGTAGAGGTACCAGGAGTAGCTTGCGCCGCGTGGGCAACCGCGTGGCTCATGGTTAGGCAGGTCCGGGCGAGTGCGGGGGTAATCGGTCTGCTGGGTTTCCCAGGTCACCAGTCCGTTTTTGACATAAATCTTCCAGCTGCAGGAGCCGGTACAGTTCACGCCGTGGGTAGAGCGCACAATCTTGTCGAACTGCCAGCGCTGGCGGTAGCTGTCTTCCCAGTCCCGGTTGGTGTGATACACCTGCCCGTGCCCATCGGCGAAACTGTCGCCTTTTGTTTTGAAGTAACGAAAGCGGTCCAGCAGTTTGCTCATGACATTTCTCCTGCTTCGATAGCATGGCCGGAGGGTGCTGCATCACGCTCCGGCGAAGATGTAGTTATTATTTTTGTGAGGATTTACGGCCGTACACCAGCCAGGTGACGAGCACGCAGACGATGTAAAACACGAGGAAGACTTTCATGGCGCCGACCGGCGATCCGGTCATTGCCAGCGAGGTGCCGAAGGCTTTAGGGATAAAAAATCCGCCTACTGCGCCAATGGCAGAGATAAAGCCCAGCGCGGCAGCGGTGTCCGTCACGGCTTCATGCTGCGCCTGTTCATCGGTGCCACCTTGCTTTCTCACCCGGTCGATGGTGATTTGGCGAAAGATAATCGCAATCATCTGGAAGGTTGAGCCGCTGCCCAGCCCGGCGGTGAGGAACAGCCCCATAAAGACCAGATAAAACGCGACAAAGCTGCCGGAGCCCGAGCCGGGCAGGGTCAGGAAGATCAGGGCGCTAAAGATGGCCATAAAGACAAAGTTGATGAGCGTGACGCGCACGCCGCCCAGCCTGTCGGAGATCATCCCGCCCGCTGAACGCGCCAGCGCACCAATCAGGGGGCCAAAGAAGGCAAGGTGAAGAATGTTAACGTCCGGAAACTGGGTTTTCGACAGCATGGCAAAGCCTGCCGAGAAACCGATAAACGAGCCGAAGGTCGCCAGATAGAGCAGGCTCAGCAGCCAGAGATGAAACCGCTTAAGTACCGGAAGCTGGCTGGCGATAGAGGCTTTTGAGCTGGCGATATCGTTCATGCCAATAAACGCCGCAATGGTGGCCAGCAGCAGAAGCGGAGCCCAGATCCAGGCGGCATTCGCCAGCCACATGGTGGACCCGTCCTCCAGAGGCACACCGTTTACCCCCAGAAAGGTGAACATCGGCAGAAAAATGACCAGTGGCGCGATCAACTGCATCACGCTGACGCCCAGGTTTCCCAGCCCGCCGTTGATTCCCAGCGCGCTACCCTGTCTGGATTTCGGGAAGAAAAAGCTGATATTCCCCATGCTGGAGGCAAAGTTAGCGCCCGCAAATCCGCAGAGCAGGGCAATGACGATAAAGACCCAGTAAGGCGTCGCGGTGTTCTGAATGGCAATCCCCAGCCAGACACAGGGGATAATCAGGATCACGGTGCTCAATACTGTCCAGTTACGTCCGCCAAATATCGGCACCATAAAAGAGTAGGGGACACGCAATATTGCGCCGGAGAGAGAAGGTAATGCCGTTAGCATAAAAAGCTGATCGGTAGTGAAATTAAATCCGACTTTATTGAGGTTAACCGCAATGGCACTAAATAACATCCAGACGCAAAAGGCCAATAGCAGGCAAGCCACAGAAATCCATAGGTTTCTTCGCGCGATATGTTTGCCTTTATTCTCCCAGAATTGCGGATTTTCCGGTTTCCAGTTACTTAAAAGATGGTGATGACTTTTCTCACTTTGTTGTGACATATCGCCCTCTTGCTTACCCAAATGAAGATAATAAATAAGTAAAAACAGCTAGATATGAGAAGGTCTGGTATTGTGGTTATTGGAAGTATTGAGATACATCTGAAAGGATAGATAAAAAAGCGAACCCCAGAGTTTGGAAATGAAATAGGGGTTCGCCTAATGTGTTACTAATTGTAACGGTGGGATTTAATTACTCAGAAGGGAGTATTAAAACAACTCCAGAGAAATTAATTTATCAAGATGATTATTAAACGCAGCGTCATCCATTTCAGGCATGTTTAATAGATATATGCCGTCAAGGCCACACACCAGGCCAATTAAACGCCAGGCAATACTTGCTGCCGGGTCACCGGAACGGAATACGCCTGCATTCCTGCCAGCTTCAATAAGGGCAACCGTTTCCTGATGCCACATCTCCATTGTCAGCACATACGCGCCCTTGATCTCCGCGTCGCGGGTTGCGAGGATTTGCGCTTCTCGCCAGAGGCGAATGTAGGGTTCAAACCTGCCGTCATCGCTGCCGAGCATGGCATGTAAACGTGCCCGCCAGCTGGCGTGTTCCCCGAGCACATCCGCATCCAGCAGTTCGCGGATCAGCCGGATGAAGGCCAGCGATTTTAACTCACCGCCGGAGGTGAAATGGTGATGCACTTGCCCGGTAGCGACACCGGCTTCGGACGCGATGCGGCGCACCGTCATGGCGGAAAATCCCTCGGCCAGCGCCACGCGCATAGCGGCCTGTAAGATCTCTTCCCGTCTTTCATCCCTGGTCAGATAACCCATTTTCTCTCACTCTTAAATAGCAATGAAACGAGTGTAACAAAGAGCTGGACAAGTGTCCAACATTCCGTAGGATCGCATCCTGGACATGTGTCCATTTTTATATAAAAAGGAAATTTATGTTTCGTCAGTGGTTAGCGTTAGTGATTATCGTGCTGGTGTATATCCCGGTGGCGATTGACGCGACGGTGCTGCACGTGGCGGCGCCGACATTGAGCATGACGCTGGGCGCCAGCGGTAACGAATTATTGTGGATCATCGATATCTACTCGCTGGTGATGGCGGGTATGGTGCTGCCAATGGGCGCGCTCGGCGACCGCATCGGTTTTAAACGGCTGCTGATGCTTGGCAGCACGCTGTTTGGCCTGTCATCACTGGCGGCGGCCTTTGCCCCCTCTGCGGGCTGGCTGATTGCCGCGCGCGCCTCGCTGGCAATTGGCGCGGCAATGATCATACCGGCAACCCTTGCGGGTATACGCACCTTGTTTATTAACGCGCGGGATCGCAACATCGCGCTTGGCGTCTGGGCCGCGGTCGGGTCCGGCGGGGCGGCGTTTGGTCCGCTGATTGGCGGTATGCTGCTGGAGCATTTTTACTGGGGATCGGTCTTTTTGATCAACGTGCCGATTGTGCTGGTGGTGGTGTCGCTGGCCGCGGTCTATGTTCCGCGTCAGCAAGGGCGCCCAGAGCAGCCGCTGAATATTAGCCATGCCGTCATGCTGATTGTGGCAATTTTGCTGCTGGTCTATAGCGCCAAAACCGCGCTGAAAGGCGGGCTTTCTCCATGGCTGGTGGCCTGTACACTGCTCACCGGCGCGGTATTGCTGTTTATCTTCGTGCGTATTCAGCTTCGCGCCCGCGTGCCGATGATCGACATGCGCCTGTTTTGCCATCGCATCATTTTAAGCGGGGTGGTGATGGCGATGACCGCCATGATCGCCCTGGTGGGGTATGAATTACTGATGGCCCAGGAGCTGCAGTTTGTGCATGGCTTTACCCCGTTTGAAGCGGGCATGTTCATGCTGCCGCTCATGGTCGCCAGCGGGTTCAGCGGCCCGATTGCCGGGATACTGGTTGGTCGTCTGGGGCTGCGCATGGTAGCGGCAGGCGGAATGGGGCTGAGCGCCGTCAGCTTTATTGGCCTGTCGATGCTCGACTTCAGCACGCAGCAGTGGCAGGCGTGGTGCCTGATGGTGCTGCTTGGCTTCAGTGCGGCGAGTGCGCTGCTGGCCTCCACCTCGGCAATCATGGCGGCGGCGCCGAAAGAGAAAGCCGCCGCTGCCGGGGCGATTGAAACCATGTCCTACGAACTGGGCGCAGGGCTGGGGATCGCGATATTTGGTCTGTTGCTGACCCGCAGCTTCTCTGCGTCGATTGAACTACCGCAGGGCTTACCTTCAACGCTGGCTGATAAAGCCTCGTCATCCATTGGTGAAGCGATGAAGGTCGCGCAGGATCTCAGTCCGGCGCTCGGTGAAACCGTCATTGAGGCGGCAAAAACGGCGTTTATCACGTCGCACAGCGTGGCGTTAGGCAGCGCCGGTGGGATGTTATTGCTGCTGGCGATTGGGATTTGGTTTAGCCTGGCGAACGCGCCGCAACAGTAAATGCAAGCCCGAAGGCGCTGCACCTTCGGGCTATTCACTTCTTGTTCAGCGGCGCGGTGTCGTTATCGCGTCAGCCGATAGTGCGACTGCACCAGACCCGACGGGAAGCTGCGGGTGGATAAAAGCGTCAAATCGATATCCCGGGGCAGTGAGCCGAACAGCGGCTTGCCTGAGCCGATCAGGACAGGAACGGTGGTGATAACCATATCGGCCACCAGTCCTTCGCGCAGAAACGACTGGATCACCTGTCCGCCATCAATATAGACGCGTTGTGCGTTCTGCGCCGCCAGCTCAGCAAGCGCTTCCTTTGGGGTACAGCGGGAGAACTGCACTTTACCTTTCAGCGGCTCGGGCACCTCGGTGTCAGCCAGCTGACTGGAGAGCACCAGCACGGGTCGGTTATAGGGCCATTGGTCAAAGGTCAGCACTTTCTCATAGCTTCCCCGGCCCATCACAATCCAGTCTTTGTCGGCAATGAACGCATCATAACCATGATCTTCCGTTGGATCATCGCGCTGGAGTAGCCAGCCGATATCGCCGTCCTGGCGGGCAATGTAGCCATCAAGACTGACGGCGATAAAAACGTGGGTGGTAATCATCGAGGGCTCCCTGTTCAGGCTGTGACGTTAGGACAGTGACGACAGAGCAGTATACCGGAACCAGGGGATGACGATCAGGGGAGCGGGCAGAGGGGCAAAAAAAAGCCAGCCGCAGGGGCTGGCTTTCTGGTGTGACAAATCTTAGAACTGGTAGGTCAGACCTACAGCAACGATATTGTCGGTAGCGATTTTAGCGTCTTTGGTGAACGCATTGTCGTCCAGCAGGTTGATTTTGTAATCAACATAGGTGGACATGTTTTTGTTGAAGTAGTAGGTAGCGCCAACGTCAACATATTCCACCAGATCCTGGTCGCCGTAAGAACCGATGTCTTTACCTTTGGATTTCAGGTAAGCGATGGACGGACGCAGACCGAAGTCGAACTGGTACTGAGCCACAACTTCGAAGTTCTGTGCTTTGTTTGCAACGTGACCGTCACCGAAAGCCGTCATGTTACGGGTTTCAGAGTAGGTGGTTGCCAGGTAGATGTTGTTCGCATCGTACTTCAGACCGGCTGCCCATACTTCTGCGTTCTCGCCACCTGCGTTCAGGTCGCTTGCTGCACGAACCTGACGGTCAGTACGGTCAGATTTCGCGTAGGTTGCACCCGCTGCGAAGCCGTCGAATTCATAGGTAGAAGAGAGACCCCAGCCGTCACCGTTAGATTCGGTGATGTCGTTACGGTCGTTTTTACCCTGGTACTGAGCGGCAACGTTCAGACCGTCAACCAGACCGAAGAAGTCGGTGTTACGGTAAGTCGCTACGCCAGTTGTACGGCCAGTCATAAAGCCATCAGTCTGGGTCCAGGTATCGCCACCGAATTCTGGCAGAACGTCAGTCCATGCGCCGATGTCGTACGCCACGCCGTAGTTACGGCCGTAGTCGAAGGAACCGAATTCGTTGAATTTCAGACCTGCGAACGCCAGACGCGTTTTGTTACCGTCAGCACCCTGGGATTCAGAGCGGTTGCCCTTGAACTCATATTCCCACTGGCCATAACCGGTCATCTGGTCATTGATCTGAGTTTCGCCTTTGAAGCCCAGACGAACGTAGGTTTTGTCGCCGTCGTTGTCAGTATCATCAGAAAAATAGTGCAGACCTGTGACTTTACCGTACAGATCCAGTTTGTTACCGTCTTTGTTAAAAACTTCAGCCGCGTTTACAACGCCTGCTGCCAACATGGAAGTGACCGCCACTGCAACTAATTTAAGTTTCATCTTAAATATTCCTTATAATTTTCTTGGGTATTTCCTGAACCACTTCGAACGATTTACAAACGAGGCTGTTCGTCAATGGCAAGCTATTTTTAAAAATCTTGTAGCCTGCTTTCAATAATAAGTTTCAAAATATTAAAGATAATTTCAATTAGTGTGATCGTAATCGGGTAAATTTCAGCTTTAACGAATAAATTGCCTGAAAATTATGCATTTTGTGCGCGTTTTACCGCCATTTTCGTTGCGGGGAATATAATTATTACCATTTTTATTTCATGGCGTTAATTATCGTTTTTTTCGTGCTTTTGCAATCGTCGATGAAATTTATATGCATTAAAATCAGTGGCTTATAAGATTAATCGCACGCTGATTTCGATGTGTGAAGTGAATGTTTTGCAGTGAATTATATTATTTTATGCTTTTTCTGACGTGACTGTTTGCTATGCAGTTATTACGTTCCGGTGTCAGTTTATGTCAATTTGCGCGCCATATCTTTACGAACGAGAGTTAATATAAACAGAAACTAAACCGCTTTCTATTATTTTGCTAAAGAGTGAATGGGCGATCACATTTTAAATTTATGTTAATTATGTGGCCGGGTTGTAATTAACCCGGCATCAGGAAAAGATTATTTTCGTGTGGCGTACCAGCACAGCAAAGAACCCACACAGACCATGATGGCGCCTTGCCAGAAGGAGAAGGAAAGTGGGGCGCTCAACAACAGCGCCGCCAGCGCAGCGGATAAGACCGGGGTAAAATAGGACACGGCTGCCAGCACAGTGACGTTACCGTGAAGGATCCCAATATTCCACGACGCATAGCCCAGCCCCAGTGCGACGCCGCACATGAGTAATTTCACCACCACCGGAACGCTGAACACCATTTCCGGTTGATCGCTTAGGGCATATTTCACCCACAAACTCAGCGCGGTAAGCAACACAAAGAGCGTGATCCCGTTTTGTCCTTTGGCATATTTACTGGTTACCGTGCAGTACGCCGCCCAGATAAACGCGCCGGCAAATGCAAGGGCATAGCTGAGGGGGCTGGAGACAACATTGCGGATAATCTCATTCACCTGCAACCCCTGTTCGCCGCCCAATACCCAGCACACACCGAGTAAAGAGAGGGCTAATCCGGGGATCACCCACAGGGACGATTTCTGCCCGTTAAACAAAATGGCAAACACAATGGTCAGACTTGGCCAGAGATAATTCACCATGCCGACTTCAATCGCCTGTGAACGCGTAGCCGCATACCCTAACGACAGCGCCAGACAAATTTCGTAGCTCACAAACAGGAGGCTGCCGGCAATAAGATAGCCGGGAGTGAAGCGCCGGATTTGAGGAAATCCTACCGTCACCAGACAGAGTAAGCCGCTGACGGTATAGATCATGGCGGCGCCCCCCACAGGCCCAAGCCCTTCACTCACGCTGCGAATGAGCCCCACCATGGTGCTCCATAACAAGATTGCTGCCAGCCCAATCAGCGTTGCTCTTTTTCTGTCCATACCCTTGCCATTACTCTCAAAACCAAAGGCAAAACTTATAGCACCGATCGCGCCCCGGTCGCGAATTATTCTCTTAAGCCGTTAATCAAAAAGAGGTATTTAAATGCGAGATGGCTGACTATTAAGGGGGCGAACACCGGCGACCTTGATTTGACGCAAAAAAAACAGGGGCTTTGCTGTTAGTTTGCGGCGCGAAGTCTTATCCGTAAATGAGGACAACAATGGACGTCAGCCGCAGACAATTTTTCAAAATCTGCGCGGGCGGTATGGCCGGAACAACAGCCGCGATGCTGGGATTCGCTCCCAAAATGGCGCTGGCTCAGGCG
Source organism: Enterobacter cloacae complex sp. 309I3 (assembly GCF_050031595.1). Classification (NCBI taxonomy): domain Bacteria; kingdom Pseudomonadati; phylum Pseudomonadota; class Gammaproteobacteria; order Enterobacterales; family Enterobacteriaceae; genus Enterobacter; species Enterobacter cloacae complex sp. 309I3. The sequence goes on along the minus strand of NZ_JBLGWI010000001.1, from coordinate 2,525,627 downwards.
CGCAACTATAAACTGCTGCGTGCCAAAGAGATCCGTAACACCTGCACATACTGCTCCGTGGGTTGTGGGCTTTTAATGTATAGCCTGGGTGATGGCGCGAAGAACGCCAGAGAGGCCATTTATCATATTGAAGGGGATCCGGACCATCCGGTGAGCCGTGGGGCACTCTGCCCGAAAGGGGCGGGACTGCTGGACTACGTTCACAGCGACAACCGTCTGCGCTATCCGGAATACCGCGCGCCGGGTTCCGACAAATGGCAGCGTATTTCCTGGGATGAAGCCTTCTCCCGGATTGCCAGACTGATGAAAGCCGACCGCGACGCCAACTTCATTGAGAAGAACGCGCAGGGCGTGACGGTGAACCGTTGGCTCTCTACCGGCATGCTGTGCGCCTCGGCGGCCAGCAATGAAACCGGCATGCTAACGCAAAAATTTGTTCGCTCCCTCGGGATGCTGGCGGTTGATAACCAGGCGCGCGTCTGACACGGACCAACGGTAGCAAGTCTTGCTCCAACATTTGGTCGCGGTGCGATGACCAACCACTGGGTTGATATCAAAAACGCCAACGTCGTGATGGTGATGGGTGGCAACGCCGCTGAGGCCCATCCGGTGGGTTTCCGCTGGGCGATGGAAGCGAAAAACAATAACGATGCGACGCTTATCGTCGTCGATCCGCGCTTTACGCGTACGGCATCGGTGGCCGATATCTATGCACCGATCCGCTCCGGTACGGACATTACGTTCCTCTCTGGCGTGCTGCTGTATCTGATTGAAAACAATAAAATCAACGCGGAGTACGTAAAACACTACACCAACGCCAGCCTGCTGGTGAGGGATGATTTTGCCTTCGATGAGGGGCTGTTTAGCGGCTATGACGCGGACAAACGTCAGTACGATAAATCGTCCTGGAACTATCAGTTCGATGAAAACGGCTATGCCAGACGCGATGAAACCCTGAGTCATCCACGCTGCGTGTGGAACTTGCTGAAACAGCACGTTTCCCGCTATACGCCGGACGTAGTAGAAAACATCTGCGGTACGCCAAAAGCCGACTTCCTGAAAGTGTGTGAGGTGCTGGCCTCTACCAGTGCCGCCGACAGAACCACCACGTTCCTGTACGCGCTGGGCTGGACGCAGCACACCGTTGGTGCGCAGAACATCCGCACCATGGCGATGATTCAGCTGCTGCTCGGCAATATGGGCATGGCGGGAGGCGGGGTAAATGCCTTGCGCGGTCACTCCAACATCCAGGGCTTAACCGATCTGGGTTTACTCTCGACCAGCCTGCCGGGTTACCTGACGCTGCCGTCGGAAAAACAGGCCGATCTGCAAACCTATCTCACGGCCAATACGCCAAAAGCGACGCGTGCGGAGCAAGTGAACTACTGGAGCAACTATCCGAAGTTCTACGTCAGCCTGATGAAATCGTTTTATGGCGATGCGGCGCAGAAAGAGAACGACTGGGGCTTTGAGTGGCTGCCGAAATGGGACCAGGCCTACGACGTCATCAAGTATTTCAACATGATGGATAAGGGCAACGTCACGGGCTATATCTGCCAGGGCTTTAACCCGGTAGCGTCCTTCCCGGACAAAAACAAAGTGGTTCGCAGCCTGAGCAAGCTGAAGTACATGGTCGTTATCGATCCGCTGGTGACGGAAACGTCTAACTTCTGGCAGAACCACGGCGAGATGAATGATGTGGATCCCGCATCAATTCAGACCGAGGTCTTCCGCTTGCCGTCTACCTGTTTTGCCGAGGAAGACGGGTCGATCGCCAACTCCGGTCGCTGGTTACAGTGGCACTGGAAGGGGCAGGATGCGCCGGGTGAAGCGCGTAATGACGGTGAAATTCTGGCCGGGATTTACCATCGCCTGCGTGAGATGTACCGCACCGAAGGCGGCAAAGGCGCTGAACCGTTGCTGAAGATGAGCTGGAACTATAAGCAACCGGATCATCCTGAATCCGAAGAGGTGGCCAAAGAGAACAACGGCGTGGCGCTGGCCGATCTCTATGACGCCAACGGCAATCTGGTGGCGAAGAAAGGCCAGCTGCTGAACAGCTTTGCGGTCCTGCGCGATGATGGTTCCACCGCGTCGTCCTGCTGGATCTACACCGGCAGTTGGACCGAGCAGGGCAACCAGATGGCCAATCGCGATAACGCTGACCCGTCCGGGTTGGGCAATACGCTGGGCTGGGCCTGGGCATGGCCGCTAAACCGTCGGGTGCTGTACAACCGTGCGTCGGCGGATATCAACGGTAAACCGTGGGATCCGAAACGGATGCTGATCGCGTGGAACGGCGCGAAATGGGCGGGGAATGATATTCCTGACTTCAACACCGCGCCACCGGGCAGTGAGACCGGGCCGTTTATTATGCAGCCGGAGGGGCTGGGACGCCTGTTTGCCCTCGACAAGCTGGCTGAGGGGCCATTCCCGGAACACTACGAGCCGATGGAAACGCCGCTCGGCACGAACCCGCTACACCCAAATGTTATCTCCAGTCCGGTCGTGCGTATCTACGCTGACGACGTGCTGCGTTTAGGCAAAAAGGACAAATTCCCGTATGTGGGAACCACCTATCGCCTGACGGAGCATTTCCACACCTGGACCAAGCACGCGCGGCTTAACGCCATCGCACAGCCGGAACAGTTTGTGGAGATAAGCGAAACGCTGGCGAAAGCGAAAGGGATTGCCAATGGCGATCGCGTGACGGTGAGCAGCAAACGTGGCTTTATCCGTGCGGTTGCGGTGGTCACTCGTCGTCTGCAGACGTTAAACGTGAATGGTCAGCAGGTGGAAACCGTGGGTATCCCGCTGCACTGGGGCTTTGAAGGTGTGGCGCAGAAAGGCTATCTCGCCAATACCCTGACGCCAAACGTTGGCGATTCCAACTCGCAAACGCCGGAGTACAAGGCGTTTCTGGTCAACATCGAGAAAGCGTAAGGAGCGAGTAAATGGCGATGGAAACACAAGACATTATCAAACGCTCCGCGACCAACCCGATAACGCCCGCGCCGCGCGCGCGGGATTATAAGGCCGAAGTCGCCAAGCTTATCGATGTCTCTTCCTGCGTGGGCTGCAAAGCCTGCCAGGTGGCTTGTTCAGAGTGGAATGATATCCGCGATGAGGTAGGGCACTGCGTTGGCGTTTACGACAACCCGGCCGATCTGAGCGCCAAATCCTGGACGGTGATGCGTTTTAGCGAAACTGACCAGAACGGCAAGCTGGAGTGGCTGATTCGAAAAGACGGCTGTATGCACTGTGAAGATCCGGGCTGCCTCAAGGCCTGCCCGTCTGCAGGCGCCATCATCCAGTATGCGAACGGGATCGTCGACTTCCAGCAGGATAACTGTATCGGCTGCGGATATTGCATTGCGGGTTGTCCGTTTAACATCCCGCGCCTCAATAAAGAGGATAACCGGGTATACAAATGCACCCTGTGCGTAGACCGCGTCAGCGTCGGGCAGGAGCCTGCCTGCGTCAAGACCTGTCCAACCGGGGCCATTCACTTCGGCACCAAGAAAGAGATGCTGGAGGTGGCGCAGCAGCGCGTGGACAAACTAAAAGCGCGCGGCTACGACAAGGCGGGCATCTACAACCCGCAGGGGGTGGGCGGTACGCACGTGATGTACGTTCTGCATCACAATGACCAGTCGGAGCTGTACCACAATCTGCCGAAAGATCCGGCGATCGATACCTCCATCAACCTGTGGAAAGGGGCGCTAAAACCACTCTCGGCGGCGGGCTTTATCGCCACCTTTGCCGGGCTGATTTATCACTACATCGGTATCGGGCCGAATAAAGAGGTGGATGACGACGAGGAGGAGCATCATGAGTAAGTCGAAAATGATAGTGCGCACAAAGTTTGTCGATCGCGCCTGTCACTGGACGGTGGTGATCTGCTTCTTCCTGGTGGCCGTATCCGGAATTTCGTTCTTCTTCCCGACGCTGCAATGGCTGACGGAAACGTTCGGCACGCCGCAGATGGGGCGTATTCTGCACCCGTTTTTTGGCGTACTGATTTTTGTGGTGCTGATGTTTATGTTTGTGCGTTTCGTCCACCACAATATCCCGGACAAGCAGGATATTCCCTGGCTGAAGGGCATTATTGAGGTCCTGAAGGGGAACGAACATAAAGTCGCGAAGGTCGGTAAATACAATGCCGGACAGAAGATGATGTTCTGGAGCATCATGAGCATGATTTTCGTCCTGCTGGTGACTGGTGTGATCATCTGGCGTCCTTATTTTGCGCAGTACTTCCCGATGCAGGTCATCCGCTACGCGCTGCTGATCCACGCAACCTCAGCCATCATTCTGATCCATGCCATTTTGATCCATATGTATATGGCGTTCTGGGTTAAAGGGTCGATTAAAGGCATGATTGAAGGGAAGGTGAGCCGCCGCTGGGCGCAGAAACACCACCCACGATGGTACCGGGAAGTGGAGCGACAGGAAGCGAAACAGGAGAGTACGGAAGGGATGAAGTAAAACGTCCTGCGCCGTCGGCTTTGCCCGGCGGCGCTTCGCTCATGTGTTAGTCAATAAACGATCAACGGCGGCTATAACATCATGACGAGCATTGCGTAAATTACACACAAAATCTTTGCTATTAATTTTCTGATTATTAAGGTTACTTATCATTGGTGAATAAATAAGTAGCGTTTCGAAATCTATATTTATTCTGGGGGCAAGGTGACTCTGCCATATTGGTAATCTATTGTTCCTCATAAGTGGAACAATAACGCGTGTTGTAAGATCAGCATAATAGTCATCCTGAATAAGCATGTAGTAAGGCAGGATATCTCTGGTTGCTGGTGAAAGATTACGATAAACGTTGAATTGTTTAAGCATCAAAATACCCTGAAAAATTCATCGTCTGTAAGGGTTCCGTGTTTTTCCACAAACTCATTCATGGCTTGTATAAATGCGCGATCCTCCGCGGATGGCGTACGTACTGAAGTCGGGACGATTTCATGATGACGTCGTAAATCACGGGATTGCGTGCATAAGGGTTGGGGCGTCACGGCTGAGTGTTTCATGGGTATCTCCTTTGTTGGTGCGGTCATTATCAACCGCAGCCAACAAAAAACAATACCGTTTCCCCTGGTAATCTTCATTATGCGAGCCGTATTCCAGCTTATCAGAATTTCTCCGCAATATATCGGAAAGGATATTTTGTCGGTTTGACTTTGCCAATTTTTCGCTTCGGCAAATCCACTTTTTCAACGTGAAGTTCTTTATACGGGATCTGCGAAAGCAGATGGGAGATAATATTCAACCGCACGCGTTTTTTATCTTCCGAGCGCGCCACAAACCACGGTGCCCAGGCAGTGTCCGTGGAGGCAAACATGGCATCCCGCGCTACGGTGTATTCATCCCATAAATTGAACGATTTAATATCCATAGGCGATAATTTCCAGATCTTGCGGCCATCGTTGATGCGATCGCGTAGCCTGCGTTCCTGCTCTTTCGGCGTCACTTCAAGCCAGTATTTCAGCAAAATGATCCCGGCATCGACCATCGCTTTTTCCATCACCGGTGCGCCATCAAGAAACTTTTCAACCTGTTCCGGCGTGCAGAACCCCATCACCCGTTCAACGCCTGCGCGGTTGTACCAGCTGCGGTCAAAAATAACGATTTCACCGGCAGCGGGCAGGTGCGGAACATAACGCTGGAAATAAAGCTGCGTTTTCTCTTTCTCTGTAGGCGCAGGCAGCGCGACAACCCGGAATACGCGCGGGCTGACGCGTTCGGTTATCGCTTTTATGGTGCCGCCTTTACCGGCCCCGTCGCGTCCCTCAAACACGATGCAGACTTTCAATCCTTTGGCGACAACCCATTGCTGGAGTTTGACCAGTTCAACGTGAAGGCGACGAAGCTCTTTTTCATACTCTTTTGTTTTCAGAGGGGCATTTTTAACGACATCAACAGCGACGCTGGTTTTCTTGTTACTTGCCATGATTGTCATCCTCAGGTTGTCCGGTCGCGGGGAAGAAGCGAGGCCGCATTAAGAAGTGTAATTCACCTGAATTAATGGATTAACGTGTCAGTCTGCTGATTTGAACTGGCTCACCATACAAGATTATTCAATAATGCCCGCTGCGAATTTTCACTCGTGGTTGTGGTATGAAAAAGACAATTTTCTCGTTAGCCCTTAGCACGTTTGGCCTGGGCATGGCTGAATTTGGCATTATGGGTGTCCTGACGGAACTGGCGCATGATACCGGCATTTCCATTCCCTCCGCCGGAAATATGATTTCGTTTTACGCCTTTGGCGTGGTGATTGGCGCGCCGATTGTGGCGCTGTTTTCCAGTAAGTTCTCGTTAAAAACCACGCTGCTGTTTCTGGTTGCCCTGTGTGCGGTGGGCAACGCGATGTTTACCTTTTCAACATCCTATTTTTGGCTGGCGGCAGGGCGCTTAATCTCGGGGTTCCCGCACGGCGCAATTTTCGGTGTGGGGGCGATTATCCTCTCGAAAATAGCGCCACCGGGTAAGGTGACGGTGGCCGTAGCGGGGATGATCGCCGGGATGACCGTGGCGAATCTGGTGGGGGTTCCGTTTGGAACCTGGCTGGGGCATACATTCAACTGGCGCTATACCTTTTTCCTGATAGCCCTGTTTGACGCGCTGGTGATTCTCTCGGTGCTGGTGTGGGTACCAAACCTTCATGACGCATCAGAAATAAAACTCACCGAGCAGTTTCACTTCCTGAAAAAACCGGAGCCGTGGCTGATTTTCGCCGCCACCATGTTTGGCAACGCTGGCGTTTTTGCGTGGTTCAGTTTTGTGAAGCCGTTTATGGTCAATGTCTCTGGCTTCTCCGAGGGGCTGATGACGATCATCATGATGTTAATGGGCCTCGGCATGGTGCTGGGTAACCTGCTGAGCGGGAAACTATCGGGTCGTTTCAGCCCGCTGCGTATTGCTGCTACGACCGATATGGTGATTGTCGCCTCACTGTTATTGCTTTTCGCCTTTGGTGAACAGAAAACCGCGTCGCTGGTGATGGGGTTCATCTGCTGTGCCGGGCTGTTCGCACTCTCTGCACCACTGCAAATTCTGCTGCTGCAAAATGCGAAAGGAGGGGAAATGCTTGGTGCCGCAGGCGGGCAGATGGCCTTTAACCTGGGCAGTGCGATTGGTGCTTATTTTGGCGGAATGATGATTACGCTCGGTTTTAGCTGGAGCTATGTCACGCTACCGGCGGCGATATTATCCTTCCTGGCGATGAGCGCGCTGCTGGTGTATGGCTATCTGCGCGCCCGGCGGGCTCAGTCTGATGCTCGTGCGCTGGCCTGAGTGCCGGAATGTGGTCATAAAAAACCGCCCCATAAACGGAGCGGTTAGCGGGAACGGACCGTTACGAGCGTAAATCAATCACCATACGGCCGCGGATCTGGCCCTGTTCCATCTCTTTGAAGATGGCATTGATATCTTCCAGCGGGCGCATTGTCACTTTTGGCACCACTTTGCCTTCGGCAGCGAACTGGAATGCTTCCTGCAGATCCTGACGGGTACCAACCAGCGAGCCGACCACCTGGATACCGTCCAGCACCAGACGGGGGATATCAAGGCTCATGGCTTCCGGCGGCAGGCCAACGGCCACCACGCGACCACCGGCACGCACCGCGTCCACCGCCGAGTTAAACGCTGCTTTCGCGACCGCGGTTACCACAGCCGCATGCGCGCCGCCGGTTTTTTCCTGCACGATTTTAGCGGCATCTTCGCTGCGGGAGTTGATGGTTAAATCCGCCCCCATGCTTGCAGCCAGCTTCAGCTGTTCGTCGTTAACGTCAAGGGCGATGACTTTGGCGTTGAAGACGTTTTTCGCATACTGCAGCGCGAGGTTACCCAGTCCGCCCAGGCCGTAGATCGCAATCCACTGGCCCGGCTTGATATGGGAGACTTTTACCGCTTTGTAAGTGGTGACGCCGGCACAGGTTATGCTGCTGGCCGCAGCGGAATCCAGCCCGTCAGGCACTTTTACCGCGTAATCCGCGGTGACAATGCACTCTTCAGCCATGCCGCCATCAACGGAATAACCGGCGTTTTTCACATCGCGGCACAGGGTTTCGTTGCCGGTATTACAGTATTCACAGTGGCCGCAGCCCTCAAAGAACCACGCGACGCTTGCACGGTCGCCGACTTTCAGTGACGTCACGCCAGGTCCAACTTCTTTCACGATCCCAATCCCTTCGTGGCCCAGGATCACACCGGTTTTATCACCGAAATCGCCATTTTTGACGTGGAGGTCAGTATGGCAAACGCCACAGCACTCCATTTTGAGCAGGGCTTCGCCGTGCTTCAGTGGGCGTAAGGTTTTTTCGGTAACATTGACCTGATGATCCTGTGTAACAACAGCAGCCTTCATAGGTTTCTCCTTGTTTTTGATGGGTATGTGTATCGCAGGGGAATACTACTTAAGGATTAATAGTTTAGAGGCGTTATGCAAGGCGGCGGCAACATAATGTCACCAATTGATGCGATTTCAGATTAAGAATACAGCGATCCTCTAATAATTAGGGGGGAATTCACTGGCCCGACGAGAAGCTCGCCGGGCACAGATCTACAATTTTGCTTCTATCACCTCAATCTCTTTGCGCCATTGCGCCTGCAGATGTGGTTTCTGATGCTTAGGCTTACGCGCCAGGTCTTCTGCCAGTAGCGTTTCCAGCGCGATCAGCCTTTCAAGCAGATCGTCCGAGGCTTGCGCTTTAACATCCGCGACTGCGGGTGACGCCGACGACGCCATCAGGCCTGTGCGTTCACGCAGCCGTTCGAACACCGCTTCGGCGTCATGCCATTCGCTAAGCAAACCGTCCTCAATCAGCCAGAAGCGATTGCAGCTTTGGGCGATCAGCTGCCGGTCATGGCTGACCAGCAGCACTCCGCCGTCAAACTGTTGCAGGGTAGTGGCCAGCGCCTCTTTGCCTTCCATGTCCAGATGGTTGGTAGGCTCATCCAGCATCAGCAGGCTATAACGGGCAAGCGTCAGGCCGACAAACAGCAGGCGCGAACGCTCCCCGCCGCTGAGGGTGTTGACCTTTTGCCCGTGACGCGCCCACGGGAACCCGGCGCTGATAAGCGCCATCTTGCGATCCTGTGGCGCTGGCGCAAAAGGCTCCAGCGCGTCGAAGATCGTTGCCTCATCCGGAAGCTGATTCAGCGTCTGGTCGTAATAGCCTGGCGACACGCGAGGATGGAGTTTTAGCCCAGCCTCTGACGGTTCACCTGAGAAATGCCGCCAGATGAGCTTCATCAGCGATGATTTGCCGCAGCCGTTACGCCCGACGATAGCCACGCGATCGCCACTTTTAAGCCGCGCAATGTCGACGTGAAATAGAGCGGGCAACCCAGGTGCAGGCGGTACGCCGAGGTTTTCCATCTCCAGCAGTCGGTCCGCTCGCAGGGCATCACCACGCAGGGTTAACGTCCACGGACTGCCTGCCGTGAGCTCTGTCTGGCTCTCCTTTAGCCGCTCGACCTGTTTTTCCATCTGTTTGGCTTTGCGGGCCAGATCTTCGTTATCGTAGACCTTGCCCCAGGTGGCCAGCCGTCTGGCACTGGCGGTTACGCGGTCGATCTCCTTTTGCTCCGCCTTATGCCGCAGCGCATCGCTTTCGTCTTTCGCCACCAGCGCCTGGCGCGCGGCGGTGCAGGGAAGGGCAAAGTAGTGCAACATCTTATCGCGGAGGATCCAGCTACCGTTGGTGACGGCATCCAGCAACTGCCTGTCGTGCGAGACCAGTACAAAGCTGCCGGACCAGTTCTGTAAAAATTGTTCCAGCCAGAGCATGGTAGGCAAATCGAGGTGGTTGCTCGGCTCGTCCAGCAGTAACAGATCCGGATCGCCGATCAACGCCCGCGCGAGCAGGAGACGCGTGTGTTGCCCGCCGCTCAGCGTCGCCGACGTTAAGGCCATGTCCTGCGGCGTAAAACCCATACCCGCCAGCAGCGTTTCTGCTTTCCAGCGCAGGCTCTCGCGCTCAGTCGTGGGCAGTTGCGCCAGCACGGCATCCAGCATGGTCAGGGGATAAATGGCTTCTGGCAGATGTTGCTCAACGCGCGCCATCAGACAGTGTCCGGCCAGCGCGACGCTTCCGGCAGCGGGAGAGTCTGTGCCGTCCAGCACCTTCAGCAGCGTACTTTTGCCGCAGCCGTTGTCGCCCAGCAGGCCAATGCGGTCGCCTTTTTTCAGCGTAAAGGAGAGGGAGTCGAAGAGCGTGCCAAACGCCGTATCAACACGTAAAGATTGTGCAGTGAGTAAAGTGCTCATTGTTGCTTACCCAAGAGTTACAGGCATGTTTATGCCTCGTCAAACATCGCTGACGATAACTCAGTAAGCCCGAGAGAAGGGATTTCAGGGGTTGGTGTCTTCGCTCAAGCAGAAGTTATCGCAGCACGATACCGATAACGCTTGAGCTGGTGCGATCACCAAATGCATGTGAAACATTGAAAATTTCACAGTACAGCATAATTGGCCTCCTTATATATTCAGTGGGTTAATGGATGAAAGGAGTGTAGCGGGGGAAAGGCGGTTTGGCTAGGGGGGGCGAATGTAATTCCCTCTCCCACAGGGAGAGGGAACGGTCGGAACACAGTGTTAGATCGAAGTACGACGGTAGCTGCGGTATTCCGGCATCCAGAAGTTGTCGTCGATGGCCTGCTGCAGCGCATCGGCAGAGGTTTTCACTGCCACACCCTGCTGCTGGGCCATTTTCCCGACCGCGAACGCAATTGCACGCGACACCTTGTGAATGTCTTTCAGCTCTGGCAGCACCAGTCCTTCGCCATCATTCACCAGCGGCGAGTGGCCCGCCAGGGTTTCGCTTGCCGACATCAGCATCTCATCGGTAATGCGCGACGCGCCGGAGGCGATCACACCCAGACCAATGCCCGGGAAAATATAGGAGTTGTTGCACTGGGCAATAGGATAGGTTTTGTCCTTCCACACCACCGGATCGAACGGGCTGCCGGTTGCGACCAGCGCGTTCCCTTCGGTCCAGGCAATGATGTCCTGCGGCGTTGCTTCCACGCGCGAGGTCGGGTTGGAGAGCGGCATCACGATAGGGCGTTCGCAGTGCTTGTGCATCTCACGAATGATCTCTTCGGTGAACAGCCCCGTCTGACCGGAGACGCCAATCAGGATATCCGGCTTCACGTTGCGCACTACGTCCAGCAGAGAGAGCACTTCGTTGTCGGTGTCCCAGTTCTTCAGATTCTCACGTTTCTGCACCAGCTTGGTCTGGAACGGCAGCAGGTTTGGCATGCCGTCGGTCAGCAGGCCGAAACGGTCGACCATGAACACGCGGGAGCGTGCCAGCTCTTCGCTTAGCCCTTCACGCTGCGTCTGGGCGATAATCTGCTCGGCGATACCACAACCCGCAGAGCCTGCGCCCAGGAAGACAATTTTCTGATAGCTCAGTTGGCTGCCTGCCGCGCGACTGGCGGCAATCAGCGTGCCAACGGTGACCGCGGCGGTGCCCTGAATATCATCGTTAAAAGAGCAGATCTCATCGCGATAGCGGTTCAGCAACGGCATCGCGTTTTTCTGCGCGAAGTCTTCAAACTGCAGCAGCACGTCCGGCCAGCGGTGCTTGACCGCCTGGATGAAATCATCAACAAACTGATAATACTCGTCGTCGGTAATACGCGGATGACGCCAGCCCATATACAGCGGGTCGTTAAGCAATTGCTGGTTGTTGGTGCCCACATCCAGCACCACCGGCAGGGTATACGCCGGGCTGATGCCGCCGCAGGCGGTATACAGAGAGAGCTTACCGATTGGGATCCCCATGCCGCCAATACCCTGGTCACCGAGACCCAGAATACGTTCGCCGTCGGTCACCACGATCACTTTGATATTGTGGTTCGGCACGTTCTGCAGAATATCGTCCATGTTGTGGCGGTTCTGATAAGAGATAAAGACGCCACGGGAGCGACGGTAGATCTCTGAGAAGCGTTCGCAGGCGGCACCCACCGTTGGGGTGTAGATCACCGGCATCATCTCTTCGAGATGATTTTGTACCAGACGATAGAAGAGGGTTTCGTTGGTGTCCTGAATGTTGCGCAGGTAAATATGTTTGTCGATTTCGGTTTTGAAACCCTGATACTGGATCCACGCGCGCTCTGCCTGTTCTTCAATGGTTTCCACCACTTCTGGCAGCAAACCGAGCAGGTTGAAGCTGCTGCGCTCTTCCATGCTGAAGGCGCTACCTTTGTTGAGCAGGGGGAATTCGAGTAATACCGGGCCGGCATAAGGGATGTATAGGGAACGATGTTTTTTCAGTTTGTTGTCCATGTCACTCACTCTTTTTTTGAAGATCCGTCCCTGACACTGCTGTTTGTCATCTTTCTGGCCTGTGCGATGGGGTGCGGTCAGGCGGTATTATAAAGGAGCTAAATATTAATTACCGCAACACATAAACAAAAACACCATCGGTTTTGCCGATGGTGTTGAGGATCTCTCCTGGGGACTTACTTGCCCGCGTGGCGTTTTCTGCCGGTGGCGTGAGTGACCTGTGTTTCACTGTCGCCTTCAATCACCACTTTACGTTGGTTAGAAAGCTTGTAGTTCAGTCCCAGTATATGGCGTGCCTGACGGTTCGATTTCATGTTAACTCCTCAATCCTGTTGATAGTTTTAAGGACCAGTTCGCTTACGCAAACGAAATGTAACCCCTTAGGTTGCAGATCCAGCTTAGCAGGTTTTTACAAAGGTGCGTTTTGCCCGCTGACGACGTAGTTAATGGTCTGCTGGTAGATGTCACTGAGGATGTCATTGTCTGTGGATTCCACCCACTTGGTCAGTTCCATCAAAATGTCATCTTCAGTCACAGCACCATGCTCGGCGTGAAGACCCTGTGCAATCGCGTTAACGAGTTCAGGTTGTGCTGCTGCAGTATTGGCCGGGTAATAAGTAAACATGCTGCCTCCGTGTCGTTGTCTGTTTAATGGTACGGCTCGCAAAAAATTTAATTCACAAACAGAATGGCAAATATTTTGGTCGCTGTGTCTAAGATTCATCTTAGAAATAAAAATGACATAAGTGCATGCTTTTATGCGCTTTTAGAATGAGAGGATATATTGAGGCTTTACCGCGAGGATATTTTGCAGGTGCTCCTACTATCATTGAAATATAGCAGGAGCAGATTTTACATTACCACTTCATTTCGCCAGTATTCACTTTGGCGCTTAATTCCAGCGAGCTCTCTTCAGCCAGACCCGGATACTGTTTTTTCATGGCGCTGATCACGCCTGTCGATGTTTTATGTTCTGACAACGCCTGTTCGAAGTGCTGGAGATAATCACGGGTAAAGTCGAGAGCACCGCTGCCTGCCGGTGGTGTTCCCAGATAGTGACCCGGGATCACGCGTTCAGGCTTATGTGCCGCCATGCTTTCCAGCGTCTGTTGCCACTGCTTGCGGCTGGCTGGCGTCTGGGTGTCTGCCGTCCAGACGTGGATGCCCCAGGCGACACCGGTACCACCGAGGATAGTTTTAGCCGAAGGGATCCAGACATAGGCGGCGTAGCTTTCTGGCTGCTCGATATCAATCTTCTCGCCGTCCACCATGAAGGTAGTGGATGCCAGTACCTGCGGAACGATAAGTTCGGTTGGCGCACCGTCTTTCATCTGCGGTCCCCAGAAGGCAAGCTTGGTGTCTTTGGTGGCCTTGATATGGTCAACCACCTGCTGTGTGGCCACCACTTTGGCATTCGGGAAGGCTTTCACCAGCGGTTGCAGTCCAAAATAGAAATCCGGATCGCCAGAGGTAATGACGATTTTGTTCAGGGTTTTCCCGCTTTTGCGAATTTTGTCGACCAGCGCTTCGCCATCTTTGACGCTGAACTGGGCGTCAAACAGCACGGCCTCTTTTGGACCAGAGACCAGCGTGGAGGAGACCGCAAACATCCCTTTGTCCTGCGGGTTATAGGTATCAATGGTTAATGGCGCAGCAAACACCGCGGGCGTGATAAGTGTGGAGAGCAGTGCAAGGTGAGTGAATTTCATTCTGATGTCTCTGTTGTTCAGGAAAGTCTTTATTGTACGGATATTCGCATTTGCCAGAATTCCTGAAACAAGACATGCTTTGTTTCATAAATCGAGCAAATGGGGTGTTATATGGATCGCGTTATTGCCGCTCAGGTCTATAACCGGATATGCGAGCTGGGAAGCCTGAGTGCAGCAGCCCGGGCGTTGGGGATCTCCCGTCCGATGGTGAGCCGCTATCTTGAGCAAATGGAGAAGTGGGCCGGTACGCGGCTGGTAAACCGCTCAACGCGCAAGCTGACGCTGACGGCGGCCGGAGAGAAGGTGCTGCTAAAAACGCGAACGCTGTCCCAGCTGTCGCAGGAAATTGAGGGCCAGTCGGAGAAAGATCTCCCTTCAGGCACGCTACGGGTGGCCTGCGCCCATTTTACCGCCATGCATCTGATTGCCCCGGTGCTGCCCGGCTTGCTTTCGCGCTACCCGCAGCTGCGCATTGAGCTGGATGTGAACAACCACCCGGTGAGTCTGGTAGGGGAACGCATTGATGTGGCGATCCGCATCACGGATAACCCAGAGCCCGGGATGATCGCCCGCAGGCTTGGGGAGTGCCGTTCCGTGCTGTGCGCGTCGCCGCAGTATCTTGCAACCCACGGCACGCCAGAGCAGGTGGAGGAGTTAGCGCAGCACAACTGTCTGCACTACAGCTTTTTCGCCGGTCAGGCGTGGCACTTCCTGACGCCGGAAGGGGAAAACGTCAGCGTCGCCGTGAGCGGCAACCTCAGCGCCAGCATCTCGTCATTGTTGATGGAGGCGGCGGTGAAGCATTGCGGCATTGCCATGCTGCCGGAGCAGGAAGCACATGCCGCGATTGAACAGGGCACGCTGGTCCCGGTGCTGAGCAGCCTGACGCCCAAAGCGTTAGCCATTCACGGTATTTATCAGTCCCGGGAGTATCAGCCCGCGGCGTTGCGCGTGTTTCTTGATGAGATAGCGCACCATCTGTCAGGCGACGCGCAGCGGGAATAGGTTACAGAATTGTCTGTGTTCCTGGGGGTGCCGGAACCATCGTCTATACTTACCCCTTTGTCAGCCAAAAGGAGAGCAAGAATGACGATTCATAAGCACGGTTCGGCACACTGGTCTGGTGATATCAAAAATGGCAAAGGGACGGTCTCAACGGAAAGTGGCGTCCTGAATCAACAACCTTACGGCTTTAACACCCGCTTCGAAGGCGCTAAAGGCACTAACCCGGAAGAGTTGATTGGCGCAGCTCACGCCGCCTGTTTTTCAATGGCGCTGTCGCTGATGATTGGTGAAGCGGGCTATACCGCCGATTCCATCGATACCACAGCGGATGTCTCGCTGGATAAAACCGATGGCGGCTTCGCAATCAGCAAAATTGCGCTAAACAGCAAGGTCACCGTACCGGGTATCGACCCGCAGAAATTCGACGGCATCATCCAGAAAGCGAAAGCAGGATGCCCGGTGTCGCAGGTACTGAAAGCGGAAATCACGCTGGACTATAAACTTAACTAAGCCTGAGCCGGGCGAAGGCCCGGCTATCCCTTCAGCGCAGCAGGAAAAACCGCTGCCAGCCATGCAATAAACGCCTTAAGCCGATGCGTCAGATGCCGGTTTTGCGGATAAACCACGTGAAACGGATACGCGGCCGGGCGCCAGTCGCTTAAAATTTCTTGTAACGTACCCGCCTGAAGATATGTCTTTGCTGAATACGTAAACGTCTGAATGATGCCCAATCCTGCCACCGCCGCTGCCAGGTGCGCATTGCTTTCATTAACGCCGAGATAGTGCGAAATGCCGATCTCCTGCACCTCGCCGCCTTTCCTGAAGCGAAACGGAAAGGGTCGCCCGGTGACCGGGGAGAGATAGCTTATAAGTTTATGTCCGTTGCGCAACTCTTGGGGATAAGCCGGAACGCCGTGCTTTTTCAGATAGCCCGGCGTTGCGCAGGTCACCATGTCGGCGTCGCCCAGATGACGGGCGATAAGGGTGGAATCGTTCAGCGGACCGCCTCTGATCACACAATCCACGTTGCCGCTGATCAAATCAACAGGACGATCCGCCACGCCAAGATCGATGCGAATATCCGGGTAGCGCTGCATGAAATCCGGGAGCAGGGGGATGAGCACGTCGCGGGCAGTCGAACCGCCAATATCCACCCGCAGATGTCCTTTCGGTGTGGCGTGAGAGACGCGAAACGAGGTATCGATATCTTCGATATCAATGAGCACCCTGAGCGCTTTTTCATAATACTCCGCGCCTTCCGGCGTCGTGACCACCCGGCGGGTGGTACGGTGCAGCAGCCGTATTTCAAGATGCGCCTCAAGCGCTTTCACAAATTTGCTCAGTGTGGCAATGGGCATGTTTAGCGAATCAGCCGCTCGGGTAAAGCTACCGGTTTCCACAACCCGCGTGAAGGCGCGCATCGCCATGAGCTGGTCCATCTTTTTTCTCTCGATTATTTCTGTCTGTGAATAGTCATTTTCATTTTTGCTGGTTTTTCACTAATCCGGCAAGGGCTAATGTGTCTCCAGCGCAAGCAAAAACGCACAACGCAAACCCAACAAAAGGTAAATGACATGAACACAACGCTCTTCGAAAAAATCGCACTGGTCACTGGCGGCAGCACCGGTATTGGTCTTGCCACGGCGCAGGAGCTGGCGGCTCAGGGCGCCAAAGTTTATATCACCGGTCGTCGACAGGCCGAGCTGGATGCCGCCGTCGCACAAATTGATTCCCGTGCGGTGGGTATTCGTGCCGACGTCTCACAACTCGCCGATCTGGATCGAGTCTATGCGCAGATAGCAAAAGAAGAAGGGCGTCTCGATATTTTGTTCGCCAATGCGGGTGGCGGAGATATGCTGCCGCTGGGAGCAATCACCGAGGAGCAGTTTGACCGTATTTTCGGCACAAACGTGCGCGGAGTGCTGTTTACAGTACAAAAAGCGCTGCCGCTGTTATCTGCCGGGTCGTCCATTATTCTGACCGGTTCAACGGTGTCGATAAAGGGAACGGCAAACTTTAGCGTCTACAGCGCCAGCAAAGCCGCCGTGCGCAACTTTGCCCGCTCCTGGGCGCTGGATCTGCAGGGCCGTGGGATCCGTATCAACGTGGTCAGTCCTGGCCCCGTCAAAACCCCGGGACTCGGCGAACTGGTGCCAGAAGAACATCGTCAGGGGCTGTACGATGCGCTGGCTGCACAGGTTCCGTTAGGACGTTTAGGTGCGCCGGGCGAGGTGGGGAAAGTGGTGGCGTTTCTGGCCTCTGACGCGGCCAGCTTTATTAACGCCACCGAGCTGTTTGTTGATGGTGGGATGGCGCAAATTTAATCCACATTACGCCAGCAGCGCACGCTACGGCCCTCGTGTGAAGGCTGTAGCGGCTGCGGGCGTTCACACCCTTGCGTGGCCTGCGGACAACGGTCGCGGAAATAGCACCCCTCGGGCAGATGGCGGTTACCCGGGAGATCCGTTTTACGCAGCGCCAGGTTTTCATCCAGCGGCTCACCGGTTCTGGGAACGGAATCGAGCAGCAGCCTGGTGTAGGGATGACGCGGCGTAACCAGCACCTGTGCCGCCGTGCCCAGTTCGACAATCTGCCCCAGATACATCACCGCCACGCGATCGCTCATGTGCCTGACAACCGAGACGTTATGGGATATCAGCACATAGGTCAGATTGCGTTCCTGCTGCAGCTTCACCAGTAAATTGAGGATCTGCGCCTGTACGGAAATATCCAGCGCGCTGGTGGGCTCATCCAGCACGATGATGTCCGGGTCAGAGGAAAGAGCGCGGGCGATAGCAATACGCTGGCGCTGCCCGCCGGAAAAGGCGTGCGGCAGGCGGTCGAGATATTCCGGGCGGATACCGACCTGCTGCGCCAGGTTTTCAGCAAGCTGACGTCGTTCCCGTTCGCTGCTGCGTTTTTGCACCCACACCGGCTCGGTGATAATGCGCCAGACCGGCAGGCGCGGGTCAAGCGACGAGAGCGGATCCTGGAACACCATCTGCATACCGCCCGCGTGGTTTGTCCGTGCACACAGGCCGGCACTGGGTTTGAGCATCCCCATTAAAAGCTGCGCCAGCGTGCTTTTGCCACAGCCGGATTCGCCAACAATCCCCAGCGTTTCGCCGCGATGGATCTGAAGATCCAGCCCGTTAAGAGCGTGCACCTGTTCCGTGACTCGCCCCAGCCAGTTTTTGCGTGCGGGAAAGTTAACGTGCACGCGATCCAGTTCCAGCAGTACGTCAGACATGGGTTTTCTCCTGTTGCGGATACCAGCAGGCCGCCCGCTGGCCTTCGGCCCCCTGAGGCAGTAAGCGCGGCGTTTCAGTGCATTTTACGCCCGCAGCAAAACAGCGCTCCCGAAAAGCACACCCGCGCGGAAGCTGGCTAAGATTGGGCACTGTACCGGGGATGGCAGGCAGCATCTCGCGCGGCTCGCCGTTTTCAGGCGCACACTGCAGCAGGCCGATGGAATAGGGATGAACGGGATGGTGGATCAGCGTTTGCGTGGTGCCGCTTTCAATCACGCTCCCGGCGTACATGACATACATCCGATCGCAGAGCTGTGAAACCACCGCCATATCGTGGCTGATGAACAGTACCGAGGTTCCGCTGGCCCGCGCTTTATGCTTCAGCAATCGCAGTACCTGTAGCTGGACGGTGACGTCCAGTGCGGTGGTCGGCTCATCGGCAATAATCAGTTCAGGCTCGCAGGAGAAGGCCAGCGCAATCATCACCCGCTGGCGCATGCCACCGGACAGCTCGAACGGATAACGTTCCATGACCTCCGCCGCATCCGGGATCTGCATCTCTTCCAGCAGGGTAATCGCTTTTTTCCCGGCATCACGCCGTGAAAGGGGCTGATGCTGGCGGATCACCTCCACCATCTGTTTGCCAATTCGTCGCGTTGGGTTCAGCGCTGTCATCGGCTCCTGAAAAATCATCGCCACTTTGGCACCGCGCCACTGGCGGAGCTGTTTTTCCGAAGCATTCAGGACATCTTCACCCAACAGTTTTACCTGCCCGCGATGGACCCGGTAACTGCCCTCCGGCAGCAGACGCATGGTCAGCATCGCCGTTACCGATTTTCCGGAGCCGGATTCGCCCACTACGCCAACAATCTCGCCGCGTTTGATCTCCAGCGATACGTGGTTCAGGGCGTGAACTTCACCGCGAAATATCGGGAAGCTCAGGTGTAAATCTTCAATGGTTAATACTGCTTCGCTCATGCCTGTTTTCCTCCCGATTTCGGATCCAGCAGGTCGCGAATGCCGTCACCAAACAGATTAAACCCGACGGCAGTGACCAGAATTGCCGCACCAGGAAAGGCGCAGTACCACCACTGGTCGAGCACATAGTTGCGGCCCACGGCCACCATTGCTCCCCATTCGGCGGTGGGCTGCTGTGCCCCAAGGCCGATAAAGCCCAGCGTGGCGGCCATCAGAATGGCGCTGCCAATATCCAGCGAGGCCTGCACGATCAGCGGTGGCAGGGCGTTACGCAGAATGTGCCAGCTGATCAAATGCCAGCGCGATGCGCCAAAAGTGCGCGCGGCCTGCACATAGGTAAACTGGCGCACCACCAGGGTTTGCCCGCGTGCCAGGCGAACGTAAAACGGGATACGCACAATCGCAATCGCCAGCATGGCGTTAAACAGACTCGGCCCAAGCGCCGCCGCCAGCGCCATGGTCAGTACCAGGGAGGGAATGGAGAGCATAATGTCCATCACCCGCATAATGATGGCATCGCCGCGCCCGCCCAGCACGCCGGACAAACAGCCCAGCAGCGAGCCGATACTCCCGGCAATCACCACCACCGCCAGCCCGGCGGTAATGGATTGCTGGCTACCGACCAGCACGCGGCTGAACAGATCGCGTCCGACTTCATCGGTACCAAACCAGTGTTGCGCAGACGGGGCCTGCAACCGGGCAGTGAGATCCAGCGCGTTCGGATCATGGGGGACGATCCACGGTGAAGTTACCATCAGCAACAGCATCACCAGCATAATCACCCCGCCGATCAGCGTGAGCGGGCTTTGACGCAGCATCCAGAACAGCCTTGCCCAGTCGATGCCCGGTTTCGTTGTGTTTACGGGGACGGGCGTTTCCTCAGTCAACATCATTCGGCACCTCCGCGCCCGATACGAGGGTCAATCCACAGATAGAGCAGATCAACCACCAGATTGACGACCACATAGGCCAGTGAAACCACCACGGCGAAGCCCATGACGGCAGGGAAATCCAGCGCCTGAATGGAGGTCACCACCCAGGCGCCCATGCCTGGCCAGGCAAAGACGGTTTCGGTCAGTACCGCACCATAAAGCAGATCGCCCAGCGCCAGCCCGAGTACGGTAATGGACGGGATCATCGCATTCGGCAGGGCATACCGCAGGACGATATACCAGCCCGGCAAGCCGCTGGCGCGGGCGGTGCGAATATAATCTTCGCTGAGCTGCTCCAGCATGGCGGAACGTACCTGACGCGCCACGATGCCAAGATGAACAAACGCCAGCGTCAGTGACGGTAAAATCAGGTGTTGCAGGGCGTTGAAAAAGACCTCGCCGTTACCCTCCAGCAGGGCATCCAGCAGATAAAAGCCCGTCACGTGGGCAGGCGGGTCGAGCCAGTCGTCCAGCCTGCCGCCGCCGGGCAGAAGCTGCAGATGGCCGTAGAACAAGACGATGACGCCCAGACCCAGCCAGAAGGCCGGTGTGGAGATCCCTGTCATCGCCATCAGCCGTACCAGATGATCCAGCCAGCGGTTACGGTAGACCGCCGATAAAATCCCCAGCGGAACGCCGATCACCAGCGCCAGCAGCAGGGAACAGAACGCCAGCTCCAGCGTGGCAGGGAAGAAGGCTTTTAAATCTTCCGCCACCGGCCGCCCGGTACGGATAGAGGTCCCTAAATCGCCGTGCGCCAGGGCGTCTACATAGCGGCCAAACTGGATATAGAGCGGCTGATCCAGTCCCAGTTGCTGGCGAATGTTTTGCACAATCTCGTCGCTGGCACGGTCACCGGCCAGCAGGCGGGCCGGATCGCCGGGGATCAGGTGTGAAATGATAAAGGTGATGATACAGACACCGGCTACTACCAGGATTAACCCCCAGCAGCGCTGGCGCACAATGCTCCAGAACGTCATACACTTTCCCCCGGCGAAACCGTTACTTGCTCATGGTGGCGATGTTGAACACCTGCTCGAGCATTGGATTAAAGGTGAAGCCTTTGACCTCTTTGTTCATTGCCAGCTGGTAATTCTTCTGGAACAGATAAACGTAGGCCGCTTCGTCAATTACAATCTTCTGCGCCTGCTGGTAATCGCGGGTGCGCTCCGCCTGGTCCGTGGTTTTCAGCGCCGCCTGCAGCAGGGAATCGACCTCTTTGTTCTCATAGAACGAGCGGTTGCCCGGCAGACCTTTTTTGTCCGACTCAAACCAGTAGTTCATGAACATGTACGGGTCGGCAAAGTCCGGGCTCCAGTTGCCAATGGCAATGTCATAATCGCCTTTACCCACGCGGTCGCGCATGGTGGCGTTAGCCAGTTTTTCCAGCTTGACGTTGATACCGAGCTTGCCCAGGCTGGCCTGAGTGGAGAGGGCGATAGGCTCCCAGTTCGGGTCGTTGTCCGAGTAGAGAAACGTCAGGCTGGCCGGTTTATCTTTGACTTTCTCCAGCGCCGCTTTCGCTTTGGCCTCGTCAAAGCTGTACTGCATGGCGGTGGCGTCAAAGCCCCACATGCCATCCGGGATCGGGCCGCGCATCTGCTTGCCGTTACCGCTGAGAATGCCTTTCACCATTCCCTGATAATCGGTTGCCCAGGAGACGGCCCGGCGCAAATCCACCTGATTCAACGGTGCTTTGCTGTTGTTGAGATAGAGATAGGTCACGCGCAGGGACGGATACTCCGCCACGGCGACTTTGCCCTCCTGCTTGAGCGCAGAAAGCTGATCGACAGGCAGGGAGTCGGCAATATCCAGATCGCCACGGGAAAGCTGCAGGCGACGCGACGCGCTTTCACCGATAATTTTCACCGAGACGCGCTTAAAGTGGGGCTTATCTCCCGCCCAGTGCGGGTTAGGCACCAGCACCAGCTGCTGACCTTTTTGCCAGCTCTTCAGCATAAATGGCCCGGAACCGGCGGTGTTCTGCGCCAGATAAGCCCGCGCATCATCGGCGGCATTGGCCTTCAGTACGGCCGGGTTAATAATCGATGCACCGTCATTCGCCAGGGTATAGAGGAAGGGAGCAAACGGCTGGCTGAGGGTGAATTTCACCGTGTGGTCATCAACGGCGTCAATTTTGAGATCTTTCGGGAACGCTTCAGACGGCCCCTGGCTGAGCTTCAGCAGGCGCTCAAACGACAGTTTTACCGCTTCAGCGGTGACCGGCGTGCCGTCAGAGAATTTCGCGTTGTCCGTCAGGGTGAAGGTCCACTCTTTCTGATCCTCAGATGCCTTCCAGCCCGTGGACAGATCGCCTTCGACCTCCGTGGTGCCAGGCTTGTACTTCACCAGACGCTGATAGGACGGATAGGTGACGGTCCAGTCGTTGTTATCAATGGTGATTGCAGGATCGAGGGTTTGCGGGTCGGCGGCTTTACCTATCACCAGCATGTCTTTCGGAACGGCGGCCTGCGCAGCAGGCATGCTCAGGGCCAGCGTGGCGGCGATAAGCGTCGTGAGAAGCGTTGTTTTCATGGCAGTGCTCCAGGTTTAAAGAGGGGTGTGCGTCAACGGAAAACAGGCGAAACGATCGTCAAGAAGGGGATAACTGGCGGCGTTTGGCAACTCGAAGTGCCACCATTCGCTGCCGATCCCCACAAAGCCTCCGCCAAACATGATGGCGTTAAGCAGCAGGCGGTTGCGCTGGGCGTGCGGCGGCACGGAGGGATGATACGGATGAGAACGGTCATCCATCTCATCAAACCCGGCCCCCATATCCAGCACGTTGTTATGTTCATCCATCAGGGTGACGTCGATGGCCGTGCCGCGGCTGTGATTGGAGCCAATGGCCACATCCACCACATATTCCGGGTTCGGGCACGCATCCCACAGCTGCGCCTGGGCCTGCTGTGGGCGATAGGCGTCGTAGACCACCAGTTTCAGTCCGGCGAGCGTGGCGATGCCAATCGATTTCGCCAGCGCGGTGGCGGCATCGGTATGCAGCAAACACAGCGCCTCCTGATAAATGGGACGGCCAGTCAGGTTGTCGGCGGTGGCGTATTTCAGATCGATATGCAACTCAGGAAACATTCTGGCGACATCAATCAGTTCACTCTCTTCGGGCATAGCTCCGCTCCTTTAGCGTTCGAATTGTCCAAACTCTTGTTGTAATTCACGGTTTATCGTCAGACGGTCTGCAAGCGCATCACCCAGCGCCTGGACCACGCCTGACAGCAGCAGGTTGAAAAGACAGCTCACAGGGGCCAGCGAATCCCAGAAGTGGCCGGTATCGGTTTTAACCTGCAATAAATCAATAGGGTAATCCCGCGCCCACGGACACCAGATATCGGTGATCAGGGCCATCGGAATACTTTTCTCACTTGCGACACGACAGTACTGCCGGGCAATGGCGGAATAGGCGCGGGTATCGGTCAGCACCACATAAGGGTGGTCAAAACCGGAGTTGAGCGATTCAACCCAACTGCCGGATAACCCTTCGGAGTAGCTCACGCGCGGGCGCAGATATTCCAGGTGGCTGAAGAAGGCGTTGGCAATCCCGCGCGTTGACTGAATACCCAGCACAAACACCGCCTCAGCATGGGTGAGCTGATGGACGATTTGCTTAAAGACATCGGTTTGTGCCAGCTGATAAACATGGGTGATTGCGTCCACCTCCAGCGAAAGGGAGTGCTGGAGGCGATCCGAGAGCGGACGCTGCTGTTGCCAGGAGTCCAGGCGTTCGTTCATTCCCCAGGGCTGATAAGGATCGCGCAGGCTTTTTTTGGCATCGTCCAGGTTGCGATACCCCAGCTTGCGCAGGAAGCGCCCGACGGTGATCCCGCTGGTGCCGGTAGTCAGCGCCACGCTCTCTGCCGTCTCAAACGGTATCAGCGCGGCGTGCGCCAGCATCCAGCTTGCCACACGCTTTTCGCTGGGCGTCAGCTGGCTGAAGGTGGCTTCGATACGGTTCAGCATTTCAGGTTTGGTGGTCATTACCGCCTCGCTGTTAACCGGCTGTCAATGGCCGGAATTCTGTTACCTGGTTAACAATGCATGACGCGTGCCATGTTCACATGACGGCGAAAAGCCGCTGTGATGTAAATTTCATGCAATATTTGATTAACCAATGATCAACATTTGTGCAGCGTAGTTCACTTTTGGTGCATTGTCGGATTCGACAGAGATGAATTTGGTGAATACGTCAGCCCCTTCACATTTTTGATAAGATACAAACACAGTGACTAAGAGAAGGAACCCGGCATGGCGAATCTGCCCTGGCGTGTCAGCGTGCGCCTGATGGCTCTCGCAAAGAAAGTGGCGATGGTCATAGGGATTATCGTGGTTGTGCTGCTGGCAGTGCGGGTATATCTCTCGCAGCAGGGGCCGGCGTTACATCTCTGGCATACCTGGCGTGCGGATGAAATGAGCGTAAGCGAGCTGGATAAGGCGAACTTTGCTGACTATCTCGACCGGGAAAAGGCCATCTTCACCGACCTGGATAACGCGGTCACGGCAAAAACGAAGGGGGAGGAGCGTACCGCCTTAAACCGCTACTACCGTCAGAGCCTGGTGTGGCCCGGAAAATTTACTCCGGATGCAAATCGCTCGTTTGTGCTGATGCCTGCCGGTAAACCGCGTGGTGCGGTAGTTTTACTGCACGGACTCACCGATTCGCCCTATAGCGTTAAGCACCTTGCCGTTGATTATCAGCAGCGCGGATTTGTGGCCGTGGTGCCGCGTCTGCCCGGACACGGGACGGCACCAGGGGCGCTGACAAATGTTGACTGGGAGATGTGGCTGGCGGCGACGCGTCTTGCCGTGCGCGAAGCCTCCCGTCTGGCGGGGGATAACGTTCCTTTGCATCTGGTGGGCTATTCCAACGGCGGGGCGCTGGCGATGAAATACACCCTGGACGCGCTGGAGTCGCCTTCGCTGCGAAAACCTCAGCAACTGGTGTTGTTGTCACCGATGATCGGCGTCACGGCGTTTGCCCGCTTTGCCGGATTCGCAGGCTTACCGGCACTGTTACCGGCGTTTGCGAAAGCGGCGTGGCTGAATATCGCGCCGGAGTATAACCCTTACAAATACAATTCTTTCCCGGTAAACGCGGCGCGTCAGTCGTGGCTGTTGACGAAGGCGCTGCAGGAGCAGATTGGCCGCGCTGCACAAAACCACACGCTGGATCGGTTGCCGCCGGTACTGGCCTTTCAGTCGGTGATGGATTCCACCGTCAGTACCCGTGCGGTTGTCACGGGGTTATTTGACCAGCTCCCGGCCAACGGCAGTGAACTGGTGGTGTTTGATATCAACCAGGCGGCGAGTTTCCGCCCGTTATTCCGGCCGTCGTCGTGGACGGCCCTCTCTGAGCTGTTGCCGTCTGCGCAAAGACGTTACAGTGTCACAATTATTACCAACGCCAGTGCGGAGCGTTTCGCCACGGTCGCGAAGCACATCCCCGCAGACAGCACAGAGGAGACCGTGGAGCCGCTGGCGCAGCAGTATCCGCCGGAGGTCTATTCGCTTTCGCATGTCGCCGTACCTTTCCCGCCTGATGACGATCTGTATGGCCGGCATCCTGCCGTGAAAAACCGCTATGGCATCAGCCTGGGCACCATTGCGTTGTGGGGAGAGACCTCCGTACTGAGCGTGGGTAAAGATGCCCTGATGCGGGTGACCTCAAATCCGTTTTACGACTACATGAAGATGCGGATCGACAACCGCATCGGGACGGAGGAAAAAGGGTGATCCCTTAAGCCGTTAATTTATTAGGTAGAGCTGGTGAAGTATGTTAAACAGTAACTTCCCCGGCGCCTCCCTTATTCTGGAACCCATTCCTGTGCTCACCACGCTGATTTATCGAAGCCAGTTACATTTATCCTGCCGGTCCGCAGAATTAAGCGCGCTGGTAGAACGAGCACGAAGCCGCAATGCCAAACTGAACATCACGGGTGTCCTGCTCTCGAACGGCTGTGACGTCATGCAAATTCTTGAGGGCGCGGAAGAGAGCGTCGTGAAGTTGTTCCACAAAATTCGCGATGATGAGCGCCACAGTGGCGTCGTCGAACTGATGCGGGATTACGGCCCCCGCAGACGGTTTGACAATGTCGGCATGCTGCTGTTTGACCTGCAGGTCCAGTCCCCAAAAGAGGTGCTTGAGTCGGTTTTGCATTACAGCCAGCTGGAAAGCTATCTCATATCCGATGATCGGGTGTTCAAATTCATTCAGACCTTTATCACCGGGAAACATACCGGCCAGACGAGGAACCCGGTGGATGCGGGAAAATGGACGCTCGCATGTGAAAAAGCGCCCTTCGGTGAGGCCATGGGGTTGATAGCCGGTCAAATCTGTCAGTTTGCGCTGCAGCCGATAGTCGAGCCCTCGGAAGGGAAAATCAGTTCACTTGAAGCGCTTATTCGTGGCAACGATGGCGGGAGCCCGGAACATTTCTTCAAAACGCTCGATCAGGACAAGCTCTACGAAGTGGATCTGCAAACCAAAGCGTATGCCTTTGCGCTTGCGGAGAAACTGGGTATCGGCAGCCATAAAATTGCGGTGAATTTACTCCCCATGTCGCTGGTCAAGGTGCCCGGGGCGGTCGAGTTTCTTGTGGAGCAAATCAGACAACACGGGCTTCAGCCGGAGCAGGTGGTCATAGAAGTGACTGAAAACGAGATGATTTCCGGCTTTAACAAGTTCAACAGCGCGATCAAACAGCTTCGGGGTGAAGGTATTGGCCTGGCGATCGATGATTTCGGCTCCGGGTATGCGGGGCTTTCGCTGCTTACCCGCTTCCAGCCGGATAAAATCAAGATCGATCGGGAAATTGTCAGCAATATTCATCTCAGCGGCCCAAAACAGGCGATTGTCCGATCGATAGTGAGCTGCTGCACCGACCTTGAGATCACGCTGGTGGCGGAAGGCATTGAGAAGCTGGAGGAGTGGTGCTGGCTGGAATCCGCAGGTATTCGCCGTTTCCAGGGGTTTCTGTTTGCCCGGCCGCAGCTTAACGGGGTGGGCGATATTCACTGGCCACACCTGGTACGATAACGCTTTTTCCTTCCTGATTATTTCCCCTTTGGTCAGCCTGTGTTTAAATAGCTAAAACGGTTTAACATAGTTTAGCTGCGAGGATGACATGGATAAAATCTGGGTACTCGGTGATGCAGTGGTGGATTTACTGCCAGAGGGGGACGGCAAATTGCTGCAATGTCCCGGCGGTGCACCGGCAAATGTGGCGGTCGGCATCGCCCGACTGGGCGGAAAAAGTGCCTTTATTGGCAGGGTTGGCGACGATCCGTTTGGCCGCTTTATGCAGAAAACGCTGGCGGATGAGCAGGTTGATGTGCAGTGGATGCGCCTCGATCCGGCTCACCGCACCTCAACGGTGGTGGTTGATCTGGACGAACAGGGCGAACGCTCGTTTACGTTTATGGTTCGGCCGAGCGCCGATCTGTTTCTCGTCTCCACCGATCTGCCGCCTTTCAGGGCCAAAGAGTGGCTGCACGTCTGCTCCATTGCGCTCAGCGCGGAGCCGAGTCGCTCTGCCACTTTTCAGGCGATGGATGCAATTAAAAAAGCCGGTGGTTTTGTCAGCTTCGACCCCAACATTCGCCCCGACCTCTGGCAGGATGAGGGCGATCTTCGCCGTTGCCTCGAACTGGCGCTACAGCGCGCGGACGTGGTGAAGCTCTCCATTGAAGAGCTGACGTTTTTGACCGGCGAATCCCATATCGAAACCGGTCTGGCGGCGCTGATGCGCCATTGTCCGGCCCGACTGGTGCTGGTGACGCTGGGTAAAGAGGGGGTAATGGCCTGGCATGAGGGCATCACGACACACTATCCGGCCACACCGGTAGCGTGTGTTGACACCACCGGCGCAGGCGATGCGTTCGTCGCAGGGTTGCTGTTCGGCCTGGCCTCGTCAGGCCAGGATCTGGCAACAACCCTTGCACTGGCCCAGCGCTGTGGTGCACTGGCCACGACGGCCAAAGGGGCAATGACCGCGCTGCCGTACCGTCACAACCTGTAATTCCTCCCTGGCCGCCGACCGGCGGCCTGAATTGTCGCCTCGATCACACTTACTAAAACGGTTTAGCAAAAAGTATTGCCGATCCAAAATTCACGGGTTTAGTATCAGCAACCTAAACCGGTTTAGCAATTTAGCATTATCAAAACACTTTTTTTAGGGATGCGACAAAATGTATAAAAAACGCAGACTTGCCGTGATGATTGGCATGCTGGCCGGTAGTACCTCTGTTTTTGCCCAGACCGATATGACAAGCATTGAATCGCGCCTGGCGGCGCTGGAACAGCGTCTTCAGGATGCGGAAATGCGCGCCCAGAATGCGGAGAAACGCGCGACGGCAGCAGAACAAAAAACGCAGCAGCTGGTTGCCGCCCAGCAGCAGACGCAGACCACCACCCAGGAGGTGGCTCAGCGTACCACGGTGCTGGAAAAGAAAGCCGATCAGAGCAGTGGTTTTGAATTTCACGGTTATGCCCGCTCAGGCCTGCTGATGAATGATGCGGCGTCCAGCAGCAAAAGCGGTCCGTATCTGACGCCTGCCGGGGAAACCGGGGGCGCGGTCGGTCGTCTGGGTAACGAAGCGGATACCTACGTTGAGCTAAATGTGGAACACAAACAGACGCTGGAGAGTGGGGCGACCACGCGCTTTAAGGCCATGTTAGCCGACGGGCAAAAGACCTATAACGACTGGTCAGCCGATACCAGCGATCTTAACATTCGTCAGGCCTTTGCCGAGCTGGGCAATCTGCCTGATTTCACTGGCGCGCTGAAAGGGAGTACCTTCTGGGCCGGTAAACGCTTTGACCGCGATAACTTTGATATTCACTGGCTGGATTCTGATGTCGTGTTCCTCGCCGGTACCGGCGGCGGTGTCTATGACGTGAAGTGGAATGATACGCTGCGCAGCAACTTCTCGATTTACGGGCGCAACTTCGGCAGCGAAGAGCAGATCGACAACAACGTTCAGAACTATATCCTCAGCATGAATCACTTTGCCGGGCCATTCCAGCTGATGGTGAGCGGCCTGCGGGCGAAGGATAACGACGAACGCAAGGACAGCAATGGCGATCTGATTAAAACCGATGCGGCGAACACCGGCGTGCATGCCCTGGTGGGTCTGCACAATGACAGCTTCTACGGACTGCGGGAAGGCTCAGCGAAAACGGCGCTGCTGTATGGTCACGGCCTGGGGGCAGAAGTTAAAAGCATCGGCTCTGATGGCGCGCTGCTGTCAGAAGCCGATACCTGGCGCTTCGCAAGTTACGGTGTCACGCCACTCGGCGGTGGCTGGCATATCGCGCCTGCGGTACTGGCCCAGAGCAGTAAAGACCGCTACGTCAAAGGCGACAGCTACCAGTGGGTTACGCTCAATACCCGCCTTATCAAAGAGGTTACGCAGAATTTCGCCCTGGCGTTTGAGGGCAGCTATCAGTACATGGATTTGAACCCGGAAGGCTACAAAGATCGCAACGCCGTTAACGGCAGCTTCTACAAGCTGACCTTCGCACCGACCTTAAAGGCGGGCAAAATTGGCGATTTCTTCAGCCGTCCTGAACTGCGCCTGTTTGCCACCTGGATGGACTGGAGCAGCAAACTGGATAACTACGCCAGCGATGACGCCTTTGGCAGCAGCGGCTTTAACGCTGGCGGGGAATGGAACTTTGGGGTCCAGATGGAAACCTGGTTTTAACCCTTCACGCTCCCGCCAGGCGGGAGCGTATCAAACATCATAAAAATGAAGTCAGGCAGAGGTAACTATGGATTTTGATAATATTTCCCGTGCGCTCATTCCGCTGCTCGGTGGCAAAGAGAACATCGCCAGTGCCGCGCACTGCGCAACGCGCCTTCGTCTGGTGCTGGTCGACGATGCGCTTGCTGACCAGCAGGCCATCGGCAAGGTCGAGGGGGTGAAAGGCTGTTTTCGTAACGCGGGCCAGATGCAGGTGATTTTTGGCACCGGCGTGGTGAATAAAGTTTACGCGGCTTTTATTCAGGCGGCAGGGATTGGTGAATCCAGCAAGTCAGAAGCGGCAGATCTCGCGGCGCGTAAGCTCAATCCGTTCCAGCGCATTGCCCGCCTGCTTTCCAATATTTTCGTACCGATCATTCCCGCCATTGTTGCGTCCGGTTTGCTGATGGGCCTGCTCGGAATGGTGAAAACCTACGGCTGGGTGAATGCCGATAACGCCATCTATATCATGCTGGATATGTGCAGCTCGGCGGCGTTTATTATTTTACCGATCCTGATTGGTTTTACCGCCGCGCGTGAGTTTGGCGGTAACCCCTATTTAGGCGCCACGCTAGGTGGCATTCTGA
The DNA here is from genome assembly GCF_050031595.1 of Enterobacter cloacae complex sp. 309I3. Taxonomy (NCBI): domain Bacteria; kingdom Pseudomonadati; phylum Pseudomonadota; class Gammaproteobacteria; order Enterobacterales; family Enterobacteriaceae; genus Enterobacter; species Enterobacter cloacae complex sp. 309I3. The sequence continues at coordinate 2,495,105 of NZ_JBLGWI010000001.1, read as the reverse complement.
CCCACCCGGCGCTGACCAACGCATGGGGCGTGGCGTCCGGCTTCCACACCATGAACTTTTTCGGTCTTGAGATTGCCATGATTGGCTATCAGGGAACGGTGTTCCCGGTGCTGCTGGCCGTCTGGTTTATGAGCATTGTGGAGAAAAACCTGCGCAAGGTCATCCCGGATGCGTTAGACCTGATCCTGACGCCGTTCCTGACCGTCATTCTCTCCGGTTTTATCGCGCTGCTGATTATCGGCCCGGCGGGACGCGCGTTAGGCGATGGCATCTCCTTTATTCTGAGCACGCTGATTGCCCACGCGGGCTGGCTGGCCGGTTTGCTGTTCGGCGGGCTCTATTCGGTGATTGTTATTACCGGCATTCACCACAGCTTCCACGCGATTGAAGCCGGGCTGTTGGGGAATCCGTCGATTGGCGTTAATTTCCTGCTGCCCATCTGGGCCATGGCGAACGTGGCGCAGGGTGGTGCGTGCCTGGCGGTGTGGTTTAAAACCAAAGACGCAAAAATCAAAGCCATTACCTTGCCGTCGGCGTTCTCGGCCATGCTCGGCATTACCGAAGCCGCTATCTTTGGTATCAACCTGCGTTTCGTGAAACCGTTTGTGGCCGCGCTGATTGGCGGTGCGGTGGGCGGCGCATGGGTGGTGTCGGTGCATGTCTACATGACGGCGGTAGGGCTGACGGCGCTGCCGGGGATGGCCATCGTGCAGGCCAGTTCGCTGCTCAACTATATTATCGGCATGGTGATTGCCTTTGGCGTAGCGTTTACCGTCTCGCTGCTGCTGAAATATAAAACGGACTCTGAATAATGACATTACCTTCCCGCTGGCCTGCCGTGCTGCAGGCCGTGATGAAAGGCCAACCGCGCGCGCGTGCCGACCGCCACTACCCGCAGTGGCACCCGGCACCGGTGACGGGGCTGATGAACGATCCGAACGGTTTTATCTGGTTTGCCGGGCGCTACCATCTGTTTTATCAGTGGAACCCGCTGGACTGCGATCACCGCTATAAATGCTGGGGGCACTGGAGTTCGCACGATCTGCTGCACTGGCAGCACGAGCCGATGGCGCTGATGCCAGATGAAGAGTACGACCGCAGCGGTTGCTATTCCGGCAGCGCCGTGGACAACAACGGGATGCTGACGCTGTGCTATACCGGCAACGTTAAATTCGATGACGGCAGCCGCACCGCCTGGCAGTGCCTGGCGGTGGAACAACCGGACGGGACCTTTAAAAAACTGGGGCCGGTGCTGGCGCTGCCGGATGGCTACACTGGCCACGTGCGCGACCCGAAAGTGTGGCAGCACGACGGGCAGTGGTACATGGTGCTGGGCGCGCAGGATGTGCAAAAGCGGGGCAAAGTGCTGTTGTTCAGGTCTGCCGATTTGCACACGTGGGAATCGTGCGGAGAAATTGCCGGTCACGGCGTCAACGGACTCACGGATGCGGGATACATGTGGGAGTGCCCGGACCTGTTTGCCCTCGACGGGACGCACGTTCTGATCTGCTGCCCGCAGGGGCTGGCGCGTGAGCCGCATCGTTATCTCAACACCTATCCGGCAGCCTGGATGAGCGGGGCGTTTGACTATCAGCGCGGCGCATTTGAGCACGGTGCGTTACACGAACTGGATGCCGGTTTTGAATTCTACGCCCCGCAAACGACGCTGGCGGAAGATGGCCGGCGGATCCTGATTGGCTGGATGGGCGTGCCTGACGGGGAAGAGATGCTGCAGCCCACCCGGGCACAGGGCTGGATCCATCAGATGACCTGTCCGCGAGAGCTGCGCTACCGCGACGGCAAGCTCTGGCAGACTCCGGTGCGTGAGCTGAAAATGCTGCGTGAAGAGGAACTGCACTGGCAGGGCAACGCCTGCGATGCGCCGGAGCTTGATGCCTCGCGCCTTGAGTTCGAGCTGAGCGCTGCCTGCGCGAAACTGGATTTTGCCGGTGCGCTGCATCTCACGATCGATGGCAATGGCCTGCGTCTGGAACGTGCCAGCCTGCAAACGGGTGAGACCTTAACCCGCTACTGGCGGGGTGAGGTTCACCATCTGCGCGTTCTGTGCGACCGCTCCAGCGTCGAAATTTTCATCAACCACGGCGAAGGGGTGATGAGCAGTCGCTATTTTCCTGACCAACCGGCCCGTGTGCGATTCGAAGGTGCGTCCGACATCACATTACGCTACTGGTCGCTGCGCGGCTGCATGGTAGAATAGCGGTTTTGGCAGCCGGATCTAAGTCGTTGTGAGAAAAACAAAACGCGTCACCATTAAAGACATCGCGGAGCTGGCGGGGGTGTCAAAAGCCACCGCCAGCCTGGTACTGAACGGACGCAGCAAAGAGCTGCGCGTGGCGGAAGAGACCCGTGAGCGCGTGCTGGCCATTGCGAAAGAGCATCACTACCAGCCCAGCATTCACGCCCGCTCGCTGCGCGATAACCGCAGCCACACCATTGGTCTGGTGGTCCCGGAGATCACCAACTACGGGTTTGCCGTGTTTTCTCACGAACTGGAGACGTTGTGCCGCGAGGCGGGCGTTCAGCTGCTCATCTCCTGTAGCGATGAAAACCCGGGGCAGGAGACCGTGGTGGTCAACAACATGGTGGCGCGTCAGGTCGACGGGCTGATTGTTGCCTCCAGCATGCTCAACGATGCGGATTACCAGAAACTGAGTGAACAGCTGCCCGTGGTGCTCTTTGACCGCCATATGAATGACAGCTCGCTGCCGTTGGTGATCACCGATTCCATTACCCCGACAGCCAAACTGGTGGCCGACATTGCCCGCCAGCACCCCGATGAGTTTTATTTCCTCGGTGGGCAGCCACGGCTTTCCCCCACGCGCGACCGCCTTGAAGGGTTTAAACAAGGTCTGCGCGACGCGAACGTTACGCTGCGCCCGGAGTGGATCATTCACGGAAATTATCACCCGAGTTCCGGTTACGAGATGTTCGCCGAACTCTGTGCTCGCCTGGGGCGTCCGCCAAAAGCCCTGTTCACCGCCGCCTGCGGCCTGCTGGAAGGGGTGCTGCGCTACATGGGGCAGCACAATCTGTTGCAAAGTGACATCAGGTTAGCGAGCTTTGACGATCACTATCTTTACGATTCGCTCACGATCCCGGTGGATACCGTGCGCCAGGATAACCGTCAGCTTGCATGGCACTGCTTTGATCTGATTGGGAAATTGATCGACGGTGAAACGCCAGAGCCCGTGCAGCGGAAACTGGATGCCACCCTGCAGCGGCGCTATAAAGCGGCAGAATAGCCCTGCCGGACGACGGGATACATCAATAACTTTAATTAATTTAAGTTTTGGTTTAGCCGATAACCATAAGGAATAATTTTCTTTGAGGTATCGGTTCATGTCGTTAAAAAAATCATCCCTGATTGTCTTTTTCTCGCTGCTTTTCTTCTTTATCGCCAGCACCCTCACCAGCGTTGGCCTCATCATCAAAAGTAATAACTCCCTGGATAACGTGAACAAAGAGATCCAGGTGGTGCTGTCAATTATTGATCCCATCAACCATAGCCGCACGCTGCGCGTCCGGGTGATGGAGTATGTGAAGATGGTAGAGGCGGGCGCATCAGCGGATGAATCTGCGAAGCTTGCCGCAGTAAAAGAGGCACTGACCAAAGCCGATCGCGCCTTTGCTGCCTTTATGGCGTCTCCCCGTCTGACCGATGAAGCGCCGCTGGTAAGCGCTTATCAGGATGCCTGGCAGAATTACCGTAACCAGGGGCTGGCACCGCTCATTGATGCTGCCGCCGCGCACGATATTGCCAAATTCAATGCCCTGATACCGGAAGTCTCGCGCCTCGATCGTCAGTATGAGATTGTCCTCGACCAGGTTCTGGCCGTACATCAGGCCTATGCAAAAAGCCTGAACGAAGATGCGAGCAGTAACTTTGTTTCTGGCCTGGCGATTATCGCCGCTATCGCACTGCTGTTTGTGCTGGTGATTGTCGCCGTCAGCCTGCTGATGAAACGCCTTGTTCTGGCACCGGTTAATCTGGCACGTGAACATTGCAGCCAGATTGCCGCAGGCAAACTCGATATTCCGGTGCCTGTGAAGGGGAATTCCGGCAATGAAATTGATCACCTGATGGGCTCTATGGAGCAGATGCGCCAGGCGCTGCTGGCAACCATCGCCCAGGTGCGTGACGCGAGTCATACCGTGACCCATGCCGCACAAGAGATTGCCTCCGGGAATATCGACCTGGCTTCGCGCACCGAACAGCAGGCTTCTGCGCTAACCCAGACGGCGGCCAGCATGGAAGAACTGAGCGCGACCGTCGCCAATAACACCGATAACGTCTATCAGGCCGGAAAACTGGTGCAGGACGCGGTGAAAAATGCCCACACCGGGGAGGCCGTCACGCGTGAAGTGATTGAAACGATGAATACCATCGCCGCGAACTCGAAGCGCATCGAGGACATCACCAGCGTGATCAACAGCATCGCTTTCCAGACCAACATTCTGGCGCTTAACGCGGCGGTAGAAGCGGCGCGCGCCGGTACCCAGGGGCGTGGTTTCGCCGTGGTAGCCAGCGAAGTTCGCACGCTGGCGCAGAAAAGCGCGGTGGCGGCCAAGGACATCGAAAGCCTGATTGCCCAGTCGGTTTCCAGCGTCAAAAACGGTGCCGAACTGGTGGGGCGCTCAGGGGAGGTCATTGACTCGATTATCAGTTCCGTCAATAAAGTGAACACGCTGATGGAGCAGATCTCTGTGGCCTCTGAAGAGCAAAGCCGCGGGATTAGTCAGGTCGGGCAGGCAGTGACGGAGATGGATGGCGTGACCCAGCAGAACGCCGCGCTGGTGCAACAGTCCGCCGCGGCGGCCGCGTCGCTGGAAGAGCAGGCCCAGCAGCTCACGCGGAGTATTTCGAGTTTTAGTTTGCCAGTGCAGGCTTGATATTATTGTGGATTGTAAGCCGGGTAAGCGTAGCGCCACCCGGCAATAAACGCGGCTAACTTGTTGGTTTCAGCTTAATTTTGCCAAGTGTTTTGATTCAAAAACCGGTGTGACGGGCATTATCTTTGGCGATGTTTCGCTGATAGCCGATGTAGCCGAAGGCATACCAGTAGCGCCGGGCATAAAAAGAAAATTAATCCTGTCAGGAATGCGTCATCCCCATGAAAATGCAGTATGGCATTAAAAAATACGCCAGCAGCCACGCCGACCACTAATAAAAATATAAACACCCAAACAGTGTGGTACCAGAGGATATAATTCGTCAGTCTGCCTATCATTACTGGATTGCTCCTTTTTAATGTGTCTGTTTCTATTTCCTGCTGCAGGGTATGACGCTATGAATAATAGACAGAGATGTAATGATTACAAACTTTTAACTAAAAATAGTTAATTAAGACTCGCTTTAGATTCTTGTTAAATAGAAGGTTTTTTGGGTGATTATAGGAATAGTCTCAACAACTGGAATAGGGCATTTAAAAAGCATCAATATCAAACCTGCTGAATAAATAACCTGATTTAAGAGCGCGAATAGATCGGCATTATTACGGGTTCTAATTTTTATGCTGTTTCCATTCGTCAGTCGCGAAAAGCGTAAACCACATTGACTACGATGTTTTTAAAAATTTTTAGCAATATTTTTGTTCCTCATCCGTCTACCTCATCACAAGCCATAATCAGTTACTGTAAACGAGGTCAACACCATGAGAGAGTTTGATATGCACGGCAGAGGTCACGGGCGCGGATTCGGTCGCCACCGTATGGGCAAGGGCTTAGTCATCGGCGCGGTCATTTTTATCGTGCTCGGCCTGCTGGTGATGTCCCTGTGGAACGCCTTACTCCCGGCGATCCTCGGCGTGAAAGCCATTGGCTTCTGGCAGGCGCTGGGCATTTTGATATTGAGCCGGATCCTGTTTGGTGGTCTGGGGTTCCGTCCGGGTATGTTTGGTGCGCACCGCCGGATGCACGAACGCTGGATGAACATGACGCCCGAACAGCGTGAAGCGTTCATGCAGCAGCGCCGGGAAGGATTTGGGCGCCATGGTCGCGGGCACTGTGGCTGGCACGGCCACCGTGACGACAAGCGTGAAGACAACGCGCCAAAAGCGCCGGACGCAGAGTGAGCGAGATGAAAACCGGGGAGGCGGGCGGATCCTTGCTGATGTCGGCGGTTAATGCCTGCCGCGCCCGGCTGAGTGCCTTTATTCGCGGAAGAACCCCGGTACGTGACGACGCCGACGATATTTTGCAGGAGATCACGTATCAGCTGATGAAGGTGGAACAGCCGGTCGAAAACGTTGCCGCGTGGCTGTTTCGCGCGGCGCGAAATGAGATGACCGACCGGGCGCGGAAAAAGCGTGAAGTGTCGCTCTCCGGTTATTTCAGCTTCACAGGCGAGGAGGATGACGATTTTCCGGAAGATGAGATCGCTGAAACCCTGTTCGGCGTTCCGCATACCCCGGAAGAGGAGTACCTCAAAACGCTGCTGTGGGAAGAGCTGGGGCAGGCGCTGGCTGAACTGCCCGCAGCGCAGCGCGAGGTCTTTGAGAAGACGGAGCTACATGGCTACAGCATCAAATTGCTGGCCGGGGAAACCGGGGTTAGCGAGCAGGCGTTATTATCGCGTAAGCATAAGGCCGTGCTGTTCCTGCGCACGCGATTGCGGGATGTGTATGACGCGCTGACAGGGGGGTAATGTTCCCGGCAGACAAAACCTTACACTGTCGGGACTTGTAGATTCATCACTATCGTTTATGATCGGGGCGTCTTGTTATTTTGGAACGTTATGCGCAACCGTCAGCTTCTCGGTAAATGGCTTCTGATAATCACGTGTCTGGCAATGGCAATTTGCCTGGTTCAGCGTGCGGTTTATCTCAACCATTTTTTACAGGGGCTGGATCCTCAGGTGCAAACGCTCATGATGGCTGACGCCCCGGGTCAGGAGGCTGAACAGCCCGGCCCGTCGCCGTGTCAACTTGGCGCACAGTCTTTGCTTTGCGCCCAGCCGCTGTTTTTTGACGGTGCGCTACCGGCGATTATTATCTTCTTCGCTCTGCTGCAGTTGTTTACCCAACGGCGCACATTTCTCTCCAGGGAGCAGCCTGTCCAGGCACCGCCTCCCCGAATACACCTCAAAAACTGCGTTTTCCGTGAATGAAAAACATCGTCACCACACGATAATTTTCACTATTCACGGAGTAAAACATGGTTAACCTTTTCAGGGGACTCTTCCTCCTGTGGCTGTCCTGCATGGGTATTGCTCATGCGGCAGATACGGGCTGGCTGGTGTCACCGCAAAACGATCACGCCCGCATCCGCTTTCAGGCTGAGCGGGATCACGACCGCATCATCGGCCTGCTCAGCGTCGAGCTGCAGCCCGGCTGGAAAACCTACTGGCGTTCGCCGGGCGAGGGCGGCGTGGCCCCGAAAATCAGCTGGCCACAGGGCGTTAAGGATACCTGGTACTGGCCGGTTCCTTCCCGCTTTGATATCTCGGGCCTGACGACCCAGGGCTACCACGATAGCGTCACGATCCCCATCACGATCGCCGGGACGGACGCGGATGTGCTCGACGCCACGCTTACGCTCTCAACCTGCAGCAACGTCTGTCTGTTGACGGACTATAAGCTGCATCTGGATTTCCGCACGCCAGCGGATGCGGGCTTCCGTACGGCATTTGAAGACGCGATGCGTTCAGTACCCGGTGCGTCAGGCGTGTCGTCAGACTTCAGCGCCTGGTTATCAGACGGCAAGCTGATGATGACGGGCACGACGGAAGGCGAATGGGTCAATCCTGGGATCTATTTTGACCCGCTGGAGGGTGACATTCTGCCCGGTGAACCGGTGATTAAGCACACCGGAAACCGGCTTCAGATCGCGGTTCCGGTCACCGATGAGTGGGGCGATAAACCCACGACGCTTGCGGGGAAAACGCTGTCATTTGTCGTCACCAACGGCGATAAAGCCCAGCAAACGCAACTGACCGTAGGCGCAGCCCCTGCAGACGCGGTGCAGAGTGCGCCAGCGGGAACAGTCAAAATGCTGGCCTTTGCTCTGCTGGGCGGGCTGATCCTGAACCTGATGCCCTGCGTATTGCCGGTAATGGGCATGAAGCTCAGCAGCGTCCTGCAGGCGGGTACGGACACGCGGAAAATCCGGCTGCGTTTTCTGGCGACCAGTGCGGGTATTCTGACCTCCTTTATGCTGCTGGCCACAATGGTGACCGTTCTGAAACTCACCGGTGCGTCGCTGGGCTGGGGCATCCAGTTCCAGAACCCGTGGTTTATTGGGCTGATGGTTGCCGTGACCTTTATCTTCGCGCTGAACCTGTTTGGTGCGTTTGAGCTGTTTCTGCCTTCCGCCGCCACCGGACGGCTCGCCACAACGGGCGGAACCGGACTGACGGGCAGCTTCTGCGAAGGCGTGTTTGCCACGCTGCTTGCCACGCCGTGTTCCGCGCCGTTCCTCGGTACGGCCGTGGCCTTTGCGCTGGGCGCACCGCTGCATTCCCTGTGGCTTATCTTCCTGATGCTCGGGGTGGGCATGAGCTTGCCGTGGCTGTTCGTGGCGCTGATCCCCAAAACCGCCTTGTTGCTGCCAAAACCTGGCCGCTGGATGAATACCCTGAAGGTGATTCTGGGGGGGATGATGCTGGCCTCCAGCCTGTGGCTGGTGACGTTGCTGAGTCTGCATCTGGGCGAGATGTTCAGCCACATCCTCATGCTGCTTCTGATTGTGGTCGCCATTGTGGTCTATGCCCTTCGCGGTCAGACATCATCGCCGCTGTTCTGGGTGGTGGTGATTGCGCTGGCCGTATTCGGGGGCTATCAGCTGCGCGGGATAGTGAACGCAACGCCGGTAACCACGGCTGAGAATAGCGAACAGACGATCCCGTGGCAGCCGCTCAGTGAGGAGGCAATCAGCGATGCGCTTGCGCAGGGGAAACGGGTGTTTGTGGATATCTCGGCGGACTGGTGTGTCACCTGCAAGGTGAATGAGCACCGGGTGCTGAATCAGCCGGAGGTTATCGCCGCGCTGCGCCAGCCGGATGTGGTGGCGCTACGCGGAGACTGGAGCCAGCCATCAGAGACGATTGCGGCGTTTCTGAAATCACGCAATCGCTACGCCATCCCGTTTAACCAGGTGTATGGCCCTGGAACGCCGGAGGGCGACATCCTCTCGCCATTGCTGGACAAACGCACCCTGATGACCACCCTGAACAAAGCAAAAGGCTAACGCTGTTATGAAAAAAATCCTTATTACGTTTCTGCTGTTTTTCGCGTCAGCCCAGGTGATGGCGGCGGACCCGATCACCCCGGATCAGGAGCAACGCGCTCAGAAGCTGATCTACGATTTTCTGTTTAACGACCCAGATTCGCCGCGTATCGGTGCCAAAAATCCAACGCTGACGCTGGTGGTGTTTACGGACTACAACTGTCCATACTGCAAAAAATTCGATCCGTATCTGGAGAAGATCGTTGAGAAACATCCGCAGGTGGCCGTGGTGTTTAAGTTTCTGCCGTTCCGTTCGGAAAGTTCGCTAACCGCCGCGCGCGACGCGTTAACCGTCTGGCGTTCACACCCTGAGCAGTTTATGAAGTTCAACGAAACCCTGATGGCGAAAAAAGGGTATCACGATGACGCCAGCATTCAGGAGGCGCAAAAGCGCGCGGGCGTGAATGTTGCAACGCCGGATGATACGAGCCTGGTCACGGTAAAACGCAGCCTGATCATCGCAGAAAAACTGGGTATTCAGGGGACACCGGCCACGCTGATTGGCGAAGGGCTGTTACCCGGCTGGGTGCCTTTCGAACAGTTTGATGAAATGGTCACCGATGCACTGAAAAACCGCTAACCTGAAGGGGGCCTCAGGCCCCCGAACAAACCGGAGAGGGACATGAAAAAATTACTGTTACTTTCGCTGCTGACCGCGTCAGGGCTGGCGCAGGCTGCGGATGCTATACCTGATGTCGTGAAGACCTTTAGCGAGCAGCAGGAGATTACGATCCTCAAGAAGATCGACGTGCCCGGTGGTGCACCCGCCTGGCTGGGACAATATCAGGACATGGGAGTGACGCTCTTTCTCACGCCTGACGGAAAGCACGTTATTTCGGGTTATCTCTATGACGAGAAGGGTAAAAACCTCAGCGAGGGTATTTTCCAGAAAGAGATCTACGCCCCGATGGGACGCGAAATGTGGAAACAGCTTAACGCTGCGCATCCCCTGAAAGAGGGGCCGGATAACGCGCCACGCAAAGTGTTTGTCTTCGCCGACCCGTTCTGCCCGTACTGCAAGGCATTCTGGTCAGAAGCACAGCCGTGGGTGACGGCGGGTAAAGTGCAGCTCAATACGCTGCTGGTGGCGTTCCTCAACCCAAACAGCGGCCGTAACGCATCTGCGATCCTGAATGCAAAAGATCCGGTTACGGCGTGGAAGGAGTATGAACTGTCCGGCGGTAAAAAACTGCCTAAACCGGAAGGCACCGCCTCGCGTGAAACCGTGGCGATACTGCAAAAACACCAGGCGTTAATGGACAGTCTGGGGGCGAATGCCACACCGGCCATTTATTATCTCAATGACAAGAATGAGCTCCAGCAGGTTGTCGGTATGCCGGACGCGAAGCAGCTTGAGGCGATGTTCGGGCCGAAGCCGTAAAAAATCAGGCAGAAACGGGGCGTTTCTGCCTGACTGTACTTAGCTTCCCCAGCGTCCTTTCAGGTAGTTTACCGCCTGCTGCGTCTGCGGCTGGTTGAGGTAATCTTCGCGGAACAGGATCGTGCCATTCACGTTCGGCAGGGAGTCGTTGAGATCGAGCTGTTTTTTCAGCTCCGGCACGCCGCCCTGAATCGTCCAGTCCGGCTCATTTCTCGACGGCTCGCCCACTTTATAGAACGCAATGCCGATGTACAGACGGGTATGGGTCGGTTTCACCACGTCGGCCCACCATTTGGTCAGCACGTCATAGCGTGCCGCATCGCGGGAGAAAGGCCAGTAGATTTGCGGGGCAATGTAGTCCAGCAGCCCCTGTTGCACCCACTGACGGGTGTCAGCGTAGGATTCATCATACGCCGCCGCGCCACGGGTGTCGGATCCTGCCGGGTCAAAGGAGCGGTTACGCCAGACGCCCGCCGGGCTGACGCCAAATTCAACCTGCGGTTTTGTCTGTTTGATCGCCCGAGAGACCTGCACAATCAGCTGCTGCGTATTGTGGCGACGCCAGTCGGCTTTGGAGCTAAACCCCTGGCCGTATTGTCTGTAGGTCTGCGCATCATTCAGCGTTGAGCGGGGCGATTCGGCATAAAAGTAGTCATCAAACTGCACGCCGTCTATCGGGTAGTTCGCCACCACCTCGGTCACCACCCGGGTTATCCAGTCACGCACCTCCGGGATGCCCGGGTCGAGCACAAACCGATCGCCTGCGATGCGAACCCACTCAGGGTGCTGCACATAGACGCTGGACGGTTGTTGGTATGAGGTGCGGTTCAGCGCGGCGATGGTTGACGGTTTGGTATTGGTTGAAACGCGATAGGGGTTGAACCAGGCATGAACTTTCATCCCACGCTTGTGGGCTTCATCGAGCATAAACTGCAGCGGATCGTAGCCCGGATACTCGCCAATATTGCCGGTAAGCATATCTGACCACGGCAGGATTTTGGACGACCAGAGCGCGGTGCTGTCCGGTTTTACCTGGAAAAACACCGTGTTAATTCCCAGGCGTTTCAGATTGTCGAGTTTGTCGATCAGCGCCTGTTTTTGCATCGCAATACGCTGGTCAGCACTGCGGCCATTCACCGACGCGACCGGCGGCCAGTCGAGACGGGAGACAGTTGCCAGCCAGATCCCACGCATCGGCTCGTTTGCCTGCTGCGTCGGTTTGCCTGGGGTCGGGAGCGGTGTGACCAGCGACTTTGGGGGTTTTGAGGAGCAACTAACAAGTAAAAGCGCGCAGCCAAGCAGCGCACCAGTCCGTTTTACATGTCGCATCATTTGCGTATTAGCTCTTGGTTATCCGACTATTGGCCCAGGGGTTAAAGGCGGGCGCCTCGCGTTCAGCGGTCCCGTTATCATTGAGGGAATCAAGATACAGGGCCTCGACCTCCGCGCGTGCCCAGGGGGTACGGCGCAGGAATTTCAGGCTCGACTTCACGCTTGGGTCATTTCTGAAACAGTTAATTTTGATTCGATCGCCCAACTCGCGCCAGCCATATCGCGCCACCAGGGCATTGACCATCATCTCCAGCGTAACGCCATGCAAAGGATCTTTGGAAATATGTGCAGTCATAGGCGTCCGGTGTCTCGATTTTCAGGGGATTGGGGTAAACGCTGAAAGGGTACAAGAAAGCAGGGGAAGCGGCAATTTAAGCTTGCGTTTCTTCACCCGGTGGGGCGAAGAAACGACGACAATGGTCTATTTTTTATCGCTGAACAGCTCCGGCGCCCACGGTGTGGGATCAACCTCCATGAACGGCGCCCGTTCAAACCGCGCCTTCAGCGCCCACGGCACCGTGCAGTCGAAGATAGTCTTGCAGGAAATGCCGTTTCCACGGATCGAGGTGCTGTAGTCCGGCGACTGCGACGGATCCAGCTGGTGGCCGCGGATCCCCGGAAGCGTGGTAATGCTCACATCGCCCTGCATGCGGGTGGTCATTGCCCACAGGATGTCGTCACTGTCGAAGATATCCACGTCTTCATCCACGAGGATAATGTTTTTCAGCTCGGAATAGGTGGCCAGGGCGATAAGTGCCGCCTGGCCCTGACGTCCTTCGTCTGACGGCTGGCGTTTTTTCACCTGTAAAATGCCGAGAAATTTACCGCCTCCGGCGGTGTGGGCGTAAACGTTTTGCAGAAAGCCGGGAATGGCCTCTTCGACCGCGTTGCGAATGCTGGCCTCGGTCGGCAAACCGGCAAGCGTGGTGTGCTCTTCGCCCGGGCCCACCAGCGTCTGCAGGATCGCGTGGTTTCGCATCGTCACGGCTTTCACTTTGATCACCGGCAGAGACGGATTCGCCTCGCCGCAGTAGCCCGGGAACTCCGGCATGGCGTGGCCGGTGTTGGTGTGCTGATCTTCTCTTACGCGCACGCCGGGAAGCAGTTCGCCCTCGATGATGATTTCCGCCCGCGCGATCGCTTTCTCTTTTACCGCCACGCCCTGTACCAGCTCCACCGGTTGCTGGCGTAATGCCCCGGCGACGCCAAGCTCGTTGTAACCGAATGGCGTGGTTGGCGCTTCGAAACAGGCCCCAATGTAGATAGCCGGGTCAAGTCCCATATTGATGGTTACCGGCAGCGGTTTGCCCGCCGCTTCGGCCTTCTTGCGAAAGACTTCGATATGGCGACCGGCGGCAAGGAACATAGAGAGTTCATCTCGCTCCTGCACACAGAGACGGTGAATGGTCACATCGGTCAGCGAGGTATCTTCCGGATCGCTTGCCAGTACCAGCCCCAGACAGAAGAACGGGCCTGCATCAATCGGCGTGTTGGTCGGGGCCGGGAGCAGCTTACGCAGGTCAAAGTCCGGATCGTCGGCGTAAAAGACCTGTTCCTGACACGGTGCCTGCGAGGCCGGAACCACCACCGGTGCAACCGGGTTTTTCACCGCCTGACCAACGTGCTTCGCCAGCTTCGAGGGTTCACAACCCAGCAGAAGCGCCGCTCTTTCCCGGCTGGCGTGCATACCTACCAGGATGCGGGAGCCAGGGTAGCCCTTCACGCTATTGAACATCATGGCCGGGCCCGTGCGGGTGGGGCGTTTTACGGTACCGCCCGCGCCGATATGGCGGTAGACGCCCGCCAGTTCAGCATTGGGATCTACCGGGTGATCGGTTTCGATATAGTGACCTGGATGGCATTGTAGCAACGCGATGGCGCTTCTGAGATCGTTGATGGGGTTTTGCATGTTTTTCTCCCTTAATGGCTGGCCTCCATTGTTGGGCGAACGACAGATATCATCAATTGCATCATTGATGCTATTTTGATAAGAATTTTGTTATCAAATTTCGCGGGACTTCATCATGCAATTTCGTCTGATGCGTAATTTTCTGGTGGTAGCCGAAGAGCTCCATATGCACCGCGCCGCGGAGCGCCTGAACATGGCGCAACCTGCGCTGAGTCAGCAGATTAAAGCGCTGGAGGCGCGTCTGGGCGTCACACTGTTTAGCCGGGCACATCGTCGCTTAACCCTGACGCCTGCCGGTGACGCGTTTCTGGTCAAAGCCCGGCTGGCAATTGCGATGACCGAGCAGGCCGTGCTGGACGCCAGACAAACCGCTCGTGGCGAACAGGGGGTGTTGAATCTGGGATGTGTATCGAGTGCGATGTTCGACGGTAAGCTGCCTGCTACGCTGCGCCAGCTGCACGAGAACTGGCCCGCGATTGCCATTTCGCTGATGACCGGGAACGTGCAGACGCTTTACGAAGCCGTGCAGACCAACCAGCTGGACGTGGCGATTATCCGGGCTCCGCTGCCTGCGTTACCTGACGATCTGCAATCTCGCCCCTTTACCTCAGAGAAAACGGTGCTGGCACTGCCTCGCCAACACCCCCTGGCCACGTCATCCGCACTGACGCTTTCATCCGTGAAGGACGAAAAGTGGATCTCGCTGCGCGATCCGCAAGGCATGGGGCTGGAACAATATTTCTATGACGCCTGTAACGGTGCGGGTTTCCAGCCGGAGGTGGTGCAGAATGCCACCGACGTGCCCACCGTCATCAGCCTTGTCGCGGCGGGATTTGGTATTGCGCTCTTGCCCGCCTCAGCAAGGGCGGTGAGCGTCGGGAATGTGGTTTACGTCGACATTATTGATCGGCTCAGGGAGAGCGAACTGACGCTGGTTTGTCACCGAATCATTCGTTCTGAAGTCTTAAAAAAATTCCTCACCACCGTTGCTCAGGGTTGACGCCCGGCGGCCAGCAGCAGTTGTTCGCGCAGCCAGGCGTTCGCCGTGTCCTGACTGTTTTTAGGATGCCAGAACATGCTGATGGCGATCGGCTGGAGTGGCAGCGGGGGCGGGAAAATATCGAGCGTGGTGGCGAACTGCTGCAACATGCGTCCCGGTAAGGTGCAAATCAGGTCAGTCCCCGCCACCAGAGGTGGTGCCATGGCATAGCTTTGCGTGGACATCACCACGTTGCGCTGATATCCCAGCCCGGCCAGCGTCTGGTCGACAAAGCCGGTAAATGGATCGCCCTGGGAGGAGACCACCAGATGAGAGAGGGCGCAATACTGCGCCAGATCCAGCGGCCCCGTACCGCGAGGATGCCCTTGCGCTGGGCGGTAGCAAACGCGTCTTCAAACAGTTTGCGTCTGACCCAGCCATCGTGCGCGCCCGCACTCACGCCGATGTAAATATCAACGTCTCCGCTTTCCAGCTGCTGGGGCAGGTTCACCCACTCCGGCAGGGCGAAACGCAGGCGGATCCCCGGCGCTTCACGTCTGATGTGATTCAGCAGTTCAGCCCCAAGTATCAGGGCCGGGTTTTCATGCAGGGCAATGACGAACGTGCGATTGCTCTCGCGGGGGTTAAACCCGGTGGGGGCAAGCATCGCGCTGATGCCACGCAGAACGGCCGCGACCTGAGGCCTCAGCGCCTCGGCTCGGGGTGTGGGCAACACCCCACGTCCATGTGGGGAAGGGATAAACAATGGCTCGCCAAAAATGGCACGCAGGCGCGAAAGACGGGCTGACAGCGCGGGCTGGCTGACCCCCAGACGTGCGGCGGCGTGCGTGATGTTCCGGTCGGTGAGCAGTGCATCCAACGTCAATATCAGGTCAATATCCAGGTCTGAAAATGGCGTCATGTTGTTTTCCGTTGTTTATTTAGCTGTGCTGGCGTCCCGGTTGGTATAGGTAACCGGAACCCAGGCATAGCCCGCGCGTTCGCCTTTGGTGACATAACCGATACCGGGGAACGGCAGGTGTGGCGCGGCAACCAGATCTCTGTTTTTGACAAAGTCGTCAAAGGCCTGCTTACGCACACGGGCTGCTCCGTCCTGATCTTCATCGTAGGCGATGGTCACATCAGGCTGCGGGAACTGTACCGCAGCGACGTGGATAATGTCGCCCACGAAGGTAATTTTCTCGCCTTTACTCTCCAGCGTATAGAAGGCCGAGCCCGGTGTATGGCCGGGGTGAACCGTTCCGGTAATACCCGGCAGCAGCGCTGATGTACCGGTAAACGGCACCACTTTGCCGGCATCAAGGTACGGTTTTAAGGTCTTATGTGCCACATCAAAGTAGTTCTGGTCGTAACCGGTTTTTTTCTGATTCTCTTCATTGAAGAAAAAGTCGATATCCGGTTTCCCCACGAACACGCGGGCGTTGGTAAATACCGCCTTACCGTCCTTTATCAGGCCACCGGAATGATCGGAATGCGCGTGCGTCAGTAAGATTTCCGTGATGTCCTGCGGTTTGATCCCCTGCGTTGCCAGGCTCTCGATTAAACGCCCGCCGTTGCCCGGACCAAAAAGCTGGCCGGAACCGGTATCGACCAGAATTTTGTGTCCCGGCAGCGCAATCAGAAAGGCGTTAATGGAGACCTCAACCGGGTTAGCCTGGAAATTTTTCGCCAGTAACGCATCGGTTTTTTGCTCTGTGGTCCGGCGCAATAGCGTGTGCAGATCCTGCGCGACGCTGCCGTCCGTAAACGACGTAACCAGCACGTCGCCCACCTGAACGCTGTAACCGCCCGCCGGTTGTTTCACCACGTGCTGAGGCGTCTCTGCCAGGGAGTGCAGCGCAGGGTAGAAGAGCAGTGAACTGGTGATGAGCGTAGAGAGGGCAAGTTTCTTGACAGTAAGCATGATGATCTCCTTTAGAAAGTCCTCATCTTACTTATGCATCAAAATTTAAGAACCCGCTCAAAAGTGATAGGACCTATAAATGGGATGGATAGCTCAGTGGGGTGGCCGGGCAACGGCAATACCGTGCCCGGCGGGCAGATTGTTAAGGCTTCCAGCTGTCCGGCGTGGCTTTAGACCATGAGCCATAAGCGGCATTAGGCAGCACAATCCAGTCATTGCCAAAATGCTCTGCGCTTGCCTCAACCAGCTCGCGCTGCTGCTCACTCGGTTTTTTGTTTTTAAACTGCACGGCGAAATCCGGCAGGCTGTCGCCAAACAACATAATGATCTGTTGCTTTTTAAGGATGCTCAGGCGGCGCTCTTCTTTACTCACCGTATCCAGAAGCACGCTGTCGTCCGAGACCTGCGGCAGACCAAGGGATTTTAACGTGTTGATGGTATCTGCTTTATTTTCCTGCATGCGGTCAGAGACATAGTAGATACGCACCTTGCTTTGATTCACATGCTCAAGAAACGCCTTCGCGCCGGGGATCAGGCCGGGTTTTCCCTGTTTTTCCCAGTCGCTCCAGGTATCCCATTGGGTGTAGTCATGGCACTGTTCCATGTCGCGCACCAGCAGCGGGGTGTTGTCGAGCACGGTTTCATCCAGATCCATGACCACCGCGTAATTTTCTGGCGTTTTCAGATCTTTCACTTTCTCGTCAAAACGGCCGGTGGCAAAACGGTACGTCTGCAGCTGAAGCGCCATGATTTCAGCTGACTTCTGCTGGTAGCGCAGCGCCATTTCGTAGGCTTTTGGTTCACACAGTTCATTATTTGCCGCGGTAGCGGTTGCGCTCAACATCGGTACTGCCACCAGTAATGCCTTAGCTATTGAATTCATTATTGTTTCCTTAACACCCTTGTCAAAATGACGAAAGCGTAATGAATTTAAGTGACAGAAAAATGACGGTTGCACGTTGGGGCTCTGTTGAAACGTGCTTTCGATCCTGAACTAAGCTTGTACTTCATTCCGCGTAAAATGTGGGTCATTCGAGGACAATGAATGGAATTCAGGACATTTCAAAAGCAGTGGGGTGCTGAGTTTATTTCCAGTGACGTTGTACGTTTTCGCGTCTGGGCTGAGGGACAACAACAACTTACGCTACGTCTGGCAGAACGCGATCTGCCCATGACGGCGGTCGGGAACGGCTGGTTCCAGATTGACGTACCTGGCGTGACGCATGGCACCGAGTATCAGTTCGTTTTACAGGACGGCATGGCGGTACCTGACCCCGCATCGCGGGCGCAGAAAGGGGACGTTAATGGCCCCTCCGTGGTGATTGACCCCGGCCGCTATCAGCCCATCAACCCAGACTGGGCAGGGCGACCGTGGGAAGAGACGGTGATTTACGAACTGCATATTGGCACCTTTACGCCGCAGGGCACCTTCCGGGCGGCTATCGACAAGCTGCCGTATCTGGCTGAACTCGGCATCACCCAGCTTGAAGTTATGCCGGTTTCACAGTTCGGCGGCAGCCGCGGCTGGGGCTATGACGGCGTATTGCTGTATGCCCCGCACTCCGCCTATGGCACGCCGGAGGATTTTCACGCGTTCATCGATGCGGCGCACGGCCTGGGCCTTTCTGTCGTGCTGGATATCGTACTCAACCATTTCGGCCCGGAAGGAAACTACTTACCCTTGCTGTCACCCGCGTTTTTTGATGCGCAGAGAATGACGCCGTGGGGTAACGGTATCGCCTATGAACGGGAGCCGGTCAGACACTACATTCTTGACGCGCCCCTGTTCTGGCTGACCGAATACCGTCTGGATGGCTTACGGTTTGATGCCATCGACCAGATTAAAGATACGGCGTCGAAACATATTCTTCAGCAGATCGCGGAAACGATCCGCGAAGCGCTCCCGGATCGTCATATCCATCTCACCACCGAGGACAGCCGTAACGTGATTTTCCTGCATCCTCGGGATGAGAAGGGAGCCACGCCGCTGTTTACCGCCGAGTGGAATGATGATTTCCACAACGCCGCCCACGTCTTTGCCACCGGCGAAACGCATGCCTACTATCAGGATTTTGCCTTCGAACCGGAAAAAAAATTCGCCAGAGCGCTCGCAGAAGGATTTGTCTATCAGGGTGAGGTCTCTTTGCAGACCGGACACTCACGCGGGGTGGAATGCCACACCCAGCCGCCGACCTTCTTTGTCGATTTTATTCAAAACCACGATCAAACCGGTAACCGCGCCCAGGGCGAACGGCTTATTACCCTTGCGGGCGCGGATAAAACCCGCGTTCTGCTCGCCGCGCTGCTGCTGTCACCCCATATCCCGCTGCTGTTTATGGGCGAAGAGTATGGCGAAACCAACCCGTTCCTGTTCTTTACGGATTTTCATGGCGATCTGGCGAAAGCCGTGCGGGAAGGGCGGGCAAAAGAGTTTACCGGCCACAGCGGACACGATGGCGATGTACCGGATCCGAATGACGAGCAGACTTTTGCCCGCTCAAAACTGGACTGGCACAACCTGACGACTGCGCAGGGTAAATCCTGGCTGCGCTTCACGCGAAGCCTGCTGGTTCTGCGGCATCGCTATCTTGTGCCGTTACTTCGCCCTGGCGGCACCGTTGAGGGCAAAATCGTTAAGACCGCTCCGGGTATGGTGGCGGTGAGCTGGTCTTTCCCGACGGGCACGTTGTCGCTGGCGCTGAATATCGGTAATAAGCCCGTTGACGTTCCTGCGCTGGCAGGCGAAACGCTCTTTAGCTGGCCGGAGGCCGCTGAGGTGTTAGTGCCGAACAGCATTGTCGTTCGTTTTGCAGATGGAGACGCATCATGATCCCTTGTGCCACATACCGAATACAGTTCCGCAATGGCATGACCTTTGACCGCGTGGTGGAGCTGGTGCCATACCTTAAAGACCTCGGGATCAGCCATCTCTATGCCTCACCGATATTTACCGCCACCACCGGTTCAACCCACGGTTATGACGTCACCGATCCTAACGAAATCGATCCCGCCATTGGCGGGCGCGCCGGTTTCGACCGCATGACGGCGGCACTCAGGCAGGCGGGAATGGGGCTCATTCTGGACATCGTCCCTAACCATATGTCGACCTCGCTGGAAAACCGCTGGTGGCGGGACGTTATCGCGTTTGGTCAGCAAAGCCGTTACGCGCACTATTTTGATATTGACTGGTCGCGCCCGCTGACGCTGCCGTTCCTTGGCGACACCTTTGAGGCCGAGCTGGAGAAGGGGGCAATTGCTCTGAAACGTGACAGTGTCACCGGTGAGGCCGCGCTGGTCTACTATGACACAGCCTATCCGCTTAACCCCGGAACATGGGCTGCGGAGAAAAGCATCGAGGCGATCCACGAGGCGCAGAGCTGGCGGCTGATGTCCTGGCGGGAAGCGCCGAAACAGCTCTCATGGCGGCGCTTTTTTGAAATTACCGGCCTGGTGGGCGTCAGAGTGGAAGACGAGGGGGTGTTTCAGGATACGCATCGCCTGATCCTCGAGCTCGTGCATACCGGCATTGTCGACGGGTTGCGCATTGACCATATCGACGGGCTGGCCGACCCGCTGGGTTACCTGCAGCGGTTACGGCAGGCAACCGGTCCCGACTGTTATATCACGGTGGAAAAAATTCTCGCCAAAGGGGAACAACTGCCTGTGGAATGGCCGGTCTCCGGCACCACCGGATATGAGTTTATCGCCTCGCTGGCCGAAGTGCTGGTCGACGATAATAACCTCGGGCGGCTTGAAAAAATCCACGACGAGACGCTGGGCGTGACGGTCGATCGCCATGCGGAACTTCGCAACGCTAAAGGGCTGATGACCGATCGCAATTTTGAGGGTGAATTCACCACGCTGCTTAACATTGCCACCGACCTTGCCCGATGCAACGGCATTGACGTACCGCAGGACGACATACGTTACACGTTGCGCGAACTGCTGATTGCGTTTCCGGTCTACCGCACCTACGGCACCACTGACGGGTTAACCGCCCCGGATGTCGCGCTGTTGAACCGCGTTGTTGCCAGCGTCGACGCACCGGAACCGGCGTTAAGCCTGTTGGTGAGGATCCTCACCGGCGACCTGGACGCCAGCAGCCGCGATGCGGCCTCGCTGTTCAGAACCCGCTTCCAGCAGCTTACCGGGCCGCTGATGGCGAAATCGGTGGAAGATACGCTCTTTTTCCGCCATAACCTCGAGCTCGCCCTGAACGAAGTGGGGGCCGATCCCACCCCACGCGCGTTCTCGTTATCCCGCTTTCACCAGGAGATGCGCATCCGTCTGGCCCGTCAGCCCGATGCGCTGCTGGGGACCTCCACGCACGACACCAAGCGCGGGGAAGACGCGCGGGCACGCCTCTACACCCTGACGGAAGCCCCGGAACAGTGGGGCGAAAATCTGGCGCGCTGGCGGCAGATGAACCAGACCCAGGTGCGTTTTCTCAATGACGGTACCGCGCCAAACGCGGCCGATACCTGGATGATCTACCAGGCGCTGGCGGGCGTCTGGCCTGCAACGTTGTTGCCTGACGATGGTGAAGGGCTGAAGTCTCTCGAAGCGCGTTTCCTCGGGTTTATTGAGAAAGCCCTGCGCGAGGCCAAACAGCGTACCGACTGGATCGACAGCAATGAGGGCTATGAGAGCGTGGTGCTGAATTACGTCCGGCACTTGCTGTCCCCTGAGAACACGCTGTTCCTGCATGATTTCTCGTCCTCCCTGCAACCCTTTATCCGCGCCGGGCTGATGAACAGCCTGAGCCAGACGGTGATCAAACTGACGGCGCCGGGCGTACCGGATATCTATCAGGGAAGCGAGGCGCTTAATTTTAGCCTGGTCGACCCGGATAACCGGCTGGAGCCGGATTTCGCCACGCTGAGGCAAAACCTGAGCAGCGCCGACGCAAAGCTCTTTGCCGACGAACAGCAGTGGCGAAACGGCAGGGTGAAGCAGTATGTCACCGCCACGCTGTTACGCGTCCGGCAGCACTATTTATCGCTCTTCCAGTACGGCGACTGGCTGCCGCTGAAGGTCAGCGGCGAGCGCGAGGAAAACCTGATTGTCTACGCGCGCGTGAAGGACGGGGAGGCGCTGATTGTTGCCGTACCGCGTCTGGTTTTTGCTACCCCCACAAACGAAACGCTGTGGGCCAACACTTCGGTCGTCATCCCCGAAGAGCTTTCCGGGAAACGCTACCGGGATCTGTTTACCGGTGAACGTCGGGCGCTGCGGGAGACGCTGGATTTAACGTCTGAAACAGGAAGTTTGTTAGTTCTGCTTACCTGCGAATAATCGTGGAGAACGAAAATGGCAAAGGAAAATACGTTTGACATACGGGCCGGTCATGGCCAGCAGCTGGGTGCAAATTATGACGGGAAAGGGGTTAACTTCGCGCTTTTTTCAGCTCACGCCGAGCGGGTGGAGCTCTGTCTGTTTGACCCCTCCGGTAAAACGGAAATCGCCCGTCTGGAGCTGCCGGAATATACCCACGAGATCTGGCACGGCTATGTGCCCGACCTCCAGCCCGGCGCGCTGTATGGCTATCGCGTCTACGGGCCGTATGACCCGGAAAACGGGCATCGCTTTAACCCGCATAAGCTGCTCATCGATCCCTATGCTCGTGAACTGGTGGGCGATATCGACTGGAATGATGCTCATTTTGGCTACGAACTGGGTCATGATGCGCTGGATCTGAGCTTTGACACGCGGGACAGCGCGCCGTTCACCCCAAAATGCAGGGTCATCGATCCGAATGCGTTTGACTGGCAGGACCATCAGCGGCCAGCGATCCCCTGGCCGCATACCGTGGTCTATGAGAGCCATGTGAAAGGCTTTACCCAGCTCAACCCGGCGATACCGCCCGAGCTGCGCGGCACCTTTGAAGGCATGGGGCATAAAGCCTCGGTCGATTACATCAAAAGTCTGGGTATCACCGCCGTCGAGCTGCTGCCGGTTCACTGGTTTCCGGACGATCAGCACCTGCTAGACCGCGGCCTGAAGAATTTCTGGGGCTATAACACGCTGGGCTTTTTTGCGCCCGCGTCACGTTATTACGGCCCGGCGGGGATCCAGGGTTTTCGCGATATGGTCCGCGCCTACCATGACGCGGGTATCGAGGTGATTCTGGATGTGGTCTATAACCACACGGCAGAGGGCAACGAGCTTGGCCCGACGCTCTCGTTCAAGGGTATCGATAACTACAGCTATTACCGCACCTTGCCGGATCAGCATCGCTATTACATCAATGACACCGGCACGGGGAATACGGTGAACACCTCACACCCGCGTGTGCTGCAGATGATCATGGATTCGCTGCGCTACTGGGCGGAATCGATGCATATCGACGGTTTTCGCTTCGATCTGGGCACGATACTGGGGCGCGAGCCAGAAGGGTTCGATCCGCGCGGCGGCTTCTTTGATGCCATGACCCAGGATCCGGTTTTATCAAAACTCAAGCTCATCGGTGAGCCCTGGGATATCGGCCCCGGCGGCTATCAGGTGGGCGGCTTCCCGCCCGGCTGGGGCGAGTGGAACGACAAATATCGCGATACCGTTCGCGAATACTGGCGGGGCGATAACGTTCCCACTGATTTTGCCGCCCGCCTGCTGGGCTCGGGCGATCTCTATGATTTACGCGGGCGTCGCCCGTGGGCCAGCGTCAACTTTATTACCGCGCATGACGGCTTCACGCTGAACGATCTGGTGTCGTACAACGAGAAACACAACGCCGATAATGGTGAAGAGAACAACGACGGGCATAACGATAACCGCGCGTATAACTATGGCGAGGAAGGCCCGACCGAGAACCCCGACATTATTGCCACCCGTGAACGGCAGAAACGGAACTTCCTCACCACGCTGTTGTTCTCCCACGGTACACCGATGCTGCTGGCCGGGGATGAGTTTGGCCGGACGCAAAAAGGGAACAACAACGGCTATTGCCAGGACAGCGAGATCTCCTGGATCAACTGGAAAGGGTTGTCAGAAAACGACGTCGCGCTGCGCGAGTTTACCCGGCACCTGATTGCGCTTCGGGCGAAACAGCCGCTGCTGCGCCGGGAGAGCTGGCGAGACGGTCTTGAGATCCGCTGGTTTAACGCCGGAGGAGGACCGCAGCAGTCTGAGCAATGGGAGGAAGGCTCGACAATCGGCGTCTCCATCAGCCGGCCCGATCTTATCCAGGAGGAGGGGATCTGGCACGACGTGCTGATGCTGTTCAACCCGTTCGAAGGTGCCGTGTCGTTCCAGATCCCGCAGTTTGGTGAAGGAGGCTGGGTGCTGGAGCTCTCCACGGCTGGGGAGGTTGCCACGGGCGAGGTCATCACCCGGACCGTGGATTACGAACTGGCGGGGCGCAGTATTACTCTCTTCAGACGCCCGTGATGTCAAAGTGATGCCGCCGCCCGTGCGGCGGTGTCATAGAGGGATGAAATGGTGCGCAGCAGCTGGGCGGTGTCACCGATAGCGGCACCCGAAATCCCGCTTTCGGCATGTATGTTGATCAGACACGCTTCGCGCACATCCCGGTATTTCATGCACAGTGCTTTTCCCGCCTCGGTGGTGGAGAAGAAAAGCTCTTTTCCTGCCTTTTCACTGGTGACGTAGCCCGCCTTGACCAGCTTTTTCAACGCATAGGTCACCACGTGGGTGTCTTCCACGTTGAGTACAAAACAGATATCGGCCAGCTTCTTCTTGCGATTGCGGTGATTCACATGATGTAAAAGCGAGACGTCAAAGGCCCCCATATCCGGCTCACCGGCCGCGGCCATGCAGCGCACCATCCATTTATTGAACGCGTTACTGGTCATGATCAGCGCGTACTCCAGCTCCGATAGCTCCGCGCAGCGCTCGGAAACCAGATGGCGGGAGGAGACGATCCGGCCGTCGTTAATGTCGTCGTGATTCATTGATGCAGCACTTTTCTTCAGGGTCATAACGTTCCTTACGGGAGTGTGGCTGTTGCCCGGAAATGTAAACTCATCGATAAAATAAGAACATTTTATTGATAAATTGTTTACATGTTTTTGCGGTTCAGATATAGCTTTTTAACGCAGGTTTTCGAAGCCTGACGGAAAACACAACATCGCTCGCCGCAAATTAAAAAAATAGCCGTCGGCGCGCAACGCTCACTTTGGATAGGGTAACGTTTATGGACGGTTCTACACTGTTGCCGCTTATCGGGATCCCGGTGGTGGTTATTGGTTTTGCCCTGCGCTTCAACCCGCTACTGGTGGTCGTGGTAGCGGGGCTGACGACGGGTCTGCTGGTTGGGATGGATTTCGGCATGCTGCTGGAAACCTTCGGCGAGAAGTTCGTCAACAGTCGCTCTCTGGCCACATTCATTCTGATCCTGCCGGTTATTGGTCTGCTGGAATATTACGGTCTAAAAGAGCGCGCACAGGCGTGGGTGGCGAAGATCGCCAGCGCCACTTCGGCGCGTATTCTGATGATCTATTTTGTCGCCCGCGAGGGGACGGCCGCGCTGGGGCTGATGTCGCTGGGCGGTCATGCCCAGACGGTGCGTCCGCTGCTGGCACCGATGGCCGAAGGGGCGGCGCTGAACGAATACGGCGAACTGCCCCAGCATATTCGCGACAAAATCAAAGCCCATGCCGCCGCGTGCGACAATATCGCGGTGTTCTTTGGCGAGGATATCTTTATCGCCTTCGGGGCGGTGCTGTTGATCGACGCCTTCCTGAAGGAGAACGGTATTCAGGGGATTGAACCGCTGCATATCGGCCTTTGGGCGATCCCGACGGCGATTGCGGCATTGATTATTCATATGACGCGTCTGCTGCGCCTGGATGCCAGCATCCGTCGTGACGTGATGGCCTGGAAAGCCGGGCAGGGAACGCAGGAGATCGCGCCATGATGACGCTGCTCACCATTAACCGCGTGTACTACCTGATTGGCTTTGTCGTGATGCTGCTGGTGGTCATGACCCTGCGCGATCGCGCCAACCCCAAACGTTTTACCACGGCACTGTTCTGGTTTCTGTTCGGTGGGATCTTCCTGTTCGGTGACCTGATGGTGCAGGAGCTGGGCCGCTCGCTGGCGTACCGGATCATTGGCGGCGCCGTGATTGTAATTGCCCTTCTGGCAGGCTTTGGGCTGGTCGGTAAAGGGCAGTACAAGATGGCCAGCGAGCCCGAGCGTATTGCCTCCTCAAACCGGCTGAAAAACTGGCTGTTTTTACCGGCCCTGATGATCCCGGTTGTGACGGTTATCGGCACGCTGTTCCTGAAAGGGGTGTCGATTGGCGGGGTTTACCTGCTCGATCAAAAACAGCTCACGCTGGCGGCGCTGTGCGTGGCCTGTGTGGCGGCCATCCTTACCGGCTGGTGGCTGACAAAAGGTACGCCGCTGCATGCCGTCCGTCAGTCTCGCCGCCTGGTGGATACCATTGGCTGGGCGGTGATCCTGCCGCAGATGCTGGCCATGCTGGGCGGGGTTTTTGTGGTGGCCAATACCGGCAACTCCGTGCAGAAGGTGGTCAGCCTGTTTGTGAACCCGGACAGCCGCTTTATGCTGGTGGTGATTTACTGCGTCGGCATGGCGCTGTTCACCATGATCATGGGTAACGCCTTTGCGGCCTTCCCGGTGCTGAGCGCCGGTATCGCCTTACCGTTTCTGATCCACGTGCATCACGGTAATCCGGCACCGCTGCTGGCGATTGGTATGTACGCAGGCTATTGCGGCACGCTGATGACGCCGATGGCGGCGAACTTCAACATCGTTCCCGCCGCGTTACTGGAGCTGAAAGACAAATATCAGGTCATTAAGATCCAGATCCCGACCGCGTTAACCCTGCTGGTGGTCAACGTGTTCTTAATGTATTTCCTCGTGTTTCGCTAAGCGTGGCAACCTAAGGAGCTGTGATGGAATTAACGCAACACCAGGCTGATGCTTTTGCCAGAATGCCTTTGACCTATCTGCGCCAGGAATACCCGAACCACATTATGCATCTGCTCAATGATGACGGGGACGTCCTGCCGCCGCGCGAACTGCATCCCATTTTTTATGGCTGTTTTGACTGGCACTCGGCGGTACACGGCTACTGGCTGCTGCTGCGCTGCCTGCGCCTCTACCCGGAACTGTCGTGCCGGGATGACATTATCACGCTGCTTGCCGACCATCTCACGCCAGAAAACGTGGCACAGGAGCTGGCCTATTTCAACGCGCCGTTCCGCGCCTCGTTCGAGCGTCCGTATGGCTATGGCTGGCTGCTGGCACTGGCCCAGGAGCTGAAACAGTCATCGCTGCCGCAGGCGGCAGGCTGGTATCAGACGCTTGCGCCGTTAACGCAGGACATTCGCAACCGTCTGGTGGATTACCTCAGTAAGCTGACGTACCCGATTCGGGTTGGCACGCATTACAACACCGCGTTTGCCCTCGCGCTGGGGATCGATTACGCCCGGGCGGTGGAAGATAACGCGCTGGAGAGTGCCATTCTGGGGGCGGCGACGCGGTTTTATCACGCGGATACCCAGTATCCGGCTCACTATGAACCGGGTGGTGATGAGTATGTATCCGGCGCGCTGACAGAGGCTCTGCTGATGAGCAAGGTCGCGGAGAATTTCCCGGCCTGGTTCGACGCGTTTCTGCCGAATATCGGGGCTGTTTCTGCGCTGATGAACCCGGCAGAAGTGAGCGACCGTACCGACCCCAAAATTGCGCATCTGGACGGATTAAACCTCAGCCGCGCCTGGTGCATGAAACATATTGCCAGTGCGCTGCCGGAGGATCATCCGGCGCAGCAGGCGCTGCGTGATGCGGTGGCGAAACACCTGACGGCGAGCGTCGAGCATGTTGTCGGCAGCCACTACAGCGGTGGGCACTGGCTGGCGAGTTTTGCGCTGCTGGCGCTGGAGTAAATATGGGGGCAGCGTCGCAGGACGCTGCCCTGGCATTTATGCCGTAGCCTGTCGCGCGCGACGCAGTCGGCTAACGCTAAATAATACTGACGTAGTTGACGCGATCACCGCGATCCACAGCGCAATATGAACGGCACCGTCATCCAGCATTTGATGATCTGACCCTGTGGTCGCAGCCAGCAAAACTCCCACCACGGCGGCACCGAGACACTGGCCGAACGTTCTGACGATGGACAACACCCCGGATGCATAGCTGGCGTACTCCCGGGCAACGTTAGAGAGCATTTCACGGTTATTGGGGCTCTGGAAACAGCCAAAGCCGATGCCGCACACCAGGCTCCTGAGGCAGATATCCCAGGCAGAAGGGCGGGCAGGCAGCGTCGCCAGCAAAATCAACCCAACGACAAAAATCATCAGTCCAAGCGTGGAGATCAACGGGGCGGAGATCGTGTCTGCCCAACGGCCCGCGTGCGGCGCAATGAGTACGATACCTATCGGCCAGGGGGTGAACAGTAAAGCGGAGATCGCCGGGCTATAGCCGTACACGCTCTGAAACAGAAACGGCAGCGCGATAAAGGTAATGCCCTGACTCACAAACGAGGCCAGCGAGGTTAGCGCGGCGAGGGTAAACCGTCCGTTGCTGAATATCACCGGTGGCAGGATGGGGCTCCGGGCACGGCGGATATGCCAGACAAAAGCGATGAGGCTGACCGTAGCGACAAATGCCCAGCAAACGGTGCTGATGGCGTGCGCTCTATTCTCTACGCTGTTTGCCGCCATGATCATTGACCCCAGCAGGATCACGGACAGCAGGGCACCGGGCACGTCGAACGGGGACGTATCAGAGGCCGTCGCCCGCGGCAGCGCTTTCCAGGCCAGCATCAGGGCAACGGTACCGGGCATAATGTTGATCGCGAACAGCCATTGCCAGCTCAGTACGTCGAGTATTGTTCCGCCCAGCACCGGCGCAATGGCGGTGCTGGCGGCGATAAGGAGGGCGTGTAACCCCAGAATGCGGCCAAGCAGCCGTCCCGGGAATACCGAGCGCAGGATCGCCGGGGCAATACTCAGCGTGGCCGCGCCGCCGATACCCTGCAAAATACGCATCCCGATCAGCATTTCCGGCGTTGTTGCCAGCGCGCAGCCGAGCGAGGTCAGGGTAAACGTAGCCAGTCCTGCCAGAAACACCGGGCGGTAACCCACCCGCGCGGCGAGTGCGGCGAAGATGGCTAACGTCATTGCCGCAGACAGCAGGTAACCGTTGGCGAACCAGACTGCGACATTCGCGGGCACCTGCATCGCGCTGGCCATTGATGGCAGGGCAATGTTGATCATGGTGCCATCGAAGACGCCCATCAACGTGGTGGTCATCACTGCAGCCATCACCCGGGCGCGTTCATGTCCCGGTAACCCTTCGTCGCCGGGTTGGTTTGAAAAGAGCGTCATCGTGTTATCTCCAGGCAAGAATGTTGATGACGACACTATAGTAATGGGTTATACAGGGCGGAAGACGCAGCATTTGCACTTATACGTTGCATCAAACGCCCTGTATGAGGAGGTTTTGTGACCGATCCTGATTTCAACTTGCTTGTCGCACTCGACATCCTGCTGGCTGAAGCCAGCGTGGCGGGGGCGGCGCGGCGTCTTAACCTGAGCACCTCAGCCATGAGCCGCACGCTGAGCAGGCTTCGTGAGGTCACCGGCGATCCGATTCTGGTGCGGGCCGGGCGTCAGATGGTGCTGACTCCGTGGGCCGAAGCCACCCGGGATCGCGCCCGACATGCGCTGCATGAGGCAAGGGCGGTGCTACAGCCTTCAACGGACACCTTCCGGGCAGAAAATCTTGAACGGGTGTTTACCGTCAGAGCCAATGATGGCTTTGTGGTGGCGTTTGGCCCGTTGCTGATTGCGGCCGTTGCGGAAGCAGCGCCGGATGTCTGCATCCGCTTTGCCCCAAAACCGGAGAAAACGTCGCGTTATCTGCGGGAGGGGCTGGTTGACCTGGAAATTGGTGTGCAGAGCAACATGGGGCCCGAAATTCGTCTGCAGCGGCTCTTTGAGGACCGCTTTGTAGGCGCGGTGCGCAAAGGGCATCCGCTGGCGGCGCTGCCAGCAGTCAGCCTTGAGGATTATGTCGCCTGGGGTCATGTGGTGACCGCGCCAAATGGCTCATCACACGGTTTTGTTGATGATGCCCTGGCCGCGCGGGGGATGAAACGCAAAATCGCCAGCGTGGTGCCCGGTTTTCCGACGGCCTTATCCGTGGCGCTGGCGTCCGATCTGATTGCGATGGTCCCGGCATTGTATCTGCTCAATCAACCGATGAGCGAGAACGTGCACATCTTTGAACTGCCGTTCAACACCCGGACCATTACCGTATCGCAGATGTGGCACCCGCGGATGGAACAGGATCCGGGCCACCGGTGGCTCAGAGAGAAGGTGCTAGCGGTGTGCCATCAGTCGCGGCACCGATAATATAAAACGGGTCGACACAGCATCGGATTCCACACGCACGTTGCCGTGATGCGCGGTGATGATGGATTTCACAATCGCCAGGCCGATCCCGCTGCCTTCGCCTTTTCGCTGTCTGGACGGATCCACCCGGTAAAAGCGGTCGAACAGCCGGGGCAAATGTGCCTCAGGGATCGGCTTGCCGGGGTTGGCAACGATCAGCTCGCACGCATTTTCCTTTTCGCTTACCGACACGGTCACCGTTTCTCCGTCCGGCGTATAGCGCAGGGCATTGGAGAGCAGGTTATTGATGGCTCTCCGGAACATCTGCGGATCGCCGTCTATCAGGCAGGGCGTGCCGTTAAAACGCAGCGTGATATGGCGTTCTTCCGCCCAGGCCTCGAAGAAATCAAAGACTTTTATCACCTCCGCGCTCAAATCAAAGGTTACCCTGTCAGGGATCAGCTGATTATTATCCGCCTGGGCCAGGAACAGCATATCGCTGACCATGCGGGTCATCCGGTTGTACTCTTCAAGGCTGGAGTACAGCACATCCTCCAGCTCTTTCGGCGAGCGGTTCTGGCTTAACGCAATTTCCGTTTGCGTTACCAGATTGGTGATCGGGGTTCTGATCTCATGGGCGATATCGGCAGAGAAATTTGCCTGACGGGTAAAGACATCCTCAATTTTTTCAATCATGTGGTTAAACGAGATCACCAGCTGCTCCAGCTCAACCGGCACCCGCGACGGCTCAAGCCTCGCATCCAGATTCTCTGAGGTGATATTTTTTATCGCATTGCTGACGTTACGCAGGGGCAGGTGTCCCTGACGTACCGCGATGCGAATGAGCAGAATAATCAGCAGGCTGATCGCCACCGCGATGGCAATCAGGTTCTTTTTCAACGCCTCAAGGTAGTGAAGATGAAAATTAATAGAGAGGCCGATCAGCATGACATAGTGTTGTTCTTTTCCCTGCAATGTCGCCGTGCCGGACGAGGCGATAATCCGGTATGTTTCCATCTTCATGTCGGACCCGGCGTGCATCGCCTTGCCAGCATCCTCCACTGACCAAAGAAACACATCCTGCGCGCGGCGATGGGCGCTGAAATCCGCGGTATTCACCGCTGGCCGGATGGCCTCGCCCTGTGAGCTGAAGAGCACATTGCCACGGGGATCGAGCAGCAGGACGGCAACGTTGCGATAGCTGGCCAGCGACTCTTTGATTTTGCTGATTTTCTTTTCATCCGGATCCGCAGGTGACTGCAGTATGCGGTGCATGGCGCGGCTGATTTGTTGCAGATCGCTGATATCCTGCTCAGCAAAGTGCTTTTCAACGGAGTGGAGCATAAACCAGGTAAACGCGAAAAAAGCCAGAATGGTGGAGAGGCTGATAAAGAACGTCAGGCGCAGAGCCAGGGAGAAGGGGCGTCTGGCGGGCTTACTCTGCATCCGGAACCTCCAGCATATAGCCCACGCCGCGCACCGTCTGGATCAGCTTCGGTTCGTAATCGTTGTCGATTTTGGCGCGTAACCGCTTCACCGCGACGTCAATCGCGTTGGTGTCGCTGTCGAAATTCATATCCCAGACCTGCGCGGCAATCAGCGAGCGGGGCAGCACTTCACC
This sequence comes from Enterobacter cloacae complex sp. 309I3, assembly GCF_050031595.1. Lineage (NCBI taxonomy): Bacteria > Pseudomonadati > Pseudomonadota > Gammaproteobacteria > Enterobacterales > Enterobacteriaceae > Enterobacter > Enterobacter cloacae complex sp. 309I3. The sequence goes on along the minus strand of NZ_JBLGWI010000001.1, from coordinate 2,463,385 downwards.
CTGATGGCGAACAAAAAACTCCAGCAGGCTGAACTCCTTGCTGGTGAGCAGAATGCGGTTTCCGGCGCGGTTTACCTTCCTTGATACGAGGTCGATGCTCAGATCTGCCACCGTAAACTGGCTCTCGGCGATCACCGTATTGCCGCGTCGTAACAGCGTTCTGACCCGGGCGAGCAGCTCAGCAAAGGCAAAGGGCTTAACCAGGTAATCATCCGCCCCCAGTTCCAGGCCTTTCACCCGGTGTTCAATGGTGCCGAGAGCCGACAGCAACAGGACCGGCATTCCCTTTCCGGCAGAGCGGAGCATGCGGATGATATCCCAGCCGTTCACATCAGGAAGCATGATATCCAGAATGAGCAGGTCATAATCGGCGGTCATGGCGAGATGGTAGCCGGTCAGGCCGTTGTCAGCGCGATCCACCACAAACCCCGCTTCCGTAAGCCCTTTGCTGAGGTACTCACCGGTTTTAATTTCGTCTTCAACAATCAATATTTTCATCACGCTTCCCCGACTGGCTGCTCAGCACATTCTATTGCACCCGCGACCGTTAACAATGACTTACGCCATAAATGACAACATTGTCATTATCCTGTCACCCGTCAAACAGGACGCGTTCAGTAGAGTAGCCCTAAAAATACTCTGGAATTCATCTGAACCGCTATGTTCCTGCTAAAACGACTAAGCATCACTACGGTATTTATCCTGACAGGATGCGTCTCGCTGGCCCCTGAATACCAGCGCCCGACGTCACCGGTACCCCAGCAGTTTTCGCTGTCGCGTAACAGCCTGACGCCCGTGGAGGGCATGTATCAGGACACCGGCTGGCGCAACTTCTTCGTCGATCCGCAAATCGCGGGATTGATTACAGAGGCCCTGAAGAACAACCGCGATATAAAAATGGCCGCGCTGAAGGTTGAAGAGGCCCGGGCGCAGTTCAACGTGACGGATGCGGATCGTTATCCTCAGCTGAACGCCTCCTCGGGCGTCACTTACAGCGGGGGGCTAAAGAGTGACAAACCCACCTCACAGCAGTACGACGCGGGACTTGTGCTTAGCTACGAACTCGACTTTTTTGGCAAGCTAAAGAACATGAGCGATGCCGATCGACAAAACTTTTTCGCCAGCGAAGAAGCCCGTCGTGCCGTGCATATTTTGCTTGTCGCTAATGTGTCCCAGAGCTATTTCAACCAGCAGCTGGCCTACAAACAGCTGCGTATCGCGCGGGATACGCTGTCAAATTATCAGCAGTCTTACGCCTTCGTTGAGCAACAGCTGGTGACGGGAAGCACGAACGTGCTGGCGCTGGAGCAGGCCCGGGGGCAGATCGAAAGTACCCGGGCAGAAATTGCCAAAAGAGAGGGGGAGCTGGCACAGGCCAATAATGCCCTGCAACTGGTCCTCGGAACGTATCGCGCGCTACCGGGCGACGGCGGAATGAACGCCAGCGATATTGTGCCGGTACAACTACCACCCCATCTTTCATCGGCAATATTGTTGCAGCGCCCGGATATTATGGAGGCGGAGTATCAGCTTAAAGCGGCCGATGCGAATATTGGCGCGGCGCGCGCTGCCTTTTTCCCGTCCATCTCCCTGACCAGCGGGCTTTCAACGGGCAGCACGGAATTATCTGGCCTCTTCACGTCCGGCAGCGGCATGTGGAATTTTATTCCCAAAATAGACATTCCCATTTTTAATGCGGGCAGGAATAAAGCCAACCTGAAGCTGGCCGAAATTCGCCAGCAGCAGTCGGTTGTAAATTACGAACAAAAAATTCAGTCCGCCTTTAAACAGGTCGCCGACGCGATCGCGCTGCGGGACAGCCTCAGCCAGCAACTTGCTGCGCAACAGCGGTATCTTGATTCGCTAAACATCACCCTGCAGCGTGCCAGAGGGTTATATACCCGCGGTGCGGTCAGTTATATCGAAGTATTAGACGCGGAACGCGCGCTGTTTTCCACGCAGCAAAACATTCTCGACCTTATTTATGCCCGACAGGTTAATGAAATTAATCTCTTCACCGCACTGGGCGGCGGTTGGGTCGAATAACCGCAATTAACTCAACAGGAAAATAATATGCGTAATTCAATGAAGGCCGTTGTATTCGGTGCGATCTCCATGATGTTTTCTGCCGGCCTGCAGGCCGAGGTTCATCAGCATGCAGAGATGAGTGCTGCCAGCGAAGGGGCCACAGAGCAGGTTGTCTCCGGGACTGGCATCGTGAAGGGCGTTGATCTCACAAACAAAAAGGTAACGATCGCTCATGAAGCCATCCCGAAAATTGGCTGGCCCGCCATGACCATGCGTTTCACCTTTACTGACGCAGACGAAAGTATTAAGGCCGTAAAAGTCGGCAACCGCGTGAAATTTTCTTTTGTGCAGCAGGGCAATATCTCTTTACTCAAAAGCATTAAATAGCGAGAAACGACATGGCATCGTTAAAGGTTAAATATGCTGCAATGATAATCGGCAGCCTTTTTGCGGGAGGGCTGATTGCAGTGACGGCGTGGCAGTATATTTATGCTGCCGAAAAAACAGAAAATACCCCGCCGGAACGAAAGGTGCTTTTCTGGTATGACCCGATGAAGCCCGACGTTAAATTCGATAAACCCGGTAAATCGCCGTTTATGGATATGGATCTGGTCCCTAAATACGCGGATGAGAATGACGATAAAAACGGTGCCGGTATCCGTATTGATCCGACGCAGGTTCAGAACCTGGGATTAAAAACGCAAAAAGTGACCCGCGGCACGCTGAATTATGCCCAGACCATCCCGGCCAACGTCAGCTATAACGAATATCAGTTTGTGATTGTGCAGGCACGATCCGAAGGCTTTGTGGAGAAAGTGTATCCCCTGACGACAGGCGATCGTGTGAAGAAAGGCACGCCGCTCATCGATATCACCATTCCGGAGTGGGTGGAAGCGCAGAGTGAGTTCCTTCTGTTGTCCGGCACCGGCGGCACGCCCACGCAGCTGAAAGGGGTGCTTGAACGGCTTCGTCTGGCAGGCATGCCGGAAGCGGATATTCAAAGGTTACGATCGACCCGCACGGTCCAGACCCGGTTTACCATCAAAGCCCCCATTGACGGGGTGATCACCGGCTTTGACCTGCGTACCGGGATGAATATTTCGAAAGATAAGGTTGTGGCACAGATTCAGGGGATGGATCCGGTGTGGATCAGCGCGGCCATACCTGAATCCATCGCGTATCTGCTGAAAGACTCCTCGCAGTTTGACATTTCGGTCCCGGCGTACCCGGACACATCGTTACACGTTGAAAAATGGAACATTTTGCCAAGCGTCGATCCTGCCACCCGTACGCTGCAGGTTCGCTTGCAGGTTTCCAACAAAGACGAACGGCTCAAGCCGGGCATGAATGCATATCTGAAGCTGAACACCCAAAGCCAGGAGATGCTGTTGATCCCCTCCCAGGCCGTTATCGATACGGGTAAAGAACAGCGGGTCATCACCGTTGATGCGGAAGGACGGTTTGTGCCGAAGCAGATCCACGTTCTGCACGAATCCCAGCAGCAGTCCGCCGTAGGATCCGGCCTCAACGAAGGGGAGTCGGTGGTGGTTAGCGGTCTGTTCATGATTGATTCCGAAGCCAATATTACCGGTGCGCTGGAGCGTATGCGTCAGCCTGAAAAGAGTCATTCAGGCCATTGAGGAGACGACGATGATTGCATGGATTATCCGGCGCGCTGTCGCCAACCGTTTCCTGGTGATGATGGGGGCGCTGTTTCTTAGCGTCTGGGGAACATGGACCATCATCAATACGCCGGTGGATGCCTTACCCGATCTGTCTGATGTTCAGGTGATTATTAAAACGAGCTACCCCGGCCAGGCACCGCAAATTGTCGAAAACCAGGTGACGTATCCGCTCACCACGACCATGCTGTCGGTGCCGGGTGCGAAGACCGTGCGTGGGTTTTCACAGTTTGGTGATTCCTATGTGTACGTCATTTTTGAAGACGGGACCGATCTCTACTGGGCCCGCTCGCGCGTTCTGGAATATCTCAATCAGGTTCAGGGGAAGCTGCCTGCTGGTGTCAGTTCGGAAATTGGGCCAGACGCTACGGGCGTGGGCTGGATCTTTGAATATGCGCTGGTGGATCGCAGCGGAAAACACGACCTGTCCGAACTGCGTTCCCTGCAGGACTGGTTCCTGAAATTTGAGCTGAAAACCATCCCGAACGTGGCGGAGGTGGCCTCGGTCGGCGGGGTGGTAAAGCAGTATCAGATCCAGGTCAATCCGCTGAAACTGGCGCAATACGGCATCAGTCTGGCTGATGTGAAGCAGGCTCTGGGATCCTCTAATCAGGAAGCTGGGGGCTCATCGGTCGAAATGGCGGAAGCAGAGTATATGGTTCGGGCCAGCGGCTATCTTCAGACCATTGATGATTTCAATAACATCGTCCTGAAAACCGGCGAGAACGGAGTACCGGTTTATCTGCGTGATGTTGCTCGCGTACAAACCGGACCTGAAATGCGGCGCGGGATCGCCGAGCTTAACGGCCAGGGAGAGGTCGCGGGCGGCGTGGTGATCCTGCGTTCGGGTAAAAACGCGCGTGAAGTGATTACCGCGGTAAAAGATAAACTGGAGACGCTGAAGGCCAGCCTGCCGGAAGGTGTTGAGATTGTTACCACGTACGATCGCAGCCAGCTGATTGACCGGGCCATTGATAACCTGAGTTATAAACTGCTGGAAGAGTTTATTGTGGTGGCCATCGTCTGCGCGCTGTTTCTCTGGCATGTGCGGTCTGCGCTGGTGGCGATTATCTCTCTGCCGCTAGGCCTGTGTATTGCCTTTATCGTCATGCATTTCCAGGGGCTGAACGCCAATATTATGTCCCTGGGCGGGATCGCCATTGCCGTGGGAGCGATGGTGGATGCCGCCATCGTGATGATTGAAAACGCGCATAAACGGCTTGAGGAGTGGGATCATCAGCACCCTGGCGAGCAGATTGATAACGCGACCCGCTGGAAGGTGATCACTAACGCCTCCGTTGAAGTTGGCCCCGCGCTGTTTATTAGCCTGCTGATCATCACCTTATCGTTCATCCCTATTTTTACCCTCGAAGGTCAGGAAGGGCGACTGTTTGGTCCGCTGGCCTTTACCAAAACGTACGCCATGGCAGGCGCAGCCGCGCTGGCCATTATCGTCATTCCCATTCTGATGGGCTTCTGGATCCGGGGGAAAATTCCTGCCGAAAGCAGTAACCCGCTGAACCGGCTGCTGATTAAAGCCTATCATCCGCTGCTGCTGCGGGTGCTTCACTGGCCAAAAACAATCCTGCTGGTGGCGGCTTTGTCAATCTTCACGGTTATCTGGCCGCTGAGTCAGATGGGCGGCGAGTTTCTGCCGAAGATCAACGAAGGCGATCTGCTGTATATGCCATCAACACTGCCGGGCGTTTCTCCGGCTGAAGCGGCTGCGCTGTTGCAGACCACGGACAAGCTCATCAAAACCGTTCCTGAAGTGGCGTCTGTGTTTGGCAAGACCGGTAAGGCAGAGACAGCAACGGACCCCGCACCGCTTGAAATGGTGGAAACCACCATTCAACTGAAACCCGAGGATCAGTGGCGACCCGGGATGACGATTGACAAGATTATTGACGAACTCGATAAAACAGTCCGTCTGCCGGGTCTGGCTAACCTCTGGGTGCCGCCGATCCGTAACCGCATCGACATGCTTTCTACCGGGATTAAAAGCCCAATCGGTATCAAGGTGTCAGGCACCGTTCTGTCGGATATCGACGCCACGGCGCAGAGCATTGAAGCGGTCGCCAAAACCGTACCCGGCGTGGTGTCTGCTCTTGCAGAGCGGCTGGAAGGCGGGCGTTACATTGATGTGGATATTAATCGTGAAAAAGCATCCCGCTACGGTATGACGGTGGGGGATGTGCAGCTGTTCGTCTCCTCCGTAATTGGTGGCGAGACAGTAGGGGAAACGGTTGAGGGCGTGGCCCGGTACCCGATTAATATCCGTTATCCTCAGGACTACCGGAACAGCCCGCAGGCATTGAAAGAGATGCCGATCCTGACCCCGATGAAGCAGCAAATCACGCTGGGGGATGTGGCGGACATACGTGTCGTTTCCGGCCCGACGATGCTGAAAACGGAAAATGCCCGACCAACCAGCTGGATCTATATTGATGCCCGCGGCAGGGATATGGTGTCGGTGGTCAATGACCTTAAGACGGCCATCAGCCAGAACGTGAAGCTGAGACCGGGAACCAGCGTGTCGTTCTCCGGTCAGTTTGAGCTGCTGGAACATGCCAATAAGAAACTGAAGCTGATGGTGCCGATGACGGTGATGATTATTTTCATTCTGCTGTATCTGGCATTCCGCCGCGTTGATGAAGCCTTGCTGATCCTGATGAGTCTGCCGTTCGCCCTTGTCGGGGGGATCTGGTTCCTGTACTGGCAGGGCTTCCATATGTCTGTCGCCACCGGCACCGGGTTTATTGCCCTGGCCGGGGTGGCCGCCGAGTTTGGCGTGGTGATGCTGATGTATCTGCGCCATGCTATCGAAGCGAATCCGGCCTTATCCCGACGGGAGACATTCACCGCACAAGCGTTGGATGAAGCCCTGTACCATGGTGCGGTTCTGCGTGTCCGACCTAAGGCGATGACGGTGGCGGTTATCATTGCGGGTTTGCTGCCCATACTCTGGGGAACCGGCACGGGGTCAGAAGTGATGAGTCGGATCGCCGCGCCGATGATTGGCGGGATGATCACAGCGCCGCTGCTGTCGCTGTTTATCATTCCGGCGGCGTATAAGCTTATCTGGTTGCGCAGGTATAAAAAGCAATAAACAGACCCCGCCAGAGATGGCGGGGTTTTACGTTTTACGAGTCTGGTGCAAAAGTTTACGCCAGGCACGATTGTGCAGGGTAAAGAGCAGCATCTTATAGAAAGAAATAGAGTGGATGCAGTAACCGCTGAGCAGCAGCATAAAGATGCTTATCAGCGCCGCGATGAGACTGACGCCCGGAACACTCGCACCGCTTAGCGCAGTCAGCAGATAGACTGTCGTTAACACAAGGCTCATAACCGCCAGCGTAAGATGCACCTGCACGGCACGCATGAGGCCTTTGCCAATCAGAAACATCGTCATGCCATTAATGCCTGAGAACAGCAGGGCGATCAAAACCACCCATATAAATACGCTTTCTTCAGGTAGCCCGAGGGCGGCGCTGACTTTGTAACCTAACCACAGCTGCGGTATCCCAAAACTGACGATCACCCCAAGGGTACTGAGAACAGCTGGAATGCCCATGGTATAGCATCCCGTGGGTGTCCCGATCAGTTCGGCCAGTTCCGCTTTTAACTGTTGCAGTTGTGCAGTATTGGCCTTGCTGATTCTTACCGCCAGGTCGTTACAGTGGTTTAGTCGACGATATAGTGCTTTAATCATTTGAATATAATGACATAAACGTCATCAGCCCGTCATGCGAAAGAGGTTCAGCCATATGAGCTGCGAGCACTGCCGTGAACTCTGTGTTAAGTACGTTATCCGGACGCCCGATCAGTTACGAAAAGCAATTCGTATTGCCAGAAATGCAATCAACGAAGGGATGTTGTCAGAAGTTCTGACAAAGGACGACTGGAATCAGTACAGCTTCAGTGAGTGCGCTGAAAAGATGATATGGGGCGACATCGTCGATTACCACTTTGCATGCAACTTTTGCGGTACCCAGTTCGTCCTGGGGGCAGAAACGTACCATGGAAGTGGAGGGTACTGGTCGCCAGAGTTTGAAAAGCCTTCCGACATCATTGACTGATTATGATGTGAGAACAGAGGCTGAGGCACAGGACATGATTTAAGGATTTATCGTATTTAACATAATATACATTATGCGCACCAAGGTTGATTCAGGGCGAATCCAGCATTCCGTGGCCGTCATTGTGTGTTCCCTTGGCTACTGATAGCTGTTGTAAAATCATTTACGAGTTTGTACATAACGCTACCCACTGAGCTACCTGGTTGATAGTCTTGATTACACGGAGTAATCAGCGCTGATGGAGAAAACATGTCGATAACCGAAGCAAAGCTGCTGGCATCTGGATTTACATCCTCGGACCTTCAGAAGTTGCGTAAGTACATAACAAAAGATGCCCTTTCTCTGGATATGATGATATCTGACTTGTCCAGACGTTTTAACGCAGCATTGTTATTGACCATATTGCTTGCTGCTGTTTACCTCATAGTTCTTATCATCGCGTCCAGAGAAAATGTAGTATCCACGGGCGTTGCGATGTTGATCGCTTTGTTCATCATTTGGTTTTTTCAGCCGCCGTTTCTTTCCTATAAGGCATGGAAAATTAAAAAGAAATACCGTTAACACGGCCGCTGTCTTTAGAATCTCTTATCTCAGTTTGCTGACGTAGCCATCATCACTCATCTTTCATAAATATGGCATATGCTTAGCGGATCCTTCTCTCAGCAGAATTCAAAACAGGTTCAGATACTCATGAACAGCAATCTGCCTCCGGTCGACGACGAACCGGGCGTCCCACCTCCGCATGTCAGTTTCCGTGAAGCCTTTTTATTCTGGCTGAAGCTGGGATTCATCAGCTTTGGCGGGCCGGCCGGGCAGATTTCGATAATGCATCAGGAGCTGGTTGAAAACCGACGCTGGATATCCGAACAGCGCTTTTTGCATGCACTGAATTACTGTATGGTGCTTCCGGGCCCGGAGGCGCAACAACTGGCGACCTATATTGGCTGGCTGATGCACCGCACCTGGGGTGGCGTGGTTGCCGGGACACTGTTTGTGCTCCCTTCCCTTTTTATCCTTATTGTCCTGTCGTGGATTTACGTGGCGTATGGCCATTTGTCTGTCGTGGCCGGTCTCTTTTACGGCATAAAACCGGCAATTACGGCGATTGTTGTGCAGGCTGCGCACCGTATCGGTTCGCGGGCGCTGCGTAACCGCACGCAGTGGGCAATCGCTGCCGCCGCGTTTGTCGCCATTTTCGCCCTCAATGTCCCTTTTCCCGTTATTGTCCTGTCAGCCGCAATGATGGGTTATATGGGTGGGCACCTTTTCCCCGACCATTTTGGTCAGGGTAACGCCCATGACGCCAGCCGAAAATCCTACGGTGCTGCCATTATTGATGACCATACGCCAGCGGCTCCGCATACGGTTTTCAAATGGTCACGCTTGACCCTGATTATCATTGCCGGTGTTTTTTTATGGGCAACGCCAATGGCGATGCTCTATCTGAGCCTTGGCTGGATGCACCCGTTTACCCAGATGGGCTGGTTCTTTACCAAGGCGGCGCTGCTGACCTTTGGGGGTGCCTATGCGGTACTGCCTTATATCTACCAGGGCGCGGTTGGCCATTATCAGTGGCTCACGCCAACGCAGATGATTGATGGTCTGGCACTGGGCGAAACCACGCCGGGGCCGCTTATCATGATTGTGGCATTTGTGGGATTTGTTGGTGGCTATGTGAATATGGCGTATGGACCGGATCAGCTTTTCCTGGCAGGCGCTGTAGCGGCCGTGCTGGCGACCTGGTTTACGTTTCTGCCATCATTTCTGTTTATTCTGGCCGGTGGGCCTTTTATTGAAACGACGCACAACAATATTAATTTTACCGCGCCACTCACGGCAATTACCGCAGCGGTGGTTGGCGTGATCCTGAATCTGGCACTCTTTTTTGGCTACCACGTGCTCTGGCCACAGGGATTTGACGGCAAAATGGACTGGATAGCAGCGGTCATTGCTTTTGCTGCCGCCATCGCACTATTCCGGTTCAAATATAGCGTCACACATGTAATTGCCGCATGTGCAGTAATCGGGTTGATTTTACATCTTTTCCTCAGAACATAGAGCAAGGCCCCGAATAACCGGGGCCTGACAGCCATTCTACCCTTCACGTTTAGAGAAAGTTGAAGCACGTCTGATATACTTCAGTTTTTTTTAAAAGCCGTACTAAGTAAATGGAAATTGAACTGGATAAAAGTTTTAAAGAACGCGTTTTGCATGCGGTTCTTTTCGAAGTGACGGCCAATGTCATCATTGCGCTGTCACTTGCGTGGCTGATGAACGTGTCGGTGCTTCAGTCGGGTTCGTTGTCCGTGATATCTGCACTTGCCGCCACGGCATGGAATTTTGTGTTTAATAAATTCTTTGACGCCTTGCAGAAAAAATATGCGTTTCAAAGAACATTTCTCGTGCGTGCAATCCATGCTGTCTGCTTTGAAACAGGACTTATCATTACATTAATTCCTGTCGCGATGGTAATGCTGAATTTAACAGTCACTGAGGCATTTTTTGTCGAGATCGGTCTGGTACTGTTTTTTCTGCCATACACGATGCTCTTTAACTGGCTTTATGACTACCTGCGTTGGACATTTGTTGGGCGGAAACGGTCCGCCATTTAGCGGCTCTGTATTTTAACAGGAGGAAGGAAAAATGCGTTGTAACTTAATTAAAGCAGTATGTCTTACTTTAGCGGTTTCTGCAGCCGGAACTGCCCTGGCAGCTCAGAAAGCGTCTCAGGGCGGTATTACTCTTTTTGCTGAAAAGCAATCCCAGGGAAGTCAATGGGATAGCACAACTGGCGAAGCGCAGTACATGGTTAGCTACAAGGTGACACTGAATAACGCGTCTGATAAAAGTATTGAGCCGGGCAAAGACAATAAAATGTGTTTCTTCCTGTTTGATAAAAACGGCAAATCATTTATGAGTACCGGTATCGAACTGGAGATGCTGAAAAAATACAAGCCGATGGATAACCGTACGGGAATGGTGTATTTCAGCAGTTCGAACCCTGATGTTTTGAATATGCCATTTGTCCGTTTCGGCATTGGACAGGATTGCACAAAAGGATGATGGCCGCCTGACGGCCATAATATCGAGGCGGTCTGTCATGCACCGGACTGATTCATGATGGCTTTTGTGCGGGTTTCTCTGCCGGTGCTGCGAACCAGTTTTCTTCCGCGACGACGACCGCACCTTCCGGCTGCATCACGAAGTTTGGCGACATAATCTGCACGTTGAACTCGTTGAAAACGTCCTGAATGTTACTGTGGAGTTCATTGCGGGCCTCAGCAAGCGACTGTCCGGGCTGCAATTTTACCTGCAGCTCATAGGCAATGTACCAGTCCATCAGCCCCAGCTGACGCACCAGGGGCTGCTGCGAAGGGTCAACACATTTCGACCGTCTCGCCGCCATCTCCAGCATGGCATGAACCTGTCGCCACGGCGTGTCATAGCCAATCGTCACGCCAATCGTCAGGTTCACGCCACCGTCAGGATTCTGTACGCTCAGATTGGTGATTTTTCCGCTCACCACCACCGCATTAGGTACGGTCACAACATAGTTCTCGCGGGTGATGATCTTGGTCGCCAGCATGCCTATCTCCGTGACCAGCCCTTCGTTATCCGCCACCCGTATAACGTCTCCTTTCCTCAACGCTCGTGAATAGATCAGTACCAGTCCGCTCATCGCATGGTTCATCACGCCTGCCGAACCCAGGGTAAGCATCAAGCCAAAGAAGACGCTAATGCCTTTAAACGCCAGCGAATTCGCTCCCGGTAAAAACGGATAGGCAGCAGAGAGGGCAAATAACCACACCACGACAGAAATCAGTTTACGCGTAGCTCCCACGGTTTCAGGATGAATGCCTGGCAGCTGCAGGCGCCCTGCTTCCACCTGATTTAACAACACCTTCAGGAGCTTCAGAATAAAGGCGGTAATCACAAAGATGATCAGGACAATCATAATTCCCGGCATGGCCGAGACAATCGACAGCGCAATATCCCGCAGCACGCGCATGGTCCAGTCGCCTAACGATGCGCCCCAGACGCGTGTCCAGGGGAACAAGCTGAACGCCCAACTCAGCCAGAGATACAATCCGAGAATGCCCAGTAAAATCATCAGCAAAGCATACAAACGAGCCTCAATTGCGCCGACAAACTTACGCCAGCTCTGCGGGATAACGCTGCGGTTTTCAAGAATGCGGCGACGGCAGACATTGCGAACCCAGCGCCACGACCGCCACGCCCCGTACCAGAAAAGAGACAGAACCAGCAGCCCGACGACCGTTTTCCCGGCGGAGAGCGCCAGCCAGCCGGTGTCATATTGATCGCGAAGCGCCGTACGTTGCGCCTCCATCCGCGCCAGCACGCGCTGAGCGGCCTGGTCGAGAGTCAAATCGTCCCCCTCATCCAGGTCCGCCTGCGTAAGCAATAAAACAGGCTTATTGTTCATGACAATCAGCCTTCCCTGCTGGTTGTAACGGGTGACGGGAACAATTTTCAGCGGCTCACGTACGTCCTGCTGCGTAAAATTGCGCAGGGTATGGCGAATACGTAACACGCGTTCTTCAGGCGTCGTGAGACCAAATTTGGCCTGCAACATCACAATCGGTTGATGAAAAATATAAACGGTTCGGGCCCGCTCCTGCTCAGTAGGCTCCTGGCGTGGCTCGGCGGCGATGCCAGTAAATGAGATGACCGACAGCACGCAGGATAATAATGCGAGCAGGACCTTATTCATTTCCACCCCCTGAAACGCAACTTATTGTTATTTTTCAATTGCCCCAGAGAATGGCGAGTCTCTGCATGTTGAGCATAGACCAGCGTCGCGCTTATGCAACAACACCACTATGCATGATACTGCTTGCATATGCACGATATTGCCTATTAAGATACGTTTCAGAGCTGAAAACCGATACTTCAATTATTAACGTGCAAATTCATGCACCATCACGCAACGAGGTATGTATGACACAACAGTTGATTTTAATCGCGGGCCCCTGGCGCAGCGGGACTGATGGCGACCAGGCCAAAATGGATGAAAACCTTGCCCGTCTGGAAAACGCAGCATTAGCCGTGTACCAGCGTGGCCACGTTCCGGTGATTGGTGAATGGCTTGCGCTACCGCTGGCAAAGGCCGCTGGTTCAACGTCCATTGGGGATGAAATCAGTGAAGCGATGCTCTATCCCGTTGCACACCGGCTTATTGGGAAATGCGACGCGATTTATCGTATTGCCGGTGCGTCTAAGGGAGCTGATATGGATATCGAGGTTGCCCGTAAGCTCGGGCTGAACGTTTACACCTCGTTAGAAAGCATCCCTCAGGCCTGAGGATGCGCCTGAACCTGCCTGCTCATCACAGGCAGGTTCAAGGGTTATTCTGGATCTGAGGTCGTCACCACGGAGACGCCCTTCTCCCTTACCGCGCTAATCCAGGCGCGATCGGTATCATCTTCCACGACAATCGTATTGGCCAGCGATAGCTCGCCAATCACAAACGATGACGCGGTGTTAATTTTTTCTGGCGATGCCAGGACCACTGTCTCGGCGGCCCTGCAGGAAAATGCACGTTTGATGCACGCCTCTTCGAAATCGCCGGTAGTAAGCCCCGCTTCAGGATGGATGCCGGTAACCCCCATGAAGAACAGATCCGCATGGATATTGTCGATGCCTTCAATGGCCGCTGCGCCTACCGTCACGATGGAGTGTTTGTACAGACGTCCTCCGATCAGGATCACTTCAATCGAAGGATGCTCGACGAGCCCAAGGGCAATGCTCGGGCTGTGTGTGACCACGGTAATGCGTAAATCCGCCGGTAAAAACGCGATCAGTTCCGATGTGGTGGTGCCGCCGTCGACAATCACCACCTGCCCAGGGGAAATGAGCTTTGCGCCTTTACGGGCCACATTTTTTTTCGCGTCCATCTTCACCGATTTACGCTCGGCAAATGGCACAGTGGCCGACGAGGCCGGCAGCGCACCGCCATGGACACGCTGCAAACGCCCTTCCGCCGCCAGTTCGCGGAGATCACGACGAATGGTGTCTTCTGACACCGCGAAATGTGCGCTGAGCGCTTTAGACTGGACCTGGCCTTCAGCGGCAAGCTTCTCGAGGATTAATTGTTTTCGCTGACTGGTGAGCATTGTGGATTCCTGATATTGCACGTTTTATCTTGAATGTGCATGATAATGCTGTTTATGACGATCACTCTACGTAAGGAGCAGCAAACGTGCAATCGAAACGTGCAGATGTGCGCATCATTGAAAATGAAACCCTGTCGGATAACTGGTACATCCTGAAAAAGTACACCTTTGAGCTGCAGCGACGCGACGGCGAATGGCAGCGGCAAAGCCGCGAAGTGTATGACCGGGGAAACGGGGCCACGATACTGCTCTATAACCGTGATAAAAGAACGGTGATCCTGACGCGCCAGTTCCGCTTTCCGGTCTTTATCAATGGCCATGAGGACGACCTTATCGAGGCCGCTGCCGGGCTGCTGGATAACATGGATCCCGAAAGCCGCATCAAGGCGGAAGCGGAAGAAGAGACCGGATATCGTGTCTCCCGTGTTGAGAAAGTCTTTGAAGCCTACATGAGCCCAGGCTCCGTCACGGAAAAACTCTATTTTTATATCGCAGAGTATCACCCGCAGGATCGGGCCAGCGCGGGCGGCGGCATCAAGTCAGAGGGAGAAGATATCGACGTGCTGGAAATGCCGCTGGATGAGGCCTTGCGCGGTATTGATACCGGCAGGATTGTCGACGGCAAAACGATCATGCTGCTTTACCATATCGCGCTGAAAGGCGTTCTGTAGTCACTGCGTCGGTTGAGACCTGCCCCAGTGCGGGTCTCTGCCTGTGCTATTCTTGCTGATGAATTCAACACGGAGAGGCAAAAATGGCCGACTGGAACCCTTCGCTTTATCTGCAATACGGTGCCGAACGCACGCGCCCTGCTGCTGAACTGCTCGCCAGAATTCCACTGGATGAGGTGTCCACCATCGTTGATTTAGGCTGCGGACCGGGAAACAGCACCGCGCTGTTGAAGCATCGCTGGCCTTCCGCCCACATCACTGGTGTTGATAACTCACCGGCGATGCTCGAAGAGGCGCGCCAGGCGTTGCCCGATTGCCACTTTGTTGAGGCCGATATCCGGCAGTACAAGCCAGGCCAGCCGCTGGGCCTGATTTATGCGAATGCCTCGCTACAGTGGATCCCTGACCATTACGATCTCCTGCCGCATCTGGTTTCGCTGCTGAAGCTAAACGGCGTGCTGGCGATCCAGATGCCGGATAACTGGCTTGAACCGACACACGTTTCGATGCGTGAAGTGGCTGTTGAACAAGGTTATCCGGATCGTGGTCGTGAACCTCTGCCCGGTGTCCATGCGTATTACGATATTCTGACGGAGGCAGGCTGCGACGTGGATATCTGGCGCACGACCTACTTCCATAAAATGGGATCGCATCAGGCGATTATTGACTGGGTCAGCGCCACGGGGCTGCGTCCGTGGTTACAGGAGTTGAACGAAAGCGAGCAGAAGCAGTTCCTGCAACGCTACCATGAACTGCTGGAAGAGCAGTATCCGCTTCAGGAAAACGGGCAGATACTGCTGGCATTTCCACGCTTGTTTATCGTTGCTCAACGTCAGCCATAAGTCGGCTCAGGAGCGGGCCTCTTTCAGCAACTGCTGAATGACTTTTTCCTGCTGGTCATAATTGCCTTCGCCAAAGGAGGTGTAGCGCAACTGCCCTTTGGCATCGAAATAGTAGTGCGCGGGCCAGTACTGATTCCCGAAGGCGTTCCAGATCTTATAGTTATTATCCGTGACCACCCGATACGGGAGCTGCCATTTCGTCACCGCTTTTTGCACCGAGCTGAGCGGTTTTTCCCACGGGTATTCCGGCGTATGCACACCTATCACCACCAGACCCTGCGCCTGGTACTTTTTGGCCCAGTCGCGAACGTGCGGGAGCGTATGCTGACAGTTGATGCAGTCCCACGTCCAGAAATCAATCAATACTACCTTCCCCCGCAGAGAGTCAGACGTGACAGGGTCACCATTTACCCATCCTGTTCCGCCGCTTAAGGAGGGTAACTGGCTGCTGGGTTCGGTCATCACCACCGGCTGAAGCTTCACCGGTGCCGTTGCGGGTTTCGCCAGCGTCAGGAGCGAGTTTTCCAGACGGTCTGCGACGCCGTTGGTGCCTTTCAGAACGGACGTCATCCCGGTGGCGTTAAACGCAACGGTCGCTAACATCAACACGCCCGCCCCCTTGCGTAACCTTTCCATCAATGCCGATCTGGCACGCAGGGGTGCCATCAGCGCGCGACCACCGATAACCAGCAGCCCCAGCATCAGCGCGCATCCGCTGCCATAAGCGGCCAGCAGTGCCCCCGTGGCAATGGCGGAGTGACCGGCAATATTCAGGCTGAAGATGGCACCCAGAATCGGTCCGGCGCACGGCGACCAGAGCAACCCGACGGCCAGCCCTGCCAGAAATGCGGAGAGAGTACCGCGCGTCTGTCCGCTGCGTGTGTTGAGAAGATTACCTGCGCTGACGGCCGGTCCGGCAATACGCTGGGCGAATGTCGGGAAAATGAGTGCCAGTGCGGCTATTGCCAGTACAACCAGTGCGACCCAGCGCCCTGCTATCGTCGCCTGGGCGATCCAGTTGCTGGCGGCGGTAGCTACCAGTGCCACGAGGGTGAACATTACAATCATCCCCGCGAGCAACGCCAGAATATGCCGTCGTTGCCCCTGGAACCCGGCAAACAGCAGTGGAATAACCGGGAGTGTGCATGGGCTGAGCAGGCTTATCATCCCGCCCAGAAAAGCGATTATCAGAAACATAGTGACCTCACATTACAGATGCCCTGCGAAGCTGCAGTGAGGTTATTTCACCGTGTTGATATGTTCAGGATGTGTGCAAATCAGCGCGAATTGTCTGCGCGCGTATCATGAAGGCTGTCCGATACAAAACCGTACAATTACCCGCGCGGCAGCGTAATCGAAACGTCCAGCCCACCCTCGGCGTGGTTCGCCAGATGCAATTTCCCGCCTAACTGCGCAGTCAACTGGGCGGCGATCGCCAGCCCTAATCCGGTGCCCCCAGTGTCGCGGTTTCGTGAGGTTTCCACCCGATAAAACGGCTGCAATACCGCCTCCAGTTCGGCGTCCGGTATCCCCGGTCCGCCATCGCGAATGGCGATCGTGACATGATGGGCATCTGAATGAATCGTAATGACGGCGTAGTCGCCAAATTTCAGCGCATTATCCAGCAGATTGGTCATCACCCGGCGTAGCGCCTGCGGACGCGTGACCACGGGCAGACGGGCATCGATTGCCTGAAGCTGCACGTTTTTCCCGATGTCCTGGTAATCGCTGGCGATGCTGTTTATCCAGGCATTCAATTCAAGCTTGAGCGAGGTCTCTTCCAGAGATTCTGATGACCGGGCATACGCTATTCCTTCCCGCACCAGGCGCGTCATATTGTCCAGGTCGTTGAGCAACTTGTCCCGCAGTTCCGGCTGGTCCGCCATTTCGACGCGTAACTTCATGCGCGTTATCGGGGTCTGAAGGTCGTGCGATACGGAAGCCAGGATCTGCGCGCGCTCTCGCAGGTAAGACTGGATACGCGCCTGCATCGCATTAAAGGCGTGTGCGGCCCGTTGCACCTCGACTGGCCCTGTCTCGGTCATCGGCGAGCTTGCTGCCGGGTCAAGGGAATCCACCGCCCGGGTAAACTGAGAAAAGGGTCGAATAACCTGGCGCACGGCAATCCATGAGCAGAACGCCAGAAGCAGCAGCTGCAACACAAGCACTACAGGCAGCCAACTGGCGACCGGAGGCATTCGGGGGATAAGGTCAATGGTTAGCGGCGAACCATCGCTCAGCGTAAGGTGGGCCTGAATATGGGAAACCGGCCCCGGCACGGCAGTAAACGTCAGTGGCCAGGTTGCCGACAGCGCCTCTGTCAGGGTGCGGATGGCATCCTGCGAGCGTTTGTCATGCGGTGCAGGCCCCGGTTCACCGGTGCCCAGAATGTAGCGATAGTTCCACCGCGCCAGTCGTTCCAGCCAGGCTGGACGCTCCTTTGCGGGAAGCCGGTCGAGGATGGCCACACTGGTGGAAACGTCATATTCCAGGTTGCCGAGCATCACCGTGCGGGCGCTGCGCATCCGCTCAAGCATGACCAGCGTGAGGCTGAGCGCGTTGGCCAGCAGGAGCCCCAGCATCACGATGATCAGCAGTCGCGTCAGTAACGAGCGTGGCCAGAGCCTCATTCATTGGCCTCTTTGATGATCACCGGCATGGTAAAAACGTACCCTTCGCTGCGAACGGTCTTGATGTAGGCCGGCGTGCGGGCATCTTCATTCAGTCGCTGACGAACCCGACTGACCAGAAGGTCAATCGAGCGCTCAAAGAGTTCAGCATCTCGCCCCTGGGTCAGGTTAAGCAACTGATCGCGGCTCAGCACACGCTGAGGATGGTCTAGGAACACGCGCAGAAGTCGGTATTCCGCCCCGCTGAGTGCCACAATCATCCCTTCGCTGTCGATCAGGTGACGGGCAACGGTGTCCAGTTGCCAGTCGCCGAACATCACCAGGCGCCCGGCCTCGGTCACCTGCAGATTGGGTGGCATGGTGCGAAAACGGCGCAAAATGGCTTTGATACGCGCCAGCAGTTCGCGCGCAACAAAGGGCTTCACGACATAGTCATCGGCCCCCATTTCCAGCCCCAGGATCCGGTCTGTCTCTTCGTTGCGCGCGGTCAGCATCAGGATCGGCAGATCTTTATGTTTACCGCTGCGCAGTCCCCGGCAGAGCGTTAATCCGTCATCGCCTGGCATCATCACGTCCAGCACCACCAGATCGACATGCTGTTTATCTAGCACGGCCCGCATCTCTTTGCCGTTCGCCGCGCCAGACGCGCGATAGCCCGACTTGACGAGATAGTCGACAATCAATTCACGAATATCCCTGTCGTCATCGACGACAAGAATATGATCAATATGCTCCACCGGGATCTCCTGACTGAGGGGTAACGTATTGAAAATAGCACATATCACAGCTTATCCGCGTCGATAACCGCCTTGACGAAATCCTGCGGATCCTCCTGCGGCGGGTTGTGCCCCACGGTGGCCCCAAAGGTGCGGTGTTCATATTTACCGGTGAATTTACCGGCATAGGCTTGCGGCGCAGGATGTGGCGCCCCGTTGTTGCCGCCTTCGATGGTGATTGTCGGAACGGTGATATTTGGCAATGTCGCCAGCTTTTGTTCGTAGCTGTCGTATTTACGCTCGCCTTTTTCGAGGCCTAAACGCCAGCGATAGTTGCTGAGCGTAACCGCGACGTGATCGGGGTTATCCAGGGATTTTGCGCTGGCGTTAAAGGTCGCATCGGAAAACTTCCAGTCTGGTGAGGCCTGAGACCAGATCAGACGGGCGAAGTCATGGGTATTTTTGGCATAGCCTTCGGCACCGCGTTCTGTTGCGAAATAGAACTGATACCACCACTGCTGCTCTGCTTTTGGCGGCAGCGGCTGTTTACCAATCTGCTGGCTGCTGATGAGATAGCCACTTACCGAAACAAGGGATTTGACGCGTTCAGGCCACAGCGCCGCGACAATGTCCGCCGTACGGGCGCCCCAGTCGTATCCCGCAAAAACAGCCTGCTTAATGTTGAGGGCATCCATCAGGTTAACGATATCTTTCGCCATGGCCGAAGGCTGGCCGTTACGCGGCGTGCTTGCTGACAGGAAGCGCGTGGTGCCGTAGCCGCGCAGCGAAGGCACAATGACCCGGTAACCTTTTGCCGCCAGCGCGGGTGCGACTTCGGCATAGCTGTGAATATCGTAGGGCCAGCCATGTAACAGAATCACCGGCTGTCCCTCTTTTGGTCCGATATCGACATAGCCGATATTCAGATCGCCAGCGTTAATTTGCTGAGGGTGATCGAAGGCTGCGGCAACATCTTTGCCGGTGACTTCGGCCTGACAGGACATAACGGTGCCAAGAGAAACGGTTAACGCCAGGGTTGAATACGCGAGTTTGCTGAACATGTTGGTATCTCCGGTTAAGAACAGTTGACGGGGATATAACAACACGCGTTTGTATAGCGGATATGTGCGAAAGGGGGTTTATTGCAATCCTGTGTATGTATCCGGTACACAGATACAGTGTGATACAAACACAGGTGATTCAGGCTTACAGCGAGAGGCGGTAACGTACGTAATCGTCAGCTTCGCCGTATTTGTCATAGAGTTTACGCGCCGGGTTGTTCTCCCGGGTCACCCAATACAGTTTCGACCACCCTTCGCGCTTGCCTTCGGCTATCAGGGCATCAATGAGCGCCTTCCCGGCCCCCGCACCGCGTTCGGTGGCATCAACAAACAGATCTTCCAGGTAGCAAACGGGGGCCGTTGACCAGGTGCCTTCGTGGAGAATGCACATCGCGAAACCAATGATCTTTTCGTCTTTCTCTACTACGCGGCAGAACATCGGTGAATGCGCTGAGAGCGCCCTTTCCCATGTCGATGCGGTAACCGATTCATCGAGAAAGCAGTCATAAAAATGGGTATATCCGTCCCATAGCGGTCGCCACTGGGCGTAATCGTCTGCGCTTAAAGGTCTTACCGTGACAGCCATGCGTTCCTCACATTACAAGTTGATCGCCATTTCAAAACAGCGTAAATCAGCGCCCGCCATGCGCGAGTGATGATACTTTTCGCTCAGCGTGACAAACCCCAGCTTCTGGTAAAACGACCGGGCGTTAGGCGTTGCATCGAGCGTCAGGCGGGTTAACCCCCGGCTATGTGCCTCCTGTTTGAGCGCCTCGATAATCCGGGTCGCCATGCCTTTTCCGGATGCCGCCGGCAAGGTGAATATCGCCTCCAGACAGTGGGTATCCAGATCAAGATAGCCAGTTGCCGCAATGTCGCCCTTTTCATCTTCCACCACGTAAAAAGGGTATTCAATGACCATTTGCCGATAATGCTCCGGCATGTCGTCGGGCGTCCAGCGCGCAATGACGTCCGCGTCGTAACTGGTTTTACAGCCGTGACGAATCGCCTGATTGCGAATATTCCAGAGTATTTCAGCTTCCTGCGGATGTGCTTTTCGTAACGTCATATCACCTCTTTAATGGTTTTTTAACCGGATTTCACGTGCAACTCTGGCAAGACGCTGAGTGCGACAATAGAGGGTAAACAGCACAAAGCCGCTGCTATTCATTACCATCCGACAAAGTATCAGCGCGAAGGATGCGGTGACCAGTGGCCAAAGGTTTCCGCTATGAGAAAACAGAAGATGCAGAACCTGAACGAGAGTTATGACCAGCAGAATGATGAACACTGCCATAAACCCCAACAATCCTGACGTTACCCCTCGGGCCAGAAGCACGCTGATAACAATGAGCGCGCCTGTCATTATTAATGATGGTGCGAAAAAGCTCAGTGCATGGTGTAAAGGTGACAAACCCTGCAACGCGCTGAGAAAAGGCAGAAGGTTTAACGCAAACGCCACTAAAAAAAGAGGTAACAGCGCCGCTACCGGGTAAGGATTTTGACGCGGAAGCTCGCTGAAGGGGCGAGAAAAATACCCTACCAGCTCGGGGGTGGAATGATTCAAAACACGGGTATCACGACGAGCAATGGCCTCCTCTATCTCTTTGCCATGCTGCAGGAGATCCTGGAAAACACGTCCGGTTAAAAGAGACCACAAGCGCATTAAAATTTCGCCATTGAAGAAATGATGCCTATTTTTGGTAGGGTATAAACTCAGCACGCCTCAACTGAATGTGATAGAGATGAAAATACCAGAACGCAAACAAAATCTTAACGCTTAAATATGGAGATCTGCGGATGACGATACCGACGCTCACGACAGAACGCTTGCTGCTAAAACCGCTGGTTGCCGAAGATGCCGTTCAGATACAAAAGCGCTATCCGCGCTGGGAGATCGTCCGCTATCTGGTCTCTTCCGTGCCCTGGCCCTACCCGGATAACGGCGCGGAAAACTATGTCAACAACGTGGCGCTGCCGGATATGGCGAAAGGGATTGCCTGGTTCTGGAGCATCCGCCGTCGTGACGCGCCGGACGAACTGATGGGGGTTATCTGCCTGTACGATGTGGAAGATAACAACCGCGGGTTTTGGCTGGCGCCGGAGTTTCAGGGAAAGGGATATATGCGCGAAGCCAGCATTGCGGCAACGGATTACTGGTTTAACACGCTGAACAAACCCGTATTGCGCGCGCCGAAGGCGGCCGCCAATAGCCGCTCCCGTCGTATTTCAGACAATAGCGGCATGCGGCTTATCAGAACGGAAAAGAAAGCGTACGTCAGCGGTATGCTCGATTCTGAGCTGTGGGAAATCACCCGGGACGAGTGGAACGCCCGTCAGGTCAGCTGATAATACTTATCCGGCATCAGCCTTTCCGGAATGTTCTCTTCATCGTTCATCTGCAGCAGATCGCGTTCCATCATGTTGCAGATGGCGTCCAGCGGCAGGTCGTTGTCTTCGGTACCAAACGGATCTTCCAGCTCTTCTGCCAGCGTATCCAGCGAAATAAAGGTATACGAAATCAGCGCAGAGACAAACGGCGTCATGTAGTGCAGGTCAACAACCAGCGCGAACGGCAGCATGATGCAGAACAGATAGACCGTACGGTGCAGGATAAGCGTATAAGCAAATGGCACGGGCGTGGTGGCGATGCGCTCGCAGCCTGACAGGACAATCGACATATCGTTGAGACGGTTGTTCAGGCTGTGGAACAGAATATCGGAGAGGTCTCCGTTACGGCGTCTGACGGCCAGCCATTCACCCATGATCAACAGAATACGGTTCGCCGGGGAATTGGCGGCCATGACGTTGCGTAAATCCTCCGCCGCCAGATAGCGCGCCAGTTGCCCTTCCCCCTTTTCACGACGCAGGGTCATGCGCAGACAATGGGCAAAGGCGATCTGCAGGCGGACGAACTCACCCAGATGTTTATCATCCGGCAAGGTGTTTTTAACCTCGCGAAATAACGAGCGTGCCGCTATCATCAGTTGCCCCCACAGCTGGCGCGCCTCAACGTAGCGTGAATAGCAGGCGTTGTTTCTGAACCCCAGAAAGATAGCGATGGCCACACCCAGGATGCTGAACGGCGCAACGGTAAATTTGATGCCCAGCGAGGTATACCACGGCAGCATCAGAATAACGGCGATGGATAGCAGGAAGTTAAGTAACAACCGGGTATAGATTTTAGGAAGTACCGAACCGTGCCAGACGAAAATCAGTTGTAGCCAGTGCTGTTTGGGACGAACAATCATAGTCAGCTTCAGGAAAGGAAAGAGCCGCGTTATTAAACGTGATCCCTGTCACGGTTGCAAGCTTGTTAATAAGAGATTGCATTTTATCACCTGATAAGCAATAAACCGCACGGTGCTAGAGCCTGCTTTACATAAACGAGTTCATAGTATGTTGTAACTAATAAGGTATAAAATACCCGGCCGAAGCCGGATATGGTTTAACAAAGCGGTTTTACTGCGGCCCGCATCCCCTGTTGCAGAATCGCGTCGAGATCGCGCGAAACCTGACCGACAAGACCCTCTACCTGAGTTAAATCCTGCTCCCAGTGCTCAGTAACGCTTAAAACGGAGGCGACCAGCTCGCGGGTGGTGATCTGTTTATCGTGATGCTGCGCCCACAGCTGTTGGTAACGAGCAAGCCAGTGCGCATCATCCTGCACCGGATAGTTCTCCCCGTTACGCTCTGCACGGTAGAACGCGATCAGTGCGGCCAGCGCGAACGTCAGGCGAGCGGGCAACGTGCCAGATGCCCTCACCCCCGCCAACAGCTGCGGCAGAATGCGCGTGCGATACTTGGTCATGCCGTTAAGGGCAATCGACAGCAGCTGATGCTTGATATACGGATTGCGGAAACGACCCGTAACGGCGCTGGCGAAAGAGGCCAGTTCATCACGCGGCAAATCCAGGACCGGAATGATTTCCTCATAGATCGCTTTTTCGATGAATGCGCATATGTCGGCATCATTCATCGCCTCGCCCACCGTATCCAGCCCCGCCTGGAACGCCACCGGCACCAGCGCTGTGTGCGCGCCGTTGAGAATCGCCACTTTGCGCTCCTTGTACGGCTTAATGTCATCCACAATCCGCACGTTTAACGGGAATTTGTCCAGACGCAGTTCGCTGGCCAGGGATTCAGGCCCCTGAATAACAAACAGGTAGAAATGTTCAGCGGTATCCAGGAACGCATCGTGATAGCCAAGCCCGGCTTCCAGCGTCGCCGCTTCGTCGCGCGGATACCCCGTTACAATGCGGTCAACTAACGTGGAGCAGAAGCTGTTATGCGCATTCAGCCACTGAATAAATTCCGCTGGCAGTGCCCATGCCTGTGCATAGCGCAGCACCAGTTCGCGCAGCGCTTCGCCGTTATAGTCTATTAGCTCGCACGGAATGATGATCCAGCCTTTGTCCGCTGCGCCGTTAAAATGGCTGAAGCGCTCAAACAGCAGCCGCGTCAGCTTCGCTGGATAGCTCACCGCTGGCGCATCTTCGAAACGATCGCCCGCGTGCCAGCTAATCCCCGCCTCGGTGGTGTTGGAGAAGACAAAACGCATCTCCGGATTGTGCGCCAGTTTCAGAAATTCATCGTACTGGCTGTAGACGCTAATCTCCCGATTCACCGAGCGGATAAGACGCGCTTCGCTGACCGCCTCGCCCTGCTCATTCAGACCCCGAATGATCGTGGTATACAGGCCATCCTGAGTGCTTAATGACGGCGGGAAGTCGCTTTGAATTGGGCGTACGACCACGACGCCGGCATTGAGATCGGTATGTTCGTTTAACAGGTCGATTTGCCAGTCGACAAACGCACGCAGGAAATTGCCCTCGCCAAACTGAATGATTCGTTCGGGGTAGAGAGCACCGGGGAAATCACGACGGTTAAGTGTGTTCACAATGGGGTCCTTTTATGATTAGTCGTACAACCTGATTAAATTGGTATGATAACTTACCAAAGGTTTTCGACCAGAACCCCGCTTTTGATCAATTCATCACGTCATTGAGGGAAATAATCACAAGAACTTATAGAAGACCGATGTGGCAGTCATCGCGCCATCCGGCATTAGCGCATAACGCGGGATCTCTCCCACTTTTTGCCAGCCAGCGCGCTGGTAGAAGGTCTCCGCTCCGCTGCCGGTTGAGGTATCCAGCACCAGCACCGAGATGTCTCTTGCTCTGGCCTGCACTTCCAGCTCCTCCATTAACGCCATCGCGGCACCTTTACGACGCGCTTTTTCATGCACCAGCAGCTTTGCCACATCGGCACGATGCGGCTGGTTTTCCGGCTGATCGGTAATGAGCTGCACGGTGCCAATCACGCCATCCTGAGAATCGATGCAGGCCAGCACAACGCGTTCGTTACGCTCTACGCTCCCAGCAATATCCTGCCAGAAAGCACGAGCTTTATCGGTACTGAATGGCAACATAAAACTGACGGAAGCGCCGCCCCTGACACAATTTTCAAGGATATCGGCCAGCGCATCGAGGTGGGTGAGAATATCGTCCCGGGTGAGGGTTTTGATCTGCAGTGAGGTATTCATGGGTTTTCCTTACGTTGAATACGCTCACTGTGCATTTAACATTTACGTAACGCAATCACATCAGACATAGGCTTTTGTTATGTCATGTTGCGCGCTTGCGCTGCTGCTTCATGGCATACATTTTTTCATCCGCGTCTTTCATCCACTGCTGCAGATCGTTGCCGTTATGATCGAACTCGCTCAGCCCCCAGGAAAAATGGAGTGACCAGGGATGCAGCCTGCGCGCATTGTACTGTTCAACCTGCTCGGCCAGATACTGCATGGCAATCCAGGCCCCCTGCTCGTCGGTATCGGCAAACAGCACGGCAAACTCATCGCCGCCAAAGCGAACCAGCAAATCCGCTTCACGGAAAGAGGTGCGCATCAGTTCCGCCATCACTTTCAGCGCGTTGTCGCCCTCTTCATGTCCGTAGCGATCGTTAATCTCTTTGAAGCGATCCAGATCCAGCCAGCCCAGAGTTAACGGCTCCGCCCGGCGTCTGGCTACGGAGAGCGTGAACCGGAGCAGCTGGTTAAAGCCCCGACGGTTAAACAGACCGGTTAATTCATCGGTTGTCGCCGCGCTGACGGCAGCAAACTCGTCTTCCGCCAGTGCGCTCAGATCGCCCAGCACGGCAAGATCGGCTGCGGAAAATTCACGAGGAGAATAATCAATCAGGCACAGCGATCCCACGCTCGCCCCGTCACGTAAACGCAGTGGAAAACCGGCATAGAACCTTACGCCGGGCTCACCGGCCACCAGCGGATTATCGGCAAATCGATCGTCCTGACGCATATCGGCAACCACCAGCGGCGCTTCGCTGAGGATCGTATGGCCGCAAAACGAGATATTACGCGGAACGGTGTCAGGCGCCTGACCATCGGCCGACTTCACAATCAGCGAGTGTTCATCAATAAGATTGACCATCGCCAGGGGAACCTGGAAGAAGCGTTTTGCCAGACGTGTCAGTCGGTCAAACGCCGGGGAACTGTCGATCTCAAGCAGGCCTGACTCGCGCAGCGAGTTCAGACGTTCCATTTCATTTGCTGGGGTTGCAGGTGTTTTCATAACGTCTCCTGACGCAAAGCGTTACTCAAAGCGTAGCCTAAACAGAGACATTGTCAGTGCGCGAATATTCTGTTCTTACCGTCCCGCTTGGCGCGGTACAGGGCGTTGTCCGCGGCCTGTAGCCAGTCGGTTACGCTTATCATTTCTCGCGTGGCACAGGCGATACCGATGCTGAGCGTGCAATGCACCGTCTCCTGAGCCACCTCCTTTTTCATTGCAGCCGCATCCATAATGCGTCTGGCGACAACTTGCGCCTCTTCAAGGGTGGTATCCGGCAGCAACACCACAAATTCATCACCGCCAAGGCGTGCGGGGGTATCGTTCGGGCGTGTCGACAAATGCAGTATTTGCGAGACGGCCGCCAGCAATGCATCCCCAACCTTATGACCAAAACGATCGTTAACGTCTTTAAAATTGTCGATATCGATGAACATCAGGGCCGATTCCCGGCACGTCTGGCGCAGTTTATTCAGTTCGTGGTCAATGCGCTTTTCGAGCAGCCGTCGGTTCGCGATATCCAGTAGCGGATCCATCATCGCGATCCGCTCAAGCTCCCGGCTCTTGATCCGCAGGCGCAGCGCAATGCTGTCCGTTAATATGCTCAGCGCCAGCAGATAAATTGCAATCAGCGGCAGCGTGGCAAACATGGTGCGCTGCGAAACGTACATATCCACCGCCATTCCCTGCGTCAGCCAGGTCACCAGAAAAACGCCCACCATGGTGATGGCCGCCTTTCTCATCAGCGTAACGCCCCCTGCCGAGAGCCGGTCGGTCAGCATGATGGTGGCAATGACCACCGACGGCAGCGGATTAACCGCCATCATGGCGATCCAGAATCCCCCCGCCCCGGCGTCCAGCACCAGATTCTGATGCTCAGTCACCAGCGGCATGGCCGAATTTCGCGCCCGATACCAGGCAAGCGTAGGCCAGATAAACGCGTTCAACGCCAGCAAACACATCAGCCAGATTGAACGATTCTGTTCAATCAGTACGGAGAGGATGGGAACAAAACAGAGAAACGTGCCGAGAATACGCATCAGATACATACGTTTGACAAACCGGCTTCCTGGTACACGAGGGGTTCTACTGAGTTTGTCAGCTGCATTCATTCTGCGAATTTTCCGATAGCTTTCTTGCGGTATCTTATTGACGTTAAAAATACCTAGCAAGCAATTTATCTGCTATTCGTTATGATTTATCCCCGGCAGAATGCGGGCTACGCTCAGGTTTCACTCTCCGGGGTCGGGGTAAT
This sequence comes from Enterobacter cloacae complex sp. 309I3, assembly GCF_050031595.1. Classification (NCBI taxonomy): domain Bacteria; kingdom Pseudomonadati; phylum Pseudomonadota; class Gammaproteobacteria; order Enterobacterales; family Enterobacteriaceae; genus Enterobacter; species Enterobacter cloacae complex sp. 309I3. The sequence goes on along the minus strand of NZ_JBLGWI010000001.1, from coordinate 2,435,697 downwards.
GGGATCGTCTGACACACGCGCACTGGTGCGATTTCTTCCCGCTTTTTTGGAACGATAGAGATGATCGTCTGCTTCGGCCATCAGCCTGTTGAAGACTTCGGTCAACTGCCACGACGCCGCCTTCCCGCTCCCGAGACCAATACTCACGGTAAGATAGAGCGTTTGCTGGCGCCAGGTAAACGGATGAGCGGCAATGGTGAGTCTGATACGTTCCGCCAGCGCAAAGCCGTGCTGCGCGTCACCGGTGTTCACCACAACCGCGAACTCTTCTCCGCCCATACGCGCCACCATACCATCGTCTCCGACAACCTGCTGGACCTCGCGGGCAAACCCGGCCAGCACGCGGTCGCCACACTCATGCCCATAGTTATCATTGATGCTTTTGAAGTAATCGATATCCAGCAGCATCACGGTCAGAAAACGTGTCTGCCGCTGCGCCTCTTCCCGCTTTAACGCCTCATAGAGCCCGGAGCGTGAATAAACGTGGGTCAGAAAATCATAATCCGCGCGCAACGACACCTGACGGATGAGCGAATTAATGGCCGCCATACTGACGGAGACCATAACCGGACAGATCGCCATGGTGGCAATCCCCAGCCGTGCGGAGAACATCATCGGGGTAGAGAGCGGCGTGCCCACGGCGATATTGATAATGGAGTTAGCGACCAGAACGATCTCCAGACCGCCGGTCAGAAACGTCAGCAGACAGGTCGCGGGCAAGGAGTAGCGGACCGCACACCAGATCAGCGCCGGCAGCGGAAAGGCAAGGCTTCCCGCCCCGCCAATCACCACCGATGCCATCACCGAGACAATCAGCGCAATGACCGGTAAAAGTTGCTCCAGACGCAGTTTGAATGCCCGCGTCGGCATACTGACCGTGAGCATGCAGGGTAAAATGAGCACGCCGGTTGAGAACTGCTCGCTGAACCAGTCGGCAAACAGCGGCCAGAAGGTATGGCTGTCGATCCCCACCGACCCGGTCGCGCCGAGCAGCGCACATAATAAGGCGGCGATCAGACAATAATTGAACAGCCGCAGCGCATTAATGGGATCGGGGGTTTTCTTCATCAACCGTTTATCACGCACCACCAGCAATGCGACAACGACGATAAAGACCATATTCGACAGGTTGATGACCACCGAGGCCATTCCCCAGTTGGTGGTGACCGCGTCGTACATCAGCATGGCGACGTACGACACCGCGTAGTTATGCAGGCGATTGAGATAGGTAAAACGGGCAAAGACGCCCGCCATCACGCCATTCAGCGGCCAGAACAGCGACAAGGCTTCGACCAGACGTAATTCCGCACCGATAAAGTAGAACAAGGTGGTGAGAATAAAGATACCCGCCGCATTACGCAGCGGCGATTCAGGGCGAAAAAGCGTGAAGGCAGCGGGGTCTGAACGCATTAAATATCATTCCATATAATAACTTATGGCAACTAACTGACCCGTCACCACGCGGGGGATCTCATAGCGTGCATCTATAACACAATTACAACAGGATCAGCACCCATCAACATCAGGCGTTCATCTGCAACACCAGCCAGTGGTGGATCACGCCGACGATATAGTGCTGTTGCTGCGCGGTGAGCTGAACACCTTGCGGAATGTTGTGCCATTTCGCCAGACAGCCGCGACAGCAGGTGGCGGTCGCGTGCTGGGCAATAAACACCGGATGGCCGCGCATGGGGGTCTGTTTACCGTCGTTGACGGGGTGCGCGGGGGCAAGACGCTTCGCAATAAAGTCGGCAGCATGCTGGTCAATGGTATCGGCACCTTTGTCCCAGCAGTACTGTCGTTCTTTTGTGCCTAAGCGAAAGCGCGACCGAAAGGTCGATCGCGCCAGGCGAGAAAAAAGAGGATCCAGGTCAGACATCAGTAAACAGAACGTCCCAGGCGTTGGGTCAGTTTCTCCAGAACCGCCACACCGGCCAGTGAATTACCCGTCTCATCCAGCTCCGGGCTCCAGACAGCAATGGCCATCTCATGCGGTACAATGGCAACCACCCCACCCCCGACGCCCGACTTGGCCGGAAGACCGACGCGCCAGGCAAATTCGCCCGCGTTCTGATACATCCCGCTTGTCGCCATCAGGGCATTGACCTGACGCGCCTGCATAGGTGAAACCACCTCCTGATCGAGATGTGGTGCGTGCCCTTGATGAGCAAGGAACAGGAAGGTCTGCGCCAGCTCCACGCAGCTCATTTTCAGCGCGCAGTAGTGGAAATAGTTTTGCAGTACGGTCGCCACATCATTATGGAAATTGCCGAATGATTTCATCAACCAGGCAATGGCGGCGTTACGCGCAGAGTGCTCGAACTCCGAACGGGCGACCACTGAATCATAAGCAATATCGTCAACGCCTGAGAGCTGGCGAACAATTTCAAGCATGCGCTGGCGTGGCGCGCTGAGACGGCTTTGCAGCATATCGCAGACCACCAGCGCCCCGGCGTTGATAAAGGGGTTACGCGGTTTACCCTGTTCAATCTCAAGCTGTAGCAGAGAGTTAAACGGCTGCCCGGAGGGATCTTTACCCACCCGTTGCCAGATCTCCTCTTCCTCGTACTGTCGCATGGCCGCAACCAGACTCAGCACTTTCGAAATAGACTGGATGGAAAAACGTTCCGTGGCGTCACCGGCCTGGTAACGCTGACCGTCTATCGTACAAATTGCAATTCCCAGCTTATTCCCGCTGACCGAGGCAAGGGCCGGAATATAGTCGGCAACCTTTCCTTTTCCAAGTAACGGACGAACCTGCGCCAGAATCTCGTCCAGCATCTCATTATGGATGACCGCAGCCACTCTCTTTGCTCCTTGCCCTCAGGCTAAAACGGGCTGCGAGTATAACAGACGCTTATGTGTTGCGTCAGGCACTGAGACGAAAACGCGAAACCGCCTGCAATAAAAGATCCGACTGTTTGTGCAGGCGCTCAGAGGCATCGGACGCGTCAGAGACAAGGCTGTCGGTCTGCCGCGACACCTGATTCAGCGCCTGAAGCTGGCGCGTCATCTGATGAATACTCTCCCCCTGACTCAGCGTGGCCGCGGAGATCTCATTCAGCAAACTGCTTAATGTTCCCACCAGCCCCGTCACCTGCTGCAGGTTATCTTCCAGACGGTTAACGGCCCGTGACCCATCTTCGATCCCCTGAAGGGAACGGTTGATAAGCTCCTGAATGGTTTGCGTCGAATGGCTGCTCTTCCTCGCCAGCAGCCCCACTTCACGAGCGACAACGGCGAACCCGCGCCCCTGGTTTCCCGCGTGAGCCGCTTCAATTGCCGCATTCAGCGCCAGAATGTTGGTCTGAAACGCGACGCTGTCGATCATCGCCACGATCCCCCGCATCTCTGAGGATCGGTCGACGATCGCCTGCATCGACGCATTGACGGTCGACATCATCAGATCCCCTCCCGCCGCGGCCTGGCGCGCCTCATCCGCCCGCGAGCTGGCAAGCTTCGCATAGCCCGTGTTGCCTTCTACGTGGGTTTCCAGAGTCGCGATATGCGCCGTCACGTCTTCCAGCTCTTTGGCCTGACGCGCCGACTGGTGATACAGCTTTTGATTGCCCTGCGCCAGTGCGCCAATGTTTTCCACCATGGCGGTGGTCGCATCGCTGACCTGGGTCACCAGCTGCTGTAGCCCGTTCTGCATGGTGGCAATACTGTCGCTGAGCTGCGCAATTTCACGGTTAAAACGCATCACGCCAGGAGGGGTACCGGAAAGATCGCCCGCGGCCAGCCGGTTGATATGCGCAATCAAGCGCCGCAACGGGGTAATTACCCACCGGGACATCCCGAACCAGACGGCAACCGCAATAGCGAGCAACAGAACAGGCGCAAGCAGGAACAGCGTTTGCAGACCGGAGAGCTGCGCAATCAATGACTGACGCCCTTTGAGCGCCTGCTTCTCGCTTGCTTGCTGATAGCGGGCATAGTTGTCATTAAAGTCGGTCTGAAACGCCTGCGCTGGCACGGCAAAAAACGCATCGATGGTGTTGGTTTTCACCAGCCCTTCCGCCTGCTCTTTTATCGCGCCGTAAAAAAGCTGATAGCTGTTCACCAGGGCGTCATCTTTTGGCGGATTAAGCGCCAGCCAGGCATTCCACGCCTGCTGCGAAACGGCCAGCGCCTTTTGCGCGTCGTCCATCAGGCTGTGCCAGCTGCCCTCGGAGCCGGTCTCTTTATCCTGCATAAACCAGACGCCGGAGCGGTTAAGCAGATCGCTTGCGGCCAGCAGGGAAACGCGAGCCAGATCCAGCTTGCTCTGCTGCTGGTACGCCAGCAGGTTTTGCTGCTCGTTGCGTTGCGCTTCCTTAAGGGAGGCATTGAGCAGGAACGACGAGGAGAGTTGCAGGGCGGAAAAGAGGCCGATAATACAAAAGATACCGGTCAGCAGACCAAACTGGCGGGGGATAATGCGCTGCGCAATACGACGATAAATTTGCGTTAGGTTCATAATTTTCTTCAGTAACAAGACGTTAGACGCGTGCGAGTCTACGAAACGAAAATGACAGAACCATTGCAGAGAAATGACAGAGGCCCTCGTCGTCGGGGCCTCTGTAAGGATGGCGGTTACACTCTGTTCTTCCACACCGTCTGCACGTTACAAAACTCGTGCAAACCAAAGTGGGAAAGCTCACGGCCAAAACCACTTTTCTTCACGCCGCCAAAGGCCACGCGCGCGTCACTGGCGCTAAAGCCATTGATAAACACCCCGCCGCACTCCAGCTCGCGGGCGAATTTTCCGGCCAGCGCTTCGTTGGCGGTAAACACCGTGGCAGAGAGACCAAAGTCGCTGTCGTTGGCAAGCTGCAGGGCATGTTCCGCATCCTTCGCCACCGTAATCGCCGCAACCGGACCAAACAGCTCCTGACGGAAGGCGGTCATTGTCGGGGTGACATGGCTCAGCACGGTTGGCGCGTAATAGTTGCCCTCCCCGCTGATTTTCTCGCCGCCCAGCAGCAGCGTGGCCCCTTCCGCGAGGGTGGCCTGCACCTGCTGATGCAGTTCGTCACGCAGATCGAAACGCGCCATCGGGCCAATATCATTCTCTTCCCGATCCGGTGCTCCCATCTTCAGCGCCGTAACCGCCGCAACAAAACGCCGGGTAAAGTCATCGGCAATACCCTCTTCGATAATAAAGCGCTTTGCCGCCGCGCAAACCTGCCCGGTGTTCTGATAACGTCCCGTGACGGCCGCACGAACGGCCAGATCCAGATCGGCATCATTCAGCACGATAAACGGATCGGAGCCGCCCAGCTCCAGAACGCATTTTTTCAGCGCCGCTCCCGCCTGAGCCCCTATCGCCGCACCTGCACGCACGCTACCGGTGACGGTGACCGCTGCAATACGACGATCGTTGATCGCCTGGCTCACGCCATCATTGGTGGCATTCACCCAGCCAAAGACGCCTTGCGCAATACCGGCATCAGCAAAGATTTGCCCAATCAGCTCTGCAGAACCCAGGACGTTCGGTGCGTGTTTGAGCAGATAGCTGTTACCTGCCAGCAGGATCGGCACCGCACCGCGCAGTACCTGCCAGAGCGGGAAGTTCCACGGCATCACCGCAAGAATAGGCCCCAGCGGACGGTATTCAATGACCGCGTTTTGGTTTTCCACCAGCGTGGGCTCCGCACGCAGCATCGCCGGGCCATGTTCCGCATACCAGTCGCACAGACCCGCAGATTTGGCCACTTCCGCCCGCGCCTGCACAATCGGCTTGCCCATTTCCCGGGAGATCATTTGCGCCATCTCTTCCCCACGCTGGCGCAGTGCTGCCCCCAGGTCGCGCAGCTTTTGTGCCCGGTGAGAGACGCTTTCCCCTCGCCACTGGCGAAAACCGGCATCAGCCAGGGTGATTGCCTGTTCGACCTCTTCGGATGTGGCCCAGGGATAGGCGGCCAGCGTCTCGCCTGTCGCCGGGTTAACAGAGAGGGCATGCGTAGCAGATGAATAAGTCATGATGTTCTCCACGTAATATCGGTTGATTGATTGTGGCCCACTCTGCTATTTCTTAAAAATGAATAATACTAACCACCTTATTCACGAATCGAGAATGCTATGGATTTAACTCAGCTTGAAATGTTTAACGCCGTTGCCCTGACCGGCAGCATTACCCAGGCGGCGCAGAAGGTGCATCGCGTTCCGTCTAACCTCACCACCCGCATCCGTCAGCTTGAGGCCGATCTCGGCGTTGAGTTGTTTATCCGGGAGAGCCAGCGTTTGCGCTTATCTCCCGCCGGGCACAACTTTCTGCGCTACAGCAAGCAGATCCTGGCGCTGGTTGACGAGGCGCGCATGGTCGTCGCCGGTGATGAGCCGCAGGGGTTATTTGCCCTTGGCGCCCTGGAGAGCACTGCCGCTGTGCGGATCCCGGAAAGTCTGGCGGCGTTTAACCAGCGCTATCCGCGCATTCAGTTCGCGCTCTCTACCGGCCCGTCCGGAACGATGATTGACGGCGTTCTGGAAGGCACCTTAAGCGCGGCGTTTGTCGACGGGCCACTTTCACACCCGGAGCTGGAAGGCATGCCGGTTTACCGGGAAGAGATGATGCTGGTCACCCCCGCCGGACATGCGGAGGTGACGCGCGCCGCGCAGGTAAGCGGCAGCGACGTCTACGCGTTTCGCGCAAACTGTTCGTATCGACGTCATCTGGAAAGCTGGTTTCACGCAGACCGCGCCACGCCCGGGCGGATCCATGAGATGGAGTCGTATCACGGTATGCTCGCCTGCGTGATTGCAGGGGCGGGTATTGCGTTAATGCCCCGCTCCATGCTGGAGAGCATGCCGGGGCATCATCAGGTAGAAGCGTGGCCGCTGGCGGAGAACTGGCGCTGGCTGACCACCTGGCTGGTGTGGCGTCGTGGGGCGATGACCCGCCAGCTCGAAGCGTTTATAGCGCTGCTAAACGAACGTCGACAACCAGAGCCTTCTCCATAAACAGGCTCAGCGGATCGTCGACATACGGCGCAAACGCCGGACGGCGTTCATATCCGCACTGTTCATACAGGCGAATGGCGGCGTGTTGCTTGATCCCTGTCTCCAGGCGCACGGTGTGGCAGTGACGACTCAGGGCTTCATCCTCAAGGGCAGCAAGCAGCTTCTCGCCCAGATGTTGCCCGCGATGGGCCGGATCGATATAGACCCGTTTCATCTCCCCGGTACCGTCGCCATTAAGCACCACGGCGCCACATCCCACGGCCTGCAGCTGCGGGTCGCGAATGATCATCAGGATAAGCGAGGCTTCAGGCAGCGCAGCCAGATCGAGCAGATGATTGCTTTCAGCGGGATAGAGTTCGCTCTGATAACGGTCAAGCGCCGCGATCAGCTTGAGGATGTCCGGATGTCGGGCAGATTCAGAGGTAATGGAATACATGGCAGGCTCCTTGCTTTTTTTTGTGAGGCCAGGCTTCAACATAGCGTCTGCCATCTGTTCGGACTTCATAGTTTTAACTTATGTCATGACGCCAGCGTCAGGCGGGTCTCAAGCTGTTCCAGCTGGGTCCGGGCCGCTTCATCCAGCCTGCTGTCGGTGACGATATCCGTCAGGGTGTTCAGGTGCGCCACATTAAACAGCGACCAGGCACCGTATTTAGAGCTGTCTGCCAGCAGCACCCGGCGTTTTGCATTGGCTATTAAATCCCGCTTCAGCGCGGCCTTCTCTTCCGTAGGCGACGTGATACCGCGGGTAATATCCCAGCCATTACAGCTGACAAAAGCCACATCAGGCCAGACATTCTGCAACAGCCGACGCCCGTGCTCACCAATACAGGACTGGCTCGAATCATCGATACGGCCGCCAATGATCGTCACTTCAATCTGTTTAAACTCAGAGAGAAACAGCGCAATGTGCAGATCGCTGGTGATGACGCGAAGCGGCAGATGCGTGAGCTGACGCGCGAGTTCAATCATTGTGGTACCGGCGTCCAGCACAATGGCATCCCCCGCTTTCACAAAGCTCGCGGCCGCGCTGGCGATGGCATGTTTTTCTGCCAGACTGCGCTGCATTTTTTCGGACGTGGTCGGCTGGGAAGGAATAAACCGGTTAAGAGTAACGCCGCCGTGGGTTCGGCTGATGACGCCCTCCTGGTCAAGCTTAATCAGGTCGCGGCGGATCGTCGCCGGCGAGGCATCGGTGATCGCCACCAGCTGATCCACCGTGACCAGGTTGTGCCCTTTGAGGTAATCCATTATCTGCTCTAACCGGTTATATCCCTTCATATTATTCCCGTGTAATTTGCATAGCCAACTGAATAGACACCGTCATGCTCTCCGACCTGGCTTTACCGGTCCATGCAATATCGAACGCGGTTCCGTGGTCTGCAGAGGTGCGGATAAACGGCAATCCGGCGGTGATATTCACCCCGTCGTAAAAGCCGAGCAATTTTAGCGGAATATGCCCCTGATCGTGATACATCGCAACGACCATGTCATACATTCCTTCGTGGCATTGCATAAATACCGTATCCGGCGGGCACGGTCCGGTGACGTTGACCCCCTGCGCTTTCATCGCTGTAACGGCCGGGCCAACAATCGTGATCTCTTCATCGCCAAACAGGCCATTTTCTCCCGCATGCGGGTTCACGCCCGCGACCGCAATACGAGGTGTGCTAAAGCCCACCCGCTTCAGGAAGGTATCCGCAATGCCGATGACGGTTTTTACCCGATCCTGATTGAGCGTATCAAGGAATTTACGCAGCGCAATATGGGTCGTGATATGAATGACCTTCAGCCGATCGGTGTACAGCACCATAGCGTAGTCTTTGCTGTGCGTCAGATGGGCCAGCAGCTCGGTATGCCCGGGGTAGTGATGTCCGGCCAGATGCAGCGCTTCTTTATTCAGTGGCGCCGTGGCAACCGCTTTTACGTCCCCCGCCATCGCCAGTTCCGTCGCGCGCTTCACGCAGCGATAGGCTAAATCCCCCGCCTGAGCCTGGACCACGCCGGGCTTCAGGGCATCAGGGTCGGCCAGCGGTTCGTCCAGCACGTTAATCACGTTGGGTGCGAAACGGGCCTCGCTGACCTGCTTGATGATGTGGATGTCAGCCTGCCCCACAATCCCATCATCCAGCACCCGCCTGAGCGTGCGGGCACAGCCCACCACGACAACCGGGGCTCCCGTTAATTCGCTCCCGGTGAGGGATTTGATAATGATCTCCGGGCCAATGCCCGCCGGGTCACCCATGGTTACAGCAATAATGTTAGTCACTCAGTCTCTCCTCGATAAAATGCAACACCTCAAGCAGCGTCTCTTCTTTTCCGAAGCCCCCTGCTTTGGTCATTACCGGCTGGTGCCAGGCACAACCCAGAAATTTGCCGTAAGGGACGCATCCTGCGACGCGCCCTGTAATTTCAAATCCTTGCGCATCAAGCGCACTGGCGACGGCCATTGCCACATCGCCGCCTGAGACATACAACGCATCCGGCGGACATGCCGTCAGTGCCTCTCGGGTAATCTCTCCCAGGAAGGCGCAGATCGTTTCACCCAGTTCGGTCCGGGTCATTTGATACTGCGCGCAAAGCCGTTCAACCTGATGTCGCGCCTCATGGTCCGGGCAGGTATGAACGATGCAGTGACGGCCCGCCTTCAGGACCTGCGTGATGCGCATGAGCGCGTTCGCCGTCTCCCCCTTCAGCACATCATTAACATCAATAAATACCGACGAAACCGCAGGCTCTGCAGCGGCCAGCGCAATCTGACGTTGAGCGATCTCACTCATTGATCCCACCACCGCCAGCAATTGCTGACGCTTCACGGGGGCGAGATGGCGTGCCAGCGCATCACATAACCCGGCAGACCCGACCAGCAGCGGTGTCTGCGGGCAGGTCAGCGCGGCGGCAATAATGGCGTCCAGATCCTCGTCACACTGGGCATCGACGATGAGCCACTCCGTTCCCTGCGCCAGTTCGGCTGCCAGCGTGTTTGCCGTCACGGATTGACAACTCACGTCGGTAAACAGGTCAGCAATCGTGGCAGACGGGACGGGCGTTTTCGGATCGCTGGCGAATTCGGTTTCATCCACCGGAATGCCGTTCACCAGACACCTGCCGTGACGTGTGATCCGCCCTGCCGCGGGATACGCTGGCGCCACAATCACCTGCCGTTTGCCGCTTACTGCCTTAAGGACGCCTGTTTCTGCCCCTACATTGCCGCGCAGCGTGGAATCAATCTTTTTGATGAGCCAGTGCGCAGCCGCAATATCCGCCCCCAGTACGGCCACTTTTTCGGCCGCCTCTGCTGCCCGCAGCGCACGGGAATCGGTATTAATAACCAGTGCATCCACCGGCTGGGTAAAGGGGGTGTGGAATGCCACGCTGACCTTCTTACCGCTTAGCGTCAGGCTGACACCCGCATCGTTTGCCCCGGTAAAGTCATCTGCAACGACAACGACGTCTCTGAACAGGTTGTTTTCTTTCATTCCCACTCCGGGCTCGTTTTTCCTGTTAATGATTATATTCAATCATGATTGATTATATGTGAGCAAGATCAAGTTAATCAGTTTGCGAATAAATTATAAATTTAGCCACACGATGACCATGAAGCGTCTTAATTGAGCGAATTTAATCATGGACACAAAGACAGGAGAAAAGCGTGGTAACCCTCAACAGCACCATTATTAGCGGCGCAAATGCGCTCGCCGCCATCAGGCCATTACTCACCGATAACGCGCAGCTCTTGCTGGTTACGGACGGCAACATTGCGCGTCTGGAGGCGGCAACACAGATCCGTTCAATTCTTGAAGAGGGCAACCGCCGCGTCACGGTGATTGACACGGTGCCGCCTGAACCCTCCCACCACGATGTCAGCCAGTTGCTCGCGGGGTTAAACAGCGGATCGTTTGATGTCGTGGTTGGGATCGGCGGCGGCAGCGTACTGGATGTGGCGAAACTGCTCTCCGTGCTTTGTCACCCGCTGTCACCGGGGCTGGACAGCCTGCTGGCAGGGGTAAAACCGGTGGCACGTATCTCCTCACTTCTGATCCCCGCCACCGCCGGAACCGGGTCAGAAGCCACGCCGAACGCTATTCTGGCGATACCGGAGCAAAACACGAAGGTCGGTATTATCTCTCCGGTCCTGCTGCCCGATTACGTCGCCCTGCTGCCGGAATTGACCACCAGCATGCCCGCGCATATTGCCTCCTCCACCGGCATCGATGCCCTGTGCCATCTGATTGAGTGCTTCACCGCCACGGTCGCCAACCCGGTCAGCGATAACGCGGCGTTGACCGGGCTCGCTAAGCTGCTGAAGAACATCGAAACGGCCTGCGCTGAGCCGGGCAACCTGCTGGCAAAGCTGGAAATGCTGTGGGCCTCTTATTACGGCGGGGTCGCGATTGCGCATGCCGGCACACACCTGGTTCACGCCCTGTCTTATCCGCTTGGCGGGAAATATCACCTGCCGCACGGCGTGGCCAACGCCATTCTTCTGGCGCCCTGCATGAGGGTGGTTCGTCCCCACTGCGTGACAAAATTTGCGCAGGTCTGGGATCTCGTGCCAGGCGCGGACGGCAGCCTGTCCGATGACGAAAAATCTCACGCGCTGGTGGAGTACTTTGCCGCGCTGGTTCGTCGGCTCAACCTGCCGGACAACCTTGAGTCCCTGGGCGTGCCGCGCGAAGACATCGCTTCCCTGAGCGATGCCGCCCTGAACGTTAAACGGTTAATGAACAATGCCCCCTGTCAGGTGAATCACGACGAGGTGCAGGCGATTTACCGGACACTGTTTCCTGAACATGCATAGTCAAGGAGTAAGAAATGCGTAACAACATCAAGGGCGTGCTGACGGCCATCGTCACCCCCTTTGACGCGGAAGGCGAACTCAACCTTCCCGGCTTAACGCGGCAGGTCGCCCGGCAGCTGGACGCCGGAAACGGCATTTTCTGCGGCGGAACCAACGGCGAGTTCTTTGTCCTGAACGAAGCGGAAAAAATCGCGGTCACCCGGACCTGTGTGGAAACCGTCGCCGGACGCGCGCCCGTCGTGGCGCATATTGGCGAAATCTCCACCCGCGACACCATCCGGCTGGGAAAACAGATCGCCGCGCTGGGTGTGGATGCGGTTTCCGTCATCACCCCTTACTTCGTGCCGCTGAAACAGTCTGAGCTCATCGCACACTACACCGCCGTCGCTGACGCGCTAACCGTACCGGTCTTTCTGTACAACATTCCGGCGCGGACCGGCAACACCCTTGAGCCCGCCACGGTACGGGCGCTGGCCGAACACCCCAACATTTCAGGTATTAAAGACAGTGCCGGGAGCTATGAAAGCCTGCGCGGTTTCCTCAACGCGGTAAGCGACATTGACGGGTTCGACGTGCTGAACGGACCAGATTCACTGATCCATCAGGGCTTCGTCGAGGGATGTTCAGCCTGTATTTCCGGGCTGGCAAACGTGGCGCCAGCGGCGATCAACGCCATCTGGTCACGCTTTAACGCGGGTGATGTTGAAGGTTCCCGGCAGGCGCAGGAGCGCGTCACCCGGCTCCGCACCGAGCTGTACAGCGTGGCGTTTTCCCCTGCCGCTGTTAAAAAGGCCCTGCAAATCATGGGCGAGGATGTCGGAGAGAGTCGCTATGCCGTGGCGTTTAGCGAGCAGCAGTGCCAACAGATTCGCCAGATAGTGACAACGTCACTTAGCTAAACGGCGTTGGTTTCGTCAATAAGAATACCGGGTACCTGAGGTGCCCAGGATTCACTCGCCCTGAAGAGAGGCAAAGATGAATAATTTTACCGCTGAAGATACCCTGATCATTGTGGGCATAGTCATTGCCTACATCCTGTTCACCACCTGGCTGACCTTCCGGATCCGCAGTAAAAACTCCGGGGACTTTATGGAAGGCTCCCGCGCGATGCCGGCGTTTATTGTCGGGATCCTGCTGATGTCTGAGTATATCGGCGCTAAATCCACCATCGGCACCGCGCAGGCGGCGTTCGAGGACGGGTTTGCTGCGTCATGGTCCGTCATCGGGGCCGCGATTGGCTTCCCGCTTTTTGGCCTGTTGCTGGTAAAACGCATATACAACACCGGGAAAATCACCATCTCGGGTGCGATTGCTGAAAAGTACGGTAACAGCACCAAAAACATTATCTCCCTCATCATGATCTACGCCCTGCTGCTGGTGAATGTGGGGAATTACGTCAGCGGCGCAGCAGCCATTTCTACCGTACTGAAAGTCAATCTGCCCGTTGCCGCTTTCATTACGGCTATCGTCAGTACCTTCTATTTCGCCTTCGGCGGCATGAAAGGCGTGGCGTGGGTAACTGTGCTGCACAGTGCGCTGAAATACTTCGGCATTCTGGCCATCATGGGTTTTGCGTTATCCAAAACCGGCGGTTTCACGCCGATGATCGAAAACATGCCGGACTTCTACTGGACCTGGGATGGCAACATCGGCGCGTCGACCATTTTCGCATGGCTCATCGGCACCATTGGCTCCATCTTCTGCACCCAGTTTGTGATCCAGGCCATCTCCTCCACCAAAGATGTTAAATCGGCTAAACGCTCCACCTGGGTCGCGTTCTTCTTCTGCCTGCCGATCGCGCTGGCCATTGCGGTGATTGGCGTGGCGGCAAAATACCTGCATCCGGAGATCGACAGCCTGTATGCGATGCCGATTTTCCTGCAGGATATGAACCCGTGGCTGGCCGGTCTGGTCACCACCTCTCTGGTCGCGTCCATCTTCGTCAGCGTCAGTACCGTGGCGCTCGCCATTGCCTCCCTGGTGGTAAAAGATTTCTACGTGCCGATGCGCAACCCGACGCCCGAGCAGGAGTTTAAAGCTACCCGCTGGATCTCCCTGCTGATTGGTTTCCTGCCGCTGATTTTTGTTCTGCTGGTGCCTGAAGTGCTGAAGCTGTCGTTCTTTACCCGCGCCATTCGTCTGTCGATTTCCGTCGTGGCGGTCATCGCGTTCTACGCCCCGTTCTTCCGCAGTACTCGCGGAGCCAATGCTGGGCTGATCGGCGCCTGCGTCGTGACCTCTGTCTGGTATCTGCTGGGCGATCCGTTTGGCATTAACAATATGTACATCGCCCTGCTGACCCCTGCGGTCATCATGGTCATCGACCGTCTCATTCCGGGAAAGGCACAGGGTAAAGCGCCAACCCCCGTTGAAAACAATGGAGTCTGATATGTCTGTAACCGTAACCCGCGACGGGATTATTCGCCCACAACAGGATACGCGCGTGGAGGCGGCCATGCTGCCTTCCGCCTGCCCACAAAACCACGCGGCAAATCTGCTGCCGCTGCCGGATGGTTCGCTGATGTGCGTCTGGTTTGGCGGTACCCAGGAGGGTATTGCGGATATCTCTGTGTGGGGTTCGCGCCTGTCACCGGGAAGCCAGCAGTGGAGTGAGGCAGAAAAACTGTCGGATGATGCCACGCGCTCCGAACAGAACCCGGTTCTGTTCCTGGCACCCGATAACGTGCTGTGGCTGTTGTGGACCGCGCAAATTTCCGGCAACCAGGACACCGCTATTGTGCGCTATCGCCAGTCCCGGGATCTGGGTAAAACCTGGGGGGACATCGCGACCCTGCTCGATAAACCCGGCACCTTTATTCGTCAGCCGATTGTCGTGCTGGAGAACGGGAACTGGCTGCTGCCGGTGTTTTACTGCCGCACCCGGCCGGGTGAGAAATGGGTCGGTAACGATGACATCAGCGCGGTGAAAATCTCCGAAGACGGGGGCAAAACCTGGCGTGATGTCGAGGTGCCGGACAGCCTGGGCTGCGTCCATATGAATATCACCCCGCTGCGCAATGGCACCCTGGTTGCCCTGTTCCGCAGCCGCTGGGCGGATAACATTTATTACAGCCAGTCAACGGACAAGGGCGAAAGCTGGTCCGTGCCGGAGCCCACGGTATTACCTAACAACAACTCCTCTATCCAGGTGACAACGCTTGCCAGTGGCGAGCTGGCGCTGGTGTTTAACCTCATGAGCGCCGCCGGGGCGCAGGAGCGTCGCGCCTCTCTGTACGATGAAATTGACGATGGCGATGGCCGTAAAGAGCCGGTTGTGACCCACGGTCGAACCGCCTTCTGGGGTGCCCCGCGTGCGCCGATGACCGTCGCCATTTCGCCGGACGGAGGCAAAAGCTGGCCGTGGCAACGGCATCTGGACGAGGGAGACGGCTACTGTATGACTAACAACTCTCTGGAGAAACTGAACCGTGAGTTTTCCTATCCGAGCATTAAGCAGAGCCCGGATGGCAGCCTGCATATCGCCTACACCTACTTTCGTCAGGCCATAAAATACGTGCGGGTGACGCCCGAGTGGGTCAAGGAGTCAGCATGATTATTGGACATCTCGACGCCCTGCCGCTGGCAGGGTTACCGCCGGTGTTGTATGCCCTGCTGTCCCGCCCGGACTGCACGCTGCAGGCGCTTAGCGAACGCGATGACGGCCGCTGGCAGCCGGACAATGCCCCCTGGTTTTGCCAGATTGGTCCGGCGCAGACGCAGCCGCGCGCGGAGCGGCATACGGAGTACCATCACCAGTGGGCGGATATTCAGGTTGTGCTGGCGGGAGAAGAACTCATCTATGCCGGCGCGCGCCCTGTTGGCAAGCCGGATGACGAAGAGCGTAAAGCGGACCTGTTTATTGCCAGCTCATCGGCACACAGCGTCGGGATCCGCCTTGGCGCGGGTGACTTTGCGGTCTTTTCTCCCGGAGAACCACACCAGGCGCTGTGCGCCAGCAGCGCGCCGATGATAGTGCGTAAAGCGGTGTTTAAAGTTCCTCGTTCAATGCTGGAGGTCTGACATGCGTCACGCCGTCGTGACCGGAGCCAGCTCCGGAATTGGTGAGGCCATCGTTAAGCGTTTACTGGCGGAAGGCTGGCAGGTCACCGGACTCAGCCGCCGCGCCGTGATCCCGGATACCCCTGGCTTTACGGGGTTACGCGTGGATATCACCGACCCTGAGGCGCTGAACAGCGCCCTGCACGCCATCGCGACACCGCAGGCGGTGATCCACGCCGCCGGGATGATGGCCGCCGCCCCACTGGGGCAACTGGAAAGCAGGGTTGGCGCGTCACTGTGGCAACTGCACGTTCAGGCCTGCGAAGCCCTGTTTAACCATTTCGCGCCCGCTATGACCGCCGGTGGACGATTTGTGGCGATTGGCAGCAGAACCTCCCGCGGGGCGGCAGGTCGCTCGCAGTATGTTGCCACCAAGGCGGCGATGACAGGGATGGTCAGAAGCTGGGCGGCGGAACTGGCCCCGCGTGGGATCACCGCAAACGTGGTCGCGCCGGGTGCCACCCAAACGCCGATGCTCAACGCACCGGGGCGAGAAAGTTCACCGCCTACCTGTCCGCCCATCGGCCGTCTTATCACGCCAGAAGAGGTCGCGGGGCTGGTGAATTTCTTGCTCAGCGATGAAGCCGCCGCCATCACGGGCCAGGAGATGGTGATATGCGGCGGCGCCTCGCTCAGCTAGCGCAGGAAGATACGCCCTTTCAGATAGAGCGTCGCCTGGCCGCCAATCAGCACACGGTCGCCCTTCAGTTCGCAGCGCAGATCCCCGCCACGGTATGAAACCTGGCGGGCGTTCATCGACGTTTTGCCCAGCTTCTCGCTCCAGTACGGTATCAGCATGCTGTGCGTCGATCCGGTGACCGGATCTTCCGGTACCCCTTCGCCCGGGCAGAAGAAGCGGCTGACGAAGTCATACTCCTCTCCTGGTGCCGTCACGCAGACCATTTTCCCGAGCGGCGCCATCGCTGCAATATCCGGGGTTAAGGCCTCCACCTGTTGCTGGCTCTCCAGTACCACCATGTAATCCCGTCCGACGCGGACCTCTTTAGCCTGGGCTATCCCCAGCGCGCTGAACAGGCCCGGCGGGGGATTGTCGACCACCTCGGTCGACCAGGCAGGGAAATTGAGCGTCAGCCAGTCGCCGTTGCGTTTCACCGTCAACTCACCCACGAAGCGCGTGGTGAAGGTGATTTCGGTATGCGGATAATCGAGGTATTCGAAAATCACGTGGGAGGCTGCCAGCGTCGCGTGGCCGCAGAGGTTGATTTCATGCAGCGTGGTAAACCAGCGCAGCTCGAACCCGGTGTCGGTGCGTACGAAAAACGCCGTCTCAGACTGGTTATGCTGTTGCGCCATTTTGAGCAGCGTCTCATCCGAAAGCCACTCCTCCAGCGGGCATACCGCCGCTGCATTGCCGCCAAACGCCCTGTCGCTGAAGGCATCCACCAGATAAAAATCAATTTCCTGCATTGTCTTTTCCTCTGTTGTTATAGGTATCTAGCGCAGAAAAACTGTGCCTTTCAAATAGCATGACGCCTGTCCGCTCATCAGCACGCGCGAGCCTTTTAGCTCGCACCGCACGTCGCCGCCCCGCGCGGAAACCTGACGGGCAAACATCGTCGTTTTACCCAATTTTTCGCTCCAGTAAGGAATGAGCATGGTATGTGCAGAGCCGGTCACCGGATCTTCCCAGACGGCAACGCCGGGGGAGAAAAAGCGGCTGACGAAATCGTAATCCCCGTCGCCCCGCGCCGTAACGGCAACCTTATGTTCGCCAGGCGTCATGGCTGAAATTGTCGGTGCGAGTGCTTCAACCTGCTGGCGATCTTCCAGCACCACCACCCATGCGCGGCCTTTGCGGGCTTCAACGTAGCGGCGGATACCGAGCGCCGCGAGCATCTCCGGCGGGGGCGTCTCTTCATGCGTGGGACATGCCGGGAAACCCAGCGTCAGCCACTCCCCCTCCCGGCTCACCGTCAGGCGGCCAGAGGCCGTTTCGAAGTGGATCCGCGAGTCAGGATAGTCCAGTTCATTGAACAAAACGTACGCCGCAGCAAGCGTGGCGTGACCGCAAAGATTAACTTCGGTCAGCGTGGTAAACCAGCGTAGCTCAATGCCCCCTTTCGTACAGACGAAAAATGCGGTTTCCGACTGATTATGCTGTTGCGCCATTTTCAGTAACGTTTCGTCCGGCAGCCACGCCTTGAGCGGGCAAACGGCAGCCGGATTTCCGCCAAATGACACATTGCTAAACGCATCGACCAGATAAAAATCAATCTCCTGCACTGTCTTACCGCCTGTTTTTGTTGGAGTGTTCTTTTATATTCAATGAAAACCCTGCCTCCGGCTACCGCTTTCATAAGGTAAATATTGAGATCTGCATCACATAATGGTTGAGTTTTCGCCGTGCAAGGCTTTAAGATCGTCTCCTCTTCTTTTGCAACGAATCTCCGACATCCCTATGACAACGAACACAGTTTCCCGCAGGGTTGCGTGGCTACGCGTGGTCACGCTGGCTATTGCCGCGTTTATTTTCAACACCACAGAATTTGTTCCGGTTGGGCTGTTGTCTGACATCGCAGAGAGTTTCCAGATGGAAACGGCGCAGGTGGGCATTATGTTGACCATTTACGCCTGGGTGGTGGCGTTGATGTCGCTGCCGTTTATGCTGCTGACCAGCCAGATGGAGCGGCGTAAGCTACTGATCGGGCTGTTTATGTTGTTTATCGCCAGCCACGTGCTGTCGTTCCTGGCGTGGAATTTTACGGTGCTGGTGTTAAGCCGCGTCGGGATCGCCTTTGCGCATGCCGTTTTCTGGTCGATTACCGCGTCGCTGGCTATCCGGCTGGCACCGGCGGGGAAACGCGCCCAGGCGCTGAGCCTGATTGCCACCGGGACCGCGCTGGCGATGGTGCTGGGCCTGCCGATTGGCCGTATTGTGGGGCAATACTTCGGCTGGCGTACCACGTTCTTCGCCATTGGCATGGGAGCGCTGGTTACCCTGGTGTGTCTGGTAAAACTGCTGCCGAAGCTGCCAAGCGAACATTCCGGCTCGCTGAAAAGCCTGCCGCTGTTGATGCGTCGCCCGGCGCTGCTGAGCATTTATCTGCTTACCGTTATTGTGGTCACCGCCCACTATACGGCTTACAGCTATATCGAGCCGTTCGTTCAGGTGGTGGCCGGCTTTAGCGGCAATTTTGCCACCCTTCTCCTGCTGCTCCTTGGCGGGGCGGGCATTATTGGCAGTATTCTTTTCGGCAAGCTTGGCAATCAGCACGCTTCAGCGCTGGTGAGCAGCGCCATCGGTTTGCTGCTGGCGTGTCTGCTGCTGCTGATGCCCGCCGCGGGCAGTGAAAGCCAGCTGGCGATCCTCAGCCTGTTCTGGGGCGTAGCGATCATGATTATCGGTCTCGGGATGCAGGTGAAAGTGCTGGCCCTCGCGCCGGATGCCACAGACGTTGCGATGTCGCTGTTCTCGGGCATTTTTAACCTGGGAATTGGCGCGGGTGCGCTGGTGGGCAATCAGGTGATTCTGCACGTATCCATGTCGGCGATTGGCTATCTGGGGGCCATTCCGGCACTGGTGGCGCTTATCTGGTCGGTGTTGATCTTCCGTAAATGGCCGGTGGCGGTGGAGGAACAGGGGCAGCACGGGTGACGTCTGTTTGTGCCGGGTGGCGGCTACGCTTACCCGGCCTACAAACCCGTAATAACGTCAGCCCCGCCACCCGGCAATGACCTCAGTGGTAAGTCTTAATAATCTCCAGCACGCCGTTAATAATAAACTGCACGCCCATACATACCAGCAAGAACCCCATCAGACGGGAAATCGCCTCGATACCGCCTTTGCCGACCCAGCGCATAATTGCCCCGGAACTGCGCAATGATGCCCACACAATAATGCCGATCAGTGCAAATATCAGCGGTGGCGCAACGGTCACAACCCAGTCCGGAAACGTAGTGCCGTCACGTACCGTTGAGGCAGAACTGATGATCATCGCAATGGTCCCTGGCCCTGCCGTGCTCGGCATGGCTAGCGGTACAAAGGCGATATTCGCACTCGGTTCGGTCTCCAGCTCTTCGGATTTGCTCTTCGCTTCAGGCGATTCATGCGCTTTTTGCGCCGGAAACAGCATGCGGAAACCGATAAAGGCCACAATCAGCCCCCCGGCGATACGCAGGCCAGGGATGGAGATCCCGAAGGTATTCATCACCAGCTGACCGGCGTAGTAAGCCACCATCATGATGGCGAACACATACACTGAGGCCATCATCGACTGATGATTGCGCTCTGCGCTGTTCATATTCCCTGCCAGCCCGAGGAAAAGCGCTACCGTCGTTAACGGGTTGGCCAACGGCAGCAATACCACCAGCCCAAGACCAATTGCTTTTATCAAATCCAACATAGTGCGTCGTTGTCCTTATCCATGTTTATCACCGCAATTATAGGGTGAAAGTGTGACATTGAGCCATTCACGCAACGTAACGATTATTTTCATAAAGGAACGATAACCCTGCGTTATCTGTATGATTTGAAAGACCTCAACAAAAGTTCATGAAACGTTTTAGCAATTCGTGGCATCCGCAGATCCATTCAGTTGACTTATACTTGCCTGAGCAATAATATCTGCCGTGATTAAACTACTTGCCAGGGCAACCATTGTGAAAAGCACCAGTGATATCTTCAACGACGTTGTTCCGCTGGGTCGTCTTATTCATCTGGTTAATCAGAAAAAAGACCGCCTGCTGAATGACTATCTGTCGCCGCTGGATATCACCGCAACGCAGTTTAAAGTGCTGTGCTCCATTCGCTGCCAGGTGTGTATCACCCCGGTTGAGTTAAAAAAGGTGCTCTCTGTCGATCTGGGCGCGCTGACCCGCATGCTGGATCGTCTCGTCTGTAAAGGATGGATAGAACGAAGCCCTAACCCGAATGACAAGCGCGGCGTCCTGGTGACACTCACCAGCGACGGTGCGGATATGTGTGAACAATGTCATCAATTAGTAGGACAAACACTGCATCAGGAACTAACAAAAAACTTAACGGCAGAGGAAGTGGCAACGCTTGAGCTTTTGCTTAAGAAAATACTGCCGTAAACAGAAAAAGAGGTATGACGATGTCCAGACGCAATACTGACGCTATCACTATTCATAGCATTTTGGACTGGATCGAAGATAACCTGGAATCGCCGCTCTCCCTTGAAAAAGTGTCAGAGCGTTCAGGTTACTCCAAATGGCACCTGCAACGGATGTTTAAAAAAGAGACCGGTCATTCATTAGGTCAATATATTCGCAGCCGCAAGCTGACGGAAATTGCCCAAAAACTGAAAGAAAGCAATGAACCGATCCTTTATCTGGCGGAGCGATACGGGTTTGAATCGCAACAGACCCTGACGCGTACGTTTAAGAACTACTTCGACGTGCCGCCTCATAAGTATCGTATCACCAGCGTGCCGGGTGAATCCCGATACCTTTATCCGCTAAAACATTGTAGTTAATCATCGCCTGTAAAGACGTAACCGAGGAAATCATGAACGTTACCGCCTCCGCCGCCCTCGCCTTGCTGGTGCTCTTTTCCAGCCAGACCTTCGCGGAGCAACCCCCTCGTGCAACGCAGCAAAATAATCATGACACGATGATTTTGCCGTCAGCACATAGCCAGTCCCCTTATGATTTCAACCACATGGGGTCTGGTAGCGACAAATCCGACGAATTAGGCGTGCCTTATTATAATCAGCACGGCTTCTGATTCGTTTTGCCCCGCCGATGCGGGGCTTTTTTCTGCCCTAATTCCGCACTCGCGCCGCCCGACGCACGCGTAAGCCAAACACGTTGATATACAGCCCGGCCATGATCAGCACCGCGCCGAGCAGCTGTAATGCACTCAGCTTTTCGTCCAGCAAAATCGCAGCGCTCGCCAGCCCGACAACCGGCACCAGCAGTGATAACGGCGCCACGCGCCAGGTTTCGTAGCGCCCCAGCAGAGAACCCCAGATCCCGTACCCGATAATGGTGGCGACAAACGCCAGGTAGACCAGCGACAGAATAGTGGTGAGATCGATTTCAACCAGACTCGTCAGCATCACCGCCGGGCCATCAAAAATCAGCGAGGCCACCATAAACGGCACAATCGGGATCAGCGCGCTCCAGACCACCAGCGACATGACCTGCGGGCGTGTTTCATGCTGCATGATCAGCTTGTTGAAAATATTGCCGCAGGCCCAGCTCAGCCCCGCTGCCAGCGTCAGCATAAAGCCCAGCAACGCCACGTGCTGGCCGTTCAGGCTGGCCTCAATCAGCACCAGCACGCCAAACACGGCCAGAGTGATCCCCGCCAGCTGTTTGCCCTGTAAACGCTCGCCAAAAACAAACGCACCGAGAATGATGGTGAAGAACGCCTGCGCCTGCAGCACCAGCGAGGCAAGACCGGCAGGCATACCGAACTTAATGGCGCAGAACAGAAATGCAAACTGGCCAAAGCTGATGGTCAGGCCATAACCCAGCAGGAGCGTTAGCGGGATTTTCGGGCGGGCAACAAAAAACAGTGCCGGGAAGGCGACCAGCATAAAGCGCAAACCGGCCAACATCAGCGGGGGCATGTTATGCAACCCCACTTTGATGACCACAAAATTAAGTCCCCATACGATGACCACCAGCAGTGCCAGCAATCCGTCTTTACGCGTCATACCCTGCCCCTGATTTATTAATAATTTGTTAACACTTCAAGGTAACAGAAAAAAGTGCGTCGCGAGAAGATCATTAATTCTGGCAGGCAGTTGAAGCACTTACGGATAAATTGGGCGCTATACAAGCCTCTTATGTCGTGATACTCCTTTTAGGACACACTATAAAAAGCATAAGCATTTGTCGGGCAGGAATATGAAACCATCTCTCAGGCGCTCAACCGCAGCGCTGCTGGCATCGTCATTGTTATTAACCATCGGTCGTGGCGCCACGCTGCCGTTTATGACTATTTATCTCACGCGCGTGTTTAACATGAGCGTCGAGAATATTGGTTATGCCCTGACCATCGCCTTGACCATCGGCGTGGTATTCAGCCTGGGGTTTGGCATTCTGGCCGATAAGTTCGATAAAAAGCGCTACATGTTGATCGCGATTGTGGCGTTTATCGCCGGTTTTGTGGCGATCCCGCTGGTCAATAACGTCACCCTGGTGGTGCTGTTCTTTTCGTTAATCAACTGTGCCTATTCTGTGTTCTCGACGGTGCTGAAAGCCTGGTTCTCCGACGTGCTGACCTCCAGTGAAAAAGCCCGCGTTTTTTCGCTGAACTACAGTTTTTTGAACATCGGCTGGACGATCGGGCCGCCTCTTGGCACGTTTCTGGTGATGTACAGCCTGCAGCTGCCGTTCTGGCTGGCCGCGTTCTGTGCCGCTCTGCCGCTGGGGTTTATCCACTTCTTTGTGCAAAAAAGCATTGCGTTAGATACCGCGGAGCAGAAGACAACGTGGCAACCGTCGGTTTTGCTGAAAGACCGCGCGCTGTTCTGGTATACGCTCTCTGGCCTGCTCGCGTCATACGTCGGCGGGTCGTTCGCGAGCTGTATTTCGCAGTATGTTCTGGCCGCACATGCAGACAGTGATTTCGCCGAAAAGGTGGTCGCCGTGGTTCTGCCCGTCAATGCCGCCGTGGTGGTGACGCTGCAGTACGCACTCGGACGCAAAATCTCTGCCAGCAATATTCGCCCGTTGATGACGGCCGCCACCCTGTTTTTTATCGTGGGGTTGGGTGGCTTTATGATCTCCGGAGAAAACCTGATTTACTGGGGCATCGCCGCCGCCATCTTTACGCTGGGTGAGATTATTTATGCGCCGGGTGAATATATGTTGATCGACAACATCGCCCCGCCAGGTATGAAAGCAAGCTACTTCTCCGCTCAGGCGCTGGGCTGGCTCGGCGCGGCGGCCAACCCGATGATCACCGGCATCATCCTGACCCATTTGCCGCACTGGTCGCTGTTTATGATTATGATGGCGGCTATCGTCATTGCCTGGCTGATGATCCTGCGTGGAATGAGCGTGAAGCGTGAAGATTGCGTGTCGGGTAGCGCTGCGCTTACCCGACCTACAAAACCCTGATCGCAGGCCGGGTAAGGCGTAGCCGCCACCCGGCAACAGCAACAGCCTAGTGGTGCAGCATCTCCTCCACCACCTGCTCTTTGTACATCTCGTTTGGATAATAGGTCGGCCAGTTATCCATCTCTTTCAGCAGTGCCTCGTGGGAGGTATTGCCCATAAAGATGTGGAAGTGGGATGAGGCTTTTGGCGCAATGGTGTGGTCGCTGAACTGAACAAACTTCGGCGCCTTGCTGCCCGCGTCCTTACACTCAAACAGATAGCGAACACCTTTTTTGCCTGACGCGTAAGTCAGAATTTTGTAGCCGCTGTAATCATACTGACAGCGGCTGACCTCTTTACCTTTATGGAATTCCATGACGTTATTTTCGATGCCGATAGCCTCCACATCGGTGGCGTACCCCGTGCGGTAATAGGCTTTGATCTCGTCGAACGTTTTATTGTCCTTCTGTGCCTTCTTTCTGAAAACCGGATCCAGCGAGCCATCCAGCAGGAAGGGATAAACGGACTGCCAGGTGCCGTCCCAGTCGGACAGTTTCCGGTCCTTAACGTCTTTGTCCGCAAACACGCCGTTTGCCGCCTTTTGCTCCGCTTCGGTCATCTGGTGACCGTGTGAGTGGGCAAACAGCTGGCCGCTGACCAGCAGCGCCCCCAGAGTCATCGCAAATTTTCCAATATGTGCAGCCACAACAGTATCCTCACTCCGTTTTTATAGGAATGGGGATGTTATATTATAACATTTCAGATCGCAACCTGTCCGCGAACGCCCTCCTGCTCCATGTTTTCTCCCCGTCCTCGCTGGATAATGGTGCCGCGAGACATGAGCAGATAGCTGTCTGCCAGCGCTGCCGCAAAGTCATAAAACTGCTCCACAAGCAGGATCGCCATGTCCCCCCGGTCTGCAAGCTGGCGGATCACGTGGCCAATCTCTTTGATTACCGAGGGCTGAATGCCTTCGGTAGGTTCATCAAGGATCAGCAGCTGCGGACGGCTCGCCAGGGCGCGACCTATCGCCAGCTGCTGCTGTTGTCCGCCAGAGAGATCGCCTCCGCGTCGATGCTTCATCTCTTTTAATACCGGGAAAAGCTGCCAGATTTCCTCCGGGACATGTTTTGCTTCGCGGGCTGGGAAGCGCGAGAGCCCCATGAGCAGATTCTCTTCCACGGTTAAGCGCGGGAAAATCTCACGTCCCTGCGGTACATACGCCACGCCAGACTGCACCCGCTGGTGCGGCTTGCTGTGGGTGATCTTTTTCCCCTGCCAGATAACCTCACCCGTTTTCGCCGGGATCAGCCCCATCAGACACTTCAGCAGCGTGGTTTTACCCACGCCATTGCGCCCCAGCAGGCAGGTCACTTCGCCGGTGATAGCCTCAAAGCTCACGCCGCGCAGAATATGGCTTCCACCGTAGTATTGATTCAGTTCGTTAACCTGTAACATCAAGGCTCCTTAGCGTCCAAGATAGACTTCAATCACCTGCTCGTTGGCCTGCACCTCGCGAAGCGAGCCTTCTGCCAGCACCTGTCCCTGATGCAGTACGGTCACGCGATCGGCAATGGTTTCAACAAACCCCATGTCATGTTCAACCACCATCAATGAGTGTTTGCCTGCCAGGGTCCGGAAAAGCTCGGCGGTGTACTCGGTCTCCGCGTCCGTCATCCCGGCGGCGGGTTCGTCCAGCAACAGCAGATGCGGATCCTGGACCAGCAGCATTCCGATCTCGAGGAACTGTTTTTGTCCGTGCGAAAGCAGTCCGGCTCGGCGGTCGCGTTCACCGACGAGCCGCAGCAGGACCAGCATCTCATCAATACGATCGCACTGTTCGCCGTTGAGTTTGGCCCGCAGGCTTGCCCAGACGGACTTGTCGGTTTTCATGGCGATCTCAAGGTTTTCCCATACCGTCAGCGCCTCAAATACCGTCGGTTTCTGAAACTTGCGGCCAATCCCCTGGCGCGCAATGGCGGCTGGCTCAAGCTGGGTCAGATCTACCGACTGGTCATAAACGGCTTTACCGCTTTTCGGCCGCGTTTTGCCGGTGATCACGTCCATCAGTGTGGTTTTTCCCGCGCCGTTTGGCCCAATCACGCAGCGCAACTCCCCCACGCCGATGTTCAGCGTGAGATCCGTCAGCGCCTGAAACCCATCGAAGTTGACGTTGATCTTATCCAGCTGCAGCACCGGGTCCGTCTGCTCGCGATAGCGATCCCCGGGCAGCTGGCGAGTGAATAATCCTTCTGCTGGCTGCATTATTTCTCTCCCTTACGAAACAGGCCGTAGACGCCGCGCGGTAAAAACAGCGTTACCGCGATAAAAATCAGCCCGAGAAACAGCTGCCAGTATTCCGGCATTGCGACGGTGAAGAAACTCTTCGCGCCGTTCACCAGCGCCGCGCCAATGACCGGGCCAACCAGCGTGCCGCGGCCGCCCAGCGCCACCCAGATGGCGGCCTCAATGGAGTTGGTCGGCGACATTTCACCGGGGTTAATAATCCCGACCTGCGGCACATAGAGCGCTCCCGCCAGGCCACACAGCATGGCGGAAAGCGTCCATACCAGCAGCTTAAATCCCTTCGGATCGTAGCCGCAAAACGTCAGGCGATTTTCAGCGTCGCGCACGGCGGTGAGAATACGGCCAAACTTGCTTCTGGCGAGGGCAAAGCCGATGCCAAGCGTGAGGAGCAGCAACATGACGGTCGCCAGAAACAGCGCGATACGGGTCGTGGTCGCGGTGATGGAGAACCCCAGCAACGTGGTAAAACCGGTAAAACCGTTATTGCCACCAAACCCGGTTTCGTTGCGAAAGAACAGCAACATTCCCGCGTAGGTCAGCGCCTGCGTCATGATCGAGAAATAAACGCCTTTGATTTTTGAGCGAAAGGCAAACCAGCCAAACACCAGCGCCAGCAGCCCCGGCACCATCACAATCAGTACCAGCGTCCAGGCAAAGTGCTGGGTTCCCCACCAGAACCACGGCAGTTCACTCCAGGAGAGAAACGACATAAATGCGGGCAGCCCATCGCCCGCGGCCTCGCGCATCAGGTACATCCCCATGGCGTATCCGCCCAGGGCGAAGAAGATCCCGTGGCCCAGCGAGAGCATACCGGCATATCCCCATACCAGATCGAGCGCCACCGCAACGATGGCGTAGCACAGGATTTTGCCGAGCAGCGTCAGCATCCAGGTCGACAGCGCCAGCGGATGGGTGGCGGGCAACATTGCAAAGAATGGCAATATCAGCAAACATGCCACCAGCAGGCTGCCTGCTATCTGCGTTGTGCGTGGCGCTTTTCGCGCCAGTTTTAAGGTAAGTGGCTGGCTCATCAGTCAGTGACCCTCCCTTTCAGCGCAAACAATCCCTGCGGACGTTTCTGAATAAACAGAATGATGGCCACCAGAATGACGATTTTGCCCAGCACGGCCCCCATCTGCGGCTCAAGAATTTTGTTGAAGATCCCAAGGCCAAACGCTGCCGCCACGCTCCCTGCCAGCTGTCCGACACCGCCAAGAACTACCACCAGGAAGGAGTCGATAATGTAACCCTGGCCCAGTTCCGGCCCGACGTTGCCCAACTGGGAGAGCGCCACGCCGCCTAAACCGGCGATGCCGGAGCCCAGACCAAACGCCAGCATATCGACACGTCCGGTCGGCACCCCGCAGCAGGCCGCCATGCTGCGGTTTTGCGTTACCGCACGCACGTTCAGGCCGAGACGGGTTTTATTCAGGACCAGCCAGGTGAAGAACAGAACCATCAGCACAAAGCCCAGTACCACAATGCGGTTCCACGGTAGCGTCAGGTTGGCAAACACCTGCACCCCGCCTGACAGCCAGGCCGGGTTTGCCACCTCCAGGTTTTGTGCGCCAAACGTCATGCGTACCAGCTGAATCAGCATCAGGCTGATACCCCAGGTGGCGAGTAATGTCTCCAGCGGACGACCGTAGAGATGGCGGATCACCGTGCGTTCAAGGATCATCCCGATGCCTGCGGTCAGGCAGAAGGCGACAGGCAGCGCGACGACCGGATACAGCGCCAGCCACTGAGGCGTGACACTGGCCATGATCTGCTGAACCATCCACGTGGCGTACGCCCCAAGCATCAGCATCTCGCCGTGCGCCATGTTGATGACACCCAGCAGCCCATAGGTGATCGCCAGCCCCAGCGCCGCCAGCAGCAGGACCGAGCCCAGCGACAGCCCCATAAACGCCTGCCCGAGGAGATCGCCCCACATCAGACGGTGCTGAATTTGGCTCAGGCTCTCCCCGGCGGCGGCACGCACGCGGGCATCCGGTTCGGTTTGCGTCTGGGTATATGGCATGAGTCGGGATGGCACGTCCGGGTCGTCAGATTGCCCGAGTCGTTCAATAGCCTGAAGACGCACGTCAGCCTGTGGGCTGGCGAGCTGGAGATTAGCCAGCGCCAGCAGCAGCGACTGGCGCGCCACATCGTCCGTTTCACTGCTTACCCGCGTTTGCAGGAGGCCGATCATTTCCGGCTGCGCATCCCGCTGTAACTGGCTCGCGGCGGCACGCCGCTGCGTGACGTTGTCACTGATAAGCTGATGCGTAGCGTTGGCCGTGGCGGCCAGCACCCGCAGACGGTTGGTCAGGCGTACGGCTTTGGTTTGCCCTTCTGCAGCAGGGGAATCTCCCAGCGCCACCATCTCGCCATTGCGTCGCGCAAAGGCATGTTTCTGGCTGTCGGCAAACAGATTTTCGTTTTGCAGCGCCTGCAGTAACGGCAGTCTTGCGGCATCCGGCGCGAGAGCCCAGCGGGTCAGCATATCCGCCTGCTGGCTGCGGCTGGCGGCAACAAATTGATCGGCATCCGATGCCTGCGCCATCCCTGGCAGCAGTCCGGTAAGCCATACAATAGCGATCATCATGCGCATGGCGTTCATGACTTTTCTCCCTGCAGTAATGGCTTAGTTGCTGGCGGTCTTCATCGGCTGATCGGGCTTTTTATCATTCCCGGCGATGAACGGGCTCCACGGCTGGGCGCGTACCGGCTCTTCCGTCTGCCAGACCACGTTAAACTGGCCGTTACCTTCGATTTCACCGATCATGACCGGCTTATGCAGGTGATGGTTGGTGGCATCCATGGTGAGCGTAAAGCCGGAGGGTGCCTTAAAGGACTGTCCGGCCATAGCCGCGCGCACTTTATCCACGTCGGTGGTGCCTGCTTTCTCTACCGCCTGCGCCCACATGTGGATCCCGACATAGGTGGCTTCCATCGGGTCGTTGGTGACCACGGTATCGGCGTTCGGCAGCTTATGGGCTTTGGCATAGGCTTTATAGTCCGCCACGAAGGCCTGGTTGGTCGGGTTATCAACGGACTCGAAGTAGTTCCACGCGGCCAGGTTGCCGACCAGCGGTTTGGTGTCAATCCCGCGCAGCTCCTCTTCGCCAACGGAAAACGCCACTACCGGGACATCGGTTGCTTTCAGCCCCTGGTTAGCCAGTTCTTTGTAGAACGGGACGTTGGAGTCCCCGTTGATGGTGGAGACCACCGCGGTTTTACCGCCTGCGGAGAATTTCTTGATGTTGGCAACGATGGTCTGGTAGTCACTGTGTCCGAACGGGGTGTAGACCTCTTCGATATCTTTGTCTTCCACGCCTTTGGAGTGCAGGAAGGCGCGCAGGATCTTGTTGGTGGTTCGCGGGTAGACATAATCCGTGCCCAACAGGAAGAAGCGTTTAGCGCTACCGCCGTCTTCGCTCATCAGGTACTCCACCGCCGGAATGGCCTGCTGGTTTGGCGCCGCACCGGTATAGAAGACGTTCGGCGACATCTCTTCGCCTTCGTATTGCACCGGATAGAACAGCAGACCGTTCAGCTCCTCAAATACCGGCAGTACGGATTTACGAGACACCGAGGTCCAGCAGCCAAACACCACGGCCACTTTATCCTGGCTCAGCAGCTGACGCGCTTTTTCGGCAAACAGCGGCCAGTTAGAGGCCGGGTCAACCACCACTGGCTCCAGTTTTTTACCCAGCACCCCGCCTTTGGCGTTGATCTCGTCAATCGTCATCAGGGCGACATCTTTCAGCGGCGTTTCTGAGATCGCCATCGTGCCGGAGAGCGAATGCATAATCCCCACTTTGATGGTATCGGCCGCCTGTGCGCCAAAACTCATCCCCATAGCAACGACTGACGCAGACAACGCGAAGGCTTTTAATAATGTACGACGGTGCATATTTTCACTCCTGAAAAAGAACGCTGTGCGAAGACGTCCGTTACGGCATGGACGCGGAAAAATGTCTCAGCGAAACAGGAGCAAAAAGGATGCCAGGATGAATAACGTGCTATTGCAGGATGTGTAACGCGGGATGTAAAGAGAACGACTCAGAATGGTACAGCGCTGCACTTTTATAATGCAGCGCTGTGACGACGGGATTACCAGACTTCGCTGGCGATCTGTGTGACCAGACGCACTTTGTCCCACTGCTGGGCTTCACTCAGGGTGTTGCCCTCTTCGGTGGAGGCAAAACCGCACTGCGGGCTGAGGCAGATCTGCTCTTTTGCCACGTATCTGGCCGCCTCCTCCAGGCGCGCCTTCACCCCTTCAGGGTTTTCCAGCTCGCCATTTTTGGTGGTGATCAGCCCAAGTACCACCTGCTGCTTGCCCGGGCGGACAAAGCGCAGCGGTGCGAAATCACCGCTACGGTCATTGTCGTACTCCAGGAAGAAGGCATCGACGTTCACCGTGCCGAACAGCACCTGGGCCACCGGCTCATAGCCGCCTTCGGAAATCCAGGTGGAGCGGAAGTTACCGCGACAGACATGCAGACCGATGGTCAAATCGTCTGGTTTTCCTTCCAGCGCCTTGTTCAGCACGCGGGCATAGGTACGCGCCAGCTCATCGGCATCTTCCCCGCGCTCGCGGATCTGACGACGCTGGTCATCCGAACAGAGGTAGGCCCAGACGGTATCATCCAGTTGCAGATAGCGACAGCCTGCATCATAAAATGCCCGGATGGCGTCGCGCCAGGTGGTGGCCAGATCGTCAAAATAGTCATTCAGATCAGGATAGACCGTCGCATCGATGTCTTTGCGACCGCCACGGAAGTGCAGCACGCTCGGGCTGGGAATGGTCATTTTTGGCTGCGCGTTGCCGCTGATGCTTTTCAGATAGCGGAAGTCTTCCAGCATCGGATGATCGCCAAAACCCAGCTTGCCGGTGACGCGCACGCCGTGCGCTTTGGTCTGCACGCCGTTGAACTGAATGCCCTGCTGTGAATCGTAACGCTCAACCCCCTGCAGACCATCGAAGAAATCGAAGTGCCACCAGGCGCGACGGAACTCACCGTCGGTGACCACGTGCAGGCCGCAGGCGCACTGCTGTTCGACCACCTGGCGGATCGCGTCATCTTCCACCGCGCGAAGCTGCCCGGCATCAATCTCACCGCGGGCAAACTGCTGGCGAGCCTGTTTGATGGCATCCGGGCGTAAAAAACTGCCGACTACATCGGCGCGGTATGGGGCGTGCTGTCGCTGCATGGAAATCTCCTCTGTCTGCCGGCGATAATTGCCAGCAGTGATAATTCATCTCTTGAAGCTTTAGACTTCTGGATGTCTAAATGTCCAAAAAAGATGACATACCTGCTGTATCCCGGCAAACGAGAAAATTTCACGACAGTTGAAATTTATTCATGTTCACAACGCGGCAGCGGTTTCGCTACTGGCAAACGCGTACTGTTCGTCCTCCCAGCCGGTGATGCCGCCAATCATGATTTTCACCGGCAGTCCGAGACGCGCCAGCTTCAGTGCGGCTCTGTCCGCGCCGTTACAGTGCGGCCCGGCGCAGTACACCACAAACAGCGTATCGGCCGGCCACTGCGCCATGCGCGCCTCAGTGATCTGGCTCCAGGGCATATGTATCGCGCCGGGCACATGACGACGGGCAAACTGCTCAGGTTTCCCGACAACATGCAGCAACACAAAGTCCTGCTCGTTATTCGTCAGCGCATGGTGCACATCGGCACAGTCTGTTTCGACGCTCAGGCGACGCAGAAAATGGGTAACGGCTTCCTGCGGCTCGGCAGCCGGAAATTCAGTAACATAACTCATGATCCTTCCTCATCTTTGGCGTTTGTGTTAACACTACTCTATCCAGAAATTGATCACGTGAATGCGTCTGCTTATGCCAGAAAACAGCAAAAAGATGACAAACTTAAGACAGGTTTCCCGCCCGCTGGTGGTGGTACTGGCCTATGACGGTTTGTGTACCTTTGAATTTGGCGTGGCGGTGGAAATCTTCGGTTTGCCACGTCCCGAGCTGGGCGACGAATGGTATCGTTTTGCGGTGGCGGGCATTGATGACGGTGAGCTTCGGGCAACCGGTGGGATCCGCATCCTGACCGACGGGGGGCTTGATCTGCTGGAATCGGCAGACCTGATCGTTGTGCCGGGCTGGCGAGGGATGGATGCGCCTGTTCCCGCGGCGCTCTCCGAGGCCTTACGCCGGGCCAATGCGCGCGGTTGCCAGCTGCTTTCTATCTGTTCCGGGGTGTTTGTTCTGGCCGCGTCGGGTCTGCTGAACGGGCGTAAAGCCACCACCCACTGGCGCTATATTGAGGCGCTGAAAGCCCGTTATCCGGCGATCGGCGTGGTCGAGGATGTGTTGTATCAGGATGAAGGCGATATTCTGACCTCTGCGGGAAGCGCGGCAGGCATCGATCTCTGTTTGCACGTGGTGCGGCGGGATTACGGTATGGAAACCGCCAACAGCGTCGCGCGCCGTCTGGTGATCCCTCCCCACCGGGATGGCTCCCAGCCGCAGCAGTTGAGTCGCCCGGTGGCACAGTTGCGGGAGAGCCAGCGTCTGGGACAGTTGTTCGACTTCCTGCACAATCACCTGAGCGTTTCTCACAGCGTGGATTCGCTGGCGCGTCGCGTCGGCATGAGCCAGCGCACCTTTCTGCGCCGCTTTCAGGCTGCCACAGGCACCACGCCTGCGCGCTGGCTGCTTAATGAACGACTCCTGCGGGCAAAAGATTATCTTGAGAGCAGCCGTCTCAGCATCGACAGCATTGCTGAACAAACCGGATTTGGACAGGCAGCGACCCTGCGTCACCATTTCCGCCAGCAGTTCGCGCTTTCCCCTGCCCAGTACCGTAAACAGTTTGCCCGCCCGCCCCGCTGATGGCCGGTTCGCAGGCAAAAAAAAACCGCCATAATCTGGCGGTAAATGCTTGCATGGATAGATTTGTATTTTCATGTCTACGTCCCGACACTCCATGCCGGGCAGCGGATCAATAACAACCTAACATGCCTGAACTCAACAAAAGCTAAACAGAGCCATTAACCTGCTTTGGTATTAATTTGCAGGTAGCGCATCAGGCCCTGTTCCGCGCTCTGTTTTGCATCATCGTTAATCGCTTCCAGATAGAATGGACGCGAGACGCCATACGGTGCTTTATCTGCTGAGAAAACAGCAAACTGAAATGTTTTACTTTTCGACGGATTGGTACACCCTAATTCCCAACGCTCGGCATCAATTTGCTTGCTATTACACGCCACACGTCCGTAGTCGCTGGTTAAATAAGAACCGACCCGAGCTTCCGCTGACTGAATATAATCCGGTTCGCCACTCCAGTTAACGTTCATACCTACAACAGCCCCAACGGCAACCACCAGAAGCGCTATTGACATGACTTTTTTCATTGAATCAGATCCATTCCTTTGTCAGAGAAATCTTATTATATAAGATTAATCCTTAAACCTCTGCCATATTTTGATACCAAATTTTAGGGTATGACAAAGATAATTCTTTTTTAGGAAAAATCTCACTACGCGCAAAATATATCCTGTTCGCGCAACATGACATATTCTTTTCGCTAATTTGAAAATGCCAATAATAACCCTACGAAACTACGTTCATGCTAGCGTGGCATTTTTATTGAAGGGGAAGTCCATGTTCAAAAAGGGGTTAACGCTTATGATGCTGGTCTGCGCCCTGTTTTCCGGCCAGCTGATGGCGGGACACAAAGGCCATGAATATTTGTGGGTTAAGAATGTTGATCATCAACTTCGGCACGAGGCAGACAGTGATGAATTACGCAGCGCAGCGGAGGAATCAGCAGAGGGTTTGCGCGAACATCACCTGTGGCAAAAATCGCGCAAACCGGGTACTCACTTTCGTTAATTAATTACCCTTACGTTTCGGCAGGGTTTTCATCAGTTCGTCGGGGCTCACGGAGGCAACAATACTGCCCGGTGGCGGCATTTTGAAAATATGGTTTTTCATTTTGCCAATAACGTGCATTTCACACGGACGACAATCAAATTTGAGGGTCAGCACCTCGTCGCCATTCACCAGCTGCATTGGCGTAGCTTTCCAGCTCTTAATATTGCCTTTCGCCTGTTTCGGGCAAAGATTAAAGGCAAAACGCAGACAATGTTTGGTGATCATCACCGGCACATCACCCTTCTCTTCGTGCGCCTCATAGGCAGCATCAATTAACTGCACGCCGTGGCGATGATAAAACTCGCGCGCTTTATGGTTATACACGTTCGCCAGGAACGATAAATGCGACTCGGGGTAAACGGGCGCTGGCACGGTTTCCGCCTTACGGCTGCCGCGCGGATAATTCGCCAGTCGCGCGTCATCCAGCATCTCTGCCGTTTCCCGGCGGAACTGGTTCAGCAGACTATTTGGCACGAACAGCGCATCCGGCAGATTTACCGCAATGTTGCGCGCATAGTAAATGGTCTGTCCCAGCTTCGCCACGCCATCCTTCAGACTGTTGAGGGCTTTTTCTGCATTGTTCGCCACCTCAAACAGACCGTCGAGAGTATGCGTGACGCTGATGCCGTCTTCACAGGTCATGGTCAGGATCAGCTGCTCTTCCCAGCCACCTAACTCGATATCCACCGCAATGCGACGCTCGCTGGAGGTTTTCAGCAGCGCCTGCTGCCAGTTGTGGTCAAGGTTACGGTTCAGCGCGGCGTTAGGACGTGCTTTATAGAGATCGGCAGGCATCTCGTTTGGCCAGACGCGATAGCGGTTTTCACCAGTCTTTTCCACCGTATTAGCACGGAAGCCCACGACTTCACGTTTGATCATCACGTTCAGACCATCCCCGTTCGCCAGCGGTTCGGTCGCCGACACGTCGAGATAATCTTTGGCGACCTTCAGCACTTCACCCACCGGTAAACCGATAAACTTCGGTGAATCAAACGCGCCAATATCGCCTTTACGGGCATTGACGAAGTAGTCCGTGCTGCCGCGGTGGAAGGTTTTATCCGTCGACGGAATAAAGAAATGCTCGGTGCGACCGGCAGACGCGCGCGCCAGGTCACCGCGATCTTCAATAATGGCGTCCAGCATCTGACGATAATGGGCGGTAATGTTCTTCACGTAGCTCATGTCTTTGTAGCGCCCTTCAATCTTGAAGGAACGCACACCGGCATCAATCAGCGCGCCCAGGTTGGCGGTTTGATCGTTGTCCTTCATGGACAGCAGGTGTTTTTCGAACGCGACCACGCGGCCCTGATCGTCTTTCAGGGTATACGGCAGACGGCAGGCCTGAGAGCAGTCACCGCGGTTGGCGCTGCGGCCAGTCTGCGCGTGGGAGATATTGCACTGCCCGGAATACGCCACGCACAGCGCACCGTGGATAAAGAACTCAATGGTGGCATCCGTCGCCTGGTGAATATCGCGGATTTGATTCAGGTTCAGTTCGCGCGCCAGCACGATCTGGGAAAAGCCCGCATCGGAGAGAAACTTCGCCTTCTCGACGGTGCGAATATCGCACTGGGTACTGGCGTGCAGTTCAATTGGCGGAATATCCAGCTCCAGTACGCCCATGTCCTGAACAATCAGGGCATCCACGCCGGTCTGGTAGAGATCGGTGATCAGACGTTGCGCAGGCTCCAGTTCATCATCATGCAGAATGGTGTTCAGGGTCACGAACACTTTCGCCCCAAAACGGTGGGCGAACGGCACCAGCTCGGCAATATCGCTCAGGCTGTTGCTGGCGTTATGGCGGGCACCGAAGCCAGGACCGCCAATGTAGACGGCATCAGCCCCATGAAGGATCGCTTCACGGGCGATGGCGGCATCGCGGGCCGGGCTTAAAAGTTCAAGATGATGGGATTGCAGGCGCATACTTCGTCGTTATCCGTTATGGTCAAAATGGCGGCTATTGTAGTCAGAAGTATGCATCAGCGAAACAGTTTTGCGAGCCTTTAGCGGGGATAATGAATCAGGGAGTGAAAATGCACCGGTCGGCTGCTGCTGTTGCGGTAGGCATGCGGTTTATCCCCGGCAAAACGCACGCCCTGGTCGGGGTAAAGGGTTCGCCATTCGCCGTCAATTTTCATCTCCAGTTCACCGCTTATCACCACCACGTGTTCAATCACCCCCGCCTCGTGCGGCGTGGATTCACTCAGGGCGCCGGGCGCCAGGGTGA
This sequence comes from Enterobacter cloacae complex sp. 309I3, assembly GCF_050031595.1. NCBI lineage: Bacteria > Pseudomonadati > Pseudomonadota > Gammaproteobacteria > Enterobacterales > Enterobacteriaceae > Enterobacter > Enterobacter cloacae complex sp. 309I3. Next base: position 2,399,433 of record NZ_JBLGWI010000001.1, on the reverse strand, counting down.
TGGAGAAATGATCGAACTTCAGCGTCTCATCCCACGGGAACAGCGGCTTCACCACCATCGCCTGCTGCTGCGGGTCGAACACCGCCTGCCGGTCTGCCTCCGGCGTGATAAACGCCGAGAACGGGATGTTTAGCCCCGTGGCAATTTTCCACAGCGTCGACACCGTTGGGCTGGATTCATTACGCTCGATCTGTCCCAGCATGGCTTTTGACACCCCCGTCTCTTCTGCCAGCTTTGACAGGCTCCAGCCGCGCGCCTGGCGCTGCGTCTTGAGTGTTGTAGCAAGATGTTGTGTGATTTCCATGTTTCCTCCCGAGGGGGTAAGCATACCACTTGTACGCTATAACGCACAGTGCTACCTTATTGCGGACGTTATAACGCACAACGGAGATATTATGCGCCAGTCAGCCGCTCTTTTTCCCGCCATTCTTGCCGGATTTGTTGCCGTTCTGGTCGGTTATGCCAGCTCGGCCGCCATCATCTGGCAGGCTGCTGCCGCGGCAGGCGCCAGCCCACAGCAGATCGCCGGCTGGATGACCGCACTGGGGTTCGGCATGGGGATCAGTACGCTCGCCCTGTCATGGTGGTATAAAGCCCCGGTGCTCACCGCCTGGTCAACCCCCGGCGCGGCGCTACTGGCTACCAGTCTGCACGGGATAACGCTTGCAGAAACCATCGGCATTTTCATTTTCGCCAATGGGCTGATCTTACTCTGCGGCCTGACCGGACTCTTCGCCCGCCTGATGAAACTCATTCCCCATTCGCTTGCCGCCGCGATGCTGGCAGGCGTACTGCTGCGCTTTGGCCTGCAGACGTTCAGTCACCTCGACGGCCATTTTCTGCTCTGCGGCAGCATGATTGCGGCATGGCTGGTCGCCAAAGCGCTGGCGCCACGCTACGCCATTGTGGCGACTCTGATAACAGGGAGCGTGGTGGCCTGGGCGGGCGGTGACGTTGTCACAAACCGACTCACCCTTTCCCTCGTCATGCCACAGTTTATTGCACCGGCGTTTAGCCTCACCAGCCTGGTCAGTATCGGCTTGCCCTTTTTCCTCGTGACCATGGCGTCGCAAAATGCACCCGGTGTCGCCACGATGAAAGCGTCGGGCTATCCGCTGGCGGTATCTCCGCTGATGATCGCGACCGGCGGGCTGGCGCTGCTGCTTTCGCCTTTCGGCGTCTACTCCATCTGCATTGCAGCCATTACCGCAGCCATTTGCCAGAGCCCGGATGCGCATCCGGATGCCAGTAAACGCTGGCTGGCAGCGATGGCGGCAGGCGGTTTTTACCTGCTGGCGGGCGTATTCGGGGGATCCCTTACCGGGCTGATGGCGGCCCTGCCGCCGAGCTGGATCCAGACGCTGGCAGGCCTGGCGCTGCTGGGCACCATCAGCGGGAGTTTGTATCAGGCATTGCATAACGAAACGGAGCGTGACGCGGCGATTGTCACGTTTTTGATGACCGCCAGCGGCGTGACGCTGCTCGGGATTGGCTCTGCATTCTGGGGGCTGGTGCTGGGAGGCGTGTGCTTCGCCGTTTTATCACGCTTTCGCCGCGCGTAGCTGTGAAGGCGTCATCCCCATCACGCTGCGAAAGCGGTTGCTGAAGTGGCTGGCAGAGTTGAATCCACAGGCGAGTGCAATATCCGTCAGCGGCGTCGCCGTATGCTGCACCAGCGTTTTGGCTTTCTCCATGCGGCGCTGCATCACGTACTGGTGCGGTGCCAGCCCCGTCGACTGACGGAACATGCGGGCAAAATGGTACTCACTAAGCGCGGCCTGCGCCGCCAGTTCAGCCAGCGTGAGCGGTTGAGCAAGGTTCTCTTCGATAAAGGCCAGCACGTTGCGCAGTACAAACGGCGATAGCCCGCCGGTGACCACCGGCAGTTTCCACTGCACATTCGAATAGTTCTGCAGCAGATGGGTCAGCAGCAGCGTCGAGGCCGTGCTGAGCGTCAGCTGGTTGGCTTTTTGCTGCCAGTCACAGCCGAGCAAAAACTGACGATAGAGCGCAGTGATTTTTGCATCGCTGCCAAAGATTTTTTCATCCAGCGTCAACGACAGCGGGCGTTTGTCCCAGATTTTTTCACCCACATCGCGCAGATGGTCATCGGTGCAGTAGAGGTGGACAAACGACAGGTCATCGCGAATATCCCACGTCGATTCACTCTCTTTCGGCATCAGACAAAAACGATCCGGCCCGCCGCCGTTTTTCCAGCCGCCCGGCGTTTTTTGATAGCTCTCATAACCGTCCGCCACGTACAGGCTCAGAGTGTGATGATTGCTTTTTACGGTGATCGTGTCGCGCTTGTTGTACCACGCCGCCAGCTGGATACCGGAATTGAGCGCAACGGTTTCCCGCAGCACGGCGTTCTGTTGGCGGAGCGTTTCAAAGGTATCGTAAGCGTGTGACATAACCGTTAGCGCGTCTGTGAATCAGAATGTCAGTCTAAGAATTGTTGCTTCACGTTGCCAGACCCCGGAACAGAAAAAAGCGCAAGATTTTGCAAGTCCGCCGCAGGACGGTGAAAGCCTGTCAACGCCCTCGTCGCCATACTGTGGGTTTCCGTGGTTTGAGAAGAGAGACAACATGAACGCATTGTTATACGGACTGGTGGTGGTTATCTGGGGAACCACCTGGATTGCAATTTTCCTGCAGCAGGGTCCTGTGGCGGCCCCGGTGTCCATTTTCTGGCGTTTTGCGCTGGCCAGCGCCACGATGATGATGGTGCTCCTGGCGCTTGGCCGCCTGCGTAAACTGGCGCTGCGGGATCATCTGTTCTGCGTACTGCAAGGATGCTGCGTTTTTTGCTTCAACTTCTGGTGCTTTTACACGGCAGCGGCGCATATTAACACTGGCCTGGAGTCGGTGATATTTTCCATGGCGGTGCTCTATAACGCCATCAACAGTTTTATTTTCTTCGGACAGCGTCCACCCGCGCATTTCTGGACAGCCGCCGCCCTGGGTCTGGTGGGGATCATCACCCTCTTCTGGGACGATCTGCTGGCCAGCGGCTGGAGCGTATCGCTGCTGACTGGCATTGGCCTTTCCGCACTCGGGACCTACGGCTTCTCGCTGGGCAACATGATCAGCATGCGGCATCAGCGCAGAGGGCTAGAGACGATGACCACCAACGCGTGGGCGATGCTCTACGGCACGCTGGTGATGGGCTGCATCGCGCTGTTCAGAGGCGACAGCTTCGCGCCGCAATGGACGATGAGCTACATGGGGGCGCTGGTCTATCTGGCCCTGTTTGGCTCGGTGATTGCCTTTGGCGCCTACTTCACCCTGGTCGGACGCATTGGTCCGGGCAAAGCGGCCTACAGTACGCTGCTCTTCCCGCTGGTGGCGCTGTCCATCTCCACGGTGTATGAAGGCTACGTCTGGCACATTAACGGCATTATCGGGTTACTGCTGATTCTGGGCGGGAATATGGTGATGTTTACCAGACCGGAAACCTGGTTCAGACGCCTGCGTACGGCATAAAAAAACGGCCTGCGCTTGCAGGCCGTATATGATTATTTCGCTGTTTTATGCACATCAAACATGGTGGCGTCCGTCGCCATGTCATCAACAACCTGCTTCAGCGTCGCGAAGGTCATTGGTGAATTTTCGTTGTTCAGCTCTTTACCTTCACCTTTACGAACAACCTTGATTACCGGTTTGTTCGTCGCCGCATCAATCAACTCACCCTCGAAAAAGAGATGGGTATCCATGGTGCGATGGCCGGTTGCCATCTGCGTACCTGCCACCACCAGCGCAACAGGCACCACTTCATAGAACTGCAGACCTTCTTTCTGCGAGCTCACCCCGGTGATCGCCCCGCGGAAAATCAGGCTGTGTTTGCCCGGCGTCGTCACAATTGGCTTACGTTGGCCAATCGCGGTTTTCATTTTGTTATTGGTGTAATTTAACAGCTCATCAAGCGTACGTTGACCAATCTGGGTGGTCGGTTTAGGTGCCGGATAATAGGTAATCGGCGTCCAGATGATACTGTCGTAATTTGCTTCGTTATAAGAAGGATCGACCCAACGCAGGGTTGGTTTACCCGTTGCGGATGTCGTTTGCTGCAAGCCTGAGTAATCTTTCAAAAAGCCGGAGTATTGTTCAGGCGCGGCGACCTTGGATGAACACCCCGCCAGCGCCAACAGACCAGAAAGCACTGCAACTTTAAAAAAAGTGTGAGTACGCATGATGGTTTTCCATGTTATCTGCAAGTATGCATTTGAAGTTATAGCAAAAGTCAGGCGGGTTTGTTGTGACAAAAAATGATGCCGGGAGCACAATTTGCGAAAAGTCTGCCCGCCATGCGACGGGCAGTGAAAAATCATGGTTTGATATCAACCTGCCAGAAGATATGTTTGCCAAACGGGTCGATTTCGTACCCCGTGACTTCCTTACGAACCGGTTCAAAAATCGTGGAATGCGCGATCATCACCGCGGGCATCTGATCGTGCATCATCTGCTGAGCCTGCTTATACAGCGCCACGCGTTTGTCATGATCGGTTATCGATTTTGCCTCGGCGATGATGTCATCAAACGGCTTGTAGCACCATTTGGCCGAGTTTGAACCGCCGTTCGCCGAGGTGCAGGTAAAGAGCGGACCAAAGAAGTTGTCCGGATCGCCGGTCGCCGTGGTCCAGCCCATCAACGCGGCCTGATGTTCGCCGCCCTTCACCCGCTTCAGGTACTCGCCCCATTCATAGGTGACGATTTTGGTCTGCACGCCCACCTTCGCCCAGTCCGCCTGAATCATCTCCGCCATGCGTTTCGCATTCGGGTTATAGGGGCGCTGAACCGGCATCGCCCATAAATCGATGCTGATACCGTTGGCAAAACCGGCCTCTTTTAACAGCGCTTTGGCTTTTTCGGGATCGTATTCGTAATCCCTCAGCTCGCTGTCGGCCCCCCATACCCCCGGCGGCAGCAGGTTCTTCGCCGCCGTGCCAGTGCCGTGGAACACGGCGTCAATAATGGCTGGTTTGTTGATGGCCATCGCCAGCGCCTGGCGCACTTTTACATTATCCAGCGGAGGCTTCTGGGTATTAAACGCCAGGAAGCCGGTATTCAGCCCCGCCTTGCTCATGAGATTGATATCCTTGTTCGCCTTCATCCGCGGCAGATCGGCCGGGTTCGGGAACGGCATCACCTGACATTCGTTTTTCTCGATTTTGGCAAAACGGACCGACGCATCCGGCGTAATGGTAAACACTAGCCGATCCAGCTTCGATTTCCCCTGCCAGTAGTCCGGGAAGGCGGTGAACAGGATGCGAGAGTCTTTCTGGTATTGCGCCAGCTTAAAGGGGCCGGTGCCGATGGGCTCCATGTCCACCTTCTCCGGCGTGCCCGCCTTGAGCATCGCGTCGGCATATTCCGCCGAAAGAATGGAGGCAAAATACCACGCCAGATCGGCGACAAATGGCGCTTCCGGGTGCGCCAGGGTAAAGCGCACGGTATGGTCATCCACTTTATCAATCGCGGTGATTAAACTGCCAAACTCCAGACTTTCAAAGTTGGAATAGCTGCCGTTAGAGACGTTATGGTAAGGGTGATTCGCATCCTTCTGGCGCATAAACGAGAAAATCACATCATCGGCATTAAAGTCGCGCGTTGGCGTAAAGGACTTATTACTCTGGAATTTCACCCCTTTGCGCAGATGGAAGGTATAGACCTTGCCGTCTTCGCTCACCTCCCAGCGCTCCGCGAGGCTCGGCACCAGCTCCGTGGTGCCGGGTTTGAAATCGACCAGCCGGTTATAGACCGGCACCGCGCTGGCGTCCACGCTGGTACCCGAGGTATATAACTGAGGATTAAAATTTTCCGGAGACCCTTCGGAGCAATACACCAGCGTTTTCGCGGCTACGGTGGAACTGACCGTGAGCGCGGCGAGTGCCAGGGTTAACGTTGTGAGTTTGCTTTTCATCATTTATTCCTGTCTTTTAATTCGACGGCTAATTAATTCTTTTGCCATTTCATAAATAACATTAAAGTGAGGGAGCAAACACCCGAAAAATAAATAAGGAAGAAAACACTATGGGCTCGCCGCTTTCCAGACAATTAACGCAACGCTTTTTCCGTTATCTCGCCATCACCAGCCAGAGCGATGCAAAAGTCAGCACTCTCCCTTCCACTCCGGGCCAGCATGAGATGGCGCGAGAACTGGCCAAAGAGTTGACACAGCTGGGCTTAGACGACATTGTCATCGATGAATTTGCCACGGTCACCGCGGTAAAAAAAGGCAATGTGCCCGGCGCGCCGCGGATTGGATTTATTACCCATATTGATACCGTTGACGTGGGATTATCACCGGATATTCATCCACAAATATTAACCTTTAATGGTGAAGACCTCTGTCTGAATAAAGAGAAAGAGATCTGGCTTCGCGTCAATGAGCACCCGGAAATTCTGGCCTATCCCGGCGAAGAGATTATTTTCAGCGATGGAACCAGCGTATTAGGCGCAGATAATAAAGCCGCCGTGACCGTGGTGATGACCCTGCTGGAAAACCTGACGTCGGCGGATCAGCATGGGGATATCGTGGTTGCGTTTGTGCCGGATGAGGAGATTGGCCTGAAGGGGGCAAAAGCGCTGGATCTGAAGCGCTTCGACGTTGATTTTGCCTGGACGATTGACTGCTGCGAGCTGGGTGAAATTGTCTATGAAAACTTTAACGCGGCGGCGGCAGAAATCCGTTTTACCGGCGTCACCGCGCACCCCATGTCTGCCAAAGGCGTGCTGGTGAACCCGCTGCTGATGGCGACGGATTTCATTAACCATTTTGACCGACAGCAAACCCCGGAGTGCACCGAGGGGCGTGAGGGCTATATCTGGTTTAACGGCATTCAGGCCGGGCAAAACGAGGCCGTACTGAGAGCGAATATCCGCGACTTCGATCAGGCAAGCTTTGCCGCCCGTAAGCAGCAGATTGCCGACGTCGCGGCGCTGATTGCCGCCCGACACCCCACCGCAAAGGTGGAGTACCAGATTGAGGATACCTACAGCAATATCAGCAATGCGATTGGGGAAGATCGCCGGGCCATTGACCTGATGTTTGCGGCAATGGAATCCCTTGGGATCACCCCCAAACCCACCCCGATGCGCGGCGGAACAGACGGCGCGGCGCTTTCAGCCAAAGGGTTGTTAACCCCGAACTTCTTCACCGGCGCGCACAATTTCCACTCACGGTTTGAGTTTCTGCCGCTGTCGTCGTTCGAGGCCTCTTACCATACTGCCCTGCAACTCTGTCTGCTGGCCGCCCGTTAAGCGGGTTTACGTGCCAGCAGGGTCGCGAAGCGCAATTTGATGCGGTTGCCGTTCTCGTCGGTGCGGTGCAGTTCGCCGGGATCTTCGTTGTACTTAAGCAGATCCCAGCCTTCGTAATAGTGGCTCAGTTCGCCGGTTTTGAATGCAAACGGGAAGCCGACGGTACAAGGATAATCCGCAGTATCCATGGCGGCCACAATCAGGTTGTAACCGCCCGGTTTCGTGCAGCGCTGCATATTGGCGATCAAACCAGGGATGGTTTTCGCTTCAAGGAACATCAGCACCACGGTGGAGAGAATGAAATCGTATTCCCCGTCAAAGCTCAGGCTGTTCAGGTCTTTGATCGCCGTCTGCAGATTCGCTATGCCTTCCGCCGCTTTAATGCGTTCGATGTTATCGATGCTCATGGGGTTTTTATCCCACGCCGTCACATCGTAACCGTTAGCGGCCAGATAGAGGCTGTTGCGGCCATTGCCGCAGCCGAGATCGAGCGTTTTACCGGGCTTAACGATCTCTGCGCTGTACAGCACCTCTGAATGGGTACGGGTGAGTCCATATTTCTCGGTGAAGTAGTTTTCGTCGACAGCCATTATTGTTCCTCAGATTGCATAAGCCGTGCTTTCTCAGTGCGCACCAGAAGTTTGCCCTGTATCAGCAGGATGAATGTACGAACCAACAGCATCCCAATGATGAAGTTAGTGAAGATAAAGAGCGGCACGGCAATGGCGTGGAAAAAGCCTGACGCGCTGCTGTGCCCCAGATGCAGACCGGTGGTTGCCAGTGCCGACACGCCAAACGAGAAGCTCCAGAACGATGCGTTAAACGGCTGAGACATATACCACGGCAACAGACGCAACATAAACAGCAGTTGCAACAGGCCATAACCGAACAGCATTTTGGCAAAGGTATCGGCTTCCCCGCCGTTGACGCTAATCCAGGCGCTGCAGGCCACCAGCGCCGGGGCCAGTTGAATACCCAGCGACGTACGCAGTGCGGTGGGCAGTTCACCCGCGCTGCGAAGGCGCTGGAGAATAACCGGTTCCAGGCTGAGCCAGGAAAAGACACCTGCGCCGAGGAAGACTAACCCTGCATCGTTAAACCCCAGCGCACCACACGCCATCGCGCTGATAAAATTGTTTGCCACCGTAGGCAGATATAACCCCGGCGTTGTCGCCTCCTGAGGATGGTTACCGCGCCATAGCCCGGCGCTTTGCCAGGCGGAATAGGCAAGCTGCACCACCACGCCCACGGCAAATAACACCAGCGAAACCGGGCGGTACCAGGGGACAAACCCAATGGCAACCAGCATCGTGGTGGCCGGAAAAAGGCTGACAAAGCTGCTCATCACCGGGTGTCGCATTTCCGCCAGCACGCTACGCGGGAAACGCACCGCGCGCGTAATAAACGCCACCGTCAGTAAAAACCAACATACCACCGCAAGGGCAACCAACCCCTCACCCGGCCAGCGCGTAACCGGCCAGAGGGTGCTGGCGTATCGCCAGGCGAACCCCATGCCGATGATGCCAAGGACCATGCCAAAATAACTTGCGGGCAGGTTAAGTACCTGCCGGGTTTCGTCATTTTTATTCATTAATTTTAAAATTTAAAATGTATTTGAAATGCCATTTTAAGGTGTTTCCGCCTCGGATGCCAGCACAACGCAAAGCTGAAAGTTTGCTACGTTTAGTGAAGACGCTTACCAGGGATAACACGATGAAAAAGTATCGGCTCAGCGATGAAACCCGGCTCTGGCACTGGAAAAACGGCGAAACGCCCCACTCGGCTACGTTAAAACAGATTATCGCCACGACAGATTTTAATGACGTCGCCGCCGGGACGAAAGGCGGCTGGATTGAAGATGAACGCGCCTTGTCTCAGGAGGGGAACTGCTGGATCTACGACGAAAACAGCGTGGTCTTCGCCGGTGCGACCGTCTCCGGTAATGCCCGTCTGACCCTGCCGTGCGTCGTCAGCGACCATGCCCATATTAGCGGCAACAGCTGGCTGGACGGGGCAAACGTGAGCCATGGGGCGCGAATAAGTGACAACGTCACCATCCAGAACTCCACCGTACGGGGGGAATGCCATATTTTTGGTGATGCCCGGGTGCTGCATAACAGCATGATTATCGCCGCCAAAGGCTTAACCCCAGACCAGGAGCAGATCCTTAAAATCTACGACAACGCGACCGTCAGCCAGTCGCGCGTGGTGCATCAGGCGCAAATCTACGGCGAGGCCATCGTCAATTATGCGTTTATCGAGCACCGTGCCGAGGTGTTCGACAAGGCCATTCTTGAAGGGAACGATATCAATAACGTCTGGGTCTGCGACTGCGCAAAAGTGTACGGCAACGCGCGCCTGATTGCCGGATTCGACGACGATGCCATCCCTACCGTGCGCTACAGCTCTCAGGTGGCTGAGAATGCGGTGGTGGAAGGCAACTGCGTAATTAAGCACCACGTGCTGATTGGCGGTCAGGCGTGGCTACGCGGGGGGCCGATCATGATTGATGATAAGGTCGTGATTCAGGGGCGGGCGCGGATCAGCGGCGACGTACTGATTGAGCACCACGTTGAAATCACCGACGATGCCGTCATTGAGGCTTTCGACGGCGACAGCATTCATCTGCGCGGCGAAAAAGTAGTTAACGGCGAGAGTCGAATCACCCGCACGCCTCTGCTGGGCGCGCTATAGGGGGAAGATACCGGGATAATTTCGGATTTTGCTGCGGTTATTGCCCCTCACCCCAGCCCTCTCCCAAAGGGAGAGGGGGCCGTCTGTGCAGGCATTATTTGTGGGGATCCCTCTCCCGAAGGGAGAGGGAATCGATCGTTAACGCATTACCCGGTCGTCAACGTAATTACGTTTGTCCGGCGCTGGCGGGAAATACTGATACAGCCAGGTTTCACTGATGGCATCGCCCTGACAGCGCAGGAACAGGCGCATATCCACCGGCTCCGTCGAATCGGACGTTGGGTACCAGTCAAACAGAATGCGGTATCCGTCAAACGGCTCAACGTAGAGGATTTCCACCTGCTTCGCTTCACCGCTGGAGAGCGTAATCACCGGCTCAATCCCCTTCGGCGCGGCCGCTTTCAGATCGCCGCCGACAAAGTCGATGGCGAAGCGGCGGGCCCATACTTTCGGGTAGTGTTCACCTGGCGCCCAGCCTTCCGGGAAGCCGCCCATACCGGTACGCGTCGCGAAGACGTTGGCCAGCGGGGAGCGTACCGGCGGCATGGCGCTCCAGTACAGGCGATATTTGAAGTCCAGCTCATCGCCCGCTTTGACCGCTTTTTCCGGCTGCCAGAAGCAAACCACGTTATCCAGCGTTTCACCCGTGGTTGGGATCTCCATCAAGCCAACCGCACCTTTACCCCAGTCGTTACGCGGCTCCACCCACAGGCTTGGGCGTTTGTTATACCAGCCCATCACGTCCTGATAGTGGGAGAAATCCCGGTCAAGCTGCAGCAAACCAAACCCTTTCGGGTTTTTATCGACAAAGGCATTGAACTGCAATTTCTGCGGGTTGTTCAGCGGACGGCAGATCCACTCGCCGTTACCGCGCCACATGGCCAGACGGTCCGAGTCATGGATCTGCGGATGAATGGTGTCGCACATACGGCGCTCGTTATTGCCGCAGCTGAACATACTGGTCATCGGCGCGATACCGAGCTGTTTGATGTCTTTACGCGCATAGAGATGGTTTTCTACTTCCATGATCACCTGGCTCTTCTCGCAGTGGATCACGAACTTATAGGCACCGGTAATGCTTGGGCTGTCCAGCAGCGTATAGACGGTAAAGGTGGTGTCGCCCGGTTTGACGGTTTCAAACCAGAAGGCCGTGAAATCAGGAAACTCTTCCGGCGTGTCGGTAAAGGTGTCCACCGCCAGACCACGCGCCGACAGGCCGTACTGGTAAGTGTCATCCACCGCACGGAAATAGCTCGCGCCGAGGAAAGAGACAATATCGCGACGCGCCAGCTCAGGCGCTTTGAAGGCGCGGAAGCCGGCAAAACCGAGGTCGCTCTGCCCTTCCAGCTGTTTGGTATCTACCCCGGTATCCCCGTAGCTGAAGAGCTCCGGGCGGAAGTGGATCTCACGCGCCTGGGAGGTCGACTGGTCCAGGGAGAACATCCGCACGCGGCGGCGGAAGCCCATCCCCATGTGGAAGAACTGCACGTCAAGCTGACGGCCTTCAATGTTGTTCCACAGGGACTGCTTTTCATCGTACCGGATGGCGTTATAGGCCTGCGGCGTCATGGTTGCCAGCGTTTCCGGCAGCGGACGCGGCGCACCACCCCACGGGGTTTTCGCCAGGTCATGGGCCATGGATTGCAGTACGGAGAAGTCAAAACGACGGCTCTGGCCATCGGCGATGTCAGAGTCAGCGGCATAGGCCGCTCTGGAGAACAGTGAAGCAAGGCCAGAAGTGCCGCTCAGGGCTGCCATTGCCAGCGAACCTTGTAAAAAACGTCTGCGATTCATGCCTGGAAAAACGTCCTTATGGTCGTGTGAATGTGTTTCGCGCTCGGCGAAATGACGGCAAGAAAGAACGCACAGCCTAAACAAAAACGGTTAAGAATCCAATTGTTGGCCGGTGATTATATGAGCAAAGTGAGAAATATTTTCTGTCGACCAGAACGGCCCGAAAGTGGTGTAAAGAAAGCCTGGAAAGTGTGAAGAAAAATGCCCCGGTGCGACATCGACAACCGGGGCGAAATGAGGTGGTTATTTTACGCTGACATCGATACCCGGGAAGTACTTATCAGCGAGTTTTGCGATCGTGCCGTCGGCACGAACTTTATCAATCGCGGCATCAAGCTGCTTTTTGGTGGCCTCATCCCCTTTGCGCAGCCCAAAGCCGATCCCGCTGCCGAGGATGGTGTCGTCAGACACCGGTTTGCCGATAAAGCCAAACCCTTTCCCCTGCGGCTTGCTCAGGAACCCTGCCTGCCCGGCCGCGGACATCACCAGCGAGGCGTCGATGCGGCCATTCAGCAAATCGCCCCACGCCATATTCTGATCTTTATACGACACTACCGTGACACCCTGCTTTTCCCAGTGCTCTTTGGCATAGGTTTCCTGAATGGAACCCTGCAACACGCCAATGGTTTTGCCCTTCAGCCCTTCAGGTGTCGCCTCTACTGCGGTTCCGGCCTTGCCCACTAACTGCGAGGGGATGCGGTAGATAGGTTGGGTAAAATCAATGCTTTTGCGCCGCTGTTCGGTGATGTTCATCGCCGAGTTGATGGCATCAAATTTCTTCGCCACCAGTCCCGGAATCAACGCATCAAAGGACGTTTCCACCCAGGTGCATTTCAGCGCTGCGGCTTTGCAAATGGCATTCCCCAATTCAACGTCAAACCCTTCCAGCTCGCCGGAGGCATTGCGGCTCTCAAACGGTGGATATTCCGCTTCCAGTCCGTACCGCAGTTCGGTGGCCGCGAATGACGAAAACGTACACAGCAGTCCCATGCCGACAACTAACGCGCGTAATTTCATCTCAAACTCCTTAGCGTGGTTTAACCCGACACAGGGCCTGGGCACCTGCCCGTAACGTCGCCTCATCTTTGGCAAAAGAGAGACGAATCAATTTATTGTCCGTACCATCCGTATAGAAAGCGGATAGCGGAATGGTCGCGACACCGCACTCAACGATCAGCCGTTTCACCATCTCGCTGTCGGGCTCGTCGCTGAATGGGCTGTAATCCGCCAGCAGGAAGAACGAGCCCGCGCTCGGCAGCAGTTTAAACGGCGACTCAGCCAGCAGAGTTTGCAGCAGATCGCGCTTGCGCTGATAAAACACCGCCAGCGACAGCCAGGTTTGCGGATCGGTCATATGTTCGGCAAACGCATGCTGCATTGGCGTATCCGCAGAAAACATCAAAAATTGATGCACTTTACAAATCTCTTCCATCAGTGCCGCCGGCGCAACACAGTACCCCACGCGCCATCCGGTAACGTGATAGGTTTTTCCGAAGGAAGAGATAATGACGCTACGCTCCGACAGCTGCGGATGTGTAGCCATACCGTGGTGCGGTTCACCGTCAAAAACGACGTGCTCGTACACTTCGTCAGACAAAATAATGATATCGGTATTGCGCGTCACGGCCACCAGCTGCTGCAGGTCATTCGCGGAGAACACCTGCCCGCTTGGATTATGTGGCGTGTTGATGATGATCATGCGCGTTTTGGGGGTGATGGCCGCGCGGACCTCATCCCAGTTCACGGCAAAATCCGGCACCGTGAGTTTGATGGCGACCGGGGTGGCGCCCTGAAGGCGAACAATCGGCGCGTAGCTATCAAATGACGGTTCGAAGTAGATCACCTCATCGCCCGGATGCACCAGCCCGCTGATGGCGGAATAGAGCCCCTGACTGGCACTGGCGGTAACCAGCACCTCGCGCCCCGGGTCATACGTGGTGCCGTAAAGGGTGGCAATTTTCTCCGCGATACGCTCTTTCAAAGGCTGCAGGCCGGTCATCGCGGCATACTGGTTATGCCCTGCCTCCATCGCGCGGGTTACGCCCGCAATCAGTTTCGGGTCGCAGGAAAAATTCGGTGCGCCCTGAGAAAGATTGATGGCGTTGTGCTGAGCAGAAAGCTGGCCGATTACGGTAAAAATGGTGGTACCCACATCCGGTAATTTGGAACGGGTTTGTACCGCGGTCTTCAGGGTCATCATTTATCCTTCTCATGGGGATTGCATAACTATTCAAACAACAACGCCGTTGCCGGGACAATCGAATTGTTGTCATAATAGCCATGAGAAAAATGCATAGCTGAGGTGTTTTTATGTCGCGCCGTTCGCTCCCGCTCAATGCCATCGACGCCTTCCTGGTGACCGCGCGTCACCTGAATCTCACCCATGCCGCCAGAGAGCTTTGTCTGACTCAGGGGGCCGTGAGCCGTAAAATCGCCGCTCTGGAAGCGTGGTTTGGCTTTCCGCTTTTTGAACGCCACGCGCGCGGATTACGCCTCTCTTCCCAGGGTAGCGCCCTGCTGCCGGAGCTACAATCCGCTTTCGAACAGATGCTGAACGTGGCCGATCGGGCCCGCACCCAGCATACGGTGATCCGGCTGAAAGCGCCTACCTGCGCCATGCGCTGGCTGGTGCCGCGCCTGCTGGAGGTAGAGCGCGAGCAGCCCGATCTGCAAATCGCGTTGACCACCACCACCGATCATAACGTCAACTTTAAAACCGAATCCTACGACGCCGCCATCGTGTTTGGCACGCACATGAGCGCGGGCGATCTGCTGTTCGAAGAGGCGTTAACTCCGGTGCTCAGCCCGCTGCGGGCGGGGGCCGGACTGGGTTCATTGACCTTTCTTCACCCGACACGGGATAAAACCGACTGGTCACTGTGGCTGGCGAAACAGGATGAGCCGGGCGTTGTTATGCACAAAAATCAACACTTCGACACGATGGATCTCGCCATTACGGCGGCCATTCAGGGGCTGGGCGTGGCCATCGCCGATGAAACGCTGGTGGAAGAGGACATCCGCGCAGGAAGGCTGGTGCGGCCTTTTGCGACCAGCATCAAAACCGGTGCGAGCTACCGGCTGGTGCTGCGCGAAGCGCCAGGCACGGAAAACGGCCTGGCCGCATTTCGTGCCTGTTTGCTTAATCGAGGTTAACGTGGTGCTTCATCACCCGTTTAAAGAGGCTCATGCGGGCGCGCATAAAGCGGTTTTCAAGCTTAAAACCTGCATGCTTATTCACACCAATGCGTAACAGGACGTCACGCCCTTTACGGCAGGCTGGCCAGTGCGTCGGCCCTGGCAGGCTGTCACGATGCCCGGCATCGCGAGCAAAACTCACCCAGTAGTCGGCCACGTGGGCGGCGAACTGTAAATCACGCGCGTTCACATACTGCCGTGAAGGTTCCACCTCTCCGAGCGTATCAAACACATACGGCACCTCATTGCCGTGCCAGGCACCGTTGATATAGGTGGCGTGCTCCGCTTCGGCCACATAGTCAAACCAGTAGCGCCAGCACGGCGCGCCGACGCGCTGCTGGGCCTGCATCACCACATAGCCCATGGTGGTGAACGCCATATCCCGGCACACCTGCCTTCCCAGCTCTTCATCGCCTTTCACGCCCGGATAGAGCAGCTTGATCAGCCCCAGACCAAAGCGCCGCTCCCGGCGGAGCTTCTGAATTTGTCCGGCGAGATCGATGCCAAACACCGCCATTACGCTCGCCTCGTCGCTGTTGGAGCCAATCATGATGGGGACAGGCTGCTGACGGGCGGCGAAGAAGACGTCCAGCATCGGCTCCGGCAGCACACAATCTCCGGCGACAGGCGCCGGGGCGATATTCAGCGGTGCCGTCAACGGCCAGAACGACTCAGGTGGAATAGCACGCAGCTGCTCCGCTGTCGCGTTCTCCAGCCCAAAATGCGCGGCCAGCGCTTCCCCTTTTCGCAGGGCCTGCTCGCGCGGGGTATCCGGCAAGGTATAGCCACTTTGCACAATCGCTTTATGAAATAACCCTTTCGCCAGCGGCGAGGCCAGCAGCGACAACATGCTGCGTGCGCCAGCTGATTCACCAAACAGCGTGACGTTTTCGGGATTGCCGCCAAACGCGGCGATATTGTCCCGCACCCATTCGAGAGCGGCGATCTGATCCAGCAGGGCAAAATTATGCACCACGCGATCTTCTTCCCCCTCCAGCGCAGGATGGGCGAAAAAGCCGAGATGACCAAGACGGTAATTGAGGGTGACGACCACCACGCCGCGTTCCGCCAGCGCCCTGCCGTTATAGGGCGGTAACCCACCCGCGCCGAGCGTGAACCCACCACCGTGCAGCCAGACCATCACCGGCAGCGGCTCAACGCGGTCAACGGGTGACCACACGTTAAGATAAAGACAATCCTCTGAAAACTGTCCGGGATCCCCGCCACCCAGCTCCTGGCAATATTCGCTGCTTTGCCAGCTTGAGGCGGAAAACGCCGTTGCCATGCGAACCCCATCCCAGCGTTCGGGCGGTCGCGGTGAGCGCCAGCGCCAGTTGCCAACGGGCGGTGCGGCGTAGGGAATGCCGTACCACGCCTGAACAGTATTATCCGTAAAACCAGCCAGTGCGCCGTAGCGCGTTTCAACCACAGGGGCGGAGGGATATTGCATAACTACCTTCTTTTTCCATCACACCCCTGAAGAGTAACGATTTCAGAGCAAACCGCAACGCTGTTTGCTGCGGGTTTCCGCCTCCTCGTACAGTGCGAACTCGTCATAGACCGGGCAGCCCAGCGCCGCTTCGAAGGCATCCCGGCTGGCGTTACCGTGGCTGCGCGCCTGGGTTTCATTCCCGAGATTGGACTGGAAAATCCCTGCGGCGCTGACCGGCAGGAAATCTTCATAGGTGATCGGCTGGGCAACCACCCACCCGCGTTCAATTAACGGCTGCGGATCGTCGCCCGGACGAAACGCATGACGATGCGCTTCACCCGCTGGCGTCAGGCGATAGCGGAAATACGCCAGCTCCTGTCGGCGCATCATCAGCTCGCTGTCCGGGAAGGCGCTGAACACTTCACGCAGATGAAGCTGATGGGTCAGGTTGTCTTTGCCGGTGCCGGACTCGGCGAGCAAACTGTCATAAAGCTCGCGACCTTTCGGCGTCAACGCCACCCCGCGCTGTTCAATTTCACCAAAGCGCGCGGTATGGGTGCCTTTATGTTCCCCGGCAAACAGCACCGGCTCTTCCAGCGCCTTGAAGCTGGTCTGACGCAATAACACCGGCACCTCGCGGCGCGGCGGCCCTTCAATCAGAATTTTGGGTTCAATGCCGTACTTCGGCATCAGCTCCTGCACCCGGTCAATATCCAGCGTGCGTGGCGTAAGGTGGTTGATGTGGCATCCCGGGAAACAGACCACATCCGCAATCAGGCGATGCTCATTATGCAGCGCCAGATAGGTCTCCTGATCGACCGTCGCATGACGGTGCCAGCGGAAGGTTTCTAACGCTTCCTGAACAAACTCCCGCGCCTGCGCCTCGGTGAACGCCCCTTCTTTTTCATGCAGTTCGATGAGCGCCAGGCAGCGCGGCGTAAAGATGTTGCGGTGAGAGAGGATCTCCGCCGCCCGCTCGCGCAGGGCAACGTTCTCAATCAACTCAAGGCGCAGCAGTGAGGTAAAGATACGAAACGGGTTACGGCACAGCGCCGCATCATCCACCGGGCGAAATGCCGTCGAGTGAACCGGAACGCCCGCCTGAGAGAGATCATAGTAGCTGACCGGGTACATGCCCATGATGGCAAACATACGACGCAGGGTAGAAAGCTCTTTTGCGGTGCCAACGCGGATAGCCCCGTGACGCTCCACATTCAGGCGCGCCAGCTCATCTGCATTCGCCAGTTGTTCATGTAAGAGTGGATTGTTTTCCAGAACCGCCAGGTTTACGTCCGCGACCAGCTCAAGCAAGGTGCCGTACTGCGGAACTTCCTGCTGGTACATCGCCGACATAGCCTGCGAAAAATGTTCCCGAATATCATCAGCCGTGATGGTGTTCGCCATGGTGTCATGCCTCCAGTGAATATTACCTGGAGTGTAGAGAAACCCGTTCCTTCCGGGGGGAAGAATTTACGATTTGTGATCTTACGACGACAGTGGTCAAACCGTGTGCTGCCCGAACCTGTCGCGGCCGTACCAGGCCCCCTTCCTTTCCCCCCGGCCCGTCGTCCAGGAGTTTCCTTATAATTAATGATTATTCTGTTTTCTAGCTATAAAGGAGTAATTTCGGAGGCCCTCCCGGCTAAAAATTGAACGAAATTGTGGCGCTACAATTTTTATCCTCACCTTTCAGGTTTTTAGCGGCAACTTAGGATTAATCCGAGCATTTTTTTACAAGTCCTTCCCACTCATCCATATTTTTTCGCCAAACGAAGCGTAAACCCACCAATATTTTTAAATAACGCAACCGTGAATGGCGAAACGCATTTGACGCATGCCGCACAGCGTCTAAAGTTATTACTCGAACGACGAGTGATACGGAATATTTCT
Source organism: Enterobacter cloacae complex sp. 309I3 (assembly GCF_050031595.1). Taxonomy (NCBI): domain Bacteria; kingdom Pseudomonadati; phylum Pseudomonadota; class Gammaproteobacteria; order Enterobacterales; family Enterobacteriaceae; genus Enterobacter; species Enterobacter cloacae complex sp. 309I3. Next base: position 2,381,165 of record NZ_JBLGWI010000001.1, on the reverse strand, counting down.
GTATCGTACTGACATAACCAATATATGACTATGAGGTTTAATATGGCAGAGCATCGTGGTGGTTCCGGTAATTTCGCTGAAGACCGTGAAAAAGCATCAGAAGCTGGACGTAAAGGCGGCCAGCACAGCGGCGGTAATTTCAAAAACGATCCGCAACGCGCATCTGAAGCAGGTAAGAAAGGGGGTCAGAATAGTCACGGCGGAGGCCGTAAATCTGATAACTCCTGATTTTATTAAGCTGTCTCAGTAATACCAGAGAGCATGCTGCGGGCCGAAAGGCTCGCAGTTCCCTTAACGTTTTAACCGGAGCAAAATATATGAATATGAAAAGTATCGAGGATGTTTTTATTCATCTACTGTCCGATACCTACAGCGCGGAAAAACAGCTCACCCGAGCCCTGAGCAAACTTGCCCGTGCCGCCTCCAGTGAAAAGCTCAGCGCGGCTTTCACCGCCCACCTTGAGGAGACGCAGGGTCAGATTGAGCGTATCGATCAGATTATCGAACAGGAAGACGGTATTAAGCTTAAGCGAATGAAATGTGTGGCAATGGAAGGCTTAATTGAAGAGGCCAATGAGGTCATCGAAAGCACAGAAAAAAATGAAGTCCGTGATGCAGCATTAATTGCCGCTGCGCAAAAAGTGGAACATTACGAAATTGCCAGTTACGGTACCCTTGCCACATTAGCAGAACAACTTGGCTATAAAAAAGCCGTTAAACTTCTTGCCGAAACACTGGAAGAAGAAAAAGAAACCGATCTTAAACTCACCGACCTGGCCGTAGGAAATATTAACCAAAAAGCGCAAAAATGACGCTATAACACAGGTTAAATATAATGAGCATCAGTCCCAGGACAATTAAACGGTGCCATTTAACGGCAGCTATAATATGGTTCATTCTTGCTATTCCTTCCGTAATATGGTGGAAGAATAGCGTACTATGGGTCATTATCATCAGTATTTACGCCAATATTGTCGGCCATTTATCTGGCTACAGTGCCGCACGTGCCGATCAGGCTGCTGAAAGTGAGACCAAATAAGCGAACCTATAATGAGGAACGAAATATGAATCACGTAGAACACTACCATGACTGGCTACGCGATGCCCATGCAATGGAAAAGCAAGCCGAATCAATGCTGGAATCGATGGCCAGCCGTATTGAAAATTATCCTGATGTTCGCGCCCGTATTGAGCAGCACCTTAATGAGACAAAACGGCAAATCACATTGCTGGAGGAAATCCTCGATCGTAATGATATTTCTCGTTCGGTTTTAAAAGACTCAATGAGCAAAATGGCTGCGCTCGGCCAGTCCATCGGCGGCATGTTCCCGTCCGATGAGATTGTTAAAGGCTCCATCAGCGGCTATGTTTTCGAACAGTTCGAAATTGCCTGCTACACCTCCCTGCTGGCTGCGGCCAAAAAAGCGGGCGACACCGCCTCTGTACCCGCCATTGAAACCATTCTCGCCGAAGAGCGCGAGATGGCCGACTGGCTAATTCGTCATATTCCGCAAACGACGGAACAGTTCCTGCTGCGTTCTGATGCATCAGGTGTCGAAGCGAAAAAATAAACCACAGGAGAGTGTATGTTTCGACACGTCAAACAGCTGCAATACACGGTTCGCGTTGCTGAACCGAATCCCGGCCTCGCCAATCTTCTGCTGGAACAATTTGGCGGGCCGCAGGGTGAACTGGCGGCCGCCTGCCGCTACTTCACCCAGGGCCTGAGTGATGACGATCCTGGCCGTAAAGATATGCTGATGGATATCGCGACCGAAGAGTTGAGCCATCTCGAAATCATCGGGACGCTGGTCGGCATGCTGAATAAAGGGGCCAAAGGCGCGCTGGCGGAAGGGGTAGAGAACGAAGCCGAGCTGTACCGGTCCATGACCGAAAACGGCAACGACAGCCATATCACCTCCCTGCTCTACGGCGGCGGTACCCCGCTCACTAACTCTGCGGGTGTGCCCTGGACGGCGGCCTATGTTGATACCATTGGTGAACCCACGGCGGATCTGCGCTCGAACGTGGCCGCAGAGGCGCGGGCAAAAATCATCTATGAGCGTCTGATCAACGTGACAGACGATCCCGGGGTGAAAGATGCACTGGCGTTTCTGATGACGCGAGAGGCGGCGCACCAGCTCTCCTTCGAGAAGGCGCTTCAGTCTATTCGCAATAATTTCCCGCCGGGGAAATTGCCGCCAATCGAGGAATTCACCAACAAGTACTACAATATGTCTGAAGGTGGCGAGGTCCGCGGAAGCTGGAACAGCGATAAGCATTTCGACTACGTTGAGGCCCCCCAACCTGCGGTTGACGGTGGAGACGGGAGTGCAAGCGTGACGCTCTCGACCGAACAGGCTACGCTCGTCAAGGCGATGTCTGCTCGCACAAAATCCGATCCGAACGCCGACCCGTTAACAGGTGCCGAGCTAGGCGCCGGTAAGAAAAAACCGTAACCGGTTTTGCCAGGCAGCTCCCGCTGCCTGGTAATTCTCGTGCCCCATCGTTCCAGAGGTACGGACCATGTTCGAACTCGACGCGTTTCATCTGGCGAGAATTCAGTTCGCTTTTACCGTCTCGTTTCATATTCTCTTCCCGGCGATCACCATCGGGCTTGCCAGCTATCTGGTGGTGCTCGAAGGTATGTGGCTGCGTACCAAAAACGACGTCTGGCGCTCCCTGTACCATTTCTGGCTCAAAATATTTGCCGTCAACTTTGGTATGGGCGTTGTGTCCGGGCTGGTCATGGCCTATCAGTTCGGCACCAACTGGAGCGGGTTCTCTCAGTTTGCAGGCAGCATCACCGGGCCATTGCTGACCTACGAGGTATTAACCGCTTTCTTCCTTGAGGCCGGTTTCCTCGGCGTAATGCTGTTCGGCTGGAACAAGGTTGGACCGGGACTGCACTTCTTCGCAACCTGCATGGTGGCGCTGGGTACGCTAATGTCCACCTTCTGGATCCTCGCCTCTAACAGCTGGATGCACACTCCGCAGGGCTTCACCATTGAGAACGGTCAGGTGATCCCTGAAGACTGGCTGGCCGTCATCTTCAACCCCTCTTTCCCGTACCGGCTGATCCATATGTCCATTGCCGCGTTCCTGTGCAGCGCCCTGTTTGTGGGCGCGTCGGGGGCCTGGCACCTGCTGCGCGGCAACGACACGCCCGCCATTCGCAAAATGTTCTCGATGGCCATGTGGATGGCCCTGCTGGTCGCCCCCATTCAGGCCGTAGTCGGGGATATGCATGGCCTGAACACGCTTGAACATCAGCCTGCCAAAATCGCCGCCATCGAGGGGCACTGGGAAAATCCGCCAGGGGAAGCCACCCCGCTGCTGCTGTTTGGTCTGCCGGATATGGAAGAGGAGCGCACCAAATACGGGCTTGAGATCCCGGCCCTCGGCAGCCTGATCCTGACCCACAGTCTGGATAAACAGGTCCCCGCGCTGAAAGATTTCCCGAAAGAAGATCGCCCTAATTCCACCATCGTCTTCTGGTCGTTCCGCATTATGGTTGGTATGGGGCTGTTGATGATCGCCCTCGGCGTCCTGAGCCTGTGGCTACGCTATCGCCACCGGCTGTATCACTCGCGCCCGTTCCACTGGTTTGCCCTCTGTATGGGGCCAGCCGGTCTGCTGGCGCTGCTCGCAGGCTGGGTGACCACCGAAGTGGGTCGCCAGCCGTGGGTGGTCTACGGCTATCTGCGCACCATCGACGCGGTCTCTCTGCATAGCACGCTGCAGATGAGCATCAGCCTGCTGGCCTTCATCGTCGTTTATTGCTCGGTGTTTGGCGTGGGCTATGTCTACCTTGTGCGTCTGATTAAGAAAGGACCACAGCCGGTGGACACGCTAACCTCAAACACCTCGGGCACTCCCGCCCGTCCGCTGTCTGCCGCTGAGTCTGTTCCGGAAGAGGAGAGAATCTGATGGGCGTCGATATCTCGGTTATCTGGTTTGCCATCATCGTCTTCGCCACCCTGATGTACATCATCATGGATGGCTTTGATTTGGGGATCGGTCTGCTGTTTAACTTCGTGGGCGATGCTAAAGAGCGCGACGTGATGGTGAACAGCGTGGCCCCCGTCTGGGACGGCAACGAAACCTGGCTGGTGCTGGGCGGCGCAGGGCTGTTTGGCGCCTTTCCGCTGGCCTATGCGGTGATCATCGATGCGCTCACCATTCCCCTTACCGCCATGCTGATCGGTCTTATCTTTCGCGGTGTCGCCTTTGAGTTCCGCTTCAAAGCGACGCCCTCTCACCGCCAGTTCTGGGACTATGCCTTTGCGGGAGGCTCGCTACTCGCCACCTTCAGCCAGGGCGTGGTGGTCGGCGCGGTGATCAACGGTTTTGAAGTAGAAGGCCGACGCTACGTGGGGTCTGCCCTCGACTGGCTGACCCCCTTCAACCTCTTCTGCGGTATCGGGCTGGTGGTGGCCTACACGCTGCTGGGCACCACGTGGCTTATCATGAAAAGCGAAGGTGCACTGCAAAACCGCATGCGCGAGTTGACCCGCCACGTGCTGCTGGCGCTGATTGTCGTCATCGCGGTGGTGAGCATCTGGACGCCACTCGGCTGGCAGTACGTGGCCGAGCGCTGGTTTACCCTGCCTAACTTCTTCTGGTTCCTGCCGGTGCCTCTGCTGGTAGGCGTATTTAGCCTGTGGATCTGGCGCTTGACCCGCAACCCGGCCAGCCACGCGCGTCCGTTCCTGTTGACGCTTGGGCTTATCTTCCTCGGTTTTAGCGGACTGGGCATCAGCCTGTGGCCGAACATTATTCCGCCGCGCATTAGCCTGTGGGATGCCGCGGCCCCGCCCGCCAGCCAGCTCTTTATGCTGGTGGGGACGTTACTGATTATTCCGGTGATCCTGGTGTACACCGCCTGGAGTTACTACGTCTTTCGGGGAAAAGTTTCTGATACAGAAGGTTACCACTGAGGTGCAGGATGGCAGGATGGCATACACGGGCCATTATTTATCAAATTGATACGGCACTGTTTTACGATTTAAACGGCGATGGCTGCGGAGACATCGCCGGAATAACGGCCAAATTGCGATATATACGCCGCATGGGGGCGACAGTAATCTGGATCACTCCGTTTTACCTTACCCCTTTTCTGGACGAAGGGTATGACGTCAGCGACCACCTGCAGGTCGACCCCCGGTTCGGCAAACTGGCGGATATTATCGCTTTTATTGAGCAGGCACGTGAGCTGGGGATGCAGGTCATTATCGAGCTGTTGATCCAGCATACGTCGGACGCCCACCCCTGGTTTCAGGAGGCCCGGCGCAACCCGAAATCCCCCTTTCGCGACTATTATCTGTGGTCAGATAATGACGATGACGATACGCCTCCGATGTTCCCCGGCGTGGAAAAGAGCATCTGGACATGGGATGACGAGGCGGGTCAATACTACCGGCATATGTTTTATCGCCACGAGCCTGATCTCAACCTCACCTCACCTGCGGTAATTAAAGAGATAGAGAACATTATCCTCTTCTGGCTTAAGCTCGGCGTATCGGGATTCCGTCTGGACGCCGCGTCGCATCTCACCACCCAGGCCGGAGGCGGTGACGAGAAAAAGGGGCTGTGGATCCTGGAGCACTTGCGCCGCCTGATTACCCAACATAACCCGCAGGCGATCCTGCTCGGTGAAGTTGACGTAGAAGTGGAAGCCTACAAGGACTATTTCGGCAATAACGACCGCCTGCATCTGGTGCTTAACTTCTGGCTTAATAAATATTTCTACGTGAGCCTGGCCAGGAAAAGCGCCCGCCCGCTGCGCAATGCGGTGAAGAAAATGATCGTCCCGCCGGACTCCTGCTGCTTTGCCAACTGGCTGCGTAACCACGACGAGCTGGATCTGGAGGGGATCGGTAAAAAGGATAAACAGTTCGTCCTCGACACGTTCGCCCCGGATGAAGAGATGAACGTGTACCAGCGTGGGATCCGCCGTCGCCTGGCGCCCATGCTGAATGGCGACCAGAAGCGGCTGGCGCTCTGCCACGCCGTGCTGTTCTCCCTGCCCGGGGTGCCCGTTATGCGCTACGGGGATGAAATCGGCATGGGTGATGATCTGGATTTAGAAGAGCGTTACGCCGTGCGTACACCCATGCAGTGGGCGCCCTCTCAGGGCGGTGGCTTCTCTGACGCAGACCCGCAGAGCTTTATCGCGCCCATCATTGACCACGGGCCCTATCGTTATCAGAAAATTAACGTGGCGGATTCGCTGCTGCACCGCAACTCTCTGCTGCACCGGATTATCGATATCGCCAACACGCGGTCTGAATTCCCGGAGATTGCCGTAGCGCCGTTTCATCTTATCGCCATCGATAATGATGCAGTGCTGGGGATTTACTACGAGGCTGAAGATCGCAGCATTCTTACCTTTGTTAATTTCAGCGATAAACCGGTGACCTTCACCGCCAGAGGGATCCGCCACGCCACCTGGACCGCCTGTCTGGCAGACAAACGCTACGAGGATGCGTTGGTCTGCGGCAAAACCGTTGAGCTGGATATAGGCGGCTACGGCTATCGCTGGTTCTGGACAAACCGTAGCGCGCTGCGCTGACTACTTTTTGCGGCCGCGCATCAGGCGTGTGAGCACAATCCCTGCGACGGCCAGGGAGCCCAGCAGCACTTTCCCGGGCGCGCCAGAGGAGACAGCGCTGGCGCGCGTTTTCGCCTCAGCGGAGAAATGGCCGTGGATTTTGTGCAGGTCGTTGACCGGCTGGTCGAGGTAATCCCGCCGGTCTTCTGCGTTCAGGGTGTCGGTCATCTGCCCTTCCCAGGCCTTTTTCACCATCAGGCGGTCAAGAAAGCCGGGGAAGAGGAACTGGCCGACAATCGACTGGATGGTACTGCTGCCCACCCACAGCTCGCGCACCGGTTTTTGCGCCACCCTGAAAATGGCACTCGCGGCCACTTCCGGCTCAAACACCGGCGGAACCGGGCGCATCGCCCAGGCAAACTTATTCCGTGCCCATTCAAACTGCGGCGTATTCAGCCCCGGCATCTGGACCATGGCGAGCTGCACCCGGCTGTTCTCATGCATCAGCTCGGTACGCACCGCATCGGTAAAGCCCCGGATCGCGGCTTTGGCGCCGCAGTAGGCGGACTGCAGAGGAATGGAGCGGTAGGCCAGCGCGGAGCCAACCTGAATAATCACGCCCCGATCGCGCGGCACCATCAGTTCCAGCGCGGCACGGGTACCGTTCACGTAGCCAAGGTAGGTGACTTCTGTGACGCGGCGAAATTCATCCGGCGTCATGGTCCGAAACGGCGCCAGCACCGCTCCCATGGCATTATTGACCCACACATCTATCGCCCCAAGGCGATACTCAATTTCGTTGGCGGCATCCACCACCGCCTGACTGTCGGCCACATCCGCCTGCACGGCCAATGCATTGACGCCAAAACGGCGTAGCTCTTCCTGGGTCGAGTGCAGGCTTGTCTCCTCGCGCGCAATAATGCCCACATCGTAGCCTGCTTTTGCAAAGTGCAGCGCCGTGGCTTTCCCCACGCCCGCCGTCCCGCCAGTAATGACCATCACAGCCATAAAACCTCCGCGTTATTTCAGCCCGATAATTTCGTCACTAATTCAGCCAGCGAGTAATGCACCGCTTTTTCCACCACGTCCTGACAGTCGCCGGAAAAGAGCACCCTGCTCGTTTCCGTCTTTCCGCCAATATTCCAGGCGAAGCACACGGTCCCCGCCGCCGTGCCGTCTTCTCCCCCTTCCGGCCCGGCATAGCCGCTGATGGCGATACTGACATCGGCCTGGGCAATGTCGCGGATGCTGGCCGCCATCTCGGTGACGGTCTGTTCACTGACGGCGGTAAACCGCGCGAGGGTTTCCGGGCTTACGCCCAGGATCCTCTCCTTCGCGCTATCGCTGAAGACGACCAGCCCCACATCATAAAAATCGGCAGTGTTCTCTTCCGCGCAGAGCGCCACCGAAAGCTTCCCGCCGGTGCAGGATTCTGCGGTTGTTAAGCGAAGCCCGGCATCGATTAACCTGCTCGCCAGTTTTTTGGTCAGTTCAGCCACGGTAATGGTGTTGTCGTGGTATAGATTGCTCATCATCAGGCCTCTCATTTCTTCTCAGGAATAATGGAAATATGGCCATTACGTTCGAGAATGGCATATTTAATTTCGCTTAATTTTGTAATACCATTATTCTGCCGGGCTGAAACCAGAATATCATCACATGAAACATCGACCTTTTTGAGTTTATCTGCTAAGGGTACGCCGTTCTCAACCAGAATTACCGGCGTGCCATCCAGAATATTCTCCACCGGCGAAAAATACTTTTTCATCAGTCCAAAAATAATATCCACAACCACCAGCGTGGTGATGGTTATCATTGCGCCCGTGACAGAAAAATCCTCCCCCAGCAGGGCCTGCTGGGTTGCTTCGCTGATAATTAACAGGAGAATAAGGTCAAAGCTGGTCATCTGCAGCAACGCACGTCGTCCGGCCACTTTGAAGACCACCACCAGAAACAGGTAAATTGCCAACGCCCTAAAAACCATATCCATGGCAGCCTCCTAAGGGTAAATAAATTGCCAGAAAGGAATATCCGGCAGGTTGTTTACACGAATGACGTTGTGCCGTTTACCGCCTCTGGTCGGGGTAATGAACAGCCAGACCGCAAAATGTGGCGATTTTTCAAGATGATTATAGACAAAATAGAGCGTGTTCCCGCGGCTGTACATGCTGTCTGGCTGCGGCCAGACGCTGCCCGGCTCGTAGGCGTCGCTGCTCTCGCTGGTCATGCTCACAGTGTATTTGCCCTCGTTGTTGACCGGAAAGGTCAGCTGAAGTCGCGACTCCGTTTGCCGACGCGCAAAGCGCTCATAGTTGAGGGTCAGGTTTTTTGCAGAATTGGTTTTCTCCGTGTCACTCACTATCCCACTTGAAAACAGACCGGCAATCGCTGCGATGATAATACTCAGTAACACAATAAATCCGACCTGGCGAAATGCATATTCAAACCTTAGCAAGCGATAACTCTCATTTATCCCGGGTAACTTTTCATTTTTATCATTCATGGCAGCCATCACCGTTTCGCTTATTTACCAAACGTTCTGTTTTGTATGGCGAATGTTTTTAAGACTTATCACATTTGCCACATAAAGGAATAGCAACAATACTTAATAAGTCAAGACACCTTAAATGAAGGATATCAGATGAAATTATCACTTATTTCCGCTTTTTTAATATTTATGGTGCCAACCGCATGGGCTGATAATAACGGCGGGTTACAAAAGGGTGAAGCGCCGCCCCCTCCGCATGCGCTGGATAGCGGTTATCGCGGCACGGATGATGCCCGTATTATGACCATCGACCAGGCGAAACAAATGCATGATGGCGCGACCATTTCACTGCGCGGCAACCTTATTGACGGTAGCGGCGATAAGTATGTATTTCAGGATAAATCCGGAAAAATCGACGTTATTATCCCAAAAGCAGTTTTTGACGGCAGAACAGTCAAACCAGACCAGATGATCAGCATTAACGGTTCGCTTGATAAAAAGTCATCGCCTTCCGTGGTGCGTGTCGATCATCTGCAGAAATAACTCAGCGAAGCGTTAACGCTGTATTTTCATCCTAACTCACCTATTGGCTTAAGGAGTCAGCTATGAGTGATACTCAACAACGTACGAACGCTTATCCGCAACCCCCTTTCCCGGAACAGCCGCAGACGCCACCAGGACTGGCTTCTGAGATGCAACCTGTTCCCGATCACGGGGAAACGAGCTATAAAGGCCACGGCCGTCTGGCGGGCAAAAAAGCGCTGATTACCGGCGGTGACTCCGGTATCGGCCGCGCGGTGGCCATTGCCTACGCCCGTGAAGGCGCCGATGTCGCCATTAACTATCTGCCTGAAGAAGAGAAGGACGCCGCAGAGGTTATCGACCTGATCAAGGCCGAAGGGCGCAACGCCGTCGCGCTGCCGGGGGATGTCCGGGATGAAACCTTCTGCCAAAACCTGGTGGAAGAAGCGGTGGCTAAACTTGGCGGGCTGGACATTCTGGTGAACAACGCCGGTCGCCAGCAGTATCGGGAATCGCTGGAAGAACTCACTACCGAAGATTTCGATGCCACGTTTAAAACCAACGTTTATGCCCCGTTCTGGATCACCAAAGCGGCGCTTCGCCATCTGAAAGCCCCTGCGGCAATTATTAACACCTCCTCAGTGCAGGCGGTAAAACCCAGCCCTGTCCTGCTGGACTATGCCCAGACCAAAGCCTGTCTGGCGGTGTTTACCAAATCCCTTGCCAAACAGCTTGGGCCGAAGGGCATTCGCGTTAATGCCGTGGCTCCCGGGCCTTACTGGACGGTGCTGCAATCCAGCGGCGGCCAGCCGATGGAGAAAGTGAAGCAGTTTGGGGGTGACACACCGCTGGGCCGTCCGGGCCAGCCGGTGGAGATTGCACCTTTATACGTCACTCTGGCGTCAGATGAGTGTTCCTTTACGACCGGCCAGGTATGGTGTTCCGACGGCGGTGATGGCGTGATTTAACGTTTCCCTCCCCGAATGTGCAATAAATGAACAAGGACGTTCAGCCCCCCGCCAAAAACATGTTGTAACTCAAACAGATCAAATGTTAAAAATATTTTGCTATCAAGTTATCAAAATTAAACAACTTAGCTTGTCACCCGCATCGCTCTGTTTTTAACATCGCCTATGGAAAAAAATGGTCTGTTCAGTCAGCGCATACGCTTGCGCCATTTGCATACATTTGTGGCCGTCGCTCAACAGGGAACGCTGGGGCGTGCGGCTGAAACCCTTAACCTGAGCCAGCCTGCTCTCTCAAAAACGCTTAACGAGCTGGAACAACTGACCGGTGCCCGTCTGTTCGATCGCGGCCGTCTGGGCGCACAACTGACCCTGGTCGGGGAGCAGTTTCTGACCCATGCAGTCAAAGTGCTTGATGCGCTCAATACCGCCGGACAGGCGCTAAACCGTAAAGAAGAGCAGACGCACGAGATTGTCCGTGTGGGTGCCCTGCCCACGGCGGCGCTGGGCATTCTACCGCCGGTGATCGGTCAGTTTCACAAACAGCAAAAACATACGACCCTGCAGGTCGCCACCATGAATAACACCATGCTGCTTGCGGGGCTGAAATCCGGCGAGCTGGATCTGGGTATCGGACGGATGTCAGATCCCGAACTGATGGTGGGACTGAATTATGAACTGCTGTTCCTGGAATCCCTGAAGCTGGTGGTACGCCCCAACCATCCTCTGTTGCAGGATACGGTTACCCTAAGCAGGGTGATGGAGTGGCCGGTGGTCGTGTCACCAAAAGGTACGGTTCCACGGCAAAATGCCGAAACGTTACTGCAGATGCAGGGCTGTACGCTGCCGACAGGCTGTATTGAAACCCTGTCCGCTTCCCTGTCACGCCAGCTTACCGTGGATTATGACTACGTCTGGTTCGTCCCCTCCGGCGCGGTCAAAGATGATTTACGCCAGGGCACGCTCACCGCACTGCCGGTGACCTCGCCCGGCGCCGGCGAACCGATTGGCATTCTAACCCGCGTTGATACGCCGCTCTCCTCAGGTGCACAGACGCTGCTGAGCGCGATACGTAAATCGATGCCTGCCTGATTCCTTCCCCTTGCCCTAACCCTCTCCCCCCCGGGGCGAGGGTCATTCCTGCGTTCTAATCATTTAATGCGAAATCATTTATTAACAATTGCGCAAAACAATTTAACAGTTTTATCATAGCGACGAATTCACCAAATGGTTCGTAAATGTTTTATAAACCCCGAATTCAAGCGTATTAATCATTATTCCCACTGCATTTATTACCCACCTGGTACACTTCCGGCACGTTATCGTGCTGAGCAGCGGGGGATCTTAAGGAGAAAGAGATGGCATTTGGCAGCGCGCCACGTGGGATACCCCGTATCCTGCAGTGGCTCCTTGCCGGACTGATGGCGATCGTCGGTCTGGCCGTTGGCGGGTTGGGTTTTAAACTCGTCACCGTAGGCGGAAGTGGATACTTCCTGATCATGGGCGTGGTAATGGTGATTGCCGCGATCCTGATTTTCATCAACCGCAACAGCGGGATTGTGTTGTATGGCATCGCGTTTATCGCGTCGCTGTTCTGGGCGGTAAGCGATGCCGGCTGGGATTTCTGGCCGCTCTTCTCACGCCTCTTCACCTTTGCGGTGCTGGCATTCCTGTGTGCCCTCGTCTGGCCGTTCCTGCGTGCGGCAAACCGTGCGACTCCGGTGAAAAAAGGCCCGGCTTTTAGCGTGGCGGCGCTGATCGCCGTGGCAATGCTGGTCAGCCTGGGCTGGATGTTTAAACCCCAAACGCTGGTGGCGGCGAATGAGCCGGTGCCGGTGAAACCGGTCGCGGCTGGCGAACAGCAGAAGAACTGGGAACACTGGGGTAACACCACCCACGGGGATCGTTTTGCGGCCCTTGACCAGATTAACAAGCAGAACGTTAACGAGCTGAAAGTCGCGTGGGTTGCCCATACCGGGGATATCCCTCAGAGCAACGGCTCCGGTGCGGAAGACCAGAACACGCCGCTGCAGATTGGCGACACGCTCTACGTCTGTACGCCGTACAGCAAAGTGCTGGCGCTGGATGTAGATTCCGGGAAAGAGAAGTGGCGTTACGACGCCAAAGCCACGGCCCCGAACTGGCAGCGCTGCCGTGGGCTGGGCTATTTTGAAGATTCACAAAACGTGACAACGTCACAGGCTGATGCGCAGCCCGCCGCCTGTCCGCGCCGTCTGTTCCTGCCCACCACCGATGCCCGCCTGATTGCCATCAACGCCGATAACGGTAAAGCCTGCAAAGACTTTGGTGACAAAGGTACCGTGGATCTGAGCGTGGGTATGGGTGAGATTAAACCGGGCTACTATCAGCAAACCTCCACGCCGCTGGTGGCAGGAAACGTGGTGGTAGTCGGCGGACGCGTGGCGGATAACTTCTCCACCGGCGAACCGCCGGGCGTGGTGCGCGCCTATGACGTTCATACCGGTAAACTGGCCTGGGCGTGGGATCCGGGTAATCCGAACCTGACCGGCCTGCCGCCGGAAGGCCAGACCTACACGCGCGGTACACCGAACGTCTGGTCTGCAATGTCCTATGACGCAAAACTGAACCTGATTTACCTGCCAACCGGTAACGCCACGCCAGATTTCTGGGCCGGAGAACGCACCGCGCTGGATGATAAATACAGCTCCTCCATCGTTGCCGTTGACGCCACCACCGGCCAGGTCCGCTGGCATTTCCAGACCACCCATCACGACCTGTGGGACTTCGATCTGCCTTCTCAACCGCTGCTGTACGATCTGCCAGACGGTAAAGGCGGAACCACGCCGGTTCTGGTGCAGACCAGTAAACAGGGCATGATCTTTATGCTCAACCGCGAAACCGGCAAACCGGTGGCGAAAGTGGAAGAACGTCCGGTCCCGGCGGGTAACGTGCAGGGCGAACGCTACTCCCCGACGCAGCCGTATTCCGTCGGTATGCCGATGATTGGCAACCAGACCCTGACCGAATCCGACATGTGGGGCGCGACGCCTGTCGACCTGCTGCTGTGCCGCATCCAGTTTAAAGAGATGCGCCATCAGGGGGTCTTTACCCCGCCGGGTCTCGATCGTTCCCTGCAGTTCCCTGGCTCACTGGGCGGGATGAACTGGGGCAGCGTCTCGGTCGATCCGAACAACGGGCTGATGTTCGTCAACGATATGCGCCTGGGACTGGCCAACTACATGGTACCGCGCGCCAGCGTGGCGAAAGACGCCAGCGGGATTGAGATGGGTATTGTGCCCATGGACGGCACGCCGTTCGGCGCCATGCGCGAGCGTTTCCTGTCACCGCTGGGTATTCCGTGCCAGAAACCGCCGTTTGGCACGATGTCCGCGGTTGACCTGAAATCCGGCAAGCTGGTGTGGCAGGTGCCGGTAGGAACCGTGGAAGATACCGGCCCGCTGGGTATTCGCATGCATATGCCGATCCCTATCGGGATGCCAACCCTTGGCGCGTCACTCTCCACCCAGTCTGGCCTGCTGTTCTTTGCCGGCACTCAGGATTTCTACCTGCGCGCGTTCGATACCGCCACCGGAAAAGAGATCTGGAAAGACCGTCTGCCGGTCGGCAGCCAGTCCGGGCCAATGACCTACGTTTCACCGAAAACCGGTAAACAGTACATCGTCATTAACGCTGGCGGCGCCCGCCAGTCACCGGATCGCGGTGATTACGTTATCGCGTATGCGTTACCCGATAAAAAGTAAGCGATGAAAAAAGGGACCGAAAGGTCCCTTTTTATTTGTAGGTCGGGTAAGGCGAAGCCGCCACCCGACACAACACGCCACTCAGAACGTCTCCCAGTTATCCCCGGAAACCGCTGCCGCCGGACGCAGCGGCGCATTCTTCGCCACTGGCGCAGACGTTGCCGCCCGGCCTTGCTTCGCGCCGCTCAGTCGAAATGCACCCACCGCCTCGGTCAGACGCGCGCCCTGTTCTTCCAGCGATGCCGCCGCGGCGGAAGCCTCTTCCACCAGCGAGGCGTTCTGCTGGGTCACTTTATCCATCTCAGAAATCGCCTGGCTCACCTGCTCAATACCACGGCTCTGTTCATCAGACGCGGCAGCGATCTCTAGCATAATGTCCGTGACGCGTTTAACCGCTTCGACGATTTCATTCATGGTATTACCGGCGGCGACGACTTCGCCCGAGCCCTGGTCAATCAGCGAAACGGATTCGTTGATCAGGCTTTCGATCTCTTTGGCGGCATTCGCACTGCGGCTTGCCAGAGTACGAACTTCGCTTGCCACTACGGCAAACCCGCGCCCCTGCTCACCCGCACGCGCTGCTTCTACCGCCGCGTTGAGCGCCAGAATATTGGTCTGGAAGGCGATACTGTTAATCACGGCGGTAATTTCAGAGATCTTCTTCGAACTGGTAGAGATATTGCCCATGGTTTTAACCACCCCGGAGACCATCTGGCCGCCACGGCTGGCTTTACCGGAGGCATCTTCCGCCAGCTTGCTGGCATGGTGCGCGTTATCGGCGTTCTGTTTCACCGTTGCGGTGAGCTGCTCCATGCTGGCTGCCGTCTGCTCAATGGCAGCCGCCTGCTGCTCGGTACGGGAAGAGAGGTCGGTGTTGCCTGCGGAGATTTCGCTGGTGCCACGATAGATCTCTTCCGCCCCCTGACGCACGGTACCGACGGTGTTCTCCAGCGAGTGCTGCATGGTTTGCAGGTCGCGCGTCAGGCGGCCAATTTCGCTGCGTCCGGCCACATCGTCCGGCATGGTCAGATCGCCTTTGGCGATATTTTCAATGCGTTTCGCGGCGCGCTGCAGCGGGGTGATCACCGTGCGACGCAGCACGACAAAGGTCATGGCCGTCAGCACCAGCGCCAGGGCAAACGCGCCCACCATAAACATCAGGCCCAGTTGGGTGCGGCTGTGTGCCTTAACCGTCAGGGCGTTCGCGCGCTCGGTGCGGATCTTAATCGCCTTCAGCAGCACGGCGTTGTAGGCGTCATCCAGCGGGCGGGCGCTTTCGTTTTCATGGTTAATGATGGCTTCAAACATGCCGTTTTTAGCAAACTTAAGCATCGGCTGCAGGCCTGCGATATAGGCGTCATAGCGTGTTTTCAGATCGGCATCCAGCGCTTCATCCTCAGGCGTACGAACCGCGCGATTGATGTAGGCATTAAACCCTTCCTGAGACTGTTTGATCCGTTTTTCCGCCTCAGCGATGTTTTGCTTCATCGCATCCATTTCCGCGATACGGCTCGCCGCCCCGGCGTGGATCATATTGATACGCGCGGTTCGCAGATGGTTTGAGCTATTCGACAGCCCCATACGCACCTGAATTTCAGACGTGACATCCTGCTGATCGGTGTCGGCCTGTAAAAGGAAATACCCCGCCAGACCTGCGCTCAAGGCAAATAGCAGAATAATGCCACCGAGAATGGAGGAAAACAGCGGAACCAGCCTGATGTGATGCAAGAAGCCCAGCTTGCGCTGCGCTGGCATCGAAGTAGTGTTGTCCATGACCGTCGACTCTCTTGTAGGTAAGATGCGTAAAAACACGCCTGTTAAATAGTCATCGGCACGGCTGAGATTTAGATTACGGCTAAAAACGCCGCACTGGTCACACTTTAGAGAAGATTATTAAAGAAACGCCAGCGGCGAAAAACCGCTGGCGTAAGAGTTACTTGTCGCCGAAATGAATAACGGTACGAATGGATTTACCTTCATGCATCAGATCGAACGCCTCGTTGATCTGCTCCAGCGGTAAACGGTGGGTAATGAACGGATCGAGCTGGATTTTCCCGGCCATCGCATCTTCAACCATCCCCGGCAGCTGCGTGCGCCCTTTCACGCCGCCGAACGCTGAGCCACGCCATACGCGCCCGGTTACCAGCTGGAACGGACGGGTTTTGATCTCCTGGCCCGCACCGGCCACGCCGATGATAATGCTCTCGCCCCAGCCTTTGTGGCAGCATTCAAGCGCGGAACGCATCACGTTCACGTTGCCGATACATTCGAAGCTAAAGTCCACGCCGCCGTCGGTCATCTCAACAATGACCTCCTGAATCGGTTTTTCGTGATCTTTCGGGTTCACGAAATCGGTCGCGCCCATTTCACCCGCCAGTTTGAATTTCTCCGGGTTGGTGTCGACCGCGATGATCCGCCCGGCCTTCGCCTGGACCGCGCCCTGAATCACCGCCAGACCAATCCCGCCAAGACCGAACACCGCCACGGTGTCGCCCTCTTTCACTTTCGCCGTGTTGTGTACTGCCCCAATCCCGGTGGTGACGCCGCAGCCCAGCAGACAGACTTTATCCAGCGGCGCCTGCGGGTTCACCTTTGCCAGTGAGATCTCCGCGCAAACGGTGTATTCACTGAAGGTGCTGGTGCCCATGTAGTGGTAAACCGGCTCGCCGTTGTAGGAGAAACGGGTGGTACCGTCCGGCATCAGCCCCTTGCCCTGAGTGGCGCGAACCGCCTGGCAGAGGTTTGTCTTACCGGATTTACAGAACTTACACTCGCCGCATTCTGCGGTGTACAGCGGGATTACGTGGTCGCCCGGCTTCAGGCTGGTCACGCCTTCGCCCACTTCCACCACCACACCGCCCCCTTCATGGCCGAGCACCGCCGGGAAAACGCCTTCCGGATCGTCGCCCGACAGCGTAAAGGCATCGGTATGGCACACCCCGGTATGGGTAATTTTGATCAGCACTTCGCCCTTCTTCGGCGGAGCAACGTCAATTTCAACGATTTTGAGCGGCTGGCCAGGGCCAAATGCGACGGCTGCGCGAGATTTCATAGTGTCTTCCCTTATTGTGTGGTGTGTGGGTTTATTTTAGATAAGCGCGCAGCAAATGGCCGACTTCTGCCATGCGCACGGCTCGCTGATCCGGCGTGGTTTCCCCCGTTACCAGCTCATCTTTGAGGTGAATTTCGACCATTTCGCCCATCAGGCCATTGGCAGCGCCGCGCACGGCGGCAATTTGCTGCAGGATGGCCAGACAGGGGTCGCCCGACTCCAGCGCGCGTTCAAGGGCATCAACCTGGCCCCGAATGCGACGAACGCGAGTGAGGATACGTTTTTTATCTTCGGGTGAGTGCGGCATACGGCCTCCTGATACTATAGGGGGGTATGGTACCTTTTAAAGCAACATTATGTAAACAACAGCTTTCATAGGGTTATCAGGCTCTTGAAGCGCATTATCATACATAAGTAATTCTGAATAATTTCTCTTTGAAATGCTGGCCTCAACATTCGAATTAAGCCATTTTCTATGGCTAAGCCAAAAAAAAGCGTCACCAGTACCCTTTATTCGCTGGAATCGATAAGCAGCATTGATAATAATTCAAAAAAACTTCTAAACCTTAAACCTGGTAACAGGTTGAAATGAAATGGTTTCCGCCATGATTAAATTTTCCTTAATAATAAAGGCTTCTACGGAATCTTATTTTTTGGCGTTCAGAACCTGTAAACGTTCAAAATCAAACCACTCCTCTTTGATGTAAGATATATAATTCAAAATAATTATCGAAACCATATTGCGCAAGCCATTGTTATATATAAAGAAAAATCACAACACTTTAAAATAACGATCAATATCAATGAGTTACAACATTGATCGATGTCTGATCACGTGCTAAACCTAAATCCAGGTAAAAATATCTTATGGAGAAGAGTATGATGTCGTGGCGAGTATTAAGTTCTGTCATTTGCCCTAACACAGGAATCGTTTATTCGCACATTGTTGGTTTGAAATTATTAAGATTAATAATTTGGTACGAGAGTGACATCTATCTTTTGCCCGGAGACAGAATACATACAACAAAAAATGGAATTTTTGTAAATGGTGTGTTCAACCAAATATCTCTTTATAACGTCTCGCCATACAATGAGAACCTGTGGGACGAAATAAAAAACAAAATGGCCTGTCCTTTTAATAAAAACCTGAATTCTGAAGACTGCTCATACGCTGAGCATTGCAATGCGCGCAAATGCCCGCACGGATTTGAGACAACCCCTTTGATAATAAGAGTGCCCCGCGATAGCTAATCATTTAATAAGTTAGCTTTTGGATCCGCTGTCCCCTGTTACAGGGACCGCATGCTTAACATATATTTTACTGAGATACCAACTGAACCCCTATCAGTTACGGCCCCCGCGCGCCTGCCGATGACTTGCGGCAGGTGCGCGTTCATATTTCAGACAATATATTCATTAATCATTTATCACCCTGTTGCGCCAGCGCTTGCAACTCTTCTTTCAGCCAGCGGGTTGCGCCCCGCTGGCCGCTGCGTTTATGGGAGTAAATTTTCACGTCAAATTTTTGAATAGAGAATGGTAAAGTAAAAATGTTGATATTCACTGCCGCCTTCAGCTTTTCGGCCGCATACCGGGGGATGGCCATCAGCAGATCGCTTTGCGCAACGATAAACGGTGCGCTGAGCATTGACGGGGTTTTGATCGCAATGTGCCGGGTATAGCCCAACTCCTCCAGCCGTAAATCCAGCACGCCCTGCTTCTCATTCCAGGGGGTGACCACCAGATGGCGGGCCGCGAGATAATCCTCCAGCGTCAGACGCGTCCGGCTTGCGTTGCTAATGACCACATACTCATCTTCAAACCAGCTTATCTCCTCCAGTTCTGGATGGCGGATCTCCTCCGCCGTGCTGAAACCGAGCGCCAGATCCACTTCGCCCGCCAGCAGCTCCGTCAGCGCCGGGCTGTGTGGCAGATAGCGCAGTTCAAAACGCAAACCCGGCGCGGCATCCTGCAACGTGTGCATCAGGGCCGGGAAAATACAAAGCGCGGTAAAATCTGTAATCGCAATGTGCAGGCTCTCGCTACTTTTGGCCGCTTCAAACTCCGGCTGCGGGGTAAGCTCATGATTAAGAAACGACAAAGCAGAAGCAATGGACGGCGCGAGCTGTATGGCATATACGCTGGGTGACATGCTATGCCCTTCCCGGAAAAATAGCGGATCATTCAGCGTCGTTCGCAAACGTGACAGTGCATGGCTCAGTGCCGATGTGCTCATCGCTAACTCATCGGCGGCCAGGCGAACCGAACGGTGACGGTAAATGGCGTCGAAAACGGGCAGCAGGTTTAAATCAAGGCGTCTCAGGGCCGGATGCATAATATTCATCATTTGTTGATTTCATTGCACTTAATTCTTCGGACAATACTCCGTATGCTTAGCGCCATCAATCGCAAAACATGCAGGAAATACCATGAGCATTACCATTCGTCAGGCCCGCCCCGAGGATGCGGCGGCCATTTACGCCATGATTTATGAGCTGGCGGTCTATGAAAAAGCGCCGGAAGAAGTGATCACCACGCCGGACGAGATCCGCGAAACCCTCTTTGGCGCAGACAGTAAAACCGAAGCGCTGATCGCGGAGTATGAAGGTAAGATCGCTGGCTATGCCGTGTTCTTCACCAGCTATTCAACCTGGCTTGGCCGCAACGGTATTTATATGGAAGACCTGTATGTATCCCCGGATTATCGCGGTAAAGGCGCGGGAAGAGCCTTGCTGAAACATATCGCGCAGCTCGCCGTAAAACGCCAGTGTGGTCGTCTGGAATGGAGCGTACTGGACTGGAACCAGCCGGCAATCGACTTCTACCTGAGCATTGGCGCGCTCCCGCAGTCCGAGTGGGTGCGCTATCGCCTGGATGGAGAAGCGCTGCTGAAATTTGCCGGGTAAACGGCGCGCGCTGTGCAGAGATCCCGGCTGTGCGGGATCTATGCTACAATTCCATAAATTTCATTAACATATTGTTGAATACCATGAGCACAGCCCCCTTCATTCGTCCTCAACTTACCCTGCCAAACGGCGCTGACAAACTGCTGCTGCACTCCTGCTGCGCGCCCTGTTCCGGCGAGGTAATGGAGGCCATTCAGGCCTCGGGCATTGATTACACCATCTTCTTCTATAACCCCAATATCCACCCGCAAAAGGAGTACCTCATCCGTAAGGAAGAGAATATTCGTTTTGCGGAAAAACACGGCGTGCCCTTTGTTGATGCGGATTACGATACGGACAACTGGTTTGAACGCGCAAAAGGGATGGAATGGGAGCCTGAGCGTGGGATCCGCTGCACCATGTGTTTCGATATGCGTTTCGAACGCACGGCGTTATACGCGGCGGAAAATGGTTTCAGTGTGATCAGCAGCTCCCTTGGCATCTCGCGCTGGAAGAATATGCAGCAGATTAACGACTGCGGTCAGCGCGCGGCAGCCCACTATCCGGGCATGGTCTACTGGGATTATAACTGGCGCAAACAAGGCGGATCGTCGCGGATGATTGAGATCAGCAAGCGCGAACAGTTCTATCAGCAGGAGTACTGCGGGTGCGTATATTCCCTGCGTGACAGCAACCTTCACCGCAAGTCTCAGGGGCGTCCTCTCATCAAAATTGGCAAACTGTTTTACGGCAAAGACGAGTCTGACGAGTAAGGCGGCGCGAAGGGAGACATATCCTAAAACGCGCCAGAATCCGCATTACGGCTCTCAGATGTTGAAATAGCGGCTATCCTTTAATTATCCACAAAAGGAGGTAACAATGTCTGATTTCGACGCTGATAAAAATGCACAGTATGCTGGTGATAAAGCCAAAAATAAACTCGACGAACTGACGGGCTCTGCTCAGCAGCAGTTTGGTGAATTCGTTGACTCCCCTAAACATCAGGTGAAAGGGGCAGCACGAAAATATGCTGCGCAGGCCAGTGATGCCGTTTCTGATGTCACTGAGGCAGTCAGAAATAACCCGTTAACCGGCCTGATTGCGGCTGGTGCAGTGGGTATTGTTCTGGGCCTGTTACTCGGCCGTAAATAATCTCAGGCCCCACGGGGCCTTATTTTTATTAACTAAACAATCTTACCATGCGATCTAACTCCTCTTCCTTCACGGCGCGGGAAAGATAATATCCCTGGAAACTTTTTACGCCTAACGCCACCAGCTTTTCAAATTTCTCTTCGCTATCCACCCCCTCTGCAATACATTCGCTACCGGTCATGTCACTGTATATCTGAATCGCTTTGATAAGTTTGTAATCATTGTCATTAGCGACAAACTTTCCGACAATATCCCGGTCAAGCTTTAAACCATCAAAATGAACCTGCCTCACCGGAAACATGGTTTGATGGCTGGAGAAGCAATCATCCAGGAATAACCGACACCCCGTACTGCGCAGGCGACGCATGGTTTCTGGGATGGTTTTATCTTTGGTCACATCAATATCTTCAGCAAATTCAAAGACCAGGTTCCCGGCCCACTGAGGTTTAATCAGCATCTTAATGGCTTTTTTAGCCATTTCAGGCAAGGCATTTCCGGCCGCGAGTTCCGGCGGTATATTCACCGAGAAATAATATTTCCCGTTATATTTGTTGATGCCAGAAACAGCGGCATGAAGCACCAGCGCCGTGATATTCAACCATAGCTCACGATTTTTCACCCCGGTAAGAAAATGGGCAGGCTTGATAATTTTACCGTTCTTGTTCCAGCGTAATAAAATCTCAAACCCAACACCCTTTTTATTTTCATCGGTGATGATTTGATACGCAGGAAATATCTCCCTTTTAAGCAGCGCATTAAAGACATCCACCTCAGTACTGGACAGTGATTCTATTTTACCCTGCCGTTCCCCACTCCCTGGCGCAGCAAAACCCTGTGAATTTTTATACCACAACTGGATTAATTGCAGCTTTCTTAAACCGGCCTTGCGATGTGTATATACCGTTTTATTCGTCAGCCCAAATTTTTTGCACTGTTTATTTACCGACATGCCCCGGTAGAAATTTAATAAGACATCAAGTTCTCTGTTTGTGAGCCCTTTTTGACGGTCTTTAAAGCTACAGTCCGCATGATGATCCTGCAATGAGCGAGATCTGTCCCTGCATGCGTCGCTTTTTTTCTGGACACGCGCAATAATATCGCCGCTGTTGGCGATGCGGATCAGAGATAATTTTTGATTGTTATTCAATAAACTACGCAAGGTCCCGTACAGCCAACTGTCAGGTATATTGCCATACAGAGTGACCGGGCGGATGACGGGAAGTGTGTTGAGAAGATCGGCAAGGTGCCTGAGGCTCTGCAAAAGATCCACGATCTCTTCCCCGAGAAAGACCGTAATTTTAGCGTCCTGATTTTTGATAATAGTGTAGACATCTTCCCGATTTGCGACGTCATCCTCAAAACGCACCTGTGACGCCAACCCTCCCTGCTCTTTCAGTAACAGACGGTACCCCTGGAACGTAAAACTGCAGGCTGAAATAACAAATTCCTGTGCATGACAATCATGATTATTGTGAGAATTGTTTTGAATCATAATGCGCTCCTGGGTACAAAAACACCGTTGCCCTGGTCAATATTGACCAGCACATCGAGACTAAAAACATGCGGAAATGTCACAAGCCTGAATATAACCTGCGTAACAGGTTAATTTTATCTTACCCCCGTAGGTTAATAAACCGTTATCAACGTCTCGCCCTGCAACATCTTTGCGTTTATCACCGACTGGATCCATATGCTGTGCAAATATAACAATCTTTGCAAATAACGACGGAAAATGTTTTCCCCGCAAGGTATAATGAAAATTCCGAAAAAGAAGTCTGGACACTTCATTACGTCGGCTTGCTCAAAAAGAGAAAATGCTATGGATAATCACATCTCATCCAGGGCCTTGCTACATCGAAGGGATGTTATTAAGAACAACCCGCGGTTTAGCGAGGCAATAATAGAACACTACAAAATCAATGACAGTATCTATAAAAAACAACCCTTGTTCTACAAAACAATGCTCCAGGAATCACGGTTCAATATTATTCTTGCCATGTGTTGTTTTATATTCGGCAATCAGGCCGAATCTGTTTCAGAGATAAAAGCATTATGTTCGCGATACAAAATAGCCAGTCCCAACAGCGTTATTGCTATCATCACCTTACTGAGAACTACCGGGCGGATTAAGACCTGGCGCTGTATGGAGGATCGCCGAAAGACGCGCATCGCCCCCACGCAAAAAGGACTGGATGAACTAAAACGTTACATGAGCGGCGCATTTATACCCGTCAGCATTCTTTACCCGACATTTAACATCGACCTTAACCTGTTAGATAACGATATTCTGAGAAATAACTTTTTCCGCCGGGCGGCGGAGTATCTGTTTCGCGGATTAACCTTCAAAGCCGTTTTACCGGAAGTGGGGTTATTTATTGATAAGGATGGAGGGCGAATGATTATGCTGCATTTATATTTGCAGGCCATTAAAAACAAAACCGCACATGGCGCGATAATTGATTATTCGCCCGGCACGCTGGCGAAAGCATTTTTTGTTTCACGTATCCACGTGGCGCGCATAATTAAATCCGCGCAAGAGGCAGGTTATCTTAAAGACAGAGGGGATGGCCGCATGACCATTTATCCTGCATTTATGCAGCTCGTCGAAAATTATGCCGGGTTATATTTTGCCTATGTCACGCATTACATCAACGTGGTTCCGAAGGAGCGGCGCCAGGGGGGTGACGTAACCTCCCCGGTATAATCCTGGGGCGTTCGGTTTCCCGAGCGCCCTTTTCTGTTCGTCAGCGTTCCCGCAACGCCTCTTTCGCTTTATTGAGTGGTTTCAGCAGATAATCCAGAATGGATTTACTGCCCGTTTTAATATCCACCGTCGCAATCATCCCTGGGAATACCGGAAATTCCTTGCCCTGTTTATTGGTCAGGTGGTTACTGTCAGTACGGATATAGACGCGGTAGTAGTACACGTCTCTTTTGACCTCATCCTGAAGAGTATCGGGTGAAATCATGGTCACCTCACCCGTCAGTCCACCATAAATCGAGTAGTCATAGGCGGTGATTTTCACCAGCGCTTTTTGTCCGGGGTGGATAAACGCCACATCACGCGGTGAAATTTTCGCTTCAACCACCATCTGATCGTCAAGAGGCACCAGGCTCATCAGTTTCCCATTGGGCGGAATAACCCCGCCGACGGTGGTGACGTCAATGTCCTTCACAATCCCGCGCACCGGCGCGTTGAAGGTCAAACGGGTCAGGGAATCCTCGCGTCCTTTCATGACCGAGCGCTGGGCTTCGATCTCCGCATTCGCTTTCGCCAGCTCTTCACGGGCGCGCACGTAATACTGGTTTTTCATTTCGGTGATTTTGTTCTCTAGCTCATTTTTTTGCCGCTCCAGACGTAACACCTCCACCTTGCTCGCCGCCCCCTGAGTGACCAGCGGACGGGTTAACGACAGCTCGCGCTGGACCAGTTCAGCCCCCTGACGCAAACCGGCCAGCCCTTTTTCCAGGCTTTCGCGACGGGACTGGAAGAGCGCCGTTTCCTGTTTGACCAGTTCAACGTCGTCATCCAGCTCTTGCGGAAACGTCAGTTCCGTGTCGTTCACTTCCGCTTTCAGGCGCGCAGCCGTGGCCAGCGCGGCATTCAGACGAGACTCACTCTCCAGCACGCTGGATTCCGTTTTGGTGCGGTCAAGCTGAGCCAGCCGCTGCCCACGTTCAACGATGTCACCTTCGCGCACCAGCAGGCTATGGATAATGCCCCCCTCCAGCGACTGAATGACCTGCTCGTGAGAAGACGGGATCACTTTGCCGTTGCCGGTGGTGACTTCATCAAGCTGGAACAGACTCGCCCAGGCGATAAACGCCGCAAGCAGCGCGAACAGCGACCAGGCCACCCACGTTGAGCGCGGCAGGCGCGGCTCTTTCAGGCGGCTGTTATAGCGGGATAGATCATTCATGCCATTCCCTCCTCGGCCACGGCCGCCGGTTTCATGGTCACGGTACGCTGCGCTGCCTTTTGCGGCGCCATACCGTGCTGACGCAGGATCGCGTCGCGCGGGCCATCCATCACCACTTTGCCGTTTTCCAGCACGATGATGCGGTCAACCAGATCCAGAATCGGCAGCCGGTGTGTTGCCACCACCAGCGTCCGGCGCTTGCCCAGCCATTGCTGTAAGTGCTGAATGAACTGCTTTTCGCTCATCTCATCCAGCCAGGCGGTCGGCTCGTCCAGCAGAAGAATATTGGGCGACGTGATAAGGGCGCGCGCCAGCAACAGCGCCTGTCGCTGGCCGCCGGATAACCCGGCCCCCCCTTCATTGATGAGGTAGTTCAGCCCCATTTTCTGCTTACGCACGAACTCCAGCGCACCGCTGTTAACCAGCGCCTGATGGATCTCCTCGTCGGTAGCAAGCGGGTTGCCCATCAGGATATTGTCGCGCACAGAGCCAAAGAACAGCCGCGCCTGCTGGCTGAGCAGCTGCATATCCCGGCGCACATCGGCGGTGTCGAGATGATTTAAGGCAATGTCATCCAGCAGAATGCTTCCCTGCTGCGGTTCCTGCATCCCGGCCAGAAGCTGCAGCAAGGTACTTTTGCCGGAGCCGTTGCGCCCCAGAACCGCCACCCGTTCGCCGGCGCGGATCTGCAATTTGCTGATGTGCAGCACGGTCAGTTTTTCCTCGTCGTCGTACCAGAATCCCACGTCGTCGAGGGTATAGTTCCCGCGCAGATGGGCTTTATACACCTTTTTACCCTGCTGAGGATCGTCAATCGGGCGCTGCATCAGGTCGTCCAGACCCTTTCTCGCCACCTTCGCCGACTGCCAGCGGGACAGCACGCCCGAAATCTGTGAGAGCGGCGCGATGGTGCGCGAGGCCAGAATCGAGGTCCCCACCAGCGCACCGGTGGTCATGTCGCCGCTGATGACCAGATAGCACCCCACCAGCAACACTACCGCGTAAACTATGGACTGTACCTCCTGCGTCCAGGTCAGGAGCAGCCCGGTCAGCCAGCGCTGTTTCATCCCGACGGTGGCCGCCACATCGTTGGTGTTGTTCCACTGATTCTGAAAACGCTGTTCGGCGCGCATCAGCTTGATGTCCTCAATGCCCTGTACCGCCTCCACCAGGGTGGCGTTACGAATGGCGGATTCGCGCATCCCTTCGCTGGAGAGTTTTCCCAGCGGGCGCTGCACCAGCAGGCCCGGGATCAGCAGCAGCGGCACGGCAAGCAGAACCACCAGCACCAGCGGACCGCCAATCATCCACAGAATGAACACAAACAGCAGGAAGAACGGCAGATCGGAAATCGCCGCAATGGTGGTGGAGGTAATCAGCTCGCGCACCGACTCCAGCTCGCGGATCTGGGCGATAAACGACCCGGTCGATTTAGAGCGCGCGCCGTTTTTGATCCGCAGCGCGTGAGCAAACACCCGCTCGGAGATCCGCAGATCCGCCCGCTTACCTACCACATCCGAAATATGCACGCGCAGCATACGCATAATGAATTCGAACACGATGGCGAGCATGACGCCGCCAAACAGTACCCACAGCGTGGCTTCAGACTGCGAGGGCACCACCCTGTCGTACACCTGCATGGAGAAGACCATGCCGGAGAGCGCCAGCACGTTCGCGACCAGCGCCACCAGCATGATGTCGCTGTAGCGTCGCCAGTCTTTCAGCGCCAGCTGCCAGAACCAGTTTTTCTCATAGGGTTTGATGTAATCATCCACGCGGGCATCCGGCGTGGATTCGAGCGGGCGCAACACCAACAGCGTTTTCAGCCGTGCGCCGAGCGCTTCCCGCGTTAATGTTGTCTCCAGCCCGCCATCGCCGCTGAACTGCAGGCTGACGTTGCCGTCGTTGTCCATGCGGTTAATAACCGCGATCTGTCCGCCAGTGAACTCCGCCAGCAGCGGTAAACGCCACGGGTCGAGGGAGACGGCGTCTGCTTCCACCTTACGCATCCCAAGCCCAAGCTGGCGCGCCATCTCCTCCAGCACCAGCTGGCGCGGGGACTGGCTTTCATGGTTAATCGTGACCCGAACATGCTCCGCCGAAAAATCCAGCCGATAGTGCTTCGCGATGATGAGCATGCCCTGCAACCAGGGTTCGTACTGTGGATGTGTCTTCATAATCTCCGGGTTAACGCAAGTCGTCTAAAGAAACGCAAAAGGCCGCGGGGATCGCTCCCCGCGGCAGGGTTTTACGCAATTAACAGTTGATGATTGGCCAGCAGCGTCGCCAGATCCGTCTGGACGCCGTTCAGGGTCACCAGCGTGGTAGGCGAGAACTGACCGCCCGTACCGTCGAGGTCAACCTGGATTTCGGTATTGCTGCCGTTTTGCACCACGCGGATGTAATCGGTGATGTTCCCCGCGCTGCTGTCCAGCGTTGCCACCCCGTTCACATAGCTCGCCGAACCCGTGCCGGTATAACCGCTGTCGGAGAGCAGATCGCGCAGGTCGATACGGTCCGTATCCGCCGTGCCTTCCCAGGTGCCGACGGTAAAGCCGTTCACCACATCGTGACCGTTACCACCCGTGGCATCCGACGCGTTGATGAGCTTATAGAGCAACGTGTCGTGGCCGCCGCTGCCGATATTGAAGGTGTCGTTTCCGCCCCGGCCTTCGAACTGGTTATCACCGCTGTTGCCGGTAATGACATCGTCGAAGTCCGAGCCGTTGATCCCTTCAATGTTCAACAACCGCGTGGTGCCAAACCCGGTGTCCTGCGCCGTGGAGAGGCGTAAATCAACGGTAATGCCGGACGTCGCGTTACGGTAATCCACCACGTCCATCCCACCGGTGTTGCTCCAGGTGTCATAGTCGGAATGGGTATTCCAGCCGCCGGAACCGTTATAGGTATAGGTGCCATCCTCTGCGATAAAGGTGTCGTTATACCCGGTGCCGGTAATCGTTCCGCTGTGGCCGCCGGTGGCCGCTTCGGCAGTGAGCACGTAGCCCTCCTTACCGTTGCCCGCCTCCAGGCCGCTCCAGGTGACGTTATCCGACACGCCATTAGTGATCTTGACGATCTCGGCCGAGTAGGTCTCATTCGGATCCAGCCCGTAGAAACTCACCAGCGCAGAGGTATCGTTCGAGCCGATACCGGACTGGGCGTTGATGATCTGCGAGGCCACCAGCACACCCGCGGCGTTATACAGATTGACCGTGTTGCCGTAGTAAGCGTTGATACCCTCACTGTCGACAATGTGCAGGTGCATCGCGGTGCCGTCGGCAATGGTTTTGCTGTTTTGCACCAGCACCACCTTGCCGTTTTGCTGCGACACCAGCAGATCCTGTGCGCCGTCCCAGTTGTAATCCACCGCAGCCACGCCGGTGACGTTGGCAAGCCCAGACGCCAGCTGGCTCGAGGTCCAGGTGGAACCGTAACCGTTGTTGGTGAACAGGGTCGCGGTTTGTGACGCGCCGTAGGTGCTGAGCTTGATGATGTCCATCTGCCCGTCACCGTTCCAGTCCACCGCCACCGACAGATACCCCGCCGTGGCGTTAGAAGCTTCTACCGCGCTCTTGGTCGTGGACAGCTGCCCTGCACCGTTGTTGTAGTAGATCACCCCGCCGGTGTTGTTGTAGCTGCTGCCCAGGTACAGATCCATGTAGCCATCGCCGTTGAAGTCCGCCCACGTCATGGAGGCTGCCGTGGTGGTATTCGAGGCGTTCGCGACAAACACGTTGGTCAGGTTCTGGCCAATGGAGAGCGTGCCGTTGCCGTTGTTGTTCATCACGGTTAACGAGTACGCGCCGCTGCGGTTGGTGTGCTGCACAATGTCTACGGTGCCGTCGTTGTTCAGGTCGACGCCGGAGATTTCACGCATGGTGGTGAATTGTCCCCAGAAGCCTGCCCCGCCGTTGGTACCGTCTGGTGTCAGCACGCCATTGTTGTTAATCAGATAGGTTATGGAGTCCGCACCCGCATCGCCGTATGCCAGATCCAGATAACCATCCCCGTTTTTGTCGTACGCCACCACGCCGCCGTACCAGATGGTGGTCCCCATCGCCAGCTGGCTGGCGTTATAGGTGCTGCCATCGTAGGTCCACATGACCTGCGTGGAGCCTGCGTAGCCGGTTTCAGTACCGAACACATCCTGTGTGCCGTTTCGGTCAAAGTCTGCGGCCGTCTGGCTGACCACGTAGTAGGAACGCGTGTTGGTCAGCGCATTACCCGCATAAGTGGAGCTATCGCTGCTGGAGTAAGACTGGCCGTTAGCAATGATATTCCACAGGCCGCTGCTGTTCGTGCCGACGGTCATGGTCGAGTTATTGCTGTTCCCCGCCGTGGTCGCCCAGTCGGTATTCACGGTGGTGGTATCAATCACTAGGCTGCCGTTGGCAATACCGGTGGTATTACCGTTGCCCGCACTGCTCTTCACCTGAGCGGTGACGTTATAGCTCGCCACGCCCAGCGCATCGCTGTCGGGGATCTGCAGATACCAGGTGTTGTGATCCGGGTCGACCACGACCGCACCGCCGGTCTGGGAGGTGTAGGTTTTCCCGTTCACCGTCACCACCAGATATTCACCGTTCACCAGGTCTGCGGATACCGTACCGCTGACAATCGGCGTGGTATCGGAGGTGGTCTGGGCGGTAATTGCCGCCGTGGTGGTCGGCACGCTGGTATCGACGTTCAGCACAAACCCGTCCGATTCCGTGTAGTTACCGGCTTTGTCGGTGACGCGCACAATGTAGGTGTGGTTGCCATCGCTCAGGCCGTTGTCCTGGAAGGACCAGCTGGCGCTGCCGTTCATGGTTACCTGACCAAGCAGAATGCCGTCGCGATAGAGCTGCACAATTTCGCCGTCGTCCGGGGCGCGGTTCAGCGTGCCGTTGATCAGCGGTGAGGTATCATCCGTCGCCACCGACGTACCGTAAGTGCCCTGACGCTCGCCTTCACCGTCGGTGTAGCTCACCACGGTACCCACGGTGGTTGGCGGCGTAGTATCGACCGTCACCACCTGCGACGCGGTGGAGCCAACGTTACCCGCCTGGTCGATAATCCGCACCTGGTAGGTGTAATCCCCGTCATCCAGATCGCGGGTATCGGTGTAGCTCCAGCGCTGGTTGGTGACCGTGGTGTCAACCCACGTATTTCCGCCGTCGAGGCTGATCTGCACGCGCTCGTCGCCTGCCAGCGCGCTACCGAGCGAACCGTTAATGGTCAGCGTGGTGTCCATGGTGATGAAATCACTGCCGGACTGTCCGGTATCGTCGCTGATGCTGTCGATAGTGACGCCGTACTGCGGCGCCTGCGTATCCACCGTTACCACCTGCGACGTGGTAGCCCCGACGTTCCCCGCCTGGTCGACAACACGTACCTGGTAACTGTAGCTATCGTCGGTCAGCGTGCGCGTGTCGTTATAGCTCCACTGCGTGCCGCTCACGGTGGCGTAGACCCAGGTAGTGCCGCCGTCCATACTCACCTGAACGTACTCACCCGCTCCCAGTTCAGCACCGAGCGTGCCGTGCAGGGTGTAGGATGTCGAGCTGGTCAGGAAGTCGTTATTGTCGAAGCCGGTATCCACGGTGATGTTATCCACGCTCACCGTGATCGCCGCATCCGGGGCCACCGTGTCAACGGTGACCTGCTGATGGGCGCTGGCACCCACGTTACCTGCGGCATCCACCACGCGAACGTAGTAGTCGTAGGTCTGGTTAGCCAGCGTGCGGCCATCCACGTAGTACCAGCTGTTGCCGGTGACAATCACGTTCTGCCAGGTCACGCCGCCGTCGATACTGATCTGGGCATATTCCCCGTCGGCCAGCGTCGCGCCGAGCGAGCCGTGCAGCGTCAGCGAGGTATCGCTGGTGATAAAGTCGCTGTTGCTCAGGCCGGTGTCATCACTGATGCTGTCGATGGCGATCGTTTTGCTGGCGTCCGGCACAACGGTATCGATGGTCACTACCTGGCTTACGGTAGCGCTGATATTCCCCGCATCATCAATGACGCGCAGCTGGTAGTTGTAATCCCCGTCGGCCAGCGTACGGCCATCCACATAGGTCCAGCTCAAACCGCTGACGCTAACATCGGTCCAGTTCCGTCCGCCGTCGAGGCTGATCTGGACGTGGTCACCGCTGCCCAGCGCCGCGCCCAGCGTCCCTTTCAGGCTGATCTGCGTATCGCTGGTAATAAAGTCGCTGTCGGACAGACCGGTATCCTGGGAGATGGAGTCAACCGTAATGCTCGTTGCCACAGGCGCGGTCAGATCAATCACCACGTCCTGGCTGTCCGTTGCCCCCACGTTGCCCGCGTTATCGATCACCCGCACCTGGTACTGGTACGTATCGTCCGTCAGAGTGCGGCTATCGGTGTAGCGCCAGGTCGTGCCAGTGACGCTCAGATCACTCCACGTGGCCCCGCCGTCCAGGCTGATCTGCGCCTTCTCGTTGTTGCCGAGCTGCGCGGTCAGGGAACCGTTGAGGATAATCTGGCTGTCGTTGGTGATGAAATCACTCGCGCTCAGACCGGTGTCGTTTTGCAGGGAATCAATGCTGATCCCCATCGACGGCGCAGTCAGATCCACGGTAACGGTGTGGTTGTCGCTGGCGCTGTTGCCGATGGTGTTGCTCACCTGCGCGTTAATGACATACGCGCCGCCGTCTGCCAGCGCGGAAACATCTGCGCTGCCGAGCGTATAGCTCCAGCTGCCGTCATTCTGCACGGTCGTCGTATAGGACTTGCCGTTCAGGGTCACCGTCACCGTCTGGCCCGCTGGCGCGTCGGTAGTACCGCTGATCACCAGCGGCGTACCGTGTTCGGCGGCGCTGACGATGTCGTCCTGGGCAAAAGTGTTAATAACGATCGTCGGTACATCGCCGTTCAGCGTCACGTCGTGCGTGGCGCTGCCCGGGTTGCCCGCCTTATCGCTCACCGAGGCGGTAATGGTGTAATCCCCGTCGCTCAGGCCAAGGAAATCTCGGCCCGGTACGAAGACCGACCACGTACCGTCTGCCGCGACGGTTGCCTGATAGCTGTGGCCGTTAAAGGAGACGGTCACTGTCTGGCCCTGTTCCGCCGTAGTGGTGCCGCGGATGGTCTGGCCGGCCAGCTGCTCGGCGTTGTTGACGATATCGTCATCGGCCACGGTGCTGATGGTGACGGTCGGCGCAACGGTGTCCACCGTTAAGGTGTGCGTGGTCTGGCCGTGATTACCGGCGTTGTCATTGACCGACGCGGTCACCGTCAGCGCGCCCTGGCTGAGTGCAGCCAGGTCAGTGGCCGGAACATCCAGCGTCCAGGTGCCGTCATTCGCCACGGTGGCAGTGTAGGTTTTGCCGCCCAGGGTCACGGTGACGGTCTGGCCCGCCTCTGCACTGGAGGAGCCGTGCACGGTCAGCGGCTGCTGCGCTTCCGCTGCGTTCAGCACGTCATCACCCGACAGCGTTGCAATGCTCACCACTGGCGCAGTGGTGTCCACGCTGATGCTGTGCGTTGCCGAAGCGCTGTTGCCCGCGCTGTCCTGCGCCGAAACCGCTACCTGATAGTTCGCGCCATCGGCCAGCGCACCCACATCGGCCGCCGGTACGGTGGTGCTCCAGCTGCCGTCGCTCTGAATGGTGGCCGTATAGCTCTTGCCGTTCAGGGTTACGGTCACCACCGTGCCGCTGGCAAACTGGGCACTGGAGCCGTTAATCACCAGAGACGTAGCGGCTTCTGCTGCGTTGATCACGTCATCGCCGCTGAGGGTATTAACCGTCAGCGCCACGGAGGCAGTATTGACCACCACGTCGTGGGTCTGGGTGCTGCTGTTGCCCGCGCTGTCGGTGATGGTTGCGCTGAGGGTCACAGTGCCGTCATTGAGCGCAGAAATCACGCTCGCCGGTACGCCCACGCTCCAGTTACCGCTGGCATCAACGGTGGTGGTGTACTGGTTTGAACCCAAGGTGATGACGACCTTATCGCCCACGTTCGCGCCGGTGGACGTGCCGCTGACGATCTGCGCCTGCGCATGTTCCACGCTGTTGATGACATCATCGCCCGCCACCACGTTAAAGCTGACGGTCGGCGGTGTGGTATCCAGCGTAATCGCTTTGTTCGCGCTGCCCGGGTTACCCGCCGTATCGGTGACGCTCACCTGCACCGTATAGCCATTATCAGCCAGTGCGGACAGATCGGCGGAAGGTACGTTGACGCTCCAGGTGCCATCCGGTTGTACCTGGGCGGTATAGCTGTTGCCGCCCAGCGTCACGGTAACCGTCTGCCCGGCTTCTGCCGTGGTCGTGCCGGAGACAGTCACACCAGCGGATGCTTCGCTGCCGTTAATAACGTTATCGCCTGCAACCGTATCAATGGTGACGCCTGGCGCGGTGGCATCCACGCTGTACTCACGCCCTGCGGACGCACTGTTGCCGTGCGCGTTGGTGACGCTCACCTGCACGCTGGCATCGCCGTCTTTCAGGCCCGCGAGATCCGCGGACGGTACGGTGGCGGTCCAGTTGCCGTCTGCATCGACGGTGGCGGTATAAGACTTGCCGCCAAAGGTGACGGTAACGGTCTGGTTTTCTTCCACGTTGCTGGTGCTACCGGAGAGCACCAGATCCGCACCTTTCTCCGCCGCGTTAATCACGTCGTCAGCGGCGATGGTGTCAATGCTGATGGCGACCGCGGTCAGATCGACCGTGACGTCATGGCTGATGGTCACCGGGTTGCCTGCTGCGCTCTGGCCTGCAACGGTGACGGTGACCGTACCAGCAGCCAGCGCCCCGACGTCTGCGGCCGGGATCGCCGCGCTCCACGTACCATCTGCCAGCACGGAAGCCGCATACGTTTTGCCATTCAGGGTCACGGTGAGCGTTGTGCCCGCCGCCAGCCCGTCGCTGGAGCCGGTGACAATCAGGTTCTGACCATGTTCGATGCTATTGATCACATCGTCGCCCGCCACGGTGTCCACACGCAGACCCGGCAGGTTGGCGTCGATGGTGATATCGCGTTCGCCCGTACCGGTGTTGCCGTGGCCGTTGGTGACGGTCGCTGATACCGTTAAATCGCCGTTGCCCAGCGCGGTCAGGACCGACTCCGGCACGCTCACGGACCAGCTCAGATCGCTCTGCACCGTCGCGGTGTAGCTGTTGCCGCCAATAATCACGGTTACGGTGTTGCCCGCTTCGGCATTCGCCACGGTACCGCTGATGGTCTGGCCTGCCGCCACTTCCGCCGCGTTAATCACGTTGTCGCCCGCCACGGTGTTGATGGTGACGGTCGGCAGTGCGGTGTCGACCAGCAGGTTCGCACTGTTGCTCACGCTGTTGCCCACGCCGTTGGTGGCGGTCGCGTTCAGGGTGTAGTTCGCCTGACCCAGACCCGCCAGATCGGCGGCCGGAACCGTCAGGCTCCAGGTACCGTCTGCCGCCGTGGTGGCCGTGTAGTTTTTACCGTTCAGGGTCACGGTCACCACGGTGCCTTCTGCCAGGTTGGCGCTGGTGCCGCTGACGTTCAGATCCTGGCCTTTCTCCACCGCGTTCAGGACGTTGTCATCGCTGATAGTGTTGAAATTAACCGAAGGCAGACCGGTATCGACGGTCACACTATGGGTGCCGGTGCCGGTATTGCCCGCCGCGTCAGTGACTGACGCAGTCACGGTCACGCTGCCGTCGCTGAGGCCGGAAATGACGCTTGCCGGGACCCCCACGCTCCAGTTGCCCGCCGCGTCCAGCACGGTGGTGTAGCTCTGGCCGCCAATCGTTACGGTGACCTTATCGCCCGCCGCCGCGCCGGTGGCAATGCCGCTGATGATTTGTGCCTGGCCGTGTTCTGCGATGTTAATGACGTCATCGCCCGCGATGGTGCTGATGGTCACCTCAGGCACGGTCATGTCCACCGTCAGATTGTGATCAACCGATGCCGGGTTACCCGCCTTGTCGCTGACCGATGCGGTGACGGTCACGCTGCCGTCGCTGAGCGCCGCCAGATCCGCTGCCGGGACGTTCAGCGTCCAGTTACCGTCTGAACCGACCGTTGCGGTGTAGTCCTTGCCGTTCAGGCTCACGGTCACCGTCTGGCCCGCTTCCGCGGTGCTGGTGCCGGAGACGGTCAGGTCAGACTGTGCTTCTGCGGCGTTGAGGATGTCGTCCGTCGCGAGGGTGTTGATGGTCACGGATGGCACGGTGGCGTCCACGCTGTACTCGCGTCCTGCGGACGCGCTGTTGCCATTGACGTTGGTAACGCTCACCTGCACGCTGGCGTCGCCGTCTTTCAGACCGGCAAGATCCGCCGCTGGCACGGTGGCGGTCCAGTTGCCATCGGCATCGACCTGCGCAGTATAGATTTTACCGCCCATGCTCAGGGTGACGGTCTGCCCGGCTTCCACGTTGGTGGTGGCGCCAGAGAGCACCAGATCCAGGCCCTTCTCCGCCGCGTTAATCACGTCGTCGGAGGCAATGGCATTGATGCTGATGGCCACCGTTGCCAGATCCACGGTGACATCATGGCTGATGGTAATTGGGTTACCCGCCGTGCTGTCGCCGGTGACGCTGATCTTCACGGTGCCTTCCGGCCACGTGCTCACGTCCGCCGCCGGGACCGCCGCGCTCCAGGTGCCGTCCGCCAGCACCGTTGCGGAATAGTCTTTCCCGTTGACGGTCACGGTCAGTGCGGTGCCTGGGGTCAGCCCGTCGCTGGAGCCGGTGATAATCAGGTTCTGGTTGTGCTCAATGGTGTTGATCACATCATCGCCCGCCACGGTGTCCACACGCAGGCCCGGCAGGTTGGCGTCGATGGTGATGTCACGTTCGCCCGTACCGGTGTTGCCGTGGCCGTTGGTGACGGTCGCGCTCACGCTCAGACTGCCGTTGCCGAGCGCGGTCAGAACGTCGGACGGCACGCTTACGGACCAGCTCAGATCGCTCTGCACCGTCGCGGTGTAGCTGTTGCCACCAATCGTCACGGTTAAGGTGTTGCCCGCTTCGGCATTCGCCACGGTGCCGCTGATGGTCTGGCCCGCCGCCACTTCCGCCGCGTTAATCACGTTGTCGCCCGCCACGGTGTTAATGGTGACGGTTGGCAGCGCGGTGTCGACCAGCAGGTTCGCCGTATTGCTCACGCTGTTGCCCACGCCGTTGGTGGCGGTCGCATTCAGGGTGTAATTCGCCTGACCCAGACCGGCCAGATCGGCGGCCGGAACCGTCAGGTTCCAGGTACCGTCTGCCGCCGTGGTGGCCGTGTAGTTTTTACCGTTCAGGGAAACGGTCACCACGGTGCCTTCTGCCAGGTTGGCGCTGGTGCCGCTGACGTTCAGATCCTGGCCTTTCTCCACCGCATTCAGGACGTTGTCATCGCTGATGGCGTTGAAATTAACCGAAGGCAGACCGGTATCGACGGTCACACTATGGGTGCCGGTGCCGGTATTGCCCGCCGCGTCAGTGACGGACGCAGTGACGGTCACGCTGCCGTCGCTGAGGCCGGAAATGACGCTGGCCGGTACGCCCACGCTCCAGTTGCCCGCCGCGTCCAGCACGGTGGTGTAGCTCTGGCCGCCAATCGTTACGGTGACCTTATCGCCCGCCGCCGCGCCGGTGGCAATGCCGCTGATGATTTGCGCCTGA
The DNA here is from genome assembly GCF_050031595.1 of Enterobacter cloacae complex sp. 309I3. Classification (NCBI taxonomy): domain Bacteria; kingdom Pseudomonadati; phylum Pseudomonadota; class Gammaproteobacteria; order Enterobacterales; family Enterobacteriaceae; genus Enterobacter; species Enterobacter cloacae complex sp. 309I3. The sequence goes on along the minus strand of NZ_JBLGWI010000001.1, from coordinate 2,344,285 downwards.
GCGTGTTCTGCGATGTTAATGACGTCATCGCCCGCGATGGTGCTGATGGTCACCTGAGGCACGGTCATGTCCACCGTCAGATTATGATCAACCGACGCCGGGTTACCCGCCTTGTCGCTGACCGATGCGGTGACGGTCACGCTGCCGTCGGCTAAACCTGCCAAATCCGCCGCCGGGACGTTCAGCGTCCAGTTACCGTCTGAACCGACCGTTGCGGTGTAGTCCTTGCCGTTCAGGCTCACGGTCACCGTCTGGCCCGCTTCTGCGGTGCTGGTGCCGGAGACGGTCAGGTCGGCCTGTGCTTCTGCGGCGTTGAGTATGTCGTCAGTTGCAAGGGTGTTGATGGTCACGGACGGCGCGGTAGCATCCACGCTGTACTCGCGCCCTGCGGACGCGCTGTTGCCGTTGACGTTGGTAACGCTCACCTGCACGCTGGCGTCGCCGTCTTTCAGACCGGCAAGATCCGCCGCTGGCACGGTGGCGGTCCATTTACCGTCTGTCCCCACGGTGGCAGTGTAGCTCTTGCCGCCGAATGTAATCGTGACGGTCTGGTTCGCTTCCACGTTCGAGGTGTTGCCGGAGAGCACCAGATCCGCGCCCTTCTCGGCCGCATTAATCACGTCGTCGGTGGCAATGGCGTCAATGCTGATGGCGACGCTTGCCAGATCCACCGTGACATCGTGGCTGATGGAGACCGGGTTACCCGCGCTGCTCTGACCTTCAACGGTCACGGTGACCGTGCCTGCAGCCAGCGCCCCGACGTCCGCCGCCGGAACCGCTGCGCTCCAGGAGCCGTCGGCCAGCACCGTCGCCGGGTAGGTTTTGCCGTTCACGGTGACGGTTAATCCCGTACCCGGCGTCAGACCGTCGCTGGAGCCGGTGATAATCAGGTTCTGTCCGTGCTCGATGGTGTTGATCACATCATCGCCCGCCACGGTGTCCACACGCAGGCCCGGCAGATTGGCGTCGATAGCAATATCGCGCTCAGCGGAGCCGCTGTTGCCCACATTGTTGGTTACGCTGGCGCTCACCGTCAGTTCGCCGTTGCCCAGCGCCGTCAGATCGGATTGCGGTACGTTGACAGACCAGGTGAGATCGCTCTGCACCGTGGCCGTGTACGTGTTGCCACCTAACGTCACGGTCACGGTATTGCCCGCTTCGGCATTCACCACGGTACCGCTGATGGTCTGCCCGGTTGCCAGCTCTGCCGCGTTAATGACGTCGTCACCCGCGACGGTATTGATGATCACGCCCGGCAGAACGGATTCCACGTTCACGGTGTGCGAGGTACTGGCACTGTTGCCGACGCTGTCCGTGGCTGACGCGGTGACGCTGTAAAGCGCTTCACCCAGTTGCCCCACCTCGCTCGCCGGAACGGTGGTGCTCCAGAGACCGTTATCATCCACCGTCGCGCTATACGCTTTGCCGTTGAGCATCACGGTAACAACCGCACCTGCCGTCAGGCCGGTGGCCGTACCGGTAATGGTCAGATCCTGCGTTTTCTCGGTGCTGTTGATCACATCATCACCGGACACGGTATCGATGGTCAGCACCGGGGCGGTCAGGTTCACCTCCACGTCATGGGTCGCGCTATTGCTGTTACCGGCTTTATCAGTCAACGCGGCGGTGATGGTGTAATCGCCCGCGGTCAGCGCACTGACGTCCGCCGCAGGTACCCCCACGCTCCAGTTGCCTGAGGCATCCACGGTGGCGGTATACGATTTGTTGTTAATGGTGACGGTAACCACATCGCCCGCTTCGGCGCCGGTCACGGAACCGGTCACCATCAGGGCCTGCGCATGCTCGGCGCTGTTGATCACGTCGTCGTCGGACACGGTGTTAATGGTCAACTGCGGAACCGTGATATCCACCAGCACGTCGCGATCCGCAGAGGCCGGGTTGCCCGCTTTATCGGAGACGGCGGCACTGATGGTGTAGTTGCCGTCCACCATGCTGCTCAGGTCCGCAGACGGCACGGTGACGCTCCAACTGCCGTTGGCCTGTACGGTGGTGGTGTAATCCACGCCGTTCAGGGTCACGGTGACGGTCTGGCCCGCTTCAGCGTTGGTCACGCCGTTGATGTCCAGATCCTGCTGCGCTTCAAGCGCGTTGATGATGTTGTTATCGCTGACAATCTCAATAGAAACCGCCGGCGCGGTAGCGTCCACGCTGTATTCGCGGCCTGCCGACGCGCTGTTGCCATTGACGTTGGTGACGCTCACCTGCACGCTGGCGTCGCCATCTTTCAGGCTACCCAAATCAGCCGATGGAACGGTGGCGGTCCAGTTGCCGCTGGCATCTACGGTAGCGGTGTAAGACTTACCGCCGAAGGTGATGTAAACCGTCTGGTTTTCTTCCACGTTAGTGGTGGAGCCGGAGAGCACCAGATCCGCCCCTTTTTCTGCCGCATTGATCACGTCATCGGTGGCGATGGCGTCAATGCTGATAGCCACTGTCGCCAGATCCACGGTCACGTCATGGCTGATAGTCACCGGGTTACCGGCGCTGCTCTGGCCGTCAACGGTCACGGTGACCGTGCCCGTATTCAGCGCGCTGACATCTGCGGCAGGGATCGCTGCCGTCCAGGTGCCGTCTGCCAGCACCGTGGCCGCGTAGGTTTTACCGTTGACGGTGACCGTCAACGCCGAGCCAGCGCTCAGCCCCTCGCTGGTACCGGTGATAATCAGGTTCTGCCCGTGCTCGATGCTGTTAATCACATCGTCGCCCGCCACGGTGTCCACACGCAGGCCCGGCAGGTTGGCATCAATGGTGATGTCACGCTCGCCATAACCGGTGTTGCCGTGGCCGTTGGTGACGCTGGCCGTCACGGTCAGGTCCCCGTTGCCGATGGCGGTTAACACGTCAGACGGCACATTCACCGACCAGCTTAAATCGTCCTGAACGGTTGTCGTATAGTTGTTGCCGCCAATGGAAAGCGTGACAGTGTCACCGCTCGCGGCACCGCTCACTTTCCCGCTCAGCGTCTGGCCAGACGCCACTTCCGCGGCGTTAATGATGTCGTCGGTGGCAACCGCATTAATGGTGACAACCGGCAGCGCGCTGTCCACCAGCACGTTATGACTTGCGTTCGCGCTGTTGCCTGCCGTATCGGTCACGCTCGCCGTCACGGTGTAGCTGGCTTCACCCAGCGCCGAGACGTTGGCTGCCGGAACGGTCACGCTCCAGTTGCCGCTGGCGTCGGTGGTGGCGGTATAACTGATACCGTTCAGGGTTACGGTGATGGTGGTGCCGTCCGGCTGATTGCTAGTGCCGGAGAGCAGCAGATCTTCACCCTTTTCGATCGCGTTAATCACGTCATCGCCCGCAAGGGTGTTGATGGCGATAACCGGCGCGGTCAGGGAGACCGTAACATCATGCGTGGCGGTGGTGCTGTTGCCCGCTTTATCGGTGAGGGTTGCCGAGAGGGTCTGATCGCCGCTTACCAGCGCGCCGACGTCCGTGGCCGGAATGCCGGTGCTCCAGTTCCCGGAGGCGTCCAGCATGGCGGTGTAGTCTTTGCCGTTGAGGGTGACGGTAATCACGTCTCCCGCCTGGGCACCCGTGACCTTACCGGAGACGATCAGCGCCTGGCCGTGTTCGGCGATATTCAGGATGTCATCATCCGCCACAACGTCAAACACGATCTGCGGCACGGTGGTATCCACCAGCACGGCCGCATCGGTGCTCGCCGGGTTGCCGGCTTTATCAGAAACGGATGCCGTGACCGTGGCATTACCGTCGGCGATGCCCGCCAGATCGGCCGCCGGGACGTCGAGCGTCCAGCTGCCGTCTGCCTGCACCTGCGCGGTATAGGTGTTGCCATTGAAGGCCACGGTCACCGTCTGGCCCGCTTCGGCGGTGGAGGTACCGCTGAGGGTCAGATCTTGTGCCGCCTCTGCCGCATTCAGGATGTTGTCACCGCTGATGGTATTGAGGGTGACCGTCGGCGCGGTGGTATCCACGCTGTACTCGCGCCCCGCCGACGCGCTGTTGCCGTTAACGTTGGTCACGCTCACCTGCACGCTGGCATCGCCGTCCTTCAGGCTGCTCAGATCCGCTGCCGGAACGGTGGTGGTCCAGTCGCCGTTGGCGTCTACCGTCGCCGTATACGTTTTCCCGCCCAGGGTAACGATCACGGTCTGTCCCGCCTCAACGTTGGCCGAGGTGCCGCTGAGCACCAGGTCTTCGCCTTTTTCCGCCGCGTTCAGCACGTTGTCAGCGGTCACGCTGTTAATGCTGATGGCGACCGGGCTGAGATCCACATCAACGACGGTGCCAATCGTGACCGGGTTGCCGGAGGTGTCCTGCGCGCTGGCGCTGATGGTCAGTGAACCGTCAGCCCACTGGGAGACGTCCGCCGCAGGCACGGCCGCCTGCCAGGTGCCGTCCGCCAGTACCGAGGCGGAATAATCCTTGCCGTTAATGGTGACGGTAACGGTGCTGCCTGCCGCCAGATCGGTGCTTGTGCCCGACACAATCAGGTTCTGACCGTGCTCGATGATATTGATGACGTCATCGCCTGCGACCGTATCAATACGCAGGCCCGGCAGCTGGGCGTCGATGGTGAAGTCCAGCGAGGAAGAGCCAGTATTGCCGTGCACGTTGGTGACGCTGGCCGATACGGTCAGTTCGCCGTTGCCAAGCGCGGTTAACTGGCTCTGGGTTAATGGCAGGCTCCAGGTGAGATCGTCCTGAACCGTGGTGGTGTAGGTCTGGCCGCCGAGCATAATGGTGACAGTGTCACCTGAAGCAGCATTCGTAACCTTACCGGTCAACGTCTGCCCCGCGGCCACTTCCGCCGCGTTAACGATGTTATCGCCCGCCAGCGCGTTGATGGTCACAATCGGCAGCGAGCTGTCCACCAGAACATCGTGCGTGGTTGAGGCGCTGTTGCCCACGCTGTCGGTGACGCTGGCAGTCACGGTGTAATGTGCCTCGCCCAGCGCGCTGACCGCAGAGGCAGGTACGGTGACGCTCCAGCTGCCAATGGCGTCGGTGGTCGCGGTGTAGGTGATGCCGTTAAGGCTAACGGCAATCGTCGTCCCTTCCGGCTGGTTGCTGGTCCCGGAAAGCAGCAGATCCTCGCCTTTCTCCGTCGCATTGATCACATCATCCGCCGCCAGGGTATTGATAGCGATTTCCGGCGTCACTGTGTTGACCACTACGTCTACTGCGCTACTGCCGGTATTACCGGAGCGATCGGTCACCGAGACGTTAACGGTCCAGGTCCCGTCTGTCAGACCCTGTACAACGGAGGCTGGCAGGCCGAGGCTCCAGTTCCCCGCCGCATCCACCACGGTGGTGTACTCCACGTTATTCAGGGTGATGGTCACCAGGTCACCCGCTGCCGCACCGGTGACCGACCCGCTCAGGATCTGCGCCTGTGAATGTGCGAGCTGGTTAACGGTATTGGTGTCGGTGACAAAATCGTTAATGGTTACCTGCGGGACGGTCGCATCCACCAGCCCAACGCGGTCTGCGCTGCTGCTGTTGCCTGCCACGTCACTCACGGTTGCCGTTACCGTGACGGTGCCGTCGGTCAGAGCGCCGAGATCCGCAGCCGGTACGTTCACCGTCCAGGTCCCGTCACTCTGGACCATGGTCTGATAGTGCTTGCCGTTCAGCGTAACGGTAACCGTCTGTCCCGCCTCAGCATTGCTGCTGCCGCTTAAGATCAGATCCTGCTGCGCTTCGGCCGCATTAATGATGTTGTCGTCGGTCAGGTTATCGATCGTAATGGACGGCGGTAAGGTATCCACGGTCACCACGCGCGACGCGTCGGCGCTGTTGCCGCTGACGTTCGTCACGCTGACGCTGACCTGCGCGCGTCCGTCAATCAGCGTCTCCATGGCGCTGGCCGGCACGGTCAGGCTCCAGGAGCCATCCTGCTGCACCTGCGCGGTAAAGGTCTGGTCGGCGAATTTCACCACCACGGTCTGCCCGGCCTCTACGCCCTGCGTCTGGCCCGACAGCACAAGATCGGCGCCTTTTTCAGCCGCATTCAGCATGTCATCGCTGCTGACGGTATCGATGGTCACCGCCACGGCGTTCAGATCCAGCTCGATGGGGTGCTCAGCTGAAACGGTATTTCCCCAGGCATCTGTCGCGCTGACGTGAACGGTGATATCTCCGGCCGTCCAGCCCTGCAGATCGGACGCCGGGACGCCGATTTGCCAGCTGCCGTTGGCGTTGACCACGGCGGCATACTCGACGCCGTTGATGGTGACGGTGACGTGCGTGCCCGCTGCCAGGTGGGTACTGGAACCGGTCACGGTCAGATCCTGCTGCTGCTCGATGGCGTTGATCACATCATCGCCAGAAATGGTATTCACCCGCAGGCCAGGAAGCTCGGCGTTGATGTTGATATCACGCTCGCCGCTGCCGGTGTTGCCGTGGGCGTTGGTGACAGAAGCGGTAAAGGTTAACGATCCGTCGCCAAAGGCCTTCAGATCGGCTGACGAAATGGTCACGCTCCAGGTCAGATCGCTGCCTACCGTAGCGGTGTAGCTCTTGCCGCCCACCGAAACAGAGACCGTGTCGCCCGCCGCCGCACCGGTGACGCGCCCGCTCAGGGTTTGATCCACCGCCACTTCAGCATTGTTGACCAGGTTGTCACCGGCGAAGGTATTGATAATCACCTGCGGCAGCACGGTATCCACCAGCAGCGTCGCTTCGGCGGAGCCGCTGTTACCGGCGGCATCGGTGCCGCTCACGCTGACGGTGTACAGGGTGTTCGCCAGGTTCAGAACGTCAGACACCGGCACCTGAACTGACCAGATGCCGTTATTAACGGTGGCCTGATAGCTCACGTTATTCAGCGTGACGTTTACCACGCTGCCGTCTGGCAGGTTGCTGGTGCCGCTCAGGCTCAGCGGCTGCATCGCCTCCTGCGCGTTCAGCACGTTATCCTGGCTGATGGCATTCAAGGTGAATTCCGGTGGGTTACCGCTCAGGGTAATGCCGTGGGTGGCGTTACCGGTATTGCCCGCCGCATCGGTCACCGAAACCGCAATGCTGTGGTTACCTTCCCCCAGCGCGCCAATGACTGACGCCGGTACGCCTACGCTCCAGCTGCCGTTCGCCTGTACCACGCCGGTAAAGCTCTGGCCGCCAACGGTTACGGTGACCACATCGCCTGCTGCGGCTCCGGTCGCCTGGCCGGAAATAATCTGCGCCTGGCCCTGCTCACTGGTGTTGAGAATATCGTCGCCCGCGACGGTATTGATGGTCACGACCGGGGCGACAGTATCCACGGTGAAATGCGCCTGGGTGGATGACCCGTTCCCGGCTTTATCGCTGACGTTCACCGTCAGGGTGTGTTCACTATTCGCCAGCGACTGCACCTCGCTGGCTGGCAGCGTGACGGACCAGGTACCGTCGCTGCCCACCGTGGCGGTATGGTTTTTACCGTTCACTGTCACCGTGACAATCTGACCGGCTTCCGCCGTGGTTTTCCCGCTCAGCGTCAGCGGCTGATGGTGTTCAGCGGCATTGATAATATTGTCCTGCGCGACAGTATCGACCGCGATGGTCGGTGCCGCAGTATCCACGCCAATCGTCTGACTGCCGTTCACGGTATTGCCCGCCGCGTCCTTGCCGCTGACGTTCACCGTCCAGGTGCCGTCGCCCAGCGCCTGCGCATCCGCCGCAGGCACCTTCACGCTCCATGCGCCGTTTGCACCCACCTCAGCCGTATAGGATTTGCCGTTCAGCGTAACGGTCAGCTCTGTTCCCTGCGCCAGGTTCTTGCTGGCACCAGAAAGCGTAAAGCCTGCGGACTGCTCGCTGGCGTTGATGACGTTATCCCCCGCCGTGGTTGCCAGCGTCACGCTCGCCACGGCAGTATCAACGGTCACGGTGATGCTGCCTGCGGAGGTCGTTTTACTGCCGTCGAGCTGCACGACTGACCAGGTATGTTCCCCGTCTGTCTGGGTCGGCAGTTTTACCGTCCAGGTGCCGTCTTTACTGACCATCGCGCTGGCAAGCGTATTGCCGCTACTGTCTTTGATCTGAATGGTCGCGCCCGGTTGCCCGGTACCGCTAAAGGTTGGCGTGTTATCGTCGGTGATCGCATTTGCACTCAGCACGCCCTGCTTGTCGCCCGCAAGATCGGTGAGCATGAAGGTTGGCGTTGCGCTCTCAACTTCTTTTGTATTATCAATAATTTTTGTTTTTGTTTCGCCGTCACCACCGTGAGCCAGCAGTGCCCCAATAGCACCGCCGCCTAACGCCGCCCCCGCAATCCAGCCCCATGGCGCATCACTCAATATGCTCTCCTGGGTCAGGAAAGGTTCAATGCTGCTAATCGGTGTGGCTTGCGCGGTTAATTCAGTAACGGCTGCGCCTGACGCTTCCCCGGCATCGGCAAAAGAGATATGTGTTAATTCCTGATTATCGTTAAATACCAGTTCAGACTGGTTATGGGTTTCAGGATCTTCAACGAAATAGTTATTGCAGCGAATAACGCTGCCATCTTTCATATAAATGAGAAGGTCTTTCCCCTGGCGGACGTAACGCACCACGTCCTGTGCAGAACCCTGGATTTCAATCACGCTCGGAGAGGAAATGGAGACCGACAGATTTCCTTCGCCGGTTAATTTCGTTTTCTCCGCTGTCTTGCGAATGATGACATCTACAACTTTTACGTTACTCATATTTCTCTCCTTGCAGGTGCTCGGATTCCTGTGGATATGTCCACCAGATGGATGTAGCTATCCCTGGGAAATTTCACCCATTATTTTCAGATTTATTTCGCGCAGAAAGGCGCGGCTTTTTTCAACTCAAATCGGGTAATTTTGCGGCAGCGTTTTTATCTACTCCAATAAGCGTCATGAGATTATCAACAGCAGAGGCGTAATTAATTGCCGCGCTCCAGCCATCATATTCGGCCATTATTTTGGCAGACGTGGCCTGCCAGACATCCTGTTCTACGCTGAGCAAATCATTAATGCTCCGCTTGCTCAGGGTGTATTCGTTTTTGTAGACCGCGCGGGCACGTAACGCGTTTTCAAGCTGTAAGCTTCCGGCGGCCATTCTTCCACGCGCGCCGGTCCAGTCTGCCTGCGCGACGGAGGCTTTTTGCAGCACATCAAACCGCGCCTGATCGACCTGAGAGGAGGCCATCGCCCTGGTGCCTTCAGCCTGACGAACGCGTGCCGAAACGGCGCCGCCCTGATACAGCGGTGCATCGATATTGAGCTGGATCTGGTCATCCCAGTAAGCGCGGTTATCCGACTCATAGCGCGTGCGGCCTCCTTTCAGGCTTAACGTTGGCCAGTGCTGAGATTTTGCGGTTTCCACCCCATACTGGGCTGAACGCTCCATATTCTGCGCGGCCATGACCGCCGGTATCAGCGAGTAATCGATCTGGTTGACGGCATTCTGCTCTACGGCAAGCTTCTCAGGGACCGGTGAATAGGCTTCAGCCTGCATGCCCGTCAACACCGCGAGCCTTGCGCGGGCGCTGTTGAGCGCGGCGTTGTACTGCTCCACCGTCGCCTGCATACCGGCGATCCGCGTGCGGGTCTGCAGCTCATCGGAGGTTGAGCTTACGCCTGCATCCGCGCGCAGTTTCGCCAGCTGCTCCACGTTTTTGAGGGCCTGCACATTCTCTTTAGCCGCCTGCAACAGATCGCTATAACGTCTGACCTCCACGTAGCTCAGCGCGGTTTTTTCCGCCACGGCGGTGAGCGTCTCCATCAGCTGATAACGATAGCTATCGCGTCGCGCTGAAGACTGGCTGATGCTGTTATTCGTCTTGCCAAAGTCATAAATGAGCTGCGTAAGGCTTAATCCCCATGCCGCTGAATTTCTCAGTGAACCGCTGGAATCGGTGGTTTGGCTATGGCCCGTACTGCCGTTCAGCGATATTTGCGGCATCCATCCGCTACGTGCTTCATCTATTTGCGCCTGACCAATACCCAATTGTGCCGCCTGCTGGCTGACCGACGGATCGCGATCGATGGCAAAAAGAATACTTTCTTTTAATGTTGTCGTCGGCACCGTGGCAAAACCCAACGCGCCGCTATTGGCATAGGTCGTATTAATGCATGCCGAAATTAACACCAGCACTGCGGATAATCGGACCCACTTATAATTTCGCTCTCTCATCATTTATATCTCCCTGAGCCTGCGAATGGTTTAACCCTTTACCCAAAAAGAGGTATAGATAATCAGAAAAATATTATTAATCCCCCGTACTGAATTTCGGGTAATAGCTCCCCATACCCATTTCCATTGGAGATGAGAGCCGACCTTAGCCTAATATGAATTAAGAATTTACTTACTTCTTAACTGATTCGCAGCATAACAAAATGTGGTATGGGCAACTACACCCACAATGTTAATGTGGTGTTACAATTAAGAAAAATCATGGGGTTTCTGGACAAACTCTTAAAAATGGCCTTTCAAATGAAACTAATAAAGTCATTGTTATTTAAGTGAAATTTAAAAATACCCGGATGTACATTTTTGCGTTAATTTCCACGCGCGTCAGACACAAAGATTTTCAAAGAAATGTCAACTTAAGTAGCGCCGCCCTATTTATTGGCATAAAAAGCCGTTAAAATTCACTTTTGCGGAATTTTGTTGGTTTAAATAGTTTTTTAATAGACCAACAAACCAGTAAAGCGAAGCTAACTGGTTACAAAATCCAAACAGCCAGATAAAACATCGTTATAACATATTGATTACCCTTAGAAACCGTTCACTTATATTTAATCAATAACAGCTCAATTATCACGCAACTGAACTAATGTGCGGTTGCCCTTTTCTCTGCGACAAAATGCTGTATTATGCGAACTATTGCGACATTTTGCAGGATTGCTGCCATGCACAAAACCGCGCGTCAAAAATATGTGCTCGACATCATCAGCGAGCAGGGACAGGCCAGCATCACTGAGCTGGCAGAAAAGCTGCAGGTCTCTGCGGATACCATTCGCCGCGATCTCATGGACCTCGAAAAACAGGGGCTGGCGCAGAAGAACCACGGAGGCGCTATCGCGCTCAATCTTTCGGCCATGAATCGCCAGGGCAGAAATACGCTCCTGCCGGCGACCAAACAGCGGCTGGGAAAACAGGTGGCACAGCAGATTCCGCCGGGCTCTACGCTGTTTCTGGATGCGGGCAGTACGGTCATGGCGGTGGCCTCTTTTCTTCAGGGGCCGCTGACGGTGATCACCACCTCGCTGGATATCGCCCACGCTTTTAGCGACCGGGAGGATATCGAACTGATCCTGCTCGGCGGGAAATGGGATCAGAAGCAACGCCTGTTTGCTGGCGGTGCCACCCTCTCCCTGCTTTCACGGTATCGGGCGGATATCGCCATCCTTGGCGCCTGCGCCCTTCATTCATCACTCGGTCTGAGTGCCGGGACGGAAGCCGATGCAGAAGTCAAACGGGCGATGCTTGCCGCCAGCCAGACGCACTGGATCGTCGCAGACCATCTGAAAGTCAACCGCTGTGAGCCGTATCTGGTGTGCGGGTTAGACGAAATTCATCAACTGTTTTTAGATCGTCCCTGGCCTGAGCTTGGGGACCAGAGCACCGTGCCCGTCACGGTTTGCGCTCATTAACGTGGAGAAGGTCATGAGTAAAATGAAGACAATCAACATTGCGCTGATCGGGTATGGTTTTGTCGGTAAAACCTTCCATGCCCCGCTTATCCAGTCTGTGGACGGGCTTACGCTGGCGGTAGTTTCCTCCCGTGATGAGGAAAAAGTTAAGCGCGATCTGCCGGATGTGCAGGTGGTTGCTACCCCGGAAGAGGCCATTACGCACCCGGATATTGACCTGGTGGTGATCGCCTCCCCTAACGCCACCCATGCTCCGCTGGCCACGCTGGCCCTGAACGCCGGAAAACACGTGGTGGTGGATAAACCCTTCACGCTCGATATGCAGGAAGCGCGCGATCTTATTGCCCTGGCGGAGGAAAAGCAGCTTCTGCTCTCCGTGTTCCACAACCGCCGCTGGGACAGTGATTTCCTGGGCATTAAGGACGTTATCACACAGGGCACCCTCGGGAAGGTGAAACTGTTTGAGTCACACATTGACCGCTTCCGCCCGGAAGTGCGCGTGCGCTGGAGAGAACAAAACGTACCGGGAAGCGGGCTGTGGTTTGACCTGGGGCCGCACCTGATCGACCAGACGCTACAGCTCTTTGGTCTGCCTGACTCTGTGCAGGGGAATATCGCGACGCTGCGCGACGGCGCAGAAGTGAACGACTGGGCGCATGTGGTCTTAAACTACCCTGATCATAAGGTTATTTTGCACGCCAGCATGCTGGTCGCCGGAGGTACCGCGCGCTTTACCGTCCATGGGGATAAGGGCAGCGTAGTGAAGGCCCGTATCGATCAGCAGGAAGCCCAGCTGCTGACTGGCATCGTTCCGGGAAGTGAAACCTGGGGTCAGGACAGCGACAGTATGGTCTTCTTTGGGGCTGACGGCGCGCCGCAGACCATTACCACGCCGAAAGGCGATCAGCGCCAGTATTACATTAATGTGCGCGATGCTCTGCTCGGGAAGATTGCCAATCCGGTTCATCCTGTCGAGGCATTAGCGGTGATGGCGGTACTGGAAGCGGCGGTGAAATCGTCAGAGACCGGGTCAACCCAGGGGCTGGCATTAACAGCTGAAGAGCGTGCTCTGCTGCAATAAAAAACGGGTTTTGTAGGCCGGGTAAGCGCAGCGCCACCCGGCGAGAAAGGCGGCAAAAGTGTTGAGGGCTATTGCCGCTTTTTCGGCATCATGCGCAGCAGCGTATTATCTTTCCAGAAATAGTGATGCATCAGCGCCGCCGCTGCGTGCAGGCCAATGACAAAATAGCCGAGGTTCGCCAGCGTCTCGTGCCACTCTTTTAGCCCATCAGCCAGATCAAAGTTGGATTCCGCCGCGTGCGGCATGGCGATGCCAAAGGCAAACCAGTCGTTTCCACGGTTATACATCATCACCAGGCCAATCAGCGGCAAAGCAATAAACAGCAGATAAATCACCAGATGCCCCAGATGCGAAAGGCCAGTGATCATCGCTTTAGGTTTCGGCTCAATCGGCGGCGCGCGGAACTTCAGGCGCACCAGCAGACGTGTCACCATCAAAACCAGGATAGCGATCCCGCATGAGACGTGGATCATATTGATCAGCGGTCGGTCGGTACGCGGAAAGAAGCCTCTGAACTCCATGGCGCAGTAGGCGACGATAACTAACAGAAACACCAGCCAGTGAATGCCGATTTGCAGGCCTGTATATTTAGTGCGCATGTGATTTTCCGATAAAAAACAGTTACCGCGCCAACATAACGACCTTTCCTTAAAAATTCATTAACTTTTCTGTATGGATTTTCAAATACTTCCCGGGGCATGAAGCATCTTCAATTGCTGCCCCGCCCCTCATGGTCTAAGCCTGGATAAGTTCAAACTGTCGCATCGACACGTTTACAGGAGAAAACCATGAGTAAAATTGGCATTAACGGATTTGGACGCATTGGACGCCTGGTACTTCGTCGCCTTCTTGAAACCCAGGACAGCAACACCGTCGTCGCCATCAACGACCTCACCTCTCCCAAAGTACTGGCCTATCTGCTCCGGCATGATTCTAACTACGGCGGCTTCCCGTGGAGCGTGGATTTCACCGAAGACGCGCTGATTGTGGACGGTAAAACCATCGCGGTGTACGCCGAGAAAGAGGCCAGACATATCCCGTGGAAAGCCGCTGGGGTGGATATCGTCGTGGAATGCACCGGTTTTTATACGTCGGAAGAAAAATCCAGAGCGCATCTGGATGCTGGCGCCAAAAAAGTCCTGATCTCCGCGCCAGCAGGTGAGATGAAAACCATTGTGTTTAACGTTAACGACGACACCATTGACGCCAGTGATACCATTATCTCTGTCGCCTCCTGCACCACCAACTGCCTCGCCCCGCTGGCAAAAGCCCTGCACGATGCTTTTGAGATTAAAGTGGGCACCATGACCACCATTCACGCCTATACCGGTACCCAGGCGCTGGTGGATGGTCCGCGCGGGAAAGATCTGCGCGCCTCACGCGCGGCGGCGGAGAACATCATTCCCCACACCACGGGTGCTGCCAAAGCGATTGGCCTGGTGATCCCGGCCCTCAGCGGCAAACTGAAAGGTCATGCCCAGCGCGTACCGGTGAAAACCGGCTCGGTAACGGAACTGGTCGCCATTCTGGGCAAAAAGGTCACCGTTGAAGAGGTGAATGCCGCACTGAAAAAAGCGACACAGGGGAATAAATCCTTTGGCTATACCGATGAAGAGATTGTGTCGTCAGATGTCATTGGCTCGCACTTTGGCTCGGTGTTTGACGCCACGCAAACCGAAGTGACCGAGGCGGGCGAACTGCAACTGGTGAAAGCCGTCGCCTGGTATGACAACGAGTATGGCTTTGTGACGCAGCTGGTGCGCACGCTTGATAAATACGCCGCACTTTAATAACGCTGACGGGTGGTCATACCATCCGTCGCTCTCCCTTACCGCATGGCTTACTCTTCATCATCTGTTTTCCAGAATAAAATTATTCACGAAATTTTTGAATCATACGTTAATTATCATTAGAACTTCTAAAATGAAGTTTTAAATATGCTTGCTTTAATTTCATAAACACTCCCAATAATATAAATCACAAGACAGGCAAGCGGTCTGTCAAAACAAATACCCCCTATGAAATTGTTAAGGAACAACAATGAAAAAAGTTATTTTGGCTTCATTAATTGCACTGGCCAGCGCATCAGCTTTCGCAGAACCTACCGCTGTATTAAAAGTACACGGAACGTTGACCAATGCGGCGTGTACGCCTTCTATCGGCAACGGCGGGGTCATTGATTACGGCTATATTCGCCTCGGAGAACTTTCTGCACTGGAAAATAATAATTTGGGACAAAAACAGGTACCTGTCACCATTACCTGTTCTTCGCCAACCAAAGTGGGCTTTACCATTCTTGATAACCGTAGCGACAGCAACGCGCGACTGCCGGTTGATATCGGTAAAAACTTAAACCAGTCGGTGAAATATTATACTTACGGCGTGGGTACCACGTCCGAAGGCGTAAATATTGGTGACTACGGCATGTGGATGACGGATGTCACGGCAGATGGCAAAGTCGTAGACCCGATTGTCAACAACCACGACTGGAATCCTGATATCTGGAAAAAAAGCGGTATTCCGCGTAGTGATGCGTTCCAGACCGTCGCCTTTGCTGATACAGGGACCACCGCACCGTTGGCTATCACCACAGCTAACTTTAACTTTGTTACTAATCTTACGATTCGTGACACTACTGCGCTGGCGATTACCGACGATACTCCTCTCGACGGTCAGGCGACGATGACCCTGGTATATCTCTAATCATATAATTTGCTTATACCGGTTCAGCGTAACCCTGAACCGGTACTTTTCCCCGTTATATTCACACAACAAATAAAAAGCCTTCTTTTATTTGTCGCTTTCGCATATCTTTAGTTTTTCTACAAAATAAATTCAACTTTAATAAATATACCAAAAACTCAATACTCAATATTATTTCCGCCAGGTGAATGGGAACGCCATCGCTGCGTTCACTTATCATTCCCGCATGTCTTATATTCATGAAAAGGAAAAATCAAGGATGAAAAAAATCATTCTGGCTACAGCCATCGCGTTGAGCACCACATCAGCTTTTGCAGCCGGAACTGCTGTTATTAAGGTTAAAGGTACATTAACCAACGCAGCATGTACTGCTGAGCTGGGTAACGGCGGTGTTATCGATTACGGCTTTATTCGTCTCGGTGAGTTATCCGAAAACTCACATAATCAACTCGGTCAGAAACAGATACCTGTGACCATAAATTGCTCTGCGCCAACCAAAATAGGTTTCACTATCACCGATAATCGCAGCGACAGCAACGCACAACTTCCTGTTGATATTGGTAAGAATAAGAATATTACAAATAAATATTATACTTATGGCGTTGGTTTCACGAACGACGGGAAAAAGATCGGTAACTACGGCATGTGGATGACCGGTACCACCGCAGACGGTAAAACTGTAGACCCTATTGGGCATAACCACGACTGGTCCGCAACAAGCTGGAAATATTCCGGTATTCCACGCAGCGATACTTTCCAGACCATCGCCTTTGCTGAAACCGGCACCACCACCCCATTGGCTATCACCACGGCTAACTTTAACTTCGTGACCAACCTGGTGATTTGGGATACCTCCACCCTGGCCATTACCGACGATACCCCACTGGACGGCCAGAACACCATGACGCTGGTTTATCTGTAATTTTTCGCGCTTTGTTCAATACCGGGTCAGCGGCAAACGCTGGCCCGGTATTTTTTTGCGTCCACATTCACAACAGGGATCGGCTTACCAACGCATCGGTCAAAATGACATCGTTGCGTAAGATATTCCACGCCGCCTCGATCTCATCAGGTATCTCCACATGGGCAATAAAATCACGTCCTGCCGGACCGTAACCGTTAACATCGTCGCGAAGGCGCGGCAGTTCACCCAGCACCAGCGACAAATAGCGTTCCACCGGCCAGATCCCTTCTCCGGAATCGCTGAACTCCAGCCCATCGTCGCCGTTTTGCAGGACGGGCGTAAAGCCCGCGTGGCTTACCCATTCCGGCGATACGGGTTCGTCCCGACACACGCGGGCGAACGTTGCCATGGTGCGGCGCTGCATGGTTGGATCCTGCACCACCAGCACCCTTTCAGGGGCAAATTGATGGTGCTTCATTAATTCGCGGCTAAAGCGGGCGTTCTCCCCGCAGTTCGTTGACTGATCTTCCACCCACACCCGGTCTGCCGGGATCTGCCAGAATTCACGGGCGATATCCGCCAGGATAGCCGCCTCTGCCCGGCCCGTGGTGGGAATGGTGTGATAGCGCGGATGTTTCGCAATCGCGGCATAGAGAAAAGTGGTGGAGTGTCCGATGCCTCCGCTAATGATCATGGGCACCCCCTGCTCCGCCGCCAGACGGCAGGCAGCTTCGATGGTTGGAATGACGGCATTCCCCGCCAGAATCACCATATCCACAGACTGACCCGGTTGCAGGTCATCCTGCGCCAGCCACTGCCCAACCGTATTTACGGCACTGAGCGTGCTGCCGGGCAAACAGGGAAAAATTGTCGGTATCATCGTAACCTCCTTACAGCATTTGGATTAGCGTACCGCACTTGTCGCGTCAAAACAGGCGTTGATTCCTAAAGTGCCAGAGATAAGGCCGCTCTTTTTCCTAAAACCTTCAGTTCAACATTTGATTAACATGCGTAAATCATATTCACTTGTATTATGTTTTACGGCAGACGTAGAATCGCCAGCCTGTTAATTCTCCCATTTTATCAAAGGTAAACGACGTTATGCGCCTGCCCGAACGCGACCCTTATGCTCCTCGCGAGTGGCAGCCACACGAGAAACCCGCCCTGCTGGGTTCACCCTCCACGCCGGAGCACAGCACGCCAAAGCGGATTGCCTATGGCGTTGTCGGTCTGCTGGTTTGCCTGACGGGCGCCCTGGGGAATGCGGTAGTCACCGCCAACCTGCAAAATTTGCAAGGCACCTTTGGCGCCTGGTCAACCGAGATCGCCTGGCTGCCGGCGGTCTATGTAATGACCAATATCTCCATTAACCTGCTGCTGGTGAAATTCCGCCAGCAGTACGGTCTGCGCGCCTTCACCGAAGGTTTTCTGGTGCTGTATGTGCTGGTCACTTTTTTCCACCTGTTTGTCAACGATCTTAGCTCGGCGCTGATGGTGCGCGCCGCGCACGGGATGGTGGCCGCCGCGCTCAGCTCGCTGGGGATTTATTACCAGATCCAGGCCTGGCCGGCGAAACACCGCCTGAAGGCGTTGACCATTGGCATCACCGGCTCGTCACTGGCCATTCCGCTGGCGCGACTCTTTTCAACCGAGCTGTTGCAGCTTGATGAGTGGCGCGGGCTCTATTTCTTCGAGCTGGGGCTGGCCCTCATCTCGCTGGCGTGCGTGATTGCGCTGAAACTGCCGCCGGGCGATCGGCGTAAGGTCTTTGAGAAAAAAGACTTTATCACCTTCTTTTTACTGGCACCGGGGATGGCGCTGCTGTGCGCGGTGCTGTCGCTGGGCCGTCTGGACTGGTGGTTTGAAGCGCCGTGGATCGGCTGGTCGCTGGCGCTCTCACTGGTGCTGATTGTTTCCGCCATCGTGTTTGAACATAACCGCAGTAACCCGCTGCTGAACACCCGCTGGCTGTCGAGCGGCAGTATTGTGCGCCTTGGGTTGATTATGCTGCTGATCCGCATCGTGCTGGCCGAGCAAAACACCGGCGTCATCGGCTGGCTGCAGTACGTGGGGTTACAGAACGAGCAGATGACGCACCTGGCGTGGTCCATATTTGCCGGGATCGTCTGCGGGATCGTCACCAGCTGTCTGACCATTAAACCGACCAAACTGGCGTGGCCGATTATCACCTCCCTGGTGCTGATGATTGTCGCCTCGCTGCTGGACAGCCAGTCCAACAACCTGACGCGCCCGGATCAGTTGATGCTCAGCCAGTTCCTGCTGGGCTTTGGCAGTGCCTTCTTCCTCGCCCCCGCGATGCTGGCCGCCATTGGCGGCGTCATCGCCGACCCGCGTAATCTGGTGAGCTTCTCGGTAATGTTCGGCATGAGCCAGAACCTCGGCGGCCTGCTGGGCTCGGCTATTCTCGGTACCTTCCAGACCTGGCGCGAAAAGTATCACTCCAGCCTGCTGGCGGACCAGCTCACCACGCTCAATCCGCTGGTTAACGAGCGGATTCAGCTTTATACCCAGATGTACAAAAGCCTGATTGGCGACAGCGCCCTGCTGGGCACGCAGGCGATCACCCAGTTGCAGACGGTGACCGCCCTTGAGGCAAACATTCTGGCTTACAACGACACCTATTTACTGACCGCGAGTATTGCCGCGGCCACGCTGGTCTGGATTTTATGGCGCTTGCTGCGTCTGCGCATCACTGCCCGTATGGCGCTTAAGAACGCCACCGGCAACAAATAATTGAAATATTTCTGGAGAGTTTATGAGTCAGCAGGATGCCGCCAAAGAGCAGGCCAACACCCGCAAAAATGTGCGCATTGTTTCCGTTTTCACCGCCGCTGCCATCGGTATTGTCGGCGTGCTGGTGATCCTTTACGCGTGGCAGCTCCCGCCGTTCACCCGCCACGCGCAGTTTACCGATAACGCTTACGTGCGCGGCCAGACCACGTTCATCAGCCCGCAGGTGAATGGCTATATAACCGAAGTGAAGGTTCAGGATTTCGCGCAGGTTAAAAAAGGCGAGCTGCTGTTGCAGATCGATGACCGTATCTATCGCCAGCGGGTACATCAGGCCGAGGCGCAGCTGGCGATGAAAATTGCCGCCCTGAATAACAATCTCCAGCAGCGTAAAAGCGCTGAAGCCGTCATCGCAAAAAATGACGCTGCGCTGAAAAATGCCCGCGCCCAGAGTCTGAAAACTCAGGCGGATTTAAAGCGGGTGAAAGATCTGACGGCTGACGGCTCGCTCTCCATCCGCGAACGCGACGCGGCGCTGGCCAGCGCGGCCCAGGGCAGCGCCGATATTGAGCAGGCCAAAGCGACGCTTGAAATGTCGCGCCAGGATCTGCAGACGGTAATTGTGAATCGCGGTGCGCTGGAGGCGGATGTGGAAAACGCCAAAGCGGCGCTGGAGCTGGCACAAATCGACCTGCAAAATACCCGCATTGTGGCGCCGCGTGACGGCCAGCTGGGGCAGATCGCGGTGCGTCTGGGCGCGTACGTGACGGCCGGAACCCATCTCACCACCCTGGTACCGCCGCAGCACTGGGTGATCGCCAATATTAAAGAGACCCAGCTCGCGGAGCTGCGCGTGGGCCAGCCGGTGAAATTTACCGTCGATGCGCTCAATAACAAAGCCTATCAGGGCCGCGTGGAGAGCATCTCCCCGGCGACCGGCGTCGAATTCAGTGCCATCACGCCGGATAACGCCACCGGGAACTTTGTCAAAATCGCCCAGCGTATTCCGGTGCGTATCGAAGTGCTGGGTAAACCTGAAGAGTCAGCACTGCTACGTCCTGGCATGTCGGTACAGGTGACCATTGATACGCGGGAGGCGAAGCAATGACCCTTCGCCCGCTAGCCAGCCTGCTGGTTGCCGTGCTGCTTACCGGATGCCAGTCGGTGGATGTAAAACCTGCCCAACCGTCACTGCACATTCCTGCCCAGTGGCGGGCGGCATCCGGCCCTGCCAGCGCGCCTCAACAGCTGTGGTGGCGAAATTTTCACGACAACAATCTCAACCGCTACGTGGATCAGGCGCTGAAAAATAACAGCGACGTGCTGATCGCCCGCGAACGGATCAATGAGTATCAGGCAAGAGTCTATGCCGCTGACGGCAGCCTGTTTCCGTCGCTGGATGCGGGCGTAACCGGCACCCGCGCCCGGACGCAATCGGCCGCCACGGGGTTACCGGTATACAGTACGCTGTACAAAGGCAGCCTCACCGCCAGCTATGATGTGGATATCTGGGGCGTCAACCGCAGCACGGCCAATGCCGCGCAGGCCTCGCTGGAGGCGCAAAAAGCCGCCGCCGCTGCCGCAGATTTAACTGTCGCCTCGTCGGTGGCCTCCGGGTATGTCACCCTGCTCTCGCTTGACGAACAGCTTCGCGTCACAGAGTCCACGCTGAAATCACGCGAAGAGGCATTTAATCTTGCTAAACGGCAGTTTGAAACGGGCTACAGTTCGCGCCTGGAGCTGATGCAGTCTGACTCTGAGCTGCGGGCCACCCGGGCGCAGGTGCCGCTGCTGCAGCATCAGATCGCTCAGCAAGAGAATGCCCTGAGTCTGCTGCTGGGCAGTAACCCGGGCGAGGTGGCGCGCAGTGAAAGCTTCAGCATGCTTACCCCGCTCAGGCTGCCTTCACAGTTGCCGTCATCGTTGCTTAACCGACGACCTGACATCGTTCAGGCGGAGCGTCAGCTTATTGCGGCCGATGCCAGCCTTGCCGCCTCGCGCGCCAGCCTGTTGCCGTCGATCAACCTGACGGCGACTGGATCGATTCAGGATCGCACCCTTTCCGGCCTGCTGGACAACCCGTTACAGCTCTGGAGCGCAGGCGGCAGTATTCTCGCCCCGCTGCTGAACCGCCAGGCGCTGAATGCGCAGGTGGATATCTCCCAGTCGCAGCGTAATCAGGCGCTGTACGCCTATGAGAAAACCGTGCGCAATGCGTTTGCCGAAGTGAACAACAGCCTTGACGCCATTACGCGTTATCAGGAACAACTTAGCGAACTGCTGGCCCAGCAGGAGGTGGCCCAGGAGACGCTGCGCATTGCGCAGAACCGCTATCGCAACGGCTATTCATCTTATCTGGATGTGCTCGACGCACAGCGTACACTTTACTCGGTGCAAACCAACGTGGTGCAGGTGAAAAATAACCTGCTGCTGGCGCAGATTGATTTGTATAAAGCGCTGGGCGGCGGTTGGGTCAATCTCTGAAGGCGCTTAACGGGCCTGGATTTCGTCACACAGGCCGGGTAAGGCGCAGCCGCCACCCGGCGATTCCCCCTCAGGAGACAATTTATGCAACAACAGTGGTCTGCAGTTGATAATTTCATGATTTCGTCGCTTATTCCTGAAGATGAGGTACTGAGCAAGGTACTGGAAAACAACCAGCGCGCCGGACTCCCCGAACACGATGTTGCGGCCAATCAGGGGCAACTGCTGGCGCTGTTAGTGCGCATGACGCAGGCGCGGCGCGTTCTGGAGATCGGTACGCTGGGTGCTTACAGTTCAATCTGGATGGCGCGCGCCCTGCCGCCGGACGGAAAGCTGATTACGCTTGAGGCCGATTCCACGCATGCCCGCGTGGCGCGGCAGAATATTCAGCTTGCCGGTCTCAACCAACGCATTGAACTCATCGAAGGCCCGGCGCTGACTTCTCTGGAAAATTTCG
The DNA here is from genome assembly GCF_050031595.1 of Enterobacter cloacae complex sp. 309I3. Taxonomy (NCBI): domain Bacteria; kingdom Pseudomonadati; phylum Pseudomonadota; class Gammaproteobacteria; order Enterobacterales; family Enterobacteriaceae; genus Enterobacter; species Enterobacter cloacae complex sp. 309I3. The sequence goes on along the minus strand of NZ_JBLGWI010000001.1, from coordinate 2,322,332 downwards.
GCGACGTTCCGCCGTTCGACCTGATCTTTATTGATGCTGATAAGCCAAACAATCCCGGCTACCTCGAATGGGCGCTGCACTACTCCCGCCCCGGCACGGTGATTATCGGCGATAACGTGGTGCGCGATGGCGAAGTGATTAACGGCCAAAGCGACGACGCGCGCGTGCAGGGTGTTCGCCGGTTTATCGAGATGATGGGGGACAATCCGCGCTTAACCACCACCGCGCTGCAAACGGTCGGGGTTAAGGGGTGGGATGGGTTTACGCTGGCAATTGTGAACGGGTGAAAATTGTGCGGCCTGATGCCCTCACCCCGGTCCTCTCCCACCGGGAGAGGGATCCCCAGTAATTTTTTACCGAAAGCGATGAATGTTGCTTCAGGAAAATGAATGACTTATAGCGACGCCCTGGTCCGGCTGTAAATCGCTGAGGCGTTTCCTGCAGGCCGGGGCGAGGCGCATGGATGCGCCGAGAGGGCGGCTTTACAGGGACGTTACATCCGCCCGTCCCCGATAAGCCGGAAGGAATAAGCCGAAGGCACCGCGAAGCGGCGATTTACCGCCGGGAGCCCGGGTCGCCAGGGCTGGTGGCGACTGAGCCACCCTGGCACGTTCACAAGTCATGCCGTTACAGAGTAGCAAGGAACATAAAGTGAACGGAATGACCTCCACAGCCGTATGTTCCCCCTCACCCCAGCCCTCTCCCAAAGGGAGAGGGGGCCGTCTGTGCAGGCATTATTTATGGGGATCCCTCAGCCCGGAGAGAGAGGGAGAAAACAGGGTGTTAAGCCGAAATCTGCTCCATCGCCTGCAAAATACGTTTATCCGAAATCGGATACGGCGTACCGAGCTGCTGGGCAAAGAAGCTGACGCGTAACTCTTCGATCATCCAGCGGATCGCCTGAACGTCTTCATCGTCACGACGTGCCGGTGGCAGTTTGTTTAACCACTGCTGCCACGCCTGCTGCACGTTTTCAACTTTCAGCATCTGGGCACGGTCACGATGCGGATCGATGGCCATTTTCTCCAGCCGTTTTTCAATCGCCTGCAGATAACGCAGCGTGTCGCCGAGACGGTTGAAGCCATTGCCGGTGACAAAGCCCCGGTACACCAGGCCCGCCATCTGCGCTTTGACATCCGAAAGCCCCAGCGCCATGGTCATATCCACGCGCCCTTTCAGGCGTTTGTTGATATTGAACACGGTGGTGAGGATCTGCTCGACCTGTTTGGCAATATCCACCACGGTGTCGTTCAGCTCCGCGCGTACCTTTTCATGAAGCTGAGCAAAGCCCTCTTCTGACCAGACCGGACCGCCCGCCTCGTGGATCAGCTTGTCCACGCCGCAGGAGATGCAGTCGTCGATCAGATCCAGCACTTTGCCGTACGGGTTAAAGTACAGCCCCAGCTTGGCTTTGTTCGGCAGCTTCTCGTGCAGATACTTGATCGGCGACGGGATGTTGAGCAGCAGCAGGCGGCGCAGCCCGCGCCACATCATCTGCTGCTGTTCCTGCGGGTTATCAAACAGCTTGATCGCCACGCTGTCGCGCTCATCCACCAGTGCAGGCCAGGCCTTCACTTTGTAGTTGCCGCGTTTTTGCTCGTAGCTTTCGGGGAGCTGACCAAAGCTCCAGATGTGCAGCCCGCTCTGCTCAATCCCATCATCCGCCACTGCGGACAAGGTCTCCTGCACTTTGCCTTTCAGCGCCTCTTTCAGCGCGGTGAGCGAACGGCCTTCCTGCAGCTTCTTGTTTTTATCGTCCACCACGCGGAAGGTGATTTTCAGGTGATCGGGCACCTGATCCCAGTTCCAGTCTTCGCGGTCAATGGTGGTACCGGTCATGCGGCGGAACTCACGCTCCAGCGCATCCAGCAGCGGCATCTCCAGCGGCGTGACGCGGCCTAAAAACGCTTCGGCGTAGTTAGGGGCCGGAACAAAGTTACGCCGCACCGGTTTCGGCAGCGATTTGATCAGCGCAATCACCAGTTCGCGGCGCAGGCCGGGAATTTGCCACTCAAAGCCGCTCTCATCCACCTGGTTTAGCAGTGGCAGCGGGATATGGACGGTGACACCATCCGCGTCCGTTCCCGGCTCAAACTGATAGGTCAGCCGCAGCTTAAGGTTGCCCTGATGCCAGAAGTTCGGGTAGTCGAGCTTACTGACCGACTCCGCCCCTTCTTTAATCAACATGCTCTTTTCAAAGTTGAGCAGATCCGGCGTCTCTTTGCTGGCCTTCTTCCACCAGCTGTCAAAGTGACGGGCGGAAATGACATTGTGGCTGATGCGCTGGTCGTAAAATTCGAACAGCGTCTCGTCATCCACCAGAATGTCGCGACGACGGGATTTGTGCTCCAGCTCTTCCACTTCAGCACGCAGCTTGAGGTTTTCACGGAAGAAGGCGTGACGCGTCTGCCAGTCGCCCTCCACCAGCGCGTGGCGGATAAACAGCTCGCGGCACAGCGCCGGGTCAATCTGGCTGTAGTTGACCTTACGCGCGGCCACCACCGGCAGGCCGTAGACGGTCACTTTTTCGGTTGCCATCACCGCCCCCTGCGCGCGCTCCCAGTGCGGTTCACTGTATGAGCGTTTCAGCAGGTGTTGCGCCACCGGCTCCACCCATTCCGGATCGATACGCGCGGCAATACGCCCCCACAGACGGCTGGTTTCCACCAGTTCAGCAACCATGGTCCACTTGGGTGGTTTCTTGAACAACCCGGAGCCGGGGAAGATGGAGAAACGGGCGTTGCGCGCACCGGTATACTCCTGCTTTTCGGCGTCCTTCATGCCGATATGGGACAGCAGTCCGGTCAGCAATGCGATGTGAATCTCGCGGTACTCCGCCGGTTCACTGTTCACCGGAATACCCAGCTCTTTCACCACCTGGCGCAGTTGGGTGTAGATATCCTGCCACTCGCGCACGCGCAGGTAGTTGAGGAAATCCACGCGACACTGACGGCGGAACTGGTTAGAAGACAGCGCTTTCTGCTGCTCGCCGAGGTAGTTCCACAGGTTCACGAAGGCAAGGAAATCCGACTCTTTGTCGTGGAAGCGACGGTGTTTTTCATCCGACGCCTGCTGTTTGTCCATTGGCCGTTCACGCGGATCCTGAATGGAGAGCGCCGAGGTGATGATCATCGCCTCGCGCACACAGCCGTGTTTTTGCGCTTCCAGCACCATGCGCGCCAGACGCGGGTCCACCGGCAACTGGCTGAGCTGCCGTCCCAGCGGCGTCAGTTTATACGCGGTGGCCTGCTCGTCGGTGGTGATCGCCCCCAGCTCTTCCAGCAGGCGTACGCCATCCTGAATATTGCGTTTGTCCGGCGCTTCGACAAACGGGAAAGCGGCGATATCGCCCAGCCCCAGCGCGGTCATCTGCAGGATGACGGAAGCCAGGTTGGTGCGCAGGATTTCCGGGTCGGTAAACTCCGGGCGGGAGAGGAAATCGTCTTCTGAATAGAGACGAATACAGATCCCCTCCGACACACGTCCACAGCGCCCTTTACGCTGGTTGGCCGACGCCTGTGAAACCGGCTCAATCGGCAGACGCTGTACCTTGGTGCGGTAGCTGTAGCGGCTGATACGCGCCGTACCCGGATCAATCACATACTTGATGCCCGGCACGGTCAGCGAGGTTTCCGCCACGTTGGTTGCCAGCACGATGCGGCGCCCGCTGTGTGGCTGGAACACGCGGTTCTGTTCACTGTTGGAGAGACGTGCGTAAAGCGGCAAAATTTCCGTGTGGCGCAGATCGCGCTTGCTGAGCGCGTCGGCGGTATCGCGGATCTCACGCTCGCCGCTCATAAAGATCAGAATGTCGCCCGCGCTCTCATTGCCCAGTTCGTCAACGGCGTCGAAAATTGCCTGCAACTGGTCGCGCTCGGTATCCTCCGCCTCCTCCACGATCGGGCGATAGCGCACTTCTACCGGATAGGTACGACCGGAAACTTCAATAATCGGTGCGTTATTGAAATGTTTTGAGAAACGCTCCGGGTCGATGGTCGCGGAGGTGATGATAATTTTCAGATCCGGGCGACGCGGCAGTAGCTCTTTCAGGTAGCCGAGCAGGAAGTCGATGTTCAGACTGCGCTCGTGCGCCTCATCAATAATGATAGTGTCGTACTGCATCAGCAGACGATCCTGCTGAATTTCCGCCAGCAGGATACCGTCGGTCATCAGCTTGACCATGGTGTTATCGCTCACATGGTCGCTGAAACGCACCTTATAACCGATGCAGCCGCCCGGCTCCGTTTGCAGCTCCTCGGCAATACGGTTCGCCACGGTACGCGCCGCCAGACGACGCGGCTGGGTATGACCAATCAGGCCCTTCACTCCGCGGCCGAGCTCCATACAGATTTTTGGCAGCTGTGTGGTTTTCCCCGAGCCGGTCTCCCCCGCCACGATCACCACCTGGTGGTCGCGCACGGCGTTGAGGATCTCCTGCTTCTTCTGACTGACGGGCAGATTTTCCGGATAGGTAATTGCCGGACGAGCCGCTTCGCGCAGCACAACTTTCCCTGCCGCCTGTTCAATCTCTTTCGCCATCTCCTGGAAAATGGCCTGTTGTGCATCAGGATTTTTAACCTTCTTCACCCCGTGCAAGCGGCGAGCAAAGCGCTGTTTATCGCGCAACATCAGTGAATCAAGCTGTTGCAGGAGCATCGGGAAGGTCAATTTTTGTTGTTCTGTCATAGCATTAACGGGCAGTGCACTGCCGGATAAAATCTCTTTGTAATGATTGCTATAGAGTACCACATCAGCGCTTTCCACGCCTTATTCAAAAAATTCGAACATAGGCTTCGATATATTGCGCTATCTCTGTGGCAGGATTGTGAATAAAGTGTCAACAAGCAACGGGGCAACCCCCTTCAATCAAATGCAAAACAGGAATCACCCATGAGCAAAGTATTAGTTTTGAAATCCAGTATTCTGGCAGGGTACTCTCAGTCTGGTCAGCTGTCTGATTACTTCGTTGAACAGTGGCGTGAACACCATTCCGCAGACCAAATCACCGTGCGTGACCTGGCTGCAAACCCAATTCCTGTGCTGGATGGCGAGCTGGTTGGCGCGCTGCGTCCAAGCGATGCACCGCTGAGCCCACGCCAGCAGGAAGCCCTGGCGCTCTCTGATGAGCTGATTGCTGAACTGCAGGCGCACGACGTTATCGTGATCAACGCCCCAATGTACAACTTCAACATCCCAACCCAGCTGAAGAACTACTTCGACCTGGTGGCTCGCGCTGGTGTTACCTTCCGTTACACCGAAAATGGCCCGGAAGGTCTGGTGAAAGGCAAGCGTGCCATCGTGCTGACCAGCCGTGGCGGTATTCATAAAGATACCCCAACCGACCTGGTTGCGCCGTACATGAGCCTGTTCCTGGGCTTCATCGGGATCACCGACGTGAACTTCGTGTTTGCAGAAGGTATCGCTTACGGTCCTGAAGTGGCGACCAAAGCACAGACCGACGCGAAAGCCGCGATCGACAGCCTGGTGGCTGCCTAAGATTTCCCCCTCTCACCGCCCGGTGAGAGGGTTTTTCTTTTCTCCCGCATTTCGTTATCATCCGCTCCCACTCTCCAGCCGGGCGGCCTGATGTCTGCGATTATTGATTCTTTTATTGCCCCACCGTGTCATGACGACATTGAGATCCTCTGGCAGGATGAACATCTGCTGCTGATCAATAAACCTTCCGGTCTGCTTAGCCTCTCGGGTAAAAATCCGCAAAATCTCGATTCGGTGCACTATCGTCTGGTTCAAAACTTTCCTGGCTGCACGCTGGTGCATCGCCTGGATTTTGGCACGTCCGGCCTGATGGTGATTGCACGTAATAAGCCGATCAACGCCGCGCTGTGCCAGCAGTTTAGCCAGCGCAGCGTGGAGAAAGTCTATAGCGCCCTGCTTTGCGGCCACCTGGAAAACGATGAAGGGGTGATTGATGCGCCGATTGCCAAAGACCCGGCGCTGTTTCCGCTGATGTCGATCTGTGCCGTTAACGGCAAACCCGCCCGTTCCCGCTATCGGGTGGTGAAACGTCTGCATCAAAACGCGGCGATGCCGCTCACGCGGGTAGAACTGACGCCTGAAACCGGGCGAACCCACCAGTTGCGCATTCACTGTCAGCTGCTGGGCCACCCGATTTTAGGCTGCGATTTATATGGGGGACGGGCATGGCCTGGCAGCGGAACAACGCCGAGGCTGATGCTGCATGCCAGTCAGTTGAATTTTATTCATCCGGTGAGCGGCGAGCCGGTTAACGCTCATCACACCGCACCGTTCTGAACCGTCTTACCACATCAAATCGTCAGGGATTTTGAAATCGGCATACGGATCGTCTTCATCCTGCTCTTCCTGACTCAGGGCGCTGTTTAACACAATACTGTCGGCATCGCGCTGGGCAATTTTATCCGCCACCACCGCCGGGATAATGGCGTATTCGCAGTCGCCATTAGCGTTAATCACCAGACGTGCGATGGCCAGACGACCGTTAATCAACTGGGTCTGGGTTGCCTTATCCACCTCGATTTTTTTGATCAGATTGCCGTCGGTGAAGTTAAAGGTGATGTTGCCTTTTGCCACCGTGATGCGGTTCATCTCAATCAACTGCTTCACCTGCGCCTTAAACTCTTTGGCGAGCACGGCCTGTTTTTGCTGCTCGCTCAACTGTTTGTCACGCTCAAGCTGCGCTTTTTTGTTCTCTTCTACCGCCTCTCTGGCCTCACGCGCCTGCACGCGGGATTTCTTGGCCGTGCGCTGAACTTTGGCCATTTTTTTGCTGGAGACTAAGCCCGCTTTCAGCATCTGCTCTTGTAAGGTGAGTTTTGTCATGAGTGTGTTTAAACCGGTTGGAAATTTTGGGCAGTATAACTGGAACTGAGCAGTTCATGAAGTTCGCTCATGTTGCTGTGAAATTAAGTCACTTCCCCTGCGCCACCGCGTCAGGCATAAATTATGCATTGATAACTTCCTGGCAACATGAACTTAGGATGCATAACCAAGATGAGTAAAGCTTTTACATTTACCCTTAAGCGCAGTTGCTTCGATGAAAATTATAACCCGTCAGAGAATACGCGTACGACCACCAACTTTGCCAACCTCGCCCGCGGGGAAAAGCGTCAGGAGAACCTGCGTAATACCCTGGTGATGATCAATAACCGCTTTAACGCCCTGGCGCGCTGGGATAACCCCAATGCCGATCGTTACGCGGTCGAGCTTGAGATCGTCTCTGTGGATCTGAATATTGGTGCGGAGAAAACCTTCCCGGCCATTGAAATATTGCAAACCACAATCGTCGATAAAAAAACCAATGAACGCATCGACGGTATTGTCGGCAATAACTTCTCCTCTTACGTGCGCGATTACGATTTCAGCGTCCTGCTGCTGGAGCATAATAAAAACCAGCCCCATTTCACCATTCCGGAGAAGTTTGGTGTCTTGCACGGCAATATCTTCCGCCATTTTGTTAATTCGCCGGAATACCGTGAGAATTTCAAAAAAGCACCGGTGATTTGCCTGAGCGTGTCCAGCAAAGACACTTATCGTCGCACGGGTAACCAGCACCCGGTGCTGGGCATTGAGTACACGCCGGATGGCGAGTCATTGACGGAGCAGTACTTCGCGAAAATGGGCCTGAAGGTACGCTATTTCATGCCTGAAAACAGCGTGGCGCCGTTTGCCTTCTTCTTCACCGGCGATTTGCTCAGTGATTACACCAATCTTGAACTGATCGCCACCATCAGCACGATGGAGACGTTTCAGAAGATCTATCGCCCTGAAATTTATAACGCTAACTCGGCGGCAGGACACTGCTATCGCCCCGACCTGAATCAGCAGGATCACTCATTAACCAAAATTGTTTACGACCGCCTCGAACGCAGCCAGCTGGCCATTGAGCAGGGTAAATTCACGGAAGAACAATTTATCAAGCCTTACAAACACGTACTCGAGCAGTGGTCTGATAACTACGCGCGTTAATTAATCGAATTTAAAAGGGTTATACATATGAAAACATTGCTCCCGACGTCAACCGCTGGCAGCCTGCCTAAGCCAACCTGGCTTGCACAACCTGAAACGCTGTGGTCACCGTGGAAATTACAGGATCAGGAGTTACTGGCCGGTAAGCAGGATGCACTGCGTTTATCGCTTGATGAGCAGATCCGCGCGGGGATTGATATCGTCAGCGATGGCGAACAGACGCGCCAGCACTTTGTGACCACCTTTATTGAACACCTCAGCGGCGTGGATTTTGAAAACCGTCAGACCGTGCGCATTCGTAACCGCTACGACGCGAGCGTGCCGACGGTGGTCAGCGCCGTGGCGCGTCAAAAACCGGTGTTCGTGGACGACGCAAAATACTTACGCCAGCTCACGGATAAGCCAATCAAGTGGGCCCTGCCGGGGCCGATGACCATGATCGACACTCTTTACGACGCGCACTATAAAAGCCGCGAAAAGCTGGCCTGGGAGTTCGCTAAAATCCTCAATCAGGAGGCAAGAGAGTTAGAGGCTGCGGGTGTCGATATCATTCAGTTTGATGAGCCGGCATTTAACGTCTTTTTTGATGAGGTCAACGACTGGGGGATTGCGGCGCTGGAGCGTGCCATTGAAGGGCTGAAATGCGAAACAGCGGTACATATCTGCTACGGATACGGCATCAAGGCCAATACCGACTGGAAAAAGACCCTTGGCTCAGAATGGCGCCAGTATGAAGAGGCGTTTCCTAAGCTTCAGACATCGAATATCGACATCATCTCGCTGGAGTGTCACAACTCCCGCGTGCCGATGGATCTGCTGGAGCTGATCCGCGGCAAAAAAGTGATGGTAGGCGCCATCGACGTGGCAACCAACACCATTGAAACCGCGGAAGAAGTGGCTGACACCCTGCGTAAAGCGCTGCAGTTTGTCGATGCCGACAAGCTTTACCCGTCAACCAACTGCGGTATGGCGCCGCTTTCCCGTCAGGTTGCCAACGGTAAGCTGAAGGCGCTGAGCGCCGGAGCCGCGATCATCCGCAACGAGCTTGGCGCGTAATCACCTGCCCTGCGTTTGCCAGTACAGCGGCGTACCGAAACACCCGACGTAATGATCAATCACCGCCCTGACGTTAAGGGGCGGATGCCGCGCGTTTGGGTAGATCGCCGCAATATTCAGGGGCTCCGTATGAATGGCGCACTCCAGCCCTGGCAGGAGTGCGACCAGTTCGCCCTGCTGCACGCGGTCGCCAATCAGCCAGTCCGGAAACAGCACAATTCCCATCCCACCCAGCGCGGCAGCAAGCAGCGATTCCGCATTATTTGACGTCATTAATGGCATCACCGGGTAGTGCACCCACTCCTCCCCCGGACCGCGCAACAGCCAGCGGTTAGGCCCCGACGAACCACGGTAGACCAGGCATTTATGATGCGCCAGATCGCCCGGCCCTTGCGGCGCGCCGTGATGTCGCAGATAGTCCGGCGAGGCGGCCAGATGGTAGCGCTGCTGACCAAAAATGCGCGCGTGAAAGGTGGAGTCCGTCAGCGCGCCGATGCGAAAGATCACGTCGGCGGCATTCTTGTGCGGGTCGATAAAATCATCGGTCAGCGTCAGCTCGATATTCAGCCGCGGATAGCGCGCCGTCAGACCAGGCAGCCCTGGCGCAATGTGCCGCTGGCCGAAAAAGACCGGTGCATTAATGCGGATCGTGCCGGAAGGCTCCGTTGAACGTGCATCCAGCTCCTGACGAGCCTCCTCAAAACTCGTCATCATCTCCCTGGCATAGCGGATAAACAGATGACCACTTTCTGTGGGGATCACCGCCCGGGTATTGCGGTAAAAAAGCTGCTGGCCGAGTGCGTCCTCAAGCTGGTGGATAATGCGCGAAACCTGCGAGGCGGAAAGGCCCTCGCGGCGCGCGACCACGGAAAAATTTTCGGCTTCAAAAACCGCGATAAAAATCTTCAGCGAACGGAGGTTCATGCTCCCGGCGTCGTACATTCGTGCATATCCTGCAAAGGTGTTTCCTGCATTATGGCATTTTTCTCATGACCAGACCGACGTAATCTTCTCCGCCTGCAAAACGGAGGAATAACAATGCAGCTTGTTTTGATTTTACTGGTGATTGCCGGGGGGATGGGGCTTTCCGTAGAGGCTGGCCTGCTGGGGCCGCTGGGTGGAAAAGTCGGTGATTTATGGGCCACGTTCAGCATTTTTGGCGTCGGGGCCGCGCTGACGTTTCTGCTGATGCTGTTTTTCAGCCCGCGCAACAGCCCGTCGTTTTTTGCCCAGCCCGGCTGGCAGTTGCTCGGCGGGGTACTTGGCCCGGTGTACGTGGTGATCCTGACCCTCGCCACCCCGGCCATCGGCATCGCCCTGACGATGATTGGCATTCTGGCGGGGCAGGTTTTTAAAAGCCTGCTGATCGACCATTACGGTCTGCTGGGCACACCGCACAGGAAGATCAACGCGAAACGGATCGTCGCGCTGGGTTTTATTATTGCGGCACTGATTCTGGTCGCACAGGGGTAACACGATGACACTGATGATGATTATTCTGGCCGTGTGCGGCGGCGCGACGCTGAGCATTCAGGCGGCGATCAACGGGCAACTCGGCAGCCGCGTGGGCGTATTCAAAAGCGCGTTCCTGACGTTCTCCGTTGGCGCGCTGGTCACCGCCTTGCTGATTTTTTTCTTTGAACCAAAACAGACAGTCACCCTGCTGGACGTGCCGAAATGGCAGCTTCTCGGGGCGATGTTTGGCGTGCCGTACATTGTGATCATGGTCGTGGCGGTGCAGCGCATCGGCACCGCCGTCGCCACGGTCGCGGTGATTTTTGGTCAGCTCACCATGAGTATGCTGATTGATAACTTTGGCTGGCTGGGCAATGCGGCCATTCCGTTTTCGATGAGCCGACTGGCCGCTGTCCTCTGCCTGGGTATTGCGCTGTTTTTCATTTACTCAGGCAGTAAAAACGCCCCTCCCCACGAGTAACGTTACGCCTTGCGGGTAAAGAACAGCGTCACCGTGGCAACGGTGACGCCAAATTTCTTCATCTCGGTTTTATTAAACAGGTGTGTACCATCCTGCAGGTACATCCAGTCGTCGAAGTGCAGCAGCCAGGTGCTGCCGTTGGCCTTCACGTTCATGCTGTACCGCCAGTTGAAGGCATTGCCCGCCGCCTGCCCCGTCGCCACGCCGTCAATATCGCCCGCCGTGCCCTCATAACGATCGGTCGCCACGCGGCGGATATGCCATACCCGCTGCTGTTTTTCACCATCGTCGTAGACAAAATGTTCATTCAGCGTCAGCGTGTCGCCAATCACGTCCCCGGCAATCTCCACGTGGAAGCGGCGGAGCTGCTTCCCGCTGCGATCCTGCACCATCCCCCACGCTTCCGTTTTGCCCTGAAAATAGTGGAATATATCAAGCCGCGGCTGCTGCTGGCGGTACTCCGTCACGTCCGTGCTGCAGCCTGCCAGCAACATCGTCACACCCAGCGCCATGATCAAAAAACGTTTCATTGTTGTCCTCCGATTAACTGCTGACGCAGCTCAGGGTATTGCGTGCGGGGATCAAGCCAGATCCCCAGAAAACGGGTGCTGAACGCTTGCGACTGAGGCGGCCCCAGAGGTCTGAAAGTGCCCGATGCGCCAGGCGCGCGGTACCAGAACTGTCCCTGCTTATCGTTAAGCACGAACGCCAGCTGCGCCCCCGGCCCTACATCCGGCCACAGCGAGGCAAGCATTCGCAGCCAGGCTTCGCTCTGCGGTTCTTGCTGCAAAACCCCCTGTGCTCGCCACTGGTCGCGGGTTGCCTCGACCAGGTCTTCACTGTCGATGTCACGCGCGTAGGTGATAATGAGCGCCTGATCCTGCATCTTGCCGGTGTAGCGCCCTTCAGGGGTGCGCAACTGGGAGGTATAAACGGTGAAAGGCCCCCAGGTCAGCGTGGCATCCCCCACCTTGCGCCAGCCAAGCCAGTCGGTTGCCTGGGCGAAAGGCGTCAGGGTGATGAGCCAGAGGAACAGGAGTGCGGCTCTCATTGTTGCCTCCCTGTCAGCAGGTGGTAAAACAGCATCAGCACCAGCCAGCCCGGCACCATCCAGCTGACGACAATAAAGGTTGGCTCCAGAAAGGCGATGGCACCGAGCCGCTCACCGATAAGATACGCCACCGGACCGCCCACGGAAGCCAGCAGCATCAGCATCCAGCCGGGTAACGTTGTGGTGCGGGTGAGCTGCGTCCAGACGGTGGCAAACATCAGCCACAGCGCCACCATCCACACGGGCATCAGCGATTCACCGGTGAAGGCGATCAGCCCCGTCAGCGCCCAGAGTGCATCCAGCAGAGTGCCCGCGAGTGCCAGCAGAATGGCATAAACGCGGTGTGCAGGCGGCAACATCAGGCAGGCGAAGATCGCCAGCACGCACCAGATAATCAGGCCACGCTCGCGAAACAGCACCACCAGCGTCCAGTAGAGATCGAACGCGATAGCCAGGGCGAAAACCTGCACGTAACGTTTCATACGCGCTCGGCGGTCAGTTGCACCACGCTGATGGTGCGGGCGTTAAACCCGGCTTCGCAGTAGCCAAAGTAATAGAGCCACATCCGACGAAACCGCTCATCAAATCCCAGTTTTTCAATCTCCTGCCAGGCATGGAGAAAGCGCTGACGCCAGTGCGCCAGCGTGCGCGCGTAGTCCGGCCCCATATCAAACAGGTTGCGCACCACAAAATCGGTGTGGCGCGTCATCAGCGCATTCATCGCCGTTATGCTCGGCAAAAAGCCGCCGGGGAAGATATACCGCTGAATAAAATCCACGCTTTTGCTGTAGTCGCGATACCGCTGATCCTGAATGGTGATGGCCTGAATCGCCATGCGCCCACCCGGACGCAGACGCGCCTGACAGGTGCGGAAGAACGTTGGCAGATAGCGTTGCCCGACGGCTTCAATCATCTCAATCGACACCAGCTTGTCATACTCGCCGGTTAAATCGCGATAGTCGCAGAGCAACACCTCAACGCGGTCCTGCAGACCGGCCCGGGCAATCCGCTCTGTCGCCCAGCGATACTGCTCCTGCGACAGCGTGGTAGTGGTCACCCGGCAGCCGTAGTGACGGGCCGCGTATTCCGCCATCGCCCCCCAGCCGGTGCCAATCTCCAGCAGATGATCGCTGGGGTTCAGCGCCAGCTGTTCGCACAGACGCGCCATTTTCGCCCGCTGCGCGTCGCTAAGATCCTGCTCCTCCCCGCTAAACAGCGCGCTGGAATAGAGCAACTCCTTGTCCAAAAAATGGGCATAAAACGCGTTACCCAGATCGTAATGTGCCGCAATGTTTTCCCGCGCCTGCGCCCGGGAGTTGCGCCGCGTCCAGTGGCGAAGCCGCTCCAGCGGTCTGCCAAGCAGGCGGAACCCTTTTTCGAGCCGCCCCAGTACCTGGCTGTTTAGCGCAAGCAGTTGCAGAAGCGGCGTGAGCTGCGTGGTTTCCCATTCGCCGTCCATCCAGGCTTCCGCCGCGGCCAGACTGCCCCCGGTCAGGACGCGCCAGTAGACGCCCGGGCTGAGTATCTCAACGTCGGCATGCAGCGCGGCAGACAGCTCACCGAAATGAAAGGTCTGCGCCCCTTCACGCAGCATGAGCGAGCCGCCACGAAGGCCGCTCAGCACGCGAAAGAGCAGCCAGCGCGCGACGCGAACGTTGCGCGGGATATCGGGTTCAAGCGCAAAGACAGGATCGGTCATGAGCGTTCACTCCTGCTGACAGGATGGTTATACAGAGGCACACGCTTAAGCCACAGCCGCAGCGCCTGCCAGTAAATCGCGAAAACGGTTTTGAGCGTCATCAGCGGAATACGCAGCAACAGCCCACGCAGTGCCGGACGGGTCAGCGGCGCGCGGCGAAGCGCCAGCGTGGCATCAAATACCTTTGACGCCTGATGATTTTCAATGTGCATATGCAGCGTGTTATCCGGGTTGTTGAAGCGCCAGTGGTAAATCATGTCCATGGGGTTAAACGGAGAAACGTGAAAGGCTTTCTCCGTGGGCTGGGCGTGCTGACCATTGACGGCGTAATAATGTCGTTCGTTCCAGGGCGTATTGCGCACTTCGGCCAGCACCCAGCGCAGCGTCTCTGCCGGGTCATAGCAGTAGTAAAAATTGACGGGATTAAAATGAAAGCCGAAGTAGCGCAGCTGCGTCAGGAGCATCACCCGCCCCTCAGGACGTTCGCCGGTCAGGCTTTCCAGCCGATTCAGCACGTTCTCTTTAAGCGGCGAACCCAGCGGATAATCCGCATCATGGAACGATGCGGCGGCAAACCGGTTGCGCCGCACGCCAACGGTGGGCAACTTCTCCAGCTCGTCGAGATCGAGCCAGGCCATAAAGACGCCGTAGCTGAACTCATGCGTTTTCGGCTGGAGACGGCGGTGGCGTAATACGCCGTGATAGAGGCAACTGTTCATCGGTTTCCCTCCCCGGCTGTTATCGCATTGACGACGTCCAGCGCGCTGCGCACGCCATCTTCATGAAAACCGTTGTACCAGTACGCGCCGCAGAACCAGCTCCGCTGGTGACCGTTGATTTCGCTGCGGCGCGCCTGTGCCCGCCAGCTTTGCGGGTTAAACAGTGGATGTTCATACACAAAGCGCCGCAGCACGAAGCGTTCGTCCACTGGCGTTTCGGGGTTTAAGGTGACGCAGAACAGCGGGCTACCGGCGGGCAGCCCCTGCAAGATATTCATGTTGTACGTTACGCAGGCGCTGGCCTGATCCTGGTCGCTCAGGCGGTAGTTCCAGCTGGCCCAGGCGCGCTGACGCACCGGCAGCCAGCGCGGATCGCTGTGCAGCACCACCTCGTTACGTTGCCAGCCAATATCGCCCAGCACCTCCTGCTCAGCGGCGGAAGGTGCGTCGAGGATGGTCAGAGCCTGGGCTGAGTGACAGGCAAAAATCACCTGATCAAAACGGTGGCTCGATTCTTCAAGATGGAGGGTGACCCCCTGTGCATCACGGCTTACCCGCTGCACCGGCGCGTTGAGGTGCAGCGTGAGCCGGTCACCCAGCTGTGCCAGAATAGCGCGGATATACTCCCGTGAGCCGCCGGGCACCACGTACCACTGCGGGCGCTGAGTGATATCCAGCAGACCATGATTCTCAAAGAAGCGTAAAAAGAGCGGCAGCGGAAAACGTTTCATCTCCTGTAGCGACGACGACCAGATGGCCGCCCCCATAGGGAGAATATAATGACGCGCAAAGAACGGCGTAAAGCGATGCTGTTCCAGGAACGTTTGCAGCGTCGCGCCGGGGTCCACGACCTCTTTCAGCGCCTGTTTCGCCAGGCGGTTAAAACGGACAATCTCCCCAAGCAGACGCCAGAACGCCGGGTTCACCAGGTTACGACGTTGTGCAAAGAGCGTCGTCAGGGTGTGGCCGTTGTACTCCAGCCCACTTTGCGGATTGTGTACCGAGAAGCTCATCTGCGTTTTTTGCCCGCTGATGCCCAGCTCGCTAAGCAGCCCCATAAAGCGCGGATAGGTGCGGTCGTTGTAGACGATAAAACCGGTGTCGATGGCGTAGGTACCCTGTGGCGTCGGCACGTCAACCGTGGCGGTATGGCCGCCGGGGGTGGCACCGGCTTCAAACAGGGTGACCTCATGATGCCCGGCAAGCCGCCAGGCGCAGGTCAGCCCGGCGATGCCGCTGCCGATTATGGCGATCTTCATGAGCGCACCATCCTGCGCAGCAGTGCACGCTGTAAGAACGCTGGCAGCCCGGAAAGCAGCCGCAGCGTCAGACCAAATCCCGCTGGAAACGCGATGTTGTTTTTCCCTTTTTCCAGGCCACGGCGAATGGCTTTTACCGCCTCTTCAACGCTCACCCTGCCCGGCATGGCGAAATCATTTTTGCGGGTCAACGGGGTGTCGACAAAACCGGGCGATACCACGGTGACTGCAATCCCTTTTGGCTCCCAGTCGAGACGCAGGCTCTGCGCAAACCAGGTGAGCGCGGCTTTGGATGCGCCGTACGCTTCAGCGCGTGGAAACGTCAGCCAGTGAGCCATAGAGCTCACCAGCACCACGCGGTTACCGGCCACAAGCTGCGGCTGCAGCGCGGCGAGGCAATTGACAGGCCCCTGAAAGTTAGTTGTCATCACCCGCTCTACCAGCGCGGCGTCCACCACGCCATGTTCCAGATATTCGCAGGTTCCGGCACAGAGGATAGTCAGGTCGGCCGCGCAGCCCGTCAGCGCCTGGCGACAGGCGTCCCTGTCTGTCATATCGAACAGGCGTACCGTAATGTTTGAACTGTGCTGATGCAGGGCTTCCAGACGCGCCGGATCCCGCCCGCAGGCGATGACATGGTGACCGTCACGGGCAAAAGATTGCGCCAGCCCCGCCCCAATGCCTGAACTGGCGCCGGTGATCAGGACCGTCATCATGATTTCACCCTCCGCTTCACGCCGCGAACCGCCCAGCCAAGCAAAGGCAGATGTTCGTAGATCATCTCTCCGGCATCGTAGTAGTCCCGCTGGCGAATAATCCGATCCTTTTCCACGTCCACCACGGAGCAGCCAGGCAGTTCCAGAGGCTCGCCACCGGCAATGCGCGGGTGCGACCAGTGCATGACCCAGGTGACAACAAAGCGATGCTCGCCGATCAAAGGGGAATCAAGCGTGAAACGACAGTGTTCGACATTCGCCAGCAGATGGGTGAAATAGCGCTGCAGGGCGAACAGGCCGTTATGTTCACCAAACGGATCGATAAGCGTGGCATCGGGATGGTAAAGCCCCGCCAGCGCCGAGGGCGGCTGGGAATCCAGCGCGGTGTAGTAATCAACAAACCGACTGATGACGTCAGGCAAAAGGTTCATGGGTCACATCCTGGCGGTAAACAACGTAGCGTAAGCGCATAATTAAAACTTACACAATTCGAGTTATTTGTCCAAGTTTGTGCAGAAATATATTTTTATTATTTTAATTATCAGTTGGTTGGGTAAGTTACTTTCGTGCCAGTAGTTGAGGCGCAATAAGGGCTGACCGCCATCGGGCTACTTTTTCAGGTTAACCCTAAGGTAAATTCCCCCGTTCTCTTCCAGGCTTATTCTTTTTATTCATAAGGATGACATGCCATGAGACGTTTCTTTCTCTCCCTTTTCTCCAGCCCGGAATCGTTACTTCAGGTGATGAGTCAGCAGGAAATCATTGAAGCCGTTGAGGATGGCGACCGGATTATCATCGACCAGGATGGTAATGCCTCGGTGAACTATAAAAGCAACGAGGTACGCCAGGATTTTCTGCGCCACGTCAATGCGTTAAAGAGGGCGTAATATGGGAACGGCGATATTTATGGTGCTGATGGTCTGCGGGTACTGGTACACCAGCCGCGACCTCTCTACCCGCTTCAAAATCAAGCGATCCTTCGGCTGGGATGTCTATTTTCTGGTTGCCCTTTACGGCTCGATCTTCGTTCTGCAAGGTGTGATCGCCACCGGGCTGCTCTGGCTGCTGCTGCTCGCCCTCTCCGCGGCTGACAACACCTTCCACTTTACGTCAGAGCGTTATGCCGACTGGCAGATGGACTTTATGAACTGGAGTTTCCTGGGCATCCAGGCACCCGTAGTGGTGATGCTGGCCTTCGCCATCCTGTTTTGTCTTTACCGCTCAAACTGGGCGGGCAGCGCCCGACTGGACGGTGAAGGCAGGAAAAAGCTCTATAAGCGCCTGGCGCAGGCGAGCGGGATTGAACAACTGCTTTATCAGTGCATGGAGCAAGGCGAGCTGGCGCAGGTGACGCTACGGTCGGGGCGTATCTATGTCGGCATGATCCATACGGCGACGCTGGAATATGAGAAAACAGCCAATATCGTGCTTATTCCCATGCTGAGTGGCTATCGCGATCGCCAGACGATGAATTTTCGCATCGAAAATAACTACAGCAAATGGTATGACGGGCATGACATCACCCTCGACTCTGAGCCCAGAAGTGCGATGGATTTCAGAAAGGTGATTATGCTCAACCAGATTGAGAGCCTTGCGCTGTTCGACCCGGCAAGCGCCAGCGTGCTCGACATGGCTCAGCGGGAAAAAGCCGCGCAATGAGCTTCTCATCCGTTCAGTAAGGCATGTAAACTACCTTCAGTAGTTAACTGATTTGAGGAAAAGATGGTTGTTAAGCGCTTAAGAAAAGAAGAACGCCGCGCACAGCTGCTGGAAGTCGCGCGCGGAATTGTGCGCCAGCAAGGCACTGAGGCCCTTACGCTGGGTTTCCTGGCCGAGCGCGCCAACGTCACCAAACCCATTCCTTACGATCATTTTGGCGATCGTGAAGGGCTGCTGATGGCACTCTACCAGGACTTCAGCGACAGGCAGCTCAAGAAATTTCGCGAGACGTTGAACAGAGACAATAAAACGCTGGCACAGACGATCCGTTTTTTCAGCGCCGCGTATATCGACTGCGCGATCTCTGCGGGCCCCGAAACGGGCCCCATAGCGGCGGCTCTGTCCGGCTCGCGGGCGCTGCAGATTTTCCGCGAGGCCTGCGTGGCCGACTGCGCAGACTGCCTGCGGATGGCGCTTGCCCCTTTTATTGTGCTGCAAGGGGTAACAGGTGAAGCGGCCCTGACGGCCATTATTGGGGCCGCGGATGCGCTCAGTACGGCTGCCGGAAATGGGATCCTCGCGCGTAACGTTGCGGAAGAGATGCTCAGCGGCGCGATGACCGGCGTCCTCAATACCTATCTGGACAGCACAAAATGAGTGCCCTGCCAGATTGACAGTTAAGTTACCAATAGTAACATAGAGACATCTTCACTCACCCTGTTGAGGTCTCTATGTCTGCATCAAACGTCATCAATACTGCCCTGATCGTGACGGCTCACCCGGTCGAAAATTCGTTATCCCAATCCCTCGCGCAGCGAATTGCCGGGAAGTTACAGGAACAGGGTACGCAGGTTGAAATAGCCGATCTGCATGCCGAAGGTTTTTCCCCGACCATGATTCGTCCCGACCTTGACCTCTACCACGGCGATGTCAGCGCGCTGCCGGACGAGGTGCTGCGCGAGCAGCAGCGTGTCGAGCGCGCGGATATGCTGGTATTTGTCTTCCCGATTTACTGGTGGTCCGTTCCCGCCCTTCTGAAAGGCTGGTTTGATCGGGTGCTGACCGTGAACTGGGCCTATAAAGTGGCTGAAGATGGTCGCATCGTGGGTAATTTACGTGATGTGCCCGTGCGCCTGGTCGCAACGGCGGGCAGCGATCTGGCCGGGTTCGATAAGCACGGTTATTCCGGTGCCATTCAGACCCAGATTGTTGAAGGGGTGTTTGGCTTCTGTGGCCTTAAAAACGTGACGCTCGATATCCTCTATCAGGCCGATTCAGCCACTCCTCAGCAGGTGGACGAATTCCTGCAAAGCCTCACTAAGATCTGAATCGTACGGCGCAGCCATTCCGAGGTTTGGCTGCGCACGCAAAGCCGTAATTAGCGCGGTATCAGCGCTTCAAGTCCCCTTCGCAACTGACTGACCACCTCTTTGGTATCCATGCCCATTTGCGCATGTATGATGGCCCCGTCTATCAGCATTAAAATCTGCGTGTTAATAGCCTCATCGGCAATACCGGTGAGGGTGGCAATTTTTTCCCGGGTTTCAGATTTATGGTTGCGGCAAATGGCTTTTATTTCACTTTCATTGTCTTCTGATTTTGCTTCTGCGCTGGCATTAATAAACGCACAGCCATGAAACAACGGGGAAATAAACCACCCGTTAAGCGTTGCAGCTAATGCGTCCGATGCAGCCCGCCCCTCTTCGAGATATTGTCGAAGCGTGGTTTCAAACCAGGTAATCCACAGCTCGTGCCGATATTGCAGATAGGCAAGAATAAGCAAACTCTTACTCGGGAAATGGCGATAAAACGTCACTTTAGTCACTTTTGCCTGTTTGATAAGCGTATCAACGCCCGTTGCTCTGAACCCGGTGGAATAAAAGAGTTCGTGCGCGGTGAGTAATATTTTATCTCTGACGCTGACTTTTTGATCATTATTCGTAGTGAGAGTATTCACGCTTATCTGGCCTCAAACAGTGTGTTGACAGACGGTATTTACAGGCATAGATTAACGCAAGTAGACAGACCTGTCTACATACTATCAACCCGAGGTAGCCGAGATGAACACACGCCCCCCTTTACCGCCGTTTACCCGTGAAAGCGCCATAGAAAAAGTCAGGCTGGCAGAAGATGGCTGGAACAGCCGCGACCCGGCAAAAATCGCACTGGCCTATTCGCTGGACACGCAGTGGCGTAACCGTGCGGAGTTCGCCACGAATCGCGCGGAGGCGCAGGCGTTCCTTGAGCGGAAATGGAAGAAAGAGCTGGATTATCGCCTGATAAAAGAGCTTTGGGCATTTACCGACAACCGCATCGCCGTACGCTATGCCTATGAATGGCATGATGATTCAGGGAACTGGTTCCGCTCTTACGGCAATGAAAACTGGGAGTTCGAGCCGGACGGCCTCATGAAGCGGCGTTTTGCCTGCATCAACGATATGCCCATCAAGGAATCTGAACGGCTCTTTCACTGGCCGCTGGGCAGACGCCCGGACGATCACCCGTCCCTGAGCGATCTGGGGTTATAGGATCCTTCATCTCTCCGGGCTTCTGCAATAACTCCGGGCAAAGAGTGATACACTCAGGCTCACAGCACTGAAAAATACATGATTAAAAGAGTGACCAAATCACATGATGGTCACTCGTTGTCAACTGATGCCCGTCGCGCTAAGCTGAAACAATGACGAAAAATATGAACACCCCATCAACGCGTGGTCCCCTTGACCACTCTGTCCGCGAGCAAATCGTCGAAGCGGCTTTTGAGCACTTCGGCCATTACGGCTATGAAAAAACCACCGTGGCAGAACTGGCTAAATCCATCGGTTTTTCAAAAGCCTATATCTATAAATTTTTCGATTCCAAACAGGCAATTGGCGAGGTTATCTGCGCTAACCGCCTGGCGCTGATCATGACGGCGGTGGAAACAGCCATCGCCGACGCGCCGTCGGCCAGTGAAAAAATGCGCCGCCTTTTCCGGGCGTTAACCGAGGCTGGCAGCGAACTCTTTTTCCACGATCGTAAACTTTATGACATCGCCGCCGTTGCCGCGCGGGATAAGTGGCCGTCTACCGAGCGGTATACCGAGAGCCTGATGAAACTGATTGAAAGCATCATTGTTGAAGGCCGCCAAAGCGGGGAGTTCGAAAGAAAAACGCCCCTGGATGAGGTGACCTACGCTATATACATGGTGATGTGCCCTTTCATCAACCCCGTGCAGTTGCAATATAACCTCGAAACCGCCCCGACCGCAGCACTCCTCCTCCCTTCCCTGATTTTACGAAGCCTGGCCCCCTGATTTGTGACCATTGACTTTATTGGTCACTGGTCTGAGAATGCGGAAACCGTCCTTTGATACGATAAGGTTTCCCCATGCTCAGGCTTCATTCCGCCCGTTTTGCCGTTTGTCTCCTCCCTTTCGCCCTGGTGGCATGCGGTGATAACCCCGCCACCGACGATCCGCGCACCCAGCCACCGCTTGTCAGATCCGCTTCCGTTGAACCGGCGAACGATGCGTCCCGCGCGTTTACGGGTGTGGTCGTTGCCAGAACGCAAAGCGATCTCGGTTTCCGGGTTCAGGGCAAAATCCTTGAACGCCTTGTTGATACGGGGCAGACCGTTAAGCAGGGCCAGCCGTTAATGCGTCTGGATCCGGTTGACCTGAAGTTACAGGCACAAGCACAGCAGCAGGCGGTGGATGCCGCCCAGGCCCGGGCGAGAAAAGCCACCAGCGATGAGGCGCGCTATCGCGGCCTGGTGGCAACAGGTGCTGTCTCTGCCTCGGAGTATGACCAGATAAAAGCCGCGGCGGATGCCGCCAGAGCTGAACTCAGTGCCGCACGCGCTCAGGCCACCGTCGCGCAAAATGCGACCGGCTATGCCGTGCTGCTGGCCGATTCCGACGGCGTGGTCATGGAGACGCTTGCAGAACCCGGCCAGGTGGTCAGTGCGGGACAGGCGGTGATCAGACTGGCCCGCTCAGGGCAACGCGAGGCGCTCGTCCAGTTACCAGAGACATTGCGCCCTGCCGTCGGTAGTGAAGCGCTGGCAACGCGTTATGGCAGCGAGGCACAGCCTGTTACCGCGACACTGCGCCTGCTCTCTGATGCAGCCGATACCACCACCCGCACCTATGAAGCGCGCTATGTGCTGGAAGGCTCGCTGGCTAACGCGCCGCTGGGTGCGACCGTCACCCTGTATATTGAACAAAATGCTGAACGTCAGGTAATGCAGGTTCCGCTGGCGTCTCTGTACGATGCAGGCAAAGGGCCCGGCGTGTGGCGGATCTCCGCGCAGCCCGCAAAAGTGATGTGGCAGCCCGTCAACGTGCTGAGCGTGAGCGACGATGCCGCGCAGGTGACGGGCGGCGTCAAACCTGGCGAGAAAATTGTGGCGTTGGGCGCCCATCTTCTGCATGACGGTGAAGCTGTCCGTCTGGCTGAACAACGCGGTACGGCTCAGGCGGGGAGTCAGCCATGAGCGACGGACGCTTCAACCTCTCAGCGCTTGCCGTGCGCGAGCGTGCCATCACGCTGTTTCTGATTATTCTGGTGACGCTTGCCGGTATTTACGCCTTCTTTGGACTGGGACGGGCTGAAGATCCGCCCTTCACGGTAAAGCAAATGACGGTGATTACCGTCTGGCCCGGCGCAACCGCACAGGAAATGCAGGATCAGGTTGCTGAACCGCTGGAAAAACGGCTGCAGGAACTCAGGTGGTATGACCGCACCGAAACCTATACCCGCCCGGGCATGGCGTTTATCACCCTCTCCTTACAGGACATGACGCCCCCCTCCGAGGTGCAGGAAGAGTTCTATCAGGCGCGCAAAAAGCTTGGCGATGAGAGCAAAAATCTCCCGGCAGGTGTGATGGGCCCGATGATCAATGACGAGTTTGCGGATGTCACCTTTGCCCTCTTTGCGTTGAAGGCAAAGGGTGAACCGCAGCGTCTGCTGGTGCGTGATGCTGAAAGCCTGCGCCAGCAACTCCTGCACGTGCCTGGCGTCAAAAAAGTGAACATCATCGGCGAACAGGCCGAGCGGATTTATATCGCCCTCTCTCATGACCGTCTGGCGACGATGGGGCTGGCGCCGCAGGATATTTTCAACGCGCTGAACAGTCAGAACGTTCTCACGCCAGCAGGCTCCATAGAAACACAGGGTGCACAGATCTTTATTCGCCTTGATGGTGCTTTTGATACGTTGCAGAAGATCCGCGATACGCCGCTGGTCGCTCAGGGTAAAACGCTCAGGCTGTCTGATGTGGCAACGGTTGAACGCGGTTATGAAGATCCTCCGACTCTGCAGATCCGTAACCAGCGTGAACCGGCGCTGCTGTTAGGTATTGTGATGCGGGAGGGCTGGAACGGTCTGGCGCTGGGAAAAGCGCTGGATGCCGAAACGGCTAAGATCAACGAGAACCTGCCGCTGGGAATGACCCTGACCAAAGTCACCGATCAGTCCGTGAATATCCGCTCGTCGGTGGATGAATTTATGATCAAATTCTTCGTCGCCCTGCTTGTGGTGATGGTGGTGTGCTTTGTCAGCATGGGCTGGCGCGTGGGCGTGGTCGTCGCGGCGGCGGTTCCCCTGACGCTGGCAGTCGTCTTCGTGGTGATGGAGGCGGCGGGGATAAACTTTGACCGCGTAACGCTGGGCTCACTGATCCTTGCTCTGGGTTTACTGGTTGATGATGCCATTATCGCCATTGAAATGATGGTGGTGAAAATGGAGGAAGGCTACGACCGAATCAAAGCCTCCGCTTACGCCTGGAGCCATACCGCCGCCCCCATGCTGGCCGGTACCCTCGTGACGGCAATTGGCTTTATGCCAAACGGGTTCGCCCAGTCGACCGCCGGGGAATACACCAGCAATATGTTCTGGATTGTCGGCATCGCCCTGATTGCCTCCTGGCTGGTTGCGGTGGTGTTCACGCCCTATCTTGGCGTTAAGATCCTGCCAGATATCGCCAAAGTCGAAGGGGGCCATGCCGCCATCTATAACACCCCGCGCTATAACCGTTTTCGCCAGCTGCTGGCCCGGGTAATTGCCAGAAAGTGGATCGTGGCCGGTTCCGTGATCTTCATTTTTACCCTGGCCGTAGTGGGTATGGGACTGGTAAAAAAACAGTTTTTCCCTACGTCCGACCGCCCTGAAGTGCTGGTGGAAGTGCAGATGCCTTATGGCACCTCAATTGAGCAGACCAGCGCCGCAACGGCGAAAATCGAAGCGTGGTTAAAACAGCAGCCGGAAGCCAGCATCGTGACCGCCTACGTCGGGCAGGGTTCACCACGTTTTTACCTGGCCATGGCACCTGAATTACCCGATCCCTCTTTTGCGAAAATCGTGGTGATGACGGACAGCCAGACGTCACGCGAGGCGCTCAAGTTCCGGCTCCGGGAAGCGGTCGCCGGTGGACTTGCGCCGGAAGCGCGCGTGCGTGTCACACAACTGGTGTTTGGCCCCTACTCCCCCTTCCCGGTTGCCTGGCGTGTGATGGGGCCCGATGTCGATACGCTTCGCGACATCGCCGATAAGGTTAAAGGCGTTCTGCAGGCCAGCCCGATGATGAGAACCGTCAACACCGACTGGGGTTCACGGGTGCCCACACTCCATTTCACCCTCGATCAGAACCGTCTGCAGGCCACCGGCTTAACCTCAAATAGCGTGGCTCAGCAGCTCCAGTTCCTGTTATCGGGTGTACCGATTACCGCCGTGCGTGAAGATATTCGCGCTGTACAGGTTACAGGACGCGCTGCGGGCGATATTCGTCTTGATCCGGCGAAGATCGAAGGGTTTACCCTGGTTGGCAGTGCGGGACAGCGGGTGCCGCTGTCGCAAATCGGTCAGATTGAGGTCAAAATGGAAGACCCGCTCCTGCGTCGTCGCGACCGCACGCCCACCATTACCGTGCGCGGAGATATCGCCGACAATCTTCAGCCACCGGATGTGTCGGTGGCGATCATGAAACAGCTAAAACCGATTATTGATACGCTCCCGCCCGGATACCGCATTGAGATGGCAGGCTCAATTGAGGAATCAGGTAAAGCCACACAGGCCATGGTGCCGTTGTTCCCGATAATGATTGCCCTGACGTTACTGATCATCATTGTGCAGGTGCGATCTCTCTCGGCGATGGTGATGGTTTTTCTGACTGCCCCGCTGGGTCTGGTCGGCGTGGTTCCCACGCTGCTGCTGTTCAATCAACCTTTTGGGATCAATGCACTTGTCGGGTTGATTGCGCTTTCGGGCATTCTTATGCGAAATACATTGATCCTTATCGGGCAGATTACGCATAACCAGAAGGAAGGTCTCGCCCCGTTCGATGCGGTGGTCGAAGCGACCGTCCAGCGGGCACGGCCGGTGTTACTAACAGCCCTGGCCGCCGTGCTGGCATTCATACCGCTGACCCATTCCGTATTCTGGGGGACGCTGGCTTATACGCTGATTGGCGGGACGCTGGGCGGAACGATCATCACCCTGGTCTTCCTGCCGGCGATGTATGCGATCTGGTTCAGGATCCGGCCTGCGAGGAGCGTTTCAAATTAACGGGGAGAATGCGTTAAGTTTATTACATCCGGGAGTGCATTTTTAATTACCGACAGCTATTTTGCACCGACTCAATGTTTATTCATCCCACCTTTCGCCGCCTCACTGAGGCGGCCCAAAGTTAAATATCGCTCCCTACGTCAAATAATAAAAAAATACCAAAACTGGCAGTTGATTCTTATTTGTATGACTTTTAAGATTTGTCTGCAAGGCATTGATTAAATTTGATTTAGGGAAAATAAAATGACAAAAAACATTATTGCCGGAATGATGATGGCCGCGTTTTCAGGGGCAGTATATGCAGGATCCGCACAAGCCATACCGGATTTTTCACCGGAAAGTTTATCGGTTTCAGCCTCTGCCGGGATGCTGAGCGGAAAATCCCATGAAATGGTGTACGACGAAGTCACAGGAAGAAAAATCAGCCAGCTCGACTGGAAAATCAAAAATGTCGCCATTCTGAAAGGCGATATTTCCTGGGATGCTTATTCATTTTTGACACTGAACGCCCGCGGCTGGACGTCTCTGGCATCAGGCTCGGGTCATATGGATGACTACGACTGGATGAATGCAAAACAATCCTCCTGGACAGACCATTCATCCCATCCTGCGACCAACGTCAATTACGCCAATGAATACGATCTCAACGTTAAAGGCTGGATCTTCCAGGGCGATAACTATAAAGCTGGCGTAACCGCAGGTTATCAGGAAACGCGCTTCAGCTGGACGGCGACCGGTGGCTCTTATAATTATGATAACGGCACCAATACGGGCAACTTCCCGGCAGGTGAACGCGGTATTGGCTATAGCCAGCGCTTCTCCATGCCGTACATTGGCCTGGCGGGTCAGTACCGTTTCAATGATTTTGAATTCAATGCCCTGTTTAAATTCAGTGACTGGGTACGCGCGCACGACAACGACGAGCACTATATGCGCGATCTGACCTTCCGTGAGAAGACCTCTGATTCCCGCTATTACGGTGCGTCGGTTGACGCAGGCTATTACGTCACGCCGAACGCCAAAGTGTTCGCAGAATTTACCTATAGCAGTTACGAAGAAGGTAAAGGCGGTACGCAGATTATTGATACCAATACTGGCGAATCGGGCTCTATTGGCGGAGATGCTGCCGGTATTTCAAACCGCAACTATACCATTACCGCGGGTCTGCAATACCGCTTCTGATCCCGTTGTGGTTAATCAAGATCGGGTCCCTTACGGGCTGAGGGATCCCCATAAAATAATGCCTGCACGGAGGACCCCCTCTCCCTTGAGGGAGAGGGTTGGGGTGAGGGGGAACATATGGCTGTAGAGGTAATTCCGTTCACTTTATGTTCCTTGCTACTCTGTAACGGTATGACGTGTGAACGTGCCAGGGCGGCTCAATCGCCACCGCCCTGGCGACCCGGGCTCCCGGCGGTAAATCGCCGCTTCGCGGTGCCTTCGGCTTATTCCTTCCGGCTTATCGGGGACGGGCGGATGTAACGTCCCTGTAAAGCCGCCCTCTCGGCGCATCCATGCGCCTCGCCCCGGCCTGCAGGAAACGCCTCAGCGATTTACAGCCGGACCAGGGCGTCGCTGTAAGTCATTCATTTTGCTGAAGCAACATTCGTCGCTTCCGGTAAAAAATGACTGGGAATTCCTCAGCCTGACGGGCCTTTTTGTGATGTTGAGTTAAACTCACATTGATTCTCACTATTTGTCGTTTTTCAAACGCGACGTCCCTGAAATATCATCCTTCAAAATTGATAAATGTTCAGGGAGCAAACATGACGCTTGACGTTATATTTCATTTAATGAAGCTGGTCTCACTAGATGAATATTCATCCGGCGCCAATTTATCGGCACTGCTGGAATCGCTGTCAGCAGAAAAAGAGAACGATGTGACCCTTGCGGCCTTTGTGCATCGCCTTCACATTCTGTGTGCCGCTCACAACGACCCCATGCAAGCTGAAGCGTTGCTCGCCGCTAATCTGCCAAAAGAAGGTGAGCCCCTTCCCGTACTGGATTTTTCAGGATGGCCGCTGGTGCGTTACGCCCTTTCAGGTGAATTACAAACACCCGAGTCCGAGACGTACTTTCAGAACGTCACGTCGGCTGCCACTATATTGCGTGCAGCGATAGTAGATTCAGAGCGCGCAAACAATACGCCTGCGATCGCTATTCTCGATAAACTTCTCAACCTGAACGGTGCATTGCCGGAAAGGTATAAAAAAATGGCAAATATTCCTTACGCCTGAAGTTTATAGGGCAGGATACGCCCGCGGCATATCCTGCTTTTGATAACTACAGCCGATGCTCGTCGTATTCCAGACAGATGATATCAAGAGAAGGAATGACCGGGGCATGCAGGTCAAGCCAGTCCAGCAGACATTCAATACTCTTTTTCCTGAGTGAATTTTTCGGCCAGACAATATAATAACCGTCTCCGGTGGCGATGGCTTCTTTGAAAGGCAGCGCAAGCAGGCCGCTATTCAGCGCGTCAAGCGAAAGCAGCAGGTCGGCAATCGCGACGCCATGGCCGTTCATGGCGGCACTACTCCCCTGTTCAAGGGTGTCGAAAACCGTTCCGCGACTCATATCAAGCCCGGGGAATAACCCCGTTCTTCTCAGCCACCGCCGCCAGTCGCGTCTGTCCGGGGAAGGATGGATCAGATCGCACTGCGAAAGTTGCTCTCGGGCAGATTCCAGTAAAGCGGGGTTACAGACCGGAATAAGCCATTCACTGAAAAGCAATCGGCTCTCCGTTGACTCGCCAAAATGCCCGTTGCCCAGCAGGATCGCGCAATCATAAGGCTCTCGCGTGAAATCAACGGTATCGATGTCCATCCAGACGCTGGCTATTTCAACATTGGGTTTTTCATGATGTTCACGAAACGATCGCAGGACGTTAAGCAACCATCTCATGGTGAGCGTACTCGGTGCCTTCAGCCGCAACAGGTGGTTTTCACTTCTGAAAGCCCGACAGGCCCACTCTATGCTCCTGAACCCTTCGTGAAGCTGCCCGGCCAGAACACGCCCCGCCTCACTGATCTCCACTCTCGGCCCCTGCCGTTTGAACAGCTCACAGTCGAACCACATTTCAAGGGTGCGGACATGTCTGCTGACCGCGCCCGGCGTAATATTGAGCATTTCAGCGGCTTTACTGAAGGAGTTTACTCGCGCAGCGACTTCAAAGGCGCGCAGGGCATAGAGTGGTGGTAAGGACATAATTCCCCTTTACAGGATGGCGGCCGAAACCAGAGCTTCATCTTGAGTGACTGGCAGGCGTAGTGATTTCAGCCAGCAGCCAGCGTTCAAACGTCACTAACGCCGCGTCATTGATTCCCGTTTCCGCCGGTTTAATGAAACAGAATGTCTTAATTAACCTTTCTGAGGCAGGCCATGGCGAAACCAGCATGCCGCTGCGTAGTTCGTTTTCGATATACATGCGTGGTATCAATGCGACGCCGTGACCTGCCAGCACAGCAGCGATCGCCATTTCATGAAGATCGTAGCGTACGCCCTGAGACGGGTTATCAAGACTGATCCCGCTTTCCAGCGCATAGCGATGCCACGCATCCGGATTCTGCCGGCGATGGATCCGCGCAAGTGCATTGAGTTGCTCACCGTGTTCCTTATCCATTAACAGTGCAGGATGACACACCGGCACCAGTTTTTCCTCAAACAACGGCTGCAGTCGCATCCCGGCCCATGCGGGATGTTGAAAATGCACGACGGCATCAAAGCCGCTCCCGGGCAAAATAAACGGATCCGTTCTGGCCGCAAGATTGACTGAGATCTCAGGGAACTGCGAGGTAAAGCGGCTCAGGCGGGGAATGAGCCAGCGGCTGCAAAATGTCGGTAGCACGGCAATATCCAGACTCTGAGTCCCCTCCTGTATGCCCATGATGTCCTGAGTCTCCCTTTCGAGCCGCTCAAGGGTTTCACGTACATGATGAGCATAGCGCGCGCCAGCAGGATTTAGCTTTACGCGGCTCCCGGTACGGTCAAACAGTTTGCAGTTTAACAGCGATTCCAGACGTGCAATCTGGCGGCTAATCGCCCCTTCCGTCAGAAAGAGCTCCTCTGCAGCCCGGGCAAAATTACCGTGCCTGGCAGCGGCATCAAAAGCCTGCAGAGAGGCGCTACTGGGTATCTTTTTGCGCATTAAGCCTGGTCCTGATGCCACGCACATTCTGCGCAGTCGATGAGTTAATGTCACTGAACCATGACATAGTATCGATTTAACGCACGAAAAACAGCTTGTAGCATGATGAAAAGTCATTAAGCGAAGAGGTTGTGATGTTCTATATCGTGGAATGCTCGTATAACGATCCGCCAAGCGAAGCTGAGTGGAACGCGTTTTATAGTCAGGAGAAATTGCCCGCCCTTCTCTCCGTGACCGGATTTATGACGTCTCAGCGTTTTCGGGCCATCACGCCTGGCTGCCCGGTTTATCTTGCCCTGCATACCGTTACCAACGCGGATGTTTTGCACAGCGAAGAGTACCGTCTGAAAGGCGGCGGTAATTTTTCTCGCTGGCAGAGGTGCATAACTGACTGGCACCGTAATCTCTATGCCTGTGAAGATCCGGCGCCCGCTCTCTCCTGCGATCACATTTTGCTGTTAAGCACTCATCTCGTTAGTCCTGCCGGACACAGGGCCATCGACATGCAGGCCGTGGGGCTGGATTGTTCCCCGGAACGTCGCGTTGCGTGGGTGTTGCCTCGTGAAACTGCCATCCAGGCTTCGCCTCTTCCTGAGGTCTATCTCTACGAACCACTGACGCCGCAGTTGCAGCGTTCAGGCAACAATACGCAACCAGAACAGCGGAGTACGCGATGATTCAGTCCACCTTCCCGGTGCGCCAGATTGGCGATTTTGAGATTACCGCGCTCAGTGACGGCGTTCTGTCAGCTCGTCTCGATTTGCTCTCAGGAATAGAAAACGCAGCGGCAAACGAAATCCAGGAGCATGCAGGCGTCGCGGAACCCGGCGATATTCACATCAATGGCTACCTCATCCGGGGCCGGGGGAGAATTATTCTGGTTGACGCTGGCGCAGGTGGGGTGAACAACGTGGGGGGTGACCTTATCACCCATCTCGCCGCGGTTGGCGTGGTTCCTGACGAGGTGGATACCGTTTTATTAACGCACTGTCATCCGGACCATATTGGTGGTCTGCTGGATGCTGAACAGCGTCCTGTCTATCAACATGCAGATATTTTTCTTCACCCTCTGGAAGCGGAACACTGGTGGGACGATAACACGCTAAACAGTGCCGATGCGCGTACAGCGCGTAATTTCAGGCTCGTGCGCCAGACGTTACAGGCGTGTGGTCAACAGGTGCGTTTTTTCGATGAGAACAGTGTTGCCGAAGGGATCCTGCCGGTCTGGTTACCCGGCCACACGCCCGGACATACCGGGTTTCGCATTCACTCGCATGACAAGGACTTACTCATATGGGGAGATATTGTCCACTACCCGCATATACAGTCTGCCCTGCCGGAGGTTTGCATCGCCTTTGACGCGGATCCTGCACAGGCCGAAGCAACGCGTAAAGAGGTGCTGGAACGCGCGGTCAGGGAGAATCTGCTCGTTGCGGGAATGCATATCGGGCCACAAGGGTTTGCGCGCGTTCTCCGTGTGGGAAGTGGATATCGACTCTCTTACTCTGGTTAAGACGTCAGGCTTGTTCATTCGCGTTCAGCATACGGGCCTTTCTCTTTCGTCAATCCAGCGCATCAATTCCGGAAGCTGCGTTTCTGAGAATACCGCGATCCCATGTTCAGCGAGTAATGCTGCCGCGACACCCATCCCCGTGTTGCGCACGCCGCTAAAAGAACCATCATAGATATGCTGGCTCCCGCAGGTTGGGCTGCCATCCGTAAGCAGCGCAGCGCGACAGCCATGCTCCTGTGCGGTACGCAGCGCCAGCCAGGCGGCAAGCTGATAGTGCTCGGTGACATCCTGGCCCGTATTCTCAATGATTCTGGCCTGCCCGCGCATGACATCCCGACCGTCGGCCGACAAAATCTCTGCTGGTGGTCGGGGTACCGGCAACCCGGCAGCCAGTTCAGGGCAGTGGATCACTAACCGCTGCTCCGCTTGCCAGCGGGAGAGTTGCGCCATCGCCTTCGCTTTTTCGCTGCCGTTGTAACGCACCCTGAACCCCATCAGGCACGCACTGACCAGAATTTTATTTATCATCGCTTCCCTGTCGTGTAGATGATGAAAGTGAGGAAGTGTAACACGCTGCGGGTACTGGCGTGGATGGTGAAGGTTGGCTGTGTGCGCGACGTGCACGTACTTATCACATCAATGTCAATCAATTCAGCCCCTGCTAACCAGATCTTCGCGCGTTGGGCCTTGAAAATAGATGTGGCTGATATGGCAACTGCGAGGTTGCATCAGTACAAAACGAATGGTTTCCCAGACCGAGCGCCCGTTCAGCAGACCGTCCCCCATTCTGGATTGATCATCAAAAGCTGGCTCTAATCCGGTATTTTCGAAATCGGGTGGATACAGACCAGTAACACGTATGTTTTCTTGAGACATTTGCCGCGACAGTTTCGTTATAAACCCGCTCAGCCCATGTTTACTGGCGAAAAAAGCGGGATGCGCAATTGAATCGGTGAAATTCGGGATCCCACAGGAAGAGATAATCGAGATGATATCAGCGCTGGCTGAACGTCTTAATCCGGGCAGTAATGCCTGAGTCAAGAGAATCGAACCCGTCAGACCTGAACTGATGGTATTGATAATTTCTGTGTCTGGCTGATCGTCTAACCTTCCTGACAACCACTGAGCAGCATTGAGGATTAAAATGTCTACAGGCTTGTCTGACGTTAACAGCTGTGAAGAAAACTGAGAAATGGAATCAGGTTGGGTTAAATCACAGAGATACCCTTTTGCCATGCCGCCTTCAGCAGTGATGATGCTGCAGGTGTTTTGAATATCATCAGCGCGCCGCGCGCAAAAATCCACCTCGACACCTTCTCGTGCCAACCACACGCACAACGCCTGTCCAAATCCCCCGCCGCCGCCAGTAATGACGGCTCTTTTACCTCTCAGCATCTTCATGTCTCCGTTTGTAGTGAGTATGTGTTGGTGGAGATATAGCATGGGGAGGCGGAGCGACATCTTTCCGTTAGTGCCATTTACATGTAAGAAAGACAGGTAACATCGAATATCGTCTACTCAATATGTCGATGAAGCCTGAAGATGATCATTCATAGCATCGTGATGACATCATCTAACCAGCCAGGAAGATGTTCCCTGTACCAGTCGAGATATAAAGGAAAGTCTGCGTTTTGCCGCTCATTAAGTAGCACAATGACTTCGGTGACAATCCATGCTTTGGCAATGGCAATTTCTCTCGCTAACGCATTACGGTCATGATGGAAAGAGAACTGGCAATAGCGTTCAGCAATATCAGTAAACATTAGCTTCGAACCCATCCCTTTTATCAGAGGGGCAAGATCGATCGCAGGACTCCCTTTTCCAAATCGTTCCCAGTCGAAAAGAACCAAATCACCGTTTTCTCTTCTTCCCCAATTGCCAGCATTGCTATCGCCAGAGATTAGGCTTGGGTAAGCGAACAAAACATCACTACATTCCTGAAATAGCCGAAATTGCTGCGTACTTTTATCTGGTAACGCTAAAAGCATGAGGGACTTTTCGAGCGCCAGTTCTGACCACGAGTGGCTGTGGTAAATCCATTCAGAATTTGCGGGGAAACCATGCAAGCGTGCCAACATAGCGATGGCGTCGTCACCTGCGACATCGTTTTGTTCAACCTTTTCAGGAATATATTCCAGTATTAACTTGCGTAAAGGGGCATCAGCGGAAAAGAGCATTGGGGTAACAATGCCAGCCTGATTAAGCTCCGTTGCAGCGTACTGATAAAAGCTGTACTCCACCTCTCCGACAGGACATTTTTCAATCACATTATGCCCGCAGTCACTTACACTCAGCATCACTTTAGCGGTGCCCATTTTGGATAAATCCGTAGCAGACATGCACTGTCTCTTATGAATGAGTTGGGACGGTGGCGCTGAGAATCCGCCTGAAGCAAGACGCTAACGTTGTATGCTCAGCAAAACTAGACATTTTTATTATATCGTAATCATTATTCATCAGACCTGCATATAAAAAGGGCTTGTCATGTTTACGGTTGAGAAATTAAAAGTGAAGTACCCAGGCGCCGGTGCCTGGCAAATGGGCGACAGCCCGGAACTGGCCAGCGAGCTTGCAGACCTGATTAAAAAAGGGATCAAAACCGCTTCCTGCAGATCTTTTGCCTTTTATCAGCAGGAGGAGTCTGCCCCGCGGATCGGGAGTTATAACATTATTCTTGATGGCCAGAATGTTCCGGTCTGTGTAACCCGGCTGGTTTCAATGCGACTGGTGCGTTTTTGTGATGTGACCGAGGCGTTTGCCCGTAAAGAAGGTGAAGGCGATTTAAGCCTTGAATACTGGCAGAAAGAGCATCAGCGATTTTTCACCCGAGAAGGTCATTTTTCTGAAGATATGGAGTTGATCGCAGAAGAATTTGAAGTGGTTGAGGTGCTGTGAAATGAGAGAAAATTAATCGCCCGGGCCAGGACGTAGCAGTCAGGGTATGAAAGGCGCCACCGGCGCCCTGGTGTAAGACGTATTGCAGTACCTCGACTGTTTTTCCACCGTAAATGTCCCTGTCAGGCAGCTTTCACGGCTCGGATTTTTTTACTGCCAGCCTCATCAGATTCTGTTTTGTCGGTTACAGCGTTGAGATCGGGCAGTTTGCTGGTACGCAGGATATGCTGCACGGCCTCTTTCTGCTCGGCGAGATACAGCCCCAGATCTTCAGCCTGCGTTTCGTCCATCTGCAGTCCGCTTTGCAGCAGCCAGTCGGTGAACGCGTCTGCCATGTCGAGCAGTTTGTCGTGCGCGTCAGCCTCTTTCTTACTGGCAAATGTCATTTTCTCTTCACCTTTTCTTACAACAACATATTTTGTTTCAACCGCCATGATGCGCCCCTTTCACTGTATTTATATACAGTATAACCCTTCACGGTGTAGGTTGCAGCTAAAATTTATTTTCTGTACGTCCCCCTTACCGCTGCCCCACTCTGCCCGCCTGTGGGTGAGCCTTAACCCAGACGGCCAGCGTATGAACTACACTTCTTAATTCGCGGCGGAGTCGGGCCGTATACCGCATTTCATTTCTGCCTTTCATGCAATCTGTCTATCTGAGTGGAGAATAATCATGGGTTATGTAACAACTCGCGATGGCGTCAATATCTACTACAAGGACTGGGGTCCAAAAGACGGGAAAGTGATCTTTTTCCATCACGGCTGGCCGCTAAGCAGTGATGACTGGGACGCCCAGATGCTGTTCTTCGTCAATAAAGGATTTCGCGTTGTGGCCCATGACCGTCGCGGTCATGGTCGTTCAGATCAGGTGTGGGACGGCCATGATATGGATCACTACGCTGACGATGTGGCCGCCGTTGTGGAACATCTTGGCGTACAGGGTGCGATGCATGTCGGGCATTCAACCGGCGGCGGTGAGGTGGTGCGTTATATCGCCCGGCACGGTGAAGACAAAGTTTCCAAAGCCGTACTGATCAGTGCTGTACCGCCCCTGATGGTGAAGACGGAGAGTAATCCTCAGGGTACGCCAAAGTCAGTGTTTGATGATTTTCAGGCCCAGTTGGCGGCGAATCGTCCTCAGTTTTATTATGACGTGCCCGCGGGACCGTTCTATGGATTTAATCGCCCGGGGGCGAAGCCTTCCGAAGCGGTCATCTATAACTGGTACCGTCAGGGGATGATGGGAAGCGCCAAGGCGCATTACGATGGGATTGTGGCCTTCTCGCAGACTGACTTCACGGAAGACCTTAAAGGGATATCCATCCCTGTTCTGGTCATCCATGGGGATGACGATCAGGTGGTGCCGTATGCAGATTCCGGCGCGATGTCAGTCAAGCTGGTCCAAAACGGAACCCTGCATACCTATAAAGGCGCGCCTCACGGTATCCCAACGACACATGCCGATCAGGTCAATGCCGATCTTCTCGCCTTTATAAACAGTTAACCCCGCACATTACCCCCTCAGGCGGGAGCAAAACGGTTCCCGCCCAGGCTAGGGGGATGTTCGGCATAGATGCCGCGTTTTCGGGCTGACAATGCTGCGACGCCATGCCCCCGGCGCCTGACCATACTGACGCTTAAAGCTGCGGTTGAAAGACTGCTGGGAGTCAAAGCCCAACGCAATCGCCACGTTCAGGATCGGCTCATCGCTATGGGTTAACCGCTCCATCGATTTTTGAAGTTTCTGCGCACGGATATACTCGGCAATAGGATAACCCGTGTGTTCTTTGAAGATCCGCTGAAGATGCCATTTTGAATAGCCTGCACGCTTTGATACGGTCTCAATATCCAGACGACTATCCAGGTTGTTGTCGATCCAGTCGAGCAGATCGTGAATAAATGCGCCAGTGTCCATCTTCTCCCCCACACGCCACGTAGTAAAAAGCACCTTTGTTTGTTGCATTTAAAGATGGCCCGATTTGATGTTAAATGCAAGTTTTATTGTTGCATTTAAATCCCTGCCGAAAACGCGCCTTTTTCCCCGGCCTCAAATAGCACATAAAGTGCAACAATTATTCTTGCACTAAATTTAGCGCCTACCTACAATCGCCGCGATAGTGTATTCACAATTGTTACAGTTTTGTGGCGATGAACGACACAAATGGCCTTAAGCCAGCCCGGACAAAGGAAGTGGCGCGGCGTCCCCCGTTGCGTCTTGCCCGGCGGCTACAACTACCGGAATAAAAATAATGAGCCTGCAAAAAACCTGGGGTAATTTTCATCTGAACGCGTTGGGCGCGGTGTTACTCTCCGCCCTGCTCGTCGGGTGTGACGAGGGTGTCGCGCAAAATGCCGCGCCACAAGCGCCCACCGTCAGCGCCGCTGACGTGGTCGTCAAATCCATTAGCCAGTGGGATAGCTTTAATGGCCGGATCGAAGCGGTGGAAAGCGTACAGCTCCGCCCTCGCGTCTCCGGCTACATTGATAAAGTGAATTACACCGACGGTCAGGAGGTCAAAAAAGGCCAGGTATTGTTCACGATCGATGACAGAACCTATCGCGCCACGCTGGAACAGGCGCAGGCAGCGCTGGCAAGAGCCAAAACGCAGGCCAGCCTGGCGCAAAGCGAGGCAAACCGTACCGATAAACTGGTCAATACCCATCTGGTATCCCGTGAAGAGTGGGAGCAGCGCCGCGCTGCTGCCGTCCAGGCCCAGGCCGACATTCGCGCCGCACAGGCGGCGGTGGATGCCGCGCAACTGAACCTGGATTTCACTAAAGTGACCGCCCCTATCGACGGGCGCGCCAGCCGCGCGTTGATCACCAGCGGGAACCTCGTTACCGCCGGTGACAGCGCCAGCGTGCTCACCACGCTGGTCTCGCAGAAGACGGTTTACGTCTACTTTGACGTGGATGAGTCAACTTACCTTCACTATCAAAAACTCGCCCTCAGCGGGCAAGGTGCCGCCAGCAATCACCAGGCGCTACCGGTTGAGATTGGGCTGGTGGGCGAGGACGGCTATCCCCATCAGGGCAAAGTCGATTTTCTTGATAATCAGTTAACACCCAGTACCGGCACCATCCGCATGCGCGCGCTGCTGGATAACACACAGCGTCAGTTCACGCCGGGACTGTTTGCCCGCGTCCGCCTGCCGGGCAGCGCGGAGTTCCAGGCCACGCTTATCGACGACAAAGCGGTGCTGACCGATCAGGATCGTAAGTATGTCTATGTCGTTGATAAAGAGAGTAAAGCGCAGCGTCGTGATATTACGCCAGGGCGTCTGGCCGACGGTTTACGTATCGTCCAGCAGGGGCTGAAGCCTGGCGATAAAGTCATCGTCGACGGTTTACAAAAAGTGTTTATGCCGGGCATGCCGGTAAACGCGAAAACCGTTGCCATGACCACCCGCGCCGCCCTTAACTGATCCCTTATCTGAGAATCCGACCCATGGACTTTTCCCGCTTTTTTATCGACAGGCCGATCTTCGCCGCGGTGCTGTCGATACTGATTTTTATCACAGGATTAATCGCCATCCCGCTGTTGCCGGTGAGCGAATACCCTGACGTTGTGCCGCCAAGCGTGCAGGTGCGCGCGGAGTATCCCGGCGCCAACCCGAAGGTGATTGCAGAGACCGTGGCGACGCCGCTGGAAGAAGCGATCAACGGCGTTGAAAACATGATGTACATGAAGTCCGTCGCCGGCTCCGACGGCGTACTGGTGACCACCGTCACGTTCCGCCCAGGAACCGACCCGGATCAGGCCCAGGTTCAGGTACAAAACCGCGTGTCACAGGCCGAAGCGCGCCTGCCGGAAGACGTTCGCCGTCTGGGTATCACCACCCAGAAGCAGTCGCCGACACTGACGCTGGTGGTGCATCTGTTTTCGCCCGGCGGTAAGTACGATTCACTCTATATGCGTAACTACGCCACGCTGAAAGTGAAGGATGAACTGGCGCGTCTGCCCGGCGTCGGCCAAATCCAGATTTTTGGCTCGGGCGAATACGCGATGCGCGTCTGGCTGGATCCGAATAAGGTGGCAGCGCGAGGCCTGACCGCCTCGGACGTGGTAACGGCGATGCAGGAACAAAACGTGCAGGTGTCCGCCGGACAGCTGGGCGCCGAGCCGCTGCCGAAAGAGAGCGATTTCCTGATCTCCATTAACGCTCAGGGTCGTCTGCATACTGAAGAAGAGTTTGGCAATATTATCCTGAAAACCGCGCAGGACGGCTCGCTGGTGCGACTGCGCGATGTGGCGCGCATTGAAATGGGCTCCGGCAGCTATGCGCTGCGTTCCCAGCTCAACAATAAAGACGCGGTCGGGATTGGTATCTTCCAGTCGCCGGGAGCGAACGCCATCGATCTGTCTAACGCGGTGCGCGCTAAAATGGCAGAACTGTCTACCCGTTTCCCGGAAGACATGAAATGGGCGGCACCGTACGATCCGACGGTATTCGTGCGTGACTCCATTCGCGCGGTCGTGCAGACGCTGCTGGAAGCGGTGGTATTAGTTGTGCTGGTGGTCATTCTGTTCCTGCAAACCTGGCGTGCGTCGATCATTCCGCTGATCGCGGTGCCGGTCTCGGTGGTGGGCACGTTCAGCGTTCTTTATCTGCTGGGCTTTTCGCTTAACACCCTGAGTTTGTTCGGGCTGGTGCTGGCGATCGGTATCGTCGTGGACGACGCCATTGTGGTGGTGGAAAACGTCGAGCGAAACATCGAAGAGGGGCTTGCGCCGCTGGCGGCAGCGCATCAGGCGATGCGTGAAGTCTCCGGGCCCATTATCGCGATTGCGCTGGTGCTGTGCGCGGTGTTCGTGCCGATGGCGTTTCTTTCGGGGGTTACGGGTCAGTTCTACAAGCAGTTTGCGGTGACGATTGCGATATCAACGGTGATTTCCGCCATTAACTCGCTGACGCTTTCGCCTGCGCTGGCCGCCCTGCTCCTGAAGCCGCACGGCGCGCCGAAGGACCTCCCTACCCGGCTTATCGATCGCCTGTTCGGCTGGATTTTCCGTCCGTTCAACCGCTTCTTCCACCGTAGCTCGAACGGTTATCAGGGGCTGGTGGGCAAAACGCTCGGACGACGCGGTGCGGTGTTTGTGGTCTATGTGCTGCTGCTCTGTGCCGCAGGCGTGATGTTTAAAGCCGTACCCGGCGGGTTTATTCCCACTCAGGATAAGCTGTACCTGATTGGCGGCGTGAAAATGCCGGAAGGCTCATCGCTGGCACGCACCGATGCGGTGATCCGCAAAATGAGCGAAATCGGTATGAACACCGAGGGCGTGGATTATGCGGTCGCCTTCCCGGGGCTGAATGCGCTGCAGTTCACCAATACGCCGAATACCGGGACGGTCTTCTTTGGCCTGAAACCGTTTGACCAGCGTAAACACACGGCGGCGGAAATTAACGCCGAGATCAACGCCAAAATCGCGCAAATCCAGCAGGGCTTTGGCTTCTCCATTCTGCCGCCGCCTATTCTGGGGCTGGGTCAGGGGTCGGGTTACTCGCTGTACATCCAGGATCGAGCCGGTCTGGGATACGGTGCGTTGCAAAATGCGGTGAACACCATGTCGGGCGCAATTATGCAGACGCCGGGAATGCACTTCCCTATCTCCACCTACCAGGCGAACGTTCCGCAGCTGGATGTGCAGGTCGACAGGGATAAGGCCAAAGCCCAGGGCGTGTCGCTGACCGATCTGTTCGGGACGCTGCAAACCTATCTGGGATCGTCTTATGTGAATGACTTTAACCAGTTCGGCCGCACCTGGCGCGTCATGGCGCAGGCCGACGGGCCGTATCGCGACAGCGTAGAAGATATTGCGAATCTGCGCACCCGTAATAACCAGGGCGAGATGGTGCCGATTGGCAGTATGGTCAATATCAGTACCACTTACGGGCCCGATCCGGTGATTCGCTACAACGGCTATCCGGCGGCGGACCTGATTGGCGATGCCGACCCGCGCGTCCTCTCCTCTACCCAGGCGATGACCCAACTGGAGGGGATGTCTAAGCAGATTCTGCCGAATGGGATGAATATCGAGTGGACGGATCTGAGCTTCCAGCAGGCCACTCAGGGGAACACGGCGTTAATCGTCTTCCCGGTCGCGGTTCTGCTGGCGTTCCTGGTCCTGGCAGCACTGTATGAAAGCTGGACGCTGCCGCTGGCGGTGATCCTTATCGTGCCGATGACAATGCTCTCTGCCCTGTTTGGCGTCTGGCTGACCGGCGGCGATAACAACGTGTTTGTGCAGGTGGGTCTGGTGGTATTGATGGGGCTGGCGTGTAAAAACGCGATTCTTATCGTGGAGTTCGCCCGCGAACTGGAAATCCAGGGCAAAGGTATAATGGAAGCAGCGCTCGAAGCGTGCCGCCTGCGTTTACGCCCGATTGTGATGACCTCCATCGCCTTTATCGCCGGAACCATCCCGCTCATCCTCGGCCACGGTGCGGGTGCAGAAGTGCGCGGCGTCACCGGGATCACGGTATTCTCCGGTATGCTGGGCGTAACGCTCTTTGGCCTGTTCCTGACGCCGGTGTTTTACGTGACGCTGCGTAAATTTGTCACACGCGGCAAAGTGGAAAGAGAGGTCTTGCCCGCGTAATACGCTGCAGATAACAAAAAACCGCCTTCACGATGAAGGCGGTTTTTTTATGCAGCCATTAATGCGCTTTCTTGTACTGGGCAATCAGTTCGGGCACCGGATCGCACCCGCTGGTATCCGCTTTCTTGAGCTCTTCCAGCGCGCTTGCCACAGTATGACCGGCTAAGACCGCGAGTGACGCCTGCTCGGCCTCTTCAGCGATGGATTTAAAGTACCAGCACGTATTCGCGCTCACCACGCAGCGCGCCGGTACGTCGGGGCGCGACGCCCACAGCTTTTTGTCTTCTATAACAGAAAGGTAGATATCACGCAGGGTGATCTGTTCTGGCGGGCGGCCAAGATGAATTGAGCCGTTGCGACCAAGCGTGGAGACGATAATACCGTCACGCGTAAGGGGAACCATCAGTTTGCGGATGAAGCTCGGATTCGCTTCCAGGCCGTAGGCCAGAATCGCACTCGTCGAACGTTCACCCAATTGCTCCGCCATCGCTACGCTGAGAACCATCTGCAAAGCTGTCGGGAAGCGGTAATCTAACATTTACGTATCCTGGGTTGCGGTGAATCTTATTCTTTTTGGCACCGCAGAGGTGAATAATCAATAAGCAACAATATAACAAATACCGTAATTATTTTGAAGTTATCTACTTTGACCCGCCCCGTAAAAAAGAGTTTCCATCGCGCACGAAATGGGATCACCCTCCCGTTTTCTTCAGGCAAACGCCGGGTTGGGGAAATCCACCGTCACCCTGAGCCCACCGTCAGCAGAGGTACTCAGGCTCACGCTGCTGTTGTGCTGCTGCGCCACCGCTTTAACGATGGCCAGACCCAGCCCGCTCCCGTTCTGCACCTGATTCGGATCGCGGAAAAACCGGTCAAACACCCGTTCCCTCAACGCCACCGGAATACCCGGCCCGGCATCGGAGACGCTGAATTGAGTGGACGTCTCCGCCGAAAAGAGATCGACCGCCACCCGCCCGCCTTGCGGGCTGTATTTGATGGCATTTTCAATCACATTATCGATAAGCGACATCAGACGCTCCCTGACTCCGCTCACCCAGCTTTCTTCCAGAGCGTAGAATTCAAGCTCAATATTACGTTCCGCGGCGAGCGGTGCCAGCACCGCCATGCGCTCCTGGATGAGCGTCGTAAGCGGCACCGGCTCCATCGCCGTGTCAACGCTTGCTTCGCTGTGCATCATCAGCAAAAGCTGATTAACCAGACGTGCCGCCCGGCTATTGCTGCGAATAATCCCTGCAAGTAGCGCCTGTTGATTATCACTGCTGACGTAGGCCTGCAACGCCTCCACATTGATTCGCATCGCAGCCAGCGGCGTGCGCAGTTCGTGAGCGGCATCGGCAATAAATACCCGCTCCCTTTCCGTGCTTTCTCGCACCCTGGCAAGGAACTGATTAATCGCATTCACCATCTGGCTAAGCTCCCGGTGCGTTGGAACCGCCTTTAACGGAGAGAGATCTTCTGGCGCGCGCGAGGCAATTTCATTCACGACGTTGTTCCACGGGCGCATAGCGATGCGGATTGACAGCCATGCGGGAAACAGCAGAAAAGGAATACACACCAGCAGCGGCATGATGTAGTAGCCACGCGAGTTGAGGTAGATAAAGAAATTCCACCCCGCTGCAGGCGTCACCAGCGTCACCTCCACGTCGGAATTCGCGGATTTTAGCGTGCGGCTGGTCCAGCTACGCCCGTCGCTGTGAATTCGCTCTATCTTGCCCAACCGGGTATTTTTCACGCCCATCGGCGCGCCAGCAGAGGCATACAGTATTGCGTTATGTTTGCGAATAATCATGGTGATGGAGAGTCCCGCATCGTCCCCTCCGCCGTAATCTTCCCGCAACGCCTGGCTGAACTGCTCCAGCACCTCGCTTCGTTCCTGCGCACGCCCTTCCATGCGTTCAACAAGCGTAAATATGGTTTTATATGTCTTATCACCGGTCAGGATCGGGGGGCTA
Organism: Enterobacter cloacae complex sp. 309I3; assembly: GCF_050031595.1. Classification (NCBI taxonomy): domain Bacteria; kingdom Pseudomonadati; phylum Pseudomonadota; class Gammaproteobacteria; order Enterobacterales; family Enterobacteriaceae; genus Enterobacter; species Enterobacter cloacae complex sp. 309I3. The sequence goes on along the minus strand of NZ_JBLGWI010000001.1, from coordinate 2,279,600 downwards.
CGCAAGTCATCCCATAGCATCCAGGTTAAAAAAAGACACCACAGCAGTGTCAGCAGAAGCATCTGAGCGACCATGATTCGCCGCACCAGCGTGGGCACCCGCAGGAAACGCCACAGGTTTCGCATCAATTTGCTTCCTTCTGAATCGCAACGGTGTCAATGACATACCCGACGCCCCGCACCGTTCGTACATAGCCGTCGCCAATTTTTCGACGCAAGTTCCCCATATGCACATCAAGCGCATTACTCATGTTTTCTTTCGCACCGAAGATCCTTTCTTCCAGAAAACGGCGCGTAAGCACGCGGTCAGCACGCAACATCAGGGTTTCAAGCAGCGCGTATTCGCTGGCCGTAAGCTCAATATGGCGGGAACTCACCGTGACGCGACGCGTCGGCACATGCAGGGATAATCCTCTGATTTCTACCGCCTCGTTTTGATAGCCATAACTGCGCCGCGCAAGCGCCCTCACCCGGGCCAGCAGCTCGGCGAGCACAAACGGTTTAACCAGATAGTCATCGGCACCGGCATCCAGCCCGCTCAGGCGATCCTGCAGCGTTCCTCGCGCCGTCAGGATAATAACGGGGATGCCTTTTAGCTGCTGACGTACGTACGCCATCAGACTCATGCCATCGCCGTCCGGCAGCCCCAGGTCGAGCAGAATAAGTTCAGGTGCGCAGACAGCAAGTTGATGCAGCGCATCCTCTTTGCGGCGAACCCATATGACATCTAATCCTTGATCTGCAAGGGCAATACGCACGCCATTGCCGAGATCAAGGTCGTCTTCAATAAGTAATATTTTCACAAGGGCAACTTTATCAACCGTGAATGAAGAACGTCTTAAGAAAGAGACGGTAACAGGTAATTTAACAGTTTTGCATCATCGGCATCTGCTTCAGTGTTTCTTCATTTTGAGCTCATAAGAACCTTAGGGTGGACATTCAAACTGGGCACTCTGGCGATTAACACCGCTTGTAACGTAATCATTTGAATCCAAAAGGACTTCTTTAATGAGACATATCGAACTGCGTCACTCGTTCCCCCTTTCGCTCCCGGGGCTCAGTCTGAAGAACATCGTGCCAGGCGTGCTGCTGGCATTACTGGCCACCCCGGTACTGGCCGCAGAACAACAGGATAACGTGTTGACCTTAGGCGGAGGCGTGGATGTTGCGCCCCGCTATTCGGGTTCGGATAAAAACCGCGCCACCACGGCGGTGGTGCTGGATTACGCCATGTATAACGGATTCTTCGTCAGCACCACGCGAGGGATCGGTTACGGCAACAACATCGGCAACCTGGATTACAGCGCGGCGCTGAGCTATCGCGCGGGCCGTAAGGATCGGGACGTGGACAGCGATTCGATCAGCGGCGGCAGCGATTATTTGCGCGGTATGGGCGACATCAAAGGTTCGGCTCTGGTGGTGCCAGGGCTGGGGTACAAAGTCACCGACTGGCTGAATCTGCAATTACAGGCAGAGGTGCCGGTTTCGGAGCGAGACAACGGCGAAGCGCTGCATTTCGGCATTTCCAGCCCGCTCTTTACCTCACCGAACAACGCGGTGACGCTGTCGCTGACCGGTAGCTGGGGCAGCAGCAAGTACATGCAGACTTACTACGGGGTGAATGCATCCCAGTCCGCCGCATCCGGGTTTGCCCGATATGACGCTGGCGCCGGAATTTATGCCTGGTCAACGAATCTCGACTGGACGCACAAGCTCACCCAACGCTGGAGCGTGGTTGCTGGCGCAGGCGTTACGCAGCTGATGGGGGATGCAGCCGACAGCCCGATTGTTCAGCGAAAAACCTCGCCGACGGGAAGTTTGAAGGTTACGTACAGTTTCTGATTTGTTTGGATGGAACGCCAATTCCCGCCCCGTGTTAGATGACGGGGCGGCACTTGATAGGGATAAGGAACGTATCGCGTCAGGTTGACAGGTCATGATTGCAGGCTGGCATGTGTACCAATACGCCATTCTGTTCCTGCGTGAGCATCGGCTTTGAGCGAGGAGCAAACGTTGGCAATTATTCTGCTAGCCTAATAGAGGGTTAGTAAAAATGGGATTTCAGTTAGCATTGGATTCTCATTCTGCCAAACGAAACTGAGGATTTTAATATGGGGCCTTATCGCACTTATCTAATCACTGGTGCAACAAAAGGGATAGGAAGAGCACTCAGTGACAAATTATCAGAACAGGGTCACCAGGTTGTGGGTATTGCCCGTAATGTTGATGCCAGCTTTCCGGGGATTTTATATACGGCTGACCTGAGTAGCGCTGATGAGACTAACTTAATTTTATTGAAAATAGTCGAAAATCACGAAATTCACGGCATTGTAAATAATGTGGGTGTAGCCTTACCTCAACAACTTGGAGGCATTGATATTCAAACGTTCCTGAAGGTCATGGATATAAACGTACGGGTGGCAGTTCAAATAACACAAGCGCTCATCGGCAACATGAAGAGCAGAGGCTGGGGAAGAATAGTTAATGTATGTAGCCGTGCCATCTACGGTGCGATTGACCGAACAGCTTACTCAGCAGCAAAAAGTGCTCTGGTAGGTTGTACACGGACCTGGGCATTAGAGCTTGCTCAATTCGGGATCACCTCAAATGCGATTGCTCCTGGGCCAATAGCGACAGAGCTTTTTCATAAAACACGACCTGTAGGAAGTGAAGCAGAACAACGTATTTTATCGACAATCCCAATGGGCAGACTGGGTTCTCCTGCTGAAGTGGCTTCAGCAATAGCCTTTCTTTTATCACCAGAAGCGAGTTTTATTACTGGCGTAGTGCTGCCTGTTGATGGTGGAGGAAGCCTGGGAGGACGTTAGAAACGTTCAGAAACTCTGTGAAATAGACAACGCCTATCCAGGGCCGAAATTTGATATTGTCGCAGTTAGTAAGATATTTTTAACCTGTCTAATCCATTAAATACACTGATGCATTTAAGCGAGACCTATGAGTTTAAAGCCGCGTAAAATTGTTTTAATTCCCGGGTTTATGCTGAATGAAATGCTTTGGCATGAATTTGAAACATACCTCCCGTCAAACTGTATTGTTCATCATGCAGCTGTAACTGAAGGACGAACCATTCATGATGTAGTGCAGCATTTGATTACTCTTCTGCCTGAGAAGTTTTCTTTGATAGGTTTTTCGATGGGAGGGTATATTGCCCGGCAACTGGCAGCAGAATTCCCTGAACGTGTAGAGCCCTTAGTGCTTATTGCCAGTTCCTTACGGGAAGATACGCCGTTAGAGGCTGAAGCCAAGCGGAAAAGCGTGCAGTCATTGTCCCCCACAACGTTTAAGGGGCTGAGCAGACATGCTATTGCCCGGTCACTCCACCCTCTAAACACATCAAATCAGGATATGATTTCAGCTATCCAGAAAATGGGATGCTCTCTGGGATTTGAAGCCTTCATCACGCAATCATCCTTGTCCAGGCAAGGTATACCTTCTGCAACGATACGTTGTCCAACACTGGTTATCGCCAGTGAAGATGATGCCATCCGTTCGATGAAGGAGGCAGAAGAATTGGTCGAAGCCATACCTTATGCGTCGTTAAGAATCATTCTGGATTGCGGCCATATGATTCCGCTCGAACAGCCCAGGGAGTTGGCAAGAACTATTGTTGAATGGATCCCGGCCACGTAAATTATTGGAGGTTTATCCGGCAAATATCCTGACTTACTTCATCAGGGTATGTAGCGCAACAGCCCATATTTCACTCCTCCCTCCTGGGCACAGGCTCACCAATAAAGGTGTGCGTACAGCATCGGCAAGTCACCTCTACATCCCTGGCACTGATCGATGGGTTAACCTGTTGTAAAACACCATTCTCATCAACAAACAGGCCCGGATAAAAGCTGCTATCGCCAATACAGACTAAATCCCTTTGCTGATGCTCATGCATCGCGACTAACCAGAACACAGGCTCGGTAGTATCAAGACGTCCACAAACTTCACTGAAAACGTCATCCCACCGCTTGCCAATCTGTTTGAGCAAAAAGTAAAACAATGGCGTGTAGTCACGTCCTCGCTTTTGTCCACTGTGCATAGTTTCACGTGTTACCAGCAGCTCATCCCCGGATTTTTTACGATTACGTTCCCAGCGATACTCAGCGCCAGGGTTGTTAGAATAGTGTCGTGTCGTCGTGTTGACGCTACGATACAATTTACGTGACTTGTGCTGTTGATGAGCCCGCATAGCCAGATCTATCCCTCTTTCAGAACCAATAATCCCTGTCTGACGAAGACAAAAGCCCCCTATAAGCAAAGGAAAGCTATAACTCCATTCCCATGATCTTCAATACACTTTGCTGCGACGCTGTTTCGAAAACCGTATCCTTGATAAACCGCATCCCCTGCTTTTCATAAAATCGCCGGGCACGTTCATTCTGTTCAAGCACCTCGAGCCACAGAAATTTTTTGCCATGACTGCGGGTAAGTTCGATGACGCGGCTAAACATGCTCTGACCGTAGTGATTACTCGTCTTAGTCGGATCAAGATAGAGTTTATTAAGAAGAACACCGCTGATGTCGATATCAGGGATTGTGGCTTCCCATGTCAGTTTCATAAAACCAATCGGCTGATCAAGATCCGCCACATACCAGGTTGTGCCGCTGTCTCTCAGACTCTGTTCTATCGCCGCAACAGAATATTCGGACTTCAGAAAATCGTTTAGCTCTGATTCCGACTTCCACAGATGCTTAAAGTGCGCGGGATAGATGCGATAGCCCAGTTCACTGAGTAATACTGAATCTGCTGATGTTGCTTGTCGTATGAGTAATGTCACAGGATGCTCCCTTGCCCGGTAATATACATTCCCCCCGCTCACACCGCCGATTTCGGCCGTAAATTCTCATCAAACGTCAGTCGTTTGCGTCCCGGCTCTTCTTCGCGCAGCGGCTCCACCTGATGCATCGTCAGCTTACAGCGCTCCACCAGCACCTGATACTCGCGCGTGCCCTGCTGCTTCCAGGCCAGTTCCTGTTCGCTCAGCTCACGAATCGCTTTCGCCGGACTGCCGATAATCAAATGGTTAGCGGGCATCTCGGCTTTCGCCTTCACAAACGCCGCCGCGCCGACGATGCTGTTCTCACCGATAATCGCGCCATCCATCACCACCGCGTTCATCCCTACCAGGGCGTTGCGGCGGATAATACAGCCGTGCAGAATGGCGCTGTGGCCGATATGGCCGTCCTCTTCCACCACCGTATCCTGCTCCGGGAAGCCGTGCATCACGCAGTTATCCTGAATGTTCGCGCCATCTTTCACCACAATACGGCCAAAGTCGCCGCGCAGGCTGGCATTGGGGCCGACATACACACCTTTCCCCAGGATCACATCGCCAATGAGCACCGCTGTCGGGTGGACATAGCTCTCGTCTGGCACCACCGGCGTCAGACCGTCAATTTGATAAACAGGCATCCTCACTCCTTATGCGGTCGCAAGACCACCAAAGCGTTGATAATAAAGCGTGCCGGGCACGGGCAGTTCACCCACCGAGGTTTCGCCTTTCTCGCTGACAAACGCCAGCGCTCCCGGTGCCACACGCTGATAGATGTTGATGCAAAGCTGTCGTGCGCTTTGACCCGCCCAGTGCGCAGGCAGTAGCTCCTCTGGTAGCAGCGGATCTTTCAGCACCACGCGACGATAAAAGTGGATCAGTAACAGCTGGATGTGGAAGCAACGCTCTGGCGTAAGCTCTTCCGGCGTAGCCTCTTTCAGCAGCGGCAGCAGCGGACGGAACGACTGAATAAACGTCTCGTACATCGCGTTCTGTTCGGTCAGTTGCCAGCACTCCTCAACGCGGGAACGCAGCGCCGCGCGGGAAAGTGCCAGCGGTGAATGGGCTTCGAAGAAGATGACATTTTCCGCCACGCCCGCGTCATGAAGCAGCGACTGCACATCCGCCAGATGCTGCGAGGGCGAAGCCATCAGGCTGGGCGCCAGCGTGCCAAACCCTTGCCAGATTAGCTGTTTTTTCACATCGGCAAGCGTGGTTTTATCGAGACCTTCGGAGAGCAGCAGCAGCCATTTACCATCCCAGGCGGGCAACTCCGCGCGGTAGATCTTATTCTCCGCCCGGCGGGTTAAACGCAGCCCTTTGTCGCTCAGGCGGTAATAGCTGCGACGCCCGATGCGGGAGACATCCAGCCAGCCCTCTTTATTGAGCCGAAACAGCGCGGTTCGCACGAAGCGCTCGCCAAAACCCATCCCTTCAAGCAACGCGGCCAGGCTGCCAAGCCAGATCTCGCCGCCGCGATGGGAAAGCGCATCACCGTATAATGAAGAGATTAGCGACGTCCCGCTGATGGGAACCGAACTGACCGCATGCTGAATAAAGGCGTCGAGTTTCATGTGATTCATTCTGTTGGTGTTTTTGTCCTGGATGAATCATAGCATACGAATCCTGGATAGACCCTCACCCTAACCCTCTCCCACAGGGAGAGGGAACTCAATACACCCTCTCCCTGTGGGAGAGGGAACGTAGAATGAGGATAATTCAACCGTTGGCCGCCACTTTACGCAGGTCAAACACCCGGCAGGCTTTCCCCTCCGAGCGCGGGATGCTGCCGCAGTTAACGATCATGACGTCCGTGGAAATCCCGACCATCGATTTTATGCGATGACGCAGCTGATGGCAGACCTGACAGCGCTGTTCGTGGGTCAGCGAAAGACTGCTCTCTTTCAGCTCCACTTTTACAGAAAGTGAATCAAGATGCCCCCGACGGTTCACCTCCAGCTGGTAATGCGGAGAGAGATGCTCAAACTTCACAATCTCCTCTTCCAGCTGCGACGGGAAGACGTTCACACCGCGGATAATGAGCATGTCATCACTGCGACCGCTGATCCTGTCCATGCGGCGCATGGTGCGGGCGGTACCCGGCAGCAGACGGGTCAGGTCACGGGTGCGATAGCGGATCACCGGCAGCGCCTCTTTGGTCAGCGTGGTGAACAGCAGTTCGCCCTGCTCGCCGTCATTAAGCGGGGTGCCGTCGTTCGGGTTGACGATCTCCGGGTAGAAGTGATCTTCCCAGATGGTCGGGCCGTCGGCGGTTTCGAGACACTCCATCGCCACGCCCGGCCCCATCACTTCCGAAAGGCCGTAGATATCCAGCGCCGTAATGCCTAACCGTTTTTCGATCTCATGACGCATCGCCTGGGTCCACGGCTCGGCACCGAACACGCCCACGCGCAGGGAGCAGGCGCTGGCATCGCCACCCATCTGGCGCTCCAGCTCTTCAATCAGGTTGAGGCAGTAGGAAGGCGTCACCATGATCATATCCGGCTTAAAATCGCGGATCAGCTGCGCCTGCTTCTCGGTCTGGCCGCCGGACATCGGGATCACCGTGGCCCCTAAACGCTCGGCACCGTAGTGAGCGCCCAGCCCGCCGGTAAACAGACCATAACCATAGGCCACATGGATTTTGTCCTTCGCGCTGCCCCCGGCGGCACGCAGGGAGCGGGCCACCAGATTGGCCCAGTTGTCAATGTCGCCCTGGGTATAGCCCACGACGGTCGGTTTCCCGGTTGTGCCGGAGGAGGCGTGAATACGCACCACCTGCTCCATCGGTACGGCGAAGGTATCGAACGGATAGTTATCGCGCAGATCCTGCTTGGTGGTGCACGGGAACTTGCGAATATCGGCCAGTTCGCGGAAATCGTCAGGGTGAACGCCCGCGGCATCAAACTTACGTTTGTACATCGGCACGTTGTTATAGGCGTGGTTCAGCGTCCATTTCAGACGTTGGGTCTGCAACGCCTGTAATTCGTCAATGGACGCGGTTTCGATCAGATCAAGCTTTGTTGTATTTATCATCGCAGGGTACTCACATTATTGTTCGCTCAAACACGCTCAAGGATCATGGCAATGCCCTGACCCACACCGATGCACATCGTACACAGCGCGTAGCGCCCGTGGCGTCGATGCAATTCATTGCTCGCGGCCAGCACCAGCCTGGCACCGCTCATTCCCAGCGGATGGCCTAACGCAATGGCCCCTCCGTTCGGATTGACGTGTGCGGCATCGTCCGGCAAACCCAGCTGACGCAGCACGCCCAGCGCCTGCGAGGCGAAGGCTTCGTTCAGCTCAATCACATCCATCTCGTTAATACTGAGCCCCGCTCGCTCCAGCACTTTACGGGTGGCGGGCACCGGCCCTAGCCCCATCAGACGTGGCTCCACGCCTGCGGTGGCCATGGCCACAATCCGCGTGCGCGGCACAAGCCCCTGTGCGAGCGCCATCTGCTCGCTGGCGATAATCAGTGCAGCGGCGCCATCGTTCACCCCAGAAGCGTTACCTGCGGTAACGACGCCATTTTTACGAAACGGCGCTTTCAGGGCGGCAAGTTGCGCCAGCGTGGTGTCGGCGCGCGGGTGCTCATCAACAGAGACCTCCGTGACGGTCCCTTTTTTCCCCGGCACCAGCACCGGCACAATCTCTTGCGCCAGAATGCCGTTTTGCTGCGCCAGGGCGGTACGCTGCTGGCTGCGCAGCGCGAACGCATCCTGATCGGCACGGCTGATATTTAACAATTCAGCTACATTCTCTGCCGTTTCCGGCATGCTGTCAGTTCCGAACGTCTGATGCATGAGCGGATTCACAAATCGCCAGCCAAGGGTGGTATCGAAGATCTCCGCCTGGCGCTGAAACGCCGCGGTGGCTTTCGCCATCACAAACGGCGCGCGGGACATCGACTCCACGCCACCGGCAATCAGCAGATCGCCATCACCGGATTTTATGGCGCGTGCAGCAAAGCCAACCGCATCCAGCCCCGAGCCGCACAGGCGGTTGATCGTCGTGCCGGAGACGGTCTGCGGCAACCCGGCCAGCAGCGACGCCATACGCGCCACGTTGCGGTTGTCTTCCCCCGCCTGGTTGGCGCAGCCGAAGATCACATCATCAATCCGCTCCGGGTCGAGCTGCGGATAGCGCTCCAGCAAGGCACGCAGCGGTATGGCGCCCAGATCGTCCGCGCGTACGGCGGATAACGCCCCGCCGTACCGCCCCACCGGGGTTCGCACCCCATCACAAATAAATGCGTCACGCATCAGGCTTCTCCTGTCACATTGCCGCCGATGCGGTGGGATTTTCCGCGAAAGAGAGCGACGGTTTTCTGTTGTTGGTTCTGAATTTCGATGTCATATACGCCGGTCAGTTTGCCCTGATGCTTAACCCGCGCGGTGGCGGTCAGCTTGTCTCCGACAAAGCCCGGTCGAAGGAAATCGATTGTGCAGCCAGAGGCCACCGCCGCCAGCCCCTGGCTGTTGCAGGCGTAGGCAAACGCGGTGTCGGCCAGCGAGAAGAGCTGTCCGCCGTGGCAGGTTTTATGGCCGTTAAGCATCTGCGGGGTGATGGTCATGGTCACCACTGCGTAACCTTCGTCCATGTCGATAATGTCCATCCCCATTGCCTGCGCGCAGGCATCCTGTTCGTACATGGTGCGGGCGTTATGCCAGGCGTTATGACTCATAGCTACTCTCCAGAAGCGCACGCTGGCGCAGCAGTGAACAGGGGCGATAACGTTCTTCACCGTAATGACGCTGCAGGTTTTCCAGCAGCGTTAACAGACGTTGCCAGCCCAGCCGCTCGCCCCAGGCAATCGGCCCGGACGGGTAGTTCACGCCCAGACGCATGGCGGTATCGATATCTTTTTCGCTGGCGACCCCTTTCTGCAGCGCATCCAGCGCTTCGTTGGCAATCATCGCCACCGTGCGCCAGACCAGCAGGCCAGGGTAATCGGCAATCTGCACCACCCGCTTTCCCTGCTGTTGCAGGTAGCGGATGACTTTTTGCGTCGCGGTATGCGGGTTGCTGGCTGCCGACGCAATCACCGCCACGTCGCGTTCAATGCGATCAACCACCACCACCGGGCAGTTGAGGCGCAGCGCCAGCGCCTGAGCGGTTTCGCCCTGCGTTTCAATTAGCAACACATCATCGATTTCCGTGACACCGTCACGCTTTCGTTCAACCCGCATTGGGCTAAAGCTGTCGTTGATCGCGTCGAGCCATGGCACCTGTGGCGATTCGCCGCGCCAGTCGTAAACGCCCTTCCCGCTTTTTTTGCCCAGTCGCCCCGCCAGTACCAGCTCCTGCTGCACCAGTGAAGGGAGAAAACGCCGCTCCTGCCAGAATGCGTTAAACACCGAACAGGTCACGGCGAAGTTAACGTCCTGCCCAATCAGATCGGTCAGTTCCAGCGGCCCCATCGGGAAACCGCCGCCTTCGCGCAGGGCCGCATCAATCACTTCAGGGGCTGCAACCTGTTCCTCCAGCGCGCGCCAGGCTTCGGAATAGAACGGACGCGCCACGCGGTTTACGATGAAGCCCGGCGTTGACTGGCAGCGCACCGGCTGTTTCCCCCAGTTCAGCGCCAGCTCGCACAGCGCGTCGGCCACTTCCGGCGAGGTCGCCAGCCCGCTCACCACCTCCACCAGCTTCATCACCGGTGCCGGGTTAAAGAAATGCAGGCCTGCCACCCGCTCGGGATGACGGATATCCGCCGCAATCGCCGTGATCGAGATAGAAGATGTGTTGCTGGTAAGCAGGGTCTGCGGCGGGCAGATCTCCGCCAGTTCGGCAAACAGCGCTTTTTTCACCTCAAGGCGCTCGGAGGCGGCTTCTATCACCAGGTCCGCCGCGGTTAGCGCACTGATATCCGTGACCGGGGTCAGCCGGGCGAGGATCTGCCCACAGGCCTCCTCAGTGAGTTTGCCCCGCGTCACCCGGGAGGCCAGGCGCTGGCGAATGCCGTCAATGGCGCGGGAAATGGCGTCTGAGGCGATGTCGTACATCATCACCTGATGCCCATGGCTTGCCGCGACTTCGGCTATTCCGGCGCCCATTGTCCCGCTTCCAATGACGGCGACAGTACGAATGTTCAGCATCTTACTTCCCCGTAAAATTCGGCACGCGCTTCGCCAGAAAGGCGCTCACGCCTTCGCGGTAATCGTCGCTGCGTCCGGCCAGCCGTTGATAATCGCGCTCCAGGTCAAGCTGTGCGTCCAGGGTATTGGTTTCCGCGGCGTTAAGCGCCTGCTTGATCAGCCCCAGCCCAAAGGTGGGCTGCGAGGCAAAGTGCAGCGCCAGCTGCTGCGCCGTGCTGGAGAGCTGGTCGTCATCCACCACTTGCCAGATCATTCCCCAGGCGTGCGCCTGTTCGGCGCTCAGTTTGTCGCCAAGCAGCGCCAGCCCCATGGCGCGGGCACGTCCGGCCACGCGCGGCAGGAACCAGGTTCCGCCGCAGTCCGGGACTAACCCCAGCTTGCTGAAGGCCATCACAAAGGTGGCGGAACGCGCGGCAATCACCATGTCGCACCCCAGCGCCAGCGTGGCTCCTGCTCCTGCCGCCACGCCGTTGACCGCGCAAATCACCGGTTTTGGCAGCGCAGCCAGACGACGCACCAGCGGGTTATAAAAGGTCTCGACGGACATCCCCAGATCCGGCGCCGGACCGTTCGGGTCGACGTTACGGTCGTTCAGATCCTGCCCGGCACAGAAGCCGCGCCCTGCGCCGGTGATCAGCAGACAGCGGATCGTCTCATCGCGCTCGGCCTGCTTCAGGCATTCTGCAAGCTGCTGGTGCATCACATCGTTAAAGCTGTTCAGACGCTCCGGACGGTTCAGCGTCAGGGTCATTACGCCTTGCTCTACATGACTGAGAATAAATTCCACAATTAGCGTCCTTTAAAGTCGGGAGTACGTTTCTGTAAGAAGGCGTCGATGCCTTCTCGCCTGTCTTCCGTGGCCGAGAGCAGCGTGAACAGTTGACGCTCCTGCGCCAGACCCGCCTGCAGCGGCACCTCCTGCGACTGGCGCAGCGCCTGTTTAGCCGCCTGTAGCGCCAGCGGCGAGTGGCGCGCCATCAGCGCTGCCTGTTTCAGGGCGTATTCCAGCGTCAGCGAGGCCGGGAAAATGTCGCTGACCAGACCGGCTCGCTGGGCCTGCTGCGCCGTAATGCTTTCCCCGGTCAGTACCATTTTGCTGGCGAGCGATTTACCCACGCAGCGGATCAGGCGCTGCGTGCCGCCCGCACCAGGCATGATCCCAAGCGTAATTTCCGGCAGTCCGAAGCGGGCGTTGTCACCGGCAATCACTACGTCGCACAGCAGGGCCAGCTCGCAGCCAGCCCCGAGTGCAAAACCGTTCACGGCGGCAATCAGCGGTTTATTGAAGGCGTCTATCCGCTTCCACAGCTGAGGACGACTATCGTTCAGGGTGGCAGGCAGATCTTTTTCTGCCATTTCGTTGAGATCGGCTCCGGCCGCAAAGCAGCGCTCGCTGCCGTAAATTACACAGGCAGAGAGGGTGTTATCGCTTGCCGCCGCCTCCAGCTGTTCTGCAAGCTGTGTCAGCAGCGCATTGTTAAGGGCGTTGCGTGCCGCCGGCCGGTTGAGCGTGAGTTGCAGCACGCGGTCATAACGGGTGACCAGAAGTTCGCTCATGCCATCCCCTTAGCGTCAAAGTCGACGACCACGTCGGCGGTTAGCGGCAGCGCCTGACAGCTCAGCACATACCCGGCGGCCAGTTCGTCCGGCTCCAGGCTGTAGTTGGTCGCCATGTCCACCTTGCCGCGCAGCACTTTGCATTTACAGGTGGCGCAGACGCCTCCCTTGCAGGCATACGGCAGATCCGCCCCCTGGCGCAGGGCGGCATCAAGAATGCTCTCGTCGTCCGCCGTGAGGACGATCTCGCGGTCACGTCCGTCCTGGCGCACGATCACCTTCTGGCCTTCCGCCTGCACGCTCACCGCGCGCTTAACGGCCGTGCCCGGCGTATTGAACCGCTCAAGGTGAATGGATTTTTCGGCCATTCCCAGCGCTTTTAAGGTCGCTTCAGCCTCGTCCATCATCGCGGCCGGGCCGCAGATAAAGGCCTCGTCGTACTGGCGGAAGTTGATCAGCGTTTTTGCCAGCGCCTGCAGCTTTTCACCGTCGATACGGCCGTAAAGCAGGTCGCTGTCCAGCCGCTCCTGGCTGAAGATGGCAAGCAGCTGCAACCGCTGCGGGTATTTATCCTTCAGGTCTGCCAGCGCCTGACGGAACATCATGCTCTGGCTGCTGCGGTTGCCGTAGATCAGGGTGAAGTGGCTGTTCGGTTCGGCGGCCAGCGTGGCGGATAAAATCGCCAGCATCGGGGTGATGCCGGAGCCCGCGGCAATCGCCAGATAGTGACCTTCCCGTTCAGGCTGTGGCTGATAGCCAAAATGCCCCTGGGGAACCATCACCTCCAGCGTCATGCCCGGTTTGATCTCATCCCGGGCATAACGAGAGAAACGCCCGCCTTCAATGGCTTTAACCGCGACGCTGATCTCCCCCGGCGCGCTACTCCGGCAGATGGAGTAACAGCGACGCAGTTCGTCTGCACCCAGTCTGGTTTTCAGGGTCAGGTGTTGGCCGGGACGAAAGCGGTAAGCCTCCTGCAACGCCTGCGGAACCGCGAAGGTGATGGTCACCGCATCGCGGGTTTCGGGTTCTACTTTTGCCACTGTTAATGAATGAAACGTTGTCATGGCAACCTCAAATACATTTGAAATAGTCGAAGGGTTCGCGGCAGGTATTACAGCGATACAGCGCCTTACAGGCCGTAGAACCAAACTCACTGATAAGCGAGGTGTCGGTGCTGGCGCAGCGCGGGCAGCTCACCTCAGCGGGAACGTGGGCATGACAGCTATGCCCCACGGGTGGGCTGATGCCATACGCGCGCAGACGTTCACGCGCATCGGCGGTCATCCAGTCGGTCGTCCAGGCGGGTTCAAGCTGCAGCACAATGTGCACCGGCGTATAACCGTGCGCCGTCAGGGTGTCGCGGATGGCGCCAAGCAGGTGTTCCGTCGCCGGGCAGCCTGAATAGGTTGGCGTAAAGCCAATCACCCAGCCTTCGCCCTGCGCGGTGACGCTACGCACCATGCCTAAATCGGTGATGGTGAGCACCGGCACTTCCGGGTCCGGGATCTGGCTTAACAGGGACCAGATGTGCGGAACCTGTGGGGGGGCGATGTCGACAAGACGTTGCATGGCGTTCTCCTTTACCACTGCTGACCGGGATACGCGCGCTGGAGATACTGCATCTCTGCCAGCATCGGGCCCAGATGCTCGGTATGCAGCCCGCGTTTTCCGCCGGTACGATAGGCCGTCTCATCGGGCACGCGCAGGGTGGCTTCCCGCAGTCCGGCAAACACTTCGTGTTCCCACGGCTGGCGCAGGGTGCGCGGATCAACCGCAACGCCGGACTCAATAAGCTCAAGCTCAACGTCATCCGCCTCGAACAACTCGGCCGTAAAGCGCCACAGGTTGTCGATGGCCTGCTGCATTTTTTGCGACGAGATTTCGGTGCCGTCTCCCAGGCGCACCAGCCAGCCGCGGCTAAAGCGCAGGTGATAACGCGCCTCTTTAATCGCCTTGGCGGCGATGGCGGCAAGCTGACTGTCGCTGCTGTGGATCAGCCGTTCGTAGAGGGCAACATTCCACGCGTCCATCAGATACTGGCGGGCGATCGTGTCGGCGAAGTTGCCGTTCGGCTGTTCTGCCAACAGTAAATTGTGAAACTGACGCTCATCGCGGCCGAAGGCCAGGGTGTCTTCATCGCCCTGACCTTCCCGCTCTGCCGCGCAGGCGAGGAAGTTGCGCGCCTGCCCCAGCAGATCGAGACCGATGTTGGCGAGCGCAAGGTCGATTTCCAGCTCCGGCGCGTGTCCGCACCAGGCTCCCAGGCGCTGCGAGAGCACCAGACCGTTGTCGCCCAGACGCAGGGCGTATGCAGATACTGTTTTCATCCCTGACCTCACATATGCTCGATGCCATCAGGAATGGTGTAAAACGTCGGGTGGCGATAGACCTTGCTTTCCGCCGGGTCGAAGAACTCGCCGCTCTCTTCCGGCTGAGAGGCAACGATCTCGCTCGCCTTCACCACCCAGATCGAGCAGCCTTCGCTGCGGCGGGTATAGGCGTCCCGCGCGTTTTCCAGCGCCATGCGATCGTCAGCGGCATGCAGACTGCCAACATGGCGGTGGGATAACCCTTGTTTGCTGCGTACGAACACTTCGTACAGCGGCCAGTAGACATTGCTCATCGTGATTTCCTCTTATGCGGCCTGACGGGCGCGTTGTTTTTCTGCATGCGCCAGTGCGGCTTCACGCACCCACGCCCCCTCTTCCCAGGCTTTGCGCTTGGCGGCCAGGCGTTCGTGGTTGCAGATCCCGCGTCCGTTGATCACCTCGTCAAACTCCTGCCAGTCAATCTCACCGAAGCGGTAGTGGCCGGTTTCCTCGTCAAAGCGCAGGTCGGGATCGGGTACCGTCATCCCCAGCATCTCCACCTGCGGGATGGTGTTGTCGACGAAGCGCTGACGCAGTTCGTCATTGCCAAAGCGTTTAATTTTCCAGGCGAGACTGCGGGCGCTGTTCGGCGAGTTGTCGTCGTTTGGTCCGAACATCATCAGGGCGGGCCACCAGAAACGGTTGATGGCATCCTGCAGCATCTGCCGCTGGGCGTCGCTCCCCTGCGCCAGCGCCATGCAGGCTTCAAACCCCTGACGCTGGTGGAAGCTCTCTTCTTTACAGATTTTCACCATCGCGCGGGCGTACGGCCCGTAAGAGGTCCGGCACAGCGCCACCTGATTGACGATAGCGGCACCGTCCACCAGCCAGCCGATTACGCCGATATCGGCCCAGCTCAGCGTCGGATAGTTAAAGATGGAGGAGTATTTCATCTTGCCGTCGAGCATTTTCTGGTAGATGTCTTCCCGCGCGCAGCCCAGCGTTTCAGCCGCGCTGTAGAGATACAGCCCGTGCCCGGCTTCGTCCTGCACTTTCGCCAGCAGGATCGCTTTGCGGCGTAGCGTCGGGGCACGGGTGATCCAGTTCCCTTCCGGCAGCATGCCGACAATTTCAGAGTGGGCGTGCTGACCAATCTGGCGGATCAACGTCTTGCGATAGGCTTCCGGCATCCAGTCCTGAGGCTCAATCGCCGTCTCCTGCGCTATGCGCTGCTCAAAGCGTTGTTCTTGCGTCACGTCATCACCTTTATGATTCGTTAGTTTGCAACTTAAAGCGTAATTGTGAATCACTTTGTTTTTTAAAAGTTACACAAAGGTTAAATATAACCCCAAGAAATGTTTCCTGATTTTGTGATGTCGCTCGCAGGGCTTTTATGCAAAGGCCGCCACATCAGGGCTACAACCGCCGCACACCTTCCCTTCAGATCACATTGTTAACAATTCATTAAAACTCAGCTTGATTTTTATGATTCATGATCAAACTATTGATAGTGAAATAACGAAACATGTGGAGATAAGAGATGCAGCAGTTAGCCAGTTTCTTGTCCGGTGTCTGGCAGTCTGGCCGGGGCCGCGAACGTACTATTCATCACGCCATCAGCGGTGAAGCGCTCTGGAGCGTGACCAGCGAAGGGCTGGACATGGCGGCGGCACGTCGCTATGCCATTACGCATGGCGGTGAAGCGCTCCACGCCATGACCTTTATCGAACGCGCGGCGATGCTGAAAGCGGTGGCGAAGCACCTGCTCAGCCTGAAAGAGACGTTTTATGCTCTCTCAGCCCAGACCGGCGCGACAAAGGCCGACAGCTGGGTAGATATTGAAGGTGGGATTGGCACGCTGTTCACCTATGCCAGTCTGGGGAGCCGTGAATTACCGGACGACACGCTGTGGCCCGAGGACGAACTGATCCCGCTGTCGAAAGAAGGCGGCTTTGCGGCGCGCCATGTGCTGACGTCGAAATCGGGCGTGGCGGTGCATATTAACGCCTTCAACTTCCCCTGCTGGGGAATGCTGGAAAAACTCGCCCCCACGTGGCTTGCCGGGATGCCGGCGATCATCAAACCCGCTACCGCCACCGCGCAGGTGACGCAGGCGATGGTGAAAGCGATCGTGGAGAGCGGTCTGGTGCCGGACGGCGCCATCAGCCTGATCTGCGGCGGCGCGGGCGATCTGCTGGACCATCTCGACAGCCAGGATGTGGTGACGTTTACCGGCTCCGCCAGCACCGGCCAGACCCTGCGTGTTCACCCGAATATTGTGGCAAACGCGATCCCGTTCACCATGGAAGCCGACTCCCTGAACTGCTGCGTGCTGGGAGAAGACGTGACGCCGGAACAGCCCGAGTTCGCCCTGTTCATTCGCGAGGTTGTACGTGAGATGACCGCCAAGGCCGGACAGAAATGTACCGCCATCCGCCGCATTATCGTGCCGCAACACCAGATTGACGCGGTAAGTCAGGCGCTGATCGCCCGGCTGGAAAAGGTGGTGGTGGGCGACCCGGCGCAGGAAGGCGTGAAAATGGGTTCCCTGGTCAATAGCGAACAGCGTGCGGACGTGCAGGAGAAGGTGGATCAGCTTGTGGCCGCAGGCTGCCAGGTTCGCCTGGGCGGAAAAGCCGATCTGCAGGCCGCCGGGGCGTTTTACCCGCCAACTCTGCTCTTTTGCCCGCAGCCGGATGAGACCCCGGCGGTGCACGCCACCGAAGCGTTCGGCCCGGTGGCGACTCTTATGCCATATCGCCACGCAGACCATGCGATGCAGCTTGCCCGCGCGGGCGGCGGTAGCCTGGCCGGGACGCTGGTCACGGCGGATCCCGCGCTCGCCCGCCAGTTTATTTCTGGTGCAGCGCGGGCACACGGTCGCATTCAGATCCTCAATGAAGAGTCAGCAAAAGAGTCTACCGGCCACGGTTCTCCGCTTCCGCAGCTCGTGCACGGCGGTCCCGGACGTGCAGGCGGCGGCGAGGAGCTGGGTGGCCTGCGTGCGGTCAATCACTATATGCAGCGCACCGCCATTCAGGGCAGCCCGACCATGCTGGCCGCCATCGGCAAACAGTGGGTACGCGGCGCGACGGTGCATGAAGATCGCGTTCATCCGTTCCGCAAATACTTCGAGGAATTGCAGCCGGGCGACAGCCTGCTGACGCCGCGCCGAACCCTGACGGAAGCCGATATCGTTAACTTTGCCTGCCTGAGCGGGGATCATTTCTATGCTCACATGGACAAAATTGGCGCAGCGGAGTCGATCTTTGGCGAGCGGGTGGTACACGGTTACTTCCTGATTTCCGCTGCCGCCGGGCTGTTTGTTGATGCAGGTGTGGGGCCGGTGATCGCCAACTACGGCATGGAAAACCTGCGCTTTATCGAGCCGGTGAAACCGGGCGATACCATTCAGGTGCGCCTGACCTGCAAACGTAAAACCCTGAAGAAACAGCGTACGGCGGATGAAAAACCCACCGGCGTGGTCGAATGGGCGGTTGAGATTTTCAATCAGCACCAGCAGGCGGTAGCGCTGTACTCCATTCTGACGCTGGTGGCTCGCCAGCAGGGTGATTTTTAAGGCTGTTACCCGTGCGGGTTTAATCAGTTAATCACACTTAAAAAGAGGGGAAAACACGGACTGGATGGCTTTGGGTAACACATCATCCAGTCCGCATAGCCTGGCTAATTTACATCCAGAAACATTAAGAAAATTGACCACATACTTAGCATGGTTATTATCCCTTGCGGGAATTTTCCCCCAACTAAATTACATGGATGATGAGTAGACTATGGCAATTCCTGTATATCTTTTCTTAACTGACGACGGCGGTGCAAAAATCACCGGCTCGGTAGATGTTCATGATCGTGAAGGGAGCATAGAAGTTACTGGCTTTACGCATAACCTCCGGCTGCCAACAGATGCTTTAACGGGAAAAATCACTGGTAAACGTAACCATGCCCCCATCGTTTTTCAAAAGGAGATTGATTCCTCTTCCCCTTATCTGATGAAAGCTGTTGCGACTGGGCAAACACTAAAAACGGCGGAATTCAAATGGTATCGCATAAACAATGCCGGACAGGAAGTGGAATATTACAATATGCATCTCGATAATATTCGCGTCGTTTCCGTTACGCCCTTAATGCATGACACGAAGGATCAAACGAAAGAAAAACACAATCATCTTGAAGTTGTGGAGCTGCGCTATGACAAGATTACCTGGACGTATTGCGACGGTAATTTGCGTTTCGCAGATAGCTGGGCAGAGCGTTAATTATGCGTACTCCTTTATATTCCACGCCGTACGATATCTCTTCTTTTTCACCACCAGGGGTTGATGTTGTAAGCCATATGGTAATAGCCCGATTTCATGGCGGTGCCTCATTGATGACTTACGTATGGTTTTATCAAATGGTGAGAAACCATGGTCCATGGGATTTTAAGCAAGGCCGTGCCCAGTATGCCAACTTTGGAAATTTCCATTTCGGTGCCGTGGGCGCGGCAGCGGGCATCCCTGATGGTGTGTTACTTCGGGGTGCAGGTGCTGCGCAGATCCTTGCTGGAACAAGCGATCCGGTAGAATTTGCCAAATACCAGGATGCCTTTGCATATGGTGATGACCCGGTTGACCAATTATGGATAAGAGCAGGAATAGATTATGCGCGACGGTCGGGTTTTTAACTGGCGAGTCGGGGTGATGGTTGTCATTCTCCTGGGCTTCATCTTGTACCCTTTTCGCGATCTTTTCACCGTGTATGAAAACCTGCAGGGAAAAATGAAGGTTAATGAGCAATTAAATTTGTATATCACGCGGGTAGAGGCAAGTTCATTATCCAAAGATACGTTTCACTTTTATCTCTATGATGCGAGAAAAAGCCCCGAAGCGTTTATGTCTCATATTAAGGACATTAAGCCTGTTATGGTCACCAATGATGATAAAGCCACCGCGACCGTAAAAGACGGTGAAATTTATCTCCACGTTCGTGGCAATGTTTACTCGTTCAACACGGTTGGGTACGACGTACATATACATCTCGATAGATCACCCTACTGATCATCAACGCTATTTACCGGGGATGTGATTTATCCCCGCACTTTTTTAACCTGGCAAGACTGACAAATAACCTGGCAGATGCAGGCAAACGCTTTTTTCACGCGCCTGTCAGGATAAGACTCACAACACAATAAACACAACAAGATGAGGTCTACGATGAGAAGCAATTCTTCATTTTCTGCCCGTAGAACGGCACTGGCTCTGGCCGTTGCGCTCTGCTGTGCCTGGCAATCTCCCGTTTTCGCTCACGGCAGTGAGGCGCATATGGTCCCAATGGACAAAACGCTGGCAGATTTTGGCGCAGAGGTACAATGGGATGATTACGCACAGATGTTCACCATTGCGAAAGACGGTGCGTTCGTAAAGGTTAAGCCAGGCGCTAACACCGCCATCGTTAATGGCAAACCCCTTGCGCTGTCGGTGCCGGTGGTGATGAAAGACAACAAGGCCTTTATCTCGGACACCTTTATCAATGATGTCTTCCAGTCCGGCCTCGACCAGACGTTCCAGGTTGAGAAACGCCCCCATCCGCTAAATGCGTTAACGGCGGATGAGATTAAGCAAGCCGTGGCCATCGTCAAAGCCTCAAAGGATTTTAAACCGAACACCCGCTTCACTCAGATTGCCCTGGCCGAGCCCGAGAAAGCCAAAGTGTGGGACTTTGTGCTAAACGGAACGGCGGTGGATGCCCCGCGTCAGGCGAATATCACCATGCTGGACGGCAAACACGTCATCGAAAGTCGTGTGGATCTGAAGGATAAGAAAATCCTGCGCTGGGAGGCCGTAAAGGATGCGCACGGCATGGTGCTGCTGGATGATTTCACCACCGTGCAGCAAATCATCAACGAGAGCCCGGAATTTGCTGAGGTGCTGAAAAAACGCGGCATCAGCGATACGAAGAACGTGATCACGACCCCGCTGACCGTCGGCTATTTTGACGGCAAAGACGGCCTGAAGCAGGAAGACCGTCTGCTGAAGGTGGTGAGCTATCTGGATGTGGGCGACGGTAACTACTGGGCACACCCGATTGAGAATCTGGTGGCGGTGGTTGATCTCGAACAGAAGAAGATCCAGAAAATTGAAGAAGGCGCGGTTGTTCCGGTGCCCATGACTCCGCGTCCGTATGATGGCCGTGACCGCATCGAAACCCCGAAAAAACCGCTTGAGATCATCGAACCGGAAGGCAAGAACTACACCATTACCGGCGACATGGTGCACTGGCAGAACTGGGATTTCCACCTGAGTCTGGACTCCCGCGTGGGGCCGATGATCTCGACCGTCACGTACAACGACAACGGTAAGAAACGCCAGGTCATGTATCAGGGCTCCCTGGGCGGGATGATCGTCCCTTACGGCGATCCGGATGTGGGCTGGTACTTTAAAGCCTATCTCGATTCGGGCGACTATGGCATGGGCACCCTGACCTCCCCGCTGGTGCGCGGCAAAGATGTGCCGTCCAACGCCGTGATGCTCAATGAAACCATCCCGGATTACACCGGTACGCCGATGGAGATCCCACGTGCCATCGCCATTTTCGAGCGCTACGCCGGGCCTGAATATAAGCATCAGGAGATGGGCAAGCCAAACGTCAGCACCGAACGCCGTGAGCTGGTGGTGCGCTGGGTAAGCACCGTTGGCAACTACGATTACATCTTCGACTGGGTATTCCACGAAAACGGCACCATCGGCATTGATGCCGGAGCCACCGGGATTGAAGCCGTGAAAGGCGTGCAGGCCAAAACGATGCATGACGCCAGCGCCAAAGACGACACCCGATACGGCACCTTAATCGATCACAACATCGTCGGTACCACCCACCAGCACATCTATAACTTCCGTCTCGATATGGATGTGGATGGCATCGACAATAAACTGGTGGCGATGGATCCGCAGGTGAAACCGAACACGGCTGGCGGCCCGCGTACCAGTACCATGCAGGTCAATCAGTACGATATCGATACAGAACAGCAGGCGGCGCAGAAATTCGATCCGGGTACCATTCGCCTGCTGAGCAACACCCGCAAAGAGAACCGTATGGGGAACCCGGTCTCGTACCAGATCATCCCTTACGCGGGTGGCACGCACCCGGTAGCCACGGGCGCGAAGTTTGCACCGGACGAGTGGATCTACCATCGCCTGAGCTTTATGGATAAACAGCTGTGGGTGACGCGTTACCATCCTGACGAAATGTACCCGGAAGGGAAATTCCCGAACCGCTCCACGCACGATACGGGGCTGGGTCAGTACAGCAAAGACAATGAGTCACTCACTAATCAGGACGATGTGGTCTGGATGACCACCGGAACCACGCACGTTGCCCGCGCGGAAGAGTGGCCCATCATGCCAACGGAATGGGTGCATACATTGCTTAAGCCGTGGAACTTCTTTGACGAAACGCCAACGCTTGGCAGAAAAAAAGACGAACAAAAATAATCACCGACCGGGCGTAATGCCCGGTTTTTTATTCATTTATTTGCCGAATCTCTCAGCCTGATTATAGTTATTTAACCACTCATTCTAATGACATCTTTTCAAACATTTTCAGCCAGGACACGACGTTTAATCACCGTAACGTAGTACTTTCTCTGAGAGGTTTTAGATGAAATTGAATTTGATTGTCAGAAGTCTTGCTCTGGCTGGGCTTCTCGTTTCCGTCAGTCCCTCTTATTCCGCCGAAGCCCCAAAGGACGCGACCGCGGCGACGCAACAGGCGAATAATGCCCTTTTCAACCAACTCCCTTTCTCCGATAACACCGACTTCACCAATGCACATAAAGGGTTTATTGCCCCACTGCCGCAGGAGATTATCAAAGGGGAGCAAGGGAATGTTATCTGGGATCCGCAACAGTACGCCTTTATTAAAGAGGGTGATAAAGCACCGGATTCCGTTAATCCCAGTTTATGGCGTCAATCTCAGCTGATTAATATCAGTGGCCTGTTCGAAGTGACCGACGGGGTATATCAGATCCGCAACCTCGATCTGTCGAATATGACGATTATCGAAGGTAAAGAAGGAATTACCGTGGTCGATCCGCTGGTATCAGCAGAAACCGCAAAAGTCGGCATGGATCTGTATTACAAAAACCGGGGTAAAAAGCCGGTGGTCGCCATCATCTATACCCACAGCCATGTGGATCATTACGGCGGCGTCCGCGGCGTGGTGGATGAAGCTGACGTGAAATCCGGGAAAGTGAAAGTCTATGCCCCGTCCGGGTTTATGGAAGCCGCTGTGGCTGAAAATATCATGGCGGGCAACGTCATGAGCCGTCGCGCCAGTTACATGTACGGCAACCTGCTGAAACCCGATGCCAAAGGACAGGTTGGTGCGGGGCTGGGTACCACGACCTCTGCCGGTACCGTTACCCTGATCGCACCGACCAACATCATTGAGAAAGATGGTCAGAAAGAGGTTATCGACGGGCTGACCTATGATTTTATGCTGGCACCGGGCTCAGAAGCGCCTTCAGAGATGCTCTGGTATATCGAAGAGAAAAAGGTCATTGAATCTGCCGAGGATGTCACTCACACGCTGCATAACACCTATTCGCTGCGCGGCGCAAAAATTCGTGAACCGCTGCCCTGGTCGAAGTATATCAACCAGGCAATTGTCCGCTGGGGTGACAAAGCAGAGATCATCATGGCACAGCACCACTGGCCAACCTGGGGCAACGATAATGTGGTCAAGCTGCTGAAGAGTCAGCGCGATCTTTACCGTTACATTAACGATCAGACGCTGCGCATGGCGAACGAAGGTCTGACGCGCGATGAAATTGCCGCGAATTTCACCCTTCCTGACTCGCTGGCCCATACCTGGGCTAACCGGGGCTACTATGGTTCAGTCAGTCACGACGTAAAAGCCACCTATGTCCTTCATCTGGGCTGGTTTGACGGCAACCCGGCAACGCTTGATGAGCTTCCTCCTGTTGATGCCGCGAAGAAATTCGTGGAGTACATGGGAGGCGCTGACGCCATTCTGAGTAAAGCCAAAACCGACTACGACCAGGGCAACTACCGCTGGGTGGCACAGGTGGTCAGTAAAGTGGTCTTTGCCGATCCGAACAACCAGGCCGCGCGTAACCTGGAAGCGGATGCGCTCGAGCAGCTCGGCTATCAGGCTGAATCCGGGCCGTGGCGTAACTTCTACCTCACCGGTGCGCAGGAGCTGCGTAACGGCGTCGTGAAAGGCCCAACGCCAAACACGGCAAGCCCTGATACCGTTCGGGCGATGACGCCGGAAATGTTCTTCGACTATCTGGCCGTGCATATTAATGGTCAAAAAGCCGGGGACGCAAAATCGGTATTTAATATCGATCTGGGCAGCGATGGCGGTAAATATAAGCTTGAGCTGGAAAACGGCGTGCTGAATCACACGGCCAATGCCGAAGCGAAAGACGCCGATGCGACACTCACGCTGAACCGGGACACGCTTAACAAAATCATCCTCAAGGAGATCACGCTGAAACAGGCGCAGGACAGTGGCGATGTCAAAATCAGCGGTGACAGTGCCAAACTTGATGCCATGCTTGGCTACATGGATAAGTTTGATTTCTGGTTTAATATTGTGACGCCGTAACATCGCGGATTTACGGGCGGTTTACCCGCCCGCTTTTATTTCTCTTTCTCCCTGGACGGGGTAAACATCATCAATGGAAAAAAGAAAAAACCTCCCCCCCGAACGAGCCACCTGGCCTACACGTCAGGCCATGGTGCATCACGGGCTGGCGATGAACCTGCCCTGGCTGGCCTTTGTAAACGTCAGCTTTGCCCTGATGATCCTGCTGCGCCACATCCTGCTGGAAAACAGCGCGGTGCTGTACCCCGGTTCACAACACCTGACCCGGATTGTCGATGCCTCAATGCTGGGCATTATTATACTGTCCGCTGCATTAATTCTGATGGCCTGGCGCCGTATCGCCGGGATAAGCGTAGTGCTGTTTGTCTGCAGTGCCTTCTGGTCGATGTGCAGTTACTGGTTCATTACCGCCCTGCACCTTCCCCACGTCTGGCCGCTTTGCGTGATTTTATTGCTCTCCGGTTTGACGGCGCTCTATTTTTACCCGGAGGGATTACTCTCGTTTGTGCTCCCGCTCTGGCTCACCCTGCCGGTCGCCAGCTGGGTGCTGAATGATGGCCTTAATCTTCGCTTTGTCACCATCTGGAGCGTATTCACGCTGATTATGCTTTGCGGGCGGTTTATCCTGTTAAGCTGGTTTGACGAGGCCTGGCGGCGGAATCAGCAAAACCAGCTGTTGATCTCCAGGCTCGATGCGCTGGCGCACCAGGATCCGCTCACCAAAACTGCAAATCGCCGGATGATGGAAGTGGTGCTGGAGAATGCCGTTGAGCAGAATAAAGCCTTCTCGCTGATCATGCTGGATATCGATTATTTCAAGCTTTATAACGATACCTATGGACATCAGGCCGGTGACGACTGTCTGACACGCGTGGCGCAGGTGCTAAAGCAGGCCGTGCGCACCCCGGACGATGTGGTGTCACGCTACGGCGGAGAAGAATTTGTGGTGATCCTGTTTAATTGCCCGGAGAACGTTGCACAGCAGGTTGCCCGCCGCATTCAGGACGGCCTGCGCGCGGCGGCGATACCGCACGGTGCGTCCAAAGTCAGTGAGCATGTGACCGTCAGCATGGGGATTGCAGGAATTGCACCGGGCCTGGCGGGCCCGGAACTGATCGCCCGCGCCGATGCGGCGCTGTACCGCGCGAAAGAGGCCGGGCGGGATCGGTGGTCGTTGTAAAACTAGCCCGCCAGGGCCTGATGCCCTCACCCTGACCCTCTCCCACGGGAGAGGGAACAAACACTAAAAAGGCAACCTCCCGGTTGCCTTTTGCTTTTATTAATAGCGCACGCACACCGATTTGGTTTCACACCAGCCGTCCAGCCAGTCCGGGCCGAAGTCGCGTCCGGTGCCGGATTGCTTCATGCCGCCGAACGGCAGGTTGGCGTCAATCAGCGTATGGCTGTTCACCCAGACGGTGCCCGCCTGCAATCTGTCGGTATACTCCAGCGCCTTACTGATATTCTGCGTCCAGACGCTGGCGGTCAGGCCATATTCGGTATCGTTGGCAAGGGTTAGCGCCTCTTCGCCATCGGCTACGCGTACCAGGTTGACCACCGGGCCGAATACCTCTTCGCGGGTCAGCCGGAGTCCCGGATCCGGGTTGACCACCAGCGTCGGCGAGATGTAATACCCTTTGCCGTCCGGGCCACGGTTACCGGTGATCAGCTCTGCATTGCGCGATTTTGCTTCATCCAGGAAGGTCTGCACCTTGTCGCAGTGAGCGCGGGACACCAGCGGGTTGATAAACGCCTCCGGAGACATGCCCGGCCCCACGCTCAGGGATTTCACCGCCTGCTCAAACCCGCTGACCAGCGTGTCAAACAGCGGCGCTTCTATATATATACGCGAGCTCGCGGCGCAGACCTGACCCTGATTAAGGAAGCTGCCGGTCATCAGCCCCTCAATCACCCACGCCGGATCGGCGTCTTTCAGCACGATAGCCGGGTTTTTGCCGCCCAGCTCCAGCGTCACGCCGGTCAGCGTGTCCGCCGCCGCGCGGGCAATCTGTTTCCCCGTCGCCGTGGAGCCGGTGAAGCTCACTTTGGTAATATGCGGATGCGAGGTCAGCGCTGCACCGCACACCGCGCCGCTTCCGGTCACCACGTTAAACACACCGTCAGGGATACCGGCTTCGCTCGCCAGTTCCGCCACCCGCAGCATGGTCAGCGGCGTGGTTTCTGACGGCTTAATGACAATAGAGCAACCCGCTGCCAGCGCAGGCATCACCTTCCACATGCCGATCATCAGCGGGAAGTTCCACGGCACAATCCCGGCCACCACGCCCACCGGCTCTTTACGCGTCCACGCCTGATAGCGTGCGCCTTGCGGCAAGGGAATGGAGAGATCGAGCGTTTTGCCGGTTATTTTGGTGGTCAGCCCGGCGGTATAACGCATCCAGTTCAGGGTGCAACCCACTTCAAAAAGACGGGAAATATTGATGGATTTCCCCTGCTCCAGCGTTTCAAGCTGGGCCAGCTCCTCGCTGTGCTGCTCCACCAGGTCGGCAAAGCGCAGCAGGATGCGCTCGCGCTCTGCCGGTAATTTCCCGGCCCAGGTGCGGGCGACAAAGGCTCGCCAGCCGGACATCACCGCGCGGTCGACATCATCGACGCTGGCATCTGCCGTAGAGGCGATAACCTCCCCGGTGGCCGGGTTATAAATATTCAACCGTTTTTCACTCTCCGACGCGGCCTGCCGCCCCTCAATCCACAGCCCGTGATGTCGGTCCAGAAACTGCTGTACGCCTGGCTGGATGGCGACCTGTGATTCAGACATAGGGTACTCCTTCGTTATTATTCGCAGGGTGTTACTGCAGTCTAAGAGGCCTTTCGCATTCCCGCTTTTGTCTGTGTGACATTCGCTTTGCCACCTGTGACAGGTGCCGCAATTCGTGATAATTCCGCCTTATAACGCTGTTACCGGTGAGTGTTCTTTCCTATAGTCAGCCTCATGGCTCTGACAAAACGCAACACAAATGCAACAATGCGAAAACATTGATGGCGCAGCGAGATAAACGATGGCATGTGTAAGCGAACAGGAACGGTATCAGCAGTGGCTGGCGCAAATTAACCATGTCTGCGGGCGCTTTAACGCGCGTCCTTTAGAGGGGGAATTCTTCGGCGAGCTGGAAACCAGCTACGCCCGAAGCCTGAAGTTAAGCACCGTCACCGCAGGCGGGGTTAACCTGTTCCGCTCCCGTCAGGAGATCGCTCAGAGCAATGATGCCTGGTTTTATACCGTGTTCCAGCTTGAAGGCAGCGCGCAGATTGAGCAGGACGATCGCCGCGCGGTGCTGAACGCCGGCGACATTACGCTTCTTGATGCCGCTCGTCCCTGCTCCATCAACTGGCAGCAAAAATCCCGTCAGATTTCCCTGCTGGTTCCCCGTCAGATTATTGAGCAACAGTGTCGTTTTCAGGAGGTAAGCTGCGCCCTCGCGCTCTCCCGCTCGTTGCCAACCGTACAGCTAAGCCATCGCCTGCTGCTGGAGAGCATGGGAAATGCCAACCTGAGTGACCGGGAGAGCGAAGCCGCGCTGGAAGCGATGATCTGCCTGCTCCGCCCGGCGTTTCAGCAGCGTGACGCGGTGCAGCCGCGTAAGGAGCGCCAGTTCAGGAACGTTCTGTCGCTGATTGATGACCATATTCAGTCGGAATCCCTGCGTCCGGAATGGATTGCCGCAGAGAGCGGCATGTCGGTGCGCAGCCTGTACCGCATGTTTGCCGATAAGGGGCTGGTGGTGGCGCAGTACATCAAAAATCGTCGGCTGGATCTGTGTGCGCAGGTGTTGCGCTCCGCCAGCGACGAGGAAAAGCTGGCGGGAATTGGCTACAGCTGGGGGTTTGCCGACCATAGCCATTTTTCAACGGCGTTTAAGCAGCGTTTTGGCGTCTCACCGGGCGAGTACCGCAAGCGCTTTCGCTGATTACTTCTTCAGCCATTTTCCGTTAATGCCCTTCACGTATTCTCCCGGCTGCGCGCGGGCCACCAGCTTTTGCCCGGCCATCTTCGCCACTTCATCAACCGGCAGGTTATTGCTGTCCGCCAGCTTCTGGTAGCTTTCCGTACGCGCCGCGTTGATGCGGCTCACCAGCGCCAGCGTTTCGGGGTCTTGTTTCACCGGGGCAAGATACCCGCTCAGGGTTTCCCCGACACGCCCCTGCGCCCGGGCCTCGTTTAAGGTCAGGGTTGCCGCCTGCACGTTCATGCCCAGCGTCAGTAACATCAGAGCTAATCGTTTCATGGCGTCCTCAGAACAGATCGCTGCGCGATTTCAGCAGGGTTTCAACGTCTTTATCGACTTTAATGTGGATCTCATGTTCGATTTTGACGTTCATATTGATGGTGATCGGCTCCTTCGGCGCAGCGACTTCAATGCGCGGCGTACAGCCGGTCAAGAGCGCGGCAACGGCGACGGTGAGTACACCAGCCCTCATTTTCATTGTTGTTCCTCACTTTCCTTGCCAGTCGAATTGCGGATACCAGGTAGCGCCGCGTGTTGCTCAAACCAGGTTTGTAGATTGTCTCCAAAGCGCAGGCTACGCCAGAGAGTAAAGACGTTCTCGTCATGGGTGTAGTTAAGATTTACGGAACTGCTTTTGCCATCAACCCGGCTGGTGCCTTTGAGGGTCGCCTGCATGGTTAATTCACCCAGATTATCTAAATTGAGTCTTGTCCACGACTGTGAAATTTCCATATAGCGGAGCCAGTTAATCGCTGCCCCTGCAACCATATTATCGTTAACGATGGCATCAGCGGTGTCTTTATCAATACGCAGCGTCATCGGCCCCGGGTTGGTTAGCCAGCCATCTTTAATGATCCATTTTTCATTGTCCAGCCAGAACGGTAGCGCCCCGCTTATCGGGCCAGACAGGGCAAACTGCTTAGGATTAATGGCGCTGATCAGCTCGCTGGAGGAGATATTGTCCACGCGCAGCAGCGCCGGGTCATGCTGCGGCATTCTGAGCTGCTGCATGGTGATTTTCCCGCCGAGGGTCTCCACCTTGACGTTGGTCAGCAGCAGCGGGTTTTCCTCGCTCCACGGGTAGTCACCCTGCAGGTCTGCGGTGATGTTGCGCGCGGTCACCAGGTTTTCCACTTCACCAATGCGCAGCGTAACGGGGCCGCGCGTGCCCAGCGACCAGGTACCCTCGCTAAAACGGAACGGCAGCACAAAATCCACACCGTTGATCTGGTTGTCTGGCATCCAGGCGCTACCGGATTTCAGTACACCGTGGCCGCCAGCCTCAAAGCCCTGATCGGCAGCGGCAGAGAAGGCCATCTGCGCATAGAGCTCACCGTCGCGCAGCGTCATTTTCCAGTCTGGCGGGATCAGTGGCTGGAACACGGTAAGGGATTGTTTTGGCCACCAGGCCTGACCGCGAAGGCGTTCCCCGTCCCAGCGACCGTTGACCTGCACCGGGCCGATGGCCTCGGCATGCAGATCGCCTTTAAACTGGAATATCGTCGGGTCTGTTCCGTCAACGCTGAAGGTCAGCACCGACGGGGGCAACACGCTGCCGCCCGCAAAACGGGTCTCTCCGGCATTGAGCGACAGCGCACCGCTAAATGTCGGCGTGACAGGGTCACGAACCCAGCGTACCGGTTTATCCAGCACCAGACGCGGTTTACTGACTTCCATGGTGCCGTACTGCAGCTTGTCAAAGCCGGTAGAGAGCGCGGTCAGCTCGATGAGCTTGTCGCGCCATTCGCCTTTCCCGGCCACATCCCAGCGCGCGTTCATTGGCGTAAAGCCACCTTTGCCCCAGTAACGCCACTGCCAGAGGCCGTTATCGGGTAAAAAGTCGTTGGCCTGGCCGTCCAGGTGGAGTTCAAAATCCCCCATCTCGTTCTCATGGGCGCGCAGAATCGCCTGCAGACGACCATCCACGCCCTTTTGCGTGAGCTTCACGCCCGCCAGCGGCCAGCGAATTTCGTCGATATCCAGCGAATCAATAATGCGTCCGCGCGAACGCAGCAGCGCGCCCGGCTCAAAGGCAAGCTGCGGATCGTTCAGGCTGCCGGTCAGTCTGGCCGGGAGTCTGGCGTAAAGCACCAGATCGTCCTGTTTGGCCTCGCCGCTCAGGTGAAGCGGCATGTCGCTATTTTCCAGGCTGAGCCTGCCCGGCCCGAGATTCAGCACGGCGTTACCCTTCCCGGCATCGCCCTGAGTCAGAACATTGAGGCGTCCGGTAAAGGTGGCTTTTTCCAGCCCCTGCTGCCAGTTATCCACCCGGAGACCCACGCGGCCGCTCATCGGCATGCCGGACAGGTTCCAGTTCCAGCGTCCGTCGCTGATATTCAGCTGTTGTGCCGTGATCTGCCACGGTAAATCGAGCAGCGGATCGGGGTTATCCCGCGCCATCACCAGCAGTTGCCCCTGATTCTCCTCCCAGTCCAGGTCGGCATCGACCAGCGAGGTGAGCTGTGGCACGTTAAAAGTCGCGACCGCATGGCCTTTCACCGGCACGCCATCCGGCACCAGCGGCAGGGTAAACTCACCCACCAGTTTTACGGGCGGCACCTGGCCGGGGAGTTGTACATCAAGCTGACTGACCGAGAGAGTCTGGCCGCGTAGCTGCCCTTTGAAACTGACCTGCTCACCGTTGTAGGTCACCGCCTGTACCGCAGGCGTCAGTGAGGCATGCAGTTCCCCTTCCCACTGTTGCCAGGGAGACAGGGTAAGACGGCGGATAGTGAGCCAGGTATTTGGCAGCACCGACTGCCACTGTGCCAGGGTTTTTGGCGCAACGGTTGAGGGGGCTGACTGGGGAATTTTACTGAGGCACACCGTGTTAAGTTCAAGCGCACCAATATCCAGATTCCAGCGGCTGGGGTGCGACAGCGTGGCGTTTTCAACCCTGGCAATCTCGCAATCCTCAACCAGATAGCGCAGATTGGGGATCACCAGCGCGTGACGGGTCAGTTTGGGGCTTTCCTCAAAGGCGATACGTGTACCGACAGGCAACCAGATACCGGCGAGGGTCGGTACCCACTGGGCGAGCGTCATTAGCAGCGTCAGCGGCAATAAAATCAACAGCAATAAGAGCGCAATCGCGGCTTTGTATTTACCCTTCATGGGCAGTTAATATCCTGATTTAGCGAGAGAATTAAGCCGACAGTGCCGATCATTGTCGCATGTTTAGCAAGTGAGTTGAAGTAAATGCCCGATATAAGGATAGATGCACTGCCCCGCTGGGGGAAATTTTTCATTTTGCGCAACCTGAAGAAGTCAAATGAGATTCAAGAGGTTACGCATCAGGCGAGACAAAATTTCAGAGTAAGTGAACCCTGTTAGTAGCGGTTACGTGGCAGAGCCAGCAAATACAGGAGCGAGAAAATCAGCGAACCCCAGTAGACCGAGTCATACCGATAAGGATCAAAATCGATACGTAAAAATCCGTGCACAAACTCATAACCATTCGCAAAGATGTTTATTTGTACTGCGGCCATGCCGATCACGAACAACGTATAAACAATGAACAGTGGGTATTTACCAAGTCCATTCACCTTCAGCTTCCCCACATACAGCAACAGGAAAACGACTATTGATACAATGAAATAGCATAAGGCAGGCCAAACGGGTGGGGTTAATGGCAACTCAAATTCTTGCGACATAATCAATTCCCTTCTGCTATCTGATACATCTGCCAACCTGTCATACTGCAACGGGTTATTGCTGTTTTAGAAGCCTGTTGCCATCCTTTATCCATAAGACCCGATCGTGTGCAGTGCCAAACTCCATGTATTTTTCCTTTGGTTGTCCCTGGCTACATTTACCCTAGTAACGTCCGGGAGTAAGAATATCATGGAGTTAGCAACCTCACATGTTCTAAAATAATTGATAGAACTTATTGATTTAAATAATATTTTATAAATTGTAAGATTATTTTAATCATGCTAACGTGGATGTAAAATCACTGGAGAAAGTCTTATGAAACTCGCGGTATATAGCACAAAGCAGTACGACAAAAAGTATCTGCAACATGTTAACGAGGCTTACGGGTTCGATCTTGAATTTTTCGACTTTCTGCTGACCGAAAAAACCGCTAAAACGGCGCACGGCTGTGAAGGCGTCTGCATCTTCGTGAACGATGACGGTAGTCGTCCGGTACTGGAAGAGCTGAAAAAGCACGGCGTAAAGTATATCGCCCTGCGCTGCGCGGGCTTCAATAACGTCGATCTTGATGCGGCGAAAGAGCTGGGGCTGAAGGTGGTTCGCGTTCCGGCCTACTCCCCGGAAGCGGTCGCGGAACATGCTGTGGGTATGATGATGTCCCTGAACCGTCGTATTCACCGCGCTTATCAGCGTACCCGAGATGCAAACTTCTCGCTGGAAGGACTGACCGGCTTTACCATGTACGGTAAAACCGCAGGCGTGATCGGTACCGGTAAAATCGGCGTGGCCGCCCTGCGCATTCTGAAAGGCTTTGGTATGCGCCTGCTGGCGTTTGACCCGTACCCAAGCGCAGCCGCGCTGGAGCTGGGCGTGGAATATGTCGATCTCCCGACCCTGTTCTCCCAGTCTGACGTGATCTCCCTGCACTGCCCGCTCACACCGGAAAACTACCACCTGTTGAATCAGACCGCGTTTGAGCAGATGAAAGACGGCGTGATGATCATCAACACCAGCCGCGGCGGGTTAATTGACTCTCAGGCGGCAATTGAAGCGCTGAAAACCCAGAAAATTGGCGCGCTGGGGATGGACGTGTATGAGAACGAACGCGATCTGTTCTTTGAAGACAAGTCTAACGACGTCATTCAGGACGACGTGTTCCGTCGCCTGTCAGCCTGCCATAACGTGCTGTTTACCGGGCACCAGGCGTTCCTGACCGCTGAGGCGCTGATCAGCATTTCCGAAACCACGCTGGGGAATTTACAGCAGCTGGAAAACGGCGAAGCGTGTCCTAACGAGATAGTCTAAGCCTGGCATGCCGGGTGGCGGTTGCGCCCGGCACATACGCTACGCCCCGTCCGGGGCGTTATCGGTCTGCCAGGTCCGGTTCGGGAAACGCCACCAGAGCAGGACAGCAGCCAGGGCAATGGCGCTCAGCACACTGAAGGCCGTCGCAAAAGAGTAGTGTCCGGCGATCGTCCCGGTTAAGGCAGGGCTCATCGATGCGCCAACCCCCTGCATCAGCATGACCACGCTCTGCCCGGCATTAACGTGCCCGCTCCCACGCAAAAGCACCACGATAAATGACGGCACCACCACGCCCAGGATCCCGGCGGCAAGACCATCAAGAATTTGTACCGGGATCATCATAAACGGTGCATCGGTAGACGCAGCCAGCGCCGCGCGTACCGGCATGATTAACAGCGCCAGCATGATTAAACGCCAGTAACCATAGCGTTCGATTCGCCTGGAGGCCAGGATAGCCACCGGGATCATCACCGCCTGCGAAATAATCACCGTCGCCGCAGCAAACACGCCGGGATTAACGCTGGCCGGTGCGGCAGCGACCCGCATGCTGAGCATCGGCAACAGGGCCGCATTCGCCAGATGGAACAACAGCAGCGTCAGCCCGGTCACGAACAGGGCTCTGTTTTTCATCAGTACCGCAAAACCCGGCACCGGCTGATGTTCTGACGCGTTCAGGCCGCGCGCCGCCTCGTTGTCGATATCCTTATCGCGTATCGCCAGCAGCGAACAGAGCGTTAACAGCGTTGTACAGGTCATCAGCAGGAAGATGCCCCCAATGCCCCAGTACCACGCAATGCACCCGGCGATCAGTGCCGTGAGGAAATTTCCACCGTGATTGAACGCCTCATTTTTGCCCATCTGCGCGCTAAACCCGCTCTGCCCCGTCAGCCCCAGAGTGATCCCGGTGATAAGCGGCCCCACGAACGCCGCGCAGATGCCGGTGACAATTTGCGAGAGCGCGACAACGCCACTCTGCTGGCTAAACCAGAGCAGCAGCGTACTCAGGGTGATCAGTAAACAGAGCAGCGCCAGAACGGAACGTTTGTTTTTGGTGGTGTCGGTGATGAACCCCGCCGGCAGCGTGGCCAGAAGTCCTGCCAGACCTCCGGCGGTCATCAGCAAACCGATGTCATCCGGCGTCCAGTGCCGCTGCGTCAGGAAGATACCGAGAAAAGGACCGAGACCGTCACGGACGTCAGCGATAAAAAAACTCGTCAGGCACAACGCCCGCAGTGAACGAAGAGACATACTTCCTGCCTTTTGTCGGGATGGCTGGCTCGGTTAGCGGCGGCCTGAATCTCAAGTTCGCCGGGAAATCAAAACGTTGAGCCGAGTTTATCAGCCAGACGTCAGAGCGAAAACTACGCGATTTGATTACAGGCACGCCGGGTAAGGCTGCGCTTACCCGGCCTACCGGATCAGCAGGCCCAGGCAAGCAGCATGTACCCTTAATAGATTACGTGGTTGGTTTTTAGATTTAAATCTGCAATCGCCGCCGGTTTGCCGAGTAAATATCCCTGGACTTCGTCACACTTATTTTTCTTCAGGAACGACAATTGTTCTACGGTTTCGACACCTTCTGCGGTGACCTCCATGGAATAGGCTTTACCCAGATCGATGATCTTCTCGACCACCGACTGGTTCTGTGTCGAATCCCCTAAAGAAAAAATAAAGCTTTTATCGAGCTTTAACCCGTCAAACTGGAACTTCCGCAGATAGCTCAGAGAGGCATAGCCGGTACCGAAATCATCAATCAGAATACGCACCCCCATTTTTTTCAGGGCCATCATGGTCTGCAACGTTTTCTCTGGATTAGCGAGCGTGACATTTTCAGTCACCTCTATTTCCAGCCGGGTAGGCTCAAGCCCGGTTTCATCAAGAATAGCTTTTATTCTTTCGGCGAGATCGCTTGCCTGGAATTCAATGGCTGAAATATTGACTGAAACCGAAAGCCCCGGCAGTTTTTCATGCGTCTCTGTACAGGCCTTACGAATGACCCAGTTGCTAAGGTTGATGATGAGCCCCGTTTCTTCAGCGAGTGGAATAAACTGATCGGGCATCATATTTCCGCGTTCAGGATGCTGCCAGCGAACCAGGGCTTCTACGGCGTCGATGCGTGAATGTCTGAGGTTATAACGCGGCTGATAAACCAGATAGAGCTGGTCTTCCCGAATTGCGGTCTTTAGCGCTAATTCCAGCTTTCTGCGCTCGGTCAGCTTTTCCGACATATCCTGACGATAATAGACCCATCGGTTTCGACCGGATTGTTTAGCCTGATAAAGCGCAATATCAGCATAGCGTAAAAGGTCGT
This sequence comes from Enterobacter cloacae complex sp. 309I3, assembly GCF_050031595.1. NCBI lineage: Bacteria > Pseudomonadati > Pseudomonadota > Gammaproteobacteria > Enterobacterales > Enterobacteriaceae > Enterobacter > Enterobacter cloacae complex sp. 309I3. Next base: position 2,243,976 of record NZ_JBLGWI010000001.1, on the reverse strand, counting down.
TTGCACTGGTACTGTCCTGGGGAGCCAGAGCAATGCCCATGCTGACGCCGATGGTCACATCATTGCCATCAATGGTGAACGGGCGGTTGAGTTCTTGCACGATGCGATGACACACCTCTTCTATGTGGTCCAGGTGCCGGGTGTTGTCGAGAAGCAGCATAAATTCGTCCCCGCCCTGTCGTGCGACAAAATCACCGCGACGAACACATTGTTTAAGCCGTAAGGCAACCTCACCAAGCAGGGCATCGCCCGTTGAGTGGCCGAAAATATCATTCACGGGTTTAAACTTGTCCAAATCAAGGCAAATCATGGCAAAGGGGGAATTGTGGATATCCTCTTTAGCCAACTGTCCTGTGAGGAACTCCTTAATATGATACCGGTTGGGAAGGCCCGTTAATTCGTCATGGCGTGACAGGAATTCAACACGTTTGGTGGCTTCCACTTCCAGAGAAACATCCGATGCCGCCCCCCGTAAAACCACCGTGCCATCAGGCTGAGCAGAGAATTTTGCCAGAAGAGTGCAGTACGAAGTTGACCGTTGAGCGTTAGTGTACGGGCAGTTCTTAAATTCAAAGCGCCCCGATAACTCACGCCGCCTGACGCACGTATTTAATAAACCGTTTGTCGAAGGAAAAAGCGCATCCAGCTTGCGTCCCAGCCACTGACTCTCGTCATAGCCCGTGACAGTCGTAAAACGCCCTGATAGCCAGGTGATCGTTAACGATAAATCCGTTTCCCAGAACCAGTCACTGGTGGTTTCACTGACATCCCTGAAGCGTTTTTCACTGGTAATCAGATTTAACCGAGCCTGCTCAAGGAGAAAAATATTTTCGTCATGAATTTTTGCCTTATGCAAAATATGACGCATCAGGATCGCCGTCAGCACGAGGGTCAGAAGAACAGACAGAATGAGCAAGGGTAAAAAATAAATGATCAATGCCTCGCCGGGGTTTTCTGTGTCCCAGATAATGTGGACTGGGCCATTCTGGGTACGTAACGTTAATGCTGTCAGACTGTCTGTCTCAGCAAGGGCGTCAGAAGAGACCGCGCGGACGTTTTCGATCCCTGCATCGTGCCCAATCGCAAGCAGTTTCTTAGCCGTTAAGGTGTCGATAAACAACATGGTTGATGGCTTACCGGGCAACGGCTGCACGCTGGTATCATCTCCCGTCGTTATCCATGCCGCAGAAACTATGGCGGGGACGGAATGGATAAGCGTGAGCATGGAGACCGGCAGTCCATTTTTACTGCCCGTCTCACTGAGTAAATGGTCTATGGTGGATTGATCTAACCAGCGTTCCAGCTCTTCGTGCTTCAGTTTCCCGTCAAGCACGCTGTAACGGGTGGTTTCCTCCGGGGACAGCACAAACACGCCTTCGTAGCCAAAGTTATCATACAGAGACTTGCCCAGATTCTGCTTATCCCATGCCCAGTTCAGGTCAGTTTTTTGATGAAGATGTTTGTAAGCATCTCCCCACTCAGCATTGTCTTTCAAATGGCTGCGCATGTTTTCCTGGCGGGCGTCTAATGCTTGCCTTAACAAAAACTCGTCATGTTTATCGCTGATTTTATTAACATTGTTTTTAATGATCAGCAATGACACTATCGCTGCGATAAAAATACCTATCAACAAGGTAACAATATAGGCAAACGTTTTATTTATCAGTCCTTTAGAATGCTCGCTATCCGTAAAGCCAGGGGTCTTCTGAGGTATGGTCATTCTTCGCCTTCTTAACTGCTATTACGTCATTTTTGTGCTATCCACAGTTATCGGCAAAAAAACACAAATTTTTATAGCGAAGCCTCCTTAAGCAAAACATTGTTTATTTTTTTAACCCAGATCAAATTATTCCGCATTAACACGCATAAAAAACCGGACTGTCCGCCCGGTTCTGTTTTCAGCTAATAATGAACAACAGGTCTAAACCCATTATATTCTGTTAAGCAAAATATTAAGCATGCGGCGTAATGGTTCCGCTGCCCCCCATAATAGTTGATCCCCAACGGTCAATACCGAATAAACAGGTTCATTATTTAGCGCCATTTTTTTATAACGCCCTACGCCAACCTTAAGCGTGCCGCTAATATGTGCGGGAGTAAGCTGGCTGACGCTGGCCTCTTTATTATTAGGGACGTATTTTACCCAAGGGTGAGCGTCGCTTACCCTTTTAGCAAATTCAGCTTCATCCACTTCGCGTTTGAGTTTCATTGTAATGGCCGCACTATGGCACCTGATTACACCGACACGAATGCACAGACCATTAACCGGGATGGTGCCTTTTTTCAGGCCAAGGATTTTATTTGTTTCTGCTTCTCCCTTCCACTCTTCGCGGCTATTGCCATCCCCCAGGTCGCTATCAATCCAGGGAATGATGCTCCCCATCAGCGGCGCGCCAAAATTCTCAACAGGCAAGTCACTGCTATTAATCAGTTCGCTGACTTTATTGACCAGAGGAAGCACCGAGCCTGCGTTTTCCAGCTCATCGGGGGTTAAGTTTCGGGTGACAAATGCACTTTGGGCGATCAACTCGCGGACGTGCTTTGCACCCGCCCCCGAAGCTGACTGATAGGTCATCACGCTCATCCATTCAATGAGATCGGCCTTGATCAAACCGGCGAGCCCCATCAGGCTTAAGGTGATTGAACAGTTTCCGCCTACAAAAAGTTTACCGCCCTTTTTGATGGAATCATCGATATTTTCACGGTTCACAGGATCCAGGATGATACAGGCTCTTTCGTCCATTCGCAGCGCTGATGCGGCATCGATCCAGTAACCTTCCCAACCATGATCAATTAATGATTGATACATCGATTTTGTATATTCACCGCCCTGGCAGGTAATGATGATATCCATTTCCGCCAGCGCATCCAGGGAATACGCATCTTTGAGTAGCGAACGGACACCATTAATGACAGGCCCAGGTGCCCCAACAGAAGACGTACTAAAAAAACTGGCTGCAATATCATTAAAATCATTTTCTTCGACCATGCGTTGCAGCAATACTGACCCAACCATACCGCGCCAACCAACAATGCCAACCTGCTTCACGGGTTTACCTCAATGACGTTACAAAAGTGTTAAGAGAGGTAAAGTTTATAACCCGTTAAATCCCGCGCGTCATTCTTTATTTTACTCGTTTTTGCAATAATAAGAATGTTTAATAAGGAGTTAGCGAAACTGATGAATATTGTGTTTGTGTTCAAGTCAAAAAAAAATAGATATCTTTAATTAGGCTGTTTAAAACGATTTTATGCCCCTCGGAAACATAAAGTCATAGTTATCAGCGAAGCCGATGCCCACACCGATGCGCCGTTTGCAACGCCACCTTTCCTCAACGCATAAAAAACCCGCCGGTTGGCGGGTCGGTTAGTCTTTAAAGATCAGAGATTTTTTTTCTTCAACTCTTCAAGCCTGCTGTAATCTTCCTCAGTGAAAATTGTTGCATCATACAACATCTGATTATCAGTACCGTCCACTCTTACGAGTGTCACAGTCAAAACAGCGTCTTTTGGGGCATAAAGTACACCCCATTCAGAATTCTTAGGGGGGGCAATAGCCCATGTGGCTTCTTCATTTGGCTTAAGCCCCTCAGGAATATCATAGAAAAAATTACTTACCAGCCATGGTACTGAGTATCCCTCGCTTGCCATCACTCCGTGCAGGTACGCTCTGGAGATAACGGTATCAGTATTATTTTTAACAACCAGTCTAATTACGGGTTGTGGCTTACCGTCTTGCTCAGGCTCCATGGTAAATCTGGATGATAAAACCTGGATTTTCATCAACTCTTTTTTAGCCACGTCGGCGTCAGCTTTTTTCTGTTCCAGCGCTTTGATTTCCTGAGTCATCTTTTCTTTTAACTTCATCTCTCTCTCAGCAGTGACTTGCTGTGCGTAAGAGATTATTTCTTCACCCGTCTTACCAGACAGGCCTTCGCGCATCTTTTTGCTTATCTCTTCGTTATCATTATTTGAAGTGGAACGCATCAGGTCAGCCATATTGATGTTACTGAATGCCACAACCTTTAAGGCGCTATCGAATTCCTCCCGTTTATTTTCCGGAAGTGAATCTCTGACTTTGGCTATCGAGGATTTCATTGCAGCATCAGTTGAAGAATCAATTTTGGGTTTATCGCACCCGACGAGTAAGCAAGAAAGTAATAACACACCAACAATTTTCTTCATGTTCCTGTTCCATCAGTAAAAAATTAAGATTAATCCTACCAGAATTTGACCATACGACAAAATCTACTTGTGCATGTTATTGGAAATTTGTTGCATACCAGACGAAACCCTTAGCTTTAACTGCTTCGCCAGTGCGGAGCAAAATTAGAGGCGTTTTCGAGAAGAGAAACTGGACAAAAAAACCGGGCTTCCGCCCGGTCCTGTTTAAGCCAAAAATGACGCTACTCGCTCAGCCCGCGATTCTCCAGCATCGGCTCAATCTTCGGAGCGTGCCCGCGCCAGGTTCGGTACAGTTCAGCTAAATCCGTGCTGTTCCCGCGCGACAGAATCGCCTCACGGAATTTTTGCCCATTCTCGCGGGTTAAACCGCCCTGCTCGACAAACCACTGATAGCCATCGTCCGCCAGCATCTGCGTCCACAGGTAGGCGTAATAACCTGCCGCATAGCCGCCGCCGAAGATATGCGCGAAGTAGCTGCTGCGATAACGTGGCGGTACGGCGGGCAGATCCAGCCCCTCTTTTTCCAACGCTGCTTTTTCAAATTCCTCTACGCTCGAAACGGCCTCACGAATGCCGTGCCAGTTCATGTCCAGCAGCGCGGCGCTGAGCGTTTCCGTCATGTCATAGCCTTTGTTGAAATGCGTTGCGTTGAGCATGCTTTCGCGCAGCGCGTCCGGCATCGGTTCGCAGGTCTCGTAATGGCGGGCATAGTGGGTAAATACCTGCGGGTGGCTGGCCCAGTGCTCATTGATTTGCGACGGGAACTCAACAAAATCACGCGGGGTATTGGTCCCGGACAGCGTGGCGTAGCGCTGACTGGCAAACAGGCCGTGCAGCGTATGACCAAATTCGTGGAACAGGGTTATTACATCATCCCAGGAGAGCAGCGCGGCGCCTCCGTGGCTGGGTTTTTGATAGTTACACACGTTGTAGATAACCGGACGGGAGGCAAATTCATATGATTGCTCGACGAAATTCCCCATCCACGCTCCGCCCTGTTTCGAATCGCGGGCGAAGAAATCGCCGTAGAACAGCGCCATGCCTTCTCCGGTGTGGTCGAAGATTTCCCACACGCGGACGTCCGGGTGATACACCGGAATATCGAAGCGCTCGACGAAGCGGATGCCAAACAGCTGGCTGGCCGTCCAGAATACGCCATCATGCAGTACGTTATTGAGCGCAAAATACGGCTTAATTTGCGACTCATCCAGGGCATATTTCGCCTGACGCACACGCTCGGCATAAAAGGCCCAGTCCCAGGCCTGCACGGTGAAGCCGCCCTGCTCATCATCAATGACTTTCTGGATATCGGCCTGCTCCTGCACCGCACGTGTGCGCGCCGCAGGGACAATTCCACGCATAAAGGTCAGTGCGGCCTCCGGCGTTTTTGCCATCTGGTCGGCGATGCTCCAGCTCGCAAAGTCGTCAAAGCCCAAAAGCTGCGCCTGGCGTGCACGCAATGCCGTGAGACGAAGGATCAACTCGCGGGTATCATTTTCATCGCCTTTCTGCGTACGCAGCCAGCCTGCGTTGAACAGATTTTCACGGGTCTGTCGATTGCGAAGCAGTGAAAGCGCAGGTTGTTGGGTGGTGTTCAGGAGGGGGATTAGCCAGCGATCCTTCAGCCCTTTATCGGCGGCGGCCTGAGCAGCCGTGGCGATCTCCTCTGCGCTTAACCCCTCAAGCTGGTGAACATAATCCACCACCAGCCCGCCCGCCTTATCTGCGGCCAGCAGTCGCTGGTTGAACTGGCTGATCAGTGACGCGACTTGTGTGTTCAGGTCTTTCAGTTCAGCTTTTTCAGCGTCGTTCAGTCGCGCCCCGGCCAGCACGAAGCGCTGGTGCGTCACCTCGACCAGTCGGCGGGACTCAGCATCCAGCGCCTCACGATCCTGCCAGACGCTCTCCACGCGGGAAAATAACGTGTCGTTGAGCCAGATATCATTGGCCAGCGCGGCCAGCTCGGTTGAGAGCTGTTCTTCCAGCTCCTGTAAGCGGGCATTGGTGTGCGCCGACGTCATGGCAAAGAAAATACTGCTGACGCGCGCTAGCATGGCACCGCTTTTCTCCAGCGCCAGTACCGTATTATCGAAATCGGGTGCTGCCGTTTGCGCGACGATGGCGTCAATATCTGCCCGCTTCTGGCGTATGGCCTCATCAAATGCCGGGCGATAGTGGCTGTCGTTGATTTCATCAAAACGCGGGGCCTGATAAGGCAGCAGGCTAATGTCAAAAAAAGGGTTACGGGTTGACATCTTTTACTCCTGATAACGGTTAACTTTCCCAGAGTAGGCCAGGCCGCCATTGACCGCAATGCGGTCATACAAATGATGCCTTAACGCACCCTCTCAGGGCGTGCTATGTTAGTACAACACAAAAAGCGTTGAGGAACAGTGAGATGATTATTTTAGTTACCGGGGCAACGGCAGGTTTTGGTGAATGCATCACGCGTCGCTTCGTCGCCAACGGCCACAAGGTGATTGCCACCGGCCGCCGTCAGGAGCGTCTGCAGGAGCTGAAAGAAGAGTTGGGTGACAATATCCTGACCGCGCAGCTTGATGTGCGCAACCGCGCCGCCATTGAAGAGATGATTGCCAACCTCCCCGCGCAGTGGCGTGCCATTGACGTGCTGGTCAACAACGCCGGTCTGGCGCTGGGTATGGAGCCCGCGCACAAAGCCAGCGTGGAAGACTGGGAAAACATGATCGACACCAACAACAAAGGGCTGGTGTATATGACCCGCGCCGTGCTGCCAGGCATGGTGGAGCGCAATCGCGGCCACATTATCAATATCGGCTCGACCGCCGGAAGCTGGCCGTATGCGGGCGGCAACGTCTATGGTGCGACAAAAGCGTTCGTGCGTCAGTTCAGCCTGAACCTGCGTACCGATCTGCACGGCACCGCCATTCGCGTCACGGATATCGAGCCGGGCCTGGTGGGCGGTACCGAATTCTCCAACGTGCGTTTCAAAGGCGATGACGCGAAAGCAGATAAAACCTACGAAAATGCCAACGCGCTGACGCCGGAAGATGTCACTGAAGCGGTCTGGTGGGTCGCGACGCTGCCAAACCACGTCAATATCAACACCGTAGAGATGATGCCTGTCAGCCAGAGCTTTGCCGGACTTAACGTTCATCGTGGCTGACTCTGCCCTTCCCGGCCTGCGGGCCGGGTCTGTATCAGGGTATAAAAGAATGGTAGTATGTTCAGGCTAACTCTCTGAGAAATGACAACTCATGGCCGCTGAATCGCAACTCAATCCCACCCAGCCCGTTAACCAGCAAATCTATCGCATATTACGACGTGATATTGTGCATTGCCTGATCCCGCCAGGTACCCCGCTTTCAGAAAAAGAGGTATCCGTGCGTTTTGACGTTTCCCGTCAGCCCGTACGTGAGGCGTTTATCAAGCTTGCTGAAAACGGCCTGATTCAGATCCGCCCGCAGCGCGGCAGCTATGTGAATAAAATATCGCTTTCTCAGGTCCGTAACGGCTGTTTTGTCCGTCAGGCCATTGAGTGCGCGGTGGCCCGGCGTGCTGCCACGCTGATGAATGACAACCAGTGTTACTGGCTGGAGCAAAACCTGCATCAGCAGCGTATTGCCATCGACCGCAAACAGCTTAACGACTTCTTTCAGCTCGATGATGAGTTTCACCAGAAGCTGGCGCAAATTGCCGATTGTCAGCTGGCCTGGGATACCATTGAAAACATTAAAGCCACGATCGACCGTGTGCGTTATATGAGTCTTGACCACGTCTCGCCACCGGAAATGTTGCTTCGACAGCATTATGATATTTTCAGCGCGCTGGAAAAACGCGACCCTGACGGTGTGGAAAAAGCGATGACCGTCCATCTGCAGGAGATCAGCGAATCCGTGCAGCTTATTCGGCAGGAAAACAGCGAGTGGTTTAGCGAAGATTAAATTCGCCGCACCCTTTCGGCGCGGCGGAGAGATTAGCGTACAACCAGGACCGGAATAGTGGCGTAGCGCAGGATAGATTCCGCATTTGAACCCAGCAGATGCGTGGTGATAGTCGGGTTTTTTGAACCGATAACAATCACGTCATATTCCCCTTCTTTGCTCATCCTGATAATTTCATCGCGCACGTTGCCGAAACGCACCTCACAATGAATGTCCTCCGGAGAGAGATCGAAGAGACGCGTTAACTCCTTCATCTTTTTGCTGGATTCTGCGGTCATATACTCTTCAAACTTCCTGATATCTGCATTGAATCCGCGCAGTAACGAGCGGCTGCTGTTGGGCAGAATGTTGACCAGGGTTATCGATGCACCTTCAGCCTTCGCCAGGTTAGCCGCGTGCCGCACCGCTTTATCGCTTAAATTCATTTCAAACACATCAACAGGCATCAAGATTTTCTTATACATAAGCCTGACTCCTTATTTCCAGGAAACGTTATTTACTGCATCCAGAGTGCCATCAGGAATATAAACCAGACTTAAACGCTCACTGGTTGAAATTATCAATTAAAGAAAATAACTGTCCGCTTTGTAAATTACCGTCGTGAACCGTCATCGCCCTGCCGAAATGAAGAAAAAAGTGTGAGTTTGATCAAAAACAAAAAAATGATGTCCAGAGAGGCGTATTTATAGTGCCCCGTGGACGGCACAACCTGAAATAGCGCCGTAACGGATGTGTTAGCGAGGAGAAAATACCATGATGACTTACGACCGTAACCGTAATGCAATTACCACCGGCAGCCGCGTAATGATTAACGGTACCGGGCATACCGGGGTAATTAAAGCGATCCACAGCGAGGGACTGGATGCCGCGCAGGTACGTCGCAGCAAAACGGTGGAAGTGGAAGGATGCGAAGGTAAGTTCGAACCGATTGAACTGATTCGCCTGGGTATGCACTAACAGGTGCGACATCATGCCGCCGCGAACGGCGGCATGACTGCATTACAGCAGTGCCGCGTACTGCGCAACCGTGGCTTTCGCGCCCTTTTGCTGAAGGGTCTGATACGCCGTCATGACCGCCTCCACAAAGCACGTGTCGTGCGGCAGTTCCTTACCGAAGATGGCTTCAATGCCCAGCAGGGCTTTCACCCGACTTTCCCCTTCCGCGCTCCCGTTGACCGCGGCCTGAATCACCGCCAGCTGAGGATCGCTCACGTCGATGGCGTTCCCCTGTTCATCCACCCCGCCGACATAGCGCATCCAGCCCGCCACACCCAGCGCCAGCAGTGGGAAAGGTTTCTGATGCACCAGATGCCAGCGCACGGAATCGAGCATACGCTGCGGAAGTTTCTGGCTGCCGTCCATCGCGATTTGCCAGGTCCGGTGGCGCAGGGCCGGGTTGCTGTAGCGCGCTATCAGCAGATCGGCATAGTGGCCTAAATCAACCCCTTTTACTTTCAGCGTCGGCGCCTGCTCTTTCAGCATCAGCGAGTGGGCGGCACGACGGTAGTGTTCATCTTCCATACAGTCGTTAATGTGCTGATAACCCGCCAGATAGCCAAGGTACGCCAGGAAAGAATGGCTGCCGTTGAGCATCCGCAGCTTCATCTCTTCAAACGGAATAACGTCGGCCACCAGCTCCGCCCTCGCCTTTTCCCACTGCGGACGTCCGGCGACAAAGTTATCTTCAATCACCCACTGACGGAACGGCTCGCAGGCCACGCCCGCCGGATCGCGTACGCCAGTAAGCTGTTCGATTTTATCCAGCGTTTCCGGCGTTACCGCAGGCACAATACGATCCACCATGGTTGACGGGAAGGTGACGTTGGCCTCAATCCACGCGGCCAGCTCCGCGTCGACCGCGCGGGCATAGGCGCAGGTGACATTGCGCATAACGTGGCCGTTCTCCGGCATGTTGTCACAGGACATAACGCTAAAGGCAGGCAGCCCCGCCGCTTTGCGTCGCGCCAGCGCTTCAACCACCACACCCGGCGCAGATTTGGGCTGATGCGGGTTTTGCAGGTCGGCCGCAATCAATGGATGATCGAGCATCAGTTTGCCCGTGGCCGGTGAGTGGCAGTAGCCTTTTTCGGTGATGGTGAGCGACACAATCGCCACCTGCGGCTCACACATCGCCGCCAGTACGGCCTCCAGCCCGTCAACCTGCGCGTGCAGCGCATTTTTGACCACACCGACGACCCGTGATGTCCACGCGTCCGCCGACATTTCGGCCACGGTATAGAGGTTATCCTGCGCGTTCAGATCGGCAATCTGCTGTTCGCCACCAATCAGGTTCACTTCTGTGTAACCCCAGTCGCTGCCGTGTTCAGCGGCCAGAATATCGGCGTACACCGCCTGGTGTGCACGGTGGAACGCGCCAAACCCTAAATGAACAATGCGTGCCTGGAGGCTGCCGCGATCGTACTGAGGCAGCGTCGCTTTCGCCTGTAATAATCGGTTTTCCATGGTTGAGACTCGTTTAATTAATGAAGCTGAGTTCTGCGACCGCACGTAGGCGCGGTCGCGCATGTTGACTACACCAGCCAGAATGGCAGTAACCCCCTGGTGCCTTGCCCACCACCATACGGGTTATGTTCAGCGGAACATTGATTTACATTAACTTTGCGCTAACTGGTGTGATATCAAAATTAAGTTGTGTGACATCTTTCAAAAAGATATATACCAACGTTACACAGGATTACGCGCCGGTTCTGCGCCTGCACGGCCAGCAGGCTCACGGCACAGCCTGTCGTAGGAATACCCCGTCAAATCTTCCACCACACGGCGTGCTTCGGCGGACACCAGCTGGGGAGAACCGTTTGCTTTCAGGCGGTCCAGTTCATCCACGAAGATCTTGTGCGTACGCTTGTTCAGATGGAACGTTAATGCCTGCCACAACGCCAGGATGAGTAAGCCCGCAGTCCCGATGAACATCAGCATTGCGATGGTATGAATGGCCTCCTCCGGCTGTGTCTGGCTGCCCTTCACAAAGCCGCCATTCTGTAACAGCAGCCCCACAATAAAGGTGGCGATGGCCACGGTCGTTTTGCGGGAGAAGGTCATCACCGCCGCGAACAACCCCTCGCGACGCTGGCGGCTAACCATCTCGTCAATATCGGGGATGAACGGGAAGACGTTCCATGGCGTAAACTCCAGCACACAGCGACCGACCTGATATAACCCGGCCAGAACAACCAGCGTCGCGACGGTATTAAGTGCCGGAATTTGATACACAGCGAAAAAGCCGCCCAGGCAGAGCATCATCAGCGAGTAGGCAAACACATACAGCTTCGACGGCCCGAATTTAATGATCCCCACTCCCGCAATCAGCGTGACAGGCAGGCCGACGATACTCATCGACAGCAGTGTGCCGGCAAGCGACGAAGAGACATTCAGGCAGTAAACACAGAAGAAGACAAATACGGTGTTGTAGACATCTTTCCCGGTAAACGACAGCAGGTAGATGGCAAGGTGTTTTCTGAAGGCCCGGATTTTCAGCGTTGAACCATACTCTTTAAAGAGACGACCAAAGGCAGCCAGCTTTTGCGTCAGCGTTCGGGGCGCCGTGCTTGTTTCAAGCTCGGCCAGCATTTCCGGGGTTAACTCGCGTTCCCAGGTCACCTTCCACGAGATAAAGACGCAAACCATAAACAGGACGGCAAAAATAACGCCGTTAATCAGATAAGCATGGGCGCTGTTTTCCCCAAAATAGCCAATCAGCAGCCCCGGAATGAACGTCGCAAGGAAGGTACCGGACGCAGAAAGGAACATGCGACAGGTAGAAAGTTTGGTGCGCTGGTTAAAGTCTTTTGTCATTTCCGATGGCAGCGTTTCCCAGGGGATCAATACCATCGCGGCGATAATTTCAAACGCCAGATAGACCGCGAGATAAAAACCGTAGGTCATGCCATCAAGCCACAGTAACGCATAGACCAGCATTAACGGCGCGCCGATCAGCAAAAAGAAGCGTCGACGACCAAATTTTTTACCAAAATAGTTTTTGTAAAAATGATCGGTGAAACTTCCCATAAACAGACTGACAATGGCATCAACAATACGCGCGATGGCGACAATGGAGGCTGCCTCAACCGGCGATAGCCCAACGAATGTCGTATAGAAAAATAACAGCCAGGCGCCGATCACGGTAAATGCACCGCCACCCATAATATCCGTTAGTCCGTAGCCGATACTAACCGGAATGGTAATTTTTTTAGCCGCACGAGACATATTTCATCCCCACTTGATGAAGTGAATTTAAAATTTGAAATAATTCTTAGCGTTGTCGTGGCAAATATTTTTAATCATCCGCGTGAGAATATCGTTATTATCAGGGACTTCTCCCCGCTCCACCCAACCGCCGATCATATTGCATAGAATGCGGCGAAAATAATCGTGACGGGTATAGGAGACCAGGCTACGCGAGTCGGTCAGCATGCCGACAAAATTCATTAACAGCCCCTGATCTGCCAGGCTGTTGAGCTGGTTTTCCATCCCGCGACGGGTGTCGTTAAACCACCAGCCGGAGCCGAATTGCATCGGTGATTTCACTCCCAGTTCTGCACTCTGAAAATTGGCGATCGTCGTCGCGACAATATCGTTGTAGCTGGGGTTGAGGTTATACAGAATGGTTTTCGGCAGCGCGTCTGCAAGGGCCATGGCATCCAGCAGCTGATTAATATTCGCAGCAAGATTGACCTGATCCGTCAGTGAATCAAACCCGATATTTATGCCCAGGGCACGGTACATGCGGGTATTATTATTGCGTATCGCACCGAAGTGTATCTGCATGGCCCAGTCATGCTGTCGGTAATAACGCGCCAGCATGATAAAAATAGCACTGTCAAGAATCGCGCTATCTCGCGCGTTGAGATGTTCACCCTGCCGTTTACGGACAAATATCGATTCCACGATACTGTCATCCGCAGCCTGAAAATGGATCTCCACAGGGCCATGATCCGAAATACGGCACCCCATGTCGTGGAACCAGGCAATACGCTCGCCGAGCGCAGCAGCAAAATCGCTAAAGGCGTGAATGGACCGCCCCGTCAGCTCCGCTAGTCGATCGGTAAAGTCGGCGAACTGATGCGCATCCGACGTAAAAACGTCATCCGGGCGGAATGTCGGTAATACCTTGACGTTGAATGTTGCGTCATCGCGCAATAACTGATGGTAACGCAGGTCATCCAGCGGGGCATCTGTGGTACAGATGACCTCCACCTTTGAGCGTTTAATCAGTTCGCGGGGCGTAAAATCAGGCTGTTGTAATAAACGATTACAGCGCTCCATTATTTCACGCCAGTTATGGCTGCCCAGCGGTTCATCACAGGAAAAATAGTGATGCAGTTCTAAATGCGTCCAGTGATAGAGCGGATTGCCATAGCTGGCGTCGACCGTTTCAGCCCACGCCGCAAATTTTTCTTCCGCGGTGGCGCTGCCCGTAATGTATTTTTCATCTATACCGTTGGCGCGCATGGCGCGCCATTTGTAGTGATCGCCTGCAAGCCAAAGCTCGGTAATATTCTCCAGCGGTTTATTTTCGAAAATATCTTTCGCAACCAGATGACAGTGATAGTCAATTATTGGCAATTCTTTCGCGACGTCGCGATATAACGCAACGCCCCTGGCGTTGCTAATCATAAAGTTATCATTAATGAAACTCATAGCAGCGCTCCATATTTGCGTGACTCACCAGCCTTATCGTTCAGCGCCTGTGGTTCAGCCGCGTCTTGTGCCGCGCTCAAATCACGGTCGCGCACTTCCGGCATGAAAATGGCTGAAACCAGACCAATTACGGAATAGGCAATCAGCATCGCGACAATCGGCCACCAGGAGCCGGTCATGTTGCAGAAGATCCCCGCCAGCACCGGACCAAAGCCCACCGCCACCAGACCGCCCGCCTCTTTGGAGATGGCCATGCGGGTAAAGCGATTACGCGAGCCAAACATCTCCGCCATGGTGATGTTTTCCAGCGCGAACAACCCCAGCACCGCGAAGTTATGAATGACAATAATCGAGAGCATAATGACGCCCGGCGCATAGCTTTTATCGACGATAATCGACAGCATCGGGTACGCCAGAATGATGGCGGAAACGTTGAGCAGGATATACGGCAGACGGCGACCGACTTTGTCCGACAGCCAGCCCAGCAGCGGGATAGAGATAAACCCGAGGATTGAACTTATCATCAGCGCATCGGTGGGGATCGCTTTATCAAACAGCAACGTCTGTACCAGATACCCGGCAAGGAACGTCTGGATCAGACCGGAGTTACCCGCCTGACCAAAACGCAGCCCGGTGGCCAGCCAGAAGGATTTGCTTTTCACCATCGCCCCAAGGGAGGTATCCGGCTTCGCCACCGGTACGGCAGCTTCAGCGTCGTTCACTTTTTCGAATACCGGGCTCTCTTTCAGGTTCATACGCAGCCAGATGGCAAAGATCATCACGACGACGCTGGCCAGGAACGGCACGCGCCAGCCCCATGCCACCAGTTCTTCACGATCGAGAGCAAAGAACATCACCGCCCAGATCGCCGTGGCACTCAGGGTTCCGCAGTTGGTCCCCATCGCCACCAGCGAGGAGATGATCCCGCGTTTGCCCTTTGGCGCATACTCGGCCAGCATGGTTCCCGCACCGGAGATTTCTGCCCCGGCACCCAGCCCCTGAATAATGCGCAGCGTCACCAGCAGAACCGGCGCAAAAATGCCAATCTGGCCGTAGGTCGGCAACACGCCAATCAGGGTGGTACAGATCCCCATCATGGTGATGGTAATAAACAGTACCTTTTTACGACCGATCCGGTCGCCCATTCTGCCGAAGATAAAGGCGCCGACGATGCGCGCAATATAGCCTGCGCCGTAGGTCCCCATCGCCAGGATCAGCGCCATGGCCGCGGACTGTTCCGGGAAAAAGATCTCATGGAAAACCAGCGCGGCCCCCAGCGAGTAGAGCTGAAAATCCATAAACTCCAGCGCGGTACCCAGCCAGCCGGATACGGCAGCTTTCACCAGATCTGAAGTCGTTCTTTGAGGTTGTGCTTGAGTCATAATGGCTATCTCTGCAAGGTAAGATGCGTACCACTCAGAGCCTGTCTGCGCAGGCTCTTAACCGCGTAAATTATTATTGGTCGAAGGTGAGCAAGACTTTGCAGCACTGCCGCTGGTCTTTCTCAAACAGTTCGATGGCGTCTGTCACGTGGTGGTAGTCAAAGGTGTGGGTAATCAGTTTTTCAGGATCGATCAGCCCCTTTTCCAGCCAGTCGATCACGACCGGGAATTTGTTGGCATTCAGGCGCGAGGAGAATATCGACAGCTCTTTGCCGGTGATCCCCTGCTGAACAATCTGGCTCGGATCGCTGGAAAAGCCCATCAGCACGATACGTGCCGCCGGGGAAGCCAGGGTTATCGCTTCCTGCAGAATCGACGGATGACAGGCGGCATCAATAATTAACGTCGGTTTGATGCCTTTTTCTTCCAGCGCCTTATGCAAATCAAGATTACCGTTGTTCAGGACCCAGTCCGCGCCGCTGCGTTGCGCCATCGCCAGCCGTTCATCAATGCGGTCGACGACAATCACCTGCCTGACGTTGTAGACACCTTTCAGCGCCTGCACGGTAACCAGCCCCATCGGGCCCGCGCCATACACCAGGGCGATATCCTGTTCCGTGGGTTTTGCCTGCCCGGTGACGTTGGCGGCAATGGTAAAGGGCTCGACCATCACGGCGTGTTTATCGGGAATGGCGTCCGGGATGGGCCACGCATTTTTCGCCGGTACCACGGCGTATTCCGCAAAACCGCCGTCGCGATGCACGCCGAGCACGACCAGGGAGGTACACACGTTCGGTTTACCCACCGAGCACGGATAGCAGTGCCCGCAGCTGATCACCGGATCAACGGAAACCCGCTGCCCCAGGCGTCCGGGGTCAACGCCCTCGCCCATGGCGTCAATCACACCAAAAAATTCGTGGCCGATAACGCGCGGATATTTCGCGAAGGGGTTATGTCCGCGATAGATATGGCTGTCGGAGCCGCAGATCCCGGCAAGTTTAATGCTGACGCGCACTTCCCCTGCCCCCGGTTGCGGGAGTGGACGCTCTTCAATCACCAGCTGGTTGGGCTGTTGGATCACTACGCTTTTCATCGTTCGCTCCTCGTTTACCAGTTCCACAGCGTGCCGTCTTCAAGACGAGCCACAGGCAGGTAGGCCGGATCGTACGGGTATTTCGCGGCCAGCTTTTCGTCGAACTCAATACCCAGACCCGGCTTGTCGCCCGGGTGCATATAGCCGTTGTCGAAGCGCCAGTTGTGTGGGAAGACTTCAAGCATCTGTTCGGAATAGCCCATATATTCCTGCACGCCGAAGTTCGGCACCCACAGGTCGAAGTGCAGCGCGGCAGCATGGCAAATCGGCGACAGATCGGACGGGCCGTGTGACCCGGTCCGCACCTGGTAGAGCGAGGCAAAGTCTGCAATACGACGCATGCCGGTGATCCCGCCTGCATGGGTAATGGTGGCGCGAATGTAGTCGATAAGCTGCTCTTCAATCAGCTGTTTGCAATCCCAGATGCTGTTAAAGACTTCACCCACAGCAATCGGCGTGACGGTGTGCTGGCGGATCAGGCGGAAGCACGCCTGGTTTTCAGCAGGCGTAGGATCTTCCATCCAGAACATGCGGAATTCTTCGATGCTCTTACCGAAACGCGCCGCTTCAATTGGCGTCAGGCGGTGGTGCATGTCATGCAGCAGATGTTCGTTGAAGCCAAATTTACTGCGCACCGCGTCGAACAGCTTCGGTGTGAAGTCGAGGTATTTCTCGGTGGACCACAGCTGCTCTTCCGGCCAGTCCCCTTTGGTGGCAGGCTCATACGCCAGCCCTTTTCCTTTGGACATGCCGTAGGTGGTTTTCATTCCCGGCACGCCGCACTGGACGCGGATCGCCTTAAAGCCCATCTCTTTATGACGGGCGTAATCTTCCAGCACGTCGTCAATGGTATGCCCGGTGGTGTGGCAGTAGACCATTACCCCTTCACGGGAGGCGCCCCCCAGCAGCTGGTAAAGCGGCATATTGGCAGCTTTGGCTTTGATATCCCACAGCGCCATATCCACGGCGGAGATTGCCGACATGGTGACCGGACCGCGACGCCAGTACGCGCCTTTATAGAAAAACTGCCAGATATCTTCGATGCGGTGCGCATCGCGGCCAATCAGCTGCGGGCAGAGGTGGTCTTTCAGGTAAGAGGCGACGGAGAGTTCGCGTCCGTTTAGTGTGGCATCGCCAAGACCGACGATGCCTTCATCGGTCGTAATTTTAAGGGTGACAAAGTTACGCCCCGGGCAGGTGACAAATACTTCAGCCCCGACAATCTTCATAATTCCTTTCCTTACATCGCATGTTGTGATGCAGGAAATTTACGCAACTGAGCTACTACCATACAAGTATAATGATCAAAATATCCGCGAGCGATCACAAAATCAGGGCGCTCAGGCGCGCCCCCAGCCCGCCACGATGATCAGCATGCCGCACAGGGCAATCAGGGCCCCGGCCCAGTCGTAGGCGCTGAGTTTTACCCCATCGACCACGCGTAACCATAGCAGCGCGGTGCAGACATAAACCCCGCCGTAGGCGGCATAGACGCGACCACTGGCCGCCGGATGGAGCGTTAACAGCCAGACAAACAGCGCCAGCGCGATGCCCGCCGGGATCAGCAGTAACACGGTTGCCCCTCTCTTCAGCCAGAGCCAGGGAAGGAAGCAGCCGATAATTTCACAGAGCGCGGTGGCAAAAAATAACAGCGTTGTTTTGATCATATTTCATTTCAGGTGAGGATTTATTTAACCATCATACCTGATGATACGGTTTACTTTTCCATACCCGCGCCGCGGGTATGCCGTCATTTCTGTTTGGTGTAGAATCTGAACAGGGTAACGTGATTATCTGCACCGATTCAAAAAGGAAACGCTATGAGTACATTAAGCAAACGCCTTTGTCTGACCGCCGCACTGGCGCTGTCAACGCTCGCCTTCGCTGCAACGGCTACCGCCGAAACCAGCAAACTCATTATTGAGTCTGGCGATAGCGCGCAGAGCCGCCAGAATGCCGCAATGGACAAAGAACAATGGAATGACACCCGCAGCCTTCGTCAGAAGGTGAACAAGCGTGCTGAGAAAGAGTGGGACAAAGAAGATGTCGCCTTTGACGCACGTGATAAGTGTCAGCAAAGCGCGAACGTTAATGCCTACTGGGAGCCAAACACCCTGCGCTGCCTGGATCGTCGCACGGGTCGTACGGTAGCACCGTAATGCCGGGTCTTGAGGTTAAACTGCGTCCGCTGGAGCGCGAAGATTTGCGCTTCGTCCACCAGCTCGACAACAACGCCAGCGTGATGCGCTACTGGTTTGAAGAGCCGTACGAGGCGTTTGTCGAGCTGTCCGATCTGTACGATAAACACATTCACGATCAAAGCGAACGCCGCTTTGTGGTGGAGTGTGAAGGCGAAAAAGCCGGGCTGGTTGAGCTGGTGGAGATCAACCACGTGCATCGTCGTGCGGAATTCCAGATCATTATCTCCCCGGAGCATCAGGGTAAAGGCCTGGCCTCACGGGCGGCGAAGCTGGCGATGGACTACGGATTCAATGTTCTGAATCTGTACAAGCTCTATCTCATCGTCGATAAAGAGAACGAAAAAGCGATCCATATCTACCGTAAGCTGGGCTTTATGGTGGAAGGCGAGCTAATCCACGAGTTCTTTATCAACGGGGAATACCGCAACACCATTCGCATGTGCATTTTCCAGCACCAGCATCTGGCCGGACACAAACCGTCTGGTGCCAGCCTGCTGAAACCTACCGCGCAGTAACCTGCGCGGCTTTACTCTCAGTAGTATTCAATGGTGTTTTTTATGCTGTACTTGCGCTCAACTGCGGGTTTCACGCTGTCGTCGGTGATGGTCAGGTCGCAGCTCACCGGGTTATTGTGCCGGTCGTAATCGCAGCTCTGCTTCACATTCCCCAGCGGTTTGTCATTCAGTAAACTCACGGCCGAGTAATCCATTCTTTTGCGCAGATCCTTCGAGGGTGTCGACTGTACGGATAAGTGCTGATCCCCGGAAACGGTGGTTTTACCCAGCGGGTAGCCGTCCGCGTCATAGCGATATTTCACTTCCATATCTTTACCGTGCGCCGCGACCACAAATCCATTGTCATCGGTATCCCACGTTACACCGGCAGACGGCAGCTCGGCCAGCTGGCATTTGCCCTGCAGTTTCACTTTTCGCTGCTGGGTTTCTGCATCGATGTAGTAGTTGGCATCCAGCACCAGCGCAACGCCGGTATTCGCTTCAAGATCGTGCAGCTCAAGCGTATCAAAGCACCCTTCTGTCGACATCGTCCCGGTCACCCGTTTGGAGACCTCGCCCTTGTCGTTAAACAGCGTCTGGGTAAAGTCTTTGACCGGGCCGCGCAGCGGGTCAAAATCAAACTCATTCGAAAAACTCGCCATCTCAGGCGTGAACGACAGCGGCGCGGAATTGTTGTCGCACCCCACCAGTGTCGCGGCCAGTAGCGTTATCGCTGCGTATTTCTTCACATCATTTACCGATTCAGGGAGATTATTCCCAATCATATTAGCAAATACAGAGAGTTAACGAATAGTGATTCGTTTTTCTTCGTTTCACACCAGACGGTGATGTGACTTATAGCAAATTCCAATAGCACGTCAGAAATGTATAACCTCCTGAAATATATGTAATTTCAATAACATTTTTTGCCTACTACAACTGTAATTCAGGATATTAACTGACCCTTCTTTTTAACAACGAGAATGGGGTTTCAAAATGGCAATTCCTGCATACCTTTGGCTAAAGGACGATGGCGGAGAAGATATTAAGGGCGCTGTTGATGTACAGGATCGTGAAGGAAGTATCGAAATTTTAGGCTTCGGACATGGCCTGCATCTACCCACCGACAGCTTAACGGGAAAGATAACAGGCACGCGCGTGCATAGCGCTCTGGTTTTTGAGAAGGAATTCGACAGCTCAAGCCCTTACCTCTATAAAGCCGTAGCAAAGGGGCAGACGTTTAAAAGTGCGGAGTTCAAATGGTACAAGATTAACGACGCTGGCCAGGAAGTCGAATACTTCAACATGTTACTGGAAAACGTCAAAGTTGTCGCAATATGCCCTCTTATGCATGACATAAAAAACCCGGCTACTGAAAAGCATAATCATCTCGAAAGTATCTCATTGCGTTATGAAAAAATAACATGGAGACACTGTGACGGTAACATTATTTTCTCAGATGAGTGGAAAGACAGATGATTCGATGCACTTTTCATTTAAATGGAGGACAATTGTCAACATTAAGTTGTCCAGGTCTGGGATTTTTTCCTGCATATTCCGGAAATGCTGGACCGAACAGAAATAATCCCGACGCAGTTGCGATTCCGAAAGTCGGTCCATTACCACCGGGGTTGTATTACATCGTTACCCGGCCGCGAGGGGGATTAAAAGCACGCTGGAAAGACACCATCAAAGAGCTTGAAAGTGGTTCCAACCGTGACTTTTGGTTTGCTCTTTATCGTGCCGATGAACATATTGATGACATTACATTTATTGATAACGTAGAGCGTGGTTCTTTCCGCTTGCACCCCGCTGGGCAGTCTGGGATCAGTAACGGATGCATTACATTGCCAAACCATGCGCACTACACAATCTTAATGCATGCTTTGTTAGCTTCGGGAGCGATGATGATCACATCTGAATTAAAAGCCCTTGGTACAATACAGGTATATTAATGAGCGCAAAAAAAAGAGCATTCACCTGGATAGTCGAAACCATGATGTTGTTTGTCATATATTCCGCGTTGTGCTATTTCCTTCCAGACATTGAACTTTACCATTTCTACACAAGTCATTTTGGTTTTGTTACTGAACTGACGTGGAATGAAAACTATACGCTAATACTGTTTATTCTCTCGTTTTTCTTTAACGCCCTGTTGATATATCTGTGGGCTTTAAAAAAGGAAATATAATTATTGGGCGGTGATAATGCCGCCTTTTTTTGTCGCACGAATATTATTTTCTTCCATCGGCATGAAGCCATAAATTTAAACAAATTATAAGAAAATTCAGAATGTGCAGCCAAAAACAAATACTTACATAAACTCTGCTAACATTAATCTACACACAGAGAAAAGGAGCTACAGATGAAACGGTTACCCTGGATTACCGCCCTGCTGTTAATGAGTGCCTCTACCGCCGCGCTGGCGGCACCGGATTCCTGCGAACGTGTAAAAAGCGACATTCAGCAGAAAATCATCAACAACGGCGTGCCGGAATCTGGCTTTACGCTGAACATCGTACCCAACGATCAGGCCGATCGTCCGGATGCGCAGGTTGTTGGGCATTGTGCCAATGATACCTTCAAAATTTTGTACACTCGCACAGGCAGCGGCGCTGCTGCTGGCGCGCAGGAGAGTCCGCAAGGCGAACCGCAGTGATTTTTAACCACTTTCCTTGCATCAATCCCCCTTGAATTGATGAGGATTAATATTTAATACCTCCAAATAAGTAACACTCACCCCATCATTAGCCCGGTTGTAATCACGGGCGAAAATAATAGTCAATTAAAATGATGGGGTGAGTCATGTCCGATGTCGAACATCACGGTGGAATTAGCCGCCGAACACTCGTTAAGTCCACCGCGATAGGTTCTCTGGCGCTTGCCGCCGGTGGTATCTCGTTGCCGTTTGGATTGAAAAGCGCCGCTGCTGCGGTGCAAAACGCCGTACAGCCTGCTGAAGATAAAGTGGTCTGGGGAGCCTGCTCGGTTAACTGCGGCAGCCGCTGCGCGCTGCGTCTGCATGTCCGTGACGACGAAGTTTACTGGGTGGAAACGGATAATACCGGGGAGGATATCTACGGCAATCATCAGGTGCGCGCCTGTCTTCGCGGACGCTCCATCCGCCGTCGCATTAATCACCCTGACCGCCTTAACTACCCGATGAAGCGCGTGGGCAAACGCGGTGAAGGTAAATTTGAGCGCATCTCCTGGGATGAAGCGCTGGATACCCTGACCCGCAGCCTGAAAAATGTAGTGGAAAAATACGGCAACGAAGCGGTGTACATTAACTACTCCTCCGGCATTGTGGGCGGCAATATCACCCGCTCTTCCCCTTACGCCTCGCTGGTGGCGCGCCTGATGAACTGTTACGGCGGCTTCCTGAGCCACTATGGCACCTATAGTACCGCGCAAATTTCCTACGCGATGCCGTACACCTACGGCAGCAACGATGGCAACAGCACCTCCGACATTGAAAACACTAAACTGGTGGTGATGTTCGGCAATAATCCGGCGGAAACGCGTATGAGCGGCGGCGGGATCACCTACTACCTCGAACAGGCGCGTGAACGCTCAAATGCGCGGATGATCGTCATCGACCCGCGTTATACCGACACCGCTGCCGGACGTGAAGATGAATGGATCCCGATTCGTCCGGGTACCGATGCCGCGCTGGTAGCCGGACTTGCATGGGTATTAATCAACGAAAATCTGGTTGACCAGCCGTTCCTCGATAAATACTGCGTTGGCTATGACGAAAAAACGCTGCCGGAAGGCGCGCCTGCTAATGGGCACTATAAAGCGTATATCCTCGGCCAGGGCGACGATAATACGCCAAAAACCCCGGAGTGGGCTTCGCGCATCACCGGTATTCCGGCGGATCGCATCGTCAAGCTGGCGCGCGAGATTGGCTCGACAAAACCCGCCTATATCTGCCAGGGCTGGGGACCGCAGCGCCAGGCCAACGGTGAACTGACGTCGCGCGCCATCGCCATGCTGCCGATCTTAACCGGCAACGTGGGTATCAACGGCGGTAACAGCGGCGCGCGCGAATCGACCTATACCATCACCATCGAACGGATGCCGCTGCCGGAAAACCCGGTAAAAACGCAGATCTCCTGCTTTAGCTGGACAGATGCCATCGCCCGCGGCCCGGAAATGACCGCCCTGCGCGACGGCGTGCGCGGCAAGGATAAGCTGGATGTGCCGATCAAGTTCATCTGGAACTATGCCGGTAACACCATCATCAACCAGCACTCCGACATCAACAAAACCCACGATATTCTGCAGGACGAAAGCAAGTGCGAAACCATCGTAGTGATCGACAACTTTATGACCTCTTCGGCGAAATACGCCGACATCCTGCTGCCGGACCTCATGACCGTCGAGCAGGAAGACATCATCCCGAACGATTATGCGGGCAATATGGGCTATCTGATTTTCCTGCAGCCCGTCACCGCGCCGAAGTTTGAGCGTAAGCCCATCTACTGGATCATGAGCGAAGTGGCGAAACGCCTCGGGCCGGACATCCATCAGAAATTCACCGAGGGCCGGACACAGTCGCAGTGGCTGCAGTATCTGTACGCCAAAATGCTGGCGAAAGATCCGCAGCTTCCGTCCTATGACGAACTGAAAAAAATGGGCATTTATAAGCGCAAAGATCCCAACGGACACTTCGTGGCGTATAAAAAATTCCGCGATGATCCGGATGCCCATCCGCTCAAAACCCCGTCAGGCAAGATTGAAATCTACTCCAGCAAGCTGGCAGAGATTGCCGCCACCTGGGAGCTGGAAAAAGATGAAACCATCAGCCCGCTGCCGGTGTACGCCTCAACGTTTGACGGCTGGGATGCCCCAGAACGTAAAACATACCCGCTGCAGCTGTTTGGCTTCCACTTCAAGGCGCGCACCCACTCCAGCTACGGCAACGTGGATGTGCTGAAAGCCGCCTGTCGTCAGGAGGTGTGGCTCAATCCGGTTGATGCGGCACAACGCGGTATTCAAAACGGCGATATGGTGCGCGTGTTTAACGACCGCGGCGAAGTGCGCATTGCCGCAAAAGTCACCCCGCGCATCATGCCCGGCGTCAGCGCGATGGGCCAGGGGGCCTGGCACGACGCCAACATGAACGGCGATCGGATCGACCACGGCTCATGCATCAACACGTTGACCACCCATCGCCCGTCACCGCTGGCGAAAGGCAACCCGCAGCACACCAATCTGGTGCAGATCGAGAAGGCGTAAGGAGTAACCGATGACGACTCAGTATGGATTTTTTATTGACTCCAGCCGTTGCACCGGGTGCAAAACCTGCGAGCTGGCCTGCAAGGATTACAAAGACCTGACCCCGGACGTCAGCTTCCGCCGGATCTACGAATACGCGGGCGGCGACTGGCAGGAGGATAACGGCGTCTGGCATCAGAACGTCTTTGCCTATTACCTGTCGATTGCCTGTAACCACTGTGAAGACCCGGCCTGCACCAAAGTGTGCCCGAGCGGGGCGATGCACAAGCGCGACGACGGGTTTGTGGTAGTGAATGAAGACGTCTGCATTGGCTGCCGCTACTGCCATATGGCCTGTCCTTACGGTGCGCCGCAGTACAACGCCGCCAAAGGCCACATGACCAAGTGCGACGGCTGCCACGACCGCGTCGCAGAGGGCAAAAAGCCGATTTGCGTGGAGTCCTGTCCGCTGCGCGCGCTGGACTTCGGCCCGATTGACGAGCTGCGTAAAAAACACGGCCAGCTTGCGGCCGTCGCGCCGCTGCCGTCTGCGCACTTCACGAAGCCAAGCATTGTGATTAAACCTAACGCCAACAGCCGCCCGACGGGAGATACCACCGGCTATCTGGCAAACCCGAAGGAGGTGTGAGATGGGAAGTGGATGGCATGAATGGCCGCTGGTGATCTTCACCGTTTTTGGGCAGTGCGTGGCCGGGGCGTTGCTCGTCAGCGGTCTGGCATGGATGAGGGAGAGTGACGAGGCGGTCCGAACCCGCATCGTGCGCAGCATGTTCTTTTTATGGCTGGTCATGGGCGTTGGCTTTATCGCATCGGTGATGCACCTGGGCTCCCCGCTCAGGGCGTTTAACTCCCTGAACCGTGTTGGCGCGTCGGCGCTCAGCAACGAGATCGCGGCAGGCTCGGTCTTCTTTGCCGTCGGTGGCTTCTGGTGGCTGGTGTCGGTTATCGGTAAAATGCCGCCCGCGTTGGGTAAAGTATGGATGGTGGTGAGCCAGATCCTGGGGATTGTGTTTATCTGGGCCATGACCCGCGTGTATCAGATCGCTACGGTTCCGACCTGGTACACCGGCTACACCACGCTGGCCTTTTTCCTGACGATGGTGCTGGGCGGCCCGCTGTTTGCCGCCCTGCTGCTTCGCGCCGCTGGCACCGCCTTCAGAGGCACGTGTGCCGCATCGGTGAGCGTACTGGCGCTGCTGCTGAGCGTGGCGGTGATTGTGCTGCAGAGTAACGAACTGGCGACGCTACACAGCTCCGTACAACAGGCCAGCGCCCTGCTGCCGGACTATGGCGCATGGCAAGTTGGCCGTATCATACTGGTCGCCGCCGGATTAGGCTGCTGGCTGTGCCCGCTCATCCGGCGCCAGGAGCCGAAAACCCTCGCGCTCTTTGCAGGCCTGGTGCTGGTTGTCGTGGGTGAACTGATCGGCCGCGGTCTGTTCTATGGTCTGCACATGACGGTAGGTATGGCAATTGCCGGTTAACACAGGCGCGCGGGTTCGCCCGCGCGAGCAAGGAAGGTTGTAATGATAGATGTCTCACAGCGTGAAGCGTTCGCGTTCAGCGCCCGGGTACTGGGCGCATTGTTTTATTATTCACCCGACAGCGAGCACGTTGCGCCGCTGGTCAACGCCCTGACCGCTGGCGACTGGGTTACGGACTGGCCGCTGCCGCAGGCGGCGCTGCAGCCCATCGCCGACACCTTTACGGTATCTGCCGATGAGCCCGTCACCGACGCCTGGCAACGGCTGTTTATTGGCCCCTATGCGCTGCCCGCACCGCCGTGGGGTTCCGTATGGCTGGATCGTGAATCCGTGCTGTTTGGGGATTCAACCCTCGCCCTGCGTCAGTGGATGCGGGAAAACCAGATTGCCTTTGAGATGCAGCAGAACGAACCGGAAGATCATTTTGGTACGTTGCTGCTGCTGGCCGCGTGGCTCACTGAGAACGGACGCGAGACGGAACGCGACCAGCTTCTGGCGTGGCACCTGCTGCCGTGGAGCACCCGTTTTCTCTCCGTGTTTGTTGAAAACGCCGGGCACCCGTTCTATACCGCACTGGGAAAACTCGCGCAGCTGACGCTTGCGGACTGGCAATCTACCTTACTGATCCCGGTCGCGGAAAAACCGCTCTACCGTTAACCGCGCTGGCTTGCTCACGGATGCTGAGCAAGCCAGGCTCGCCAGCCACCGAATCGCGTAATCTCCTGTGCTCCCTCTAATCCTGCCTCCTCGCAGATAAACCCGGTCAGCCAGCGCCCGTCCTGGAGTTCGACTTTTCCCAGCCCCAGCGGTGCGGGGATCCCGGCCAGAAACGATCCCACTTCGCTGTGCGGTAGCGCCCACACCTCTACGGCTATTGCGGAACCCTGTTCTGTTGCCCGCACCATGCCCGGTCGTTTGCCGTCTGCCAGGGCAAAGAGCCGATAATGCGGGGCGCTGGTGGTGGCTTCTACATACGTCGCCCCGCGCTGGCGCAGTTGATGATTCAGCGCCAGCCCGTCCAGGTGCGCGCCGCACACCACCAGATACATCCGGTCATCGGTGGCGGTCGAAACAGGTGCATCCCCTTGTATCTCGCGTTCTCCAGGCAGAGGTAATTTCTGGTGACGTTGTAACGCATCGGCCAGACTGAGCAGATACTGGTCGGTAAACGCGCGGCCAAACAGCGTTATGCCGGAAGGCAAGCCGTTGGCCATAAACCCTGCCGGGACCGCCACGGCAGCGTAATCAAGCAGGTTCATAAAGTTGGTGTAAAGCCCAAGCTCAGAGTTGCGTTTGACCGGTTCCTCCGCCAGCTCGGCCAGACTCACCGGGCGCGGATAAGTGGGAGTTAACACGCACTCAAGCCCCGCCAGTATGGCATCGCACTCGCTTTTATAGGCCTGAAGCTGGTACTGCGCTTCAAACGCCGCTACCGCACTCATGGCAGGCGCTTTTTGCAGCACATTGCGGATCACCGGCAGCACCGCGTCCGGCTGTTGCTCAATCAACGCGCCCGCCACGTGGTAGCGCTCGGCCACCCACGGGCCGTCATAGAGCAGTTTTGCTGCCGCCAGGAACGGCGAAAAGTCGATGGTCACCGACACGCCGCCAAGGGCGATCAGCCTCTCCTTTGCGGTGTGATACAGCGCCTCGCTCTCTGCGCAGCCGAGAAACTCCAGCGTGTCCGGCACGCCAAAGCGAAAACCGGCTGCCGGTACGCCAAATGCCTGCGCTCCGTTCCAGGACGGGTTAGCACGGCTGTAGTCATCGTGCGCGTCTTTCGTCGCCGTCAGCGCCAGCAGTTGGCTGGCCTCCGCTGCCGTGCTGGTGAAGAACGTTACGCAGTCCAGCGTGCGGCAGGCGGGCACCACACCCGCTGTCGAGATCAGCCCTTTGGTCGCCTTCAGCCCGACCAGATTATTGAGAGAGGCCGGAACGCGCCCGCTCCCGGCGGTATCGGTGCCCAGGGCAAAGCTCGCCAGCCCTAGCGCCACAGCCAGCGACGAGCCCGCGCTTGAGCCACCGGACGGATACTCCGGATGCACACTGTTGCGACATGCACCAAATGGTGAGCGCGTGCCGTTTAAGCCGGTCGCGAACTGGTCGAGATTGGTTTTCCCCAGCGGGACCGCCCCCAGCGCGATCAGCTGCGACACTATCGTCGCATCCTGCTCTGCCCGGTACGCAAAGGCCGGACAGGCGGCGGTGGTCTCAATACCCGCCAGATCGATATTGTCTTTAATGGCAAACGGCACGCCATAGAGCGGCAACGATGCCGGATCCACGCCGTCCAGCGCGGCCAGATACGGCTCCAGCTCGTCGGGCATGAGAAGATAAATAAAGGCGTTAAATTCCGGGTTCAGCGCCAGCGCGCGCTCGCGCAGGGCAAGGATAACCGCGCGCGGACGGAGCTGACCGGAACGGTATGCCTGCGCCAGAACATCAAGGCGTAAATCAAAAAGGTGCTTCATGCTGTTTTCTCCAGGACCACCACACACTGACCCGCGCGCACCGATGAACCCGGCTGCACGCGCACCTGGCTGACCACCCCGTCCTGGGTTGCGACCAGCGGGATCTCCATCTTCATAGACTCCAGCACCACCAGCACATCGCCTACGCGCACGGTGTTGCCGACTTCAACGTTTACCTGCCACAGGTTACCTGACACCGGGCTGTCAATCCCGGCCTGTCCTGGTGCCAGCGGCGCGTCTTCGCCATCCGTTACCAGCACCTCGCTGCTGTCAAAATGGGCCTGACCGTTGGCGGCCCAGCGCTCACGCTCGGCGTCAAACGCGGCCTGCTGATGCGCGCGGAACGCCTCAATCTCCGACGCCTCGTCGGCCAGGAATTGCTGATACTCCGCCAGCTTCAGCGTGGTGTGTTCGATGCGCAGCGGATAACGCCCCAGCGGGAAATCCCGGCGGATGGTGAGCAACTCTTCGGCAGAGACCGGATAAAAGCGGATCTGGTCGAAGAAGCGCAGTAGCCAGGGCTTGCCGCCAAAATCCTCCACGGCGTGATAGCGATTCCACATCTGTAGCGTGCGTCCGACAAACTGATACCCGCCCGGCCCCTCCATGCCGTAGACGCAAAGGTAGGCCCCGCCAATACCCACCGAGTTTTCCGCCGTCCAGGTGCGTGCCGGGTTGTATTTGGTGGTTACCAGACGATGGCGTGGATCGAGCGGTGTCGCGACCGGCGCGCCCAGGTAGACATCTCCCAGCCCCATTACCAAATAGCGAGCGTCGAACACCGTTTTATAGACCTCATCGATATTCGCCAGATCGTTGATACGACGGATAAACTCCAGGTTGCTCGGACACCATGGCGCATCCCGGCGCACGGTGGTCATGTATTTGTCGATGGCCTTCTGGCAAGCGGGATCGTCCCAGGAGAGCGGCAGCCAGACCACGCGCGACGGCACGTCCAGCGACGCCTGCCCGCATACGTCCTGCCACAGCCCGGCCACCGTCTCCAGCAGCGCTTCCAGACTCAGCGTTTCCGGCTGATAGTGAACCTGCAGGGAGCGGATCCCCGGCGTGAGGTCGATAATCCCCGTCAGGGCGCGCGTTTCCAGCGCCTGCATCAGCGCGTGGGCGCGAAAACGCAACACCAGATCCAGTTCGGGGTCACCTATCTCCAGCAGCAGATGGGTATCGCCGGATAACCTCGCCACCAGCCGTTTATCGTCCTCCCCCACCTCCAGCACCACCGGCGAGCTCAGCCCGACAGGTTGCCACGGCATGACCTGCGGCGTCAGGCTGGCGATTTGCGCCGCCTGCCCCTGCACCAGCCGTCGGGCGGTGGAAACGTCCACCGGCATAAAGCGCACTTTATCGCCCGCTTTCAGCTGGCCAACCGCGTGTAGATCCGCCTCGATGACGGTGACCGGGCAGACAAATCCCCCCAGACTTGGGCCGTCGGGGCCGAGGATCACCGGCATATCGCCGGTGAAATCCACCGCGCCAATGGCGTATGGGTTGTCGTGGATGTTCGACGGGTGTAGCCCCGCTTCGCCGCCGCTGTCGCGTACCCATTCCGGTTTCGGGCCGATCAGACGCACGCCCGTGCGGCTGGAGTTAAAATGTACCTCCCACTCGGTGGCAAAAAAGGTCGCCATATAGCCCGGCGTAAAATACTCCGGCGCACCATGCGGACCGTAAATCACCCGCAGCTCACGCACCCCATCCAGGCTGGTGCGCAAGGCCTGCGGCAGCTCCTCGTCCGCGACAGGTTCGGTCAATGGGGACAGATGCAGCACGTCACCTGTGCGCAGTGCTCGTCCGGCGTGACCGCCAAACTGCCCGAGGGTGAAGGTGCTTTTGCTGCCCAGATAATCCGGTACCTCAAACCCGCCGCGCAGGCAGAGATAGCTGCGCACGCCGTCACCCTGAATATCGCCCATACGCAGCGTGCTTCCCGCCCGGACGCGGAAAACGCGGTTGTTTGCCAGCGGCTCGCCGTCCAGCGTCAGCGCAATGGCTGCGCCGGTCACCGCCAGCTGCGCGTCGCAGTTGAATTTCAGCGTCGGGCCGCTGAGGGTGATCTCCAGCGCGGCGGCCCCCTCCTCATTGCCCAGCAGACGGTTGCCGAGACGCAGCGCCAGGCTGTCCATCGGCCCAGAGGGCGGCACCCCGACGGCCCAGTAGCCCGTGCGCCCCGGATAATCCTGCACCGTGGTTTGCGTCCCGGCGCTGAACACCTCCAGCGTGAAGGCCTGATACTCCAGCGTCTCTAAACAGCGGGTCCACGGCTCGCCACGGGCGAACGGCGGGAAGGTTAAAATCTGCTGCAAATAGCTGCGGTTGGTTTCCACGCCGTAGAGACGCGTCTCGCCCAGCGCGGTGTGCAGGACGCGGATCGCCGCCTCGCGCGTGGGCTGCCAGGCGATGATTTTGGCCAGCATCGGGTCAAAAAACGGCGGTACGTCGCAGCCGGACTCCACCCAGCTGTCGATGCGCAATGTGCGACGGTCGTTTGCCGGGAACACCACTTCGGTGAGTAGCCCTGGCGACGGCTGGAACTGACGGCCCGGATCTTCGGCGTAGACCCGCGCCTGAATGGCGTGTCCTTGTGGTTGCAGGCTGGCGCGCAGCTCCGCCAGCGGCGGCAGCGTTCCGGCCGCCAGGTCAATCATCCAGCGAACCAGATCAACACCCCACACCTGCTCGGTGACGCCGTGCTCTACCTGTAGACGGGTATTGACTTCAAGGAAGTAAAAGCGGGCCGCGTCGCTGTCGTAGACAAACTCCACGGTACCCGCGCTGCGGTAGTTGACCGCCTGGCCGAGTTTTATCGCCGCCTCGCACAGCGCTGTCTCCATGCCGTCCGGTAGGTTAGGCGCGGGCGTCTCTTCCAGCACCTTCTGGTTACGCCGCTGTACCGAGCA
Source organism: Enterobacter cloacae complex sp. 309I3 (assembly GCF_050031595.1). Lineage (NCBI taxonomy): Bacteria > Pseudomonadati > Pseudomonadota > Gammaproteobacteria > Enterobacterales > Enterobacteriaceae > Enterobacter > Enterobacter cloacae complex sp. 309I3. The sequence goes on along the minus strand of NZ_JBLGWI010000001.1, from coordinate 2,212,923 downwards.
GTCGCGCACGCCGAGGGCAATCACCTCGCCTTTGCCGTCACCAAACAGCTGGACTTCCAGGTGACGCGCCCGCTCAATGTATTTTTCGATAAACACGCCCGCGTCGCTAAAGTTATTCTTGCCCAGGCGCACCACGGCATCGAAGGCGTCGCGCAGCTCTTCCGCGTGATAACAGACCCGCATGCCGATCCCGCCCCCGCCCGCGGTGCTTTTCAGCATTACCGGGTAGCCCACTTCCGCCGCAGCGTGAACGGCCTCATCGACGTTAGCCAGCAATCCGGTGCCTTCGAGCATCGGCACGCCGTGCGCTTTCGCCAGCGCGCGGGCGGTATGTTTCAGGCCAAACAGGCGCAACTGTTCCGGCGTGGGGCCGACAAACGCAATGCCTGCGGCTTCGCAGGCTTCGGCAAATGCGGCGTTTTCCGACAGAAAACCGTAGCCCGGATGAATGGCCTGCGCACCGCTGGCTCTGGCGGCCGCGATGATCTTTTCGCTCACCAGATAGGTGTTCGCCGCCGGGCCTTCGCCCAGGCTCAGCGCCTCATCCGCTTCCCGGATATGCAGGCTGCTGAGATCGGCTTCGGAGTAGACTGCCACGCCGCGGATCTTCATGGCGCGCAGGGTGCGCAGAATGCGGCAGGCAATCGCCCCGCGGTTTGCAATCAGGAGTGTCGTCAACATAGGTCAGACTCAATCGTGGCGGGTCGTCCCGCCGAAAATCGGCTCACCCATGGTCGTCCATGGGGAAAAAGCGGTTACGGCAGAATGCGTCCGGCGCGGACTGCAAACAGGCGATAAATGGCCTGGCGCAGGCGCTGCCAGCGGGTGGGTGTCAGTTCCATACCAGCACCTCTGCTGGCGTCGGGTTCCAGCCGTTGCACGGGTTGTTAAGCTGCGGACAGTTGGAGATCAGCACGATGACGTTGCACTCGGCGCGCAGCTCGACATATTTCCCCGGCGCGGAGATACCGTCCTCAAAGGTCAGCCCGCCCTGCGGAGTCACCGGCACGTTCATGAAGAAGTTAATATTGGCGGCAATATCGCGCTTTTGCAGGCGGCCATCGTGCAGGCAGGCGCAGAGAAAGTTATCCCGGCAGCTGTGCATATGGCGTTTATCGAGAGCATAACGCACGGTGTTGCTCTCCTGCGCGCAGGCGCCGCCGAGGGTATCGTGACGCCCGCAGGTATCTGCCACGATGGTCAGCAGCGGGTTACCGAGGTTGGAGTACAGCACGCTGCCGTGGGTGAGATAAGCGTTGTTCTGGCGGCGCAGCGTGCGCTGTGCGTCGTAGCGCTCACGCGGGTTGTCCGCATTGTAAAACAGCGTATCCACCGCCTGGTTGCCCTCCAGGTCGAGCAGGCGTAGCGTCTGGCCTTTCTTCACTTCAAACAGATACGGTTCCCCCGCCGGGATAACGTGGCGGAAGCTGGCATGCTGGGGATGTTTTTCGCTGGCAACGGTCATACACGACTCCTTACAGGGCGAAACGTTGAGTGTTAGTGATGGCGCGTTCGTTTTCCGGGCGCGTCAGGAGGGCGTTAATCGCCCCCTCTTCATCCTCCGCCTGCCGCCAGCTCAGCTGTACCGGGCGCGGGGCGTACTCCCGGGAGGGATCCATCGGGTGCGGTAGCGCGGTCATGACAATCAGCGTGTCCATCGGCGCGAACAGCTCAACGTAGCTGCCCGGCTGCGAATGTCCGCTGTGGAAGCGGAACTGGCCGTTGTCCTCCACGGTGACCTTGCTGAAGAAATTGACCACCATCAGCAGATCTTCCAGGTTGAGATCCCACTTGCCCATCTCCACCAGCAGGTTGTCCGTACCGTTACGGTAGAAACCGTTGCGCAGCTCCTGATAACGCCCCTGACCGTATTTTTCCGCCACTTCGGCGGCATTCAGCACGCCGCCAAACGGGTCGTGCCAGCCGCAGGTGTCGGCGGTAATGCCCGCCAGCACGCGGCCCATGTCGGAGTAAAAGCAGTGTCCGGCGGTGAGGCGCGCGGTGTGCTGGCCTTTCAGCGTGTCGGGCAGGTTCAGCCGCTCGCTTTTCTCGTGCGGGTTGAGCATCAGCAGGCTGACGTTGGCACCGCCTTGCGTATCTGTCATGCGCAGGATCTGCCCGCGCTTCAGGACAAACGAGAGGTGTCCCCCGCCGGGAAGGTTCTCTTCACGTAAAATCGTCATGGTATTCACTGTTACCCCCTTAAGGCATAAACGTTGTCGGGCGTGGTTCCGCTCAGGGCGGAGAGCCGCGTCTCGTTGAGCGGAATGTCGTAGGTAATGCGCGCGCCGTAGGCATTCGGTGCCTGCGGGTCGAGGCGCACTTTGTCGAACACCAGTAGCCGGGTGCCGAGGTTGAAGCCTTCAGACAAATCGTGGGTGACCATAAAGACGGTCATGCGGGTTTCGCCCCACAGCTGCAGCAACAGGGCGTGCATGTCTTTTCTAATCCCCGGATCCAGCGCGCCAAACGGCTCATCGAGCAGCAGCACGCGCGGCTGCATGATGAATGCCTGAGCAATGGCCAGGCGCTGCTGCATGCCGCCGGAGAGCTGGGCGGGATATTTATCCAGCGCGTGCCCGAGGCCGACTTTTTCCAGCATCTCCGCCGACCGTTCACGCACGGCGCGCTTTTTGGCGCCAAACAGCCGCCCGAACAGCGGCGATTGCGGCAGTTCAAGACCGATGGCGACGTTATCCAGCACGCTGAGGTGCGGGAAAACGGAGTAGCGCTGAAACACCACGCCGCGGCTGCTGTCCGGCTCGGCGCGCAGCGGTTTGCCATCGAGGGTGATCACTCCCCGGCTGGGCACTTCCTGACCAAGCAGCAGACGCAGGAAGGTAGATTTTCCGCAGCCGGACGCCCCCACCATTGAGCAGAATTCGCCCTCTTTCACCTGCAGGTTCAGGCGTTCCAGCACCACATGGTCGCCGTACTCCTGCCAGATATTGTTAATGGTGATAAAGCTCATGCCTTCCCTCCTTCCGCCCAGGGAAAACAGGTTTTGTGCAGCTGACGCAGGGCGAGATCCATCAGCCACGCCAGCAGGGTGATCCACAGGACGTACGGGATAATCACATCCATCGCCATGTAGCGCCGTACGAGGAAAATGCGGTATCCCAGCCCGGCGGTAGAGGAGATAGCCTCCGCCGAGATAAGAAACAGCCATGCCGACCCGAGCAGCAGGCGCAGCGAGGTCAGCAGCCTGGAGAGCAGCTGCGGAAGCACCACGCGCAGCACCAGCGTCCAGCTACTGGCCCCCAGCGTCTGCGCTTTGATGAGGATCTCCGGTGGGATTTCACAGGCGCGGTGCTCCAGATCGCGCGCCAGCATCGGGGTGATGCCGATGACAATCAGCATCACCTTCGACAGCTCATCCAGCCCGAAAACGATAAACAGCACCGGGAGTATTGCCAGCGGCGGGATCATCGACAGCACCGTCATCAGCGGCGAGAGCGATGCACGCCACAGCGGAAACACGCCCGAGGTAACGCCAATGCACAGGCCGATCAGTGAGGCGATCGCCAGCCCCGCCAGCAGACGCGCGAGGCTCACCAGGGTATCGACCCAGAACAGGTATTCACCGCTGCGTTTATCCGGGGTCAACGCCATCCGGGATAGCGCGTCCAGCATTTGCTGCAGGCCGGGCAGCAGCTTGTCCTGCGGGTTGGCCTCCAGCCTGACCGCCGAGCCAAAAAAGTAGGCGGCCAGCAGCAGGACAAAAGGCAGCATCACGAGCATCAGCCGCATGCCGGGTGTGGGATGGCGATTAATTTGTCGCATGGAGACTCCGTCCGTTATCACAGCGTGCCGGCAGCGGCCATTTTCACGAAGCTGTCGTCAAAGCGCAGTTTCACGTTGCTGGCATCGCCCACCGTGACATTGCCCGGGAAGCGCATACCGATAAAATCGGCGCTCTGCGCGCCCTCGCCCAGCAGCCCTTTGTCGAAGGAGAACGACGCTACGCGCTGCATGGTTTTCGCCAGATCCGGCGACGTGACAAACGCCATGTTGTCCTGCGGGGTATAGAACAGATGGGTGGTTTTGAGCTGCGCCTGATACCCGGCGAGATCGGTCCCGGAGGCGGCGGCCATCGCATTCAGCGCGCTGGCATCCTGCGCTTTCATCAGCCCCATCATCTCGTACCAGGCGCCGGTGAGCGCTTTGCCCAGCGCCGGGTTGTCTTTCAGGGTCTCGGTGTTGACCACCATCATGTCGATAAGCTCACCCGGTACCTGCGAGGAGCTGAACACTTCGGTGGTGTTTGGCGTGCCTTTGATGACGGAAAGCTGCGGGTTCCACGCCACCGCAGCCTGCACACTGGCGGTCCCGAACGCAGAGACGATATCTGCGTCCGAGGTATTCACCACGGTGACGTCTTTCTCTGCGAGCCCGGCTTTTTCCAGACCGCGCACCAGCAGATAATGGGACACGGAGAGCTCAGGCAGGTAGACCTTCATCCCTTTCAGATCTTTCAGGGTTTTGCCCTTACCTTTCATCACTACCCCGTCGTTGCCTTCCGAGTAGCTACCGAGGATCAGCGCCGTGGTGTCCACCCCGCCTGCGGCCGGTATGGTCAGCGCATCCATATTGGTCATGGTGCAGCCGTCAAACTGCCCTGCGGTGTACTGGTTGATGGATTCGATATAGTCGTTGAGCTGCACAACGTTGATTTTGATGCCGTATTTGCTGGCCCATTTATCGATGATTTTGCTACTGCTGATGGTGCCCCAGGGCATCCACCCGGCGTAGATGGTCCAGCAGACGTTGAACTCTTTTTTCACAGCGGCGAACGTGGGGAGACTGACCAGCATTGCCAGCGACAGTACAAGAGAGCGGAGTAATGGCGTTTTTTTCATGCTTGACCTCTGAGTGGCACAAAATTAGGGGGCAGCGCGACACCGTCTGGTGCTGCTGTCTCCCGGGCTTTTGTCCCGCCGTGTAACCTCTCAGAGGTCGCCAGCTCTTGGACCAGCCATTCACCGTGGTGAACCGGAACCCTAGCCAGCTATTGTTCAAATTGTGGTGTGCTGCCCTTTCACGGTTGATTAAGCAAGGGGTGTGCCAGGATGGTTTTGCTTTGTTTTTTAGTAGGTTGTGGATTGCTGCGGGTTGGGTTTCACTGTTTTGGGGAGCGGGTTTGGGGGGTGTGCACTGCGGTGGGGCGTTTTGGGGCGGCGATTTGAATTGCCGGATAAATTAATGCATTAATAATATTTCTGCGGTGACGAAGGTAAAAACGATGGAGATGGACGACTGGTGGTTTGGCTGGAAGGGTTTCACTCCCGAACGCCCCTGTCCTGGCAAAGTTGTGTTGATGGTTGGCGCGGGGATCTCCATTGATTCCCCTTCACGGCTCCCAGGAGGATACGAACTCACGGAAGCCCTGCTTGACCACTTGCTTGACAGCAACGCGGCTGACGAAATTAAAACGGTATTTGGTCAATGTGAGCAGTGGATGGGGCGAAGCCTGCCACGTCTGGAGCATGTTCTTGATAAAGCGTTTGAACCTTCAACCATTGAAGGCGTCGAGCGTAGCGGTGCCGCCCGGGAACTGCTGCGTATCTTTTCCCAACGTCCCCCAAATGCGAATCATCATCTGATTGCCGATTACCTGATTAAGCACCGTGGCTGGTGTATCACCACTAATTTTGATGACTGTATCGAGCAGGCTGGTTGTCATCAGATCCCTGTGCATGTGATTGACCCCGCGACCAAAACCCTGGACATCCTGCACCGGGAATACGGTGAAGACTGGGGTATCATCAAAGTGCACGGCACAATTGAACACGGCTGTACAGGACTTGGCGCAACACTTGCCGACCTGGAGCACGGGCTACCCGAAGCCTTCAAAATACGCCTCGAACAGGTAACAAATCAGGCCGATTTAATGGTTGTCGCAGGCTACAGTGGTACCGACCATTTCGACATTAATCACTGGATCCGCGATCGCTGGAATGGGAAGCGCTCGACGCGATTAGTCTGGATTGACCACCGCCCCAGCGTTGAAGAAGAGTTCTGGCGACTCAAAGAACATGAAAATCGCGAGCCGAGAGTCTACTGGCAATACGCTTTCGGCGGTATGAAGATTCAGCACGGACCCACGTTAGCATTACTGTCATCCCTGCTGGGGATCCCTCGTAAAACGGTTAAAGATACCGAAGAGAATGGCGACTGGTGGCGTACGGCCCTGGCAGATTATTACTCCCCTACCAAGAAAGAAAAGTACCTTACCGGCACTCGTCTGGCCAGCTCTATCGGTCTTGGCCAACTAGCCGAGGAACAGCTCCGTTATTTGAAACGCCAACTGGAAGACGACGATATGTTGGTGCCTTTCGAAGCAGAGATTTATTACTCCCGTGGGTTTATTGCCGGGGCGTTATGGTTACAAAACTATCTAAAATCATCGCACGAAAAAAACAGAAAAGTGAACAGCACCGCCCTGATCCGAGCTGAAGGAAAACCTGTAAAAGCGCTTTTGTTTTATTTTGTGCGGTGGTTAAAAGGCTCACGCAGACTCTCACTTGATGAGCAAATAGACGCGTTTGCCTGTCTGCTTGATATCCACGAGCGGAGGCAACAATGGCGACTCTGGCTAAGTAAACCGTTTCGACGTCTGGGCGAAAAGGGATGTAGCGTATTCCGGCGGTATTTCATGAAGCTTGAGAACAATAAATTGCCGCTGTATCTGCATGGAAGGATGCAAATGCAGTCCATTCGCCTGGGCACGCTGTTTTACGATGAAGAGGCTTTTTCCTTTGGCGATGTCTGGAATTTACTCTACCGCGAGAATAGTCCGCCGAGTTTTTTTACCCCGTACGGCCCTGCAATCCCAGGTTTTTATCTGATTGAACGCAGCACTGCGCGTGAAGAAGACCGCATTGCCGACCTGGTGCTGGCGAATATTAATTACGTCAATACCCTCCTTTCCGCTCTGCGGCGTCGCTGGCCTAAGGGTAGCGAAAGTGTATTTAAGGAAAGACAGCGAAGAGATGGATATGTTGATTCAGGAGACTATGCGGTGACGTATATCGTGCAACTGTTAAACGACAGCTCACAGATGGTTAGTGCTTTGAATGCACCGCATTTACACATCCTGATTGCCAGAGCCTGGATCAGGGCGGACAGTATTTTAGGCGGTATCGAATACTGGAAACAGCAGCGGCTTTATCTCGGCAGTCCGCGTTCGCTAACGACATAAAGAGGCGGTATTACACCTGACCTCTTTTGCTGCAAAGCGGACAGAGGGTGCCCAGCCCCCCATCACTCAAAGATGTTGCAACGTTAAAATTGATAGCTGTAATTGACACTCGCAAACCACAGGTGCGGATCGTCATAGCTTCCTTTTAGGTATTCTGGCGACTGGACGCGGGAAGACTGCATGTGTAAGTACGATAAGGCGAACCCAATATTGCTTTGCGGTGTCATTTGATACTGCGCACCGGTCGCAAAACGCCACTCATCGCCGGTAGGTAATGAAAGCGCAACATCATTTTGTGACTCATAGACCGTACTGTCGAACGCCACCCCGGCATTGATTCGCCACTGTTCTGTCGGACGATATTGCAACCCAAGCGCGGCATGCCAGGAGTCTTTGAGGCGATTTTTATGAGCGGTTTGCTGTCCGGCAACCGTAATCTGTGGACTCCCAAATTGACTCCAGTCCTGCCATCCAAGGTCACCCATTATTGACCACGTTTGGGATATATCATGCACCAGGCTAAACATGATTTGTTGAGGCGCCCTGACCTGCGCAGAAATCGGGAGTTCATATTCCACGTTGGGTAAATTCGGGAAACGGGCTTTCGCATCAATATTAAAATCATAGTCCGCTTTACTGTTCCAGGTGATACCCGCACGCGTTTGATCGGTAAGCGCCATTAATAACCCCAGACGGTAGCTCATTACCCAGTCATGATCTTTCTCTTTTACGTCGGTATCGTCGACATTACGCGTTAGCGAAAGGAATCCATAATTTACGTTAACGGATCCCCCCACAGAAACACGGTCACTGAGCTTATAAGCCAGGGACGGGCTTAATGTCATTGCAACCATTGAGCTTTTTTTAATAAGGCGATCGCCGGCCCAGTTACCAAAATCAATTCCCAGACCATAATTGCCATATAAACCTACACCGGCATATAGTCTGTCATTGACTTTTTGCGAATAAAAGGCGCTTGCATTGGGGAATAAATTCAACACATTACCGGGACTTTTGCGACCAGACGCATTATCCAGGTCATAGGAAATATCACCATCCATGGCCTGTAAACCCCCGGTAAACATATGATCGGGAAGCCGCGTCATGCCCGCCGGGTTGGTCACGATTGTGGACGCGTCCTGAGCACGTGCAGCCTGGCCCGCACCGGCAAGCGCGGCATCTTCGGTTCCAATCTCATAGAAATAGAGTGCGCTGGCCTGCGTTGCGGGTGAAAGAAACGTTATCAAATAAAACAACGCCGTTTTTCTCATATGCTATTTTCCTGTTATCGAATGATAATTTTACTTCCGCGTTCTTTTTTGCCATCACCCTGCTACCGTCAGGCTGTATTACCCTTTTTAACGACGTGGTATATACATTAAATACACAGCAACGTTCCGCACTCTCATTATTTTTCAGGCAGACGCAATCCTGTTGAGCATAGACCAGCCTTCCCGTTCCGCAATGTCGCATAACGTTACCCTGCCTGGAGAAAAAAAGAAAACCCGATCGTTGCGTAAATTTATTATTAAACAACTCTTAAGGTTACATTTTTGAAAAGTTAACTATTCTTAAATGGCATTTGACATGTATAAGTGCCAGACGAGGATGTGCTTAAGCGTTTCAAAGGCATATGCCGCTGGTTTCTTCTGCTCACTCAATCAGGAAACGCTTATGAAGGTTCATGTGATAGCCTCTGCAGTTTTGCTGGCATTGACTTTTTCCCACCACGCTGTTGCTGCCGATGCCCCGCTCTCTCCATTGATGAAACAACTGAATAACGGCAACTGGCTGGCTCAGGACGAGGCACAATCGCTCAGCGATGAACTGTATTATCAGGACGCTATCCAGGCCTACATTCAAACCTTGCCCCTTCTGAACACCATTGGGCTACGCGACGGTTCTGAAGCGGCGTTTGGTAAAGGCTATAACGTTCTCCCTATCTGGAAAGAACGCATGGATAGCCGGGCGGTGGTTCCAACGCCAAACGGAGATGTCATCTATTCGATGAGTTACCTTGATCTGAAAGAAACGGGCCCATTGGTGATTAAAGCCCCGGCGAACGTCATCGGTATGTTTACCGATTTCTTCCAGAAAACCATTACCGATGTGGGTGCCATCGGCCCGGATCGGGCTCGCGGTGGGCTGTATCTGTTATTACCCCCTGATTATGAGGGCCCTGTGCCGCAGGGTTATTACGCCTTTAAATCATCGACTTACAATGTGTTTCTCTTCTTCAGAACCATTATGGGCAAAGGCGACGGTAAACCTGACCCCATCCCGGCGGTTAAAAATGCCGAAACGACGCGCATTTATCCCCTCTGGGATGTTGAGAAAGACGTGAAGCCGATGCAGTTCCCGGATGCCAGCGGTAAACGCGTCAATATGATGTATCCAACCGATGCCAGTTATTGGCAAAAGCTGAAAGCCTTCGTGGATTATGAGCCGTTAACAGCGATCCCTGAGGAAACGCGTAGCGCGTTGTTAAGCATCGGGATTGTTAAAGGAAAGCCATTCGCCCCAACGGCGAAGCAGCAGGAAATGCTCAACAAAGCGGTTACGACTGCGCCGCGAATGATACTGGCTCGCCGACAGGTGGGGCGTGAAGATCAGCGTCAGCTCTACTACAAAGACCGCCAGTGGGAGAACTCCTGGGCCGGGGCAACCGCAGAGTGGATGCAGTACGGAACGCTGGATGCCAACCAGCGTGCGGCATTCTTCCAGATCGCCTATTCCAGCGCCGCAGCTATGGTCATGCATACGACCGGCGCCGGTTCAAAATATCCCTACGCGGTAAAAGATAATACCGGCAAGTTCCTCGATGGAAGCAACACCTACAAGTTGCATTTACCACCGAATCCACCCGCTGCGCTGTTCTGGGCGGTCACCGCCTACAATATTACCGACGGTACGATGCCTGAAACGGACCAGTTATTACCTTCTACAAACGGCTACTACAACATCCCGAAAAACAGCGACGGTTCCATTGATCTCTGGTTCGGCCCGAACAAGCCGGATGGCGTAGACGATGCCGCTTTTATCAAAACCGTGCCTAATCGTAATTTCCTTGTGGCGTTGCGTCTCTACGGCACAGAAGACGGTTTTTACGATCAAACCTGGGTACCAGACGATCTGTTTCAGACAAACAAATAAGGACCTTACGATGAGTAAATTAAAAACACTGGCACTTTTTACTGCCCTGGCCCTGAGTGCCAACGTTTTTGCCGAGAGCGTACCACTCACTATTCAGCATCCCACGCGTTTCGATCAGCTTAATCAACCCTCTTTAGACGTGCAGATGCCAGAAGCCTACGTGAAGGCAATAGCGCAGCAGGCTTATATCTGGGGCTGGCCGATGGTCAATCAGTTCAACCGACGCGAGACAATTACGAAGGCGCCCGAGCCCGCGCTGAATGGCGGTATGGTGCCGGTTGCACCAATGGGGCAGCTCAGCATGCTGACGGATTACATCAAGCCTGAAGAAACCTTCGTAACCTGTCCGAATCAGGACGTGGCTTACGGTCTGGGCTTCTTTGAGTTGGATAAAGAACCGGTTGTGCTACAGGTGCCAGACTTTGGCGACCGCTTCTGGGTTTACGCCATTTATGATGCACGAACCGATCAAATTGGTAACGTCGGTAAGCCCTATGGCACTAAACCTGGCTTTTATTTGTTAGTCGGACCTGACTGGAAAGGCGAAACGCCGAAAGGCATTAACGGCATCATCCGCTCTTCAACGGAAATGGCAAACGTGATACCGCGTATCCAGATGGATGACACGGCCGAAGACAGAGCGGCGATTCAGGCACCGATCAAAGAGGTCATGACTTATCCGTTAAGTCAGTTTGACGGCAAAATGAAAACCTACGACTATTCGAAATTACCGTCTATCGGTGAAAAAGCCGATCCCAACGCAGGTGAAACGAAGTGGGTTATACCCGAAAAGTTCTTCGATCAGCTTGAGAATGTGTTGAATAAAGTGCCACCGTTACCGGGTGAAGAAGCCATGTATGCCCAATACCGTCACCTTGTCGAAATGGGTAAGAAAAACCCTGAAATCCGTAAGTGGATGGATGAAACAGCAGTCGAGACGGATAAAACGGTTATCGCCGATTTTTTCAAATGGAAACATAACGGTGTACCGGCGGGTAATGGCTGGAACCGCTCAAAAAATAACGCTGAATTTGGGGTCGATTATTACAACCGGACCGGCACTTCAAAATCGAATATGTTCGATAATAAGCCGAACGAAACGCAATATTTCTACACGGATAGTGACGCTGCCGGTGCCCAGCTCTCTGGTGCACATAACTACACCGTCACCTTCCCGAAAGGTCAGCTTCCGCCGGTGAAAGGCTTCTGGTCTTTAACCCTCTATAACAGTAAACACCTTTTCAGCCCTAACGAACTGAATCGCTACTCGCTGGGGACAAAAAATAAAAATCTGAAATTTAACGATGACGGCTCCCTGACGCTGTATGTGAGCAAAACCCGGCCTTCAGAGGATAAACTCAATAACTGGTTACCCGCACCAGACGGTACATTCTCACTGTACATTCGAGCGTACTGGGGTGAACAAGCCATTCTGGATGGCACCTGGCAACCGCCTAAAATTGAAACCACGAATTGATCGCAATGACATCGACAAAGGGGCTCATCGGAGCCCCTTTATCCCTTCTTTAAGCGGCTAATGATCTTTTGCTGTACACAACGAGCTGGCATCTTCAGGCTGCGCAGCGGAGAATTGTGGTTGTTTGTGGCTTAGCTGAGTTTAATGGCAAAGATTCCGGATAACGGTGGTTCGTTTCAGATAGACAGAAACCGTTTTGGCTGGAATGCGTGAATGTTGATCAGTATGATTGCGGGCAGCATCGCCAGTTAAGATTTGCTGAGAGGACAATATGGATGTTACTGAAGAGGCTTTGTTGAATTCTGGCTTTACGCGATCTGACTTGCAGAAGATTAAGAACAACGTTGAAAACTATGGTGGAACATTAGAGGAAGCGATTCAGGATCTGGCTAATCGATTCAGGGTTGTTTTATGGATAACATCATCTTGCCTGATGGTTTTTATCATTCTTGTGTTGTTTTCATCGAAAGAAAATATAATTAGCGGTGGAATATAAATACTCATCACTGTCTTCATCGTTACATTTATTCAGCCGCCAGTCTTGTCTTACAAATCCTGGCAGTTCTGGAGAAAACATAAAGGTTAATGGTTCGATGCTTCTGTGGAAAACAGATCAAAAATAACTTTGACCTTGAGTCCGTAACCTACAATTTTCATTGTTAGTTTTGGACGGCTCATCGTATCCGTCTTGTTCCTTTTCTGCGACCTGTTTTATCTCCTCGTCTAACTTGATACGCGTCAGACCATCATGCAAATAAAATGCAGGCAACCGATTTGCTGTTTTTACCAGCTTTCGGGCTTCCAGATTCACCATCGTATCTGACCATGTTAAGCAGAGCAATATCCATCATGCATCCCTTTCCATAATTGTCTGATTATTTTACGTGCAGGATAGTCAGGGGCAACAGTAAAAGCCTTGTCAGAATCTGATTTTACCCGAGTGAATCTGGGTAGAGGGTGAAGCCACATGTACTCAATGTCGGATTCATGATGCGCGATGTCAGCTCTGCGACTAGAGAGACTTCTATTTCTCGACCAAAAGCTTATCCATTACGAGCCAGACGCTGATATGACAAATACTATTTTTTTGATTTGTGTTTGGAATCTGGAATAATTTTCCACATTGTGGTGATTTTTAATTAGCAGACAGAATTTAGACATTTTTACATGGACAACTTTATAGGCATGGCAAAATTCACTGACTCCCACTTAATAGATAGCCTAACAAAAAACGCTACTCTTGTTAGGCTATTAGAGATATAACCGCAGCAGATTACACCGAGTTTAATTTAGCTCTTCACCTTTGCCATCTTTCTATAATGTGCAGAGTATCCTGTGTGTTCAAATACTAACCTAAGGCCCTCTTTAAAGTCATCATAATTAAACTCTTTGAAGTCAAAAATGTTTTGTCCTAATGAATGAGATTCTCTGTTTACATAGCGGATAAATGACTGAAACCTAGGTTTTTTTAATTCCGGCTTTTGAGTTACATTGCTTAAATCTGCTTTTTGTACAAAATTAAAAAAGTACTCTATTATATTTCTCATGCAGTTCGCAATTAACGCTGGAGGTTGTTTGTCATCATTAATTACTGACCAGTAGGACTGATAGTCATTTTGTATTTCATCATATTTCATTAAACCGATAGAACTTCCACTGGAATTTTTAGAAATCCTAAATAAGTTTTGGGTTTCTTTCCTTCTTTCATGGTTTGCATCAGCAAGTTCATAGAAGAAATACAAGCTGTGAGATAAAACGAATACTTGCTCTATTTCATTTGAATTAAAGAAGTCATTTTTTATCAGCTGACCAATGTTATAGACAAAAATATGCGATAAGCTTGACACCGGATCATCGATTATTGCTATTTTTCTCGTTTTACCCTCGATTGAGGTTTTCTTACCACGAAATAGTTCTCTAAAATATAAAAGGCTGATAATCATTTTTTCGCCTTCACTTAACGATGTGAAAATTTTAGAGTTAGACTCATTGCGGACTATACGATAAAGAGCATCTTCATATTTTTCGATATAAAAATCGGTTATCCCGATATCGTTTAGTCCTTCATTGATATTGAATACTGCCTCATCTATATTTACAGTGAGTTTCTGATTTTCAATCCGCTCTTTATCTTTAACTTTTATTGCTTTTTCTTTTTCGTCTTTTTCAATGTTTTTTTGAGTGAGAATCTTATTTGCATTGTTGTTTATATCGTTGAAATTTGAAATTACTTGTTCATACTCATGCCTCAATATCTGCCAAAAGGATATCTTTATTTTATCTAATTCATCTTTTGCATTGTCTATTTTTGAGTTATGAGTCTTTATCTCAAAATTAATTAACTCCACCAACGAATTAAAATTATTAATTGAGTTAGTGATATCAATCAGAGTTACTGGATTGCTGGGGTTTATTACTTTTTGTTTTATTAGCTCTAGATTGCTCCCTGTATCGAACCTTAATTGATTATAATAATCGCTTAGTTTAATTATATGATCGGAAGACAATTTACATTCTTTATAAGGTTCCAGCGAAGGAATACTGTCAATCAATAGGTTATATTTAGCATGGATGGCTTTTATTTTTTCTATGCTGCTTTTATATGTATCATCGAAATAGTCACGAATATGCTTGACCAAATCTGCAGTAATAGTTTGGGACTGACAAAATGGACATTGATCGTCTCCTGTATGTTCTAAGTATTTTAGCCCTTCATTTACCCAATCTGAGTTCTGAAGTTTACTTATAAGATATGAAACGGGGCTTTCGTTACTTCCAACAATCATAGATTGAAGCAACTCCAACTCCTCGAATGTCAATTCAATGGTGTCGATTTTCTCTAACATACTGTATTTGATTGCTGTCTCGCCATCAACTGCACTTGCTTCTTCTTTTAAGCTAGAGATGTTTTTTAATGGCTTAGGGGTCATTAAAGGAATGGAGCAAAGATGGTTAAATAAAGATTCTTTACTCCCCATTTTACCCACCAAGCAAAACTCAAGAACTCTATCACCACCTGAATAGTTAGTTTTTATTTCCCAAGTTTTATTTTGAGCTTTATTTTTCGCCTCAGTAATAACGCTGCTCTGTGCTGAAATTTCTTTTTCAATTTCACGCTTCTCATCAGACAATCTTATTATATCTAATGTAAGGCTCTCAATCTTTTCTTTTGCTTCTTTATTTTCTTTGGATAAACTGAAAATTCCATTCAAAGATTCCTTAGCATAAAAATTATCTTGAATAAATTTTTGATTGTAGACGAGAACTTCATCATACTCACCTGAGTGAGAACAATGTTGGTATTTTTCATTCTCTATGTCGTAGAAATAATTCGAAAGAGTACTTTTACCTGTTCCATTCAAACCGTAAATGATATTTACTTTTTTATCAGTATTTAACTCTGCTTTTGATTTATAACTTGCAACTTCATTTATCACTATACTATTTATCATGATTTGCCCTTTAGATTTCCATGACTAAAGATCCAAAGAAGGATAAAGTATCTTTTATGAGAGTGCCAAGCAAGTATGTGATTGAGGTTTTGCGATACAGATATACAAAATATTACTCTATATATTACTTTTCACTAAAACATGAGGAAGCCACTTGAAAGTGTTGTTTTTTAATCTTTTCTGGCTTTTTATTTTGATAAAACAACATATGTTTTACATTTCTTCTTGGTTAGTCTTTTTTAACTTTAGAAATGTTTAGGTTCAACTAATGTATGCATCTGATTAGCCGATGGCTCGGCCTGTATTTGTTATGCGTGTGGATGTAACATGCATTGCATAGTGAAAACGAACATCGTTGATGTATGCATCATTAACTTCCGCTTATTACTCATAGCGTCCATTTACCCGCCACTATCGCGAAAGCAATCTCATCACAACCCTCAAAAACCTCAAAGGGGCACCCAGCCCCTTTCCAACACCACCCTCTAAGCAGCTAACCAAGCCTGTCCGCACTCAGTGCGACACAATTCGCGGCTCCTTCACAAACTCCGCCAGTAGCCAGATCATATCGTGCAGCAGCCCCGTAAGCTCTTTCGCAACGTTCGCGGGCAATGTCCCCCCTTTAACGGCTTGGGTAAGTGCCAGCGCATAGTCAATCTGGGTAGCGGTGTCATGCCAGCAGTCCGGCACGCAGGAGGTCATTTTCTCTCCCACAATCAACTGTTCAATAAGGTTCGGCGGGAGATCGGCATCGCAGAGTTCGCGGAGTCGATGAAGCGCTTGCAGCAGACGCTCACAGAGCGCAGTGCAAATGACGCTGTCATCACTTTCGACCAGCACGGTCACCAGCGCGGCGCAGTTGTCCGCCACGTCAAAGAGATCGGCGTCAACCGGAAGGGGTCGCGTAATAAGCTGTTGAATAATGTTTTCATCAGATTGCGGGAAAATCAGGGTCTGGATAGTCGCCATATTAGGGCATCCTCTACATGTAATTTTATTCACTACCTTGTGAGTTCCTACGCTCGGGGGTAGCACTGACGGAGGTAGGAATACCGCCCACATAGAAAACGGCCAGCCTTACGGCTGCTCCGCCAGCGCCACCGAGATTGTAACGGGATAAACGCTGCCACGACATACTAAATATCGCTATATGGAATACGGGTTCCTACACCCGATTGCGGATGTGCCGCAACGCCGTCACTTTACGACCCAGGTAACCGGAATAAAAGCATTAACCCTCATTTTCACCGGGTTACTTTTAGGTTTGCGAGGCTCCTTCCAGAAAGACGGTCTTCCCGCCTACATTTTCAGCGTATCGATCACCGCTCTCAGGGCTGGCGACACATTGCGATGCGGATAATAGAGAAACAACCCGTCCATCCGCAGGCTGTAGCGTTGCAAGACCCGGATAAGCGTTCCGCGTTCCAGATCGTCCGCCACGAGCTCCACCGGAATATAGGCTAGACCCAGGCCCAGTCGGGCAGCTTCCGCTTCCATGTAACTGTCCGACAGCGCCCATTGTCCTTCTGGCCGGTGAAAGATTTTCTTGTCGTCCTGAACCAGTTCCCAGTGATAAAGATTACCGTCGGCAAACTGATACGCAATGCAGGGGTGCCTCACCAAATCCTCAGGTGTTTGCGGAAAACCATAGCGGCGGAAGTGCTCTGGTGCCGCAACCACGCCCATTTCCATGTCAGCCGTGATGCGTACCGCAATCATCCCCTGCCCGACCTCAGGCCCCAACCTGACGCCCGCATCAAACCGCTCGGCAATGATGTCAACGAAGCGGCTTTCATTCATCAGTTCAAGGCGGATATCCGGGTAACGCTGCTTGAAGATGGCGAGCTTTGGCAGCAGGCATTTATCGATAGCGTGCTGGCTGGCATTGATGCGCACCGTACCGGACGGCGTCTGGCGGTAATGGGCCAGGGTGGCCAGCCCGGTATCAAGCGTATCGAATGCTGACTCCGTGGTTTGATAAAGCTGCTCCCCGGCGTGGGTAAGTGACAATTTTCGTGTGGTACGCACCAGAAGCTGAACGCCCAACCGCGCCTCCAGCTCACGTACCGAGCGGCTGATCCCGGATTGTGCCAGTCCGAGTCGCTGCGCGGCTGCCGTGAAGCTTCCCTCGCGTACCACCTGCATAAACAAGTACAGCTCGTTGTAGTTTTCCCGTTTCGCCATCGCGCCTGCTCTCTGATTCATAACAAATTGGTATTAATCTTAGCAATTTTCACCCTCTAATCAGCACGATTTCTGCTCCCTATACTCCCCTTATCACAACAACGCACGGGATCTCTAATGAAAACATTCACCCAAAAACTGTCAGTGGCGATGCTGCTGTGTGCATCTTTAAGTGGAGTGACAACAATGAGTTATGCAGAAACGACTAACCCAAACGCGCCCATTTCGATGGTGACCACCTGGGATAAAACCTTCGCCAAAAGTGATAAGGTTGACCATCGTAAGGTGACATTCCAGAACCGATACGGCATTACCCTGGTGGGAGATCTTTATCTGCCTAAAAACCGTGGGGACCGCAAGCTGGCGGCGATTGCCGTTAGCGGGCCGTTTGGCGCGGTCAAGGAGCAATCCAGCGGGCTCTATGCGCAGACGATGGCCGAACAAGGGTTTGTCACGCTGGCGTTCGACCCGTCTTACACTGGCGAAAGCGGCGGCCAGCCACGCAACGTGGCCTCGCCGGACATCAACACCGAAGACTTCAGCGCCGCGGTCGATTTCCTGGGCCTGCAACAAGAGGTTGATCGAAACCGTATCGGCATTCTGGGTATTTGTGGCTGGGGCGGCATGGCACTGAACGCGGCAGCAATGGACACCCGCGTAAAAGCGGTTGCCACCAGCGTGATGTATGACATGAGCCGTGCCATGGGCCACGGCGTTGGCGACGGGAAAGATCGCTATTCCACAGCCGATCGTCGGGCCGTACTGCAGTATCTGAACGAGCAGCGCTGGAAAGATGCCGAAAACGGCACCTTCGCGCACGGCGGCCATGATATCTATGTCGATGAAAACGGCAACGTAACGGCGGCTGAGCGTATTCTGCCAGAAGCATTACCCGCCAACCCGAATCCGGTTCTGAAGGAGTTTTATGACTACTACCGGATGCCGCGCGGATTCCATACACGCTCCGTCAACTCCACCGGCGCATGGACAGCAACCATGCCGTTGCCTTTTATGAACATGCCGCTGTTAAGCTACGCCGGGGAGATCAGCATCCCGACGCTTATCGTGACGGGTGAAAAAGCGCACTCCCGCTATTTTGCCGAGGACGCGTTTAAAGCCGTTGGCAGCAAACAGAAAGAGCTGGTCATTGTCCCGGGCGCAAACCATGTCGATCTTTACGACAATGCCGCCGGAAAGATCCCGTTTGCACAGTTTGAGCGATTCTTCAAAACCAGCCTGAAATAAGCCGTTCTGCCCGGGATCATGCAGGCCGCATACGCTTTGGCCTGAAGCATGACGAGCATACGCCACCCGATCCAAACGGGTGGCCCTCTTCTTTGCCTTGATGAAATCTGACTATGTCCGCACTAAGCCAAACCACGCAGTCGAACCGTGAACATACGTACTGGGGCGGCATTTTTGCCCTGACCCTGTGCGTATTTGTTTTGATCGCCTCTGAATTTATGCCCGTTAGCCTGCTTACCCCGCTCGCCCGAGATTTAAGTGTCACCGAGGGGCTGGCGGGCCAGGGGATTGCTGTCTCCGGCGCACTGGCCGTCCTGACCAGCCTGACGCTTTCTCAACTGGCTGGCAGCATGAACAGAAAATATCTCCTGCTGGGAATGACGCTACTGATGGCCCTGTCGGGAACGATTATTGCCTTTGCACCGAACTATCCGGTCTATATAACCGGCCGCGCCCTGATCGGTATTGCCATCGGCGGATTCTGGTCCATGTCTGCGGCAACGGCTATTCGCCTGGTGCCACAACATCAGGTGTCGCGCGCGCTGGCTATTTTCAACGGGGGCAACGCGCTGGCGACGGTGGTTGCCGCTCCACTTGGCAGTTATCTCGGCGCGACTATTGGCTGGCGTGGCGCCTTCCTGTGTCTGGTGCCCGTGGCAATAGTCGCGTTCATTTGGCAATGCTATAGCCTGCCTGATATGAAGGGGAATGACCGGGCAACGTCGCGTGGGACGGTCTTTCGGTTGTTTCGTCAGATGGCCGTTATTGCAGGCATGCTTGCCTGCGGCCTGTTCTTTATGGGTCAGTTTGCGTTATTTACCTATGTGCGTCCGTTCCTTGAAACCGTTACCCACGTTAGCGACTCCGGGTTGTCGCTGATATTGTTAACCATCGGCATTTCAGGTTTTGTAGGCACACTCGTGATTGCCATGGCGCTCAACGCGTCATTTTACCTGACGTTAATGGCCATTCCCCTGCTGATGGTTACCATTGCGGGCGGGTTGATTCTGACCGGGCACATCGTATGGGCCGTTGCCGCGCTGTTAGGGCTCTGGGGAATGCTGGCGACAGCGGCACCTGCCGGGTGGTGGACGTGGATCGCCCGTACGCTTCCGGAAGATGCAGAGGCGGGCGGTGGGTTAATGGTTGCGGTGATCCAGCTTGCCATTGCGCTGGGATCAACTACCGGAGGCATGATGTTTGACTATTTGGGCTGGCAGAGCACCTTTCTCATGAGCGGCCTGCTGCTTCTCAGTGCGGCAGGGGTGACATGGCGGCTCGCACGTCTGAACAGATAACGCCGCAGAGGATTAATTGCCGCTTTTCTGTGGCGCTGGTGTATTGTTTTTGAACCCACAATCACTGTGAAGAGGCGCGACAGCATGATTAACATCCTTGGCAAAACCACCTCCATCAACGTGCGTAAAGTCCTCTGGACCTGCGAAGAAGCCGGAATTGCATATCAGCAGGAAGATTACGGCAGCGGATTTGCCTCGACGGAAACGGACGCCTTCCGCGCCCTGAACCCCAACGCCATGGTGCCGGTGTTGATCGACGGCGATTTTGTGCTGTGGGAATCGAATTCAATCTGCCGCTACCTGGTGCGCAAAGCCGGACGCGATGACCTGCTGCCATCGCAGCCGCAGGCCTGCGCTAACGTCGAGCGCTGGATGGACTGGCAGGCAACCGAATTCAACAACGCGTGGCGCTATGTCTTCCCGGCGCTGGGGCGCAAAAACCCGGACTATAACGATCCCGCGCGGATTGCCGCCGGGATAAAAGAGTGGAACCACTGCATCGGCATTCTGGAGCAGCAGTTGCAGCGCACCGGCGCCTTTACTGCGGGCGAAACGTTTACGCTTGCAGATGTAGTGTTGGGGCTGTCGGTGAACCGCTGGAATATGACGCCTTTTGACAAACCCGCGGTGCCTGCCATTGATGCCTGGTTTGAACGTCTTAATCAGCGCCCGGCATTTTTGCGACACGGAAATAACGGCATGGTCTGAATTCCCCACGGCCCTATATTCAGCAAGGATATTTTATTTAATTACAAAACCCTGCATCTCGTCAGAGGGAATAATAATTAAGCCATATCCTGGACTGTCCGTTGTATCGCTTTGCTAGCCTGACGTTTCAGGCAAAGCTCACCCCGGAGGTATTCTTGCTGATTAAACTTAAAAAAGAACGAACGCATCAGGAGGATCGCCGGTTAGCCCTCTGGCTGGCGACATCCGCCGGCTTGCTCAACGCCATCGCCCTTGGGGCATTTGGCTTTTTCCCCTCTCACATGACCGGCAATACCTCACAATTATCCAGCGAAGTCTCTTCCACCGATCTTAACGATATTATTTTCTTTGGCTCCATTATTCTGGCGTTTGTCACGGGTGCCATTCTTGCGCGCATTATTGTTATCTGGGGCATTATCCATAATATCCGGCTGGTTTTTTGCCAGATCCTGTTTGTCGAAGGGTTATTACTGACCGGTATTTCGATTTACGAGATGTATTTCCATGCCCTCACCAGCAACCGCACAATTATTATCTTTCTCTGTGGTCTGATGGGGATCCACAATTCCACCTCCACCCAGCTCTCCAGCGGCCGGGTGAGATCGACGCACATCACCGGCACGCTGACGGACGCGGGAATATCGCTGGCCTCGGTAGTCGTGGCGATGCTGCGCCGGGACTACTCCAAAGATACTGCGGCGCAGAAAAGCCAGCTTAAAACCCACTTAACCACCCTGTTCTCGTTTATTACGGGCGGTATCGCGGGGTTACTCCTGTTCCGGTGGATTGGCTTTAATGCAATGCTGGCGCTGGGTGTCATACTGGCGCTGGTATCCATTTGTTCCATGATTACCATCGCGGTGCGCGTGCGCAAAGTTCGCGCAGCCCTCGGCCGATAGTCAAAACGCAGAGGGCAGAATGTCGCGACAGTTGTGACACCGTCACTTTCATGAAGTCGCTTTAGGACTATTCTGCCCTCACTCAGCCAGCCCTTACCTCATAAGGCTTAATCAAGGTTGTCACTAGTTTCATAGGGTTACTGATTTTTTCCCTTCGCTGGAACCCTTCCCAAACGCTTGCTATAGGTCAACTACCCCTGCCGAAACATGGCATAACAACAGGCAACCGCTGGTTGCGATAACGCATGCGCACAGGGAGACACACCGCAATGCATCCATTACTCAAACGCTCGCTGCTGTTTGTCGGCGCCATAATCGTGGTTCTGGCCCTCCTCACCTGGGGCATTGGGCTGGAGACGATCAAGGCGCGTCAGGTTGACCTGATCTACCTCGGGCAACAGCATTTAATCCTCGTATTTTCCTCGATGTTCTTCGCACTGCTGGTTGGCATTCCGGCGGGTATCCTGCTCAGCCGCCCGGCGGCGCGTGGGGTCACCGAATACGTAATGCAAATCTTCAACGTCGGCAACACCCTGCCGCCGCTGGCCGTTCTGGCGCTGGCGATGGTGGTGATTGGCATTGGCGATACGCCAGCCATCATCGCCCTGTTTCTTGCCTCGCTGCTGCCGATTGTGCGCAATACCTACGCCGGGCTGTGCTCGGTGCCGTCGTCATTACTGGAAGCGGCAAACGGGATTGGGATGACCAAATGGCAGCGTCTGCGCCAGGTGGAGTTACCTAACGCCTGGCCGGTGATGCTCTCGGGCATCCGCATCGCCACCGCCATTAATGTGGGTACAGCTCCGCTGGCCTTCCTGATTGGCGCCAGCAGCTACGGCGAGCTGATTTTCCCCGGCATCTACCTGAACGACTTCCCGACGCTGATCCTGGGCGCGGCGGCCACCGCGCTGTTTGCCCTGATCCTCGACACCCTGCTGGCTGCGCTGGGTCGCGTGATGAGTCCCCATCTCGCTCGATAACAATAACAAGGAGCTTTCATGAGACTGATATCCAGCCTGACGGCGCTGTGTGCCGCGGCGCTCTTCACCAGCCAGGCGATAGCCGCCCCGCTGATTCTGGCGACCAAGAGCTTTACCGAGCAGCATATTCTCTCGGCCATGACCGTGCAGTACCTGCAAAAGAAAGGGTTCCAGGTGCAGCCGCAAACCAATATTGCGACCGTTATCTCCCGTAACGCGATGATCAACAAACAAATTGATATGACCTGGGAGTACACCGGTACGTCGTTGATCATCTTTAACCACATCAACAAGCGCATGTCGCCGCAGGAGTCTTACGAGACGGTTAAGCGTCTGGACGCGAAGCACGGTCTGGTCTGGCTCAAACCCGCCGATATGAACAACACCTATGCCTTCGCCATGCAGCGTAAACGCGCCGAAGCGGAACATATCAACACCATGTCTGAGATGGTGGCGAAGATTGAGCAGGTGCGTAAAACCAACCCGGACAAGAACTGGCTGCTGGGACTGGATCTTGAGTTTGCCGGGCGCAGCGATGGGATGAAGCCGCTGCAGAAGGCCTACAACATGGCGCTGGACCGTCCGCAGATCCGCCAGATGGATCCCGGCCTGGTCTATAACGCGGTGCGCGACGGTTTTGTTGATGCCGGGCTGATCTACACCACCGACGGCCGCGTGAAAGGTTTCGACCTCAAAGTACTGGAAGATGATAAAGGCTTCTTCCCGAGCTATGCCGTCACCCCGGTGGTGCGTAAAGCTACGCTGGAGGCGAACCCGGGGCTGGAAGAGGCGCTTAACACCCTCTCCGCCCAGCTCAACAACGACGTTATCACCGAGCTGAACAAGAAGGTGGATATCGATCATCAGTCACCGCAGCAGGTCGCCCGTGATTTCCTGCGTAGCAAAAAGCTGTTGTAGGAGGCGCTATGGAGACGATTCACTACATTCTGGATAACTGGGATTACCTGTTAACCCTGACGCTGCAGCATCTGTGGCTGGTGGCGCTGGCGGTTGGCCTGGCCATTATTATCGGCGTTCCGCTCGGCATTCTAATTGTCCGTCACAAATGGCTGGCGACACCGGTGCTGGGCATCGCGACCATCGTGCTGACCATTCCGTCCATCGCCCTGTTTGGCCTGATGATCCCGCTGTTTTCGCTGATCGGTCAGGGCATTGGCGCCCTGCCCGCCATTACCGCGGTGTTTCTCTACTCGCTGCTGCCGATTGTACGCAACACCCATACCGCGCTGGACAGCCTGCCGCCGGGTCTGCGTGAGGCCGGACGCGGCATCGGCATGACCTTCTGGCAGCGGCTGCGCTGGGTTGAAATTCCCATGGCGCTACCGGTGATTTTCGGCGGCATCCGCACCGCCGTGGTGATGAACATCGGCGTAATGGCGATTGCCGCCGTGATTGGCGCGGGCGGCCTGGGCCTGCTGCTGCTTAACGGCATCGGCGGGAGCGATATCCGCATGTTGATTGCGGGGGCGCTGATGATTTGTCTTTTAGCGATTGTGCTCGACTGGCTGCTGCACCGTCTGCAGGTGGTACTGACTCCGAAGGGGATTCGATAATGATAAAACTGGAAAACCTCACCAAACATTTTTCACAGAAGCATGGCCAGACCTTTAAGGCCGTGGACAACGTCAACCTGAACGTGCCCGAAGGGGAAATGTGCGTCCTGCTCGGCCCGTCCGGCTGCGGGAAAACCACCACCCTTAAGATGATCAACCGCCTGATTACGCCGAGCAGCGGCACGATCCTGATTAACGGCGAAGACACCAGCGGGATGGATACGGTGACGCTGCGCCGCAACATCGGCTACGTGATTCAGCAAATTGGCCTGTTCCCGAACATGACCATCGAAGAGAACATTACCGTGGTGCCGCGCATGCTGGGCTGGGATAAAGCCCGGTGTAAAACCCGAGCCGAAGAGCTGATGGATATGGTGGCGCTGGATCCACGTAAGTTTCTTCACCGCTATCCGCGCGAGATGTCCGGCGGCCAGCAGCAGCGTATCGGCGTGATCCGCGCGCTGGCGGCAGATCCGCCAGTGCTGCTGATGGATGAGCCCTTCGGCGCGGTGGACCCCATCAACCGTGAAGTGATCCAGAACCAGTTTCTGGAGATGCAGCGCAAGCTGAAGAAAACGGTGATGCTGGTCAGCCACGATATCGATGAAGCCCTGAAGCTGGGCGATCGTATCGCCGTTTTCCGTCAGGGGAAGATTGTCCAGTGCGCCAGCCCAGACGAGCTGCTGGCGAAGCCGGCGAACGAGTTTGTCGGCTCGTTTGTGGGTCAGGACCGCACCCTGAAGCGCCTGCTGCTGGTGTCGGCAGGCGACGTCACCGACCAGCAACCTACTATCACGGTACGCGGCTCTACCCCGCTTCCAGAGGCCTTTGCCACCATGGATGATAACGATATCCGCGCCATCACCGTGGTGGACGAACACGGTAAACCGCTGGGGTTTGTGAAACGCCGGGAAGCGCGCAACGCCAGCGGCACCTGTGCCGATATCCTGCATCCATTCCGTATGACCGGCAAAGCGGAAGATAACCTGCGCGTGGTGCTCTCCCGCCTGTATGAAAGCAACACCAGCTGGATGCCGATTGTGGATGAAGAGGGTCGCTATAACGGCGAGATTTCGCAGGACTATATCGCGGAGTACCTCAGCTCAGGGCGTACGCGCAGGGCGCTGAATATTCACAGTGAGAGTTGAGAATTATATTTTAATACAGACCAGAAAAGCCCCTTTCGGGGCTTATGTTGGCCTCACCAGCGAATTTCAGAAGTGAGAATAAAAGCGACATCTTTCACCATATCGTCAAGATCGTAATTTGCTGTCATTCGTATAACCCCACGTTACGATTCAATTCGTGAATTTTAACCGTGGCAGCTTCTATCTGGCTTTACGTTGCACTATGTATTTTTAATGCTGGCTTTATTGCATGTGAGCACAAAAAAGCCCCTTCCGGGGCTTCTGATAAGCATTACCAGCGAAGCTCTGACGTTGGCATGAAGGTTACAGACCTCACGCTATCCGCTACGTCATAGTTAATCTGCATGCTCGTAGGATTTACGTACCCTTTTGCCTCATAAAGATCCGTCCATCCAAAAGAACGCTTCATAATCACCTTAGGGGGAGTGCTTCTTAATGGCTCACCTATATTTTTATGTACCCATTTCCGGTTCATCTTTTTAGTTAAAGGCTTAGGCAAAGCGTTTGGAAACACCCAATCGGCGTTGCCATCTTCCTGAATGGTCAAAGTAAGTGCCTTTAGAATCCTCCCTTCTCGCCAAAAAGATAAAAACACGCCTTCTTTGGCCATATCCAAACTTAAAACAGGAGACCCGGACGCACCTTTTGGAGGCGACTTGTACAAGATTAATTCAGAACCAATCAGTTCTTTGTAGCTTTTCCCTAAATTCTCAATCAGCGCATTAACGTTTATAGTCATTTGTATAATCCCTGCTCACTATTAAGTCTGTGCATTTTCGCCCTCGCCACCTCAATCTGGCTTTCTGTTGCACCATGTGCTTTTAGCGCTGGTTTGATAGCATCCAAATTGCGATCAAGTGCCGCGCGCAGATTTCTTGAATCAAGTTCGATTTGTGCCAGAGTATTACGGCCCCCATACGTTTCACTTATTTTTTGATGCACTTCTTTGGGAATCACTATTGCTGCAACATCATCAGCTAATTTGCAGATATCTCTTGGATCAACATCAGGATAGAGCGCCGTTAAATATGCTTCAACAGCCGCCCTTGACGGCATGTGATCCGCCTCATACATCCCCTGCCGCGAACGGCGTTTAAAGTCACTGTATAGCTCGACTTCCAGAAACTCCACCGGCGGTTTGCTCAGGTAGATATAAATCGGCGGCAGGTCAGGGAACGGCAGGATCAGAATGTAATCCGCGAAACGCTTTTCTTCCTGTGCCGGGCTGGTGGTCGCCGTTATGCCGGTGTTAACGGGCAGCGGGTCAACCACAACTGGGTTCGGTAGCACCGGCCGCGCCTGGTTGCCGGTATTCCACGGTTTTTTATCGTCTGTCCGGTCAGGCGTCCACACGATGGTGATGTGCGATTCTTCCTCCGTGGTGAACGTGTACGCCTGCACCCTGCTGTCGTACTCCATTTTTCTGACGCGCACACTGTCCCGGCCAGGCGGTGTGTGCCAGCCATGCGGCACCGGGTTCCCCCTGCTGTCGTTCTCCCACGTATAGCGAACACGGCTTGGGGCTTCACGCATCTGCGCGAGGCGCATACGGTCGATAAAATCCTGTTCGCCGTCGTTCAGCCTGCCGGGCATCATTCCCACCAGCAGCCCGGCCACAGGAGCACCCGCTCCCGCGGTGGCTATCTCACCCAGCCCGACGGCACCACGCACCGCCCATGTGCCGTAAGTCAGCGTCCTGCCGCTTATGATTTCCAGCAAGCTTGCACCCGTGGTGGCCGTCTGCACCCGCGCAGCAGTTGCAGCAGCCGCAACGGCGGCCTGATAGTCCATTTCCTCCTGGTTGCCGTTCCACCAGCGATAAAGGGCACTGCGCTTTTTCGGTCTGGGGATATCCTCTGGCTTTTTCTTTCTGGCGGTCTGTGCGTGCTGCAGGGTGTCTGAATCGGTTGCCGGGTCGCTGGCGGGCATGGCCTGAAAAAATGCCATATCAGCAAAATTAGTATGGGGTTCGCGCTGGTCACCGGCATCATTGCAGCCATCCCCCCGCAGGCAGGATTTTGCAAATACCCGGTTGCGCCCCCTTTCTTCCTCTCTGCGGTTTTCTTCAGCCTGCTTTTCTGCTGCCAGCCTGGCGGCGTGTTCTTCCCTAGCAACATCAACCGGGTCTCGTCCACAGCCCAGCCACTGACCTGCCGGGGCAATCACCCGGTTCGTACCCGGTGGGCAATCACAGTGTACATTTGAACCGTGAACGGCGACGGGTACGCCGTGAAATGTCACCCGTTCCTCACCTGATACAATCACGCCCTTCCTGCCACATTTAGGACAGGGAGTGGTTTTATCACCTACCCTGAGAATTCTGCGTCCAAATTCGGTGCTGTCCGTAATAGACGCAATACACCTGGCACCGGTAGTCGTTTTATCATTCTCAAGCGCCTGTCCCCGGCCAAAATTATCGGTACGGTAACCCATGCGTTACGCTCCGGTAATTAGTAAATTGATTACTCATAAAGAATTCCCTTTTCCTTTTCGTTAATAAAAAAGGAATTTTACTATGAATATGAGTTAACCAGATTTATTCCGCACTTTTGGTTAATATTTAACAACCAAATAAATCACCACTAAAAATAAATAACTTAAATATTTAGAACACCCCTATAAACACTCATTTGCATACTGGTTGAGTTCCTATCACAATAGAATACCGATCTCGTTTACTCGCGACCCATGCAACGTCTTCATACTTACCCCGATATCCGCGCGATGTTTCGCCGGCTTCTGATTGCCACCGTCACGGGCGTACTGGCCGCGCTGGCCGTTGCCGTGTTTCGCCACAGCATGTATCTGCTGGAGTGGCTGTTTCTCAGTAACGACAGCGGCAGCCTGGTGAATGCCGCGGCGGCGTTGTCCCCCTGGCGTCGCATGCTCACGCCTGCTCTTGGCGGCCTGGCAGCCGGATTGTTGCTGTGGGGGTGGCAGCGGCTGACGGCGCAACGCCCGCATGCGCCTACGGATTATATGGAAGCGCTGGAAACGGGTGACGGGCAGTTCGATTACGGTGCCAGCCTGGTCAAATCCCTGGCGTCACTGCTGGTGGTTTCCAGCGGAAGCGCCATCGGGCGTGAAGGCGCGATGATCCTGCTCGCTGCCCTCGCCGCCTCCTTGTTTGCGCAGCGCTTTACGCCGAAGTCCGAATGGAAATTATGGATAGCCTGCGGGGCGGCGGCGGGAATGGCCAGCGCCTACCACGCGCCGCTAGCTGGAAGCCTGTTTATTGCGGAAATCCTGTTCGGCACGCTGATGCTCGCCTCGCTCGGCCCGGTAGTCATTGCGGCCGTCGTCGCGCTGCTGACGACGCGTCTGTTAAGCCCTGGTGCTACCACGCTGTATGAGGTGCATCTCAGCGAAACGCTCACTGCGGGCGATTACGGATTGATCGTTATCATCGGTCTGCTGGCGGGCGTCTGCGGCCCGGTGCTGATGTGGCTGATGACGGTTAGCCACGCGCTGTTTCTGCGTCTCAAACTCTCACCCCCCTGGCAGTTGGCGCTCGGGGGGCTGATCGTCGGGCTGTTGTCGCTTCTCACGCCCAAAGTGTGGGGTAACGGCTATAGCGTGGTGCAGGCCTTTCTGCTCTCACCGCCGCTGCTGTCCGTTATTGCGGGCGTGTTTATCTGTAAGCTGCTGGCGGTCCTGGCAAGCAGCGGTTCGGGCGCACCGGGCGGGGTCTTCACGCCGACGCTGTTTGTCGGGCTGGCGACAGGAATGCTCTTTGCGCAGCTTTTTGCGCTGTGGCTACCGGGTTCTGAAACGGCGATTTTGCTGGGACTGGCGGGGATGGCGACGTTGCTCGCTGCCACGACGCATGCGCCTATTATGTCGGCGCTGATGGTGTGTGAAATGACCGGGCAGTATTTTCTGCTACCCGGCCTGCTGATTGCCTGCGTTGTTGCGTCCGTACTCTCGCGAACGTTACGCCACGACTCGATCTACGGCCAGCACACTGCCGAGAGCAGAGAGATCGATGTACTGCGCTAGTTCGCGCTGCTCGGCGCGCGGCAAATAAGGCAGTTCGCCCACCAGAGGGCCGGGCAGTTTTTTGCTCAGCACGTCGATGATTTCTGCATAGTGCGCAAGGCCAGGGTTGATACGGTTTGCCACCCAGCCCACTAACGGCAGGCCGTCATTGGCGATCGCCTGCGCCGTGAGCAGCGCATGGTTGATACACCCTTCCTGGATGCCCACCACCATCACCACTGGCAGTTGTTCCTGCACCACCCACTCGGAAAGTGGACGCAAATCGTTCATCAGGCTGCGCCAGCCGCCCGTGCCTTCAACCACAACGTGATCAACCTTCTCGCTCAGGTTCGCCAGCCCATCCGACAGCAGGGTGTAATTGATCAGCCCGCTGTGCGCCACGCTGCTCTCCTCTTCGCTCAGGGCTATAGGATTGACCGCGTCATAAGGCAGCTCCAGGGATGAGACGCTTTGCAAAACCAGGGCATCTTTATTGCGCAGCCCCTCTGGCGTCTCTTTACTGCCTTTTGCGACCGGTTTGTACCCTGCAACACGTTTACCGCTTGCTGCCAGCGCCTGTAGCAACGCGCGCGATACAACAGTCTTGCCGACAGAGGTATCTGTACCAGTAACAAAGAAACGCTTAAGCATGACTCATTCCACCTCTTGGGTATGCTTCGAAAATATAAACCAGGTAAATAATTCAGTGGGGGAAGTCTACGGGAAGCGTGCGCTATCCGGCTTGAGATAGCGCAATTTTTAGTAAGTCTGTGGAAAAGAGTTAGCCCTGCAGCAGGCGGATCAGTAAGGAGCCGTTATACATTGCATCTTTTACCAGCGCGGCGCCGGCCATGGTGCCCTGGTTCGAAAACTGCGTGCTTTCGACCACAATGTTTTTGCTGTAGGCAGGCAGCGCCTGCTGACTAATGCAGGCCGAGATCGCCGGGAAGAGGATATCCGCCGCCTGGCTGAGCGGGGAGCCGATCAGGATTTTTTGCGGGTTAAACAGATTCACCATAATGGCGAGAATGCGCCCGACGTTATTCCCTACGCCAGTAATGATGTCCTTAGCCAGCAGATCGCCCTGCCGCGCCGCTGTGCACAAGGAATCTACCGTCAGGGGTTGCCCGTGCAACGAGGAGCTCATGGACTGGCTGAGCCTCACCTGCGCCAGTTCCAGCACGCTTTCCACGCTGGCAATGGTCTCCAGGCAGCCGTGGTTGCCGCAGTAGCAGCGTTTCCCGTAGGGATCGACCTGCGTGTGGCCGATCTCCACCAGGCTACTGCTGCCCGCATGCAACAGGCGTCCGTCGGTGATGACGCCCGCCCCGACGTTATGGTCGATCACCACCTGAATGACATCCCGCGCCCCGCGTGACGCGCCAAACAGAGCCTCCGCCATGGTCCAGGCGCTGATGTCATGCTGAATGTAGACCGGTACGCCGGTATGGTTTTTCAGGACCTCACCCAGCGGCATCTCTTTAACGTCTTCATAAAACGGCATGCGGTGCACAATGCCGTTCTCGGTATCAATAATGCCCGGCATGGTGATGGCAATCGCCGTTAAGCGTTCAAGCTTCTGCTGGTGACGAATAAAGAAATGATCGATATGCGTGACAATCGCCTCAAGAAGCGGTTGATCAGCGTTAAGCGGCAGCTCCAGCCGGTCTTCCACCACCAGCTTGCTGCTGAGATCGCGCAGCGCAAGAAAGATCTCACCCCGGCTGATGCGCAGCGACAGGTAATGCCACGCTTCCGTCTCCACCACCAGCCCGACCGCCGGACGACCCCGGCTCCCCGGCTCCTGAATCTCCGTCTCCTGAACCAGGTGGGCTTCCAGCATTTCGCGAACAATCTTGGTAATACTGGCGGGAGCCAGTTGGGCCAGGCGCGACAAATCGATACGCGAAACCGGACCAAGCTGATCAATCAGGCGATATACCGCGCCAGCGTTGGTCTGCTTAATCTGATCAATATGCCCTGGCTGACTATCAGCAACCACCTCGTACTCCCTTATTTTCGAGCTTCGAAATAAACTTTGGGCTATGGTGAAGCACTTGCATGGCCGTCGTCAAATATTTACTTAGCCATGTGATTTACTGCACATTTTTGCCCATTTTTCCCTATAAATATCGCCCGGCAGAGGCGGTGATAAGCTGCTTTTTAAAACGCTGTGCCGCATTGCTCTGTTCATGATGTCTGGACCACACCAGCCACATCTCCGATACCGCATCGTCTTCGGCAAGCGGAACCCAGCACATTTCACGCAATTGTACCCGTTTAAAGGAGGCCGGGAGAATAGAAACCCCCAGCCCGGCGGCGACCAGGCCTATTATTGTCATCGCCTCTCCTACCTCCTGGGTAATGACCGGGGCGAGATCGTAGCGGCGCATCAGGCCCAGAATATCGTCATACAGACCGGTTCCCACCTGCGGGTCGAAAAAGACAAACGGCTCTTTCGCCAGCTCCGCCAGCGTGACGGCAGGTTTCGACGCCAGGGGGTGATCGCGCGGGATCATCGCCATCAGCGGCTCGCGCAGGATCACCTGCCACGCCAGCGAGTCCGGCAGTTGAGTGTTGCGCATCAACCCTAAATCCAGCGCCCCTTCATTCAGCGGAGCAATTTGTTCCCGGGTATTAATTTCGCGCGTCTGAATATGCACGTCCGGGAAGTCACGGCGAAACGACGACAGGGTTTGCGAGACGGCGCTGATAAACGGGGCTGACGAGGTAAACCCGATGCGCAATTCACCGGCTTCCCCCAGATAGAGCCGCTCTGCGCGGGCGGCGGCGTCGTCAACCATGCTCAGAATTTGTCGGCTGTCGGCCAGAAACTGCCTGCCTGCCGCCGTCAGGCTCACGCTACGGTTGGTGCGGGCGAGAAGACGGGCGCCAATCTGCTGCTCCAGGATCTGAATTTGCTGGCTGAGCGGCGGCTGCGAAATGTTCAGGCGCGCGGCGGCGCGGCCAAAATGGAGTTCTTCTGCCACCGCGACAAAGTAGCGTAAATGACGCAGTTCGATATTCATATTTTATATGTATCATTTGAGATTATTAATATATTAGACAGAATATTTACATTTTCCTACCCTGAAGAGGTGGTCATACCCGTCACCAGAAACCACGGGGATGTTTAAGCAAGGAACATGTGTGAGTCGTACATCTACCGTTGATATCGAACCGGCACGCGATATCGATGATTTACCCGCAGCTTCTCAACCGGCGCAGTTTATTAAACGTGGTACCTCCCAATTTATGCGCGTCACGCTGGCGCTGTTCTCAGCCGGTCTGGCAACCTTTGCCCTGCTCTACTGCGTTCAGCCTATCCTTCCCGTGCTGTCACATGAGTTTGGCGTCTCACCGGCCAGCAGCAGTATTTCTCTCTCTATTTCAACCGGGATGCTGGCTGTCGGCCTGCTTTTTACCGGCCCTCTCTCTGATGCCATTGGGCGTAAACAGGTGATGGTGACCGCGCTGATGCTGGCGTCGGTTTGTACGTTGCTCTCCACCATGATGACCAGCTGGCACGGGATCCTGATGATGCGCGCGCTCATCGGGTTATCCCTGAGCGGCGTGGCGGCGGTCGGGATGACCTATCTCAGCGAAGAGATCCACCCGAGCTTTGTCGCGTTCTCCATGGGGCTGTACATCAGCGGGAACTCCATTGGCGGTATGAGCGGACGCCTGCTGAGCGGCGTGTTTACAGACTTCTTTAACTGGCGCATTGCGCTGGCGGTGATTGGCTGCTTTGCACTGGCCTCTGCGCTGATGTTCTGGAAAATTCTGCCGGAATCACGCCACTTCCGCCCCACCTCCCTGCGTCCGAAAACGCTGTTTATCAACTTCCGCCTGCACTGGCGGGATAAAGGACTGCCGCGGCTGTTCCTGACCGGCTTCCTGCTGATGGGATCGTTCGTCACGCTGTTTAACTATATTGGCTATCGTCTGATGCTTTCGCCGTGGCATCTGAGCCAGGCGGTAGTCGGCCTGCTCTCCGTGGCGTATCTGACAGGGACCTGGAGCTCGCCAAAAGCCGGAGCGATGACCGCCCGCTATGGCCGTGGGCCGGTGATGCTGGTCTCAACCGCCGTGATGTTGCTGGGCCTGTTGCTGACGCTCTTCTCGTCCCTGTGGCTGATTTTCACCGGCATGCTGCTCTTCTCTGCCGGTTTCTTCGCCGCGCATTCCGTTGCCAGCAGCTGGATTGGCCCGCGCGCCCGTCGTGCCAAAGGCCAGGCATCCTCTTTGTATCTGTTTAGCTATTATCTTGGCTCCAGCTTCGCCGGGACGCTGGGCGGTGTGTTCTGGCACAACTACGGCTGGAACGGCGTGGGCGGGTTTATCGCGCTGATGCTCTGCGGGGCACTGCTGGTGGGCGCCAGTCTTCATAAACGTCTGAGATAATCCGCCTGCGGGCTGATATCCGGTAAGACGAGCGATCCAGATAAACGGCACCAGCGTACTGGTGCCGTTTTTACATTCAGGAATCCCAGGCCTGCTCTATCTTAGCGGCTTCAAACTGCGGAGGCGGTTTTCGGAAACGGCGCGTCAGCCATGTCAGATAAAGGACCCCCAGTGCCGCCCAGATGAGGCCAAGCGTCAGGGACGTCGCTTCGAGGTTTATCCACAGCACGCCGACCGTTACGGCACCAATGAGTGGTAGCAGGAGATAGTGGAACCGATCTTTCCACGTTTTGTTCAGCCCCTTACGCCGCCAGAAATGGTTGTACACCGAGAGATTAACAAACGTAAACGCCACCAGCGCGCCAAAGTTGATCAGCGCCGTCGCGGTCACGAGGTCAAAGTACAGGGCCGACAGCGCCACTATCCCTACCATAATGACGTTCAGGGCCGGAGTACGCCATTTCGGATGCACGTAGCCAAACACCCGCTCCGGAAAGACGTTGTCACGCCCCATCACATACAATAAGCGTGAGACGCTGGCGTGTGAGGCCAGGCCTGAAGCGAGCGTATTCACAAACGTGGTACACAGAAACACCGACTGGAAGAGCTTGCCGCCCACGTACAGCGCAATTTCCGGCAGCGCGGCGTCCGGGTTCTTGAAGCGCGCAATCGTCGGGAAGAAGAGTTGCATGAAAAACGAGGCAACAATGAATATCAGCCCGCCATACAGTGCGGTCAGGAAAATGGCTTTGGGAATAACCCGCGCCGCGTTTGGCGTCTCTTCCGACAGCGTGGTGACCGCGTCAAACCCGAGGAAAGAGAAGCAGACGATAGTCGCGCCGGTAATAATCGGGATCAGATGTGCGTTCTCGCTGATAAACGGCTGCAACGACCAGACGGTGCCCACGCCCTCCCCCTTGTGCAGGCCATGCACCACGAGTATGACAAACACCACCATGATGGCGATCTGCACCAGCACAAACAGGGTGTTAAAGTTGGCGACCAAATTAACACTCTTCAGGTTCGCCAGCGTCAGGATGGTCACAAACCCCACCACCCAGACCCACGGCGGGACTTCCGGGAACAATGCGGAAAGGTAGATCTTCGCCAGCAGCACGTTGATCATCGGCAGGAAGAGATAGTCCAGCAGCGAGGACCAGCCGACCATAAACCCCAGATGGGGTCCGATCGATTTCTGCGTGTAGGTGTACGCAGAGCCCGCTTCCGGGAACTGTCGTACCAGTTTGCCGTAGCTGATGGCGGTAAACATGACGCCCGCCAGCGCCAGGAGATACGAGGCGGGCACGTGCCCATTGCTGATACCGGACACAATGCCGAAGGTATCAAACACGGTCATGGGGGTGAGGTAAGCCAGCCCCATCATCACCACCTGCCAGAGCTTGAGGGAACTGCGCAGCCGGGTTCTTCCGGCCATGCCCGGCGAATCAAGAGATGTGTTAGTCGCCATAGACCATCCCCCCCATGCTTACCGTGGTTTGCAATCGCGTTGACCTTAACGCAAACCTGCTTAGCAAAGGGGGAAGTTGTAAAGAACATACGCGATCGTACCAGCGCAGCGTCTCTCGCTCGCACTCACAGCAGGCGCCTGACTGGCCCCCTTCGCCCTGCGGATAGTTGAACATCTGCATCATTTCCTACCTCGTCACACAGTGTCGTTAAGAAAGTCCCTGTGCCGCCTGCGCTCCATAACGCGACTCCCGGGAGATAGCTGGCGTGCCAGCGAACAGTTCGGCCAGGCTCCGCGCAGGCCGTTTGGTGATACGTATGCAATGAAACAAAGCGGCCCCTGACCGGGGCACGTCATCAGGCGTTTTTCAGCATCCACTCGATTTCAGTTTCGGTAATCAGGCGTTCGAACTGCAGTAATTCATCATTTTTGCAGGCGTGATAGACGTGGCAGAAACGTTCGCCCAGCCGCTCGCGAAGGTGATCGTTTTGCATAAACTCCCACAGCGCATCGCTCTGTCGAATCGGGAACGGCAGTCCGTCCTGCTCCAGACCATTGCCTTCAACTTCTTCCTGCAGGGGTAAATCGTTATCCAGCCCGTGTAAAATGCCGGCAAAAATCGCCGCCATCACCAGATACGGATTCGCGTCTGCTCCCGCCACCCGGTATTCGACCCGATGGTTATGGCGATCGCCGCAGGGGATACGCAGGGCAACCGTGCGATTATTGTGTCCCCATGACGCCTGCGTCGGCACGTACATTCCCGGCTGGAAACGGCGGTAGGAGTTGACGTTCGGCGCCAGCAGCGCCATGGACGCTGGCATCAGATCGATCATCCCGGCCAGCGCGCGTTTCAGCAGCGCGGAATCCTCACCGCTGGCGTCTGCGAACACGTTTTCGCCTCTGTTGTTTTGCATGCTGATGTGGATATGCATCCCGCTGCCCGCATGTTCTTCATACGGCTTTGCCATAAACGTGGCGTGCATCTTGTGTTTTTCCGCCATCTGCCTGACGAGACGTTTTAGCGCCAGCGCATCATCGCAGGCATCCAGCACGTTTTCCGTATGGTGCAGGTTAATCTCAAACTGGCCCGGGGAGGCTTCAGCCACTGCCCCGTCGGCGGGGATCAGCTGCAGCTGCGCCAGTTCGTCAATGTCATTCAGCACGTCAGCAAAGTGGTTGAGATTATCAACCGAGTAGACCTGACTCTGCGTGTTACGCACGTCGGTGCCCGGCGCGCAGGGTGGCTGCAGATAGCCGTCGGCATCGCGTTTACGGTCAAGTAAATAGAACTCCAGCTCTACCGCTACCACGGGGAACAGACCGCGCTGGCGCAGCTGCTGCCAGAGTCGGTTGAGTACGTTCCGCGGCTCAACGTCAAAGGGAGCGCCATCTTCATCGACCATGGTGAGCTGCACCTGACCAATGTACTCCGGGTCGGCGGCGGAGGGTGTCAGGGTGCCCGGCACCGGCACACAGATACAGTCCGGCTCGCCCAGCTCCTGCCCCAGCCCTGCCTCTTCCACAACGTTACCCAGAATGTCCATGGCGAAAACCGATGCCGGGAAATAGCAGCCTTTTTCAAGTTTGCTCAGTCCGGCAACCGGGATACGTTTGCCGCGAAAACAGCCGTTCAGGTCGGTCAGGAGGACATCAATAAACTGGGTGTCAGGATACTTTTCTAAATAGCGCTTCACTTCCTGCGTAAAGGCGCTGCCCCGCCTCTCATCCGTGTGCTGCACAAAGTTCTCAACTTCTACGATATTGGTTTCCATGATTTACCACCGTTTTTGGGATTTGCGTTCGCTGCTCTGGACTGTCAAATATAATGTCCACACTATCGAATCTGTATGCAAACAAATTGTTTGTCAAATGTTAAATTAAGTTTGCAAAAGGCAGATCTCGTTGCTAGATTGAGAAAATATTGAACGAAAAGGCCGTTTCACAGGCGAGAATGGCCTAAATTTAGTCCACTTTGTGAGGGCGATCATGGAAAATATAATGAACAAGCCAGTTATTGGCGTGGTGATGTGCAGAAACAGGCTTAAGGGTCACGAGACCCAGACCCTGCAAGAAAAGTACCTGAATGCCATTATTAACGCGGGGGGCTTACCTGTTGCCTTACCGCATGCGCTGGCAGAGCCAGAGCTTATTACCGCTCTGCTGCCAACCCTGGACGGAATTTACCTGCCGGGCAGCCCAAGTAACGTGCAGCCGCACCTTTATGGTGAAAACGGCGATGAGCCTGACGCCGATCCCGGGCGAGATCTTCTGAGTATGGCGCTGATTGCTGCCGCGCTCGAAAGGCGCATCCCCATTTTCGCCATCTGCCGGGGGCTGCAGGAAATGGTTGTTGCCACGGGAGGGACGCTGTATCGCCGCCTGTTCGAGCAGAACGACCTGCTTGAGCACCGGGAAGATCCTGAACTGCCGGTTGAGCTACAATACGCCCCTTCTCATGAAGTTCAGGTCCAGGAGGGAGGACTGCTGTCTCAATTAATACCAGGCTGTAACACATTTTGGGTAAACTCGTTACACGGGCAAGGTGCACGGACGTTAGGACCACGGCTCCGCGTGGAGGCCCGCTCGACGGACGGGCTCGTCGAAGCGGTCAGCGTTCATGACCACCCTTTTGCCCTCGGCGTGCAATGGCACCCCGAATGGAACAGCAGCGAGTACGCCCTGTCACGCATGTTGTTTGAAGGTTTTATCACCGCCTGTCAAAGCCACATTGCCGAGAAGCAACGGCTTTGACCACTACCGTAAAGGAAATGCAACTATGAGCGATGACGGACTGGCGCCAGGGAAACGTCTGTCTGAGATCCGCCAGCAATTGGGTCTCTCGCAGCGGCGTGCCGCCGAACTGTCTGGGTTAACACACAGTGCCATCAGCACCATTGAGCAGGACAAAGTCAGTCCTGCCATCAGTACGCTGCAAAAGCTGCTGAAAGTTTATGGGCTGTCGCTCTCGGAATTCTTTTCGGAACCGGAAAAACCTGATGAACCGCAGGTGGTTATTAATCAGGAAGACCTTATCGAAATAGGCAGTCAGGGGGTTTCGATGAAGCTGGTTCATAACGGAAATCCGAACCGTACGCTGGCGATGATTTTTGAAACTTACCAGCCAGGAACCACGACCGGAGAGAGGATCAAACACCAGGGTGAGGAGATCGGTACGATACTGGAAGGTGAAATAGTGCTGACCATTAATGGCCAGCCTTATCACCTGGTTGCGGGGCAAAGCTATGCCATTAATACCGGCATACCGCACAGCTTCAGCAACACCTCGGCAGGCATCTGCCGCATTATCAGTGCCCACACCCCCACCACGTTCTAATTACCACTCAGTCCCGGCGTAAGTGCGCTTACGCCGGGACAAATAAAAACGATCAATGTCGGCATTCAGCGGGTTAATTCCCGGGATGCCTCACGGCTTCGTATTGCCTGAAACGGCCATGACCTTATTTATCTGATTGCGAAAGAAAGGAGTGAATATGCATTTTCAGCACCTGACTTACTGGCAGGATAAAGCAAAAAACAGCGCCATTGAGACCCGGTTATTTATTAACGGTGCCTATTGTGACGCCGCCGATAATGCCACGTTTGAAACCGTCAATCCCGCGACACAACAGACGCTGGCGAACGTGGCCCGGGGCAAGCAGGCGGACGTGGACCGTGCAGTTCAGGCGGCGCGTGAGGTATTTGAGCGCGGTGACTGGTCGCAGGCGTCTCCGGCGCAGCGCAAGGCTGTGCTCAATAAGCTCGCCGATTTAATGGAACGCCACGGCGAAGAGCTGGCCTTACTGGAAACACTGGACACCGGTAAACCCATCCGCCACAGCCTGCGCGATGATATTCCCGGCGCGGCGCGCGCCATTCGCTGGTACGCCGAAGCGGCGGATAAAGTCTATGGCGAAGTGGCGCCTACGGGGCCGGGCGAACTGGCGATGATCGTGCGCGAGCCGATCGGGGTGGTTGCGGCCATCGTTCCCTGGAACTTCCCGCTGCTGCTGGCCTGCTGGAAGCTGGGCCCGGCACTGATCGCGGGCAACAGCGTGGTATTGAAACCGTCGGAGAAATCGCCACTCACCGCCCTGCGGCTGGCCGGGCTGGCGAAAGAGGCAGGCCTGCCGGACGGCGTGCTGAATGTGATAAGCGGTTACGGCCACGAAGCGGGCCAGGCACTGGCACTGCATCCAGAGGTCGAGGTGCTGACCTTTACCGGCTCTACCCGTACCGGCAAGCAGCTGTTGAAGGACGCGGGAGAAAGCAACATGAAGCGCGTCTGGCTGGAGGCGGGCGGCAAGAGCGCCAACATTATCTTTGCCGACTGTCCGGACCTCGACAAAGCCGTGAGCGCGACCGCCGCCGGGATTTTTTATAACCAGGGGCAAGTCTGTATCGCCGGTACCCGCCTGCTACTCGAAGACAGCATCGCCGATGACTTTCTGGCAAAGCTGAAAGCGCAGGCCCGTCACTGGCAGCCGGGCGATCCGCTCAACCCTGACAGCACGATGGGCATGCTCATCGACGCTGCACATGCCGATACCGTCCACACGTTTATTCGCGAGGGAACCCGAAAAGGTACGCTGCTGCTTGACGGGCGGGAACAAGCATGGCCTTGTGCAGTCGGTCCCACCATTTTTGTCGACATCGATCCTGCCTCCCCGCTGTGCCGGGAAGAGATTTTCGGGCCGGTGCTGGTCGTCACCCGTTTTAAAACCGAAGAGGAAGCCTTAACGCTGGCCAACGACAGTGAATATGGGCTTGGCGCGGCGGTATGGACCCGCGATCTTTCCCGCGCGCACCGCATGAGCCGCCGCCTGAAAGCAGGCTCGGTCTTCGTCAATAACTATAACGACGGCGATATGACCGTACCCTTTGGCGGCTATAAGCAGAGCGGCAACGGTCGCGATAAGTCCCTGCATGCGCTGGAAAAATTTACTGAACTGAAAACCATCTGGATTGCCCTGGAGTCTCAATCATGACCGAACATACCACCAGCTACTACGCGGCCAGCGCGAACGCTTACGAACCTTTCCCGACGCTTAACGAGTCGATCAGCTGTGACGTGTGCGTGGTGGGCGGCGGCTATACCGGCCTCTCCTCCGCGCTGCATCTCGCCGAAATGGGCTACGACGTGGTGCTCCTTGAAGGGGCGCGCATCGGCTTCGGCGCCAGCGGACGCAACGGCGGCCAGCTGGTTAACTCTTACAGCCGCGATATCGACGTGATTGAGAAAAACTACGGACCCGATGCCGCCAGAGTCCTTGGGAGCATGATGTTTGAAGGCGGGGAGATCATCCGGGAGCGTATCCAGCGCTATCAAATCCAGTGCGACTATCGTCCCGGCGGGCTGTTTGTGGCGCTAAACCATAAGCAGCTCGAGACGCTGGAGGAGCAAAAAGCCAACTGGGAACGCTACGGCAATACGCAGCTGGAGTTGCTGGACGCCAGTGCCATCCGCCGGGAAGTCGACAGCGAACGCTATACCGGCGCGCTGCTGGACCGCAGCGGGGGGCATATTCATCCACTGAACCTGGCGATCGGCGAAGCAGACGCCATTCGCCTGAACGGCGGGCGGGTGTATGAACAGTCCCCGGTGACCGCCATTCAGCACACCAGCCCGGCGGTGGTAAGCACGCAGCATGGCCAGGTGACGGCCCGCTATGTGATCGTCGCCGGGAATGCCTATCTGGGCGATAAGATAGAACCGGAACTGGCAAAACGCAGCATGCCTTGCGGCACTCAGGTTGTGACCACCGCCCCGCTGCCGGAAGCGCTCGTCCGCACGCTGATCCCCAATAACTACTGCGTGGAAGATTGTAACTACCTGCTGGATTACTACCGTCTTACCGCCGACAACCGCCTGCTGTACGGCGGTGGCGTCGTCTATGGCGCGCGCGATCCGGACGATGTCGAGCGTCTGGTGATGCCAAAGCTACTGAAAACCTTCCCACAGCTGGCCGGTGTCAAAATCGACTACCGCTGGACGGGCAACTTCCTGCTGACCCTGTCGCGCATGCCGCAGTTTGGTCGTCTGGATAAAAACATCTATTACATGCAGGGCTACAGCGGCCACGGCGTGACCTGCACCCACCTGGCCGGACGGCTGATTTCGGAACTGTTGCGCGGTGACGCTGAGCGCTTTGATGCGTTTGCCAACCTTCCGCACTACCCCTTCCCGGGCGGTCGCAGCCTGCGGATTCCATTCACGGCGATGGGCGCGGCGTATTACAGCCTGCGCGATCGTCTTGGCGTATGAGCGTTTCGACAAAAGGGTATCTGACATGAGTAACCAGGAATTTCATCAGCGTAGACTTTCTGCCACCCCGCGCGGCGTAGGCGTAATGTGTGATTTCTTTGCCCGCACGGCGGAGAATGCCACGCTTACCGACGTGGAAGGCAACGACTATATTGATTTCG
The DNA here is from genome assembly GCF_050031595.1 of Enterobacter cloacae complex sp. 309I3. NCBI lineage: Bacteria > Pseudomonadati > Pseudomonadota > Gammaproteobacteria > Enterobacterales > Enterobacteriaceae > Enterobacter > Enterobacter cloacae complex sp. 309I3. The sequence goes on along the minus strand of NZ_JBLGWI010000001.1, from coordinate 2,171,328 downwards.
CCGCCGGGATCGCGGTACTGAATACCGGCCATCGTCATCCTGAACTGGTGGCCGCAGTGGAAAAACAGCTTCACCAGTTCACCCACACGGCCTACCAGATTGTGCCGTATGAAAGCTACGTTTCATTAGCCGAAAAACTTAATGAGCTGGCCCCGGTGCAGAGCCCGGCCAAAACGGCATTCTTCACAACGGGCGCGGAAGCGGTGGAAAATGCCATTAAAATCGCCCGGGCCCACACCGGCAGACCGGGCGTGATTGCCTTCGGAGGAGGCTTTCACGGTCGAACCTATATGACCATGGCATTAACTGGCAAGGTCGCGCCTTATAAGCTGGGATTTGGCCCCTTCCCGGGGTCGGTTTATCACGTGCCCTATCCCTCGGAGCTGCACGGCATCACGACGCAGGATGCCATCACGGCGATAGAACGTCTGTTCAAAGCAGACATTGAGGCGAAACAGGTAGCGGCGATTATTTTTGAACCCATTCAGGGTGAAGGCGGCTTCAACGTCGCCCCGCCAGAGCTGGTGGCCGCCATCCGCCGTATCTGTGATGAACACGGGATCGTGATGATTGCCGACGAAGTACAGAGCGGCTTCGCCCGTACGGGGAAACTGTTTGCCATGGAACACTACGCCGACAAGCCCGACCTGATGACGATGGCGAAAAGCCTGGCAGGCGGAATGCCGCTGTCCGGCGTGGTGGGCCGCGCCGAAATCATGGACGCGCCGGCGCCCGGCGGTCTGGGGGGGACCTATGCAGGCAACCCACTGGCGGTGGCCGCCGCGCACGCGGTGCTGAATATTATCGACAACGAGTCACTGTGCGCCCGCGCCCGGCATCTGGGCGATCGACTGAAAGCCATCCTGGAAGAGATTCAGGGCACCTTCCCTGCGCTCGTGGCGATAAGGGGAAGAGGATCGATGATTGCGGCGGAGTTTTTTGATCCCGAGAGCCGTGCACCTTCGGCCGCCATCGCGCAGGCGATCCAGCAAAAAGCTCTCGCCCAGGGCCTGCTGTTATTGATCTGCGGCCAGTACGGCAACGTGATCCGCTTCCTTTATCCGCTGACCATTCCGGATGCCCAGTTCACCCAGGCGCTGGCGATCTTGCAACAGGTTATGCGTGATAAGACCTAAGTAACCACCGAAAACCGTCTCCCGGCATTCCGGAGACGGTTTCAACGGAGGAGATCGGCTTAGATTTCCTCCGTGTGGGAAATGCTGGGGAATTTGGTCTGTTTCATTGTATGCTCCCTGAAACACATCCCTGGCAAGAGGAAATAAGAATTGCAAAAAACATCCGCCTATCAGTCACTTGTGAAAACCTTCCAGCGTCTCTCCCGCTTCTCGCACCTCTCCTCCATCGCCAGTTGGGACATGTTCACCATGATGCCGCCCGGCGGCAGCGCCGCGCGCGGTGAAGCGCTGGCCGAGATGAGCGTCCTGCAACATCAGATCCTGACCGACAAAAAAGTGGGTGAATGGCTGGCTGCAGCGGCAGGTGAAGATTTGAATGACGTCGAACAGGCCAACCTGCGTGAAATGACGCGTCAATATCAGCAGGCCTCGCTGCTGCCGGAATCGCTGGTGGAAGCCAAATCGCTGGCGGGCAGCAAATGTGAGCACGCCTGGCGTACCCAGCGTCCGGCCAATGACTGGCAAGGCTTTTCCGCCAATCTGAAAGAGGTGGTAAAACTCAGCCGTGAAGAGGCGCGTCTGCGCGCGGACGCAAAAGGTTGCTCACCTTACGATGCGCTGCTGGATATTTTTGAGCCAGACATGACCAGCGCGCGTCTGGACGTGCTCTTTGCCGACATGAAGTCGTGGCTGCCGGATCTGCTGGCAAACGTGGTCGACAAGCAGGCCAGGCAGACCTTCGTTCCGCCTCAGGGCCCCTTCCCGACGGCAACGCAGCGTGAGCTGGGGCTGGAAGCCATGAAGATGCTCGGCTTCGATTTCAACGGCGGTCGTCTGGACGTGAGCGCGCACCCGTTCTGCGGCGGCGTGCCGGAAGATGTGCGCATTACCACGCGGTATGACGAAGATGAACTCCTCAGCGCTCTGTTTGGCGTGATCCACGAAACCGGACACGCGCGCTACGAACAGAACCTGCCGCGCGCGTGGGCCGGTCAGCCCGTTGCCCTGGCGCGTTCAACGGCAATCCACGAATCCCAGAGTCTGTTCTTTGAGATGCAGCTTGGCCGCAGCGAGGCGTTCCTGAAACATCTCCTCCCTGCCGTTCATGCCCGTTTTGGCAGCCAGGCGGCGTTTAGCGAAGAGAACTTTATCGCCTGGAACCAGCGCGTGAAGCCGGGCTATATCCGCGTCGATGCCGACGAGGTGAGCTACCCGGCACACGTGGTGCTGCGCTATGAGATTGAGCGGGCGCTGATCAATGGCGATATCGAGGTGGAGGACATCCCGGCCCTGTGGGATGAGAAAATGCAGGCGTGGCTCGGGTTATCCACCAAAGACAACTACCGCAACGGCTGTATGCAGGATATCCACTGGACCGACGGCGGATTCGGTTACTTCCCGTCTTATACGCTGGGGGCGATGTACGCCGCGCAGCTGTTCCATGCCGCGAAAACGGCACTGCCAGGTCTGCAGGCCTCTATCGCTGACGGGGATCTGTCGGCCCTGTTTGACTGGCTGCGCCAGAACGTCTGGCAACACGGCAGCCGGTTTACCACATCACAGCTGATCACCCAGGCGACGGGAGAAGATCTGAATATCCGCTACTTCCGTGAACACCTGACCTCGCGTTACCTGTAATGACCCACGCCGGGGAAAGCCCCGGCGTTGTACAAACGGTTACACGCCGATACCAATCACTCACGGAAACCCCGAATTTACAGGGATATAGTTATTTCAACGGCCCCGCAGTGGGGTTAAATGAAAAACCAAATTCGAGGGTATGAACATGAATAAAGTATTAGCTCTGGTTGTTGCCGCTGCTATGGGTCTGTCTTCTGCTGCGTTCGCTGCTGAGACTACTGCAACTGCTCCTGCTGCCGCTGCACCTGCTGCAACCACCGCTGCACCGGCAAAAACGGTACACCACAAGAAACATCACAAAGCCGCTAAACCTGCTTCTGAGCAAAAAGCGCAGGCGGCTAAAAAGCACCACAAAAAAGTCGTAAAACAAGACGCCGCTAAACCTGCTGTTGAGCAGAAAGCACAGGCCGCCAAAAAGCACCACAAAAAAGCGACTAAACCCGCTGTAGAGCAGAAAGCTCAGGCCGCTAAAAAGCATCACAAAAAAGCAGTAAAACACGAAGCTGCTAAACCAGCTGCTCAGCCAGCTGCGTAAGAGTACAAGCTAAACCGTGCCCTTCGGGGCACGTTGGTAAACCGGCGCTGAACCTTTCAATACAGCGCCGTTTTTTTATCCGGAGGGCGTATGCTGCGACGCTATCGGTTTGAGTTGATCCTTATCCTGCTTATTTTATGCGCGCTCATCGCAAGCCAGTTTTATCTTTCCTGATCGTAGCACGCTGATTTTACTCCCACTTTAGCGCTGTCCCGTCTATAGTATTTTCATAGGGTTCACTTTTAATAATCATAATTACCCCCACCAGAGTGTGATATGCGTAAATCTGTTGTGTTATTACTGGGAACGTTTGCTCTTTTTTCTGGATTCGCGCATGCGGATGATGACGATGATGACACCATTAGCGCGAAAGAGCTTAAAACGCTGTTTTTCGGCCATGATGATCGTACGCGTGTCGCCGATCCTACCCAGGCCCCGTGGGATGCCATCGGGCAACTGGAAACCGCCAGCGGTAACTTATGCACCGCCACGCTGATTACCCCTCAGCTTGCCCTGACCGCAGGCCATTGCCTGTTGACGCCGCCGGACGGCAAACCCGACAAAGCCGTGGTACTGCGATTTGTGTCTCAGAAAGGGATGTGGCGCTATGAAATTCACGGGATTGAAGGCCGGGTTGACCCTTCGCTGGGTAAGCGCCTGAAACCGGACGGCGACGGCTGGATAGTCCCGCCCGCTGCGGCCTCCTGGGATTTCGGTCTCATCATTTTGCGCTACCCGCCTTCTGGTATCACTCCTCTGCCCCTGTTTGATGGCGATAAAGCCGCGCTGACCGCCGCGCTGAAAGCCGTCGATCGCAAGGTGACGCAATCCGGTTATCCGGTCGATCATCTGGATACGCTGTACACCCACACCGACTGCATTGTGACCGGCTGGGCGCAAAACAGCGTGCTCTCTCACCAGTGCGATACGTTACCGGGCGACAGCGGCTCACCGCTGATGCTGAAAACGGATAACGGCTGGCAGTTGATTGGTGTGCAGAGTTCAGCCCCGGCGGCCAAAGACCGATGGCGCGCGGATAACCGTGCTCTCTCGGTGACCGGTTTTCGCGACAAGCTGGAAGCGCTGGCACAATAACAGGCCAGCGCCGCCTCGCCTGACGTCATCAGGCGAGTTTTATCATAATCATACCGGCCAGCAGCAATACCAGGCCGATCCAGCCTTTATTATTTAACCGTTGGCCGAAGAGCACCCACCCTGCTGCCAGGGTCGCGGCAATACCAAACCCGCCCCACAGGGCATAGGCCACAGACAGATCGATACCTTTGACCGCCTGAGACAGGGCGCTAAACGCCCCCAGCACAGCGGCAATCGACATCAGACCGTAAACTTTACGGCGAAAACCATCAGAGAATTTCAGAAACACGTTCGCCAGAATTTCCAGAACAATGGCGAACCCCAGCCAGGCCGCGTGGATCCATTCAAACTGCTGCATGGGTCTGCTCCTTCTGCGGTTTTGTCGGTTTACGTGTACCCGATTTAATCAGCACAATCCCGACTACCAGCGTCGTCAATCCGGCGATCTTCATTGTTGATAGGGTTTCGTCAAATAACAAAACGCTGAACAGCGTAATCAACAAAATACCGATACCTTCCCAGAGGGCATAAGCCACCCCCAGCGCGATTTTCTTCACCGCAAACGAGAGGAAAATATAGGAAAGCGAAATCATCACCAGCATTAAAATAAAACCGGTGTTGCCATCGCTGACGCTTGCCCATTTCATAGACAGCGTGCCGGTAATTTCAGCGAGAATAGCCAGGGCTAATAAAATCCAGTAAAACATGTTTTTCTCCTGCTTGAGAATATAATCCATCGCGGCTCGCTGCGAACAGCAAACCCAAAAAAGGAAATTAAATCAGATAGCTAAGCGCATGGCGCCAGCTCAGGCAGAAGACGTGACTATAGCGCGTTGCGCCAGTGTTGCTCACCGGACAGAAGGAAGAAAGAGGTGGAGAATACAGCAGTATGGTTTGAAGAATACGTCCTGAACAAATTGTCCATAAAATTACAATTATCCGCGGTGTTGCTTCTCGTCTTTGCGGATCAAAATTGTCCTCGGTAGTTAAACACGCTAAATTTGTACCATAAGCCAGGATTTTACTCAAAGTCTTTTCAATTCTTTACCGAGGCCGTTTGACTTCGGTTAGTTTATTAAACGCCTTTCGCCTTTATTATAAATAAAAAAATACGCAGGAATTGCCATGGCTAAACCCATCATTACCCTGAACGGCCTTAAGATTGTGATCATGCTCGGTATGCTGGTGATCATCCTGACGGGCGTTCGTTTTGCCGCCGATATTATCGTGCCTTTTATTCTGGCGCTGTTTATTGCAGTGATCCTTAACCCGCTGGTTCAGCGCATGGTACGGATACGCATACCGCGCGTGCTGGCGATCACCCTGCTCATCAGCATCATTATTATCGCGATGGTGCTGCTGGTCGCTTATCTGGGCACGTCCCTGAATGAACTGGCGCGCACGCTGCCGAAATACCGCTCGTCGCTGGTGATCCCCCTGTTGCAGATTGAACCCTGGCTGCAGCGCGCGGGCATTGAAGTCTCCGTGGAGGAACTGCTGAAGTATATCGATCCCAACGCGGCCATGACCCTCGTCACCAGCCTGCTGGCGCAGCTCTCCAACGCCATGACCTCTATTTTCCTGCTGTTTTTAACCGTGGTGTTTATGCTGCTGGAGGTGCCGCAACTGCCTGCCAAATTGCAGCATATAATGGTTCGGCCGGTGGAAGGCATGGGCGCGATTCAGCGTGCACTGGACAGTGTTTCCCGCTATCTGGTGCTGAAAACGGCGATCAGTCTCGTCACCGGGTGTGTTGTCTGGGGCATGCTGGTTGCGCTGGATGTGCGGTTTGCGTTCGTCTGGGGACTGCTCGCCTTTGCGCTTAATTATATTCCCAACATCGGTTCCGTGCTGGCGGCCATCCCGCCTATTCTGCAGGTGCTGGTTTTCAGCGGTTTGTATGATGCCCTGATTCTGCTGGCCGGTTATCTGGTGATTAACCTGGTCTTCGGAAACATTCTTGAACCGCGCATGATGGGACGCGGGCTTGGGCTTTCGACCCTGGTGGTGTTTTTGTCCCTGATATTCTGGGGTTGGCTGCTCGGCCCCGTTGGCATGCTGCTCTCCGTTCCGCTGACCATCATCGTCAAGATTGCGCTTGAGCAGACGGCGGGCGGGCAAAGTATCGCCATACTGCTGAGCGATATGAGCCACAGAGGCTGAGCAACCCGTCAGTTTACCTACTCGCGCCAGCCCATTGCTGGCGCCACATGTTTGAGGATCGACTCAATCACATGCGCGTTGTAGTCCACGCCAAGCTGATTCGGTACGGTCAGTAACAGGGTATCCGCTTCGGCTATCGCGTCGTCCTGCTTCAATTGTTCAACCAGCTTGTCGGGCTCTGCCGCATAGCTCCGCCCGAAAATCGCCCGCGTTTTTTCATCCAGATAGCCCACGCTATCGCTGTCGTTGCGGCTGGCCCCGAAATACATCCGGTCACGATCGTCCATCAGGGCAAAGATACTGCGGCTCACCGACACACGCGGCTGACGGGTATGGCCCGCCTCAGCCCAGGCCTGACGATACGCGCGGATCTGTTTTGCCTGCTGAATATGGAACGGCTCGCCGGTTTCATCGTCTTTCAGCGTTGAGCTTTGCAGGTTCATGCCCAGTTTTGCGGCCCAGACCGCCGTTGCATTTGAACCGGCGCCCCACCAGATGCGGTCGCGTAAACCTTCGGAATGAGGCTCCAGGCGCAGCAGGCCCGGCGGGTTCGGGAACATCGGTTGCGGGTTTGGTTTCGCAAACCCTTCTCCGCGCAGCACCTCAAGCAGCACCTCGGTATGACGACGCGCCATATCCGATTCGTTTTCCCCTTCCTGCGGGACATAGCCAAAGTGACGCCAGCCATCAATCACCTGCTCCGGCGAGCCGCGGCTAATTCCCAGCTGTAAACGCCCGCCAGAGATCAGATCCGCCGCCCCGGCATCCTCCGCCATGTACATTGGGTTTTCATACCGCATGTCGATCACGCCGGTACCGATTTCGATGTTTTTGGTTTTTGCGCCTATCGCCGCAAGCAAGGGGAACGGCGAGCTGAGCTGGCGGGCAAAGTGGTGCACACGGAAATAAGCGCCATCGGCACCCAGCTCTTCAGCGGCCACGGCCAGGTCGATGGACTGCAGCAGCGTGTCCGCTGCGGTTCGGGTACCGGACTGTGGCGACGGCGTCCAGTGACCAAATGATAAAAATCCGATCTTTTTCATAAGGGGTAATCCTGAGAATGTGTTGCGTTTCTTCTACTCTACGCATTACCGGGCAACAATAAATGCCGTTTATTTAACGGAAAGCGTCAAATAAATTGACTGACCTGAGCAGATCGCTATTGCGTTCCATAATCGGATATAATTTCGCTCACTCTTTTCCTGGCAGGTAAAACCGGCAATGGCTCTGATCCCTAAAAACTACGCGCGGCTGGAAAGCGGCTACCGTGAAAAAGCATTAAAAATTTATCCATGGGTCTGTGGGCGCTGCTCACGGGAATTTGTCTATTCCAACCTTCGGGAACTGACGGTTCACCATATCGATCACGACCATACCAATAACCCGGAAGATGGCAGTAACTGGGAGCTGTTGTGCCTGTTTTGCCACGATCATGAACACTCGAAGTACACCGAAGCGGATCAGTACGGCACCACCGTTGTCGCGGGAGAAGACGCGCAAAAAGATGTGGGTGTGGCCACTTTTAATCCGTTTGCTGATTTGAAAGCGATGATGAACAAGAAGAAATAATCTTCCAGGAATTTTCTCGCTCCGGCCAGCTCTGTTCACCCGTATACATAGACGTACCAGGTAATGACATAGATGGCCGTAATGATTACCCCGGCTACGCCGAGGAAGATCGCATCTCTCACCTCCACACTAGAATGTCCAGGTGATGGCGGCGGTGACAGCGCCTTCGTTACGTCGCGATACGATCGGGCTGTTATTTGCATGCTCCCCAAGCCAGGTGTAGTCGGCACTCAGTACCGTGCCCCAATGGGTATCGAACTGATGACTCCATGTCAGGCTGCTGTCTATACCGTAGAATCCACCGGGCGCTGAATAACGGCTATAACCGGAGCGCTGACTCTGCTGCTGACTGACGCCATACCAGGTATTGAGGTAACGGCTGTCGCCAAACAGGGATGCAGACTGAAAAGCAATCGTGTCCTGACTGGTTTGTAGAGGAAGCAGCGTAACAGAGGCCTGGTAGTTTACCCCCTGACTGTCCGTTACAGGCAGGGTCGCTTTGCCTTCCACACTCAGCCAGGAAGTGATTTGCCAGCCGACCGCCAGCCCGGTATTCAGGCTGGTATCGATCTCTCCCATCCCTTTCAGATTATTTGCTCCCTCGCGCCAGCTGTCGTTTTCGTCCGCCCTCCCCAGGTCGTAACCCAGCGTATGTTCAAGGTACACGCCGCTGTCATTTTGCAGGTCATATCCAATGCCTTTCTGCGCATCAATAAAGAATGCACCTTTGCGCCCCTGTAAAACAGGAACCCCTTGCCATACCTGCTTGTCAGAGCCTGAATAACGAGGCGCATAGCGTCCTCCTGCCCCAATGGTCAAATAGTCGGAAGACGTTTGTGCCTCATCGGCGTGTACGCCGGATGCTGCCGTCATCAGAAACGGAACGGTCATATACAGGGCTTTTTTTCTCGCTATCATACTGGTCTCCACTTCTACGTTGTGCGCAGTATGATTTGGCTAAATCAATGAATAGTCGGGATAGTGTTAAGAAACGGTCAAGGTGAACAGATGTTGTCCAGAAGAGTGCTGATTATTGAAGATGATGCCGATGCGGCTGGCGTACTTGAAGCTTATTTACGCCGTGAAAATTACGATGTGACCGTCACGGGGGACGGGCTGGCCGGGCTGGAGATGGCGCAACGCTGGAAACCCGATCTTGTCTTGCTGGATGTCATGCTTCCCGGACTCAACGGAACTGAGGTGCTGGCCAGCCTGCGTCGCAAAAGCGATGTGCCCGTTATCATGGTGACGGCTATGGGCGATACGCCCGATCGCATCGGCGCGTTGAGATACGGGGCTGATGACTATGTCGTTAAACCCTATCATCCGGGTGAAGTCGTGGCACGGGTGCAGGCGGTGCTGCGCCGGAGCAATAAAAACACGCGCGAAGAAGAGATCCTTCGCTGGCAGACGCTGGAGGTGGATGTCACGGCCATTGTGGCGAGCATCATCAATGATGACAATACGCCGCGGGTTCTGGATCTGACCCCAACGGAATTTTCGCTACTGACCACGCTGATGCGTTCACCTTCGCGTCCTTTTTCCCGTCAATATTTACTGGAGCACTGTTTGCCGGAAAGCGAGGCCCTGGAGCGGGTGGTGGATACCCATATTTATAACCTGCGTAAAAAACTCGAAGCCGCGGGTCTTTCCGGCGTGCTGGTTAACGTTCGCGGCGTGGGTTACAGGTTCAGACAGCCATGATAAAGACCCGTCATTCCTCCCTCTGGCGCTGGATTTGCGCGCGCATCCTGGCGCTGGCGATTGGCAGCGTGATTGTTATAGCAGCCTGTATGTGGCTGCGTTACGCCGTGCAGAACTACTGGATAATGGGCAAAATGCCCGCAGCGGTCCGGCAGGAGTTTCTCACGCTCAGCCAGAATCCGCAGTCAAACCCGGCCCGCTTTCACGATATTGTAGACAGCTGGTGGGGGCTCAGTTATTCCACCCCATCTATCGCCTCGGCTGACTGGGTCACCGTGGCTCTGCTGGTGCTGGTGATGATCCCCTTCATTGTGGTGATGGGACTTAAGCACGCTCGTCCTCTGGCGCTGCAGTTCAGCTGTCTTCGTGATGCGGCCAAAGATGTGGCCGATGGACAGTTTGGCCGACAGGCAGAGCTGGTGAGAGATGCGCCCGCAGAAATGATCAGTTTTGCGGCTGACTTTAATACCATGACCGGACAACTGGCTCGCTATGAAAAGGAGCTTCGCGCCTCGCACGTTGCCATGGCACATGAGCTGCGCTCTCCCCTGACGGCAGCCATTGGACGTCTGCAGGGTATGATGGACGGCGTGTTTGACGCCACCCCGGAGCAGTTGGGGATGGTGATGAAACAGCTCCAGCACCTCAACCGGCTGACCGATGAATTGCACCTTCTCTCTTTGGCTGATGCGGGAAATCTTGTGCTTGAAGACAGGCCATTCCGTCTGGATGAGCTGATTCAGGAGCGGGCAGACTGGATAACCCCGCAGGCCGATGCGCAAAATTTTACGATAACGTTGCGTAACCCGCGCGCATGCCCCTTCAGAGGCGATGCGTTCCGTATGGGACAGGTATTTACGATCCTCATGGAGAATTCACTCCGCTACGGACGCGAGGGAGGCCATCTGGAGGTGACCCTGCATTATGCCCGGGGGCAGTACACCCTCGAATTCGCCGATGACGGTCCGGGTGTATCAAAGCACTTTTTACCGGACATGTTTAAGCGATTTAGCCGCGAGGAACAATCACGCGCCCGGCACTCCGGTGGCAGCGGCCTCGGTTTATCAATTGCGCAGGCGATTTGTCAGGCGCATGGGGGAAGTATTAGCGCGTCATTACCAGAAACCGGAGGGCTTCTGGTGCGCATCCAACTGCCCTGGCGCGCTTGTGACGAGGAAAATTCCCGCTCTTGATAAACCCTTGACACAACATCGAATCTTTCTCGATGAACAGCCGATTAAATAACGCCATCCCTTTTCTGGAGCGGCGTTATGTCAGACGAATTCATTCTCTCCCTCCGCCACAGCCTGCATCATGTATACAGCGTGGCGCGCACCCTTTCCTGGCTACACTTTATTCCCCTGGTGATACTTGCCCTGGCTATCTTCCCGCTAACCGGTTGCGGCGATAAACACGAAAACACGCCGCCCCCCGTGCGGGCGGTACGCTACAGTGTGGTGGGTTCAGCGAAAACGCTGCCAGCACTGGAAAGAACCGGTGAGATCCATGCCCATGATGAGACGACGCTGAGTTTCCGTACCGGGGGCAGGATCCTCACGCGCGTCGTCGATATTGGCGATCGGGTTACCGCCGGGCAACTGCTGGCGACCCTCGACAATACCACCGGACAAAATCAGCTCGACGCGGCCACCGCTGACTATGAGGGTGCCAAAGCCTCAGCGCAGATTGCCGCGCTCAACGTCAACAGAATGCAAACGCTGATGCCCACCGGCGCTATAGCCCGCACACAACTCGACACAGCCCGTGCAGACTGGCTTGTCGCCAGCGCGCGTCTGAAAAGTAGCGAGGCGGCACTGCGCAACGCCCGGGAAAGTCTGGGCTGGACCCGCCTTCTCTCGCCGAAGGAAGGCATCATTACCGCGGTTAGCGCCTCTGCGGGCCAGATTGTCAGCGCAGGCCAGTCGGTGCTGACGCTGGCGACCGGTGAAGCCCGCGATGTGGTGTTTGATGTTGCCGCGCCTGATGAGATCCCCTCACCAGATAAGGCTGATTTCCGCGTCGCCTTGCTCAGCGACCCGACGGTCTATGCTTCAGCGGTGTTACGCGATATCACGCCTCAGGCCGATCCCCTGACCCGTACCTGGCGGGTCAGAGCCACCCTGAACAACCCGCCCGCCGCCATGGCACTGGGTGCCAGCGTCACCGTAACCCTGCCCTCCAGTGCCGCGTGCGGTTACGTCCTTCCTGCGTCGGCACTGAGTCGTTACGCAGACAAGCCCGCTGTGTTTGTAATCAACCGGCAATCTCAGGCGCAACTGCGCGTGGTTGTGCCTGCACGTTACACGGCCTCCTCCGTCATCATCGCCTCCGGTCTTGCGCCCGGTGACAGGGTGATTACGGCTGGCGTGAGCAAATTACGCTCAGGAGAACAGGTGATTGCCGGGGAGGAGCAGCCATGAACATGAGAAGCACAAAAGAGACATTTAACCTCTCCGCCTGGGCGCTTAAAAATCAGCAGATGGTCAGTTTCTTTATGCTGCTGGTGATGGCGATGGGCGTGTTCTGTTACGAGCGCCTGCCGCGCAACGAAGATCCGGCGTTTACCATCAAAACGGCCGTGGTCTCCGCGCAATGGCCGGGGGCATCGGTAGCGGACACGACTCGCCTGCTGACGGATACGCTTGAGAAAAAGTTACAGGAGATCCCCTGGCTTGATTATATCGAAAGCGAAACCCGGGCAGGACGCTCCGTTATTCATGTCAACCTGCGCGATGATACGCCGCCGCAAACGGTGCCGGATATCTGGTACCAGGTGCGGAAGAAAATGCAGGATATCGCCCCGTCTCTGCCAGAAGGCGTTCAGGGCCCTGATGTCAACGACGAATTTGACGACACGTTCGGCACAATTTATGGCTTCATCCCCGAAGGCTATACCCTGCGGGAGGTTCGGGATCGGGTGGAGACACTGCGTCGGGAGCTGATGTCCCTGCCGGATATCGGCAAAACCACCCTGCTGGGTGAACAGCAGGAACAGATGGTTCTGGCCTTTTCCCCGGCCCGTCTGGCGGGGATGGGTCTGGATATTCAGCAGGTGGCGGAGGCGCTCAGGGCGCAGAATGCAGTCGTCCCGGCGGGCATCATACGCACGGGGCAGGAGAACATCGCACTCCACGTCAGCGGTGCGCTCACCTCAGAGGAGAGTTTACGCGCGGTCACGCTGCATATTAACAATCGTTATATCCCCCTGACTGACATTGCCACCCTCACCCGGAAAAGCGCCGAACCGCCCTCACCGGCGTTCCGGGTTAACGGAAAACCGGCTATCGGGCTGGCGATTTCAATGGCGCCGACAGGCAATATGCTGCGCTTTGGCGCCGCGTTGAATCAAAGAGTGGCCGCCCTCAACGCCGGGCTGCCGCACGGTATCGAGATGGTGAAGGTCGCCGATCAATCCGCGGTAGTCAGCGACGCGGTGAGTGGTTTTATCAGGGTTCTTATTGAAGCGGTGGTTATCGTCCTGGCCGTTTCATTTGTCTCTCTGGGGCTACGGGCGGGGCTGGTTGTGGCTGCGGCAATCCCGCTGGTTCTGGCCATGACCTTCGCCGGAATGATGCTGGCCGGGATTGGCCTGCAGCGCATCTCGCTCGGGGCACTGATTATTGCGCTGGGTCTGCTGGTGGATGACGCCATGATCACCGTGGAAACCATGGTTTCTCGTCTGGAGGCTGGCGATTCCCGTCGGCAAGCGGCAACCCGGGCGTTCACCACGACGGCATTCCCGATGCTCACCGGCACACTGGTGATGATCGCCGGATTTATTCCGGTCGGCTTTGCGGCATCCAGCGCGGGTGAATACTGCTTTTCTCTGTTTGCGGTCGTGCTGATTGCCCTGCTGTGTTCATGGGTGGTCGCGATCCTGTTTTCACCGCTGACCGGAACATGGCTGCTGCCGGAGAACGTCAGGCATCATGCCTCCGGCCCGGGGCGGCTCGCACGCGGGTATCACTGGCTGCTGCGTAAGGTATTGCGCCACCGACTCACCACCGTGCTTTGCGCCCTTGCCGCACTGGTTTTGTCCATATACGGGACGACATTTATGCAGGGTGAGTTTTTTCCCGCTTCCGACAGACCAGAGCTGCTGGTGAGCCTGACGCTTCCGGCCAACGCCTCACAGCCGGAAACGCAAAGAGAGGCTGAAAAGCTGGAGAAGGCGCTGGCAGACAATAGCAATATCGATCATTACTCAACATACGTAGGATCGGGCGCTATCCGTTTTTATCTGCCAATGGATGTGCTGCTGGAGAATGAAAACAGTGCCCAGTTGGTGGTGGTCGCGAAAAACCTCGCCGCCCGCGACCGTCTGCACGCACAGCTGAACAAGATACTGGCGACGCAATTTAGCGACATCATCACACGCGTATCGCCCCTGGAGCTCGGCCCCCCGGTCGGCTGGCCAATCAAATACCGGGTTAGCGGGCCGGACTATGTGAAGGTTCGGGCGCTGGCGAATCACCTGACGGAGGTGATTGGCCGATCACCGCTCTCACGTGAAGTCAACCAGACCGCTGGTGAACCGGAGAGAGTGATTACTCTTGAGGTGAATCAGACGGCGGCCCGGGCTGCGGGCGTGTCGTCAGAAAGTCTGGCCCGGACGCTGAATACGGTCTGGTCCGGCAGCGTCGTGACCTCAATACGGGATAATGACCGGCTGGTGGATGTGGTGCTCCGCGCCAGAGACAGTGAACGTCTTAATCTGGCCACACTGTCGTCACTGACCGTTGAGGGGAACGATGGCAAAAAAATTCCGCTCAGTGCTGTCGCAACGCCGGTCTGGGGTGTGGACGATCCGGTTGTCTGGCGTCGTCAGCGCCTGCCGTTTATCACCGTGCAAACTGACCTTGCGCCGGGACTCAGAGCCGAGGTCGTCTCCGCCGCGCTGCGCCCGGCAGTGGATAAACTGCGTGCCCGTTTGCCTGCGGGCTACAGTATTGAGGAAGGCGGCGCGGTTGCGGAGTCTGATAAAGGAAACCGCTCTGTCTTTACCGTTCTTCCGGTGACGCTGGTCATTATGTTGTTATTGCTGATGCTTCAGCTACGACGCTATTCCCGGATGTTTCTGGCCCTGTTCATGGCCCCGTTTGGCTTACCGGGCATCGTTCTGGCGATGCTGCCGGGTGGAACACCGATGGGGTTCGTCGCCCTGCTGGGCGTGATCGCGCTGGCGGGCATGATCATTCGTAACGCGGTGATCCTGATCGGCGAAGCTGACAGCAATCTGGCTCAGGGGATGACGAACGATGCCGCCATTATCGCAGCCGCAGAGCACCGGGCCAGACCTATCTGTCTGACCGCCTGTGCCGCCATTCTGGGCATGATCCCCATCTCGCACCAGGTATTCTGGGGACCTATGGCGTATGCCATTATCGGGGGGTTGCTGGTCGCGACGCTGGTCACACTCACGGTACTGCCCGCGTCGTTCAGTCTGTTATTACAGTGGGGGGACGGTTTACGCAACCGGCACAGCGTATAAAACCCGGTCTGTGCTGAAAGCGAAATTGTCCCCCGATCCGTTACGCGGCCGTCAGCGCAAAACGGGTTCTCAGGACCTCAGCAATATCCTCTTCCGCCAGTTGCTGTGTCTTTGTGCCATTTGCGGTAATGGTCTTCAGCATATTGCCCAGCAGGATCTGGTGTCCTCCTTCGTTGCCAGGAGGCCGAAGGTCTGATCAATGCGCTGGAGGTGCATCGGCGCGATTTGTCACGGGCTGGCGGGTACCGCGTTCAGAGCGTCGATGCGTTAATGGTTAGTGACTGGCTGGATCGTCTCTGAATGCCGCATGGTGGCATTCAGAAATTGAAAACGGAAAGATCTTTAATATCGGCGTGTGGATTGGCGTTTTTTACCGCTATCAAAAAAGCAGAGAAATTATGATTAAACATCGTTACGTTCGGGTAAAACTGCACCTGTTTTTCCCTTCCGTTTTCAACATAGCTTACTGACCAGATCCGACGATTATTGACCATCGTCGATCCCGGCTTAATATTTACTATCCTGGCCAGTTCAACCTGAGTGGTTCTATCCTTCTGAATTTCATAAAAATATCGCTCATCATAAAAATAAACCTTGCGGGAAAAACAATCAAAAAACCACGGGTTAGTGGATATTTTCTTCTTGCCCTGGGCATCTGAAACGATGCGTTTTGGCTGGCGAAATGACCTCACTCCATTCCTTATCACCAGATATAACCCAATAACCGGCAGAGCCATTAATAAAACGCTGATTGCTTCCCGCATATTCACCAATCCCGTTGATCACAGTCATGAGCGAGTATAACGGGTTCGTTCCTGAGAACAACATCCCCCCTGTCAGGGAATAATGCGTGCCGCCCTGAGCTGTGCGAACAGGCTGAAAAACATCTCGTCGGTGGCCCGCATGGCGGTGAATCCGGCCCGACGCAGCTTGCTGCCATCGCCAAACATATCGTAATCCCAGCTAAACACGAAGTCGGCAAACTGTCCGTCGTTCAGCTGCAAAATATCGCTTTCCACCAGCCCGCGAGCTGCGGCGAGTTCATGCCATACCGTGCGGTAGTCCGTAAACAACTGCTGAAATGAGAGCCGGACCGGGGGTGCAAACTCCAGTCCAAACCAGTGTGCAATGCGTGGCCACAGCTCGCTCCAGCGCCAGATGTCACCGTTATTCACATTGAATGCCTGGTTCTCTGCTACCGGCGACGTGGCGGCCCACACGGTCGCCTCTGCCAGCAATTCGCCGTCTGTATGATCAACAATGCTGTGCCAGGTCTGTTCGGCGCCGGGAAAACGCAGCGGTAAATTCAGCGCCTTACACAGCGATGCGTACAGCGCGATGCTCAGGGCAAGATTCATGGCGTTACCCGGCACCGTGCTGCCCACCACGCCCGGCCGGATGGCGTTCCAGTGCCACGCTTTTCCCCGTTGAAAATCGCTAAGCCACCTGAGCTGGGCCGCATTAAACTCCGCGCCCGGTACACCGGGATCGCTTTCACGTGCCGGGGTTTTGAACGGGCCAAGATGCGCGCCGTAGACTTTGTAGCCCTGCATCAGGCTGACCGTCTCAAGGGGCGCCGTGTTTTCGAGGTTACTGACCAGATGGCGCAGCATGGTGACGTTCGGTTCAACCATCTCTGTCCAGTTCGCGGCATTGACCCAGGCGCTGTAAAACACATGAGTGATCCCGCTGAGCGATGACAGTGTCCGCGCGCTGTCCTGCGCATCCAGTAAATCAACATTAACCATCGCAATGCCTTCAGGGTGAGATACCGCCTGGCGGCTCAGGCCAATGACCTCCCACTGATGGCGCAAAAGCGTTTTGACCAGCTGGTTGCCAACAATCCCGCTGGCGCCAGCGACCAGCGCGACCCTGTGTTGCTGCGTCTTATTCATGGTGTTTCTCCGAAAGGGGTGACAGACACAGTGTGATCTATTATTTTTTTCTGATATATCCCCCAAATCCGATGGCATTTATAAGCAGAATCACGAAATGAATAATAAGCTCAACGCCATTTCCACCTTTCTGCGCGTCGCCGAAGCCGGCTCCTTTTCCGCTGCCGCCCGCCTGGCCGGGATCAAGCAGTCCGCCGTCAGCCAGCAGATCGCCGCCCTTGAGGAAGAGCTCGGTGTGGTGTTGCTGCATCGTACAACGCGCAGGATGAAGCTCACCGCGCAGGGTGAGTGTTACCGGCGGGATATGCAGCTTGTGCTGGAGGCCATGCAGGAAGCAGAGCGACGCCTGAACCCGGTTGAGCATCAATATCAGGGGGCCGTACATGTGCAGTTGCCGAGCGGCCTGGGCCAGATCGTGTTGCCGCGCCTGCTGACGCTACAGCGCATGAATCCTGAATTACATCTGCAGGTTTCGCTTGATGACCGCATCGCCGATCTGGTCACCGAAGGGGTGGATGTGGCGCTTCGGCTGAGCGCGGAGCCTCCGCAAACCCATGCCGCACGCGTACTGGCACGCATTGAAACGCCGCTCTTTGCCGCCCCGTCATACCCGCCGGTCGAGTCCGTGTACGCGCTGGCGGCGCTTCCCCACGTGCGATTCAGCGGCATCCCGCCGGACGCCCCTTTGCGTCTGGTTTCTGATGACGAAACGATTGATATTGCAGTGAATACCGTTTTCCGCGCCAATACCAGCGACGCCCTGTTACAGGCGCTGGAGGCAGGCATGGGTATTGGCGGTATGCAACTACCGCTCGCGGCACGGGCGTTGCAAACCGGCACGCTGGTGCAGGTACTCCCCGCGTGGCGGTTACCCGACCGCTTTCTCTATGCGGTTTATCCGGACGCTCGCTTTATTCCACACAGGGTCAGAAGCGTTGTGGGGGTTATAGAACAGCTACTGCCTGAAATAATTAAGAAAAATTAAACATTCCAGAATGCATACTCGCCAGCGCGCCTTGTTGAACTAAAAATTTTCGACTTTCAACGAGTTCCGGAAAATTCCCCTCCCGTCTCTTGATCGTTCTGGTTAATCATGAATACTGTATATAAACACAGTAATATGAGTTAACCATTATGCAGTTGATCTCTCCTTTGGGGCCTGATGCCACGTTATTGCTTCCGTTGTTTATGGAGCGGGTGCCCTGTGGCTTCCCCAGCCCTGCTCAGGATTATGTCGAGGATAGCCTTGATCTGAACAAGCTGGTGATCAAACACCCCAGCGCGACCTATTTTGTCAGGGTGAGCGGTGATTCGATGATCGGCGCAGGCATCAGCCATGGTGACCTGCTGGTGGTTGACCGTTCGTTAAACGCCGTTCATGGCGATATTGTGATTGCGGCGGTCGCGGGCGAATTTACCGTGAAGGAGCTGCAAACGCATCCGCGTCTTCAGCTCATCCCCCATAATCCTGACTACGCACCGGTCGTTTTTGCCGCAGAAGACGAGCTGGAGATCTTCGGCGTTGTGACGTTTACCCTGAAAGCTAACCGCCATGTTCGCGCTCGTTGACGTAAACAGTTTTTACACCTCCTGCGAGACGGCGTTTCGGCCCGACCTTAAGGGGAAACCCGTGGTGGTCGTTTCAAACAACGACGGCTGTATTATTTCACGTTCAGCAGAAGCAAAAGCATTGGGGATCGGCATGGCCGGTCCCTACTTCAAGCTGAAGGATGAGCTGAGACGCCAGAAGGTACACGTCTTTAGCTCCAATTATGCGCTGTATGCGGATATGAGCCGCCGGGTGATGACCATTCTCGAAGAGATGGCCCCGAGAGTGGAGATCTACTCGATTGATGAAGCCTTTCTGGATCTGACGGGCGTCAGCCAGTGTATGTCTCTGGAGGCGTTCGGTCAGGCTATCCGCCAGCGCCTGTACAAAGAGACCGGCCTGCTGGTCGGGGTCGGTATCGCGCCCACCAAAACCTTAGCCAAGCTGGCTAACCATGCCGCCAAAACCTGGAAGAAAACCAACGGTGTGGTGGATTTATCGAATATCGATCGTCAGCGTAAACTGCTGTCACTGGTACCGGTCAGCGAAGTGTGGGGCGTCGGGCGCAGGATCAGCAAAAAACTGAATCTGATGGGGATTGAGACTGCCCTGCATCTGGCGGAATGTTCAAGCTGGGTGATCCGTAAACACTTTAATGTCGTGCTGGAAAGAACCGCCCGCGAGTTACGCGGTGAACCGTGTCTGGCGCTGGAAGAGTTTTCGCCAACAAAGCAACAAATCATCTGCAGCCGCTCCTTCGGCAGCCGTATCACCCGGTATGACGATATGCACCAGGCGATCTGCGCCTATGCCGAACGCGCCGCCGAGAAGCTGCGCGAAGAGAAACAGTTTTGCTGCTATATCAGCGTCTTTATTCGCACCAGCCCGCATGCAGAGGACGAGGTTTTTTATGGTAACCAGGCCTCCGGCAAGCTGACGATCCCCACCAACGATACGCGGGATATTATCAGGGTAGCTATCGAGTCATTAAACCGAATCTGGAAAGAGGGACATCGCTATATGAAAGCGGGCGTCATGCTCAGTGACTTTTTCAGTCAGGGCGTGGCGCAGCTTAGCCTGTTCGATGAACACCCACCGCGGCCAGACAGTACAGCCCTGATGCAGGTTATCGACCGCCTTAACCGTTCAGGCCGGGGGTCTGTGTGGTTTGCGGGCCAGGGGGCGGTGAAATCCTGGGCGATGAAGCGGGATATGCTGTCGCCCTGCTACACCACGCGCTATTCCGATCTGCCGATCGTTAAATAACAAAGCCCGGATCCCTCCGGGCTCTGTTTATACGTGATTACACCAGCGCATTCAGCGTAGCCAGCGCGTCAGGCGGTAACACCAGCTCCCCTGCCGCGAGGTTTTGCCGCAGATGCGCCACGGAAGAGGTTCCCGGGATCAGCAGAATGTTCGGAGAACGCTGCAGCAGCCAGGCCAGCGCAACCTGCATCGGTGTCGCCCCCAGGTCGTCCGCCACCGCCTGCAGCCCGGAAGATTGCAGCGGCGTAAAACCGCCCAGCGGGAAGAACGGCACATAAGCAATCCCCTGCTGCGCAAGCGAATCCACCAGCGCATCGTCACTACGGTTCACGATGTTGTACATGTTTTGCACACACACCACGGGCACCATCTTCTGCGCCTCGGCAACCTGCATGGCGGTGACATTGCTCAGACCAATATGTCGCACCAGCCCTTGCTGCTGTAGCTCTGCCAGGGTGGACAGCGGTTCAGCGATCGAGCCTTCCGCCGGTCCGTGTGCGCTAAACATAATCCGCAGGTTCACCACGTCCAGCACATCCAGCTGCAGATTGCGCAGGTTGTCGTGTACCGCCTGGGTCAGCTCCTGGGCGGAAAAGGCCGGCAGCCAGGCGCCTTTATCATCGCGTCGCGCACCGATTTTGGTGACGAGGGTAAGATCGTCCCGGTACGGATGCAGCGCCTCGCGGATCAGCTGGTTAGTCACATGCGGACCATAAAAATCGCTGGTATCGATATGATTCACGCCCGCCGCCACGGCTTCCCGGAGCACCTCCAGCGCGGCATTTTTGTCCTTCGGTGGCCCAAAAACGCCCGGCCCGGCCAGCTGCATTGCGCCGTAACCCAGCCGTTTAACCGTGCGTGTGCCCAGCGCGTATGTCCCGCTTTTATCGATGCTGCTCATGTTCACCTTCCTCATAAAAAAGATCCGGATTTACAACAGGTTCCCGACCAGAACCCATAGTTAAGCGCGAGTTAAATTAAAGTTTAAATTTTAGACGACGATAGTATTTGTGTACCCCTGCACTTTCTTACGGACGACCGCTATGCTGAAAAATCTGCACGTGATTACCGGTATTATCTTTGCTCTCACCATATTCTGCCTGCTACAAGTTGTCACGGGAGGGTTGTTCTACTCTGCCGTCAGCAACGATCGCCATAACTTCCAGAACTCCGGGGTGCTTAATGCCCAACAGGAGAGCCTGAGTGACAGCGTTAACACCCTCATCAAAACGCGCGTTACCGTGACGCGCGTGGCCATCCGCTATCTGAAAAATCAGCGCGATCCGGCGTCCCTTGAGGCGATCAACAAACTGCTTGGCACCGCGGGTAACTCTCTGGCTAAAGCAGAAGCCTATAACAAACAGTGGCAGGCCCTGCCGCAGGTTAACGGCCAGAGTGCGGCGCTAACCGACGAGATGCTGAAATCCTGGAACCAGATGCACGAAGTGATGCGTCTGTCGATTGAGTATCTGCGTGCCGACAACTATCAGGCCTATGGCGATCTGGATGCGCAGCAGGCACAGGACGATATGGAAGCGGTCTATAACCGCTGGCGCGCCGAAAACAACACGCTGCTGAAAGCAGCGGCCGAAGAGAACCAGAGCAGCTTTACCCAGATGCAATGGACGCTGGCGGCTATATTCCTGGCCGTTATCGCCGTGCTGGTGGTGATCTGGCAGGGGTTACAGCACCTGCTGTTAAAACCGCTGCAAACCATTATGAACCATATTCGCACCATTGCGGCGGGCGACCTGACGCAGGATATTACCCTCTCTGGCCGCAATGAGATGGGCCAGCTGGCGGCCGGTCTGCATGAGATGCAGCAATCTCTGGTCACCACGGTCAGCGCCGTACGCGGCAGCACCGACTCCATCTACACCGGCGCAGGCGAAATTGCCGCCGGGAGCAACGATCTTTCCGCCCGTACGGAAGAACAGGCCGCCTCGCTGGAAGAGACCGCGGCCAGCATGGAAGAGCTGACCGCCACGGTGAAACAGAACTCCGACAACGCCCGTCAGGCGACCCTGCTGGCGAAGAACGCGTCTGAAACAGCGGCGCGCGGCGGTCATGTGGTGGATAACGTTGTCCGCACGATGACGGAAATTGCCGACAGTTCGCAGCAAATTGCCCACATCACCGGCGTGATTGACAGCATTGCCTTCCAGACCAACATTCTGGCACTGAATGCCGCGGTAGAAGCCGCACGCGCCGGGGAACAGGGCCGTGGCTTTGCGGTGGTCGCCGGGGAAGTACGTACCCTGGCGAGCCGCAGCGCGCAGGCGGCAAAAGAGATCAAGGGCCTTATCGAGAACTCTGTCAGCCGCGTGAATACCGGCTCTGAACAGGTCAGCGAAGCCGGTGCAACGATGAAGGAAATTGTGGCGGCGGTCACCCGCGTGACCGATATCATGGGCGAGATTTCATCTGCGTCCGATGAGCAGAGTCGCGGTATTGAACAGGTGAGCCTGGCCGTTTCGCAGATGGACAGCGTCACCCAGCAAAACGCCGCGCTGGTGCAGCAGTCCGCCACGGCGGCAGCGGCGCTGGAAGATCAGTCCGAACAGCTGCGCCAGGCGGTAGCGGCATTTCGTCTGAACGGTAAACAACAGGCCACCGCGCCCCGTACAACGCATGTGAAAACACCACAGCTGTTGCGCCCGGCCACGGCAGGCACCGCCACCGACAGCAACTGGGAAACCTTCTGAGTTCAGCGCGGGCGAGCACCTCGCCCGCGCTAATCCCGTTAACGGCTGCGCTTGGCGTGCCGTTCCCAGTTCTCCTGTTTCGCGTCGTTGGATTTTCGCAGTGAAACATAACAGGCCCCGCTGCCGCCGTGATGCGGCAGCGCCACGCAGAAGGCCTGCACTTCCTCAAACTCTGTTAACCAGCGCGCCAGATAGCTACGTATCACGTTAGGATGAGCATTCTGTTCACGCCCTTTTCCATGAATGATAATCAGATTGCGTAATCCGTCGCGTCCGGCCTGGCGAATAAAGGCGTACAGCATCTGGCGGCAACGCTCGGCGGGCTGACGTAACAGGTTCAGGCTGGCCTCGCGGGAGTATTTCCCCGAGCGCAGCTTATCCATTACGCCCTGTTGTATCCCTTCACGCTGAAATGCCAGCGGCTCATCCAGGGGCAGAAGTTCCAGAAAGCCCAGGGTGAGGAAGTTATCCAGTTGCTCGGTATCAATCTCCTGGCGCGCCCGCGTGTTGCGGCTCGGCTGCCAGTGAATATCTGCGCAGCGCTTCAGGGGCTGGACATCCTCCATGGCGTCAAGAAACAGTGATTTGTCGTCAGGGTTCATGGAAATCCTCCGGCTACATCTGAGCCTGTACTATACCTTCGCGGGGGGTGTGCCTCAACAGCCGTTCCCCCGGGTAGGGTGGCGCTGAAAGCAAGCTGATGAATATCAATCGACAGCCGGGGAAAAATTAAACATCACTTAACTCAAACTTCAGCGTAAATAAAACACGCAATTTGGCTTAAACATCCATAAAATCAAACACTCAACCGCCTTTCATTTTGAGAGAAAGCTGTTATAACTTAATTAACCTGCCTCATGGATATAACATCCAGGATATGCGAAGGGATGCACTGCTGTGTGTACTGAAGGGTCTGTCTGATGTCGGACAGGCCCTGTTTTTTATGGATGATGTTTCACGCAGAGACGATTGCCCGCGCCTCGCGTCTGAACTGCGTAATTAACGACTCCGTAAGCGGGGTCTGGCGTGAATCCCGACGCTGAATTAAATAATACGTCGCTTTTGGAAGTGATTCGACAACCGGCAGCATAACCAGACGCCCTGCCAACAGGGGGTCACAACCCAGCTCCTGCGGCAATATGCTTAAAAAGTCGCTTTGTGCGACAAGGCTGATACACGACGAAAATGTTTCGCAGACCACGCCAATGCGGGGTATTTGCGAGCGATGGCTAAATACATCCTCTAACTGCTTATAATAACTTCCCCGGGGCGTTGGCATGGTCCAGTTATAATGCAGCAGATCGTTAATGGAGGTTGCTCCCGTCGCCGGATGCCCCTCCCGGCAAAATACGGCAAACGGTTTTTCTAATAGCTTTTCAAACGTAAATTCATGATCGTAAGGACCCTGATAATAGGTATTGATGGTGAAGTCCAGTTCGCCCTGGCGTAATTCATTGATCATCGATACCAGCTGCCCTTCCATAATTCGCACCTTAACCTGCGGATGCTGCACATGAAAGCGGGTGATAACCGCAGGCATAAGGCTTCGCGAAATACTCGCCCCCATCCCGATATTGATCTGCCCGGCCAGCTCGCCCTGCCGCTGGCGAATGTCATCCTGCGCCGCGCGCAGCTCTTCCAGAATCAGCCTGGCGCGCTGATAGAAGCCCTCACCACACTCGGTTAACGCCACGCCTTTGCTTCGGCGCACAAAGAGCTGCGCCGCCATGCCCTCTTCCAGCTCTTTGATCGATTTGGTCAACGCCGGTTGCGAAAGATTCAGCGTCCTGCTGGCGCCGCGAATGCTGCCCTGACGCGCCACTTCAACGAACGCCCGAATTTGATGAAATTTAATCTGAAATGACATAGCCCGACCGATAACCGTTGTTTATCAGAGTAAAGAAACTGTCATCTACTTTAATGGAAAGGGATGTGCGAGGGTAATTCCTGAACGGTTAAAACTGTGAAAAATCGGTTAGTGATAAGTAAAAACTATCACAGCGTGAAGCAGTTCACATATTTTAATGATGACAGGAACAGATATGGACTCACTGGCACAGTACATCCAAACCTTAGCCCCGCAACTGAGCGCATGGCGTCGCGATTTTCACCATTTTGCCGAATCCGGCTGGGTGGAATTTCGGACTGCCGCGAAGGTCGCGGAGATCCTGGATAGCCTGGGTTATGACCTGGCGATGGGCCGCGACGTGGTGGATGCCGAAAGCCGTATGGGGTTGCCGGATAACGCCACCCTGACGCGAGAATTTGCCCGCGCCCGTGCGCAGGGCGCGCCCGAAAAATGGCTCGCGCCGTTTGAAGGCGGCTTCACCGGCCTGGTTGCCACGCTTAACACCGGCCGTCCCGGCCCGACGCTGGCGTTTCGCGTGGACATGGACGCTCTCGACCTGAGCGAAGCGCTCGACGACAGCCACCGCCCGTTCCGCGACGGCTTTGCCTCCTGCAATCCGGGCATGATGCACGCCTGCGCGCACGACGGCCACACCACGATTGGCCTTGGGCTGGCGCACGTGCTCATGCACAACAAAGCGCAGCTGAACGGCACCATCAGGCTGATCTTCCAGCCTGCCGAAGAAGGCACTCGCGGCGCACGCGCCATGGTGGCCGCCGGGGCACTGGACGGGGTGGACTATTTCACCGCCATTCACATTGGTACCGGGGTGCCTGCCGGGACGGTGATCTGCGGCAGCGATAACTTTATGGCGACAACCAAGTTTGACGCGACGTTTACCGGCGTTGCCGCACACGCAGGCGGTAAACCGGAAGAAGGCCGTAACGCCCTGCTCGCCGCCGCCCAGGCCGCGCTCGCGCTGCACAGCATTGCGCCACACAGCGAAGGGGCTTCCCGGGTGAATGTGGGAGTGATGCAGGCCGGCAGCGGACGCAACGTGGTACCCGCCCATGCCCTGCTTAAGGTCGAAACCCGCGGCGAGAGCGAGGCGATCAATCAGTATGTGTTCGAACGCGCGCAATCCGTCATTACCGGTGCCGCCGCGCTGTACGGCGTGACGGCTGAGATGCGCCTGATGGGGGCTGCCACCGCCAGCGCTCCGACACCTGCCTGGGTGGATTATCTGCGCCAGCAGGCAAGCCAGGTGCCCGGTGTGGAACAGGCCATTGATAAGGTTAAAGCCCCGGCCGGTTCCGAAGACGCCACGCTGATGATGGCCCGGGTGCAAGAAAACGGCGGCATGGCCTCCTACATGGTGTTTGGCACCGATTTGAGCGCCGGACATCACAATGAAAAATTCGACTTTGATGAGCGCGTCATGACCGTCGCTATCGAAACGCTGGCGCGCACTGCGCTGAATTTCCCCTGGACGCGAGGTGTGTAATGCAGGAGAACTACGCTTTTATTGCCGATGCAATCGACACGCGATGTCAGACGTTCACCGACATTGCCGACGAAATCTGGAATCACCCGGAAACCCGCTTTGAAGAGTTCTGGTCCGCAGAGCGGCTGGCCAGCGCGCTGGAAGCGGAAGGCTTCACCCTGATCCGTGAGGCTGGCGGCATTCCGAATGCCTTTATCGCCAGCTTCGGTAGCGGTAAACCGGTGATTTCCCTGCTCGGCGAATATGACGCGCTGGCCGGATTAAGCCAGCAGGCACACTGCGCGACGGCACACGCCACCACGCCCGGTGCTAACGGCCACGGCTGCGGGCATAACCTGCTCGGCACCGCGGCGTTTGCGGGTGCCGTTGCGGTGAAAAGCTGGCTGGAGCAGCACGGCGGGAGTGGAACCGTGCGTTTTTACGGTTGTCCCGGCGAAGAAGGCGGTTCCGGTAAAACGTTTATGGTCCGTGAGGGCTTGTTTGACGACGTTGACGCCGCGGTCACCTGGCACCCGGAAGCGTTTGCCGGCATGTTTAACGTCAGTACGCTGGCCAATATCCAGGCCGCCTGGCGCTTTAAGGGCGTGGCGGCGCATGCGGCAAACTCGCCGCATCTGGGGCGCAGCGCGCTGGATGCGGTGACGCTGATGACCACCGGCACCAACTTCCTCAACGAACATATCATCGAGAAAGCACGCGTCCATTACGCCATAACCGATACCGGCGGCATCTCCCCCAACGTGGTGCAGGCGCAGGCCGAAGTGCTGTACCTGATCCGCGCCCCGGAGATGGCCGACGCGCAGCAAATCTACGCGCGCATTGAGAAGATCGCGCAGGGTGCGGCGTTGATGACCGAAACCACCGTCGAGTGTCGCTTTGATAAAGCCTGCTCCAGCTACCTGCCAAACCGCACGCTCGAAGCGGCGATGTATCGCGCCCTGCAACATTACGGCACGCCAGCCTGGACGGAGGAAGAACGCGCTTTTGCCCGGGAGATCCGCGCCACCCTGACGGCAAACGATCTGCAAAACAGCCTCAGAAACATTGCTGCAACCGGGGGGAACGAAGGTAAAGCCTTTGCCCGCCGCCACCAGGAGACCCTGCTGGTGGACGAGGTCGCGCCTTACGCCATCACCGATAACGTGCTGGCAGGCTCCACGGACGTGGGTGACGTTAGCTGGAAAATGCCCGTCGCCCAGTGTTTCAGCCCCTGCTTTACCGTCGGCACGCCGCTGCACACCTGGCAACTGGTGGCTCAGGGGCGAACGTCCATTGCCCATAAAGGCATGCTGCTGGCCGGGAAAGTGATGGGTGCCACCGCGCTACATCTGCTGCAGGACGCAGACCTGCTGAAAAAATGTCGTGAAGAGTTCGAACAACAAACACAAGAAAAACCGTACGTGTGTCCGATCCCTGCGGGCGTGACACCGTCACCTTTAAAATAAAAAAACACAACACAACACAACAGTCCCGAGGAACGCCCATGAGTATGTCATCCATACCTTCGCATTCCCCATCCGGTAAGCTCTATGGCTGGGTTGAAAGGATCGGCAATAAAGTGCCACACCCTTTCCTGCTTTTTATCTGGTTAATCGTGGTTTTGATGGTGGCGACAGCCGTGCTGTCCGCCTTAGGGGTGAGCGTGCGCAGCCCGGCCGATGGCAGCATGGTAAGCGTAAAGAACCTGCTGAGCATTGAAGGGTTGCACTGGTTTTTACCGAATGTGATTAAAAACTTCAGCGGTTTTGCGCCGCTGGGCGCCATTCTGGCGCTGGTGCTGGGGGCCGGTCTGGCTGAGCGCGTTGGCCTGCTCCCCGCGCTAATGGTGAAAATGGCTTCTCACGTCAGCGCACGCTACGCCAGCTATATGGTGCTGTTTATCGCGTTTTTCAGCCACATCTCTTCTGATGCCGCGCTGGTGATCATGCCGCCGATGGGGGCGCTGATCTTCCTTGCCGTCGGGCGTCACCCCGTGGCGGGTCTGTTGTCGGCAATTGCCGGTGTGGGATGCGGTTTCACTGCCAATCTGCTGATCGTCACCACCGATGTCCTGCTTTCGGGGATTAGCACCGAGGCGGCGAAAACAATCGATGCGGCCATGCACGTCAGCGTGATCGACAACTGGTACTTTATGGCCAGTTCGGTCATCGTCCTGACGCTTGTTGGCGGGCTGATTACCGATAAGATCATCGAGCCGCGGTTAGGGAAATGGGAAGGCCGTAGTGACGAAAAGCTGGAAACGCTGAGCAAAGAGCAACGCTTTGGCCTGCGTGTCGCCGGGATAGTCTCGCTGGTATTTATCGCGATGGTGGCGCTGATGGTAGTGCCGGAGAACGGTATTCTGCGCGACCCGGTGAAACATACCGTCCTGCCCTCGCCGTTTATACAGGGCATTGTGCCGCTGATCATTCTGTTTTTCTTTGTCGTGTCGCTCGCGTATGGCATCGCCACCGGCAAAATCCGCCGCCAGGCCGATCTGCCGCAGCTGATGATTGAGCCGATGAAGGAGATGGCGGGCTTTATCGTGATGGTCTTCCCGCTGGCCCAGTTTGTCGCCATGTTTAACTGGAGCAACATGGGCAAATTTATGGCCGTTGGCCTGACCGATGCGCTGGAAGCCGCCGGGTTAAGCGGCGTCCCGGCGTTTGTGGGTCTGGCGCTGCTGTCGTCACTGCTGTGCATGTTTATCGCCAGCGGATCCGCCATCTGGTCGATTCTGGCCCCCATTTTCGTGCCGATGTTTATGATGCTGGGCTTCCATCCGGCCTTTGCGCAGATCCTGTTCCGTATCGCCGACTCCTCGGTGATCCCGCTGGCGCCGGTTTCGCCATTCGTACCGCTGTTTTTGGGCTTCCTGCAGCGCTATAAACCGGAGGCGAAGCTGGGTACCTACTATTCGCTGGTTTTACCCTATCCGCTTATCTTTTTAGGGGTATGGCTGGTGATGCTGGTGGCATGGTATCTTGTCGGCCTGCCGATAGGACCGGGGATCTACCCGAGGCTGAATTAAAGGAAAGAGGATGCTGAGATTACTCGAAGATAAAATTGCAACGCCGCTTGGGCCGCTGTGGGTTATCGCCGACGAGCAGTTCCATCTGCGTGCCGTGGAATGGGAAGAGCACAGCGATCGCATGGAAGAGCTGCTCAACATCCATTACCGCGCCCAGGGTTTTGAGCGTATCAGTGCCACCAATCCAGGTGGGCTGAGCGACAAGCTGGCGGCGTACTTCGAGGGCGATCTCAGCATCATCAATGACCTGCCAACCGCCACGGCCGGTACGCCATTCCAGCGTGAAGTCTGGAAGGCGCTACGTGATATTCCGTGTGGTCAGGTTATGCACTACGGCCAGCTCGCAGAACAGTTAGGCCGCGCGGGCGCGGCGCGGGCGGTGGGTGCCGCGAACGGTTCTAACCCCGTCAGTATCGTGGTGCCCTGCCATCGTGTGATCGGCCGCAACGGCACCATGACCGGCTATGCCGGCGGTGTGCAGCGCAAGGAGTGGTTACTGCGTCACGAAGGGTATCTTTTGCTGTAGTTCCCAGGCTTTTTGTGCTTAATTTTCTACCGGTTAGGCTAAAAATCCATAATCAAGCTGTGGAATTTCAAGAAGATGGCAACACGTTGCCGTCTCTTGTCCTTATTGATGGTTTGCCAGGCTTACGTACTTACCAAAAAGATGTTAAAATTGACCAATATCAATTAAGGCTTGAGCAAACCTATGATCCCAGAAAAGCGAATTATACGACGCATTCAGTCTGGCGGTTGTGCTATCCATTGCCAGGATTGCAGCATCAGCCAGCTCTGTATCCCGTTTACCCTGAATGAGCATGAGCTTGACCAGCTTGATAACATCATCGAGCGCAAAAAGCCTATTCAGAAAGGGCAGACGCTGTTTAAAGCGGGAGACGAACTGAAATCGCTCTATGCTATCCGTTCTGGCACCATCAAAAGCTATACCATCACCGAACAGGGTGATGAGCAGATCACCGGCTTCCATCTGGCAGGCGATCTGGTCGGCTTTGATGCCATCGGTACTGGCCATCACCCGAGCTTTGCGCAGGCGCTGGAAACCTCAATGGTCTGCGAAATCCCGTTTGAAACGCTGGACGATCTGTCAGGCAAAATGCCAAACCTGCGTCAGCAGATGATGCGTCTGATGAGCGGTGAGATCAAAGGCGATCAGGACATGATCCTGCTGCTGTCCAAAAAGAATGCGGAAGAGCGCCTGGCTGCATTTATCTATAACCTCTCCCGCCGTTTCGCCGAACGTGGTTTCTCTCCACGTGAGTTCCGTCTCACCATGACCCGTGGCGATATTGGTAACTACCTGGGCCTGACCGTGGAAACCATCAGCCGTCTGCTGGGCCGTTTCCAGAAAAGCGGCATGCTGGCCGTTAAAGGTAAATACATCACCATCGAAAACGGTGAAGCGCTGGCTGTTCTTGCCGGCCACGCCCGCAACGTGGCATAAACCCCACGAATGATTGATGCCAGGCCGATAAATTTTTATGATTTATTGGTCTGGCAGGTAAGCACACCACTTCCCGCCCCTGCGACAGACATCCCCCGCTCCTGAAAGGTTCTCGTTGAGGTTAAATTGAGAGAAAGTTTATTTTTCGTTTCAGTTGTTATTGCCTCCGTGACCTTCCTTTTCATCTGGATCATGCTTGTCGGCCCAATGAAGGGAGAGGAAAAAACCTACGTTCAGGACTCCACCACGTTTGCCATCGTGGTGATGGTGCTGCTGTTGATCGCGTTTATCGCGGTGACAACGACGGTGCTATTCTTCTGAGATATTTTCATGAATTATTGATCTGGCAAAACCTTACCTCTGTTTCATTCAGGATATATAGGTTACTCTTTTAATTACAGACTGTGGTGACAGTAGTAAGGAGACCTGTATGGCAAAGTATCAAAACATGCTGGTAGCTATCGATCCTAATCAGGACGATCAGCCGGCATTACGACGTGCTGTGTATTTACATCAACGGATTGGTGGCAAAATCAAAGCGTTTTTGCCGATCTATGACTTCTCGTATGAGATGACCACCCTTCTGTCGCCTGACGAGCGTACCGCTATGCGTCAGGGAGTGATCAGCCAACGTACCGCGTGGATCCGCGAACAGGCGAAGTACTACCTGGAAGCGGGTGTGCCTATCGATATTAAAGTGGTCTGGCATAACCGCCCCTTTGAAGCGATTATCCAGGAGGTGGTCGCCGGTGGGCACGATCTGCTGCTGAAAATGGCGCACCAGCACGACAAGCTGGAATCCGTGATCTTCACGCCGACAGACTGGCACTTGCTGCGTAAATGCCCGTGCCCGGTCTGGATGGTGAAAGATCAGCCGTGGCCTGAAGGCGGCAAAGCCGTCGTGGCAGTAAACCTGGCAAGCGAAGAGGATTATCACAATTCGCTGAACGAAAAGCTGGTAAAAGAGACGCTGCTGCTTGCCGAGCAGGTTAACCACACCGAAGTGCATCTGGTCGGCGCTTACCCGGTTACCCCTATCAATATTGCCATCGAACTGCCTGAATTTGACCCGAGCGTATATAACGACGCGATCCGTGGACAGCACCTGCTGGCCATGAAAGCGTTGCGCCAGAAGTTCAGCATTGATGAGAACATGACGCATGTCGAGAAAGGGTTGCCTGAAGAGGTGATCCCGGATTTAGCCGAACATCTGCAGGCAGGGATTGTGGTGCTGGGCACCATCGGACGGACCGGTATTTCTGCCGCGTTCCTGGGCAATACCGCGGAACAGGTGATTGACCATCTGCGCTGCGACCTGCTGGTCATTAAGCCGGATGAGTACCAGACACCGGTTGAACTGGATGACCCGGAAGACGATTAACGTCAGTCTATTCGCCCGCCTCCCCGGCGGGCTTTTCTTATCAGCTCTCGATCGCTGTCTGTGTCTCTTCAGTTGATCGATCCTGCATCCACGGTGCGTGCAACACCATGCTGGGCAGCGCCAGCTTAATCTCCTGGGCGTTCAGCCCTTCGAGAATACGGATATTGATCTCCTGCTGGATATCCATGTATTTGTTGTAATCCGCCGTATTGACAATATGAACCACTTCAAACGTCAGGCGGTCACGGTCAAACCCGAGGAAATGGGCGCGATCGAACTTTGTCTCCCCCACATCGGTGATGATCTGCCTGACCATATCCCCCACATAGCGCAGCTTTTCAGGCGGCGTGTCGCTGGCGACGCCAAACGTGAAGACGATGCGACGGGTCTGCATACGTTTATAGTTGTGGAGCGTCTGCTGAAGCAAAATGGCGTTACCGCAAACGATCTGCTCCCCACTCAGGCTACGAATACGGGTCGTTTTTAAGCCTATGTGTTCCACCGTTCCCGCCACGTCGTTGAACACTACGAAATCACCAATTTCAAACGGTTTATCAAAGCCGATAGAAAGCGAAGCGAAGACGTCGCTCAGAATGGTTTGTACGGCGAGGGCGATAGCAATACCCCCTACCCCCAGGCTTGCCACCAGCGCGGTGATGTTGACGCCCGCGTTAGCGAGAATCGACAGCAGCATCACAGACCAGACGATAGCGCGAAGGATAAGACCGGTGATCACCAGGGTAACCGGATTTTTATGACTGCCGGGGGCCAGCATAACGTGTCGCAGCCACGACACCACGCCCTGATCCAGCCAGAGCGCCACCTGTATCGCGAAGACCAGGAACCAGGCGTGGCTTACGGTGCTAAAGAGCCGGTCGGGTAAGTCAACAAAACGCAGGCTGATGAGCAGCGCCACGACAAAAAGCAGGAAGCGACTGGTGCGGTTAAGCATATCGGTCAGAATAAAACGCATCCTGTTTGTGGTTGGGTGCTTATCTCCCCAGGTTGTGATCCCTCTCTTAACGAATGCGATCAGGCGCGTCAGAAGCCAGTAGACCAGCAGCGTCACGACGATAACCGTGGCGACGCTTACCCAGAATGTCGGCGTCATCATCAGCTCCAGGATGTCGAAGCGGGACAAAAATTGCATTTCACCTCCTCGTAGTACACAAAGGGTAAAGTATAGACAGAGGAGAAACGCTGACCGCAGAAATAAGAAAACCGCCCCGAAGAGCGGTTTTTGAGGAGAACGCGAATTACAGTGCTTTCAGGATCGCATCCACGCTGGCTTTGGCATCGCCAAACAGCATGTGGGTGTTCTCTTTGAAGAACAGCGGGTTCTGAACGCCAGCGTAGCCGGTGTTCATGGAACGTTTGAAGACAATCACGTTCTGCGCCTTCCACACTTCCAGAACCGGCATCCCGGCGATTGGGCTGCGTGGATCGTCCTGCGCCGCCGGGTTAACGGTGTCGTTGGCGCCAATGACCAGCACGGTGTCGGTGTCGGCGAAATCATCGTTGATCTCGTCCATCTCCAGCACGATGTCGTAAGGCACTTTCGCTTCTGCCAGCAGCACGTTCATGTGGCCTGGCAGACGCCCCGCTACCGGGTGGATGCCAAAGCGCACCTTGATGCCGCGCGCGCGCAGCTTCTCGGTGATTTCAGCGACCGGATACTGCGCCTGCGCCACCGCCATGCCATAGCCTGGGGTGATGATGACCGAGTGCGAATTTTTCAGCATCTCTGCCGTATCTTCCGCGCTGATCTCACGGTGCTCGCCCACTTCTTCGTCAGAACCGGTCGAGGAGCCGTCAGAGCCAAAACCACCGGCGATAACGCTGATGAATGAGCGGTTCATCGCCTTACACATGATGTAGGACAGAATCGCACCGGAAGAGCCCACCAGCGCACCGGTGACAATCAACAGGTCGTTGCTCAGCATAAAGCCAGCCGCTGCCGCCGCCCAACCGGAGTAGGAGTTCAGCATCGACACCACAACCGGCATATCAGCCCCACCGATGGAGGCCACCAGGTGCCAGCCGAACGCCAGCGCAATGATGGTCATCACCAGTAACGCCAGCACCTGCAGACCTACGCTTTCGGTACGCACAAAGACCACCAGCAGCACAAAGGAGACCACCAGCGCCGCCAGATTCAGCTTATGACGATTTGGCAGCATCAGCGGTTTGGAGGAGATCTTACCGCGCAGCTTACCGAACGCCACAATCGAGCCGGTGAAGGTTACTGCACCGATGAAGATGCCCAGGAATACTTCGGTCAGATGAATGTTGACCAGAATCGGCTCCATGCCCGGTTCGTGGTACAGATAGCTGTTGAAGCCCACCAGCACCGCCGCCAGACCGACGAAGCTGTGCAGGATCGCCACCAGCTCCGGCATTTCGGTCATTTCAACGCGTTTTGCCAGACGAATACCGATCGCCCCGCCGATGATCATCGCCACCAGGATCCAGGCAACGTTGCCGGTATCGGGTCCGAAAATAGTGGCAATCAGCGCAATCGCCATCCCGGCGATACCAAAGTTATTACCCTGCTGAGACGTTTCGTGTTTGGAAAGTCCCGCCAGACTGAAAATAAACAGGATTGCAGCAACAATGTATGCGGCTGTCACTAATCCTCCAGACATATGCTACCCCTTAGCCTTTACGAAACATTTTCAGCATGCGCTGAGTCACGGTGAAACCACCGAAAATATTGATACTGGCGATCAGCACCGCGATAAAGCTCAGGAAGCTAATCCAGCCGCCGTGACCAATCTGCAGTAACGCCCCGACCACGATGATCCCGGAGATGGCGTTAGTGACCGACATCAATGGCGTGTGTAGTGCATGGGAGACATTCCAGACCACGTAGTAACCCACCACGCAGGAGAGCGCGAAGACGGTAAAGTGGCCGAGGAACTCTTTTGGCGCGACATCGGCCAGCCAGCCAAACAGAATAATCGCCAGCGCCATGAGCGCGTATTTACGCCACGGAGAAGCCGGTTTAGCAGGCTCTGTGGGTTCTGGCGCCGCTTTCGGTGCTGCCTGAGGCTGGGCGGAAACCTGAATCGGTGGCGCAGGCCAGGTGATTTCGCCTTCACGCACCACGGTCACGCCGCGTACAACCACATCGTCAAAATCAACGGTGATGTTGCCATCTTTCTCTTTGCAGAGCAGTTTCAGCAGGTTAACAAGGTTAGTACCGTACAACTGGGACGACTGCGTGGGCAGACGGCCCGGCAGATCCGTATAACCAATCACTTTCACCCCGTTGGCGGTCGTGGATACCTGGTTCGGCACGGTATATTCACAGTTACCGCCGTTTTGCGCGGCCAGGTCGACAATCACGCTGCCCGGCTTCATGGTGTCCACCATCTCACGGGTGATCAGCTTCGGCGCTGGTTTACCCGGGATCAGCGCGGTGGTGACAATAATGTCCACCTCTTTTGCCTGCGCGGCAAAGAGTTCCATTTCCGCTTTGATAAAGGCTTCGGACATCACCTTCGCATAACCATCACCGCTGCCCGCTTCTTCCTTGAAGTCCAGCTCAAGGAACTCGGCGCCCATACTCTGCACCTGCTCCTTCACTTCCGGGCGGGTGTCAAACGCGCGGACGATAGCGCCCAGGCTGTTTGCCGCACCGATAGCCGCCAGGCCTGCCACACCGGCACCAATCACCATCACTTTTGCCGGCGGCACTTTGCCTGCCGCCGTGATCTGACCGGTAAAGAAACGGCCGAATTCGTGGGCGGCTTCGACGATTGCACGGTAACCGGCGATGTTCGCCATTGAACTCAGGGCATCCAGAGACTGCGCGCGCGAAATACGCGGCACGGAGTCCATCGCCATTACCGTCACGCCACGTGCCGCCAGCTTCTCCATCAGCTCTGGGTTTTGGGCAGGCCAGATAAAGCTCACCAGCGTGGTGCCCGGGTTCAGCAGCTCAATCTCGCTCTCTTGCGGCGCATTCACCTTCAGAATAACGGGTGATTGCCAGACTTCAGCACCGTCCACCACGTCCGCACCAGCCTGAATAAAGGCCTCGTCATCGAAACTCGCCAGTTTGCCCGCGCCGCTTTCAATGGCGACGGTAAAACCCAGTTTAAGCAGTTGCTCCACCGTTTTTGGTGTCGCCGCTACGCGGGTTTCATTGGCAAACCGTTCTTTTGGTACCCCAATACGCATAGTTTTCCCTTCCATCGGTTTTTGATGATGGTTTATCGATAAATGCCCGCAGTTGCATCAAATTTCGCCATCCTTAGAGCGGCGGCAAATGAGTAACCCCGGAAAATAAAACAGTAACAAACTTTCTATAACCTACTGAAAATAGCGCCTGCGATCTACCGCCTGAAAACACTATTTCTTACATTATCTGTGAAAAATAAGCGATCGGCCTCGCTGACAGAGATATTTACCTTAAATTCATCCTCAGAACCGATAAATCGCGCAAGCGAAGCGGTAAAAACATGATATAGCGCCATATGAGATCAACTTATTAACATTAAATTAACTTGTAAAAGTTATATGCTTTATCACTTTTGCTTGTCAAACGCCTGTTTTTTCAACATATCACTAAATGTTATCGAATCAGATCCTTCGGTGAGCACACGCTGTGAAAAATGGCGCAGACAGCAACAGGTTTTAAATGCCATAATCGGGACCGTCTCAAATTAACAACAATACCAGTACATGGTTTGCGCAAGGCGAAGGATTATTTTTATGAAGCTTAAGAACACACTCCTGGCGTCCGCACTTCTTTCCGCGACCGCCCTGTCTGCGAATGCCGCGACAGAGTTAACGCCGGAGCAAGCGGCAGCGTTAAAACCTTTTGACCATACGGTCATTGTGGGTCGTTACAACTCTATTGGCGATGCCGTTACCGCCGCATCAAAAGCCGCTGATAAAAACGGCGCAGCGTCGTTTTACGTGCTTGACCAGTCCGATCAAGGCAATAGCGGCAACCAGCGCGTGACCATTGCGCTGTACAAAGAGAATGCGCCAAAAGCTGACGCGCCGAAAAACCGCGTGATCAACGGCGTCGTTGAACTGCCTAAAGATCAGGCGATTGAGCTGGAACCGTATGACACCGTTACCGTTCAGGGCTTCTAC
This sequence comes from Enterobacter cloacae complex sp. 309I3, assembly GCF_050031595.1. Classification (NCBI taxonomy): domain Bacteria; kingdom Pseudomonadati; phylum Pseudomonadota; class Gammaproteobacteria; order Enterobacterales; family Enterobacteriaceae; genus Enterobacter; species Enterobacter cloacae complex sp. 309I3. The sequence continues at coordinate 2,134,264 of NZ_JBLGWI010000001.1, read as the reverse complement.
CGCAGCCAGCCAGAAGTGAACGATGCCATCACCAAAGCCGCGAAACAGAAAGGGGCTTACTCGTTCTACATCGTGCGTCAGGTAGATGCTAACCAGGGTGGCAACCAGCGTATTACCGCGTTCATCTATAAAGAAGATGCGAAAAAACGCGTTCTGCAAAGCCCGGATGCCATCCCTGCTGATTCAGAAGCCGGTCGCGCAGCGTTAGCGAAAGGCGGCGAAGAAGCGAAGAAAGTCGAAATTCCAGGCGTAGCAACCTCCGCAGCGCCAAGCGCTGAAGTGGGCCGTTTCTTTGAGACGCAATCCACGAAAGGTGGCCGTTACTCCGTTACCCTGCCAGACGGCACCAAAGTTGAAGAGCTGAACAACGCCACGGCTGCGCAGATGGTGCCGTTCGACAGCATCAAGTTTACCGGCAACTATGGCAACGGTACGGAAGTCTCTTATCAGGTCGCGAAGCGTGCGGCGAAGAAAGGGGCGAAGTACTACCACATCACCCGCCAGTGGCAGGAACGTGGTAACAACATGACCATCAGCGCCGATCTGTACAAGTAACAAAACCCTTCATTAAAGGCGGCTCAGTGCCGCCTTTTTTTGTTACTTTTTTTGAATTTCTGCTACACATCATTGCATGCGTTCGTGACACTCCGTAAAATCCCGCGCCTTAGTGTGATCCACCATTTTTATGCGCCTGTGCGAAATAATTATTCTGGATTTGGACCTTTCATAACAGGAAGCCAATGGAAAAGAAACTTGGCCTGAGTGCTTTAACTGCACTCGTTTTAAGCTCAATGCTGGGTGCGGGGGTATTCAGTTTACCGCAGAATATGGCGGCCGTCGCAAGCCCTGCCGCGCTACTGATTGGCTGGGGGATTACCGGCGTTGGCATTTTGCTGCTGGCCTTCGCTATGCTGCTGCTGACCCGTATTCGTCCCGATCTCGATGGTGGTATTTTCACCTACGCGCGGGCCGGTTTTGGGGAACTGATTGGCTTCTGTTCCGCGTGGGGTTACTGGCTGTGTGCGGTGATCGCTAACGTCTCCTATCTGGTTATTGTCTTCTCGGCGCTCAGTTTCTTTACCGATACGCCCGAGCTGCGTCTCTTTGGTGACGGCAACACCTGGCAGTCGATTGTCGGGGCGTCGGTGCTGCTGTGGGTCGTACACTGGCTCATTTTGCGCGGCGTCCAGACAGCGGCAAGCATTAACCTGGTGGCGACGCTGGCCAAACTGGTTCCGCTCGGGCTGTTTATTGTGCTGGCGTTTATGGCATTCCGTCTGGATGTATTTAAACTCGATTTCACTGGCCTTGCGCTGGGCGTCCCCGTCTGGGAGCAGGTGAAAAACACCATGCTGATCACCCTGTGGGTTTTCATTGGTGTTGAAGGTGCGGTGGTGGTCTCTGCCCGCGCGCGCAACAAGCGCGACGTCGGACGCGCCACGCTGCTGGCGGTGCTGGCGGCCCTCGGTGTCTATCTGCTGGTGACGCTGCTGTCGCTGGGTGTGGTGGCTCGTCCTGAACTGGCCGAAATGCGTAACCCATCCATGGCCGGTCTGATGGTGAAAATGCTCGGTAGCTGGGGCGATGTGGTCATTGCCGCGGGGCTGATTATCTCCGTCTGCGGGGCTTATCTGAGCTGGACCATCATGGCGGCAGAAGTGCCTTTCCTGGCTGCCACGCACAAAGCGTTTCCGCGTCTGTTTGCCCGTCAGAATAAAAACGGTGCGCCGTCAGCGTCACTCTGGCTGACGAATATCAGCGTTCAGGTCTGCCTGGTGCTGATCTGGCTCACAGGTTCGGACTATAACACCCTGCTGACCATCGCCTCGGAGATGATTCTGGTACCCTATTTCTTAGTGGGTGCATATCTGTTAAAAATCGCCACTCGCCCGGCGCATTATGCGGTAGGGATCGGCGCCTGTATTTACGGTTTGTGGTTGTTGTATGCTTCCGGGCCTATGCACCTGCTGCTGTCGGTGGTGTTGTATGCGCCGGGCCTGCTGGTGTTTATCTATGCCCGCCGTACTCATCAGCTGGAGAACGCGCTTAAACGCCGCGAAATGGCCCTCATCGGGCTGTTACTGGTTGCTGCCGTACCGGCAACCTGGATGTTAATGGGATAACCCTGCGTTTCCCATTGTTGAACTGAAAAGGAGAATACGATGGGAACTGCGCAGCATCGCCCAATACTGATCACCGGTGGAGGCCGTCGTATCGGCCTCGCCCTCGCCCATCACTTTCTCAACCTTCGCCACCCGGTCATTGTCAGTTACCGCACGGAATACCCCTCGATAGACGGGCTACGAAAAGCAGGTGCAACCTGTATTCAGGCTGATTTCTCCACCGACGACGGCATTCTTGCCTTTGCGGATAAGGTCAAATCAACGACCCACGGTCTGCGGGCGATTATCCATAACGCCAGCGCATGGCTTGCAGAAAAACCCGGTACGTCGCTCAGCGAAACGCTCGCCTGTATGCTGCAGATCCACGTCAATGCCCCCTATTTGCTTAACCATGCCCTGCAGGATCTGCTGCGCGGCCACGGCCATGCCGCGGGTGACATTATTCATTTCACCGATTATGTGGTGGAGCGCGGGAGCGACAAACACATCGCTTATGCGGCGAGTAAAGCTGCACTGGATAACATGACGCGTTCATTTGCCCGCAAGCTGGCACCAGAGGTCAAGGTGAACGCCATCGCCCCGGCGATGATTTTATTCAACGAGGGCGATGATGCCGAGTATCGTCATCAGGCGCTGAATAAATCCCTGATGAAAATCGCCCCTGGCGAGAAAGAGGTGATCGACCTTATCGATTATCTGCTCACCAGCTGTTACGTCACCGGCAGAACCTTTGCCGTGGACGGCGGGCGACCGCTGCGCTAGTGATAGCGGCTCCAGAAGAAAATCAGCACCCAGGCGCTGAGCCCCCAGCAGACCACCGCCCCGCCCAGCGCCAGGGGAAGCCGCAGAAAGCCCGTGAAATACCACAAGGACAACAGGTAGAGAAAGTAAGGGATGATTGACCACATGCCAAACACAATGGTGGTGCGCAACGCCTCAGTGCCGCGTTCCGAGGCGACAATGTAGTGTGCAATGAGCGCAAACGTCGGGAAGAGCGGAATCAGCCCGGCAATGTAGTAATTTTTGGTTTTTGCCAGTACGCCAATCAATAACACCACCAGCGCGCCCAGCGCGGCTTTTATCGCCAGCCCCATGCTTTTTCCTATAACAATCAAGTAACAATAAGAGCCAGAATAACGGAACTGACGTTAATTTTGAAAGATTAATGGAAGGTTAAGGTTACGCGGTGTATGTTGGCATTTTTCGCGATAACAGACGTTGTATGAATAAGATTGTTTATGTAGAAGATGAGCCCGAAGTGGGACAATTGATCGCCGCTTATCTGGGTAAACATGATATGGACGTTATTGTTGAGCCACGTGGCGATCGCGCCGAAGAGGTCGTGGTGCGTGAAAACCCGGATCTGGTGCTGCTGGATATCATGTTGCCCGGCAAAGACGGGATGACGCTGTGCCGCGACCTGCGGGCTCAGTGGGATGGCCCTATCGTGCTGCTGACCTCACTGGACAGCGACATGAACCATATTCTGTCGCTGGAGATGGGGGCCAATGACTACATTCTTAAAACCACGCCGCCTGCCGTTCTGCTCGCCCGTCTGCGCCTGCATTTGCGCCAGCATGCCAGCAGTGAACGCGAGGTGCCGGCGCAGTCCCTCATGCCGCATAAAGCGATGCGGTTTGGCACGTTATCCATCGATCCGGTTAACCGCCAGGTCCTGCTTTCCGGTGAGCTTATCGCGCTCTCTACCGCCGATTTTGACCTGCTCTGGGAGCTGGCCACCCATGCAGGGCAGATTATGGACCGTGACGCGTTGCTGAAAAACCTGCGCGGCGTAAGTTACGATGGAATGGATCGCAGTGTTGACGTGGCTATTTCGCGACTGCGTAAGAAACTGCAGGACAACGCCACCGAGCCGTACCGCATCAAAACCGTGCGTAACAAGGGTTATCTGTTCGCCCCGCACGCCTGGGAAACCTGATCGCGTTGGCAAAATAGCATAACCTGCGCGAAATGAAGGCATTACACGACAATGCCCTGGCTTTCGCGCGTTAATTTGCCCGTTGGCGCAACAATTAACTTGCTAAGCCAGCGAACTAATCCATAATTACTTTTCCTGCATTCCTTCTTGAGCTCGCACCGGGCCCGCCACATAAACGTTTTTATCGCGACGCTTTCGCTACTTCTCTCCCATAAAATCTTGAAATGAGGATTTAAGCCTATGACATATGTATAGCTACCATGACGTAGAAGCCATCAAAACCAATCTTGAATGGATTGTTAATCAGGCAACGCTTAACCAAGCCTCCCCCGCGCGTGCCGACCAAAAAGCCCTCTTTGATCTTCTGGAACTGATTCAGTCTTACGAAATATTGTTGGATTTAATTAACGAATTCGGAAGCGCCGTGATTGATGCGGAGATCGCGGAAGGCCTGAGCGTGACAGAAAAACTCATCGCCAAAATCAAAAGAAGTACTCACGCCATGTAACAAACCTCGGCACGGCTCAGATAATACGTTTGTCGTGCATGATGGTGGTGAAAACACCGGAAGGTTTTTCATGTATATTCTGCATGTATCGTTTTTTCGGTGAGATTTAATGAAAAAGCTTTTTGTGCAGTTTTATCTTTTGCTGTTTGTCTGCTTCCTGGTGATGACCATGCTGGTCGGGCTGGTCTATAAGTTCACTGCCGAACGAGCGGGCAGGCAGTCGCTGGACGATCTGATGAAAAGCTCACTTTATCTGATGCGCAGCGAACTGCGTGAAATTCCACCACATGACTGGGCGAGAACCTTAAAAGAGCTGGATTTGAACCTGTCGTTCGATCTGCGCATTGAACCGCTGAAGGATTTCGATTTAGATCCGCCTGCCATGCAGCGCCTGCGTGACGGGGATATCGTGGCACTGGATGAGAAATACACCTTTATCCAGCGCATTCCGCGCAGTCATTATGTGCTGGCTGTAGGGCCGGTGCCTTATCTCTATTATCTGCACCAGATGCGCCTGCTGGATATGGCCCTGATGGCCTTTATCGCCATTTCACTCGCCTTCCCGGTCTTTATCTGGATGCGCCCACACTGGCAGGACATGCTGAAACTGGAATCCGCCGCACAGCGCTTTGGCGAGGGGCATCTTACCGAGCGTATTCACTTTGACAGCGGGTCCAGCTTTGAACGTCTGGGGGTGGCATTTAACCAGATGGCCGATAACATCAACGCCCTGATTGCCAGCAAAAAACAGCTGATCGACGGGATTGCTCATGAACTGCGCACGCCGCTGGTGCGCCTGCGCTATCGGCTGGAGATGAGCGAAAACCTTACGGCGGCAGAGTCTCAGGCGTTAAACCGCGACATCGGCCAGCTTGAAGCGCTCATTGAGGAGCTGCTTACCTACGCTCGCCTTGACCGTCCACAAAATGAACTGCACCTCAGTACCCCGGATCTGCCGACGTGGATCCAAACCCATATTGATGACGTCCAGAGCGTCAATCCGCAACGCACCCTGTTAACGCGCGTCACGCCGGGTGATTACGGCGCGCTGGACATGCGCCTGATGGAACGCGTGCTGGATAATCTGATGAACAACGCCATGCGCTACAGTGAGAGCACGCTGCGGATTGGCCTGGACTTGCAGGACAATCAGGCCCGTCTGACGGTGGAAGACGATGGCCCCGGCATCGCCCCGGATGCGCGTGAAACCGTGTTCGAGCCGTTTGTGCGTCTCGACCCGAGCCGCGACCGTGCGACGGGAGGGTGTGGTCTGGGGCTGGCGATTGTCCACTCTATCGCGCAGGCGATGGGCGGCACGGTGCAGTGCGGGGAGAGTGAACTCGGCGGCGCATGCTTCTGCTTTAGCTGGCCGGTGTACCATAACATCGCCCTTCCCGTTCCTGCCTGACCTTAACCGCACGCTGGCCTGACCCGGCGTGCTGTGCTATATCATGAGTATGTTGTAACTAATGGGGATTCACATGGCGACATACGATCTTATCGAAAGGCTGAACAGCACCTTTCGGGAGATGGAGCATGAGCTGTTAACGCTAACCGAGCGCCTGCAGGCCTGCCGCCTATTGGCTGCACGGGTCTTTACCCTGCCGGAGGTGGCAAAAGGCGCAGAGCACGATCCGCTGCAAACCATCGACGTCAAACAGCATATCGGCCAATCCGCGCGGGATCTGGCGCTACAGCACTATCGTCGCCTGTTTATTCAGCAGCAGTCAGAAAACCGCAGCAGCAAGGCGGCCGTTCGCCTGCCGGGGGTGATCTGTCTGCAAACGGACGCCGAAACCCGTGAGGCGCTGGAAACCCAGATTACGCACATCAATACCCTGAAAGCGGCATTTGAAAAGATCATTACCGAAGAGTCAGGCCTGGCGCCAGCCGCCCGCTTTGAGTGGGTGCACCGCCAGCTTCCGGGTTTAATCACCCTGAATGCCTACCGTACGCTGACGGTACTGCGTCAGCCCGCCACGCTGCGCTTCGGCTGGGCCAACAAGCACATTATCAAAAACTTTACCCGGGATGAGATCCTGGCCCAGCTGGAAAAGAGCCTGAAAGCGCCGCGCACCGTGGCTCCGTGGTCGCGCGAGCAGTGGATTGAGCGCCTGGAGCAGGAGTATCACAGCATCGCGTCATTGCCCGCTGAAACGCGCCTGAAGATTAAACGCCCGGTGAAGGTGCAGCCTATCGCCCGCGTCTGGTATTCAGGCCAGCAAAAGCAGATCCAGTACGCCTGCCCAACACCGCTGATTGCGCTCTATGATGCCGACCAGGGCGCCGTGGTACCGGACATTGGCGAACTGCTGAATTACGATGCGGAAAACGTTCAGCATCGCTATAAGCCTCAGGCGCAGCCGCTGCAGCTGATTATTCCCCGGCTGCACCTGTATGTGGCGACGTGACTATTTCAGGCTGCCGACCATCGCTTCAGGGCGGACCCAGGCATCAAACTCGGCTTCCGTGAGATAGCCGAGCGCCAGCGCAGAGGCTTTCAGCGTCAGCCCCTCTTTATGCGCCTTTTTGGCGATCTCAGCGGCTTTGTCATAGCCGATATGGGTATTGAGGGCGGTCACCAGCATCAGCGACTCATTGAGCAACTGGCTGATTCGCTCGCGGTTCGGCTCAATGCCGGAGGCGCAATGCGCGTTGAAACTCTCCATACCGTCCGCCAGCAGCCGTACAGACTGAAGCACATTGTGGATAACCATCGGACGATAGACGTTCAGCTCGAAATTGCCTGACGCACCGCCCATGTTGACGGCCACGTCATTTCCCAGCACCTGACAGCAGAGCATAGTCATGGCTTCACACTGCGTCGGGTTCACTTTGCCCGGCATAATGGAGCTACCCGGTTCATTTTCCGGGATGCTGATTTCACCAATGCCGCAGCGCGGGCCAGAGGCCAGCCAGCGCACGTCGTTGGCGATTTTCATCAGTGATGCCGCCAGCCCTTTCAGCGCACCATGGGTGTGAACCAGCGCGTCGCAGGTTGCCAGCGCCTCAAACTTATTGGGCGCGGTAACAAACGGTTGCCCGGTAATCGCGGCCAGCTCTTCCGCCACGCGCACCGCGTACTCCGGATGGGTATTTAACCCCGTCCCCACCGCCGTGCCGCCCAGCGCCAGTTCAGAGAGATGCGGCAGGCTGTACTCAATGTGTTTGAGATTGTGTTCCAGCATCGCCACCCAGCCGGATATCTCCTGCCCAAGGGTCAGCGGCGTGGCATCCTGCAGGTGGGTACGTCCGATTTTGACGATATCGCTGAAGGCCTGAGCTTTCTCGTTAAGGGTGCTTTTAAGCACATTTAGCTGCGGGATAAGCTGTTCACGGATGGCAATCACCGCCGCCACGTGCATTGCCGTCGGGAAGACATCGTTGGAGCTCTGGCTCTTGTTAACGTCATCGTTCGGGTGAACCTTACGCTCCATACCGCGCACGCCGCCCAGCAACTCGCTTGCCCGGTTGGCCAGCACTTCATTCATGTTCATGTTGCTCTGCGTGCCAGAGCCGGTCTGCCAGATGGCCAGGGGGAATTCGTCGGGATGCTTACCCGCCAGCACTTCGTCGGCGGCACTGATGATGGCGGTGGCTTTGTCAGCCGCCAGCAGGCCCAGATCCAGATTCACTTTGGCGGCGGCACGTTTGGTCAGCGCCAGCGCCTGAATCAGCGAAACGGGCATTTTCTCTGTCGAAATACGGAAATGTTCCAGCGAGCGCTGGGTTTGCGCCCCCCAGAGTTTGTCGGCCGGAACGTCGATCGCGCCCATCGAATCTTTCTCACGGCGATGCGTTGTCATTACTTTCTCCTTGATAATTAAAGATGGGATTGCTCACATGCTTAAGAGATAAGTATTGATGACTTCTGAGAAACGTTATGGCGCTTTGTGCGCTCTTTTTGGTGCCGGGTGGCGTAGCCGCCACCCGGCTTTTTAGCTTACTTCACACATGCCGAACACTGAGAGGACTGGATCTGCTTGAAGAAGTCATTGCCTTTGTCATCCACCAGGATAAACGCCGGGAAATCTTCCACTTCAATTTTCCAGATCGCTTCCATACCCAGTTCCGGGTATTCCACGCACTCCAGGCTCTTGATGCTGCCCTGCGCCAGTACGGCCGCCGGACCACCGATACTGCCCAGGTAGAACCCGCCGTGCTTGTGGCACGCATCCGTCACCTGCTGGCTGCGGTTGCCTTTCGCCAGCATGATCATGCTGCCGCCGTTGGCCTGGAGCTGGTCAACATAGGAGTCCATGCGGCCTGCGGTGGTTGGGCCTAATGAGCCGGAGGCATAACCCTCTGGCGTTTTCGCCGGGCCCGCGTAGTAGATCGGATGATCTTTGATGTACTGCGGCAACCCTTCGCCGTTGTCCAGGCGCTCTTTCAGCTTCGCATGGGCGATGTCGCGGCCGACGATGATCGTGCCGTTCAGGGAGAGACGCGTCGAGACCGGGTACTGAGACAGCTGCGCCAGAATCTCTTTCATCGGACGGTTCAGATCAACGCGAACCGCTTCACCTTCACCGGCTTTACGCAGCGCTTCCGGAATGTACTTACCCGGATTGTTCTCCAGTTTTTCGATCCACACGCCTTCACGGTTGATCTTCGCTTTGATGTTACGATCCGCCGAACATGAGACGCCCATACCCACCGGGCAGGATGCGCCGTGGCGCGGCAGACGGATCACACGCACGTCGTGAGCAAAGTATTTACCGCCGAACTGTGCGCCGAGCCCCAGATTACGCGCTTCTTCCAGCAGCTCCTGCTCAAGCTGAACATCGCGGAACGCCTGGCCGTGTTCGTTCCCTTCGGTTGGCAGGCCGTCGTAGTATTTAGTCGATGCCAGCTTCACGGTTTTCAGCGTCGCTTCCGCCGACGTGCCGCCAATGACAAAGGCGATATGGTATGGCGGGCAGGCTGCAGTCCCGAGGGTACGCATTTTTTCCACCAGGTAGTTCTTCAGCTTGCCCGGTGTGAGCAGCGCTTTCGTTTCCTGGTAGAGGTAGGTTTTGTTGGCTGAACCGCCGCCTTTCGCGATGCAAAGGAATTTGTACTCATCGCCGTCCACGCTATAGAGGTCAATTTGCGCAGGCAGGTTGGTGCCGGTGTTGACCTCTTTATACATATCCAGCGCCGCGTTTTGCGAGTAGCGCAGGTTGTCTTCGGTGTAAGTGTTGTAGACACCGTGCGCCAGCGCGGCTTCATCGCCGCCTCCGGTCCAGACACGCTGGCCTTTTTTACCCACGATGATGGCCGTACCGGTGTCCTGGCAGGTCGGCAGAATGCCTTTTGCCGCGATATCGGAGTTACGCAGGAACTGCAGCGCGACATACTTATCGTTTTCGCTGGCCTCCGGGTCGCTGAGAATATCAGCCACCTGCTGCTGATGCGCAGGACGGAGCATAAACGAGGCGTCGTGGAAGGCGTGCTGCGCCAGCAAGGTCAGCGCCTGCGGATCGACCTTGAGGATCTCCTGCCCTTCAAACTCAGAGACAGAGACGTGATCGCGGGTTAACAGGTAATATTCGGTCTGATCCTTACCGAGCGGGAAAGGATCCTGGTAATGAAAGGGTTTGTTCGACATTGTTCTCTCACTTACTGCGTCGGTCTGATTATTCAGGGCAGATGTTCCGCTGCCCGGCTTAAAAGCGAGTCAGCTTATCCTACACAATTTTTTAACAAAAACTGAGACTAGTACGACTTTTTACATCCGCAGGTTACTTCCATGTGGTTTATTGCTTTAATACCCGGAGTTTATTCCACATTTGAATCAGGGCTTGATAATGCAAAAACTCATCAACTCAGTGCAAAACTACGCCTGGGGAAGTAAAACTGCGTTAACGGAACTCTACGGTATCGCGAACCCGGACAACCTGCCGATGGCAGAACTGTGGATGGGCGCCCACCCGAAGAGCAGCTCAAAAGTTGAAGATGCCAGCGGCCAGGTGCGCGCGCTGCGCGACGTAATTGATGCCGATAAAGCCACGCTGCTGGGCAACAGCGTGGCCAGCCGTTTTGGCGAGCTGCCGTTCCTGTTTAAGGTGCTGTGTGCCGATCAACCTCTCTCCATCCAGGTTCACCCGAACAAGAAAGCCTCTGAAATTGGCTTTGCAAAAGAGAATGCGGCCGGTATCCCGTTAGATGCCGCCGAGCGTAACTATAAAGATCCGAACCACAAGCCGGAGCTGGTCTTTGCGCTGACCCCTTTCCTGGCGATGAACGCGTTTCGCGAGTTCTCCGAGATCATCTCTCTGCTGCAGCCGGTCGCAGGAGCGCATAACGCTATCGCACATTTCCTGGCAAATCCGAACGCGGAAAGCCTGAGCCAGCTGTTCGCCAGCCTGCTCAACATGCAGGGCGACGAGCAATCCCACGCCCTGGCGGTGCTGAAAGCGGCGCTGGACGGCCAGCAGGGCGAACCATGGGACACCATCCGTCTGATTTCTGCGTTTTACCCGGACGACAGCGGCCTGTTCTCCCCGCTGCTGCTGAACGTGGTGAAGCTAAACCCGGGCGAAGCCATGTTCCTGTTCGCAGAAACGCCGCATGCCTATCTGCAGGGTGTGGCGCTGGAGGTAATGGCCAACTCGGACAACGTGCTGCGCGCGGGTCTGACGCCGAAATATATCGACATCCCTGAACTGGTGGCTAACGTGAAGTTTGTGGCAAAACCTGCTGCCGAGCTGCTTACTCAGCCCGTCAAAAATGGCGCAGAGCTGGACTTCCCTATTCCGGTTGACGATTTTGCTTTCTCCCTGCACGACCTCAGCCAGACCGAAACGACCATCGCGCAGGAGAGCGCGGCGATCCTGTTCTGCGTTGAGGGTGAAGCGACACTGCATAAAGGCGAACAGCGTCTGGTGCTTAAGCCGGGTGAGTCAGCATTCGTTGCTGCTAATGAGTCCCCGGTCAGCGTAAGCGGTACCGGTCGCCTGGCGCGCGTATTTAATAAGCTTTAGACAATACTGAATTTTTTAACAACTCTTGCTAAGCTAGTGGCAGGCTTTATATCTCCGGGCGGTTTCTACCGCCTGGTTTCATTTTAGGGATAGTCGCAATGAAAAAATCGGTCGTAGCGGTAGGCGTGATTGTAGCGTTAGGCGTAGTCTGGACGGGAGCATCCTGGTTTACCGGGAAGCAGCTGGAGAGCCGTCTGGCTGAGATGGTGGCACAGGCTAACAGCCAAATTAAGCGTGGCGCACCGGAAGCGGGTGTAGAGCTGAGCTATCAGAATTATGAGCGCGGGGTATTCACCAGCCATATGCAGCTTGTGGTGAAGCCCGTTGCCGGAAATGAAAATGGCTGGCTGAAGCCGGGCCAGACGGTGGTGCTGGATGAGGTGGTAAGTCACGGTCCGTTCCCGCTGGCGCAGCTGAAGTCCTTTAATCTGATCCCATCAATGGCGTCCGTTCACACCGTGCTGGTGAATAACGACTTAACTAAGCCGCTGTTCGAACTGGCAAAAAATGAATCACCTTTCGCGGTTGATACCCGCATCAGCTATGCCGGTGACACCCGCTCGAATATCGCGCTGAAGGCGCTGAACTACGAGAAAGAGAACGAGAAAGTCACCTTCAGCGGTGGCAACTTCACCGTAGATGCTGACCGCGAAGGGAACGTGCTCTCCCTGACAGGGGAAGCGCAAAGCGGTCTGGTCAACGCCGTTAACGAATACGATCAGAAGGTACAGATTACCTTCAACAATTTGAAAGCAGACGGCAACAGCCGCATGACCGACTTCAAAGAGCGTATCGGCGATCAGAAACTCACGATTGATAAGATTGCCATTGCGATTGAAGGTAAAGAGATGGCCGTGCTGGAAGGCATGGACGTTGATGGTAAATCGGATGTCTCCAAAGACGGTAAGAGCATCAATACTCAGCTGGATTACACCCTGCAGAGCCTGAAAGTGCAGAATCAGGACCTGGGTACCGGCAAGCTTTCGCTGAAGATCGGCAATATTGACGGTCAGGCGTGGCATGAATTCAGCCAGAAATACAGCAAAGAGAGCCAGGCGCTGCTGACCGATGCCGCGCTGCAGCAGAACCCGGAAGTGTATCAGCAGCAGGCGATGGCCGTGCTGTTCAACAACCTGCCTATCCTGCTCAAAGGTGAACCGGTGATCACCGTCGCTCCGCTGAGCTGGAAAAACAGCAAAGGCGAAACCAGCTTTAACCTGTCTCTGTTCCTGAAAGATCCGGCAACCGCAACGGGCGAACCGCAAACGCTGGCCCAGGAAGTGGATCGCAGCGTGAAGTCTCTGGACAGCAAGCTGACGATCCCAATGGACATGGCAACCGAGTTTATGACTCAGATTGCGAAGCTTGAAGGGTACGGCGATGACGATGCCGGTAAGCTGGCAAACCAGCAGGTGAAAGGCCTGGCGGCGATGGGCCAGATGTTCCGTATCACGAAGGTGGACGACAACACGATTTCCACCAGCCTGCAATATGCCAACGGCCAGGTGACGCTCAACGGTGACAAAATGCCGCTGGAGGACTTTGTCGGCATGTTTGGTATGCCTGCCCTGGGCATGCCGGAACCGGCTGAACCAGCAGCGCCAGCCGAACCTGCGGCGCCACAGCAGTAAACGACAAAACCCCTCGCATGAGGGGTTTTTTATTGCCGGGGGGCGGCGATGCCTTATCTGGCCTACGCTCCGCAACGTGCTCTGGGTTATTTCACCGTGACTAACCGCGCCGCCACAATCTGGTGCCCGGCCTGCACGTCTGTTTTTTCGATGCGCTGCATGATCCTGTCCGCCAGCGTGTAGCCCATCTCCCGTGCGGGCGTGGTGGCCCAGACGATGGGCAGATCGTCCAGCGCATTTTCGCCAACGTCGGCAAATGCCCCTAACGCCACCTGATGGCCGAAGAAGGTTTCAACACCCCCCTCACCGCTCTGACGCCCGGCGCGGATCAGACCAAACCAGGCCCCCATCGCAATCACATCGTTATAGCAAATCACGGCGCTTATCGTCGGACTGCTGCTTAACAGTGCACCGATCGCTTCTGCGGCTTTTTTCTGACTGGATTCACACTCTACCACCCACTCGCTGTGGAACGGTAAACCGTATTTAATCAGCGTCGCGCAATAACCGCCCACCCGTTCGGCGCGGGTCAGCGACGAGCTTTTTCCGCCGAGCCAGGCAATCCGCTGATGCCCGCGACGAATAAGATGCTCGGTCAACATTTGAGCCGCCTGCATGTTGTCTGGCCGCAGGGTATCGGCTTCATCCAGATAACTGGCGCGCGACGCAAAGACCAGCGGCACCCCTTTAGCGGCCGCGCGCTCGCATAATTCACTACTCACGCCCGACGCTCCGGCAACAATCACACCGTCAACGCCCTGGGTGAGCAGCATGTCGAGCCGGGAAAGAAGCTGGTCCGGCTCGCGTCCACCGTGGAGCAGAAACACCATTCGTCCCTGCGCCTCCAGCGCTTCGGTTAACCCGGCGGTCAGTTCGGCGTAAAAGGGTGAAGTCAGGTCACGCACGATCAGGCCAATCACGCCGCTTTGTCCCCCGCGCAGGGCCGACGCCTGACGGTTACGCACAAAACCCAGTTGTTCAACGGCGTCGTTAACCCGCTGACCGGTCGCGGGAGAGATGCGCCCTTTTCCACTCAGGACCAGTGAAACGGTGCTGACGGAAACCCCCGCCGCCAGCGCGACATCGTTGATGGTGATCTTTTTCGCTACAGCCATGTGTTGGCGTGACTCCCTGATAATGAGATCGGTAAAACGTTTTATCAATACGTTATCTTTATACTACCAGTGAAAGGCTGAGAATGTGATTCAGCGCGCACTAAACTTTGATAAAACGTTTTATCTTCTCGCAGCATTGAAGCAGACAAACTGATTTTAACAATAAAGGAGTCGTTTTATGACGGCGAAAACAGCACAAAAAATATCGCTGTGGGAATTTTTCCAGCAACTGGGTAAAACCTTTATGCTGCCCGTGGCGCTTCTCTCGTTCTGCGGGATCATGCTCGGGATCGGCAGCTCGCTCAGCAGTAAGGACGTCATTACGCTGATCCCGTTCCTCGGTACCCCTGTGCTGCAGGCGATCTTTATCTGGATGAGTAAGGTCGGCTCCTTTGCCTTCAGTTTCCTGCCCGTGATGTTCTGTATCGCCATCCCGCTGGGCCTGGCGCGTGAGAATAAAGGCGTGGCGGCGTTCGCCGGTTTTGTGGGCTACGCGGTGATGAACCTTGCGGTGAACTTCTGGCTGACCGCCAAAGGCATCCTGCCCACTACCGATGCTGCGGTGCTGAAAGCCAACAACATTCAGAGCGTGATTGGTATTCAGTCCATCGACACCGGGATCCTCGGCGCGGTGATCGCGGGGGTCATTATCTGGATGCTGCATGAGCGCTTCCACAATATCCGCCTCCCCGATGCCCTGGCTTTCTTCGGCGGCACCCGCTTCGTGCCAATTATTACTCTCGTGGTCATGGGGCTGTTTGGTCTGGTCATCCCGCTGATCTGGCCGGTCTTTGCGCTCGGTATCAACGGTATTGGCCGTATCATTAACGGCGCGGGCGATTTCGGCCCGATGATCTTCGGTACCGGCGAACGTCTGCTGCTGCCGTTTGGCCTGCAACATATTCTGGTGGCGCTGATTCGCTTCACCGAAGCAGGCGGCACCATGGAAGTGTGCGGTCATGATGTAAGCGGTGCGCTGACCATCTTCCAGGCGCAGCTGAGCTGCCCAACCACTCATGGCTTCTCTGAGAGTGCGACCCGCTTCCTGTCACAGGGTAAAATGCCGGCCTTCCTCGGCGGTCTGCCAGGCGCGGCGCTGGCGATGTACCACTGCGCTCGACCGGAAAATCGTCACAAAATTAAAGGGCTGTTGATTTCCGGGGTAATCGCCTGCGTTGTAGGCGGTACGACTGAGCCTATCGAATTCCTGTTCCTGTTTGTCGCGCCGGTGCTGTATCTCATCCACGCGGTGCTGACCGGTCTGGGCTTTACCGTGATGGCGGTGCTGGGCGTCACCATCGGTAACACCGACGGCAACGTAATTGATTTCGTGGTGTTCGGCATCCTGCATGGTTTGTCCACCAAGTGGTATCTGGTACCGGTCGTGGCGGCGATCTGGTTCGTGGTGTACTACGGTATCTTCCGCTTCGCCATTACCCGCTTTAACCTGAAAACGCCAGGCCGCGATGCCGAAACCGCCACCAGCGTGGAACAGGCCGTTGCCGGTACAGTGGGTAAATCGGGTTATAACACGCCGGCAATTCTGGCGGCGCTGGGCGGTGCGGATAACATTACCTCTCTGGATAACTGCATTACCCGTCTGCGTCTGTCGGTGGCGGATATGTCGAAAGTGGATACCAATGCCCTGAAAGCCAACCGGGCAATCGGCGTGGTACAGTTGAATCAACACAATTTGCAGGTGGTTATCGGCCCGCAGGTGCAGTCGGTCAAAGATGAGCTGGCCACCCTGATGCGCACAGTCGAAGCCTGATGCCTCACCCCCTCACGCTGAGGGGGTTTTACTTTAAGGACATACGTCATGTTTGATTTCTCGACCGTTGTCGATCGCCACGGCACCTGGTGTACACAGTGGGATTATGTTGCCGACCGTTTTGGTGCCGCCGACCTGCTGCCCTTTACGATCTCTGATATGGATTTCGCCACCGCCCCCTGCATTATCGATGCGCTACATCAACGTATTGATCACCGCGTGTTTGGCTACAGCCGCTGGAAAAACGAAGAATTCCTGGCCGCGGTGGCGCACTGGTTCCAGCAACGTTTTAACAGCCGGATTGATACTGAAACCGTTGTTTATGGCCCTTCCGTGATCTATATGGTCTCTGAGCTGATTCGCCTGTGGTCGATGCCGGGAGATGGTGTGGTGGTGCATACCCCGGCTTATGACGCGTTTTATAAAGCCATTGAAGGCAATGCGCGCCGCGTGGTGCCAGTGGCGATGGAGAAACAGGCGACGGGCTGGCAGGGAAATATGGCCGCGCTTGAGGCCGCCCTGGCGAAACCGGAAAACAAAATATTGCTGCTGTGCAGCCCGCAAAACCCGACCGGCAAGGTCTGGACGCAGGAGGAGCTGGCGCAGATGGCTGAACTGTGCGCGCGCTATGACGTGGCGGTGATAAGCGATGAAATTCATATGGACATGGTATGGGGAGAACATCGCCACACGCCATGGAACAGGGTCGCGCGCGGTAAATGGGCACTGCTGACCTCAGGCTCCAAGAGCTTTAATATCCCGGCACTGACCGGCGCATATGGGTTAATAGGCGATGAGGAGAGCCGTAATGCGTATCTGAGCGCGCTAAAAGGCCGTGACGGCCTCTCCTCTCCCTCCGTGCTGGCACTGACGGCGCATATTGCCGCCTATCAGCAGGGTGAGCCGTGGCTTGCCGCGCTGCGCGACTATCTGGAAGAGAACCTGAAATTTATCGCACGTGAAATGAACAGCGCTTTTCCGGTACTAAACTGGACGCCACCCGAGGCGACCTATCTCGCCTGGATTGACCTGCGCCCGTTAAATATTGACGATCGCGCCCTGCAAAACGTACTGATTGAGCAGCAAAAAGTCGCCATCATGCCGGGATATACCTACGGAAACGAAGGCATCGGTTTTATCCGCCTGAATGCCGGCTGCCCGCGCAGCAAGCTGAAACAAGGGGTGCAGCGGCTGATTGCGGGTATCAACACGCTCCTGTAGTTTGTTTGCGCAACGGAATATTCCCTTGCGCAAATAGCTTTTTACCTCGTTTTGTTTTTATAATGTGGCGCACTTTAACCAGAAAAGAGTGCGACCATGATTGATACACGCCTGCCTTTAACAGATATTCATCGTCACCTTGACGGTAACATTCGTGCCCAAACCATCCTCGATCTTGGCCGCCAGTACAATTTAACGCTCCCTGCTCAATCGCTTGAAACCCTGATCCCGCACGTTCAGGTCACCTCTAATGAACCGGATCTGGTCAGTTTTTTGAGCAAACTCGACTGGGGCGTAAAGATGCTGGCCTCACTGGATGCCTGTCGCCGTGTCGCTTTTGAGAACATCGAAGATGCCGCCCGTAACGGCCTGCACTATGTCGAACTGCGCTTTTCGCCAGGCTATATGGCGATGACCCACAGCCTGCCCGTTGCAGGCGTGGTTGAAGCCGTTATTGAAGGTGTCCGTGAAGGGTGCAAAGCCTTCGATGTGCAGGCCCGTTTGATTGGCATCATGAGCCGTACCTTCGGCGAAGCGGCCTGTCTGCAGGAACTGGAAGCGCTGCTGGCGCATCGTGACGCGATCACCGCAGTCGACCTGGCCGGGGATGAACTGGGCTTCCCGGGCAGCCTGTTCCTGTCACATTTCAACCGCGCACGTGATGCCGGCTGGCATGTAACCGTTCACGCCGGTGAAGCGGCGGGGCCGGAGAGCATCTGGCAGGCCATCCGTGAACTGGGTGCCGAGCGTATCGGTCACGGTGTAAAAGCGGTGGAAGATCGCGCCCTGATGGACTTCCTGGCCGAGCAACGTATCGGGATTGAATCCTGCCTGACCTCCAATATTCAGACCAGCACCGTGCCCGCGCTGGATAAGCACCCGCTGAAAACCTTCCTTGAGCACGGCGTGCTGGCCTCGCTGAATACCGATGACCCGGCGGTACAGGGCGTGGACATTATCCACGAGTACACTGTCGCCGCACCGCAGGCGGGCCTGAGCCGCGAACAGATCCGCCAGGCGCAGATTAATGGGCTGGAGATGGCCTTCCTCACGCCGGAAGAGAAGCAGGCGCTTCGGGATAAGGTGGCAAACGCGTAACCCCTTTGCCGGGTGGCGGCTACGCCCTACCCGGCCAACAACACTTATGCCAGACAGAGCGTGGCGCGATGTTTGGCAGATTCAATGCCCAGTTCAATCAACTCCATGATCTGAATCGCCTGACTGGCTGGTACCGGGTTTTCCCCCGTGCCGTTCAGCGCATCACGCACGGCCGCATAATATGCCGGGTAGTTCCCCGGGCTCGTCAGCATGGTTTCTTCTACCAGCGTCTCCCCCTCCACTTTGGTCACTACCCCGTCTCGCATATCATATCCCCAGTCTTCCTGAGGCAAACGCTCGCCGTTTTTCAGCCGGTCTTCCTGCGGATCCAGACCAAACTTCACATAGCTCCCCCGCGTGCCGTGAATGATATAACGCGCAGATTCCGCAGCCGCAACCATCGTTCCGTGCAGCACTATCCGCCGTTGCGGGTAGCTCAGGATGGCATGAAAATAATCGGTCGTTTGCGCGCCGGGTCTGAGCTGGGCCAGATCGACCGTCATACTCACCGGCAGGCCAAACAGATTCACGGCCTGGTCGAGCAGGTGTGGGGCTAAATCGTACCAGATGCCGCTGCCTGGCCCGGCTTGCTCACGCCAGCGGTTTCGCACCTGCGGCCGGAAACGATCAAAATGCGATTCAAAGAAGGTTATCTCCCCGAGCGTTCCCTCGCTGAGCAGCGCTTTTACCGTGAGAAAATCGCTGTCCCAGCGGCGGTTATGAAACACCGACAGCAATCTGCCAAGGCTTTTCGCCAGCGCGTCCAGCTCGCGTGCCTGAGACAACGTCACGGTAAAGGGTTTATCGACGACGACATGCTTACCTGCTTCCAGCGCCGCCTTCGCCAGCGGGAAATGGGTGTCGTTCGGCGTGGGGATCACAATTAAATCGATATTCGGATCATTGAAAAGGTGCTTAGGCTCAGAGACAACCGGAACGGTGGGCCAGTCGGCATGCACCTTGGTGGCATCGCTGCTCGACACCGCCGCCAGCGCCATTCCCGGCGTACCGGCAATTAACGGCGCATGGAATGTTTTGCTCGCATACCCGTAACCAATAAGCCCGACACGGATGCTATCACTCATAGTGTTGCCCTCTCCTGTGATGTTCTTATTTCACACTGGCTAACCTGGCCTCATGACAGATTAAGCATGTGCCATATGACTTAAAATAGCATCCTGCTCCGGTTGTTTTTGTTATATGGGGTTAACCCGCTGATTGTGCTTAAGGGAACCGTTCCCAAAGCACTTGCTGTCTCCCCCCTGGCGCTGTAACATTTGCAACCGGTATTTATGGATAAATTACAAACACGAATTATGACGTCAATTATTAATCGAATCATTGAATTAGCGGGATGGATTGTTCTTGGGGTATCGGTCATTTTGCTTGGCGTTGCCAGCCACATCGATAACTACCAACCGCCGGAGCCTGTCACTGTCGCCCAACCTAAGTAACCGGTTACGGTAATAAAGAGTGACATAATATGTCAGTTACTTATTGCCACTCCCGGTGAACACGGTTAACCTTCTCTTCCAGGCATCATCTGATGCCTGAATCTTTCGCAAAGAAAACTCCTAATTTAGTCGCGTTACCTGAGTGGGCAGTTTACGTCTTTATTAATCCGTTTATTATTCAAACGAATTACCTTAACGGGTATGACTCACTTTTATATGGAAACTTATTAATATGACAGTTCAGGACTATTTATTAAAATTTCGCAAGATCAATTCCCTTGAGAGCCTGGAAAAACTGTTTGACCACCTGAACTACACGCTGTCGGATAATCAGGACATCATCAATATGTATCGTGCAGCGGATCATCGCCGTGCGGAGCTGGTCTCCGGTGGCCGTTTGTTTAACGTCGGCGAAGTGCCTAAGTCCGTATGGCGTTACGTTTTATAAGAAAGTAGCCATCCGCGCGAAATGTTATATACTCTCCGCCCTGCAAACTGGCTGTACAACATTTCGCGCAGATTTATGGGAGAGTTCATGACCGCAACGCCTGGAGAAAGAATTGGAGGCTGGTTAATCGCCCCACTGGCATGGCTGCTGGTTGCCTTATTAAGCGCATCACTTGCGCTGCTGCTTTATACCACCGCGCTGGTTACCCCTCATGCAATCCAGACCCTGATGTCGCAAAGTGTGCTGAATATTACGCTGTGGTTCGTGTCATTCGTCTTCGCCATAGGCATGTGGTACTACACGCTGTGGCTAACCATTGCGTTCTTTAAACGCCGCAAAAATGTGCCTAAGCACTACATCATCTGGCTGCTCGTTTCCGTACTGCTGGCGGTGAAAGCCTTTGCTTTTTCACCGGTTTCGGATGCGCTGGCCGTTCGTCAGCTGCTTTTCCCGTTACTGGCGGCGGCGCTTCTGGTGCCCTATTTCAAGCGTTCGACGCGGGTGAAGAACACCTTCGTGAATCCGTAATAACCTTACAGATAACCTGTTGTCGCCTGTTGTGGTTTATCCGATAATAGGCGGCTTTTTTATTTCAGGCTGAATAATGACCGATTACTTACTGCTCTTTGTCGGCACAGTGCTGGTTAACAACTTCGTTCTGGTGAAGTTTCTTGGCCTGTGTCCGTTTATGGGCGTGTCCAAAAAGCTGGAAACGGCAATGGGCATGGGGCTGGCAACCACCTTCGTGATGACGATGGCGTCCATCTGCGCCTGGTTGATTGATACCTGGATCCTCATCCCGCTGGGTTTAGTCTATCTCCGTACGCTGGCCTTTATTCTGGTCATTGCCGTAGTGGTGCAATTTACCGAAATGGTGGTGCGTAAAACCAGCCCGGCGCTCTATCGCCTGCTGGGTATCTTTCTGCCGTTGATCACCACCAACTGTGCCGTTCTTGGCGTAGCGCTGTTGAACATTAATCTCGGGCATAATTTCATGCAGTCGGCGCTGTACGGTTTTTCTGCCGCCGTCGGTTTCTCGCTGGTGATGGTGCTGTTTGCCTCTATTCGTGAGCGCCTCGCCGCAGCGGATATCCCTGCGCCCTTTCGCGGAAACGCGATTGCGCTGGTGACCGCAGGTTTAATGTCTCTGGCCTTTATGGGCTTTAGTGGTCTGGTGAAGTTGTAATGAATACCATCTGGATTGCCATCGTCTCCATCAGCGTGCTGGGGTTGGTGTTTGGCCTGATTCTGGGTTACGCCTCCCGCCGATTCGCGGTAGAGGACGATCCTATTGTTGAAAAAATCGATGAGCTTTTACCGCAAAGCCAGTGTGGGCAGTGCGGCTATCCTGGCTGTCGTCCCTATGCAGAAGCCGTGGGTATTCAGGGTGAGAAAATCAACCGCTGTGCGCCAGGTGGCGAAGCGGTAATGCTGAAAATTGCAGCGCTGCTAAACGTCGACCCGCAACCCATTGATGGCGATGCGCAGGTGCAGGAGCCCGTGCGTGCCCTCGCGGTGATTGACGAAGCGAACTGCATTGGCTGCACCAAGTGTATTCAGGCATGCCCTGTCGACGCCATTGTTGGCGCCACCCGCGCCATGCACACCGTTGTGGCGGATCTGTGCACCGGCTGTAACCTCTGCGTGGCACCCTGCCCGACGCAATGTATTGAGTTGCGCCCGGTTGAAACGACTACCGAAAGCTGGAAGTGGGATCTTCAAACCATTCCGGTTCGCAATATTCCTGTGGAACAACATGCTTAAGTTATTTTCTGCTTTCAGAAAAGAGAAGATTTGGGACTTTGACGGCGGGATCCATCCGCCAGAGATGAAAACCCAGTCCAGCGGCACGCCGCTGCGTCAAATTCCGCTGGCGACCCGTTTCGTCATGCCGCTGAAGCAGCACATTGGCGCTGAGGGTGAGTTGTGCGTTAAAGAAGGCGATACCGTCCTTCGCGGCCAGCCATTGACCTTTGGTCGTGGGCGTATGCTGCCGATCCACGCCCCGACATCCGGTAAAGTGGTGGCGATTACCCCTCACACCGTTGCACATCCGTCAGCCCTCTCCGAACTGAGCGTCATTATTGAAGCCGACGGCGAAGACCGCTGGATCGAACGTGATGGCTGGAGCGACTACCGCGCCCGCAGCCGGGAAGCGCTTATCGACCGTATTCATCAGTTCGGCGTTGCCGGGCTGGGTGGCGCAGGGTTCCCGACCGGCGTCAAACTGCGCGGTGGCGGCGATAAAATTCAGACCCTGATTATCAACGCCGCCGAATGCGAACCCTATATCACCGCCGATGACCGCCTGATGCAGGACTGCGCCGCGCAGGTCGTGGAGGGGATCCGTATCCTCGCCCATGTGCTGCAGCCTCGTGAAGTGCTAATTGGCATTGAGGATAACAAACCGCAGGCCATTTCCATGCTGCGCGCGGTGCTCGCCGGTAGCCACGATATCAGCCTGCGCGTCATTCCGACCAAGTACCCGTCGGGCGGGGCAAAACAGCTGACGCAAATACTCACCGGAAAGCAGGTTCCCCACGGCGGCCGCTCGTCGGATATTGGCGTGCTGATGCAAAACGTGGGTACCGCCTACGCCGTGAAACGCGCGGTGATTGACGGTGAACCCCTGACCGAACGCGTGGTGACGCTGACGGGCGAGTCAGTGTCTCGTCCGGGGAACGTCTGGGCGCGTCTGGGCACGCCGGTTCGTCATCTTCTGGAGCAGGCCGGATTCTGTCCCGGCAGCGATCAGATGGTGATCATGGGCGGTCCATTGATGGGCTTTACCTTGCCGTGGCTGGACGTTCCGGTCGTAAAAATCACTAACTGCCTGCTCGCCCCCTCCCCCACCGAAATGGGTGAAGAGCAGGAAGAGAAAGGCTGCATCCGCTGCAGCGCCTGCGCCGATGCCTGCCCGGCCGATCTGCTTCCACAGCAGTTGTACTGGTACAGCAAAGGTCAGCTGCACGATAAAGCACAAGCGCATAATCTGGCTGACTGCATCGAATGCGGCGCGTGCGCCTGGGTCTGCCCTAGCAACATTCCGCTGGTGCAGTACTTCCGTCAGGAGAAGGCCGAGATTTATGCCATCTCGATGGAAGAAAAACGCGCTGCCGAAGCGAAAGCCCGCTTTGAAGCCCGCCAGGCTCGTCTGGAGCGTGAAAAACTGGCCCGTCAGGAGCGTCATAAGCAGGCTGCCGTTCAGCCAGGCGAGAAAGATCAGGATGCCATTAACGCGGCGCTGGCTCGCGTGCGCGAGAAAAAAGCGACCGCAGCGCAACCTGTGGTGATCTCCGCCGGTGAGAAGCCAGATAACAGCGAAGCCATTGCCGCACGTGAAGCGCGTAAGGCCGCGGCACGCGCGCGTCAGGCGGAAAAAGCGCAAACAGGGCAATCGGAAGAAACCCGTGTCGATCCGCGTAAAGCGGCCGTTGAAGCGGCCATCGCCCGCGCCAAAGCACGGAAAGAGGGAGAGCAGCAGGTGGTCGTTGAGCAAGAGGCCGCAGACCCGCGCAAAGCCGCCGTTGAAGCCGCGATAGCCCGCGCTAAAGCGCGGAAAGCGGCGCAGCAACCGCAACCGGCCACAGAAGAGGCGCCGGTCGATCCGCGTAAAGCGGCTGTCGAAGCGGCCATCGCCCGGGCCAAAGCACGGAAAGCGGCGCAGCAACCACAACCAGCTGCAGAAGAGGCACCAGTCGACCCGCGCAAAGCCGCTGTCGAAGCAGCCATCGCCCGCGCCAAAGCACGGAAAGCGGCTCAGCAGGAAGTACAACAGCCTGCCGCGAACGACGATCCACGCAAAGCCGCCGTCGCCGCCGCGATTGCACGCGTTCAGGCGAAGAAAGCCGCACAGCAAGCAGTTAACGAGGATTAAATGGTTTTCAGAATCGCAAGTTCCCCTTACACCCATAACCAGCGCCAGACGTCGCGCATTATGATGCTGGTCTGCCTGGCCGCGCTGCCGGGTATTGCCGTTCAGTTCTGGTTTTTCGGCTGGGGAACCCTGTTCCAGTTAGTGCTGGGCTGTGCCAGCGCCGTAGCGGCCGAAGCGCTGGTGCTGAAGCTGCGTAAGATGAACATCTCCCGTATTCTCAGCGATAACTCCGCCCTGCTGACGGGCCTGCTGCTGGCCATCAGTATTCCGCCGTGTGCGCCGTGGTGGATGATCGTGCTCGGTACGGTGTTTGCGGTGATTATTGCCAAACAGCTGTACGGTGGGCTGGGCCACAATCCCTTTAACCCGGCGATGGTCGGCTACGTGGTACTGCTTATCTCCTTCCCGGTACAAATGACCAGCTGGCTGCCGCCGCACGATATCGCCGCCACGGTGCCGGGTTTTATGGATGCCCTTCAGGTGATCTTTTCCGGCCATACGGCGTCCGGTGCCGATATGAATGCGTTGCGTATGGGTGTGGATGGTGTCAGCCAGGCTACACCACTCGATACGTTTAAAACGTCCCTGCGTGCCGGGCACAGCGTTGAGCAAATCATGCAATCAGCCATTTACAGCGGCGTGCTGGCCGGTGCTGGCTGGCAGTGGGTTAACCTGGCATATCTGTTGGGCGGCCTGTTCCTGCTGCAGCAGAAAGCGATCCGCTGGCATATTCCGGTGAGCTTCCTGGTCACGCTCGCGGTCTGCTCCACGCTGGGCTGGCTCTTCTCTCCTGAATCCCTGGCGAGCCCGCAGATGCATCTGCTCTCTGGCGCCACCATGCTGGGCGCGTTCTTTATTCTGACCGATCCGGTGACCGCCTCGACCACCAATCGCGGTCGTCTGATCTTCGGTGCGCTGGCCGGTCTGCTGGTGTGGCTGATCCGCAGTTTCGGCGGATACCCGGATGGCGTAGCGTTCGCCGTCCTGCTTGCCAACATCACCGTTCCGCTCATTGACTACTACACGCGCCCGCGCGTGTACGGCCATCGGTAAGGGTTTCGCGATGCTGAAAACAATGCAAAAACATGGCGTCACGCTGGCCATTTTCGCTGCTGTCCTCACCGGGATGACGGCACTGGTGAACGAACTGACCAAAACGACCATTGATGAACAGGCCGCGAAGCAGCAACGCGCGCTGTTCGATCAGGTGATGCCGTCTGATTTCTACGATAATGACCTGCAGAAAAGCTGTTTCGTGGTACAGGCGCCGCAGTTAGGTAAAGGCCCGCATCGTCTCTATATCGCCCGTAGAGGCGATAACGCGGTGGGCGTGGTGATGGAGGCCACGGCACCAGACGGGTATTCCGGTGCCATTCAGCTACTTGTGGGTACCGATTTTTCCGGTACCGTGTTGGGTACCCGCGTGACTCAACACCACGAAACGCCGGGCCTTGGGGATAAAATTGAGACACGCCTGAGCGACTGGATTTTGCATTTTGCCGGTAAGGTGATCCACGGCGAAGCGGACCCGGCGTTTGCCGTCAAGAAAGATGGCGGCGAGTTTGACCAGTTCACCGGGGCCACCATTACGCCGCGTGCCGTCGTGAATGCCGTAAAACGTGCCGGGTTGTATGCAGAAACGCTGCCTGCGCAGATTAACAATCTTCCAGCCTGTGAGGAGTGAGCATGAGCCAGGTTAAAGAGGTCATTGTCCAGGGGTTGTGGAAGAACAACTCCGCACTGGTACAGCTGCTGGGATTGTGCCCGCTGCTGGCGGTGACATCCACCGCTACCAACGCATTGGGGCTGGGGCTTGCCACCACGCTGGTGCTGACCCTGACCAACCTCTCCATTTCCACCCTGCGCCGCTGGACGCCGTCGGAAATCCGTATTCCGATTTACGTCATGATCATCGCGTCAGTGGTGAGCGTCGTTCAGATGCTGATTAATGCCTACGCGTTCGGTCTGTATCAGTCACTGGGGATTTTTATTCCGCTGATCGTTACCAACTGTATCGTGGTGGGGCGTGCAGAAGCCTTTGCCGTGAAGAACACCCCGGCGATGTCGGCCCTGGATGGTTTCTCCATCGGAATGGGAGCCACCTGCGCGATGTTCGTTCTGGGCTCACTGCGTGAAATTCTTGGCAACGGTACCCTCTTCGACGGCGCAGACGCGCTGCTGGGAAGCTGGGCTAAAGTTTTACGCATCGAGGTGTTTCATACGGATACGCCGTTCCTGCTGGCTATGCTGCCACCGGGTGCGTTTATTGGCCTTGGCATGATGCTGGCGATAAAATACCTGATTGATGAAAAACGTAAGCGCCGCGCGGCTGAGCGCAGCGTGCAGGAAGGGATACCCGGGAAAGCCTCATGAACAAAGAAAAGCGCATTGCGATCCTCACCCGTCTTCGGGACGCAAACCCGCACCCGACGACTGAGCTGAATTTCACTTCGCCGTTTGAGCTGCTGATCGCAGTGCTGCTTTCGGCTCAGGCCACTGACGTGAGCGTGAATAAGGCCACCGCCCTGCTCTATCCGGTGGCCAATACCCCGAAAGCCATGCTGGAGCTGGGCGTGGAAGGGGTGAAGTCTTATATCAAAACCATCGGGCTGTTTAACAGCAAAGCGGAGAACGTCATTAAGACCTGCCGCATTTTGCTGGAGCGTCATGGTGGTGAAGTGCCGGAAGATCGCGAGGCGCTGGAAGCG
Organism: Enterobacter cloacae complex sp. 309I3; assembly: GCF_050031595.1. Classification (NCBI taxonomy): domain Bacteria; kingdom Pseudomonadati; phylum Pseudomonadota; class Gammaproteobacteria; order Enterobacterales; family Enterobacteriaceae; genus Enterobacter; species Enterobacter cloacae complex sp. 309I3. Next base: position 2,107,406 of record NZ_JBLGWI010000001.1, on the reverse strand, counting down.
TTGCCGGGTGTGGGACGTAAAACGGCGAATGTGGTACTGAACACCGCGTTTGGCTGGCCGACCATCGCGGTTGATACCCATATTTTCCGTGTCGCTAACCGAACCAACTTCGCTCCGGGTAAAAATGTCGAACAGGTGGAGGAGAAACTGTTAAAAGTGGTTCCCGCTGAATTCAAAGTCGACTGTCATCACTGGCTTATCCTGCATGGCCGTTATACCTGCATTGCCAGAAAGCCTCGCTGCGGCTCATGTATCATTGAAGATCTCTGCGAATATAAAGAAAAAGTGTATCCCTGAGCGGCGTTATTCTTTTTTACTTTCGCATCATCAAGACCTTACTAAAGGAAGGCTTAACTAAAAACCTTCCTTTAGGCCGCAAGTTGTCCGCATATGTTCTCTTACGCCCTGTCAATTGTTCGGTTATTTAACGCTCAAACAGGTTAATAGTTTTTTCACTACCGAAAATTTCTATACATTTGTGATCGCGATCACTCTGATAACTTCATGTTGATTTTTTGTTGTCAGATCCCACCTAAACCCTTTGCCAGACAAGATGTAATCCTTCAATGGCCGCAGATAAGACCACTCATTTTTCAGAATATGGGCTATATGACTGCATTTAACGGTAAATAGCAGAACATATCGCCAAACAACCCTCTCCGCCGGTTTTTCGCAGTCAAAAAAACCAACAAAACCCATTGTGTAAAATTTAACGCTGAATAACATTTGCAGAAACCGAGGATTATAGCGGCTCAGTTATATGTAACAGATTATTACAAACGTATTGCCAGACGGGTCAGGATAGTGAACATTACCCGCCGTTTCTCCTCCCAATATAACTATAAAGCGGATGGACTCCGGCCATCACGCTATGAACACCCCCGTTAATATGGGATGTAAAAAAAGAGGTATATGTGTCAACTGCAAACAATAAACCAACAGATGAAAGCGTGAGTTTGAACGCTTTTAAACAGCCAAAAGCGTTCTATCTCATCTTCTCTATCGAGTTATGGGAGCGTTTTGGTTATTACGGCCTGCAAGGGATCATGGCGGTTTACCTGGTAAAACAGCTGGGTATGTCCGAAGCCGATTCCATCACGCTGTTCTCTTCATTCAGTGCCCTCGTTTACGGTCTGGTCGCGATTGGCGGCTGGCTTGGTGATAAAGTTCTGGGTACGAAGCGTGTCATTATGCTGGGCGCCATTGTTCTGGCAATCGGCTATGGTCTGGTTGCCTGGTCTGGTCATGACGCAGCCGTAGTCTATATGGGTATGGCAACCATCGCCGTTGGTAATGGATTGTTCAAAGCGAACCCGTCATCCCTGCTCTCTACCTGCTACAGCAAAGATGACCCACGTCTGGACGGTGCATTCACCATGTACTACATGTCCATCAACATTGGTTCATTCTTCTCCATGCTGGCAACCCCATGGCTCGCCGCAAAATTCGGCTGGAGCGTGGCGTTTGCGCTGAGCTTTGTCGGTATGCTGATTACCGTTGTGAACTTCCTGTTCTGCCGTAGCTGGGTTAAGGACTACGGTTCAAAACCTGATTTCGAACCGGTGCATATGGGCAAACTGCTGGCCACCATCGTGGGTGTTGTTATCCTCGCGGCCATCGCCACCTGGTTGCTGCATAACCAGGGTGTTGCACGTGCCGTTCTGGGCGTGGTGGCACTGGGTATCGTCATCATCTTCGCGAAAGAAGCCTTCGCGATGCAGGGTGCGGCCCGTCGCAAGATGATTGTGGCCTTCATCCTGATGCTGGAAGCGATTATCTTCTTCGTGCTCTACAGCCAGATGCCTACCTCGCTGAACTTCTTCGCTATTCGCAACGTTGAGCACTCCATCCTGGGTATCGCGTTCGAGCCGGAGCAGTATCAGGCGCTGAACCCGTTCTGGATCATGATTGGTAGCCCAATTCTGGCGGCTATCTATAACAAGATGGGTGACCGTCTGCCAATGCCGCACAAGTTCGCCATCGGTATGGTGCTGTGCTCTGGTGCGTTCCTCGTGCTGCCACTGGGTACCAAATTTGCGACTGACGCCGGTATCGTCTCCGTTAACTGGCTGATCCTGAGCTATGCCCTGCAGTCTATCGGTGAACTGATGATCTCCGGTCTGGGTCTGGCGATGGTTGCACAGCTGGTGCCACAGCGTCTGATGGGCTTCATCATGGGTAGCTGGTTCCTGACCACTGCCGGTGCAGCCATCATCGCAGGTAAAATCGCAAACCTGATGGCGGTGCCTGAGAACGTGACTGACCCGCTGGTCTCCCTGAATGTGTACGGCACCGTCTTCCTGCAGATTGGTATCGCAACGGCGGTTATCGCGGCGCTGATGCTGCTGACGGCACCGAAGCTGAACCGCATGACTCAGGACGACGACAAAGCGACGAAAGCGACCGAAACCGCTACCGCGTGACGTTATTGAGAAACGATGAGCCGCTAATTTATTAGCGGCTTTTTTTTTGTTTGCTTGCGCACTAACATAGCTGAAACCTCAGCAAAAAGGAGTTACCGATGAAACTGTTCTACAAACCGGGCGCGTGCTCTCTTGCTTCCCATATTACCCTGCGCGAGAGCGGCAAAGATTTCACGCTGGACGGCGTTGACCTGATGAAAAAGCGCCTGGAAAACGGCGACGATTTTTTTGCGATTAACCCGAAGGGACAAGTTCCGGCCCTGCTTCTGGATGACGGTACCCTGCTGACAGAAGGCGTCGCCATTATGCAGTACCTGGCAGACAGCGTGCCCGATCGCCAGCTGCTGGCCCCGGTAAGTACGGTTTCACGCTATAAAACGCTCGAGTGGCTGAACTACATTGCAACCGAACTGCATAAAGGATTTACGCCGTTGTTCCGCCCGGACACGCCGGAAGAGTACAAACCGACCGTTCGCACCCTGCTGGAGAAAAAGCTGCAGTACGTCAATGAGTCATTGAAGGACGATCAGTATATCTGCGGGGCACGCTTCACCATTGCCGATGCGTATCTCTTTACCGTGCTGCGCTGGGCGCGTGCTGTTAAGCTGAATCTGGACGGGTTAGACCATATCGCAGCATATATGACGCGTATGGCGGAGCGCCCTGCGGTGGCCGCGGCGCTGAAAGCGGAAGGATTGAATTAACCGAGCGGCCTGCGTTGCCGGGTGGCGCTGACGCTTACCCGGCATAGTTTAGAGCTGTGTTGCGCTGAAATAGTGCTCCGGCTGCGCAATACGATCCTGTGCCGCCACTACCTGCAGTTCGTATTCCTGCATCTCTTTCGTCGCAATCATAATTTCGTACACCGCTGCAGTCACATGCTCAAGCGCTTCGCGCAGCGTCGCACCCTGTAGCAGTTTCACCAGCAACAGCCCGCTGGTCACATCTCCCACGCCCACTGGCTGACGCAGGCCAAAATCTACCAGCGGACGGCTGATGTGCCAGGCTTCGTCTTTGGTCACCAGCAGCATCTCAAAGCGGTCTCTGCTCAGCCCTGCGCGGGCGAGATGTTTCACCAGCACAATCTCAGGCCCCTGGGCTATCAGTTCACGAGACGCGCTTACCGCCTCTGCGACGCTGTTAACCGGATGCTCGCAAAGGATCTCCAGCTCAATCAGGTTGGGCGCGATGATATCGCTGGCAGGTAACGCATGGCGAACATGGAATTCAGCCACGCCAGGCGCCACAATGCAGCCTTTTTCCGGATGACCCATCACCGGGTCGCAGAAGTATTTTGCTGCGGGATTGGCTGCTTTCACCTGGCGAACGATGCCGAGGATATGCTCCCCCTGCTCTGCGGAGCCCAGGTAACCACTCAGAACCGCGTCACAGCGTTTGAGCTGGTCGATATCGGCAATGCCCTGCACGATCTCCGTGAGATGCGAAGGCGGCATCACGCAGCCGGTCCATTTGCCGTATTGTGTATGGTTTGAGAACTGTACGGTATTGAGGGGCCAGACGTTAGCCCCGAGGCGGCGCATCGGGAATTCCGCCGCGCTATTGCCAGCATGTCCAAAAACAACGTGGGACTGAATGGCGAGGATGTTCTTCATTTTATGCTTACCAAACCCTGAAAAAACAAAAAGGGCGTGGTTTCCCACGCCCCTGGAGACTTTTATTTATTTCCAGCAGACCAGACAGTAATTTTTCTTGCCGCGACGCAGCAGCGTGTAGCGGCCATACAGGCGATCGCTGTCGGCGAAGGTGTATTCCGGGTCAGCCTGTTTTTCACCGTTGATGGTGATGGCGTTAGACGCAATGGTTTTACGCGCCTGCCCGCGAGACGGCTGCAGCTCAGAGTCCACCAGCGCCTGCATCAGGTCAGCCCCTTTCTCCATCTCAACCATCGGTACGCCATCCTGCGCCAGCTGCTCGAAGTCAGCTTCGCTCAAATCGCTCAGCGTACCGTTGAACAGGCTTGCGGTAATGCGTTTCGCCGCAGCCAGACCTTCTTCACCGTGAACCAGTTTGGTCACTTCATCCGCCAGCACATACTGCGCGCGTGGTGCTTTACCGCTGTTTTTATCTTCTTCTTCCAGGGCGTTGATGGTTTCAATGTCCATGAAGGTGAAGAACTTCAGGAAGCGGTAAACATCGGCATCCGCGGTGTTGATCCAGAATTGATAGAATTTGTACGGGCTGGTTTTCTTCGGATCGAGCCATACCGCACCGCCTTCGGTTTTACCGAATTTAGTCCCGTCGGCTTTGGTGATCAGCGGAACGGTCAGACCAAACACCTGGTTTTGATGCAGGCGACGGGTCAGATCGATACCGGAAGTAATGTTACCCCACTGGTCAGAACCGCCAATCTGCAGGCAGACGCCGTGCAGTTTGTTCAGACAGGCGAAGTCGTAGCCCTGCAGCAGGTTATAAGAGAATTCAGTAAAGGAGATACCCTGATCGTCACGGTTCAGGCGCTGTTTTACCGCTTCTTTGTTAATCATCTGGTTAACAGAGAAGTGTTTGCCGATGTCACGCAGGAAGGTCAGCACGTTCATGCTGCCAAACCAGTCGTAGTTATTGGCGGCAATCGCGGCGTTATCACCACAGTTGAAGTCGAGGAACGGTGCAACCTGTTTGCGGATCTTATCCACCCACTCCTGCACGGTGTCTTCGGTGTTCAGTTTACGCTCAGCGGCTTTAAAGCTTGGGTCGCCGATCAGACCGGTCGCGCCGCCCACCAGGGCCACAGGCTTATGGCCTGCCATCTGGAAGCGTTTCAGGCATAACAATGGAACAAGATGCCCCAAATGCAAGCTGTCAGCGGTGGGATCAAAGCCGCAATAGAGCGCGATCGGGCCTTGCGCCAGTCGCTCTGCTAACGCTTCCTCGTCCGTCACCTGGGCCACGAGGCCCCGCTCTTGCAATTGTTTAATCAAGTTACTGCTTGCCATCAAATTCTCCATGTATAAACGACTGCACCTTTGCCGGTACACGACTTTTCGCCTGATGCGAAAGGACCATAGAATAAAGCGCAAGCGCGGCGTGCGCTAGCGCTTAAATCAACAAATTTCGGGGATTACGGTGCAAGCCTGTCGATTTTCCAGCCGCCGTTGTCGCGCTGGTATAAAAAGCGGTCGTGCAGGCGATGTTCGCCCCCCTGCCAGAACTCAATCTGCTCGATCGGGATGCGGAAACCGCCCCAGAAGCTGGGCAGTGGAATTTCGCCCTGCTGGAATTTTTGCTTCAGTTCAAGGAATTTGCTTTCCAGCACACCGCGGGCGGAAATTCGGCTGGACTGTTTTGAGACCCAGGCGCCAATCTGGCTGTCACGCGGGCGGCTGTGGAAGTACTTCACCACTTCCAGCGTGGAAAGGCGCTCCGCTTTGCCTGTGACCATGACCTGGCGTTCCAGCATATGCCAGGGGAACAGGAGACTGATTCGGGGATTGTTCTCTAAATGGTGCGCTTTGCGGCTGCCCAGGTTGGTGTAAAATACCAGCCCTTTCTCGTCATAATGCTTAAGCAGCACGATACGTTGATACGGTTGACCATTTTCGTCCACCGTGGCAACCACCATGGCCGTTGGGTCGGCCAGTTTTGCTTCGCAGGCCTGTTTCAGCCAGCGTTCAAAAAGCACCAGAGGTTCAGCGGGAAGATCCTGGCGACGCAGGCCGCCTTTGGTGTATTCACGGCGCAGATGCGCAATTTGCTGCAGTTCGTCGTTATCAGACATGGCATAAGGTGACGTTGAGATTGGGTGGCGCTATTGTGCGCCGCCCCTGTGAAAATCTCAACGCTTCGGATTTTCGAGCTGGCAATTGTTCAGCACGATGCGGTCGCGTTTGTAGACGGTGGCGCTGTCACCTTTCGACCAGAAGACGTAAATACCGTCGCTGTAGCGCGCGCCGGAGGCGGAGATCCCCTGCTTGAGCGTCAGCAATTTATTGTCATAGACAAAGCTGGCTTCCTGGCGTGGGTTATTAAGCTTGACGGTCAGCGGCTTTTCATCACAGCGATATTCCAGCGTGTCGGTCTGCATGCGCTCAACGAGCTGGTTATAGACGCTGCAGCCTGACAGCAAGACAGGTACAGCAATAAGAAGAAGTTTTTTCATGAGCGTATTCCGAAGACTATCCTGGTCCTGGAGGGCTAATGGGCCCTCCTGTTCCCTTTTATTTTACCGGCGACGCGCTGCGCTGAATTTCAGTTAACTCTGATTATGGCGGGGATTGGCCGGGAAAATGGCACCGAGAACGCTGGCTTCGCGTGCGCCGGTGACTGAGGGCAAATTCCCCGGCAGCCCGGCAACGGTGCGCCAGGCAAGCCAGGCGAAGGCCAGCGCTTCCATGTCGTCTCCGCTGATGCCGGCTTCATCGGTGGTTGTCACTTCGGTGCCCGGCAACAAGCCGGCAAGGCGCGCCATCACCAGCGGGTTGCGGCTTCCGCCCCCGCAGACCAGCAGACGTTCGCAGCCACCGCTCAAAAGTACCTGTTCTGATATGGAGACCGCCGTGAGCTCGGCCAGCGTCGCCTGAACATCCTGCGGTGCCAGCGCCGGGAACCGAGCCAGCTGACGTTCAAGCCAGCCATAGTTAAAATACTCGCGTCCCGTGCTTTTTGGTGCCGGCAGGGCAAACCAGGGATCGCTAAGCATGGACTGCAGCAGCGGGATAATGACTTTGCCTTCACTCGCCCACTCCGCGTCTTTATCATACGGTTTACCGCACTGACGCCAGATCCAGGCATCCATCAGCATGTTACCCGGGCCGGTATCATATCCCCGTACCGGCTGGCCCGGGATCAGCATCGACAGGTTGGCAATACCGCCAATGTTAAGCACCATACGGCGCTCTGACGAGTGCCCCAGCAACGCCTGGTGGAAGGCCGGCACCAGCGGCGCACCCTGCCCGCCCAGCGCGATGTCGCGACGCCGGAAATCACCCACGACCGTGACGCCCGTTTTTGCCACAATCTGATTATTATCGCCAATTTGCAGGGTATGCGGCGCATCGCCAGTGGGTTCGTGCCAGACGGTCTGCCCGTGACAGCCAATCGCGACCACATCCTGCGGCCGGAGATTCTCTTTATGCATCAGTGCCAGCACCGCATCGGCAAACAGCGCCCCCAGCCTGACATCAAGCTGTCCAAGCTGCGAAAGCGTCAGCTGTTGCCCCTGGCAGATGCTCAGGATCTCCTCTTTCAGCGAAACAGGGATAGGCCAGGTCAGACTTGCCTGTTGTGCCACCATGTTTTCGTCTATGGCGGCCAGAACGACATCTACCCCATCCAGACTGGTGCCAGACATCACACCAATATAGCGACCCGATTTCATGCGCTTTCCTTACGTTGCGTGGGCTAAGGATAACCACTCAACCATAAACAGCCCCGCTTTGCCATTAGGCGATAATATTTTTTAACACTCTCAGTGAGGTAACGCGTCGAAATTTTGTTTATCTCTCGTTAAGTCAAATTCAAGTACAATTTTCCGATTGTTAGTGCAAAGATATGAACGATGGCCCTTTATGCCATATAATTTAGCCATAACGGATGCCCGGATTGGGCGTTTTTGGTGAACAGGAGATTCAAATGATTTTACGTGTACTGGGCGTTTCGCTGATTGGTTTAACTCTGGCTGGCTGTGTGAATGACAGTTCACTTTCTGGCGACGTTTATAGCGCTTCTGAAGCGAAACAGGTTCAGAACGTGACTTACGGTACGATTGTTAACGCACGTCCTGTTCAAATTCAGGGTGGTGACGAGAACAACGTCATGGGTGCCATCGGCGGTGCGGTTCTGGGTGGCTTCCTGGGTAACACCGTAGGCGGTGGTACAGGCCGTTCTCTGGCGACTGCGGCAGGTGCCGTTGCGGGTGGCGTAGCAGGCCAGGGCGTTCAGGGTGCGATGAATAAAACCCAGGGCGTAGAGCTGGAAATTCGTAAAGACGACGGCAGCACCATTATGGTTGTGCAGAAACAGGGCAGCACCCGCTTCTCTGCAGGTCAGCGCGTCGTGCTGGCAAGCAACGGTAGCCAGGTTACCGTTTCTCCGCGTTAATTCATAAAAAGGATGTGGCTGCCAGGCCGCATCCTTTTACAAATAGCATCATTATAATAAATAGTTTTACAAAATTTATTCAGGCAATGAATAATTAACCACGCCGTATCTTGTTCCTGCGCAAAGTATTCCCCTCTCTTTTGCATTAGGCTAATCTCAATTAACTTTTTTATTTATTATTTTCGTTGAAACATACTTATGCTTGCGATCTCCCGGTACGTGAAAAAACCCTATATTCCATTCTGTTTAGGGTGCATTGTCGTCATTGGAATATTACAAATTTTATTTTTAAAACTGGTCGAATGGGTTCCCTCTTTCTCACCGCTTTTATTCCCTACACTCACCATTTTTTTACTGGTATTCCATCTGTTTATTGCCTGCTTTATGGCCATGAAATACTGGTGTGACAGAAGACGGTTGTACCTGATTGCTATCGCTTTTGCCTTTGCCGGTTCAGCCATGCTGATGGTGGGTACGCTTACCAGTTTCCCGGCCTGGCTTGATCTCTACCAGCTCAACGTCGTGGACTATAACGATACGATGATCTTCTTTATGTACCGCCATCTGTTAATGGCGGTGCTGATGATTGCGTCGGCCCTGCTATATATCGTCAGGGATAATCCGCTTTCACGTGCGGCGCATATCGCCATTGTTGCCGGTACATTTCTGTTTATGGTGGGCATGGTGCTGTTGGCCTGGCTTAGCTCCAGCCACTCATCATTAATGTCGTTAGACCTGGTGGATAATGAAACCCATCAATTTATGGTTCTCTGGAGCCATGCAATAAATATCGTCTTGATTATTCTTTGGGTGGTGACATTAGCAACGCTAATGGTTATTACCCGCGTACGCAATATTTTTTGGGTGGGCGGTAATTTTTTATGTGTCTGTTATATCGTGACGCTCGCGATGCTATTAGCAGGCGGACACGCGGAGGATATTTCCTGGTATCGAGCGCGCTTATTTGAAACTGTTGCGACGTTATTGATTATTTTTGTTCTGCTTTATGATGTCTTTAGACTCTATCGCGACTCGCATTTGAAATATCAACAGTCGTATCAAAACTCGATTCGCGATCCTCTGACCCGCCTCTACAATCGCAGCTATTTTTACGACTCGCTAAACCAGGCACTCGGTGCCTGTAAAGCCAGCCGTCCGGTTTCGGTTATCGTCAGCGATCTCGACCGCTTCAAGCGCATCAACGACTGCTACGGCCATCTGCAGGGCGACAAAGTGTTGCAGTTTGTGGCGCATCTGCTGATGGATTCCGTACGGCCTCAGGATATTGCCGCACGTATTGGCGGTGAGGAATTTGTGTTGATGTTAACCAACACCCCTTCAGCAGCCGCGTACCAGGTGGCGGAACGCATCCGCCTGAAACTGAGCAGCTTTGATAAGACCAGCAGCGGGGGACAGCTTCCGGAGCCCATTACCATCAGCATGGGCGTCTTTACGGCAACGTCCGTGGAGACGACGGCTGAAGAGTGTGTGGAAAAGGCTGATAAAGCGATGTATGAGGCGAAAGAGACGGGTCGCAACCGGGTGATCGTCTCCAGATGATAAAAGGCCTTGCGAATGCAAGGCCTGATAAGGTCAGGCGTCGCGTGCCTGCAGGTCGTGAATGTTCTGCTCAAGGCGTCCAATCAGACTGATGAGCATTTCAAGCTCCGCAGGGGAAACCCCGGACAGGATCTCACCGCGCGTTTTGGTAATCACTGCTTCCATTTCAGTGATAATGGGAGCCGCTTTCTCAGTGAGTTTAATTCGCTTGGCGCGACGGTCGCTGGCACAGGTTTGTCGGGAGATCAGCCCCTTCTCTTCCAGTTGGTCAAGCGTACGCACCAGCGACGGCTGCTCAATACCAATCGCCTTTGCCAGTTGAATTTGTGACTGGTCGGGCGGCAGCTGATGAATGTTGTGCAGCGTGACCCAATGCGTCTGTGTCAATTCCAGAGGTTTCAGGCGATGGTCAATCAGAGCACGCCAGACGCGTACCAACCTTGCCAGATCAGAACCTAATGGCGATTCCAATTTCATCTCCTTATAATTAGCTTGCTAAGTTATTATACTGATTTTAGAATAGTGTGCAGCATTTGTATTGCCAAAACAAATGCATTACGACATTCATCAAATTTAAAAGTATGACTTACACTGAAAAGTGATGTTCCATCTCATTAAGACAAGCCATCCCGGCATTCTGTTCACTGCAAAGGATCTCTGCTCGTGACGTTTTTTCATCGCTCAGAGGGGCTGCCCCTTCAGGACCTGATCTTCGGTGCATCAGTCTACTTTCCTCCCCTGTTTAAAGCCGTTCTGGTGGGCTTTGTGATCTGGCTTGTCGCACATCGTCTGCTCCGCGACTGGATGTATTCTGGCGAGATCTGGCACCCCATGCTGATGGATCTCTCCCTGTTCGCCCTCTCCGTGTCTCTTGGCCTTGCTGTGCTGATTGTGTGGTGATTATGCCCCTGAAAACGCTGAAGTACTTTTCCACCCTCTTTGTCCTGGCTCTGGCCCTGGTTGCCGGCTGGTGGCTGTGGAATTTTTATATGCAGTCACCCTGGACACGCGACGGTAAAATTCGCGCTGAGCAGGTGAGTATCACCCCGCAGGTATCTGGCAGTATCACGGCGCTTCTGGTTAAGGATAACCAGTTCGTTAAAAAGGGAGATGTTTTATTCCGCATTGACGACACCCCTTACCATATCGCGATCCTAAACGCCCAGGCCCAGCTGGCTAAGGCCCAGACTGAACTGGCGAAAGCGAACAACGAAGCCACGCGTCGTCGGCATTTATCACAAAACTATATCTCTGCCGAAGACCTGGATACCGCCAACATCAACGTCAAGGCGATGCAGGCCAACGTCAATGTGGCAGAGGCAACGCTCAAACAGGCGCAATGGGAACTGACGCAAACCGTGGTACAGGCCCCTGTCGATGGCTGGGTGACGAACCTCTCTGCCCGCGTGGGTAATTATGCCACCACCGGCCAACCGATTTTCGCGCTGGTCGACAGCCACTCGTTTTACGTCGTGGGCTATTTTGAAGAGACCAAACTTCGCCACATTCGGGAAGGTGCCCCTGCCACGATAACGCTTTATAGCGGCTCGCAAAGGTTACAGGGTCACGTTTCCAGCATTGGCCGTGCCATTTACGATCAGAGCGTTGAAACCGATTCAGGCCTGGTTCCCGACATCAAACCTAATGTCCCCTGGGTGCGTCTGGCCCAGCGCGTGCCGGTTCGGGTTGAATTTGACCGCTTACCGCAGGGGTTAACGCTGGTCTCCGGCACAACCTGTACTGTCTCGATCGGAACACCCTGATGAATGCCTTCTCCTGGCGAAATCTGCCGTGGATGAAAGCAACGCGCCCTCAGTGGCGCTACGCCCTGCGCAATGGCATTGCCATGTGCCTTGCGCTGACCGTCGCCTACTATCTGAACCTTGACGAGCCTTACTGGGCCATGACCTCCGCGGCGGTCGTGAGCTTCCCGACCGTTGGCGGAGTGATCAGTAAAAGCCTTGGGCGCATCGCGGGCAGCCTGCTCGGTGCCACTGCGGCGCTGATCATTGCAGGCCATACCCTGAACGATCCGTGGCTTTTTTTACTGAGCATGGCGGCATGGCTGGGATGCTGTACCTGGGCCTGCGCCCACTTTACCAACAACGTCGCCTACGCCTTCCAGCTGGCGGGCTATACCGCCGCAATTATTGCCTTTCCGGTAGTTAACGTTCTCGATACCACCGAGTTATGGGATATCGCCCAGGCGCGCGTCTGTGAAGTTATTGTCGGTATTCTGAGCGGCGGGTTTATGATGATGATCCTGCCCAGCACCTCCGACGGCACCGCGCTTATCACGGCGCTGAAGACCATGCATACCCGCTTGCTGGAACATGCGAGCCTGCTCTGGCAGCCGGATACTAACGATGAGATTCGCCTGGCGCATGAAAAGGTGATTGGTCAGATCCTGACCATGAATCTGTTACGCATTCAGGCCTTCTGGAGCCATTATCGTTTTCGCCGCCAGAATACCCTGCTGAACTACCTGCTTCACCAGCAGCTACGGATGACCAGTGCGATCTCCAGCCTGCGCCGGATGTTACTCAACTGGTCAACGCCACCGGAAAACACCCGCGCCATCATTGAAACGCTGCTCGCAGCCCTTGCCCGCCCGGATGCCGACATCTACACGGTGGCCCGCATTATCGCCCCGCTTGCGCCGAAAGATGAGTACGATTATCGCCACCGCGCCTTCTGGCAGCGTCTGAACTACTTTTGCCGCCTGTATCTGCGTAGCAGTCGCTGGATCAAGGCCGTTGAAAATGCCACGCCGATAACGGAATTCGCCGTTCCCAGTAGCCCGGCGCTGGCGCGGCACACTGACTATCTGGAAGCGCTGTGGAGCGGTTTTCGAACCTTTTGCGCCCTGACGCTGGTGGGGGCATGGAGCATCACCACGCAGTGGGAATCTGGCTCCGCCGCGCTCACGCTGGCCGCCATCAGTTGCGTGCTCTACTCCGTCGCCGCCTCGCCGTTCAACTCGCTTACGCTGCTGCTGCGCACGCTGGTGTTGTTATCGCTGTTCAGCTTTGTGGTCAAGTTCGGCCTGATGGTGCAGATAAGCGACCTGTGGCAGTTCCTGCTGTTTCTGTTTCCGCTATTAACCACGATGCAGCTTCTGAAGCTGCAAATGCCAAAACTGGCGGGACTCTGGGGTCAGTTGATTGTCTTTATGGGCTCGTTTATCTCAGTCACAAACCCGCCGGTTTATGATTACGCCGATTTTCTCAATGATAATCTGGCAAAAATCCTGGGGGTGGGTCTGGCGTGGCTGGCTTTTGCCGTATTACGCCCCGGCTCAGACGCGCGTAAAAGCCGACGCCATATCCGCGAGCTTCGACGAGGGTTTGTCGATCAGCTCAGCCGTAAACCGCATCTGCGTGAAAGTGAGTATGAATCGCTGGTGTACCACCATGTCAGCCAGCTAAATAACAGCCAGGACTCGCTTTCCCGCCGCTGGCTGCTGCGTTGGGGAGTGGTCTTGCTGAACTGTTCCCACGTGGTCTGGCAACTTCGCGCATGGGAGACACGCTCCGATCCGCTGTCGCAGGTGCGCGACGTGTGCATCTCTCTGCTACGCGATGTGATGAGTGAACGCGGCGTTCAGCAACGCCCGCTGGAAGCGACGCTGACTGAACTGCAGCGGATCTGCGACAGTCTTGCTCACCACCATCAGCCCGCCGCGCGTGATTTAGCGTCGATAATCTGGCGGCTGCACTGTTCCCTCTCGCAGCTGGAACAAGCGCCACCGCCGGGGACGATTGGGGATCAGATCACCCCGCAGGCATAGCGTGCCCCACCACCACCAAGCGGTTTCGGCTGATCGGACATATTGTCGCCGCCGACGTGGATCATTAGCGCCTTGCCTTTCACCTCATCCAGCTTTTTGAGGCGTGGCGCCACAACCGGATCCGTGGCTTTGCCGTCATTATTTACCACCAGCACGGGCAGATCGCCCAGATGGCCCATTCCGTTCGGGCCCTCATGCTTACCGGAATGTTGTGGGTCAAGGTGGCCGCCTGCCGCCTCTGCTGCCGAGGGTTTACCCTCTTTTAACGCGGGCTGACAACTCCCCTTAGCATGAACATGAAAACCATGTTCGCCGGGAGGCAGGGCCTTGAGATCGGGCGCAAATTCCAGTCCTTTGTCGGTTTCAGTGATTTTCACTGTGCCGATGGACTGACCTACGCCCTGCGAGGTGACGAGATTCATTTCTACTTCATCGCTGGCTGCCTGCGCCCCTGCGCAAACAACCAGCGTGACCAGTGCCAGAGCAAAACGCTTCATATGACCTCCGCTGGTTATTTTTTGCCTCTTAAGTGTATACCAGAGGCAAAGATTTCACCGGAAAGTCACATTTTTACCGGTTTACGGTACGTCGTAACCGAGCGCAGCTTTGCGGATGCGGAACCACTGCTGACGGCTCATCTGCAGCTCTTCAGCCGCCAGGGCAGAACGCACGCGTTCAATTTTACCGGAACCAATGATCGGTAGCGGTTTCGACGGCAGACGCAGGATCCACGCGTAAACCACCTGTTCGATGTTCTCAGCGTTCAGTTCACGGGCAATGGTTTCCAGCTCATTGCGCAGCGGCTGGAATTCATCGTCATTGAACAGACGACCGCCACCAAGGCAAGACCACGCCATAGGACGGATGCGCAGCTGTTGCAGCTGATCGAGCGTACCATCCAGCAACAATGGCTGATGCACCGGGGAGATTTCCACCTGGTTGGTGGCCAGGGTAAAGGGCAGACGAGACTGCAGCAGCGCAAACTGCGCCGGGGTAAAGTTTGAGACGCCAAAATGACGCACTTTGCCGCTTTGATGCAGCGTCAGGAAGGCTTCAGCGACCTCATCGGCATCCATTAACGGGTCGGGACGGTGGATCAGCAGCAGGTCGATATGATCCGTTGCCAGGTTCACCAGCGACTGCTCGGCACTTTTGATGATGTGTGCGCTGTCGGTAATGTAATGACCAAGGGTATGTTCAGGTTTTGCCGTCGTGGCAATACCGCATTTGGTGACAATTTCCATCCGCTTACGCAGCGCCGGAACCAGCTTGAGGGCTTCTCCGAACGCCGCTTCACACGCATAGCCGCCATAAATGTCAGCATGATCGACGGTGGTGATCCCTAAATCGAGGTGCTCCTCAATGAAGCTCGCCAGTTGCAGGGGGGACATATTCCAGTCCATCAGGCGCCAGTAACCCATCACAAAGCGGGAGAATTCTGGCCCCTGGGGGGCAAGGGTAATACGCTGAACCATAACATTTTCCTCAAGGAAGTGATGTCATGAGTATACGCAATAAGCGTGTTAAAACAGTGAAGGTTGCTGGGGTTCTTCGGTTTCACCCGGCTTGTTTGCACGTATTTTGCGCAGAAACCGCTGGCGGCAGAGGCGAAGCACCTCCTGCTTTTGCATGTCGCTGAAATTTTGCCAGTTAAACCGCTCGTCGCGGGTACGCATACACCCACGGCAATAACCGCGTTCATCCACCTGACAAATCCCCCGGCACGGGCTCTGGATGGGGAAAAACTCCAGCTGCTCTGCCACGTTCACCTCCGAATACCGACACTCACCTACAGTGAAGACGTTAAACGCCCCACGTGCAAGGGCTTTACCACAGTTTTGTGGCATTAAGGTTTCACTAATCTTCCCTCTCTATACTCGCCTCATCAATATGATGACAGGTTTCTTTTCGATGTGGTTAACGAAGAAGTTACAGTGTAACGATATAAAATTCACTCTGGGTTGTGCGCTTTTCTTTACGCTGATAAACGCACTGTTTATTCAACGTAGCTGGGCCATTATTGCCCCGGCAAGGCTTCACGATATCCTTTTTGCCGCGTCCGTGCCGCTGGTGCTGTTCTGCGGCTGGGTGATTGTCTTCAGCCTGCTCAATATCCCCTTTATCCGTAAGCCGCTGCTGATCGTCTTAACCGTCGGCTGTGCCGCGGCAACGTACTTTATGTATACCTATGGCGCGGTGATCGATCAGAACATGATTGTTAACGTGTTCGAAACCAACTCTCAGGAAGCCACAGCGCTGGTCACGCCGCAGATGATTCTGTGGATTGTCATAGCAGGACTGGTTCCTTCCGTGGTGTTGGCGATGACGCGTATTCAGACCGGAAAATGGTGGTATGCGCTGCTGATGCGCGTTGCCGCCATGCTTGGCGCCCTGCTGGTGATCATCCTCGTCGCCGCCGTGTTTTATAAAGATTATGCGTCGCTGTTTCGCAACAATAAGAGCATCGTCAAGATGGTCACCCCAGCTAACTACATCAGCGCCATGATGAAATACAGCAAAATGCGCTGGTTCGAAGGTGACCAAACGCTGGTGCGTATAGGTGAAGATGCGCATAAAGGCCCGCTGATTGCAGGACAGAACAAGAAAACAGTTCTGGTGCTGGTTGTCGGTGAGGCCTCACGTGCCGCGAACTACTCGCTGAATGGTTATGGCCGTGAAACGAACCCGGAACTGAAAAAGCAGGATGTCATCAACTTCCCGCAGGCCACGTCATGCGGTACCGAAACGGCCGTTTCCGTTCCCTGCATGTTCTCCGGGATGACGCGCAGCAAATACGATGCCGACCTGGCGCATCACCAGGAAGGGTTGCTCGATGTGCTCAAACACGCGGGAATCAACCTGCTGTGGCGCGACAATGACGGCGGCTGTAAAGGTGCCTGCGACCGCGTACCCCATACCGATATGACCCAGTGGAACCTGGATCAGTTCTGCAAAGACAAGTCCTGTATTGATGATGTGAACTTCTACCGTCTCGACAACGTGCTGGACGGCCTGAAACAGGACACCGTACTGGTTATCCACCTGATGGGCAGCCACGGCCCGGCTTACTATCACCGTTACCCGGACAATTTCCGCAAATTCACCCCAACCTGCGACACCAATGAGATTCAGGATTGCGATCACCAGGCGCTGATGAATACCTATGACAACACCATTCTGTATACCGACAGCGTGGTCAGCAAAACCATCGATGCGCTGAAGGCACGTCAGGCAAATATGAACACCGCGCTGATTTACCTTTCCGACCACGGCGAATCGCTGGGCGAAAGCGGAATTTATCTGCACGGCACGCCGTACATGCTGGCGCCAGAGCAACAAACGCACATTCCGTTCATGTTCTGGTTATCACCGGACTACGCGAAAAACTTTGGTATCAACGCGCAGTGCCTGCGCGACTACGCAGCAAAAAATGCGGTTTCGCAGGATAATCTGTTCTCTACCGTACTGGGTATGATGGATGTGAAATCAACGGTTTATCAGCAGCAACTGGATATCCTGCGCGCATGTCGTCAGTAAACGCCCTTGCAATAGACCGAACGGTCTATTAGAGTTTGGTCATGAGCAGAAATACTGAACACGATACACGCGAACATTTACTGGCGACCGGCGAGCGGCTTTGCATGCATCGCGGGTTTACCGGTATGGGGTTAAGCGAGTTACTTAAAACCGCTGAAGTGCCAAAGGGGTCGTTTTATCACTACTTCCGATCCAAAGAGGCGTTTGGCGTGGCGATGCTAGAGCGGCACTATGCCAGCTACCATCAACGCCTGGCTACCCATTTCGCCAGTGGTGAAGGAAACTATCGGGATCGTGTTCTCAACTACTATCAGGAAACGCTGAACCAGTTCTGTCAGCAGGGCATTATCAGCGGTTGCCTGACGGTAAAACTCTCTGCAGAAGTGTGCGATCTCTCCGAAGATATGCGCGCGGCAATGGATAAAGGTGCCAGCGGCGTTATCACCCTGCTGGCGCAGGCGCTTGAGAATGGCCGCCGTGAAAAAACGCTGGCCTTCGCCGGTGAGGCGTTAACGCAGGCGCAGGTTTTATATTCGCTCTGGTTAGGGGCGAACCTGCAGGCCAAAATTTCCCGCAGTGCCGTGCCGCTGGAAAGCGCACTGGCACATGTTAATAGCAGCATTACTGCGCCTGGCGTGTAGCAGGCGTTTTTATTTACTTAATTACTAGTCGACTGGTCTACTCAGGAGTCGTTATGTCAGCTGAAAAACTTTTCACCCCACTGAAAGTGGGCGCCGTCACCGCACCAAACCGCGTGTTTATGGCCCCACTCACCCGTCTGCGCAGCATTGAGCCGGGTGATATCCCAACCCCACTGATGGGTGAATACTATCGTCAGCGCGCCAGCTCTGGCCTCATCATCACTGAAGCCACGCAGATTTCCGCACAGGCGAAGGGATATGCCGGCGCACCAGGCCTGCACAGCCCGGAGCAGATTGCCGCCTGGAAGAAAATCACCGCTGGCGTTCACGCCGAAGAGGGTCGCATTGCGGTTCAGCTGTGGCACACCGGTCGTATCTCTCACAGCAGCATTCAGCCTGGCGGTCAGGCGCCGGTTTCCGCGTCGGCCCTGAATGCGAATACCCGCACTTCCCTGCGCGATGAAAACGGTAACGCGATCCGCGTCGATACCTCAACGCCACGCGCCCTTGAGCTGGACGAGATCCCGGGTATCGTGAACGATTTCCGTCAGGCCGTAGCTAACGCCCGCGAAGCCGGTTTTGATCTGGTTGAACTGCATTCCGCGCACGGTTACCTCCTGCACCAGTTCCTTTCACCGTCGTCCAACCACCGCACCGACCAGTACGGTGGCAGCGTCGAAAACCGCGCCCGTCTGGTGCTGGAAGTGGTTGATGCCGTTTGTCAGGAGTGGAGCCCGGACCGTATTGGTATTCGCGTCTCCCCAATCGGTACGTTCCAGAACGTCGACAACGGTCCGAACGAAGAAGCGGACGCGCTGTATCTGATTGAAGAACTGGCGAAACGCGGTATCGCGTATCTGCACATGTCCGAGCCGGACTGGGCCGGTGGTCAGCCTTACTCTGAGGCCTTCCGCCAGAAAGTGCGCGAGCGTTTCCACGGGGTGATCATCGGTGCGGGGGCCTATACGCCTGAGAAAGCCGAAGATCTGATTAATAAAGGGTTGATCGACGCCGTGGCCTTTGGTCGTGATTACATTGCCAACCCGGACCTGGTTGCCCGTCTGCAGCAGAAAGCAGCGCTGAACCCACAGCGCCCGGAAAGCTTCTACGGCGGCGGCGCGGAAGGCTATACCGACTACCCTACGCTGTAATCTCTCCGTTGTGCATTGATAGCGGCGGCCTTTCGCCGCTATACTAAAACATCGTTTCTGTTCAAAAAGATACTCTACTCCATTGGTTAATGAGGAAATTATGCGCCTACTTCACACCATGCTGCGCGTTGGCGATCTGCAACGTTCCATCGATTTCTACACTAACGTACTGGGTATGAAGCTGCTGCGCACCAGCGAAAACCCGGAATACAAATACTCGCTGGCATTCGTGGGTTACGGCCCGGAAACGGATGAAGCGGTTATCGAACTGACCTATAACTGGGGCGTCGACAGCTATGAGCTGGGCACGGCGTATGGCCACATCGCGCTGGAAGTGGACAACGCGGCAGAAGCCTGTGAACGCATTCGCAGCAACGGTGGCAACGTCACGCGTGAAGCGGGCCCGGTAAAAGGCGGCACCACCGTGATTGCGTTTGTTGAAGATCCAGACGGTTATAAAATCGAGCTGATTGAAGCCAAAGACGCCGGTCGCGGTCTGGGCAACTGATCCCTCAGGGCGCACTGTGCGCCCGTTGTTTTACTGCATCCCACGCCAAAATTTGCCATAATGCGCTCTGCTTTTTTCCCCTTGTAAGAGACCCTGATGTCCGATAACGCTCAACTTACCGGTCTGTGCGACCGTTTTCGTGGTTTTTATCCTGTTGTCATTGATGTCGAAACAGCCGGATTTAACGCTAAAACCGATGCGCTGCTTGAAATTGCCGCCATCACGCTGAAGATGGATGAAGAGGGCTGGCTTACACCGGACACCACGCTGCATTTCCACGTTGAGCCCTTTGAAGGCGCAAACCTGCAGCCAGAGGCGCTGGCGTTTAATGGCATCGATCCGCATAACCCGCTGCGCGGTGCGGTGAGCGAATATGACGCGCTGCACGCCATTTTCAAAATGGTGCGTAAAGGCATGAAAGAGAGCAACTGCAGCCGCGCCATTATGGTGGCACATAACGCCACGTTCGATCACAGCTTTACGATGGCCGCCGCCGAGCGAGCCTCTCTTAAGCGTAACCCCTTCCACCCGTTTGTGACCTTTGACACCGCCGCACTGAGTGGCCTGGCGCTGGGACAAACGGTCTTGTCAAAAGCCTGTATTACGGCCGGGATTGAGTTTGACGGCACGCAGGCGCACTCCGCGCTGTATGATACGGAGCGCACCGCAGAGCTGTTCTGTGAAATAGTCAACCGCTGGAAGCGTCTGGGCGGCTGGCCGCTGGCGATGGGCGACAGCGAAGAATAAAAAAAAGCGACCTCTTAAGGTCGCTTTTTTATTTGCGCAGAAAATTACTCTGCGTCCGGCTCTTCGGTTTTGTACTTCGCAGCCGTCTCTTTGATCAGCTGCTGCAGTTCGCCGCGCTGATACATTTCAATCAGGATATCGCAACCGCCAACCAGTTCACCGTCGACCCACAGCTGCGGGAACGTCGGCCAGTTCGCGTATTTTGGCAGCTCAGCGCGGATGTCCGGGTTCTGCAGGATATCAACGTAAGCAAAACGTTCACCACAGGCAGACAGCGCCTGAACCGCTTGCGCGGAGAAGCCACAGCTTGGCAGCTTCGGAGAACCTTTCATATACAGCAGAATCGGGTTTTCAGCGATCTGGCGCTGGATTTTTTCAATAGTGGTGCTCATGTCTTGCTTCCTTTAACTTCTGTTACGGCATTAGTCTGACATTGTAGCGGTTCAGACTGGCATCGGAAAATAACATTTTTGTCACGTATAGCTATTTTATCGCGAGTGCCGAAAAGTTGCATTGTAAATGGTGCTTAACCCCGCGGCAGGCAGGGTTTTGCTTAGGGCGTGAACAATTGTGCGACAAATCGATGAATTTTTTTGCACTTGCTAACGAAACAGGTTTTTAGATTGAAAAATGCTATTAACTTCTCGGGTTTTTATGGATTAGAATCGACGGGCTTTGTAAATCACACGCGGGTATTATTGATGACCTGCATTTATCAGGGGACTGCCCAGTGGCGCGGATAAATAAAATCTCGATCACGCTCTGTGCTTTACTGTTTACATCACTCTCTTTCACGCCAGCGGCAAACGCCTCTCAACAGGCGCGGCACTCTGCTGTGCAAAAAACGCATCTGGCAAAAACCACAGAACGTAAAAAAAAGACTACCAGTAAGAACGAAAAGAAAAAAACAACCGCTCAAACGAAAAAGACCGCCTCCAGCAAATCGAAATTAACATCTTCCCGCACTGCCCTCGCATCGAAACGTAAAGCCTCAAAAACTGCTGCCAACCTCGTAACGGAAAAATGCACCACGCGCAAAGGGCATAAAGCCAAATGCACGAAAGTGACAAAAATTGCCGACGCGCATAAGGTTCGGGTACAGAAAGCGCAAAAAACGGCGATGAATAAGCTGATGGGGCAAATTGGCAAACCGTATCGCTGGGGTGGTACCTCTCCCCGCACCGGTTTTGACTGCAGCGGGCTGGTGTATTACGCCTATAAAGATCTGGTGAAATTCCGCATTCCGCGTACCGCCAATGAAATGTACCACCTGCGCGACGCCGCCCCCGTTAACCGTGGCGAGCTGCAAAATGGCGATCTGGTCTTCTTCCGCACCCAGGGTCGCGGTACGGCTGATCACGTCGGCGTGTATGTGGGTAACGGGAAGTTTATTCAGTCCCCACGAAGCGGCCAGGACATTCAGATCACCTCGCTTAGCGAAGACTACTGGGTGCGTCACTACGTCGGCGCACGCCGCGTCATGACGCCGAAAACCATCCGCTAAACCCTGCCCTGCCGTCACTACGGCAGGGTAAGTTCCTCTTTTGCATACCCTTTCAATTTGCTATCCTGTCCTTGTTGTCTGTGTGGTTATTGGCAACGCAAAATACAATAAGGAGAGAAGCAATGTCGTTCGAATTACCTGCACTACCGTATGCAAAAGACGCCCTGGCACCGCACATTTCTGCGGAAACCCTGGAATATCATTACGGCAAACATCACCAGACCTATGTCACCAACCTGAACAACCTGATCAAGGGCACCGATTTTGAAGGCAAAACGCTGGAAGAGATCGTCCGCAGTTCAGACGGTGGCGTATTCAACAACGCTGCTCAGGTGTGGAACCACACCTTCTACTGGCACTGCCTGGCACCAAATGCTGGCGGCGAGCCGACCGGCGAACTGGCTGCTGCGATTAACGCCGCCTTTGGCAGCTTTGCGGAGTTCAAAGCGAAATTTACCGATGCCGCAATCAAAAACTTCGGTTCTGGCTGGACATGGCTGGTAAAAGAGGCCGATGGCAAACTGGCTATCGTCTCCACGTCTAACGCGGGTACACCACTGACCACCAGCGCGACTCCGCTGATGACCGTGGATGTCTGGGAACACGCGTACTACATTGATTACCGTAACGCGCGTCCTAACTACCTGGAGCACTTCTGGGCACTGGTTAACTGGGACTTTGTGGCGAAGAACTTCGCCGCGTAAGAGAGACGCAGAAGGGTTTCCCCTTCTGCGTTTTTTTATTCGGCAGCACAGGCCGCTTCAGGCTGTTTACGACCCGACATCATCACTAACAGCAGGCCAAGCGCGGCAATAATGGCCCCCATCACCGGCACAAAGCTGTATCCCAGACCACCCGAAATCACAGCACCGCCCGCTGCGGCACCGAGCGCATTGCCCAGATTGAACGCGCCAATATTCACCGACGATGAAAGACCCGGCGCCTCATGCGCGACACGCATTACGCGCATCTGCAGCGGCGGAACCACGGCAAAGGTGGCCGCACCCCAGACGACCATCG
This sequence comes from Enterobacter cloacae complex sp. 309I3, assembly GCF_050031595.1. Lineage (NCBI taxonomy): Bacteria > Pseudomonadati > Pseudomonadota > Gammaproteobacteria > Enterobacterales > Enterobacteriaceae > Enterobacter > Enterobacter cloacae complex sp. 309I3. The sequence continues at coordinate 2,084,468 of NZ_JBLGWI010000001.1, read as the reverse complement.
CAATGGCCGCGCCAAACTCATTACGCGCCAGCCAGGGAATGGCAATCATGATGACAATCAGCAGGGTCAGAAAACCCTTCAGCGTTCCGCTCACGGAGCGGTCAGCAAATTTCCCGCCCAGATAGTTACCAATCGAGAAGCCCACGCCAATCAGCACCAGCATCGCGGTGATAAAGATCGGCGTCGCGTGAGTGATGTCATGCAGCACCGGCGAAATATAGGTGTAAAGGGTAAACATCGCCCCGGCACCCAGCACGGTGGTGAGCAGCGCAGAAAGGACCTGCGGACGCATCAGTACCGACAGCTCTTTACGAACTTCAGGACGCTCACCAGCGCTGCCTTTCGGCAGAGAGAAGAACAACGCCACCATCGCGACAACGCCCAGTACGGCGGTTGCGAGGAACGACATACGCCAGCCAATGACCTCACCCAGCCAGGTGGCCGCAGGAACGCCGCCAATGTTGGCGATGGTCAGGCCCATAAACATGGTTGCCACGGCACTCGCCTGCTTGTGTTTGGGCACCACGCTTGCCGCCACCACCGACCCCAGCCCAAAGAAAGCGCCGTGGTTAAGGCTTGTCAGGATACGTGACAGCATCAGCGTGGTGTAATCAGGCGAAATGGCGGAGAGCACGTTGCCAAGGGTAAAGATAGCCATCAGGAAAATCAGCGCATTGCGGCGCGCTCGGTGGGAAAGCAACAGCGTCATCAGCGGTGCCCCTACCATCACACCAATGGCATAGGCGCTGATTAACATCCCGGCTGCAGGGATAGAGACGTCCACACCGCGGGCGATAACCGGTAAGAGTCCCATAGGGGAAAATTCAGTGGTGCCAATCCCAAAAGCGCCAATCGCCAGGGCCAGCAGGGGAAAATTGATTTTCATGCGTCAACTCCGGATGCCGTGTCATGTGGTGACACAGAACAAAGAAGCCGAAAGCATGACATCAATCACAAAAAATGAGAAGTTAACAAATTGGCAAAAGATTTTTGCCGGAGATGTAACAATCAGGGCAAGCGGGAGAGAGCGAACGCCCCCTCCGCGTAAATCAGTGCAGTGCAGCCGTCAGACCTGCAGCAACAATCAGCGCCAGCACAATAACGGTGGTGAACAGCGAAAACTTCAGATCGGAACTCATCAATTTTTCTCCTTTTAATCCCCCCACGAAAAGTGAGCTTGCTCATTTTTACACAATTTACGTCAAAAATCTTCCAGGATTTAAACGGATAACCACTTTAGCTCTTCCCCTTTTCATCAAGATAGGACAAAATTCCACGCTAAATTTATTAGCGTACCGGCCATTGCCCCCCTCCTGACGTCCCGTGTCGTTTTCCTGGCGTGCCGCAATTCAAGATTGCGTGATAAGGGTGAGAGAAGGCAAACGTTTACCTTCAAGGTTTTCAGGAGTTTAGGATATGGTCTGGAGTGACATTTAATGGCAACAATTAAAGACGTAGCAAAACGCGCAAACGTTTCCACTACAACCGTATCACATGTAATTAACAAAACCCGCTTCGTGGCGGAAGAGACGCGCAACGCCGTCTGGGCGGCAATCAAAGAACTGCACTACTCGCCGAGTGCCGTTGCGCGTAGCCTTAAAGTTAATCACACCAAATCCATTGGTTTGCTGGCGACCAGCAGTGAAGCGGCCTATTTTGCCGAAATCATCGAAGCGGTTGAGAAAAACTGTTTCCAGAAAGGCTATACCCTTATCCTCGGCAACGCGTGGAACAATATTGAAAAACAGCGCGCCTATCTGTCGATGATGGCGCAAAAGCGTGTGGATGGCCTGCTGGTGATGTGTTCCGAATACCCGGAATCCGTCCTTTCCATGCTGGAAGAGTATCGTCATATCCCAATGGTGGTGATGGACTGGGGCGAAGCGCGCGCCGACTTTACCGACTCCGTCATCGATAACGCCTTCGAAGGCGGTTATATGGCGGGCCGCTATCTGATTGAACGCGGTCACCGTGAAATAGGCGTGATCCCGGGGCCGCTCGAGCGCAACACCGGTGCTGGCCGTCTGGCCGGGTTTATGAAGGCGATGGAAGAAGCGCTGATCACCGTGCCGGAAAACTGGATCGTGCAGGGCGACTTTGAGCCGGAGTCTGGCTACCGCGCCATGCAGCAGATCGTTTCTCAGCCGCATCGTCCAACGGCGGTGTTCTGCGGCGGGGACATCATGGCGATGGGGGCCCTGTGTGCAGCCGATGAGCTGGGCCTGCGCGTGCCGCAGGATATCTCCGTGATCGGCTATGACAACGTGCGCAACGCGCGCTTCTTTACGCCTGCGCTGACCACCATCCACCAGCCGAAGGACTCCCTCGGTGAAACGGCCTTCAATATGCTGATGGACAGGATCGTCAACAAACGTGAAGAGTCGCAGTCCATTGAAGTTCACCCGCGCCTTATCGAGCGCCGTTCCGTTGCGGATGGTCCATTCCGCGACTACCGTCGTTAATCTCGTGTGGAGCCAGCTAAGCTGGCTCCCGTAGCCATTCCCGGTTAAGCGTTTCGCTGTCTCCCAGATAATCCAGTAGCCATGCCATGGCGGGCGACACATCATTTTGTTGCCATGTCAGGCAGCAGGCCGCATCCGGGAACGGATTCTCCAGCGTCAGCTCGACCCATTCACCGGTATCGATTCTCGGCTTAGCGAAATGGACGGGAACCATCGCGACGCACAGCCCGGCGCTGAGGCAGGTCGCGGAGGATTCCCAGTCCGGCGCTACCACCCGCCGCTGATTATCAAGAAGCCAGGTAATACGTTTTGGCAACGAGCGCGAGGTATCCTCCAGCACCAGCGACGGCCAGTTGCGCAGCGTGTCGTCACTCAGCGGTCCCTCCAGGGCAGCCAGCGGATGATCGTGTGCCACGACGCATTTCCAGCTCAACATGCCCATATCGCGAAACGCATAGCGCCCCCCGACGGGGATCGCCTGGGTTGCGCCAATCGCCATCTCTGCCCTGCCGTCCGCCAGCGCGTCCCAGACCCCGTTGAATACCTCCTGCGAGACACGAAGTTCAACGTCTGAAAAATGGCGATAGAAATCCACGATCATCTGCCGGGTACGCTCCGGCTTAACGATATTGTCCACGGCGATGGAAAGATGTCCGCGCCAGCCGTTGGCGATCTGCTGGCACTGTTCGCGGGTGATCAGCATTTTTTTGATAACAGAACGCCCTTCTTTCAAAAACCACGCGCCAGCAGGCGTTAATTCCACATCGCGATGCCGCCGTTCGAACAGCGGAACCGCCAGCCACTCTTCAAGCTGCCGCACCGTGTAGCTGATAGCCGAAGGGACGCGGTGCAACTCCTGCGCCGCACCGCTAAAGCTGCCGTTACGCGCGACAGCATCCACTACTTCAAGAGAATAATCTGACCACATTTTCTGCCTGCAAAAAATTTGAATGCAATCGCCAAATATTAGCGTTTCACAACCCGCTTTGCACTCCCTACACTCTGCGCCAGTGTCTACCTGCCTCCTCAAGGAGAATAAAACAATGCAACCCAGGAATGGATTTTTAGTCTGGCTCGGCGGTTTGAGCGTGCTGGGCTTTTTGGCCACCGATATGTACCTGCCCGCGTTTGCGGCGATGCAGGAAGATCTGCAAACGCCAGCCGCGGCCATCAGCGCCAGCCTGAGTTTGTTCCTCGCCGGTTTTGCCATCGCACAGCTGCTCTGGGGCCCGCTCTCCGATCGCTTCGGGCGTAAACCGGTGCTGTTACTGGGCCTGGCCATTTTTGCCGCAGGCTGTCTGGGAATGTTATGGGTACGCGATGCGACCTGGCTGCTGGTGCTGCGCTTTGTGCAGGCCGTCGGCGTCTGTGCCGCGGCGGTAACCTGGCAGGCTCTCGTGACCGACTACTACCCGGCCAACCGTACCAACCGAATTTTCGCCACCATTATGCCGCTGGTTGGCCTGTCACCCGCCCTCGCTCCCCTGCTGGGCAGCTGGATCCTCGCGCACTTTGACTGGCAGGCCATTTTTGCCACGCTGTTTGCCATCACACTGGTACTGATGCTGCCGGCTTTTGCCCTCAAGCCCGCGCGTAAAAAAGAGGCGCATGCTGACGCCAAACCGATCACGTTCTTCTCCCTGCTGAGCGCCAAAGCGTATCGTGGTAACGTCCTGGTCTATGCCGCCTGCTCGGCGAGCTTCTTCGCCTGGCTCACCGGCTCGCCGTTTATTCTGCACGATATGGGATACAGCCCGGCCGCCATTGGCCTGAGCTATGTCCCGCAGACCATCGCCTTCCTGCTGGGCGGATACGGCTGCCGTGCGGCGCTGCAGAAATGGGAAGGCCAGCAGATGCTGCCCTGGCTGCTGGCGCTGTTTGCCTTGAGCGTGGGCGCCACCTGGGCCGTCGGGTTTATTCCGGGCGTCGGTCTGGCGGAGATTTTGATTCCGTTCTGCGTGATGGCGGTGGCTAACGGTGCCATTTACCCTATCGTGGTCGCACAGGCGTTACGTCCTTTCCCGCAGGCGACAGGACGCGCCGCGGCGCTGCAAAATACCCTGCAGCTCGGCCTGTGCTTCCTGGCAAGCCTGGTGGTGTCAGCGCTGATTGCCACCCCGCTGTTGACTACCACCAGCGTGATGCTGGTCACCGTTGCGCTGGCAGTAATGGGTTATCGCATGCAATCCGCCGCACAGCGCGAGCTTGAGAACCATGCTCAGGCGGAAACGTCGCACGCGTAATCACTGGGGAAAATATGTAACATTTCAGTGATTAGGTTGCTAAGAATTTTCTATTGAATCACCAAATTTTGAGGCCTATACTAAATTTGGTTCGATTAAATACGATAAATATTAAGTGTTAACGGGAGCCGGAGTGCTCCCGTTTTACCATGGAAGGCATTTCGGCAAGGGTTATCTCCCTTCCTCTGTTCTACGTCGGATACTAGCCTCGCGGTATTTACCGTGAGATTTCTCACAAACCATAAAAAGCGTCTACGCTGTTTGAAGGTTCTGATCACAGTAAGGTGATGGAGAAGCTATGAGTTCATCGTGTATAGAAGAAGTCAGCGTTCCGGACGATAACTGGTCCCGGATCGTCAGTGAACTGTTAGGTCGTGCAGGCATCACTATCAACGGATCTTCACCCTCCGATCCGCAGGTCAAACATCCCGATTTTTTTAAACGCGTACTTCGCGAGGGATCGTTAGGGCTGGGCGAAAGCTATATGGATGGCTGGTGGGATTGCGAGCGGCTGGATATTTTCTTTGCCAGCGTGTTGCGCGCCGGTCTGGAGAACCAGCTCCCCCGCAATATAAAAGATACGTTGCGCGTCGCCTCCGCCCGTTTGTTCAATCTGCAAAGCAAAAAGCGGGCGTGGATCGTGGGCAAAGAGCACTACGACCTCGGTAACGATTTGTTCAGCCGCATGCTGGATCCCTTCATGCAATACTCCTGCGCCTACTGGAAAAAGGCGACAACCCTCGAAGAAGCCCAGCAGGATAAACTGCGTCTGATTAGCGAGAAACTGCAGCTGCAGCCCGGCATGCGTGTGCTGGATATCGGCTGCGGCTGGGGCGGTCTGGCGTATTTTATGGCGAAGCACTACGGCGTCAGCGTGGTCGGCGTAACCATTTCAGCCGAACAGCAAAAAATGGCCCGGGAGCGCTGCCAGGGTCTCGACGTTGATATCCGTCTGCAGGATTACCGCGACCTCAACGAGCAGTTTGATCGCATTGTTTCCGTGGGCATGTTTGAGCACGTGGGGCCGAAAAATTACGACACCTATTTTGAGGTGGTGGATCGTAATTTAAAACCCGACGGCATTTTCCTGCTGCACACCATAGGCTCTAAGCGCACGGACAATAACGTTGACCCGTGGATCAATAAATACATCTTTCCGAATGGCTGTTTGCCTTCCGTTCGCCAGATTGCCAACGCCAGCGAAAGCCACTTCATTATGGAAGACTGGCATAACTTTGGCGCGGATTACGACACCACGCTTATGGCGTGGCATGAACGTTTCCAGCAAGCGTGGCCTGAGATTGCAGACAACTATTCTGAACGATTTAAACGGATGTTCAGCTATTATCTGAATGCCTGCGCAGGTGCGTTCCGCGCGCGAGATATTCAGCTCTGGCAGGTGGTCTTTAGTCGCGGGATTGAACACGGCTTACGTGTGCCGCGCTAAAAAATAACCCCGGGTATCCGGGGTTATTTTTTATTCTTCTTCGGTGGCCTTTATTATGGCCGCCTCTTTCGCCGCCAGCACACGCTCGACGGTATCCACGACCGCCTGGGTTTGCGGATCGATTTCGATATTCACACGCTGCCCCAGTTTTTTCGCCGCCAGCGTCGTACGCTGTAGCGTTTCCGGAATTAAATGCACGCAAAAACGCGTCGGCGTCACTTCTCCGACCGTCAGGCTAATCCCATCAATACCAATAAATCCTTTATACAGGATGTATTTCATTAATGACGGATCCTGCACTTTAAACCAGATTTGACGGTTATTTTCAGAGGTGACAATTTTCGCCACTTCGGCGGTGGTCATGATATGGCCCGACATCAGGTGGCCGCCAATTTCATCGCTGAACTTCGCCGCACGCTCTACGTTTACGGTATCGCCCACCACCAGTTCGCCCAGGTTGGTGATACGCAGCGTTTCTTTCATTAAATCAAAGCTAATCTGGTTGCCGTTAATTTCGGTCACCGTCAGGCAGCAGCCGTTATGCGCAACCGAGGCACCGGTTTCGATGCCATCCAGCATATATTCTGGCAGCTCAACGACGTGGGTACGGAAATTAGGTTTTTCATCAATGGACACCACTTTAGCGGTGCCCTGCACAATACCAGTAAACATGCTTACAACTCCTGTATTTTCCGGACGGTGGTGACACCGTTTAATCCCACCACAATAACAGTTGGAAATACAGGTTGCCAGAGCAGCGCATTTTCTGGCGATTTTTTCACTAGATTAATAGCTAAAGCCCGCTACAATAGCTGGCACCCCCTCTGCTTTTTCTTCTTGCTGCCAGTTACGGCGGCTTTTTTAGTCTCTCATATAACTACAAAATAAAGGTGTTCACGTGCAGAAGTACATGAATGAAGCGCGGCAGTTATTGGCACTGGCTATCCCGGTGATCATCGCGCAGGTGGCCCAGACCGCAATGGGATTTGTGGATACGGTGATGGCCGGTGGCTACAGCGCCACCGATATGGCCGCCGTGGCAATCGGAACCTCTATCTGGCTTCCGGCCATTCTCTTCGGTCACGGCCTGCTGCTGGCACTCACGCCGGTTATCGCCCAGCTGAATGGTTCCGGCCGACGTGAACGTATCGCCCATCAGGTGCGCCAGGGCTTTTGGCTGGCTGGATTTGTCTCCATACTGATTATGATCGTGCTCTGGAACGCCGGGCATATCATTCGCGCCATGCATAATATCGACCCGGCTCTGGCAGACAAAGCCGTGGGGTATCTGCGCGCCCTGCTCTGGGGTGTCCCGGGTTATCTCTTCTTCCAGGTGGCGCGTAACCAGTGCGAAGGCCTGGCAAAAACCAAGCCGGGGATGGTCATGGGCTTTATCGGTTTACTGGTCAACATTCCGGTGAACTATATCTTTATTTACGGCCATTTTGGTATGCCGGAGCTTGGCGGCGTAGGCTGTGGCGTGGCAACAGCGGCGGTGTACTGGGTGATGTTCTTTAGCATACTTACCTTTGTTAAACACGCCCGCTCCCTGCGTGATATCCGTAATGAGCGTTCGTTCAGCACGCCGGACTGGCACATTATGATGCGTCTGGTACAGCTTGGGCTGCCCATTGCACTGGCACTGTTCTTTGAAGTGACTCTGTTTGCCGTGGTCGCCCTGCTGGTGTCGCCGCTGGGCATTGTGAACGTGGCCGGACACCAGATTGCGCTGAACTTCAGCTCGCTGATGTTCGTCCTGCCGATGTCGCTGGCGGCCGCGGTCACCATCCGCGTCGGCTTTCGTCTGGGGCAAGGCTCAACCCTTGATGCACAAACGGCTGCGCGCACCGGGCTGGGCGTGGGTGTCTGTATGGCGGTCTGCACCGCGCTTTTCACCGTCGCACTGCGGGAGCAAATTGCCCTGCTCTATAATGACAACCCGGAAGTGGTGATGCTGGCATCGCATCTGATGCTGCTGGCAGCGGTATACCAGATCTCCGACTCCATCCAGGTGATCGGCAGCGGCGTACTGCGTGGTTATAAAGATACCCGCTCCATCTTCTTTATTACCTTCATCGCCTACTGGGTGTTGGGTCTGCCGAGCGGTTACATTCTCGCGCTCACCGATCTGGTGGTGGATCGTATGGGGCCCGCAGGGTTCTGGATCGGCTTTATCATCGGTCTGACCTCTGCGGCTATCATGATGATGCTGCGTATGCGCTTCCTGCAACGTCAGCCATCCACGGTAATTTTGCAACGCGCCGCACGTTAAATACACAGTAGCCGCCTGCTGGCGGCTACTTTCTCTTCACTTTGCGCGGTAATGAAGCAATCGCGTGAAATCAGAGAGAAAAATGCATTTTGCCTCTTGCCACTGCGGTGCTGTGCCGCTAATATTCGTCCCCGTTGTCACCGACAACACGTTGCGTTCATAGCTCAGTTGGTTAGAGCACCACCTTGACATGGTGGGGGTCGTTGGTTCGAGTCCAATTGAACGCACCATTCTGCGTCCGTAGCTCAGTTGGTTAGAGCACCACCTTGACATGGTGGGGGTCGGTGGTTCGAGTCCACTCGGACGCACCATTTCAGTCCTGAAATGGTGCAAATCCTCTTCTTGTAGTCTGAATAATCCCAATCGCCTGATTTTTTACGCTTTCTCCTGCTACGCTTTTCATATGACAAAAAAAAGCAGGAACAGTGTCGATGAAAAAAATCGCCATTATCGGCTCCGGCCCCACAGGGATTTACACCTTTTACGCGCTCCTGAAGCATAAAACGCCACTGGCCGTTTCCATTTTCGAAAAAGCCGAGGAAGCGGGCGTGGGCATGCCCTATCGAATTGATGAAAACTCGCGTCTGATGCTGGCGAATATTGCCAGCATTGAAATCCCACCCGTTTTTATGACCTACCTCGACTGGTTAAAAGAGCAGAGTGCAGCCCATCTCGCCCGCTATCACGTCGATAAAGCTTCCCTGCACGATCGGCAGTTTCTGCCCCGAATCCTGCTGGGGGAATATTTTCGTGACAGTTTTCTGAGGGTGGTCAAAGAGGCCCGCAGGCTGGGATTTCAGGTCGATATCCATGAATCCGCCGAGGTGACGGATATCGCCACCGACAAAGACGGCGTTACGCTTTCGGTAAATAACAGCCGCTTACCTGAACGCTTCAATCTTGCCGTCATCGCCACCGGCCACGTCTGGCCTGATGAGGATGAGGCCACGCGCACCTTCTTCCCAAGCCCCTGGTCCGGGTTGATGGACGCCGATATCCCAGCCTGTCGGGTGGGGATTATGGGGACCTCATTAAGCGGACTGGACGCCGCCATGGCGGTTGTTATGCAGCATGGCGCCTTTGTTGATGACAAATTCGTTCTGGATAAAGGCAGCGAGGCGTTAAAAATAGTCCTCATGTCCCGGACAGGCATTCTGCCTGAGGCCGATTTTTACTGCCCTATTCCTTACGAGCCGCTGTCGGTATTAACTGAATTTGTCGTTGAGAATGAAATCGCCAAAGGGTCTGACGGCCTGCTGGATCGTATTTTTGCCCTGATGGTAAAAGAGCTGGAACTCGCCGACCCGGCATGGTGTGAGAAAATCGGGCTGCGCGCCCTGGATGCGGACACCCTTCGCGATGCCTGGTTTGAGGACCGCAAACAGCATGGCCCGTTTAGCTGGGCAGAAGCCAATCTGAATGAGGTCGAACGCAACAAACGTGAGCGGCGAACGGTGCCCTGGCGCTACACCGTGCTTCGGTTGCACGAGGTGGTTCAGGAGATCGTGCCGCATCTTAATGAGCAGGACCGGGAACGTTTCAAACAGGGACTGGCGCGGGTGTTTATCGACAACTACGCCGCCATTCCACCGCAGTCTATCCGTCGGCTGCTTGCGCTGCGCGAGGCCGGGATCATCAGCGTTGTCGCATTAGGTGATGATTACACGCTGGATGTCGGTCGTGCCCAGACGGCGATCGCGACTGAAGACAACACCTATCTCTTTGACGTGTTTATTGATGCCCGCGGGCAAAAACCGCTGAAAACAGAGGATCTGCCTTTCCCGACACTGCGCAAACAGCTGCAGGCGACAGGCGACGAGATCCCTGATATTGGCGAGGATTACACGCTTAAAGCACCAGAAACGGTGCGCGGGAGAATCGCGTTTGGCGCGATACCGTGGCTGATGCACGATCATCCCTTCGTTCAGGGACTGGCCGAGTGTGCGGAGATTGCCGGGTCGATGGCGAAAGCGGCGGAAAAACCCGCTTCTGGGTTACGCAGGAGATTGCCGTATTTCGATAGCTGACAGGGCTTCCATGCCCTGATCGTCATTATTCGAAGAACACTTCCGGGTTCTCAGACAGAGAAACGAAGGTTTTCGTCGCTTTATCCAGCGCACGAATTTCACCGCTCTCAATGTCATACACCCAGCCGTGCAGGCGAAGGGCGTTATTGCGCAGACCCACAGCAACGGATGGATGGGTCTTGATGTTGCTCAGCTGCGCAAAGACGTTCTCCTGCACCATTGCATTCACTTTGTCGATCGGCTGATCCCAGCTTTTCTTCTCCACCACCGCTTTAGCGGCATCAGAATAACGCAGCCAGTGGGAGACGGCAGGCATCGGCTCGAGGTTCGCGTTATCCGCAATCGCCTTCATCGCCCCACAGTTGGAGTGACCGCAAATCACAATATCCGTCACGCCAAGCGCCACAACGGCATATTCGATGGTTGCGGAGACACCGCCCGGCTCTGGCCCGAACGGCGGCACAATGTTGCCAGCATTTCGAATGACAAAGAGCTGTCCTGGCTCTTGCTGAGTGACCAGTTCTGGTACCAGTCGGCTGTCGGAGCATGAGATGAACAGCGCTTTGGGATTCTGGCTGGACGCTAAACTGCGGAAGAGCTCTTTACGTTGCGGGAAAATCTCTTTTTGAAAGTTGAGGAAACCTTCAATGATATGTTGCATAGCAATTTCTCTTTTATCTGTTGTTGTTTAGGTATGATCGGGATCACACTCGTGAAGTTTACCCATCGTGCTTTACCTGAGACAAGCAATATATTTCTGGCCCGACCGCTGCACAATCTCGTCCGCGTTTGCCGGGATGTTTTGTCCCTCAAAGGCACCGTACAGGCGGGCAAATTTTTTGCCTTCCAGAAGTCCGGTAATCCGCTCAACGGTGCGGGCTGGCAGGGGCAGCATATTCGGGTAGCTCCACATAAACGAAACGGCGTCTTTTCCGGGCGTGACCTGTAGAATATCCCCCGCCAGCAATACGCCTTCGCCCTCCTGCCAGTGCAGCACCGTGCCGCCTGCAAAATGTCCCCCCAGACGCAGCAAGGTGACCGACGGGAATAGTTCCAGCGCATCCCCTTCCCAGAACTGAATGGCAGGACTGCCGCGCATGACCCACTCTCTGTCGCTGGCGTGCAGGTACACCGGTGCATTAAATACCGCAGCCCAGGTCTGCATGGTGGTGTAATAGTGTGGGTGCGAGATCGCAATCGCGCTGATGCCGCCGAGCGCAGTAATGAGCGTTTTGGTTGCCGGGTCGAGGTTGGCAATACAGTCCCAGAGAATATTGCCGTGCGGGGTACGCAAAAGCAGCGCGCGCTGGTTAATCGCAAAGGCAGGCACCGTTTTGATACTCAACAGCTGTGGCTCCAGTTGCTGCCATTTGTTGCTGTGGGTGGAAGTCACGGTAGCAAAGTCAATCCACGCCTGGCCGCTGTGCGGAACATACTGGCGTTCATCCTCGCAAATCGGGCATGTTTCCGGCGTGGTGTCATACGCAGTACCGCAGGTTTTGCAGAGTGTCATCATATGCATTCCTCAGCCATAAAGCAGAGAGTATGGCAGGGATTGTCCATATGTGCTGCGAGGTACATTGCTGGCCTTTTTTGCCCTATACTGTGCCAGTATCAAAAACTGAACAAAGCAGGTGCCACATGGAAATTGATCTCGAAAACCTGGTCTTTAACGGACTGGATGAAGCAGAAGAGCGTAATGCGGAACGTCTGGACGACGCAGATAAAAAAGCCCAGGCGATTGTTGCGGATGACGACTGCGGCGATGCCTGCAAGATCTGATGAAAAAGCACCGGTTAACCCGGTGCTTTTTTTTATGTTACTTTTTCAGCCCGTCAATGGCCGCCTGCGCGCAGGCTTCATCAAGATGACCACCCGGCGCACCGCCGATGCCAATCGCCCCGATCACCTCATCGCCCTCTTTCACCGGCAGGCCGCCCGCCAGCAGCAGGAAGCCCGGAATATCACGCATGTTTTGCGCGCCGGCGTTGCTCTGCGCCGCTTCCATCACTTTGCCTGAGGCATTCTTTGCGCTGAGCGCCGTCCAGGCTTTCATTTCGCTGGCTTTAACCGTATGAGGACCGGCATTGTCCGTACGCTGCACGGCTTTCACCACGCCCGCACGGTCAACCACGGTGACCGTCACCTGATAATTCTTTGCCGTACACGCCTGAATGGCGGACGTGGCCAGCGCATTCGCCTGCGCCAGCGAGAGACTCTTTTGGTTTAACGTATCGGCTTGTGCCGTCAGACTTACGCTACCTGCGGCCAGTGCCGCAACCATCATTAATTTTTTCATCGCACTTCCTCGCGTGTTGGGATACGTGGCAGAGCGTACCCCGCCGGGCGATGAAACATAATTCGGTTGAATACGCACTCAACCTGGTAGTTATACGGATTGCAATTTATCGTATTCGCGTATTGCCTGAACCAGACTGCCAACGCCAAGCTTGGTAAACGCCGCCGCGCGGTGCGCTTCCACCGTCCGTGGCGAGAGATTCAGCCGGGCGGCCACCTCTTTGTTGCTGAGCCCTTTCATCAACTCCCCCAGCACCTCATGCTCCCGCGCGGTTAATTGTGCGAAGCGCGCTTTCACCCGGGAGGTTTCCTGCCAGCCGGCAAACCGGCGCTGACTCTCCTCAAAGGCTAACCCTACCGTTTCGATAAGCTTATCGGCATCCAGCGGCTTGGTGAAAAACTCAAACACGCCGTTGCGAAATGCCCTGCGACAGGCATCTACGGTCCCGTGCCCGGTCATGATGATCACCGGCAGCAGGGGCCAGGGCCATTTTCCCTCCTCAAGCCAGGTGAGCCCGCCTTTGCCCGGCATCCGCATATCCAGCAGCATGCAGCCTACCAGCTCCGCGTCCCGTGCATGGGCCGCGGTAAAGGCATCAACGCTTTCAAACGTCCTGACCGGCCACCCCATGCCCGAAAGCAAAAACGCCATCGACTCTCTGATGGATTCATCATCATCAATCAGCCAGATTGTGTTATCCAACCGTAGCCTCCTTTCCGTTTGCCAGTTGTAGCCGGATCTCTGCCCCGCCCTGCGGTGCATTGCCCAGCGTAATCGATCCATTCATACGCGTCATTAATGATTCCGTTAAGGTCATTCCCAGTCCAATGCCCTCTTCCCGGCCGCTGTAAAACGGCATAAAGGCATTTTGTAACGCCTCCGGGCTAAAGCCTGGCCCGCCGTCCGTCACGGTAATCTGAATGCCGCTCTCGGTTTTGTGGCTTTCAATCTTTACCCAGCCAGCAGGACTCGCCTGTTGGGCCTGAATCGCATTGCTGAGCAGATTATGCAGCACCTGCTCCAGCCAGAGCGGGTCGGCCAGCACGGTGGTGGCCCCGGGGGCAAACGCATGACTGACCGAGATATGTTCAGCCCTGCGCTCATGCTCAAGTAAGTTCACCACCTGCAGCCAGCATGCTGCCAGATCGGTTTCCCGCAGGGTGACTTTCTCCTTCACAACGTGCTCGCGAAAACGGGTTAATAATGCGCTAATACGCTGCGTTTGCGTCAGCGCAGCCGACAGCGCCTGCGACACGGCCTGGCCGTTTTCCTGCTGTAACTGACGCTGTGCGCCCTGGATCCACGTCTGGACGGCGGTCAGCGGCTGGTTTATCTCATGCACAATACCGGCGGTGATCTCCCCCAGGGTGTTGAGCCTGGCGTGCTGGTAATAGCGCGCCCTTTGCTCGGCGTCTTTACGCGCTTTACGCTGCCAGAGCACCACGCTTGCCAGCGCAATCACTATCCCCCAGCCGATAAACAACAAGGGGTAAACAGACCAGCGGACGCCAAACCAGTCCGGCCGGGAATCCGCTTCAAGCGTAAAAGGTTGCGTATGTTGCGGGAAGGAGCGTTGCCAGTGCCAGAATGCGTCAGAGGGCCGTTCTTCTCCGGTCGGTATAAAGCGTATCCCCAGATGGGTAAACGGATGATGCGCATTCAGAATCGGGCCGAGATCCACCCGCACGCGGATCTGACGCCAGGGGTTATAAAGCCAGTACTGCATCTCGTGGGCAGGCTCCACCCGCGCCGCATCCAGTGGGCGTCCCGTCGTTTTTTCCAGCGCGAGCAGATGGGGGAATTTTTTGCGCAGGTCGGCAATGTCTTCATCGCCATTCAGAAGCGGTAAGACCGATTCATTTTGCGTCAGGACCGCGCTTAATTCGGAAAATAACGCCGAGAACTCACGGTCTCGTTCCCAGAACTGACGGCGAATTTGTTCGGCGTAGAGCAGTACGCCGCTGAGTGTGCACGCTATCGCCCAAAGAACGATAGCGCGTTTCATCATGCTGTTGGTGGTCATTGCGTTAACAGGGACAGTGGCGAATGCCGAGACCTTACCAGCTAACCCTGTTAAGAACAAAAAAACGTAGGGTCAGACCTCCGGTGTATGTTTAAAGCCAGTCAGCATGAGCATTAACCCGTCTGGTGATGAGGCTGGTTCAAACTGATAATGATTCCCCTGGCGATCGCCACCGATATACCACGAGATCTCGGTTTTCCCTTCCGCCAGCGCCTTACGCACGGCTTTATCCACGTCGACCATCCGGTATTCACGAACATGGTTCAGATAAAGCACGGCATCTGAACGGTAATTACAGGCCGGACGCGACGACCACTTCACGGTCGCAGGATCCCAGTCATTACTGGCCGGATAAAAGAAAATCTGATCGGCCCCATTGTTTTCTACCTTCCCACCGAAAATACGGACACGGTATTTAAACAAGGACGGATCCTGCCCGGCGGGCAGCGGTGGGATATGGAATTTTACCAGGCTCAGCGTCTCGCTGTTTTTTGTGCGTCCACCGTTCTGCCAGTTATCTTCTACCAGTAACACCTGCGGTGAAGGCTGAGAGATGTTCGGTTCAAGACTGCTGAGCCAGACATTGGCCTTCGCCATAGAATAACCATAGGGCACGGTTGAACCACAATCCATACCGCGGTTCATGCAGCGTTCGGTCATAAAGCGGGCGGCATCGTCCGTCCAGCCGTTCATGAAATCGGCATGCGCCGTGTAGAGGCTACCCCAGCGTTCTTCACGTTCAGCCCCCTGCATCACCGGATCGAGCGACAGTTGCGCCTGACGGGTGTCCAGGCGGGTAATACCATGCAGCACGTAAGCCACATTCATATTAACCGTTGGAATTTTTACCGGGAACGCGCTCGGGCACTGGCCGTTAACGTCATACGCCGCATTGGCCAGACCGTGGTCGGGCTTCAGATTCACACCGTCCCAGCAGTTCGGAAATTGAATGCCAATATTAAACTGGACGGCATCGTTAGCTTTACGCAGCCCGCACACCTCCCCGATTTTGCTGCTATAGCCATTCCCGTTCGCGCATAAAAAGCTGATATGGGGGTTGGGCGTGCTGCCGTGATGATCCCCGGCGAGCAGCGACAGCCCGGCCGGGAACGGGTGCAAGGGATAGGCATCAACCTTCGAGGCCTGATAATAGGTTTTTTGATAGGCCGGTTTGACCACCGTTCCGTCGGGTAATCTCAGAGAAGGCGCCCAGTAGGCAGAGCCGTCGGCCTTGTTATCACAGGTCGTCTCTTCATGCTGGCGCAAGGTTTCCCGGGTTGAAAAGGCATCGGTATGGGTATTGCCAAAGAAATCGTGCCACATGGCCTGGTTGGGCATACCAAACATCATGATGGCGTCATCGCCGAGGGTGTGGGAGTAACTGCAGACCACATGCGCCTGTGGCCCGGCATGGGCCGCCTGCATGGCAATCAGTAACGCGGTGGCTAAAAGGGCGGGCGTGAATACAGTCCGTTTCATCTTCATCTCCATCTGTGAAAGGAGATATTGGTAACAAAACGGCCTGCGTTAACCGAGGATTTCCCAGCGTATTTTTCCGCTCATCCACGCTTTACAGCGTCGATGCACAACTCATTCCAGTACATTTCGCGCGTGCGGCGCAGTTCAGCGTGACGTTTTATCATGGAACCACTCCGGGTCAATGTTGGCCACGTCCACGCCATACAGACTGGCGACAGGCAGTATCGACTCAAGAACACGTTGCGCGCTGTTCTCCGCATTCGCGTGCCGGGTCGCAAAAAACCGCCGTAACGTGCTTATCCACTTTTTCATCGTCTGTACCCCTCTCGCTTTACCTGACTTCAGTAAAACACGCCTCCATCAGGAAGGGGAAATAACAATAACGACAGTTAATATGCAGGATTTGAGTAACTCGCGAAACGCAGGTGCCTTACCCGGCCAGCGCTTTAACCACTGTCTCCATCGCCTGGGTGGTTAACTCGCTCCGTTTTACGCGCTGGTTCGCCAGCGCCGTACGCAGTACCCCGGCAATCACGATATGCTTGGGCTCCTGCCCTAAGTCACGCATCTCCAGAACGACCTTCCCTACCACCCGACACATCTCCTGGTACAACTCTTCGTCTTTGGTCACATTGCCCATGGCGATCCACTCCGTTGCCCTAAACCGTCAGCTTAAATGATCCCTCGCCCGGATACAAAAAAGAAGCCCGGCGAGAAACTCACCGGGCTTCCTAAGCTAAATCAATTAATTAGTTATTTACCGGGATCACCGCGCCTTTGTACTTGGTGCGGATCCAGTCCTGAATCTCTTTGGAGTGCAGCACGTTCACCAGCGCAACGATATCTTTCTTCTTCTCGTCACCGCGATGCACGGTAATGATATTGGCATACGGGTTGTTTTCACCGCTCTCAACTGCAATCGGGTCGTGAACCGGATCCAGACCGGCGTCAATCGCGTAGTTGGCGTTGATCACAACCGCCGCGCCTTCATCGTTGTTATACATCTGCGGCAGCAGAGACGCTTCCACGTTAGGGGTGAACTGCAGCTTTTTCGGGTTCTCCACGATGTCGCTGATGCGCGCGGTCACTTTGTCGATGCCAGGCTTCAACTTGATCACCCCTTCTTTTTCGAAGATAGAGAGAATACGCCCCTCTTCAGAAACGGCATCACGCATGATGATTTTGCCGCCTTCCGGCAGGTCTTTCAGCGACTTGTATTTTTTGGAGTAGATGCCGATGGGCTCGATGTGGATCGCGCCTGCGCTGACAAAATCATAGTCCTTATCGCCTTCGTGATCTTTCAGCACGCTGTTCAGATAAGGGATGTGCTGGAAGTAGTTCGCGTCAATGTCATGACCCGCCAGGGCAGTGTTGGGCAGAATGTAGTCCTGGAACGGTTTGATCTCCAGGTCGATACCCTGCTTCGCCAGAATCGGCTTCGCCTGTTCAAGAATTTCAGCATGTGGCGTATTGGACGCGCCCACGGTGAGGGTGTCAGCCCAGGAGGCAAAGCTCAGGGCGCTGAGGGTTGCTGCGGCGATCAGTGTCAGTGTCTTTTTCATGATGATGGTTCCTGTGTGTATTTATTAGCGTTTATCTAACAGTGAGGTAATGATGTCGCCGCAGAACTGGATAACAAAAACGATGATCAAAATGGTCACCGTTGCCACCAGCGTGACGTCACCATGGTTGCGCTGGAATCCTTCCAGATAAGCCAGATTTCCCAACCCACCGGCGCCAATCACCCCGGCCATTGCGCTGTAGCTCACCAGCGCAATCAGCGTCACCGTAATACCAGAAACCAGTGCGGGTGATGATTCCGGCAGTAAAACCCGAAACACTAAGGTGCTCAGTCGTGCCCCCATTGAGCGCGTTGCTTCTATGACCCCTTTGTCAACTTCACGCAGGGCGATCTCCACCAGGCGGGCGTAGAACGGTGCGGCGCCCACAATCAGGGCAGGCAGTGCCGCATTAGCTCCCAGGATGGTGCCAACAACGGTCTTGGTGAACGGGATCAGCAAAACAATCAGAATGATGAACGGGATAGAGCGGAACACGTTCACCACAATCGAAATGACGCTATAGACCGTGCGGTTGTGGAACAATCCGCCGCGGGCGGTTAAAAACAGCGCCAGACCCAGTACGATCCCCAGCACAAAGGTCGCCACACCGGAGAGCGCGGTCATGTACAGCGTCTCAAGCGTTGCCGCCCAGAGCTGATCCCACTTCAGATGCGGAAAGAGATTCTCAGCCATGTTTAATCACCTCGCCTTCAATATCGCTGTGCTTCAGGTCGGCGAGGATATTGTTCAGTTGTTCATCGGATGCCACCACGTGTACCCACAGCTGGCCAAACACGCCGTGCGCCGTCTGGGTCATTTTTCCGTGCAGAATGTTAAACGGCAGGCCGTAGCGCAGCGTCAATTCACCCACAATCGGTTTATGTGTGCTGTGCCCGGTGAAGGTCAGACGGATGACCGTCCCTTCCAGATCGTTTGCCAGCTCGGTATTAAAGGTCTCTTCCTCGGCGTACTGGCTCACCTGGCGGACAAACTGCTGCGTAATCGGCTGCTGCGGATGGGTAAAGACGCTCAGCACGTCGCCCTCTTCCACCACTTTACCGTTCTCCATCACCGCCACCCGGTCACAGATTTTGCGCACCACGTGCATCTCGTGGGTGATGAGGACGATGGTCAGCCTGAACCGACGGTTTATGTCCAGCAGCAGATCGAGGATCTGATCGGTGGTCTGTGGATCGAGCGCAGAGGTGGCTTCGTCACAGAGCAGCACGTCCGGGTTGTTCGCCAGCGCACGCGCAATGCCCACTCGCTGCTTTTGCCCGCCGCTGAGCTGCGACGGATACGCATTTTCGCGGCCTTTCAGCCCGACCAGTTCCACCAGCTCGGCCACGCGGGCCTGAATCCTGGCCTTTGGCACCCCGGCGATCTGCATCGAAAAGGCAATGTTTTCCGCTACCGTTCGCGACCACAGCAGGTTGAAGTGCTGGAACACCATGCTGATCTTCAGACGAGCCTGTCGCAGCGCTTCCCCCTTTGCGGCAGAAATGTCCTGACCGTTAATGGTCACGCTGCCGCTGCTCGGTTTTTCCAGGCCATTTAACAGGCGGATAAGCGTACTTTTCCCCGCGCCGCTGTAGCCAATAATGCCGTATATCTGCCCCTGCTCAATCGTCAGATTGACGTTATCAACGGCCGTGAGCGCCACCTTGCCGTTGTCAAAGACCTTAGAAATATTGCTGAGAACAATCATTCTTATTCGTTATCCGTCCGCCCTGGCGGTTTAGAAGTATGGATGTCCAAACGATAGTAATCAGCCGTTACTTGCTTTTAAATGAACAAAAAAGCATGTGTTATAACCAGAGGGAATAAACACTGCCTGTCGCGGGCGAGACCCGTTTAGACCAATTTCAGCAATGTTTATCTGCACGATGCATATGTCAGGGGCGACCCACGCCAAAAACGCGCATTTTTTCAACATATTCTGTTGATATAGCCATCCTCACATCCGGAGCACTTTACGTCTTGCTATCCTGACATCCAAAAACACCATTTATATTCTTTTCTGTTCTAAAAAGCAGAGATTCGTTCTTTTTTGCGAAATTTTCACCGCCCTATCATCCCGTCATGACCTCCTGAAAGGAAAAAACCATGACGATTTACCACTCCGTCACTGAACTGATTGGCCAAACACCGGTTATCCAGCTGCATAAACTGGACACCGGCCTCTGCTCGCTGTTTCTGAAACTGGAGAACCAGAACCCGGGTGGCTCTATAAAGGACCGCGTGGCGCTGTCGATGATTAATGAAGCGGAGCGCACCGGCCAGCTGCAGCCGGGCGGCACGATTATTGAGGCCACGGCGGGGAATACCGGCCTGGGTCTGGCCCTGATCGCCGCCCAGAAAGGCTATTCGCTGATCCTGGTGGTACCGGACAAAATGAGCCGCGAGAAAATCTTCCACCTTCGCGCGCTGGGTGCCCAGGTGGTACTGACGCGTTCGGACGTCAATAAGGGCCATCCCGCCTATTACCAGGATTACGCCCGGCGTCTGGCGAGTGAACTGCCCGGCGCGTTTTACATCGACCAGTTCAACAACGAAGCCAATCCGCTGGCGCACCGTACCACCACCGCGCCGGAGCTGTTTGAACAGCTTAACGGCAGGATCGACGCCATCGTGGTGGGCGTGGGATCAGGCGGCACGCTGGGTGGCCTGCAGGCGTGGTTCGCCGAACACTCTCCGCACACTGAGTTTGTCCTCGCAGACCCGGCAGGATCGGTTCTGGCCGACCAGGTGGAAACCGGACGCTACCGCGACGCGGGCTCCTGGCTGGTTGAGGGAATTGGCGAAGACTTTATTCCGCCACTGGCCCACATTGACGGGGTGAATCGCGCCTGGCGCATCACCGACCGCGACGCGTTCGCCACCGCGCGCGAGCTGCTGAAAACGGAAGGCATTCTGGCTGGCTCCTCCAGCGGAACCCTGCTGGCAGCCGCGCTGAAGTATTGCCAGGCACAGACCACGCCGAAACGCGTGGTGACCTTCGCCTGCGACAGCGGCAACAAATACCTCTCAAAGATGTTCAACGATGACTGGATGCGCCAGCAGGGGCTGATGTCTCGCCCGCAGGCAGGCGATCTCTCCGACTACATTGCGCTGCGCCACGACGAGGGCGCCACCGTCACCGCCGCCCCGGACGACACGCTTTCCACCGTACTGGCACGCATGCGCCTGTATGACATCTCGCAGCTGCCGGTGCTGGAGAACGGCAAGGTGGTAGGCATTATTGATGAGTGGGATCTGCTGCGCCACATTGGCGGTGACGGGGCTCGCTTTGCCCTCCCCGTCACGGCGGCCATGACGCAACAGGTGGAGATTCTTGATAAGCACGCGCCGGAAAGCGCCCTGCACGCCATCTTTGACCGCGGTCTGGTGGCGGTGATTAATGACAATGACCGTTTTCTGGGTCTGATCACCCGCAGCGACCTCCTCACCGCCTGGCGCAACCGTCTACAGCAATAAGGAAACAAGAATGAAAAATCTCGCCACGCTCAGCGTACACAGCGGCCAGGTTAACGATCAACACGGCGCGGTCATGCCGCCCATTTACGCCACCTCGACGTTTGCGCAACCGTCGCCGGGGGAGCATACCGGCTACGAATATTCCCGAAGCGGCAATCCTACCCGCCATGCGCTGGAAACCGCCATCGCCGAACTGGAAGGCGGCACGCGCGGCTATGCTTTTGCCTCCGGTCTGGCCGCCATTTCCACCGTACTGGAGCTGCTGGATAAAGACAGCCATATCGTCGCCATTGATGACGTGTATGGCGGCACCTACCGTCTGATTGAAAACGTGCGCAAGCGCAGCACCGGGCTGCGGGTCAGCTGGGTAAAGCCCGACGATCTGGCCGCGCTGGAAGCCGCCATTGGTCCCCAAACGCGCATGATCTGGGTGGAGACGCCGACTAACCCGCTGCTGAAACTGGCCGACCTGGCAGCCATCGGGGCCATTGCCCGCCGCCATAACGTGATAAGCGTGGCGGATAACACCTTCGCCTCCCCGGTCATTCACCGTCCGCTGGAGCTGGGTTTTGATATCGTAGTGCACTCCGCCACCAAATACCTGAACGGCCATTCCGACGTGGTAGCCGGGCTGGCGGTGGTGGGCGATAACCCGGCGCTGGCGGAACGGTTGGGTTATCTGCAAAACGCCATCGGCGGCGTGCTCGATCCCTTCAGCAGTTTTCTGACGCTGCGCGGAATGCGTACCCTGGCTCTGCGGATGGAAAAGCACAGCAGCAACGCGCTGGCGATTGCGCAATGGCTTGCGCAGCAGCCGCAGGTCGAAAAGGTGTTCTATCCGGGGCTGGATTCGCACCCGCACTATCAGCTCGCCCGCAGGCAAATGGCGCTGCCGGGCGGGATGATTTCCGTCGTGGTGAAAGGCGATGCGCAACGTGCGACGGAGGTGATCCGCAAGCTGAAGCTGTTCACCCTCGCAGAAAGTCTCGGCGGTGTGGAAAGCCTGGTGAGTCAGCCCTACAGCATGACCCACGCCTCAATTCCGCGCGAGCAGCGTCTGGCTAACGGCATTGTGCCGCAGCTGATCCGCCTGTCCGTGGGGATCGAAGAGGCACACGATCTGATTGCCGATCTGAGTCAGGCGCTGGAAAAATAAGCAAAAGGCGGCAGGCCCCTCGCCTGCCGCCATAAGATGTCATTATGCCTTAACGCATTGATAACAATATTATGTGAAACTGCACAGATTATTTCTGAAACACCGTTTCCATTTTCCTTTTATCTTAAAATCAGCGTATAATGCGCGCCAAATCCCTGGTGAATGGTTTCAGCGCTTGGAATACAAAAAACAACGTACAACTTCTCCTCTCCTTCGTTGGGCTGTCACTCAGGCACACTTTCTTCTGCACGCTCATTTGATGTCTCCTATCCTTAGTGCGTGTCATATACTCTTTTGCAACACAGGTTTGACTCCGCGGCGGTGCGCCCCCGGAGCGAGATTTCCATATCCTTCCCAACTTAAAGACTAAGACTGTCATGAAAAAGACGAAAATTGTTTGTACCATCGGCCCGAAAACCGAATCTGAAGAGATGCTGACCAAAATGCTGGACGCCGGCATGAACGTTATGCGTCTGAACTTCTCTCACGGTGACTACGCTGAACATGGTCAGCGTATCCAGAACTTGCGCAACGTCATGAGCAAGACCGGTAAAAAAGCCGCCATCCTGCTGGATACCAAAGGTCCTGAAATCCGCACCATCAAACTGGAAGGCGGTAACGACGTCTCCCTGAAAGCGGGCCAGACCTTCACCTTCACCACTGACAAGTCTGTGGTCGGTAACAGCGAAATCGTTGCGGTAACCTATGAAGGCTTCACCAGCGATCTGTCTGTGGGTAACACCGTGCTGGTAGACGATGGTCTGATCGGAATGGAAGTGACCGCCATCGAAGGCAACAAAGTCATCTGTAAAGTGCTGAACAACGGCGACCTGGGCGAAAACAAAGGCGTTAACCTGCCAGGCGTTTCTATCGCGCTGCCAGCACTGGCTGAAAAAGACAAGCAAGACCTGATCTTCGGCTGCGAGCAAGGCGTTGATTTCGTAGCTGCCTCCTTCATCCGTAAACGTTCCGACGTGGTCGAAATCCGTGAGCACCTGAAAGCGCACGGCGGCGAGAAGATCCAGATCATCTCCAAAATCGAAAACCAGGAAGGCCTGAACAACTTCGACGAAATACTCGAAGCGTCTGACGGTATCATGGTTGCGCGTGGCGACCTGGGTGTTGAAATCCCGGTTGAAGAGGTGATCTTCGCGCAGAAGATGATGATCGAGAAATGTGTCCGCGCACGTAAAGTGGTTATCACTGCCACCCAGATGCTGGACTCCATGATCAAAAACCCACGTCCAACCCGCGCAGAAGCAGGCGACGTGGCGAACGCCATCCTCGACGGTACTGATGCCGTCATGCTGTCTGGCGAATCCGCGAAAGGTAAATATCCGCTGGAAGCGGTGTCCATTATGGCCACCATCTGCGAGCGTACTGACCGCGTGATGACCAGCCGTCTGGACTTCAACAACGACAGCCGCAAACTGCGCATCACTGAAGCGGTCTGCCGCGGTGCGGTAGAAACGGCTGAGAAGCTGGAAGCGCCACTGATCGTGGTTGCAACGCAGGGCGGTAAATCTGCGCGTGCCGTACGTAAATACTTCCCGGATGCTACCATCCTGGCGCTGACCACCAATGAAACCACTGCGCGTCAGCTGGTGCTGAGCAAAGGTGTTGTTGCGCATCTGGTGAAAGAGATCGCCTCTACTGACGATTTCTACATTCAGGGTAAAGAACTGGCGCTGGAAAGCGGCCTGGCACAGAAAGGCGACGTGGTGGTAATGGTATCGGGTGCACTGGTACCGAGTGGTACAACCAATACCGCCTCTGTTCACGTGCTGTAATAATGTTCAAACGAATTAGTTTTTGATAAAAAGCGTCCTTCGGGGCGCTTTTTTTATTCGTGGTATTAGCCAACTCTATTCAAAAAGCAAATCGGGTTTTTCTATTTAATCGCGATTTATGTAAGACGAATCCGATGAAAAATGCCTTTTTTAACATAGCTTTTTCGACAAAAATGCCGAATTCGTTGCTTCTTTGAGCGAACGATCAAAAATAGGCGTATTCCCATCAAAAAAATATTCTCAACCCAAAAAAGTTTGTGTAATACTTGTAACGCTACATGGAGATTAACTCAATCTAGAGGGTATTAATAATGAATCGTACTAAACTGGTACTGGGCGCGGTAATCCTGGGTTCTACTCTGCTGGCAGGTTGCTCCAGCAACGCTAAAATCGATCAGCTGTCTTCTGACGTTCAGACTCTGAACGCTAAAGTTGACCAGCTGAGCAACGACGTGAACGCAATGCGTTCCGACGTTCAGGCTGCTAAAGACGACGCAGCTCGCGCTAACCAGCGTCTGGACAACCAGGCTACTAAATACCGTAAGTAATAGTACCTGTTAATAAAATGGCGCACATTGTGCGCCATTTTTTTTGCCTGCGTCAAACCCCCTACTGCGTCACCTTCTCGCCATCCTCTTCCGTTACCGCAGCAGAGACACGGCTGTTCTGCACGGACTGCACGTTGTTGCTGGCCGACGGGCCGTTAGCCGCCGATACGGCGACCGGGATCCCCGCCCGGCGCGACAAGGCTTTATCAATAAGCGCTTTGTCACTTCCTGCCTGAGAAACAAACGAGGCAAAGTCAGCGGAATGGGTAATAGGTGTAATCTGCGGGTTTTCTCCCTCCACCTGCGCCAGCGGACGATGCACTTCAATATAGCGTTTGCCATCCGGCTCGACGGAGAACTTCACCGGCTCATTAATAATCTGCACCCGTGTGCCGACCCGCACCTGTTCGAACAGGGCTTTAATGTCCGGGGCATTCATGCGCATACAACCTGAACTCACCCGCAGCCCAACGCTGTCCGGCGCACTGGTACCGTGGATGAGATATTCCCCATTGCCCACGCCTAAACGCAGTGCAAAGCGCCCCAGCGGGTTATTTGGCCCGGCGGGTACGACCGGCGGCAATTTAATGCCCTGCTCCAGAGAGCGCGCTCTGATGCCCGGCGTCGGGGTCCAGGTTGGATTAGGGATCTTCTGACTCACGCGGGTCGTCGTGACCGGCGTCTCAAGTCCCAGCTGTCCAATCCCCAGCGGGAAGACCTGAACAATATTTCCCCCCGGCGGATAGTAGTAAAGCCGTAACTCGGCCAGGTTCACCACAATACCTTCGCGTGGCGTGTCCGGAAGCAGCATCTGGGATGGAATGGTAATCACCGTTCCCGGCGCAGGGTTTACCGGCGCAATGGTATTATTGGTTTCAAGGATGAGCTGTGCCGCAGTATTAAACCGACGTGCGATGGTCTGAAGTTTGGTATCCCCTTCCTGTATTGTGTAGGTTTGATTTTGCCCAATCAGACGGCTGCCTGCGGGCGGTAACGGATAATCCATCGCACTGGCCGAATTAAGAGCGCCGAGCGAACCAAGGAGTAAGAGTGTTATTAGAGACGCGCGCTTCATGCTGAGATTCCTTATTCACTGACAGAACGCCAGAAAGCTGAAAAACCAGCGAGGCGGGAACCACCTCGCGAAACAGAATGAATGCTGTCCTGTAAGTCTAGCTAATGATTGCAGCTTTGGCGCGGATGGCGCGAATCATCGCTTCCAGCCCCTGGGAGCGGGACGGGGTGAGGTGTTGGGTCAGGGCCATTTTTTCAAACCACGGGCGCACATCAAAGGCGACAATATCCTGCGCGGACATCTGGTGGTAGAGAATAAAGACCACGGCGATAAGCCCTTTCACAATCGCGGCATCGCTGTCGCCGTGCAATTCAATCGTACCGTCGCCCTTTTGCTCCATCACAATCCACACCTGGCTCTGGCAGCCCTGAATAATATTATCCGGGTTATGCGCCTCTTCACTGAGCGGCGGCAAACGCTGCCCCAGCTCAATAATATAGAGATACTTTTCTTCCCAGTTTGCGCAACGTCCGAAGTTACGCAGTAATTTATCTTTGTCCGGCAACTCTGCCATTGTTCGCTTCTCCGTTAGCCCAGCAACTGGTGAATGCGTTTTAGCCCCGCCACCAGCCTGTCGACCTCTTCCGTTGTGTTGTACATCACCAGCGACGCGCGGCACATTGCCGGGACCTGATAAAATGCCATCAGCGGCATGGCACAGTGGTGCCCCGTACGCACGGCCACGCCATAGTTATCGAGGAAACTGCCCACATCATAGGCATGGTGTTTTCCCAGATTGAACGCAATCACGCCCTGCCGGTTGGCCGGGCCATACAGGGTCAACTCGGGCACGCTGGCAAGCTCCTGCAGCGCGTAGTGCATCAGCATCTGCTCATAATCCTGGATGGCCTCAAGGCCAATGGAGGAGACATAAGAGAGAGCAGCCCCAAGCCCGATAATCCCGCCGGTGTTGGGCGTACCAGCCTCAAAACGCCACGGCGCGTGCGCGTAGGTGGTCCCTTCCGACAGGCTGACGGTGGCGATCATCGAGCCGCCCCCTTCCCACGGCGGCATGGCCTGCAAAATATCGTCTTTCACATACAACACGCCGATCCCGGTTGGGCCATAAAGCTTATGCCCGGAGAAGACGTAAAAATCGCAGTCCAGCGCCTGCACATCCACCGCGTGATGCATCACCGCCTGAGCGCCATCAATCAGGACCTTCGCGCCCGCCCGGTGGGCTTTTTCGACGATCTCTGCCACCGGGTTTTCAGTGCCCAGCACGTTAGAGACCTGGGTTATCGCCACCAGCCGCGTGCGGTCGTCCAGCAGGGCATCAAGGTGCTCAAGCTGAAGCGTGCCATCCTGATTCAACGGGATCACCCGTAGCGCAGCACCCACACGCTCACAGAGCATCTGCCACGGCACGATATTGGCGTGGTGTTCCATCTCGGTGATGATGATGTTATCGCCCGCGTGGACCTGCGCACTGCCCCAGCTGTTGGCGACAAGGTTGATCCCTTCCGTCGTGCCGCGCACAAACACCAGTTCTTCCGGCGATCGCGCATTCAGAAAATCGGCCACCTGGGTGCGGACGTTCTCCATACGCTGGGTCGCCTCTGCGCTCAGCGTATGAATACCGCGATGCACGGCGGCGTAACCGTGGCGGTAGAATTCGGCTTCTGCATCCACCACCTGATTCGGTTTTTGCGCGCTGGCTGCACTGTCGAGATAGGCCAGCGGCAGTCCATTCACTTCACGGGTCAGAACCGGGAAATCGGCCCGTACTTTCTCTACGGGAAAACTCATGCTTCGCCTCCAGGCAGACGCTGACCAATACGGGCCAGCACCTGCTGTTTTAACAGGCCATCATCCAGCGCCTCCGTCAGCTCTGCGGCAAAGGCGTAGATAATCATTTTCTGCGCCGCCTGCTGGTCAATACCGCGCGAACGCAGATAGAACATCTGTTCATCGTCAATGCGCCCGACCGTGGCGCCGTGGCTGCATTTGACGTCGTCGGCATAGATCTCCAGCTGCGGCTTGGTGTCCACTTCTGCCAGGCGCCCCAGCAGCAGGTTGTTGTTGGTCATCTGCCCGTCGGTCTTAATGGCGTGTTGCGCCACATTGATCAGACCGTTAAACACCGCGCGGCCTTTGTCGCTGACAATGGTTTTGTGCAGCTGGCGGCTGTTGCAGTAGCCTTTGTTGTGCTCAAGCCAGGTCCGCGTATCACACACTTCCGATTTGACCGGCATCGCCAGGCTGTTGATGCGCAGGGTGGTGTTCTCGCCGTTAAGCTGCGTACTGGTATTGTGACGCAGTACCGCGCCCCCCAGCAGGAAGCTGTGGCTGTATGCCGCTGCATCTTGTCCAAGCAGGATATCGTTATGCGCAAAGTGGTGACTCTGCGGGTTCTCGAATGCCAGCTTGATATGGTGCAGCTGAGCGTTGGCGGCGACATTCATCGTCAGGCGCGCCCCGGTAAAGTGGCGGGTATCGTTGAGGCTGACGTAATGTTCAATAATCGTGGCCTCCGCCCCCTCCGCCAGCTCCAGATGGTGGCGATAGTGCGCAGTATTGATTTCATCGCCGTCCAGGCCCTGGGTGATATGCATCAGCAGCAGCGGTTTCGCCGGGCGCTGGTTTCGCTTCACGTGAATCTGCGTCACACTCTGTGCCAGGCTCTCGGTAAGGTGCAGAAAGACCTCCGGCTGCACGGGTGCCGTCAGGCTCTGGCGCTCATCATTAATGGCGATCGTATAACCGCTCTCGTCGGTGCTGTCGCTCAGATCAGGACGGAACTGGCCGTCGACAAACACCAGGCGCAGAGCATCCACATTCAGCGCCAGTGCATCGCGCTGCATCGGGGTGATATCCGCCCGTTGTGAGACAAATTCAGCGTTCAGCAGGCCCTCAAGCGGCGTGTACTTCCAGTTCTCATGTTTACGCGTGGGTAAACCGAGGCGCAGCATCTGTTGCAGGTGCTGTTGTGCCTGCTCAGAACGCCTTCCGCCCTGCGCTTCAAACAGGCGGTGCCACTGCTGAAGCGCATTACTGCTGTTCGGTAAGCCAGCCATAACCCTGCTCCTCCAGTTGTTTGACCAGCGTGAAATCACCGGATTTCACAATGCGCCCCTGGTAAAGCACGTGGACGTAATCCGGTTTGATGTAGTCAAGAATACGCTGATAGTGGGTAACGATAATGAATGACCGTTTGCCGTCGCGCAGAGAATTCACCCCGTCGGCGACAATCTTGAGGGCATCGATATCCAGACCGGAATCGGTCTCATCCAGAATGCACAGTTCAGGTTCAAGCACCGCCATCTGCAGAATGTCGTTGCGCTTCTTCTCGCCGCCGGAGAAACCGACGTTTACCGAGCGCGTCAGCAGATCTTCCGGCATTTTCAGCAGCTTGATCTTCTCTTCCATCAGGTCCTGAAAATCAAAACGATCCAGCGCCTCCAGGCCACGGTATTTGCGTACCGCGTTGAGCGCCGTTTGCAGGAAGAACTGATTACTGACGCCCGGAATTTCGACCGGATACTGGAAAGCCATAAAGATGCCCTCCCCCGCGCGCTCTTCCGGTGACATCTCCAGCAAATCTTTGCCGTTAAACTCCACCGAGCCGTTGGTCACTTCGTAATCTTCGCGTCCCGCCAGCGTCGCTGAAAGCGTACTTTTCCCGGAGCCATTCGGCCCCATAATGGCGTGGACTTCACCCGGCTTGACGTCAAAATTGAGGCCACGCAGGATGGCTTTGTCTTCCACGCTAACCTGTAAATCTTTAATACTTAACATGTGCTTTCCTTAACCGACGCTGTGTTCAAGACTAATGGCGAGGAGTTTCTGGGCTTCAACGGCAAATTCCAGCGGCAGTTCAGAGAACACGTCCTTACAGAAGCCGTTGACAATCATCGAGATGGCATCTTCTTCACTGATCCCGCGCTGCAGGCAGTAGAAAAGCTGATCTTCCCCGATACGCGACGTTGTCGCCTCATGCTCAAGCTGGGCGCTGTTGTTGCGACACTCCACGTACGGGAAGGTATGCGCGCCGCAGTCTGCGCCAATCAGCATGGAGTCACACTGGGTAAAGTTTCGCGCGTTGGTGGCCGTTGGCATGATTTTCACCAGCCCGCGATAGCTGTTCTGGCTGTGTCCGGCGGAAATACCTTTTGAGATGATGGTCGATTTGGTGTTTTTACCAATGTGGATCATCTTGGTGCCGGTATCCGCCTGCTGATGGCCGCTGGTCAGCGCAACGGAATAAAACTCGCCGATGGAGTTATCCCCGCGCAAAATACAGCTCGGATACTTCCAGGTAATGGCCGAGCCGGTTTCAGACTGGGTCCAGGACATCTTGCTGTTTTCGCCTTCGCACAGCGCACGCTTGGTGACGAAGTTGAGGATACCGCCGGTATTACCGTCGCCCGGGAACCAGTTCTGCACCGTGGAGTATTTCACTTCGGCGTCTTTATGGATGATGACTTCAACCACCGCGGCGTGGAGCTGGTAGCTGTCGCGCACCGGCGCGGAACACCCTTCGATGTAGCTGACGTAGCTTCCTTCGTCCGCCACCAGAATGGTGCGCTCGAACTGGCCGGTCTTTTCCGCGTTGATGCGGAAATAGGTCGACAGCTCCATTGGACAACGTACCCCTTTCGGCACGTAGATGAAGGTGCCGTCTGAGGCGACCGCTGCGTTGAGCGCCGCGAAGAAGTTGTCGTTAGACGGCACCACGGTGCCAATGTACTTTTTCACCAGTTCCGGGTGATCGTGGATCGCTTCGCCGAAAGAGCAGAAAATGATCCCCTGTTCCGCCAGCTTCTCACGGTAGGTGGTTGCCACCGAGACAGAGTCAAAAATGGCGTCCACCGCCACCTCTTTCCCTTCGCGAACCGGCACGCCAAGCTGGTTAAACGCCTCTTCCACCTCTTTACTCAGGAAGCTATTATCCGCCCCGGTTTGCTGTACCGCGCCGGGCTGCGAGGCGCAGGTGTCGTCACAGCTGCCGCAGGAAGGTGCAGAGTAGTAGCTGTAATCCTGATAATTTAACTTATCGTAGTGGGCTTTCAGCCAGTGCGGCTCTTCCATCTCCAGCCAGGCCCGGTAAGCGCTCAGACGGAATTCGAGCATCCACTCCGGCTCGTTACGTTTGGCTGAAATTGCGCGCACGACATCTTCGTTGATGCCCTTCGCCAGTTCATCAGTTTGCAGCTGGGTGAAGAACCCCTCTTTATAGTTGAGGTGTCCGCCGCTCCAGGTATTTACTTCACTCGTTGCTTCAGTATTACGAGACATAGTACCGCCTATACCCCAAAGCTTTCGCCGCAGCCACATTCGTTCTGGGCTTTCGGGTTATGAAATTTGAATAACTGGTTTAAACCTTCACGCACGTAGTCCACTTCGGTGCCGTCGATAAACGGCATCGCCTGAAGCGCGACATACAGTTTTGCGCCATCCGTTTCAAACACCAGATCATCTTTTTCGGGTTCGGTGACGGTGTCGAGCACATAACCAAACCCCGCGCAGCCGGTCTGCTTGACCCCTAAACGCACGCCGAGGATCTCTGGCTTTTTCGCCACCAGCTCATGAATATGTGCCGCCGCCGCTGGCGTGAGCGTTAAACCGCGCCAGGCGAAATCGGCAGGGTTAAAGGTTTCTGAATGCAGTTCCATAGGTCCACCTCATCTGATAAGCCATCAGGGCATAACACCATGTTAGTGATAACGATTATCACTTCAACCCTCTGACAGCAGGGGCATTAGGCTTAATCGCCCTTTTTGCCTGGTTTTATTAAGCATAGACTCTGTGAGAGGATGCTGGCGGGATGGATTTAATTGTTCAATGCATTGATTAATAATGCATTTCGCTGCGGCGATCGTCTGATTAAAAGGAAAAGCAAAATATGCATCGGAAATGCCTATTTTTGAGATAGCTTCTTTAATGGCGTACACACCATCATGAAGATGCGATTTGGTGCATAGAAAGATGGCCAGCCCATCCACTAACACAGCGAGATAGCACTTTTCGACAGTAAACAATCTAATAATTAGGGTCTTTTTCTGAAAACATACCCTAACTCTGGATCGCATAATTAATCGCTGTAGAATTAACCACACACATTTCAAGGACTTTGGGTGTTACATGGCGTTACAGGGAAAGATGATTCTAAACGGCGCAGATTACGCACCTTTCAATCTGTTTGGAGTGGGCGTGTTCATGGCGCATTCGGGGTTGGGGGCCAGCAGAAACAATGCCAGTTGCGGGCATGTCGCAAACACTGGTTCTATCCCCCCAGGAAAATACTGGATTGTAGATCGCAGGGAAGGCAATTGGTTTTCGCAAAAAAAAGAAGAGATTCACGATATAGCTAATAGATTTGTTGGCCGAAATGCTTTTGGTAAATCTGACTGGTTTGCTTTGTGGCGTGAAGACTGGGGCATTGATGATTACACATGGATAGAAAGCGTAAAACGTGGAAATTTTCGACTGCATCCCGGTACGGTTTCAAAAGGATGCATAACTATCGCCAATATGTCTGATTTTGCGATGATTCGTAACGCCCTAATGAGTACATCACTTATTCAGGTTCCATGCATGCGGTCACTAATGGCGCGGGGATGGGTGGAGGTGGTAGCGGGTGGCTACGTTAAAAAACCTTGTATGTAGGGCAAGTAAAATTATTTATTTTCTCATTTTATTGCTTATTGTTGGTTATATGCTACCAGGACCTGAATTATATGTTGATTATGATTTAGCCAGAAAAACAGCAATGTTTATCAACGGAAATGAGAATGCAGAATCAATGTATGACGCCTATTCATTTATTGACTGGATTACAATGCTAATTATTATTAGCCCTTTTTATATTTTAACAATGAAGTTAATCAAAAAAATAAGGAGAAAATAAAATGCCTATACCTCCATATATGTGGCTTAAAGACGATGGCGGTGCAGATATCAAAGGATCTGTTGACGTACAAGATCGTGAAGGAAGTATTGAAATTATCGGCCTGAGCCACGGTATAAATTTACCCGTTGACAGCGCAAACGGCAAAATCACCGGCACCCGCCAGCACTCATCCATGATGATTGAAAAAGAGGTTGATAGTTCTACGCCATATCTTTACAAGGCTGCAGCAACCGGGCAGACGCTGAAAAGCGCAGAAATCAGGTTTTACCATATCAATGATGCAGGCCAGGAGGTTTGCTATTACACCGTTCTTATGGAGAATGTGAAACTAACTGGCGTCCATTGCAGCGTTCCGAATATAAAACTGGCTGGCAACGATAAAATGAATCACATTGAAAGCGTCAGCATTCAATATGAAAAAATCACCTGGAGAATTATTGACGGCAATATTCAATTTTCAGATGCATGGAATGAGCGCCACACAAGCTGAGTATTTTTGTGGGGAAAGGGACAAAAAAGAAAAAGGCCCTCAAGGCCTCTGATGATTAATGATGAAAGGCGACGGAAAAACCCTGTTCACGCCAGTGATCGAGCTGTTCCTGCTGACGGGGCGTGGGCGATTTTCCCGTCCAGACAAAGAGTTTCTGCCCGGGGAAGAGTTCGGGACGCGGTGAATCAATCGGCTCTGCCAGCACGTCGATATGCCAGCCCTTATTGGCTAAGCGCGCGGCTTCAAGCCACAGATGAGTGCGGTCGTCGCACTCCCAACCGATGAGCAACGCATCTTTACCGGCTTTTTTACGCGATTCTGCCAGGCTTGCCACGGCGAATTCGATCAGCACACCATCAAACAGGCTCGCCATGTGGCGCACCGTATTTTGATCCTGATTCATGCGCTGCCTTACGGGGGTAATAATGTTGTCGATCAGCGCATCCATCGCGTGATCGCGGCGAAACTCGCCAATTTTTGCGCGCAGTTTTGCCGGGCTGGCATAGCGCAAAACGGTCATCATCTCTTCCTGGAAAGCGGCCCAGTTACCTTGGGTCATCACTTCCTTGTTCTCCAGCAAGGCTTTTACTTTCCCCACCGAAACGCCTGATTTCATCAGACGTTTGATCTCTTCAATACGCAGGATATCCTCGTCGTCGAACTGACGATGACCCCCTTCACTGCGCTGCGGCTTCAACAAACCATAACGGCGCTGCCAGGCACGCAGCGTAACGGGGTTGATACCGCATCGTTCGGCGACTTCGCCGATACTGTAATAGGCCATTAACTCCCTCACGCTCAATACTTCCATACCCAACCACAGCAACCTTATCAGATTGTACAAGCTATTTGTATAACTAAGACCTCAGTTTGAAACAGGTGAATGGTGAGGACACCATCCACGCCGTTAACTCTATTGTTGTCTAAATTCCGCCTTCCGTACAGTTAACTCTGCCAAAGGTTGTACAGCTTTATCACAATCCAGACTTTTTCTCGGGCCACGAAATTGCCGGAATGCCGCCATGTCGGGGGCTGGCAAACAGATGCCCCTGGAACTGGGAAATTCCCGCAGATTCCAGCCACATCCACTCCTCAGCCTTCTCTACGCCAACGGCGCAGAACTGAATTTCCAGCGAGGAACAGCACTTGATAATCGCCTGAATGATGGCCTGACGCGGACCGCTTTTATGCACATCCAGCACCAGATCGCGATTAATCTTAATTCTGTCCGGCTGGAACTGGGCCAGCAACTGCAGCCCGGCAAAACCGGCCCCGAAGTGATCGATCGTCACGCTGATACCGGCACTTTTTAACTGCCGGACCGAATGGGTAAACTCATCGAAGCGCGAGATGGCTTCACTTTCGGTGAATTCCACCACAATTTGCTCCGGCACAAAGCCGTTCGCGTCGATAGCGGTGAGCAGGAAATCGACGGCATGCGGGACATTGACCAGCGTCATGGGCAACAGGTTAATCGACAGCGTCTGATTCTGTAGCCCCAGCGCACTGGCCATGGAGAGCGCAACCTGTTTGCTGTGCAAATCTGCTGCGTAGACCTCTTCGCGCGGAAGCGCCGCAAAATAGGCCCGTGGCGAGTCGCCGGATGGCGTGCGCAGCAGTGCCTCCCAGGAGACCACCTCCTGCATAAAGGGATCCACAATCGGCTGAAATGCAAAGCTGCAGTCCGCCCCTTTTGCTACCACCGGCGGTTGTGCGGATAACGGCGTCTCCTCGGGGATAAAATCCCAGGCATCGGCGGGCGGCAATTCAAAATAGTTGGCCTTCTCGGTTGCCTCAACGAACGTGCGGAAGAATTGCAGCGGACGATCGTTATAGGTCAGCTGATAGCGGGTCGTGCCCTTATTAAGCACCTGCTGAAGAACATCTTCCCGGTCGAAGTGACGCAAATCAAAGAGCTCCATCCCAACATTGCCAAAACGCCGGGAAGGTCCGTGATCGCGCATCAGTTCCACCACATTGTGGTGACGCGGATCGCGGCAGATCTGCTCATAAATGGCGGTCACGTTTTCGACTGGCCCTTCGAGCAACTGAAAAAAGTGCGTGCCGTTAAACAACAGGATCCCCGTGACGTCGGATTGTCGGTTTTTACTATCTGCAGCAGCGACCATGGTTTCCAGCGCTTTCACCGGAACGTCATCGCAGATATGGCTGCGGTATATGATGGTTGTCAGCATGCTTTTCCTGGAGGGGTTAGGGGTTTGGCCACGAAAACGCGTGGATAGAGTTCTGTTATAGCATATTAATTGTCAGGCAAATAATTTACGCCTCAATGATTTAGGACGTTTATGACCCGAGTTTTCGATGTTGTACAACTTAACCACGACGCTTCAAGTTGTACAATATATTCTGTTACGATACCGTTACAAACTCCATCAATAACCCTCTGAAATGTAAAAGGTTTAT
The DNA here is from genome assembly GCF_050031595.1 of Enterobacter cloacae complex sp. 309I3. NCBI lineage: Bacteria > Pseudomonadati > Pseudomonadota > Gammaproteobacteria > Enterobacterales > Enterobacteriaceae > Enterobacter > Enterobacter cloacae complex sp. 309I3. The sequence continues at coordinate 2,048,841 of NZ_JBLGWI010000001.1, read as the reverse complement.
AAAATATATCATAAAATATTTAAAAATCTGTACATTTTTAATGTACAGATTTGGGATTTGTGTATACCTTAAATGTAACGTTAGTGATTACTAAATTTTACAGGAGCGAAACATGCAACAGAACGGTTACGTCGCAGATTCTGCCGCCGCTATTGCGCAGTACTTCGAAAAAGCCGCGCTTCCAACGCAACAGGAAACGCTGGGTGAAGTTGTGGTTGAAATTCTTAGCGACGGGCGAAACCTCAACCGCAAGTCGCTCTGCACCAAACTCTTAAGTCGCCTCGAAAAGGCCGAAGGGCCGGAAGAGGAACAGCATTACCACATGCTGCTTGGTTTGCTCTTCGAACGGTAACGTTATGAATCGCAGTGACGCTGAAAGACTCACAGACCAGCTTATCGGTGAAGCCGTGCTTTCCCTTCTGAAAGAACGGGGGCCACTGACGACCGATTCTCTGGTACAGCGTCTGCGTAAAATGCAAATACATGAAAAGGATCCCCGGCGGCGGGAGACACTGGCGAGGGTGATAGCCGACATCGGCTCAAAAAACAGCGCCTTTATACGTCGCAGAACCGCGCAAGGACGACCAATCAGAGAGGGATCTCTCAAGGATAACAGAGACAATGTAGTGCCGTTATTTGGTGATGGAAAACCGTCCAATCCCAGGAAAATACATTGACTGCAATTTAACAGCTACGGTGAGAACAAATGAGACAGAATATTCAGCCACAACCCGAATACCATTCGGCTTTTCTGGACAGCGCTTTGTCGGAGTATTTCCGCCACGCTGGCGATCGTTTTGCTGAAGAATCCGCGATTTTTTCTACTGCAGTACGTTGTGTCCTGGCCACGGAAGGTCACCTTACCAACAAAGCGATCATTCTCTGGCTGATCCAGACGCTGGAAGCGACGGATGACGTGGTTCAGGCCGACGTCATTCGTAAAACGCTGGAAATTGTTGTGGGTTACACAATGGACGACCTTTAAAATTAGCTAACGTGTCATCGTCATAACTGTCGACCAGCCTGACGATGACACCCCTCCCCCCTCATAACACCCTGTGAAACACGCATCGTAAAGATGGCACACTTCCTGCTTACTCCTCTTTACGGGATCGGGCTCTCCGGTCATCTTGCTTCATTTCTTAACAGGTCTGTTATTGATGAAAAAAATCGCCAGCGTCTGCCCTTACTGTGGTGCAGGCTGTAAATTAAACCTCGTTGTTGAAAATAACCGTATTATCCGTGCCGAAGCCGCAGACGGCGTAACCAATCAGGGCACCTTGTGCCTGAAAGGCTTTTACGGCTGGGACTTCCTTAACGATACCCGCTTGCTCACCCCTCGCCTGACGCAACCGATGATCCGCTACCACAAAGGCGAACCCTTTACCCCGGTCACCTGGGACGAGGCCATTCGTTATACCGCCAACAAGCTTAAAAACATTAAAGCGCAGTTCGGCCCGCGGTCCATCATGACCACCGGCTCTTCCCGGGGGACGGGCAATGAAACCAACTATGTGATGCAGAAATTCGCCCGTGCGGTACTCCATACCAACAACGTGGACTGCTGCGCACGCGTCTGCCACGGGCCTTCCGTGGCGGGTTTGCAGGAAACGCTGGGCAACGGCGCGATGAGTAATTCCATTAACGACATTGAACACTCAAAATGCCTGCTGGTTTTCGGATACAACTGCGCCGATTCCCATCCTATTGTCGCCCGCCGCGTGCTGAAAGCCCGTGAGAACGGTGCGAAAATTATCGTCTGCGATCCGCGTCGGATTGAAACAGCCCGCATTGCCGACCAACATCTGCAACTGAAAAACGGCAGCAATATGGCACTGGTTAACGCCTTTGGCTATGTGCTGCTGGAAGAGGAGTTGTACGACAAAAACTACGTCGCACGCTTTACGGAGGGGCTTGAGGCCTACCGGCAGACGGTGAAAGAGTACGCGCCAGAGAAGGTCGAACATCTGACCGGCATACCCGCCCACGATGTCCGCCAGGCGATGCGCACTTTCGCAGCGGCCCCCTCCGCGACCGTGATGTGGGGAATGGGCGTCACACAGTTTGGTCAGGCCGTAGATGTGGTAAAAGGGCTTTCGAGTCTGGCGCTGTTAACCGGTAACCTTGGTCGCCCTGCCGTCGGCGTCGGTCCCGTTCGCGGACAAAATAACGTGCAGGGAGCGTGTGACATGGGCGTTTTGCCCAATATGTTCCCCGGCTATCAGGACGTGACGGACCCGGCTATCAGGCAGAAGTTCGCCGATGCCTGGGGAATTGACGTTACGGTAATGGACGATCGCGTCGGCACGCGTATTACCGAGGTGCCGCATCTCGCCCTGGAAGGTAAAGTCAAAGCCTATTACATCATGGGGGAAGATCCGCTGCAGACGGAGGCCGATCTCGGTCTGGTGCGCAGCGGCTTTGAGGCGCTCGACTTTGTGGTGGTTCAGGACATCTTCATGACCAAAACGGCGGAAGTGGCGGATGTTCTGTTACCCGCCACCTCCTGGGGCGAACACGGGGGCGTCTTTACCTGTGCCGATCGTGGCTTCCAGCGTTTCGGCAAGGCCATTGAGGCCAGCGGCAACGTAAAACGCGACTGGGAGATCATCAGCCTGCTGGCGACAGAAATGGGCTATCCGATGCACTACACCTCAAACCAGCAGATCTGGGATGAGATGCGCGCGCTGTGTCCGCTGTTCTACGGCGTAACATACGAAAAAATGGGCGAAATGGGCCATGTCCAGTGGCCATGCCCAACGCTCGATCACCCCGGCACACCGTATTTGTACAAAGATAATCACTTCGACACGCCAACCGGCAAAGGGCAACTGTTTGCCGCGCCCTGGCGAGCGCCCGCTGAAACACCAGACGAAGACTATCCTCTGGTGCTCTGCACAGTGCGCGAAGTGGGGCATTACTCCTGTCGTTCCATGACCGGGAACTGCGCTGCGCTGCAAAGCCTGGCCGACGAACCGGGTCGGGTACAATTGAACCCGGCGGATGCGGAACAACGCGGTATCACTGACGGGCAACTGGTCTGGGTGCGTTCGCGCCGTGGTAAAGTGATTACCCGCGCCAGCCTCAGCGAACGCATCAACCCCGGGGCTGTATATATGACCTATCAGTGGTGGATTGGTGCCTGCAACGAACTGACGCAGGATAATCTTGATCCGATCTCCAAAACGCCGGAAACGAAGTATTGTGCGGTTCAGCTGGACGCCATTGAGGATCAACGCTGGGCTGAGGACTTTGCGGCATCGGCGTACCAGTCCATGAAGTCTCGGCTGATCAGTGCGGTGAATGTCTGAGAAAATGCCGGGTGGCGCTGCGCTTACCCGGCCTACGTTACGGGCGTTTATCCAATCAACAGCAGGCAGGATAAATCATCGCCGCCATTGATTTTATCAATCGCAGCGTCCATGCGGGCATCAATGGTGTTATTGTGCATGGTCTTTTCGGAGAGGCTGGCGATGGTTTTCATTACCACCTGTTGGTCGATTTCGCCCTGCATCGATCTCACGCTGAGGATGAATTTGATATAGAAAAAGTCCAGCACGATACGATAAAACTGACGCATCATCGTCGCCATGTTTTTGCCGGGGAAATAGCTGCTGTAGAGTTTGTACAGCAGGTAATTGCGTAACACGTAAGGTTCTGACAAACAGGAATCCTCACATAATTTGTGCCACTGCTGATTAATCGCGTCGAATTTTGTCTCCAGTTCCGCCGCGTCGCTTATACCGGCAACATCCAGGTATGCGGCAATTTGCTGATGCCCTTCAAGAATAAAACCGTCCCGGGCTGAATCTTTTGCAACATGCGTTCCCATGACGGACAACGCCAGATATTTCATTGCGTTTGACTTCGCCAGATGACCGGAATCCATCAGCGATTTTCCGCTTTGCAGCTCATTGAGAAGCGCTTCGTAGAAATTTTCCACTTCAGCAAATTTATTATGCAGATCAAAGTTAACGTGCTGGAGACAAAGAATAAACTGCGCCAGCGCCATCAAATTTTCTTCTATTTTACGGGATGGCGACTGGATTAAATTCCAGGCGAAAAGATGGATCACCTGTTGAGTCTGCGAGACAGACTGGCGCTGCCCAATCAAATTGGTTTTATAGCCCGCCACGAGCTCATCCTGCTCCTGAAGCAGCATCGCATCCGGGTCAAACAGCACCCGCCGCACCACCTCCGGGCAAGAGAGCGTCATCGTGTGCCGTGTCTCATCCTGGTAGCGAGTTGAACTCCGGGGGTAAGTGCTGCAGGTATGCGAAAGCGCCTCTTCCCCCAGATCGCGGTGGACCATGCAGAGCTTGTTTTCATCGATAAAAGGACAGTCCCCTTTTTCGTTTAACTTCACTCTGGAGTAGCTGTTCTTACCCTTTCTCTGCAGGATAAGGCTCTTTTTGGCAATGGCGGCAATCTCTGTGTGCGGGGAGAGAACGTATTTCTGATGGGTTTTCTTGTCGATAGCGATTGTCCAGCCACGACAACATGACATTAAGCATTCTGGCCCAACACACTTAAATTTACAGACAAAAATCGGCTTGATGGTTTTGTGAATTTGCATAGCGAAGGCGTCATTATATAAAGCATAAAAAGTACCATGACGCGCGCGCTATGCTAAAGGCGCATAACGGCGCACAAATTCAGGTAATTTACAGTATCAAAGAGAATGCGAGATAGTCACCGAGCCGGTTTGGGTAACTGTTCCTTTGCACCATTCGGCGAATAAGGGCAATCAGTTCAAAATCGGTTCGCAGATTAAACTTTTGCATCATTACATACTTTTGCGTAAAAACGGTTTTATCGCTGATCTTCAGCGCATGCGCGATCTGCACTACCGATAATCCCCGGTAAAAATTGGCCATAATGCGTTTTTGCTGGGGTGATAATATTTTATGCTGACACTCTGCGCAGCTTTTTTGCTTCCAGCTGTTCCCCGCCAGCTCTGCGCGGTACCAAGCGATGAACAGCACCTGGCTTATCCGATCAAGCGAAGCACGACGCGAAATAAAAATAATATCGTTAAAGCAGGAGGGTAAGGCAGAAAAATGATATTCATCGTCTACCAATCCGATCACAATCCCTTTCTGGCGCGCCTGTAATTCGGGAAAACAGACCAGCGCCTCCCCCATACAAAACGAGAGAACGATAATATCGGCGGCACTGACGTTATCACGGCTAAGCTCCGCCTCGAAATGAATCTGCTGCTTAAAATTACGCAAAAAGAATTCCACAAAGAAACACTGCAGCCCATGGTGAAAAAATTGGTCTGTCTCTTGAATCAGAATATTCAACATAGCAAATACCGATGTGGGTCAGTCAATAAGCGTTATTAACGCGCGGGATTGTTAATTGTATTGCATGGTCATCACAACAACTGCGCTGACACTGCCCGGCGTCGCGCCACCGGTTACAGATTTTACCGAAGCCTGCATGGCCATGGTCGCCGTTCTGTCCGGCGCAATATTTTGCGTTATGCTGGACCCGGTCCCCTTCAGCGTTCCCGTTGCGGCCTCACGCATGGCTATCGCCACGTTTGTCGCCGAGCCGCTGTTCATGTAGTAGTCCGCACCGGCCGCCGGATCGGGGGTGCCGGTGAACGAGACCGTGACGCTGCGGGTCCCCGCCGGGCACTGGGCAAATTGCAAATTAAACGGCACCGGATCGGATGTCGATCCCGGCGTCGCCATATTAGTCGCCTGTATATTTCCAAGATTAATATCCAGGTTTGCGCTCCCGCCATTAAATACGCAGGGCGAGGCGATGATATTTCCCGTCACGCCCAGATTAACGCTATCAGCTGCAATGACGTTCCAGCTGAATGCAAGGAGGAGCATCCCTCTCCTGAAGGGTAATTTCATCATTTCACCTGTTACTGGTAGGTCAAATTAAGGGTGGCGGAGGCATTTGCCGAGCCGGACTCAACGGATGTTAATGTCTGGAAATAGCGTGCCGTTAACGGGAGCGTCTCCTGCCCGCCTGCAGACTGTTTTAATAAAAGACGGCTGTTTAACGTCAGCGGCGAGCCATTATAGAGAAGCTGCACGCCAACGCCTTTTGCGGTGCCGCTATTTCCCTGCCCTGTTAATGCCATTACGCTGGTATTCGCACTGTCCGGGTTCTGTATTCCGCTCAGTGAAACCGAAATATTGGTGCCAGCGCTGCAGTTCAACCCGAGATTTTGCGTATTCTGCGCAACTACTGGCGTGGTGCCCACCACTGAGCCAAATGCTGCGGCCGAAATATCACCAATCGGGAACGTCAGCTGCGGCGTGGTGATGGTGCAGGCCAGCGCGTTGATTGTGCCGCCGGTCAGCTGCACGGTTAACCCGTCGCGGTAGATACCGTCGCTGCCCTGCAGCGTCACCGCCCCTATGGGGCCTGGCGTTAAGGCGCCGGACGATACCGGGCCGGTCACCACCAGCTCGACCCAGCCCCCGTACCAGACCACATACGAGGTCTGCGCACTATACGAGAACGTATTGCTCGGGTTCTCAAAATAGGCATTTGATGAAAGCCGAATACCAATCCCGCTAACGTTGGTGTTGTACACATGATTGCCGTAGCTGCTCAGCGCGGCATTGTTGTATCGCATGCTAAAACCCAGCATAAGCGGATTGGTACACCCGCTAAGGTAGGTGCCGGTATTACTCGCCGCGCCGGAAAAAATCACCGTGCCGACAGGCGCATCGCGCTGAACATTGATTGTGCCCACCGACAGCGTAGAGAGCTGAGGCGTAATGGTGGTGCAGGTCCCGGCCCGGGCGATATGCCATGCGCAAAGACAGCACAGCAGTAATAACATGTTGATCCGTTTCATCTTAATGCTCCCGGCGACACGAGACGCTGATGTCCGTGATGCCGCCGTATTGCGCTCCATTTGGCAGGCTAAAATCTGCCCGACACTGCTGGTGAGGTTGATGTCCCCATGTTGCCAGGACCGTGCCCTGGTCACGCAGGCCGGTTAAATAGACCTGGCCGCGATCGCCCACGATAAAGCTGCTCTTGTCATCATCCGCCAGGGTAACAACCGCGCCAAACGGCACGAACTGCTCAGGCGTCGTCAACGTCATCAGCACCCGACGTCCGACTTTGGACAAATAATCGGCTTTTACCACCGCGCCGCGCGTAGGCGTGACCGTGCGGGTGTTGATCTCCAGCTCCACATCGTCAGGCATATTTTCCGGATCGAGAGTGAGATCGTTTTTGCGGTATACGGAGAGGTTATTCACCACCGTATAGCCCCGGAAATCCGTTCGCACGCCGGACTGATTACGAATATTCACGCCGTGCGCGCCCGGGGCTTTGATTAACGCGTTGGTTTCCCCCAGCGGCTGAGACAGCGTCACGCCATCAGCATTGGCGAGGATCCCCCCCTGCAAACCATAGCTAAGGCGCTCGCTATGTTTGTCGTACCCATAGCCCGTCGTAACTTCCCCGTACGTGCCTTTATAGTCGCCGTTGAGCGTACCGGTATAGCCCACGCCGTCCGAACCATAACCCTGCTGGATATTCCAGCTCAGGGCGCTATTGTCGAGGGCCACCCCGTTCATACCGATACTGTGCGTCGTGCCACTGTTCTTGCTGGCGTTCAGGCCATAGTTAGCCCACGTCTGTGGCAGAAATTTATCCAGCGGTACGCTAACGGTCAGCGCCAGAAGCTGGTCGTTAGCGTAGGTCTTTGTACTTCCACTGCCGGACGCCGGGCTGCCATTTTTGCTGTATGTCCAGCTCACGCCATAGCTGATGTTGTGCCAGTCATTGTTGTAGCCGACACTCCACGACGCCATGGGTCTGTCAGCGTTCCAGTAATCTTCCCGCGCGGCGCTGAGCGTCAGCGCGCCCCGGTCACCGCCCAGCGTCTGGCTCATGGTGAGCTCCAGGCGGTTACGCCGACTGTCCTGAAGTGCGCCGCTGTTCCCCCAGGAGTCCAGCACGTCCTGGAGTCCGTAATAGCCGCGCGTTGAATAACGGTACCCCGCAATCGAAAAGTTGGTGCCGGTATTAATGACGTTCTTGCTGTAACGCGCTCGCCAGGACTGCCCCTGGGTTTTTGCAGTATTGGCCGGCGTTGACCAGGCCTGGGTGACATCGACAGAAAGCGCGCCGAAGTCCCCCATGTTTTTACCGGCTCCGACCGCAAGCGACTGATATTTGCTGGCACCCTGCCCCCCGCCATAGATCGTGATGCCCTTCTGAAGCCCATAAATCGCGGCGATCTGCCCGAACGGGGGTTTCTCCACGCTGCTGTTGTAGGCGCGATACTGTCCACCGGTGAGGGCATATTTCAGTCGCCCTTCGCGCTGCAATACCGGTACCGAGGCATACGGCAGCGTGAAATGCTGCTCGCTGCCATCGGCCTCTTTGATGGTCACGTCTAAATCGCCCGCGCCGCCGGTGGGATACATATCGGTAATTTCAAACGCGCCCGGCGCAACGTAGCTTTGGTAGATCTGATAGCCATTCTGGCGAATCACCACCTGAGCATTGGTGCGCGCGATCCCGCGGACCACTGGGGCATAGCCTTTCAGGGAATCCGGTAACATGTCATCATCCGATGCCAGCTGAACCCCGCGAAAAGGCACGCTGTCAAAGACATCCGCCGGGGCGGAACTGTCCCCAAGGGTAAGCTGCGCTTTCAGGGGAATAACGGCACGTTGCAGATAGCTGTAGACCGTGTCCCATCGATCTTTCCCCGCGCCATCCCGTGACCAGGTGGTGTAGTTGCGTAGACGCCACGGGCCAATATTTATCCCCGGACGCAGGTTCGCATACTCGCTGTTGCTGCTGGCCCCCTCACCCGCTTTCGCCCGGCTGTTCGCGCCGCTGAGGCTGTAATTGAGCATGGCTGCCGTTATCCCCTCATCCCACATCTCCGGCGGCACATAGCCTCTTGCCGGCAGATCGATGGCGGCCTGCGGAATACTCAACACCAGACGCTGGGCACCAAACTGGAAATCGGCATTGGCCTGGGGAATCGCCTGAAGATTGACGCATTCACCGTGTCCTGCACTGAGCGCAGGAAATAATGCCGTTTTCACCCCCCAGCGTTTTAATTGCGCAAGACTCAGACAAGGCTGCAATGACGCATCGCCGTTGTCGGCTTTGCTCGCGGTAAACTGAATATCCCCCGTCTCCAGAAACGCGTCGTCGACAATAATATCGACATGGTAGATCCCCGGTGCCTGCGAGCCTGATTCAAAGGCCGACAAATCGGCTTTATCCATGCCTGGATTATCCAGCTCAATTAATTCGGTGTTAAAGGCAACACTGGCGTAGAGCGAGGTTGAGGATCCGCCAAACGCTAAGGCGATAAACATCGCCAGGCGTGCGGGTATCATTGTGTTATTTACCGTCATTGCGAATTACCGGGTTAATGCAGGCGTTGCCGTTTGTGAAAGGATCACAAACTGGCTTGATGTAATACGCCGGGACTGCCATAGTCGTTGATAATTTTAAACGTGAGTAAATTTCCCCTTGCCTCATTGGGTAATACAAACCGGGCTGAGGCGCCGGGTAACACGTAGGTCACATCGTCCAGCTTTTTCCCCCCCAGCGTAATTTCATTAAAATTGACGACATATTGCGTGGGGTTGTTGACCTGAATTTCATTCCCGGCTCGTTGCCAGGTTAATTTATTAGCCTGTTCTTCTGGCGTAGACGCCCGCAAACTTTCTGGCCGGTAGATCAGTTTGATGCGCGTTTTCACTGCTATTTGCAGGGCGTTCGTCTGTTTTGATGCTGAAGGGATCGCTTTAATATTCAGCCAAAATAAACTTTCCTGCTGCTGAGGCAGTGCACCCGCCATCACAATTCGCTCGACGTTTTTTTGCCCGCCATCCAGTCGGTATAACGGTGGTGTAATAATAAAAGGCGCTTTACCTGAATTACCTTCCGGCAGATCTATCCATGACTGAATTAAATAAGGCGTCGCGTCAGGATTATTAATGCTTATTGACGCCTCTTTTTTTGTCCCATCGAAAATGATACGGGTGCCGCCAATAATCACTCCGGCCTGCGCTGTGCTCAGCGTCAGTGCTGACAGCGCTACGGCCAGTCCGGTTGTGTTGATAAAACGCATTGTAAACCTCATACCACAAAGGGGCCGGGATGGCCCCCTGCACATTGCTGCAAACGATTAGTTGTAAACCACGGAGAAGTTAGCGACAGAATTCGCCGGACCGGCGGTGACAGTCGCTGCGGTGGAAATATACTGAGCGTAGAAACTCAGGGTATTATCCGCGGTGCTGCTCAGCACATAGCTATAGCTGTTGCTGCCGTGAAGCGGCAGATCCGCCTTATCCGCACTCATCAGGTTGATTGCCACTCCGGTCGCCGCTCCCGCCGCGGACGAATCAATCGCCAGCAGGCTGGAATTGGTGGCATCTGGCGTACCATCAAAGCGAACCTTCGCGTTGGTCACCGTCACCGGGCAATTTTTCAACACGATATTAAATTGCGTGGCTGCGGTTCTGGCCCCGGTGGTCGGAAACTCGGTCTTATAATAATCACCTAATACCACCACCTGGTTCTGCGAAGCCACATCAACGTCACAGGCGGAATCCAGAATATTTCCGTTAAAATTAACGGTACCTGCTGCGGCGAAAGCGTGGGTTGCTGTCAGGGCGGAACCCACTGCCAGCAGGGTTATCATCATTTTATTTTTCATCATCATATCCTGTATCACTTTATTTATTACTGAAATCCAGATTACATAATTCGGGCTTCATCAGCCGATGACCGAAATTTATACAACTCTTTTTCGGCACACAATCTATTTTGAGGTCTAGCTGTAGACTTCTCTTTAACAAAATAAATACATTTCAGTTTTGAAATTTCTTAAGCTTTTCTATTTTCAGTCTACTTTTAGACCCCTAATTTACGCCCTTAGAATTCATATAATTAGGTTCGTAATTTACTGCGGTCTATTTTTGGACCCGTCTCAAATATTCCACGACTCGCTGTTTTTTAAGATAATTCTCTATATCGATCAAATAATGATCGCGTCCGTGAGTGAGGTATCTAATGAACACCCGAATGGCTCCCAGTCTCGATAATGAAAAAGCCACCGTGCTTACGGCTAAACCCTATAAGCACATCGAGAAATTAATTGATCATCTTTTTCCGTTGGCAGAGAGGCGCATACTGTCCCGGGGGGAAGTGCTCCACTATTATGCAAACGACGTGCGTCAGTGTTTTTTATTGCTCCAGGGCAGCGTGGCGTTGCACCGTCGGGGAGATGGCATCGTCTTAAATTCTGAATCCGCGCCGTTTATTCTTGGCGTGAGTAGCCAGTTCTCCTCAGAGCACCTGTATGTCAGGGCGCTGGAGACCTCCGAACTCGCCGGCGTTTCGCTGGAGCGTTTTAACGGCGTGATTGCGCAACACAATTTGTGGGAGCCGTTTTCGCATCTGCTGATCTATACCGCCTCCCGGGTCTATGAGCACTGCTCGCGGATCACGCAGATGTCGGCCTATGACATCATCCGTTTTCAGCTGGTTGAATTGATGCAGGAGCCCGAAGCAATACGGCTTAACACCACGGCGGCCGCCTATATACAAAGTCGCACCTGGCTTTCGCGTAGCGGGATAATGCGGATCCTGGCCGAACTGCGCACCGGGAAGTACATTACGATGGAGCGCGGCGTGCTGCTTGATGTCCACCATCTGCCGCGGAAATACTGATTCAGGTGATGTCGGTAATAAGGAGTAACGCTATAATCAGAAAGATGATTCTTTCAGGTTCAGGTTATGTCCTCCACAGAAAAACCCCATCGTGGTTCTCCCTATGCGCAAGCGCTGATTACGCACTTACAACCTTACTCTACTGTCCGTCATCTCGATCGCGGGGAGCAGCTGGATCTGGTGGTTGATGGCCGGGGAATGAGTTATTTGATTCTGGAAGGGACCGTTGCCATTTACCGACGCAGCGACAATCTGATGCTGTCGACCGCGAAAAGCCCGGCGTTATTTGGAGTGGCTAATATTAATGACATCTTTTTTGACGACTACCTGAAAACGGTGACCCCCTGCAAGATTGGAACGCTGACCGCAGAGCAGCTCCACGTCATTATCCAGGAGAAGGCGCTGTGGGGGTTGATATCAAACCACCTGATGTTTATGTACAACCGGCTCTATAACACCGTCATGCCAAAGGGTGCCCCGACGGCCTATGAGATGATCCGCCAGCAGCTGATGTTATTAATGAATGAAGATGAATCTTATCGCCGGGAGATAACCGCAGAACGCTACATTCGCGATAAAACCCAGCTTTCCCGCAGCGGCGTGATGCGTATCCTGGCCGATCTCAAAACAGGGGGCTTTATTGAAATGGAAGATGGCAGGCTGATTAAAATCAATAAACTTCCCGCCCGGTACTGAATTGCAGACACAAAAAAGGCCGCGCTCGCGGCCTTTTCACTCTCTCAATGGACGTGAACGCCCAAGCGCCAGGCAAAATAGATCTCTTCTTTCAGTTCATTCGAAGAGAGCGCCAGCAAATCTGTAAACTCCAGTTCAAGCTGTTTCAGCTTTTTCAGGTACTGCGCCGGAGACAGGTTGCTGTTATCGCGACGTAAATATTCAATTGCCAGTTGCGTTGGGGTTATTTCAGTATCCATGATGTCCTCACTTGTGTACAAATCCTGACCAGTATATCACAACACCCTGGCGAGATTTTGACCAAATGCAAAAACATCAGGAAATTTACACCACCGCCGTCGTCAGCCTGGATGAGCAGCACAGCCGATCCTGCTCATCGAGAATATCAATCTGCCACACATGATGACGGCTACCGGCGTGCAGCGCGCGGCAAATACCGCGCACGCGCCCGCTGCGCACCGAGCGAATGTGGTTGGCGTTCACCTCAAGCCCGACGACCTTCTGCTCCCCTTCGGTGCAGAGATACCCCGCCACCGAGCCCAGGGTTTCGGCCAGCACCACGGACGCACCGCCGTGCAGTAAACCAAACGGCTGGTGCGTACGATGATCGACAGGCATGGTGGCCTCCAGATCGTCTTCGCCGATGCGGATAAACTGGATATCCAGCAACCCGACCATATTCCCCTCGCCCATGGCGTTTAATGCCTGTAGCGTGACGGCACGTTTCCAGATCATCCGATAATCTCCAGTAAAGCCTGTAACGGATGGCGTACCCCGTTACCTTCAACACGTTTCACCTGGCTACGACAGGAGTAGCCCGTTGCCAGGCAGCGGTTTCGCGGCAAGCGCTGCATCGCCTGATGCCATGACAGCTCGTAGATACCGAGCGAGTTGGCGTGATTCTTCACTTCATGCCCGTAAGTGCCTGCCATGCCGCAGCAACCGACGCTGACGCTCTCAAGCTTCGCGCCAAAGCGGGCAAAAATAGAGGCCCATTGCGCAGGTGCGCCCGGCAGCGCGGTGACTTCGGTACAGTGGCCAAACAGGTACCACGGCTCACCGCTGACCTCCATGGCGCTGGTCTGCTCGAGAGCCGCCGGCAGCCACTCGTGCACCAGCATAACGTGGAACGCCCCGCGTTTATCGCCCAGCGTCTGCTTATATTCATCGCGATAGCAGAGCACCAGCGCCGGATCGACACCCACCATCGGCATGCCCAGCCCGGCGACCCGGTTAAGGAAATCAGACGTTTTTTGCGCCGTTTTCGCGAAGCGGTTGAGGAAGCCTTTAATGTGTTGCGCCTTACCGTTAGGTGAGAACGGCAGAACCACCGGCTGATACCCCAGTTTTTCCGCCAGACGGACAAAATCGGCCACCACCTGCGCGTCGTAATAGCTGGTAAACGGATCCTGCACCACCAGCACCACCTTCGCTTTTTGCTCAGGACTTAACGCCTCAAGCTGCTCCAGGGTCATGTTTGCCGAGCGGTGCCCCACCAGCTGACGCTGCAGCGACGGCACCGAGAGCAGCGGCAGATCCACCATTCCGATATGTTTTTCGGAAAGCTTGCGCACCAGCGGCTGATTGATAAAGAAGTTGAACGTCTTTGGCGCCCGGGCCATCAGCGGGGCATAGCTCTCCACCGTTGCCACCAGATGGTCGCGCATCGGGCGCAGATAGCGCGTGTGGTAGAGCTGCAGGAAGCGCGAGCGGAACTCCGGTACGTCTATCTTAATCGGGCACTGGGTCGAACAGGCTTTACAGGCCAGGCAGCCGGACATGGCCTCTTTCACCTCATGGGAGAAATCATACTCGCCCTTATTCGCATGCCAGCTGTTGCGGGTGCGCTCAATCAGGGAACGCAGGCTGGCCCGTTTTTCCGGCAACTCCTGCTCCAGCTTGAGCGGGTCGATACCGCGATCGGCCAGCAAACGCAGCCATTCGCGTACCAGCGTCGCCCGCCCTTTTGGCGAATGAATGCGGTTGCTGGTGATTTTCATCGACGGGCACATCGGGCTTTTCACGTCGAAGTTAAAGCACAGGCCGTTGCCGTTACACTCCAGCGCCCCACGCCAGGACGCGCGCACGGCAATGGGGATTTGTCTGTCGTACGTGCCGCGCTTGACGGCATCCACCTGCAGCATGGGCGCGTCCACCCCCTCCGGCGGACAAATTTTCCCCGGATTGAGACGGTTATTGGGATCGAACGCCGCTTTGACCTTGCGCAGCTCGCCGAAGAGCTGTTCACCGAAGAACGCCGGGCTGTACTCGGCGCGGAACCCTTTTCCGTGTTCCCCCCACAGCAGGCCGCCATATTTCGCGGTTAAGGCCACCACCTCATCGGAGATCTGTTTCATCAGGATCTCCTGCTGCGGATCGCACATGTCCAGGGCCGGACGCACATGCAGCACCCCGGCATCAACGTGGCCGAACATGCCATAGCTCAGGCCGTGGCTGTCCAGCAGCGCACGGAATTCAACGATATAATCCGCCAGATGCTCAGGAGGGACGCAGGTATCTTCGGCAAACGGAATCGGCTTCGCGGCGCCTTTGGCATTGCCGAGCAGCCCCACCGCTTTTTTACGCATCGCGTAGATACGCTCAATGCCGGCCAGGTCGTTACAGAGCTGCCAGCCAATGACCCCACCTTCGCCGTGGGCGATCAGTTCATCAAGCCGCTGACAGAGCGTGGTCACCTGGCTATCGATAAGTTCTGCATCGTCTCCGGCAAATTCAACGATGTTAAGCCCAAGCATCTCTTTGTCCGGCACATCGGTAATCAGCTCCCGCACCGAGTGCCAGACGATATCTTCCCGCGCCAGATTAAGCACCTTCGAGTCAACGGTTTCCACCGACAGCGCCTGTGCCTCCACCATAAACGGGGCATTACGCAGCGCGGAATCAAAGGAGTCATATTTGACGTTCACCAGGCGGCGCACTTTGGGCAGCCGGGTGATATCCAGCCGCGCCTCGGTAATAAACGCCAGCGTTCCTTCGGAGCCAGTCAGCACGCGGGTCAAATCAAACTGGGTCAGTTCGTCGTTAAAGACGTGACGCAGGTCGTAACCGGTGAGGAAACGGTTCAGTTTGGGGAATTTGTCGAGGATCAGCTGGCGGTTATCGCGACAGCGTTCCAGCACGGTGCGATAGATGCGCCCGCTTGCGGTGTTCTCTTTACCCAGCGTTTCCGCCAGCTCAACCGGCACAGGCTGGGTATCCAGGATATCGCCGCCCAGCAGCACTGCTCGTACGCCCAGAACGTGATCGGAGGTTTTTCCGTAGACCAGCGAACCCTGCCCGGAGGCATCGGTGTTGATCATACCGCCGATGGTTGCCCGGTTGCTGGTAGAAAGCTCGGGCGCAAAAAAGTAGCCGTAGGGCTTCAGATACTGGTTGAGCTGATCCTTAATCACCCCCGCTTCAACGCGAACCCATCCCTCTTCAGGATTGATCTCGATGATGCGGTTCATATAGCGCGACATATCAATGATGATGCCCTGGTTCAGGGCCTGGCCATTTGTTCCGGTGCCGCCGCCGCGCGGGGTGAACACCAGAGCGCTAAAACGCTCTTGCGTCGCCAGCCGGGCAATCAGCGCCACATCGGCCGTTGAACGTGGAAAGACGACTGCATCGGGAAGAAGCTGGTAAATACTGTTATCGGTCGCCATCGTCAGCCTGTCGGCATAGTTCGTGGCGGTATCACCTGTAAAACCCTGTTGCTCCAGTGCCTGCAAAAAATTAAGCACCAGCTGAACGACGCCAGGTGCTTGAGAAATCTGTGGGATCATGACTGTCGACCCTAATTAGAGTAGTGTGAAATCGTTTGCGTTGTGTCTGGAAAGTTTTATCACATTTTTTTCTTATGTGCTTCGCTGAATTACGGGCAAAATCCGCCTGTCAAAAATCGCTGATATCATTAATGATTAGAGTGACGCGGTTATCCGTTCCCGCCAGCCTCGCTGGTGTTTATTAAGGAAAGTTTCATTTATGGTCAATCTTCGCCAGCCCAGGGATGTTGCGCAAATTTTGCTGTCGGTGCTGTTTCTGGCCCTCATGATTATTGCGTGTCTGTGGATTGTTCAACCTTTCATACTTGGCTTCGCCTGGGCCGCAACGGTGGTCGTGGCGACCTGGCCGGTGCTGTTACGTTTGCAGAAACTGCTGTTTGGCCGCCGCGGTCTGGCGGTACTGGTCATGACGCTGCTGCTGTTCCTGCTGTTTATTATTCCGATTGCGCTGCTGGTGAACAGCCTTGTCGATTCCAGTGGCCCGGTTATTCGCGCCGTCACCAGCGGTGATTTAACGCTGCCGGATCTCGCCTGGCTGAACAGCATTCCGGTGGTAGGCGCCAAACTTTACAGCGGCTGGCATAGCCTGCTGGAGATGGGCGGCAGCGCGTTGATGGCGAAAGTGCGTCCGTATATTGGCACCACCACCACCTGGTTTGTGGGTCAGGCGGCACATATTGGTCGCTTTATGATGCACTGTGCGCTGATGCTGGTCTTCAGCGCCCTGCTCTACTGGCGCGGTGAACAGGTAGCGTTGGGCGTACGCCATTTCGCTACCCGACTGGCCGGTAAACGCGGCGATGCCGCAGTTCTGCTGGCGGCGCAGGCCGTGCGGGCGGTTGCGCTTGGGGTGGTCGTCACGGCGCTGGTGCAGGCGGTGCTGGGCGGTATTGGCCTGGCCATTTCTGGCGTGCCGTACGCTACCGTCTTTACGGTGGTGATGCTGATGACCTGTCTTGCGCAGCTGGGGCCGTTGCTGGTGCTGGTCCCAAGCATCATCTGGCTTTACTGGACCGGGGATACCACGTGGGGAACCGTTCTGCTGGTCTGGAGCTGCGTGGTTGGCACCATGGATAACGTGATTCGTCCCATCCTCATCCGCATGGGCGCGGACCTGCCGCTGATCCTGATCCTCTCCGGCGTCATTGGCGGGTTAATCGCCTTTGGGATGATCGGTCTGTTTATTGGACCGGTGCTGCTTGCCGTCACCTGGCGTCTCTTCTCCGCCTGGGTACACGAAGTGCCGCCGCCGGGTACCGACCCGGATGTGATTTTGAGCGAACTCGAAGAGCTGGAAGAGAAGAATACGCAGTAAAAGGGATTGCCGGGTGGCGTTGACGCTTACCCGGCCTACATTCTCCCCGGCAATACTTAAATGTTGCTAAACTATTTATTCGTTGCGCACTGGTCCGACCCGCCTTTTTTGCTCTAAGTCCGCTATTCACCTCAAGAAATCTTTACTTCTCTTTAACTATTGAGACGAATCTGATCGACGCTCAAGGTTGGCATGCCTACTATTAGCTCACGGTTATAAATCAACACCTTGATTTATAAGCATGGAAATCCCCTGAGTGAAACAACGAATTGCTGTGTGTAGTCTTTGCCCATCTCCCACGATGGGCTTTTTTTTATCCTGGCTACGCGTGCTGAACCTGACAGGTGCTTAGCATGCGCCATTCAGCAGGCAGCACCCGCGTCTCTCCCGTCACATTGACCGTCACCACGTCGCGAATATCCGCCGACGATGCTCCCACCTGCAGCTCAAACTCGCCCGGCTCAACAATGCGTTTGCCGTCCCGACGGGTAAAGTTGAACATCTCCACGGGCAGCGTAAAGGTGAGCGTGGCCGTTTCGCCCGGCGCGAGCGCCACACGCTGGAACGCTTTCAGCTCCTGAAGCGGCCGCACCTGCGTGGCAACCTTATCCCGGACGTACACCTGCACCACCTCGCTGCCGCTGCGTTCACCGCGGTTGGTGACGTCAATATTCAACACAACTTCGCCGTCCACCGGTACGCTGTTTTGCGCGAGGCGTGCTGCGCCCCAGTTAAATTGCGTCCAGCCAAGGCCGAAACCAAAGGGATAGCGGGAGCCAAAGTGGAACGCGAATGGCGTGCCGCCGCTTTTCAGCTTGTGGTTGTAGTAGTACGGCATGGCGCCCGCACTTTTCGGCACGCTCACCACCAGACGTCCCTGCGGCTCCGCGCGGCCGGTTAACACATCGGCAATTGCCCATCCCCCTTCCTGCCCAGGCGCCCAGGCCATCATCAGCGCCGCGACCTTATCTTCCAGCCCCTGAAGATTGTACGGCCGCCCACCGGTCATCACGACAATCACCGGTTTGCCCGTGGCGACCAGGGCTTCCAGCAGTTGTTGCTGAACGCCAGGCAGGTGCAGGGAATCGGTATCGGATCCTTCCCCTACCGTACCGCTCTGGAATAAACCGGCGAGGTCGCCGACGCAGGCCACCACCACGTCGCTCTCCTGCGCGGCGTTCACGGCTTCGGGGATCAGCGCGGTACTTTGCGACACCGGCGACTGCTGCATCGGTTTGCCCCGGCTGTCACCCGGGAAGACCGGCGCGCCCGCCATTCGTTTTTCGATGATGTGACACCCTTTGGCATAACGCACGTTCGACGCGCCCAGATAGTGCTCCAGCGCCGCGCGCGGGGTCGTCACCTGCGACGTTTCGTCAACCATATCACTGATAATCAAATGCACCGGGAAGCTGTAGCCGCTGAGCAACGCCAGCGGATCGTCCGCCGTGGGTCCCACCACCGCCACGCGGGGTTTGCCGCCGAGAGGCAAAATGCCGTTATTCTCCAGCAGCGTCAGCGAACGGGTCGCCACCTCACGTGCAACCTGCCGGGTGGTCTCATTTTGCAAATCAATGCCACTTTCATCGGCATACGGGTTTTCAAACAGGCCGAGACGGAATTTTTCGGTCAGCACGCGTCCTACAATCTCGTCCACTTTCGCCATGGAGATCAGACCACGCTCAACGGCCTCGGCCAGATGGCGGGCGCAGTCATCTTTCGGCAGCTCAACATCAAGCCCGGCGTTAAAGGCCAGCGCGGCGGATTCGGTCGCATCATGCGAGACCCCGTGATGCTGATGCAGCAGGCTGACGCCGCCATAGTCCGCCACAACGATCCCGTCAAAGCCCCACTGTTCGCGCAGGACGGTGGTCAGCAGGAAGTGGTCACTGTGCCCCGGCTGATTGTCGATATCGTGGTAGGCAGGCATCACCGACCCGGCATTGGCCAGCTTCACCGCCATTTCAAACGGCAGCAGGAAGGTATCATTCAGTTCGCTAAAGCCCAGATGAACCGGGGCATGGTTGCGCGCTCCCTCGCTGAACGAGTGGCCCACATAGTGCTTAAGCGTGGCCAGCAGATCGCGTTTATCGCCCTGCAGCCCTTTAACGTAGGCCGTGGCCATCACACCCACCAGCCAGGGATCTTCGCCAAAGGTCTCTTCCGTGCGCCCCCAGCGCACATCGCGGGAGACATCCAGCACCGGGGCCAGCCCCTGCTGGCAGCCCACGGACCGCGCCTCTTTGCCTATCTGCTCGGCTGCCCGCTGTACCAGCGCCGGATCCCAGGTTGAACCGTAGTTGAGCGATGACGGGAACAGCGTGGCCGCTTTGCACAACAACCCCACCAGACACTCCTCATGGAACAGCGCCGGAATGCCGAGCCGCGTCTCTTCCATCATCATCCGCTGCAGACGGTTGGCGGCGCGCACGCCGGTTTGCGCATCAACGATATGGGTACCCAGCGGACGGGTAATCTGCCCGACGCCCAGCTTAAGCCGTTCGCTGAGCGAGGCCTGTTCACTCACCCCCGCGAATTCGTCACTCAAGTCGCTGCGTTCACGGTGGTTGCCGTTTTCATCGAGGATCAACCAGTACGCGTGCATCTGGGCGAACTTCTCTTCCGGGGTCATGCGTGCCAGCAAGTCGGCGACGCGCTCGTGCACGGGACGTCCCGCGTCCTTATAGATTGCAGTCATGTTTTACTCCTGTAGGGCGGAAGGGGCAGCCGGGCTGAGTTGCCCTGCTTCTGGCCGCACGTCGCGCTTGCTGGCCAGTTCGCGGGCGATGGAATCCACCAGCCGACTGTTGAGTTTGTAGATGGCAAGCAGCGCGACCATGCAGAGGAACAGCACGCACGGAATGAGGGTAAACAGTGCGTTAATGGTCGTGAGTACGTGCGGCGTCTGGGTTGCCTGGCCTGGCGCGTAATCCACCATCCCGAGCACCCAACCCACCACTGCCCCACCCAACGCCAGACCAAATTTGATGGCGAACAGCGCGGTGGAGAAGACCAGACCATCGAGCCGGCGACCGCTGCGGTGCTCTTCATAATCGACCACATCGGAGAACATGGTCCACTGCAGCGGCGTGGTCAGGTTCTGGATGAAGCTAAAGACAATATTGAGGCCGAAAATCAGCCAGACCTGTGAAGGCGGCAGGAAGAAGATCAGCGCCCCAAAAATCACGAAGGAAATAATGGTCCACTGATAAGCGCGAACGCGGTCAAATTTCCCCAGCAGCCGTTCGGATAATAATGCGCCACTTAAGGAGGCCAGCATCCCGGAGACGATAAAGGCAAACACCAGTTCCGGACGCAACAGCACATAATTCACGTAATACATCGTGGCAGAGCCGCGCGTCACGACCGCCGTTAACAGCAAAATATTAAACAGGAACACAATTCGCCACTGGCTGTTCCCGGCCAGCAGTTTTAAATCGGTGAGCATGGAGCCAGAAGTATCATTCCGCGGAGAATAGCGCTCGCGGGTCATCAGGAAGCAGCAGAAGAATAAAATAATCCCCAGTAATCCCATCAGGCTCATGGCATAGAAATAGCCTTTCTGTACGTTGCCCTGTCCAAGATGCGAAACCAACGGCAAAGCGATAACCGTCACAATCAACCCGCCGATAAACGACAGGCCAAAGCGCCACGACTGCAGCGAATGGCGCTCGCGCGGATCCAGCGTCAGCGCGCCCGGCATGGCGCAGTAAGGGACGTTAATGGCGGAATAGATGAGGCTTAAAATCCCGTAGGTCACACAGGCATAGACGATTTTCGCCGTGGGCCCGACGTCGGGAACGTAGAACGTAATGAGGCAGCTTACGCCAAACGGAATGGCAAACCACAGCAGCCATGGACGGAAACGACCGTGACGCGTTTGGGTGCGATCCACCAGCGCGCCGATACAGGGATCAATAAAGGCATCGACCACGCGTACCACTAAAAACATGGTGCCCATAATGGCCGCGGGTAAACCGAAAACGTCTGTATAGAAATAAGCAAGAAATAACGTCGCTGTTTGCCAGACCAGCGCACTGGCCATATCACCTAAGCCATAACCTATTTTATCTTTGGTACGCAGTACAGAGGAGATTGTCATTTGTTATTTGCCTTTTTATCAGGTTAAAACGTATTTCAACCAGTTGCGCAAAATCGTGTTGATTTGCGCGGTAAGGCTCAAGTATTAGCAACCCTTTGTGTGCTAACAATTGTCTAAATTAACAGACAAATTATGATATTTGGTTTTTTACTTTATTTGTGATGGGGAGCAAATATAAGCGGAAATAAAAAAGGCGAGGATTATTTCCCTCGCCTTTTCAGATACGGAAGACGTTACTTGTTCAGTTCAGCCAGGCTCAGCCAGGTTTGCACCACGGTGTCCGGGTTGAGGGAAAGACTGTCGATCCCCTCTTCCATCAGCCAGGCCGCGAAGTCTTCATGGTCAGAAGGGCCCTGGCCACAAATCCCGACGTATTTACCCTGTTTCTTCGCCGCACGGATGGACATCGACAGCAGGGCTTTCACCGCCTCGTTGCGTTCGTCGAACAGCTCAGAGACCACGCCGGAGTCACGGTCCAGACCCAGCGTCAGCTGCGTCATGTCGTTCGAACCGATAGAGAAGCCGTCGAAGTGCTCCAGGAACTGCTCTGCCAGCAGGGCGTTGGACGGGATCTCACACATCATGATGATCTTCAGCCCATTTTCGCCGCGCTTCAGCCCCTGACGCGCCAGCTCGTCCACCACCGCTTTCGCCTGGTCCACGGTACGTACGAACGGGATCATGATCTCAACGTTAGTCAGTCCCATGTCGTTGCGCACGCGTTTTACCGCTTCACACTCCAGCGCGAAGCAGTCGCGGAAGCTGTCGGAGACATAACGTCCGGCCCCACGGAAGCCCAGCATCGGGTTCTCTTCTTCCGGCTCGTAACGCTCGCCGCCCACCAGG
Source organism: Enterobacter cloacae complex sp. 309I3 (assembly GCF_050031595.1). NCBI lineage: Bacteria > Pseudomonadati > Pseudomonadota > Gammaproteobacteria > Enterobacterales > Enterobacteriaceae > Enterobacter > Enterobacter cloacae complex sp. 309I3. The sequence continues at coordinate 2,026,397 of NZ_JBLGWI010000001.1, read as the reverse complement.
TTGGCGTATTCGTTAGACTTAAAGTCCGACAGACGCACGATCACGCGCTTCGGATAAAACGCCGCCCCGAGCGTCGCGATCCCTTCGGTCAGACGGCCAACGTAGAACTCTTTCGGCGAGTCGTAGCCTTTCATCATCTCGCGAATTTCGTTCTGCAGCTTTGCGTCCTGGTCGTCAAATTCCAGCAGCGCGCGCGGGTGAACGCCAATCATACGGTTGATGATGAATTCCAGACGCGCCAGGCCCACGCCTTCGTTCGGCAGGCAGGCGAAGTCAAACGCGCGGTCCGGGTTACCGACGTTCATCATGATCTTCAGCGGCAGGTCCGGCATGGTATCGACGCTGGAGCTTTTCACGCTGAAGTCAAGGATGTCAGCATACACGTAGCCGGTATCCCCTTCGGCACAGGAGACGGTCACGTTCTGTCCGTCCTTCATGCGTTCGGTTGCGTCACCGCACCCGACAACCGCCGGGATCCCCAGCTCGCGGGCGATGATCGCCGCGTGACAGGTACGCCCGCCACGGTTGGTGACGATAGCCGCGGCTTTCTTCATGATCGGTTCCCAGTCCGGGTCGGTCATGTCGGTTACCAGCACGTCGCCCGGTTCAATGCGGTTCATCTCGCTGATATCGTGGATCACTTTCACCGGACCGGCACCAATGCGGTGACCAATCGCGCGGCCTTCCGCCACGATTTTGCCCTGCGCGTGGAGGGTATAACGCTCCATCACCTGGCCGCGGGAGCGAACCGTTTCCGGGCGCGCCTGGACGATAAACAGCTTGCCGGTGTGACCATCTTTGGCCCATTCGATGTCCATCGGACGGCCGTAGTGTTTTTCAATCTGCACGGCCTGCTTCGCCAGCTCCTGCACTTCGGCGTCGGTCAGGGAGAAGCGGTCGCGCAGCTCCTGCGGTACATCTTCAATCTTCACCTGCTTGCCATGCTCCTGGGTCGGGGCATAGATCATGCGGATTTTTTTCGAGCCCATGGTGCGACGAACCACCGCCGGACGGTTGGCGGCAAGCGTCGGTTTGTGGACGTAGAATTCGTCAGGGTTCACGGCCCCCTGCACCACCATCTCACCCAGGCCCCACGCGGAGGTGATGAATACCACCTGGTCGAAGCCGGACTCGGTATCAATGGAGAACATCACGCCGGAAGAGCCCACGTCGGAACGCACCATACGCTGTACGCCCGCAGAGAGCGCGACGCCGCGATGGTCATAGCCCTGATGCACGCGATAGGAGATAGCGCGATCGTTAAACAGGGAGGCGAACACGTGTTTCACCGCCACCAGTACCGCATCATATCCCTGAACGTTCAGGAAAGTTTCCTGTTGTCCGGCGAACGAGGCATCCGGCATGTCTTCTGCGGTTGCAGAGGAGCGCACGGCGAAAGAGGCCTGCGCATCATCAGCGGAGAGCTGGTTGTACGCATCGTGAATGGCTTTTTCCAGTTCCGGCTGGAAAGGTGTGTCGATAATCCACTGGCGGATCTGCGCCCCGGCTTTAGCAAGCGCGGTAACGTCATCAATATCCGTTTTATCCAGCAGGTCGTAAATGCGCTGGTTTACACCGCTCTGGTCTAAAAACAGGTTAAACGCATCGGCGGTCGTGGCAAACCCGTTTGGTACGGAGACACCCATACCGGACAGATTTGTAATCATTTCACCCAGGGAGGCATTTTTGCCCCCAACTCTGTCTACATCATTCATGCCGAGTTGGTTATACCAAAGCACCAGCGGTGACGAGCCATTGTTGGACATCGAAACAATCCTTTTGTGATATTTGATCGGAGTAAGAAACACCTGACTACGTATTTATACTGGCATATTTATTTACGCTAAAAAAACGGTGAATCGTGTAAGCAATTTAAATTTTCAACTTTTCGGATACTTTCCCTCCACCGGATAAGCCGATGATTCCTATATATTCAGCCAAAAACCACAAAAATGACGTCGCTATTTGAAAAATGAAATCCACTTTTCAGGAAAATCAAAAACACCATTTCATTTTAAATTCAGATAACTTCTTTGCTGTGCAATTAACTTTTTTAATTTATGCTTTCAGACAATTAGGTCCGATATTCAGGGTGGATAAAATGGATAATGCTGTCGATCGCCACGTTTTTTATATTTCTGATGGTACGGCGATTACCGCCGAGGTGCTGGGGCATGCGGTGATGTCACAGTTCCCCGTTTCGATTAACAGCATCACGCTGCCGTTTGTGGAAAATGAGAGCCGCGCGCGGGCGGTCAAGGACCAGATTGATGCCATTTACCAGCAGACGGGCGTGCGCCCGCTGGTGTTCTACTCCATCGTGATCCCGGAAATTCGCAACATCATTCTGCAAAGCGAAGGCTTTTGTCAGGATATCGTGCAGGCGCTGGTGGCTCCGCTGCAGAGCGAACTGAAGCTCGACCCGACCCCCATCGCCCACCGAACCCACGGGCTGAACCCTGGCAACCTGACCAAATACGATGCGCGTATCGCCGCCATTGACTACACCCTGGCGCATGACGACGGCATCTCGCTGCGAAACCTCGACCAGGCGCAGGTCATTTTGCTGGGCGTCTCGCGCTGCGGCAAAACCCCTACCAGCCTCTACCTGGCGATGCAGTTTGGTATTCGTGCCGCCAACTACCCGTTCATTGCCGATGATATGGACAATCTGGTGCTGCCTGCCGCCCTGAAGCCGCTGCAGCACAAGCTGTTCGGGCTGACCATTAATCCGGAGCGCCTTGCCGCCATCCGCGAAGAGCGCCGCGAGAACAGCCGCTACGCCTCCATGCGCCAGTGTCGAATGGAGGTCTCCGAAGTGGAAGCGCTGTACCGCAAAAACCAGATCCCTTGGCTGAACAGCACCAACTATTCGGTCGAAGAGATCGCCACCAAAATTCTCGACATCATGGGTCTTAATCGTCGCATGTACTAATATGCTAGTACATTAGCTCAGATTCAGGTATCATCCACCACATCCTCGGGGCGGAGCCGCCCCGAACTTGAAATCAGCAGGGATTGGTTTAAGGTGATGCCCATCACTTCCCGGTAGTCTGCCGATGAAGCCAAAAATTTCTGAGACATTCCATGAATAAAACCGACGAACTCCGCACAGCGCGCATTGACAGCCTGGTTACACCGGCTGAACTGGCACAGCGGCATCCACTTTCCGCAGGCGTTGCGGAGCATGTTACGGCCTCGCGCCGACGCATTGAAAAAATTCTTAATGGTGAAGACAAACGTCTTCTGGTGGTAATTGGCCCCTGCTCGATCCATGACCTGAACGCGGCAATGGATTATGCAAAACGGCTACAGGGGCTGCGGGAACAACACCAGCATCGCCTTGAGATCGTGATGCGGACCTACTTTGAAAAACCCCGTACTGTGGTGGGCTGGAAAGGATTAATTTCAGACCCCGATCTCAACGGCAGCTATCGCGTTAACCATGGGATTGAGCTGGCACGTAAGCTGCTTTTGCAGGTGAATGAGCTGGGCGTTCCCACGGCCACCGAGTTTCTCGATATGGTGACCGGCCAGTTTATCGCCGATCTGATCAGCTGGGGCGCGATTGGCGCGCGGACCACCGAGAGCCAGATCCACCGTGAAATGGCCTCTGCCCTCTCCTGCCCGGTCGGGTTTAAAAACGGAACCGATGGCAACACCCGGATTGCGGTCGATGCGATCCGCGCTGCGCGTGCCAGCCACATGTTCCTCTCGCCGGATAAGAGCGGCCAGATGACCATCTACCAGACCAGCGGTAACCCGTACGGGCATATCATTATGCGCGGCGGCAAGAAACCGAACTATCACGCCGGGGATATCGCCGCGGCCTGTGAAACGCTGGCCGAGTTCGATCTGCCGGAACATCTGGTGGTGGACTTCAGCCACGGTAACTGTCAGAAACAGCACCGTCGCCAGCTGGATGTCTGCGATGAGATCTGCCAGCAGATCCGCAGCGGTTCAAGCGCCATTGCGGGCATTATGGCCGAAAGCTTTATCCGCGAAGGCACGCAGAAAATCGTGTCGGGTCAGCCGCTGGTTTACGGCCAGTCGATCACCGACCCGTGCCTGAGCTGGGAAGACAGCGAACTGCTGCTGGAGAAGCTGGCGTCGGCGGTAGATTCGCGCTTCTGATGTTATTGTCGGGTGGCGCTGCGCTTACCCGGCCTACGATCCGTGCCCTTCTCCCTCTCCCTGTGGGCTGAGGGATCCCCAGTAATATGGTCATGCCACCATGACCATATTACTGTACTCTTTTCCCAGCTTTTTCATCTCGTTAACTATATTCAGCCGTCTCACTTTCCCGGGCTCATGCCGGATGACTTCTTCTGCCAGACTCAGGTATGACAGAACCCGTCTGTGCCTGATGCTGCTTGCCTGATAGTGCCAGTGTAAACACTGCCTTTCTGCCCTGTAACCTGCCAGCCACATCACCAGGCTTGCCATTGCCGCGACCATATTCAGCACTTCCAGTCGCCCTTTTCCCTGACTCCGGCTCAGCCTCAGACCGAACCCGAAGCGTGGACTTTTGTCGTCCCGGAAGTTTTGTTCTATCTGCATTCTGCGGCTGTACAGGGCCATTATCTGGTGCGGCTCCAGTCCCTCTGCATTACTGAACAGCAGCCAGGGCTCCCGCGCGCTACTGCGGTGTTCCCGCTGTGTTTTCGGCATCCCCCCTTTTCCCTGACGCCCTGCGTCAGGGCGCTTATGCAGATAGAACCGGCCGTAACAGGGCGTTCGTGGTTTACGGGACAGGACACCGTAACCCACGCAGACCGGTTGTCCGGTAGCCTCAAGCTCACTGATTTTCATCCACTTTTTATCTCCGTCCAGCCGGAAGCTGATGCAGCCCCTGACCCTGCCGGTGAAGCTCCAGCCCAGCTGGCTGACATGCCGGAACCAGTCTGTCCGGAAGCCTGCATCCGTAATGATGGTGACGGCTTTATCTTTCGGGATGGCATCATGCAGGCGGTCAAGGAAGCGGCACTGTACATCACTGTTCTGCGCCAGCTCTGCGGGGACAACCTCACTCATAAGCGGCAGTGAGCGACCATTACAGACCAGGCTTGCCCGCAGAAGATACCAGTTCCTGTCATGCCAGCCTGTCCAGTCGACAGCAATCACACAGAAGGGCATCAGGGAGGTGATGGTATGTGTGAGCAGGTGCTGAATACGGGGAATATCCCGGTGAAGGGCGGTATTACCCAGGGCACGGTCAACACGTTTAATTTTATTTTTGACGTGCGCCCTGCCGGGAAGAGTGCGACCAAGGCTGGTCAGGGTCAGATCCGCACCGTGCGTGAGGGCAACGGCCATGGAAACAAGGACATTAATCCGGAAGCTGTGAACGTCCGGTAAAGACGCGGAGAAAAATTTCTGGCAGACTGTCTGTAAAGGCACGATGAGGTCTCTTCTGATTTGTTAGCGCAACCAGTAGATCACACTTCATCGTGCTTTTCATTTTTCTGGGGAACCCTCAGCCCTGTGGGAGAGGGTCGGGGTGAGGGCATCTGACCGCACTTCACCCCCAAATTTGATCCTCTCACCCTTTTTTCACAAAAACGCTTGCCGCGAATTTGCAGTTTATTGATAATGATTATCATTGTTACATTGATTGTTATTTATAAACATTATGTCACGTACGGATAACACTGCGGCAACGCCGCCAAAAACAGACACAGCATCTGCCCCCGCCGAGCGTCGCATTGACAGCAAAACCCTGCTGGGCGATGAGGGACGGGTCATTATCGAGCATGACGGTCAACGCTACCTGCTGCGCCAGACCCATGCCGGAAAATTGATCCTCACAAAATAAACAACACAAAAACTCCGCCAGCCACCCAGGTGAACCCCAGGCAGCCAGCGCTTTCAATTCTTAATGGAGAGTTGCTATGCCACACCTGCCTTCCGCGCCTTTACGTCCGTCACTTCTGGCGCTGGCGATTGTCAGCACCCTGCCGGGCGTCGCGTTTGCTACCACAGATGAAATGACCGTGACCGCCACGGGTAACGCCCGTAGCGCCTTCGAAGCCCCCATGATGGTAAGCGTGATTGACGCCAGCACACCGGATAAACAAACTGCCAGCTCGGCAGCCGACCTGCTGCGTAACGTCCCCGGCCTGACGCTCGATGGCACCGGACGTACCAACGGCCAGGACGTTAACCTGCGCGGTTATGACCGTCGCGGCGTGCTGGTACTGGTTGACGGCGTGCGCCAGGGAACCGACACCGGCCACCTGAACAGCACGTTCCTCGATCCGGCGCTGATTAAACGTATCGAAGTGGTGCGCGGTCCGTCGGCCCTGCTGTACGGCAGCGGCGCGCTGGGCGGTGTGATTGCCTATGACACCGTCGATGCCAAAGATCTGCTTGAGTCGGGTAAAAACAGCGGCTATCGGGTGTTCGCTACCGGTGCGACGGGCGATCACAGCATCGGCATGGGGGCCAGCGCCTATGGCCGCACCGATACCCTGGACGGGCTGCTCTCCTGGTCGAGCCGGGATCGTGGCGATCTGCGCCAGAGTGACGGCACCACCGCCCCGAACGACGAATCCATTCAGAACATGCTGGCGAAGGGTAGCTGGAAAATCGACGCGGCTCAGAGCCTGACCGGCTCCCTGCGCTATTACAATAACGCTGCACAGGAGCCGAAAAACCCGCAAACCAGTGCAGCAGACAGCAGCAGTAACCCGCTGACCGACCGCTCCACCATCCAGCGTGACGCGCAGCTCGGCTATCACCTTGCCCCACAGGGTAACGACTGGCTGAACGCCGACGCGAAAATTTACTGGTCCGAAGCGCGTATCAACGCCCAGAACATCGACGGCAGCGGTGAGTTTCGCAAACAGACCACCAAAGGCGGCAAAGTGGAGAACCGCACCCGCCTGTTCAGCGATTCCTTTGCGTCGCACCTGCTGACCTACGGCGGTGAGTATTATCGTCAGGAGCAACGCCCGGGCGGGGCAACAACGGGCTTCCCGCAGGCACAAATCGATTTCAGCTCCGGCTGGCTGCAGGATGAAATCACCCTGCGCGACCTCCCCGTGACCCTTCTTGGCGGCACGCGCTACGACAACTACCGCGGCAGCAGCGACGGCTACAAGGATGTGGATGCCGATAAGTGGTCCTCCCGTGCCGGGTTAACCGTCAGCCCGACCGACTGGCTGATGCTGTTCGGCTCTTACGCGCAGGCGTTCCGCGCGCCAACCATGGGCGAAATGTATAACGACGCCAAACACTTCTCCATTGGCCGCTTCTATACCAACTACTGGGTGCCCAACCCCAATCTGCGCCCGGAAACCAACGAAACGCAGGAGTATGGTTTTGGTCTGCGCTTTGATGATCTGATGCTGGCCAACGATGCGCTGGAGTTTAAAGCCAGCTATTTCGATACCAACGCCAAAGACTACATCTCCACCACCGTCGATTTTGCGGCGGCGACCACCATGTCATATAACGTCCCGAACGCCAAAATCTGGGGCTGGGACGTGATGGCGAAATACTCCGCCGACCTGTTCAACCTCGACCTCGCCTATAACCGCACGCGCGGAAAAGATACCGACACGGGCGAGTATATTTCCAGCATCAACCCGGATACCGTCACCAGCAAGCTGGATATTCCGCTGGCACAAAGCGGCTTCTCCGTCGGCTGGATCGGCACCTTTGTCGATCGCTCAACGCACATCAGCAGCAGCTACAGCGAGCAACCCGGCTACGCGGTTAACGATTTCTACGTGAGCTACACCGGCCAGGCGCAGCTTAAAGGCGTCACCACGACGCTGGTGCTGGGCAACGCCTTCGACAAACAATACTGGTCGCCACAGGGCATTCCGCAGGATGGTCGAAACGGGAAGATTTTCGTCAGTTATCAATGGTAATCCCCGCCCCGGCTGCCCGGGGCAATGCTTTGAGAGGAAAAGACAATGAATCACTACACACGCTGGCTTGAGCTAAAAGAAGAAAATCCGGGTAAGTACGCGCGCGACATTGCAGGTTTAATGAACATCAGCGAAGCCGAGCTGACCTTCGCCCGTGTGGGCCATGACGCCTGGCGCCTGCGCGGTGACGTCCGCGAGATCCTGGCCGCGCTGGAAGCGGTGGGCGAAACCAAATGCATCTGCCGCAACGACTACGCCGTTCACGAGCAGGTCGGCGCCTTTACCCATCAACACCTGAGCGGCCACGCCGGGCTGATCCTCAACCCGCGCGCGCTGGATCTGCGCCTGTTCCTTAACCAGTGGGCGAGCGTATTTCATATCAGCGAGGCCACCGCCCACGGCGAGCGGCAGAGCATTCAGTTCTTCGACCACCAGGGCGACGCCCTGCTGAAGGTTTACGCCACGGATAACACCGACCTCACCGCCTGGGGCGATCTGCTCACCCGCTTTATCTTTGCCGGGAATCCGCCGCTGGCGTTGAAAACGGCCGATGTCCCGGCTCACGCTGAAAACCCGGACGCCTCGCTCGTGGACACAGAGTGGCGTGCCATGACCGACGTGCATCAGTTCTTCAGCCTGCTCAAGCGCCACAACCTCAGCCGTCAACAGGCGTTTCGCCTGGTGGGCGACGATCTGGCCTGCAGGGTCGACAACACCGCGCTGGCCCAGCTGCTGGAAACGGCACGCCAGGACGGGAACGAAATTATGATTTTCGTCGGTAACCGCGGCTGCGTGCAGATCTTCACCGGCGTGGTGGAAAAACTGATGCCGATGAAGGGCTGGCTGAACATCTTCAACCCGGCTTTCACCCTGCATCTGCTGGAAGGGGCCATCGCCGAATCCTGGGTCACGCGCAAACCGACGGCTGACGGACATGTCACCAGCCTGGAGCTGTTTGCCGCCGACGGCACGCAGATTGCCCAGCTGTACGGCCAGCGGAGCGAAGGCGAACCCGAGCAGAGTCAGTGGCGCAGCCAGATCGACGCCTTAACGGCAAAAGGGCTGGCCGCATGAAAAAATGGCTTGCCCTGATCAGCGCCCTGCCGTTGCTGGCATTTGCTGCGCCGCAGGAGAAAATCGTCGCGCTCGGCGGCGACGTTACCGAGATTGTCTATGCGCTCGGCGCGGCATCTTCGCTGGTGGCACGCGACAGCACCAGCCAGTGGCCACAGGCGGCAAACACGCTGCCGGACGTGGGCTATCTGCGCCAGCTGAATGCCGAAGGCATTTTGTCCATGCGCCCCACGCTGGTGCTGGCCAGTGCACAGGCACAGCCGTCTCTGGCGTTAAAACAGGTAGAGCAGAGTCATGTCAGGGTGATCACCGTTCCGGCAGGCAATGACCTCAACGTTATCGATGAAAAGGTTCGGGTTATCGCTGAGGCGACACACCGCGAGGCAGAAGGGAAAACCCTGCGCAACTCGCTGCGTCAGGCGCTGGCGGCGCTTCCCGCGTCACCGCTCAATAAACGGGTGCTGTTTATTCTCAACCACGGCGGGATGACCGCGATGGCCGCCGGGCAACAAACCGCGGCGGATGCTGCCATTCGTGCGGCAGGGCTGCAGAACGCGATGCAGGGCTTCACTCGCTATCAGCCGCTGTCTCAGGAAGGCGTTATCGCCAGTCAGCCCGACCTGGTGGTGATCTCGCAGGATGGCGTGAACGCTCTGGGTGGGGCGGATGCGGTGTGGCAACTGCCCGGTCTGGCGCAAACTCCAGCGGGACGTCACCGGCAGATGCTGGCCATCGACGATATGGCGCTGCTGGGCTTTAGCGTGCGAACGCCACAGGCGATCCAGCAGTTACGCCGTAAAGCGGAGCAATTGCCCTGATGTCCCGACGCGCCGTACTGGCATTGTGGTTGCTGGCCGCGCTGCTGGCCGTCATGACGCTGGCGGCCAGCGGTGTGGGCGCGTTGCGCCTGCCGGTCAGCCTGCTGTGGAGCGGCAGCGACGACGCGCTGCGTCAGATCTGGCTGACAATCCGCCTGCCCCGCGTGCTGCTGGCGCTGGCGATCGGCGGTTCGCTGGCGCTGGCTGGCTGCGTGATGCAGGGACTGTTTCGTAACCCGCTGGCCGATCCGGGCCTGCTGGGGATCAGCAGCGGCGCAGCACTCGCCGTCGCGCTGTGGGTGGTTCTTCCGCTCTCGCTGCCTGCGCTGGTGATGCTGTACGCCCCGATGCTGGCGGCATTTCTCGGTGCGCTGGCCGCGACTTTCGTCATTTTCCTGCTTAACCGGCAACGTGACAGTTCCCTGTCGCGGCTGCTGCTGGTGGGGATTGCCATCAATGCCCTGTGCGGGGCGGCCGTCGGCGTGCTGTCATGGCTCAGTAATGATGCCCAGCTTCGCCAGCTCTCACTCTGGGGCATGGGCAGCCTCGGCCAGGCGCAGTGGTCAACGCTGCTGGCCGTCTGCTCGCTGATGGTTCCCACCGTGCTGGTTATCTGGCGCCTGGCTGGCGCGCTTAATTTGCTACAGCTTGGCGAAGAAGAGGCGCACTACCTCGGGGTGGAGGTGGCCGTTGTACAGCGGCTCCTGCTGCTGTGCAGCGCCCTGCTGGTGGCCGCCGCGGTGGCCGTCAGCGGTGTCATCGGCTTTGTTGGTCTTGTGGTGCCACACCTGGTGCGCATGTGGCTGGGGGCCGATCACCGGGCGGTGATCCCCGGCTCGGTGCTGGCCGGTGCGTTACTGTTGCTGGCTGCCGATACGCTGGCGCGTACCCTGGTCGCCCCGGCGGAAATGCCGGTCGGTTTATTGACCAGTCTTCTCGGTGCGCCGTGGTTCCTGTGGCTTATCTTTCGTCGCGGAGGTGCGCATGGCTGAACGCTACTGTGCGGAAAATATTGTCTTTCACGCCGGGCAACGGACGCTGATCGACGACGTGTCGCTGACCCTCTCTCAGGGCGAACTGGTGGCGTTGATTGGCCCCAACGGTGCCGGGAAATCGACCCTGTTACGCCTGCTTACCGGCTATCTCAAACCCGCGAGCGGACGGTGCAGTCTGGCGGGAACGCCGCTTGCGGCCTGGCCGCCGGACAGACTCTCCCGCTACCGGGCGGTCATGCGCCAGAATACCCAGCTCGGATTCGACTGGCCGGTAGAAGCGGTGATCGGGATGGGGCGAGCGCCGTGGACGCGACGCCCTGAGGCGTTGGTGATTGAGGAGGTGATGGCCATCTCCGGCTGTTTACCACTGGCGGGCAGGCAGTTTGCGGCACTCTCCGGCGGGGAGCAGCAACGCGTTCAACTCGCCCGCGCGCTGGCACAGCTCTGGTGCGACGGTGCGCCGCGCGGCTGGCTGTTTCTGGATGAACCCACGTCCGCGCTGGATCTTTACCACCAGCAGCATCTGCTGCGCCTGCTCTCTTCCCTGACCCGTCGGGGGCATTTGCATGTCTGTGTTGTGCTGCACGATCTCAATCTGGCGGCGCTGTGGGCGGATCGGATCCTGTTGTTACATAACGGCAAAATGGTCGCTCAGGGGGCCCCGGAGGCGGTTCTGCAGGCCGATACGCTGACGCGCTGGTACGGCGCGCAGGTGCAGGTTGGCCGACACCCGGCTCATGCTGCACCTCAGGTGTTTCTCGCCCCCTGATCGGGCTGATAAAAATCTTTCAGGGTTTCCAGCAGGGCATGCGCCGCTTTTGAGAGCTGCGTGTGCCCTGGATGGATCACCCCGATACATTTTTCTATCGGCGGGCTGTCCAGCGGAATACAGACCGCACCCAGCGATGTCATCTGCGCCTCGCACAGCGCCGGTACGGCACTGCCGCCCAGCCCGCTGGCGACCATCCTTCCTACCGTCACCAGCTGATGGCTCTCCAGCGCCACCTCCAGCTTGCGGCCGCTACGGGCCAGCTCCTCTTCCATCATCAGGCGCACCGCCGAGGGGCGCTGCAGGGTAATGAAATCCAGCGTCAGCAGTTCATTCCAGGAAAGGCGTTTTTTCACCGCAAGGGGGGACGCTTTCGGCACAATGGCGACAAACCGGTCGAGGCCCAGCGGCGTAAACAGCAGGTTATGCGTCGGCGCTGGTTCAAAGGCGATCCCCATCTCGACCCGCCCTTCCCGCACCATCTCAATCACCTGTTCGTTGATGACATCATGCACGGTGACGTTGATCCCGGCATGGCGATCGCGAAACGCTTTCAGCACCTCCGGCAGGACGTTAGCCGCAAACGACGGCATGGCCGCGACCGAGATTTTGCCGCGCTGCAACGTAAAGCACTGGTGCATTGCCTCTTCCACGTTATCCCAGTCAGCCAGCAGCTGCCGCGCCATCGGTAAAAAGGTTTCGCCCTCCTGCGTCAGGGTGACCTTACGCGTGCTTCGCTGCAGCAGCGGGCCCCCCAGCGCATCCTCCAGCCCTTTAATCGTCAGGCTGAGGGCAGGCTGAGAAAGATTTAACCGTTCGCTGGCGTGCGCAAAATTGAGAGTGTGAGCTACCGCTAAAAACGCGCGTAACTGTTTGACACTCATTCTCATTTTTCATCCTGTTAACTAATTGAAAAAATTTAGTTAACAGGAAATTAATAAAAAAACCAAATGAGTGAGTCACAAATTCAAAATTAACAAAAGAGTCGTCGCCCCCAATGATACCGCCACGGACAACAGGAGGGATGGCTATGGCAGGACTGGATAAACGCGTCGGCAGCTATGCGCAGGCGCTGGAGGGGCTGGCGGACGGGATGACATTGCTGGCGGGCGGCTTTGGCCTGTGCGGTATTCCTGAAAATCTGATTGCGGAAGTCAAACGCCGTCAGGTGCAGGGCCTGACGGTGGTATCGAACAACTGCGGCGTGGATGGTTTCGGGCTCGGGCTGCTGCTGGAGACGCGCCAGGTGCGGAAGGTGGTGGCGTCTTACGTCGGCGAGAACGCGCTGTTCGAACAGCAGGTGCTGAGCGGCGAGCTGGAGGTTGAGCTGACGCCCCAGGGCACGCTGGCCGAAAAGGTGCGCGCGGGCGGGGCCGGTATTCCGGCATTTTACACGGCCACCGGCTATGGCACGCCCGTGGCCGCCGGGAAAGAGGTACGTCAGTTTGCCGGTAAGCACTACATCCTTGAAGAGGCCATTACAGGCGATTTTGCGCTGATCAAAGGCTGGAAAGCGGACTGGTACGGCAACGTCATCTACCGCCACACCGCGCAAAATTTCAACCCGCTGATGGCCACCGCAGGACGGATAACCGTGGTGGAGGTGGAAGAGATTGTCCCGCCGGGTGAGCTGCCGCCGTCCGCCATTCACACCCCGGGAATTTACGTCGACAGGCTGATTGTCGGCCAGTTTGAGAAACGCATTGAACAGCGCACGCTGCGCGCAGAGGGAGTCTGACCATGTTAACCCGCGAACAGATGGCCATGCGCGTCGCCCGCGAGCTGCGCGACGGTTACTACGTCAACCTGGGGATCGGTATCCCGACGCTGGTGGCGAACTACATCCCGGCCGGCATGGACGTGATGCTCCAGTCAGAAAACGGACTGCTGGGGATGGGGGAATTTCCCGATGCGCAGAGCCTTGATGCCGACATGATTAACGCTGGTAAGCAGACCGTTACCGCACGAACCGGTGCCGCCATTTTCGACTCGGCCCAGTCCTTCGCCATGATCCGGGGGGGTCACGTCGACCTCACGGTGCTCGGGGCGTTTGAGGTGGACGTGGAAGGCAACATCGCCTCGTGGATGATCCCCGGAAAGATGGTGAAAGGCATGGGCGGCGCCATGGATCTTGTCGCCGGGGCGCAGAACATCATTGTCGTGATGACCCACGCGTCGAAGAGCGGTGAGTCCAAACTGCTGTCGCGCTGCACGCTACCGCTCACCGGCGTGGGCTGCATCCGCCGGGTGTTAACCGACCTGGCCCTGCTGGAAATTAAAGACGGTGCGTTCATTCTGCGTGAATACGCCCCCGGCGTCGGCATTGACGAGATCGTCAGCAAAACTGCCGGAAAAATCATCGTGGCGGACGACGTTCGCGAAATGCGCTTTAGCTGAGGACTCAACATGAAAAACGTCATGATAGTCGGGGCAACGCGAACGCCGATTGGCAGTTTTCGCGGTTCGCTCTCTCCCCTTTCCGCCGTTGAACTTGGTGCTGTCGCGGTGCGCCGCCTGCTTGAGGAGAGCTCGCTTTCGGCAGGTGACACAGACGAACTGATTTTTGGGCAGGTGCTGACGGCAGGCTGCGGACAAAACCCGGCACGTCAGACGGCTATCGCCGCCGGGCTGCCCGTCAGTACCCCTGCCACCACGGTCAATCTGGTCTGCGGCGCGGGGCTGAAGGCGGTACAGCTTGCGGCACAGGCTATCCGCTGTGGAGACGCAGAGGTGGTGATCGCGGGCGGTCAGGAGAGCATGAGCAATGCCCCTTACCTGCTGGATGGCGCCCGTTCCGGGCTGCGTTTTGGCCACACGGGCCTGCAGGACAGCATGATCGTCGACGGCCTGTGGGATGCGTTTAACGATTACCACATGGGGATCACTGCGGAAAACGTCGCCCGGCAGTACGGCATTTCACGCGAACAGCAGGATGCCTTCGCCGCCGGGTCACAGCAAAAGGCGGCGTCTGCCATCGAATCTGCTCGCTTTGAGGCCGAGATTACCCCGGTAACGGTGAAACAGGGCAAGAAGCCGCCATTGGTGATTCGTCATGACGAACAACCCCGGCCAGGAACCACCGCAGAACAGCTTGCGCAACTGCGCCCCGCGTTTCGCCAGGAGGACGGCACGGTCACGGCGGGGAATGCCTCCACCCTGAACGATGGCGCCGCCGCGGTGTTGATGATGAGCGAAGAAAAAGCGCGGGCGAGCGGACTACCGGTGCTAGGCCGGATCGTGAGCTACGCCGTTACCGGGGTCGACCCGTCCGTAATGGGCATCGGCCCCGTCAGCGCCTGCCAGACCGCGCTGGCGCGGGCAGGCTGGACGCTGGATGAGGTGGATCTCATCGAAGCCAACGAAGCTTTTGCCGCGCAGGCGCTGGCGGTTGGTAACCTGCTTGGCTGGGATGCGCGCAAGGTGAATGTTAACGGTGGCGCTATCGCGCTGGGCCATCCGATTGGTGCATCCGGCTGTCGGATCCTTGTGACGCTGCTGCATGAAATGCAGCGCCGTGACGCCAAAAAAGGGCTGGTCACTCTGTGCATAGGCGGCGGGCAAGGCATTGCGCTGACCGTCGAGCGTTAAACCTCTCATGAGTACCCGAATATAACAACAGTAAGGAGTCGCAATGAGTGTGTTAATTGCCCTGGCGGCGCTGGCGCTGCTGATGCTGGCGGCCTATCGCGGATATAGCGTTATTCTTTTTGCGCCCATTGCGGCGCTGGGTGCCGTGCTGTTAACCGACCCGGGCGCTGTCGGCCCGACGTTTACCGGCCTGTTTATGGAAAAGATGGTGGGCTTCGTCAAGCTCTACTTCCCGGTGTTCCTGCTGGGCGCCGTGTTTGGCAAGCTGATTGAACTCTCCGGCTTCTCACGCTCCATTGTTGCCGCAGCCATTCAAATCCTTGGCCGCCGCCACGCCATTCCGGTGATTGTGCTGGTCTGCGCACTGTTAACCTACGGCGGCGTGTCGCTCTTTGTGGTGGCGTTTGCCGTTTATCCTTTCGCCGCCGAACTGTTTCGCCAGAGCGGGATCCCCAAACGGCTGATCCCGGCGACCGTGGCGCTGGGGGCGTTCTCGTTCACCATGGACGCCCTGCCCGGCACGCCGCAGATCCAGAATATTATCCCCACCAGCTTCTTCGGCACTAATGCCTGGGCTGCCCCCTGGCTGGGGCTGATTGGCTCGCTGTTTATTATCTGCTTTGGCCTGCTCTGGCTGGAGCGCCAGCGGCGGAAAGCGCTCAATAACAATGAAGGTTACGGCACGGATCTGAAAAACGAACCGGAAACGCCGGACAACATTAACCTTCCCCATCCGCTGATTGCGATTTCCCCCCTGCTGGTGGTGGGGATCCTCAACCTGCTGTTTACCCGCTGGATCCCCGGCTGGTATGGCACCAGCCACGAGCTGACCCTGCCCGGACTGGCAAAGCCGATTGTGACCGAGGTCAGCAAGATCACCGCCATCTGGGCCGTGGAAGCTGCGCTGATTTCCGGTATCGTGCTGGTGCTGATCTTTGGTTTTCGCAACATCCGGGGACGTCTGGCGGAAGGCAGCCGGACGGCAGTGAGCGGCGCGATCCTGGCGGCGATGAATACCGCCTCGGAATATGGTTTCGGTGCAGTTATCGCCGCCCTGCCCGGCTTTCTGGTCTTATCCCACGCGCTGGCGGCTATTCCGAACCCGTTACTGAATGAAGCGATCAGCGTAACCGTTCTCGCCGGGATCACCGGTTCGGCTTCAGGTGGGATGAGCATTGCGCTGGCGGCCATGGCAGATAGCTTTGTCGCCGCCGCCCATGCCGCGAATATTCCGCTGGAGGTCCTGCACCGGGTGGCTTCTATGGCCAGCGGTGGCATGGATACACTCCCCCATAACGGCGCGGTGATTACGCTGCTGGCCATCACCGGTCTTAGCCATCGTCAGGCCTATGGCGGTATTTTCGCCATCACGATCATCAAAAGTCTGGCGGTGCTTTTTGTCATTGCCGTGTTCTATCTCACCGGCATTGTGTAAGGAGAATAAAATGAATCTGAACGGTAAAACGGCGCTGGTGACCGGCTCGACCAGCGGTATTGGTCTGGGCATCGCCCGCGTACTGGCAAAGGCCGGAGCGCAGCTGATCCTCAACGGTTTTGGCGACAGTGACGCAGCAAGAGAAGAGATCGCCCGGCTGGGGAAAAAACCGGGTTATCACGATGCAGATCTGCGTGACGCTCTGCAAATCGACGCGATGATGCGCTACGCCGACACGCAGTTCGGCGGAGTGGATATTCTTATCAATAATGCCGGGATACAGCATGTCGCCCCGGTTGAGGCGTTCCCGGTGGAGAAATGGAACGACATTATTGCCATTAACCTGTCGTCGGTGTTTCACACCAGCCGACTGGCGCTGCCTGCAATGCGCGAGAAAAACTGGGGACGCATCATTAATATCGCCTCCGTGCATGGGCTGGTGGCGTCAAAAGAGAAGTCAGCCTATGTCGCCGCCAAGCACGGGGTGGTCGGTTTTACAAAATCCCTGGCGCTGGAGACTGCCCGCACCGGTATTACTGCTAACGCCATCTGCCCGGGATGGGTGCTTACGCCGCTGGTTCAGCAGCAGATCGACAAACGTATCGCAGAAGGTGTGCCTGCGGATCGGGCGCGCGAGCAGTTGCTTGCGGAGAAACAGCCATCAGGAGAGT
Source organism: Enterobacter cloacae complex sp. 309I3 (assembly GCF_050031595.1). NCBI lineage: Bacteria > Pseudomonadati > Pseudomonadota > Gammaproteobacteria > Enterobacterales > Enterobacteriaceae > Enterobacter > Enterobacter cloacae complex sp. 309I3. Next base: position 2,009,170 of record NZ_JBLGWI010000001.1, on the reverse strand, counting down.
TTGTTACGCCAGAACAGCTGGGTGAACTGGCGCTGTTTTTATGTAGCGACAGCGCCGTGCACGTGCGGGGCGCGGCGTGGAATATGGACGGCGGGTGGGTCGCCCAGTGACGTATCGGCCGGGCAAGCCTGTGCTTCCCGGCCAAAACATTAGCTTGAGCAGCTGACCTCCAGCCGCTTGCCCCAGTCAGGCGGGCGGCTGACATAATCGTCGTCCCGGTCGGCAAACGGCGTGCGCAACGCTACGTGCAGCCGGTGTAATTCCGCATATTCACCTTGCTCCGCCTGCTCAATCGCCCGCTGCGCCAGCCAGTTGCGCAAGACCATCGCCGGGTTCGCCGCGTTCATCTGCGCCTGCCGGGTCGCGTCATCCACCTGCTCTTGTTGCAGGCGCGCGCGGTAAGTGGCAAACCAGTCGTCAAACGCCTGTCGGTCGATAAACTCATCGCGCAGCGGTGAGGCAGCGCTATGCTGCTCTGTCTGGCCGAGCATACGGAAGGTACGGGTATAGTCGCTGCCCTCACGCGCCATGAGCGCAAACAAGCCATTCAGAATAGCGTTATCGCCCTTCTCCTGCGTCATCAGCCCCAGCTTGTTGCGCATCAGCGTGCCGTATTCGCGCAGCAATGTCTCCTGATAGCCGTCGAGCGCATCATTCAGGGCATCAACGTCGATAAACGGCGACAGGGATTGCGCCAGACGCTGCAGATTCCACAGCCCCACCGCCGGCTGATTGTCAAAGCTGTAGCGTCCCTGATAGTCCGAGTGGTTGCAGATATACCCCGGCTGGTAGTCATCGAGAAAACCAAACGGACCGTAATCAAAGGTCAGCCCCAGAATCGACATGTTGTCGGTGTTCATCACACCATGGGCAAAGCCTACGGACTGCCAGCGGGCAATCATGATTGCCGTGCGGGCAACCACATCCCGGAACCAGAGGTGGTATTTGTCGGCCTCGTCCTGTAACTGCGGCCAGTGCCGTCGGATGGCGTAATCGGCAAGCTGGCGTACTTTTTCCGGCTCGCGGCGATAATAAAAATGTTCAAAATGGCCGAAACGCAGATGGCTTTGCGCAATGCGCATCAGCATGGCGCCTTTCTCTACCGTTTCGCGGACCACCGGGGTGTCACTGGTCACTATCGTCAGCGCGCGCGTGGTGGGAATACCCAGCGCATGCATCGCTTCCGACGCCAGACTTTCACGAATGGTTGAGCGCAGTACCGCGCGCCCATCGCCCATGCGTGAATAGGGTGTGAGACCCGCCCCTTTCAGGTGCCAGTCGACCGTCTCTCCGCCGGGGAGCTGTTGTTCGCCGAGCAGGATCCCACGGCCGTCCCCCAGCTGTCCCGCCCAGACGCCAAACTGGTGTCCGCTATAGACCTGAGCGAGGGGCTGCATGCCATCGAGCAGCGTTTCCCCTCCCCAGACGCCCGCGCCGTCTGAAGGCTGGAACATTTCCGGTGGGATAGCCAGGTCGTTCGCCAGCGAATCGTTATGCCAGACAAGACGGGAATGATGTAATGGTGTTGGTTTGAGTGCGGTATAAAAACCCGGCAACTCGTCATGCCAGTGCGCAGTAAAAGACAGGGTCATAAGTCCTCCTGCTTTTAGTGTAGAGGGTTTACCCGGACTTAAACACGGGCGAAAGAAAGGGTTATCACTGAACCAGCGTGGTGACGCGCTCTGCAGTTACGGCAGGCCACAGCGCCCCCTGCATGGCACCAAAGTTGAAGGATAAAACGCGCTGCAACAGGGCATGATCGTCAATACCGGCGACGAGCACAGACTGACAATGTGACGTTATTTGCCACAGAATAGCGCGCATAAAGGGCTCAAAAGAAAGCGCCGCCGCGTGCTGCTGGATAAACCCTTTGTCCAGAATGACACGTTTAAACAAACCATCATAAACGGCTTTAAGCGAGGCTTCACCGGCACCAAAGTTTGCCAGTACCAGCGGAAAATGAATCGCCATTCTCGCCAGTTCAGGATCGTCTTTTCCGTTATTTAAACCTGGATAATTCTCATTAACAGTAAACTCAAGAAACGGATAACGCTCAAGTATTGAAACAGCGTTCCCATTACTTAATAAAAACTCAACTATTACAGGTGTAATATTGATCCATGCAATTAACTGATGCTGAATAAAAAACAGTTTGCAGGTATCAAGCAATTGCAGTTTTTCTTGAAACAGCGCTAACTCTTCTGCCGGTGTCAGACGCGGGATAACGAGTTCAGTGGGGATCCGTACATCGCTGCCGACGCCAGTAAAGTTAACCGTCACCTCTAATCCTTTAAGCTCACCGGCATTATTGCGGGCAGGCTGGAGCAACAGCTCAGACTGGTAGGCATTATCTAACGTAATAATCATTGCACTCGCCCCGCATTAAAGATGAGAGAGGACATCCTGGAGCAATTGCTGACACAATTCCACTGTCTTGATTTTAATAAGTTTAATTTCATTAGATCCGTATTAATTTTCAGATTTATCCCTGAATCTAAAATAATCTTATCCTGGTTGCTGCGTAATAGCCAGTTTTAGATAAAACAGACACATAAGGACATAAGTAATTTGTTGTAAATTTAACTTTAATCATCTTAATTGCAAAAAAACGGCATGGTTTAATTGTGCCATGCCGTCAGAAATGCGTGGTCGGTGGCGGACTAAATACGTCGTGCCTGCCAGAAATTTTTACGCCAGTAAACATTATCGAGCGAAGAACGCATCACCCCACGACTGGTCGAGGCATGAATAAACTGGTTATCCGTATCATAAATGCCAACATGCAGACCACTTTCACCCGAGCCGGTTTTGAAAAAAACCAGGTCGCCGGGTAACAACTCATCTTTATCAATTTCGGTACCGATTTCAGCCTGTTTACGCGTTTCGCGTGGAAGCTGCAAATCAAACTTATCCCGGAACGTCATCAGCACGAAGCCGGAGCAATCCACCCCACCGCGACTCATGCCACCGTAGCGATACGGTGTCCCGCGCCAGTTGCTCAGCTGATCGTTCAGGCTGGCAATCACGGTGATTGAATCTGAAAGTCGTGGGTTAGGCGGCGGTGCGCGATGGCTACTGCATCCCGCAAGAAATAACGCTGCCACCATGAGAAACCAGAATCGCATGTCCAGACGAATCCTCTGCTTTTTTTATTCTTTTCGTAATTTAGCGTGCAATGGCGCTAACAGGCAAGAAACGGTTACTCGTGTGCGGTAGAAATCAGCATCTTATGCCCTTCGATATCCAGCCTGCGGAACGGCATATGGTAAGCACGAGCGAGATTTGGCGGCGTAAGGACGCTATCGCGCGTGCCGCTGGCAATCATCTTCCCGCGCGCCAGAAGCCAGACGCTGTGCGCATGGCGCAGCGTATGGTTAAGGTCATGGCTGCTCATCACCACGGCAATGCCTTGTTGACACAGCGCGCTGAGGAGCGTGTCCAGCGCCGCCTGTTGCGCCACGTCCAGACCGCTCATCGGCTCGTCCAGCAACAACAGTCGCCCGTGAGGGTTGCCCGCCGGATGGATCTGAAGGATCACCGCCGCCAGACGGACGCGCTGCCACTCGCCACCGGAAAGCTGGCTGGCATGCCGGGAAAGTTTGTCCTCTAACCCCAACGCCGCCGCCACTTCGGTGAGCAGCGCGGTCTGCTGTTTATCGTGCAGATGCAGCATCAGATAGTGCCAGACCGGCATCGCAAACGGCGGGACCTGCTGCTGAACAAGGTAGCTCCGCCGGTGCGCCAGCGCGACCGCCGACCAGTCACCAAGGGGGCTATCGAGCAAGGTGATCGAGCCTGGCCCGACGGTCAGCCCCGCCATGCGCGCCAGCAGCGTACTCTTCCCTGCCCCGTTCGGCCCCACCAGATGCAGGATTTCACCTGCACGGATGGCCGCCGTCACCGGCTCCAGACGCCCCGTCTCGGCAACGTCCGTGAGCTGCATCAGCTGCGTCATTATTTCGCCAGCGCCAGCTTGATTGACTCCATGACGATAGGATCTTCAGGCGTCATATCCGGAGAAAAACGCTGAACGACCTGGCCGTCACGACCAATCAGGAATTTTTCGAAATTCCACAGGATGTCGTCCGGATAGAGCGGTGCTCGCCCTTTGCTGGCCATACGCTCGTAAAAGCCACTGCCTTCCGGTGCCACGGCGGTCGGCGCGGCGGCCACCAGTTTGGCATACAGCGGGTGACGATTTTCGCCATTCACATCAATTTTGCTGAACATCGGGAACGTCACGCCATAGGTGGTGCTGCAAAACGTTTTGATCTCCTCTTCGCTGCCCGGCTCCTGACCCAGGAACTGATTGCACGGGAAGCCCAGTACGGTAAAGCCGTCTTTCTCCCAGGCTTTCTGAATGTTCTCCAGCTGCTCATACTGCGGCGTCAGACCACATTTGGAGGCTACGTTCACAATGAGCAACACGTTGCCTTTGTAGCGTTCCAGGGTGGTTTTGTCCCCGTCGATGGTGGTCACTTCGGTATTCAGAATATCAGACTGCATAGCATTTCCTCAGGTTATCGATTTAACGTCCAGCTTTTAATAGTAGCCAGATAAACACCGGCGCGCCCAGCGTGGCGGTGACCACACCGATGGGCAACTCAGCGGCGTTCAGGGCGAGCCTGGCGATGATATCCGCCACCAGCAGCGTTGCCGCACCGGCCACTGCCGAGGCGGGAAGTAAGATTCGATGGTCGGTGATGCCACACAGACGCAGCATGTGCGGGATAACCAGCCCGATAAAGCCAATCGCCCCCGCCAGCGCCACGCTCACTCCCACCAGCCAGCCAATTGCAATCACCAGCGCGTTGCGCCAGACGCCAATCGGCATCCCGAGCTGGCGGGCTGAGGTTTCACCAAGAGCGAGAATATTCAGCGGCTGCGACTGCACGCCCGCCCACAGTATGACCGGGACCAGCAGCACCATCAGCCAGCCCTGCCGCCAGTCTACGCCGCCAAACCCGCCCATCATCCAGTACATCAGCTGACGCAGATCGAACGAGGTGGAGAGGTAAACCGCCCAGGTCATCAACGCGCTGCAGATGATCCCCAACGCAACCCCGGCAAGCAGCAGCCGACTGGTTGATAAATGACGTCGTGCGAAGCGCAGAAGAATGAGGGTGATCAGCAATGCCCCGAGAATGGCGCTGAGGCTAACGCCCCAGGGGGAAAGCGCCCCACCGCCGAGCATCACCGCGGCAATCAGCCCTACACCGGCGCCATTTGAGACACCGAGCAGCCCCGGCTCTGCCAGAGGGTTTTCAAACAACGCCTGCATAATGGTGCCTGAGAGCGCCAGCGCGGCACCGACCAGGATCACCGCCAGCGTGCGCGGCAGACGAATTTGCCAGACGAAAAGCTGCCCTTCAGGACCAAACCAGCGTGCCGGGCTTAGCCACTGGTCGCCAGCACACAGGCTGAAACCGGCGGCAACAAAAAGCAGCAGTACCAGCAAAAGCAGGCGGCGTCGATCGGAACGCTGTTGGCGATGGGCAAAATCAAGCATGTGTACGGTTTTATTAGCGTGAGATGTAATTGATTTTACGGCGGGTTTGCCAGCGAGAGCAAAGAAAAAAGGCCGCGAGAGCGGCCTTTTTAGTTAGTTCATATTACTCTGTTTTGGGCGTTGCGTTTTCGACACGGCTTTTTAACTTCTGTCCGGGTCTGAAGGTCACCACGCGGCGGGCTGTAATGGGAATATCTTCCCCCGTCTTCGGGTTACGGCCCGGACGTTGGTTTTTGTCTCGCAAATCAAAATTGCCAAAGCCGGAGAGTTTTACCTGCTCACCATTTTCCAGAGCACGACGGATCTCTTCGAAAAACAGCTCTACCAGCTCTTTGGCATCCCGTTTGCTAAGCCCAAGCTTATCAAACAGATATTCTGACATTTCAGCTTTTGTAAGCGCCATAGGTTCAATCCCTCAATGATGCCTGGAATCGCTCTTTTAATGCCTCTACACATTTGGCGACGGTAGCGGCAATCTCCTCTTCTTCGAGTGTACGGCTGGTATCCTGAAGGATAAGGCTGATAGCGAGGCTCTTGAAACCTTCTGCTACGCCCTTGCCGCGGTACACGTCAAATAAGTTTACGCCAACTACCTGATTTACGCCAACTTTCTTACACTCGGCCAAAATATCTGCTGCAGGCACGTTTTCAGCGACCACAACCGCGATATCACGGCGGTTTGCCGGGAAGCGAGAGACGTCCTGCGCCTGTGGAATCACGCGGTCTGCAACCGGACTCCATTCCAGCTCAAACACGATGGTACGGCCGTTCAGGTCCAGTTTACGTTCCAGCTCAGGATGAACAACGCCAATAAAACCAATGCGTTTGCCCGCTAAATAGATAGCCGCACTTTGGCCCGGGTGGAGCGCCGGAATGGCTTCTGCACGGAATTCAATTTCAGATAATTTACCGGTCAGATCGAGAATCGCTTCCAGATCGCCCTTCATATCGTAGAAATCAACCGTGCCTTTTGCCAGGTCCCAGTGCTCTTCATAGCGATTACCGCTGATGGCGCCAGCCAGCATGAGATCCTGACGGATGCCTAAATTTGCCTGATTATCCGGCACAAAGCGCAAACCGCTTTCGAAAATTCGCACACGGTTTTGCTGACGATTCTGGTTGTAGACAATCGTGCCCAGCAGGCCGGTCCACAGAGACAGGCGCATTGCCGACATCTCGCTGGAGATCGGGCTTGGCAGGATCAGCGCCTCCTGGCCTGGATGGATCAGCTGCTGCAGCTTAGGATCGACAAAGCTGTAGGTGATCACTTCCTGATAACCTTTGTCGTTCAGCATGGTTTTCACACGCTTCAGGGAGAGATCGGCTTCACGGTGGGAGCCCATCACCAGACCGGCCTGTACCGGCTCGTCAGGGATGTTGTTGTAGCCGTAGACGCGGGCCACTTCTTCCACCAGATCTTCTTCAATCTCCATGTCGAAACGCCATGACGGCGTAACGGCTTTCCACTCGTCCTGCCCTTCCGTCACGTCGCAACCAAGACGTTTCAGAATATCGGTGACCTGTGCATCGGCAACGTGGTGGCCAATCAGGCGATCCAGCTTGCTGCGACGCAGGGTAATGGTCGCGCGCTTCGGCAGCGTGCCTTCGTTGGTTACATCAATAACCGGGCCCGCTTCGCCGCCGCAGATGTCGATCAGCAGACGGGTCGCACGTTCCATCGCTTTGTACTGCAGCGCCGGGTCAACGCCACGCTCGTAGCGGTGAGAGGCATCGGTGTGCAGACCATGACGACGCGCACGACCGGTAATAGAGAGCGGGCTGAAGAAGGCACATTCCAGCAGAACGTTTTGCGTTTCATCGTTCACACCAGAGTGTTCGCCACCGAAGATGCCGCCCATCGCCAGCGCCTTACCGTGATCGGCAATCACCAGCGTGTCGGCATTCAGTTTTGCTTCGCTGCCGTCCAGCAGAACCAGGTTTTCACCCTCTTTCGCCATACGCACGATAATCCCGCCGTCGATACGATCTTTATCGAACGCGTGCATTGGCTGGCCCAGTTCCAGCAGAACATAGTTGGTCACGTCAACAACCGCATCGATAGAACGGATACCGCAGCGACGCAGTTTTTCTTTCATCCACAGCGGGGTTGGCGCTTTGACGTTGATACCTTTCACTACACGACCGAGGTAGCGTGGGCAGGCCTCAGGCGCGTCTACCTGAATAGGCAGCACGTCGCTGATGGTAGCAGCAACCGGGGCGATTTCCGGCGCGTTCAGTTCGGTCTGGTTCAGCACCGCAACATCGCGAGCCACGCCGATAATCCCTAAGCAGTCTGCACGGTTTGGCGTCACGCTGATTTCGATGGTGTTGTCATCGAGCTTCAGGTATTCGCGGATATCGGTGCCGATTGGCGCATCCAGCGGCAGTTCAATAATGCCGTTGTGATCGTCGGAAATACCCAGCTCGGAGAACGAGCACAGCATGCCTTCAGACGGCTCGCCGCGCAGTTTGGCCGCTTTAATTTTGAAATCGCCCGGCAGCACAGCGCCGACAGTCGCCACGGCCACTTTCAGGCCCTGACGGCAGTTTGGCGCGCCGCAGACGATATCCAGCAGACGATCGCCACCCACATTAACTTTGGTGACGCGCAGTTTGTCAGCGTTAGGGTGCTGACCGCATTCAACCACTTCGCCCACGACCACGCCGGTGAAGGCGCCAGAAACCGGCTCTACACCGTCAACTTCCAGACCCGCCATGGTGATCTGGTTGGAAAGCGCTTCGCTGTCCAGTGTGGTGTTCACCCATTCGCGTAACCACAGTTCACTGAATTTCATTGTTCTGTCCTGCCCTTATTTAAACTGTTTGAGGAAACGCAGATCGTTTTCGAAGAATGCACGCAAATCGGTCACGCCATAACGCAGCATGGTCAGACGCTCCATGCCCATCCCAAACGCAAAGCCGGAGTAAACTTCCGGGTCAATACCCACGTTGCGCAGTACGTTCGGATGCACCATGCCGCAGCCCAGCACTTCCAGCCATTTGCCGTTTTTGCCCATCACGTCCACTTCCGCAGACGGTTCGGTGAACGGGAAATAGGACGGACGGAAACGAACCTGCAGATCTTCCTCAAAGAAGTTGTTCAGGAAGTCGTGCAGCGTGCCTTTCAGGTTGGTGAAGCTGATGTTTTTATCAACGATCAGCCCTTCCATCTGGTGGAACATTGGGGTGTGGGTCTGATCGTAATCGTTACGGTAGACGCGGCCCGGTGCAATGATACGGATCGGGGGTTCCTGCTCCTTCATGGTACGGATCTGTACGCCGGAGGTCTGAGTACGCAGCAGACGGGTGGCGTCGAACCAGAAAGTGTCGTGGTCAGCACGTGCCGGATGATGGCCTGGAATGTTCAGAGCGTCGAAGTTATGGTAATCATCTTCGATTTCCGGGCCAGTCGCCACGGTAAAGCCGAGCTCACCGAAGAAACTTTCAATACGATCGATGGTGCGGGTCACCGGATGCAGGCCACCGTTTTCGATACGGCGCCCAGGCAGAGAAACATCGATCGTCTCTGCCGCCAGACGCGCATTCAGCACGGCACTTTCCAGCGCCGCTTTACGCGCGTTCAGAGCCTGTTGAACCTGCTCTTTGGCTTCGTTTATCACCGCACCGGCTGCCGGGCGCTCTTCCGGCGGCAACTCACGCAGGGTAGTCATTTGAAGGGTCAGATGCCCTTTCTTACCCAAATATTCGACGCGGACATTGTCTAACGCGGCAACATCTGAGGCCTGATTAATGGCGGCTGTTGCACTGGCAACCAGCTCTGCGAGATGTGACATGATTTTCCTCATTATGTCGGTACAGACACCGATTTGGTGGACGTATTCTCTCAAATTCAGGCACAAAAAAAGCCTCCATCGGGAGGCTTATCTGGCGCTGTTTTTCGTTTCATCTTTCACGCGCTAGCCTCCTGAAGTCAGGTGCTAAAGTAAAAGAAGAAGCGGAAAATAGCAGCATTCATGCTTGCGTTACCTTGTGTGGTAAAAACCGTTAAGACCTTATTGAAAAGCCTGCACGGATAAAAGTCAATCTTCTGATAAGGTTATACCCTAAATAATTCGGAACGAACGCAGCCAACGCAGGTACAGCTTGAAGTATGACGGGTATATGAAAAGAGGGAGCCAGGCCCCCTCTCTCAACTGGCTTATGCCAGTGCTGCTTTCGCTTTTTCGACCAGCGCGGTGAACGCGACTTTGTCGAATACTGCGATGTCAGCCAGGATCTTACGGTCGATTTCAACAGAGGCTTTTTTCAGGCCGTTGATGAATTTGCTGTAAGAAATACCGTTCTGACGTGCTGCTGCGTTGATACGCGCAATCCACAGTTGACGGAACTGACGCTTACGCTGACGACGGTCACGGTAAGCGTACTGACCTGCTTTGATAACAGCCTGGAAGGCAACGCGGTATACGCGTGAACGCGCACCGTAGTAGCCTTTAGCTTGTTTCAAAATTTTCTTGTGACGTGCACGTGCAATTACACCACGTTTTACGCGAGCCATGTGTGCTCTCCTGTATCTATTCTAAGTTAAAAAAGTTAAACGTTAACGACTTATGCGTACGGCAGGCACGCGATAACCAGGCCCAGATCGCCTTTAGAAACCATGGCTTTTGGACGCAGGTGACGTTTACGCTTGGTAGCTTTCTTAGTCAGAATGTGACGCAGGTTAGCGTGCTTGTGCTTAAAACCACCTTTACCGGTTTTTTTGAAGCGCTTAGCAGCACCGCGTACGGTCTTAATTTTTGGCATTTTAATAACTTCCACTTCGCATTGTTAAATAAACGAAACATAGGCGAGCAAAACCTATGAGGCCCGAAGGCTCCACAGATTTTGCTGCTTGAAGGCCTTACTGTTTCTTCTTAGGAGCGAGCACCATGATCATCTGGCGGCCTTCGATCTTCGTAGGGAAGGATTCGACTACTGCCAGTTCACTCAGATCGTCACGGACGCGGTTAAGCACTTCCATACCAATCTGTTGGTGGGCCATTTCACGACCGCGGAAACGCAGTGTGATCTTGGCCTTATCGCCATCTTCCAGAAAGCGAATCAGGCTGCGGAGTTTTACCTGATAATCGCCATCGTCGGTACCAGGACGGAATTTAATTTCCTTAACCTGGATAACTTTTTGCTTCTTCTTCTGTTCCTTAGAAGACTTACTTTTTTCATAAAGGAACTTGCCGTAGTCCATGATACGACAAACTGGCGGTTCGGCGTTAGGGCTGATTTCAACTAAATCTACTCCAGCTTCTTCAGCTTTTTCGATTGCTTCTCTCAGACTCACAATCCCCAGCTGCTCGCCTTCCAGACCTGTTAAGCGAACTTCCTGGGCGCGAATCTCGCCATTGATACGATTCGGACGTGCCGTTTGAACTCGTTTTCCGCCTTTAATACCTTATTCCTCCAGTTGTTGAAGACTGCGGCTGCGAATCTCTTGTTGCAGCTTCTCAATCACTTCACTTACGTCCAGGCTGCCCAGGTCTTTACCACGGCGGGTGCGAACGGCAACTTTGCCTGCTTCCACCTCTTTATCACCACAGACCAACATATACGGGACACGACGTAAAGTGTGCTCGCGGATTTTAAAGCCAATCTTCTCATTTCTCAAGTCTGCTTTTACGCGAATGCCCGCATTTTGTAGTTTCTGCGTCAATTCTTTAACGTAATCCGCCTGAGAATCGGTAATGTTCATGACCACTACCTGCACCGGCGCAAGCCAGGTTGGGAAGAAGCCCGCGAACTCTTCGGTCAGGATGCCAATGAAGCGCTCCAGAGAACCGAGAATAGCACGGTGAATCATTACAGGGACCTGACGCTCGTTGTCTTCGCCAACGTAAGAGGCGCTTAAACGCTGAGGCAGGGAGAAGTCCAGCTGTACTGTGCCGCACTGCCATGCGCGATCGAGGCAGTCATACAGAGTAAATTCAATTTTCGGACCGTAGAAGGCGCCCTCACCCAGCTGGTATTCAAACGGAATTCCGTTCTCTTCCAGCGCCACGGCGAGATCCGCTTCTGCACGATCCCAGGTCTCATCGCTACCGATACGTTTTTCCGGACGCGTTGAGAGTTTGACCACGATCTTCTCGAAGCCAAAGGTACTATACATATCGTAGACCATACGAATACAGGCGTTAACTTCATCACGTACCTGATCTTCAGTACAGAAGATATGCGCATCATCCTGCGTAAAGCCACGAACACGCATCAGACCGTGCAGCGCACCTGATGGCTCGTTACGGTGGCAGCTACCGAATTCTGCCATACGCAGCGGCAGATCGCGGTAAGATTTCAGACCCTGGTTAAAGATCTGAACGTGGCCCGGGCAGTTCATTGGCTTGATGCAGTATTCACGGTTCTCAGAAGAGGTGGTGAACATCGCATCTTTGTAGTTGTCCCAGTGGCCGGTTTTTTCCCACAGCACACGGTCCATCATGAACGGACCTTTCACTTCCTGATACTGGTACTCTTTCAGCTTGGAACGCACGAAGGTTTCCAGTTCACGGAAAATAGTCCAGCCGTCGTTATGCCAGAAGACCATACCCGGTGCTTCTTCCTGCATATGGTACAGGTCAAGCTGTTTACCGATTTTACGGTGGTCACGCTTCGCCGCCTCTTCCAGGCGCTGCAGGTAGGCGTTCAGGGCTTTTTTATCTGCCCACGCGGTACCATAAATACGCTGCAACATCTTGTTGTTGCTATCGCCACGCCAGTAGGCGCCAGCAATTTTCATCAGTTTGAAGTGATGGCAGAAGCGCATGTTCGGCACGTGCGGCCCGCGGCACATGTCGATGTATTCCTGGTGATGATACAAGCCAGGCTTGTCATCATGAGCAATGTTCTCATCAAGAATAGAGACTTTATAGCTCTCGCCACGCTTCACGAAGGTTTCACGCGCTTCGTGCCAGCTGACTTTCTTCTTAATGACGTCATAGTTGGTTTCGGCGAGCTCGTGCATACGTTTCTCGAGCGCGTCGATATCTTCCTGGGTCAGGGTGTGGTCAAGGTCAACGTCGTAGTAGAAGCCGTTGTCGATAACCGGGCCGATCGCCATTTTGGTGTTTGGCCACAGCTGTTTGATGGCATGACCTAACAGGTGCGCACAGGAGTGACGAATGATCTCCAGACCTTCTTCATCTTTTGCGGTGATGATAGAGAGTTGCGCGTCGTTTTCGATCAGATCGGATGCATCAACCAGCTCACCGTTCACACGGCCCGCGATGGTCGCTTTCGCGAGTCCAGGACCGATGTCCAGGGCAACATCCATTGGGCTAACGGCGTGGTCGAAATGGCGTTGGCTGCCATCAGGAAGAGTAATTACAGGCATTTTATATCCTTATTTGCAGTGATGCCCCACACATAAGAGCATATACAAAGAAAATAATCATAGTTTAACAAGAGATTACGACACCATCTGACCAACAATCGTCAAATTGGCTCGTCATCCTGCACCTGCCAAAATCAGAATAATGCCGGTTTACGGCAGGCTTTCTAATGGTAACACTAATGACAGGGCGTATGCACCCTCTGCGACCAGTTTGAACGTATGAGGGCACGATCGCCTGCCAGAGCTCGCAATACCCGATTGTTGAGCTATTCTTGAACAGGTCCTGACACAGCCATGAGGCATCACATGAATGTATCCAGTAGAACCGTAGTGATATTGAATATACTTTCTGCTGCCGGTTTAGCGTTGATCCTTGCCGAGAGATTTCATTGGTTCTAGCCCAACCGATGATGTGGCATAACCTTCTGTCCCCGACAGCGCGTATTTTGATAGACTGAAGGCATCAACAGACAAGGATTAGGTTATGCCAACAAAACGATTTGCCGTCAAACACTGGAAAATGGTGCTGGTCTTAATTGCCATCTGCGGTGCAATGCTGCTATTGCGTTGGGCGGCGATGATTTGGGGCTAAGCGGGAATTTGACGCAACGGCGTACAGAATAAAACACGTTATCGATATTCCACCTGTTTTTCGTCAAGGCGAAATACAGGTGGAATAATGGCGTACACAATTACCTGTCAGGACCATTCACCTGCTACCAGTTTATGTACATTAAACGCGTCATTCATTGATTGACCGGTAGACGGCGCGCCCGGCGCGATGTTTGACCCGGCTTCAACGTCAGAAGCGTGAGTCATTCCAACCTGACTGGCATCATCTGCAGCGAATACACCAAACGAAAGTGCAGAAAGCACCATGGCTGCAGCAGTATTTTTGATTTTTTTCATACTATTATTCTCTTTCTGAAGACATGCAATACTTCTCAAGGCAAATAAATGCCTGTGTATTGAGTATAACGCTGGTTCATCCTTTTGCCTCGCCTGGTTATTATCAATTTGTGTCAAATAAACAGAATGCGGTCTGGCCAGGATGAATTATGAAGAAATTAAGAAGATTTTTGAGGACCAATTATTTTAAAACGGCGTTTAATATAAAACAGCACAGTTTCTGAAAATAAAAAACGGGCCGAAATAATCGGCCCGTCTGCATTACATCTTATAGCCCAGTGAAACGGTGGTTCTGCGGTCGGTATGATCCGGCGCTGTCTCTGGAGGCGAAGAGTTCCAGGTCACGTTATAGGCCACTTTCAGGCCAAAGTGTTCGTTGATATCCACATTCAGCGCTGTCTCAGAATTCAGCGTTGTGTCCTCGGCGCCAAACACAGAAACACCCTGGGTGAACTTCGTGTTGTCGGTCATCTGCCAGGCGTAGGTACCAGACGCATAGCCGAGCGGTTGCGTTTTGGTATCGCCGTCGGTGAACTCGTCATAACGGACACCCGGACCGAATTCGAAGCGGAAGCTATGAACCGGACCGTTCAGGAACTGACGACCATAACCTGCGGTGAACACATCGCGTTGACGATAGCCGTTGTAGCGGTCAGTCAGCCAGCTTGCCTGGCCAAACAGGTAGTCATAGTCAGTCATGTTGTAACGGCTACGTCCACCTACCGCGTATTTCTCGGAGGAGCGTTCATCGTTAGCGGAGGTGTTGCTGGCGTTTCCCCACAGAGACCAGGCGGTGGTGTTACCGTACCAGGTCAACGTGCTATCCGCCGTCAGAGAGGAGCTTTTCGTGTTACCGGATTGCGCCAGGTACCCGGCGTTCAAATTACCTTCAAAAGGTTTTTTCGCCGCGGTGGGATCGTCCATGACAGTAAAAACGGAATCATCAGCGGTTGCGTTCATAGCCGCAAACACGCCACCCGCCAGCATCAGTGCAGCGGGCACTGTCTTCAAAAGCTTCATTTTATTAAGGAGTCCGTACAACAAAAAAAGAGACCACACGGTCCCGGAAACTTTCTTGAGGATCAATGACAAGGCGTCCAGAGAAAGGTAACAAATTATAAAAAGCCGCAAATAACATAGCAATGTTTTCTTATTTCATTTTTTGAATAAGAACGATCCCAAAATGCGTTTTATTTTATATAACGCTTAGCCTTCGCTTTGTCATTATTCATATTGAAAATCATACTGTTATTTACATTGCCTTCCTGCCAAATGGTGCCAGACTAAAAGGAACCCACGCTAAAAGGAGGTAATGATGGTTTCTATCTACACTCTGACGCTCTCCCCTTCCCTCGATTCCGCCACCCTCACGCCGCAGATTTACCCGGAAGGTAAACTCCGCTGCAGTGCCCCGGTGTTTGAGCCCGGCGGCGGGGGGATCAACGTGGCACGCGCCATCACCCATCTCGGTGGGAAAGCCACGGCGATATTCCCCGCAGGCGGAGCCACCGGCGAACATCTTGTCTCTCTGCTGGCAGATGAACAGGTCGCCGTGGAGACGGTCGAGGCCAAAGACTGGACACGTCAAAATCTGCACGTGCACGTGGAGTCCAGCGGAGAGCAATATCGCTTTGTGATGCCAGGCGCCAGACTGAGCGACGACGAGTTCCGTCAGCTTGAAGAGAAAGTGCTGACGATTGAAAGCGGTTCACTGCTGGTCATCAGCGGCAGTCTGCCGCCCGGTGTCAGTACGGAAAAGCTGACGGCGCTCATTCGGGCCGCACAGCAGCGCGGCATCCGCTGTATTGTAGACAGCAGCGGCGAGGCGTTGCAGGCAGCATTAGAGCCAGGCAATCTTGAGCTGGTCAAACCAAACCAGAAAGAGCTGAGCGCGCTGGTTAACCGCGAACTCACTCAGCCAGATGATGTGCGCAGCGCGGCCCAGGAGCTGGTGCGCACGGGTAAAGCGCGGCGCGTGGTGGTCTCTCTTGGCCCACAAGGGGCGCTGGCCGTGGATGAAACGGGGTCAGTGCAGGTTGTCCCGCCGCCGATGAAAAGCCAGAGTACCGTAGGCGCAGGCGACAGCATGGTTGGGGCAATGACGCTAAAACTGGCCCAGGGCGCGACGCTGCTGGAGATGACACGCTACGGCGTGGCGGCAGGTAGCGCGGCAACCATCAACCAGGGAACGCGGCTGTGTTCGCTGGCCGATACGCAAAAAATTGTCGATTACCTGTCCCGAAATTAACCCGCTTTCCCCTTCGCGCTGAAGGGGAAATGCAGTGCAAAGTCGCCAAACACACACTATCGACTATGCTAAGAAAACTTTCATGATAACAATGAGGTGAATTATGAGCAGTGGTGACATCACCCGCTACGTCGTTACCGTCAACATTCATGAAGCGTCGCTAACCGAGCTGAATGAGCTTAACAACGCCTTTACCCGGGCCAATTTCCTGCTCACGCTGACGGATGAAGAAGGCAATATTCATGATTTAGGCACGCTGGCATTCGGCCTGATAAGCGCCCTCAGCGAAGAGGAGGTTCGCGCGCTGGCGGAAAGCCTGGCTGAGAGCGTGACCGATAAACCTGCCGAAATTGATGTGGATACCTGGGAGACCTGGCAGAAAAAAGAACAATAAGTGCCCTGCATGAAGGTAAACCGCTCAGGTGTGCGTTAGTTCGTATTTTTTTACCGCAGTTATGCGCTAACTTTATGATCTGGCAGACAACATGGGAGAGAGATCATGTGGCAGGCTATCAGTCATCTTTTACGTGAACAACTGGGCGAAGGTGAAATTGAACTGCGTAACGAACTGCCAGGCGGAGAGATCCACGCCGCATGGCATATACGCTACTCAGGGCGCGATCTCTTCGTAAAATGCGACGAGCGAGAGTTGCTCCCGATTTTCACCGCCGAAGCCGATCAGCTGGAACTGTTGTCGCGCAGCAAAACGGTCACCGTCCCGGAGGTGCTGGCCGTGGGCAGCGACCGCGACTACAGCTTTCTGGTGATGGAATATCTCCCTGCCCGTCCGCTGGATGCCCACAATGCGTTTATTCTGGGACAGCAGATAGCGCGCCTGCATCAATGGAGCGACCAGCCGCAGTTTGGTCTCGACTTTGATAACGATCTCTCCACCACACCACAACCGAATGCCTGGCAACGCCGCTGGTCAACCTTTTTTGCCGAGCAGCGTATCGGCTGGCAACTTGAGCTCGCCGCCGAGAAAGGCCTCGAATTTGGCAACATTGATGCCATCGTCGAGCATATACAGCAGCGCCTGGCCTCTCATCAGCCTCAGCCTTCTTTGCTGCATGGCGATTTGTGGTCCGATAACTGCGCGCTGGGCCCCAATGGGCCTTATATATACGATCCGGCCTGCTACTGGGGCGACAGAGAGTGCGACCTCGCCATGTTGCCCCTCCACCCCGAGCAGCCGCCACAAATTTATGACGGCTATCAGTCAATCTCCCCCTTACCGCAGGGCTTCCTTGACCGCCAGCCGGTGTATCAGCTTTATACCCTGATGAACCGCGCAATCCTGTTTGGGGGTGAGCATCTGGTGAACGCACAGCGGGCGCTTGAGCGCGTACTGGCCGCGTGAAGGCAGGACGGGTGGCCTCAGGCCACCCTGTGATTATAAAAAGCCGAGCAGTGAGAAAAAGAAGTAGCCCGCCACAATAATGATCACCGGCAGGACATAGAGCGGAAAGATTTGCAGGAAGATAGAGTGACGTGGCACCACGATGCGGGACTCGATCTGTTCACGCGTCATCCCTTCCGGGCCTTTGGCCTGTTCCAGAATCATCTGGTCTTCCACCCCTTCACGTAAAAAACGGGTCTGACGGCTCATGCGTGCGCCTGACGCCTGTAACGCCATGGCGATAAAGATCAGCGCATAAATCACCCAAAACCCGATATTCAGCTGCTGGTGAAAGTCCGGCGTGGGCGAGTTGAACCAGAAGATATTCAAAAATGGCGTGTTAAAACGCATCATCTCAATCATGACATGCGCAAAATCAAGCATGACCGCATTGATACCCGGCTGTTTTTCGCTGTGATCGTACATAAACTTGAGCACAGAAATCAGCGTAGAAATAACGGCAGGAATAAAAATCACCCAGCCAGCAACCCGTTTTAAGACAGCAATGCGTCCAGCTTGTTGATACGTCATCAGTTCCTCTTCATAAAGACGCGTTATTTGTGGCTAAGTCTACCTCCTGACCGTCATTTTCGCCCGATCTTTAAAGGCAATATGCTAAATTGCAGATTGTACTTAGCACGTATCGTCTGTCGTACACCCTTAATAAGGAGACGTTGTGATGTCGACACCGCGCCAAATTCTTGCCGCTATTTTTGACATGGATGGATTACTGATCGATTCCGAACCGCTCTGGGATCGTGCTGAACTGGACGTTATGGCCAGCCTCGGCGTCGATATCAGCCGCCGCCATGAACTTCCGGATACGCTGGGCTTGCGTATCGATATGGTGGTTGACCTGTGGTATGCCCATCAGCCATGGGTGGGCCCGGATCGCAATGAGGTCACCGCCCGCATTATCAGCCGCGCCATTGCGCTGGTGGAAGAGTCCAGGCCGCTGCTGCCGGGCGTCCGTGAAGCTGTCGCCCTGTGCAAGGCGCAGGGGCTGAAGGTGGGACTGGCCTCCGCCTCCCCGCTGCACATGCTGGAAAAAGTGCTCACCATGTTCGAGCTGCGTGACAGTTTCGATGCGCTGGCCTCTGCGGAAAAACTCCCCTACAGTAAGCCCCATCCCCAGGTGTATATGGACTGTGCTGCTAAGCTCGGTCTTGATCCGCTAACCTGCGTGGCGCTGGAAGATTCCGTTAACGGCATGGTGGCCTCAAAAGCTGCGCGGATGCGTTCCATTGTCGTTCCTGCTGAAGAGGGCCGACACGATCCCCGTTTTGCGCTTGCCGACGTGAAGCTAAACTCCCTGGCTGACCTGACGGTGCAACACCTGCGAGGCGAATAAACGCTCTGTTTCAGGCAGCCTCGTGCTGCCTGAAAATAAAATAAAACACCGTTCCATTTCGGTTGCATTTCTCACGCCCGACTCCTATTCTAAGTTTCAGAACGACAATCACCTGCTTCTGAGGCGCGAATGATACTGGATACCTTTACTCTTTCAGGAAAAGTGGCCATCGTCACCGGATGCGATACCGGCCTGGGGCAAGGCATGGCCATCGCGCTGGCACAGGCGGGCTGCGATATCGTGGGCGTAAACCGTAAAGCGCCTGAGCAAACAGCGGCCAGCGTGACGGGGCTCGGCAGACGGTTTACGGCCATTCGGGCCGACCTCGGCCAGCAGGCGAGTCTTCAGGGCGTTGTGGAGCGTGCCGTCGCTGAGATGGGGCGCGTCGATATTCTGGTGAATAACGCCGGGACGATTCGCCGGGAAGATGCGCTGGCGTTCACGGAAAAGGACTGGGATGAGGTGATCGACCTCAATCTAAAATCCGTCTTCTTCCTCTCACAGGCCGTGGCAAAGCAGTTTATCGCCCAGGGCCAGGGTGGAAAAATCATCAACATCGCCTCAATGCTCTCCTTCCAGGGCGGCATCCGCGTGCCCTCTTATACCGCCTCAAAAAGTGGCGTGCTGGGGATCACCCGTCTGCTGGCGAACGAGTGGGCGGCGCATGGTATTAACGTCAACGCTATCGCACCGGGTTACATGGCGACCAATAATACGCAGCAGCTGCGTGATGACGAGCAGCGTAGCCAGGAAATCCTTGACCGCATTCCTGCCGGGCGTTGGGGCGTACCGGAAGATCTGCAGGGCCCGGTGGTGTTTTTGGCCTCCGCCGCCTCAGACTACGTGAACGGCCATACCCTGGCCGTCGACGGGGGCTGGCTGGCGCGTTGACCCGCTTTGTGACAAAGAGTTACACCGTCACCTCTTTCGCCTACTGTATAAAAACCCTATACTGTATGAATTGACAGTTTCCTGGGTTTTATCATGACGGCGGAAGGCCACCTGCTTTTTTCCATTGCGTGCGCAGTATTTGCCAAAAACGCTGAGCTTACCCCCGTGCTTGCACAGGGGGACTGGTGGCATATTGTTCCTTCTGCCGTGCTGACCTGCCTGTTGCCCGACATCGACCATCCTAAATCTTTTCTTGGGCAACGCCTGAAGTGGATCTCAAAACCTATCGCCCGTGCGTTTGGCCATCGCGGGTTTACGCACAGCCTGCTGGCCGTGTTTGCCCTGCTGACGCTGTTCTATTTAAAAGTACCTGAAAGCTGGATAGTGCCCGCCGATGCCATTCAGGGCATGGTGCTGGGCTATTTGAGTCATATTCTCGCCGATATGCTGACGCCTGCTGGCGTGCCGCTGCTGTGGCCCTGCCGCTGGCGTTTCCGCCTGCCTGTTCTCGTTCCCCAGAAAGGGAATCAGCTTGAGCGCGTGTTGTGCATGGCTCTGTTCGCCTATGCCGTCTGGATGCCGCAGACATTGCCCGAAAACAGTGCAGTGCGCTGGTCATCTCAGATGATCAATTCGCTGCAATTTCAGTTCAATCGCTTTATTCATCACCAGATTGAACAGTAAACCAGCAAAATTATCGCATTTGTCAT
Source organism: Enterobacter cloacae complex sp. 309I3 (assembly GCF_050031595.1). Taxonomy (NCBI): domain Bacteria; kingdom Pseudomonadati; phylum Pseudomonadota; class Gammaproteobacteria; order Enterobacterales; family Enterobacteriaceae; genus Enterobacter; species Enterobacter cloacae complex sp. 309I3. The sequence continues at coordinate 1,988,817 of NZ_JBLGWI010000001.1, read as the reverse complement.
AACCCATTCCATTTGGATATAAGCGCGACATCACACTTCTGCTAACCTTGCGCCAACAGGACCGGTAAAAACCGGCCACATAATAAATCAGGAGAACGGGGATGAATTTTCCACTCATCGCGAACATTGTCGTGTTCGTTATATTGCTATTGCTTCTCGCTCAGGCGCGTCACAAACAGTGGAGCCTGGCGAAGAAAGTACTGGTGGGTCTGGTCATGGGTGTCGTGTTTGGCCTGGCCTTACATGCCGTCTACGGCTCCGATAGCCCGATACTGAAAGACTCCATTCAGTGGTTCAATATTGTCGGTAACGGCTATGTCCAGTTGCTGCAGATGATCGTCATGCCGCTGGTATTTGCCTCTATTCTGAGCGCTGTTGCTCGTCTGCATAACGCTACGCAGTTGGGTAAAATCAGTTTCCTGACCATCGGTACGCTGCTGTTTACCACGCTGATTGCTGCGCTGGTGGGTGTGCTGGTGACTAACCTGTTCGGCCTGACCGCCGAGGGTCTGGTTCAGGGTACCGCTGAAACCGCACGTCTGACCGCAATTCAGACCAACTACGTGGGTAAAGTCGCTGACCTGACGGTGCCGCAGATGGTGCTCTCCTTCATTCCGAAGAACCCGTTTGCTGACCTGACAGGCGCCAGCCCAACTTCCATCATCAGCGTGGTGATTTTCGCCGCCTTCCTGGGCGTGGCGGCACTGAAACTGCTGAAAGACGATGCGCCGAAAGGCGAGCGCGTGCTAACCGCTATCGATACCCTGCAAAGCTGGGTGATGAAGCTGGTTCGTCTGGTGATGCAGCTGACCCCTTACGGTGTTCTGGCGCTGATGACCAAAGTGGTTGCTGGCTCTAACCTGCAGGACATCATTAAGCTGGGCAGCTTCGTCGTCGCCTCTTATCTGGGTCTGGGCATTATGTTTGTCGTACACGGCATCCTGCTGGGTGTGAACGGCGTAAGCCCGCTGAAATACTTCCGTAAAGTCTGGCCGGTGCTGACCTTTGCCTTCACCAGCCGTTCCAGCGCCGCATCTATTCCGCTGAACGTCGAAGCGCAGACTCGTCGCCTGGGTGTACCTGAGTCTATTGCCAGCTTCTCGGCCTCCTTTGGTGCCACGATTGGTCAGAACGGGTGTGCGGGTCTCTACCCGGCGATGCTGGCCGTGATGGTTGCGCCAACGGTTGGGATCAATCCGCTGGATCCGGTCTGGATTGCTACGCTGGTCGGTATCGTCACCATTAGCTCCGCAGGCGTTGCGGGCGTGGGCGGCGGTGCTACCTTCGCCGCGCTGATTGTTCTGCCTGCGCTGGGCCTGCCGGTAACGCTGGTGGCTCTGCTGATCTCCGTTGAACCGCTGATCGACATGGGGCGTACCGCCCTGAACGTGAGCGGCTCAATGACGGCCGGTACGCTGACCAGCCAGTGGCTGAAGCAGACCGACAAAGCCATCCTGGATAGTGAAGACGACGCCGAGCTGGCGCACCGTTAATCATTGAAAATAAAAAAACCGCCATCAGGCGGTTTTTTTATACGTGTTATTTTTCAAACTTCTTCATCCTGTCGAATTTGTACCGCCCACCGCTGGGCCGCTTCCGGCACAGTAAACACCGGAGAACGACGGAAATGCTCGCCAATCAGCACAAAGGCCACATATTTGCCACGTAACTGCCAGACATCGCGATAGCCATCCACCTTCAGCGCATGTTCAGGAGGAGCGGGTTCGACACGGGGCACGTAGCTAATAACCTGGCGATTTTGTTGACGAAGAGGTTTCATAAGCGACTGGTTCATTAAAGCACATTCTGAAAGCAGGAAATTTCTATGATAGCCGATCCTGCCCCCACGCGTCGCGCCTTGCGTGTGGTGGACCGCCTCTTTTACTAAGGCGGTGTCTGAAAAAGCTGAGTTCGCCTGCCCTTTCCGTACATTGTTCTATAGTTAACAGGGTTTTTTAGGAATGAATAAAGGAGAAGCGTGCAATGTCGAACAAAGATAACACACATCAATCACCCATTCATGGCACTGAAGAATCACAGCCGGGTATGGACTCCCTTGCACCTGAAGATGGCTCTCATCGCCCTTCACCGGGCCCCTCAGCCCCTGGCGAGCAACCGACCGCGCCCGGTAGTATGAAATCGCCGGACACCGGCAATGAGAAGCTAAAATCACTCGAGCCACACCGCAAAGGCGGAGAAGGCTATGCGTTGACCACCAATCAGGGGGTGCGCATCGCTGACGATCAGAATTCCCTGCGCGCGGGATCCCGCGGACCGACTCTGCTGGAAGACTTCATCCTGCGGGAAAAAATTACCCACTTTGACCATGAGCGTATCCCGGAGCGTATCGTGCACGCGCGCGGTTCCGCCGCTCACGGCTATTTCCAGCCCTACAAGAGCCTGAAGGAAATCACCAAAGCTGACTTCCTTTCAGACCCGGATAAGATCACACCCGTATTTGTGCGCTTTTCCACAGTGCAGGGTGGCGCAGGTTCGGCTGATACCGTGCGAGATATTCGCGGCTTTGCCACCAAATTTTATACCGAAGAAGGTATCTTCGACCTGGTCGGCAATAACACCCCGGTCTTTTTCATTCAGGATGCGCATAAATTTCCTGACTTTGTCCATGCGGTAAAACCGGAGCCCCACTGGGCGATACCGCAGGGACAAAGTGCGCATGACACCTTCTGGGACTATGTCTCCCTGCAACCCGAGACGTTACACAACGTGATGTGGGCGATGTCTGACCGCGGGATCCCGCGCAGCTATCGCACCATGGAAGGGTTTGGCATTCATACCTTCCGGATGATCAACGCCGAGGGCAAAGCGACGTTTGTCCGTTTCCACTGGAAACCGGTCGCCGGGAAAGCCTCGCTGGTGTGGGATGAAGCCCAGAAGCTGACCGGGCGCGATCCGGACTTCCATCGCCGCGAGCTGTGGGAATCCATTGAAGCGGGCGACTTCCCGGAATATGAGCTGGGGTTACAGCTGATCCCGGAAGAGGACGAATTCAAATTCGATTTTGACCTGCTGGATCCGACCAAACTGATCCCCGAGGAGCTGGTACCGGTTCAGCTGGTGGGCAAAATGGTGCTTAACCGCAACCCGGATAACTTCTTTGCCGAGAACGAACAGGCGGCTTTCCACCCCGGTCATATCGTCCCGGGCCTGGATTTCACCAACGATCCGCTGCTGCAGGGGCGACTGTTCTCCTACACCGATACGCAGATCAGCCGACTCGGCGGGCCGAACTTCCATGAAATTCCGATTAACCGCCCCACCTGTCCGTACCACAATTTCCAGCGCGACGGGATGCATCGTCAGGATATCGATACCAACCCGGCCAACTATGAGCCGAACTCCATCAACGATAACTGGCCGCGTGAAACGCCTCCTGGCCCGAAACGGGGTGGATTTGAGTCGTATCAGGAACGTGTGGATGGCAACAAAATCCGCGAGCGCAGCCCGTCATTTGGAGAGTATTACGCCCACCCTCGCCTGTTCTGGAACAGCCAGACACCGATTGAGCAGCAGCATATTATCGGCGGCTTCAGCTTCGAACTGAGCAAGGTTGTGCGGACCTACATCCGCGAGCGCGTGGTCGATCAGCTGGCACACATTGATATTCAGCTCGCCCAGAGCGTGGCCGATAACCTCGGCATTACGCTGACGGATGAGCAACGCAATCTTGCCCCGCCAAAAGAGGTCAACGGGGTGAAAAAAGATCCGTCGCTCAGCCTGTACGCGGTGCCGGGAGGCTCGATTAAAGGCCGGGTGGTGGCGATCCTGCTTAACGACAAAACCCGCGCCAGCGACGTGCTGGGGATCATGCAGGCGCTGAAAACCAAAGGCGTACACGCCAAATTGCTCTACTCCCGAATGGGTGAAGTGACTGCCGATGACGGGTCAGTGCTGCCGGTTGCCGCCACCTTTGCCGGTGCGCCATCCCTGACAGTGGACGCGGTGATTGTGCCGTGCGGCGATATTGCCAGCCTGCTGAGCAACGGTGACGCGGTCTATTATCTGCTTGAAGCCTATAAGCATCTGAAACCGATCGCCCTTTCCGGTGATGCGCGACAGTTTAAAGCACGCCTGAACGTGGCCGATCAGGGTGAAGACGGGATTGTGGAAGGCGATAACGTCGACGACGCGTTTATGACGAAGCTGTTTGATCTGCTAGCCGCGCACCGCGTCTGGTCGCGCAGCAGCAAGATTGACCAGATACCGGCGTAAAAAAAGCCGGGTGGCGCTTGCGCTTACCCGGCCTACATTTCGACTGGTTTTGTAGGCCCGGTAAGGCGAAGCCGCCACCGGGCTTTGTCTTAAAGATCCCCGAAAGTCCCCAACCGATACCCGCGCTCGGCAATCGCGTATTTCAGCGACGGCGACGTCAGCACCTCCAGCTCCGCCAGGCGCGGCCAACAGTAGGCGCTCTTACGGACGGTGTTATCGACAAACGCCGGATGCGCCATCACCTCCAGCGACCGTTCCCCCCGGGCTGCGGAATCATCCAGCACCTTCAGGAACAGCGCTTCGTCGATCTCCTCACCGTAAAACGCGCTGCTGAACCCCTCCGTTGTTGTCACGGCAAAGCCCGGCAACCCGCGCACGTCGCGATCCACGCGCATCGCCACGCCTTTACGCTGAGCAAAATCCGCAACGAGCGGGAAAATCGCCGGGATCATATGCACATGATGATGGCTGTCGATATGGGTTGGTTCGCGACCAAAGAGGTCAACAAAACGGTTGTACTGACAGTCCAGCTCGCGGGCAATCTCTTCGAGCGGCAGCGCGTCCTGCTCCGCCAGTTCCCAAATCCATTTCCCGAGTTGCCCGTCACGCGTCAGGCCCGGCATCGCTGAAAGTGGCCTCCCCAGCGTCAACACAAAGTGCATGCCCACGCCCAGCTCAGGCGCTTCACGGCTCAGCTGCGCCGCGTGCTCTATCGCCTCTCCATTCACCAGCGCGGTGGTCGAGGTCACCACACCCCGTCGGCAGGCTTCAACAATGCCGTAGTTTTGCCCCTTAGACAGGCCAAAATCATCAGCATTGACGATCAGCAGGTTTTCCATCGCACGTCCTCTTAACGGTGTTGGTGCTTGAGCTTCTCAACCGTGGCGGCAAAGTTTGGCAGCCATTTTTCATGCGCCAGTATCATCTCGCTGGCCAGCCCTTCCGCATCGCGGTCGGAATGCACCAGCGGGCTGAGGTTCAACGCCAGCAGCACATCATTCAACTCACCGCTCAGCGCAGCGTTGCTGGCCGCCACTTCAAACCCTTTGATGGTATGGATGAGCCCCATCACTTTGTCATCAAAGTGGGTAATACGCGGATGCGGTTTTGCCCCCTCACGGCCCAGGATACAGGTCATCTCTACGGCCCAGTCGGCCGGGATATTGTCGATATGGCCATGGTGCGGCACATTGACGTAGTGCTCAGCCTGCTTGTCATTGTAAATGGCGTTGATCACTTCGCACGCCGCGTCGGAATAGTACGCTCCACCGCGCTGTTCAAGCTCTTTCGGCTTCACGTTCAGGTTTGGATCTTTATACAAATCAAACAGCTGCTTTTCAACTTTCTGCACAACCTGAGCGCGGGCACCGCCTTTATAGTACTCGCCCATTTCGATGGCCAGCATCTCTTTCTGCTTGAAGTAGTAAAGCAGATACGAGCATGGCAGCAGATTCAGGGAACGGATGAGCCCTTCGCTGAACGGCAGGTCGAAGATATTTTTTACGGATGCTGCGGTCAGGCGGCCGGAAGCCACGCCGTCCAGCAGTTCAGCAAAGCGAGACTGGCCGTTGACTAACACATCTTTGATGAACACCATGTGGTTAAGGCCAAACAGATCGATAGAGAGATCGTCGTTGTCGGTCAGCTCCAGCACGTCGCGGATGAACATCTTCATGCCAATCGGAATATTGCAGACGCCGATAAAACGCTTGAAGCTGGTATGGCGATAGACCGCCTCGGTGACCATCCCGGCCGGGTTGGTAAAGTTAATCACCCATGCGTTCGGGCAGATCTCCTGCACATCTTTGATGATGTCGAAAATGACCGGGATGGTGCGCAAACCTTTAAACAGGCCGCCCGCGCCGTTGGTTTCCTGTCCCAGATAGCCGTGGCTCAGCGGAATGCGTTCGTCCAGTTCACGCGCTTTGAGCTGGCCCACTCGCAGCTGAGTGGTAACGAAGTCAGCGTCCTGCAACGCCAGGCGACGATCGAGGGTTTTATGCACGGTTAAGGGCACACCGGCTTTTTCTACCATCCGCTGGCACAGGTCAAAAATAATATTCAGCTTTTCCTGCCCTTCTTCAACATCCACCAGCCATAATTCACTGACCGGTAATTCATGATAACGTTTCAGGAAACCTTCCAGTAATTCCGGGGTATAGCTGCTGCCGCCGCCAATGGTCACGACTTTTAATTTCTTTTGCATAACATCTCCCTTAGCGTATCAGGTTAATCGCCTGCAAGGTATAGCGGACTCTTCCCGCTATTTGGGCAAGCAATCAAGTCAATATTCGTGGCGAATAAACTCGCCAGGCACTAATTAATTACCGTCAAATTCTTCCGGTAACTGTTTGGTGTGAATGAGGTAAATTTCTTAAAGGTTTTAATAAACAGGCTGGGGCTACTGTAACCGGACTCATAAGCAATATCGGTGACAGAGTAGTTGGTAATTTCCAGCTGTTTTTTGGCAAAATTAATGCGGATTTCATTAATAATTTGCACGGGCGTTTTACGATAATAACGCTGTGTCGCCCGGGTCAGGTATTCCTGGGATTTTCCGGACAGGGACACCATATTTTCCAGAGCATTCTCGCTGAACTGCCCTTTGTCGTGCATCAACTCGACGGTACTGCGCAGCCATTGCGGAATGTCGTCGCTCACCTGCTGCTCTTCACGGTGGTGGCGAAGGCGGTTCATCACATAGAACGTCACGGTTTCAATAAATTCATCGAACTCATTGTCGCGGAAGTTGAGCGAGGCGATCACCGTTTCGATCCAGGTCATAAATTCGTTTTTCACGCGATAGACCTGTGACGCCACAAAGCAGAACGGCACCAGCGGCAGATAGTGTTTCTCAAAGAAACGTCTGCTGACGCCAACATTCAGAATACGGGTGGCACCAAATTCGTAAAAGCTCTGGTGATAAGATCCCATCGGCAGGAAAACAAAGTCACCGCGCTCCAGCAGGACACGCTTGCCGTTAATCTCCTGATAGTAGCGGCCGGTCAGAACAATCGTGAACTCGTAGTAGTCATGCTGGTGCAGACCACTGGCGCTCTCCGTCTTGTTGTAAATAACCACGTGAAAATTCTTGCCATTAAACAGCTGCTGTTCAAGTGCGGTTTTAATTTCCATCGTGCTGACCTCCTGCTACTCAGTCTGACTTACTGCAGCTTCTCGTGAAGCTCAATTAACTCTGCCACCAGCTCGCGTGCCAGCATCGAGGTCATCAGGTGATCCTGTGCATGCACCAGCACCAGGCTGACTTTCATCTTCCCTTCCCCCTGGTCGCCTTCGATAAGCTTAGTCTGCACCAGGTGCGCTTCATTCAGCGCGATACGGGATTGATCCATCATGGTCTTAGCGGCGGCAAAATCGCCCTGCTTGGCCTGCTTCAGGGCGGCATACGCCAGGCTACGTGCTTGCCCGGAGTTGATGATAAGCCCCATCACCACTTCTTCCAGATCGTTCTCTACGGCGTCTTCGGCTACGATACTATCCAAATCTAACATCTTTAAGCTCCTTTTCGCTGGCGCGGGTTACCCCGCGCCGGGCAATATTTAGAATTTCAGTGCGAGGGCGATATCCTCTTCGCTCTCTTCTTCATCAATCACGGTCGCGGCTTTGTTGGCTATCGCCACGAATGGCATGTAGAGCAGTGTTGCAATCCCGAGGTTGAATATCGCCAGCAGGAAGGCCGCGACGCTACCGTTGGTGTTGAAGAACGCCCCCAGCCCGGCCGGCATGGTCCACGGCGCAATGTTGGTAACAGGCGGGATAATGCCCAGGTAATAGGCCGTCAGGGTGATCCCCGCCAGCAGCGGCTGAATCAGGACGAATGGAATGAACATCACCGGGTTCATGATGATAGGCAGACCAAACAGAATCGGCTCGTTAATCTGGAAGATGCCTGACGGCAGCGCCAGCTTCGCAACCTGACGATGGTCAGCGCGACGAGAGACAATAAAGACCGCGATGATCAGACCCAGCGTCGCCCCGGTACCCCCCAGGAAGATATAAGAGTCCAGCATCGGCTTCGCCCACACATGGAAGGTTTTACCGGCTGCCAGCGCCGCATCAACGGAGCCGTACTGCTGATAAAGTGCAACGTTTTCCAGTGCCCATGGGGTCATGATACCGCTGTCCAGCGCGGCCAGTGCCAGTGAACCATGTACGCCGAAGAACCACAGCAGGGAGGTGAAAATCACGTACGCCCAACCGACCACGCCACCCATCGACGCCAGCGGCGTAGAGATAGAGTCCATGATGATCTGGTGGAAGTTTGTGCCCCAGTGAGAGAGCGCCCAGGCAATAATCCCCATGATGGAGAGAATAATGAAGCCTGGAATCAACGCGGAAAATGAACGGGAAACAGAGGCCGGTACGCTATCCGGCAGGCGAATTACCCAGTTGCGGCGGATAATAAAGGTGAACATCTCGGCAACCACCAGACCGATAACGATACCGGAAATAATGTTTGCCCCACCCAGCCAGTTGGCACCCACAGCATAAGCTTCACCCACGCTGTATGGGGTGACGGTCATAAAGGCGGCAACGGACAATAACCCCGCGGCCAGTGGATCCACCTTACGTTCTTCGGCTAATGCCATCCCAATAAAGAAAGGCGCCATCAGCGACATAATACCCAACGTACCGTTATATACGTTGCCGCCGATGGCTTTAAAACCGTTAAGGGTTTCAATGGTTGAAGCGTCTAACCGAATTCCTAATGAATAAAAAAAGGAACCTTCACCAAAGCTCAGAAAAACGTTGTTAATTAAAACGAACATTGCCCCGGCCAGCGTCAACGGCATTAATTTAATAAAGCCGTTTTTGATGGCGTTAACGTGAGGCTGCTTTCCTATTTTAACAGCAAAAGGAAGGAGTACCTTTTCAAGTGAAGCGATGACTTTACTCATAGGAAAATACCCTTAAATGCCGCAACGTATGTCGCGGCGTATTGTGTGTGAAATAACTCTTTGACGGGAAAAATAAAAATTAATTAGCAGCTTTTTTAATTGCTGCCACAGCAGCTTTCAGTACACCTAAACCATCAATCTTACCGTACAGCCCCGAGTCGATAACCTCGACCGGTTTATTCGGTAACAGACGTTGAATTTCTGGCAACATGTAAGCGATCTGCGGACCCAGTAAAATAACATCTGCGGTCTGGCCTTTTTCACCCGCCAGCGTTTCCGGGAACGCTTCGATCACCACCGGCACTTCATACTTTTCGGCCTGTGCACGCATCTTCGACACCAGCAGTGACGTTGACATGCCTGCAGAGCAGAACAGGTAGATATGTTTCTTTTCCATCATGATTTCCCTCTTTTATGACTACCTGCCGTCTTGCTATCACTCGACTCGCTCTCCTGGCTGACAGGTAATGTGCTGACTGTAGTTTATCGTTGGAGTGAGTATACGTAATGGTACAGAGGGGGGATAATTCTGCACAGGCCTAAATTGTCTCTCATTGACCTGGCTTGTTGACTACCTTCACATTTCAGGCAAATAATTCGCGCAAAGAAATAAGATTTACGTATGTATAAAAAAACCGGCCCAAAGGCCGGCTTGTTAACATCCTAAGGCAAGCAGGGTTACTGCGCCTTAGGTGCCTGCGGATCGGTATCGTATTCAGCACAGGTCTGGTAACCGGAATTGATGACGTGACCGGTGTCATCCAGAGCAACAAAGTAGGTTTCTGCCTTACCATCACGTTGACCCAGGATATAGGTCTGGCAGGTACCACGCGCGTGGATCATGGTCACTTCTGACGAAGGCTTACCGGCAATCGCAGCCACCTGCGAACGGGTCATGCCTTTTTTGACATCTTTCACTACCGGCTGTGTAAACTGATCTTTGGTGCGATCGTAAGCCGTACACCCTGCCAGCATAGTCAGTACCGCCGCTGCGCTAAGAATTCCTGCTACGTTCTTGTTCATATTCCGTCCTCTTGTTTATCAGCGTGTTATCTAAGCATGGGATAAAAAGTACTATTGTTCAACTTTACGAGTTACGCCAGACGAATTTCGGAAAATTCTAATAAAACAACGATAAGCTGCTAAAACGCCGCAAAATAGCGCACTCGAAACTGTGATCCTTGTCGTTTTACGCCTGAAGGGTTAGTTTTAACAGTTAACACATTCTGTTTATGGTCTGCATATGGAGGGCGTGATGGCTCTGCAACACGAGATTATTCAGGCGCTGGGCGCGAAGCCTGCGGTAGATGCAAATGAAGAGATCCGCCGAAGCGTTGATTTTTTAAAATCCTATTTAAAAACGAACTCGTTTCTGAAAACGCTGGTACTGGGCATCAGCGGCGGGCAGGACTCGACGCTGACCGGCAAACTCTGCCAGATGGCCATTTCAGAGCTGCGCGAAGAGACGGGAGATGAAGCGCTGCAGTTTATCGCCGTGCGTCTTCCGTATGGCGTGCAGGCAGACGAACAGGATTGTCAGGATGCCATCGCCTTTATCCAGCCAGACCGCGTACTGACGGTCAATATCAAAGGATCGGTGCTGGCGAGTGAACAGGCGCTGCGTGAAGCGGGCATTGAGCTGAGCGATTTTGTGCGCGGCAATGAAAAAGCGCGCGAACGTATGAAAGCACAGTACAGCATTGCAGGCATGACCAAAGGCGTGGTTGTCGGGACCGATCACGCGGCAGAAGCCATCACCGGTTTCTTCACCAAATATGGCGACGGGGGCACCGACATTAACCCTATCTTCCGTTTGAACAAGCGTCAGGGTAAACAACTGCTGGCTGCGCTGGGCTGCCCGGAGCATTTATACAAGAAAGCGCCAACGGCGGATCTGGAAGACGATCGCCCTTCCCTGCCGGATGAAGCGGCGCTCGGTGTGACCTATGACAACATCGATGATTATCTGGAAGGCAAAAAACTGGACGAGAGTATCGCGAAGATTATCGAAGGCTGGTATCTGAAAACCGAGCACAAACGCCGCCCACCCATTACCGTGTTTGACGATTTCTGGAAGAAATAAAAGCAAAACGGTAACCCAGGTTACCGTTTTTAATGTTTGCGCCCTCTCCCGTGGGAGAGGGTTGGGGTGAGAGCATAAGGCGACCCGGCTCTTTTTTAACCACCCTACACCTGCTACACTGTATACCTGAACAGTATATGGAGTCGTATGTGAGCAGGCGTCAATCTGCCCCGCGTCTGGAGTTTGAAGCGGCGGCTATCTATGAATATCCCGAACATCTCCGCCCCTGGCTTGAGGAATTACCTAAACAGCCGGGCGTGTACATCTTTCATGGCGAAAGCGACACTCTGCCGCTCTATATCGGCAAAAGCGTGAATATTCGCAGCCGGGTGCTGTCCCATCTGCGCACGCCGGACGAAGCCGCCATGCTCCGCCAGTCGCGACGCATCAGCTGGTATCCGACGGCAGGGGAAATGGGAGCGCTCTTACTGGAAGCCCGGCTGATCAAAGAGCAACAGCCCTTGTTTAATAAGCGTCTGCGCCGCAATCGTCAGCTCTGCTCGCTGCAGATAACCGCGGGCAAACCGCAGGTTGTCTATGCGCGCGACGTCGATTTTTCGCACGCACCGAATCTGTACGGCCTGTTCGCCAACAAACGTGCGGCGCTACAGGCGCTGCAAACGCTGGCGGACGAGCAGCAGCTTTGCTATAGCCTGCTGGGGCTGGAGGCCACCACCCGTGGACGCGCCTGTTTCCGCTCTGCGCTCAAACGCTGTGCGGGTGCCTGCTGCGGCAAAGAGAGCGTCGAGGATCATCACGCCCGGCTTCTTGGCGGGCTGGCGGCCATCAGCGTGAAGTGCTGGCCGTGGGAAGGGGCCGTTGCGCTAAAAGAGGTGGGAGAGACGATGACGCAGTACCACATCGTTCATAACTGGTTCTGGCTGGGGGCGGTCGATAATCTGCAGGAGGCCGCCACCCTGTTACGCACACCCGCCGGCTTCGACCATGATGGCTACAAAATTCTCTGTAAGCCCGTGCTGACCGGCGAGTTTGACGTGATTGTGCTTAATGACCAGGCAGCCAGTTGATTTCGCTGAATAATAACCTGCCGTGCGATTCCAGCAAACGCAGGGTGTGGGTTCCCTCCTCCCAGCTCGCGCCCTGATCGGCTGTCAGCAATTTATCCCCCAACTGCCACGCACCGCTTAAGACGAAGACTACACCCCCGCGTGAGCCAAAGGTAGTGAAGGTGCGGTCTGCCACCCGCACTTTCGCCTGGCAGCAATCCCGCCGGGTCATGATGTTGAAGTCCATCGACATCTGCCCGTCGCTTAGCAGCGCTTTTACCGGCTGGTCGCCGGAAAAACAAAAGGGCTGATGGTGCTTCAGGGTATGGCAAAACGCCTGACCGGCATCCAGCGTCACTTCCCCCCCTTCCAGCAGGGTGATAACCCGGTCAACACCGGGAAAGGAGGAGAATTCGCCATTGCTGGCGATGGTCGCAATGCTGGCACGCCAGAAAAAATCGCGCGTCGCGGGAGGAAAACAACAAATTTCGCGCGTCTCACCAGCACCATTGCGCCAGAGACTGACCGGCATTTTACGGATATCAAAGAACTCCATCACCACTCCTGAATGGCGCAACGAGCGCCAGGGCAAGGATATCGCTATCGTTGCTGTCTTGTTTGTTATGATTGAATAGTTACAGACGTAGTATCGGCAGCAGAGCGGGCAAGCCTTAGCGGGACGCTGATAAAAAATCTAACGTCATGAATTCTCTGAAGCGATGACAGGAGAATACCGCGCCTGTTGCGGCAGACAAGAGGGTAAGAAAGAAAAAACCGCCGGTCCTGTCCACAGCATTTGCGCTTTTGTAGACAGGATCCCGGCGGTCTTAAGAGAGTGAACCGATTATTCGGTTGGTGCTGGCATTTTACCTTCCATTGCCGGACGTTCTGTCAGACGCTTCTCAAAATTGGCATTAAATTGTTTTTTCTGTTCCGGCGTCAGAATGTTGTAGATCTTGTTCTGGGTTTCCATATGAGCCAGCATGCGGGCTTTATGCTGCTCAGCCATTTTGTCGATCTGCGCTTCGGCTTTTGCCTTATCGAAGCTGTCGCTGGCGATAATGTCATGCATCGCGCGGCGCTCTTCCAGCGGAGGACGTTTCATCTGGTCACGCTGGCTTTTCATGATGTCGCGGATCTGCTGTTTCTGCGCATCCGTCAGGTTCAGATCTTTGAACATCATCATCTCGTGCATACCCGGCTTGCCTTTGTGATGCATCATCATTTTGCCTTCAGCAGGCGCGGCAGTGGTGGTTGCGGTATCTGCGGCGAACGCCATGCTGGTAGCGCCCAGAGCCAGGGTAGAAGCAACAAACAGTGCAGTAAACTTACGCATAATTTATTTCCTTACTTTCAGTTATTCTTCGGCGCTATGCCGTGTTGACGAGATTAACTTTACGGGGTTTATCGTCAATTAGTCAGAGCAACGGTAAAACAATGAAAGTGTAAAAAACAAATTTTCGCCAAATATGGAGGAAATAAGGATAAAGCGTGGAGAGTTGCAACAAAAATATGCAATAAGCTGATTATTAAGAGATTGTGCAGAAGTATAACCAACTGCCGTTTAATAATAAAGCAATTATCCAGGAATATTCTGCAAATAAAATACGATCGCCTTAATCGCTAAGAATATAGTTTTAATATTCCCCTCCCGCAGACAGGAGGGGAAACGATCAGGACACTTTTTCCAGCATCAGCCCGGCCCGCAGACCAAAGGCCACAGACGGGTTGGGGAACAGCACATATTCGGTTGTTTTCTGCACCTCATAGCGCTCGTCGCCATCCTCCGCCAGTAATACCCCCTTGCGAAACGGCGTAAAATTGAGCGTGTGGGCCGCCATATGTAGCTGGAAAGCCTCGCTACGGCGGGTGATCTGCTGCACAACCCGATAACGCTCGACGGGCTGGCTGGTATGCTCCGGCTCCGTCCCCCCCAGCAGCGCCCGCAGCGCAAAATGCGTCGGGGCAAAGCGCGTAAGATCGTTTTGCCCAAACGGCAGCGCTTTTCCCAGCTCCAGCGTGCAGGCCAGCGCGCCGAAGCGTTCGCAGGTAAAGTGCGTAAAGGTTCCCCCCGGCGACTGATGGAAGACCAGCGCTTCCAGTCCCGCATCCCCCAGCCAGCGCAGAAAATCTTCCTCCCAGGGCTGATTACGCTGCGGCAGTACGCCAAAACGCACGTGATACGAGGCGCGGATCGCCGTATGCAGATCGAGATGCCAGCGCGATGGCCCCGCGTCGGTGAAAAAGGAGGTGACGATCTGCTCCAGCCACTGCGCCCGTGCCGTTTCATCACTTTGTGGGAATTGCGACCAGCGGCCACCGAACATGCGGTTGATGTCGCTCACCAGATAGCGTTTGTTTTGCGCCAGCGCAGGCGGGTTTCCCAGAACCACCAGCAGACGGCAGTGCAGCGCGATCTCCCCGCTATACAACGCGCGCAGCAGCAGGTCGACAATCTCGACGGGCGCCGTTTCATTGCCGTGAATGCCGGTTGAGAGCAGAAGCGACAGTTCACTCCTGGCGGTCGGTGTCAGTTCAAGCACGCCGCGCCCCAGCCACCGCCAGTGGAATGAGGGGCCCTCCCCCTCACGTTGTGAGGGCGTTTCGTCTGCCAGCGTCAGCGCCAGTAAATTTTCCATAGCGCCTCCTTTAGCGCTGGAACGGGTAAACCGAACCCAGTTGCAGGATTGAGGTTAACGCGTCCAGCGCCTCGCGGCCTTCGCGCAGCAGCTGCGGGTCAACCAGATCGGCCTGCGTTAACCGGTCGCGATAGTAGCGGTCCACCCAGTCGTTGAGGGTGTTAAACAGCGTCTCATTCATCATCACTGCTGGGTTAACGGCCTGCATTTCGGCAGGCGTCAGGACCACGCGCAGGCGTAAACAGGCCGGACCGCCCCCGTTTGCCATGCTCTCGCGCAGATCAAAGACGCGCAGTTCCGCAATCGGGTTATCGGCTTTCACCAGTTCAGTCAGATAACGCCACACGCCCGGGTGATCGCTGGACTCCTGCGGCAGCACCAGCATCATGCTGCCATCGTTCCGGCTCAACAGCTGGCTGTTAAAGAGGTAGGTCTCAACCGCATCCTGCACGCTCACCGCCTGCGTCGGCACCTGAATCGGCGTAAACCCGGGCACGCGTTCATGCAGCGTGGCGAGGAGTTTCTCCTGATGGACGAACGCCTGCTCGTGGCAGAACAGAACCTGGCGGTTAGAGACGGCAATCACGTCGTTATGGAACACGCCCTGGTCGATCACATGCGGGTTCTGCTGGGCAAAAATCACCTGCGACGGATTGACCTGATTCAGACGCGCCACGGCCTGGCTTGCCGCCAGCGTCTGTCGGGCCGGGTAGCGGGTTGGCGCAGAGTGGCCACCCTCTTCCCGCCCGTAAATAAACAGCTGTAACCCCGGTTCGCCGTAATCGCCGCCCAGACGGTTATGGTTGGCAGCACCTTCATCACCAAACATCGCCACCTGCGGCAGAGCCGGATGGACAGCAAAATGGGCGTCATTATGGAAAATGGCGCGCAGCACGCGCTCCGTGGTCTCCGCTTCGGTGGCGCGGTGGAATTTGTTGTTCAGGTTCGCCACCGTCAAATGGACCTTGCCATCCAGCGTATCGGCAGAGGGCGCAACGGTCGCCGCATTGGCCACCCACATTGAGGAGGCAGAACTCGCCGCCGAGAGCAGGTGTGGCGTCTGCGTTCCCGCTTTCTCCACCACCTGTTCATCAGTGCCGCTAAAACCAAGCTGACGTAACACCGCCACGTTTGGACGCTCCTGCGGCGGGATCACCGCCTGCGGAAAACCCGCGTCCGATAGCGCCTTCATTTTCAGCAGCCCCTGCTTTGCCGCCAGTTTCGGGTTGGAGACCTGAAAACGGTGTTTCGTCGAGGCTTCATTACCAAAGGAGAGCCCGGCATAGTGGTGCGTCAGCCCCACCAGTCCGTCAAAATTGACTTCACGCGCTTTCATGGCGATCTCCCTGACTAAAATCCAGACCCGGACTCAGCGTTTCCGGCAGCGTCAGCGCAGGTGTTTCCAGGCTCGCCATCGGCCACGCGCAGTAATCTGCGGCATACCACGCGCTGGCGCGATGGTTCCCGGAAGCCCCTACGCCGCCAAACGGGGCGGTACTCGCGGCACCGGTCAGCGGTTTGTTCCAGTTAACAATCCCGGCGCGCGCTTCGAGCAGCAGCTGATCAAACTTCTCGCGCTGCGGTGAAATCAGACCGCTCGACAGGCCGTAGCGGGTGTTGTTGGCCATCGCAATGGCACTGTCAAAATCGTCATAGCGCCAGACGCACAGCAGTGGTCCAAAGACCTCTTCATCCGGCACGTTGCTCGCGCCGCTCATCTCAACAATGCCCGGCGTCAGCAGCGACGTGCCCGGCTGAACCTGCTTCGGCTCCAGCAAGGTTTTCGCGCCGCGTGAGACATGGTCCTGCCAGGCTTTCAGAACGTTCAGCGCCGCCTGTTCGGAGATGAGCCCGCCGATAAACGGCTGCGGGTCGGCATCCCACGTCGCAGGCACCAGACGCGCGCTCACCTCTACCAGACGCCTGAGGAACGCATCGCCCTGCGCCCCGCGCTTCACCAGCAGACGACGCGCGCAGGTGCAGCGCTGGCCGGCTGTAATAAAGGCCGACTGGATGGTCAGGTGGACTGCCGCGTCCATATCATCAGGATCTTCCACAATGAGCGGGTTGTTCCCCCCCATCTCCAGCGCCAGAATTTTTTCCGGCTGCCCGGCCAGCTGGCGATGCAGCTGATAGCCCGTCCCGGCGCTGCCGGTAAACAGCAGGCCATCAATATCACTTAACGCGCTCAGCGCCTGGCCGGTTTCACGCCCGCCCTGCACCAGGTTCAGTACGCCCGGCGGCAAACCCGCCTGCTCCCAGAGCTTCACCACCACCTCACCGGTCAGCGGCGTTAATTCACTCGGTTTGAAAATGACGCTATTTCCCGCCAGCAGTGCGGGCACAATATGCCCGTTTGGCAGATGCCCCGGGAAGTTGTAGGGGCCAAACACCGCCAGCACGCCGTGGGGGCGATGGCGCAGCGTGGCCGCGCCGTCAGCCATTTCGGTATGCTGCTCGCCGGTGCGGGTATGGTACGCCTTTACCGAGATGGCAATTTTGTTGATCATCGCCGTCACTTCAGTCGCCGCTTCCCAGCGTGGCTTGCTGGTCT
Organism: Enterobacter cloacae complex sp. 309I3; assembly: GCF_050031595.1. Taxonomy (NCBI): domain Bacteria; kingdom Pseudomonadati; phylum Pseudomonadota; class Gammaproteobacteria; order Enterobacterales; family Enterobacteriaceae; genus Enterobacter; species Enterobacter cloacae complex sp. 309I3. Next base: position 1,971,382 of record NZ_JBLGWI010000001.1, on the reverse strand, counting down.
CCAGGGCGATCGTGCGGGTCAGCTCGGTTTTGTTTGCTTCCAGCAGAGACGCAAACTTTTCGACAATCCCCTGGCGCACAGTGAACGGCTGTTTCGCCCACGCCGGAAACGCGCGGCGCGCGGCGTGGCAGGCCTGTTCAACCTGCCCGGCGCTGGCATCATTACCTTTCCAGAGCACCTCGTTGCCGACCGGATTGGTCTTCACTCGCTGTTCGCCTTCGCCCGTTACCCAGTCTCCGTTGATCCATAAAGTCATGCTGTTTTCTCCTCAGGGCAGAGTCGCACCAGGCGAACCGTATCGCCGGCATTACATTTCAGGGCATCCAGTTCTGCAGCCGTCAGCACCAGACGTTCACATTTCGGGTTGGTACGCACCAGCATGGCGCGGAAGTTGGTGTAATTTTCGTTCGCCACCAGGCACGCCGGCCAGTCACCCGGCGCGGGCTGACCTTCAGAGACGTCAACCAGTCGGCTTTTACGGATCGCGCGCACGCGGTCGATGTCGCACTCCAGCGTCGGCCCGCCGTCAAAGATGTCGACATAGTTACGGTAGCGGAAGCCTTCTTTCTCCAGCACCGCGCGGGCAGGCGCAGTTTGCGGATGGACTTCGCCAATCACCGCCTGCGCTTCAGGGGTTAAGAAATGGGTATAGATAGGGTGTTTCGGCATCAGCTCAGCGATAAACGCTTTCTGCCCGGTGCCGCACAGATAGTCTGCCCGGCTGAACTCCATCGAGAAGAAACGCTCGCCCAGGCTCTCCCAGAATGGCGAATAGCCTTTGTCATCGATCACACCGCGCATTTCGGCCACCACCTTTTCGTTAAAACGATCGCGGAAAGCGGCCATAAACATAAAGCGCGATTTGGAGAGCAGATACCCGTTGCCCTCTTTACGCCACGCCGGATCAAGGAACAACGTGCAAAGCTCGCTGGCACCGGTGTGGTCATTACAGAGAAACAGCGTCGGCAGCGCATTATAGACGTTCAGCTCTTTCGAGGCATGAACCATGGTGCCCACGCGGTAGTTGTACCACGGGTCGTTAAGGCCGACGGCCACTTCGATGGCGCAGATCCCGGCTACGGTCCCCGTGTCGGTATCTTCCAGCACGAACACATAGCCCTGTTCGCTTTTTGGCAACGTCCCCTGCCAGGTTTGCAGGGCGCGCTCAATGCGCGCCGACAGCGTTTTTTCATCGGCAGGAAGCGAGGTCAGCCCGCCCCCCGTCTTACCGGCAAGCTGCATGAGCCCGGCGAGATCGCCGCGCTCAACGGGACGGATGACCATCATGATGACACCCCGGATTTCACACGTTCACAGGCCAGCGCAAAACGGTCTAAACCGGTGCTCACCTCTTCCTCGCTGACAATCAGCGCAGGGGCAAAACGCACCACGTTGGCACCGGCAATCAGCACCATCACGCCCTGTTTCGCCGCTTCCTGTGAAATAAGTTTAGCTTTTCCGGCAAACTCCGGCGTCAGTTCGCAGCCAATTAACAGCCCCAGGCCGCGAATCTCTTTAAACAGACCGGTCTTGCTGTTAATGGCGTTCAGACGCTCCACAAACCAGTCGTGACGCTGTTTAACCCCCTTCAACACTTCCGGGGTATTGATGATATCCAGAACCTGTCCGGCCACGGCCGTTGCCAGCGGGTTACCGCCATAAGTGGTGCCATGCGTGCCCACGACCATTACGCTGGCGAATTTATCGGTGGTCAGCATCGCGCCAATCGGGAAGCCGCCGCCCAGCGCTTTCGCCGTTGAGAGAACGTCCGGCGTTACGCCGTAGTGCATATACGCATACAGCTCACCGGTACGGCCTACGCCGGTCTGCACTTCGTCGAAAATCAGTACCGCGTTGTGACGGTCGCACAGTTCGCGCAACCCCTGCAGGAACGCTTTCTGTGCGGGCAGCACACCGCCTTCTCCCTGCATTGGCTCGACGATCACCGCGCAGGTGGTGTCGTCGATCAGCTCGCGGGCTGACTGCAGATCGTTATACACCCCGTGGCGGATATCCGGCGGCAGCGGCGCAAAGTCCTGCGAGTAGGACGGCTGCCCCCCTGCGCTGACGGTAAAGAGCGTGCGGCCATGGAACGCGTTCTTAAAGGCCACAATCCCGCTCTTGTGCACACCGAATTTATCGTGCGCATATTTGCGTGCCAGCTTCAGTGCCGCTTCGTTCGCCTCCGCGCCCGAGTTGCAGAAAAAGACTTTCTCCGCAAACGTCGCGTCGATCAGTTTTTTCGCCAGACGCAGCGCCGGTTCGTTGGTATAGCCGTTCCCGGTGTGCCAGAACTTCGCCGCCTGGTCGTTTAATGCCTGGCGCAGCGCCGGGTGTGCATGGCCCAGCGCGTTAACCGCAATCCCGCCCGCAAAGTCAATATACTCCTTACCCTGCTGATCCCACAGGCGCGAGCCTTCCCCACGAACCGGAATAAAAGCCGCCGGAGCGTAAACCGGCATCATCCATTCATCGAAATTTTCACGCGTAATTGACAGAGACATAGCGACCTCATCCGGTAAATAAAAGGTTATTTGAATGTTAAATAATTGAGTGTTTGCACTGTGAATGTAGATTGCAGCCTTCGTGCCAGCCAGCGATAAAAATGCATAAACGGGTGGAGGTAACAGAATATCAATAAGTTACAACATGGAGTTATTCACTGTTAGTGCATAAAAAGTGAATATTTTTACGACAAGCGGCGCTTTGCCGCATGAAAATCAGAAAGAGTATGCAGAGGCCAAATATAATTCTGGAATTGTGATCGCTCGCGAAATTTATCGGCCATTTACGCCCCTTTTAAGGGCGAAGCGCGTCAGAATGGTGCAAATATTGCACCGTTGGCATTATCTGTCGCAGTTATTGGTCAATCCCCGTAACAGACGACGCAAATTCTGCTACCATCCATGCACTATTCACCTTGCACTGGCAGCGACTATGAAATTTGTCTCTTTTAATATCAACGGCCTGCGTGCCCGCCCTCACCAGCTTGAAGCGATTGTTGAACAACATCAGCCTGATGTGATCGGCCTGCAGGAGACAAAAGTTCACGACGATATGTTTCCCCTCGAAGAGGTGGTGAAACTGGGTTACAACGTCTTTTATCACGGGCAGAAAGGGCATTACGGCGTTGCCCTGCTGACCAAAGAGACGCCGGTTTCCGTCCGCCGCGGCTTCCCGGGTGATGGCGAAGAAGCGCAGCGCCGGATCATCATGGCGGAAATTCCTTCAGCGCTCGGCAATATCACCGTGATCAACGGCTATTTCCCGCAGGGGGAGAGCCGTGACCATGAGACCAAATTCCCGGCGAAAGCGAAGTTTTATCAGGATCTGCAGGATTACCTGACTACCGAACTGAACAAAGAGAATCCGGTGCTGATCATGGGCGACATGAATATTAGCCCGACCGATCTGGATATCGGCATTGGTGAAGAGAACCGCAAACGCTGGTTGCGCACCGGCAAATGTTCATTCCTGCCGGAAGAGCGCGAGTGGATGGATCGCCTGCTGAGCTGGGGTCTGGTGGATACCTTCCGCACGGCTAACCCAGACACCCAGGATCGCTTCTCATGGTTCGATTACCGCTCAAAAGGCTTTGATGACAACCGCGGGCTGCGCATAGACCTGCTGCTGGCAAGCTCCCCGCTGGCGGAACGCTGCATTGAAACCGGGATCGACTACGATATCCGCAGCATGGAAAAACCGTCGGACCACGCGCCGGTGTGGGCGAAATTCAAGCTGTAACCCCGTGTGAACATTCGAAAAATTGTCGTACTGTGCGCCCTGCTGGGCGCCTTTATGCTGACGTGGCTCACTTTTCCTCCGGGCACGCTCTCTCTTGAAACCATCAAAACGCATCAGCAGACCTTGCTCGCCTGCGTCGAACACGCCCCGCAGCAAAGTGCGCTGATCTTTTTTGCGCTCTATGTGGTGGTTTCCGCCCTCTCTATCCCCGGTGCCGCGATACTGACTCTGCTGGGCGGCGCGCTGTTTACGCTGTGGAAGGGGACGCTGCTGGTGTCGTTTGCCTCCACGCTCGGCGCCACGCTCGCGATGCTCGCCAGCCGTTATCTGCTACGCGACTGGGTTCAGCGACGGTTTGCCCAACAGATGAAAACGGTGAACGCCGGGATGGCGCGTGACGGCGCAGGGTATCTATTCGCCCTGCGCATGATGCCGTTGTTCCCGTTTTTTCTGGTCAATCTGCTGATGGGGCTGACCCGCATTGGGGTGCGTCGGTACTGGTGGGTCAGCCAGCTCGCCATGCTGCCCGCAACGGTTATCTTCCTCAACGCCGGCCGCGAGCTGGGAAAAATCACCTCGCTGCGCGATATTCTGTCGCCGGGCATGCTGTTAGCCTTTACACTACTGGGGTTATTACCGCTGATGAGCCGATGGCTGTTTTCCCGACTCCCCTCTTCGTTTAAAAAGTGAGGCATTATGCGCCGTGTGCGTTTTTGCGCGTTTCTGACCGGTCTGCTGCTGACCGCCCCTCTGTGTGCCGCCGACAGCTGGCACGTTATCCAACAACAGGCCAAAGGCCAGACCGTCTGGTTTAACGCCTGGGGAGGCGATCAGGCGGTTAACCGTTACCTCGACTGGGTCAGCGGCGAGATGAAAACGCACTACGCGATCAACCTCAACATTGTCCACCTGGCCGATGCGGCGGATGCGGTAAAACGGATCCAGACAGAAGCTGCCGCCGGGCGTAAGACCCATGGCTCTGTGGATCTTTTGTGGGTTAACGGTGAGAATTTCCGCACGCTGAAAGAGGCTAACCTGCTGCAAACCGGATGGGCACAGACGCTGCCTAACTGGCGTTATGTCGACACGGGCAAACCGGTCACGGAAGATTTCGCCCTGCCAACCGAGGGCGCAGAATCTCCGTGGGGTGGCGCGCAGCTCACCTTTATCGCCCGCAAAGCGAGCATGCCCACTCCACCGTCAGACCCGCAGGGATTACTGGCCTGGGCCAAGCAGCATCCGGGTAAAATCAGCTATCCTCGTCCGCCTGATTTTACCGGCACCGCGTTTCTGGAACAGTTACTTCTCACGCTCACCTCCCGGCCCGATGCGCTGAAACGCGCGCCCGATGACACCTTTGCACAGGTTACCGCGCCACTCTGGGACTACCTCGACAAACTCCACCCGCTGCTGTGGCGAGAAGGAAAAGATTTCCCGCCTTCACCTGCGCGGATGGATACCCTGCTCGCCCGCGGCAGTCTGAGCCTGTCGCTGACCTTTAACCCGGCACATGCGCTGCAAAAAGTGGCCAGCGGTGAACTGCCTGCCGACAGCTACAGCTTTGGTTTTCACAACGGGATGATCGGTAACGTTCATTTTGTTGCCATCCCGGCGAACGCCAGCGCCAGTGCGGGGGCCAGGGTGGTTGCCAATTTCCTGCTCTCACCTCAGGCGCAGATCCGCAAAGCCGACCCGGCGATCTGGGGCGATCCGAGCGTACTGCAGGCGAACACGCTGCCCGCAGATGAAGCAAAACAGCTTCAGGCCCACACGCCACAAGGGCTTCCGCGGATGCTTGCGGAGCCACACGCAGCCTGGGTTAACGCGCTGGAGCAGGAATGGCTGCGTCGTTACGGCACCCGCTGAGCGCACTCATCTGGCTGGCGATGGCGGCAGTGTATCTGCCGCTTGTTCCCGCCGCCGCCATGCTGTTGACTCCGGCGCTGTCGGCAGGAAACTGGCAACGCCTGTTTGACGACCCGCAGATCCCGCAGGCGCTCGCCGCCACCCTGGTATCCACGCTGATTGCCACTTTCGGCGCCCTGTTTATCGCCCTGATTTTCGTCACCACGCTCTGGCCCGGTGAGCGCTGGCGTCTTCTGTGCACCCGTTTGCCGTGGCTGCTGGCCGTTCCCCACGTTGCTTTCGCCACCAGCGTGTTGCTGACTTTTGCCGAAGGCGGTCTGTTTTATCAGCTCTGTACACGCTGCTCCCCGATGTTGGATCGCTACGGGATTGGGCTGGGGCTGACTCTCGCCGTCAAGGAGAGCGCCTTCGTGCTGTGGGCGATATATGCGGTGTTACCTGAAACCCGGCTGGGTCGCCAGAATGTCGTGTTGCAAACCCTGGGATATGGGCGGATCCAGCGGCTGTGCTGGCTGGTGATCCCGGAGATCGCGCCGGCGCTGGGTGCCACAATGCTGGCGGTGCTCGCCTGGTCCCTCTCTGTTGTGGATGTCGCCATTATCCTGGGGCCGGGGAATCCGCCTACCCTGGCGGTACTGGCCTGGCAGTGGCTGACCCAGGGCGACGTGCAGCAGCAAACGAAAGGAATGCTGCTCTGCCTGCTGATGCTCGCGCTGCTGGCCGTGCTTTCGGCGCTGGGGTTCGGTATCTGGAAAGCGTGGCGTCGCACGCTGCCCGCGCTGACAGGGGTGCGACGCACGTTCCCCCTCGCGCCGCCCGCCCGTATGCTCAGCGGAATCCTCCCCGCATGCGGCATGCTTTGCGCCGGAGTGCTGCTGATGCTGGCCCAGTGGGATGATGTTAGCGCCGTGCGTGCCAGTTTATCGTTCGGCCTGCTTGCCAGCCTGATAGGCCTGATCATGATACTGCTCTGGCTGGAATGGGGGCCGCGGCGTGGTGCGCTGTGGGTCTGGCTCCCTCTCGCCCTTCCTGCGCTGCCGTTGGTTTCCGGGCAATACAGGGTGGCGTTATGGCTGGGTATCGACGGGCAGTACGCCGCCGTGCTCTGGAGCCATCTGCTGTGGGTGTTGCCGTGGATGCTGCTGATACTGCAACCCGCCTGGCGGCGCATCGATCCGCGGCTTCTCCTCACGGCCAGAACGCTTGGCTGGCGGCGGACAAAAGTCTTCTGCCTGATCAAATGTCCCCTGCTGTTGCGCCCCGCGCTGCTGGCGTTTGCAACCGGATTTTCGGTCAGCATGGCGCAATACATGCCAACACTCTGGCTCGGCGCGGGGCGTTTCAGCACCCTTACCACCGAAACCGTGGCGCTCAGCAGCGGCGGCAGTATCCCGATTCTGGCTAACCGGGCGCTGTGGCTTCTGTTGGTGACAGGGGCCGTCTTCGGCGTTGCCGCACTGTTATCCCGGCTCGCAGGCCATTATCGACGAGGATTACGTTAATGCTGAAGGTCAACAATCTCACCATTGCGCCGCTGTTCCGTGAGGTTAACTTTTATGTCCCTCGCGGTGAAATCGTCACCCTGATGGGGCCGTCCGGCAGCGGGAAATCGACCCTGTTCTCATGGATGGTTGGGGCACTGTCTGACGACTTTCAGGCGCAGGGCGAGCTGTGGCTTGACGATCGCCGCTGTGACGGGCTGCCTGTCGAGCAACGCGGGATCGGTATTCTCTTTCAGGACGCACTGCTGTTTGACCAGTACAGCGTCGGGCAAAATCTGCTGCTGGCGTTACCGGCGCGAATAACCGGACGCGCACGCCGGGAAAAGGTGCAACAGGCTCTGGATTCAGCCGGGCTAAATCGCCACTATGCCAGCGATCCGGCCACGCTATCCGGCGGGGAGCGTGCCAGGGTGAGCCTGCTGCGGGCTCTGCTTGCCGAGCCACAGGCGTTGTTGCTGGACGAACCGTTTAGCCGCCTTGATAAATCACTGCGGTCGTCCTTTCGGACATGGGTGTTTGATGCCCTGCGCGCACGCAATATCCCGGTAGTGCTGGTCACGCATGACGATGAAGATATTCCGCCGGGTGGCGAGGTGATTGAGATTTCTCGCTGGCAATAATGTGCTAACGCAATGTTTTACCTTTCAGGAGAGACGACAATGCCCCCCTCTTTTACTGACGTCAGGTTATTCGATGAAACGTGTTTCTCAACTGACCGCGCTGGCCCTGCTTTGCGGCCTCGCCTCACTCTCTTGCATGGCCGCTGATATGCCCCATTCGCTCACACTGGCTCAGCTTCAGGAACAGCACGGCGCGGCGATCGATACCCGTGCCAGTGCGTTTTATAACGGCTGGCCGCAAACGCTGAGCGCCCCCTCCGGGCACGAGCCCGCTGCGCTTAACCTCTCTGCCACCTGGCTGAGCGCGCTGAGCGACGACCAGATTGGCCGCTGGGCAAAACAGCATCAGCTTACCCCCACAACGACTATCGCCCTCTACGGCAGTGACGCTGACAACCAGGCGGTGAGCGCCCGCCTGAAGAAAGCCGGTTATCCCCGGGTTTCCGTTCTCAGCGATGCCCTGCAGTCCCCTGAGCGTCTGCAGCGCCTGCCGCACTTTGAACAGCTCGTTTACCCGCAGTGGATTTATCAGCTTTCTCAGGGCAAACCGGTGGCAGCCGCCCCGGCCGGTGACTGGAAAGTGATTGAAGCCGCCTGGGGTGCGCCGAAGTTCTATCTGCTGAACCACATTCCCGGCGCGGATTATATTGATACCAACGAAGTGGAAAGCGAGCCGCTGTGGAATAAGGTTTCTGACGACAAACTGAAAGCGATGCTGGCAAAACACGGGATCCGTCACGATACCACCGTCATTCTGTATGGTCGCGATGTCTATGCCGCCGCCCGCGTGGCGCAAATTATGCTCTACGCGGGCGTGAAGGACGTGCGTATTCTTGATGGTGGCTGGAAAGCGTGGTCAGAGGCCAACCTGCCGGTGGAAAGAGGGATGCCTGCTGATGTCAAACCCGCTCCCGATTTCGGCGCGCCGATCCCCGGTCAGCCACAGCTGATGATCGATATGGCGCAGGCGCGCGGGATGCTGCATCGCCAGGATGCTTCGCTGGTCAGCATTCGCTCGTGGCCGGAGTTTACTGGCGAAACCAGCGGCTACAGCTACATCAAACCCAAAGGTGAAATTGCCGGTGCCCGCTGGGGTCATGCCGGAAGCGATGCCACCCATATGGAAGATTTCCATAACCCGGACGGCACCATGCGCAGCGCCGATGACATCGCCGCCATGTGGAAAAGCTGGAACATCCTGCCGGAACAGCACGTGGCCTTTTATTGCGGTACCGGCTGGCGAGCCTCTGAGGGCTTTATGTATGCCCGGGCGATGGGCTGGAAAAACATCTCCGTCTATGACGGTGGCTGGTACGAATGGAGCAGCCACCCGCAAAACCCGGTGTCGTCTGGCGAACGCGGACCCGACAGTTCGCGCTAGGGCGTGAGTGAACGCAGCGTCAGATACCCGCTCCAGATGCGCGTTGTGGTGGTCAGCCAGCACAACGCGCCAAATACCCACGCGAGAAGCGTGAAGTGCGCCGGAAACAGGCAGCACAACACAAACAGCACGATGGTTTCCGTCCCTTCCGTTAATCCGCCGATATAGTAAAACGACTTGTGCGCATAGCCGGGGTTATCGATATTGTGTTTCGCCGCCAGAGCGGCAAAGGCCAGAAAGCTGCTGCCGGTTCCGATAAAGGCGAACAGTAGCCAGGCCGCGGCCAGCGCATTCTCAGCGGGAGCCGCGAGGGCAAAACCAAACGGCACCAACGCGTAGAACAGAAAATCGAGCGCGATATCCAGAAACCCGCCCGCATCCGTCAGCCCTCTGCGGCGTGCCAGCGCGCCGTCCAGGCCATCCAGCAGGCGATTAACCACAATGGCGACCAGGGCCGCCGGATACCAGCCAAGCGCCAGAAACGGTAGCGTCAGCACGCCTGCGGCAAATCCGGTCAACGTTAAACCATCGGGCGTGATGCCGGGTTTATCCAGCCAGGAGGCCAGCCGATTAAGGGCGGGCTTTACCCGGGGGTGAAGATGTCGATCAAGCATACGGCTTTCCTTTAAACGTGTCGCACAATCCCTGCGCCGGGACATCAAGGGCGGCATTAAAGCGGGCCGAAAGGTTTTGAAACGCAATCAGCGCCGTCATTTCGCTAATCGTCTCATCGGTAAAAAGGCGTTTGAGCTCGCGTTTGAGCGCCTCATCCACCTGCGGCGGCGTGGCGGTCACGGCCTCCGCGTAGGCCAGCGCCGCGCGCTCCTGCTCATTGAAAAGCGCGGCGTCACGCCACTGGCTTACGGCCTGCACTTTATCCAGCGCGCCCGCGCGTTCGGCAAGACGCAGGCTATTGGCATCAATACAAAATGCACAGTGACAGAGCTGGGATACCCGCGTCATCAGCAGCGAGCGCAGCACCGGCGTCAGACGAGCGTTGCGTCGCTCCAGAAACCCGACAAACAGCGCCACCAGCCAGAACAGGCGCGGCATTCGTCCCCACCAGCGCGTGGGGTTAAGCACTGCGCCAAAGTGTTTTTTCTGCATGGCGGCAATGGGTTTGAGGCTGGCGGGAAGGGATTCAACCGGGGCAACCCAGGTGGATGTCTCTTTCACGTGATTCTCCTGATGACTGGACTCCTGGAAAGGGCACGATAATATGGTGTTTTTCGCTATCAAGTATTGACGACCATGCTGAAAACACTCGATGTCGTTGCGGCAATCATCGAAAAAGACAATAAAATTTTACTGGCGCAGCGCCCCATGCATGCCGATCAGCCGGGCCTGTGGGAGTTTGCCGGTGGAAAGGTGGAAGCCGGAGAAACGCAGCCCGAAGCGCTGATCCGCGAGCTGCAGGAGGAGTTGGGGATCCACGCGCGACCGTCGTACTACGTGGCAAGCCACCAGCGGGAAGTGTCACAGCGGTTAATCCATTTACACGCCTGGCACGTGCCCCACTTCAGCGGTGAGCTAACGGCGCACTACCACAGCGCCCTGGTGTGGTGTACGCCTGAAGAGGCGTTTGACTACCCCTTAGCCCCGGCGGATATTCCGCTGCTGGAAGCCTTTATTCTTTTACGCGACGCCAGACCAGCGGGTTCGTGCTGATGGTGCGTTCATCGCGCTGGCACTGCAGCAGGATGCCGTCCGCTTTCACCACCGCCCCTTCTGAGTAGTTCTGGTCCTGATAGATGCAGCACTGGTTACAGGGCTGCGCTCTCTGGCCGCTGGAGCTAAAGACCTCCGGCGGTACGTTCACTTCCACATCCGGACGAATGCGGTCAGCCTGCGCGCCAGCGCTCAGCATCAAACATAACGCGGTCATCACGTAACGGTTCATAGACTTCTCTTCCTGTTGTGTCCTGATAATGACTATAACGGTTAATCATCGCGGAACCTTTAATTTATCTCGTCATCGCTTTTGGTTATGACGCCGCACTGGTCATTAATTTCCCTTTCGACATAAATTTCTGCTTGCTTCGCAAAGCGGTACGGGTGGTATAGTCAAAAAAACAACACAAATCGTATAAGACACATACGGAAATTATCATAAGAGGTTCTTATATCTATGGATCAGACACGCACTCTGGAAAGTTTTCTCACCCATGTTCAGCAGCGCGACCCGCATCAGAGCGAGTTTGCGCAGGCCGTACGTGAAGTAATGACCACCCTGTGGCCCTTCCTGGAACAAAACCCACGTTATCGTCAGATGTCTTTGCTTGAGCGCCTCGTCGAACCTGAGCGCGTGATCCAGTTCCGCGTGGCGTGGGTGGACGACCGCAATCAGATTCAGGTGAACCGCGCGTGGCGCGTGCAGTTTAACTCGGCTATCGGGCCGTTTAAGGGCGGGATGCGCTTCCACCCTTCAGTGAACCTGTCGATTTTGAAATTCCTTGGCTTTGAGCAGACCTTTAAAAACGCGCTCACTACCCTGCCGATGGGCGGCAGTAAAGGCGGCAGCGATTTTGACCCGAAAGGCAAAAGCGAAGGCGAAGTAATGCGCTTCTGCCAGGCGCTGATCACCGAGCTTTATCGCCACCTTGGCCCGGACACCGACGTCCCTGCCGGTGATATCGGCGTGGGCGGGCGTGAAGTGGGCTTTATGGCCGGAATGATGAAAAAGCTCTCAAACAACAGCGCCTGCGTCTTTACCGGCAAAGGACTCTCCTTTGGCGGCAGCCTGATCCGCCCGGAAGCGACCGGCTACGGTCTGGTCTATTTCACCGAAGCGATGCTGAAACGCCACGGCTTAGGCTTTGAAGGCATGCGCGTGGCGGTCTCCGGCTCCGGCAACGTGGCGCAATATGCCATCGAAAAAGCAATGCAGTTTGGTGCCCGCGTGGTCACCGCGTCTGATTCCAGCGGTACCGTCGTGGATGAAGCCGGCTTCACGGCTGAGAAACTGGCGCGTCTGTGTGAAATCAAAGCCAGTCGCGATGGCCGCGTGGCCGATTATGCCCGCGAGTTTGGTCTGACCTATCTTGAGGGTAAACAACCGTGGGGCGTGTCGGTGGATATCGCCCTGCCGTGTGCAACCCAGAACGAACTGGACGTTGAAGCCGCCCGCACCTTAATCAGCAATGGCGTAAAAGCGGTAGCCGAAGGGGCGAATATGCCAACCACCATCGAGGCGACCGATCTGTTCCTGGAAGCAGGCGTACTGTTTGCACCGGGCAAAGCCGCCAACGCCGGCGGCGTGGCAACGTCCGGTCTGGAGATGGCGCAAAACGCCGCGCGTCTGGGCTGGAAAGCAGAGAAAGTGGATGCCCGTCTGCACCACATCATGCTGGATATTCACCATGCCTGCGTAGAGTACGGCGGTGAGGCCTCGCAAACCAACTACGTGCGTGGTGCGAATATCGCCGGGTTCGTGAAGGTGGCGGACGCGATGATTGGGCAGGGTGTGATTTAAGGTTTATCGTGCGGCCGGGTGCCCTCTCCCACAGGGAGAGGGGAACAAAACGAGGGTATCAGGCCGCGCTCTTTTTCTTTTTAAACGGTTTCTTCGCACCACCACCCGGTGCCACCATTCCTCTGAACCGCTTCACCGGCGTGCTGCGCGCCTGATCGATCAGCTGGTACAGCGTCCCCACCAGCGGCTGCATAAAGTCCTGATAACGGCACTGTTTCTCGCTGATTTGCGTCAGCACCGATTCCCAGTGCGCCGTCATATCCGGCCTGGCGGCCAGCTCCGGCAGGGAGTGGATTAATGCCCTGCCCGGCTCGGTGGAGTGAATATAGCGCCCTTTTTTCTCCAGGAAGCCGCGCTTGAACAGCAGTTCGATGATCCCCGCGCGGGTCGCTTCGGTTCCCAGCCCGTCAGTGGCGCGCAGGATCTTTTTCAGTTCTTTGTCCTGCACAAAACGGGCAATCCCGGTCATGGCGGAGAGTAGCGTCGCATCGGTGAAATGGCGTGGTGGCTGCGTCTGGCGCTCTACCACTTCCCCTTTCTCACACAGCAGCTCGTCGTCTTTAGCCACCACCGGCAGCGGAGTACCGTCGTTCTCTTCGTCACGCTCTTTGTTGCCAAGCAGCGTACGCCAGCCCGCTTCCGCCAGAAAACGCGCTTTGGCAATAAATTTGCCTTTGGCGATCTCCAGCTCAATGACGCACTTGCGGAACACCGCGTCAGGGCAGAACTGCATCAGATACTGACGCGCGATCAGGTTATAGACCTTCGCTTCGTTCTCCGTCAGGTTGACGTTGCTGGCCCGCGCCGTCGGGATGATCGCATGGTGGGCATCGACTTTTTTATCGTCCCAGCAGCGGTTATGGGTATCCGGATTGACGACCGGCTGCGGCAGCAGATCCGGCGCATGCACGCCGATGGCGTTCATCACCGCGTGGCGTCCGGCAAAGTGTTCTTCAGGCAGGTAGCGGCTGTCTGAACGCGGATAGGTGATGAGCTTGTGGGTTTCGTAGAGCTTCTGGCAGATATCCAGCACGTTCTGCGCGCTCAGGCCAAAGCGCTTCGCGGCCTCAATCTGCAGGGCAGAAAGTGAAAACGGCAGCGGTGCGGGTTCGGATTCCCGTTTATCGTTATAGCTGGTGACGATGGCAGGTTGACCGGTGATCCGGTTGACCACATGCTCCGCCAGCGGACGGTGCAGCAGACGGCCCTCTTCATCCTGATACGATTCGCAGGCATCGCTCGGCTGCCAGACGGCGGTAAAACGCTCCTCTTTCGGGGTGACGATGTGCGCTTTCACTTCGAAGAAATCTTTGGAAACGAAGTTTTCAATTTCTTCATCACGGCGCACCACCAGCCCCAGCACCGGCGTTTGCACGCGGCCTACGGAGAGTACCCCCTGATAGCCGGCATTCCGCCCAAGGATCGTGTAGGCGCGGGTCATGTTGATCCCGTACAGCCAGTCTGCGCGCGCACGGGCCAGCGCGGACACGCACAGCGGGATAAACTCGCTGTTGGCGCGAAGGCGCGAAATCGCCCGCTCCACCGCCTGCGGGTTGAGGTCGTTAATCAGGCAGCGCTGCACCTGCTGGCGTTTTTCCGGCGCCAGCTCCAGATAGTCCAGCACTTCATCCACCAGCAGTTGTCCTTCCCTGTCCGGGTCACCGGCGTGGACAACTTCAGACGCTTCATGCAGAAAGCGCTTAATGACGTTGAGCTGTTTGGTGACGGAGGGGCGCGGTTGCAGGCGCCATTTTTCCGGCACGATAGGCAGATCGTTGAGGTTCCAGCGGGCATAGCGGCTGTCGTAGACGTCTGGCTGTGCCTGCTCAAGCAGGTGACCAATGCACCAGGTGACCACCTGCCCGTTACCGCATTCAATAAAGCCGTCGCCTTTGCGATGCGGCTTCGGCAGCACATCGGCGATGGCACGGGCCAGACTCGGCTTTTCGGCAATAAACAACCGCATCGAATTAACGGATCTCAATCATCGGTCGGCCACCGCGCGCGGTCACCAGCTCGCCGATCGCCGTCAGGGTGATACCAAACTCGGCGGCCGTTGCCTGCACCTCGGCTTCTGACTCCGGCGTGACTGCCAGCAGCAGACCACCCGAGGTTTGCGGATCGCACAGCAGGTTACGCCACTCTTCAGGCATTTCGCCCATCAGATGACCATAGCTGGCAAAGTTACGCTGAGTACCGCCCGGCACGGCGCCCTGGGCAATGTACGCTTCCACGCCTGGCAGCTTCGGCACGTCCTGATACCAGACCTGCGCCTGCACACCCGCGCCCTGGCACACTTCAGAGAGATGCCCCAACAGGCCAAAACCGGTGACGTCTGTCATCGCCTTCACGCCGTCGATATTGGCGAAAGCGGCACCGGCCAGGTTCATCTGGCACATCACTTCCGTTGCCAGACCTTTGTGTTCCGGTTTCAGCAGGGATTTTTTCTCGGCAGTGGTCAGTACGCCAATGCCCAGCGGCTTGGTGAGGAACAGCTTGCAACCCGCCTGCGCGGTGCTGTTGCGTTTGACGCGCTCGGTAGGCACCACGCCCGTGACCGCCAGACCGAAGATCGGCTCCGGCGCATCAATAGAGTGACCACCGGCCAGGGCAATCCCCGCCTGCTGGCAGGCAAAGCGTCCGCCCTCAATCACCTGGCGGGCTATTTCTGGCGCAAGGGTGTTGATCGGCCAGCCCAGAATCGCAATCGCCATAATCGGTTTACCGCCCATCGCGAAGATATCGCTGATGGCGTTGGTCGCCGCGATGCGCCCGAAATCGAACGGGTTATCGACAATCGGCATAAAGAAGTCAGTGGTACTGATAATGCTGGTGCCGTTACCCAAGTCATAAACCGCTGCATCGTCACGCGTTTCGTTGCCAACAAGCAGGTTCGGGTCGACAAACTTCGCCTGTTCACTGTGCAGGATGGTTTCCAGCACTTTGGGGGAAATTTTACAACCGCAACCGGCTCCGTGGCTGTATTGCGTTAAACGAATGGTTTGCTCGCTCATGGACATCTCCTGTCAATGCAATCGCGCTATGGTAGCGCTCATTCCTTAAAGAGGTAAGTATGACTGTCTGAATTCTGCGGCAGATGCTCAGAATCCAGACAGTTTAGCGCGCGTTATCAGAAACGGCTGACGAAAGGCGTAGTGTCCGGCACGCTAATGGTGCTGGAGGCTTTAAGCTGAGGGGTGCCGAGATAGAGGAAACCGACGATTTTGTCATGCTCGCCGCAGTTGAGTCCGTCGCGCACCGCCGGGCTTTCAGTCAGTGGCCCGGTACGCCAGATACCGTTGAAGCCTTGTGCAACAGCGGCCATCTGCATCGCCATCACCGCGCATCCCGCCGACATCTCCTGCTCCCAGACCGGCACTTTATGCTCCGCCTGACACTTCGCCACGACGGCGATAATCATCGGTGCACGGAACGGCGCGTTACGGGCTTTATCGATCCCTTTCTCATCCTGACCGGCGGCAACCGCCCCCTGCTCCAGCAGCTGACTGAAGCGCTCGCGGCCTTCACCTTCAATAATAAAGAAGTGCCACGGCTGAAGTGTGCCGTGATCCGGCGCACGCATACCGGCACGCAGAATGTTCTCCAGCTGCTCACCCGCTGGCGCAGGTTCCGCCAGACGTGACGCGCTACGGCGGTTAACAAGCAGTTCAAGTGCGTCCATTGGTTAACTCCTTTCTTGAAATTTACTCACAAAATTAACACGACGGCAGATTTTGTTACAGCCTGGCAGGCGATTCCTGCTGACAAGTGGCGGTTGGGTCATTACGATAACCCAACATTACCGTCCAGTGGCGACGGAAACAGTCATTTTCTGGTTAGGGAGAATACATGCGAACCCTTTGGCGAATCTTTGCCGGTTTCTTTAAATGGACGTGGCGACTGCTCAATTTCGTCCGCAACCTGGTGATGAACCTCGTGTTCATCCTCCTGGTGCTGGTTTGCGCGGGCATCTGGATGCACATCAGTAACGCAAACCAGTCACAGCATTCGACGCGCGGCGCGCTGCTGCTCGACATCACCGGCGTGATTGTCGATAAGCCTTCCACCAGCAATCGTCTGGGAGTGATTGGTCGTCAGCTGTTCGGCGCTACCTCGGACCGTCTGCAGGAAAACTCCCTGTTCGATATTGTCGATACCATTCGTCAGGCAAAAGATGATCGCAACATTACGGGTATCGTGCTGGATCTGAAAGATTTTGCCGGGGCCGACCAACCTTCCATGCAGTACATCGGCAAAGCCCTGCGTGAATTCCGTGACAGCGGTAAACCGGTGATCGCAATAGGCGACAGCTACAGCCAGGGGCAATATTATCTGGCGAGCTTTGCCAATAAAATCTGGCTTTCACCTCAGGGTACGGTCGACCTGCACGGCTTTGCCACGAACGGGCTTTACTACAAATCTCTGCTCGACAAGCTGAAGGTCACCACCCATGTGTTCCGCGTCGGTACGTATAAATCTGCCGTGGAGCCATTTATCCGTGATGACATGTCCCCTGCCGCCCGTGAAGCGGACAGCCGCTGGATTGGTGAGCTGTGGCAGAACTACCTGACCACGGTTGCCAGTAACCGCCAGATTACCCCTGCACAGGTCTTCCCTGGTGCTCAGGGCGTGCTGGACGGCTTGCGCAAGGTTGACGGCGATACCGCGAAATATGCGCTTGATAACAAGCTGGTCGATGCCCTGGGAACCAGCGCGGAGATCGAAAAGTCCCTGAGCAAACAGTTCGGCTGGAGCAAAGAGGATAAAAATTACAGCGCGATCAGCATGTACGATTACGCGGCGAAAAAACCGGATGAGAGCGGTGACAGCGTTGCCGTCGTCTTCGCCAATGGCGCAATCATGGACGGTCAGGAGACACCGGGGAACGTCGGCGGTGATACCACCGCGTCGCAGATCCGTGACGCGCGTCTTGATCCGAAAGTGAAAGCGATTGTGCTGCGTGTGAACAGCCCGGGGGGCAGCGTCAGCGCCTCTGAAGTGATCCGCGCCGAGCTGGCCGCAGCGCGTGCAGCAGGTAAACCGGTGGTGGTTTCCATGGGCGGCATGGCGACTTCCGGCGGTTACTGGATCTCAACCCCGGCTAACTACATCGTCGCTAACCCAAGCACCCTGACCGGATCAATTGGCATCTTCGGGGTGATCAACACGGTAGAGAACAGCCTGGATTACCTGGGTGTGCATACGGATGGTGTGGCCACTTCACCGCTGGCGGATGTGTCGGTAACCAAATCCCTGCCACCTGAAGTGTCCGAGATGATGCAGCTCAGCATTGAGAATGGCTACAAGCGCTTTATCACGCTGGTCGCTGACTCGCGTAAAAAGACGCCGCAGCAGATCGACGAAATTGCTCAGGGCCACGTCTGGACAGGACAGGATGCGAAGAACAACGGCCTGGTCGACAGCCTGGGTGACTTTGATGACGCGGTGAAGAAAGCCGCCGAACTGGCGAAGCTCAAACAGTGGCATGTTGAATACTATCAGGATGAGCCGTCGTTCTTCGATATGGTGATGGACAGCATGTCCGTCTCCGTGCGCGCCATGTTGCCAGAAGCGCTGCAGGCTTATCTGCCAGCGCCTGTCGCCACGGCCGCTAAAGCGATGAAAGCGGAAAGCGATAAGCTCGCGGCGTTTAATGATCCACAAAGTCGTTACGCGTTTTGCCTGACCTGCGCAAACGTACGTTAAACCCCGTCCCCTCTTCCGGTGAAGAGGGGATTTTTTTCTTTTGAAGAACAAGAAATCACTACCATGCAGAAGAAATCGATTTATGTAGCCTACACTGGCGGTACCATCGGGATGCAGCGCTCTGAAAACGGCTATATTCCTGTGTCCGGTCATCTTCAACGTCAGCTTGCCCTGATGCCGGAATTCCACCGCCCGGAAATGCCTGACTTTACCATCCACGAGTACGAGCCGCTGATGGACTCCTCCGACATGACGCCGGAAGACTGGCAGCATATCGCGGATGACATCAAAGCCCATTACGACCAGTACGACGGCTTTGTGATCCTGCATGGTACCGACACCATGGCCTTTACCGCCTCGGCGCTCTCCTTCATGCTGGAAAACCTGAGCAAACCGGTGATTGTGAC
Source organism: Enterobacter cloacae complex sp. 309I3 (assembly GCF_050031595.1). Lineage (NCBI taxonomy): Bacteria > Pseudomonadati > Pseudomonadota > Gammaproteobacteria > Enterobacterales > Enterobacteriaceae > Enterobacter > Enterobacter cloacae complex sp. 309I3. The sequence goes on along the minus strand of NZ_JBLGWI010000001.1, from coordinate 1,952,684 downwards.
TGGCTCGCAAATTCCGCTGGCGGAACTGCGCTCGGATGGACAGATTAACCTGCTTAACTCCCTCTATGTGGCGGCGAACTACCCGATTAACGAGGTCTCGCTGTTCTTCAACAACCGTCTGTATCGTGGCAACCGTACCACCAAAGCGCACGCCGATGGGTTTGACGCCTTCGCCTCACCAAACCTGCAACCGCTGCTGGAAGCGGGTATTCATATTCGTCGTCTGGGCACGCCGCCTGCGCCGACCACCTCAGGCGAGCTGATCGTTCACCCGATCACTCCGCAGCCGATCGGTGTGGTAACCATTTATCCGGGCATCTCTGCTGATGTGGTGCGCAACTTCCTGCGTCAGCCGGTAAAAGCGCTGATTTTGCGCTCCTACGGTGTGGGTAACGCGCCGCAGAACAGTGAATTCCTGAAAGAGCTGCAGGAAGCGAGCGAGCGCGGGATTGTGGTGGTTAACCTGACGCAATGTATGTCCGGCAAGGTCAATATGGGCGGCTATGCCACCGGTAACGCTCTGGCGCATGCGGGGGTGATCAGCGGATTCGATATGACCGTCGAGGCCACACTGACTAAACTTCATTATTTACTGAGTCAGGATCTGGACATCCAGTCCATTCGCAGCGCCATGATGCAAAACCTGCGCGGCGAACTGACCCCGGACGAATAAGGAGGCCTCATGAAGCAACGCGCCCTGTTACTGGTCGATTTGCAAAATGATTTCTGCGCGGGCGGCGCACTGGCCGTCGCAGAAGGTGACAGCACGGTCGACGTGGCCAATACCCTGATTGACTGGTGTAAATTGCGCGGTGAAGCCGTTGTCGCAAGCCAGGACTGGCATCCGGCCAACCATGGCAGTTTTGCCAGCCAGCACGGCGTTGAACCCTTCAGCCAGGGTGAGCTCGACGGTCTGGCGCAAACCTTCTGGCCCGATCACTGCGTGCAGCAAACGGAAGGCGCTGCGCTACATCCGCTGCTGAATCAGAAAGCCATCGACGCGGTGTTTCATAAAGGCGAAAACCCGGCTATTGACAGCTACAGCGCCTTTTTCGATAACGGACATCGCCAGAAAACGGCGCTGGACGCGTGGTTACGTCACCACGAAATCACCGAGCTGATTGTGCTGGGGCTGGCAACCGATTACTGCGTGAAATTTACCGTGCTGGACGCGCTCCAGTTGGGTTATATGGTCAGCGTCATCACCGACGGCTGTCGCGGGGTGAACATTCAACCGCAGGACAGCGCGCAGGCGTTTATGGATATGGCCGCTGAAGGCGCGACGCTGTATACGCTGGCAGACTGGCTGGAGACGCAGGCGTAGTCTTTTATGCCGGGGGGGCGGCTTCGCCTTACCCGGCACTTCCACTCCGATCCCCATAAAGTGAACTCCCTCGCATCACAAGCGAAGCGGCAATGCTATGCTTTTCAGGCTGTTTTTTCGCCACGCTTTTTCTGTGGCGTGGTTATTTTTATTCTGTCAAAGAGGAACACCTATGAAACGTTTGCCATTGCTGGCAGCTTTACCCTTGCTTTGCGCGTCAGTTGCTTACGCCGCTCCCCTGATGTCCGTGGGCTACTTCAACGGCGGTGGTGATGTCACTGCCGGACCCGGCGGCGATATCAATACGCTTGATGTCCGCCAGATCACCCACCTGAACTATTCGTTTGGCCTTATCTACAATAACGAAAAAGACGAAACCAACGCCGCATTGAAAGATCCGGCGAAGCTGCATCAGATCTGGTTATCTCCGAAAGTGGCGTCCGATCTGGCGCTTATCCCACAGCTTCGTAAACAAAACCCGAATTTAAACGTTCTGCTTTCCGTCGGCGGCTGGGGTGCCCGTGGTTTCTCGGGCGCAGCAGCCACCAAAGAGAGCCGCGCGGTGTTTATCCGCTCGGCGCAGGAGATTGTTGAGAAATACGGTCTGGACGGGATCGACCTTGACTGGGAGTACCCGGTAAACGGCGCATGGGGGCTGGTCGCAAGCACGCCTGCAGACCGGGATAACTTCACCTTCCTGCTGAAAGAGCTGCGTGCCGCCTTCGGGCAGAAAAAACTGGTCACGATTGCGGTTGGGGCCAATGCGGAAAGTCCGAAAAGCTGGGTCGATGTGAAAGCCATTGCTCCCCTTCTCGACTATATCAACCTGATGACCTACGACATGGCGTACGGCACTCAGTATTTTAACGCGAACCTGTATGACTCCAGCGCCTGGCCGACCGTGGCGGCAGCAGATAAATACAGCGTTGATTTTGTGGTGAACAATTATCTGGCCGCGGGGCTGAAGCCACAGCAGATGAACCTTGGGATTGGTTTCTATGGGCGCGTGCCAAAACGCGCTGTGGAACCGGGCATTGACTGGAGCAAGCCCGATGCGCAAAACAATCCGGTGACACAGCCTTACTTCGGCCCACAGGAGATCGGGTTGTTCAGATCACTCGGTTATGACCTGACCAAAGATACCTACGTGAAGTACAACGATATCGTGAAGAAACTGCTAAACGACCCGCAAAAGCGCTTTACTGAACACTGGGACGACCAGGCGAAAGTGCCGTGGCTTTCCGTGAAGGGCGCCGACGGGAAGGATCTGTTTGCCCTCTCGTATGAGAATCCACGTTCCGTCGCTATCAAAGCGGACTATATCAAAGAGAAAGGTCTGGCAGGCGCAATGTTCTGGGAGTATGGGGCGGATGATAACAACCAGTTAGCGAAGCAGTTGGCGGAGTCGCTCGGGATCTCGCACAAGTAATGAGGCAATCAAACCCTCTCCCACAAGGAGAGGGTTGAGTGAGGGCATCAACCCACACCGTTATTGTATTTTCATCGTCGCAATCGGCTTTGGCGTGATACCAAACTCTTCCTTCAGTTCACGCTTGCTCTTCATCACCATCTGGCCGTTGGTATCGATTGTCATGTGCTGCGCATCGGTATTGTTGCGCGCCTGCCACAGCATGACCAGCTGCAGACTGTTCTCTTTTTGCTCCGGGGTTAAGGCAACGCCATCAGGCCATTTCCCCAGCTCAACGGCGGTGACCAGACGCTGATAAACCTCCGGCGTCATACCGTTAATCATGTCATCAATATTCACGATCTCTCCCTTTCAAAGGAATAATTTGCTGAATCGTTTTTTCAACCTTTAATCTGATCGCCGTTTTCATCGTCGCTAAAGCTCAGAGAAGCTGAGTTAACGCAGAAACGCTCGCCCGTTGGCTGAGGGCCATCCGGGAAGACATGCCCCAGGTGCGCATCGCAGTTGCCGCAGCGAATTTCGGTACGCACCATCCCGTGCGACGAGTCAGTTAAGTAGCGGATCGCGTCATCGCTCACCGGCTCGTAAAAGCTCGGCCAGCCGCAGCCAGAATCGTATTTCGTTTGTGAATTGAACAGGGGGGCGTCACAGACCAGGCAATGGTATACGCCATCGCGTTTGTTATGCAGTAAACGCCCGGTAAATGGCGGCTCCGTGCCGTGATTCTGCGTCACGTAAAACTGCATTTCTGTGAGGTTTTTTTTCAAATCGTCAGGGTTACGTTGGTTCGACATATGCTTACATCTCGCTGTAGAAACAGACATCTTTTAACCCGGATTCTAACAAAACATTAACACCCTTGCGTGCACTTTTGATCTAAACTTATGTGTCGCGAAAAGGCGGTCAGGCAATTGTGATCATGCTCACATATTTATCCTGCGAGGCCTTTAAAATTCCGGGCGCAGCCCCCATGTGGTTGCTAGCTCAAAGGGAAAGTGAGGCGAGTCAGTCGCACAAACGTTAGTCACAGGATTGATTTGTCGCAATGATTGACACGATTCCGCTTGACGCTGCGTAAGGTTTTTGTAATTTTACAGGCAACCTTTTATTCACTAACAAATAGCTGGTGGAATATATGACTATCAAAGTAGGTATCAACGGTTTTGGCCGTATCGGCCGTATTGTTTTCCGTGCTGCTCAGAAACGTTCTGACATCGAAATCGTTGGTATCAACGATCTCCTGGACGCTGAATACATGGCGTACATGCTGAAGTACGACTCAACTCACGGTCGTTTCGACGGCACCGTTGAAGTGAAAGACGGCCACCTGGTTGTTAATGGCAAAACCATCCGCGTTACTGCTGAGAAAGACCCAGCTAACCTGAAATGGAACGAAATCGGTGTTGACGTTGTTGCTGAAGCAACCGGTATCTTCCTGACCGACGAAACTGCGCGTAAACACATCACCGCGGGTGCGAAAAAAGTTGTTCTGACTGGTCCTTCCAAAGACAACACCCCAATGTTCGTTCGTGGTGCTAACTTCGAAACTTACGCTGGCCAGGATATCGTTTCTAACGCATCCTGCACCACCAACTGCCTGGCACCGCTGGCAAAAGTTATCAACGACAACTTCGGCATCATCGAAGGTCTGATGACTACCGTTCACGCGACCACCGCTACTCAGAAAACCGTTGACGGCCCGTCTCACAAAGACTGGCGTGGCGGCCGTGGCGCGGCTCAGAACATCATCCCATCCTCTACCGGTGCTGCTAAAGCGGTAGGTAAAGTACTGCCAGAACTGAATGGCAAACTGACTGGTATGGCGTTCCGCGTTCCAACTCCTAACGTATCCGTTGTTGACCTGACCGTTCGTCTGGAAAAAGCTGCTTCTTACGAAGACATCAAGAAAGCAATCAAAGCTGCTTCCGAAGGCCCAATGAAAGGCGTTCTGGGTTACACCGAAGACGACGTTGTATCTACCGATTTCAACGGCGAAGTATGCACTTCCGTGTTCGATGCTAAAGCAGGTATCGCACTGAACGACAACTTCGTTAAACTGGTATCTTGGTACGACAACGAAACCGGCTACTCTAACAAAGTACTGGACCTGATCGCTCACATCTCCAAATAAGTTGAGATGAGTGCTTGATCCAAAAAGGCGACTTCGGTCGCCTTTTTTATTTATAAGACAGAGGATTGCTTAATGATTAATAAAATTTTTGCACTTCCGGTAGTCGAACAACTTACCCCTGTGCTCTCCCGTCGCCAGATTGATGGCGCTGATGTTATCGTCGTTGACCACCCGCGTGTGAAAGCCTCCGTTGCGCTGAACGGCGCCCACCTGCTCTCCTGGAAACCGGAAGGTGAAACGGAAGTGCTGTGGCTGAGCGATGCAACCTCTTTCAAAAAAGGGGCGGCGATCCGCGGCGGCGTGCCTGTCTGCTGGCCATGGTTTGGCCCTTCAGCGCAGCAGGGACTGCCTTCTCATGGTTTTGCCCGCAACCAGCAGTGGACCCTGAAAGCGCATAACGAAGATGATAACGGTGCCGTGCTGACTTTTGAGCTTCAGGCCAATGACGAGACCCGTGCGCTGTGGCCGCACGAGTTTACCCTGTACGCCCGCTTCAAGCTGGGTAAAACCTGCGAGATTGAGCTGGAAGCGCACGGCGAGTTTGAAACGACCTCTGCCTTGCACACCTACTTCAACGTGGGTGATATCAGCGCGGTAAAAGTGAGCGGCCTTGGCGATACCTATATCGACAAAGTGGACAATGCAAAAGAAGGGAAACTCAGCGACGGCGTGCAGACCTTCCCTGACCGTACCGACCGCGTTTACCTGCATCCGGAAGCGTGCAATGTGATCCACGACAGTGCCCTCAACCGTGGCATCGAAGTGATTCACCATCATCACAGCAACGTGGTGGGCTGGAACCCAGGTCCGGCACTCTCAGTGAGCATGGCCGACGTGCCCGATGACGGTTACAAAACGTTTGTCTGCGTTGAAACGGCCTGCGTCACGACGGCGCAAAAAGCCAGCGAAGAAAAACCGTCTCGCTTAGGGCAAACTATTCGCATTGTGAAGCGCTAAGACGCGGTATTATTTTGACCGCACCAGCACAATGCAAACGGGGCGCAAGCGCCCCGTTATAATGCAAAGATTGCACTGTTTTGATGCACAATCAGAACTTGTAGGTCACACCGACAGAGAAAATACCCGCCCAGGACTTGTCGACCATTGGGCTGTCTTTCACTTCGTCGCTCAGACGCTCGTAACGGCCAGTACCGTATACGTTCCAGTCACCCAGGAAGTTGTAGCTCGCGGTCAGCTCCAGGTACGGATCCCAACCATCATCTGCGCTGTAGCTCTTCAGACCGCTACGACGGGATTCATTCTTAGAAACGCCATAGTAGTAGTCGTTGTAGTTCTCACTGTTGTACTGCACACCAATACCTGGCGTCAGGGTTAACGCACCGTTCGTGTAGCGATAGAGCCACGCCAGATCCCAGATAAAGCCGTTGCTGTTATCCAGCGTGTCTCCCGCCAGCGCGGTACGCAGGAAGCCATATTCGGTGTTATGCACATAAGAGAGACCCGCCATCATGGTGCTCTTACGCTTGTCGAGTCGACGCAGGGCGTGGCTGTCGCTGTCACCCGGTTTGAAGTGCGTCGGATCGTAGTAGGCCATAATGGAGAGCTTATCGGCCGTATCGTTCCACAGATAGTAGCCGCCGCCCAGTCCACGGAACCAGAAGTTATCGCCTTCATAGGTGACAACCGGAACGGGATAAACATCACGATCATACTGTTTATACGGGCTGTTAATGACGCCAACGCCCGCACCTACCGTCCACTGGCTTTCCGCCTGTGCGGTGCTAACTGCGGTCGCGGCGAGTACGCCCAATGCCAGAAGTTTGAGTTTGGTCACAATCCATTCTTTCCTGTAGTCAAATAATCAGCGGGAGAAGTGTAACCGCCAGACCCGTACTTCCCCAAATTTTTTGCCTGCTAATCAGTTTGATTAACCCGTTATTTTTCATTTTTCAGATGACAGGCCGTTTTCACTTCTGTGACCGCAGGGTGAAAAATGCCCGTATGACATATAACGGCAATGGATATTTTTGGATGAGTTATTGATATGTCATTGAAATTAGATTTTATCAGCATGCAAGTTTTGCAAATGCCATCTACGCTTTAATTTAAGAAGAGTTTTCCTGCACGCCCCGCGGTTCTTAGCGTCTGACCTGGCACACAGGTTGCTGCTCTGGCAGTGAGGTGCGAGAGATTCTCTTCCGGGAGCCTCCACTACTCATACGAACGGCTCTTATCCTGTGCTAAAAAACGAAAGGACGGCATGCCATGAATATATTCGATCACTATCGCCAGCGCTATGAAGCTGCCAAGGACGAAGAGTTCACACTGCAGGAGTTTCTTACCATCTGTCGGCAAGATCGCAGTGCCTATGCCAACGCGGCAGAACGGCTATTGATGGCTATTGGTGAGCCAAACATGGTTGATACTGCCCAGGAACCACGGCTTTCCCGTCTCTTTTCGAATCGGGTGGTCGCCCGATACCCGGCGTTTGAAGAGTTCTATGGCATGGAAGATGCCATCGAGCAAATCGTCTCCTACCTGAAGCATGCTGCTCAGGGTCTGGAAGAGAAGAAACAGATCCTCTATTTACTCGGCCCGGTGGGTGGCGGTAAATCGTCGCTGGCTGAACGGCTGAAATCGCTGATGCAGCGCGTGCCTATCTATGTGCTGAGCGCCAACGGTGAACGCAGCCCGGTGAACGACCATCCGCTGTGCCTGTTTAACCCGCAGGAAGATGCGCAAATTCTGGATAAAGAGTACGGCATTCCGCGTCGTTATCTCGGCACCATCATGTCGCCGTGGGCGGCGAAACGCCTGCATGAGTTTGGTGGCGATATCACCAAATTCCGCGTCGTGAAAGTGTGGCCATCCATTCTGGAGCAGATCGCCATCGCCAAAACGGAACCGGGTGATGAGAACAACCAGGACATCTCGGCGCTGGTCGGTAAAGTCGATATCCGTAAGCTGGAAAACTACGCCCAGAATGACCCGGATGCCTACGGCTACTCCGGCGCACTGTGCCGGGCGAACCAGGGCATTATGGAATTCGTCGAGATGTTTAAAGCACCCATTAAAGTGCTGCATCCGCTGCTGACGGCCACCCAGGAGGGGAACTACAACGGGACGGAAGGTATCTCTGCCCTGCCGTTCAACGGCATCATCCTGGCGCACTCGAACGAATCCGAGTGGGTCTCCTTCCGAAATAATAAAAACAATGAGGCGTTCCTTGACCGTGTGTACATCGTCAAAGTGCCTTATTGCCTGCGGATCTCCGAAGAGATCAAAATTTACGAAAAACTGCTTAACCACAGTGAGCTGATGCATGCCCCATGCGCACCGGGCACGCTGGAAACGCTGTCGCGCTTCTCCATCCTGTCGCGTCTGAAAGAGCCGGAAAACTCCAGCATCTACTCCAAAATGCGCGTGTATGACGGGGAAAGTCTGAAAGATACCGACCCGAAAGCGAAGTCGTATCAGGAGTACCGCGATTACGCGGGTGTCGACGAGGGCATGAACGGTCTTTCCACGCGTTTCGCGTTTAAGATCCTCTCCCGCGTGTTTAACTTCGACCATGCGGAAGTGGCGGCCAACCCGGTCCACCTGTTCTATGTGCTGGAGCAGCAGATTGAACGCGAGCAGTTCCCACAGGAGCAGGCGGAACGTTACCTTGAGTTCCTGAAAGGTTATCTGATCCCGAAATATGCCGAGTTCATTGGCAAAGAGATCCAGACGGCCTACCTGGAATCCTATTCAGAATACGGCCAGAACATCTTTGACCGTTACGTCACCTATGCTGACTTCTGGATCCAGGATCAGGAGTACCGCGACCCGGATACCGGACAGCTGTTTGACCGTGAATCCCTGAACGCGGAGCTGGAAAAAATTGAGAAGCCTGCCGGGATCAGCAACCCGAAAGACTTCCGTAACGAAATTGTGAACTTCGTACTGCGTGCCAGAGCGCATAACAACGGTCGTAATCCGAACTGGACCAGCTACGAGAAACTGCGCACGGTCATCGAGAAGAAAATGTTCTCTAACACCGAGGAGCTGTTACCCGTCATTTCGTTTAACACCAAAACCTCAACTGACGAGCAGAAAAAACACGACGATTTTGTCGACCGTATGATGGAAAAAGGCTACACCCGCAAACAGGTTCGTTTGCTGTGCGAATGGTATCTGCGCGTACGGAAATCGTCTTAAAACAAGTGCCCGGTAGCGTTTAACGCTCACCGGGCCGACAAAATGCAAGTTGGCAAATGCAGTACGGGGGGTATATGACCTGGTTTATTGACCGGCGTCTGAACGGCAAAAACAAGAGCATGGTGAATCGCCAGCGCTTCTTGCGCCGTTACAAAGCGCAAATTAAACAGTCGATCTCCGAGGCCATCAACAAACGCTCGGTAACCGACGTCGACAGCGGCGAGTCTGTCTCCATCCCCACCGATGACATCAGCGAACCGATGTTTCATCAGGGGCGTGGCGGCCTGCGCCATCGCGTACACCCAGGTAATGACCACTTCGTTCAGAACGACAGAATCGAGCGCCCACAAGGAGGCGGCGGCGGTTCTGGAAGCGGTCAAGGACAGGCCAGTCAGGATGGTGAAGGTCAGGATGAATTCGTCTTTCAGATCTCAAAAGATGAGTATCTCGATCTGCTCTTTGAGGATCTGGCGCTGCCTAATCTGAAAAAGAACCAGCACCGTCAGCTTAACGAATACAAAACCCATCGCGCGGGTTATACCGCGAACGGCGTACCGGCCAATATCAGCGTCGTTCGTTCGCTGCAGAACTCGCTGGCGCGGCGCACGGCCATGACGGCCGGTAAACGGCGGGAGCTGCGCGAACTGGAAAGCAGCCTGAAGGTGGTAGAAAACACAGAACCGGCGCAACTGCTGGAAGAAGAGCGCCTGCGTAAAGAGATTGCCGAGCTGAGGGCGAAGATTGAGCGGGTACCGTTTATCGATACCTTTGACCTGCGCTATAAAAACTACGAAAAACGGCCGGAGCCTTCGAGCCAGGCTGTCATGTTCTGTCTGATGGACGTCTCCGGTTCAATGGACCAGGCCACCAAGGATATGGCGAAGCGTTTTTACATTCTGCTCTATCTGTTCCTGAGCAGAACCTATAAGAACGTGGAAGTGGTTTATATCCGCCACCACACCCAGGCCAAAGAGGTGGATGAACATGAGTTCTTCTACTCGCAGGAGACGGGCGGCACCATTGTATCGAGCGCCCTGAAGCTGATGGATGAGGTGGTGAAAGAGCGTTACGATCCGGCTCAGTGGAACATCTATGCTGCGCAGGCGTCGGATGGCGACAACTGGGCGGATGATTCGCCGCTGTGTCACGACATTCTGGCGAAGAAAATTTTGCCGGTGGTGCGTTACTACAGCTATATCGAAATCACGCGTCGTGCTCACCAGACGCTGTGGCGTGAATATGAACATCTGCAATCGATGTTCGAAAATTTCGCCATGCAACACATCCGTGACCAGGATGATATCTATCCGGTGTTCCGGGAGCTGTTCCACAAGCAATCGGCCACCAGCAATGCCTGACCACACAGCCAGCGACACGCTGGCTGTTTTCTTTCCCTTTCATCCATCCCCTTCGCAAAAAGATCTGTGCTACTGTTGGAAACTGCGTATTGGCAGATAACAGGTAAACTGACTATGTCTGATGAGGTTAAGGGTACGGCTACCCACCAGCAACTCATTTCGCTATTAACGCAGCAAGGTGCGCGCTTTCGCGTGATGGAGCACGAGGCCGTAGGAAAATGCGAAGCGGTAAGCGAAATCCGCGGAACCGATCTGGGGCAAGGCGCAAAAGCGCTGGTCTGCAAAGTGAAGGGAAACGGCGTAAAAAAACACGTTCTGGCGATCCTGGCCGCTGACCAGCAGGCCGACCTGAGCCAGCTTGCCAGCCATTTCGGCGGCTTAAAAGCCTCTCTCGCAAGCCCGGCCGAAGTCGATCATTTGACCGCCTGCGTGTTTGGTGCTATCCCACCGTTTAGCTTCCATCCGGATCTGACGCTGGTCGCCGACCCGCTCCTGTTCGAGCGTTTTGACGAAATCGCGTTCAATGCCGGTCTGCTGGAAAAATCCGTGATCATGGATACCCAGGATTATCTGCGCATTGCCCGCCCTGAACTGGTGACGTTTCGTAAAGCGTGACCGTGATGGCTGACGCCTCTGTCAGCCTCTCTTTTCCAGAAACAGAACTGATGCGATCAAAATCACCGCAATAGCGAAAAACGATGAGGAGATAATCAGCGTTTCAACAAACATGTGATCGTTCATCTTAGCGACCCTTTGCGATGCCTGATGCCGTTTTATCCCCTGTAAATGACACGGATATGACAATCTCCTATTTTTTTTAAAACACTGTCGTCAGCCGTTTTTCCGCGTAAAGTAAGCAGGCTTACTATTCTGGCAAGGACTCCTCATGTTTGACCCTACTCTGCTTATTCTTCTGGCACTCGCTGCACTCGGCTTTATCAGCCATAACACCACCGTCGCCATCTCGATCCTGGTGTTGATCATTGTGCGCGTCACCCCGTTAAACACTTTTTTCCCGTGGATAGAAAAACAAGGCCTGACGATCGGGATAATCATTTTGACCATTGGGGTGATGGCCCCCATTGCCAGCGGCACGCTTCCGGCCTCAACGCTGCTGCACTCGTTTGTTAACTGGAAATCACTGGTGGCTATCGCGGTGGGGATTTTCGTGTCATGGCTGGGTGGTCGCGGCGTCACGTTGATGAGCAGCCAGCCCTCGCTGGTGGCTGGCCTGCTGGTGGGAACGGTGCTTGGCGTGGCGCTCTTTCGCGGCGTTCCGGTGGGCCCGCTCATTGCCGCCGGGCTGGTTTCGCTGTTTATTGGGAAGTCGTAGTCAGGCTGGCAATATAGCGCGCAGGCGTTTGCCCCAGCCCCTTTTTAAACATCGTAATAAAGGCGGTGGTGGAGTCATAACCAAGTGACTGCGCCACCTGCTGAACTGACTTCCCGCCAATCAGCAGCTGCAACGCCACAATCAACTGCAGCTGATGACGCCAGCGGCGAAAGCTTAAGCCCGTCTCTTTGACCACCAGCCGTGCCAGGTTGCGCTCACTCATGGCAAAGTGGTTCGCCCATTGCGCCAGCGTCTGCCACGCGGCGGGCTCTTCCGCCATCTTTTCGCTCATAAACCGAATTTTTGGATGAGGGGAAACGGGCAGCTGTAAATGCTCCTGGCGCTGGAGCGGCAGTTCATCAAACAGCACATCCACCAGACGCGAGGTGGTGGCAAGCGGCAGTTGCTCACGCGTTTTTCCCGCCAGCGACAGAATCAGCTCCCGCACCAGCGGCGATATTTTCAGGGTACAGCACCGGTCCGGCAGACTGACGGCACCCGGTTCAATAAACAAAAAGCAGAGCTGCGCGCCTGGCGTGGCCCTGTTGCTGTGGGGCATCTGCCCGGGGATCCACACGGCATACTGGGGCGGAACCATCAGCATGGCATTTTCTACCTCACAGGTGATTGCACCACCCAGCGCCAGAATCATCTGCCCTTTGCGGTGCTGATGGAGCGGAATATATTGCTCCTGCGCTACCACGCGGATGCGAAACGCGACCGCGGCATCGAATTGGCTATCGGGATCGTAGCCGTCGAGTCCCAGACCGTTCATCAGGTTGTCCGATATTAGCGATAAACTGTCATTTTAGCCTGATTTCAACCACGGCGAAAATCGGTATTGTGTGCGCTCGCCTGAACGTATGAGAAAACAATGACTACTGCTACTCGCAAAGGCGCGCTGCTGATCGCCGGCATTCTGATGATTGCCACGACGCTTCGCGTCACCTTTACTGGCGCAGCGCCGCTGCTCGATACCATTCGCCTTGAATATGGATTAACCACCGCGCAAACCGGCCTGCTAACCACCCTGCCACTATTAGCGTTTGCCCTTGTCTCGCCGCTTGCCGCGGGCGTAGCACGGCGTATCGGCATGGAGCGCAGCCTGTTCCTCGCCCTGCTGCTGATCTGCGCCGGGATTGCCGTGCGCTCTCTGCCCTCCGCGGCCCTGCTGTTTACCGGCACGGCGGTGATAGGTTGCGGGATCGCGCTCGGGAATGTGCTGTTACCGGGCTTAATCAAACGCGACTTTCCCGGCCAGGTTGCCCGCCTTACCGGGGCCTATTCCCTGACGATGGGCGTTTCGGCGGCGCTCGGTTCGGCGCTGATTGTTCCTCTCGCTCAGGGGGCCGCAGGCTGGCATGGCGCGCTGCTGATGCTTATGATCTTTCCCCTGCTGGCGCTGCTGCTCTGGCTGCCGCAGTGGCGCCAGAAGCAGGTCGCTACGGTGACCGGTGCAGGGGCGCTGCACAACCGCGCCATATGGCGTTCTGCCCTCGCCTGGCAGGTGACGCTCTTTCTCGGCATTAACTCGCTGATTTACTACGTCATCATCGGCTGGTTGCCCGCGATATTACTCAGCCACGGCTACAGCGAAGCGCAGGCAGGCTCCATGCACGGGCTCTTACAGCTGGCCACGGCCATTCCGGGCCTTGCCGTGCCGCTGATCCTGCATCGCCTGAACGATCAACGCGGGATCGCCGGTGCCGTAGCCCTGATGTGCGCAGTGAGTGCGGCCGGTTTCTGGTTTGCACCGGATTTGGCGGTCGTGTGGACGCTGGTGTTTGGCTTTGGCACCGGAGCAACGATGATCCTCGGTCTGACGTTCATCGGCCTGCGCGCCAGCTCTGCTCATCAGGCGGCGGCACTGTCCGGTATGGCGCAGTCGATTGGTTATCTGCTGGCCGCCTGCGGGCCTCCGCTGATGGGAAAAATTCACGATACCGCCGGTGACTGGCAGATCCCCCTTCTGGCCTGCGCGCTGGCCTCGGTGGTGATGGCCATCTGCGGCATGCTTGCCGGGCGAGACCGGGAGATCACGCCACGCTAAAAACAGTGGCAGACCTGACGGTCTGCCTGTTATTTATCCCCTTGCCGCACGCAGCATCGCCTGTACCAACACCACCGGACGCCCCGCCAGCGCAGCGCGCTCGTGCTGGAATAAGGTAATCACGAAGAACGGATGGGTAACCAGCTCTGCGGCACGGATTTCCCCCTGCTCGTCCCAGCCCGTCACGCGCATATCACCGCTCTCCAGTTCCTGCGCAAATTCCGGCGATACGCCGTAGTTGCAGTGATATCCCTCTTCAATTTCCGGCTTGCCGTAGGCTTTCGCAATAAGCGTGTTGTTACGCAGTTCAATCGCATCGGTTTTTTCCACCAGCGAGCAGGTCAGCGGCGCAATCACCATTGAGCCTTCGGTGTCCGTTTCGGCGTGCGCCGCATCGCTCCAGCCGAGCACATTACGCGCATACTCAATCAATGCATGCTGGAAACCGCCGCAGGTGCCGAGAAACGGAATGCTGTTTTCGCGCGCGTAGCGTGTAGCGATAAAGGCGGCTTCGGTGTTTTTGTAGGGGCTTGCAGGAACCAGCCAGATGGCATCGTAACCCACCAGATCTTCAGGGCTGGTCAGCTCCGTCGTCGCAAGCCAGTCGTAATCAGCGGTGAGATCCAGTACTGCAGCAGCATCATCTATGGCCAGCGGGATCGCCTGGTGCGCAATCACATCGGGATTGTAATCGCCAACCAGCGCAATGCGCAGCGTCGTTTTAACCGGGAGGTGTTCCATGAAAGGTTCCTTATGCCAGAGTATTATCAGATAACATAAGGAACCTCAGACTACCGATCTTCTGCAATAATCACAATACCTTAAATTGGGAGGGGGAAATGATGATTCAGTGCAAGCGCGTCTATGAACAGGCAGCCCCGGAGGATGGTTATCGGGTGCTGGTGGACAGACTGTGGCCGCGAGGGGTGAAAAAAGCAGACCTTGTGCATAATGAATGGTGCAAGGCGCTAACGCCTTCTGACGGGTTACGTAAGGCCTTTCACAGTGAAACCATTGATTTCGCTGCCTTCAGCCAGGCGTATCGGGAAGAGCTGGCGCAGTATAAAGACGAAGGTTTGCGTCTTGCAACCCTCGCGAGACAGCAAAACTTAACCCTTCTCTACGCCGCGAAAAATACCGAACAGAATCACGCAATAGTCTTAGCCGACTGGCTGCGCCATTTGTGATTAGCTGGCCGTCAGCGCATCGAAGGTTTGCGGTGCCTCATCCGGCGTGAGCGGCAGCAGATGTTCGGCGCGCACAAACGCAAAACCGTGCTGATTATCAAAGGCGTAGACATCGCCCGTCACCAGCCAGAGCGCGCGATCCGCTGTCGCAGGCAGCTGCGTCATCACGCCATTGACCGGGTTAACGAAGCGCTGGCCGGGCTGGCAAAGGCCAAACAACTCAACGGATTTACCCACATTGCGACGGCCTGAGGCCGTGCGGGCACCAATGATCAACGCCATGCTGCCCGGTTTAAGCTGAAACATACTTCTCTCACGATAACGGTGGCCAGAATCTGGCTAAGAATAATCCTAAAGAGAAGTGTATCGCAATCTTTGTCCTGCTGTCACCTGTCGGGTTGCGGATGATCGCGGCGGTAGAGCTCCCATTCGTCGATCACTTCGCCACCGGGCAATTTACACTCCGTACGCACGCCCTGCGGGCTCTGGATTGGGATCTGCTCTCCCCCTTTTTCCAGACAATAGACAGAGGCAGGGTTAGCCATCCCCACCCTATGCGGCGGCGGTGGGGCAACAGGTGGAGACGTTTTTGTGGTACAGGCCGCCAGGGGTAGCGCGAGAGCCAAAAGCAGAAATCTCATCGTGTTGATCCTTTTTACATCATCAGAAGATAAGGGTAACGGGTCGCCGTCGCTTTCTCCATCATTTCTCCATTTTAACTGCACTTTTCAACACTATAGTGAGGCGTGTTCTCCTTATGACCAGAGAACATCATTCCGTAATCAAGATGTCTTTGCCCCGGTCTCAACAACGGGGCCTTTTTCTCCCCTGCCTGCTTCTGGTGGATATATAAAATTCTCACCATTCATGTTTTACTATGGCTGAAGTCGAAATTTTCAGCATAACATGCAGATGCAGACGTCTTGTGCATGGGAGTCAACCTACGTCATGTCAGATATCATCCTGGCCCGAGTGTCAGAAACGCTCACCACGGAACAATCCCTTGAAAGTCTCGTTCGCCAGTTGCTGGAGATGCTGGAACTTGTGACCGAAATGGAGTCGACCTACCTGACGAAGGTCGATATCAATGCCCGTCTTCAGCATATTTTGTATGCCCGAAACAGTAAGCAGATGCAGATCCCGGAGGGACTAAGCGTGCCCTGGGGCGATACATTGTGCAAACGCGCTCTGGACAGTGACACCATTTTCAGTAACGAGGTTCCTGAACGCTGGGCGGATTGCGATGCCGCGAAAGCGCTCGGTATTACCACGTACATGAGCGTGCCGGTTCACCTGGCGGATGGTTCCCTGTACGGCACACTCTGTGCGACCAGCACGGAAAAGAAGCTGCTCAGTGAACGCGGCGAACACGTGCTGAAACTCTTTGCCGGGCTGATTGCCCAGTATATTCAGAAAGAGTCGTTGCTTTCTCAACTTCGAGAAGCGAATGCAGCGCTCATCGCCTATTCCTTTACCGACGTTCTCACCGGTTTACCCAACCGCCGCGCCATCTTTGAAGATCTCAACACCCTGTTTTCTTTAGGCCGCCACCTTAAACGCAACGTAATTATCGCTTTTATCGATCTGGATGATTTTAAACGGATTAACGACCAGTACGGGCATGAAGCAGGCGATCAATTCCTCATTGAAGTCGGCAAACGTCTGTTAGATGAAAAGACCGAAGACGAGATTATCGGCCGCCTGGGGGGCGATGAGTTCCTGGTAGCCTGCCTGAGTAAAGCGGAAAATCAGGCTGATGAGGGTCAGATTAACCAGCTCAGGGCACGGCTTCGCGACCGCATTGCCGGCCAATACGGGTTGGGCAGTGTGAGTATTGTGTACCCGGGTGCAAGCCTGGGAGTTGTCGAAGTTGATCCTGCCGGGATGGATCCGGACAGCGCATTACGCGTCGCGGATGTTGCGATGTATCAGGATAAAAAGGGTAAAGGCAAAACGCGCTTTCACGTTTTGGATTAACCCCGTACACTCTACGGCATTCTGAAAACCAAAACAGGTGATGGCATGAGAATAGGGATCCTCTTCCCGGTCGTTATTTTTATAACGGCGGTGGTTTTTTTAGCATGGTTTTTTGTCGGTGGTTACGCGGCTCCGGGAGCATAAATGAGAAAAACCACCCTCATTATGCTGCTCGTCGCCATCGTCGCCGTTGCTGGCACGCAATTTGGCTGGTGGTAACACCGCAACGTAAAAAGGCCGCCATCTGGCAGCCTTTTTTAACGCTTATCAAACTTAGCTTTTGATTTTTCTGTAGATAAACAGAACAACCAGCGCGCCGATCACGGCGACAGCAAAACTGCCGAAGTTGAAACCGTCAACTTTGCCAAACCCGAACAGCGTACTGATCCAGCCGCCGACGACCGCGCCGACAATACCCAGTATCACGGTAACGATAAAACCACCGCCATCTTTGCCCGGCATGATCCACTTCGCCAGAATACCCGCAATAAGCCCAAAGATAATCCAGGATAAAATTCCCATAACTTTCCTCTCTGTATGGTTTTTGTCATTAAATCAACGACACAAAAAGGATAGCACAGGATCCGGGAAAGGAAATTTGTGATTAGTATCACAGCGAGAGAGTGCGCATTTAGTATCCAAAACCGCACCACACGAAATGTGGGGTTGCAACTTAAGATGAGAAAGATTATCTTTCTCAACACTGAATAGTTGAGTTAAACGCTCAGGTATTCAGTACGACATTGCTCACATTGCTTCCAGTATTTTTGCCCACGCTTTAGTGGGCATTTTTTTGCCCGCTTACACGGCGATAAAGGCATAGCGGTTGCGTCCTGCGCGTTTTGCCTGATAGAGCGCCTGGTCAGCCGCAATAATAATGTTCTGCTGGCTGCCTGCAATGTCAACGGCACGTGCGGTTGACACCCCGACGCTGACCGTTACCCGTCCAAAGGGGCTAAAGGCATGCTCAATATGCAGTGAAAATACATTGCGGATGATCGTCTGGGCCAGGCGGATGGCTTCCTGAATATCGGCGTCTGGCAGGATCAGCGCAAACTCTTCGCCGCCATAACGCGCCACAAGCTGGTTGTTGCGGGTGAGGCTCTCTCTGAGGCTATTCCCCAGTAGGGTAAGGCATCGGTCTCCTTCTGGGTGACCGTAGTTATCATTGTATTTTTTGAAATAATCGACATCGACAATGAGGATAGAAATTGGCGTGTCGTTATCCGCACACGTGGCGATTTCAGACAGAATTTTTTCATCAAACGTGCGGCGGTTGAAAAGCCCCGTCAGCGCATCTTCAGAGGCTATTATCTTGAGCTCTTTGTTATCTCTGGTTTTTCTGGACAGATCCGAATAGAGGAAATAAGACGCGACGATAAGCGCCACGGTAAAAATAAGAATGAGTACGGCGAGCTGAATGGCCTGCTTACGCCAGGCTGCAAGTGCTTCTTCTTTACTCACTGCAACGGTGGTAACCAATCCGTAACGTTTGTTTTTCTCAAAAGCGAAAATGCGTTCGACTTTATCAAACCGCGAAACCGAGCTGGCAATCCCTGAATTTTGTACCTTCAGGTATTCTCTGAACAGGGGTGAGTCTGAAACAATCGCGCCAATGTAGTTATTTTTAAACGGATAACGAACCAGCAACACGCCGGATTGTGTCGTGAGGCCAATGACACCAGCATGGCCAATATTAATCTGCCCGTAGAGTGCCAGAAAATTTTCGATTCCAAGCGTCACCACGACAACGCCGTTAAAGTCTCCGGTCTGCGTTTCAAGCCGTCGACTGATCGTAATCACCCATTTCCCGTTCGTTCTGCTCACGACCGGCTGGCCAATAAAAATCTGCTGACTTTTATTTTCCTTGTGATAGATAAAAAACGATCTGTCAGCCCCTTTTCGCGGCCCGGAAAAACGTCCGTACAATGCCGTAAAGATGTCACCATTGACATCGTAAATAACCACATTGTTAATCTGGCTAAGAAGATTATCCTGATTTTCTATTATCCGCTGAATATTGGTCGCCTGTTCCGGGGTCATACCATAAATGTCGATCATGTCTGAAATGGTGGTGATCAGCATTTCGCTTTGACGCATGATCCCCTCAGTATAAACATCCAGGGTATGGCTCAGGTTAGCAACGCCGGTATTAATTTGCTGAATTGACTGCTGTCTGGACGTGGTAATTTGGACCGCAAGCGACAACGAGATGATCAACGAGACAATGATGACAGTAATGGTTGTTGTGTAAAAAGTATTTTTCACATGCACGAGCTTTTCCACCTTATCACGCCTGACATCCCTGGCTGACAACTCGTGTCACTGTAACAAAGGTCAGGATAAGAGGAAAATAAATTGCACTTAAGCGCACAATAAGAAGCGGTTATTATTTTGCTTCACTAAAATTTGCGTCAGGGTTATTACGGAGATCCCCTGGCGCCTGCCGCTCTCTCCCGTGAGTACCAGGCTTGTACCCTGCCCCGGCTGTGTTAAGATTCACCCCATCAGGGAGCTGACAGGATAACCGGAAAATGAAAAAAATCATTGCCGTTGCTATCGTATCAACGATTCTGGTCATTCTGTCTCTGTATGCCGTGAATGCGGTTATCATCAGCCAGCAGAAGGATAAACAGCGTGAGATCGCCCAGACGCTTTTGCACTATTCCGAAGGATTATCCGAAAGCATCGCGCTGGCCCTTAAAGAGGTAACAACCCGAGGCTGCGATCAAACCAGCCTTGATCGCTACAGAAAGCTAAAACTCGACAGCCCCTATTTTTCCGATATCGGTTTTGTTGAAAATGGGCAAGTCGTCTGTACTGCCTTTTGGGGTAAGCTCGCCACTCCAGTCCCTCTACCAACAGAACTCCATAAAACACCAAGAGGCTTTCTGTTAGCGCAGTTTTCGAGAAAAGATTTTTTCACTGGCAACGCGGCAATCTATAATAATGTGATTATTTTCACCTCGCGTTATGCCTACGATAAATTCATGCCGGTTACGGCAAACTATGCGCTGAGTACCACGACGAAAGATTTCGACCGAACTTTTTTCTCGGTTAAGCCAGATGTCATAAAACACCACTGGCCAGATTCAGCGCTTTTTACCCTGACCCTGACGCAGTGCAGCACGCGATGGGACATATGCGTTACGGTGAAGCATTACGACGCGGGCCTGGCTTCGCTCCCCATTGTGGTGTTTATTCTTCTGACGACTATTCTGTGTTTTATCTGGACCGCAATCTCGTTGTTTTTCATGCGCATTTACGAAGATCGCTTCTCACTGGAGCGAACGCTGGTTAAGGCGGTAAAAAACAATTCTATCAGCGTTAACTACCAGCCGATTATACGTATCCAGGATAAAAGCATTGTCGGGGTAGAAGTGCTGTCGAGATGGCGCGATTATCATCGCACCGATGTCTCTCCGGAACTGTTTATTCCTTTAATTAAGAAAATTGGGCTGTACCGACAGTATTATATTAATATTATTGAAAAATCGCTGTCTGAGATCGCACCGCTTGCCATTAAACATCAGCTGATGATTTCGCTGAACGTTGGGCGAACGGAGATTGAAGATGGACAGTTTATCCAGACGTTACGTCGTGAATGTGCATTTAATCACATCCCCCTGTCTTTGATAAAAGTGGAACTTTCAGAAAAAGCGGTATCCAGTGCAGATATTCTTGAAGGGTTTTGTCTGGAGCTGAAAAAACTTGGGGTGAGAATATCGATAGACGATTTCGGCGTGAAAAACTCAAACCTGGACCGACTCTCTCTGCTGGAATATGACGAAATCAAAATCGATAAGTCGCTGGTGGACGGTATCAATGAACATTATAAGCAGAATATTTTTGCTATTTTTTGCGATGCGCTTGCCAGGCTCAACAAAACGCTCGTTTTCGAAGGGGTGGAAAGTGAAACCCAGTTTCGTTTTATTGCGGAGAGGTATCCTGACGCGCTGATCCAGGGGTGGTACTTCTCAAAATCACTGACATGCAGTGAACTGGCGAAGAAACTTACGATGAGAATGCCCTTGCGGGCTACTCGTTCCCCCACTGATTAAGGAAATTCGCAATATCATCGATGCGTGCCGTGCGGATCCCCGCCTCACTGGCCATTTCCTGCTGGGCTTCCTCGCTGATTTCCTCGTTGTTCGTTAACCGCGTCAGCAGCAGCTGGAAATAGTACGCCAGCGCGTCATGCTCTGACTCACTGACTGGCTCAGCGGTTTCCGTCGAATACTCATCGACGATGTCATAATATTTAAGCGGAATATCGTTGTTCATAAACAGTCTCTCGTCTGTCATTTAGCGGGTGATGCACCGAGTATAGCGGACGCATTACGTTGACCAAAGTATTAGATAAGCAGCGCAAGTAAGGCAGCGAGAGCCGGCATAGCCTGAACATAGAGTATTTTTCGACTGGCAGTCGCTGCGCCAAAAATTCCGGCAAGTAGCACGCAGCTCAGGAAAAAGAGGGTCACAGGGACACCGCGCTCTCCGAGCCAGAGCCCCCAGAGCAGACCCGCCGCCAGAAAACCGTTATACAGCCCCTGATTCGCAGCCAGTACGCGGGTTTCACGCGCAAAATCGGGCGTGAGATTGAAAGCCTTGTGCCCGGTTTTGGTGTTCCACAGGAACATCTCCAGCACCAGAATATAGAGATGGATTAACGCAACAATAACGATAAGTACAGTGGCTAACATGAGGCTGTCTCACACAGTCAGTGGCAAAATAAATGCCGTCCCATCGGACGGCATTTTTGTATTAACGAACCAGATGCAGGAAGTGCAGATGTTTTTCGTACTGGTCCAGTATGTCATTGATAAGCTGTTCCTGATTCCAGCCCATCACATCATAGTTCTGACCGCCCTCTTTCAGATACACTTCAGCGCGATAATAGCGGTGTTGCTCTGCCTGTTGCTCGTCATTATCCATAGCGGCAAGAGCAAAAGTTGGCGAATTATAGCCACGTAGCCTCACTTCATAAATAAAGTTCAGCTCATTGCCTAAATCAACTTCAAGCCGGAGACGATCGTCAGCCGCATCATTGATATGACTCAACGTCCCCTGCTTGTTCAGTTCTTCCTGAACCAACGTCATGGCAGGCTGGATAACGTCGTCCATAAACCGTTTCACCAGAGAACGTTTCGGCAGATAGGCGATATTGCGCAACCTTCTTTGCCACGGAATAGGGTTACGTGCGGCAGTCGGCGCAATCGTCGCCATGCTCAGACTTTCACGTTTGGTCAAATCCCGACGCAGGGCTTTTAACAGTCCGTATATTGAGATCAATAAGATCACGGAGAACGGTAATGCGCTCGCTATTGTCACGGTTTGCAGCGCGCTCAGCCCACCCGCAATCAGCAGTGCAATGGCCACAATCCCCATAAGCGAGGCCCAGAAAATTCGTTGCCATACAGGCGTGTTAGCGACGCCACCCGATGCCAGCGTATCAACAACCATCGCCCCAGAGTCAGCCGAGGTGACAAAGAAGACAATGACCATCGCCATTGCAATAAATGACAACACTGAGGAAAACGGGAAATGTTCAAGGAAATTAAACAGGGCCAGCGCGACATCCTGCTGGACGGTATTTGCCAGGTCTGTTGCTCCCTGATTCATGATGAGATAAATGGCGCTGTTACCAAACACCGTCATCCACATGAGGGTAAAACCTGCGGGAACAAACAGCACGCCCGTAACAAACTCACGAATTGTCCTGCCACGGGATACGCGCGCGATGAACATACCGACAAACGGCGACCAGGAAAGCCACCATCCCCAGTACAACAGCGTCCAGCCACCAAGCCAGTTGCTTGATTTCGGTTCGTAGGCGTAAAGGTTAAAGGTTTTACTCACTAATTCCGAAAGATAACCGCCGGTATTTTCGACAAAAGATTTCAGCAAAAGTACGGTTGGTCCAAGACACAGCACAAGCGCCAGAAGTAAAACAGCCAGACCCAGATTGAGTTCAGAGAGGATACGTATTCCCTTGTCCAGACCGGACACCACTGAAATCGTCGCTAACCCCGTGATGACCACAATCAGAATGACCTGCACCGTTTCATTGATGGGCACCCCAAAAAGATGGTTCAGACCGGCATTAACCTGCAAAACACCGTAACCCAGCGATGTGGCAACGCCAAAGACCGTCCCTATCACCGCAAAAATATCGACTGCATGGCCGACAGGACCGTAGATGCGATCGCCGATGATGGGATAGAGTGCGGAACGCAGCGTTAAAGGCAAACCGTGACGGTAGCTGAAGAATGCCAGAATCAGCGCCACAATGGCATAGATGGCCCATGCATGCAGTCCCCAGTGGAAGAACGTCAGGCGCATGGCTTCTTTCGCTGCGGCTACGGTTTCAGGGGTGCCGACGGGTGGCGAAAGGTAATGCATTACCGGTTCGGCAACGCCAAAGAACATCAGGCCAATCCCCATCCCTGCCGAAAACAGCATCGCAAACCAGGAATGGTAGCTGAAATCAGGCTGGGCATGATCCGGCCCCAGTTTGATATCACCGTAACGCGAAAGACCGAGGAAAGTAACACTCAGTAAAATCAGGGCGACAGCAAGAATGTAGAACCAGCTGGCATTGGTGAATATCTGTTGCTGCAGGAGTTTGAATTTTTTGTCGGCCAGATCCGGGAATACTGCGGCAAAGGCGACAAGAAGGAAAATTAACAAAGCAGATGTGAAGAATACCGCTTTGTTAATCTGGCTTGTAGACTTCTTTGGGATAGTATCATTTTCACTCATAATCAATTCATTCCATTATCGTAGACCGCCCCGGTTGAGAGGCGTTACCTCTCATAGGGTAGCAAAATTCAACACCCCAGGGGGACAATAATCTGAATGAATGTCAGGGTGGTATAAACTGTCCGGTGACGATCGCCGCGTTATCAATAAAGCCTGCGGGGTGGACATCGGGATTTACCGATTTGCAACGTGCCGGCAGCATGCACCAGATCCGCTAACGTACGAACCTGCATTTTATCCATCACCCTGCGTCGATGTACCTTCACCGTAATTTCTGTTATGCCCAGTTCCGATGCGATTTGTTTATTTTGCAAGCCATTAATTGCCAGCTCAAAAATCTGTTTCTCACGTCGCGTCAACGCCTGGTAATTTTTGCACAGTTCAAATAACCGTTGCTGTTCCAGAAAATGATTTGTCGCGTCGATCAATACCTCATTCACCACGCGCAAAAGTTGTTCAGGTTCGACCGGTTTGGTCAAAAAATCCCGGGCGCCTGCTTTCATTGCCCGAACGCAGGAAGGGATTGAGCCGCTCTTCGTCAGAATGAGTACCGGTATAGCGCATCCACGCGCTTTGAGTGCATCCATCACGTCAAAGCCATTCATACGCGGAAGGTTTAATTCAAGGATTAAGCATGAAGGATGATCAACGATGGGAGAGGATAAAAATTCTTCGGCATTACTGAAGTCAAACGTCTGATAGCCCGCGGCTGTTAAGAACTGAACAACAAACGACCGATATGCATCATCATCATCGATAACATAAATAACCTCTTCCATATCAATTTCTCCTGATTAAATCTTTCAGGGACATAATACGAACAGTTGCGTCCATTCCCAAAGTATTTATGACTGCTAACGTCATGCCGGATAACATTTCCACACCGTTCGCTTTCGAGAGCGAATAACGTTGATGCGCTCACATAGCCATTTCTGTCAGAAGCTATAGTCTCGCTTTCGCTTATTTCCCGGGAATATTCTGTGTATGAATTTTTTTATGAAATTTCCGTGGTAGTCGTGATACCGGTTTCACACAAAATAAAAACGGGAGCCATCAAGCTCCCGTTCTTGTTTAACCCAGAATCTGGATTACATATTCGCGATAATCGCGTCACCAAACTCTGAACATTTCAGCAGCTTAGCGCCTTCCATCAGACGTTCGAAGTCGTAGGTTACGGTTTTCGCGTTAATCGCGCCTTCCATACCTTTAACGATCAGGTCTGCGGCTTCGAACCATTCCATATGACGCAGCATCATCTCTGCGGACAGGATGATAGAGCCTGGGTTCACTTTGTCCTGGCCTGCGTATTTTGGTGCAGTACCGTGGGTTGCTTCGAACAGGGCGCATTCGTCACCGATGTTCGCGCCTGGGGCGATACCGATACCGCCAACCTGTGCAGCCAGGGCGTCGGAGATGTAGTCACCGTTCAGGTTCATACAGGCGATCACGTCGTATTCCGCTGGACGCAGCAGGATCTGCTGCAGGAACGCATCGGCGATAACATCTTTAATGATGATCTCTTTGCCGGTGTTCGGGTTCTTAATCTTCTGCCATGGGCCGCCGTCGATCAGCTCACCGCCGAACTCTTCTTGCGCCAACTGGTAACCCCAGTCTTTGAACGCGCCTTCGGTGAACTTCATGATGTTGCCTTTGTGAACCAGGGTCACAGAGTCACGGTCGTTGGTGATCGCGTATTCAATTGCCGCGCGCACCAGACGTTTGGTCCCTTCTTCGGAGCACGGCTTGATGCCGATACCGCAATGCTCAGGGAAGCGAATTTTCTTCACGCCCATCTCTTCGCGCAGGAATTTAATCACTTTTTCTGCGTCAGCAGAGTCAGCTTTCCATTCGATACCCGCGTAGATGTCTTCTGAGTTTTCGCGGAAGATAACCATATCGGTCAGCTCAGGGTGCTTAACCGGGCTTGGGGTGCCCTGATAGTAACGAACCGGACGCAGACACACGTACAGGTCCAGCTCCTGACGCAGTGCCACGTTCAGGGAACGGATACCGCCACCAACTGGCGTCGTCAGTGGGCCTTTGATAGCAACGCGGTAGTCGCGGATCAGGTCCAGCGTTTCTGCTGGCAGCCAAACGTCCTGGCCATAAACTTGAGTAGATTTTTCACCGGTGTAAATTTCCATCCAGGAAATTTTACGCTCGCCTTTGTAGGCTTTCTCAACAGCGGCATCAACCACTTTCAGCATTGCCGGGGTAACGTCTACACCGATACCATCACCTTCGATGAATGGAATGATCGGATTGTGAGGAACGTTAATCTTGCCGTTTTGCAGGGTGATCTTTTTACCTTCCGCCGGAACAACTACTTTGCTTTCCATTAACCTCTCCTTCGAGCGCTTCTGGTTGTTACTGATCTTATGTTAATAAATTGTAATGAGCCCTTCGATAGTACCTGATTGTCCTGCGCCATGAAAGGTCTTCGTTATTAGGCTATAATGCGGCAATTGATAACGCCTGAAAATACCATGAAGAAAACTTCTTTTACAAAACACCAGGTTGAGCGATTCAGCTCACGACAAGCCGCCAGAAGACCGCAAGAAAGCCAGCCAAAGCGGGTTATTTTGTTCAATAAACCCTACGATGTGTTGCCGCAGTTTACCGACGAAGCCGGGCGCAGCACGTTAAAGGATTACATTCCTGTTCAGGGCGTTTATGCCGCGGGTCGTCTGGACCGCGATAGCGAAGGTCTGCTGGTCTTAACCAACGACGGAGCCCTACAGGCAAAACTCACGCAGCCCGGAAAACGCACCGGCAAAATTTACTTTGTGCAGGTGGAAGGTGAGCCGGATGAAGAGGCGCTCGCCGCACTCCGCAACGGCGTGACGTTAAACGATGGCCCCACCCTGCCCGCAGGTATTGAACGTGTGAATGAACCGGAGTGGCTGTGGCCGCGCAACCCGCCCATTCGCGAGCGCAAATCTATTCCCACCAGCTGGCTCAAAATCACCCTTTATGAAGGCCGTAACCGTCAGGTTCGGCGCATGACCGCCCACGTGGGCTTCCCTACCCTGCGCCTGATTCGCTATGCCATGGGCAGTTACACGCTGGATTCCCTGGCTAACGGTGAATGGCGGGACGTTGCCCCTTAAGGAGTCAATATGTTTAAACCTCATGTCACGGTCGCCTGTGTGGTTCACGCGCAGGGGAAATTCCTGGTTGTAGAAGAGAACATTAACGGCAAAGCGCTGTGGAATCAGCCAGCCGGGCATCTGGAAGCCAATGAAACCTTATTACAGGCCGCAAAACGTGAACTCTGGGAAGAGACGGGCATCCACGCGGATCCTCAGCACTTCATTCGTATGCATCAGTGGATTGCGCCTGATAAAACGCCCTTCCTGCGTTTTTTATTTGCCGTCGAGCTTAGCGAAACGTGCGCCACTGAGCCGCACGACGACGATATCGATCGCTGCCTGTGGGTCACCGCCGACGAGATCCTGAACGCGCCAAACCTGCGCTCGCCGCTGGTTGCCGAAAGCATTCGCTGCTGGCAGTCAGGCGCACGCTTGCCGCTGGAGGTCATCGCAGAATTTAACTGGCCGTTTACAGAGGGTGTCAATGGTGGGGGGGCGTGATAGAATACGCCGCCTTGAAGTTCAATGTCGTGAGTATTCCATGTCAGATAACAGCCAGAAAAAAGTGATCGTCGGCATGTCCGGCGGTGTCGATTCCTCCGTTTCCGCCTACCTGTTGCAACAACAGGGCTATAAGGTGGAGGGCCTGTTCATGAAGAACTGGGAGGAAGATGATGGCGAGGAATATTGCACTGCCGCTGCGGATCTCGCCGATGCGCAGGCCGTGTGCGACAAGCTCGGCATTGAACTGCACACCGTTAACTTTGCCGCAGAATACTGGGATAACGTGTTTGAGCTTTTCCTGGAAGAGTACAAAGCGGGCCGTACCCCAAACCCGGATATTCTGTGCAACAAAGAGATCAAATTTAAAGCCTTCCTCGAATTCGCGGCGGAAGATCTGGGCGCAGACTATATTGCGACCGGTCACTACGTGCGTCGCGCCGATGTGAACGGCAAAAGCCAGCTGCTGCGCGGTCTGGACGGTAATAAAGATCAGAGCTATTTCCTTTATACGCTAAGCCATGAACAGATTGCACAAAGCCTGTTCCCGGTTGGCGAGCTGGAAAAGCCAGAAGTCCGTAAAATCGCTGAAGAGCTGGATCTGATCACCGCGAAGAAAAAAGACTCCACCGGTATCTGCTTTATTGGCGAGCGCAAATTCCGCGATTTCCTTGGTCGCTACCTGCCTGCGCAGCCGGGCAAAATTGTCACCGTCGATGGTGACGAAATTGGCCAGCATCAGGGGCTGATGTACCACACCCTCGGCCAGCGTAAAGGCCTGGGTATCGGCGGTACCAAAGACGGTAGCGAAGATCCGTGGTACGTGGTCGACAAAGATGTCGAAAACAATATTCTGATCGTCGCTCAGGGGCACGACCATCCGCGTCTGATGTCCGTTGGCCTGATCGCGCAACAGTTGCACTGGGTCGACCGTGAACCGCTCAAAGGTACCCTGCGCTGCACGGTAAAAACACGCTACCGTCAGACGGATATCCCCTGCACCATTACCGCGCTGGATGACGATCGCATTGACGTGCGTTTTGACGAGCCAGTTGCAGCCGTCACGCCGGGCCAGTCCGCCGTCTTCTACAGCGGTGATATCTGCCTGGGTGGTGGGATCATAGAACAGCGCCTGCCGCTGCCGGCCGTTTAACCCGATTGCACACATAAAGGAGAACGTGTGGCGAAGAACTATTATGACATCACCCTGGCACTGGCAGGAATTTGCCAGTCAGCCCGTCTGGTGCAACAGCTGGCGCATCAGGGTCATTGTGACGCTGACGCGCTGCACGTTTCGCTCAACAGCGTTATCGATCTCAACCCCGGTTCAACCCTGGGTGTCTTCGGTGGCAGCGAAACCAATCTTCGTCTCGGTCTTGAAACCTTGCTTGGCGTGCTTAATGCCAGCAGCCGTCAGGGATTAAACGCGGAGCTTACCCGTTATACATTAAGCCTGATGGTGCTGGAACGTAAACTCAGCGCAGCGAAAGGCGCGCTGAATACGTTGGGTGACCGCATTGCCGGATTGCAGCGTCAGCTCGACCATTTTGATCTGCAGTCTGAAACGCTGTTGAGCGCCATGGCCGGTATTTATGTTGATGTTATCAGTCCGCTGGGCCCGCGTATCCAAGTCACCGGTTCACCTGCCGTACTGCAAAGCCCGCAGGTCCAGGCAAAAGTACGCGCCTCGCTGCTGGCCGGTATCCGTGCCGCCGTGCTGTGGCATCAGGTTGGCGGTGGCCGCCTGCAGTTAATGTTTTCTCGTAATCGCCTGACGACTCAGGCAAAACAAATTCTTGCTCATTGTTAACCTCCCGGAGTTGCGAATTATGGAATTATCCTCACTGACCGCCGTATCCCCTGTCGATGGACGCTACGGCGATAAAGTCAGCGCGCTGCGCGGGATCTTCAGCGAATATGGCCTGCTGAAGTTCCGTGTTCAGGTTGAAGTACGCTGGCTGCAAAAGCTGGCCGCCCAGGCAGCAATCAAGGAAGTTCCTGCTTTTGACGCCCAAGCAAACGATTACCTTGATAAAATCGTTGCTGACTTCAATGAAGAAGATGCTGCTCGCATCAAGACCATTGAACGTACCACCAACCACGACGTAAAAGCGGTTGAGTACTTCCTGAAAGAGAAAGTGGCAAGCGTTCCGGCGCTGCACGCGGTGTCTGAATTCATTCACTTCGCCTGTACTTCTGAAGACATCAATAACCTGTCTCACGCATTGATGCTCTCTACCGCGCGCAAAGAGGTGGTTCTGCCTTACTGGCGTAAAATCATTGACGCGGTGAAAGCGTTGTCTGTGGAATACCGCGACATTCCCCTGCTCTCCCGTACCCACGGTCAGCCCGCTACGCCATCCACGATGGGTAAAGAGATGGCTAACGTGGCATACCGTATGGAGCGTCAGTATCGTCAGCTGGAACAGGTTGAGATCCTTGGTAAAATCAATGGCGCGGTGGGTAACTACAACGCCCATATTGCCGCTTACCCGGAAGTGGACTGGCATCAGTTCAGTGAAGAGTTCGTGACCTCCCTGGGAATTCAGTGGAACCCGTACACCACTCAGATTGAGCCGCACGACTATATCGCCGAGCTGTTCGACTGTATCGCCCGCTTCAACACCATTCTGATCGACTTCGACCGCGACGTGTGGGGTTATATCGCGCTGAACCACTTCAAGCAGAAGACCATCGCTGGTGAAATCGGCTCTTCAACCATGCCGCACAAAGTGAACCCGATTGACTTCGAAAACTCTGAAGGCAACCTGGGTCTGGCCAACGCCGTGTTGCAGCATATGGCGAGCAAACTGCCGGTTTCCCGCTGGCAGCGCGACCTGACCGACTCCACCGTGCTGCGTAACCTGGGCGTGGGGATTGGCTATGCGCTGATCGCCTATCAGTCCACCCTGAAAGGTGTGAGCAAGCTGGAAGTGAACCGCGATCGTCTGCTGGACGAGCTGGACCACAACTGGGAAGTGCTGGCCGAACCGATCCAGACCGTAATGCGTCGTTACGGCATCGAAAAACCGTATGAAAAACTGAAAGAGCTGACCCGTGGTAAACGTGTCGATGCGGAAGGTATGAAACAGTTTATCGATAGCCTCGCCTTGCCGGAAGCGGAAAAAAACCGCCTGAAAGAGATGACACCAGCGAATTACATTGGCCGCGCCATCACCATGGTCGACGAGCTGAAGTAATCTCCCCCGCCCCCTTTTCGCCCGAAAAGGGGGCGGCTTTTTCCCCGGTTTACTCAATGTTTATCCCCACAACAACATAATCAGCGTTAAACTATTCATACTATTAATTCTGGGAGAAAGATGATGCGCGTACTGGTTGTTGAGGATAACGCATTGCTACGTCATCACCTGAAGGTTCAGCTTCAGGAGATGGGACATCAGGTGGATGATGCGGAAGATGCAAAAGAAGCCGATTATTATCTCAATGAACACCTGCCGGATATCGCCATCGTTGACCTCGGGTTACCTGACGAAGACGGGCTGTCATTGATTCGCCGCTGGCGCAGCCATGATGTCTCCCTTCCTGTCCTGGTGCTGACCGCGCGTGAAGGCTGGCAGGACAAAGTGGAAGTGCTCAGTGCCGGTGCCGATGATTACGTCACCAAACCGTTTCATATTGAAGAAGTGGCGGCACGCATGCAGGCCCTGTTACGCCGCAACAGCGGGCTCGCCTCCCAGGTGATTTCCCTTCCACCTTTCCAGGTGGATCTCTCCCGTCGGGAATTCTCAATCAACAATGAAGTCATCAAACTGACGGCCTTCGAATACACCATCATGGAAACGCTGATCCGTAACAACGGTAAAGTGGTGAGCAAAGACTCCTTAATGCTCCAGCTTTATCCGGATGCCGAACTGCGTGAGAGTCACACCATTGATGTGCTGATGGGCCGTTTGCGTAAGAAGATTCAGGCGCAGTATCCGCATGATGTGATCACAACCGTGCGCGGTCAGGGCTACCTGTTCGAATTACGCTAAATGAAACGACTTATGCGGCACATTATGCCCCTTTCACTGCGGGTTCGCTTTTTGCTGGCCACAGCCGCCGTTGTGCTGGTGCTGTCGCTTTCTTACGGCATGGTGGCGCTGGTTGGTTACAGCGTCAGTTTTGATAAAACGACCTTTCGTCTGCTGCGCGGTGAGAGCAACCTGTTTTATACCCTCGCAAAGTGGGAAAACAACCAGATCAGCGTCGAGATGCCGGAGAATCTTAACCAGCAGAGTCCCACGCTGGCGCTGATTTACAATGAAAAAGGGAAACTGCTGTGGGCACAGCGTGATGTTCCCTGGCTGGTGAAAAGCATCCGCCCGGAATGGCTGAAAACCAACGGATTTCATGAAATTGAAGCCGATCTGAATACCACCAGCAGCCTGCTGCGCGAAGATCGCTCTCTGCAAAAAAAGCTGAATGAGATCCGCGCCGATGACGCCGAAACAGAAATGACCCACTCCGTCGCCATCAATCTCTATCCCGCCACGCCTGACATGCCGCAGCTGACCATCGTAGTGGTGGATACCATCCCCGTCGAGCTTAAACGCTCTTATCGGGTCTGGGGCTGGTTCGTCTACGTGCTGGCTGCCAATCTGCTGCTGGTCATACCGCTGCTGTGGATTGCTGCCTGGTGGAGTTTGCGCCCGATTGAATCGCTGGCGAAAGAGGTTCGCGAGCTGGAGGAGCATCATCGCGAGAAGCTTAATCCTGAGACAACGCGTGAGCTAACAAGTCTGGTGCGTAACCTTAACCGCCTGCTGAAAAGTGAACGCGAGCGCTACGATAAATACCGCACCACGTTGACTGACCTCACTCACAGCCTGAAGACCCCGCTGGCCGTCATGCAAAGCACCCTGCGATCCATGCGCAGCTCCAGAATGAGCGTCGATGATGCCGAGCCGGTGATGCTTGAGCAGATCAGCCGTATTTCGCAGCAAATTGGCTACTATCTTCATCGCGCCAGCATGCGTTCCGGCAGCGCCCTGCTGAGCCGGGAGCTGCACCCCGTGGCACCACTGTTGGATAACCTGACCTCTGCGCTGAATAAGGTGTATCAGCGTAAAGGGGTGAACATCAGTCTCGATATCTCTCCTGAAATCAGTTTCGTCGGCGAAAAGAATGATTTCATGGAGGTGATGGGTAACCTGCTCGATAACGCCTGTAAATATTGTCTGGAGTTCGTGGAGGTTTCCGCCCGTCAGACGGACAACGAGCTGCACATCATTGTTGAGGACGATGGCCCGGGGATCCCGCGAAACAAACGTGACGTGGTATTTGATCGCGGTCAGCGTGCGGATACATTGCGTCCCGGCCAGGGGGTGGGGTTGTCCGTCGCACGCGAGATTGTCGACCAGTACGACGGCAAAATCGAAACCGGTGAAAGTTTACTTGGCGGTGCCAGAATGGAAGTGATTTTTGGCCGTCAGCAGCCCACATCGAACGATAGTTAGCCCGTTATGTGAAAAATGCGCGGATCTCGCACCCAGGCTTCTGCGCTTCCGTTATAATCCGACTCAGTAAGAGCCTGCGGAATAAAAAAATATGGATTATCACTTAGCACTGAACTGGCCCGAGTTTATTGAACGCTACTGGCAGAAACGCCCGGTAGTTCTTAAGCGCGGGTTCAGCAATTTTGTCGACCCTATCTCGCCTGACGAACTGGCTGGCCTGGCCATGGAAAACGAAGTCGACAGCCGCCTGGTGAGCCACCAGGATGGAAAATGGCAGGTCAGCCATGGTCCTTTCGAAAGCTACGATCACCTCGGTGAAAATAACTGGTCATTACTGGTGCAGGCGGTCAACCACTGGCACGAGCCGACGGCAGCCTTAATGCGCCCGTTCCGCGCCCTGCCCGACTGGCGAATGGACGATCTGATGATCTCCTTCTCCGTGCCAGGGGGCGGCGTTGGCCCGCATCTGGATCAGTACGATGTGTTTATCATTCAGGGGACCGGCCGCCGTCGCTGGCGCGTGGGTGAAAAAGTGCCGATGAAACAGCACTGCCCGCATCCTGACCTGCTTCAGGTGGATCCGTTTGACGGGATCATCGACGAAGAGCTGGAGCCGGGAGATATTCTTTATATTCCGCCGGGATTCCCGCATGAAGGCTACTCGCTGGAAAACTCCCTCAACTATTCTGTCGGGTTCCGCGCGCCAAGCGGTCGTGAGATGATCAGTGGTTTTGCCGATTACGTACTGCAACGCGAGCTGGGCAGCCATCGCTACAGCGATCCGGATGTGCCTTCCCGCGAGCATCCGGCAGACATTCTGCCAGCAGAACTGGATAAGCTGCGCGGCATGATGCTGGATCTGATCAACGAGCCGGAACATTTCAGACAGTGGTTTGGTGAGTTTATCAGCCAGTCACGTCACGAGCTGGATGTGGCGCCTCCGGAGCCGCCGTACCAGGCCGACGAGATTTATGATGCGCTGCTGCAGGGTGACAAGCTGGTTCGCCTGGGTGGGTTACGCGTGTTGCGCATCGGTGAAGATGTCTTCGTCAACGGCGAGAAGCTGGATTCTCCGCATCGCCCGGCGCTGGAAGCCATCGCCAGCCATCTGGTACTGACTGCCGATACCTTTGGCGACGCCCTGGAAGATCCCTCTTTCCTCGCCATGCTTGCCGCGCTGGTCAACAGCGGGTATTGGTTCTTTGAGGACTGAGTTGTAATGTATTGCCGGGTGGCGCTGCGCTTACCCGGCGTTTTTACTTCCACTCCCCCGCCGCAAAATCCACAATCTCCGCGGCCCAATCCGCCGGATACAACCCTTCCCGTACATCCCGATGAAACGTTGAAAACGGCCAGTCGACAACCTTACCAACGTACCCATGTTTCACCGGGTTGAGGTAGATGTAATCCATATGTCGGCGGTAATCATTGTCGTTGCGGATGGTATGTTCCCAGAAACGCGCCTGCCAGATATGGCGCATTTCAATATTTCGTGAGAACGTTTTTTTGATGTCACGCCAGCGCCCGGAAAAATCGCTGTCACCTTCCGGCAAGGTCCAGATACAGTGCATATGTTCAGGAAGGATCACCCAGCCATTAATCGTAAAGGGCTTTGATCGTTTCACCGAGGAGGTGGCCTGGCGGAGGCTATCAATATGGCGGGTAAGTAAATCGCTCTGTCGGTTTTGCAGGTTAACGGTAAAAAACCAGGTGGCGCTGCGCTTACCGGGCCTACGATCCGAATGTAGGCCGGGTAAGGCGAAGCCGCCACCCGGCTTAATGTGGCTAACGCTTCGCGGTTAACTCCGCAATCCGCACAATCACCTTCACCGCTTTTTCCATCCCTTCCAGCGTCACAAACTCATGCTTACCGTGGTAGTTGTATCCCCCGGTAAAGAGATTCGGGCACGGCAATCCCATGAAGGACAGTTGCGAACCGTCGGTGCCGCCGCGAATCGGCTTCAGCACCGGTTCAATATCGCAGTCGCGCATGGCCTGCTGGGCGATATCCAGGATATGCGGATGCTCCATGACCTTCTCGCGCATATTGTAGTAGCTGTCTTCAATAATCAGCTCAATATAGCAGTCCGGGTGTAGCCCCTTACCCACCTTCTTCGCGATTTCCATCATCTTACGCTTGCGCGCTTCGAACGCTTTACGGTCAAAGTCACGCACGATGTAGTGCATCTGCGCGCTGTCCACCGTGCCTTTGATGCTGGTCAGGTGATAAAAACCTTCATAACCTTCGGTCTGCTCCGGGCTCTCATTCGCCGGAACTTCCGCATGAATACGGGACGCCAGCGACAGCGCATTCACCATCACACCTTTGGCGGAGCCAGGATGCACATTATTACCCACAATTTTGATGGTCACGGACGCGGCATTGAAGTTTTCAAATTCCAGTTCGCCCACGCCACCGCCGTCCACGGTATAGGCCCACTGCGCGTTAAAGGCCTCGACATCAAAATGTTTCGCCCCCTTGCCCACCTCTTCGTCCGGCGTAAAGGCCACACGGATATCACCGTGCGGAATATTTTTTCCTTTCAGCACCGCCAGTGCCGTCATGATTTCCGCGATACCCGCTTTGTCATCTGCCCCCAGCAGCGTTTTGCCATCCGTGGTGATCAGCGTCTGCCCGAGGAGCTGGTGCAGCACCGGGAACATTACCGGCGAAAGCACTTCGTCACCTATTCCCAGCGCAATGTCACCGCCACGGTAGTTTTCCACAATCTGCGGATTAACATGTTTACCGCTAAAATCCGGAGAGGTGTCGACATGGGAGATAAAGCCAATCGCCGGAATATCACCGGGGACGTTGGCAGGCAGCGTTCCCATCACAGTGCCTTTTTCGCTCAGGGTGACATTGACCAGCCCCATGGCCTCAAGCTGCTCTTTGAGCAGGTTTAATAACTTCCACTGGCCTTCGGTGCTTGGCACCTGGCGGACACCCGGTTTAGATTGGGTATCCAGCGAAACGTACTGTAAAAAACGCTCAAGTAATTTATCCATGCAGTCACCCTCACTTTTTGTGACAACATTATCAATAAGCATCAAAACGCAAATATTGCGTCAGGTCACTTTTATCCCGCAAACGAGAATATTTTCCGTTTATATCGTGTACGTCAGTAAATGTAGCTTATGAATCAGTGACAAGGATTGGCGATTACAGTGGTTTGCCGTAGAATGTCCGCCCTCATTACGAGTCACCAAGGTGGTTACACACAAACCCCGCTTCGGTCTGCTGCCCGGAGCGTCTATATGGGACAGCGCAAAAATTGAATACTCAATCCCGTTCACGTTCACCGCTGGTGCAACTGGAACGAATTCGTAAAAGTTTTGATGGTAAAGATGTCATTTCCGACCTCAATCTGACCATCAATGATGGTGAATTCCTCACGCTGCTTGGCCCTTCTGGCTGCGGCAAGACAACCGTACTGCGCCTTATCGCCGGGCTGGAAAGCGTCGATAGCGGCCATATCCACCTTGAAAAGCAGGACATTACCCAGGTCCCCGCTGAAGATCGTCACGTTAACACCGTTTTTCAAAGCTATGCTTTGTTCCCGCACATGACCGTGTTTGAAAACGTTGCGTTTGGTCTGCGGATGCAAAAAACACCGGCCAGCGAGATCCCGCCGCGCGTGACCGAGGCGCTACGGATGGTACAGCTGGAGGAGTTTGCTCAACGCAAACCGCATCAGCTGTCTGGTGGTCAACAGCAACGTGTGGCCATCGCCCGTGCGGTGGTCAACAAACCGCGTCTGCTTCTGCTGGATGAGTCCCTCTCCGCGCTGGACTACAAACTGCGCAAGCAGATGCAGAACGAGCTTAAGGCCCTGCAGCGTAAGCTCGGCATCACCTTCGTCTTTGTGACGCATGACCAGGAAGAAGCGCTCACCATGTCCGACCGTATCGTGGTGATGCGTGATGGCAAAATCGAGCAGGACGGCACGCCGCGCGAAATCTACGAAGAGCCGAAAAACCTGTTTGTGGCGAGCTTCATTGGCGAGATCAATATCTTCAACGCCACGGTTATCGAGCGTCTGGATGAGCAGCGCGTTCGGGCGAATGTCGAAGGCCGCGAGTGCAATATCACCGTTAACTTTGCCGTTGAGAAGGGACAAAAGCTCAACGTGCTGTTACGCCCGGAAGATCTGCGCGTCGAGGAGATCCACGGCAATGCGCAAGCCGAAGGATTGATCGGCTATATACGCGAGCGTAATTACAAGGGGATGACGCTGGAATCCGTTGTCGAACTGGAAAACGGTAAGATGGTGATGGTCAGCGAGTTCTTTAACGAGGACGACCCGGACTTCGATCATTCGCTCGATCAAAAAATGGTTATTAACTGGGTAGAAAGCTGGGAGGTTGTGCTGGCTGATGAAGAACACAAGTAAATTCCAGAATGTGGTGATTGCCACGATCGTCGGTTGGCTTGTGTTGTTTGTCTTTTTACCCAACCTGATGATCATCGCCACCAGCTTTTTGACCCGCGACGATGCCCACTTTGTGGCGCTGGTCTTTACGCTGGATAACTACTCACGTTTGCTCGATCCGCTCTACTTTGATGTGCTGCTGCACTCATTGAACATGGCGCTGATCGCCACCGTTGCCTGCCTGGTGCTGGGGTATCCCTTCGCGTGGTTCCTGGCGCGTCTGCCGCAAAAAATCCGCCCGCTGCTGCTCTTTTTACTGATTGTGCCGTTCTGGACCAACTCCTTAATTCGCATCTACGGGCTGAAAATTTTCCTCAGCACCAAAGGCTATCTGAACGAGTTTCTGCTGTGGCTGGGGGTGATTGATACGCCAATCCGCATTATGTTTACCCCGGGTGCGGTGATTATTGGTCTGGTCTATATCCTGCTGCCGTTTATGGTGATGCCGCTCTACTCCAGCATTGAGAAGCTGGATAAACCGCTGCTGGAAGCAGCCAAAGATCTGGGGGCGAATAAGCTGCAGACCTTTATCCGCATTATCATTCCGCTGACGATGCCAGGCATTATCGCGGGCTGTCTGCTGGTGATGCTTCCGGCGATGGGCTTGTTCTACGTCTCTGACCTGATGGGCGGTGCGAAAAACCTGCTGATCGGAAACGTGATTAAGAGCCAGTTTCTTAACATTCGCGACTGGCCGTTCGGCTCCGCCACCAGCATTACGCTGACGGTGGTGATGGGTCTGATGCTGCTGGTTTACTGGCGCGCTTCACGGCTGCTGAATAAGAAGGTGGAACTCGAATGATCGGTCGACTGCTTCGCGGCGGTTTTATGACCGCCATTTACGCTTACCTGTATATTCCGATTATCATTTTGATCGTGAACTCGTTTAACAGTTCACGCTTCGGGATCAACTGGCAGGGCTTTACCACTAACTGGTACAGCCTGCTGATGAACAACGACAGCCTGCTCCAGGCCGCGCAGCACTCATTAACGATGGCGATTTTTTCAGCAACGTTCGCCACGCTGATTGGTTCTCTCACCGCCGTGGCACTGTATCGCTACCGCTTTCGCGGTAAACCGTTCGTCAGCGGCATGCTGTTTGTGGTGATGATGTCACCGGATATCGTCATGGCGATTTCTCTGCTGGTACTGTTTATGCTGCTGGGTGTCCAGCTCGGCTTCTGGTCGCTGCTGTTTTCCCACATCACCTTCTGCCTGCCATTTGTGGTGGTGACGGTCTATGCACGCCTGAAAGGCTTTGATGTGCGTATGCTGGAGGCCGCAAAAGATCTCGGCGCCAGCGAGATGACCATTTTGCGCAAAATTATCCTGCCGCTGGCGATGCCCGCCGTCGCGGCCGGGTGGCTGCTCAGCTTCACCCTGTCGATGGATGACGTTGTGGTCTCCTCTTTCGTGACCGGGCCGAGCTATGAAATTCTGCCGTTGAAAATCTATTCGATGGTGAAAGTCGGCGTCTCGCCTGAGGTGAACGCGCTGGCGACCATACTGTTAGTGTTCTCTCTGGTACTGGTGATTGCCAGCCAGATTATTGCTCGTGATAAAACAAAATCTCAGGGGACAATGAAATGAAAAAAATGCTTGCCGCTGCGGCACTGGTGCTCGGAATGGGCGTCGCGCACGCTGATGACAGCAAAACGCTCTACTTCTATAACTGGACTGAGTATGTGCCGCCGGGTCTGCTGGAGCAGTTCACCAAAGAGACGGGCATTAAGGTCATCTACTCTACCTACGAGTCCAATGAAACCATGTACGCCAAGCTTAAAACGTACAAGGACGGCGCGTACGATCTGGTGGTGCCATCGACCTACTTCGTCGACAAGATGCGTAAAGAGGGCATGATCCAGAAGATCGACAAGTCGAAGCTGACCAACTTCAACAACCTCGATCCGCAGATGCTCAACAAACCGTTCGATCCGAACAACGACTACTCCATTCCGTACATCTGGGGTGCGACCGCCATCGGGGTTAACAGCGAAGCAATCGATCCTAAAACCGTCACCCAGTGGGCCGACCTGTGGAAGCCTGAATACAAAGGCAGCCTGCTGTTAACCGACGATGCCCGTGAAGTGTTCCAGGTGGCGCTGCGCAAGCTGGGTTACTCGGGCAACACAACGGACCCGAAAGAGATTGAAGCGGCCTATAACGAGCTGAAAAAACTGATGCCTAACGTGGCGGCGTTCAACTCCGATAACCCGGCGAATCCGTATATGGAAGGGGAAGTAAATCTCGGCATGGTGTGGAACGGCTCTGCATGGGTTGCGCGTCAGGCCGGTACGCCGCTGGAGGTCGTCTGGCCGAAAGAAGGCGGCATCTTCTGGATGGACAGCCTGGCTATTCCTGCGAATGCGAAAAACGTTGACGGTGCCCTGAAGCTCATTAACTTCCTGCTGCGCCCGGACGTGGCGAAGCAGGTTGCCGAGACTATTGGCTACCCAACGCCAAACCTGGCCGCCCGCAAGCTACTGAAGCCTGAAGTGGCGAATGATAAATCCCTCTACCCGGATGCCGACACCATCAGCAAAGGTGAATGGCAAAACGATGTCGGCGATGCGAGCCGTCTGTATGAAGAGTATTACCAGAAATTAAAAGCCGGCCGATAAGGGCCTCAGATGGCCCTTCACGTCGCCACGCCGTGAGGGGCCTTAACCCGCCGCATTTTCCCCCGCCCAGATCGTCGCCGTTCTCATGGCATCGACAACGTCATCATCCGACAGCCCAAGACCGTTCGCTATCCTGGCCGCCTCCTCCCACTCCTGCTGTTCATAGTGGCGGCACAGCGCCACCATATCGGCTAACACGCCTTCCTGATGACACAGGGCCTGGCTGACAGCCTGCGGCACCGCTATTTGCTTCATCAACTCCGCCATTGGCAATTCAAGCAAGGTATCGAGCAGAGAGAACAGGCCACACATAAACGCGTTTTCCGCCAGCCCCGGCGCAGGCATCTTCTCTGCAATCAGCTCACAGAATTTGCCCCGCATCATGCTCAGAGGATACAGCTCGTCGACGGTGTCGTTGCCAGCACTGGCCAGCACCACCACCGCGACAAAGCGTCGCAGCTGATTTTCCCCCAGATACCTGAGGACTTCGCTGAGCGTTAACTTACTAAAATTGCAGGCACCGACGTGTTTAAACGCCGTGTGTTTCATATAACGCATGATTTTATAGGACAAGGTGAGATCGGTTTTTATTAACGACTCGATGATCCGAAAATCAGGTTTATTCCGCCCTACTTCCATCTGCAGGCGGAAAATCGCCAGTTGATTTTGTGATAAGCGCTTATATTTAATCACTTCAGGACGACAGAAAAAGTAACCCTGAAAAAGCGAAAAACCGGCATCACGATAGCGTTTGAATTCCTCTTTAGTCTCAACTTTTTCAGCGAGATACTTTATATGGTGGGTCAGGCTTTTACGTGTACGCAGGTAATCCTGAATTTGCGCTAAGGTATAATTTCTGACATCAAATTTAAGTACAGAAATATAGGGTAAAAAGCGATCCCATTCCGGCGCGAGGGTAAAATCATCAAGCGCAAAGCGATATCCGTGCGCATTCATCTCTTTCACGGCCTGCAATAACGCCTCGCCGGGAACCGCATCTTCAAGGATCTCGATGACCACGCTCTCCTTGTCCAGCGCTTCACCGCTACGGTCGATGACCATTCTGGATGGAAAGTTGATAAACAAGGTCTGTGTCCCGGCGATACGCTGAGACGGTACAGATAAAAAATGGTCGGATATCATTCTGGATGTTGCATATTCTGCCGATACATCCGGAAAACGGTTTGCCATCCCATCCCTGAAAAGCAGTTCATAAGCTACCGTATTCATATCCGGGTTAAAAATGGGTTGTCTCGCAATAAATCCGTACATATCCCATCCTCCTTATCGACGTTATATTTATTAGCATCCTCTTTCTACACCACGATAACGAGCATTATTAAGCACTATTTTGATTGAATGCACAAAATAATAGCATCCACACTAATTAACAGGGCTTATATTCTGGTTTAGTAAACATCATTAATGGTAATTTCAGCGGACGAGTTTATAAAAAAAAAGCACCCACTGAATGGGTGCCTTTTCATACTGTCGCTATTACAGACCTTTGAGCAGCTTATCGACGAACTCGGGTACGACCTCGCTTGCCAGCCCATAGTGCTTCTCTTCAAATTCGCTTCCCACCTGGCTGGGTTCGAGGTTCAGCTCTACGGTATGCGCACCGTGCAGACGCGCTTCGTGAACAAACCCCGCCGCCGGATAGACATGCCCTGAGGTACCGATGGCGATAAACACATCCGCCATGGCCAGCGCGCTGTAAATCTCATCCATCCCCAGCGGCATTTCACCAAACCAGACCACATGCGGACGCAGACGCGAAGGGAACTGGCAGCAGTGACATTTATCCTCAGGCAGCACGTCCTCTTTCCAGTCCAGCACCTGGCCGCTCCAGGCACAGCGCACCTTCAGTAGCTCGCCGTGCATGTGGATGATGTTTTTGTTGCCGGCTCGCTCGTGCAGGTTATCGATATTCTGCGTAACCAGCAGAAAACGGTCACCCAGCGCCTCCTCCAGCTTCGCCAGCGCCAGATGCGCCGGATTAGGCGCTATTTCTGGCTGCTGAAGCTGACGACGGCGGGCATTGTAAAATGCCTGCACAAGATCCGGGTCACGGGCGAAGCCTTCTGGTGTCGCCACATCCTCAACACGGTGCTCTTCCCACAACCCGTCCGCAGCACGGAAGGTTCGAATACCGGACTCGGCAGAGATCCCCGCCCCGGTCAGCACCACCACTCTGGGTTTATCCATCGCTTCTGGCATCATTCTGTCTCTGAAAAAGATCCGCTGGCGCAAGCGCTCACGTAAGCGGCGTTTATTTTTGCGAAAACGGCTGAGTCGACCCTGGCGACGCGACAGCATAGTAACCTCGTAAACTAGTCGGTGAGATGAAGGAATGCGGCTCCGCGCATGCCTCCTGCGTCCCCGTGTCGCGCACGTTCAATACGCGGCACGCGGGCGACTGGCAATAAATGTCGGGGCAGACGCCCGGACAGGTGTTCCGTTATCGCGGTAAAGTTTGATAACCCGCCCCCAATCACCAGCAGATCCGGATCGACGATGGTGAGGATATTCCCCAGACACACCGCCAGCAGATCGAGATAACGTTCAACGTGCTCTCGCGCCTGCGCATCGCCTTGCTCCCACAGGGTAATGATTTGAGGGGCTTCGAGTTTCTGATGATAGAAGTGTTCGTAAAGCCATGCAAACCCACGACCTGACAGGTAGTTCTCAATACAGCCATGCTGACCACAGCCGCAGCGGGTAAGCGGGAAATCGCGTCCCACGATCTCAAGCGCATCTACCGGTAAACGGATATGACCAAACTCTCCCGTGATATAGCTGCGCCCGGTGATCGGTTTGCCATTAATAACAATTCCCCCGCCAACGCCGGTGCCAAGGATCAACCCCATCACCAGCGGATAGTGACGGAATTCATCATCCCAGGCTTCAGAGAGCGCAAAGCAGTTGGCATCGTTATCTAAACGCACGTCGCGTTCAAGGAGAGCAGAGAGATCGGCGCGCAGCGGTTTGCCGCTGGCAGCAGGTACGTTGGCGGCATACAGCGTGCCGTCGTCGGTTTCAGGCATGCCTGGAATGCCGATGCCGACGCTGCCTTTCACGCCAAAGCGTTCATCCGCTTGCGCCACCAGCGCGGCAATGGCGGTTAAAAATTCATCGTAGCTTTCGCGCGGCGTGGGAACGCGGGTTTCCCACTGCAGTTTGAGATCGTTATCAAACGCGCCGAGCGCAATTTTGGTGCCGCCAATATCAAATCCGTAATACATAACGCATTCCTCTTTTAACCTGGCGGCCCGTAAGCCGCTAGATCATGACGTAATTACTGGCCACTTAATACCCTCGCCGGATCAATTCGGCTTGCGCGACGCGCCGGATACCAGCTTGCCAGCAGACTCAGTAAAAGTGCTGTAACCAGCACATAAATAACGTCCAGCCAGTGCAATTCAGACGGCAGGAAGTCAATAAAATAGATATCACCCGACAGGAACTGGTGGCCGATCAGCTTCTCAATTCCGTTGATGATTGGCGTGAGCTGTAACGACACCACGACGCCAATCACCACCCCGCACAGGCTACCGAACAGCCCCGCCAGCAGACCATACCAGACAAAGATGGCGCGAATAAGACCGTCCTTTGCCCCAAGGGTACGCAGAACCGCGATGTCGCCACTCTTGTCTTTGACCGCCATAACCAGCGTCGAGACGATATTAAAGCACGCCACACCAATCACCAGCACCATCGCCAGATACATGATGGCGCGGATCATCTGGATATCACGATACATATACCCGTAAGTGCCGATCCAGCTTTTGATGTAGACATAGTTATTGGTCACGCTGCCCGCATCACGCACCAGTTTATTGGCATTGAAGACGTCGTTGACCTTAATGGCGATGCCCGTCACGCTGTCGCCCATGTCCAGATACTGACGTGCGTCTTCCAGCGGTACCATTGCAAAGCTGTGATCGAGTTGACCGCTCAGTTGCAGGATCCCGGTGACGTGCAGACGCACGCGCTTAGGCTGCTGCAATTTATGGTCAGCGCTGGCGTTTGGGATCATGATCGACACCCAGTCGCCCTGCTTCACTTTCAGCGCGTCGGCCACACCTTTGCCCATGATGATCTGTTGCTCACCGGCCTTAAAGTTTGCCCACGCGCCGTTCTGCACATACTTCGGCAGCGCGCTCAGACGCGCCTCCTGCGCCGGGTTCACCCCTTTCACCTGGATGGCGCGCAGGTTAACACCGCTTTCCACCAGCCCTGTAAAGTTGATGTAAGGTGCAGCGGCGGCAATGCCCGGCACGTTTTCCACTTTGCTGAGGGCATCACGCCAGTTGTTCCACGGCTGATTAACCGGTTCGATTTCGCCGTGCGGCACAACGGCCAGAATACGGTTATTCAGCTCACGCTCAAAACCGTTCATGGCGCTTAATCCCACAATCAATACCGCCACGCCGAGCGCAATACCGATGGTGGAGATCACCGAGATCAGGGAGACCATCCCGCCGCGACGGCGGCCGCGACTGAAGCGTAGCCCGATGAGTAACGATAACGGTGAGGCCATTACTCCGCTCCCATCAGAGTCA
Source organism: Enterobacter cloacae complex sp. 309I3 (assembly GCF_050031595.1). Classification (NCBI taxonomy): domain Bacteria; kingdom Pseudomonadati; phylum Pseudomonadota; class Gammaproteobacteria; order Enterobacterales; family Enterobacteriaceae; genus Enterobacter; species Enterobacter cloacae complex sp. 309I3. The sequence goes on along the minus strand of NZ_JBLGWI010000001.1, from coordinate 1,908,301 downwards.
GTTCAGCGTTCAGATGACCGTCACGCATCTCAAGCTGGCGCCCCATCCGTTTTGCCAGCTGCAAATCGTGGGTCACCACCAGAAACGCCGTCCCCTGTGAGGCATTCAGCTCACCCAGAAGCTGGAAAATACTGTCAGCATTGCGCGCATCCAGGTTGCCGGTTGGTTCATCCGCCAGCACCAGACGCGGGTTGTTCACCAGCGCACGGGCAATTGCCACACGCTGACGCTCGCCACCGGACAGCTCAGACGGGCGGTGGTCACCGCGATGCCCCAGGCCTACGGCTTTCAGCATGTCGCTGGCACGGGCATTAATTTCTGCCGGTTTCTTTTTACCAATCAGCAAAGGCATCGCCACGTTTTCCAGTGCCGTGAAATCCGGCAACAGGTGGTGGAACTGGTAGATAAAGCCCAGCTCACGGTTACGCAGCTCCGCTTTTGCCGCAGAAGACATTTTGCTCATCGGCTGGCCTGAGAAAATTACGTCGCCACTGGTCGGCGTATCCAGCCCGCCCAGCAGGTGTAATAAGGTACTTTTGCCGGAACCGGAGCTGCCGACAATCGCCATCATCTCGCCTTCGCCCACGCTGAAGCTCACATTGTGCAGCACATCAGTCTGTACAGAGCCTTCCTGATAGCGTTTGGACAGGTTGTCGCATTGCAACAGGATCTTATTCATAACGTAAAGCCTCAGCGGGTTGAGTGGCGGCAGCGCGCCAGGAAGGATAGAGCGTAGAAAGCAGCGCAATGGCCATCGCGGCCAGCGCAATACCGACCACCTGCAGCGGTTCGATAGCAACCGGCAGCGCCGCGCCATCAAGCAGCGCGCCGATGATCGGCATTAAGTTATTCAACTGACTGGCCAGCAGCGCCCCGAGAACGGCCCCGAGTAACGCGCCAATGATCCCGGCGCTGGCCCCCTGCACCATAAAGACGGCCATAATCTGGCGCGGCGTCAGCCCCTGGGTTTGCAGGATGGCAACTTCGCCCTGCTTTTCCATTACCATCAGACCAAGCGAGGTGATGATGTTAAACGCCGCGACCGCGACGATCAGGCTCAGCAGCAGGCCCATCATATTTTTTTCCATACGCACGGCCTGGAACAGTTCGCCTTTACGCTCGCGCCAGTCCTGCCATTTTGTGCCTTCCGGCAAGGTTTGCTGGCTGAGGGTATCGACCTTCAGCGGTGCGTCGAGCCACAGACGCCAGCCGGTAATGTTGCCCACCGGATAACGCATCAGACGCGAAGCATCCTGGATATTCATGAGCATCTGGTAGCCGTCAACTTCGCTGTTGGCGGCAAACGTGCCAATAACCGTGAACAGACGCTGGCTGGGCAAACGTCCCATCGGCGTAAACTGGCTGGCAGACGGCACCATCACGCGCAGCTGGTCGCCACGGTTCACGCCAAGCTGCCCGGCAAGCTGCTCGCCGAGGATGACGTTGTATTTGCCCGCTTCCAGATCGCTTTGCTTCACGTTGACCAGATACGGCGTGAGCGGATCTTTTTGCGCCGGGTCAATCCCCAGCATGACGCCCACCGCCACGCTGCGGGCGCTTTGCAGGACGACATCGCCCGTTGTCACCGGCGCAACGCGCGTGACACCCTGTAACTTCGCCGCACTTTCCGGCAGTTGTTGCGGGTTAACGGAACCGTTGGTAGAAGAGAGAATGGCCTGCGGCATCAGCCCCAGGATGTTGTTTTGCAGCTCGCGCTCAAAGCCGTTCATGACGGAAAGCACCGTCACCAGAGCCATCACGCCAAGCGTAATGCCAATAGTCGAAAGCCAGGAGACAAAGCGACCGAAACGGTCCGCGGCGCGCCCACGCATGTAGCGTAAGCCTATGAAGAGTGCGACAGGTTGATACATGAAGTCCGTCTGTTTGCTGATAGCAGACCCACGAGTATATAAGCGAATCCGTTAAGCGTAAATGACTGAAACAGTAAGCTTTGGTAATCATTTTTCTGAAAAATTCAGATAAATCAGAATGCTACTCTTCGAATTATGGCGCTACACCCTCCACCTTTTCCGAAAAACTTCCTGATACAGACTGTTTCCCGTTACATCCCGGCTGCGTTTACCAACAATTGTTCGTTCGTTTATGGCAATAAGGTAGTTGCGAACAATGAAGCAAAAAGCATTATGGATTAACCAGATAAAGGGGCTGTGTATCTGCCTGGTGGTAATCTATCATTCGGTTATCACATTTTATCCCCATCTGACGGGGCTACAACATCCGTTGTCCGGTCTTCTCGCCAAATGCTGGGTCTATTTTAACCTTTATCTCGCGCCCTTCCGTATGCCGGTATTTTTCTTCATATCCGGTTATCTGATCCGTCGTTATATTGACGAGGTGAACTGGCGCACCAGTTTTGACAAACGGATCTGGAGCATTGTCTGGGTCCTTGCGCTGTGGGGCGTATTGCAATGGCAGGCGCTGAGCCACCTCAATGCCTGGCTGGCACCTGAACGTGACCTGGCCACCTCCTCGAACGCCGCGTATGCCGATTCACTTTCTGGGTTTGCGTGGGGGATGCTCACTGCCAGCACCAGCCTGTGGTATCTGTACGCCCTGGTGGTCTATTTCACGCTATGTAAACTGCTTAGCCGCTGGAAGCTGCCCGTACTGGTGCTGCTGGCACTGGCCAGCATCACGATCAATTTCCTGCCGCTGCCGTGGTGGGGAATGAACAGCGTGGTACGCAATATGATCTACTACAGCCTTGGCGCGTGGTATGGCGCAGAGCTGATGGCCTGGATGAAGGGGCTGAACCTGCGTCGCACCTGGCTGGCGCTGGCCGCTTTTGCTGCGGTCTCCGTGGTACTGTGGTTTGCTAACGTTCCGCTGCTGCTTTCCCTGCTGTCGATCGTGCTGATCATGAAGCTTTTCTATAGCCTCGAGCAGCGTTATGCCGTTCACCCCAGCAACCTGCTTAACGTTATCGGCTCAAACACCATCGCTATCTACACCACGCACCGCATCCTGATAGAGGCCTTCAGCCTGTTCCTGATTGGTGAGATGAATGCTGCCTACTGGCCGGTCTGGGCCGAGCTTGCCTTAATCCTGGTCTACCCATTTGCCAGCCTGCTGATCTGCACCCTCGCCGGGCTTGGCGTACGCAAAATATCGACGGCACTGTTTGGCGATCTGTTCTTCTCTCCCCCTTCCGCGAGCGCACTGTCTCCGGCAACCCGATAATACCGCCCTCGCCCCCGTCCGGGGGCGAATCTTCCCGCGTTGCAGTTCAGATTTGCTTATGCAAAACGATCGAGGATAATAAAGACATTGCGTATCAGTGATATGCCCCAATACTGTTGGTATATCCACAAGAGACTCTGACATAGCCATGCCTGAACACTATCGTTATTCCCTGCCTGTCAAAGCGGGCGACCAGCGCCAGCTGGGCGAACTCACTGGCGCTGCGTGCGCCACGCTGGTGGCAGAAATCGCTGAGCGACATCCTGGTCCGGTGGTGCTGGTCGCCCCGGATATGCAAAATGCGCTGCGACTGCATGATGAAATTCGCCAGTTCACCGATAACCTGGTCTTCAGTCTGGCCGACTGGGAAACGCTGCCGTATGACAGCTTCTCCCCGCATCAGGAGATCATCTCCTCGCGCCTGTCGACCCTCTATCAGTTACCGACCATGCAGCGCGGCGTGCTGATCGTTCCGGTCAACACCCTGATGCAGCGCGTCTGTCCTCACAGCTATTTGCACGGCCATGCGCTGGTGATGAAAAAAGGTCAGCGCCTGTCCCGGGACGATCTGCGCGCGCAACTGGACAGCGCCGGATACCGTCATGTCGATCAGGTTATGGAGCACGGGGAATACGCCACGCGCGGTGCGTTGCTCGACCTGTACCCGATGGGCAGCGACCAGCCGTATCGACTGGACTTCTTCGACGATGAGATCGACAGCCTGCGCGTATTCGACGCCGACACGCAGCGCACGCTGGAAGAAGTGGAAGCCATCAATTTATTACCCGCCCATGAATTCCCGACGGACAAAACCGCTATCGAGCTGTTCCGCAGCCAGTGGCGCGACAAGTTCGACGTTAAGCGCGACGCTGAGCATATCTATCAGCAGGTCAGCAAAGGTACGCTTCCTGCCGGGATCGAATACTGGCAGCCGCTGTTCTTTAACGAGCCATTGCCCGCCCTGTTCAGCTACTTCCCGGCGAACACGTTGATTGTGAACACCGGTGATATCGACGCCAGCGCCAGCCGCTTTGAGAGCGAAACCCGCGCGCGCTTTGAAAACCGGGGCGTAGACCCAATGCGTCCGCTGCTGCCGCCTGAAGCGCTGTGGCTGCGCACCGACGAGCTCAACGCCGAACTCAAGCGCTGGCCGCGCGTACAGCTGAAAACCGATACGCTTGCCGATAAAGCTGCCAACACCAACCTTGCATTCCAGAAGCTGCCAGATTTAGCCGTTCAGGCACAGCAGAAATCCCCGCTGGAGAGTCTGCGCAAGTTCCTCGATGCCTTTACCGGCCCGGTTGTCTTCTCCGTTGAGAGTGAAGGCCGCCGTGAAGCGCTGGGCGAACTGCTGGGACGGATTAAAGTTGCTCCGAAACGCATTTTGCGCCTGAGCGAAGCCACGGGGACGGGGCGTTACCTGATGATCGGTGCCGCCGAGCACGGGTTTATCGATACCCTCAACAACGTGGCATTAATCTGTGAAAGCGACCTGCTGGGTGAACGTGTTGCGCGCCGCCGTCAGGACAGCCGTCGCACCATTAACCCGGATACGCTGATCCGCAACCTGGCGGAACTCCATCCGGGCCAGCCGATTGTGCACCTTGAACATGGCGTGGGTCGTTATCAGGGGATGACGACGCTGGAAGCCGGTGGCATCAAAGGCGAATACCTGATGCTGACCTACGCCAACGACGCCAAACTCTACGTGCCGGTCTCATCCCTGCATCTGATCAGCCGCTACGCCGGGGGTGCAGAAGAGAATGCACCATTGCATAAACTGGGCGGTGACGCCTGGGCACGCGCCCGGCAGAAAGCGGCGGAAAAAGTGCGTGATGTGGCGGCCGAGCTGCTGGATATCTATGCCCAGCGTGCGGCCAAAGAGGGCTTTGCCTTTAAGCATGATAAAGAGCAGTACCAGCTGTTCTGCGACAGCTTCCCGTTTGAAACCACGCCGGACCAGGCTCAGGCCATCAATGCCGTGTTAAGCGACATGTGTCAGCCGCTGGCAATGGACAGGCTGGTCTGTGGCGATGTCGGCTTCGGGAAAACCGAAGTAGCCATGCGCGCGGCGTTCCTCGCCGTTGAGAATAACAAGCAGGTGGCGGTGCTGGTACCCACTACCCTGCTCGCTCAGCAGCACTTCGATAACTTCCGCGACCGCTTTGCCAACTGGCCGGTACGCATCGAGATGCTGTCACGTTTTCGCAGTACCAAAGAGCAAACGCAAATCCTGGAGCAGGCCAGCGAGGGTAAGATCGATATTCTGATCGGCACCCACAAACTGCTGCAGAGCGACGTGAAGTGGAAAGATCTGGGGCTGTTGATTGTTGATGAAGAGCACCGTTTCGGGGTACGCCATAAAGAGCGTATTAAAGCGATGCGTGCCGACGTCGATATCCTGACCCTGACCGCGACGCCGATCCCGCGAACCCTGAACATGGCGATGAGCGGCATGCGCGATCTGTCAATTATCGCCACGCCGCCGGCGCGTCGTCTGGCCGTGAAAACCTTTGTGCGCGAATACGACAATCTGGTGGTGCGCGAGGCCATTCTGCGTGAGGTGCTGCGCGGCGGTCAGGTCTATTACCTCTACAACGACGTGGAAAATATCCAGAAAGCGGCAGACCGCCTGGCAGAGCTGGTGCCGGAAGCGCGTATTGCCATCGGTCACGGGCAAATGCGCGAGCGCGAGCTGGAACGGGTGATGAACGACTTCCACCACCAGCGCTTTAACGTGCTGGTGTGTACGACCATCATTGAGACCGGGATCGATATCCCGACGGCCAACACCATCATTATTGAACGCGCGGATCATTTCGGTCTGGCACAGCTTCATCAGCTGCGTGGCCGCGTCGGGCGTTCGCACCATCAGGCCTATGCATGGCTGCTGACGCCGCATCCAAAAGCGATGACCACCGATGCGCAAAAACGTCTGGAAGCGATCGCCTCGCTGGAAGATCTGGGCGCTGGCTTTGCACTGGCGACGCACGACCTGGAGATCCGCGGTGCGGGTGAGCTGTTGGGTGAAGATCAAAGTGGCTCGATGGAAACCATCGGTTTCTCGCTCTACATGGAGTTGCTGGAAAACGCGGTCGATGCCCTCAAGGCCGGACGCGAACCGTCGCTGGAAGATCTCACCAGCCAGCAAACCGAAGTTGAGCTACGCATGCCGTCTCTGCTGCCGGACGATTTCATTCCGGATGTGAACACCCGCCTGTCGTTCTACAAACGTATCGCCAGTGCGAAAAATGAGAACGAGCTGGAAGAGATCAAAGTCGAGCTTATTGACCGCTTTGGCCTGCTCCCGGATGCAGCACGCAACTTGCTGGATATCGCGCGGCTGCGTCAGCAGGCGCAGAAGCTGGGCATCCGTAAGCTTGAGGGCAACGAGAAAGGCGGCGTGATTGAGTTTGCCGAGAAAAACCACGTTAACCCTACGTGGCTCATCGGTTTACTGCAAAAGCAGCCGCAGCATTTCCGCCTGGATGGGCCAACGCGGCTGAAATTTACGCAGGAGCTGACGGAGCGTAAAACCCGTATGGACTGGGTACGCAACTTTATGCGCCAGCTGGAAGAGAACGCGATCGCATAATCTGCTCTGCCCCCGGTTGCGCCATGCTACCGGGGGTAACAATTTACAAACTCTTTTCACTTCACCCGATCTTCCCGACAGACCCCTTCGCCATAATTATCACTAACCGTTATAAAACAATCACCCTGTCATTTATATGGATTATAGTGATGATGACCTCTTCGCGTTTCACTCGCTGGATAACCGTGTTAGCGCTGGCCGCAACGGTCGCGGTTGCACTTCCCGCTCGCGCAAACACCTGGCCACTCCCGCCTGCAGGCAGTAAGGTGGTTGGGGAAAACCGTTTTCATGTGGTTGAAAACAATGGTGGATCGCTTGAGGCGATTGCCAAAAAATATAACGTCGGCTTTCTGGCCTTACTGCAGGCCAACCCCGGCGTTGACCCTTATGTCCCGCGCGCTGGCAGCGTGTTAACCATCCCGCTGCAGACGATTTTGCCGGATGCGCCGCGCGAGGGGATCGTGATAAACCTTGCCGAACTGCGTCTTTACTATTACCCGCCCGGTAAAAATGAGGTGACCGTATACCCTATTGGTATTGGCCAGTTGGGCGGCGACACGCTGACCCCGACGATGGTTACCACCGTATCAGACAAGCGTGCAAACCCAACCTGGACGCCAACGGCCAATATTCGTGCCCGCTATAAAGCGCAGGGGATCGATCTGCCCGCCGTTGTACCGGCCGGCCCGGATAACCCAATGGGCCACCATGCCATCCGCCTCGCGGCCTATGGCGGCGTGTACCTGTTACATGGAACGAACGCGGACTTTGGTATTGGCATGCGCGTCAGCTCCGGCTGTATTCGTCTGCGCGATGACGATATCAAAACGCTCTTCAACCTGGTCACGCCGGGCACCAAAGTGAACATCATTAATACCCCGATCAAGGTCTCTGAGGAGCCAGGCGGAGTGCGACTGGTTGAAATTCACCAGCCTTTATCGAAAAACATTGATGACGATCCGCAGACGCTGCCAATCAACCTGAATGCGGCGATGGTGAGTTTTAAAACCGATGCAAGGACGGATGGCATTGTGATGGAGCGGGCAATGGAAGCACGTTCGGGCATGCCGACTGACGTCACACGACATCATGGTGTCGCCCAGCAGTCGATGTAAACCCAAACGCAAAAACGCCCTGCACATGCAGGGCGTTTTTTTAGCAGTGGCATAAATGAGGGTTTAGCCAGGCTTATTTGTAAATAACAGCGGTACCGTGAAGGGTGTTAGGACCGGTTACAGAGGTAATGCGGAACGATTTCGCACCCATCTCATCCGCTTTTTGCGCCAGCTGGTCTTCCAGTGAACCCAGGTTAGTCCCGGCGCTGGCAGAGATGGTCCCTACTTTATGCTGGTCAGCAGGCGTTGACTGGACTTCCACAGCAGCAAAGCTTGCGAAAGAGAGTGAGCTAAGAACAGCAGCGGCGATGAGGGTTTTTACGTTTTTCATGATTTTTACCTTTGGCAGATGAATTTTGAGGTCGTTAGCTATTTAGTTAACGATCGATAGGTAAATGATAGATGTGATCCAGCTCACACGTCAACATATTTTTATAACGACCATTAAATTAATTTTAATTCCTTTGTTTTTCATACCCATATGATTAATTTATTTTTCAGAAAACAGCACTGGTGGTGAAATGCGTTTATTTTTATAATGGTTATTCAACAAACCAACAGAGGACCAACGGCAAATGACAACCGATGTCACGAGTTGTGCGAAGAAAAGCCGTGGCCGACCAAAAGTGTTCGACAGGGATGCAGCGCTTGATAAGGCCATGACTCTCTTCTGGCAACATGGGTATGAAGCGACTTCGCTTTCCGATCTGGTAGAAGCCACCGGAGCCAAAGCGCCGACGCTGTATGCGGAATTCACGAATAAAGAGGGGTTGTTCAGGGCGGTACTGGACCGATACATCTCTCGCTTCGCATCGCGATACGAAGCACAGCTATTTTGTGAAGAGAAAACGGTTGAGCAGGCATTGCATGACTATTTCACCGCCATCGCCACCTGCTTCACCAGCAAAGAGACGCCCGCGGGCTGTTTTATGATTAACACCTCCGCGACGCTTGCGGCCTCCTCGAAAGAGATCGCCAACACGGTGAAATCGCGTCATGCCATGCAGGAGGAGACGCTCAGCACCTTCCTGGCCCAGCGCCAGCAGCGTGGTGAAATTCCGGCGCATTGCCGCCCTCAGGAATTAGCACAATACCTGAGCTGTATTTTACAGGGGATGTCGATTAGCGCCCGAGAAGGGGCGACGCTGGAAAAACTGCAGCATATCACCGAGACCACCCTGCGACTGTGGCCCGAACTGCTTAAAATACAGGGCTAAAAAAAAGCTCCTCAGCCTGAGCGCTTGAGGAGCTAAGTTCAGAGAACATCTTTTTTACGCTTTGTTATTCAGTACCAGCTGGCCATTTCCATCCAGCGGAATTTGTGTGCCAGGGTCTCTGTCCATACGGATTTTGCCCTGCTGGTCACCAATTTTGTACGTCACGTCATAACCCAGCATTTTTTCCGACTTGTCATAGACGGTTTTACAGCGCTGCTGTGTCGTGGTGTACGTATCGTTATCCTGCATTGCGCCCTGCACCTGGTTACCGGCATAGCCGCCACCCAGCGCACCGACCACGGTTGCCACATCTTTACCACGGCCGCCACCAAACTGGTGACCAATCACCCCGCCTGCTACCGCGCCCAGCACAGAGCCGGCAATACGGTTTTCATCCTGAACCGGACGACGATGGGTGACAGAGACGTTACGGCACTCCTGACGAGGCGTTTTAACTGTTTCTTTAATCGGGGTTGCAGAAACCACCTGCGCATACTGTGGGCCGCGATTCAGTACGTTGAGACTGGCAACGGCAGCCACACCTAACGCAGCAGCGACGCCAATCCCTATACCCGCCAACATTGATTTATTCACGGGACTTCCTCCTTTGTTGCTATTGGTAACAATTTTGCAATGCAGGCTACGCTTCGCCAATAAGACAAAGGCTCAAAAAAGTGGCTTTCAGGAGAGTGACTGGGCGTTTAGGAGAACTCTTAATCACTCAATCTGTGATGAGCAGCATGATATGCTAAAAAATCCCTCCGGAGGGCCCGGAGGGAGAGAAAAATTAGTGCAGCTTCAGACGTGGACGGATCACGCGGTTGATTCGCCCTACCAGCATCATCAGGCCGGTTTTGAAGTAGCCGTGCAGCGCAATCTGGTGCATACGGTACAGGGAGATATAGACAAAGCGTGCGATGCGCCCTTCTACCATCATCGAGCCGCGCATCAGGTTCCCCATCAGGCTGCCTACGGTTGAGAAGTTTGACAACGAAACCAGAGAGCCGTGGTCTTTGTAGACGTAGGCCTTCATTGGCTTGCCTTTGCGCTGTGCCAGAATATTGTGCAGCACCAGGCTTGCCATCTGATGCGCTGCCTGGGCGCGAGGAGGCACGAAACCGCCTTCTGGACGCGCGCATGACGCACAGTCACCAATCGCGAAAATCTCTGGATCGCGCGTGGTTTGCAGCGTCGGCTCGGTCACCAGCTGATTGATACGGTTGGTTTCCAGCCCGCCAATGTCTTTCATGAAATCAGGTGCTTTGATACCCGCCGCCCAGACCATCAGATCCGCTTTGATGTACTCGCCATCCTTGGTGTGCAGGCCACCTTCGTCTGCGCTGGTCACCATCGTCTGGGTGAGAACACGTACGCCCAGTTTGGTCAGTTCGTTATGCGCCGCGCCAGAAATACGCGGAGGCAGCGCAGGCAGAATACGCTCACCTGCCTCAACCAGCGTTACGTTCAGCGCTTCATTGGTTAACCCTTTGTACCCGTAGCTGTGCAGCTGTTTTACCGCATTGTGCAGCTCAGCGGAGAGTTCAACGCCCGTTGCGCCACCGCCTACAATGGCGATATTCACCTTACCATTCGCACCCATGTTATTGGTGTACTTCAGGAACAGGTTCAGCATTTCCTGGTGGAAACGACGCGCCTGGTGCGGGTTATCCAGGAAAATGCAGTGCTCTTTCACACCCGGGGTGTTGAAATCGTTGGAGGTACTGCCCAGCGCCATGACCAGTGTGTCATAGGCAAGCTTGCGCTCCGGGACCAGCAACTCCCCTTTTTCGTCACGCAGCTCGGCCAGGGTAATGGTTTTGCTCTCACGGTTGATATCCACCACGGAACCCAGCTGGAACTGGAAATGGTGGTTACGTGCGTGCGCCAGATAGCTCAGCGCGTCCACGCCCTCATCCAGTGAACCGGTCGCCACTTCGTGCAGCAACGGTTTCCACAGGTGGCTGTGGTTACGATCCACCAGCGTGATTTTGGCTTTTTTGCCGCGCCCCAGCTTCTTACCCAACTGTGTCGCCAGCTCCAGCCCGCCAGCACCACCGCCTACAATCACTATCTTTTTCAATGGCGTAGTCAACGTGACCCCCTCAAATTATTAACCAATTGTTAATTAAAAGTTATAAAAATAACCCTTAATTAACAACAGGTTACAGCACTGAAACCATTCAGGTGCATTGAGAATACCACGTCAGGAGCATTGGTCATACCAAAATTGATGTGCATCAAGTTTTGGTGGCTTAAAAGTAGACAATTCTGCAGAAAAAGAAAGCCCGGCACGCTTTCGCGGCCGGGCCTGGGAGATCTTATGCAGTATCTTAGCCCAGTGTTTTGAAGGCTTTGATGCGCTGCAGATGCGGGGAGATATTCTTGAACTTGTGGGTCTGTTCTTCGTCCCAGACAATTTCATAGTAGTGATGCAACAGCTCAGCCGCACGGTGGCTGTTGAGCGCCTCATCATTACGCGAAAGGATCACCAGACAGCGGTCGCGGTTCTTTTCACGGAAATTGCTGACGCACTTGGTGGCAATATCGACATACTCTTCTGGGCGGTCAATCTTGCCTTCCATGTTCTCGTTCGGGAACAGGTTAGGATTGAATACCACCTGGCGAATATCGCACAGGAACCCAATCCGCTCCGCCCAGTAGCCACCCAGCCCCACGCCGCAAATCAGCGGGCGATCATCGATGTTGAGCTGCAGCATCTTGTCCACTTCTTTGAGCAGATGCTGCATGTCATGTTTCGGATGGCGCGTGCTGTAGCTGATCAGCCGTACATCCGGATCGATAAACTGCAGTTGCAGTACCTTCTCATGATTACCAGGACTGTTTGAGTCAAAACCGTGTAAATAGATGATCATCGTCTTCTCACCACGCTACGCCTTCCGGGAGGATTTACAGGCTGGCTTTATGTGCCTGCCAGCGCTCATTCAGTGCTTCAAGCCGGGCGTTAACCGCTTTCCAGCGTGCCGAATCCATCAGCTCCTGACGGCTAAATGAACCTTTATGATACAAATGTGTAACACGCTCTGCATTGATCGGCGACAGGTTATCCAGCACGCTGACTGCGCCTTTACGATTATTGCAGACGAGGATCATATCGCAACCTGCGTCGAGCGACGCCTGCCCACGCTCCGCGTAGCTGCCCATGATCGCCGCCCCTTCCATCGACAAATCGTCGGAGAAGATCACGCCGTTGAAACCGAGCTCCTGACGCAGCACGTTTTTTAACCAGTGCGGAGAACCGCTCGCCGGGCGCGGGTCGACGTCACTGTAAATCACATGCGCAGGCATAATGGCATCCAGCTTGTTATCGCTAATCAGCGAGCGGAACACCGACATATCTTTGGCACGAATTTCCGCCTCCGGGCGCGGATCACGCGGAGTCTCTTTATGTGAATCCGCCGTCACGGCGCCGTGCCCCGGGAAGTGTTTACCGGTGGTTTTCATTCCTGCATCGTGCATGCCGTCGATAAAGCGGGTGGCCATCTCCAGCGCAATACGGGGATCGCTATGGTAAGAGCGCTCGCCAATTGCCGCACTGATATGCCCTACGTCCAGCACCGGGGCAAAACTGATGTCGATATCCATGGCAATCATCTCGCTGGCCATCAGCCAGCCGGCCTCCTGGGCCAGATTTCCGCCCTCTTCGGTGCCGAGCAGCGCCGCGAAAGACTGGGCCGCGGGCAGACGGGTGAAGCCCTCACGGAAACGCTGCACGCGCCCGCCTTCCTGATCGACGGCCACGACCAGATGATTACGCGACGCCGCGCGGATCTGGCGAACCAGCTCACGCAACTGCGCCGGATCGTGATAGTTGCGGGTAAACAGGATGAGCCCCCCCACCAGCGGGTGCGCCAGAATTTCACGCTCCTCCGCATCCAGTTCAAACCCTTCTACATCCAACATGACTGGACCCACAGCAACCTCTCTTATCCTTTAATGTGTAACTGGCGCCAGGCATCATCTGCCAGCGCAATAAATTGTTTCTCGCCGGACTGCTGAAAACGCATTTCAAACCAGCCCGCCATCAGCATGACGACCCAGGGCCGCCAGCGTCTGACCTGACGCGCCAGCTGTCCCGCGTCCAGATGCGCAATGCGGGCGTAATCGCCGATCAGTCTTTGGCGCGCTGTATCATCTTCCACCCAGACGGCCGCCAGCTCCAGTGCCACATCCCCATCACCGGCATACTCCCAGTCGATAAGCCTGATGCCGGTGGACGTATGCACAATATTTCCGGCATGAACATCCATGTGTAATGGCGACAGCCGAAGCGGCTGAGGCTCTCCCGCAGTGCGTAACCGTTTAAGCTGCGCAAGCCACCGTGGGGTACGTCTGTCCGGTGAGGCTCGCTGCCAGTATTGTTCCAGCAAAGGGAGCAGCGTGACTCGCCACCCCAGACACGGCTGATGGTGCAACTGACAGAGCGTCGTCGCAAGCGTAGCGCTGTCGGGCAGCGTATGCCGGATCTCCCCTGCCAGATACTCTACCGCCATCCAGCCCTGTCTGAAAAAGCGCGGGGCTGGCACGAGATCCGCCGGTAGACGCTTCAGGGCACGAAACTGACGGCGAAAATGGGAAACGGGGGCTAAGGGATCGTGGTGATGACGCAACACCAGACGCTGCTCGCCCTGTTCCAGAATGCAACTCGCGCCGCCAAGCCCGGAGTGGGCCTGCGGCGCGATAAGACGATACTGCGGAAAATAACGCGTGAGGATCGCTTCACGCGTGCAGTCAGAGTTGCGTAACCGCACCTTTACCTGACCAGATAATCTCGCCTGTCTGGACCAGCATCAGCTGCATCTGCAGGGCTGGCGTATTCACGTTACCGGTGGCATTAGAGTACAGCACATACTGCGCACCAACGTTACGGGCAATCCCCATCGCCTTACTGCGCGTACCGAGGCTGTCCTGTGGCGACAGACCAAGCTGCTGTTTGGCTACTGCCAGCTGCTGTGCGGAAACCAGCGTAAACTTGCCGTTATTGGCCAGTGCATTGCGCAGGGTTTCTGTCGCTTCCCCGGCATTGAGTGAACCGTTAGTCCGGTTATTTACGCTATCCACCAGCAGTACGCTGCCTGCCGTCACGCCCTGCGCCTGCAGCATTTTGCCCACCATCGGTTGCATCGCACCGTTCCAGTCATAATGACGCACGCGCGGCGTTGGCTGGGAGGTCTGGTCCGGATGTTCAATCGGGCCAGGCTGCGACGGGATCGTCGGTACAGACGGCACGGTTGGCTGCGGTTGCGTTGGCTGTGTCGGCTGCTCCGTACCCGGTTTTGCCTCGTCCACCGGCGCAGGCTGTTCGGTTCGCGTCACACATCCTGCAAGGAACAGTGCAAAAGCTGTCACGAGCGCATAACGGCTCATATTTTTAATCAAGGTTCACCTCTTACAGATAAAGATAAAGTCTCACCTTATGCGCACCCAGATAGTTGGCGCTACCATAGAGCGTTACCGACGATCCTGCCGGAATGGTCACGCTGCGCGGCGCTTCCAGCGGGTGCATTTCAAGACCCCGTACGTCATACCAGAAGAAACGGTAGTGCACCGTCACCGGTTCGTGTCTTTCGTTAAAGAGCGTAGAGGACGCAGAAGATTTAATTTCACTGATGGTCAACGTAGGTTGTTCTGCGGTGATGCCCGCGGCAAGTACCGATGACTCCATCACCAGCGTCTGTTCATCGCTGACGGGAATGGCCGGGCGCGTGCTGCACCCCACCATTACCAATGTCATTGCCAGCGCTGCAATACGCCCTTTTAACATGTCAAAGACCTTTATGTGACAGCATCGGTCCCAGAGGACGCCCACCCAGAAGATGCATATGAATATGATAAACTTCCTGACCACCATGGCGATTACAGTTCATGATCAAACGGTAACCGTCTTCAGCAATCCCCTCCTGCTCGGCGATTTTCGCGGCTACCGTCAGCATACGGCCTAACGCCACTTCATGCTCGGCTTTTACGTCATTGACGGTGGGAATCAGAATATTTGGAATGATAAGGATATGAGTCGGAGCCTGAGGAGAAATATCTCTGAAAGCCGTCACCAGCTCATCCTGATAAACGATATCCGAAGGGATTTCGCGGCGGATAATTTTACTGAAAATGGTTTCTTCAGCCATGACCTGTTCCTTTGTAGTTTAATCTGGCGTGGTGCGTCCGCTATTAACACAATCTCTGCATGAGTGTGTGGCACAATGGAAGAGTATGAGCGACTTTCTCCTGTCCTTTCAACCTTCTCCCCGGATTTCTTTCCTGAAAGCGTTTCAGCTGACTGAAGAGTAACCGCTCTCGACGCTTCACCACCTGAAACATAATTTCATTTCCTTTTGACACATCTGTTTACAGTGCTAATTACAATGCGTATATTTCGCATTTGCATTTTCATGCGCATTTTTAACATAGAAAACGACGTCAGCCCGTTCTCACGGGACTGTCGCACTCACCTTTCACCATTCAGTAAGGGTTTGATGATGTCTTTCATTTATCACACCAGGGATGGGCAACCGCAGCCAGCCGCCACGCCTTCGTTGCTGGCTGCCTGTATTGCTTTGGCATTGATGCCAGCCGTCAGTTTCGCCGCCTCTGCAACCGAAGATACCGTGGTTGTCGAGGGCGGTTTTGATAACGCACAGGACCCGTCCAGCAGTCAGGATACGGACTACAGCGTTAAGACCACCACCACGGGGACGAAACTGTTACTGGTTCCCCGCGATATTCCGCAGTCCGTCAGCGTCATTAGCCAGCAGCGTATGGCAGATCAGAATCTGCAATCCCTCGGTCAGGTGTTAACTAACACCACCGGCGTCACCGCGCAGGTACAGGACAGCGACCGGACGGTATTTTACTCGCGCGGCTTCTTTGTCAGTAACTATGCGTATGATGATCTGCCAACCTCCATCAGCGAAGTATGGAACTTTGGCGACACCGCCGCCGATACCGCCATTTACGATCGTATTGAAGTGGTACGCGGCGCAACCGGCCTGATGTCCGGCACGGGAAATCCCGCCGCCTACGTCAACATGGTACGTAAGCATGCAGACAGCAATGAATTTAAAGGCAATGTCTCCGCCAGTTACGGTAGCTGGGACAAACAACGCTACGTGCTGGATCTGCAGGCTCCGCTGTTAGAGTCGGGTAACGTGCGCGGTCGTCTTATTACGGGTTATCAGGACAACGACAGTTTTGTTGATAACTACCACTACCGCAAAAAGTTCCTCTATGGCGTGGTCGATGCGGACGTGACTGACAGCACCACCCTGTCTGTGGGCTATGAATATCAGGAAAGCGATACCGATAACCCAACCTGGGGCGGCCTGCCAACCTGGTACAGCGATGGCAGCAAAACCCATTACAACCGCAGCCAGACCGTTGCACCAGACTGGGCTTATTCAGATAAAGACAACACCCGTATTTTCGCCAACCTCACCCAACGCTTCGACAACGGCTGGGAAGCCCACATCAACGGCATGCATGCCGACACCAACTTCGACAGCAAACTGATGTATATGTCCGGCTACCCGGATAAAGAGACCGGTGCGGGTATGGTCGGATATGGCGGCTGGAACCGCGGTGAACGTAAGCAGGATGCGGTGGATGCCTTCCTGCGCGGCGGTTTCGATCTTTTCGGTCGCCAGCATGAGATGATGTTTGGCGGTAGCTTCAGCCGCCAGCGTAACCACTATGACAACACCATGCCGGACGCGCTGTACGGCATGGTTGACGTGGGTAACTTCAAAAACTGGAACGGGAATATCGCCGATCCGCAGTGGACCCCCTGGAAGCTTTACAGTCAGGATGATATCCGCCAGTCTTCAGCCTATACCTCAGCCCGCTTCTCGCTTGCCGATCCGCTATCTCTGATCCTCGGTGCGCGTTATACCCATTACAACATTCGCTATAACCCGGCGGGCTCCCCGGACACCCGCCTGGAAAGCAGTAAGGACGATGTAACGCCATATGCGGGCCTTGTTTATGATATCAATGAAGACTGGTCAACCTACGTCAGTTATACCTCCATCTTCCAGCCTCAGGACAAACGTGACGCCAGCGGCCGCTACCTGGACCCGACAACGGGGAAAAGCTATGAAGCCGGGGTGAAAGCAGACTGGTTTAGTACGCGCCTGTCCACCTCGCTCGCCCTCTTCCGCATTGAGCAGGATAATGTGGCGAATAATACCTACACCTACATGCCCAGCGGCGAGTCAATTTATGAATCTCTGGATGGGGTCGTCAGTAAAGGGATCGAGTTCGAGCTAAACGGCGCCCTGACCGATAACTGGCAGTTGACCTTCGGCGCAACCCGCTACATTGCTGAAGACAAGCGCGGCAACGCGGTAAGTTCCGATCAGCCTCGTACCACAATGAAGCTCTTTACCCGTTATCAACTGCCCATGCTACCTGCACTGGCAGTGGGCGGCGGGGTGAACTGGCAGAATAAAGTCTGGAACGATGTAGATGGCGGCCCGGCAGGCCGATCACGGGCAGAACAAGGCAGCTACGCGCTGGTTAACCTGTTCAGCCGGTATCAGGTTACTAAAGATTTTGCTGTCCAGGCTAACATCAACAACCTGTTCGACAAAGAGTATTACGACTACGTCGGCTCTTATGTGGTATATGGCGCGCCGCTGAACGTCTCTGTAAGCGCGAGCTACGACTTCTGAATGTTCAGCCGCTACCCGGCATAACAAAACTGCAGGCATAAAAAAGGCAGCCATTCGGCTGCCTTAGTCTCCCCAGGTCACAGCTTAGCTGTTGCGGATGTATTCATCCATTTCGGTTTTCAGGTTATCGGATTTGGTACCGAAGATTGCCTGAACACCAGAACCTGCAACAACCACACCCGCTGCGCCCAGTTTTTTCAGACCCGGCTGGTCTACTTTCGCAACATCGGCAACGCTCACACGCAGACGAGTGATACACGCGTCCAGGTTAGTGATGTTCTCTTTACCGCCGAATGCTGCAACCAGTGCCGGAGCCATTTCGCTGGTCGCGCCTGCTTTGCTGTCTTCTGTTGCATCTTCACGACCTGGCGTTTTCAGGTCCAGTGCTTTGATCAGCACGCGGAAGATGGTGTAGTAAACAACGGCGTAGCACGCACCCACGATTGGGAACAGCCACAGTTTGCTGCTGTTACCGGACAGAACGATGAAGTCGATCAGGCCGTGTGAGAAGGACGTACCGTCACGCATACCTAGCAGGATACAGATTGGGAACGCCAGACCCGCCAGAATCGCGTGGATAACGTACAGGATCGGCGCAACGAACATGAAGGAGAACTCGATCGGCTCGGTGATACCGGTCAGGAACGAGGTCAGCGCTGCGGAGATCATGATACCGCCCACTTTTGCACGGTTCTCTGGTTTAGCAGAGTGCCAGATTGCAATTGCCGCGGCTGGCAGACCATACATTTTGAACAGGAAGCCACCAGACAGTTTACCTGCAGTTGGGTCACCCGCCATGTAACGTGGGATATCACCGTGGAATACCTGACCCGCTGCGTTGGTGAATTCACCAATCTGCATCTGGAATGGAACGTTCCAGATGTGGTGCAGACCAAATGGCACCAGGCAACGCTCGATGAAGCCGTAGATACCGAACGCCACAACCGGGTTCTGATAAGCAGCCCACTGAGAGAAGGTCTGGATTGCCGTACCGATTGGTGGCCAGATGAAGGACAGGATCACACCCGTGAAAATCGCTGCCAGACCAGAGATGATCGGAACGAAACGCTTGCCCGCGAAGAAGCCCAGGTACTCAGGCAGCTTGATGCGATAGAAGCGGTTAAACATATACGCTGCAATCGCACCGGAGATGATACCGCCCAGAACACCGGTATCCGCCAGGTGTTTCGCTGCGATCTCTTCAGCAGGTAAATGCAGAACCAGCGGTGCAACCACAGCCATGGTTTTCACCATGATGCCGTAGGCAACCACAGAAGCCAGCGCAGAAACGCCGTCGTTATTGGTGAAGCCCAGAGCAACACCGATAGCGAAGATCAGCGGCATGTTAGCAAAGACAGAACCGCCTGCTTCGGCCATTACGTGGGACACTACGGCTGGCAGCCAGCTGAAGTTTGCAGAACCGACACCCAGCAGGATACCTGCGATAGGCAGTACGGATACTGGCAGCATCAGCGATTTACCGACCTTTTGCAGGTTAGCAAATGCATTCTTAAACATAATTGAGAGTGCTCCTGAGTATTTGTGCTTTTTTTACGCTTTCACGCATTGGCCCGGGGGGAGTACCGTGCCGTGGACAGGACATCTAAGCGCCCTTTATTTATTACACAGAGTAAAATAATTCCCTCTGAGTTTGTTTGACGGCTATCACGTTTCAGCTTAAGACGGTCGAAAAACTTTCAGTTATTTACAAAAAGCATTTCTGGATGTGTCTAAAAACACCATCACCGCCCCAAATGAGGCGGTGAACTTTACTCGTTTTAACTATTAATTACGAGCCTAAAAAAAACAGGTGTATCAAACAGATTGCAGGCGGGCGGGGTCAATATGGAACAGTGTAGAGAAGTTTTCCGTCGTGACGCGGGCCAGCTCTTCGATACTGACGCCCTTCAGAACGGCCATGTATTCAGCCACGTCTCTCGTCATTGCTGGCTGGTTTTCTTTACCGCGATGCGGTACCGGAGCCAGATAAGGAGAGTCTGTTTCCACCAGAATACGATCGAGCGGAACATAACGCGCAGCATCGCGAAGCTGCTCAGCGTTACGGAACGTCACGATCCCGGAAAACGAGATATAAAACCCTAAATCAAGCAGTTTTCCCGCCGTTTCTCTGTCTTCTGTGAAACAGTGTAGTACGCCACCGCAATCCGTCACGTTTTCTTCCCTGAGGATCGCCAGGGTATCGGCGCGGGCATCGCGGGTATGAACGATAACCGGTTTGTTAAGCTCACGGCCAATGCGAATGTGATGGCGGAAGGACTCCTGCTGACGCGCCATGGTCTCCGGCGTGTAGTAATAGTCCAGCCCGGTTTCCCCCATCGCTACCACGCCCTCTTCGGCCGCCAGACGACGTAACTCCTCGACGTCGTATGCTTCATCCTGATTGAGCGGATGCACGCCACAGGAAAAGACAACATTAGGGCGAACGCCCACCAGCTCACGCATGGTGCGATAGCCCGGCAGCGTGGTAGCCACCGCAAGGCAAAATTTCACATCGCGGGCGGCGGCTTTAGCCAGCACGTCGTCCACGTCTTTATGCAGGGATTGATAATCCAGGCCATCGAGATGGCAGTGTGAGTCGACTAAAAACATAATGTCTCTCTCAGAGATGGGAAACAGGCGGAGTAACGCCTGGTTGCAGGTAATGTTCGATACGCAGTAACTGGTCGGTCAGTACAAGCTCGCGATTAAGACCGGTTACCGTTAAAAGTTGTTCGCGGCTCTGGCAAGTGTCGTGCAGGATCGCACGCAACGTGGCGCCTGGCAGACGATTCGCCAGCGTGTTTACCAGTGGCCAGACATCGGGATTGGTCAGCAGCTTGGCCCCCTGCTGGATCTTGAGGGCATCCAGAAGTAAGGCAGCCAGCCAGTGCAGACGCTCGGCAGCCTGATCGCTGTTAAGTGCAGGCAGTACGCTCAACCAGTCACCGCTCTCCAGCGCAGAGGCAACGGCGCGGCAAAGCGCTTCTCGTTGCGACCAGACGTCCGCCTGCAGCAGAGCCAGCGCCGCGGCAGGTGCGCCGCTGCTGAGGCGCAATGCGGACAACGCGCTATCCTGTGACGTTGTCACCTCACGCTCCAGCCAGCTCAGCGCCCACGATTCCTGGGGAGTCGCAAGGTGATGAAGCCGACACCGACTGCGTAACGTCGCCAGTAATCGACCCGGATCGCGGCATGACAGGAAGAACCACGTTTTTTCCGGTGGCTCCTCCAGCGTTTTAAGCAGCGCATTTGCCGCCGCCTCGGTAAGCAACGCCGCGTCTTTCAGCCAGACGACTTTTGCGCCACCCAGTCGTGCGTGCTCGTATAATTTTTCACTGACTTCACGCACGGCATCGATACCGAGCGCACTTTTGCCCTTCTCAGGCTCCAGCGTGTAATAGTCAGGATGTGTGCCCGCCTGCATCAGCTGGCAGCCGCGGCATTTACCGCAGCTTTTGTGACCTTCTGGCTGCTGGCACATCAGAAAACGGGTGATGGCGTAGATCAACGCATCTTCACCCATGCCCGGCAATGCCTGAATCAGTAACGCATGATGCCCCCGTCCGGCCTGATAGCTGGCGATCAGCTGTTCAAAGTGCGGGCGCAACCATGGGTACCATTTCATGCCTGTTGCTCCTGTAGCCAGTGTTTGACAGTTTCCTCAATGGACCGGGTCACCTCTTCCAGGGACTGCGTCGCATCAATGGTGCGAATGGAACTGTCCTGACTGGCGAGTTCAAGATAACGCGCGCGGGTGCGATTAAAGAAGTCGAGCGACTCTTGCTCAATGCGATCCAGCTCGCCGCGCGCGCGCGCGCGCTTCAGGCCCACTTCCGGCGTTACATCCAGATACAGCGTCAGATCGGGGCGGAAATCCCCTAATACTGCATCACGCAACGTTGCCAGCATTGTCTGGTCAATTCCGCGTCCCCCGCCCTGATACGCCTGAGTCGACAGATCGTGACGGTCGCCAATGACCCACTTGCCAGCGGCCAGAGCCGGTTTGATGATCGTCTCTACCAACTGCACGCGAGCGGCATAGAACATCAGCACTTCGGCTTTGTCAGTGATAACTTCATCGCCCACGGATTTGATATCCAGCACCAGGCTGCGCAGCTTTTCAGCCAGCTGCGTACCGCCGGGTTCACGGGTAAACACCATGTCCGCAACGCCGAGCGTTTTCAGCGTTTCGATTACCACGTTGCGGGCTGTGGTTTTACCGGCTCCTTCGAGTCCCTCAATGACAATGTATTTACTGCGCATTTTTTTCCTTAAGTGCCTTCAGATAATCCTGAACGGAGCGATTATGGCTGGCAAGGTTGGTGTTAAAGGTATGCCCCCCTTTTCCATCAGCCACAAAGTAGAGATACGGTGTTTTTGCCGGATGCGCGGCCGCCTTAAGCGAGGCTTCGCTCGGCGTGGCAATCGGGCCTGGCGGCAGGCCGCTAATAACGTAGGTATTATACGCCGTCGGCGTCTCCAGATCTTTTCGTGAAATCTTGCCGCTGTAGCTCTCCCCCATTCCATAGATCACGGTAGGGTCAGTTTGCAGGCGCATGCCAATGCGCAGTCGGTTGATAAAGACCGACGCCACCTGGTCGCGCTCTGAAGCCACCGCGGTCTCTTTCTCAATAATTGAGGCCATGGTGACAAACTGGTTTTGATCTTTATACGGCAGGCCATCGGCGCGCCCTTCCCACGCAGATTCCACCGCCGCGACCATTTTTTTGTGCGCACGCTTCAGGATCGCCACATCGGTTGTTCCGGCTGTATACATCCAGGTGTCCGGCCAGAACCAGCCTTCAACCCACTCGGGATGTTCAAATTCAAGTACCGCGGCAACCGTCTGGTAACTGTCATCTTTTAGCGTGTGTTTAATATACGGCGCATCACGCAGCTGTTTGAGGTAATCGCTAAGGCGCATCCCTTCAACAAACCGCAGCGGGAACTGCGCTTCTTTGCCGCTTTCCAGCAACTGCAGCATCTCTCTGACGGTCATCCCGGGCGTGAAACGATAGGTGCCAGCTTTAAAATGAGACAGCTCAGGTTCCACACGCAATAACCACTGGAACACGCGTGGACGATTAATGATTTTATCGCCATAAAGCTGTTCACCGAGCGCCAGTCGCCCGGTTCCCGCTTTCAGGGTAAAGATTGTTTCGTCCTTAATCAGGATCTTACTGTTCGCCAGCTGGCGAACTTTCCACATTCCCGCGCCGCCAGCGATACCCAGCGCAACGATTAGAAGGAGGACAAAGCGCAACATTTTCTTCATGACTATCTGGTTTGCTCACATATCGGGGCTAAAAAAGAGAACAGCTCGCGCGATGGCAAGCAAATTTGACCATAAGCGCGGACAGGTATAACCGGCATCAGCGCGTTGCAAATAACGATTTCATCTGCTGCCTGCAACGCCTCTTCGCGTGCGTTAACTTCGACAACGTGAAAGTCAGAGCGTGCCAGCTGCTGCACACAAAACTGACGCATAATACCGTTGACTCCCGCCTGTTCCAGCGAAGGCGTGAAAACAGTGTTGCCCTGCCGCCAGAATAAATTAGCCGCACAGCATTCCGTAATGAACCCTTCGCTGTCAAGAACCAGCGCTTCATCGGCTGCCGTCTGCTCAAGATGAGTACGGATTAGCACCTGCTCAAGACGATTGAGATGTTTTATCCCGGCAAGCATGGGGTTTCTTCCCAGACGTACCGGGCTGAGCGTCAGGGTAACGCCCTCTTCACGCCAGCGCGTATACTGGGCAGGATACGCAGAAACCGACAGGATCCGGGTGGGATGTTGGCAACTGGCACCGCTATAACCCCGTCCACCGCTGCCGCGGCTGATAATGACCTTGAGTACCCCACTGGGCTTTCCGGACGCAAGCTGGCGCATTTCCTGGCGCAACGTGTCCCATTGCGTAAAGGGGATCAGTAACGTTTTGCAGGCCGTTTGCAGACGACGTATATGCGCATCCAGCAGACACACGTCGCCATCCGCAATGCGCGCCGTGGTAAAGCAGCCATCACCAAACTGAGTCGCCCTGTCGCTTGCAGGCAGAGATTCTTGCTCAAGGCCATTGATTAAAAACATGGTGGCTCCTTATGCGTGGGCGTTTAGTCTGGCAGGATGTCGTGCAGCCGACAAGAAGATTAGCCTGAATAAAAAAGGCCCGACAAGCGGACCTTTTTTCACAGCCATAGGGTACGCAGACTCAGATCTTTTTGAAGATCAGAGAACCGTTAGTACCGCCAAAGCCGAAGGAGTTACACAGGGTGTACTCCATTCCACTCACCTGGCGCGCTTCGTGAGGAACGAAGTCCAGATCGCAACCTTCATCCGGGTTATCCAGGTTGATGGTTGGCGGAACAGCCTGGTCGCGCAGCGCAAGAATAGAGTAAATAGACTCTACAGCACCCGCCGCACCCAACAGGTGACCGGTCATGGATTTTGTGGAACTGACCAGTACACGGCTGGCAGATTCACCGAAGATAGACTTAACAGCCTGAGCTTCTGCTTTATCGCCCGCAGGGGTAGAGGTACCGTGTGCGTTAACGTAGCCGATTTGCGCTGGAGTAATACCCGCATCGCGAATCGCGTTTTCCATGGCCAGCGCGGCGCCTGCACCATTTTCTGGCGGTGACGTCATGTGATAGGCATCGCTGCTCATACCAAAGCCAACGACTTCAGCATAAATTTTCGCGCCACGTTTTTTCGCATGTTCGTACTCTTCCAGAACGAGCATACCTGCACCATCGCCCAGCACGAAACCGTCACGGTCTTTGTCCCAAGGACGGCTTGCCGCCTGAGGATTATCGTTGCGGGTAGACAGCGCGCGCGCAGCACCAAAGCCACCCACGCCAAGCGGGGTACTGGCTTTTTCAGCACCGCCTGCCACCATAGCATCTGCATCGCCGTACGCAATCATACGCGCGGCCTGGCCGATGTTATGCACGCCAGAGGTACATGCGGTCGCGATAGAAATGCTTGGCCCACGCAGACCGAACATGATGGTCAGGTGACCCGCCACCATATTAACAATCGTGGACGGAACGAAGAACGGGCTGATTTTACGCGGTCCGCCATTCATGAGAGATGAATGGTTTTCCTCGATCAGACCAAGACCGCCAATCCCGGAGCCAATAGCGGCACCGATACGGGTTGCGTTCTCTTCCGTAATTTCAAGGCCAGAATCCTGCATGGCCTGAACGCCAGCGACAATTCCATATTGAATGAAGGCATCCATCTTGCGCTGTTCTTTGCGCGAGATGATCTCTTCACAGTTAAAATCCTTTACTAAGCCAGCAAATTTCGTTGCATAGGCGCTAGTATCGAAATGGTCGATTAGGCTGATGCCGCTCTGACCGGCAAGGAGAGCTTTCCAGGTGGACTCTACGGTATTGCCGACAGGAGACAACATGCCAAGTCCGGTCACAACTACACGACGCTTAGACACGTTTGTCCTCCAGGGAGGGATAAAAAAAGAGATTCGTGGGACTAAAAAAAGATAAAACTCAGGCGGTCGAATGACCGCCTGGAGATGTTCACTTACGCCTGGTGGCCGTTGATGTAATCAATGGCAGCCTGAACAGTGGTGATCTTCTCAGCTTCTTCGTCCGGAATCTCAGTATCAAACTCTTCTTCCAGAGCCATTACCAGCTCAACGGTGTCAAGAGAATCTGCGCCCAGGTCTTCAACGAAGGAAGCGGAGTTCACAACTTCTTCCTGCTTAACGCCCAGCTGTTCGCCGATAATTTTCTTAACGCGTTCTTCGATAGTGCTCATACTCTTAAATTTCCTATCAAAACTCGCTTTCGCGATGGTTTTCGTAGTGTATAAAATGTTGAAAAATTTGCAACTAAATCCCGGCAGGTCTTACCACGATTTTACGTTATTTTGAGGCCAATCCCCCCAATAACGCAAATATTTTCGATCGTGATTAAACCATATACATCCCGCCGTTGACGTGGAGGGTTTCACCAGTGATGTAACCCGCTTCGTCAGAGGCTAAAAATGCAACCGCGCTGGCAATTTCTTTAGGGTCGCCTAAGCGGCCCGCAGGAACAGCTGCCAGCGTACCCGCACGCTGCTCATCAGTCAGCGCACGCGTCATGTCCGTTTCAATAAAGCCCGGAGCAACAACGTTTACAGTAATCCCGCGGGACGCGACTTCACGCGCCAGCGACTTACTGAAACCAATCAGACCTGCTTTCGCCGCAGCGTAGTTAGCCTGACCAGCATTTCCCATGGTACCAACCACAGAACCGACAGTGATAATACGACCATGACGCTTTTTCATCATAGCGCGCATTACCGCTTTTGACAGACGGAATACAGATGACAGGTTGGTTTCGATAATATCGTTCCACTCGTCGTCTTTCATTCGCATCAACAGGTTATCGCGAGTGATCCCGGCATTATTGACCAGAATATCCACTTCGCCAAACTCTGCGCGAATATTTTCCAGAACAGATTCGATAGATGCAGGTTCGGTCACATTCAGTACCAGACCTTTACCGTTCGCTCCCAGATAGTCGCTGATGGCCTTCGCGCCATTCTCGCTGGTTGCTGTACCAATCACATTCGCGCCGCGCGCGGCCAGTGTTTCAGCAATTGCACGCCCGATACCGCGGCTTGCGCCAGTGACCAGGGCAATTTTTCCTTCAAAACTCATGGTATTCCTCTTTTATTGCGAGAGTGCCGCTTCAATGGCTTCCGGCTCGTTAATCGCCGAGGCAGTCAGGGTGTCAACAATACGTTTTGTCAAACCAGTCAGGACTTTCCCTGGGCCGACTTCGTACAGGTGCTCAACGCCCTGAGAGGCCATAAACTCAACGGTTTTGGTCCACTGTACCGGGCTATAAAGCTGGCGAACCAGCGCATCACGGATAGCCTCCGGCGTGGTTTCACATTTCACATCGACGTTGTTCACAACGGAAATCGTCGGTGCGTTAAAGGTAATTTTTTCCAGTTCAACCGCCAGCTTGTCAGCAGCAGGTTTCATCAGCGCACAGTGGGACGGAACACTCACTGGCAGCGGCAGCGCACGTTTTGCGCCCGCGGCTTTACAGGCTGCACCTGCACGTTCAACCGCTTCTTTATGACCCGCGATAACCACCTGGCCTGGCGAGTTGAAGTTAACCGGTGAAACCACCTGACCTTCTGCTGATTCTTCACACGCTTTTGCGATGGAAGCATCGTCGAGACCGATGATCGCAGACATGCCGCCCGTGCCTTCTGGCACAGCTTCCTGCATGAATTTACCACGCAGTTCTACCAGGCGTACCGCGTCAGCAAAGGCGATCACACCGGCACAGACCAGTGCAGAGTATTCACCCAGGCTATGGCCCGCGAGCAGGGCTGGCGCTTTACCGCCCTTCTGCTGCCAGACGCGCCACAGCGCAACGGAAGCGGTCAGCAGTGCTGGCTGAGTCTGCCAGGTTTTGTTCAGCTCTTCGGCCGGACCTTGTTGGGTCAGCGCCCATAAATCATAACCCAGCGCATCGGAAGCTTCACGGAAAGTCTCTTCGATTACCGGATAGTTTGCTGCCATTTCAGACAACATCCCAACGGTTTGAGAGCCCTGACCCGGAAACACAAAAGCAAATTGCGTCATCTTTTAATCCTTATCCTAGAAACGAACCAGCGCGGAACCCCAGGTGAACCCGCCACCGAAGGCTTCAAGCAAGACCAACTGGCCCCGTTTGATTCGTCCGTCACGTACCGCTTCATCAAAGGCGCACGGTACTGACGCCGCAGAGGTATTGCCGTGGCGATCGAGCGTCACCACAACGTTATCCATCGACATGCCCAGCTTTTTCGCGGTTGCACTGATAATACGCAGGTTCGCCTGATGCGGCACCAGCCAGTCGAGTGCGGTGCGCTCAAGGCCATTCGCCTCCAGCGTTTCATCAACAATGTGGGCCAGTTCCGTCACCGCGACCTTAAACACTTCGTTACCTGCCATGGTCAGGTAGATAGAGCTGTCCGGATTCACACGGTCGGCATTAGGCAGCGTTAACAGTTCGCCATAGCTACCGTCAGCATGCAGATGCGTGGAGATGATGCCCGGCTCTTCAGACTGACCCAGCAGTACGGCACCCGCACCATCGCCAAAAATAATGATCGTTCCGCGATCGGTTGGATCGCAGGTACGCGCCAGCACGTCAGCACCGATCACCAGCGCATACTTCACCGCGCCGGATTTTACATACTGATCGGCAACGCTCAATGCATAGGTGAAACCTGCGCAGGCTGCGGCAACGTCAAACGCCGGGCAGCCTTTAATACCGAGCATATTCTGCACCTGGCACGCTGCGCTTGGGAAAGCATGCGTGGCCGATGTTGTGGCAACCACGATCAAACCAATCTGATCTTTATCGATGCCCGCCATCTCGATAGCACGCTGTGCGGCTTCATAACCCATGGTGGACACGGTTTCGTCTGGCGCGGCGATACGACGTTCACGGATACCTGTGCGCGTGACAATCCACTCGTCAGACGTATCTACCATTTTTTCCAGATCGGCGTTGGTTCGCACTTGTGTTGGCAGATAGCTGCCGGTACCAATAATCTTCGTATACATGTACGCTCAGTCACTTTTAGCTAATACAGATTCCAGGCGAGCGGCAATCCGCTGAGGGACTTGTCGCTGCACCGCCTGCACTGCCTGTTCAATGGCGACAGTAAATGCTCGCTGATTGGCGGCACCGTGACTCTTGATCACAATGCCGCGCAATCCTAACAGACAGGCGCCATTATACTGGTCGGGGTTGAGGTGACTGAATCGCCGTGTCAGGCTTTTTTGTAACCAACGCTTTAATAAAATCAGCCACCAGGCGCTTTTTTTACCTTCTCCCTGCGATTTGAGGAGAGAAAGGAACATTCGCACAACCCCTTCCATGGTCTTCAACGTCACGTTTCCAGTGAAGCCATCACACACCAGAACATCCGTTTTCCCCGTCAGCAACTCATTGGCTTCGAGATAACCAATATAGTTGATGGAGGGAACCTGTTTAAGCAATTCGGCAGCCTCACGAATGCTGTCCAGGCCTTTGGTCTCTTCTTCACCTATGTTCAGTAACGCAACACGGGGAGTGTTGATCCCGACCACTTCTTCTGCCAGCACCGACCCCATCACGGCAAACTGAGCCAGCATTGTACTATCACAATCGACGTTAGCGCCCAGATCGAGCACCACCGTTTTGCCCTTTTGCTGATGCGGGAGTACCGTCACCAGCGCCGGACGCTCAATGCCCTCAATAGGCTTGAGCAGTAATTTCGACAGCCCCATCAGCGCGCCGGTATTCCCCGCGCTGACGCAGGCCTGCGCACGTCCTTCTTTTACCAGCTCCAGCGCCATTCGCATAGAGCTGCCACGGCTATTGCGAATCGCCTGCGATGGCCGGGCATCACTGGCAATAACTGACTGCGCAGGAATAAT
Source organism: Enterobacter cloacae complex sp. 309I3 (assembly GCF_050031595.1). Classification (NCBI taxonomy): domain Bacteria; kingdom Pseudomonadati; phylum Pseudomonadota; class Gammaproteobacteria; order Enterobacterales; family Enterobacteriaceae; genus Enterobacter; species Enterobacter cloacae complex sp. 309I3. The sequence goes on along the minus strand of NZ_JBLGWI010000001.1, from coordinate 1,879,052 downwards.
CTGCAGACGTGAACGTTGTTCGAAGTCAGCTTTTGCAAGTAATGGCGTGATTGTGTCGGGATTGCCGACTAAAAGAAGTGTGAGTTGCGAATTAGAATTCAGTGCCTGCAATGCTGCAGGCACTGTCACGGAAGGCCCAAAATCTCCTCCCATGACATCTAACGCCAGGGTTAGACGTGTCAAGGTATCGTCGCAGCCTGGTTCGGTAAATTCCCCGTTTGCACGGGGAGTTCCTCACTAAGCCTAATCACGCAAACGCGTGATTACTTAGTGATAACCTTGCGGCCGCGGTAGAAACCGTCAGCAGTGATGTGGTGACGCAGGTGTTTCTCACCAGAAGTCTTGTCTACAGACAGGCTGGTAACTGCAGTCAGCGCGTCATGGGAACGACGCATGCCACGTTTGGAACGGGTTGGTTTATTCTGTTGTACGGCCATGGACCTTACTCCTCAATTACTTACGCTTTAAGCTGGCTAATACGGCAAATGGGTTTGGTTTTTGCGCTTCATCAGGCAGTTCCCCAAAGACCATGTCCGCCTCGGACACTTCACAGTGTTCAGAATCATGCACCGGAACCACTGGCAAGGTGAGGATGATTTCATCTTCAACCAGAGCCAGAAGATCGATTTCACCGAATTCGTTAACCTCAATCGGCTCATACGCTTCCGGGAGTGCCTCAGCCTGTTCGTCAGAACGAACCGGACTGAAACAATACGTTGTGTGAACGTGCTGTGTGAACGGTTTCCCGCAACGCTGACATTCGAGCGTTACCGTCACCTTTGCATCACCGGTTAAAACGGCAAGGCGCTGGTTATCGATAGCGAACGACATGGAGCATTCCACATCACTGTCCACACTGACTACGGATTCGGCAATACGCTCAGCCTGATCGGAAGTATAGATACCTTCGTAATCGAGGCGTTTTTGAGCCGTACGAACCGGATCAAGAGTCAGGGGTAATTTTACCTTTTGCATAGGGCGCGCATATTAACTTTGTAACGTCATATAGTCAAAGAAAAAGGCAACCAGGGCTGCCTTTTGCCAATTATTCGCACACATTGCGGCCTGTAGTTTAAAATGGCTGGCATCGATACGCTATATCTGGTGATAAAAATATGCCAAATCTCGTTCTCGCTTCCACTTCTCCCTACCGCCGAATGTTGCTGGAAAAGCTCGGGATCCCGTTTGTGTGTGCCGCGCCGGACGTTGACGAGACGCCACAACCTGGCGAGTCGCCGCGTCATCTAGTGACGCGTCTGGCGAAAGAGAAAGCACAATCGCTTGCCGCACAATACCCTTCCCATTTGATTATAGGCTCCGATCAGGTTTGCGTGCTGGATGGTGTCATCACCGGTAAACCACACACCGAAGAGAATGCCTGTAAACAGCTTATGCAGGCGCGCGGCAATATTGTTACCTTTTATACCGGCCTCGCGCTCTACAACTCCGCCGTGGGCCACCTGCAGACCGAATGCGAACCGTTTGATGTTCACTTCCGACACCTGAGCGAGCAAGAAATCACAGATTATGTGCGTCGTGAACGGCCGCTGAACTGCGCCGGCAGTTTTAAAAGTGAAGGTCTTGGGATTGCGCTCTTCGAAAAGCTGGAGGGGCGTGATCCGAACACGCTGGTGGGCTTACCGCTGATTGCGCTGTGCCAGATGTTAAGACGCGAAGCGTGTAATCCACTGACGGCGTGACCGTTGCGGCCTGATGCCCTCACCCCGGCCCTCTCCCACAGGGAGAGGGTGCAAACATTAAAAACGGCAACTCCGTTGCCGTTTAACTTTTACCTTAGCCGCGCAGAACTTTCAGGCTGCGTTTCAACTGCTCATCCAGCGGCGCTTCAATACGTATAGTCTCGCCGGTATTTGGATGGGTAAACTTCAGCGCTGCCGCATGCAGGAACAGACGCGACAGCCCCGTCCCCGCCAGTTGCTTATCAAATTCCCTGTCGCCATAGCGATCGTCAAACGCAATCGGATGGCCCGCAAACTGGGTATGCACGCGAATCTGGTGGGTTCGGCCCGTCACCGGGCTACAGCGCACCAGGGTGGCAAACTCATAGCGCTCTTCTACTTTGAAGCGCGTCTCAGACGGTTTACCTTCCTGGCTGACACGAACGATTCGCTCACCGCTTTGCAAAATATTTTTCAGCAGTGGGGCCTGCACCACTTTCACGTGGGACTGCCACTGACCGCGCACCAGCGCCAGATAATCTTTCTGCATCCCTTTTTCGCGCAGCTGCTCGTGCAACGAGCGCAGGGCTGAACGTTTTTTGGCGACCAGCAGCACGCCAGAGGTGTCACGATCGAGACGGTGAACCAGTTCGAGGAAACGGGCTTCCGGGCGCAGCGCGCGCAGCCCTTCAATCACGCCGAAGCTGAGACCGCTGCCGCCGTGTACCGCCGTACCCGACGGTTTATTCAGCACCAGGATGTGGTCATCTTCATACAGGATCACATCACTCAGGGCGGCCACCTTCTGCAGCTTAGGCGACACGACCTCTTCTTCACGTTCGGCAACACGCACCGGCGGGATACGCACTTCGTCACCGGCTTCGAGCTTATACTCAGGCTTCACGCGTTTTTTGTTAACCCGCACCTCGCCCTTACGCAGGATGCGGTAAATCATGCTTTTTGGTACCCCTTTCAGCTGGGTGCGCAAAAAGTTATCGATACGTTGCCCCGCTTCATCATCGGCGATAGCAACCATTTTTACGGCTGGAGTCTCTGTTTTCATGGTTGGCGATTCTAAATATCGTCAGGCATTAGCGCCACTCATTTTTCTATGCTTATATTTACTTTTATCCGGCCTGCCCCGGTTTCGCGCAATCGATTTGGTGGTTATTAAACCAATCACCATCCTGAAGTGAAGAAACTGTGAGTAACCGGGTGATAATTGGTAAAAGTCATCTTGCTATAACCCGGCGAGCAGTGGAATAATGAAGCCGTTTTCCGCGTTAAATCCGGGTTTTGTAAGGATGTCGACGGAATGACCAATTTTGTCTGACCGATCATCCACGCAGCAATGGCGTAAGACGTATTGATCTTTCAGGCAGTTAGCGGGCTGCGGGTTGCAGTACTTCCCGGTATAAGGATTGTTCTCTGGAGAGTTCTACCCAGGCAATTCCCCTGATAATTGCGCTGTGTTTCCGTATGAAACACAGGCAACCGACACTCTGCGCCTCTTAAGCGAGCGACAACCGTGAGGTTGGCGACGTGAATAGACACGAGGCCATCGGTTCATACCCCGGAAAGCGTCACCTTGCCCGCAGCTTTGTCGTCAATGTAAGAATAACGAGTAAGTTACGATGAAAAGAATGTTAATCAACGCAACTCAGCAAGAAGAGTTGCGTGTCGCCCTTGTGGATGGGCAGCGCCTGTACGATCTGGATATCGAAAGTCCTGGACACGAACAGAAAAAAGCGAACATTTACAAAGGTAAAATCACCCGCATTGAACCAAGCCTTGAGGCTGCATTTGTCGATTACGGTGCTGAGCGTCATGGTTTCCTCCCTCTGAAAGAAATCGCCCGCGAATATTTCCCTGCTAACTACAACGCTCATGGCCGTCCGAATATCAAAGATGTTCTGCGTGAAGGTCAGGAAGTGATTGTTCAGATTGATAAAGAAGAGCGCGGCAACAAAGGTGCCGCACTGACAACCTTTATCAGCCTGGCGGGAAGTTATCTGGTACTGATGCCAAACAACCCGCGTGCGGGTGGTATCTCTCGCCGTATCGAAGGCGATGACCGTACCGAACTGAAAGAAGCGCTGGCCAGTCTTGAACTGCCGGATGGCATGGGTCTTATCGTGCGTACCGCCGGTGTGGGCAAATCTGCCGAAGCGCTGCAGTGGGACTTAAGCTTCCGTCTGAAGCACTGGGAAGCTATCCAGAAAGCAGCAGAAAGCCGCCCTGCTCCGTTCCTGATCCACCAGGAAAGTAACGTTATTGTACGTGCCTTCCGCGACTATCTGCGTCAGGATATCGGTGAAATTCTCATCGACAACCCGAAAGTGCTTGAGCTGGCTCGCCAGCACATCGCCGCACTGGGTCGTCCGGACTTCACCAGCAAAATCAAACTGTACACCGGTGAAATCCCGCTTTTCAGCCACTATCAGATTGAATCCCAGATTGAGTCCGCCTTCCAGCGTGAAGTCCGTCTGCCATCCGGCGGTTCTATCGTTATCGATACCACAGAAGCGCTGACCGCTATCGACATCAACTCCGCACGTGCGACGCGCGGCGGCGATATCGAAGAGACCGCCTTCAACACCAACCTTGAAGCCGCTGATGAAATCGCCCGCCAGCTCCGCCTGCGCGACCTGGGTGGTCTGATTGTTATCGACTTTATCGACATGACCCCTGTTCGTCACCAGCGTGCGGTTGAAAACCGTCTGCGCGAAGCGGTGCGCCAGGATCGTGCGCGTATCCAGATTAGCCATATTTCACGCTTTGGCCTGCTGGAGATGTCCCGCCAGCGCCTGAGCCCGTCTCTGGGCGAATCCAGCCATCACGTTTGCCCGCGCTGCTCCGGTACCGGGACCGTTCGTGATAACGAATCTCTGTCTCTCTCTATTCTGCGTCTGATTGAAGAAGAAGCGCTGAAAGAGAACACCAAAGAGGTTCACGCCATTGTTCCGGTGCCAATTGCCTCCTACCTGCTGAACGAAAAACGTGCCGCGGTGAGTGCCATTGAAGCGCGCCAGGGCGGCGTTCGCTGCATCATCGTGCCAAACGACCAGATGGAAACGCCGCACTATCACGTGCTGCGTGTCCGTAAAGGCGAAGAGACCAGCACGCTCAGCTACCTGCTGCCGAAGCTGCATGAAGAAGAGATGGCGCTGCCATCTGATGAAGAGCCAGCCGAGCGTAAACTGCCAGAACAGCCTGCGTTAGCGACCTTCATCATGCCGGAAGCTCCGCCAGAAAGTGCCCTGGAAAAACCAGCGGCTAAACCTGCGGCACAAAAACCGGCAGTGGCGGCAAAAGCCGAGCCAGCACAACCGGGTCTGCTGAGCCGTTTCTTTGGCGCGCTGAAGAAAATGTTCGCAGGTGAAGAAGTTCAGCCAGAGCAGCCGAAAGAAGAACCTAAAGCGGCTAAACCTGAGCGTCAGCAGGACCGTCGTAAGCGTCAGAACAACCGCCGCGATCGTAATGACCGCAGCGACCGTAACGAGCGTCGTGACAACCGTTCGGACAACAATGAAGGCCGTGAGCAACGCGAAGACAACCGTCGCAATCGTCGCGAGAAACAACAGCAGAACGTTGAAGATCGTGAAATTCGCCAGCAGGCGGGCGATGAGTCCGAGAAGAGCAAACAGCGCGACGAGCAGCAGCCTCGCCGTGAGCGTAACCGTCGCCGTAACGACGAAAAACGCCAGGCGCAGCAGGACGTTAAAAACCTGAATCGCGAAGAGCCTGCTGAGCAGCAGGAGACCGAGCAGGAAGAACGTACTCAGGTTATGCCACGTCGTAAGCAGCGCCAGCTGTCTCAGAAAGTGCGCGTCGGTGCTGTTCAGGCAGAAGAAACCGCAGCTGTCGCAGCCGAAGTGACAGAAACCACAACGGGCACGCAGGTTGCGAAAGTTGACCTCCCGGCCGTCGTGGAAAATCAGGTAGAGCAGGATGAAAACGGTGAAAACCGTGACAACGCGGGTATGCCGCGTCGCTCGCGCCGTTCTCCGCGTCATCTGCGCGTGAGCGGTCAGCGTCGTCGTCGCTACCGTGACGAGCGTTACCCAACGCAGTCCCCAATGCCAATGACCGTGGCGTGCGCGTCACCTGAAATGGCATCAGGTAAAGTCTGGATCCGCTACCCTGTTGCTCGCCCGGAACAGGCTGTTGAAGAACAGGCAGTGACCGAAGAGGTGATTGCACCAGCAGCAGCGGTAGAAGAGGTTGTAACGGAAGCGGCAACCGTGGTTGAACCACAGGTTGTTGAAACTGAAGCGCCTCACGCTGTGGACGTCGAAACCACCCATCCAGAAGTGATTGCTGCGCCGGTTGATGCCGCGCCGCAGCTTATTGCCGAAGAAGATGCCGTGGTGGCTGAAGAAGTCGCTGAAGAGGCTGAACCTGTAGCCGCAGTGGAAGAAACCGCTGAAACCATCGTTGAAACCACGACTGAAGAGGTTGTGCAGGACGTTGAGATTCAGGTTGAACCTGTTGTTGAAGAAGCGAAAGCGCCGGAAGTGAAACCCGAGCCGGTGAAGGTTGCCGTCGCGCCTGCGCACGTTGCCACAGCACCGATGACTCGCGCCCCTGCGCCTGAGTACGTGCCTGAAGCACCGCGTCACAGCGACTGGGTTCGCCCGGAGTTCAACTTCGAAGGTAAAGGTGCTGCCGGTGGTCACAGTGCTACGCACAAGGCTACTGCACCAGCAACCCGTCCGCAGTCAGTTGAATAACGCAACCTAAGTGTGAAAGCCGACCTTCGGGTCGGCTTTTTTATGGCTGCTGTAGCGGCTTTCTCATTCCAGTGACCTCCGGCATGATCTGCCGCATCAACTCCAGAAAACGCCGCAAGCGCGCCGGATAGTAACGTGACCAGGGGTAAACCAGATGCACCGGTAACGCCGCCGGCTGCCACTCGGGAAGTAAATGCACCAGCCGCCCTTCCCGAATATCCTCCTGCACTGTCCAGCTTGATACCACCGCCACGCCAAGCCCGGTGAGAGCCGTATTACGTGCGACATACAGACTGTCGGTACTGAGGCGGGGAGTAATCGCCACGCGCGCGGTGGCTGGCGAGGCATCGTGAAAAAGCTCCACATGGCGCTGGTAGAAAGAGCTGATGGCTATCCAGGGAAGCTGCTGCAAATCTTCCGGGGTGTTAACCGCCGGAAAACGGGCCAGCAATGCCGGAGAAGCCACCACTGAGCGCGGCACCTCAGCCAGCAGCACGGACACGGTCGCCGGGTCAACCTCGACGCCCACCCGAATCGCACAGTCAAGGTTGTCGCCGAGAAAGTCAGCCGACCGGTCGTTGAGCATCCACTCAATAGAAAGCTGCGGATAACGCTGCAGAAATTCGGTTAACGGTTTCAGGAGCTGATCCTGACCAAACGCGTGCGGGGCGCGTACCCGCAGGACGCCTACCGGTTCGTCTTCTGTCTGCCCTACCTCATCTTCCAGTGCCAGCCAGCTGTCAATCACCCGACGGGCGTGCTGATAGCAGCGCTCGCCGTCATCCGTCAGACGCGTCGTGTGAGTAGTGCGCAATATCAGGCGCACGCCGAGCATCGTCTCAAGCGACTGCAACCGTCGGCTCACCGTGGCTTGGGTGGTTGCCAGCTGCCGTGCCGCCGCAGAGAGGGACCCGGCCTCAACAATACGAACAAACGTCCGCATTAGCTCCACCCTGTCTATACGCTCAACTCTTTTAATCATCTTTTTGCCTATACGCTAAACGTATAAGCGTTTTACCACCGGGCCCGCTACCGCTGCAAGGCATGCTGATAAAAAATAGCCACACACGATGAATGAGGAACATCTTATGAACACAACATCCGCCGCCCATGCCGTAAGCCGCTGGGTCATCTTAATGCTGGCGCTCGGCGCGGGCTTCAGTGTGGCATCCATCTATTATGCTCAGCCTCTGCTGCCGCTGATGGGCGCTGACCTGCATCTGAGTATCGAAGGAATGGGCATGGTCCCGACGCTTACCCAGGCGGGATATGCTCTGGGGATCCTGTTCCTGCTGCCGCTCGGCGACCGACACGACCGCAGGACACTGATCCTGATAAAAAGTGCAGCCCTGGCGCTATTTCTGCTTGGCTGTAGCCTGACCGGACAAATCCACTCCCTGCTGCTGGCAAGTCTGCTTATTGGCATGGCCGCCACCATGGCGCAGGATATCGTCCCTGCCGCTGCAATCCTTGCGCCGGAAGGCAAACAGGGGAAAACCGTCGGTACGGTGATGACCGGTCTGTTGCTGGGTATTCTGCTCTCCCGAACCGTCAGCGGCGTGGTAGGTGAGGCTTTTGGCTGGCGCGTCATGTACCAGCTGGCCGCCGCAAGCATTGCGTTTATCGGCGTTGTGATGTGGGCCGTACTCCCGCGGTTTGCCATCCACTCCACCCTGAGCTATCCGGCGCTGCTGCGTTCTATGGAACACCTGTGGCGTCGTTATCCGGCTCTGCGCCGCGCGGCGCTGGCTCAGGGTTTTCTGTCGATTGCCTTTAGCGCCTTCTGGTCCACGCTGGCAGTGATGCTGCTGGAACGTTATCACTTAGGAAGTGCGGTCGCGGGGGGATTTGGTATTGCAGGTGCTGCAGGTGCGTTAGCCGCCCCGCTGGCGGGAGGTCTGGCCGATAAACTGGGTGCCGGAAAAGTCACGCAGCTCGGTGCGCTTCTCGTGACCGTCTCATTTGCCCTGATGTTCCTGATGCCCGCGCTGGGCCTGCATGGACAGCTCATCCTGATTGCCCTCTCTGCCGTCGGGTTCGATCTGGGTCTGCAGTCAAGCCTGGTGGCGCATCAGAATCTGGTGTATAGCCTTGAGCCGCAGGCCCGTGGACGCCTGAACGCCCTGCTCTTTACGGTAATCTTTATCGGCATGGCACTGGGCTCTGCGCTGGGCAGTAATATCTATACGCTGGCGGGATGGACCGGGGTGGTCGCGCTTGCGACGGTATGCGGCGTCATTGCGCTGGTCATTCGCCTGATTGAGAGCGCTCGCGTCAGCGCCGTGCAGGCAGACATCGCCTAAAAAAAATGCCCAATCCAGACGGATTGGGCAGTCAAAACATGCCCAGTTTCAAGACATGTTCTAAGAGGTAAAGATGTTATTTGTTCAACTGGAACAGCGACATACCCTGCATATCGCTAAACGCTTTATAGGACGCCTGCAAGGCAGCCTGCTGCATAATGTAAGAAGAAATGGCACTGTTCCAGTCAACATCGACCAAATCGCTCATCTGCTGAGTCTGCCCCAGCGCACGGTCATCGCCCAGGTTATCGAGTTTTTCCAGTTCGTTCATCTTGGTACCCACATCCGCCACGACGGTAAGGACATTGTTCTGGGTATTGGTGATGCCGATCTGTGCATCAGAAATCGCTTTGTTCTGCACTTCCGCCGCCGCAGAGTCGTTATCAACAGGAACCTTGAGCGCGGAAATCGCCGAGTCGAGGATCTTGAACATATTCGTCTCGCCATAACCGCCGCCAGGCAGTTCTTTGGCGTTACTGGTAATACTTTCGAAGATCTGCTGACCAGTGTGGCTAATCACCATATTACGGGCGGTATCAACCTGCTGAGAGATGGCCTGAGTTCCCCCGTTGTAATCACCGGTAACGGAATCAAACGGTGGCGCTTCGGTCTTATAGCCAGCAAAAATATACCGACCATTACCATCCGCTGAGTTTGCCAGGTTCATCAGCTGATCGCGGATACCCTGCAAGTCACTCGCCAGTGACAGACGATCGTCATCACTTAACGTGCCATTTCCTGCGTTAACGAGTTTCTCTTTCGCACTGGTAATTGCCGCGTTAACCTGGCTCAACACGTTATCTTCCAGAGAGACTTTTTGCGTGGCGAACGTTCTCGCCAGGGCAAACTGGCTATTCTGGGATTGAGATTGTGACAACACAACCGCCTGTGACGCCGCAATAGGATCGTCCGACGGACGGTTAACACGCTTACCGGTGGACATTTGCTCACCGTAGCTCAGCCACTTGCTCTGGGAATCGGTGATTCCCCGCATGTTCTGGTCGTACATCATCTGGGTGCTAATACGCATTTTTCACCTCAGCCTTAGCGAATATTGATAATTGCATCAAAAAGCGTGCTGGCAGTTTGTAACACCTGCGCATTGGCAAGGTAATACTGCTGATAGCGCTGCAGGTTGCCATACTCTTCGTCGAGGTTTACCCCAGAGATGGACTGCTGCTGCTTAGTCAGTTGCGTCGCCACATTCGCTTTCGTTTCGCTGCTGGTTTTCAGCGCGGCGGTTGAGCTGCCGACCGTACTGACAAGGGAAGCATAGGCATCGTTGAAAGTCTTATTGCCGCCAACAACCTTACTGTTTTGCAGATCGAGCAGTTTTTGGCCATTGCGGTTGTCGCTCTCTCCGCCGTTGCTTGCGGATGCCATAGCCAGTTTGGACTCATCTTTGAACTTGAGCTCCATATTGACGATGACATCAGAAACAGGCTTGACGATGAAACTGTCTTTGGCGTTCGCGCTACCGGTCACGTTGACGCTCAGGCCATCAAAGGAGAGATTGCCACTTGCGTCCGGGGCCATGGTAAAGCTGGTTTTATCCGAACGGGTGATAGTCCAGTCGGTGCCGTTAAACTGCAGCTTATAATCGGTGGCCTGCACTTTGGTGCTGTCTGCCACAGTGGCCGTCATTGCAGCCGTACCGGTATTGCGGCTGTTGGTTACCACGGCTGGCGAACCAAAGTCGAACAGCTTGCCACCGGCATCGCCATTGGCATCAAACCCGGCTTCATGCTGCTTATTCATCGCGTCCGCAAAGGCCAGTGCCAGCTGGTTGAGGTTGTTACGCGCTTTATCCAGATCTTCTGAGCGGAACGTAAACAAGCCCCCCAGCGAACCGGTGGTGACCATTTTCTCGGGAATTTCAACGTTGCCGGACACCTCATCGCTGTAGGCGATAGTCGTCCGGGTCGGATCGGCGCTGGATTTCACCGCAGCTAACTGGTTTGCTTTGCTCCCCTGCACCAGGCTGTAACCGTTGCCAAAGGAGACGTTATAGGTGCCACCGTCCTGAACAGCCACTTCAACACCCACAATTTGGTTCAGCTCACTCACCAGCTGATCGCGCTGATCCAGCAGGTCATTTGGCGATGAACCTGCCCCTACGCCGGTAAGACGGGAAATCTGATCGTTCAGATTCGCAATCTGTTTTGCGTAGTTGTTGATCTGCTCAACGCTTGAAGCGATGGCGGTATTAACCTGAGAATCCTGATCGCGAAGATACTGGTCGTTCGTTTTAAACTGATTGACCAGACCGTCCGCTTTTCCCAGCACCGTCTGTCTTGCGGCCGGGTCTTCCGCGTTGCTCACCAGCGTTTGCAGGCTTTTAAAGAAATCCTGAAGCGTCGTCGAAAGTGAGTTGGTGGAATCAGAGAGCACATCGTCAATTTTTGACATCTGCTGATAGCGCGTCGTCAGACCGCTACTCTGCGTTTGCGCGGCGCGCAGTTGGTTGGTGATGAAAGCATCATATTCACGCTGCACACCAGACACATACACCCCGTTGCCCACCCAGCCACCGCCGGTCAGCGTGCTGTTAGACGCACCCAGCACGGTCGTCTGGCGGGTATAACCTGCCACGTTATAGCTTGAAATGTTATTACTGACGGTATTGAGTGCCGCCTGAGCAGCACTGAGGCCACTCATGGCGCTGTTAATCAAACTGGACATGGAGGTTCCTTTTATTCGTTCAGACACGAGTCCTGATGAAAGTTATCGGCAGCCTCCACCGGGACTTGAGAAGTTTCAGAACAGATTTTCGATATCTGTGCTATAGGCTTTGCTGACTTTCTCGCCCATCGATTTAAGCTGCTGAATCATGCTGGTGAGCTTACGCGCATAGTTCGGGTCGGTGGCATAGCCCGCATTTTGCAGGGCCTGCGCACCCTGCTCAGGCGTAGCCGCCTGCGTAACGGCGGCATAACGCGGGTTGCGGCTCAACAGGCCCACATAATCGGACAACGCTTCCAGATAAGAGCTGTAAACGCGGAATTTTGCTTTGATCTTCACCGCCGCACCGTTTTCATATTCGGTGGTGGTGATCTCGGTTGTCGGCCCCTTCCAGCTGGCATTCGCCTTCACGCCAAAGATGTTGAAGCTCGGCTCGCCGTTTTCCTTACGGATCTGGCGCTGACCCCAGCCCGATTCCAGCGCGGCCTGGGCCAGAATCAGGTGATGTGGCACCCCACTCTGTTCACTGGCAAGACGGGCCGGCAGCGAAAGCTGTGCCAGGAAGTCTTTGCTGTCGCCGGAGAGCGGCTCATCGCTGCTCACCGTCGCCTTCGGTATCGCTTTACGCACCATTTGCGTCAGCGCCTGGTTCTGATAACTGGTCACCGTTTGCAGGTCGAACTTCATCGGCACCTGCTGCGGCTCATCCTTCGGCTGGATCCCCTGCGCGGCTTCGGTCTGTTTGACTATCATGTCAGCCAGACCGAGCCCTTTACCGGCGGTCATCTGCTGCGCAATCTGTTGGTCATACATGCTGGTATACAGGCGCGTTGAATCACTGCTGAACATGCCGTCTTTAGGCAGAGTTTCACGCATGCTCTTCAGCATCATCTGTACAAACATCCCCTCCACCTGGCGGGCGACCGGGCGGATATTCGCCGCCGGGTCTTTGCCTGCCTGGGTTTTCAGTTCGTTAAGCGACTGGGCATCCCAGGCCGCGCTGGTCAACAGTTTGCTATCGGTTAGCATCAGATGATTTCCAGTTTGGCGCGCAGACAGCCCGCACTTTGCATGGATTGCAGAATAGACATCAGATCCATCGGCGTTGCCCCCAGGGCATTCAGGGCACGCACCACGCTGTTGAGGTTGGCACTGGAGCGTACGCTCTGCAGCGAGCCCCCGCTCTGACGCAAATCGATCTGAGTTTGCGGCGTTACCACCGTCTGCCCACCACCAAACGGGGTATCCGGCTGGCTGACGTTGGCGGAGCGGTTGACCGTTACCGAGAGGTTACCCTGCGCCACGGCGCAGCTGTCCAGCGACACTTCACGGTTCATCACCACCGAACCGGTACGGGAGTTGATGATCACTTTGGCATCCTGAACAGGGACATTCACTTCCATGTTCTGGATATCGGCCAGCATGCGCACCTGGTTGCTGCCGCCCGTTGAGGTGCGGATCTGCACGGTACGGGCGTCCAGCGCCGTCGCACTGCCATAGCCGCGGCTGCGGTTGATGGTGTCGGCGATCTGCTGCGCCATGGTGAAATCTTCGTTGTTCAGCTGCAGGTTGATGGTATTCCCCGCGCCGAACTGGGTCGGCAGTTCACGCTCAATGATTGCACCGTTAGTGATACGCCCGCCGTTCAGCTGGTTGACCTGCACGCTGCTGCCGCCTGCAGAGGCCCCCGCGCCGCCCACCAGAATGTTACCCTGCGCCAGGGCATAAACCTGGCTATCCACCCCTTTCAGCGGAGTCATCAGCAGCGTACCGCCGCGCAGACTTTTGGCGTTACCCATGGAGGAAACCACCACATCGATGGTCTGCCCCTGACGCGCAAACGCCGGGTAGGAAGCGGTTACCATGACCGCCGCCACGTTTTTCAACTGCATGTTGGTGCCCGCCGGTACGGTGATACCGAGCTGGGACAGCATGTTGTTCAAGCTCTGGGTGGTGAATGGCGTCTGGGTGGTCTGGTCACCCGTCCCATCCAGGCCAACCACCAGACCATAGCCAATGAGGGAGTTTTCACGCACGCCCTGAACGCTGGTGAGATCGCGAATGCGGTCAGCCTGGGCAAATGTTGCCACCAGCATCAGCGCCACGGCGAAGATCGATTTAAACATGGGTCACCTCGCTTACATCGGCGATAAATTAAGGAAGAAGCGCTGCAGCCAGCCCATATTTTGCGCTTCGTTGATATAGCCGTTACCGACGTACTCAATGCGCGCATCCGCCACCTGGGTGGACGGAACGGTGTTGGTGCCGCTGATGGTGCGAGGGTTAACCACACCGGAGAAGCGAATGAATTCAGTGCCCTGGTTAATGGCGATCTGTTTTTCACCCACCACATGTAAATTGCCGTTAACCAGCACCTGGTCAACCGTTACCGTCAGCGTGCCGCTGAAGGTATTGCTGGCGTTCGCACCACCTTTACCGTTAAAGGTATTGCCGCCAGACGCCTCAACATCCGCACGTGCATTACCGAAGAGTCCCTGCAGATAGCGCGGTACGGTATCGAAGCCAAAATTGGTTTTGCCATCGCGGCTGGCATTCGCCGACGAGCTCTTGCTCGCGCTGACGTTCTCCTGCAGCACAATGGTCAGGGTATCGCCGACGTTACGCGGGCGACGGTCTTCAAACAGCGGCTGATAACCATAGTTGATCGGCTGCGCGGTCTGGAAAATGGAGCCGTTCACCACTGGCGCAGGGCCAGGAACGGGTTGGGCGGTCGTCGCACCCTGGACCAATGGTTTAGACGGGATCCAGGCACATCCGCTAAGGGTGACGGCCAGAACAGTCAGAATCGGATAACGAAACGCCGCGTTTTTTTGCATTGCCTTCATCTTCGAAAACAGGGAGCCGGTGCGGCGTTCACCGCACCGGGCTGCACCTTAGAGTTGCGTCAGTTTCTGCAGCATCTGGTCGGTCGTCGACACTGCTTTACTGTTAATTTCATACGCGCGCTGGACCTGGATCATATTCACCAGCTCTTCCGCCACGTTCACGTTCGAGGTTTCCACATAACCCTGATACAGCAGCCCTGCCCCGTTCAGGCCCGGGGTGCTCTCATTCGGCGTACCGGAGGATTGCGTTTCGGTGTAGAGGTTCTCGCCAATGCTTTCCAGACCTGTATCGTTCATGAAGGTGGTCAGGTTGAGCTGCCCCACCTGAACAGGCGCGGCCTGTCCCTGCTGGGTGACGCTCACCACGCCGTCACGCCCGATGGTGATGCTCAGGGCATTCGCCGGGATCGTGATAGCAGGCTGAACCTGGAAACCACCGGCCGTGACCAGCTGGCCGTTCTGATCGACCTGGAACGAGCCGTCACGGGTATAGGCAGAGGTCCCGTCAGGCAACTGCACCTGGAAGAAACCCTGGCCTTTAATGGCGACGTCTTTGCTGTTGTTGGTCTGAGACAGGTTGCCCTGGCTGTGCAGACGCTCGGTGGCGACCGGACGAACACCGGTACCGATCTGCAAACCTGACGGCAGCGTGGTTTGCTCAGAGGACTGTGCACCCGGCTGACGAATGGTTTGGTAAAGCAAATCTTCGAAAACGGCACGCTGACGCTTGAAACCATTGGTGCTGACGTTTGCCAGGTTGTTGGCAATCACATCCATATTGGTTTGCTGCGCGTCCAGGCCAGTTTTCGCGATCCATAAAGAACTGATCATAGGGAGTCCTGTTAACTCATAGCCAGAAGTTGGTTAGCTTTGCCCGCGTTTTCATCAACGCTGCTGATAATCTTCATCTGCATTTCAAAACGACGGGCGCTGGCGATCATGTCGGTCATGGCCTCGACCGGCTTGACGTTGCTGCCTTCCAGAACACCGGACATCACGCGAATGGTCGGGTCGGCCTGAAGCGTGGCGCCACGGGTGGCCTGAGCCGCCTGGGTCAGACGGAACATACCGTCATCACCACGCTGCACCTCTTTGCCATCCGCTTTGACCAGCTTCAGACGCCCGACGGGCGCAACGGTATTGGCCGGGTCGCCCGGGTTCAAGGCGGAGATGGTACCGTCTGCGGCGATGGTCAGCTCTGAGCCTTCCGGCACCGTCAACGGACCCGCTTCACCCATTACCGGGTGCCCCTGAATCGTCAACTGGCCCGTGGCACTGACCTGGATATTACCGTTGCGGGTATAGCCTTCGCCGCCGTCTGCCGTTTGCACGGCCAGCCAGCCGTCCTGCTGCAGAGCAACGTCCAGCGGACGGGCGGTGTAATCCATCTGCCCTGGCGTCATGTCTGCACCCGGCGTGGAGGCGGTCACCAGCGTACGCGTCGGCAGGGACAACCCTTCTACCGGCACCGCACGCAGCGCATTGAGCTGTGCGCGGAACCCCGGCGTAGAGGCGTTCGCCAGGTTGCTGGCGGTAACGGCCTGCTGATTGAGCGTCTGACTTGCCGCGCCCATCGCGGTATATATTGCGTGATCCATTGCGCTTTCCTGTTAGCCGCTTAACGCAGGTTAACCAGCGTGTTGAGGATCTGATCCTGGGTCTTGATGGTCTGCGCGTTCGACTGATAGTTACGTTGCGCAACAATCATGTTCACCAGCTCTTTACTCAGGTCGACGTTAGAGGCTTCCAGCGCACCGTTGGTCAGCGTACCGAAGTTACCGGAACCCGCGGTACCCAGCAGCGCGACGCCGGAGGACTGCGTGGCAGACCAGACGTTATCACCTTCAGACTTCAGACCTTCGTTGTTGGCGAAGTTTGCCAGCACGATCTGGCCCAGAACCTGGGTCTGTTCGTTGGAGTAGTTACCGACCACGGTGCCGTCGTCGTTGATCTGGTAGCTCACCAGGTCGCCCGGTTTAAAACCATTCTGGCTGGTTCCAACGATGTTGTTCGCACCGGTGTTCTGCTGCATGGAGTTCGCAAAACTCATGGCGAAGGTCGCAGGCGTAGCACCAGGAATGGTCTCAGTAGTCAGGTTGATGTTGCCACCGCCGATCAGCGTACCGTTGTTGTTGAAGGTCAGCGTCGTGGCGAGAGAGGCCGTGCTGCCTGCCACGCTACCGTCCTGGGCATACACTTTCCAGGAGTTAGCCGGGGTCGCATCTTTGACGTAAAACAGGTTCATGTTGTGCGCATTACCCTGACTGTCAAAGACGGTGACCGTACCTTTTTTGTTGTAGGTATCCGGGTTGGCCGGATCAAAGGCGGTGGTCGGTGCGGTATCGGTGGAGTTGAGGTTAATCTGCTGGGAAGCCGTGGTGGTGGCCTTCGCGGCCATCAGCGTGGTCGGGATATTAATAGGCTGTGGGTTCGCACCGGTCTGAACCGTTGATGGCGTCCCGGCAACCGGATAACCGGTTAATTGCATCCCCTGCATGTTCACCAGGTTACGGTTTTCGTCCAGCTTGAACTGGCCGTTACGGCTGTAGAACACCGAGCCGTTAGCATCGACCATACGGAAGAAACCGTTCTGGCTGATGGCAACGTCCAGGCCACGACCGGTATTGGTGGTGGTGCCGTCGGTAAAGTCCTGGGTAATGCCTGCAACTTTTACGCCCAGACCCACTTTGGAACCGGCAAACATATCTGCAAATGAAGCAGAACCGGATTTAAAACCATAGGTCGCGGAGTTGGCGATGTTGTTGCCAATGACGTCCAGGTTGGTGGCCGCAGCATTCAGGCCGCTGACCGCTTGAGAAAAGGCCATGACTTACTCCTGATAAGTGTTAAGGCTTAGATAATCTGCCGAACTTCGTCGAGTGTGGTGGTACCAGAAGTACCCAAATCCAGTTTGTTGCCATCGCTACCTTTAATGACGCCCTGGACCAGCGCAAACTGCAGCGGCTGAGCCACCAGCTGGGTAGAGCCATTGCTGGCACTGATTGCCACTTTGTAAGAACCGTTTGGCGCTTTGGTGCCGTCGGCCAGGCTGCCATCCCAGGTAAAGGTATGAACGCCCGCCTTCAGTTCGCCGATATCAATCGTGCGAACCACGGCGCCGGTAGCGTCGGTGATCGTCGCGGTGACTTTGTCGGCCGCCTGCTGCAGCTCAACGCCAAACGGCGTGGTGGTGGTGGTCGTGTTGCCTTCGGTGGTGCTGGTGCCCGCCAGGATCGTGGTGCCCGGGATCATCACCCCGTGACCAATCAGGCTCGCAGCCTGCAGGGACTGGCTGTTATCAATTTGCCCGGAAACAGAGCCGAGGGTGGTATTGAGTTTCTCAATGCCGCTGACGGTACTGATTTGCGCAAGCTGCGTGGTCAGTTCGTTGTTCTGCATGGGGTTGGTGGGATCCTGGTTCTTCAGCTGTGCCACCAGCAGCGTCAGAAAGCTGCTTTGCAGATCGGAGGCGTTACTTCCCGTCAGGGAGCTGGAACCCGTCGAACTTTTGGCGCCACTGACGCCCGAGTTCGTTGGATCATTCACATTAACGGCGATGGACATGCATGTCTCCTTTACTGGCCGAGAGTGAGGGTTTTGAGCATCATGCTCTTCACGGTATTAAGCACTTCGACGTTTGCCTGGTAGCTACGTGAGGCGGACATGGAGTTCACCATCTCCCCCACCACATCCACGTTTGGCATTTTCACGTAGCCGTTCGCATCCGCCAGCGGGTTGCCGGGCTCATACACCAGCTTGTCCGGTGCCTGGCTTTCCACCACGTCAGAGACTTTCACCCCGCCCGTCGCCGCGCCTGGTGCAGCATCCACCTGGAACACCACCTGCTTTGCACGATAAGGCTGTCCATCAGGTCCGGTCACGCTGTCGGCGTTCGCCAGGTTACTGGCAGCCACGTTCAGGCGCTTGGACTGCGCGGTTAACGCCGAGCCGGCGATATCGAAAATATTCAGCAAGGCCATTTATCCGTTGCCCCCCTGCAGGACGTTCATCATGCCTTTGATCTGTCCGCCGAGTACGGTCAGGCCCATCTGGTATTTCAGGCTGTTATCGGCAAACTGCGTACGCTCCCGATCCATATCCACGGTGTTACCGTCGAGTGAAGGCTGGTCGGGAATGCGATAAAGTAAATCGGTCGTGGGCGCCGTCATCGCCTGAGCAGGAATATGACGTGAGGAGGTCAGAGCGAGCGCGACACCGCTCCCTTCTGCACGTCCACGCTCCATCACTTTTTTAAGCTCACTGGAAAAATCAATATCGCGCGCCTGATACCCTGGCGTATCGGCGTTGGCAATATTAGCGGCTAAAATCTCCTGCCGCTGGGCGCGTAAATTGAGCGCTTCCTGCTGAAAACGTAACGCGGCGTCGAGTTTATCGAGCATGTCTCCTCCGCTGATGGCAAAATTTCAGTTCACAGCTTAAATCTCACCCCGTCCCCCCTATCGACGGAATAAGCGCAAAATGCGTCGCTATTTATTCCGTTGATGCAAAACCACTGCAGGTAGAATCCTCTCAATTCGGGTAACGGTGGAATGTGCGATGCAAACGTTAAAACGCGGCCTGGTGGCTACGGCCCTGCTTTTCAGCCCCCTGGTACAGGCTGAAGTACAGGATCAACTGACGGCTTTCTTTGCTCAGCAACTGGCGGGCTTTAGCGATGAAGTCAACGTCACCGTGCGCACGCCACCTAATCTCTATCCCTCCTGTGAGCAGCCGTCGTTCAGCGTAACGGGCACCACAAAACTGTGGGGGAACGTGAACGTGCTGGCGCGCTGTCCGGGTGAAAAACGCTATTTACAGGTTGCGGTACAGGCGACGGGCAATTATGTTGTGGCCGCCGTTCCCATTGCTCGCGGCAGCATGTTGCACGCCAGCAGCGTGACTCTGAAACGCGGTCGTCTGGATCAGCTTCCGCCGCGCACCATGCTTGACATTAACCAGGCACAGGATGCCGTCAGCCTGCGTGATGTCGCGCCAGGCCAGCCGATACAGCTCTCCATGCTGCGTCAGGCATGGCGGGTTAAAGCGGGTCAGCAGGTGATGGTGGTGGCCAACGGCGATGGTTTTCAGATAAACAGTGAAGGGAAGGCATTAAACAATGCCGCGGTGGCGCAAAATGCCCGCGTCAGGATGTCCTCAGGCCAGGTGGTTAGCGGAACCGTCGATTCTGATGGGAATATTCTGATTAACCTATAATCTTTTTAAAGAAATCGCTGCGACTGCCGATAAATAATCAACTAATGATGATGTCAGGCGCCAACGCCGCGAACCCTCGATGAGGACAACACTATGAGCATTGATCGTACATCAGCCCTGAAGCCGGTAAGCGCTGTACAGCCTCGCGAAACGAATGACGCCACGCCGCAGAAAACGCGTGTGGAAAAACCGTCAACGTCCAACAGCACCAGCGTCACCCTGAGCGATGCTCAGGCAAAACTGATGCAGCCAGGCAGCAGCGATATCAATATGGAACGCGTGGAAGCGCTGAAAACGGCTATTCGTAATGGTGAGCTGAAGATGGATACCAGCAAAATTGCTGACGCCCTGATTCAGGAAGCACAGAGTTTCTTACAGAGTAACTAACCGTATGAGTCGACTGTCAGAAATACTGGATCAAATGACGGTTGTCCTGAACGACCTGAAAACGGTCATGGACGCGGAGCAACAGCACCTCTCTTCCGGTCAGATCAACGGCAGCGCGTTGCAGCGTATTACGGAAGATAAAAGTTCGCTTCTGGCGACGCTGGATTATCTGGAACAACAGCGTCGCGCTGAGCAAGATCCTAAGCGCAGTGCGAATGACGATATTGTAGAACGCTGGCAGACCATTACAGAAAAAACCCAGCATCTGCGCCATCTTAATCAGCACAACGGCTGGCTGCTGGAAGGCCAGATTGAGCGTAATCAGCAAGCGCTTGAGGTGTTAAAGCCGCATAAAGAGCCCGGGCTGTACGGTGCGGATGGTCAAACATCAACGGCACGTGTCACGGGCGGGAAAAAGATTTCGATTTGAAGCCCAGGCGACAAATCAGGCAGCGGGGAGCACCCTAAGGTGAACTCCCCTTTTGGCGTTTATGCTGTACGGCGGGCAAACTCTTTCACTTTGAAGCCCAGCACCGCGAGCGTCGCAAAGTAGGCCACAACCCCAACACCCACAACGGCCATCAGCCGCATCAGACGGTAAAGCATGGTGCCCTGCGACCATTCCGGCATGACA
This sequence comes from Enterobacter cloacae complex sp. 309I3, assembly GCF_050031595.1. Lineage (NCBI taxonomy): Bacteria > Pseudomonadati > Pseudomonadota > Gammaproteobacteria > Enterobacterales > Enterobacteriaceae > Enterobacter > Enterobacter cloacae complex sp. 309I3. The sequence continues at coordinate 1,858,574 of NZ_JBLGWI010000001.1, read as the reverse complement.
TGCAGCATGCCAAGCAACGCCGCAGCCATAACCAGCACCGCAACGATCAGACGCACAAAGAAGCTTTTCCAGCCCGGCTGCGGCGTGAAGATATCCTGCTTACGCAACTGCCAGTACAACAGCCCGGCGTTGAGACAGGCCGCAAGACCAATAGACAAGGCCAGACCGGCGTGCTTCAGCGGGCCAATAAAGGCCAGGTTCATCAGCTGAGTCATAATCAGCGTCACAATGGCAATTTTCACCGGCGTTTTGATGTCCTGGCGCGAGTAGAACCCTGGTGCCAGCACTTTAACGACGATCAGCCCCATCAGCCCCACCGAGTAGGCAATCAGCGCCTGCTGCGTCATTGACGCGTCAAAAGCGGTGAATTTGCCGTACTGGAACAGGGAAACGGTCAGCGGCTGCGCGAGGATCCCCAGCGCTACCGCACTCGGCAGCGCCAGCAGGAAGCAGAGACGCAGCCCCCAGTCCATCAGACGGCAATATTCGTCATGGTTTCCGCTGGCAAAACTTTTCGACAGCGACGGCAGGAGAATGGTCCCCAGCGCCACCCCCAACACCCCGGAGGGAAACTCCATCAAACGGTCCGCGTAATACATCCACGAAACGGAACCGGATTTGAGGAAAGAGGCGAAGATAGTGTTGATGATAAGCGAGATCTGGCTAACCGAAACCCCGAGAATGGCAGGCCCCATCTGCTTAATCACGCGCATCGCACCGGCGTCACGGAAATTAATTCGCGGCAGAACCAGCATGCCGATTTTCTTCAGATGCGGCAGCTGATACGCCAGTTGCAACACGCCGCCCGCCGTCACCGCCCAGGCCAGCGCCAGCACCGGCGGGTTGAAATGGGGTGCGGCGAACAGCGCAAAGCCAATCATGCTGATGTTAAGGAAGGTTGGCGCAAAGGCCGGAACGGAAAAACGGTTCCAGGTATTGAGGATTGCCCCCACCAGCGAGGCCAGGGAGATCAGCAGAATATAAGGAAAGGTAATACGCAGCAGTTGAGTGGTCAGGGCAAATTTATCTGCCGAGTCCGCAAAGCCGGGTGCCGTCACCATAATCACCCAGGGCGCAGCCAGCATCCCGAGTACCGTTACGATCGCCAGGGCCAGCGTCAGGAGGCCTGAAACGTAAGCGACAAACACGCGCGTGGCGTCTTCACCCTGCTTGCTTTTATATTCCGCCAGGATAGGAACGAATGCCTGGGAAAATGCCCCCTCGGCAAAAATGCGACGCAATAAATTCGGCAATTTGAACGCGACGAAAAAGGCGTCCGTTGCCATCCCTGCACCAAATACTCTTGCCACAATCGCATCGCGCGCAAAACCCAGCACGCGGGAAAACATGGTCATCGAGCTGACTGCCGCCAGCGATTTTAATAAGTTCATTAATGAGAATTCCCACAACCCTACGGATTTCCAGGACGGGTAAGCGAAAGCGCCACCCATTGAAACCAACAAACGGCGCTTAGTCTACCCGGATTTAAGGGAATTACTATCGGCAGATGTTACAGAGAATTATTCGCTCATGGCCTCTCGCCAGAGCCGCTCAACAATGCGTTGTGCCATGATGGCCTGCTCACCGGATGTTTCCGGAACCGTCTGATTTTGCACACAGGTGATAAAGTGGCGGGCGCATCCGTCAAAGCCGCGCTGCTCAAGGGTGCTTTGCCAGCCAGGCGCCGGTAGTGTGACCACGCCGCTGCCTTTCTCTTCGCGCCATTCGCGCATGTCGGTAATGTCATACAGGGCACCATCCGTGACCGCCTGCACAGACTCCCGCTGACTGCCGGCCCGGCGATGCATGCTGGTGGTGACCTGCAGATGCTCAAGAGCAAAATGGTGCTCAGCGTAAACCATCTGGCCCTGATCGTTGGTCAACAGGGTGCCGCTTTTAAGCTGGGCTTGCCCGTTGGTTAGCCAGAGCGCCGTATCTACTACGTGCAGATAATCATCCAGAAGGGTAAAGCGCAGATCGTTCGGTCCGACACTGTCGGTACGATGCTTGTCCATTCGCAGGGACGCGAGCCCACCAGACCTGGCCTTCAACTGCTGGTAAAGCGGCGCAAAACGGCGATTGAAGCCCACCATCAGCGTCAGTTTTTTGCGTGCAGCGAGTTCAATCAGCCGTTCGGCATCCTGAATGTTTTCCGCCAGGGGTTTATCCACACAAACGTGGACCCCGGCATTCAGTAATTCGCTGATCACCTGATAATGGGTGGCGGTAGAGGTGTGCACAAAGACCGCATCGCAGTCGCGCGCCAGATCCTGAAGCGATGCCGCATACGGCATGCGCCAGGTTTCGCAGATCCGCTCAGCCTTCTCGCGGGTAGGTGACCACGCCCCTTGCAGCGTCCAGTCCGTCGCGGCCCCCAGAACAGGCAGCCAGGCCTTTTGCGCAATACCGCCCAGCCCTACCACGCCAACGCGTAATTTTTTCACCGTCAGTCTCCTAAATGTGCCAGCAATGCATCCAGGCGTTGTTTCAGCCCGGCCACCTCTTCCTCCAGCGCCTCTACGCGTGCTGCGAGGCTGTCATGGGCGGCGGGGGCAACCGAATCTGCCAACACCGTTGACGTATCAACCTCACCGCTAAACAGGTGCATATAGCGGCTTTCACGTTTCCCCGGCTCACGCGCCAGACGTACCACGTAAGGGCCATCCTCGCGGGTGGCAAGCCCATCCAGGGTCTGCTCAACCTCCTGCATATCGGCGAACTCATGCATGCGGGAGGCCCGGGTGCGCAATTCACCGGGTGTTTGCGCGCCGCGCAGTAACAGCGTGGTGATCACCGCCACCTCGGCGGCACTCAGCTTCAGATCGCCGAACTCAGAATTGCAAAACCGCTGCTCGTACTTGGTCACGCGGTTACCGAAACCGCTGACCGTGCGCAGGTAATGGCGTTTAACCAGCTCATCGAGAATATCCTGCACCTCATGTTCGCCGAGATTCATCACCGGCTCACGGTTGGTTTTCTGGTTACACGCCATCGTCACGGCATTGACGGAGAGCGGATACTGTTCCGGCGTGGTGACCTGTTTTTCCAGCAGGCAGCCAATCACACGCGCTTCTGTTGCGCTTAACTGATATTTCATCTCTTCTCCTTAGCGGCCTGCCGTCCAGTCCCGGGTGGTTAATGCTGTCAGTACGTGGTCGCGCCACTCTCCGTCTATCAGCAGATAATCTTTGGCGTACCCCTCTTTCTCAAACCCCAACCGCGCGAGCAAATTACCGCTGCGCTGATTGTGTGGCATGTAGTTCGCCATAATGCGATGGATATGTTGCGTGCGCTGCATATAACGGATCGCCACCGTTAGCGCCTCATACATCAGCCCCTGCCCTTGCCATTTCTGGCCGATGGAGTAGCCGAGGTAGCAGGCGTGAAACGATCCGCGCACCACGTTGGAAAAGTTGGCAATACCGATGATCTCTTTTTCCTCCGGATCCAGCAGCGCGAAATAGAACGCGCTTCCCTGCTTGTGGAATTCTGCAATCATGCTGAGGCGCGCCTGCCAGCCGGAAGGGTAGCAGTGGCTCTCATCCCGAACGGGTTCCCAGGGTTTTAAAAACTGGCGATTCTCGGCGTAATAATCCGCCAGACGCCAGGCATCACGCTCGTGCACCAGACGAACAACCAGCCTGTCCGTTGTCAGACGCACTTTTGGCACATTACTGCGATAGCCAAACATCGATACCACTCCTTCCCGTCACTTCTGCTTACCCATTAGCTTTACTATACCTGCGCCTGTGCCGTCTGTGAAAACAGTGACATACCATTTTGACCTCTTTTCACATTTTTCGATGAGAACTCTCTATCAAAGCGCTCTTTTGATAAAAAAATATTGTCACGCGCGGGGGTGGGAAAAAACGTGGCGACACCGCAGAATGTTAGCGTGCTCACCATCCTGTTTTCCCTGGAGGGAAAATGTCCCGCGTATCACAGGCCAGGAGCCTGGGTAAATATTTCCTGCTAGTCGATAACATGCTGGTCGTGCTCGGCTTTTTTGTTGTGTTTCCCCTCATCTCGATCCGCTTTGTCGATCAAATGGGCTGGGCGGCACTGATGGTCGGTATCGCGCTCGGGTTACGCCAGTTTGTCCAGCAGGGTCTGGGCGTGTTTGGTGGCGCCATCGCCGACCGCTTTGGCGCCAAACCGATGATCGTGACGGGCATGCTGCTACGCGCGGCAGGCTTCGCCACCATGGCAATTGCCCAGGAACCGTGGCTGCTGTGGTTTTCCTGCTTCCTCTCCGGTATCGGTGGCACCCTGTTTGACCCGCCGCGCACCGCGCTGGTGGTTAAACTCATTCGTCCGCATCACCGGGGACGCTTCTTCTCAATTCTGATGATGCAGGACAGTGCCGGGGCGGTGATTGGCGCCCTGCTGGGAAGCTGGCTGTTGCAGTACGACTTTCGTCTGGTCTGCGCGGCGGGTGCGCTGCTCTTTATTCTGTGTGCGCTCTTTAATGCCCTGTTTCTGCCGGCATGGAAACTGTCAACGGTCAAAGCCCCGGTACGCGAAGGTCTTGGCCGCGTGCTGCGAGACAAACGCTTTGTTACGTACGTGCTGACCCTTACGGGGTATTACATGCTGGCCGTTCAGGTCATGCTGATGCTGCCGATCATGGTAAACGACATTGCGGGCACCCCGGCCGCCGTAAAATGGATGTACGCCATAGAAGCCTGCCTCTCTCTGACCCTGCTCTACCCGATCGCCCGCTGGAGCGAACGGCGTTTTCGCCTGGAGCATCGCCTGATGGCAGGGCTGTTATTGATGACGCTCAGCATGATGCCCATCGGGCTGGTGAACTCGCTCCAGCAACTGTTTACGCTGATTTGCACCTTCTATATCGGCTCCATTATTGCCGAACCGGCTCGTGAAACGCTGAGCGCCTCGCTTGCCGACGCGCGCGCTCGCGGCAGCTATATGGGGTTCAGCCGCCTGGGGCTGGCCTTTGGCGGTGCATTGGGTTACGCCGGCGGCGGCTGGCTGTTCGATGCCGGAAAAGCCCTAAGCCAGCCGGAACTGCCCTGGGTCATGCTCGGCGTGGTCGGCTTTATGACGCTCCTTGCGCTGTGGTGGCAATTCAGCCAGAAGCGCAGCGCGAGCGGCATGCTCGAACCTGGGGCATAATATTCCCTGCGGCGGGGCCTCTCCCGCCGCCATTATCAGTTTTTTCTGCTGGTTTCCGCTATTTCACCCTGACATACTGGCGTAACAGGACAGTAGCGCCGATTTTTCGTTGAGGAACACTATGAAAAAAATTGTCATTGCCGCCGCATTCATTGTCAGCGGCCTGCTGGTAGGTTGTAACCAGCTTACGCAATACACCGTCAGTGAGCAGGAAATTAATCAGGCGCTGGAAAAACATAATAACTTTTCAAAAGACATTGGTGTGCCGGGGCTTGCCGATGCGCATATCGTCCTCAGCAACCTCACCAGCCAGATTGGGCGCGAAGAGCCGAATAAAGTCACTCTCGCCGGGGATGCCAATCTCGATATGACCTCTCTCTTCGGTAACCAGAAAGCCAACATTAAGCTGAAGCTCAAGGCGCTGCCGGTCTTTAACAAAGAGAAAGGGGCCATTTTCCTGCAGGAGATGGAAGTGGTAGATGCGGACGTCACGCCGGACAAGATGAAACCGGTGATGCAGACCCTGATGCCCTACCTGAACCAGTCCCTGCGCAACTACTTTAACCAGCAGCCGGCCTATGTCTTAAGTGAAGACAAGAGCAAGGGTGAGGCGCTGGCGAAAAAATATGCCAAAGGCATCGAGGTGAAACCGGGAGAGATCGTTATTCCATTCACCGATTAACCTGAAGGGGCGCAAAAGCGCCCTTTTTTTTACGGAAAAGTGTGCAAACGAAAACGTTTCCGCTTATGATTTGTGTCCGGCAAAAACAGCCATCCTAATGACTGATTCCTGACAAGCCGGAGCTTCCATGACTGCACAACCCCAGGTTCTTAAAATCCGCCGCCCTGACGACTGGCATATCCATCTGCGTGATGGCGATATGCTGAAAACCGTCGTACCGTATACCAGCGAAATTTATGGCCGCGCGATTGTCATGCCTAACCTGGTTCCACCAGTCACCACCGTTGATGCCGCTATGGCTTATCGCCAGCGAATTCTTGATGCCGTGCCGGCAGGACATGATTTCACTCCGCTGATGACCTGCTATCTGACCGACACCCTCGATCCGAATGAAGTGGAACGCGGCTTTAACGAAGGCGTGTTCACCGCGGCGAAACTCTACCCGGCTAACGCTACCACCAACTCCAGCCACGGTGTCACCAGTATTGACGCCATCATGCCGGTTCTGGAACGCATGCAAAAACTGGGCATGCCGCTGCTGGTACACGGTGAAGTGACCCACGCCGACATTGATATCTTCGACCGTGAAGCCCGCTTTATCGAAACCGTAATGGAGCCGCTGCGCCAGCGTCTTCCTGCGCTTAAAGTGGTGTTTGAACACATCACCACCAAAGATGCCGCAGAGTATGTCCGCGATGGCAATGAACTGATTGCCGCCACCATTACGCCGCAGCATCTGATGTTTAACCGCAACCACATGCTGGTTGGCGGCGTTCGTCCGCATCTCTATTGCCTGCCCATTCTGAAGCGTAACGTTCATCAGCAGGCGCTGCGTGAACTCGTTGCCAGCGGTTTCTCCCGCGCCTTCCTCGGCACGGACTCCGCGCCTCATGCACGCCACCGCAAAGAGGCCAGCTGCGGTTGCGCAGGCTGCTTTAATGCCCCTACCGCACTCGCCAGCTACGCCACCGTGTTTGAAGAGATGAATGCCCTGCAACATTTCGAAGCGTTCTGCTCGCTCAATGGACCACGCTTCTACGGGCTGCCGGTCAACGAAACGTTCATTGAACTGGAGCGTAAAGAGAGCCGCGTGGACGAGGCCATTCCGCTGACGGATGACACGCTCATCCCATTCCTTGCCGGTGAAACCGTCAACTGGACGGTAAAACGCTAAAAAAACAGTGCCCCTTGTTGTCAAACCCATAATATACCTGTATAAATAAACAGTATATTACACAGGGGGCATTTATGCGTATTGAAGTCACCATAGCCAAAACAACCGTTCTGCCTGCTGGCGCGCTTGATGCGCTGGCCGGTGAATTATCCCGCCGTATTAACAGTACTTTCCCTGACAACGCTGGTGCCGTAACGGTTCGTTATGCGGCGGCAAACAACCTCTCCGTCATTGGCGGCGCGAAAGAAGATAAAGACCGTATCAGCGAAATCCTGCAGGAAACCTGGGAAAGCGCCGACGACTGGTTCATCACAGATTAATCTTGCTCCCTCATTGTTCTTTTTTGCCGGGTCGCCCCGGCTTTTTTTCGTCTGAAATCCGGTTCGTTCAAATTAATTCGGCAACAAATTTAAAAATCGTGAACAAGGTGGTGTTTTATTGTTCGAACAATCCTAAAAAGCAGAAAAATGTGTTGCCAACTGTTTATTTTTCCCTTGCGAACCCTTATTACTTGTATACTGAAGATGCTTTCAGAAAAACATGCATTGAACCTCGGAGCCGTTGTCTTCTAACACGCATTAAGGGGGTTATAATGGAAAAGAATAGCGAAGTCATCCAGACCCATCCGCTTGTTGGCTGGGATATCAGTACCGTAGATAGCTACGATGCGCTGATGCTGCGTTTGCACTACCAGACCCCGAATCAACTCAACCGTGAAGAAGCGGAAGTTGGACAGACGCTGTGGCTTACAACAGACGTCGCCCGTCAGTTTATTTCTATTTTAGAGGCAGGTATTGCCAAAATAGAATCTGGCGACTATCAGGAAAATGAGTATAAACGGCACTAGGTTTATACCTATTCTTCGCTCAACAGGCACCCTCCGGGTGCCTTATTTATTTCTCCCTTGTGTCAGCCCGCATAGTTAATTACTCTGCTAACAAAGCGTGAGTTCGAGAGATGGATATGAGATACGACTTAATCATTATTGGTAGCGGATCCGTGGGGTCTGCCGCCGGTTATTACGCAACGCAAGCGGGTCTGAAGGTCCTGATGATCGATGCCCACCGTCCTCCCCATGCAGAGGGCAGCCATCATGGCGACACCCGGCTTATTCGCCACGCCTATGGTGAAGGCGAGCGCTATGTTCCGCTGGTGCTGCGGGCCCAGACGTTATGGGATGAACTGGCGAAGCTGACGGAAGAACGCATTTTCGAACGCACGGGCATCATCAACCTGGGCCCTGCCCGCTCTGATTTTCTGGCCAACGTTGAACAGAGTGCGAAAGCGTTTAATCTTGATGTGGAGAAGCTGGACGCGGCAGGCATCATGGCCCGTTGGCCAGAGATCGCCGTCCCGGACGATTATATCGGCCTGTTTGAAGCCAACTCCGGGGTCTTACACAGTGAAACGGCCATCAAAACCTGGATCGATCTTGCGGAAAAAGCGGGCTGCGCTCAGCTCTTTAACTGCCCGGTGGAATCCCTCACTCATCACGCTGACGGCGTTACGGTCACCACTGCGGACGGAGAATATTCAGCGTCCCGTCTGCTGATTAGCGCAGGCACCTGGGTCACCCGTCTGCTGCCCGATCTGCCTGTTCAGCCGGTGCGCAAGGTCTTCTCCTGGTTCCAGTCGGATGGCCGTTACAGTGCACAGAATAAATTCCCGGCATTTACCGGGGAGTTACCGAACGGCGATCAGTTTTACGGCTTCCCGTCTGAGAAAGACGCGCTCAAAATCGGAAAACACAATGGCGGGCAGGCGATCTCCTCCCCTGAAGAGCGTAAACCGTTCGGTGCATACCCACAGGATGGCTCCGAAGCGTTTACCTTCCTGCGCAATATCCTGCCGGGCGTAGGCGGTTTACTGTATGGTGCTGCCTGCACCTACGACAACACGCCGGACGAAGACTTCATCATTGACACCCTGCCGGGGCATGACAACACGCTACTCATCACCGGCCTCAGCGGTCATGGCTTTAAGTTCGCCTCCGTGCTGGGCGAGATCGCTGCGCAGTTTGCCCAGGGGATCGCACCGCAGTTTGATCTCACCCCCTTCTCACTTTCGCGTTTTAGCAGATAATCCGCCGCGGGTTTCGGACGTCCGGAACCCGTTTTCCAGACAGAAAACGGGACATTATGCGCAGGATCGTTGGCTTTCTTATCAATAACATTCGTGAGCATTTTATGCTCTATATTCTATTATGGGTGCTGCTGGCACTCATCGATATTATTTACATTGTATTTTACTGAAAAGTGAAGCTGACAATTACTGACATTACTTTAGGTTAGCTTAATCTTTTGCTTGCTGCTTATTCCGCCTTGGACGAAGCGATTGAATTACATTTGCGGATCATTTTCAAAACTGCTGAAATAAATAAAATAAAAATCTATATTCAATTATTTCAGTTGCAATATCATTTATTCCCGTTCATTTTTACTATTCTGTTTTTCTTCGAATGGTCATTCTGATGCAATTGCGTAACTCCTCTCAGCGCTACGGAATAATATCCATGTGTTTACACTGGATAGTTGCTCTTACCGTTTATGCAATGTTCGGACTGGGTCTGTGGATGGTGACGCTCAGTTATTACGACGGCTGGTATCACCAGGCACCAGAACTGCATAAAAGCATCGGCATCCTGCTGATGATGACGTTGGTTATTCGCGTGATCTGGCGTCACATTTCCCCGCCGCCCGCCGCGCCCAAAACCCACAGTAAATTAACGCGTGTCAGCGCGGTTGCCGCGCACGTTACGCTCTATATCCTGCTGTTCGCCATTCTGATTAGCGGCTATCTCATTTCCACTGCAGACGGCAAGCCGATTAACGTCTTTGGCCTGTTTGAGGTTCCGGCCACACTCTCTGACGCAGGGGTTCAGGCCGACACCGCAGGCGTGGTGCATCTCTGGCTCGCGTGGAGCGTGGTGATCCTGTCTGTCCTGCACGGGCTTGCCGCCCTTAAACACCATTTCATCGATAAAGACGATACGTTAAAGCGCATGCTTGGCCGTTCGTCAGTTGACTCTGGAGCATAAAATGAAAAAACACCTGCTGGGTATCGCATTAGGTTCTCTGCTATTCACCACCGGTTCTGCCGTGGCGGCTGATTATAAAATTGATAAAGAAGGCCAGCATGCTTTCGTCAATTTCCGTATTCAGCACCTCGGTTATAGCTGGCTGTACGGTACCTTTAAAGATTTTGACGGCACATTCACCTTTGACGATAAAAATCCTGCCGCCGATAAGGTCAATGTGACCATTAATACGAATAGCGTCGACACCAACCATGCAGAGCGCGATAAACATTTGCGTAGTGCGGAATTCCTTAATGTATCAAAATTCCCACAGGCGACCTTTACGTCGACCGAGGTGAAGAAAGAAGGTGAGAAGCTGAATATTACCGGTAATCTGACGCTCAATGGCGTCACGAAACCGGTGACCCTGGAAGCCAAATTACTCGGCCAGGGTGACGATCCGTGGGGTGGCAAACGCGCAGGTTTTGAAGCCGCAGGGAAAATTCATCTGAAAGATTTTAATATCACCACGGATTTAGGTCCGGCATCTCAGGACGTAGAACTGATTATTTCCGTTGAAGGTGTTCAGCAGAAGGCATAATAAACACGCCCGGCAGGGTTTGACGTTGCCGGGCGTCATTATCATTCCGGGTCAGGAATACCCAGTTTGGTATTCAGGCGGCCACGGGATTTATTAAAAATCTTATTGCCGTTTTCACGTCCCGCACGACGGCGGCGCTGCTCCTCTTCCGGCAGCATGCTCTCTTCACTGCACAGTTCGCTACAGCAGCCGTTAAATTTCTCTGCGCACGCCGGGCACTGAATAAACAGCAGATGACAACCGTCATTTTTGCAGTTGGTGTGGGTATCGCACGGTGCGCCGCACTGGTGGCAATGGGCAATCACGTCTTCTGAAATACGCTCACCCATTCGCTCGTCAAAGACAAAGTTTTTACCGATAAAACGCACCGGTAACCCCTGCTCACGGGCACGGCGGGCATACTCGATGATACCGCCTTCGATATGCCAGACCTTATTAAATCCGTTATGTTTCATCCACGCGCTGGCTTTTTCGCAGCGAATACCGCCGGTGCAGTACATAACGATTTTCTTATCTTTATGTTCCTGCATCATCTCAACCGCTTTCGGCAGTTGCTCGCGGAAGGTGTCGGCCGGGATTTCCATTGCGTTCTCGAAATGGCCCACTTCATATTCGTAGTGGTTACGCATATCGATGAATACCGCGTCAGGGTCATCAAGCATCGCATTGACTTCCGCCGCCTTCAGGTATTCCCCCACGTCGGCCGGGTTGAAGGCCGGGTCGTCAATGCCGTCTGCCACAATGCGCTCACGCACTTTCATACGCAGCACCCAGAATGATTTACCGTCATCGTCCAGGGCGATGTTCAGGCGTAAGCCGTTCAGCGCCGGATCGAAGCCGTAAAGAAAATCGCGGAAGGCGCTCACGTTGCTTTCCGGGATGCTGATCTGGGCGTTGATACCTTCACGCGCCAGATAGACGCGCCCAAAGACGTTCAGCGCAGTGAAGGCTTTATAGAGCTCATCGCGGGTCGCTTGCGGATCGTTGATCGTGAAGTATTTATAGAATGAGATGGTCGTGCGCGGTTCGGTTTCAGCCAACATACGCGCTTTCAACATCTCATTCGATACGCGGTTGTGTAACACTGGCATGGTGTACAAGTCCTGCAATCGTTATTGAGAAAGGAAAATCGGTCGGCATGATATAGCAAACAATAACAATTTACATCCACACAATTTACGCTACATTTCTGTCAGCCTGAACTATGCGTCATAACATTTGCTGCATTAGCGCGCGTTTCGACATCAGACATTTTGGCTATGTAGTAAAAAATGAGACACTAAGACCTTCAGGACGTTAGAAAACAGGACCGACATGACCCAATTACCGAAATTTACCGTCACCCTTTTGCATCCTCGCTATTGGTTGACCTGGCTTGGCATTGGCTTTTTATGGCTTCTGGTCCAACTCCCCTACCCGGTTATTTTCCGTCTGGGCAAAAACCTGGGTCGTCTTGCGCAAATGTTTATGAAGCGTCGCGCCAGAATCGCCTACCGCAACCTTGAACTGTGCTTCCCGGACATGAGCGAGGCTGAACGTCATGACATGGTGACCAGGAATTTCGAGTCTGTCGGCATGGGGCTGATGGAAACAGGAATGGCGTGGTTCTGGCCGGACAAACGCATGGCGCGCTGGAGCGTCGTTGCCGGTACGGGGATGGAGCCGGTACATTCGCTGCAGGCGAATCAGACGGGCGTGCTGCTGATTGGCGTACACTTTCTGACCCTGGAAATCGGCGCCCGTATGTTCGGTATGCAGGCGCCCGGCATTGGGGTTTATCGTCCAAACGACAACCCGGTTATTGATCTGATCCAGACCAATGGCCGTATGCGGTCCAACAAAAGCATGATCGACCGTAAGGATCTGAAGGGTATGATCCGCGCCCTCAAATCAGGTGAAGTAGTCTGGTATGCCCCCGATCACGACTACGGCCCGCAATCCAGCGTATTTGTTCCGTTCTTTGCCGTTGAAGAGGCGGCCACCACCACGGGCACCTGGATGCTGGCACGCATGTCCAAAGCCGCCATCGTCCCTTTTGTTCCGCGCCGCAAACCGGATGGTTCGGGTTACGAATTGATTATGCTGGAGCCCGAACTGGCGCCTCCACTGGATGATGCTGAAACCACCGCACGCTGGATGAACGGCATTGTCGAGAAATGCATTATGCTCGCACCGGAGCAGTACATGTGGCTGCACCGCCGCTTTAAAACGCGGCCAGAAGGTACGCCGTCCCGCTATTAATTCCCCCTGCGGCCCTTTGGGCCGCTCCCTGTTTTAGCTTTAAAAGCTCTCCCTCATTGCGGCAATCATAACCCAGGCGCATAATTAGCAGGCTTATTACTTCATGCCTTACGGTGCGCTGCACCTCATTATGCGGATTGTTATGTCACCCTCAGATGCCCCCATAAACTGGAAACGTAACCTTACGGTTGCCTGGCTTGGCTGTTTTCTTACCGGCGCGGCGTTTAGCCTCGTGATGCCCTTTCTGCCCCTATACGTTGAACAACTGGGCGTGACGGGCCACAGTGCGCTCAATATGTGGTCTGGTCTGGTGTTCAGCATCACTTTCCTCTTCTCCGCCATTGCTTCGCCGTTCTGGGGCGGCCTTGCCGACCGTAAAGGGCGTAAAATCATGCTGCTGCGCTCGGCGCTGGAAATGGCCATCATCATGGCGTTAATGGGTGTGGCGCAGAACGTCTGGCAGTTTCTGATTTTGCGCGCGCTACTTGGCCTGCTGGGAGGATTTATTCCCAACGCGAATGCGCTGATCGCCACCCAGATCCCACGTCATAAAAGCGGCTGGGCGCTCGGGACGCTCTCAACCGGAGGCGTCAGCGGCGCCTTGCTGGGACCTCTGGCGGGCGGCTTGCTGGCGGACAGCTATGGCCTGCGCCCGGTATTTTTCATTACTGCCAGCGTGTTGTTCCTCTGCTTTATCGTTACGCTGATCTGCATTCGTGAAAACTTCACTCCCGTCGCCAAAAAAGAGATGCTCCACGCGCGGGATGTGCTGGCTTCACTCAAAAACCCCAGACTGGTACTGAGCCTGTTCGTGACGACCCTGATTATTCAGGTCGCGACCGGTTCGATTGCCCCTATTCTGACGCTGTACGTTCGCGATCTGGCAGGTAACGTGAGCAACATTGCGTTTATCAGCGGGCTGATTGCCTCCGTACCCGGCGTGGCGGCGCTGCTTAGCGCCCCGAGGTTAGGGAAACTGGGAGACCGCGTCGGCCCGGAAAAGATCCTGATTTGTGCGCTGGTGATCTCTGTGCTGCTGCTCATTCCCATGTCGATGGTGCAATCACCCTGGCAGCTGGGCGTTCTGCGCTTTTTGCTGGGTGCCGCCGACGGGGCGTTACTGCCCGCCGTTCAGACCCTGCTGGTTTACAACTCTACGAACCAGATCGCCGGGCGTATCTTTAGCTACAACCAGTCATTTCGCGACATCGGCAACGTTACCGGCCCGCTGGTGGGGGCCGGGATCTCCGCCAGCTTCGGTTTTCGCGCCGTGTTTATCGTCACGGCGGGCGTAGTACTGTTTAATGCGGTTTACTCGTGGTTCAGTTTATCCCGGACATTACGGCCGGTGGCGGAATAAGACAAATACGTGACGGCTTATTTTCGCATTCATACTTGCAGAATCAGATATTCAGCTATTCTTTCCCTGAAACCTTCTGGAAAACAGGGAGACACCAATGACCATGTACGCCACGCTGGAAGAAGCTATTGATGCCGCTCGTGAAGAGTTCCTCGCCGATAACCCCGGCGTTGATGAAGAAGATGCGGACGTGCAACAACTCAACATCCAAAAGTATGTCCTTCAGGACGGAGATATTATGTGGCAGGCCGAATTCTTTGCTGACGAAGGTGAAGAAGGCGAATGTTTGCCGATCCTGAGCGGTGAAGGAGCTCAGGCCGTCTTTGATGGTGACTATGACGAAATTGAGTTGCGTCAGGAGTGGCTGGAAGAGAACACCCTGCACGAGTGGGACGAGGGTGAATTTCAGCTCGAGCCACCGCTGGATACGGAAGAAGGTCAAACCGCAGCTGACGAATGGGACGAGCGTTAATTACCGCTACTCATAGGGGCCGTGGCTGGCATCGATGGGCAACAACAGCGTATCGAAAATCAGCGAGAACGGCAGATCGAGCACCGTCAGGTAGCGCCATGCGGAATCCCGGACATCCCATTTCACGCCCGGATAGTACTGATTCCCGTGGCCCTGCCCCGGAATGGTGCGACTGATGATGCTGCCGCAGCCGCTCAGCAGACATGCCATCATGACGACGATGATTATTTTCATCCGTTACCTCTAAAAAAATACCGGCGTTTAAGCCGGTATTTTATCTGGCGGGTGGCACATTGCTTACCCGCCCTACGTTGCCACTTACTTCGCCTTCAGCGCCAGCGGGTTAAGCTTCAGATCGTTGTAGTAGTTCACCCACGAGGAGTAGCGCTCCGGGGAAGACCACACACGGTAGTGCAGACGCGACATAGTCACCGGATCGCTTAACAGCACCAGACGGCGGTCGCGGTTAAGTTTCTCTGGCGTCTCGTTCAGCGCCTGTTCAACGTGACGATCGCGGGCAATCTCCAGCACCTTACTGGCACGGTGACGCGCGGTAGCCATTGCCGTTGCCAGGGCGTTAAACGACGGGTTAAACACCGCGTGCATAAAGCCATCATCCAGCGTACGACGGCGGTTCTGCTCCAGATAGGTGTCAGTATCCACCAGCACCTGCGGCGGCGAATACTCTTCCGGGATCAGGAACAGCTTCCAGCGTTTGGTACGCAGGCCAACCGTTGAGCGGCTTGAAATGACCGACACAAACGGCGACAGGATCAGCGAGAAGACAATCGGCGCCAGCCAGAACAGGAAGCGCAGATCCAGCCATGCCATCCCAGCAGCCCACACCAGCCCCAGCAGCAGCTGCGAGCCGTGACGCATAAAGGCTTCACCCCACGGCGTGGAGTCATCATCACGCTGCGGTGAGTTCCAGACCACTTCCCAGCCCAGGAACGCGCTGACCACAAACACGGTATGGAACAGCATACGTACCGGTGCCAGCAGCACGGAGAACAGCACTTCCAGCAGCAGTGAAACCGTTACCCGCCAGAAACCGCCATACTCCTTCGAGCCTTTGCACCAGATCAGAATGATACTGAGCAGCTTCGGCAGGAACAGCAGCACCATGGTGGAGGCAAACAGCGCTATCGCCAGCTCCGGACGCCACTGTGGCCACACCGGGAACAGCTGACGCGGTTGCAGGAAGTACTGCGGCTCCGTCAGCGCATGCACCACCTGCAGAGCCGTGGAGAGCGCCAGGAACATAAACCACAGCGGCGCGGAGAGATAAGACATCACGCCGGTCAGGAACACCGCACGGTGAACCGGGTGCATCCCTTTCACGAGGAACAGACGGAAGTTCATCAGGTTCCCGTGACACCAGCGGCGGTCACGCTTAAGTTCGTCCAGCAGGTTCGGCGGCAGTTCTTCATAGGATCCAGGCAGATCGTAGGCAATCCAGACGCCCCACCCTGCACGACGCATCAGCGCCGCTTCCACAAAGTCGTGCGACAGAATCGAGCCGGCAAACGAACCTTCGCCCGGCAGCGGTGCCAGCGCACAGTGCTCAATAAACGGCTTCACGCGGATAATGGCGTTGTGACCCCAGTAGTGGGACTCACCCAACTGCCAGAAGTGCAGACCGGCAGTAAACAGCGGCCCGTAAACACGGGTGGCAAACTGTTGGCAACGCGCGTAAAGCGTGTCCATGCCGGACGCTTTTGGCGAAGACTGGATGATACCCGCGTTCGGGTTAGCTTCCATCAGACGCACCAGACCGCTCAGACAATCACCGCTCATCACCGAGTCGGCGTCCAGCACCACCATGTAACTGTACTGGTTACCCCAGCGACGGCAGAAGTCATCAATGTTACCGCTTTTACGCTTCACACGACGGCGGCGGCGACGGTAGAAGATCTGACCTTCGCCCTGTACTTCTGCAATCAGCTCCATCCAGGCTTTTTGCTCGGCAACGCAGATGTCCGGATTGTAGCTGTCGCTCAGGATATAGACGTCGAAATGGGCGGCGTTACCGGTCGCCTTAACGGACTCCCAGGTTGCGCGCAGCCCCGCGAATACGCGGTCAACGTCTTCGTTACAGATAGGCATAATCAGTGCCGTACGGTGCTCAGGATTCAGGGGTTCATCCCCGACCGTAGACGCCGAAATGCTGTATTTGTCTCGTCCCATCAGCAACTGCAGGAAGCCCATCAGCGCGGTCCAGAAACCGGCCGAAACCCAGCAGAAGAGAACGGCGAACAGCAGAAGAATGCCACTTTGCAGGATATACGGCAGCAGTTGCATGAAAGAGACCCAGATATCCTGGCCCATCATGTCTGCCGGGTTGATCAGCGCCCAGCCCTGGTAAGGCAGAATCGTCTTCATGTACCAGGTTGCGACAACCGTCTGCGCCAGCGTCAGCAGCAGAAGAATGTACCGACGGATCGTCCCCACGGTACGCCATTTCTGTTCGGAGGCCTGCTCTTCTTTTGTCAGACGCGACAGATAGCGTGGCGTCACGTCACGCCCGCGCAGGCGATCCCAGAAGCGGCCAACCGGGTTGGTACGCCAGGGGTCGGGGAACATGGAAGAACGCGTTGCTTTCGGCATCGCCTGAAGCTGATCGCGTCCTTCGTCGTCTTTAATCAACTGCCCTTCTGCCAGCGAGTCCGGCCATGCCTGCTCCAGACGTGCCTTCACTGACCCCAGCGGAGAATCGTCATCACGTGAAAACTGACGATGTTCCCCATCCAGCGCGGCATGTACCGCGCGGATGTCGCTCTCAGGCAGTGCCGCTTTTTCGATATCCGTCAGCGGCATGGCATCAATATATTCAGATGTATTATTCATTGGCAGGTAGCTGATAGCTCCAGGTTTCACTCAGCGGCTGATCGTTACTGACCAGCGCAGCGCGCATTTCAGTGGTCTGTTTCGGATCTTTCACTTTCACGCGCAGGGTCAGACGCCACCCTTTCGTTACCGGGTTGTAACGTACGGTGTTCTCAACGATCTCACCGTTATCACCGATGCTGGCCTGGGCGGTCACGGCAGTATCTGGCGCCAGTTTCTTCATGTCCTGGCCGGTGAAGTCCACCACGAAAGCGACGGTACCGTCAGGCTGACGGATAAGGTTAGACTGTTTCACGTCACCCGTTGAACGGCGAGTCTGCATGACATACGCGTTATCCGGCGCATGCAGTTTGTCTTCGTCGCGGCTAAAGGTGATCGTGTATTTGAAGTTCATCTCTTTCCCGGCTTCCGGCAGCTGATCCGGCGTCCAGTAAGCGACGATGTTATCGTTGGTTTCATCATTGGTTGGGATTTCAACCAGTTCAACCTTCCCTTTGCCCCAGTCACCTTTCGGGGTCACCCACGCGCTTGGACGCAGGTCGTAGCGGTCATCCAGATCTTCAAAGCGAGAGAACTGACGGCCACGCTGCAGAAGGCCGAAACCTTGCGGGTTTTCCATCGCAAAGCTGCTGACAGCCAGATGTTTCGGGTTGTTCAGCGGACGCCAGATCCACTCACCGTTACCGGCATGAATAGACAGGCCGTTGGAATCGTGCAGTTCAGGACGGAAGTTGGTCGCCGGTGACGGCTGGTTCGGCCCAAACAGGAACATACTGGTCAGCGGCGCAACGCCCAGTTTACCCACTTTGTCGCGCAGGTAGACTTTAGATTGCACGTCAACCACCGTGTCACGCCCAGGCATGATCACAAAGCGGTACGCGCCCGTTGCACGCGGGGAATCCAGCAGTGCGTAGATAGTCAGACGTTTATCCGTTGGTTTTGGACGTTCGATCCAGAACTCGCGGAAACGTGGGAATTCTTCACCTGATGGCAGCGCGGTATCAATAGCCAGGCCGCGCGCAGAAAGCCCGTACACCTGTCCCGCGCCAATAACGCGGAAGTAGCTGGCGCCGAGCATGCTGACGATTTCGTCGTTTTTATCTTTGCTGTTGATCGGGTAAAGCACCTTGAAGCCTGCAAAGCCCAGATCTTTAACCGTATCTTTGTCGTGCTGCACATCGCCAAAATTGAAGTAATCCGGGCTGTATTTGATTTTACGTACCGCCGTTGCCGTCACTTCATTGATGGCTACAGGGGTGTCGAAGTACATACCCTGATGATAAAACTCAAGCTTGAACGGGGTCTTAATATTGTTCCAGTACGCTTTATCGTGATTGAACTGGATCTGCTGATAGTCCGCATATTTCATGTCGCGGAAAACGGAGGGCAAGTTACTTTTCGGCGCTTCGTAGCTCTTGCCTGCCATCGATTTTGCCTGTTTTGCGACATCGTCGATGTTAAAGGCCAGTGCCGATGAGGTATACAGGGATAACACCACTGCAGCACCCAACCAACGCATTTTCATCATCTGTGGTTTATGTTTCATAATAAGTAAGCACTTCCCCCTTTGTGTGCTTATATCGATCCGATCCATTTTAATGGAAACTCAGGCAATCCGACAACATTATCACCGCTTTGTTCAGCTCGCTGGCTCAGGGATTAAGCAAATGAAAGAACCCGCTTTTCACTTTGCGTGCTTATCCTGGAGACAGGATGTCGGTCTTGGTGTAGGGTTGGCTTCGAATGTAACCATTATGAGTCTTAGGGATAAGGCGAAAAGTCTGAGAATGCACAAAGTTATATGAGCACAACACCTGTAGAACGTGAATACTTCCTCGACTCGATCCGGGCATGGCTGATGCTATTAGGGATCCCCTTCCACATTTCACTGATTTACTCCAGCCACACCTGGCATGTTAATAGTCAAATGCCCTCCTGGTGGCTGACGCTGTTTAATGACTTTATTCACGCCTTCCGCATGCAGGTGTTTTTTGTCATTTCAGGTTATTTCTCTTATATGCTGTTTCTGCGCTACCCCATCAAGCGCTGGTGGAAAGTGCGCGTGGAGCGCGTCGGCATTCCGATGCTCACCGCCATTCCTCTGCTGACGCTGCCGCAGTTCATCATGTTGCAGTACGTAAAGGGTAAGGCGGAGAACTGGCCTAATCTGTCGCTATACGAAAAATACAACACCCTGGTTTGGGATCTGGTGTCCCACCTCTGGTTCCTGCTGGTGCTGGTGGTCCTAACCACGGTCAGCGTGTTGATTTTTAGCCGCTTTCGCCGCCATTTAAGCGACAAAGCTAACGCCTTTTTCGCCAGTATCACCCTGGGAAAACTGTCGCTGCTCTTTTTGCTGCTGGGCATCGCCTATGCGGCAGTGCGACGGACGCTGTTTATTGTCTATCCGCCGATTCTGAGCGACGGATTATTCAATTTTGTGGTGATGCAGTCGCTGTTCTACATCCCCTTCTTTTTAATCGGGGCGCTGGCCTTTATTTATCCGAAGCTTAAGTCGCTGTTTACGACGCCCTCACCGTGGTGTGCTTTTGGTGCCGCCATCGCGTTTGCGGCCTATCTGTTAAATCAGCGCTACGGCAGCGGCGATGCGTGGATGTATGAAACCGAGAGCGTCATTACCATGCTGCTGGGCCTGTGGATGGTGAATGTGGTCTTTGCGCTGGGCCACCGGCTGCTTAATTTTAAGTCCAGCCGCGTCACCTATTTCGTCAATGCTTCGCTGTTTATCTATCTGGTGCACCATCCCCTGACGTTGTTCTTCGGGGCCTATATCACACCGCATATCGCCTCCAACACGCTGGGCTTCTTTACCGGGCTGGTCTTTGTGATTGGAATCGCCATCGTGCTTTACGAAATCCACCTGCGGATACCGCTTCTGCGTTTCCTTTTCTCCGGGAAACCGCAGGTAAGAGCATCATAAAAAAACGCGGCGCACTCAGTGCGCCGCGTGTGTTTCAGGTCTCTAATTCCTGTCCGCGCTGGGTCAACAGCCGCTGATAAAGATGCAGTGTCTCCTCATCGAAACAGACAAATGTCACTTTTTCGGGCATCGGTTTAAGCGACAGGTAACGATACACGGTGTCTACCGCAATCGTCGCTGCGGCAGCTTTCGGATAGCCATAGACTCCGGTGCTGATGGCCGGAAACGCCATGGTTTTATAGCCATTATCAGCGGCCAGACGCAGGCAGTTTCGGTAGGCCTCTTCGAGGATACTCGCCTCATGCCGATCGCCGCCATGCCATATTGGCCCCACGGCATGAATCACCGCTTTCGCGGGAAGATCGCCCGCAAGCGTAATAACGGCATGACCCGGTGGGCACTCCCCCTGTTGCTGACGCACAGTCTTGCAGGCTTCCAGCAGTTGCGGTCCGGCAGCCCGGTGGATAGCGCCATCCACGCCACCGCCGCCCATCAGTGACGGATTGGCTGCATTGACGATCACATCAACGTGCATCGTCGTGATATCGCCATGAATAACGTCAATTTGCGGTTTCATAAATACCCTCTGCTTCCCGCCATTTTCTTAAGTGTATCGCAGAGGTACCCGAGAGAAAAAACTATCGGGAAAAACCTCTTCCGCCGTAAAGCGGAAGAGCACACATCAGCGGTACTGAATTTGTACCACCGCGAGCGTTTTTTCAGGATTGAGGTACTTCATGCTGAGGGTGGCGAGGCTGGTATCGGTCACATGGCCATTAAGTGCATCTTCATAACTGACCATGCGCGTATGCATCCGGTTATTTTCCGGGCATGACAACGCAAACTGCCGAGTTTGTGCAGTCACTTCACAGGGGTCGGCGACAATCGCGCCGCGAAAATGAATGACCCCACCCTCAACAACCGTCGCCGCAAAAACCGGGGTTACAAAAAGAGAAACGAGCAGACTAAAACCAGAAGCGAGTTGAGCGATATATTTGGTCACGTGTATGTACTCCTCAATGAAAATCGTCCTTGAGGGGTAAAAGCGCTCCATTAAAGCAAACGTAGTTTCACGTTCCGGAACTTAGTTGCTCAGTTCCTGTTATCAGCATAGCTCAACGGTGAAGGCCTGCCACATTGGCAAATCATTGATTTTATGAATGATTAAAGCCTCTTCTCCGGCGGTGACCACTGCTGTGATAAATGAAGCGATTTACCATCAGAGACGGTGACAATAATGTTCACCGTATCCCCCGTACCAATATTTAAACTCAGCCGCATTAAATCGATCGTCTGATTAGCGGGGATAAAAAGCCTGTTTTGCTGGCGTGATGTACTTTGACCACTCTGCCCTTCCCGTTCAGCCACGATTTGTACCAGACAATCACACGGCGTTGTCAGCGTAACCTGGGGAATAATGGTGGTCATATCGCCCTGCTGCGATGTGTTAAACGTTATTTGACTGGAAAGCGCGGCAAGGAGAATTAAGGTATTCATGATGCACTCCCGAAAAAAAACAGGGCTGAGGCCCTGTTTTTTTGTAGCACAGATTTCAGTATTAATACTGATAAGCTGCAGCGTGGTTACCAAAACCAATCTGGGTAACATTGACCGTAGAATTAGACGCAGTCTGATCAACCATTGCGCCGTTAAATCCACCGTACTGGCTCACATTCATTGTAGAGTCGTGACTGTTCCATTGATCAAGCGTTGCGCTGTTGGCAAAACCATTCTGAGTCAGAGAGATGGTGCTGTCGTCAGAACCTTGTCCAACATCTGCGCCATTACCGCCACCGCTCTGGCTAATAGACAGCGTTGAATCTCTGGCATTGGTCTGCAAGGCGACAGCTGAGTTACCGCCACCGTTCTGGTAAATATTCAGGGTTGAATTTGGGCCATTACCGCCTTGACCATGGCCATGACCGTGTCCATGGCCCCAGCCACCTTGATCAATGAGACCGGCCATAGCACTACCAGAAACGACGATTGCTGCAAGAGCTGCCACTTTGATAAATTTCATGGTAAAACCCCCATCGGATTGATTAAAGTCGCCGCGAATAACTAACGTTGAATAACGCGAATTGCCATTTGCGACTGTTTTTGCACTACAACTGCGTTTTTCTGTGTACCGTACTGCGTGATGCTTGCCCTATTACCCGACCCTTTCTGGATAATTTTCGCACTATTACCAAATCCGTCCTGCGTAATATCTGCATCATTCGCAAAGCCGCTCTGAGCAATATACGCAATATTATAAGTCCCTGATTGATCAACCCGCGCCCTGTTACCTGACCCATCCTGGGAAACGATGGACAATAATTTTGAACCGTCCTGGCGCACCTGAGCGTCATTAAGTACACCCTGTTGACCAATAATGGCTGCCTGATTTAATGATGTACGGCTTAATTCATTTACCGCAAAGTTATATTCAGAGGTAGCCAAATCTGAATTCGCCGCGGTGACAACCCCAGGCGCTCCCAGTAATGTAAACATCATAAATAACGATGTGTTTTTCATGTTGCCACCCTGGACCTGGCTGTTTTAAAAGACTTCAGGTTAGAACAACGCATATTTTGTTAACGCGTCGTTACGGTGAAGAGTATGTCTGCCGAAACACGTTAAATATCTCACCCGCGCGGCTTATTTTTATTTTACAGGTCACCTCAAAGTATTAATTCCTGAACAAAAATAGTGATAAGCGAAGCCATTTAATTTTTATAAAGCCTTATCCATCGCAAATGGGTGAAACATCGCAGCGGCTGTTCCGACGCGAGAGAGGAAGGGTTAAACGTAACGACAGGATGACATTAACGTTAACGTGTGACACAAGACGCGATTTCTTAAGGCGAAGCGGCATTCATTCCGTAGCTTAGATTTTTTTTGAAACTCACACTTTAAAATTTCTGAAAAAGAATAGCATAAAAACATTAAAATCAGTCACATATAAATATTTGTATGATTTTTAAAATCTATGCAGCGTTATTTATCTGTACAACTTTCTCATCAATTAAAGGCGTTTAAGAAGGTGTAATTTCACAAATTAATATTGATTTTTACATCTTGTTACACGTTTAACACTTGCTTTAAACTTCGTAAAAGCTAGATTGAAATTAGATGTACGAAATTCGTTTTATATTTTCCTCCCTTGTGGAGGTTATGGTTTGATTCTACACACAGCAGCGCAACATCTGTCAGTACTTCTGGTGTCCTCTTTTCGCAGGAGGACAACTGCCAGGTGTCATAAAAAAGTGGGGGTTCATCATGTATAATGAAGTCCATAGTTTACATGGTCATACATTACTGTTGATCACAAAACCTTCTTTGCAGGCGACCGCTTTATTACAACATTTAAAGCAATCTTTATCACTGAACGGGAAATTGCATAATATTCAACGTTCTTTCGATGATATTGCACCTGGCAGCATTATTCTTTTCGATATGATGGAAGCGGATAAAAAGCTCATCCATTACTGGCAAGATACTTTGAGCAGGAAAAACAATAACATCCGCGTGTTATTATTGAATACGCCTGACGAGTATCCTTTCCGGGACATTGAAAGTTGGCCGCATATCAATGGCGTGTTCTACGTCACTGAAGAAGAGAATCGGGTGGTAGAAGGCCTGCAAGGTATTTTGCGAGGAGAGTGTTATTTTTCGCAAAAGCTGGCCAGCTACCTTATCACGCACTCCGGAAATTACCGCTACAACAGCTCAGAGTCAGCACTGCTAACGCACCGCGAGAAAGAGATCCTGAACAAATTGCGCATTGGTGCTTCAAATATTGAAATCGCCCGTTCGTTATTTATCAGCGAAAATACGGTAAAGACGCACCTTTATAATCTTTTCAAGAAGATAGCTGTTAAAAACCGAACTCAGGCGGTTTCATGGGCAAACGATAACCTCAGGCGTTAATCACATGAAACGCACCATGAGTTGGATTGCCGCAGCGGGCTTTCTGCTCGCTGCCGGGAACCTGAAGGCCGTCGAGGTCGAAGTTCCCGGATTGTTAACGGACCATACCGTCTCTTCTGTCGGACACAATTTTTATCGTGCCTTCAGTGATAAATGGGACAGTACGTATCCTGGAAATATAACAATCAACGAGCGGCCCAGTGCACGATGGGGAAGTTGGATAACAATAACGGCTAATCAGTTCGTTATTTATCAAACATTTTTATTTCCCACCAAAATAGACTTCGATAAAAACGTAGCCTTGGCGCTGGCGCAATCAGAAGACGCTATTAATCGCATGCAAATAGACAAAGCGCTATTAAGCACAAGAGATTTAGCAAAAGACGAGTTCTAGCGAACCTATATCCGGAGGCTGTCATGCGTATTGCATATGCAGTTGTTTCGATAATGCTCATCACCCCATTAAGCTGGGCCGGGAATATGACATTCCAGTTCCGTAATCCCAACTTTGGTGGTAACCCGAATAATGGGGCGTTCATGTTGAATGAAGCCCAGGCGCAAAATTCTTATAAAGATCCCAGCTTCAAGGATTTTAGCGTGGATACGCCATCTGCACTGGACAACTTCACCCAGGCGATCCAGTCGCAAATTCTGGGCGGTTTGCTGACTAATATCAACACCGGCAAACCCGGCCGCATGGTGACCAATGACTTCATTGTCGATATCGCCAACAGGGACGGGCAGCTCCAGTTGAACGTTACCGATCGTAAAACCGGAAAAACCTCAACCATTCAGGTTTCCGGTTTACAAAATAACTCGACTGACTTTTGAACAACCCCAAAATAAGGACAACGATCATGCAGCGCTTCATGATACTTGTTGCAGTGTGCTTATTGAGCGGTTGTTTAACTGCTCCACCTAAAGAAGCTGCAAAACCGACATTAATGCCTCGGGCTCAAAGTTATCGTGATTTAACCCATTTACCTGCCCCGACAGGTAAAATATTTGTCTCTGTCTACAACATTCAGGATGAAACCGGGCAATTTAAACCTTACCCGGCAAGTAACTTCTCTACGGCCGTACCGCAAAGCGCCACCGCCATGCTGGTGACCGCGCTGAAAGATTCGCGCTGGTTTATTCCTCTGGAACGTCAGGGGCTGCAAAACCTGTTAAATGAACGAAAAATTATTCGTGCGGCGCAGGAGAATGGTACCGTTGCAGATAATAACCGCATGCCGCTGCAATCTCTGGCTGCGGCGAACGTTATGATTGAAGGGTCGATTATCGGTTACGAAAGTAACGTGAAATCTGGCGGTGCTGGCGCACGTTATTTCGGTATCGGTGCAGATACGCAGTATCAGCTCGACCAAATTGCCGTTAACCTGCGTGTCGTTAACGTCAGTACCGGGGAAGTGCTCTCTTCGGTAACCACCAGCAAAACCATACTCTCTTATGAAGTGCAGGCCGGGGTGTTCCGCTTCATTGACTATCAGCGTCTGCTGGAGGGTGAAATCGGTTATACCTCTAACGAGCCGGTGATGATGTGCCTGATGTCAGCCATTGAAACCGGAGTTATCTTCCTGATAAATGATGGTATCGACCGCGGGCTGTGGGATCTGCAAAACAAAGCAGACGTGCAAAACCCGGTACTGGTGAAATACCGCGATATGTCGGTTCCTCCGGAATCCTGACAGGACGCGCATAAAAAAGGCGAGATAGTTATCTCGCCTTTTTTTATTCACTCACCGCTGGCACGTTTTGCGCTTTTTCTCGTCGTGCCGCCAGCCACAGACCACTGTTCTTCATGGCATAGCCAAACAGCAACCCCAGCGCCAGCGAGGGGACCACCAGCTTCCAGTCACCCTGCCCCGCAAAGGTGGCACACGCCCCCATAAACGTGCCGGGTACAAACGACAGCAACAGATGCTTTGCCTGAACGCACATCAAAAAGGCGACCACACCCGTCATGATATAGCCGAGGATCTCCAGATGCGGAGCGAGCGCACTGCCCTTCATGATAACCAGCGCCCAGATAACGCCGCTCATCAGCGTGCAGCCAGAGATAAAAAGCCCTTTGATCCCACCCTGCGGGCAGGCGAAGTAGGCCGTGCAGCCGAGAAATCCAGCCCAGCTGAGTAGTCCGAGAGAGACGGCTACCCATCCCCAAAGCCCGGAGAGGATACCTGTTGTGAGTGCGATACAAAGTAATATGTTCATGGCGCGCATCTTAGCAGAAGCGAGCCATGGAAATGAGATCAGAAGCACATTATATGCAAGATGATGCGTTGCGTTGCATAACTAATGTGATCATGATCACTCTTCATTCTCTTCTTCCAGCTCATCCCACATTGCAGCGATGGCGTCACGCGTCAGGGGAGCCAGCGTTCTCCAGAATGGCGAGGTGGCATGCGCTTCAACTTTCCCAAGGAATGTCCCGACCCACGGCAGCAGGTACATTTCGAACAAGGTTTCGATGGCTTCGTTCTCATCGTCACCGGCGTGGTCCTCAATCCAGGATGCGGCCAGCAGCAGCGTACCGATATGATCGGCAGGCGTGTCGGTCAGCGGCATGCCGCGCTCTGAAAGAAAAGCGCGCACTTCCGCTTCCGTTGCCCCTTCCTGCCAGGCAGAGCGGTAAGGTGAAACACGGCACTCTTCCCCCACAAACAGCGCGTGGTAATCTGTGGAGATTTGCTGCATGTCGCAGCTTTTCTGCAGGCGCTCCAGTAAATCATCCTGTTCCAGCGGCCAGTTCTGCGCCAGTTTCCCTTCACGAATTAATGTAAAGAGCGGGACCAGCAGCGGGTCTTGAGGCTGGCGGTAGTACAGCGTACCCAGCACGCGGCAAAGGATGGAAAACTCATTCATTTTTTTATTCCATTACACAATTAAAGATCGGCAAATTCGGCAATCGGTTCCATTCCGCGCGACTCAAGGAAATCGAGCATGCGACGAGGGGTCACGTTCAGGATTTGCGCTTCCGGGAAGTTAACATCATTCAGCACTTTCAGGCACTCGCTGAAATCACCCAGTGTGAACGCAGTATGGGAATCTGAACCCAGCGCCACCATGCCTCCTGCATCACGCACTGCGGCCGCCACTTCGCGGCAGTTCGCTTCACTGCCCTTACGCGAGTGCACGAAGGAGGAGTTGTTAATCTCCAGCGCCACGTGATGCTTCGCTGCCGCCTGCGCGACAGCCTGAATATCAATTGGGTACTTCGGGTTGCCGGGGTGGCTAATAATATGCACGTTGCCGCTGGCAATGGTGGCAATCATAGCTGCGGTATTGGTTTCTTTATCCTGAGGCGCAAAGACAGGTTCATGGAAACCGGCGAGAATAAGGTCAAGAGATGTCAGCATCGGGCCGGTGCAGTCGATCTCACCGTCGGTATTTTTAATGTTCGCCTCAATGCCACGCAGTATCCCAATACCATCCACCAGGCGTGGCCAGATCCGCATATTCACAAAATGCCAGTAGTGCGGCGCATCCGCCATATCCGGGCCATGATCGGTGATCGCAAAAAGCCTGATGCCCTTGAGCTTCGCTTGCGCAATGTAATCATGGAGGTTGCTATACGCGTGGGTGCTGGCGACGGTGTGCATATGCAGGTCAACGGGATACATCTCTCTCTCCTCTGCGGTTTTTCCAAAGGATAGCAGTTATCTGCTGCGATTATTAGCAAAAACCCGGCTAACGCCGGGTTTCACTCAGTAGCCGCGCGTTCTGTCGACCTGCCCGGTCACCGCGTTGCCCTGCTCTATCTCACTGATGGTGTGCGTAATATAGGCCACCGCCTCTGCCGGACGCGTCACGGCGGCGACGTGTGGGGTCATCGCCACGCGCGGATGTGCCCACAGCGGGCTCTCTGCCGGCAACGGCTCGCGGCTGTACACATCCAGCATCGCGCCTTTCACCTTGCCACCATGAAGAGCTTTGAGGAGATCGGCTTCCACCAGATGAACCCCGCGCGCCAGATTCATCACGTAACTCTGATCCGCCAGCTGATTCAGAAGCGCGCTATTAATAATGCCGACCGTTTCCGCCGTATTCGGCAGCAGATTGATCAGTACGCGCGTCCCCTTCAGAAACGCCGGGAGTTCATCTGTTCCGGCAAAACTCTCAACGCCAGGATAGTTCTTGCGGCTGCGGCTCCAGCAGCGCAGCGGGAAGCCCCACGGTGCCAGCGCTTCGGCCACTTTTGAGCCGAGCACGCCCGCCCCGAGAATACCGATGGTAAACTCTTCACGTTGATATTCTGGCAGCGGCTCCCAACGGGATTGCAGTTTTAAGGCCTGATAATCGTCAAAACGCCGGAACCAGTGCAGCACCTGACTCACGGCATATTCCTGCATTTGCTGGCCCATGCCGGTATCTTCCAGGCGGAACAGGGGGATTTCCTCCGGCAGCATTTCAGGGTGCGCTTTCAGTTTGCTCAGAATGGAATCCACACCGGCACCGAGGGCAAAAACGGCCTTCAGCTTGCGCCCCTGGAGCATCTCGACCGGGGGATGCCAGACCAGCGCGTAGTCTGCATGTTCGTTATCACCACGCTTCCATTCACGCACGCGCGCCCCCGGTAACGCTGCCGAAAGTGCCTTAATCCAGTAAGCCGTATCAAAAGTGGGGTGATAGAAGATAATATCCATACTCATTCCTGCCTTTTTTGCGCTGTTTTATTTTCATTTTCAACTGGATTGCCAGCATAACAAATTTATCGCCGGACCGCGTTGCCGATAAAAAAGGCGCTTTCAGCACATTTAAGAATCATGTTGTTTGAAGTTTGTCTAAATGCGCTAATTTACTGAAAAAGTGTGTTGACGGCTGTTCGGCTTTTCCTTAAATTAGCGCCCGTCCCGACAACAACGGGATGACAATATGGTGAGGTGTCCGAGTGGCTGAAGGAGCACGCCTGGAAAGTGTGTATACGGCAACGTATCGGGGGTTCGAATCCCCCCCTCACCGCCATATTTAAAGAAGAGCTCGCATGAAAATGCGGGCTTTTTTTTCGCATGTTGCTCGCTTGCGGCGGGATGAGAACCTTGAGCCCCTGCGCTCTTCATGTCGGGTGGCGCTGCGCTTACCCGACCTACAAAAAACTACTCTTCAACCATCCGTGCATACTCTTCTGTAAGAAAATCCACCAGCGCCCTGACGGACGGCAGTAATCCGCGTCTTGATGGATAAACCGCATGAATCACTTCTCTTTTTGGCTCCCACGCCTCCAGCACCCGAATCAGCTCTCCTGATGCCAGCTGATCTTTCACCATCAATATCGGCAGTTGCACCACACCGATGCCCGCCATGGCCGCTTCACGCAGCGCCAGCATGTCGGTGGTAATCAGGCGCGGGGAAAAATGGATTTCTGCTTTCGCGCCTTCCGGGCCGCATAATTGCCATTTATGGATATGCTTACCCTCGCCCATACTCAACCCGGGCCAGGCGCTGAGTTCTGACGGCATCGACGGTTTTCCCAGGCGTTCAATCAAGGCCGGGCCCGCGACCAGGCAATGTCCCCGGTCGGCAAGCACCCGTAATACCAGATCGCTGTCATCAAACGGACGGGGACGCACGCGGATCGCCACATCCACACCCTCCCCCACCAGATCCACCCGCCGGTTCGTTGCTTCCAGCTGAAGGTTGATCCCGGGATAGCGCACCATAAAGCGCGCCAGCATCGGGCCAACATGCACATGCAACAACGTGACAGGACAGGTGAGCCTGACGATACCGCGCGGTTCCGCCTGCAGCGCGGCCACGGCTTCTTCCGCTGCTTCCGCTTCAACCATCATGGCTTTGCAGTGTTGATAGAACGTCTGCCCGACCTCCGTTACCGTAAATTGTCGCGTTGTACGTTGAATTAACCGCACGCCGAGCCGCTCTTCAAGCTGCGCAATACGGCGGCTCAGTCTGGACTTAGGCAGATCGAGTGCCCGCCCTGCTGCTGCAAAACCACCGTAGTCGACCACTTTCACAAACCACACAAAGTCATTGAGATCCTGCATAAATCCTCATCGTTCTATTTTCAGAACAGTGAATGCCATTTTCACTCTCTACCGGAACATTAACTCTGAATATAAGCTAATTACATCAACAGAACATCAGGAGTTCATCATGAAAAACGTAACAGGCGTCTATACCGCCCCCCGTCAACACTGGGTTGGCAATGGTTTCCCGGTGCGTTCGATGTTTTCTTATCAGACACACGGCGAGTCGCTGAGCCCGTTCTTACTGCTGGACTACGCAGGCCCACATACCTTCCCGGCGGACGGCACAAAACGCGGGGTGGGCGAGCATCCGCATCGTGGTTTTGAAACGGTCACCATTGTCTATTCCGGCGAAGTGGAGCATCGCGACTCCACCGGCAGAGGCGGCGTCATTGGTCCGGGCGACGTGCAGTGGATGACAGCCGGTGCAGGCATTCTGCATGAAGAGTTCCACTCCAGCGCGTTCGCGCACAAAGGCGGAGAGCTCAAGATGATGCAGCTTTGGGTCAACCTGCCGGCGAAAGAAAAAATGGCCACGCCGGGCTATCAGAGCATTACCAAAGCCGATATCCCGGTGGTGACGCTGCCCGACAACAGCGGCTCGCTGCGGGTTATCGCTGGTCACTACGACGATGTTAGCGGACCGGCGCATACCTTCTCACCGCTGAACGTGTGGGACATTGCCCTCAACCAGGGCAGCCACGTCACGCTGAGTCAGCCAGAGGGCTGGA
Source organism: Enterobacter cloacae complex sp. 309I3 (assembly GCF_050031595.1). Classification (NCBI taxonomy): domain Bacteria; kingdom Pseudomonadati; phylum Pseudomonadota; class Gammaproteobacteria; order Enterobacterales; family Enterobacteriaceae; genus Enterobacter; species Enterobacter cloacae complex sp. 309I3. Next base: position 1,827,474 of record NZ_JBLGWI010000001.1, on the reverse strand, counting down.
GCACGGCGCTGGTGGTGCTGGAAGGCCATGTCACGGTGAACGGTACGGCTCACGCGGGAGAAGCACAGCTGGTGGTCATGAGTCAGGAAGGTGACAGGTTACACCTGGAAGCCAGCAGCGATGCCAAAGTACTGCTGATGGCCGGTGCGCCGCTGAATGAACCGATTGTGGGCTACGGCCCGTTCGTGATGAACAGTAAAACCGAAATCAATGAAGCCATTCGTGATTTCAACTCCGGCCGTTTCGGCCAGATCTAACCGTAATAAAGGAGATGAACATGTCTACACCTGCCAACTTTAATGGAGCACGTCCGATCATTGATGTGAACGATGCGGTGATGTTGCTTATCGACCACCAGAGTGGCCTGTTCCAGACCGTCGGCGATATGCCGATGCCAGAGCTGCGTGCCCGTGCGGCGGCTCTGGCGAAAATCGCGACGCTTGCGAACATCCCGGTGATCACCACCGCTTCCGTCCCGCAGGGCCCGAACGGTCCGCTCATCCCGGAAATTCATGCCAACGCGCCGCATGCACGGTATGTGGCACGTAAAGGGGAGATCAACGCCTGGGATAACCCGGAATTTGTGGCTGCGGTTAAAGCCACCGGACGTAAGACGTTGATTATCGCCGGTACCATCACCAGCGTCTGCATGGCATTTCCGTCGATTAGCGCAGTGGCGGATGGCTATAAAGTCTTTGCGGTGATTGATGCGTCCGGTACTTACAGCAAAATGGCGCAGGAGATCACCCTGGCCCGTGTGGTGCAGGCGGGCGTGGTGCCAATGGATACGGCGGCCGTTGCCTCTGAGATCCAGCGGACATGGAACCGTGAAGATGCGGCCGAGTGGGCAGAAGTCTACACGCACATTTTCCCGGCGTACCAGCTGCTGATCGAGAGCTACGGTAAGGCGCAGGAAGTGGTGAAAAACAGCGAAGCGCTCGATTCACAGCGTTAAGCGCCCGTGCTGTGACCAAAGCTGATTAAGGCTTAACCGAACACGCACTAAAGCTGAAAATCTGCTTGACCGTTTTAGCGCAACTCCCTATAGTAGCGCCCCGTTGCCCCCCAAGCGGTCAGGCAGCAAAACAATATGGTGAGGTGTCCGAGTGGCTGAAGGAGCACGCCTGGAAAGTGTGTATACGGCAACGTATCGGGGGTTCGAATCCCCCCCTCACCGCCATATTTAAGACAAGAGCTCGTACGAAAGTACGGGCTTTTTTCTTTTATAGTCTCCGAAAGGGGGGGATGAGAACCCCCGACCGGGGTTCGACAACTGGCGACAGCCAGTTGGACAGACTGCGAGCGCAGCGAACAGGCTGCCCGAAGGGCGAGCGAAGCGAGTCAATCCCCCCCTCACCGCCATATTCAAGACAAGAGCTCGTACGAAAGTACGGGCTTTTTTCTTTTATAGTCTCCGAAAGGGGGAGGATGAGAATCCCCGACCGGGGTTCGACAAAGACAGTTCAGCAACGTAGTCGCCTTATTCGCCGGGTGGCGCTAACGCTTACCCGGCCTACAAGACCCATGGGCCCGTAAATTAATACGGGCTACCACGATTAATTGTTCAGTTTCCCTGCGTTCTGCTCTCTCACGACAGAAGTCGTCTGTTCTGGATTCGCAGCAGGTTCATCTTTACGCTCTTCCAGCCAGTAATCCGCATTTTTAATCCCCAGTCGAATCGGGTCAAAGTGCGGATCCACCCCCTGCGCATTCTGAATTTCATAATCCTTAAGGCTGGCAAACGCTTTTTTATGTAAAAGCACAATGGCAATAATGTTAAGCCATGCCATCAGCCCTACCCCAATATCCCCCAGCCCCCATGCCAGATCCGCCGTACGAACTGTGCCATATACCGTTGAAGCCATCAGGCATAATTTGAGCACGAACGTCAGCCATGGACGGTGAATTTTACGGTTGATGAAGGCGATATTAGTTTCAGCAATATAGTAGTAAGCAATAATGGTGGTGAAGGCGAAGAAGAACAGCGCAACAGCAACAAAGTAATTACCAAAGCCTGGCATCATACTTTCCATTGCCGTCTGCACATAGCCAGGCCCTGCTGCCACGCCGGAAATACCGGTGTAGAGTGCAGCACCGTCAATGCCCTGGACGTTATACAGACCGGTGATCAACAGCATAAACCCGGTCGCCGAGCAGACAAACAGCGTGTCGATATAGACCGAGAAAGCCTGAACCAGCCCCTGCTTCACCGGATGGCTCACTGCCGCCGCAGATGACGCATGCGGCCCGGTACCTTGCGCCGCCTCATTGGAATAGACCCCGCGCTTAACGCCCCACATGATAGCCTGACCAAGAATGGCACCAAAACCAGCTTCCAGACCAAAAGCGCTTTTCCAGATCAACAGAATCACACCAGGAAGCTCGGTAATATTAATGGCGATAATAACGCAAGCCACAATAATATAGCCAAGCGCCATAAACGGAACGACCATACTGCTAAAACTGGCGATCCTTTTTACACCACCAAAAATAATAAAACTTAACAGTACGGCAAGTAATGCTGCCGTGACATTTGGATCAAGCCCAAATGCAATATCCAGGCTGGCACCAATCGAGTTTGCTTGTACCCCTGGCAGTAATAAACCGCAGGAGAAAATGGTGACGACGGCAAATAACCATGCATACCATTTAACGCCTAATCCTTTTTCAATATAAAAGGCAGGACCGCCACGATATTCACCGTTAATTTTTTCTTTATAAACCTGGCCCAACGTAGATTCCACAAACGCAGAGCTGGCCCCCAAAAACGCCACAATCCACATCCAGAAAAGTGCGCCCGGTCCACCGAAGGTAATAGCGGTGGCGACGCCAGCAATGTTCCCGGTCCCTACACGCCCTGCCAGCGTCATCGTCAGTGCCTGGAACGACGATACACCAGCATCGGTAGGACGCCCCTGAAACATCAAGGTAATCATATGTTTTATATGACGTAACTGCAAAAAACGACTACGTAATGAGAAATAGAGGCCGACACCCAGACATAAAAATATTAACGCCGGGCTCCAGATAACACCGTTAATTGCACCAACCAGTTCGTTCATGTATGACCCTCAACGTGATGTTCCAGGGAAACGGTTCCCCATGGGATTTTCTTGTTAGAATGTTGTTTGAATCAGTACGAAACATAGAGAATTAGACACAATACACCAACTTAATTTTCACATCTTAGTAACATTATGTGACAACATTCACGTTTAAATTTGAGCGAACAATTAGCGCGATCATGATATTCATGGGTACTTTGTGGATATTATAAATACACATCACATTTCGCTGAGCGTGATAAAAAACCAGCGTCAAAAATGAATAACCGACATGATGAATTCCGCAAGACAGGCAATCTTTTAAAAGACAACCAGACGCGAGTCGTGAGAAGAAATAAAAGAAGCTTCCCGGCATTACGCCGGGAAGGGATGACAGGTGAGCGGTAAAACGGCGATGTTTTACCGTCAGTCGGAATAGACTTCCAGCGTGCGCTGGCACAGCGCCGACCGCACACAATCTTCTTTGGTAAAGCGTACTACCCCAATCATGTCGTCTTCCTCAAAACGTGACATGGCGTCGCTCAAGCCGGATTTCACGCCGGATGGCAGGTCGCACTGGGTAATATCGCCATTGACGATAACCGTCACGTTCTCCCCGAGGCGCGTTAAGAACATCTTCATTTGCGCAGCGGTCACGTTCTGAGCCTCGTCAAGAATGACGACCGCATTTTCAAATGTACGTCCGCGCATATAGGCGAACGGCGCGATTTCCACCTTGCCAATCTCTGGTCGCAGGCAGTACTGCATAAAGGATGCACCCAGTCGCTTCACCAGCACGTCATATACGGGCCTGAAGTAAGGGGCAAACTTCTCCGATATGTCACCGGGTAAGAAGCCGAGATCTTCATCAGCTTGCAGTACCGGACGGGTAACAATAATTCTCTCCACGTCCTTATGGATCAGGGCCTCCGCTGCTTTGGCTGCACTGATCCAGGTTTTCCCGCATCCGGCTTCACCGGTTGCAAAGATGAGCTGTTTACTCTCGATAGCATTCAGGTAGTGCGCCTGAGCCTCATTGCGCGCCACAATTGGGGAATTATCACGGCTGTCCCGCGCCATGCCAATTGCTTCTACGCCACTCATCTGCACAAGCGAGGTGACCGATTCTTCTTCACGCTGTTTATGACTACGTGAATCCCGTCTCAGCACACGTTTTGCTTCGCGACGAGCTTTGATCACTGCTTTTTGTCTTCCCATGGATAGCACCTTGAGTTGTTGGTATTCATCACACGCGCCAGTTTCGGCACGATTATGCGCACGAACATCAGAGGGTTGGCTTCCTTGTAAGCCATTGCTTGCCTTGCCGGATGACGATACAGAATAGCTACGCGCACCATTCTGCACGTCGGTAGAATCTGGTTTCTGAATAGAAGGGGAGAATTTAGTGGTGAGGAAATCGCTGCCGGAGTCTGAGCCTCCGCGCCGGGTACTGCGGTTGTTGTGTTTACATTGTCCAGTACAGGACGATACCATTCGCGATCTCCATAGTGATTCAGCATCACTGCCGGGAACTACCGCTGTCTTATCTTAAGTACATCAGGGATTATCATAAATGCAACATTTATTTTACCTGAATGCAACTTTTAAGACTGCTCCTGCAGTTGAAAACAGTCTCATACAGGAATATTACAGAAATATAACAGAGGGATAGTCATATGAAAAAATAATGTCCCCACGAACTATCGCAGGGACAATTATCAGGCTTCTATCAGCCCTTGCGCGAGCCAGGCGTTTGAATCGCGCACGCCTGGCAGCGCGAAGAAATAGCCGCCGCCGATAGGTTTAACGTACTCTTCCAGCGCTTCGCCGTTTAACCGCTTCTGCACGGTGAGGAAGCCCTTCTCCAGATCGTGCTGATAGCAGACAAACAGCAGCCCCATATCCAGCTGACCGGAATTGGTCACCCCCAGCGAGTAGCTATAGCCCCGGCGCATCATCAGGCTTGACTGCGTCTCTTTGGTGCGCGGATTCGCCAGCCGGATATGGCTGTCCAGCGCAATGGTATCGCCATTAGGATCGCTGGCGTAATCCGGCACATCATGCTCGTGCTTCATGCCAAGCGGCGCCCCGCTCTGCTTGTCACGGCCAAAGATCGTCTGCTGCTCTTTAAGCGGCGTGCGATCCCAGAATTCCACATGGAACTGAATCACCCGCACCGCCTGATAGCTCCCGCCGACGGCCCAGGCAGGCTCACCCTGATCGGCTGTGACCCAGACGACCTCTTTCATTAGCGCGCCGTTGCTGCTGTCCGGGTTGGCGGTGCCATCCTTAAAGCCCAGCAGGTTCACCGGCGTCTCTTTGCCTTTGCTGCGGGCAGCATGGTCAGAGATAAACCCTTCCCGCTTCCAGCGCACGCTCAACAGATCAGGCGTGTGTTTGATGATATCCCGCAGAGCGTGGATCACCGTGTCCTGCGTGTTAGCGCAAATCTGCAGGAGCAGATCGCCGTGGCAGAGAGCAGCATCCAGAGAATCATTCGGGAAACGCGTCATTTTTTGCAGCGCTTTCGGCTTCTGTTTTGCCAGCCCGTAACGTTCATCAAACAGCGATTCGCCCAGCGACACCGTAATGGTCAGATTATCCGGGGCGATGAACGACCCTAAGATCCCCGAGTCCATAGGCGGCAGTCGTGGATTTGGCGTTTCTGGCGCCGGTCCCCCTGCAGTCAAAAACGCGATGCGCGTGGTCAGCAGGCGAAACAGGCGCTCCAGGTCAGCTTTATCACTTGCCAGCGAATCAAAGGCCACCAGCATCATGGAGGCCTGCTGTGGTGTCAGAATGCCCGCCTGATGTTCGCCATAGAAAGGCTGCGTCTCCATACGGGCATCCGGTGACAGCGTACCGGGCGCACTTTGCGGTTTTACCGCATGCGCCACCGGACACCCTCCGGCCAGGGCAAATGCGCCCCCCAGCGCCCCTACCCCTTTCAACAACCGACGACGTGACGGTTCTGCCACGTCGTATTCGTCATGCTTGTTCATCGTGCTTAGTCCAGACCCAGTACGCCACGCAGCAGGGAGAGATCTTCCGCCAGGGTGGTAATCGGGCCTTTCAGCGCGTTACGGTCGGCGTCGGTCAGTTTGTCGTAGGTTTCAGACCCGTCTTTGGTGCGGTACTTCGCCAGAATGGTGTCGACTTTCTTAAAGTTGGCATCCACTTTTGCCAGCAGCTCGCTATTCTCTTTCTGCAGCTGTGGGCGCAGCAGGTTAACAATTTTCTGCGCGCCATCGACGTTCGCCTGGAAATCCCACAGATCAGTGTGGCTGTAGCGATCTTCTTCACCGCTGATTTTGCTGGCGGCCACTTCTTCAATCAGTCCGGCCGCACCGCCCACCACTTTAGATGGCGGGAAGGCCAGCTCGCTGATGCGCTTTTGCAGCTCCAGCACGTCGCTGTTGAGCTGATCGGCATACTTCTCCATCCCTTTGGTGGAGTTATCGCCAAACAGGGCTTTCTCCAGACGGTGGAAGCCGGTGAATTTTGGATCGGCCGCTTTCTGCTCGTAATCGTCTTCACGGGCATCAATACTGCCATCAAGATCGGAGAACAGCTCCGCAATCGGCTCAATGCGCTCGTAGTGCTGACGGGTGGGCGCATACAGGGATTTCGCTTTGTCGATATCGCCCGCTTTCACCGCATCCGTAAAGGCTTTGGTTCCCGCCGCCAGGTCTGCCGTCTCTTTGACGACGTACGCTTTATAAGCGGTGATGGCATCGCCCAGGCTCAGCAGGGCCGTGCCTTTCGCGGCATCCGCTGTGGCATTCCCCTTAACGATGAGCTTACCTTTCGGGTTGGTCAGCAGACCGCAGGTCATGTCATATTCACCCGGCTGCAGGTTAGCCGTCATTTTCTGGCTAAAGCCCGGCGCGATATTTTCGCGCTCTTCCACGACCATCACGCCTTTGAGAATTTCCCACTCCAGCGCTTTCTGGCTGTGGTTCTGAATAATAAATTGTGTCTTACCGCTGTTGACCGTAATGGTCATCGGCTCACACTGCTTATCATTCACCGTCACCTTGACCTGTGGAATATCAGCAGCCTGAGCGGCGAAGGCAGAAGCAACAAGCGCTGCCACACCAACCTGTAACGCACTACGACGAAATTGAATTGCCATGACCCTTCCCTTTTAAAAGTATGTTGTAACTACAGTAAGCACATCAGGGCGCAGTACGCGACGGCTGAGCACTGGGGCGCGATGGCATAAAGAACAGCGCCAGCGCCGGAATAAGATAGATAAAGTACATCGCCACTTCACTGACGCTTGGCGTTTCCTGATAGCCGAAGATCCCTTCGAGCAGCGTGCCGGTCAGTGAATGGGTAGAAAGAACATTGCTAAGATCGAACGCCACATCCTGGAAGTGGTTCCACAGACCCGCCTCATGGAAAGCGCGGATCGCCCCTGCCGCCAGCCCTGCGGCCACCAGCAAAATGAACAGGCTGGTCCATTTAAAGAAGGCCCCCAGGTTCAGGCGAATGCCGCCCCAGTAGAGCAGGAAACCCAGCACCACGGCCGTTGCCAGCCCCAGCATCGCCCCCAGCGGTGGCCAGATCCCCACATCCTGCTGAAAGGCAGCCAGCAGGAAGAATACGGATTCCAGACCTTCACGCGCCACGGCGAAAAAAACCATCATGATCAGCGCCCAGCCGTGATGATTTCCCTTCTGCAGGGCATTATCTACCGCCTGCTCCAGCTGCACCTTCACGTTACGCGAGACTTTACGCATCCAGAACACCATCCAGGTGAGGATCACCACCGCTATCACCGCAACGATACCTTCGAACAGCTCCTGCTCTTTCTGCGGGAATTCACCGGTGGTTTCATTGATCAGAATGCCCAGGCCCAGACAGAGCGCAGCGGCGAGGAAAACCCCTATCCACATCACCCCAATCCAGCGTCCGCGCTGGGTTCGCTTCAGATAACTGGCGATGAGGCTAACAATGAGGGCCGCTTCCAGGCCTTCGCGTAACATAATGAGAAATGGAACAAACATGCAGACACCTTTAATGTTTATCGCGGTCAACTGATGCAAAGAAAGGTAAATTCTTGTGATAGTGATTATCATTACGGCGATAAGAAAAACAAGCGAAATGTGTGGTTTTTGATGACGAGTTGTAAACGCATCGCGGGGTAATAGTTGCGCTCGTGACGTTCCGGTTTATAAGGTATAACGAAAATGCCCATTTACGGTTAATCAGCGCTGTGGCTAAATATCCGCCTCGCAAACTAACCGAAAATAAACCATGTTTAAGATTGTCCATTTCCTGCTGGCGCTGGTGATTATTCTTGCGCTTGCCTGGCTGGTAAGTTTTGACCGCCGAAAAATTCGCATTCGCTTTGTTTTACAGCTGATCGTTATTGAAATTGCGCTGGCGTTCTTTTTCCTGCACGCCGAAAGCGGGTTATTCCTGATTAAATACGTCTCCGGTTTCTTTGAATCACTGCTGAAATTTGCCGGCGAAGGGACCAATTTCGTCTTTGGCGGAATGGGTGAAAAAGGGCTGGCGTTCATTTTCCTCGGCGTGCTTTGCCCGATTATTTTTATCTCCGCACTCATTGGTATTCTTCAGCACTGGCGCATTTTGCCGATTTTTATTCGGCTGATTGGCACGCTGCTGTCAAAACTGAACGGCATGGGCAAGCTGGAATCCTTTAACGCGGTGAGTTCGCTGATCCTCGGACAGTCTGAAAACTTTATTGCCTACAAGGGCGTACTGGGCGATCTCTCGTCACGTCGTTTGTTCACCATGGCGGCCACGGCCATGTCGACCGTCTCCCTGTCGATTGTCGGTGCCTATATGACCATGCTCGACGCTAAATTTGTGGTGGCGGCGCTCATTCTGAACATGTTCAGCACCTTTATTATTCTCTCCGTCATCAACCCGGTTCGCCCGGAAGCGGAGCCGGATATTAAGCTCGAAAAACTGCATGAATCCCAGAGCTTCTTCGAAATGCTGGGCGAGTATATTCTGGCCGGTTTTAAAGTGGCGATGATTATTCTGGCGATGCTGATTGGCTTTATTGCGCTTATTAGCGCCATTAACGCCCTCTTCTCCAGCGTATTTGGCATGAGCTTCCAGCAGATCCTAGGCTATGTGTTTTATCCGCTGGCGTGGCTGGTGGGTATTCCGCTGAGCGATGCCTTAAATGCCGGCAGTATTATGGCAACTAAGCTGGTAGCGAATGAATTTGTGGCGATGATTGAGCTGCAAAAAATTGCGCATCAGATGTCACCGCGCGGGCTGGGGATTTTATCCGTGTTCCTGGTGTCGTTCGCCAACTTCGCCTCTATCGGTATTGTCGCAGGTGCAATCAAGGGCCTGAACGAGCAGCAGGGCAACGTGGTGTCGCGGTTTGGTCTGCGTCTGGTGTATGGCGCGACGCTGGTGAGTTTGCTGTCGGCGAGCTTTGCGGGCCTGGTGCTGTGATGTGATGCCGGGTGGCGCACAGCGATCCCGGCCTACGATACAACAACGGCGGGTTATCCCGCCGTTTTCATTAAAACTGCACACACACCGGCTGATCGACCCGCATCACCGACTCCTGCGCAAAGCGGGATTTATAGATCCCGCGTAACGCCTCAATGTTCTTCTCGCTCTGCGCATCTTTTCCGTGGATCAGCATCAACGCCTTGCTCGGCTCACGCGCCACTTTACCGTCGTTGCCCAGCCACTGTCCGCGCGCATCAAACACCGTTAAGCCGTCACGAAAACGCGGCGTCACGTCCCGGTCAACAAACTGCTGCCACTCGTCGGGGGTGATCTGCGCCCCGGCCGGACGATTTAAGCCGAAATAAAGCGTGGTCTGCTGCATCTGGTTATCCACTTTGCAGGTGTCAGTCGCCATATGCTGCGACGGTGCAGTACAGCCAGCCAGCATCAGGAATGCCGCTGCCAGTAACCCTGTTTTGATTGTCATGCTTCGCTATCCTCATTGTTATAAGTGCAGCGATATCACCGTAAATTACGGATTTTGGCAAGAAAAAAGCCGGGTGGCGCTGACGCTCACCCGGCTTACAGTGTGCAGGAAGAAAAATTACTCAGCCTGGAGCTTCGTCGGCGGCGCAGTGTGGTAATGGGCATCCGCTTCCGCAAAGCGTTTCTGCATGGAGGCAGACGGCGCTTTACCCAGCAGGCTAAAGACCACAATACCGAGACTGCCGAAGATGAAGCCCGGGATAATTTCGTACAGGCCCAGCCACGCGAACTGTTTCCAGACGATAACCGTGACCGCACCGATAATCATCCCCGCCAGCGCGCCGTTACGGGTCATACGCGACCACATCACGGAGAACAGCACCACCGGACCAAACGCCGCACCAAAGCCCGCCCACGCGTAGCTCACCAGACCCAGCACGCGGTTTTCCGGGTTCGACGCCAGCGCAATGGCCACCAGCGCCACCACCAGCACCATGAAGCGCCCTACCCACACCAGCTCTTTCTGGCTTGCGCCTTTACGCAGGAATGCCTTGTAGAGGTCTTCGGTGATCGCACTGGAGCAGACCAGCAGCTGGCAGCTCAGGGTGGACATCACCGCCGCCAGAATAGCGGAGAGCAGAATACCGGCAATCCATGGGTTAAACAGCACCTGCGCCAGCTCGATAAACACACGCTCGGCGTTCTGGTTTACCGCTCCCGCCTGCGCCGGGTTGTTGTTGAAGTATGCAATGCCAAAGAAGCCCACCGCGCACGCCCCTGCCAGGCAGAGGATCATCCACGTCATACTGATGCGACGCGCATGAACGATGGTGTGGTGAGAGTCGGCCGCCATAAAGCGCGCCAGGATATGCGGCTGACCGAAATAGCCCAGACCCCAGCCCATCAGGGAGACGATGGCGACAAAGTTCAGCCCTTTGAGCATATCGACGTTTTCAATGCTCTTCTGCTTGATCACTTCCAGCGACTCGCCAAAACCACCAACGGTGAAGATCACAATCACCGGGGTCAGGATCAGGGCGAAAATCATCAGGCTCGCCTGCACGGTGTCGGTCCAGCTTACCGCCAGGAACCCACCCACGAAGGTGTAGAGGATGGTAGCCGCCGCACCGGCCCACAGGGCGGTTTCGTAGCTCATGCCGAAGGTGCTTTCGAACAGACGCGCACCGGCCACAATACCGGAGGCACAATAGATAGTGAAGAACAGCAGGATCACCACCGCCGAGATAATGCGCAGAATGCGGCTGTTATCTTCGAAACGGCCGGTGAAATAATCCGGCAGCGTCAGGGCGTTGTTGTTCACTTCGGTATGCACGCGCAGACGGCCTGCTACCAGCTTCCAGTTAATCCACGCCCCGAGAGTCAGGCCAATGGCGATCCAGCTTTCAGAGATGCCGGAGATGAAAATCGCCCCCGGCAGCCCCATCAGCAGCCAGCCACTCATGTCCGATGCCCCCGCAGAAAGCGCAGTCACCATTGGGCCTAAACTGCGGCCACCCAGAATGTAGTCGTCAAAGTTCTTTGTAGAACGCCATGCCAAAAACCCTATCAGGATCATGCCAAAAATATAAACGAGAAATGTCACCAGCATCGGTGTGCTCATTGCCATTCAAATTCTCCAAAAGTCGAGCGACAACCGTCCGGGTTGCCTTGTTATGTCATCACCGGAACGGGGTGATGGGTATCTGTGTTTCTGTTGGCCGCGCGTATCCTGCCGTAAGCAGTGCTCGCACACAAACGATTTAACACTGCATTTACATCAAATTCATCCCCGGTTTTATATGTCTTTCCTATAGGTTGCACTTGCTCACATTTATACGGGTTGCACCTTTTAAAAGTGTTAAGTACCGCATAAAAACAGGCTTCGTATGCAGAAGCCAGCGCTTTTTTCCAGCTAACCATCCGTTAACAATCCATTCATTTTTCAGCTTGCTAGCCGGGTCACATTTAACACGGTTGCACAAAGTTGCAACATGGTGGATATTTCAGGCTAACCACCGAACACGATCAAAGAACAACAGGAGTTTTGGCATGGGCATGACCACCATGGGGGTTAAGCTGGATGACGCAACCCGCGAACGGATTAAGACCGCAGCAACCCGCATTGACCGCACGCCGCACTGGCTAATCAAGCAGGCAATTTTTAACTATCTCGAACGGCTTGAGAGCGACGAAGGTCTGCCCGAGCTGCCCGCCCTGCTGGCAGGTGCCGCCAATGAGAGCGAAGACGCGCCGGTTGCTGGCGACGAGAATCATCAGCCGTTCCTGGAGTTCGCGGAGCAGATCCTGCCGCAGTCAGTCAGCCGCGCCGCCATTACCGGTGCGTACCGCCGTGCTGAAACGGACGCCGTGCCAATGCTGCTGGAGCAGGCTCGCCTGCCGGAAGCCGTCGCCGCGCAGGCGCACAGCCTGGCGTATCAGCTGGCCGACAAACTGCGTAACCAGAAAACCGCCAGCGGCCGTGCCGGTATGGTGCAGAGCCTGCTGCAGGAGTTTTCCCTCTCCTCCCAGGAAGGCGTGGCGCTGATGTGTCTGGCAGAAGCACTGCTGCGTATCCCTGACAAAGCCACCCGCGATGCGCTGATCCGCGACAAAATCAGCAACGGCAACTGGCAGTCACACATTGGCCGCAGCCCGTCGCTGTTCGTTAACGCCGCCACCTGGGGTCTGCTGTTTACCGGCAAGCTGGTCTCGACCCACAACGAAGCGAACCTCTCCCGCTCCCTGAACCGTATTATCGGCAAGAGCGGCGAACCGCTGATCCGCAAAGGCGTGGATATGGCGATGCGCCTGATGGGCGAGCAGTTTGTTACCGGTGAAACCATCGCCGAAGCGCTGGCCAACGCCCGCAAGCTGGAAGATAAAGGGTTCCGCTACTCTTACGACATGCTGGGTGAAGCGGCCCTGACCGCTGCCGACGCGCAGGCCTACATGGTCTCTTACCAGCAGGCGATCCACGCCATCGGTAAAGCGTCCAACGGCCGCGGTATTTATGAAGGTCCGGGCATCTCAATCAAGCTCTCCGCCCTGCACCCGCGCTACAGCCGCGCGCAGTACGACCGGGTGATGGAAGAGCTCTACCCGCGCCTGAAATCCCTGACCCTGCTGGCGCGCCAGTATGACATTGGCATCAACATCGACGCCGAAGAGGCAGACCGTCTGGAGATCTCGCTCGATCTGCTGGAAAAACTGTGCTTTGAGCCAGAACTGGCAGGCTGGAACGGAATTGGCTTTGTTATTCAGGCCTACCAGAAACGCTGCCCGTTCGTTATTGATTACCTGATTGATCTGGCCAGCCGCAGCCGTCGTCGCCTGATGATCCGACTGGTAAAAGGCGCTTACTGGGACAGCGAGATCAAACGTGCCCAGATGGAAGGTCTGGAAGGCTACCCGGTTTACACCCGCAAGGTTTACACCGACGTCTCTTACCTCGCCTGTGCGAAAAAACTGCTCGGCGTACCGAACCTGATCTACCCGCAGTTCGCTACCCACAATGCTCATACCCTGGCGGCGATCTATACCCTGGCCGGGCAGAACTACTATCCGGGCCAGTACGAATTCCAGTGCCTGCACGGCATGGGTGAACCGCTCTACGAGCAGGTCACCGGTAAAGTGGCAGAGGGCAAGCTGAACCGTCCGTGCCGTATTTATGCTCCGGTCGGTACCCATGAAACCCTGCTGGCGTACCTGGTGCGTCGTCTGCTGGAGAACGGGGCGAACACCTCCTTCGTTAACCGCATTGCCGATACCACCCTGCCGCTGGACGAACTGGTTGCCGATCCGGTGCAGGCCGTTGAGAAAATGGCGGCTCAGGAAGGCCAGATTGGTCTGCCGCATCCGAAGATTGCCCTGCCGCGCGAGCTGTACGGCAAAGGCCGCATCAACTCGGCGGGTCTGGATCTCGCCAACGAACACCGTCTGGCGTCCCTCTCTTCTGCCCTGCTCAACAGCGCGCTGCAGAAATGGCAGGCCAAACCGATGCTGGAACAGCCGGTCGCAGACGGCGAGATGCAGCCGGTGATCAACCCGGCAGAGCCAAAAGATATTGTCGGCTACGTGCGTGAAGCCACGGAAGCGGAAGTGGAGCAGGCGCTGGAGAGCGCGGTAAACAACGCGCCAATCTGGTTCGCCACCCCGCCGCAAGAACGTGCCGCCATTCTGGAACGCGCCGCGGTGCTGATGGAAGATCAGATGCAGTCGCTCATTGGTATCCTGGTGCGCGAAGCGGGGAAAACTTTCAGCAACGCCATCGCCGAAGTCCGTGAAGCCGTCGACTTCCTGCACTACTACGCAGGCCAGGTACGCGATGATTTCGATAACGAAACGCACCGCCCGCTTGGTCCTGTGGTCTGTATCAGCCCGTGGAACTTCCCGCTGGCGATCTTCACCGGCCAGATTGCCGCCGCGCTTGCCGCAGGCAACAGCGTGCTGGCCAAACCGGCGGAGCAAACCCCGCTGATTGCCGCTCAGGGGATTAACATCCTGCTGGAAGCGGGCGTACCGGCGGGCGTGGTGCAGCTGCTGCCTGGGCGGGGTGAAACAGTGGGTGCGAAGCTCACTGCGGATAACCGCGTGCGCGGCGTGATGTTTACCGGCTCGACCGAAGTGGCCTCCCTGCTGCAGCGTAACATCGCCACCCGTCTGGATGCCCAGGGCCGCCCAACGCCGCTCATCGCGGAAACCGGCGGCATGAACGCCATGATTGTCGACTCCTCCGCGCTCACCGAGCAGGTAGTGGTAGACGTGCTGGCCTCCGCCTTTGACAGCGCGGGTCAGCGCTGCTCCGCCCTGCGCGTGTTGTGCCTGCAGGACGACGTGGCCGACCACACGCTGAAGATGCTGCGTGGTGCCATGGCCGAGTGCCGCATGGGCAACCCGGGCCGCCTCACCACCGATATCGGGCCGGTGATCGACGCGGAAGCCAAAGCGAATATTGAAAACCACATTCAGGCCATGCGTGCCAAAGGCCGTCCGGTGTTCCAGGCCGTGCGCGAGAACAGCGAAGATGCCCGCGAGTGGCAGACCGGCACCTTTGTGCCGCCTACGCTTATCGAGCTGGCAAGCTTCGACGAGCTGAAAAAAGAGGTCTTCGGCCCGGTCCTGCACGTGGTGCGTTACAACCGTAACAACCTGAATGCATTGATTGAGCAGATCAACGCCTCCGGCTATGGCCTGACGCTCGGCGTGCATACCCGTATCGACGAAACCATCGCCCAGGTCACCGGCAGCGCCAAAGTGGGCAACCTGTACGTCAACCGCAACATGGTTGGCGCGGTCGTGGGCGTGCAGCCGTTCGGCGGCGAGGGGCTCTCCGGCACCGGTCCTAAAGCGGGTGGCCCGCTCTATCTGTACCGTCTGCTGGCGAACCGTCCTGAGCGCGCGCTGGGCGTGACGCTGGCACGCCAGGACGCGGACTATCCGGTGGATGTCCAGTTGAAAACCGTGCTGACGCAGCCGCTGGAAGCACTCATCAGCTGGGCGGAAAAACGTCCTGAGCTGCGCGCTGTCGCACAGCAGTACGGCGAGCTGGCGCAGGCTGGCACGCAGCGTCTGCTGCCGGGTCCTACCGGCGAACGCAACACCTGGACGCTGATGCCGCGCGAACGCGTGCTGTGCGTGGCGGATAACGAACAGGATGCGCTGGTTCAGCTGGCCGCCGCGATGGCAACGGGCTGTGAAGTGCTGTGGCCGGAAGACGGTCTGCACCGCGATCTGGCGAAGCAACTGCCGAAAGCGGTTTCTGCCCGCATTCACTTTGCGAAGCCTGATGCCCTGCTTGCGCAGCCGTTTGACGCGGTTATCTACCACGGTGATTCCGATCAGCTGCGCGAACTGTGCGAGCAGGTTGCGGCCCGCAGCGGGGCGATTGTTTCGGTGCAGGGCTTCGCCCGCGGTGAAACCAACCTGCTGCTGGAGCGCCTGTACGTGGAGCGTTCGCTCAGCGTCAACACCGCGGCAGCGGGCGGTAACGCCAGCCTGATGACAATCGGGTAATCGTGTACACTCTCCCCGGTGACGCTACGCTAACCGGGGTTACAACTTCACCTTAGGCCGGATAAGCACAGCGCATCCGGCTTTTTTACACGGAGGGGATGATGAAAAGAGTATTTCTCGCAGGCGCCGCCCTGCTGCTGAGCGCCAGCGCGCTGGCGGACGAGTGCGACAACGCCACTACGCAGCTTGAACTGAATACCTGTAGCGCGCAGCAGTACCAGGCCGCTGATAAAAAGCTCAACCAGACTTATCAGTCCGCCATTAAGCGTGCGGCGGCCCCACAGCGTGACCTGCTGAAAAAGGCGCAGCAGGCGTGGATCGCCCTGCGCGATGCGGATTGCAATTTTATCGGTTCTGGTACCGAGGGAGGCAGCGTGCAGCCTATGATCATTAGTCAGTGCCTGACGGAGAAAACAGTGGAACGCGAGGCGTTTCTGGCCTCGCTGATGCAGTGTGAAGAGGGCAACTTAAGCTGTCCCCTCACCCCATAGGGGCGAGGGATAAAAGACAGCACAGAACAGTCCCCTCTCCCCGTGGGAGAGGGTTAGGGTGAGGGAAACTAGCGCACGCGGATCCCTTCAATAATCATCCGCTGCACGTTTTCGAGAGTGCTCTGGAAAAACGCTTCGTCCTGCAGCGTCTTTCCGGTTACCGCTTCAACCTGGGCCGCAAAGTCTGCATAGTGCTGGGTGGCGGCCCAAATCATAAAGATCAGATGCTGCGGATCGACAGGTGCCAGTTTGCCGCTGGCGACCCACCCGGCGATGATCGCGGATTTATCGTCCACCAGCTGTTTTAAATCCCCCGTCAGCTCTGCCTTCAGCAGCGGCGCGCCCTGCAGCATCTCCAGACAGAACAGCCGGGATGCCTGCGGATAATCACGGGACACCTCCAGCTTCAGGCGAATGTACTCTTTGATCGCCACCAGCGGGGCGAACTCCTGACGAAAGGCCTTTAGCGGCGCCAGCCAGATATCCAGGATCTGCTGCATTACTGCCACATACAGCGCCTCTTTCGACGGGTAATAGTAGAGCAGATTGGTTTTGGACACCCCGGCCTGCTCCGCCACCTGTTCCAGGCGCGTGCCGTGAATGCCGAACTGTGAAAAGGTCTCCAGCGCCGCACTGAGGATGGCGTGCTTTTTGGCGCTCACCGCCTGCGAACGTTTACCTGCTGTTTTCACTGCGCCTTGTGTCATCCCGCTCTCCTTATTCTGCGTTGCCAACAGCATAGCAAAACCCCCGCCTCGCCACGACATTCTGCACTCCCATCGCGCATGAATGCCTGTTTTGTGTGCAATGTTTTTGACCATTTAGTCCACTTTTGTCACGCTCAATTCACCAACCATTGATTAACACATTAATAACAAAGCCATTTTGAAAACTGGCACTCCCTTTGCAAAACCCTGTTCACCTGCAACGTAGTGAAGAGAGGTTCGTGATGAAAATTGGCGTATTTGTACCCATCGGCAACAACGGCTGGCTTATCTCGACCACTGCTCCGCAATACATGCCGACCTTTGAGCTGAACAAAGCCATCGTGCAAAAAGCGGAGCACTACCATTTCGACTTTGCACTTTCGATGATCAAGCTGCGCGGCTTTGGCGGCAAAACCGAATTCTGGGATCACAATCTGGAATCCTTCACCCTGATGGCGGGCCTGGCGGCGGTGACGTCACGGATTCAGATCTACGCCACCGCCGCCACGCTCACCCTGCCGCCAGCCATTGTCGCGCGGATGGCCTCCACCATCGACTCCATCTCCGGGGGGCGTTTTGGCGTCAATCTGGTCACCGGCTGGCAAAAGCCGGAGTACGACCAGATGGGGCTCTGGCCGGGAGATGAGTACTTCTCGCGCCGCTATGAGTACCTTACCGAATACGTGCAGGTGCTGCGCGATCTGTGGGGTACCGGCAAGAGCGATTTCAAAGGTGACTACTTCACCATGAATGACTGTCGCGTCAGCCCGCAGCCTTCTGCACCAATGAAGATGATCTGCGCCGGGCAGAGCGACGCGGGAATGGCGTTCTCGGCAAAATACGCCGACTTCAATTTCTGTTTCGGTAAAGGTGTCAACACCCCCGCCGCCTTCGCCCCAACCGCCGCACGCATGAAAGAGGCCGCCGACAAAACCGGCCGTGATGTGGGCTCTTACGTGCTGTTTATGGTCATTGCCGACGAAACCGATGAGGCCGCGCGCGCCAAATGGGAGCGTTATAAGGACGGGGCCGACGACGAGGCCCTGAGTTGGCTCACCGAACAGAGCCAGAAAGATACCCGTTCCGGCGCGGACACCAACGTGCGCCAGATGGCCGACCCGACCTCTGCCGTCAATATCAACATGGGCACGCTCGTCGGCTCGTATGCCAGCGTTGCCAGAATGCTCGACGAAGTGGCCGCCGTTCCCGGCGCGGAAGGCGTTCTGCTGACCTTCGACGATTTCCTCACCGGCGTGGAGACCTTCGGCGAGCGCATTCAGCCGCTGATGCAGTGCCGCGCCCACATTCCTGCCATCACCAAGGAGGTGGCGTAATGACAACCCTTAATGCCCGTCCGGAAGCCATCACCTTTTCTGCACCGCAGAGCGCGCTGATTGTGGTGGATATGCAAAACGCCTACGCCAGCCCCGGCGGTTATCTGGATCTGGCGGGGTTTGACGTCTCCGCTACCCGGCCGGTGATTGAGAACATCAAAACCGCCGTCGCCGCCGCACGCGCCGCCGGGATGCTCATCATCTGGTTTCAGAACGGCTGGGACGATCAATACGTGGAAGCCGGTGGCCCCGGCTCGCCCAATTTTCACAAATCGAACGCCCTGAAAACCATGCGCAAACGGCCCGAACTGCAGGGCAAGCTGCTGGCTAAAGGTGGCTGGGATTATCAGCTGGTGGATGAACTGGTGCCGGAGGCAGGCGATATTGTGCTGCCCAAACCGCGCTACAGCGGCTTTTTCAACACGCCACTCGACAGCCTGCTGCGCAGCCGGGGCATTCGTCATCTGGTCTTTACCGGCATTGCCACCAATGTCTGCGTGGAGTCGACCCTGCGCGACGGCTTCTTCCTCGAGTATTTCGGCGTGGTACTGGAAGACGCCACTCATCAGGCGGGGCCGGAATTTGCCCAGAAAGCGGCGCTGTTCAATATCGAAACCTTTTTTGGCTGGGTCAGTAACGTCGCCGATTTTTGCGACGCCCTGAACCCGCCGCTCGCCCGTATCGCCTGAGGAGACATACGATGCCGAAATCCGTGATTATTCCACCGGGCACCAGCACGCCGATTGCGCCGTTTGTCCCCGGCACGCTCGCCGATGGCGTGGTGTACGTCTCCGGTACCCTGCCGTTTGATAAAGACAACAACGTGGTGTTTATCAACGACCCAAAGGCGCAAACGCGCCACGTGCTGGAGACGATCAAGACCGTGATCGAAACCGCAGGTGGCACGATGGAGGATGTGACGTTCAACAGCATCTTTATCACCGACTGGAAAAACTACGCCGCGATTAACGAGATCTACGCGGAGTTCTTCCCCGGCGATAAGCCGGCCCGCTTCTGCATTCAGTGCGGGCTGGTGAAGCCGGACGCGCTGGTTGAAATCGCCACCGTTGCGCACATTGGAAAGTGAGGCTGCCATGAAGCTCTCCGTCTCACCGCCCCCGTTTGACGGCGCGCCCGTCGTGGTGCTGATTGCCGGACTCGGCGGGGGCGGCAGCTACTGGTTGCCCCAGCTAGCCGCGCTGGAACAGGAGTATCAGGTGGTCTGTTACGACCAGCGTGGCACCGGCAATAACCCTGACACCCTGCCGGAAGAGTACACCCTGGCGCAGATGGCCGGTGAGCTGGCACAGGCGCTGACCGCGGTCGGCATCACCCGTTACTGTGTGGTCGGCCATGCGCTGGGGGCGCTGATCGGCCTGCAACTGGCGCTCGACACCCCCGATGCACTCAAAGCGCTGGTGTGCGTCAACGGCTGGCTGACGCTGAATGCCCATACCCGACGCTGCTTTCAGATCCGCGAACGGCTGCTGCATGCCGGTGGCGCGCAGGCGTGGGTAGAGGCGCAGCCGCTGTTTCTCTATCCGGCAGACTGGATGGCCGCTCGCGCACCGCGTCTGGAGGCTGAAGAGGCACTGGCGCTGGCGCACTTTCAGGGCAAAAACAATCTGCTGCGCAGGCTGAACGCGCTGAAAAAGGCTGATTTTAGCCGCCATGCCGCCCGCATCGCCTGCCCGGTACACCTTATCTGTTCCGCCGATGACCTGCTGGTGCCCTCTGTCTGCTCGTCTGAGCTGCAGGCTGCGCTCCCGCACAGCCACAGCGTGGTGATGCGCCAGGGCGGTCATGCCTGCAACGTCACCGAGCCAGAAACGTTTAATACCCTGCTGCTGAACGGGCTTGCCAGCCTGCTGCACAGCCATGAACCCGCTTTATAAGGAGTTTCGATGAGCGAAGCCATTACCTCTGCCGCGCTGGATTCACTGTTCACCGGCGCACGCACCCACAACGGCTGGCTGGACATACCGGTCAGCGACGAGACGCTGCGCGAGATCTACGACCTGATGAAATGGGGGCCTACCTCCGCTAACTGTTCCCCGGCCCGTATTGTGTTTGTGCGCAGCGCAGAGGGTAAAGAGAAGCTGCGCCCCGCACTCTCCAGCGGAAACCTGGAGAAAACCCTCACCGCACCGGTCACCGCGATTGTGGCGTGGGACACGGAATTCTATGAGCGTCTGCCTGAACTGTTCCCGCACGGGGATGCGAAGAGCTGGTTTACCACCAGCCCCGCGCACGCAAAAGAGACCGCCTTTCGCAACAGCTCCATGCAGGCCGCTTATCTCATCTTTGCCTGTCGTGCCCTGGGGCTGGATACCGGCCCGATGTCCGGTTTTGACCGGCAAAAAGTCGACGAAGCCTTTTTCACCGGCACGCTGCTGAAAAGCAATCTGCTGATCAATATCGGCTATGGCGATGTGGGCAAACTCTACGGCCGTCTGCCGCGCCTGGCCTTTGAAGACGCCTGCGGGCTGGCGTAAGGAGCCATCATGACGACACCCGATAAACAAACCTTTCGCGATGCAATGGCCTGTGTAGGCGCGGCGGTCAATATCATCACCACCGACGGCCCTGCTGGCAGAGCGGGCTTCACCGCCAGCGCCGTATGCAGCGTCACCGACTCGCCCCCGACGCTATTGGTGTGTCTTAACCGCGGCGCGTCCGTCTGGCCGACGTTTAGCGAAAACCGCACCCTGTGCGTCAACACCCTGAGCGCCGGACAGGAGCCACTCTCCAACCTGTTTGGCGGCAAAACGCCGATGGAAGATCGCTTCGCCGCTGCCCGCTGGCAGACGGGCGAGACGGGCTGCCCGCGTCTGGAGGAGGCGCTGGCCTCGTTTGATTGCCGTATCAGCCAGGTGGTCAGCGTCGGCACCCACGACATTCTGTTTTGCGACATCGTGTCCATTATCCGCCACCCCGCCCCGCAGGGGCTGGTGTGGTTTGACCGCGGCTACCACGCGCTTATGCGACCCGCCTGTTAACCCTTCTTAAGGAAGCAGCTCATGGCAATGTTCGGATTTCCCCACTGGCAGTTGAAATCGACCTCTACAGAACCTGGCGTGGTCGCGCCGGATGAACGGCTCCCGCTCGGGCAAACCCTGGTGATGGGCGTGCAGCACGCGGTTGCCATGTTTGGAGCAACGGTGCTGATGCCGATGCTGATGGGCCTTGACCCCAATCTCTCCATTCTGATGTCGGGTATTGGCACCCTGCTGTTCTTTTTTGTCACCGGCGGGCGCGTGCCCAGCTATCTGGGCTCCAGCGCCGCCTTTGTCGGCGTGGTCATCGCCACCACCGGGTTTAACGGTCAGGGGATCAACCCCAACCTCAGCGTCGCCCTCGGCGGCATTATCGCCTGTGGTCTGGTCTATACCCTGATTGGCGTCGTAGTGATGAAGATCGGAACCCGCTGGATCGAGCGAATGATGCCGCCAGTGGTTACCGGCGCGGTGGTGATGGCGATTGGCCTGAACCTGGCGCCAATTGCCGTGAAGAGTGTCTCCGGCTCGCCGTTTGAGAGCTGGATGGCGGTGATCACCGTGCTGTGTATCGGTCTGGTGGCGGTATTCACCCGCGGCATGGTCCAGCGTCTGCTGATTCTGGTCGGGCTGATTGTGGCCTGTCTGATCTACGCCCTGCTGGCCAATGTCTTTGGTTTCGGCAAGCCTGTCGACTTTACCCTGCTCCATCAGGCTGCCTGGTTCGGTCTGCCGCAGATCACGTCTCCAACCTTTAACACGCAGGCCATGATGCTTATCGCCCCTGTCGCGGTGATCCTGGTGGCGGAGAACTTAGGGCATCTGAAGGCCGTGGCGGGCATGACCGGGCGCAGTATGGATCCGTATATGGGGCGCGCGTTTGTCGGGGATGGCCTGGCGACGATGCTCTCCGGGTCGGTGGGCGGCAGCGGTGTCACCACCTACGCCGAGAACATTGGCGTGATGGCGGTAACGAAAGTCTACTCCACGCTGGTGTTCGTGGCGGCGGCGGTCATGGCGATGCTGCTCGGCTTCTCACCAAAATTTGGTGCGCTGATCCACACCATTCCCTCGCCGGTCATCGGCGGCGCATCGATTGTGGTGTTCGGGTTGATTGCCGTGGCGGGAGCGCGCATCTGGGTACAGCATCGCGTCGATCTCAGCCAGAACAGTAACCTGATTATGGTGGCGGTCACGCTGGTGCTGGGTGCAGGTGATTTTGCCCTGACGCTGGGCGGGTTTACGGTTGGCGGGATTGGTACGGCGACCTTTGGGGCGATCCTGCTTAATGCCCTGCTGAGCCGCCGGAAAGGGGATGAAGCGCAAGGGGAAGCCATCACCCCCTCCACCTGATATAAAGGCCCCTTACTTGCCGGGTGACGCTGCGCTTACCCGGCAATCGCCTTACGTCTTTTTTTGAGCTTTAGCTCACTCACCAGCACCCCAACAACGATAAACGCCGCGCCGACCAGCGCCAGCAGCGGTAAGCGTTCTCCGGCAATGCGTCCAAAAATCCCCGCCCAGACCGGTTCACCGGTGTAGATCACCGTCGCCCGCGTCGGCGACACGCTGCGCTGTGCCCAGTTCATGGTCACCTGAATAATGGCGCTGAAAATACCCAGTCCCAGTGCCACCACCACCAGCCCGGCAGACATCGGCGGAACCGACTCCCCTGCCGGAACCATCGTCGCGAACGCCACCAGCGACGCCGTGGCAAGCTGTACCACCGTGACGCGCTTAACGTCGACCTTCCCGGCCCAGGCGCTAATGAGGATAATTTCCGCGGCAATCGCAATGGCTCCCACCAGGGTAATGATCTCGCCCGGCCCCATTGCCAGCAGGTTATTTTCCGGCCCGGCCAGCAAAATCAGGCCGATGAACGCCAGCACAATACCAATGCAGGACATCACACCCGGCAGGCGTCCCAGACACAGCCATTGCAGTAACGGCACCAGCGGCACATACATGGCGGTGATAAAGGCCGATTTACTGCTGGAGATTGACTGTAACCCCCACGTCTGCAGGCTATACCCCATGGCAATCGCCACGCCAATCGCCACCCCGGCCTTGAACTCCTGCAGGGTCAGTCCGCGCAGGGTTTTCAACGAGATCAACCCCACGGCAATCGCTGCCGTCGCAAAGCGCAGGCCGACAAAGAAGAACGGATCGCTCAGGGTGACCGCATACTGGACGGCGAGAAATGTTCCGCCCCAGAACATGGTGATCAGAATGAGGATCGCTTCCTGAGGTTTGACGGAGAAGGTAAAACGAGAAAAAGACATGAGGCACCAGAACGTAGAATGAAGGGACTAGTGTGCGATGCCTTTGATTGCAGTTCAATGTTACAGAAATAAAAAAACCGCCGGGAGATCCCGGCGGCAGAGGTCTTTCAACCCGGCGACTTACTTATTACCGCCATGGCTGTTTTTACCCCCTTTTTTGCCAGCCTCAGATGCGCGCTGAGGGTCATTTTTAAAATTACCCCCGCTATGCTGGCCACCTTTACGGCCTGCTTCTGATGCTCTTTCACGATCTTCGGCGAAATTACCTGAACCACCACGATGGTTTGCCATCTCTAACCTCCAGTATGTGAAACATTAGACATCATATTGCATTCAGTAAAAGAGGATTCTTTCACCTCGCGGCTCAAGGACAGCGCCTTTATCTGTGCCGCGTGAAACTAAGCTTAGTGGACTGAGGGTATCCGGCAAGCTGTAGTTAATATTCTGCAACAAGATCTCAGTCTTTTGGGTGAGAAAACGCGGCGGTCATTCATAAGCCTTTCTTATCATTTCAAAAATCGTCGGCGGTAAAAATGTTTCATTTTGCTACAAGCCGCGATGGTCAGCATATTGTTATAAATCAAAGAAATGCCGTTCATTTTTGCAGTCTGGCTGTGATGTCATATCTTTAAATGAACGCAGCGATTCGCTGTCAGAAAAAACAAACGAGGAGTGATGCAAAATGGCTAAAGTTCTGGTGCTCTATTATTCCATGTATGGACACATTGAAACCATGGCTCACGCGGTAGCAGAAGGTGCAAACAAAGTGGACGGCGTGGAGGTTGTGGTAAAACGCGTACCGGAAACCATGCAGGCAGAAGCGTTCGCCAAAGCCGGAGGAAAAACCCAGAATGCGCCGGTCGCCACGCCTCAGGAACTGGCGGATTACGACGCCATTATCTTCGGCACCCCCACCCGTTTTGGCAATATGTCAGGCCAGATGCGCACCTTCCTCGATCAGACGGGCGGGCTGTGGGCCTCTGGCGCACTGTACGGCAAACTCGCCAGCGTGTTCAGCTCCACCGGGACCGGCGGAGGCCAGGAACAGACGATTACCTCAACCTGGACTACCCTTGCTCATCATGGGATGGTGATTGTACCGATTGGCTATGGCGCGCAGGAACTGTTTGATATCTCTCAGGTACGTGGCGGCACACCTTACGGTGCAACCACCATTGCCGGTGGCGATGGATCCCGACAGCCGAGCAATGAAGAGCTCGCTATCGCCCGCTATCAGGGTGAATATGTCGCGGGTCTGGCCAAAAAACTGAACGGCTAACTCAACAGGAGGACAAGCATGCCAACTCAAGAATCCAAAGCTCACCACGTGGGCGAATGGGCAAGTTTACGCAATACCTCTCCGGAGATCGCCGAAGCCATTTTTGAAGTCGCGAAATACGACGAAAAACTGGCAGAGCAGATTTGGGAAGAAGGCAATGATGAAGTGCTGGTACGCGCCTTCGAAAAAACGGACAAAGACTCGCTCTTCTGGGGTGAGCAAACCATCGAACGTAAAAACGTCTGAGCGTTTCCCCCCGCCTGCGCGGGGGGATTATCTTATTTCGCCGCGTCGTTCATCACCGTATTAAATTTATCGATCGGGCAAAAACCGTTCGCATCCACCGGACACCCCTTCAGTTCCAGCGTCACGCGCTGCGCCGGAGACTGCAGCGACAGCACGCTGGCGTTACGCAGCTGCTCTGAGCTCTGATACACATACTCAATTTTCATCAGCTCGCGGTTGCCGTTTTTGTCGTGCCAGCGCTGGAAGACAATTTTGCCGCCGATTGGGGTGCGCTCCTGCTGGTCATGCAGCTGGTACGGCTTGAAGTCCAGCGCCGTCAGCAGAGAGGCAATGTTGGAGTCATGCCCCACCAGCAGGGTGATTTTCGGCGCTTTTGCCTGATCGGTCACCAGGGCGTTATCGATATACTTCACCAGCGGTTTGGCGACGTTTTGCGCCACCTCGGTTGAGGTAAACAGCGAGTCCTGATATCCGTTTTTCAGCTTCGACAATACGCGCCACTGCTGGTCGGTTTTAATCTCTCCCCAGGCCACCTGGTCGGCCGGGAAGCCTTCGTAATACTGCAGCGTGAACGCATCCACCAGCGAGTTGCCCACTTTCAGCGGCCCGGAAACGCCCGGTTCTTTTTCGTAGTCGGCGCTGAAGGTATCTTTCGCGTCTGCCAGTGAACAGACTTTTTTCTCTTTGCATGACGGCGAATCGGCGTAGTTCGTCATCTGCTCCAGCAGCTTATAGCTTTCGCCAAGCTGCATTTTCTGCCGCTCGGACTCCATCGCCTTGAGCGCTTTTTCGCGGAATTCCAGTGAGTTATCGGTAATCACCGGGTTAAAGGTTGGGTCCATGGTGCCCATTTTGTCCTGATGGTGCACAGGCACGTCGCAGCCCGGGAAAGCCCCGGTAATGAAGAACTGCGCGGTGGCTACGGTGCGCTGCAGGCTGTTGGCGTAAGCATAAACGCTCTCCGCCGGTGGACATTCTCCCGTCTTCACCATCCCCTGCTGGGCCAGCCACTCGCGCATGTAGTGCCCCATGTAAACCTCCAGCACGCCACCTTTGGTGGTGAGCTGACCGCCCGGCACTTCCCATTCAGGCCATTGCTTTGGCGTGGACTGCTCCAGCACGCTGCCGTTATTGGCGAGCGGTGCGCGCAGGTTGTGACGGCTCATAATTAAAACTTGCTCCAGCTGATACCCTTCCGGCGTCTCTTGCGCCTGCACCCCGGAGGCTGCTGAAAAGAGACCGGCTACGGCCACCGCGAGTAGTGCTTTTCTCATCCCTAATTCCTCACTCGTTTTAAAATGTCGCGTTCAGTGTGACAGATCCGTGACAATTTTCCGGGAAGCATTTCTCAAACTGATGAATAACACGCTTACCCGGTGAGCAGATTAGTTTTATAATAAAACTACATACGCCCGGAGATTTGCCTGTGAAACGCACCCGTCTTGAAGAGAGTACCTGCCCTGTCGCCCGTTCGCTGGATATCATCGGCGACTGGTGGTCGCTGCTGATTGTTCGCGACGCATTGCGCGGGATTAAACGCTTCGGCGAGTTCCAGAAAAGCCTCGGTATCGCGAAAAACATGCTGACCGCGCGGCTAAAACTGCTGGTCGATGAAGGCATCCTCCGGCTCCAGCCCGCCTCCGACGGCAGCGCCTGGCAGGAATACGTTCTGACCGACAAGGGACGCGCACTCCAGACGGTGCTGGTTGCCCTGTCCCAGTGGGGCAATGAATTTTTGTTTGCGGAAAACGAATGCGGCACCGTTCTCATTGATAGCGAACAGCGCAAACCGCTGCGTAAACTGCTGCTTATCGCCGATGATGGCCGCGAACTTACGCCTGAAGAGATCGTGGCTAAACTTCCCTCCTGATCGTACCCGACGGCAAAAGCACAAAATGACCACCAATATAGTTGCATTATAAAACCAAATAGCAGACAGTGAATTCAGTTTCATATTGAAACCAAATAACCCACTTTGCTTTGAGGTAACACACGATGACTACGCAAATCACTACCGCCCTGATTACGGGTGCCTCTTCCGGGATTGGTGCCGTCTATGCCGATCGCCTTGCCGCGCGCGGCGCTAACCTGGTCCTGGTCGCCCGCCGCGAGGATCGGCTGCAAACCCTCGCCGCCGACCTGCGCGCGCGCTATGGCGTGACCGTCGATATTCTGGTGGCCGATCTCACCGATGAAACCGGGATCCGCGCGGTAGAAGACGAACTGCGTAGCAATACCGCCATTGATGCGCTGGTTAACAACGCCGGCACCGCGCAGATGGCGCCGTTCCTTGCGGGTGATGTGGCCCAGCATCAGGCCATTAACACCCTCAATACCACGGCGCTGATGCGTCTGACCTATGCGATCCTGCCGCGCCTGGCGCAGAATAACCACGGTACGCTTATCAATATCGCCTCGGTGTTGTCCCTGCACGTACGTGCCGGCAGCGCGCTGTACAGCGCCACCAAAGCCTGGGTGCTCAGCTTTACCCGTGGGTTACAGGAGGAGTTTGCCGACAGCAATCTGCGTATTCAGGCCGTGTTACCCGCCGCAACGGCAACAGAAATCTGGCAGCATTCCGGCGTGACGGTGAACGATCTGCCGGAAGGCTCGGTGATGACCACTGACGATATGGTGGATGCTTCGCTGGCGGGTCTGGATCAGGGCGAGCTGATTACCATTCCGCCAATGCATGATGCCAGCCTGTGGGATCGCTACGAAACGGCACGTCTGGAACTGTTTAACAGCGCCCGCACCGGCATACCGGCGCCGCGCTATGTAAAACAGTAGGCTAACGCTCAAGCTGGTCGCCGTACTCACTCATCCAGGCGGCCAGCGGCGAGAGCGCCCCTTGCAGGGTCAACCCCAGCCCCGTTATCTGGTACTCCACGCGCGGTGGGATCTCCGGGTAAACCGTGCGCGACACCAGCCCGCGCTGTTCGAACAGTCTGAGCTGCTTCGTGAGTTCTTTTTGCGTGATGGGGGCGGTAGCGCGCAGCAGATCGCCAAAGCGTACCGGCGCATTGAGGATAATCAGGCGATAAAGAACAGGGATCGCCCACTTCCCGGAAATCAGGTTCACAAACTGCGTCATCGGGCAGACATAAACCTCAGAATTTTTTTCACAACGTATATCGAGCAATTCCGCCATAGCACACCTCTTGCCGCATTAGTATCCAATTGGTACCTGGTTTCCTTTCGATACTAACGTTTCTATAGTGCTTTCTCCAGAGACATTTCAGGAGAAGAACATGGGTCGTTTAGCAGGTAAATATACGCTGATTACCGGCGGAACCAGCGGCATTGGCCTTGCCACTGCGCAGGTGTTTCTCGCCGAAGGGGCGCATGTCGCCGTCACCGGTCGTAACCCGGAAACGCTCGCCGAAGCAGAGCGCATTCTGGGCGATAAGGCCTGGGTGATCCCGACCGATGCGGGAGATATTGCTTCGCAAAAAGCGCTGGCGGAGACGCTTGCCGCCCGCTGGCCACGCCTGGACGCGGTGTTTCTCAACGCCGGCGACGTGACCCACGCGCCGCTGGAAGCGTGGCAGGAAGAGGCCTGGGATCGTCTGATGGGCATCAACCTGAAGGGACCGTTCTTTTTAATTCAGGCGCTGCTGCCGCTGCTGAATAATCCGTCCTCGGTGATCCTGTGCGGCTCCGTAAGCGCGCGCATCGGCCTGCCCACCAGCAGCGTGTATGCCGCGAGCAAGGCCGCCCTGCTGTCGCTGGCACGCACACTGTCAGCAGAGCTGTTACCGCGCGGCATTCGCGTTAACGGTCTGAGCCCCGGCCCGGTAGAAACCCCGGCCTTTACGAAAACGGGCTTAAGCGAAGAAACGCTTAACGCGATGATGGCGGAGATCATCAAGCTTGTGCCGCTGGGCAGAATGGGCTCGACGACGGAGCTGGCAAAAGCCGCGCTCTATCTGGCCTCCGACGAATCCAGCTATACGGTAGGAACGGAACTGCTGGTCGACGGCGGAATGGGAAGTTTGTAACTTAAAAGGCGCTGATGCCGGTGACAATGCCGACATACAGCGCCGCCCAGACGGCGGCAGAAAACAGGCTGACCGCGTAAACCTTCACCCGGTTGAGCCTGAGCATGCCCGCCGCCAGCGGCACGATATAGCGCAGTACCGCTAGAAAACGGGCGGTGAAGAGCACCAGCACGCCGTTTTTCTGTAGCTGATGCTGCACCCGCAAAAATGTATCGGCATGTCTTGAGGTAATGCGCGTCACCAGCCGCGTATGCCCCATCAACTGACCGATATGATAGTTCAGCAGCGAACCGAGCGTGGCCCCCATCACCACCGCCAGCCACGTCAACGCCGGATGCAGGCTCGCCTGGCTGACGGTGATCCCGGTCAGCAACATCACCGAGGCGGGCGGCAGCACGGAGGAGATCAGCACCGTGGATTTACTCAAAGCCAGCACGAAGAGCAGCGCAAAGAGATGCGTCGGATAATGCGCAAAATGATTGAGCAGATTGTCAAACCACGCCACCTTGCTCTCCTCGTGAATATTTACCCTCCCATTAAAGTCGAGCAAGTTTAAATAAAGGCTCAACGCGTCATGAATAATGAATACATAAACATTCCCTAAACATTTTTTAAATTCCAGAGCGGGAAAATAAAATAAGCGTATTATCCCGCTGGTTTACAACGATCTCGTTATGGCGAGGCTCCTGTACAAATACACGTTATCGCTCTGGCAGGTTCGAGAGAACCCGCACAGGGTAAAACAGGCACTGTCGAATCAAGGCTTTGTCAGTATAACTTCCCTTACGGGATACGGTGTACAGTGCTGAACCCAGGACGTGGGGATCTCCTCTTCGACATGCCCTGTCTTGCTCGCCCCTGAGAGATTTTTTATTCAAAGGGAATTCACTATGTCTTACGCTATTCACAACCAGAACCCGGTATTCAATGACAGCGCTATCGCGCAATATATGAATACCGATTTTATTGTCCTCGATATTTCATTATGCGTGGCGCTGGCGCGCGAGCAGTTTTTCGAAAAATTAAAAGACGATGATATTCCGTCGCATATTTTCATTGAAGATCAGGGTCGCCTGGCAGGCATGATTGCGGTACGCAAATTGCTGCAAACCACCGATACCGTACAGCCGGTAAAATCGCTGATGCTGTCGCAATTTCTGCAGGTCAAACCGGAAGATGAGCGGGCAGATGTCGCCGGACTGCTGGCTCACAGCGGTGCGGATGTGGTGCCCGTGGTCACCCACGGCAAGCTGGTTGGCTGCCTTACCGAGCGCGAAATGGCTCACCTGCTGGAAGACGATGTCACCGAAGATGCCCAGCTCCAGGGGGCAACGCTGCCGCTGGAAAAGCCCTATCTGGAGACCAGCGCCTTCAGCCTGTGGAAAAAACGCTCCGTCTGGCTGCTGCTGCTGTTTGTCGCGGAAGCCTACACCAGCTCGGTGATCCAGCACTTTGAAGAGGCGCTGGAGTCCGCCATTGCGCTGGCTTTTTTTATCCCGCTGCTGATTGGCACCGGCGGGAACAGCGGAACGCAGATCACCTCCACGCTGGTGCGCGCTATGGCGCTGGGTGAAGTGCATCTGCGTGATGTCGGTCGCGTACTTTGCAAAGAGATGACCACCTCACTGATGATTGCCGTCACGCTCGGTATTGCCGGGTGCATCCGCGCATGGATGATGGGAATTGGGCTGGAAATTACCCTTATCGTCAGCCTGACGCTGGTGTGCATTACGCTGTGGAGTGCCATAGTCTCGTCCGTTATTCCCATGGTACTCAAGCGCTGCGGCATTGACCCGGCCGTCGTCTCCGCGCCGTTTATCGCGACGCTTATCGACGGTACCGGGCTGATTATCTACTTCAAAATCGCCCAGTATACGCTGGGGCTGGAGTAATCTTACGAGCACCTCTTTCCTGTGATTGAGGTGCTCACTCCGCTACACATCACCCAGTTGATGCGCAATCTCGCGCAGCTGCTGGGCCAGCGCCTGGAGGTTTTTTCCCTTCTCCCCTTTCGGCCCGGTGGACTGTCGCACCACCAGACGGGCAGGTAAAATCGAGGACATGCGCAGGGCACTCTCTTCGCCGCTGTCCAGAATGCGGCGCACCGCCTCTTTGCCCTGCAGATCTAAATCCAGTGAGACCGTCGTCAGCGCCGGGTAGAAGAACGAGCTTTCGTAGGTATCATCGTAGCCAATCACCGACTTCTCGCCCGGAATGGAAATCTGCTGCTGGTGGAAGGCGCTCAGTACGCCCAGCGCCATCTGGTCGTTGGCCACCAGTACGGCGGAAAACTGCGGCGTTTCGCGCAACATCTGCAGCGCACCGGCATACCCGCTCTGCGCATCCCAGTTGCCGCGGATCACCGAAGCGGGCTCCAGCCCGTAACCCTTCAGGGTTTCGATCCAGCTTTTTAGCCTCAACTGTGCCGACACAGAGGACTCCGGCCCCGCCAGCAGGGCGATGTCGCGATGGCCCAGCTCGTAAAGGTATTTAACGCTGGCGCGGGTCCCATCCGCCGGGTTAAACGAAACGTTAAACACAGAACTGTACGGGTCGACGTCCAGGAAAAGACAGACGATATCGTCGTTGTCGGTGGCGATTTTCTGCGCCTCTTCGGCCTCCAGAGGCACGTTAATGATCACCTTGCTCACCAGCTGGGACTTCAGTTCGTTGATAGAGTCCTGAATACTTTGGTTGACGTTCTCATCTATCATCGAGATCAGTACCTGGTATCCCTCCACGTTCGCATAGCGTTTTACCGCTGCCGCCACCTGAGAAGGCGCGTGCAAAGCCAGTGAAATGGTCACCAGCCCGACGGTCTGGCTCTGCTTGCCTACCAGTTGCTGGGCCAGGCGATTCGGCACATACCGCAATAACTCTATGGATTTCTCAACCTTGTGGCGCGTGGCCTCGGATACATTGGCAGATTTATTCAGTACCCTGGACACGGTCTGATAGGAGACGCCTGCATGGCGTGCGACGTCCTCTAACGTTGCGCTTTTCGACTTCATGGTCCGGTTCCTTATGTTGTTATGCGATGATTGTAACAGGGGCGCTGTAAAAAAACGCTCACTGCCCTCACCTCGCAGACATAACACCATCAAAAAGTATTACGTTCACAATGCCATAATTTGTGGCACAGCTCATCACTCGTAACAAAATTGTCTATTTTATTTGCAGTTAATCACACATTTAGGATCGTTCAATTGCCAGCCAGAAGGTTTAGGCATTTTA
Source organism: Enterobacter cloacae complex sp. 309I3 (assembly GCF_050031595.1). Classification (NCBI taxonomy): domain Bacteria; kingdom Pseudomonadati; phylum Pseudomonadota; class Gammaproteobacteria; order Enterobacterales; family Enterobacteriaceae; genus Enterobacter; species Enterobacter cloacae complex sp. 309I3. The sequence continues at coordinate 1,794,912 of NZ_JBLGWI010000001.1, read as the reverse complement.
TGACAGCGGATTTGTGAACGTATTACAAAACAATAAGAGGGTAACAATGAACACGACGATCCGCTCTGTATCCGTTGCGCTGGCTGCCGCGTTAGCGTCTCCATCGCTGTTTGCTGCGTCTTCAGTACCGATTGATTTTCATGGCTATCTTCGCTCCGGCGTGGGCGTCTCACGGGATGGTGGGATGGAGGAGTGGCAGAAGAATAAAATAGGCCGTCTGGGTAACGAAGCCGATACCTACGGCGAGCTGGAACTGGGCTCTGAGGTCTACAAAAAGAACGACGTGAGCTTTTATCTCGACAGCATGGTGAGCATGGTGTCTGACGGCTCTAATGATAACGAAACCACCTTTGGCGACGACGCTCAGTTTGGCCTGCGTCAGCTTAACCTGCAGATCAAGGGGTTGATCCCGGGCGATCCGAATGCGGTTATCTGGGGTGGGAAGCGCTATTACCAGCGTCATGATCTGCACATCATTGACACCAAATACTGGAACATCTCGGGATCCGGTGCAGGTATTGAAAACTATACGCTCGGCCCTGGCGCGGTCTCCGTGGCCTGGATCCGCGGCGATGCCAACGACGTGGACTACCGCGTTGACGGTGATAACGACGTGAACATCAACTATATCGATCTCCGCTATGCGGGCTGGAAACCGTGGGCAGGCGCGTGGACGGAAGTGGGTATTGACTATGCCATGCCAAACCCGACCAACAAACAGAAAGAGTATGGCGGGCTGTACGAGGCCGACAACGGCGTGATGGTAACCGGAGAGATCAGCCAGGACATGCTGGGCGGCTATAACAAGCTGGTGCTGCAGTATGCCAACAAAGGTCTGGCGCAGAACATGGTTTCCCAGGGGGGCGGCTGGTACGACATGTGGAACTATGTGAACGATGCCAGCGGCTACCGCGTGATTAATACCGGCTTAATTCCCATTACCGACAAGCTCTCCTTTAACCACGTCCTGACCTGGGGCTCGGCGGATGACACCACGCAGTATACCGATAAATCGCGCCTGATTTCGCTGGTGGGCCGCGCGCAGTATCAGTTCACCGAATATGTGCGTCTGATTGGTGAAGTGGGCGGGTTCTACCAGAAAGATACCTATACCGACGGTTCAAACTACAAGCAGAGCGGTGAGAAGTACACGATCGCCTTAGGTCTGGCGGACGGACCTGATTTTATGTCACGTCCCGAGCTACGGGTGTTTGCCTCTTATCTGAATGATTCCGAACATGGGAAATCCTTCGAAGACGGCACCGCCAGTAATACCTGGAACTTCGGCGTGCAGGTTGAAGCCTGGTGGTAATATTTATTTCTAAAATGCGTTAATCGTTATTGTATCTCCAACAACTGGCAGTTTATTCGCCTGTTTCGGGATAGCCATTATTTTGGCTATCCCTTTTTTTATTTACTGATTAAAATGTTCATCTAATAACTGACGTAAGGCATCAGACTGTCTGCCAAATATGGCATGCACCTGCTGGCCAATAATAATTACCCCCAGCGCCCCTTCATTCTGTAACGCCTCTGAGTCAACTTTATTTAAATCTTTTACCGTCACGCGCAGGCGGGTAATACAGGCTTCGACGTGTTCGATATTATCGTCACCGCCAAACGCGGGGATTAAACGCTGGGTAATTTGACTGTCCATAATACGCCTCATTATATGCAGATAAAAAAATGCCTGCTCGTGGAGCAGGCGTTCTGTGCCTTTTTGCCCGGACGGTGCGGTCTGATGCCCTCACCCCAGCCCTCTCCCACAGGGAGAGGGAGAAAATCAATTACGCTTTACGCCTGAGCACACGACAGTCCCAGGGCAGCAGAGCGGTATCGCCCGCAGCAGCGGCGTCTGTCATGCAGTCGGTATACCCCTGTGGCAGCGTGATGTACTGCTGCTGTGCCGTGTAGTTCTGCACAAACACCCAGGTGGTTTCGCCATCCGTGCGTGCCGTGGCAACCACGCCCGGCGGGAGTTCACCTTCGATGGCGCGCGGTAGTGCCAGCTCGTTGATAATTCCGGCGAAGAAATCGCGCTGGAACGGCAGATCGTTACGTGAAGCGACATGCCACGCCTTGCCTTTACCGACGCGGTTGACCGTTACCGCAGGGCGACCTGCGTAGAAATCATCGCGGTAGGTCGCCAGCACCTGTGCGGACTCAGCGTGGATCAGCTCGCATAAATGCCGCACCTGATACGGCCCCTGCAAACCTGCCGCGTTGCCTGCCAGCCCCTGAATCAGGTTGCGCTCCCCCTCGCCCAGACACTCGATCTCTTCCGCCCAGATGCCCAGAAGCTTGCGCAGCGGGCCAGGGAAACCGCCCAGATGACAGAGATCGGTCTCATCCACCACGCCGGTCCAGTAGGTCGTCACCAGATGCCCGCCATTAGCCACAAAGGCTTCTGCCCGCTCGGCAAACCCTTCGCGTACCATATAAAGCATGGGGGCCACCACCAGCGCGTAGTCGCTCAGATCGCCGTCAGCGTCAATGACATCCACCGCAATGCCTTTTTCCCAGAACGGACGATAGTGCTCGTTGACGGTTTTTTCGTACTCCATTCCCATATTGCGCGGACCTTCGGCATCATCCAGCGCCCAGCGGTTTTGCTGGTCGAAGACAATCGCCACCCGGGCCTCGGTACGGCAACCTGCGACCTCCGGCAGGCGTGCCAGCATCTCGCCCAGGCGCGTCACTTCACGCCCGACGCGGGTATCCAGATGACCCACGTGGTCGATAACCGCGCCGTGGAATTTCTCCACCGACCCGCGGCTTTTACGCCACTGGAAGTACTGCACCGAATCCGCTCCGTGCGCCACCGCCTGCATCGACGAGAGAATATGCATCCCCGGCTTTTTCAGCTTGCTGGTTGGCTGCCAGTTGGTGGTGCTCGGCGTCGACTCCATCAGCACGAAGGGCTTACCGCCCTTCAGGCTACGCATCATGTCGTGATACATGGCGGTGTAGCAGGCGAGCGCCGTTTCGTCTTTCTCCTTGTGCCACATCGGATAGCTGTCCCAGGAGATAAAGTCGATCGCCTTCGCAAGCTGCCAGTAGTCGTAGTCGTAGAAATACTCCATAAAATTGGTGGTTACCGGCAGTTCCGCATTCGCTACTTTTAGCGGGGCCACTTCATGGCGGCAGAAATCGGTCACCTGTGCGGTATTGAAGCGACGCCAGTCGAGGTTGAGGCCGTGAATCGACACTTCTCCCTGCGGCGCAGGGGACTCTATCTGCGACCAGTCGGTGTAGGTGTGGCTCCAGAAGGTGCTCCACCACGCGTGGTTCAGCGCGTCCAGGGTTTTATAGCGCGCCTTCAGCCAGTCGCGAAAACGTGCCTGACACAGGTGACAGTGACATTCGCCGCCGTATTCATTAGAGATATGCCAGCCCAGCACCGCCGGATGGTGTGAATAACGCTCCGCCAGCAGGCGGTTAATGGTGAATGTCTTCTCACGGTACACTGGCGATGACATGCAGTGGTTATGCCGGCCTCCGTGCAGCGCGGGCACCCGGTTGCGCCCGACGCGCAGCACCTCAGGGTATTTTTGCGACATCCACGCCGGACGCGCGCCGCTTGGCGTAGCAAGGAAAATATGAATACCTGCCGCATACAGTTTTTCAATAATATTATCCAGCCACGCAAAATCATATTCCCCTTCACGCGGCTCCAGCTTTGCCCAGCTAAATATGCCCACCGACATCACATTACATTTTGCCTGCTGCATCATGGCAATATCTTTTTCAATAATACCGGGATAATTCTCCCATTGCTCCGGGTTATAGTCGGCGCCATGCAATAACGCCGCGACCTTTGGGCTTAAAGGCGCAAATTTATTCATATTAAAAACGTCCTGAATGAAGATAAAAATTATTTAAATACCGTTATTGATGGCAGCACTTTTCCCTGGCAATCAAATAACGCCTGATTCTCGCGGGCATTCCCCTCTTTCCATTCGTCATGAATATATTTCATGCCGGCTTTGGTCGCCCACGTGGTGCCCGGTACGGCAATCCATGTCGGCTCCCAATAAAAGATGCCTTTGCCACGGTGGTCCGGAACATCAATAACGGACTGCATTAAATCGTGAATATAATCATACTGGCCCTGAACGGTACCCGGATAGCCGCCGTCTTTTTCTTCTTTCGCCTGGAAGCTGTTCTCAGCGTTATCGCAGTTGTCCAGCGTATAGCCGTATGCCGCTTCCACCACAATCACGTCTTTGTTATAGCGCCTGCTGATGTCATCCATATTGGCCTTCAGCGCGCTAATCGGGCCGTTCCAGTAGGTGTACATTGACAGGCCGATGATATCGAATGGCACGCCGCGCTTCGCGATTTCGTCAAACCACCAGCGGAAGGTGTCATTTTTAGTCCCTTCGGCCAGGTGCAGCATGATTTTCACCTGCTCGCCGCCGGTCAGATTCTCTTTTAGCCCGCCAATCGCGGCGTTGAGCAGTCCGGCCAGACGGTCAAACTCGCCGCCGCCCTGCCCCCAGCTTTTGCCTTCCGGCCACAGCATGCCGCCGTTGATTTCGTTACCGATCTGCACCATGTCCGGCAGGACGCCCTCTTGCTTAAAGCGGGCGATGGTGTCGCGGGTGTAGTCATGGATCGCCGTTTTAAGCTGCGGGTAGTCCATTTTCTCCCAGGCTTTCGGCTTGAACTGTTTGCCCGGATCGGTCCAGAAATCGCTGTAGTGGAAATCGAGCAGCAGCTTCAGGCCCTGCGCCTTCACGCGCTTCGCCAGCGCAATCGTGTTTTCCAGGTTGTTACTGCCACCGCCATAGGTCTTGCCGCTCGCATCCTGTGGATCAACCCACAGGCGCAGGCGTACATAGTTCACGCCGTTGGCCTTCAGGATCGCAATCGCATCCTGCTGCTGGCCGTTCTGGTTATAGAATTTCGCGCCGTGTTGTTCGGCTTCCAGTAGGGTCGAAATATCCGCCCCCTTAATAAAATCTGCAGGCATGGTGTTAAACGGACGCGTTTTCACCGCGTCGGCAGCAAAAGCACTCGCGGCAAGGCCACATGAGAGGCAAACGGCGAGCAAAGCGGGTTTGAGTCTTTTCATGGTTATCCTTTGGTACTCCCGGAGGTCAGGCCGGAGACGAAGTATTTTTGTAACGCCAGGTAGAGGATCGCCACCGGCACCGCAATCAGGACCGCGCCTGCCGCGTAGGTGGTGTAGCTGGCCCCCATTTTTTGTGCCACCAGGTTATAAAGCCCGATGGGTAAGGTGTATTTGTCCGGGGTGCGCAAAATGGTGCTGGAGAGGATGAAATCCCCCAGCGGCCCGGTGAAGGAGAACAGCGCCACCACCGCCACAATCGGCTTCGAAAGCGGCATGATAATTTCGATGAAAATCCGGAAATTACTGGCCCCGTCCATACGCGCGGATTCATCCAGATCTTTCGGGATGGCATCAAGGTAGCCTTTCATCAGGTAAGTGTTCATCGGGATCATGCCGCCCACGTAGATCAGCACCAGCGCCAGATGACTATTGATAAGGCCCAGCAACTGCGACAGCACGAAGATGGCAATCAGCGCCGAGAACTGGGGGATCATCTGCAGCAGCAGGAACAGCATCAGACCGTTCTGGCGCCCCTTAAAGCGAAAGCGCGAAAACGCGTAGGCGGTAAAGCTGACGCTGATTAAGGTCAGTACCATGGTCAGAAAGCTGATTTTCATTGAGTTCCAGTACCAGGTCATGTAGTTCACCTGGCCGTTGAACAGGTCGGCATAGTGCTGCACCGAGAAGTTCTCTGGAATAATCGACGAGCTCAGCAGGCTATTACCCGCGTTAAACGACGCACCGACCGTCCACACCAGCGGGTAAATGATGATTATCGAGACCAGCACGATAACCAGCCAGGAGAGCGAGAGGCGAACCCACTTCTCACGTTTAATACTTTGTGATTGAGCCATTGTTCCGTTCCTTACGCCATGTGGTCATTTTTGAACGATTTCGTGGCGCGGAACTGCCACAGCGCCAGCCCGACGACAAAGATCGACAGCAGGATAGTGATGGTCGCCGCAATCGCATATTGCGAAGAGGACATCGTCAGTTTGTAGATCCACGACACCAGGATATCCGTCCCACCCGCATTCGACCCTACCACCGCCGGTCCGCCGTTATTAAACAGGTAGATGATGTTGAAATTATTGAAGTTGAAGGTGTATTGAGTGATCAGAATCGGCGCAATCGAGTAAAGCACCAGCGGCAGCGTGATGGTACGCAACTTAGTCGCGCTACTGGCACCGTCCATGGTCGCCGCTTCGTACAGATCGTCCGGAATGGCCTGCAGCACGCCGGTGGTCATGGCGAAAACAAACGGGAAGCCGAGCCAGGTCTGCATCATAATTAGCGCCGTTTTGGTCCAGAACGGATCGGTCATCCAGGCTTTTGGCGCGATGCCGAAGAAGGCCAGAATGGCGTTGTTGATCACCCCAAAGGAGTCGTTAAACATTCCGGCAAACACCAGGATGGTGACAAAGCCCGGCACCGCCCAGGGCAGAATGAAGATGGTGCGGATCAGCGGTTTAAAGCGCAGATCTTTCTGGTTTATCAGAATGGCCAGCAGCACGCCTACCGAACATTGCAGCGTGGTAGCGAGCAGGGTCCAGACCACCGTCCACTGCAGCACGTCGAAGAAGGTCGAACGCCAGATGGAGAGCGTGAAGATATTGATGAAGTTCTTAAACCCAACCCAGTCCACCAGCTTAGCCGGCGGCGTGTGATAGAGGTTGTAGTTGGTAAAGGCGATGGCAAAGCCGAACAGGATCGGGAAAACCACTACAAACACCAGCAGGATAAAGCCGGGCGTGATCATCAGATACGGGAAGCCGTCGCTCAGCAGCATCTGGTACTGCTTGCGCACGCTGTTAAGCGCAAGTCCCGTATCGCGTTTTCTGCCATTCACCCACGCATCACGCATCGACAGGTACCAGACCATCACGCCAAACGCGGCGATCAGCACGCTGATGATCCCCTCAGCCAGCAGGAAGATAGAGTTGTCCCGCGGCACCTCCTCGCCCAGCGTCACCAGCCCCCACAGCCCTTCGCGCAGAAAATCGGCAAATACGCCGATAAAACTCACCAGCAGTACCAGGAAGATGATCCCTTTCAGCCACTGACGATGGTAGAACTGGCCGAAGCCGGGGATGAACGCTAGCAGCAGGCCGGTCCAGGCATGGCGCCCGGCCCCGTGCGGTCTGGCAAAATTTTCCGGGATGATACTCACAGACAACTCCTTTCAAAAAAACGGGAGAGAGTCCTCCCGTTTTGCGACGGCAGAAAATTACTGGTTGCTGGCCTGCATGGCTTCGATTTGCATCTGGACCTGTTTTTCTGCGCTATCCAGCGCGGCTTTAGGATCCTGTTTGCCGGTCAGGCTCAACTCCAGCGCGGCGTTGGCTGGCCCCCAGACTTCACCCATTTCAGGGATGCCCGGCATGGCAGTTGCGCGCGCCGACTGTACCGCGACGGCACTCGCTTTTTCGTCGTTTTTGATAATCGGATCGTCGATCATCGCGGTAAGCGGCGGGATTTCACGCGTGGCGATGTAGCGCGTTTTCACATACTGCGGCTGGTTGATGAATTCGATAAATTTCTGCGCCAGGGCTTTGTCTTTGCTCCACGTGGAGACAACGTAGCCTTTCACGCCAAGGAAAGAACTCATAGGCTTGCCGTCGGGCAGCGTTGGCAGCGGCGCAACGCCGTAGTTGATCCCTGCTGCTTCATACGGCTGGAATGCCCACGGCCCATTGATCACGGCTGCCGCTTTCTTCTCGGTGAACAGGGAGTCAATGGCGTTCAGACCGTTGTCACCGACTATCCCGGCCGGGAAGATCCCGTCGGCGTAGAATTTTTTAAGGTACGTCACGGCCTCTACCGCGCCCGGCTTGTTCAGGCCAACGTCGCTGGCGTTATAGCCGCCCTTGTCGTTATGACCGAAGATGTAGCCGCCCATCGGGGAAATTGCCCCCCAGCTGTAGTAAATCTGGTCGAACTTGGCGAGCAGGCCGTACTGGTTTTTCGCGCGCTGCTGTTTCGAAAAGTCATACCAGTCCTGCAGCGAATTGAGGGGCTTGTCGATGAGGTCTTTGTTGTAGATCAGCACCAGCGTCTCGACCGCTTTCGGTACGCCGTAGAGGGCATTATCCATTTTGAAGGCATTAATTGAGGCCGGGGTGTACTGTTCGGTCTGCTTAGCCTCCAGATTCAGGGGGGTCAGCAACCCTTGCACTACGGCGCCGCCCAGCTGATCGTTAGGGATCACCAGCACGTCCGGGCCAATGCCCGCCGGGCCATCCAGACGCAGTTTTTCCAGCTGTTGGGCGTAAGGGGTTTCCTGGACGTTGACCTTAACGTCGTACTGTTTTTCAAAGTCAGCCACCGCCTCTTTTATACCGGATGACTTCTTGATGTCTTCCCAGACGTTAAGCTGCGTGGTGGCATGTACCTGCACCGAGAGCGTAGAGAGGATCAGAGCGGCAAGTAGGTTCTTTTTCATTACAAACCTCATGTGAAGGTATAACAATTTTATGGTTGTTATGACATTTAACGCCTTATCTGCCTCATCTAAAATTCATCAAAATCAGATGCTGCACGTATGACGTCAAATATCTTTGGTTTGGTATACGCTACCCTTCACATCATGATAACTCTACAAAAAACTGTAAGTTGTGTGATCGTCATAACATTAATGGAAAATCTGTATAGGGCGCATGAATACTGGAAGTTATAGTCAATACAGACAAATTGCACCGTCCAGCTATGTTGAACCTGATTGTTATACGTAAAACATAGACAGCGGTTTACTCGGGGAACACTGATGTCAAACATACAGTTAAGGAATGTCACCAAGCGCTTTGGCGACACCGTCACCTTGCACAACGTGAATCTTGAAATTGAAGACGGGGAATTCGCCGTCTTTGTTGGCCCTTCCGGCTGCGGTAAATCGACCATGCTGCGCATGATTGCCGGTCTGGAGGAGATTAGCGAAGGTGAAGTCTTAATCGGTAATGAGGTCATGAATGACGTCGCGCCTTCCCACCGCGGCGTGGCCATGGTGTTTCAGTCCTACGCGCTCTATCCGCACATGACGGTCGCCGAAAACATGGGCTACGGGCTGAAAGTGAATAAGGTCCCAAAAGAACAGATCCGTCACCAGGTGGAGATGGTGGCAAAAACGCTGCAGCTCTCCCATCTGCTGGACCGCAAACCTAAACAGCTTTCGGGCGGGCAGCGCCAGCGCGTGGCAATAGGCCGCGCCATCGTGCGTAACCCGCGCGTCTTTATGTTTGATGAACCGCTCTCTAACCTGGACGCCGAACTGCGCGTCGAGATGCGTCTGCACCTTGCCCGCCTGCATCAGGAGCTGAAAACCACCATGGTGTATGTCACGCACGACCAGATCGAAGCGATGACCCTGGCCGACAAGATCGTGGTCATGAACTATGGCAAGGTTGAGCAGATGGGCGCCCCGATGGATCTCTATTACAAACCGGCAAATAAGTTTGTCGCCGGGTTTATCGGTTCTCCGAAGATGAACTTTCTGTCGGCGACCGTTGAAGCCTGGCAGCCAGGTAAGCTTACCGTCAGGCTATCGCAACAGAAGTCGCTCACGCTCGCGATAACCACCACACCGCTGCAGCCGGGAAGTCAGGTCACGCTGGGCATCCGCCCGGAACATTTAACCACCGACCTTCACCGCGGCACGCGGCTGGAATTTAACTGTGAAGTGGTGGAGCGACTGGGAAACAATACTTACCTGTTTGGGCAATGCTATGGCCATGACAACGTGAAGATCTTGCTGCCGGGCGACGTGAAGTTCGCGCCCTGGCAGAAGATAGACGTGGCGTTTGACGACCATCACTGCATGGTTTTTGATGACCAGGATGTACGGGTGAGCGCTGATATCGAAGATGCGGTGCGTTCGGTGGCTTAACGCGCGCCACCGTCAGCCAGCGCTCTCACCGCCCGCCCAAACGCCTCAATCGCCAGCGCGACATCCTCAGCCATCACCGACTCCGCCGGATGGTGGCTGATGCCCCCCTTGCAGCGCACAAACAACATCCCCACCGGCCAGCGTTCTGCCAGCGCAATGGTGTCGTGCCCGGCACCGCTCGGCAGCGATAGCGTACGGCCCTGAACCGATGTCACGGCTTCCCCTAACAGCGATTGCAGTCTGGCATCGCAGGGCGTGGCGGCGATCCGGTAAAACTCCTCGGCGTTGAAACGGAGCCCACGCCGGGCTGCGATCTCTTCCGCCTGAATGAGCAGTTCAGTGAGCAGTGCGTCCAGCGGGGCATCCTGCGGGCCGCGAATATCCAGCGAGAGCGCCACCTCGCCGGGAATCACATTGACCGCGCCGGGCAGGCAGCGTAACGCCCCCACCGTGGCAACCAGATTGCCGCCGCGCTGTCGGGTGGTGTTTTCAACCTGCACCATCCATTCGGCAGCCGCGGCCAGGGCATCTTTACGGTGAGCCATCGGCACGGTACCGGCATGCCCGGCTTCGCCGGTAAAGAGACAGTTCAGACGCCGCGCACCGTTAATGGCTTCCACCACCCCCAGCGCCAGCCCCTCCTGCTCCAGGCACGGCCCCTGTTCAATATGCAGCTCCAGACAGGCGCTGAAATCGTCCTGATGCCGCGCGGCAAGTGCTACCCGTGCGGGATCCATCCCCGCCTGCACCATCGCCTGCGCCACGCTTACGCCACTGGCATCACAGGTATCAAGCCAATTCTCCGGCCAGGTGCCAGTCAGGCCGCGACTGCCTAACAGCGTGATGCCGAAGCGGGTTCCCTCTTCGTCGCAGAAGCCAACAATCTCGATGGCCTGCGCCAGGCGCACGCCCTGCTGATGCAGACTGTCCACCACTTCAATGGCGGTGAGCACGCCAAGCATGCCGTCGTAGCGCCCGGCATTGCGCACAGTATCCAGATGCGAGCCAAGCAGTATCGCCGGTGCGCCCTCCAGCTGCGCCTCATAGCGCCCGCAAATATTCCCGACACTGTCCTGCCAGACGGTCATGCCCGCCTGGCTCATCCACTGCCCGACCAGCTGGTTGGCCTGCAGATGCTGCGTGGAAAGATAAACCCGCGTCAGGCTGTCCGGGGTTTCGCTGATGGCGGCCAGCGCATCGGCACGGGCCATCACCCGCTCTGCCGCCGGGCTCATTGTGACGTCTCGCGGCGATAATGATCCCACGCGGCCTGCATCGCCGCCCCCTGGGGGGTGGTGAATTTCAGGTAGTTCAGCACCGACTCCAGCGCGCTCAGGGTGGTCATTACGCAGTCTTTACGGGCGTTATAACCCATGGTGCCAATGCGCCATACCTTGCCGTGCAGCGGGCCAAACGAGGTGCCAATTTCGATACCGAAATCTTCCAGCATCAGCTTACGCACCTGATCGCCGTTAACGCCCTGCGGGATCACCACGCCCAGCACGTTGTTCATCTTGTGCTTCAGATCGCCAAAGGTCTCCAGCCCCATCGCCTGAATGCCTTTCAGCAGCGCATCGCCGTGCAGCTTGTGCCGGGCGATGCCGTTGTCCAGCCCTTCCTGGAGGATCAGCCGCGCGCATTCGCGGGCGCCAAACAGCGCGGTGGTGGCTTCAGTGTGATGGTTCAGCCGCTCCGGCCCCCAGTAATCCATCACCATGCCGAGATCAAAATAGTTGGAGTAGATCATCTCCTCGTCGCCGTCGCGATGGGCGTCGGTGCGGATCCCCTCCTCGACGCATTTGCGGCGGCGGATCGCCTCTTCCATGCGTGGGCTCAGGGTGATCGGTGACGTGCCGGACGGACCGCCAAGGCATTTCTGCATGCCAGCGGAGACAGCATCCAGCCCCCAGGCATCGGTTTCCAGCGCGTTCCCCCCGAGCGACGCGGTGGCGTCGGTGTAAAACAGCACGTCATAACGGCGGCAAATCGCGCCGAGCTCGGCCAGCGGCTGCAGCATGGTGGTGGAGGTATCCCCCTGCACGGTCAGCAGCAGACGGGGACGAATACGTTTGATGGCATCCTCCACCTGATCCGGGGTAAACACCTCACCCCATGGCACCTCGATGGTATGCACTTCCGCCCGGCAGCGGCGGGCGATTTCGCACAGCAGATGGCCGAAGCGGCCAAACACCGGCACCAGCACTTTATCGCCCGGGCGAATGGCCGACACCAGAATCGCCTCAATGCCCGCGCGGGAGGTGCCGTCCACCAGCATCGTCCAGCGGTTTTCGGTGCGGAACACCCCGCGATAGAGCGCCATTACTTCGTTCATATAGTGGGTCATCGCCGGGTCGTACTGACCAATCAGCTGGCTCGACATGGCGCGCAGCACGCGCGGATCGGCATTGATCGGCCCCGGGCCCATCAGCAGACGCTGCGGCGGATTAAGTTGCGGAAATTGAGCGATATCCATTGTTAAGTCCTTATCAGTTGAGGCCGCGCACGGAGGAGATGAACTGCTTCAGTTCGGTGGTCTGCGGGTTGGCGAAAAGCGTTTTGCTGTCGCCCTGCTCCCAGACTTTCCCCTGGTGCATAAACACCACGCGGTCGCCCACTTCGCGGGCAAAATTCATTTCATGGGTCACGAGAATCAGGGTCATCCCTTCTGCTGCCAGCTGCTCCAGCACCTTAAGCACTTCGCCCACCAGTTCCGGGTCGAGCGCGGAGGTGATCTCGTCACAAAGTAAGACTTTTGGCGACATCGCCAGCGCACGGGCAATTGCCACGCGCTGCTGCTGGCCGCCGGAGAGACTCGACGGGTAGTAATCCAGACGATCGCCGAGGCCCACTTTCTCCAGCATCTGCTGCGCCAGCGCCCGGCATTCGGCGGCGCTTTTCTTCAGCACCCGACGCGGGGCGAGCATCACGTTTTCCAGAGCCGTCATGTGCGGGAACAGGTTAAAGTTCTGGAACACCATCCCGACCGAGCGGCTGATTTCACGCGCCTGGGAATCCCGGTCGGTAATGGTCATGCCGCCAAGCTTGATGCTGCCGTCCTGATACCCTTCCAGACCGTTGATGCAGCGCAGCAGGGTGCTTTTGCCGGATCCGCTGCGCCCGATAATCGAAATCACCTGGCCCATGTCGATATCGAGATCGACCCCCTTCAGGACATGGTTATCGCCGTAGTACTTCTGCACCTGATTAATGGTGATGAGAGGCATTGAATTTAGTCTCCAGATAACGGCTGTAACGCGACAGCGGATAACACAGAATGAAGTAGCCCAGCGCCACCAGCGCAAAGACCTTAAACGGTTGATAAGTGACATTGGTGAGCATCGTCCCGGCTTTGGTCAGCTCGATAAAGCCGATGATTGACGCCAGCGCCGTGCCCTTAATCACCTGGACGGCAAAACCGACCGTCGGCGCAATCGCAATCCGCAACGCCTGCGGCGCGACCACCCGATAAAGCGTCTGGCCAAAGGTCAGCCCCAGACAGCGCGACGCTTCCCACTGCCCTTTGGGCAGCGCGCGAATGCTGCCAAACCAGATATCAAGCAAAAACGCGCTGGTGTAGAACGTGAGGGCCAGCGATGCGGCGGTCCATGGCGAGACATCGATGCCGAACAGCGCCACGCCGAAGAACGCCAGAAATAGCTGCATCAGCAGCGGTGTACCCTGAAACAGTTCGATATAGCCGCGGATCAGGCGCATGATCATTCGCCCGCCAGTGAGACGCAGCAGCAGCAGCGGCAGGGTCACCACCGCGCCGCCGACAAACGCCACCAGCGACAGCAGTATCGTCCAGCGCCCGGCCAGCAGCAGGTTGCGAATAATGTCCCAGTCGGTAAAGGTGGTCATCATGCCTGTACCCCCAGCCATTTGCGTCCTGCCGCCATCATCAGCTGACGCAGGGTAATCGACAGCGCTAAGTAAATCCCGGTTGTCACCAGATAAACCTCAAAGCTCAGAAACGTTCTGGACTGGATCAGGTTGGCGGCAAAGGTCAGCTCTTCATACGAGACCTGCGACACCACCGACGAGCCGAGCATCACGATAATGCACTGGCTCACCAGCGCCGGATAAATACGCTGTAGCGCAGGCGGTAACACCACGCGAATGAAGGTCTGGATGCGGGTCAGCCCAAGCACGCGTCCGGCCTCCCACTGCCCTTTGGGTGTCACCTGAATGCCCGCCCGGACAATCTCCGTGCTGTACGCGCCCAGATTGATCACCATCGCCAGCAGTGCCGCCTCACCCGCCGTCATCTTCAGCCCCATATTGGGCAGGCCAAAGACGATAAAAAACAGCTGCACCACAAACGGCGTGTTACGGATAATCTCCACGTAACCGCCCCAGATCCGGCTAAACCATGTCGCCCGCCCGCTGCGAATGGCCGCCCCGAAAATACCAATCGTCAGACCGCCCAGGGTCGCCATCACCGTCAATTGGATGGTGACCCACAGCCCGGCCAGCAGCGCCGGCCAGTGCGGCCAGAGCTCAGAGAAATGGAGTTGCTCTGTCATTGCCTTACACGCCAAGGCTTGCCGGCAGCGGCGCCTTGAGCCACTGCTCAGAGAAGCCGTTCAGGGTGCCGTCTTTAATACCCTGTTCAATCAGCGCATCCACTTTCGCCTTCAGCGCTGGTTCATTTTTCTTCAGCCCGATAAAGCACGGTGAATCTTTCAGCATAAAGCTCGGCACCGGAGCTTTCTCCGCGTTCTGGCGCGAGATGGCCGCCACCACGAGGTTGCCGGTGGCCACATACTGTACCTGTCCGGACAGATACGCCGACAGCGTGGTGTTGTTGTCCTCATAGCGTTTTACGTCTGCGTCTTTCGGCGCCAGGCTGGTCAGCACCATGTCCTCGACCGCGCCACGCGTCACGCCGATGGTTTTACCGCTCAGGGCGGCGGCATCTTTCAGCTCTGCGCCTTTCGGGCCAAACACCCCGAGGAAGAACGGCGCATAGGCGCGGCTGAAATCGATCACCTTTTCACGTTCCGCATTCTTACCGAGGCTTGAAATGACAAGGTCAACTTTGTCGGTTTGCAGATACGGCACGCGGTTGGCGCTGGTCACCGGAACCAGTTGCAGCTTGACCTTCATCTGTTTGGCCAGATAGCGCGCCATATCGATGTCATAGCCCTGCGGCTGCAGATCGGTTCCGACCGAGCCAAACGGCGGGAAATCCTGCGGCACGGCAATGCGAATGGTGCCGCGTTTCTCGATATCCTGAAGCTGGTCCGCCTTTGCCGACAGGTTAGTGAGCAGACAGACGGCCCCGGCCAGTGCAATCAACAATTTTTTCATGGTGCTTCCCCGTAACGTTAACATGAAACAAAAGATTCTTTGAATTTGATTTTGCAACTAATGTGCCAGGTAAAGCGAAACGCGGATTTTTGTTGTAAAGCCTGATAAAACAAAGGCGGGGCGAAAAAGCTCTCTCTTTTTAGCCCCGCCTCACTGCACCATTTCAATGCAAAGCACCACACCGATGCCCCATTATCGTTGTTCGAGCTCGTCCAGGTGCTGATACAGGGTGGCGATCTCATGAATGCGCGGACGGCCTTTATCGAGGATTTCATGCAGAAAGGCGTTTGCCAGCAGGTTGATCAGGCTATTGACCGAGGCGTAGCTGTCATAGGCTGAGACGCTGTCCAGCGGAGCGCAGAGCTGCCAGCTCGCCAGCGGAAACAGGCTGTGCGCCTGCGGCTCGCACATCAGCAGCACCGGAATACCACTGCTCTGAAGCTGCTGCAGCAGCGGGCGGATAATGCGCGGGCGGCGGCGAAAGGCCATCATCACCACCAGATCGTCGGGGGTGAGATCCACCAGCTCTTCGCTCAGGCTCTGACCGGGCTGCGGCAACACCAGCACCTGCCCGCGCGCCTGCAACAGCTGCTGACGCAGGTGCAGCGCCGCGGGATAGGCATTACGCATCCCTATAATGACGATGCGCTTCGCCTTAACCATGCACGCCATCGCGTCGGCAAACTGCCGGGCATCCAGGGCATTCACCCACTGGGTCAGGTTAGCCATCTCCTGCTTATAGTGACGCGCCAGCAGCGTATTGCCCTGCACCGCGTCGCGGTTGTCCGTCAGCGGCATACCGCTCTGGCGCAGGGTACGCAGCTCATCGCGCATGTCCTTATACTTCTCATAGCCCAGACGCTTAAACAAGCGGCTCACCGTGGCTTTCGACACCCCGCTCAGCTGCGCCAGCTCGGCGCTGTTGTAGCTGATCAGGTCGTCGAAGTGATCGAAAATAAAATCCGCCACCCGCTGCTCCTGCGGCGACAGTGACGCGTATTGTGCTTTCAGTCGTTCATCAAGCTGTTCCATAACGCCTCTGTAACGTTTGTTTCATCTCTTGCTCTCTATTCATTAAGCATGCCAGCTTATCAGCCGGGATGACATGAAACTTTTCTTTCATACCTGGAACAGCTTTTGCAGCGCCTTGTGACTTTCAGGGTTATGAGGACTGTTCATGCAAAGTAATGTCTCCGTACACGGAATGGCGGTTGCCCCCCATCATCTTGCCAGCCAGAGCGCGCTGTCTGTGCTGCGCGATGGCGGTAGCGCGATTGAAGCGATGGTCGCGGCAGCGGCCACCATTGCCGTGGTCTATCCCCATATGAATGGCCTGGGCGGCGATGGCTTCTGGCTTATCGTGCCCCCCGGCGGCGAACCGATTGCCATCGATGCCAGCGGCGCGGCGGGATCGCTGGCGACGCTTGCCGCCTATGGCGATCTGACGCACATCCCCCACCGCGGCCCCCGTGCGGCGCTGACCGTGGCGGGTACCGTCAGTGGCTGGGCGGAGGCACTTAAGGTCTCACACGCGCTGACGGGCAACGCCCTGCCGCTGACGCGCCTGCTGGCAGATGCCATTGGCTATGCCCGCAATGGCACGCCGGTCACGGCCTCGCAGGCCACTGCCACCGCCAGTAAATTCGACGAACTGAAAGACCTGCCCGGCTTCGCAGAAACCTGGCTGGTAGACGGCAAACCACCGGAGGTCGGCAGCCGGTTTTATCAACCGGCGCTGGCCTCCACGCTGACGCAACTTGCCGAAGAGGGTCTGGAGAGTTTTTATCGTGGTCCGCTGGCGGCGCGTCTGGCCCGTGGGATGGAGACGCTCGGCCTGCCCATTACGCTGGCGGATTTGAACGCGCATGTCGCCCGGCGCACCACGCCGCTGAAATTAGCACATCAGCAGGGTGAGGTCTGGAACCTCGCCCCACCGACGCAGGGGCTGGTCTCGCTGGCGATCCTCGGCATCACCGACCGTCTGGCGATGGCCGATGCCGACGACGCCGGGACAGTGCACCGCATTGTGGAAGCCACCAAACTGGCCTTTGGCCTGCGCGATGCCCACATCACCGACCCGCGCGAGCTGAAAACCGATATCCAGAGCCTGCTGGATCCTGCGGCGCTTCAGGCGCTCGCCGACCGGGTTGACGATAACCATGCCGCGCCGTGGGGCACCGGCAAAGGCCCTGGCGATACGGTGTGGATGGGGGTGATGGATAACAGCGGCCTGGCCGTGTCGTTTATCCAGAGCATTTATCACGAGTTCGGCAGCGGGGTGGTGCTCCCGGATACGGGTATCGTCTGGCAGAACCGGGGGGCGTCGTTCAGCCTCGATCCCGCACATCTTCTGGCTCTCGCGCCGGGCAAACAGCCGTTCCATACCCTGAACCCGGCCGCGGCGCGTCTGAACGACGGACGGGTGATGGTCTACGGCTCCATGGGCGGTGACGGCCAGCCGCAAACTCAGGCCACGCTCTTTACCCGCTATGTGGTGCAGGGTCTGCCGCTGCAGGAGAGCATCTCCCGTCCGCGCTGGCTGCTGGGGCGCACCTGGGGACAAAGCTCAGACACCTTAAAGGTGGAAGGTCGGTTTTCCCCTGAAACGATCGCACGCCTGCAGGCGCTGGGTCACGAGGTGGAGATCTTCCCGGACTTTAGCGAAGCCATGGGCCACGCGGGCGCGCTTGTCCGCCACCCGAACGGGCTGTTTGAAGGCGCGTTCGACCCGCGCAGCAACGGCGCCGCCGCCGGATACTGAGGAGAAAACCATGACAACACAACAACCTGACTGGCATGCCTACCTGGCGCAGATGGAGGCCGTGCTGGGCGTTGAGCTGGATGACGCCCGCCGCGCGGAGCTTCAGCAGCAGTTTAGCCGCATTGCCACCATGGCCGCTCCGCTGATGGCGCTGCCGCTTGATGACCGTCTGGAGATCGCAGGAGTATACAAAGCATGAGGCTACACGAGATGAGTATCAGCGCGATCCAGCAGGCGCTGAGTGCAGGCGAGTTAAGCGCCCGCGAGATCGCCCGTCAGACGCTGGAGGATATTGCGCGCATCAACCCGCAGATCAACGCCTGGACGGCGGTTACCGAAGCGCGGATGCTGGCCGAGGCAGAAAATATCGACACCCTGCGCCGGGAAAAGCGCCCCCTGCCGCCGCTGGCGGGCGTGCCTTACGCGGTAAAAAACCTGTTTGATGTGGCCGGGCACACCACCCTCGCCGGAGCCGAGCTGTTCAGCAAGCGTTCCGCTGCCAGCGCAGACAGCTTTGCGGTTCGCCAGCTACGCAGCGCGGGAGGACTGTTGTCCGGGATGGTCAATATGGATGCCTATGCCTACGGCTTTACCACGGAAAACAGCCACTACGGCGCCACGCGTAATCCGCACGATCTGACGCGCATTGCAGGCGGCTCCTCCGGTGGCTCTGCCGCTGCCGTCGCCGCCGGGCTGGTCCATTTTTCACTGGGTACCGATACCAACGGGTCGATTCGCGTCCCGGCGTCCCTGTGCGGAATTTACGGCTTAAAACCGACCTTTGGCCGCCTGTCACGCTCCGGCAGCCACCCGTTTGTCGCCAGTCTCGATCATATCGGGCCGTTTGCCCGCCGGGTGTGCGATCTGGCGTCCGTGTACGATGCGCTACAGGGACGAGACACCAGCGACCCTTTTCAGGCAGAGTCCTCCCGCGAGCAGACGCGGCCTTTGCTCGATCGCGGTCTGGATGGTTTGCGCTGCGCCGTCCTCGGGGGCTATTTCAGCACGTGGTGTAACGACGACGCCCGGGAAGCCGTCGCGCGCGCGGCACGTGCTCTTGACGTCCAGGAGGAGCTGCAGTTCCCTGAAGCCGCGCTGTCCCGCTCTGCCGCGTTTATCATCAGCGCCTCCGAAGGGGGGAACCAGTACCTGCCGTCACTTCGCCGTGAACCGGAGCGTTTTGAACCACACTCCCGCGAACGCCTGCTGGCTGGGGCAATGATCCCTTCCGCCTGGTATATTCAGGCCCAGCGTTTTCGCGCCCACGCCCGACAGGCCTGTAAAGCGCTGTTTGAGCAGGCCGACGTGCTGATCGCCCCGGCAACGCCGCGCAGCGCCACGACGATTGGCGAGCAGACCATGGAGATTAACGGCGAGCCACTGCCGGTGCGCGCCAGCATGGGGATGCTGACGCAGCCGATCTCATTTCTGGGTTTGCCCGTCACCACCGTTCCGCTACGCACCGCCCAGGGGGCACCGATTGGTCTGCAGCTCATCGCAGCGCCGTTTAATGAACAAGCCTGCCTGCGCGTGGCGCGGGTCCTGGAAGCGAGCGGGATAACCGATGCCCGTCCTGCGGAGATGGCACCATGATCAATCACGACGACATTAACCTTCCCTGGGTGGTGGCGGACGTCACGACCGCGTTTTATCGCTATGAAGATGCGCTGGTGAGCAACAACATTGCGGTGCTGGATGAGTTGTTCTGGCACGACAAAAACACGGTGCGACTGGGCGCGGGGGAAAACCTTTACGGCATTGATGAAATCCGCGCCTTTCGGGCGGCGCGCCCCTCCGCCGGGCTGCAGCGGACGTTGCGCAATACCGTGATCACCACCTTCGGAGAAGATTACGCGGTGTGCAGCACCGAATTTACCCGCGAGGGGACGGAACGCATTGGCCGCCAGCAGCAGACGTGGGTGCGGTTTGCTTACGGGTGGCGGATCGTGGCGGCGCAGGTGAGTGTGATGGTGTAACGCTGAAAAACCTGCCTGGTGGCGCTGCGCTTACCGGGCCTACAATGTCCCGTATGCCCTGCGGATGCTGTAGGCCGGGTAAGGCGCAGCCGCCACCCGGCAAAACACGGCACACTTACTTCTGAAACGGATGCACGTCCCGCCAGTGGTCAGCAATCTGCTGGCGGGTACAAACCCAGACCCGCTCATGCTCCTGCACATAATCCAGGAACCGCTGCAGCGCGCGAAAACGTCCCGGACGCCCCAGCAGGCGGCAGTGCATGCCGATGGACATCATCTTCGGCGCGCTTTCACCCTCTTCATATAGCACGTCAAAGCTGTCTTTCAGGTAAGTATAAAACTGCTCGGCGGTATTAAACCCCTGGGCGGTGGCGAAGCGCATGTCGTTGGCATCCAGCGTGTAGGGCACGATCAGGTGCGGTTTACGGCTGCCATCGCTGCAGGCCACTTCCGTCCAGAAGGGCAAGTCGTCGCCATAGTAGTCGCTGTCGTAGTCAAAACCGCCGTGCTCGACCACCAGCTGGCGCGTGTTGGGGCTGTCGCGCCCGGTGTACCAGCCCGCAGGCGGCTTGCCAAACAGATCGGTCAGCACGTGCACCGCTTTGTGCAGATGTTCCCGCTCCTGGTTGATATCCATATTCTGATAGTGGATCCAGCGCCAGCCGTGGCTGACCACGTCGTAATCCGCCGCCTTAATCGCCGCGACAATCTCCGGGTGACGCGCCAGCGCCATCGCCACGCCAAAGACCGTCAGCGGCAGGCCGCGTTTCTGAAATTCATGATGAATTCGCCAGAACCCGGCGCGGCTGCCGTATTCGTACAGGGAGTCCATGGACATGTGTTTGTCGGGATAGCTGGCCGCTCCAATGATGTCCGAGAGAAACTGTTCCGACCCGGCATCGCCGTGCAGGACGTGGTTTTCTGCCCCCTCTTCATAATTGAGCACAAACTGCACGGCGATGCGTGCCTGATTCGGCCACTGCGCATGCGGCGGGTTGCCTGCGTAGCCACGCAGATCCCGCGGATAACCCTCTTCAAAAAGCCCCATTGCCACCCCCCCAAAAATTAAAATGGATTCAATGCCTGAAAATGTCCGCTTAACGGTTTGTTCTCCGGGAAGGCCAGATCCCCGTGCTTGCTGGTTGACAGCCCCAGCGCCACCAGCGATTCCACCATCTTCACCGCCGCACTGACGCCGTCGATCACCGGCACGCGCAGCTCGCGCGTCAGCTCTTGGGCGAGCGTTGCCATCCCGCCACAGCCCAGTACGATGGCACCGCAGCCATCCTCTTTCAGGGCCTGTATACAGCGCGCGCGCACCTTCTTCTGCGCCAGGCCGCTGCCGTCTTCCAGCGCCAGCACCGGGAGATCAATCGCGTGCAGGGCCGCGCAATGATCCTGAAAGCCATACTGCTGCAGCAGATGACGGGCGATAATCAGCGTGCGCGGCAGCGTGGTGACAATGGAAAAGCGCGTCGCCACCAGCGTGGCCATGTGCATCGCGGCTTCGGCAATGCCGACAACCGGCCCTTGCGCCAGCTCGCGCGCGGCCAGCAGCCCTGGGTCGCCAAAGCAGGCAATCACGTGCCCCTCCACCCCCTGCTCTTGGCCTTTTTTGACTTGCTCCAGGACACCCACGGCAGCAATGGCTTCATCAAAATGGCCTTCGATTGAGGGCACACCCGCACTGGGGCAGACCGCGAGGATCTCCGTGCCCGGCGCAGCCACCGCGCGGGCGGCCGCGCCGATGGTTTCCGTCATTGCGAGGCTGGTATTGGGATTAATGACTTGTATACGGACATACGACATTACGACTCCTTGTGGCTGGCAAACAGCCGGGCAAAATCGGGCAGGCATTCCCCCGCCCGTTCGAAACAGAGGCTGGCGACGATATGTTCAAAATGGTGCATTAAGGCATCACTCAGGGGTTGCAGCGCTTTCTGACGCAGCAGCTCCACAAGCTGTTCGTGGTCATTGCAGCGACACCCCTGGCGCCACGGTGCGCCCCAGGTGGCAATCACCAACGAGGAGCGCTGGCTCAGGCGGGTCACCATCTCCGTCAGGACCTGATTGCCGGAGATGGCCTGCAGCTGAATATGGAAATTTGCGGAGTGGCGGATCGCCGCCGGGCCGTCGTAAGCCTCATGCGCCTGCTGCTCCTGACGGATGATTGACGCCAGCGCGGCCAGATGCGGCGGCTGACAGTGCGCCAGCACGTCCGGTAGATTGGCGACCTCCAGTAGCGCGCGGGTGCGAAAGATCTGCCGGGCCTCTTCGACCGTCGGGCTGGCAACGTGTGCACCACGTTTGGGCGTTAAGGTGACCATTTGCACAGCGGCGAGTCGCTGCAGCACCTTACGGATGCCCGTACGACTCACGCTAAAGACCTCCGCCAGCGCCTCTTCCGGCAATTTGCTTCCCGGCAGCAGTTGATGTTCGACAATCGCGGTCATCAGCGCCTGAAAGATGGATTCGTCTTTGTCTTGCAGGTCTGGCGCGGCGTGCAGACTGTTCACGTTGTTCATTAACCACTCCACTTTTTACTTTTCGCTATCGAATCGTATACATAAAAATAAAATATTGCATACAAGATTTATTATTTTGGCCTGGATCCTGCAACACCGTCTGCACTCCCACTCAACGGGTTTTCATTCACAGGAGCAGGTTTCATGCCAAACAGACAAAATACGCAACACGGTACGGCCGCTGATTCCGGTGCGGTATACAGCCCACGGCTTTGCAATGAGGATTTGGCACCGACGCGTGACCAGAACTGGAGCTGGTACAACATCTTTTCTTTCTGGATGTCCGATGTCCACAGCATGGGGGGATACGTGGTCGCCGCGAGCTTCTTTACGCTCGGGCTGGCAAGCTGGCAGGTGTTGCTCTGCCTGCTGGTGGGAATTTGCATTGTGCAGCTGTGTGCCAACCTGGTGGCGAAACCGAGCCAGATGGCGGGCGTGCCGTATGCGGTGATCAGCCGTCAGGCCTTTGGCGTGTTCGGGGCAAACATTCCGGCGGTGATCCGCGGGCTTATCGCCTTTGCCTGGTACGGCATTCAGACCTATCTGGCCGCTAACGCCCTGATGCTGGTGGCGCTGAAGTTCTGGCCGTCACTCTCGTCGCTCACCACCGGCGCGTTTCTCGGGCTGTCGCACCTGGGCTGGGTCTGCTTTGCCATTATGTGGGTATTGCAGGCAATGGTCTTCTGGCACGGCATGAATGCCATCAAGCGCTTTATCGACATCGCCGGCCCGGCGGTGTATGTGGTGATGCTGGCGCTGGCAGGATGGATTGTATACAAGACCGGATTCGACGGGATCTCCTTTACCCTCGCCAGCAAATCCCTGAGCGCGGGCGAGCAGACCTGGCAGATGATCACCGCCACGGCGCTGGTGGTCTCCTACTTCTCAGGCCCGTTGCTCAACTTTGGTGATTTCTCCCGCTACGGCAAAAGCATGGGGGAAATCCGCCGCGGTAACCGCTGGGGCCTGCCGTTTAACTTCCTGCTGTTCTCCATCGTGACTGTGGTGATTGTCTCCGGTACCCAGTCGCTGTTTGGCCGCATGATCACCGACCCGATTGAAACCGTCAGCCGCGTGGGCAACGATCTGGCGGTGGCGATTGGTCTGTTGACCATGATCACCGCCACCATCGGGATTAACATCGTGGCCAACTTCGTCTCCCCGGCGTTTGATTTCTCTAACTGTTCCCCGCAGAAAATCAGCTTCCGCACCGGGGGAATGATTGCCGCCGTCGGCTCGATCCTGTTAACCCCGTGGAATCTGTTTAACTCCCCGGAGCTTATTCATTACACCCTGGATGTGCTGGGGGCGTTTATCGGTCCGCTGTTCGGTATCCTGATTGCCGATTTCTACCTGATTAAGCGTGGCAAGGTATCCGTGGACGACCTGTTCGATGACACGCCAGAAGGGAAATACTGGTACCGCAACGGCTTTAACCCGAAAGCCATCGGCGCGCTGATCCCCTCGGTTGCCGTCGGGCTGGTGATAAGCTTCATCCCGGCGCTGCATGAGGTGGCAAACTTTAGCTGGTTCATTGGCGTGTTCCTTGGCGGGGTAACCTACCGCTGGCTGGCGCGTGAAGAGCGCGAAGGGGCGTCCGCCGCTCACTTCACGGCACGCGAGGCCACGCAAACAATCAGACAGGAGCCGTGATGGATTACCAGACTGCGATACGCGGTGCATTTTTCGATATCGCCCGGGTCTGCGACAGCGCAGACCTGATTGCCGACCATGCGCGCTACCAGGAGGACGGCCTGCTGTTTATTTACCACGGGAAAATCGTGGCGCTCATGGCCTGGCAGGAGGGAGAGCAATATCTTGACCCGCACAAGGGTTACACCGACCTGCGCGGCAAACTGCTGCTGCCCGGCTTTATCGATACCCACGTTCATTACCCGCAGACCGAGATGATCGGCGCCTTCGGCGAGCAGCTGCTGGAGTGGCTGACCACCTATACGTTTCCGGTGGAGAGCCAGTTTGCCGACAAGAGCTACGCAAAAGAGATTGCGGAATTTTTCATAAATCAACTGGTGAGCCACGGCACCACCACCGCACTGGTGTTTTGCACACTGCATCCGCAATCGGTGGATGCGCTGTTTACCGAAGCATCGCGTCTGAATATGCGCCTTATCGCCGGGAAGGTGATGATGGACCGGCACACCCCGGACTACCTGACCGAAACGGCACAACAGAGCTACCAGCAGACGCGGGCTCTAATCCAGCGCTGGCACCACCATGGACGGCTGGGGTATGCCATTACGCCACGCTTTGCGCCCACCTCATCACCGGAACTGCTGGCGGCGGTGCGTTTACTCAGAGAGGAGTTTCCGGACACCTGGCTGCAGACCCATCTGAGCGAAAACCCGAACGAAGTGGCCTGGGTTAATGACCTGTGGCCGGAGCATGAACGTTATCTGGATGTCTATCACCACTACGGCCTCACCGGCGAGCGCAGCGTGTTTGCTCACGGGATCCATCTGCACCACAGCGAGTGGCAGTGCCTGCACGACACCGGATCGGCGGTGGCGTTTTGCCCTACCTCCAATCTGTTTCTTGGCAGCGGGCTGTTTCGGTTACCCGCCTGCTGGCAGCACAAGGTGCGGATGGGTATCGGCACCGACGTCGGCGCGGGTACCACCTTCAGCATGCTGCGCACGCTGGGGGAAGCTTACAAGGTAGGTCAATTGCAGAGCTATCGCCTGCGCGCCAGCGAGGCCTTTTATCATGCCACGCTGGGTGGCGCGCATGCCCTGCGTCTGGATGACAAAATTGGCAACTTCGCTCCAGGCAAAGAGGCCGATTTTATCGTGATCGACCCGGCCGTCACCCCGCTGCAGCGCCTGCGTAGCGGGCGCTGCAAGGATATCTACGAGCAACTGTTTGTGCTGATGACCCTGGGCGACGAGCGTAATATCAGCCAAACCTGGGTCAACGGCGAGCCAGTGTGGTCAGCTACCGCGGTAGGTTGACCAGCCGCCAGGAGCAATCACAAACGGCAGATGGAAGTGCTCATCTGCCGTTTCGCCGATTAGAAAATCAATCTGCGCGCAGGGATAGAGCGTGTCGCGCCCCGTTTCGCTAAACCAGGCGCCAGTCTCGGCCACCAGCCGATAGCGGCCCGCAGGCAGAAGGGGAACAAATTCGGTGATGCGGCCCTGCGCGTTGGTCACGCCAGTTGCGATGATCTCCGCGTCCTGTTCAAGACGTACCGTCACCCCCTGCGCGGGTTTGCCCGTCGAGATATCCAGAATATGTGTACTGAGCGTGCTCATGCGCCAATGACTCCTTCCAGTCGTAATAAGGTAATTTCCCGCAGCTGATCCAGTGCGGCCTGCACCTCCTGCGCATCGCTGTTTTCCAGCCGCGCGTTCAGGGCCTGGAGGATCTCCTCCCCGCTGCGGCCTTTGGCGCGGATCAGAAAGACGCGCCCGAAACGACTTTCGTAGCGGGCGTTGCCTGCCCGCAACGCCTCAGCAAGCCGGGCATCATCATTATTCACCGCTCCCTGCTCCCGACGCGACAGCGCCGCCTCCGCCTGCGTGCCCATGGGCTTCTCACCGATGCGCGGATGCGCGCTCAGGGCCTGCGTGAGCGCGTGTTCATCCCAGCTTTCCGTCAGCGCCTGGGCCGCGTTAAACAAAACCTCCCGGCTCGGATAAGGCCGCCCGGCGACCAGCGCCTCGGCCCAGTCGGGAATGGCCACGCAAGGGTGTAATAGCGTAAGCACCTCATCGTGACCCCGGTGATTAAAATCGTCCAGCGTTATCATGGTTCCTCCCGTGTCATCATCGTCCCTGAACATTGCACAAAACACGCCACTCTTGCCTGAGACCTGAAACAGTTGATTCCTTAACCCTAAACCGGAAATTATTGATTCATAAAAAGGCATTCCCACCGCGATAACGCACCTTAGCAGTGCAAACATCCCTCCCACAACGCCCTTTACCCCACTCTGCAGCCTGGTACGCAAATTGCTGATGTTAATGACACCCGGCAAAAGGAGAGAAGCATGAAAGCAATCGTCATTGGTGCGGGCATTGGTGGCCTGAGCGCCGCTGTCGCGCTGGAAAAGGCGGGCATCGACTGTACCGTGTTTGAAGCAGTAAAAGAGATCAAACCCGTTGGCGCGGCCATCTCCATCTGGCCCAACGGGGTGAAATGCATGCAGCACCTCGGCATGGGCGACATCATTCAGACATACGGCGGGCCGATGCGCTTTATGGCCTACAAGGATCACCGGCGCGGCGACACGTTGACCCGCTTTAGCCTGGCCCCGCTGGTGGAGCGCACCGGGGGACGCCCCTGCCCCGTCTCGCGCGCTGAACTGCAGCGCGAGATGCTGGACTTCTGGGGTCGCGAGCGGGTGCAGTTCGGCAAGCGCGTCGAACACGTCCGGGAAAATGATGCTGGCGTCAGCGTAACATTTACCGACGGCAGCACGGCGACGAGCGATTTTCTGATTGCCGCCGACGGCAGCCATTCGGCGGTGCGCCCGTACGTGCTGGGGTATAGCCCCGAGCGCCGCTACGCCGGTTACGTTAACTGGAACGGACTGGTGAAGATTGATGAAGAGATTGCCCCCGCCCACCAGTGGACCACGTTCGTGGGAGAAGGCAAGCGTGTGTCGCTGATGCCCGTCTCCGGTGGCCGCTTCTATTTCTTTTTTGATGTCCCGCTTCCCCTCGGTCTGGCGGAAGATCGCACCACCCTCAGAGCCGATCTCACGGGTTACTTCCGCGGCTGGGCGCCGCCGGTGCAGAAGCTGATCGCCGCGCTGGATCCGGATACCACCAACCGCATAGAAATCCACGACATTGAGCCCTTCGACAGCCTGGTACGCGGCCACGTGGCGCTGCTCGGCGATGCGGCGCACAGCACCACGCCGGATATCGGCCAGGGCGGCTGCGCGGCGCTGGAGGATGCGGTGGTGCTGGGTGATTGTCTGCGCCAAAACCACAACATTACGCTGGCGCTGCGGCAGTACGAAGCTCTGCGCTGTGACCGGGTACGCGACCTGGTGCTGAAGGCTCGCAAGCGCTGTGACGTCACGCACGGTAAAGATATGGCGTTAACCAGAGCCTGGTATCAGGAGCTGAGAGAGGAGACCGGGGAGCGCATTATCAACGGTCTGTGCGACACCATTCAGGGCGGACCATTAGGCTGAACGTAAGAGGGATACACATGAATAAAGCACCTGTACCACCCGCCCATTGCACGTTTGAGCCAGAGGACTGGCTGCGTCTGGCAAAGTGCTGGCATCCGGTTGCGCGCGCCTGCGACATTGGCGCGGCGCCGGTTAAGGCGACCCTGCTTGACGAAGCGCTGGTTATCTACCGCGTGAAAGGCCAGGTCGTGGTCGCTCGCGACGTTTGTCCGCATCGCGGCGTGCCGCTTACGCTGGGCTTTCATGATGAGCACGGGATTATCTGCCCCTACCATGGCCTGCGCTTCGGAGAAGATGGCCGCTGCAACCGTATTCCCTCCAGCCCCGACCAGCCAGTACCGGCGAAACTCAACCTGATTAACTACGCCGTGGAGGAGCGCTTTGGCTTGATCTGGACGTGTCTGGCGTTTGACCCCGACAACCCGATGCCGCTGCCCACCATGCCACACTGGGATGACGACGGCTTTCAGCAGATCAACTGTCCGGCGTTTGAGGTGAATGGCTTCGCTGGCCGCCAGGTGGAAGGATTTCTGGATGTGGCGCATTTTGCGTGGATCCACACCAGCACCTTTGCGGATCCGGATAACCAGCTCGTCCCGACCTATCAGCCACAGGAAACACCGTTTGGTTTTGTAGCGGACTACTGGAGTTCGGTGAGCAATTATCCCGCCAGCGCTGACGTGCAGGCGCCGGAAGGCTTCCAGTGGCTGCGCCATTTTGAAATGCACCTGCCCTTTACCGCCACCCTGACGATCCATTTTCCGGGTGAATCCCGGCTGGTGATCATGAACGCCGCGTCGCCGGTCTCGTCACGCGTCACCCGCATGTTTGCCCCGATTGCGCGCAACTTTGATCTGCATATCCCGGTGGAAGAGGTGCATGCCTTTAACCTGCGGATTTTTGAGGAAGACCGCCTGATGGTCGAGACCCAGCGCCCGGAAAGTTTGCCGTTGGATCTGACCCTTGAAGCCCATATTCCCGCGGATAAAAGCTCGATTGCCTATCGCCGGGGGCTGAAAAAGATGGGTTTTGGCGCGTTTTTCCTGGTCTGATGGAGGGCTGTCATGAGTGATATTTTAAGCGTTATCGTCGACGGGCTGTGGCGTCAGGGGAACAAAAGCCTCGCCGTCAGGCTGGTGGCGGAAAACGGTGAAGCGCTGCCAGAGTGGCAGCCCGGTGCGCATATCGACGTGCATCTGCCCTGCGGGGTAATTCGTCAGTATTCTCTGACCGGCCCATGCGGGAGTGAAGGCTATCTGATCTGCGTGGGCCGGGAAACCGCCTCGCGTGGCGGGTCGCGCTATATTCATGAGACGCTGCGTCCCGGTCAGACGCTGCTGATCTCCGCGCCGCGCAATCTGTTTGCCCTGCAGAAGGCCGAACGGGTGTTGCTGCTGGCTGCGGGGATCGGGATTACGCCACTGTATGCCATGGCCCTGCAGCTGGAAGCAGCCGGAACCCCGTTCACTCTGCACTATTATGTCAAACACGCTGAAAGCGCGGCTTTCGCCCGCGAGCTGGCGCAGCTGAAGCACGGCGAATGCGTTATCCATACCACCAGCCCGCGCACGTTGCTGGCAGAGCATATCCCGGTGGCCGCGGCGGGTCTTCACGCCTGGGTCTGTGGCCCGGCCGGGTTTATGGAAAAAGTACGTGAGGTGGCGACGGCGAAAGGCTGGGATGGCGGCACGATCCACAGCGAGGCGTTTCAGCCCGCTGCGCCTGATACCGGCGCTGAAAGTGGCGAGATCTTCACGATTAAACTGGCCTCCACCGGAGAGCGCTGGCCTGTGCCCGCAGATAAAACCATTGCCCAGGTGCTACAGGAAAACGGTGTGGCCGTTCCACTCTCCTGCGAGATGGGGATCTGCGGTGCGTGTCTGACACCGGTGATTGACGGCGTGGTGGATCACCGGGATAGCGTACAGTCAGAGGCAGAGAAAAACGCCCCGAACCCGCATGTGGCGCTGTGTTGCTCAAGAAGTCATTCCGCTGAGCTGGTGATTGGGCTGTAAAACGAAAAAACCCTGCGATAGTGCTATCGCAGGGTTTTCGAATTTGGCGGAAGCGTAGAGATTCGAACTCTAGAACCCTTTCGGGTCGCCGGTTTTCAAGACCGGTGCCTTCAACCGCTCGGCCACGCTTCCAAAGTGAGGCGCACTATAAACATCTCTGAGCATGATGTAAAGCGTGAAATTGCATAAAGTTACACTTGCTCACCATCACCCCGCCCTCTGGCGTCATGACTCACTTCGGCGACGTTAATCTGGATGTGAAGTTTCCCTCTCATTACAGGCACCGGCAAATGTCCGGCAGGCAGCGTGTTGCGCTCAATCACAATATATGTATTATGTTATAACATAACAATTTGGGATTGATTTTTATGCTTCTGAAAAAAGGGTTATTACTGACAGTACTGCTGGCCATGGCACCAGCCACGTTTGCAGCAACAACTTACCCGCTGACGAATGAAAATTGCGGCGTCAGGCAGACCTTTACGCAAGCGCCACAGCGCGTCGTTACCGTGGGTCAGCATGAAACGGAATTGCTGCTCGCGCTGGGGCTGGAAAAATCTGTCGCCGCAACCTCAGTCTGGTTCGGCAAACTCCCGGATTCGCTGGCTGATGCCGGAAAAAAACTCCCCCGGCTTGCGGATAACTCCCCCTCTTTTGAAGCCGTGGTGGGACAAAAACCGGAACTCGTCCTCGCTCAGTATCACTGGCATATTGGCCCGCAGGGCGAGGTGGGAACACGCGAGCAGTTTGCATCACTGGGGATTAAGACGTGGATCTCCCCTGCCGACTGCACGGACAAAACGGTGACGGCAACCTCAAACGCAGACGGGGCACGGAGCACGCCGTTTTCACTGGCAGAAATAAAACACGAAGTCACAGACCTGGCCGCCATCTTTGATGTTCCCGCGCGCGGCGAGCAGCTCAATCGTGAGCTGACAGAACGGATTCAGAAAGCGCAGGCGCGCATCTCAGCAAAACCCCTGAAGGTTGTCTTCTGGTTTTCAAGCAGCCGCCTGAATGGCGATCCCTGGGTGGCAGGGAATTACGGCGCGCCTGGCTGGATAAGCCGCACGCTGGGGTTAAAGAACGTTATTGACTCGCATGATGAATGGCCCGCTGTCACCTGGGAACATATTGCCCAAATGCAGCCAGACGTTATCGTCATCGCTCAGATGTCACGCAGGCTCTACCCTGCCGATGACGCCGCGGTAAAAGAGGCCTTTTTACGACGCGATCCGGTGACAAGAAACATTCCGGCGGTCAGGAATAATCAGATTATTGTGGTGCCCGCAATGTCGTTAAACCCTTCTTTGCGTAACGTCGACGCGGTTGAGCTTATCAGCGATCGGCTGGCTTCATTCCAGGGCGAATAATGAGTCATGTTTCTTCTCCCCGCCGCCAGCAGGGATTAATGGCGGCAGGCGCCGTGGCATTGCCGCTGATGCTGGTCTTTGCCGCGAGTATCGGCGATATGCCGGTATCGTATGCCGTTACCGGAAAAGCGATCCTCAATGGTCTTGGGCTGACTGCATACGTTCTGCCGCAACCCGAGGAAGGCATCGTCTGGCAGTACCGCATGAGCCGCGCATTAATGGCAGCATGCAGCGGCGGCGGCCTGGCACTGTGCGGGCTGGTGCTCCAGTCAATACTGCGTAACCCCCTGGCGGAGCCCTATCTGCTGGGCATCTCAGCAGGCGCTTCGCTGGGGGCCGTCTGCGTGATGCTGCTCGGTATCGGGGGGAGCGTGATTGGCGTGAGCAGCGGTGCGTTTGTTGGCGCCTGCGCCGCTTTTGCGCTCATCATGTTGATTACAAACGGCATGAGCGCAAGCCCGTCACGCATTTTGCTGGCAGGCATAGCGGGCACACAGCTCTTCAACTCCATGACTGCGTATATCGTCAGCACCTCCGCCAATGCCGAGCAGTCGCGTAGCGTTATGTTCTGGTTA
Source organism: Enterobacter cloacae complex sp. 309I3 (assembly GCF_050031595.1). Lineage (NCBI taxonomy): Bacteria > Pseudomonadati > Pseudomonadota > Gammaproteobacteria > Enterobacterales > Enterobacteriaceae > Enterobacter > Enterobacter cloacae complex sp. 309I3. The sequence continues at coordinate 1,763,254 of NZ_JBLGWI010000001.1, read as the reverse complement.
ATGGGCAGCCTGAGCGGTGTGCGCTGGCCGGACGCGCTGCTGGCGCTGGTCGTTACGTTGACGGGCCTGCTGATGGTATGCCTCTTTTCGCGGGCGCTGGACACCTTTACCTTTGGAGACGAGGTCTCTACCACCCTCGGGATTCCGGTGACCGCTGTACGAATTATCCTGTTGCTGACCTGCGCGTTCGTCACCGCAACCCTGGTCAGTGCCATAGGCGCAGTGGGATTTGTGGGGCTGGTCATTCCCCATGTGACGCGCATGCTCAGCGGTCCGGGCCATCGCCGCACGATCCCGCTGACGTTTCTTATCGGCGCGCACTTTATGATCCTGGCCGATGTCGTGTCACGCACGCTGATTGTGCACCAGGTGCTTCCCATCGGCGTGGTGACGGCACTGGTGGGCGCACCTGTCTTTGTGGCGCTGCTTTATCAAAACCGGAAGGAGCATCCATGAATATTTCCGTCTCCGGGTTAAGTGTGACCCGACAAGCACAGACGGTGCTTGAGGATATCGATCTCGACCTGTCATCCGGGCAGATTGTCGGCCTGTTAGGGCCAAACGGCTCGGGCAAATCAACGCTGCTACGCTGTCTTGCCGGGCTGTTTCCACACCACAGTGAACGCGTCGCGCTTAATGGCACGTCGCTTAGCGTGATGCCGTTAAAAACGCGCGCGCGGCAGTTAGCCTTTGTCCCGCAACATGCCGACGTTGAGGGAGAACTGACCGTCGAGGAAATCGTGCGGCTGGGACGTACGCCTTACCGGAAGGCGTTTCAGAGAAGCACTCGCGATGATGATATGGCGGTGGAAGAGGCGATTAGCCTCATGCGGCTATGCGGATTACGCCAGCGGCGGTGGCAGCAACTGTCTGGTGGGGAGCGTCAGCGAACCCAGATAGCGCGAGCGCTGGCACAGCAGCCCCGGGTGTTGCTGCTTGATGAGCCGACAAACCACCTGGACATTCAGCACCAGCTGGAGCTGATGCGGCTTATATCGCAACTGCCTCTTACGGTGGTGGTGGCGCTGCACGATCTCAATCTGGCGGCCAACTACTGCCAGCGGCTGATCCTTCTGAAGGCCGGGCGTATCGCGGCCACGGGCGCGCCTGCGGAGGTGCTCACCCCTGAAAATATCGAGCAAACCTGGTGTGTCAAAGCGAGCGTCTACAGGGCAGACGCCGGGATGACGATCGGCTACAACATGGGCGGCATGGCGGAGGTGTAGAGCCAAAGCAAAAAACCCTGCGATATTGCTATCGCAGGGTTTTCGAATTTGGCGGAAGCGTAGAGATTCGAACTCTAGAACCCTTTCGGGTCGCCGGTTTTCAAGACCGGTGCCTTCAACCGCTCGGCCACGCTTCCTAAGTGAGGCGAACTATAAACACCTCACCGCAGGCTGTAAAGAGCACGCGCATTCGTTCGCTTTAAAAATAGCCAAATTACGTTTAATCGGTTGAATAGACAACATATTGGCCATTTTGCCAGCACAATCTCCAGCGATTGTCTTAGTGTTTTTTGATGTACATATCTTTCGTATAGTAGTACCCGAGCTTATCCGGCGTGAATCCCCCCACCCACGGTTTCACCAGGTGCGTACGAACGTAGTGATAGACAGGGATCGCCGGCACATCACGCCCCAGCAAATCCTCTGCCTGTTGATAAAACTTACCGCGCTCTTGTGCCGTTTTCGACTTCGCCGCATTCACCAGCGCTTGATCGTATTCAGGATTGCTGTACTGCGTGGTGTTTTGGCTATCCCCGGTACGGAAGTTATTCAGGAATGTGGAGGCGTCATCGTAATCGGCAATCCAGGCGTAGCGCACCGCGTCAAAGTTATGGGTGTGCATGGTATCGAGCATGGTTTTCCACTCCTGGTTCTGCAGCTTCGCCTCGACGCCGAGATTTTTCTTCCACATTGAGCTGGCAGCAATCGCGATACGCTGGTGCGTTTCAGAGGTGTTATACAGCAGATTAAAACTCAGTGGATGGCTGGCGTTATACCCGGCCTCTTCGAGCAGTTTTTTCGCCTCGGCAATACGCTTGTCCCGCGGCCAGCTGGCGTAATCCGGGTTCTGTAACTTAACGCCACCAATGTCCGGCTGGCTGATAAGCCACGCCGGACGCTGTCCCTGCCCCATCACTTTATCTGCGATGATGTCTTTATCGAGCGCCATATTGAGCGCCTTACGCACGCGCGCATCGTTGAACGGCGGGCGGGCGGTGTTGAATTCGTAATAGTAGGTGGCAAGCTGCGGAGAGACATCCAGTTGACTGCCCAGCGTTTTCTTAAGCTGGGCGAACTGGTTGACTGGCACCGTGTAGACAATATCGATTTCTCCCGCTTTATAGCGGTTCACATCAGCCGCCTCGGAGGTGATAGGCAAATATGTCACCTTGTTGATCACAGTATGGGCATTATCCCAGTAGCGCGGGTTACGCTCCGCCACAATGCGTTCGTTAACCACCCATGAGGACAGCTTATAGGCGCCGCTGCTGACGATGTGCTCGGGCTTGGTCCACTTATCGCCGAAACGCCCCACCAGGACTTTATCTATCGGCACCAGAGACGGGTGTGCCAGCATCGCCAGGAAAGCAGCATTAGGCTGAGAAAGCGTGACCTCCAGCGTGGTGTCATTGATGGCTTTCACGCCCAGCATATCGGGCGCTTTTTTACCTTCGGCAATTTCAGTGCCGTTGACGATAAGCATGCTACCGGGATAGCTGGCATACGGTGAGGCGGTTTTTGGGTCAACCAGTCGCTGCCAGCTCCAGACGATATCTTCCGCGGTGATGGCGGTACCGTCGCTCCAGGTGATGCCCGGACGCAGATGAAACGTCCAGACGGTGTTGTCCTTGTTCTCCCATTTTTCCGCCAACCGTGGCTGGATTTCACCCGCCGGGGAGACACTGACCAGCCCGTCGAATAAATCGCTGATAATATTGAATTCGACGTCGCTTTCGACTTTATGCGGGTCGAGCGAGGCGGGTTCACTTCCGTTATTCCTGACCAGTTCCTGCTTATCGGCCAGCTGCGTCCCTGCCGGCACGTTAGCCGCCCAGGTTGCCGTGCTGGCACACAGGATCCCGGCCGCTAGTAAAGAGAGTGTAAAGTGAATGCGTGTTTGTGGTTTCATTTCCTTCGCCTTATTGTCTGTTTTGTGACGATCCGGAAATAACTCTTAGCGGCCTTATGGTAATAAGGCAATATTTTTCAGTAACCTATAAGAGCTTGATCTGATTAATTGTGCCAAACCGCTGTTCATACTGATGAAACGTCTTTCTGCAGAATAAATAACCAGCTCCGGCGCTAACCTGCTGAGTAAAGATGGGTAAAACCACTTTGAGACTGGCGCGCCGTTTCCTATTCTTTCCGTTAATTACATCTGTCATAAGAGAGTGACTCATGGATCGTATAATTACTTCCTCACGCGACCGCACATCGCTACTCAGCACCCACAAGGTGCTGCGCAATACGTACTTTATGCTCAGCCTGACGCTGGCGTTTTCGGCGATCACCGCCACCGCCAGCACCGTGCTGATGCTGCCGTCTCCGGGGCTGATCCTGACGCTGGTGGGGATGTACGGTCTGATGTTCCTGACCTACAAAACTGCTGACAAACCGGTCGGTATTCTCTCCGCGTTCGCCTTTACCGGCTTCCTGGGTTATATCCTGGGGCCAATCCTGAACGCGTACCTGTCTGCCGGCATGGGTGATGTGATCGGTATGGCGCTGGGCGGCACCGCGCTGGTGTTCTTCTGCTGCTCCGCCTACGTGCTGACCACCCGCAAGGACATGTCCTTCCTCGGCGGTATGCTGATGGCAGGTATCGTGGTGGTGCTGATTGGTATGGTGGCTAACATCTTCCTGCAGCTCCCTGCCCTGCACCTGGCAATTAGCGCGGTGTTTATCCTGCTGTCATCCGGCGCGATCCTGTATGAAACCAGCAACATCATTCACGGCGGAGAGACCAACTACATCCGCGCTACCGTGAGCCTGTATGTGTCGCTGTACAACATCTTCGTCAGCCTGCTGAGCATCCTGGGATTCGCCAGCCGGGATTAAGCCGACCAGCTGAAACAAAAAGGAGAATGCCGCTGGCATTCTCCTTTTTTTATGCCCTATTCACCCCGGCAAATATAGGTGGGGTAATGCCGGTCCTGAATCAACCATACAGAAGGCGAAAGTTCCGAGATCCGAAGATAGTAACGTGCCGTCGGAGAGGCGAAGCTACCCCATTGGGTATTAGGCGTATTGTCATTGTGCCGACGCCAGGTTTTGGTGTAACTCAACACAATGACATTATCATCGTCCCGCTGCTTCCAGGTAAATTCCACATCCCTGTCAACGATTAGGTTTTGCCCACCGGCCCTTGCTGCGCCTTTGTAAGTAGTCAAACCAGTACCGTCACGATGAAAATAGAACTGAGCAACGGTATTCACCTTTACTTCACTGGTTCTTCCCTCATTGCGCGTAAAATTAAACTCAGTGCTGCAGGCCAGCACATCCCTTTTAAAGGCGCCGCCGGAATAGTAAAAAACGGCCAGCGCGCCTCCCACCAAAGCACCGCCCAACCCGGCGAGAAATTTTATTTTCATTTCTCTGCCCCGCTTTTATAACGAATGGTTTTGCACAGGCTGGTTTTACTGACCGGACAGGCACCAATGAACACTTCATCCGCAGCAGGAATGGTAAATCGGGCGCTGAAATAATATATATCGTACGCCTCACGCTCGCATGCTACGTTATTCATCTTCAGCCGCTCCGCTAATTTCGATAACACTAACGGGCGACCATGATCGTTGATAATCCAGATGCTGCAGCGCGCAATTTTTCCGTTAACCGGCAAAAGGTTCTCCGGGACGGCAATCCCCTGCTGTCGGCCAAAGTAAAAACTTGCCGCCAACGCAGCAAGAATCACTAAAACCGCAATCGACCATCTTTTCAATGACGCATGCTGTGGTTTTACCTTTTGCGGTGCGGAGGATGGCTGAGGATCGGCGGATTGAACAGTCTCTCCTGGCTGAATAACCACATCGGCAACAAAGCGAAAACCATAACGGGGTACGGTCACGATAAATTCGTGTCCCTCACCCAGAGACTGGAAGCATTTACGTAATTCGCTGACCGCTTTATTGAGGTTATTTCCTGAAGGCGTAAAGCCGAATTCCTCCCATACGCGCGTGATCAATTCTTCCCGACTCAGGTCGCATCCTTTGTGCTTAATAAACTCCTGTAAAAGCCGAACGGCAGGTGCCGAAAGGGGTAATACAGATTCAGGTTGTCCAACAAGACTTATTGCATGTGCTTCAGGATCAAATAACAACGAATTATTGCATATAAAAAACATCTTTTATTCTCGGCTGTTACCGCATGCTTTTTAATCCCTGGTACATCGACAAGAAAACCGCCCCCTGACCTGCTTGTTTTTTCGTCAGAAGGAGTTCCCTCCCTATCCCTGGTCGCGGTATTTTCGCTTAACTATACAACCTTAAAGCAAGAAAAGCAGGATAAAAAACTGTATTTGGCGAGTTAATTAATACAAATTTTCACAAACTGCTGTTCTGGTTAAAGTTTCCCTGCCCTGAAGCGATACGAAAGCAGACGGTGTCCTGGTGTTAACGCGCCGCCGATGAACTCAGAGCAGGCAGACTGAAAGTGAAACAGATAAATCGAGTGAACGTAACAACCGCCTTGTATGTCGCCGCGCTGTCGTTGCCATTTTTCTCAGAAATGGCAATAGCGAATATGAGCGTATACCCCATGGAACTTAATGTAGATAAGTCCGGTGCGGCGCAAATAAAAGTGGCGTCAAAAACGGATGATATTCAGTTCATTCGGGTGAGGCAAAAGAAAATTCTTAATCCTGGCACTGCTCAGGAAAAAGAAATTGATGTGGCCTCGTGGAAAGAAGGCGGTGTTGTTGTCACGCCTGAAAAATTCGCCCTTGCGGCAGGCGCAATGCGCGTAGTTCGCCTGGTCTCGCTTATACCACCAGAAAAAGAGACTACATGGCGCGTCTATTTTGAAGGGGTGAAACAACCGGACAGTATTATTCCGGGCAAGGCAGAAACCCCTGCAGCAACGGCGACCCTGGGTGTCAATGTGATCTGGGGGGCACTGGTCCATCTCGCACCAGAAAAAAGCGTGGTTTCACTGTCGTTGGACCCTGTCAGGGGCACTTTAAAAAACAACGGAACGCTGCGCGTCCCGCTGAGAGAAATAGGGATTTGTGATGCAAATTCATCGTGTAAATGGATTAAAGAAGACGCGACGATTTATCCGGATACCGAACGGAAATTAAAAACGCTCACAACAATACAGGGCCAGAAATATAAATTCCGCTACTTCAACTGGGTGAATAAAACCGCTGAAGAAGCTGACTTACCCGTCGTGCAATAACACGACATCACAGTAAAAACCCGTGTGGTTTGTTTAAAGAGCCATGGTGCTCGTTTGTAAATATGGAGATATCAATGCGTAAGTATATTAAACCTCTGATGATCGTTGCCGCGATGACTACGTCCGTGAGCGCGCTAGCGATTCAAAAAGATATTACCGTCAACGCCAGCGTTGATTCACAGCTTGATATGACCCAGGCCGATAACACGCCGCTGCCGGCAAGTATCGATATGCAGTACCTGCCTGGTCGTGGTCTGGAAAGCTACCGTCTGAATACCAAGGTGTGGTCTAACTCCGCCACCAGCAACGTAAAAGTCCGTCTGGTGAGCGCAGCGAAGCTGGCGAATGCCGACGGCGCTGAGACCATCCCAATGACGGTGAAGCTGGGCGATAAAACCCTGACCACCGCTGACGTTGAATTTACCGGCACTGAACTGTTCCCGGGGAGCATTGAAAACGGTTCTGCGGTACTGCCATTGACCATCTCTCAGACCACCAAAGGTATTCTGAAAACTGGTCAGTACAGCGGCGTTGTCAGCCTGATGCTGACGCAAGCGACAACCACGGAAGGCGGTGCGTAACACCACAGCACCTAAGGAATAACGTCAGAGGGTGCCCACCCTCTGACGTCAGGATGATGTCGAGGCTCGTTCATGGCTTTTCACAGAAATACTCTTCTCTTTGTTGCTTTGTTACCCGCATCCATCCAACTTGCCTGCGCCGCGATGGCCGTCCCGGCAGGGTTTGAAGATCTGGCAAAAACGCAGCGCCTGTGGACAGAGGTGAACCTCTACGGCGAGTCGCTTGGCCTGTTTGAAACGGATATCACGCTTGAAACGGTAAGTTTTGTCGCCCCAGAAACCGTGGTTGCGGCCATCAAACGTCAGTTTAATGACGATCCCGCCCTTGTTGCTACCGTGTCGGCCGCGCTGGCCGTTCCGCTTGCCCGTAACGGCAATCTGGCCTGCAGTAGCAACGGCTCCGCAGCGGGATGCGATTACATTAAAACAGACCGTGCGGCCATTATTTATGACGAGAATAACGCCCGCATTAGCCTGTTTTTGGACAAAAAATTCCTGCCGAAACCGACAACAGAAAATCAGTGGTACCAACCCACTCAGGACACTGAAAACGCACTGATCCACCAGCAGAATATTAATTTTGTTGCAGACAGGGATTACCAGTCAGCCACCGTGCAGGGCAATGGCGCACTGGCGCTCACCCAGGATGGCTATTTTAATCTCGACTGGACCTGGCTGAGGCAGCGCTCAAGACACCAGCAGCAACAGGAGATCACCGTTAACAACGCCTGGTTCCGCCAGGATATCTGGCGTCAGTACTATGTCCAGTTAGGTGAGATGGATACCCGCGATTTGTTCAGTAACGCCGGTGGAAATATTAACCTCAGCCAACTGCCGCTGGGAAAAATTCGCGGCCTGCGCACGGGTTCGACAAGAGCATGGATTAACCCGGTTCAGCAGTCGAAGGGAACCCCCATCACCGTGCTGCTTTCCCATGACGCGCGAATTGACGCCCGCCGGGGCAATCAGCTGCTGGCGAGCTTTTACCTGACTGCCGGGGCGCAAACTCTGGACACACGAGCATTCCCGGACGGGAGCTATACCGTGACGCTCTCCGTTTATGAAAATAACCGGCTGACGCGTACCGAGCAGGTACCGTTTACCCGAACCGGCATTACACCCTTCGACCGCGTCGAGTGGTTTCTGCAGGCGGGCGAAACAGACAATAGTGATCAAAATGAAGAACGCAGCGCGATTGCGCAGGCGGGTGTACGCCTGCCCGTCACTCAGACGCTGGCGCTAACGAGTGGCGCAACGATAAAGAAAAACCAGCGTTTTCTGGAAAATGCCCTCGACTGGAGCCGGGGTTTCAATGCGGGGCCAATCGATGGCGTGCTGAATACCCGGTTTAGCTACCTTTACGGCAGCGAAGGTCAACGCGGCAATATTCAGCAAGTCAGCTACAACGACGGTTTTTCACTGAGCGTCTATCGCAATGCGTTATCAGCAGAGAACTGCAATACCCGAAGCGCTGGGTTTGACGCCGTGAACGGTTGTTATCGCACTCTCTCGGTGATGTTCTCTGTTCCAGTCGGTTCCTGGTATGCAAGTCTGGGGTATTCGGATAACCACAACGAAGGAAGGTACGTTACGCGTCGCGAGTTGCCGGACAATGACGATCGCCACGATGCGGGTTTGCCATGGGATTCGGTCTATATGACCCGTTCGCGCACGCGGGCCTGGCAAGGGGGGCTGAGCAACGCTTTTAGCACCCATGGCCTGAACATTAACAGCAGTATTAACCTGTTCATGCGTCACGATGACGCCCGCGAAAGCAGGGATAAAGGCGGCTACCTGAGCGTGAGCCTGTCCATGGCCCATAGCCGCCAGGGGGATGCATCAAGTTACACCTCTGTGGGCGCAACATGGCAACACCAGCAGCGCGAAAAAAATCAGCTGAGCTACAACGTGGCACATAACTGGTACGCCGATGCACGTGGTGAAAATGAGTATGGCGTGAGCGCGTCAGGCATAAACAGCGACTCGCTAAACACCTCAGCCTATACGCGCCAGGGCGGGCGATTTGGCAACGCCAGCCTGACCGTTAGCGATGCCTGGGATCGTCAGGAACAGCGCCACACGCTGAGCAGCAGCGGTAATTACAACTCGACCCTTGCGCTGTCGCGTTCTGGTCTGTGGCTGGGCCGCTGGAGCGACGGTCGTCCTGCTTCCGCTGTCGCAGTTAATGTTGCCACGCTGGAAGATTCTCAGGATCCGCGCGTCGCCGTATCGCTGGATAACGGCGGTAGTGCAGATATTCCGGGCAATAGCCGTGCTCTCTTCGCGGTGCCGGGTTATCAGCAGACTACGTTAACGATTAACGAATCGCTGGATGTCTCGCAGGGAGCCAGCAGTGAAATTACGCAAGGTTCTGGCAGCAGAACGCTGTTTATGGTGCCAGGCAAACTGCTGCGTCGGGACGTACAAACCACCGCAAGTTACACCTGGCTCGGCCAGTTAACCGACGAGCGTCACGTGCCGTTTATCGGCGGCGTGCCGCTTAACGTGAACGGCTGGAGCGACCTTGGCAACGGTGGGTTTAGCGCACAAAGCGACGCTCTGCTGCATAACCTCTACCTGGTGCGTCAGCAGCAGTTTTATCAGTGCGCGCTGACCGTGAAGAGTATGCGCGACGTGGTGCGCTACGTCGGGTCGATCCCTTGCCGGGAATTAACCTTCTCTGCCCTGCCGGATGCCGTCCAGCAGCAGGCGCAGCTGATGCTGGCCGGACGCTCGGTTCCAGCGGGCCCGACAGCCATGAACGCCGACAACCTCACAAAAGGGAAATGATGTGAATAAGTGCCTCTTTATTTTACTGTGCTTAAGTCTGTGGACAGGCCAGACGCTGGCGGGTGCCCCCGCGGGACGAAGCACCAGCACAGGGATCAGCTTCGATCGCATGGCTGCGCCAGCACGTTTCGATATCTGGCTTCATGAATCAGGCGGCTATGACGCCGCCGACCCGCAAAAATGGGGACGTAATACCCTGACCTGTCAGTCCCGGACTGACACCACGTACGGTGCCTGCATGACCGCCCCGGTCTGGTTCTCAGCGAACCCGGCCGCGCCTTATGCCATCACCTTACGTTTTACGCATGCCCTTACCCGCAAAACGGTAGATATTAAGGTGTATGGCGATCACTACATGTTTATCAACAACAAAGTATTTACCTTTGCCAGCTTTGTCACGGGAGGAACCAGCGATCTGGTGGCCTGGAACAGAGAGCCGTACTTCGATTTTTATATCGTAAAAGGCGAACTGGATAAGCTCACCCTGTCGGGGATCTGGACCGCAACGCTGAAGCAGAATCTGCGTCAATGGGGAAGCGCCAGCTGCGGCGGGAACTTTAATGATGTGAATGTCGGATGTCCGGGTTATCTCACCATCGCCAACTGGCAGGCCAATATTCGCATTGAGGTGGTCGATTCGGGAAATCAGCAGATTTATCTGCCGGCATTTCCGCACTCAACGCCCATCGTTAACCTCAACCTGACTAACTTCCCGGGGCGGCCCGGTGGCAGTGAGATCCAGGGGGAAAATACGCTGGATATGTGCCTGTACGACGGCAAAAACAGCACCAGCACCCGCGCCTATCTTCGCTTTGAAGACGATGGGCTCCCCGCAGCGGATCGTGCCGAAGGCGCGTTTTCTATCCGGCGGCGCGGTGGAAGCCAAACGGATGCGCGGGATCGTCTTGATTATCGGATCTCCGTCACCAATCCAATCACAGGCGCAACCGAAACTGTCGCTAACGGTAAAACCGTGGTCTGGCAAGGTACCAACGATCCGCAGTATCTGCGTCAGGTCATCCTTCCCGGCGGACGCGAGACCGTACTGTGCATTCCTGCCCCGATTATCCTGAAAACCCCTGCATTTGCTGCCAGCAGCAAAAACGCGGGCGACTACACCGGTACGCTGCGTGTGATCTACACACCCAGCACGTTATAACGAGGTCACTGTGAGTTACGCCATTCTCGACAATAATCGATTTTACGCCGAAGGGTTACGCTATGCGCTGCAGCGTCGGGGCGTTCAGTTAGCGGTCCATTGCGACACCGTACAATGGCAGCCTTTGCTGGTTACACGTCGCGTGGTTGTCGTCCGCTGTCGTTTTTCCGTTGCGGCTACGCATCAGGCGCTGATAAGCATTTTGCTCAAATTGGAAGCCGCACGCTGGAAAGGCAGCCTCTATCTGGTCTGCAACGAGAAGGGATGGGCACTGGCAACGCATTTACGCAAGCGCTTCGCTGCGTTAACCATTTATATCATAGATGACAGGATCGCGGTTGCCGACGCGGCGTACTTACTGGCAAAAGAGCCCCGCCGCCTTCGGAGCCTGGACTGCTGTCTGACGGGACTGGAATTCAGCGTGCTCGACCTTATGCTAACCGGGTTGCCGGTGCGCCACATTGCCCGCATGACGCGCATGTCGGAGAAACAGGTCTCGACACATAAATGCAATGCACTGAAAAAGCTCAATGCCAATAATCTGCTGCAGCTACTCCTGTAGGTCACGGTTTATCCTGAAGCCTCTTTTTTGCTACACTGTCGCCGATTTTTTCACACACGACTGAAGATTATGTTGATTTTTGCAGGCCAGGAAATTGAGACCGATAGCGAAGGCTATCTTAAAGACACGACGCTCTGGAGCGAGGCGCTGGCGGAAGTGATTGCAGAAAAAGAGGCGATCGCGCTCTCCCCGGAGCACTGGGAAGTGGTGCGCTTTGTGCGCGAGTTCTATCTCGAATTCAATACCTCTCCGGCTATCCGGATGCTGGTTAAAGCCATGGCCAATAAATTCGGTGAAGAGAAAGGCAACAGCCGCTATCTGTATCGTCTGTTCCCGAAAGGCCCGGCCAAACAGGCCACCAAAATTGCCGGCCTGCCTAAACCCGTGAAATGCATTTAGTAGCGAATACCGAAGTTCATGTATTCCCGGCCGGGTTGATGCGGTTCGGTTAAGACCTTATCAACCCGGGCACTGCGCGGCCCACCCGCTTTCAGCCACGCCAGCAGTTTTTCAACCTGCTCTGCCTCGCCACAGGCGACCACCTCAACGCTGCCATCATCCATGTTTCGCGCATATCCCGTTAGCCCAAGCTGAACGGCCTCGCGCTGCGTGCTGTAGCGAAAGCCCACGCCCTGAACGACGCCGTGAACCCAGGCGATAGTGCAGACTTTTGACATCTTCCTTCTCCTTATCCGTCTGGCGCGTTGCATTTCCCCGGCGAACTCGGGAAAATGGCGGCCATTTTCTTGAATCGACAGAATAGCAAATTATGAGTGTACGTTTAGTGTTGGCCAAAGGGCGCGAGAAGTCATTACTGCGCCGTCATCCCTGGGTCTTTTCCGGCGCGGTTGCACGTATGGAAGGTAAAGCCAGCCTCGGTGAAACCATTGATATTGTTGACCATCAGGGGAAATGGTTAGCACGAGGCGCCTACTCGCCAGCCTCCCAGATCCGCGCGCGCGTCTGGACCTTCGACAAAGATGAAACCATCGATATCGACTTCTTCGTGCGTCGTTTGCAGCAGGCGCAGCAGTGGCGCGACTGGCTGGCCAAACGCGATGGTCTGGACAGCTACCGCCTGATTGCCGGAGAGTCCGACGGTCTGCCGGGCGTGACCATTGACCGCTTCGGTAACTTCCTGGTCCTGCAGTTACTGAGCGCTGGGGCGGAATACCAGCGCGCCGCGCTGATAAGCGCCCTGCAGTCTCTGTTCCCGGAGTGCGCCATCTATGACCGCAGCGATGTGGCTGTGCGTAAAAAAGAGGGAATGGAACTGACCCAGGGTCCGGTGACCGGCGAACTGCCGCCTGCCCTGCTGCCTATCGAAGAACAGGGCATGAAGCTGCTGGTGGATATTCAGGGTGGTCATAAAACGGGCTATTACCTCGACCAGCGTGACAGCCGTCTGGCCACGCGTCAGTACGTTGCCGACAAACGCGTGCTCAACTGCTTCTCTTACACCGGCGGCTTTGCGGTATCGGCTTTAATGGGCGGCTGCGCGCAGGTGGTGAGCGTGGATACGTCTCAGGAAGCGCTGGATGTGGCAAAACAGAACGTCGAGCTGAACAAGCTGGATCTGAGCAAAGCCGAATTCATTCGCGACGACGTCTTCAAACTGCTGCGTAAATATCGCGATCAGGGTGAGAAGTTTGACGTTATCGTGATGGATCCGCCTAAGTTTGTGGAGAACAAAAGCCAGCTGATGGGTGCCTGCCGCGGCTATAAAGATATCAACATGCTGGCCATTCAGCTGTTGAACCCAGGCGGCGTGCTGCTCACCTTCTCCTGCTCTGGACTGATGACCACAGATTTATTTCAGAAAATCATCGCCGATGCCGCAATAGATGCTGGTCGTGATGTACAATTTATAGAGCAGTTCCGTCAGGCAGCCGATCACCCGGTGATCGCTACCTACCCGGAAGGGCTGTATCTGAAAGGGTTTGCCTGTCGCGTCATGTAACTTGAAAAGAGAAATATTGCCCGCACATAGAGTGTAAGTAGTGTTTCCCGGGAGGTGACTATGATTGCCAGCAAATTCGGTATCGGCCAGCAGGTCCGCCACACTTTGCTCGGGTATTTGGGTGTGGTCGTGGATATCGACCCGGAGTATTCCCTTGATGAACCGTCGGCGGATGAGCTGGCGGTGAACGCAGAGCTTCGCGCCGCACCCTGGTACCATGTGGTGATGGAAGGTGATGATGGACAACCCGTCCATACTTATCTTGCTGAGGCGCAGCTAAGCAGTGAATTGCAGGATGAGCATCCGGAGCAACCCACGATGGATGAACTGGCTCAGACTATCCGCAAACAGTTACAGGCTCCGCGCCTGCGGAACTAAGCGTGTAAAAAAAGCCCGATAACGGGCTTTTTTTTATGACTTTGTCAGCCCCAGCCGGGGGATTTCAATCGCCGGACAGCGGTCCATCACCACCTTCAGCCCCGCCTCGCGCGCCAGCACCGCGGCCTGTTCGTTAATAACGCCTAACTGCATCCACAGCGTTTTCGCACCGATGGCAATGGCCTCCTGCGCCACGCCCCATGCAGCCTCGGAATTACGGAACACATCCACCATATCAACCTTTTCCGGTACGTCGTTTAGCGTGGCGTATCCTTGCTGGCCCAGCAAGGTCTTACCGGCCACTTTTGGTGACACAGGGATGACGTGGTAGCCCTGATCGAGAAGGTACTTCATTACCCGATAGCTTGGACGATCCGGTTTATCGCTCGCCCCCACCAGCGCAATGGTGCGTGTGGACGTCAAAATCTCGGCAATATCATTCTCTTTCATGCTTTTCCTCCTGGCTTTTTAACAAGTGTATGTCAAAGCGCACATCTCAACCATCCATCCCATACAGATGTATGAGAGCAAAAGGCCAGAATATGTCTATATGTTAGTAAACATGATTATCGACAAATTTAGATACATTATCGCGGTAAGCGTACGTTAAACAGGAGCCCCTATGAAAGCCGGCCTTGCCACTGCTGTGATTGCGTTAGTGATGCCGGTTTGCGTTTTTGCAACCACGCTTCGGCTTTCTTCCGACATTGACCTGCTGGTGCTGGACGGGAAAAAAGTCTCCAGTTCGTTATTACGCGGTGCCGACAGCATCGAACTGGATAACGGCCCTCATCAGGTGGTGTTCCGGGTGGAAAAAACCATCCGCCTTGCTAATCATGAACAACGAACGTATCTCTCCCCCCCGCTGATTATGAGCTTTAACACCCAGCAGGTAAGCCAGGTGAACTTTACGTTGCCGCGTCTGGAAACGGAAAAAGAGTCGGCGACGTTTGACGCCTCGCCGCGTGTGGAACTGGTGGATGGCGATGCCACCCCGATCCCGGTGAAGCTGGATATTCTGGCGCTGACGTCGTCACCGAAGGGCACAGATTATGAGGCCGCAGCGCAAACCTATAACAAAGCGGGTAAGCGCGCCTCGCTGCCCCGGTTTGCCTCCATGATGGCTGACGACAGTACGCTGCTGTCCGGCGTCTCAGAGCTGGATGTGATCCCCCCTCAATCCCAGACGCTGACAGAACAACGCCTGAAATTTTGGTTCCAGCAGGCCGATCCCGACACGCGAGCCCGTTTTTTACAGTGGGTGAAGCAACAACCTTCGTCGTAAGCCACATTTTTTTCGCCTTTCTCTTGCAGCATCAGGCGGTTCCCGTCATCGTGTAGCCAGTTAACCTGATGGATATGATTATGGAACTGACAACACGCACATTACCGGCACGCAAGCACATTGCGCTGGTTGCGCACGATCACTGTAAACAAATGCTGCTTAACTGGGTTCGCCGCCATCAGTCCTTGCTGGAAAAGCACGCCCTCTCGGCGACGGGCACCACCGGTAACCTTATCCACCGCGAAACGGGTCTGGAGGTGAACGCCATGCTGAGCGGCCCGATGGGTGGCGATCAGCAGGTGGGCGCACAGATTTCTGAGGGGAAAATTGATGTTCTGATCTTCTTCTGGGATCCGCTGAATGCGGTTCCGCATGACCCGGACGTGAAAGCGCTGCTGCGTCTTGCCACCGTCTGGAATATTCCGGTGGCGACAAACCTGTCGACGGCGGATTTCATCATTGAATCACCGCAGTTCAACTCGCCGGTTGAAATTCTCATCCCGGATTATCAGCGTTATCTTTCCGAGAGACTGAAGTAGCGTTATGCCCGGCGGCGCTACGCTTGCACGGGCCAACGAGTTTTGTCGGCCGGGTCAGGCGAAGCCACCACCCGGCAATCCCGCTACGGCTTGCGCGCCACCGGCACATCAATACTCTTCAGAATATCGACAAATACTGACGGCTCCTCTTTGTTGAACAGCAGCCACACGCGATGACGCGCGCGGGTGATCGCCACGTACAGCAAACGCCGCTCTTCGGCATCCGGGAAATCCTCCGGTACCGGCAGTAATGCTTCTTCCATCACCGACTCACGGGCAGGGGCCGGGAACCCATCGCTCCCCTCTTTCAGCCCGACCACAATGACGTAATCGGCCTGCTGGCCTTTGCTTGCGTGGATGGTCATAAAATCAAGCTGCAGCTTCGGCCAGCGAGTCGCCGCCTTTTCCAGCACCGCAGGTTTTAGATGGTGATAACGCGCCAGTACCAGAATACGTTCATCTGGCTTTGCGTAGCCGCTGAGTTTGTCCAGCAGCGGCTCAAGCTGGTCTTCCGCCAGCAGGGTTACGGCTTTTTTATCTCCCGCCCTCAGGCTATTAAGCGGCTTGGCCAGCTGATGGGGGTTCTGCTGAATAAAGCGGTTCGCAATTTCGCCAATTCGGGAGTTAAAGCGGTAGGTAGTATCCAGATCGCTGCGATCGCCTTCGCCAAAATAGTGATGGAACGCGGTGGTCAGTGAAAGCTGCGCGCCGCTAAAGCGGTAGATGGCCTGCCAGTCATCCCCGACGGCAAACAGAGAGGTATGTTTATTTTGCGCCCGTAACGCCGAAAGCAGCGCGGCGCGCTGCGGAGAGATATCCTGGAACTCATCAACCAGAATGTGTTTCCACGGGCTGACAAAGCGCCCCTTCTCCAGAATGATGATGGCCTGATGGATCAGGCCTGAGAAGTCGACGGCGTTTTCCTCCTTCAGCGCCGTTTTCAAGGCTTTCAGCAGCGGTGCCATCAGTTTGATCCGCTTTGAAAAAAGCGCGCGGATGTCCTCCGGCGCACTCTCAATCATCTCGGCTTGGGTTCCGCCGTGCATACGCATCAGGCTCATCCAGCGGTCGAGACGCGAGCCAAGCCGACGCGCCAGCTTTTCATCCTGCCAGAAACTGCCTTCCGGCACGTCCCAGTTGAGCTCGTCTTCCAGCCATTGTCGCCACCCTTTCGCCTGCGCTTTTTTCTCGCTGCACTGCTGCCGCCACGCCTTAATAAACAGGGCCTGACGCGCCTGGGTGTCGTTTTCCAGTTTACTGATGGAAGGGACTTTTTTGCTGCCCTGCTGAATGATGTGCAGGGCAAGGGCATGGAAGGTTCGGGCGGTAATATCCCGGGTGTGCAAACGCTCCTGAATGCGTTCGTCCATCTCCTGCGCCGCCTTGCGACCAAACGCCAGCAGCAGGATCTGATCGGCGACGGCCTCGCCCGTTGTCAGCAACCACCCCGCCCGCGCGACCAGTACGGACGTTTTGCCGCTCCCGGCTCCCGCGAGCACCAGCAGCGATTGTTCGCCGTTAACCACGGCGCGAGCCTGGGCAGGATTCAGCGGCGACGACTCCACCGTACTGAAGAAATCGGCATAGCGGGTGAGCATTTCGTCAGTCCACGCCTGGTTATGCGCCAGCCGGCTCTTGTCTGCGTCGCTCAGCCAGGCCTGACACTGTCGCCAGGCGTCACGGCAATTATCAAACTCATTGAGACGCGTCACCGGTAACGGCAGCGCCGTCAGCGCCTGCCTGATTTTTTGCTGCAGACCGGCGGTCTGCTGACGGGTCAGCCATGTTTGTTGGGCATTACTCTGCGCGATATCACTCAGCACCTGCTGCAGGACCTGTGCGGCTATCACGCTCATATCGTGACTCCACTGCTGCCAGAGCTGGTTCAGATGATGATGAAAACGCTGGGTTTCGCCCCACTCCGTACCGTGAAGACGCACGACTTTATCCGCAGGAAGCACAAACTCCAGTTCGCCCCATACCAGCCCGCGTTTGCAGTGGATGGCCAGGAGTTGATTGAACGGAATGAGGTATTCGTGGCGTTCACCGGAGACCTTTACTCCCGCGTTGAGGAGGACAACCTTGTCGTAAGGGTGTTGCGCCAGGCGTTTGCCCATTGAAGTTGCTTTCAGTTCCATATCCAGCCGGATCCACGAAGAGATAATTGCCTGATAGTTTAACTGCCAGTTTTAAGGTGCTCCAGCCTAAAAAAACGTTACAATCATTGGGCGTTAATTTTATCGAAAGGAAGTGAGGGTTTATGCGTACCGTTCTGAATGTGTTGAATTTTGTGCTGGGCGGTTTTGCCACCACCCTTTCCTGGCTTTTTGCCACCCTGGTGAGCATCGTCCTGATTTTTACGCTTCCCCTGACCCGCTCCTGCTGGGAAATCACCAAACTCTCCTTTATCCCTTACGGGAATGAAGCGGTTCACGTTGACGAACTGAACCCGGAGAATAAAAGCGCGCTGATGAACACGGGCGGAACCGTGCTGAACATTCTGTGGCTGATTTTCTTCGGCTGGTGGCTGTGCGTAATGCATATTTTTGCCGGTATTGCGCAGTGCATCACAATCATTGGTATTCCGGTGGGGATCGCGAACTTTAAGATCGCCGCCATCGCTCTGTGGCCTGTCGGGCGCAGGGTAGTTCCGGTCGAAGTGGCCCAGGCGGCGCGTGAAGCGAATGCACGTCGTCGTTTTCAGTGATTAAGGACTGGCCGCGTCTATGCTAAGCCCACTGCTTCGCCGTTACACCTGGAACAGTTCCTGGCTCTATAACGTCAGGATTTTTATCGCACTTTGCGGCACGGTTGCACTGCCGTGGTGGCTGAACGATGTCAAGCTCACCATTCCGCTCACGCTGGGGGTGGTTGCGGGGGCGCTGGCGGATCTCGACGATCGCCTTGCCGGGCGTCTGCGCAACCTGGTCATCACCCTTGTCTGCTTTTTTATTGCCTCCGCGTCCGTGGAGTTGCTGTTCCCGTGGCCGTGGCTGTTTGCTCTAGGCCTTACGCTTTCCACCAGCGGGTTTATTTTGCTGGGTGGGCTGGGGCAGCGCTATGCCACCATCGCGTTTGGCGCCCTGCTGATTGCCATCTACACCATGCTGGGGGTGTCACTTTACGACCAATGGTATCAGCAGCCTGTACTGCTGTTGCTGGGGGCCATCTGGTATAACCTGCTGACGTTAACCGGCCATCTGATCTTCCCGGTTCGCCCTCTGCAGGATAACCTTGCCCGCAGTTACGAGCAGTTGGCCCACTATCTTGAGCTCAAATCCCGGCTGTTTGACCCGGATATCGAAGAGGAGAGCCAGGCTCCGCTCTACGATCTGGCTCTGGCGAACGGCCAGCTTGTCGCCACGCTTAACCAGACAAAAGCGTCGCTGCTTACCCGGCTTCGCGGCGACCGTGGCCAGAGAGGGACGCGCAGAACGCTGCACTATTACTTTGCCGCTCAGGATATTCATGAACGCGCCAGCTCGTCTCATGTTCAGTATGCGGCCCTGCGCGAGAAGTTTCGCTACAGCGACGTTATGTTCCGCTTCCAGCGTCTGCTCTCCATGCAGTCCCAGGCGTGCCAGCAGCTGGCGCGCTCCATTCTGCTGCGCACGCCTTATCAACACGATCCGCGCTTTGAACGCGTGTTCAGCCATCTCGATGCGGCAATTGACCGCGTGCGAGCCAGCGGAACGTCGCCGGAGCACATTAAAGCGTTGGGATTTTTGCTCAATAACCTGCGGGCGATTGATGCTCAGCTGGCAACGATTGAGTCTGAACAGGCCATGGCGCTGCCGGGCAATGAGGCGGACAGTCAGCTCGCGGATGACAGCGTGCACAGTTTTAGCGATATGTGGCTCCGGTTAAGCCGAAACTTTACGCCGGAATCTGCCCTGTTTCGCCATGCGGTACGCATGTCGCTGGTGCTGTGCGTGGGTTACGCCTTTATTCAGATAACCGGTTTACATCACGGGTACTGGATCCTGCTGACCAGCCTGTTCGTCTGCCAGCCGAACTATAACGCCACCCGACACCGCCTGGCGCTGCGTATTATCGGCACGCTGGTGGGGGTCGCAATCGGGCTACCGGTGCTCTATTTTGTGCCCTCGGTGGAAGGCCAGCTGATCCTCATCGTAATCACCGGGGTGCTGTTCTTCGCCTTTCGTAATGTGCAGTACGCCCACGCGACGATGTTCATCACCCTGCTGGTGCTACTCTGCTTTAATCTGCTGGGCGAAGGGTTTGAAGTTGCCCTGCCCCGCGTGATCGATACGCTGCTCGGCTGTGCCATCGCCTGGGCGGCAGTGAGTTTTATCTGGCCCGACTGGCGTTTTCGTAATTTGCCGCGCGTCCTGGACAGGGCGATGAATGCCAACTGCCGCTATCTGGATGCCATTCTTGAACAGTACCACCAGGGACGCGATAACCGTCTGGCTTACCGCATTGCCCGACGTGATGCGCATAACAGCGATGCTGAACTGGCTTCCGTAGTCTCTAATATGTCAACGGAGCCGCGCGCCACGGCAGAAATTCGTGAAACGGCTTTCCGCCTGCTGTGCCTGAACCATACCTTCACCAGCTATATCTCAACGCTCGGTGCCCACCGCGAAAAACTGACAAACCCGGGCATCCTTGCCTTGCTGGATGATGCTGTCTGCTATGTCGATGATGCGCTACATCACCGCCCAGCCGATCAACCGCGTGTCCAGCAGGCGCTGGATGAACTGGCTCAACGGATTGCGCATCTTGACCCAGGAAACGACAGCAAAGCGCCGCTGGTTCTCCAGCAGATTGGTCTGCTTATCGCTCTGCTGCCAGAAATTTGCCGACTGCAACAGCAAATCGCTACCTGGAGGAGCGATTCTCCTGTGGCTCAGGCAGCGCATTAAACCACTCCGTCAGCTCCCGGCGAATTTCCGCCGGGAGTGCCGCTTCATGCAGGCCCTCAATCGCCCCTTCCAGGGCAAACAGTACTTTAATACTGAGCGCTTTATTTTTTGCCCGCAGCTTTAGCCAGCTCGTTCTGGCTCCCAGCGACCGGAGGGTATCTTCGTTGGTAATCCCGGCTTCACAGAGCAGCACTTCCAGCTGAAAAGTCAGGTTGGGCAGATCCTTTAGCCGGTTTCGCTGGTAGCGCTGGATGCGCTCTTTACGCGCGGCATTAAGCGCGTAAGAGGAAAGCTGAAGCAGCCGCTCCCTGTCCTGCCAGAGACCGTCATCCACACGATAATAGTTGAGAAGGATCGGCCGGCCACGTTTCATTAAGGTCAAAAAGGAGGATCCGTTTTTTACACAGTACTTCGCACTTTCCTCACAGGCGCGAAGGTAAAGCTCACCGTCTGACACCATGGCAAACACCGCCTCATCGACGGCCAGGGTATAGCCACCAAAAAGCGCACGATGATGAATTTCTCCTAATGGAGAGAGGTATTCCTGGGATTTATAAATCCGTTCATAAGATATCTTTTTCATGATATTTCCATTAAAAATCAGATATTAACGACGACATTTCTTACTAACGGATCCGTTAACAGGAAAATAGGCAACTTATTGCCGATGAGCAAGATGATTTTTTCAGGTTCGCCAGGAATGAATGAATTTTGCGAGTCGCTTTCCGAAATTGAGGTTGATCTTTATGCATACAGGGGTTACTGTATATTCATACAGTAACTACAGGGCTGGAATGATTATGTACACTTCAGGCTATGCAAATCGCTCAACATCTTTCTCTTCTACCGCTGGCGATGTCGCACAGAACGCCGTCGGGCGTGTTTCGACAGGGCTTATCAGTGAAGTGGTTTATCGTGAAGACCAGCCCCTGTTGACCCAACTTCTGTTACTGCCGCTCTTGCAGCAGCTTGGTCAGCAATCGCGCTGGCAGCTCTGGCTGACGCCGCAGCAGAAACTAAGCCGGGAATGGGTTCAGTCTGCAGGCCTGCCGCTGACGAAGGTCATGCAAATTAACCAACTCTCTCCTTGCGATACGGTTGAGTCGATGATCCGGGCATTACGTACAGGGAATTACAGCGTGGTGATTGGATGGTTATCAGACGAATTGACGGAGCAGGAACATTTTCGCCTCACCGAAGCGGCAGAAGAAGGCAATGCGATCGGCTTTATCATGCGCCCGGTTCGCCAGGATTCTTACCGCAGAGGACAACTTTCTGGGCTAAAAATTCACTCAAATTTGTATCACTGAGCAAATTTAAGAGTTTTCCTGGAATTTTTTTCGACCTTAAGATGCGCTTTTAGTTCCATCGTCCAAAACGGCGGCAAGGCTTGTCTGGTGCGGTTCTTCTTAATTTTATTGCACAAATTTCGTTCAGAAATTGTTAAATAATCGGTATACGGAACTTTTTTTTTCATATGCCTGACGGACTTCACACTTGTAAGTTTTCAGCTACGTTGTAGACTTTACATCGCCAGGGGTGCTCGGCCTAAGCCGAAGATATCGGTAGATTTATATTTGACCACGCCCCCCGGTGAAGGATTTAACCGTGATTCTCGATTGAGATTTTCATGGCGAATTTTGGATGATAACGAGGCGCAAAAAATGAAAAAGACAGCTATCGCGATTGCAGTGGCACTGGCTGGCTTCGCTACCGTAGCGCAGGCCGCTCCGAAAGATAATACCTGGTATGCAGGTGGTAAACTGGGCTGGTCTCAGTTCCATGACACCGGCTGGTACAACAGCGCAAACAACAATGATGGCCCGACTCACGAGAGCCAGCTTGGTGCAGGTGCGTTCGGTGGCTATCAGGTTAACCCGTATGTTGGCTTTGAAATGGGTTACGACTGGTTAGGTCGTATGCCATACAAAGGCGACACCGTAAACGGCGCTTTCAAAGCTCAGGGCGTTCAGCTGACCGCTAAACTGGGTTACCCAGTAACTGACGATCTGGACGTGTACACCCGTCTGGGCGGCATGGTATGGCGCGCTGACTCCAGCAACAGCAACGCTGGCGACGACCACGACACTGGTGTTTCCCCAGTATTCGCTGGTGGCGTAGAGTGGGCTATGACCCGTGACATCGCTACCCGTCTGGAATACCAGTGGGTTAACAACATCGGTGACGGTGCTACCGTTGGTGTTCGTCCAGACAACGGCATGCTGAGCGTAGGTGTTTCCTACCGCTTCGGCCAGCAGGAAGATGCAGCACCAGTTGTTGCTCCAGCGCCGGCTCCAGCTCCAGAAGTACAGACCAAGCACTTCACTCTGAAGTCTGACGTTCTGTTCAACTTCAACAAAGCGACCCTGAAACCAGAAGGTCAGCAGGCACTGGATCAGCTGTACACCCAGCTGAGCAACCTGGATCCTAAAGACGGTTCTGTAGTGGTTCTGGGCTTCACCGACCGTATCGGTTCTGACGCTTACAACCAGAAACTGTCTGAGAAACGTGCTCAGTCTGTTGTTGATTACCTGATCTCTAAAGGTATCCCAGCTAACAAGATCTCCCCACGTGGTATGGGCGAATCTAACCCAGTTACTGGCAACACCTGTGACAACGTTAAAGCTCGCGCTGCTCTGATCGACTGCCTGGCACCAGATCGTCGCGTAGAGATCGAAGTTAAAGGCGTTAAAGACGTTGTAACTCAGCCAGCGGCTTAAGTTATCGTCTTATAAAAAAACCCCGCCATGCGGGGTTTTTTATTATCTGAAGAAACTCAAAAGTTATTTTTTACCCAGCAGCGCCTGAAGATCGTTCTTCAGCGTAGACATCTGGTTGGCGTATTTCTCTTTATGCTCGGCATCTTCAATCAACTGCACCACCGTTTCTGACAACGTTTTTCCCCGCCGTTGCGCAAGCCCTGCAAGACGCTGCCAGACCATGAATTCGAGGTCGATGGATTTTTTACGGGTGTGCTGATGCTCAGCATTAAAATGCCGTTTGCGTCGTGCACGGATAGTTTGCTTCATCCGGTTCAACAGTGCCGGATTGATATGTTTCTCAATCCAGCCATTCACCTGTACCGGTTCATTTTCGAGGGTCAGCAAAATATCCACGGCCTCTTGTGCGGCGCTGGCTTCGATGTAGCAGGTAATCAGCTCCCCTTCTCGGTGCTTTTTGACCAGGTACTTCCATTTCCAGCCGCTTTCGAGATTTTCCAGTTGTTGATATTTCATTGCGATCTCAGTGTTACCACGTAACTCTGTTCAGAATATCAGTTTTTTAGCAATCTGCTGAAAAGAAATCATATCCTGTGAAGCATTGCAGGCGATTCGCTTCCCGAAAACCCCAATCCTGCTTGGGAAGAGCCCCCCGCTTACGGTATACTCCACGGTTTTACATCTGACTAAAAAACATCAACTTTGACCATTACGAAACTTGCATGGCGTGACCTTGTTCCGGATACCGAAAGCTATCAGGAATTGTTTGCACAGCCAGACCTCGCACAAGAACACGAATTCATACTTAGCGATACACAACCGCGTTTGCATTACGCACTGGAGCAGGTGTTAAGCCCGTGGGCGACATCTCCCTTCATGCTGCTCAAAGCCCCGGAAGAAGCCGAGTATTTAACGCTTCTGGGTGATGCCATGCGCCAGTTGCAGCCGGAAGCCAATGCTATTTACGGCGGCCAGTATCGTATTTCAGGACATGATGTCTCTTTCGAACCCGCAGAACAGGCTGATGGCCGTTTTGCGGTAAAGGGCGAAGTGGTATCCGCTAACTGGGCCGAGGCCGAACAACTCTTTGGTTGCCTTCGCCAGTTCAACGGTGAGTTATCGCTGCAACCGGGCCTGGTGCATCGCGCCAATGGCGGCGTACTGATCATTTCCCTGCGTACCCTGCTCTCCCAGCCGCTGCTATGGATGCGCCTGAAAACGATTGTGAGCCAGCAACGATTTGACTGGGTGGGCTATGACGAGTCTCGTCCTCTGCCGGTCTCTGTCCCTTCCATGCCGCTGTCGTTGACCGTGGTGCTGACGGGTGACCGTGAATCGCTGGCTGATTTCCAGGAAATGGAGCCGGAGCTGGCTGCACAGGCGGTGTACAGCGAGTACGAAGACAATATTCAGATTGCTGATGCCGATGACATGGCGCAGTGGTGTCAGTGGGTGATGGCCGTTGCTGCCCGCTTTGCCCTGCCGACGCCTGCGGCTGACGCCTGGCCGGGACTTATCCGCGAAGCGGTTCGCTATACCGGTGACCAGGAGACGCTGCCGCTGTGTCCGCTCTGGATCAGCAAACAGCTGCGTGAAGTGGGTGCGATCAGTGGGAATGGCGCATTTACCTGTGAGCAACTTTCCCAGATGCTGGCCCAAAGAGAGTGGCGGGAAGGCTATCTGGCCGATCGTATGCAGGATGAAATTCTGCTGGAGCAAATTCTGGTCGAGACCGAAGGCGAGCGCATCGGACAGATCAATGCCCTGTCGGTGATTGAATTTCCCGGGCATCCGCGTGCGTTTGGCGAGCCTTCACGCATCAGCTGCGTCGTCCATATTGGCGATGGCGAGTTTACCGACATCGAACGGAAAGCCGAGCTGGGTGGAAACATCCACGCCAAAGGCATGATGATCATGCAGGCGTTCCTGATGTCAGAGCTGCAGCTTGAGCAACAAATCCCCTTCTCTGCCTCGCTGACGTTTGAGCAATCCTACAGCGAAGTGGATGGTGATAGCGCCTCTATGGCCGAGCTGTGTGCCTTAATCAGCGCCCTGGCGGAAGTCCCGATCAATCAGAACATCGCCATTACCGGTTCGGTCGATCAATTTGGTCGTGCCCAGCCTGTGGGGGGCCTGAATGAAAAGATTGAGGGCTTCTTCTCTATTTGTCAGCAACGCGGGTTAAACGGCAAACAGGGTGTGATTATTCCAGCCCCCAACGCACGCCATTTAAGCCTCAGCCAGGCACTGCTGGATGCGGTAGAGCAGGGACAATTCTCCCTCTGGGCCATCGAAGGCGTCGAGGATGCACTACCCTTACTGACAAACCTGGTATGGGACGGCGAGGGACAAACGACCCTGATGCAGACCATCCAGGAGCGCATTGCTCAGGCGACCCAGCAAGATGCTCGTCATCGTTATCCGTGGCCGTTACGCTGGTTAGGTTGGTTTAGTTCAAACTGATCGGACTTGTTCAGCGTACACGTGTTAGCTATCCTGCGTCCTTCACTAAAATAAGGCTTACTGAGAACATGGTAGATAAACGCGAATCCTATACAAAAGAAGATCTTCTTGCCTCTGGTCGCGGTGAACTGTTTGGCGCGAAAGGCCCACAGTTACCGGCCCCGAACATGCTGATGATGGACCGTGTCGTGAAAATGACCGAAACCGGCGGCAACTTCGATAAGGGTTACGTAGAAGCAGAACTCGATATCAATCCGGACCTGTGGTTCTTCGGTTGCCACTTTATTGGCGATCCGGTAATGCCTGGCTGCCTGGGCCTGGATGCGATGTGGCAGCTGGTTGGCTTCTACCTGGGCTGGCTGGGCGGCGAAGGTAAAGGCCGTGCGCTGGGCGTGGGTGAAGTGAAATTCACGGGTCAGGTTCTGCCAACTGCGAAGAAAGTGACCTATCGTATTCACTTCAAACGCATTGTTAACCGCCGCCTGATTATGGGCCTGGCGGATGGCGAAGTGCTGGTAGATGGCCGTCTGATCTATACCGCGAACGACCTAAAAGTGGGCCTGTTCCAGGATACATCTGCTTTCTAAACGCTGCTTTACGCGGCTTCAGAAAGGCGAAACCTCCGCATTGCGGAGGTTTCTGTTTTTAAAGAGACGTTATCAGGCTATGAGTGCCCTGTCGCCGATGGCTTCTCGCCAGCCTCCCAGCCATTGTGACCTTTGATTAATCGTCTGATAAGGACACATTTCTTTAGATCGTCCAGCGATGCCGGCCTGATAACCACGTTGATGAGCCCGTTCCAGGCGATCTCGTTTCTGTCTCTTCATGCCTCGTTTCCCTCATTCTTTTGTCTGGTGGAAAGAAAACAGTGACTGCACAATGCGTGCAGGCACAGATAACGAATACCCCGAATTAGTCGTAGCGTCAACGTTCAAAATTCATACGGATGTCATATTTGTGAGCTAGCCAGAAGATCATTTGTACAAAAATTGTGACCCGGGACAAGTAACGGTCTGACGTAAAACCGAAAAAAAAACCGCAATCAGTGGCAGACCGATTGCGGTTTTTGATGATGAATTTTACTTATGGCAGCCGGGAGATTTCTCTCGCGATGTTGGCCGATTCCTGTGCCCACCCCTGGGCAAGCACTTTCACCATTTCATCATAGCCATCTTTTTGCTGCTTGAGCTCCAGATGGAACGGACGCTTAATCAGCTGTCCCTGATGGTTAAGCAGCCATTCTCCGCTGATGACAACGGCACCGTCATAACGACCATGGAAGCCCGTTACCGTCACGTTCAGCGTGTCCTGGTCGCTTCCAAGAGGCTGGGAGGCGACAACCCAGCCCGGAAGCTGGCTGCTGAGATTCGCCACCAGCGTATTGCGCAACTGTTGATCCAGCGGGCTGGCCCACAGGTTATTATTCGCAATCACATACTGCACATCGCTGGTCTGGTAAACCACCCCGTTGCCGGCCAGATAATCTGGCACAGCCACTTGCTCAACCCACAGCAGACGGTTGCCCTGTGAGGCGGTGCTCTGCGTACCCACCTGCGCCATCAGCGGCAGCTGATAGTAGCTTTTCGTTTCACTCCCTGAGCTACAGGCCGTGAGCACCATCGCACCTACAATCGCTAGCCATTTTTTCATTGTTTCGCCCTCTTCGGCTCAGGATCCTTTTTATCTTTTGCTTCAAACACCAGCGCGTTGCTCTTCTCATTGAGCGTTTTCAGTACGGGCTGCAGTTCACGCAAGACCTGATCAAGACGCTGCATATCTGCCACCATCTTGTTGTAGGCCGCCGAACCAGGCTGGAAGCCCTGCATGCTACGGTTCAGTTCACGCAGCGTTTTCTGCATATCCTGCGGCAACTGCTGCATGCTCTGGCTTGCCGTGAGCTTATTGATGTTATCCAGCGTGGTTTGCAGACGCTGCATCGTCTCCTGGCTCTGATGCAACGAGCCTGTCGCCGCTTCAATCATCGGATTCAGTGGCAGATTGTTGATCTTATCCAGTGTTTCCATCAGACGCTGCTGGATTTGAGCCAGACCGCTGCTCACCGTTGGAATGATCTTGTAGCCGCCAAATTCACGGATACCGGTAATCGGCGGAGCTTTTGGATAGAAATCCATATCCACATACAGCGCACCAGTCACCAGGTTGCCAGTCTTCAGCGAGCCGCGCAGGCCACGGTTCATTAAATCGGTAATATGCGCGCCGATATCCTGATTCTCGCCAATCTGGTTAACCAGA
Organism: Enterobacter cloacae complex sp. 309I3; assembly: GCF_050031595.1. Lineage (NCBI taxonomy): Bacteria > Pseudomonadati > Pseudomonadota > Gammaproteobacteria > Enterobacterales > Enterobacteriaceae > Enterobacter > Enterobacter cloacae complex sp. 309I3. The sequence continues at coordinate 1,735,274 of NZ_JBLGWI010000001.1, read as the reverse complement.
CGCTCTGGCTCAATGCGGATCAGCACCGGAATACGATAGTCATCATCAAGTACCTGCTGAAGTCCCGGCACAAAGAACGGCACCTGTCCGACCGTACCCAGACGAATACCGCGGAACTCAACGGGCGCCCCTGGCTGCAGGCCGCGGACGGAATCTTTAAAGAACATCAGGTAATCAATGTGATCGGTATAGAGCGCGTCCTGAATGCTTCTTTGATCGTCAAAGAGCCTGAAGGCCGTTTTCTCGGCCACCGGCTGCCCCAGATCCAGCCCTTCCGGCACGTCAAAGCTGACGCCGCCGCCAAACAGGGTGGTCAGCGACCCCATTTCAACGCGCATACCTGCTGAGGTGAGATCGACCGCGATCCCGCTGTCTTTCCAGAAGCGTACGTTGCTGGTCACCAGACGATCGTTTGGCGCATTGATGAACAGCTGATAGCTGATGGTCCTTTTTTGCGGATCAAAGGTGCTGGTCTCGACCGAGCCAACACGATAGCCGCGGAACAACACCGGATCGCCAGGTGAGAGCTGGCCCGCTTTTTTACTGTCGAGAATCACGCGGATCCCTTTTGCATCAGGCGGGGCTAGCGGTGGAGAGTCTAAAAGCTGATACTGGGCTGGCTGCGTCCCTTTTGCCCCCGGCTGTAGCTCAATATACGCGCCCGAGAGCAGCGTGCCTAAACCACTGATCCCTTCCCGTCCGACCTGCGGTTTAACCACCCAAAAAACGGAGTCACCGTGAAGCAGCTTTTCCATCCCGGCATTTAACCGCGCTTTAATTTCTACATGCGTTAAATCATCCGTCAGGGTGGCGCTTTCAACCACCCCTACATCCACGCTGCGGCTTTTGATGGTCGTTTTACCGCCCTCAATCCCCTCGGCATTGGTGGTGATGAGCGTCACTTCCGGTCCCTGATGGCTGTAATGATAAAACAGGATCCATGCACCGATCAGCGCCGTCACGATGGGAAAAATCCACACCGGTGACCAGTTTTTGACCTTCTGCACTTTCGCCTCTCCACTCTTATTTTCCATGCTCTTACTCTTCCTCATGGCTTGATTCAGGCTCACGATCCCACGATAAACGAGGGTCGAAGGTCATGGCCGCAAACATGGTCATAATCACGACCAGCGCAAACATTAAAGCCCCCATCGCAGGATAAATACTCATCAAACCGCCCATCCGCACCAGTGCAGAGAGAACGGCAATGACAAACACGTCAATCATTGACCAGCGTCCAACAAACTCGACAACTTCATAAATGAGGTGCATGCGTTCGCTGTCGCGTTTGCCGTGCCCTTTCGCATCCCAGCAGAGCCAGGCAATCGCGATCATTTTTAAGGTAGGCACCATAATACTGGCGATAAAAATCACCCCAGCCACCGGATAAGATCCCTCGCCCCACAGCAATATCACCCCGGCGAGGATCGTCGAGGGCATTTTGTCACCGAGCAAATCGGTGATCATGATCGGCAGAATATTCGCGGGAAGATACAGCATCACAGAGGTCACCAGCAGCGCCATGGTCCACTGCAGGCTATTTTTGCGTCGCACATGGCCTTTGGTTTCACAGCGTGGGCAGACGTCCAGATCCGCGGGCAGCACGGCAGTACAGCAGGAGCAAGAGCGCAGCCCCTGGCGGATCCCCGGCACGCCAACCTTCACCGTCTGGGCAAGCGTGGGAGCCGGAGCGATATCATCCCATGCCCAACGTCGGTCAACGCACTGGAATGCACGTAGTTGCAGCACGCAATAGAGACACCACGGGATAAAGCTGCTGCCAATCCCCACGTCACCGTAGGCCATCAGCTTTACGAAGCTGACCAGAATACCCGCCAGAAAAATCTCGGCCATCCCCCAGCTTTTAAGCTGAAACAGGACTCGCGCCAGTTTGATTTTCAGGGCTGCGGGCATTTTTACGCGGTTGACCAGCAAAAGGATGACAACCAGACAAAAAGCCGGAACGATCTGCACAAACAGAAGGAAGAAGGTGCCGAGGCTGGCGTAATCTTCTGAGAACATCACCCCCGGAATTTCAAGCAGATCAACCTGGCTTGTCATCCCTCCCACCTTCATATAGATGAAGGGGAAGAGATTAGAGAGCAGCAACATGAACAACGCGGCCAGCGCATACGCCGTGGGACGCTGTCTTGGCGCGTCCCATTCGGTTGTCAACGTTGTGCCGCAACGCGGGCACAGGGCCTTATGTCCGTGACCAAGCTCTGGCAACGCCACGAGCATATCGCATTGCGAGCATAATATATGCCTGTCGGCATGGTGCTGGTCACACATATGTTATCCCTGTTTATGCGCCGTTTTTCAGAGACTCAAGGTACTCCCAGCGCTCAAATGCTTCTTCCAGAGCTTTTTCAGCTGCGGACAATTCGGCCAGGACTTTTTGAGTATAGTCGTGCGATTGGGTGAAGAAGGATGCATCGGCAACCTGCGCTTGCAGCGCCTCCAGCGCGGCCTCCAGCTCCTCAAGACGCTGAGGCAAACCCTCCAGTTCGCGCTGCAGGTTATAGCTTAGTTTAGCCGAGGTTTTCTTGACAGTTTCTGCTTTTGTTACAACAGGTTCAGTCGTTGTTTTAGACTTCGCCTGTTTTTGCGCCAGCGACTGTGCCTGCTGCCCTTTCGCGTCGTGGTAGCCACCCACATATTGACCAATCCGCCCTTCGCCTTCGAAGATCCAGCATTCGGTCACGGTGTTGTCAACGAATTGACGGTCGTGGCTCACCAGCATCACGGTGCCCTGATAACCATCGATCAGCTCTTCCAGCAGTTCGAGCGTTTCGACATCCAGGTCGTTGGTTGGTTCATCGAGAATCAACAGGTTGCTTGGTTTCAGGAATAACCGAGCCAGCAGAAGACGGTTTCGCTCACCGCCAGACAGCGCACGCACCGGGGTCATCGCCCGTTTAGGGTGGAACAGGAAGTCCTGGAGATAGCCCAGCACATGGCGCGGCTTACCGTTTACCATGACCTCCTGCTTACCTTCGGCAAGGTTATCCATCACCGTTCTGTCCGGATCCAGCTCTGCACGGTGCTGGTCAAAATAGGCCACTTCCAGTTTGGTGCCGCAGTGAATTCGGCCGCTATCCGCCTGCAACTGGCCCAGCATCAGCTTCAGCAGCGTGGTTTTACCGCAGCCATTGGGGCCAATCAGGGCGATTTTATCCCCGCGCTGAACCTGGGCGGAGAAGTCTTTCACCAGCACTTTCCCGTCAACCTGGTAGTTAACGTTTTCCATCTCGAAGACGATCTTGCCGGAACGGGAGGCCTCTTCTACCTGCATTTTGGCGCTGCCCATCACTTCGCGACGTTCGCTGCGTTCACGACGCATCGCTTTCAGGGCACGAACGCGGCCTTCGTTGCGGGTACGGCGGGCTTTGATACCCTGACGGATCCACACCTCTTCCTGCGCCAGTTTGCGGTCGAATTCGGCGTTTTGCAGCTCTTCCACGCGCAGGTTTTCTTCTTTTTCCAGCAGATAAGTATCGTAATCGCCGGGATAGGTGACCAGCTTGCCACGATCGAGATCGACAATGCGCGTCGCCATATTGCGAATGAAGGAACGGTCGTGGGAGATGAAGATAATGGTACCGCTGAAGGTTTTCAGGAACCCTTCAAGCCAGTCGATCGCTTCAATGTCCAGGTGGTTGGTTGGTTCATCCAGCAGCAGCACCTTCGGCCCGCTGACCAGCGCGCGGCCCAGTGCCGCCTTACGCAACCAGCCGCCAGATAGCGCAGACAGCTGCATATCCGGCTCCAGGCCCAGCTGAGCCAGCACCTCGTTAATACGGTTCTCCAGCTGCCACAGGCCGTGGTGATCGAGCATCTCCTGGACTTTCGCCAGTTCGTTAAGATTTTTGTCGCTCGGGTCGGTCATCACCAGATGAGAAATCTCGTGATAGCGCTTCAGGTATTCAGCCTGCTCCGAAATCCCTTCCGCCACGAAATCGTACACGCTGCCGGTGACATGACGCGGCGGATCCTGCTGCAGACGGGAGACAATCAGATCCTGCTCGTAAACAATACGCCCGTCATCCAGACCCTGCTCGCGGTTGAGGATTTTCATCAGCGTGGATTTACCCGCGCCGTTACGGCCCACCAGACAGACGCGTTCGTTGTCTTCGATGTGCAATTCAGCATTGTCGAGAAGCGGTGAGTCGCTGAAGGAGAGCCACGCACCGTGCATACTAATTAAAGACATTTATTTTTCCTTTCAGGCCGCGGTGATAAGCCAGCAGTTATGGATCTGACGATTACGGGCAAAGTCCTGAGACAGCGTTTTTTGGCTGATTTCTTGTGCTTTCAGTCCCAGAGCGGCTAGGCCGTCGTGATCCATGCGGAAACCGCGTTTGTTATTCGAGAACATAATCGTGCCGCCTTTACGCAGAAGGCGCTTCAGGTCGGTCATCAGGCGCAGGTGATCGCGTTGTACATCAAAGCTATCCTCCATACGCTTGGAGTTGGAGAATGTTGGCGGATCGATGAAGATCAGGTCGAACTGTTCATCGGTGTCACGCAGCCAGCCCAGGACATCGGCCTGCATCAGACGATGCTGGCGTCCGGTCAGGCCATTGAGACGCAGGTTGCGCTCCGCCCACTCCAGATAGGTGCGCGACATATCCACCGTAGTGGTGCTGCGCGCGCCGCCCAGGCCCGCGTGCACGCTGGCGCTACCGGTGTAGGAAAACAGGTTAAGGAAATCCTTACCTTTGCTCATCTGGCCCAGCATACGACGGGCAATGCGGTGGTCGAGGAACAGCCCGGTATCGAGGTAATCCGTCAGGTTAACCCACAGGCGAGCGTTGTATTCACCCACTTCAATAAAGTCGCCCTTCTCACCCATCTTCTGATACTGGTTTTTCCCTTTCTGACGCTCGCGGGTTTTCAGCACCAGTTTGTTTGGCGCAATGCCAAGCACGGCAATCGTCGCTGCGATCACGTCCAGCATGCGCTGGCGCGCTTTTTGCGCATCAATGGTTTTTGGTGGAGCATATTCCTGAATTACCACCCAGTCTGCATAGCGGTCAACCGCCACGTTGTACTCCGGCAGATCGGCGTCATACAGGCGATAGCATTCAATGCCTTCCTGTTTGGCCCATTTTTCAAATTTCTTCAGGTTCTTGCGCAGACGGTTAGCGTAATCTTCCGCCACGCCCGTCGGTTTGCTGTCCGCCGCTTTCTCTGCCAGATGGTAGTTTTTCTGTACACAGTCCAGCGGGCCGTTCTTCGCCTTAAACTGGCGATCGGCGCGCAGCTGCAGACAACTCAGCAGTTCTGGTGAAGCGCTAAACAGGGAGAGATTCCAGCCGCCAAAGTAGTCTTTCATATTGCGGCCCAGCAGGCTGTGCAGGGCAATCAACGCCGGTTCGCTATCCAGACGCTCGCCGTATGGCGGGTTGCTGATAACGGTACCGTAGGGGCCTTTCGGCAGCGGGTTCCTCAGGTTCGCGACATCTTTCACTTCAAAGGTCACCAGCTCACCGATACCTGCGCGACGGGCATTGCTGCGCGCACGTTCAATGACGCGCGGGTCGCTGTCAGAGCCATAGAAATGCGAGGTATACTCCGCCAGGCCTTTACGCGCACGGGCCTGCGCTTCGGCTTTGACCTCTTTCCAGAGCGCTTCATCGTGCTGCGCCCAGCCGCTAAAGCCCCAGTGGCCGCGATGCAGGCCGGGAGCGCGGTCGGTGGCCAGCATCGCGGCTTCAATCAGCAGCGTACCGGAACCACACATTGGGTCGAGCAGCGGCGTGCCCGGCAGCCAGCCGGAGCGCATCACGATGGCGGCAGCCAGCGTTTCTTTGATGGGCGCCATACCGGTGCGATCGCGGTAGCCACGCAGATGCAGACCTGCCCCGCTCAGATCCAGAGAGATGCTGGCGGTATCGCCATTGAGCCAGACGTTAATGCGCAGATCCGGGTTTTCACGATCGACGTTTGGTCGTTCTTTGTTTTTACGGGTAAAGCAGTCCACGATGGCATCTTTCACACGCAGCGCGCCGTACTGGCTGTTGCGGATCTCATCGTTTACACCGTTAAAATGCACCGCGAAGGTCGCGTCTGGCGTGAAGATCTCTGTCCAGTCGATCATCTGTACGCCGGTATAGAGATCAAGATCGCTGTAGACCTTGCACTCTTTCATCGGCAGCATGATGCGCGACGCCAGGCGGCTCCACATCAGGCTCTGGTAAATAAGCCGTGTGTCGCCCTCAAAATGGACACCACCCTGAACCACCTGGCACTCTTGCGCGCCCAGGGCTTCCAGTTCAGTTTTTAACAGCTCTTCCAGCCCACGGGCCGTACTGGCAAACAGAGAATTCATATCGTCACTTTTACTCTAAGAAAATTGTCGCGCATTATAGCTAATATGACGTGTATGTCATAAAGTTGAAGGCTTATTTTCATTCGAGGGACTGTGCACAGTGGCGACGTTATCCAGGCTTTTTATTCATCCGGTGAAATCCATGCGCGGTATCGGCGTTTCTCACGCCCTGGCTGACATCAGTGGATTTGCCTTCGATCGTATTTTTATGGTCACCGAGCCTGACGGTACGTTCATTACCGCACGCCAGTTCCCGCAGATGGTGCGTTTTACGCCTTCGCCGCTGCATGACGGCCTCCACCTCACCGCCCCGGATGGCTCAAGCGTGGTGATTCGCTTTGCTGATTTTGCGCCTGTCGATGCGCCAACGGAAGTGTGGGGCAATCATTTTACCGCTCGCATCGCTCCGGACGAAATTAACCGCTGGCTGAGCGGCTTCTTCTCCCGCGAGGTACAGCTGCGCTGGGTGGGTCCGGCGCTGACGCGACGCGTCAAGCGCCACGACGCGGTTCCCCTCTCGTTTGCCGATGGTTTCCCGTTCCTGTTAACCAGCGAAGCCTCGCTGCGTGACCTGCAGCGTCGCTGTAAGGCCAGCGTGCAGATGGAGCAATTTCGCCCGAATCTGGTGGTGACCGGTACGGAAGCCTGGGATGAAGATACCTGGAAAGTGATCCGCATCGGCAGCGTCATTTTTGATGTCGTGAAGCCGTGCAGCCGCTGCATTTTCACCACCGTAAGTCCGGAGAAAGGCCTGAAGCATCCTTCCGGCGAACCGCTGAAAACCCTGCAATCATTCCGTACCGCGCAGGATAATGGCGACGTGGATTTCGGCCAGAATCTTATTCCGCGCTCAAGCGGAGTGATCCGCGTGGGTGACGAGGTGGAAATTCTCACCCGTGGGCCTGCGCGCGTGTACGGTGCGGGTCAGGAAGAAGAAACAGTAGACGTTGAGACGCAAGCCAGTTCGGCAGTGGATATTCACTGGCAGGGCCGCGTTATACGGGGTAACAATCAGCAGGTGATACTTGAGCAGCTGGAGCAAGCCGGGATCCGTATCCCGTATTCCTGTCGGGCGGGTATCTGTGGTTGCTGTCGAATCAAGCTGGTCGGGGGCGACGTCAGTGCGCTGAAGAAATCCGCAATCGGTGATGACGGGACGATCCTGTGCTGTAGCTGTATTCCAAAAACGTCGATACAGCTGGAAGCTTAAACCGCCTGTTCCAGGCTGAACGAATCCACGCGCAGCTGCGGTTTCAGCCTGTCATTCATGACCTTAATGGCATCCCCGAGCTGCATCGTCCGCCCGGCAATGGTCACGCCGGGCTGGGCCAGCAGACAAAGCGCGGCATTTTCGCCAGGTTCCACCACCAGTAAACTCACCTCTTCTGCGGTATCGCTCAGATTGACGCTGGCCGCATCGCCCGTGGCTGGCGTCCAGTTCATATCATGCGGCAGAAAATGCCAGCTTTTCGGCATTTGCGGCTTCAGGAAACGAATCGCCACCAGCGCGTTTAATATCAGTTCGGCACGCTGTTCTTTTGAGAGCAGCAGGTCACGGCATTTCTCTTCAAAGGAGAAATAAAGCGCAGCATCGTCTACACAAAAGCCAGACGGGGAGAAAGCGTCCGGGGTTAACATTCGACGCGCAAAACGAGAACGGAACAACATGCCATTGGCTAAATCGAGCATCATTCGGTCATGCTCTTCACAAAAATACCAGCGCCAGTTATCGTCAGGTTTAATTCGCATGTGTCTCTCCCGTACCCAAACGTCCTGTACTAAAAATGTCCCATTAGCCGCTTCGTTTATAACACCATTAATAAAAGACTATAATGTCTAAATAAGCAACAGTGACGGAATATAAAACAACCAGGGCTGGAAATAAAGCCCTGGTTGTCTGATTAAGAGAAAAGATTAGATATGAGTAACGATTTCTTTTATGAGCGGCGGGCCTTTAAAAATAAAGCCGGAATAGATTTGCACCAGTGAGGCGCCTGCAGCCATCTTCTCGCGCGCAGCAATCACCGAATCGATACCACCGACACCAATTATTGGCAGACGACCTTTTAATTCGGCGGAGAGCGCCCGAATAATTTCCGTACTTTTTAATTGTACCGGACGTCCACTTAACCCACCCGCTTCGTCACAGTTTTTCATTCCCTGGACGAGGGAGCGATCGAGCGTCGTATTGGTCGCAATCACACCATCACTATTATGGCGAACTAAGCTGTCGGCAACCTGGATCAATTCTTCAGCAGAAAGATCCGGTGCGATCTTAACCGCCACCGGAACATATTTATGATGGATCGCCTGCAGCTCATTTTGTTTATTTTTAATGGCGCTGAGAAGATCGTCCAGCGCTTCACCATATTGCAGAGAACGTAGCCCTGGGGTATTCGGCGATGAAATATTCACGGCGATATAACCGGCATAGGCGTAGACTTTTTCCATACAAATCAGGTAGTCATCTTTACCCTGCTCAACCGGCGTGTCTTTATTTTTGCCAATATTGATGCCTAATACACCATCAAAATGGGCTTTTTTAACGTTTTCTACGAGATGATCCACGCCGAGGTTATTAAAGCCCATGCGGTTGATCAGCCCCTCGGCTTCGACCAGGCGGAACAAACGCGGCTTATCATTACCCGGCTGTGGACGCGGCGTGACGGTACCGATTTCAATGGAACCAAAGCCCATCGCGCCCAGGGCATCAATGCACTCGCCATTTTTATCCAGACCTGCCGCCAGACCCAGCGGGTTTTTAAAGGTCAGACCCATGCACTGCACAGGTTTTTCCGGCACGTTCTGACGCACCAGCGCGGCCAGCGGCGTTCCCGTAATACGGCGTAATTGCTGGAATGTAAATTCATGAGCGCGCTCAGGGTCGAGCTGGAAAAGGGCTTTACGAACGAAGGGGTAGTACATGAACTCTCCTGGATTCCCGGTGTGCAAACCGGGAGGGGATTATGTGCGATCCTGCCCGGAAAGGGAATTGACCTGCGGCAAAAAAATCAGCGTAAAACGCAAACGTTTACTTCCCCGTACACTTCTTATGCGCTTTTTCGCATTTTAATTGCAGATAAATCATTTAGTGGAATAACTACGCAGTGTCACACTCCTGAAAATTGTTATGAATGTTAGATAAAAGCAAACAATTAGTTATAAGGAGCACACATGCGCGTCATCACCCTGGCCGGAAGTCCACGTTTCCCTTCTCGTTCCAGCGCCCTGCTGGAATATGCCCGCGAAAGGCTTAATGCTCTGGATGTGGAAGTGTGCCACTGGAATCTGCACAACTTTGAACCTGAGGATCTGCTCTACGCGCGCTTTGACAGTCCGGCCTTGAAAACCCTGATTGAACAGCTAAAAAGTGCTGACGGGCTTATCGTCGCGACCCCGATTTATAAAGCCTCATTTTCCGGCGCACTGAAAACCTTGCTCGATCTGCTGCCTGAACGTGCACTTGATGGAAAAGTGGTGTTGCCGCTGGCTACGGGCGGTACGGTTGCGCATTTACTGGCCGTGGATTACGCCCTGAAGCCGGTACTGAACGCGTTGAAGGCGCAGGAGATCCTGCACGGCGTTTTTGCCGATGACTCGCAGGTTATCGATTACCAGCACAAACCGCATTTCACCCCGAATCTGCAAACCCGGCTCGACACTGCGCTGGAGACATTCTGGCATGCCCTGCACCGTCGCGATATTCAGGCACCTGCGTTTGGACAGCCACAAGGAGTCGCTCATGTTTAAAACACTTACCCGTATCAGCCTGGCTGGTCTGCTCACACTCTCGTCCCTGACCCATGCAGCAGAGACGGCACCTGACAGTTTGCGCATTGGTTACCAGAAAGGCAGCGTCAGTATGGTGCTGGCAAAAAGCCACCAGCTTCTGGAAAAACGCTTCCCACAGACCAAATTCTCCTGGGTGGAGTTTCCTGCCGGGCCACAAATGCTGGAGGCGCTGAACGTTGGAAGCATTGATTTAGGCAGTACTGGCGATATTCCACCGATCTTTGCGCAGGCGGCCGGGGCCGATCTGGTCTACGTTGGCGTTGAGCCACCCAAGCCCAAAGCCGAGGTGATTCTGGTGCCGGAAAATAGCGCCATTAAAAATGTCGCCGAACTTAAAGGTCACAAAGTCGCATTCCAGAAAGGTTCCAGCTCGCACAACCTGCTACTCCGCGCCCTGCAGGAGGCCGGGCTAAAGTTCACCGATATTCAACCCGTCTATCTGACCCCTGCTGATGCCCGCGCCGCCTTCCAGCAAGGCAATGTCGACGCGTGGGCTATCTGGGATCCTTACTACTCCGCGGCATTACTTCAGGGCGGCGTACGGGTATTGAAAGATGGCACAACCCTGAAACAGACCGGTTCGTTCTACCTTGCAGCCCGTCCGTATGCAGAGAAAAACGGTGCCTTTGTTCAGGAGGTCCTGAATACCTTTACCGAGGCCGATACCCTGACGCAAAGCCAGCGCCCGGAGAGCATCACCCTGCTGGCGAAAACCATGGGCTTACCGGAGGCGGTGATCGCGAGCTACCTCAACCACCGTCCACCCACCACCATTATCCCGGTGGACGCGCATGTTGCAGCCCTGCAACAACAGACTGCCGACCTCTTTTATCAAAACCGCTTAGTACCAAAACAGGTGAACATTCGCGAACGCATCTGGCAACCCGCAGCCAAAGAAGGAGCCAAATCATGAGTCTGAATCTTTTCTGGTTTTTACCCACCCACGGTGATGGACACTATCTTGGTACCGAAGAGGGGTCGCGCCCGGTTGACCACGGCTATCTGCAGCAGATTGCGCAGGCGGCAGACCGAATCGGTTTCACCGGCGTGCTGATCCCCACCGGACGCTCGTGCGAAGACGCCTGGCTGGTCGCCGCGTCGATGATTCCGGTCACCCAACGCCTGAAATTCCTGGTGGCATTGCGTCCGAGCGTGGTTTCCCCGACCGTTGCCGCACGTCAGGCGGCAACGCTCGACAGGCTCTCCAACGGACGCGCGCTGTTTAACCTGGTCACCGGCAGCGATCCGCAGGAACTGGCCGGTGACGGCGTGTTCCTCGATCATACGGAACGCTATGAGGCCTCCGCCGAGTTTACCCGCGTCTGGCGACGTCTGCTTGAGGGGGAAACGGTCACCTTTGATGGCAAGCATATTCATGTTCGCGACGCGAAACTCTACTTTCCTTCGGTACAGCAGCCGCGTCCACCGCTCTACTTCGGCGGATCGTCGGATGTGGCACAGGATCTGGCGGCAGAACAGGTCGATCTCTATCTGACCTGGGGGGAGCCACCTGAACTGGTGAAAGAGAAAATTGCCCAGGTGCGGGCCAAAGCCGCCGTCCACGGCCGAAAGGTGCGCTTTGGCATTCGCCTGCACGTGATTGTGCGTGAAACCAACGAAGAGGCCTGGCAGGCCGCTAACCGGCTGATCTCGCATCTGGACGATGAGACCATCGCCAAAGCGCAGGCGGCATTTGCGAAAACCGACTCCGTAGGACAGCACCGGATGGCTTCGTTACATAACGGCAAACGCGAGAATCTGGAGATCAGCCCCAATCTCTGGGCGGGTGTCGGCCTGGTACGTGGTGGCGCAGGTACTGCGCTGGTGGGTGACGGCCCGACCGTGGCGGCGCGTATCAATGAATATGCTGAGCTGGGTATCGACAGCTTTATCCTCTCGGGCTATCCGCATCTTGAGGAGGCATACAAAGTGGGTGAACTGCTGTTCCCGCATCTGGATGTCGCTATCCCGGACATTCCGCAGCCCCGCCAGCTGCAGCTTCAGGGCGAAGCCGTGGCCAACGAGTTTATTCCGCGTAAAGTCGCGCAAAGCTAAGGAGTGGCTATGTCTCTCACCTCACAAAAATGGTTGTTGCGCGCCGCCCCGTGGTTTTTACCTGTCGGCATTGTCCTTATCTGGCAACTGGCCTCCTCTACCGGCTGGCTGTCGAGCCGCATCCTGCCCTCTCCGGAGGGCGTAATCGAAGCCTTCTGGTCGCTGAGTGCCAGCGGCGAGCTGTGGCAGCACCTGGCCATTAGCTCCTGGCGCGCGGTGATTGGGTTTGCCATCGGCGGGAGCATCGGCCTGACGCTGGGGTTGATCAGCGGCCTGTCCCGCTGGGGGGAACGGTTGCTGGATACCTCCATTCAGATGCTGCGCAACGTACCGCATCTGGCGCTGATCCCCCTGGTCATTCTGTGGTTTGGTATTGATGAGAGCGCCAAAATTTTCCTCGTGGCGCTGGGCACGCTGTTCCCGATTTACATCAATACCTGGCATGGGATCCGCAATATCGATCGCGGGCTGGTTGAGATGGCACGCAGCTACGGATTATCAGGATTTGCCCTGTTTATCAACGTGCTGCTGCCGGGCGCCCTGCCCTCCATTATGGTTGGCGTTCGCTTTGCGCTCGGCCTGATGTGGCTGACGCTGATCGTCGCGGAGACCATTTCAGCCAACTCCGGCATTGGCTATCTGGCAATGAACGCCCGCGAATTCCTGCAAACGGACGTGGTGGTAGTCGCCATTATCCTTTATGCCCTGCTGGGCAAACTTGCTGACGTCAGCGCCCAGTGGCTGGAACGCAGCTGGCTGCGCTGGAACCCGGCCTATTTCTCTCAGGAGGCGAAAGCATGAATACCGCCCGACTCACTCAGGGGACACCGCTGTTACTTAACGGCGTCACGAAACGCTACGGCGACAAAACCATTCTTAACGCCCTGGATCTGCATATCCCCGCCGGACAATTTGTGGCCGTTGTCGGCCGCAGCGGCGGCGGCAAGAGTACGCTGCTGCGCCTGTTAGCCGGACTGGAAGCGCCGAATGGAGGGGAGATTCTGGCAGGGACAACGCCGCTGGCCAATATTCAGGATGATACTCGCATGATGTTTCAGGATGCGCGCCTGCTGCCCTGGAAAACGGTGATGGATAACGTCGGGCTGGGCCTGAAAGGTCACTGGCGGGAGGAGGCGCGTCAGGCGCTGGCCGCCGTCGGGCTGGAGGATCGCGCCGGTGACTGGCCTGCGGCCCTCTCAGGCGGGCAAAAACAGCGCGTAGCGCTGGCGCGGGCGTTGATACATCGTCCAGGCCTGCTGCTGCTCGATGAGCCGCTCGGGGCACTTGATGCCCTGACGCGGATTGAAATGCAGGATTTAATTGCCTCGCTCTGGCAGGAGCACGGTTTTACGGTCCTGCTGGTGACGCACGACGTGAGCGAAGCCGTCGCCATGGCCGACCGGGTGCTGTTAATAGAAGAGGGAAAAATTGGTCTGGATCTGACGGTAGATATTCCACGCCCTCGCCGTGTGGGATCGGCCAGACTGGCAGAGCTGGAAGCGGAGGTGCTGGAGCGAGTGATGAGGCGCGGTGTGAATGAGCGCGCCTTGATTACGGCTAATGCCTGATGCCTTCACCCGGCCCTCTCCCACAGGGAGAGGGTGGGATTAACGTTTATATTACGCCAGCGCCTTCGAAATCTTCTCGTACAGATCGCCAGAGAGATTTTCCAGCCCTTTAAGCTGCTCAAGCGCGGCACGCATCTTCGCCTGGCGCTGCGCATCGTAGCGTTTCAGGCGGATCAGCGGCTCAATCAGACGTGATGCCACCTGCGGGTTGCGGCTGTTCAGCTCGGTCAGCATTTCCACCATGAACTGATAACCGCTGCCGTCTTCCGCGTGGAACGCAGCCGGGTTGCTGCTGGCAAACGCGCCAATCAGGGAGCGGACGCGGTTCGGGTTGCTCATGGTAAAGGAGCGATGCTTCAGCAGGCTGCGCACGTTGCTGAGCGCATCGGCTGCCGGACTGGTCGCCTGCAGAATGAACCACTTGTCCATAACCAGGCCATCCTGGTGCCACTTGTCGTCATACTCTTGCATCAGCGCATCACGGCACGGTAACTCGGCTGCCACGCTTGCCGCCAGGGCTGCGAGCGCGTCGGTCATATTATCCGCTTCGTGATACTGCTTACTCACCAGCGTGTTCGCCAGGTCTGTTTCACCAAAGGCCAGGTAGCGCAGACAGGTATTGCGCAGGGAACGTTTACCAATGTCGCCATGTTCCACGCGGTACGCATCCAGCTTGTTGGCGTTGTAGATCGCCAGGAACTCATCCGCCAGTTCGGCCGCCAGCGTGCGGGTCAGCGCTTCACGCACAGCCACGATGGCAATAGGATCGATGGTCTCGAACAGCTCGGCGATTTCGGTCGCGGACGGCAACGTCAGGATTTCAGCCGCGAGGGCCGGATCAATCTGTTCATCCAGCAGAACCGCACGGAACGCGTCAGCCACGTGAACCGGCAGCGACAGCGGCTGGCCCTGCTGATGACGATTAACGTTCAGCTTGATGTATGTCGCGAGCAGGCTTTGCGCGGCATCCCAGCGGGAGAAATCGTTGCGCGCGTGACGCATCAGGAACGTCAACTGCTGATCGCTCCACTTGTACTCCAGCTTCACTGGTGCAGAGAATTCACACAGCAGCGCAGGCACCGGCTGGAAATAGACGTTATCGAAGATAAAGGTCTGCTCTGCCTGGGTCACGTTCAGCACGTTGTGTACCGGGTGGCCGCCCTTCTGCAGCGGGATCACTTTGCCTTCGTTATCATACAGTTCAATGCTGAACGGAATGTGCAGCGGATATTTTTCTTCCTGCTCAGCCGTTGGCGGCGTGCGCTGGCTGATGGTCAGGGTGTACTGCTCGGTCTCCGGATTGTAATCGTCTTTAACGGTGACAATCGGCGTACCGGCCTGGCTGTACCAGCGGCGGAAGTGAGAGAGATCCACATTCGACGCATCTTCCATTGCCTGCACAAAATCATCGCAGGTGGCGGCGCTGCCGTCGTGACGCTCGAAATAGAGCTGCATCCCTTTCTGGAAGTTCTCCTCGCCCAGCAGGGTGTGGATCATACGGATAATTTCCGCCCCTTTTTCATACACCGTCAGGGTGTAGAAGTTATTCATCTCAATGACTTTGTCCGGACGAATCGGGTGCGCCATCGGACTGGCATCTTCCGCGAACTGCAACCCACGCATGGTGCGCACGTTGTTGATGCGGTTAACCGCCCGCGAGCCCAGATCGGAGCTGAACTCCTGGTCACGGAATACGGTCAGGCCTTCTTTAAGGCTCAGCTGGAACCAGTCGCGGCAGGTGACGCGGTTGCCGGTCCAGTTATGGAAATATTCGTGGCCAATAACGCGCTCGATATCGAGGTAGTCTTTATCGGTGGCGGTATCGGTACGGGCCAGCACGTATTTGGAGTTAAAGATGTTGAGACCTTTGTTCTCCATCGCGCCCATGTTGAAGAAGTCGACGGCGACAATCATATAGATGTCGAGATCGTATTCCAGACCAAAACGCTCTTCGTCCCATTTCATGGAGTTGATGAGCGAGGTCATCGCCCATGGCGCGCGATCGAGGTTGCCACGGTCAACGAACAGTTCCAGCGCCACTTCTCGGCCAGAACGGGTTTTGAAGGTGTCACGTAAGACGTCGAAATCACCCGCCACCAGCGCAAACAGGTAGCATGGTTTCGGGAACGGATCCTGCCACTGTACCCAGTGACGGCCGTTTTCCAGCTCACCCTCACCCACGCGGTTACCGTTAGAGAGCAGGAAAGGATAAAGCGTTTTATCCGCGATGATTTTGGTAGTAAAACGCGCCAGCACGTCCGGACGGTCAAGATACCAGGTGATGTGGCGGAAACCTTCCGCTTCACACTGGGTGCACAGCGCCACGCCAGACTGGTAGAGCCCTTCCAGCGCCGTATTGGCGGCAGGGCTGATTTCATTCACGATGCGCAGCGTAAAGCGTTCCGGCAGGTTATCGATCACCAGCTGGTTGTCTTCTTCTTTATAGTCAGTCCAGGCTGCATCATTAATATGCAGGGAGACCAGCGTCAGGTCTTCACCATCCAGACGCAGCGGCACTGCCGTCGCGCTCTGGCGCGTCACCTGGCTTACCGCCGTCACAACGGTTTTAGTGGCATCCAGGTCAAAAGTCAGATCGATATCGCTAATCAGGTAATCCGGCGCACGATAGTCGTGGCGGTATTTGGCTTGTGGCTGTTGTGTCATAGAAAACCTTATGCATCGTTTGTCGAATAACGATTCCAGTCTATTCCTGTTGTGTAGATCGCGCTATGCAGAATGTTCATCTTTTCAGGTACAAACACCCTTTTTGCTACATTTGTATAATATGAACTCATAGTTTTTAAAATCGATAAAGATCGTCCAGGAGCGCTTTAAACAAGGGATGAGCGAGATCGAGACAAATCAAGATTTACGAACTTTAACGAACTTCATAGACCACTTTTGCCCCATCCATGCCCCACAACCCTTTTCATCGGATCGCTTATGCCATCTGGTCTACAGTCCATTTTCGCTTCGCAATACCTACCAAAAACCACCGAAAATCTAATCACTGGCTTTCATCTTCCTTGACAGACTTTATCATTGCGGTGTAAACACTGTATATAAAACCAGCACTCATGAGGTGCGTTATGTTCGTTGAACTCGTTTATGACAAAAGAAACGTTGAAGGGTTGGAGGGCGCTCAGGAGATCATTCTTGCAGAGTTGACTAAACGTGTTCATACCGTCTTCCCGGCCTCCTCTGTCCGCGTAAAGCCGATGCAGGCTAATGCAGTAAATAGCAACTGCACAAAGACAGAGAAAGAGAAGTTGAACCGGTTAATTGAGGAGATGTTTGAAGAGGTCGATATGTGGCTGGTCAAAGATTAACAAACCGATTATCTACCGTTCCGTAGATAACATGACCTGCCCCCACGATTAGATACAACACTCAGTTAGTAACGTCGGAATCTTCATTCTCAGAATGACCCTTTCTCCAGCCCGCTGCAAATTCAGACGGTGTCTGATAATTCAGCGTGGAGTGCGGGCGGCATTCGTTATAATCCTGCCGCCAGTCATTAATAATTTTCCTGGCATGAACGATATCGCTGAACCAGTGCTCATTCAAACATTCATCGCGAAATCGTCCGTTAAAGCTCTCAATAAATCCGTTCTGCGTTGGCTTGCCCGGCTGGATTAAGCGCAACTCAACACCATGCTCAAAGGCCCATTGATCCAGTGCACGGCAAGTGAACTCCGGCCCCTGGTCAGTTCTTATCGTCGCCGGATAGCCTCGAAACAGTGCAATGCTGTCCAGAATACGCGTGACCTGAACGCCTGAAATCCCAAAGGCAACAGTGACCGTCAGGCATTCCTTTGTGAAATCATCGACGCAGGTAAGACACTTGATCCTGCGACCGGTGGAAAGTGCGTCCATGACGAAATCCATCGACCAGGTCAGATTGGGCGCCGCCGGACGGAGCAGCGGCAGACGTTCTGTTGCCAGCCCTTTACGACGTCTTCTGCGTTTTACGCCCAGGCCACTGAGGTGATAAAGCCGGTACCCCAGCTTCGGCTTCGCGGAGAATACTGATGATCTGTTCGTCGGAAAAACGCTTCTTCATGGGGATGTCCTCATGTGGCTTATGAAGACATTACTAACATCGGGGTGTACTAATCAACGGGGAGCAGGTCACTATCTCATCGGATGCCACCTTGGTTCATCTGTCTTTTTTAGTAGGTGTGTGTAAGATGGTTTTACATTACAGTCATTCTTTGTCTAATACATGATCAGGAGATTTGTTCAGTGAATGTTTCCGCCCGTTTTGTTATACTCTTAAATCTTGCATGCGCTGCTTTATTATTTACTCTACTCAATGCTCGGTTTGATTTATTCTGATCAGGTTCTCATTTCACTTACTTAAAATCCCTCCCAAGATTTATGCAAGTACATATTTTATATCCAATCGAGTAGTAAATCGACAATCATCAGGGAGAATAATGACTTGATAAAGGACGTGATCATAGACCATCGTCCTAATCTTCCATACACAGGTGGGTATGTTGTGTATGAACCCCCGTCCAACTAGTTCCTTACGATTACCCTTAAAGCACTTTTCATGGTGACGTTTTTCCTTGTTACATATTTGGATGCTTGTTTTAAGGCATTATTCATTGCTATTACAGTCACAGGCCTAGCTAATCCTTTAACTCGATTTGATCTACTCTGGAAAACATAAATATCAGAAGAATTGCAATCCTTTCTGCACGCAATTAACTTAGAAAGCAATAAATTTAATCTAATTGTTCGTGGCTCAAATTTTGGAGTTCCAGCCAAGTGCAGCATGTCATCTTCGATATCGGAATATCTAATAGTAATCACCCTGCTGCCTTCAGCACGGAGAGAAAACAATGTTAACCATAAGTCTGCCCAAGTTGATGAGATTTTAGACAATTCAACGTGAATAGCCCTGAACTCTTCTGGTGTAATAGAATCTGTTTTTGCCATGAATACCCCCAATGCTCAACCCAACCGCTCACCAAAATTTCAACAACTTTATTACATTCTTTCAATACTTTATTACGAAAATTGTATTAAATGTTCAATATTTTTTCCTCTGCCCCTACCGCGCCGGAAATTTCTTATACAAGGTGCACACCGCAACGTCGTAAATAATCGCTACTTGCTTTCTGTCTACTCCGTTTGCGATCAAACGCCCCGCCTGCGCCCAATGCTCTGGAGTAAGCTTTGGTCGCCTGCCTCCGATTCTCCCCTTTGCCCTCGCCACAGCTAAACCTGCACGCGTTCTTTCAATAATGTTTTCCCTTTCCATTTCAGCTGCTGCACTCAGCATGGTGTATGCGAAACGGCCTATTGAAGTGCTGATTCTTATCCCTTCAGTGATTGAAACAAATTCAATCTTGTTCGCACGGAAATAACGCAATAAATCCACAAGGTGAATGAGGGACCGTCCAAGCCGATCAAGCTTCCAGACGATAACGGTATCGCCTGGTCGTAGTAGCTTCATCATCTTATCCAGCCTTGGGCGTTTTGATTTTGAACCGGATATTTTATCTTCAAAAATTCGGTCACATTCTAATCGATTAAGTGCTTCTAACTGTAATTCAAGATTTTGGTCAAAAGTTGATACCCTTGCGTACCCATATTGCATTTTTTTTATCCACCTTTTGCTACGAAAAAATCAGGTGAAGTTATCGGCATGGCTGGCGAAGGGCAATCTATAAAACCTCGGTTTAGGAACAGCTGCCACAGCTAACACCGCCACAGGCGTTATGGACCAAACTGCTGGAGCGCTTGTAAGAAATCGTGATTTTGGTATCGGCGGTAATTCTGGTGCTGGGGAAGGTATTCCTATCGGTAGTTTTGGTAACAATGCGAACTACATGGCGTTGAATGGCTGGTACGGTGGCGCGGGTGTTAACGCCGCAAACCATTTTGACGGCTTCTCCCCATTATTGACAATGTGCCGTTTTGCTGGCGGTTACATTGGACAAATCCAGATTACAAACAACGGTAAGATGGGTATTCGTGGAGGTACTGGGGCAACGACATCAAACCAGGGCACATGGACACCGTGGTATGAGGTTTACAGCACTGGTAACACGACAAAAGCCAGCGATGGCACACTTAAAGCTGCATCGCCTGTGATTAAAGTGTTTTCGGATGGCACATACCAGACTAACGATGAATCTGATGGCTGCACTGTAACCCGTCTGGCCATCGGTGAATATCTGGTAGAAGGCTGTGAGGGGCTGAACTCCGACGCTGCCTGGGGTGGCATTGACGGCGGTTTTGACATACCCACCGACCGCAACAAGCAACCCCTCATCTGGCTGGATTATGAGGTTCATGCTGACGGTTCGGTGTTAGTGAAAACCTATCACCGCACGCATCCTACCGCGCAGGAATACGCCAGAAACGAACTGCAGGGTATCAACGAGGGCGATCCGGCCGACATTCCTCACGACCAGTATATTTCTGTACGTGTCCAGATGCCGCAGAACAATATCTGGAATCAGCGCACCGCTATTTCTGAGGCTCCTGATTCATCCGCTGGTTAAACAGTGAATTTGCGGGCATATCCAGGCGAACATCGATCCAGCTGTTCGCCGGGACATCCATCAGCTCTCCTTTCGTTTTGATGATCTCTCCGTCTTCACTTAGCATGTATTTGCGCTTAAACAGGCAGATTGTCAGCTCGCCATTGTCGGTTTGCTCTGCCTCAACCACACCCAGCTCTCCCATTCCTCCTGGGTCCATCGGCGGCAAAAGCTGCCATCCAGAAGAAGCCAGACCAGCTGAACCCGTTAACAAATAGACACCAACATCCAGGCGGCTTAGTTGAATACCCTCGGCTTCCTCGTTAGCAGTACCGCATCCACACCATGAGAAACCATCTTCATAGAGATCGGTTCGCTGGTTCGTCTCTTTCGACTGAACAATACGAGCCACTGGAGATGCTGCTTTAAGTGTACCGTCGCTGGCCTTTGTGGTGTTATACGTGGTGTAAAATTCCTGCCACCCCGGAGTGGCCACATTTTCTGCCTGCGTTCGGTACCAGATACGCCCACCTTTAGCCACCCCAAGACCTGTCGCGTATATCTGCGTAATCGAATTCTTGCCGCCACGCATTCTGAAAAACTGGCCATACTTTGATGCGTCGGTCGGAAAAACACCCGTTGTATCAGCTGTTGTCTGCCAAAGTCCCGTGGGCTCAGAAAAATAGTCAATACCGGCTGAAACAGGTGTTCCTGAAGCTGTATTTCCCTCCCCGATTCCGAACCCACCTACTACCAGCAATCGTCCTGCAGTAGAATCGGTAACTGATGTCTGAAACGTCGCCGTTGCACCACTTCCCAAACCGAGGTTTGTTCGCGCACCGGCGGCAGTCTTATCACCAGTACCACCCTGCGAAATACTTAGCGCAGTTGTCAGACCGCTCAGGCTGGTAATGTCACTGTTGGCACCTTTCTTGGCCAGAGATTTTTGACCAGGTACGGTAACGGCAACACCATTGATAGTGATGGTGACATCAGATGTCCCGTTCATCACATCAGAGAACCCGCTCATGTAGCGCTGATACATCGTGAAGGTTTCAGCGATGTCCTGCGCCAGGCCATCCACGCTCAGGCTGTCGCTAAGAAGAATGGCGTATTTGGTTCCTGCGGGGATAGCAGGGCTTGCCGCTGGCGTAACGGTGAGACTGGTTGCGCTAACGATGGCGGTAATCTGAAAAACCTGCACTGGACTGGTCATTGCAATAACGGTGCAGCCGTTGCGGATCAAAGAACCTGCGGCGGTAAAATTAGTACCTGTGCCGGTGACATTGTTACCACTAATAGCAATGGTGCCTGTTGTGTAAATCATGAACTACCTCACGATAATAACGATCGTTACTAGCGATCAATCATGTAAAATCGATCGCTAATATCAATCTGACTATTTTTTGAACTCAAATAAAATGGAAGTTCCCGCATAAACAGGAATGTAGAAATGAAACGATTATTTGCTGCAGCACTTTTGCTGCTGGCTGGCTGTGCCGATAAACACACAGATTACGCATTTAAAATGGATTATCCTGTGGATGCAGCGCGTCTTTCTCTCGGTGGTGACATTCACGTGAATATCGACTGTGCCACGAGGGAAATGAAGGTTATTTCAGACAGCAGCAATGGAATATTCAGCCGCCATGTTAATAAACGTCTGAGTAATATTTGCTATAAAAAAACGGATAAGCTTGACGTAGTTTATCGCTTCGACTCAGCGAAAGGTGTCAGACAAAATATGATCGCGACGCAATATCCTCGCGTCCCGCCTGTATCAAATCCCGACAAACTGAGCGATCGGGATTCTTAACCCCCTCCCCTGCATTGTCTGGCTCCAGCTGCGCTGGTTTTTTGAAATATACCTCCCCTGCAGCTGTGAGCCCGTCCATCTGAGGACTATCCCTGAATAACCGACCACGGTGCCATCATCACTGAGATTTCCGGGGCAATTGTTTACCAGGATCCACGGATTAAAGCTGAGGCTCACCGAAAGAGTGTTGTTCTGCAGGTCATAGTTCGCCGGCACATCAAAGAACCCCACAACACGGGGCATTTTTGAGGCTGAAGCCGCGCTCCAGATGAGATTTCCGGCACTGTCGAAGACATCAAGATACCCGCTTTGCATTCCTATGTTGCGTGCAGTGCGGATCATACTTCCCGCGTTATCTTCCAGCAGGTCTGCGCCGGGCATCCCGTATCTGTTTGCCCCAAGCTGCAGCCATCTTAATCTTCCGTCATTCCAGAATGCAGGTTGAGTTATACCTAGTGTACTACCGTCACCAAATGGGCTATCAACACGGTAAAAGCCTTTATCGGTTACGGCACCCAACGCACGTTGATCATAAAAAAGGGTGGACCGGTTTTGCGAGTCCACCAGTAATTTCCCGTCGCTGTTGTAAACTTCGAATCCGCTCATTGAAAGTTATACACCTCCACATTGAGTGTGATCGCAGGACTTCCGGTTGTTGGTAAATAGTACGCAGTAAAACCGCCATTATAGGCTCGGCAGTGGTATTCGTTGACGGTGGGCCCAGTCGACACAATCGAAATGAATGAGCCATCCTGGGTTATCCCGGCGAAGGAAACGTTCTTCGACGTTTCCCCCGCAGCGAATGTTACAGAGGTGCTTCCGATATACCGGATCGCATAATCGCTTAAATCAACCGCAATCAACCCTGCACTATCCCAGCATTGCAAACCCTGTGGCATTACCATAACCCCATTCTGACACGCAGCACGTTGTTGCTGTCGTAGATGCGAATAAGAGTGCTGGTTATCAGCATCCTCCCGCCCCCGGCCACGCCGTTAATTTCGAACGTTCCTCCCTTATCAAGCTTCCATCCTGCAGAGCCAGCCACATAGTTATTCGACTGGATGTAGTTGCCGATTTTGGCGTTCTCAATGGTACCGTCCTGGATGAAGCTGGCTCGGATGAATGTCTGCCCATTCTGGATAACAAAAGGCAGAGTTACTGCGCCACCAGCCTGGCTCATCACAGCGAAGCGGTCTGCCAGGAACAGAACCTGAGTCTGCATACCTGAAGGTGTATTCTGTACACCAATACCCATTCCAGCCGCGTACTGGTTGCCATTGGAATCAACAGCTACCTTGATGCTGTACATCGCATTCAGGTTATTATTGATGTCGGCTGATACCTGGCTGTTCTGGATAATAGCCGCAGACTGACCATTTACTGTGACCTTGAGCGAGTTAATTTGCGTAGCTGATACTTGCGTGAAAACAGCAAGCGTCTTAGACAGATCGGTAACATTCGCCGTGTTTCCACCGGCGCTGGAATCCAGGGTGCGCAGAGACTCAGCGACAGCCTTACTTGCGTCTGCCATGACGTTGTCGACTCGCTCTATACCGGCTTTGTTATCACCATACTGAACGCTCAGAAGGTTGCGCTGGTTAACCTGTGCGAGAGTACTGGTGATCAGCGCAATAGCATTGTTCTGAATACCTCCGCTGGCCTTGTCTGTTTTCGCTCCAAGCTCTTCAAGTCGTGACGCCATTGATGAATCCAGGTCTGTGACAACCTGGCTAAGGTTGGTGATTGAAGCTGTATTCTGCGCACCGACTGCAGCAGCAGAATCCGCTTTATCAGAAGCAACCTTCGTGGCGGCGGTTAGCTGGCTGACCTCAGAAGCTCGTGATTCCGCTTCTGTTGCCAGAGCCTGTCGAACCTCGGTAATACCCGCTTCGTTTTGCTCGGTCTTTGCATCCAGACGGATTACATCAGTTACACGCGCCTCAGTCTCAGTGGCGATCACCTCGCGGAGCTGTTCGAATGTCGCAGAGTTAGCCCCCTGCTGTGCAGTCTGGCGTACGACAACATCAGCAATAGCCAGCGCATTGCCGATAATTGCTTCTGCTGTTTGTTTATTCGAGCCTACTGCCGCAGCCAGACCATCGGCGTTCTCCCTAATCGCATCAGAAAGTTCGGCCAGTTTCTCGCTACTTTCTACGGCACTCTCAATCAGATCCTTGAATACCTCAGAATCTTTAATCTCCTCCAGGATCACATCGGTGATATCGGAAACATCGATGCTGGCCTGCCCGCGCACCCATTCTGTGTAACCTGATTCGTTGCCGCTGCGGTCCACCAGCTGCGCGCGATACCAGAAAATCTGCCCAGCCTTAAGGCCCATCTGCTGATATTTGCGCTGCGGGTAAGGCACATCGGCCAGCAGCATCGCATCGTCTTCGGTACCGGTCAGACTGTACTGAATTTCCGTCTTCAGCGTGTCGTCGGTGTTCGCCGGGAATCCCCAGCTCAGCTCGATACCGAAAACCACATTATCAGAAGCGATGAAGCCGACCGGTTTCGGCGGATTGCCCACTTTACCCGTAAGATTTACTTCTGATGATGTCGCCCATACTGATGAAACGTCGCTGGCGTTCACCGCCCTGACACGGACCAGATAGCGACCCGAGTAGATACCCTGAACTTCAAAGCCGAGAGAAGACGTTCGGGGCACACTAATCCAGTTGCCGCTGTCACGCCGCCATTCCGCCTCGTAAGCAACTGCACCCTGAACAGCATCCCAGGCAACGCGCATAGTGGTAATCGCAATGTTCTGGTTAACCGTAGAGTAACTGTCTACGACAATATTTCCTGGGGGAGCCTGAACCCCCGGTGGAATGACACTGACTGGCCGCTCGTCCAGTCTTGCGCCGGTATCAACAGCGGAATAGATATCAGGGTTGTAAGTCGTCCCGGTGACCTCGAAAGTACCGTCGTTGTTGTCCCGCGTTCCCGTAACACGGAAAAGCGCTATAAACAGATCGTCAGAGTCCACACCCCAGTTACATTCAGCCTCCGGCGTTTCGCTGTAGGGTGTGTTGACAGTGACTGTGTTTCCGTTAACGGCCTGGACGGTTCTGGCCTGAGCTGTGCCTGACGGAAGATTCAAAAACAGCCGGTTCCCGGCCTTCACATCAGCGGCGCGATCGAGGGTTATGTTGCGGCCGTTAACCGCACTCACCCTGCCACCGATAGTTCTTCCGGCCAGCTCGTTAGCTGCCACGCCGATCACCTCACCAACGGGGGGAACGTCCATGCCCGTGCTGAAGGTCACTACCTCGCCGATACCGTTAGTGAGCAGCGCCCAGCGCCCCCGCCGGTTTGCCTCTGACTGCCTGGTGCAGCCGATCGCAGTCATTTCGAGCTGACGATAATCGAAGCGCATGGCCAGATCGTTATCGTAAACAGGCTCAGGCGTGTCTTTATAGTGGTTGGCTGGGTCTGACCAGTTCACCAGCGCGGCAGTGTTTCGGGTGGTTTCACTCGGATCCGCAAAGGTAAATTTTCCTTCAACAACGCTGGCGTGGTTATAGATGTGCCACACATCCCGTGGCATATCAGCCAGGACATACATCTTATTGTCGCCCCAGTACGTCATGCCGCGAAATATACCCGCCAGATCACGAAGTACAGTCCAGGCGTCATTACGGTCCTGAATATAAACGTTGCAACGAAAACGAGGCTCCGTCCCACTTCCGCCCTTGCCATCTGGT
This sequence comes from Enterobacter cloacae complex sp. 309I3, assembly GCF_050031595.1. Lineage (NCBI taxonomy): Bacteria > Pseudomonadati > Pseudomonadota > Gammaproteobacteria > Enterobacterales > Enterobacteriaceae > Enterobacter > Enterobacter cloacae complex sp. 309I3. The sequence continues at coordinate 1,709,499 of NZ_JBLGWI010000001.1, read as the reverse complement.
ACCTGCTGATCGCAATACTGGGCGATACGATAAAGCTCCCATTTGTCTATCTGAGTCGCATCGATTCTTTGCCCCAGCCCGAAGCGCTCGTTCAGAATGATGTCGTAATAAATCCAGGCAGGGTTATCCGTCCATGCCCATTTAAATACGCCCTCCCATGTACCAGAGTAAGTGCGGGTTTCGGGATCATAAGTATCAGGTACACGGATGATTCGCCCTTTAGGATTGCACACAACCTGAGGAATGCCATTAGGGAACTGCTTTGCGTCAAACTCTACATACAGCAGTGCTGTGTTAACGTAGCGAAGTTTGGCGTCAATAATTTCAGTAACGGCCACAACGCGCATGGTGTCGACGATATTCACGCTCGTGGAATCCGGCGTGATTCTGCGAACCCGCAACTGCCATCCAGTCGAGGCTTTCGGAAGATTGACGCGGTGACTGCGCTCATAAAGCGACGTGGTTTTGTCATCAACAGCACCGTTAACCACCGTTTCATACGGCCCGCCATCGACCGACAGATCGATAGCATACTCGACGCGGGTGCCGACTTTATCACCGTTGTTTTTCTGGAGTAAAAGAGTTGGCCATCCCAGGCGAATTCGCAGCGCAGAGAGCTGCGTGTTGGATACCGCGCGCACGTACGGCACAGCCTGTTTCAGCTCGTATGAAACCTGAAGTTCGTTTTCAATGCCGGGGAAGCCCTGAATGTAGTCCTGGTCCTGAGTACCGGAACGGAACTCATATTTCACATTATTGAAGTTATAACTTCCGTCGGCGTTCTGAAGAGGCGTGTATGAAGATGAGTCACCAAGAAAAATGCTTTTACCATCAAGCCCGCCAGCGAACTCACCCTCTCCAAGCGCAATCAGCACCTTTGCCCTGGCGATGGACTGAATGCTGTCCGGTGCCTCAACAGGCGTTCGGGTCTGGTTGCTGCCACCTTTGCCGCGGCCTTTGATGATTGTCGTCGTCATATCGCGTCCATAAAAAAAGCCACCGTCAGGTGGCTTACAGTGGGTGGTTTGGTTTATTGCTGGTCTTCTGCATATATCCCGGCGGAGATAATAGCGCCGCCTATTTCTCGCTGACCATAAAGCAGGGGAACGGGATTGCCAGATGCCGTCGTGTTAACTGGACCACCAAACGCATAGGAGGGTTTGTTATCAGGTTCCTGACGCATTCGCAGACCTGAAACCTGAGGAGAGAGCATTTGCACTACACCGCCAACGGCCATTGCGGCACCAACGGAAAACATGAGGTTACTTGCTGCGATACTAACTCCCGGCATCCATATGGCAGCAGCGACCAGAGCCGTTCCGAGCAACGCCTGGAAAACTCCAGCTCTTTTACTACCCCTTATCACAGGGATTATTCTTAACTCATCACCCGGCCCCAGGAGTTCAAACTCTTCGTGCCCGATATTGCGACGATCCCGGAAAATAACAAAATCCAGTCCCTTTGCCCGAGCTTCACGCAGATAGGCATCAAAGCCGTCAATGGTGTTAGAAAGCGCCCTGAAAACTTCGCTGGCGGACGTTAGTGCGCGGCGATGTGTCCTGCCAAATCGCTGAGCCATTGAGCCGCTGAGTTTGATAACGGTTTTTCTTTCCATTACATCAAATCCTTATAACGCAGAATTTTGATGGTACGGTCACGGTAATAGCCACCGTAGGGAATACGCTGGCTTAGCTGGCCATACATGTGATGCAGTAGCATGTTGCCATCAAGCAAAATCCCGGCATGGTTCGGGACGGTGGACTGAACCTGCATGATAACCATGTCACCTGGCTGAGCGGGACCGTCGTACTCACGAAAACCGCATTCCTGCCAGTTGTCCATATAGAGGTTTTCACCCTGCTCCCACCAGTGGCGATCTACGCTGTAGTTGGGCAGTTCAATGCCGTGTTCGATGCGGAAATAGTCCATGATGAGAGACCAGCAGTCTGCATATCCGAGAACAAACTGGCGCCCTGTGAGGGGTCGGTCTCCGCGAGGCATGACGGTGCGAATGTCGCCCTCCGGCCACGATGCAATAATCCAGGGCAGTTCCGTGGCATCACACATCAGCATGTCGAGCTCGCTCGGCTGGGTTGTTGCCCCGTCGCCGGGATGGCTGTGGACGATCGCCACCACAGTGCCCTGCTCTTCGGCGGCCGCATAATCCTCAGGATTAAGTTCAAATTGCTCAGTCGCCGACTCAGCATTATTTTTGCAGGGGATGTATTTCTCCACCCGCCCCTTCTGAATAACCACGCCACAGCACTCCTCGGGGAAGGATGCGGCGGCATGCGCCAGAATGGCGCTAACTGTTTTGTCGCGCATGATTATCCTCTCAGAAGTGAAGCGCCGGGGAACCCGCCATAATCCAGCTGTTCATTCTCTCCGAAGCGAGGTTTACAGCCCGTTGACAGCAATCCGGAGCAAACATCCTGTGAAGGATCGTCCACCCGATTGCCGTCTTTATCGAACCAGCCGTTTTGCCCGGCGTAGGTGCAGCCGTTCCCGGTTTTGTACCAGCCCCGCATGCACCACGTGCACATTGGCTGAATTTGCCGGGTCGGAATGAGTTGCCCTCGCAAATCGGCTGGACTTGAAAGCTCAAACTCTACGGTTTCATCGTCTGACCCTGATTTACGGTCGATGTAATAAACCTGTTTGCGCTCCTCGTTGGGATTCGCAGTCGGGTTCCCGCCAGGAAAATTTCTTGCGTCCAGGTAGTGAGCGAAGGTGTCATGGATGATCACCTTTGCTTTAGCCATCCCCTGAAACCTGCGGCACAGCGCGCCAATCGTACCGCTGATGTTTGCAACGGTGAGAGAAGGCCGTGAACTCTGGCCGTCACTGCTGACAGATATGCCGGTCAGTTCATACGGCCACGCGCCATACTCCTGCCCCTGCCACCACACCGACTTCGGCTCAAGTTTTGACTCGTCGCCGCCTGCGGCGATGATTTCCGCCTCGGTATGCGGGATTGTCTCGTTGTGAAAGCGAAGAATACCGGCACCGAAAGCAGAGCCGTCCACCTCGATCAGGCGGACGCGTTTACCCGGTTCCAGTTTCTGGACATCAGATGAAATACTCATGGATGGTATGCCTGTATGAATGTGCTGCTGAGGGTGTATTTTTTGTTGCCGTGGGTAGATATCTGGAAGGATTCCGCGCGCCATAAACCTGAAGGCTCAAGCGGCGGCTTCCAGATAAATGACTTCCACCCGGCATGTCTGTTCAGAAAGTTTTTAATGGCCTGAATGTAAGCCTCGTCGCCGGTAAAGCTCACGCTCCACTGAGGTGTTACCGGGTTGATGCCGTCCCCGGCCACCTGTGTATAGCCATCGCCAAACTGCGCCTTTCGGGTACGAAAACTTGTATCAACCTGAGAGGCAACCTTTGGGCACCAGCTGAAGGTTTCGACTGCCATGGTTAAACTCCCTTGATTAATCGCCACAGAGGCGAGCCCGGCATGCTGGCCTGTTCGTTAATGACACCAGTGATGGCATCCTTAAGCTGCCTGCCTGCTGCTCCGGCGGTTCCCTGACTGGCTGCCTGTGGTGATCCACCCTGAATATTGATATCGCCGAAGTTAACTGAAGGCACACCGCCGGAGACCTGCGGAGTACCAACTGCCCGAACTCCCAGCGAACCATCAGCGGCGCGCGTAAGCGGCATAATGGCTTCCGGACCAGCCTCGGCAAAAACGCCTGCGCCTTTGGCAAAAGCAAACAGCTGAGGCGTCTGGAAAACGCCATTGCTGTAAGCGCTCAGGGACGGAGAGTCGTAAACATTACCCTTCGCATTAAAGGTAAAGTTCGCGCCAGCATTCTGAATAGCGGTACCGCTGCTGGCGGTTGCGGCTGACGAGGCACCAAAACTGAACAGTGATCCAATTGAGCTGACGCCATTAGCAACAGCCATGTTCACCAGAACGTTCTGGATAATCTTCAGTACGCTCACGCCCCAGTCCTTCCAGCTGTCAACGTTGCCATTGAGCATGTCGGTGATCGTGGTGACCGCGCCACCCATGGCCTGCTTCATGCCGTCAGCGGCCATGGAAGAATAATCAGTAGCTTCGTCCACCCAGTTCGCATAACCCTCAGACAGTCCCGTCATCCAGTCGTCACGCTGCGCATCAGAAGCTGCGTAATATCCCTCCTGGTCGCGCAGGCGCTCTTCGAGGTAGCGCTTATTAAGTGCCAGCCCCTGCTGATAGAACGTCTCGTCGATTTCACCAGCCTGACGCTGGCGGAGAAGATCGGTATTCTTCTGCTCAAACTCCTTACGCAGATTGAACTGCTCCTGAAGTCTTTCACGGAACCGGGAGCCCTGCCCGTATCCCAGCAATTGCGCTTCATTGGCTGCGCGGGCGCTGGCGTTACTGTCGGCAAGGTTGGCTTCGTAATTTCGCAGTTGCTCACGTAATTTAACCTGGTCAATCAGCGCAGCATTCTGCAATACCGTCTTTTTCTGGGCTTCTGTCAGAGAAGCAAGTTCGCCCTGGCTGACCTGGTATTTAACCTTCGCCAGTTCAGTATTCTGGCCTTGCAGGGCAATCTGCTCTTTTTGCTGCTTGATAAGGCGCTTATACACATCCTCGGTTTTCTCGCCTTCGGTTTTACCGCCCTTCGCCTTAGGTTTGTTGGCCTCATTATTCCGCCATTCAGCAAGACCGTTATTAATAAACTCCTGACGGCCTGTCTGGAATTGCGGATCACTGGTTAATCCCAGGTCATCGGCTGCATAACTCAGTCGCAGGCGCTCTTTTGCTTCACCCTTCAGGCGTGACAACTCCAGATCCCGGCGGCTCTTTTCGAGGGCATCGGTTTGCTTTTTGTCGAGATCGGCCTGCGGAAGTCTGAGCGGGACGTTAGCCAGCCCCTGACGCGCCATAAGGAGTTGGTTACCCAGTCCGAGTAATCGATTAAGTTCATCGTGCTGCCCATTCATCAACAGAAGTGATTGATAAGCCCGGTTCTGATTCGCTGCCTCCTCCCGAATTAGCGTCACACGCCGATGCTCAAGACCTTCAAGAACCTGTTGGATAGAGGCAGATTTCTCCTGCATCTGGGCAAGCCTTTCCTGCTCAACAGATAACTGTTCAGTGGCTGTAGCCAGTCCACGGGTCACGGTATCCAAAGATGTCAGGTGGTTAATCATGAAACCACCGTTGGTCGTTGGACCGGGATTACTGATCACTGACTGATAACCAGCTATCTGCTCTTTCAGATTTTCTATCTTGCTCTTTTGTTCATCTATCAGCCTGTTCTGCTCATTCAATGCTGCGCGCGTTTTCTCAGCATTGTCTGAAGCTTCAGGTAAAGACATTGCCTTCGACTTTTTACTGACTTCATCAATCGTGGTGGCGTATTCCTGCGCCGAACGCCGAGCCTGCTCCTGATTCTGATACATCGCATACCAGGCTCCTGCTCCCAGCATCACCAGACCCGGCACGCCGCCAATCAGGCCAAGCGCACCACTCATCAGGCGAGTGCCGACAGATGTTACGCTATTGAGATTGCTTTGAGTCGAAACACGATTTGAGATGTTACGGTTTAAAGCAGCCTGAGCGGCAGCCAGACGCCTTTCAGCGACAGCCTGAGCGTCGGCATTTTTAGCTGCTACCAGCCCTGCCTGCGCGCGTTCAAGTGCTGTTCTGGCTCGCACCTTTTCCGTAGCTGTACCACTGGCAAGAGCGGTAGTCAGTCTGGTATGGGCCGCAGTGACTTTTGCTTCAGCCGCCGCGACCTTTTCTTGCTGAGCCGCCTGAACATCTGCACTTCTTGAACTCTGTACTGCTTGCTGAGCCCGATAAACTTCAGCCCTGGAAGCCGCAACAGCAGACTGCGCCGCTTTATCCTGCGCGACTGCAAGGGCAACCTCTGATTTCGCAGCTGAAATTAGCGCACCTGTTGCACTCGTGGCACTGGTTACAACTCCGCTTAGGTAGCGTGCCAGTCCCACGCCAACAAGCGCCCCAGCGACTGTTGTAATTGTTGACATATTGTCAGCAACGTCATTCAGCGCGCCGCTCACTGCTGATGAAGTAAAAGAATCAAGCGTCTGGGCAACATTATCCAATCCGCCAGACAACGCATCAGTAGCACCGGTTGCCTGGTTTACACCGCCCACCCAGGCCATGAATGAGTTAGTTACTTTTTGAAGGGATCCAGAAACCGTTTGTGGCATGCTGGCAAATTCGCCCTGCAATGCTCCTAACTGGCTCATTAAAGCTGGGACAACCTTATCGATCGTAAGCTGTCCCTGGTCAGCCATGCTCTTGAGGTCTTTACGGGCTACACCCATTCCCGCAGCCAGAGCGCGGATTACCCGATCACCGGCTTCGTTAACGGCATTAAATTCTTCACCACGAAGAACGCCTTGTGCGAGCGCCTGGCTGAATTGAGTGATAACAGAACTCGCTTCCTGGGTGTTAGCCCCAGAAAGTTTGAGGCCGGTAGAGACAGCTTCTGTAATTTTCAGAACTTCGTCAGAGCTATAACCGTACTCGCGCATTGAGGCTGCTGCGCGGGAAAAAAGGTTTGCGTTATCTGAAAATGCCGTGCCGGTTCTTTGGCTGATTTCCATTAACTGACGCTGTGAAGCGGCAAAATCATCAGCAGAAGATGATGCCTGTTTAAGGCGAGCGTTTACGGAGTTCCACTCATCAGCAATCTGCACAATTTTACCCGTTGCAAAAGCTGCCGTAGCTGCGGCGGCAGCCCTTCCAGCAGATGCAAATCCGGCAGTCAAATCAGAGAGCGCCCTTTCGCTCTCTCTGGCAGCAGCAGCGGCCTGCCGACCACCATTCTGCATAGTGCGGTAATAATCCTGCCCCATTCGTGAGGCGCGGGAAATTTCCGTCTGGAATGATTGCGAGTTAGCGGAAATTTTAATAATCAATTCACGTAATGTTGCCATCACATTTCTCCAGGCGAAAAAAACCCGCCGGAGCGGGTCTGTTTTATCTATGTTTTCTTATCTACAAGATAATACCGTTTTCTCATATGAGTCGGATGTCATTGAGGGCACTCTTTCGTAGAGCACGTAACTTGTTTTCCCATTATTTTCTGTTACGTCAAGAACTACGTCATAACCCCCCATTGCCTGAGGGACGAGTATGCTTATGCCATTTTCAAGCGGCAAGGAAGTTACTGGTGTTCCATTTCCAGCCCACTTCCCAGAGACACAAGATGAGAATGAGTTAACGCTCTTATCAGATCCCCCAATGTTTACAGGCTTTGTAGCCCTAACTGAGTCTAAAGATTTACATCCAGTAACGGCGAACATAACTAATAAAATACAAACTACCTTTTTCATTTTCACACCTCCAGAAGTAAGGAGGTTATTAAAATACATAAACGTGAGCAAAGGAAATTCGAAATTCTATTTTTTGACTTTAGCATTTAATTAGTTGCCGCTGCGTTTGATAAAGCAGCCTCAAGCCCTGCAAACGGGTCCTTCGGTTCTGATTGCTCATCGCCACCCCATCGCAGGATCGCATCGTCAAGCGGTACTTTTGCCCCCTGCGAGCCGTAGATGGCAGAGACGAGCTGAGCTGCCTGAATGTCACCACGAATATCGCCAACCGGACTTTGCCTGTCGTACTCAATCCACATCAGAAGCTCGCTTGCCGTCATATTCTGCCGAAGCTCTGAGAGCGTGCGCCCCATCCGGAGCGCAAGCGACATCAGAAACTTTACGCCGGGGGTTGAGACTTTTCCCGCGCTTCGTCCGCGTTGTTGATCAGGTCAAGCGCCTGTTTGAGCAGGCGTGAATGGACGGGGCCGTAGATTTCACGCACCTGCTCTTCTTCGTCTACGCTGAATACCGGTTGCTTATCGGTGTCGCACAGGACGTCAATGAAGAGCACCACGTCAGCGCAAAGATTACGGTGTGCCTTTTCCGATACCGACACATTTTCATCATCAGCACCCGCTTTAACCACTTCCTGCCAGCGCAGCCAGGCTTCACCAGACGGCTCACGCAGAACCACTTTGACGCCTTCCCACTCAGGAACGGCGACCGTCTTATGACGAAAACCCGACATCTTAGCCAGGGCGAGATTTTTAATATTCTTCATGCGACCTCTCAGGAGCCAGACTCGATGTTTTCAGGCTTACCTTTCAGGCGCAGGGAGAACGTTGCCGCCACTACGCCGTTGGTACCGGAAGACCAGGTGTGCTGGCGGATTTCAGCCAGGAACTTAAAGCCCTTGCCGGACGGGAAAATGACCTGGAAAGCGTAGGTCGTATCGTTGTCATACGCATCACGCAAGGCGTCCTGCGCCGGATTCTTGTAGAAGTTGCCGGACAGAGAGATTTCTGACGGAGAAGGCAGGCCGTTGATGTTCTCCTGCTCGGTAGAGCAAAGTGTTGTTACGTCGATATCCTGCTTCTGACCACCGGTGAACTGAATTTCTTTGATGGTGCAACTCAGATCGAGGAAGGTTGCGGAATCCATCGTTTCTTTGGTGGCTGGCAGGGAGGAAATAAGGATCTTCGTCAGCTGCGATTTTTCATAAAGTGCAGACATAGTTGTCTCCATAAAAGTAAAAACCCGCCGAAGCGGGAGGTGGGTGTCTTTCTGAAAAGAAATTACTAAGTAAATCAATCATGCCTGGAATGCTGAGATTGTCAGCAACAAAGACCATTTCTCGAGTTTAATTGATGCCTGGTAAGTACATCTGTACTTCATCAACCACCCGCTCCCGCGCAGAAAGGAGGATTTTCTTTCTGCCGCCGACACCCCACTTCGCCATCTGGCTGGCGCACTGGCTTATCGCTTTAGTCTCAGTATTAATGATGTGATCTAATTTATTCAGGCGTGACATGGCACTGATGCCGAGGCGAACCACTGTTCTGAACACCTCATATACTTCAATCTCAAACTCAGGCTTAATCCAGGCTGCGTAGCGAATGGCCAGTAACTCAACGCCCCACACTCCAGGTTCATCACCACCATTAACAACTCTAAGTGGTTGAATTTGTTCCAGAGTGCTTTTTTGCACTTTGGATTTAAGTGCCTTGATAAATCGCTTTACCTGAGCGCTACGTAAAAACTGACTTGGACGCTGCTGCTCTGTAGCCTCTCCGTTTGCGACCGCCGCAGCATGGAGATCATTGAGGTTATAGCGTCCCTCGTCATCAACGCGAACGGAAACGCCATTTACTGATACGGTTGGATATTTCATGAGATTTACCTATAGAAAGTGAGCCTGTCACACAGAGTCAGCAGCCCCGGAGTACAACTGACTCTCAGGCTCGCTTTCTGTAGGCTCCAGGATTATAACGTGCGCGTGTGAAGCGCGGTGTCAGAGGTAATAAAAAACCCGCCGGAGCGGGTTGTTCAGGGTTGGTTAACGTTTCAGGATGTGATCCGAAAATCGATCGTGGCGCGGTAAAGCCGGAAATCGGGTTCATAGCCTTGAATTTTCGTTATCTCAGTCGGAGCCAGGGACTTAACGGCCTTCAGCGCATGATCGCGAATGGATCTGGCTTCCTTAATGGTCAGTGAGTAAACATCGATCTGCACTGATGTGCTGGATTCCGCCTGGCCACACAGTACGTCAGCGGAAACATCATCGACGATGGAAAAGATAATCCAGGGTGGCGAGACAGACGGTTTCCCGTCACTACCTAATGGCGCAACATAGGGATATACCCGTCCTTCTGCCAGGGGAGAAAGCAAGGCGTAGATATTATCTTCATTCACTTGCTCAATACCTCATCAATAGCCTGATTCATCCTGGCAATGGCGACGCTGGCGGCCTCTTCCTCGCGAGTATCGTAAGCGGGTCGCACAAACGGATGTGCAGGCATGTTCGCGGTGCCCAGCTCAACGAATCGCCAGTAAAAGGCGTTTCTCGGGTTATTCGCCTTCATCGTGTTATCGCTGTTGCCGGTGCGCAGGTTAACGCCACGAATATGGACGCCGGAAGAAATTTCCCCGCGGCGGCGGCTTTTTTGGGTCACCACCACCACGTTTTTTTTCAGTTTTCCGGTGCGTACCGGTGCACGTGCGATCACTTCTTCCTTAAGCACTTCCGCGCCGGCGCGCGTGGCATCACGAAGAACCTTATTGTTTTCGGCACGGCTAAGCGCCTCCAGATCCTTTGCGATGTCATTCAATCCGGAAAAATCGAGGCTCGTCTCAATCATTTTTCGGTCCCCTGTTTGCAAAGAATTTCGAGCTGAACACCACGAGAATCAGGGATAGGCGGACCAATAATATTCAAAATGGCCCCCTTGAACGGGCCAGTCATAACCCTGAGTCTGGACGCAGCAGTTATATCGCTACGAAACCGTGTCCATACCCTGATAGTGGCGACTGAGGTTTCAGCACCAGCGGCTACCAGCTCACGCCCACTAATGCCCTTTACTTCTGCCCATGTTTCTGCACCGTCATGCCACGTTTCAACAGGCTGACCAGAAGGATCTCTGGATGTTGTGATGTTCTGAACCACCACCCTGTGTCTCAATCTTCCGGCCTGCATAAAGTCCCCCTATACCCCGTAAATACGGTATGGCTGCAGTAGAGCTTCTACGGCGAAAGGCACCGCTGTTGTAATGTTTCCGATGTTCACAGCCTCTCGGTTTGCATACCAGTGACCAATCAGCAGTAGCATTGCCGCCTTAACATCATCATTCAGTAAAATCGGGTCTGGGTCGTCTGCGTAGCCAGGTGAGCTTTGGTTTTCATAGAGCGTTCGCCTTGTCCATGTCTGGACGTAACGCGCCGCCGCACCTGTGTAAATCTCCAGCAGAGCATCATCACCCGTAAAGTCGGTATCAATGCGGCAATGCTGTTTCACCACATTCTGATCAAGCATTAGTTTGCCCCGAAAAAAGCGGCCCGAAGGCCGCAATAGTTATCAGCTACCCGCGCCGGTGCTGAATGAACCGTACACGAACGCCTCAGGGCGTTTCACAGCCAGCGCCAGACGTTCTTCGCAGCGAATGGAGATCATGTTTTTCTCGAAGTCGTCGGCGTTTTCGGTGGAGATAACCACGTTGGCATCTTCACGATCGAACAGTTGAGCTGCGGCATTGAATGCGCCTGTCAGGAATTTGCCCTGGAAAGCTGCTGCCTCAGTTGCTACCACCGGAAGCCCCCAAAGCGTAGGGCCAGTCAGAGATGCCGGGTTAGCCAGGATATAGCGGCCCAGACTGTCTTTCGTGAGCTCAATTTTCGCCCAGTCGATGAAGTGCAGAACGTGGCCAGATGCAGGGAAACGAGCCAGTTGAGCCTGAAGCATTGCCAGGCGCAGATCATCAATCCCGTTCTGGCTCTCAACAGAAAATGCCGGGTCGAATGCTGAGGCCTGAGGAACGATGCCGTGCAGGTGCACACCAGTTCCGTCGCCGAACAAGATTTCCTGTTCCTCAACATATTTCAGGCCGTAACGCATCTCAGCGTCAACCGTAGACTGGAGTTGAGCGAAATCGTCAAGGATCTGCTTGGATGCCTTAAACATGTGCGCGATGGTTGTCACCGGCGTGATTTTAGTCGCGAATTCAATATCGCTGTAAGGTTTGGCAGTCCCCTCTGCAACGACTTTCGCTGCATTGGTAAAGCCCGTTTGCTGCACCCAGAAAATAGCCGGTGAAGATGTGCGGCCAGGCGCAATCAGATCACGAATGAAGAGACGCTGTTTTGGTGCAGTGTCGATGCCAGGCAGTCGCTGTGGTTCAACCACGCCATCTGCAACATCTGTAGAAAGCAAGGCCGCGTGAACTGGGACGCTTACGCGCTTATTGCCTTCAACGCTCGCGGCAAAGGCCTTCAACGCCTCGCTATTAATCACCACCTGTCCAACAGTTTCGGTAACTTTAGCAGCGTTGTTCAATGGCATTTGGGCAACATGCTGTTCCAGCTCACCAAGGCTGGCCTTAAGGGTTTTTTCAGCTTCCTTAAGAGCATTGAGCTCTGTCGCCATTTTATCTACAACATCTTTGGTCTGAGCTGAGAGCTGACCATTCTTTTTCGCTTCGGTCAGTGCCTCTTCTGCTTTCGCGTTGAATTTGCTGGTTGCATCTTCAATGCTGGCAGTGACTTTTTTCAGAATATCGTTTACTTCAGACATAAAGGGTCCTTATTTGACTAACGCCGCCAGGGCGCTTTCAAGTGAATTGATGGTTTCAGGTTTGATGTCTTCGGCAGCGCCCGGCGTACCGTCGTTGGTGGTGACAGCGCCAGGCATGCCACCGGATAAGGCTTTAATGAGTTTTCTGCGCTCAGAGCGCGGGGTGTTGGTCTTGGCCAGCAATGCATCAAGTTTGCGAAGCGCGGCTGCAGGCGATTCGTCGCCGTCGCTGACCGCATCAGCAGAAAGCAGGCTGTCTGCCAGTCCCTTCGCCACAGCATCACTGCCACCGATATAGCTTTCCGCGTCCATCAGCTTCTGCACGGCGGCCATATCAAGGCCGGAGCGCGCCGCGTAGATATCAGCCATAGCGGTATCGAAGGGCTCCAGCGACTGTGCCAGTTCCGCAAAGTCATGGCGATTTCCCATCGCGTATACCCAGCAGTTGTGGATCATCAGGAAGGCACCGCGGCCAATCTGAATATCATCCCCGGCCATCGCAATTATCGAGGCGGCGCTGGCGGCAATGCCCAGCACCTTCACCGTTACACGGCCTTCGTATTCGCGGAGCAGGTTATAAATAGCCAGACCTTCGAACATGTCGCCGCCCGGTGAGTTGATATTCACCGTGACGTCGGCACCGTTCATCGCCCGAAGCGCACCGGCAATACGTTTAGCTGTTACCCCTTCGCCCCAGTAGTCCTGCCCGATAACATCAAAAACAGAAATGCTGTTATCGTCGGTGGCCGCAGCTTTGATCCCACCGTCCCAGCGATCCAGTGCAGACGGTAAAGTTTCACAGGTGACACGCGCGCAGGGACGACCCGCCGGTGCAGCCGGAAGTTGTTTTTTTGTCATGTGGGTTATGCTCCTAAGCGGCCTGCTTTAGAGGCGATTGCTCATATGGAATGTCGGGGAATACGTGATTGTGAAGCTCCCTGATCGCCAGTGCCTGAACGGCAGGATTACTGTTCTCAAGGTTCTTCAGTTGTGTCAGGTTGAGCTGAACGGTGTAAATGTCGCCCCCTTCAATCGGTGGCATGTTCTCCAGACGGCGAACATCATTTCTGGACATCCAGCCATTCTGAAGCGCGCTGGTATAGTATGCAGCGCGACCGGCACTATCGGCTCGCAGTAGACCTTCAACGGAGAACTCTGCAAACACGTCATCATCGCTGTCGAGTAAGCACCGGCCAATTTCCTGCTCAATATTTACCAGCAGCGGTCGAAGGGTATGCGTCAGGAACTGCAGGTTCATCCCCTCAAGACTGGATGCCCAGCTGCTTTGTTTCGTGGTATGACCGACCATGAAAGGAGGCACGCGAAACCAGCGACAAATTTCCTCAATACTGAAAGAACGGCTTTCCAGCATCTGGGCATCTTCAGGGTTCATGGTGACGCCCTGATACTTTAACCCGCCTTCAAGTACCATAATCTTTCCGGCATTTTTAGAGCCGGTAAATGCAGCCATGTAGCCGCGAAGCCTTTCACGTTGTTCATCACTGAGAGCATTTTCAGCGGAGAGAAAACCTGAACTCTGAAGCCCCTGTTCAAAAATCTTTGCCGCAGATTCTTCAACAGCCATCGCGGCACCGATCACATCCCGGCCCGTTTTCATCGGCATCATGCCGCAAACGCCATCCAGACCGAACCCGCGAATGTGCATGATGTTTTTGACGGGAATGACGCGCTCGTTACCGTTTTCAGTGTATTTGTATTCCAGCGCCCCGGTAGTAAGACGTTTAACTACCATGTTCTGCGGCAGCAAAGGCACCAGCGAAACCAGGCGATTTGCGATGAATTTCTTCTCAATGAAGGCGTTCCCGCGCAGGCAAATACTGGCAACCACCATCAGCATAAAGCGTGATGGAGTCATTTCTGAATTGGGACGGCGACACAGTACAGAATAAGCCGGGTGGTCGGTTGCCGCTTTACGCGAACCGTCAGGCTGTCGAACGTATATTTTCAGCGGAAGGGTTGAAATAGACTCGCTTAACAGCCTTACGCATGCCCATACAGCCGATAGCTGGATGGCTTTATCGGCCGTTACCACCTTTCCGCTGCTGCTGGTACCAAACCATTCCTCCCAGAACGTGCCGGTAGTCAGGCTGATAGGCACACCAAGCCAGTTAAGCAGAGCACTTTTAACCCTGCCTGGCCGTTTGTTTTTTTTCATCAGAAACCTACCATGATGGGATTATTGAAGAATCCGGAGAGATCCTGCTGGTCGTTGCCACCGTTAACCAGAACACGGCTCATTGCTGTGAACAATGCCGCCGGGCCATCAATCTTGGCCTCCGGTGTGGACTTGTTAGGAAAAATGTTCTCGTTCCGGTCAGGTTTGACGGTTACGTTGGACATCATCCAGTTCATCACCGGGTGATCGCTGTGATGAAAGCGTCCACCGTATACCAGTGCTTCGACCTCTTTCATCGCCTCAGAGAAATTGCGAACCGTCTGCGGCACTTCCACCAGCGGCAACCCTTCCTCTGCCAGCGAAAGGCTGAACTGCGTTGCACTCCACGGATCAAAGCCGATTTCTTTCAGGCTCTCACCAGCAACCCACGTCTGCAGCTCTTCCTTAATCTGGGCATGGTCGATTACATCCCCGTCGGTAAGGATTAGTTTGTCCATCTCGGCCCACTTACGATAGAGCTCTGCCATCTGACGTGAACATTTCTCAAGGCGTCCTTCCGGCAGCCAGAATTTAAAATCCGCATGAACGTGGCCACCTGGCGCGCGCCAGACTTTAGCGGCCGCACAGATATCAATTTTGTTTGAGAGGTCAACGCCTACCCAGGAGGGATAGGTTTTAAGTTCGTGCTGCGGGGCGATAAATTCGCATTTCTCCCATTTCATCATGTCCATCCAGGCCGACTCAGCGGTAACCCAGATATTCATGTGCTTGGTGAAAAAGTTAATCCTGGCCGAAACCTGCTCTTTCGCCTTTTTAGCCAGGCGGCGCAGATCATCCCAGCGCTTACAGATACCCAGCCCCGGATTCGCCTTCTGCCAGACTTTTTCATCAAAGGGATCGTCACCTTCATCTAAGGTGTAGATGATGGCAAAAAACGTATCGTCTTTTACCAGCCCGCGCAGAACCTTGATGGCGTAATCACGCAATTCGTAACAGATACCTTCTTTGTTGAAACCAGCGGTGGTGATACCGAAAAGCAGCGATTGCAGGCGCGCGCCGGTGGCCGTCTCCAGAACGTCCCAGACGTCACGGGTTTTGTGAGCGTGCAGCTCGTCAACGATGGCGCAGTGGATGTTCAGGCCGTCGAGGTTGTTTGCATCTGATGATAATGGCTCGAATTTGGAGGCCGTTTGCTCCTGGTAGATAGCGAGCTTGTTGAATTCAAAGATCCGCCCAAGAGTGGCTTTCGCCTTCTTGACCATATTTTTCGCGTCTTCAAAAACAATTCTCGCCTGGTCACGGGTTGTAGCAGCGGAATAAACCTCCGCCCCGCCCTCGCCGTCGGCACCAGCCATATACAGCCCTACGCCGGAGCAAAGCGTTGATTTGGCATTTTTACGGGCCACCTCAACATCTGCTGTACGGAAACGCCGAACCATCACCGGCCGACCGCTGCCGTCCTTACGCAGAACGATTTCTCCCGTTTCTTCGTTAACCAGTGGGATAACAAAACCAAAAATATTAATCAGGATAAAAACATGCCAGTCCATCAGCTCGATAGGCTGGCCTGCCAGCGCGCCTTTTACGTGAGGCACAAAATTATAGAAATTCAGGATGTGCTGCGCGCGCGGCTCACTGAAGAAAATACCGCGCTCTTCGCCATGTGCCAGATCGTCAAGAAAACGCTGGCAGGCAAGGCGCACATACTCACAGGCAATAATTTCCCCAGCCACCACCCTCTCGGCGTAGCGGATGCCTTCTGCAACCTTAGCCATTAATCCCTCGCATTCATAAACTCGGTCAGCGGATCAACCGCATCAGGACCTTTGGCATTAACCTTAGAACGGCTGGCTGGCGTCATGCCAAACTCACCGAGCATGGCGCGCAGACGTTTCCAGGCATCAGCTTTCATGATGGCCGCCGGGTGAGCCTTTATCAGCACATCCCCGCTCTGCGTTTCGGTCCGGTAGGTGTAGCCCTCAACTTCAAGCGTGTCGCAGTGATGCCGGTATTCGGTATAAGCCTCAACCAGCAGCTCAAGGGCTCTGGCGTCCAGCTGAGACATCACACCGATAGCATCAAGCTCTTCAGCCATACGCTTGAACCAGTATTTCCCCTGCTTGTCGAAATGCTTCGGCGTTGGGGGTACCCCTGAAGGGGGTTTTGGTTCGTTCTCATTGATCGGGCGTTTTGATGGGTTACCTCTCACCAAACGTAGATGGGTCGGGGTTTTCGGTGGTCCAGACATAATCGAAAACTCCTATTAATCATCGAGTGGGGTACCCCTAAAAAAAGTTTTCTAACCTGCGGCGATGTGAAAAGAGGTTGGGCGGCGGTCCTTTGGGGTGATTCCCCTGAGGTTTTTACCCACCCTCCCCCTTTCTCATTTCAAATGAGAAATGATGTCATTTGAGTCTCTCGACCGCTGTCTTCGCTCTGTGGCAGGGCTTGCAGAGGCTTTCGAGGTTGGACAGGTCATCGGTACCCCCATTTGCTTTGGCGATGATGTGGTCCACCGTCTCAGCGGGTGTATACCTTCCATTTCGCAGGCATTCCTGACAAAGGTGTTTATCTCTGTCGAGAACGATTGGGCGCAGCCTGTCCCACTTGCTGCCATAACCTCGCTGATGCCTGCTCTGTCCTCGCTGATGCTGCTGCCAGCCTTCGTTAAGGTGCTTTGGACAATAGCCCGAGCGATCTGTGGTTGTGCCAGGACAGCCACGCTTGCGGCATGCCCTCGGTATTAACGCAGGCATCAGGCTAACCTCCACGCCCTGCGGCGTTCTGTGCGTGGCGCTGAGTCAGGGTGACGCTCTACCGGTTCACCATCCGCATGATCCACCAGCGACCAGCAGGGATAGACGACAATGCCACCATAAGCATCGCCCACGGCATAATCAGCAGGTTTGCTACTGTCCCATCGAGACAACACGCGCTCAATATGCTGAGTCGGCACGCTATAGCAGACGCCATGTAACAGCCGTTGCAACGTGATGTAATCAGCGCGGGTCTTATCAGCCACGATTAGCCGCTCAGCAATCTGCATCTGATACTGTGGAGGCCGCCCGGTACCGAGGTAAAAGCTCAGCATGTCATCAGGGAAACGCACCAGCCAGTCACTAACCTTTTTGCTGAATCCGAGTACCGGCAACGCGTCGTCTTCCAGCACCACTACCCGGCAGGGTTGACAGGCTGCCCATTCAAGCGCACGGCGATGATTCCAGTTAGCGCCGTGGTTACCGTCATCAATCAGCAAATGTGCGCCTAAAGCCGAGGCCAGCGCCTCAGCCTGCTGCCGTCTGGCGTGATGACCGACCACCACAAACTTAATCTCTTCAGCCACCAGCGAATCTCCAATAAAAAAAGCCGCACGATGGCGGCTACTGTCTGAATATCAGGGTGTTGCTTCTCTTTAACCCTGGTTAAGGTAAGCATTCAGCCCGTCAGTGGTGGGACACTGGCGCACTCTGTCGCGGGGGGATGGCTGATTACCTCCGAAAAGGAAAATACCCATGGGTTCCATGTCAGAACTGGAAAAAGCAGTTGCAGATTTGCAACGTGAATTAAAGATTGAAAAAGCCACCAATAAACTGGTTTTTTCTTTGATTATTGAAGCTGTTAACAAGCTGTCACCAAAACAGAATGTTGGGGACGTTCTGATGGATGTACTGAAGGAGGTTACACCGCCTGAAATTTCATCTGCCCCAGATGCTCACGAAGCGATTAAGAGAGTTGAGAAAATAATTCAGAAGAAGCAACCGCGTTCGTAACTTCCTGAATTAAATCGTCAGCGGCTCGGTGCTGAGCCGCATTCACAATCTGATCGATTACAGTTATCGCGTGAGTTTCAGCGCGCTGCTTGTAACCTTCAAGAGTAAAGTCTGACGAAATATCTTCACGGTAAGGTACAGTCAGCATTGTCTTCTTATCGAGTTGTACTTTGACGTCACCGCCAATAGCATCAACCGTTGTACAGTCCAGTCCCTCCGCTGAAGAGTAACCGTTTATTTTTAAGCTAAACGATTTTTGAGTCGGAAACTCAACCTCATATGAAATCATAAGAACTCCTGTTATTTATGGCGCCAGAAAGCGTACTCTTTACCGACACCATCGGACTTAAAAATAGTGTGGATGCGCGGGCCGGTGACAATGCGATCGCCAAAAGACTTAGCGACAATGCCAAAAGCAATCATATCCCCCACCGCAGCGCCAGCCTGTTCTTTCTTCCAGAAACGATAACTCTCGATCCGGTAGTAAAGACGGATGATGCCGTGAGCGAACGCCATTACATCAGCGCGGGAACCACCCAGCAGGCCAGCATTAAGCATCACATCGTTCTGATGTTCTTCAATGAACTCCTGATAGATGCGCTCCGGGTGATTCTGCTTTGCCCAGGTGTCGGCGTAGGTCTTTGGTTCTGAACCGACATACACCTTTCCGGCTTCCATTTCTTCCCACGGCGCGCGAAGCATTTCGACATCGGTACCATCTGTACACCAGACGAACCGGTATTCAGGGTGTTCTCGCAGGTGCTGCCAGATGTGCAGCCAGCGACGGAAGTAGACATTCATCTTCACGTCAGGGACGCGGTACAGCTCAACGTCTGCCGGTGCCGTATGCAGCTCATCCACCAGCGCAATACGGCTACAATTCCGAAGTGATGAGGCCCATTTAGCCAGCATGTCAGGCGAGGCAGCCATTTTCAAACCGCGCTGCGGGTCTGGCTGGCTGGTCAGTAACGTAGTGATAACCACGTCGCGCTGACGCCGGTATTCAACGTAACCGGTAAACCCGGCATCACGCCGTTCGTTGTGGATTTTAACGTTACGCTCCACCAGCGACTGTCGGTCTGGCTTCGGTACCGAACGCTCCACAGCCTCATGCTCATCAAGAGAATGAATCAGCTTTTCTGAACCGACGACATCAGCGTAAGCCCACGTAGTCAGTCCTGCGTTATGGATGCGCAGGGCAAGGTCGCTGTGTTCGTACATGCCGCGACCATAAACCGGATCAAATCCGCCAACCTTCTCGATGGCGGTGCGGTGGTAATACAGCATCACGCCGCGCTGGCCGGTGTACGCCAGATGCTTATCATCACGGCACAGCTCCGCCATGTCGTGCAGCTTATTGCGCCCGGCCAGATCCAGAAATTGGTAAGCCAAATGCGGCTCAGGTGATTCGATGTAAGGGAGGTGCCAGTTATCAGCGATAGGCCAGGCGTCGTCATCCCATAAAAAAAGATGCTCGCACCCGGCATCCATCAGGGCTGACAGGCTGGCGTTCTTCGAAGCAACAATGCCGAGTGATCTTTCATGGCGAAGCAGCTGCACGCCGTGGGGAACTACCGCTGCAGGTTTTGAACCATCATCAATAACAACCACCAGCGCACCGGCTGGCAGGTGCTTCATGTGCTGTTCTAGCGCTCGTTTCAAAACGTCGGCTCGCTGGTGTGTCGTTATTGCAATGCCGATCCGCGATGAAATTGCGCAGGCGGGTGCATACGGGACACCATCAATAGTGACCTGCATTTGATTTTCCTTTTAGACGTGAGCCTGTCGCACGGCAAAGCCGCCGAAAGTTAACGGTTTGCCCAGGCTCACAGCTGAAAGACTTTCTTCGATGTGCGCGTGCGATGCGCATAAAAAAGCCCCGCAAATTGCGAGGCCGATTTATCCCCTGAAAGGGATATTCAGTGCTTTATCCCTTTCAGGGGATAACCAATGTTATTGCCATTAAAAAACCGCCTTCAGGCGGTTAGATATAGCGATTTAAAATCTTGGTGCTATGCCATACTTCGGCGTCTTTATGTTCGCAGCCCAGACTTTGATATCGTTCTGAAGCAGCAAAGTGAAATCTGACTTGAGGTGGTTAACCATCTCATTGACCTTTTCGGCATCATTAACTGCAAAGTGCTCAATCCTGTTTGCCCCGACCGATACACACCTGTAAGTTGCAGGAACATCCTTCCCATTCACATTAAGCAACTCCTTCTTATCTCCACAACTGCCATCGGACATATAGGACACCAGCATATTTGCTGCTCCCCTCCCGGGTTGAGAGATGCTTATCATGACAGGCAATCCCTCTGAGGTCTGCGTAATGTCGTAAAGCACTGCATCTTTCTGATACCAGGTATTGTATTCCCTTTCCTGAAAGGCTGAGTATGAGGGTGACGATATCGCCACCAGAAAAGCGATTGTAATAGATTGAATTTTCATCGGTTGTTATCGTTGTGTTTAGTTGAATTTATTATTCATATTTTGCTAAAAACAACAACAATCTAAGATTAATCCTACTATTTTTAGCGGTGCTAAAGTATCTTTTACCCAAAGTGAAGTACTCATTTATCTCAAACCATTACAGCATTATAAATGCCGATAATTTGCATTAAGTACAAATTTACCCCATGGAAAAGAAAAGAATCTGCAATAACTTCTCAATAAATTATCAGTACTCAAGAAAATCGCCCTTATCCTTAGTGAGCGTTTTTGAATGGACAACTGGTCTTTACGTTTCTTCCTTGATGTCTAATGACAAAGAATCGCTTATTAAGCAATTAGTGGAGTACGCCCAACTCAACGGGCAGGAAGAAATCCAATTGCGTAAGATGATCATATGATTGATTAAACTGCTTATGTTTATAACCATTATCAAGCCCACCAGCAGGTGAGCTTTGTAATGGCTGCCACTACCCGAAGTGGCCACGCTCATGCCCTTGAGTCTCTGTCGCTTATTAGCCGCTGATAACCGGTGCGCGTATGGCGTTCGTGCTGCTTTACCGGAGCATGTTCCCTTACTTACCCTCACAACTGTCTGCTATACCTGCTCGCCATTACGCGACTCGGGGCAGCATCATGACTGCTGCATTACCTTTCGGCGGCGGTCTATCCGCTTTACTACTTCAAATCGACTTTCTCCTTTTGGCAGTTCACCTGCCACGATTTGTTATGCGCCAGGATGTCTTTCTTCGTCTGGCGGTCCTGAACATCAATATCGTGAACAGATAGATAACTTTGCACCAAACACCAATCATTCTGCCTCAGTAAAATCTTAATTCCTTACGCTTACGCTTGTTGATCTCATGCTGGATGCCAGGCTTGTTATGACTCTGATGCGGAGAATGCCAACTCCAGGGAAACATCGATAAAAAGAGCATGTGAAACTGAGACTCCGGTAGCCCTCCCTTGTGGGGGCTTTTTTTGGGATTGATGCGCTTCGCTTGTTAAATATTGAGTATTTTCTAGAATTTAAAGGTGCTTTGCTATGTCAGGTAAAGCCGTCGTTCAGAAATACCCGTGCGCTCAAGGATGAGCCATCCCTAGTTTTTCCTTTCCAGCTCTATCTGCCTTATACCAGCCAGGTTATTATTGCCCTTCTCAATCACGGCCAGCAGCGGCTTAATCCAGAGCACAGCCTGGCAGTACGTTATTGAGCCGGCGGCAGCGGTACTATCATCGGCTGCGTCAGGTCTGCTGGTATCGGTGTGCATGGCGCTGGCACGTAAACGGTGCGCGTATTTGAGCAGCCCACCAGCGACATCAGCAGGAACAGGCAGATCACAAGTTTTTTCACGACGGAGAATCTCCCGGTATTCGATTACGGTTTCTTCGGTGCTGGTGTCGATAAGGGAGTTAAGCTTATTGGCATGTTCTGCAACCTGATTGAATCGATTGAAGTTGAATGCCTGGGTGGCGATTACCTGTCCCTGCAAAGAGTTGTCACTTCGCAGAACGTTGTTATCACTCTGCAGGCTGCTGGCATCTGAACAACTTTTAACGAGTGCTACTGACAGGACAGCAATGATGACAATCGCAACTGGGAAAAGATTAAATTTCACTGATCTATCCCCCAGCACGCCAGCGCACTTTCCTGATCACGACGCTCAACCTGACCGTAACAGCCATTTTTCTGGCCTTTGGTCAGGCGACAATCCCGCCCGCCGTCTTTAATCCACCAGCGGATAGCCTCACAGGCCCCTTTACGGTCACCGGCGTTGATTCGCTGGTAAAAGGTGGATGGATAGCATTTTCCGGGGCCGATGTTGTAGGGGCAGAACGATGCAATTCCTACCTTTTGCGGCGCTGTCAATGGAACCTTGATGTTCCTGTCGACCCAGGCAAGTGCTTTGTCGCGCTCAATGGCGTTCACTTTTTTGCATTGCGCCTCGGTGGCGGTCATGCCCTTCACGACACGCTTGCCGTCAATAACTGTCACGCCATGGCAGAGCGACCAGACGCCACCAGGATCCATGACGGCCACAAGAGCGTTGCCTTCTTTCTCACTGATGAACTGGTCGAACAGTACAGGCGCTGATGCTCCAGCGGCGATCAGGGATAGCATGGCGGCGCTGAGTTTTGCTCTTGTCGATGCCATGTTAATTATCCTGTGGTGGAGCGGTGATGTAGCCCTTCTTGAGGGCCTTCTCGTATGCCTTGGTCTGGCGTCTTTTGAAGTAGAGGTTGGTAAGGTAAGTGGCTATACCGATAAGAAAACCGCCAATCACTGCAACCTTGTTCCAGTCGAGGTCGTGCAACCATTGCAAAATGCCGCCTCCACAAATAAGACTGCCAGACACGCAATACGAGACTGCGGATGCGATTTTGTCAGGCATATATCGGATCATCTCTTTCTCCTCGCGTATTGGCGGGAGCTGTGTGTAATGGGTCAGGCCCTCGGGACGATTTAACAAGAAGGCATGTCGAGGATGGTTCCCGGAGCCTGAAATAAAAAAGCCCGCTTTTGATGGCGGGCTAATGAGTTGACTATTTGTAAGGTAGGTGTGAGTAAGACCTATGCTCAGAAGTGAAGCTGTATCGGCTGATTCACTATCGGTCCAGGAGAACCACCGGGCATTCAGTTACTTCCCACAACTCAAAGCGTAGCAGCAGTTTGTAAAACTATAAAAAAAAGCCTGCTTTTTATGGCAGGCTCTCAAGGAATTAAAGCATCGTTGTTATTTGTGTTTTGGTGCCGGGTGCCTCCCGGTGTCTCTGCCCCAGTTAGCAAAGACGCGCGCATACCTGCAAATAGCAGTTGACTGGAACGCCCTTTCGCTTAGAAAGAATTCACCACATTCATAATCTATGTTTGAGTCATAATCTGAGTCAATGGCAATTTAACAGGAGGCTAACCCAAAAAGACGCCTGTCCGGGTAAACAGGCCGAAGTTTATTCACAACAGGAATTATTATAGTTAAGTGGCGCCGGGGGCCTCCCGGTGGACTCTCCAGACACGAAGTCCGCGATCTCGTATACGATTCTCACCAGAGAAATTTTGACTGTACGCCACGCCGCATACGGGGATTCACCACGACTGCAATTTACCTATGATTCATAAATATCGTCAATCTACCAAACGGTAGGGGTTGATATTTTTTAAAATTTATTAATTAATTTTTTAACTTACAGGACTGTTATTACCACCGTAAGGAACTAAATCCCAGCCGCCGGCTTTTACAACCACAGACAGAAAAATGTGAAAACGTTTTGGCGGGGGATGCGATGTCGTCCCCCGCTTTTTTGTATTCAGTAACGGCAATCGGGGTGGACATCCCCCCTCTTATTGCCGTGAGTCCTCTCAGAATGAGGGGAAACAAAAAAGGCCACCGTGAGGTGGCCTATATATGATTGAAATTTTTGATTTGGTAAGGCTTGATCAGACCGGCAATGCCTTCGGCTTGCCCATGTGATATGTAACAAGACTGCTTTTGCTGCCATCTTCCCAGACTGTAGAGCTCTCGGTGATCTTCAAAATCACCCAGCCTTTAGAAAGGCCCAAATTGACTTGCTCCACATCTTCTACCGTCCGTACTTCCTGGATTTTACTCAACAAGTTTTCATCTGCGCTCATCAACTGGCCCTCAGTTAAAAAACACAACATAACAAACGCATTGAAGAAAAACCTTGCTGGAAATAAAAAAACCCGCACTCAGGCGGGTTTGATGTCGTGCAGGCGTAATATCCCACGATTAGAAGCATACAGGACAGTTTTATGCAAAGTCAACAGTAACGTGCAAAAAAGTGTCGCTATTTGCTCCGATCACATTAATAAGTTGTCGCCTTCTCAAATTCCACTGCTGCATGACGCTCACCCTGTCGCAGAGTGTCCACCAGCATTTCATAGAAGGGTTTCCAGTTGCGTGACCATGAGGACTGATGGAGGTCCGGGAGACGCTTCAGAATGGCGCGGTGTACCGTCGCCGAGGAGATAGCACAGAAGCCATTACCAGAGCAACGTTCACACGTTTTGAAAACCGGTGCGCCGCGGTCATTAGTCGCTTTGCGGTCCAACACTTCGCCTTTACCGCCACACCTGCACCGGGCAAGGATCACTTTCTTTCCTCCGCATGTTCCGCAAACCCTATTCACCAGCTCATTTTTAATCTTCGGCGCCACCACTTCGGCACCGTCGGCGTCAAAAATACCAGGATGTTTAACCACATCCTCATTCCCGGAGATAAACCCGGTACCACTGCAGCTGTGACACGTCACGCTGGTAGCCGCAGAACGGGAGTAATCAGCAAAGGCAAATTGTGCCAACATCTGCATGGACCATCCGAACTGCCCACCAGCAGCTTTGCGAACATTCTTCGGTGCAGCTTCCATCGCATATCGCGCCAGCGCCTGAACTGCGAGTTGTTCATCCGTTTTGCTGATTCCCGCTTTACCGAAGAACGCCGCCATACCGAAGCGCGCGCGGCTGCTGGTGGTACCAATGGCCGCCATAACATCGGTGCCGGTGAGACGATCAGGAGAGGTTCCCTTCACGTCGTCGCTGATGTGCATCCCCTGAGGGCTAAAATATTTGAGTGATGCTTCCAGTTTCATGCGCTTGCCCCCGCTGTTTTAATGGTTTTAATAGTCTGCATTGCTGGATTGCCTATCTTTTGCGTATCGTCTGGTTTGAGTTTTCTGCTGTGGCGCCGAACGCTGCTTTGCTAACTCCTGGTCAATTGGCAGGAAGTGCCCGTTATAGAATCGACGGTAAATCGTGCCTAGTTCACCGTTTCGCTGTTTGGTCACGTTAATTTCCGCGATCCCTTTCGCTGGAGACTCAGGGTTATAAACTTCGTCGCGGTAAAGCATCATGATTAGATCAGCATCTGCCTCGATCTCACCCGAGTTTTTGAGGTCTGAGTTCATTGGTCGCTTATTGGGCCGCGACTCAACGCCACGAGAAAGCTGGCTCAGGGCAAGCACCGGCGTTTTATTAGATTTAGCCAGACGTTTGAGTCCTTTTGACACCTCGCCGACGGCAAGGTCATATCGTGCAGTGCTTTCGATTTTGATGAGTGCCAGATAATCCACCACCACCAGCGCTATTTCCGGATGCGCCAGTTGCAGGCGGGTAGCTATCTGTTGAATCTGATCTACTGTCAGATCGGTGGAATCAACCATCCAGATGCTACGACCAGTCAGCCGTTCTACACCGTTTGTCAGCCTGGCCCAGTCCTCATCCTCAAAATCAGCAGCCTTTTTCAGGCGTGAAACAGACATACCACCCGCAGCAGATACCATTCGCTCACCGATCTGGATATTTGGCATTTCCATGCTGAAGAACAGCACACCGCGGCCCTGCTCAGAAACTTTGTCGATGATATCCAGCGCAAATTCAGTTTTACCCATCGACGGTCGCGCAGCGATAAACACGAGGTCTGTTGGTTCAATGCCGCCAGTCTTTGCATCAAGCTCTTCAATACCCGTCATGAGGCTTCTGGCTTCTTCGAGGCCGCGGTTGCGTGCATCTACCCGATCAACTACAGCAGGAAGAATGTCGTCGATATGAACTGGCTGAACGGTCTTTTCTTCGAGAGAAATTGCGGCAATGCTGTTCTGTGCAGCCCTGAATGCCGATAAAGCCGCATCACCGTTGTGAGCACTCCGGAGATCAGCCAGCGCCCTTTCAATCACAGCTTCGGCATCGCGAACAGCTGCATTACGCTCCAGCGTGGAAACGTAGGACACAAGCGCCGACTTCGCCCATGCGATACGGCTCGAGTCCATAATGATTGCGCTGTG
Source organism: Enterobacter cloacae complex sp. 309I3 (assembly GCF_050031595.1). NCBI lineage: Bacteria > Pseudomonadati > Pseudomonadota > Gammaproteobacteria > Enterobacterales > Enterobacteriaceae > Enterobacter > Enterobacter cloacae complex sp. 309I3. The sequence goes on along the minus strand of NZ_JBLGWI010000001.1, from coordinate 1,683,266 downwards.
CTTTGGCATGTTTTCGCAGAGCAGTACAGGGTCAATAACGCCAGCTCCACGCGCCTGACGGCAGATCCCAGTATATATTTCCCGATACTGCGGTACCGAGAAAGCGGTGGCTGGCACCCTGGAAAGAATATCCAGTACCTCAGGGTCGGCACCACGCAGAAAAATTGCGCCGATCACCGCACCTTCCAGATCTTCATTTTTCCAGACAGGAGTCATGCTACAACTCCTGACGCGATGGCACGGAAACTTCCCCAGCCAAATGCCAGACGGTTGCGGCCACCATCGGTAACCCGATCCACAATTCTCTCGCCAATCGTTTCTTTCAACTGGTCGAATGTAAGATTGCTGATCAGGATTGTTGGCAGAATGCTTTCGTACCTGGCATTGATAATTTCCTGAAGGATGGTCATTTCAGTCGGACTGCCGAACTGAACGCCCACCTCGTCGATAATTAGCAGATCCAATGAAGCGAAACGTTCAATTACATCTTCCTCGGTCATTTCAGCATTGTGGCGCCACGTGCTTTTCACTGCTCGGGTGAGGCGCATAACGTCGGTGATTTCCACTTTAGCGAGATGTCCACGGATAATGCTCTTCGCCATGGCCACTGCCAGATGGTTTTTACCGGTCCCGCAGTTTCCGGTCATGACGAGCCCAGTTCCAGCTTTCAGGCGATCAGGCCAACTGGCGGTGTAGCGCTGACAGACTGCCAGATTTTTGGCGGCATCCGGGTTGACAGCCTGGTAGTTATCGAATTCACATGCTTCGAATCGTCTTGCGATCCCGGCATTGTCCATCAGGTCGACTACTCGTAATGCACGCAGACTGGATTCAATGTCAGCAAGTTCCGTTTTCACACACTCCGGGCACTGGGAGTATTTAACGTTTTCAACTCCACGATATGCTTTTCCAGTGAGGGAAATGCGCTGATAGTTGCCATGTTTTTCACAGTCGGCGGCGTGGACGTCGCCTGACTCCCAGCTCCCCCACTGCCACGGTTTTTTATGTTCAACAGCAAACGCCAGTTCTTCACGAAGCCCTTCGCGCTTTGCCACCAGAGCTTCCCTTTCTTCGCGTTGTTTAATACTCAGCATTGTGATTTCTCCTGCTTACCAGTTGCAGTCTGATTGGCCATAGTCTTGTTCACTAAACCCCGAAACCGGCAGCCCACCAGGTCTACCGCTTACCGCACCAGATGGCGCCTGCCATGGCTCTTCGAAATGCCGATCGGGTCCAAAGAACGTCGCCGCCTGTTTCACGTACTGCGTTCCGGCGCTACCTGTAGCACGGACATAACCTGCATAACGGTTTACACCAGCCAGCATTGCCTCAGTGTTAACACCGTCTTTGATTCGAGCTTTCCAGGCTTTCCAGGCGGCAGCTTTAGAATTACCGCCAGCACGTTTAGGGTATGCCTGCCATGCCTGCTCGAACTCGTTGGAATAGTTCTCTTTGGAAGAGCGATTTTCAGAATGGTTATCAGATGAACCGTTATATTTAGGTTCTATGACTGATTCATTGACTGGTTCAAAAGAGTGACTGATTCTGGGTGCAGCTCCTGCACTACCCCCTAGTGAATCTCCTGCACTACTGAAATCAAGCCGATATACATTACTTGAGTTACCTTTTGGACCTGGGCGAAGTTCTTTTTTTACCAGGCCGCATTCACATAAAGCATCAATGTGAATCATCACAGATCGCTTACTGATTTCGCACTGATCGGCGATATGTTGATAGCTTGGCCAGCACTCGCCATGGTCACTAGCGTTATCTGCAAGCTTCAGTAGCACGAGCTTACGCAGTGGATTTCCCACCTTGACCTTCATTGCTTTAACCATCAGTTCCATGCTCATGCGACACCCGCCAACTCATTTTCGTTACTGAATTCAGCCACCAGTAAAGGTTCGCTGACGCAATAATGCCGTGACATATCACACCTCATTGCCCGGGTGCGGGAAAAGAGTCGGCAAATCAGGACGCAGTTCATGAGGCTTAACAACTCCATTAACTGCGTTTGAGACTGCCACTGCATGGACAGGAGAAACTTTCTTGATCCCCCTGACCCACTTCCAGACCGCTCCTTGCGTAACGCCAACCTTTTTAGCAAGTGAACTTTGCCCACCAGCAACGTACACGGCTTTCGCCATTGGGGATTCAAAAACCTCATCAGTCATAACAAAGCCCTTAGTATTAATATTAAAGATATAAAATAATACCAAAGGAATAATTAATCAAGTATTATCCGCTTGCCATGGTTAATCCTGTGGTATTAAATATGCACAGAAATCGGAGATACTTAGATGAACACACTTGCAGAAAGACTAAGGCTGGCGATGGCTCATGCCGGGGCTACTCAAAGTCAATTAGCGCATAGGGTTGGGGTAAGCCAGGGGGCCATACAAAAACTAACCTCAGGAAAAGCTCAGTCCAGCGGAAAAATCGTGGATATAGCCAAAGCGTTGGATGTAGATCCAATATGGTTAAGCACTGGTGAAGGCACCATGGGGCCCTCAAAAACTCCAGAACAAAGGATGCTTGGTATAGATCCATGGGATAAGCAAACGCCGCTGGAGGATGATGAGGTAGAGGTGCCTTACTTGAAGGATATCGAGTTCGCATGTGGAGATGGCAGCGCTCTTAATGATGATTACAATGGCAAAAAACTTAGGTTTTCCAAAGCAACATTGCGAAAGGTGGGAGCTAATAGTGATGGTGATGGCGTTCTATGCTTTGCTGCACACGGGAATAGCATGGAGCCAGTGATCTCTGATGGCTCAACTGTTGCCATAAACTGCCATGACAAGCGTATCGTGGATGGTAAAATTTACGGCATCAACCAAGGTGGATGGAAAAGGTTAAAAATCCTCTACAGATCTGGGCCAGATAAGGTAACAATCAGAAGCTACAACTCTGATGAATACCCTGACGAAGAAGTAGACATGGATAGTCTTGAGGTTTTAGGAAGGCTGTTTTGGGTATCAACAATCTTCTGATCTGCTACCAAAAAAGCACCAAGCCGACCATAGTGTCGGCTTTTTTATTACTAAAATAATCTTCAATAACAAATACATAAGAAATCTATTATTCTTTTTGTATTAATACCATTGACCTCCAATTATTACTTAAGTATTCTCATTTCATCGGCAAACAACGGAGCCAATGAGATGAATACAACCTCCCAACCAAACCCAGCGAGCCAGGCATTTGATATCCACGCCAAGCTTAAAGCAGCAAATTCACACTGGATTTATTTACGAGCTGCACAGCCTCATCAGAATGATTTTGATTACGAATTTAACACAACTTTTATTGATGGTTTGGAATTCGCTATCTACGAACGTGTAGATAATTATTTTGTTCTGGTTGATTTCTTTAAGTCTTATGAAGAAGCATGTGATGATGCTAAAAAAATCATAGATGACCATCCTGATATTAAAAAAATGTTTTCTGTTAGCTAACTAACCAATTAATTAACCAACTCAATTAATCAAAATTAACACCTTTTAGGGTGGGGAAAAACTCACCCTGAGGAAATGAAAATGCAAAATTCCGTCGCAGTTAATCAGCCAGTTAAAACGCCTCAAATGCTGTTCGGATCTGACAACATCAATGACTTTGGCAACCGCGTACAAAGCTGCCGGATGGAAGGTGATTCAATGCAGCCGACCATCGAACCATGTGAGGTTGTGGCTTTCGTTGATTGCGGTGGACGTGCGCTTACCTCTGGCATTTATGTTTACACAATGGATGCTTTTGGTCGCCCATGTCTTTTCATTAAGAGAATTGAGCCATTAGCTGATGGCTCATTAAAAATCATTTCTGATAACCATCATTACGAAACTTTCACCCTTAATACCGATGAACAGAAAGAAATCAAAATTCACGGTCGGGTGGTGGCTTCTTTGGCTGTGAGGCGCTTCGTATGACTTTCATCATTGATAAATCGGCATATAGAACAGCATGCCTTTATGCGGCCTGCGGTTACGAGGTAATCGCTCGTCTTTATCTTAAAAAAGCATATGGTCGGTAATTATGAGCTTATTAAAAAGGCAAGACATTCAGGTTGTGAACATCAAAGCCGAGCAACTGGCTGGTTTATCGCAAACATTATTTGAATATCACGACAAACTGGACCATTTCCAACTTAAAACTATTTGCTCTCTTGTTTATGACATTGCTGGCGAAATTCATGATTGGACCGAAAAAGAAGAGGAAATTGTTATGAGCTTAGAGGAGGAGGCTCGCCGCAATGGATAAATTAATCGAGACATATCGCCGCCGAATTTTAAAAGCAGCGTTATTACGCCACCAGCGTAAAACAGGCAGTAACTGCCTTGTTATTAAGCTCAATAAAGGCGGCATTAACACGGTCGAGTTAACAGAGATTCTTCTTGATGGATTATTGAGAAAATTCGAAAGGCTTGCGATCAGTGAGTACGGGAATGTCGAAGGCGTAAAAGCTATCAAGGGAATTTACAGCAGCGCTGTTGATGTTAATGGCAGCGGTGAATTCCTTACGGATAGCGGGAAGGAGTTAATCGACGAGCTCATTTCTGAGCTGGTTGAGTTCGTCAAAAAACAAAAAGTGGAGGCTCCGAAAACGGAGGGTCATGAAATGGGGGGATCTGATGGCACTTACAGCGATACGAATTCCTGAGTGGGTTCACCTCAAAGCGGTACACGTTTTAAGCCAGTTCAGGGCAAGGCGCATTCACCCCTGCCGAATGCACGGCTCCGGGAATTTGAGCCTCAAAGTTAACCATCGCTGGCGGCTACTCTCCCGCGATGGCGGCAAGAACTGGGAAGTAATGAGTCACGAACGATACAGCAAAGTTAAGGACCGGAAATGAAAGATAAACGCACCGTAAGCACAATTGATCTGGCATTACAGAAGCACGATACGCCAGTTGGCCCGCTGTTCGTGGCAGTACGCCACGGTCGTATCAAAAAATGCTTCACGCGAGATACGGCGATCCGCTATCTGGCTTTCTTCATGACCACCGGGGCTTTTGAGCGTTCAGGTTTTCCGCAGCGTCACCCGCGGGTGCGTATTGATCTCGATGACAGGGAAGTATGGCGAGACGGGGAAACAAAGGCTGAGTATCTGGCCGCCCACCAGCGTTGTGTTCGCCGTCTGCGTCGCATCCTGGCGCGCAAGCGAGAAATGGAGAAATGGTGTGAAAAATGGGACGCGATGCATGACCGGTTCATTAAAGAGGTCGATGCACTTCAAGCCATCAAGCCTAAAGGAGTGTATTGATGATTGCTTCAGCCTTTACTCCGGAGCCGACATCAACAGGCATCCGTTTTGGTAACCGCGTCATTGGTTATTCCGTCGCGGTTCGCCAGCTCGACAATGGCAACTATGACAAACGAATTCCGGATGGATTAGATCTGCTGGCTTGCATCATGGAAGCGATTGAAAGCGGCTGGTTTACCCCTGGCATCGAGAAAGAAATCATCATTTGGCGTTGGATGCTTGTTGCGGTCTTCATTACCGAGGAGCAGGCAAAGAACGGCACAGTTGAGGTTGCCAACGATTCTGGAGGGTTTGACACCGCAGTTATCTACTCCGGACAGCACGGTTCAATCAGTGTTTATCCTGCGCCAGAGCGGTTCGCACTCGCAAGCCATGTGGAAGGGTTAGCCATTGAGAAATACGGTCAGGAACTCGGCCAGCAGATGGCGCTGCGCATGTACCGGGACATGTTAGATACGGACGCTGAGAACGGGCTTCAACTCTCAAAAATGGGCCGGGAAGGTTTTAATCTCCTTCATGACAGCTTTATTGAACAGATTCAGAAAGAAGGTATGCCTGACAAGCCGGTTATGCACTGAGGAGGACGAAAATGAACACAGTAACGATCAATAACAAACAGCTGCCGGCAGTCGAATATCGCGGTCAGCGCGTTGTGACATTCGCAATGATTGACGAAGCTCACCAACGACCAGATGGAACAGCAGGACGTAATTTTCGTGAAAACAGGAACTACTTTGTCGAGGGGGTAGATTACGTTGAATTAGGTTCCGACGCTATACGCCGGGACCTTCCGGAAGGTGTGTTTTCTAAGTTTGCGCCCTCTGGAATTGTGCTTTTCGAATCTGGATATCTGATGGTGGCGAAGTCACTCACGGACGATCTGGCCTGGCAGGTTCAGCGTGAGCTGGTTAACAGCTATTTTCGCACTCGCGCACCGCTGACGGAAATCGAGATGATCGCCGCAATGGCCGCCGATGCCGTTCGCCAGCAGAAGCGCCTGAATCATGTTGAAGAGCAGATCGAAACAGTCACAGAAGCTGTGGAGAACATCAAACGCGGGACCATGCGCGCCGGATATGTCGGTTACCGCCAGGTGGTAGCCAAAAGCGGAATGAGTGACGTCAAGTGCCGAAATTTGGTCAATGCCTACCGCATCCCTACAGACACGCACGAATTTATGACTCCAGACGGGCTTTTGTCACGTAGGGCTATCGTCGAACTGGAGCCGTTTATGGCCGCGTTTCGCCAGATGATGTCAGAAGCTGAACCGCGCGGCACCCGCTGGTATCACCCTAAAATGGGCCTGTTCCAGGCGATTGGGTGGGAGGGTTAAGAATGCACAAACTCTTCGTGGAGACAAACAACCTGAACACTATCAGCGATTGCCTGCAGCAGCTTGTTAACGCAGAAGAAGCGCAGCTCAGTATTGAAGAGCAGCTGGCAAAATCGAACAGCAGCAGTGAATGGAGTACATGGCGCAAAAAGGCAGAGAACGCGCTGCGGCTGATCAAAGGGAAGCGTCGCATCATCACAGCCCGTCTGGCAGTCCTGCGTCATGAGGAAAAAGAACTCAACCTGGAGCTGCACCAGCAGCACAACGATTTCCTGGTTCAGGCTCTGCGCGAAATCGTAACGCCCTCCTCTTTTGCGCGTTGCGTGCGTCTGGCTAAAGAGAAAATGGAGGAGATCCATGCAAACCAGTGCTGAAATCGTTCTTCTGGTGCCGAATGACTGGGTTAGCGAAAAGGTTCTGATTGCGGTTACCGGGCTCAAGCCCGGAACCATCACCCGCGCCAGAAAAGAATCCTGGATGCTGGGCCGCGAGTACCTGCACATTTCACCAGATGGTAATCCCAAGCCTTCGAGCGAATGCATGTACAACAGGAAAGCCGTTGATCAGTGGATCGAGGCGCAGAAAAAAAATCAACCAGGTGCGAAGACAGCATGAAAAGCAGTACACTCGTCAACGCTCCTGGACGTCAGGAGGGATTAATGGCTAATGCATCATACCCGACAGGCGTCGAAAACCACGGCGGTTCACTCCGCATCTGGTTTGTATATAAAGGCAAGCGTGTCAGAGAAAACCTCGGTGTCCCTGATACTGCCAAAAATCGCAAGATAGCCGGCGAGCTTCGTTCTTCAGTTTGTTTTGCGATAAGGATGGGAAATTTTGACTATGCGGAAAAATTCCCAAACTCACCGAACCTTGCCCGGTTCGGTCAGGATAGAAAGGAAATTACTGTGCTGGAGCTTACCGAAAAGTGGTCTGAGCTGAAGAGGATGGAAATCAGCTCTAACACTATGAGTCGGTACGAATCCATCATAAAAAACATGCTTCCGCGCATCGGCGAAAACAAAATGGTTTCTGCGGTGACCACTGAGGATTTGCTGTACGTGAGAAAGGAGTTGCTGACGGGTTTTCATGTAATGAAGAAGGATCACCGGACACAGGTTAAAGGCAGGAAGTCTTCGACCGTGAATAATTACATGATGCTGATGGCCGAGATCTTCCAGTTTGGAGCGGATAACGGTTACGCGAAGGAAAACCCGTTTAGCGGAATTAACCGCCTCAAAAAAGCGAAAGGTGAACCAGATCCACTCACGACAGAAGAGTTTATCCGGTTTATCCAGGCTTGCGGCCACCAGCAGATGAGAAATCTCTGGTCGCTGGCAGTCTATACTGGAATGAGGCATGGGGAGTTGTGCGGTCTGGCGTGGGAAGATATCGATCTGCATGCCGGAACCATCACAGTGAAACGCAACCTTACCCAGACGAATGAGTTCACCCTGCCAAAAACCGACGCAGGCACTGACAGGGTGATTTATCTCATTCAACCAGCTATTGATGCCCTGAGGAATCAGGCCCAGCTGACGCGCCTTGGCCGGCAGTATGAGATTGAAGTGAAATTGCGGGAATATGGCCAGTCAGTCATACACCCCTGCACTTTCGTTTTCAGTCCTCAATGCGTCAAGCATGGGCCTCGTAGAGGATATCACTACGCGGTTAATTCGATTAATAAAATTTGGGCCCCGATAATCAAGCGCGCCGGAATACGGTACCGCAACGCCTACCAGTCACGACATACTTATGCGTGCTGGTCATTATCAGCTGGGGCAAACCCAAACTTTATAGCAACTCAAATGGGACATACCGATGCACAGATGGTTTACAAGGTGTATGGAAAGTGGATGTCAGAGAAGAGTGCCGAACAGGTTTCCCTTCTCAACCAGGCGCTTTCACGCTTTGCCCCATCACTGCCCCAAAGCATGGTAGTAGCACAGTAGTAATCTGTAAATTCAAGTGGTTAGCAGCCATATCGCTACATTTGTATAACACGGGGCACAAAATGCCCTCGACCATAAAGAGCGCTTATGTTGTGATCGGGGTTCAATAAATCACTAAACAAGGTATACTCCGGAGTTGTTTATTGTACTAAACGCTCCTGTGAGAGGATGCTACTGCGCACCTATGACTCGATTCGCTTCTCCTGTTCTGCATACGTTGCTGGATACCGACGCGTATAAACTGCACATGCAGCAAGCCGTTTTCCACCATTATTATGATGTTGATGTTGCGGCGGAATTCCGCTGCCGTGGCGACGACTTGCTCGGTATCTACGCAGATTCCATTCGTGAACAGGTCGATGCTATGCAGCATCTGACGTTGCAGGACGACGAATATCAGTGGCTTTCTGGCCTGCCTTTCTTTAAAGCGGACTATCTGAACTGGCTGCGCGACTTCCGTTATAAGCCAGAGCAGGTCACCGTCACGAATGATAACGGCAAGCTGGATATTCGCCTTGAAGGCCCATGGCGTGAAGTGATCATGTGGGAAGTTCCGCTGCTGGCCGTAATCAGCGAGCTGGCTCACCGCTACCGTTCGCCGGAAACAGGGGTGACTCAGGCACTGGCCGCGCTGGAAAACAAACTCGCAGGGTTTGCCACCCTGACGGATGGGCTGGATATGTCCCGCTTCCGTCTGATGGACTTTGGCACACGTCGCCGTTTCTCCCGCGACGTTCAGCAGGCCATTGTTCAGCGTCTGCAGCAAGAGTCGTGGTTCGTGGGCACCAGTAATTACGATCTGGCACGTCGTCTGAACCTGACACCAATGGGTACCCAGGCACACGAATGGTTCCAGGCGCATCAGCAGATCAGTCCAGATCTGGCCAACAGCCAACGCGCCGCATTGGCCGCGTGGCTTGACGAGTATCCGAATCAACTCGGCATCGCCCTGACCGACTGCATCACGATGGATGCGTTCCTGCGTGATTTCGGCCCTGAGTTCGCTGAGCGTTACCAGGGGTTACGTCATGACTCCGGGGATCCGGTTGAATGGGGTGAGAAGGCGATCGCGCATTACGAAAAACTCGGCATCGACCCGATGAGCAAGGTGCTGGTCTTCTCCGACAACCTCGATCTCGCGAAAGCGGTTGAACTCTATCGCCATTTCAGTACCCGAGTGAACCTGAGCTTCGGGATTGGCACCCGTTTAACCTGCGACATCCCTCAGGTAAAACCGCTGAATATCGTGATAAAACTGGTGGAATGTAACGGCAAGCCGGTAGCCAAGCTCTCCGATAGCCCGGGTAAAACCATCTGTCATGACAAAGCGTTTGTCCGCGCGTTACGCAAAGCTTTTGATCTCCCTCAGGTCAAAAAAGCCAGTTAAGCGCTTAAGGGAGCCAAATGGCTCCCTACTTCTTATTTATTTCTTAATTCTTCTCTTTTGACTGCGAAATTTACTTGTCTGATAGCGGATGGCAGGTAACATAGATATCCCCCCATTTGGGTGGACAAGTGTTTATTTTTTCCGACTATTAACAGAGAGAATATTATGAGCGTTGTGCCTGTAGCCGACGTACTCCAGGGCCGTGTCGCCGAAGACCTAGAAGTCACCGTGCGCGGATGGGTGCGTACCCGCCGAGATTCTAAAGCTGGCATCTCCTTCCTTGCCGTCTATGACGGTTCCTGCTTTGATCCTGTACAGGCCGTCATTAATAATTCTCTGCCCAATTACAATGATGACGTTCTGCACCTGACAACCGGTTGTTCCGTAATTGTTACCGGCGTGGTTGTCGCATCACCGGGCCAGGGTCAGAGTTTCGAAATTCAGGCCACTGCCGTTGAAGTAACTGGCTGGGTTGAAGATCCTGATACCTACCCGATGGCCGCAAAACGTCACAGCATCGAATATCTGCGTGAAGTGGCTCACCTGCGCCCACGCACCAACCTGATTGGTGCGGTGGCCCGTGTCCGCCACACGCTGGCGCAGGCACTGCATCGCTTCTTCGATGAGCAGGGTTATTTCTGGGTATCTACCCCGCTGATCACCGCCTCCGATACCGAAGGCGCTGGCGAGATGTTCCGCGTTTCTACGCTGGATCTGGAAAACCTGCCGCGCACGCCGGAAGGTAAAGTGGACTTTGACAAAGACTTCTTTGGTAAAGAAGCCTTCCTGACGGTATCCGGCCAGCTCAACGGCGAAACCTACGCCTGTGCGCTGTCTAAAATCTATACCTTCGGCCCAACCTTCCGTGCGGAAAACTCCAACACCAGCCGTCACCTGGCAGAATTCTGGATGCTGGAGCCTGAAGTTGCTTTCGCAGATTTGAACGATGTCGCTGGCCTGGCGGAAGCCATGCTCAAGTACGTCTTCAAAGCGGTACTGGAAGAACGTGCTGATGATATGAAATTCTTCGCTGAGCGTGTCGATAACGAAGCGATTGCACGTCTGGAGCGCTTTGTTTCCTCCGACTTTGCCCAGGTGGATTACACTGATGCGGTCGCTATTCTCGAGAAATGCGGTGAGAAGTTTGAGAACCCGGTTTATTGGGGCGTGGATCTCTCTTCCGAGCATGAGCGTTACCTGGCTGAGAAGCACTTCAAAGCACCGGTTGTTGTGAAAAACTACCCGAAAGACATTAAGGCGTTCTATATGCGCCTTAACGAAGACGGTAAAACCGTTGCCGCAATGGACGTACTGGCGCCGGGCATTGGTGAAATTATCGGTGGTTCCCAGCGTGAAGAGCGTCTGGACGTGCTGGATGCGCGCATGCAAGAGATGGGGCTCAATCCGGCGGATTACAGCTGGTATCGCGATCTGCGCCGTTACGGTACTGTGCCACACTCAGGCTTTGGTCTGGGCTTCGAACGTCTGATCGCCTACGTCACGGGTGTTCAGAACGTACGTGACGTTATTCCGTTCCCACGTACGCCGCGTAATGCCAGCTTCTAAGTAACCAAAATCATAATGGCCAGCATTTGCTGGCCATTATTTTATTCTGCTCTGTCAATTTTCGTCAGCGTAAAGTAAGCACCTTTCAACTTTGACCCCGTCACAACCACTAGTTGTTACGTTTTGTTTCCACGAAATATCTACGAACAAAAAATAAACCCTATTCTTATTGCGATTATTTAATCCTCAAGCAATAGCACAAATTTCAACCAAAATCACAGCCATCCAGAAGTCCTTTTGGGGTCATAAGAAAAAATGAGTCGTTGAAGGTGCGCGTATACGAATTGCCTTTATCTAAATTAATTATAAGGAATTCATATATATAGGAATCTGCTTGTCGTTTAATTCGCCAGGTCTTTCTGAAATTTGAGGTGGTTCACAAAGTTCCGAAAAATACACATTTAGTTACATATAATTTCTTTTTGTTACTCAATCTTGAAAACTGTAGCACTTTCAGGCTAGCGAAACGGTTCTATGAATGGAAAGATGCCTGACAGATACATAAAGACACCAAACTCTCATCAATAGTTCCGGAAATATTTATTGACGGAATTTATTGGCGGCAGTGGCGAGTGTCATAAAAAAACCAATGAGGGTAATAAATAATGATGAAGCGCAATATTCTGGCAGTGGTAATCCCTGCCCTGCTGGTAGCCGGTGCAGCTGACGCTGCAGAAATCTATAACAAAAACGGCAACAAACTGGATCTGTACGGGAAAGTGGTTGGTGAGCACGATTTCGTGACCTCCGGTGACAACACAGACAGCAGCGATGCGACCTATGCTCAGATCGGTTTCAAAGGCGAAACCCAAATCAACGACCAACTGACCGGTTACGGCCAGTGGGAATACCGTGCTCTGGCAAGCCAGCCAGAAAGCAGCCAGACTCAGCGTACCCGTCTGGCGTTCGCTGGCCTGAAAGCTGGTGATGCAGGTTCCATCGACTACGGCCGTAACTACGGTATCGTTTACGATGTAGAATCTTACACCGATATGGCGCCATCCTACTCAGGTATGACCTGGGCTAACTACTCTGATAACTTCATGACCGGCCGTACCACTGGTGTTCTGACCTATCGTAACTCTGACTTCTTCGGTCTGGTTGATGGTCTGAGCCTGGGCCTGCAGTATCAGGGTAAAAACGATCGTACCGACGTTAGAACCGCTAACGGTGACGGTTTTGGTACCTCTGTTGGTTATGAATTCGGCGAAGGTTTCGGCCTGATCGGCGCATACAGCAACTCTGACCGTACTAACCTGCAGACCGCTGACGGTAAAGGCGAGAAAGCGGAAGCATGGGCTGTTGGTGCTAAATACGATGCGAACAACATCTACCTGGCAACCACCTACGCTGAAACCCGCAACATGACCCGTGAAGAAGACGGTTCATTCGCAAACAAAACTCAGAACTTCGAAGTTATCGCTCAGTACCAGTTCGACTTCGGTCTGCGTCCATCCGTGTCCTACGTTCAGTCTAAAGGTAAAAACCTGGCTCAGCGCGGCACCTTCGCGGGCGGTGATGCTGACCTGCAGAAATTTGTTGAACTCGGTGCAACTTACTACTTCAACAAAAACTTCAACATCTATGTTGACTACCAGCTGAACCTGATCGACGACACCGACTACTCTCGTAGCGTGGGTATCGTGAACGGTAAAGACGACCAGGTTGCAATGGCCGTAACTTACCAGTTCTAATCAGTACACCACTTTGTTATATGCTTAATGAACAGGGCTTCGGCCCTGTTTTTTTATGCCTGACAGAAAATAATGGCGACTTTTGAAAAGCCGCACGCTTTTCGTCGCAAACGGTTGGCATTTTGTAAATCTACCGTTAACCTGATAGCGGATTTCACTTCTGTAATCACAATGGAACTTCGTCATGTTTGAGAACATTACCGCCGCTCCTGCCGACCCTATTCTGGGCCTGGCCGATCTGTTTCGTGCCGACGACCGCCCTGGCAAAATCAACCTGGGTATTGGTGTATATAAAGATGAAACCGGCAAAACCCCGGTACTGACCAGCGTAAAAAAAGCTGAGCAGTATCTGCTGGAAAATGAAACCACCAAGAACTACCTCGGTATTGATGGTATCCCTGAGTTTGGTCGTTGCACGCAGGAGCTGCTGTTCGGTAAAGGTAGTACAATTGTGAGCGACAAACGCGCGCGCACAGCACAAACGCCTGGCGGTACCGGCGCACTGCGCGTGGCGGCGGATTTCCTTGCAAAAAATACCGCTGTTAAGCGCGTATGGGTCAGCAACCCAAGTTGGCCGAACCATAAGAGCGTCTTTAACTCTGCGGGTCTGGAAGTGCGCGAATATGCCTACTACGACGCCGCAAACCACGCTCTGGACTTCGACGGTCTGCTGGCGAGCCTGAGTGAAGCCCAGGCGGGCGACGTGGTACTGTTCCACGGCTGCTGCCACAACCCAACCGGCATTGATCCGACGCTTGAACAGTGGGAACAGCTGGCGAAACTGTCTGTCGAAAAAGGCTGGCTGCCACTGTTTGACTTCGCTTACCAGGGCTTCGCCCGTGGTCTGGAAGAAGATGCTGAAGGTCTGCGCGCTTTCGCAGCCGTCCATCAGGAGCTGATCGTTGCTAGCTCCTACTCCAAGAACTTTGGCCTGTACAATGAGCGTGTTGGTGCCTGCACGCTGGTCGCAGCAAACGAAGAGACTGCCGATCGTGCGTTCAGCCAGATGAAATCAGTTATCCGCGCTAACTACTCTAACCCACCAGCACACGGTGCCTCTGTCGTTGCCACCATCCTGAGCAACGATGCGCTCCGCGCGATTTGGGAACAAGAGCTCAACGATATGCGTCAGCGTATTCAGCGCATGCGCCTGCTGTTTGTGAACACCCTGGCAGAGAAAGGTGCAGACCGTGATTTCAGCTTTATTACTAAGCAGAACGGTATGTTCTCTTTCAGTGGCCTGACCAAAGAACAGGTTCTGCGTCTGCGTGAAGAGTTTGGCGTGTACGCCGTGGCCTCTGGCCGCGTGAACGTTGCAGGTATGACCCCTGACAACATGGCGCCACTGTGCGAAGCGATTGTCGCCGTACTGTAATGTAATTAGCGCCCACAAAAAAGCCTGCACTATGCAGGCTTTTTTTATTATCCGGATTTACCAGACAGGCATTTCATCCTGAAGGAAGGGGTTATGCACCCGCTCGTAGCCCAGCGTCGACATCGGGCCGTGTCCAGGGATAAACGTCACGTCATCACCCAGTGGCAATAACTTCTGTTTAATCGACTGGATCAGCTGTCCGTGGTCGCCACGCGGGAAATCGCTGCGTCCTACGCCACCTTTGAAGATCACATCGCCGGAAATCAGCAGACGGGACTGGTCATCAAAGAAGACAATATGGCCTGGCGTATGCCCAGGACAATGCAACACCTGTAAAGTCACATTCCCTACGTTCACACGCTCTCCTTCGTTTAACCAGCGATCGGGCGTCAATGGCTGACACTCATCGAGGCCAAACATGCGGCTTTGGGCTGGCAAACCCTGCAGCCAGAACTCATCTTCTTTTTCCGGACCGATCACCGGCACTCCATAGTGCTGTGCCAGCTCCGCCGCTGCGCCGACATGGTCAAGGTGACCATGCGTCAGTAAAATCTGCATCAGCGTCACACCGCTTTCTGCAACTTCCTGTTTGATCTTCTCAGCGTCACCGCCGGGATCGACAAGCACGGCCAGTTTGGTTTGCTCACACCAGATCAATGAACAATTCTGGGAGAACGCCGTAACCGGAATAATACGATAGTTCATACTGCTCCTGTGTTTCGTTATTACCAGTGCCGAACTGGACCGGTATCAATATGCACAAAGTTACTACTTGGGTAATATCCTACACCACCTGCGCGCATAGATAACGCAGCTTTGCGAATATTGGCTAACGAAACGCCTTCAATATGGAAATCCATTGCCTGGCCCCTGGTGTGATAGCTTTTTTTCGCTACCCCACGGCTGCGGGCGCGCAATTCATTATTGGTATCAATGGAACGATAACCCGAAATGAGTTGCACCGGCTTGCTGGTACCCAGCAGGCCCTGAAGGCGGAACAACTGGTCAAATAATCCTGGGTCGATGGCTTTTACTTTATTCGCGCGGAAATCACGGAAAAAATGGTTAAGTCTTGCTAATTCATCCTGAATATAGCCTCTGCCATCGAAGAATTCCGCTTTTAGCGACTCACCAGTATGCAGATTGTTGAGCGTTAAAATACGCGGACGAGGTGTCGAGAGGGTGGCAAATGCTGGCGTCGGCAGGATGGCCGCTGCGCCGAGCGCAACGCCACCTAACGCCAGCAGTTTGCGGCGATTAGCGTCAAATTTGTCCATGATAATCAGGTCTACAGGTCAAAGAAATCGTAATATGCTTAGCGCACGAAGGGCACCTTAACTGGCAAAGCCGACGACGTCAAGGCACCCAACCCCAGCAAATACGCGGCTTCCAGCCATATCGCCACGTATTTGCCCTAACTTACGACAACCTATTTTCCCGAACTGCTTCATTTACCTGATTAATTGTTCAGCTTTTGGCAAAATTTGTGCGCCGGATCGCGCCGTGAGATCATAATTGTAAATATCTGTACGATACTGGGTACGTCCATCTTCACCAACAAACGCCGTCAGATAGTAAAGATTGACCGGTATATTGTGTCGAATGTTAACGTAACGGGTGTCCCCCTGCTTGAGGGCATCGGAGATCCGCGTGTCGTTCCAGCCCGCATCCTGCAACAGCATATTCGCCAGTTCCGATGCCTTATTCACACGAACGCAGCCTGAGCTGAGCGCGCGGGCATCTTTCTGGAACAGGTTATGGTTCGGCGTATCATGCAGATAGATAGCGTCCGAACTTGGCATGTTGAATTTATAGCGCCCCAGCGAGTTATGCGCACCCGGTGCCTGCTGGAAACGGAATGGCAGGTTCGACGGCGTAATTGTTGACCAGTCAACCATCCACGGATCGATCGTCTCTTTGCTGTTCCAGCCGCGGATCACCGTATAGTTATGACGCTCCAGATAGCCAGGATCGTTCCAGACCTTAGGCAGAATATCCTTGCGCGCCAGCGTCGGTGGCACGTTCCACGGCGGGTTTACCACCACGTTATTCAGGGCACTGCTCATCATCGGCGTTTTACGGTCAGGACGTCCGACAATCACGCGCGACGCCAGCACTTCGCTACCGTTCTGATAATAAACCAGCGAATACGCTGGAATATTCACCATAATCCCGGTCGACAGTGTTCCCGGCAGAAGACGTAAACGCTGGATATTCAGCGCCAGCACCCCAGCACGCTGGGCAGGCGAGACGTTCAGCCAGTCGCGGGTGGATGGACCGATCACCCCGTCTGCGCCCAGCCCCTGCGCGGCCTGGAACTGCTTAACCGCCGCGACCAGTTCGCGATCGTAGGCGGCGGGTTTGTTACTCTGCGCAACGGCCTTTTTCTCTTTTACCGGGGCCGAGGGGCTGACGACCGCGCTTTGCGTATCGTCGCCGGGCAGCGCAATCTTAGGACCGCTTTCGAGAATGCCGGAGCGTTTCATAATTTCGCGGATCGCCGGGACATCGCTGCTCCACTGTCCCGGACGAAGCGTGGTTGTGCCACGCACCTGAGGCCACGGGCGGGAATCGGCAACCAGCTCAAGCAGCGACTGATGCATGGTGGCATACTGCGGATGGGCAGGCGCCAGGCTTGCGATAAAGCGCGGCAGGTCACCGTTGTCCAGCGCCAGTTGCCACTGGTTAATGACCGACAGCGCCGGCGTCGCCAGCTTGTACGGTTTTTGACTGTATAACCAGCGGTTGCCATTGACCGGAATGCCCGCCACGAACTGGAGGTAGCCCATCATGGCATCAGACAGCACCACGTCACGCGCCTGACCGGTAACGGCCGGATCGGTCAGAAGCTCAACCCAGGTGGTGAATTGCGGCTGAAAACCTGCAATGGCGACTTCCGCCAGCTGCTGCTGAAAAGCGCGCACGGCGTCCCGGTTTTCCCACATCGGCTTCATATCACGCGCGGCATAAAGCAGCGTAAGCTGGTTAATGTAGGCAGGCGTGTATCCTGCTGGAAGCCCGGTTAGAAGCTGCTGGCGGAGCGCGCCGGTGTCGATACCTTCGGGTAGCGGTCTGATACCCGCTAAAATGGCCGTCGCCGGAGATTGATCCAGCGGTTGTGACAGCGACGTCGGCTGCGCACCCATCGTCGCGGAACTGTCTGACGGTACAACTTCAGGCTCATCGGCCTGAGCGCTTAACAGTGGAGCAAACATCACCGCCAGACACAAACTCAACGCTGACAGCTGATGACCACGATTTTTCTTTAGCAACATCCCTTGCCCCCTGTTTTCTCACGACATGCCCATCACACTGGGGCTTTTATTCATTATAGGAAGGCACAAACGCAGTTGCCTTACCTTATGTAAAGAAGTTTAAAGATAACGCAGCCGTAAGCATAAGTTAAGCGTAAAAAAAAGCGGCGCTAATGCGCCGCACTTTGTAACAACACGCCTCAGGAGGCGTCTGCTGTGCCCGGTAAGGACTCCGGCGGCTGCGGAGCAAAGCCACGCAGGCCTACAACATGAACGTGCTCGCTGTTCTGGAACACTTTACGCACCAGTTTATAGGTTGTGCCTTTTTCCGGACTAATATTTTCCGGTGCCGCAATGATGAGCTGCATATCCAGACGTTCGCAGAGCTCAAACAGCGTGGCGATGGAGCGGGCATCCAGACGCGCTGCCTCATCAAGGAACAGCAGACGGCATGGGGAAATATCTTTGCCGCGCAGACGACGCGCTTCATCTTCCCAGCTCTGCACCACCATCACCAGAATCGACATCCCGGTACCGATAGCTTCACCGGTCGACAGTGCCCCGGATTCCGCACGCAGCCAGCCGTCTGAACCACGGTTAACCTCAACTTCCATCTCCAGGTAGTTACGGTAATCCAGCAGCTCTTCACCGATGGTTTGCGGCGTACGTTGCCCCATATCAATCTGCGGATTCAGACGCTGATACAGCTTCGCCAGCGCTTCAGAGAAGGTCAGACGGTTGCTGTTAAACAGATCCTGATGCTGTTCATGCTGCTCAGAGAGCACATCCAGCAGCGTAGAGTGCGCTTCACGGACGTTTACATTCAGACGTACGCTGTTCACCTGACCAAACGATACGCTCTGCAGACCCTGGTTCAGCTGGCGAATACGGTTCTGCTCGCGCTGAATGGTCTTGCGGATGATGTTCGCCACGCTACGGGAGCTGATAGCCAGCTTCTGCTCACGGGAGGTCAGTTCTTCCGTCAGGCGCCCCAGTTCAATTTCCATCTGTTCAATGGCTTCGACCGGATCGTCGGTACGGATGATGTCCTGACGAATACGCTCACGCAGATGCTGGTATACCGCCACGAAGAACTGAATTTTACGCTCAGGACGCTTCGGATCTTCAGACATACGCAGCACATCGCGCAGATGTTCGTTATCTGCCACCGCCAGACGCAGCGCACCCAACGCCTTATCCGACATCGATCGCAGTTCATCAGCAGAGAGGTACGCCAGTTCACGACGATGCAGACGGCGTTCAACATTATTGTCTTTCACCATGCGCATCACCGCGCACCAGCCTGCCTTCGCAGATACCACCTGCTCGCGCATTTCGTGATAGTCGCGCTCCAGCTTGCGCAGGCGGCGGGTCAGGTTATCCATCTCCGCTTCACAGAAGGTCAGCGCTTTTTCCAGCTGATTACGACGCGCGCGGTTATTGCTCAGCTGGGCATGCAGCTCATCACGACGAACACGCGCCCGCTCTTCTGCCCCGCTGTCGGCACGGACGCCGATATCCTGCAGCTCTTTTTGCAGATCGTTTAACAGCTCTTTCTTGGTATCAAAGGAGCTTTTTAGCGAGGCCAGAACCTGGTTGTACTGGTTCAACTGGGCCGCGTGGCTACGCATCGCTTCACGGGCACGCGTACGTTCCGCTTCAGCCTGCTCAAGACGCTGGCGTAATTTCTCGTTCAGATCGCTGTTACCGCTCAGCATTTCCGCCGAGTCAGAGTAGCCGAAGTGAGCGCGACGCTGCACCACTTCCGTCAGGGCAAACGCCTGCTGGCGTGCTTCACGCTGCACCTGCTGGGACCAGGCATAATCTTCTTTTAGCTGCTCAAACTGCTCTGGATCGCTCTGAAGCACCGAAACGACCGGCTCCAGCTTCGCCAGCTGATTACCGTGTTGCTGCACGAAGCGCGCAGCCTCCTGCGCTTCATCCAGACGTTCCTGGATTTCATCCACACGGTCAGCCAGCGTATCGTCCGCCAGCAGATTCAGACGCGGCAGAATGCGGTTCAGGGCAGCAACGCCCTCTTTCGCCTGTTCAAACTGAACGCGGCTCTGCTGGTTGTCATTTTCATGGCTGGCAATTGCGCGCTCAAGCTCGCCACGGCGGGTGTTGAGCTTGCGAATTTCCGCTTCCGGGTCAGCCTCAAAGGCCACTCCCAGATGGCTACCGATAAAGCGGCTAAATGCCTGATGCAGGCGCTGGGTTTTCTGCACGTCAAACGACAACGTCGCAAAACGTTCAGACAGTGTTTCACGCTCAGCGTGCAGGCTCTCAATACGGCTTTCACGCGCGGCGCGGCCGAACAGAGGAAGTTCCGGGAAGCGCGAGTAACGCCACTGACGGTCAGCGATTTTCACCACTACCGCTTTTTCCAGCTCGTCAACGCTAAACACGCTGTCATCGAACGATTGCGGATCCCCTTCGATCAGATAGAGATCTTCCGGGCAATCTTCCAGCCCTTCGAGCTGTTCGGCAATCAGAGACAGATCCGGCACCACAATCGCGTTACGCGACGGGCCATACAGCGCGGAGAAGTACGGCGCATCGTCCAGACCCACGTCATCATAAATTTCTGACAGCAGTACGCCACCGAAACGCTCCGACAGCGTATTCAGGCGGGCATCTTCCGCACCGCCCGGCTGGCTTAAGCGTTCAATCTCTTCATCAACCTCGCGCTTGCGCGCACCAACTTCATCACGCTCAACAATCGCCTCGCGCTCGCGCTCCAGCAGCTGTTGCAGATATTCGGTCACTTCCTGGCTGGATTCGAACGTTTCACCGCACTGTTCGCTGAGCTGGTTCAGGCTGCTTTGCGCCGCCAGCCAGACGGGTGCGCGTTGCAACAGCGTCTGCGAGCGGGACTGAAGCTGCTCCAGCTCCTGACG
This sequence comes from Enterobacter cloacae complex sp. 309I3, assembly GCF_050031595.1. Lineage (NCBI taxonomy): Bacteria > Pseudomonadati > Pseudomonadota > Gammaproteobacteria > Enterobacterales > Enterobacteriaceae > Enterobacter > Enterobacter cloacae complex sp. 309I3. Next base: position 1,662,545 of record NZ_JBLGWI010000001.1, on the reverse strand, counting down.
CAGCGTCATCCGCTGTTCGCTGGCGCTGGATACCGTATCGGAAAGGGCGGCGATACGGGCTTCAAGCTCCTGGTGCAGAGCCTCGAGATCGTCAATATCGTAATGTTTACCCTGACGCTTACAGAACTCGGCCAGCAGACGCTCGGCCTCCTGCTGCTCGCGCAGACGCTGTTCCAGCTCGTTCAGACGCATACGCAGCGGTTGCACCTGCTCAGCCAGATGACGCTGGTTGACGCCGTCGCGCAGCAACTCGCGGGCTACGTCCCACGCTTCGTTTCGCGCCAGCGGGCCGTTAATCGCCACCACCAGCTGATAAGCTTGTTCAAACTGGCTGTGCGCGGTCTGCGCGACGCTCATTTTCTGTTCCAGGGAGAGCAGTTTTTCCGTGGCTTCCTGCTCTTTCGCCTGGAAGGTGTCCAGCCATTCATCGGCGCTGTCCGGCGTCAGGTCAGGCAGATGGCATAGCTCTTTCGCACGCTGCAATGCCTGCAGGGCCTGGTTGTACTGAATTGCACGCGTCTGCTGCACGTCCAGCGCCTGCTGGTAATCGGCGAGCTGGCTTTTCAGCTCATCCACTTCCAGTTCGGCGGCTTCGGCACGCGCTTCGTTCTCTTCCTGCATGTCGGCGGCTTCGGCCACCACTTCGTTTTGCTCTTCGAGACGAATTTGCAGTTCATCGAGATCGGCTTCGTAGCGCTCGATTTTTTCCTGCTGGCGCAGCGCGGTCTGAACCAGGTTCAGGTGATCGCTGGCGGCCTGATAATCGGCTTCCAGATCGCCTTCAGCCCCGTTGTGTTCGCCCAGTTCACGGGCCATTTCAACGTGCTTATACTGCTCGGCCACCAGCTGTTTACGCGAGGTGAACAGCTCGCGGCGGTACTCTAATGCCTGATCGAGATGCACACGACGCTCGTTGGCGTGACGCATATAATCCGCCGCCACATAGTTGGTGGCTTCACTGATCAGGTGTTTAAACAGATCGCGGTCAGACTGGGTAACGCGAATCGCTTCCAGCGTCATGCGGTTTTCACGCAGCGCGGCTTCCATGTCCTGGAAGGCCTTACGCACGCCGCTGTTTTCCGGCAACAGGTAGTCGCGCAGGGAGCGGGTAATGGCGCTGGAGATCCCGCCGTACAGGGAGGCTTCAATCAGACGGTAATATTTGCTGCGGTCGGATGCGGTACGCAGACGACGCGCCACCACGCCCAGATCGAACATCAGGGAGTGGTAATCGGTAATCGAGTTGAACTGCTTGAACTGCACGCCTTCGATAGCTTCGAGCTTGTCTTTCAGCTCCTGCAGCGTCAGTACGCGCGCCTGGCGCTCATTGAGCGTTTCCGTCAGCAGCGCCGTTGGCTGCATTGAGGTTGGCAGGCCCTGAATCGCGAACGGTTTGATATCCACTTTTCGGTCGCGACCGGCGACCTGCTGTAGACGCACGCCCACCACCACACGCTGATGACGGGAGTTGATCACATCCAGCACCGAATAACAGACGCCAGCTTTGAGCTTACCGTGCAGGCCTTTATCGCGGGAGCCGCTTGTCGCCCCCGCTTCGGTGGTGTTACGGAAGTGCAGCAGCGTCAAATCAGGGATCAGCGCCGTCACAAAGGCCGCCATGGTGGTGGATTTACCCGCACCGTTACCGCCGGAGAGCGTTGTCACCAGCTCATCAAGATCAAAGGTTCGGGCAAAAAAGCCGTTCCAGTTAATCAGCGTTAGTGAGCGAAATTTACCGCGTTCAATCATTACTCTTCCTCCCCGCTATCCGGCTGATTGTCTTCAGGCTCGTCATTGAGCTGCAAATGGTTTTCCACCGGCATCGCCTCACCGTCGCGGATCATGCGAAGCTGCGCTTCACGCGCGTCGTCGCCCGCACGCACGTCGGCACCGAAGCGGAAAACAGATTCCGTAATGCGGAATTTGCTGCTGTCGTGGCCCATAAACCAGACCATCCCCAGACGACGCAGACGGTTCAGAGAAGAGCGAACTTTTTCCTGCAATTTCTGACGATCGAGATCCGACCCCGTAGAACGGTTGTTCACAAGCTTCAGCAGCTTGCTTTCGTCTGCCAGCGTCAACAGCTCATCGTAAAGCTCCTGCTGGGTGAAGATCCCTTCATTTGCCAGACGTTCCGGGCTGAGGTAGAGGTAGCACAGAATTTTGCCGACCATCATATCCAGCTCGGAAAGCACAGAGCGCGGAATAAGCGTGGTGGAACGCGGACGCAGGTAGAAGAAACCTTCCGGCGCGCGGATAAGCTCAACGTTATAGCGTGCGTAAAACTCTTCCAGATACTCCTGGAAGTCCATCAAAAAGGCGTGATTATCCAGCTCGTCGAGGCCAATATGACGACCGGCACGCAGCTGGCTGTCCAGCGCCGGAAATAACGGATTCGCCAGCGCCTGTGCCAGCTTTAATGGCATCACTTGTTCAATATTTGTCAATGACATGCGCCTGTACCTTGGCTCCGTAATCGTTAATCGGCTGCCACTTCGGCGGCAGTCCGGTGAAATCTGCTTGCGCGATACCCAGGCGAACCGCCTGATCTACCACAATGCGGGCAACGTCGAAGTGGCGCGCGCGAGGATATTGCGCCAGATAGTCGCGCACCACGAGACCAAGATCCAGCGGTACCTGTCTGGTTTTGTAGACAGCGAGCTGTTCTTCGATCATGGCCGCAAGTTGCTCACGAATTTCGTTGAATTCTTCGTACTCCAGATCCGGTGGCAGCTCACCGGTTACCTCTTCATCACGCAGCGCCATCTCTTCGTCACGCATATCGAGCAGACGATCGGCATTGGCGTAGGTTAGCGCCCACGGCGCATCGAAGTAGGTTTGAACAGACTGACGCAGACGCTGAGCAAAGACGCGGTTTTTATCCATATCGATGGCGGTACGGATAAATTTATGTACGTGACGATCGTAACCGATCCACAGGTCAATCGATTGCTGGCCCCAGCTAATGATGCGATCGAGCTTGCTCTGCAAATCAAAGACCAGACGGTCGATAAAATGCAGATCGTCATGTGCCATGGTCGCATCCTGAATGCGCAGCAGGTTGGCCTGGAGCTTATCGCCTGCGGCTTCCAGCGTATCCTGCAGTTCACGCAGCGTGCCGGAGGTTTCCGACAACAGCAGTTCACAGCTGGAGATGGCCGCACGCCAGTCTTTATTCAGCAATTGCGCGATATCATCTTTCACCTGCTGCTGCTGTTCGTCCATCAGACGCTGGGTCAGATCGATACTGTCAAAAATCTCCGCTACCGAATATTTCAGCGGCGCGTAGACGTTACGGTGCCAGTGGAATTCATCACCGTTTTCATCCGCAGCATCGGCTGCACGCTTGAGTTCACCCGCCACAATGGAGAGCTGCATGGAAAGGCGCAACGTGGAAAACTCACGCTGGCGGATGTAGTAATCGGTAATGCCGATGCCCAGTGGCGTCAGTCGATAAATGGCGTTACCTTCCGCCTGCTCGCTGGTAAAGCGGTTCAGCAGACGTTGACGCACCATATCGTTGATTGCGTTGTTGGCACGCACGCTAATGGTTTCGCTGGTTTGCTCAAACGCATCACTCACATGGCGGAACGCATCCACCAGTTCACCCTCGCTCATTTCGCCATCGAGCCGTTCGCCGTTCAGCGTGGCAACCGCCAGCAGGAAAGAGAGTCTGTCTACCGGCAGCGAGATGGAGAAATCATTTTTCCTGGCCCAGGCAACCAGTTCGGGGACTGTCTGGGAAAATTCACTCATAGGTTATCCTTGCATCTGCGGCTTGTGCGCGGTGACGTGAATATAGCGGCCAAGACTGATAAACGGTTCCTGACGGCAATACCGCGTTTCTAATTCTGTTAAGGTGTCAAAACAGTCACGCTGTTTGTGTTTTTCACGCAGATAATCATGAAACACCCTGACGCCCGTCTTCCCGGTTATCTGCCAGCCAATCTCTTCCAGCCAGCCGTAAACCTGCTGGGGATCGCGCGGATAGTCCGGGGAAAGCGTGCGCTTTTTCTTTTTAGGCATTCCGACCTGAACATAGTCGAAGTTGCCCGCAACCATGTTGTGCATCAGGAAGCCGTTAGCATTGTAGAACATCAGCGACAGCGTACCGCCCGGGCGTAGCATCGACCACAGGGTTTGTAACACGCTTAACGGATCGGCTATCCATTCCAGCACCGCATGAAACAATATCAGATCAACCTGGGTTTCCAAATGCTGTGCGATGTCCTGAGCGGCGCATTGTACAAAATGCATGTTGTCGCTCACACCTTTCTCCTCTGCTGCACGCGTGGCACGCGCAACCATCTCAGCAGAAAGATCGCAAAGTGTGACGTGATGACCGCGCTCAGCCATTTTTATGGCCGTCTGCCCTTCACCGCCTCCGGCGTCAAGCACGCGCAACGTTTGACCGCCATACGTGGCCAGAATGGTGTCCAGATCCTGCCAGAGGATCGTCTGACGTAACTGCCCTTTTGTGGTGCCGTATATGTTGCGCGAAAACTTTTCCGCGATGTCATCAAAATTGCGATCCCGCATTGGGAGAGTTCCACTCGCTAACTGCAAAACCGCTATTTTGTCACACCCGCGCGGAGAATGAACCTCTCTGGTGTAATATCACGGGTATTCGCCTGCTATATGGTTAAAAAAGGAACCAAAAAGGATGCTTTTTACCCTGAAGAAATACATTGGAGGCATGATGCTTCCCCTTCCGCTACTGCTGCTCATCATCGCGCTGGGGCTGGGGCTGGTGTGGTTTAGTCGCTTTCAGAAAAGTGGCAAAACGCTGATCACCTTCGGCTGGCTGGTACTGCTGCTGCTGAGCCTGCAACCCGTCGCAGACAAACTGTTACGTCCCATCGAAAACACCTACCCAACCTGGCAGGGAAACCAGAAAGTGGAGTACATCGTGGTGCTGGGCGGCGGGTATACCTGGGATCCAAACTGGGCCCCCAGCTCCAACCTGATCAATAACAGCCTGCCGCGCCTGAACGAAGGTATTCGCCTGTGGCTGGCTAATCCGGGATCGAAAATGATCTTCACCGGCGCGCCAGCCAAAACCAACCCGGTCAGCACGGCTGAAGCCGGCGCCAGGGTGGCGGAATCCCTCGGCGTGCCGCGCTCCGCTATTATCACGCTGGACAGTCCGAAAGATACCGAAGAAGAAGCCGCCGCGGTGAAACAGGCTATTGGCGATGTTCCGTTCTTACTGGTGACATCTGCTTCACATCTGCCAAGGGCAATGATTTTCTTCGAAAAACAAGGTCTGCACCCGCTTCCCGCGCCGGCGAACCAGATGGCCATTAACGCCCCGCTCAACCCATGGGAACGGGTGATCCCGTCCCCAATGTGGTTGATGCATAGCGATCGCGTCGGCTATGAGACGCTGGGACGCATCTGGCAGTGGCTGAAAGGCTCCTCAGGCGAGCCAGGGCAGGAGTGATTTTGTCGCAAGGTCAAAGTTGGCGCGGTTGAAACGTCCGGTATTCACCAGCTGCGCCACTTCATCCCACAATAAATAAAGCCAGCGCCGCCAGAGAAACGCCTCCGCAACGGGCGCGCGCTGCAGATAGTGCCACAGCAAGCCTTCAGCGGCCGCGCTGTCGCTGAGCCTGAACAGGTCGTACTCGCGCGGAGCCCAGAGCATGACCCCTGGCCCCAGCATTGCCAGAAGCTGATCGCTACGAGAATCTTTAAGCATGCTACGCAGGGTAAAATTACCGTGTATCAACACGCAGTTGTCGTTAAAGCCCTCAAACAGCGCCGGTAAACACTCCCGGGTGCGGAACAGGATACGTTTATCCTGCATGGTCAAGCCGGTGTTGTTGAACTGATTAAGCGTTCCCCACAGCACCTCCACCCGCTGGCGATACCACAGCGGCCAGAGATTTTCCTGAGTGCTGTCGACGGGTCCCACAAGGCCACGGCTATCCTGCCGGTGCCAGGCCAGCAGTGCCTCCACAATCTGGTCTTTCAGTTGTTCCCAGCGCTCCGGTGTACGCGCCGGGGCTTCAACGGATACTCCGCGTAAACGCTCAATCAGCAGAACATCCGGACCGGGGTGCTCTTCATGCGTCATCACCCCATAAACCGTCGGCATACGCACGGTTCCTTGCCGCGCGAGCATTGAAATTTTCCAGGCGAGCTGCCTGGCTACACCCGGCGAGGTAAAGCTTCGGGCCATCAGCGGCATTGGGTTTCCCTGACTGTCGTACAACGACCAGAGCGCGGTATCTGCCTTTTCACTTACACATTCCACCCGGCTTAACTTCTCGCCAAGCAGGTGACTCAGTTCGGCACGCAGCTGTTCCATATGAGATTACCCCCATTAAGACTACTGCTTTTATAATGAGCGCGCAGGACGCAGATGTCACCCTGCGGAGATCAATTATGGAAAAGATAAGAGAAAATAAACGGCGGAGTGCATCCCTCCCAAAAGAGGGATGCCGCAAGGATTAACGCAATTCAGCGCGAACGCGCTCAAGATCTTCTGGGGTGTCTACGCCTGTACCAGGCACCTCTTCGGCGACGGCAACGTGGATCTTTTCGCCGTACCAGAGCACACGAAGCTGTTCCAGCATTTCAATATGCTCCAGCGGACTCGGTGTCCAGGTTACATACCGGCGAATAAAGCCAGCGCGATAGCCGTAGATGCCAATATGGCGCAGGAAGGTATCGCCAATGGTCTCTTTGGACACCGCAAAGCGATCACGATCCCACGGGATGGTGGCACGGGAGAAATAGAGCGCATAGCCCTCCGCATCCGTCACAACCTTCACCGCGTTCGGGTTGAACGCTTCTTCCGCGTGGTGGATAGGTACCGCGAGAGTTGCCATGCCAACCTGACGCTGCGCCAGGTTTTCCGCCACCTGACGAATAATCGCCGCCGGGATCATCGGTTCGTCGCCCTGCACGTTAACGATTACCGTATCGTCGCTGAATGCGCATTTCTCAACCACTTCAGCCAGTCGTTCAGTACCAGACTGGTGATCGGCGCGGGTCATGCACACTTCCCCGCCTGCGGCTTCAACCGCACGCGCAACATCAGGATGATCGGTGGCCACGATAATACGGTCAGCGCCGGACTCACGGGCGCGTTCAAGGACATGCACAATCATTGGCTTGCCGTTGATATCTACCAGCGGCTTACCCGGCAGACGCGTTGAGGCGTAACGGGCAGGAATAATGACGACAAAGCTCATGGTTTGCTCTCTTCTGCGACCAGGGAACGGGCTTCGTTTTCCAGCAGTACCGGAATACCGTCACGCAGCGGGAAAGCCAGGCTGTCCGGTTTGCAAATCAGCTCTTGTTTGTCCTGGCTATAGTAGAGTTTGCCGTTGCACACCGGGCAGGCAATAATTTCAAGTAAACGGTGATCCATAGTTCCTCCGTATGGGTAATCGCTAAAGCTTAACACATTCTCTTTTCAGGGCGTGCCTGTTTCCCAGCCACTTCGACAGGATGTAAAGAGTCCGTCAGGCACGCGGCCCAGCGTCACTTCACAGGCCTTCTGCCAGCAGGCGAAATCATTGATGGCGGATGTTAACCCTTTTTCCAGGGGCGCGGTTAACCTGACGCCCTCTTCCAGATACAGCGCAATGACCTCTAGCGTGCCGGTTTTACGGTGCATTTTGGCATCCATGCGCCCTACCAGTTGTCCCTTGTGCAGCAGGGGCAAAACAAAGTAACCGTACTGGCGCTTTGGCGCGGGAGTGTAGCACTCCAGCCGGTAGCTGAAATCAAACAGCTGCTCGGCCCGTTTTCTGTCCCAGACCACCGGATCAAAAGGTGACAGCACCGCGCTATGGGTTGCCTGAAGTTTACCTGCTTCAGCTTGTGGCAGCAGCGGGAGTAAATCCGCATGCAGCCACATTTCGCCCAACTTCTCTACAGAGACCGGGATAACCCGCTGTTCACGCTGCCAGTTATCCAGCAACGGTTTCAGCTCGGGCTGTCGGAGACGGTAATAATCGGCCAGCCATTGCGGACGGAAAATACCCAGACTGCGGGCGCTGTTTTCAAGCATGACGGCTTCGGCTGCCTCCTGTGTGAGCAGGTCGCGCTCGTCGTCCCAGTGAGGCATCACCCGCTGCGTCAGGTCGTACACCCGTTGAAAATTACGCCGCTCGACTACCATCACCTTGCCTGATGTAAACAACCCTTCGAGATGACGCTTGTGCGGTTTCCATTCCCACCAGCCGCTTGCCCCTTTTCGTGGATGTTCAAAATCCGCGGAACGTACTGGCCCCTTTTCCGCGATATGGGCAATGAGCTGCTCAATCTCAGCCGCATGCTCGTGCATCCACGCCTGCCGGTATTTCCAGCCCATTTTTTCCGGGGCGAGCATACGGTGGCGAACCAGGGCAAAATCGCTGCGGGGCAGGAAACAGGCTTCATGTGCCCAGTATTCCATCAGCTCTCCCTTGCTGAGCGCATCATCGAGCCACTGAGGCGGATAATTACCCAGCCGGCTGAACAGCACCAGGTAGGGGCTACGAGCCACAATGTTGATGGTGTCGATTTGCAACAACGACATGCGTTGCACGGTAGTGAGGATATCGGCAGGCTGCGCGCGGCGACGGGGCTTTTTAAGAAGTCCTTGTACGGCAAGGTGCAAGTTACGTGCGGCTGAAAGCGAGAGTTGCGGTAAAGACATGCGTTTTCCTGTCAGTCAAAGCGCCACCAGAACCGCGTAAGCTCTTAATGCACCAACGCAATCAGTTCCTGGAGCAAGTGTTCCGGCTGCTCGCCGCTGAGTTCAGCGTCAACCGGCAGATACCACCAGTTTTCTTTCGCAAAAGCGCGGCATTTCACCGCATCTTTTTCGGTCATGATTAATGTCTGACCGGATGTTGTCAACGCGTCTACCTGCTCCGCCACCAGCGCCTGGTGATCGGCCAGCGGAACACGCTTTTCAAGGCGGGCACCACACTGTTCCAGCGTTGCGAAGAAACGCGGAGGATGACCAATACCTGCCATCGCGACCAGCGCCGGTAGCCGGGAAACGGCCTGTCGTTCACCGGTCAACAGGTTAATTGCCATGCCTGGCTGGAGTTGCATCGGGATCTCCCCCGGCTGTGCCACACCGCCGTTAACAATCACCGCATCCACGGACTTCAGGCGCGAAGCGCGTTCACGCATGGGGCCTGCAGGCAGCCACCAGCCGTTGCCAAAACGGCGTACGCCATCAATGACCACAATCTCTTTATCACGCGCCAGCGCGTAATGCTGCAGACCGTCATCGGTAATAATTATTTGCACGTCGTGTTCGGCAAGCAGCGCCTGAACAGCATCACTACGCACCGGAGAGACTGCGACAGGCGCGCCAGTACGCTGATAAATCAATACCGGCTCATCCCCCGCCTCGGCGGTCGTCGTGTCCAGCGTCAGGAGCAGTGGATAGTGCGCCGCTTTGCCGCCGTAACCTCGCGACACCACGCCGGGGCGGATGCCGCGCTTTTGCAGTTGCTCAACCAGCCAGATGACCACAGGGGTTTTACCGTTCCCCCCTGCCGTGAGGTTACCCACCACGACAACCGGCACCGGCGCACGCCACGCCCGCTTTAGCCCCAGACGGTAAAGCAGACGAATAATGCCGCTCACCAGACCATACAGCCAGGAGAGCGGCAGAAGCAGCAGCCACAGCGGGGACTCACCGGACCAGATGCGGGCAATCATTCGCCGAACTGCATCTTATGGAGCTGAGCGTAAACACCACGCTGTGCCAGTAAATCGGTATGGCTACCGCGTTCTACAATGACCCCATCCTCCACAACGACGATTTCGTCAGCCTGTTCAATCGTTGACAGGCGGTGCGCAATCACCAGTGATGTACGGTTCTTTTGCAGTTCATCCAGCGCAGACTGAATTGCACGTTCAGATTCTGTATCCAAAGCAGAGGTTGCTTCGTCGAGGATCAGAATAGGGCTGTTACGCAGCAGTGCACGGGCGATGGCGATACGCTGACGTTGACCACCGGAGAGCAGAACTCCATTCTCACCGATGATGGTATCCAGGCCGTTGTCCATCTTGTTAATAAAGTCCATGGCATAGGCCATGCGAGCGGCTTCTTCAATCTGCTCGCGGCTGTACTCTTCAGTGCGCGCATAGGCAATGTTGTTCGCAACAGTATCGTTGAACAGATGCACGTTCTGAGAAACCAGCGCAACCTGGTTACGCAGCGACTGCAGGGTGTATTCCCGCAGGTCGTGACCGTCTAACAGAATTTCACCCTGATCGATGTCGTAGAAACGGGTAATCAGGCTGGCAATCGTCGATTTACCCGAACCGGAACGGCCGACCAGCGCAACGGTTTTGCCTGCCGGAATGGTCAGGTTGATGTTACGTAATGCTGGAACTTCACGGCCAGGGTAAGTGAAGGTCACGTTGCGGAATTCGACATCGCCCTTTGCGCGCTCAATGACGCGAGTACCTTCGTCTTTCTCTTGCTCAGAATCCAGGATGCTGAACAGCGTCTGGCATGCTGCCATCCCGCGCTGGAACTGGGCGTTAACGTTGGTCAGCGACTTCAGCGGACGCATCAGCGCAATCATGGAAGAGAACACAACGGTGATGGTCCCCGCCGTCAGCGTTTCCATTACGCTCGGGAAGCTTGCCGCATACAGGACGAATGCCAGAGCCAGAGAGGCAATCAGCTGAATAATGGGATCAGAGATTGAAGAGGCCGAGACCATTTTCATCCCCTGCAGACGCATTTTGTTGCTGACTTTATCGAAGCGTTTTGTTTCGACCTCCTGCCCGCCGAAAATCAACACCTCTTTATGTCCTTTCAGCATCTGCTCAGCGCTGGTGGTCACCTGCCCCATCGTATTCTGCATATTCTTACTGATATTGCGAAAACGCTTTGAAACGACGCGGATCGCGACAGAAACAACCGGAGCCAGCACGATGAGGATCAGCGACAGCTGCCAGCTATAATAGAACATCATCACGAACAGACCGATAATTGACGCACCTTCACGCACAACGGTAATCAGTGCGCTGGAGGAAGAGGATGCCACCTGTTCTGAGTCATAGGTGATACGTGACAACAACGTACCTGTCGATTGTTTGTCAAAGAAGGCCACCGGCATGCCCATCATGTGGCTGAACAGCCGACGGCGCATTGTCATGACCACTTTTCCTGACACCCAGGAGATGCAATAACTGGAAATATAGCTGGTGATACCGCGTAAGATCATCAGTCCGATCACCACCAGAGGCATCCATAGCAACACTGAGCGATCCGTTTTACCAAAACCGTCATCCAGTAACGGTTTGAGGAGCGATAACATAAAAGTATCGCTGGCTGCGTTGAGAACTAACGCTATACCCGCCACGATTAAACCTGCTTTAAAAGGTGCAATCATCGGCCAGAGTCGGCGGAAGGTTTGCCACGTGGAGAGATCTTTGTCGTTATGCATTCAAAAAACCAGCATCTGTTGAAATAGCCGCATATTCTACCCGTTATCGACGGGCGCGCCAAACCACTGATGATACCAACGCGGTAAATATTGCTCCCGCAACCGTCGGATTTGCCAGGCATGTTGCGAAAACGTCACCGATATTTGGCCCGAATGAGGGGTATCGTGCCAGACATAGCCCTCCTTTCGATAACGCTTCACCACCTTCACTGACGGGAATCGCCACGCATTGTAACGGGCCGCAGAATCCAGCGCGATTTCACCTCCCACCCGTTGTACCAGCGGCAACGATGAGGAGGTATTACTGCCATGGTGCGGCACCTGTATCACCGTTGACGTCAGATAACGCCAGTAATGGCTAAGCATAGCCTGTTCCGCTTGCGCTTCAATGTCCCCTGTCAGCAAAACACTCTGCTCACCGTCATCAATTTTAACCACGCAGGAGCGATTGTTACCCTGGGCAGTGGATCCAGCCGGTGGCCAGTGGACGGTGAATGTTAACCCCTGCCATTTCCACTGCTGCCCGCGAAAGCAGGAAAGATGCTGCGCCCACCCCAGCGGGCTTCGTACCCATAAGCCGGGCCATGCCGCCTGCAGCGATGCCAGACCACCAGCATGGTCCAGGTGCTCGTGACTGAGAATAACGCCCTCTGGTTGCAGGTGATGCCAGCGTAACCACGGAATGATCAACTGCTGCGCACTGTCTCCCCCAGGCCAGCCGGGACCGGTGTCGTATAGAAGCGCTTTACCCTGCCGCTCAATAACCATTGATAGCCCCTGCCCCACATCCAGCATATGCAACGTCCAGCTATCGGTTTTCTCCGTTCGCATGAATGGGGATGCCAGCACGACAGTTCCTGTCAGACACACCGCCGGCATGCTTTTCCAGGAGCGAAAACGCCAGCCGATAATGGCCAGCCAGGGCAGTAATGTCAGGTACTGCCAGCGCTCATCGACGTCCTGCCAGCCATCAGGCAGACGCTGCAGCAGCCAGAACAAACCGGCCAGGGACTTATCTGCCGCAAACCATACGCCAGTTTCCAGAGAGACCAGCGGGAGCAGGTGCAGTAGCATACCGAGCAGGATCAGCGGAACCGAGATAAAGGTCACCAGCGGAACGGCAAAGAGATTGGCTACCAGCGAAGAGACGCTGAAGCCATGGAACATCAACACCTGCAAAGGCAGGAGCAGCAGCAACATCCCAACCTGCAGATAGAGTAAATTTACCAGGGGTCGCACCCGGCGAGTCCAGCGCCAGCTGGGGAGTGGCAGCCACTGATACCAGAAAATCAACGCCGCGACAGCAAACGCTGACAACACCAGGCTTTGAGAAAGCACCGCCAGCGGATCAACGATGAGTATCGCTGCAATACAGCTACACCAGATCTGCCATGCAGACCACTGACGCGCGCCGATCCGCAGAGCGGCCAGCACCGCAAGCGCGATGACCGTGCGTAATGCAGGCGGCTGCAGACCCGTTAGCCATGCGTAGAAGGCCGCAAAAAACAGTCCCGCAAGCAGAGGCATCTGCCAGCGGATCCACTGACACGGCAATAAAAACTGAAAACCCCTGGCAAGCGTCCAGATGATGGAAGCCGCCAGCGTGATATGCAAACCCGAGATCGCCATCAGATGCGACGTGCCGGTTTCACGCATCAGTGTTTTTATTTCCCGGGGCACATCCAGGCGCTCGCCCATCCCCAGCCCCAGGATCACCGCTCCCCAACGATAGGCTGAAAGGGTGTCGTGCAGCGATGACAGATAGCGGGCACGCAAGCTGCAGCGTTCATCAATGATTTCTGCCCGTGTAAAACGTCCGCTCAACGTTTGATGCCGGGCAAAAGCATTTCGCTGAGGATCATATCCTCCGTCGTTCAGTTCACCATGTACAGGCCTTAGCCTGAGCGTCATGGCCCAGCGTTGACCCGCGCAGCCCTTTTGCGGCAGGTAATTGCCATACAACACGATGCCCGTCGATGCCCACCAGCGTTTGCCATTAAGTGCAACGATTTTACCCTGATGGACTGTTGCGCCATCGGTGGCGGTGATCTCCACCTCTGCCTTGACTGCACCGGTGGTTAAATGCTGCATCGGCCAGACGCTTTCCTGCGCAGCCAGAATGCCCCACGCGCAAAATAACAACCCCATACCGATACACTTCAGACTGATGCTTCGCTGTAAGCCCAGCACCAACCCGCCGGCAACCATGATCCATAAAGTATGCCGTGCAGGTAGTTCAGGTAACCAGAGTAGCGGCACTATCGCCAGAATGGCGCACAGACTTAGTGTGGGAATTCCCATTACGACCTCCCTGTTTCAGGGCGGCAGTATGTAAGAAGAGGGAGAGAGGCGTCAGTTGAATAAAATGCAGGTTACAGCGCACGCTGCACTGTTTTTGTCGGTTTGCAGAAAACGACACGGGGATTGCGGCACGGCTTCAGAATAAAAACGATAAGTACAAAAAAAGCACCCGGAGGTGCTTTCTTTTGAACCCAGTTTAACCTGATGGCTAAACTCAGTTGCCGTAAATATTGGCGCGATCGCGCAGTTCTTTACCCGGCTTAAAGTGTGGAACGTACTTACCTTCCAGCTCGACTTTATCGCCAGTCTTCGGGTTACGCCCGGTACGTGGAGCACGATAGTGCAGAGAAAAACTACCGAAACCGCGGATTTCAATGCGCTCGCCCTGGGCAAGAGTGGTGGCCATATGCTCCAGCATCTCTTTTACGGCATCTTCCACTGCTTTAGCTGGGATATGCGGTTGCTGACTGGCAAGTCTTTCAATCAATTCTGACTTGGTCATGATTCCTCCGGTTCCTTTCAAACCAATTAGCTGAACAGCTCATTAAACAAGGGCGGCCGTAGCCGCCCTTTGTTATTGATTACAGGACGAATCCTGCAATCTGTCAAGTTTGCTCCTCATCCTTCGCGCGATAAATGCGTTACCGCTCAAAGGATGCTGAGGACTTGATATTACTCGCCTTTAGCTGCTTTGAAAGCTTCAGCCATTGCGTTGTTAGAGAAGTTTGCATCTTCCTGTTTGTTAACAGTAGCGATTGCATCTTTCTCGTCAGCTTCGTCTTTCGCACGAACAGACAGGCTGATTGCACGGTTCTTACGGTCAACACCGGTGAACTTAGCTTCAACATCGTCGCCAACGTTCAGAACCAGAGTGGCATCTTCAACGCGGTCACGTGAAGCTTCAGAAGCGCGCAGGTAACCTTCAACGCCGTCAGCCAGTTCTACGGTTGCGCCTTTAGCGTCAACTGCAGTCACTTTACCGTTTACGATTGCGCCTTTCTTGTTCAGTGCAACCCAGTTGTTGAACGGATCTTCTGCGAGCTGTTTAACGCCCAGAGAGATACGCTCACGCTCTGCGTCAACCTGCAGAACAACTGCTGCGATTTCGTCGCCTTTTTTGTATTCACGAACTGCTTCTTCGCCTGCAACGTTCCAGGAGATGTCAGACAGGTGAACCAGGCCGTCGATGCCGCCGTCCAGGCCGATGAAGATACCGAAGTCAGTGATAGACTTGATTTTACCTTCAACACGGTCGCCCTTGTTGTGGGTTTCCGCGAACTGCTGCCATGGGTTGTTTTTGCACTGCTTCAGGCCCAGGGAGATACGACGACGTTCTTCGTCGATATCCAGAACCATAACTTCCACTACGTCACCAACGTTAACAACTTTGGATGGGTGGATGTTTTTGTTGGTCCAGTCCATTTCGGAAACGTGTACCAGACCTTCAACGCCTTCTTCGATTTCAACGAAGCAGCCGTAGTCAGTCAGGTTGGTCACGCGGCCAGTCAGTTTGGTACCTTCTGGGTAACGCTTAGCGATAGCTACCCATGGATCTTCGCCCAGCTGTTTCAGGCCGAGGGATACACGAGTACGCTCGCGGTCGAACTTCAGCACTTTAACAGTGATTTCGTCGCCCACGTTCACGATTTCGCTTGGGTGCTTAACGCGTTTCCACGCCATGTCGGTGATGTGCAGCAGGCCATCAACGCCGCCCAGGTCAACGAATGCGCCGTAGTCAGTGAGGTTCTTAACGATACCTTTGACTTCCATGCCTTCCTGCAGGTTTTCCAGCAGCTGATCGCGTTCTGCGCTGTTTTCGGATTCGATAACGGCACGACGGGAAACAACAACGTTGTTACGCTTCTGGTCCAGCTTGATTACTTTGAACTCAAGCTCTTTGCCTTCGAGGTGCAGGGTGTCACGGACTGGACGAACGTCTACCAGAGAACCTGGCAGGAACGCACGAATACCATTCAGCTCAACAGTGAAGCCACCTTTAACTTTGCCGTTGATAACACCGACCACAGTTTCAGCTTCTTCGTAAGCTTTCTCCAGCGTGATCCATGCTTCGTGACGTTTAGCTTTTTCACGAGACAGCAGGGTTTCGCCGAAGCCGTCTTCTACTGCGTCCAGAGCAACGTCAACTTCGTCACCTACCTGGATTTCCAGCTCGCCCTGGGCGTTTTTGAACTGCTCTGCCGGAATGGCGGACTCAGATTTCAGACCGGCGTCAACCAGTACAACGTCTTTGTCGATAGCAACAACAACACCGCGAACGATGGAACCCGGACGGGTTTCGATTTCTTTTAAGGATTCTTCAAACAGTTGAGCAAAAGATTCAGTCATGTTTAATCTTCAGGTTAATATTAACGTCCACCTGGCTCCGTGCCGGATGGGGTTGTTTCACATACCCGCCGTCAATCCATTGCAGCGGGGGTACTGCTAAATCGGTCGCAATTACGCGAGTGCCAGTTTTTGGCGCGCATATTGTAGCGCTTTTTCAATCACTTGCTCAATAGTTAAACTGGTGGAATCCAGAACTAATGCATCTTCTGCAGGAACAAGTGGGGCGACGGCGCGGTTACGGTCGCGGTCATCGCGCTCTTTTATCTCGGATAAAAGGCGATCAAAGTTAACACTAAACCCCTTCTCCTGCAACTGAAGCATGCGGCGTTGAGCCCGTTCTTCCGAGGAAGCGTCAAGGAAAATTTTCACTGGCGCATCAGGGAATACCACCGTCCCCATATCTCGTCCGTCAGCGATCAGGCCGGGTGCTTCACGGAAAGCACGCTGACGGCGTAACAGGGCCTCACGAACGCGCGGGAAAGCCGCCACCTGAGAGGCAGCGTTAGCAACCTCCTGCGTACGAATTTCGCCGCTCACATCTTCCCCTTCCAGGATCACTTCGAGGTTGCCATCGGTCGAGACAAAACGCACATCCAGATGCGCAGCCAGCGGAACCAGCGCCTCTTCAGACGCAACATCCACATGGTGATGCAGCGCTGCCAGCGCCAGCACGCGATAGATAGCTCCCGAATCTAAAAGATGCCATTGCAATGCTTCCGCCATCGCCTTGCACAGAGTTCCTTTCCCTGCGCCACTAGGCCCATCAATGGTGATTACCGGGGCAACTGCCGTCATCTTTTTCTCCTTAATAAAGGCATACCGTTAACATGAACGCCGCGCATTATACGCGCCAACGTGCGCAACTGTTACCTTTGCGTGCAAATTACGGAATTAATGAAGCAGAGTGTAGAAGAAATGTGCGGGAACAAACGTCAGAAAACGTAAGGAAATGCCGCATCGGGTGATGCGGCATCATGTCATCAGGCCAGTGTACTGATGCGGGCCAGCTGTTCGAAATAGTCCGGGAAGGTTTTCGCCGTACATTTCGGATCGAGGATCGTGACAGGTGTATCGGACAACGCCACCAGCGAGAAGCACATCGCCATACGGTGATCGTTGTAAGTTCCGATTTCCGCGAACTGCAGTTTTGCCGGAGGCGTTACGCGAATGTAGTCTTCGCCCTCTTCCACTTCGGCACCCACTTTACGCAACTCGGTGGCCATCGCGAACAGACGGTCAGTCTCTTTTACGCGCCAGTTGTAGATGTTACGCAGCGTCGTAGTGCCTTTTGCAAAGAGCGCAGCGGTGGCAATGGTCATTGCCGCATCAGGAATGTGGTTCATGTCCATATCGATGGCGTTGAGTTCACCACGTGTACAGGCGATGAAATCCTCCCCCCAGGTCACTACCGCACCCATTTTCTCCAGCACATCAGCAAAACGAATATCGCCCTGCACGCTGTTACGGCCAATACCGGTCACTTTCACCGTACCGCCTTTAATAGCACCTGCCGCCAGGAAGTAAGACGCAGATGAGGCGTCACCTTCAACCAGATAGTTACCCGGAGACTGATACTGCTGCGCACCGCGAACCACGAAGCGCTGATACGCGTGGTTTTCCACCTCCACACCGAAGGTTTTCATCAGATGCAGGGTGATATCAATGTACGGCTTAGACACCAGGTCACCCTTGATGGTGATGACCGTATCCTGCGGTGCCAGCGGTGCAGTCATCAACAGTGCCGTCAGGAACTGGCTGGAGACGCTGCCGTCCACCTCGACGTTGCCGCCGGTAAAGCCACCGCGAAGGCGCAGTGGTGGGTAATTTTCTTGCTCCAGATAGTCAATCTGGGCACCGCCCTGACGAAGGGCATCCACCAGATGACCGATCGGACGCTCTTTCATGCGCGGTTCGCCGGTCAGAACAATATTGTTGCTGCCCAGGCACAGAGCTGCCGCCAGTGGGCGCATGGCGGTTCCCGCGTTACCCAGAAACAGTTCCAGTTCCTCGGCTGAACGTAGCGCACCGCCGTTCCCCGTCACTTCACAGCGGGTACGGTCGTCAGACAGCGTGTAGTGAACTCCCAACGCTTTCAGCGCATTGAGCATATGGCGCACGTCATCGCTGTCCAGCAGGTTCGTGAGGACGGTGGTGCCGTTTGCCAGAGCTGCCAGCAGCAGAGCGCGGTTCGAGACACTTTTTGAACCAGGCAGATTGATGGTGCCATCTACCCGCGCGATAGGATGTAACGTCAGGGATTCCATGAAACTTAACTCTCAACTCAACATAATAAAAACCCCGCAGCAGGGCTACGGGGGTGAAAACAGCGCAATCAACCGTGGCGACGTTCAAAGTCAATCATGAAATCGGTCAGGGCTTTAACGCCTTCCAGCGGCATGGCGTTATAGATGGAGGCGCGCATGCCGCCTACCACACGGTGACCTTTCAGCGCATGCAGACCTGCGGCGAAGGACTCTTCCAGGAAAACTTTATCCAGGTTGCTGTCCGCCAGCTGGAACGGCACGTTCATGCGGGAACGGTTGGCTTTCGCCACATCGTTACGATAGAAATCACTCTTATCAATGACGCCGTACAGCAGTTCAGCTTTCTGCTGATTGATCTTGTCCATCTGCGCCACACCGCCGTTTTGCTTCAGCCATTTAAAGACCAGGCCGGAGAGATACCAGGCAAACGTCGGTGGGGTGTTGAACATGGAGTCGTTATCGTTCAGCACAGTGTAATCAAGAATCGACGGGCAGGATTTATGCGCTTTACCCAGCAGATCGTCACGTACGATGACGATAGTCAGGCCTGCAGGGCCGATATTTTTCTGCGCACCCGCATAGATGACACCGTAGCGGCTGACGTCAATCGGCGCAGAGAGAATGGTGGAGGAGAAGTCAGCGGCAACCACCATGTCTTTACCGAAGTCCGGCGTCTCGTCGATGGCAATCCCGTCAATGGTTTCGTTCGGGCAGTAGTGCAGATACGCGGCGTTGTCAGAGAGCTGCCACTCGCTCATTGGCTTCACGGCACGCAGGCCATCAACGGTCACTTTGGCGTCGATGACGTTTGGCGTGCAATATTTATGCGCCTCTTTCACCGCGCTGGCAGCCCAGTAGCCAGCGTCAACATAGTCTGCCGTGGTTTTGTCACCCAGAATATTCAGCGGTACGCCAGCAAACTGGCCGCGCCCACCACCGTGGCAGAACAATACTTTGTAGTTCGAGGGAATGTTCAGCAGATCGCGAAAATCCTTTTCTGCCTCTTCCGCCACCTGAATAAACTCTTTACCTCGGTGGCTGATTTCCATCACCGACGTACCCAGACCGTTCCAGTCACAAAGTTCCTGTTGAGCCTGTTTAAGCACGTCTGCCGGTAACATTGCCGGACCTGAACTGAAATTAAAGACTTGAGCCATTTCCCCTCACCACGCTAAAAGCCATAAGTTATAACTGTGGATATCGGTTTTATCATTCAGTGACACGCGCCGCAATGTCTAAAACTTATGACCGGTGAAATGTGCCCTTCGTCACACAATACAATCTGTCGCCTCGCTGTCACAAAACCGACAAAATGGCTGTCAGACAAGGCGTTTGGCCCGGCTAACCTTCGACCATTCCGGATTTGTACAGCGGGGACATAATTGATGATCGCCCACGTGCATGGCAACGACATGGCTACATCTTACACAGGCATATTCGCCGGATTCCGGTACCGTTTTAAACCGCTCGATTAACATATCCGGCAGAATACAGAGCCCTGGCTTAACCTCGTCGTCAGGATAGTAATACACGCTGATTTGCCCATTCGTTTCCATTATCGCCAGACGCACTTGCCCAAGCTGCTCCACGCTGTTCAGCCGCAGCTCCATAAAGAACTCAAATTCGGTCATATTGGCGCTTTGGACATTTTCCCAGGCCAGCTGTCCGTTCTCAACGATAACGACGGGTTTCCCTTCAAGCATGTCTTCCAGCTTTTCGCTTTTCGACATCAGCCACATGACCAGCCGGTAAAGCAGAGCCAGCGTGACGAAGACAATAAACACCGGCACCATTGGCACATCATCGTAAAAAGCGACATCCCCCGCCGCTGAACCCAGCGTCAGAATGATCAGCACCTCAAACAGCGACATCTGCCGTACGCCACGCCGACCGGTGATTTTAAGAAACAGGAAGACCAGGACGAAGGTATACAGACTACGCAGCGCTACTTCGCCTAAAAATTCAGGTGG
Source organism: Enterobacter cloacae complex sp. 309I3 (assembly GCF_050031595.1). NCBI lineage: Bacteria > Pseudomonadati > Pseudomonadota > Gammaproteobacteria > Enterobacterales > Enterobacteriaceae > Enterobacter > Enterobacter cloacae complex sp. 309I3. The sequence goes on along the minus strand of NZ_JBLGWI010000001.1, from coordinate 1,642,241 downwards.
GACTTTATCAAACGCCATCCTTTGCAGATCGAATGCTTTCATTTTTTTTATGCCTTAACAGTCAGTTACTGACAGTAAGCATAGCCCAGTCTTTTATTTTCGCCGGAGATAGCACCCGTCACGCAAAACCCGTATCATTGCGCGCTTTACGTACGATAAAAGTGAACGCCATGACTCAAACGTTTATCCCCGGCAAAGACGCCGCCCTGGAAGATTCCATCGCTCGCTTCCAGCAGAAACTGACCGACCTGGGCTTTAATATCGAAGAAGCCTCCTGGCTTAATCCAGTGCCTCACGTCTGGTCCGTGCATATTCGCGATAAAGACTGTGCACTGTGCTTTACCAACGGTAAAGGCGCGACTAAAAAAGCGGCGCTGGCTTCTGCGCTGGGTGAGTATTTTGAACGTCTGTCGACCAACTACTTCTTCGCCGATTTCTGGCTGGGTGAAACCATCGCTAACGGCCCGTTCGTTCACTATCCCAATGAAAAATGGTTTCCGCTGACCGAAGACGATGAACTGCCGGAAGGCATTCTGGATGCGCGTCTGCGTGCGTTCTACGATCCGGAAAATGAACTGACCGCCAGCATGCTGATCGATCTGCAGTCGGGTAATGAAGAGCGTGGGATCTGTGCCCTGCCGTTCACCCGTCAGTCTGATGAACAGACCGTTTACATCCCGATGAACATTGTCGGTAACCTGTATGTGTCTAACGGCATGTCCGCCGGTAACACCCGCAATGAAGCGCGTGTGCAGGGGCTGTCAGAAGTGTTTGAGCGCCACATTAAAAACCGCATCATTGCTGAATCCATCAGTTTGCCTGAAATTCCGGCCGACGTGCTGGCACGCTATCCGGGCGTGGTGGAATCCATTGCTAAGCTGGAGGCAGAAGGCTTCCCTATCTTTGCGTATGATGGCTCGCTGGGCGGTAAATACCCGGTTATCTGCGTTGTGCTGTTTAACCCGACGAACGGCACCTGCTTCGCCTCCTTCGGCGCGCATCCTGACTTCGGCGTGGCGCTGGAGCGTACCGTCACCGAGCTGCTGCAGGGCCGTAGCCTGAAAGACCTCGATGTATTTACTCCACCAACCTTTGACGACGAAGAAGTGGCCGAGCATACCAACCTCGAAACCCACTTCATCGACTCCAGCGGTTTGATCTCCTGGGATATGTTCAAGCAGGACGCAGACTATCCATTCGTCGACTGGAGCTTTGCCGGTACGACCGAAGAAGAGTTCGCTACCCTGATGGCTATCTTCAACGCGGAAGATAAAGAAGTCTACATTGCTGACTACGAACATCTGGGTGTTTACGCCTGCCGTATTCTGGTGCCGGGCATGTCCGATATCTATCCGGCTGAAGATCTGTGGCTGGCGAACAACAGCATGGGTGCGCACCTGCGTGAAACGCTGCTGGCCCTGCCGGGCAGCGAGTGGGAAAAAGAGGATTATCTGAACCTGATCGCCCAGCTGGACGACGAAGGCCATGATGACTTCACGCGCGTACGTGAACTGCTGGGTCTGGCTACCGGTAAAGACAACGGCTGGTATACCCTGCGCATCGGCGAGCTGAAAGCGATGCTGGCGCTGGCTGGCGGCGATCTGGATCAGGCCCTGGCCTGGACCGAGTGGACCATGGAATTCAACCAGTCAGTGTTCTCTGCCGAGCGCACCAACTACTACCGCTGCCTGCAAACCCTCCTGCTTCTTGCGCAGGAAGAGGATCGTGAGCCACTGCAGTACCTGAACGCTTTTGTGCGCATGTACGGTGCCGAGGCGGTAGAAGCCGCCAGCGCGGCCCTGAGCGGCGAAGCGCCATTCTACGGACTGCAGGCGGTAGACAGCGATCTGAAAGCCTTCCCTGCGCATCAGTCGCTGTTGAAGGCCTATGAAAAACTGCAGAAAGCAAAAGCCGCTTACTGGTCAAAATAAGCGCATATAACATTATCAGCAGTAGGCGTATTTAATCGTCTGGGCTATATTACGGGGCAATTTCATTGCCCCGTTTTTTATTTTTTTCGGCAATGAACGTTGAATGTAATAATAAAGTTAAATATGGGTAAATATAATAATATTTACCTGGGCTTTACTGTTACTTTTTATGGCAAATACTCCATATTAATTAACTGTTTCAGAGGTGGCCGACCGAAAAAATTCAACTCTTTTCATAACTTTTAAAATTTATTTTTATACGGATAATCAAAAACTTACACCGCATTTGTCGTAAAACCATACACACTGCGGGCCTATAAGCCAGGCGAGATATGATCTATATCAATTTCTCTTCTATAATGCTTTGTTAGTATCTCGTCGCCGACTTAATAAAGAGAGAGTTAGTGTGAAAGCTGACAACCCTTTTGATCTTTTACTCCCTGCTGCGATGGCCAAAGTGGCCGAAGAAGCAGGTGTCTATAAAGCAACGAAACACCCGATGAAGACGTTCTATCTGGCGATCACGGCTGGTGTGTTCATCTCTATCGCGTTCGTCTTCTACATTACTGCCACCACCGGTACTGCCGCGATGCCTTACGGCATGGCCAAACTGATTGGCGGCATTTGCTTCTCACTGGGTCTGATTCTGTGCGTTATCTGCGGCGCCGACCTCTTCACCTCAACGGTGCTGATTGTCGTAGCAAAAGCCAGCGGAAGAATTACCTGGGGTCAACTGGCGCGCAACTGGCTTAACGTCTATGTTGGTAACCTGATTGGCTGTCTGCTCTTTGTTTTGTTGATGTGGCTCTCTGGCGAGTATATGACCGCCAACGGTGGCTGGGGACTGAACGTCCTGCAGACCGCAGACCACAAAATGCACCACACATTTATCGAAGCGGTTGCACTTGGCATCCTCGCGAACCTGATGGTCTGTCTGGCGGTATGGATGAGTTACTCCGGCCGTAGCCTGATGGACAAAGCCATGATTATGGTTCTGCCGGTTGCGATGTTTGTTGCCAGCGGCTTCGAGCACAGTATCGCGAACATGTTTATGATCCCAATGGGTATTGTAATCCGCAACTTTGCGAGCCCGGAGTTCTGGACTGCAGTTGGTTCAACCCCGGAAAGTTTCTCTCACCTGACTATTATGAATTTCATTACTGATAACCTGATCCCTGTCACTATCGGGAACATTATCGGTGGGGGTCTGTTAGTTGGGTTGACATACTGGGTCATTTACCTGCGTGGCGACGATCATCATTGATGGTTATCTCAGGCAGTAAATAAAAAATCCACTTAAGAAGGTAGGTGTTACATGTCCGAGCTTAATGAAAAGTTAGCCACAGCCTGGGAAGGTTTTGCAAAAGGTGACTGGCAGAATGAAGTAAACGTACGTGACTTCATTCAGAAAAACTATACCCCGTATGAAGGTGACGAATCCTTCCTGGCTGGCGCAACTGAAGCGACCACCAAGCTGTGGGACAGCGTAATGGAAGGCGTAAAACTGGAAAACCGCACTCACGCGCCAGTTGATTTTGACACCTCCGTTGCTTCCACCATCACTTCTCACGATGCTGGTTACATCAACAAAGCCCTTGAGAAAATCGTTGGTCTGCAGACTGAAGCACCACTGAAACGTGCGATCATCCCGTTCGGTGGTATCAAAATGGTTGAAGGTTCCTGCAAAGCGTACAACCGCGAGCTGGACCCAATGCTGAAAAAAATCTTCACCGAATACCGTAAAACCCACAACCAAGGTGTATTCGATGTTTACACCAAAGACATTCTGAACTGCCGTAAATCCGGTGTTCTGACTGGTCTGCCAGATGCCTACGGCCGTGGCCGTATCATCGGTGACTACCGTCGCGTTGCGCTGTACGGTATCGACTTCCTGATGAAAGACAAATACGCGCAGTTCGTTTCCCTGCAGTCCGATCTGGAAAACGGCGTAAACCTGGAAGCAACCATCCGTCTGCGTGAAGAGATCGCTGAACAGCACCGTGCGCTGGGTCAGATCAAAGAGATGGCTGCTAAATATGGCTGCGATATCTCTGGTCCTGCAACTAACGCTCAGGAAGCTATCCAGTGGACCTACTTCGGCTACCTGGCCGCAGTTAAGTCTCAGAACGGTGCAGCAATGTCCTTCGGTCGTGTATCCACCTTCCTGGATGCGTACATCGAACGTGACCTGAAAGCAGGTAAAATCACCGAGCAAGACGCTCAGGAAATGATTGACCACCTGGTCATGAAACTGCGTATGGTTCGCTTCCTGCGTACCCCTGAGTATGATGAACTGTTCTCTGGTGACCCAATCTGGGCAACCGAATCTATCGGTGGTATGGGCGTAGATGGCCGTACTCTGGTCACCAAAAACAGCTTCCGCTTCCTGAACACCCTGTACACCATGGGTCCTTCTCCGGAGCCAAACATCACCGTTCTGTGGTCTGAAAAACTGCCTCTGAACTTCAAGAAATTCGCCGCTAAAGTGTCCATCGACACCTCTTCTCTGCAGTATGAGAACGATGACCTGATGCGTCCGGACTTCAACAACGACGACTACGCTATCGCATGCTGCGTAAGCCCAATGGTTGTTGGTAAACAAATGCAGTTCTTCGGTGCGCGTGCAAACCTGGCGAAAACCATGCTGTACGCTATCAACGGCGGCGTTGATGAAAAACTGAAAATGCAGGTTGGTCCTAAGTCTGAACCAATCAAAGGCGATGTGCTGAACTATGACGAAGTCATGGATCGCATGGATCACTTCATGGACTGGCTGGCGAAACAGTACGTTACTGCACTGAACGTTATCCACTACATGCACGACAAGTACAGCTACGAAGCCTCTCTGATGGCGCTGCATGACCGTGACGTTATCCGTACCATGGCGTGTGGTATCGCAGGTCTGTCCGTTGCTGCTGACTCCCTGTCTGCTATCAAATATGCGAAAGTTAAACCAATTCGTGACGAAGACGGTCTGGCTATCGACTTCGAAATCGAAGGCGAATATCCGCAGTTTGGTAACAACGACGCTCGCGTTGATGACATGGCGGTTGACCTGGTTGAACGTTTCATGAAGAAAATTCAGAAACTGACCACTTACCGTAACGCTATCCCGACTCAGTCTGTTCTGACCATCACCTCTAACGTTGTGTATGGTAAGAAAACCGGTAACACCCCAGACGGTCGTCGTGCTGGCGCGCCATTTGGCCCAGGTGCTAACCCAATGCACGGTCGTGACCAGAAAGGTGCGGTTGCCTCTCTGACTTCCGTTGCAAAACTGCCGTTTGCTTACGCGAAAGATGGTATCTCTTACACCTTCTCTATCGTGCCAAACGCTCTGGGTAAAGATGACGAAGTACGTAAAACTAACCTCGCGGGTCTGATGGATGGTTACTTCCACCACGAAGCGTCCATCGAAGGTGGTCAGCACCTGAACGTTAACGTCATGAACCGTGAAATGCTGCTCGACGCGATGGAACACCCTGAGAAATATCCTCAACTGACCATCCGTGTATCTGGCTACGCAGTACGCTTTAACTCCCTGACTAAAGAACAGCAGCAGGACGTTATCACCCGTACTTTCACTCAGTCCATGTAACTGGAATTGACTGAAATCACGCGTTAAAAAGCGTACAATAAAGGCTCCACGTCAGTGGGGCCTTTTTCTTCCCCACCCCAGTCTCTTTTGGCCGCTATCTATACTGAATGGATAACAGCCAAAACAGACTCGACATAGCCTTTGAGCTGTGCATCAACACAGGCCCCGGGATGGGCCAAATTCGGAGATATCACCGCAATGTCAATTATTGGTCGCATTCACTCCTTTGAATCCTGTGGCACTGTTGATGGCCCGGGCATCCGTTTTATCACCTTTTTCCAGGGCTGCCTGATGCGCTGCCTGTACTGCCACAACCGTGACACATGGGATACGCACGGCGGCAAAGAAGTGACCGTTGAAGATCTGATGAAAGAGGTGGTGACTTACCGCCACTTTATGAACGCGTCCGGCGGGGGCGTCACCGCATCCGGTGGTGAAGCCATTCTTCAGGCGGAATTTGTGCGCGACTGGTTCCGCGCCTGCCACAAAGAAGGCATACACACCTGCCTCGACACGAACGGGTTTGTGCGCCGCTACGATCCGGTCATCGATGAATTGCTTGAAGTCACCGACCTGGTCATGCTCGATCTCAAACAGATGAATGATGAGATCCACCAGAACCTGGTTGGCGTATCCAACCACCGTACGCTGGAGTTCGCCAAATATATTTCAGCCAAGGGCATCAAAACCTGGATCCGCTATGTCGTCGTTCCAGGCTGGTCTGATGATGATGATTCCGCACATCGCCTGGGCGAATTTACCCGCGATATGGGCAACGTCGAGAAAATTGAGCTTCTGCCCTACCATGAGCTGGGTAAGCATAAATGGGTGGCGATGGGTGAAGAATATAAGCTTGATGGCGTTAAGCCGCCGAAGAAAGAGACGATGGAGCGCGTGAAAGGTATTCTGGAACAATACGGACACAAGGTCATGTATTAAACAAGAGGCCCGGTGAGAACCGGGCCTTTTTGTATTTTATTTAAAGACACCATTAATAATGGAAGTCACAATCGCAGTACTCAGCGCAACCAGGACCAGATCGTCACCGACCACGCGCCATTCATAGCCAGGATAGTTAGGGAGCTGGCCCAGCATGGAGGCTGGCACGGTTTTCTTCGCAATACCTGGAGGCAGTGGTTTGCCGCGTGCGAGGTTTTTAGCAATGCCCGGAGGCAGCGATTCATACCCCGTTAATCCATAGTTCACTGCCAGATGGCGAGCATGATCGAAGCTCACGCGAGCATCGACATCATCGCTGACGCTTTTATTCGATTTACCCGGGTTGTCCAGACCACTTTTTTTATTGCCATGAGTATCGGACATTCCGTTGCCATGATTGCCGGAATTCCCGTTGCCGTGATTACCGCCATTACCTTGTCCGCCACTGTTACCGTGACCACCACCGCCATTCCCGTTTCCAGGGTTAGCCATGACCGGTGCTGTAGCAAACGTTAAAGACAACACTACTGCCAGTGCGGTAGTGGTTAAACGACGTGTAGCCATGATTGCTGCCTTTTAGTGTTAGAACTCACCTGAATTATCGCCTGGCGTGATAAACAAACAATGCGTAAAATTCTTATATGTGATGGGGACAAAAAAGCCAGTCAACGACTGGCTTTTAATTCATCAGGCATGCGCCACTGGCGTGGGATGTTCGCCCGCTTTGCGCAGCAGCATTAAGAGATAAATAAACGACACGCTGGCAATCATGATAAACAGCAAATTGTCGGAATAATTCTGCATCAGCATCGCGGTGAATGTCGGCCCCAGCAAACTGCCAATGGTATAGCTTAATAACAGCGCCTGGTTCATCGCCACCAGCTGGTGATGTTCAACTTTTTCACAGGCCCAGGCCATCGCGACCGGATAAAGTGTGAAGCCTGCAGCCCCCAGAATAAACAGCGCTGGCGCCATCGCGGCATTGCTGAGCATGGCAAGGCAACCCATGATCACCACGAAGACCTGAACGCGCAACACCAGCAGACGCCCAAAACGGTCTGCCAGACGGCCAATCGGCCACTGTCCGACGATGCCCGCGCTGACCATTACCGCCATCCAGAAGCCGATCCCGGAATCACTGACGCCCTGATGGTTCAGGTAGAGCGGCATCAGACCATAAAGCGACCCCAGAACAATCCCGGAGATGATGCAGCCGTTCACGCCCAAACGCGCCTGTCGCAGTCTCAGCATCGGCCAGACGTGGGTCGCTTCCTGATGCTCACTGTTCTGATTCACAATGCGTGTAAAGAGCAGCGGCAGGATCGCCGCCAGGACCATGCCCGTTACCCACGGCAGAACGCTCATCAGGTCGGTCGGCAGTTTGCTGACCATTAATTGCCCAAGCACGGTTCCGACGTAATAGACCATCATATACGCTGCCAGCAGACGTCCCCGGTTGCGCGAGGTACCGCTGCACATCAGCGCACTTTCCACCACGACCCAAATCATCGCGCAGCCTACGCCAGCGATAAAGCGCCAGATCATCCAGCTCCAGAAGCCGACCATCAGGCCCAGCCCGGCACATCCGGCAGCGAAAATCAGCGAGGCCAGATAATAGCTGCGGTTAAAGCCAACGCGTTTAATCAGGCTCCCCGTCATCAGGGTGCCCAGCAGGTTCCCCGTGAAAAAGGACGAGCTGACCATACCCACCTGCCAGGTTGGTAAGTTTTCATGGGCAAGCCATAGCGGGACGAGCGTATTCAACACTGCGATCGCCAGGGTCAACAAAAGCAGGCCACAGAGCAACAGGAGCACTGGCCGGGTATAGATGGTCATGGATTAAAAACCGTGAGGAAGTTCAGATTTCGTGCGCATCATGCCACTGGCAAAAACAAAGTCAATCCACCGATTCAGGCGTCACGCACGATATGTGCCATGTCGATTTAAAAAACTCATCCTGCTAATGCAAAGTCTGCTACTGATATTAATTATCTGGTTGTTTTTATTTATTTCAGGGGATTTTTAATACCAAACATCAGTCGAAAAATTTCATGATGGAAAAAAGAAAAGCCGGGCGCTATGTCCCGGCTTTTTATAACGAAAAATCAAATCAGCTGGCGATAGCCATGCCTACCGTCACATGCAGGCCGTAAAACACACCGCGACCGATCAACTCCCCTGCCAGCACCAGCACAAAGGCCACTGACAGTAACGGCAGTGCGGGCTGATAACCTTTAAGCTGAGGGGCAATCCAGCACACCAGCGCAACAGCCAGCAACACCACACGCCAGGCCATCAGAGAACCGTAATCTGGCACCAGGGCTGAGGCCTGCTGAATGGAGCTGTGAATGGTTGCCAGCTCAGCGCCCTGCATCAGCGCAACCATCGTGCTCACCACCAGCGCCAACAGCGAAACGGCGGGAAGCAGACGCATCGCCCAACCGTCCACACCCGCCACGCGCAGCAGCAGGTAGCCCAGCAGCGGCCCACCGATAAACATCGTCAGGAAGAAACTCATTGGCGTCCAGACGCTATACCAGGTGGGAACGGTATCGATGGTGTTATAAACCCGCACCATCATCCACACGAAGACCACGCCCAGCACCATTGTCACGATCAGCCACACGTTGCGCAGCCCCGCAGGAAGCTTTTTCAGGGCTGCCAGCAGCCACCCCAGCCCACCGACGGCAAAGAAGATCGCCCCGCTGGCAATTTCGTTACTCAGTGAGGATGCCCCCACGCGATTGAGAGAGTTGAACGCGCGCATTGGCGAGCCGAGGTGCAGCGTAGAGGCAATAAAACCGATCCCCATCAACACCCACAGACCAAACATACTCAGCACCACGCGCTGCTGCTGTTCAGCTTTCAAATCGCCTTTCAGTAACGCCAGCGCGAGCACAATAAAGCCCCCCGCCACGCACTGCCCAAAGACCGTGAAGATCATCAGCGGCCATTCATGCCATCCACTTCCCATCTCACACCTCCTTCGGGTTTGCCAGATAGCCGGTGGTATCTCCCGTCGGGCGGCTGTTGGCGTTAGGTTTAATCACAATGCTCGGCTTGGTGAAGTGCGCGGACGGCAGTGGCGCGACGGCCGCAAGCTGGCCGTGTTTTTTACGCAGCTCGTCAATCGGCGCCAATCAGGGCGCAGCGGACAGGACTCCACGCAAATCGGCTTTTTGCCCTCTGCGACGCGGTCATGGCAGCCGTCGCACTTGGCCATGTGGCCTTTGGCAGCGTTGTACTGCGGCGCACCGTACGGGCAGGCCATATGGCAGTAGCGGCAGCCGATGCAGACATCCTCATTCACCACCACAAACCCGTCGTCACGCTTGTGCATTGCCCCGCTCGGACACACTTTGGTGCAGGCCGGATCTTCACAGTGGTTACAGGCAATCGACAGGTAATAGGCAAAGACGTTCTGATGCCAGACGCCGTTATCCTCCTGCCAGTCGCCGCCCGCGTATTCGTAGATCCGGCGGAAGCTGACGTCCGGGGTCAGGTCTTTGTAATCCTTGCAGGCCAGCTCGCAGGTTTTGCACCCGGTGCAACGGCTGGAATCAATAAAAAATCCATACTGGGTTGTCATCGGTTACTCCTTACACCTTCTCAACCTGAACAAGGTTTGTGTGGGACGGGTTGCCTTTCGCCAGCGGCGATGGGCGCTGCGTGGTCAGTACGTTAATACTGCCAGCCTGGTCGATGCGGTTTGCATCCGGGCTGTACCACGCGCCTTCCCCCAACGCGACAACACCAGGCATCATGCGGGGCGTCACTTTGGCTTCGATATGCACCTCGCCGCGACCGTTAAAGATACGCACGCGATCGCCATTGCTGATACCTCGCGCTTTCGCATCCATCGGGTTAATCCACATCTCCTGGCGGCAGGCGGCTTTCAGCACATCAACGTTGCCGTAGGTGGAGTGAACGCGCGCTTTGTAGTGGAATCCGGTCAGTTGCAGCGGGAATTTTGCGGTCAGCGGATCGTTATAGTTTTCAAACCCGGGCGTGTAGATCGGCAGGGGATCGATAACATCCCCTTCCGGCAATTCCCAGGTTGCGGCAATGTTTGCCAGCTCTTCGGAGTAAATCTCGATTTTGCCCGATGGCGTGGTCAGCGGATTCGCCTGCGGATCGTCGCGGAAGGCTTTGTACGCCACGTGGTGCCCTTGCGGATCGCGCTGTTTATAGATGCCCTGCTTGCGGAAGGTATCGAAATCCGGCAGGTCAGGGATCGCTTTACGGGAAAGTTCATGCAGATGACGCATCCACTCTTCCTGAGTGCGGCCTTCTGTGAACTGTTGTTCGACACCAAGACGTTTCGCCAGCTCAGAGGTCATCTCATAGATGGTTTTGCACTCGAAACGCGGTTTGATGGCCTGGTCGGTAAAGATCACGTAGGACATGTTGCCGCAGGAGGCATCCAGCGCGAAATCCATCTGCTCCGAGGCGGTGCAATCCGGCAGCAGAATATCCGCATATTTCGCCGATGAGGTCATGTGGCAGTCGATCACCACAATCATCTCGCACTTCTTGTCATCCTGCAGGATTTCGTGGGTGCGGTTGATCTCCGAGTGCTGGTTAATAAGGCAGTTACCGGCGTAGTTCCAGATCATCTTGATCGGCACATCCAGCTTGTCTTTGCCCCGTACGCCATCGCGCAGGGCGGTCATCTCCGGCCCGCGCTCAATGGCGTCGGTCCACATAAACATGGAGATACTGGTCTGAACCGGGTTTTCCAGGGTTGGCATCCGTTCAAACGGCAGCGAATAGGAACCTTCGCGCGCGCCACTATTCCCACCATTAATACCCACATTACCGGTCAGAATGGAGAGCATCGAAATAGCACGAGTGGCGATTTCGCCATTCGCGTGACGCTGTGGCCCCCAGCCCTGGCTGATATAGGCCGGTTTCGCTGAACCGATTTCACGCGCCAGCTGGACAATACGTTCCGCCGGTATCCCGGTGATTTTTGATGCCCACTCCGGGGTCTTCGCCACGCCGTCACTGCCCTGACCCAGAATATACGCCTTGTAATGCCCGTTGGCAGGCGCACTGGCGGGCAGGGTTTTCTCGTCATAGCCGACGCAGTATTTATCGAGGAATGGCTGATCGACAAGGTCCTCGGTGATCATGACCCACGCCAGCGCGCTGACCAGCGCCGCATCGGTGCCCGGGCGAATAGGGATCCACTCATCTTCCCGTCCTGCCCCCGTATCGGTATAACGCGGATCGATGATGATCATCCGGGCGTTAGATTTGGCGCGAGCCTGCTCAAGGTAATAGGTTACCCCACCGCCGCTCATGCGCGTTTCACCGGGGTTGTTACCGAAAAGCACCACCAGTTTACTGTTTTCGATATCGGACGGGCTGTTACCGTCTGCCCAGCCACCGTAGGTGTAGTTCAGGCCGGCAGCAATCTGTGCAGAAGAGTAGTCACCGTAGTGATTGAGATAACCGCCGCAGCAGTTCATCAAGCGCGCCACCAGCGTTTTACCCGGTGGCCAGGAGCGGGTCAGCGTTCCCCCGAGCGTTCCGGTGCCATAGTTCAGGTAGATGGATTCGTTACCGTACTCTTTTATCAGACGCTGCATATTGCTGGCGATGATATCGTAAGCTTCATCCCAGCTGAGGCGCTCGAACTTCCCTTCCCCGCGCTTACCGACGCGTTTCATCGGGTACTTCAGACGGTCCGGGTTATAAACCCGGCGGCGCATTGAGCGGCCACGCAGACAGGCGCGAACCTGATGCAAGCCGTCGTAGTTATCGTCACCGGTATTGTCGGTTTCGACGTATTTGATCTCGCCATCCACCACATGCATACGTAATGGACAACGGCTACCACAGTTTACGGTACAGGCGCTCCACACCACGTTTTCCGGGGCCGTAGCCGGGGACAACGCATCCGCCGCCGACGCCAGTCGGGTAAAAGGGAGAGTGAAGGCACTGCTGGCAACGGCGAGACCGCCAATTGCCGTGGTTTTCATCAACCCACGGCGAGTGACCTCGGCAGCCATTAACGCTTCAGGCGCTTTGATTTTCATAAAGACTCACTTTGGTTGCTCACAAAGAATAAGGGGCGGAATTAACCGCGATATAGTTTTATATATAACGAGTTAATGCGTTATGCGTGTTTTATGCTGTCTTTCATTCGCAGGAGTATTACTACTTTAGAGGGAGGGGGTATTGCGTCGTATCAAACCGAGGGTATAAAAAAAGCGCCAAAAGGCGCTTTTTTGTTGTAAGGCAAAGAATTAGCCAATGTACTGCTGGCCTTTCATGTATGGGCGCAGTACTTCAGGGATCTCAATACGTCCGTCTGCCTGCTGATAGTTTTCCAGCACGGCAACCAGCGTACGGCCAACAGCCAGACCAGAGCCGTTCAGGGTATGCACCAGACGGGTTTTCTTGTCGGACTTGCTGCGGCAGCGTGCCTGCATACGACGCGCCTGGAAATCCCAGACGTTAGAGCAGGAGGAGATTTCACGGTAGGTGTTCTGCGCAGGTACCCACACTTCCAGATCGAAGGTTTTGCAGGCGCCAAAGCCCATATCACCGGTGCACAGCGCCATACGACGGTACGGCAGGCCGAGCAGCTCCAGCACTTTCTCCGCGTGGCCGGTCATCTCTTCCAGCGCGTCCATGGACTCTTCCGGACGAACGATCTGTACCATCTCAACTTTATCGAACTGGTGCATACGGATCAGACCACGCGTGTCACGGCCGTAAGAACCCGCTTCAGAGCGGAAGCACGGAGAGTGCGCCGTCAGTTTGATTGGCAGGTCGTCTTCGTCGATGATCTCATCACGCACGAGGTTGGTCAGCGGCACTTCTGCGGTTGGGATCAGCGCGTAGTTGCTGCTGTCGGCTTCCTCGTCCAGCGGACGGGTATGGAACAGATCGCCGGCAAATTTCGGCAGTTGTCCGGTACCGTACAGAGTATCGTGGTTAACCAGATACGGAACGTAGGTTTCGCTGTAACCGTGCTGCTCAGTGTGCAGATCCAGCATGAACTGTGCCAGCGCACGGTGCAGATGAGCAATCTGACCTTTCATCACCACGAAGCGAGAACCGGTCAGCTTCACGGCTGCCGCAAAGTCCAGGCCCGCGTGCATTTCGCCCAGAGTAACGTGATCGCGAACCTCGAAGTCGAACTCACGAGGCGTACCCCAGCGTTTCACTTCAACGTTGTCGTTTTCGTCTTTACCGACAGGAACGCTGTCGTCAGGAATGTTCGGGATAGCCAGGGCGATATCACGAATTTCGGCCTGAAGAACGTCCAGCTCAGCTTTCGCCTGGTCCAGCTCTTCACCCAGTTTGTTCACTTCCAGGCGTAATGGCTCAATGTCTTCCCCGCGCGCTTTCGCCTGGCCGATGGACTTCGATCGAGAGTTACGCTCTGCCTGCAGATTTTCAGTTTGTACCTGCAGAACTTTACGACGCTCTTCAAGAGCGCGCAGCTTATCTACATCCAGCTTAAAGCCCCGGCGTGCCAGTTTTTCAGCGACTGCGTCTGGCTCATTACGCAGCAGATTGGGATCGAGCATGCTTATCCTGTGCTTATCGAATTAAAATAGGAAAATGTGGCCACAGCCTGCGGCCACAGGGATACAATGCCAACATTACCGCAACGACTGAACTAACGGTAGCGTTTTATAGGGCTATTTTGATCCTGTCCGGCGAGCCAGGCGAGCTTTTCGCCAATCTTGCCTTCAAGACCTCTGTTTGTGGGGTGATAATAGCGGATATGTGCCATTTCCTGCGGGAAATACTCCTCCCCGGCCGCGTAAGCGTTGGGTTCATCGTGAGCGTAACGATACTCCTGCCCGTAACCCATCTCTTTCATCAGTTTCGTTGGCGCATTACGCAGATGCACCGGCACATCGTAGTCCGGGCGCTCACGCGCATCCGACATGGCCGCTTTGAATGCAGTATAGACGGCATTACTTTTCGGCGCGCAGGCCAGATAGACAATCGCCTGAGCAATAGCGCGCTCACCTTCCGCCGGCCCGACGCGAGTAAAACAATCCCAGGCCGAAAGCGCCACCTGCATGGCGCGCGGATCGGCATTGCCAACATCTTCTGAGGCAATCGCCAGACAGCGACGCGCGACGTACAGCGGATCGCCACCGGCAGTGATAATGCGTGCATACCAGTAAAGCGCGGCATCCGGCGCGCTGCCGCGTACCGACTTATGCAGCGCCGAGATCAGATCGTAAAAGCGATCGCCTTTGTTATCAAAACGGGCGCTACGCTCACCGGCAATTTCGGTCAACAGTTCCGGTTTTAATACCCGTTTGCCGGCGTCGTCGACTTCGGCCATATCGGCCATCATTTCCAGGGTATTCAGCGCCCGCCGCGCATCGCCGTTAACCAATTCCGCAATTGCCCGACGCGTGTCGTCAGGCAGGACAATGTCCTGTCCGCCATAGCCGCGGGCTTTGTCGTCCATCGCCTGGGTGAGAACTTTTTCAATATCCTCGGTGGTGAGCGATTTAAGCAGGTAGACGCGCGCCCGGGAAAGCAGTGCCGAGTTGAGTTCAAATGACGGGTTTTCGGTGGTGGCACCGATGAAGAAGATGGTGCCATCTTCGATGTGCGGCAGGAATGCATCCTGCTGACTTTTATTAAAGCGATGGACTTCGTCCACAAAGAGGATGGTTCGTCGCCCGGCGTTACGGTTCTGACGCGCGCGCTCAATTGCCTCGCGGATCTCCTTCACACCGGATGTGACGGCCGAGATGCGCTCGACGTCCGCGTTAGCGTAGCGGGCGATCACTTCAGCAAGTGTGGTTTTACCGGTACCGGGTGGTCCCCAGAGGATCATCGAGTGCAGATGCCCGGCTTCAATGGCCCGCGGCAACGGCTTACCCGCAGCCAGCAGGTGCTGCTGGCCAATATATTGAGCTAAATTTTCTGGCCGCATACGCGCGGCCAGAGGTTGAAACGCATTATCTGAAAAATCGAGCGACAGGTTGCCCACTCATGCCTCTTACTTACGTTGGTCGTCCACCGTTACGCCCTGCGGCGGGGTAAAGGTAAATTTAGATGCATCGACAGCGCCATTTTGCTGAGATTTGAGCTGATAGCTGCTGCGCTGATCGTCCTGCTCAACGGCGCCGAACTGATTGATGGTACCGTTGGTGCTTACATTGATGGTGAACTGCTTCAGGTTGCCGTTGCTGCCTTTTGGCGTCAGGACAAACTCATCACCGTTCTGTTTAATATTATACTGCTGCCAGTCGCTGGCCTGGTTACGGGCAATCAGCATAAAGGGCGTGTTGCTGGTCGCATCTTTCAGCCAGGTGGCGGTTGCCTGCTCAACAAACGGGTTGAAGAACCACAGGGTTTTGCCGTCAGAGACCAGGATGCTCTCATCCGGCTGAGTCATGTGCCAGTTGAAAAGATTTGGGCGTTTTACCCACAGATCGCCCTGGCCTTCCTGCACCGCATTACCGCTGCCGTCAGTCACTTTTTGCGTGAAGCTGGCGTGGAAGCTGCTCACTTTATCCAGGCGGCTTTTAAGGTCGCTGGCCGCATCAGCCCAGACGCTGCTGGCGACAAAACTGGTGAGTAATGCACAGGCGATTGCGATTTTTTTCATTGTTGTTCCTTAAAATACGTCATCCCGAAATGGGGTTTCCGTTTTCTATTCTGGACCTGCCCGCAGGCAGGTGACAGAAGAAAATGCTTAAATTTGGCTGATTTACCCTTCTTTGCACACGCTGAAGATCAATCAAACGGCGGCGGAGCCAGCACCTCACGGTTACCGTTATGCCCCTGCTCACTGACAATGCCCTGAGCTTCCATCTGCTCAATGATGCGCGCCGCGCGGTTGTAGCCAATACGGAACTGACGCTGAACGCCGGAGATCGACGCTTTGCGTTTTTCGGTAACAAAATTAACCGCCTGGTCGAATAACGGATCCAGCTCTTCGCCGCCGTCAAAGCCACCGCCGCCGCCTTCGCTTTCGCTGTCGGAGGTAATGCCGTCAACGTATTGTGGACGACCGCGCGCTTTCCAGTCCTGCACCACGGCATGCACTTCCTGGTCGCGAACGAATGCGCCGTGAACGCGCACCGGAGAGGTGGAGTTCGGGCCGGAGTAGAGCATATCCCCCATCCCCAGCAGCGATTCAGCACCGCCCTGATCAAGGATGGTACGCGAGTCAATTTTGCTTGATACGGTAAAGGCGATACGGGTCGGAATGTTGGCTTTAATCAGACCCGTAATGACGTCCACAGAAGGACGCTGCGTCGCCAGGACGAGGTGAATACCGGCCGCACGCGCTTTCTGTGCCAGACGGGCAATCAGCTCTTCCACTTTCTTACCGACGGTCATCATCAGGTCGGCGAACTCATCCACCAGCACGACGATGTAAGGCAGTTTTTCCAGCACCGGATGTTGGGCATCCATGCTATCGCCCGGTTTCCAGTATGGATCGGGAATTGGACGACCCATCCGCGCCGCCTCGGCGATTTTCTCGTTATATCCGGCAAGGTTACGCACGCCCAGAGCCGACATCAGCTTGTAACGGCGCTCCATCTCGTTGACGCTCCAGCGCAGAGCGTTGGCCGCGTCTTTCATGTCGGTCACAACTTCCGTCAGCAGATGCGGGATCCCCTCATAGACCGACAGTTCCAGCATTTTCGGATCGATCATGATGAAACGGACATCTTCCGGCTGCGCTTTGTAGAGCATGCTGAGGATCATGGCGTTCACACCCACCGACTTACCGGAACCGGTTGTACCCGCGACCAGCAGGTGAGGCATTTTCGCCAGATCGGCTACCACCGGCTCACCCGCGATATCTTTACCCAGCACCACGGTCAGTGGTGAAGGGTTGTCGCGGAATTTGGTGTTGTCCAGCACTTCACGCAGGTAAACGGTCTGACGTTTTTTGTTCGGCAACTCAAGACCGACATAAGGTTTACCAGGTATGACTTCAACCACACGAACCGCAACGGTCGACAGAGAACGCGCCAGGTCGCGGGACAGGTTTGAAATACGCGCGGCTTTAACGCCAGGCGCCAGGTTGAGTTCGAAACGGGTAATGACAGGGCCTGGAGAGTAGTTGACCACGTCCGCTTTAATGCGGAAGTCAGCCAGACGCGCTTCTACCAGACGGGCCATTTGCTCCAGCGCGAAGGTATCGACCGGCTCAACTTCTGCTGGCGGCGGCGTTAACAGATCCAGCGACGGCAGAGGCGTGCTCGGACGTTGCAACGGACGACTGTCACCGTTACGCATCAGCAGCGGATGAATGAGACTTTCCTGCGGCTGTGCCTGAGGCTGCTGGAACCGTGGCTGCTGTGGCTGCTGTGGCTGCGCATAAGATTGTGGCGCAGGCTGCTGCGGCTGGGCGTAAGCCTGTGGCGCAGGGGCCGGCTGCTGACGCACCGGCTCGGCTTCCGGCATGACGCTCGGCGTGAACAGCGGTTCGCTCGGACCATCATCCACCAGATCTTTCATCGGTGAGAATTCGAAATCCGACAGCGAGAACGGGTTCGCACCAGCAGGTTGCTCACCTGAATAGCGTTGCTGCTGGGTGGCCGCAAACTGGCGTGCTAATTCTGCCTCTGCTGCATCATCATCGTCCGCCTGAGCAGGATGATCGTGCTGATACTCCTCGCCATAGCGCTGATGCTGCTGTGCGGCGAACTGACGCGCCAGTTCGTCCTGCTGCATTTCATCTGCATCATCGTCGTAATCAGATTCACGGGCTTTCTCCTCAGCCATACGCTGAGAAGGCAGTTTAATGCCATAGGATGCCAGCTCGCGGCGGGTTGGCACACGCACGCGGTTAGGACGCGGCAACTGCGGGCCAATCCCCTCTTTTACCTGAGGACGTGGTGTTCCACCTGTCGCCAGGCTAAAGACCGGCGCCGCAGCCGAAGCGGCTGCTGTAGCCTGTTTCACGCTCTCTGCCACTGGTGCAACCGCAGGCGTTGGAGTAACCGGCGGTGGGGAGACAGAAGGTGTATTCACAACAGGCTCCTGCACCGGCTCGGGAACAGGCTGATACCATGCTGCCAGTTGCTCGCGCTCACGGGCACGGCGCTCTTCGACCTCTTCGAAATAGTACATTGGCGGACGAGACGGTTTGACCTCTTCCACCACCTCAAGTTCTGGTTGAGGAGCGACATAAGGCTCAGCAGGCTGAACAGGCTCAGGGACATACTCCTGATACGGTTGCGCGACGGGCTGCTCGTCGTACGGGTACCCCTGCGGCTCATGAACGGGCTCAGGCTGATAAGGTTGCTGCCACGGTTCCTGCTGGACCGGCGCATAGCTTTCTGGCTCTGGTGCGATAACCGGCTCTGGCGTATGAACGCCAGGCGCCGTTTGCCACTCTACCTGAGGCTGTTGAATAGCGGACTCGGGAGCGGGAACCGACGCAGACGGCATAACGGCTTCCGCTGGTGCTGCATAAGCCTGCGCCGCCGTGGTCGCGGCTGCCGCGGCGGCAACCGGTGCGGTAACAGAGTGACCGTTTAGCAGTGGATCGTATTCATCAAAATCGCCTGGCGTGGCGCGACTGCCAGAGAAAAGCACATCATCAGGATCGACGGCGGCACCGGCTGAACGGTACTCAACATGATCGTCTTCGTCCATGCGTTTACCGGAGAAGAGCGCCGCATCGGTTTTACGGCCCAGCGGGTTGGCAAATTTCTCGGCGACGCGCTGACGGCGTGCCAGTGCTCCACGTAAAATACGTGCACGACGAGATTCACGACGCTGTACTGGCGCATCGTCTTCCTCTTCGTACTCATCTTCATATTCGTCTTCATCGACCCATGTGTCGTCACGACGGGTACGGTTGCTGGCAAAGGTCAGAATAGTGAGGACAAAACTGCCGATCTTCTCGGCAATGCTCACCCACGACCAGCCGGTGAACAGCGTTAATCCTGCCGCCCAGATACACAGCAAGGCCAGGGTACCGCCGCTGCTGTGAAGCATAGGCTGTAACGCAGAGCTCAGCAGGCTACCGATGACCCCGCCAGACGCGAAATACCAGATGTCATCGGCGTTGATGGCTGCCAGCCCGCAGGAGGTGAGGATCAACGCCAGCGCGCCTATCAGGCGCAGCGAAACCGCGAAATAATCGATGTAGTCGTCGTTCTGACGATGGCGCCAGGCAAACCAGCATCCGCCAATAATAATGACGGGAATGGTATAGGCCATCACACCGAAAATGAAAAACAGGGTGTCCGCAAGCCAGGCACCGGGAACGCCGCCTAAATTATGGATAGGCTCATGCCATGCAGTTTGTGACCAGCTGGGATCTGAGGGGTTGAAACTGAGTAAGGCTGCCATCAGCCAGACGGCAAAAAGGGCAATAACAATCAGCAACGCCTCAAGGAGCCGACGTCCGCTGCTTAGCTTCGATAATGTGACTTCTTTGTCTTCAGTGTATTCCTGGCTCAAGAAAGGCTCTCCAGGTATCAGGCATATCCTGCCTGTTTGCTAAAACGGACAACAGCGCCGGGACACCCCGGCACTGTTGCTGTATGGATTAACAGGAGTGTAATCAAACTACACTGATTTTGCACCTGTTCCGTGTTAGCGCGTCTTAATAACCAGACGATTGCTCTGTTTGACCTCTTCCATCACCACATAGGTACGGGTGTCGTTCACGCCTGGCAGACGCAGCAGGGTTTCACCCAGCAGCTTACGGTAGGCGGACATATCTGGTACGCGGGTTTTCAACAGGTAGTCGAAATCGCCAGAAACCAGATGACACTCTTGAATTTCTTCAAGTTTTTGTACAGCGGCGTTAAATTGCTCAAACACATCCGGTGCACCACGATTCAGAGTAATCTCAACAAATACCAGAAGTGAGGCATCCAGATAATGCGGGTTCAGCAGAGCCGTATAGCCCTGAATAAAACCCTGTCTTTCCAGTCGGCGCACACGCTCAAGGCACGGCGTCGGGGAAAGTCCCACACGTTTTGAAAGCTCGACGTTGGAAATACGCCCATCCTTTTGCAATTCATTAAGAATGTTACGATCGATACGGTCGAGATCTTTGCCAGGGCGCTTCTTGCTATCTACCATTATTATTGTCTCTCTGTATTCCTT
This sequence comes from Enterobacter cloacae complex sp. 309I3, assembly GCF_050031595.1. NCBI lineage: Bacteria > Pseudomonadati > Pseudomonadota > Gammaproteobacteria > Enterobacterales > Enterobacteriaceae > Enterobacter > Enterobacter cloacae complex sp. 309I3. The sequence continues at coordinate 1,621,691 of NZ_JBLGWI010000001.1, read as the reverse complement.
CCCTACTCCTGCCTGGACCCTGTGCACATCACTGTTCAGAGCCTGTACCCGTTAGTCATCACATCGCCTGGTTATCTATTAGACGCGATGCGGATTCGGGTTCTGTTGGTAAGAAGACCGTTGCCCGAAGGCAGTCACCGACATCACGTATGGCGTCTGTCCACGCCATGCGTAGATTTCACTGACCCGGTAAAAATGGCATTTACGTGCATGCCTATGCGGCACACGGTTAACGCGGTTTTTTTTTCTTCCTTGAATGTTTTCGCAAAAGCGCAGGGGATTGTCAAAGCAAAACATCGATTTTTAGTACAACATGCCGGATATTCATTTCGGTGGGGTATTAATCCTCATTTTATTGCCTTATAAACAAGCGAATTTAAGAAGTAAGCCTGATGTTATAGCGCTCAATTTATCGTCATCGCCTATCGTACAGATTGAGATCAACATTGCTGTGCTCTTTTTTTACGGCAACAAATTCCCTACAATCCAGCCAACTGTCTGCCAACAACAATGGGGATCTCATGGGCACGGCCAAACACAGTAAGCTGCTAATTCTTGGTTCTGGACCTGCGGGATATACCGCGGCGGTCTATGCTGCACGCGCTAACCTGCAACCGGTTTTGATTACCGGTATGGAAAAAGGCGGTCAGCTGACCACCACCACTGAAGTGGAAAACTGGCCAGGCGACCCTAACGACCTGACCGGGCCGCTGCTGATGGAGCGTATGCACGAGCATGCGGCTAAATTCGAAACCGAAATTCTGTTCGACCATATTAACAAGGTCGATTTGCAGAACCGTCCGTTCCGCCTGACGGGCGACAGCGGCGAGTACACCTGCGATGCGTTGATCATCGCAACGGGCGCTTCTGCCCGCTACCTTGGCCTGCCGTCAGAAGAGGCGTTCAAAGGTCGCGGCGTTTCTGCCTGCGCAACCTGCGACGGTTTCTTCTATCGCAACCAGAAAGTCGCGGTCATCGGCGGCGGTAACACTGCCGTAGAAGAGGCGCTCTATCTGGCGAACATCGCTTCTGAAGTGCACCTGATCCACCGTCGCGATACCTTCCGCGCCGAGAAGATCCTGATCAAACGTCTGATGGATAAAGTGGCGAGCGGCAACATTGTGCTGCACACCAACCGTACGCTGGAAGAAGTGACGGGCGATCAGATGGGCGTTGCCGGTCTGCGTATTCGTGATACCCAGAACACCGATAACGTCGAAACGCTGGAAGTGGCGGGCCTGTTTGTGGCTATCGGTCACAGCCCGAACACGGCAATCTTCGAGGGGCAACTGGAGCTGGAAAACGGCTACATCAAAGTGCAGTCCGGTATTCACGGCAACGCGACCCAGACCAGTATCCCGGGTGTGTTCGCTGCTGGTGACGTCATGGACCACATTTACCGTCAGGCGATCACCTCCGCAGGCACCGGTTGCATGGCCGCGCTGGACGCTGAACGCTACCTTGATGGGCTGGCTGAACAAAGTAAATAATCTTTACAAGTCAGTAACAAACGTAAATAAAGGCGGCGATAAGTCGCCTTTAATGTCTCCTCGTTGTAACATTGCGCTGCCCACTTTCTAATAACATCACCTGCAAAGCACGCAATGGAAAAAACCCGTCAACAAGAGTTAACACGCTGGCTAAAACAGCAGAGCGTTCTTTCCCGCCGCTGGCTCATGATTTCCCGTCTTCTGGGACTGATCAGTGGTCTGTTGATTGTTGCCCAGGCATGGCTGCTGGCCCGCATTCTCAATCATATGATCATGGAGAACATTCCGCGTGAAGCGCTTCTGCTGCCCTTCATCGTCCTGATCCTGGTTTTCATTCTGCGCGCCTGGGTCGTCTGGCTGCGCGAACGCGTTGGTTTTCACGCGGGGCAGCATATTCGCTACGAAATTCGCCGACAGGTGCTTGATCGTCTTCAGGAAGCCGGGCCCGCATGGATCCAGGGAAAACCAGCCGGAAGCTGGGCAACGTTAATTCTTGAACAGATTGACGATATGCACGACTACTACGCCCGCTACCTTCCGCAGATGGCGCTGGCCGTCTGCGTCCCGCTGCTGATTGTGATAACCATTTTCCCTGTCAACTGGGTGGCAGCGCTGATCCTGCTGGGTACCGCCCCGCTGATCCCCCTGTTTATGGCGATGGTGGGGATGGGAGCAGCCGATGCTAACCGCCGTAACTTCCTTGCGTTGGGTCGCCTGAGTGGCCATTTCCTTGATCGTCTGCGCGGGATGGAGACGTTACGCATTTTTGGCCGGGGTGAAGCCGAAACGGAAAACATTCGCCTGGCGTCGCAGGATTTCCGTCAGCGCACGATGGAAGTGTTACGTCTGGCGTTTCTGTCGTCTGGCGTACTGGAATTCTTTACCTCGCTCTCTATCGCCCTCGTGGCGGTCTATTTTGGTTTCTCGTATCTCGGCGCGCTGGATTTTGGTCACTACGGCACGGCGGTAACGCTGTCGGCCGGTTTCCTGGCGCTTATTCTGGCTCCGGAATTTTTCCAGCCGCTTCGCGATCTTGGCACCTTCTACCATGCCAAAGCGCAGGCCGTTGGCGCGGCTGACAGCCTGAAAACGTTCCTGGAGACGCCGCTGGCGCATCCGGAGCGGGGAGAGGTAACGCTGAACGCCAATGAACCCGTGACCATTGAAGCACGTGATTTCTCTATCCTGTCACCGGAAGGGAAAGTGCTGGCTGGCCCACTGAACTTTACCTTACCCGCCGGGCAACGGGTGGTGCTGGTAGGGACCAGTGGTTCAGGGAAAAGCTCGCTGATTAATGCGTTATCCGGTTTTATGGCTTATACCGGCTCACTGCGCATCAACAAAACCGAACTGCGCGATCTCGATCCGAACGCCTGGCGAAAACAGCTCAGTTGGGTGGGGCAAAACCCGCAGCTGCCAGCCCCGACGCTGCGGGAAAACGTCCTGCTGGCTCGCCCGGATGCACGTGAAGACGAGTTGCAATCTGTTCTCGACCGCGCCTGGGTCAGCGAGTTTCTGCCGCTGCTTCCGCATGGCGTCGATACCGTTGTCGGCGATCAGTCTGCCGGGTTATCCGTGGGCCAGGCGCAGCGCGTGGCGGTCGCCCGCGCGTTGCTTAATCCATGCCAGTTAATGCTGCTGGACGAGCCAGCGGCCAGCCTGGATGCGCACAGTGAACAGCGCGTGATGGCGGCCCTGAACGCCGCCTCGCGGCAGCAAACCACCCTGATGGTCACTCATCAGCTGGAAGGCATTGCCGACTGGGACCAGATCTGGGTCATGGAAAACGGTCGTATTGTTGAGCAAGGCGATTACGCCTCTCTCGTTACCGCGCAGGGTCCTTTCGCTGCCCTGCTGGCGAATCGTCAGGAGGACATCTGATGCGTGCCCTGCTTCCCTATCTCGCGCTCTATAAACGCCATAAATGGATGCTGACGCTGGGCATCGTGCTGGCCATTGTGACCCTGCTTGCCAGCATCGGCCTGCTCACGCTTTCCGGCTGGTTCTTGTCTGCCTCTGCCGTGGCGGGGGTTGCCGGGCTCTACAGCTTCAACTACATGCTTCCGGCGGCGGGCGTCCGCGGCACCGCCATTACCCGTACGGCTGGACGGTACTTCGAGCGACTGGTCAGCCATGACGCGACATTCCGCGTGCTGCAACATCTGCGCATTTACACCTTCAGTAAACTGCTGCCCCTCTCCCCTGCCGGACTGGCGCGTTTTCGTCAGGGGGAATTGCTCAACCGTGTGGTTGCGGATGTCGACACCCTGGATCACCTCTACCTGCGCGTGATTTCCCCGCTAGTCGGCGCGTTTGTGGTGATTGTGGTAGTCACGCTGGGTCTGTCGGTGCTGGATGTCGCTGTTGCGCTGACGCTGGGCGGGATCATGCTTTTGACGCTCATTATCCTGCCGCCGCTATTTTACCGCGCGGGTAAATCCACCGGAGAGAACCTGACGCGTCTGCGCGGGGAGTACCGCCAGCAGCTCACCTCCTGGTTACAGGGGCAGGCCGAACTGACGATATTTGGCGCCAGCGAGCGCTACCGTGCGCGAATGGAGAATACAGAACTGAACTGGCATGAAGCCCAGCGCCGTCAGTCTGAGCTTACCGCGTTCTCTCAGGCGCTTATGATGTTAATCGGGGGTGTCGCAGTCATCGCCATGCTCTGGATGGCGTCCGGTGGCGTTGGCAATAACGCACAGCCGGGCCCTCTGATTGCCTTGTTCGTATTCTGTGCTCTGGCGGCCTTTGAAGCGCTGGCGCCGGTGACGGGTGCCTTCCAGCATCTCGGCCAGGTCATCGCCTCCGCCCTGCGCATCACGGAGATTGCGGAGCAGGATCCAGAGGTGAAGTTCACCGCAGAGCAAACGGCCACGCCTGAGCAGGTTGCCCTGACGCTCAGTAACGTCACCTTCGCCTATGACAAGCAGGCACAGAATGCGCTGGAAGGCATCAGCCTCGCTGTGGATGCGGGTCAGCGGATTGCGATCCTCGGCCGTACCGGCTGCGGCAAATCCACGCTTTTGCAGTTGTTAACGCGAGCCTGGGATCCACAGCAAGGTCAGATTCAGTTTAACGGAACTCCGCTGGCAGACTTCAGCGAACAGGCGCTGCGCAAAACCGTCAGCGTGGTTCCGCAGCGCGTTCATCTCTTCAGCGCCACGCTGCGCGATAACCTGCTGCTGGCTGCACCGGAAGCCACTGATGACGTACTCCGCGCCATGCTGGAGCAGGTCGGGCTGCATAAGCTGCTTGAAGACGATGGCCTGAACAGCTGGCTGGGTGAAGGCGGTCGTCAACTCTCTGGCGGTGAGCTGCGTCGTCTGGCGATTGCGCGCGCGCTGCTGCATGATGCGCCGCTGATGTTGCTCGACGAGCCCACAGAAGGGCTTGATGCGACAACTGAAAGCCAGATCCTTGATTTACTTGCGAATGTTATGGCCGGTAAAACCGTCCTGATGGTGACACACCGCCTGCGTGGACTGGCAAATTTTGATCGGATAATTGTGATGGACAACGGACACATTATTGAGCAAGGTAGTCACGCAGAGCTGTTGACGAAACAGGGTCGCTACTACCAGTTTAAACAGCGTCTGTAGACTATATTTGTAGCGTCCTCACTCGCGTACTGGAGTTTTGCTGTCATGCGCCTGGTCCAGCTTTCTCGTCATAACATTGCGTTCCCGTCGCCAGAGGGAGCGCTGCGTGAACCCAATGGGCTGCTGGCACTTGGCGGCGATCTCAGCCCTGCCCGGCTGCTGATGGCCTACCAGCGCGGCATATTCCCGTGGTTTTCACCTGGCGACCCTATTTTATGGTGGTCTCCTGATCCGCGCGCCGTGCTCTGGCCCACGCAGTTTCACCTGAGCCGCAGCATGAAGCGTTTCCACGCAAAGTCACCGTATCGGGTCACATTGAATCACGCCTTCGGTCAGGTGATAGAAGGGTGTGCGGAAGACCGTCATGAAGGGACATGGATCACCCGCGATATCATCACTGCCTATCATCAACTGCACGAGCTTGGCTACGCCCACTCCATTGAGGTGTGGGAAGGTGGCGAACTTGTTGGCGGTATGTACGGCGTCGCGCAGGGGACGTTGTTCTGCGGTGAGTCGATGTTCTCCCGGGCGGTAAACGCCTCGAAAACGGCCCTGCTGGTTTTCTGCCGGGAGTTTGCTCAGCGCGGCGGGCAGTTGCTGGATTGTCAGGTTCTGAACGAGCATACCGCCTCCCTCGGTGCGGTTGAAATCTCCCGCCGGCACTACATTGAGCACCTGGATAACTGCCGTCAGGAGAAGCTGCCGCGCGATTTTTGGGTACCGCGGACACTCTTTATGCCCAATGTCTAAATGTTTTCCGCATATTTTTTATGAGGGTGTTATAATTATGCCGCAGAGTAGCTTCTGCCTGTTGCCCCGCCGCCGTTTGGGACCTTCGCTTCAGATAACGTCCTGACGTTTATCCTGTTGTATCCCCTTTACGAATGCGCTTTCCGTTCGGTTGTACCGTGACGCTTGGGCAATGCGCCGAAACTGTTTTGCTGCGTTTTAAACGCGCAATTCTTTACTTAATTGATGAATTTCGGCATTATCTTGCCGGTTCAAAACTTGGTAGTGATACCCCAGAGGATTAGATGGCCAAAGAAGACAATATTGAAATGCAGGGTACCGTACTTGATACGTTGCCTAACACCATGTTTCGCGTAGAGCTGGAAAACGGTCACGTGGTAACTGCGCACATCTCCGGTAAAATGCGCAAAAACTATATCCGCATTTTGACGGGCGACAAAGTGACTGTTGAACTGACCCCGTACGACCTGAGCAAAGGCCGCATTGTCTTCCGTAGTCGCTAATTGTTTTCGCCTGTAATGGCAGATGAATATTAAAAAAGGCCGGGATAATCCCGGCCTTTTTTTTATTCATGGCTTCAGTGTTGGTGTATTGTCTTCCACGGTTGTACAGAGGCGCCAATTTATGGCTGTGGATTTATCCAGAACCAACATCGAACGAAACTGGAAAGCGCCTCGCAAAATTACTCTGCGGGCTGTTGCCCTCACCCAGCCCTCTCCCACAGGGAGAGGGAGAAAAGCAGGCATAAAAAAACCGGGCTGTTGCCCGGTTTTTAACACACATATTACACTCAGTGAGCCGCTTCCGGCTTGTGCTTCGCCGCACTCTGGAAATCGTACGTCAGTTCGTTCTTCGCCTGATCCAGTGCCACTGTCACCTGGCCGCCGTCCACCAGCGAGCCAAACAGCAGTTCGTTCGCCAGCGGTTTCTTCAGGTTGTCCTGAATCACACGCGCCATCGGACGGGCACCCATCGCTCGGTCGTAGCCTTTCTCAGCCAGCCAGTTGCGGGCCTCCTGGCTCACTTCCAGCGACACGCCTTTCTGATCAAGCTGAACCTGCAGTTCGACAATGAACTTGTCCACCACCTGATGGATCACCTCGGTAGACAGGTGATCGAACCAGATAATGTTGTCCAGACGGTTGCGGAACTCCGGCGTAAAGATCTTCTTGATCTCTTCCATCGCATCAGTGCTGTTATCCTGGTGGATCAGGCCGATGGATTTACGCTCGGTTTCACGGACACCGGCGTTGGTGGTCATCACCAGCACCACGTTACGGAAGTCCGCCTTGCGCCCGTTGTTGTCGGTCAGCGTCCCGTTGTCCATCACCTGCAGCAGGATGTTGAACACATCCGGGTGCGCTTTCTCGATTTCATCGAGCAGCAGTACCGCATGTGGATGCTTGATCACCGCGTCGGTGAGCAGACCGCCCTGGTCAAAGCCCACGTATCCCGGAGGCGCACCAATCAAGCGGCTGACGGTGTGACGCTCCATATACTCGGACATATCAAAGCGCAGCAGTTCAATGCCCAGCGCTTTGGAGAGCTGCACCGTTACTTCGGTTTTCCCGACACCGGTTGGACCGGCGAACAGGAACGAACCGACAGGCTTATGCTCATGCCCAAGTCCGGCACGGGCCATCTTGATCGCTTCGGTTAAGGCCTCAATGGCTTTATCCTGACCAAAGACCAGCATCTTCAGACGATTGCCAAGGGTACGCAGCGTGTCGCGATCGCTCTGAGAAACGCTCTTCTCAGGAATGCGCGCGATACGAGCCACTACGGACTCAATATCCGCCACGTTGACGGTTTTCTTACGCTTGCTGGCTGGCATCAGACGCGCACGCGCCCCTGCCTCGTCAATCACGTCAATCGCCTTATCCGGCAGATGACGATCGTTGATGTATTTCACCGCCAGCTCCACCGCCGCACGCACCGCTTTCGCGGTGTAACGCACGTCGTGGTGCGCTTCATACTTCGGTTTCAGGCCGTTGATGATCTGCACCGTTTCCTCGACGGACGGTTCAGTGACATCGATTTTCTGGAAGCGACGTGCCAGGGCACGATCCTTCTCAAAAATGTTGCTGAACTCCTGGTAAGTGGTCGAGCCAATCACCCGGATCTTGCCGCTGGAGAGCAGCGGTTTGATCAGGTTAGCGGCGTCCACCTGCCCACCCGAAGCGGCACCCGCACCGATGATGGTATGTATTTCATCGATAAACAGGATGCTGTTGGTATCCTGCTCCAGCTGTTTTAACAGCGCCTTGAAGCGTTTTTCAAAATCACCACGGTATTTGGTGCCCGCCAGCAAAGAGCCGATATCCAGCGAATAGATAGTGCAATCGGCAATCACTTCCGGTACGTCGCCCTGCACAATGCGCCAGGCGAGACCTTCGGCAATCGCGGTTTTACCCACGCCCGATTCCCCCACCAGCAGCGGGTTATTTTTGCGGCGACGGCACAGCACCTGAATCGCGCGCTCCAGCTCTTTATCGCGACCAATCAGCGGGTCGATACCGCCAACGCGAGCAAGCTGATTAAGGTTGGTGGTGAAGTTTTCCATACGATCCTCCCCGCCTGCTTGCTCTTCATTGTTATTGACCTGATTGCTGGGATCCGATGCCTGGTTAGGCTCGTCTTTGCGCGTGCCGTGGGAAATAAAGTTAACCACATCAAGTCGGCTGACTTCATGTTTGCGCAGCAGGTAAGCCGCCTGCGACTCCTGCTCGCTGAAGATGGCGACCAGGACGTTTGCGCCCGTCACTTCGCTACGTCCGGAAGACTGGACGTGGAATACCGCGCGCTGCAGCACACGCTGGAAGCTGAGCGTCGGCTGTGTGTCGCGCTCTTCTTCACTGGCTGGCAGCACCGGTGTCGTTTGTTCGATGAAGGCTTCGAGTTCCTGACGTAGCGCCACCAGATCCACGGAGCAGGCTTCCAGCGCTTCGCGGGCAGATGGGTTGCTAAGCAGTGCGAGCAGTAAATGCTCGACGGTCATAAACTCATGTCGGTGCTCACGCGCTCTGGCGAAAGCCATATTTAAACTGAGTTCCAGTTCTTGATTGAGCATAGGCACCTCCCCCAATTTTATGCCTTATCAGGCCTTTTCCAGCGTACACAGCAACGGATGCTCGTTCTCCCTCGCATAGTCGTTCACCATCGCCACTTTGGTTTCCGCCACCTCGGCGGTAAAGATGCCGCAGATAGCTTTGCCACGATAATGAACGGTAAGCATCAGTTGCGTTGCACGTTCTACATCATAAGAAAAGAACTTTTGTAGCACGTCAATAACAAATTCCATCGGCGTGTAATCATCGTTCATTAACATAACTTTATACATAGATGGCGGTTTTAGCGCGTCACGCACTTTGTCTTCCGCCAGCTGGTCAAAATCCAGCCAGTCGTTGGTCTTACCCATTTTGCATAACCACTTTGAATCTACCTCAGATGTTAGATAACAATCATCTATTACTGTCATCCGCGATGTCTGTCACAAACTGTTGCAATAGCGTTAACTGCTTCAAACTTTGGTTGATTATTGTCCCATCTCCAGCGCCAAACGCTTGACGATGTCTTTCGATTCTCTAAATTGTACAAGCGTGAGATGGCGAGGTTTTGAACAGCCCCCACTCCACCACCGGTTCATTCCATCTTAACTTATAAGATTTACGAAGGATGTCGAAGCATGGAAATGGGTACTGTTAAGTGGTTCAACAACGCCAAAGGGTTTGGCTTCATCTGCCCCGAAGGCGGCGGCGAGGATATATTCGCTCACTATTCCACCATTCAGATGGATGGTTACAGAACGCTCAAAGCCGGGCAGTCCGTCCGGTTCGATGTACATCAGGGACCCAAAGGCAATCACGCAAGCCTTATCGTACCGATTGAAGCAGAAACGGTTGCTTAGCTCTCTGTTTTATTGTGTACATCCTGCAGTCAAAATGCCAGCCCGATCGGCTGGCATTTTTATTTTCGGGTTATTCCCGAGCCAGTGCATCCACCGGATCCAGCCGCGCCGCGTTGCGGGCCGGCAGCCAGCCAAACAAGATGCCGGTAAAGGTCGAGCATAAAAATGCGGTAAGAATGGCCACCGGTGAAAACCCAATCTCCCAGCCGGGTAAGAAAATCTGCAGGGCAAAGGCGATCATCATCGACAGCGCAATCCCCATGGCGCCGCCCACCAGACACACCAGCACCGCTTCAATCAAAAATTGCTGCAGCACGTCGCTGGCTCTGGCCCCGACCGCCATGCGAATACCAATCTCTCGGGTACGTTCCGTCACCGAGACCAGCATGATATTCATTACCCCGATACCGCCAACGACCAGCGAAATCACCGCCACCAGCGTGAGGAACAGCTGAAGAGTACGTGTGGTCTTTTCCGCCGTTTTCAAGAGGCCGTCCATATTCCAGGTGAAGAAATCCTTCTTCCCGTGACGCAGGGTTAACAGCCGCTCAAGCTGCTGTTCGGCCAGCGCGCTGTCATAACCCTCCTTGACGCGCACGGTGATGGAGTTCAGCCATGACTGCCCCATAATCCGCCCGGAAATGGTGCTGTACGGTAGCCAGACCCGCAGGATCTTGCTGCTGCCAAACATGGACTGCTTCTCTTCCGCCACGCCAATCACGGTGGCTGGCATGTTCCCTACGAGGATCACTTCGCCCACGACGTTGGTTTTATTGGGGAAGAGCTGTCTGCGCGAGTTCGCGTCCAGTACCACCACCTGCGCCCTGCCCGCCAGCTGTTCGGCGTTGAAGGTCGCCCCTTCGCTGAAGGTCATGCCGTAGACGTTAAAATAATCTCCGCTGACGCCGTTCGCGCTGGCGGCAACGTCCACGTTACCCACGCGCAGGCGAAGGTTTTGCGACACGGCAGGCGTCGCCGAATTGACCCACGGCTGTTTCTGAATGGCCGCCAGGTCGTCGTATTTCAACGCCTGCTGATACTGCGGTTCGTCATCACCAAAGTCTTTCCCGGGATAGACGTCAATGGTGTTGGTCCCGATAGCGCGGATATCCGCCAGCACCAGCTGTTTGGCTGCATCGCCCACCACCACAATCGACACCACCGATGCAATACCGATGATGATCCCAAGCATGGTCAGCAGGGTGCGCATTTTATTGGCCGCCATCGCCAGCCAGGCCATGGTCAGCGCCTCGCGAAAACCGCTGGAAAACTGTCCCCAGCCGGTTGCAGCAGGCAAGGCTTCTTTTGGCGCGGCCGCTCTGGACGCACGCGGTGGCGGGTTGCTCACCAGCTCGCCGTCGTGGATCTCGATAATGCGCTCAGCCTGCGCCGCCACCTGCGGATCGTGAGTCACGATAATGACCGTGTGCCCCTGATCGCGAAGCTGATGGAGGATCGCCATCACCTCTTCACCGGAATGGCTGTCGAGCGCTCCGGTGGGTTCATCGGCCAGGATCACCTGCCCGCCGTTCATCAGCGCACGGGCAATACTCACGCGCTGCTGCTGACCGCCAGAAAGCTGCGAGGGCTGATAATCTACCCGCTCCGCCAGACCAAGACGCGTTAACAGCGCCTGCGCGCGCGCAAGGCGTTTCTTGCGCTCCACGCCTGCATAGACCGCCGGGACCTCCACGTTCTGCGCCGCACTCAGGTGAGAGAGCAGATGGTAACGCTGAAAGATAAAGCCGAAGTGTTCCCGACGCAGCTTTGCCAGCGCGTCGCCGTCCAGAGTGGAAACGTCCGTTCCGGCCACGCGGTAGGTACCGCTGGTCGGTTTATCCAGACAGCCAAGAATGTTCATCAGCGTCGATTTACCGGAACCCGACGCGCCAACAATCGCCACCATCTCGCCCGCTTCCACGCGCAGGGAGATGCCCTTCAGCACCTCCACCGGACCATCGCCCGACGGATAGCTGCGACGAATATCAGTCAGCTCAAGCAACGCCGTCATTTCGCCGCTCCGGGCAGGGTTTCGCTGGTGACCACCTCGTCACCCTCTTCCAGCCCTTTCACCACTACCACGTCGGTATCGTTGCGTGCGCCAATCACCACTTCACGCTCGCGCGTTTCGCCGTTGCGTAACACCTTCACCTTATAGCGGTTATCCCCGGCGGATTCCCCCAGCGCAGAGAGCGGAACGGTCAGCACGTTTTTTACGCCGGTCAGCTGAATATGGACCTGCGCGGTCATATCCAGACGCAGCACGCCCTGCGGGTTGGGGACTTCAAAACGGGCATAGTAGAAGATCGCGTCGTTCACTTTTTCCGGCGTAGGCAGAATGTCCTTCAGCACGCCTTCATAGCGCGTCTGCGGATCGCCCAGTACGGTGAACCAGGCGTTCTGCCCCGGCTTAAGATGGATAACATCCGCCTCGGAAACCTGCGCTTTCACCAGCATAGTGCTCATATCCGCCAGCGTCAGAATGTTCGGCGCCTGTTGGGCGGCAATCACCGTCTGACCCTGAAGCGTGGTGATCTGGGTCACTTCCCCGGCCATGGGCGCCACAATCTTCGTATAATCGAGGTTGGTTTTCGCCGTATCCAGCGAGGCTTGGTTGCGCTTGATTTGCGCGTCAATGGTGCCAATCTGCGCCTGTTTCACCGCCAGTTCGGTGGCGGCCGTGTCGAGATCCTGTTTCGAGATCGCCTGCGTTTTGGCCAGCGCCTGCTGACGCGTCAGGGTCACCTGGGCAAGATTACGTTCCGCCAGCGCCTGCGCACGCTGCGCGCGCAGCTCCATCAGCGTGGCTTCCACTTCCCGGATCTGGTTTTCAGCCTGTTCCGGGTCGATAACGCCGAGCAGTTGCCCCTTTTTCACCTTATCGCCAATCTCAACGGACAGCGTTTTTAACTGCCCGCTAACCTGTGCGCCCACGTCAACCTTGCGCAGCGCATCAAGTTTGCCGGTCGCCAGTACGTTTTGCTGCAATTCACCCGGACGGACGATCAGCGTTTGATACTGCGGAACCGGCGCGTTGAGCACTTGCCATAACCAGTATCCGCCCGCTATCACCACTATCGCCAGCAGCAGAAACCACTTTCTGCGTTTTCCCTTAAGGTTCATAAATATTCCAAATAATTATTCTGGCTTACATCAACGTCGATTCTATCTAAACCACTCCTCAACGAAACCCCTGAATTCAGGAAATGCCTGGATTTGTTGACACAACGTTGACAAAGGGCCTGCTGAAATAACGCCATTCCATAAGAAGCAGGATCTCACATGTCTTCCATCGTCGATACACCGTATTCCACTCTGTCGCAGCCTAAATCCGGCTGGCAGCTGTTTAAAAGTCTGGTCACTGGCGCCATTACGCCGGGCCTGGCATGGCAAAACCCCGCCTATCGACGTAAGTTTGCGCTTCGCACGCTGGCGACGCCGCTCAGCACCGCACGTCTGCTCTCAAGCCTGGCAAAGCAGCCCCGTTTGATGCAAATGCTGCAGGTCCAGCCTGGCCTGCCCTGTCGCCTGCATCGCCCTTGGCTGACCGTGAATATGGATCGCCCGCATGCGCTGGAAGCCCTGAACTGGCACTACCAGACCATGAGTGACCACCTGCCGGCCGCGCTGCTCAAAGGCTATCTTTCTAAGCAGGGCGTGACGCTCCTGACCTTAACCGGTAAGGATGAACAGCAGTTTACCGTTCGGTTGTGCGCCGATGCGTTCCTGGATAAAGAGGGAGAAGCTACCCTCTTTTTCAGTGACCATCAGGATACCGTGCTGGCGGAAATAACGTTTACGCTGTGCCCGTTTGAAGGCAAAAGCACACTCTTTATCGGCGGTCTGCAGGGGGCGAAAGCCCACGTTCCGCATGAGCTGATCCAGAAGGCAACCAAGGCGTGCCATGGCCTTTTCCCGAAACGACTGCTGGTTGAAGCTGTCATGACGCTCGGCAGCGCCTTTCCGGTGGAGCAGATTGTGGCGGTGAGTAATGCCACCCACATCTATCGCAGCTGGCGATATCGCAAGAAAAAAGAGGGGAAACTGCTGGCGGATTACGACAGCTTCTGGATCTCCCTCGGCGGACACAAACAGGATAACGGTAACTTTGAACTGCCGCTTGCCATGCCGCGTAAGTCCATGGAAGAGATTGCCAGTAAAAAACGCGCGGAATATCGCCGCCGCTATGAGCTGCTGGATAGCCTGACGGAGCAGGTCACCCAGGCAACCCGGCGTTAATCGGCTTTCCCGCGTGCCAGCCACAGGACGCGGGAGAACATTTTACGCAGCAGCGTAGGCACCGATTCGATCCCTCTCCGCCCTGCTTCTGTTGCCACTTCAATGGCTAAATCCGGTTTTGAAGAGCGGTGGATCGCTTTGGCGATCACGCGCCGCATGTTCATCGGCACATCAACCGGCACCATCGCTATCCTGTGGAACACGTCATCGAACCCCTGGCGGTACATAAAGTGCTCCATGTCCATGGCGGGCAGCATGGTTAAATGATCCCGCTCTTCTTCTCGCTCATCGTTCAACAGGCTGCGCACGGTGGATGCGTATTTTTTACCTGCTTCATCGCCGTCGACCAGCACGTGCCATTCTATGCCCATCCGCCGGGCGAATTTGATCAGCGGCTTTAACCCTGACTGCGCAAACTCGATGACCTTAATCCCCTCCGCATCAAAATGGTGGCCGCACTGGCGCGCCAGCTCGTTGATGACCCAGGTCTCGGTCTCCCCCTCCACCAGAAGCCAGCAGCGGGCAAAAAGCGACGAGGCGCGATTAAAGCGGATATGAAACGCAATACGGCGACCATCCTCGGCATTCATCCCTCCCGGCCCCAGCCGGTAAGCAGAAACGCGCGATGATTCACGCACCAGGCGGCAAACATACTCGACCGGCGTCAGCGACAACAACTCGCCGGAATTGGTGGTGGTAATGCGCTGAAGCGGCAGCAGATTCAACAGGTGCCAGGCAACGGAGAGCATGATGGGGTGCAGGCGTGTTTCCGGGTCTTCCACCAGCAACAGCGGACGCGCATCGCGATCCAGACGGACGGTGCCCTTGGCCTGCAGAAGAGTGGAAAACAGCCCCAGCAAAATCACCCGATGAGTGCGTCCGCCGGGCCGGTCGATCATCCGGTTAATGATATCGAGATAGCGCCAGCTTCGTTGCTCATCATGGGACCGACGGCGCATCAGACGATGGCGCGACTGCGAGGTCCCCTGCTCGGAAAAATAGTGCTCCAGCAGTTGCACCATGGCAGAGAGCCCCTGGCGGATTTGCCCATCGGTGAGATTTTGCGGACGCGAAACCAGCTCGCGTGCCAGGAAATCAAGCTCGCGGGCGGTGACTTCCACTTCCGGCATATGCGGCACGGTACCGTTACGGATACGCCGCATAAAACGCGCATCGCGCAAGCGTAGCACCGGCATCAAACGAATCAGATGCCGGGCCAGCTCGTCGATATTGTCCAGCGGGATGGGGTTGCCTTTCTGGTCGAGAAATTCACGCAGGGTCAGCACCCCTTCATTCTCTGACATCTCGCCTTCCAGACGATAAAAAATACGGTGGAAGCCATCGTCGCTCTGAACCCAGCACGGTGACATCGGGCGGAAGCGACGCACCCGGTGACGCCCCGGCTCGGATTCGCGGAACGTCAGAATGATATGGAGATGCTTCTCGCGGCCGTTGACATCACCGGGCGGAAACCAGAAATCATCATGAACGAAGTGATACAAATCGCCCTCGGGCGAAAGCAGCAGCGTCAGCGCGTCCAGCAGGCTGGACTTACCCCAGGCGTTCTCGCCGATGAGGACGTTATTCTGCTCCAACTGGAGTGACAGACGGTTTATACCGCGAAACCCGACAATTTCCACACGTTCGAGAAGCATACATCCCCCGAGAAATGATCACTTTTTCCTTTAAGTTATCAGCAGTATAACGGGAGGATGCCGCACAGAACACTGTCAGGCCTCCTGATTATTTTGTCTCAGCACGAAAAATTCAGAATTTACGTGCAAGGTTTCATTTGAAATAGTCTCAATAGCACCACAAACTATTGCCCGCAAATTGGACTATGATCTATTCACCTCCAGTTTGAACAAGGATTGACATCACATTGCCTTAAATCAAATTATCCGAATTTATTTAAGTGGCGAAGGGGTGTTGTTGGTTTCTAAAATAATGGCTCTTTGAGTCGTCATCCCTTTATGGCGATATATCCCGCGCGCGGGAAAGCGTGCGGTAGTTAATTGAGGTGGTTATGTTCAGAAAATTAGCAGCAGAATGCTTTGGTACATTCTGGCTGGTGTTTGGTGGCTGCGGTAGTGCCGTTCTGGCAGCAGCATTTCCGGAACTCGGCATTGGTTTTGTCGGCGTCGCGCTGGCATTTGGTTTAACGGTATTAACCATGGCCTTCGCCGTGGGACATATTTCCGGTGGTCATTTTAACCCGGCCGTGACATTAGGCTTATGGGCTGGTGGTCGCTTCCCGGCTAAAGAGGTCATTGGCTATATTGTCGCTCAGGTTGTGGGCGGTATTATTGCTGCCGCGGTGCTGTACGTGATTGCCAGCGGTAAAGCCGGCTTTGACGCCGCAGCCAGCGGTTTTGCTTCCAACGGCTTCGGTGAGCACTCGCCTGGCGGCTACTCTATGCTCTCTGCCATTGTGATTGAAATTGTGCTGACCGCCGGCTTCCTGCTGGTGATCCACGGCGCGACCGACAAATACGCCCCTGCAGGCTTCGCGCCTATCGCCATTGGTCTGGCACTGACGCTTATTCACCTGATCTCCATTCCGGTGACCAACACCTCGGTGAACCCGGCGCGCAGCACCGCCGTCGCCATCTTCCAGGGCGGTTGGGCACTTGAGCAGCTGTGGCTGTTCTGGGTAATGCCGATCGTCGGCGGTATTCTGGGCGGTGTGCTGTATCGCACCCTGCTGGAAAAACGCGATTAATCTTTCCCTCCCTCTCCCTGTGGGAGAGAGCCAGTGTGAGGGCAACAGGCCGGGTAAGGCGCAGCCGCCACCCGGCTTTCTTTTGCCGCTTTACTGAACAGCCTTTATTGGGTAGTGTCTCTGGCGCTCAACAGCTACTCACAAGGACCGGTTGTTCATGTTCTCAGGACTCCTCATTATTCTGCTGCCCCTGATTGTGGGCTATCTTATCCCGCTGCATCAGGCATCGGCATTACGGCTTATCAACCGTTTTCTCAGCTGGATTGTTTACGTCATTCTGTTCTTTATGGGGATTAGCCTGGCCTTTCTGGATAACCTGGCGACCAATCTGCTTTCTATCCTGCATTATTCTGCGGTCACAGTTGTGGTTATTTTGCTCTGCAATATCGCCGCCTTATTCTGGCTTGAACGCACTATTCCGTGGAAAAATCATCACCATCAGGAAAAACTGCCTTCCCGAATTGCGATGGCGCTGGAATCATTAAAACTGTGCGGCGTCGTGGTGCTCGGTTTTGTCCTTGGACTCACCGGATGGCCTTTTTTGCAGCACGCCACCGAAGCCAGCGAATATACCCTGATCTTCCTGCTGTTCCTTATTGGTATCCAGTTACGCAATAATGGCATGACCCTGAAACAGATTGTCCTGAATCGTCGGGGAATGATTGTTGCCGTTATTGTGGTCGCCAGTTCAATGGTAGCAGGCGTCATTAACGCCTTGATTCTCGACCTGCCGCTCAAAACCGGCCTGGCCATGGCCTCCGGATTTGGCTGGTATTCCCTCTCCGGTATTCTGCTAACCGAGTCGTTTGGCCCTGTTATTGGCAGCGCCGCCTTCTTTAACGACCTGGCGCGGGAGTTAATCGCCATCATGCTGATCCCGGGTCTGGTTCGCCGCAGCCGCTCTACCGCGCTGGGTCTGAGCGGGGCGACGTCGATGGACTTTACCCTGCCGGTATTACAACGCTCTGGCGGGCTGGAAATGGTGCCCGCCGCCATCGTACACGGCTTTATTCTGAGCCTGCTGGTGCCTGTTCTGATGGCCTTTTTCTCCGCCTGATACCACTCTGGCGGTAGGGTTCCTGCCGCCAAAATTGCGCTAAATCAATCTCCCTCTACTTTGTCAAAAAAAGCCCTTTTCACCGCCCGGACACAGGCATAACCTTAAACATGTATATCAAATATAACTTTAACAGGTGTGATTATGTTTTGTGTGCAATGTGAACAAACTATCCGTACCCCGGCAGGCAATGGCTGTTCTTACGCGCAGGGTATGTGCGGTAAAACCGCAGAAACATCAGACCTGCAGGATCTGCTGATTGCTGCCCTGCAGGGACTTTCCGCCTGGGCATTCAAAGCCCGCGAGTACGGTATTGTCGACCACTACGTAGACAGCTTTGCGCCGCGCGCCTTTTTCTCCACGCTGACTAACGTTAACTTTGATTCACCGCGCATTGTCGGGTACGCCCGTGAAGCGATTGCCCTGCGCGAAGCGCTGAAAGCGCAGTGCCTGAATGCCGATGCCAGCGCTCGCGTGGACAACCCGATGTCAGAACTGCAGCTGGTGAGTGACGACCTGGGCGAATTACAGCGTCAGGCCGCAGAATTTACCCCGAACAAAGACAAAGCGGCGATTGGCGAGAACATTCTCGGCCTGCGCCTGCTGTGCCTGTACGGCCTGAAAGGTGCCGCAGCCTATATGGAGCACGCGCACGTGCTTGGCCAGTACGATAACGACATCTACGCGCAGTACCACAAAATCATGGCGTGGCTGGGCACCTGGCCTGCCGATATGAATGCGCTGCTTGAGTGCTCTATGGAAATCGGCCAGATGAACTTCAAAGTGATGAGCATTCTGGATGCCGGTGAAACCAGCACCTACGGTCATCCAACGCCAACGCAGGTCAATGTGAAAGCGACCGAAGGCAAATGTATTCTCATCTCCGGCCACGACCTGAAAGATCTCTACAACCTGCTGAAGCAGACCGAAGGCACCGGCGTTAACGTCTATACCCACGGCGAAATGCTGCCCGCACACGGCTACCCGGAACTGCGTAAATTCAAACATCTGATCGGGAACTACGGCAGCGGCTGGCAGAATCAGCAGGTTGAGTTCGCCCGCTTCCCGGGCCCAATTGTGATGACCTCTAACTGCATCATCGACCCGACCGTCGGCGCGTATGATGACCGCATCTGGACCCGCAGCATCGTCGGCTGGCCGGGCGTGAGCCACCTTGAAGGTGACGATTTCGGTCCGGTGATCGCCCAGGCGCAGCAGATGGCGGGCTTCCCGTACAGCGAAATTCCGCACCTCATCACCGTTGGCTTTGGCCGCGAAACGCTGCTCGGCGCCGCAGACTCGCTGATTGACCTCGTCAGCCGTGAAAAACTGCGCCACATCTTCCTGATTGGCGGCTGTGACGGCGCGCGCGGTGAGCGTAACTACTTCACCGATTTCGCCACCCGCGTGCCGGAAGATTGCCTGATCCTGACGCTGGCCTGCGGTAAATACCGTTTCAACAAGCTGGACTTCGGTAACATTGAAGGGCTGCCGCGTCTGGTGGATGCTGGTCAGTGTAACGATGCCTATTCAGCCATCATTCTGGCGGTCACGCTGGCGGAGAAACTGGGCTGCGGCGTGAACGATCTGCCGCTGTCGCTGGTGCTCTCCTGGTTCGAGCAGAAAGCGATTGTGATCCTGCTGACCCTGCTCTCTCTGGGCGTAACCAATATCGTCACCGGCCCAACCGCGCCAGGCTTCCTGACGCCGGACCTGCTGGCCGTGCTGAACGAGAAATTCGGTCTGCGTTCCGTGACCACCGTAGAAGAAGATATGCAGCAACTGCTGAGCGCGTAAGGAGTATTTCATGACCATGCCAACCTCTCAGTGCCCGTGGCGGATGCAGGTTCATCACATCCATCAGGAGACGCCGGATGTGTGGACGCTGTCGCTGCTGTGCCATGACTACTACCCGTACCGTGCCGGTCAGTATGCGCTGGTCAGTGTCCGCAACGCGGCGGACACATTGCGCGCCTATACGATCTCCTCGACGCCGGGCGTGAGCGAATACATTACGCTCACTATCCGCCGCATCGATGACGGTGCAGGCTCGCAGTGGCTCACGCGTGACGTCAAGCGCGGGGATTACATCTGGCTGTCTGACGCTCAGGGGGAATTTACCTGTGACGACAAGAGCGAAGATAAATTCCTGCTGCTGGCCGCAGGCTGTGGCGTCACGCCGATCATGTCAATGCGTCGCTGGCTGGCCAAAAACCGCCCGCAGGCCGACGTGCAGGTGATCTACAGCGTGCGCTCGCCGGACGATGTTATCTTTGCCGATGAGTGGCACAACTATCCGGTGACGCTGGTGGCAGAGCACAACGCGACGCACGGTTTTGTCGAGGGACGTCTGAGCCGCGAGCTGCTGCAACGCGTGCCCGATATAGCGAACCGTACCGTGATGACCTGCGGCCCGGCACCGTATATGGAGATTGTGGAACAGGAAGTGAAAGCCCTGGGCGTAACCCGCTTCTTCAAAGAGCAGTTCTTCACGCCGGTGGCGGAGGCGGCAACCAGCGGAATTCAGTTCACCAAACTGCAACCGGCACAAACCTTCTTTGGCCGCGTCGGCACCACGCTGCTGGAGGCGCTGGAAAGCAATAAGGTGCCGGTGGTAGCTGCCTGTCGCGCGGGCGTATGCGGTTGCTGTAAAACGAAGGTAGTCTCCGGGGAGTACAGCGTGACCAGCACCATGACGCTGACCGATGCAGAAATTGCTGAAGGTTATGTGCTGGCGTGCTCATGTCATCCGCAGGGCGATCTTGTGCTCGCGTAATCGTTAAACGTGTCATTGTAGGCCCGGTAAGCGCCAGCGCCACCGGGCTTTTTTTGCCCTATCGCCACGCAGGACCTTTCCCTACCGCGTACCGCCCTGCCCCTAAAAACGCCACCGCCAGCGAGCCGATAAAGAAGTACACCAGGCTCTCAATGGCCCACGCACCGACGGCATCGAGTGCAAAGGTTTTGCCCGTGCCCACCATCAGCCATGCCACAATCATGGTAAACGCCAGTACCAGCGCCGCCGGGCGCGTAAAGAGGCCGACAATGATCAGGATCGGTGCCACCACTTCGCCAATCAATACGCCGTACGCAATAAACCCCGGCAGCCCTTTTTCCACCAGCAGGCCGCTGATAAAGCCCACACCGCCAAATAACTTGTGTAATCCGTGAAACAACATCAGCCCACCGACGGCAAGTCGTAACAAGAGTTTGCCGAGATCGTCGCACGTTAGCTTTTCGTTTACAGCAATTAACAATGATTTAACCATCTGAAATGATTCCCGTTTTCACCCAATCTGTCGCCAGATTATGCCGAATCATTGCCGGTGAAAACCACCCTGAAATGAGGGGTATTGTGCAGGCAATACAGTGACTTTCTTCTAAGCTTGTAAGCGATATCACAAAAAGGAGACGGACAACCATGAAACAAACCGTGGCTGCATACATAGCGAAGACCCTTGAACAGGCAGGTGTAAAACGTATCTGGGGCGTAACCGGCGATTCACTGAACGGGCTGAGCGACAGCCTCAACAAGATGAAAACCATTGAATGGATGCCGACCCGTCATGAAGAGGTCGCCGCCTTTGCCGCCGGGGCCGAAGCACAGCTCACCGGGGAACTGGCCGTCTGCGCCGGGTCGTGTGGCCCAGGGAACCTGCACCTGATTAACGGGCTGTTCGACTGTCACCGCAATCACGTGCCGGTGCTGGCAATTGCCGCCCATATTCCCTCATCTGAAATCGGCAGTGGCTATTTTCAGGAGACGCATCCGCAGGAGCTGTTCCGTGAATGCAGCCACTATTGCGAGCTGGTGTCCTCGCCGGAGCAGATCCCGCAGGTTCTGGCGATAGCCATGCGCAAGGCGGTGCTGAACCGGGGTGTTTCTGTGGTCGTGATCCCGGGTGATGTGGCGCTCAAGGCTGCGCCCGAAGGGGCCAGCACCCACTGGTATCACGCCCCCCAGCCGGTCGTTACCCCAGCGGAAGAGGAGCTGAAAAAACTGGCGCAACTGCTGCGTTACGCCAGCAATATCGCCCTTATGTGCGGCAGCGGCTGTGCTGGCGCGCACAAGGAACTCCTTGAATTTGCAGGTAAGCTAAAAGCCCCAATTGTTCATGCCCTGCGCGGCAAAGAGCACGTTGAGTACGATAACCCTTACGACGTGGGCATGACCGGGCTGATCGGTTTTTCGTCCGGCTTCCATACCATGATGAATGCCGACACGCTGATCCTGCTCGGTACCCAGTTCCCCTATCGCGCGTTCTACCCGACGGATGCCAAAATCATTCAGATCGATATTAACCCGGCCAGCATCGGTGCACACAGCAAGGTCGATATGGCGCTGGTGGGCGACATTAAATCCACCCTTGCCGCCCTGCTGCCGCTGCTGGAAGAGAAAACGGATCGTAAATTCCTCGACAAAGCCCTGAGCGATTACCGCGATGCGCGTAAGGGGCTGGACGAACTCGCCAAACCGAGCGACAAAGCGATCCACCCGCAGTATCTCGCGCAGCAGATCAGCCACTTCGCGGACGACGATGCCATCTTTACCTGCGACGTCGGCACGCCAACCGTCTGGGCGGCACGCTACCTGAAGATGAACGGCAAACGCCGCCTGCTCGGCTCGTTCAACCACGGCTCGATGGCCAACGCCATGCCGCAGGCGCTGGGCGCCAAAGCCACCGCCCCGGAGCGTCAGGTGGTGGCGATGTGCGGTGACGGCGGATTCAGCATGCTGATGGGCGATTTCCTGTCGGTGGTGCAGATGAAGTTGCCGCTGAAAATCGTGGTCTTCAATAACAGCGTGCTGGGCTTTGTGGCGATGGAGATGAAGGCCGGGGGCTATCTGACGGACGGCACCGAGCTGCACGACACCAACTTTGCCCGCATTGCCGAAGCCTGCGGCATAACCGGTATCCGCGTGGAGAAAGCCTCCGAGGTGGATGAAGCTCTGCAACGGGCGTTTTCCATCGACGGCCCGGTGCTGGTGGATGTGGTGGTCGCCAAAGAGGAGCTGGCCATCCCGCCGCAGATCAAGCTGGAGCAGGCCAAAGGCTTTAGCCTCTACATGCTGCGGGCGATCATCAGCGGCCGCGGCGATGAAGTGATCGAACTGGCAAAAACTAACTGGCTCAGGTAAAACATTTCGCATGACCTCTTAAAATAAAGGGATGTGAAATGATTGATTTACGCAGTGATACCGTTACCCGTCCGAGTCGCGCCATGCTCGAAGAGATGATGGCCGCCCCGGTCGGGGACGACGTCTACGGTGACGATCCAACGGTCAACGAACTGCAGCGCTATGCCGCAGAACTCAGCGGTAAAGAGGCCGCCCTGTTCCTGCCCACCGGAACGCAGGCCAACCTGGTGGCGCTGCTCAGCCACTGCGAGCGCGGTGAAGAGTACATCGTCGGCCAGGGAGCGCATAACTACCTGTACGAAGCGGGCGGCGCGGCGGTGCTCGGCAGCATTCAGCCGCAGCCGATCGACGCCGCACCGGACGGCACTCTCCCGCTCGACAAGGTCGCCGCAAAAATCAAAGCCGACGACATCCACTTCGCCCGTACCAAATTACTCAGCCTTGAAAACACCCACAACGGCAAAGTCCTGCCGCGCGAGTACCTCAAAGCGGCGTGGGAATTTACCCGCGAGCGCAGGCTCGGCCTGCACGTGGACGGCGCACGAATCTTTAACGCCGTGGTAGCCTACGGCTGCGAGCTGAACGAGATTACGCAATATTGTGACTCGTTCACCATCTGCCTCTCAAAAGGGCTGGGCACCCCCGTGGGTTCTCTGCTGGTGGGCGATGCGGACTACATCAAACGCGCCAACCGCTGGCGCAAGATGACCGGCGGCGGCATGCGCCAGGCCGGTATTCTGGCCGCAGCGGGTCTGTATGCCCTTAAAAACAACGTGGCACGTCTGCAGGACGATCACGACAACGCCGCGTGGATGGCCGGGCAACTGCGTGAAATTGGCGCAGACGTGATGCGACACGACACCAACATGCTGTTTGTTCGCGTGGGTGATGAGCACGCCGCTGCGCTTGGGGAGTTCATGAAAGCGCGTGGCGTACTGATCAACGCGTCACCTGTTGTGCGTCTGGTGATGCATCTCGACGTCAGCCGCGAGCAGCTGTTGGACGTTGTGAAACACTGGCAGGCGTTTTTACAGCGTTAAGGAGCAGAACGTGCCGCAACGTATTCTGGTGCTTGGTGCCAGCGGGTATATCGGTCAGCATCTGACCACGGCGTTAAGCCAGCAGGGGCATCAGGTGCTGGCGGCGGCACGCAACACGGAACGCCTGCAAAAACTAAACCTGCCTGGCGTCACCTGCCACAAGGTCGACCTTAACTGGCCTGAGTCGCTGCCCGCGCTGCTGGAAGGGGTCGACACGCTGTATTACCTGGTGCACAGCATGGGCGAAGGCGGCGATTTTATCGCCCACGAACGTCAGGTGGCCCTGAACGTCCGCGATGCCCTGCGGCAAACGCCGGTTAAGCAGGTGATTTTTTTAAGCTCGCTCCAGGTGCCCGAAAATGAGCAGTCGGACCACCTGCGCGCCCGTCAGCTTACCGCGGACACCTTGCGCAGTGCGGATATCCCCGTCACCGAACTGCGGGCGGGGATCATCGTCGGCGCGGGCTCTGCCGCCTTCGAAGTGATGCGCGATATGGTGTACAACTTGCCGGTGCTCACCCCACCGCGCTGGGTGCGGTCGCGCACCACGCCGATTGCCCTGGAAAACCTGCTGCATTACCTGGTGGCGCTGCTGGACCATCCCGCCGAACGGCACCGCGTGCTTGAGGCCGCGGGGCCGGAGGTGTTGAGCTATCAGGAACAGTTCGAGCATTTTATGCGCGTCAGCGGCCGCCGACGCTGGCTCATCCCCGTTCCCTTCCCGACCCGCTGGATCTCCGTGTGGTTTTTAAACGTTATTACCTCGGTGCCGCCGACGACAGCGAAAGCGCTGATCCAGGGGCTGAAGCACGATCTGCTGGCGGACGATGGCGAACTGCGCGCATTAATTCCGCAAACGCTGATCCGTTTTGACGACGCGGTACGCCATACCCTGAAAGAAGAAGAGAAGCTGGTGAACTCCAGCGACTGGGGCTACGACGCGCAGGCGTTTGCCCGCTGGCGGCCGGAGTACGGTTATTACCCGAAACAGGCGGGCTGCACGGTGAAAACCTCGGCCAGCCTGGCATCGCTGTGGGAGGTGGTGAACCAGATCGGCGGCAAAGAGCGTTATTTCTTCGGCAATATTCTCTGGCAGACACGCGGAGCGATGGATCTGCTGGTGGGCCACCGGCTGGCGAAAGGCCGCCCTGCGCAGCCGTATCTTAAAGTGGGTGATACGGTCGACAGCTGGAAAGTCATCATCGTCGAACCGGAAAAACAGCTGGCGCTGCTGTTCGGCATGAAAGCGCCAGGGCTGGGACGGCTCTGCTTCACGCTGAAAGACAAAGGCGATTGCCGTGAACTGGACGTCCGCGCCTGGTGGCACCCACATGGGATGCCCGGTCTGTTCTACTGGTTACTGATGATCCCCGCACATCTGTTTATCTTCCGCGGGATGGCAAAACGGATTGCGCAACTGGCAGAACAAAAAACGGAAAAGAACTAAATAAAACTCGCTTTCTTTCACCTTTCCCATTGCAACCCGCCGTAATTCACGAAAGAATGCGCACGAAATTCTTTTCAACACAGTGGATTGTTATGAAGGTACTGGTTACCGGGGCGACCAGCGGCTTAGGCCGAAATGCGGTCGAATTTCTGCGCAACAAAGGCATTAGCGTCAGGGCTACCGGTCGCAACGAGGCGATGGGTAAGCTGCTGCAAAAAATGGGCGCAGAGTTTGTCCATGCCGACCTGACGGAGCTGGTCTCCTCTCAGGCGAAAGTGATGCTCGCCGGAATCGACACCCTGTGGCACTGCTCCAGTTTTACCTCTCCGTGGGGAACCCAGGAAGCCTTTGATCTCGCCAACGTGCGCGCCACGCGCCGTCTGGGCGAGTGGGCCGTTGCCTGGGGCGTGCGTAACTTTATTCATATCTCCTCTCCGTCGCTCTACTTCGACTACCACCACCACCGGGATATCCAGGAAACGTTCCGTCCGGCCCGTTTTGCCTGTGAGTTTGCCCGCAGCAAGGCGGCCAGCGAAGAGGTGATCGACCTGCTGGCGCAGTCGAACCCGCATACGCGCTTTACGATCCTGCGTCCGCAAAGTCTTTTCGGACCGCACGATAAAGTGTTTATTCCGCGCCTGGCGCAGATGATGCACCACTACGGCAGCGTGCTGCTGCCGCGCGGCGGTGATGCGCTGGTGGACATGACTTACTACGAAAATGCCGTGTACGCCATGTGGCTGGCGAGCCAGCCGGACAGCGATAAACTGGCGTCCGGTCGCGCCTATAACATTACCAACGGCGAACCCTGCCGCCTTCGCACCATTGTGCAGCGCCTGATCGACGAGCTGCACATCGACTGCCGCATTCGTTCGGTGCCTTATCCTATGCTGGATATGATTGCCCGCAGCATGGAGCGTTTTGGCAGCAAAACCGCCAAAGAGCCTGCGCTGACGCATTACGGCGTGTCGAAGCTGAATTTTGATTTCACGCTGGATATTTCGCGCGCGGAGAACGAGCTGGGGTATAAGCCGATTGTGACCCTGGATGAAGGGATTGTGCGCACCGCGGCGTGGCTGCGGGACCACGGGAAGTTGCATCGGTAGTTAATCTGGTGCGGGCTGATGCCCTCACCCCGGCCCTCTCCCACAGGGAGAGGGAGTAAAGACTAAAACGGCAACCCGAAGGTTGCCGTTTTGCTTTTACAGAGCCGTCCAGGCCTCAGACCATGCCAGACCTGCGCCTGGTTCATAGTACATTGGTGCGTTGTTACACCAGCCGCTGTACGGGAACGGTTTGCACTGGAACAGTTTACCGTGGTTGTTCACGATATCGCCTGCGCTGTACTTGCTGTTCGCGCTCCACGCCGGGTAAGAGCCGGAAGTGCCTTCGTCCTGAGACGGGGTGGCTGCTTTGGCTTTTACGTTCAGCAGGTATGTGGTGGTGCTGCTCAGCTCGCCGTCGCTGACGGTCAGGCTGATTTCATACTGCTGCGCCGTCGCGGCTTCAGGCGCGTTGAAGGTCACTACCGCTTTATCGTCGCCGGTAACGGTCTGGCCGTCCTGGGAACGCCAGGTGTAGGTCAGCTTGTTGCCGTCTTCGTCGGTAGAGCCTTCTGCGCTCAGGGAGACCTGCGCACCGGCTTCAACCGCACCGATCGGACCGGCAATCTGCGCTACAGGCGCATGGTTTACCACCGCCGGGATGTCGTCTGGCACAGGTGCCGGGGTTTCATCCGGTGTTGGTGTCGGCGCTGGCGTCTCATCTTCAGACGGGGCTGGAGCAGGAGCCGGTGTTTCATCCGGTACGACCGCGGAACCGTCGTCGTTAACGATGTTCACGTTAAAGAACTTCTGTACACACTTGGTGTAGTCGCCGTCTTTGAACGCGCTGAATGGCGTCTGGTAACCCACCAGCTGGCAAGCGTAGGTCTTGCCATCTGGGGTATCCGCGCTCCATCCCCAGTCCTGTTCCCAGTAGATCTTCAGGGCGCCTGCGCCACCTTCATCAAACTGCTTCATGTTGGCACAGCCAAGCACTTCGTCAGCCGGTACAGGGACTTTCAGGTAGTTAGCGAACTCTTTGTAGTATTTGATACGGTTCTGAGACTGGGCAATTTCAGTCGGGCCACCGCACTCTACGCCGCCGTTGATGATCTGGGTGGTCACGCCAAAGCCAGGGACAAGGCCGTTGGCTTTATCGTGGTCGTTCGGCTGCCAGGTGCCGTCGATAACCTGAAGCATGCTTGGTTTTGGCGGCTGTGGATAGGCGAAGAAGAAGATGGCGCTCGCCAGGTTCAGCCAGGTATCGGCCACCAGCTCAGGTTTGTCGAGCAGCGTGCGGACATCGCCGTACATTGCTTCAGAGAATGGACCGTAGTTGTAGTTGTAGGACAACTGCTTAGCGCCGCGGCCAAAGTAGCTCAGGAAGTCGCCATCTTTGTCTTTACCGCACGGCCAGGTCTGACCCTGCCAGACGTCCGGGTTACACTCCCCGTTATAGCCGCCCTTCTGGCCTTCGCTCCAGCCCATCTCACGCACATAGACCAGTGCCTGACGCCATTCCGGCTCCGGACGCCAGCTTTCGTGGCCGCCGGTTTCCTGTGCGAAGTGAGCAAACATGGTTGCCAGCTCTTTACGGCAGATAGCTTCGCTGTCGCGGCCATCGTTGTAGGTATCACACAGCGCCGGGAATTTACCCACGGCTTTCAGGAAGTTACTGTAGCTGTAATCCTTCGCGCGCAGCGGGAACAGGTATTCCCAGTCGCTCTCTTTAAGGATCCCTTCAACGCGTTTCACGTTTACCGGGTTGGCTGCACGGCCTGGCTCAATCTGCTCGACCTGAGCGTTGTCCAGCGTACGGATGGTATCCTTCACGGATTTCATCAGTGGGAAATCGGTGAGCTCTTTTTCCTTTTTAGCCAGATCGCTGGCTTTCATGGTGTAAGGCACACTGCTTTCCGCCTTCAGCATGGTGGCCTGAGCAATTACCGGCGCTACGCAGGCACCGGCAATAAGCACGCTCAGTAATGTCCTTTTATTCATCTCGGTTATTCCTGTTAATTTCGATAAAGTTAAATAAATCTAAATTTATTTATTAATCCGTTAATAAATAAACTTCAGACAGCTGCTTTTCATTTTCTGAAGAATACGGGTGGGTACTCTTCAAAAAACAAAAAAACTCACCAGTTGGTTCTGTCGCGGGCGGCTAATTTTAACTGCTGATACTTTTTCCAGACCTTATGGGCATAGACCATGCGCTTAGGGTAATTTTCTTTTTTAAGCCCGGCGTTATACGCACCTACCGCTTCCCAGTTGTATCCATAAACCTTAATCATGCCTGACAATATAGAGGCGCCGACCATAATGGAGGTGCAGGGCTCTGTCATCAGACGGTTTTCATTAATGCCTTTGCGTTCAAGTTCAGGAAAGTGCGAGCTGTTGATTTGCATTAATCCGACATCGCGCGTTCCGTCATGATTGATGCCAATGGCGTACGGGTTCATTCCCGATTCCACATTCGCGATGGCATAAAGTAAAAACGGATCAATATGATAATAATGCGCCGCTTTATTCCAGCAATTTGCAAATGCGCTATGACTTAATATCAATAACAAAAACAGAAACCTTTTCATTCTTCACCTGCGTGGCCGTTTTTTATTCTCCTCAAACACGTCCTGTTAAATTAGTGGAAGGTACTGGCCACACCCGAAGCGGGGTGTGACCAGTGATTGTGGGCCGATATCACACCCACAATTTCAAGCTCAGAAGATTATTTGCAGTCTGCTGACGCGCCTTCTTTCACCCATACATCGCTGTTGCCTGGTTTGTCACCTTTTGTCCACCATTTCGCGCGGTACTCGAAACCTTGATAGGTTGTCTTGTCACCACCGTTGTAGACCATGTCGGAGCGCCAGTTCATTTTCACCTGGCTGACCAGTTCCCATGCATCGGCGTTAAAGCCAGGTTTGTTGCCCTGAGTCCAGTACTTCGCTTTCCATACCAGATTATCGGAGCTGACCATGTCGCCGTTGTTGTAGATTTTGCTGGATTCCCATGCCGCGTATTTGCTGGCATTGGCATCTACCGGGTTATCGCAGCTGCCGGTTGCAGTGCCTTCATCAGATGGGGTGTTACCTTCATCGGATGGCGTGTTGCCTTCGTCAGACGGGGTATTGTCTTCATCAGGCACAACCGGGGTGGCTTTCGGCGTTACGGTAACCTGTACGTTAGACTGTACGCTGGTTTTACCGTCGCTTACGACAACGCTCAGGGTGTAGGTTGAGTCAGTTGTAACGTCCGGCGCGGTGATCTGTACGCTGGAGGTATCAGTACCGGTCGCGTGCATATCAGATGGTACGCTCCAGGCGTAGGTCAGTGCATCACCGTCTGGATCCGCTGCCTGCACGTTCAGGGCGTAGGTCTGACCGGCTTCCAGAGTGACGTTCTGCATCTGGTTAACCACAGGGGCCTGGTTGGCTTTCGGCGCTTTGTTCACAACCTGAACGTCAGCGGTGCTGCTCAGACCTTTTGGATCGGTCACGGTCAGACGGAATGCCAGGGTCTGGTTGCTGGTCACAGCGCCAACGGAGAAGGTCGCCTTCGCTTTGGTGCTGTTGGTCAGGGTAACGCTTGGGCCAGAAATCTGGGTCCATTTGTAGGTCAGCGCATCGCCATCAGGATCGGTGGAGGCAGAGCCATCCAGAGTCACGGTCGCAGGGCCGGTCACGGTCTGATCCGCCGCAGAAGCAACCGGTGCATGGTTGGTCACTACCGGATCTGGCGTGGAGCTGCCCAGCAGGCTTTCGTTCATCGCGTTCAGGATATCGCCGTTATCGGAGTCGATAGACCACGCGAACAGGCCGCCCAGGTTTTTCGCCAGAACGTACTTACCTTTTGCGGTTGCGGAACGGGCATCTTCATAAGAGATCAGCTCGCCGGTGGATTTGTTGAAGACGTATGGCGCTTCAGCGTCCGCGTCGTAGCCGTATTCCCAGCCTGGCTTGCCTTTGTACTCGTTCACAATCTGACGATAGTCAACAACGCCTGGTTCCCAGGTGCCTTTCACGCCGTCAGTCGCCGTACCGGTGAACGGGTTGTTGCCGGTATAGCCGTGAACGCCAGTCCAGCCACGACCGTACATGCCAGTACCCACCACGATTTTGCCTGGCTGTACGCCCTGCTCCAGCAGCGCGTTAACGCCATTTTCGGTGGTGTAGTTGGTGTCCGGACGCCATGCTGGTGCATGCAGCGCAGCCTGGTGGCCCAGATCGGTCATGCTCCACGCGCCGTAGAAGTCGTAGCTCATCAGGAAGATGTGATCGAGATACTGCTGCGCCGTGGTGTAATCCACGTCTTCAATCTTATCTTTACCGGCACCGATGGCGCTGGTCAGTTCATAGGTGCGCCCCGTTTCAGCGGACAGTTCGTTCAGCATGGTACGCAGATCGCGAATCACGGCAGTATAGGTTGCCTTATCCTGCTGCGGGTTACCCAGTGATTCGTTCACACCGCCGCCGCCCGGGAATTCCCAGTCGATATCCACGCCGTCGAAGAATTTCCAGGTTTTCAGGAAGTCTTTAACAGAGG
Organism: Enterobacter cloacae complex sp. 309I3; assembly: GCF_050031595.1. Classification (NCBI taxonomy): domain Bacteria; kingdom Pseudomonadati; phylum Pseudomonadota; class Gammaproteobacteria; order Enterobacterales; family Enterobacteriaceae; genus Enterobacter; species Enterobacter cloacae complex sp. 309I3. The sequence continues at coordinate 1,590,709 of NZ_JBLGWI010000001.1, read as the reverse complement.
CCACGAAACGTGCACGGATCGCGGAATCGTTCATGTGATAGAACGGATCGGACATGGTCCAGCCGCCAATGGATGGCAGAATTTTCAGGTCAGGATGGGCTTTTTTCAGCGCCATCAGCTGGCCGAAGTTACCTTTGTACGGGTCGTCCCAGTTAGATACGCCGGACTGTGGTTTCTGCAGCGCAGCCCACGGGTCGTGGATCGCCACGGTGTAGTCAGGACGGCCAGCACAGGCTTTCTGCAGGTTAGCGAAGCTGTTGCCGTTTTCAACGGTTTTCAGACCGTCGTTGATGCCGTCGCCGCCACAGATTGGAATGAAGCCGTACAGGATGTGGTTCAGGTTAGCGGCAGGGATTTTATCGACCGGAAAGTTACGGTTATAAACGCCCCATTCAGGGAAGTAGGCGGCAACCACTTTATCGGTATGTTTTGCGAAGGTTTTGTTGTTTTCCTGCAGCGGCGCATTCAGCGGCAGGAGGTGGCTACCGTCAGTATCCGCCACGATGATCAGCTTGCTTGCGCTTTTGGTACAGCCGCTGTTGTTACAGAGTTCAACCTGCTCCTGGTAGCGACCGCCTTTTTTCACTTTAAAGGTGGCAGAACCGGATGCACCGGCAGCACCGGACCAGACGGTCTTGCCATCCAGCAGCACTTTACCGGAGGTCGGCGCGTCGCCGCTCCAGACGTTCCACTCGACTTTTACGTCGACACCGTCGTTATGAACCTTAACAAGATTACCGTAGTCCACTACGGCCTGGTCCACTTCAACGATGGCAAATTTATCGTTACCGCTGCTGATTGAAGGCGTACCTGGCGCTGCGGCGAACGCAGAGCCGGAAACGGCTGCGACAAAGAGTGCCAGATAGGTTGGCTTCATAAATTTCATTATTAATTCCTGATAATCTTATTTTTGATAAATGAAAAGGACCATGTATTCCATATAACATGGGCGAGTACTGAATAAGCTATTTAATTAAAACCACAAACCCAATTTAATTTTACTAACCATGTATAGTGCTAATATACCCTCCATAAAAAGACATGAGCGGCAATCCTTACAGCTTATGTTTCTTACAATACTCCGGGAATTAATTGATGTCCTTTTATTCCCTCAGCGAAATAATTTCAAAAAAAACTTGACCGCGTAAATCAGAATGTGAATTGCAAGGTCTGCAGAATAAAAATAACCAAACCGGCGAGTGACAACAGAGGGCCAAACGGAATAACGCTATTTTCTTTAACCGCTTTATAAAAAACAAAATACAGTGCGATACCGCTTAATGCCGCCGCGAGCAATAACGAAGGTAACGCCTGCCAGCCGCACCACGCGCCCAGCGCAGCCAGCAGCTTAAAATCACCGTAGCCCAATCCCTCGCGTCCTGTTGTCAGGCGAAAGGCCCAGTAGAGAAGCCACAGCGACAGGTAGCCCGCCGCCGCGCCAAACAGGGCATCCGACAACGGTAAGGTATGAAAAAGCGCATGATTCAGCAGGCCCGCCCACAGCAGCGGCTGCGTCAGGCAGTCCGGCAGCAGCATGTGTTTTGCGTCTATCGCCGCCAGCGGCAGCAGTCCACACCAGAGCACCCATAGCGACATCAATGCAGCCGCAGACGGGGCGTACGCCGCCGTCAGGGCAAAAAACAGGGCGCTGGAAAGTTCAAGCAACAACAGACGCAGCGGGATCGCGGTCTGGCAGCAGCGGCAGCGCCCACGCAGGCAACACCAGCTCAGAACCGGGATATTTTCCCACCAGGCGAGCGTGTGGGAGCATGTGGGACAGTGGGAGGCCGGAAACAGCAGGTTTCCGGCGCCCTCCTCCTCTTTGATGAGCGGGGGAATGCGTTCGACCACCACCCCCAGAAAGCTGCCGATAATGCCGCCAAGCGTGCCGCTGAGCAGGCAAAGGGCGGGCATCTGGCTCCCCTGAAGCAGCGTCAGCGAGTTCATGCCACTTTCGCCCAGGAGAGCTTAATCTGGGCCTTTACATCGCTAAGGTGATCAACCGGCGTGAGATCCATTTTCTCCAGACGAACCCCGGTGGTTAAATTCACCTCCCGAAGCCAGTTTTTCAGTTCATAGACGTTGACCCGATCAATATTAAACGTCAGGGTTTGCCCGTCCTGCTGGATATTACTCAGCGCAACGTGGATCTCTTTGGCACTCTCTTCCACCACGCTTCTCGGGTTACTGGTTTTTAATACTTTCGCCTGAAGGTGATTTTTATTAATTTCTGCACGCATCCAGTTCAGGGTCTGTTTCTGTTTTTGCAGCGTGGCTTTCTCATTTTTAATAATATTATCCAGTGGGGTCATTACACCGTACCAGATAATGGCGCAACAGAGCGCCGAACCGCAGATTTTAATCAGCGTTCGTTCGCGCGGGCTGTAACGCAAATAGCGTGCTTTTAATTGTCCTATTTTCTCTTTCATTTATATTTCCCTGTGATGATAGCGGTATAAGGCGCTTCACTGGAGACCGGCTGCAGCGTAAAGTCGAAGGTATCACTCGCCTTATTGACGAACGCCTGCAACGCCGTGGGATCCATCGAACGGATGTTCAGCGTGAGCTGATTCTGGGTGTCGTCGTATCCCACTTCACTCAGTTCGACCGCCGGGAGCGATTGCTTGATCTGCTCCAGTGCGTCCAGTTGAAGAAAGATCCCTTTCTTCTCTTTCTTGATGTTCTGCCCGAAGTGGTACTTCAGGTTGGTGGTCTGGCGCAGCGTGGGGAAATAGTGCTGGGCCAATTCCACCATCTGCTGCTGGGCCAGGTTTTCCTGGTTAGAGAGCATCCAGGCCATGCCGATACGAGGGCCAACCAGCAACCCGATACTCAGCACCGCCATGGCGGCAAGGGCCGGTTTCGCATAACGGAAACCGGTCTGTGCACCCGTGGCGCTAAAAACGCCGTGCAACAGGTTTGCTTTGCAGCTTTTCCACTGCGGCTGGATCAGCACCAGCGGATGCTGCCAGGCCCGTTGCTCATCCACCTGCACGTCCGCTGGCGCATCGCCGTAGCAGACGAGGTTACCGGCGCACTGCTGGCTCAACAGCAGCGGCAACAGGGCGGCGTCGGTTTCACAGGCGCCAAACGGCGAATAGCGCATCCAGTAGCCGCTGTCGGTGGAGACCAGCGTGCTGCCGCCTTCGGTTACCGGCAGAAGGATCGCATCGGGCAGCACCTGCACCACCGTTAGCCCGGCATCGGCACAGCGGTCCAGCCAGTACTGCAGACGCGCCGCATCAATGGCCACCGCGTCCACTTCCCGCCCCTTCTTGTTGAGCACCGTCCAGTGAAGCGTGTCCACATCGCCAATCAGCGTCTCTTCAGCCAGCCAGGAGAACTCAACGCTGCCTTTTTTGGGCAACGTGAAGCGACGGAAGATCATTTCGCTGGCCGGCAGTAGCAGGCAGACGCGTGCGGCTAACGCGTGACCGGCAAGCGCCGCCAGTGACGCCCCGCCCTGACGCTGTTCCACCTGGTCGCTACCGGACTCGCACCACATTATGTTCCCGTCCTCATGCGTGTCGGGACGAATAAAAAGCACCTGTTTCATAGAATTCGTCTTGTGTTATTCAACCATTCGGTAGCGACGTTGCCAGGTAATCACCTTCCCGGCTTCATTATCAACATGAAGCTGGCTGACGACGCGCAGCGTTAAATCATCGGTATTGCCGGTACTGTTGACCCGGAAATAGTGACTGTTTACCGCAAGAAACGCCTGAACCTGCTTGAGGGCGTCTTTGGTCTGCGGATAATTTGTCTCAAGCTCTTTCTGGAATGCCTCCATCGACTCCCAGCCCTCTTCCGGGCGGGAGGCGATCAGACGGGCGGCCTCGTCCTCGCTCAGCGAGCCGATAAACAGGGCTGCCAGGAGCGGTGCCTGTTCTTCGGTCAGGGTGTTGACATCCACCTTGCTGGCGGTGTCGGGTAAGGCGCACAGCACTTTACTGACTTTGCCGTAGGCCGCCACCGGAAACGCGGGCAGCAGCTTTAGCTCGCCCGGGGTGCGCATCATCTGATTCGCAGGCAGCCGCGCGGGCTCAACGCCGGCCCAGGCATCTGTCTCCAGCCCCTCTTTTGCCGTTGTGGTATCACCGTCGAGATAGTCCATTAGTTGCTGGTAAATCTCTTCTGCGTCACCGGCGGAAATGCCGCTGTCGGTCAGAAGCTGCTCAACGATGCGCGCTTTGACCGGTTTTTCCGGCAGCGCCCCTGCGGTCTGTACCGCGGCGGTCGGATCGGCCGCCAGCAGGTTATTGACGTTAAAGCAGGTCTGGGCATCCTCAATCTGGCTCACCACGGTGTAGTGTTCACCCTCTGTCTCCACCGGCTCTGTCCACTCCCCTTTGGGCGACAGCCCCTGGCTGTCACCGCTGGCGTAGGTCTGAAGCAGACCTTCAATGGTTTTTTGCTGGCTCTGAATGGCCCAGCGCAGCTGCTGCTGGCTTACCTGATAACGGGTTTTCTGCAGATTGCGGCAGAACTGCTGGCTGATTTTGGCCGCCAGCGCCGACATCATGACCAGCAAAATTAGCACCACCAGCAGCGCGACACCGCGCTGTTTTCGAACCGATTTTCCGCTCATTTGTTCTCTCCTGACGGAGCGGGCACCGGCTGCGGTTGTGGCTGCGCTGGCGTGGCCGCATCCCCCGATGGCGCAGGCGTTTGTTCTGTTGATGCCGCCGGGGCGACCGGCATATCACCCGGCGTGGTAAATACCCAGCGCCAGGTATCGCCATTCTCCATGGTCAGCAGAAGTTCTACGCCGTCCGGCTGATGCGCCGTGTCGATCCATTTGTTCTGCCAGCCCTCTTTCCAGAAGCGCCACGTCATCTCTTTGACATCGCTGAGGATCGGCACCTCTTCCGGCTTCACATCGGCAGGGCTGTCGATAACCGGCCAGATATCGCGCCACAGTTTTTTGTCCTCAAGCCGCCAGCGCACGCGCTCCAGCTGGACCTGACCGCTCACGCCGTTCAGCGTGGTCAACTCCAGCGCATCGTCGTGCTGGACAAATACGTCAGGCTCGTTGCGTGGCGCGCGTGCCTGAAGCTGAAAGAAATCCCGCTCCAGCAGGTTATAGGCGCGCTGAAGCTGGTTGAGTTGAGTCGCCGCCACGTCGGTGGCGTTCGAGGTGCGCATCGCCCCGTCCAGAATTTGCCAGGCAAGCGTGCTGATAACCGCGAAGATGGTCAGCGCAATCATAATCTCCAGCAGCGTAAAGCCCTGCTGACGCTGAATGTGCTTGCTCATTTCACCTCTCCGGGTTCCGGTATCTGCAGGCTCAACACCGGTTTGTCTTCATCATCCTCGGCGTACACCTGCACTTCATCGGCAAAGCGATTTTCGGCGGTTTTCACCCGCTGCTTGCGCCAGATCCAGCTTCGCCCCCCCATGATTTCTGTCCCTGTCTGCAGGGCATCCGGGAACGGCGTGTTGCTCAGCTTTGCTTCCGCCAGCTGGTTTTCCGCCACCCAGCTCGCCTGCAGCGAATCGGCCAGGCCATGGGTAAAGCGCACGTTCAGCGAGACGGAGTTCATCAGCGCCAGCGCGGCGGTGGAGAAGATGACCAGAGCGACCATCACTTCCAGCAGGGTCATCCCCTGTTCTTTGCGTTTAGTCATCGTTCTCTACCGAAACCGGTGATGCCCCCTGCGACACCACGCGAAAGCGCTGCTTTTTATCGAAACTCTGCAGGGACAGCGTGAAGCGGCTTATCTCCCCGTCCGGCAAAAAGACAATCTGCGGTGTGGCGTCGGTTGTGGCAGCAATGCGCTGCGGTGACAGCGACACGTGCATCTCTTCCGGGAACTGGCCGTGGGTGACAATGCGCCCGGCGGTTAAGGGTTCCCAGTGTCGTTCGCCCTCTTTTTCGGCCCAGGTCACCAGCTGATATTCTGAGGTGGTGATCACCAGCCCAACGATATTTCCGTCCATTACCGCACGGTCTGAACCATATTCAACGAGGGCTTTTAACTGCTGACCGAAAATATCCGCGCCGCTGCGCGAGGGGATTGTCGACACCACCATCATGGCGCAGGAGGCAAATATCACCAGCGCCAGAATAATTTCCAGTAAGGTAAACCCACGTTGCTTATTCATTACTTCTCTTTTTTATCTAAAGACCAGTTGGTAATATCATCCGCGGTATTCGCTTCGGCATCCGGGCCCGCAGAGAAAACATCCACTGCGCCATGTTCACCCGGGCTGACCAGAATATAATCATTGCCCCACGGATCTTCCGGCAGGCGGCGAATATAGCCATCATCACGGTAGTTTTTCGGGATTGGCGCGATATCAGGTTTGGTGACCAGCGCCTGCAACCCCTGCTCCGTCGTGGGGTAACGGTGGTTATCCAGCTTGTACATATCCAGCGAACCTTCCAGCGCCACAATATCGCTGGTTGCTTTCTGGGCATCGGCTTTTTCTTTATTCCCCATTAAATTTGGTACCACCATACTGGCGAGCACACCGAGAATAACGATCACCACCATTAATTCGAGCAAGGTAAAGCCAACCTGACCTTTCAGGCTATTTCGTTTTAAAGACATATTTAACCCACCATATTATTGAGCTGAAGAAGCGGTTGTAATATTGACAGCACGATAAATAAAACCACTGTCGCCATTGTCACCACCAGTGCCGGTTCAAATACCGACAGCGTTAACGTAATTCGATGCTGTAATGCCGATTCCTGGTTTTCCGCGGCGCGATCCATCAATGAACCTAATTCCCCGCTCTCTTCGCCGGAGGCAATCATGTACAGCATGGTCGGCGGAAAGAGCTTCGCCTGGTCCAGCGCGTTATACAGAGAAGCGCCCTGACGTACGGTATCCGCCGCCTGCTCCAGCACCTGCCGGGCATAGAGGTTTTCGATCCCGTCCATCGCGATATACATCCCCTCCAGTAGCGGGACGCTACTGGCCTGCAGGATGCTGAGCGTACGGATATAGCGGGCGCTGTTGATGGCGCAAACCAGCTTTTTGATCGGCGAGCCATTCACCAGCCAGCTGTGCCAGCGAAAGCGGTTCGTGGTTTTCTTCACCCACGTCTTAAAGCCCACGATTGCGCCGAACAGCCCCCCGGCAATGTAGATCCCGTACGCCTGCAGAAAATCGCTCACCGCAATCAGCGTGCGGGTGGTGATCGGGAGCTGCTGTTTCATGTGCACGAACTGCTCGATGACCTGCGGCACCACCGCCACCAGCAGGATGCTGATCACCGCCACGGCAACCACCGTCAGGGTGATCGGGTAGACCATCGCCTGCGTCAGCTTGCTTTTCATCTTCTGGCGCTGCTCGTTGTACTCCGCCAGCTTCTCCAGCACATCGCCGAGGTGGCCGGTTTTTTCCCCGGCCATCACCAGCGTGCAGTACAGCTTGTCAAAGGTGCGCGGGAACTGGCTGAAGGCATCAAACAGCGTATGGCCTTCCACCACTTTCTCGCGGATCTCCGTCACCATAGCCGCCAGCTTTTTGTCTTCCGTCTGCTTTGAAATGGCCTTCAGGGCGCTTTCCAGCGGCAGCGACGCGTTAACCAGCGTTGACAGCTGACGGGTGAACATCGACAGCACCGGCACAGAGAGTCTGGTGCCGGTTTTGGCTTTAGCGCTGGCCGCATTTTCACGGGTTTCGGTGATGGTGAGCGGCATCAGCTTCTGCTCACGCAGCGACTGGCGCACCTGCTTAGGTCCTTCCGCCTGCAGCGTGCCGCGCTGGGTTTTTCCGGCGGCATCGGTCGCGGTCCACGCGTAGAAAGCCATTACTCATCGCCTCCACGCTCGGCGGTCACGCGCATCACCTCTTCAAGGGACGTGATACCGCTGATAACCTTCATCAGCCCGTTTTCGCGCAGGCTGTAGGCCTGTTTGAACAGCTCGGTCTCAATGGACATCTCATCTTTATCTTCATGAATGGCGCGGCGCATGGCGCTGTCGACCACCAGAAACTCGTGAATGCCCGCGCGTCCCTGATACCCGCTCTGGCGGCATTGGTCGCAACCAACGGCGCGATAGATGGCCTTTGGTGGCTTATCCATAAAGCTAAACAGCGCTTTTTCATTGTCATCCAGCGGACTGGTGGTACGGCAGTGCGGACACAGCCGACGCACCAGACGCTGGGCAATGACGCCGAGTAGCGACGAACCAATTAAAAAGGACTCCAGCCCCATATCCCGCAGACGGGTGATGGCCCCCGCCGCACTGTTGGTGTGCAGCGTAGACATGACCAGGTGACCGGTGAGCGACGCCTGCACCGCGATTTGCGCGGTTTCACCGTCACGAATTTCCCCGATCATCACCACGTCCGGATCCTGACGCAAAATGGCGCGCAGGCCGCGGGCAAAGGTCATGTCCACGCGCGGGTTGACCTGCGTCTGCCCCACCCCTTCCAGCTCGTACTCAATCGGATCTTCGACGGTCAGAATGTTGCGTTCATGTCCGTTCAGGGCCGACAGAATGGCATACAGGGTGGTACTTTTACCGGAGCCTGTCGGCCCGGTGACCAGGATGATGCCGTGCGGGCGGTTAATCAGCCCTTTCAGTTTTTCCAGCTCTTCATCAATGAGTCCGAGCTTGTTGATATCCGGTTTCAGGTTGCTCTTGTCGAGCAGACGCATGACCACGCGCTCGCCGTACTGCGACGGAATGGTCGAGACACGCACGTCAATCGCCTTGCGGCCAATGCGCAGGGAGATACGGCCATCCTGCGGCAGTCGTTTTTCGGCAATGTCGAGTTTCGACATGACCTTAATACGCGAGACCAGCAGCGGGGCCAGTTTACGTGCGGGCTGGAGCACCGGGCGCAGCACGCCGTCAACGCGAAAACGGATGCTCAGCGTGCGCTCAAAGGTTTCGATATGGATATCCGATGCGCCGTCTTTTACCGCCTCGCCGAGAATGGCGTTGATCAGGCGGATCACCGGCGAGTTTTCGTCGTTATCCAGCAGATCTTCGTTGTCCGGGATCTCCTCGGTTAACGCCATCAGATCGATATCCGCATCCATATCGTCCACCAGCTGCTGCGAAACGCCGCTGTTCTGCTGCCAGATTTTAGCCAGCATCTCATCAAACGCCTCCGCGCTCAGCGTCTGGGGCACAAAGGCACGCCCCAGTACCCGGCGCATCTCCAGTAGCGCAAACGCGGGGACGTCGTCACGGATATAGACCGTGTCGTTCCAGAAAAGGATGCCGTTCTCCTTCGCAAAGCCGCTGGTGCAAAGCTGTTTCGTCAGTTCATCCACGCGTCACCTCCCCTTACTCTTTGAAGGGGTTGCGCGTGGTGGCAGGTGCGCTCACGCCGACCGGCATGGAGTGATCCTGCTTTGGATAGGCAGGCAGGACGGCGTTATCGGTGTTCTCAACGATGCCGAGCTTTTTCTCCTCCAGACGCTGCTGTTGACGGGCGCGGATCTGGTCGTATTTCTCCTTCGTCGCCGCGCTGTAGTTGTCATCATCACGCAGGACCGTGGTATGGATAAAGACCATCAGGTTGCGCTTCGACGTATCCTCCGAGGTATAGCGGAACAGCTGTCCCACCAGCGGCAGATCGCCGAGCAGCGGCACTTTCGACACGTTCTGTTTGCTGACGTTTTCCATCAGACCACCCAGCACCACCGTCTGGCCACTGTGGACCATCACTTCGTTGTTGATGGTACGGGTGTTGAAGGTTGGGCCGAGGCTGGCGTCTTCGGTGGCGCTGGCGTCAACGCTGGAGACCTCCTGCTCGATCTTCAGGTGGATCATGTCCCCGTCGTTGATCTGCGGAACAATCTTCAGCTTGGTACCGACGGTTTTACGCTCAACCGAGTTAAAGACGTTGTCGCCGCTGGTGGTCTGAGAACCCGACAGCACCGGCACATCCTGACCCACGTTGAACGACGCTTCTTTGTTATCCAGCGTCACCACGCTTGGCGTGGAGAGAATATCGTTCTTGCCGCTGGTGGAGAGCGCGGTCAGCAGTGCGCCATAGTCACCGTTGAAGAAACCGGTCGCCAGGCCAGTAAAGGAGGCCCCTTTGATCGTGCCGTTTTTGACCTGGCTAATGGGCAGACCGGTTGAACCGAACTGCACGCCGCCGTGTTTGCCGGTCCACTGCACGCCGAGATCCATGCCGTTACCGTCCTGCACTTCCGCAATGATGGCTTCCACCAGCACCTGCGGACGACGAATATCCAGCTTGTCGATCACCTTCTCCAGCGAGTTCATGACGTTTGGCTGAGCGGTGATCACCAGCGAGTTAGTGGACTCATCGGCGGTGATATTCAGCTCGCTATTGGTTGTCGCGGTTTTGCTTTTCGCGGTACCGGCTTTGTCTTTCAGCTGCTCACCGATACCGGTCAGCACCGGCACCACTTTCGAGGCGTTGGCGTATTTCAGGTAGAAGACGCGGGTATTGCCCTCGTTGTTCTGTTCGCGGTCGAGCTGGCCAATCAGCGAGCGGGTACGCGCGCGGGCATCTTCGGTGCCGCTGATCACCAGGCTGTTGGTTTCATCATCGGCCACCACTTTAGTCGCCAGCTGCGGGGCGTTTTGCCCTTTCTGCTCTTCATTGTTGAGATTATTCAACATATCGGAGAGCTCTTTCGCCGAGGCATAGCGCAACGGTACGATTTCACGACGCTGCATACCGGAACGGTCCACGCGCTCAACCAGATCCACCAGGCGGTTCACCACCGAGGCTTTCCCGGTTAACAGCAGCACGTTAGAGGGTTCAAAATGGACCACGTTGCCGATCCCCGAGGCATCGTTCAGCTGGCGCAGCAGCGGGGCCAGCTCGCGTACCGGCACGTTCTCCATGCGCACTACGCGGGTGATGATCTCATCCCCTTTGCCCGGGTTTTTACTGTCGGCCACCGGCACCCCGGCGGTACGCGCCACGCTGGAACGCACCACTTTGATCATGCCGTTATCCATTGGGATCACCGACAGACCGTAGAGATCCAGCACGCTCAGGAAGAACTGATAATATTCCTCTTCCGACAGCACGTTATAGGTTCTCACCGACACCGTGCCCTGAACGGACGGATCGACGAGAATCGTTTTATTCAGATTGCGACTTACCGTATCGATAAATTCGCGAATATCGGTATTTTTAAAACTGGCGCTAAAGTTGGCTGCAAACAGCGAACCGGAATATAACGACAATGCGGTCAGCGCCACGCACGCCCATGGAAATTTCTTCATGATTTACACTTGTTAATTGTTTAGAACATTAACCCGAATATTTTCAAGGTGAGCGTGCCGTCTGACGACGACCTCCGCTTCTTTCATTTTCGACCAGTTGGCGATAATATTTTTCGCCTGCGCTTCTTTCGTCATATCGACGTCATTCACTTTCACCACCACATCACCCTGTTTCAGTCCTGTTTCACTGTAAAAAGGCGACGCATTGCGTGGATTAATGTTAAAGCCTTCCAGTTGGCCTTTATCGATTAACGGCTTTAACACCAGATAATCATCGAGATGCAGACTGTCCGCGCCGGCATCTTTTTTCGATTTCGTCACCGGGCTATTGCCTGCATCGCCCTTAAAATAAGGCGGCTGTTTGAGGGCGAGCGTTTGCTTCGTGCCTTCATACTGAACAACCACGTTATCTTTATTAATTTCATCCACATACGCATCGTCGAACCCCACCAGCGGTTCTCCTTCCCGGTAGCTCTGCTGCCCGGCGGGGGTCTTAATCACGGCGAACGACAGCCACGACTCATCGCTGCGGATGATGCCTTCAATTTCTGCAGACAACGGCGCTTTTACCGCCGCCGGAACGTCGGCCTGACGGACCGCAGCCGTAAAAAGACCGAACGTTTTGTCACTGTTACGCGGTTTTAGCGGCGCTTTATCAGCATTAGCTAACTTATTCGTAACCTTTTTATAATCTTTAAAAACGACATAACCCTGCTGGCTGCAAAAAATTAGCATGACTAGCATTATGCAGGGCGTCATTAGCCTGGAAAGGAATGCGTTCCTCATTATTATCGGGCCTTTTAGCAAAGCAGGAATTCGCAGCGGTATGCTGCATAACTTAGTGAGCAAATAGTAATAAGCGTGACCAGTGCAAACCACCGGCTTCGCTATTAACTTTAATGAAGAAAATGATTGACCGGAAAAAAAGGGAATGTTAGATGCAGCCTGACAGGTTATTTTTACTCTGGTGTTAAATTGACCATGACAGGGGCTTACCGTACTTTTCGCCCATTGCTATTAAAGAGAAGAGACGGTAAGTCGTTATGTATCAGAGCCATTTTAAATTCAGTACCCCGCCGTTCAGAAATATCACCCGCAAGTCGGGCGATTTTCTGGTGCCTTATCATCAGGATGTGTTTAATCTTCTGAAAGAGAAAAGCCAGCAGGCAGGGATCACCGGGCTCTTTTACCACGACAGCGAACTGCTGGGGCAGTTCAGCGATGCCCTCAAAGCCAGCAGCAAGTCGGTGCTCTGCATTAATGCCTTTCCGAAGCTGAGCGCCAGTAGCCTGCTCTTCAAACTCAACCCGGTAGCGAAAGAGAAGAACAAGCTCCAGGCGGTTGACGCCATTATTCGCCTGTGGCGCGATGCGAAGTCGACCCATAAAGTGCTGGTCATTTCCCAGGCGCAGGCGATGAAGGCCAGCGGCTATGACGTCCTGGGCATACTGCTTACCCGTGCGCAGGAGCTGGATGTTCGCCTGTCGATTGTGCTGATGGGCACGGCCGACCAGGAAGTGATGCTGAAAGCCTCTGCCCTGCAGGAATATGTGCTGACCTGCCACACCCTGCGCAACCTGACCTGCCGCGAGTTCCTGAGCTACGTTGACGCCCAGTGCCACGAGCACGGCGCGGATGTCTCTCCGCTGACGCCCGCTCGCGTGAAAAAAATCCACGCCCTGACTAAAGGCAACATCAGCAAGCTGAACGAACTGGCTCATCTTTCCATGCTGGCCGCCTGGACCGAACGGGCGCCAAACGTTGGACCGCGTCATTTGCGTCTCGCCACCGGTGAAGCCCTGCCAGCGCCTAAGCGTGGTAAAACGCTGGCCTCCATCGGGTTGTTCGCGTCCGTCCTGTTCGCCGCCTGCGGCTGGATGATGACCTCGTCCATTACGGCAAAACTGCCGGTGGCGCTGCCGGTACCGGCCAGCTGGAAACAGCAGGTAAAAACGCCAGACGCGCCGATACTGCCGGTTATCGAACAGGAGGTGGTGAATCAGCCCGATGCCATGCACCAGCTTTATGCCATGTGGGGCTATGACGCCTCTGCCGACGATGCCCTGTGCCAGAATGCCGCAAAAGTGAACCTGATGTGTAAACAGGGTAATGCCTCCCTGGACACGCTGGCTAATGACGGTTACCCGTGGGTGAGCGAGATTAAAACAGGCGATCACATTAATTACGCCGTCGTGGCGCGTGCCGGGAAAAATTCCCTCGATCTGCTGATGAACAACCGCACCTGGCAGGTGAGCCGCACGTGGTATAACCAGCACGCAACGGGCAATTACACCCTTCTGCACCGCCTGACCCCGTCAGGCAAAGACGAAATCACCGCCGCCAGCGACAGTAAAGATCTTGAGTGGCTGGATCAGCAGCTGAGCGTGGCGCTGGGCGAAAACGAAACGCACGATAAAAACTGGACGGCGGAACTGATGAAGCGCACCCGCGAATTCCAGGAAAAAATGCACCTCCGCGTCGACGGTATTCCGGGTGAAGACACTCTGATGCAGCTGATGCGCGAAACCCATACCACGCCGAGCGTGTTGATCCAGACAACCCAGGCTAACCCGACTACGCAAGAGAAGCACGCATAATGTCTACCATCTGCCTCGCTGCCCAGCGCAGCTATACCACCGGGGAACCGGTCTGGTTCTCATGGCGTTTGCCGTCATTCAGTAAAATTATCAGCGTGGTGACGCTCTGGTGTCTGGGGCTGTGCGCGCTGATCGTCGCAGGCCTCTATGCGCACGTGTACTGGAACCTGCGCCACCCGGCACCGGTGATAAAAAAGGTGAGCGTCGCGAAGCCAGACACCACCCTTTCTGATATGCATTACGTGTATGTCACCAAACCGTTCCCGCACCCGCAGCCAAAGCCACAGTCGGTAAAAGTGCAGGAAGATTTACCGCCGATGGACAATATGCCCATTAATAGCGACGAAAATGACTGGCAGCAGGCACCTGATGGCGCATTGCCGGACAGCCCCGTCACGCATGATACCTCGCGCGATACCTTACCCGGCACCGAAGCGCACGAACAGGCGATGAAACACGCGCAGGCAACGCAGCCGGATGAAGACAATTCATTAAAAACGTTATTTATGCAGGCGCTAAAACAGCAGCAGGATGATATGGCGAAGGGAAAAATGCCCGCACCACCGGTTGACGAAACGCAAAATGCGTCTCCTTCGATAATAAAAGGAGACGCGGGAGGGGATTAATATTTTTCCGGCAGGGTGGTCAGGCTAATCAGTCGCCCTTTTTCGACCACAATATATTGACCTTTTTTCAGGTCTGAGAGAATTTTAATAATGGTGCTACGTGCCAGGTTGGTGTATTCCTGAATATAATCATAAATATTAATATCTCGCTGATGATCAACAATCAGTTCGTTAATTTCTATCAGGAATTCACGGACGACGGAGTACGCGCTGCGGGCAACCAAAACATCATCACGCTTGCTGAGCAAACAGATATACCATGCCAGCACTTTAGTCAGTTCAGGCCACAGCCCGTGCTGAGTCATTAACTGCTGGAATTCGTCCTTATGTATGGTACGAACCACGGTATTACTGCGTACCACGCCCTGCATATGCGTAGAGTTGTAGAAAATAGCGGAGAGACCAAAGATACATTGTCCCTGTAGCGTAAACATACATAAGTCATCAGAACTGCGGCGGAACTCGACTTCTCCGCTGACGATAATGTGAATATTATCGGAGTTGCAGGTTGATATTTTTTGCCATTTTCTTAACGTTTTTTCTTCATACCCGGCCGTTGCAGAAATAATGGCTTCCATTTCATGATGGGGACGTGTTTTTTTACCAAAAATGCTTAACATTATTATACCCAATTAAGATGTTTAAATAAGAAAATTATCCGACAAGGCGTTACGTTGCCGTAAAATGTGTTGGTATTCTTTTTGAAATTAAAAAAACCAGAAGAGGACTGTTTCTTTAATTTGATTCATGCTGTGAATCGATGAATCAATCTTAGATGAGGGCGATTTTAAATCAATTTACTTAAAATGAATTGAGAATGTACTTAAGATTAATCTTATGATCATGCTCACAAAAACGAGGCATTCGGGTTAATCCCGAAGGATTACCCCTGCCCGTATTTCTCTAAAAGTGCTTCGGCAATGGCCAGCGTTTCCACATCTGCCACGCCGTTCCACAGCTGCGGCCTGAAGTGCATCTGGAAGACCATAATGATGCGCTTCTGCTGAGCGGGGGTGCTGTTGTCGGGAACCTCGTAACCGTAACGCGCGAGCAAATCGAGTAACGCTGCGGTCTCCACGGCCTGATACCGTGGCCGCCCGTTCATATAGAACGCCACCCGGGACGCGTCGGGCCAGGCGCCAATCCCCTGCTCTGCAAGCTCGCGCCACGGGAACAGCGGACCGGGATCGTCCTTGCGCTGAGGCGCGATATCCGCATGGGCCACCACGTTCTCGGGTTTAATGTGATAGCGGGCGATAATGTCCTTTGCGAGCGGCACCAGGGCCGCAATTTGCGCGGGTTCGAACGGGGAAAAGTGTTTTACCCCGGCCGTTTTTTGCCAGCCGCGATTCTCAAGCTCAATGCCAACCGACGTATCATTAATACGGTTGGTGCCGCGCCAGAAGCTGATACCCGCATGCCAGGCCAGTTCGTTCTCGGGAACCAGCTGCCAGATGCGCGGTTTACCGTCCGGTGCGGGCGGCTTCGCCGGGATCAAATAGTGGGAGCTGACGTTCTTGTCCGTCAGCGTGGCCAGCGAACTGTCAAAGTCATCCGCCGTATAGTGGATAACCAGCACCTTGATGCGCGGATAGGCCGCCTGCGCCTGGTGGCGGGTATCCAGTTCATAGGCGCCTTTATCCACAATGCCTTTTTCCGTGGCACACCCTGCCAGCAACAGCGCCAGCAGGAGTGTTGAAAACGCGCGTTTCATCGACGGGTTTTCACCGCCGTACCGCTTACGCTCACCATCAGCATGCTGGCATCTTTACCGACGGTTTCGTAGTCGATATCAATCCCCACGACCGCATCCGCCCCCAGTGCTTTGGCCTGTTCGCCCAGCTCCTTAAAGGCGATTTCCCGGGCTTTACGCAGCTCTTTTTCATAAGCGCCAGAGCGACCGCCGACGATATCGCGGATACCGGCAAAGAAATCGCGAAAAATGTTGGCCCCCAGAATGGCTTCGCCCGTGACCACACCGCAATACTCGGTAATCGGCTGCCCTTCCAGGGTTGGCGTTGTTGAAAACTGCATGGTTTCTCTCCTTCTTTAGCGTTCAATGCCTTAGCCCATAACTTCACCAGCATTATCGGTTCGTTACGCTATGATTGAAAGGATAGTTAATAAATAAGGAAATCAACATGCGCTACTCTGCTTTAACGCTTTTGGTGCCCTGCGCGCTGGTGCTCAGCGCGTGTACCACCACGGTCACGCCAGCCTTTAAGGATATCGGTACCCGCAGCGGCCCCTGTATAGAGGGCGGCCCGGATACCGTGGCGCAACAGTTCTATGATTATCGCATTCAACACCGCAGCAACGATCTCACCGGCCTGCGTCCGTATCTGAGCGATGGGCTGGCAAAACTGCTGAACGATGCCACGCGCGATCCGCAGCACAACGCGCTGCTGAAATCCGATCCGTTCTCCAGCCGCACGACGTTGCCGGACAGCGCCGAAGTGGCCAGCGCCTCGACCATCCCGAACACCGATGCGCGTAACATCCCCCTGCGCGTGAAGCTGACCCAGGGCACCCAAACCTGGCAGGATGAAGTGCTGATGATCCGCGAAGGCCAGTGCTGGGCGGTGGATGACGTACGCTATATCGGCGGGAGCGTTCATGCCCCGGCAGGCACGCTGCGCCAGTCGATTGAGAATCGCTAAACCCACTGTTTCAGAATTGTAAACCCCGAAAAATGTGCGGCATTTCATGCGGAATGCCGACATTTATACTCGCCGACCTTGGGCTTCGCTATTTTGTGCTATGTTTAAGGGGTATTACGGGTTATATTTAACTTTTAACGCAGAAATATTGCATAACTATTCTGTCAACGGTACTATCTGCGGCCTCAATTGCTATAGATTGCCTGGATGAGTAAAGACTGCCCCGATGAGTATTAAACTAAACGGCATTAACTGCTTCTACGGCGCACACCAGGCGCTGTTCGACATCACGCTGGAGTGCCCGGAAGGCGAAACGCTGGTTTTGCTTGGCCCAAGTGGCGCGGGTAAAAGTTCTCTTTTGCGTGTCCTTAATCTGCTTGAAATGCCCCGTTCAGGAACGCTGGCTATCGCCGGTAACCACTTTGATTTTGCGAAAACGCCGTCCGATAAAGCGATTCGTGAACTGCGTCAAAACGTTGGCATGGTCTTCCAGCAATACAACCTCTGGCCGCATCTGACCGTCCTGCAAAACTTGATTGAAGCGCCCTGCCGCGTTCTCGGTTTGAGCAAGGATCAGGCGATGGCGCGTGCTGAAAAGCTGCTGGAGCGTCTGCGCCTTAAGCCCTACAGCGATCGTTATCCGCTGCACCTCTCCGGGGGTCAACAACAGCGTGTGGCGATTGCCCGTGCGCTGATGATGGAGCCAGCGGTACTGCTGTTTGATGAGCCGACCGCCGCGCTGGACCCGGAAATCACCGCCCAGATCGTGAGCATCATTCGTGAGCTGGCGGAAACCAACATTACTCAGGTCATCGTCACCCATGAAGTGGAAGTGGCGCGTAAAACCGCCAGCCGTGTGGTCTACATGGAAAACGGGTATATCGTTGAGCAAGGTGATGCGAGTTGCTTTACCAACCCGCAAACCGATGCCTTCAAAAACTACTTATCTCACTGAGAGTGCCAGGGAAAATGATAATGAAAAAAGTATTGATTGCCGCGCTGCTCGCTAGCGTCAGCCTTTCCGCTACCGCAGCCCAGACCATCCGTTTCGCCACCGAAGCGTCCTATCCTCCGTTTGAATCTATCGATGCCAACAACAAGATTGTGGGCTTCGATGTCGATCTGGCTAACGCGCTGTGTAAAGAGATCGACGCGACCTGTACCTTCAGCAACCAGGCGTTTGACAGCCTGATCCCAAGCCTGAAGTTCCGCCGTATCGACGCCGTGATGGCCGGTATGGACATCACCCCAGAGCGTGAAAAGCAGGTGCTGTTCACCACGCCGTACTATGACAACTCCGCCCTGTTTATTGGTCAGAAAGGGAAATTTACCTCTGTTGACCAGCTGAAAGGCAAAAAAGTGGGCGTACAGAACGGCACCACGCACCAGAAATTCATCATGGATAAACATCCGGAAATCACCACCGTGCCTTACGACAGCTACCAGAACGCGAAGCTGGATCTGCAGAACGGCCGTATCGATGGCGTGTTTGGTGACACCGCGGTAGTAACCGAATGGCTGAAAGCCAACGATAAACTCGCGCCAGTGGGCGACAAAGTGACCGATAAGGACTACTTCGGCACAGGTCTGGGGATTGCCGTTCGTCAGGGCAACACTGAGCTGCAGCAGAAATTTAACGCTGCGCTGGAAAAAGTGAAGAAAGACGGCACCTACGAAACCATCTATAAAAAATGGTTCCAGAAGTAATTCCTGATGAATGAAATTCTTCCTTTAGCAAGCGCCGCCGGGATGACCGTCGGCCTTGCCGTTTGCGCACTGATTATCGGCCTGGTGCTGGCGATGTTCTTTGCCGTATGGGAATCTGCAAAGTGGTTCCCTGTCGCCTGGACTGGCTCCGCGCTGGTCACCGTGCTGCGTGGGCTACCGGAGATTCTGGTGGTCCTGTTTATCTATTTCGGTTCCTCACAGCTGCTGCTGACGCTGTCGGACGGCTTTACCCTCAATCTTGGCGTCGTGCAGATCCCGGTGCAGATGCAGATTGAAAACTTCGACGTCAGCCCGTTCCTCTGTGGCGTCATTGCCCTTTCCCTGCTCTATTCTGCGTACGCGTCGCAAACCCTGCGCGGTGCGCTGAAAGCGGTACCGCAAGGACAATGGGAGTCTGGCCAGGCGCTGGGAATGTCGAAAGCGGCGATCTTCTTCCGCCTGGTGATGCCGCAGATGTGGCGTCATGCCCTGCCGGGTTTAGGGAACCAGTGGCTGGTGCTGCTGAAAGATACGGCGCTGGTGAGCCTGATAAGCGTTAACGATTTAATGCTGCAGACCAAAAGCATCGCTACCCGCACCCAGGAGCCGTTTACCTGGTACATTGTGGCGGCGGCTATCTACCTGGTGATCACGTTGCTGAGTCAGTACATCCTTAAGCGTATTGACCTGCGTGCGACGCGCTTTGAACGGAGACCAGGCTGATGCTGGACTATTTACCCGAGCTGATGAAAGGGCTGCACACCAGCCTGACGTTGACCGTGGCGTCCATCATCGTGGCGCTGATCCTGGCGCTGATCTTTACCATCATCCTGACGCTGAAAACGCCGGTGCTGGTGTGGATTGTGCGCGGCTATATCACCCTCTTTACCGGTACGCCGCTGCTGGTGCAGATCTTCCTGATTTACTACGGCCCGGGCCAGTTCCCGTCGCTGCAGGAGTATCCGGTTATCTGGCATCTGCTCTCTGAGCCGTGGCTGTGTGCCCTGATCGCCCTTTCACTGAACAGCGCCGCCTACACCACTCAGCTGTTCTACGGAGCGATCCGCGCCATTCCGGAAGGACAATGGCAGTCCTGCGGCGCGCTCGGTATGAGCAAAAAAGATACGCTGGCCATTTTGCTGCCGTACGCCTTTAAGCGTGCCCTCTCCTCTTACTCCAACGAAGTGGTGCTGGTGTTCAAGAGTACCTCGCTGGCCTACACCATTACCCTGATGGAAGTGATGGGCCACGGGCAACTGCTCTATGGACGCACCTACGATGTGATGGTGTTTGGCGCGGCAGGCGTGGTGTATCTGGTGGTTAACGGACTGTTGACGCTGATGATGCGCCTGATCGAGCGTAAAGCGCTGGCATTTGAGCGCAGAAATTAATCACTTAAATGCATAAAACGGTATTGATAAAGCGGGTAACCTGATGGGTTATCCGCTTTTTTTTATTTCACTATAAATATTTAATCATTTATATTGAATATAAATTCATTAAATGGCATTGTACCTTCATAAGACCTACAGACGGGAGTATTACAATGAAAAAGTTAGTTCTGGCCGCATTACTGGCAACGTTTGCCGCAGGCGCAACGGCTGCCGATAAAATCAATTTCGGCGTTTCTGCCACGTATCCACCATTTGAATCGCTGGATGCCAGCAACCAGATCGTGGGTTTTGATATCGATCTGGCGAAAGCGCTGTGCAAACAGATGCAGGCCGACTGCACCTTTACCAACCATGCCTTTGACAGCCTGATCCCGTCCCTGAAATTTAAAAAATACGACGCGGTGATCTCCGGTATGGACATCACGCCAGAGCGTAGCAAGCAGGTGGCCTTCACCGACCCGTACTACGCCAACTCGGCGGTGGTCATTGCGAAGAAAGGGGCTTATAAATCCTTTGATGAGCTGAAAGGCAAACGCATCGGGATGGAAAACGGCACCACGCACCAGAAATACCTCCAGGACAAGCATCCTGAAGTGAAAACCGTGGCCTATGACAGCTACCAGAACGCGATTATCGACCTGAAAAACGGCCGTATTGATGGCGTATTTGGTGACACCGCGGTCGTCAACGAATGGCTGAAAACCAACCCGCAGCTCGGTACGGCAACCGAAAAAGTGACCGATCCGCAGTACTTCGGCACGGGTCTGGGCATTGCGGTGCGTCCGGATAACAAAGCGTTGCTGGCAAAACTGAACGGCGCGCTGAAGGCGATTAAAGCTGACGGTACGTATCAGAAAATCAGCGATCAGTGGTTCCCGCAGTAACTTTTTTTGCCGGGTGACGGCTTCGCCTTACCCGGCCTACGGGGGGAGTTGTAGGCCGGGTAAGCGCAGCGCCACCCGGCACTCTCTCACAACGGCACGAAGAACCTGAATCGCGCCCCGCTCACCGACTCCATCAGCCTGATCCCTCCCCCGTGTAGTTCCAGCATCCGTTTGACAATCAACAGCCCTAACCCACCGCGATTCTCCCGCGATGCTTGCGGATTCAACGCTGAAGGCCGCTGGAACAGATCGTCGCGCAGCGCGGCATCCACACCGGTTCCTGAATCGGCCACCTCAACCTGTAGCTTTTCATTCTCCTGCCATACGGCGAGACGGATCTTGCCGCCGGTGGGGGTATGGCGGATGGCGTTATCCAGCAGATTGGTCACCACGCGCTCTATCATCGAGACATCGGCATACACCAGCGGCAGCGGCCCGGGAACGTCTATCTGGAGCTGAAGCTCGCGCGTGCGCGCCGTGAGCTCAAACTTTTGCGCCACGTCGGAAATAAGCTCTCCCATCGCAAAACGCTCGCGCTGGGGCTTGATGCCGCCGTGCTCAAGACGCGCAAGCTCAAACAACTGCTGTGACAGATGACGCACCTTTTGCCCCTGACGCAACGCCGTGGCGAGGTATTGCTGATGCTCCTGCGGCGTAAGGGTGGCGGATTTCAGCGACAGCGTTTCCAGATAGCCCAGCAGCGAGGTCAGCGGCGTGCGTAAGTCGTGGGAAATATTGGCGATAAACTCCCGGCGCTGGCGGTCGCTGTCGGCCAGTTGATCCCACTGGTGGGTGATTTTGCGTGCCAGCTCGATAAAATTGTTACGCAGGAGCGCCACTTCATCTTTTGCTGCCACATCCGGCTGTTGGACCGCCAGCGCGCGTATCGCGCTCATGCTGTCATGCTCCAGCCCGGCCACTTCACGCGTCAGCCGTTTAACCGGACGCGTGACCCAGTACCAGATCAGTAAGCCCGCCAGCAGGCCAAACAGCGCCACCCACAGCATTGACCAGAGCACCGTACTCCACAGCGCCTTGTGCCAGGCCATGTCCGCCAGCGCGTTCGACTCCTCGCCCTGTAAAATAATATACAGATAGCCTTTAAGCTCGCCGTCCTGACGTAACGGCGTCGCGCTGAACACTTTCTTGTTCTGGCTACGCGGATCGTCGCCAAAAACCGGCATGGCCGCACCGCTGAGGAACTCCTGTACCGGCGCGAGATTGATGCTTTGTCGCTGAATATGGCCAGGCGGGGCGGCATCGGCCAGAATATCGCCATCCGGGGAGACGACGTACAGTTCCACGCTCGGGTTGAAGGTCATCAGCCTGTCAAAGAGCGGTTTCAGCGCGGTACGGTCGACCCTGCCCTGGGCGTTCAGAATTGGTTCGCGCTGCACGATCTGTTGCGCCAGGCCGCCAGAGAGACGCTGAACCATGGCGTTACCATACTGCATGCTGCTGTAGAGCTGGACGGCGCAGGCGACGGCGGCACAGAGCATCATCAATAAAATGAACAGCAGCGTCAGGCGCTGGCTCAGGCTAAAGCGGCGCATCATGGTGCGGCTCCGCAAATTTATAACCTTTGCCCCAGACGGTGCGAATGATCTCCGGCTCGGCAGCGTCTTTTTCAATCTTGATGCGCAGGCGGTTGATATGGGTGTTAACGGTATGCTCGTAACCTTCGTGCTGATAGCCCCACACCTGCTCCAGCAGCGCCAGACGCGAGAAGACCTCGCCAGGATGGCGGGCAAAGAAGTACAGCAGCTCAAACTCGCGCGGGGTGAGATCCACTATCTGGCCGTGAAGCAGCACGCTGCGGGCCAGCGGGTCGATCGTCAGGCCATGCGCCTGAATATTCCCGGCACTCTGCGCCTGCCCCATCGCCTGCTGGCGGCGGAACAGCGCCTTAATGCGCGCAATCAGCTCCTGCACCGAGAACGGTTTTGCCAGATAATCATCCGCGCCGGTTTCCAGGCCGGTGATCCGATCGGTTTCGCTGCTGCGGGCGCTAATAATGATCACCGGCAGGTAGCGGGTCATCTGGCGAATACGACGGCAAATCTCCAGGCCGTCGACGTTGGGGAGCATGAGATCGAGGATCACCGCGTCCCACGGCTGTTTTTCAAGACACTGTAACGCGTTGCCGCCGTCGGGCTCGTGGGTGATGATGTAGCCTTCATCTTCTAAATTGAGTCGCAGAAGTGCCGCGATATCGTGGTCATCTTCCACCAGCAGGATCTGCTTCATGGGTAAGCCTTATTTCATCTCTTATGACGTAAGCTTACCTGATTTCGCAGGGTTGAAGAGTTCACATTTTGTTGAAGATTTTGCGGATGTCATGCCGGGTGGCGGCTACGCCTTACCCGGGATGCGGGTTAACAACGTCAACACTTCATAATGCGCGGTATGCGGGAACATATCGAAAAGCTGAACGCGTTCAATGCGGTAGCCCGGCAGGTGAGCGATATCTGTCGCCATGGTACGGGCGTTGCAGCTGGAATAAATAATGTAATCCGGCGCCATCTGGCTCAGATAATCGCACAGCGCCTTGCCAATGCCCCGGCGCGGCGGGTTGACCAGCACCAGCTCCGGTACGTTGCCCTGGCCGGTCGCGAACTGCGTGGAGTCCAGCGCCTGGAAGTGCAGATTGGTTAATCCGAGCTCAGCGGCAGACTGTTTCGCGCAGGCAATCGCTTCGGCGGCGATCTCAATCCCGGTCAGCTGCATCTCAGGCGTGGCGCAGTGCAGACCAAAGCCCCCGACACCGCAGAACAGATCCCACATATGATGGATGTTTAACGCCCTCACCCAGTCGCGGGCGGTGGCATATAACGCACTCGCCACCGTCGGGTTGGTCTGGAAGAAACTTTGCGGGCGGATCCACAGCGGCACGTTGTTGAACGTTTCCGCCAGCGCATGCTGCCCGGTGAAGAAGATCTCCGTCTCCCCCTCCATAATCGCCATATGCACCGGCTGAATATTGGCGGTAATGACCTTCAGCTGCGGAAGCTGCACCTGCAGCCACGGCAGCGCCGCGCGCAGTTGTTCCAGCTTGGCTTGCGAGCGCAGCACGAAACGCAGCATCATACCGCCGTCCATCTGGCTCTCGGTCAGGAGGAGATATTTCAGCTCGCCGCGCTTACGGGCGACGTTATAAGGCGTTAACCCCGCGCGGGCAATAAACGGTTTGAGTGCCGCGAAGACCGGCTCAAACGAGGCAGGATAAAGCGGGCAGCCGGTGAGATCTTCCGGCGTGCCGTCGCGATGCAGCATGCCCAGCAGCGGTTTTTCTACGCTGCCGCTGACCACCATTTTGGCTTTATTACGAAAACCCTGCTCCGGGCCGCTGACGGGGGCGCACCACTCGCCCACCGCATGTTCAGCCAGCAGCTGTTGCAGGTCGGCCATTTTGGCGGTGAGTTGTTGAGAGACCGGCTGTTCTATCCACTGACAGGAGCGGCAGCGTCCGGCGTCATAGAGTGCGCACTGCATAGGAAAACCTTAAGAATAACGAGGGCTGCGATTATACACATTATTGCAGGCGGAAGAACCGCCGGCTTGAAGCTGGAGCAAAGAGCAGCAGGAGCACCAGCATATCGGGTAATTTCTGCATGACCAGCGCATGGAAGATCTCACGTTTGGATCCACCGGCAATGCTGAACAGCTCCGGATAGCCATAGCCCAGCGAGGCGGCCCACAGATAGCTGGCGGCGGTCACCTGCGTCAGCAGATAGACCCAGCGCGCCCAGTTGCGCCCTTTAACCAGCGAAAACGCGCAGTAGATTTCGATAAACACCAGCACAAGGCTGCTGAGGAATACCAGCGTGAGGTTCCAGGTTTGCACGCTGCGGTGAATGAACTCACCGATGCCGCGCGCCCCCAGGGTGTTGAGGATCATCAGTACATCAAGACAGCGGATCATAATAATAGCGAGCGCCGCCACCTGCACCAGCGCAGGTACGTTTGGACGAGCGTGCGTAAGACGTGATTTTTTTAATAATCCCAATGTTTTACTTCCCTGAAAAACAGTGCCGCGTCATGCGCGGCACATCACTGGAAATAATAATTCCTTCAGCCGCGTCTTGCACGCTGGATATCGCGCACGCGCTGCTTTTCCGCGCGCGCCATCAAATACCAGGCGATAAATCCGACAATTCCGACCACGCCGAGGATAATCGACGCCAGGGCGTTGATCTCCGGGTTCACCCCCATGCGCACGCTGGAGAAGACCAGCATTGGCAGCGTCGTCGCCCCTGGCCCGGAAACAAAGCTGGCGATCACCAGATCGTCGAGCGACAGGGTAAAGGCCAGCAGCCAGCCGGAGATCACCGCAGGCATAATCATCGGCAGCGTGATGATGAAAAAGACCTTCACCGGCGTGGCACCGAGATCCATCGCCGCCTCTTCAATGGAGCGATCCAGCTCGCGCAGACGCGAGGAGATGACCACCGCCACGTACGCGGTACAGAAGGTCACATGCGCCAGCCAGATGGTGAGCATGCCGCGATCCGCAGGCCAGCCAATGGCATGCGCCAGCGCCACAAACAGCAGCAGCAGCGATAGGCCTGTGATCACGTCCGGCATCACCAGCGGCGCGGTGATCATAAAGGCAAAGCCGTTCGAGCCGCGAAAACGCCCGAAGCGCACCATCACCAGCGCGGCAATCGTGCCCAGCACGCAGGCCATTGTGGCCGCCAGCGCCGCGATGGTCAGGCTCAGCCCCACCGCGCTCATCATCGCATCGTCGTGAAACAGTTCGCTGTACCAGCGCGTCGACCAGCCAGCCCATACGGTGACCAGTTTGGAGCTGTTGAACGAGTAGATCACCAGCATCAGCATCGGCGCATACAGGAAGGTAAAGCCGATCACCAGGATCGCAATTCGCCACGGAGAGCGCACTACCGGTAAGTTGTTCATCCGTGGTCTCCCATCTGTTTCTGCTGATGCTTGTGGAACCACATGATCGGCACGATCAGCAGCAGCAACATCACGATCGCCACCGCGGAGGCTACCGGCCAGTCGCGGTTATTGAAGAACTCCTGCCACAACACGCGGCCAATCATGATGCTGTCCGGGCCGCCGAGCAGTTCCGGGATCACAAACTCCCCAACCGCCGGAATGAACACCAGCATCGACCCGGCGATAATCCCGCCTTTGGTCAGCGGCACAATCACGCTGAAGAAAGTCTTCAGCGGACGGGCGCCCAGATCCAGCGAGGCTTCCACCAGCGAGTAGTCGATACGCGTCAGCGCCGTATAGATCGGCAGCACCATAAACGGCAGGTAGGCATATACAATCCCGATATAGACCGCGAGATTGGTGTGCAGAATAGTCAGCGGCTGATCGATAACCCCTAACCACATCAGGAAGTTATTCAGCACCCCGTTATTTTTCAGGATCCCCATCCACGCGTAGACGCGGATCAGGAACGAGGTCCACGACGGCAGAATCACCAGCAGCAGCAGAATGTTGCGCGTCGAGGGCTTACTGTGCGCCACCGCCCATGCCAGCGGGTAGCCCATCAGCAGACAGCAGAGCGTGGAGATGGCCGCCACCTGCAGCGACTGCAGGTAGGCTTCGACATAAAGCGGATCTTCCGTCAGCTGCAGGAAGTTGCCAAGGTTAAGCGTCAGCGTCAGCTGTCCGTCTGCCCAGTCCAGCAGATTGGTGTAGGGCGGGATCGCCCGCGCCATTTCCGCCAGGCTTATCTTGAAAACGATCAGGAACGGCAGCATGAACAGCAGGATCAGCCACACGTAAGGCATGGCAATCACCAGCTTGCGGCCGTGGTTCATCTGCATGCGCGCCAGCCAGTGCGCAAAGCCGCCCGGTTTTTCGACGCGGGCTGGCGGTTCAAGTGTACTCATTGGCCGCTCCTTATACCGTCAGCACGACACAACTGTCCGCATCCCAGCACAGACGCACTTCGTCGCCCCAGGTCGGCAGTCCTTTACGGTAGCGATGTTCGTTTTGCAACTGGGCGCTGAGCATCTGCCCGCTCTTCAGACGGACGTGGTAGATAGAGAGATCGCCCAGATAGGCAATGTGCACCACTTCGCCCACGGCAAAGTTAAAGCCATCGGCCGGAGGATCTTCACAGAGCATGATTTTCTCCGGTCGCAGGGCGATATAGACCGGCACGTTGTCTACCACGGAGTTATCCGGGTCGACCTTCAGCGGATGCTGCAGCCCCGGCGATTCGATGATCAGCCCGTCTTCTTCACGCGCTTTCAGCAGCCCTTCAAAAACATTCACCGAGCCGATGAACTCCGCGCTGTAGCGGGTAGTCGGGTGTTCATAAATCTCTTCCGGCTCGCCAATCTGTACGAACTTACCGCGGTTCATGATCGCGATACGCCCGGCCATGGTCATGGCCTCTTCCTGGTCGTGGGTGACCATCACGCAGGTCACGCCTACGCGTTCGAGGATATCCACCACTTCGAGCTGCATACGGTCGCGCAGTTTTTTATCCAGAGCACCCATCGGCTCATCAAGCAGCAGCAGTTTCGGGCGTTTCGCCAGGCTTCGGGCCAGTGCCACGCGCTGACGCTGACCACCAGAAAGCTGGTGCGGTTTACGCTTCGCGAACTCCTGCATGTGCACCAGACTCAGCATCTCCGCCACACGCGCGGTGATTTCGGCTTTTGGCAGCTTGTCCTGCTTCAGGCCAAACGCGATGTTCTGCTCCACCGTCATATGCGGGAACAGTGCGTAAGACTGGAACATCATGTTAATCGGACGCTGATACGGCGGTACGCTGGAGAGATCCACGCCATCCAGCACAATCTGCCCGGCGGTAGGTTGTTCAAACCCGGCCAGCATGCGCAGCAAGGTTGATTTACCGCAACCAGACGCCCCGAGAAGGGCAAATATTTCGCCTTTGTAGATAGTCAGGCTGACGTCGTCCACGGCATGCTGGCCATCGAAAGATTTGGTGAGGTTACGAATTTCAAGTAGCGGGGTCAGCGCTTTACGGACTTTCGCCTGCGGGCGGGGGATCGCGTCATTCACGGGGTGTTCTCCGGCATAGATCAAAACTGGTGCAAACGCACCGTCAGGGTGCGCATCGCCGGGCGGCGCGAACGCTTGCCCGGCCTACGGGTTGTGTCGGCCCGGTAAGCGATAGCGCCACCGGGCAACGTTACCAAACGCCGTTATTTCCCGCTTTTCACCTTGGTCCACGCACGGGTACGTACGCGGTCAATTTTTGGATCCTGAACTTTCAGGGTGAAGAGCTTGGCAAACACATCCGCTGGCGGATAGATAGCCGGATTATTACGGATCTCTTCGCTAATCAGTGGCAAGGAGGCCTTGTTACCGTTGGCGTAGTAGACATGGTCGCTGATATGGGCAATCACTTCCGGACGCATCAGGTAGTTAAGGAACTGATACGCTTCATCTTTGTTTTTCGCATCGGCAGGCATGGCGAAGACATCAAAGAAGGCCAGCGCCCCCTCTTTCGGAATGAAGTAGGAGACATTCACGCCGTTTTTCGCCTCTTTCGCACGGTTAGCCGCCTGCCAGACGTCCCCTGCCCAGCCAATTGCCACGCAGATATCGCCGTTAGCCAGGTCGTTAATATACTGTGAAGAGTGGAAGTAACGGATATTCGGACGCAGCTTCAGCAGCAGATCGGTCGCCGGGCCGGTGTAGTCATCCGCCTTGTTGCTGTTCGGATCTTTGCCAAGATAGTTCAGCACGGTGGCGAAAATCTCTTCCGGGGCATCCAGGAAGGAGACGCCGCAGCTTTTCAGCTTCGCGAGGTTCTCCGGCTTCAGCACCACGTCCCAGCTGTCCAGCTTGACGTCCGGGCCCAGCGCCGCTTTGACTTTATCCACATTGTAGCCAATACCGGTGGTCGCCCACAGATACGGCATGGCGTATTTGTTCTCCGGGTCATGCTTAGAGACCAGCTTCAGCACTTCCGGGTCGAGGTTTTTCCAGTTTGGTAACTTGCTCTTGTCCAGCGGCTGGAAAACGCCTGCGGTCAGCTGACGCTCCAGGAAACTTGCGGACGGTACCACCAGGTCAAAACCGGTGCTGCCTGCCATCAGTTTGCCTTCCAGCACTTCGTTGGAATCAAACACGTCGTAGACCACTTTAATGCCGGTCTCTTTTTCAAAATTAGCCACCGTGTCCGGAGCAATATAGTCAGACCAGTTATAAACATGCAGCGTTTTTTGTTCCGCAGCGAGCGTGCCGGCAGAGACGGCCATCAGAGCACCCGCAACCAGACCCGATAACCATTTTTTATTCAAGGCGATCATAGTGTTATTCCTTCTGAAAGCTCGTTAACAAACGAACTAAAACTGTGCAATCTGGATATATGCAAAAATCATGCATAGTTTGTCGCTCTGCTCAAAATAAAAAGAAACCTCTTTACCCGGCAGGATCCGCTCGCTTTTTTAAGCATCGCAAGAATAACTGTAGCCCGTGTCTCCGGCTATAGCCCAGACGAAAAAACGCCTTTTATCAATTTTTTATGCAGGTTATGTCTACGTGATAAGCCGAAATGGCCTTTGAGGAGGTGAAAAATTCTTTAAAGAAAGGTTAAAAGCAGCAGAATAAATGGCGTTATGCAGCCGCTCTGGCAGCGACTGCGCAAAAGTCAGACAGGCTTAGTGAAGAAAATTGGGAGATGCATCATTATTCTCTGCATCGTCTTCCGCGCTGTACAGCAGATGGTGTGCATTGGCTTCCATCATTACCATCGAAATTTGCTCTTCACTCAAACGCATAAACCAGGCGAACTGCTTGAAGGAGAGCCCCGCGCCGGAGAACAAAGACTGGCAAACGACCAGTTTTGGCAGATTATCATCCTGTATATCGAGGAATGCTTTCACCGTCAAAGAACTGGCGTTGATCGCAGAGAGGTCAGAGGCCAGCGCCAGCAGCGCAGACGGCTTAACTTCTGCCAGCGCAGAGAAGAGGATCACGTCGTTAATGAGATCGATTTTGGCATCAAAAATGCCGTCGAAATTCTGCATGTGAGGCAGATGCAGCGCCTGGCAGGAATCACATTCAAAGAAGGTGATACCGGCATCATCAAGCCATTGACGTAACGTATCCAGTGTTGGAACGACCTGTAAATCCATCGCGGTGGAGCCTCTTTAGTAAAAACTTCGCATAGGGTACTCAAAAAGTGCGCGGTAATCCATTTAACCACCCGTTTTAAGACAGTAGCCCGGCGTGGCATGACGCTCAATCCATGCAATCATTTTACCTGCAATATCGACACCGGTGGTTTTTTCTACCCCTTCCAGCCCGGGCGAGGCATTCACTTCCATTACCAGCGGCCCGCGCGTCGCCCGCAGAAGGTCTACGCCTGCCACGTCCAGCCCCAGCGTTTGCGCCGCTTTCACGGCAATCTCCCGCTCGCGCTCGCTGATATCAGCAACCCGCGCAACGCCGCCCCGGTGGAGGTTGGAGCGAAAATCGCCCTCTTTCGCCTGACGCTCAATGGCCGCCACCACCTCATTGCCCACCACGAAACAGCGGATATCGCGCCCTTTGGCCTCTTCAATGTACTCCTGCACCAGAATGTGCGCATTCAGGCCGCGGAAGGCGTCAATCACGCTCTCTGCCGCCTGTCGCGTCTCTGCCAGCACCACGCCAATACCCTGTGTGCCTTCCACCAGCTTTATGACCAGCGGCGCGCCGCCCACCATGTCGATCAGATCGCTGGTGTCGTCCGGGGAGTGAGCGATGCCGGTGACCGGAAGATCGATACCCTGGCGGGCGAGCAGCTGCAGCGAGCGCAGCTTATCCCGGGCACGGGAAATGGCGACAGATTCGTTGAGAGGATAGCTGCCCAGCATTTCAAACTGGCGCAGCGCGGCCGTACCGTAATAGGTGATCTGCGAGCCGATGCGGGGGATCACCGCATCAAAATGCGGTAGCTTGCGGCCTATGTAATGGATCGAGGAAGCAGCAGGGTCAATGTTCATATAGCAGGACATCGGATCGAGGATCTCAATCTGATGTCCGCGTTTTGCCGCCGCTTCTCGCAGGCGTTTGCATGAATAGAGCGTTCCATCCCGGGACAAAATGGCAATTTTCACCCTGCACCTCTCTAAAGACATGGGAAAAGCCTGCGTATCATACCGAATGGACTAGCGCGTCGCCCAGCCCTGTTTATGCAGATAATCGAGAATAAACGGGCGATTTTCTTTAATGATGGTACGGCGGATGTGGTCGCTCCAGGTATCGCGGCGGTTATTGCTGCCGCGCGTCATGTAGTAGTGCGCCAGCTCCTCGTCATACTGCGCCAGCACGTCGTTGTCGACCGGCTGGTAGTGGTTTTCATGGACCAGCATCGCCGCAGGCAGGCGCGGCTTGAGATCCGGGTTGTCAGCCGGCCAGCCGAGGCAGAGACCGAACAGGGGCAGGACGTGCTTCGGCAGCTTCAGCAGTTCGGTTACGCTTTCAATATTGTTACGCAGCCCGCCGATATACACGCCGCCTAATCCCAGCGATTCCGCCGCCGTAAAGGCGTTTTGCGCCATCAGCGCGGTATCGACCACACCCAGCAGCAGCTGTTCTGCCAGCCCCAGCTCGGCTTCAGGGCAAATTTGCAGGTGACGGTTAAAGTCAGCGCAGAATACCCAGAACTCGGCGGCCTGGGCTACATGCTTCTGCCCGCCCGTGAGCGTCACCAGCTGCTCGCGCATGGCCTTGTCGGTAATGCGAATAATCGAACTGCACTGCAGAAAGCTGGAGCTCGAGGTGGCTCTGGCGCTGTCGATGATGGCCTCACGCTGCGCCTCGGTAATGGGCTCATCGGTGAAGTGGCGGATAGAACGGTGGGAACGGAGCAGGTCAATTGTTGGCGTCATTGTCTCTCTCTTTGTCTTGCTTAATACGTGTGGCAGCCAGTATAGGCAATGATGCGCGGCATGTAATTGGCGAAACATAGCTCAAGGGTATTAAAGCGACAGGCGAAACCTACTTTAATGACGGCAGGTTATCGTGCACTATACGTGTCATTCGCCGTCAGGCTTGTTTTTTGAGGAGAGAGAAATGTTTGCAGTAATTTTTGGTCGTCCAGGATGCCCTTACTGTGTGCGCGCAAAAGAGCTGGCTGAAAAACTGACTGAAGAGCGTGATGACTTTAACTTCCGCTATGTGGATATCCACGCAGAAGGCATCACCAAAGCCGATCTGGAAAAAACCGTGGGTAAACCGGTTGAAACCGTACCGCAGATCTTCCTCGATCAGAAACACATTGGCGGCTGCACCGATTTTGAAGCTTACGCTAAAGAACATTTGGGTCTGTTTGCCGCTCAGTAATCACTAAGCAAACCCCGCGCCCTGACGTGGGGTTTTATCTATTTGCCAGTCATTGCTTTTTCACTTCACCCATTAGAATTGAACCATATGATGCATGGATTAGCCTGTTAATCCAGCGCGCGTCTAGCGTTTTGCCCTACGATAAATAATGCAATTCATTGATATTAATGCCGATTGTAGGCCGGGTAAGCGCAGCGCCACCCGGCAAGAAAGACGGCTTAAGGGCATTGGGCGCACTACGCGGGATGCTGTCAGTCACGACTGGAAAAGGTAGGTATGGACTGGAATACCGGGCAATCCGTACACAGTACCGTATTTGACGACAATATCTGCGGCAACGGCGTTCTCATTCTTTTTTATTATGTAACCGTTGATGCCGTATCAGAGTGCGAAGAAACAGGAAAAATAGCGCACCGAGCGCGCACCAGAATACGCCGCTCAGCAGCCAGGCCAGCTCCTGCCAGAGGCTTCGCGTGGACACGAAAAGCAACCGCATCAGCACAAGGCACAGCGGTGCCGCCAGCATTGCCCCTAACAGCGGCTTAACAACCTCGCCTTCACGCGAGAGAAAACTCGCGGCCACGCCAGGCAGAATGAAAAAGAGCAGTCCCAGTTCCGGATGCCCGGAGGCTCTGAATGCCCCCTTAACATTAAACGCTAATGACATACAGACAACGGTGAACAGTAAGAAACAGCTTATCGCCCCTGCCCATTTTCCTTTAATGTTCAAATTATCCTCCTGACTTCTCTATCAAATAAAGTTTCGTCGCGTGGACACCCGATCGGATAAAGTTATGCGGCAATCCTTGCCAAAACCCGCATACGGTTATGCGATAATGAGTAGCCGTTGGTAGCTAATGCGATTAAACTATCCAGCTGCTATTGTCTTAGGGAATTTTTTTGGCCGCAGGGAGTGTAGAAGTATTCCCTGACACTGAAAACAGTAGCCCAAAATGTCCTTTCATTCAACAACTTACTGGTAAACAAGAAGTTAGCCTCCGTGAATATAAACGTCGCAGACTTGTTAAATGGGAATTACATCCTGTTATTATTTGTGGTACTGGCGCTGGGCCTTTGCCTGGGTAAATTGCGCCTGGGCTCAGTACAACTTGGTAATTCCATTGGCGTTTTAGTCGTCTCCTTATTATTAGGTCAGCAGCATTTCAGCATTAACACAGACGCGCTTAACTTAGGTTTTATGCTGTTTATTTTTTGTGTTGGTGTGGAAGCGGGTCCTAACTTTTTTTCCATTTTCTTCCGCGACGGCAAAAATTATCTGATGCTGGCGCTGGTGATGGTCGGCAGTGCGCTGCTGATCGCGTTAGGGCTGGGTAAACTGTTTGGCTGGGATATCGGGTTAACGGCCGGTATGCTGGCAGGCTCCATGACCTCGACGCCGGTTCTGGTGGGTGCAGGCGATACCCTGCGCCATTCCGGTATGGCCGGGGCACAGCTTTCTACCGCACTCGATCACCTGAGCCTGGGCTATGCCCTGACCTATCTCATTGGTCTGGTGAGCCTGATTGTGGGCGCGCGCTACCTGCCGAAACTGCAGCATCAGGATCTGCAGACCAGCGCCCAGCAAATCGCCCGCGAGCGTGGTCTGGACACGGACTCCAAACGAAAAGTTTATCTTCCGGTGATCCGCGCCTACCGCGTCGGACCTGAGCTGGTCGCCTGGGCGGACGGTAAAAATCTGCGCGAACTGGGGATTTACCGCCAGACAGGTTGCTATATCGAACGTATCCGCCGTAACGGCATTCTGGCGAACCCGGACGGCGATGCGGTACTGCAGATGGGCGACGACATCGCGCTGGTGGGTTACCCGGATGCCCACGCGCGGCTGGACCCAAGCTTCCGTAACGGTAAAGAGGTATTCGACCGCGACCTGCTCGACATGCGTATCGTCACCGAAGAGATTGTGGTGAAAAACCACAACGCCGTCGGCCGTCGTCTGGCGCAACTGAAACTGACCGACCACGGATGCTTCCTGAACCGCGTGATCCGCAGCCAGATTGAGATGCCTATCGACGATAATGTCGTCCTGAATAAAGGTGACGTATTGCAGGTCAGCGGCGACGCACGCCGCGTGAAAACCGTCGCCGACCGCATCGGCTTTATCTCCATTCACAGCCAGGTCACCGACCTGCTGGCCTTCTGCGCCTTCTTTATTGTTGGCCTGATGATTGGGATGATCACTTTCCAGTTCAGCAACTTTAGCTTTGGCATCGGTAACGCTGCCGGGCTGCTGTTTGCCGGTATCATGCTGGGCTTCCTGCGAGCGAACCATCCAACCTTCGGCTACATTCCGCAGGGCGCACTGAACATGGTGAAAGAGTTCGGTCTGATGGTCTTTATGGCGGGTGTCGGCTTAAGCGCCGGTAGCGGCATTGGCCACAGCCTGGGCGCAGTCGGCTGGCAAATGTTGGTTTCCGGACTTATCGTCAGCCTGGTGCCGGTGGTGATCTGTTTCCTGTTCGGCGCCTACGTGCTGCGCATGAACCGCGCCCTGCTCTTCGGGGCAATGATGGGTGCGCGTACCTGTGCGCCAGCCATGGAAATCATCAGCGATACCGCTCGCAGCAACATCCCGGCGCTGGGCTATGCGGGCACCTACGCTATCGCGAACGTACTGCTTACGCTGGCAGGTACGCTGATCATCATCATCTGGCCTGGACTCGGATAACTCCTAAGTTTGCGCGTGGTTGAAAAAAATTTCGTTACGCGCAGAACTTTTTTATCAGGGGGCAGTCATAACTAGTGCCACTGCTTTTCTTTGATGTCCCCAATTTGTGGAGCCCATCAACCCCGCCGTTTTGGTTCAAGGTTGATGGGTTTTTTGTTGCCTGAAATTCTATGACTCTTAAAATCAGCTACTTACAATCACGTTTTCTGATATCAGAAGATTTCGAAAAATCCGTCTGATCAAAATCAGCATCCCATTTAATTTTTTTGTCCCTTCCTCATGAAAAATCATCGCCCCCTGCCAGCAAAAGAATAAAATCAGTAAAAAGATCAGCAAGGAAAGCCGCATGTTCGTTTTTTATCCCGAGAGAATCTACAGCAGAACGGAAGTGATGAGCAAACCATCACCAGTTCCGCCAGTAAATGGCATCTACTTCTGGTGGTTTAAGGAAATTCCTCCAGGTGTACCGACAGAGGGGTGCGTTACCTCTGACGGCTACACGCTGTTGTATGTAGGTATCTCACCCGACCAGCGAGGGAAACCTAACAGCCGTTCGAACTTAAGGAAACGCATCAACACGCACTATAGCGGCAATGCCGCTGGCTCAACGCTCAGGCGCACGCTGGGTGTGTTATTGAGTAGTTCAAGTGGCTTTCCGCTGCGCCGTGTGGGATCTGGATCCAGAATGACATTTACTCATCCTGGCGAGCAGTGGCTTGATGTCTGGATGGAAAAGAATGCCAGGGTTCACTGGATACCTGTCGAAGCGCCCTGGGAGATTGAGGATAAACTGATCGCATCTATTCCCCTTCCATTAAACATTCAGGGGAATGCTCATGAATTTAAAATTACGCTTTCGGAAATGCGGAGGCTGGCTGCTGCCGAGGCAAGATTGATGGAGATTGCTGATGAAAGGGGTTTAAAAGGAGATTAGCAGTACAGTGACTGTTGCTGTAACACTGCGCCAGCAGGCCTGTATTAGTAGGCTAATTGCTCCTGCTTTCTTTTAGAGTTTGGTCTGGCCTGAAATCGCATCGAGCGAACGGACGAGCGTGCCGGACTTGTCCGCTGGTGGTCAGGACAACAATTAGCAGAACCAGTTCATTGCGTGGAAGATTGCTGCATCGGCATCCTCGCTGGCGCAGACCATGCCCACAATGACGGTGATCTCCGTGGTAATGGATCGGGTGTCTTCGTTTATTCGACTACGCGCCCCCCACGGTGGTAATTCTGAGCCATATAACGAAACTCCTAAAGAAGAGTTTCGCTATGATTCATTTATATGGAATGTAAATAATCGAGGCCATATTGTCTGAGTTATGATACAAAGTAATCGTTGAAGGGATAACGATACGATGAGAGTAAGTAATGGTTTTTAGTGAGATTGCCGTTCTATCATGTCAAATAGTGGCGTCTTTGCTGATGGGATGTGATTATTTCATGCCGTCCAAATGGAGAGGTAAGATCAATCAATCGCTTTCTGAATATTTCTCCCGTTTAAGGGATAATGTTGACAGAGATATCTCCATGAGATTTAAAGAAATATTCGCACAATTACAAATAATATTCTTTTGTTTATCTCTGCTAGCAATTGCCGTTGCAATATATTACTTTAGAGTTTTTTTGTTTGAAAACTTAACACCCATGCTATATCTGTGCATCACAATAATTTCAATTTTATGCGCCGCCATAGCTTTACATTATATCATAGGTCATACAGTAAAATTGCTCGTCACTTTAGGCATTGGGGGAATATTATTCAGAAGCATCTCTGTCTTCTTGCTTAAAACAGAAAAAGGTCCACTTGCCGGAACAGGATTTCTTATGTTGCTTGTATCATTCATAATGCGTTACATGAATATCACTCACATCTAAACGCAACGAAACAGCAATGACCATGCGCTATGCTAATCTGGCACTTGATCACATCGAAACAACCTTTCGTATTATTCTGCTAGCAACAGTGGTTACTGACGATTCAAGGGCACATGAAGTGTATTTTTAAAGCCAGAAACGTATTCTATTCTTACTTAACGAGATTCCCTGTCATGAAAGACCTGCTACAGCAAGGACATAAACTTCGTTCAAAGGCAAAAGAATTAGCGATATCTGTTCTTCAAAAACATCCAGACGGAAACAAGAATGGTAAGGGCGTAAAACAAGCCGATGTGTTTCGACTTTGTGGCCTGGATTGGGGTAATTACCCAAAAGCCCTGAGTACACAGCAACAGTACTGGGTTGTAGCCCTACTGCGCGAATTAGAAGCTGATGGATTAGTAGAGCAAGTGGAAGATAAAGGCCCCTGGCGATTGAAGTAATACCGTCTGATAAAGGTGACGATAGCGGTTGGTAACACATCGTAATCGCCACCTTTAAGCATTTAACTAACCTATTGTTTGCATTACAAATAATTATTTTCACTAACCCATTACATAAATTTTTTTTTGTTCCCTCAAATTTTATGCTCCATCATCCCCCCTCTTCCCTCCCCCGCATCAAACATATATGATTAAACAAATATGTATCAACTACCCGCAGGGTTCAACCATGCTCCACCCGCTCCAGCTTTTCAAAACCCTCTCCGACGAAACGCGGCTCTCCATCGTCATGCTTCTGCGTGAAGCCGGTGAGCTGTGCGTCTGCGATCTCTGTTCCGCAACCACGGAGTCACAGCCGAAAGTCTCGCGCCATATGGCCTTACTTCGCGAGTCCGGGCTGGTTATCGACCGTCGTGAGGGGAAGTGGGTCTATTACCGTTTGTCTCCGAACATGCCTGCGTGGGCAGCTACCGTCATCGATAACAGCTGGAACTGCCTGCGGGAAGAAACGCGTGCAAGGCTAAAGAATAGCCTTCCAGGGACGTGTTAAATACATTCATTAAAACAGATATAACGGGGTAAGCGATGTTTCTGGCAGGGGCAATTTTTCTGTTTACGCTGGTACTGGTCATCTGGCAGCCCAAAGGGCTCAGTATCGGCTGGAGCGCGACGATTAGCGCAGTGCTGGCGCTGGCCAGCGGCGTGATCCACCTTAACGATATTCCGGTGGTGTGGAATATCGTCTGGAATGCCACGGCGACGTTTATCGCCGTTATTATCATCAGCCTGCTGCTGGATGAGTCCGGCTTTTTCGAGTGGGCGGCGCTGCATGTCGCCCGCTGGGGAAACGGTCGGGGGCGTTTGCTCTTTACTTATATCGTGCTGCTGGGTGCGGCCGTTGCGGCGCTGTTTGCCAATGACGGTGCAGCGTTGATCCTGACACCTATCGTCATCGCCATGCTGCTGGCGCTGGGGTTCAGCAAGCAGGCCACGCTGGCGTTTGTGATGGCGGCAGGTTTTATCGCCGATACCGCCAGCCTGCCGCTGATTGTCTCGAACCTGGTCAACATTGTGTCGGCAGACTTCTTTAAGCTGGGGTTCAGCGAATACGCCTCGGTGATGATCCCGGTTGATATCGCCGCGATTGCTGCCACGCTAGTGATGCTGCATCTGTTCTTTCGCAAGGAAATTCCACCGGAATATGATCTTGCGAAACTCCGGGAGCCCGCCCGGGCCATTCACGATCTCCCGACGTTCAGAACAGGCTGGATAGTGCTACTGCTTCTTCTCGTCGGCTTCTTTGTGCTTGAGCCTCTCGGCATTCCGGTCAGCGCCATTGCAACAGCTGGCGCGCTGATTTTATTCGCCGTTGCAAAACGCGGACACGCGATTAATACCGGAAAAGTGCTGCGCGGCGCACCGTGGCAGATCGTCATCTTCTCACTGGGGATGTATCTGGTGGTCTACGGTTTGCGTAACGCCGGGTTAACCGAATACCTTTCAGGCGTGCTGAATGCGCTGTCCACCCACGGTTTATGGGTGACTACTCTGGGAACCGGGTTCATCACCGCCTTCCTGTCATCCATAATGAACAATATGCCCACGGTGCTGATTGGCGCGCTCTCTATTGATGGCAGCACGGCAACAGGATTAATTAAAGAAGCGATGATTTACGCCAACGTGATTGGTTGCGATCTGGGGCCAAAAATCACGCCTATCGGTAGTCTCGCCACCCTGCTCTGGCTCCACGTGCTGGCGCAAAAAAACATGACCATTACCTGGGGCTACTATTTCCGGACGGGCATCATCATGACGCTGCCGGTTCTGTTTGTGACGCTCGCCGCGCTGGCGTTACGTCTCTCCTTCACACTGTAATGAGCCACTGATATGACCAACATCACCATTTACCACAATCCCGCCTGCGGCACCTCGCGCAACACGCTGGAGATGATCCGCAACAGCGGCACCGAGCCAGAGATCATTCTCTATCTGGAAAATCCGCCGTCACGCGATGAACTGATCAAACTGATTGCCGACATGGGCATTTCGGTGCGGGCACTGCTGCGTACAAACGTGGAGCCCTATGAGCAACTGGGCCTGGCAGAAGATACATTCACTGACGACCAGCTTATCGGTTTTATGCTGCAACACCCGATCCTGATTAACCGTCCGATTGTGGTGACGCCGCTGGGCACCTGCCTGTGCCGCCCATCTGAATTGGTCCTCGATATTCTGCCGGATGCGCAGAAAGGGGCATTTACGAAAGAGGACGGTGAAGCCGTCGTGGATGCCAGCGGGAAAAAAATCACCCAGAAATAGAGCCGGGCCTGCAGGCTAGCGGTCCCCCTCGCCTGCAATCCTTCCCACCATCGCCCGGATCTCCTCACGCGTGAGCGGCGCTCTGTCGGTGACAAAGTGCAGCGTCATTCCTTCGATAAAGGCGTCCAGCGCGCGGGTGGTGACCGGGTCAAACCACTGCTCAAGCGTCGTCTGGCTCATCTGCATCCAGTCCTGCATTACCGTTTTCAGCGCCGCGCTGCGGTGCATAAAAGTGTAGAGCTGGTACATCAGCGCCATGTTGTGCGGCGTCGTCACCTGCGAGCTGTGGATCAGCGTGGTGATGGATTCACACGCCATCTCCGGGCTGGTTACCCCCGCGAAGAAATCACGGTATTGCTGCGACATCTGCCGGGTAAACCACGTGAAAGCCTCTTCCAGCAGCGACTCCATGCCCTCAAAATAGTAGGTCATCGACCCCAGCGGAACCCCGGCACAACTGGCGATTTTACGGTGCGTGACGGCATGGATACCGTGCTCAGCAATGGTGTCCAGCGTCGCCTGCAGGATCTTCTCCCGGCGATGCGGGTCGTTTGGTGGTCTGCTCATACATGCCTCATCTGATTTGTGTACAAATGTACACAAACTTGCTAGTGTTGTCGCTATTGTTGTGCTTCTGGTGCTTATCTCAATGACTCTGACCTCATCCCGTAAGGCCCTGCGGTTGCGCATGTGGGCGCTTTTTATGTTCTTCTTTATTCCGGGTCTGCTGATGGCGTCCTGGGCCACGCGTACCCCGGCAATCCGCGACATTTTGTCGGTCTCCACCGCGGAGATGGGCATTGTGCTGTTTGGCCTGTCGATAGGCTCAATGAGCGGTATTCTCTGCTCGGCGTGGCTGGTGAAGCGCTTTGGTACCCGGGCGGTGATCCGCACCACCATGTGCTGCGCAATACTCGGAATGCTGGTGCTCAGCGTGGCGCTGTGGTATGCCTCGCCGGTCATGTTTGCCCTGGGTCTGCTGATCTTTGGCGGCAGCTTTGGCGCGGCGGAAGTGGCCATTAACGTTGAAGGGGCTGCGGTCGAGCGCGAGATGAATAAAACCGTGCTGCCAATGATGCATGGCTTTTACAGCCTTGGCACGCTGGCCGGTGCGGGCGTGGGCATGGCGCTGACGGCCTCCGGCGTGAGCGCGAATCTGCATATCCTGCTGGCCGCGCTGATCTCTGTTGTGCCGGTGCTGACCGGTATCCGCGCCATTCCGGACGGCACGGGCAAGAACACCGCTGATGAACACAAAACGGCGGAAAAAGGGCTGCCGTTCTACCGTGATTTCCAGCTGATGCTGATCGGCGTGGTGGTGCTGGCGATGGCGTTTGCCGAAGGCTCCGCCAACGACTGGCTGCCGCTGCTGATGGTAGACGGACATGGGTTTAGCCCGACCTCTGGCTCGCTGATCTACGCCGGGTTTACGCTGGGGATGACCGTCGGACGCTTTACCGGCGGCTGGTTTATTGACCGCTACAGCCGCGTGGCGGTGGTGCGCGCCAGCGCCCTGCTCGGCGGGCTGGGCATTGCGATGATCATCTTCGTGGATGTGGACTGGATTGCCGGCGTATCGGTGATCCTCTGGGGCCTGGGTGCCTCACTTGGCTTCCCGTTAACCATCTCCGCCGCCAGCGATACCGGCCCGGACGCCCCGACGCGCGTCAGCGTGGTGGCAACCACAGGCTATCTGGCCTTCCTGGTCGGGCCGCCGCTGCTGGGCTTCCTGGGTGAGCACTACGGGCTGCGCAGCGCCATGCTGGTGGTATTAGGGTTGGTCATGATTGCGGCGCTGGTGGCGCGTGCCGTGGCGAAGCCGGAAAAAGAACAAACGACACTGGAGAAGGGATATGAGCGTTAAACTGATTGCAGTCGACATGGATGGCACCTTCCTGAGCGACGCGAAAACCTACAATCGCGAACGTTTTCTGGCGCAGTATGCGCGCATGAAGGAGCAAGGTATTCGCTTTGTGGTGGCCAGCGGTAACCAGTATTACCAGCTGATCTCCTTCTTCCCGGAGATTGCGCATGAGATTGCGTTTGTCGCCGAAAACGGCGGCTGGGTGGTCAGCGCCGGAGAAGATGTTTTTAACGGTGAACTGTCGAAAACGCACTTCGACACCGTTGCTGCCGTGCTAAACGACGTTCCCGGCATTGAGATTATCGCCTGCGGCAAAGGCAGTGCCTATACGCTCAAAGCCTATGACGATGAGTTCAAAGCTATCGCCGCGAAGTACTATCATCGCCTCGAAATGGTAAGTGATTTCGACAACCTGAACGATATTTTCTTCAAGTTCGGACTCAACGTTTCTGATGATGAAATCCCGCGCATTCAGGCCATGCTGCACGAAAAACTCAACGACATAATGGTGCCCGTCACGACCGGCCACGGCAGTATTGACCTGATTATCCCCGGCGTGCATAAAGCCAACGGCCTGCGGATCCTGCAACAGCGCTGGGGCATTGACGACAGCGAGGTGGTGGCTTTCGGTGACAGCGGGAACGATGTGGAGATGCTGCGCCAGTCAGGCTTCAGCTTTGCGATGGCGAATGCCAGGCCGCATATTAAAGCAGCGGCCCGCTTTGAAGCGCCGCATAATAACGAGGAAGGCGTACTGGATGTGATTGATAAAGTGCTCAACAGGGAAGCACCGTTTAATTAACACGTGCGCTCTGGTGCCCTCACCCTGCCCCTCTCCCACCGGGAGAGGGAATAAGAATTATGGCTGCATGGCGTTCCCGACGCGTTTGTCTTTCAGGAACATCACCATCAGGATAACCCACAGCACGCCGTTGGCGAGGTTAAACAGGCTGAACAGACCGTTGCCGCCGAGCGCATAAGCGTGCTTGCTCACCTCGATCCCGACGGTAAAAATCAGCATCTGCAGCATCCCCATCGCCGCCGAAACGGTGCCTTTACTCATCTCGCTGGCAAACAGCGTCAGACGCACCAGCCCGGCATTCGCCACGCCAATACCGAAGGCGTAAATACTCAACCCCGCCGTCATCCACAGATAGGCATGAGATGATACCACCGTCGCCACCGCGGCCACGGTAAGGCCCGCCGCAATCGGCCAGCCGCCCATGATGATGAGCGAGCGCACCGTGCGTCGTGATGTCAGACGCGCCAGCACCAGGTTACCGATAATCAGTGCGCCAAAAATCGGCACCTGCAGCAGCCCGTACTCGTAGCTGCTGAGCTGTTCACCGCTGATGATAATGACCGGTGACTGGGCGATCCACGCCAGTAGCGGCAGGCTAACAAAGCCCGTCGCCAGCGCGCCTGCCACAAAGCGGCCGTTTTTCAGCACTGCTTTATAATCCCGTCCCAGCTCTTTCAGCGACAGCGTCTCACCCAGTCGGGTGGCCGTTTCCGGCATTGCGCGGTGCAGGCCAAAGAACGCGATGGCGGCCAGCACGGCGAAGAGCACAAACATGCCTTCCCACGGTGCCACATGCACCCACGCGGCGCCTACCAGCGGCCCCAGCAACGGAGCAATCAGCGCCACGTTCGCCATCAGCGCGGTGATTTTGATACACACCGCCTCCTCAAAGGACTCCTGAATGGCGGCATACCCCACGGCACCGATAAAGCACAGGCTTACCCCCTGCAGGAAACGCAGCAGGGTGAACTGTTCAATGTTTTGCGCCAGCAGCGTGGCGAGACAGGTCACGATAAACCACACCACGCCCGTCAGCATCACCGGACGGCGGCCAATACGATCCGACAGCGGCCCTAACAGCCACTGTAAAAACATGCCGCCAGCCAGATAGGCGGTCATAGAGGTCGGCACCCATTCAATACCTGCGTTGTATTGCGCCACCACGGCCAGCATGCCGGGCTGAATCATATCGTTGCCGATATAGGTAGAGAACTCGTAAAGCACCAGACACAGAGGGAAAAGTAACGCCTGACGACCCAGACGCGTACCCGAAGAAGAACGGTTTAACATGCAATCTCTTTATGATGAAAAAATCGCGATGAGTGTAATGAATTGCCGCTGTCTGAGATAGCAAATTATCCAGAAGAAACAGAAATAAAGCATTTATCGTCGTTGTTTAAGGTTTCCTTAAGTTGACACCAATATGATAGCCATATTTCACGCTGCCAACCAACTCTATGACCCGCATATCCCCTCGTTCAGAATTGTCTAAGTTACAGACAAATAAGACAAAACAACTTTACCGCCTGCCTGTGCGCTTTTATGGTTATCAGCTTTTAGTGCTGATCGCCCTTGCCGTGGTGTTTACCTGGCTTTCTCGCGGCGAAACGCTTGATAAATGGATCACTGGCTTTTGGTATGACGCGGCAACACAC
Organism: Enterobacter cloacae complex sp. 309I3; assembly: GCF_050031595.1. Classification (NCBI taxonomy): domain Bacteria; kingdom Pseudomonadati; phylum Pseudomonadota; class Gammaproteobacteria; order Enterobacterales; family Enterobacteriaceae; genus Enterobacter; species Enterobacter cloacae complex sp. 309I3. Next base: position 1,546,723 of record NZ_JBLGWI010000001.1, on the reverse strand, counting down.
CGTTTCCCGCTGCAGAAAAACCCGCTGCTGGATCTACTGAACCACCGGCTGGCGAAGTACATCGCCATTGCCATGGCGGTGGGTGCGTTGTTTTACGGTGCCTGGAAGCGCAATGCGAGACTGGTCACCGCCGCACTGCTGATGGGGCTTGGCACGCTGGTGGTTGGCGTGTTGAAAAGCCTGAGCCATCACAGCTGCCCGTGGGATCTGGTGGAGTATGGCGGTAAGGCCGTCTCTTACCCCCTGTTCAGTTCCGCTCCGGCAGACAGCGGCCCTGGCCGCTGCTTCCCCGGCGGCCATGCGTCCAGCGGCTTTATGGTGATGGGTCTGTTCTTTGCCTTCTGGCGCGAGCGCCCGCGTCTCGCCTGGAGCTTTGTGGCCTTCGGCGTGGTGTTAGGTCTGGCGATGGGCTTTGGTCAGGTCATGCGCGGGGCGCATTTTTTCTCTCACAACCTGTGGGCTGGGTGGTGGGTCTGGTTTTCCCAGGTAGCGGTCTACGGCCTCGTTTCTGCCTGGTTTGCTAAAGAGTAAAAACGCTATGTTAGAGAATCTGAATTACCAGCTGTTTTATCTGATCAACGCCACCCCGGCCTCGCCTGAGTGGATGATCGATTTGGCCACTTTCCTGGCAAAAGATCTGATCAGTATTGTGCCTGTGCTGGCGGCTATCCTCTGGCTGTGGGGACCGCGCAGCCAGGTCAACGCGCAGCGTCAGCTGGTGATCAAAGTAGCGATGACGCTCGGGGTCAGCGTGCTGGTCAGCTATGTTCTGGGTCTCGCCTTCCCGCACGATCGTCCTTTTGTCGAACACGTCGGCTATACCTTCCTGCACCACGCGCCGGATGACTCGTTCCCAAGCGATCACGGTACGGTGATCTTTGCTTTTGCGCTGGCCTTCCTGTTCTGGCATCGCCTGTGGTCAGGTGCGCTGCTGATGGCCATTGCGGTCGCCATTGCCTGGTCTCGCGTGTATCTGGGCGTACACTGGCCGCTGGATATGGTAGGCGGCTTCCTGGTGGGGCTGATCGGCTGCGTCAGCGCGGCGATCCTGTGGAACCTCTTCGGGCTGGCGCTGTATCGCGGACTCTCGTCTCTCTATCGCACCCTTTTCGCTATCCCGATCCGCAAAGGCTGGATACGTGACTAACCCCGGTATGACAGGTTACACTTGAGCCCCCGCCCTGCGGGGGCTCACTTTTTCATCCTGAGGATCTATGGAAACACGCCGCGATGACCGCATAGCTCAGTTGATACAGGCGCTGAAGCGTAGTGATAAGCTTCATCTTAAGGAAGCCGCTACCCTCCTCGGCGTTTCAGAGATGACCATTCGCCGTGACCTGAACAGCGAGAGCGCGCCCGTCGTGCTGCTGGGCGGCTATATTGTGCTGGAGCCACGTAGCGCCAGTCATTATCTGATCAGCGATCAAAAGACACGCCTGGTTGAAGAGAAACGCAAAGCCGCCCGTCTGGCGGCCTCTCTGGTACAACCGCACCAGACGCTGTTTTTTGACTGCGGCACCACCACGCCGTGGATAATCGAAGCCATCGACAGCAGCATCCCCTTTACCGCCGTGTGCTACTCGCTGAACACCTTCCTGGCCCTTCAGGAGAAACCCGAGTGCCGGGTGATCCTCTGCGGCGGTGAGTTCCACGCCAGCAACGCCATTTTTAAGCCGCTCAATCTTCAGGACACGCTCAGCAATTTGTGTCCGGATATCGCGTTTTACTCCGCGGCGGGCGTGAGTACCCGTCAGGGGGCGACCTGTTTTAACCTGGAAGAGCTGCCGGTAAAACACTGGGCATTAAGCGCCGCGCAGTACCATGTGCTGGTGGTGGATCACAGCAAGTTCGGCAAGGTGCGTCCGGCACGGATGGGCGAGCTGGCACAGTTCAATGCCATCGTCAGCGATTGCCGCCCGGATGAAGAATACGTGACCTACGCGAAGGCGCAGCAGGTGAAGTTAATGTATTGAGAGGGGTGCGGTCTGATGCCCTCACCCCGGCCCTCTCCCACTGGGAGAGGGTGAAAAGCTGGAAGACTTAACTAAACCAGCTGCCAAACCAGCTATGGAATTTCATCATCACGAAGTCCCACATCCGGCTGAAGAAGCCGCCCTCTTCGACCGCTTCCATCACAATCAGCGGACGCTGTTCAATCGACTTACCGTTTAACTGGAAATCAATCGTCCCGACCACCTGGCCTTTTTTCAGCGGCGCGGTGAGCTGCGGATCGGTCAGGGTATAGCTCGCTTTCAGGTTTTTCAGCTGACCACGTGGAATGGTCACCGACCCGGCTTCACCGGCCCCCAGGTTCACTTCACTCTTGTCACCAAACCAGACGCGCTGGCTGACGAACGTGGCATCCGGTTTAATCGGCGTCACGGTTTCAAAGAAGCGGAAGCCCCAGGTCAGCAGTTTTTCTGACTCGTTAAAACGAATACGGTCGGTTTTGGTGCCCAACACCACCGAGATCAGACGCATGTCACCCTGGGTCGCGGAGGCCACCAGGTTATAACCCGCCCCGGCCGTGGTGCCGGTTTTCATCCCGTCAACGTTGACGTTGCTGCTCCACAGCAGACGGTTGCGGTTCGGCTGGCGGATTTTATTAAAGGTAAACTCTTTCTCTTTGTGGATGGCATATTCGTCCGGCACATCGTGGATGAGCGCCTTGCCGAGCAGCGCCATATCGCGCGCGGTACTGAACTGGCCCGGCGCATCCAGACCGTGGACGGTTTTAAAGGTGGTGTTGGTCAGACCCAGCTTTTGCGCATAGCCGTTCATCAGGCCAATAAACGAGTCCTGGCTTCCCGCAACATAATCTGCCAGGGCGATACAGGCATCGTTGCCGGACTGGATAATCACCCCTTTATTCAGATCGGAAACGGAAACCTGATCGCCCGGTTTCAGGAACATTACCGATGACCCGCGCAGCGCCGGGTTGCCGGTCGCCCAGGCGTCCTTCCCGATAGTGACCATATCGTCGAGCTTGATCTTACCCGCCTTCAACGCCTGGCCAACCACGTAGCTGGTCATGATTTTGGTCAGGCTGGCCGGGTCGAGTTTCTCATCCGCATTGCCTTCCGCCAGCACTTTACCGCTGGAGTAATCCATCAGGATCCAGGCACGCGCATCTACCGGCGGCGCTTCGGGCGCAGCCTGCTCAGCCGCATAGAGAGTTGGTGCAAACAGGAAAAGGAGCGCGGAGCCTGCCGCCAGGCTGCGCAGAGAAGTCATTTTTCGCGTCATAAATGCCACCCGAGTGTCCATTCAAAAATTACGTCACATCACCGTGTCGCAAGAAGCGATGAGTAATAGCGCACTAAAACGGTTAATGAAACCCAACGAGGGTAAAGTTATTAAAGTTTATGCAATAACATTCAGATACGCTTTGATTAAGGCGATTTTTTTCTCTTCTGTTGCGTAATTGTTAGGTTTATCTCACCATGGCGAAAAGCTGACTCGGATTCACATCTTATCGGGAGTAATTATGATTACGCTGTGGGGAAGGAATAATTCGACCAACGTCAAAAAAGTGCTCTGGACGCTGGAGGAGTTGGATTTACCGTTTAACCAGATAATGGCGGGTTTGCAGTATGGGGTTAATAAAGACGCCGACTACCTGGCGATGAACCCGAACGGCCTGGTGCCGCTGCTGCGCGATGATGAGACGGACGCCACGCTGTGGGAATCCAACACCATTGTCCGCTACCTGGCCGCCCAGTATGGACAAGGCCGTCTGTGGGTAGAAAATCCGGCCCGCCGCGCGCAGGGGGAAAAATGGATGGACTGGGCCAACCAGACGCTCTCCCCCACGCACCGCGTGATCCTGATGGGGCTGGTCAGAACCCCCGAAGCCGAGCGCGACTATCCCGCCATTCATGCGGCGCAGGACGCCTGTGAAAATCTGTTTGCGATGATGGACGATGAGCTGGCGAAACACGCCTGGTTCTCGGGTGCCGACTTCGGCGTGGGCGACATTGCCGTTGCGCCATTTGTCTGGAACCTGACCAACCTCGGTCTGACGTGGACGCCGCGCCCTCACCTGGCGCGCTGGCTTAAACAGCTGAGCGAACGCCCGGCCTACCGTAACGTGGTGATGATTCCGGTAAGCTGATCACCTCCCGGACGGGCTGACTTTCAGCAACTGCCCGTCCGTTTCATCGGTCAGAACATACAGATAGCCGTCCGGACCGACGCGCACATCGCGGATGCGCTGTTTCCGGTCGCCCAGGATCCGTCCGTCCTCGGTCACCGTGTTGCCGTTCACGCTCAGCACGATCACATCCTTCTCTTTCAGCGCCCCGATAAACAGCTTGTTTTTCCACTGCGGGAACACGTCACTGTTATAAAACGCCATTCCGCTCACGGCGGGTGAGACTTTCCAGACAAACAGCGGTTTTTCGGTTCCTTCAACGTGTTCACCTTTCGCCTCAGGAATTTTCAATCCGCTGTAGTTGATACCGTGGGTCGCCAGCGGCCAGCCATAGTTTTTCCCTTTCTCCGGGATGTTGATCTCATCCCCGCCACGCGGGCCGTGTTCATTAAGCCACAGCGTGTCGCTCCACGGGTTCATCGCCATCCCTTGCGGGTTACGAATGCCATAAGACCAGATTTCCGGCCGCGCACCGGCGGTGTTCACAAAGGGGTTATCCGGCGGGACTTTGCCATCCTCCGTCAGGCGTACCACTTTCCCCTGGAGTTTATCCAGATCCTGCGCCGTCGGGCGCTGGTTGTTTTCGCCCAGCGCAATAAACAGATAGCCTTTGCCATCAAACACCAGCCTTCCGCCAAAGTGGTGACCGGTGGAGAGTTTCGGCATCTGACGGAACACCGTCTGGAACGCCTCAAGGCGGGAAAGATCGTCGCTTAAGCGCCCATAACCGACCGCCGTTCCGGCTTTGCCGTCAGCGCCTGCCTCGGCGTAGCTCAGCCAGACGCGGCGCGAGGTGGCAAAATCCGGCGCCAGCACCACGTCCAGCAGTCCTCCCTGTCCGTTGTCCCAGACTTTGGGCACCCCTGTTATCGGGTCTGACAGCCCTTTCCCGGCCTGCCAGTGCTTCAACTGGCCGCCCTTCAACGTCACGAGCAGCCCTTTGTTATCCGGCAGGAACGCCAGCGACCAGGGGTGTTCGAGTTTGTTCTGCAATACCTCAACCTTAACCGCATCAGGCGCAGCAAGGAGCGAAAACGGAAATAACAACGCAGGCAGGAAAATCAGCGAGGATCGGTGCATAACGCGCTCCTTTATCGGCATATGGCATAAAGATTAGCCACTACGTCCGGGCGCGTTATCACTTTTACAAAAGCTTAATCAGAAGGGGGAGTTGCCTCCCCCGGAATCAGTGCTGTTCAAGCTTCGCGTGCTCGTTCAGACACATGATGCATAGAGAGAGCGTTGTCAGGCAGTTTTCAAGCTTCTCCGCGTTTACAGCGATAAAAGTCGGGCAGTCATGGCGTCCGTTCATCAGACAAACCCCGGCAATGGAGAGCACCTCGGCGGCGCGGCGCAGCGCAATACATTCGCTTTCTGCGTATTCCGCTTTCAGGATGGGTGCTTTTTCACGCATGAAATTGCAAAGTTCAAAGAAATTATCACGCAGATGTTCGCTTTCGCTGACTGACATATACCCTTTCGCCTTCCTCAACTGCAGATATGCGGCAAGGTCGATTCGGGCGTTGATCAGCTTGTTCAGCAGATCGCGTTTCAGTCTGTCAACGGACATGCTCATTCCTCCTCTGTCAGCCCTGTGCACAGTCAGAATAAGGTTATTTTTTGTACAGTTTAATGCCTGAGATCAATTATTCTTAACTGATTAACATTCTTTACAATGTTACAACTTGCGCGGACATCATTTGCACTGCAAAGAGTGTATAAATCCCCCGCGATACGCTGTAAAATCCCGCCCTGATAACTCCATAATTGATGAATTTTTAACCTATGAGCAATGTTACGCACCCGCCGAAAATCGGCTTTGTCTCCCTGGGCTGCCCGAAAAACCTGGTGGATTCTGAACGCATCCTGACCGAACTTCGTACCGAGGGCTACGACGTGGTGCCAAGCTACGACAACGCCGACATGGTGATTGTGAACACCTGCGGGTTTATCGACAGCGCGGTTCAGGAATCCCTGGAAGCCATTGGTGAAGCCCTGACGGAAAACGGCAAAGTGATTGTGACCGGCTGCCTGGGCGCAAAAGAGGACCAGATCCGTGAAGTGCACCCGAAGGTGCTAGAGATCACCGGTCCACACAGCTACGAGCAGGTGCTGGAACATGTTCATCACTACGTACCCAAGCCTAAGCACAACCCGTTCCTGAGCCTGGTGCCGGAACAGGGGGTGAAGCTGACGCCGCGTCACTACGCTTACCTGAAAATTTCCGAAGGCTGCAACCATCGCTGCACCTTCTGCATTATCCCGTCCATGCGTGGCGATCTGGTGAGCCGCCCGATTGGCGAAGTGCTGGCAGAAGCCAAACGTCTGGCCGATGCGGGCGTGAAGGAGCTGCTGGTGATCTCCCAGGATACCTCCGCCTACGGCGTGGATGTGAAGCACCGTTCCGGTTTCCACAACGGCGAGCCGGTGAAAACCAGCATGGTCGGCCTGTGCGAACAGCTCGCTAAACTGGGCATCTGGACGCGTCTGCACTACGTTTACCCTTATCCGCACGTGGACGACGTTATCCCGCTGATGGCCGAAGGCAAAATCCTGCCGTACCTGGATATCCCGCTGCAGCACGCCAGCCCGCGTATCCTGAAGCTGATGAAACGCCCAGGCTCCGTTGACCGCCAGCTGGCGCGCATCAAGCAGTGGCGTGAAATCTGCCCGGATCTGACCCTGCGTTCGACCTTCATCGTTGGCTTCCCGGGTGAAACCGAAGAAGACTTCCAGATGCTGCTCGACTTCCTGAAAGAGGCGCGTCTGGACCGCGTAGGCTGCTTCAAGTACAGTCCGGTTGAAGGCGCAACCGCTAACGAACTGGCGGATCAGGTGCCGGAAGAGGTAAAAGAAGAGCGCTGGAACCGCTTCATGCAGCTGCAACAGCAGATCTCTGCTGAACGTTTGCAGGAGAAAGTGGGCCGCGAAATTATGGTCATCATCGACGAAGTTGACGAAGAAGGCGCGATTGGCCGCAGCATGGCGGATGCCCCTGAAATCGACGGCGCGGTGTACCTGAACGGGGAAACCAACGTTAAGCCGGGTGACATCATTCGCGTGAAAGTGGAAAACGCCGACGAGTACGATCTGTGGGGTAGCCGGGTTTAAACACCCAGCGCCTGTTTTGTAGGCCGGGTAAGGCGTAGCCGCCACCCGGCACATTCCACTGCCCTACCCCTTAATCCTCGGATCCAGCGCATCGCGCAGCCCATCCCCCAGCAGGTTGAACGCCAGCACGGTCAGGAAAATCGCCAGACTCGGGAATATCGCCACGTGCGGCGCAATCACCATATCTGCCCTCGCCTCGTTGAGCATCGCGCCCCACTCCGGCGTCGGTGGCTGGGCCCCTAATCCCAGAAACGACAGGCTGGCGGCGGAAATTATCGACACGCCGATACGCATCGTAAAATAGACCACAATCGACGACACCGTACCCGGCAGAATATGGCTGAACAGGATGTTGGCGTCGCTGGCCCCCATACTGCGGGCGGATTCAATAAAGGTCTGCTGCTTCAGTACCAGCGTATTGCCGCGCACCAGGCGGGCAAACGCCGGGATCGAAAAGACCGCGACGGCGATGATGACGTTTGCCATGCCGCTGCCCATAATGGCGACAACCGCAATTGCCAGCAAAATGCCGGGGAAGGCAAACAGCACGTCGCAAATGCGCATAATGATCCGGTCCCACCAGCCCTCGTAATACCCTGCCACCAGACCCAGAACGGTACCGATGACCGCACCGATAAGCACCGCAAACACCCCGGCGGCGAGCGATATCTGCGCGCCCATCAGCACGCGGCTAAAAATATCGCGTCCCAGAGAGTCCACGCCGAACCAGTGCATCATCGACGGTCCGTCATTCAGACGGTCGTAATCAAAGTAGTTTTCCGCATCATACGGTGCCACCCACGGCGCAATGGCGGCCACCACAATCAGCAGCAGTACAAACAGCCCCGCCGTCATGGCAACAGGCTGGCGACGAAAGCGCCGCCAGAATTCAAACCATGGGGTGCGGATATGGTCCGGCTTCAGCCCCGGCATAGCGTTTACAATGGCCTGACGACGCCAGTTCAACAATCGCATCTTACTTATACCTGATGGCCGGATTAATGGCGGCGTACAGCACATCCACCACTAAATTGATAAGAATAAATTCCAGCGAGAAGAGCAGAACTTCCGCCTGAATGACCGGATAGTCGCGCATCTCGACCGAATCCACCAGCAGGCGCCCCAGCCCCGGCCAGTTGAAGACCTTTTCCACCACGATAGAGCCCCCCAGCAGGAAGCCGAACTGCAGCCCCATCATGGTCACCACCGGGATCATCGCGTTACGAAAACCGTGCTTGAGGATGACCCACTTCTCGCTCACCCCTTTCGCCCGTGCGGTACGGATGTAATCTTCACTCAACACGTCAACGAACGACGCGCGTGTGAAGCGCGCCATCACCGCGGAGACGGCCGCGCCCAGCGTCATGGACGGCAGGATGTAGTGCTTCCAGGTATCGGCCCCGACGGTGGGCAACCAGCCCAGTTCCACGGAGAAAATCTGCATCAGGAGCATCCCCAGCGCAAAAGCCGGGAAAGAGATCCCGGTCACCGCCAGCGCCATGCCGAGCTTGTCCGGCCAGCGGTTGCGCCAGACGGCAGCGACAATCCCGGCGCCAAGCCCAAACACCACCGCCCAGCACATGCTGGCAATCGTTAACCAGAACGTAGGCATAAAGCGGCTGGCAATCTCTTCCGATACCGGGCGACGCGACACCATCGAGATACCAAAATCGCCCTGCAGCACGTTGCAAATATAATGGAGAAACTGCATGTACAGAGGCTGGTCGAGACCAAGCTGTTTGCGCACCAGTTCAATGACGGTGGCATCCGCCTCTGGCCCGGCCACCAGACGCGCCGGATCGCCCGGCAGCAGATGGACAAACAAAAACACCAGTACCGCCACAATCAGCAGCGTCGGGATCAGCCCCAGCAGGCGTTTACAAACATAATTGAGCATGAGTGTTATTTTAAATCCGCATCGTCAAAGCTAAAGCCCGTATCCGGCATGATGTAAAACCCGGTCAACGCTTTGTTATGCGCCGAAACCAGTTTTTCCACCACCAGCGGTACCCACGGCGACTCTTTCCAGATGATATCCTGTGCGTCTTTGTAGAGGCGCGCTTTCTCATCCGGTTTGGTGGTTTTCAGCGCATCGGCAAGATCTTTATCCACCTGTGGGTTACTGTAGAACGCCGTGTTGAACAGGGTCGGCGGCCAGTTCTGTGAGGCGAACAGCGGCGACAGCGCCCAGTCAGCCTCACCGGTAGAGGCCGACCAGCCGGTGTAGAACATCCGCACGCCGCTCTCTTTCTGCCCTTTCCCTTCCACTTCTGCTGCACGCTGCCCGGCATCCATCGCGGTGACCTGCACCTTAATACCGACCTGCGCCAGCTGCTGCTGGGTAAACTGCAGCACTTTCTGCGCGGTACTGTGATTATGGGATGACCATAGCGTGGTGCTAAAGCCGTTCGGGAAGCCCGCCTCTTTTAACAGTTCACGGGCTTTCGCCGGATCGTATGGCCACGGCTGATAGCTTTGCGCATAGGCAATAGCCGGTGGCAGCACGCCGGTGGCCGGGGTGGCGAAGCCCGCGAAGGCCACTTTCACCAGCGCCTGACGGTTAATCGCGTAATTGATGGCCTCGCGCACTTTGGGATTATCAAACGGCTTTTGCGTCACGTTCATGCTGATGTAACGCTGCATAATGGACGGACTGGCCACCAGCTCCAGCTTGCTGTTCTTCTGCAGGATCGCCGCCTGCTCGTACGGGATCGGGAAGGCAAACTGCGCTTCGCCGGTTTGCAGCATCGCCGCGCGGGTGTTGTTATCCACCACCGGACGCCAGGTGATGGTGTCGAGCTTCGGCAGCCCCTGCTGCCAGTAGCCGGCGAATTTCTTCACCTTTACAAAGTCCGTCTGGTTCCAGGTCACCAGCTCATACGGGCCGGTACCGACCGGATGGAACCCAATCTCTTTCCCGTATTTTTTCAGGGCCGCAGGCGAGATCATCGCCGTCGCCGGATGCGCCAGAATATTAATAAAGGCTGAGAACGGCTCTTTCAGGGTAATTTTTACCGTTGTCGGATCGACGGCCTCGGTGCTGGCAATATTTTTATAGAGGTTATAGCGCTTGAGGCTGTTTTCCGGGTTGCTGGCGCGGTCGAGGTTAACCTTCACCGCCTCCGCGTTGAAATCGGTGCCATCCTGGAACTTCACGCCGGTTCTGAGCTTAATGGTATAGACCAGCCCATCATCCGAGACGGTGTACCCCTCTGCCAGCACATTTTTCAGCTTCATCTCTCTGTCCAGGCCAAACAGCCCCTGGTAGAACGACTTGGCGACCGCCTGCGACAGCGTATCGTTGGCGTCATAGGGATCAAGGGTGGTGAAATTGGAGCCGACGGCGACCACCACATCTTTGGCAGCGAACGCGGGAGAGGCGGCCAGGGCTGCCGTCACGCTCGCGGCTAACAGCCATGTACGAGCAACAAATTTAACCATTGTGTTCTCCTGCCTGTTGTACGTTATAACCGCGAAAATGCATTGTCCTGACGCGGAGGGGCAACAAAATGTCCGGGGCCCACTTCACGCAGCGTGACCCGCTCCATGACCTCACCCCGTTTACGAATATTACTCGGCATCTCATCCTGCAGCAGCACGCGCTGCCCGTGACGGTGTTCGGGATCGGCAACCGGTACTGCAGACATCAGCTTACGGGTGTACGGGTGCTGCGGGTTCTCAAACACCGCCCGCCGCGGACCAATCTCGACGATTTGCCCCAGATACATCACCGCCACGCGATGGCTGATGCGCTCCACCACCGCCATGTCGTGGGAAATAAAGAGAAAGGCAATCCCCAGATCCCGCTGTAAGTCGAGCAATAAATTGATGATTTGCGCGCGGATAGAGACATCCAGCGCCGAGACAGATTCGTCTGCGATCACCACTTTTGGGTTCAGGGCCAGCGCGCGGGCAATACAAATTCGCTGCCGCTGACCGCCGGAAAACTCATGCGGGTAACGCCAGGCATGTTCCGGCTTCAGCCCCACGCGTTCCAGCAGCCACGCCACCCGACGCTGTGCGGCTTCGCCGTCGAGCAGATTATGCACCCGCAGCGGCTCCATAATCGAATACCCCACCGTATGGCGCGGGTCCAGAGACGCATACGGATCCTGAAAAATAAACTGGATATTCCGCCTCACCGCCTGAAGCTTACTGTCAGGAAGGGTGTCGATACGTTCGCCGTTAAAGGTAATGCTCCCTTCCTGCGACTCCACCAGCCGAAGTAACGCGCGTCCGGTGGTGGATTTGCCGCAGCCCGACTCCCCCACCAGCGCCAGCGTTTCGCCTGGCCATAAATCAAAACTGACATTTTCAACCGCGTGCACTTCACGCTTTACGTGGTTGAAAATGCCGCTGCGCAGAGGAAAACGGGTCACCAGATCCCGCACCTCAAGAATGGGCTTGCCGGGGACCACGGTGTCCTGCTCGGTTTCCTCTTCCTGGCGGCCCGCCGCCTCAAGGGAAATCAGCGGGAAACGGCGCGGAAGATCGCTGCCGTTCATCGCTCCCAGACGCGGAACCGCCGCCAGCAGCGCTTTGGTGTATGGGTGGGCGGGCGCATGGAAAATGTGCTCTACCGTGCCGGTTTCTACCGCCCTGCCCTGGTGCATCACCAGCACGCGATCGGCAATATCCGCGACCACGCCCATATCGTGGGTGATAAACATCACCCCCATCTCCATCTCCTGCTGCAGCACTTTGATAAGCTGCAGGATCTGCGCCTGAATGGTGACATCCAGCGCTGTCGTCGGCTCGTCCGCAATCAATACCGCCGGACGGCACGAGAGCGCCATGGCAATCATCACCCGCTGACGCATCCCGCCAGAGAGCTGATGCGGATAGCGGCCCAGTATGGACTGCGACTCCGGGATACGTACCAGCTCCAGCATCCGTTTGGCTTCCAGAAGGGCTTCATCGCCGCTCAGTCCCTGATGCAGGCGGATGGATTCGGCAATTTGCTCTCCAACCGGGAAGACCGGGTTCAGCGAGGTCATCGGCTCCTGGAAGATCATCGCGATATCCGCCCCGCGCACGCCCTGCATCTGTGCTGCGCTCAGCTCGTTTAAATCAATGACCTGACGATTGCGACGGCGCAGAAGCATCTTCTCGCTGCTGATTTGCCCGCCCGTCTGTTCCAGCAGGCGCATCAGCGCCAGCGCGGTGACCGATTTCCCGGAGCCGGACTCCCCCACAATCGCCAGCGTTTCGCCGCGGTTGAGTGAGAACGATAAATTCTCCACTGCGGGGATGAACTGCCGCTCCTCCTGAAACGCAATATTCAGCTGATGGACAGCCAGCACTTCGCGGTTATCCAGCTCTTCACTGTGCGGCACGCGTTGCCCCCTTATTCACGATAGATCCCGGTGCTGGGTTCATCACCGGCATAGCCCCAGGCGCGGTACATCCCTTCGCTGTTGAACGGCAGGGCTACGTTACCCTCACGGTCCACCGCAATGAGTCCACCCTCACCGCCCAGCGCGGGCAACTTTTCCATTACCACACGCTCGCAGGCCTCACTCAGGCTGAGCCCGCCGTAATCCATCAGGGCGGTAATGTCGTATGCGGCGAGCGCGCGAATAAACACTTCGCCGGTCCCGGTGCAGGAGACCGCCGCCGTGGCGTTATTGGCATAGCACCCGGCGCCCGGCAGCGGACTGTCGCCAACCCGGCCAGGTAGCTTGTTGGTCATACCGCCGGTTGAGGTGGCCGCCGCCAGATTACCGGCCTTGTCGAGCGCCACTGCGCCAACCGTGCCCATTTTGGTGGTTTCACTGAGCGGTGAGGAGTGGTCCAGCTGGGTCATGCCCGCCGTACGGGCTGCCAGCAGCTGCTGGTAGCGCTCGTCAGTGGAAAAAAGATCCGGCGATACCCGCTCCATCCCGTGTGCGAAGGCAAAGTTCTCCGCCCCAACGCCCGTCAGCAGCACATGAGGACTCTCTTCCATCACCAGTCGCGCCGCCAGAATCGGGTTGCGCAGATGGCTCACGCCCGCCACGGCCCCTGCTTTCAGGGTGACGCCATCCATCACGCAGGCATCCAGCTCGTGCGTCTCGTCACGCGTATACACGGAACCTATCCCCGCATTGAACAGCGGACACTCTTCCAGCAGACGTACCGCTTCGGTCACCACATCCAGCGCGCTTTCGCCCGCCTCCAGCATTCGCTGGCCCGTTTCGACAATGGCGTAGAGCGCATCAATGTAGCGCTTCTCCTGCTCAGGACTGAGCTGTGCACGGGTAATAGCCCCGGCGCCGCCATGAATTGCGATTACCGCATTAACCATTTCGCCTCACCTGTCAGCCTGCATGGCGGCTTTTTCTATAAATATCATTATCGTTGATGATTCTTCAGATAATTTTTGAATATAGAAAGACGCAACTGCGATGTAAAGGGTACTCATGGTGGGTCATACAGTTAGCCGCACTTTTCTGCCATAATGAGCGCTTTCGTTGTTACTGTGCTGGAGCCCACCATGGATTTTACCGCCGGACTGATGCCGCTTGAGACGGCACTCACGCAGATGCTTGACCGACTTTCCCCGCTGCACGACGTAGAGACGCTGCCGCTGGCGCGCTGTTTTGGTCGTATTGCCGCGCGCGACATCATTTCCCCGCTTAACGTGCCGGGGTTTGATAACTCAGCGATGGACGGTTACGCGGTACGCCTGGCGGATCTCCAGACGGGTCAGGCGCTGCCTGTCGCAGGAAAAGCCTTCGCCGGTCAACCGTTTGACGGAGAATGGCCTGTGGGCACCTGCGTGCGCATCATGACCGGCGCGCCGGTTCCCGCAGGCTGCGATGCGGTGGTGATGCAGGAAGAGACCGAACAGACCGCTGACGGCGTGCGCTTTACCGCCAGCGTCAAAGCAGGCCAGAACATCCGCCGCACCGGCGAAGATATTGCTCTTGGCGCAACGGTATTCGCTGCGGGGCAGAAGCTGACGGTGGGTGAACTGCCGGTGCTGGCCTCGCTCGGTATCGCGGACATTGAGGTGATCCGTCAGGTGCGCGTCGCGCTCTTTTCTACCGGTGACGAATTGCAGCTTCCGGGCCAGCCGCTGCAGGACGGGCAGATTTACGACACCAACCGTCTGGCGGTACACCTGATGCTGGAACAGTTGGGCTGTGAAGTGATCAACCTTGGCATTATTCCTGATGACCCGGAAAAACTGCGCGCCGCCTTTATTGAGGCAGACAACGCGGCCGACGTGGTGATCAGCTCCGGCGGTGTTTCGGTGGGTGAAGCGGATTACACCAAAACCATCCTGGAAGAGCTGGGTGAAATCGCCTTCTGGAAGCTGGCCATCAAGCCGGGCAAACCGTTCGCTTTTGGCAAGCTTCAGCACAGCTGGTTCTGCGGCCTGCCGGGTAACCCGGTCTCTGCCGCCCTGACCTTCTACCAACTGGTGATCCCGCTGCTGGCGAAGCTTTCGGGCAACCGTGCCAATCCGCTGCCGGTACGCCAGCGCGTGCGTGCCGCTACGCGCCTTAAGAAATCCCCCGGTCGTCTTGATTTCCAGCGCGGTATTCTGACGCGCAACGCGGAGGGCGAGCTGGAGGTGAGCACCACCGGCCATCAGGGCTCGCACATTTTCAGCTCCTTCAGCCAGGGCAACTGCTTTATCGTGCTGGAGCGCGAGCGTGGCAATGTGGAAGCAGGCGAATGGGTTGAGGTGGAGCGCTTTAACCACCTGTTCGGAGGCTAAGATGGCGGCGGAACTGAGCGATGAAGAGATGATGCGCTATAACCGCCAGATTGTGCTGCGCGGTTTTGATTTTGAAGGCCAGGAAGCGCTCAAGGCGGCCAGCGTACTGGTCGTCGGCCTGGGCGGTCTGGGCTGCGCCGCCGCGCAATACCTCGCCGCGGCGGGTGTGGGCAAGATGACGCTGCTGGACTTTGATACCGTGTCGGTGTCCAATCTGCAGCGCCAGACGCTGCACAGCGATGCGACACTCGGCCAGCCGAAGGTGGACTCTGCCCGCGCAGCGTTAACGCGCATCAACCCCCACGTTCAGTTCACCCCGATTAACGCGATGCTGGATGACGAGGCGTTATACGCGCAAATCGCAAAGCACGATCTGGTGCTGGACTGTACTGATAACGTCGCCATCCGCAACCAGCTAAACGCCGGCTGTTTTACCCACAAAACGCCGCTGGTTTCTGGCGCGGCAATCCGCATGGAAGGACAGATCAGCGTCTTTACCTATGCTGAAGGCGAACCGTGTTATCGCTGTCTGAGCCGCCTGTTTGGTGAGAATGCGCTCACCTGCGTCGAGGCGGGCGTGATGGCGCCGTTAGTCGGCGTGATCGGGTCACTGCAGGCGATGGAAGCGATCAAAGTGCTGACCCGTTACGGTACGCCAGCGGCAGGGAAAATTGTGATGTATGACGCAATGACCTGCCAGTTCCGCGAGATGAAGCTGATGCGTAATCCGGGGTGTGAGGTGTGCAGCGGTTAAACCTCGTTGCGGCCTGATGCCCTCACCCCGGCCCTCTCCCACCGGGAGAGGGAGATAACGCGTCAGAGGGCCGTCCGTCCAAACGCCCCCTGCCAGTCCTGCTCAAACTTCACGATCGCCGCATCCACCGCCGGAGAGGTAATAAACTGCTGCGCCACGTCCAGCGGCAGCGTGATGGACTCACAGCCGGCCAGCAGGCAATCCAGCGCCTGACGCGGGGTTTTGAAGCTCGCCGCCAGCACTTTTGATTGCGGGGCATGCAGCGCCAGCAATTGCTGTAATTCCACAACGGTCTGGATCCCGTCTCCGCCCTGCGCATCCACGCGGTTAACGTAAGGCGCGACATACTCTGCCCCCGCCAGCGCGGACAACATCCCCTGTGCGGCACCATATACCGCGGTCCCCAGCGTCGGGATCCCTTCTGCTTTCAGCATTTTGATCGCCGCCAGCCCTTCCGCCGTCACCGGCACTTTCACCACCAGGTCGTTAATGATGGCACGTAGCTTACGCGCATCGTCCACCATGCCTTCGGCGGTCGTGGCCATCACCTGCGCGAACAGACGGCCTTTGCCACCCAGCGCGTCGTGCAGTTCTGGCAGCAGAACCTCAAGCGGCGTTTTGCCTGCCGCCACAATGCTGGGGTTGGTGGTTACGCCCGCCAGCGGGAAGATGCGTGCGAGCTTTTTCACTGCCGCAACGTCAGAAGTGTCGAGATAAAGTTCCATGATGTCGCCCTCAATTTTAGCCTGCACTTACCCTATCACGACAAAACCTGCTCAGGAGTTGACCTGCATCAAGATAACTTTCATTCGAAAGTAATTTAATCTTCATGTGCAAGATGGGAGGCAAAATCATGATCTTCAATATTCAGCGTTACTCTACCCACGATGGCCCCGGGATCCGTACCGTGGTGTTCCTGAAAGGCTGCTCGCTGGGCTGTCGCTGGTGCCAGAACCCGGAAAGCCGGGCCCGCACGCGGGACGTGCTGTTTGATGCACGTCTTTGCCTGGACGGCTGCGATCTGTGCCAGCAGGCGGCACCGGGCTGTATCGAACGTGCGCTGAACGGGCTGGTCATCCACCGTGAGAAACTAGACGAACAGACGCTTAACGCCCTTTCCGACTGCTGCCCGACACAGGCGCTCACCGTATGTGGTGAAGAACGTCAGGTGGAGGAGATCATGGCGACCGTCCTGCGCGATAAGCCGTTTTACGACCGCAGCGGCGGTGGAATCACCCTCTCCGGCGGCGAGCCGTTTATGAACCCCGATCTGGCACTGGCGTTGTTTAAAGCCAGCCATGAACAGGGTATTCATACCGCCGTCGAAACTTGCCTTCACGTGCCGTGGCACTATATCGCGCCTTCACTACCGTATATCGATCTGTTCCTCGCCGACCTGAAGCATGTGGATGCAGAGGTGTTCAAACAGTGGACGGACGGCTCGGCAAAACGCATCCTGGACAACCTGAAACGCCTGGCGGCGGCCGGGAAAAAAATCATCATTCGCGTGCCGCTGATCCCGGGCTTTAACGCCGATGAAGCCTCTGTTACCGCCATTACCAATTTCGCCGCCGACGAACTGAACGTTCGCGACATTCACTTTCTGCCGTATCACACGCTGGGCATGAACAAATACACCCTGCTCGGCCAACCTTACTCTGCCCCTGACAAACCGCTGGATAACCCTGCGCTACTGGACTTTGCACAGCAGTATGCCTGCCAGAAAGGGTTAACCGCGACCTTACGAGGATAAAACGATGACTACCCTGAATCTCAACACCCTCAGCGAGCGCATTAAAGCGCACAAAATGGCCCTGGTGCATATCGTGAAGCCGCCGGTCTGTACCGAGCGCGCGCAGCACTACACGGAAATGTACCAGCAGCATATGGATAAACCGATCCCGGTGCGTCGCGCGCTGGCGCTGGCGCATCATCTCGCGCAGCGCACCATCTGGATCAAACACGATGAGCTGATCGTTGGTAACCAGGCAAGCGAAGTGCGCGCCGCGCCGATCTTCCCGGAATATACCGTCTCCTGGATTGAGAAAGAGATTGACGATCTGGCGGACCGTCCCGGCGCGGGCTTTGCGGTCAGCGAAGAGAATAAGCGCGTTCTGCATGAGATCTGCCCGTGGTGGCGCGGCCAGACGGTACAGGATCGCTGTTACGGCATGTTCACCGACGAGCAGAAAAGCCTGCTGGAAACCGGCATTATCAAAGCCGAAGGCAACATGACCTCCGGCGATGCCCACCTGGCGGTAAACTTCCCGCTGGTGCTGGAAAAAGGGCTCGACGGCCTGCGCGCTAAAGTGGCCGAGCGCCGCTCGCGCATCAATCTGACGGTGCTGGACG
This sequence comes from Enterobacter cloacae complex sp. 309I3, assembly GCF_050031595.1. Classification (NCBI taxonomy): domain Bacteria; kingdom Pseudomonadati; phylum Pseudomonadota; class Gammaproteobacteria; order Enterobacterales; family Enterobacteriaceae; genus Enterobacter; species Enterobacter cloacae complex sp. 309I3. The sequence continues at coordinate 1,528,645 of NZ_JBLGWI010000001.1, read as the reverse complement.
ACCTGCACGGCGATCAGTTCCTGAAAGCGATTGATATCGTGCTGGAGGCGGTAAGTCTGCACATCGAACGTTTCGCAGCCCTGGCACGTGAAATGGCGGCTACCGAATCCCGCGTCAGCCGCCGCGACGAGCTGCTGGCGATAGCGGAAAACTGTGACGCGATTGCCCATGAACCGCCAAAAACCTTCTGGCAGGCGCTGCAGCTGTGCTACTTCATTCAGCTGATCCTGCAGATTGAGTCCAACGGCCACTCCGTGTCGTTCGCCCGTATGGATCAGTATCTCTACCCGTACTACCGTCGCGACGTAGAGCTGAACCAGAGCCTCGACCGCGAGCACGCCATCGAGCTGCTCCACAGCTGCTGGCTGAAGTTGCTGGAAGTGAACAAGATCCGCTCCGGCTCGCACTCCAAAGCCTCCGCAGGCAGCCCGCTGTACCAGAACGTCACCATCGGCGGTCAGAAGCTGGTCAACGGTGAGCCAATGGACGCCGTCAACCCGCTCTCTTACGCGATTCTGGAGTCCTGCGGTCGTCTGCGCTCCACCCAGCCAAACCTGAGCGTGCGTTATCACGCAGGGATGAGCAACGACTTCCTCGACGCCTGCGTGCAGGTGATCCGCTGCGGCTTCGGCATGCCAGCGTTCAACAACGATGAAATCGTGATCCCGGAATTCATCAAGCTCGGCGTGGAAAAAGAAGATGCGTACGACTATGCCGCCATCGGCTGCATCGAAACCGCCGTTGGCGGCAAATGGGGCTACCGCTGCACCGGCATGAGCTTTATTAACTTCGCCCGCGTGATGCTCGCCGCGCTGGAAGGCGGCCGCGATGCCACCAGCGGGAAAGTGTTCCTGCCGCAGGAGAAAGCGCTCTCTGCCGGTAACTTCAGCAATTTCGACGAGGTGATGACGGCCTGGGATACCCAGATCCGCTATTACACCCGTAAATCCATCGAGATTGAGTATGTCGTGGACACCATGCTGGAAGAGAATGTCCACGATATCCTCTGCTCGGCGCTGGTTGATGACTGCATCGAGCGGGCGAAAAGCATCAAGCAGGGCGGTGCGAAGTATGACTGGGTCTCCGGCCTGCAGGTAGGTATTGCCAACCTCGGTAACAGCCTGGCGGCGGTGAAGAAACTGGTGTTCGAGCAGGGCGTCATCGGTCAGCAGCAGCTGGCGGCGGCGCTGGCGGATGACTTCGACGGGCTGACGCACGAGCAGTTGCGTCAGCGTCTTATCAACGGTGCGCCGAAGTACGGCAACGATGACGACAGTGTGGACATGCTGCTGACCCGTGCTTATCAGACCTACATTAACGAGCTGAAGCAGTATCACAACCCGCGTTACGGCCGTGGCCCCATTGGCGGTAACTACTACGCGGGCACATCCTCCATCTCCGCAAACGTGCCGTTTGGTGCAGCGACAATGGCGACTCCGGACGGACGCAAAGCGCACACCCCGCTGGCGGAAGGCGCCAGTCCGGCCTCCGGTACCGATCACCTCGGTCCAACGGCGGTAATCGGCTCCGTGGGTAAACTGCCAACCGAAGCGATTCTTGGCGGCGTGCTGTTAAACCAGAAGCTGAACCCGTCAACGCTGGAAAACGACAGCGACCGTCAAAAGCTGATGGTGCTGCTGCGTACCTTCTTCGAGGTGCATAAAGGCTGGCATATTCAGTACAACATCGTTTCACGCGAAACGCTGCTGGACGCGAAGAAACACCCGGACCAGTATCGTGACCTGGTGGTACGCGTCGCAGGCTACTCGGCGTTCTTCACCGCCCTGTCGCCGGATGCACAGGACGATATCATTGCGCGTACGGAGCATACGTTGTAACGAAGTATCCCCTCTCCCTTGAGGGAGAGGGTTAGGGTGAGGGGGAAATGCGCACGCTGATGCCCTCACCCCGGCCCTCTCCCACCGGGAGAGGGAGAAAAGACTAAAAACGGCAACGTCGGTTGCCGTTTTGCTTTTACTTTCGAATGAAATTAAATTTGTGCTCTCCGTCACCTTGTTATTAGAATGTTTCAAAACGCAGTGACCCAGGAGCACAGTATGACCGTTAAAGTTATCGTCACCGATATGGACGGAACTTTCCTTGATGATGCCAAGCAGTACGATCGTGACCGCTTTCAGGCACAGTTTGAGCAGCTTAAAGCCCGTAATATTGAATTTGTTGTCGCCAGCGGTAACCAGTATTACCAGCTCATCTCCTTCTTCCCGGAACTGAAAGATCAGATCTCCTTCGTGGCGGAAAACGGTGCGCTGGTCTTCGATCACGGTGAACAAATTTTCCACGGCGAGCTGACGCGTCATGAGTCGCAAATCGTTATTGGCGAACTGCTGAAAGACAAAGGGCTGAACTTTGTGGCCTGCGGTCTCGACAGCGCTTACGTCAGCGACCAGGCCCCGGAGGCGTTCGTGGCGCTGATGTCAAAGCACTATCACCGCTTAAAGCGTATCAGCGACTACCGCGACATTAACGACGTGTTGTTTAAGTTCTCCCTGAACCTGCCGGACAGCGATATCCCGAATCTGGTCGATAAACTGCATGTCTCCCTGGACGGCATTATGAAGCCGGTCACCAGCGGCTTTGGTTTTGTCGATTTGATTATCCCCGGCCTGCACAAAGCCAATGGCATCAGCCGTCTGCTGAAACGCTGGAAAGTCTCCCCGCAGGAGTGCGTGGGTATTGGCGACAGCGGCAATGACGCAGAGATGCTGAAGCTGGTGAAATACTCCTTTGCAATGGGCAACGCAGCCGAAAGCATCAGAGACGTAAGCCGCTACAGCACCGACGACAACAACCACCAGGGCGCGCTGAACGTTATTCAGGCGGTGCTGGATCACCACTCCCCGTTCGACGCCTGATTCCCTTCCTGCCGGAGCCGCGCTCCGGCCCCCATCACTCTTTTTCCATCCTGTGCTACCCGTCAAGTTTTTAAACTTGCATTAACCAATTTTTAACTTAAAGTATCACTTGTAGACACTTTTACTTTCGAATGAAAGATGCGAGGCAGTTATGACGTTTACCAGTGAAACTTTGCCGGCGGATCACAAAGCCGCAATCCGTGAGATGAAGCGCGAGCTACGGGCGCAAATCGGCGATGTGCAGGCGGTGTTCGATAAGCTCAGCGATACCATCGCGACCCGCGTGGCGGAAATTAACGCCCTGAAAAACAAAGGCGAGCCCGTCTGGCCGGTGATCCCGTTTGCGGATGTGAAAGATGGCACCATCACATCCGCGCAGCGTGAGGCGATCAAACGCCGGGGTTGCGCGGTAATAAAAGGTCATTTCCCGCGCGAGCAGGCGCTGGCATGGGATCAGTCGATGCTCGATTACCTCGATCTCAACCAGTTTGATGAAGTCTATAAAGGGCCCGGCGATAACTTCTTTGGTACCTTAACGGCGTCTCGCCCGGAGATTTACCCTATCTACTGGTCACAGGCGCAAATGCAGGCGCGCCAGAGTGAAGAGATGGCACAGGTGCAGTCGTTTCTGAACCGTCTGTGGACATTCGAGAGCAACGGCAAACAGTGGTTCGATCCGGACGTCAGCGTGATTTACCCGGATCGCATCCGCCGTCGTCCACCGGGTACCACCTCGAAAGGGCTGGGCGCGCATACCGATTCCGGTGCGCTGGAGCGCTGGCTGCTGCCCGCCTATCAGCAGGTTTTCGCCCGCGTCTTTGATGGCAACGTAGAGAAATACGATCCGTGGAATGCTGCGCACCGTACTGAAGTGGAAGAGTACACCGTGGATAACACCACCAAATGTTCGGTGTTCCGCACCTTCCAGGGCTGGACGGCGCTGTCGGACATGATCCCGGGCCAGGGGCTGCTGCACGTGGTGCCAATCCCGGAAGCGATGGCTTATATTCTGCTGCGTCCGCTGCTGGATGACGTGCCGGAGGACGAACTGTGCGGCGTCGCGCCGGGGCGCGTTCTGCCGGTGTCAGAGAAATGGCACCCGCTGCTTATCGAAGCGCTCACCAGCATTCCGGCACTGGAGGCGGGCGATTCGGTGTGGTGGCACTGCGATGTGATCCACTCCGTCGCGCCGGTTGAGGATCAACAGGGCTGGGGCAACGTGATGTACATTCCTGCCGCGCCAATGTGCGAGAAGAACCTCGCCTACGCGAAGAAGGTGAAAGCGGCGCTGGAAACCGGGGCATCACCGGGTGATTTCCCGCGCGAGGATTATGAAAAAACCTGGCAGGATCGCTTTACCGTGGCCGATCTCAATATCCACGGCAAGCGTGCGCTGGGCATGGCTTAACTGTCGTACAGCCCTTCCCGCTCAACGGCGGTGCGTCGTTTCCCCTGACGTATCCGCCGGACCGATTCCCGTACGGTCAGGGTGCCGTTAAGCAATAGCGTGCCTGACGGCGCCTCCGGGCGCATCAGCCGCTGCTGGAGCATATGTACCGCTTCGGTGCCCAGCTCATCACGCGGGACATGCACCGCGGTTAACGGTACATCCTGAATGGCCGCCAGATTAAAGCCGTCAATGCTCATCACCGAAATATCCTGCGGCACGCGTAACCCCTGTTTTTGCAGGGCGCTGATGGTGCCCGCCGCCATAAAGTCACCCCCCACCAGAAACGCAGTCGGCAAGTCTTTCCCCTGCATGCGGCTCAGCCAGTCGGTGACCAGTTGCTCTGTTTCGCGAGCGCTGAAGCTCGGCGCCACCAGCAAATCGCGTTTATCGTTGAACTTCAGGTTGTGTGACTGCCATGCATCGCGGATCCCCGCAAGGCGCAGCTCCATGGTGTAACGCCGCAGGCACAACACATTCATCACCTCACGGTGTCCCATTTCAAACAGATAGTCCGCCGCCCGCTCGCCAATGGCCCGATGGTCCGGCGCGACGGCAGGCAGGCGCATATGCCGGTCGCGGCAGTTAATCAGCATGCAGGGTTTACCGACATCCACTGCCAGGTCATGGATGTGCGGATCGTCAATGCCGAGGAGGATGGCGGCCTGGGTGTCCGGCTCGTTCATTCGCGCCAGAAACAGCTGGGCGTCGCTGTCGTTCTCCTCCAGCGCGCAGTAACGCAGGCGAACATCGTACGAGGCCAGGCCTTTGCTTACGCTCTGGATCACACGGTAGTAAAAGATGTCAGACCGCTCGTCAAAGGCGCGCTGTGGGGCGAAGACAACGAGACTGTTGAGCAGCAAACGGCCCGCAGCCATTCCGTCCAGCACCCCCAGCTCGCGCGCGCATGCCAGCACCTTCGCACGTGCTTTTTCACTGGTATTCGCCTTCCCGGCAAGGACCCGCGAAACGGTGCTGATGGAGAGCTGAGTCCGGGCAGCGATTTCGGCGATTTTTAGCCTTTTGTCCATTTTGTGATCTGGCTCCATTTGCGAAATGACAAAATTTTCATAGCGTGGATATCAGGCAATAGCTGATGTCAAAGCCATGATGCCAAATGATGTCGCTCAGTTATGAGAAATTTTGCACAAAATCCACTATTGCCCTCACATTTTCTCCCTTAAGGTGAACTTGTCACACAACTTCCATACTAGTTGTATAGCAACTTGAAGCGGTAAAACAGATAACAATCAACGTCATAAACCTGTGTGACACCTGAACCTCCGTCCCCTTACCGTCCGTCTTGTGGAGAGTAAAATGAGTCAGGACATTAATAACACCGTTGCGGCAAGCAAAACCCGTCGCGTCATTAAAAACCTGCGCTGGTATGTGCTGGTGCTGTTCTTACTTGGCGTCACCGTTAACTACATCACCCGAAACTCACTCGGGATCCTCGCCCCGGAACTGAAAGAGAGCCTCGGTATCACCACCGAGCAGTACTCCTGGATCGTCGGGGCATTCCAGATCGCCTACACCATTTTCCAGCCTCTGTGCGGCTGGCTGATCGACGTGATCGGCCTGAAGATTGGCTTTATGATTTGCGCCGGGATCTGGGCGCTGATGTGTATTTTCCACGCGGGTGCCGGGAGCTGGCTGCACCTTGCCATACTGCGCTTCTTTATGGGGGCTTCTGAAGCCGCCGCCACGCCCGCAAACGCCAAAACCATTGGTGAATGGTTCCCGAAATCGGAACGTCCTGTGGCAGCCGGCTGGGCCGGTGTGGGCTTCTCCATTGGCGCAATGCTGGCTCCGCCTATCATCTACTTCGCGCACGCCTCGTTTGGCTGGCAGGGCGCGTTTATGTTCACCGGCGTGCTGGCGCTGCTGTGGGTGATCCTGTGGTGGGCGTTCTACCACAATCCGGAGCAGCACCCGAACCTGAGCAAAGACGAGCTGGCGTTTATCAAGCAGGATAACGAACCGCCTGCGGTAAAACTGCCCTTCCTGACCGCACTGAAAACCGTCTCAAAAAACAAACGCTTTTACGGTATCGCCATCCCGGCCTTTATGGCGGAACCGGCCTGGGCGGTACTGAGTTTCTGGGTGCCGCTGTATCTCGCCAAAGAGCACGGCATGGATCTGAAGCAGATCGCGATGTTTGCCTGGCTGCCGTTCCTGGCCGCCGATCTCGGCAGCGTGGCAAGCGGTTACCTCACCCGTCTGTATACCCGCCTGTTTGGCTGCTCCCGCGTCAACTCCGTGGTGGCAAGCTCCGTCACCGGCGCGTTCCTGATGATCTCTCTGGCCGTCGTCGCCATTACCCGCGACCCGTACATCACCATCGTGCTGATCTCCATCGGCGGTTTCGGGCATCAGATCATCTCCTGCATGCTCAGCGCCCTGGTGGTGGAGTCGTTCGATAAAGGCCAGATGGCGACCGTTAACGGTATGCGCGGCTCGGCGGCGTGGATCGCCAGCTTCCTGTTCTCGCTGTTGATTGGTGTGACCGCCGACAAAATCGGCTTCAACCCGCTCTTTATTGCCATGGGTTTCTTTGACCTGATTGGCGCTGTTTTCCTGGTGGCATTTATTGCTGAACGTCGCGCCAAGCGCGCCTGATAGTGGATGTATTGCATATGAAAACCCTGAAAAACTGGACCGTCGATAAGCAGTCGGCCAACCATCTGGAACTGCTGGTGGATAACCAGCACCGCCTGTGCCTGTATGTGCTGGAAGAGAACCTGTTCCGCGTACTGATCAAACGTAAAGGCGAACTGGCGCTGGACCGCACCTGGAGCATCGCTCCGGAAGAAGATGTGCCGTGGGAAGGCCGTCGTCGCGACGATCTGAGCGGCTTCACCTGCCCTGCCTGGACGCTAAGCCAGCAGGATGAGGGGCTGACAATTGCCACCGAACAGCTGCGTGTGACCGTTCATCAGCCGCTGTGGCTGGAGTGGCATTATCGCAATGACGCCGGTGAGTGGCAGCCGCTGGTCAATGACCGTCCGACCAGCGCCTATCTGCTGAACGCTCACGGCGACGGGGTGGCACACTACCTGAGCCGTCGCAAGGACGAGCGTTTTTACGGCCTGGGTGAGAAAGCGGGCGACCTGCAGCGCAACGGTAAGCGCTTCGAGATGCGCAACCTCGACGCCATGGGCTACAACGCGGCCAGCACCGACCCGCTGTACAAACACATCCCGTTTACCCTTACCCGCCGCGATGACGTGAGTTACGGCCTGTTCTACGACAACCTGAGCAGCTGCTGGCTGGATCTGGGCAACGAAATTGATAACTACCACACCGCCTACCGTCGCTGGCAGGCGGAAGCGGGTGATATCGATTACTACCTCTTTACCGGCAAACGGGTGCTGGATGTCACCAAAGCCTTTGTGCGCCTGACCGGGAAAACGCTGTTCGGGCCGAAATGGAGCCTGGGCTACAGCGGGTCGACCATGCACTACACCGACGCGCCGGACGCGCAGAATCAACTGATGAATTTTATTCGCCTGTGCGAAGAGCATGCGATCCCGTGCGACTCGTTCCAGCTCTCATCGGGTTATACCTCAATCAACGGCAAGCGCTATGTCTTTAACTGGAACTACGACAAAGTGCCGCAACCGAAGGTGATGACCCAGGCATTCCACGATGCGGGGCTGCGGCTGGCGGCAAACATCAAGCCGTGCCTGCTGCAGGACCACCCGCGCTATAGCGAAGTGGCGGAAAACGGCCTGTTCATTCGTGATTCAGAAACCGACGCACCAGAACGCTCCAGCTTCTGGGATGACGAAGGTTCCCACCTCGACTTTACCAACCCGCAGACGGTGAAATGGTGGCAGGAAGGGGTCACCACGCAGCTGCTGGAGATGGGGATCGACTCCACCTGGAACGATAACAACGAATACGAAGTGTGGGACGGCGAAGCGCGCTGTCATGGTTTTGGCAAGGAGATCGCCATCAAACACATCCGCCCGGTGATGCCGCTGCTGATGATGCGCGCCTCGCTGGAAGCGCAGCAGCGGTTTGCCCCGGAAAAGCGCCCGTATCTGATCTCCCGTTCCGGCTGCGCCGGGATGCAACGTTACGTTCAGACCTGGAGCGGCGATAACCGCACCAACTGGGACACCCTGCGCTATAACATCCGCATGGGGCTGGGTATGAGCCTGTCCGGGCTGTTTAACGTTGGTCATGACGTGGGCGGTTTTTCTGGCGACAAACCCGACGCCGAGCTGTTTGTCCGCTGGGTGCAGAACGGCGTGATGCACCCGCGCTTTACCATTCACTCGTGGAACGATGACCACACGGTAAACGAGCCGTGGATGTATCCGGGCGTCACCCCCGCTATTCGCGGTGCCATTGAGCTGCGCTATCGTCTGCTGCCGTATCTCTACACCCTGCTCTGGCAGGCGCATGCCGATGACGAACCGATGCTGCGCCCAACCTTCCTCGACCACGAACACGATGCGCAGACCTTTGAAGAGTGCGACGAGTTCCTGCTGGGCCGGGACCTGCTGGTGGCAAGCGTGGTGGAGGCCGGACAGCGCGAGCGCCGTCTCTGGCTGCCGGATAACGAAACCGGCTGGTATGATTTTTACACCCACGCGTGGTACGCGGGCGGGCAGTGGATCGCTCTGGATGCACCGCTGGAAAAACTGCCGCTGCTGGTGCGCGCCGGTGCCGGTCTGCCGCTCAGCGAACGCATCACTCACGTCAGCGCGGAAAAAGACGACACCCGCGAGCTGAAGCTGTTCCCGGTCAAAGGCGTGGGCACCAGCACCGGTCTGCTGTTTGAAGATGACGGTGAAAGCTGGGGCTATCAGAACGGCAATGCGCTGTGGGTAGAGTGGGAAATGGTGTGTGATGGGGCAACCATCAATTTGAAGATCGCTGCGCGCGGAGATTATCGTCCGGCGTGGAAAGCACTGAAGGTGTCATTACCGGCGGGGGAAAAACGCAGGCTGCTGGTGAATGGGATTGAAGGGAGTGAGTGGGTGATGTAGTGCGGCCTGATGCCCTCACCCTAACCCTCTCCCACAGGGAGAGGGAACAGAACGTAGGCCGGGTAAGGCGAAGCCGCCACCCGGCTTTTTTTTAGTTCTCGATACCTTTGCTGCGCAGATAATCTTCGTAGTTACCGGTGAAGTCCACCACGCGCTCTGGCGTAATTTCAATCACGCGGGTTGCCAGCGAGCTGACGAACTCACGGTCGTGAGAAACGAAGATCAGGGTGCCCTGGTACATCTCCAGCGCCATGTTCAGCGATTCGATAGATTCCATATCCAGGTGGTTGGTCGGTTCGTCCATCACCAGAATGTTCGGTTTTTCCATCATCAGCTTGCCGAACAGCATGCGGCCCTTCTCTCCACCGGAGAGCACTTTGGCAGGCTTCTTGATGTCGTCCTGGCTGAACAGCAGACGCCCCAGAATACTGCGCACCGCCTGCTCATCGTCGCCTTCCTGCTTCCACTGGCTCATCCAGTCGAAGACGGTCAGGTCGTTTTCAAATTCATATTCATGATCCTGCGCGTAATAACCAATTTGCGCGTTTTCGGACCATTTCACGCTCCCGTTGTCCGGCTGCAGTTCGCCGACCAGGGTTTTCAGCATGGTGGATTTACCCACGCCGTTGGCACCCAGAATGGCGATCTTCTCGCCCACTTCCAGCAGCAGGTTGAAGTTTTTAAACAGCGGGCCTTCATCAAAACCTTTGGTAAGGGCTTCCACTTCCAGCGCGTTACGGAACAGTTTCTTGTCCTGCTCGAAACGGATGAACGGGTTCTGACGGCTGGAAGCTTTAACTTCTTCCAGTTTGATTTTGTCAATCTGGCGGGCACGCGATGTTGCCTGACGGGATTTAGAGGCGTTGGCGCTAAAGCGGCTGACGAAGGATTGCAGGTCCGCAATCTGCGCTTTCTTCTTGGCGTTATCCGCCAGCAGACGTTCACGCGCCTGGGTGGCCGCCGTCATGTATTCGTCGTAGTTGCCCGGGTAAACACGCAGCTCACCGTAATCCAGATCCGCCATGTGCGTACACACCATGTTCAGGAAGTGACGGTCGTGCGAGATGATGATCATGGTGCTGTCACGGTCGTTGAGCGTCTGCTCCAGCCAGCGGATGGTGTCGATGTCCAGGTTGTTCGTCGGTTCATCGAGCAGCAGAATGTCCGGGTTAGAGAACAGCGCCTGCGCCAGCAGCACACGCAGCTTCCAGCCAGGTGCCACTTCGCTCATCGGGCCGTAATGCTGTTCGACCGGAATGCCCACGCCCAGCAGCAGCTCGCCCGCACGCGCTTCTGCAGAATAACCGTCCATTTCGCCGTATTGCGTCTCCAGATCGGCCACTTTGTAGCCATCTTCTTCGCTCATTTCGGCCAGCGCATAGATACGGTCGCGCTCCTGCTTCACTTCCCACAGCTCCGCGTGCCCCATGATCACGGTGTCGAGCACGGTGAACTCTTCAAAGGCGAACTGATCCTGACGCAGTTTACCGATGCGCTCGTTGGGATCGAGCGACACGTTGCCGAGCGTCGGCTCCAGGTCACCGCCGAGGATCTTCATAAAGGTGGATTTACCGCTACCGTTGGCACCAATCAGGCCGTAACGGTTGCCGCCGCCAAATTTGACGGAAATGTTTTCGAACAGCGGCTTACTGCCAAACTGCATAGTGACGTTGCTGGTAACTAACACGGGGAGATTCCTGCGAAAAGTGTGATAAACACGGCATTATGCCACAATTCCGAATTGAGATCCTGTGTTGCGACGCTCCGCTAAACTTTAACAAAATCGAAAAAAATGTGATTTCGTACACATCTGAATTCCCTGTTAGCGGGAATGCACATATAATGCGCTCCCATCACAGATTCAGACTTATCAACTCACGCCTGAATGGCTTAGATACCTCGCACAACATGAACATGAAATTAACAACGCTTTTTGCGGCGGCGTTAGCCGTAGTAGGTTTTTGCAAAACCGCTTCTGCGGTGACTTATCCGCTGCCGACAGACGGTAGCCGTCTGGTGGGTCAAAACCAGGTGGTGACGGTGCCTGAGGGTAACACTCAGCCGCTGGAGTATTTCGCAGCACAGTACCAGCTGGGCCTGTCTAACATGCTGGAAGCGAACCCGGGCGTTGACCCATACCTGCCAAAAGCAGGTACCGTTCTCAATATCCCTCAGCAGCTGATCCTGCCGGATACCGTTCATGAAGGCATCGTGATTAACAGCGCGGAGATGCGTCTGTATTACTATCCGAAAGGCACCAACACGGTAATCGTGCTGCCAATCGGTATCGGTCAGCTGGGTAAAGATACCCCGCTGAACTGGACCACCAAAGTTGAACGTAAGAAAGCAGGCCCAACCTGGACCCCAACGGCGAAAATGCACGCGGAATACATCGCGGCAGGTGAACCGCTGCCCGCCGTGGTTCCGGCAGGCCCGGATAACCCAATGGGTCTGTACGCCCTGTACATCGGCCGCCTGTACGCCATCCACGGTACCAACGCTAACTTCGGTATCGGCCTGCGCGTAAGCCACGGCTGCGTGCGTCTGCGTAACGACGACATCAAATTCCTGTTCGAAAACGTGCCGGTAGGTACCCGCGTCCAGTTCATCAACGAACCGGTTAAAGCGACCTCTGAGCCGGATGGCAGCCGTTACATTGAAGTGCACAACCCGCTGTCCACCAGCGAAGACCAGATCAACAATAACGAAATCGTGCCGATTACGCTGACCAGCGCGGTGCAGTCCGTGACCTCTCAGCCGGACGTGGAAACGACTATCGTTGACCAGGCTGTGCAGAACCGTTCCGGTATGCCGGTGCGTTTGAACTAATCGCGACACAGCGAAAAAAGCGGGCTTCGATGCCCGCTTTTTTTTATCCGTTATTCACGATCACAATCCCGCCGTGGTCGTAACGATAATGACAGTGCGCATACTCCAGCGGCGTGCCATCTTCCAGATAGATCACCTGCTCCACCTCCAGCACCGGGTCGCTCTCCTCGCAGACCAGATGCTGCATATCCAGCGCATTCGGCTTTAGCGCCCGCACCACGCGGTACGATCCCATAATTTTCAGACCCAGCGTCTCCTGCACATAGCGAAACACCGAGCTTTCAAGATGGCTTTTGTTCAGCCCGGGCACCAGGTTGAGCGGCATTACGGTCGCGTCCAGCGACATGGGCTCACCATTAAGTAAACGCAGACGAATGAAGTCATAGACCGGCGTATCGGCATTGATCATCAGCGAGGCCTGCTCTTTTTCGTTCGGGAAGCGCAGTTCAAAATGCACCACCTGGCTCGTCACCGTGCCCAGATGCTCCCAGGTTTTGGTCGCGCCAAAGTAGTCGCTGCCGGAGAGATCCCACTGCGACAGCTGAAGGAAGTTTTTGCGGATGAACGTCCCCTGCCCCTGACGGGTATATACCAGCCCTTCAACGATCAGCTGACGCATGGCCTGCTGAATGGTCATCCGGCTGGTATTGAACTCCGCCGCCAGGGCAAACTGGTCCGGCAGCGGTTCATTGGCGGCATACTGCTGGCTGATGATGCGTTTTTTGATTTCACGCGCTATGGTGATGTACTTCGCCGCCATCGTCCTTCCTTCTGTTTAATGTTCTATCCCGCTGTTTTTCAACGCCACTCGCTCGGCAATTTTGAGGAAAGGCAGGTAGAAGAATACACCAAATACGATGATTGCCAACTGCACCACCACCGCCCGCCAGTCCCCCGCGGTTGCCAGCCAGGCGCTCAGAATTGGCGGCGTGGTCCACGGGATCATCACCACGCAGCGCGACATTAATCCCAGCGTGGTGCAGAGCCAGGCGAAGTAAATGCCAATGGCGGGCAACAGGACAAACGGGATCATTAAAGGCAGGTTAAACACGATCGGCAGGCCGAAAATCACCGGCTCGTTGATGTTGAACAGACCCGGCGCCAGCGACAGACGTGCCACCTGTTTCGCCGATTGTTGCCGCGAGAAGATAAAAATGGCGATCAGCAGTGAAATGGTGCTACCGGTACCGCCCACCATGCCAAAGGTCGGCACGAAGATGTTGTTGATGATATGCGGGATCGGCTGGCCGTTGGCAAAGGCCAGCATGTTCTCATTGGTATTAATCAACAGGAACGGCTCCAGCACCACGCTGTTAACTACCGACTGATGAATACCCAGCGTGAAGAGGAAGTTACCAAAGCTGTAGATAAAAATCGTCCCCGGCAGGCTGGTATTGATGAGCCGCAGCGGCTGCTGGATAAAGGTGGTGATCAGGTGAATCAGATCCGTGTGCAATACGTTCGCCAGCAGCGCGGCCAGAACGGCAAACAGTGAGAGCGTCAGGATGGTCGGGATCAGTGCGGTAAACGATTTACTGACCGCCGGCGGCACGTTTTCCCCCAGTGATATTTGCAGCGCCTTGAGCCGCGAGATGGCGATAAACAGCTCCGTCGAGAGCAAGCCAATCAGCACCCCGGCGAAAATCCCGGTCGAACCAATGTTGGCGAAGGTCAGCACCTGGGTGACATTCACCGTGGTGTCGCTGCCGACGGGCGTGAGCTGCAGACGCATCGGCATCATGATAATAAAGCTGCTGACAGCGATAACCACTGCCGAGACCGGATTGTCGAAATCCTTGTTGCGCGCCAGCGACCAGGCAATCATCGGCGCCAGCAGCAACGCGGCGATATTCAGCGTGCCATTGATGATCGCCTCGCCCCATACCTTGAAGTGCGTGAGCGTGTCGCCGTCAAAAATCCAAGGAAACACCACATTGTTCACCAGTACCGCCAGTCCGGCGAGGATGAAAATCGGCATCACCGTGGCGAAGGCATCGCGCAGGGAGCGAAGATGCACCTGGTTTGCCAGGCGCGCTGAGAACTCAACAAATTTATCGACAAAGGACTGCATATGCGGTGTGATTTTTGTTTCAGACATAGCGGATAGTTCCCATCAATCAGTCACAAAAACGGCCCGGCAGCGTACGGCTTACATCTCGCGTCCGTTGGTATGGATAACCTGTTTTAACCACGCGTAGCTCTTCTTCGGCACGCGTTTCAGGTCTTTAAGGTCGTGGTTTTCACGGTTGACGTAGACCACGCCGTAGCGCTTACGCATGTCGCCCTGGGAGCTCAGAATGTCGATCAGACCCCAGCCGAGATACCCCATCACCTCAGCGCCATCCTCGAACATGGCGGCTTTCATCGCCTCGATATGCGCCCGGTGATAGTCGATGCGGTAGGTATCCTCAATCGGGTTCACGCCATCCCAGGATTCAATCACGCCAATGCCGTTTTCAATCGGGAACACCGGCATGCGCCAGTCGTTGGCGTAGCGGGTGATGATGGTGCGAAAACCGAGCGGATCGATCTGCCAGTTCCATTCGGTGGCTTTCAGGTACGGGTTATTTTTATCGCCGTACAGCAGATAATTGTTCACCGGGGTTCCCTGCGGAATGGCATCGCTGTCCAGCGTTTTACTGGCGTAGTAGCTGAAGGCCATAAAGTCGTTTTGGGTTCTTGCGAACAGCGCCAGATCCTCGGCACGGTAGATATCGCCAAACCCTTCCTGCTCCACCACCGCCATCACCGCCGGGCTATAGCCCTGACCAGCAAAGACGCGCAGCAGGTTCTGGTTGAGAAATTCGTCGTACTGCTGGGCGCAGAAGATATCGCGCGGTTTGCAGGTGGCCGGGTAAACCAGCTGGTGTGCCAGCATACCGCCCATCAGCTGACCCGGTTTTGTCTGGTGCAGGTATTCGGTCAGCGTCATGTGCGCCACCATGGTGTGATGCTGCAACTCGTACAGCTCGCGCAGGGTTTTCTCACCTTTCATGTAGCCGGAAATACGAAACGCTTCCGGCATATGGAAGATGTTCTGTTCGTTGAAGGTCAGCCAGTACTTCACGCGGTCGCCGAAGCAGTCGATCATCTTTTTGCCATAGCGGATAAAGGCATCCATGACGCGACGATCGTTAAAGCCGTTGTACTCCTGCGCCAGCGCCAGCGGCATATCGAAGTGATAGAGGCAGATCATCGGCTCGATACCGCGGGCGATGAGATCGTTAATAAAGCGGTCGTAAAAGGCGATGCCCTCATCGTTGAACTCGCCGTCGCCCTGCGGACAGACCCGGCTCCAGGAGATTTGAAAGCGGTAGCAGTTCATGCCCAGATCCTGCATCAGGTCGAAATCTTCCCGGTAGCGGTGGTAGGAATCGGTCGCCACTTTCCAGTCGGAGATGTTTTCCCCCGCTTCGCGAATGTCGTACACCGACATCCCCTTCCCGCCCTCATTCCATGCCCCTTCCGTCTGCATGCTGGATACCGAGTTGCCCCATAAAAAGTTGGCTGGCAGTGATTGATTCATGGTCTCTCCCTATATGACTATTCATTTAAATTTCATGACTAGTCATATAGTCGAAGATGTAAAATCGATCAAAGAGGAGGATCGAATTTTGTGAGCAGAGCGGGAAAAAAAGCCCCGGTGAGCGGTGCGCCACCGGGGAAAGGAGGGTTATTGCTGTGCGAGCTGATTACGAAGATATTCCCCCTGCCGCTCCAGCATCCAGCCCGGATATTCGCGCGGCAGTGCGCTGACGGCATCAAGCTGTTTCAGCTCGTCTTCACTTAAACGGATCCCCGTTGCGGCGATGTTGTCATCCAGTTGATCGACGCGTTTGGCACCAATAATGACGCTGGTCACCACCTTCTGATGCAGCAGCCACGCCAGGGCGATTTGCGCGACGGAGACGCCTTTGCTTTCGGCAATAGTACGCATCACATCCACACAGTCGAAGGCGCGCTCTTTTTCCACCGGCGGGAAGTCAAACTCCAGACGACGGCCACCGGCTTCACTCTGCCCGTCGCGGCCATATTTCCCGCTCAGCAGGCCACCCGCCAGCGGGCTCCAGACCATCAGCCCGACGCCTTCGCTCTGCATCATTGGCACCAGTTCGCGCTCCAGATCACGTCCGGCGATGGTGTAATAGGCCTGCAGCGACGCGAAACGGGCCAGACCCAGTCGCTCGGAAATGCCCAGCGCTTTGGCGATCTGCCATGCGGCCCAGTTAGAGACACCGATGTAGCGCACGTGGCCGTGCTGCACCAGGTTATCCAGGGCATAAAGCATCTCTTCCATCGGCGTTGCAGGGTCGAAACCGTGAAGCTGGTAGAGATCGATATGGTCGAGCTGCATACGGCGCAGGCTCTCTTTCACGCTGCTGATAATGTGATAGCGTGAGCTGCCGCGTGAGTTCACCCCCGCCGTGCCCGTTTCGCCAAACACTTTGGTGGCAACCACCACGTTTTCGCGCGGAATTTTCAGGTTCTTGAGTGCCTGGCCGGTGATCTCCTCCGAGCGGCCTTCGGAATAGACGTTCGCGGTGTCGATGAAGTTGATCCCGGCATCCAGCGCGCGGCCCACCAGCTGCTCGGCTTCACTTTGCTGCAGCTGGCCAATCTTGCCCCACATGCCACCTTCACCGCCGAAGGTCATGGTGCCAAGGCACAGTTCAGAAACAAACAGACCGGTATTGCCCAGTTTTTGATAACGCATAAGATAGTCCTCACATGTCGTTTGATGGGTGCCTGATAGTTATACCCGCCCCCTGGCCAACGCGAATGTGGCGTTCCTGTCCGTTTCTTGCCCAATCCTCTGAATATTATCCGCGCGGGGCATCGCCAAAGACGGCGTAATCCGGTAACTGCACCTGCTGATAGGGCTCCCAGCCGCCGCCAAGTGCCTTATAGAGCGCCACCAGATCGAGCGCGCTTTGCACCTGCGCCTGGGCACGTTGCTGCTCGGCCTGTGCCAGCTGCCGTTGGGCGTCGAGCACGTCGATAAAGCTGGCAATCCCCTGCCGGTAGCTGTCGCTGGCCAGATCGAAGGCGTTTTGCAGCGCATCGATGGTCTTCGCCAGACCCGCTTCACGCTGCTGATCGGTGCGGTAACTCACCAGCGCATTCTCAACATCCCCCAGCGCAGTCAGTACCGTCTGGCGATAATCCAGCACCGCCGCCCCCTGTTGCGCACGCGCCACTTTCACGCTGGAGACCAGTCTTCCGCCCTGGAAGATGGGAATGGAGACCTGCGGACCAAAACTGTAGAAGTGGCTGCTCCAGTCGGTGAGCCAGTTGGATTCGCTGTTGCGCAGGCCAAACTGCCCGGAAAGAGTAAAGCTCGGGAACAGCTCGGCCACCGACACGCCAATTTGCGCTGTGGCGGCATGAAGATTCGCTTCCGCTTCTCGCACGTCCGGACGACGTCGCGCCAGCGTGGATGGAATACCCGTTTGCACGATATCCGGCAGCGCAGGCATCGGCTGGGCGGACTGCAGTTCCGCATCCAACGCCCCCGGCGGCTTGCCGAGCAGGATCGCCAGGCCGTTCATCGCCTGCCGCTCCTGCGCCTGATATTGCGGCAGTTGTGCTTCAAGGTTGCCCAGTTGCGCCCGCGCATTTTCTACGTCCATCTGCGGAGACAGCCCGCCCCGCTGGCGACTTTCGGTCAGATCCAGCGTTTGCTGCGCACTTTTAATCTGGGTGTTCAGCGTGGCAATAATGCTCTGCGCCCCGCGCAGCTGGAGCCAGGCGCGCGCCACTTCGGCTTCAAGGGAGACCAGCGCGTCGTTACGCTGCTCAATAGCGGCTTTCTGCTGCGCTTCAGCAGCTTCAACCTGACGGCGAACTTTACCCCAGAGGTCAATCTCCCACTGGGCGTCGAAGCTGCCCTGGTAGAGGTTGATCGGCTGCGTCAGCGGTCCTAACGCACCCCTGAGTTCCGGATCGACGTTATCAAGCTGGTCGTAGACCCCATGAGACTTCAACTCACCTTCCAGGCCGAGCTGCTGGCGCGTCGCCTGCAAATTACCGTTGACCGACGGATAAAACGCCCCGCCTGCCTGGTTAATCTGTTCGCGCGCGCCAGCGATGCGCAGCACCGTTTGCTGCAGGGACAAATTCCCGGCGATGGCGCGTTCAATCAGACTGTCGAGTTGCGGCGAGCCGAACGTTTTCCACCAGCGCGGGTTAGTCGCAGCGGAGGTGGTTTGTGATTTCACCGTGCTGTCGCCTTTATCGTTCCAGTGCGTGACGGCAGGCGGTGCAGGCGGCTGGTAATCCGGCCCCACGGCGCAACCTGCCAGCAGCATCATTATCATCAGGGGGTGTAAACGTCTGTGTATCATCAATGTGCTCCTGCACTCCCCTCGCTCTTAACCGGCGAGAGCAACAAACAAAACGGAATCAGGACCAGCGCCACCACGCTCAGAATGGTGAATACGTCGATATAGGCCAGGAAGCGCGACTGCTCAATCATGGTCTGGTACATGCGCCCGGTGGCAATGCCGGTCGGGTCGCCGACCTGAGTGGTAAAGTTCTGGATCGCCTGCGCGCTTTCGCGGATCGCCTGCTGGAACTGCTCGTTAAACGGCGAGGCGTGGTACGCAAGGTGCGCGCTGTGGGCCTGCGAGCGCTCGGTGATGGCCGCCGTGGAAAGCGATATGCCAATCGAGCCCGCAACGTTACGGAACATGGTGAACAGCGCCGCGGCATCCGCGTTCAGCCGCCTCGGGATAGAAATAAACGCAATGGTGGTCAGCGGGACAAACAGGAACCCCAGCCCAATCGACTGGGCGCTGCGGAACAGCACCAGCGTTTCGAAGTCAATATCCGGGGTGAGCGTGCGCGACCAGAAGAACGACACAGCCAGACAGGTAAAGCCAAAGGCGATGATCCAGCGCGTCTGCACCACCGGCATCAGCTTCAGGACCAGCGGGATGGTCAATACAATCAACACTGCGCCGGGCGACAGCACCAGCCCGGACCAGGTGGCGGTATAGCCCAGATCCTGCTGCGCCAGCTGCGGGATCACCACCGAGCTGCCGTAAAGGATCATCGCCATCCCCGCCATCAGCAGGCTGGAGATGGTAAAGTTGCGGTCCTTCATGCAGTGCAGATCAACAACCGGTTTTTTGGCATACATCAGCCAGTAAATGGCGCCAATGATGCCGACCAGCGTTAACACCGCAAAGGTGCGAATAAAGTTCGAGTAGAACCAGTCATCATCCTCGCCCCGGTCGAGCATCACCTGCAGACAGCCGAGGCCAAGCGCGATCAGGCCGATCCCCGTCCAGTCGATAGTCAGCTTCTCTTTGGCTTTACTCTCCCAGGGTGGATCTTCCAGCAGCTGGTAGATCGCCAGCACCGTCACTATCCCCACCGGGATGTTGATAAAGAACACCCAGCGCCAGGAGTAGTTGTCGGTGATCCAGCCCCCGAGCGTCGGGCCGAGTACCGGCGCAACGATAATGGCGATGGAGGAGAGACCAAACGCTTTACCCCTGTCTTCCGGTTTAAAGTAGTCAAGCAGCACCGACTGCTGCGTGGGCTGCAGGCCGCCGCCAAAAAAGCCCTGCATCACACGGAACAAGATGATTTGCCACAGCTCGGTGGCGATCCCGCACAGGAACGAGCAGACGGTAAACATCACGATGCAAATCAGGAAGAACTGCTTGCGGCCAAACACCCGGCTGAGAAACGCCGAGATGGGCAGGACGATGCCGTTAGCCACCAGGTAGCTGGTTAACACCCAGGTGGACTCGTCATAGCTGGACGAGAGCGAGCCCGCCACGTGCGGCAGCGCCACGTTGACAATGGTGGTGTCGAGGATCTCCATAAACACCGCCAGCGTAACGACAATCGCCACCGCCCACGGATTGCTGGCGGGCTTCCAGTTGTCGTGGCTGTGATCCGTCATTCCACGGTGACCTTCGGTTCTACCGACAGCCCCAGCGGCAGCGGTTTGTTCGGATCCAGCCCTTTATCAATCACAATTTTCACCGGCACGCGCTGGACAATTTTAACAAAGTTGCCGGTGGCGTTTTCCGACGGGAACGCCGAGAAACGCGAGCCGCTGCCCTGCTGGATACTGTCGACATGGCCTTCAAGCGCCATATCTGGCCAGGCATCGACGGAAACCTCCACCTTATCGCCTGGCTTCATGCGCTCAAGCTGAGACTCTTTAAAGTTGGCCACCACCCAGACGTTGGGTGAGACCAGCGAGAACAGCGCCGTGCCCGCCTGTACCAGCGTACCCGGCTGCACGTTGCGCTTAGTGACAAACCCGTCGAACGGGGCGCGAACTTCGGTGTAAGAGAGGTTGAGGTTAGCGGTTTCCAGCTGCGCTTTAGCCTGATCGACCTGGCGCTCACGCGCTTCGACGTTGGTCTCCTGCTGGCGGATCTGCAGCTGTACCTGCTCCGCCACTTCCAGCTGGGCCTGCGCGCTTGCCAGAGCGGCCTGTGCACTACGCAGCTGGGCGTTGGCGGAATCAATGCTTTGTTGGGTGGTGGCACGCGGATCGACCCCGCGCTGGCGGCGATACTCCGCCTGCGCGTTGGCGAGGTCTGCCTGCGCTTTCAGCACCTGCGCTTTGGCTTCGTCGCGCTGGGCGGGGTATTGCACTTTTGAGAGCGCCAGCTGTGCCTGGGCCTGATGCAGCTGCGCAATAGCCAGGCCAAGCTGGGCCTGAGCCTGATCGCGCTGGGCGGTGGTATCACGCGGATCGATAACCACCAGCAGATCGCCCTTTTTCACGCGCTGGTTATCACGCACATGTAGCGCCGTGACATAACCCGCCGTTTTAGGGGCAATCGTCACCACATCGCCGTCGGTAAAGGCGTCGTCAGTTGTCTCTTCGTTACGGGTTAAAAACCACCAGACCAGCGCCACGATGACCATCACCACCACGACAATGCCGAGGATAATTAACGGTTTTTTGCCCGGACGCTTACGCTCATTATTGTTTTTGTCCTGCTCGTCAGCAGGCGTGTTTTGATCTTCAGCCATAGTTCAGCAACGGTCCTGTCAGTGAGCGGCATCACACTATGCCGTTCACTAAAGCTAGGACGTTGCTATACGTTTGCCAGGAAAAACTGACAAATTGCGCACTATATGAGAAGGAATAATCCGAAACCGATCGCCGCAGCCCAGAGCAGCATGGGGATCGACCAGAGATGGAAACGCCACCAGATGCGGCGATCGTTCGCCATCCGCAGGGCAATCAGGTTGGCCAGCGAGCCGGGCAGCAGACCAAACCCGCCGATGTTAACCGCCCAGGCCAGAAGCGAGTCCGGCGGAACATAGTTGAGCAGTAAAATGGTAGAAGGCACGTTGCTGATGACCTGCGAGAGGCCAATCGCCGTCAGCCACAGCCCCGGCTGAGACAGACCGCTGACGCTGTGCAGCACGTGTTGCAGCACCGGGAGCTGGATAAGCAGATGCACGTCGATGAACATCACCATAAAGACCAGCAACAGCGTCCAGTCCACGCTCACCAGCACGCGTCGCGCCAGCACGACAAAACCAGCCGCCACGAGCAGCACGCCCGCCAGTTCATACCGCAGCTCCAGCGCAAACAGAAAGACGATATACAGCCCCAGGCAGCTCCAGACCAGACGAGGCTGCCACTGCGGGCCGGTTGTGCCGCTGTGGTATTGCAGTTTTTTATCCGGGAAGGCAAACCAGCAGACCGCCAGCAGCGACGCCATCATCACCAGCGCCAGCGGCGCCATCTGCCAGGTAAAGGCGGCGAACGATAACCCAGAACGTCCCCAGAGCAGAATGTTTTGCGGGTTGCCAATAGGGGTTAACAGCGAGCCCGCGTTGACGGCCAGCGCTTCAAAGATGATCAGCCGGCTCACCGGGATCTCGCAAAGTTTACGCAGGGTGAGCGTCAGCGGCACGATGATAAACAGCGCCACATCGTTGGTGAGAAAGGTCGACAGCACCGCGGCGGAGAACACCATAAACAACGACAGCCTGCGTTCGGTGGCAAACCGGCGCACCATTTTGCGCCCCAGCACGTCGAAGTAGCCGCTCAGCTCCACCCCTTTGGTGAGCATCATTAACCCGCTCAGGGTAATGATGGTGCGCCAGTCAATCGCCGCAGGCCAGGCCTTGGGCGCAAACGATACAAAAAGGCTTAAACCTGCACCAATAATCAATAAGAGATGAAAGAAGCGATCGCGCGTGAGGGCCTGCAGTCCAGGGATTTTCATTCAGCGGAGGAACCATATTTAAGCGTAAACTCACGAAACTTCACCAGCGTCTCTTCGCTGACGTGGTGTTCCATTCCTTCCGCATCCCGACGGGCAATCTCCGGGCTTACGCCCAGCACCAGCAAGAAGTTCTCCACCAGCTGGTGGCGCTCGCGGCTCTCCTGCGCCAGCTTCTCCCCTTCCGGCGTCAGAAAGACACCGCGCCACGGGATCATTTCGATTAAGCCGACGGAGGCCAGACGTTTTAACATCTTCGCAACGGTTGGCTGCGAAACCCCCAGCCTGGCCGCCATATCAACCTGACGTGCTTCCCCGACCTCGCGAATCAGATCGGAAATCAGCTCAACATAATCATCAATCAGTTCACGTCGGTGGGCTTCACGCACCTGACGAAAACCTTCGACGTGCTCTTCCACATTCACCAGTTGCGTCGTTTTTCTGATTGTTGGCTTACCTGCGCGACGGTTCATTGTACTTCCTCAGTGGGGTGACGCTTCCAGCGCCCGGTATCGAGAGCGCACATTGTAAACCATACCTCTACAAGCACAAAAAATTAACGAAATAGCCATAGCTATACAATATAGCCTGTGCTATATCTGTATGTAATGCAGTCACCCTTCACGGATCGAAGGGATCAAAAATCAGGAGGTCTTATGAACGAATTCAAGAGGTGTATGACCGTGTTTACTCACTCCCCCTTCAGGGTGCGCTTAATGCTGTTGAACATGCTGTGCGATATGTTTAACAACAAGCCGCATCAGGACGACAAACCTTCCCACTAAGCGGCGTTGCGGTACGCCGCTTCATTTTGCCGTCATATTCCCGCTGTAAACTGGCCTCCGGCCGCCCTATTCCCGGTTTTTTTTACGGATTTGCAATCCTCTTCGCAAAACATCTGCTTAGCAACGGTTGATATTATTTAGCGCTCGCACTATCTTCTTGCAGCCCTGCACAATTTGCGGCTCGCTGAAGCGGACCCTCATTCCCTCTCCACGCACTGTCAGGCAGGTTATGACCCTTGACGCCAGGGTGAGCACATGGCGTTTTTATGCATGATAGTGACCTATGAATTTAACCCTGATAGACACCGTTGTTACCCGCAGTCGGGCCTTAAGTCCGTGGACGGCATTCTACTTTTTACAATCCTTGCTGATTAACTTTGCGCTGGGTTACCCCTTCAGCCTGCTGTATGCCGTTGCGTTTACCTGCATTCTGCATTTGCTGTGGCGTACCGCGCCGCGCGCGCAAAAAACGTTAGTGGGCATCTGCTCCCTGATTGCAGCGCTCTATTTCCCGTTTGGTCAGGCTTACGGTTCGCCAAACTTTAATACCCTGCTGGCGCTACACTCGACCAACATGGAAGAGTCGACCGAGATCCTGACGATCTTCCCGTGGTACAGCTATGTGGTCGGCCTCTTTATTTTTGCGCTTGGCGTTATAGCGGTGCGTCGTAAACCCGAAGAGAAAAAAGCGTGGGGAAAAATAGAGACGCTGTGTCTGGCATTCAGCGTGGTGACCTTCTTTGTCACCCCCGTGCAAAACCTGGCCTGGGGCGGCGTGTTCAAGCTGAAGGATACCGGCTATCCGGTGTTCCGCTTTGTAAAAGACGTTGTCGTCAATAACCAGGAAGTTCTCGACGAGCAGGCGCGCATGGCTGAGCTCTCCAATATGAAAGACACCTGGAACGTGCTGGCGGTGAAGCCGAAGTACCATACCTATGTGGTCGTCATCGGCGAAAGCGCACGCCGCGATGCGATGGGCGCGTTCGGCGGACACTGGGATAACACGCCGTTCGCCAGCGCCGTCAACGGTACCCTGTTTACCGATTATATTGCGGCCAGCGGCTCAACGCAGAAATCGCTCGGCCTGACCCTGAACCGCGTTGTCGACGGCAAACCACAGTATCAGGATAACTTTGTCACGCTGGCAAACCGTGCCGGTTTTCAGACGTGGTGGTTCTCTAATCAGGGGCAAATTGGCGAATACGATACCGCCATTGCCAGCATCGCGAAGCGTGCCGATGAAGTGCAGTTCCTGAAAAACGGTGATTTTGAAGCCGATAAAAATACCAAAGACGAAGCATTGCTCAAGATGACGGCGCAGGTTTTTGCCACGCAGCGCACGCAGCCACAGCTGATCGTCCTGCACCTGATGGGTTCGCACCCTCAGGCCTGTGACCGCACGCAGGGGAAATACGCCGAGTTTGTGCAATCTAAAGAGACCTCTTGCTATCTCTATACCATGACGCAAACCGACGAGCTGCTCAGCAAACTGTACGATCAGCTACGTAATACGGGTGAGAGTTTCTCGATGGTTTATTTCTCGGATCACGGGCTGGCGTTTAAAGAGCGCGGTAAAGAGGTGCAGTATCTGGCGCACGACGATAAATTCCAGCAGAACTTCCAGGTACCGTTTATGGTGCTGTCGAGTGATGACAAGAAGCATCGTATTATCACCGCGCGCCGCTCGGCCAATGATTTCCTGACGTTCTTCTCGCAGTGGACGGGGATTTCAGCAGAGCAGATCAAAAATGCTTACCCGTTTATCTCAAACAAGAAAGCTCCCCCAGTGTACGTTACCAACTTCAAGTTACAGAAAGTTGACTATAACCATTTGGGTACGGATATTTTCGATATAAAGAGTAAGTAAGCTGTGCGATCTGATGCCCTCACCCTGGCCCTCTCCCACGGGAGAGGGAAAAACATTAAAAACGGCAACCCATGGTTGCCGTTTTGCTTTTACCTTGCAAAAAAAAATCCGCCACATGGGCGGATTTTTTACTGGCTCACCGAAGTGATTAGAAGCGGTAACCTACGCCCGCGATCCAGGTGCCAACGTCAACGTTGCGGATACGGCTCTGCTCATAGGAGAAGTCCAGAGCAACGTCTTCGATTGGGTTGAACTGCAGACCCGCGCCATAGGAGAAGCCGTAGTCGCTGTTGCTTGCAGTGCGGTTCAGACCCTGGTTTTCGGTCTGCTGGAATTTACCGTAGCCAACACCTACAACACCGTAGATGCTTGCCCAGTCGTTGATACGGTATGCTGGACCAGCGGTGATGCCGTAGTACTGGCCTTTGTTGTATGCGCCGTTTTCAGAACGATCTTTCTCGGTGTAGGTGAAAGAACCGATCACGCCCAGTGGGTTGTTATCCTGCTCGTAACGATACTTCAGGTTGAAACCGTTAGCTTTGTTCATTACGCCCTGCATATCGCTCTGAGCGTAACCACCGGTAACAGTGGAAGTAGCAGCTACAGCGGTACCTGCGGAAACAGCCAGTACAGCGGCCAGTGCTGAAAGACATGCAATTTTTTTCATAACCACCTCAAATGTGCTTCAAGTAAATCCGTAAGTTTTAAATATATCAAAAAAATTTGCGAAACTCTTTGTGATTCGTGATGTCTAACGGAACCTTTCCTGTAACAGAACGTTTCCAGCATCAGTTATCTTGTTCAAATCACAAAGGATTTCTGTTGCTAAATACTCATACTGCGCGTCAACGCCGTTACATTCATCCAGATTATTCCTAATCTGACAGGCGATAAAACCAGCAACGCTTATCCATTTTACGGATTTTCCCTGGTTTTTTTTCAACAGTAGCTCAACCGTTGCGCCATATTTCAATTACACTGCGGCTTTTACCCTATTTGACAAAAATTGACAGGAGAAAGGATGCCAGGGATATCCCGCACGTCATCGGTCTGGATGCCGGTTGCTGTAATTCTGATTGCGATGCTGTCCATACAGAGTGGCGCGTCCCTCGCGAAATCGCTCTTTCCACTGGTAGGCGCACCGGGGGTGACTGCCCTGCGTATCGCTTTGGGTACCCTGATCCTCGTGGTCATTTTTAAACCCTGGCGGTTGCGCGTCAAAAAAGAACAGCGCCTCCCGCTGCTTTTCTACGGGCTGGCGCTGGGGGCCATGAACTATATGTTCTATCTCTCTATCCAGACCATTCCGCTGGGGATTGCCGTCGCGCTGGAATTTACCGGCCCGCTGGCGGTGGCCCTTTTCTCCTCCCGACGGCCTGTCGATTTTATCTGGGTGGTGCTAGCGGTTCTGGGGTTGTGGTTCCTCTTGCCACTGGGCCAGAGCGTCTCTGAAATCGACCTGACGGGTGCCGCGCTGGCTCTGGGCGCCGGAGCCTGCTGGGCGGTGTATATCCTCACGGGTCAGCGCGCCGGCGAAGAGCACGGCCCGGCGACCGTCGCGCTGGGCTCGCTCATTGCCGCCATCATCTTTGTTCCGCTGGGTATGGCTCAGGCGACAGACTCTATCTGGCAGTGGTCAGTGATGCCGGTGGGTTTTGCTGTCGCCATCCTCTCAACGGCTCTGCCTTATTCACTGGAGATGATTGCCCTCACGCGGCTGCCGACGCGCATCTTCGGTACCCTGATGAGCATGGAGCCTGCACTGGCCGCCATCTCCGGTATGGTATTCCTTGGGGAAACCCTCACATTTACCCAGACGCTGGCGCTGTGCTCCATTATTGCGGCGTCGATGGGATCAACGCTCACCATGCGCCCTGAGCCAAAAGTTGAGAAAGTGGACATCCGCTAATACCGTATATTCTGCATGGCCTCGGTGCCATGCAGAATAAAGGCCAGTTCTGTATTATTTATAATTTCTTACATTCTTCGCCATCGAAAAGTCATATTTCCCTCACCCTTAATGGGAAATAGAGAATTAAGATTGATCTGTGTCAATTTTAAAAAATACCATACAATTCAACCAGTTAATAATTCAACTCCCTTCTTACTATTAAACCAATAGGCACAGCCAAACCGCAGGGAAAAAATCCGGTGCTATACTTAGTTCCGTAATTACCTGGGACATAAACATCAAGAGGATATGAGATTATGAGTACCGCTAAACTGGTGAAAACGAAAGCGTCTAATCTGCTTTATACCCGTAACGATGTATCGGACAGCGACAAAAAAGCAACGATTGAGTTGCTGAATCGCCAGGTGATCCAGTTCATCGATCTTTCGCTGATCACCAAACAGGCCCACTGGAATATGCGCGGTGCAAACTTTATTGCCGTTCATGAAATGCTGGATGGCTTCCGCACAGCACTGGTCACCCACCTGGACACCATGGCCGAACGCGCCGTGCAGTTAGGCGGTGTGGCGTTGGGTACCACGCAGGTGATTAACAGCAAAACGCCACTGAAAAGCTATCCGCTGGATATTCACACCGTTCAGGATCACCTGAAAGAGCTGGCAGACCGTTATGCGATTGTGGCTAACGACGTGCGTAAAGCGATTAGCCAGGCAAAAGACGAAGATACTGCGGACATCTTCACCGCCGCGTCTCGCGACCTGGATCAATTCCTGTGGTTTATCGAATCTAACATCGAATAATCCATACGAATTTTCTATCAAACCCTCGCCTCTGGTGAGGGTTTTGCACATTTATGGTGCACACTTTTCCACTGAGACGCTGCAAAAGTGAAAGAAATGTAATAATCACCTCACACAACCGTTAACGGAAGATTGTTTTTTCATCATTATTTGCGCTAAATATCTCCCCGTCAGTTGAGCCAAACGACGCGCACCAAAACGGTGCTCCACCTTGGTGCAATCAGACATCATTGCCACGTTTATTGTGCAATGCATGACATCCTCCCCTTTGCAAAACAACAGCTTGTAAAGTTGGCACGATTTTTTCATTGTGCCTGTCGTTCTCGCAGGGGATCGCCCCGTGGATATAAAAGGAAATGCTATGAAGTCTGTATTAAAAGTTTCACTGGCTGCACTTACCCTGGCTTTTGCGGTCTCTTCTCAGGCCGCCGATAAACTGGTTGTAGCCACCGACACGGCGTTTGTTCCGTTTGAATTCAAACAGGGTGATAAATACGTTGGTTTTGATGTGGATCTGTGGGCCGCAATCGCAAAAGAACTCAAACTGGATTACACCCTGAAGCCAATGGACTTCAGCGGTATCATCCCGGCACTGCAAACCAAAAACGTAGACCTGGCTCTCGCAGGCATCACCATTACTGATGAGCGTAAAAAAGCGATCGACTTCTCTGACGGCTACTACAAAAGCGGCCTGCTGGTGATGGTCAAAGCTGACAATAACGATGTTAAAAGCGTGAAAGATCTCGACGGTAAAGTGGTGGCGGTGAAGAGCGGCACCGGCTCCGTTGATTACGCGAAAGCGAACATCAAAACCAAAGATCTGCGCCAGTTCCCGAACATCGATAACGCCTATATGGAACTTGGTACCAACCGTGCTGACGCGGTTCTGCACGATACGCCTAACATCCTCTATTTCATCAAAACCGCAGGCAACGGTAAGTTCAAAGCGGTAGGTGAGTCTCTGGAAGCACAGCAGTACGGTATTGCCTTCCCGAAAGGCAGCGACGACCTGCGTACGAAAGTTAACGGCGCGCTGAAAACCCTGAAAGAGAACGGCACGTATAACGAAACCTACAAAAAATGGTTCGGTACCGAGCCTAAATAATTTTACCTGAATTCAGGTTTGTAACGCCCGGTGACGCTCACGCTTACCGGGCCTACGTTTTTCGTTTTTCACCACGGTATACAGGAATACATCATGCAGTTTGACTGGAGCGCCATCTGGCCTGCCATTCCTCTCTTGCTTGAAGGCGCTAAAATGACCCTGTGGATTTCGGTCCTCGGTCTGGTTGGCGGGTTGATTATCGGTCTTGTCGCCGGTTTCGCCCGCACCTACGGTGGCTGGATTGCAAACCACATCGCACTGGTTTTCATCGAAGTGATCCGCGGCACGCCTATTGTCGTACAGGTCATGTTCATCTACTTCGCCCTGCCAATGGCCTTCACCGACCTGCGCATCGACCCGTTCAGCGCCGCCGTCGTGACCATTATGATCAACTCAGGTGCCTACATCGCGGAAATTACGCGCGGTGCGGTGCTGTCGATTCATAAAGGCTTCAGTGAAGCGGGTCTGGCGTTAGGTCTTTCGCGTCGCGAAACCATCCGTCACGTAATTCTGCCTCTGGCGCTGCGCCGCATGCTGCCGCCGCTGGGCAACCAGTGGATCATCAGTATCAAAGACACGTCGCTGTTCATCGTTATCGGCGTTGCTGAACTGACCCGCCAGGGCCAGGAGATCATTGCTGGCAACTTCCGTGCGCTGGAAATCTGGAGTGCGGTAGCCGTTGTCTACCTGATTATCACTCTGGTTCTGAGCTTCGTTCTGCGTCGTCTTGAAAGAAGGATGAAAATCCTGTGATTGAATTTAAAAACGTATCCAAGCACTTTGGTCCAACCCAGGTGCTGCACAATATCGATCTGAGCATCAAACAGGGTGAAGTGGTTGTCATTATCGGGCCCTCTGGCTCCGGTAAATCCACGCTGCTGCGCTGCATCAATAAGCTGGAAGAGATCACCAGTGGCGATCTGATCGTCGATGGTCTGAAGGTAAATGATCCAAAAGTGGATGACCGTCTGATTCGTCAGGAAGCGGGCATGGTGTTCCAGCAGTTTTACCTGTTCCCGCACCTGACGGCGCTGGAAAACGTGATGTTTGGCCCGCTGCGCGTACGCGGTGCCAACAAAGCGGCGGCGGAAGCGCTGGCTAAAGATCTGCTGGCGAAAGTGGGCCTCGCAGAACGTGCTCACCACTACCCTTCTGAACTTTCCGGTGGACAACAGCAGCGTGTGGCTATCGCCCGCGCGCTGGCGGTTAAACCGAAAATGATGCTGTTTGATGAGCCAACCTCCGCACTCGACCCGGAGCTGCGCCACGAGGTGCTGAAAGTCATGCAGGATCTGGCCGAAGAGGGCATGACGATGGTGATCGTGACCCACGAAATCGGCTTCGCCGAGAAAGTAGCGTCCCGCCTTATCTTCATTGATAAAGGCCGTATCGCAGAAGACGGTAACCCGCAGGCGCTGATTGCAAACCCGCCAAGCCAGCGTTTGCAGGAGTTCCTGCAGCACGTCTCCTGATTGCCAGACCTCTGAAATACAAAGCCGGGCATGCCCGGCTTTTTTACGCCAGATTGTTCCCAAAACACGCCCTCCGCTCCCTGCCCTCTATACTTATCATTTTGTTCGACATTTTCACCGGAG
Source organism: Enterobacter cloacae complex sp. 309I3 (assembly GCF_050031595.1). Taxonomy (NCBI): domain Bacteria; kingdom Pseudomonadati; phylum Pseudomonadota; class Gammaproteobacteria; order Enterobacterales; family Enterobacteriaceae; genus Enterobacter; species Enterobacter cloacae complex sp. 309I3. The sequence goes on along the minus strand of NZ_JBLGWI010000001.1, from coordinate 1,498,218 downwards.
GGCACCGTGCCGTGGATCCTGCTGTTGTTGCTTAGCTTGTTTAGTGCGCCATCGATAGCCGTTGCTATCCCCGGCGTCACTACCGGAACGTCCACTGCGCAGCAAAAAACGCCTCCACCGGAACCGGATGCAGAAGAGAAAAAAGCCGCCTACAGTGCCCTTGCCGATGTGTTGGAAAACGACACCTCCAGGCAAGAGTTAGTCGATCAGCTGCGAAAAATTGCCGCCACACCGCCCCAGGATCCCGTTCCAACCATCACTCCGCCGCCGGTAGAAGAGCAAAAAACGGTGCTGGAAAATGTGACCGAGGTTAGCCGCCACTATGCCGATGCCCTCTCCTCGCGCTTTGCCCAGCTCTATCGCAACCTGATGGGCTCTTCGCACAAGCCCTTTAACCCCCGGACGTTTACCGCGGCTGCCACGCAATTTTTACTGCTGGCGTCCGCCGTCTTCATTTTTTACTGGCTGGTGCGCCTGTGTGCGTGGCCCCTGTACCGAAAAATGGGGCAATGGGGTCGCAAGAAGAATCAGCAGAAAAGCAGCTGGTTGCATCTGCCGCTGATGATCGCCACCGCGTTTATCATTGATTTACTGCTGCTGGCGCTGACGCTGTTTACAGGGCAATTGCTGGCCGACAGGCTGAATACCGGCAACAAAACTATCGCCTTCCAGCAGGCGCTGTTCCTGAACGCCTTCGCCGTAATTGAGTTCTTTAAAGCGCTGCTGCGGCTGATATTTTGCCCACGCGTGCCGGATCTTCGCCCTTTCACTATTCGGGATAGCAGCGCCAGATACTGGGCGCTGCGTCTGAGCGTGCTCAGCGGGTTGATTGGTTATGGTCTGCTGGTTGCCGTGCCAATCATCTCCAACCAGGTGAACGTCCAGTCTGGTGCGCTGGCGAATGTGCTGATTATGATCTGCATTACCGTCTGGGCGCTCTACCTCATCTTCCATAACAAAAAGACGATCACCGAGAGCTTGCTGCATCTGGCCGACCGTTCCCTTTCGTTCTTTAGCCTCTTTATTCGCGCTTTTGCCCTGGTGTGGCACTGGCTGGCCAGCGCTTACTTCATTGTGCTGTGCTTCTTCTCGCTGTTCGATCCCGGCAACAGTCTGAAATTTATGATGGGTGCCACGTTTAAAAGCTTGGCCATTATTGGCGTCGCGGCCTTTGTTTCCGGCCTGCTCTCTCGCTGGCTATCGAAAACCATTACCTTGTCTGCTCAGGTCCAGCGCAATTACCCGGAGCTGCAAAAACGGGTGAACGGCTGGCTCTCGGTTTCACTGAAGGTGGCGCGCATTCTCACCGTCTGTGTGGCGATTATGCTGCTGCTCAATGCCTGGGGACTGTTCGATTTCTGGAACTGGCTGCACAACGGCGCGGGGGAAAAGACCGTTGATATTTTAATTCGTATCGCGCTGATCCTGTTCTTCTCTGCCGTAGGCTGGACGCTGCTGGCCAGCCTGATTGAGAACCGCCTGGTCTCTGACATTCACGGCAGGCCGCTGCCAAGCGCGCGTGCCCGCACCTTGCTCACCCTGTTCCGCAACGCGCTGGCGGTTATCATCAGTACCATCACGATTATGATTGTGCTTTCGGAAATTGGCGTGAATATCGCGCCACTGCTGGCCGGTGCGGGTGCGCTGGGTCTGGCTATCTCCTTCGGCTCGCAGACGCTGGTGAAGGACATTATCACCGGTATCTTTATTCAGTTTGAAAACGGCATGAACACCGGGGATCTGGTGACCATCGGGCCGCTGACCGGCACCGTTGAGCGAATGTCGATTCGATCCGTCGGCGTGCGCCAGGACACCGGGGCGTACCATATTATTCCGTGGTCATCGATTACCACCTTCGCCAACTTCGTCCGGGGTATTGGCTCGGTGGTGGCAAATTACGATGTCGATCGTCATGAAGATGCCGATAAAGCCAAACAGGCGCTGCGGGATGCGGTAGATGAGATGATGGCCATAGAGGATATTCGCGGCCTGGTGATTGGCGAGCCGTCGTTTGCCGGTATTGTCGGGCTGACCAACACCGCCTTTACCCTGCGCGTGTCGTTCACCACCCAGCCGCTCAAACAGTGGACGGTACGTTTTGCCCTCGACAGCATGGTGAAAAAACACTTTGATCTGGCGGATGTGCGTATGCCGGTGCAGACGTATCAGGTGCTGCCGCCGCCCGCCTCGCCGCTCCCTCCCCAGGAGCCGACGCTGTAACCGAGCCGGGTGGCGGCTTCGCCTTACCCGGCTTACGACGGCGTGCTATTTGCGACGTTTGTTATCATCCATAAACGTCCAGGCAATAAAGCGGCTCTGTTTTTGTCCTTGCGCCATCTCTTTTTTCACCACCTTCACGGCACCGGCTTCGGTCAGCGCGCGGTAGAGCGGCGGCAGGTTATCGCCGCGCGAAACCAGGGTGGTAAACCATTTCACCTGGCGGGCAAACTGTTTACTTTCCGCGATCATGCGCAGGATAAACGCCACCTCGCCCCCTTCGCACCACAGCTCCTGCTGCTGGCCGCCGAAGTTGAGCGCGCCATCTTCAGCCTGACCCAGATTGCGACGCTTACGTTCGCTCCCGGCGCGGGCGGCAGCCGCTGAATCATGGAATGGCGGGTTGCAGAGGGTGGCGTCGTAGTGCTCGTTCTTGTGGATAATGCCGTTGAAAATAGAGGCGGCATCTTTCTGACGGCGTAAGCGAATAGACCGACTTAAGCCAGGATTGGCATTAATGATCGCCTGCGCGCTGGCAAACGCCTCAGCGCCAATTTCGCTCCCGGTAAAGCGCCAGTGATATTCATGCACGCCGATGAGCGGATAAATCAGGTTCGCGCCGGTCCCAATATCCAGAACCGTGGCCTGCTGAAGAATAACGCCGCCACGATCGTCAGCCAGAAGATCGGCAAGATAGTGGAGATAATCGGCACGCCCCGGCACGGGCGGGCAGAGAAAGCCTTCCGGGATATCCCAGTGCGTAACGCCGTAAAAATGCGCCAGCAGGGCTTTATTCAGCATTTTTACCGCCTGCGGGTCGGCAAAGTTGACCGAAGGCTCACCGGCTGGGGTCTGCACGATGTAGTCCTGCAGCGGAGGGCAGCTCTGGCATAGCGCCTTCATGTCATAGCGGCTGCGGTGGCGATTTCGCGGGTGTAATCCCGGCTTGGAAGTCATGGCATTCTCCTTTAAACAGCGGCGTAAGATACCCTGTGCGGGAGCAACGGTAAATATCTCTCTGCTGTGCGCAAAAAAACGCCATAAATCAGTGATCTTTATGTCGCTGATCTGTCAGCGAATTGTCAATTTATATCGTTCAAAAAATAAGCAGATCATCATCAAATTTTTGCGCTAAATCACACTCGTCAGGCTTCTAAACTTAAAGGGAATCACCTGTTGTTTCCCCCTGAGGATGTGATTATGAAAAAATACCTGACTCTTGTTGTTATCGCTGGCGCGCTGGCGAGTGCGTCATTTTCTGCCATGGCCGTTCAGTCACTGACCGAAAGTACCGATACCAGCCAGCTGCGCCCCGCAGGCACCGTCTCGGTAAGCCGTGCAAGTAACCTTGACGATCTGCAAAACAAGCTGGCCGAAAAAGCGCGCGAAGAAGGTGCGAAAGGCTTCGTGGTGAATTCCGCTGGCGGCGATAACCATATGTATGGCACAGCAACCATCTATAAATAAGTTCCCCTTCCGAGAACCACTGCATCTGGCTGACAGATGCAGTTCTCACCCCCGTCTTGACTGTACGTTTTTTGACCCCATATGAATAAGATACACACCGAACGTGAGGATAAGCCATGGCTTCCGGATGGGCGAATGATGACGCCGTTAACGAACAGATCAACAGTACCATTGAAGATGCCGTTGCCCGTGCTCGCGGTGAAATTCCGCGCGGTGAAAGTTTAACGGAATGTGAAGAGTGCGGAGAAACGATTCCGGAAGCGCGCCGTAAAGCCATGCCCGGAGTACGGTTATGCGTCTCCTGCCAGCAGAATAAAGATTCAAAAAACAAATCACATTCAGGATATAATCGCAGAGGATCGAAAGACAGCCAGTTACGTTGACTTTCCTTTACCGAAGTTCACCGCGCAAGCGATTTCCTTTACGCTCACGATTTTTTAACAGGCGCGTAGCAAAATGTGCCATGAATCATGCGTCTGTAAACCGGAGCGACAAGAACTGTAAATTGCCCTTCTGAATTTATTAATATTCAATAAGTTATTTGTCATTCAATTTTTTTGAGCAACCACGTCAATTCTCTTCGATTTTATCTGCCGAAAAAAAACGTGATACTTATCACATCGACGGAACATCGTCCCCTTAACAGAAAAACCTGCGAGAGATTAATTATGAAAACCATCAAATATGCTGTTGCTGCTGTTGCCCTGTCCGCTCTGTCTTTTGGCGCTTTCGCTGTAGAGCCCGTTTCTTCTGCTCAGGCACAGAACATGAATAAAGTGGGTGTGGTGAGTGCTGATGGCGCAACCACGCTGGACGGTCTGGAAGCCAAACTGGCTGAGAAAGCCGCAGCGGCCGGTGCAAGCGGATACACCATTACCTCCGCTAACGGCAATAACAAGCTGAGCGGCACTGCGGTTATCTACAAATAATCGACTGAATTAATGCTCCACCCTCACCATACCCTCTGGTGAGCTGCTCCAACCCTCATTGACCCTGTTGTTACCCTTGCTTGCCCGTCCGCCACTGGACGGGCTTTTTTTTGCCTAAAACGCCTGTTCCACACGGGCTAACCCCGCCTGGACAGACTCCACTTCTCCGGTTGCCAGCAGGCAGCAGGCCATCTGCAGCTTAAGGGCGTGCGGAACAGGGACATTGCCGGCTAGACACTGCTCAATCCAGTGCGCAGTCGTGTGCGGATCTTTTGCCTCCGGCAACACCACATCTACATTCTCTTCACCCCGCTCCAGCACGGGTCGCGTGCCGGCGGCATCAATCAGCACCAGCTGCGGGCAGCGCTGCGGATTGGCATAAACTTCCCCTTCGGTGCCGTGCATCAGCAGCGCCCTGCCGCCGATATCTTCAAAGAACTTGCCCACCCGCGTGACATACTCCGGGTGCGATACGCTGGAGAGGCGCAGGGCATCCGCTTCACCAAACGGCGTCGCCAGTTTCGCCAGGGTGTGCGCACTGTTGCGCACGCCCATGCGCCAGCGCATATCCAGCTGTTTTTCCAGCGGTGGACAGAGCGCCTTGACCGGAATAAAGACCGGCTGATGACCATCCAGCTTTGCCTGTGCCTGTCCGGCGTGCAGGGTCGGCTCGATACCTAACATGCCGAAAATGGTCTCCGTCAGGACGCGAGTCGGATCTTCGCTAACGCCATGGACAACTACCGGGAACCCGAGCTTATGCAGCAGAATAGCCAGCAGTGGCGTCAGATTCGCCTGTTTGCGCGCGCCGTTGTAGGTAGGGATGACAATCGGCATCGGTCTGGCTACCGGTGGCGTTAAGCGCAGCGTTTGCGCCTGCATCGCGTCATAGAAACCGCGCATCTCCGCTTCGCCTTCACCTTTAATGCGTAGCGCAATCAGGATACCGCCCATCTCCAGATCGGGCACGTCGCCGTTAAGCATATGGGTATACAGCGCACGGGCCGTTTCCTGATCCAGGTCGCGGGCATGGTTTTTCCCCCGCCCTACCTCTTTGATAATTTTACGATAGTCCACGACATCTCTCCTTGCGGCTCTTTGCAGATACTATAGCCCTGATAAATGCCTGGCGGGTAATCATTTTCCTTTCTCTCCCGACACCCTGACAAACGCCCTTCGAGGGTAAAAATGGTCTGAAGATAAATTGAACGAAAAATAGTTCTCAGCGATAGTTCATGCCGAATTAATCAGCCACGTGATGATTAATACCTGAAGTGCCATACTTTCATTCAGAGGATTTAAATGAAAAAAATGATTATTGCGGGGATCGCCGCCGGGATGGCGTGTGCTTCCGTTTCTGTATTTGCGTCCAGTGGTGAAGGTCAAATTAATTTCACAGGTGAGATTATTGATTCTGCATGTACTGTGGTAAACGGTTTAAGCAATCCGCTTAATGTTTCATTAGGTAAGGTGTCTAAATCTGCATTTACCGGAAGTGGTTCGACGACCTCGACAACCCGCTTTAGTATTCAGTTAAAAGATTGTCCTGAAACGGTTACCAGCGCCTCGGTGACATTCGGCGGGACGCCTGACAGTAACAACAAAGATATTCTTGCTGTGACATCAGGAACCGGTTCGGCGTCAGGAGTGGGTGTTCAGTTGCTGGATAAAACGGAAAATCCACTGAGCTTATATACGGCCTCTGCTGCGTATACGCTCACGCCAGGTACCACAACAAACGATCTGCAGTTTGGCGCACGTTATATCCAGACCGGAGGAACGGTGTCTGCCGGACTGGCGAATGCCGCGTCTACCTTCACTATCGTTTACAACTAATAAAACAGATATTAGCTACCCCAGTGGCTAATATCTGTTATTGCTTTATTACGGTGTCACTATGCGAAAATATCTTCTGGCCTCCTCTTTTTTATTTATTGCCTCCGTTGCCCATGCGGGTATTACCATTGGCGGCACACGCGTGGTCTACCCAGAAAGTAAAAAAGAATCCTCTATTGGGATCACCAACCCGGACAATCTCGATTATCTGGTGCAGTCATGGGTCGAGACGGAAGATAACGCACGTGAGAAAGCACCGTTCCTGATCACGCCGCCGCTGTTTCGCCTTGATGCGAAGCAAGAGAACGTTCTGCGCATCATCAGAACCGGGGAAAACTTACCTGCCGATCGCGAATCGCTGTTCTGGCTGAATATTAAATCCATACCCTCTTCTGCGCGCAATGAGAGCGTTAATACGCTGCAGATTGCGATTAAAACCCGCATTAAGCTGCTTTATCGCCCGTCAGGTATTACCGGAAAACCGGAAGATGTCGCCACGCAATTATCCTGGCACACCCGGGGAAACCAGCTGATTGTCGAAAACCCCACGCCGTTTTATATGAATTTCCAGGAAATAACGCTCGACGGTAAAAAGGTCGATAAAGCCACCTATGCCGGCCCAAAAAGTGAAACCCATTTCGCGACACCAGGAAATATTACAGCACACACCGTGACCTGGAAAATCATCAATGATTACGGCGGTATTAGCCAGTCCTATAGCGCACAGATTAAATAACGTCTGGAATAGCGAAAATTATTATGAGCTGGGACTACTCCACCGAACCACCCAAACAGCACGGACGCTCAATGCTTATTGCATTGGGCTGCACGCTGTTGGGTGTGTGCGTGCAAAAAGTGCTGGCCGATGATTATTTCAACCCAGCGCTACTGGATATTGATAACCCAGGCCAGGGTAAAACCGACCTCAGTATTTATGAGATTGGTCCCGGTCAGGCTCCCGGTAAATATCACGTTGACGTTTACGTCAACAATAATAAAGTGGCAAGCAAAGAGATTGAGTTCACGCTGAAGAAAGACGCCAGCGGTAAATCAACCCTGCAGCCGTGCCTTAGCGCCGCCCAGTTAAAAAGCTTCGGTATTAATACCGAAAAATTCGGGCAGGACGATAAGGCGCAGTGTATTGACCTGAGCGTGATCCCCTCCGCCAGCGCAACGTTTCATGTTAATCCGCAGCAGTTGCTGTTAAGCATTCCCCAGACCGCGATTACCCAGGTACCGCGTGATTACGTCGACCCGCAGGAGTATGACGAGGGAATTAACGCCCTGCTGCTCAATTACAGCTTCACCGCCGGGAACAACCGCGGCAAAGGTGAAAACGGTAGCGATCAGCGCAGCGAGTTTCTTAACCTGCGTCCGGGTCTTAACCTCGGGGCGTGGCGTTTTCGTAACTACTCCACCTGGAGCAAAACCAGCGGTGACGGTGACGCAGAGAGCCAGTTTTCTTCGGTCTATACCTACGCCCAGCGCGATATTATCGCCCTTGGCGGGAACGTCACATTCGGCCAAAGCTCTTCCCCTTCCGATGTGTTTGACAGCATCTCTTACACCGGGGCGCAGATCGCCTCGGATGACGACATGCTCCCGGACAGCATGAAGGGCTTTGCGCCGGTGATCCGCGGTACGGCGCACAGTAACGCCCAGGTTATCGTTCGCCAGAATGGTTACGTCATTTACCAGAACTATGTCGCTCCCGGCGCGTTCGAGATTAACGATCTCTACCCCACCGGCGGAAGCGGCGATTTGAACGTCACCGTGAAAGAGACGGACGGCAGCGAACAGCACTTTGTGGTGCCTTATGCGTCAGTGCCGGTGTTGCAGCGTGAAGGCCGCTTTAAATACAGCCTCACCGCGGGGCGCTATCGCAGCTATGACAACGACGTCGAAAAAACCCCGTTTATGCAGGGTACGGCAATCTACGGATTGCCTTACGGCTTTACAGTCTACGGCGGCGTGCAGGCAAGCCAGTATTACGATGCGCTGGCGCTGGGGGTCGGCAAGAATATCGGCGATCTCGGGGCCTTTTCGGTGGATGTCACCGACGCCAAATCAGAGATGCAGGATCAGGATCCCACCCGCGGGCGCTCCTGGCGCATCCGCTACAGCAAAGATTTCGCCACCACCGGTACCCATTTTTCCATTGCTGGCTATCGCTATAACAGCAAGGGGTTCTACACCCTGCAGGACACGCTGGATTCCCATACCCGTAATGACGACTGGGAAACGCCGGACACGCGCCGCAGCCGCGAGGAGGCGACTGTCGACCAGTCCCTGGGCGGGGCGTTTGGTTCCCTGACGTTAAGCCTGGTCAAAGAGAACTACTGGAATTCAAGCCAGGGGATGACCTCACTGAACCTCGGCTACAACAACTCCTGGCACGGGATCAGCTACGGTCTCAGTTACGGACTGGATAAAAACACGCGTGACAGCGGGGATGACAATAATGAGAAAACCAGCGAGCAGACGATTGTATTTAACGTCTCCGTTCCGCTCGATCGCTGGCTCAGCAACACCTGGGTGAACTACAACCTGAACAGCACGAAGCACGAAACAACCCAAAGCGTGGGTCTGAACGGCACGGCGCTGGCCGGTAATAACCTCAGTTGGGGGGTTCAGCAGGGCCATAGTCAGAGCAGTGGTGACAGCACCAGTCTGAATGCCGATTATAAAGGCACCTACGGCGAAGTGAGCGCCGGGTATTCCCAGGATAACCAGCAACAACAGCTCAATGTCGGTCTTCAGGGCAGCATAATCGCCCATGCGCATGGCATCACCCTTGGTCAGCCGATGGGTGAGACCGCTGCGCTGATCGAAGCGCCGGGCGCAGACGACACCAACGTCACCAATCAGACAGGCATTAACACCGATTTTCGCGGCTATGCCATTGTGCCGTACGTTTCGCCATACCGTCACAACACCCTCGCGCTGAACACCGAAACCTTGCCGGAAAATGCCGATATCGACCAGGCCGCCAAAACGGTGACCCCAACGCGCGGCGCCATCGTGCGAGCACATTATGAAACCCACGTAGGCAGTCGGGTGTTGATGATACTAAAACGCGCGGATGGTCGCCCGATCCCCTTTGGCGCAACGGCATCTCAGGCCCATCAGGACGGTGAATTTATCGTAGGCGACGGCGGGCAGGTGTACCTCACCGGTATGCACGAGACAGGTACGGTTAACGTCAGCTGGGGGAAAACCGCCGACAGCCATTGCAAGGCAACTTATCACCTGCCCACCAAAGCCGACGGCCCTGTTCTTAACGTTACGGCGCAGTGTGTATGACCCTTCCCGAGGAAAAAATGAACATGTGTAGATATGTCTTCGCACTGCTGGTTTTACTCACGAGCGCGTGTCTGGTGCCGCATGCCCAGGCGGCAACCTCCTGTGACAGCGCCGATCTGCCTTATACCCTTGATGCGGGCACGCTTTCTGTACCCACAACACTCGATATTGGCGGCGTCATCCCGGGTTCGGCAAAGACCCATACCGTTAACGGCAGCTGTACCGGCACGATGACGAATCACACCCTTATTTCCTGCTATTACGGAACGGGAACGGAAGTGCCTGGCATGCCGGGCGTGTATACCACCAATGTTGACGGCATCGGCATTGAGCTTCTGAACAGCAGCGGGCAGATCGTTCGCGGCAAAGGGTACTCATGCGATACAACCGCCACGCCCATTGGGACGGTCAGCAGCGACAGCGGACAAACATTTTCTTTCAGCTACACCCAGCGGTTAATCAAAACGGCATCACATATCGGTAGCGGTACCCTTTCGCTCGCGCAGGATCCCTATGGATTCGGGGTTTTTAACTCTGTGGGGATTTCTGGTGCACGTAATACCAGCCACTATTCCGCCACGGTCAGCGAAAGAACGGCGACCTGTTCTATTGATCCGTTAAATCTGACGGTGACCCTCGGCAATTTCCCGGTGTCGCAATTTACCCACGTGGGCAGCTATACGGCCTGGAAGTATTTCAACATCACCGCCACCTGTACCGAAGAGGTCAATCTTACGGCCTCGGTAACCAGTGCAAATGGCATCAACAGCCAGTATGCAGATGTCCTGAACCTGACGCCCGGCAGCGACAGCGCCACGGGCGTAGGGGTGAGAATGCTGCTTGACGGTGTCGATCTTAAATACGACTACCCAATCCCGGTGGGTGGAAGAGCCGAACCAGGCGTTCCGGATGTGATCCCCTTCGCGGTGCAGTATTACCAGACGGATGCCAGCGTCACAGCGGGGAAAGCCAATACGATTGCCACCATCGATCTTGAATACCAGTAACGGAGCGAAGATGAAAACGTTATCCCTTTTGCTCGCTCTGACGAGCCTCTCTGCGGGCGCGACCGACGTCACGCTCAATATCGAAGGGAATATTTACGACACCACCTGCCAGGTAGACAGCGCCAGCCAGAACATGGTGGTGGATCTGGGACAGGCCGTCGCCAGTGATTTTAAGGATATCGGCGACACCGGCCCGTGGAAAAACTTCGATTTAAAGCTCACCAATTGTCCGCCCACCCTGACGGTTGCCACCATCAGCGTTGACGGCCCCCGCGATACGGACCACCCCTTTAAATTCGCCAATAGTGGCACCGCCAAAGGAGTGGCATTAGAGCTGGCCGACCGTCTGGATTACATCGTGCTTGCCCCCGAAGCCCGCTTTAGCGTGGTGATTGACGCCGGTACCCACACCGCCGATTTTCCCATGGCGGCACGCTATTACGCTACCGCCCTGCCTGTGACGGCGGGTACCTTCAACAGCGTTGTTCAGGCCACCTTTACTTACCAGTAGGACCGCGCCCCTTAGCACGGATGCTTTTCCGACGCCCGGCAGTCTGTTTTGCCGGGCGTTTTTTTATTTCAGGCACCTCCGGCTGTTCTATCGGGAACACCGGCAGGGCATTCAGCAAGCGCTGACCGTAGTTTTTAGTGAGCAGACGCTTGTCGTAGATCACCACTTCGCCCCAGCAGCCGTGGCTACGAATCAGACGACCCACCTGCTGAATCAGGTTAAACGACGCCGCCGGAAGACTTTGAACCTCAAACGGATAGCGGTTGAGGCTTTTCAGCCATTCTCCTTCGGTGATCACCACCGGGCTGTCGATGGGCGGGAAGGCAATTTTGTGAATATGCACCTGGGTCAGATAGTCGCCCTTCAGATCCAGACCTTCCGCAAACGACTGTAACCCCACCAGCACGCTGCGCTCGCCGTTATCGATGCGCTGGCGGTGGAGCTCTACCAGCCGATAGCGCGGCTGATCGCCCTGCACCAGCAGCAGTAAACGCAGATCGGTAACATGTTCCAGAAAGCGCTGCATGGCGCGTCCGCTGGCAAACAGCACCAGCATGCCGGGGTATTTTTTACTCTCCAGCTGTTCGCGGAAATAGGCGGCCATTTCGGCAATATGCTGCTCTTCGTTATCGATAAGCGGCTCATAGCGCATGCGTGGGATCACCAGCTTGCCCTGCTCGCAGTGATTAAACGGCGAGTCCAGCGCCACGAAGCGGTCCCCCGCTTTTTCCTTCAGGCCGCTCATCTCCTGCAGCCGCGAGAAGCTGTTCAGGGAACGCAAGGTCGCTGACGTTACCACCACGTGCGGCACGCTACGCCAGATCAGCTTTTCCAGCTGATCGGCCACGCGGATGCCCACGCAGTGGAAAAAGAGGTGTACCTGCCCGTCTCTCACTTCGCGGGTGGCCCATTTGGTGACCGGCGCGCCGGACGCCTGCGCCATAGAGGCCAGTCGCCAGAGTTTGCTTTGCGCTTCAAACATGCCCAGCGCACGGTTCATTTGCAGCAGAATACGGTGCAAACGCACCACGTCATGGGTGCCGGTCTTTTCACTGAGATCGTTTAAGAACATCTCGGCCAGGCCGCGCAGCTTTTCCAGATGCTTCGCCAGCTGCTGGCAAATCTCCATCACCTCGTCCGGCAACTCCCCCATGGCAAAACGGTGCTCTGCCTCCTGAGTCGCCGGGAGATACAGATTCAGAATGTTGTTCAGGGATGCGATAAGGCCGTAGACCTCTTCACAGTGTTCACTCAGACGCTCGGGCACCGCCAGCGGCGGCGTGGTTTTGGGACGGAACTGCTCCATGCAGGTGGCCACCAGCTTGCAGAACAGATCGAGCTGCAGGCGGAACCACGGGGCCGTGATTTCAGCACTCATCTCCAGCGCATCCCGGGCTACGTCAGGCAAATGGTGGCCTTCATCAAGTACCAGCAGCAGGTTTTTCGGCTCCGGCAGCACCGCCTCGCTCTCCAGCGCCGCCATCACCAGCGCATGATTGGCGACCACCACTTCCGCTTCCTGGATCTCCCGCCGGGCGACAAAAAACGGGCACTCGCGGTAGTAGTGACAATTACGGTTGAGGCAACTGGCTTTATCGGTGCTGAGCCTGCGCCATAAATCATCGCCGATGGCCTGGCTGGTGTGATCGCGCAAACCGTCCCACCTGTAGCTGTCGAGATCGGCTTTCAGCTTCGCACACTGTTCCTGCTCCGCCTTGTTGTTTGGCGTCAGTTCGTCATCAAGAAACGCCAGCAGATCCTGCTGGGTGGGCTCACTGCTGGCGAGCGCCGCCAGGTTACGCGGGCAGACATAACGTCCGCGGCCAAAGGCGGCGGTAAAACGCAGCTCGGGGATAATTTTGCGCAGCAGCGGCAGGTCTTTGCTGAAGATCTGATCCTGTAGCGCCACGTTAGCGGTGCTGACCACCAGCGTCTTTTGTTCTTCCCGCGCAATAGCGATGCCCGGGATTAAATAAGAGAGGGTTTTACCGACCCCGGTTGGTGCTTCAATCGCCAGATGTCGCCCGTCGTCACCGGCGAGCGTTTTTGCCACATCGGCAATCATCTGCCGCTGTGGTGCCCGGGGGATAAAGTCGGGGATATGCTGCTGGAGTGCCTTATACCAGGCACCAATCTGCGCTTTCAGCGCCGCGGTTAAAGCCATCGGAAAACCTGAAATACTGTATAAACAGCCACTATTGTGGCACTTTATTTTCGTCACCGCAAAAAGAAAAGCCCGGCTTTACGGCCTAATGCCGATCGTTTAATAGTATTTGAACGATCCTGCCAGTAAGAGACAATCCAGGTTCATTCCCTCTAAACCCGGATTTTTTATGTCTGAATACGATATGCGGCTCTGTCTCCGTCTGGCTCACGGTTCCTGTTGAGGATGCACGAGCGCCCTGATAAGCCACGTTGTAATGACATAACCCCGAATGATGTCTCGCCACTCCGCTTGATCGTATATCACCAATCGGACATTAGGTTTGTTATGCCTAAAATCAGGGATAAGGGGGCAAGGCTAGATCACTCCAGCCTTTGGCGGTTATCTCACTTTCTTGAAAATGAGCAGAATCAACACGGTAGTAACAACGTAACCGAAGAGCGAAACATGAATCAGTCTGTCGTAATACTGATCAAATTCAGCAACCACAGCATTACAGGCTTCAATCGTGATCGTCTTTTCGTTGAGTATGTCTGTGTATTTTCTCGTTATCCCATAATCTAAAACAATAACCAAAATGGATGCTATGTAAATGAAAGAAATCGTGATTATGCTTCCCCATCGGATGATAAATTTTGTTCTACTCGTCAAGGTCATATGACCCCCCCAAGACGCCACCAACCGTACCGCCAGAATAACCAGACGCTGAACCTAATTTTGAGGCTCCCGCTGCAAGGTTTTTCTCTATAGCGTTTTCTTCACCAGCAGTGTAATTGTCTATGTTTGGATACTGTTCTTTGAATTCGTTGGTAACTTCAGTTACTTGCATCGAACTTAAGCTACTGCTTTTGCGAATAAGATAATTTTGTAGAGACAAAGGCACTGCAAAGTCTTCCTCGCTTTCAATCGGTAATTGTGTTGTAGTCGATGTGTAGCTTGTTTCGAAAACGTTTGAGCCTGATTTACGAATTACCTGAACAGTATGCGTTGTACAGTTGCTACCAGTCAGATCATAGACGTCAATTACTCTTCCCCTGAGTTTGGTTCTTTCACCCATTTTCTCTGTAGGGATTGGCTTTGCTCCTGAGTTACAAAGGTTTTTAAACAATGAGCGTGTCTCAGCTACGGATGCATCATCAATCTTGAATACCCGAGCATTAACTTTATAAAGTTCTTCACGGTAGTAGCTACGAGCATCCTCTCCGGTAAAGAAGTTGAGTATTCCATCGCCTGTAAAGTTAGCTGGACCTCTTCTACCAAATCGCCCATAGGTGTATACGTAGATCGAATTATTCTGATGTACGGATACAAAGGCGTGTCCTGCGTCAGTGGTTTCAGTCCAGATGTAAACACCATTCAATAACGGGTTATCTTCTGGCTCGCAGGTGTCAGCAAAGCTATCAATTTTAGGATCTGCAATCGGGCCAGGGAGAACGGGAAACTCAACGATGTGAGATTGGGCGGTGTTGGCTTTCGCTGGCTCTGTAGAAAATTCGTAAGTATCGAAGATAGAAGGGATAAAACGTGATTTGCAGGGGCAAGAGCTACGGCTGTGCAGTGTTCCGGCAATCCTTTTACCATGTATTTCATCGTTTTCAAGCCCTCCCACTATGCGGAATCTGCCAGCATGTTTCCCACATGTCACTTGATGCCCTTCACAAGCCATGTCTCTAGAAAAAAACTGATGATCGATACATCCTTCAATAATCCGACCACCGCAAACCGTTTTATCACCCCTGAATAAGTAGTGACCAATAGCCATTTATTTTTATCCCTGTGTTGGTTTGAAATCCTTAAGAAAAGTGTAGGCTTTTGCCGGTGGTGAGTAAATGAGCAGTTGTAACAAAGTGATAGGTAATTAGAGGGGCTGTATATCGATTTGCCTTCCTCTGTGGCGTTTATTCCCCTGTTTTGCGTTTTGACAGTGAGGCTGTGGGTTATCTGGAGTATCTCGGCAACATGCCGTTGGCTGAACGGATTACAAATGCTGCTGTATTCGAAGATGTGTATCGCTTCCTGATGAATGGTTCGGGGCGGCTGGATCTGCGCCGCGCTGACGTGGCAGCTGTCCGTGTCTTCTTATGGAATTATCAATACCGCCGCAGTGCGGTGACAGGTAAGCTGCTGCGCCTTGCATCAGCCGTGCTGGATCACTGCCATAGCACCGGGCGCGTGCGTACTGTGGGGCATCGTTCTGCTAATACTGCTGAGGGAGGCCGATTCGTTGGGCCAACATGCGGTGTTAGCGTTACGAATCTAAGGGCTATGGTTGCCCGGGTCTGCGGTAAAGGTACAGCAGTAAATATACCTAAATATCTGAAAGGAATGAGGGAAAATGTAAAATCCTTCTTTTTGCCGGAAAAAAGAAAGCACCGAAGACATGATCGTTCGGTGCTTTATGTTCCGCCTAAATATCCGTTCAGCTTTAAGTCACGTGAGGCTTAAGTGAACGGCATTAGGCTTTACGGCCGGGCTTCCAGATTACTGTGGGTTAGCCGGTTTACGCGGACGGCGACGGCGCTGCCCTTCGCCTGCCGGTTTCCCTTCGCCGTCGCGGCGAGGCGGTTTATTGCCCGACTTAGGCGCACCGCCTTCGGCACGGCGTGGCTGCTGCAGACCACGGCCGCCGCCCTGACCGCGTCCACCGCCGCCACGCTGCTGGCGACCATTCTGAATTGGCTCCGCTTTGATGGACGGATCCACTTCGTACCCCGGCGTTTCAATACGCGGGATCTCTTTCTTCAGCAGACGTTCGATATCGCGCAGCAGTTTGTGTTCATCCACGCAGACCAGCGAGAGCGCTTCGCCAGTGGCCGCCGCACGACCAGTACGGCCGATACGGTGAACATAGTCTTCCGGCACGTTTGGCAGCTCGTAGTTCACCACGTGCGGCAGCTCTTCAATGTCCAGACCACGGGCAGCGATGTCGGTGGCCACCAGCACGCGGATATCACCGGATTTAAAGTCCGCCAGCGCACGGGTACGCGCCCCCTGGCTCTTGTTACCGTGGATAGCCGCACTGCGAATACCGTCTTTGTTCAGCTGTTCCGCCAGGTGGTTTGCACCGTGCTTGGTACGGGTAAAGACCAGCACCTGCTGCCAGTTACCCTGACCAATCATCTGGGAGAGCAGTTCCCGCTTACGCTTTTTATCAACGAAATGGACGTGCTGGGTCACCTGCTCAGAGGCGGTGTTGCGGCGCGCCACTTCAACTTCCAGCGGGTTATGCAGCAGCTTTTCAGCCAGCGCTTTGATCTCGTCGGAGAAGGTCGCGGAGAACAGCAGGTTCTGACGGCGCGGCGGGAGCTTAGCCAGCACGCGGCGAATATCGTGGATAAAGCCCATGTCGAGCATGCGGTCGGCTTCGTCCAGCACCAGAATTTCAACGTTATCTAGCTTCACGGCGTTCTGATGTTCCAGATCCAGCAGACGGCCCGGCGTTGCCACCAGCACGTCCACGCCGCCGCGCAGTTTCATCATCTGTGGGTTAATGCTCACACCGCCGAAAACCACCAGCGAACGAATGTTGAGATAGCGGCTGTAATCACGCACGTTCTCGCCAATCTGCGCCGCCAGCTCGCGGGTTGGGGTGAGGATCAGCGCACGAACCGGGCGACGCCCCTTCGCGTGCGGCTGATTTTTTACCAGCAGCTCTAACAGTGGCAGGGTGAAGCCTGCGGTTTTACCGGTCCCGGTCTGGGCACTGGCCATCAGGTCACGGCCCTGCAGAACGGCAGGGATCGCCTGCTGCTGGATTGGGGTTGGCTCAACGTAGCCCTGCTCTGCGATCGCGCGCAGAATTTCCGGGTTCAGGCCAAGGGAATCAAAAGACATAAAAACTCCGAACCGCCCCGACCATCACAGGTGTAGTTTTCAGGGAGATATAACAATTAGGAGGACAAAAACCACAATGTCGCGAAGGGGCGGAGTGTAGCAGCTTTTGTGACGTGGCGCATAAAATATCCCTCCACCTTCCCTCGACGATTTCGCTAATCAGGCATAATCTTAATCAATCGATTGATTAATTTTTAATGCCGCTATGAATACAACCCCGACAACCTCTAAAGGCGAACAGGCCAAAAGCCAGCTTATTGCTGCCGCGCTGGCGCAGTTTGGTGAGTATGGCTTACACGCCACCACCCGGGATATCGCGGCGCAGGCCGGGCAAAACATTGCGGCTATCCCCTACTATTTTGGCTCAAAAGAGGATTTATACCTCGCCTGTGCCCAGTGGATCGCCGATTTTATTGGCACGCAGTTTCACCCGCACGTGGAGGAAGCCACCGCGCTGCTCAGCCAGACGTCGCCCGATCGTGACGCTATCCGCCAGCTGATCCTCAACGCCTGCCACAACATGATCCGCCTGCTGACGCACGACGACACGCTGAACCTGAGTCGTTTTATCTCCCGTGAACAGCTCTTCCCCACTGCCGCCTACCAGCTGGTGCATGACCAGGTGATTGCCCCGATGCACACGCACCTGACCCGGCTGATCGCGGCCTATACCGGGCAAGACGCCAACGATACCGCTACGATTTTGCATACCCACGCCCTGCTGGGTGAGATTCTGGCCTTCCGTCTGGGGCGAGAAACGATTCTGTTACGCACCGGCTGGACACAATTTGATGAGGATAAAGCCGCGCAGATTAGCCAGGTTATCACCTGTCATCTGGATCTGATCCTGCAAGGCTTAACGCAAAGGAGCCTGAAGTCATGAAAAAACCTGTCGCCATCATTCTGGTGGTTGTTGTTTTGCTTGCCGCAGGCGTCGGTGGCTGGCTGTGGTATCAAAGCCATCAGGATCGCGGCCTGACGCTGTACGGTAACGTTGATATTCGCACCGTGAATATGAGCTTCCGCGTCGGGGGGCGGCTGGCGTCGCTTAACGTGGATGAGGGCGACACCATCAAAACCGGGCAGACGCTGGGGATGCTTGATAAAGCGCCCTACGAGAACGCGTTAATGCAGGCAAAAGCCGGGGTTTCCGTCGCCCAGGCGCAATATGATCTGATGCTGGCCGGTTATCGTGACGAAGAGATTGCCCAGGCTGCTGCCGCAGTCAAACAGGCGCAGGCGGCCTATGACTATGCGCAGAATTTCTATGCCCGCCAGCAGGGGCTGTGGAAAAGCCGCACTATTTCGGCCAACGATCTGGAAAACGCCCGTTCATCACGCGATCAGGCTCAGGCAACGCTGAAATCCGCACAGGACAAACTGAGTCAGTACCACACCGGTAACCGCCCGCAGGATATCGCCCAGGCCAAAGCCAGCCTTGAACAGGCGCAGGCCCAGCTGGCCCAGGCGGAACTCGATCTGCATGACACCACGCTGGTGGCACCGTCTGACGGCACGCTGATGACCCGCGCCGTGGAGCCCGGCAGCATGCTCAACGCCGGAAGCACCGTTTTAACCCTGTCGCTCACCCGTCCGGTATGGGTGCGCGCCTACATTGATGAACCAAACCTCGGCCAGATGCAGCCGGGTCGCGAACTGTTGCTCTATACCGACGGTCGTCCGGATAAGCCGTATCACGGCAAAGTGGGCTTTGTTTCACCCACCGCTGAGTTCACGCCAAAAACGGTGGAAACGCCGGATCTGCGTACCGACCTGGTGTATCGCCTGCGCATCATCGTCACCGATGCGGACGACGCGCTGCGCCAGGGCATGCCAGTCACCGTAAAAGTGAACAGCGGGGAACGACATGAATGACGCGGTTATCCGGCTCGACAATCTGGTCAAACGCTTCGCGGGCATGGAAAAACCGGCCGTCGCGCCGCTGAACTGTACCATCCAGAAAGGCTATGTGACGGGGCTGGTTGGCCCGGACGGCGCAGGCAAAACCACGTTGATGCGGATGCTGGCAGGCCTGCTTAAGCCCGATGAAGGGGCGGCCAGCGTGCTCGGGCTCGATCCGATTAAAGATGACGGTGCACTCCACGCCATGCTCGGCTATATGCCGCAGAAGTTTGGTCTCTATGAAGACCTGACGGTGATGGAGAACCTTAATCTGTACGCCGATCTGCGCAGCGTGACCGGTGAAACCCGTCAGCAGACTTTCGCCCGTCTGCTGTCCTTCACCTCCCTCGGTCCCTTCACCGATCGTCTGGCGGGCAAGCTCTCCGGCGGGATGAAGCAAAAGCTGGGGCTGGCCTGTACGCTGGTCGGCGAGCCGAAAGTGCTGCTGCTGGATGAGCCCGGCGTGGGCGTGGACCCCATTTCACGCCGCGAGCTGTGGCAGATGGTGCACGAGCTGGCCGGTGACGGAATGCTGATCCTCTGGAGCACCTCCTATCTGGATGAAGCCGAGCAGTGTCGCGATGTGCTGCTGATGAACGAAGGCGAGCTGCTTTATCAGGGAGAACCGACGAAGCTGACCCAAAGCATGGCCGGACGCAGTTTCCTGATGCACAGCCAGCAGGAGTCGAACCGCAAACTGCTGCAACGGGTGCTGAAGCTGCCCCAGGTCAGCGACGGGATGATTCAGGGCCGTTCGGTGCGCGTGATCCTGACCAAAGAGGCGACCGAAGCGGATATTCGTCACGCGCCGGGCATGCCTGACATTGAGATGGAAGAGACGGCTCCCCGCTTTGAGGACGCGTTTATCGATCTGCTGGGCGGAGCGGGTACTTCGGAATCGCCGCTCGGGGCGATCCTGCACACGGTGGAAGGTACGGCGGGTGAGACGGTGATCGAAGCCAAATCCCTGACCAAAAAATTCGGTGATTTCGCCGCCACCGATAACGTCAATTTCGCGGTGAAACGCGGTGAAATTTTTGGCCTGCTCGGGCCAAACGGCGCGGGGAAATCCACCACCTTTAAGATGATGTGTGGCCTGCTGGTGCCTACGTCCGGCAAAGCGCTGGTACTGGATATGGATTTGAAAGTCAGCTCCGGCAAGGCGCGCCAGCATCTGGGGTATATGGCGCAGAAGTTCTCGCTGTACGGCAACCTGACGGTCGAGCAAAACCTGCGCTTTTTCTCCGGCGTTTACGGCCTGCGAGGGCGTGCCCAGGACGAGAAAATCCACCGCATGAGCGAGGCGTTTGGCCTGACAGCTATCGCTTCCCACGCCACGGATGAGCTGCCCCTGGGATTCAAACAGCGGCTGGCGCTGGCCTGCTCGCTGATGCACGAGCCCGATATTCTGTTTCTGGATGAACCCACGTCAGGTGTTGATCCCCTCACCCGCCGCGAGTTCTGGCTGCACATCAACAGCATGGTGGAGAAAGGGGTAACGGTGATGGTAACCACCCACTTTATGGACGAGGCGGAGTATTGCGACCGTATCGGGCTGGTCTATCGCGGCAAGTTGATTGCCCACGGCACGCCGGATGACCTGAAAGCCCAGGCTGCAGACGACGAGGTGCCGGACCCGACCATGGAGCAGGCGTTTATCACCCTCATCCACGACTGGGATAAGGAGAATGCCGATGCGCAATAAGGCGATTTCCTGGCGCCGGGTGCGCGCGCTGTGCATCAAAGAGACGCGTCAGATCGTGCGTGACCCCAGCAGCTGGCTGATTGCGGTGGTTATCCCGCTTCTGCTGCTGTTTATCTTCGGCTATGGGATCAACCTCGACTCCAGCAAGCTGCGGGTCGGGATATTACTGGAGCAACAGAGCGAAGAGGCGCTGGACTTCACCCACGCCATGACCGGCTCGCCCTACATTGACGCCACCATCAGCGACAACCGGCAAGCGCTTATTCAGAAGATGCAGGCCGGGAAAATCCGCGGTCTGGTGGTGATCCCGGTCGATTTTGCCGCCAACATGGCGCGGGCAAATACCGCTGCGCCGATCCAGGTGATCACTGACGGCAGCGAGCCGAATACCGCCAACTTTGTCCAGGGCTACGTAGAGGGGATCTGGCAGCTCTGGCAGATGCAGCGCGCTGAAGACCGGGGCGAAACGTTCGAACCGCTGATCGACGTACAGATGCGCTACTGGTTTAACCCTGCCGCCATCAGCCAGCATTTTATTATCCCGGGTGCGGTCACCATCATTATGACGGTGATTGGCGCAATCCTGACCTCGCTGGTGATTGCCCGCGAGTGGGAGCGCGGCACCATGGAAGCGCTGCTTTCAACCGAAGTGACGCGCCTTGAGCTGCTGCTGTGTAAGCTTATCCCCTACTACTTCCTCGGCATGCTGGCGATGCTGCTCTGTATGCTGGTCTCGGTGTTTATCCTCGGGGTGCCGTACCGCGGCTCACTGGTGCTGCTCTTTTTCATTACCAGCCTCTTCCTGCTGAGCACGCTGGGCATGGGGCTGCTCATCTCCACCGTCACCCGCAACCAGTTTAACGCCGCGCAGGTGGCGCTGAACGCCGCCTTTTTACCGTCGATTATGCTGTCCGGGTTTATCTTCCAGATAGACAGCATGCCCGCGGTGATCCGTGCCGTGACCTACATAATTCCGGCGCGCTATTTCGTCAGCACGCTGCAAAGCCTGTTCCTGGCGGGGAATATTCCGGTAGTGCTGATTATCAATACCCTGTTTTTGCTGGCGTCGGCGGCGATGTTTATTGGGCTGACGTGGATGAAAACCAAACGGCGTCTGGATTAAGGAGCGAACATGTTTCACCGTTTATGGACGTTAATACGCAAAGAGCTGCAATCGCTGCTGCGCGAGCCGCAAACCCGCGCCATTCTGGTGTTGCCGGTGCTCATCCAGGTGTTTCTGTTCCCTTTTGCCGCCACGCTTGAGGTGACCAACGCCACCATCGCGATTTACAACGAAGACAACGGTAAACATTCCGTCGAGCTGACCCAGCGCTTTGCCCGGGCGAAGGCTTTTACCCATATCCTCCTGCTGAAAAGTCCACAGGCGATCCAGCACACCATCGATACCCAGAAAGCGCTGCTGCTGGTGCGTTTTCCGGCTGATTTTTCCCGCAATCTGGACACCTTCCAGCCCGCGCCCATGCAGTTGATCCTCGACGGGCGTAACTCCAACAGCGCGCAGATTGCCGCGAATTATCTGCAACAGGTGGTGAAGGATTATCAGCAGGAGTTGATGGAGGGGAAACCGAAGCCCAACAACAGCGAGCTGGTGGTACGTAACTGGTACAACCCAAACCTGGACTACAAATGGTTTGTGGTGCCGTCGCTGATCGCCATGATTACCACCATTGGGGTGATGATCGTCACCTCCCTGTCCGTCGCCCGCGAACGCGAGCAAGGTACGCTCGATCAGCTGCTGGTCTCCCCGCTGGCGACCTGGCAAATCTTCGTCGGTAAAGCGGTTCCCGCCCTGATTGTTGCCACGTTCCAGGCTACCATCGTGCTGGGCGTGGGGATCTGGGCCTACCAGATCCCGTTCGCCGGGTCACTGGCGCTGTTCTACTTCACGATGGTGATCTACGGGCTGTCGCTGGTCGGGTTTGGCCTGCTGATTTCCGCGCTCTGCTCCACGCAGCAGCAGGCGTTTATTGGCGTGTTTGTCTTTATGATGCCGGCCATCCTGCTCTCCGGGTATGTTTCGCCGGTTGAGAATATGCCGGTGTGGTTACAGGATCTGACGTGGATAAACCCGATTCGTCACTTTACGGATATCACCAAGCAAATTTATCTGAAGGATGCGAGTCTGGATATTATCTGGGGAAGTTTGTGGCCGCTACTGGTCATAGCGGCCACGACGGGTTCAGTGGCGTACGCGATGTTTAGACGCAACATTGCGTAGCTTTTTCTCTTTGGCCAGCAAAGAGACCACCGCAGGCCCTGCAAGAATGGCCAGACCGGCCAGCGCCAGCAGCAGGTTGTTTTGCAGCACACGGGACAGCAGCCACAGCACAATCATTGCGGCACCAAAGTACCAGGTGGTGGTGAGCTCTTCGAGCACATCACCCACCTCGCGCCAGCGCGCTTCATGATGGCGCTGCAGGAACAACATCGACAGCACGGTGACGCCATAGAGGACGCATAGTCCTAAGCCAACACGCACCAGCGTGCCGCTCATCCAGCCCATCACCAGTACGGCCACGACCAGTAAATGCAACATTATCTGCCAGCAACTTAGACCCGTTGCGACACGAACACGTTGTTGCCACTTCATGGCTTCTCTCCTGAAGGATTTTTCTCTGCTTAATCAGACTACCGCACTTTACGGAAAATTCCGTAACACCGCATCTTTTTGTGACGACGACTACACTTTATTTTCATTGGGATAGTCACTCAGGAAGGAGCTTATGACCAAAAAAATGCAGCATTTCTCGCTTAAAGTGCTGACGATAAACATTCATAAAGGCTTCACAGCATTTAATCGCCGCTTCATTTTACCGGAGCTGCGCGACGCGGTTCGCACCGTCAGCGCGGACATTGTCTGCCTGCAGGAAGTGATGGGCGCGCACGAGGTCCATCCGATGCACTTCGAAAACTGGCCCGACACGCCCCACTACGAATTTCTGGCCGACACCATGTGGAGTGATTACGCTTACGGCCGCAATGCGGTCTATCCTGAAGGGCATCACGGAAATGCGGTGTTGTCGCGTTATCCCATTGAACATTACGAGAACCGGGACGTCTCCGTCGGCGAAAGCGAAAAGCGTGGGCTGCTGTATTGCCGTATCGCCCCGCCGGATCTCGATTTTCCGGTGCACGTTGGCTGTGTGCATCTCGGTTTACGGGAAGCGCATCGCCAGGCACAGCTGCAGATGCTGGCCGAGTGGACTAACGCCCTGCCCGAAGGAGAGCCAGTGGTCATTGCCGGGGATTTCAACGACTGGCGGCAGCGGGCTAACCACCCTCTGAAAGTGGAGGCCGGGCTGGAGGAAATTTTCACCCGCGCGCACGGCAGACCTGCGCGCACGTTTCCGGTGCGCTTCCCGTTGCTGAGGCTTGACCGCATTTATGTGAAAAACGCCCATGCCAGCAGCCCGACCGCGCTGGCGTTGCTTAACTGGCGCCACCTTTCCGACCATGCCCCGCTGAGCGCGGAGATCCACTTATGAAATGTACCTGGCAGGAAGGCAACCGGATCACGCTGCTGGTCAACGGGGACGAATATTACCCCGCCGTTTTTGATGCGATAGACCGCGCGCAGCATAAAGTGATCCTCGAGACCTTTATCTGGTTTGAAGATGATGTGGGCAAACAGTTGCACAGCGTGCTGCTGCGCGCCGCCCAGCGCGGCGTAAAAATTGAAGCGCTGCTGGATGGCTATGGCTCGCCCGATCTCAGCGATGCGTTCGTGAATGAGCTCACTGCCGCAGGCGTTGTGTTCCGCTACTACGATCCCGGCCCTCGCCTGTTCGGCATGCGTACCAATCTCTTTCGCCGGATGCACCGCAAAATCGTTGTCGTTGATGAGACGGTGGCGTTTGTCGGTGGCATTAACTACTCCGCCGAGCATATGTCTGACTACGGCCCGGAGGCCAAGCAGGATTACGCCATCCGCATCGAAGGGCCTGTGGTTCAGGACATTTTGCTGTTTGAACTGGAAAACTTACCCGGCAAAGAGGCCGCCCGACGCTGGTGGAAGCGCCGCCATCGTCCGGAAGAGAACCGGAAGCCCGGCGAAGCGCAGGCGCTGTTCGTCTGGCGGGATAACGGCGAGCACCGGGACGATATTGAGCGCCACTACCTGAAAATGCTGGCGAATGCCAAACGCGAAGTGATCATCGCTAACGCCTATTTCTTCCCGGGCTACCGGCTGCTGCACGCCATGCGCAGTGCTGCCCGACGCGGCGTCCGCGTGAAGCTGATTGTGCAGGGCGAGCCGGATATGCCCATCGTCAAAGTCGGCGCGCGGCTGCTCTATAACTACCTGCTCAAAGGCGGAGTGCAGATCTACGAATACCGTCGCCGACCGCTGCACGGCAAAGTCGCGCTGATGGACGATCACTGGGCGACCGTCGGCTCCAGTAACCTCGATCCGCTGAGCCTGTCGCTTAACCTGGAAGCGAACCTGATCATTCACGATCGCCAGTTTAACCAGACCCTGCGGGATAACCTGCAGGGTCTGATCGTCAACGACTGCGTGCGCGTGGACGAGTCCATGGTGCCAAAACGCACCTGGTGGAATCTGGGGATCAGCGTAGTGGTGTTCCACTTCCTGCGCCATTTCCCGGCGATGGTGGGCTGGCTGCCGGCGCATACCCCAAAACTTGCGCTGGTGGATCCGCCTGTTCAACCCGAGATGGAAACCCAGGACCGCATTGAGGCGGAAGATGGAGGGAAAACCTGATGTCTAAATCGCATCCACGCTGGCGAATGGCGAAAAAGATCCTGACCTGGCTGTTTTTTATTGCCGTTGCGGTGCTGCTGGTGGTTTACGCGCAAAAGGTGGATTGGGAAGAGGTGTGGAAAGTCATCCGCAACTACAACCGGATGGTGCTGCTGGGAGCGGTTGGGCTGGTGATTGTGAGCTATCTGATGTACGGCTGCTATGACCTGCTGGGCCGCGCCTACTGCGGCCACAAGCTGGCAAAACGCCAGGTCATGCTGGTGTCGTTTATCTGCTACGCCTTTAACCTGACGCTCAGCACCTGGGTCGGGGGGATTGGCATGCGCTATCGCCTGTACTCGCGCCTGGGACTGCCCGGTGGGACCATCACGCGTATATTTTCGCTGAGCATTACCACCAACTGGCTGGGTTATATTCTGCTGGGTGGGGTGATCTTTACCATCGGCGTGGTGCAGTTGCCCGCACACTGGTATATCGATGAAGCCACGCTGCGGATTTTGGGTTTCGCGCTCCTGCTCATTATCGCCCTGTATCTCTGGGCCTGCGCCTTTGCCAGACGCCGCCATATGACCATCAAAGGGCAAAAGCTGGTTTTACCTTCATGGAAATTTGCCGTGCTGCAGATGGCGGTCTCCAGCGCCAACTGGATGGCGATGGGGGCAATTATCTGGCTGCTCATTGGCGAAGATGTGAATTATTTCTTCGTGCTGGGGGTGCTGCTGGTGAGCAGTATTGCCGGGGTGATCGTACATATTCCGGCCGGGATTGGGGTGCTGGAAGCGGTATTTATCGCCCTGCTTGCCGGAGAACATGTTTCTCATGGGACGATTATCGCCGCCCTGCTCGCCTACCGCATGCTCTATTACTTCCTGCCGCTGGCGCTGGCCACGGTCTGTTATCTGGTGCTTGAGAGCCGGGCGAAGAAGCTGAGAGCGAAGAACGAGAAGGCGATGGCAAAATAGGCGCAGCGGTCTGATGCCCTCACCCCGGCCCTCTCCCACAGGGAGAGGGAGAAAAACCGCACCGTTAGGGTGAGGGGCAGTATTTAACGACGGTTGCCGAAAATACGCAGCAGCATCAGGAACAGGTTGATGAAGTCCAGATACAGCGTCAGGGCGCCCAGAATTGAGTATTTACGCAGGTTGGAACTGTCACGCACGTCAATCTGCTCACCGATGTTTTTCAGCTTCTGGGTGTCGTAGGCGGTTAAGCCAACGAAAATCACCACCCCGATATAGGTCACCGCCCACATCAGCGCGTCGCTCTTCAGCCACAGGTTTACCAGCGACGCCAGCACAATCCCGATCAACCCCATGAATAGCATGTTGCCAAGACCGCTGAGGTCACGTTTGGTGGTGTAACCGTACAGGCTCATCACACCAAACATCCCGCCGGTGACCACAAAGGTGCTGGCGATGGAGGAGTAGGTATAGACGATGAAAATGCTGGAAAGCGTCAGTCCCGTCAGTGCCGAATAGAGCATAAACAGGGTGGTCGCCATCCCGGCACTCAGCTTCTGTACCAGACCGGAGAGCACAAACACCAGTGCCAGTTGCGCAATGATCAGCCCAAAGAAGGTGATTTTGCTGGAAAAGATAAACATCATCAGTTCAGGGGTATTGGCCGCATACCACGCGATAAATGCGGTAAGCAGTAAGCCCACCGTCATCCAGCCATAAACCTGAGCCATATACGTCTGCAGGCCACTACGGGTCTGCTGTACTATCGAATCGGAACGCGGAAATCGGTCCATGATTCACTCCTGATTAAGTAGACACACACGTTAAGACTAACACATCCACATAAACCTGTTACCAACGGCTGGCGGCCTGTTTGTCGCTGTCGCGCGATTCAACCCACCGCTCCCCCTCCGGCGTCGCTTCACGTTTCCAGAACGGGGCTTTGGTTTTCAGGTAATCCATGATGAACTCCCCGGCAGCAAACGCGCTGCCGCGATGGGCGCTGGTCACCCCCACGAAAACGATCTCCTCGCCCGGCCACATCTCACCGATGCGGTGGATAACCGTCACACGCCCGAGCGGCCAGCGGCCTCGCGCCTCTTCGACGATCGCAGCCAGAGATTTCTCGGTCATGCCCGGATAGTGTTCCAGCGTCAGCGCTTTTACGCTGTCGCCAAGGTTGTGGTTACGCACTTTACCGGTGAAGGTCACAACAGCACCGTCTTCATCGCGCTCTGCCAGCCAGTGATATTCCGTACCGACGTTAAAGCGCTCAGGGCTAACCAGAATTCGCGTATCAGCCATCTTAACCCCCCGTCACCGGTGGGAAGAAGGCCACTTCATCACCTGCCGCCAGCGGATGGGTAAACTCCACCAGCGTCTGGTTGACGGCGGCCAGCAGCTTCCCTTCATCCAGCGCCAGCGCCCAACGGTCGCTTTGCGCCGCCAGATGCGCACGCAGTGCGGCAACGTCTTTAAACGTCGCTTCCAGCGTCAGGCTGTCGGTATTCACCAGTTCACGCACCTGGGCAAAAAAGAGCACCTTAATCATGGCTGTCCACCTTAAAATCACCGGATTTGCCGCCGCTTTTCGCCAGCAGACGAACCGGGCCAATCACCATATCTTTCTGCACCGCTTTGCACATATCGTAGATGGTCAGCGCGGCAACGGACGCCGCCGTCAGCGCTTCCATCTCCACGCCCGTTTTACCGGTTAAACGACACAGCGATTCGATGCGCACGCGGTTGTGCTCTGGCTGGGCCTGAAGATTGACCTCCACCTTGCTGAGCATCAGCGGGTGGCAGAGCGGAATTAAGTCCCAGGTACGTTTCGCCGCCTGGATCCCGGCGATGCGGGCAGTGGCAAAGACATCACCCTTATGGTGGCTGCCGTCGATAATCATCGCCAGGGTGCCTGGCAGCATGGTAACGAACGCTTCGGCACGCGCCTCGCGGACCGTTTCGGCCTTGGCAGAAACGTCCACCATATGCGCTTCGCCAGCGGCGTTAATGTGGGTCAGTTGCGACATAGCTTATTTCTTTAAATGGGGATGAAAATTACACGGACGGGTACGGGCATCCAGCTGCGGGGCGATAATGTTGTCCCACGCGGTGCGGCAGGCTTTGGTCGAGCCCGGCATGGCGAATATCAGTGTGTTGTTCGCCATGCCCGCCACCGCACGTGACTGCAGCGTCGAGGTACCAATCTCTTCAAACGACAGCATGCGAAACACTTCGCCGAAGCCTTCTACCTCGCGGTCGAACAGCGGGATAAGCGCCTCTGGCGCCTGGTCGCCTGCGGTAAAACCGGTGCCGCCGGTGATCAACACCACCTGCACTTCATCGCTGGCAATCCACTGGGAGACCTGTGCGCGTATGGCATAGCGGTTCTCTTTGACGATCGCTTTATCGACGATCTTATGCCCGGCGTCATGGGCGGCTTCGCGCAGCCAGTGGCCGGAGGTGTCATCCTCTTCGCCACGACGGTCGGAAACGGTAAGGATGGCAATACGTGTCGGGATAAATTCCGCGCTGACCTGACTCATCTTCTGGTTCCTTCTTAAGCCTGATTACCCGCCAATGTATGACAGGTTCTGAGTAATGCCGGTGTTGCCCTGATGCAGGAAGTGGGTCTGTTTTTTATGCGTCAGCGCCTCAGAAATACGCGCTTCCAACGCGGTCTGTTGCGCATCGTCTTCCAGCAGATCGCGAAGGTTAACGCCGCCATCCCCGAACAGACAGAGATGCAGTTTGCCCACCGAGGAGACGCGCAGGCGGTTACAGCTGGCGCAGAAATCTTTCTCGTAAGGCATGATAAGCCCAATCTCCCCTTCGTAATCCGGGTGACAAAAGACCTGCGCCGGGCCGTCGCTGCGCTGGCGGATCTGGTGGATCCAGCCGCGTTTAAGCAGCTCATCGCGCAACACCATGCCGGAGATGTGATGGCGGCGGAACAGCTCGCTGCCCTCGCCCGTCTCCATGAGTTCAATAAACCGCAGTTGAATGGGGCGGGATTTGATCCACGCCAGGAAGGTATCCAGCTGATGATGGTTTACATCACGCATCAGTACGGTGTTGACTTTGACCTTATCGAACCCGGCGGTAAACGCGGCATCAATACCGTCCATCACCTGCTGGAATTTATCCTGCCCGGTAATGGCATGAAACTGACGGGCATCCAGGCTGTCCACGCTGACGTTAATGGCCGTTAAGCCCGCATCACGCCAGGTTGCGACATCGCGCGCCATGCGGTAGCCATTGGTGGTCACCGCAATCTGACGGATGCGTTCGTTTTCACGCACGGCGGCAATAATGTCGGGGAAGTCACGGCGCAGCGAAGGTTCTCCGCCGGTCAGACGCACTTTTTCCGTGCCGAGTGCCGAGAACGCGCGCGTAACGCGGCGAACTTCATCCACGGAGAGAAAGCCGTTATTGGTGACGCTGCCCGGTTTGTAGCCGTCGGGCAGACAGTAGGTGCAACGGAAGTTGCACACATCGGTAATCGACAGACGTAAGTAGTAAAACTTACGCGCGAAAGCATCAGTAAGTTGTGAAGCCATGTACACCTTTCCAGATACGGGAGGCACAGTCATTTCTTTCTGTACCCTGGTGGCATAGTTGCCACGGCCAGGGCGCCATATCTTTCGACACAGGCACCAGGGCTAGAGTGTATGTTTTCAAATTTGAAAACGTGGTTATGGCGATAGTAGCGCGTAAATCACCCTTTCGCCATTACCGCTTAACGCTATATAAACATGTATATAGCGACCTGATCGTGCATTTTCGTTACAGAATACGCCAAAACAGCAGATTCGCATTGATATACGTCATTTTGCCCTGGCTGAGGCATCGTCTTTTAGGGGTAGTTAGGTTACTGTTACGCAGATCGAACGTGATAAGGAATATGTATGCGCAATCGCACTTTTGCGGATCTTGACCGGGTGGTGGCACTGGGTGGAGGCCATGGTCTGGGCCGGGTGATGTCCTCTTTGTCATCCCTTGGCTCAAGACTGACAGGGATAGTAACAACAACGGATAACGGCGGATCGACGGGGCGGATCCGACGCGCAGAAGGCGGCATTGCCTGGGGCGATATGCGTAACTGCCTGAACCAGTTAATTACCGAACCGAGCGTCGCCTCGGCGATGTTTGAGTACCGTTTTGGCGGTAACGGGGAACTTTCCGGGCATAACCTTGGAAATTTGATGCTTAAAGCGCTGGATCACCTGAGCGTGCGCCCGCTGGAAGCGATCAATCTCATCCGCAATCTGCTCAAAGTGGATGCGTTCCTGATCCCGATGTCTGAACAACCGGTCGATTTGATGGCCATCGACGTGGAAGGCCATGAAGTGTACGGCGAAGTGAATATTGATCAGCTTACGCTGCCGCCGAAAGAGCTGATGACTTACCCGGCCGTTCCTGCCACGCGCGAAGCAGTTGAGGCCATCGCCGAGGCGGATTTGATCCTGATTGGCCCGGGCAGTTTTTACACCAGCCTGATGCCGATTTTACTGGTGAAAGAGCTGGCGCAGGCCCTGCGCAGAACGCCCGCCCCGATGGTGTACATCGGTAATTTAGGCCGTGAATTGAGTCCGGCTGCGGCCAGCCTGTCCCTGGCGGATAAACTGGAGCTGATGGAGCAGTACGTCGGTAAAAAAATCATCGACGGTGTTGTGGTCGGGCCGAAAGTGGATGTGTCGGGTATTGGCGATCGCGTGGTGGTGCAGGAGCCGCTGGAGGCCAGCGATATCAAATACCGTCATGACCGTCACTTGTTGCGTGACGCGCTGGAGAAGGCGATTCAGGAGTTGGGTTAGGCTCGTTTTGTGCGGCCTGATGCCCTCATCCTGGCCCTCTCCCACAGGGAGAGGGCGAAAACACGCTGCTTTACCTAAGATGCGGCGATGAAAAGATCCCGCAGCTGATGCAGCTGGTCGCGAATTTGCGCTGCCTCTTCGAACTCCAGGTTCTGGGCGTGCTGCATCATCTGCGCTTCCAGCTCGTGGATTTTCTGCTGCAGCGCTTTCGGCGTCAGCGCGACGGTATCTTCCTCCACCA
This sequence comes from Enterobacter cloacae complex sp. 309I3, assembly GCF_050031595.1. NCBI lineage: Bacteria > Pseudomonadati > Pseudomonadota > Gammaproteobacteria > Enterobacterales > Enterobacteriaceae > Enterobacter > Enterobacter cloacae complex sp. 309I3. The sequence goes on along the minus strand of NZ_JBLGWI010000001.1, from coordinate 1,466,585 downwards.
CGGAACGCGCCTTGCCGCGTCCTTTCGCTTTGGTCTTCGCAATGTTCTGACCCAGGGCCAGAATATCCACCACCTTCTTGTTCAGACCCTGCGGCGTAATGCCATGCTCTTCGTTGTAGCGCTGCTGTTTCTCGCGACGGCGTTCCGTTTCGCCAATCGCTTTCGCCATCGACGGGGTGATTTTATCGCCGTAGAGAATCGCTTTACCGTTGACGTTACGCGCGGCGCGGCCAATGGTCTGGATCAGCGAGCGCTCAGAACGCAGGAAGCCCTCTTTGTCAGCATCGAGGATTGCCACCAGCGAGACTTCCGGCATATCCAGACCCTCTCGCAACAGGTTGATCCCCACCAGCACGTCAAACTCGCCCAGACGCAGGTCGCGGATAATTTCCATACGCTCCACGGTATCGATATCCGAGTGCAGATAACGCACCTTCTCGCCGTGTTCTTCCAGATATTCGGTCAGGTCTTCCGCCATACGTTTGGTCAACGTGGTGACCAGCACGCGCTCGTTGATTGCCGAACGGGCGCGGATCTCGGAGAGCAGATCGTCCACCTGAGTCGCAACCGGACGGACTTCGATCACCGGATCCAGCAGCCCTGTCGGACGAACCACCTGGTCAACCACCTCATCGCCCGATTTCTCCAGTTCGTAGTTGCCCGGCGTCGCCGAAACGTAAATGGTTTGCGGTGCCAGCGCTTCAAACTCTTCAAACTTCATCGGACGGTTGTCCAGCGCCGACGGCAGGCGGAAGCCGTACTCCACCAGCGTCTCTTTACGCGCGCGGTCACCGCGATACATCCCGCCGATCTGCGGGATCGTGACGTGGGATTCGTCGATCACCAGTAACCCGTCCGCCGGAAGGTAGTCAAACAACGTCGGCGGCGGCTCGCCCGGCCCACGACCGGAGAGGAAACGGGAGTAGTTTTCGATGCCGGAGCAGTAGCCCAGCTCGTTCATCATCTCCAGATCGAACTGGGTACGCTGGCTCAGGCGTTGCTCTTCCAGCAGTTTATTGTTCGCCAGCAGCACCTTACGGCGTTCCGCCAGCTCCTCTTTGATCTCTTCCATCGCCTGCACAATACGCTCGCGTGGCGTTACGTAGTGCGTTTTCGGGTAGATGGTGTAACGCTGAATAACGGACTCGACGTGGCCGGTGAGCGGGTCGAACAGCGACAGGCGTTCCACCTCTTCGTCAAACAGCTCAACGCGCAGGGCAATGTCGTCCGATTCCGCCGGGAAGATGTCGATAACCTCGCCGCGCACGCGGAACGTACCGCGCTGGAACGCCTGGTCGTTACGGGTGTACTGCAGCTCCGCCAGTCGGCGCAAAATCGCACGCTGATCGATGATCATCCCCTGCGTCAGGTGAAGCATCATCTTGAGGTAGAGATCCGGGTCGCCCAGACCGTAGATGGCAGACACCGACGCGACCACCACCACATCACGACGTTCCAGCAGCGCCTTCGTCGCCGAGAGACGCATCTGCTCAATGTGTTCGTTCACCGAGGCATCTTTCTCGATGAAGGTGTCAGAGCTCGGCACATAGGCTTCTGGCTGGTAGTAATCGTAATACGAGACGAAATACTCGACGGCATTCTCCGGGAAGAACTCTTTCATCTCGCCATACAGCTGCGCCGCCAGCGTTTTGTTGGGCGCCAGCACCATGGTGGGGCGTTGCAGATCCGCAATGACGTTGGCGATGGTGAAGGTTTTACCCGAACCGGTCACCCCCAGCAGCGTCTGGTGTGCCAGCCCATCTTCCAGCCCCTCTTCAAGACGACGGATCGCCTCAGGCTGGTCGCCAGAAGGACGGAAAGCAGAATTCAGTTTGAACGGTTTACTCATGGGCGACAACCTGGTGATGTAAAAAGCGGCAGGTGAGTAATTTTACTCGTTGTGGCCAGGAATGCCAGTAAAAAACACTGGATGTAAAACCAGTAGCGTGTCACGATATTTAGCATAGCACCCGAAGGATTAGCGTATTCCCGGTCAAAATTTCGACTGAGACGACATAAAACACCAGCCCTACCCGGTTATCCCCAGAACATTTTCATTTTTAACATTTGTCAAGCCAGGTAATGGTTGTTTTATGGCAACCGGTGACACTTTTATGACGGCAATTGATTTTATCTAACCATTTAAATCTTAAAGGATATTTTCCAGAGCCGCGTTTCGCGTCAATTTGGGCGTAACCCGCGTCCTCTCTCGCTTATCGCGTGTTTTCTAACTCTAATGCACATGGTTATCCACAGGAATAGTGGATAACTGCGTCCAGCCCATACAGACTGCCGCTCAGCAAATTCCCGGTTTTTCCCACGAGGCGGTGACAAAAAATTTTTATCGCTAATTTTTGCCAATCAACCGTTGCGTTATTCATAACCAATCAATGAGATCTTGCTCACAATTCAGCCATTTCAGTCCCTGCACCACCGCTAACAGTTCTGGCACTGAGACAGTGCAATCCGCTTATCGATCGGTCGTTTTGCGACGGCATTATCCTAAAAAAGCCTCTTTTTTAATCAGTTCAACGGTTCTGGCAGGAGATTTGCAGATTCATTAACGAGCCTCACCCACATACATTTTTAAGGAGAGAAAGATGTTGAGTCTGCGTGCAGTCAATCAGTTTTACGGAAACCAACATACGCTATGGAATGTCGATTTGGATTTACCGCAGGGCTTATGCACAGGGGTGATTGGCCTGCCCGGCATGGGAAAAACCACCCTCATCAACTGCATCACCGGCGCGTTACCGGTGCAGAGCGGAACCATCGTCTGGCACGAAGCCGGTGCCCCGCCCTGTGATTTACTGCGTCAGGCACCGGATCAACGCGCGCTGCCGGGGATTGGCTACGTGCCACAGGACCGACGGATTTTTTCGCAACTGACCATTGAGGAAAACTTGCACATCGCCATGCGGGCGACAGGGGCAACGGACACGCGCGCAAAAAGCGATGTCTATGACCTGTTCCCGCAGCTATGGGCGCTGCGACAGATTCGGGCGAACGGGCTCTCCCCGGACGATCAGTATCAGCTGGCTCTGGCTAACGCGCTGGTCAACCGACCGCGGGTATTGATTCTGGATGAGCCGCTGCAGGGCGCAGGGTACAGCTTTGCTCAGAAGCTGGGCCATCTGCTGGCGAGGCTTAATCGTGAGCTGGGGATGACGGTGTTATTAGCCGAGCAGCAGCTGTCGTTTATCCGCCGGGTAGCGGATCGTTTCTGTATGCTGTATCGCGGGCGTAACGTGGCCCAGGGCCACGTTACCGAGCTGGATGACGAGCTTATTGCCCACTGGATGTCGCGGGAAGCAAGGCACTGAGGTCGAGGTAATGCCCGGTGTCGGCGTGCTCAGCACCGTCCGCAAGCCATGGGATCTCCCCCAGGAACGGCGCGGGAAGCACTCGCCTGAGCGTGGCCAGATACTCCTGATGACGCTTACCGGGTGCGACCACGTCGTTGGCTATCCAGCCCGCCAAACGCAGCCCGGCCTGCTGAACGGCCTGTGCCGTTAACATGGCGTGGTTGATACAGCCGAGCTTCACCCCGACCACGAGGATCACCGGAAGCTGCTCACGCTGGACCCAGTCCGCAAACGTCAGTTCGTCCGACAGCGGCGTAAACCAGCCCCCTGCGCCTTCCACCAGCACCCAGTCAGCCTGGCGCTCCAGTGCGCGCAGGCCGTCCGAGAGCACGGAAAACGCGATGGGGCGGCCTTCATCGGCGCTGATAATGTGCGGCGACGTCGGCTCGGCAAAGGTATAAGGATTCACCGCCGCATAGTCCAGCGGCAGCGTGCTGTTACGCTGCAGCGCCAGCGCGTCGGTGTTGCGTAACCCCTGTGCCGTCATCTCACTTCCGGAGGCGACGGGCTTGTACCCGGCGGTGGTTTTGCCCTGCAGACGAGCCGCCTGCAACAGTGCGGAACTGGCCACCGTTTTACCCACTTCGGTATCCGTTCCGGTGACAAAATAACGTTCAGTCACGTTCGATAATCCCATGAAAGAGTTGATAAGAGAGCGGGAAAGTGCCCCGCCGCTGCGGCCAGGCCAGCTCCAGGCGCTGCAACTGCCCGCGCGTGAGCGGTTTTCTCTCGCGCCCGTCATGCAGATGCGTAGCGCCAATGCCCTTCAGCGAGCGCATGGCGCTGAACGCATCGCTAAAGTTCAGCGTGATGTTCTGCACCTGGCTGCGAAAGCGCCAGCCCGTCAGCGCGTCCGTCACCTGTTCATACGCTAAAAAGCGGTTGGCGTGCGGCTGTTCGTCTACCGCTTTCCATGCCTGATTCAGCTCGGGCAGCGAGCTTTCCAGCAGGGTGGTAAAGGCCACCTTTCCGCCCGGACGCGCCACGCGATACAGCTCGTTTAACGCCTGCGAAAGGCTACTGCACCACTGTACCGCCAGGTGACTCCACACCAGATCGAACTGCGCATCCTGCAGCGGAAGCGACTCAATATCGCCAGTCAGATAGCGGTCAGCCGCCTGTTGCTGTCGCGCCTCGTCCAGCATCTGCTCAGAGAGATCGAGTGCGGTGACGTGGCTTCCGGCGTCGCGCCAGTAGCGGCTGTTGCCGCCGGGGCCGCATCCGGCATCCAGTACGTACCGGAAACGACGCGCACCGAGTAGCTCAAGCAGCCCCTGAGCGCTCTGACGCTGAAGCTCATCATGCTGAGAATAACTGCGTGCAGCACGGCCAAACGCCGCCGCAATGGCCTGTTTATTGACTGGCGACATGGAGAGCCTCCAGCAGCGCATCGATATCTTCCGCTTTGTGCGCCGCCGTCAGCGTCAGACGCAGACGCGCCGTACCCGGCGGCACGGTGGGCGGACGGATGGCCGTGACCCACATTCCCCGTTCGCGCAGCGTCTGTGCCAGCGCGAGCGCGCGGTTGTTTTCCCCCACGATAACGGGCTGGATGGCGCTCTGCGAGTCGGTGCTTTGGAAAGGAAGCCGATCCAGACCCTGACGGAAACGCTGAATATGTTCTGCCAGACGCGCGCGCCGTTCAGCCCCCTCTTCACCGCGGATCACCTCCAGCGAGGCAGAGAGCGCCACCGCCTGCGCAGGCGGCATACTGGTGCTGTAAATCAGATGTCGGGCGAACTGCAGCAGATAATCGGCGACGGACTCGCTGCACAGCACGGCGGCCCCGCTCACGCCAACGCCTTTGCCAAAGGTGACGATCAGCAGTTCCGGCTTCACGCCCTGCTGACTGGCGCTACCGCGACCGTCCTCACCCATCACGCCAATACCGTGGGCATCATCCACCAGCAGCCAGGCGTTTTGCTGTTTCGCAACGTCAGACAGCGCACGAAGCGGCGCGCTGTCGCCATCCATGCTAAAGACCCCTTCCGTCACCACCAGCTGTTGTCCGGCACAGGGTTTATCCAGCAGCGTGGCGAGCGAAAGCGCATCATTGTGGGCAAAGCGCCGCAGCTGTGCCGGGCTGAGACTCGCCGCCTCCAGCAAAGAGGCGTGGCTTAAGCGGTCCGCGGTGATACGATCGTCCTTGCCCATCAGCGCGGCAATCACCGCCTGATTGGCGGCAAAGCCGGAGATGAACAGCAGCGCGCGCGGATAGCCCAGCCAGTCGGCAAGCGTCTCTTCCAGCCCCTGATGCGCTGTTGTATAGCCGCTGACGTGCCCCGAACCGCCGCTGCCCACGCCGTAGTGTTCCGCCCCCTGCTGCCAGGCGCGAACAATCGCCGGATGCTGGCTCAGGCCGAGATAATCATTGCTGGAAAAATTACAGTACTGCCGCCGGGCGTGGGTCAGAAAACGGCCTGCACCGTTTTCCACTACCCTGCGAACGCGAAAAGCATCCCGCGCCCGGCGCTCTTCGAGCGCGGATTGAATACGAGCCTGCCAGGTCATACGGATGCCGCGTTGTAGAACTGTTCGGTATCGGCGTTGAAAATCTGCTGCTCCAGCTGCTGCTGTTGCTCGTTATCTCCCGCCAGCACCTCGGTCTGATGCGGGTTCAGCCCCAGCTTGCGGAACAGCTGGACGTCTTTGTCCTCTTCCGGGTTCGGCGTGGTCAGCAGCTTGCAGCCGTAGAAGATGGAGTTAGCGCCAGCCATAAAGCACATCGCCTGCGTCTGCTCGTTCATCTGTTCGCGACCGGCAGAAAGGCGGACGTATGAGGTTGGCATCATGATGCGCGCGACCGCGATGGTGCGGATAAAATCAAACGCATCGACATCCTCGTTATCCGCCAGTGGCGTGCCTTTGACCTTCACCAGCATGTTGATTGGCACGCTTTCCGGCGGGGTCGGCAGGTTCGCCAGTTGCAGCAGCAGACCGGCGCGATCTTTCACCGTTTCACCCAGCCCCACAATCCCGCCCGAGCACACTTTGATGCCCGCTTCGCGCACTTTGTCCAGCGTATCCAGACGCTCCTGATAGGTACGGGTGGTAATGATGTTGCCGTAAAACTCTGGCGAGGTGTCGAGGTTGTGGTTGTAATAATCCAGCCCTGCAGCAGACAGGCGCTGCGCTTGCTCTTCGTTCAGCGTGCCGAGGGTCATACAGGCTTCCAGCCCCATCTCTTTGACCCCTTTCACCATCTGCTCCAGGTACGGCATGTCGCGATCGTGCGGGTTTTTCCATGCCGCCCCCATGCAGAAACGGGTAGAGCCCGCGTTTTTCGCCTTACGCGCGGAGTCGAGCACCTGCTCCACTTCCATCAGACGTTCGGATTCCAGCCCGGTTTTATAGCGCGCGCTCTGCGGGCAATATTTGCAATCTTCCGGGCAGGCACCGGTCTTGATCGACAGCAGCGTACTGACCTGAACATGGCGCGGATCGAAGTGCTGACGATGCACCTGTTGGGCTTCGAACATCAGCTCCAGGAAAGGTTTATTGAATAATTCAGTGACTTGCGACATCGTCCAGCGTGCGTGGTGAGCCATGGGGCTTCTCCAAAGGGTTTTGTTAATTTTCGGTTCGGTTTATACTCGTAAACCTAAAACTTTTCAAAATGGTTTACAAGTCGATTATGACCCAGGACGATCTCGCCTTCGACCAGCAGCATATCTGGCACCCTTACACCTCCATGACCCGCCCGCTTCCGGTCTACCCGGTGGCCTCGGCCCACGGCTGCGAACTGCACCTTGCCAGCGGCGAGCCGCTTGTTGACGGTATGTCATCCTGGTGGGCGGCCATTCACGGGTACAACCACCCGCGTCTGAATGCCGCGATGAAAGCGCAGATTGAGCAGATGTCGCACGTGATGTTTGGCGGCATTACCCATCAACCGGCGGTTGATCTCTGCCGTCGTCTGGTGGCGATGACGCCCGATGCGCTGGAGTGCGTGTTCCTTGCCGACTCCGGCTCGGTGGCGGTGGAAGTGGCGATGAAAATGGCGCTGCAGTACTGGCATGCCAGGGGGGAATCCCGTCAGCGATTCCTGACCTTCCGCAACGGCTACCACGGCGATACCTTTGGCGCGATGTCGGTGTGCGATCCGGATAACTCCATGCACAGCCTGTGGAAGGGGTACCTGCCGGAAAACCTGTTTGCCCCGGCCCCGCAGAGCCGTTTCGACGGCGAGTGGAATGAAATGGACATGGTCGGCTTTGCGCGGCTGATGGCTGCCCACCGCCATGAGATTGCCGCCGTGATCCTCGAACCGATTGTTCAGGGTGCTGGTGGGATGCGCATGTACCATCCCGAGTGGTTAAAACGCATTCGTAAAATGTGTGACCGCGAGGGCATCCTGCTGATTGCCGATGAGATCGCCACCGGATTTGGCCGCACGGGTAAGCTGTTTGCCTGCGAACATGCGGATATCACACCGGATATCCTGTGCCTGGGGAAAGCGCTGACCGGCGGTACCATGACGCTCTCCGCCACCCTCACTACCCGTCAGGTGGCCGACACCATCAGCGACGGCGAAGCAGGCTGCTTTATGCATGGCCCGACTTTTATGGGCAATCCGCTGGCCTGCGCGGTGGCAAACGAAAGTCTCGCGATCCTGCAAAACGGCGAGTGGCAAACGCAGGTTGCGGCGATTGAGGCGCAGCTGAAAGAAAAGCTCAGTGCCGCCTCGGGGGCGAACTTCGTGGCGGACGTACGCGTGCTGGGTGCCATCGGCGTGATTGAGACCACCCATCCGGTGAATATGGCGGCATTGCAGCGCTTCTTTGTAGAGCGGGGTGTCTGGGTGCGGCCTTTCGGCAAACTTATCTACCTGATGCCACCGTATATCATCACGGCTGAACAGCTACGCACGTTAACCGCCGCGGTGGTTGAAGCCGTTAACATTCCGGCGCATTTCACGATTTGACCCTATGCGTTACACTTCCTGAACGAGTGAATAACGAGGGCAAACCGTATGAAAATCATCAGTAAAGATCTGCGCGACGGCGAAAAACTGCCTGAACGCCACGTCTTCAACGGGATGGGGTATCAGGGAGATAATATCTCTCCGCATCTGGCATGGGACGATGTGCCGGCGGGCACCAAAAGCTTTGTGGTCACCTGCTACGACCCGGATGCGCCGACCGGCTCCGGCTGGTGGCACTGGGTTGTGGCCAACCTGCCCGCCGATACGCGCGTTCTGCCGCAGGGTTCCGGCTCCGACCTGGTCGCCCTGCCGGAAGGCGCCATTCAGACGCGCACCGATTTTGGGAAAGCCGGTTACGGTGGCGCAGCGCCGCCAAAAGGGGAAACGCACCGCTATATCTTCACGGTTCACGCGCTGGATGTAGAGAAGATTGAGGTCGACGAAGGGGCGAGCGGCGCGATGGTAGGGTTTAATGTGCATTTCCATTCGCTGGAGAGCGCGTCGATTACGGCGATGTATTCGTAAAAAAAAGCCGGGTGGCGGCTACGCCTTACCCGGCCTACATTTCGGATTCGTAGGCCCGGTAAGCGCAGCGCCACCGGGCAAAAAAATCACAGCACCGAAGGCAGCAACCCCACCAGACGCCCCTCTTCCAGAAGCTGCATCGCCTTATCAATATCCGGCGCAAAGAAGCGGTCATCATCGTAATGCGATACGTGCTCACGCAGCGCATGACGTGCCTGCTCCAGCAGCGGGCTGGACTTCAGCCCTTCACGCAGATCGATCCCCTGACACGCCGCCAGCCATTCCACTGCCAGCACGCCACGGGTATTGGCGGCCATTTCCCACAGACGACGTCCGGCTGCCGGAGCCATTGAGACGTGATCTTCCTGGTTGGCAGAGGTTGGCAGGCTGTCCACGCTGTGCGGATGCGACAGCGCTTTGTTTTCGCTCGCCAGCGCTGCGGCCGTCACCTGGGCAATCATAAAGCCTGAATTCACCCCGCCGTTGCGCACCAGGAACGGTGGCAGCTGGGACATATGCTTATCCATCATCAGCGCAATTCGCCGCTCGGACAAGGCGCCCACTTCGGCAATCGCCAGCGCGATGTTATCCGCCGCCATCGCCACGGGCTCGGCGTGGAAGTTACCACCGGAGACCACCTCGTTTTCCTGGGCGAACACCAGCGGGTTATCGGACACCGCGTTGGCTTCCACCAGCAGCACTTCTGCGGCCTGGCGCAGCTGCGTCAGACACGCGCCCATCACCTGCGGCTGACAGCGCAGCGAGTACGGATCCTGTACCTTGTCACAGTTATGGTGCGAATCAGCAATCTCACTGGTCTCCGTCAGCAGATGGCGATACATCGCGGCAGCGTCAATTTGCCCGCGCTGGCCACGTACGTCATGAATACGCGCGTCAAACGGACGACGCGAGCCCAGTACCGCCTCCGTGGTCAGCGCACCGCACACCACGGCCGAGGCGAACAGATCTTCAGCTTCAAACAGACCGCGCAGCGCAAAGGCCGTGGAGGCCTGCGTGCCGTTAAGCAGCGCCAGCCCCTCTTTTGCCGCAAGGGTGATTGGCGCTAATCCGGCCTTTTTCAGCGCCTCTTTTGCCGGGAGCCACTCTCCCTGCCAGCGCGCCTGACCTTCCCCCAACAACAGCAGCGACATATGCGCCAGCGGGGCGAGATCGCCGGAGGCGCCAACGGAGCCTTTGGCGGGGATCCACGGATAGACTTCCGCGTTCACCAGCGCTATCAGGGCCTGGATCACGCTCAGACGAATGCCGGAAAAGCCGCGCGCCAGACTGTTAATTTTGAGCACCATCATCAGACGGACAATCTCGTCGTCCAGCGGCTGGCCAACGCCTGCGGCATGGGAAAGCACCAGCGAACGCTGGAGATTTTCCAGATCGTGCGTGGCAATGCGCGTCTGCGCCAGCAGACCAAAACCGGTGTTGATACCGTAGGCGGTACGCCCCTCGGCAATAATGGCTTCAACGCAGGCCACGCTGTCGTTAATGGCGGCATGGGCGCTTTCATCCAGCGAAAGCGTGACCGGCTGACGCCAGACATGACGCAGCTGTTTGAGCGTGAGCGAGCCGGGAGTGAGTGTTAACGCGTTCATTCATGCTTTCCTTGTGTGGCAGGGATCATCGGCAGGTTAAGTCCCTGCTCTGTGGCACATTCAATAGCAATCTCGTAACCCGCATCTGCGTGACGCATCACGCCGGTTGCCGGGTCGTTGTGCAGCACGCGTGCGATACGCGCGGCGGCTTCATCCGTTCCGTCACAGACGATAACCATCCCGGAATGCTGGGAGAAGCCCATTCCCACGCCGCCACCGTGGTGCAGCGATACCCAGGTCGCGCCGCTGGCGGTGTTGAGTAAGGCATTCAGCAGCGGCCAGTCGGAGACCGCGTCTGAGCCGTCGCGCATGGCTTCGGTTTCACGGTTCGGGCTGGCGACGGAGCCAGAATCCAGATGGTCGCGACCAATCACAATCGGGGCTGACACTTCGCCGCTGCGCACCATTTCGTTAAAAGCCAGACCCAGCTTTTGCCGCCACGCCAGCCCGACCCAGCAGATACGCGCCGGCAAGCCCTGGAAGTTAATGCGCTCGCGGGCCATATCCAGCCAGTGGTGCAGGTGTTCATCGTCCGCGACAATTTCCTTCACTTTGGCATCGGTTTTGTAGATATCTTCCGGGTCGCCGGACAGGGCCACCCAGCGGAACGGGCCGATACCGCGACAGAACAGCGGACGAATATAGGCTGGGACAAATCCCGGGAAATCAAAGGCGTTGCTGACGCCCATCTCTTTTGCCATCTGGCGGATGTTGTTGCCGTAATCGAAGGTCGGAATGCCCATCTCGCTGAACGCCAGCATGGCGGAGACGTGTTCTGCCATCGAACGCTTAGCGGCCAGTACCGTGCCTTCAGGATCGGTTTCGGCTTTTTGCTGGTAGGCTTCCCACGTCCAGCCTTTTGGCAGATAGCCGTGCAGCGGATCGTGGGCGCTGGTCTGGTCGGTGACGAGGTCAGGGCGAACGCCACGGGCCACGAGTTCCGGCAGGATCTCTGCCGCGTTGCCGCACAACGCTATCGATACCGCTTTACCTTCCGCGGTGTATTTTTTGATACGCGCCAGCGCGTCATCGAGGCTGTCGGCCTGTTCGTCAACATAGCGGGTACGCAGACGGAAATCGATGCGGCTCTGCTGGCATTCAATGTTCAGCGAGCAGGCGCCAGCCAGCGTCGCGGCCAGCGGCTGTGCACCGCCCATGCCACCCAGACCCGCGGTCAGTACCCAGCGGCCTTTCAGCGAGCCGTTGTAGTGCTGACGACCGGCTTCGACGAAGGTTTCATAGGTGCCCTGCACAATCCCCTGGCTGCCAATGTAGATCCAGCTACCCGCGGTCATCTGGCCATACATCGCCAGCCCTTTGGCATCCAGTTCGTTAAAGTGTTCCCAGGTCGCCCAGTGTGGGACCAGGTTAGAGTTGGCAATCAAAACGCGCGGCGCGTTTTTGTGGGTTTTAAACACGCCGACCGGCTTGCCGGATTGCACCAGCAGGGTTTCGTCGTGTTCCAGTTCGGTCAGGGCCTTAACAATGGCGTCATAGCACTCCCAGTTGCGCGCGGCGCGGCCAATGCCGCCGTACACCACCAGTTCGTGGGGGTTTTCCGCAACCTCAGGATCAAGGTTGTTCATCAACATGCGCAGTGGTGCTTCGGTGAGCCAGCTTTTAGCGGTAAGGGTGGTGCCGCGCGCGGCGCGGACATCCTGCTGACGGTATTTACCTGACGACATTGTGTGCTCCTCATACGGGACAGATGATGCATTTAGATATACTTGTATAGACAAGCACACACAAGGTCAGATTTAACAAAAAAGATACAATTTTGTTATATTGCGTTAGCTATCACGCTTTTAAAACTTATGACATAAAGTGGCCCTGCAACCGATAGCGGCTACCGGGGAATAGCAGTCTTGCATGCGACACAATCTGCGCGGATGACCAGGTGCGGCGGCGGATCAGCAGGCAGGGATCGTGCTCTTTGATACGCAGCAGCTCGCACTCCTGCGGCGTCGCGCGCACCGCTTCCACAATGTGCTCCCCTTCCGTCAGCGGTGCGACAAGCGAGAGAAAGGCATGCGGCGTGGTTTGAGTGTAATCCTGGTCCAGATAGTCCGGTATCCGTTCGGCGTTTACGCAGCGATCCTCAATCTGCACCGGCACGTCATTTTCGAAATGCACCATTACGGAATGGAAGATCCGGGTTCCCTCCTTGACGTTCAGTACCGCAGCCTGCTCGGCGCTGGCCTGCGTCTCTTCAAGCACCAGCACTTCGCAGTGGTGCTGATGGTTTCGCGACGCTATCTCGTCCGCAATGCTGCGGATTTCAAACAGCGCCGATTGTCCTTTTGGCTCCGCCACAAACGTCCCGACCCCCTGCAGACGCACCAGCAGGCCTTCGTCGGTTAGCTCGCGTAACGCCCGGTTGATGGTCATCCGGCTAAAACCAAACTGCGCCACCAGATCGGCTTCAGAGGGAATGCGGTCATGCGGCCGCCAGACGCCGGTGGCGATTTTTTCGCTGATCGTCTGCTTCACCTTTTCGTAGAAAGGCGCGGGAGAGCCGGACGGCGGCTGAGGTGAGCGTGAGAACATCGTGACTCCTTAAATGTTGTTATGCCCACCAGTGAGCAATTTGCCAGGCCAGACGGGCGGCAAGCTTCGCCCCCTGTCCGTCCCGATCGTAGTGAGGGTTAAATTCTACCAGATCGGCGGCCTGCAGTTTTCCGCTACGGCAAATGCGCTCTATCGCGGGCAGGAGATCCCGCGCAGGCACGCCTAACGCCGCGGGGGCTGACACGGCGGGCATCTCGGCTGCGGGCAGAACGTCCAGATCAATGGTGAGGTAAACACGATCGGCCTGCGCCAGCACCTGTTCCAGCGCTGGTAGCGCATCCCGGTGGAAATGCAGATCGTCCACCAGCGTGGCGTTAAGCCGTTCAGCCTCGTCAAACAGCGCCTGGGTGTTCGCCGCGCGGCTGACGCCAAAACAGGCGTACTGAAATTCCCGCGCATGGTCAGCACAGTAGTTCGCCAGCTGACGAAACGGGGTGCCGGAGGTGGCCCGTTCGGCCTTGCGCAAATCAAGATGCGCATCCAGGTTGATGACCGCCACGCGCTCATTCGGGAACGCCTCAAGAATACCACGGCCGTGGGCCCAGGCGGTCTCGTGTCCGCCGCCCAACACCAGCGTACGCATGCCAGCCTGCTGACAGGTGACCACGGCAACGCTCAGTGCCTGTTGGCCCTCTTCCAGTTGGTCATCCTCAACGTAAACCGACCCCATGTCCACCAGCCGTTCGTGGCCGGAATGCGTTGCCATGTTCGCCAGCGCCTTACGCAGCACGTCGGGAGCCTGCGCCGCCCCCTGCCTGCCCTGATTACGCCTTACTCCTTCATCACAGGCAAAGCCTATCAGCGCAATCGCGGATGAAACCGGGGTAAATTGCGACGGCTGGCGTATGGTCTGAAAAATACGTTTTGCGTTGCTGGCCTCGGCGCTGTCGTCGCGCCCCTGCCAGACGGTCTTAGCAACGGGCTGCCAACTCATACTGCCTCCCCCCGGAAAATGCGTTGATACAGCGGATTGCGTCCCGGCTCGTAAACCATTTCTACCGGATGGTCTGCATCCCAGACGATAAAATCAGCCATGAAACCGGCCTTTAACTGCCCGTGCGTTGTTCCACGCCCCAGCGCCTGCGCGGCGTGCCGCGTGACGCCAGCCCAGGCCTCTTCAGGCGTCAGGCCAAACTGTACGCAGGCCATGTTCATGGCCAGATGAATGCTCGCGAACGGGCTGGTGCCAGGGTTGTAATCCGTGGCGACCGCCATCGGTACGCCCTGCGCCCGGAGCTGTTCAACCGGTGGACGCTGACGCTCCTGAAGAAAATAGAACGCGCCGGGCAGCAGTACCGCAACCGTGCCGCTTTGCGCCATGGCCTGAACACCCTTCTCATCCAGGTATTCGATATGATCGGCAGATAACCCTTTAAATCGGCTGACCAGCGCCGCACCGCCCAGGTTAGAAAGTTGCTCCACGTGCCCTTTCACCGGAATATCCCGTGCGCGGGCGGCCAGGAAAAGCCGCTCGGTTTGTGCTGGCGTGAAGCCGACGTTTTCACAAAAAACATCCACCGCTTCGAACAGCCCTTTTTGCCACAGTTCGGGCATGATCTGCTCGCACACCAGGGTAAGGTACGCGTCTGGATCGTGGCGGTATTCCGCCGGAACCGCATGTGCCGCCAGCAGGGTTGGGCTGATCTCAACCGGATTACTCAGGCTGAGCTGGCGTGCGACCTGCAGCATTTTTTCTTCAGCCGCGGCGTTAAGACCGTAGCCGGATTTGATTTCCAGGGTGGTCACCCCTTCATTCATTAACCGCTCCAGCCGCTGCTGCGCCAGTGTAAGCAAATTTTCCGGCGAACTGTCGCGGGTTGCCGAGACGGTGGCGTTAATTCCGCCCCCCTGTGCGCTGATGGTCTGATAGGAGACACCGTTGAGACGCTGCTCCCACTCCGCCGCGCGATTGCCGCCAAACACCAGGTGGGTATGGCAGTCGATAAGACCCGGCGTGACCAGGCGTCCACCGAGATCGACGCATTTATCATGCCCGGAAGGGAGGTCTGCTTCAGGAATAACGGCCAGAAGGGTTTGACCGCGCACCACAAGGGCATGATGCGCTTGCAGGCCATAAGATTCTTCACCAGGAACCATTGTCGCCAGTCGCGCATTTCGCCATATCACATCGTCGGGATGAAGTTGCAGCATAAGCCTTTCACTTGTCATGGGTTGTATAGACATTTATTTTCATCTGCTGGCTGCTGTCAACCGCCTTTATGAAAATGTTATTTATTTGTGACGACTTTCCCGCCCCCTGCGGGCGAAAAATGCAACTTTTCCCCTTTTTATCTTCCCGTTTCGCTCAACTTAGTATAAAAAAGCAGGCTATTTCGTCTATCTCGTTTAAGACTTGCATACCCAGGAGCTTCACCTTGAACATTTCCAGGATTTCCCGTCTGGCGTTGGCACTCGCCTTTGGCGTGACATTATCCGCATGCAGTTCAACGCCACCGGATCAGCGACCTTCTGAGCAGGTCGCGCCAGGCACCGCGTCCCGTCCGATTTTGTCCGCTGATGAAGCGAAAAACTTCGATCGCGCGCACTACTTCTCCGCGATGGATCCAAACGCTGCGCCGTGGACGCCGTCTTCTATTAACCTGCCGAAGCAGCCAAACTTTGTTGTGGGTCCGGCAGGGGCGCAGGGCGTGACGCATACCTCTATTCAGGCTGCGGTTGACGCTGCCATCACCAAACACAGCGCATCTCGCCAGTACATCGCGATCATGCCAGGTGAATATGAAGGTACCGTTTACATTCCGGCAGCACCGGGCAGCATCACCCTTTACGGTCTGGGCGAAAAAGCCATCGACGTTAAAATTGGTCTGGCGATTGATTCCGAAATGGACAGCACCACCTGGCGTCACCTGGTCAACCCGGCGGGTAAATACATGCCGGGCAAACCAGCCTGGTATATGTTTGATAACTGCCAGAGCAAGCGTGCCGCTACCATTGGCGTGATGTGTTCTGCGGTCGTCTGGTCTCAGAACAACGGTCTGCAACTGCAGAACCTGACCATTCAGAACACCCTGGGCGACAGCGCTGATGCGGGTAACCACCAGGCCGTGGCGCTGCGTAGCGATGGCGACAAAGTGCAGATCAACAACGTGAATATTCTGGGTCGTCAGAACACCTTCTTCGTGACCAACAGCGGCGTACAGAACACCCTGCAGAATAACCGTCTGACCCGTACGCTGGTGACCAACAGCTACATCGAAGGTGATGTGGATATGGTCTCCGGTCGTGGCGCGGTGGTATTTGATAACACCGATTTCCGCGTCGTGAACTCACGTACCCAGCAGGAAGGTTATGTCTTTGCGCCAGCGACACAGTCTAACCTGTTCTACGGCTTCCTCGCCGTCAACAGCCGCTTCAACGCCTCCGGTGACGGCGTGGCGCAGCTGGGTCGCTCCCTGGACGTGGACTCTGCAACCAACGGTCAGGTTGTGATCCGCGACAGCGTTATCAACGAAGGTTTCAACGTGGCAAAACCATGGGCTGACGCCGCCATCTCCAAACGTCCATTCTCCGGCAATACCGGTTCCGTGGACGATAAAGGAAACGTGCAGCGCAACCTGAACGACGCTAACTTCAACCGCATGTGGGAATACAACAACCGCGGTCTGGGTAGCAAAGTGGTTGCTGAGCCGAAGCAGTAATCTGTTTTGCCGGGTGGCGGCTTCGCCTTACCCGGCCTGTCCGTTAATGCAGTACCATCGGGCATAAAAAAACCTCGCGTTCGCGAGGTTTTTTGTTTTAAGCCGCTTAGTGAGCGTTAACCACTACCCACATTGGCCCCTGGCCTACCGCATAGCGCCCTTTCTCTTCCAGCAGGCCCTGCTCGCCTTTGATTTCGTACAGCGCGATGTGGTGAGACTTCTGCCCCGCTGCAATCAGGTATTTACCGCTGTGATCGATATTAAAGCCACGCGGCTGCGTTTCCGTCGGCTGGAAGCCTTCTACTGCCAGCACGCTGCCGTCTTCCGAGACGCTAAAGATGGTGATCAGGCTGGAAGTACGGTCACAGGCGTAGAGATGGCGACCATCCGGCGTAATGTGAATATCCGCCGCCCAGCGGGTATCCGAGAAGTCAGACGGCATCATATCCAGCGTCTGCACGCACTCAATCTGCCCGTTAGGATCTTTCAGTTCCCAGACGTCCACTGAACTGTTCAGCTCGTTGACCACGTAGGCGTACTGTTGGTTTGGATGGAAGACCATATGACGCGGGCCTGCCCCCTCTACAGTGGTCACTTCAGCCGGATTCTGCGCCACCAGGTGACCATCGTCGCTCAGGGTAAACAGGCAGATACGATCCTGCTTCAGCGCCGGTACCCACAGCGTGCGGTTGTCCGGGGAGATATTCGCCGAGTGGCAGCCTTCCAGCCCTTCAACCACATCCACGGTTTCGACCGGAATGCCCTCTTCCAGACGCGTCACGCTGACACAGCCCGCGTTATAGGAGCCGCTGAAAACAAAGTTGCCCTGGCGATCGGTTGAGATGTGGGTTGGACTACCCGGCAATGGCGCTTCCGCAGTGTAAGTCAGCGCGCCGTCATCCGGAGAGATGCGGTAGGCCAGCACGCGAAACTCCGGGCGCACACCCACGTACAAGAAACGTTTATCCGGGCTGATCGCCATTGGTTGTACCTGACCTGGCACATCAACAACCTGCACCAGCGTGAGGGTCCCCTCGGCATTTAAACGCCAGACGTGGATCTGCTGGCTTTCAGGACTGGCGGTATAAACGGTTTGTTTCATGAATATTCACTCCTCACTGCGCATGAAAGTAGTTAACTTTTGACGGTGAATGCTGAATTGTCGACGGGAATTTTGACGCGTTCGCCTCTCGGTGTACCATCCCATCAGATCGTAAATTCAATATTAACCCGGAAAAACAAATGACCTCGCGTGTGATTGCTCTGGATTTAGACGGTACCTTACTGACGCCGCAAAAAACCCTTCTCCCCTCCTCCCTTCAAGCGCTTAAACGCGCGCAGGAAGTGGGTTATCAACTCCTTATCGTAACGGGTCGACATCACGTTGCCATTCACCCTTTTTATCAGGCACTGGCGTTAGATACACCTGCAATTTGTTGTAATGGCACTTATTTGTATGATTATCAAGCAAAAAAGGTTTTAGAATCCGACCCGCTGCCGGTTCCCCAGGCATTGCAGTTAATAGATCTGCTGGATGAACATGCGATCCACGGCCTGATGTATGTCGATAATGCGATGGTCTATGAGCGCCCGACCGGCCACGTTATCCGCACCACCAACTGGGCTCTGTCTCTGCCAGAAGCGCAGCGTCCGGTCTTTACCCAGGTCTCTTCCCTGCGCCAGGCGGCTCAGGATGTTGAGGCTATCTGGAAATTCGCGTTGACCGATGAAGATACCACCAAACTGAATACCTTCGCGAAACACGTTGAACAGGCGCTGGGTCTGGAGTGCGAATGGTCCTGGCATGACCAGGTGGATATTGCCCGTAAAGGCAACAGCAAAGGTAAACGCCTGACGCAGTTCGTGGAGTCTCAGGGGTGGTCAATGCAGGATGTAATCGCCTTTGGCGATAACTACAACGACATCAGCATGCTGGAAGCCGCCGGAACGGGCGTGGCAATGGGCAATGCCGATGACGCGGTGAAAGCGCGCGCTAACGTGGTGATTGGCGATAACACCACCGACAGCATCGCGCAGTATATTTATACCCACCTGCTGTAATCAGGTGGTAATGGAGACGCTCTTGATTTGCGCGTAAAGCCACAGGCCAGATTTGATCCCTAACTCATCCCTGGCCCACGGACTGATCCGTGCCCAGAGCGTCCTGCTCCCCACCTCAAGCTGCACCTCTACCTGACCGTTATCATCAAAACACTCGGCGACCTTCGCGCGCAGGATATTTCGGATACTGGTCTGCAGCGGAGGCTGTAAAACCAGAGAGACATCCGACGCCTGAATACGAATACGCAGCGCCGACTGCAGGGGCGTGTCGATTTTATTCACCCACAGGTGCTGGTCGCCCAATGCCAGGGCGGTCATCGCGTAATGCGGGTGGTGCTCCAGCACGCTCACCTTCAGGATACTGCTCTGCTGCTCCCGGGGCAGCCACGGGTGCATGACGCTACTGCCCCAGACCTCTTCAAGATTGCCAAACGCCTTTACGCTGCCGTTTTCCAGCACCAGTACGTTATCCGCCAGATGCAGAATTTCATCCAGGGAGTGGCTGACGTACAGCATCGGGATCTTGATTTCACGCGCCAGGCGCTGGAGATACGGCAGGAGTTCACGTTTACGCGGAATATCCAGCGAGGCCAGCGGCTCATCAAGCAGCAGGAGTTCGGGGGCGGTGAGCAACGCGCGCCCTATCGCCACCCGCTGTTTCTCACCGCCGGAGAGCGAGGAAGGCAACCGGTCAAGCAGTGGCTCAATGCCCAGCAGCGCCACCAGCTTGTCAAACTGCGCGGCCATGCTTTTGGCCATGCCGTAACGCAGATTCCCGCGCACGCTGTAGTGCGGGAATAACCGCGCATCCTGAAACACATAGCCAATACGCCGTTTATCCGGCGTCAGGTAAATCTTGTTTTCAACGTCATTCAGGACGCGATTATTCACCACAATGCGCCCTGCCTGAGGACGTGTCAGGCCACCGATCGCATTAATGAGCGAGGTTTTCCCGGCGCCGGAGACCCCAAAGATGGCGGTGATGCCGGTGGCAGGCAGCGTCTCGTCCAGTGTAAGGGTGTGGTTTCCCAGCGTCTGGGTGAAATGGAGTTCCAGCATAACTATTTCCCCATCCGCTCGCGGCTGAGTCGCGCCAGCCATTCAGAGACCAGCAGCGATATCAGCGCCAGCACAATTGAGATAACACACAGACGCGCCGCAGCACCTTCGCCACCTGGCGTCTGTATCAGCGTATACATGGCCGAAGGGATCGTCCGCGTTTCACCGGGGATGTTCGAAACAAAGGTAATGGTGGCACCGAATTCACCCAGCGAACGGGCAAAGGCCAGTACCGTACCGACAATAATGCCCGGCAGCGTGAGCGGTAGCGTAATGGTGAAAAAGACGCGCCAGCGCCCGGCACCCAGCGTGCGGGCGGCCTGTTCCAGTTTGATATCCACCCCTTCCAGCGCCAGGCGGATAGCCCTCACCATCAGCGGAAATGACATCACCGCCGCGGCCAGCACCGCACCGCGCCAGCTAAAGGCAAAGGTCAGCCCGAACCAGTCGTACAGCCATTGGCCGATAAACCCGCGTCGGCCCATGGACACCAGCAGCAGATATCCCACCACGACGGGCGGCAATACCAGCGGAAGATGGAGAACGCTGTCAAGTAGCGCTTTGCCGGGAAACTTACAGCGCACCAGCAACCAGGCAAAAAAGATCCCAAAGGGCAAACTTAGCGCAACCGCCAGGGAAGAGACTTTCAGGCTCAGCAGTACAGCCTGCCATTCAGGATCGGTCAATATCATTCGTGAGTCGTAAATCCATAACGTTTAAAGATTGCGGACGCTTCCGGCCCCTTCAGGTACGCCTGGAAGGCCGTCACGGTCGCATTTTTATGTCCATCAACAATCGCAACAGGATATTCCACTTTCTTGTGGGCGTCTTCCGGGAACGTGCCAACCACTTTGACCCCCTTGCTGGCAACGGCATCCGAGCCGTAGACAATGCCCAGCGGAGCCTCATTGCGCTCCACCAGCGCCAGCGCACCGCGTACGTCTTCCGCCGGCGCCAGATCTGATGACAGTGTCTGCCACGCGCCCAGTTTCTGCAGGGCCTCTTTCGCGTAAATCCCAGCCGGTACATGGTCCGGATCGCCCACTGCCAGCCGGCCACCGTTCAGAAGACGCGTCCAGTGAGTCTCTTTGTTGATGGTGATGTCACCCTGCGGACTGGCTTTTGGCGCGACCACGACAAGGCTATTCCCCAGCAGCGTTTCGCGGGTTGTTGTATCCACGGCTTTCTTCTCAACGGCGTAATCCATCCATTTCTGATCGGCAGAGATGAACAGATCGGCCGGTGCCCCCGCTTCTATCTGGCGCGCCAGTGTAGAAGAAGACGCGAAAGAGGAGACGACGTCGACGTTCTTCTCTTTTTTATACGCAGCAGCAATATCCTGCATCGCATTCGTCAGCGACGCCGCCGCAAAAACCGTAATTTTACCTTCGTCGGCCAGCGCGTGTCCGGTCAGCGAAAGTGCCAGCGTTGCCCCTGCGAAAAAGCGTAACCCTGTACGTGCCATCTGTAGCTCCTGTGAGTTTCGTTATATACGCAATAATATAACGACAACGCCGGAGATATCCCAGCGTTAAATCGTACCGATCAAGAGGTACAATTACCGGATGCTTTAAATCATATCGGCGATGACGAAAAATACTTGAGAGCAAAACGCCCGGGCAAGCCGGGCGTTATGTGGGGAATCAGTGCTGCTTTTTAGCGCGGTCTCTGTGACCAATGTTCGAAAAGACGTTGAACACTTCACCCAGGCCGTAGATGGCACCGAGGATGATGGCCATCACTACTGGTACCATGATCACGGCGAATACCAGACTTTTCAACAACTCTAACATGGTTTTCTCCAGATATTGTGGACGGCTTATTCTACCCTGAAAAGTAAGAAAAACATCCCCTTTTGTGCGGTCCCCTTTGCGCCCTGTGCCATTTGGTTCACAATAGCCCTTTTGTCAGGACACTCCGTTATGCAGGCTGAAATTCTCCTTACCCTACGACTTCAGCAGAAGCTTTTCGCCGATCCGCGACGTATCGCCCTGCTTAAACAAATAGAACAAACGGGTTCAATAAGCCAGGGGGCAAAGAACGCGGGCATTAGTTATAAAAGCGCCTGGGACGCGATCAACGACATGAATACCCTGAGCGAGCAGATGCTGGTTGAGCGAGCCACGGGCGGCAAAGGGGGCGGTGGCGCCGTGCTGACCCGCTACGGCCAGCGTCTGATTCAGCTTTATGACCTGCTGGCCCAGATCCAGCAGAAAGCGTTCGATGTGCTAAGTGACGATGATAACCTCCCGCTGGACAGCCTGTTAGCCGCCATTTCTCGCTTCTCACTCCAGACCAGCGCCCGCAACCAGTGGTTTGGCACGGTCACCGCGCGCGATAACGGGCAGGTGCAGCAACATATCGAGATCCTGCTTGCCGACGGCACCACCCGCCTGAAAGCCGCGATTACCGCCCAAAGCGGAGAGCGTCTGGGGCTGGATGAAGGCAAGGAGGTGCTGGTGTTGCTGAAAGCGCCGTGGGTCGCAGTGACGCGCGATGCCGAACGCGCCAAAGCGGCAGACAACCAGCTGCAGGGCACCATCCAGCGCATTGAACGTGGTGAAGCGCAGTGTGAGGTCCTGATGACCCTGCCGGACGGCCAGGTGCTGTGCGCGACGGTTGCCCTGAGCGAGGCGCACGAATTAGAAGAAGGTGCTGTAGTCACCGCATATTTCAACGCAGACCGGGTAATTATCGCCACATTGTGCTGAGCGGATTGACAAGCGTGTCGACAGTGAGTATCCCTGACATCTGATGCTGCAAAAAATGGGATAAATCATGTCATCATTGCATATTTCGCAAGGTACGTTTCGTCTTGGCGATACCCGAACGCTGACGCTGCCAGATTTAACACTCCATGCGGGTGAAAGCTGGGCATTTGTGGGCACCAACGGAAGCGGCAAGTCCGCGCTGGCCCGGGCGCTGGCCGGAGAGCTCATCCTGCTTAAAGGAGAACGCCAGAGCCATTTTACGCGTACGACGCGCCTGTCGTTTGAACAGCTGCAGAAGCTGGTGAGCGATGAATGGCAGCGTAACAATACGGACCTCCTCAGCCCGGGCGAAGAAGACACGGGCCGCACAACGGCAGAAATTATTCTGGATGAAGTCAACAATCCCGCCCGTTGTCAGCAGCTGGCGGAGCAGTTTGGCATCACCGCCCTTCTCAACCGCCGCTTCAAATACCTTTCTACCGGCGAGACGCGTAAAACGCTGCTCTGCCAGGCGCTGATGAGTGAACCTGAGCTGTTAATCCTGGATGAGCCGTTCGACGGTCTGGACGTGCAGTCCCGCGCCCAGCTGGCGGACCTGCTGGCCTCGCTTAACCAGCAGGGCTACACCCTTGTGCTGGTGCTTAACCGTTTTGATGAAATCCCGGATTTTGTGCAGAACGCCGGGGTGCTGGCGGACTGCAGCCTTACCGAAACCGGCGAAAAATCGGTACTACTGAAGCAGGCGTTGATTGCCCAACTGGCGCACAGCGAAAAGCTCGACGGCATTACCCTGCCCGAACCCGACGCCCCTTCGGTACGTCTCGCTTTAGATCCCAATCAGCCGCGGATTGTGCTGCGTGACGGGGTGGTCTCTTATGACGATCGTCCGATCCTGAATCATCTCAGCTGGACGGTTAATCCGGGCGAACACTGGCAGATTGTCGGTCCCAACGGCGCGGGGAAATCGACGCTGCTGAGTCTGATCACCGGCGATCACCCGCAGGGCTACAGTAACGATTTGACCCTGTTTGGCCGCCGTCGCGGAAGCGGTGAAACCATCTGGGATATCAAAAAGCATATCGGCTATGTCAGCAGCAGCCTGCATCTGGATTACCGGGTCAGCACCACCGTACGCAATGTGATCCTCTCCGGGTACTTTGATTCCATCGGTATTTATCAGGCGGTATCGGACAAACAGCACAAGCTGGCCCAGCAGTGGCTGGATATTCTGGGGATGGACAACCGGGTCGCTGACGCGCCGTTTCACAGTCTGTCCTGGGGGCAGCAGCGTCTGGCATTGATCGTCCGGGCGCTGGTGAAACACCCGACGCTGCTGATCCTCGATGAGCCGCTTCAGGGGCTGGATCCGCTGAACCGCCAGCTGATCCGTCGCTTTGTGGATGTGCTGATTGGCGAAGGTGAGACCCAGTTACTGTTTGTCTCACATCATGCTGAAGACGCACCGGCCTGCATCACGCACCGTCTGGAGTTTATCCCGGACGGTGAGCACTATCGCTACCTGCTGAGCAAAATCGATTAACTTCCGGAGGGCGCCGCCCTCCGCTTTTCAGATAACCTGCAGTGATACTTCTTTATCTCTTTGATCTACAATGCGACTGGATCAAAAAAAAGCGGGTTTGAAAAACAGTGTAAACGATTCCACTAATTTATCCCATGTCACACTTTTCACGTCTCTGTTATGCTATGGTTATTACATACCATAAGCCTAATGGAGCGAAATATGCGAGTTCTGGTAACAGGTGGTAGCGGTTACATAGGAAGTCATACCTGTGTGCAACTGCTGCAAAACGGTCATGATGTCATCATCCTCGACAACCTGTGCAATAGTAAGCGCAGCGTGCTGCCTGTGATTGAACGTCTTGGCGGAAAACAGCCGACTTTCGTCGAAGGTGACATCCGCAATGAAGCGTTGATGACCGAGATCCTCCACGACCATGCCATTGAAACGGTGATCCACTTCGCTGGCCTGAAAGCGGTCGGTGAGTCGGTCGCGAAGCCGCTTGAGTATTACGACAACAACGTCAACGGTACCCTGCGTCTTATCTCCGCCATGCGCGCGGCGAACGTCAAAAACTTCATCTTTAGCTCATCCGCCACCGTCTACGGCGACCAGCCCAAAATTCCTTACGTTGAAAGCTTCCCCACCGGTACGCCACAAAGCCCGTACGGCAAAAGCAAACTGATGGTGGAACAGATCCTGACCGACCTGCAAAAAGCACAGCCGGAGTGGAGCATCGCCCTGCTGCGCTACTTCAACCCGGTCGGCGCCCATCCGTCAGGCGATATGGGTGAAGATCCGCAGGGTATTCCAAATAACCTGATGCCGTATATCGCACAGGTGGCGGTGGGCCGCCGCGAGTCGCTGGCGGTGTTCGGCAATGACTACCCAACCGAAGATGGCACCGGCGTGCGTGATTACATCCACGTTATGGATCTGGCCGACGGCCACGTGGCAGCAATGCAGCAGTTGGCCGACAAACCGGGCGTGCATATTTACAACCTCGGCGCCGGTATTGGCAGCAGCGTGCTGGATGTGGTTAACGCCTTCAGCAAAGCCTGCGGTAAGCCGGTCAACTATCACTTCGCCCCCCGCCGCGAAGGAGACCTCCCGGCATACTGGGCAGATGCAACCAAAGCCGATAAAGAGCTTAACTGGCGTGTTACCCGCACGCTGGATGAAATGGCACAGGATACCTGGCACTGGCAGTCTCGCCACCCACAAGGTTATCCGGACTAAGGATCCGTCATGACTTCATTCAATCCCGTCGATCATCCGCATCGTCGTTTTAACCCGCTTAGCGGGCAATGGATTTTGGTGTCTCCGCATCGCGCCAAGCGCCCCTGGCAGGGGGCGCAAGAGACGCCTGCAAAACAGACGCTGCCACAGCACGACCCGGACTGCTTCCTGTGTCCGGGCAACACCCGCGTAACGGGAGATAAAAACCCGGACTACAAAGGCACCTTCGTTTTCACCAACGATTTTGCCGCGCTCATGACCGACACGCCGGACGCGCCGCAGAGCGATGATCCGCTGATGCGTTGTGAAAGCGCCCGGGGAACCAGCCGCGTGATCTGCTTCTCGCCCGATCACAGCAAAACGCTACCGGAGCTTAGCGTTGATGCGCTGAAAGAGGTGGTGAGCACCTGGCAGGCACAAACTGCGGAGCTGGGCCAGACTTATCCGTGGGTGCAGGTATTCGAAAATAAAGGCGCCGCGATGGGCTGCTCTAACCCGCATCCACACGGGCAGATCTGGGCGAACAGTTTCCTGCCCAACGAAGCCGAACGAGAAGATCGCCTGCAAAAAGCCTATTACGCGGAAAACGGCTCCCCGATGCTGGTGGACTACACCCGGCGTGAACTGGCCGACGGTAGCCGTACTGTGGTCGAAACGGAACACTGGCTGGCCGTTGTACCGTACTGGGCGGCGTGGCCCTTTGAAACGCTGCTGCTGCCTAAAGCACATGTTCAGCGCATTACGGATCTCAGCGACGCACAGCGTGACGATCTTGCGCTGGCGCTGAAAAAGCTGACCAGCCGTTACGACAATCTGTTCCAGTGCTCCTTCCCGTACTCAATGGGCTGGCACGGCGCACCGTTTAACGGCGAAGAGAATCAACACTGGCAGTTGCATGCCCATTTCTATCCGCCGCTGCTGCGTTCTGCGACGGTGCGTAAATTTATGGTGGGCTATGAAATGCTGGCGGAAACCCAGCGTGACCTGACGGCAGAACAGGCCGCAGAACGCCTGCGTGCCGTTAGCGATGTCCATTATCGCGAATCAGGAGTCTAATAAATGAGTCTGAAAGATAAAACACAATCCCTGTTTGCTGAAAAATTTGGCTACCCTGCCACCCACGTTATCCAGGCACCTGGCCGCGTAAACCTGATTGGTGAACACACCGACTACAACGACGGTTTTGTTCTGCCCTGTGCCATTGATTACCAGACGGTGATCGCCTGCGCAAAGCGCGATGACCACAAAGTGCGCGTGATTGCGGCGGATTACGGTAATGAGGTGGACGAGTTTTCCTTCGATGCCCCGATTGTTATCCACGACAGCCAGCAGTGGTCCAACTATGTGCGCGGCGTGGTGAAACATCTGCAAAAGCGTAACAAGAATTTTGGCGGTGCAGATCTCGTCATCAGCGGCAACGTGCCACAAGGGGCCGGTTTAAGCTCGTCGGCATCCCTGGAAGTGGCGGTGGGAACCGTCTTCCAGCAGCTGTACCATCTGCCGCTGGACGGGGCGCAAATCGCACTGAACGGCCAGGAAGCGGAGAATCAGTTTGTGGGCTGCAACTGCGGCATCATGGACCAGCTTATCTCCGCGCTGGGCAAAAAAGAGCATGCGTTACTGATTGACTGCCGAACGCTTGGAACCAAAGCCGTTCCCCTGCCAAAGGGTGCCGCGGTCGTGATTATCAACAGCAACTTTAAACGTACGCTGGTGGGCAGCGAGTACAACACCCGCCGCGAGCAGTGCGAAACCGGCGCACGCTTCTTCCAGCAGCCGGCCCTGCGCGACGTGACGCTTGATGAATTCAACAAAGTGGCGCACGAGCTGGATCCGGTAGTGGCAAAACGCGTTCGTCATGTGCTGACCGAAAACGCCCGAACCGTTGAAGCCGCTTCCGCGCTGGCAAAAGGAGACCTGAAACGTATGGGGGAACTGATGGCTGAGTCCCACGCCTCCATGCGCGATGACTTCGAAATCACCGTTCCGCAAATCGACACCCTGGTGGAGATTGTCAAAGCGGTCATCGGCGATAAAGGCGGTGTACGCATGACGGGCGGTGGTTTTGGTGGCTGCATCGTCGCTCTGGTGCCGGAAGATCTCGTCCCGGCCGTCCAGTCGGCGGTGGAGAAACAGTACGAAGCCAAAACGGGCATTAAAGAAACGTTCTATGTTTGTAAAGCATCACAAGGAGCCGGACAGTGCTAAACGAAACGCCAACCCTCGCACCGGATGGTCTGCCGTATCGCCTGTTAACCCTGCGCAACAGCGCGGGGATGGTTGTTACGCTCATGGACTGGGGTGCCACCCTACTTTCCGCCCGCGTACCAATGCCAGACGGCAGCGTGCGCGAAACCCTTCTCGGCTGCGCGTCGCCTGAGCAGTATATCAACCAGGCCGCCTATCTTGGCGCGTCCGTCGGGCGCTATGCGAACCGCATTGCGAAAAGCCGTTTTGAGCTCGACGGTGTTCGCTACACGTTGCTGCCAAGCCAGGGTGAGAACCAGCTGCATGGTGGACCGGAAGGATTTGACAAACGCCGCTGGAAAATTGTCCAGCAAAACGACCGGGAAGTGCTGTTTTCACTTGACTCGCTGGATGGCGACCAGGGATTCCCGGGTAACCTTACCGCGTTTGCACGCTTTACGCTGACCGACGACAACCGTATCGCCATTGAATACCGTGCGACGGCCGATAAGCCGTGTCCGGTCAACCTGACCAACCACGCCTACTTCAATCTGGACGGTAATCAGTGCGATGTGCGTAACCATAAGCTGCAGATCCTTGCGGATGCCTATTTGCCGGTGGACGAGATGGGCATTCCGTATCAGGGGCTGAAGCCCGTGGAAGGTACCAGCTTTGACTTCCGCAACTCAAAATCTATCGCCCAGGATTTCCTGAGCGATGACGATCAGCGCAAGGTGAAAGGTTACGACCACGCGTTCCTGCTGCAGGCACAAGGCGATGTGAAACAGCCTGCTGCACAGGTCTGGTCTGCGGATGAAAAACTGCAGATGACGGTCTACACCAGCGCCCCTGCCCTGCAATTCTACTCCGGTAACTATCTTGGCGGGACAACCGCACGTGAGCACGGCGAGTACAGCGACTGGCAAGGTCTGGCGCTGGAAAGCGAGTTCCTGCCGGACAGCCCGAACCATCCCGAATGGCCACAGCCGGACTGTGTGCTGCGCCCGGGTGAAGAGTACGTCAGCGTCACCGAGTATCATTTTACTCCGCACGGTTAACCTCCGGCCGCAACATCGTCAGCCCTCCCCTGGAGGGCTTTTTTCTGCACGCCTTGCTGAAAATAGCGCCAATCGCAGACAAAATCATAACCCTGGATTCACAAGCACCTTACACTCAGAGACTATTTTCGCTATGGTTAGGGTTAAGCGTTGCTGCTGGCACGGCCACGGCAATATAATGAGAATTGTTATCATTCTAAAAATGCTTGAGGAGTAAGAGATGGCTATTACTAAGCTGGTTCTGGTGCGCCACGGCGAAAGCCAGTGGAACAACGAAAACCGCTTCACCGGTTGGTACGACGTTGATCTGTCTGAGAAAGGCGTAAGCGAAGCAAAAGCAGCAGGTAAACTGCTGAAAGAAGAAGGCTTCAGCTTTGATTTTGCTTACACCTCTGTGCTGAAACGTGCCATCCACACCCTGTGGAACGTGCTGGACGAGCTGGATCAGGCCTGGCTGCCGGTTGAGAAATCCTGGAAACTGAACGAGCGTCACTACGGTGCGCTGCAGGGTCTGAACAAAGCTGAAACCGCTGAGAAATACGGTGACGAGCAGGTTAAACAGTGGCGTCGCGGCTTCGCGGTAACCCCACCAGAGCTGACCAAAGATGACGAGCGCTATCCGGGCCACGACCCGCGTTACGCGAAACTGACCGACGCTGAGCTGCCAACCACCGAGAGCCTGGCGCTGACCATTGACCGCGTTGTTCCTTACTGGAACGAAACCATTCTGCCACGCCTGAAAAGCGGTGAGCGCGTGATCATCGCCGCTCACGGTAACTCCCTGCGCGCGCTGGTGAAATACCTGGACAACATGGGTGAAGACGAGATCCTCGAACTGAACATCCCAACTGGCGTACCGCTGGTGTATGAGTTCGACGAAAACTTCAAGCCAATCAAACACTACTATCTGGGTAACGCGGATGAGATCGCAGCGAAAGCCGCGGCTGTTGCGAACCAGGGTAAAGCGAAGTAATTTTCGCCGGACATAAAAAAAGCGCGGAGCCTTCCGCGCTTTTTTATTTGAGCCGGAAGAATCAACCGCGACGGGCTTTTACCGCATTCGCCAGCTGACGCAGGATGGCGTCGGTATCTTCCCAGCCAATGCAGGCATCCGTCACGCTCTTGCCATAGACCAGCGGCTCGCTGCCTTCGAGGTTCTGGTTACCCTCAACCAGATGGCTTTCAATCATCACCCCAATCACCGCTTTCTCGCCGCCAGCAATCTGCTGACAAACATCTGCGCCAACTTCCATCTGCTTTTTAAACTGCTTGCTGGAGTTGGCGTGGCTGAAGTCGATCATCACCTGAGGCGGCAGCCCCGCTTTTTCCAGCCCGACCTTCACCTCTGCGACATGTTTTGCGCTGTAGTTAGGCTCTTTACCGCCGCGCAGAATGATATGGCAGTCACCGTTACCGCTGGTGTTAACAATGGCAGAGTGACCCCATTTGGTCACGGACAGGAAGCAGTGTGGTGCCCCTGCCGCATTGATGGCATCAATAGCGACTTTGATGGTGCCATCGGTACCGTTTTTAAAACCCACCGGGCAAGAGAGGCCGGACGCCAGTTCACGATGAACCTGAGATTCAGTGGTACGCGCGCCAATGGCGCCCCAGCTCATCAGGTCTGCCAGATATTGTGGCGTAATCATATCCAGGAACTCACCGGCGGCTGGCAGGCCACTGTCGTTAATCTCCAGCAGCAGCTTGCGCGCAATACGCAGGCCGTCGTTAATCTGGAAGCTGTTGTCCATATGCGGATCGTTAATCAGCCCTTTCCAGCCAACGGTGGTGCGCGGCTTTTCAAAGTACACGCGCATCACAATTTCCAGCTCATCTTTAAGCTCTTCGCGCAGCTTAAGCAGTCTCGCGGCATACTCTTTTGCCGCAGCAGGATCGTGGATAGAGCACGGGCCAATCACCACCAGAAGACGATCGTCATTACCTTTCAGGATCTTGTGGATCGCTTTACGAGCATGAGAAACCGTGTTTGCGGCATTTTCAGTGGCGGGGAATTTCTCAAGGAGTGCTACAGGAGGTAATAACTCATTGATCTCTTTAATGCGTAAATCGTCGTTCTGATAATTCATCTTCTTTCCAGCTCTGCCATATCTTTAGTAATGAAAGCAATCCTTTCAATCTATCTTGTCGACCAGGAAGTGTAAACACGGTTTTACACTTCACGCAGATAATTCCTGGAATTCGCCTAAAAATCGCCACAAAATAGCGAAAAACGAGATCTAACCTAAGCTTTTTAACTGTAACAACCATTTTTGCTTTATTAAACGCGATTCCCTACTGACGTAAGTCCGTCTGGCGGGATCTTTCGCCTCTGAAAAAGATGCACTGTTGGAGAATGTTATCCAGCGTAACGACAAGAACAGGAGCACCATGATGAAAATGACGAAACTGGCAACTCTCTTCCTGACGGCAACCCTCACCCTGGCAAGCGGCAGCGTTCTTGCGGCTGAAACGAGCTCATCGGGTAACGGCGATGCTAACGCGGCTGCGTCAGCAGGCCAGGTGGCCCCTGATGCCAAACAGAATGTCGCCCCGAACAATGTCGATAACAGCCAAATTAATAACGGGAACACGAATACCGGCGGCACGATGCTGCACCCTGATGGTACCGACTCAGGCACCATGAATCATGACAATATGAGCAAGGATGAGGTTCACAAAAACACAATGTGTAAAGACGGCCGTTGCCCGGACGCGAATGACAAAGTGGGCGATGATGCCAATACCAAAACGGATGGTACAACCCAGTAACCGGTTATTGATTTAACTGCGAAAGGAGAGCTCAGGCTCTCCTTTCTTTTTGAGTAACTTATTAAAAACGCTACACTAATAACAATAACGAATCAGGAAAGATAACATGGCTCACACACATTCCCACGCCTCCGGCGACGACAACGCTAAACGCCTGCTGCTGGCCTTCGGCGTTACCGCCACCTTCATGATTATTGAGGTCATCGGCGGTTTGATCTCCGGCTCCCTGGCGCTGCTGGCTGACGCCGGACATATGCTTACCGATGCAGCAGCGCTGCTTTTTGCCCTCCTGGCCGTACAGTTTGCCCGTCGTCCTCCTAATGCACGCCATACGTTCGGCTGGCTGAGGCTGACGACGCTTGCCGCGTTTGTTAATGCGATTGCGCTGGTGGTCATTACCCTTCTTATCGTCTGGGAGGCCATTCAGCGCTTCAGACACCCTCAGCCGGTCGCCGGGATGACAATGATGGCGATCGCCGTGGCGGGGCTGCTTGCCAATCTTCTGGCCTTCTGGATTTTGCATCGCGGCAGTGGCGAAAAGAACCTTAACGTACGCGCCGCGGCTCTGCATGTGATGGGAGATTTACTGGGCTCGGTGGGAGCCATTGTTGCCGCACTGGTGATCCTCTACACCGGCTGGACGCCTGTCGACCCTATTCTTTCTGTACTGGTCTCGTGTCTGGTGTTACGCAGCGCCTGGCGGCTATTGAAGGAGAGCGTCAATGAGTTGCTTGAGGGGGCGCCCGCCTCGGTGGATATCGCCGAGTTAAAACGTAATCTGCATCGTTCAGTTCCTGAAGTACGTAACGTCCACCACGTACACGTCTGGCTGGTGGGCGAGAAACCGGTTATGACGTTGCACGTCCAGGTGATCCCGCCGCACGACCACGATGCGCTGCTCGAACGCATCCAGCACTTTCTTGAACATCACTATGAAATTGGTCACGCGACCATCCAGATGGAGTACCAGCCCTGTAACGGGCCGGATTGCCACCTGAATGAGGCGCAGTCCGACCATTCACATCATCACCACCACTAACTGGAGAGCGCGTGAGAGCCTCGCTCACGCGCGCTGTTAATCCACATCCGGCTTCCGTTCAGGGCAATGAAGGTCAACAGCAGATATTCCAGAGACATCGCATAGACGCCCTGCAGGGCGAAAATCACCACGCTGATGACATTGATGATGACCCACAGCAGCCAGTTCTCAACGTATTTACGGGTCATCAGGATCATCGCCGCAATGGACAACACCATCATGCAGGAATCCCAGAACGGGAAAGCATCCGGCTGAAGCACAGGCATTGTCACCTGTAACCCGATGCCGGACATGGCCGCCACAGCAATGCGGGTCAGGAAAGCAAATACCGGGTTGATGTAGACCGTCATTAAACCAATGGCGACCACACACGCGACAAACCAGGCGATGGCTTTCGGCAAGGGTAACCAGCGGATCTGCAGCTCGGCCTCCTGCTGGCTGTTCTGCCGCGACCACGCGTACCACCCGTAGATATTGGCCGCAAAAAAGAACAGCTGCAAAAGCAAGCTTGCGTAGAGCTGGATCTGGAAGAAGATAATCGCAAACAGCGTAACGTTAATGAGCCCGAACGCGTAATTGCTGATCTTCTCCAGGCTTGCGAGCCAGATACAGAGTAATCCCGCCAGCGTGCCAACGGCCTCAATCCATGACAGGTCATAGCCACCTGCACCAATCGGTATATGTACCAGAATGTTTTGTGTGCTAAAAAAATCCATCTTTTCCCCGGGACGTAGTGAATTAAGTACGTAGTGTAGCCGCAAAATCCAGCATGCGGTTAAGTGGAACTAACGCGCCTTCACGCAGAGCGGCATCCACATGGATCTCATGCGCCGCACCGCCGGTTTCTAACCCTTCGGCAATCGCTTTCAGGCCGTTCATCGCCATCCACGGACAGTGCGCACAGCTGCGGCACGTGGCCCCCTCGCCTGCGGTTGGCGCTTCGAGGAGCTCTTTCTCCGGCACGGCCTGCTGCATCTTGTAGAAGATACCGCGATCGGTCGCCACGATAAGCTGCTTATGCGGCAACGTTCTGGCAGCATTAATAAGCTGGCTGGTTGAACCCACGGCATCGGCCATGTCGACAATCGACTGTGGTGATTCAGGATGAACAAGAATAGCGGCGTCAGGGTAAAGCGCCTTCATGCGGGACAGTGCCTGCGTCTTGAACTCGTCATGAACGATGCAGGCGCCCTGCCAGCAGAGCACGTCTGCCCCGGTCTGCTTCTGGACGTAGCTTCCCAGATGGCGGTCGGGTGCCCAGATAATCTTCTCACCCAGGCTGTCCAGGTGCTCAATCAGTTCAACGGCGATGCTCGACGTAACAACCCAGTCTGCGCGCGCTTTCACTGCTGCCGACGTATTAGCGTACACCACCACGGTCCGGTCAGGATGGGCATCGCAGAAGGCCGAGAATTCGTCAATCGGACAGCCGAGATCCAGTGAACACTCCGCGTTCAGCGTTGGCATCAGGATGGTTTTTTCAGGGCTAAGGATTTTTGCCGTTTCCCCCATAAAACGCACCCCCGCAACCAGGAGCGTGGAAGCAGGATGTTTTGCACCAAAGCGCGCCATCTCCAGAGAGTCAGAAATACAGCCTCCGGTCTCTTCCGCCAGCTGCTGGATTTCCGGGTCGGTGTAGTAATGTGCCACCATCACGGCATCTCGCTCTTTGAGAAGACGCTTGATTTTCTCACGGTAGAACTGCTTTTCATCCATGTTCAGCGGAACAGGCTTCGGCGGGAAGGGATAGATTGCGGCTTCAGGATCAAACATCACGCTCATTATGGCTTCTCGTTTTACTGGCTTAACAATATTGCCTTTCTTTTGCCTGACATAGCAAAACGCAGGGCAATTGTGTTTTGTATACTAAACAAGATAGCGAATCTGGAGTGAAAAGTCACCGGGAATAGATGTGCGGAGCATTTGTTGTATCGCAGATAGCAAAAAAGCGCCTTTAGGGCGCTTTTTAACATTGGTGGGTCGTGCAGGATTCGAACCTGCGACCAATTGATTAAAAGTCAACTGCTCTACCAACTGAGCTAACGACCCCTTGCGGGATTTTTCTTCGAAGTGGTGGGTCGTGCAGGATTCGAACCTGCGACCAATTGATTAAAAGTCAACTGCTCTACCAACTGAGCTAACGACCCATTCGGGTGCTGACTTCGAAGATTTTACTCGGTTCCACATTTGAAGTGGTGGGTCGTGCAGGATTCGAACCTGCGACCAATTGATTAAAAGTCAACTGCTCTACCAACTGAGCTAACGACCCGAGTGGTGGGTGATGACGGGCTCGAACCGCCGACCCCCTCCGTGTAAAGGAGATGCTCTACCAACTGAGCTAATCACCCACTCTGTACTGCCGGAACTGCTTTAAGTGGTGGGTCGTGCAGGATTCGAACCTGCGACCAATTGATTAAAAGTCAACTGCTCTACCAACTGAGCTAACGACCCACTTTTACGCTGCTTTCACGTTGTTTGATATCCCGTGGCAACGGCGGCATATATTACTGATTTAAGAATTCTGCGCAACAAAAATTTCGATGAAGATCACTTAACTGCTTAGTAATCATGCTGCACGACCAGAAATAACGCGATTTCTGGTCATGCGATAATCATCCCATCGAACTCAGACGTTTTTGCGCCTGTTTGGCCCCTTCCGTGCCCGGGAATTTTGCAACCACCTGCTGATAAACCGCTTTGGCTTTCGCAGTGTCACCTTTGTCCTGCATGATCACGCCGACCTTAAACATCGCATCAGGCGCTTTTGGCGATTTCGGGTAATTTTTCACCACAGAAGCGAAATAAAACGCCGCATCGTCCTTTTTACCCTTGTTGTAATTCAACTGACCCAGCCAGTAATTTGCGTTTGGCTGGTAAGTGGAATCCGGGTACTTCTTAACGAAGTTCTGAAACGCAACGATAGCATCATCCTGGCGCGATTTATCCTGTACCAGTGCAATGGCCGCGTTGTAATCCGTGTTCGCGTCACCGCTCTGCACAGGCGCCCCTGTCGCAGCAGAGGCATCGGCTGAAGGCGCTGGCGCGTCTGTGGCCGCTCCGCTTTGATCGCCCGCTGCTGGTTGCGCTGCTGCCCCCCCGCTGCTCAGGCTATCAATCTGCAGCAAGATCTGCTTTTGACGTTCCACAACCTGGTTAAGCTGATACTGGCTCTCCTGAATCTGACCACGGAGGGAGTCGATATCAGTTTGGTTATCGGAAAGTTGTTGCTGGAGTTGGGTTAAAAGCTGACTGTGAGCGTTAGAGATACGCTCGAGTTGAGTGACCCGGTCTTCCACCGAGCCTGAGCCGACACTACTGATTGGTGCCTGAGCAAAAGCGGCCCAGGGGGCCGCTATTCCAACCAGTAACGACAGACTCAACAGATGATGTCTGAAGTTACTGCTCATGCAATTCTCTTAGTAAACCAGTACGGCACGACGGTTTTTGGCGTACGCCGCTTCGTCATGACCCAGTACTGCAGGTTTTTCTTTACCGTAAGAAACGATGGAGATCTGGTCAGCAGAAACGCCTTTACCCTGCAGGTACATTTTAACAGCGTTAGCACGACGTTCACCCAGGGAGATGTTGTACTCTGGTGTACCACGTTCGTCCGCGTGACCTTCTACGGTGACTTTGTAAGACGGGTTGCTACGCAGGAAGTTAGCGTGAGCATCCAGCATCGCAGCGAAGTCAGAACGGATGTCGTATTTATCCAGATCGAAGTAAACGATGTTGTTCTGCTGCAGCTGCTGCATCTGAAGACGCGCTTGCTCTTCAGAGGACATGTTGCCATTGCCGTTCGCGTCCATACCGGTGCCGGCACCCATCATGCCTTCGCCGCTCTGGTCATTGCTGGCGTTCTTGTTAGAAGAACACGCTGCGATTGCCATTACAGGCAGAGCGATCATCAGCCCCTTCAGCACTTTGTTCAGTTGCATTTCTATGATTCCTTTAGTAATCAATTAATTATTATTTACAGATACGGCGACCAGGCAGGGGATTTTACCTGTCCATCAGTTGCCGGAATACGCGCTTTGAAACGCCCATCTGTAGAAACCAGATTCAGCACAGATCCCATCCCCTGAGAAGAGCTGTAGATTACCATAGTGCCGTTAGGTGCCAGACTTGGCGTTTCATCCAGGAACGTTGACGACAGAACTTGGACGCCACCCGCTACCAGATCTTGTTTGGCAATGTGCTGCTGCCCACCGTTGGAGCTGACCATTACCATAAATTTACCATCGCTGCTCACATCTGCGTTCTGGTTCTGAGAGCCTTCCCAGGTGATACGCTGCGGAGCCCCGCCGTTGATGTTCACTTTATAGATTTGTGGACGGCCTGCCTGGTCAGAGGTAAACGCCAGGTTCTGGCTGTCCGGGAACCATGATGGTTCCGTGTTGTTGCTGCGACCATCCGTCACCTGACGGATCTGACCAGAACCAATGTCCATCACGTACAGGTTCAGGCTACCGGTTTTGGACAGCGCAAAGGCCAGCTTAGAGCCGTCCGGCGAGAACGAAGGCGCACCGTTGTGACGTGGGAACGACGCCACCTGACGAACAGCACCGTTAGCCAGCGTCTGGATAACCAGCGCAGAACGACCGCTTTCGAAGGTCACGTAGGCCAGTTTAGATCCGTCCGGAGACCAGGCTGGAGACATCAGTGGCTGAGAAGAGCGTTTCACCAGGAACTGGTTGTAACCGTCGTAGTCAGAGACGCGCAGCTCATACGGGAACTGGCCGCCGTTGGTCTGTACCACATAGGCGATACGGGTACGGAACGCACCTTTAATACCGGTCAGTTTTTCGAATACCGCATCGCTGGCAGCGTGAGCCGCATAGCGCAGGTACTGTTTAGTGACCTTGTAAGAGTTCTGAGCCAGAACGGTACCCGGTGCACCACCGGTATCCACTAGCTGCCAGGCCACGTTGTAAGAGCCGTCCGGGTTAGGGGTAACCTGACCCACAACCACGGCATCAATGCCCAGTGCAGACCACGCGGCAGGCTGAACTTCCTGCGCGCTACCCGGCTGCTGAGGCAGACGAGAACGATCTAACGGGTTGAATTTACCGCTGTTACGCAGGTCAGCTGCCACGATGCCGCCGGCATCTTCAGGCGCCGCACCAGGGCCAGCCCACTGGAATGAAACTACACCGATTGGGCGTGCCGAGTCCACCCCCTGGGTGATCTCGATACGTACTTCTGCGTGCAGTACAGCTGCCCACAGCATTAAGAAACTAAATGCTACACGTAATGCCTGCTTCATCATATCTCCCTTATCTGGGTAACCTTACCCACGATAATTTAGCAGAATGTTAACAAACCCAAATAGACAAAACTACTAAACCCTGTGACTAAACCTGGTCTATTTTTCCCCGTTTGCACGGGGAAAATGTAACTTAAGGTTTGAAGTCCAGCGGTGCATTTTTAAAGACTTCGTAGACTGCCTGAGACGGTGGTTTAGGCATCTTCGCCTGACGTGCTGCAGCCTGAGCTGCAGTACACAAAGCGGGATCCCCACCTTCAGACTTAATATCAAGAAGCATGCCGTCCGGCGCCAGTTTTATACGCAGCGTACACGTTTTACCGGTATAGGAAGACGCATCATAGAATCGGCTTTCGATAGCGGATTTAATCTGCGCAGCATAGCCATTGATTTCAGCCCCTGTCGCACCGTTACTCTTAGTGTTACCACTTCCTGTCGGTGCTGCGTTGTTTCCTTTCGCCCCACCGCCTGTTTTCGGCGCATTCTTACCGGAACTGAGATCGCCCAGCAGATCGTCAACGCCCGCAGCGGCAGCGGCTTTCTCTGCAGCAGCCTTTTTCGCTGCAGCTTTTTCAGCAGCCGCTTTTTTATCGGCAGCAGCCTTCTCAGCTGCAGCTTTTTTGTCGGCAGCCGCTTTCTCGGCGGCAGCTTTCTTCTCCGCAGCCGCTTTTTCAGCAGCGGCGGCTTTTTCTGCGGCAGCTTTCTCGGCAGCAGCGGCTTTCTTAGCAGCCTCGGCAGCTGCTTTCTTCTCGGCTTCCTGAGCCGCTTTTTTCGCGGCTTCTGCTTCCGCTTTCTTCTGAGCATCAGCGGCGGCTTTTTTCGCGGCTTCTGCTTCCGCTTTCTTCTGAGCATCAGCGGCGGCTTTCTTCGCGGCTTCCGCTTCCGCTTTCTTCTGGGCGTCGGCAGCGGCTTTCTTCGCCGCTTCTGCCGCTAATTTCGCCTGGGCATCAGCCTGTGCTTTGGCATCCGCTGCGGCTTTCGCTGCCGCCTCTTCCGCCTGCTTTTGCTGTTCCTGGGCTTTCTTCGCGGCCTCTTCGGCTTGCTTCTGCTGTTCTGCCTGCTCTTTCGCGGCTTCCTGCGCCTGCAAACGTTCTTTCTCAAGCTGCTTCAGACGTTCCTGCTCGGCGGCCTGCTTTTCACGCAGTTCCTCCGCTTGCTGTTGCGCCTGTTTTTCTCGCTGCTCTTCAGCCCGTTTTGCACTCGCCTGCTGCTGTTGCTGACGGTTATAGTTCTGCACGACCGCACCGGGATCCACCATGACGGCGTCGATAGAAGAACCGCCACCGCCGCCTGATGCATCAATATGCTCGTCGAACGAACTCCAGATCAGCCCTGCAAAAAGGATCACATGCAGCACTGCGGAGACGATTATCGCTCGCTTAAGCTTGTCGTTCTGTTCGGTTGCTTTTGACACTATCGGTTCCCAAAAACTACGCGGATGATCAAATAGGCTGAGTCATTAAGCCGACAGACTTAACACCCGCACTATGTAGCAAGTTCAGCGCTTTAATAATTTCATCGTAAGGCACGTCTTTCGCACCACCGATTAAGAAGACCGTTTTCGGATTTGACTCCAGGCGTCGTTGCGCTTCAGCAATCACCTGCTCCGGCGGTAGCTGATCCATACGATCTTTCTCTACCACGACGCTGTATTGCCCTACGCCGGAAACCTCAATGATGACCGGAGGATCGTCATTGGTGCTTACCGCCTGTGATTCTGTCGCATCCGGCAGATCAACTTCCACGCTCTGGGTAATGATGGGCGCTGTCGCCATAAAGATCAGCAGCAACACCAGCAGTACGTCCAGCAGCGGAACGATATTGATTTCGGACTTGAGCTCGCGACGACCTCGTCCACGCGATCTGGCCATGGTTTACCCCTTGTTGCTCTCGGTGCTGGTAAACGCCTGACGGTGCAGAATCGCGGTGAACTCTTCCATGAAGTTGTCGTAGTTCAGTTCCAGTTTATTCACGCGCTGGTTCAGACGGTTGTAAGCCATAACCGCCGGGATTGCCGCAAACAGACCGATAGCGGTTGCAATCAGTGCTTCTGCAATACCCGGTGCAACCATCTGCAACGTCGCCTGCTTCACTGCGCCCAGCGCGATAAAGGCGTGCATGATCCCCCACACCGTACCAAACAGGCCGATATACGGGCTGATGGAACCCACCGTTCCCAGGAAGGGAATGTGCGTTTCAAGATTTTCCAGCTCGCGGTTCATGGAGATACGCATCGCACGCGAGGCCCCTTCCACCACCGCTTCAGGTGCATGGCTGTTCGCGCGATGCAGACGGGCAAACTCTTTGAATCCGCTGTAGAAAATTTGTTCGGAGCCAGCGAGACTGTCGCGACGACCCTGACTTTCCTGATACAGACGGGACAGTTCGATACCCGACCAGAACTTGTCTTCAAACGCTTCCGCTTCACGGCCAGCCGCATTGAGAATACGCGTTCTCTGGATGATGATGGCCCAGGATGCGATTGAAAAACCAATCAAAATCAGCATGATAAGTTTAACCAGAAGGCTTGCCTTCAGGAACAAATCAAGGATATTCATGTCAGTCACTGCTTAAACTCCGCGACAATAGACTTAGGAAGCGCACGAGGCTTCATTATGGTTGGATCAACACAGACAATCAGTACTTCAGCTGAGTTCAGTACGGTGTTCTCTGCATTGACTATCCGCTGCGTGAAAACCAGCGAGGTTCCGCGCATTGATGTAATTTCAGTTTGGACTTCGAGCATATCGTCGAGTCTGGCAGGCGCAAAATACTCAAGCGTCATCTTGCGTACCACAAAGGCAACTCGCTCAGCCAACAGTACCTGTTGACTAAAGTGATGATGGCGCAGCATCTCTGTGCGTGCCCGTTCATAAAAAGCAACGTAGCTGGCGTGGTAAACCACACCACCGGCATCGGTATCTTCGTAATAGACACGAACCGGCCATCGAAACAGCGTTGTATTCACTTTACATCCCGGTAATGCAACAAAAGTTTATGCTTTAAACTTCGCTACTATACGCGCGGGAATGATGGTTTGGAATGGGAGAAAGTAAACGGAGAGTAAATTTTTATGGGCTCGGGTAAGCCCATATGGTTAACGGACATTTCTTATTCAGAAGAAGAAGAAAATCAATCCAGCAAGCAGCACGATATCGGCAATAAGCGGGCAGAAAATGCCCTGCCAGTGAATCGCTTTCGGACGAAAGCCTACGCCGTGGATCACACCTGCGCACACCGCCCACATAATGAGAAAGCCGTGCCAGATCTCAAGCTCGCTGGTCTTCGCTGCAAAACGCGAAGGGTCCCAGAAGATACACCCTGCCAGCAGTAATGCCATCACTAAAGAAAGCGCCCGTAACGGGCGCTTATCCATTACCGCATATAACGTTGCGATAATCTTCATTAGTGTTTTTCTTCACCCGCTTTGGTCGCTTCAACGTGCTCAAGCGCCAGGGCAGTGATGACACCAAAAGCACAGGCAAGAAGCGTCCCTAAAATCCATGCGAAATACCACATATTCAGCTCCTTACTTAGTACATAGAGTGGGTGTTGCTTTCGATATGTTCTTTAGTGATACGACCGAACATTTTCCAGTAACACCAGATGGTGTAGGCCAGAACAATCGGAACGAACACGCAAGCAACATAAGTCATTAAGTTCAGCGTCATATGGCTGGAGGTTGCATCCCACATGGTCAGGCTAGCATTCAGCATGGTGCTGGATGGCATCACGAATGGGAACATAGCGATACCTGCAGTCAGGATGATGCACGCCAGCGTCAGTGATGAGAACACGAACGCCAGAGCGCCTTTTTCCAGACGAGACGTCAGAACCGTCAGCAGCGGCAGCAACACACCCAACGCCGGAATAGCCCACAGCACAGGCATCGCGTTGAAGTTCACCAGCCATGCACCGGCCTCACGCGCCACTTCTTTGGTCAGCGGGTTAGACGGCGCGACGTGGTTAATGGCAGACGTCACCACGTAACCATCAATACCGTAGACCACCCAAACACCTGCCAGCGCGAAGCAGACCAGTGTGATCAGGGCAGCAACCTGAGCCGTTGCACGAGAACGCAGATGCAGCTCACCAACAGTACGCATCTGCAGATAGGTTGCGCCCTGGGTGATGATCATCGCCACACTGACTACGCCTGCCAGCAGACCAAACGGATTCAGCAGCTGGAAGAAGTTACCGGTGTAGTAAAGACGCATGTACTCGTCCATGTGGAACGGTACACCCTGCAGCAGGTTACCGAATGCCACACCAATCACCAGCGGTGGAACGAAGCTACCAATGAAGATGCCCCAGTCCCACATGTTACGCCAGCGGGTGTCTTCAATCTTGGAACGGTAGTCGAAACCGACCGGACGGAAGAATAAAGACGCCAGAACCAGAATCATCGCCACGTAGAAACCGGAGAACGCAGCCGCGTAAACCATCGGCCAGGCAGCAAACAGCGCGCCGCCTGCGGTGATCAGCCACACCTGGTTACCGTCCCAGTGCGGGGCGATGGAGTTGATCATGATTCGACGCTCGGTGTCATTACGACCGAGGAAACGGGTGAGCATCCCCACCCCCATGTCGAAACCATCCGTGACAGCAAAACCGATCAGCAGAACACCGATCAACAGCCACCAGATAAAACGCAATACTTCATAATCGATCATTTGATGACTCCTGTCTTAGCGTGCCGGCTGAGTAGTCACACCGGACTGCTCGTAGTGATAGCGACCGGTTTTCAGGCTGCTTGGGCCAAGGCGCGCGAACTTGAACATCAGGAACAGTTCAGCTACCAGGAACAGGGTGTAGAGACCACAGATCAGCAGCATTGAGAAGATCAGATCGCCTGCTGTCAGCGAGGAGTTGGCCACCGCCGTTGGCAGCACCTCACCAATCGCCCATGGCTGACGTCCATACTCCGCAACAAACCAGCCGGACTCAATTGCGATCCACGGCAGCGGGATAGCATACAGCGCCGTACGCAGCAGCCATTTTTTCTCGCCGATGCGGTTACGAATCACAGACCAGAAGGACGCCGCAATGATCAGCAGCATGATGATGCCGCAGCCTACCATGATGCGGAATGCAAAGTAGAGTGGCGCTACGCGTGGAATAGAGTCTTTGGTTGCCATCTGGATCTGCGCTTCCGTCGCGTCGGAGACGTTCGGGGTATAGCGTTTCAGCAGCAGACCGTAGCCCAGATCTTTCTTCACGTCGTTGAATTGGTCACGAACGGCCTGGTCGATAGAACCGGCACGCAGCTGTTCCAGCAGAGCGTAGGCTTTCATACCGTTACGGATACGGCCTTCGTGCTGCTCCATTAGCTCTTTCAGCCCCGTCACCTGTTTGTCAACAGAACGGGTGGCGATGATACCCAGCGCATAAGGAATTTGAATGGCGAAGCGGTTTTCCTGGGCGTCCTGGTCCGGAATACCGAACAGGGTAAAGGCAGCCGGGGCCGGTTGGGTTTCCCATTCAGCTTCGATTGCGGCGAGCTTGGTTTTCTGTACGTCACCCATTTCATAACCGGATTCATCACCCAGCACGATAACGGAGAGGATGGCAGCCATACCGAAGCTTGCAGCGATAGCAAAGGAACGTTTAGCGAAGGCGAAGTCACGACCACGCAGCATATAGTAGGAGCTGATGCCCAGAATGAACATCGCGCCGCACACATAGCCAGAGGCCACGGTGTGGACGAATTTAACCTGAGCAACCGGGTTCAGGACCAGCTCGGCAAAGCTGACCATCTCCATACGCATGGTTTCGAAGTTGAAATCAGACGCAATCGGGTTCTGCATCCAGCCGTTTGCCACCAGGATCCACAGCGCGGACAGGTTAGACCCTAATGCCACCAGCCAGGTCACCGCCATATGCTGGACTTTGCCCAGACGGTCCCAGCCGAAGAAGAACAGACCTACAAAGGTGGATTCGAGGAAGAAGGCCATCAGACCTTCAATGGCCAGCGGCGCACCGAAGATATCCCCTACATAGTGGGAATAATATGACCAGTTAGTCCCGAACTGGAACTCCATGGTCAAACCGGTAGCCACGCCCAGTGCGAAGTTGATACCAAACAACTTGCCCCAGAACTTGGTCATATCTTTATAAATCTGTTTGCCGGACAGAACGTATACCGTTTCCATGATGGCCAGCAGGAACGCCATACCGAGCGTCAGCGGCACAAACAGGAAGTGGTACATCGCGGTCAAGGCAAACTGTAAGCGCGACAGTTCGACTACGTCTAACATTATGACTCCTTGCTCATCGCATGAAGACTCCGAGAGTGAACCCCAGGAAAAGGATCCACACGCATGCCCCAATACAAAGTTATCTGCTCCCCTTCTTCGTTGCCTATTCTCTACAGAATGAAAAAGCAGTGATGAAAGGTTACAAATACGTTAATAAAAAACTCAAATTGGTCCCGCAAATATAATACGCTGCAAAACCCTTACAATAAACAGGTTTTTATTGAATCATATTTACGTTTTTCGACGGCGATCAATTTATAGCAAAATTACCACTTTTCGACCATTTTGATCGGGGACAATTTAGCGCTTTTAAGCACCTTTTTCCAAGGATTAAACTTTGATTTAAATCAAAAACAACGACCGATGTTAACTATGTTTAAACGCGGTAAGAATGGTAAAAACCATGTTAACGATATGTGCATACAAAGCTGTGATTGGTTATCGAAGAAGGGAAAAAATATAAACAGAAGTGATTTTAATTAACGCAAAAGAAAAACACCTTTTAGACGCGGGGCAATCCTTAAAGCGTAGTCGGGCCAGGTTATTTTTCCAGAGTTTGACTGCAACCCTTCGAAATTACATTTAATTTACTTTTCGCGCTCTATAA
This sequence comes from Enterobacter cloacae complex sp. 309I3, assembly GCF_050031595.1. Taxonomy (NCBI): domain Bacteria; kingdom Pseudomonadati; phylum Pseudomonadota; class Gammaproteobacteria; order Enterobacterales; family Enterobacteriaceae; genus Enterobacter; species Enterobacter cloacae complex sp. 309I3. Next base: position 1,422,165 of record NZ_JBLGWI010000001.1, on the reverse strand, counting down.
GTTAACACCGTAGCGTGACTATTTAATGAAAAAAGGCTGCACTTGGCAGCCTTTTTTCGTTTTTCAGGCAAGAAGAATGCTAAAGGTTCGTGACTGCCCCGGTCTGAACGTGCCGGTAATCCCCTGCTCTTCACGATCATCCAGTAACCGTTCATTCAGGTCCGTTTCGCCGCACCGTTTCAACGCCGGGTTAACGGATAACGTCGTCTCGCAGACGCTGGACTCCGAAGGGTTGAACAGGCGAAGAATAAGTTCATCCCGATCTTCCGCTTTTTTGAGCGCGCTGAGCACGCATCCCGTCGGGGAAAGCGCCAGCAGACTGTAACTTTCCGGCATGGTGAACGACGCACGGTTTAATTTCATCGCATCCCAGGGGATCTTGTTATAGCACTGCACCGGCGTTAACCACGCCTTAGCCTGCTGCGCGACGCCCGTGCTTTCAGGGGTGCCACTGAAACTGAACAGGCTAAAACGGCAGGTTAACGGACCACGCATCTGGGAATCCGGGACGGGCATCTTGATCCCCGAAGGTCTGCCAGGGCGCAACAGCAAATCTTCTTTTCCGAGTAACCCCACGCCGCGCAGCAGAGTCAGCGCAAAGGCTTTTTTGGTATCGCCCACCACTTCAAATTCACGTAATCCTTCTGTAAACAGCGCAAGCCCGTTTCGCTTTTCCTGCAGCACGGCATAGTTGAGCAAATTCCAGACAGGAACGGGCGCTTCTTTCCAGCCCTCTTCCTGCCAGCGTTGCATCGCAGCGTCCTGCACGGGGCGAGTCATGGTGCCAAACTGCGTATCCGCGAGCACGTGCTGAGTCGTAAACGGTGTGGGGATCAGCACCCGAACGCGGTGGTCATCCGCCTGGTTATCCAGACGCACCGCCACATCAATACGTCTGCTGTTGTGGCTGAGCGTAATGTCAAATGCCACATCAAGAGAACCCTTTCGCTGACGTGCAGCGCGTTCAGAAAGGTTTGCCGGTACAGCAATACGGTGGCGGATCACCGCCCTGCTCTGCCAGGCTTCGTGTATGACGTCAACCTGATGCTCGCCCTGTGCTGAAGTGAGTCTCCACTCTTCCCGTGAAGGCGAGTAGTCGTACTCATCGCCATCATCCGAACTCTCTTCAATCTCCAGTACCCGGTCGTAAATCAGGCCGGTTTCTTTGTCGCGCAGACGCAGCGTACCGTCGTCGTTTATATCAATCTGCCAGAAAGCGTTTTCCAGTAAGGCACCGGTGTTTTGCGCCGGAGAGAGCACCTTTCCGGCTACGTGCGGTTCTATAAACAGCGTACGGTAGCCCATCGACGGCAGGATCTGGCTGAGCTGGATATCAAACTCCATAAACGGTTCGTAGTTACCGTAATGGACAATCTGCCGGTCAATGAGACCAGGGTCGAGCTCGCGCGCGCTGCGAATGAAATACGGGATCTCGTTGCCTTTCTCATCACGCAGACGAAACTGGCTGGCGCGCAGCCGAATCGTGGTGTTCATCACCTCTTCACGCGGCCAGGGCATCAGGTTGAACATCACCAGCTTATCGGCGTCGGATTGCGGCATGTTGTCGACAATCTTGCGCATATAGAAGCGCACCAGGTTGTCTGCCATGTCCTCCGCCAGCTCAAAGCGGGAAACAATCTCGCGATGCACCTTGTCGCTGCAGCAGCAACCGATGCTGTCATGGGCGTGATTCTTGAGGATCTCTTTCCACATTTTCTCCAGCAGACCGTGGTGATAGTCGAAACCGAGAGTCCAGGCAAGCGTCGCCAGCGGCTCAAGCACGTTGACGATTTTATTCTCGATACGCGCATGGGCGATTTTAATGTCCATTCGCGTGGAGCCGATTGTCCGGTGCACACGCATGTATTTCCCGTCGATAAACTCCCCTTTCAGCGTCGCCAGTTCATCGCGCCGCGCCTCAATATGGTCAAACACCTCCTCGAAGCGGCTCATCACAAACTGACGTTGCGGATAGATTTCACGAAGCTTCTCCATCACCGCAAAAAGGTTCTGCTGCAACGGCATCTGGTCGTGGCCGTTGGGCAGCAAAATCTCTTTGGTGACAGAGGCGTTTTCCAGGACCTCGAAATAACTGTCGAGCCGTTTTCGTAGCCCGGCCTCATCCTCAGGTAAGTACTTACCAATCGCATAGCCCAACGGCAGCACCTGTGCCGTCACTTCACTGCCGTCCTGGCTCTGCCAGAGAAATTCGGTTTTATCGGTACCGTGTCGTTCAGAACAGCCGCGCCAGAACATCGTGCGGGTAATGCCAAAGCCGTTATAAATATGCGGAAGCTGGCCTGACATCCCAAACGAATCCGGCAGATAACCGATCATCATCGGCTCGCCGAACGCCATACAGTCGCGAATACCGTACATCAGGTTGCGGACAATCGACTCGCCGCTGACGATCGTGGTATCGGTCTGGGTATACCACGGGCCGATAATCAGTTTTCCGCGCTCGACAAGTGCCTTCACCCGCGAGCGGTTTTCGGGCTTGACGGCAAAGTAATCCTCCAGCACTGCCGTCTGTCCGTCGAGAACGTAATATTTATAGGCCTCGTCCTGCTCCAGACGGGTCAGGATCTCTTCCATATTATTGACCAGAAGAATACGCGACTCTTCGGTGGTGAAGTACCACTCACGGTCCCAGTGCATATGCGGCGTGATATGAACGCGAGATACAGCTTTCATCTTCGTTTCCTGTGTTGTGCGTTTTACGGTATGGCGTCTTCAGTGATGTATTTGCCCGTTTTGACCGCCTGACGTCGCCAGAGCAGCAGAATAAATGTGGAGATAGCGGTCCCCACCAGCGCCGCACCAAACCAGCCTGCCGCTGCAACCACACCGCTCAGCCCTGCATCATGAAGTAAAAAGAGCGAGAAAATGCCTGCGCCCGGCGTGGACAGGCCGATCCCCATCGCGCCAACAATCGCCCCTGTCACCATGGAGCCCAGCACAAATGAGCCAATGACGCGGAGGGGATCTTCAATCGCCATCGGTATCGCCCCTTCGGTAATGCCCGCGAGGCCAAGCAGCCACGTTGATTTGCCGGTTTCAATTTCAAACGGTTTAAACAATCTCGGCGCCAGCATCGTTGACGCCGTCACGGTAAAGGCCGAGACCATCTTGACGGAGGCGAAAATCGCATAGGGGCCATACACCCCGTTGGCCATCGCCCCGAGGCAGAACGCGTAGGAGGCTTTGTTAACCGGCCCGCCCAAATCGAACGAACACATAAAGCCAAGGATCGCGCCCAGGAGCAGCGCATTCGCGCCAGAAAGACCATTGAGCCAGGCGGTGAGCGCGTTGTTTATCCAGGCCACCGGTTCGCCGATCACAAACAGCATCAGGCTGCCTGCGCCCAGCACGCCAATAACCGGATAAAGATAAAAGGTTAAGAAGCCGTTGAAGCGGCTACTGAGGCGAATGTGATTTTTCACCCAGCGCATCAGGTAGCCCGCAATCAGCCCGCCTGCGATGGCCCCCAGAAAACCGGAACCAATCATATTGGCAGCCAGACCGGCAGCGAAACCCGGCGTCAGCGCCGGTTTATCCGCCAGTGAATAAGCGGTATACGCCGCCAGAACGGGAACCATCAGCATGCCAAGCATGCCGCCGCCAAGCTTGCGGTACATCCACAGCCACGAATTTTCCTGATCGAACAAGTGCTGCAGCTCCAGGGTTTGCGCCAGCAATACCGACACGGCCAGCACTGTACCGCCAGCAACAATCAACGGCACCGCAAAGGAGATGCCGCTCAGGAGCGCCTGTTTGAGCTCGGTTTTGACACTCTTTTTAGTTTCGGTATCGACGGTCGCATGACGCGCAGCGTCGGCAGGCTTTAACGCCAGCGCACGTTCTATTAACGCTTCAGCATGGCGTAGTGGCTCCGCAACGGGTACGGAAACGGTGGGGATCCCCGCAAAGCGTTCACTCTCTTTGATCGCCACTTCTGCGGCAAAGATACATGCTCTGGCCTCCTGCAGTTGCTGCGACGTGAGGCGTCCCTCAATGCCGTTCGCCCCCTGCTTTTCCACCACCACGTTGACGCCCATCCTGCGTCCCGCTTTTTCCAGGTACTCCGCCGCCATATAGGTGTGGGCAATCCCGGCCGGGCAGGCGGTAACGCAGACAATAGTCGGGGCACTCTCCTGGATGGCGTCGGCCTGCTCCCCGGGTGCGGCGTCCAGCGCGGTCAGCACACCTTCTGCCGTGGTCGCCGCCATTACGCGGGCCCTGAGATCGTCATCCGCCAGGCGAGACGTGAGCGCCGTTAACACCTCAATATGCGTTGATCCGGCTTCCGCCGGAGGGATCGCGAGCAGGAAAATGAGCGTGACCTCTTCCGGCCCGTCCACCCCTTCCCATTCCAGCGGCTCGCACAGCGTTGCGACGGCAAATGCCGCCTCTTTTACCGTGGCCGATTTGCCATGGGGGACAGCCAGCCCCTCACCCAGCGCGGTTGGGCCAAGCGATTCCCGTTGAAAAACGTCCACCAGAAAAGCCTCGGCGTCAGTGATTTTGCCCAGCGCCTCCAGCCGCATCGCGAGCTGACGTATTGCCTCATCACGGCGGGTAAACTGCGCCTGAACGCAGACAGCACGCGGATCGGTCAGGGTCGTCAGGTTCATAGAGATCCTCACAGTTGCATCGTTATAGTCTGCGGAGGATTGTGGCAGAGCGGATAATACATTTATGTGATCATTTTCACTAACATCAACATTTGTATTTAATTTGTATTATTTACAAATCATTAGTTGAATGCATAATTCTCAGAAAAGGTATTAATCAGGCGCAATAAAATGGGCAATAAACCGCGATACCGGCAGATAGCGGATGTCTTCCGCGAAAAAATTAACGCCGGAGAATTAAAACCGGGTGACGCGCTACCAACGGAATCCAGCCTTCAGGAGGCGTTTAGCGTCAGCCGCGTCACCGTCCGGCAGGCCCTGAAACTGCTTGCCGACGAACAGATCATCGAAAGCATCCAGGGCAGTGGTTCATATGTAAAAGAGGAGCGGGTCAATTACGACATTTACCAGCTCACCGGCTTTTACGAAAAACTGGCGGATCGCAACGTTGATACGCACAGCGACGTTAAAATTTTTGAAGTGGTAAAAGCCGATACAAGACTCGCGGCTACGCTGGCAATTGGCGAGGATGATAAGGTCTGGCACGTCAAGCGCGTACGCTTCATCAAGCAGAAGCCGGTAAACCTGGAAGAAACCTGGATGCCGCTGGCGATGTTCCCCGACCTCACCTGGGAAGTGATGGAAAAGTCGAAATACCACTACGTTGAACAGATCAAAAAGCTGGTCATCGATCGCAGTGAACAGGAGCTGGTGCCGGTCATGCCCTCAGAAGAGGCAATTGCCGCGCTGGCGCTCGATCCGGCAAAACCGATCCTGGAAAAAGTCTCCCGCGGTTTCCTGAAAGATGGCCGGGTTTTCGAATACAGCCGCAACGTGTTCAATACCGACGATTACAAATTCACCCTCGTGGCGAAACGCAGGCAATAAAAAAGGCCGCTTTACAGCGGCCAACCATGTCGAAACGGACATTTTTTATTTCAACGCGCCCCTTTCAGGGCGCAGAGAGGACTTACTTAATGATGGATTTCAGTGCTTCGCCGATATCCGCCAGGCTGCGAACGGTCTTCACGCCTGCGGCTTCCAGCGCTGCGAATTTCTCATCAGCCGTACCTTTACCACCGGCGATAATCGCGCCTGCGTGACCCATACGCTTACCTTTCGGCGCCGTCACACCCGCGATGTAACCGACTACTGGCTTGGTTACGTGTTCTTTGATGTAAGCAGCCGCTTCTTCTTCCGCGCTACCACCGATCTCACCGATCATGACGATCGCTTCGGTCTGTGGATCTTCCTGGAATAGCTTCAGGATGTCGATGAAGTTAGAGCCTGGGATTGGGTCACCGCCGATGCCCACACAGGTGGACTGGCCGAAGCCGTAGTCGGTGGTCTGCTTAACCGCTTCATAGGTCAGCGTACCGGAACGGGAAACGATACCCACTTTGCCCGGCTTGTGAATGTGACCTGGCATGATGCCGATTTTGCATTCGCCTGGGGTGATCACGCCTGGGCAGTTCGGGCCGATCATGCGCACGCCCGCTTCGTCCAGCTTCACTTTCACGGTCAGCATATCCAGCGTCGGGATACCTTCAGTGATGGTGATGATCAGTTTGATGCCTGCGTCGATCGCTTCCAGAATGGAGTCTTTGCAGAACGGTGCCGGAACGTAGATAACGGTCGCGGTTGCGCCCGTCGCTTCTACGGCTTCACGCACGGTGTTGAACACCGGCAGGCCCAGGTGTGTGGTGCCACCTTTACCTGGTGTTACACCGCCAACCATCTGCGTACCGTAGGCAATCGCCTGCTCGGAGTGGAAAGTCCCCTGGCTACCGGTGAAGCCCTGGCAGATAACCTTGGTATCTTTATTGATTAAAACTGACATTATTTCCCCTCCACTGCGGCAACAACCTGCTGAGCTGCATCCGTCAGACTTTTCGCTGCAATAATATTCAGGCCGCTGTCAGCCAGTTTTTTCGCGCCGAGTTCAGCGTTGTTACCTTCAAGACGCACAACAACCGGAACGTTAACGCCCACTTCTTCTACCGCGCCGATGATGCCGTCTGCGATCAGGTCGCAACGTACGATACCGCCGAAGATGTTCACCAGAACGGCTTTCACGTTGTCGTCAGAGAGAATGATTTTGAACGCTTCGGTTACGCGCTCTTTGGTTGCGCCACCGCCTACGTCGAGGAAGTTCGCTGGCTCGCCGCCGTGCAGCTTAACGATGTCCATGGTGCCCATCGCCAGGCCCGCACCGTTAACCATGCAGCCGATGTTGCCATCCAGCGCCACGTAGTTCAGTTCCCACTGAGCAGCCTGTGCTTCACGCGGGTCTTCCTGAGACTGGTCACGCATTTCGCGCAGATCTGGCTGGCGGAACAGGGCATTGCCGTCAGCACCCAGTTTGCCATCGAGGCAGATCAGATCGCCCTGAGTGGTGATCACCAGCGGGTTGATCTCGATCAGCGCCAGATCGCGCTCCAGGAAGATGGTCGCCAGACCCATAAAGATCTTGGTGAACTGCTGAACCAGCTTGCCTTCCAGACCCAGTTTGAACGCCAGTTCACGGCCCTGGTAAGGCATTGGACCTGCCAGTGGATCGATAGCCACTTTATGGATCAGGTGTGGCGTCTCTTCTGCCACTTTTTCGATTTCCACGCCGCCTTCGGTAGACGCCATGAACACCACGCGGCGTGAGCTACGGTCTACCACCGCGCCCAGATACAGCTCTTTCGCGATGTCGGTTGCCGCTTCAACCAGGATCTGGTTGACTGGCTGGCCGTTCGCATCTGTCTGGTAAGTGACCAGACGCTTGCCGAGCCAATGTTCAGCAAATGCACGAATTTCTTCTTTGCTCTTAACAACCTTCACACCGCCCGCTTTACCACGGCCACCAGCGTGAACCTGACATTTAACTACCCACGGGCCGGAACCGATTTTAGATGCGGCTTCTTCTGCTTCACGCGGGGTAGTACAGGCATAACCCACCGGAGCCGGTAAGCCATACCGGGCAAACAGCTGTTTGGCCTGATATTCATGTAAGTTCATGTGTTCTATCCATCCTTCAGGGTAATCGTTATCTTCAAACCTGCAGGCCGGTGCAAGGCGTATCCGGCCTACAGGGCAGGTGATGCTAAAAGGGACTAGACGTCCAGCAGCAGACGCGTTGGATCTTCCAGCAGCTCTTTAATCGCTACCAGGAAGCCCACGGACTCGCGGCCGTCGATCAGACGGTGATCGTAAGAGAGCGCCAGATACATCATTGGCAGGATCTCCACTTTACCGTCTACCGCCATCGGACGATCTTTAATGGCGTGCATACCCAGGATCGCGCTCTGCGGCGGGTTGATGATCGGGGTAGACATCAGCGAGCCAAATACGCCGCCGTTGGTAATGGTGAAGTTACCGCCGGTCAGGTCGTCTACGGTCAGCTTGCCGTCGCGGCCTTTCACGGCCAGCTCTTTAATATTTTTCTCGATGTCGGCCATACCCAGGGTATCCACATCACGCAGAACCGGAGTCACCAGACCACGTGGCGTAGACACCGCCATGCTGACGTCGAAATAGTTGTGGTAAACCACGTCATCACCATCGATGGACGCGTTCACTTCCGGGTAGCGTTTCAGTGCTTCAACAACCGCTTTCACGTAGAAGGACATAAAGCCCAGACGGATACCGTGACGTTTTTCAAACGCGTCACCGTACTGCTTACGCAGGTCCATGATTGGCTTCATGTTCACTTCGTTGAAGGTGGTCAGCATCGCGGTGGAGTTTTTCGCTTCCAGCAGACGCTCTGCCACACGCTTACGCAGGCGAGTCATTGGCACGCGTTTTTCACTGCGCGCACCCAGAGCAGGCTGTGCTGCTGGGGCTGCCACAGGGGCTTTCGCTTCTGCCTGAGAAGGCGCTTTCGCCAGGTGTTTGTCGATGTCTTCACGGGTCAGACGACCGCCTACACCGGTACCTTTGATGGCTGCCGGGTCAAGGCTGTGTTCAGCCAGCAGGCGACGGATCGCCGGGCTGAGCGCGTCGTTGGTCTGTTCTTCCAGAGAAGCCTGCTGGCGCTGAGCCGGCGTAGAGGCTTTCTCTTCAGACTTCGCGCTGGACTCTTTGCCCGCGCTGTTGCCTTCACGCAGGCGACCCAGGATCTGGCGAGAGGTTACGGTGGTGCCTTCGTCTTCCAGCACCGCGTCCAGAACGCCATCCGCCGAAGCCGGTACTTCCAGTACCACTTTGTCAGTTTCGATTTCTACCAGCACTTCATCGCGCTTAACGGCATCGCCTGGTTTTTTATGCCAGGTAGCGACGGTCGCATCTGCTACAGATTCAGGCAGGTCGGGAACAAGAATATCTACGCTACTCATTATGTATCCTTTAATTAATCGACGTTCAGCGCGTCATTGACCAGATCTTGTTGCTGCTTCTGGTGAACGGACATATACCCTACCGCCGGAGAGGCGGAGGCCGGGCGACCTGCATAACGCAGAGCAGACCCAAATGGAATCACTTCACGGAAATGATGCTGGCTGCAGTACCATGCGCCCTGGTTGAGCGGCTCTTCCTGGCACCAGACAAAATCATGTACGTGAGCGTACGGTTTCAGCGCTTCCTGCACCGCCTGGTGCGGGAATGGATAAAGCTGTTCGATACGCACGATGGCGACATCTTTCTGATCGTTCTTACGGCGCTGTTCCAGCAGGTCGTAATAAACCTTACCAGAACACATCACCACACGCTTCACAGCCTGCGGATCCAGTTCATCAATCTCACCGATGGCAGGCAGGAAGGTGCCATTCGCCAGCTCATCCAGGCTGGACACCGCCAGTGGGTGACGCAGCAGGGATTTTGGTGACATGACCACCAGCGGACGGCGCATACCGCGCAGCGCCTGACGACGCAGCATGTGGTAAACCTGAGCCGGGGTGGACGGTACGCAAACCTGCATGTTCTGCTCAGCGCAGAGCTGCAGATAACGTTCCAGGCGCGCGGAGGAGTGCTCAGGACCCTGGCCTTCATAACCATGTGGCAGGAGCATCACCAGGCCACACATACGGCCCCATTTCTGTTCGCCAGAAGAGATGAACTGGTCGATAACCACCTGAGCACCGTTGGCGAAGTCACCGAACTGCGCTTCCCAGATGGTCAGCGTACGCGGCTCTGCGGTAGCGTAACCGTATTCGAAGGCCAGCACCGCTTCTTCAGAGAGCACGGAGTCCCAGACCTTGAACTGGCCCTGACCGTTGTGCACGTGCTGCAGCGGGGTGTAGGTTGAACCGTTAGACTGGTTGTGAACTACCGCGTGGCGGTGGAAGAAGGTGCCACGGCCCGCATCTTCACCGGACAGACGAACAGGAATACCTTCATCAACCAGCGTCGCGTAAGCCAGCGTTTCTGCACCGCCCCAGTCGAACAGCTTCTCACCTGCCGCCATAGACTGACGGTCAGCATAAATTTTTGCCACGCGAGACTGCATCTCGATGGCGTCTGGCACGGTGCTGATGCGTTTAGCCAGCTCCTGCAGGCGCTTCATCTCGACCTTGTTCGGGTAGCTCTCATCCCACTCGTGGTTGAGGTACGGCGACCAGGTAAAGGAGTGCATGTTCATCGGACGCAGCTCTTTAACCACGCACTCACCCGCATCCAGCGCGTCGCGGTAGAGGTTGACCATTTCGGTCGCATCTTCCAGCGTCGCCACTTTTTCGCTTTCCAGCTTGTCAGCGTAGATTTTGCGCGGCGTCGGGTGTTTTTTGATTTTCTGGTACATCAACGGCTGGGTTGCACTTGGCTCGTCGGCTTCGTTGTGGCCGTGACGGCGGTAGCAGAACAGATCGATGAACACATCGCGTTTGAAGGTGTTACGGAAGTCCAGCGCCAGACGGGTCACGAAGGCGACCGCTTCCGGGTCATCCGCGTTAACGTGGAAGATTGGCGCCTGTACCATCTTGCCGATGTCGGTGCAGTAAGGGGTTGAACGCGCATCCAGTGGGTTAGACGTTGTGAAGCCCACCTGGTTGTTGATGACGATACGAACGGTACCGCCCACTTCATAACCACGCGCTTTGGACATGTTCAGGGTTTCCTGAACCACGCCCTGCCCTGTGACCGCCGCATCACCGTGAATGGTAATTGGCAGCACTTTGTTGCTGCTTGGCTCGTCCAGACGATCCAGACGCGCACGCACGGAACCGATAACTACCGGGCTGACGATCTCCAGGTGCGACGGGTTAAACGCCAGCGCCAGGTGAACCAGACCGCCTTCGGTTTCGATATCAGACGAGAAGCCCATGTGGTACTTCACGTCACCGGTGCCGAGATGTTCTTTATGTTTGCCCGCGAATTCGTCGAACAGGTCCTGCGGTTTTTTACCCAGCACGTTGACCAGCACGTTCAGACGACCACGGTGCGCCATGCCCAGTACCACTTCACGGGTACCGCTCTTGCCTGCATGACGAATCAGCTCTTTCAGCATTGGCACTAACGCATCGCCGCCTTCCAGCGAGAAGCGTTTTGCGCCCGGGAACTTCGCGCCCAGATAGCGCTCAAGCCCTTCCGCTGCGGTCAGTTCGTTCAGGAAGCGTTTTTTCTCGTCAGCCGAGAAGGTCGCGTGGCCCGCTACGGATTCGATACGCTGCTGGATCCAGCGTTTCTCTTCGGTAGAAGTGATATGCATGTATTCCGCGCCGATGGAGCCGCAGTAGGTTTGCTTGAGGGCGTCGATCAGATCGCCCAGCTTCATCGTGTCTTTACCGATGGCAAAAGAACCTACGTTAAAGCTTTCCTGGAAATCGGCCTCGGTCAGATCGTGATACGCCGGATCGAGATCCGCCACACGGTCTTGTTTCCACAGTCCCAGCGGATCGAGATTCGCATGCTGGTGACCGCGGAAGCGATAAGCGTTAATAAGCTGCAGGACTTTAACCTGCTTCGCGTTGGTGTCAGGGTCGGAAATCGCAGAAGAGTAACGTGAGGCATCCTTCGCCAGACGACGGAAATAATCACGTGTTTTGGAATGGAATTGATCCGGTTTGACTCCCGTGCCAGGCAACTGCTGGAACATGGAACGCCAGTTTGCGTCCACTGAGTCAGGATCGGTTAAGAAGTCTTCATAGAGCTGTTCTATCCAGCTCTGGTTGGCACCAGAGAGGTAAGAAGAGTCCAGCCAGGCTTTCATTGCGCCGTTCTGCATCGTGATCCCTTAAGCATTTTTATGCTTACTTTCGCCGTAGAAACTACCACGCACACCGCGTGTACGTGCCGGGGTTCACCTGCGAGCTCTTTTACTTTGGCCCGCGAAGGAACCTTTAGAAACTGTCTAGACTTCAGGGCAGTTTTTAAAGGTTTCTGCAATCTATCCCCTCTCCCTTTGGGAGAGGGTTAGGGTGAGGGGGAACAGCGCCCCCTCTCACTACTTACTTACGCACTGCGCTGCAGCAGCATCGACTTAATATGGCCGATGGCGCGCGTCGGGTTCAGCCCCTTCGGACACACACTGACGCAGTTCATGATGCTATGGCAGCGGAATACGCTGAAAGCGTCACTTAAACCTTCCAGACGACTATCGGTTTCGGTGTCGCGGCTATCGATCAGGAAGCGATAGGCAGCCAGCAGACCGGCCGGGCCGATGAACTTGTCCGGGTTCCACCAGAACGACGGGCACGACGTTGAACAACATGCACAGAGAATACACTCATACAAGCCGTCGAGTTTTTCACGCTGCTCAGGAGACTGTAAATGCTCACGAGCGGGTGGATTTTGCCCATTATTCAATAAGTAAGGTTTAATCTTCTCATATTGTGCATAGAATTGCCCCATGTCTACCACCAAATCACGCACGACCGGCAGGCCTGGCAGAGGACGGATAACAATTTTCTGGCCCGGGCGTTGCAACGCGGAAATTGGCGTGATGCAGGCCAGACCATTTTTGCCGTTCATGTTGACGCCGTCAGAGCCACACACCCCTTCACGGCAGGAGCGACGGAACGACAGTGTCGGATCTTTTTCTTTCAGCTGGATTAACGCATCCAGCAGCATCATGTCACGACCTTCTTCCGCTTCCAGCGTGTAATCCTGCATGCGCGGAGCATCATCTACATCCGGGTTATAACGATAAACTGAGAATTCGAGTTTCATTGTCCTGTCTCCGCATTAGTAAGTACGAATCTTCGGCGGGAACGCCGGACGCAGTTTCGGTTCCATGTTCACCTGACGGCGCGTCATGGTTTCCGACTCTGGCAGATACAGGGAATGGCACAGCCAGTTTTCATCGTCACGATCCGGGAAGTCGAAGCGGCTATGCGCGCCACGGCTTTCGGTACGGAAGTTGGCCGACATCGCGGTTGCGAACGCGGTTTCCATCAGGTTATCCAGCTCAAGACACTCAACGCGCTGGGTGTTGAACTCGCTGGAAGTATCATCCAGACGGGCGTTTTTCAGGCGCTCGCGGATCGCTTTCAGTTGCTCAAGACCTTTCGCCATCGCGTCACCTTCACGGAATACCGAGAAGTTGTGCTGCATACATTCCTGCAGCGCTTTGCGGATTTCCACCGGATCTTCACCGTTACGGTTACCGTTCCAGCGGTTCAGACGCTCAAGCGATGCATCAATTTCGTCGTCGGTCGCGTCACGCAGCGCGCCCTGTTCGGCAATGGATTCCTGCAGGTGCAGACCCACCGCACGACCAAACACCACTAGGTCCAGCAGGGAGTTCCCCCCCAGACGGTTGGCACCGTGTACGGACACGCAGGCAATTTCGCCTACCGCGAACAGGCCTGGGATGACCACATCTTCGCCCTGCTCGTTCACGGTCAATGCCTGACCGGTCACTTTGGTCGGAATACCGCCCATCATGTAGTGGCAGGTAGGAATAACCGGAATTGGCTCTTTCACCGGGTCGACGTGGGCGAAGGTACGGGACAGCTCCAGAATACCCGGCAGACGGGATTCCAGTACCTCTTTACCCAGGTGGTCGAGTTTCAGCTTGGCGTGTGGACCCCATGGGCCATCACAGCCGCGACCTTCACGGATTTCGATCATGATGGAACGCGCCACCACATCACGACCCGCCAGGTCTTTCGCATTCGGGGCATAGCGTTCCATGAAACGTTCGCCGTGTTTGTTCAGCAGGTAACCGCCTTCACCACGGCAGCCTTCTGTCACCAGAACACCCGCACCGGCGATACCGGTTGGGTGGAACTGCCACATCTCCATATCCTGCACCGGCACGCCAGCGCGAATAGCCATCCCAACGCCGTCACCGGTATTGATGTGGGCGTTAGTGGTGGACTGGTAAATACGCCCTGCACCGCCGGTCGCCAGCACGGTTGCGCGCGCTTTGAAGTAGACCACTTCACCGGTTTCAATGCACAGCGCAGTACAACCGACAATCGCGCCATCGGCATTTTTCACCAGATCCAGCGCATACCACTCGGAGAAGATAGTAGTGTGGTTTTTCAGGTTCTGCTGATACAGAGTATGCAGTAGCGCGTGACCGGTACGGTCAGCCGCTGCCGCGGTACGTGCCGCCTGCTCGCCGCCGAAGTTTTTCGACTGGCCGCCAAACGGACGTTGATAGATGGTGCCATTTTCCAGACGGGAGAACGGCAGACCCATATGATCCAGCTCCAGAATCGCTTCCGGGCCAGTCTTACACATATATTCGATGGCATCCTGGTCGCCGATGTAGTCGGACCCTTTTACCGTGTCGTACATGTGCCATTCCCAGTTATCTTCATGGGAGTTACCCAGCGCAACGGTAATACCGCCCTGCGCAGATACCGTGTGGGAACGGGTCGGGAATACTTTAGAGAGCAGCGCACAGGTCTGGCCGCTCTGGGAAATTTGCAGCGCGGCGCGCATACCTGCGCCACCCGCACCAATCACAACAGCATCAAATTCTCTGACTGGCAGTTTCATTACACACCCCACACCACAACGAATCCATAAATAACGTAAACCACCAGTGCAACGACAATGGCCAGCTGCAGAGGAAGGCGAATCGCCAGCGGTTTAACGTAATCGGTCAACACCTGCCACATGCCAATCCAGGCATGAATAAGAATGGAGAACAGCGCCAGCAGGGTGAACACTTTGGTGAAGGCAGATCCGAAGAACCCACTCCAGATTTCCCACGTCAGCGTGCCGCTGGTCGCGAAGAAACCGATCATATAGATGATGTAGAGGGTGAGAACGATGGCGGTAGCACGGACCAGAATGAAGTCATGTACGCCGTTGCGTCCTAATGCGGAGGCGTTGCTTACCATACGAGAACTCCTGCGAGAAGTGAAAGCACGACTGTAATCACAAATGAAATGTTAGCGGAACGTTTCCCGGCTTCGAAAGTCTCTTCCAGGTAACCAAAGTCCATCAGCATATGGCGAACACCCACCACAACGTGGTACGCCAGTGCGGTCAGAATGCCCCACATGATGAATTTCACGAAGAAGCTGTTCATGATGGCAGAGGCCTGGAGGAATCCTTCAGGAGAAGAGAGGCTGGTGCCCAGTAACCACAGCAGAATGCCTACCGCCACAAACGTAATCACACCCGATACACGGTGCAGAATGGACGCTATTGCTGTTACGGGGAACCGGATCGTTTTGAGATCCAGATTGACAGGTCTTTGTTTTTTCACATTTCTTATCATGAATAACGCCCACATGCTGTTCTTATTGTTTCCTTCCTCCGGACTGCGATGCGGGTCAGACAGCGTTCCTTTTCTATAACTGCGCGTCATGCAAAACATTGCTTCCAAATGCTAAAACGACACGTTACAACGCTGGGTGGCTCGGGATTGCAGGGTGTTCCGGAGACCTGGCGGCAGTATAGGCCGTTCACAAAATCATTACAATTAACCTACATACAGTTTGTCGGGTTTTCTCTGGAACAGTGATCAGGGTCACGATAACAACATCTTTTTAATTTTTAATCATCTGATTTGACAAATGTTAAACAATATTGTTACAAACGTCATCAGAAAAGGCATATAATGCGCAAAAGTTATGAGGTCTCTCTTTCACCTGACAAATAGTTATGTAACAGTGTGATGGTATTGACCGAAGTTATCAGGACAGTTATTAGTGATATACAGGTTTGAAAAATTCGGACTGCAAAAACGCTGATTTGCTGTTGTTTCACTGATATTTCATTCGTTTACCTGCAAGGCGCCATAGCTCTGTACCCTGGTTTGTCCTCGTGAGCTGAGCGGTAAGCCAAATAACAATCTGGTAACGGTGATTAACAGCTGAAAGCAAATCCGGTAAAGCGCAGTCTTAAGCATAAGGCGCTAAGGAGACCGTAAATGGCTGATACAAAGGCAAAACTCACCCTCAACGGTGGTGATGTTATTGAACTGGATGTGCTAAAAGGCACGCTCGGTCAGGATGTTATTGATATCCGTACGCTGGGTTCCAAAGGAGTGTTCACCTTTGACCCTGGATTTACCTCTACCGCATCTTGCGAATCCAAAATCACCTACATTGACGGTGACGAAGGTATCCTGCTCCATCGCGGCTTCCCCATCGATCAGTTAGCCACAGAATCCAACTATCTGGAAGTGTGCTACATCCTGCTGAACGGCGAAAAGCCGACGCAGGCTCAGTATGATGAATTCAAAACCACCGTCACCCGTCACACCATGATCCATGAGCAGATTACCCGTCTGTTCCATGCGTTCCGTCGTGACTCTCACCCGATGGCGGTGATGTGCGGGATTACCGGTGCGCTGGCGGCGTTCTACCACGACTCCCTTGACGTGAATAACCCACGCCACCGCGATATCGCAGCGTTCCGCCTGCTGTCCAAAATGCCAACCATGGCAGCGATGTGCTACAAATACTCCATCGGTCAGCCGTTCGTATATCCACGCAACGACCTCTCCTATGCCGGTAACTTCCTGCGCATGATGTTCTCCACGCCGTGCGAAGAGTACGAAGTGAACCCGGTGCTGGAACGCGCGATGGACCGTATTCTGATCCTGCACGCTGACCACGAACAGAACGCCTCTACCTCCACCGTCCGTACCGCAGGCTCTTCAGGCGCGAACCCGTTCGCCTGTATCGCTGCGGGCATCGCCTCCCTGTGGGGACCGGCGCACGGCGGCGCGAACGAAGCTGCACTGAAGATGCTGGAAGAGATCAGCACCGTTGAGCACATTCCTGAATTCGTGCGCCGCGCGAAAGACAAGAATGACTCCTTCCGTCTGATGGGCTTCGGTCACCGTGTGTACAAAAACTACGACCCACGTGCAACCGTGATGCGTGAAACCTGCCACGAAGTGCTGAAAGAGCTGGGCACCAAAGACGATCTGCTGGAAGTGGCGATGGAGCTGGAACACATCGCGCTGAACGACCCGTACTTCATCGAGAAGAAACTCTACCCGAACGTAGACTTCTACTCTGGCATTATTCTGAAAGCGATGGGCATTCCGTCATCCATGTTCACCGTCATCTTCGCCATGGCACGTACCGTGGGCTGGATTGCGCACTGGAACGAAATGCACAGCGAAGGCATGAAAATCGCCCGTCCTCGTCAGCTGTATACCGGCTACGAGCAGCGTGATTTTAAGTCTGATCTTAAGCGCTAAAAGACGTGGGTGCGGCCTGATGCCCTCACCCCGACCCTCTCCCACCGGGAGAGGGTGAAAACATTAAAAACGGTAACCTGAGGGTTACCGTTTTACTTTTTACCTCTGGCACCCGGGACACCAGTAAAACGGTCGTGAAGAGAGCGTTGTCTTCTCAATCACCCCACCGCACCGCTCGCACCTCTTCCCCGCCCGATGAAACACCTTAAAGCGGAATAGCGCCCCGTGATGCTTGTTGTCATCTACCACGCCGCGGGTGTTATACGATAGCCGCGGAATATCCAGCAACGCGTGAGAGAGCACTTCCAGCTGATCATCCCTCAACTGCGACGCTTTGTGCTGCGGTGCCAGCCCGACCTCCCAGAGAATTTCGACGCGAAGGTAATTGCCTAATCCGGCCAGGAACGCCTGATCGAGCAGTAGCCCGGAAAATTGCCGGTTGCGGAATTTAGGGGATAACAGGCGGGCTTTGACATCGTTCGCCGTCAGACGCATATCCAGCACGTCCGGCCCGACCCGCTGTAAGAACGGGTGCGTAAGCAGTTGCTCCGGCGTTAACATTTCGATATCAGACGCGCTATACAGCAAAATCGCTTTATCCGCGGTTTGCAGCCTGACGCGCAGCACGCGGGTGGTTTGCGGCTGCTCGTTGGCGTTAACCACCCGCCAGACGCCATAAAGCTGGTTGTGGCTGTATAACGTCAGGTTATGGGAAAAATGCGTGAGTAACGCCTTTCCCCGTGTTTCGATGTGGGTCACCGTTTGTCCCACCAGCGGTGCTTCAAACGGCTTCAGTTGAGGAAAAGCAAACCAGACGTCCGTCAGGGGTTTGCCTTTTATCGCCGCCTCGAGGCTATCCGCAGCGCGGCGGATCTCCGGGCCTTCTGGC
This sequence comes from Enterobacter cloacae complex sp. 309I3, assembly GCF_050031595.1. Lineage (NCBI taxonomy): Bacteria > Pseudomonadati > Pseudomonadota > Gammaproteobacteria > Enterobacterales > Enterobacteriaceae > Enterobacter > Enterobacter cloacae complex sp. 309I3. The sequence goes on along the minus strand of NZ_JBLGWI010000001.1, from coordinate 1,404,104 downwards.
ATCTCTTTATCCTTATGATTTTCAGGCGCTGACGAGGATCCCCTGCTCTGCAAACGCCGCCCGTAAGCGGCGGGCAAACTGCAGCGCGTGCTCGCCATCACCGTGTAAGCATACCGTGTCCGCCTGAACGCTGGCCGTTGTACCTTCGACCGTTGTTACTGTTCCCTCGCGCACCATCTGAAGGGTCTGCGCCAGCGCCAGAGACTCATCGGTGATCAGCGCGTTGGGCCGGGAACGGGGAACCAGGGTTCCGTCGGGCTGATAGCCTCGGTCGGCAAACACTTCCTGGCGGGTGGTTAACCCCAGACGCTGACCGGCGCGAATCAGCTCGCTCCCCGCCAGGCCAACCAGGATCAGTTGTGGGTTGCAATCGAACACCGCCCGGGCGATAGCCTCTGCCAGCGCGGGGTCGTTCGCCGCCTGATTATAGAGCATGCCGTGCGGCTTCACGTGGCGCAGCGCGCCCTGCTGCGAACGCACTATCGCCTCGAGCGCGCCAATCTGGTAAAGCGTCTGGGCGTAGACCGTCTCGGGCGGGAGATCCATCGCCGTGCGGCCAAAATTCTCCCGGTCAGGGAAGCTCGGATGCGCCCCTATCGCAACACCATTTTTGATGGCGTTGCGCACGCTCGCCAGCATCGTTTGGGCATCACCCGCGTGAAAACCGCAGGCGATATTCACCGAGGTGACCAGGGTCATCAGTTCAGCGTCGGCGCTGCCGCCCTCGCCCAGATCGGCGTTTAAATCAATCTTTACCATCAAGCCTCCACGCCAGTTGTTCCAGATAACGCTGCTGGTCCTGCCGCGCCTTCAGCGCCTCCTCCAGGGAGCATTGCACGAAGTGAATCGGCTGTCCGAGAGGGATTTGCGCCAGATGGTAGCGATCGGCCTCAATAATGCAGGCGATACGCGGGTAACCGCCCGTGGTCTGTGCATCGTTCATCAACACAATCGGTTGACCGTTACCCGGTACCTGAATGACGCCGGGCAACAGACCGTGTGAAAGCAGCTCGCGGTCCGTCGTACGGGTCAGCGGCTGCCCCTGAAGACGATACCCCATGCGGTTACTCTGCGGGCTAATCTTCCACGGCGAGCGCCAGAAAGACTCCTGAGACACCTCATCAAATTCCTGATACTCCGGCCCCGGCAGGGCGCGGATCTGGTTTCCCCACAGGAGCTGTTTTACACCCTGCGCGGTTGAAAAGTGCCGCGTTGACGGTTTTATCGCCAGACGATCGCCATCGCGCAACAAACGTCCTTCGTGGCCGCCAATTCCGGCTTTCTGATCGGTACTGGATGAGCCCAGCACCTCCGGCACGTCAATCCCACCGGCAACGGCAAGATAACTGCGAACCCCATGCTGAGGACGCTTAAGCGTTAAACGCTGTCCGGCTTTTGCCCGCAGCCGCCAGCCGGTCCAGACCGCTTTGCCATCAAGCGTGGCATCGCACCCGGCGCCGGTTAACGCAAACCAGGTCTCCTGACTAAATTCAATGACACACTGCCCCAGCGTAATTTCGAGCGCAGCCGTATTGCCGGGATTGCCCACCAGCACGTTGGCAATCTCCAGTGCTGGTCTGTCCAGCGCGCCACAGTAGCTCACGCCAGACTGGCGCATGCCAAAGCGACCCGCATCCTGAACAGAGGTGTAAAGCCCGGCGCGAATAAGCGTTAACATACCCCCTCCTTCTGCGGAATAAAGCGAAGGGTGTCGCCAGGACGCAGGAGGACCGGCGAGTCCTGGCCCGGTTCAAATAGTGGCATAGACGTGTGTCCGATGAGCTGCCAGCCCCCCGGCGACGCCAGCGGATAAATGCCCGTCTGTTCGCCGCCAATCGCGACGGTACCCGCCGGCACGCTCAGACGCGGCTCAGCGCGACGTGGCGTATGCAGTGCCGAAGGGAGTCCGCCCAGATACGGGAAGCCCGGCTGGAATCCCAAAAACCAGACCACATAATCAACGGAGGCGTGCAGCTCAACGACCTGTTTTTCGGTTAGCCCACTGTGTTCAGCCACCACGCCAAGATCGGGTCCCCCTGTGCCCCCATACACCACCGGGATCTCAATCGTGCGGGATTCCGGCTCCAGCGCTTCGCTCTCCTCCCACCAGCGCTGTAAACGTTCAATGGCATCCAGTGCCAGCGTATGCGGATTACGCAGCACCACGGTGATGTTATTCATCCCCGGGATCGCTTCAACCACCTCCGGCACATCCACCAGACGCTGCGTTAACCGCCAGATACGCTTTTGGGTAGCAAGGGTGACGGGCGGCTCCAGCTCCAGCACCACCGCCGTTTCCCCCAGAAGATAACAACGCGCTCGCTGCACTCAGGTACCTCTCATCAGGCCGGGTTAGGGATATCAATAAAGGTGACATCCAGATCGGTATTTTCGGTCAGCCATTCGCTCAGGGCGCGAATGCCGCCGCGCTCGGTGGCGTGGTGACCTGCCGCGTAAAAATGCAGCCCCTGTTCACGGGCTGAATGGATGGTCTGCTCGGAGACTTCCCCGGTAATAAAGGCATCAACACCAAAACGCGCGGCGCTATCGATAAAGCCCTGACCGCCGCCGGTGCACCAGGCGACACGCTTCACCGTATCCGGGCCGGTATCGCCGCTCCACAGTGGACGGCGGCCCAGACGAGCTTCAATCCAGGAGGCCAGCTCAAGACCCGGTACCGGCATCGACAGCTCGCCCCACGGTACCAGCGGCTCAATTTCACCCATCACGGTGATCCCTAACAGCTGCGCGAGCTGGACGTTGTTGCCAAGCTCGGGATGAGCGTCCAGCGGCAGGTGATAGCCATAGAGGTTGATATCATTCGCCAGCAACGTTTTCAGTCGGTTGCGCTTCATGCCGCGAACGATCGGTGATTCGTTCTTCCAGAAATAGCCGTGATGGACGATGACCGCATCGGCCTCCTGACGCACGGCTTCATCCAGCAACGCCTGACTGGCGGTCACACCGGTGATAATTTTTTGCACCGTGTCGCGCCCTTCAACCTGTAACCCGTTCGGGCCGTAGTCGCTGAAGGCACTGCTGTTCAGTTTTTCGTTGATCAGACTTTCCAGTTCGGTATTTTTCATCATGACTCTCTTACGCTTTGCGGGCCGCTTCGTACGCCGCCAGCGTGGCGACGCGCGCCTGTTTATGTTCAACAATCGGACGAGGATAATTGAGCGTTACGCCCTGTTTGTCCGCCCATGCCCACGGGTCGTGGATCGCCTTAGCGGGAACCGCTTTCAGCGCAGGCAACCAGTGGCGGATAAACGTCCCGTCCGCATCAAATTTTTGTCCCTGCGTGGTGGGATTAAAAATCCGGAAGTAAGGTGCCGCATCGGTACCGGTCGAGGCCGCCCATTGCCAGCCGCCGTTATTCGCCGCGAGATCGCCATCGATCAGCTGAGAAATAAAATACCGCTCCCCGACACGCCAGTCGATAAGCAGATCTTTCACCAGGAAGCTGGCGGTAATCATCCGCAGGCGGTTATGCATCCATCCGGTTTCATTCAGCTGGCGCATCGCGGCGTCCACAATCGGGTAGCCGGTTTCACCCTTTTGCCAGGCCTGCAGCAGCATCTCGTTTTGCTGCCACTGCACATTTTCGGTCCAGCGAATGAAAGGACGATGTTTACATAATTCAGGGTGATACGTCATCAGATGACGATAGAATTCGCGCCAGATAAGCTCGTTAAGCCATACCGAGCCAGCGCCCCCCTCCAGCGCCTGGGGCTGCTCTGCCAGAAGACGGTGTAAACACTGGCGCGGAGAAAGCACGCCCAGCGCTAAACAGGCTGACAACCGGCTGGTACCTTCAATGGCGGGGAAATCCCGGCGTGCCTCGTAAGCGGCCGCCCCCGTTTTGCAGAACTGGCGCAGCTGCGCGATTGCCGCTTTTTCATCTGCCGGGAATAAAGAGTGGTCATACGCCTGTTGCGGATAGTCAAACGTCAGTTCAGGCAGGTCGTTTACACACTCCCCTCGCGCAGACGGCGCGGCAACACACTCCGGCAACGCCTCTTTCAGCCGTTTGATAAATGCATTTTTAAACGGCGTAAAGACCTTATACATCTCGCGACTGCCGGTCATCACGCTGCCCGGCGCCAGCATGACGCTGTCATCAAATCCCTGACATTCTACATTCCCGAGGATGCGCTCAAGCTCGCGATCGCGCAGCTGTTCATTGAATTCGTACTGGTAGTTGTAAAAAAGATGCGTAACGTCGTTCTGCTGACACACCTCCTGTACCGCGCTGAGCTGAGCGGTAAAATCGCTGACCTCTTTGTAAATCAACGGAATGCCTTTTTCCGCCAGCGAACGTTGCAGGGCATTCAGATGCGAACAGAGATAAGCGGCTTGTCGGGGGGCCATATCATGCTGCTGCCACTGTCCGGGAGTAGCGATAAACAGCGCCAGCACGCGGGCGTGTTCAGAGCGACAGGCCGCCGCCAGGGCGATGTTGTCATGCAGGCGCAGATCCGCGCGAAACCAAACCAGATGGGTGGGCATAAAACTCCAGGCAATTGTCCATTATGTCCGTAAGGGCATGCCGTAAAACGAAAAAGGCACGCATTGAACTACTTTGCCATGAAGTGTAGACAGGATGAAATAAGGTAGTGGCTGTTGATGACTCAGAATAAGAAGATATGCCTGAAAACCACCCAACGAACCGCGAATCAGGAGGGACAAAAAAAACCGCCACATTGCTGTAGGCGGTTTGTTTATTGCTGTGTGTAGTCTTTTTATTAGTAGAAATCACAGGTCGCTTTTTCGGCCTGATCCATCCATACCGGCTTCTCGCTGGTTTTTGCCCAGACGCGGTGCAGATAGCTGTAAAAACGTGCGCGATCTTTCCAGAACAACATCACCGGCAGGGCCAGCACGCCAGCCACTACGGCGAAAGCGCGACGCATGAACACGATATAAGCCGGATACTCTTTATAAAGATCCATATTTTTCTCCCCTGTAGTTGGCCGGAAACTGACTCCGGAAAATTCAAAAACTGTGACCTGGCTAAAATAATATCGCTTTGTTTGTAATTTTACTACTCATCCGACCACTTATTTTTAGCCGTTTAGCCAAAATTTACATTCACACCGTAATTAAGTTACAAAAAAGTTAACGATTTACTTATCAATAGTTAAATTGTGGGCTTTGCCATTTTTATACTTTTTTTACACCCCTCGTCCTGATTTTTGCGAAATCTTTGCGCCATAAATCCTACCGTTAGCACAAATACAAATGTCACCCGGAGGTGGATTGTGAGTGCAGGCCTTATTGCCGGCATCGTGCTGGTATTCCTGTTATTGGGTTATCTGGTTTATGCCCTGATTAATGCGGAGGCATTCTGATGGCTGCTCAGGCGTTTTTGCTTATTGCCAGTTTTTTAGGGGTGTTGTTCCTGCTGGCAAGACCGCTGGGAACAGTGCTGGCAAGGATGATTAACAACGTGGCGCTGCCGGTGGCAGGTCGCGTTGAAAAAGGGATCTGGCGCGTTCTGGGCATTCGGGAGGGGGAAATGAACTGGCGCCAGTATCTGCTGGCGATCCTGCTGCTGAATATTGTCGGCCTCATCGTCCTCTTCAGCATGCTGATGCTGCAGGGGAGCTTACCGCTCAATCCGCAGCAGCTGCCGGGTCTGTCCTGGCATCTGGCGCTGAACACGGCAGTCAGCTTTGTCACTAACACCAACTGGCAGTCCTATGCCGGGGAAACCACGCTGAGCTACTTTAGCCAGATGGCCGGGTTAACCGTGCAAAACTTCCTCTCTGCTGCCACCGGTATTGCGGTGATCTTCGCGCTCACGCGTGCCTTTGCGCGTCAAAATATCAGCACGCTGGGCAACGCATGGGTCGATCTGACACGCATCACGCTGTGGATACTGCTCCCTGCTGCCCTCATTATCGCGCTGTTCTTTATTCAGCAAGGTACCCTGCAAAACCTGCTGCCTTACGCGCCGTATACCTCTCTGGAAGGGGCAAAACAGCTTTTGCCTATGGGGCCGGTGGCCTCGCAGGAAGCCATTAAGATGCTCGGGACTAACGGCGGTGGCTTCTTCAACGCCAACTCGTCGCATCCGTTTGAAAACCCAACAGCGCTGACCAACTTTGTCGAAATGCTGGCGATCTTCCTGATCCCCGCCGCGCTCTGTTTTGCCTTTGGCGATGTGGTCAACGACCGCCGTCAGGGACGCACCCTTCTGTGGACCATGTCTTTGATCTTCGTGGTCTGCGTCGCGCTGGTGATGTGGGCGGAATGGAAAGGTAATCCGCATTTCCTGACGCTGGGCGCTGACAGCGCGATCAACATGGAAGGGAAAGAGAGTCGCTTTGGCATCCTGTCCAGCAGTTTGTTTGCCGTGGTCACCACCGCAGCCTCGTGCGGGGCGGTTAACGCCATGCATGACTCCTTTACGGCGCTGGGTGGCATGATCCCAATGTGGCTGATGCAGATTGGCGAAGTGGTGTTTGGCGGCGTGGGCTCTGGTCTTTACGGCATGCTGCTGTTTGTGCTGCTGGCGGTGTTTATCGCCGGTCTGATGATTGGCCGTACCCCGGAATACCTGGGCAAAAAAATCGACGTCCGGGAGATGAAATTAACCGCGCTGGCCATTCTGGTCACGCCTGCCCTCGTGCTGCTCGGCACCGCGCTGGCACTGATGACCGAAGCCGGGCGCAGCGGCATCTTTAACCCGGGTATCCATGGCTTTAGTGAAGTGCTCTACGCCGTCTCGTCTGCGGCGAACAACAACGGCAGCGCCTTTGCAGGCTTAAGCGCCAACTCGCCTTTCTGGAACTGTCTGCTGGCATTCTGCATGTTTGTCGGCCGCTTCGGCGTGATTGTGCCGGTGATGGCCATCGCCGGATCGCTGGTGAATAAAAAAATCCAACCGACCACCACCGGTACATTACCGACACACGGTGCGCTGTTTATTGGCCTGCTGACCGGCACCGTGTTGCTGGTAGGCGCCCTGACCTTTATCCCCGCCCTCGCGTTAGGCCCGGTCGCGGAAACCCTCTCTTTACGCTGATTTTGCGGAGAATTGTCATGAGTCGTAAACAACTGGCCCTGTTCGAACCGTCGTTAGTTCGTCAGGCCCTCATGGATGCGGTGAAAAAGCTGAGCCCGCGCGTACAGTGGCACAACCCGGTGATGTTTATCGTCTGGGCAGGCAGCGTGCTGACTACCGTCCTGGCGCTTGCCATGGGAACGGGTCACCTCCCGGGCAACGCGATGTTCACCGGAGCCATCAGCCTGTGGCTGTGGTTTACCGTGCTGTTTGCCAACTTTGCCGAGGCGCTGGCGGAAGGCCGCAGTAAAGCGCAGGCCAACAGCCTGAAAGGGGTAAAAAAGACCGCCTTCGCACGTAAATTACGTGAGCCAAAATACGGCGCGCAGATGGACCACGTGCCGGCAGATGAGCTGCGTAAAGGCGATGTAGTGCTGGTGGAAGCCGGTGACATCATCCCCTGTGATGGCGAAGTCATGGAAGGGGGCGCCTCGGTAGACGAGAGCGCCATTACCGGGGAATCTGCGCCGGTCATTCGTGAATCTGGCGGTGACTTCGCCTCGGTCACGGGCGGGACGCGTATTCTCTCCGACTGGCTGGTGATCCAGTGCAGCGTCAACCCGGGTGAAACCTTCCTCGACCGGATGATCGCCATGGTAGAAGGCGCGCAGCGTCGTAAAACACCCAACGAAATTGCCCTCACCATTCTGCTGGTGGCGCTGACCATCGTCTTCCTGCTGGCTACCGCCACGCTGTGGCCCTTCTCCAGCTACGCGGGCACCGCGGTCAGCATCACCGTGCTGGTGGCGCTGCTGGTCTGCCTGATCCCAACCACCATCGGCGGCCTGCTCTCCGCTATTGGTGTGGCGGGTATGAGCCGCATGCTGGGCGCGAACGTTATCGCCACCAGCGGACGCGCCGTAGAGGCCGCCGGTGACGTGGATGTGCTGCTGCTGGATAAAACCGGGACCATCACCCTCGGCAACCGCCAGGCCTCCGAGTTTTTACCTGCCCCGGGCGTGGATGAAAAAACGCTGGCCGATGCCGCCCAGCTCTCGTCTCTTGCCGATGAAACGCCGGAAGGCCGCAGCATCGTTATTCTGGCGAAACAGCGCTTTAATCTGCGCCAGCGTGATGTGCAGAGCCTGCACGCCACTTTTGTCCCCTTCACGGCACAAACCCGAATGAGCGGTATCAACATTCAGGAGCGCATGATCCGTAAAGGTTCCGTTGATGCCATTCGTCGCCACATTGAAGCCAACAACGGCCATTTTCCACCGGAAGTGGACAATCTGGTTGAGAGCGTTGCCCGCCAGGGGGCCACACCGCTGGTCGTAGCCGAAGGGGCGAATGTGCTGGGGGTGATTGCGCTGAAGGACATCGTCAAAGGCGGCATTAAAGAGCGTTTCGCCCAGTTGCGTAAAATGGGGATTAAAACGGTGATGATCACCGGGGATAACCGGCTGACTGCCGCCGCGATTGCCGCAGAAGCGGGCGTGGATGATTTCCTCTCGGAAGCCACACCGGAAGCCAAGCTGGCGTTGATCCGTCAGTACCAGGCGGAAGGTCGTCTGGTCGCGATGACCGGTGACGGTACCAACGACGCCCCTGCCCTCGCACAGGCCGACGTGGCGGTGGCGATGAACTCCGGTACCCAGGCGGCAAAAGAGGCGGGCAACATGGTCGACCTTGACTCTAACCCGACCAAGCTGATTGAAGTGGTGCATATCGGTAAACAGATGCTGATGACGCGCGGGTCATTGACCACGTTCAGTATCGCCAATGACGTGGCGAAGTATTTCGCCATTATTCCCGCGGCGTTCGCGGCCACCTATCCGCAGCTAAACGCGCTGAACGTGATGCATCTGCACTCCCCGTCTTCGGCCATTCTCAGTGCGGTGATTTTCAACGCCCTGATTATTGTCTTCCTGATCCCGCTGGCGCTGAAAGGGGTGAGCTATAAACCGCTGACGGCTGCTGCCATGCTGCGCCGTAACCTGTGGATTTACGGGCTGGGCGGGCTGCTGGTGCCCTTTATCGGGATTAAAGCTATCGACCTGCTGTTAACGCTGTTCGGGCTGGTTTAAAAGGTGAATCAAATGACGATGTTACGTCCCGCTATACTTCTGTTTATTCTGCTGTCTCTCATTACCGGTGGGCTTTACCCGCTGCTGACCACCGCGCTGGGCCAGTGGTGGTTCAAGGATCAGGCCAATGGCTCTCTGATCATACAGCAGGGTGAAAACCGCGGCTCCCGCCTGATTGGTCAAAACTTTACGGATGCCCGGTACTTTCAGGGACGCCCTTCCGCTACCGCCGATAGCCCGTATAATCCGATGGCATCCGGCGGGAGCAACCTGGCGGGCAGTAATCCTGAACTGGACAAAGCCATCGCTGAGCGTGTGGCGGCCCTGCGCAGCGCCAACCCGCAGGCCAGCCGGGAGATTCCAGTGGAACTGGTGACCGCCTCCGCCAGTGGGCTGGACTACAGCCTGACGCCTGAAGCGGTGGCCTGGCAGATACCGCGCGTCGCCGCGGCCCGTCATCTGAGCGTCGAGCAGGTCAGCCAGCTGGTGGCAGCGCACACGCAAAAGCCGCTGGTCAGTTTCATTGGCATGCCGGTAGTAAATATTGTTGAGCTGAATCTGGCGCTGGACGCGCTAAGGAATAACTAAATGACCGACGAGCCCTTGCGCCCGGATCCTGACAGGCTGCTGGAACAGACAGCTGAAGCCCATCGCGGCAAGCTGAAAATTTTCTTCGGTGCCTGCGCGGGCGTCGGGAAAACCTTCGCCATGCTGACAGAAGCTCAGCGGCTTCGGGCTCAGGGGCTCGATATTCTGATCGGCGTGGTGGAAACCCACGGCCGTAAAGAGACCGCGGCGTTGTTAAAGGGGCTGACCACGCAGCCTCCTCGCCGTATCAGCCATCGTGGCAGGCTGGTGACGGAGTTTGATCTCGACGCCGCCCTCGCCCGCCGCCCCGCCCTTATTCTGATGGACGAACTGGCGCACAGCAATGCGCCAGGCTCGCGTCACCCCAAACGCTGGCAGGACGTAGAAGAGCTACTTGAAGCCGGGATTGACGTCTTCACCACGGTGAATGTTCAGCATCTTGAAAGCCTGAACGACGTGGTCAGCGGCGTGACCGGCATTCAGGTGCGCGAAACGGTGCCGGATCCGTTCTTTGACTCCGCTGATGAAGTGGTGCTGGTGGATCTGCCGCCAGACGATCTGCGCCAGCGCCTGCATGAAGGGAAAGTCTATATTGCAGGCCAGGCCGAACGCGCCATCGAACACTTCTTTCGTAAAGGCAACCTGATCGCCCTGCGCGAACTGGCCCTGCGCCGCACCGCCGATCGCGTGGATGACCAGATGCGTGCCTGGCGCGATCTGCAAGGACAGGAACGCGTCTGGCATACGCGGGATGCCATCCTGCTGTGCATTGGTCACGGTAGCGGCAATGAAAAGCTTGTCCGTACCGCCGCCCGGCTGGCTGCGAAATTTGGCAGCGTCTGGCACGCGGTGTATGTCGAAACACCGCAGCTTCACGCCCTGCCAGAAAACCAGCGTCGCGCGATCCTGAGTTCGCTGCGCCTGGCGCAGGAGCTGGGGGCGGAAACCGCGACCCTCTCCGATCCGCAGGAAGATAAAGCCATTCTGCGCTACGCGCGTGAGCACAACCTGGGCAAAATTGTCATTGGCCGTCGCCAGCACCGGCGCTGGTTTAGCCGCGAATCGTTTGCCGACAAACTGGCCCGGCGTGCGCCCGACCTGGATCTGGTGGTCGTGGCGCTGGACGACAAACCCACGCCGTTACCCAACCGTGCGCCAGACAGCCGCACGTTCACCGATAAATGGCGCATCCAGCTTCGCGGTTGCCTTATCGCCGTCGTGCTTTGCGCCCTGATTACCTTTATTGCCAGCCAGTGGCTGATTGCGTTTGATGCCGCCAACCTGGTGATGATCTACCTGCTCGGCGTGGTGGTGGTGGCGCTCTTTTACGGGCGCTGGCCATCAGTCCTGGCAACGGTGATTAACGTCATCAGCTTCGATCTCTTCTTTATCGACCCGCGCGGAACGCTTGCCGTCTCGGATGTACAGTACGTCCTCACGTTTGCCGTCATGCTCACCGTCGGGCTGGTGATCGGGAATCTGACAGCAGGCGTTCGCTATCAGGCGCGTATCGCCCGCTATCGCGAACAGCGCACCCGACATTTATACGAGATGTCTAAATCGCTGGCGGTAGGCCGCACGCCGCTGGATATCGTCCAGACCAGCGAGCAGTTTATCCGCTCGACATTTAACGCCAGCAACCTGATTTTACTCCCGGATGAGCACGGTAAGCTGCGCCCGCTGACGTCGGCCACGGGCATGACGCCGTGGGATGAGGCCATTGCACGCTGGAGCTTCGATAAAGGGTTACCGGCAGGCGCAGGGACAGACACCCTCCCCGGCGTGCCGTATCAGATCCTGCCGCTGCGCAGCGCGGATAAAAATCAGGGGCTGGTCATCGTCGAGCCTTCTAATCTGCGCCAGCTGATGATCCCCGAGCAGCAGAGGCTGCTCGAGACCTTTACGTTGCTGGTTGCCAGCGCCCTGGAGCGGCTGGCGCTGACGGCCAGCGAAGAACAGGCCCGGCTGGCAAGCGAGCGCGAAAGCATTCGCAACTCGCTGCTGGCGGCGCTCTCACACGATCTTCGCACGCCTCTCACCGTGCTGTTTGGCCAGTCGGAAATTCTGACCCTGGATCTGGCGGCTGAAGGTTCAAAACACGCCCTGCAGGCCAGCGAGATCCGCCAGCACGTGCTGAACACCACGCGGCTGGTGAATAACCTGCTCGATATGGCGCGGATACAGTCTGGCGGGTTCAACCTCAAAAAAGAGTGGCTCACGCTTGAGGAAGTGGTAGGAAGTGCGCTGAAAATGCTGGAGCCCGGTCTCGGCGGACGGCATATCGCCCTGAACATGCCCGATCCCCTGACATTAATTCACGTTGATGGCCCGCTGTTTGAGCGGGTGTTAATTAATCTGCTGGAAAATGCGGGTAAATATGCCGGAGCACACGCGCAAATTGGGGTGAATGCTTCGGTGGAAGATCACACCCTGCGGCTCGACGTCTGGGACACCGGGCCCGGTATTCCTGCCGGGCAGGAAAAAGCGATATTCGAAAAATTCTCACGGGGCAATAAAGAGTCTGCCATTCCGGGGGTTGGGCTGGGTCTGGCGATCTGCCAGGCCATTATTGACGTCCATGGCGGCACCATTTCGGCGGAGAACCGCCCGGAAGGAGGTGCACGTTTTTGTGTTACACTTCCTCTGGACACCCCGCCAGAACTTGATGAATTACCAGAGGATTTGTGATCAACGTCCTGATTGTAGAAGATGAACTCGCCATTAGCCGGTTTCTGCGCGCTGCGCTGGAAGGTGACGGTCTGCGCGTTCATGATGCCGGTACGCTCCAGCGCGGGTTGATTGAAGCCGCTACCCGCAAGCCGGACCTGGTGATCCTCGATCTCGGTTTGCCGGATGGCGACGGTATCGATTTTATTCGCGAGGTGCGCCAGTGGAGCCAGATGCCCATTCTGGTGCTCTCCGCACGCACCGAAGAGTCAGATAAAATCGCCGCGCTGGATGCCGGGGCGGACGACTATCTTATTAAACCTTTTGGGATTGGTGAGTTACAGGCTCGCCTTCGTGTGGCGCTGCGTCGCCACGGTGCCGCCACGCCTGCCGACCCAACGTACACTTTCGGTGATGTGCAGGTCGATCTCGCTTCGCGACGTATTGTGCGCGGTGAAGAGGAGATCCATCTCACGCCGATAGAGTTCCGCCTGCTTGCGGTTTTGCTTAACAACCACGGTAAGGTGCTGACCCAACGTCAGCTGCTGGCTCAGGTGTGGGGACCCAACGCCGTGGAACATAGTCACTATTTACGCATATATATGGGCCACCTGCGCCAGAAACTTGAAACCGACCCCGCACGTCCTCGCCATTTATTAACTGAAACCGGTATCGGTTATCGGTTTATGCTTTGAATAACTATTCAATTTTATTTCCAATAAAAACAAACTCGCCCACATAATTCCGTTTAAATAAGCCACAAGCGACAATTTTGGCTTATTTTCGCTCATTCAAAACACAAACAACACAACCCGTTAACGCACCATCAACAAACCAGTGTTTTGATCTGCGATATTCATCTAAAACGAATAATTATTTCTGATTTGATCGGTTAAGGGTGATCTGATTCACAGTTAATCGCTTTTTCCTGGATAAAATGACCATGCTTTCAATTACTGAAAGGAAAATGAAACATGGAAAACAATAATCGCTTGATGCCCCATATAAGGCGGACAACACATATCATGATGTTTGCCCACCGAAACTGCTTTGACTTCCATCTCTTTAATGCCCGGTAGTCCTTCGACTTCTGGCGCACCCGCTTGCAGGTTAACCTGAAAAAACTCTATTTTACAGGCCGTTGCCTGTGAAGGCGTGCGTTCATTCAATTTAATTCAGACTTATCCGCAGCCGGGCGGACTGAATCTCATTCATTAAAAAGCAACTTACTGATTTTTTTTATCAGCGGCCACACTTTGCTTTTTTTTCCGGACATTATCGATTTCTTTCTAGCGAGAAATCGAGGGACGAATATTGCCTTAAATAAAGAGAGAAAGATGAAAAGTTTAAAAATTGCAGCCAGCCGTGCATGCCCTGATTGCTTTACCACTCACCGTGAACTGGTAGATGTCAGCACCTCTGATTATATTGACGTGGCCGCCATTGTTCTGGCCGTGAGCGATATTTCCAGTGGCACTCTGGAAGAAATAGAAGCTACCGGGTTTGGTATTCCCGTATTTATTGCGACACATAAAGAAGAGTTCATTCCGGCTGAATATTTATCGCGCATCCACGGTGTGTTTGAGTGTTCAGAGACCAGTAACGACTTTTACGGACGTCAACTGGAAGCGGCCGCGCAGAAGTACGAAACCCAGCTACGCCCCCCGTTTTTCCGCGCACTGGTCGACTACGTGAATCAGGGCAACAGCGCATTCGATTGTCCGGGGCATCAGGGTGGGCAATTTTTCCGCCGTCATCCTGCCGGTAATCAATTTGTCGATTTCTTCGGCGAAACGCTTTTCCGCTCCGATCTGTGCAACGCCGACGTGGCCATGGGGGATCTGCTGATTCATGAAGGCGCGCCGTGCATTGCCCAGCAACACGCGGCGAAAGTGTTTAATGCGGATAAAACCTACTTTGTGCTGAACGGTACCTCATCATCCAACAAAGTGGTGCTAAACGCCCTGCTCACCCCCGGCGACCTGGTGCTGTTCGATCGTAATAACCATAAATCCAACCACCACGGAGCCCTGCTTCAGGCGGGTGCCACGCCGGTCTATCTGGAAACTGCGCGCAACCCGTACGGCTTTATTGGTGGGATTGATGCCCACTGTTTTGAGGAGAGCTACCTGCGCGAGCTGGTATCGGAAGTGGCGCCGGGTCGCGCGCGTGACGAACGTCCGTTCCGTCTGGCGGTGATCCAGCTGGGCACCTACGATGGCACCATTTATAACGCCCGCCAGGTCGTCGATAAAATTGGTCACCTGTGCGACTACATCCTGTTCGATTCTGCCTGGGTGGGCTACGAGCAATTTATTCCGATGATGGCCGACTGCTCTCCGCTGCTGCTGGAGCTGAACGAAAACGATCCGGGGATCCTGGTTACGCAGTCAGTGCATAAACAGCAGGCGGGTTTTTCGCAGACCTCGCAAATTCACAAGAAAGACCGCCATATTAAAGGCCAACCGCGCTATGTCCCGCACAAGCGCCTGAATAACGCCTTTATGATGCACGCCTCCACCAGCCCGTTCTACCCCCTGTTTGCCGCACTGGATATCAACGCCCGCATGCACGAGGGGCAGAGTGGCCGCAATATGTGGATGGACTGCGTGGTTACCGGCATTGAAGCACGCAAGCTGATCCTGGAGAACTGCCAGTTTATTCGCCCGTTCGTGCCGGAGCTGGTAGATGGCCGTCCGTGGGAAAGCTGGGACACGGCTGAAATTGCCACCGACCTGCGCTTCTTCCACTTTGTGCCGGGTGAAAACTGGCACGCTTTTGAAGGGTATGCCGAGCATCAATACTTTATCGACCCGTGCAAACTGCTGTTGACCACGCCGGGCATCAACGCCCGTACCGGCGAGTATGAGGATTTCGGCGTGCCCGCCACCATCCTGGCTAACTTCCTGCGTGAAAACAGCATCGTGCCGGAGAAATGCGATCTCAACTCGATCCTGTTCCTGCTGACCCCTGCGGAAGATATGGGCAAGCTGCAGCAGCTGGTGGCACAGTTGGTTCGTTTCGAAAAACTGCTTCAGACCGATGCGCCATTAAAAGAGGTGCTTCCGTCTATCTGTAAGCAATACCCGGAACGCTACGCCGGTTATACCCTGCGCCAGATATGCCAGGAGATGCATGAACTGTACGCCCGCCATAACGTGAAACAGCTGCAAAAAGAGATGTTCCGCAAGTCTCACTTCCCTCGCGTGATGATGAACCCGCAGGACGCAAACTATGCGTATCTGCGTGGTGAGGTTGAACTGGTCTCGCTGCGTGATGCGGAAGGCCGTATTGCCGCCGAAGGCGCCCTGCCTTACCCACCAGGCGTGCTGTGCGTGGTTCCGGGTGAAGTCTGGGGAGGCTCCGTCCTGCGCTACTTTGCCGCGCTGGAGGAGGGTATCAATCTTTTACCGGGCTTCGCACCGGAACTGCAGGGTGTGTACGTCGAGGAGTGTGACGGACGCAAACAGGTTCGCTGTAACGTCATCAAACAACCCGCCGCTCAGCCCGCGCTGCTGAAAGGAGAAAAATTATGAGTAAGTCCAACAAGATGGGCGTGGTGCAGCTGACCATCCTCACCATGGTCAACATGATGGGGTCAGGGATTATTATGCTGCCCACCAAACTTGCCGAGGTGGGTACCATTTCGATTATCTCCTGGCTGGTAACCGCGGTCGGCTCCATGGCGCTGGCATGGGCATTTGCCAAATGCGGAATGTTCAGCCGTAAGTCAGGCGGGATGGGCGGCTACGCCGAATACGCCTTCGGCAAATCTGGCAACTTTATGGCTAACTACACCTATGGCGTGTCGCTGCTGATCGCCAACGTGGCGATTGCCATCTCCGCCGTGGGTTACGGTACGGAGCTGTTTGGTGCCACGCTCAGCCCGGTGCAAATTGGGCTGGCGACCATCGGCGTACTGTGGATCTGCACCGTGGCCAACTTTGGCGGCGCGCGCATCACCGGCCAGCTGAGTAGCATCACCGTCTGGGGCGTGATTATCCCGGTTGTGGGGCTGTGCATCATCGGCTGGTTCTGGTTCAGTCCGACCCTGTACGCGAACTCCTGGAACCCGCACCATGTGCCGTTCTTTTCCGCTGTGGGGTCCTCTATCGCCATGACGTTATGGGCCTTCCTCGGTCTGGAATCTGCCTGTGCTAATGCGGAAGTGGTAGAGAACCCGGAAAAGAACGTCCCGATTGCCGTTCTTGGCGGAACGTTGGGCGCGGCGGTGATCTATATCGTCTCCACTAACGTTATTGCCGGTATCGTACCGAACATGGATTTGGCTAACTCCACGGCGCCGTTTGGGCTGGCCTTCGCGCAGATGTTCACCCCGGAAGTCGGGAAAGTGATCATGGGGCTGATGGTCATGTCCTGTTGCGGTTCACTCCTCGGCTGGCAGTTCACCATTGCGCAGGTGTTTAAATCTTCGGCTGACGAAGGTTACTTCCCGAAAATCTTCTCCCGCGTGACCAAAGCCGATGCGCCGGTGCAGGGCATGCTGGCCATTGTCATCTTCCAGAGCGGATTGTCGCTGATGACCATTAGCCCGTCGCTGAACAGCCAGTTCAACGTGCTGGTCAACCTGGCGGTGGTGACAAATATCATTCCATATATTCTGTCGATGGCGGCGCTGGTGATCATTCAGAAGGTGGCGAAAGTCGATCCCCGTAAAGCACGGGCGGCCAATATTGTGGCACTGATTGGGGCGATTTACAGCTTCTATGCGCTCTACTCATCCGGCCAGGAGGCGATGCTTTATGGTGCGATGGTGACCTTTATGGGCTGGACGCTGTACGGGCTGGTCTCACCGCGGTTTGAATTGAAGAATAAACATAGTTAGGTAAAAGCAAAACGGCAACCCAAGGGTTGCCGTTTTTCGTGTTTTCACCCTCTCCCTGTGGGAGAGGGCCGGGGTGAGGGCATCAGCCCGCACCAAACACCACTTACGCGTTTTTCAGCACTTCGCTGACAATCTCTACCGCTTCTTTCTCAATCTGCTGGCGATGCTCAGCGCCGAGGAAGCTTTCACAATAGATTTTGTACGCATCTTCCGTACCGGATGGACGCGCGGCGAACCAGCCATTTTCGGTCATCACCTTCAGCCCCCCGATAGAGGCACCGTTACCCGGCGCTGCCGTCAGACGGGCCGTGATGGGATCACCGGCCAGCGTGCTGGCACTGACCATCTCCGGAGAGAGTTTAGACAGGGCTGCTTTCTGTGCGGAGGTCGCGCTTGCCTGGATACGGTTGTAGCTCGGTGCACCAAAGCGCGCCGCCAGCTCGTCGTAGTGTTCCTGCGGGTTCTTGCCGGTGACCGCGGTGATCTCCGCCGCCAGCAGACACATGATGATACCGTCTTTGTCGGTTGACCATGGTGTGCCGTCGAAACGCAGGAAGGATGCCCCCGCGCTCTCTTCACCACCAAAGCCGAAGCTGCCGTCATGCAGACCGTCAACAAACCATTTAAAGCCCACCGGCACTTCCACCAGCTTGCGACCCAGCGCGTCGACCACGCGGTCGATCATCGCAGAAGAGACCAGCGTTTTACCCACAGCCACCTCTTTGCCCCACTGTGGACGATGCTGGAACAGGTAGTTGATTGCCACAGCCAGGTAGTGGTTTGGGTTCATCAGCCCGGCCGGGGTAACGATACCGTGGCGGTCATAATCCGGGTCGTTGGCGAAGGCCAGATCGAATTTGTCACGCAGTGCCAGCAGGCCTGCCATCGCGCACTCAGAGGAGCAGTCCATACGGATCGCGCCGTCTTTATCAAGGTGCATAAAGCGGAAGGTCTGATCGACGTGATCGTTAACGATGGTCAGATCCAGCTTGTAATGCTCTGCAATGCGTTTCCAGTATTCAATACCGGAGCCGCCCAGCGGATCCACACCCAGCTTCAGGCCGGCTTTCTGGATAGCCGCCATATCGACGATATCCGCCAGCCCTTCCACGAACGGCTGCACCAGATCCTGCTCTTTCACGTGGCCGGACGCCATGGCCGCATCCAGAGAAATACGCTTAACGCCTTTTAGACCATCGGCCATTAAGGCGTTGGCGCGGTCTTCCACCACTTTGGTGACGTTGGTATCTGCCGGGCCACCGTTAGGTGGGTTGTATTTGATACCACCGTCTTCCGGCGGGTTGTGAGAAGGCGTGATAACGATACCGTCAGCCTGTGGGCCACCTTTTTTGTTGTGCACAAGGATAGCGTTAGAGACGGCAGGCGTTGGGGTGAAACCGTTATTTTCCTGCACAATTACATCAACGCCGTTCGCCGCCAGAACTTCCAGCACGGAAATGAATGCCGGTTCAGACAGGGCGTGAGTATCTTTCCCCACGTAGCACGGACCGGTAACACCATTTTTGGCGCGCTCTTCCGCGATGGCCTGAGCAATGGCCAGAATGTGCGGTTCGTTAAAGCTATGGCGTGCCGCGCTACCGCGATGGCCTGATGTCCCAAACTTCACTGCGTGTTCTGCGTTGCCCACGACCGGTTTCAGCACATAATACTGCGCGGTCAGCTGAGCGACGTTAATCAAATCGCTTTGTTGTGCAGGTTGGCCTGCACGGCTGTGATTTGCCATTACCGGGTCCTTCTGATGCAAGGGTTAAATTGTACCGCAAACCTTTTCAATCAATTCCGCCGGGAACTGCATGGACTGCATGATGTGTTCAACCATGCTGCACTTGCGGCCCGTATTGGTATTGGTGATGACCCAGTACGGTGTGCCAGGGACATGTTTAGGTTTGGTCTGGTTGCCATTTTGCAGCAGCGTCTGCTCGTCGCCCGCGAAATAGACGCGCGTGCGACCGTGCAGCGACTCAGTCGCTTCAGCAAACGCCTTGTTATCCAGTGAATAAAGTGTAGACAGCACCAGCATGAAGCGGTTGACCGCTTTTTTCTGCTCTGCATATTCATCAGACAGCAGCAGCTCGCGCATCGCACGTACTTTGTCTTTCACCTGCACGACGGCAGGTTTTGCTTGTGCAACAACACTCGGCTGAGACACGACATCTTTAGTGGCTGGGGTAGCAGACGGTGAGGCGGCGGAAATTTTAAGCATACGCCGTAAAATGTCGGACGCGCTCTCCCCGATATGCCGCGTTTGGCTGGCAATAAACTGATAGAGTTCGTCATCAACTTCGATTGTTTTCATCTTAATCCAGTGCGATATCTTATCTGAATACAAGTCGTTGAGATTATAAAGTCAAATCCCAACAGCGGATAGCGTCAAACCAGGTTGGCGGCAAAAGTCAGATTAAACTGGAACCTTGCAGCCGGGCGGCAGAATGGTCAACATAATACCCTAACCTGTCACACCTAAAAAAAGAACTTTGCCATGAAATTGAATACCCGAGCGCAATCTGCACAATCGCCGAACACGAATCCTCCCATCGTACTGGTTCACGGGCTGTTTGGCAGCCTGGATAACCTGGGCGTGCTGGCGCGCGATCTGGTTACCGATCACGATATTTTGCAGGTGGATATGCGAAATCATGGCCTTTCCGGGCGTTCAGAAGAGATGACCTATGCGGCCATGGCGCAGGATCTGCTGGATACGCTGGATGCCAACACTCTCGAGAAAGTGACGTTGATCGGGCATTCAATGGGCGGCAAAGCGGTCATGGCACTGACGGCTCTGGCACCAGAAAGAATAAGTGGCCTGGTGGTCATAGATGTCGCCCCGGTGGATTACCACGTCCGTCGCCATGATGAGATTTTCGCCGCCATCAACGCGGTGACCAACGCTGGCGTCTCGACGCGCCAACAGGCAGCCGTCGTTATGCGTGAGCATCTGGATGAAGAAGGGGTTATCCAGTTTCTGCTGAAATCGTTCGTTGACGGCCAGTGGCGGTTCAACGTGCCGGTGCTGTGGGAGCAGTACGATAACATCGTTGGTTGGGAAACCGTACCGGCATGGCCGCACCCTACCCTCTTCATTCGTGGCGGCAATTCGCCCTACGTTACCGACGCCTGTCGCGATACCCTGCTGGCGCAATTCCCGCAGGCACGCGCTCATGTCATAGCTGGCGCCGGACATTGGGTTCATGCGGAAAAACCAGACGCCGTCTTACGCGCCATTCGCCGCTATCTGACTGATACGGCAAATTGATTAAAAAGAGAGCGACTGGAAGGCTGCGGGCTTCCAGTCGTTGGCGTGCCGTTTTTGGTGATGTATGATGGCGCGCTTATCGCCCAGGCATTAGCAGGGCGGCGTGTTTCCCCCGAAGTCTCAGAATCATGGCCAAAGAACAAACGGACCGTACGACACTAGATCTGTTCGCGAATGAGCGTCGACCGGGACGACCAAAAACGAATCCGCTTTCGCGCGACGAACAGCTGCGTATTAATAAACGCAACCAGCTTAAACGCGATAAAAATCGTGGGCTTAAGCGTGTCGAACTGAAGCTCAACGCCGACGCTGTCGATGCGCTAAACGAACTGGCTGACGCACGTAATATCAGCCGCAGCGAGCTGATCGAAGAGATGTTACTCACCCAACTCGAGACCATGCGCAGTAAGGCATAAGTCCGAAAAATCCCTTTATTACCCTTTTCATGTAGCACAGAGTGCAGTCCTGCGCGATAGCTGTTTCCGCAGGGTTGCCTGTTCTGCTATTATTGCCTTTATCCGTGGACAAATTGCGCCACCATACCATTAAGTATCAAGAGGTTATTTTACTCATGGCAATTATCGGCATTTTCTTCGGCAGTGATACCGGCAATACCGAAAATATCGCAAAAAACATTCAGAAACAGCTCGGTAAAGACGTTGCCGATGTGCACGACATCGCCAAGAGCAGCAAAGAAGATCTCGAAGGCTATGACATCCTGCTGCTGGGTATTCCGACCTGGTATTACGGTGAAGCCCAGTGTGACTGGGATGATTTCTTCCCAACGCTGGAAGAGGTGGATTTCAACGGCAAGCTGGTTGCCCTGTTTGGCTGCGGCGACCAGGAAGACTATGCAGAGTACTTCTGTGATGCGCTGGGCACCATCCGCGACATTATTGAGCCAAACGGTGCCGTTATTGTAGGTCACTGGCCTACCGCTGGTTACCACTTCGAAGCGTCTAAAGGTCTGGCAGACGACGATCACTTCGTGGGTCTGGCGATTGACGAAGATCGTCAGCCAGAACTGACCGCCGAGCGCGTTGAAAAATGGGTTAAGCAGATCCGTGAAGAGCTGCACCTGGACGATATTCTCAACGCCTGATGATGCTTGCGGCGCAACGGTGGTTGCGCCCATAAACCAGGTCAAACCGATTAAATTAATTGCTACAATCTTTTAACTTTTTCGCCCAGACCTGTACAATGACCCCCTGATAAAACGTGGCTTTCACAATGCAAGTTTGTTGGTGATACCACGTTTTTATAAGCATACTTTACCTGAGACTTGCAGTTTTCATTTAGCCATGGCAGTTCTATAATGAGACGCATTATCCCGGGTGCAATTTCTGTCACTTCCTACAGAAGTGAATCGTTTAGCAACAGGACAGATTCCGCATGACTGACAACAATACCGCATTAAAGAAGGCTGGCCTGAAAGTTACGCTTCCTCGGTTAAAAATCCTTGAAGTGCTTCAGGGTCCAGACAATCACCATGTCAGTGCGGAAGACCTTTATAAGCGTCTTATCGACATGGGCGAAGAGATTGGGCTGGCAACCGTCTATCGTGTGCTGAACCAGTTTGATGACGCGGGCATTGTCACCCGTCATAATTTCGAAGGCGGTAAATCTGTATTCGAACTGACTCAACAGCATCACCACGATCACCTGATCTGCCTGGATTGCGGCAAGGTCATTGAATTCAGCGATGATTCCATTGAATCTCGCCAGCGTGAAATCGCCGCACGTCACGGTATCCGCCTGACGAACCACAGCCTGTACCTGTATGGTCATTGCGCTGAAGGCGATTGCCGCGAAGACGATCACGCGCACGACGCGAAATAAACACGTTTCATACTCTGAGCCAGCCGCAAGGTTGGCTTTTTTTTGCCTGCGGTCTGGCAAAAAAAAAGCCCGGCAGCGCAGCGCCACCGGGCATGATAACAGCGAGTTAATGGCTGTTGTTGCTGCGAATCTCTTTCCAGATCTGATCGCAACGCTTCGCGACTTCCTGATCGTTACCGGTTTTACGCGCCTGGATACAGGCCTGATAATCCATTACACGAATATTCTCCTGGGTTGCGAACTGTTCATGCGCTTTCTCTTTTTTCAGCACATTCAGCACGCTCTGACAGGCTTCGATCTTCTCCGGCGAACCTTCCGCCGTATTGATACACGCGCTGTAGGCTTCTTTCAGACGGGAGTCCTCTTTCGGGGCCTGATTCTGCGCACAAGCCACCAGTCCCGATGCCAGCAACGCGACGATTACAATCTTTTTCATATGTAGTCTCCGGTCCGGCGGGAATTACCCCGCCGGACGAGTCATCAGAAGATGGTGAACGGTGCGATAACCATGAATTTCACGTCGCGTTCATCCTGGAAGATGTTGCCGTAACCGCCCGCGTAGCTCGGGATATCGGAGTGGTTGTCGTATTGTGTAAAGTGCAGTTTGAACATAGTACCTTTGGCGCGACCATCCTGCAGGGTGTAGATCGCATCCAGGCTGTAAGCGGATTCTTTGAGACGATAGTTTGGATCGTAGTATGCGTCTGGCGTTGCCATATCAGCAGGCTTCGCATCCCATGCGTAGGCGTAAGATGCCCCCACCGCCCAGCCTGGCAGGTTCCAGTTTTTCAGATCATACATTGCGCCGAAGAAGACTGCTTTTTCGCCATCGGCGTTGAAGTCGGAACGGTTATCCCACCAGATATCCAGACGACCGTTTGAAGATGCATAGGTTGGGGTCATACGCTGCAGGAAGTAGCCCTGCTGCCCTTCCGCTTTTACCCACGTTCCTTCAAGACGCAAATCTACCTGACCGACTTTGTAGCCGAAGGTCAGCGCCTGCAACCACGCCGTGCCGTCATAAATATCATTCACGCCACCGTCACTGACTTTATCTCGCGTACCGTAGAACTGGTAGCTGGTACTCAGCGGGCTACCCGCGATGTCAAATTTATAACTGGCCTTAGCAAAATACTGATCGATATAACCTTCCGCCTGACCAAATGCCGCTTCAAGCACTAAATCATTTTTAAA
The DNA here is from genome assembly GCF_050031595.1 of Enterobacter cloacae complex sp. 309I3. Lineage (NCBI taxonomy): Bacteria > Pseudomonadati > Pseudomonadota > Gammaproteobacteria > Enterobacterales > Enterobacteriaceae > Enterobacter > Enterobacter cloacae complex sp. 309I3. Next base: position 1,380,600 of record NZ_JBLGWI010000001.1, on the reverse strand, counting down.
GTCGTACTTCGCGCCCAGCGAGTGAAGATAATCCACTTTGGTCTTTTTATCGTTCTGGTAGAACTTGTCCATTTCGATATGCCATGGCGCTTTATACTCGTTGGTCCACATATACGAGAAGCTCAACGCACCTGCGTCACCGTAATCAAAATTGGCACCCGCTTCTGCCCCCTGATAGGTACCTGGCATAAAGCTCCAGTGCGGTGCTAACAGGGTTTGACCGGTTGGCTGAATATAACCACCGCGCGCCCATACCGGGCCGTATTTAAATTTCGCAGCAGCTTTATACAGGCTGATACCGCTTTTATCTCCAGACCAGTCTTCTTTATACGCTTTATTACTGGAGGAGAAGGCTATTTCGTTCGGGTGGCCGCTGTCACCATTTTCCGCCATTTCAATTGCCGTGAAGGCGGCAATATCCAGACCGAACATATCGGCAGCGTAACCAGACTGGAAATCCAGATTGGCGTTCCAGGTAGAGTGAGAAAGGTTCGTTTTATATTTATCTTCCGTGACATCTTTACGGTCACGTTCACGCTGCCAGTAATAAATACCGCCCGTGAGGGTTGAATCATCGATGAAACCTGCTGCTTTAGCGTCTGGCGTCACCACCAGGCCTGACATTGCTGTCACACCGGCAATAGCCAGCGCCAGCGCACTACGTTTGCCACTGAACGTACGCATAGATTATTCCTCTTTGACGAATTAAAACGCCTAAAACGGCGAAAAATATAAAAGACCTGATGGTCAGGGGTAGTCGGAAATACCCTCGAATAACTACCGTCTTTAGGTTATTTTTCGCGACGCGAATTATCAATGCTTTTCGGTGGCTAAAACTCAGGATTATGACGAAGAGCACATAATTGGTAGTGCTTTGTAACATTTAACGGGATGCCAGAACTGGCGGGGGAAAAGGCCGATTTTCAATAAGTAACGCGTTAAATGATATTCTTTTTACGGTGTGTCAGACTTTTGAAAGGGGATAAACTTTTTTTAAAAAAAATAAGTAGCACCACATTGACCTGTTATTTTAATAAACGCTATTTGGCTACTGCTTTAAAGGCATGATCACTCTATAAAAAAACGCCGCATTACGCGGCGTTTGTTTCTCATTGACCAGCGCGGCGTTATTATTCGCCGATCTTCGTCCAGGTATCACGCAGACCAACCGTACGGTTAAATACCGGTTTTTCAGCGGTGCTGTGACGACTGTCCAGGCAGAAGTAACCTTCACGTTCAAACTGGAACGCTTTACCCGCCTCAGCCGCTTTCAGGGATGGCTCAGCGTAACCCTGTTTGATGACCAGCGATTCCGGGTTGATGGTCGCCAGGAAGTCTTCTGCTGCGCCTGGGTTAGGCACGCTGAACAGACGATCGTACAGACGAATCTCTACCGGCAGCGCGTGTGATGCACTGACCCAGTGGATCACACCTTTCACCTTACGACCGTCCGCTGGATCTTTGCTCAGAGTCTCGGCATCGTAAGTGCAGAAGATCGTGGTGATGTTGCCTTCAGCATCTTTCTCTACGCGCTCAGCCTTGATCACATAGGCGTTACGCAGACGCACCTCTTTACCGAGCACCAGTCGCTTGTACTGCTTGTTCGCTTCTTCGCGGAAGTCAGCACGATCGATCCAGATTTCACCACTGAACGGTACGTCACGGCTGCCCATCTCCGGTTTGTTCGGATGGTTAGGCATCGAGACCATTTCGCTCGCACCCTGCGGATAGTTTTCGATAACCAGTTTTACCGGGTCGATAACGGCCATCGCGCGCGGCGCGTTTTCGTTCAGATCTTCACGAATGCAGGATTCCAGAGACGCCATCTCAATGGTGTTATCCTGCTTGGTCACGCCAATGCGTTTGCAGAACTCACGGATTGACGCCGCGGTGTAGCCACGACGGCGCAGACCAGAGATGGTCGGCATACGTGGGTCGTCCCAGCCTTCAACGTGCTTATCGGTCACCAGCAGGTTCAGCTTACGCTTGGACATCACGGTGTATTCCAGATTCAGACGAGAGAACTCGTACTGACGCGGATGCACCGGAATCGTGATGTTATCCAGCACCCAGTCGTACAGACGACGGTTGTCCTGGAATTCCAGCGTACACAGCGAGTGGGTGATGCCTTCCAGCGCATCGCTGATGCAGTGGGTGAAGTCGTACATCGGGTAGATGCACCACTTGTTACCGGTCTGGTGATGTTCAGCGAATTTAATGCGGTACAGCACCGGGTCGCGCATCACGATAAACGGTGATGCCATATCGATTTTGGCACGCAGGCACGCTTTACCTTCCTCGAAGCCACCAGCACGCATTTTTTCAAACAGCGCCAGGTTCTCTTCCACGCTGCGATCGCGGAACGGGCTGTTTTTACCCGGTGCCGTCAGCGTGCCGCGGTATTCACGGATTTCATCCGCAGAGAGCTCGTCAACGTAGGCCAGACCTTTATTGATCAGCTCAACGGCATAGGCATACAGCTGATCGAAATAGTCAGAGGAGTAGCAGATATCGCCAGACCAGTTGAAGCCCAGCCATTGCACGTCGTTCTTAATGGACTCAACGTATTCGATGTCTTCTTTTACTGGGTTGGTGTCATCGAAACGCAGGTTGCACTGCCCCTGGTAATCCTGTGCGATACCAAAGTTCAGGCAGATCGATTTGGCGTGACCAATGTGCAGGTAGCCATTAGGCTCCGGCGGGAAACGCGTATGCACCGTGGTGTGCTTACCACTGGCCAGATCTTCATCGATGATCTGACGAATAAAGTTACTCGGGCGGGCTTCTGCCTCACTCATCGTGGATTCCTCAAAGCGTAAACAACGTATAACGGCATATGATCTTATAAGCCGGACGTAGTGACAACCCTTAAAACGTCCCGGAAGAAAATAATGGGGGCATTTGCTGCAAAAAAAAGCGGCGGAGGATCTCCCCCGCCGCTTAAGGCATGACTCTACTCAGGAGCGATTACTTGCCTTTAATCTCATACAGTGGCGTTTGCCCCGCAACCACCTGACCTTTTGCCTGAAGCACCAGGCCGCTGAAGTCGTCGATATTGCTGCATACCACCGGGCTTATCATCGAACGGGCATTGGCGTTCAGGAAGTCCAGATCCATTTCAAGAATCGGCTGGCCTGCAACCACTTCTGCGCCCTCTTCTACCAGGCGAGTAAAGCCCTGGCCGTTCAGCGCAACGGTATCAATACCCATATGAACCACGATCTCCGCGCCTTTTTCGGTTTCGAGGCAGAACGCGTGGTTGGTGTTGAAGATTTTCACGATGGTGCCCGCCGCAGGAGACACAACGGTTTTCTCCGTTGGTTTCACCGCAACACCGTCACCGACCGCTTTGCTGGCAAACGCTTCGTCAGGTACCTGCTCAAGCGCGACCACCTCACCCGTAACCGGTGAAACCAGCGCGGCGATAGTAGCGGCGTTTGGTACAGCCTGCGGTTTAGCAACCGGAGCATCAGCCACAGGCGCGCTATCCGTTGAGGCAGCAGCAACCGGTCCACGGGCAACCACTTTTTTCATTTCATCGCCGATAGATTCGGCTTTCGCACCCACAATAACCTGGATGGTTTGTTTGTTCAGTTTCACCACACCAGACGCGCCCAGGCGTTTGCACATGGCATCGCTTACGCGCGCAGAGTCGCCAACGGTCAGACGCAGACGGGTAATACAGGCATCAATGGCTTTCAGGTTATCGGTACCGCCTACCGCGGCGATATAGCTGGTTGCCAGCTGGGTCAACCCTTCTTCGGTATTGCTGTTTGCTTCACTGGTTACGACGTCATCTTTTGTATCCTCGCGGCCCGGCGTTTTGAGGTTAAACATACGAATAACCGCGCTGAACAGGAGGAAGTAGACGACGAAGAACACCAGGCCCATCACAACCAGCATCCAGACGTTTTTGCTGGCTGCCGGCAGGTTGTACATCAACACGTAGTCGATCGCACCGGCTGAGAAGGAGAAGCCCGCGTGAATGCCCAGCAGGGTGGCCACAAACAGGCTGATACCGGTAAGCACCGCATGCATGAGATACAGCAGCGGAGCCAGGAACATGAACAGGAATTCCAGTGGCTCAGTAACACCGGTCAGGAACGCCGTTACCGCAACGGAGAGCAGCATGCCGCCAACCATTGGGCGACGCGCTTTTGGCGCGGCCAGATACATTGCCAGTGCAGCGCCCGGCAGACCAAACATCATGATTGGGAAGAAACCGGACATGAACATGCCCGCGGTGCCGTCACCCGCGTAGAAGCGGTTGATATCACCGTGGAATACGGTACCTGCTGCGTTGGTGAACTCACCAATCTGGAACCATGCGATGGTGTTCAGAACCTGATGCAGGCCGGTTGGGATCAGCAGACGGTTGATGAAACCGAAGATACCTGCCCCCATTGCGCCCGCAGACACGATCCACTCACCGCCTGCATGAATGGCATGCTGTACCGGCGGCCAGACATAACCAAAGATAGCGGCCAGAATCAGACAGAAAAAGCCTGTCGCAATCGGAACAAAGCGTTTTCCGCCAAAGAAGCTCAGGAAATCTGGCAGTTTGATACCCGCCCAACGGTTGTACACTGCACCGCCGACCAGACCGGTAATAATACCCGCCAGAACACCCATGTTGATTTCAGGGTTGATGGTTACCATCGCTTTGGTCAGGATGAAATAACCGACTGCCCCTGCCAGCGCCGCGGCACCCGCGCTGTCTTTAGACCAGCTGGACGCCACGCCGATGGCGAAAATCAGCGCCAGGTTGTCAAATATCGCACCACCCGCTTGCGCGATAAACGGCACGTTAAGAAGATCGGGTTGCCCGAATCGCAACAGCAGTGCTGCAACCGGTAGCACGGCGATAGGGAGCTGCAAAGCCCTACCGAGGCGCTGGAAAAAACCTAAAATATTCATCCTATTCCCCCTACGAGACCCTTGTTAAGGCTCGTGCATTAACTATGTTTTTTATTGTGTCACGAACTAGAAATACAGTTGATGATTCACTGGCATTGTGAGTGTGTGAAAAATTAATTCGTATCGCAAATTAAAAGCGTACTTTTTGTGATTTTTGTCACCAAATATCGTTTATCACCCTCCCTTTCACTGGCTAACATCGAAAACTTATTTTATCATTCGAAAAATCAAGACGGATTGATCCGGCCTGAAAGGTTCCAGGTTACGCTTAAGTATCAGGTCCCGATACCCATCCGCCCACTCTTCTACTTAAACTCTTGAGGTGAACAATGAGACTGATTCCCCTGGCAACTGCTGAACAAGTCGGTAAATGGGCCGCTCGCCATATCGTTAACCGTATTAACGCCTTCAAACCAACCGCCGATCGTCCTTTCGTACTTGGCCTCCCTACCGGCGGCACACCGCTGACCGCATATAAAGCACTGGTAGAGATGCACAAAGCAGGCCAGGTTAGCTTCAAACACGTTGTCACATTCAACATGGATGAATATGTCGGCTTACCGAAGGATCACCCGGAAAGCTACCATAGCTTCATGCACCGTAATTTCTTTGATCACGTTGATATTCCAGCTGAAAACATTAACCTGCTGAATGGAAACGCGCCTGATATTGACGCAGAATGCCGTCAGTATGAAGAAAAAATCCGTTCTTACGGTAAAATCCACCTGTTTATGGGCGGTGTGGGTAACGATGGTCATATCGCGTTTAACGAACCCGCGTCGTCACTGGCGTCCCGTACCCGTATTAAAACGCTGACCCATGACACGCGCGTGGCAAACTCCCGCTTCTTTGATGGCGATGTGAACCAGGTTCCTAAATATGCCCTGACCGTCGGTGTCGGCACGCTGCTGGATGCCGAAGAAGTGATGATTCTGGTGCTGGGCAGCGTGAAGGCGCAGGCGCTCCAGGCTGCCGTTGAAGGCAACGTAAACCACATGTGGACCATCAGCTGCCTGCAGCTGCATCCAAAATCCGTCATCGTCTGTGACGAACCGTCCACGATGGAACTGAAGGTGAAGACGCTGAAATACTTCAACGAGTTAGAAGCTGAGAACATCAAAGGTCTGTAATTGAATAACCGCCTCTTCATGAAGAGGCGGCCGCTTTTTTTAACCGGGGGTCGTTATGTACGCTTTAACCCACGGTCGGATTTATACCGGCCATGAAATTCTGGATGACCATGCGATTGTTATCGCCAATGGCCTGATTGAACGTGTTTGTCCGCTGGCAGAGCTGCCGCCGGAGATTGAACAGCGCTCACTCAATGGAGCAGTAATCTCCCCCGGTTTTATCGACGTACAGCTGAACGGCTGCGGCGGTGTGCAGTTTAACGACACCGCAGACGCCGTCACCGTCGAAACGCTGGAAATCATGCAGAAAGCGAACGAGAAATCGGGCTGCACCAGCTATCTGCCAACCCTCATCACCAGCAGCGATGAACTGATGAAACAGGGTATCCGCGTTATGCGTGAATACCTGGCGAAACACCCAAATCAGGCTCTGGGTCTGCACCTTGAAGGGCCATGGCTGAATATGGTGAAGAAAGGGACGCATAATCCGGATTACGTGCGTAAGCCTGATGCCGAACTGGTCGACTATATGTGTGCCAATGCGGATGTGATCACCAAAGTGACGCTGGCACCTGAAATGACCGGTACTGACGTGATCAGCAAACTGGCCGCCGCCGGGATTGTCGTGTCAGCGGGCCATTCAAACGCCACGCTGAAAGAGGCAAAAGCCGGTTTCCGTGCGGGTATTACCTTTGCGACACACCTGTATAACGCCATGCCGTATATCACGGGTCGTGAACCGGGGCTGGTCGGGGCGATTCTGGATGAGCCAGACGTTTACTGCGGCATCATCGCGGACGGTTTACACGTCGATTACACCAACATTCGCAACGCCAAGCGGCTGAAAGGTGACAAGCTTTGCCTGGTGACGGATGCCACCGCACCGGCAGGTGCAAATATTGAGCAGTTCATTTTTGCCGGTAAAACAATATACTACCGCAACGGACTGTGTGTGGATGAAAACGGTACGTTGAGCGGCTCCTCCCTGACCATGATTGAAGGCGTGCGTAACCTGGTCGAGCATTGCGGCATTGCGCTTGAAGAAGTGCTGCGCATGGCAACCCTTTATCCTGCGCGTGCCATCGGCGTGGATAAACAGCTTGGCGGAATTGCACCAGGCATGGTTGCAAACCTGACGGCATTCACACACGATTATAAAATTATTAAGACCATCGTTAATGGTAACGAGGTCGTCACTGAGTAAGTAAAAGTATGACACCAGGCGGACAAGCTCAAATCGGTAATGTCGATCTCGTTAAACAGCTTAACAGCGCGGCGGTATATCGCCTGATTGACCAACACGGGCCAATCTCACGTATTCAGATAGCCGAACAAAGCCAGCTTGCTCCCGCCAGCGTGACAAAAATTACACGTCAGCTTATTGAGCGCGGCCTGATCAAAGAAGTCGATCAGCAGGCCTCCACCGGAGGCCGCCGCGCAATTTCCATCATCACCGAAACCCGCAATTTTCAGGCCATTGGCGTTCGTCTTGGTCGCCATGACACCACCCTGACGCTTTACGATCTGAGCAGTAAAGCCATTGCCGAAGAGCACTACCCTCTTCCGGAGCGCACCCAGGAGACACTGGAGCACGCGCTGCTCAATACCATCGCGCACTTTATCGAAAGCTGTCAGCGCAAAATCCGCGAGCTCATCGCCATTTCGGTGATCCTGCCTGGGCTGGTTGACCCGGAAAGCGGTGTCATTCGTTATATGCCACATATCCCGGTCGAGAACTGGGCGCTGGTGGAGGCGCTGGAAAAGCGCTTTAAGGTGACCTGCTTTGTGGGTCACGACATCCGCTCGCTGGCGCTGGCCGAGCACTACTTTGGTGCGAGTCAGGACTGTGAAGACTCTATTCTGGTGCGTGTTCACCGCGGTACCGGGGCGGGCATTATCTCCAACGGACGTATCTTTATTGGCCGTAACGGCAACGTGGGCGAGATTGGTCATATCCAGGTGGAACCGCTTGGCGAGCGCTGCCACTGCGGTAATTTTGGCTGTCTTGAAACGGTTGCCGCCAACGCGGCCATTGAGCATCGCGTCCGTCATCTGCTGGAACAAGGCTACCAGAGCCGCGTGACGCTGGATGATTGTAAAATCGGCACCATCTGCAAAGCCGCCAATAAAGGCGATGCGCTGGCCTGCGAAGTGATCGAACAGGTCGGGCGCCACCTCGGCAAAACCATTGCCATTGCCATCAACCTTTTTAATCCGCAAAAAGTGGTGATTGCAGGTGAAATCGTCGAGGCGGAAAAAGTGTTACTGCCCGCGATTGAAGGCTGCATTAACACCCAGGCGTTGAAAGCGTTTCGTCAGAATTTACCGGTCGTGCGTTCGACGCTGGATCACCGCTCTGCGATTGGCGCGTTTGCGCTGGTCAAACGCGCCATGCTCAACGGGATCCTGTTGCAGCATTTGCTGGAAAGCTAATCGGGACTTATAGTAACGCCTTCTTTTTTTGATGTCGGATTGTTCATGACCATTAAGAATGTAATTTGTGATATTGACGGCGTGCTGATGCACGACAACGTCGCCGTGCCAGGTGCTGCGGAGTTTCTACACCGCATCATCGACAAAGGAATGCCGCTGGTTCTTCTCACGAACTACCCTTCCCAAACCGGTCAGGATCTGGCGAACCGTTTTGCCACTGCGGGCATTAACGTACCGGACAGCGTGTTTTATACCTCCGCAATGGCGACGGCAGATTTTTTGAAGCGTCAGGAAGGGAAAAAAGCCTACGTGGTCGGTGAAGGTGCGCTGATCCACGAGCTGTATAAAGCAGGCTTTACCATTACCGATGTGAACCCGGACTTTGTGATCGTCGGCGAAACGCGCTCGTTTAACTGGGAGATGATGCATAAGGCCGCCTACTTTGTCGCCAGCGGCGCGCGTTTTATCGCCACCAACCCCGATACGCACGGCCGTGGTTTCTATCCGGCCTGCGGCGCACTGTGCGCCGGTATCGAAAAAATCTCCGGTCGTAAACCGTTTGTGGTCGGTAAACCGAGCCCGTGGATCATTCGTGCCGCGCTGAACACGATGCAGGCCCACTCTGAAGAGACGGTGATTGTCGGTGATAACCTGCGCACCGATATTCTGGCCGGTTTCCAGGCGGGTCTGGAGACCATTCTGGTGCTCTCCGGTGTCTCTCAACTTGATGACATTGATTCGATGCCGTTCCGGCCGAGCTGGATCTACCCCTCCGTCGACGAGATTGACATTATCTGATTCAGAACCACGCCTCAGGGCGTGGTTTTTCATTTATAGCCCCGCCCAATAAAATCACATCTAACAAAAACGACAGTTCATTGCATAATCATCAATAAAACTGTTCATGACATACTCTTTTTTCAACATTCCGCAATCACCATTGCACTATTTTCGTTTAACCCGGTAAAACCCTTGCGCGCTCTTCTCCTTTGCGGCATTTTCATAAGCAAGCAACATTACAAAGCAACAGGGTTAACGGAGAAGGTTATGTGTTCAATTTTTGGCGTACTGGATATTAAAACTGACGCGGGCGAACTGCGTAAAAAAGCACTCGAGCTGTCCCGCCTGATGCGCCATCGCGGCCCGGACTGGTCCGGTATTTACGCCAGTGACAAAGCAATTCTGGCTCATGAACGTCTGTCGATTGTGGACGTCAACGCCGGTGCACAGCCGCTGTATAACGAGAAAAAAACACACGCGCTGGCTGTAAACGGTGAAATCTATAACCATCAGGCGCTGCGTGCCGAGTATGGCGATCGCTACGCCTTCCAGACCGGCTCTGACTGTGAAGTCATTCTGGCGCTGTATCAGGAGAAAGGCCCTGAGTTCCTGGACGACCTGCAGGGTATGTTTGCATTCGCCCTGTACGACAGCGAAAAAGACGCTTATCTGATTGGCCGCGACCACATTGGTATCATTCCGCTGTATATGGGCCATGATGAACACGGCAACTTCTATGTTGCGTCTGAAATGAAAGCGCTGGTGCCGGTATGCCGCACCATTAAAGAGTTCCCGGCAGGTAGCTATCTATGGAGCAAAGATGGCGAAATCCGTCAGTACTACCAGCGCGACTGGTTTGACTATGACGCGGTAAAAGACAACGTGACTGACAAAGCCGAGCTGCGTCAGGCGCTGGAAGATTCCGTTAAAAGCCACCTGATGTCAGACGTGCCTTACGGTGTGCTGCTCTCCGGCGGGCTGGACTCCTCCGTTATTTCAGCCATCACCAAGAAATTTGCGGCGCGTCGTGTTGAAGATCAGGAGCGTTCAGAAGCCTGGTGGCCGCAGCTGCACTCCTTTGCCGTAGGGCTGGAAGGTGCACCGGATCTGAAAGCCGCGCAGGACGTGGCGAACCACCTCGGCACCGTGCACCATGAAATTCATTTCACCGTGCAGGAAGGACTGGATGCGATCCGCGACGTGATCTATCACATTGAAACCTATGATGTGACGACCATTCGCGCATCCACCCCTATGTACCTGATGTCCCGTAAGATTAAAGCAATGGGCATCAAGATGGTGTTGTCAGGTGAAGGTTCTGATGAAGTGTTTGGCGGTTACCTTTACTTCCATAAGGCGCCGAACGCGAAAGAGCTGCATGAAGAGACCGTACGTAAACTGCAGGCGCTGCACATGTTTGACTGCGCACGTGCTAACAAAGCGATGTCCGCATGGGGTGTTGAAGCGCGCGTTCCGTTCCTGGATAAAAAATTCCTCGACGTGGCCATGCGCATTAACCCGCAGGACAAAATGTGCGGCAACGGTAAAATGGAAAAACATATCCTGCGTGAATGTTTTGAATCCTACCTGCCGGCGAGCGTGGCGTGGCGTCAGAAAGAGCAGTTCTCGGATGGCGTTGGCTACAGCTGGATCGACACCCTGAAAGAGGTGGCGGCGAAACAGGTTTCAGACCAACAACTGGAAACAGCAAGCTTCCGCTTCCCGTACAACACGCCAGGCTCTAAAGAAGCGTATCTGTACCGTGAGATCTTCGAAGAACTGTTCCCGGTACCGAGTGCTGCTGAGTGTGTGCCAGGCGGTCCTTCAGTGGCCTGCTCTTCAGCGAAAGCCATTGAATGGGATGAATCTTTCAAAGCGATGAACGATCCATCAGGACGTGCAGTAGGCGTTCACCAGTCTGCCTATAAATAAACACGTATTTGAACATCAGGCCCTGCGGGGCCTGTTTTTATTTGCCTTACATTTCACCGTCTAAAATCGATTAATAACCAATAATTGCCGAATATTCGGTCACGCTGTTCGCAACCTAACCAAACAGTCACATTCCGGCCATTTTCGTTGAAAAAGGTGTTGACGCTGCAAGGGTCTATACGCATAATGCGCCCCGCAACGCCGATAAGGTAACGCGAAAAAAAGATGGCTACGTAGCTCAGTTGGTTAGAGCACATCACTCATAATGATGGGGTCACAGGTTCGAATCCCGTCGTAGCCACCATCTTTTTTGCGGGAGTGGCGAAATTGGTAGACGCACCAGATTTAGGTTCTGGCGCCGCAAGGTGTGCGAGTTCAAGTCTCGCCTCCCGCACCATTCCCAGGTAAGCGTTGCACGGATGGGGTATCGCCAAGCGGTAAGGCACCGGTTTTTGATACCGGCATTCCCTGGTTCGAATCCAGGTACCCCAGCCATATTTCTTCGATCATGCGGTTCTCCGCGGTATTGGGGTATCGCCAAGCGGTAAGGCACCGGTTTTTGATACCGGCATTCCCTGGTTCGAATCCAGGTACCCCAGCCATCGAAGAACGCAGTACTGGCTACGTAGCTCAGTTGGTTAGAGCACATCACTCATAATGATGGGGTCACAGGTTCGAATCCCGTCGTAGCCACCATATTAAGATTATCGATCTGTTTCGGTAATAAAAAATTGTTGGGGTATCGCCAAGCGGTAAGGCACCGGATTCTGATTCCGGCATTCCGAGGTTCGAATCCTCGTACCCCAGCCAATTTAAAAAGTCGTTAAGCAGTACGTTTAACGCAATTGGGGTGTCGCCAAGCGGTAAGGCTCTGGTTTCTGATACCAGCATTCCGGGGTTCGAATCCCTGCACCCCAGCCACTTAAAACAAACAAGCCCGCTCTGCGGGCTTTTTTGTTTTTATACAGAATTGTGCGGCCTGATGCCCTCGCCCTGGCCCTCTCCCACGGGGAGAGGGTAAAAGGATTAGAGTCCGAGAGCGTATTTGAGCGCCTGACGCTTCAAGCCGCCAGCGCGTTCCGCCGCCATCAATCCAATGTTTCGCAGAATACGCACCGGGGCCAGATCATTGCTGAAACCGGCATAGAACAGATCCATCCCAGACTGCATGATGAAGTTATCCGCCATACGTCGCGTCTGGTAGCGCTTGAGTACATGATGGCTTGACCAGGCCTCCGCATGCGCGCGTGCATTACCCAGCACATCCAGTAAAGCGTCAACGTCACGATACCCGAGATTCACGCCCTGCCCCGCCAGGGGATGAATGGTGTGCGCCGCATCGCCCACCAGCGCCAGCCCTTCACGGGCATACTGCAGCGCATGGCGCCGTGTAAGGGGAAACGCCCCTGCGGCAACCGGCGTGATATGTCCCAGACGGGCCGGGAAGTGTTGCAGAATTTCACGCTGCAACTGCTCCATTGACAGCCCCTGTAGCTGGCGAATGCGCGCCGGTTTGTCGTACCACACCAGCGACGCCCAGTTATCGAACAGCGGTAAAAAGGCATGCGGACCATTCGGAGTAAAGTGCTGCCAGGTACTCTCTCCCGGCGCATTTTCACACTGAACGGTGATCAGCATACAAGACTGCTCATACTGCCAGGCATGAACACCGATGCCCGCCATCTGTCTGACCTGCGAGTGAGCACCGTCAGCCCCAATGACCAGCTTCACGGCCAGTTCATCGCCGCTGTCGAGCGTCAGCGTGTAGCCGCTATTGTGAGGATGCAGCGCCTTCAGCGACGCAGGAACACACAGCGTCACCTTCGGATGCGCCTCCAGCGCCTGCCAGAGCGCCCGCTGGAGGACGTTGTTTTCCACCATATAGCCCAGACGCGGCAGCTTCAGCTCGGCGGCATCAAACGCGACGTGGGCATTTTCCCATTCCCAGGTTTCAAGGCGACTGTAAGGGTGAGCCCGCATATCGAGCACCGCCTCCCAGACGCCCAGCCCGCGAAGCAAATCAACAGAGGCCGCGCTGATGGCGGAAATGCGGACATCCGGCTTTGCCGTCGGGTCAAACTCAGCAGGTGCCGCCTGCTCAATAACCGTTACCTCAAATCCCTGCTGCGCCAGCCCCAGCGCCAGCGCGCCGCCGACCATACCGCCGCCGACAACGGCAATTTCGGTGTGTTGGAGTGTCATGGTCACTTTTCCTTATTGGAGAATCCCTTAAGTTTACCGGATTTTTGCGGTCCTGAGACGCATAACCTTCATACTGGTCACAACCCCACCAAAGCATTACAATACACGGCTTGCAATCCTGAGCTGAGCAAGTCGATGACTAAAAAACTCCATATAAAAACCTGGGGCTGTCAGATGAACGAATACGATTCATCCAAGATGGCCGATCTGCTGGATACCACCCACGGATACCAGCTGACTGAAAATGCGAAAGAAGCCGATGTGCTGCTGCTGAATACCTGCTCAATTCGTGAAAAAGCGCAGGAAAAAGTCTTCCACGTTTTAGGTCGCTGGAAACTTCTCAAACGAAAAAATCCGGACCTGATCATCGGTGTGGGTGGCTGCGTCGCGTCGCAGGAAGGTAAGCTGATTCGTCAGAGAGCCCCCTATGTGGATATTGTCTTTGGCCCCCAGACCCTGCACCGCCTGCCGGAAATGATCAACAAGGTGCGCGGCGATCGTAGCCCGGTCGTTGATGTCAGCTTCCCGGAGATCGAAAAATTTGACCGTCTGCCCGAGCCGCGTGCGGATGGCCCGACCGCGTTCGTCTCAATCATGGAAGGCTGCAACAAATACTGCACTTATTGCGTGGTGCCTTATACCCGTGGTGAGGAAGTGAGCCGCCCGGCAGACGATATTCTGTTTGAAATCGCGCAGCTTGCCGCACAGGGCGTACGCGAGGTGAACCTGCTGGGTCAGAACGTGAACGCCTGGCGTGGTGAGAACTACGACGGCACCACCGGCAGCTTTGCTGAACTGCTGCGCCTGGTGGCTGCGATTGACGGTATCGACCGTATTCGCTTTACCACCAGCCATCCAATGGAATTCACCGACGATATTATCGACGTTTACCGCGATACGCCGGAGCTGGTGAGCTTCCTGCATTTGCCGATTCAGTGCGGCTCTGACCGCGTGCTGAACCTGATGGGGCGTCCGCATACGGTGCTGGAGTACAAATCCACCATTCGTAAGCTGCGTGAAGCGCGTCCGGATATCCAGATAAGTTCCGACTTTATCGTTGGCTTCCCTGGTGAAACCGCTGACGACTTCGAGCGCACCATGAAGCTCATCGGCGAAGTGAATTTTGACGTCAGCTACAGCTTCATCTTCTCTGCGCGCCCTGGCACACCGGCGGCCGATATGGTTGACGATGTCCCGGAAGAAGAGAAAAAACAGCGTCTGTATATTCTGCAGGAGCGTATCAACCAGCAGGCCAACGCCTGGAGCCGCCGCATGCTCGGCACCGTCCAGCGTATTCTGGTGGAAGGCACCTCCCGTAAGAGCATCATGGAACTCTCAGGCCGTACCGAAAACAACCGCGTGGTGAATTTCGAAGGCACCCCAGACATGATCGGTAAATTTGTGGACGTCGAGATTGTGGAAGTGCTGACCAACTCGCTGCGCGGAAAACTGGTGCGCACCGAAGATGAGATGGGGCTGCGCATTGCGCAATCTCCTGAATCCGTCATTTCCCGCACGCGTAAAGAAAACGATTCTGGCGTTCGGGTTTACCAGCCATAATCCTTCAGGCCTGCCTTCCCGGCAGGCCTTGTATTTCCTCTCAACGTCCCCAATATCTTCCGCAACGCTTGCGCCTTTTTTCCATGGCGTGAATAATTTCGGTAATGACCGTTTTATTACGCCTGAGGGCGCCGGGCCAGTTAACCAATCAAAGAGGAACAGTTTGAACATAGACACGCTTGAAATTAGCCTAACGCCAGCAGACAACGCTCGCCTGCTGAGCCTGTGCGGGCCGTTTGATGACAACATCAAACAACTGGAGCGACGTCTGGGTATCGAAATCAATCGTCGCGATAATCATTTCAAACTCACCGGACGCCCTATCTGCGTCAATGCGGCTGCGGACATCCTGCGTAACCTGTATGTCGATACCGCCCCGATGCGTGGCGAAACTCAGGATATCGAACCGGAACAAATTCACCTCGCCATTAAAGAGGCGCGCGTGCTTGAGCAGAGCGCAGAAAGCGTGCCGGACTATGGCAAAGCCATCAATATCAAGACCAAACGTGGCGTCATCAAGCCGCGTACACCGAACCAGGCGCAGTACATTGCCAACATTCTCGACCATGACATCACCTTCGGCGTAGGTCCGGCGGGTACAGGTAAAACCTATCTGGCCGTCGCCGCTGCGGTTGATGCGCTGGAGCGCCAGGAGATCCGCCGTATTCTGCTGACCCGCCCGGCGGTTGAAGCAGGTGAAAAACTCGGCTTCCTGCCGGGGGACCTGAGTCAGAAGGTGGATCCTTATCTGCGCCCACTGTACGACGCGCTGTTCGAAATGCTGGGCTTTGAGAAAGTTGAGAAGCTTATTGAGCGTAACGTGATTGAAGTCGCCCCGCTGGCCTACATGCGTGGCCGTACCCTTAACGATGCGTTCATTATTCTGGATGAGAGCCAGAACACCACCATCGAACAGATGAAGATGTTCCTGACGCGTATCGGCTTCAACTCGAAAGCGGTTATCACCGGTGACGTCACCCAGATTGACCTGCCTCGCAGCACCAAATCGGGCCTGCGCCACGCCATCGAAGTGCTGGCTGAGGTGGACGAAATCAGCTTTAACTTCTTCCACAGTGAAGACGTGGTACGCCACCCGGTGGTCGCGCGTATCGTTAACGCCTATGAAGCCTGGGAAGAGGCCGATCAGAAGCGTAAGGCCGAACTGGCCGCAGAACGTAAGCGCGAAGCGCAGGAGCAAGAACAGAAATGAGTCAGGTGATCCTCGATTTACAGCTGGCCTGTGAAGATAATTCCGGCATGCCAGAAGAGGCGCAGTTTCAGAAATGGCTGGATGCTGTTATCCCCCAGTTTCAGGAAGAGTCAGAAGTCACGATTCGCCTGGTGGATGAAGCAGAAAGCCATGAGCTTAACCTGACCTACCGCGGGAAAGATAAGCCAACCAACGTGCTCTCTTTCCCGTTCGAAGCCCCACCGGGTATTGAAATGCCGCTGCTCGGCGATCTGATCATCTGCCGTCAGGTGGTGGAACAGGAAGCCAAAGAGCAGCAAAAGCCGCTCGAGGCCCACTGGGCGCATATGGTTGTCCATGGAAGCCTGCATCTGCTGGGCTACGATCATATTGAAGATGACGAAGCGGAAGAGATGGAGTCCCTTGAGACAGAGATAATGCTTGCTCTGGGCTATGAGGATCCGTACATTGCCGAGAAAGAATAGTCAGACAACCGACTGACTAACATGCCGCCGCGTAAGGAAATAGCGCGGCGGTAAACATTGAACTGACGAGAGAACCCTTAACAAACGCCATGAGCGACGACAATTCACACAGTAGCGACACGACAAACAGTAAAAAGGGATTTTTCTCCCTCATTCTGAGCCAGCTTTTCCATGGTGAGCCCAAAAACCGTGATGAACTGCTGGAGCTGATTCGTGATTCCGGGCAAAACGATCTTATCGACGAAGATACGCGCGAAATGCTCGAAGGGGTAATGGACATCGCCGACCAGCGCGTTCGCGATATCATGATCCCCCGCTCGCAAATGATTACCCTGAAACGTAACCAGAGCCTCGATGAATGCCTCGATGTGATTATCGAATCCGCTCACTCCCGTTTCCCGGTCATCAGCGAAGACAAAGATCACATCGAAGGGATTTTGATGGCCAAAGATCTGCTGCCGTTTATGCGCAGCGATGCCGAAGCCTTCAGCATGGAAAAAGTGTTACGCCAGGCCGTGGTTGTGCCGGAAAGTAAACGTGTGGATCGGATGCTGAAAGAGTTTCGCTCCCAGCGTTACCACATGGCGATTGTGATTGATGAATTTGGCGGCGTGTCAGGCCTTGTCACGATCGAGGATATTCTTGAGCTGATCGTGGGCGAGATCGAAGACGAGTATGACGAAGAAGAAGATATCGACTTCCGTCAGCTTAGCCGCCATACGTGGACCGTTCGCGCTCTGGCCTCCATTGAGGATTTCAACGACGCCTTCGGCACCCACTTCAGCGATGAAGAGGTGGATACCATTGGTGGGCTGGTGATGCAGGCCTTTGGTCATCTTCCTGCCCGCGGCGAAACCGTTGACATCGATGGTTACCAGTTCAAAGTGGCGATGGCCGACAGCCGACGTATTATACAGGTTCATGTCAGAACGCCGGACGACTCACCGGTGCCAAAACTGGAAGATTAATGTAAATGGCATTTGCCCCACTGCTTGAACGCCAGCGCGTCCGTTTGCTGCTGGCGCTGTTACTTGGAGCCAGCGGTACGCTGGCTTTTTCTCCTTACGATATCTGGCCGGCAGCCATTCTCTCCCTGATGGGGTTACAGGGGTTAACCCTGAATCGTCGTCCCGTTCAGGCTGCAGCCATTGGCTACTTCTGGGGGCTGGGGCTGTTTGGATCCGGCATCAACTGGGTCTACGTCAGCATCGCCCAGTTTGGAGGTATGCCGGGGCCGGTTAACGTTTTCCTTGTGGTTCTGCTGGCCGCCTATCTCTCGCTCTACACCGGTCTGTTTGCGGGCATTCTCTCCCGCCTGTGGCCTAAAACCAGCTGGCTGCGCGTTGCCATTGCGGCTCCCGTGGTCTGGCAGATTACCGAGTTTCTGCGCGGCTGGGTGCTGACCGGCTTCCCGTGGCTGCAGTTTGGCTACAGCCAGATTGACGGCCCGCTGAAAGGTCTGGCGCCGGTAATGGGTGTTGAAGCCATTAACTTCCTGCTGATGGTGGTGAGCGGCCTGCTGGTGCTGGCGCTGGTCACGCGTAACTGGAAACCGCTGGTGGTGGCGCTGGTTCTTTTCGCTCTACCCTTCCCGCTGCGTTATATCCAGTGGTATACCCTGATGCCAGAGCGCGCCACACAGGTATCGATGGTGCAGGGAAATATTCCGCAGGCGATGAAGTGGGATGAAAAAGAGCTGCTGAACACGCTGAAAATTTACGCCAACGCCACTGAAGAGGTGATGGGTAAATCACAGCTGATCATCTGGCCTGAATCTGCCATTCCGGATCTGGAAATTAACCAGCAGCCGTTTCTCAACATGATGAACGATCTGCTGCGCGCGCGCGACAGTACGCTGATCACCGGGATTGTGGATGCGCGTCTGAATCAGCAGAACCGCTACGATACCTACAACACCATCATTACGCTCGGCAAAGACAGCGAGTACAGCTACACCTCGACTGACCGGTATAACAAGAATCACCTTGTTCCGTTTGGCGAGTTTGTTCCGCTGGAATCGATTCTGCGTCCGCTGGCACCATTCTTTGACCTGCCAATGTCCTCTTTCAGTCGGGGGCCGTATGTGCAGCCGCAGCTGCATGCACACGGCTTTGCCCTGACGGCGGCCATTTGCTACGAGATCATCCTCGGTGAACAGGTGCGCGATAACTTCCGTCCGGATACGGACTTCCTGCTGACCATCTCTAATGATGCCTGGTTCGGTAAGTCGATTGGTCCGTGGCAGCACTTCCAGATGGCGCGGATGCGTTCACTGGAGCTGGCGCGTCCGCTGTTGCGCAGCACCAACAATGGCATCACCGCCGTGATTGGACCGCGGGGTGAAATTCAGGCCATGATCCCGCAGTTTACGCGCGACGTGTTGACGGCTAAAGTCACGCCGACAAGCGGCCTGACGCCATATGCCCGCACCGGCAACTGGCCGCTGTGGATCCTGACCGCCCTGTTTGGCTTTGGGGCTGTGCTGATGAGCCTTCGTCAGCGTCGTCGCTAATCTTACCTTCTGTTGCCGGGTGGCGCTGACGTTTACCCGGCCTACATTTCGCTTCTTCGGTCGGGTAAGGCGTAGCCGCCACCCGACAGTTCCCTCCCAAATTTCAATTCTGGCATGCCTATTGCTTTGTTTATTCAGGTAAACGCAGTTTGGGTTCGTGTGCAACCTTGTCGCACCAGCATAGATCGCCGGTAGCACCGAAACGGTGCAACGAGAGATTTCTGCCTCGGAATGGTGCGGCGCGCTTCGCAAAAATAAACAATAACGCAGCAAAATCTTTACATTAAGCCAGACTAAATGTTAACAAGCTTGCATAACACTGCACTCGCATAGCGCGAGATATAACAACATCACAATGGGTATCAATGCGTCACTGACGCTGATAAGAAAGGAGTTGGGTATGCAATTACGTAAACTGGCCACAGCAATGCTGGTAATGGGGATGTCCGCAGGCGTTGTACACGCTGAAGACGCGCCGGCAGCCGGCAGCACTCTCGACAAGATAGCCAAAAACGGCGTGATCGTGGTCGGCCACCGTGAATCTTCTGTCCCGTTTTCTTACTACGACAACACGCAAAAAGTCGTGGGCTATTCACAGGACTACTCTAACGCCATCGTTGAGGCCGTGAAGAAAAAGCTGAACAAACCCGACCTGCAGGTAAAACTGATTCCAATCACCTCGCAGAACCGTATCCCACTGCTGCAAAACGGCACCTTCGATTTTGAGTGTGGCTCAACCACCAACAACCTGGAGCGTCAGAAACAGGCCGCCTTCTCCGACACCATCTTTGTGGTGGGGACCCGTCTGCTGACCAAAAAAGGCGGCGACATCAAAGATTTTGCTGACCTGAAAGGCAAAGCCGTTGTTGTGACCTCCGGGACAACCTCAGAAGTGCTGCTGCACAAGCTGAACGACGAGAAGAAAATGGATATGCGCATCATCAGCGCGAAAGACCATGGTGACTCCTTCCGTACGCTGGAAAGTGGCCGTGCCGTCGCGTTTATGATGGATGATGCTCTGCTGGCTGGCGAACGTGCAAAAGCGAAGAAACCGGACAACTGGGATATCGTTGGTACCGCCCAGTCGAAAGAAGCCTACGGCTGTATGCTGCGTAAAGACGATCCGCAATTCAAGAAGCTGATCGATGACACCATCGCCCAGGTGCAAACCTCCGGTGAAGCGGAAAAATGGTTCGACAAATGGTTCAAGAACCCAATTCCACCCAAAAATCTCAACATGAACTTTGAACTGTCTGACGACATGAAAGCACTGTTCAAATCACCAAATGACAAGGCTCTTAACTAATTAGAACTACAGGGGCGGGATCTCCTGCCCTCTCGATTGTCGGGAAGCATGGACAGACTATACGTTGAGTGGTCGTTCCCCACTCAGCGCGAAAAATGAGCTTCTCACCAATCTTCGAGGGTAGCGCTGCTACCCTTTTTTTTCTGGAGTTTATTATGTCAATAGACTGGAACTGGGGCATATTTCTGCAACAAGCCCCGTTCGGCAACACAACCTATCTTGGCTGGCTGTGGAGCGGCTTTCAGGTTACCGTTGCGTTATCGATAACGGCGTGGATTATTGCGTTCCTTGTCGGTTCACTGTTCGGTATTCTGCGCACCGTCCCTAACCGTTTTCTCTCTTCTATCGGCACGCTGTATGTGGAACTGTTCCGTAACGTTCCGCTGATCGTGCAGTTCTTTACCTGGTATCTGGTCGTTCCTGAACTGCTGCCGGAAAATATTGGCATGTGGTTCAAGTCGGAACTGGATCCTAACGTACAGTTCTTTGTCTCCTCGATGATGTGTCTGGGGCTGTTTACCGCCGCACGCGTGTGCGAGCAGGTACGCGCCGCTATTCAGTCGCTGCCGCGTGGACAAAAGAACGCGGGTCTGGCGATGGGGTTAACGCTGCCGCAAACCTACCGCTACGTCCTGCTGCCTAACGCCTACCGCGTCATTGTTCCACCGATGACCTCAGAGATGATGAACCTGGTCAAAAACTCGGCCATCGCCTCCACGATCGGTCTGGTCGATATGGCGGCGCAGGCGGGTAAACTGCTGGATTATTCCGCCCACGCGTGGGAATCCTTCACGGCAATTACGCTCGCGTATGTTCTGATTAACGCTTTCATCATGCTGGTGATGAACCTGGTTGAACGCAAAATTCGCCTGCCGGGCAATCTGGGGGGCAAATAATGTACGAATTTGACTGGAGTTCCATTGTTCCTTCCATGCCGTACCTGCTGGATGGCCTGGTGATCACCTTAAAAATCACGGCGATCGCCATCATCGTCGGTATCGTCTGGGGCACCCTGCTGGCGGTAATGCGCCTATCGAGCTTTAAACCGCTCGCCTGGTTTGCCACTGCCTACGTTAACGTTTTCCGCTCTATCCCGCTGGTGATGGTGCTGCTGTGGTTTTACCTGATTGTTCCCGGATTCCTGCAAAACGTTCTGGGACTGTCACCGAAAACCGATATCCGCCTGATTTCCGCGATGGTTGCGTTCTCCATGTTTGAGGCCGCTTACTATTCCGAGATCATCCGTGCGGGCATACAGAGTATCTCACGCGGGCAGTCCAGCGCGGCGCTGGCGCTGGGGATGACCCACTGGCAGTCCATGCAACTCATTATTCTGCCGCAGGCGTTTCGCGCCATGGTTCCCCTCCTGCTGACCCAGGGCATCGTGCTGTTCCAGGATACCTCTCTGGTATATGTCCTGAGCCTGGCAGACTTCTTCCGGACCGCGTCCACCATCGGTGAGCGCGATGGTACGCAGGTTGAGATGGTGCTCTTCGCAGGTGCGGTCTATTTTGTGATTAGTTTAAGCGCGTCGCTGTTGGTCAGTTGGCTGAAGAAAAGGACGGTATAATGATTTCCCTGAAAAATGTTTCTAAATGGTATGGGCACTTTCAGGTGCTGACCGACTGCTCCACCGAAGTCAAAAAAGGTGATGTGGTGGTAGTGTGCGGGCCGTCCGGTTCCGGTAAATCGACGCTGATCAAAACGGTTAATGGTCTGGAGCCTGTGCAGCAGGGTGAAATTGTTGTTAACGGCACCAAAGTGAACGACAAGAAAACCAACCTTGCCCAGCTTCGCTCCCACGTGGGGATGGTGTTCCAGCATTTTGAACTGTTCCCTCACCTCTCCATCATCGAGAACCTGACGCTGGCGCAGGTGAAAGTGCTTAAGCGTGACAAAAAAGCGGCGCGTGAGAAAGGGCTGAAGCTTCTGGATCGCGTGGGGCTTTCTGCGCACGCCGATAAGTTCCCGGCACAGCTTTCCGGCGGCCAACAGCAGCGTGTGGCGATTGCTCGCGCACTGTGTATGGATCCGGTGGCAATGCTGTTCGACGAACCGACCTCCGCACTCGATCCCGAAATGATCAACGAAGTGCTGGACGTCATGGTTGAACTGGCCCACGAAGGGATGACCATGATGGTGGTGACCCACGAAATGGGCTTCGCCCGCAAAGTGGCAAACCGCGTGATCTTTATGGATGAAGGCAAGATCGTTGAAGACTCGCCGAAAGAAGAGTTCTTCGCCAACCCGAAATCCGAACGCGCTAAAGACTTCCTGGCTAAAATCCTGCATTAATCTTCTCAGTGCGCAATCTGCGGATTGCGCACTGTCTCACGCTTTCAATCTCTGCTTCTCGTCGGCGTCACATTGCAGCGTTAACCTTGTCACAAAATAACGCTACGTATGGAGAACGCTATGGCACAGCCTATTATTTTCGATTGCGATCCGGGTCATGATGACGCGATTGCCCTCGTCCTTGCACTTGCCTCCCCTGAACTTGAAGTCAAAGCTGTCACCTCATCTGCCGGCAACCAGACGCCGGATAAAACCCTGCGCAACGTCCTGCGTATGCTGACCTTGCTAAAGCGCCCCGATATTCCTGTGGCCGGTGGCGCGGTCAAACCGCTGATGCGTGAACTGATCATTGCCGACAACGTACACGGAGAAAGCGGCCTGGACGGCCCGGCGCTGCCGGAACCGGGTTTCGCCCCGCAATCCTGTACCGCCGTGGAGCTGATGGCAAAGGTACTACGCGAGAGTGCTGAACCCGTCACGCTGGTAGCAACGGGCCCGCAAACCAACGTTGCGCTGCTGCTGAACAGCCATCCTGAACTGCACAGCAAAATTGCCCGTATCGTGATTATGGGCGGAGCAATGGGGCTGGGTAACTGGACGCCTGCGGCGGAGTTCAACATCTTTGTTGACCCGGAAGCGGCGGAGATCGTCTTCCAGTCGGGCTTGCCGATTGTGATGGCCGGACTGGATGTTACCCACCGGGCGCAGATTATGGCGAATGACATCGAGCGTTTTCGTGCGATTGGCAACCCGGTTGCCACGACCGTGGCCGAGCTGCTCGACTTCTTTATGGAATATCACAAAGCCGAGAAATGGGGCTTCCACGGCGCGCCGCTGCATGACCCGTGCACCATTGCCTGGCTGCTGAAGCCTGAGATGTTTACCACGGTAGAGCGCTGGGTTGGTGTGGAGACCCAGGGGAAATACACCCAGGGGATGACGGTGGTGGATTACTATTCGCTGACGGGCAATAAACCGAATACCACGCTAATGGTGGATATCGATCGGCAGGCGTTTGTGGATTTGCTGGCGGAGAGGCTCGCATACTATAGTGCGGCCTGATGCCCTCACCCCAACCCTCTCCCACGGGGAGAGGGAGCAAACACTAAAAACGGCAACGTGGTTGCCGTTTTGCTTTTACCTTTTGCGGCCTGATGCCCTCTTCCCGGCCCTCTCCCACAGGGAGAGGGCGCAAACAGTTTTGCTTTTATTTAGGGCTCAAACGGCCGACGCTGGAATTGATCGTGCCCGCACTTCGGACACAGGGACAGCACCTCCGGCGTATAAACGGCAATATGGTGATGGCATTTCTCACAGACCAGATTTCCCAGCCCCACCACTTCACCGCTGTGGTACACGCCGTGATGATTCAGATCCTGAAAGACTTCACGCCACTCCAGCTGTGTTTTATCGGTAATATCCGCCAGTTCCTGCCAGAGGCTCTCCTTGATCACCCGCATAAATACGCTGTCGGTCACCTCGTCCTGGCTCTCCTGGTAACTGCGCGCGAACTCTTCGAGGTCACGACGCACGGCGCGCGTCACCTCTTCCACTTCGGTTCGCGTTAACTCACCCGTTTGCGTCACGCGCGCACGCGCCTGTTCCACCAGCGCGTCGATATCACGCTCGCCGTTACGCAGCCGTTCCGTCAGTGTTGCCACCAGTTCGCGGTAAAATTGAGCAACCTTGTTCATCATTTTGCCTCCCGGGTAAGTAACTATTTCTAATAATAGACCTTATTTCATCGCCGCTTTGTCAGGTGAACCACAGACCCGGTAAATTCCTGCAAAGCGCATTTGTGCGAAAGGCTGTTTTGACGCGGGCGTTTGGGCTATGCTATGCGGATCTGAAATACCACATCCATTGGCTACATTTGTAGCTGTATTGAAAACAGGACCACTGGCTGCCATGCAAGAGCAATACCGCCCGGAAGAGATAGAATCAAAAGTCCAGCAACACTGGGACGAGAAGCGTACCTTTGAAGTAACCGAAGACGAGAGCAAAGAGAAGTATTACTGCCTGTCGATGCTTCCCTATCCTTCTGGTCGACTACACATGGGCCACGTGCGTAACTACACCATCGGTGATGTGATTGCACGCTACCAGCGTATGCTGGGCAAAAACGTGCTGCAGCCAATCGGCTGGGATGCATTCGGTCTGCCTGCAGAAGGCGCGGCGGTCAAAAACAATACGGCGCCAGCGCCGTGGACGTACGACAACATCGCGTACATGAAAAACCAGCTCAAAATGCTGGGCTTTGGCTATGACTGGAGCCGCGAGCTGGCGACCTGTACCCCGGAATACTACCGCTGGGAACAGAAGTTCTTCACCGAGCTGTACAAAAAAGGCCTGGTCTATAAGAAGACATCTGCCGTTAACTGGTGCCCGAACGACCAGACCGTTCTCGCGAACGAACAGGTTATCGACGGCTGCTGCTGGCGCTGCGACACCAAAGTTGAGCGTAAAGAGATCCCACAGTGGTTTATCAAAATCACCGCTTACGCTGACGAACTGCTGAACGATCTGGACACGCTGGACCACTGGCCGGATACCGTTAAGACCATGCAGCGCAACTGGATCGGCCGTTCTGAAGGCGTGGAGATCACCTTCAACGTTGAGAACTACGATCAGACTCTGACCGTCTACACTACCCGTCCGGATACCTTCATGGGCGCGACCTATCTGGCCGTGGCCGCAGGTCACCCGCTGGCACAGAAAGCTGCCGAAAATAACCCGGAGCTGGCTACCTTCATCGACGAATGCCGCAACACGAAAGTGGCAGAAGCCGACATGGCGACCATGGAGAAGAAAGGCGTTGCCACGGGCTTCTATGCGAAGCACCCACTGACTGGCGAAGCGATTCCGGTCTGGGCAGCAAACTTCGTGCTGATGGAATACGGTACCGGTGCCGTGATGGCTGTTCCGGGTCACGACCAGCGCGACTATGAATTTGCCACCAAATACAACCTGCCGATCAAAGCCGTTATTCTGGCGGCTGACGGCTCTGAACCTGACCTGTCTGAGCAAGCGCTGACGGAAAAAGGCACGCTGTTTAACTCTGGTGAGTTCAGCGGTCTGAGCTTCGAAGAGGGTTTCAACGCCATCGCCGACAAACTGGCATCGCTGGGCGTGGGCGAGCGTAAAGTGAACTACCGCCTGCGCGACTGGGGCGTTTCCCGTCAGCGTTACTGGGGTGCGCCAATCCCGATGGTCACGCTGGAAGACGGCACCGTGATGCCAACCCCGGAAGATCAACTCCCGGTGATCCTGCCGGAAGATGTGGTCATGGATGGCATCACCAGCCCGATCAAAGCCGATCCTGAGTGGGCAAAAACCACCGTTAACGGTCAGCCTGCGCTGCGTGAAACCGACACCTTTGACACCTTTATGGAGTCTTCCTGGTACTACGCCCGCTACACCTGCCCGCAGTATCAGGAAGGGATGCTGGATTCCGACGCGGCAAACTACTGGCTGCCGGTAGACATCTACATCGGTGGTATTGAACATGCCATCATGCACCTGCTCTACTTCCGCTTCTTCCACAAGCTGATGCGTGACGCAGGCATGGTGAACTCTGACGAGCCAGCGAAACAACTGCTGTGTCAGGGCATGGTACTGGCAGATGCGTTCTACTATGTGGGTGCGAACGGCGAACGTAACTGGGTCTCTCCGGTTGATGCGATTGTTGAGCGCGACGAGAAAGGCCGTATCGTGAAGGCGAAAGACGTCGAAGGTCATGAACTGGTGTATACCGGCATGAGCAAGATGTCCAAGTCCAAAAACAACGGCATCGACCCGCAGGTGATGGTTGAGCGCTACGGCGCGGATACCGTGCGTCTGTTCATGATGTTTGCCTCTCCGGCAGACATGACCCTGGAGTGGCAGGAGTCCGGTGTTGAAGGGGCGAACCGCTTCCTGAAACGCGTCTGGAAACTGGTTTACGAACACACCGCTCAGGGCGACGCACCAGCACTGAACGTTGCTGCCCTGACTGAAGATCAGCAGGCGCTGCGTCGTGATGTTCATAAAACGATTGCAAAAGTGACCGATGATATTGGTCGTCGTCAGACCTTCAATACCGCAATTGCGGCTATTATGGAACTGATGAACAAGCTGGCGAAAGCACCGCAGGAAGGCGAGCAGGATCGTGCCTTAATGCGTGAAGCGCTGTTGGCCGTCGTGCGCATGTTGAACCCGTTCACCCCGCATGTCAGCTTCACCCTGTGGCAGGAGCTGAAAGGCGAAGGCGATATCGACAACGCGCCGTGGCCGGTTGCTGATGAATCCGCCATGGTGGAAAACACCACGCTGGTGGTGGTACAGGTCAACGGTAAAGTACGCGGTAAAATTACCGTCGCCGTTGATGCAACCGAAGAACAGGTTCGTGAGCGTGCTGGCCAGGAACATCTGGTGGCGAAATATCTTGAGGGCGTTACCGTACGTAAAGTGATCTACGTACCGGGTAAACTGCTGAATCTGGTCGTTGGCTAAGCGCGGGAGGAAACGTGCGACAACTGGCAACAATACTCTTATCTCTGGCGGTGCTGGTCACCGCGGGGTGTGGCTGGCACCTGCGCAATACCACGGCGGTGCCCGCTGAGATGAAAACGATGATTTTCGACTCAGGGGATCCGAATGGTCCACTCAGCCGGGCAGTGCGTAACCAGCTGCGTTTGAACGATGTTCAACTGATCGAAAAAGGCACCCTGCGCCAGGATGTACCGTCATTACGTATCTTAAGCT
This sequence comes from Enterobacter cloacae complex sp. 309I3, assembly GCF_050031595.1. NCBI lineage: Bacteria > Pseudomonadati > Pseudomonadota > Gammaproteobacteria > Enterobacterales > Enterobacteriaceae > Enterobacter > Enterobacter cloacae complex sp. 309I3. The sequence continues at coordinate 1,353,116 of NZ_JBLGWI010000001.1, read as the reverse complement.
CATCGCTGGCTAAAGATACCGCGTCGATCTTCCAGGATGGACGTACAGCGGAATATCAGATGGTGCTGACGGTGAACGCGGCAGTATTGATCCCGGGTAAAGACATTTTCCCTATCAATACCAAAGTGTACCGCTCGTTCTTTGATAACCCGCAAACGGCGCTGGCAAAAGATGCTGAGCAGCAGATTATCATTAACGAGATGTACGACAAGGCCGCAGAACAGCTGATCCGTAAGCTGCCAGGCATTGCCGCAACGACAAGACAGGGTTCTGACATCATCGACAAACCGGATGCCAACACGCCTCCTGTTTCTGCCTCCATGGGTAACTGATGATCAGGCTGTATCCTGAACAACTCCGCGCGCAGCTCAATGAAGGGCTGCGCGCGGCGTATCTGCTACTGGGTAACGACCCGCTCTTGCTTCAGGAAAGCCTGGATGCCGTGCGACATGCCGCCGCCGCTCAGGGCTTTGATGAACACCACACCGTCCAGTTGGATAACAATACCGACTGGAATGCCCTTTTCTCCCTTTGCCAGGCGATGAGTCTCTTTGCATCACGCCAGACCATCCAGATCCTGCTGCCAGAGAATGGTCCGAACGCGGCCATCAATGAACAGCTGGCGACGCTGGTCAGCCTGTTGCACAGCGATCTGCTGTTAATCGTGCGTGGTAACAAGCTCACCAAAGCGCAGGAAAACGCCGCGTGGTTTACCCAACTCGCCACTCATGCCGTGCTGGTCACCTGCCAGACGCCTGAGCAGGCCCATTTGCCGAAATGGGTGGCGGCAAGAGCGAAGCAGAATAACCTGCAACTGGACGACGCAGCGAATCAGCTGCTGTGCTACTGCTATGAAGGCAACCTGCTGGCGTTGGCCCAGGCGCTGGACCGGCTCGCCCTCCTCTGGCCCGATGGCAAGCTGACTCTGCCGCGCGTGGAGCAGGCGGTTAACGACGCCGCACACTTCACGCCGTTCCACTGGGTTGATGCGCTGCTGATGGCAAAGAGCAAGCGTTCCCTGCATATTTTGCAGCAGCTACGCCTTGAGGGTAGCGAACCGGTTATATTGCTGCGTACGCTGCAGCGTGAACTGCTAATGCTCACCACGCTCAAGCGCCAGTCTGCTCATACGCCATTGCGTTCGTTGTTCGACAAACACCGTATCTGGCAAAACCGTCGGGCGATGACCACCGAGGCCATTAATCGTCTGAGCCATGAACAGCTGCGCCAGGCGGTACAGCTTTTGATGCGCGCAGAGCTCACGTTAAAACAAGATTACGGCCAGTCCGTCTGGGCGGAACTGGAAAGCCTTTCTCTGCTGCTCTGCCACAAGGCGCTGGCAGATGTATTTATCGATGGATAGCATGCACTCTCTACAGGCCCTGTACGGTGGCACCTTTGACCCGGTCCATTACGGTCATCTGAAACCGGTTGAAATTCTGGCGAATCTGATTGGTCTTCAGCGCGTGATTATCATGCCCAATAACGTTCCGCCACATCGGCCTCAGCCTGAGGCCACCAGCGTGCAGCGAAAAGAGATGCTCGCCCTGGCCATTGCGGATAAACCGCTCTTCAGCCTGGACGAGCGTGAACTCCGTCGCGACACCCCGTCCTGGACCTCGCAAACGCTACAGGAGTGGCGGGCCGAACAGGGGCCGGACAAACCGCTGGCCTTTATCATCGGCCAGGATTCTCTGCTCAACTTCCCCACCTGGCACCAGTATGAAACCATTCTGGAGAACAGCCATCTCCTCGTCTGCCGCCGTCCGGGCTATCCGCTGACCATGCGTGAAGAGCAGTATCAGCAGTGGCTGGAGGCTCATCTGACCGACAATGTGGAAGATCTGCATAATCAACCTGCCGGGAAGATCTATCTGGCGGAGACGCCGTGGTTTGATATTTCTGCGACAATCATTCGCGACCGGCTTCAGCACGGTTTAGCCTGTGACGATCTCCTGCCATCGTCAGTGCTGGACTATATCCACGCGCACGGGTTGTATCAGAAAAGCGCAGACGCATAATCCGGGCGCACAAAAAGCGCCTTATTGATTATCCTGCCTTGACAGAGTAAGCCATACTGTTATCCTCCGCTGCCAGACTTTCCCGCCGCTCATTGCTTTACAGAAATTGTTTTACAAAAATGGCGATGCAATCTCCGGCGGAGGGTGGGATGATACCCGCCTTCAAAAGCCCGGCCGGTGACATTTGTCCCGACAGGGGCGTCAGTTCAGGTATACTGTCTGGCTACGAATTCATAGTTGCACAATCTCATTCACCCAGGGGGAAAACTTGCAGGGTAAAGCACTCCAGGATTTTGTTATCGACAAAATTGATGACCTGAAAGGTCAGGACATCATCGCTATCGACGTTAAGGGTAAATCCAGCATCACCGACTGCATGATCATCTGCACCGGTACGTCTACTCGCCATGTGGTTTCAATTGCCGATCATGTTGTGCAGGAATCACGTGCAGCAGGGCTGTTACCGCTCGGTGTTGAAGGTGAAGCAACCGCTGACTGGGTGGTTGTCGATCTTGGCGATGTGATTGTCCACGTCATGCAGGAAGAGAGCCGTCGCCTGTATGAGCTGGAAAAACTCTGGGGTTAATGCGTGAAGTTGCAGCTGGTCGCCGTCGGCACCAAAATGCCGGACTGGGTACAAACCGGTTTTACTGAATATCTGCGTCGTTTCCCTAAAGATATGCCGTTCGAGCTGGTGGAGATCCCCGCCGGAAAGCGCGGCAAGAACGCGGATATTAAACGCATTCTTGATAAAGAGGGAGAACTGATGCTGGCTGCCGCAGGCAAAAACCGCATCGTGACCCTCGATATTCCAGGCAAGCCCTGGGATACGCCGCAGCTGGCGCACGAACTGGAGCGCTGGAAGCAGGATGGTCGTGACGTCAGTCTGTTGATTGGCGGGCCTGAAGGGTTGTCCCCTGCCTGTAAAGCGGCGGCAGAACAAAGTTGGTCTCTCTCCGCGCTGACGCTTCCCCACCCGCTTGTTCGGGTACTGGTGGCAGAAAGCCTGTACCGCGCGTGGAGCATTACTACCAACCACCCCTATCACCGCGAGTAATGACTGACCAGGGTAGATTAAGCAGCGGATGAAACTACAGAATTCTTTTCGCGACTATACGGCTGAGTCCGCGCTGTTTGTGCGCCGGGCGCTGGTCGCCTTTACGGGGATTTTGCTGCTTACCGGCGTGCTGATCGCCAACCTTTATAATCTGCAAATTGTCCGCTATACCGATTACCAGACGCGCTCAAACGAAAACCGCATCAAGCTGGTGCCTATCGCCCCCAGCCGCGGCATTATTTACGACCGAAACGGCACCCCGCTGGCCTTAAACCGCACCATCTACCAGATTGAGATGATGCCGGAAAAAGTCGACAACGTGCAGGATACGCTGGAAGCATTGCGAAGCGTTGTCGATCTTAACGATGACGATATTGCTGCCTTCAAGAAAGAACGCGCCCGCTCTCACCGTTTTACCTCCATTCCGGTTAAAACCAACCTGACGGAAGTCCAGGTCGCCCGCTTTGCGGTCAACCAGTACCGTTTCCCCGGTGTGGAAGTGAAAGGCTACAAGCGTCGCTACTACCCTTACGGTTCCGCGCTGACGCACGTGATCGGCTACGTCTCCAAGATCAACGATAAAGACGTTGAGCGTCTCGATAAAGACGGCAAGCTGGCAAACTACGCCGCGACGCACGATATCGGTAAGCTGGGAATTGAACGCTATTACGAAGATGTCCTGCACGGGCAGACCGGCTATGAAGAGGTGGAAGTTAACAACCGTGGCCGCGTTATTCGTCAGTTGAAAGAGGTGCCGCCGCAGGCAGGGCATGACGTCTACCTGACGCTCGACCTGAAACTCCAGCAGTATATTGAAACCTTACTGGCGGGCAGCCGTGCGGCAGTTGTCGTGACCGATCCGCGTACCGGCGGCATTCTGGCGATGGTCTCCATGCCAAGCTACGACCCTAACCTCTTTGTCGATGGGATTTCCAGTAAGGACTACTCCGGCCTGCTTAATGACCCGAACACGCCGCTGGTCAACCGCGCCACGCAGGGGGTCTATCCGCCGGCGTCCACGGTGAAACCTTACGTCGCCGTCTCGGCGCTGAGCGCGGGTGTCATCAACCGCAACACCAGCCTGTTTGACCCGGGCTGGTGGCAGTTACCGGGTTCAGAGAAACGCTATCGCGACTGGAAAAAATGGGGCCACGGTCATCTGAACGTGACGAAATCGCTGGAAGAGTCTGCGGATACCTTCTTCTATCAGGTGGCGTACGACATGGGTATTGACCGCCTGTCAGAGTGGATGAGCAAATTTGGCTACGGCCATTACACCGGGGTCGATCTCGCCGAAGAACGCTCCGGCAACATGCCAACCCGCGAGTGGAAGCTAAAGCGCTTTAAAAAGCCGTGGTATCAGGGTGATACCATTCCGGTGGGTATCGGCCAGGGCTACTGGACCGCCACCCCGCTGCAGATGAACAAAGCGATGATGATCCTCATCAACGACGGGGTGGTGAAAGTCCCGCACCTGCTGCAAAGTACCGTTGAAGAGGGCAAAAAAGTGCCGTGGATCCAACCGCATGAACCGCCAGTGGGGGATATTCACTCCGGCTTCTGGGAGATCGCCAAAGACGGGATGTACGGGGTGGCAAACCGCCCGAACGGTACCGCGCATAAGTATTTCGCCGGTGCGCCGTATAAAGTGGCCGCCAAATCCGGTACGGCGCAGGTCTTCGGCCTGAAGGCCAACGAAACCTATAACGCACACCGCATTGCCGAACGACTGCGTGACCATAAGCTCATGACGGCATTTGCACCCTATGATAACCCGCAGGTGGCGGTGGCAATGATTCTGGAAAACGGTGGCGCAGGGCCAGCCGTGGGCACCATCATGCGCCAAATCCTCGACCACATCATGCTGGGTGATAACAACACCGAACTGCCGGCTGAAAACCCGGCGGCCGCTGCGGCGGAGGACCAATAATCATGACGGATAATCCAAATAAAAAATCGCTGTGGGATAAAATCCACATCGACCCAGCCATGCTGCTGATCCTGCTGGCTCTGCTGGTCTACAGCGCTCTGGTTATCTGGAGCGCCAGCGGCCAGGACATCGGCATGATGGAGCGCAAGATTGGCCAGATCGCGATGGGGCTGGTCATTATGGTCGTCATGGCGCAGATCCCGCCACGCGTCTACGAAGGCTGGGCCCCCTATCTCTACATCTTCTGTATTATTTTGCTGGTTGCGGTAGATGCCTTTGGGGCCATCTCCAAAGGCGCACAGCGCTGGCTGGATCTGGGCGTAGTTCGCTTCCAGCCCTCGGAAATTGCCAAAATCGCCGTTCCACTGATGGTGGCACGCTTTATCAACCGCGATGTCTGTCCGCCATCACTGAAAAACACGGCCATCGCACTGGTATTGATTTTCCTGCCAACGTTGCTGGTGGCGGCGCAGCCTGACCTTGGTACCTCGATCCTCATCGCACTCTCTGGCCTGTTTGTTCTCTTCTTGTCGGGCCTGAGCTGGCGTCTGATTGGTATTGCGGTGGTGCTGGTTGCCGCGTTCATCCCTATTCTCTGGTTCTTCCTGATGCATGATTATCAGCGCCAGCGCGTGATGATGCTGCTCGATCCGGAAACCGATCCGCTGGGTGCGGGCTATCACATTATTCAGTCCAAGATCGCGATTGGCTCCGGAGGCCTGCGCGGTAAAGGATGGCTGCACGGCACCCAGTCGCAGCTGGAGTTCTTACCAGAGCGCCATACCGACTTTATCTTTGCGGTCCTGGCGGAAGAGCTTGGGCTGGTCGGCATCTTGATCTTACTCGCGCTGTATGTACTGTTAATCATGCGCGGGTTGTGGATTGCCGCGCGCGCGCAAACCACCTTTGGCCGCGTCATGGCGGGCGGGTTAATGTTGATTTTATTCGTTTATGTCTTCGTAAATATTGGTATGGTGAGTGGTATTCTGCCGGTTGTAGGCGTTCCGCTTCCGCTGGTGAGTTACGGAGGCTCGGCACTGATCGTGTTGATGGCCGGGTTTGGTATCGTGATGTCGATCCATACCCACAGAAAAATGTTGTCAAAAAGCGTATAAAAATAAGGGGATCGGAATGCGTAAGCAGTGGCTGGGGATCTGCATTGCGGCAAGTTTACTTGCGGCGTGCACAAGTGATGATGGTCAGCAACAGGCAACCGTCGCGCCGCCGCAGCCTGCGGTGTGTAATGGCCCAATCGTTGAAATCAGCGGCGCCGATCCCGTTTATGAACCGCTCAACGCCAGCGCGAATCAGGATTATGAGCGCGACGGCAAAAGCTACAAAATCGTTCAGGACCCTTCCCGTTTCAGCCAGGCGGGTTTCGCCGCCATTTATGATGCGGAACCCGGGAGCAACCTGACGGCATCAGGAGAAGCGTTCGACCCGACGCAACTCACTGCGGCACACCCGACGCTGCCTATCCCAAGCTACGCGCGTATCACCAACCTGGCGAATGGCCGTATGATCGTGGTCCGCATTAACGATCGCGGTCCGTACGGTAACGACCGTGTGATTTCGCTGTCGCGCGCCTCCGCCGACCGCCTGAACACCTCGAACAATACCAAGGTTCGTATCGACCCCATTATCGTGGCACCGGATGGCTCGCTCTCCGGGCCGGGTACCGCGTGTACGACAGTGGCGAAACAGACCTACGCCCTTCCCGACCGTCCGAATCTTGACGGTGGCATGGGGAGCGTCTCATCGCCGGCCGAGCCTTCTCAGCCAGCAGGCGAAGTGCGTCCTATCAGCAACGACACGTTGCAAAGCGATGACAGCACTGGCGCACCGGTAAAGAGTAGCGGTTTCCTGGGGGCTCCAACGACCTTAGCCTCCGGCGTGCTGGAAGGCAGTGAACCTGCCCCGGCGCCTGTTGCCTCCCCCGTCGCGCAGCAGCCTGCCCCCGTCACCGCTCCGGCAACGACCCAGAGCGCAGCGGTAGCAGCGCCTGCTGCCGCTTCCAGCGGCGGCTTTGTCGTTCAGGTGGGCGCCGTCAGCGATCAGGCCCGCGCGCAGCAGTATCAACAGCGCCTGAGCCAGCAGTTTGGCGTTCCAGGCCGCGTTGAGCAAAACGGGGCTGTGTGGCGTATTCAGATGGGACCGTTTGCCAGCAAATCGCAGGCAGCGACCCTGCAGCAGCGTCTGCAAAATGAAGCGCAACTCCAGTCATTTATCGCTGTAGCGAAGTAATGTATCGGCGGCATCCGAATTGTCAGTTTGTGTAAAAGTCATTCACAAACTCATGCTTAAAGTCGGATGCCTGCCTGAATAGCATTTGCTATAGTAAGGCACTTTTTTTAATTCCATCACGGATGTCGTAGTTCTGACCATGAAGACCACTTTTTCTGCTCGTTTTGTGCAGCGCATGGCGCTGACCACGGCCCTTTGCGCTGCTGCGCTCTCCGCAGCTCACGCCGATGACCTGAACATCAAGACCATGATCCCTGGCGTTCCGCAAATCGATGCGGAATCCTACATCCTGATCGATTACAACTCTGGCAAAGTTCTGGCAGAACAGAATGCCGATGCCCGCCGCGATCCGGCCAGCCTGACGAAAATGATGACCAGCTACGTTATCGGCCAGGCGATGAAGGCAGGTAAATTTAAAGAAACAGACCTGGTCACCATCGGTAACGATGCGTGGGCAACCGGGAACCCGGTCTTTAAAGGCTCCTCTTTAATGTTCCTGAAACCGGGTATGCAGGTTCCTGTCTCTCAGCTGATTCGTGGTATCAACCTGCAGTCCGGTAACGACGCCTGTGTCGCCATGGCCGATTTCGCTGCGGGCAGCCAGGATGCGTTTGTGGGCCTGATGAACAGCTACGTTTCTGCGCTGGGCCTGAAAAACAGCCACTTCCAGACCGTTCACGGCCTGGATGCGGAGGGTCAGTACAGCTCTGCGCGCGATATGGCGCTGATTGGCCAGGCGCTGATCCGCGATGTACCGAACGAATACGCCATCTATAAAGAGAAAGAGTTTACCTTCAACGGTATTCGCCAGACCAACCGTAACGGCCTGCTGTGGGATAACAGCCTGAACGTTGACGGCATCAAAACCGGTCATACCGACAAAGCGGGTTACAACCTGGTCGCCTCTGCTACCGAAGGTCAGATGCGCCTGATCTCTGCCGTGATGGGCGGTCGTACCTTTAAAGGCCGTGAGACAGAAAGCAAAAAACTGCTGACCTGGGGTTTCCGTTTCTTCGAAACCGTGAACCCGCTAAAAGCAGGCAAAGAGTTTGCCTCTGAGCCGGTCTGGTTCGGTGATAACGATCGCGCCTCCCTGGGCGTGGACAAAGATCTGTACCTGACCATTCCACGCGGACGCATGAAAGACCTGAAAGCCAGCTACGTGCTGAACACCACCGAGCTGCATGCACCGCTGCAGAAAAACCAGGTTGTAGGCACCATTAACTTCCAGCTGGATGGCAAAACTATCGATCAGCGCCCGCTGGTTGTCCTGCAGGAAATTCCTGAAGGCAATTTCTTCGGCAAAATCATTGATTACATTAAATTGATGTTCCATCACTGGTTTGGCTAAAAATCGAACACTTGAAAGTGTGATTTTGATCCCCATATACTAAGTATCCTGATAACTCCCACCTGACGTGGGAGTTATTCTTTTTGACGTTACGCCGGAGCTGACATGAAAACCAAACTTAACGAACTGCTTGAATTCCCTACCCCATTTACTTACAAAGTAATGGGTCTGGCGAAACCTGAGCTGGTTGATCAGGTGGTTGAAGTGGTACAGCGCCATGCGCCGGGTGACTACTCTCCGTCAGTAAAACCAAGCAGCAAGGGCAACTACCACTCGGTATCCATTACCATTACCGCAACACACATTGAACAGGTTGAGACGCTGTACGAAGAGCTCGGCAATATCGAAATTGTTCGTATGGTGCTGTAGTCCCCCTGCGGTTACCCGGTTTGCCGGGTAACCCCTCTCCCCGCTGTGATATACTCCCCCTCATCTTTTGTCCCTCGTCTTCGGAGACGTCGTTTTGTATCAGGATAAAATTCTTGTCCGTCATCTCGGGCTGCAACCTTATGAGCCTGTCTCCCAGGCTATGCATGACTTCACCGACTCACGCGATGACACCACCCCTGATGAAATCTGGCTGGTAGAACACCTGCCAGTGTTTACGCAGGGGCAAGCGGGAAAAGCGGAACATTTATTGATGACGGGCGATATCCCGGTTATTCAGAGCGACCGCGGCGGGCAGGTTACGTACCATGGCCCAGGGCAACAGGTGATGTACGTTCTCCTGAACCTCAAACGCAGAAAGCTGGGCGTACGTGAACTGGTCACTCTGCTTGAGCAAACGGTCGTCAACACGCTGGCGGAATACGGTATTGATGCGCATCCGCGGGCCGACGCACCGGGAGTCTACGTGGGCGAGATGAAGATCTGCTCGCTGGGGCTGCGTATCCGTAAAGGCTGCTCGTTTCACGGGCTGGCTTTGAACATTAATATGGATTTGAAGCCCTTCCAGCGCATCAACCCCTGCGGCTATGCCGGGATGGAAATGACGCAAATGTGCCAGTGGGTTGATACGGCAACAACAGAAAATATCCGTCCTGTGCTTTTAGCTAATATGTTAGCACTACTTAACAATCCCCCACACGAATATATCACTGCTTAATATATTATACATTGTGGCTCGATAATTTGACGGGCCACGATTTAATTGCCGCTTTTACACTTTACAATAATCCGCAGATTCTATATTTTCGAAGCGCTCGAATATTACCGATCCATATTATTTAGCCTCCCGTCAGCGCTGCGTGCAGGACCTAAGTAACTTGCGTGATAATCACTCAACTGGTTGTTTTTGATAAACAAGTGAAACAAAACCAACACTTTACGAATCTCTACAAGCATAATAAATAAATTCAACTATCATTCATGTTGTGAATGTGTACGGAGTAAAAGCGTGGAGTATAATAATTTACCAGCCAAACGCCTGAATGAACCCGGTGGCGAAGACAAGCCGCAAATTTTTCGGACTTTACGTAATATTGATCTCAATTTATTGACTATTTTTGAGGCGGTATATGTCCATAAGGGTATCGTTAACGCTGCGAAAATTCTTAATCTCACGCCCTCTGCAATAAGCCAGTCAATTCAAAAGCTGCGCGCTATATTTCCGGACCCGTTATTTATTCGTAAGGGACAGGGTGTCACCCCCACGGCTTACGCCACGCATCTGCATGAGTACATCAGCCAGGGGCTGGAGTCGATTCTGGGCGCGCTGGATTTAACCGGAAGCTACGACAAACAGCGAACCATCACCATCGGCTGCTCTCCCTCTGTGGGGGTGTTGGTTATGCCTGCAATTTACCAGGCCGTAAAAGAGCATGCGCCGCAGCTGCTGCTGCGTAATGTACCGATCAGCGAACCTGACGTGCAGCTTGCCCAGTTCCAGACCGATTTAATTATCGACAGCGGCAGCTTCAGCGCCCGCGCGTTGGGGCAAAATGTCCTCTATGCCGACAACCTGGTGCTGGTCTGTCGCCAGCAGCATCCGGTGCTCAGCGAGCCGCTCACCATAGAAAATCTGCGTAACTACGATCACTCGTCATTTATGACGGAAGGACAGTCACATCATGCGCTGCGCCAGCGTATCGATGACATTTTCCCGGAGCGCCAGATAAGCTTCAGCAGTTACAATATGTTCACTACCGCGTCCCTGATTGGCAGCAGTGACATGCTCTGCATCATGCCTTCGCGCCTGTATCATCTGCTGCGGAAATGCTGGCCGCTGGAAAGTATTCCGCTCAGCCAGTTGAATGCAGAATCTATTGAGATTTCACTGCATTACAATAAGCTCAGTCTGCGCGATCCGGTACTTGAAAATGTGATCCGCATCATCCGCCAGGCCTTCTGACAGGTTGACGCAGCACAAGCCCCTGCCGCACGCAGGGCAAAAGGCACAAAACAACAACTATTTTACAAATTGGCGACCTGGCAGGCTGCTTTAACGACCGTTTCAATGATATACTGCCTGTCGTTCGTTCAAAAATAGTTGATAAATACAACATTCCCTTGAATTGAAACGCTTTCCTTCGATATTCGCAACTGGAACACGCACGCTATGAGTAAACCCATTGTGATGGAACGCGGTGTTAAATACCGCGATGCCGATAAAATGGCCCTTATCCCGGTTAAAAACGTGGCTACAGAGCGCGAGGCGCTGTTAAGAAAACCGGAATGGATGAAAATCAAACTTCCGGCCGACTCTTCGCGTATCCAGGGGATCAAAGCGGCGATGCGTAAGAATGGCCTTCACTCTGTATGTGAAGAAGCCTCTTGCCCGAACCTTGCTGAGTGTTTCAACCACGGCACCGCGACGTTTATGATTCTGGGTGCTATCTGTACCCGCCGTTGCCCGTTCTGCGATGTTGCTCATGGCCGCCCGGTGGCACCAGATGCAAACGAACCTCAAAAACTGGCGCAGACCATCGCTGATATGGCGCTGCGTTATGTGGTCATTACCTCCGTTGACCGTGATGACCTGCGTGATGGGGGTGCTCAGCACTTTGCTGACTGCATTACTGCCATTCGCGAGAAAAGCCCGAACATTAAGATTGAGACGCTGGTGCCGGATTTCCGTGGTCGTATGGACCGCGCGCTGGATATCCTGACTGCAACGCCACCAGACGTCTTTAACCACAACCTGGAGAACGTACCGCGTCTCTACCGTCAGGTGCGTCCGGGTGCTGACTACAACTGGTCCCTGAAGCTGCTGGAGCGTTTTAAAGAAGCGCATCCACATATCCCTACCAAGTCAGGTCTGATGGTCGGCCTTGGTGAGACCAATGACGAAATCATCGAAGTGATGCGCGATCTGCGTCGCCACGGCGTGACCATGCTGACGCTGGGCCAGTATCTGCAGCCAAGCCGTCATCACCTGCCGGTGCAGCGCTACGTTAGCCCGGATGAATTTGATGAGATGAAAGCGGAAGCGATGGCGATGGGCTTCACCCATGCTGCCTGCGGTCCGTTTGTGCGCTCCTCTTACCATGCCGATATGCAGGCAAAAGGCGAAGAAGTTAAATAACCCTGTAATATTCACTTACAGGAATACAAAAAAACCGGCCTGTTGAGCCGGTTTTTTTTCGCAAGCCTTAAGGCATTGCCGTTACTCTTTGTGAGAGAGCTTTTCAGCCGGAACGGTATCCTCGGCGCTTTTCTTCGCTGCCGCGTCATCGTCGTTCATCGCTTTCTTAAAGCCTTTGATGGCGGCACCCAGGTCACCACCCAGCGTGCGTAACTTCTTGGTACCAAACAGCAGGACGACCAGTGCGGCAACCACCAGCAGTTTGGTAATACTAATCTCACCCATAGATACCTTCTTTACTTAAAACAGGCTGCATTCAGCGTCAAAACCGGATCATATTAACGGTCATTTGGCGCGTGCACACAATAGCAACCTGTAACAAGGTGAATCAAGCATTGTTGAAAAAAACATCACAATAATTGCGGTGGCGCAAAACGTCGGTTGCGAAGAACAGGTAATTGCTGCCGTGCAAGCGCTATCCTTTCCGAAATTATCTCCGCCATCAGTAAAACCGGACCTTCCGCTGCGGCGGCAATCGTGACGCCCAGCGGGTCAATCACCCTGCTCTGCCCGATATTTTTATTGCCGCACTCCCCTGCCGCGACCACATAACAGGTGGTATCCAGCGCGCGCGCCGTAAGCAACGTGGCCCAGTGATGCTCTTTCAGCGGCCCTTTAACCCACGCGGCAGGCAGAACAAGCACATCCGCTCCCTGTAGTGCCAGGCTCAACGCCAGCTCAGGAAAGCGCAAATCGTAGCAGGTCATCAGCCCAATGTTTAAACCATCAACCGCGATCAGGGGCGGAACGCACTCCCCCGGGTCAACCAGGCGCGACTCCTGGATACTGAACGCATCATAGAGATGAAGCTTGGCATAGCTGGCGATGATGACGCCGCCACGGATGGCTACCAGTGTGTTAACTGCCCGGCCAGGGGTTGACGGCACATGGACCGTCAACATTGTGGTCATGTCATTACCCGCACTCTCGGCCAGTAATTGCTGTAAAAACGCGCCATCAAGCGGCTGCGCGGATTTCACCGACAAATCCGGGTCGTTATCATCGCGTGCCAGCAAGGCCTCCGGCAGCACCAGCAATGACCCCCCCTTCTGTTGTGCCTGTTTCATAAGCGAGACACACTGCGCCGCGTTCTCATGCCAGCGAGGCGTGACCGCAAACTGCCCTACCGCAACATACATATTTGTCCCCTGATTATAAACAGCGTTAAACTCGCCACTCTTACACATCAAATAGCAGGTATTTACAGTGTTACAACTCCTTTTAGCTGTTTTTATTGGTGGGGGGACGGGAAGCGTTGCGCGGTGGTTCCTGAGTATGCGGTTTAATCCACTGCATCAGGCGATTCCAATGGGAACACTGGCCGCAAACCTGATTGGTGCGTTTATCATTGGCATGGGTCTGGCCTGGTTTAACCGTATGACGCACATCGATCCCATGTGGAAAGTATTGATTACCACCGGGTTCTGCGGCGGTTTAACCACCTTCTCCACCTTTTCTGCGGAAACGGTGTTTTTGTTTCAGGAAGGCCGTATCGGCTGGGCGTTGCTGAACGTTGCGATAAATATGCTCGGCTCTTTTGCGATGACCGGGATCGCATTCTGGCTATTTTCTTCCGCCAGCCCCCACTAACTGCCGAAGCGTTAATGTTGGCTTAATTTTTCTCTGTCACTCTGGTGCCAATACAGAACGAGGGTGACAGAATGAAAGAGAGTTTGATGAGCGCAGGCGTGGTGTTGTTGAGCGTGCTGATCGTTGCCAGCTTCCTGAAGATGTATCTGCTTGGCTGATGCAAAACGAAAAAAACCCGCTCAGTGAGCGGGTTTTGAAATTCTTGCTGACGCGTCTGAATTACAGAGCGATTACGTTAGCAGCAGAAGGGCCTTTGGCACCGTTAGTGATTTCGAACTCTACACGCTGACCTTCAGCCAGAGTTTTGAAACCATTAGACTGGATTGCAGAGAAGTGTACGAACACGTCTTTGCTGCCATCTTCAGGAGTAATGAAACCGAATCCTTTGGACTCATTAAACCACTTAACGTTACCTTTAATCTTAGACATCAAAATTACCTTTACATTAAAAAACGACACAAATGCTGTGTCGGTTACCAGTACAACAATTGTGGGACCTTTTGTCCAGCGGATCTTTGATAAAAAGTGACTAAAGTCGCGTTAATTTTCGCTGGCGGATTTTTATCCCATATGAATCAACGACTGCGCATTTTTTCACCGCTTTGTCAGCTTTTTTCAGTTAAAACTGAAAACGCATCCAGGCGAAGTAAACGTTACCGTTGTTGTACGTACCGGGAATGTAGGTCATCTGGAACGTTGCAGGACCATAACCAATTGAGGCCAGCGGCAGCAGAACCGGAATGGGGATATAGTTCCAGTTGTCGCGTGCAGTCACCCCGGCGGTATAGCCCAGGCCAACGTGGAAGTTGTCGTCAGCTAACGGACGCCAGGTTTTCTCCCAGCCATAGCCACCGATCGGTTCCCATTTGTTAAAGGAGTCTTTAAAGGCCATCAGATAAATACCGTGCCAGTTGCCCTTTTCGTCCCAGCGCGACTGACCAAAACCTGCCCCCCACGGGCGCTCGTTATATTTATCGGTCTTTTCTTTGTCGTAGGCAAAGCGTGCATGCCAGGTGATGGCCGGCACGTAGAGATCATAGTGCTCTGGCGCATTCCAGGTCTGCGAAACATTATCCGTAAAGGTGGAGAACCAGCCCTTATCCGTCGCGTTCTCTTCAGCCTGTGCCACAGAAGAGAGCGTTAACTGTGCAAAAATAAACAGAAAAATGAAGAAAAATTTATTACGTACGATCACAATGCAATTACCATTCTTAGTATTCGAGGCAAAGTTTACCATACAATAGTTGAATGGAGCCTTAACGGCATCGGCATTACTCCTAATTAATCAGCCACTTTGCGAGAATATTCTGAGAGCGGCACGGTGGCCTGTTGAATAATCATCTCACGGGCGCGTTCAAACCTTTTTTAATAATGCCTACCGGTAAAAATAACCCTTCATTTAATATGGCTTCCAGGACAAACATAACGCCCTGTCTGCAAGGTATAAAGATTATCATTAGCCTCTACAGCCAGTGTTTTCGTGCTGCTCAGCCCCTTTCTCACGAAACGCTGTACGGACCCACTCACCAACGCGCACCGGCAGGAAAAGTCTTTTCCCCTCTTATTCAGGAACGTGTTAATATAGAATCAATAAATTAACAACTCATTAGCATTTAAATGACATACTCCACTGTTGTCACCGGTCAATACCCATATGTCATTATTGCCGTCACCATGGCAAAAATATCGCTAACATCTGCTTTAGTAGTATATTTATTGATTTTAATCAGCAAGGACTGGCCATTAATTCGGCACATTCTCATCCTTCTTTTTTATTGATTATTTGTGCTCTCGGGCAGCAAGGATACAGGGGAAATCATGCTTACGTTTTTCGAGCTCCTTATCGGAGTCGTCGTCATTGTCGGTGTAGCACGCTACATCATTAAGGGGTATTCCGCCACGGGCGTGTTATTTGTCGGCGGCCTGGCCTTGCTGATCGTTAGCGCCCTGATGGGTCACCAGGTCTTACCCGCCAGCGCAGCGAGCACCGGGTATACCGCCACAGACATTGTTGAATACATTAAAATTCTGCTCATGAGCCGCGGTGGCGATCTGGGCATGATGATCATGATGCTGTGCGGTTTTGCCGCCTACATGACCCATATTGGTGCCAACGATATGGTCGTGAAGCTGGCCTCCAGACCGCTGCAGTACATCAACTCCCCGTATCTGCTGATGGTGGCAGCCTACTTCCTTGCCTGTCTGATGTCGCTGGCCGTGTCGTCCGCCACTGGCCTGGGGGTGTTGTTAATGGCTACCCTGTTCCCGGTGATGGTTAACGTCGGCATTAGCCGTGGTGCAGCGGCGGCTATCTGCGCCTCTCCGGCGGCCATTATTCTCTCCCCTACCTCTGGCGACGTCGTACTGGCGGCGAAAGCCGCGGAAATGTCACTCATCGATTTCGCCTTTAAAACCACGCTGCCGATTTCCATTGTGGCTATCGTGGGCATGGGCATCGCGCATTTCTTCTGGCAGCGTTATCTCGATAAAAAAGAGCACATCAGCCACGAAATGATGGACGTGAATGAAATCACCACCACCGCCCCGGCGTTCTATTCCATTCTGCCGTTCACGCCTATCATCGGCGTGCTGATTTTTGACGGCAAATGGGGACCACAGCTGCACATCATTACCATTCTGGTTATCTGTATGCTGCTGGCCGCCATGCTGGAATTTATTCGCGGTTTCAACACTCAGAAGGTATTTTCTGGCCTGGAAGTGGCGTATCGCGGTATGGCCGATGCGTTTGCAGGCGTCGTGATGCTGTTGGTGGCGGCAGGCGTCTTCGCGCAGGGTCTGAGCACTATCGGCTTTATTCAGAGCCTCATCTCCATCGCCACGTCGTTCGGCTCTGCCAGCATTATCCTGATGCTGGTACTGGTGGTGCTGACCATGCTGGCAGCTATGACCACCGGTTCAGGCAACGCGCCGTTCTACGCCTTCGTTGAGATGATCCCAAAACTGGCACATTCTTCCGGTATTAACCCGGCTTACCTCTCCATTCCCATGCTGCAGGCGTCTAACCTCGGTCGTACCATTTCGCCGGTATCAGGTGTCGTAGTCGCGGTCGCCGGGATGGCAAAAATCTCGCCGTTCGAAGTGGTAAAACGCACGTCGGTCCCGGTGCTTGTGGGCCTGATCATCGTGATTATCGCAACCGAAGTGCTGGTTCCTGGCGCAGCCTGAGTAAAATGACCGATATCCAAAAAGCGCCTGCGGGCGCTTTTTGTGCTTTAATAACTTCCAGAAATCTATCGCGTTAACCCATCAGGAAATCACATGTTCAGGAAGGATATCGTTATCCCGTCTGGCGCCATGGCGCTTGCACTCTGTGTCTTCTCCGCGCAGGCGGATCCGCTCAAAGCCACGCAGTATGGCGATTTCGATCGCTACGTTCTGGCGCTTTCCTGGCAAACCGGGTTCTGCCAGAGCATGGCTGAACGTAACCGTAACGAACCCGAAGAGTGCCGTCTGCAAAAAGAGAGCAATAACAAGACCGATTATCTAACCGTACACGGATTATGGCCTGGCCTGCCAAAATCCATCGCCGCACGCGGCGTGGATGAACGCCGCTGGATGCGTTTTGGCTGCGCGACCCGCCCAATCCCGAACATGCCGGAAGCCAAAGCCAGCCGCAAATGCTCAGCCGCCGAAACCGGGCTATCACTGTCGGGTGCCGCAAAGCTGAACAGCGTCATGCCCGGGGCTGGCGGTAACTCCTGCCTGGAACGCTATGAGTACGCCAAACACGGCGTCTGCTTCGGCTTTGATCCTGACGCCTATTTCGGCACCATGGTGCGGATGAATCAGGAGATAAAAAACAGCGCGGTGGGTAAATTCCTGGCGGATAACTACGGTAAAACGGTAAGCCGTAAAGATTTTGATAACGCCGTGGCGAAAAGCTGGAGCAAAGACAACGTCAAAGCGTTCAAACTGACCTGCAATGGTAATCCGGCCTACCTGACCGAAATGCAGATCTCGCTTAAGGCCAGCACCATTAATAACCCGCTGTCTGCCGGCTCTTTTGCGCCACAGCCACATCCGGGTAACTGTGGCAAACAGTTTGTTATCGATAAAGTGGGTTACTGATCCACAATCGGGCGCACCATATCGAAGCGGTGTTCATCACTGATGCCATAATAGGCCGTCGGCCCACCCGCACGCAGGATGGGCTGCGCTTTCGCCGTCTGGTAGATCCCCTCTTCCAGCAGCGATTCGGCAATATGAATCCCCACCACTTCGCCCAGCACCAGCCAGGTGTCTACCGGCGTGCCGTCGGCGCCGGTCAGCTGAATACACTGCGACAGGCGGCACTCAAAGTTCACCGGACTCTCGGCCACGCGTGGCGCCTTTACAAGCTGGCTTGCCGCTGGCGTCAATCCGGAAAAAGAGAACTCGTCTTGATCGTGAGGCAGCGTAGCGGAGGTGAGATTCATCGCCTCAGCCAGATCGCGCGTGGCAAGGTTCCAGACAAACTCACCCGTTTCGTTAATATTACGCACGCTGTCTTTCCAGCCGTTGCTGGAAAAGCCAATAATCGGTGGGCGGTAGTTAAAGCAGTTAAAGAAGCTATACGGTGCCAGGTTGATCTGTCCTGCCTGGTCGCAGGAGGAGATCCAGCCAATCGGACGCGGACCAATAATGGCATTCAGCGGGTCATGCGGCAGGCCATGCCCCTGTGACGGTTGATAAAAGTACATAGCGCTCTCTTAATGAGGGTCAGACGCGAACTGCGTTTACCCACTATCCTGATTCAGAACGTTCAGCGTAACGCAATCCGCCAGAAATACAGACTGAATAAATTTCAGCGAAAATTCATATGGCCCATGAATGTGACCTCTATCACTTCAAAGTTGCGTGCGCAGACAGTATCATCGGGAGAGTTAAACCCTCGCTGCCAGACGGCGAGGGTTTTCTTTTGGATTGGTTTCTGCGTTACACGCAGCATTAACGACATGGAGTAAAAAATGTCCAGACCCACCATCATTATCAATGAACTTGACGCAGAACGTATTGACCGACTTCTGGAAAAACCAGAATTCGCCTCGCTCCCGGTTGCCGATGCCCTGAATGAAGAGCTCGACCGGGCGCAGATGTGTACCCCGGAGTCCATGCCGCATGACGTGGTCACCATGAACAGCCAGGTCAAATTCCGCAACCTGACAACGGGCGAAGAGTTAACCCGCACGCTGGTCTACCCGGCGCAAATGACCGACAGCAGCGCTCAGCTTTCCGTGCTGGCACCGGTCGGCGCGGCCCTGCTGGGCCTGCGTACGGGGGATACCATTCACTGGGAATTACCGGGCGGTGCCTCGACCCATCTGGAAGTGCTGGCGTTGCTCTACCAGCCAGAAGCGGCAGGCGATTACCTGCGTTAATCCCATCTGAACAAGCGCGACCCGCGTTGCACAGAGGATGCCTGCGCATCCTCTTTCCGCAGATTCACCTGGACGTCCTATATCGTGCCGCAGGTAAGGGAACCGTCTTAAACCCCCCCACCCGGAAACGCATTCACCAGCCCTTTAACCTGCTGTTCCGCCGCTTCCGGCGTTTCTGCACCGGGCACCAGAATCACCTTCCGGCACGCCTCCTCCCGTTTTTCAAAGATCCGGTAGGCGCGTTCGGCATCGTCCAGCGGCAGATAGTGGGTGACAATCTCCTCCGGCGTCAGCAGCCCCTTTTCGATCAGCGGTAACAACTCGCCAAGCCAGGCGTGGACGTGGGTCTGGCCCATCTTAAAACTGAGCCCCTTATCGAAGGCATCACCAAACAGGAAGCCATGGATAAAGCCCGCATACACGCCGGGCACGCTCACCACCCCGCCCCGTCGAACAGCAGCAATACACTGACGCAGCGCTTTACCGCTGCTGCCCTCAATTTTAAGGTTGCTGAGGATGGTTTCCGTGGTGCTGCCTTTGGCTTCAAACCCCACGGCATCAATGACGGCATCCACGCCGCGCTGGCCTGCGGTTTGCTCAATGATTTTTTCCGCTGCGTCGTTGTCTTCATCAAAGTTGATGGGGATGGCGCCGTAGCGCTCTGCGGCAAAACGCAGACGATACGGGTGATGGTCAACCACAAAGATCTGTTCGGCACCTAACAGCCGCGCGCAGGCGATGGTCAGTAACCCCACCGGCCCTGCACCAAAAACGGCGACGCTGGAGCCTTTTTCAATCTGGGCATTTTTCGCCGCCTGCCAGGCGGTAGGCAAGATATCGGAGAGGAACAGCGCTTTATCATCGGAGAGCAACTGAGGCACTTTGAACGGCCCGACGTTACCTTTGGGCACCCGAACGTATTCCGCTTGTCCACCGGGCACGCCGCCATAAAGATGGCTGTAGCCAAACAGCGCGGCGGGCGCGGGAATTTGCTTTTTATTCAGCGCGGCGCCCTGCCCGGCGTTGGTGCTCTCGCAGGCCGCGTACTGCTGCAGGCGGCAAAAGAAGCAGTCACCACAGGCGATGACAAACGGGATCACCACCCGGTCGCCTTTTTGCAGCGTCTTCACTTCCCTGCCCGTCTCCACCACTTCGCCCATGAACTCGTGGCCAAAAATATCGCCGTGCTCAACTTTGGGGATCTTCCCGCGGTAGAGATGCAGATCCGAACCGCAGATCGCCGTGGCCGTTACACGCAGGATAATATCGTCAGGTTGTTCAATAACAGGATCGGGGACATTCTCGACACGAACATGATGTGGACCGTGGTACGTGAGTGCTTTCATGCGACCTCCGAAAGGATCCGGGTAAGTATTTAAGGGTAGCGTTCCCTGACGACCTGCCCGGGATTAGCGGGCTTTTGAGATTTATCCTGGGAAAAACAGAAAAGTGCCGCAGCGCTTACAAAAACCATATTCATTTTATGGTTGAATGATTCCAGCGTTTATAAACAAGGAGAAACGGGTATGTATCAAAGAATTATTATGCCGGTTGATGTTTTTGAGATGGAGCTGAGCGACAAGGCCGTACGCCATGCGGAATTTCTGGCGCAGCAGGACGGGATTATTCATCTTCTACACGTGCTGCCGGGTTCTGCCAGCCTGAGTCTGCATCGCTTCGCCGCCGATGTACGCCGCTTTGAAGAGCATCTGCAGCACGAGGCGGAAAATCGCCTGCAAACGATGGTCGGGCACTTCACCATCGACCCTTCCCGCATTAAAACGCATGTCCGGTTTGGCAGCGTGCGCGATGCCGTTAACGAGCTGGCGAGCGAGCTGAACGCCGACGTGGTGGTTATCGGTTCACGCAATCCGTCCATTACCACGCATCTGCTGGGTTCAAACGCCTCCAGCGTTATCCGTCACACCCACATTCCGGTGATGGTCGTGAGATAAAAAAAGAGGCCACCTTCTGGTGGCCTCTCCTGGTGCAGGTGCAGTCTTACTGACTTTTATTATGCTGTTTTGGTGCGAATCAGGTAGTCGAACGCGCTCAGAGACGCTTTCGCCCCTTCACCGGTCGCGATGATGATCTGCTTGTACGGCACGGTAGTACAGTCGCCCGCCGCAAATACGCCCTTCACGCTGGTTTCACATTTGGCATCGATGATAATCTCGCCCATGCGGTTACGCTCAATGGCGCCTTCCAGCCAGGTGGTGTTTGGCAGCAGACCAATCTGCACGAAGATCCCCGAAAGCGGAACGCTGTGCACATCGCCACTGACGCGGTCGCGGTACTCCAGACCGGTGACTTTACTGCCGTCGCCCTTCACTTCCGTGGTCTGCGCATTCAGCACGATGTCGACGTTTTTCAGGCTGCGTACTTTATCCTGCAGTACCTGGTCTGCCTTCATCTCTGGTGCAAATTCCAGCAGGGTAACGTGTTCAACAATGCCCGCCAGGTCGATAGCCGCTTCAACACCGGAGTTACCGCCGCCAATCACCGCCACGCGTTTGCCTTTAAACAGCGGACCATCGCAGTGCGGGCAGTAGGTCACGCCTTTGGTGCGATACTGATCTTCACCCGGCACGTTCATGTTTCGCCATTTGGCACCGGTGGCAATGATAACACTGCGGGCTTTCAGCACCGCGCCGGAAGCAGTTTCAATCTGGTGTAAGCCACCTTCGACTGCGGCAGGAACCAGCTTGCTGGCGCTCTGGCTGTCGATCACATCCACTGCGTAATCATTGACGTGCGCTTTAAGTGCGCCAGCCAGTTTCTGGCCTTCGGTCTTCGGCACAGAGATGTAGTTTTCGATATCCACGGTATCCAGCACCTGGCCGCCAAAGCGTTCGCCCATCAGACCGGTACGAATACCTTTACGTGCGGAATAGACCGCTGCCGCGGCGCCCGCCGGGCCAGAGCCGACAATCAGTACATCATACGCATCGCGCTTGTTCAGCTCTTCTGCGGCACGTTTTTCGGCGCCGGTATCCACTTTGGCCACAATTTCGGACAAGGTCATACGGCCCTGGCCAAACTCCTGCCCATTCAGGAACACTGCCGGAACCCCCATCACGTTGCGATCGGTGATTTCGTTCTGGAAAGTGCCGCCATCAATTGCGGTGTGTTTAATACGCGGGTTCAGGACTGACATCAGGTTCAGCGCCTGCACCACGTCCGGGCAGTTGTGGCAGGAGAGTGAATAGTAAGTTTCGAAGGTGAAATCCCCGTCGATATCGCGGATCTGCTCCAGCAGCGCCTGCGCCTCTTTCGACGGATGCCCACCGGTCCACAGCAGAGCCAGCACCAGTGAGGTAAATTCGTGGCCCAGCGGTGAGCCGGCAAAACGCGGCCCCTGATCAGAGCCCGGGTTGGTGATCAGGAAAGATGGCTTACGCACCGCCAGATCGTTCGCTTCTTTGAAGGTCACTTTCGGTGACAGTTCGGCGATCTCCGCCAGCAGTTCCTTGATTTCTGCCGATTTAGCGCTGTCGTCCAGCGTGGCAATCAGCTCAACAGGTTTGGTCAGTTTCTCAAGGTATGCCTTGAGCTGGGTTTTCATTGTAGTGTCGAGCATTGTTCTTCCCTCTCTAAAAACGTCATCATGCAAGCTGCCTTATACGGGCGGCCTGAATGCAACTTGCATCATGGTGCTGGAATGAAATGGGCGCGGGGGGCGCCCATGGGTTGCCGGGTGGCACGTCGTTTACCCGGCCTACGATACTGTAGGCCTGTGCAAGCGCAGCGCCGCCAGACTTTACAGACTTAGATCTTGCCGACCAGGTCCAGAGATGGAGCCAGCGTCGCTTCGCCTTCTTTCCATTTCGCCGGGCACACTTCGCCTGGGTGAGACGCCACGTACTGAGCTGCTTTCACTTTACGCAGCAGGTCAGATGCATCACGGCCGATACCTTCAGCGGTAACTTCGATAGCCTGGATAATGCCCTGCGGGTCAACAACGAAGGTCGCACGGTCTGCCAGGCCTTCATCTTCACGCATGTTGTCGAAGTTACGGGTCAGGGCGCCAGTCGGGTCACCGATCATCGCGTATTTGATTTTCGCGATGGTTTCAGAGCTGCTGTGCCACGCTTTGTGGGTGAAGTGGGTGTCGGTAGAGACAGAGTACACGTCTACGCCCAGCTTCTGCAGTTCATCGTAGTGATCGGCCACGTCACCCAGTTCGGTCGGGCAAACGAAAGTGAAGTCAGCCGGATAGAAGAAGAACACGCTCCAGCGGCCTTCGGTATCTTTCTCAGTGACTTCAATGAATTCGCCGTTTTTGAACGCCTGGTTTTTGAAAGGTTTAATTTTGGTGTTAATCAAAGACATCTGTACTTCCTCCGTGTTTTCGTTGAGATGTAAGGTAACGAACTTTCGCTACATGGGCTAATGCGTTTGCTTTATCAAATCAATCAGCCATACCTAACAACCCGAACAAGACAACGTTGTGAACCCAATGAATAAAAGCCCGAAAGTAAAAAGGCCGCCCTGGTGGGCGGCCCTGATACCTGAACTTTCCACAGGAACTTTCAGTGCCAGTGAGACTGGCGTTGCGTTGCGCTCTACATACCTTTATATCAAGGTCGTTACAGCCCCCCGATTACAGCACTCGTGTCGGGACAGGGCAATGGATTGAAGGGATAATCATATCTATGGCTGTGATAGGTTTTACCAAACTAAGCATTCCCCTTCGCCGCTAATGCTCACGCCAGTAAAAATAAAAATGAGTGATAATTACTTGTCCATATATAAATCTGACTATTTTTATTCAGTTCTGTTTTCTATTTTAAAGGTAAAAATATCTTAACCATTATTGAAGTTCTATTTCATTAATCTACGTTCGTGATATATTAAGTTGGTTTTCAATCATAATTAAGCGAGCTAACCATCAAGGATGGTAAATGGTTACGTTCCTTCTATAGTTATCAGTGATGTGATAACGCAACGCAGCACACTCAGGATGAAACATGGCAAATCTTTACGACTTAAAAAAATTCGATCTCAATCTGCTGGTCATTTTCGAATGCATCTACCAACACCTGAGCATCAGCAAGGCAGCAGAAACGCTCTACATAACGCCTTCCGCGGTCAGTCAATCCCTGCAGCGGCTGCGTAACCAGCTGAACGATCCGCTGTTTATCCGTTCGGGAAAAGGGATCACTCCCACCACCGTCGGGGCAAATTTGCATCATCATCTTGAGCAAAACCTCAATCAGCTTGAGCAGACCATCAACATCATGCATGGCTCATCGCTCAAAAAGAATTTTGTCATCTACTGCCCGCAGGTTCTGACAACCGACAATCTGCTCAGCCCCATGAAGCTATTGATGCGAGAGCACAATTATGAAATAGAGCTTCATGACATGCTGCTGTCCGCGGATTCCGCAGAAGACCTGCTTGCCTACCGCAAAGCAGACTTAATTTTCTCCATTGCGCCTATCAACAATCGCTCAATGGTATGCGTTCCCTATGTTAATTACCGAATGATTCTGGTGTGCAGTCAGGATCACCCCCGCCTGCAGGAGACCGCTACCCTGGAAGAGCTGCAGAAAGAGAAGTTTACGATCTTCCTGAGCGATGAAGCGGGTGTGAAACACTATCAGTCAAAGACTGAGGAAGTGCATGCCGACAGGACAATCGGTTTTCGCTGCGACTCTCTCTTTTCAATCATGACCATGATCAGCGCATCGCATTTAGTGGGATATATCCCGGAAGTCCTGTATGAAAAATACCGTGACGTATTGCGACTGAAAAAAGTTGACGCACCCTTTACGCTGCCTCAAATGGAAGTCTTCATGGTTTATAACCGCTCAGCGCTTAACAGCTCGGTTTTCTCGAAGTTTGTTGAGCAGATTACGCAAAAATAAATCCGAATGGCTGTAATATTTACAGCCATTTCTCTCATCAAAATATAACCCTCATTTATAGATAATAAAAAATCTGCCTTTTTTGATTTACCTGCCTTTATTTTCACTACTATTATTCTCTCTCCTGCATTGACATGAACGTCCGGTATTTATTTCCAGGAGGAGTTGCCTTTGTCAATTTATAAGCATCCACTTAATCAAAATGTCCTTGACGCTGCCACAGAGCGCATAACATGGACGCTTGAGAATCTGCCAAGGGTCTGTGTTTCATTTTCTGGCGGAAAAGATTCCACCATTATGTTCCATTTAACGGCCCGACAAGCCCGAAAAATGGGAAAGAAAATCTGTCTGTTATTTATCGACTGGGAAGCACAGTTCACCTGTACCATTCAGCATGTGAATAACATGATCGTACAATACGCCGATGTGATTGAAAAATGCTGGTGGGTAGCGCTCCCGTTGACCACGCAAAATTCACTTTCACAATTCCAGCCCGAATGGCAGTGCTGGGAGCCGGGTAAAAACTGGGTACGCACGCCCCCGGAAGAGGCGGTAACCGATCCAGATTACTTCTCGTTCTACCAGCCCGGCATGACCTTCGAGGCCTTTGTTCGCGAATTTTCCGACTGGTTTGCCAAAAGGCGCCCGGCAGCAATGATGATCGGTATTCGTGCCGATGAATCCTACAATCGCTTTTTGACTATCGCCAACGCACGAAAGCAGCGCTTTGCCGATGACAAACCCTGGACCACCGTCGCCCCCGGCGGGCACGCCTGGTATGTCTATCCGCTTTATGACTGGAAAACCGCCGATATCTGGACCTGGTTTGCGAAAACAGGCGGGTGCTATAACCCGCTTTACGACCTGATGTTTCAGGCTGGCGTGCCGCCGCGCTATATGCGCATCTGTGAACCCTTTGGCCCGGAGCAGCGTCAGGGGTTGTGGCTCTATCATGTTGTGGAGCCCGAACGCTGGGCGGCGATGTGTGAGCGGGTAAACGGCGTGCACAGTGGCGGGGTCTACGCGGGGCAGGACAATCACTTCTATGGCCACCGCAAAATTCTGAAACCCGACGCGCTCAGCTGGCGGGAATACGCCATGCTGCTTCTCGACAGCATGCCGCACACCACCGCAGAACATTACCGCAATAAAATCGCGATCTATTTGCACTGGTACCAGAAGAGAGGCATGGCCGATATTCCCGACACCCAGGAGGGCGATATCGGCGCCAAGGATATCCCGTCCTGGCGACGCGTGTGCAAGGTATTACTCAACAATGACTACTGGTGCCGGGCGCTGTCATTCAGTCCGAACAAACCCAGGCATTACCAGCGTTACAGCGAACGGATGAAATCAAAACGCAAGGAGTGGGGGATCTTATGCAGCAGCAATTAATTAA
Organism: Enterobacter cloacae complex sp. 309I3; assembly: GCF_050031595.1. Taxonomy (NCBI): domain Bacteria; kingdom Pseudomonadati; phylum Pseudomonadota; class Gammaproteobacteria; order Enterobacterales; family Enterobacteriaceae; genus Enterobacter; species Enterobacter cloacae complex sp. 309I3. The sequence continues at coordinate 1,326,693 of NZ_JBLGWI010000001.1, read as the reverse complement.
CGAGATGAAAAATTATCTTCAGTCTCTTCCCGAAGATAAACGCATTGAAGCCATTAACGCCTTTCGCCAGGCCATCCATGAAAATAGCCCTTTTCGCGAACAGCCTGTCGACTGCGTGCTGTGGATCAAACAGGACGAGATTACCGCGAACGATTACAACCCCAACAACGTTGCCCCGCCGGAAAAACGGCTGCTCTGTAAATCGCTGGAGATGGACGGTTTTACCCAACCCATTGTAGTGACGGAAAGTGAGGCCCGGCATTATGAAATTGTCGATGGCTTCCATCGGCATGAAATTGGGTCCAACCGGGCGGTATTAAAACGCCAGCTTAAAGGCTATCTGCCTGTCACCTGTCTGCGTAAAGAGCGGCAGAAAAAGTTCGACCGGATAGCGGCCACCATTCGCCACAATCGGGCGCGCGGCCGCCACCAAATTAATGCGATGTCCGATATTGTCCGCGAGCTGGTGCAGCTTGGCTGGGACGACGAGAGAATCAGTCAGGAACTGGGAATGGATAGCGACGAGGTATTACGCCTCAAGCAAATCAACGGCCTGCTGGAACTCTTTGCAGACCGCCGTTATTCAGAAGCCTGGACGGTCAAATAATCAGAGCGCGTTAAGACGCTCTGCCGCCGCCAGCAGCGTCGATTCCTGTTTCGCAAAGCAGAGACGAATCAGCTTATGCGGGAAGGGATCGGCGCAAAAGACGGATAACGGGATCGCCGCCACGCCCACCTCTTTGGTCAGCCACTGGCAAAAACTGACGTCGTCCAGATCGGAAATGGCGCTGTAATCGGCCAGCAGGAAATAGGTGCCTTCACACGGCAGGATCTCCAGACGGCTCTGACTCAGGGCACTCACAAACCGATCCCGGCGTGCGCGGTAAAATTCGGGCAGCTCACGGTAATGCTCAGGCTCAGCGCGCAGCATATCGGCCAGCGCCAGCTGGGCAGGCGTGTTCACCGCAAACGTCAGGTACTGGTGCACTTTACGCAACTCCGCGCTGATGGCCGCCGGTGCCACGCAGTACCCCACCTTCCAGCCGGTCATATGATAGGTTTTACCAAATGACGACACCGCCACAGCGCGCTCGCGAAGCTGCGGATGGGCCAGCACGCTGACGTGCCCTTCCCCGGCAAAGCAGATGTGCTCATACACTTCGTCGCTAAGAACATAAATTTCACGTTCCGCAATGGCCTGCCACAGCGCGGCGAAATCGCACTTCTGCCACACCGTCGCCGACGGGTTGTGTGGTGTATTCAGAATGACCAGCCGGGTTTTGTCGCTCAGCAGCGCAGCAAACGCCTGCCAGTCGGGGCGAAAATGCGGCGGCTGTAATGCCACGCGCTTCACCACGCCGCCGGACAGTTCGATGGCAGGCGCATAGCTGTCGTAGCTTGGGTCAAAGCAGATAACCTCATCGCCCGTGCGAACCAGCGCGGTGATGGCCGCATACAGTGCTTCGGTCGCACCTGCCGTCACCGTAATGTCGCTGTTGGCATCCGGTTGATAGCCATAGCATTCCGCCGTTTTATCCGCAATGGCGTCACGCAATGCCTGCACGCCGGTCATCGGCGCATACTGATTCGCCCCCTGGGCAACGTGCCAGGCCAGACGCTCCTGCAAATAGCCTGGACCATCAAAATCCGGGAACCCCTGCGAGAGGTTAATGGCGTTGTGCTTCTGGGCCAGAGCGCTCATCTGCGTAAAGATAGTGGTGCCCAGGTTGGGAAGTTTGCTTTGCGGAATCAATGCGTTATTGCTCATTGTGGGGTGCCTGCTTGTAATACTTATGTTGCTGCCACTATAACACGATGTTAGTCTTTGGCAATCAAGACGCTTAGACGTCTAAACAATATGAATATTCCTGACCGAGAGGGTAAAAGGAAATGACAGACAACCTGCAACTCACGCAACTGGTCGAAGCCTGCCGCTGGATTGGTACCAAAGGCTGGGCCCCCGCCACCGGCGGCAACATGTCGGTACGTCAGGATGAAAACCTGTGCTGGCTCAGTGAATCCGGCAAAGACAAAGGCAGCCTCACGCCGGATGATTTTCTGCAGGTGGAGATCGCCACCAATCGCGCCCCCTCTGGCCGTAAACCTTCGGCCGAAACCGGGTTACACACGCTCATCTATCGTCTTTTCCCGGAGGCCAACGCCGTACTGCACGTCCACACGGTGAACGCCACGGTGCTCTCGCGGCTGGTGAAAGAGGCGGAGTTGCACATCAGCGGCTTTGAGATGCAAAAATCCCTCACCGGGCAGACCACGCATCTGGCTACGGTTGCCATTCCGGTATTCGATAACGACCAGGATATAGACGCCCTCGCTTCGCGAATCGCCCATTACGTGCAGGAGCGCCCGCTTAATTATGGTTTTCTTCTGCGCGGCCATGGCTTAACCTGCTGGGGACGTGATGTGGCCGAAGCCCGCCGTCATCTGGAAGGATTGGAATTCTTATTTGAATGCGAAATGCGTTTACGACAACTGGAGAAGATATGATTCGCGCGATTGTGACGGATATTGAGGGAACCACCAGCGATATCCGTTTTGTCCATGATGTTTTGTTCCCTTATGCGCGTGAGCGTCTGGCGGCCTTCGTCACCGCCCAGCAGTACGCCGAGCCGGTCAAATCGATTCTGGACAACCTGCGCGATGAAATCGACACTCCGCACGCCAGCGTCAGCGATCTTATCGAGACCCTCTTCACCTTTATGGATGAAGACCGTAAATCGACGGCGCTGAAGGCCCTGCAGGGAATTATCTGGCACGACGGTTACGTCAACGGCGACTTTACCGGCCATCTCTACCCGGACGTGCTGCCGGCGCTGGAAAAATGGAAAGCGCAAGGCATTGATCTCTATGTTTATTCCTCTGGTTCCGTCGCTGCGCAGAAACTGTTATTTGGCTACAGCGATGAAGGTGATATTACTCATCTGTTCAGCGGCTACTTTGATACCCATATTGGTGCCAAGCGTGAGGTGCAGTCTTATCAGAATATTGCGGCGCAGACGGGCATCGCCCCGTCGCAGATCCTGTTCCTGTCGGATATCCATCAGGAGCTGGACGCTGCTGAACAGGCCGGTTTTCGCACCCTGCAGCTGATTCGCGGTGATGATGACGGTGCAAGCCACCATCATCAGGTTCACCAGTTCGACGAGATTAACCCGGAGCAGATCCCTTCATGAGCGCATTAACCATTTATTCCGATAAAGACGCGAGTAAGCACCTGTGGCACAGCACCGACGCCGCCGAGATCGCCCAACAGCTCAACGCCAAAGGCGTGCGTTTTGAACGCTGGGCGGCTGACCGTGATTTAGGGCGCGACCCTGCCCCAGAAGTGGTCATTGACGCTTACCAGCATGCCATCAACAAGCTGGTCGCGGAGAAAGGCTATCAGAGCTGGGATGTGATCAGCCTGCGCGCCGACAACCCGCAAAAAGAAGCGCTGCGCGCGAAATTCCTCAACGAGCACACCCACGGCGAAGATGAAGTGCGCTTTTTCGTGGAAGGCGCGGGATTGTTCTGCCTGCACATTGGCGATGAGGTGTATCAGGTGCTGTGCGAAAAAAACGACCTGATTTCGGTGCCAGCGGGCACACCGCACTGGTTTGATATGGGCTCAGAGCCAAACTTTACGGCCATCCGTATATTCGATAATCCGGAGGGCTGGGTGGCGCAGTTTACCGGTGATGCGATTGCGGAAGCGTATCCGCGTCTGGCATAGGTGAAAGCATTGCTCCCTCTCCCTGTGGGAGAGGGCTGGGGTGAGGGCACCAGGCCGCTCTATCTTCAATGCTTCAATCCCTTCACATACCCCACCAGCTGATCCAGCACGATCCCCCAGCCTTCATGGAAGCCCATCTGTTCATGCTGCTCACGGATTTCTTTCGTGGGATGGCGCGCAATCGCCGTATAGCGGGTTTTGCCCTCCCCAAGATCTTCCAGCAACAAAATCGCCGTCATAAACGGCTTTTCGGCTGGTTTCCACCCTTCGGTATAGCCGTCGGTAAAGACCAGCTTTTTACCGGGATCGATTTCCAGGAAAACACCTTTATTGTCCATTTTTTGCCCGTCCACGTCGAAAACGGTATTGAACCGTCCACCCACGCGCAGGTCGAGGTCGCATTCGGTCACTTTATGGGGGGCAGGAATAAAGAAGTTTTTGATGTGCTCTGGCGTCGTCCAGCAAAGCCACAGCAGGTCGCGCGGTGCATCCACCACGCGTTCCAGTTTTAAGTCTGTTTCGGGATCGAGCGTCACGATGTTGTCCTCTCAGGGGAACCCCTTACAAGGATAGCCGGACTCAGGCGAATTTCCCGTTTGCTACCGCTTCCGGCGTGACCACGCCCGTATCCAGTACCCAGCCGCTTATCAGCGAGGCTGGGGTGACGTCAAACGCCGGGTTGTAAACCTGCGCATTTTCCGGTGCCCACTGTACCGCGCCGAAGCTTCCCGCCACGCCCGTCACTTCACTGGCCGCGCGCTGCTCAATCGGGATCGCCTCACCGTTCGGGCACGCCGGGTCGAGGGTGGTTTGCGGGGCGGAGACATAGAACGGAATGCCGTGAAATTTCGCCAGCACCGCCAGAGAATAGGTGCCGATTTTGTTCGCCACATCGCCGTTGGCGGCAATACGATCTGCCCCCACCCACACGGCATCCACCTCCCCTTTTGCCATCAGGCTGGCGGCCATGGAGTCGGTAATCAGCTGATACGGCACGCCCAGCTCGCCGAGCTCCCACGCGGTCAGCCTGCCGCCCTGCAGCAGCGGACGGGTTTCATCCACCCAGACGTTGCTGACGTTGCCCTCCTGATGTGCGCGAGCAATAACACCCAGCGCAGTGCCGACGCCTGCGGTCGCCAGACCGCCAGTGTTACAGTGGGTCAGCAAGCGGCTACCGGGCTTCACCAGCGCGCTGCCCGCTGTCGCAATGGCGTCACAAAGCTGCCTGTCTTCGTCAATCAGTCGCAGAGCTTCCGTCACCAGCGCCGGAACGAAATCTTCCTGCCAGAGCGCCTGCTTCATGCGGTCGAGATTGTTCATCAGGTTGACCGCCGTTGGGCGGGCAGCGCGCAGCGTTTCCAGCGCCAGCGCCAGCTCGTCGCGGCTTTTCCCCTTTTCCGCCAGCAGCGCCAGCAGCAGACTTGCAGAGAGACCAATCAGCGGCGCACCGCGCACCCTAAGGGCGTGAATATGCCCCACCAGCGCCTCAACCGTTGAGGCGTCAAGCCAGCGTTTCTCCTGCGGAAGGGCCTGTTGGTCGAGAATAAAGAGCTGATTATCCGCCACCCGCAGGCTGGTCGTCTGTAATGTCTGCATGTCGTTAATTCCCTGTTGCGTTGTTGTAGCACATTGTGTCAGGATGAAATCCAGATGTATAGACGTCTAAATGTCTTTATTCGCAAATCAGTGAGGAGCAGGCAATGTCGCAATACCGTACCTTTACCGCCCAGGACGCCGTGGAGTATGCCAGGCAGTTTGGCGGCCTTGATAATCCATCATCACTGGTAGAGGCGCAGGAAGTGGGCGACGGCAACCTCAATCTGGTCTTCAAAATTTTCGATGCTCAGGGCGTGAGCCGCATCATCGTAAAACAGGCGCTGCCATACGTTCGCTGCGTCGGTGAGTCCTGGCCGCTGACGCTGGACCGCGCCCGTCTTGAGGCGCAAACGCTGGTGGAGCATTACAAGCACAGCCCGCAGCATACCGTGAAAATTCATCATTTTGACCCGGAACTGGCGGTCATGGTGATGGAAGATCTCTCCGACCATCGCATCTGGCGCGGGGAGCTGATTAAGAATAACGCCTACCCGCAGGCTGCGCGTCAACTGGGGGAGTACCTGGCGCACACGCTGTTCCACACCAGCGATTTTTACCTGCACCCACACCAGAAAAAAGCGCAGGTTGCCCAGTTCATTAACCCGGAGATGTGCGAGATCACTGAAGATCTGTTCTTTAACGATCCGTACCAGATCCACGAGCGCAACAACTATCCGGCAGAGCTGGAAAACGATGTCGCCGCCCTGCGCGATGACGCCCAGTTGAAAATTGCCGTGGCCTCCCTGAAGCATCGCTTCTTCTCCCACGCCGAAGCGCTATTGCACGGGGATATCCACAGCGGATCGATTTTCGTGGCCGAGGGCAGCCTGAAAGCAATCGACGCCGAATTCGGTTACTTTGGCCCGATTGGGTTTGACGTGGGTACCGCCATCGGCAACCTGCTGCTGAACTTCTGTGGCCTGCCGGGGCATTTAGGCATCCGCGATGCCGCGGCCGCCCGGGAACAGCGTCTGATCGACATTCAGGCGTTATGGAATACCTTTGCGGAGCGCTTCCAGGCGCTGGCGCACGAGAAAACCCGGGATGCCGCGCTGAGTGCGCCGGGCTATGCCTCTGAATTTTTGAAAAAGGTCTGGAGAGATACCATTGGTTTCTGCGGAACGGAGCTGATCCGCCGCAGTGTGGGGCTGTCTCACGTCGCGGACATCGATACCATTCAGGACGACGCGATGCGCCACGAATGTCTGCGCCACGCCATCACGCTGGGTAAAGCGCTGATTGTGATTGCCGATCGCATCGACAGCGTGGAAGAGCTGGTGGCAAGAGTGCGCCAGTACAGTTAAAAAAAACCTCCCTTTCGGGAGGTTTTTGCATCAGTTTTTGGTGAGCGTGGTGGTCACGGTGTAATCGAGAGACCACGACGAATGCCAGTCTTTACCGGCAAACTTGATATCCCCACGGTAAACCCCGCTCGGGAGATCCGGGTTATCGGCCTCAACATACTTAAGGCTGGCGCTATAGCCTGTGGTTTCCCAACTGCTACACAGAACCGCCACATTGAACGGACGGGTGGAGCAATCCGATCTGCGCTGCGCGCGAATCTTCACGTCCCGGGTATTGCCTTGTTCGTCCTTCATCGGCACGACAAGCGTGCTGTAACCTTCGGCGGTCCATACCAGGGACGTCGGCCCCTGCGTACTTCCCGTTGCCACGAACCCAAGCGAAGGGAAGCCAAATATTGCGCCCGTACTGAATGCGCTTGTCGAACCGGTGACGCTCCACATGGCTGAATAGCTGGCAATAAACACAACCGTTTGATCGGTTTTAGTGGTGTTATTACTCTCTGCACTCACCTTTGCCGTACCGGTATCCGGGCCACTCAGCTTCACGGTCGCCACGCCGCTGCCATTGGTCACACTGGTTTGCGCTGAAAGGGTATTAAGCGTGGTGTTCCAGTTGACCGTCGCATTTTTGACGGCATTACCGTTTACGTCTTTCACCACTGCGGTGTAAGTAATGCGGTCGGTGTTGACTACCGCGTGGTCAGAACTGGCCTTGAGGCTCTCAACCCTGGCGGTGGTCGCATCGCCAATAAATGTTACCGGCTCCGCGTTTATCGCCGCCGTTGAACCGACAACTGTTGCGCTAACCGTTGCCGTTCCGGCCGTTGTCGTTGACGCCGTTACAAACGCCTGACCCGCTTCGTTGGTTTTTGTGCTGGCGCTGGCAAGCTTCACGCTGCTGTTATCTACACGCCACGCCACATCCACACCGCTAAGCGGGTTATGGTTGGCGTCTTCGACGGTGGCGGTCCAGCGTATGGTCGCGTTCCCGTCAGCCACCGCCTCTTTTTTATCCGCACTCAGGCTCCTAAATTGCGCTGTCGCCGGATTACCGGTCACGGAGAGAGTAAGCGTCTGACCGCTACCATTCACCGTCGCGGTAACCGTCATGTTGCCCGCTTTGCGCGATGAGAAGCGCGTTTCAGCCTGCCCTTGCGCATTGGTCATTGCTGAAACGGGCGTCAGGGTCACATCAGCCGCATTACTGCTGCTCCAGTTAACGGCAACGCCTGGTACAGGGTTTTGATGGCTATCCACCACGGTTGCGGTTAACAGTACGGTATCGCTGTCAGCCACAATGCCGGTCGTTTTATCCGCCGTGAGGGTAGCCAGCTTTGCCGTGGTGGTGTCACCGGTGAAGGTCAGTTTTGTCACGCGTAACGTGTTACTGCCGAACGTGGCCTGAAGAGAATATTCCCCCGCGGTTTCAGAACGTAAGGTCACGCTCGCCTCACCCGATGCATTCGTCACGCTGCTCGTATCGGACAACGTCGCGCCGGAAGGGCTCACCGCCCAGCCAACCTTCGCTCCGTCAACCGGGTTGTCATTGGCATCCACAACGGTAGTGCGCACGGTGATACCGTCGGTGCCATTGGCCACCGCCGTCACGCTGTCGGCGGCCATCTCCGTCATTTTCGCGGTCGTGAGATCGGCCGTGAAGGTTGCGCTGTCAGCACGAACGGGTGCGCTTTCAGCGGTCTGAGCCGTGATGACAACGCTGCCTGATTTCAGCGAGGTAACCACCAGCGAGGCATTGCCCTGCGCATCCGTCCGCGTACTGCTGGCGGCGAGCTTAACGTCTGGGTTATCTGCCGACCAGTTAACCTCTACGCCCGAAATGGCGTTACCCTGCAGATCGCGCACCTGCGCCGTCCAGGTAATACTGTCGCTGCCGTTGGCCACGGCCTGTTGCTTATCGGCCACCACGGCGGCGATACGCTGCGTGCTGGTGTCAGCGACAAACGTTACGGCTTCCGCTTTCACCGCATTCTGCTGATTTACATCAGCATAAACCCAGGCTACGCCCGTTTTTGCTGACGACAGCGACAACGTGGCGTTTCCGGCGGCGTCGGTAACCGAGGTTTTGCTTCCTGCGGTCGTGCCATCTTCCCGCTTCACCGTCCAGTTAACCGTCACGCCTTCAAGCGGATGATTGCTGTTATCTGCGACCTGCGCGGTATACGTTACGCTGTCGCTGTTATTGGCAACAATGCGGGTTTTATCGACATTGACCGATCTCACCTGTGCGCTGGCGCTGTCCGCAACAAATTTTAGCGTCGGGGTAGAGAGCGGGTTACCGTCCGCCAGTTGCGCACTCACTGTCGTCGCAACCACGTCACGGCTAATGAGCTGAATGCTGGCCTGCCCTTGTTCATTGGTGAGGGTGCGTTCAGCAGACAGCTGAACCGCAGCGTTATCCGCTGTCCATTTCACCTCTTGCCCCGAAACGGGATTGCCGGACCGATCGACAACGCTTGCCACTACGACAATCGGCGTTACGCCGTCTGCCGGTGCGCTTACGGCCGACGGACTGAGTGAGGCAAGTTCCACAACCTCGGACACCGCCTCTTCAGTCACAGAGGCGGTAGCAAGCTTAATATTGCCGTCGATGAACGTCTGAATGGTGAGGGTGGCAGGCGCGGTTCCGCTGATAAGCGTTGCGCTGTATACGCCGCTGCTCGTTTCGCGAAACGCGCTTATTTGCGGTGCGACAGGCGCCGCGGTGCCTGTAACGGCATTTTTCAGGGTGATCGATGCGCCAAGACGCTCCGATAGCCCGGTTGCAGCCTCGCCGGATGCGGTTTTTAGCGCCAATGTTAATACCGACTGACTGGTGCCATCCGCCGGTAAGCGGGACGGAGACGCCGTCAGGCTGGGCTGCAGCGTGGTCACGTCCATGCCGTTTACGTTCACCGTCATCCGCGCGGTATCAGAAGCGTTACCGTGCTTATCCCAGGCCGTTGCGGTTAACGTATACGCGTTGGAACCGCCATTTTTCCAGGCTGGAAGCGTAATCACCACCTGGGCCGGATCGGCACCCGGTGTGATTTTGCCGCCGTTACGTATCAAATTGTCACCCTGCCAGTCGATGCGTTCGAGCCCGTATTTCGTTTTAACCTTCGCGGTTACGGTCTGGCGGGCATTTTCATTCCCGGCAATGTTTTCTGGCAGTGCGAGTGAAATCAGCTCCTGCTTACGGTAATCCAGGACAATATTGTTATTACGATCGACCAGCTCCTGACGTGACCCCAGCAGCGTACGGCGTGCCCCCACCTGGTCCGCATCAAGCTGCGTGCGCAGCGGCACGCCCGGCGCCCAGTTGACCGCAAGGTTAAACTGCGTATCCGATGCCTCGCCCTTACCCATTTTTTGGTTTACGCCCAGGGTAACCAGTGGAACGGGCGTGTAGCTCAGTCCAACGGTTACGGCGTAGGGATCTTTCTGACGATCGTCCTCATCGTCACCGAAAAGCCCGACGTGCTGACCATAGTATTGTTCGTAGACGAGGTTCGCCCCAAGCTGCGGATACGCGGGGAGATACCCGGTTGCACGCAGGTCAAAGCCGTTCGCCACGCGCTCGTCATAATCGCGATAGCGGGACGAAGACATCCAGTCGCTTAAACGGTAGTAGCCGTTGGCTGAAAGACGCAGATAGTCCCAGCCTAGCTCGGCTCCAACACCAAGGCGCTGATGCTGATTCGCCGAAACCTGGCGATCGTAAAAGGTATTCACGCCCCACATCCATGCGGTATTAAATTCACGGTAGCCAAACCCGACATTAACGATATTTCTGTCGTCGTGACGACGGCCACCCAATTGGGTGAACAGCAGCGACGTTTTTTGCTCGTATAAAGGGATAAGCAGATCTAACTCCGCGTCCTGAATGGAAAAATGCTCATCAGTACCGATATTCAGACGCGTGGTACCAAATTGATTTAACCAGGACTCAATTTCCTGCGTGGCGGTATTTGTTGCCTGGTACGTAATTGCGCTGGCGACAGAACGGCCACTGCCGCTCTCCAGCAGTGACCCCGCCTGCACGGCGGTTTGTGCCACTACCCGCTCGGTGGTTTGCGGCTCGGCTACCTTATCCTGCGCGGCGACGGGCGTCGCGCCCAGCGAAAATAATGACGGCGGAAGGAGTTGCAGTGCTATTTGCAACCAGGCTGCACATTTTTTCAGGCTCATTAAATTCATCCTTGAATAAAAAAAGAGCCATAGTACGTATCAGGACTTAAAGATAAAGTCGGCGCGTTTATTTTAAGAATCTATAAATATAAGCATTCACCTAATAAATATATTTCAGCCCCGCATTCCCTTTCAGCCCCAATATTCAATCACCGACAACCCGCCGTTATAATCCGTGCTGTAAATAATTCCCTGCGCATCCACAAAAACATCACACGACTGGATCACCTGCGGGCGATTCGGGCGTGTATCCATCATCCTTTCAGGTGCAGCAGGTACCAGCGCCCCCGTTTCCACCGGGCGGTAGGGATTCGAAATGTCATACGCACGCACCCCTGCATTCTGAAAGGTGGCGAAGATCAGCGTGGAGCTGACAAAGCTTCCCGGCCGGTTCTCGTGCAGATTATGCGGGCCGAAATGCGCGCCTTTCGCCACGTAGTCTCTTTCATCCGGCTGCGGGAAGGTGGAGATACTTACCGGGTTCGACGGCTCGCGGATATCAAACAGCCAGATGAACTTCTCGCCGTCCTCCTGGTTGTCGAGCACCGCTTCGTCGAGCACCACCAGCAGATCGCGGTCCGGCAGCGGCAGCGCGGTATGCGTCCCGCCACCAAACGGCGGGCTCCAGTTGCGGTGACTAATCAGCTTCGGCTGAGTGCGATCTTTGACATCCAGCAGCGTTAAACCACCGTCACGCCAGCTGCCGTATGCCGTATCCCCGGCAATAATGGCATGATGCAGCGCGTAGCGTTTGCCTTCCGGCCACTCTGGCCGTTCACCTGCGGCCTGGTTCATCCCCGGCAGCCACCAGCGCCCTGCCACTTCGGGCTTACGCGGATCGGCCAGGTCGATGGTCAGGAAGATATAGTCGGTAAAGCCGTCGATCAGCGCCGACACATAGGCCCAGCGACCGCCGACGTACCAGATGCGGTGAATTCCAATGCCATTTAACGACAGAAAACCGATTTCACGCGGCCTGTCCGGCGTGGAGATATCAAACACGCGCAGCCCGGCGCTCCAGCCTTTTTCCTGCACGTCGCTGACGGTCTCCCCCACCTGACGGGTGTAGTAGACCTTTTCATCGGCGAAGCGGGCATCGGCAAACAGATCCCGGGCGTTAATCACCAGCAGTAAATCGTCGTGTGCCTGCAAATGCACATTCCAGGTGCCGGGCGGCGCAGGTACATAACCCGCCGCTTTCGGGTTTTTCGGGTCGCGCACGTCAACAATCGAAAAGCCCTGCGACACCATATGGCCAATATACGCATAACCGCGGTGCACCATCAGCTGCACGCCGTCCGGGCGACCGCCCTGGTCGCTATGGCCAATCAGCCGCATATTGCGGCTGTATTCAGGGGTGGGTAATGTTGTCACCTTTAGCTCCTTTCGCCGGGTGGCGGCAGCGCCTTACCGGGCACTATTTTGACTTAGCTTCCAGCGTCGCAAACCACGGCGCAATAAAGTCTTCGGTCTGTCCCCAGCCCGGAATGATTTTCCCCAGCGACGCCACGTTCACCGCACCCGGCTGAGCGGTCAGCAGCGCCTGCGGGATCGCCGCTGCTTTAAAATCATAGGTCGCAGGCGTCGGCTCTCCGGCAATCTTGTTAGCGATCAGACGCACGTTAGTTGCCCCAATCAGCTTTGGATCCACCGCCACGCTCACTGCCCACGGGCTTCCCGGCTCGCGCATCAACTGTAAATCCTGGTTGGAGATGTCGATGCTGTAGAGCTTGATTTCAGTGCGGCCATTCTCCTTGAGGGCTTTATACGCCCCCTGGCTGAAGGCGTCCCAGGTGCCCCAGATAGCGTCGATTTTACCTTTCGGGTATTTCGCCAGAATTGCGCCGACCTTGTTGGCGGTATCGCCCTGCACGTCCGACGACACCGCGCCAATAGACTCCAGCTCTTTGATATTCGGGTACTGTTTCTGCAGTTCCTTATACGCCGCCTGACGACGCTCCATCGGCGGGAAACCGGCGACCCACAGCTTGACGATATTGGCCTTGCCGTTGAAATCTTTCGCCAGCTGGCCGAAGGAGAGATTCGTCAGGGAGGCATCGTCCTGCTGGGTGACCGTCACGCCTGGGATCTCGCCGTTGACGGCGGTATCAAACACCGAAACCTTAATCCCGGCATCCACCGCCTTCTTCACCAGCGCGGTCGCATACGGATCACGCCCCTGAGAGAGAATAATCCCGTCATATTTCTGGCTGATCGCCTGATTCACAAAGTCCTGGAATTTTGCGTCGTCACCGTTACTTAAAAAGGTGCTGACCTTAAAGCCAAGTTTTTTCCCTTCCTGAATCGCCCCGGCGACAAACTGCGTGGTGTTGTCATCCGAGCCAAGGTTGCGGATCACCGCAATGCGAATGGGGCCGTCGTGGTTGGCAATGGCCGCCGGAACCGGTGCAGGCGTGGCCGCAAAGCCCGGCAGAGAGGTGAGTAACCCAAGAGCCACCAAAGAGAGTGCAATCTTTTTCATTTTTTATCCCGTTGTGTTGTCAGCGTTTTTGTATGTAAGTAATCGCCAGCGCCACGGCAAGCACCAGCCCTTTTATAATGTCCATGGCGTAATACGGTACGGAGAGCATCACCAGCCCGTTCGACAGCACGCCCAGAATGACCGCCCCCACCAGCGTTCCCAGTGCGTTCGGCTTGCCGGAACCGGCCAGCGAAAAGCCGATCCACGCTGCCGCCACCGCGTCCATCAGATACCCGCCGCCCGCATTCACCTGCGACGACCCAATGCGCGAGGCCAGCAAAATCCCGCCCAGTCCGGCCAGCAGCGAGGCAAGCACGTAGGCCGCAACCTTGTAGCGCGTGGTGCGAATGCCTGAAAGGCGCGCCGCCTCCGGGTTGCCGCCGATGGCATACATGCGTCGGCCGTGGGTGGTCAGTGACAATCCCAGCTGTGCCAGCAGGGTCACCGCCAGCATGATGATGACGATGGTCGGCACCTGCCCCAGCAGGCTGAACGCCGCCGGAATGGTTCCTTCCGCCATATCACCGCTCGGCAGCACCATGTTTTCGGTAATCGAGCCGCCGTAGCTGTAGGTCATCGCCACGCCCTGAATGACGAACAGGCTGGCAAGCGTGGCGAGCATGTCCGGAATACGCAGAATGACGATCAGAAAGGCGTTAAACAGCCCGACCAGGGTACAGAGCGCAAGGGTGATCACAATCGATTCGGTGGTGCCGAAGCCGTGCCAGACGAAGAGCGAGATCACCAGCGCATTCGCCAGCGACGCCGTTGAGCCGACGGAGAGATCAAACCCGCCCACGGTGAGTGAAATCGATACGCCGATGGCGATCACCGTCACGATGGCGATCGAGCGCAGAATGTTGATGATGTTGTTCGGGTCGAGGAAGCTGTCTGAGGCCAGGCCAAAAACCACCACCAGCGCCACCACGGTGAGCAACATGCCCCACCGGTAGAGAAAATCGAAAAGTTGCTGACGGCCAGATACCGTCGCCGTTACTGAAAGGGCCTTGCTCACGACGCCGTTCCTCCGGTTGAATAATAAAGTAGTGTCTCTTCCCGCGCCTCGGCCCCGGGGATTTCCGCCACGATGCGTCCGTCCCAGAGCACGCAGATGCGGTCGCACAGCCCTACCAGTTCGGCAAATTCGCCCGAAGCGTAAATCACCCCTTTGCCCTCGCGGGCCAGACCGTCGATCAGTTGAAACAGATCGGTCTTCGCTTTGACGTCAACGCCCTTGGTCGGCTCGTCAAATATCAGCACGCTGGCGTCATTGCGCAGCCATTTGCCAATAGCAACCTTCTGCTGGTTACCGCCAGAAAGCCGACGTAAAACCTGCCCCGGCCCGCGCGTACGCACGCCAACGCGGGCTATCACCTCTTCCGCCCAGCGCCACGCCTGACGATGGCCAAAGAGACTCCAGCGCGAAAAGCTGGTATCTGCCGTCACGGCCAGGTTCATGCTCACCGGCTCGTCGATGAAAATCCCCTCCTTGCGCCGCTCCTCCGGTACCAGCGCCAGCCCGCGCAGCACGGAATCGGCCGGATCGCGCGGTTTCCAGGGCTGATGATTGAGCTCGCCACGCTCCACCCGGCTTTTGCTGGCACCAAACAGCGCCTTGCAGAGTTCGGTTTTGCCTGCGCCCGCCAGCCCGGCAATGCCGAGGATTTCGCCTTTACGCAGATGCAGGGAGATATCTTTCAGCAACGCGTCGTCGTGCAGCCCCTCAACCCGCAGCAGCGTCTCGTCGCTATGCACAGGACGTGCTGGCGGGTAGATATCGCTCAGTTCGTGGCCGAGCATCTTCTCGACGATCGCTTCACCGCTGAGAT
Source organism: Enterobacter cloacae complex sp. 309I3 (assembly GCF_050031595.1). NCBI lineage: Bacteria > Pseudomonadati > Pseudomonadota > Gammaproteobacteria > Enterobacterales > Enterobacteriaceae > Enterobacter > Enterobacter cloacae complex sp. 309I3. The sequence continues at coordinate 1,311,564 of NZ_JBLGWI010000001.1, read as the reverse complement.
CCGCCATCGGGCCGGTCTCAATCAGCTTGCCATCGCGCAACACCGTTAAGGTGTCACAGATGGCTTTCAGCTCATGAATGCGGTGCGAGATAAACACCACGCCAATGCCCTGCTGCTTTAAACGCCGCACCACCGCGAACAGGCGTTCACTGTCGTGGGCATCCAGCGGTGCGGTAGGTTCATCGAGGATCAAAAAACGGCAGTGATGCGACAGCGCCCGCGCCAGCAGGATCTGCTGTTTTTCAGCCAACGAACAGCTGTCGATGGAACGGCGAACGTCCAGCGTAACGTCGAGCTGCGCCAGCGCCTGCTTCGCCTGTTGACGAATAGCACGCCAGCGGTAGCGATGTCCCGGCTGCGCCAGCTGGTCGAGCATGATGTTTTCAGCGATGCTCAGCCCCGGAACCAGCGCCACGTCCACTTCCTGCTGCACAAGGTGGATCCCCAGCCGTTTGGCATCGAGCGGTTCGCGGATCGTCACCGGCTGGTTATTAATGCAGATCTCCCCCTCATAGCGATCGTGCGTTCCGCACAGCACCGCCATCAGCGTCGATTTCCCCGCGCCGTTAGCCCCGGTCAATGCATGCACCGATCCGCCGTTCAGGGTAAAGTCCACGCGCGACAGTGCCTGAAAGCCGGAAAAGGCCAGGCTGATACCGCGCATCTCAAGGCGACTGGAAATCATCCGCGTAGGATCCTCATTAATAGTTTGATTTATTGAATTTTTCACAGCTCCGGTTGACTGACAACGACAGAAAAGGCATAAGATAAAGCCAAATATTATTAGCCATCCGGATGTCCAGACATAACATCGGGTTAGCGCTTGCTAAAAAAGGACAACACCATGAGCAACACCGATATCCGCGTCGTTCCCGGCCCGGCGAACTACTTTTCTCATCCCGGAAGCCTTGCGCATCTGCATGACTTCTTCACCCCGGAGCAGCTTTCCCGCGCGGTGTGGATCTACGGCGAACGCGCGCTTGAAGGCGCTCTTCCCTACCTGCCGGAGAGCTTTGCGGCCCCCGGCGCAAAACACCTGTTGTTCAAAGGCCACTGCAGCGAGCGTGACGTCACCCATCTGGTGAATGAATCCGGCAGCGAGGCGGCCGTGGTGATTGGTGTTGGCGGCGGAGCGGTGATGGATACGGTCAAAGCCGTGGCACGTCGTTTGGGCGTTCCGTTCGTGGGTATCCCGACCATCGCCGCTACCTGTGCGGCATGGACGCCGCTCTCCGTCTGGTACAACGATGCCGGGCAGGCGCTGCAGTTTGAAATTTTCGACGATGCCAACTTCCTGGTGCTGGTGGAGCCGCAAATCATCCTTAACGCCCCGGCGGAATACCTGCTGGCTGGTATCGGCGATACCCTGGCGAAGTGGTATGAAGCGGTTGTACTCGCACCGCAGCCTGAACACCTGCCGCTGACCGTACGTCTGGGGATTAACGGCGCGCTGGCTATCCGCGACGTGCTGCTGGAACGCAGCGAGGACGCGCTGGCTGACCAGCAGCGCGGCGAAGCAACGCAGGCATTCAGGGATGTGGTGGATGCCATTATTGCCGGTGGCGGCATGGTCGGTGGGCTCGGCGAACGTTATACACGCGTGGCGGCGGCACATGCGGTGCATAACGGCTTAACCGTCCTGCCGCAGACGGAAAAATACCTGCACGGCACCAAAGTGGCCTACGGCATTCTGGTGCAAAGCGCCCTGCTCGGTCAGGACGACGTGCTGGCGCAGCTTATCACCGCGTATCAGCGCTTTAACCTGCCGACCCGGCTTCGCGAGCTGGAGGTGGATATCAACAACCGTGACGAACTGGACAAGGTCATCAATCACACCCTGCGCCCGGTGGATTCGATTCACTATTTGCCCGTGGCGCTCACACCTGACGTTCTGCGCGCGGCGTTCGAGAAAGTGGAATCCTTCAGCCGTTAAACGCGCCGAGCGACTATACCTAATGATGATTCTCACCACTCTCGCAACGAGGTCATCATGCAGATCGATTTAACAGGTAAGAAAGCGCTGGTTACCGGTGCCAGCCGGGGATTGGGCCGTGCTATCGCGCTGTCGCTGGCACGCGCCGGTGCCGATGTGGTTATCACGTATGAAAAGTCCGTCGATAAAGCCCAGGCCGTGGTCGATGAGATAAGCGCGCTGGGGCGGCACAGTGAGGCGGTTCAGGCCGACAGCGCCAGCGCAGAGGCTATTCAGGACGCGGTCACCCATGCGGCGCGCACCCTCGGCGGGCTGGACATTCTGGTCAATAACGCCGGTATCGCCCGCGGCGGCCCGCTGGAGTCCATGACGCTGGCGGATATCGATGCCCTGATTAACGTCAACATTCGCGGCGTGGTGATCGCCACGCAGGAAGCGCTGGTACATATGTCTGACGGCGGACGCATTATCAATATCGGTAGCTGTCTGGCAAACCGCGTGGCGATGCCGGGTATCTCCGTCTACTCCATGACCAAATCCGCGCTTAACTCCTTCACGCGCGGTCTGGCGCGGGATCTGGGGCCCCGCGGTATTACCGTGAACCTGGTGCATCCCGGCCCGACCAACAGCGATATGAACCCGGAGGACGGCGAACAGGCAGAAGCCCAGCGTCAGATGATTGCCGTCGGTCATTACGGACAACCGGAAGATATCGCGGCGGCGGTCACCTTCCTCGCCAGCCCGGCCGCCGGACAGATCTCCGGTACAGGGCTGGATGTGGACGGCGGTTTGAACGCATGATCGCACATTTTCTGCATGCCTCTGTCGCCCGGCAGAGGCGTTTTCGCACCGCCTCGACGGTTTGCGTTTTGCCTCTTACCTGCATTTGTTCTCCGCTCTACAGTAGCCCATAAGAAATTCGGAATTTATCTAATAGTCTTATTATTTCCTTATACTTTGTGTGGGCGTACAGTGGAGGTACGGATGAAGATTGTCTGGTCCAATGGGGCAAAGAAGGCATTTTTAAAGATTGACGAGCGATATCAGCGTCGCATTGAGTTGAAGCTTGTTGAGCTGGATGACCGCTCGGCTCCCCGGCCCGATATCAAAAAAATATCGGCGACAGAAGATCACTACCGGCTACGCGTTGGCGATTACCGCATCGTCTATACGCTTCGGGACGAACCCGATAACCATTGTTATGTTTTGGCCGTTAAGCGCAGAACATCAACAACTTACCTGCACGAGGAGAAAGCCACCTATGGCTGTTCAGCTAATTAAGGACGATAACGGAAAAACGCAGTACGTGGTTATTCCCTATGATGAATATTTTCGTATGTGCCTGCAGATGGCGGAAATCGACGACGAAACCGACGACGATCTGGAGGATATTGAAGTCGAACACGATGAGCTGGATGACGTTGAACTTCCAGGTGAGGTTTGCAGCATCATGACCTGGCAGAACGTCAGCCTGCAGGCCGCCTGGCGCATCCTGCGCGGCATGTCCCAGCAGGAGGTAGCAGAGAAACTCGGCATCACCCAGTCTGCCGTATCACAGCTGGAAGCGCTGGACTCCCGTCCGCAAAAGCGCACCCGTGAAAAGCTGGCGGCGATCTACGGCTGTAAACAGGAACAGATCAGCCTCTATTTACCGAAAGAGGGTTAACAGCACTTCGCCCCGCCCTTGCCGCCGTAACGGGCGTCCTGGCGATCGCGGAAAAATTCGTCGTAGGTCATTGGCGTCTGGTCCGGATGGTTGACGCGCATATGCTCGACGTAGTTATCGTAGTCCGGCACGCCAATCATCATTTTGGCGGCCTGGCCTAAGTATTTGCCTGCTTTGGAAAGGGTGTCGAACATAAGTCATTTCTCGTTTGTTTCCCTCACCCCGGCCCTCTCCCAAAGGGAGAGGGAGGATAAGAAATGTAGGCCGGGTAAGCGCTAGCGCCACCCGGCACACAGGTTAATGCGCCCCTTTGGCCTGGGTGACAATCTCTTCCAGGTTTTCAGGCATTGGCTCGTAAGGCGTCTCTTTTGCCGTTGGCTTGTCGACTTTCAACGCCGCCAGCGCGGTTTTGAGAGAATACAACGCCAGTACCACGACCACCACCATAAAGAAGATGGTCAGCCCGGCATCCAGACGATTGTTAAACACCAGCTGCGACAGCTGTGATTCCGTATACTGTGCCGGGATTTTACCGCTGTCGATCATCGCCTGGAACTTATTGGCAATCGCCAGGAAGCCCACTTTATTGTCCGGGCTGAAGGCTTTCTGCCAGCCCGCCGTCAGGGTACAAATCAGCAGCCAGGAAGTAGGCAGCAGCGCCACCCAGGCATAACGCTGGCGCTTCATCTTGAACAGCACCACCGCACACAGCATCAGCGCCATCCCTGCCAGCATCTGGTTAGCGATACCGAACAGCGGCCACAGCGTGTTAATACCGCCAAGCGGATCCACCACGCCCTGATGCAGGAAGTACCCCCACGCCAGCACGCACAAGGCCGTTGCCAGCAGGTTCGCCGGGAGCGAATCGGTACGCTTCAGATTCGGGGAGATCACGCCCAGCAGATCCTGCAGCATAAAGCGCGCCGCACGCGTCCCCGCATCCACCGCCGTCAGAATAAACAGCGCTTCAAAGAGAATGGCGAAGTGATACCAGAACGAGACATCCATCAGCCCGCCCAGCGCACCGTGAAGGATGTAGGCCATGCCCACCGCCAGCGTAGGCGCGCCACCCGCGCGGGAGATAATCGACTGCTCACCCACTTCACTGGCGATACTCGATAACGTATCCGGGGTAATGGCAAAGCCCCAGCCGCTTACCACCTGTGCTGCGGATGCCACCACGTCGGCGGTGCCCGCCGGAGCCAGAACCGCCATCGGGCTGTTCATCGCGAAGTAGACGCCCGGGTCGATAATGCAGGCAGAGACCAGCGCCATGATCGCCACGAAGGACTCCATCAGCATGCCGCCGTAGCCAATCAGGCAGGCCTGATTTTCATTCGCCAGCATCTTCGGCGTGGTCCCGGAGGCAATCAGCGCGTGGAAGCCAGACACCGCACCACAGGCGATGGTGATAAACAGGAACGGGAACAGGTTACCGGTCCAGACCGGGCCCGTACCGTCAACGAATTTGGTTAACGCTGGCATGGTCAGCGTCGGGCGCATGATCAAAATACCAATAGCCAGCCCGACGATGGTGCCAATTTTCAGGAACGTGGAAAGGTAATCACGCGGGGCCAGCAGCAGCCACACCGGCAGCACCGCGGCCACAAACCCGTACCCCACCAGCATCCAGGTCAGCTGTACGCCGGTAAAGTCGAAGAACGGTGCCCAGGTTGGGCTTTCTGCCACCCAGCCGCCGGAGATAATGGCGAACACCAGCAGCACCAGACCAATCACCGACACCTCACCAATGCGTCCCGGACGCAGGTAGCGAATGTAGATCCCCATAAAAATGGCCAGCGGAATGGTGAACGCGACGGTGTAAGTCCCCCACGGACTGTGGGTCAGCGCTTTCACCACAATCATCGCCAGCACCGCAAGGATGATCACCATGATCATAAAGGTCGCCACCAGCGCAATCACCCCGGCCGTCGCGCCCATCTCCTCTTTCACCAGCTCCCCAAGCGAACGGCCGTCGCGACGGGTGGAGACGAACAGCACCATAAAGTCCTGTACGGCCCCCGCCAGCACCACGCCGGCAAGGATCCAGATCATCCCCGGCAGATAGCCCATCTGCGCCGCCAGCACCGGCCCCACCAGCGGGCCTGCCCCGGCAATCGCCGCAAAGTGGTGACCGAACAGCACTTTCTTATCGGTCGGAACGTAGTCCAGCCCGTCGTTATGACGAACGGCGGGCGTCATGCGCGTGCCGTCAACCGCCAGCACCGTTTTGGCAATATAGCGACCATAAAAACGATACGCGATCAGATAAATGCAGACGGAGGCAACGACAATCCAGAGCGCATTGATCTGTTCCCCCCGGTTGAGGGCGATATAGCCCAGGGCAAAAGCTCCCACAACGGAAAGCAGTGCCCATGTAAGGTATTTCCCTGAGTTGTTCATAGTTGTTGTCCGTTGTTGTGGAACAGTGAGATGTTACATTTTGTTTCTAGAACAACGCGTAAAATTTAACAACTTTGAAACGCAATAATGCGTGGTCAAACCAGAGATTTACACCACAGTGTTAAGTCGATCACTTTCAGGCTGAAACAACCCCGTCGCTGTCATCGGTCACACTTCTGCGTTTTTCGTCCTGGCTCAACCTTACGGGATGATTTGTATCATTTTTTTTACGCTCAACCTCGCCAGAATGACCCTGCGCGATCGCGCGCTTACCGCTTACAAGGAAAAGGAAATGAATCTGGATCGCTACATTGAAGAGCTGAAAAGCCTGGTGAACGTGGACTGCGGCACCCAGACCATCGCGGGCGTTGCCGCCGTGGCTGGCATTTTAGAATCACTCTGGCAACGCGAAGGCTGGCATACCGGGCAGGTAAACCTGGGCGAGAAGGTTGGCCCGGGCCTCTTCGTCAGCAACAAGCCGCAGGCAGAGCAGTTCGACGTGCTGCTGGTCGGCCATCTTGATACCGTTTTTGCCCCCGGCACCGTGGCCGAACGCCCGTTGAGCGAGGACGATACGCGTCTCTACGGCCCCGGCGTGTCTGATATGAAAAGCGGACTGCTCAATATTCTGTGGGCAATGCGCGAGCTAGATCCTGCGGATAAAGATCGCCTGGCAATCGCGGTCGCGATGAACCCGGACGAAGAAACGGGCTCGGTATACTCCCACGAATGGATCGGTGCGCTGGCACAACGCTCCCGCTGCGTGCTGGTGTGCGAAGCTGCCCGTGCTGATGGCTCTCTGGTGAAAGCCCGTAAAGGTATGGCGGGCTATCACCTTACCTTCAAGGGCGTGGCGGCACACGCGGGTAACGACCCGGAAAAAGGCCGTTCGGCAATCACAGCGCTGGCAAACAGCATCGTTGCCCTGAATGCGCTGAGCGATGGGTCGCGCGGCACCACACTCAACGTAGGGGTGATTAGCGGCGGCAGCGCGGCAAACGTGGTGGCGGACCACGCCGTGGCCGAGCTCGACGTTCGCTTCTGGGAAAACGACGAGTACGACCGGGTGAATCAGGCGCTGGAAGCCTTATGTGAAAAAGGCTTTTTAGACGGCGTGACGACGACGCTGACGCGGGTCAATCACAAACCGGCGATGGCAGCAAGCGTTGCGACTCAGGCACTGATGCAGCAGGTTGAAGCGGCAGGTAAAGCGGAAGGCATCGCCATTACCTGGCAGGCGGTTGGCGGCGGCAGCGATGCCAACCACACCGCTGCGCTGGGTATCCCCACGCTTGACGGCTTAGGGCCGATTGGCGCGGGCTTCCACAGCCCGGCGGAGTGGCTGGACAAAGCGTCCATTGCGCCGCGAATTCGGTTACTTAAACGCGTCGTCTCAATGCTCTAATTTTGTACTACACCGTCCCCTCTCCCTGTGGGAGAGGGTTAGGGTGAGGGCAACAGGCCGCACAACATTACCCCAGCACCATCGTACTCAACCGGCAGGTACAGCACCGCCGTCCCTGCTCGTCGAACACCACAATCTCCCAGCTCTGGCTGGATCGACCCAGATGCAGCGGCTGACACACGCCGCGCACGGTCCCCTGCGCTACCGCACGATGATGGGTGGCATTCAGCTCCGTTCCCACCACGTTCTGCCCGTCGCGGGTCATCAGAAAACCGGCCATCGAGCCCAGCGTTTCCGCCAGCGCCGCCGACGCGCCACCGTGCAGCAGGCCAAACGGCTGATGGGTGCGCGCATCCACCGGCATTTCCGCTTCCAGCATATCGTCGCCAAGGCGGGTATAAACGATGCCCAGATGCGCCACCAGCGTGTTCTGGCTGGTGGCATTGAGCGCATCTAACGATAAATGGCGTTTCCAGATCATTACGCCCCCAGCGTGGAGCCGCCGTCCACCACGATATCCTGCAGGGTGATATGGCTGGCAGCATCGGAGGCCAGGAACAGGATCGTGCTGGCAATCTCCTGAGGACGGGCAATTTTCCCGAGCGGGATCCCCAGCTTAAACTGCTCGCCAAAACCGCGAATGCGCTGCTGCTCCGCATCGTCGCAGGTCCACAGGGTGCGCTGCATATCGGTATCCGTTGACCCCGGCGACACCAGATTACAGCGCACGCCGCTGCCCGCCAGCTCCAGCCCGACGGTGAGGGCCAGGCTTTTCAGCGCCGCTTTCGAGGCGCCATAGGCACTCATCCCGATGCGCGGCGTGTGGGCCGCGTCGGACGCCACGGTGACAATCGCCCCACTCTGCTGACGACGGAACTGGCCCATCGTCTGTTGAAAGAGGTTAAACGCCCCGCCAACGTTGACCGCAAACGTCTGCTGCCAGTCCTCCTGCGAAAGCTGGTCCGTGGCGCCCATGCGCAGAATGCCGGCGGCGTTGACCAGTATATCCAGACGTTCCTCTACGGCGAGCAAGCGCCCGCAGACATCGCTCACCTGCGCCGCGTCAGATACGTCCAGCGTTTGGGTAGCAAACGGATAATTCTCCTGCGGGAAAGCCAGATCGAATCCGGTCACCTTCGCGCCCGCGTCGGCAAAGGCCAGCGCCGTCGCATAACCAATCCCTTTACCCGCCCCTGTCACCCAGACGGTTTTGCCGGTGAAATCAAAAACCATTACTGCACCTCGCGGGAGAGTAGCGCCCACCAGGCGTCGAGGGTCGGATTTTTTGCCAGCATCACGAAATCGATATCGCCGTGGACTTTACGCCAGCGTGCGGCGAGCGCCATCATGCGCACCGAATCCAGGCCGTAGTCGATCAGGTTTTCATCATCCATCGGTTCGTCGGTTTCATCGAGTAATGGCAGGATGAGCTCACGCAGCGCCGCTTTTGAGGCCGGAACCGACGGCAACAGATCATCGGTCATCACCACGCGGCCGGAACGCCCCGCCACATAGTTGAGCGACATCAGATGCTCTTCGCGGGTGAAATCTGCCAGCGCGTCGGCAATAAAGAAGGGTTTGATGTCGCGCATAAACGCATCGGTGGCGGTGGTCATGCAGCCGATGTGGGCATACACGCCGGTGATCAGCAGCTGATTGCGGCCTGTCTCTTTCAGCATCAGCTCCAGCGGCGAGCGATGAAACGCGCTGTAGCGCCACTTCACCAGCACGGTGTCCGCTTCGTCCGGGGTCAGTTCAGCGACGATGCGCTGCTGCTCCGGGGAGCGGGTCAGGCCCGGGCCCCACATGTCATTCAGCAGGGCGCGGTCTTCGTCGCTCTGCTCTTTCGGCTGGGCGGTGTAGTAAACCGGAATGTTGTGTGCTTTACAGTACGTGCGCAGCCTGGCGATGTTCGCCACCACCTGCTGCATCATCGCGCTGTTTTCGCCCCAGAAGTTCAGGAAATACTCCTGCATATCGTGGATCAGCAGCGCGGCACGTTCAGGCTCAAACGCCCAGTTCACTTTACTTGTCGGCAACTCTGCGGCAGTTGGCAGCGCGTAAGCGGTTAATTTTGGAATAGCCATACTCTGTTCCTCAGGCCCGGGCGCGTTCAGCGATCCACAGGCGCAACTGTTTCTTATCGACTTTGCCGACCGGCGTTAACGGCAGCGCATCCACGCTCTCCACGCGATCCGGCAGTTTGAATTCGGCAACGCCCTGCTCGCGCAGGAAGCGACGCACCTCAACCGCGCGCAGCGGCTGTTTCACCACCAGAAACGCGCAGCTTTTCTCGCCCAACAGGCTGTCCTCCATGCTCACCAGCGCGGCGTGGATCACCGCCTCATGGCGCAGCAGCAGGTTTTCGATCTCTTCAGCGGCGATCTTCTCCCCGCCGCGGTTGATCTGATCTTTCTCGCGCCCCTGCACGGTGATGTACCCCTGCTCGTCGATGGCAATCAGATCGCCGGAGCAGTAAAACCCGTTGGCATCAAAGGCGCTGGCGTTGTGTTCCGGGCTGTTGAAATAGCCGCGGAAGGTGTACGGCCCACGGGTCATCAGACGCCCTGTTTCGCCACGCGGCAGCGGGTTGCCTTGCTCGTCCGCCACCCATACTTCGTCATCCGGGCACATCGGACGGCCCTGGGTGTGGATGATGCGCTCCGGGGTATCGTCGAGAGCGGTGTAATTCACCAGCCCTTCCGCCATGCCGAACACCTGCTGTAGCTGGCAGCCAATTTCCGCCGGAATACGCGCGGCAAGCGTGGCGGAGAGGCGTGCGCCCCCCACCTGCAGCAGCTTCAGCGATTTAAGCTGCGCATTGCCCGCGCCGTCGGCAATCGCCTGCAACCACAGGCTGACCGCCGGGGGCACCAGCGAGGTGACGTTAATCTGATGGCGTTCAATCAGCGGGAAGCAGATCGTGGCGCTCGGATCGTGCGCCAGCACCACGCAACCACCAGCCATGAATACCCCTAACGAACCCGGGGAACTCATGGCGTAGTTATGGGCCGCCGGTAGCGCATTCAGATAGCGGGTATCCGCAGTAATGCCGCAAATTTCGTTGCTGCGACGGATGCTGTAGTCGTAATCGTTATGCGTACGCGGGATCAGTTTTGGCGTGCCGGTACTGCCGCCTGAAAGCTGGAAGAACGCCACTTCGTCGGCGGGCGTGGGGTTGGGGATGAAATGGGCCGCCGGGTGGGCGATGGCCGCCTCCAGGGCATGTGCGCCGTTATCGCCACGCAGCAGGACAACACGCACAGAGCGATGTTCATCCACAAAACGGTTCAGGAAATCATCGCCCGCAAACAGGGCATGCTCGCGGTCGGCAATCAGCAGCGCAGGTTTGATCTGTGCGGCGTAGGCGTTCAGCTCGTTACGTTGGTGGCTGAAGAGCGCGTTCACCGGAGCCACCCCCACCTGCAGAAGCGCGAAAAAGGTGATGTAAAACTCAGCCACGTTGCCGAGCTGAACCAGCGCGGTCTCGCCACGACGCACGCCTTGCCCCTGCAGGGCGGAGGCCAGGTTATTCACCGCCTGGTTGAACGCGCGCCAGGTCAGGTGACGTTCACCGTCAATAATGGCGACGGTATCTTTCTCCGCGTGGTCGGTCAGAATGTGAGTCAGCGGCAGATCCTGCCAGTAGCCTTTTTCACGGTAGCGCCGGGCAAACTCCTCAGGCCAACGGGTAAAGGGGATGGTCATGATAATTCCTCAGTGCAAACCAAAAACGTTGAGCATGGTGGAGAGCTTCACCCCGGTTTCGCGCCACTCGCCCACCGGGGAGGAGGCTGGCACAATGCCCGCACCGGCAAACAGGCGAACGCGATTTTTAAGCAAACGCGCGCAGCGGATGGTCACCACCCACTCGCCGTTGCCTTCGCTGTCACACCAGCCAACGATGCCGCCAAACAGTTCGCGGTCGAACGGCTCCAGCCCGGCAATCAGCTCTTTTGCCGCCTGATGCGGGAAACCGCTCAGCGCAGGCGTCGGGTGCAGCAGACAGGCCAGAGTCAGGGCGTTCTCATTTTCACGGGCGTCCCCTTCCACTGGCGTCGCCAGATGCCAGAGCGTTGGGGTGGTGATCAGCTGCGGGGAAGCTGGCATGCTGAGATGATGGCTGCGCGGTGCCAGAATGGCTTTCATCGCCTGGGTCACCAGATCGTGCTCGTGGCGATCCTTCTCGGAGGCCAGCAGCTTATTACCCGCCTCGCGATCCAGCACGTCATCCGGCTGACGACGCGCAGAGCCCGCCAGCGGCAGAGAGCTAAAGTGTGTCCCCTCTTTACGCAGCAGCAGTTCCGGGCTCGCGCCCAGCAGTACGCCGCCATCTTCCAGCGGCACATGGAAGTTGAAGCTGGCCGGATTCTGGGCGATCAGTCGCTCCATCAGCGCGCCGCTATCAATCTTTTTATCCGTCGCAATATCAATCAGCCGCGACAGCACCACTTTGTTCACCTGTGGCGTGGCGGTGAGCGCTGCCGCACGGGCAACCATCTCTTCAAACACGGGCTGCGGCGGGATCTCAGTGCGGGTTTCCACGCTCAACGCCTGGGAAGCGGAAAAATAGCGCGCGGACTGCTGACGCGCCGGGCGCGAAAAGGTCTGCCAGTGCTGCGGAATAAACAGGGATGAGGGCTTGCGGGTATCGAACGGGATGGCTCCCACCATCACGGGATGGGCAATGCCACTGGCCTTCGCGTTGCGGAAAGCCTGAGCCAGTTTCTGCTGGAAGGCCCCCGACGGGTTATCACCGCCCTCGGCGGGTTCAGAGAAACGGGAAAAACAGCCTGACGTGGTAAAACTGCGGTAAGGCGACATAAAGAAAAAGCTGTCTGATGGCAGCGTGGTCGCGGTGTGCTGAACTTCCTCAGCCAGGGACGTATCCATATCATCCTCCATAAAATGATAAAAGAAGCAATAATGATTATCATTTATATTTTCGTTGGCTAACCTAATCCCACATCGCGCCGGTGTCAACCGCAGAGCGAACATCTTGTGCGAGTATCGCTTGCATCCCCTCGCCGCAATCATGAAAATGAGAAGCATTAACTTCAAAGAGAACAGGATGCCGCGTTGTGAAATTCCCCGCCGTTTGCCGTAATGCCCTTCTTTTAACGGGATGTTTTGTTTTAGGACTAACCTCAGCCATCGCCGCCGACTGGCCGCGTCAGGTAACCGACAGCCGCGGCGTGCATACCCTGGAGAGCAAACCCACGCGCATTGTCTCCACCAGCGTGACCCTGACCGGCTCATTGCTGGCGATTGACGCTCCGGTAGTGGCCAGCGGGGCGACCACGCCCAATAACCGCGTGGCGGATGCGCAGGGCTTTTTACGTCAGTGGGGTGATATTGCGAAACAGCGCAACGTGGCGCGCCTGTACATTGGCGAGCCGAGTGCGGAAGCGGTGGCGGCGCAGATGCCGGATCTGATTCTGATTAGCGCGACCGGCGGAGATTCGGCCCTGGCGTTGTACGATCAGCTCTCCGCCATCGCGCCGACGCTCATCATCAACTACGACGACAAAAGCTGGCAGGAACTGCTGAAGCAGTTAGGCACGATAACCGGACAGGAAAAACAGGCCGCCGAACGCATTGCAGCATTCGATAAACAACTCGCGCAGGTGAAACAGCAGATGACGCTGCCGCCGCAACCGGTGAACGCCATTGTGTACACCGCTGCCGCGCACAGCGCTAACCTGTGGACCGCGGAGTCTGCCCAGGGCCAGCTGTTGCACCAGTTAGGCTTTACCCTGGCCGAACTGCCTGCCGGGCTGCACACCTCAAAAAGTCAGGGCAAACGTCACGACATCATCCAGTTAGGCGGTGAAAATCTGGCTACCGGGCTGAACGGTGAAGGCCTGTTCCTGTTTGCCGGCGATCAAAAAGACGTTGAGGCGATTTACGCCAACCCGCTGCTGGCTCACCTGCCTGCGGTGAAGAATAAACGCGTGTGGGCACTGGGAACGGAGACGTTCCGCCTGGATTATTACAGCGCGATGCTGGTGTTAGAGAGATTAAATGCATTGTTTAAGTAGGCATTTTCCCTCCCTCTCCCCGTGGGAGAGGGGCGGGGTGGGGGCATCAGGCCGCACCGTCGTTCAATACAACTTCCTGCCGGAACCGGCGCAATTCTGCTAATACCATTAACAGGATCCCACCTACAACGGCTAACGCAAACCCGCTGGTGCTCGCCGAAGCCACCGGTGTCATGACGGCCCCCAGCCCACCGAGGATCGCCGCGCCAATGGCATCGCCCGTCACGTTTTGCGCGGTCCACAGGCCGTTGATGCGCCCGAGCATCCCCTCCGGCGTCTGGGTCTGGATCAGGGTGTACTGCAACAGAGAACTGATGGCGCTCAGCCAGCCGAAGAGCACCAGACACAGCACACCCAACGCCCAGACCGGCATCAGGCTGAAGAACCCCATCGCGATAAACGATGCCAGTGTCGTCAACAGCATAATTAACCCTGGACGCGCGCTCTGCGCCAGCCTGCCGCTGGTTAGCGCACCACACGCCGCGCCGAGCGGAATGGCGGCGTACAACACGCCAATCTCTGAGGCGCTCATCTGCCACACCCCCGCCAGCGCCGGATACAGCACGCGTACGGCGCTCGCCATCGTCAGCAGACCACCGAGCAGCGCAATACCACCAATCAGCGGGTTGCTGAACAGAAACCGGATCGCCGCCATCAGCGATTTCAGCGGATGCTCACGCGGCTGCGGTGGCGGTAGCAGAAGCGGCAGACGCAACAAGGTTAAGGTGGTGATAAACGTCCCCGCCGCCGCGAGGCCGTAGTTCCACGCCACGTTACCGGTGGCCAGCAGCAGGCCGCCCACCATCGGCGATATCACCGAGCCAAGACGGACCGTAAGCATGGTAATTGCCCCCGCCTGCATCAAATTCTCACGCCCTACCAGCGCGGGTGTGGCGGCCAGCAGCGCCGTCACGCCTAACGAAGCAAAGAAACCATCCCACAGCCCGAGGGCGTAAATGGCGAGTAAGGAGGGTTCCGGCAGCATCGCGTTCAGGCACAATCCGACAAACCCCACCCCGCAGGTGCCGCGTGCCAGCAGGATCAGCTTCTTGCGTTCGTACCTGTCGGCCAGCACGCCGCCGATCATCAGACCGATAAACATCGCCCCGCCGGTTAAGGTGACCGACAGCCCGACCAGCCAGCTGGAGTGCGTCAACGTCTGGATCTGTACCGGGACGGCAACGCCGAGCAGGCCGAGGGACAAAATGGAGATAAAACGCGCGATAAACACGGCGCGATACGCCGGGTGCGTCTTCAGCAGGCTGAGGTTAATCAGCCAGGATTTTTGATTCATGACAAGACCTTGAGTCTATTTCTACCCATTCCATGGGCGCACATGCTAACATAGCCAAATAAGATAGATAACGATAATCACTATCATTATCAAATCATGGATGTTGCTATGTCGTTTTCCTCTTCTTCTGCGGTGCGCGCCGTTGCCGTGCCCGTGTTATTGCTGCTGTTAATCCTTGCGATGGCGCTCAGTCTGCTGGTTGGTGCGAAACCGCTGCCCGCCTCCGTGATTGTTGATGCGCTCTTTGGTACCTGTCAGAGCGCCGACTGCACCATCGTGCTGGATGCCCGCCTGCCCCGTACCCTGGCCGGATTACTTGCCGGTGGCGCACTGGGGCTTGCGGGGGCACTTATGCAAACCCTCACCCGCAACCCGCTAGCTGACCCCGGCATTCTTGGCGTGAATAGCGGTGCCAGCTTTGCCATTGTGCTTGGTGCGGCGCTGTTCGGGTTTACCTCTCCCTCAGAACAACTGGTAATGGCCTTTTGCGGCGCGCTGGCGGCCTCGCTGATTGTCGCCTTTACCGGCAGCCAGGGCGGCGGGCAGCTTAGCCCGGTACGTCTGACGCTGGCGGGCGTGGCGCTTGCCGCCGTGCTGGAAGGGTTATCTAACGGCATCGCCCTGCTTAACCCGGACGTTTACGATCAGCTCCGCTTCTGGCAGGCCGGTTCGCTGGATATCCGCACGCTGGAGACGCTTAAGGTGGTGGTCATCCCGGTGATGATTGCCGCCGCCGTGGCACTCGGTTTAAGCCGGGCGCTGAACAGCCTGAGCCTTGGCAGCGACACCGCCACCGCGCTCGGCAACCGCGTGGCGCGAACCCAGTTGACGGGATTAGTGGTCATCACCGTGCTGTGCGGCAGTGCGACGGCAGTGGTCGGCCCGATTGCCTTTATCGGGCTGATGATGCCGCATCTGTCGCGCTGGCTGGTGGGGGCCGATCACCGCTGGTCGCTGCCGGTGACGCTGCTGGCCACCCCGGCCCTGCTCTTGTTCGCTGATGTTGTCGGGCGTCTTCTGGTTCCCGGCGAACTGCGCGTTTCGGTGGTAAGCGCCTTTATCGGCGCGCCGGTCCTGATCTTCCTGGTACGACGTAAACGCGGAGGTGACGCATGATGGCCCCCTCTCGTCGTTTGATCCTCAGCGTTTCGCTGCTGGTTATCGCCATTCTGATGCTGGCGATCGCAAGCCTGTGCAGCGGCGCGGTGACGCTCGATCTCGCCCAGGTGTTTAACGCGCTCACCGGCAGCGCCCCGCGCGCTGTCACGATGGTGGTGACGGAGTGGCGACTGCCGCGCGTGGCAATGGCGATGCTGGTGGGTGCCGCGCTTGGCGTCAGCGGCGCGATTTTCCAGTCGCTGATGCGCAATCCGCTCGGCAGCCCGGATGTAATGGGTCTCAACACCGGTGCCTGGAGCGGCGTGCTGGTCGCGATGGTGCTGTTTGGTCAGCATCTGACGGCCATCACCGTGACGGCGATGACCGGCGGGATACTGACCGCGCTGGTGATCTGGCTGCTCGCCTGGCGCAACGGTATCGACACTTTCCGCCTGATCATTATCGGTATCGGCGTGCGTGCCATGCTGATGGCGTTCAATACCTGGCTGCTCTTGCAGGCTTCGCTGGAAACGGCGCTGTCGGCCGGGCTGTGGTATGCCGGTTCCCTCAACGGCCTGACCTGGGGCAAAGTCTGGCCTGCCGCGCCATTGATTCTGCTGATGTTTATCGCCGCGCTGCTGCTGGTGCGGCGCATGCGGCTGCTGGAGATGGGTGACGACAGCGCCTGTGCGCTGGGGGTCGGCGTTGAGCGTTCGCGCCTGATGCTGATGCTGGTCGCCGTGTTGCTCACCGCGGCCTCCACTGCGATTGCCGGCCCCATCTCCTTTATCGCCCTTGTTGCCCCTCACATTGCGCGTCGTCTTAGCGGTACGGCCCGCTGGGGCTTAACCCAGGCGGCGCTGTGCGGCTCAATGTTACTGTTGGCCGCCGATCTCTGCGCCCAGCGGCTGTTTATGCCTTATCAACTTCCGGTGGGCGTTGTCACCGTCAGCCTTGGCGGGATTTACCTCATCGTCTTGCTCGTTCAGGAGTCACGCAAGAAATGACCGATTCAACCAACCGCTTGCGCGGCGAAAGCCTTACTCTCGGTTACGGCAAAAAAATCGTTGCCCATGACTTAACCGTCAACATTCCTGACGGCCATTTCACGGCGATTATCGGCCCGAACGGCTGCGGCAAGTCGACCCTTTTGCGCACCCTCAGTCGCCTGATGACGCCGGTTGAAGGCCACGTATTCCTCGACGGCGAGCAGATCCAGCGCTTTGCCAGTAAAGAGGTGGCCAGGCGCATCGGGCTGCTGGCGCAAAACGCCACCACGCCGGGAGACATCACGGTGCAGGAGCTGGTCTCACGCGGACGCTATCCGCACCAGCCGCTGTTTACCCGCTGGCGCAAGGAAGATGAAGACGCGGTGAACCGCGCGATGCAGGCAACGGGCATTACGGACCTCGCCCGGCAGAGCGTGGACACGCTTTCCGGCGGCCAGCGTCAACGGGCGTGGATCGCGATGGTGCTGGCGCAGGAGACCTCCATTATGCTGCTGGATGAACCGACGACCTGGCTTGATATCAGCCATCAGATCGATCTGCTCGAGTTGCTGAGCGAGCTCAACCGCACGCAAGGTTACACCCTGGCGGCGGTGCTGCATGATTTGAATCAGGCCTGCCGCTATGCCACGCATTTAATTGCACTGCGCGACGGCGAAATTGTGGCGCAGGGCGCGCCGAAGGAGATTGTGACGCCAGAGCTTATCGAGCGGATCTACGGCATGCGCTGCATGATTATTGACGACCCGGTGGCGGGCACGCCGCTGGTGGTGCCGCTTGGAAAGCGTGCGCGCTGATGCTCTCACCCCGGCCCTCTCCCACAGGGAGAGGGAGCAAATCATCCCCTCTCCCCGTGGGAGAGGGTTAGGGTGAGGGGAAATCACTCCCCCAACATCTTCTGCAACACCGGCCCAATCTTCTCAAACGCCTGCGGCGAAATGATGTCCACATGGGCGCAATCCTGGCTGTATACCTCCAGTTCATTTACCCACGGCGACCACGCCACCTGCGGATCCATCGTTCGCGTGCGCTCGGCAACAAACAGCGTTGCTTTCCCGTCAAACCGCGAGCTGTGCGCCGTGGTGAGCAGCCGCACCGCGTCGGCGTAGTTACCTTCAATGGCGTTGAATAGCGCGCTGGAGCCCTGCCCCTGCTGGGCAGCGATAAACGCCTGTCGCTCGCGCTCAATTTCGGCCAGCACCGCCGGGTCGAGTCCGTTGGCCTCTTTTTCCGCCCAGTTCTGGGTTTCCGGTGGCCAGGTATCCAGCAGACCCAGGAAGGCGACGGTTTCGCCCTGTTCACGCAGACGCGCAGCAATCCCCTGCGCCAGCGTACCGCCAAGCGAGTAGCCGAACAGGTAATACGGCCCGTGGGGCTGCCGGCCACGTAACGTAGTCAGATGATGTTCAATCACCCCATCCAGATCCGCACACTGCTGCATCGGCCCCTCCGGGCGCGGCGACTGAATTCCGGTAATGGACCAGCGCGGGCTAAGGTAGCGCGCCAGCACGCTGAACTGCCAGGCAAAACCGGAAGCCGGATGGAAGCAGAACAGCGTCGGGCCGTCGCTTACGCGCAGCGGCAGCAAGGTTTCATAACCCAGACGCTGTGCCTGCTCGTCGCTTATCGGCGAATCCAGCAGAGCACTCAGCCTGCAGACCGTAGAGGCGACCATTATCTGCCCCGGCGTCACCTTGCGGGCGAACGTACGGCTGAGTTGTGCGGCCAGGCGCATCGCCAGCAGCGAGTGGCCGCCGAGGGCAAAGAAATCGGCTTCGATGTCGTTCACCGCACAGCCCAGCAAAGACGCAAACGCCTGCGAGACGGCAATTTCGGTTGCACTTTCCGGTGTGCGTCCGATGGTTTTGCTGGTCAACTCCGGCAGCGGCAGCGCCTTGCGATCCAGTTTGCCGTTTGCGCTTAACGGCAGCGCGCTAATTTGCAGTAACACCACCGGCACCATATGCGGCGGCAATTGCGATCTGAGTGAGGCAAGCAGCGCGTCGCGATCCAGCGGTAAGCCGGATTCAGAAACCACATATCCCACCAGCTGACGGGCATCGCCGCCGGTGGCCGCCGCCTGGTTGAACACGCAGGCGTGCGCCACGGCTTGCGCTACGTCGGGCAGCGCCAGCATCGCCCGGTCGATTTCGCCAAGCTCGATGCGCTGGCCGCGAATTTTCAGCTGGTCGTCGCTGCGGCCTAAATACTCCACCGCGCCGTTGTCCAGCCAGCGGGCGACGTCACCGGTACGGTACATCCGCTCGCCCGGCGCGAACGGATCGGCAATAAAGCGGCTGGCGGTGAGATCCGGACGCCCCAGATACCCCTGCGCCAGCTGAATACCGGTGAGATAGAGATCGCCCGCCACGCCAAACGGTACCGGGCGCATCATCGCATCCAGGATCCGCAACCCGGTGTTCCATACCGGGAAACCGATCGGCACGCTGTTACCTGCAACTGCCGCCAGCTCTGGTCCAAATGCCGGATACCAGCTAACGTCCACCGCCGCTTCCGTCGGGCCGTAGAGGTTATGCAGCGGCACGTGGGTGAGCCGCTCCCATTCGCGACAAAGTTCCGTCGGCAGTGCTTCCCCGCTGCAGAATACCTGCCTGAGGCTCTTACAGCAGTCGGTGTTTTCCGGCGTCAGCGAGGCGACAAACGCCGCCAGCATCGACGGCACAAAGTGGGTAGTGGTGACGCCATAGTGCGCAAAGAATTGCTGCATGGCCTGAGGATCACGGTGCGCGTCCGGCTCGGCCATCACCAGCTTCGCCCCGGCGATAAACGGCCACCAGAACTCCCAGACCGACACGTCAAAGCTGCACGGTGTTTTCTGCGCCACCACGTCACACGCCGTCAGCGGGTAGTGATCCTGCATCCATTTAAGACGGTTAACGATGGCAGTATGCCCGACCATTACCCCCTTCGGACGCCCTGTCGAGCCCGACGTAAAGATGATGTACGCCGTCTGCTCCGGCTTCGCCAGCCGCAGCGGTTCAGCCTCCGCAGCCGGTAATAGTGTGTTGTAACTAAATGTCCCGACGGACAGATCGCTAAAGCGCGGGCGCTGTTCGTCGGTGGTGATAAGCAGCGACGGCTTCGCGTCCTCCAGCATCATCCGCAGACGATCGTCCGGGTAGCCGGTATCCAGCGGCAACCACGCGGCCCCCGCCTCCACAATGCCGTGCAGCGCTAACGTCAGGAATACCGAGCGCGGCAGCGCCACCGCCACGCTGTCGCCCGGTTTCACGCCGCGCTCACGCAACAGATGCGCCAGTGCCACCACCTGCTCGCGCATCTGGCGATAGCTGAGCTCGATGTGCGCATCCGCCAGCGCGGGCGCGTCCGGCGTTTTGCTCGCCTGTTCCGCCACCAGTTCCGCAAGCGTGGTGGACGGTAGCGCCAGCCCGGTGTCGTTAATGCGTGCAAGCTGCTGGTATTCCTGCTCTGAGACCGTTTCAACCTCGCCGCAGCGCAGGTCCGGGTTAGCGGCAAATTGCGTCAACATCCCATTCAGGCGCGCCACGTGACGGGCCAGCGTGGTTTCATCGTAGCGCTGTTTATTGGCGAGGATCTCAATGCTCAGCCCACCCTGCTCGTCCGGGAACAATGCCAGCTCCAGATCGTTAACCGGGCCGGTGGCCAGCGTGTGGGTGGTGGCCTCCACGCCGTCGATGTCCAGCTGGTAATCGAATACCTTGACGTTGAGCACCGGGCCGAACAGGGCTTCATCCCCTGCGGCACGCCCGCTGTCGCGCACGATCTGCTCGGCGTCGTAGCGCTGGTGGCGACGCATTTTTTTCAGCTGGTTTGCCAGGCGCTGCGCCAGTTCCGGCAGGCTCTCGTGCGGATGAATGTTCACCGCCAGCGGCAGCACGTTGAGCACCGGGCCGGTTGCGGTCAGCGCAGCGGAGCCCATGCGGCGCATAAAGATAAACCCAGCGGCGTAGTCCAGCCGTCCGGTGAGACGGCCCAGCCACAGCGCCACCAGCGCAAGCGCCAGATCGGTGCGCTGTACCTGTCCTGCGGCCTGCGCAAGCTGGCTGAAGGCGCGGCCATCGGCGGCGATTTTCAGGCGCAGGATGTCGGTGGTGGCGGCGCGCCCAGGTAGCGGCGCAGAGGAAAGCGAAACCGGAGAAGGAAGCTGTTTGCGCTGCTCAGCCCAGAAGGCGCCGTCGCGCTGATACGCCTCGCTGGCGCGGTAGCGCTGATACTCCTCCACCACCCCGGCGAACGGCGTAAACGGGGAGTCCGGCGTGGGCTCGCCCCTCTTCCACGCGGCATAAATCGCAGCGATCTGGCGGGTAATCGCCGGGAAGCTGAAGCCATCGACCACTAAATGGTGATAGCGCTGATACCAGTACCAGTGTTGCGGACCGATCTGAATCAGCAGGTGAAACGCCAGGGGCTGACCGCTGTCGACACGAAGGTTCTGGTTAAGGTCGGCGTCCATCAGCGCCACGGCGGCGTCATGGGAACCGGCATTTACGATTTCCGGTTCAGGCAGCGTCATTGATGCATCCACCCACTGCCACACCTCACCGTTATCCTCGGTGAAGCGCATGCGCAGAGTGTCGGCCTGCATCATGCCTTCGGCAACGGCTTTTGCCAGCAGCGGTGCGTCAATATCGCCTTTCAGTTCGGTGTAGTGTGCCACGCTCCAGGCGTTCGGCAGGCTGGAAAGCTGCTCCGCCATCCAGATGCCCGGCTGGGCGGCGACAAGCGGCAGACGGTTCATGCATGCTCCCCCGCATAATTAGAGGGGCTGAGCGTCTGCCAGTGTTCGGCCAGCCACTGCTGGCATGCGTCCTGCGATTGCGCTTCGCATACCACGCGCCAGCCTGCGGGCAATTCGCACTGCTGCGGCCACAGGCTGTACTGCCCCTGATCGTTACGCAAAATAGCAAACTGCCCCTGCGGATTATCGAAAGGATTGCTGAATTCCATACAGACTCCGTTAGTGAATAAGCGGCTGCCAGAGGGTCATCAGCCCCTGCGTCAGCCCACCGCGCCAGCAAAGCGCGTCGTGTCCGCCGTCAACCTGACGCCAGTAAACCTGCTGCTGTGTGTGCAGTTCGTCGTAAATGGCCTGATTTGCGCGATAAATCAGCGGCTCGTTGCACCCGGCCTCAAGGACGATGCGCAGGCCGCGTGCGGTTTTTTCACCCGCTTTCAGTTGCGCGATAAGCAGCCCTTCCTGCTGCCCGCCGCGATGCGGCCACCAGTAAGAGCCGGACTGGCTCAGCACGCAGCCAAAACGCTGCGGCCAGTTAAGTGCGGCATAAAGCGATGAGAGACCGCCGAAGCTCTGGCCTGCGACCACCGTACGGTCTGCGCGGTCGCTGAATGGCGTGCGTTGTTTTACAAGAGGGAGAAGTTCTTCCTGCACCGCCAGCCAGAAATCGGGGTTACAGGGCAATTCGTTATTGCGATGCGCCATATCTATCACATCGATTAAAACGTAGACGGCAGGCGGCAGTTTGCGTCCGTCGGTAAGCGCTGTCAGCGCTGGCCAGACGGGCATGCTCTCGGCCCAGAACTGGCCGTCGAGCAGCACCGCCAGCGGGCGTTCCGGATCGTCATCGCCGGTGGTAAATATCCAGACGCGACGACGATTGCCCAGCCGCTTGCTCTGCCAGTCAATGCAGACCGGCTGCCGGTATGACGTATTGGGGCGATCCCAGCCGGGCTGCACCGGAGCGTCGGGCATCTCCAGCGCAGAGACATCATGCCCTCGCCCGCCTCGCCAGCTCTGGGCATTAAGCGGGTCGGATATCGCCTGCGGCAACAGCTTGCGCCAGCCTTCGCGCAGCGCCAGGCGATCCGGCTGCTCACCGTGAAACACATCGGGTGCAAAATCGTCTGTATTCTCTGAGGGGATAAAGCAGTAGCTGCCGCGCCACTGGGGGCTGAACTCGCCCTGCCATTGCCAGACGTCGGTATCCGGGATGCGTTCGAGGGATTGTGGGCGGGCATTTTTATGGTGATCGGTTACGCCCGTGATATACAGCCAGACGCGTTTCACCGCCGAGGTGTGTTGCGTTCCCGCCGGATCGCGCCACCAGAAGGTGACCCTATATTTCCCCTGTTCACGCACCCATTCCGGGCCGTTTTTCGACTGCCACCAGGCTTCACTTCCCGTTGTTAACACCGTCACCCTTCTAACCTCATGTTTAACAGTCTTTTTTGTTTCAGGACAAATTTTATTGATAATATTATTGATAACTATTTGCATTTGCAATAGCGTAATGCCCGCGCTGTGGGAAGCGCGTTCATAAGAAACCATAAAAGCGGGACATCCAATGAATAAGAAGATTCACTCTCTGGCCTTGCTGGTCAATTTAGGGATTTATGGCGTCGCGCTGCCTGCCATGGCAGACGACAATACCGCCTCCGCGCAGCATGAAGACACCATGGTGATCACCGCCGCCGAGCAGAATTTGCAGGCGCCGGGGGTTTCCACCATTACCGCCGATGAGATCCGTAAAAATCCGCCCGCGCGTGACGTGTCTGAAATCATCCGCACCATGCCAGGCGTTAACCTGACCGGTAACTCCACCAGCGGCCAGCGCGGTAACAACCGCCAAATTGATATCCGCGGTATGGGCCCGGAAAACACGCTGATCCTGATCGACGGCAAGCCGGTCACGAGCCGCAACTCGATTCGTCTGGGCTGGCGCGGCGAGCGCGACACCCGCGGTGATACCGGCTGGGTGCCGCCTGAGATGATCGAGCGTATCGAAGTGATCCGTGGCCCGGCCGCCGCGCGTTACGGCAACGGTGCGGCAGGCGGCGTGGTGAACATCATCACCAAAAAATTCGACGACCAGTGGCACGGCTCCTGGAACACCTATCTGAACGCGCCTGAACACAAGGATGAAGGTTCCACAAAACGCACCAACTTCAGCCTGAGCGGCCCGCTGGGCGGCGACTTCAGCTTCCGCATGTACGGTAACCTCGACAAAACCCAGGCCGATGCGTGGGACATCAACCAGGGCCATCAGTCCGAGCGTACCGGCGCCTATGCCAACACCCTGCCTGCAGGCCGTGAAGGGGTAGAAAACAAAGACATCAATGGCGTGGTGCGTTGGGACTTTGCGCCAATGCAGTCTCTGGAGTTTGAAGCGGGCTACAGCCGCCAGAACAACCTCTACGCCGGTGATACCCAGAACACCAACAACGACAATGCGCTGGTGAAGAAGAACTACGGTAAAGAGACCAACCGTATCTATCGTCAGAACTTCGCCGTCACGTGGAATGGCGGCTGGGATAACGGCATTACCACCAGCAACTGGGCGCAGTACGAACACACCCGCAACTCGCGTCTGGGTGAAGGGCTGGCCGGAGGAACCGAAGGGCTGTTCAACAGCGATAAATTCACCGATACCGACCTGGCCGACGTCATGCTGCACAGTGAGATCAACCTGCCGATTGATTTCATCGTCAACCAGAACCTGACGCTGGGCACCGAGTGGAACCAGCAGCGCATGAAGGATTCCACCTCCTTCTCGCAAACCCTGCAGGGCGGGACCATTCCAGGGATGAGCGACGATCGCAGCCCGTATACCTCCGCAGAGATTTTCTCCCTGTTTGCGGAAAACAATATGGAGCTGACCGACAGCACCATGCTGACCCCGGCGCTGCGCTTCGACCACCACACCATCGTGGGTAACAACTGGAGCCCGTCCCTGAACCTGTCGCAGGGTCTGGGGGATGATTTCACCCTGAAGATGGGTATTGCGCGTGCCTACAAAGCACCGAGCCTGTACCAGACCAACCCGAACTACCTGTTATACAGCAAGGGCCAGGGCTGCTACGCCAGCTCTGACGGCGTGGGCTGCTACATGATGGGTAACGACGATTTGAAAGCCGAAACCAGCATCAACAAAGAGATTGGTCTGGAGTGGAAACGCGACGGCTGGCTGGCGGGCGTGACCTGGTTCCGCAACGACTATCGCAACAAGATTGAAGCGGGCTATGCGCCAATCGGCCAGACCTCCACCAGCAAAGTCACCACCGATATCTACCAGTGGGAGAACGTGCCGAAAGCGGTGGTTGAAGGCCTGGAAGGTTCCCTGAACGTGCCAGTCAGCGATACCATCAACTGGACCAACAACATCACCTACATGTTGCAGAGCAAGAACAAGGAGACCGGCGACCGTCTGTCGATCATCCCGGAGTACACGCTGAACTCTACCCTGAGCTGGCAGGTGCATCAGGATGTGTCGCTCCAGTCGACCTTCACCTGGTACGGCAAGCAGCAGCCGAAGAAGTACAATTACAAAGGTCAGCCGGTGACCGGGTCTGAGAAAGACGAGGTCAGCCCGTATAGCATCCTTGGCCTGAGCGCGACGTGGGACGTGACCAAAAACGTCAGCCTGACCGGCGGCGTGGATAACGTCTTCGACAAACGTCAGTGGCGTGCGGGTAATGCCCAGACCACCGGGAATACCTCGACGGGTGCCTATATGTACGGCGCAGGGGCTTATACCTATAATGAGCCAGGCCGCACGTGGTATATGAGCGTGAATACCCGATTCTGATACAGGCAGTGACTTCCCCCCTCTCCCTGTGGGAGAGGGTCGG
Organism: Enterobacter cloacae complex sp. 309I3; assembly: GCF_050031595.1. Classification (NCBI taxonomy): domain Bacteria; kingdom Pseudomonadati; phylum Pseudomonadota; class Gammaproteobacteria; order Enterobacterales; family Enterobacteriaceae; genus Enterobacter; species Enterobacter cloacae complex sp. 309I3. The sequence continues at coordinate 1,286,128 of NZ_JBLGWI010000001.1, read as the reverse complement.
GGTGAGGGCAACAGGCCGCACAATTCTGAAGGGAAAACCATGCACACAACCCACAGCACTTTCGTTCTCGCCAGCCTCACCATTCACCGCATCACCTTCGCCCCCACCACCTTCACCGACGCCGATCTCCTCTGGCTCCCCCATCACGCACAGCTGGCTGACGCCGGACGCAAACGCAAAGCCGAGCATCTGGCGGGCCGCATCGCCGCCGCGCATGCCTTACCTGGCCACGCCGTTCCCGGCATCGGCCCCAGCGGCGAACCGCTCTGGCCGGACGGGATTTCGGGCAGCATCACCCACAGCGGCACGCAGGCGATGGCGGTTGTGGTTCACCATCCTCATGCCCTTGTAGGTATCGATACAGAGGCGATCCTTTCCAACCGTGAAGCCCATGAAATCCAGGACGGTATCATCAATGCGCAGGAAGCGGCGTGTTTAACGCGTTCAGGCTACCCTTTTGCACAGGCGCTGACGCTCGCGTTTAGCGCGAAAGAAAGTTTGTTTAAAGCGCTGTTTCCGCAGGTAAAGATTTACATGGGTTTTGACTGTGCGAGAGTCGCAGCGTTAGATGATAAAACTCTTGTGCTGGTGCTTTCACACCCGGCTGGAGAATATGCGGAGGGCACACGTTTCACCCTCTTCTGGCACAAAAGGGATGACAGCGTGTTGACGCTGCTACAAGCCTGATGGCGCTTCGCTTATCAGGCCTACAAAGTTGGCTCGCGGTAGGCCGGGTAAGGCGAAGCCGCCACCCGGCATGAGGGGGCTCATTGAGCTGCAAGCGCTTTATAAAACGCGGGATCCTTCTGAATCACATTGAGAACCTTCGCCGCCAGCCCGGTTGGGTTACGACGTTTAGACTCCCAGCTTTTTATCGTATCAACGCTCGTGCCAAGCGCCTTCGCCATTTCGCTTTGAGTAACATTTAGCTGTTCTCTGATTGCGCGAACATCCGCGACTTCATAGCGAGTTACCCTGGAAGCGGCTTTCCTTCCGCTATGGATCTCAACGGCCTCTTCAAGCGAAGTTTTTAACTCATCAAAGATACTCATTCTATACCTTGAAACAATACAAAGGAGTACATAGTACACCTCCGATTCAAGATATAATAAGCACTATTTGAAAAGTACAGGGCCAGATTCACAACAATCTGGCCCCTCAACTTTCAAACGCGTTATTCAGATCAAACTTCAAACATCCGGGAACATCACACTATTCCCCGGCGCTTCCCGGTGCAGATGGATAAAGTTCAGGTGCCGTTCATACTGGTCCAGAATATCCGTAATCACCTGCTCCTTGCTGTAGTCCATCAAATCATTCCCCTGGCTGCCTTCCAGCAGGAAGGTCTCCAGCCGGTAGTAGGTCGATTTGCCGCTGCGCGCGCGGTAGGTAAACCCGGGCACCGAATACTGCTGCGGCCAGATCTGATAGACAAAGTTCTGCTCGTCGCCCATATGCACCAGTAGATCCAGATGCCCCAGGGTCTCACCCTCTTCCGGCGGCAGGTTTTTCAGCTCCACGTAGGCACCGCGTAATCGCAACTCCTGCGCCACCTCTTCCATTGCCGGGAAGCAGACCGTCTCCATCATCTGGCTGGTGTAGCGCGTGCCCGGGTAGTTCATCAGGCGCGAGAGACGCTTCTTCCAGCTCAGTCTGTCCTGGGCGCCCAGCGGGCGCGGCGCGGTATCGCGGCTGGCGCTGACACGGCGGTAGTCTTCCACCTTGAGCGATTTATACAGCCCGGCCATCACAAAGAAGATCACAAAGCTGAACGGCAGACCCATGATCACCGTGGTGTTTTGCAGGGCGGAAATCCCGTTGGTCATCAGCATGCCGAGCGTCAGCAGGCCGATGGCGACCGACCAGAAGATACGCAGCCAGTTTGGTGCATCGCTGTTGATGTCCTTCAGCTTCGAGGTGAAGTTCCCCAGCACCAGCGCACCGGAATCCGCCGAGGTGACGTAAAACAGCAGGCCGGTAATGGTGGCCACGGAGGCGCTAAAGGTGAACGCCGGGTATTGCGCCAGCAGGCTGTAGAATCCGCGCTCCGGGTGCGCCATCGCCTCCTGCGCAAACGCCGCGTCACCGTGGATGATCTCATGCAGCGCACTGTTGCCAAAGACCGACAGCCACAGCAGGGTAAAGGTGAACGGAATGATCAGCGTGCCCATCACAAACTGGCGGATGGTGCGACCACGTGAAATACGCGCCAGGAACAGGCCGACAAACGGCGACCACGCCACCCACCACGCCCAGAAGAACAGCGTCCAGTTGTTCATCCACTCCACCGGGCGGTCAAAGGCGAAGCTGTTCAGCGTCATGCCCATAAAGCGGTTCACGTAGTCACCCACGTTCAGCACTAAGGCATTGAGCAGGAACGAAGTGTCGCCCACAAACAGCACAAACAAAATCAGCCCCAGCGCCAGCGCGACGTTCAGCTCGGAGAGCACGCGGATCCCCTTATCCACGCCGGCAGTGACCGAGATGGTGGCGATAATCACCGACAGCGCGATCAGCGCGGCTTTCGCCGCCAGCGAATCCGGGATATCAAACAGCACGCTCAGCCCGTAGTTGAGCTGCACCACGCCAATGCCAAGCGTGGTGGCGATACCGAAGATGGTGCCGATCACCGCCGCAATATCGACGCTGTGCCCTATCGGGCCGTTTATCTTTTTACCGAAAATCGGGTACAGCGCGGAGCGGATGGTGAGGGGTAAATTATAACGATAGCTAAAGTATCCGAGCGCCATGCCCATCAGGGCGTACATCGACCAGCCGGTCAGTCCGTAGTGGAACAGCGTCCAGACCATCGCCTGGCGCGCGGCCTCCATCGTCTGCCCTGCCCCTTCCGGCGGCTGCATATATTGCGTGACCGGTTCGGCCACGGAGAAGAACATCAGGTCGATGCCGATACCGGCGGCAAACAGCATCGCCGCCCAGCTTAACAGACTAAACTCGGGTTTTGACTGCTCGGGCCCGAGCTTCACCGAGCCAAAGCGCGAACAGGCAATGCAGACAACAAAGACAATATAGAGCGTCGCCGCCAGCAAATAGTACCAGCCGAAGGTCTTCGACACCCAGTTCAGGGTGCGCCCAATCCACTCGGCAGAGAAGTCGCTAAAGAAGATCGTCATCAGGGAAAACAACAAAATCAGTCCTGCGGATGTATAAAAAACAACCGGATTGATTTTGTCCTTTTCTCTGTCTTGCGAAAGATCTGTCATCCAGTATCCCCACTATTTTTGTAACTATTAAAATCCAAATCCGCAACAATTAAGACACATTTTATATTGAACGTCCAATCAAAAACCGCTTTAATGGTTAACCAACGCTGATGAATGGAGTGGCAAAAATGCCCAAAGTGGGGATGCAGCCGATCCGGCGCAGGCAACTGATCGACGCCACGCTGGAAGCAATAAATGAAGTGGGAATGCATGACGCAACCATCGCGCAGATCGCCCGTCGGGCGGGAGTCTCAACCGGGATCATCAGTCACTACTTCAAAGATAAAAATGGCCTGCTGGAAGCGACCATGCGCGACATCACCGGCCAGCTGCGCGACGCGGTTCTGAGCCGCCTGCATGCCCTGCCGGATGGCAGCGCAGAGCAACGATTGCAGGCGATTGTCGGCGGCAACTTTGATGAAACCCAGATCAGCAGCGCGGCAATGAAAGCCTGGCTGGCCTTCTGGGCGAGCAGCATGCATCAGCCGATGCTCTACCGGTTGCAACAGGTAAGCAGCCGCCGTTTGCTTTCAAACCTGGTGTACGAATTCCGCCGCGAACTGCCGCGTGAACAGGCGCAGGAGGCGGGCTACGGGCTTGCAGCGCTGATCGACGGGTTGTGGCTGCGCGCCGCGCTAAGCGGCAAACCGCTGGATAAAAACGTAGCCCAGTCGCTCACCAGCCACTTTATCAGCCAGCATTTACCGACCGAATAACCGAGGAGAATTTATGTCCCGAATGGCAGAACAGCAGCTTTATATCAATGGTGGTTATACATCCGCCACCAGCGGTCGCACCTTCGAGACCATTAACCCGGCTAACGGCGACGTTCTGGCGACCGTACAGGCCGCCGGGCGCGAAGATGTCGATCGCGCCGTCCAGAGTGCCCGGCAAGGGCAAAAAATCTGGGCGGCAATGACCGCCATGGAGCGCTCGCGCATTCTGCGTCGCGCCGTCGATATCCTGCGCGAGCGGAACGACGAACTGGCGAAGCTGGAAACCCTCGACACCGGTAAAGCGTATTCGGAAACCTCAACCGTGGATATCGTCACCGGTGCGGACGTGCTGGAGTACTACGCGGGGCTGATCCCGGCGCTGGAAGGCAGCCAGATCCCACTGCGCGATACCTCTTTCGTCTACACCCGTCGCGAGCCGCTGGGCGTGGTGGCGGGTATTGGCGCGTGGAACTACCCGATCCAGATCGCCCTGTGGAAATCCGCCCCGGCGCTGGCGGCGGGCAACGCGATGATCTTCAAGCCGAGCGAAGTCACCCCACTCACCGCCCTGAAGCTTGCGGAAATCTACACCGAAGCGGGCCTGCCGGACGGCGTGTTTAACGTTCTGCCGGGCGTGGGCGCGGAGACCGGCCAGTACCTGACCGAACACCCGGGCATCGCGAAAGTCTCCTTCACCGGCGGCGTCGCCAGCGGCAAAAAGGTGATGGCGAACTCGGCGGCCTCGTCCCTGAAAGAGGTGACGATGGAGCTGGGCGGCAAATCCCCGCTGATTGTGTTTGACGATGCGGATCTCGATCTCGCTGCCGACATCGCGATGATGGCCAACTTCTTCAGCTCCGGCCAGGTCTGCACCAATGGCACCCGCGTGTTCGTACCCGCGAAGTTCAAGGCCGCGTTTGAGCAGAAAATCGTTGAGCGCGTGGGCCGCATCCGCGCGGGCGATCTGTTCGATGAAAACACCAACTTTGGCCCGCTGGTCAGCTTCCCGCACCGCGACAATGTGCTGCGCTATATCGCCAAAGGCAAAGAGGAAGGCGCGCGCGTGCTGTGCGGCGGTGACGTGCTGAAGGGCGAAGGCTTTGACAACGGCGCGTGGGTCGCCCCGACCGTGTTCACCGACTGCACCGACGAGATGACCATTGTGCGCGAAGAGATCTTCGGGCCGGTGATGTCCATCCTCACCTATGAATCTGAAGAAGAAGCTCTCCGCCGCGCCAACGACACCGACTACGGGCTGGCGGCAGGCATCGTGACGGCGGATCTGAACCGCGCCCACCGCGCGATTCATCAGCTCGAGGCGGGTATTTGCTGGATCAACACCTGGGGTGAATCCCCGGCAGAGATGCCGGTCGGCGGCTACAAGCACTCCGGCATCGGCCGCGAAAACGGCGTGATGACGCTCCAGAGTTACACCCAGGTGAAGTCCATCCAGGTTGAGATGGGTAAATTCCAGTCCATATTTTAACCGGGAGGTTTTTTTGCAATTTGACTACATCATTATTGGTGCCGGCTCTGCCGGCAACGTTCTGGCAACACGACTGACTGAAGATCCGGATACCACCGTTCTGCTGCTTGAAGCGGGCGGCCCGGATTACCGCTTTGACTTCCGCACCCAGATGCCTGCCGCACTGGCATTCCCGCTGCAGGGCAAGCGCTACAACTGGGCGTACGAAACCGAGCCAGAGCCCTATATGAATAACCGCCGCATGGAGTGCGGACGCGGTAAAGGGCTGGGCGGGTCCTCGCTCATCAACGGCATGTGCTACGTGCGCGGCAACGCGATGGATCTGGACAACTGGGCGAAAGAGCCGGGTCTGGAGCACTGGAGCTACCTCAACTGCCTGCCCTACTACCGTAAGGCTGAAACCCGCGACGTGGGTCCAAACGACTACCACGGCGGCGACGGCCCGGTGAGCGTCACCACCTCCAAACCGGGCGTGAACCCGCTGTTTGAGGCAATGGTGGAAGCGGGCGTGCAGGCGGGCTACCCGCGCACGGACGATCTCAACGGCTATCAGCAGGAAGGCTTCGGCCCGATGGACAGAACGGTTACGCCACAGGGCCGACGCGCCAGCACCGCGCGCGGCTATCTGGACCAGGCGAAGCAGCGCCCGAACCTGACCATCTGCACCCACGCCATGACCGATCGCATTCTCTTTGACGGCAAGCGCGCCGTGGGCGTTGAGTGGCTGGAAGGCGAAAGCACCATCCCGTCCAAAGCATCGGCAAACAAAGAGGTGCTGCTGTGCGCCGGGGCGATTGCCTCTCCGCAGATCCTGCAACGCTCCGGCGTGGGCAACGCGGAACTGCTGAAGCAGTTTGATATTCCGCTGGTGCATGACCTGCCCGGCGTGGGCGAAAACCTGCAGGATCACCTGGAGATGTATCTCCAGTACGAATGCAAAGAGCCGGTCTCCCTCTACCCTGCCCTGCAGTGGTGGAACCAGCCGAAGATTGGCGCCGAGTGGCTGTTTGGCGGCACCGGCGTGGGGGCGAGCAACCACTTCGAGGCGGGTGGGTTTATCCGCAGCCGTGAGGAGTTCGAGTGGCCGAATATTCAGTATCACTTCCTGCCGGTGGCGATTAACTACAACGGCTCCAACGCGGTGAAAGAGCACGGCTTCCAGTGTCACGTTGGGTCGATGCGCTCACCAAGCCGCGGGCATGTGCGTATTAAATCGCGCGATCCGCACCAGCATCCGGCGATCCTGTTCAACTATATGTCCCACGAGCAGGACTGGCAGGAATTCCGCGATGCGATCCGCATCACCCGCGAAATCATGCATCAGCCCGCGCTGGACAAATACCGTGGCCGCGAAATCAGCCCGGGGGTTGAGTGCCAGACCGACGAACAGCTGGACGAGTTCGTGCGCAACCACGCCGAAACCGCCTTCCACCCGTGTGGAAGCTGCAAAATGGGCTATGACGAGATGGCGGTAGTCGATGGCGAAGGCCGCGTTCACGGGCTCGAAGGGTTACGCGTGGTGGATGCGTCGATCATGCCGCAGATCATCACCGGCAACCTGAACGCCACCACCATTATGATCGGTGAGAAAATTGCTGATGCCATTCGCGGGCGCGAGCCGCTGGCGAAGAGTACAGCGGCGTATTACGTGGCGAACGGAGCGCCGGTAAGACGCTGAGTGGTTCCCCCTCTCCCCAAAGGGAGAGGGGACAGATCTTATCCTTCAGGCATTGCGGAAGAGTGATGGGAGGAAATTTTCCACTCTTTTCCATCCCACGCATAGGTGAAGGTATAGCGGGCAGTCACGGTCGATTTATCGGCGAAAGTGAAGGTATACGTTCCGGTATCAATAGCTTTATTGCAGCCCAGACGAATGGTGCGGCTATCAATTTTCCCGTAAGGCTTCTTCTTCAGAAAATCCTGGAAGTAATCCACGCGCTCCTGATCGGTCAGTCGCACCTGATTTGAAATTGTCGGTAGCAGAACCGCATCACTCAGATAATTTTCCGCCACTTTATGGGCATCGCCTGTTTGTAATGAGGCATTCCATCTATCAAAGAGTGCTTCAATTTGCGGGTTATCTGCCTTTACACAGTCCTGTGCAGTGGCAGCAAAAGCAGAAGATGAGGCAAGACCAAGAAGTGCAGCAAGAGAGAGTAACGTTTTCATAACCATTTTCCTTATGTGGTTTTGTTCCTGTGGGGCGCACTATCCGTTTTATTCCGCTGCGTGACAATCTCAATTACTTATTATTACGCTTTTTACAGAAGTGAGAGAAAAGGGCGATTTTTATACAGCGAGACAAATCCATCAAAACAAAATCACCTATAAAACAATAAGTTAAATTGTAATTTTATTTTCATAAGATTTTACGCATTGAATAATTTTGTTACCTTTAATTTCAACATACAACAAATGTTGAAATTACAACTTTTTGTTTAATCTATATCATTGCCCTCAACTCATTAAGCACTCTTGAGAGGATGGCAGTATGCCGAACAGTAAGTTATGTCTGAATGTCTCCCTGGTTATCCTGAGCCTGATGCTCAGCGGCTGCGTGATCAGGGATCATCACTCCACCGATCGCCATCATCCGGATCATCATCACTGGCACCATGATCCTTCCCATGCACATGGCTGGCATGATTTTCATGGGCATCACGGCCATCGTTGATCCCCATGCACGGCTGGCACGCCCGGTTTCAGGGCGTGTTTTATAATTAACCTCTGGCGCTGCCGACAACCAGAGTGAAGACGATATCCACATGACAACTTTCCGCGTCAGAGACATTTTTATCCTGGGGTTTCTCAACTTCGCCTTGTTTGTTGGGGCCGGTAATATCATTTTTCCGCCCCTGATCGGCTTACAGGCAGGAACATCCGTCTGGTATGCCGCAATGGGCTTTTTATTGACGGGTGTCGGGTTGCCGGTGATGACCGCCATTGCCATGGCGAAAGCCGGCGGATCGCTGCAGGCAATAACCCAGCCCACCGGACGCCTCTGCAGTCTGGTCCTGACTATTGCCTGTTATCTTTGTATCGGACCGCTGTTCGCCATTCCGCGAACCGCCACCGTCTCGTACGAGCTGGCATTACAACATTATCACCCTGGCGCGTATGGCTTAGCATGGTGGAGCCTGAGCTTTTTCGCGCTGGTCGTTCTGATCTCCCTTCATCCCGGCCGCCTTCTCGATACGGTAGGCAAGTTCCTGTCGCCTTTGAAAATCGTGGCGCTTCTGGTACTGACAATCACGGCGATGCTCGTACCAGCGGGGGCTCCCCTGCCTCCACAGGGTCTGTATGCCACCTCCCCTTTTTCTCAGGGGATCACCAATGGTTATCTGACGATGGATACGCTGGCAGCCCTGGTCTTTGGGCTGGTGATTGTCAGAGCGATTCAATCCAGAGGGGTGACCTCTCCCCGCCTTATTACTCGTTATGCGTTCTGTTCCGGCCTGATTGCAGGCGTGGGCCTTGTCGTGGTGTATGCAGGCCTGTTCCGGCTTGGCCTGAGTAGCAGCGGGCTGATTGATGGGGCAACAAACGGCGCTCAGGTGCTCAGTGCTTATGTCCACTTTAGCTATGGGCCTGGCGGCGACATTTTTCTGGGGGTGTTGATGACCCTTGCCTGCCTGGTTACCGCTGTCGGGCTGACATCGGCCTGTGGCGCCTGGTTCAGCGACCATACCCGTTTTAGCTATCGAACCTGCATCTGGTTTTTTGCCATCGTCTCCATGCTGATATCAAATATCGGGTTGACCCAATTGATTGCGTTATCGGTGCCGGTTCTGACGGCGATTTATCCGGTGTTTGTTGTACTTATCGTGACCTTTTTCATGCGGACAACCTTCCACTCACCAGCGCGGGTCATTGTCCCTGCGGCATTCGTCACCTTTCTGTTTGGTCTGGCTGAGGCACTTAGCGCCGCGGGCGGCCCCTTATGGCTGACTACGCTCAGTGCCAGGATGCCGCTACATAATCAGGGCTTGGCCTGGCTGCTACCTGCTGTCGGCATACTTTGCGTAACGTTCGTGAATGACCAGCTACGGTATAAATCAAAAAATCACTGAGGAATCGAGATGTTTGAAGACAATCAAAAAAAACTCTATGTCGTTGTTAACCGCACGCAGGATCCGGCGTTGCTGCTGAATGCCACGGCCCACCTGGCCGCCGGGATCATGCGCAAGGCGGATGATGTCCTCTTCCATGACTACCCAAACGCTGAAAGCGGGCTGAACGCTTATCTTAGCCATTACCCGGTCGTGATCCTGCAGGCCAAAAACAGCAATCAGTTAAAAACCGCGGCACTGAAATGTCAGGAAGCGGGGATCCCGTTTAATTTCTTTACGACGACGATGCTTGGCCCCTCCTCTGAAGCCCAGATTCAGGCAACGAAAGAAACCACGCTTGAAGCACTGGAATTCGTCGCCATTGCGCTCTACGGGGATACGGAAGCGATAGCGCCGATCACCAGAAAATTTTCTGTTTTTAAGCTGGCCTGAGAAGGTGCGCTGGCTCACACAAAATTAAACACCAAGTTTAATTTACAACTAAATGTTGATACTATTTTTCCACCCGATTTGGGTGATACAGAAGTATGTTGTGACAGGCCTTTATATGAATAGCTACCTTTTTCTTTTTATATCAATTATTTGTGAAGTTATTGCAACAACAGCATTAAAATTATCCGACAGCTTTACCCGGCTATGGCCTGCCACCGTTACGGTTCTTTTCTACCTTCTTGCGTTTTGGTCGTTAACCATTCCCATGCGAACCATACCGACGGGCATTATCTATGCGATATGGTCAGGAGCCGGAATTGTCCTGATTAGTCTGGTGGGATGGGTTGTTTATGGCCAAAAACTGGATATGGCCGCCCTGGCAGGGATGGGGCTGATCATTGCGGGCGTGGTAGTGATAAACCTGTTTTCAAATTCATCAGGTCATTGAAAAGCGCTATCCCGCCTGGTTTTACGTCATACGGTACAAATTATGATCAAAAATTTTCTCGTTATTTTTGTGGTGTTGCTGTTTCTCCTCTTATCCCTTGAAGTCTTTTTTATCGAAAAACGCCATGTTAATTATTTTCGCGATGGCGTAAGAAACGTTGAGGAGGTGTTATCTTTGTGGGAGGAACATTAAATCCGGACTGTCGTTTAATATTTAATCATTTATTACCGCCGCAGCAAAAACATATTATTACTTCTGTTAAATATTCAACGTAATGTTTTATCAATGTAAAGTATTGTCGTATATTTGACAGCAGATTTATCAGATGCTTATCAGCGTTAATCTTATGAATAGGCAATAACTATTATGTACTCTCTACTGAGGTGGCTAAACTGTATTTATAGAGTATTTTATTTGTTAAAAAGGTAGATGAGTGGAAATAACAAAATTATGGATTTCATTAGGCACTATTGTCAGTCCCATCACAGGCACCTTCTTTACCAAAATAATCACGCAACATAATCATAAATATTTGCTGTGGTATAAAGGTGATTATCTTATCAAACCGGGTGATAAAATTACGGTTAACAACAACGGTTTTATTATTTCCGAAAAATTACGTGCCGTAAACATTATACAAATTGATAAATACAGTCCGACACTCTGGCGAGTCATGCACAACATGTCCAGCTGCCCGGGCGACAGAGAGCCTGAAACCCCGTATTGCGCTTCAACAACACGATGCATTTTCAAAACCTGCCCTCACGGCAAAACACGCTTAACGCCATAACAGTGAGAAAAGATTGCCTGAGCCTCTTTTAGCAGAGGCTTTTTGGGCGCTAATGTTATTATTTTATGTAAAAAGGGGAATGTTTTATCAGAGTGGAATTACATTCGCTGACAGCAAATATCACGCTAAAGATAATTGAGCGTATACACCACTTTTCCCGTTACGTTCCCTGCCACCACAGAATTTTCCATAATTCACGGTGTAATTCTGGGTGGTAAGGTTATGGTCAGGCTGCCTGTTAATGACATACTAAATGCAGTGTATAGTTAAATTCCACAAAGTTAGATTTTATCAATAGTCATAAATAGGAAATGTTATAGTAAAAACCAGCAGTAAAACTCCCGGGGCTAATGGCTGTATCGGTTCTAATAATCTGAGCAACAAAAGGGATTTCAAAAGCAGAATTATCGGCAACACCCACATCCAGCGCCTCGCCCAGTTTTACAGGGTTGTTATTGAACAATAACTGGACCCCCACACCTGAGCTCGTACTATCGGCATCAATATTTAACACTCCCTCTTCTGAGGAGGTAATCTGGTTTTTATCAGTCAAGGTAATACTTACCTTAGGACTACCCTGACAATTCAGTTTGACTGAAAAAGCTGTTGCTCCGACAGTGCTGCCAATAGAAGGAAGCGCACTGACTGTAACCGGACTCAGTTGGACGATATCAGGTGTGGCCGCGTCTACGTTACAGGTACTTTCTTTGATATTGGCTGATACAATTATATTTGCCATTGTAAGATTCCCTGCGGTTATCAGGTTTGACACCGAATAAGATAAACTACCCGCAGAGGTAGTTTGGGCCGTTTTGATTAGTTCAAGCACAAACTTCATATAGCCAGTACCAAAGTTATTATTGCATGCGGTAGCACAGCCGTTAATGAAAATATTGGTGGTAAAAGGAAGATTCGTTTCGTTCGCCGGAAACTGCGCATAGCCCTTAGAATCATAAAGCGAAAGTCTAATACCAATACCATCAATATTAGTATTATAGGTATTAGTAACTGAGCTCAATGCGTTACTCATTGTGGTTGTCAGGACGAAACTGACCGCATCCGTGGCAGTATCGCTACACATAATCCCCTGATGAGACGCAATAGAATCATACTGGTAGACTTTACGGTAAAGTACGGTTCCAGTCTGAGAATCTATCGGCGCCTGAATATCGCCAACATCGATTGCTATATCATTCACGTTACCAATGTAAAACCTACAGTCTGCAGCTATTACCGCTTTTGAAATTATCATCAGAAACAGAAATACGAATACCCCTGCCTTTACAGAAATGTTCATTCAACCCTCATCAATCAGCCAAAATGGTTACGGTATGTTTGATACATCAAGCCAACCTTAAACAGCTCGGCATCAGATTTAATATACAGTTTATCCATCAGGCGCCGCTTATAGGTGCTGATCGTTTTAATTGATAAACCATAGTGTCTGGACATGTTATGCGGCGATATCCCAAGAATAAACCAGGACAGTACGCGTAACTCCTGCGTTGAAAGTTTTAAGTGTGTTCTTGTTCGTACAAGGTGTTTTTTTGCTTCATGCTGTCGGTTTATTCTCCGGGACAGAAACTCCTGCATTTCGCGGGCATTGTAACGCGCGGTCAAATAATCCCATTGTTTTTCCAGGCAAAAAATTCTGACCAGCGATTCCATGTCCGGCCCTGCAATAATCATATGTTCATTATTGGCTGTCCGCATCCACGCACCTGTCTCATCTGAACGGATTTTACACAGCGTATATTTTTTCGCTAATAGCGGATGCGAGGCGATCAATTCCACCATGGCTGAAAAGAAAAATTCATTATCAGTAAATACACAAACTAAAACTTTCATTAGCGTCCTGACGTTGTTACGTCGTATAAATTACAGATTGCGTCGAAGGTCAGCAATTTTTTTCCCGCCGTGGACGGGAGCGAATACTTCATTTTGCAGCGGGACGCTGTGTCATCTGCCCAGCGAAGTTCCAGTACTCCGCTTTGCTGCGCCAGACGGGCATACAGGCGCCCCCCCTGCCCGACATATCCCACTGTCTGATGACTGGCATCGATGGCACGAGCCGAGAAAGGCACACCTTCTCCGTTGCTCCGACGTACCGTCACCAGTACCGGCACGCCTTCAGCGGCACGATATTTCACTTTCACCACGGCACCCGCGTACGGGATCACCTGCTGGCTGGTGCTGTCGAGATCCAGGTCATCCTCTACCGAGGTGGGATCTATCGACACGCTATTTTTCTGATAGGGCATCAGATTTGGCACCAGCGCATAACCAGCACGGTTAACGCGCGTTCCGGCGTAGCCCGGTATTTCAGCCCCTTCAGCACCTTTCGCCTCAACCAGCGCGAAGGTGTTGCCGGTCCAGGGAGAGAAAGTCACGCCACCGGAATGCGCGACTGCGGTACCGCTCATTCCCAGAGAGCCACTCTTCCACGCCTGACCCTGGGCATAGTTTGCCGTGAGGGTGGAAACCGGCCCGGTCCACGTGCCGCCAATTTGCCCGGAATCTCCCGACTGATGCTGATGCGATGCCCCGGCATTCCAGCTAAATTGCTGTCGTTCACCTGCACTGCCGGAAAGCGCAACCTGCTCGCTGAAATGTCCCTTACCGTCACGCGACATCTGCCCGGTAAGCAGCGGCGAGGAGATCCCTCCCAGCGGCATGTTGAAACTCAGTGTCCAGATATTCTGAAAATCACCCCCGGCCGTGCGGCTGCGGTTAACCCCCAGATTCCAGTTCACCCTGCCCGTGGTCAGGGTGTAGCCCGCCTGATACTGCTGGTCGTAGCCTTTTCGGCCCCAGTAATCCTGCAGGATACCCGTCACATACAGCTGTCCCCATTTATCGGGTAACCCCTGGTTGAGGGTCAGCGTCATACGATTGCGGGTTTTACCTGTCCGTCCGTCTGTTCCCTCACCAGGCCGCTGCTGATGTAAAAGGGCGGCATCCATCAGAGAAAGATAATTTCCCGTCGAGTATCGCCAGGTAGCCAGTGAAAACTGCGTCTGGCTCGCCGGAATAAATTTGCTGTAACTCAGCCGGATGCTTTCTCCCCGCAGCGTCTGTTCTCTTAGCCGGGTTTGCGACCAGGTGGTATCGAATGACACCGCGCCGACAGGCGTTCCCACCGCAAAGCCGGCCTGCATGGCCTGATAAAATGACGTCGCCTGTATCCCTCCTGAGCCGGTCAGGCGGTTCGTCAGCCCCCGCTGATAGGTCACTTCACCAAATGCCGAACGTTCACTGAGATAATCCCCCCTCAGCCTGCCCGCCGTCGCGCTGTAACGGTGTGTTCCCGGGCGCAGCAGCTGCGCAACCGATGCATAGGGAACGTCAAAAAAATGTTGTGAGCCGTCCGCCTCACGTACCGTGACGTTCAGATCGCCGCCATAACCGCTCGGATACAGATCGTTGATAACAAAGGCCCCGGGCGAAACAGACGTCTCGTAAATGAGTTTACCGTTCTGATGAACCATCACTTTCGCGTTGGTTTGCGCCACGCCACGGATCTCCGGCGCGTACCCCCGCCGGGAGGCGGGCAGCATCCGGTCATCGCTGGCGACCGATGCCCCCGTAAACGCCACAGAGTCAAATAGCTGCCCGGAGGTGTTCGATTCCCCTAACGTCAGGTTTCCCTCAATACCCGCCAGTGGATGCTGCACGTAGCTGTTAAGCACGGTATATTTTTTCTGCTGCGTGCCATTCTGCTGCTGCCAGCTTAACGTCCCGTTATGGCGAAAATACCAGGAGCCGATATTCAGCCCACCGTTCAGCGCCGCATAGAGGTTGTTATATTCTCCGCCGCTATTCTCGCTACGGTAGCCATTCACGTTATACCCAAGTAATAGCGCGGGGATCCCGGCATCCCAGAGCGCCGGGCTTACCTGGCCGCGCGCGGCATGCTGCAGCAGGGCCTGGGGAATACTGACATCAAGCCGCTGTCTGCCGCCGTTAAATTCCAGATGACTTTCTGGCAGGACAGCCTGCAGATCGCACCATTGCCCGTCGTTATTTACACACAGTCTGTTCTGTTTTAACTGTAATCCTGCGATGGTCGCTGGCGACAACAGAATTCTCTGCGAGTCAGTCTCTTTTCCGCTAATGCGAATATCATCGATCATGACCAGCTTATTATTCAGGTAAATATCCGCCCGGTACCGGCCCGCCGGCAGTCCGTTTTTCATATACGCCGACAGGTCGACTTTTTCCGGATGTGAGATGCGCAAAAAATTACTGTCAAACTGTATGTCATCGTCAGCCTGAACGCCGGAAGAGAAAAACAGCGCAGAAATCACCCCGCAAGCCACGCCTGAAAGCGGTGGCCATACCGATAATCCCTTCTTCATAACATCCGAGTCCTGTGAATTAATTTTTCAGGAGACCATTTGCGGAACGCTCAGCACCATAATCATTGATATATGTCCAGGTGATATCTCCGCCGGAGGCGAGAGCATGTCCGCGTTTTATCGTGAACGTTTTTTTGCCCCAGGCAGGCACGACATCCCCCACCGTCTTCCAGTTACCGGATGCCACCCCTGCCAGAGAAACGCTCCAGGGCGTGTTATTGATTGCTTCCAGCTGCGTGGTAGATACTTTTCGCCAGCTGAGCTGCTGCGCGGCTTTTTCAGGTGTTCCGGCGAGGCCTTCAGGGCGATAAAATAATTTAATGCGTGTCCGGAAAGCCATTTGCAGTTTATTTACCGCCGTTTTATTGACCGCCGGAATTTCCAGTACATTGATCCAGAAAACCGATTCCCGGTCCCGGGGTAGCGTATTTTCCACAGCAGATATACGCAATGACTGCCCCTGTTCCGGATTAATTCTGGCGATAGGCGGCGTAATTACAAAAGGCGTATTCAGTTTGTCGGGTGATGCCTCACTGTTTCCGTCATCTATCCAGTTTTGGGTCAGCACCGGCTGTGAGCCATGATTTTTAATTTCCAGCGCTATCTCTTTTTTTCCCTGCGGATAGATAACGCGCGTTCCGGAAAGAGAGATCGCTGCCGCAGCGATATGATTAAAAAAACAGAATAAAATAAGCGTACCGATAAATTTTAATTTCATATTGTTCCATTCTGGTAAAAAACGGCCTGATTCCTCAGGCCGACGACAGACCTCAAGAAGATCACACTCCTTGTTTAATTATTGTTATATCCGTACTGTGCGATTAAATCAGAGATAAATAATACTGTACGTCACAGAGCTGGCTACTGCCCCGGATGTCGCCGCCCCGGTCGCATAATAACGGACGGCATAATTCAGCGTGCCGGTACTGGACGACGCATCAATCGTGGTTCCGGACGTGGACTGTGAAGCATAGTCACCCGCCATAATGACGGAGCTGTTGTCATCCACATCAAGCAATTCCAGCTCGACGTTTGTTGCTCCGGCGGTATCCGAGTTGTTTAAGCGCCCGGCGCTGTTAACCTGTCCCCCCGCTTCAAAAAAAGCGCGGGTTTTAGTATTTGCAGGGTCACAACCGGTCAAATTAATGGTGAACGCGGTTGCCCCCGCTGTCGCTCCTGCTGCACTTAATGCTGAGGTCGGTACGGCGGGTAAAGATACCGTGCCATCAGCACTACCATTATTTACCACCGCCGCACAGGTCTCACTGTTTACCGAACCGGTAAAGGTGATCGTCCCCGAACTCGCGGCATAAACCAGAGTGCTGGTGATGGCATAAGTGCATACCGCCAGAAATATCTTAAATTGATTAGACATCCTTACAATCTCATTTAAAAAAAGTTAAGTTGCTTATGCATTCTTAAAATGCTTCATCATTAATCTCAGCCTGGGTAATAAAGAAGACCTTCACTTTTTCGAGCGAATAGGTCTTCCCTTTATTTGACGAAATAAATTCGTAAGGGATACCCAATGTAAACAGGCTGAGTTTCAGCTGGCCTATTGCATGCCATAATTGCCTGCTGGATGACTTAAGGCCGTACTTTTCCCATACCTGATGTAATAATTCATCGCGGCTGATCTCTTTTCGGACTGCGTGCTCCAGAAGATAGGCAAAAAGATTCATCTTTGTCTTCTGAAAACGCATCCCTCCTTTTCGGGGAGCCTGCGAATTATCAATCCATCCGACAAGCAATGTTTCCCGGTTTATCCAGAGACGGGAGCCATTATTAAATTCCACAATATAACCGCTACACGCTGCCTGACAGGCGACAAGATCCCTATTCTTTTTTATACGAATACCTCCCTAAAACTGGCTTCAGGATTAATACCACTGTCACTGTGAGGTTATATTGTGTTTAGTAACGATAAATGTGTCAATCAGTGAAAAAACCAACCCCTTTAACCACATAAAATGCAAAAAAGCAGTCAAACACACCAAAAACAGAAAGAAAAATGAAGCAAAAAACCACTCCAATTTATAATTCCACAGTTTATAAATGATAATGTTGAATTGTAATTACCACTAAATTTGTGAGGTTTTTTGTCTGAAAAACTATTTTTTTTAGCGATTTATACTGATTACGAAAAGTAATAACAGCTTAACTAATGCTTCATTTGTTTTTGTCAGGCGGGAAAATGCCTCTTTCTCACCCGTCTGGCATAAGGCGGCGAACCTCAGGCAGAAAATATGCGAAAGAGCTGGTAAACGTAGTTGATGATGCAAAGCAGAACGACGGCATAAACGAAGCCTCGCTCTGACCATTTGCTCCAGCCGGTGTTCTTTTGACGATCGCTGTTCATATACCCCCCTTAACGGATGCCAGTGGGGGTATATTATAAACACAATGAGTAATAATCAACTTTTTGTTGAATTATGACTTCTCAGTTACGCGGACGATACGGGAAGGGGGACCGCCCACATGTCCCACTATTTCGACAATCACCCGCCAACACAGGGTGTTAACACCCGAGCAAGTTCTTCATTGGTCTGTTTTGCACCAGAGATGAGGGTAATATCGATAAAGTTTGCCCCCGTTGTATGAGACATATCGATCTGGGCAATCAGCCTGTCCCCTTTAGCAATATCAAAAAAGTTGGGGGTATCCCGCTCAGGGAAAATCAGCTCCACGTCGTAGCCGTCCGCAATGAGTGCGCTTCGCATACAGTGATAGCGCCCATCCAGCCCGGGATGGGCAGAAACAGTGAAGGGTTGATAGGTCGTAGCCTCGCCAAAAGGCCGTACCAGCTGGCATGCTGTCAGCAGCACTACGGCCACCATTACGCTCAGGATCTTCATCGTATTCCTTAAAAATTATGCTGTTCCGGTCTCTTTAACCGTACGGTGAGCCCTGAAATCTACGCGCACATAACACCAACATCAACTTTTTGTTGATATTTAAACATAACAGGTATAATTTGACGCTACGGAGAGGCCGTCTCAGCCAGGAATGGCGAGGGACGGAAATGAAAACGAGCGATTAAACAGAACATCTGACCATGCCGGATAGAGAGGAACACGAATGAAATCAGATTACGCGAAACATATTGAACTGATTTCCGGGCCACTGGAAGCGGCAATGGAAGCACTGGCAGGTACGTTGTCGGCGAACCAGGAGATTGTGTTACATAACCTGACCACACCTGAACAGTCCGTTGTAAAAATTATCAACGGGCATGTGAGCGGTAGAAAGGCGGGTGACAATCTCTTATCCGGTCCTGAAAAGGACAAAGGCTTTGCTCTGCTGCTGAAAAACAGCCAGGACAGCACCCCGGTTACAGTCAAAAATTATAAAACCGTCACTGCATCCGGGAAGATCCTGAACAGCGCCTCAACCATTTATTACAGTGATGAAGGGGTACCGTTAATGGCCTTTTGCATCAATGTCGATACCTCCCCTTATGAGCAAATGCGCAAGTACCTGGACGCGATAGCGGTCAGCCCGCTTGCAGAGACGGACCCGCAGGATATGAACCTGGGAGGTATCATCGAGCAGTCAATCCAGGAAATTATTGATAAGCATTCGGTCCCGGGTAAAAAAGTCCAGAAAGCACAGCGGCTAAAAATTGTTGCGGAAATGCATGCTAAAGGCATTTTCAAAATGCGAGGCGGTGTCCAGCACGCGGCGCAGGCCCTGGGAGTGACCCGCTATACGGTCTATAACGATCTTGAGGTGATGGGTGAAAAATAACAGCCCCCGGCGCATCCCGTTTTACCAGGTTGACGCCTTCTCTGACGGCCCCTTTACCGGCAACCCAGCAGCAGTCTGCCTGCTGGACGCCTGGCCAGAAGACTCTGTTCTCCAGCATATCGCCACAGAAAATAACCTTTCTGAGACTGCGTTCGTGGTTAAACAGGACGACGGTTTCAGGATCCGCTGGTTTACGCCTGCGGTGGAAGTGGATCTCTGCGGCCATGCAACGCTCGCGGCGGCCAGCGTTCTGCTAGGTGACGAAAGTGCTGGCAAAAGCATTCGCTTCTTTTCGCGCAGCGGTGAACTGACGGTGACCTCAAACGGCGGCAAATTCACGCTCGATTTTCCACAGTCCATCCCCTCTCTCATTGAGGCTCCGCAGGGGTTGCTTAGCGCGCTGGGGCTGGAAGAAGGGACAGGCGAAATCTGGCAAGCCGCCGATCTCATCGTGGTGATTGATGACGAAGCGCAGTTAGACACCCTTAACCCTGACTTTGCCGCCCTCAATACTTTTAACACGCGTGGCGTGGTCGTTACCGCTGCATCACGTACCTATGATTTTCGTTCTCGCTGGTTTGGCCCTCAGGTAGGTGTGGACGAAGATCCGGTGACGGGCTCCGCGCACACCTTTCTGGCACCGCTGTGGAGTGAAAAGCTGGGCAAGAAAACGCTGCATGCCCAACAAGGGGGATGCCGTAAAGGAGAGCTGATTTGCCATATTAAGGATAACGGGCGTATCGCGCTGACGGGTGAAGCGTGTCTGATTATTGAAGGGACCTTTATTCTGTAAGCACACGGATGTGTGTTTAATTTCTTATATTTAAATTATTCATTTCCGGGAGGTGAACACACAGCATCGGTTTTATTGTAATCCCTACGTATTATTTTATTTTGTGAGAATAATTCAATGACGTTATCCAAAAGCGTTACCGCACTGATTGCGGCGGTATCCATTGAAGTGATTGCCACAACATTATTATCGCTCTCAAACAGTTTTCAGCGTCCTGCTGTGGGAACCGCTGCGATAATATGCTACGGAATCAGTTATTATTTTTTATCCCTCGCATTACGCAGAATTCATATTGGCGTGGCGTACGCAATTTGGTCTGCGTTCGGCATATTCAGCATTAGCTATATTCAGACGCGTATTTTTCATTTTACGCTCGGGCAGAATGCATGGATGGGTTTATGCCTGGTCATCAGTGGAATAATCATATTAAACCTGGCGATTAAGCAAAATAAATAACACAGCGAACAATTATGTTTACTCTATTAACCTATCTGTTTTGGCTGATTATTTCAGTCACGATGGAAGTTATCGGCACGCTTCTGCTACCTAAAACGGATAATTTTAAAAATATCCCGCTAACCATTCAATGTCTGGTGTGCTACGTCATTTCATTTTATGCCTTGTCGATGCTTATGGGAGCCATTTCACCCGTGGCGGCCTACGCCCTCTGGTCAGGTATGGGGATAGTCATGATTACGCTTATGAGCAGCCTGTTTTACCAGTTGCGCAGCAGCATTCTCGAAAAAGTTGGGATCTGCTGCATTGTGGCAGGACTGATCGTCATCGCCATTTGAGGAGAGACAGCATGAACACAGAACATCTTTCCCTGCGAGTGATACAGCTTCGTGATAAGTACCTGCAGGCAAAGCCTTTTGTCTCTGCACACCGGGCCGTCAGCGTCACCGAAGTGTATAAAGAAAACCCCGGGATGGATAACACCCTGTTAAGGGCGCTGGCCTTCCGCCGCGCCTGTGAAAAGGCTCCCCTGTACGTGGCCGATAATGAACTGATCGTCAGCCATCCGGCCGGGGGCGCACGGGGCGGCGAAGTCTCGCCTGAAATAAGCTGGCGCTGGGTGGCCGGAGAGCTGGATAACCTCCCCCATCGCGCGCAGGACCCGTACCAGATTGATGATGAAACACGGCGTTTGCTGCGGGAAGAGGTGTTTCCTTACTGGGAAGGTCGCTCGCTGGACGAGATGGCGCAAACCCGGCTCACGACGCTCGGGCTGTGGGAGTGGTGCCACGACGACGGGATCTGCGATGTCACCATCAAAACCCAAAACGGCGGTGGCGACTCCTGCCCGGGCTACGACACGCTCCTGCTTGGCAAAGGCATAAAAGGGATTCGGGACGAAGCATCGGCACGTCTGGCTGCACTCGATGCGACTACGCCCGACTATAGCGACGCCTTTAATTTTTACACCGCCATGCTGCATACCTGCGACGGTGTAGTGACCTATGCACAACGCTACTCGCGCTACCTGGCGCAGCTTGCCGAAACGGAAAATGACCCTCTGCGCAGGGACGAGCTGCTGCAGCTTGCCGACATTTGTCGTCACGTACCGGAACATCCGCCGCGCCATTTTCACGATGCGCTACAGGCTATCTGGTTCGTTCACTCTCTCTTTATGCTGGAGGAGAACCAGACCGGCATCTCTCTTGGCCGCGTCGATCAATATCTCTGGCCGCTGCTGGCGCGCGATCTCAACAACGGTACGCTCACCCGGCAGCAGGCAGAAGAGCTGCTCTGCTGCTGGATGATCAAAATGGCCGAAACCCTGTGGATCTGCAGTGAACCGACGGCCATGTATTTTGCGGGTTACCAGCCTTTTATCAATCTTGTGGTGGGTGGGCAGAAACGCGAAGGCGGCGACGCCACCAACCCGCTGACCCTGATGATCATGGACTGCTCGGCACAATTAAAAATCTACCAGCCCGGGCTGGCGGTACGTATCCACAACCAGTCTCCCCAGCCGTTTATGCGCAAAGTGGTCGACGTCGTGCGCAGCGGGATGGGATTCCCGGCCTGCCACTTTGACGATGCGCATATCAGGATGATGCTACATAAAGGCTTCAGCTACGAAGACGCCCGCGACTACTGTCTGATGGGCTGCGTCGAGCCGCAGAAGTCAGGAAAAATGTACCAGTGGACCTCGGTGGGTTACACCACCTTTACGGCCGCCATCGAGCTGGCGCTGCGCAACGGCCACAATCGTGCCGGAAAGCCGTGCGGCCCGGCAACCGGTGATGTGACGCAATTTACCACGTATGAAGAGGTAGAACAGGCGGTGCGAAGCCAGCTCTCCGCCATCGTTCGCAACGCGGCACAGGCCACGCGGGTTGTACAGAAACTGCACGCCGAGCATGCCCGTAAGCCCCTGATGTCATGCTTTATCGACGGGTGTATGGCGACGGCAAAAGATGTCACCCAGGGCGGCGCCTCCCTGAATGCCGGACCGGGCCTGATTTGGACCGGCCTCGCCGACTGCGTGAACTCGCTGATGGCGATCAAAACTCTGGTCTATGAAACCTCCCGCTTCACGTTGCCAGAGATCGTAGAAGCACTCGACCACAATTTTGTCGGCTACGACGAGATCCAGACCGCCTGTCTGCGGGCACCGAAGTACGGTAACGACATTCTGGCCGTGGACGAGATCGCACGGGAGCTGGTGCGTTTTCTTGAGCAGGAGCACCGCCGGTACCGGATGCTGTATGCGCCATTCGCCTTCGGCACGCTCTCTATCTCCAATAACACGCCGTTCGGGCTTATCACCGGCGCACTGCCCTCCGGGCGTCTGGCAGGTAAACCGCTCGCGGACGGGATAAGCCCGGCTCAGCAAACGGATTACCTCGGCCCTACCGCCATTATCAACTCCGTCAGCCGGATTAACGTTGAAGAGATGGACATTGGCATGGTGCATAACATCAAGCTGATGTACGGCATGCTGGAAACGACAGAGGGGCAGAACAGCCTGATCCACCTGCTGCGCACCGCCAGCGTTCTGGGAAATGCCCAGCTGCAGTTCAGCTACGTGGATGATGAGACGCTGCGTAAGGCCCAGCAAAATCCCGCCGACTATCGCAACCTGATGATTCGGGTAGCGGGATACAGCGCGTTCTTCGTTGAATTAAGTAAAGAGGTCCAGGATGAGATTATCAGCAGAACCACTCAGCGATCCTTCTGATCAGGTGTCCGGCTGGATCTCCAACATTCAGCGGTTTTCGTTACATGATGGGCCGGGGATCCGCAGTATTGTCTTTTTCAAAGGTTGCCAGATGCGCTGCGCCTGGTGCGCCAACCCGGAGGGAATAACCCCCGGCAGGGAGCTCTTTTACCACGCTGACCGCTGCCTGCACTGCGGCAAATGCGCGGCGTTGTGCCCGACAGGGCTTCATCGGCGGATGGAGAATATCCACACCCTGGAACGCGACCGTAGCTGTACAGGCTGTGGCCTGTGCGAAGCACACTGCCCCACCGCCGCGATCGGTGTAGTTGGTGAGCATGTCAGCGCAGGGACGGTCTTTGAACGGGTGATGGCGGACGAGATTTGGTTCCGGCAGTCCGGCGGCGGCGTCACGCTGAGCGGCGGCGAAGTGGCTACCCAGCCCAATTTTGCCCGGGCGCTTATTGATCGACTGAAGACCGAGGATATTCATATCACCCTTGAAACTGCTGGCTATGCCTCCTGGCATGCGCTTCATCAGGCGTCCGCTGGCTGCAATCTGATTATGTACGATTTAAAAAGTGCAGACGACACGCTGCATAAACGTTTTACCGGCGTCAGCAATAAAACGATTGTGCGCAATCTTGCCCGGTTATTACAGGGAGATCAGCAGATCATTATCCGCATCCCGGTGATCCCTGGATTTAATGACGCACCGGATCAGGCGGCGAAGTTACTGGCGTTAATTGCTTCACTGACCCACGGACGGCGCAATTTTCTGGGTGTCGAGTTATTGCCCTACCACCGCTTCGGGACAGGGAAATATAAATTACTCAGCAGGGATTACGGCTGGAATTGCCATTCCGCCAATGTCGATCGCTTCCTGAATATTGCCGGGCACTATCACCTGCCGGTGAACGTCTCGGGTACGCTGGCTGGATAACGGAGAGAAAAGAATGTTAACGAAACCCCATGACAAACAGGAAAAAGTTGTCACGCCACTTGAACGCCGCGCCGTCATAGGCTCGCTCATTTTTATATTCATAATCTATGCAGTGTTACTGATGACTCAATTTTAATGACTGGATTATCAGTAACGCCTTTCGGCCCGTCGTGGCTTTTTTAAATCAGGTATGAAGATGAAGAAGTTAGTTGCAGTTTTTAGTCTGGTATTTCTGTCACTTACCCTTGCAGGATGTTCAAGTGACTATGTCTTACAGAAGAAAAATGGTGAGATGATTATTACGCATGGAAAACCAGAAGTTGATGATGATAACGGTTTAATTACCTATGAAGATGTTGCCGGAAATGAACATGCCATCAACCGCGACCAAATTGTTCAGATGATCGAGAAATAACCCCTGCGGGAATGATGTGGATCGCCTGAACAGGCAACCATTTTACCCTCTTCTCTTCAGGGAAGAGGGTCAGAATGCATGAAACGCCACCCGGCAACAGATTACTTCAGCAGCTTAACCGTAGCGTCGATATCGATTTCATCTTCGGTAAAGATCAGCGTGGTGTTCTGGAAAGTGGTGATCGCCAGCTTCTTCACCGTGCGCATTTCGCCCGGCTTTTTGTCGGTTTTCGGTTTGATGTTATTCATCAGCAGCCCGACAGACAGCACCGCGTTCTCTTTGTCGATGCCCGTATCCGCAGGCTCTTCTTCGCTAAACACCACGAAGGATTTGATGGAGGTGAGCTTCACGCGCTCGCCTGCAATATAGAGGTATTTACTTTCCGGGATCACCTTCACCGCATAGGCGGAAAGGCCTTTGTTATTGGTGGTTGGCTCAAAAGTCACCGCCGCATCTTTCTTGATCAGATCAGGGTTGGCGACCTTAATCACATGAAAATAGCGGTTGTCACCGTTTTCATCTTTGATAAATCCAAAGCCTTTATCTTTAAACCACGTTGTGATTGTACCGTTCATCGCTGTTACCGCCTGTCAAATCGTCATGACTAAAGTTTTGCAGCGCGCAGTGTAATGCACAATGGCGGAGGAGACAAAAAAAAGCCCCTGCACGGGGGCAGGGGAAAACTCATGTCAGAGCTTATTAGTATTACGTTTTTAGTTGAACACCATCCCACCATCGATTAACAGAGACTGGCCGGTCATGTAGTCGGAATCTGGCCCGGCGAGATACGAAACGCAGGCGGCGACATCTTCCGGTTCGGACAGGCGGCCAAGCGTAATGCGTTTGGCAAAGGTTTCGGTGCCATAGCCAAGCGGTTTACCTGCCGCCTCTGACACCTGGCGGTCAATCTCCGCCCACATTGGCGTTTTCACGATGCCCGGGCAGTAGGCGTTAACGGTGATCCCCAGCGGCGCGAGATCCCGTGCTGCGGTCTGGGTTAAGCCACGAACCGCGAATTTACTGGAGCTGTATACCGCCAGTTCGGGGTTACCGGTATGGCCCGCCTGGGAGCAGGCATTGATGATCTTGCCGCCGTGTCCCTCTTTGCGAAACGCGTCAATCGCGGCCTGCATACCCCAGATCACCCCTTTGACGTTGATGTTGTAGACCTTGTCGACAATCTCCGGCGTGATGGATTCGATGGGCGTAGACGGCGCAATCCCGGCATTATTCACAATCACGTTGAAACCGCCCAGCGCGGTGCGGGCTTTCTCAACTGCCGCAAACACCTGGTCGCGGTCAGAGACATCCACCTTCACGGCGATGGCGTTACCGCCGTTACGGATGATTTCATCGGCAACGGCTCGCGCCGTCTCATCGTTATAGTCGGCGATAGCGACGGCAAAGCCATCTTTCACCAGGCGCAGCGCAATCGCTTTACCAATCCCCTGGCCTGAGCCGGTTACGAGAGCAACTTTTTGCATTTCTCTGTCCTTATAGTGAGTCACAAAATCTGGCTGAGATGGAGCTGGCCCATCAGCAGCGGGTTATCGCTGTAGTCAACGGGAATGGCTACCACGGCCGGGCCATTCACATCCATCGCCGCACGCAGCGTCGGTTCAAGGGCATCGGCGCTCTCCACGGCAAAACCCCTGGCGCCAAAGGCATCGGCATAGGCTTTGAAATCGACCGGGCCGAACTCCACGCCGGAAAGGCGCTGGTATTTTTTCTCTTCCTGAATGGCGACCATGTTGTAGCCGTTATCCACCCAGATGATGTGCAGCACGTTGGCGTTAAGACGCACGGCGGTTTCCAGCTCCATGCTTGACTGCAGGAAGCCGCCGTCGCCGGACACCGAGACCACTTTGCGCCCGGGGTTGACCAGCCACGCGCCAATAGCCCACGGCAGCGCAACGCCCATGGTCTGCTGACCGTTGGAGATCATCACCTGACGCGCCCGGAAGCTGTAGAGGTAGCGGGCGATCCAGATGTGGAAGCTGCCCATGTCGACGGTCAGGGTCACGTCGTTATTCACGATGTCCTGCATGGCCCGCACGATACGCAGCGGATGCAGGGCAAACTGGTTAAGCGAGGCACCGCGGCGATCGAGCAGATCGCGCTGATGCTGGCGATCGACCAGGATCTCTGACGCACGCTGGCTCAGCTCCAGCTTGTGATCGATCCGGTTAGCGAGCAGGTTCAGCGTTTCGGCGATATCCCCCACCAGCTCCAGATCCGGTACATAATTGCGTTCTTCATAGGCCGGCAGCACATCAATGTGCACCAGCGTGGCGTCGCCGCTGTTCCACATGGAAGGCTCATACTCCACCGGGCTGTAGCCGATGCAGATAATCAGATCCGCCAGATGCAGCAGCCTGTCGCCCGCCTGGTTATTGAACAGTCCGACGCGTCCGGCAAAGCGGGTGAAGTGCTCCTGGTTCACCGCCCCGGCGGCCTGATAGGTACTGGTGACCGGAATGCGGCTTTTCTCCAGCAGCTTACGCAGCGCCGCGCTGTTGGCAGGCTGGCTCGCCATCAGCCCCAGCAGGATCACCGGGTTTTTGGCTTTGTCGATGAGCTTCGCCACATCGTTAATGGCCGATTCGGGAGCCGGGCCCATCAGCGCCGGGCCGCTGGCCGGTAAAATCGCGCCCGTGGCGGGCTGGTCAACAATATCCTGCGGCAGGCTGACGAACGCGCCCCCCGGCCTGCCGTGCTCGGCGGCACGAAACGCGTTCGATACCACCTCAGCAATCGCATCCGGAGAGCTGACTTCCACTGCGTATTTGGTGACCGGGCTGAACATGGCAACCGTGTCCATGCTCTGGTGCACCAGTTTGGCTTTATCCGCCCGCTTCACCGCTCCGCCCAGCGCCACCACCGGGTCGCCTTCGCTGTTGGCGGTGGCAATACCGGTGATCAGGTTGGAACAGCCCGGCCCGGAGGTAACCAGCGCCACCCCTGCCTTGCCGGTCAGACGCCCTACCGCCGCCGCCATGAACGCCGCATTCGCCTCGTGGCGTACCGGGATGATTTCGATGGACGAATCCAGCAGGGAGTCAAAGACTTTGTCGATTTTCGCCCCCGGGATCCCGAACACCTGCTTCACGCCCTGCGCTTCCAGCTGGCCGACAACCATATCGGCGCCGTGCGCCCACTGACGTGACTGTTTCTCACTGTTCACGGTAGTTCTCCTGTTAGTTTTCGACGGAACGGATCGCTGCATCAAGGTTGCTGGGGTGAAGGTTGGCCTGTAAAAACGCGCTGTCGGCGGGCAGGTCAATCATTAGCTTGTGTATTTCGCCAAAGGTGAGCACGCCGCTCTCCAGCTGGTAATCCAGCAGATGTCCCCCGCCCTGACGGTCGTCGGTAATGAAATGTTCGTGATAGCCGGCCACGTTGATGCCCTGCATATGCTGCGGCGTGCGGAACCCAACCAGCACCCCTTCACGCTGGTTAAAGCGGAACACCGGCTGGTCGTCCAGCACGTCGGTCATCGCGCGGTATGGCGGCGTCTGACGCGGTACGGTACGGGTGTGGGCGTGGCGGAAGTTGCCGTCGATGCGCAGCGCGCAGAACAGGTTATCCGAGGGGATTTGCTGGTCGATCACGTCGTGGATCTGCTGACGGCTGACCGGCGCATCAAAGGTTTTGCGGTACTGCGGCTGGAACCAGGTCATCACCGCGAACGGCGTTTTCTGCTCTGGCTTCGCGGCGCGTGCACTGCCGTCGGCGCGCAGCTGGTACACCTGGCTGCTGAAGGCAATCATTTCGCCGTCCAGCTCGTTGAAGGTGCCCAGACCAAAATCACCGTGTGCCAGCAGATCGGCGATGGTGGTGTCCCCCTCGTAGACGCCGCTTAGCAGGGCGCTCATTAGCGATGTCTGATAGATCACGCTGTCAGGATGCTTAGCGGAGAACCCGCGCAGGGTCTCGCATAAGCTCGCCTCACAGTCGCAGGCAGATGAGTGCATCATCATGCTCGTCCTCTTCAACTTTATTTATAAAGGTTAAATAAATGTTGACCCGATTCAGCAGAGAGTTCCAATATAGAATCCATGCTGGTTTGAGACGTTTTTGATATGGAACTTCGTTATCTGCGGTATTTTGTCGCGGTTGCACGCGAGCGACACTTCACCAGGGCGGCCAAAGCGCTGGGTATTTCACAGCCTCCTCTGAGTCAGCAGATCAAACGGCTCGAAGAGGAAGTGGGCACGCCGCTGTTCAGGCGTCTGACGAGAGGTGTGGAGCTAACCGAAGCGGGAGAAGCCTTCTACGAG
The DNA here is from genome assembly GCF_050031595.1 of Enterobacter cloacae complex sp. 309I3. Lineage (NCBI taxonomy): Bacteria > Pseudomonadati > Pseudomonadota > Gammaproteobacteria > Enterobacterales > Enterobacteriaceae > Enterobacter > Enterobacter cloacae complex sp. 309I3. The sequence continues at coordinate 1,257,260 of NZ_JBLGWI010000001.1, read as the reverse complement.
GATGCCTGTAAGATCCTGGCGCTGAGCGACGCCGCGCTGGAGAAAGCCCGCGGCATCGCGCGCGGTCTGAACGGCAACCTGTCGATTGGCATCACCAGTTCAGATGCTTTTCATCCCAAAATTTTCGCGCTCATTCGTCAGTTTCAGGTACAGAACATGGCGGTGCAGGTACACCAGGTGGAGGCCAATATGTCTTCTCTGACGGCGATGCTGGCGGAGGGGGAACTGGATATCGCCTTCGTGCGGCTGCCGTGTGAGAGCAGCAAGGCATTCGAGTTAAAAATCCTCGACCGGGAGCCGATGGTGGTGGCACTGCATCGCGACCATCCGCTCGCAACAAGCGGCGATCTGGCGCTGGAGCAACTCCGGGATACGCCAGTGGTGTTGTTCCCGCAGGAGGTCGCGCCCGGCCTGTTCGACCGGGTTTACAGCTGTTGCGAACGGGCCGGAATAGACGTACAGCACGCGCTGCAGTCGTCTCAGCTCTCGTCCTCCCTGAGCATGGTCTCTGCAGGCGGCGGATTCGCGCTGGTGCCGAAATCGATGGCGGCCATCTCTCCGCCGAATGTCACCTACCACGCGCTGAGCTCACCGGAGCTTTATACCGATATCGCGCTGTGCTGGCGGCGCTTTGAACGCTCGCGGACGGTGAAGCGGTTCTTGACGATGATAAGCGAGGAGTAGCGGCCGGTTTGGTTGGTAGTTTTTGTAGGCCGGATACGGCGTACCCGCATCTGGCAATGCCCTTCTGGAAGCCGCCTCGCAAACCTGCAAGCAACCTTATGTAATTCAGGAGCATCCCTTCCTTTCCTTTTTTTGCCGCCGTAAAGTGCCTGCGTTGCGGCACATCCGCAACCGGGCGTAGGAACCCGTTAGCATGACATGACACTTTTTTGCACAACGAGGATGCTAAATGGCTACTACACCTAACTTTTCTTATGCACTCTCTGAAGAAAGCGCTGCTCATCAGCTCATCAATCTTCAGCCCGGCGATTCAGCAGATCTCTTCGAACTGGCTGACACCTGCGCCGCCTGTGTGAGCGTGCTAGTTGAAACTGACGATCCCGTGACGTTTTCCATACTTTGCGAGCGCTTGCTGGCGCTGCTTAAGCGTCTGCGGGATCGTTGCGATACGGAACTTCCCCCGCATCTGGTTGAACGACTCATCGCTGGGGAGAAGATCGTTTCCTGCGTGCCGGATTGCTGGCAGGAAACGGCGTTGCAGGTGGATTATGCGCTGGCCCTCACGCGGGCAGTCATGGGCGGCACGCTGCCTGCGAACGTGGCGAAAGACCTGACCGGACTGCTGCATGATATGGTCTGGCTGCTGGCGGAATTTGTGAAGGAGCCGTATATTTCGGCGCATTGAGGCGGGTGATGGGGGCCGAAATTCTGCTGGGTAAGAAGCAGGATTTCGGCCTTACGCAAAATGCAATGTTGTTTGTTGAATGTCTGTTAAGAGCGAAAAACGGAAATTGACGCTTTTGCGACCAAAAAACTGACGACTGAAACAGACGCTATTCATTCTTACCGTTTGATGTTGAGTAAAATCAGGCCTCTTTGTTTCTTCTTTCTTCACGCCTTGCCTTGGCTTCAGCAAGGCGCTGCGGTTCTGTGTATAGCCGTTCCAGGAATAAGTATGTGAACTCCTCAAGATCTTCTGCTGCAGCCTTATCTAGAATCCCTTCATGAGCACCATCATTCCCATCATCTTTGACACACTCAGCTAGTTCTCTGAGGGCTGCCGGAAGGCGTTTGTTATCAAATAACCACTCCATTCTCAGCCCCAAGCTTCTCTTTATTTTCGCTGCTGGACCACCATCGCCATCAGGGATTAGTCCTTTTGTTGCATAATCAAGACAAAGCCTAAACATTGTTCCAGCCGCATTGTAGCAACCAATTGCAAGGCATTTAGCCCCTTCTTCATAAGCACCATTAATTTCTGCCGGTAAAAAATCAGGTGGTTCACCGACGCTCAGATCCGCTGGCGAAATTGGTCTTAATACCTTAGCTACATCTTTTAGCCCGAACATGGCCATACCCCAATTTATCCTATGAAGCTCTTGATGTTTGTCTAAGCTAACCCCGAGGAAAACTGTTGTCTTGTGACATTCCCGGCAAACGCAATAAAATTCATATGCGGGAACATCTGGCTTTGCAAACTCTTTATAATTACCAAAATGATTAGCCCCATGGACATCGAATGTTATGTTTTGGGTAGCACACCTTGGACAGTTATCTACATATATTGCCATCTGTAAGTATTCCTTGCTCTAGTAAAAGAGTTCCACCATTGGTATTCGAACAACTTTTTTAGCTCTGTTATTAAACTTCAAATACTAATTAACCAGCTTGAACACTGACACACCTGCCCCGTTGAAGAGGACATAATGATTTTAGCAACGACGGCTTTTTAAAAAAAGCGGACGCTTCTTTCATATAGGCACATAAAGTATTGGTAGCAAAATTATCATCCACCACATTTTCTTTCAGCAAGCAATTTCTGAATACGTTACGCAAATCAAACAAATATCCCAAACCGAGCTCCCCCTAACACTTTAATCTCTAGCCACCACCATTTAAAGTTCTCGCACTCAATACACGAGTTCCATTGTCACGGTAATGTAGAATCTGCGATTTCATCGTAGTTTCCACATTGTCAACCAATCAACCATCACCTATAATGTTTCCAGTATGGAAACAAGGGGCAAGGATGCACGTAGTCTCAAGAGCACCTTTCGACGCAGCCACCAGACAATTTCCTAATCAAGCACTCGCCCTAGACGATCTTTACCGGGTACTAAAAAAGGAGCACTACCAGTCACCAGAAGACATGCGAAAGCGCTTCCCCAGTCTGGACAGGATGAAATACCGGGAAAAATGGTGGGTCATTGATGTGGGTGGCGGGCATTTAAGAGTGATGTTTTTTGCGGATTTTGAGCGTGGAAAGATCTTCATCAAACACATCAGCACTCATGCAGATTATGACAAGATCACGGACCTCTACCGGAGAACGAAAGAATGAATTATGCAGCAGCAATCAAAGCGGCAAACGATCTGACCAACGAGCTTCCTTTCCTGGGCTCAAGCCCGTCGCGACAAGATTACGAGGATGCTATGGCGCTAGTGGAGTATCTGGTTGAGCATGACCCCGATAGCCCGCTGGTAGAGATGCTCACCGCGAAAATCGATAAATACGAAAACGAGTCTCCGGAGTTTGCAGAATTTAATGCGCGTGTTGCCAGCATTCCGTCAGGCGTTGCGTTATTGCGAACGCTGATGGACCAGTACCATCTCACTCAGAGCGATTTCGAGAACGAGATAGGCAAGAAGTCTCTGGTGAGTCGGATCCTTAACGGACAGCGCACGTTAACGCTGGATCATATGCGCGCGCTGGCGAAGCGTTTTGGCGTGCCGGTAAGTGCATTTGTGGGGAATTGATGAGGATGATTTTTTTATATTTAGAAAAAAGTGACGCAGCCAAGCTGGCCATGTCGCGGCTAAAATTTCTATGATAATTCTAGAGGCACGTCACTGCCTTCAAACACTTCCCACAAACACTTTCCAAGCGATTTAGAGTCTTTTGCTGCAGGAATGACCACATGATATTCCCTGATACCAATCATTTTTACGGCATCTTCATTAAGCACGATCACAAGTTTGTCTTCAATGAGCTGAACAGAACGAATAGAGTCTGTTAACTCATATTCCGTTGACTCACTCTGGAAACCAATGCATTCGTTAACGGATAATTCATCTTCGTCGAATCGTCCGATAATGATAAAGTTTTTTGGATCATGACTGTCATCCCCTATTCCAATGGTGAGAACATCATTTTCTTCAGCGCAGATAATACACGTTGCAACAAGATTTTTAATTATACTCATCAGTTGTCCTTATCATGAATCGTTTCACTCCTGACAGATTTTTACCGAAAGCCTGAAATTCATTAATATAGTTAGTATCGTATGAACAGCCAAAAATGGCATCCACAGAAATATTTTTAATAATGCTCTTTTTAAAAGACAAATTATATATTTCCAGTATAGCGAAGCGGCTGTTGCTGCTGTGATATGCTGCACCAGCCACACCCACCTTACAGCAATAGATGGGCTTCGCCAGGATCACCGCAAGTACACTTTTATTAAAAATCAAGATCGACTTTAACTACCCCTGATGCATCTATTTTATCATTCTGAGCAGTAAGCATATCAACAAACTCATCGAAGGAGTTTGCTATTTTCGTCAGCCCGGAGGTCACTACTGAATGATTGAATATTGGATCAGACTCGTGATCCCAAAACCAAATCTCTCCCGACATACCTCCCTTGAGGCAAAGACAGATTTGATTATCACCAGACGAGGCTCCTATCGGTAACCATTGATCGCGAAAATCATTCCGGTATGTATCAGCCATTTCAAAAACAGTATATTCTTTACCCGATTCTGCAAGGCCGTACAAAGACTCAAGCGTATCGTTTCCTTGCTCATCAGACCATGGAGATGGTTGTAACGCCTTGAAAACAATATTTACATCAAAAAGAACAGAAACGCCAAAATGAAGTAAATAGGCACGATAACTTTCAGGAATTGGCCCTGTTGATGTTTGTAATGTATTTAAACTCTTTTTCAGTTCATCTAATGGTAATGATGCCGGCTTCGCTCCAAAACGCTCTATTTTTTTCAACAATGTCCTTTACTCCTCATATTTGGTGCGTAGTCAACATGTGGCATACCACTATGAAGCTCTCGGAAATAGAATTATAACATTAGGATTCAAATGAAGCATTTTATCGCTGGCATCAATTAAATGGTGATCCTGAGCGAGAAAATCATAAAGATAAGAAATTGTTAAGTAGATGAAAAATATTCACACTTCGCCTACTTAAATAGAACTCAGTAATAAACCAGCCGGGAAAATACACCTTTTCCCGGCTCGTCATTTATTGTGGGAACTTTCCACCTTTATACGAAGACCATAGATAACTGATGGCCCAGTTATTATCCTTTCCAACAACAACGCTTTTAGCAATTAATTCAAAATCATCTGATATGCGTGATGATATTTCAGAATTATTTATTACTCTGAATGATAGCTTAAATGCTTTTTCTCGCACGGAATTGATATGTTCAATATCATCAGCATCAAAACTTTCATTTTTAAATGAGTTAAACTCTTTCATCCATGCATCATCGAATTCTGGCTCATCTCTAGAATCCAAGGCGCTGTCTGCATCTAATGTTTTGAGAAAATCAAAAACTGATGCAGAGGACAAAAATTTTTCAACTTCAGCTAACTTATTATTACTCATTACATTAACCCTTGTTCTTTTAGCCAGGCCTCTATTAAATCAACGGCTTTAACTGGCGTCACATTAGTACCTAACGAATAGGTTCCGTTTGGAGACTTAACATCAACTTTGATATCATCTAATTTGGAATACGCTCTCCTGTAAGCATCAAATAACTCTTTATCTGAACCAGGAAAATCACCTTGTCTTGGCCCTATTGTATCTCTTTCCGCATCATGTAATCGCCAATGATCATGTTCTGGGTTTTCTCCCCTAGGGAATAATGTAGGACGAGTTTTATCTGATCTAGAAATTTCAAATGGCCGCCCTTTTGATTTGCGGACAGCAGGTACATGATGACCAGACTCGCTAACGCCCATGCACTTCATTAAGCCTAACGGATCTATCCATTTGAGAGGGTTTGGAGCATATTGGTAGAGATTTAATCCCCCCGCTAGCCCAATCGGATCCTGCACAATAAACCGCCCGACCTGCGGGTCGTAGTAGCGGAACAGGTTATAGTGCAGTCCCGTTTCACCGTCAGCGTACTGCCCGGCATAGCGAAGCGGTTGATGCGCCATCGCTGTGCGATTCACAACCCGTGAGAACCCTTCGCTCTGATGGAGTATCTCGCCAAAGCTGCCGTACTGGCCGCTCCAGCGTACCGCACCACGCTCGTCGGTCACTTCCAGCGGCGCGCCGTTCAGGTCGGTGTTGAACCAGTAAATCTCACCGCTGCTCTGGTCACGGAGATGATCCACCCGCGCCAGCGGGCTCCAGGCTTCATTCGGGTCATAAATATACGTACTGCACAGCCCGGTTTGCTGCTGCTCCTGCAACAGGCGGTAGCCCTGCCACAGGAAGCGCGTTTCGGTGGTGCCGTGCGCGGTGGTGACGATTTTGCGGGTACGGCGGCCCAGCGCGTCGTAGTGATAGCGCGCCTCAAACCGCCCTTCCGGCCCGGTTCCGCGGGCGGATACCAGCCGGTTCTCGGCGTCATACGCATAATGCTGTTCATACAGTCCGTTGCGGCGGCTGACCAGGTTGCCCCAGTGGTCGTATTTCATAAACAGCGCCTGCCAGTGCTGCAGGCGGTTATCCGTGACCGGTACCGCATCGTCATTGGCGGCGAGGTTATCCGCGGCGTCATAGCTGAACTGCGCGCGACTGTGCCCCTGTCGGGCCTCGTAGTGCTTCAGCAGACGCCCTTCGGCGTCGTAGCCGTAATCCACCTCACCGCGCAGGGTGTCGCTGACACCAGAAAGCTCACCGCGCGCGGTGTAGCGATACAGGCGTTCCAGTATCGCCTGCTCCGGCAGGGTCACCTCCGTACTCAGCTCACTGCGCTGCAGGGTACGTCTGCCAAGGCTGTCATATTGGCGGAACTGCTCGCGCGCGCCCTGGGTGCGGCGAATTTCCCTGTGCATGCGGTCGCGGGTGAACTCGGTCACCAGCTGCTGCCCGAAGCGGATGGCGCTGACATGGCCGGAGCCATAGTGCAGCCAGGCCAGCTTTTGCTCGCCGGGCAGCGTCAGGCCGGTCAGGTTGCTCAGGGCATCCCATTCATAGCCCACTGCGCCGTTAATGCCGGATTCGCTCAGCACGCGCCCGGCGGCATCGTGGCGGTAAGCAATCTCATCGCTTTCGATACCCAGCGCAACGCCTTCGGCTGTTGGCGTGCAGCGGATGCGGGTGATCTGGCCGCTCAGGTCACGGACGTAGCGGTACTCCGCGTGGCGCTGAGTGCGCCCGATCAGCAGCCCGCTGTCGTCATAGCTGAACTGCAGGACGCGACGGGCGATGCCGCCGTCGGCGGCAGGTCGGCCGTTTTCTTCGAGCGCGCAGAGGAACCCTCGCGCATCCCATTCCATATGGCGCACGGTCTCGTCCGGGCGCGTTTCGCTGAGCGGGCGGCCCACGGCGTCATAGGTGAAGCGGTATTCCGCCCCGTTGCCGTTATCGAGTCGCAGCAGGTTACCGCGCGGGTCGTAGCGCCACTGGCGCACGCGGCCAATACGATCGGTGAGGCTGACCGGGAGACCGAGCGCGTTATAGGCCCAGCTTACCTCGCTTTCCAGCGGGTCGCGCCAGCCCGTGAGCTGGCCGCGTTCGTTCCACACCAGCGACTCGCGGCTGCCGTCCGGATGGATCACGGCACTCAGCAGCCCGGCGTTGTTCCACTCCCGACGCGTGATATTCCCTTCCGCATCCTCGCTGGCAATCAGCTGCCCGAAACGGTCGTAACTGAAACGGGTCACGCTGCCGGAGCAATCGGTGCGCTGTGTCAGCAGCCCCTGGATGTTCCAGACCAGACGTACCACGCCGCCGAGGGCATCAGTGATGCTCTCCGGCAGGTTCTCTTCCTCATCGGGATAGTGATACGCGGTGGCGTTACCGGCCGGATCCGTTTCCGACAGCAGACGACCGCGAAGGTCGTACATGGCCTGCGATGAAGTACCGTCCGGGTAGACCGTCCGGGTGATGCGGTCGGTCAGACGATACCAGTAATATTCTGTGCGACGGCCTGCCGGGTCCGTCTCACTGGTCATGCGGCCATACTTATCCCAGGTACTGCAGCGCATTGCACCGCCGGGCAGAATGACATCACTGAGCTCGCCGTCGCGGTAGACAAACGTCGTCTGGCGGCCGTCGTAATCCGTGAAGCGCGCGACGTTGTCGTCGTCGTCAATCAGCCAGTGCGCCTGCGCACCATCATCACGATTGGCGCGACGGATGCCGTTTTCAAAATCGTATTCAAACGTCAGCTGTTCGCCGCCGCTGTGGCGGAAACCGACCACGCGCGGCAGACCATCAATCTCCCGCCAGCGGTATTCGCTCAGCAGGCCATTGGCGTCCTCGTGGGCGCTCATCAGCCCGTCCTGCCAGCGGAAGCGTCGGCGCACGCTACCGCCCCGGCCGGTCACGCAGACCAGCTGGCGCTGTTCATCATAAGCGTAACTGACCAGGCAAATCTCGTCATCCAGCCAGGCGCTGGCGAGCCTGCCACGGTCGTAGCGGCAGACCACGCGCTGGCCCGCGCTGTCGGTCAGGGCATGCAGGGTATTATCCGCATTCCACTCGAAGAGAATATCGTTGCCGCAGGGTTCTGAGATACGCTGAAGCAGTGACGGTGCGTCATCTTTCAGCGCTGCGTAGTGCCAGCGCTCGCCACTGACGTCATACACCGACCAGCTGTCGTCATGGTGATGTTCAAGCCAGTTTTTTTCGCTCTCGCAGTAGGTGCGCATCCCTTTCGGCACGTTCGGGAAGGCAGCGTAATCGCCGGACGGCGCACGCCACACCAGCCCGTCCTGATAGGGCTCCAGGCGGCTTTCCCAGAACAGGCTCCAGCCGCGGCCCAGCACGCTGTCGCCGGGGTTGCCGCTGCGCCAGTAGCGCTGCCAGCGCACCGGCAGGCGTGACGGCAGAACGAAATCGAGTTCATCATCCCCGCTGAGAAACTTCTGTCCGCTGACGATATCCACCGGACGGGCGATGATCCCCGCGGCCGCTACGCCGGTCATCAGCGTGCCAGCGCGGCAGGCGATACGGGCCAGCTTATTGATCCCAGGGATTTTGCCCAGCAGCTTAGAGAGCGCCCCGACTTTGCCGGCCGCACCGCCCCAGCCGCCGAGAAGCCCGGCGAACAGCAGGGTAAGATCGGAGACTTTATAGAGCCACTCGGGCACTTCAGACTGAATGGGCAGGGTTTGCTGGGGATCGCCGCCGATAAAGACGTTGTCCGAGCCGGTCATCACCTTCGCGTCGCAGGTGGTGCGATCCCCGATGCGGGACGCAGGCTGGCTGTTAATGGAGACACGCTTAGAGCCTTCGGCCATCTGCTGCGAGCCGTCGTCCGAGCACTTCACCGCGCTGTCCGTCGCGATGGCGGCGGGTTTGCTGTTGATAAACACATTGGGCGAGCCGGAGGTGATGACGCCTTTCTTCGTCATACTGGATGCCCCGGCATCGGCGATACTGTCCCGGGCGGCGGTCGCCAGCTCCCCGGTGTAATACCCCACGGCCAGGCTTGCGCCGACGAGCAGCACACCCACGCCAAGGCAGGATGCGCCGAGACCGGCAATAAACATCGCCCCCGCCAGAATGCCCCCGGCGGCGGCAATCAGACCACCGACAATCGTTCCGGCAATCATCCCGGCCAGCGCACCGGAGTGGCCGATATCATCACCAACGCGTGCAGCTTCAAACATAACGACTATCCCTGGTGTTAATGGTGGAAGCGAAAGCTCCTGAGAAGATCGCCGAACAGCGCGCAGTCCGTATCGCCCAGCGTACGGGTGCAGGTCATGGTGAACACCAGAATGTTATCGCCCTCGGCATTAAACACGGCCTGCTGCTGCCAGATGCGTTTCCCGTCGCGCAGATAGCTGGCGTGGACAATTTCACCCTGCAAAAGGCCGTCGCCGAGCGTTGCGGCACTGCGTTCACCCTGCTTCCAGCCCTTGAGATGTTTTTCCATCAGGGCGAGCTGGCGATCGATATACGCGGCAAGCGCTTCGCCGGAGTTGAGGGTATCACGGGAGATGTTGAATGCTGGCGCATCCGCTGCAGGCGGCGCGAAGACATTGACGGTACGATCCTGATAGCCCTCAGGAAAAGCGATCATTCCTTCATTAAACAGGCACTGCGAAGATGATTCTGACATTGAGCGGGTCCCACCACATTTTTTCAGAAGCGGTAAGTTTCGCATATGTGTTTAAGGCTGACTATCCCCAGATTATTGTCCCACCGCCACGCTCGCCGACAGGCCCGCCACCAGCTCAACCCCCTTCGGTAAGGTGTCGATATGAATGCGCACCGGTACGCGCTGCGCCAGCCGCACCCAGCTGAAGGTGGGCTCCACGTCGGGCAGACCCAGCCCGCCGGTCTCGTCGTTGTTATCGCCAATCCCATGACCGATGCTCTCCACGTGCCCCGTGAGTACAGGGTCATAACCCATCAGCGGCAAGTGCGCCATGATAATTGGCCGCCGCGACGACGCTTAACGTCAGCGTATAGCGAGCCAGTAAAGAGAGCAGTGATTTCATGACTATAACCTTCTCTTACGAAACGTAGTTTCACTTAGATTTAATACTTGTTGTGCATGTGGTCATTGTTTGTAAAATGACCGCAGGGATTATTTCCATATAAAGTAGAGGGATTTATGCAGCAATACACCAACGAGATCACGCCTGAAATCCGAGAATCCTCCTCACAGGAACACTACGACGAAGATTTTTTAGCAAGCTGTGACAGCAAGACACGTGAAGAGCTTGAGGATTTTAATAAACAAGTTAGTCACCCATTAGCCTCCATTTTCCGATTCGCTGTAGTGGGAAGCATCACCCGCAACAGGGGAGTGATCCGCAATGCTTCGGCAGGCAGTCCAACTGGTGGGTATAAGATGGCGCGGGTTGGAGATAGAGTTGTTTACGCTGACGGCAGTGAAGCCACTATTATTTCCGGTGCAGGTGTAGCGCGTTTAATGCAAGGCGCATCTGCGGCACTGGTTGGCAGTATGCTCGATAACGGAGAAGAAATAATCTCAACACCACAGTCCAGCGGCAGACTGGTATTTCGTGAAGGTGATACATTCCCGAAAGGATTCTTAACCATGCCAGGGAGTAAGCACTGATGGGCGTTAAGGGGTACTTTTTATTCAGGGGCGATAAGACAGTATGCGGCGGTAGGATTATTGAAGGATGGAGTGATCATCAGTTTTTCGGTAAAGACATGTCCTGTGAAGGTCATCAAGTGACCTGTGGTAAATATCCAGGTCGTTACCGTATCTGTGGCGGGCTTGATACCGACTATATACATGGTAAAAGGATCGCCGGAACGCTGCACAGCTATAGCTCCTGCCCCTGCAAATCGAAATTCGTTCCTTCAAACTTTGACGATGGTTACGAACTTGGTGGAGAAGAAACAGTAACACACACTGATCTGTCTCACCCCGTAGGGATTCCTGTACTCCCAGAACCGATTGAATCAGAACCGGAACAACACGCCCAGACAGCGAAGAAGAAAACAGGCATAGACGCTGGTTTTGCCGTTCTCCCCTATGGCGGCACTACAGAAGCCTGGCAACGTCTGCTATTCACCGAAAACCCGCCAGCGGGAGCAAAGGAACTATTCGCTACGCTGAACGGCCCCGATGAAAAATACAAAGCTGGTTCGATTATGCTTCTGGTTGATCCTGAAAAGCAGGACGAGGAACAGATTGCCCACATGAAAGCCGCGAAAGCGAGGGTTGATGCAGCGTTAGAACCACTGACTATCCATGAAGCAAACTTTCTTCATAAGAACAAAGACACCATTGATCTGTTTACTTCACGTGCCAGTACGACAGCCGGGGTTGCTTCAGATGCTGCTGGTAAATACTTTGAGAAGATCGAAAATGTTTTGACCAGGATTCAGCAAGCGTACAAAAATCAGTACATTACCAGTGGATCACTGATCAGCGAACAGTTCTATGTGCAGAGGCGGCAGCTATTCGGTGAACTTGATAGCATTCTCACTGATTTCACCCGTCACAAACTCGCCTTGCAAGACTACCCGGACATCAAGCGAGCATTAGGACTATCGACCAGTTCTATCACTCACCGCTGGAATCAAACGGGGGTTGCTGACATTGAAGGCTACGCCACCTTCATGGAGAACGCAGCAAAATACGTGAAGATGATGAAAGCAGTTGGCTATGTCGGTATTGCTCTCGATGGCGCTAACAGGCTGGACAAAGTTTATGAAGCCTGCACCGTTGGGAGCGATTGTGAAAAAGCGGCATTTACTCAGGTCGGCGGATTCAGTGTTGGTACTGCTGCGGGTATTTACACATCCTCAGCAGTGTATAGTGGAGCCACTGCGGCATGTGCGGTAGTGCTCGGCGCGTTAACTGTAGAAGTCGGAGCCGTTGGCGCGTTAGCATGTGGCGTAATAGTTTCTGGAGCCGTTGGGTATGGTGTCGGTGAAGTTGGCAGCAACGTTGGGGAGTTTGCAGGAGAGAAAATTTATGAGGTTGTTAAATAAATGTTCACTCTATCTGATTTGATTATCTGCGGATTCGCAGGGTTAAGCCTCTGCTGTGGTATCGCGGTCGCGTTCCTCTCATTTCTCAACAAAAAGCGCTTCTCCGCGATCTGCACGCTGTATAAAGAAAAGTTTGGTTCTCTCCCTGCCGGATCGATTATCTTCGATAATGCCGATTCTATAGGGTTTAGCTCAGGTTATGCAGCGAAGATCAACTTTATCGTGAACCCTTTGATCTTTGGTAAAAGCTCAGTTGACAGTACAAATGATGATGTTGCATTCATCAAAGACTTGCCACCTCACCTCAAAAACTGGTTTATCGTCGAGTATGCTTTCTCCGCTTTAGGATTGGTATCAATCGTTATCGCCGGAGCAGTGTTATATTTTCGATAGCATCCCTTTAAGCAAAAATACAGGAAAAAATTGATTTTAAATATATTTTTTTTATTTGCGCGCCTGATGCAGCGCGAGACCGGGCTGAGCTTTGGGCGATGGCGGCAGCAGCTGCACCTGATTATCGCCCTGCAGGAGCTGGCGAGCGGTGCCCCGGTGCAGAATGTGGCAACAAAACTCGGGTATGAATCCGTGAATGCGTTTATCACCATGTTTCGCAAAGCGATGGGCACCACGCCCGCGCACTACTTTGCCGAACGGAAAAACAGCGGCCGTTAGCCCGGCCCCTCGCTCCCCGCCGCCAGCAGCGGCACTATCACATCGCTGATGGGCACCGGAATACCGTGCGCACGGCCATAGCGCTGGATCACGCCGTTGCGGATATCACACTCCAGTGGGCGGTTGGCCTGACGGTCGGCAAGGATCGAGGTGCCTAAATCGGCCGGGGCGCGCTGGAAGTTCGCCAGGATCTCCTGCGCAACGTCATCATTGAGCGCTGCCCCCTCGGCACGGGCGACAGCAAGGCCTTCGCGCAGATACGCCAGCCCCAGCGCGCTGATATCCTCGCGCGAAAACATCCCGGCACGACGATTGGCCAGCACCATTAACCCGGCCACCGCGTTTTGCAGCAGCTTGCGCCAGGCGACAGTGGCGAAATCAGCCGACAGCTCAACCGCACAGCGTGTGCCCTGCAACGCGTCTACCACCCGTTTTGCCTGCGGAACGTCCGGCAGCGTCAGGCGCGGTTTGGCACGCAACCAGACCGACGCATCCGGCTCACGCTGCGCCGGGAACCAGACCACCGACGGCAGCACCGTTGCGCCATTAACCCACGGCTCCAATTGGGCTTTCTGCTCCACGCCGTTTTGCAGGGCGCAGACCACCGTGTTTTCATCGCACAGGGCGCGCAGCCACCCGGCGCTGTCGGCGTTCTGAGTCGTTTTCACCGCCACAAAAACCAGATCGGCGGGACGCGTGACGACAGACGGGTCGGTTAATACCGGACCCGGCACGACCGTTTCACCTTCGTCGTCGCGCAGACGCAGTTCAGGATGTGCGGTGCGTCCGCACAACTGCGGCGTGCGGCCAGCGTCATGTAGCACCGCGGCGATAGTGGTACCAATTGCACCAGGACCAATCAGCGCAATCACTGGATTGTCAGACATGGTTAACTCCCCTTTTCGCTAAGCCTGCTAACAGTTATACCACTGTAAAAAGTGAGCGCCACGTCGTTGTCTATACTCAACACACGACAGACAACGGAGTACGCCATGCCTTTACCCGATTTCAAATCCTCTGAACCCTATACCCTTGGCATCGAACTCGAGCTGCAGGTGGTTAACCCACCGGGATACGATCTGAGCCAGGACTCTTCCGCGCTTATCGCCGCCGTTAAAGACGACATCAAAGGCGGTGAAGTTAAACACGATATCACCGAAAGCATGCTTGAGATTGCCACCGGTGTGTGCCAGAACATCGATCAGGCGGCGGCACAGTTCTCCATGATGCAGCAGAGCATTTTGCGGGCGGCGGCGGAGCATCATATTCAGATCTGCGGCGGCGGGACGCATCCGTTCCAGAAGTGGCAGCGGCAGGAGGTGTGCGATGACGAGCGCTACAACATCACGCTGGAGCGCTTTGGCTATCTGATTTTACAGGCGACGGTGTTTGGCCAGCACGTGCATGTCGGGTGCCGGACCGGCGATGACGCGATTTATCTGCTGCATGGCCTGTCACGCTTTGTCCCGCACTTTATCGCCCTGGCCGCCGCATCACCCTACATGCAGGGCACGGACACGAAGTTTGCCTCCTCGCGACTCAATATCTTTTCCGGGTTCCCGGATAACGGGCAGATGCCGTGGGTCAACAACTGGCAGGAGTTCGAGGGGCTGTTTCGCCGCCTGAGCTCAACCAGCATGATCGACAGCATTAAAGATCTGCACTGGGACATCCGCCCCAGCCCACATTTTGGCACCGTTGAGGTGCGGGTGATGGATACGCCGCTGACGCTCGGCCATGCGATCAATATCGCCGGGCTGATCCAGGCGACATCCCACTGGCTGCTGACCACCCGGCCGTATAAGCATCAGGAGAGGGATTTTCTGCTGTATCGCTTTAACCGTTTTCAGGCGTGTCGCTACGGGCTTGAGGGCATACTGACGGACGTGCATACCGGCGAGCATAAGACGGTGGCGGAAGATCTTGCCTGGCTGCTGGAGCAGGTTGCGCCATCGGCCGAGAAACTCGGCGCGACGAGCGCGATTAAGGAACTTGCCCTGCTGTTAAAGCAGGGCAAGAGCGAGGCGCAGCGCATGCGGGACTTTATCGCCGACGGCGGCTCGCTTATTTCTCTGGTTCAGAAGCACTGCGAGCTGTGGGCGACGAGTCCGTAAGGCCGTGCCCCCACTCGCGCAGGCGCTGGAACAGCACAAACAGTGCGGGGATGAACAGGATCCCCACCACGGTCGCCACCAGCATACCGCTGAATACCGTAGTACCAATGATGCGACGGCTTTGGGCACCCGCCCCGGTCGCCAGCATCATTGGCAGGACGCCAATAATGAACGATACCGCCGTCATCATTACCGCACGGAAGCGGCGTGATGCCCCCTCGCGAGCCGCATCGACAATTGCTATCCCCTCCATGCGCCGCGCGCGGGCAAACTCGACGATAAGGATCGCGTTCTTGGCAGCAAGGGCTATCAGCAACACCAGGCCAATCTGCACATACACGTCGTTGGCGTAGCCGGCTATCCACAGCCAGACCAGCGCCCCGCCGATGGCGAACAGCACCGAAAGCATTACGCTCGCCGGAAGCGTCCAGCTCTCGTACTGGGCGACGAGGAACAGCCACGCCATCACCACCGCCGCCAGCACGATCCAGATTGCCTGATTGCCGGTCTGCTGCTCCTGGTACGACATGCCGCTCCAGGCGTAGTCGTACCCGGCGGGCAGGCTCTGCGCCAGAATGTCGCCCATCGCCGCCATCGCAGTGCTGCTGCTCACCCCTTCCGCCGCGGAACCGCTCACCGACACCGATGGAAACTGGTTGTACTGCTGCAGGAACGGCGCGCCAACGGTGGGCGTGATGGTCACGAGATTACTCAGGCGCACCCGCTCGCCGTTGTTGCTGCGCACAAACAGCTCGCTGATTTGCCCGGCGCGCTCGCGCCACTGCATCTCATTTTGCATCACCACGTGGTAGACGCGGTTGTTGACGCTAAAATCGCCGGCACGCGTGCCGCCAAATGCGGTTTGCAGGCTGCTGAAGATGCGTGACACCGGTACGTCGAGACGCGCCGCGCGCTCGCGGTCAACGGTCAGCGTCAGCTGCGGCACGTTGCTGCTCCAGGTGGTGAATACGCGGCTCAGCTGCGGATGCTGGTTGGCTTTTACCAGCACCTCGCGGGTGATGCGCTCCAGCTCCGCCGGGCTCTGCCCCGCCTGCGCCTGAATACGCAGGTCGAAGCCGGAAGCATTGCCCAGCCCCGGCAGCGTCGGCGGGGCAAAGGTCATGATGGTTGCTTCCGGCAGCGTCAGCAGCTGGCGCTGAAGGGTACCCATCACTTCATCCAGCGGCGGACGCTCGCTCCAGTCCTTCAGCATGATGGAGATAAACCCGCCGTTGGAGGCGCTGGTGCCGTTGAGGATGTTAAACCCGGAGACCTGAATCACGTCTTCCACCGCCGGATGTTTAGCAATTAATTCGCGTGCCGTAGCCATCACCGCCTCGGTGCGCTCCAGCGAGGCCGCTTCCGGCAACTGAACGCTGGCGAAGAAGTAGCCCTGATCTTCCTGCGGCAGGAAACCTTTAGGCATCGACATAAAGCTGAACACCACCACAGCCGCTGCACCAGCGGTGGCCAGCAGTGCCAGCCACGGACGAAGGGTGAATATACTCACCATGCGGGAGTAGAGGCTACGCGTGGCCTCCAGCCCCCGGTTGAAGCCGCGGAAAATCGCCGCGGGCTGCGCCGGACGCGGACGCAGCAGCAGCGCACACAGCGCGGGTGTCAGCGTCAGCGCCACCAGGCTTGAGAGCGTTACGGCGGTGGAGAGCGTGACCGCAAACTGGCGGTACAGCTCGCCGACAATCCCCGGCAGCAGCGCCACCGGCACGAATACCGCCAGCAGCACCAGCGTCGTCGCGATCACCGGCCCGGCAATCTGGCGCAGCGCCAGCGCTGTCGCCGCCGTCCGGCTCTGCCCTTCCGCCATCAGCGTTTCGACGCTCTCCACCACCACGATGGCGTCATCCACCACCATGGTCAGCGCCAGAATAATGGCGAATAGGCTGAGCGTGTTGGCGGAATAGCCAAGCGTGTAAAGCACCGCAAAGGTGCCCACCAGCGACACCGGAATGGCAAGGGCGACAATCAGCGTGGCGCGCCAGCTCTGCAGGAACAGGGAGACGACCACCACCACCGCCAGCATCGTCAGCGCCAGAGAGACGCCAATCTCTTTAATGGTGGCAGCCACGAAGGTGGTGGTGTCGAATTTCACCTCATAAACCAGGTCGTCCGGGAAGCGCGTCGAGAGACGCTCCAGCTCTGCACGCACCGCCCCGGCGACGCGCAGGGCGTTAGCAGACGGAGTGGGATAAATGCCGAGGTAGGCGGAGTCATGCCCGTTCAACTGCGCGCCGGAGCTGTAGCTGCGCGAGCCAAGTTCGATGGTGGCAACGTCCTGCAGGCGCACCAGTTGCCCCATCTCGCCCGCGCGGATGATGATGTTGGCAAACTCTTCTGCCTGGTTTAAGCGCCCCAGCC
Organism: Enterobacter cloacae complex sp. 309I3; assembly: GCF_050031595.1. Lineage (NCBI taxonomy): Bacteria > Pseudomonadati > Pseudomonadota > Gammaproteobacteria > Enterobacterales > Enterobacteriaceae > Enterobacter > Enterobacter cloacae complex sp. 309I3. The sequence goes on along the minus strand of NZ_JBLGWI010000001.1, from coordinate 1,239,781 downwards.
CGTTGATGGTCAGGGTCTGCTGCTGGCCGTTAAAGACCGGTGGTGTACCGACCTGGCCTGCCGCGCCCTGCACGTTCTGCTCACGCAGCGCCTGCGCCACGTCGTCGGTGGTGACGTTGAGCGCGTTCATGCGATCGGGCCGCAGCCAGATACGCATGCTGTAGTCGCGCGCGCCAAACATCTGCACCTGCCCGACGCCGGGCAAACGGGACAGCGCCTCGCGCACCTGAGTGCTGGCGTAGTTGCTGACAAACAGCGGCGTGTGGGTGTTTTCCGGTGAGTAAAGACTTACCCCCATCATCAGGTTGGTGGCGCGCTTGCGCACCTGCACGCCGTTTTGCTGTGCCTCGGCCGGTAGCTGTGCCGTGGCCTGCGACACGCGGTTTTGCACGTCGATGGCGGCCAGATCCGGGTCTGTCCCGGCAGCAAACGTGATGTTCAGACTGTAAGTGCCTTCATCCGAACTGGTGGACTCCATATACAGCATGTGGTCCACGCCGTTAAGCTGGGTCTCCAGCGGCGTGGCGATGGCCTCGGCCACGTCAGCCGCGCTGGCCCCCGGCCATGACGCTGACACATTCACGACCGGCGGCGTGATCTGCGGATACTGCTCCACCGGGATCAGCTTCAGCGCGATAGCCCCCAACAGGGTAATGACCAGCGCAATCACCATCGCAAAGCGCGGGCGTTTGATGAAAAACGTCAGCATGATGGCTCCTTAATTCAGTATCTGGACGGCAGCGCCGGGCTGAACACGCTGCACGCCGTCAGCGATCGCTCGCTCACCAGGCTGTACGCCAGAGGCGATCTGGAACTGCTGCCCGATCTGTCCGGCGACCGTCAGCGGACGTTTTTCCGCCCTGCCGTCGGCGTTTACCACCCAGGCGAAGAAACCGCCGTCATTCTGCTGTACGGCAGCGGCGGGCAGCGTCATAACCGGCGTTGCGCTGGCGGGCCGCAGAAAAACATTCACATTGCCGCCGGGCAGCAGCTGATGGCGTGGATTGGCGAATTCGGCGCGCAGCATCACGCTGGCGGTGCGCGGGTCGATGCGGTTGTCCACCGACGTCAGCTCGCCGACGATACGCTGACCGTTGTTGTCAATTAATGCCTGCCAGGCCTGCTTCATGGCGCGGAGATCGGTATGCTTGCCGACTTTAGCGGCAAAGGCGCCCTCTTCCAGCGCAAAAGCGATGCGGATCGGATCCAGCTGCACCACATCCACCAGTACACCGCTTGCGGGGTTGACCAGGCTGCCGACGTGGAAGTTGCTGTGCCCCACGCGCCCGGCAATCGGTGACGTGATGCACGTGTACCCCAGCGTCACGTTGCGGGTTTCCAGCCGGGCTTTCGCCTGCTCCAGCGCGGCGCGGGCGACATCGCGCTGCATACGGGCGTTATCCACATCGTGGCGGCTGATGGCGTTGTTGTTGCCCAGGCTTTCAAAACGGGAGAGCTGCTGCTGCGCCTGCCGCAGCGTGGCTTCGGCGCTTGTCACCTCGGCCTGAGCCAGACGCACGGCAGCACGTGGCTCGGCATCATCCAGTTCGAACAGCACGTCGCCTTTTTTCACATATTGCCCGTCGCGGAAGTTGATTTTGGTTATCACGCCTTCCGTACGTGCTCGCAACTCAACGGTGTGAATCGCCTCGATGCGGCCCGGGATCTGGCGCTCAGCAGCGTGGGTAGTTTGTTCCACGGTGGCAACGCGAACAGGAATGGCGGCGGCAAAGGCAGGTGGCAGGGTGAAGGTAAGCAGTGCGAACAGGAGTGGGAATTTCATGGGAGTACCTCAGGGTTGTTGCCCTCACCCCGGCCCTCTCCCACCGGGAGAGGGAGGTCAGGGTCCCCTCTCCCTGTGGGAGAGGGTTAGGGTGAGGGCAAAAGGTTATGCAGCCTTACGGAACCTGCGGGTGAGTCGCTTCTCGATTTCGACGACGAAGAACATCACGCCCGCTACCGCAAGCGTTACGAACCAGTAGCGCAGCGGCAGCGCTTCCGTCCCGAACAGCATCTGCATAAACGGCAGGTAGATGATGGCCGCCTGAAGCAGGAACAGCACGCCGGTAACCAGCCAGATCCCTTTGTTTGCCAGCAGGCCACGGTTCAGGGAGAACCCTTCGGTGTTGCGGCAGTTGATCATGTACACCCACTGGGCGCAGACAAGCATCTGCAGCAGCACGGTGCGGATGAACTCCGCGCTGTGACCGCGCGGGGCCAGCAGGGCTTCCAGCGCAAAGGCGGCGATGGCAATCATGGTGCCCACAAAGGCCACGCGCCACACGGCATACGCGTCCATCACATGCTGCCCGGTCTGACGCGGCGGACGGCGCATGATGTTGCGCTCGGCGGCTTCAAACGCCAGGCCGAAGGAGAGCGTGGCGGAGGTTGCCATGTTCATCCACAGAATCAGTACCGGCGTGAGCGGAATGATGTTCCCCGCCAGCAGCGCAATCACAATCAGCAGCCCCTGCGCCAGGTTAGTTGGCATGATGAACAGAATAGTTTTCTTCAGGTTGTCGTAGACACGACGCCCCTCTTTTACCGCGCTGGCAATGGTGGCGAAGTTATCGTCCGTCAGGACCATGTCCGCCGCCTCTTTGGTCACTTCCGTGCCTTTGATGCCCATCGCAATACCCACGTCCGCCTGACGCAGCGCCGGGGCATCGTTCACGCCGTCGCCAGTCATGCCGACGATCTCGCCTTTGTCCTGCAGCGCTTTCACCAGGCGCAGCTTATGCTCCGGGCTGGTACGGGCGAAGATGTCATACTTCACCGCCGCGTCCGCCAGCTCGGTGTCATCCATCTTCTCCAGCTGGTAGCCGGTCACCGCCTGCTCGCTGTTGGTGATCCCCAGCATCTGGCCAATGCTCATTGCCGTCTGCGGGTGATCGCCGGTGATCATCTTCACGCGGATCCCCGCCTGCTGGCAGGCGTTAATGGCGTCAATGGCTTCCGGGCGCGGTGGATCCATCATCCCGGCGATACCGAGGAAGATCAGACCGTGGCTGAGATCGTCATGCGTCAGCGCCTGCTCGCCGTTTGCCGGTTTGAACGCTGCGGCCACCATACGCAGCCCCTGGCGCGCATAGCGCTCCATCTCGCTTTCCCAGTACGCGCGGTCAAACGCCTGCGCACCGTTGCGGGTCTGCTGCTGTGCGCAGAGGGCGAAAATCACATCCGGCGCGCCGGTGATCAGGATCTGCTCCTCACTGCCAATCTGGTAGTGGGTGCTCATGTACTTGTACTGCGAGTCGAACGGGATTTTGTTAATCAACGTGGTCATCACCGGCGCGAGGTGGGCTTTCGCCGCCAGCACCTTCAGCGCGCCTTCGGTCGGCCCACCGGTGATGCCCCACAGGCCGCGCTCGTCCTGAATCAGCTGGCTGTCATTGCACAGGTCGATGGTGCGCAGGTACTGCTCCAGCACGGTGTCCGGCTGGATCTGCATCGGCTCGTCGCTGCCTTCCAGGTAAATGTTACCCACCGGCTCGTAGCTGTTGCCGTCCACGCGGTAGCAGGCGTCAGCGGTGATGATGGCCTTCACCGTCATTTCGTTCATGGTCAGGGTGCCGGTTTTATCCGAGCAGACCACGGTCATCGCCCCCAGGGTTTCAACCGTTGGCAGCTTGCGGATAATCGCCCGCTTGCGCGCCATCGCCTGCACACCCAGAGAGAGGATAATGGAGATAATCGCCGGCAGACCTTCCGGTACGGACGCCACCGCCAGGCTAATCAGCGAGAGCAGCAGCTCGCCCATTGGGATCTCGCGGAACACCAGGCTGAAGATAAACAGCGCCGCCATCATCGCCAGAATAATGGCGAAGATAGCCTTGCCCAGCTTGTCCATCTGTACCAGCAGCGGCGTGCGGTGTTTTTCAATCCCGTCCATCATCTGGTTGATGTGGCCAAGCTCGGTCTCCTGCCCGGTGGCAATCACCACGCCGATCCCCCCACCCGCGCTCACGGTGGTGCCCGAGAAGACCAGGTTAGTGCGATCGCCCAGCGGCAGTTCACCGGTCAGCGGGTTGGTGTGTTTATCTACCACCGTTGATTCGCCGGTGAGAATCGCCTCTTCCACGCGTAAATTATGTGCTTCGATTAAGCGCATATCTGCGGGAATACGATCCCCCGCCCGTAAAACAATAATATCCCCCGGAACTATTTCAGTTGTGGGTATTGTTTCATGGTTGCCATCGCGAATAACGCGCGCCTCGCTGGAGAGCATATTACGAATACTCTTCAATGATTTTTCCGCGTTGCTTTCCTGAATATGACCAATTAACGCATTGATCACCGCCACGCCTAAAATAACCAGCGTATCGACCCAGTGGCCCATTATTGCCGTTAATACGGCTGCGGCCAGCAGGACATAAATCAGAACATCATTAAAATGGGCTAAAAAACGCAGCCAGGCGGGTTTACCTTTTTTCTCCGGCAGCGCATTCGGGCCATGTTTTTGCAAACGCGCCTGCGCCTCTGCACGCTCCAGACCCCTGGCCTGGCTCTGGGTGTGCGCAAGCACCTGCTCTACGGTCTGCTGGTATGCCAGCCCGCCGGAAGGCGGCACGTTCGGGGACAATTTTTTTTCGGTCATCGTATTTTTCCTTCAATATCCGGTGAACTGAAGCCTGAATTCCTTTCGGGCTAAAATAAATTCATTTTAAAGTCTTGCGAGTAAAATTGATCTACCGCAATATAATGACTTCTCGGTTATTCAAAACTGCATAAAACTATTTCGATGAGCCAATTTTTACAAAATATTTCTAAACCAACTTTAAACGAGGAGGAACCATGTTTGGTATTTATCGCGGACGCCGTCTGGCGTTATACATTATCGCAGCCATTGTTATTGCAACGTTAATTGGATATAGCACCTATTCCTTTGTAAAATTATTTTCGTAATCCAGACATTAATTGACATAACGCGATATTGTCTTAATCGCGCGTGAGGATTTATTTTTATTTTACGAATAAGAAGCTGATAAGCGGTGATTATTTCAGTGAAACCGGGTGGGTGGGTTTATATTGCTTTACGTTCCGGGATGCCGGACAATGACATTTTTAACTGACGATTAACATTACGATGAAACACCCGTTAGAATCGCTGCTCACTGCGGGCGGCATTTTATTGCTGGCCCTGCTTTCGTGCCTGCTGCTACCGGCACCCTCTCTCGGGCTGGTGCTGGCGCAGAAGCTGGTTCAGACCTTCCACATGGTCGACCTTAACCAGCTCTACACCATTCTGTTCTGCGTGTGGTTCTTACTGCTCGGCGCCATCGAATTCTTCGTGCTGCGTTTCGTCTGGCGCCGCTGGTTTTCTCTGACGTCGTAAGCGTGATGCAGGCCCGGTCAGGCGAAACCGCCACCGGGCAAAACAGATCAGTGTGCCCTGCTGTGGTTCTCTTTACGATACGCCCCAGGCGGCTGGTTGAACGTGCGGGTGAAGATGCGGGTGAAGGTCTGCTGCGAGTCAAACCCGTAACGCAGGCAGATGTCGTACACCCGGGCGTCTGATTCGCGCAGATCCCGCGCCGCCAGCAGCAGCTTGCGTTCACGGATATAGCGCCCCAGACTCTCCCCTTTGTATTGCATAAACAGCCGCTGCAGGTGCCATTTCGAGTAACCCGCATGGCGGGCAATCTCTTCGATACGTAATGGCTGGTGCAGGTTATCGTCGATCCACTCGACGATAGTGTCGATGACTTGAGCGGAAATGGTCATACTGCTCTCCCCTTCAGCTTCCTGATTGATCATTATTCCCACCACTCACGAAATGTTTGCGTGGGATCACTCACCCGGACAGGCTCGCCCAGCGCGGGTGTCAACAGCCGATAATTTTTGTCCTTGCTGGCTTTTGCCAGTTGGATCAGCGGATCGTTCCAGGTATGTTTCGCCAGCACGAAGCGCCCGTTATGTCCCGGCACCACGGCTTTCGCGTTCAGATCCACCGAGGCCTGCGCCGTCTCTTCCGGCAGCATATGGATGTACTTCCAGTCCTGGTCGTACTGACCGTTTTCCATAATGGCTAAATCCACTTCGCCAAACTGCTCGCCGATGGCCTTAAAATGCGGCCCGTAACCTGAATCGCCGCTGTAATAAATCTTCTGTTCGGGCGTAACGAACATAAAACTGCCCCACAGGGTTTGATTGCGCTTGATGCCGCGCCCGGAGAAGTGACGCGCGGGCAGTACATGTACCGTCAGCGCCTCGCTGATGCGCACCGACTGGTTCCAGTCGCGCTCTTCAATAATCTCCGGCTTCATTCCCCAGTAACGCAGGTGCGATCCCACGCCCAGCGGAGTGACCACGCGTTTCACCTTCGGCAGCAGCGCCGTGATGGTGGCGTAATCCAGGTGATCGTAGTGATCGTGCGAAATGATCAGCAGGTCGATCTCCGGCATGCTGCTCGCCTGCCAGGGATATTCCCCGGCGAAGGCTTTGTTGAGGAATGAAAACGGTGCGGCGTAATTTCCAAGAACGGGGTCGATAAGGATCCGTTTCCCCGCAAGCTGCATATACCAGGAGGAGTGACCGAGCCACACCAGCGTCTCCTGCTCCCGCGGCAGGCTTGCGAGATCGGTTTTCACCAGCGGCAGTGGCTGTGCAGGACGGGCGTTTTCGGTCTTTTTGGTCAGGAACTCCCACATCGCCACCAGCATATTTTTGTCGCCGTTATAGCCTGGCGTGGGCAACGTATTGTGGAATTTGCCGTCGCGATACTGCGGCGAGGCCTCCACTTCCGTGAGCTGCGCACCCTGCGGTGGCTGGCCAAATCCGGCATTCAGAACAAACGGTAAACTCGCGGCTGAAGCAATAATCATGACAAACACCACGCAGATGAAGAGGGACTTTTTCATATCCTGACCCGAAAACGCGCCCCATCCGATGGTTTGCGCGGGCTGAACTTGATTATGAGTGAGTAAGCACTCATTATAGATATGATGATAAAGTCGTCAAGACGTTTTCGATCTTTGACATTCCGCGTTGCAGCGGGTCAAAGCACGTGTTTCAATCAGGGTTTTTACAATTGACAGGAGGAAAAATTTAGTGGCACGTCCGAAGAGTGAAGATAAAAAACAGGCCTTACTGGACGCCGCAACCGCGGCATTTGCGCAGTCAGGTATTGCCGCCTCAACGGCGTTAATTGCCCGTAAAGCGGGCGTCGCCGAAGGCACCCTGTTCCGCTACTTTGCTACCAAAGACGATCTGCTGAATGCCCTCTACCTGCACCTCAAGCAGGACCTCTGTCAGTCAATGCTCTCTAATCTGGACCGCAGCCTTACCACACCGAAAGAGCATACGCGAAACATCTGGAACAGCTATGTGGACTGGGGGATTCGTAACCCCGTTGCGCATGCGGCAATCCGCCAGATAGGCGTGAGTGAAAAGCTGAGCGCCGAAACGGAACTGGCGGTGAAAGAGATGTTCCCGGAGCTGCATGAACTCTGCCGCCGCTCGGTGCGCCAGGTGTTTATGTCCGATGAGTTTAAAACCTTTGGCGATGCGCTTTTCTTATCGCTTGCCGAATCCACAATGGAATTTGCCACCCGCGATCCTTCTCGCGCCGTCGATTTTAAAGCGCTCGGGTTTGAGGTTATGTGGCGCGGGCTTGCCCAGGAAGAGAGCGATGGACAGTAAATCCCTGCAGGAGCACGCCAAACGCGTGGCGCTGGAGCTGCCTTTCACCGAACACTGCTGGCCGTTTGGGCCGGAATACGATGTGTTTAAGATAGGCGGAAAAATTTTTATGCTGATGGGCACCGTACATGGACGGCCCCACGTCAGCCTGAAGTCAGACCCGGAAAAATCGCTGTTAAACCAGCAGATTTATCGTGGAGTGGAACCGGGCTATCACCTCAATAAAAAACACTGGATTTCCCTCTACGGTACCGACGACGTTACGCCAGAGCTGGTGACCGATCTCATCAATGACTCGTGGAATCTGGTGGTGGATAAGCTGCCGAAAAAAGACCAGAAGTGGATCAGACCGGTTTGATTGTTCGTCTGAGACGAACAGTATAAGCGCTCGAATCGCACTTATCTTTTTCCGCGTCTCGCTGTAATCTGCTCTCCTTTCGCGCCCGCGTGCGGGCGAATTTCATTACCAGGAGTTGTTATGGATATTATTTCTGTCGCCCTGAAACGCCACTCCACCAAGGCGTTCGATCCCGCTAAAAAACTGACCGCAGACGAAGCGGAAAAGATCAAAACCCTGCTGCAATACAGCCCGTCCAGCACCAACTCTCAGCCGTGGCACTTTATTGTCGCCAGCACCGAGGAAGGTAAAGCTCGCGTGGCGAAATCTGCCGCAGGTACTTACGTCTTCAACGAGCGCAAAATGCTGGACGCTTCTCACGTGGTGGTGTTCTGCGCAAAAACCGCGATGGACGATGCCTGGCTGGAACGCGTGGTGGATCAGGAAGAGGCCGATGGCCGTTTCAACACGCCAGAAGCCAAAGCGGCGAACCATAAAGGTCGTACCTACTTCGCTGACATGCACCGTGTGGATCTGAAAGATGACGACCACTGGATGGCGAAACAGGTTTATCTGAACGTGGGTAACTTCCTGCTGGGCGTGGCTGCGCTGGGCCTGGATGCAGTACCGATTGAAGGCTTCGACGCCGCGATCCTCGACGAAGAGTTCGGCCTGAAAGAGAAAGGTTTCACCAGCCTGGTGGTGGTGCCGGTTGGGCATCACAGCGTGGAAGATTTCAACGCCACGCTGCCAAAATCTCGCCTGCCGCTGAGCACGATTGTGACTGAGTGCTAATACATACGGGCCGCTCGCTGCGGCCCGTTACACCTTACTGATCACCAATCTGCGGTGCGGATGAACGTCACGATCGTACCCCCACGCAAAGGCGATCCAGCGCTCTTCCAGTTCCGCGTATGAACTTACTGGCGTGAGTCTCCACTCTTCTCCTTCCGTGCCGTCCGCCACGCTAATGCGATAATTCATGGTAAATGCCCAGTCGATCATGCGTAACCAGAACCGTTGACCGTCTCCGGTTTGCTCGCTGTCTGACACTACAATGTCGTATTCGCTTAGCACCCACTGAAAAAACAATTGTGGTAATCCGCTTATCACGCGTTGATGGACAGCGCGGGGCGTACGCCAGACCATAACTTGCGTTGCGGCACCGTGAGGAAAGGTGATCTCTTTATGGAACGCCAGCTTCACGGCATATGCCGTATAAGGTTTGCCGTCGTCGGTAGTGACGAGACGGTATTCATCGCTATAACGCGATTTCAGGAGCCGGTATCCTGCAGGCAGCAAATACCCCGGCAACTGAAAATCCACCGTGCCCCGCGCCAGGAATGCTTCTGTATGTTCGACATTTCGGGAGATAAGCCCGAGTTTTTGACTAAAATCTGCTGACTCAATCATCAGTGGCGACATCGGTGGTTTCTCATCGCGTAAGTATAGTCCACTTTACAACGCATCTAAATGACGCAGATTCAGTAGGTTGGTTTAATTCAAAGCTCACCTTACGCGCTTTTTATCGATACAGCAGAACCGTCACTGATTCCCTGAATCCTTCTCGCAAAAAACTTACCTGGCCGGGTTACCCGCGTGCCAGATTCGTTCTGCATAGCGCCCAATCACCGCCAGCGACGCCGCGAGTAGCAGGAAGAACACCACTTTGTTCATCCCGTCCCAGAAGTATTCGAAATAGCGGGTGTAGAGGTTAATGGCGAGGAAGGTCAGGCCAAAACCGCGCAGCATGCCGTCGTCGGTTTTAAGGCTGATGTAAATGCAGAGCACCGCCGCCACGGCGAACAGCAGCGCCCACGGCAGCAGCGAAGCCTGCGTAACGCCATACCAGTTATCGATATCGTAGTTGCCGAAAATCGACATGATCCACAGGGCGACAAACAGATACGTGAGCCCCATCGCTTTGCTGGTCGTGTATAGATGGCGCGCCTGCAGCCTTCCGCGCAGCAGCCAGCACAGTGCCAGCAGCGCACCGCCGAAGAAGATAAAGCGTACCGGGTAGTTCATTCCCAGCCAGTAGGCGCCCCAGCCGGACATATAGCCCGTCTCCGCACCAAACCAGTTACCGAGTGAGAGCAGGAAAAACAGCCACACCAGGCCAGAGCGACCAAAGAAGCCCACCAGCCCGTAAACCGCACATCCCGCCAGGAACAGCGGTGCGATATGGCCGCTGCCGTTATCCAGTCGCTCCCCGAGTTGCCAGAGCGCGATGGCGGTAAAGAGTACGCCGAGAAAATGCATGGCTTCAGTGCTGTAATGCCACTGGGTTTCACGCCGCTGTCGGCTGAAGCCCCACAGATAAAACAGCACGGCAACCAGCGCAGGCAGCCCGATGCGTGCGATGGAGGAGAAAGAGAAGAATGCAATAATGCGCGCCATCAATTCACTGTCGGAGAACAGGCTGCCGATAGCGATGATCACGCAGGCCAGCGCCGTCCAGAAGGCATAGCGGCTGAGCCGCTGCCAGTCCATGGTGACGCGTGTCAAGGTGCCCGCCAGACGCTGATGCTCGTCAGCGCTTAATGTGCCTTCCTGCTGCCATTCGTTGAGCGCGCGGCGCAAAAGCCGCTCCTGTTTTCGGGTTACCTTCATTTTGCCTGCTCCGCCAGCCATTCCATCGCCCTCTCCCCCGCGTCATCCACCGGCAGATAGACCAGTAGCCGCGATCCATTACGCGGTGCAGAGTACCAGTACATCTGCTGCAGGGTAAACTCGCCCAGCTCAGGATGGGTAAACAGCTTGAGCTGGTTCTCCACTCCGCGCACGTCGTTGCGCTGATGCCACAGGGTTTTAAATTCTTCAGACACCGCAAAGAAACGCGCCAGTTTCGCTTCCCACAGCGGATCGCCCCGATGCTCGGCCATCGCCACGCGGAAATAGGAGACAAAGATCGGCAGCACGTCGTCACGCTTGCCAAGCCGCGCACGCCATGCGGGATGGGTGAGGAAAAGATAAATACAGTTGCGATCTTCCGGCGGGATCGCATTGAAATCGACGCCCATTAAGTGCCCGAAGCTGTCGTTCCACGCCACGATATCGAAGTTGGGTTTCTGGATGCTGGCGGGTTTCGGCATGAGGGTATCAAGCAAGCGACGCGTGCCCTCGCTGATCCCCTCGCAGCCCGTCGCCTGTGGCGCTTCACCCGGCGGCAATCCGGCCAGCACAAAAAGGTGGCGCGTCTCGGTCGGGGTGCATTGCAGCGCTTTTGCCACTGCCGCCATCACGGTGCTGGAGGGATTAACATCTCTGCCCTGCTCCAGCCACGTGTACCAGGTCACGCCCACGTCAGCCAGCAAAGCCACCTCTTCACGGCGCAACCCCGGCGTGCGGCGGCGGCCGCTGCGCGGCAATCCAAGACGCTGTGGATCAAGGCTCTCACGCCGGGCGCGTAAAAATGCCCCCAGCTGTTTTCGCGTGTCGTCCTTGAGTGAGACAACAGGTTCAGACATCAGCGCCATAACTCCCCCTGCATGGTAGTGCCAGTACCAGTATAAGCAAGAACTGGTACCCGTTTATCAGATCGTTGATGCTACGACCATCTGTTGAATGACGCAATGGAGTTACCATGAATACGTCAGTTGTTTCACCGGGTCGCGCAGGCCTGATATTGCTGTTAACCGGCCAGATGCTGCCGCTGATTGATACCTCGATCACCAACGTAGCGCTGGACGCTATCACCCACTCCTTGCACGCCACCGCCACCGAACTGGAGCTGATTGTCGCGCTCTACGGCGTGGCCTTCGCCGTCTGCCTTGCCCTTGGCAGCAAGCTCGGGGATAACCTCGGGCGCCGTCGTCTGTTTATGTGGGGCGTGGCAAGTTTTGGCCTGGCGTCGCTGCTGTGCGGAATGGCGGGAACCATTGAGCAACTGCTTGCCGCGCGCATCATTCAGGGCGCAGGAGCGGCGCTGATCGTGCCGCAAATCCTCGCCACGCTGCACGTGACGCTAAAAGGCACGGCCCATGCGAAAGCGATCAGCCTGTTTGGCGGTATCGGCGGCATTGCGTTTATCGTCGGGCAGATGGGCGGCGGCTGGCTGGTGTCGGCAGATATCGCCGGGCTGGGCTGGCGTAACGCCTTCTTTATCAACGTGCCCATCTGTCTGGTGGTTCTGGGGCTGAGCCGTCGCTATGTGCCGGAAACCCGTCGCGAAACCCCGTCGCGCATTGACTGGACGGGCACCGTCCTGCTGGCCGTCATTCTCTGCTGCCTGCTGTTTCCGATGGCCCTCGGCCCGCAGTGGCACTGGTCCTGGCCGCTGAAGGCCGCACTGATGGCGATTATCCCGCTGGGGTATCTGATGGTCTTAAATGCCCGTAAAAAAGAGCGTGAGGATGCCCATCCGCTGATCCCGCCGCGTCTGATGCAGCTTCGCAGCATCCGCTTTGGCGTGCTGATTGCGCTGCTCTTTTTCAGCGTCTGGTCCGGGTTTATGTTCTGTATGGCGCTGACCATGCAAACCGGTCTGGGAATGGCACCGTGGCAGTCGGGGAACAGTTTTATCGCCCTGGGGGTGACCTATTTTATATCGGCATGGTTTGCCCCGCGTCTGATTGCCCGCTACAGCACCAGCTCGATTCTGCTGACCGGGCTGGCGATTCAGATTATCGGCCTGCTGGCGCTGATTGCCACCTTCCGTCTCTGGGGCATGGACAACACGGCGCTGACGCTGGCACCGGCAACCGGGCTGGTTGGCTATGGGCAGGCGCTGATCGTCAACAGCTTCTACCGCATCGGGATGCGCGACATTCAGCCTGACGATGCCGGGGCGGCCAGCGCGATTTTAAGTACGCTGCAGCAGGCCGCCCTGGGGCTTGGCCCGGCGATTTTTGGTGCGATCCTGCTGCACGCGCTGCAAAACCACCACGGCGATTACACCCAGGCGATTAACGTCTTCCTCGCCGTGGAAACCGGCATGATGATCGTGCTGGGGCTGGCAACGTTACGTATGCGCCATCGTCTGTGCCTGCCGGTGGTGAAAACCTGCCACGCCACCAAATAAGCCGCGAATTTGCATAATAGATCCGCAGCCGCCATTATGGGGCTGCATCAATACAGGAGACGTTATGCAGGAATTAATTGCTCAGGTTGAAGAGTTAGGGATTGAAATTAATCACACCACCTCGTTAGTGATTATCTTTGGTATTATTTTTCTTACCGCCATCATTGTTCATTTTATTTTGCACAAAGTGGTGCTACGCGCTTTTGAGAAACGCGCGCAGGCCAGCAGCCATTTATGGTTGCAGATCATTACGCAGAACAAGTTATTTCACCGCCTGGCGTTTACCCTTCAGGGGATAATCGTCAACGTTCAGGCGGTACTGTGGCTGCAAAAAGGCAGCGAAGCAGCGGAAATGCTCACCACCTGCGCGAAGCTGTGGGTGATGGTGTATGCCCTGCTCTCTTTCTTCTCGCTGCTGGACGTGATTTTTAATCTGTCGCAGAAAATGGCGACCGCCTCACAGCTGCCGCTGAAGGGGATCTTCCAGGGGATCAAGCTGGTGAGCGCCATTCTGGTGGGGATCTTAATTATCTCTCTGCTGATCGGCCAGTCACCCGCCATTCTGATAAGCGGCCTGGGGGCCATGGCGGCGGTGTTAATGCTGGTGTTTAAAGACCCCATTCTGGGGCTGGTCGCCGGTATTCAGCTCTCCGCTAACGATATGCTCAAGCTCGGCGACTGGCTGGAGATGCCGAAATACGGCGCTAACGGCACGGTGACGGACATTGGTCTCACCACGGTTAAAGTCCGCAACTTCGATAACACCATCACCACCATTCCGACGTGGGCGCTGGTCTCAGACGCGTTCATCAACTGGAGCGGCATGTCTGCCTCCGGCGGGCGACGCATTAAGCGCAGCCTGAATATCGACACCACCAGCATTCACTTCCTCGACGAGCAGGAGCAGCAGAAGCTGATTCAGGCGAAACTGCTTAAGCCTTATCTGGCCGCGCGTCATGAGGAAATAAACCTGTGGAATCAGCAAAACGGTGAAGGGGAATCGGTATTAAACCTGCGCAAGATGACCAATATCGGCACCTTCCGCGCCTATCTGAATGAATATCTGCGTAACCACCCGCGTATTCGTAAAGATATGACGCTGATGGTGCGCCAGCTGGCGCCTGACGCAAATGGTCTGCCGATTGAAATATATGCCTTCACCAACACGGTGGTCTGGGCGGAATATGAAGAGATTCAGGCTGACATCTTCGACCATATTTTTGCCGTGGTGGATGAATTTGGTCTGCGTATTCATCAGTCCCCCACCGGGAACGATATTCGCTCCCTGGCGGGCGGCATCGCACAATAATCAGGTACTGGCGCGGGAAATAAAGCGCCAGTCCAGCATCACCCTCTCCGTGGGCGCATCCGGGTTGTCGATTTTATTCAACAGCAGATCGACTGCCTTGCGCCCGATATCCCGCGAAGGCTGTTCAATGGTGGTCAGCGAGATCATCTCCGCCAGCTCCGTACCGTCAAACCCTACCACCGCGATATCCTCCGGCACGCGCAGCCCCACCTGCTGTATGGCACGCAGCGCCCCTGCCGCAAGGGTATCGGACACGGCAAATACCGCGTCCGGCGGGTTGTCCTTCAGCAGATTTTGCATCGCCGCCATGCCCGCGCTGGAGCTGAGATCGCGGGCATATTCCACCGCCTGATAACCCAGATCCCGCAGGTGGAGCACGCTTTTGTAACCGCGTTCGCGCAGGCGGGCATATTTGTAGCTGAGATCGTGATTGATCATCGCGATACGTTTGCGTCCGCCGTCGGCAAGCTGGCTGATGGCATGCTGTGACGCGTCCACATCATTGATGCCCACGCAGGAGACCGTTCCGGCATCGGCGTATTCGGCGCACTGCACCCACGGCGCGGAGCCGATCAGGGCGGCAAGTTCAGGCAATTTTGAGAAGGCATCCATGGTGATAATGCCGTCGACGATTTTGCCCGACAGCAGGCTTAACCCCGAGCGGGAGCGTTCGATATCAGACCCGGAATTGCACAGCAAAATACGGTAGCCGTTCTTCTCGGCTTCCTCTTCAATGCCCTTCACCACTTCGGCACAGAACGGGTTGGCGATATTCGAGACCATCACCAGGATCATATAGCTGCGCGCGGTGCGCAGCTGGCGTGCCAGCAGGTTGGGCTGGTAATTGCTCTCTTTAATGGCCTGTAGGACGCGCTCGCGGTTTTTCGCCTTCACGGTATCGCTGTTGTTAAGCACGCGCGAGACCGTTGCCACGGACACTCCGGCAAGCTGAGCGATTTTCTGAATTGACATAGCGACGGCACTTCCTGCGGTTAACGTTTTATGCAGGCTACCATAAATTCGTTGCCCGGCGAACCGGGCAACGCGTTACGCTTGCACACGAACCCAGCGCTGCTGCTGATGGCTTTTCACAATGGCATCAATGATATACATCACGTTTGCCCCGTCGTGGAACGTCGCAAACGCCGGCCGTTCGGGCATCACGCCAGCCTGCACGGCACGGTAAAACTGCGCCATCATGTTTTTAAACGCATCGGGCCAGCCTTCGATGTGCCCGCCGGGGAAGTGAGCGCTGTCGGCCACATCGCGGTTCATCAGACCCGGATCGTCACTGAGCGTCTGATTGGCCTGCGCGCGGTGGCCAATCCACAGCTGTTGCGGCACCTCCTGATCCCATGCCACCGACCGTTCGCTGCCGTTGATTTCAAACGTCAGACGGTTTTTGCGCCCGGCGCTCACCTGCGAAACGCTAAAGCAGCCTTTGCTGCCGTCGTCAAAGCGGAACAGGACGGAGCCAACGTCTTCGGTGGTGACCCGCTTGTCTTCATACTGCGCATTTTCGTCATGAGTGAAGGTGTGATTGCCTGCCACGTTTGCCTTGCGCGTCGGCCAGACGATGGATAAATCGGCCATCACCTCGGTGATGCGCCGCCCGGTAACAAACTGCACCGTGTCGCACCAGTGCGAGCCGATATCCGCCACCGCGCGCGACGCACCGCCCAGGGCCGCATCCACCCGCCAGTTGTAGTCCGTTTCCAGCAGCATCCAGTCCTGCAAATAGCTGCCGTGCGCGGCGAAGATCCGCCCGATGCTACCCGCCCTCATCATGCTTGCGGCCTGGCGCACCATGGCAAACTGGCGATAGACAAAGCTGACGCCGTGGATCACCCCTGCCTGCTCCGCCAGCGCTACCAGCTCACGCGCTTCGTCCGGGGTCATGCACAGCGGCTTCTCGGAAAAGACGTGTTTTCCCGCGCGCAGGATCTGGCGATTAATCTCCGCGTGCAGATGGTTTGGCGTGCAGTTGTGCACCACGTGTAAATCCGGATGTGCAAGCAACGCCTCCACGCTGTCGAAGGCGTGCGGCACGTTAAGCTGACGCGCTTTTGCCTGCGCCTCGGCAAACGTACCGTCGCAGAGCGCCACCACCTGCACAAACCCGAGACGCCGAAGCGCCTCGATATGCGCCGGGCCGATAAACCCGCTGCCGATAATGCCGACGTTAATCATCGTTACCCCCTGCGGCAAAATCATCAAACGCACGCCCGGAGACCGGAATGATGTGACAGCGGATAAACTCGCTGCCTTCCCTCGCGCCGGTATCGCCATCCTTCAGGCAGCACTCCCACTCCAGCACCGCCCAGCCGTCGTAGTCGTACTGGGTCAGCTTGCTGAAGATGCCTTTGAAGTCGATCTGCCCGTCCCCCAGTGAGCGGAACCGCCCGGCCCGGTTGAGCCACGGCTGGTAGCCACCGTAGACGCCGCTGCGCCCGTTGGGGCGAAACTCGGCATCCTTCACGTGAAACGCTTTAATACGCGCATGGTAGATGTCGATAAAGGTCAGGTAGTCCATCTGCTGGAGCAGCATATGGCTTGGGTCGTAGAGAATGTTGCAGCGCGGGTGGTTATCAACAAGCGCCAGAAAACGCTCAAAGGTCACTCCATCGTGCAGATCTTCCCCCGGATGCAGCTCAAAGCAGACGTTCACGCCCTGCTCGTCAAAGGCGTCCAGAATCGGGCGCCAGCGGGTTGCCAGTTCCTGGAACGCCGCCTGAAAACGCTGCTCATTGTGCGGCGGCCACGGGTAGAAAAACGGCCATGCCAGCGAGCCGGAGAAGGTGGCGTGCGCCTTCAGGCCTAATCTCGCCGAGGCCACAGCGGCCTGTTTCAGTTTTTCTGTGGCCCACGCCTGCCGGGCGGCCTCATTGCCGCGCACGGCTGCAGGGGCGAAGTGGTCAAACGCGTCACTGTACACCGGGTTTACCGCCACAAGCTGGCCTTCCAGATGGGTCGACAGCTCGCTGATCACCAGCCCGTGCTCCGCCAGCGTGCCGGTGATGTCATCACAATAGGTCTGGCTTTCAGCCGCTTTCTGCACATCAAAAATAGCCGGATGGTTACAGGGGATCTGCACCGCCTTATAGCCCATCGCTGCCGCCCAGCCCGCCAGCCCGTCGAGCGTGTTGAACGGTGCATTCACACCAATAAACTGCGACAGAAAAATACCCGGACCCTTAATCGTTCTCATACCACCTCCAGAACATTACGCCTTGTCATCGTCATACTTAAACGTGAGAAGGAAAATCAGCGCGATCGCCGCGGCAGCCACCGCCGGGATCCACCAGAACGTGACCCACGCCTGCGGAACGGCCTGCCCGGCCACCAGGCGGTTATAGAGCGCGCCAGAAATTTGCGAGCCAAGCAGCATGCCGATGCCGTAGGTGAACATCACGATCATGCTCTGCGCCTGACCTTTGACCTTTTCGCCTGCGACCCGGTCGGTATAGATAAAGCCGACGACAAAGAAGAAATCGTAGCAGACGCCGTGCAACAGAATGCCGAGATAGAGCAGGATGCGCCCCTCTTCACTCACGCCCAGCGCAAACATGGCGTAGCGCACAAACCACGCCAGCATGCCGATCAACAGCATGATTTTCACGCCCAGGCGGCGGAACAGCAGCGGAATGACCAGCATGAAGAAGATCTCAGACATCTGCCCGAACGACATGGCGGTACTGACATCCGCAATACCCGCATCCGCCAGATACGAGGCGGTGTAGGCGTAGTAGGTCCCCAGCGGGACGGAGATCAGCATCGCGCAGACGGAAAAGACGAAAAAGTGGCGGGTTTTAAGCAGCGCAAAGGCATCCGCGCAGAAGAGATCGCGAACCTGCACCGGCAGCCCTTTCGCGGGAGCAGGCGTGTGCGGTAACGTCAGGCTGTAGAGAGCCAGCAGCACGGAGCTCACTGCCGCCACCTGGAAGATGGTGACGCTTGCCGCCACGCCGGTGACGCCGATGAAAATGCCCGCCACAATCCAGCCGATAGTGCCAAACACGCGCACCACCGGGAAGGTTTTATCCACGTTCGCCAGGCTGTGAAAGGCGATATTATTGGTCAGCGCCAGCGTCGGCATATAGCAGAGCGTATAACCAAACAGCAGGCCGATCAGCAGCGCACCGTTTTCAGCAATCAGCGCGCCCGGCACAAACCAGAGGATTGCTGCCCCGGCCAGATGCATCACCGCCATCACCTTTTGCGAAGCGAAGAAGCGATCCACCAGCATGCCGAGCACAAACGGCGACAGAATAGAGGCGATAGGCCCGGCGGAGAACGCATCGCCAATCAGCAACGACATGTTGTGCTGGGTCATCACCAGACCCAGCGTGACCGACCAGCTTCCCCAGATAAAAAACTGCAGAAACATCATCAGCGACAGACGCGGCACCAGCAGCCGGTGCGGTGCTATCGCTTTTCCACTACTTTCAGTTGTTGACACCATGATAAGCCTCACCCTAAAAAGTAATCGATTACAAAACAGCTCAAACAAAAAGTAATCGATTACAAAATAAAGATCCTGTGGAGCGTAGAAGATTTGGGAGGGGGGTCACGATAAAGATGAAGCGGTGTTTTGTAGGCCCGGTAAGCGCAGCGCCACCGGGCGTGAAGGCAGATGCGGCCGGGATGCGGTCGGGTTTGGTGCGGTCTGGTGCCCTCACCCCGGCCCTCTCCCACAGGGAGAGGGGGCAAACATTAAAAACGGCAACCAGGTTGCCGTTTTGCTTTTACCTTCGAGAGAGCTTAAACGCGATAAACAGGAACACCACCCACACCGGCAGCAGCATGGCGGACAGGCGCATGTCGTCGATGGTGCACATCAGCACCAGGATCATCGCCAGGAACGCAATACAGATGTAGTTGCCTGCCGGATAGAGCAGCGCCTTAAACTGCGTCTCACGCCCCTTGCGGCGCATCGCGGCGCGAAAACGCAGGTGCGCCAGGCAGATCATGATCCAGTTCAGCAGCAGCGTGGCGACAACCAGCGCCATCAACAGACCAAAGGCGGATTTCGGCAGCAGGTAGTTGATCAGCACCACCAGCGACGTAATGGCCCCGGAAAGCAGCAGAGAGTTGACCGGCACGCCGCGGCGGCTGACGCGGGTGAGGAATTTCGGGGCGTTCCCCTGCACCGAAAGGCCAAACAGCATGCGGCTGTTGGAGTAAA
This sequence comes from Enterobacter cloacae complex sp. 309I3, assembly GCF_050031595.1. Lineage (NCBI taxonomy): Bacteria > Pseudomonadati > Pseudomonadota > Gammaproteobacteria > Enterobacterales > Enterobacteriaceae > Enterobacter > Enterobacter cloacae complex sp. 309I3. The sequence continues at coordinate 1,220,286 of NZ_JBLGWI010000001.1, read as the reverse complement.
CCCCGCTGTTATAGACCGACAGCGACGCCACCAGAATGACGAAGTTCAGCGCCGACGCCACCACGTTGCTGTTCAGATCGTGGAAAATCATCACAAACGGACTGCTGTCGGACTTCACTTCCACCCATGGGTAGAGCGCCAGCAGTACCACCAGCGAGCCGATGTAGAACAGCAGAATACGGTACACCACCTGGTTAACCGCTTTTGGAATGCTTTTATGCGGATCGCGCGCTTCGGCCGCGGTGATCCCAATCAGCTCCAGCCCGCCGAACGAGAACATAATCACCGCCAGCGACAGGATCAGCCCCTTCCAGCCCGTCGCCAGGAAGCCGCCGTGCTGCCAGAGGTTGTCGAGAGTGGCCCGCTCGCCGCCGTGGCCTGAGAACAGCAGCCACAGGCCAAAGCCGATCATGCCGATAATCGCCAGCACCTTGATCAGCGCGAACCAGAACTCGGTTTCACCATACAGGCGCACGTTCACGAGGTTAACGGCGTTGATGATAATAAAGAAGGCCGCAGCCCAGACCCACGTTGGCACCTCGGGCAGCCAGTACTGCATATAGATGCCTGCGGCGGTCAGTTCGGCCATTCCCACCAGCACAAACATCACCCAGTAGTTCCAGCCGGAGAGGAAGCCTGCGAACGGGCCCCAGTATTTATAGGCAAAGTGAGCGAACGAGCCTGACACCGGCTCTTCGACGACCATCTCGCCGAGCTGGCGCATGATCAGGAAGGCGATAACCCCGGCGATACCGTACCCCAGCAGGACCGCCGGGCCAGCCATCTGAATGGCGGGGCCGATACCCAGGAACAGCCCGGTACCGATCGCGCCGCCAAGGGCAATTAACTGAATATGTCGATTTTGCAAACCACGTTGCAGCGTCGGGTTCTGTTCCGACGAAGCTTCAGCGCTACCGTTGCCTGAAGCGGATGACGCGTCTTTCACGTCCTACCCCTGTCTCTTTTTTAGAAGGGGCACGTTTTAACACTTCATGCTGGTGGTAGCAAGTTTAACGCCGGGCCACTGCGTGCACCCGGCGGATAAACGTCACGAACCGATGATCCCACCGTCCGCTTTGGTGATCACCACCGTCGACGAACGCGGACGGCCGTTCGGGTTCGCGTCTGGCCAGTTGGAAACAGCACGCGGATTGGCCGGGTCGGTAATATCATCCCCGCCCTCTCCCGGATGCTGAATGTTAATAAACAGCGTGCGGTTGTCCGGCGTAAACGCAATCCCGGTGATTTCACACCCGCGTGGGCCGGTCAGGAAACGGCGATACTCATTGGTGCCCGGAATGGTAGCCACCATCTGGTTATTGCCCATCCCTTCGTACGCTTTCTTATTAATGGTGCTGGAAGAGACATCGGTCTGGATCCACAGCACGCCCTGGTGATCGAACGACAGGCCATCCGGGCTGCCGAATGCTGCACCCTGCATGGAGCCTTTGGCCTTCGGATCGTCGCTGTCGGTACGCCCGGCCATCACCAGAATATCCCACTTAAAGCGAGCGGCGGCCGGATCGGCTCCCTCTTCGTGCCAGTGCATAATATGACCAAACACGTTGTTGGCACGCGGGTTGGCGGCATCGACCGGCGCCTTGCCCTCCTTCCCGCGATCGCTGTTGTTGGTGAGCGTACAGTAGACGCTGCCGCTGGCGTGCGGATCGACCGCAATCCACTCTGGACGATCCATTTTCGTCGCCCCCACCACATCGGCCGCCAGACGGGTTTTGATCAGCAGATCGCCCTGGCTTTCGAAACCGTTGCTTTTATCCAGGCCATTCTGCCCGAAGATCAGCGGCAGCCAGTCGCCGCTCCCCTCCTCGTTGAACCGGGCAACGTACAGCGTGCCGGACGTCAGCAGCTGCATATTGGCTTCACGGTTGGCAGGATCGTATTTTTTGTCCGAGACGAATTTATAGATGTACTCAAACTTCTGGTCGTCCCCCATATAGACCACCACGCGGTTATCGGCGGCGAGCGTGACGGCGGCGCCTTCATGCTTGAAGCGGCCCAGAGCGGTGTGCTTGCGCGGCGTGGAGGTGGGATCGTAGGGATCAATCTCCACCACCCAGCCGAAACGGTTGGGTTCGTTAGGGGTTTTATCGACGCTGAAGCGGTCATCCACCTCGTTCCAGCGGTAGGATTCATCGCTGTCGCTGATGCCGTAGCGTTTTTCCAGCGGATTAAGATCGGCTTTTTTGACAAAAATATCCGACCAGTTCTCCTCGCAGGTGAGATAGGTGCCCCACGGCGTATGGCCGTTGGCGCAGTTTTGCATGGTGCCCAGCACGCGTTCCCCCTGCGGGTCAGCGGCGGTTTTCATTAAGTCCTGATGCCGCGCCGGGCCGGTAAGCTGCATCGGCGTATTGACGGTAATGCGGCGGGCATACGAAGACGGGCGAACTACCTGCCAGTCGCTGCCCGATTTTTTCACCTCCACCACCGACACGCCCATCGCGTTCTGCCCCTTGCGGGCCTTGTCGAGATTCCAGTTGGCCGTGCCGTCGGTAAACAGCATCCCGTTATCGATGTACTCATGATTCAACGCCAGCAGGCCATGTTCCGGGTTTTGTTTCCCTTGCGGCAGGCTAAACCACGCCATCCCGTCGTGGTGCATGCCCGCCTGCACGGCCTGTTCGTCGGTAGTGTTGCTGGCATCCTGTTTAAACGCCGGCATGTTGTTCTTGATCCCCGTCGGGTCACCCCAGCGATAAAACGGACGGGCGATATAGCCTTCCGGCACCCTGACCGTATCTTCCGTGGATACGTCGATGCTGGTAAAGCCCAGGGAAACCGCTTTTGCCAGTGCAGAAGGCTTTGATACTGCGGCAATGGCGCTTTCAGGTTTGATCAGAAAAGGGAATGAAGCGGCAGCACCCGCCACGGCGCCCATCTGTAAAAAACGGCGGCGGGAGAGGAATACCTCCGCAACCTCGGAGAATACCGGGTTAGCGCTGCGGTTAGTGATATCGTCGCGATGTTCTTTTTTAAATACGGATTTGAGGGGTCTGCCCATAGCGGCTTCCTGTCATTGGCCAAGAGGTAAAGGTCTGGAGGCCAGTGTAAGAAGCTTTTATTACAATTTTATAACAAGGTACGGAAGGATGGGGGCATCCCTGCCCCGGATAACGAGGTGGAACGCTTAGAACTCGTAGCCAACCGAGACCTTAAAGGTACGCGGTTCGCCCTGCGTGATGTAGGTGCCGGAATCGTCAACGCTGGACCAGTAGTTTTCGTTGGTCACGTTGTCGATGCCCGCGCGCACCGTCATCTGGTTTTCATTGTGGTTCACCGCGAAGCGATAGCGCATGCCCAGATCCAGCGTGGTATAGCTGTCGAGCTTTTTGCTGTTCGCGAGGTCGGCGTACTGCGTGCCGGAGTGGTTGACGCGGGCGGTAGCCGTCAGGCCCTCAATCGGTTTGATGTCGTACTCTGCGCCCAGCACGGCGTAGAAGTTCGGGACACCAATGGCATCGTTACCCTGATTCACGCCGTTTTTGGTTTTGGTCAGCTCGGCCTGCAGCCAGGTGGCGCTGGCGTTCAGGCGCATCCCGAGCATTGGCTCGCCGAAGACGTTCAGCTCTACGCCACGGTTACGCTGCTCAGCGTCCAGGCCGTAGTGACCGCTGTCGTCGAGGATCGCCGACGGCATTTTGATCTCAAACAGCGCCAGGGAGCCGCCCACGCGACCAAAGTCCGCCTTCACGCCCACTTCATTCTGCTTAGAGTGAACGATACCGGTGCTCTGGCCGTAGTTGGTGGCCGTGTTGGGCGCGGTTTTACCCGGTTGCAGCGCTTCGGTGTGGTTAGCGTAAAGCGAAATTTCCTCCCACGGTTTATAAACCACACCGTAGGTTGGCATCCAGCGGCTGCCGTCAAAACCGTCCGCGTCGTTTTCCGCACCGGTAATTTTGTTGTACCCGCGAATGACCACTTTCTGATGACGTGCACCAGCGGTAAACAGCAGCTTGTCATCCAGCACGCCCAGGGTATCACTCAGCAGCCAGCCCTGAGTGCGGGTGCGCCCGCTGGTCAGCGGATCGCTGTATTTGCCGCCAGAGCCGTTGAAATTGGAGCTGTCCGGCATCGCGACGCCGGTGTTGTGGTAAATGTTGGTGGTTGGGTTATCCGCCGTCGCCGACATTTTCCAGGCGATTTTTTCGTTTTTGGTCATCGCGGAGTACCCCACGTTGACCTTGTGCGAGACAAAGCCGGTAGTGAAGTGACCGCGTATCCCCGCCATACCGCTGACGGAATCGCTGATACGGTTGGTATCAAGACGGCTGACCGTGGCCTTACCGCTCTTGTCCACCAGCTTCGGTGCACTGTAGATCCCCTCTTCGTGCGCGTGCTGCGCGCCGAGGCCGGTATAGGCCGTCCAGTTGTCAGTGATGTCGTACTCGCTGCGCCACATCCCGAACTCGTTTTCAATGTCGCTGTAGGCCCATTTCTGCGAGAAGTTACGATCGTTTTTCGGCGGCTCTGGCACAAAGTCCACGGCGGAAATGTTGACGCTGGTCGGGCTGCCGTGGAAGGTTTTCTTCTGATAGCCCAGATCCAGCGAAGTGCGGAAATTGTCGCCTTTGTAATCCAGACCGGTGGAGAGCAGCGTGGTGCGGCGACGGTCGTTCGGCACGCCGGTTTCCCCTTCCCGGTGAACCAGGTTCACGCGCGCGCCGAACTGATCGTTGTCGCCAAAGCGTCGGCCAGCATCGAGCGTGGTGCCAATCTGTGAGTCGGAGGTGTAGTCCACGCCCACTTTCGCCTGCGGGACGTCGCCCGCATGTTTTGGCTCAAGGTTGATCATCCCGCCCACGCCGGAGCTTGCCGCGCCGTTCATCAGCGAGTTTGCCCCTTTGAAAATTTCAATGCGATCGACCATCTGGGCATCCACCACCTGACGCGGCAGCACGCCGGACAGGCCGCCAAAGGTCATGTCATCGCCGTCAAACTTCAGGCCGCGAATACGGAAGGTTTCGGCGCTGTTACCGTAACCCTGCACGAACTGCACGCCCGCATCGTTGGCAACCACATCAGCAATGGTTTTCGCCTGCTGATCTTCCACCAGCTTCGAGGTGTAGCTGATGATATTAAACGGCACGTCCATGGCATTCTGCTGGCCGAGCATCCCCAGACGGCCGCCGTTTGCCACCTGTCCATCCAGGAAGGCGGGTACCAGCTGGTCGCCGCCGGGAGTGAAATCAGGCCCGGTGGCAGACTGGACGACCATGGTGTCTTCTGGCTTTGCCTCTGCCGCCAGGGCAGCGTGGGTCACTGCGCCAACGGCGAGCGCCAGCAGTGTTTTATGCATTCTGGTGTTGTTCATAATGGACTCATTAAATGTGCGCGCAAAAATAGCCCGTTGTCGGGCCTTAGAAAAGTTTATGTGTAATGCAAATGAGAACTATACGCATTATATCTGCGTTAGCAAGTGTAACCGCGCGTTTCGGCCTGAGGACAGGGGGTTAAATGAAGCCGGGGAAGAGAGAGGTGTTACAGAGGAAAAGCGTGACGCACAGCCACCCCGGATCCGGGATGGCTGCAGGACATTATTTTTTCTTGTAAATATCGGCCGTGCCGTGAATTTTGTTGTTGGTATTACCTGACGTGAGCACCAGTACGTCGGCACCTTCTTTATCTGCTTTTTCAATCAATTCTTTCTTTGCATCATCAATAGAGACTTCATTTGAAGTGCTTACCGTACCGATTTTTTCATACTGCGATTCGACTTTCTCGAATTCATTTTTCGTCAGCAGTTCAGCCGCAAAGGTATTGGTGGTAAACAGAAACGCCGTTCCCAGCAAAATAGCAGTCGTCTTTTTCATAACCTTTTTTCCTTGAGATTAATCAGCAACTACGAAAAACCTCACACATGATGGTGAGGTTTTATGAGCATGGTAGAGAATCTCAGGAAATGCCACACGTTAAGGAAAATTCTTTTATAACAACCCGTTGGATTGAATTACTAACGAACATTAAGAATATTCAAAAACGCGCGCCGTACCAGCAATATCAATACGCACCGCCGCCCCCGGGTGCCATCCAGGCTGACTGACGGTTTTCAGGGTAATCGGCTCCGTTTGTCCGGCTAACGCCAGCGTCAGCGTGGAGAGCTGGCCGGTGAAATCCACATCAACAATCGACACCGGGCTTTCGTGCGCCGCGCATGCCGTCACGTGCAGTTGCTCAGGGCGCAACATCACTCTGCCCTGCCCCGTCGCCTGGGCGTTGTCCGTGGGCACTTCGCCCAGCGCGCAGAGCGCATAGCCGCTGGCGAGCTGAGCAGGCAGGATCACCGCATCCCCCAGGAACAGCGCCGTCTCTTCATCCACGGGCTGGCTATAGACCTGATAAGGCGTGCCGACCTGAGTGAAACGTCCGGATCGCATGACCGCCACCTGCGTGGCAAAGGACAACGCTTCGTTTTGATCGTGAGTAACCAGGATCGAGGCCACGCCCGCTTCCGCCAGCAGGTCAGCCGTGGCCTTACGCGTCATGGCGCGCAGGCCGGTATCCAGCGCCGAGAAGGGTTCATCCAGCAGCATCAGGGAAGGACGCTGCGCCAGCGCGCGGGCAAGCGCCACGCGCTGCTGCTGGCCGCCGGAAATCTCATGCGGCCAGTGCGTGGCGAGTTGTCTGTCAAGCGAGACCATCTCCATCAGTACTTCCACGCGCTGGCGCTTCTCGTGGCGGGTACCGTCTAATCCCCAGGCAATGTTGTCTGCCACATTAAGATGCGGGAAGAGCGCCCCCTCCTGAGGTACAAAGCCAATTTTACGCAGATGCGCGGGAATAAAGTTGTTCTGATCGAACAGGGTTCGGCCCTGCATCACGATCCGTCCGCTATCCGGCGTTTCGAACCCGGCAAGGATACGCAGCAGCGTGGTTTTACCCGACCCTGACGGCCCGACAATCGCCGTCCGGCTTCCCGGCGCGACGCTCAGGTTTAAGCTGTCGAGCACCTGCGCATCGGAAAACGATTTAGAAATGGACGTTAATTCAAGCATCTCATAGCCCTGCAATTTTTTTGGACTGCATATAAAGAATGGCGGTCAGCGGAAGTGAAATCAAAATCATCAGCATGGCGTAAGGCGCAGCGGCAACATAATCGATCTCGCTGGTCAGCGCCCAAAAACCGGTGGACAGCGTGCGCGTTCCCAGCGGGGAGAGCAGCAGCGTCGCCGTCAGTTCGTTACTGACGCCAAGGAAGACCAGCGCCGCCCCTGCCGCCGCACCGGGCGCGGCCAATCGCATGGTGACGCTCCACAATGCCTTCGCGGGCGTGCTGCCCAGACTGCGCGCCACGTTTTCGAGCTCCACCGGCGCCTGGGCAATCCCGGCCCGCAGGTTAATGAGCGCACGGGGCATAAACATCAGCAGGTAAGCCAGGAACAGCGTAATTTCGGTCTGATAAATCGGACGTGCATAGTGAATGGTGACCGTGACCAGCGCGAGGGCGGTGACGATCCCCGGCAGAGAACTGGTGATGTAAATGCACCCTTCCAGCATCCGGAAGATGCGGTGCGGATAACGGATACCGAGCCAGGCGATGGGAATGACACAGGCGGTGGTCAGCAGCGCGCCGCCCACGCCGAGCATCAGCGTCTGGCGCAGCGAGTGCCAGAGATCGGCGCTCATCCAGTTCTGTACGCCGCCAAGCCATATCCAGCGACACAGCACAATGAGCGGTACGCCCAGCGCCAGCACAATCAGCATGAGGAAAAACAGCTGGCCCAACGCCGCAGCAACAGGCTTTAGCGGCCAGCGCGTCTGTTCACGTGCCGCCCCAGCGCCGATGCGCGCATAACGGGCTTTCCCGCGGGTGACCCCTTCCAGCAGCAAGATGGCCAGACAGCATAGCGCCAGCACCCCCGCCAGCATGTTTGCCGCCGGGCCACTGAATGTCGACTGGAACTGGTCGTAAATGGCGGTGGTGAAGGTATCAAAGCGGATCATCACGTACAGGCCATATTCCGCCAGCAGATGCAGGGCCACCAGCAGCGCGCCGCCGCAAATCGCGAGCTTAAGCTGCGGTAACACCACGCGAAAAAAGACCCGCCACGGCGGCGTGCCGAGCGAAGCGGCAACATCTTCAAGCGTTGGATCCAGACGACGCAGCACCGCCGCCACGGGCATATAGATAAACGGGTAGTAGGCTAACACGGAGAGAAACACGCCCGCAGAAAGCCCATGCATGGAAGGCACCACGCTCACCCAGGCGTAGCTTTGCACGAACGCGGGGATGGCCAACGGGGCCACCGCCAGCGCAGACCAGATCCCCCGCCCGGCGAGCTGAGTACGTTCCGTCAGCCAGGCTATCGCCACGCCGGTGACGATACAGAGTGGCACCGCTAAGGCCGTCAGCCACAGCGTGTTGCTGAGCAGCTCAGCAACACGCGGGCGAAACACCAACGCCTTAATGGTTTCCCAGCCCGTCTCAATGCCTATGGCAATGATAAAGCCCAAAGGCAGAAGCGCCATTAATGAAAACAGGACAGCTAACGCAACCATCGGCAGCGCAGGACGCCTGCGGGCAGGCTCCCGCACTCTGTTTTTGCCGATGTCGAGACTCAGACCAGACATAGGACGTTCACTTTACTCTCAGGATCACAGCAGGCCAGCTTGCGTCATCAGCGCGATGACTTTTTTACTGTTAAGCGTGGAAGGTTCCACTTTCGGTGCATCCAGCTCGTTCAGCGGCACCAGTTTCGGGTTAGAGGCCGCGTTCACGCCCACCGCATATTCAAAGGCGTTATTGGTGCGCAGGCTCTCCTGCCCTTCTTTGCCGGTGATGTATTTAATGAAGGCCTGTGCCTGCGCTTTGTGTTTGCTGGACGCCAGCACGCCGCCGCCGGAGAGGCTAACAAAGGCGCCCGGATCCTGGTGTTTGAAGTAGTAGAGCTTAGTGTTTTTGCTGTTTTCACCCGTTTTGGACTGATCGACAAAACGGTAGTAGTGATAAATCACCCCGCCATCAATCTGACCGGCGTTAACGGCTTTCATCACGGTGCTGTTGCCTTTATAGGCAACGAAATTGGCTTTCATCGCTTTGAGCCACTCAAGGGTAGCCTGCTCGCCTTTCAGAGCCAGCATTGCGCTGACGATCGCCTGGAAATCGGCTCCTGACGGAGAGGCAGCCCAGCGGCCTTTCCACTCGGGTTTAGCCAGATCCATCAGCGATTTTGGCAGCTGCTGCTCGCTCAGTTTTTCCGGGTTATAGACAAACACCGTGCTGCGAGCGGCGATCCCGATCCAGCGGCCGTGTGCCGGACGATACTCCGCCGGTACCTGCTTTAATGTCTCTGCATCTAATGGCGCAAACAGTTTGGCGTTATCAACCAGCACCATTGACGGCGAGTTTTCAGTTAAAAATACATCCGCAGGCGATGCGCTGCCTTCCTGCACCAGCTGGTTGCCCAGCTCGCTGTCATCGCCATTACGCAGCGTGACCTTAATACCCGTTTCTTTGGTAAAACCGTCTACCCACGACTTCACCAGATTTTCATGCTGCGCGTTATAAACAACGATACCTTCGTTGTTATCAGCGGCAACCGATTGAGTTGAAAGGAAAAGTGATGAAGACAACAGGGCAAGCGAGAAGCATGACAGCAGGCGAGAATTCATGAACATATCCTTAATAGACCAACGTGATAAACAACAAAGGGCTGTGTGGGACAGGATTAAAGCATACAACAACGCTAATGATAATTACTATCAATCGAGTTTAGACGTAAAAGTGTAAAATGCGTTTTTAGCAGATTTTAGAATGATAAAAACCCAAATTTTAATGCGAGATAATTTTTAGATTAAGAAAACCTTAAGCCTGCCAACAATGAAATTCATTAGCCTTCTATTTATTCTGACGCGAAGGTAAATGTGTTATTCATGCCCGCGGCATATATAAAAAAAGCCCCGATGCTTCGGGGCTTTTTATGCTTATCCGGAGGCAGCCAAATTTATAAGGCCACTATTTTAAAAAGCATCACACGGACGCGTGAGGGGCATACATCGGATAGGTGAAGAACAATAAATGCACGCAGTTCAGCCCAAAATGGAAGAACGTTGCAACCCAGAGCCTGCCACTCCACATCCACGCCAGGCCGTAAATAATACCGGAGAGGCTGGCAAAAATAATCAGCAGTAAACCGCCGCTATAATGCATTAGCCCAAAAATGAGTGAGGCAATCAACAGTGCTACAACAGGATGCACAACCCGGGACAAGCGCTGCTGCAGATAGCCTCTGAACAAGGCTTCCTCGGCCAAAGAGACGAAGAAAATATTCGCAAGGGCAAATTGAGCAAACCATTCTGGCGCATGCGGCTCAATTCTCAGCCCGCCCAACGCAACAGCCAGAAGTAACAGCGCGGGTATCGCCAATACCAATATTCCCCAGCCGACCTTGCCAGCTTTATAAAGGGGTTTTGCTACGAATAACGTTGGCATGCACGTAATTAAAAAGAACGGCACCACTGCCTTGTCCATATTAAAGTACATACTGAACGGCATGCTTTGCGGACCAACAACGACAGCGTCCAGTACCTTCGGGTTATGGAAGCCAGGGATCGCATGCAAAACCAGGGCAACGGCGATGACCACGCACAGGCCCTCGACCAGATAAGTATATTTATTATTTTTATTACGTAGCCATTCAACAACAGACCAGCCAATAACGATTAATGCAATCACCAGCAGCGCCGGGGCGTCAAGAATGCTCTGTTTCCAGCCGAGAAATGCCGTTAACCCCAGCATCAGGTAAGCCAGGCTTTTATTCAGGGAAAGTGCGGCAAGCGAAGTTGCGAGTAGATACCACATAAATGTCCTTCATGATTGGCATGTACAACAGTGAAACGAATGTCGTGCCGGAGGCATCCCGCGGGGAAGCCATAAATAGGGTGCCGACTACCGGAATCGAACGGATGACCTACGGATTACACGTCAGTTGCTCTACCTACTGAGCTAAGTCGGCGTTGGTCCGCCACCGGAGCCTCGAACCCCGTACTACAACATCCTGGTTGTCGCTCTTCCCGATGAGCTAGTGGCGGTATGGTGGCCCTGACTGGAACTACGCCAATGACCGGTCGATGGCGGAACAAACGTTCTGACCGACAGGCTACAGGGCCGGGTTCAGAATGATACACATCTGGAATTAACCACGCAAATCAGACGGTTAAAAGCAGGCACAGAGTGAAGGATCGGTAGCGGTTGGTCGGTCTGGGGAAGAGTGGGCTGGATTAAGCGCTGAGACTAAATGGCACGCCCTGTAGGATTCGAACCTACGACCTACGGCTTAGAAGGCCGTTGCTCTATCCAACTGAGCTAAGGGCGCACTGAGAAGAGTGAACTTCGCGGTGGTGAAACGCGAAGAATTATACGGTCAATGGCAGGTGAGTCAATGCCTTTTCCGTTTTCACCTCCGATTAGGGCTAGCTGATTGTAAATATGGCTGTTTTTTCAACATTCCCGGCCTTTCTTTCGTAGAATTTAGCGCTGCGAAAAGGCTTAGCTGCATTTAAGTAACGCCTGCTGTTTTCCTGAGCGTCAGCTCGTCACACTAGTGTGAGGTATCCCGGCCGCCTGGAGGCTGACAGACAACAGGACAATGGAGTGACAGCGCAAAACCTGATCGATACGTCCCCCAGCTTACAGCACCTCTCTCACGATATCGCGGGCATCAAACTTGAGCCTATCATCGCCCTCTCCTCGCAGCGCCAGGTTGGGGTGGAAGTGCTGAGCGTTCTGTCAGCAAGAGAGCAAAGCGAAGCATTTTTCAACGATCGATCTGCGGAGTGGTCACTTACGCTGCTTGAAGCGCAACTTGTCGCGCTAAAAAATACCCCGCACTGTCATAATCTTTACGTCAATCTGCCGATAACCGTATTAACGCAGCCGGACGCCTTTCAGCGGCTTCTCCGGCTGCCTGCCGCACCGCTGAATATAGAAATTGTCGACCCGGCACGCTTTCTGGCGCTGTCTGACACAAAACGGCAGGATGTTCACCAGCGCCTGCTGCAGCTCAGAAGACAAGGCCACGGTATCTGGCTGGATGATATTGATGAAGCGATCGTCCAACCGTTTTTGTCCTGCCGGCTGCCGTTAACCGGCATAAAAATCGACAAGGAAGCATTCTGGCGTTTACGCGCCACCCCTGCGCTCGGGCAACTGGTGACACGTTGCTTTCAGCTTGCCGACAACGTGCTTATTGAAGGTATTGAGACTGAAAAGGATCATAGCCGGGCACGACAGGCAGGAGCAGGACTCGGCCAGGGGTACTACTGGCCGTCCTGGACATGGCCGGAGGAATAAAAAGCCATTTCCAGGAGGGAAGCCATGCGAATGACAGTGCGCCGTTACCGGCGGCGGCGTACAGGAAGTGATGCACTGGGATTTACGCACTCGCCTTTTGCTCCCCCCTTTTTCGACCGGCTCGAATTTTTGAGCCAGTCCATCCACCAACATCGCAAAACCGACGCGCCCTTTATTATTCTGGTCACGGAAGATCATTTCCTGCGCACCGGTTTTCTGAACGGCCAGTTTCCCCTGAGCAGCTGTAGCGACTACCCGACGCTGGACGAAGCTTTTCAGGCGTTGAATCAGTGGCCTGCAGCCCGTCTGGTGGTAGATATTGAAAGCCGCACCACGGCGCTTATGGAAAAGCTGGATCAGCTGAGAAGACACAGCCTGTATCCGCCCTTTCTCACGCCGTATCTGTTGGTCAGGGCGGATAATTACGACACCCGTCTGTTCTGTAAAGCGGCGGGGCCGTTTCATGTCCTTGAACGCCAGTCAACGGCGGCGGCACTCCAGCACAGCCTGATGGACATCAGCCCTCCACAGGGCTCCAGTAAAGAGTGGTTCTCTCGCGGCGAGTGGCCCATTTTACAGGAGCTGTCGCGGGGGAAATCACTACGTCAGATCGCCCTGCTGCAGAATCGCCCCTACAGCCGCATTATCTATCGCCTTAGCTGCATTCTGGTGAAGCTCGGGCTTAGCCATCGCCAGGAACTGCTGCATCTTCTCAATAATCTCTCCGACTGCCCGTTTTACTCTTAACCTAACCCCTTATTTCCTAAAGATCTTTAGGAAGTTACTTACTGGAAATGTTAATTTTATGTTAACCATTAACATAAATCTCGAAATTACAACTATTCCTAATTTCTGACTCTGAACCACGTGAAATATTAAAGAATAAGTAAAGCGCAGCACTTTCATCCATGCGTTAAGGGATTGATGGTTCCGTTAACAGGATGATAATGATGTAAAAACAAGCAATTTGGTTGCACGCCCCTGGCGCTAAAAGCGAAGGCCGCAGAAGATTTTGCTCTTCCGGCATAGTATTTTTCTGATATCGGGGAGAGGTATCGGGATGAGGATGAGACGCGCTATCTGTGCAAATTCACGCCACTTCAGCAGCAGGTGAGACGTTTTACTGCCCCGTCATTTCATTAACAACTTTGCAACATATAGTGGTATCTGTTATTTTTTGTTATTACATAAAGATGAAAAGATGCGGTAAATGGAATAACAGGACATTTCCGCTAAATTTAAAAAAATAGCCATTCAGATCCAGAAGATAATACAAATCAATAATCATGAATTAATCTGCAGGCTTTTCGGAGAAAACTTACACGGTATAATAAGACGCGTACCAATTATGAATAAGAAAAACCTTTTTGCCGCCACCAGCCAAATGAGATGACCGCGCTGAGGCAATGACATTACCACTACGTTAACAAGGATGCTTTCGCTCTTTCCAGGGAAATACCACCCTATAAGGATCTGCAAATTTATCCTTCCGGCATTTCGAGAGTTTGAACCAAACTCAGCATAACGCTTTTAACAATCTGAGGCATAAAAAATGAAACCGGCATCCGTTATCATTATGGACGAACATCCTATCGTCAGAATGTCGATAGAAGTCCTGCTACAGAAAAATAAAAATATCACAGTCAAACTGAAGTCTGGCGACAGCCATGAAGTTCTCGACTGTATCCGCAATCACGCCATCGATCTGGTGATCCTGGACATTGAACTTACGGGCACCGATGGCTTCGCTTTATTGAAAAGAATCAGAAACTTAAACAAAGACATAAAGGTCCTGTTCCTCTCTTCCAAATCGGAGTCCTTTTACGCGGGCCGCGCCATCCGCGCCGGGGCAAATGGGTTTGTCAGTAAACGAAAAGATTTAGGTGAGATCTACAACGCCGTGGAAATGATTCTGATGGGCTATTCTTTTTTCCCGTCGGAAACGTTGAACTTTATTAATCATCTGGGCTCAGGGAAAGGGATGGCATCCGATATGCCATTATCGAACCGTGAGGTCACCGTACTGCGGTATCTGGCGAATGGCTTATCGAATAAGGAAATTGCCGAACAGCTGCTATTAAGCAACAAAACCATTAGCGCGCACAAATCCAATATTTATTCCAAGCTCGGTGTGCAAAGCATTGTGGAATTAATTGATTACGCCAAGGCACACGAGCTGCTATAACCTGAATTCACTCCCTGCAGTTTATCTGAGTTGCAGGGAGTGCGGTCAGCGCTAATTATAATTAATCATAAATGTGGCATCCGCATCGGCGCGTCCGGGCCGGGGGTTATCCGCTGTGGCAATATAATTAGCATAAAATGACAACACGGCATTACCCTGCGCATCTACCGCCACCGGCTGGCTGGCCTGCTGTAACGCAAGACGTGTTTTATCCGCATCCCTGATCTCCACCGCGACGTTATTCGCCGTACTGGCGTCATTCAACGCCAGCAATCCGCTGTCACTCCCGTCAGTTTTCCCGGAAAACGTAATTGATGCCGAGCCTGGCGGACAGCCTGTCAGCTTCAGCGTGAAGGGCATGGGCTGCGTGCGGCTCCCCGTGGTGCTGAGCTGCTTCGTCGGCCAGGTGCCCAGAGTGACGGTCTTGTCGCTGTCGCTGCCCTCTGCCACACAGGTAAAATCAACGATATTGCCGTACATCTGAATATTGATCTCGCCCAGCGCTGTGGCTGACCACGCGTTTGCCTGACACATCGTCAGGGCCAGCGCAGCGAAAGGCCATTTCCAGTTCCCCATCTCTTCCCCTTAATCGTAATCCACGCGCAGATAGCCGCGAGAGGTGAACCGGCCTTCTGCTGGCTTATTCCCCGTAATGCTCACCGGCCAGACCCGGATCCCCACCTGCGCCTGCGCGCTGTCATCCAGACGGAACGGAATTTTGCTGTTCAGGTTGTTAGGCGTCAGAGGCGTACCGCTATCGTTCGCCACGACAAACCCTAAATCCGGGTTATCGGAAACCAGCGCATTGCCCGAGATTTTTTCCGCCTCGATGCGCATCGTCAGATACGCATTGGCCTCCACATTAGTGCACTTAATGGCAATGGTTTTGCTTTGTGGTGAGACGTTCTGAGGACGATTGCCCGCCCCCGCCTGGCTGAACAACGACGCGCCAATATCACCAAAATCAAACTCCACCACCTGCCCGGCGTTAATCGCACAGCTTTGTGGTACCTGAATGGTGCCGCTGTAGCTGATGGTATAGACCGGCGTATTCAGCGGATCGGATGACGTGGTGGTGACATAGACGGTGAACATGGTCTGCTGGGGGATCACCACCATGTTGATAAACCGCCGTGTGACCCGCAGACGAAAGACCAGCTTCGAATCGGTGACAGGAAACGCTTTGTTGTTCGGAACGTTAGGGTGCTGCCCCATCTGAATGTAGTCTGACGGTGGATAGAAGGTGCCCGCGTAGTCATCGTGGATCTGCATTGCGCCATCAAGGTAGTCATTCAGCTTCACATACTTATAGCCATCAATTACCGTCGTTATCGGCAGGCTGGTGACATAACTACGCATCGTGGACTTTCCGGTTGTTCCTTTAGGGCAAATGGCGTTCACGCCCACCAGCCCGGATTTTTGCGCAAGGGTCACAATCTGCCCCGGTTTGTTATTGGAGCTGTTAAAGACGTTTGAAAGATCGTATGAGATATCCTTCGGCACACCCGTGGCGTTCTGGCAAACCGTCGCCCACGCGGGCATCGTGCTGCAGAGCAGCGCTAAGCTAAACACATTGCGTAAACTGCGCATCTTTGGGTTCCTGTTAACGGTCACAGCTTGCCCCCGCCATGGTAATGGCCTGGTTTTGGCTTTCAGGCGATAAACGATAGTGCGCACGACACTGGGACTGCATCCCATTGCCCCACTGAATAAGCAGCTCCCCTTCCAGCGGCAGCCCGCTCAGGTAAATCTGCCCGTCATCGCCCACCATACTGGTGACCCCGCTCTGGGTTTCACGGACCACGGCACCAAACGGCACAGGCTGGTTGCCGCGGGTCACGGTCAGCAGGGCACGCACGCCGATACGGGTATCGAAGCTGGCGCGCACCAGCGCACCTTTGGTCGGTACTACGCTGCTGACGTTATTTTCGATGTCGGTGTTGTTACTCATGGAGTTGGTATCCAGCGCCACGCGGTTATAGCGGTAGACGGTGGCATACGGCATGACCGCGTAGCCTCGCCAGTCGGTTTTCACCCCGGTCTGGTTTTCCACGCTGACGCCCAAGGCTCCCGGCGCTTTGATCAGGACGTTAGTGTCGCCCAGCGGCTGGCTGAAGGTGACGCCGTCGGCATGGCCCACCACCCCACCGGAGAGCTGCCAGTTGAGATCGTGCTGATCGCGCGCGTAGTTGTAGCCCACCCCCAGCGTGCCGTAGGTCGCCTGCCAGTTTGCGCTGGCGCTACCGCTTGAGCCGTTGGTGCTGGTGTGCCCCTGCGTAACGCTGTAGTTCAGGTTGCGATCTTCCAGCAGGGTGCCGCTGACCCCGGTTTGCCAGCTGGTATCACCGTCGCTGTTGCGGCTGGCTGAGGCCGTGGCGTAAGCGCGGTCGATGGCGCTGTCCCGGCGATATCCCTGACGGGTAAAGAGGCTGAACGGCACCGAGACGTTAAAGGACGCGATCCGGTCCGTGCCCTCTATCCCGACGGACTTGTTCCACGACCATGACAGGGAGTAGTTGATCCCTTTTACACCTCCGGCATAGCCGAGCTGATACCAGAGGTTCGACTGGCTGGTGCCCCAGTAGGTCTGCTCGCTGCCGGAGACATAGACTGAGCCATAATCACCCAGCGACTGAGAGATATTGAGCTGGAAGCGCCCTTTTTTATTCCACGTCAGGTTGTGATAGCTCTGCACGTCCGGCACGCCGTCATCATCCTTGCTGTCGGCATACTGATAGCCTTCCATCGAACGCCAGGCCACATCATCCAGGGTGTAAAACCCTTTCGTGGAGTAGCGATAGCCCAGCAGCTGGAAGTTGGTGCCGAATCCGTTGAGTGATTTTGCATACAGGAAACGCAGGGACTGGCCCTCATGGCGGCTGTCGTCCGCCAGCTGGCTGCGGGCATGGGTGATATCGACCGACACCGCCCCCCAGTCACCGAGGTTTTTCCCGGCGCCAATGGCCACCGCGGTATAGCGCGACGCCAGCTGCGTACCGCCGTAGAGCGTGTAACCATTGGCCAGACCGGTAATCAGCGTGCCCTGGGTGAAGAACGGCGTGTCCTGATCGCTGTTACCGCTGCGATAATCCCCGGCCACGAGGTCATACTTCCAGCGACCTTCACGCTGCAACAGCGGCACGGTGGAGTACGGCACGGTATAGCGTTGCTGACTGCCGTCTTTCTCTTCTACGGTCACTTCCAGATCGCCGCTTGAGGAGGTAGGGTTCAGATCGGTAATGGCAAACGCGCCAGGCTGGACATAGCTCTGGTAGATAACATAGCCGTTCTGGCGAACAACCACTTTGGCCGGGGTACGGGCGATACCGCGCACGGTTGGCGCATAGCCCTGCAGGCTGTCCGGGTACATGCTGTCGGACGAGAAAAGCCGCCCGCCGCGGAAACCGACGCTGTCAAAGACATCATTGCCGGTATTGCTGTCGCCCAGCACCAGCTCGCTTTTGAGCGGAATGACGGTGCGCTGCGCCCAGGTGCCAATGTTCTGCCAGTTACTGTGCCGCTGGCCGTTGTTTTGCGTATAACGCCAGGCGCCGTTATTGCGTAAACGCCAGGCGCCATAGTTCAGCCCGCTCTGCAGGTTCAGATAGTAGCTGTCATCCTCGCTTCCCCGGTTGCCGGTAAAGCTGTAGTTCAACAGCGCGGCGGGGATCCCTTCATCCCACTGTTCAGGCGGGATATAGCCACGGGCGCTGTTCTGCATCGCCACCTGCGGCAGGCTGATATTCAGACGCTGCGAGGCGAAGTTAAATGCGACCAGGCTGCCGGGGATCGCTGTCGCCAGCGGGACACAGGTGTCGTCCTGCACCTTTACCAGCTCGGGAAACGCGGCGAGGTTAACGCCAAACCGTTCCAGCATTTTACGCGTGATGCACGGCGCCAGTCCGCCCGCCACCGGTGGCGTATCGTCGGCCTGCTCAAAGCGCACGTCCTGGGTCGCGATAAACTCATCGTTACGCCAGATATCCACGCGATACACGCCGGGTGCCTGCTGGTGACCTTGTTCAAAACGCGATAAATCCGCCACGCTGGCGGTATCGTCGGACAAAAAGGCCGGGTTAAAGTAGCTTTCGCTCCAGCCCGACTGCGGCCAGAGCGTTGCCATCAGCGCCAGTGCAACCGGGCAGTAACGCCATTGATGATTATTCATCGCCCTGACTCTGCTCACAGGTTGACGCTACGCGCCGGAGTAATGGCACCGTAGTCATTGACGCTCTGCCAGGAGAGCGTACCGCCCGCACCAGCCGGCAGCGCCTGCTGTGCCGAATTTTTTGGCGCAATCATGATGTTATCCAGCGTCTGTCCGCCCAGCTTCAGATTGACCAGCGTGATGTAATACGGTGAGGCGTTGCTGATCTTCAGATGCGAGCCAACGCGCTCAAAGCGCAGCTGAGAGAGCGCCTCTTCCGGCTGCATTGCCAGATTATTCGGGCGCACAAACAGCTTGATACGCGACAGGATGGCCAGTTGCAGCACGTTGTTGTTTTCGGTTTTGGCTTTGTTCACTGACGGGATCGCTTTCACGTTCATGTAAAACAGCGATTCACGATCGGCAGGCAACGCAGGCCCGGCGTAAATAATGCGCAGCGTGTTTTCGCTGTCCGGCTCGCTGACAAACAGCGGTGGCGTGACGGCAAAGGTTTTTTCTTTTTGCCCGTTTGCGTTTTCGATCCACGCGTTAATTAAATAGCGTTCTTGCTTGTTACTGTTGGTGATCGCCAGTGAAGTTTGTTTAGCATCTGCCGGATAAATAACGCGCGTGGCTCCAAGTGCAATACCGCCGGACGCATTCGCGCTTGCAGAAACCATCATTAAAATAAACGATAAAATCAGTCCTGGTTTAATTAGGGTATTCATCAAAACCGTACCTTTAATAATGTGTTCGCAGGTGTTATGGATAAATCAACGTAAACCAGACATCCGACTGAATATTGCCTGGCACAAGGTGTTCGGAAATAGCCCGATATCGGGCGCTAAAATGAAACGCAAGCTCGCGGGTATCAATGGGCAGCCAGCTGACCGCCGTGGCGTTGGGGATTATCTGACGCTGCTGTTCGTCAAAGAGAGCCAGCCCCACCCCGCTGCTGATGGGTGTTTCACCGGGGCGCGATGTTGCCAGAAAAACCTGCGGGTCTTCCGCGGGCGTGATGCCCTGGAACTGGATCCCGACGGTGCGTGAGACATCCACGCTGCAATCCAGCAGCCGCACGGTAAAAGGCACATTAACGGTGGAAAAACTGCCCACCCCGGAAAACGAATTGGTCCGGTATTGTCCCATATCGATGCGCATATTCTGGCTGTCTGGCGCCACGGCGCAGCCACCGTTCACCAGTTCACCCCGGAGGTGTACTTTGCCGCCGTCAATCACCACCGTATGGGCGAATGCCTGGGAAGCCATCGCAAGGGTTAACAGCAGTAGTGTTCCTGTCCTTGTCATCCTTCGTTCCTGGCCTGAGCGTATGACGGGCCTCATCCCTGAGGCCAAAACATCCCTGTACGGAGGAATTATTCGTATTTCATAACGAAAGTGGCGTCAGCGTTTGCCTGGCCTGGTTCAGTGGTCGCAGCAGTGGCTTTATAACGCGCGCTGAAGTTCAGGGTGTTGGTGCCCTGGATCAGGTTCTGCGCAGCAGAGAAGGTGGCACCGTCTGGCGTCAGAACGCTGGATTTGCTGTCGAGGATCTCGATACCAACACCTTTCGCGGTGTTGTCGTTGCTACCGGAAGTCACTGCCAGCAGGGTTTTGTCAGTTGCGTCGATCTGACCGGTGAACGCCACAGCAGCCGTTTTCGCCACCAGCGGATCGCAATCGTTCAGTTCGATGGTGAATGGAATATTGGTGGTGGTATCACCCACTTTGGTGAATTTCGCGGTACGGTACTGACCGAGATTAACAGTCTGCTCGGAAGAATCGGTATTTACTGAACATGCAGCATTAACCAGTTCACCTTTAAAATGCACGGTACCGCCATTTACGGAAACTGGCGTAACCGGATCGGCAGCGTGAGCGGCACCCGCGACCAGGGCCAGTGAAGCAATAACAGTAGAAGCAATGTTGCTGAGTTTCATGTCTATTCCTTTAAAATGTAAATAACCCTTCCCGCGAATTTTCGGGAATAAGAAATACGTTCAATTGAAAAATTGAAAGCTTATTTCGGAGGAGACAAAGTAGCTCAGGAAACTATTTTTAAATATGTCAAAACGCTGCCATTTTACCAGGTCACATCCTAATCCTGCCTAAGAAATTGACCATCACCCGAGAAGGGTCTTTACGCCCGCCGGAGGAAAACTCGCAAAGGGTGACTGACAGCGGCGCTCGCTTCTGACAAAATACAGGCCATCCCCCCTTTTCAAACGTTACAGACGGAATCTTCTCTCTGATGGCAGCAAAGATTATTGACGGTAAAACGATTGCGCAGCAGGTGCGCTCTGAGGTCGCGGAAAAAGTGAAGGCGCGTAAAGCGGCTGGTTTTCGCGCACCAGGGCTTGCCGTTGTGCTGGTTGGTAGCAACCCGGCATCGCAGATTTATGTCGGCAGCAAACGCAAAGCGTGTGAAGAGGTGGGGTTCGTCTCCCGCTCTTACGATTTGCCAGAAACCACCACCGAAGCAGAACTGCTGGAACTTATTGACACCCTGAATGCCGATAAAGAGATCGACGGTATTCTGGTCCAGCTGCCGCTGCCGGCAGGCATCGACAACGTGAAGGTACTGGAGCGTATCGCGCCGGATAAAGACGTGGACGGTTTCCACCCGTATAACGTTGGCCGTCTGTGCCAGCGCGCGCCTCGCCTGCGTCCCTGCACCCCGCGCGGCATCGTGACGCTGCTGGAGCGTTATAACATCGACACCTACGGTCTGAACGCCGTAGTGATTGGCGCCTCCAACATCGTGGGCCGTCCGATGAGCATGGAGCTGCTGCTGGCCGGTTGCACCACCACCGTGACCCACCGCTTCACCAAAAACCTGCGTCATCACGTCGAGAATGCCGATCTGCTGATCGTCGCGGTCGGTAAGCCGGGCTTCATTCCCGGGGAATGGATTAAGGAAGGGGCGATTGTCGTGGACGTCGGGATTAACCGTCTGGAAAACGGCAAAGTGGTTGGCGACGTGGTTTATGAAGATGCCGCAGCGCGTGCCTCTTACATCACCCCGGTACCGGGCGGCGTAGGCCCGATGACCGTAGCAACCCTGATTCAGAATACCTTGCAGGCATGCGAGGAGTATCACGACGTAGAGGACGCGTAACATGGCGACATTTTCATTAGGTAAACATCCACACGTTGAGCTGTGCGATCTGCTGAAGCTGGAAGGCTGGAGCGAGAGCGGTGCGCAGGCCAAGATTGTCATTGCCGACGGGCTGGTTTTCGTCGACGGCGTGGTAGAAACGCGTAAGCGCTGCAAGATTGTTGCCGGTCAGACCGTCAGCTTTGACGGCCAGAGCGTGACCGTTACGGCCTGAGCCGTCTGATGCCCTCACCCTAACCCTCTCCCGGCCGGGAGAGGGGATAACAATCCCCGCACACCTATCACGGTTAATTATCGATCAACTTCAAATAATCACTATTTCATCTGTTGAAAAGTGAAAATTGTGTTGCGCGTTTTTCACGCTTTGCCCACGATAAGTAGAACGTTCTACTAAAACGTTCTACTTACAATAACAGCGCCAAAAAAAGCGCTTCTCGGGGGAAATCAGCATGAGTCTGATATCAGGGTTTGTTAAATCGCTGTCTAAGTTATCGATGATTGGTCGCGCCTTAATGCTGCCAATTTCACTGCTTCCCGCTGCGGGCCTGCTGCTGGCCTTTGGCGATAAGTTTCACCTGCCGCTGATGATGAACGCGGGTGGGGTTATCTTTGATAACCTGCCCATGCTGTTTGCCATTGGCTCCGCCGTGGGTCTGGCATCGGAATCCGGCATTGCCGCACTGTCTGCCGCCGTCTCGGTGTTTGTTACCAATATCACCATCAGTACCGTGCTGAGCATTACGCCGGAAATGGCCTCTCAGGGCGGCAAATACGCTATGGTGGTCGGCATCCCGACGCTGCAGATGGGCGTCTTTGGCGGGCTTATCTGCGGTATTCTGGCGGCGTGGTGCTATAACCGTTTCCACACCATGCAGCTGCCGGAGTTCCTTGGCTTCTTCTCCGGCAAACGCTTTGTGGCGATTGCCACGGCGTTTCTCTCGTTCCTGCTCGGTCTGCTGCTGCCCTACGTCTGGCAACACATTCAGGCAGGCATCGACGCGCTCTCCGTGGTGGTGAACGGCGATAATCAGGCCGCCTCAACCTTTATCTTCGGTCTGGTCGAACGCGCCCTCATCCCGCTCGGTCTGCACCATATCTGGTATCCCTCTTTCTGGTATTCATTTGGTGATTACACCACTCAGGCGGGCCAGGTGATCCACGGCGACCAGACCATCTGGTTCAAGATGCTGGAAGAAGGTGTGAAATCCTTCAGCAGCGACACCTACCAGAACGCCGGTAAGTTCATGCAGGGTGAATTCCCGCTGATGCTGTTTGCCCTGCCTGCGGCGTGTCTGGCGATGTATCATGAAGCGCATACCAAAAATAAAAAAATCGCGGCCGGTATTCTGTTCTCTGCGGCACTCACCTGCTTCCTGACGGGGATCACCGAGCCGGTGGAGTTCACTTTCATCTTCGTCGCGCCGATCCTCTACGTCTTTAACGCCATTATGGCGGGCCTGGCGTACATGACCATGTATCTGCTGCACGCCCATATCGCCAAGTCGTTCTCGGCAGGCTTTATCGATTATCTGTCGTTCGGGATCCTGCCGTCATTCAACGGCTATCAGACCAACTTCCTCAATGCCATTATCATTGGTATTCCGATGGGCCTGATTTATTACTTCACCTTCCGTTTCGTGATCCGTCGCTTTGACGTGAAAACGCCGGGCCGTACCGAAGTGACCGCCAGCGCGGATGATAAATCCGATTCTGAACTCGCCACCGAAATCATTACCCTGCTGGGCGGTGCGCACAACATCGACTCCGTTGGCTCCTGTATTACCCGTCTGCGCCTGGAAGTGGCAAAAAGTGATGCGGTGGATAAAGATGGCCTGAACGGACTCGGCGCTCGCGGCGTGGTCTTCGTGGGTGATAACGGAATTCAGGTGATTTTCGGTGCCAGAGCACAGTTTATCGCCCAGACCATGTCCACCATGATTGGCAAATAATAAGATGCCGGAACGACACGTCTCCTGTAGGCTGAGAGACGTGTCGTATCTGGCTGATAATCGGTAAATTTCAGGGAGCGGTTTTGAAGAAAGTCAGCATCATTGATGTCGCAAAGCACGCGGGGGTGTCGGTCTCTACCGTATCGCTGGTGCTGCGCCAGAAAGGGAAAATCTCCGAAGCAACGATCGAGAAGGTCAATGCCGCCATCACGACGCTGGGCTATGTTCATAACGTTGCCGCTGCTAACCTTCGCGCCAACACCTCCAACCTGATCGGCCTGATCCTGCGTGATTTTAGCGACAGCTTTTCCATCAAAGTCATGGCGAGTATTGTCCAGGAGCTGGAGAAGCAGGGCTATATGGTTTTTCTCGGCCAGCCGCTGAACGATCGGGAGCATTTAGAGCGCACCCTGCTCTCCTTTAAGCAACAGGGCGTGGCGGGCGTGATCTATCTCGCGTCGGATACGCGCTCCTCAACCCTGCCGGAGCAGATCCGCCAGTGCCCGCTGCCGCTGGTGGTGGTCTCGCAGTCTCTGCTGGATGAAAAATGCAACCTGGTGATGCGCGATAACCGCCAGGCGGCAAACCTGGCCGCGCGCTATCTTATCGAGCGCGGGCACCGCAACATCGCCTACATTGGCGGACGGGAAGGCTGCCTTATTCGCGAACAACGCCTGCTTGGATTTCGCAGCGCAATGACCCAGAACGGGCTGGTGTGGCGCGATGAAAGCTCCCCGGCCTGCAGCGATGACACGCAAGCCGCCGCAATGGCGACCCGCCAGCTGCTTGAAAAAAACAACACCATCACCGCCCTGCTCTGTCATTCACCGGATGCGATGATCGGCTGCATTAGCGGCATTCATCAGGTGGGCCGCACCGTGGGAAAAGACGTGTTTCTGACGCAGCAGGTCGCGCTGGTGGGCTTTGAAGATATGCTGCACGTCAACCTGACCTCGCCGTCGTTTACCTATGTCTCCTCCGCCAGTGACGAGACAGGCCGCCAGGCGGCGGGTCTTATCATCCGTAAGCTGAAAGAGCCAGAGCTGCAGACGCAGCGCATTACCCTCTCCGGCCAGCTTATCGCGCGGGAATCGGCGTAAAAATCGGAATTTAGCACAGGTCAGTTTCAGCGAAATCGCTGCTATATTCCCATGATTTGTCATGGAAAATTACGATGCCTACTGTTATCACTCACGCTGCTGTTCCGCTTTGCCTGGGCTTAGGCCTGGGAACCCGGGTTATTCCTCCCCGCCTGCTTTTCGCCGGTGTCGTGCTCGCGATGCTGCCCGATGCCGACGTGCTGGCGTTTAAGTTCGGCGTTGCTTACGGCAATGTTTTCGGTCATCGCGGCTTTACCCATTCACTGCTGTTTGCCTTCGTGGTGCCGATACTCTGCGTACTGGTCGGGCGACAATGGTTCAGGGCAAGTTTGACGCGCTGCTGGCTGTTTTTAACCGTGTCGCTGCTGTCGCACAGCCTGCTGGATTCCGTCACCACCGGCGGCAAGGGCGTCGGCTGGCTGTGGCCGTGGTCAGATGAACGCTTCTTTGCGCCGTGGCAGGTGATTAAGGTCGCCCCGTTTGCCCTGTCGCGCTATACCACGCCGTACGGGCATCAGGTGATTATCTCTGAACTGCTGTGGGTGTGGCTGCCGGGAGTGGTGCTGATGGGGTTGTTGTGGTGGCGAAAGCGTGCACGCTGATGCCCTCACCCCGGCCCTCTCCCACAGGGAGAGGGAGAACACCTAACAATCCCCTCTCCCTGTGGGAGAGGGTTAGGGTGAGGGGAAAATTACTTACGGCGCCAGGTGGTCCCCTGTGGGCCATCTTCCAGGATGATCCCCATCTCGGTCAGGCGATTGCGCGCCGCATCCGCTGCCGCCCAGTCTTTCGCCTGACGGGCTTCCAGACGCGCGTTAATCAGCGCTTCAATCTCTGCCACTTCGCCGTCATCCGCCTGCGCACCGCTCTGCAGGAAGGCATCCGGCTCCTGCTCCAGCAGGCCAAGCACGGAAGAGAGTTTACGCAGGTGAGAAGCCAGCGCATTCGCCGCCGCCATATCTTCTGACTTCAGACGGTTGACTTCACGCGCCATATCGAACAGCACCGAGTAGGCTTCCGGGGTGTTGAAATCATCGTTCATCACCTCAACAAAGCGGGCCTCAAACGCCTCGCCGCCCGCGGCCTCCACGGACTTGTCGGTACCGCGCAACGCAGTGTACAGACGCTCCAGCGCAGAGCGTGCCTGTTTCAGGTTCTCTTCACTGTAGTTCAGCTGGCTGCGGTAGTGGCCCGACATCAGGAAGTAACGTACGGTTTCCGCATCGTAATACTTCAGGACGTCACGCACGGTGAAGAAGTTGCCCAGCGATTTAGACATCTTCTCGCGGTCAACCATCACCATCCCGGAGTGCATCCAGTAGTTCACATACTCGCCGCCGTGCGCACAGGTGGACTGCGCGATTTCGTTTTCGTGGTGCGGGAACATGAGGTCTGAACCGCCGCCGTGAATGTCAAAATGTTTGCCCAGCTGTTTGCAGTTCATCGCCGAGCACTCAATGTGCCAGCCCGGACGCCCTTCTCCCCATGGAGATGGCCAGCTTGGTTCGCCCTCTTTGGACATCTTCCACAGCACGAAGTCCATTGGGTTACGCTTCACGTCAACCACGTCAACGCGCGCGCCAGCCTGCAGTTGGTCAAGATCCTGACGGGAAAGCGAGCCGTAGGTAGGATCGGTTGGCACTGAGAACATCACGTCGCCATTGTCCGCAACGTACGCGTGGCCGCGTTCAATCAGCTTTTCCGTGATCTCGATAATTTCGTGAATATGGTGGGTCGCACGCGGCTCGCTGTCCGGGCGCAAAATGTTTAACGCGTCAAAATCCTTGTGCATCTCAACGATCATACGATCCACCAGCGCGACAAAGCTTTCGCCATTTTCATTAGCGCGCTTGATGATTTTGTCGTCAATATCGGTGATGTTACGCACGTACTTCAGGTTATACCCGAGGAAACGCAGGTAACGCGACACGACATCGAATGCGACAAAGGTACGGCCATGGCCGATATGACAGAGATCGTAAACCGTAATACCACACACGTACATGCCGACTTCCCCGGCATGGATAGGTTTAAATTCCTCTTTCTGGCGCGTCATTGTATTAAAGATTTTTAACATCGAAGATTCCATGTAAACACGTGTGTGGACGAAAACCGGGTATTCTACCCGTAATTCAAACCCGAAGCAGCACACAATGCAAGGTGATCGCATCCTGTGGTTATGCTATAACAGGCCCCTATATCTGACCCGAACGCGGGTCGACGTACCACAATAACGGAACAGGATGCAAAAATGGTTACTTTCCACACTAATCATGGCGATATCGTAATCAAAACCTTTGATGACAAAGCGCCTGAAACAGTTAAAAACTTCCTGGACTACTGCCGCGAAGGTTTCTACAACAACACCATTTTCCACCGTGTGATCAACGGCTTTATGATCCAGGGCGGCGGTTTTGAACCGGGTATGAAGCAGAAAGAAACAAAAGAAGCGATCAAAAACGAAGCCAATAACGGCCTGAAAAATACCCGCGGCACGCTGGCGATGGCGCGTACTCAGGCACCTCACTCTGCCACCGCGCAGTTCTTCATCAACGTGGCTGACAACGACTTCCTGAACTTCTCCGGCGAAAGCCTGCAGGGTTGGGGCTACTGCGTATTCGCAGAAGTGGTTGAAGGCATGGACGTGGTCGACAAGATCAAAGCCGTTTCCACCGGCCGCAGCGGCATGCATCAGGACGTTCCAAAAGAAGACGTTGTGATTACCAGCGTGACCGTCAGCGAGTAATTCGTGGCGACACTCTTTATTGCAGATTTGCACCTGCAAACAGAAGAACCGGCGATCACCGCCGGTTTTCTGCGTTTTTTAGCGGGTGAAGCCAGACACGCCGACGCGCTTTACATCCTTGGCGACCTGTTTGAAGCCTGGATCGGCGACGACGACCCCAACCCGCTGCACCGTGAAATGGCTGCCGCCATTCACGCGCTGGTCACCTCCGGCGTTCCCTGCTACTTCATTCACGGCAACCGCGATTTTCTGGTCGGCCCTCGCTACGCCCGCGAAAGCGGCATGACGCTGCTGCCAGAAGAACAGGTGCTTGACCTCTATGGTCGAAAAGTCCTGATCATGCACGGTGACACGCTCTGTACGGACGATACCGGCTATCAGGCGTTTCGCGCGAAGGTCCACACCCCGTGGATCCAAAAGGTGTTCCTTGCCCTGCCGCTGTTTATCCGGAACCGTATCGCCGCCAGAATGCGCGCGGGCAGTAAAGCCGCCAACAGCAGCAAGTCGATGACCATCATGGACGTCAACCCGCAGGCAGTGGTCAACATGATGGAGAAACACCACGTCCAGTGGTTGATCCACGGTCATACCCACCGTCCCGACGTGCATACGTTGGTCGCCAACGGCGAACCGGCTCACCGTGTGGTACTGGGCGCGTGGCACAGCGAAGGATCGATGGTGAAAGTCACGCCTGAAGGTGTGGAACTGATCGCTTTCCCGTTTTAATCTCCCCCGCAAAACTCATTCTATTTTTTTGAACGATATCGGCAAATTGTTTCGATTTTAATCAGCCCGTGGTCGGCCTATCATTTATCACATCAGGGCAACACGCCCTATCCCAAACAAAACACTTAAGGATTACGACCATGAAATCTATCAAAACTTTCGTTGCAGTTGCCGCTCTGTCTCTGATCTCTTTCGGTTCTTTCGCACAAAGCGTTAGCGCGACAGCCTCAACTCTGGATCGTGCAGAAGCGAAAATTGCCGCTCAGGCTGCTGAACAGGGCGCGTCTTACAAAATCACCAGCGCACAGTTCAATAACCGCGTGCACATGACTGCAGAACTGACTAAATAAGATCGCCGTTTGCCGTGCCGCCAGTAGATCCGCGACAGCGACAAGACGATGAGGAAGGAAAGAGAATGAAAAAAATCAGCATCGTAAGTGCCCTGCTTCTGGCCGCTGGACTGTCCACTGGCGCGATGGCAGCAGAGAATGGCTTCTGTGTACCGGAAGCCGGCTCGAATATCGACACCAGCATGGTGAATCATATTGATGTCAGCCACGCATTCGACAAAGAGAACCTGACCGCAGGGGATCTTCAGTAACCTCTCAAAACAGACCGCCTGAATGCGGTCTGTTTTGTTATTCCCTGTGCACCACAACGGCTCGGTTTTTAACCGCGCAACCGTTTTCCTTGCCCGTATTACATGCTATTCTCTGTGCCCTCGAAAGCAGTGTGTTTCGCACCACAGGAGTTTTAAGACGCATGTCTTCCCGCAATAATCCGGCGCGTGTCGCCATCGTGATGGGGTCCAAAAGCGACTGGGCTACCATGCAGTTCGCCGCCGAAATCTTTGAAATCCTGAATGTTCCTCACCACGTTGAAGTGGTTTCCGCACACCGCACGCCGGATAAACTGTTCAGCTTTGCCGAAAGCGCGCAAGAGAACGGTTACGAGGTGATCATTGCTGGTGCGGGTGGCGCAGCACATCTGCCGGGCATGATTGCCGCCAAAACGCTGGTGCCGGTACTGGGTGTTCCGGTGCAGAGCGCTGCACTGAGCGGTGTCGACAGCCTTTACTCCATCGTGCAGATGCCGCGTGGTATTCCTGTGGGTACGCTGGCCATCGGCAAAGCGGGCGCGGCAAACGCGGCTCTGCTGGCGGCGCAGATCCTGGCGACGCACGATAAAGCCTTACATCAGCGTCTGGCGGACTGGCGTAAAGCCCAGACCGACGAAGTGCTGGACAACCCGGACCCGCGGGGTGCGGCATGAAGCAGGTTTGCGTCCTCGGTAACGGTCAGTTAGGCCGCATGCTGCGCCAGGCCGGTGAACCACTGGGTATTGCCGTCTGGCCGGTCGGTCTGGATGCCGAACCCGAAGCCGTGCCGTTCCACCAGAGCGTCATTACCGCTGAGATTGAACGCTGGCCGGAAACCGCGCTGACCCGTGAACTGGCGCGCCATAACGCTTTTGTGAACCGCGACGTGTTCCCAATCATTGCTGACCGTCTGACGCAAAAACAGCTGTTCGACAAGCTCGGACTGGCGACCGCGCCGTGGCAGTTGCTGTCTGATAAAAGCGAGTGGAACGATGTCTTCGCTATGCTGGGCGAACTGGCGATTGTAAAGCGTCGCGTCGGCGGTTATGACGGCCGCGGACAGTGGCGTTTGCGCGCGCACGAAACCGCCGAACTGCCGGAAGAGTGCTACGGAGAGTGCATCGTTGAGCAGGGCATCAACTTCAGCGGTGAAGTGTCGCTGGTTGGCGCTCGCGGCCACGACGGGCGTACCGTATTTTATCCTCTGACCCATAACCTGCATCAGGACGGGATCTTACGCACCAGCGTCGCCTTCCCGCAGGCCAATGCTGAACAGCAGGCCCAGGCGGAAGAGATGCTCTCGGCCATTATGCATGAACTGGGTTATGTGGGCGTGATGGCTATGGAGTGTTTTGTAACGCCGTCTGGTCTGCTGATCAACGAACTGGCACCGCGCGTTCACAACAGCGGTCACTGGACGCAAAACGGCGCATCAATCAGCCAGTTTGAGCTGCACCTGCGCGCCATTACTGACCTGCCGCTGCCGCAGCCGGTGGTTAACAGCCCTTCAGTGATGATCAACCTGATCGGTACCGATCTGAACTACGACTGGCTGAAGCTGCCGCTGGTGCACCTGCACTGGTACGACAAAGAGGTTCGTCCGGGGCGTAAAGTGGGTCACCTGAACCTGAACGACAGCGACGCAGGCCGCCTGAGCGCTACCCTGGAAGCGATGATCCCTCTCCTGCCGCCGGAATACGCAAGCGGGATTGTCTGGGCGCAATCAAAGCTCAAATAAGCGATAATTGCCGGGGAGTTGATCTTCCCCTTCCCCGGCCTCTCCTCACGCGCGTAAAATCCCCCTCCATTGCTGTTTTGATTTCTGGAATAACCATGAACGATGGAACGGATTATCGCGCGATACTCGCGTCCGATACCCCTTTGATTGACGTTCGCGCGCCGATCGAATTTGCGCAGGGTGCGATGCCTGCGGCAATCAACCTGCCTTTAATGAACGACGACGAACGCGCCGCCGTGGGGACCTGCTACAAACGCCAGGGGCCCGACGCTGCGCTGGCGCTCGGCCATAGTCTGGTGAACGGCGACACGCGGGAGGCCCGGATCAACGCCTGGCGCGAAGCCTGTCTTGCCCGTCCTGAAGGCTTTATCTGCTGCGCGCGCGGCGGACAGCGCTCGCATATCACGCAGGCCTGGCTGAAAGAGGCGGGCGTGGATTACCCGCTGATCCGCGGCGGCTATAAAGCCCTGCGTCAGACGGCGATTCAGGTCACTATTGAGCAGTCACAAAAACCGATGGTGCTTATCGGCGGCTGTACCGGAAACGGTAAAACGTTGCTGGTGAAGCAGCACGTGCAGGGGATCGATCTGGAAGGGCTGGCCCACCATCGCGGCTCATCGTTTGGCCGCACGCTGACGCCACAGCTTTCCCAGGCAAGCTTTGAAAATCATCTGGCCGTCGAGCTGTTGAAAAAAGATGCTGCACGTTGGGTGCTGGAGGATGAGGGCAGGATGATTGGCTCTAACCATCTGCCGGAATGCCTGCGCGACCGGATGGCCGAAGCCCCTATCGTGGTGGTAGAGGATCCGTTTGACATTCGTCTTGAGCGCCTGCGCGAAGAGTATTTCGACCATATGTGGGCCAATTTTTCTGCCGCCTACGGCGAAGAGGCAGGCTGGAAGGAGTATAACGAGTATCTGCACCACGGCCTGTTCGCCATTCGCCGCCGTCTGGGGCTGCAGCGTTATGCGGAATTCACCGCGCTGTTAGATTCCGCACTGCTGGAACAACAACGCTCTGGCAGCACTGACGCACACTTTAGCTGGCTTGCGCCGCTGCTCAGAGATTATTACGACCCGATGTACGGCTATCAGCTGGAGAAGAAGGCAGAAAAGATTGTATATCGCGGGACGTACGAAGAAATTGCTGAGTGGCTTGATCGCTAAAAGAAAGCCGGGTGGCGAGGTAAAAGCAAAACGGCAACCTGGTTGCCGTTTTTAATGTTTGTACCCTCTCCCTGTGGGAGAGGGTCAGGGTGAGGGCATCAGACCGCACCCTGTGCTTCGACCTTAGAAGTCGTAACGCAGACGCACCAGGTTCATATCGCCCAGGTTGTCGGTGCTGGAGGTGAACACGTGTTCGTAATCCACACGGAAACCGTAGTCCAGCTGGAAGCTGATACCCACACCGTTGTCGATGCGCTGGTAGTTACGGCCGTTCACGTACTCGATACGGTCACCCATGAAGTATGGCTGGATGGATTTAACCGCATACTGATTGATTGGGAATTTGTACCCTGCGAAGTATTCGATACCCCATGCGTCACCGGCAAAGTAGTCGTTAACAGACACTTTTTTGGTGGTCAGGAAGTTCTGGTACCAGCCGCCGCCAGCAGAGAAGGTCCAGTTATCCGGTGTCCAGCTGAGCGCGGTACCGAGGATGTTCTGGTCATAGGCTTTGCTGTCGCCGTTGTCCGGGTTACGCATATCTGCACGGGTGTAGTTCCATGCCGCGCCCCAGGTCAGATCGGTGGTCAGGTGGTAATCGATACCCAGGGAACCGCCGCCTTTACGCTTGTAGCGCAGACCGTTGCCCGGCAGGTATTCGCTGTCTTCAAACAGGTAAGAGGCGTAGATATCAGCATCGCCAACGGTTTTCTTATATTTCAGCATATTGCGTGAACGATAAGAGCCATCGTAGTCGCCGTTGATACCGTTACCTGGTGCCTGACCGATCATGTCGTAGTCCCAGATATCGGTTTTCACGCCCACCACATCATAGTACACGCTGTTCTGTTGACCGAAGGTCAGCGTACCCCAGGTGTCGCTCTTCAGACCGGTGTATAGCATACGGCGCGTGGTGTCGTGAGCACCTTCGGCATAATGATGATCCCAGTTGAACTGGGCAGGGATATTCACACCCAGTTCGTAGTAGCTGATCCAGCTGATGTCGTCGAACAGATAGTAATCTGCCGCAAAACGGAAACGGGTGCCGCCGTCGAAGCCGTTACGTTTGTAGCTGTTTTTACCGTCGTCGCCCGTCATGTTCTGGAACTGAGGACGAATACTGCCGCCAACGGTAAAGTTCAGACGGCTCAGCGGGTTACCCGCCTGAGGATCTTGCTTAAGAACCGTGATTTCCGCCTGAGATGCGAAGGAGGTTAATGCCACTGCTGCGCCAATAGCTGTCGCCAGCGCGGTTGTTTTTATAGTCATTATTTTTCCTTAATAGACACGCTGCTAAATATTTAGCGTGTGAATATTAACTGGAAATAATCGGGCTGTGTGGGCGGGTTTTTAATGTTTTGTGCTACTAAATGAGTGGGTATTATCGATTTGTGCTGTTAACGGGCTGCGTACCAGCATTTAAACCGGCACGCAACCATCACGTCTGTGAACTAACTGACAAACTGGCGGAACAATGCTTTGCCTTTTAACAGCCGCGTTCCGAGCCAGCCGCCGCAAAGTGAAAGCAGAAGCGCACCGCACACCGGCAGCGTCAGCCACAGGCGCCAGTCTGGCTCCCACGGGAAGTCGAAGACTTTCGACTGCAGCACTGCCAGCGCCGCCTCTGCGCCAATGGCGGCCACCAGGCCTGCCACCAGCCCCAGCAGGGCGAACTCGCTCCACAGCGTAGCCCTCAGCAGGCGCTTGCCGGCTCCCAGCGTACGGTAGACCACCAGCTCCTGATGACGCTGACGCATGCCAACCTGCACCTGTGCCAGCAGCAACAGCACGCCGCAAATCGTCACCAGTACCACCATCACCTCCAGCGCGCGGCTGACCTGCTCCAGCACCTGACCGACCTGTTTCAGTATCGCGCCGATGTCCAGCAGGCTAACCGTCGGGAATTCCCGGTTGAGCTGCGTCAACATGCCGTTGCCGTTTTCCCAGCGGAAGCTGGTGAGCCAGCTCTGCGGCTGTCCATCCAGCGCCCCGACAGGGAAGATAAAGAAGAAGTTTGGCCGCAGGCTTTCCCAGTCCACTTTGCGCAGGCTGGTCACTCTGGCGCTGAAATCCTGCGTGTCGCCGGTAAAGGTCACGCTATCTCCCAGCTTCACATTCAGACGCTTTGCCAGCCCCTCTTCCATCGACACTTCCCCGGCCTTTGGCGGCCAGCTTCCGGCGGTGATCGGATTGTGATCCGGGCGCTTCTCCTGCCAGGTCAGGTTTAGCTCACGGTTGAGCGACTCATCTTTATTTCCCTCCGTCGACTGACCGTTGATCTGCGTCAGGCGCGCACGCACGATCGGATAGAACGACTCGGGAATAATGTGATGCTCAGAGAGAAAACCCTTCAGTGGCGTCACCTGTTCTGGAGCAATATTGATCAGAAAATAGTTCGGGCTTTCCGGCGGAAGCTGCTGTTGCCAGCGATCCAGCAGATCGCCGCGCAGCACCAGCAAAAGAGCCAGCAGCATAAACGAGAGCGAAAACGCCGAAAGCTGGCTCAGCGTTGACCACGGCTGATGCAGCAGACGGTTCACCGCCAGCCGCACGGGAAGGGATTTAATCGTCATCCTTTTCAGAACAGTGAGCAACATCCAGCCCAGCACGCCACACAGCAGCGCCAGAACCACCGCCCCGACCAGCACGGCCCACAGCAGGGTACTCCCGCCCATCAGCCAGGCAAGGAGCCCGATCACCACGGCTATCATCACCGGCAGGTAGTATTTAAGCGGCCAGACGCTGGCCACCACATCGCGGCGCAGCACGCGCAGCGGCTGGGTGGCGAGCAGGAGCCGGTACGGGCGCAACCCCACCAGCAATGAAATCACGGTCATCGCGCCAATCGCCCACAGCCACGGCCAGAGGCTTGCTGGTGGCAGCGCGGCAGGCAGTACCGGTTTCAGGAGCATCATCAGCAGCTTTTCAAACAGCAGACCTGTCGCCCCACCGGTGACGGCCGACAGCGCCAGCACCATCAGCCACTGGCCGACAATCAGCCTCCGCAATTGCGCCCTGCCCGCGCCAAGGGTTTTGAGGATCGCCACCAGATCGTAACGGCTGCGGCAGTAGTGTCCCATCGCCACGGCAACCGCCGCGACGGCCAGCAGCAGGGTTAACAGTGCCGAGAGCAGCAGGAACTGCTGAGAGCGTTCAAGAGACTTGCCGAGCGCGCCCTCATCCTGCTCAAGCCCGTACCAGCGGTGCTCCGGTTTTAACTGCGGCAGAAGCCATTTTTCATACGCCTCCAGCTGCGCAGGCGTGCCGCCAAACTTATAGCGCCAGGTGACGCGGCTCCCCGGCTGGACGGCGTTGGTTTTTGCCACGTCTGCGGTGTTCATCAGCAAGCGTGGGGCGAGCTGGAACGGGTTGAAGCCGGAATCGGGTTCCTGAACCACCTCCCCGGCAATGGTCAGCGTCGCGTCCCCCACGTCGATGCTGTCACCTGTTTTCAGGTTCAGCAGCGCCATCAGTCGCGGCGCCAGCAGCACCGTACCGGGTTTCGGCTTGACGCCTGGCGGGCTGGTCTGCAGTTCACCGTACATCGGGTAGATATCATCCACGGCTTTGACGCTGGCCAGCTGCGGCGTGTCACCGGCAAAGGTCATGGTCTGGAAGCTTATCTGCTCCCCGACCTTTAGCCCCCGCTTGCGCGCTTCGTCGATCCAGCCCGGCGGGACGGCGCGCGAGCTTTGCAGCGCCCTGTCGCCCGCCATAAATTCGCGGCTTTGCTGGCTAAGCCCCTTCTCCATGCGATCGCTGACGCTGCCCAGCGCCAGCACGCAGGCCACCGCCAGGCTTAACGCCAGCCAGACGATCAGCAGTGAAGGCGAGCGCCACTCGCGCCAGAACCAGCGGGCAATCATGCTTCCTCCTGCAATTCACCGTTGACCAGCCGCAGGCGGCGATCGCAGCGGGCGGCCAACTGCGGATCGTGCGTGACCAGAATCAGCGTGGTGCCATGTTCCCGGTTGAGCGAGAACAGCAGATCGGCAATCTTATCGCCGGTTTTACGGTCCAGGTTCCCGGTGGGTTCATCGGCAAACAGCACCTCCGGGCGACCATTAAATGCGCGGGCCAGCGCCACGCGTTGCTGCTCTCCACCGGAAAGCTGCGCCGGAAGATGGTCAAGGCGTTTCCCCAGCCCCAGCTGTTCCAGCAATACCTTCGCATGATCGCGGCTTTCACGGCTGCTTTCTCCGCGCAGCAGCGCGGGCAATTCAACATTTTCCAGCGCGTTCAGGGTGGGGATTAGCATGAAGGACTGAAACACAAAGCCGATGTGACGGGCACGTAGCGCGGCACGCGCCTCTTCATCAAGCAGATGCAGCGGCTGTCCGACCAGGTTAACCTCGCCGCTGCTGCCGTCGTCCAGTCCGGCCAGAATAGCCAGCAGCGTGGACTTACCGGAACCGGATTCGCCAATCAGCGCAATGGTTTCGGCAGGTTTGACAACGAGTTCAACTCCGGTGAGGATGGAAAGCTCGTGTTCCCCCTGACCGACGGACTTCTTAAGACGATGAACTTCAACAATGTTTTCCGCTGGCATTTGCCCTTCCTGTTTTTGATTCTGATGACTTTCCGCGCGGCGGCAGCGGACACGTTACTGGTTCTCGGCGACAGCCTCAGCGCAGGCTATCGTATGGCGGCCAGTGCGGCCTGGCCGGCTCTGCTCAACGAAAAATGGCAGAGCAAAACGTCTGTTATCAACGCCAGCATCAGCGGTGATACCTCGCAGCAGGGCTTGTCGCGTCTGCCGGCTTTGCTCAAACAGCATCAACCGCGATGGGTACTGGTGGAGCTGGGCGGTAACGACGGATTGCGTGGCTTCCAGCCTCAGCAAACGGAACAAACCCTGCGCACCATCCTGAAGGACATTAAAGCGGCGAACGCCCAGCCGCTGCTGATGCAAATTCGCCTGCCCGCCAACTACGGTCGTCGGTATAATGAAGCCTTTAGCGCGATCTACCCTAAGCTTGCCAACGAGTTTGATATTCCGCTGCTGCCATTTTTCATGGAAGAGGTCTATCTCAAACCCAACTGGATGCAGGATGACGGGATCCACCCCAATCGCGATGCACAGCCGTTTATTGCCGACTGGATGGCAACGCGGCTGGCTCCTTTAGTTAACCATGACTCCTGATTAAGCGGAGATCCTGACAGGTAAAGTTATGCAAAAATCGGTCTTAATTACAGGATGTTCCAGCGGAATTGGTCTTGAAAGCGCGCTCGAATTAAAGCGTCAGGGATTTCAGGTGCTGGCGGCCTGCCGTAAACCTGACGATGTGGAACGCCTCAACGGGATGGGGTTCACCAGCGTGTTGCTGGATCTGGACTCACCGGAAAGCGTTGAACGCGCCGCCGATGAGGTGATCGCCCTTACCGGCAACCGTCTGTACGGTCTGTTCAATAATGCCGGTTACGGTCTCTATGGTCCGCTGAATACGATCTCCCGCGAACAGCTTGAACAACAGTTTTCCAGCAACTTTTTCGGTGTGCATCAGCTCACCATGCGCCTGCTTCCGGCGATGCTGCCTCACGGTGAAGGGCGTATCGTGATGACCTCCTCGGTCATGGGGCTGATTTCTACCCCCGGCCGCGGCGCGTATGCCGCCAGCAAATATGCGCTGGAAGCATGGTCGGACGCCCTGCGCATGGAGTTGCGTCACAGCGGGATTAAGGTGAGCCTGATTGAACCCGGCCCCATCCGCACCCGTTTTACGGATAACGTCAACCAGACGCAGGCGGACAAACCGGTCGAAAACCCCGGCATCGCCGCACGTTTTACCCTTGGGCCGGAAGCGGTTGTCGCGAAAGTGCGCCATGCTTTTGAGAGCGATAACCCAAAAATGCGCTATCCGGTAACGCTGGTCACCCATGCCGTAGGCTGGTTAAAACGTCTGCTGCCGGGCCGGATGATGGACAAAATTTTACACGGTTGAGTTGAAGCGACGACGCTCACCCCCATGTAAATAACAAACCGATAAAAGAGAATGCCGCATGTCCGTACAGAATATCGTCAATATTACTGAAGCAAACCTGCAACAGGTCCTCGAACAGTCGATGGTTAAACCGGTACTGTTCTACTTCTGGTCTGAACGCAGCCAACACTGTCTGCAACTGACGCCGGTCCTCGAAAGCCTTGCCGCACAATACAATGGCCAGTTTATTCTCGCCAAACTGGACTGTGATGCAGAACCCATGGTGGCCTCACAGTTTGGCCTGCGCGCCATCCCCACGGTCTATCTTTTCCAGAATGGACAGCCTGTTGATGGCTTCCAGGGACCGCAGCCTGAAGAGGCGATCCGCGCCCTGCTGGATAAAGTGCTGCCGCGTGAGGAGGAGCTAAAAGCGCAGGAAGCCATGGCGCTGATGCAGGAAGGTAAATACGACGAAGCCCTGCCGCTGTTGAAAGAGGCCTGGCAGCTCTCTAAGCAGAACAGCCAGATTGGCCTGCTGCTGGCTGAAACGCAGATTGCCTTGCACCGCTCAGAAGATGCCGAAGCCGTGCTAAAAACGATCCCGTTGCAGGATCAGGACACCCGCTATCAGGGCCTGGTGGCGCAAATTGATCTGCTGAAACAGGCGGCGGATACCCCGGAAATCCAGCAACTCCAGCAGCAGGTTGCCGATAACCCGGCCGATGCAGCGCTGGCAAGCCAGCTGGCACTCCAGCTGCACCAGGTGGGTCGAAACGAAGAGGCGCTGGAACTGCTGTTCAGCCATCTGCAAAACGATCTGGCGGCCGCAGACGGTCAGGCGCGGAAAATGTTCCAGGAGATCCTGGCCGCGCTGGGTACCGGCGATGCGCTGGCCTCGAAGTACCGTCGTCAGCTGTACGCGTTGCTCTACTAAAAAAAATGCCCGGTGGCGCTCACGCTTACCGGGCCTACACAAACAGGCTTAATCCGCTTTTTTTAGCTGTGTGACCACCAGCTGGTGGCGCGCGTTGTAGAACTTCCTATACGTCAGGTAACAGGCAATGATAGTTGACAGGCTTGCCGTAGAAAGCAGCATAAACGTCACCATGATCTGATACTTAATTGCTTTTACCGGATCGATACCGGCAAAAATCAGCCCTGACATCATCCCCGGCAGACTCACCAGCCCGACCGTTTTCGCCGAATCCACCGTAGGGATCAGCGACGCGCGGATACTCTCACGAATCAGCCGCGCCGACGCCACTTTTGGCGTGGCCCCCAGGCTTAACTTCTCCTGCAGCTTCTGTTGCTCACTGCTGAAGCGCTGGCCAAGGTTGTTGTAGCACAGCCCTACCGCCACCATGGCGTTCCCGGCGATCATCCCGGAGATGGGGATCACCTGCATCGGCGTAAACTCAATAGAGCCAGATAGCACCAGCACCGCCAGCGTCAGTGCGGTCCCGGTCGTAATGGCAATAAATGACGAGACAAACGCCTTATCGATATATTTGCTGCGCTTCTGCGCATTCCACGCTGCGTTGAAGCAGATAAACAGCACCATCAGCAGCGTCAGCACCGCGTGGTTGACGTTAAAGATGTACTTCAGCACATAGCCAACGATGATGAGCTGAATCACCGCGCGGCAGATGCTCCAGAGAATATCTTTCTCCAGCCCCAGCTTTTCCCGGTAGCTCACTAAAATCGCCACCAGTACCAGCACCATCGAAAACGCCAGCGATGCGTTGGTGATATTATGCTCACCCATGGTTTGCCTCCTGCCATTTCCCACCCTGCGGCTGCAGCGTGATGACATCATCCGCATGGGCAATTTCATTTGCGTCGTGCGTCACCCACAGCACGGCAATATTCTCTTCACTGGCGTAGCGATGGATGATGTCGTTCACGTTGCGCTTGTTGGCCTCATCCAGCGCGCTGGTGATCTCGTCCAGCAGCAGCACCTTCGGTAAAAACTGCAGGTTACGAATCAGCGAAACGCGCTGCTTTTCGCCCCCGGAGAGCTCATTAATGGATTTGGTCAATGTCTCCTGCGCCAGGCCAAAGCGGGCCAGGTCAGCGATAAATTTATTCGGCTCTGGCGTTTGCTGGCGAATCTGCCACGGGAAGATCAGGTTGTCATAGACCGTTTCGCCGAACAGTGAAGGGGTCTGTACACAATAAGAGACCTGCTGGCGATAGCGTTCCGGGGAGAGGGTCGCAATATCGTGGCCCTCAAACAGAACGGTTCCCTCCGTAGGACTTAGCAGTGAAGCCACAATTTTCAGCAACGTGCTTTTGCCGCAGCCTGACGGCCCGGTGATTAATTTAAACTCGCCCGGTGAAAGGCAAAATTCGACGTGCTGAAGGATCGTATTCCCCCCAACACGAAACCCGACATCCCTGAGATGTAATATGTTTTTTTGATCGTTCATTCCGCTTCCGTTAACCGCTTCTGGTAAAAATCGTCTGTAGCATAATCCTTTGTCCCTTCCCAGCCTATTTTCAGAGGCGAATTTCAGCCCGATAGCCGATATACTGATGAACAATAAACATGCATTTTTACTCATCAACAGCATGCAAAACAGGAGGTTTTTATGCTTATCGTTGTTCCTGTCCTTATATTCGTTGCGCTGGTTATTGTGGGCGCCGGGGTCAAAATTGTCCCGCAGGGATATCAGTGGACCGTTGAACGCTTCGGCCGCTACACCAATACACTCCAGCCAGGCTTGAGCCTGATTGTTCCCTTCATGGACAGAATTGGTCGCAAGATCAACATGATGGAACAAGTGTTGGATATCCCCTCGCAGGAAGTTATTTCGAAGGATAATGCCAACGTCACCATCGATGCCGTCTGTTTTATTCAGGTAATTGATGCGCCCAAAGCCGCCTATGAGGTGAGCAACCTGGAGCTGGCGATTGTTAATCTGACGATGACCAACATCCGTACGGTACTCGGCTCTATGGAGCTGGACGAAATGCTCTCTCAGCGTGACAGCATCAACACCCGTCTGCTGCACATTGTTGATGAAGCGACAAACCCGTGGGGCATTAAAGTCACCCGCATTGAAATCCGGGACGTTCGCCCACCTGCGGAGCTTATCGCTTCGATGAACGCCCAGATGAAGGCAGAACGAACCAAGCGCGCCTATATTCTGGAAGCCGAAGGGGTGCGTCAGGCGGAGATCCTGAAAGCCGAAGGTGAAAAACAGTCGCAAATTCTGAAAGCGGAAGGGGATCGCCAGTCTGCCTTCTTGCAGGCAGAGGCGCGTGAACGTTCTGCCGAAGCGGAAGCCCGCGCAACCCAGATGGTATCCGAGGCCATTGCCGCCGGTGACATCCAGGCCGTGAACTACTTTGTCGCGCAAAAATATACCGATGCGCTGAAAGAGATCGGCTCGGCAAATAACAGCAAAGTGGTGATGATGCCGCTGGATGCCAGTAGTCTGATGGGCTCCATTGCCGGGATTGCTGAACTTATCAAAGACAGCGGAAACGAGCGCAAAAAATGATTGAGCTGATCGTCGCACATCCTCATGCTTTCTGGCTAAGCCTGGGTGGCTTACTGCTGGCCGCAGAGATGCTTGGTGGCAACGGTTATCTGCTCTGGAGCGGTGTGGCCGCGGTGATTACCGGGCTGCTGGTCTGGCTGCTCCCCCTGGACTGGGCGTGGCAGGGCGCGCTGTTTGCCGTGCTGACGCTGGTGGCCGCCTGGCTGTGGTGGCGCTGGCTGAACCGTCAGGTTAACGAGCAAAAACCGCTGGATACCCATCTCAATCAGCGTGGACAGCAGATCGTCGGCCAGCGCTTTACGCTTGAGACCGCGCTGGTGAACGGCCGCGGACATATGCGCGTGGGCGATAGCTCCTGGCCGGTGGTGGCCGACGATGACCTCAGCGCCGGGACGCGGGTTGAGGTCATCGCGGTGGAAGGGATTACGCTTCGGGTGAAAGCCTGCTAAGCCTGCGCCTTACGATGACAGCAGCCGGCAAGATTATCGATAATCGGGCAGTCGGCGCTGTCATCTCCCGGACAGGATTCCGCCAGCGCCAGCAGCTGCTTGCGCATCGCTTCCAGTTCCGTAATGTGCCGTTCAATCTCCGCCACTTTTTCCAGCGTCCGTTTTTTTACATCTGCGCTGTGGCGTTTTGGATCGTTGAACAGATTCACCAGCTCACCGCACTCTTCAAGGTTAAAACCCACCTGACGCGCCTGACGCAGTAAGGTCAGCTCGTCCAGATGCAGTTGCGTGTAGCTACGGTAGCCGTTTTCGCTGCGCAGCGGCGGCGTCACCAGCCCCTTCTCTTCATAAAAGCGGATTGCTTTGCTGGTCAATCCGGTTTTTTTCGCAACATCGCTGATATTCACATTTCCCCCTTGACCTTCCCCTTGATGGTGGGATCCTGACAAGCGCAGCCCCGTAAGGCACAGCGCCGAATCAGTATTTTACAGACTTAATTAACCCGCAAATCCCCCGCTTTGCCTCCAGAGTGTGGATTCCGCTGAGAGGATTATAGCTCACAGCATCCAGTAAATAATCTGGTGCGAAGTGTGCGTAAACCATCGTTTGATAAATATCCGCATGGCCCAATATCCGCTGCAAAGCAATTATGTTGCCCCCCTTCTTCATGAAGTGCGTTGCGAACGTGTGCCGCAAAGCATGGGCCGCCTGTCCATCTGGCAAGTTGGGTTTTGCTTCTTTCATCCTCAACCGGAACGTTTTGTAACTTACTCAGAAAAGACGCCCTGATTACCTGTGTTTGATAATCCTAGCATTATCATCCGATATTGGAAAAACGCGCCTTTCACCGTTATTTGTCAGGGTAAACATAACCCTGTTACCGACAATATTCTCCCCTTTCAAAGCGGTATGCCTCTCACCACCTAGCACCAGTAGCCAGCAGCAAAATCGCAATTCGGTAGTAAGTCCACACGAATCACAGCGATATCTCAATCAAATATGGCAACAGATTCGCGCTGAACTCGCACGCCGCGAAATTCCTGTTTTCGGTCTTCCCGTCGCTGATTCCCATCATGACGGTACTCCGCATTGACATGGCCTGCTGTTTACAGCCCCAGAGCACATGTAGTAACACTATGCATGATCCTATTACCTATTACCTATTACCTATTACCTATTACCTATTACCTATTACCTATTACAATAATAGGTTAAAAGCCCCCCAAAGGAATAACTATATCTAATTGTTACAATCGTTCCCTCATACCATAGACATTTAAATATAATATTTCGGAATATTTAATTTTAAAAGGCTCGAATAACCAAGCCTTTTTGAGATGTATTTGATCAGTTATTTCCTATTTCTTCTTCTTG
This sequence comes from Enterobacter cloacae complex sp. 309I3, assembly GCF_050031595.1. Lineage (NCBI taxonomy): Bacteria > Pseudomonadati > Pseudomonadota > Gammaproteobacteria > Enterobacterales > Enterobacteriaceae > Enterobacter > Enterobacter cloacae complex sp. 309I3. The sequence continues at coordinate 1,177,253 of NZ_JBLGWI010000001.1, read as the reverse complement.
CTTTTTTTTGCTCTCTGTTTTTCTTGTCCTTTGGTTTTTTATTTTTTATTGAGAATATTTTTCGTCTATCAATTTCAACAAAATCAGGCTCAGTTATTTTCAGGGTGTAAGTTTTACCTTCAAGCTTGGTTAAATGGATTTCATCAAAGACAGTTGATTCACTAATATCAAGGAATAATTGAGGGCTAGATCTTTATTTATGTTTTTAAAACCATTATATTTCAAAAAAGCTCCAGCGATTTCTAATTCATCAGCGGCAATTATTTTCCCCATTAAATTTACTCTTTGTGATAAATAATCAATGAAATACAACCAATCTTTACCAATATATTTCAAGCATGAAATTAAAAACCTCAAATCATCAATATTAATCACCCAAGGAGATTTCACATCATCATTTTTTTCTAATAAGATTGTTAAGTCAGTAGCCAATAAACCAAAATCATCCTTTGTTACGCATATACAATATATCTCATCAAAGTCTTGTTTTGAAATAGTATGCAGCACATTTCCTTTTTTATCATATAAGATGGTGATTTCATTTTTTTCAATGAGAGTTTTTAGATTCAATGCTTGATCACAACCGCTTTGAATCCCAGACTTCTTCTTAAAGTCATCTTTTATTCTTGTAAATGCTCTAGAAGGATCTCTTAGTGGTTCGCGCCTTGGTGCCGCTTTTGCTTCAACAATCAATATAGTTCTGTTGGTGATTATTACGAGATCATGTTCATTAGAAGATTTATTATTTTCAAAAACACTTTCTAATACAATCGAATTTTCTGGAAGTAATTCACTGAATGCTTCCTTCGCATCTTGCTCTAGTTTTATATCCCTAGCTTTTCTGAAGCGATCATTGAACTTACTGTCTTTGAAATACTGATCTATTTTATTCTGAACGGCAAGCAACATAAAATTGATTGAGCAAAGAGCATAATTCTTTTCATCAACAGTTATAATAGGATTGGTTTCTAAAGAATTCTCATCAGTAATATAATTGATATCATTAGCAGTGCCTTTCTTCAAAACAAAATGCTGTTTAAATTGTTCGATTTTTGCAGGGTCGATGCCATCAATTTCATCAAATTTGAAGATGCAAATCTCCTCAGATAACCTCATGAGCTTTAGCATTAATGGGCCGCAACCTTCTTGTAAGGCTTTAAGATTTTCATGATATTCATTTACATCTGAATTGGCGAATTCTAATCTTTTTGTATCAACGTCACCTAAAATTTTGTAGATATAATCGATTCTATTTTGAAGAATAGAACCAATACGATCTGTAATTTCAATCATATCTTTGTGCGATAAACCAAAATGAGCAGAAATAATATCTTCAAATTGTTCATAAGCTTTTAAAAGATCTTTTCTTAGTTCATCAGTTGCAATTTTTTTGCTTTCAAAAAAATATCCCAAAAAAGCTGGCATAGATGCATGGCGAGTTTTTAACCAAGAGTTATCGATTCCTTGCTCAAAATCTTTTTTATCAGGAAAATAAACACTTAAATACTTACTGTAAATGTCATTAAGAAGAGAGTATATTTTATTCAATTTTTCATCAGAAAGCTCTTCAGTATTACAAATACTTTGGGAAGACATTACCCCCAACAGATACAGACTTTGCCGAGCAGGAGAGTTAAGTTTCCCCCGACTCCCCATTTGACCAAACATCATAAGCTCATGAAATAAACTATTGGCCACCTTATAAATATCAAGCTTTGCTGTAAGTGATTTTAATTCTTCAATCTTCTTATCAAGACTGATAAAGTTAGTCTTATTCATTTTACACTCCTTGTTTTAAAAATGTTAATAATATCATAATAGCATCTTGTTTATTGAGAGAGGATTACCGACTAACAGTAAAACCTTCTACCTTTTCGGACATTGTTTCGAACCATTTAACTCGTCTTCCAGTCATATCTGTCATGAATGCGTAACGTTCTTTCATTTCATTTTTTGAAAGCTGTTCATCCGTTGAAAAATGATAATTCAGCAACATTAAAATATAATTAACCTCAACAGTACTCATGATACTTGTTGATATAGAGAGTCGGGCTAAAATACCTTCCAGTGTAATAGTTTTCCTACTAATCTCGATTAGGAGAGCTTGGTCGAATACTTTTATGAAAGCTACCAGCCCAAAAGCCACACAGAAAATATCGTGTCTAAAGAAATTGATTTCACGTGGTTCTGTCATAACAGCGAAGGTTGAATAACAGCGCTCTGCTTCACGTAACGAACAGTTATTTGCCTCCAAGAGATATGCCAAAGTTTTCACGAGGGCACCATTGCTTGTAAGTAAATTGTTTCCTTGATCGAGAGTAAGAAGATATTGTGTTAGTGTTGAACGTTCATAACCATCTTTACATCCATCAGAAAAAATGCTTTTTTTGGGGAGAGTAAACCAGTAATGAATGAATTTATTGAGGTATAGTCGTGCATTAATATTTCCATATCTGCATTCTATACTCTTTTCAAATTGTTCGCGATTAATCACCAGGAGGAATATGAATCCTTCAACTGAGAAAATATGTTTTATTTTCTCTAACAAATCAAGGGCGAAGTCGGGACGAGCTCTATCCAGTTCATCTATAATAAAAATTATTTTTTTGTCACTATTTTTATGTATTCTGGTTAACAAACCTCTAAACTGTTCAATTGTGACCAATTCACTTTCGCTTTTCTTTATTTTCTCCTCAATATAGTCTTCTATAGGTGTCGAGAGAGCGTCGCTTATAACATCACTAGCTTTTTCTAAAGTGCTTCCAGAAACCAGGCCGCTTGTGAGAGTGCTGACAGCAAACTTGGCACCATTTAGCGCAAAAGAGGCTCCTAATTTTTTACCAATTGCTAATAACTCTTGCCCAAGATTTTTTAGCTTACCTTCTTCTTTTTTTATGAGTGAATAAATTTTTGATGTTAGAGAGACAAACGGATCTGACTGATAGTCATTTTCAAAAGCATCAAAATAGATTACATCAAATTTATCTGAAGCATTATTATTTATTTCTGAGGACATCATTTTAACAAACGAAGTTTTTCCATTTCCCCATTCGTCATTGAGAGCCAGGACTAAGCTTTTATCTGGTGCATTTGTTGCTACTCTCATAATTGTATCATGTAGCTTTTTTCGACCAAAAATGTCATCGCATTCACTAAAACCATCTGTAAAATTCTTAACAGGTGCGGTCAATCGCATTTTCTATTACTCCATATAGCCAAAAGAAAACAGCGTCATAACGAGTAAAAATATAAAACTTCAACGGACAAATAGCTGCACAATAGTGCACAAAATTGCACAAACTTTTTAAAATAATTTTACCCTTTCCGCATGGTGGCGGTGCGGTCTGAAACCGGATCAGCAAATGCACAAAAAACGAAGCAAATTTCACGCGCAGGTGACGGGGGAACAGCCCACGCGACAGGAGTCATGGAGGGGATGCCTTTAAATGCCATGCTTCAGCCTTTCCTGCTTTCTAGGCGTGCTTTCCCGCTTCGGGGCGCGTACCCGTCGATTGCAGCTTGCGCCTGCTAGAATTGCGCACATGCGTTCTGAGTGAGGGGCGTTAAAGGTCGTGCTGAATGGTGCTCAGATGGTGGCCGAACATGCGGAGATTGAAAATTACTGAAGGAACACCGCCGCACGATGTGCGCCGAGTGGATCGGGCTACTCGTCTTTGAGCAGAGCGTAGGGATTGAAGCGGATCATTTCCTGACAGAGCCAGCCATTAATGCCCTTAATTGCTTCCATCACGGGCAACATTTCGTTGATGGCGAAGACGCGCTCGGCCTTCTCAACATCACCGAGCAATCCATTGCCTTCCGGCATTGTACCCATCAATTGCTGCGAGATACGGTGAGCGTCGCACAAATCGTTGCGCGTTGCCGATTTGATGTTAAGAAACTCATCCTTTGCCGATATCCCCCGCGATGCCTTTCCCGCCTCACACTATGGAAATAATCAACTTAGCCTGATTATCTAAACATAAGCCCCGCGATATAACGGGGCTTTTCACTTGTCAATGCGCCCAAATCCGATAAAATCCCAATGATTTGTAACAAAAAGATAAGATGTTCATTTAAGGAGATTTGTTTATGGCATTGGTTAGCTGTCCAGAGTGTCTTAAGGATGTAAGTGATACAGCATTACGTTGCCCGTCCTGTGGGAAGCAGCTTAAAAAGCCACGGCGTTCACTTTTTGGAAAAGCCATCAAGTGGGCTTTTATACTGTTCAATTTATTTATGATCTACTGCCTCTTCGCAGGATTAGATGGTAGTGGTGAAGTAATAAATCACGCAACTTCCGATGCTGAAAGAGCTGGGGCTGCAATTGGTACCGGTCTAGGTTTAATGGCAATCGCTAGTGTCTGGGTTATAGGCGACATAATCATCGGTATCCTTGTATTCCTCACAAGACCAAAGGGATGATTAAATGAAAAAGCTTTTTTTAAATGCAATAGCATCATTTATGGCACTCAATGCAGCGTCTGTATACGCAGGAAGTGAACATAAAAACTTCAATGCAGTCCTCGAATGTCGGGCTATGGAAAATAATGCTGAACGACTTTCTTGTTACGACAAATCAATACCGCCATCACGAACACAAAATGCTGATAAATTCGAGAGTAGAGATCAATGCCCTGAGGAGAAAGATAACGATAAACGACTATCTTGTTACGATCGCTTCTTCTCACCAACGTTTAAAGCTACAACAAGCACGATAAACACGTCAGCAAAAACTGATTATCAGCAACCTGACCGAGCTAAGTTGTTAGAGTGCCAAAGTGAAATTAATGGCACTAAAAGGCTGGCATGTTTCGACAAGTTATTCCCGCAGACTACATCCGCAGAAACTGAAGCTGTAGAAAATTCTATTTCTAACCCTGGCAAGTGGCAAACATCAATTAGCACCTCGCCGGTAGACGACTCAAAAAACATAATCCTCTCACTTAACAGTAATGATTACATTCGAACACCTTTTGGAGAAAGTGTGATTCCAACAATGTATGTAGCCTGCCGCGAAAAGAAAACGGAGGTGTTCATTAACTGGGATGTGTACCTGGGTCTTGAGCAAACGAGCATGCTCTACCGCCTGGATAAGCAAAAAGCAGTTGAAAAAGAATGGTCTATCTCAACTGATACCAAAGCGGTTTTTTACAAGGGTAGTGATATCGATTTCATTAAATCTTTAGCTAAAGCAGATAAAATGTTCACCAGAATCACCCCATACAATGAAGCCCCTGTGAGTGCAACCTTCGATCTGAAGGGCCTTTCAGATGCAATGAAACCGCTTCAAAAAGCTTGTGGTTGGAAGTAAACGAAGTTTATGTCATTAACCAGAGCAACTTTCAGACGATGAAGAGTAACTTGTTATGAAAAAAGCCCCGCTCAATAAGCGGGGCTTTGTCATTGTAATGTGGACACTTTTGTCGAAGTGTGGACGCTGATTTTAAAAATCCCTTTCAATCAGCGATTTAAATTCTTGACCTTCCCCTTGATGGAAGGTTTAACCTTCATAACAGTTAGCGAAAAGCGTTACTCCGGTCAACAACTGACCAGTTCATTATACGGGAGTTTTGTTATGTCTCACACAATTGACCTGACACTGGACGGCCTCTCCTGCGGCCACTGTGTCAAACGCGTAAAAGAAAGTCTGGAACAGCGTCCTGATGTCGAAAGCGCTGACGTCACTATCGATCACGCCGCCGTCACCGGCAGCGCCAGTGCGCAAGCGCTGATTGATACCATCAAACAGGCAGGTTATGGGGCGGAGCTGAGCCACCCAAAGGCTAAACCGCTGGCAGAGTCATCATCCCCGTCGGAAGCACTGACAGCGGCCACTCCTGAGCTTCCGGCAGCTGATGATATCGATGACAGCCAACAGCTGCTGATCAACGGCATGAGCTGCGCCAGCTGCGTCTCCCGGGTGCAAAATGCCTTGCAGGCGGTACCCGGAGTCGCGCAGGCACGGGTCAATCTTGCGGAGCGTACTGCGCTGGTCATGGGCAGTGCCTCCGCCGCAGAATTAGTGCAGGCCGTTGAAAAAGCGGGCTATGGCGCAGAGGCCATCGAAGATGATGCCAAACGCCGCGAACGCCAGCAGGAAACGGCTATCGCCACCATGAAACGCTTCCGCTGGCAGGCCATTGTTGCACTGCTGGTCGGGATCCCGGTGATGGTGTGGGGCATGATCGGTGACAACATGATGGTCACCGACGATAACCGCACGCTGTGGCTGGTCATTGGTATTATTACGCTTGGTGTAATGGTATTTGCAGGCGGACATTTCTACTCCAGCGCCTGGAAGAGCCTGAAAAACCGCACCGCAACCATGGATACGCTGGTGGCACTCGGCACGGGTGCGGCATGGCTCTACTCCATGAGCGTGAACGTCTGGCCACAGTGGTTCCCGATGGAAGCCCGCCATCTCTATTATGAAGCGAGCGCGATGATCATCGGCCTGATTAACCTGGGCCATATGCTGGAAGCCCGTGCCCGTCAGCGCTCCTCAAAGGCGCTGGAGCGGCTGCTGGATTTAACCCCCCCGACCGCCCGCGTGGTCACTGACGACGGAGAAAAAAGCGTTCCGCTGGCCGAGGTTCAGCCCGGTATGACGCTGCGTCTGACCACCGGTGACCGCGTTCCCGTGGACGGAGACATTACGCAGGGCGAAGCCTGGTTTGACGAAGCGATGCTCACCGGGGAACCCATTCAGCAGCAGAAATCACAGGGTGATGGCGTGCATGCCGGTACGGTGGTGCAGGACGGCAGCGTGCTGTTCACCGCCAGTGCGGTGGGGAGCCATACCACGCTGTCCCGTATTATCCGCATGGTGCGCCAGGCACAGAGCAGTAAGCCTGAAATAGGTCAGCTGGCCGATAAAATCTCCGCCATTTTTGTGCCGGTAGTAGTGGGCATCGCGCTGCTGAGCGCGGCTATCTGGTATTTCTTCGGCCCGGCGCCGCAAATTGTCTATACCCTGGTGATCGCCACCACGGTACTGATTATCGCCTGTCCTTGCGCGCTCGGCCTTGCGACGCCGATGTCGATTATCTCCGGCGTGGGTCGCGCCGCCGAGTTTGGCGTGCTGGTGCGTGATGCCGACGCCCTGCAACGCGCCAGCACTCTCGACACGCTGGTCTTTGATAAAACCGGTACCCTGACCGAAGGTAAACCGCAGGTTGTATCCGTGCATACCTCAGGCTTCGCGGAGGCTGACGCGCTGCGTCTCGCCGCGGCCCTGGAACAAGGCTCCGGCCACCCGCTGGCGCGAGCCATCATTGAGAAAGCCGGTGAGGCCAGCCTGCCGCAGGTGAACAACTTCCGCACCCTGCGCGGATTAGGCGTCAGCGGTGAGGCCGAAGGGCACACACTGCTGCTGGGTAACCAGGCCCTGATGAATGAAAACGGCATAGCAACTTCAGCGCTGGAAAGTGAACTGAATGCCCAGGCATCACAGGGCGCAACCCCTGTGCTGCTCGCGGTGGACGGTCAAATTACGGCCCTGCTGGCCGTGCGCGATCCGTTACGTCAGGACAGTGTGGATGCCTTACAACGACTGCACCGCGCGGGCTACCGCCTGGTGATGTTAACCGGGGATAACCCAACCACGGCCAACGCCATCGCCAGAGAGGCGGGAATCGATGAAGTCATTGCCGGTGTCCTGCCGGACGGCAAAGCGGACGCCATTAAAACGCTGCAACAACAGGGGCGCCAGGTCGCGATGGTTGGCGACGGTATTAACGATGCGCCGGCACTGGCACAGGCAGAGGTGGGGATTGCCATGGGAAGCGGGAGCGACGTTGCCATTGAGACGGCAGCCATCACACTGATGCGACACAGCCTGATGGGTGTTGCCGATGCGCTGGCGATTTCGAAAGCCACGTTGCGCAACATGAAGCAGAACCTGCTGGGTGCGTTTATCTATAACTCGCTCGGTATCCCGATTGCTGCCGGCATTCTGTGGCCCCTGACCGGTACGCTGCTTAACCCGGTGGTCGCAGGTGCAGCGATGGCGCTCTCCTCCATTACCGTGGTGAGCAACGCCAACCGTCTGCTGCGCTTTAAACCGAAAGCGTAATACGTTGTAGGCCGGGGAAGCGCAGCGCCACCCGGCTTTTTTGCCTGATGGCGCTGCGCTTATCAGGCCTACGAAACGTGCCGACGTTCACCTGTTGCGCCGCCCTGCCCCACGCGTTAGCATGAACCTTTCCGTTTATGGAGCGCGTATGAGTCTGTTTCGCCGTATAAAAACATCGTTTCGCGCCCTCTTCCCCCGCCGTTATACCTGGCCCGGAATGGATATCTCGCTCCCCGGCGGTCAGCATCTGCACCTGGTGGGCAGCATACATATGGGCACGCAGGATATGTCTCCGCTGCCCTCTGGTCTGTTATCCCTCCTGAAGCAGGCCGATGCGCTGGTGGTTGAGGCGGATATTTCAGGCCACGAGTCTCCCTTTGCCGGGCTGGAGAGCGATCTCACCCTGGCCGACCGTCTGGACGAGGCTCAGCTCGCCGAACTGACGCGCGTGGCGGATGAAACCGGCGTTTCGCTCTCGATGCTGGACACCCTGCCGCTCTGGCAGATTGCCATGATATTACAGGCGACGCAGGCACAGCGTCTGGGTCTGCGCGGTGATTACGGTATTGATTACCAGCTGCTGAATGCAGCCCGGGCACGCCGTCTGCCGATCATTGAGCTGGAAGGTACCGATAGCCAGATTGCCCTCCTTCGCCAGCTGCCTGATGACGGTCTCATTCTTCTTGATGATACGCTAACGCACTGGCATACCAACGCCCGTCTGCTGCAAACCATGATTGGCTGGTGGCTGGATGCCCCGCCTGCTGAGGGGAAATTAACGCTGCCGTCGACGTTCAGTGAATCGCTGTATGATGTGCTGATGAACGCACGCAATGCGGCATGGCGGCAGACGCTGCATGCGTTACCTGCCGGGCATTACGTGGTTGCGGTGGGGGCATTACATTTGTACGGAGAAGGAAACTTGCCGTCGCTGCTGAAATAAAAAAATGGCCAATATTTCTATTGGCCCGTCAAAGAGGAATTTCATCGTTTTTATTATGCCGAAGGAGACCTTCGGTTGAGCCGATTGTCGCTCAAAGTGACCATCACTGCCAATACTATTGCGCAAGATGGTGCTATTTTTTAGACAAACGTCAGGCGTATGCTGTCAGCATGAATTGTCTGTCGTAAGAAGGATAGCTATGACTCCCGCCGTTAAATTACTCGAAAAAAACAAAATTTCTTTCCGGATCCACACTTACGATCACGATCCGAACGAAACCAATTTTGGTGATGAAGTGGTGCGCAAACTGGGGCTGAACGCCGACCAGGTCTATAAAACGCTGCTGGTGGCCGTGAATGGCGATATGAAGCATCTCGCCGTCGCGGTCACGCCCGTGGCTGGGCAACTGGATCTGAAGAAAGTGGCCAAAGCGCTGGGAGCGAAAAAGGTAGATATGGCAGACCCAATGGTTGCGCAACGCACCACGGGTTATCTGGTGGGCGGGATCAGCCCGCTCGGGCAGAAAAAACGCCTGCCAACGCTGATTGACGCCCCTTCTCAGGAATTTGAAACCATCTATATTTCCGGCGGCAAGCGCGGGCTGGATATCGAACTGGCCGCAGGCGATCTGGCCAAAATGCTGGATGCGAAGTTTGCGGATATTGCGCGCAGGGATTAAAAGAAAAAGCCGGGTGGCGGCTGCGAGGTAAAAGCAAAACGGTAACAGACGTTACCGTTTTTTGTGTTCGCGCCCTCTCCCGGTGGGAGAGGGTTGGGGTGAGGGCATCAGGCCGCACAACGTTACTGCCAGCTCACCTCGCCTTTCGGCTCATACGCATTCACGTCGATCGGTGAATTCTGCTCGATAAACTGCTTCAGAACCTCGGCATCAATAAAGCCGGTATTCACATAGCCCGGTTTGTTATCGATGTGCGGATAACCGTCGCCGCCGGTGGCGTTAAAGCTTAAGGTTGCCAGACGGTAGGTTTTCGCGGGATCAACCGGCTCACCCTTGATTTTGAGATCGTTGAGCTTGCCGTCTTTGGCCACAAAGTTGACGTTAGCGAACTGCGGATAGGCGCCGGAGTCCGGCTTCATCTGCGCCACGGCGGTAAGGTACTCAATCACCTCTTTCCCGCTCATATCGGCATAAACCACCACGTTGCCAAACGGCTGCACCTTCAGCACATCTTTATAGGTGATATTCCCGCCTTCGATGGAATCACGGATCCCGCCGCCGCTCATCACACCAAAATCAGCGCCGGTGCGCGCGATTTGTGCCGCCAGCACCAGGTGACCCATATTGGTCTGTACGAAACGGACTTTGCTGCGGTCCCCTTCCAGACGCCCGTTCAGCGTACCGATTTTCACGTCCAGCTGCGCTTTGCCTTTATTCTGGAACGGGGTTAACAGGGAGAGCATCTGTGGGTTCTCGGGGATTTCCGGGGTGTAGAGTACGCGCTCACTTTTCCCGTCCGGATAGGTCACTTTTTTCTTCAGGTTGACCGGGATGAGCTGATAATGCACCAGTTTCATCTCGCCGTTACGGAACTCAAAGTCGGCACGGCCAACGTATTTACCCCACTCGTGTGCCTGCACAATCCAGATCCCGTTCTGACGGTCTGGTGCACACGGCGTGCCCGGAACATAATCCACCTGCTTTTTATTCTCCGAGGCCATGCACACCGGATCTTGTGAGTGACCACCCACAATCATTGCCAGCGAGCCCGCAGGGAGGCTGCGCGCCATTTCAACATCGCCCGGCGCGTTAGAACCATGCTCGCCGTTGTCGTAATGTCCCATATGGGTGGTGGCGATGATCACGTCCGGTTTTTCGTTTTGCTGCAACTCCTGAATCACCAGCTTCGCTTCGTCGGCCGGTTTACGGAATTCGATATCGGTAAAGAACTCCGGGTTGCCAATTTTTGCCGTATCGTCCGTGGTGAGGCCAATCACCGCGATTTTCAGATCCTGACGCTTAAACAGCGCCCACGGTTTAAATAGGCGTTCACCGGTACTTTTCTGATAGATATTGGCGGAGAGGAATGGGAACTTGGACCACTTTTCCTGCTGGCGCAGCACGCTCAGCGGGTTATCAAACTCATGGTTTCCGACGGCCATCGCATCGTAACCGATTAAATTCATACCGCGAAAATCAGGCTCAGCATCCTGTAAATCGGACTCCGGCACGCCGGTATTGATATCGCCCCCCGATAACAGCAGCACGCTGCCCCCTTCGGCGGCAACCTCTTTACGAATGCCATCCACCAGCGTTTTTTGCGCGGAGAGACCATATTCGCCGTACTCGCTGCGCCAGAAATGGCCGTGGTGATCGTTGGTATGCAGGATCGTAATTTTATACGTTTTGTCTTTTTCATACGCCTGTGCGGGCAGGCTTGCCAGACCCCAGGCGGCGAGCAGCGCCAACGCGACGCCATGCTTCATTAACTTCATCTTCTCTCTCCCTGACCAATAGACAAACGCAAAAATTACAGTGAGTAACAAGAATAGACAAATAAGTTTTCATAATTGCGACTTTCTTCAAATGTCGCTGACAGGTATGTTAGTTGGATAATAATTACCCCCTGCATTTTTCATCACTAACGACGTGGTATTTATGGCAATCAGTGAATCAACCCAGCCCGTTTCGGGCGCGCCGGCGTCGCCGCCACCCTCGCGCACCTCATTTAAAGTCTTAGGCGCTATTAGCCTCTCCCATCTGCTCAACGACATGATCCAGTCGCTGATCCTGGCGATTTACCCGCTGCTGCAATCCGAGTTTTCATTAACCTTCGTGCAGATCGGGATGATCACCCTGACCTTCCAGCTGGCCTCTTCGCTACTGCAACCTATCGTCGGTTACTGGACGGATAAATATCCGATGCCGTGGTCGCTGCCGATTGGCATGTGCTTCACCCTGAGCGGGCTGGTGCTGCTGGCTATGGCGGGAAGTTTTGAAGCGGTGCTGCTTGCCGCCGCACTGGTGGGAACCGGCTCGTCGGTCTTCCATCCGGAGTCCTCCCGCGTGGCACGTATGGCCTCCGGCGGGCGCCACGGGCTGGCGCAATCACTCTTCCAGGTGGGCGGTAATTTTGGCAGTTCCCTCGGCCCGCTGCTGGCGGCAGTGATCATCGCGCCGTACGGCAAGGGTAACGTCGCCTGGTTTGTGCTGGCCGCCCTGCTGGCAATCGTTGTGCTCGCCCAGATCAGCCGCTGGTATGCCGCACAGCACCGCGTAAACAAAGGCAAACCAAAAGTGAAGGTTATCAATCCCCTTCCACGCAATAAGGTTATCCTGGCCGTGTCCGTGCTGCTGGTGCTGATTTTCTCGAAATATTTCTATATGGCGAGCATCAGCAGCTATTACACCTTTTACCTGATGCAAAAATTCGGATTATCGGTACAAAACGCGCAGTTCCATCTGTTTGCTTTCCTGTTTGCCGTCGCAGCAGGGACGGTGATTGGCGGGCCAGTCGGGGATAAAATTGGCCGTAAATATGTTATTTGGGGCTCTATCCTTGGCGTTGCCCCCTTTACCCTTATTTTGCCTTACGCCAGCCTTGAATGGACGGGCATTTTAACGGTGATTATTGGTTTTATTCTGGCTTCGGCGTTCTCGGCTATCCTGGTGTATGCGCAGGAGTTGTTACCGGGGCGTATTGGTATGGTTTCCGGGCTCTTCTTTGGTTTCGCCTTTGGCATGGGCGGCCTTGGTGCAGCCGTGTTAGGTATGGTTGCCGACCACACCAGTATCTTCCTGGTTTATAAAATCTGCGCTTTCCTGCCACTTCTGGGGATGTTGACCATATTCCTGCCTGATAATCGTCATAAAGCGTAATTTCATGGCTGCCAAAGTGTAACTTTGGCAGCCTGATGCCCTCATGGCATAAGGCTTTCCTGTTCATCCCTTCTCTGAATTTATCAAAACCTGCCTTTTCTGAGGCATATTGCCGTTTTATTCAAACTTCAACAATTATTCATAAACACAAGGGTAAAAATTGTCATAAACTATTACTCGGTTTTTGGTTTTCACCAAAATGGAACACCCACAACGAAAGGAGACGGAATGCACCACGCCACACCGCTTATCACCACCATTGTTGGTGGACTTGTGCTCGCTTTTATTCTCGGCATGATTGCCAATAAACTGCGTATTTCCCCTCTTGTGGGCTATTTGTTAGCCGGGGTACTGGCGGGACCGTTTACGCCTGGCTTCGTTGCGGATACCAAACTGGCACCTGAACTGGCGGAACTGGGCGTGATTCTGCTGATGTTTGGCGTGGGGCTGCATTTTTCCCTGAAGGACCTGATGGCGGTAAAGTCGATCGCCATACCGGGAGCGATCGCCCAGATAGGGGTGGCGACGCTGCTGGGCATGGCGCTTTCAGCCGTACTGGGCTGGTCGTTAATGACCGGCATCGTATTTGGGCTGTGTCTCTCAACCGCCAGTACCGTGGTGCTGCTGCGCGCGCTTGAAGAGAGGCAGCTGATAGACAGCCAGCGCGGACAAATCGCAATCGGCTGGCTGATTGTTGAAGATCTGGTGATGGTGCTGACGCTGGTCCTGCTGCCTGCCGTCGCCGGAATGATGGAAAAAGACACCCTCGGCTTTGCCTCGCTGGCGCTGGATATGAGCATCACCATCGGGAAAGTGGTGGCGTTTATCGCCATCATGATGCTGGTAGGCCGCCGTCTGGTGCCGTGGATCATGTCGCGCAGCGCAGCCACCGGCTCGCGTGAACTGTTCACCCTTTCCGTCCTTGCGCTGGCGCTGGGGATTGCCTTTGGTGCGGTGGAGCTCTTTGACGTCTCCTTTGCCCTTGGCGCGTTCTTCGCCGGGATGGTGCTGAACGAATCCGAACTGAGCCACCGAGCGGCGCACGACACCCTCCCCCTGCGTGATGCCTTCGCGGTGCTGTTCTTTGTCTCCGTCGGGATGCTGTTTGATCCGATGATTCTGGTTCAGCAGCCGCTGGCCGTACTGGGGACGCTGGCGATTATCATCTTTGGTAAGTCGGTCGCCGCCTTTTTCCTGGTGCGAATGTTCGGCCACTCGCCGCGTACCGCTCTTACCATCGCCGCAAGCCTGGCACAGATTGGTGAGTTCGCCTTTATTCTGGCGGGTCTGGGGATGGCGCTGAACCTGCTGCCGCAGGCCGGGCAGAACCTGGTGCTGGCGGGGGCGATCCTCTCGATTATGCTGAACCCCGTGCTGTTCGCCCTGCTGGAAAAATATCTCGATAAAACGGAAACCCTTGAAGAGCAGACGCTCGAAGAGGCCATTGAAGAAGAGAAGCAGATCCCGGTGGATATTTGCAACCACGCCCTGCTGGTCGGCTTTGGCCGCGTGGGAAGCCTGCTCGGCGAGAAGCTGATGGCGCAGGGGATCCCGCTGGTGGTGATTGAAACCTCGCGTACCCGCGTCGATGAGTTGCGCGAGCGCGGTATCCGCGCGGTGCTGGGCAATGCGGCGAACGAAGAAATTATGAACCTGGCGCATCTGGACTGCGCCCGCTGGCTGCTGCTGACCATTCCAAACGGCTACGAAGCGGGTGAGATTGTGGCCACTGCACGTGAGAAATGCCCAACGATTGAGATCATTGCCCGCGCCCATTACGACGACGAGGTGGATTACATCACCGAACGGGGTGCGAATCAGGTGGTGATGGGTGAGCGCGAAATTGCGAATACGATGCTGGCGCTGCTGGCGAAGCCGCCGGTTGAAGAGGCTGTGACGAGGTAATTTTCGTGCGGCCTGATGCCCTCACCCTGGCCCTCTCCCACCGGGAGAGGGAATAAACACTAAAAACGGCAACATACGTTGCCGTTTTGCTTTTACCTGTCCCAGTACGCCTCTTCGAGGCTGTCTTCCCTTTCCGGCAGGCCACGTGTTAAGCGCGGGGAGTGCTGGTTCAGCACCTGATAACTGACGCGGTTCGCGTATTTACACACCTGCGCCAGCGACGAATAGGTGAGCCAGCTGAACTTATGTTTGCTGGAATTCGGCACGTTGGTTTTGTGGTAGGCATTGGCGGTGATGTCATGCAGCAGCGCCGCCAGCGCACCGTCGCCCGCACCGTTGGTGTTCATGATCTTCTCCGGGCCGCCCATGTACGGGGCGATGTGCGAGTAGATCCGCAGCGGATTAACACAGTCTTTATAACGCATGCCACGGCTGAACTCATACTGGTTGAACTCGGCGATGGCGCCAGGCAGCAGCGGATGCTGGGTTTTGCGTTTGCTCTCTTCTTCCGTGAAGCCTGCCATATACAGCCCTACCGGTCCGGCGGTGCAGAGCACCAGGTCCACCCAGTCCAGCGCTTTATCGGAGGCCAGCAGCGGATCGCTCTCGCCGGTGAGGGCCTCAGCTTCTTCTTCGTTCATCGCCAGAATCGAGACATGCTCTTTCAGGAAGGCCTGCCACCACTCCGGGTTGTCGGCAATCACAAATTTCGTTCCCAGCGTCAGGACCACCGGCACATCGTACTTTTTCGCGTACTCAATCGCCTTCATGGTGGCTTCCGGCATCGGCTCGCCCGGCTTGCAGCGCACCAGGTAGGAGGTGAGCACCAGCGCCGACGCGCCCGCAATCACCTCTTCGGGAATGCTCTCGGCACGCAGCTTGTTCATGTGGCCAGGGCTGATGGCAAAGGTACGCTCGCCGGATTCACCGATCAGCGTAAAGCAGCGGCCAATGGGGCCGTCGACACCCTGCAGATAGTTAAGATCGGTACGGCTGGAGGTATTGCACAGGTAACGGTAGGCGTAGCCACCAATTTCGATGTTGCTGCACATCACGCCGAGCAGCACTGAGCGGTCGTCTGCCAGAACGGAGTAGTTGTGCATGGTATTGCCGATAGTGCCACCGGCAAACTGATGGGTGATCAGGTTGTCACGCACCAGCTCCTGATAGAGCGCCTCAGCAACGTCGTCTTCGATTACCAGCGAGTGGCCGGCGCTCAGACCGTAACGGGCGACAAACGCATCATCCACTTTCGCTTCAATGTCCACCAGCGTCTGATCAATACCGACGACCCATGCGGCGCTGGTTTCATTTTCAGGCTGGATTTGCTGCAGGAGCGGATCGCGGGCATCAACAGGGAAGTAGTGTTTGGATTTGCGTTTACCGGGAAATTTCATGGTCTGAACTGTGCATAGAATATGGGCCGGGAATGGTAGCACAAACCCGGCCCTGAGTGCGATCAGCGGCTGTTGGTCACCAGCGAGACCATCATGTCGATATGTTCCGGAGCGTCGTTAAGTGCCGGAATGTACTCGTACTTCTCACCGCCTGCCTCCAGGAAAAACTCCCGGTTTTGCACCGCGATCTCCTCCAGCGTTTCCAGGCAATCGGCCGAGAAGCCCGGCGACATCACCTGAATATGCTTCACGCCTTTCTCGCCGAGCATTTTGAGGGTTTCGTCCGTATACGGTGTCAACCACGGCTCGCGACCAAAGCGCGACTGGAAAGTCATCATCACCTTCTCCGGCGGCAGGCCGAGCGCGGACACCAGCTCACGCGTGGTATCGCGACAGCGCTGCGGATAATCATCCCCTTCGTTAGCGAAACGCTGAGGAATGCCGTGATAGGACAACAGCAGCAGATCCGGCTCGCCGTGTTTTTCAAACGACGCGCGGGCACTGCTGGCAAGCGCTTTGATATAGAGTTCGTTATCGGCGTAGTCGCGTATAAAGGTCACGCCCGGAATGCGGCGGCGGGTCGCCAGAATGCGGGCCAGTTCGTCCCACACCGCAGCGACTGTCGAGCAGGAGTACTGCGGGTAGAGTGCCAGCACCACAATGTGCTCAACCCCCTGCGCCAGCAGCGCGTCGACCGCACTTTCCAGAGACGGTTTGCCATAGCTCATGCCGAGCGCGACAGGCATATCCGGCAGGCGGGCAGCCAGCGCTTTCTCCTGGCGACGGCTGTAGACCATCAGCGGCGAGCCCTCTTCCATCCAGACAGACTGATAGAGTTTGGCGACGCGCGGTGAACGAATGGGCAGAATCACGCCACGCAGTAATGGCCACCACAGCAGTCTTGGGGTATCCACAACGCGCGTGTCGCTTAAAAATTGTCGCAGATAGCGTTTTACCGCTTCTGGCGTAGGTGCTTCTGGGGTGCCCAGATTGGCAAGCAGGATGCCGGTTTTCGCCTGACTCATTCACGCCTCTTAACCATTTGAATGGTTGTCAATTGTAGCGGAAATGCGTTTAAACGGAACCCATTGCTGTAATAGGTAAGATGAGAAATATTCTCACCCGGGGACCCGGGTGAGAGCAGTGCGATTAGCCGAGGATTTTTTCCAGCTCTGCACGAACGTCAGCCACGGCTTTGGTGCCGTCAACTTTCGCGTATTTGGTGTTACCCGCCTGCGCTTCTTTGGTGTAGTAGCCGATCAGCGGCGCAGTCATCTGATGGTATTCCACCAGGCGCTTACGCACGGTCTCTTCCTGATCGTCTTTACGGGTGGTCAGCTCTTCGCCGGTTACGTCGTCTTTACCTTCAACCTTAGGTGGGTTGAATTTAATGTGGTAAACGCGGCCAGAAGCAGCGTGCACACGGCGACCAACGATACGATCAACGATCAGCTCGTCTGGTACGTCGAACTCCAGCACGTAGTCTACGTTGATGCCCGCTTCTTTCATGGCGTCAGCCTGAGGAATGGTGCGTGGGAAGCCGTCCAGCAGGAAACCGTTACGGCAGTCTTCCTGAGCAATGCGCTCTTTGACCAGAGCGATAACCAGCTCGTCGGTCACCAGTTTGCCAGCGTCCATGATGTCTTTCGCTTGTTTACCCAGCTCAGAGCCAGATTTAACAGCAGCGCGCAGCATATCACCGGTGGAGATTTGCGGAATACCGTATTTCTCCATGATGAACTGAGCCTGAGTTCCTTTACCCGCGCCCGGAGCGCCAAGCAGAATAATACGCATTGCGAAAATCCCCTCAAAAGTCGATTCAATTTTTCAAAAGCGCTAAACAATACCACCAGAACGGATGCGGCTCAAGGAAGGCGGGAGGGCTGAAACGGATAATGGGGCGAGATTATTTGGGGGAGTGCGGTCTGGTGCCCTCACCCCGGCCCTCTCCCACGGGGAGAGGGAGAAGACCAGGGGAGGCGTGGTCAATTACGCCAGCAGCAGCGCATTCACACGTTTAATGAAGAGGTTAGGATCTTCCAGCGTGCCGCGCTCGGCCAGCAGAGACTGATCCAGCAGCAGTTCAACCCACTCAGCGAAGCGGGTTTCGTCCTGGGTATCCGCCGCGCGTTTCACCAGCGGGTGATCCGGGTTCAGCTCGAAGATATATTTCACTTCTGGCATTGCCTGACCCGCCGCGGCGAACAGTTTCGCCATCTGGGTACCCATTTCGTCCGCATCGGTAGTCACAATCGCCGGCGTATCGGTCAGACGGTGGGTGAAGCGCACCTCTTTCACACGGTCGCCCAGCAGAGTTTTCACGCGCTCAACGAACGGCTCCAGCGCCTTCTCGGCTTCTTTCGCGCTTTCATCCACTTCATCCGCCAGCTTGTCGATGGATTCATCGGCTTTGGCAACAGACTGGAATGGCTTACCGTCGAACTCGGTCAGGTAGTTCATCATCCACTCGTCGATGCGGTCAGAAAGCAGCAGCACTTCGATACCTTTCTTACGCAGCAGCTCCAGGTGCGGGCTGCTCTTCGCCGCGGCGTAGCTGTCGGCGGTGATGTAGTAGATCTTCTCCTGCCCTTCTTTCATGCGGGAAACGTACTCTTCCAGCGACACGGTCTGCGCGGAGGAGTCAGTGTTCGTAGAGGCAAAGCGCAGCAGTTTGGCGATCGCTTCTACGTTCGCGGTATCTTCCGCCGGGCCTTCTTTCAGCACCAGGCCAAACTGCTTCCAGAAGGTCTGGTATTTTTCCGCGTCGTCTTTCGCCAGTTTTTCCAGCATCTGCAGCGTACGTTTGGTCAGCGCGTTACGCAGGTTGCGGGTCACGGTGCTGTCCTGCAGAATTTCACGGGAGACGTTCAGCGGCAGATCGTTGGAATCTATCAGGCCACGGACAAAGCGCAGGTAGTTCGGCATGAACTGCTCGGCGTCGTCCATGATGAAGACACGCTGAACGTAAAGCTTCAGACCGTGCTTGTGATCGCGGTTCCACATATCCCACGGTGCCTGCGACGGGATATACAGCAGGCTGGTGTACTCCTGCTTACCTTCCACACGGTTATGGCTCCAGGTCAGCGGATCGGTAAAGTCGTGGGCGATGTGTTTGTAGAACTCGTTGTATTCGTCGTCCTTGATTTCAGCCTTATTGCGCGTCCACAGGGCCTGCGCCTTGTTGATTTTCTCCCAGGAGACCACGGTTTCACCGTCTTTCTCTTCCTGTTTTTCAATCTCAACCGGCAGGGCAATGTGGTCGGAATATTTGCTGATGATGGAGCGCACGCGCCAGTCGTTCAGGAAATCGTCTTCGCCTTCACGCAGGTGCAGGGTGATTTCGGTGCCGCGATCCGCTTTGGTGATGTCATCAACGGTGTATTCACCTTCACCTTTGGATTCCCAGAACACGCCGTTTTCCGCGCTGTCACCCGCCGCACGTGTACGCACGGTCACTTTGTCCGCCACGATAAACGCCGAATAGAAGCCCACACCGAACTGGCCGATCAGCTGGCTGTCTTTCGCCTGGTCAGAGCCCATTGATTCCAGGAACGCTTTGGTCCCGGATTTGGCGATAGTCCCGAGGTGGTCGATCACCTCGTCGCGGTTCATGCCGATGCCGTTATCGGCGATGGTCAGGGTACGGTTCTCTTTATTGAAAGAGACGCGCACGCGCAGCTCGCCGTCGCCTTCATACAGATCCGGGTTAGACAGCGCGCGGAAACGCAGCTTGTCCGCCGCATCGGAGGCGTTGGAAATCAGCTCACGCAGGAAGATTTCTTTGTTGGAATACAGGGAATGGATCATCAGGTGCAGAAGCTGTTTTACTTCTGACTGGAAACCACGGGTTTCTTGTCCTTTCATCTAAGTCGACCTCAACAATGCCATTTAATGGGGTTGTAAAACGTTGAGGGAGAGATGGGGATAAGCAGGGAAATTTTCAAGCGGAGGCTGCGAATGCCGCCTCCGTTTGGTCAGAAAATAATCTTGTGACGTCCGGCCAGAGAGTGCGACAGCGTGGTGCCGTCAACCATCTCCAGTTCGCCGCCAACCGGCACGCCGTGAGCGATACGGCTGGCGTCAACGCCGTACTGCGCGCACAGCTCGGCGATGTAGTTGGCGGTTGCCTCCCCTTCCACCGTGGGGTTGGTGGCGAGGATCACCTCTTTGATGGTCTCGGACTCCAGACGCTGTTCAAGGCGATCAAGACCGATATCATCCGGGCCAATACCGTCCAGCGGGGAGAGATGCCCCATCAGCACGAAATAGCGGCCAGAAAACTGCCCGGTTTGTTCGATGGCATAGATGTCCGCCGGACTCTCCACCACGCAAATCTGACCGTTCTCCTGACGACGCGGATTCGAGCAAATATTACAGACGTCCTGCTCGGTAAAAGTACGGCAATCCGCACAGTGACCAATCTCTGACATGGCGCGGGTCAGAGCCTGCGCCAGGCGCATCCCGCCGCTGCGGTCGCGCTGCAATAGCGTAAACGCCATACGCTGCGCCGACTTCGGGCCTACGCCCGGCAGGCAGCGCAACGCTTCCATTAACTGCGTGAGCAGCGGACTGGTTTGCATCAGAACGGCATCTTGAAGCCCGGCGGCAGTTGCATACCGCTGGATACAGAGGCCATTTTCTCTTTCTGGGTTTCGTCGATACGGCGAGCGGCATCGTTGAACGCGGCTGCAACCAGATCTTCCAGCATCTCTTTGTCGTCTTCGAGCAGGCTTGGATCGATTTCAACGCGGCGGCAGTTATGCGCACCGTTGATGGTCACCTTGACCAGACCGGCACCGGATTCACCCGTGACTTCCAGCTGAGCGATCTCTTCCTGCATCTTCTGCATTTTTTCCTGCATCTGCTGAGCCTGCTTCATCAGGCCACCCAGACCGCCTTTTCCACCAAACATAGGCTTCTCTCTCTTTCACGTTTAACGATGACAACCGTAAGTCAGACTCACGATCAAATGGGGCGAATACTCTCTTCATCCAGATCGGCGTCGAAGAACCGGCGCAGGGTCTGGATGTTGTTATCCGCAATAATCGACTCACGCGCCTGCGCGAGTTTCTCTTCATAAATGGCCTGGCGCCACTCCAGTGGCGTTCGCACCGCCGGATTATCATCTTCAATGATAGTCAATTCAACCGGTGCACCCTGCAATGTGGCCAGCGCCTCCGCCAGCGCTTTTTGTGCGCCGGGGGAGTTCAGATGCCGTTGACCAGGACGCAGATGCAGACGCACCTGATTACCGTCCTGCTCTTTCCAGGCATTCAGCGCGACCTGCTCGACCAGCTTAGGCAAATGCAGTTTACTGACCTCCGCGGCCCAGGCGTCACGCGCGATAGACTCTTCCGCGAGCTTCGCGGAAAGCTCCGGTGTTTTTTCATGCTCCAGCGCTTTCTTCAACGCTTTTGGCGTGGCAACCTCTTTCTTCACCTCTTCGACGATGGTCGTCGACTTCCAGCGGTAAGCCTCTTCTTTCACCGGGGCTTTTTGCTCGAGCGCGGACGGTGCCGGGCGCGCCTGTACGCGCTCCGTTACCGAGGCCAGTCGTTCAAGCGCGGCGTTGTTAACCGGCCGCGCTCTTCCTGGCGCTGCCGGTTCACTCTTTTTTGGTTTGGTTGCTCCCTGCGCTCGCTGCAACTGGCTGCGGGCGGCAAGCACCGAACTGGTGGCATCCGACAGCGGTACATTTTGCGGCGGCGCTGCCGGCTGTGCTGGCACCTGCTGCGGGGACATCACTGCCGTTGGAGCGGTCGGGGCGAATGACTGCCGGGGCACTTCAGGCTCTGGCAGCGGCATACGCGGGTGGAACGCCAGCGCACGCAGCAGCGTCATTTCAACGCCCATTCTAGGATCCGGCGCAAACGGCAGCTCTTTACGGCCAATCAGCAAGGTCTGGTAATAAAGCTGTACGTCAGCAGGCGGCACGGTTCGCGCAAGTTCACGCATCCGCTGTTCAATGGCCGCCATATCCGCCCCCATTGCTGACGGAGAGAGCTGAAGCATCGCTACACGGTGCAGCAGGCTAAGCATCTCGACCAGTAGGGCTTCCCACTCAACGCCACGGGCTGCAGCGGCATTCACCAGCGACATGACGCGCTCACCGTTCGCGGCGATCGTGGCTTCAATCAGGGACAGCGCCTGGTCGTCGTCCAGCGTGCCGAGCATGGTGCTGACCGCCTCCGTCGACAGTTTACCGTCACCGCTGGCAATGGCTTGATCCGTCAGACTGAGCGCATCGCGCAGGCTACCGTCCGCTGCACGGGCCAGCAGTTGCAGGGCGCGCGGCTCGTGGACAATGTTCTCTTCGTCAAGAATGTGTTCCAGCTGAGTACGGATCTGTTCAACGTCCAGCGCCTTCAGATGGAACTGCAAACAGCGCGACAGAATCGTCACCGGCAGCTTTTGCGGATCGGTGGTCGCCAGCAGGAATTTCACATGCGCAGGCGGCTCTTCCAGCGTTTTCAGCAGGGCGTTGAAGCTG
The DNA here is from genome assembly GCF_050031595.1 of Enterobacter cloacae complex sp. 309I3. NCBI lineage: Bacteria > Pseudomonadati > Pseudomonadota > Gammaproteobacteria > Enterobacterales > Enterobacteriaceae > Enterobacter > Enterobacter cloacae complex sp. 309I3. The sequence goes on along the minus strand of NZ_JBLGWI010000001.1, from coordinate 1,154,603 downwards.
TGACGTGACAGCATGTGCACTTCATCGATCAGATAGACCTTGAAGCGGCCACGCGCCGGGGCGTACTGCACGTTATCCAGCAGGTCACGGGTATCTTCAACTTTGGTGCGCGAGGCGGCGTCGATCTCGATCAGATCGACAAAGCGCCCCTGCTCGATCTCACGGCAGTTGTCACACACGCCACACGGCGTGGCGGTGATCCCGGTTTCGCAGTTCAGACCTTTTGCCAACAAACGGGCAATAGAGGTTTTACCGACGCCGCGGGTACCGGAGAAGAGATAGGCGTGATGGATACGACCTAGCGACAAGCCGTTCGCCAGGGCCGTCAGCACATGTTCCTGACCGACAACGTCGGCAAAGGTTTGTGGTCGCCATTTACGGGCTAACACCTGATAACTCATGGGCAGGCTCTGCAACGCTGGAAGGTGAATTAATGGAGGGGAATGCTATCACAACCTCACCCATTGAGCGAGGTTGTGAGAAACGGGATTAATGACCCGGGAAAGGCACCAGGCTGTAGCTGGTAATACCCTGTTTTTCCAGGCGCTGTTCGCCGCCCAGATCGAACAGATTGATGATGAAGGCCGCGTCGGTCACTTCACCACCCAGGCGACGAATCAGCTTCACGGTCGCTTCGATAGTGCCACCGGTTGCCAGCAGATCGTCCACCACCAGCACTTTGTCGCCAGGCTTAATGGCATCGACGTGGATTTCCAGCTGATCGGTGCCGTATTCCAGCTCATAGCTCTCCGCGATGGTTTCGCGCGGCAGTTTGCGCGGCTTACGCACTGGCACAAAACCTACGCCCATTGCCAGCGCCACCGGTGCGCCAAACAGGAAGCCACGGGCTTCGGTACCTACTACTTTGGTGATCCCGGCGTTTTTATAACGCTCTACCAGCAGTTCAATGCTGAGCGCGTACGCTTTCGGGTCTTCCAGCAAGCTGGTGACATCACGGAAAAGAATGCCAGGTTTTGGATAGTCCTGGATGCTTTTGATGCTGTTTTTCAGATATTCAAGCTGCTGTGCAGTTGCGGTCATCGGTTTGTGCCTAAATGAAACAGTGTTACTCACAGCGCGCAAAGAGGCGGTAAAGGTAACAATTGTTTAACCTTTAACCAGGCGCGCCTGTGCTCGAAAACGGTCGAATTTACTGGCTGCGCGCAATAATTGCAACAGCCATTATAAGGCTTCAGTGCTTTTGTTGCTTTTCATCAACCACGGGGATCCGCCACATAAAGATAAGCAGGCAGGTCAGGATAACCAGCAGCAGGATCCGCACCCACATCATTTTCACCAGCCATAATGAAATGGCGAAGGTGATGAGGATGACTGCAATCGCACGCGGCTTTGCGCCAGGCGGCATGGCCCGGTGTTTCTGCCAGTGGCGCAGATAGCCGCCAAACCACGAGCGATACAGCAGCCAGTGATGAAAACGCGGGGATGAGCGGGCAAAACACCAGGCTGCCAGCAGAATAAACGGCGTCGTGGGCAAAAGTGGCAAAACCACGCCCAGGGTGCCTAACACTACCGCCAGCCAGCCAATGATGATTAAAATAGTACGCTGCATAATGCGAATCGTTATCAAACTGAACGGCTACTTTACCACTGGAGCGCGCCTTGAAAATAGCCCTGCTTTTAGAGACGCTGCAAAATCAGCTCGTTGCCCTGCGCACGCAGGCGTCACCGTTGATGCAGCATGCGACGCTCAAACCGCGCTTTGACCGGCAGTTATTTCATACGCGTAGTACGCTGATGAAAGACTATCTTGATGAGGCGCAGACCAACCTCGACGAACTGCGACAGTCCGTGAATGACGGTAAACATGAGCAGGTGGCCTGGCTTGCGGAGCATCTCACCAGTCAGATCACCGCCCTGCACCGGGAGATCGCAGCCTGGCCCCTGCGTACGTGGGATAGCGCGTCGCCCGGCCTCGGTAAATGGCAGCGCAAACGGCTGGAGCACCAGGAGTTTGAACGCCGTCTGTTTGAGATGAAGCGCGAGCGGGAAGCACGTCTGAGCAACAGTGAAACGCTGGAAGAGCAGCAGTTATTGATGCGCGAAATCGACGCGCTGGAAGGACGTCTTGTCCGCTGCCGTCAGGCGCTGGATGAGATCGAACGCGTCATTGAACGCCTGACCCGTTAAAAGGAGCCACACATGTCGCTGGAAAATGCCCCCGATGAGGTCAAACTGGCCGTCGATTTGATTATGCTGCTGGAGAATCATGAGATCCCGGCTGAGACGGTGCTGAAGGCACTGGAGATTGTGCGGCGGGATTTTGAGGGAAAGGTGAAGGCCGGTTGCCCTCACCCTAACCCTCTCCCACAGGGAGAGGGAAAATAGTTCAGGCGGGAGTCGGATCGTCACCCTTAATCTCACGCTTCACTTCCGTATGCTCGTCACCTTTCTCGTTATGCAGGTGAACCTCAAGCTGGTTGAAAGCAATATTGATATTGTTTTCACGGCACAGACGGTCGATGGAGCGGTTCAGTTCATCCACGGTGTAGCTGCGATCGCGAAGCTCACGCACGTATAAACGCAGCTCGTGATCCAGCGTGCTCGCCCCAAAGGTGGTGAAGAAGACGTCTGGCGCCGGCTCGTGCATGACCTTTGGATGCTCTTTTGCGGCCTTCAGCAATACCTCTTTCACCTTATCCAGATCCGAACCGTAGGCTACGCCGAGGCGGATCACCACACGCGTCGTCGTATCAGAGAGCGACCAGTTGATCAGACGCTCGGTCACGAACGCTTTGTTCGGGATAATCACCTCTTTGCGATCGAAGTCGGTAATGGTGGTCGCACGAATGCGGATCTTGCTGACGGTACCGGAGAAGGTCCCGATGGTCACCGTATCGCCGATTCGCACCGGACGTTCGAACAGGATGATCAGTCCGGAAACGAAGTTACCGAAAATCTCCTGCAGGCCAAAACCGAGACCCACAGAGAGAGCTGCCGCCAGCCACTGCAGTTTATCCCATGACACGCCCAGCGAGCCGAAGACCGTCATCGCCCCGACAATAATGATGACGTAGTTAAGGATGGTGGTAATGGCATAGGACGCCCCCTGACGCAGGTTCAGGCGCGACAGCACCAGCACCTCCAGCAGACCCGGCAGGTTTCGAATCAGCGCCCAGGCCACCATCGACGACACCACCGCAAACAGCAGGCTGCCCATGGTGACGCTTTTCATCACCGCAGCGCCTGCTTCGGTCCCGCTGTACTGCCAGAGAGTGATACTGTCGAGATAGGCAAAGACGGTAATCAAATCAGACCAGATGGCCCAGAACATCACCGCGAACAGGGCAATCATCACCAGCATGGTGATACGCAGCGTCTGCTGGTTAACCTGCTCCAGCGCGATGGTCGGCTCTTCCTGCGGCTCCGCGCCTTCGGCGCCCTCTTTCACCTGATGCTGACGACGCGCAATGGCGCGGCGATAAGCGATACGGCGAGCCGCCACGCTCAGACCGCGCAGTACGGTCTGGTAGAGCAGATTCCAGACGATCACCAGATAGACGGTTTCTATCCAGCGGCCGGACAGGCGCAACGTGGTGTAGAAGTAGCCCGTCGCCGTGAGCACCATCAGCGCCAGCGGAATGATTGCCAGCACCGTGACGGTGGCGAGGCGCAGGTTGTGGGACTCTTTATCACGCCAGCTATCGCGGCACATCGGCCACATCAGGATGGCAATCAACAGCAGGTTCAGCAGAATGACCAGCTGACCCAGAACGTCATCCATCAGATGCAGCGGAGAAAGCTCGGAAACCACCGACCAGAAGTGCAGCGGCAGGAGCGCCAGGCTGATGCGGACAATCTGACGACGCCAGTGGCTGGTCAGTTGCTGTGGCATATTGAAGTGACGCACCGCCACGCCGTCTTTTTCCAGCACCTTCCAGCACAGACCAAACACCAGCCAGAACAGGGCCAGCTTTTTACTGAAAGCCCACAGCAAATCGCTGACGTTGAGCTGCATGGTGAGCAGGATCAGGCCAACCGCCAGGATGATCAGGCACACCGGCAGCGCGCGAATGAGATCGATCAGAATCGCTTTTGGCGTATGCAGCTGGCTGTCATTTCGCAGTTGCCCCACTTCTGAGGCCAGCTTCGCCTGATAGTTCTTCAGCCATCCCAGACGCCAGCGGATCACGCCCGCAATCAGCAGCAGCGGTAATCCCGCCAGGAAGGCAATCATCACCGCGGGCCAGGCTTTCTCCCAGTTCCCGGTGATTTTCATGCTTTTAATCTGCGTTTTCAGCGTTTCGGGGAAGGATTTAACCCAGTCCCAGTCCATCGGTTTGTTGCTGTTAACCCAGAAAATCTGCTGGGTTAAAATCTCCTGCAGACTTTTAGAAACGCTCACCAGCTGCTGCTGGTTGATCTGCAGGTTAATCGCCATCATCAGCTGGTTACCCAGCTGTTTATTGAGCTGGTCAAGCAGCTCGCGGCGCATATCCACCACCTGCAACAGTGCGTCGTGCACTTCCGGGTTCACTTCACTGGAGTGGCCCTCTTCTATTTTGGCGACAAAGGTATCGCTCTGGAAAAGGGCATCGCGCTGCTGGTTGACGTCAAACTGTTCCAGACGTAAATCCGCAATGCGGTTGGTCATGTCCTCCAGCTCGTCGGCAGAGGGCAGCGTCTGTTGTTGCTGATAAAGAATGCGTGACAGCAGAAGGCTGCCTTTCAGCACCGCAATTTGCTCTTTGATGTTACGTTCCGCCTGGAGCGCGCGGTCCAGCCAGTTTTTAACTTTAATGTTCTGTTGAACCAGCGAGTTACCGTTTTCGGTCGCCTGAATCAGGCGCTCGCTCAGCTGATGGTTTGCGTCGAGCTCCTGCTTCACCAGCGGATTGGCCTGGATGCGGGCGGTTTCGTCCGGCGATACCGCCTCCTGGGCGGTTTTTTCCGTCAGCGTCAGGCGCTTGCTGTTCACCGCCTCCTGCAACAGCTGAAGCTGGTGTTCCAGACGGTTAATGTTGGCGGTCACGTAATCACGCTGTTTTTGTAGCGTGTCCTGCAGCACCGTATTCCCTTCCAGGCTTTTACGCTGCTGTTCAATTTGCGCATTCAGTAACGACTGCTGAACCAGCAGCAGCGTTTGCTGCGTCGGGCGCAGCGTGCCTTCACCCACCGTGGTGCCGTTAAGGCGGTTACGGATTTGCTGCAGCTGCTGAGACGCGGCGTACATCGCGTTTTGTACGCGCTCGGGCTGAGTCTGCAAAGAGACAAGCTGACTGTTGTAGGTGGCGAGATCCGACTGTGCGGTTTGCAGGTCGTCGAGCAGTTGCGCGACGCGTGACTCCAGCTGACGCAGCGACAGCGTTGCCAGCGTTTTGCGCGTTTCGTCGTCGTTATCTACGTCGCTCAGGGCATTTAGCGAATCCGTTGCTTTACGCATGTTTTCAGGCGCCTGCGCCACCTTCTGACGAAGCTGGGTGGTTTCCGCTTTGACGCGCTCAATTTTATCCAGTGATTCCAGCGTTTCCGTCAGATCCTGCTGAACGAGTTTGTCCTGCGGCGTAAGATCTTTTTGTTTATTCAGGGCGTCGAGCTGCGACTGGACATCAGCACGTGATGGAATGTCATTGCCGTTATCGGCGCGGGCCCAGGAAAGCGGTGCCGTTGCGAAGAAAAACAGCATCGCGAAGAGTAGTGCAAGAACAGGATGTTGCGAGCGATTGGTGTGCAGCATAGTCGTGAGTGATGTCAGAAGATGACCGAAAATAGTCCGGCGTGCAGAATATCACGCTCGCCTGAAGCAGAATAGCGCGAACGTGAGCCTCTGAGATAAATCCTGGAAATGGCTCAGGCAGTGAGCGAAGTCGCGTCGCTGCGCAGCGTCGGGCAGAGCTGTAGCATTTCCAGTAAAATCGCTACGTAGCTGCGGGCTTCCGCTTTTAAGTCAAAGGATTGCGGGGCAAAAAGCCAGTTTTCCATCAGGCCCGAAATGTAGCTGCGCATCAGAATAGCCGCCCGGCGGGTCAGGAGATTGGCCGGTAGCAGTTTAGCCTGCATGCACTGGTTCAGGTTCTGTTCAATGCGGTCATAGCTTTCCAGGCTAAGGCTGCGCTGCGCCTGCTGCACAACAGCCATCTCTCCCACAAACTCACATTTATGGAAAATAATTTCCATCATTAACCGACGGCGCTCTTCAACTACCGTCGCTTCAAGGATATATACTAATATTTCTCTTAATACTGAGAGTGGATCGTCAGGGAATTTTGCCCGATACTCACTCTCGAGATCGCTAATGCTGGACTCTGAAAGCTCCCAGATTTCACTGAACAGATCTGACTTGTCTTTAAAATGCCAGTAAATCGCTCCCCGCGTAACGCCAGCGGCCTGAGCAATCTGTGCCAGCGAGGTTGACGAAACACCTTGCTGAGAAAATAAGCGGATTGCCACATCCAGAATGTGTTGTCGGGTTTCAAGCGCTTGTTGTTTGGTTTTTCGTGCCATAAGTGGGTGAATTTACAGGCGTCAGATTTACATACATTTGTGAATGTATGTACCATAGCATGACGATAATATAAACGCAGCAATGGGTTTTTGGACTCAGGACCATTGATCAATTTGAAATCGGACACTCGAGGTTTACATATGAACAAAAACAGAGGGTTAACGCCTCTGGCGGTCGTTCTGATGCTCTCAGGCAGCTTAGCGCTTACAGGATGTGACGACAAACAGGCTCAACAAGGAGCGCAGCAGATGCCAGAAGTTGGCGTTGTGACGCTCAAATCCGAACCTCTTCAGATCACCACCGAATTGCCTGGCCGCACAAGTGCTTATCGCATTGCAGAAGTTCGTCCTCAGGTGAGCGGCATTATCCTGAAACGTAACTTTACCGAAGGCGGCGATGTGCAAGCCGGTGAGTCTCTTTATCAGATTGATCCCGCAACGTATCAGGCGTCGTATGAAAGCGCGAAAGGCGACCTGGCGAAAGCGGAAGCGGCGGCCAAAATCTCTCAGCTGACGTTGAATCGTTACAAAAAACTGCTCGGTACGCAGTACATCAGCCAACAGGACTACGACACAGCCCTGGCGGATGCACAGCAGGCTAACGCGGCCGTTGTGGCAGCAAAAGCAGCTGTCGAAACCGCGCGCATCAACCTGGCCTATACCAAAGTGACCTCCCCTATCAGCGGTCGTATTGGTAAATCCTCCGTGACGGAAGGGGCACTGGTGCAAAACGGTCAGGCCACAGCGATGGCAACCGTGCAGCAGCTTGATCCGATCTACGTTGACGTGACGCAGTCCAGCAACGATTTCCTGCGACTGAAACAAGAGCTGGCAAACGGCACCCTGAAGCAGGAGAACGGTAAAGCCAAAGTGGAGCTGGTCACTAACGACGGCATCAAATATCCACAGGCGGGTACGCTGGAATTCTCTGATGTGACGGTCGACCAGACCACCGGTTCCATCACCTTACGTGCGATCTTCCCGAACCCTGACCACACCCTGTTGCCAGGTATGTTCGTTCGCGCACGTCTGGAAGAAGGCACTAACCCAACCGCACTTCTGGTTCCACAGCAGGGTGTGACCCGTACGCCACGCGGCGATGCGAGCGCACTGGTTGTTGGCGCTGGTGACAAAGTCGAAATGCGCAATATCACTGCTACGCAGGCGATTGGCGATAAGTGGCTGGTGACGGACGGTCTGAAAGATGGCGATCGCGTGATTGTTACTGGTTTGCAAAAAGTTCGTCCTGGCGCGCAGGTTAAAGCACAGGAAGTGAAGTCTGACGATAAACAACAAGCTTCGGCCGCTGGCCAGTCAGAACAAACCAAGTCTTAACTTAAACAGGAGCCGTTAAGACATGCCTAATTTCTTTATCGATCGCCCCATATTCGCATGGGTGATCGCCATTATTATCATGCTGGCCGGGGGACTTGCGATCCTGAAGCTGCCTGTTGCGCAATATCCGACCATTGCGCCACCGGCGGTGACGATCTCCGCAACCTACCCGGGGGCGGATGCGAAAACGGTGCAGGATACCGTTACGCAGGTTATCGAACAGAACATGAACGGTATCGATAACCTGATGTACATGTCCTCAAACAGTGACTCCACCGGTACGGTTCAGATCACCCTGACCTTCGAGTCTGGTACTGATGCTGACATCGCGCAGGTTCAGGTACAGAACAAACTGCAGCTGGCGATGCCGCTGCTGCCGCAGGAAGTACAACAGCAGGGTGTGAGCGTCGAGAAATCGTCCAGTAGCTTCCTGATGGTTGTTGGCGTTATCAACACCAACGGCACCATGACGCAGGAGGATATTTCCGACTACGTGGGCGCCAACATGAAGGACGCCATCAGCCGTACTTCAGGTGTGGGTGACGTTCAGCTGTTTGGTTCCCAGTACGCGATGCGTATCTGGATGGACCCGAACAAACTGAACAACTTCCAGCTGACGCCGGTTGACGTCATCAACGCCATTAAAGCACAGAACGCCCAGGTTGCAGCCGGTCAGTTAGGCGGTACGCCGCCGGTGAAAGGCCAGCAGCTTAACGCGTCCATCATCGCGCAAACCCGTCTGACCTCCGCCGATGAATTCAGCAAAATTCTGCTGAAAGTGAATCAGGACGGTTCGCAGGTTCGCCTGCGTGACGTGGCAAAAGTGGAGCTGGGTGGCGAAAACTACGACATCATTGCGAAGTTTAACGGTAAACCGGCTTCCGGTCTGGGTATCAAACTGGCGACCGGTGCTAACGCCCTGGACACCGCAACGGCTATCCGTGCAGAACTGAAGAAGATGGAACCGTTCTTCCCGTCAGGTCTGAAGATCGTTTATCCGTATGACACCACGCCATTCGTTAAAATTTCGATTCACGAAGTGGTTAAAACCCTGGTAGAAGCGATCATCCTGGTCTTCCTGGTGATGTATCTGTTCCTGCAGAACTTCCGCGCGACGCTGATTCCAACCATCGCCGTACCGGTCGTCTTGCTCGGAACCTTCGCCATACTGGCAATATTTGGCTACTCGATAAACACCCTGACGATGTTCGGGATGGTGCTCGCCATCGGTTTGCTGGTGGATGACGCCATCGTGGTGGTAGAAAACGTCGAGCGCGTCATGGCGGAAGAAGGTCTGCCGCCGAAGGAAGCAACCCGTAAATCCATGGGCCAGATCCAGGGCGCGCTGGTCGGTATCGCGATGGTGCTGTCCGCCGTATTTATTCCGATGGCCTTCTTCGGGGGCTCTACCGGTGCGATTTACCGTCAGTTCTCCATCACTATCGTTTCTGCGATGGCGCTGTCGGTGCTGGTGGCGTTGATCCTGACGCCTGCGCTGTGTGCAACCATGCTGAAGCCGATTCAGAAAGGCGGTCACGGCGAGCACAAAGGGTTCTTCGGCTGGTTTAACCGCATGTTTGATAAGAGTACGCACCACTATACCGACAGCGTAGGGAACATTCTGCGCAGCACCGGTCGTTATCTGCTGCTCTATATCATCATCGTGGTGGGCATGGCCTATCTGTTCGTTCGTCTGCCAAGCTCGTTCCTGCCAGATGAAGACCAGGGCGTATTCCTGACGATGGCGCAGCTTCCGGCGGGTGCATCGCAAGAACGTACCCAGAAAGTGCTGGATGAAGTGACGGACTACTACCTCACCAAAGAAAAAGCGAACGTTGAATCCGTGTTTGCGGTTAACGGCTTTGGCTTTGCGGGTCGTGGCCAAAACACCGGTATCGCCTTCGTTTCACTGAAAGACTGGTCCGAACGTCCGGGCGAAGAGAACAAGGTTGAAGCGATCACCGGCCGTGCAATGGGCACCTTCTCGCAGATTAAAGATGCGATGGTCTTCGCCTTTAACCTGCCAGCGATCGTTGAACTGGGTACGGCGACCGGTTTCGACTTCCAGCTGATTGACCAGGGCGGTCTGGGCCACGAGAAACTGACTCAGGCGCGTAACCAGCTGTTTGGCGAAGTGGCTAAACACCCTGACCTGCTGGTCGGCGTGCGTCCTAACGGCCTGGAAGATACGCCGCAGTACAAGATCGATATCGACCAGGAGAAAGCACAGGCGCTGGGTGTATCCATCAGCGACATCAATACCACACTGGGCGCAGCCTGGGGCGGTAGCTACGTTAACGACTTCATCGACCGTGGTCGTGTGAAGAAAGTGTACGTGATGTCTGAAGCGCAATACCGTATGTTGCCGAACGATATCAACAACTGGTACGTTCGCGGCAGCGATGGCCAGATGGTGCCGTTCTCAGCCTTCTCGACGTCGCGCTGGGAATACGGTTCACCGCGTCTGGAACGTTATAACGGGCTGCCATCCATGGAAATTCTGGGTCAGGCCGCGCCGGGTCGAAGCACCGGTGAAGCCATGAACCTGATGGAAGAGTTGGCCAGCAAGCTGCCTGCGGGTATTGGCTATGACTGGACCGGTATGTCCTATCAGGAACGTCTGTCCGGTAACCAGGCCCCTGCCCTGTACGCCATTTCACTGATTGTGGTGTTCCTGTGTCTGGCGGCACTGTATGAGAGCTGGTCAATTCCGTTCTCCGTTATGCTGGTGGTGCCATTGGGGGTTATCGGTGCGCTGCTGGCCGCAACGTTCCGTGGGCTGACCAACGACGTGTACTTCCAGGTAGGTCTGCTGACAACCATTGGCTTGTCGGCGAAGAACGCGATACTTATCGTCGAATTCGCCAAAGATCTGATGGAGAAAGAAGGTAAAGGCCTGATCGAAGCCACGCTTGAAGCTGTTCGTATGCGTCTGCGTCCTATTCTGATGACCTCACTGGCATTTATCCTCGGGGTACTGCCGCTGGTTATCAGCTCTGGTGCGGGTTCCGGCGCACAGAACGCGGTAGGTACCGGGGTAATGGGCGGTATGATCACCGCGACCGTACTGGCTATCTTCTTCGTACCGGTGTTCTTTGTGGTGGTTCGCCGCCGCTTCAGCCGGAAGAATGAAGATATTGAACACAGTCATTCGGTAGAACCTCACTGATACCGGTTTCACATGATAAAAAGGCCGCATTAGCGGCCTTTTTCATTTCTGAAAAAAATCATAAAATACGCTTATTGTCGTTTTATTTATTTTATGCCATGTTTAAAAGGCATATCATAATTAGTAGAAAACTTAATGGGCGAACTCAGGATTTTTTTAATTCCATTTCGCCGCTTAACTTATTAGGAATATTCCTAATAACAAGTCCATACAAAGAAAATTCTGAATCCGGACTTTTTCCGCGTGTTTACGCTAAATCAATGAAACGTAAGGAAGCGAAAAAAAACCAGCGTTAATTTGGATAAAAGTGTTCATCTTAGGATGTACTATTGCGTAAACGCTCGCAGACTCTGATTTTAATTGTAATTTTTCGTAATAGCGCGGTGAAATCCTGATCAGAGTGGCTTATAGTTAGAGTGAACAGGAGCACAGCACCCGTAGAGCTAAGTAGGTTGTATCCATCCCGACAATGATGTTCGGTGAGTAAGAAATCACTCAGAAGGGGATGCGCTATGGACGAGTACTCGCCAAAAAGGCATGATATCGCGCAGTTGAAATTTCTCTGCGAATCCTTGTACCATGACTGCCTTGCCAATCTTGATGAAAGTAATCATGGCTGGGTGAACGATCCAACATCGGCCATCAATTTGCAATTGAATGAGTTGATAGAGCATATCGCGACCTTCGCACTTAATTATAAAATTAAGTACAATGAAGATAATAAACTGATTGAGCAAATTGACGAATACCTGGATGACACCTTTATGTTGTTCAGCAGCTACGGCATTAACGCGCAGGATTTGCAGAAATGGCGTAAATCTGGAAACCGGCTATTCCGCTGTTTCGTCAACGTGAGCAGAGCTAACCCGGTTAGCCTTTCCTGTTAAAATTATTACAATGACTAAGGTGAATTTATGTCTGATAAACCACTCACAAAAACCGATTATTTGATGCGCTTACGACGTTGTCAGTCAATTGACACACTCGAACGCGTGATTGAAAAAAATAAATACGAGCTTTCTGATAATGAACTGACCGTATTTTATTCAGCCGCTGACCATCGTCTTGCCGAGCTGACCATGAATAAACTGTATGACAAAATCCCGCCTTCCGTGTGGAAATTTGTCCGTTAGTTGTTGAAGTGTGTCTGTAGAGGTTCTACGCCACTCTCTTAGTTGTTTATACCTTTCGAATTACGATCCCGGTGTTAAAGCCAGGTCTCCGTGTAAAACGTGATCATTAGCAACAATGTTGTGACTTTAGTCACACGCGCTTTTCGGGAACGTTCCCTTCCTGGCTTATCCCGATTACCCTGCGGTAATCGAACCCAGAGAGGCATCCTATGAGCGTAGAAAAACAGAAAATGATTGCGGGTGAACATTACCGTCCTGGTGATGAAACATTACGGGCCGACCGACTGCGTGCCCGCCATCTGGTTCACCGCTATAACCACTCCGCCCCCGATGAGAAAACAGAACGCCAGAAGATTCTGGCGGAACTGCTGGGGCAAAGTGAAGGGGCTTATATTGAGCCAGCTTTCCGTTGTGACTATGGCTATAACATTTTCCTGGGCAAAGAATTTTACGCTAACTTCGACTGCGTGATGCTCGATGTCTGCCCTATTCATATTGGTGATAACTGTATGCTCGCGCCTGGCGTGCATATTTATACGGCCACCCACCCGCTGGATGCCGAAGAACGCAACAGCGGAGTGGAATACGGTAAACCCGTGCGCATTGGCAATAATGTCTGGATCGGCGGACGGGCAGTGATTAACCCGGGCGTCACGGTGGGGGATAATGTGGTGATTGCCTCCGGCGCTGTGGTGACAAAAGATGTCCCGGCCAATGCCGTCGTCGGGGGTAATCCGGCGAAAATTATCAAAATGCTGTGAAGGTGTGGGGAGTCAACTGTTATGGTCTTTCAGCACATAACTGTTACTTTTTTCAGTCAAATGGCTCCCCTAAAATAGGCAGATCCCCTGTATTCAACAATCATGAAGGCAAAAAATGACCGAAATACAGCGCCTGCTTACCGCCACCATCGACGATCTCAACATCCGCGAAAAGCGCGATAATCGCCCGCGCTTTAGCATTAGCTTTATTCGCAAACATCCAGGCCTGTTTGTCGCAATGTATGCCGCCTGGCTGGCAACGCTGATTGTCATGCTGAAATCCGAAACGCTTGTGGACTCCGTCTGGCTGCTTGTGGTGCTGTTTGTGGTATTTAACGCGTTTTTCTTTTTTGACGTGCATCCGCGCTATCGTTATGAAGATATCGACGTGCTCGATTTCCGGGTCTGCTATAACGGCGAGTGGTACAACACCCGTTTTGTCCCGCCGGAGCTGATCGACAGCATTCTGCACTCCCCTGCAGTAGAAACCGAACAAAAAGAGAAACTGCAAAAAATGGTCTCAACCAAAGGCCAGCTCTCTTTCTATGATGTCTTTACCCTTTCCCGCCCTGCTGTTGCGTGATCAGTATTTGTATGCGTCGGATAGCCGACGCATACAGTGAAGCGGATGTGTTTCCGTAGCCTAATACCAGACCGCTCTGCCCCTGTTTTGTATCAAGGTAATACCCGCTCAATGCCGCTGGAGCCAGCTGATACGCCCTGGCCTGTTCCACCAGTTGCCTGTCGTCGATTCCGTCAATCGCCACCGTCAGATGCATGCCCCCTTCCCCCGCCAGAATCCGGTGTGGTACATGAAGCTCCGCATTCAGAGCCTCACGCAGCTGCCGGTAGCGTTTACGATAGAGACGACGCATGGCTGCCAAATGGCGGGCATAGTGACCCTCTTCAATGAACAGCGCCAGGGTACGCTGCTCGGCGCGATGCCCACCGCGCAATAACGAACCGATGGCCGGGCGTGCCGCTTTCGCCAGCGCCGGGGGGAAAACCATAAACCCCATTCTGAGCGACGGGAATAACGTTTTGCTGAATGTACCCAGATAAACAACGGGCGCATGGTTAATCATTCCCAGCATCGCCGGTACCGGCTCACCGCTATAACGAAACTCACTGTCGTAATCATCCTCGATAATCCAGGCGTTATGTTGTCGCGCCACATCCAGTAACGCCAGACGCCGCCGCGCGCTGAGGACACTTCCGTAGGGAAACTGATGTGAAGGTGAAGTAAAAATAAGCGAAGGGGACGGCGCCTCTGTTCCTTCCCAGCACATGCCCTCTCCATCAACAGGTATTCCCGTTATGGCTAAACCCGCTTTCACAAAGGCGCTTTTTGCGCCGGCATAGCCGGGATCTTCCACCCAGGCAACATCGCCCGGCTCACTCAACAGCAGGGTGCAGAGATTCACACCTTCCAGTGCGCCTTCGGTGATCACAATCTGGCTGGCGTCGCAGTCAATCCCGCGGGAAAGCGCAAGGTGGCGGGCAATGGCCGCCCGCAAAGCAGGTTCCCCGGCGGGATCGCCGTAGCCCAACAGGGCACTTCCCTCCTCCCGCAACACGCGATCGTACAGGCGCCGCCAGAGCGGCAAGGGAAAATAGTTGATGGCCGGTGTCCCCGGCGTAAAGGCCAGAACCGGCGTGCTACGCGGTACAGGGGCAGGCAGTGCGCTAACCCGCCCGGCAAGCGCAACCGCGGGCGCCGGTAAATCCTGCGCGAGCTGACGGGCCGCTAGCGGTGCCACCCGCGTTCCCTGGCGGCTACGCAACAGATACCCTTCGAGCGTGAGCTGTTCCAGTGCCCCATTAACGGTGTTTCGGGAAAGGGAGAGATGCCCGGCCAGCGTTCTGGAACCAGACAGGCGACTACCGGACTGTAACCTGCCGGACAATATGTACTCCCGCAATGAAAGATAAAGCGTGCGCTGCAGCGTCTCTTGTCCGCGGTTTTTCAGCGCCGTATTCAGCAAGGTATACAGTTCATCGCCTGGAATATTCATCGCCCCTCCTCGTGGTACCACCAAAACATAGCCTGTTGGTCCTTTTTAAGGAACCACTTCTTCACTAGTCTGGAACTCTTTACAACGTCACGGAGATGAAGATGAATACTTTCAATCAGTTTGGGCAGCCGGTGGGCGAAGCGCTAATCGACTGGCAGCCCCGTCAGCACCCTTCCCGGGTGGTCCTTCAGGGCCGCTACTGCTGGCTTGAGCCGCTGCAGGTGGAGCATGCCGGTGCGCTGTTTGCCGCTTATTCGCTCGCCGGGGATACCCGAAGCTGGACATGGCTTCTGCGTGAACCCGATGCCACGGCAGGTGAATTTGCCGCATGGGTGGCAAGCGTGAGTGAATTATCAGACCCGATACACTTTACCGTCTTCGATAATCAGACCCGCTCCCCGGTGGGAACCCTGGCCCTGATGCGTATCGACCCCAAAAATGGCGTTGTGGAGGTGGGACACGTTCATTTCTCCCCGCTGTTGAGCCGCACGCCGATGTCTACCGAAGCGCAGTTTCTGCTGATGCAATACGTGTTCGATACTCTGGGCTACCGGCGTTATGAGTGGAAGTGCAACAGCCTAAACGAGCCTTCCCGCAAGGCTGCGCTGCGTCTGGGCTTTTTGTTTGAGGGGCGTTTTCGCCAGGCGCTGGTCACCAAAGGCCATAACCGGGATACGGACTGGTTTTCGATTATCGACAAAGAGTGGCCAGCGCTGGCGAGCGCCTTTGAAAGCTGGCTTGCCACCGACAATTTTACTGCCGATGGCAAACAGAAAAGATCCCTGGAAAGCTGGCGTGAAACGGGCGTCTAGCGTCTTTTTTTACGTCCCTGCACCGCTTTAAAGCGCGGGTTTGATTTGCAAATCACATACAGGCGTCCCTTACGTTTGACTATCTGGCAATCCGGGTGACGCTGTTTCGCACTCCGCAACGAGTTAAGTACCTGCATGATCACCCCCGCTTCGCATTAAGAAAGCCGCCAAAACGTTTACGGAAGCGCGCCGCGCTGCCATCCGTTGAGAAGGTTTTCTGTTTGCCGGTATAAAACGGATGCGATTTTGAAGAGACCTCGATGGTGATGTAAGGATAGGTTTCACCGTCGAGTTCAATTTCGCGGTCAGTCTTGATGGTTGAACCAACTTTAAAGTATTCATTGGCACTGGTGTCGTGAAACACCACGGTGCGATAGGCTGGATGGATATTGGGTTTCATCGTGAATCACTCATGTTTTGTTATAACATAACAAAATAATATCCAGGCTCTGCGGTAAAAACAACCCCCGAGAGTGCATCACATTTCCGACGATATTTTTTGATTTCGCTGCTGCGGAACGAAAACCATGACGCTCACGTGCTATAACTATATCATTTCGCGGTAAAAACTTTCTCCTCTGGCAAGCGTCTCAGTGCCCTGGAGTGGGCATATGAGGAAGGACACGGCAGCATGAAAACCCGACATCTGGTCAGCCTGGTGACTGGCATACTGATCTTTTCTGTGCTGATACCGATTTGCCTCAGTATCTGGCTGGCGCATCGCCAGGCGGAAGAAAAATTTGTCGATGCGCTGGACAGCTATGCCTCACGCGTGCTGTTGCGTACGGACAGGGTTGTTGGGCAGGCCAAGGAAGCGCTCACGCAACTGCAGACCTTTAAAGGCCCTCCGTGTAGCCATTTGCATTTACGGGAAATGCGCCGGATCGCCTTCTCGTGGCTCTATGTTCAGGAAGTGATCTACACCGATAACCTTAAACCGCTGTGCTCGTCGCTGGAACAGGTCAGCAAAGCGACCGCGTTCCCGCCGCCCATGCGCATTACGGAAGATGGCTATAGCGCGTGGCTTACGAGGCCAAACGAACTCGGTTTCAACCGCAACATGGCCGTGCTGGGGCAAGGACATTATCTTGTACTGGTCGATCCCGCCTCGCTGGTGGATGTGATCCCCTTCGCCGATATTTCTATCGATGCCGCCCTGGTAGCGAACGCAACGCATCTCGTGTTTTCCAGCAGCAGTAAACTGGATCCGCACATCCGCAACATGATTAAAGATCAGGAGATGGTCAGTGTTGAGTACAACGGTGCAATGTACGTCATGAAGCCCGTACCGGAGTTGGGAATAAACGTTGTTGCATGGGCTGCGCTGAAACCGCTGGCGGAAACCTGGCACCGGCAACTCCTTTTCTGGCTGCCGTTTGGCATGCTGATAAGCCTGCTTGCCGCCCTGTTTGTTCTGCGGATATTGCGTCGCATCCAGTCGCCGCGTAACCGCCTGCTTGATGCCATCAATAACCGCGAATTCGAGGTTTACTACCAGCCTATTGTGGCGCTCTGTAGCGGGAAAATAGTGGGCGCAGAGGCGCTAACGCGTTGGCCCCAGCCTGACGGGAGTAGCCTGTCGCCTGACAGTTTCGTCCCGCTGGCGGAACAAACTGGGCTTATCTCGCGCCTCACGCATCTGGTGATCGAAAAAGTGTTCGAGGATATGGGCAACTGGCTGCATCTCCATGCCGATCAGCATATCTCCGTCAACCTCGCGCCTGCAGATTTAACCTCCGGCAAACTGCCGCCGCTCCTGAGCCAGCTACTCAATAAATGGCAAGTCCGCCCGGAACAGATAGCGCTTGAATTAACCGAACGCGGCTTTGCCGATCCCAAAATCAGCGCACCGGCCATCGCCGCTTTTCGCCGTTCGGGCCACGCCATTTACATCGATGATTTTGGCACGGGCTATTCCAGCCTGAGCTATCTGCAGGATCTGGACGTCGACACGCTGAAAATTGATAAGTCGTTCGTGGATGCGCTGGAGTACAAAAACGTAACGCCACACATTATAGAAATGGCGAAATCACTGAAGCTGGCGATGGTTGCTGAGGGAGTGGAAACCGCAGGGCAGCTCGCCTGGCTGCACCGTCACGGCGTGCAATACGGGCAAGGCTGGTACTACAGTAAGGCGCTGCCAAAAGCGGAATTTATGGCATGGGCAGAAAATAACCTTAACGCCCCTTCTACTTCAGATAAGATTTGATCACCTGTAAAACCACGCCAAGATCGGCCTCACGCTGATCTTCCTCAGGCTCTTTGACGACGTGATCGGTTAAATGGCCTTCGATCACCTGCAGCATCATGCCATTCACCGCACCGCGGATCGCGGCCAGCTGCTGTAATACCTCGGCACACTCATGCTCGTCGTTACTGAGCATTTTTTCCAGCGCGGTGCTCTGCCCCTGAATTTTCTTCAGGCGAGTCAATAACATCTTCTTGTGACGAACCGTATGTGACATCTCTGCATCCTTCTTCTTCTGGCGGGTAAAGCATAACACGCCCTACTCCCCCTTAGTATTTTTCTACTGGGGGGTAGTATTAAACTACTGGGGGGGAGTACTATCTGCGCACCTTTTCCAGTGCGGATTTTGTAATGAACGATTTTGCTTCTCTTCTGCAACAGGGCAACGTATGGCTATTCATTCCCAGCGCGATCCTGCTCGGTGCCCTGCATGGTCTTGAGCCGGGCCACTCTAAAACAATGATGGCGGCCTTTATTGTGGCGATCCGTGGCACGCTGAAACAGGCGGTATTATTGGGGCTGGCGGCCACGCTTTCCCATACCGCGGTGGTCTGGATCATTGCCATGGCGGGATTATGGTTTGGTCGCGGCTGGGATGCGCAAACCTCTGAACCCTGGTTCCAGCTTATCTCTGGGGTATTGATCGTTTTGATCGCGCTGTGGATGGCGTGGCGTACCTGGAAGGAGAATCAGCCGCACGATCATCATCACCACCATGACCATGACCATGACCATGACCATGACCATGACCACCATCATGATCATCACCACCATGAACATCAACTGGTTGCAGAGGAGTGGCAAGACGCCCACCAGCGCGCCCATGCGCAGGATATCAATCGTCGTTTTAACGGACAAAACGTCACCACCGGGCAAATTGCGATGTTTGGGCTGACCGGCGGGTTGATCCCCTGCCCGGCGTCAATCACCGTCCTGCTGATCTGCCTGCAGCTCAAGTACTTTGCCCTGGGCGCCACGCTGGTATTTAGCTTCAGTATTGGTCTGGCGTTAACGCTGGTGGCATCGGGCGCGATTGCCGCGTTAAGCCTTAAACATGCGACAAAACGCTGGCCGGGGTTCAGCGAGTTTTCACGCAAAGCACCGTGGTTCTCTGCGGCACTGATTATCCTGGTGGGGGGTTACATGATCCTGCACGGGTTAGGCGGTATCCTGGCCTGAACCAGGCGGCCAACGCGTGGCCGCCACCGAAGGTCAGTTGAGGTTCTGACGCCAGCTAAAGCGATAGCGAAGCTGGCGATTTTGCAGGATAAATTCCGGCGAGACGCTGGGGCTCCAGGAGTCATCTCCACCCACGCCCATATGGAACGCATCAAGATTGAGCCAATACCCCGGCTCGTCACGCAGCAGATGGTGATGGGTTGTCTCACGCAGCTGTTGCTGGCTGTAGCGGCTCACAGAGAAATGGAACTGCCCGTTCAACTGATGCCTCCCCAGCACCAGTTCACGGGTATCGCACCGCAAGCCGTTTTCCGTCGGGAAGATGTACGGCGTATGCATTGCCTGCAGCGGCAACGTCCAGCGCCCCTGCTGTGCTGCCAGCTTTCTGTCCGGGTAGTTTTCATGCGGCCCCAGCCCCAGCCAGTGAACGGCTTCCGGCGGCCGGGCAAGATGCATGCTCAGGCCAATACGCGCAGGCTCCGGAATATCAGACGCAACCTCTACCTCAACCTCACCGTGCAGCACACCCTGATCGTCCACTCGCCAGACTTTACGGCTCAGGAACAGCGCTTTGCCGAGATGTTCCCAGGCATGCAGCGTCGTGACTACCGCCTCGCGGGCATGCTGCTCTCCTTCACAACGCAGCAACCGCGGGGTGATGTCGTACATCCCCGCTGCCTTCCAGCGCTCCACCCATGCATTTGGATCGATACGCGTGGCCTCGCTGACCCCGATATCATTGTCCAGCGGCGCGCGGGTAAAGTTATCCGTCAGCGGCGAGAGCAGCGTTTCAACGCCATTGTTCAGCCACTGCGTCAGGTGTCCTGAGGTACGGTCAACTATCCATCGCTGCTGCTGGTGCGTCAGGGTCAGCATCTCATCGGTTTGCGTCAGTACCGGCGGCACACCCACCGGTGCGGGCGGGGCGATAAACAACGGTGCCGGGAGCGGCCATTGATCCCACGCGCAGCGATGGTTTTCCGGTGACCACGGCGTTGCCTTCAGCTGGTACACCTCGACATTCAGCCAGACCTCGCCCGGCTCCGCCGTCAGCGCGGGCAGAGAGATGTCCAGACGCTGAGTCTCCTGAGGCGCGATGGAGAGCGTAACCTCCCCCTTAGCCAGCACCGTTCCGTCACGGGTCACCGACCATCTGAGCAGCTCGTTATCCGTATGACGGAACAGGTAATCGCTTTGCACGTCCACCACCAGCGGAGAAGTGCTTACCCGCGTAAAGGTAAAGAACTGCTGCGCGCGCTGAGCCTCATACAGTGCCGGGTGCGGCGTGCGATCGGGGAACACCAGCCCGTTAAGGCAGAACTGTCGGTCATTGGGTGTATCACCAAAATCGCCGCCGTAGGCCCAGAACGGGGTGCCATTTTCATCTTTCTTCGTCAGCGCCTGGTCGACCCAGTCCCAGACAAATCCTCCCTGCAGACGTGGATGGCTACGAAACGCCTGCCAGTATCTGGCGAAGCCACCAAAGCTGTTGCCCATTGCGTGGGCGTATTCGCAGAGGATCAGCGGTCGGGTTTCATCCGGCAACCCGATCCATTTTTTAATGGACCATTTCGGCACCGCCGGGAACGGCTGGTCCTGATCAACACGGGCATACATCGGACAAATGATATCGGTCGCCGCCGTGTTCGCTCCGCCGCCTTCATATTGAACCGGGCGCGTCGGATCGGTGGTTTTTAGCCAGCGATACAGCGCGTCGTGGTTTGCACCGTGGCCAGACTCATTGCCCAGCGACCAGATGATAATGGACGGATGATTACGATCGCGTTGCACCATGCGGGTCACGCGCTCGCTCATGGCGGGCAGCCAGCGGGGATCGTCAGCGAGACGACTCATCGGCACCATGCCGTGGGTTTCGATATTGGCCTCGTCAACCACATACAGGCCGTAGCGATCGCAAAGCCGGTACCACAGAGGATGGTTCGGGTAGTGCGAGCAGCGTACGGCGTTGAAGTTGTGTTGCTTCATGATTTCGATATCGCGACGCATCGTCGCTTCGTCCATCACCTGGCCGTTTTCCGGGTGATGTTCATGCCGGTTGACCCCGCGGATCAGCAGTGGCTTGCCGTTGAGCTTCAGCAGGCCATTGCTGATTTCAACGCGGCGGAAACCCACATCACAGGCTTCAATCTCCAGCACCTCACCCTGCGGGTCCAGCAGCGCGATCGTCAGCCGATAAAGCTCTGGGGCCTCAGCACTCCATAAGGCGGGTGACGCAACCGGGATCGCCACCGTCAACCGCTCTTCCCAGTTGCCGCGTTCATCCACAATGGCCGAACCTGGCCGCCGGGTGGCGCTGGCACAGCGTTCACCGTTGCGCCAGAGCGTTATTGCCACCTCGCACTCCGTAAAGTGAGCGCCCGCCAGGGCGACATCCACCTTCAGCACGGCGCGATCCAGCTCCGCATTGAGGTCGGTGACCACCTGATAATCCGCGATGTACGTCTCCGGCTTATGCAGCAGCGACACATCGCGGAAAATCCCGCTCATGCGCCACATGTCCTGATCTTCCAGATAGCTTCCGTCGCACCAGCGCAAAACCATCACGGCCAGGCGGTTCTGGCCAGCACGCAATACGCCCGAGAGATCGAATTCGGCCGGCAGACGGCTGTCCTGGGAATACCCCACCCACTGACCGTTGCACCAGAGATGAAACGCCGAGTTCACGCCATCAAAGATAATGCGGGTTTGCCCGCCCTCGAGCCACGCGTCCTCCACCTCAAATGTGAGCGAGTAACAACCGACCGGATTCTCCGCCGGAACAAAGGGCGGATTGACGGGAATGGGATAGGTGACGTTGGTGTAAACAGGTGTATCAAACCCCTGCATCTGCCAGATTGACGGCACCGGCATCGCAACGGCATCCGGGCAATCTTCGCCTGTCCATGCCTGCGGAACCTGCTCAGGTGCAGAAAAGAAGCTAAATCGCCACTCCCCATTCAGGGAACGTCGGCTGATGGATGCCGCGTCCTCTCTGGCGG
The DNA here is from genome assembly GCF_050031595.1 of Enterobacter cloacae complex sp. 309I3. Classification (NCBI taxonomy): domain Bacteria; kingdom Pseudomonadati; phylum Pseudomonadota; class Gammaproteobacteria; order Enterobacterales; family Enterobacteriaceae; genus Enterobacter; species Enterobacter cloacae complex sp. 309I3. Next base: position 1,132,490 of record NZ_JBLGWI010000001.1, on the reverse strand, counting down.
CGTGTTCATTACGCCAGCTATGAAATGGCGCATGCGCCGCCAGCCGGTTCCACTGGGTGACGCCGGGATTTTCCCAGTCCCGACGGGCCAGAAGTGCGCTGAGAGTCAGCGAGACAGTATTGGACATGTTTCCCTCTTTGCGAAGCGCTCACAATTTTACTCAACATGCCCTGGCAAACTGCCGCGGTAAAGCGCGGGATCGCCGTGTAGCGAGTCAGATCACAAAAGTGTTACTGGCGGGCAAGTTGCTCTGCCAGCAGGGCCAGGCTTCTGAGCTGCTGCGCAAGATCCTCACGATCGGCCTGCTGCGGGGTGCGACGGGCACTGGAGTGTCGGCTAATCAATGTGACGGGCAACTGAACCTGCCAGCAGGCTTCATGGCGGGCGGGAGCCAGCAGCCACTCCACACTTTGTTCACCTGCCTCGCGAAATGCCTGACGGATGGTGGTAAGCGGAGGTGAAAACCAGGCGCTGTCGGCGGTATCGTCAAACCCCACTATCGATATCTGGCCCGGGATCGTCACCCCTTTTTCCGCGCAGGCCCGCATCACCCCCAGCGCCATTTGATCGTTAGCCACCAGAATGGCATCCGGTAACGTTGCAGCAGACAACAGCGCATGCCCCTTTTCATAACCGCAGGCTGCGCTCCAGTCGCCGTAGGCCACCGCCGCCGCCTCGAGGCCGGCTTCCGCCAGCGCGGCTTTCCATGCCGCCAGACGGGCACGAGCGGAAACAGAGCTTTCCGGCCCGCTCAGCAATGCAATACGCTGATGCCCGAGCGACAGCAAATGTTCAACGCCCAGACGAGCGCCCTGTTCCGCATTAAAAACCAGACTGTTGACCGCTGCCGACGGAGAGACATCCAGAAACAGCACCGGCACGGGCGACGCCAGTGCCTTGAGTTGTTCGGCATGGGGATCGTCAAGCGGCACGTTCACCAGCAGGGCTTCCACGCGCTGCGCCAGCAGCTCCTGAAGCGCGGCCTGGCACTGTTGCGGATGTTCCACCATTGAGATCAGTACGCTCGCCCCCTTTTCTACCGCCCGGGATTTGACCGCAGAGACAATTTGCGAAGGCGCATGCAGCGCCAGATCGGTAGTGATCAGTCCCAGCGTACGGGTGCGCTTGCCCGCCAGCTGCTGCGCGCCACGGTTAGGAACATAGTGCAGCTCCGCCATGGCCTGCTGCACCTTTTCCCGTGTCCGGGCAGAAACATGCTCCGCGTCGTTAATCACACGGGAAACGGTTTGATAAGACACCCCCGCAAGGAGGGCAACATCATAGAGAGTAATGGCTTTCATGCGTTCCGGCTTGGTGTTAACAGAGCCGTCTATTGTGGCACAGCGCGGCCATTAATACCTGTGAGCGCTTCGCAAAATTAAACAACCCGCTCTGGCTGAGGAACGTTATCCGTACGCGGTTTCTGACGGAACCACGGCAAACAGAGCTGGATAAGCGGGCCGATGGTCAGGGCATACAGTACCGTCCCGACGCCAAACGTTCCGCCAAGGACGCAGCCAATCAGCAGAACACTCACTTCAATTGAGGTCCGAACGCTGCGGATTGACCACCCCAGCCGGGCGTGAATGCCGGTCATCAGTCCATCGCGTGGGCCCGCCCCGAACCCGGCACCGATATACATACCGGTTGCTATCGCGTTCAGCACAATGCCCCCAACCAGCAGAGCAATCCGAATGGGGAGAAAATCCAGCTCGGGGATAAGGGCCATCGAGGCATCCGCCGCCAGGCCAATACAGACTACGTTACTGAGCGTTCCCAGCCCAGGCATCTGACGCAGCGGGATCCACAGCAGCAGCACCGCGGCACCGGTCAAAATAATCACCGTACCGATGGTCATCCCCAGCTGTAATCCCACCCCAAGGTGAAACACATCCCATGGGTCAACCCCCAGATCCGAACGAATAAACATCGCGGTTGAAAGCCCGTACAGGCCTAAACCAACGTACAGTTGCAGCAGACGACGTACCATTTTAGCTTCTCCAGTGAACCAGGCTTTCATCTTGTTCGAAAATGGCACTATGATTAATGTCCAGTTTTCAAATAGTGGACTGCATATGTCATCACGCCGTTTCGGAAGTCAGTCGCTGGTTCGCCTTTTGGGCCACTGGCAACAAACCCCGTCCCGAACCCCGCTCTGGCGACAGCTGGCCGACGCGTTGCGCCTGCTGATCCTCGACGGCAGGCTGGCGTTGAGCACGCGCCTGCCCGGTGAACGTGAACTGGCCACGGCGTTAGATGTAAGCCGGACGACCATCAGCAGCGCGCTGGCCCATCTGCGAGAAGAAGGGTATCTGGAGAGCCGCCACGGCAGCGGTTCACGCGTGATCCTGCCCGATACCCGTGCCGTACCGACGCTTTCAGCGGCAAGCGCAGCGCTGGATCTCTCCACTGCCGCCCTGAATGCCGGGCCAGAGATCCACCAGGCTTACACCTGGGCGCTCACCGCGATCACCCAGCATCTTACGCTGACCGGTTATGATCAGCTCGGCCTGGCGGCTCTGCGCGACGCCATTGCCGCTCGCTATACTGCACGTGGGCTGCCGACCCGCGCAGACGAAGTGATGGTGGTTAATGGTGCCGTCAGCGGTTTTGCGCTGGTACTGCGGATGATGGCCGGCCCGGGCGATCGCGTCGTGGTCGATCATCCCACCTATCCGCTGGCGATTGCAGCCATCCAGGGGGCATCGTGTCGGCCGGTGGGCGTGTCGCTGCCGGAAAGCGGCTGGGATACGGATGGCTTTGCCGCCACGCTGGCACAGACGGCACCGCGCCTGGCGTACCTGATGCCGGATTTTCACAATCCAACAGGGCGATGCATGGATATCGCCACCCGTCAGGCAATAACCGACATTGCCGCTCGCACCCGTACCACGCTGGTGGTCGATGAAACGATGGTCGATCTCTGGTTTGAAGCACCGCCCCCGCCACCGCTGGCGTCGTTTAATTCGCAGGCTACGGTGATCACCCTGGGTTCGGCGGGAAAAAGTTTCTGGGGTGGGTTGCGCCTCGGCTGGATCCGCGCCTCGTCGCGCACCATTGCCACACTTGCCCAGACGCGGGATACGCTGGATTTAGGCTCGCCGCTGCTGGAACAGCTGGCCACGCTGTGGCTCATCAACAATAGCGAGACATTTCTGCCTGCGCGCCGGAAAATACTGAAGGAGCGACGCGACCGCTGCGGTGAACTGCTGCGCGAACATTTTCCCCAGTGGCGGTTTCAGGAGGCGGAAGGCGGGCTATCCTACTGGATCGAGCTGCCGGGCATGCTGGCGACACAACTCGCCGCACGTGCAGAGATGTTGGGGATTAATCTTGGAACCGGCACACGCTTTGGGTTATCGGGTGCGTTTGACCGCTACTTACGCGTGCCCTTCTCGCTCGAGTCGGCAGAGCTTGAGCAGGCGTTGCTACGAATCAAACCGGTTTGGCTCGCATTAAATAAAACCGCGCCGTCGGTAAAACGCAGTCTTGTTTAATATAAAAGTTTGAAGTGGATCATAAAATAAAAACTGCTGACTGTCATACGGCAGTCAGCAGTTTTCACCAGTCAGGAATCAGTGCTGAGGAGGAATAGGAAAACCTTTCAGTGAAATAACAAAACTTTCACCGTCTTTCTTTATTTTTGCGCCGGTATCACACCAGTCAGACGCAATACGAAAGAACTCATCACTTCCTACATTCCAGCCAAGACGGACATGCTTCACGTAGCCTGAACGCAACAGATCGCAGGCTTCTTTGTAGTCACTGGCGGTCGATAGTTGTTGTTTCATTTTCTCTTCTTCAGAAGTTTACGTAGAGCTTTGATTTCTTTAGGAGTAAAAGGCGTTACACTCTCTTCTTCCGTATGCTGATTATCAATATCCTCTTCCGATACTCCCACCTCGTCTGCGGCTTCAAATGCCAGCAGCAGCAACTTCTCTGTGGTCACGCTTAAGTTTTCGTTATTCACTTCCGCATAGTGGCGAAGTCTTTCTTTTAGCGCTTCGTCAATCTTAACGTTTAATACCGCAGTAGCCATGATTGTCACTTTCCTTCGGAATAAGTCCTTTATTTAATACACGATGTTAACAATGTAATCCAGATATATATTTTTAACTTATGACAGAAAAAAGACGCCCAGAAATAAAATGACAGTCTATTATTACAGGTTTATGACAGTAATATTTCAGCGCGATGAAATATATATTACACCACGAATTAAACCTTGTTAATTCTGTGGAATAGCCATGCCGGAAGGAAGTAAAAAACGGGGAGATGTTGCCAGAAGCACAAATGGGTGGGGGCCCTGCCAGCTACATCCCGGCACACACGTCGTCTGCCCTGGCTGCTTCCTTCCGGACCTGACCTGGTGAACAGAGTAGCGTTGCGGGAGAACCAACAGAGCCCCCATTGTGAGCGTTGTTACCCAACGCGCTGGCGCATTATCCCTGTGCTAACGGTCAATTGCAAGCTGCCAGCAACCGGATGGTGGTTTCTTGCGCAAACAGGCACAGCAATCGGCGCAATCTTCGTTTAACATGGCACTTCACTCATCCCCACAGGTGTACTGATGGACGAATACGACTCCTTTCCACAGCGAGTGTGGCAAATTGTGGCCTCCATTCCGGAAGGCTACGTGACAACCTATGGTGACGTCGCACGTCTTGCTGGCTCCCCCCGCGCGGCGCGTCAGGTGGGTGGCGTGCTAAAACGGCTTCCTGAAGGCAGTACATTGCCCTGGCATCGGGTTGTGAATCGTCATGGTGCCATCTCGCTCATCGGGCCGGATTTGCAGCGCCAGAGGCAGGCATTACTTTCAGAAGGGATACAGGTGTCCGGGTCAGGGCAGATTGATTTGCAGAAGTATCGCTGGGTGTATTGACCCCCTCCCCCGAAGGAGAGGGGAACACATTACAGCTGAGTCGGTGGGGTAGGTACAGACGGTTGGTTCGTCTGTGGTGCGATCGGCACTTCGGTTTGCTGCACCGGCACCAGGTTCAGGTCGATTTTCGTCCCACCGTTGTTGATGGCTTCCTGAACCGTATCGGTAATAAACACCAGCTTACCGTTGATGGTTACCGCAGCGCTCAGAAGGATACGGGCGTTCGGCTGTACGTCTGCCGGGTTATACGGCAGCACGAAGCTAAACGGTGCCTGCTTACCTTCGGTACGAACAGCACGCTGGGCCACCACTTTCGACGGCGCGTCGGCCAGAGAAGCATCAGACAGCGTGACCGTTAATACCGCATCCGGTGGTAAAGCGACTCGCTGTTTGATCCAGATAGTACCGGAAACATTAGGTTGCTGAATGGATTGCTGTGAGAGTGTATTAATCCCATTTGGATCTGCTGCTGGCACCGGCACCTGGGCGCTCTTACCTGCACAGGCGGACAACGCCACCGCAATAGCTACACCACTTAGCATGGGCACGAGTTTCATTGAAGTCTCCTTATCATCAATGCACCAGCGGGATCGATCCCATCCGATGTCGTTTCAAACACATATCGTATTCAAGTGTGGCACAGATCACTGATTAATGCCTAAATTCTCCCTGATATTCAGATAATTCTACCCGTCGGACCACTTTCATTTCTGCGTTATACTCTGCCTATCTTTCGCCACGGCGTTTATTGAGGACAACTATGAGTCAGGCACTGAACAATCTGCTGACATTACTGAATCTGGAAAAAATTGAGGAAGGACTCTTTCGCGGACAGAGCGAAGATTTGGGCTTGCGTCAGGTCTTCGGCGGGCAGGTCGTCGGACAGGCACTGTACGCTGCCAAGGAGACCGTCCCGGCAGACCGTCTGGTGCACTCCTTTCACAGCTATTTTCTGCGCCCTGGCGATAGCGCAAAACCCATTGTGTACGACGTGGAAGTGCTGCGTGACGGCAACAGCTTTAGCGCGCGCCGCGTGGCAGCCATTCAGAATGGCAAGCCCATCTTTTACATGACCGCCTCTTTCCAGGCACCGGAACCGGGTTATGAGCACCAGAAAACGATGCCAGCGGCACCGTCGCCGGACGATCTCAAATCGGAGACCGATATCGCCCGCGCGCTGGCCCACTTGCTGCCACCGCAGGTCAAAGAGAAATTCCTTTGTGATAAACCTCTGGAGATCCGTCCGGTCGAATTCCATAACCCGATGAAAGGCCATACGGCCGAGCCGAAACGCCAGGTCTGGATCCGCGCCAACGGCACCGTACCAGAGGATTTCCGCGTGCATCAGTATCTGCTGGGCTATGCGTCAGATTTTAACTTCCTGCCGGTTGCACTGCAGCCGCACGGCGTGGGGTTCCTTGAAAAAGGGATGCAGGTTGCGACGATCGATCACTCGATGTGGTTCCATCGTCCATTTAACATGAATGACTGGCTGCTCTACAGCGTGGAAAGTACCTCGGCGTCCAGCGCTCGCGGGTTTGTACGTGGAGAGTTTTATACGCAGGACGGCGTGCTGGTCGCCTCGACGGTGCAGGAAGGGGTGATGCGTAATCGCGGGTGATGTTGCCCTCACCCTGGCCCTCTCCCACAGGGAGAGGGAATAAATACTAAAAACGGCAATCGGAGATTGCCGTTTTGCTTTTGCCTTGTGCGGCCTGATGCCCTCACCCTGGCCCTCTCCCACAGGGAGAGGGAATAAACACTAAAAACGGCAATCGGAGATTGCCGTTTTGCTGTTTATTATGCGTTATACGCATTCTCGCCGTGGCTGTTGACGTCGAGACCTTCGCGCTCCTGCTCTTCCGGTACGCGCAGACCCACAGTCATGTCCGCCAGTTTGTAGCCAATGAAGGCCACCACAGCAGACCACACAACGGTAATGGCGATACTTTCCAGCTGCACCAGCACCTGGTGAACCATGTCAACGCCCTCAGCGTAACCCACTCCGCCCAGCGATTTCGCGGCGAAGATACCAGTCATGATACAACCGACGATACCGCACACGCCGTGCACGCCAAAGACATCGCAAGGGTCATCCACGCGCAGAAGACGTTTCAGCGCCGTCACACCCCACAGACCCGCCAGACCTGACACCAGGCCGACAAGCAGCGCACCACCGACACCGACGTAACCACATGCTGGGGTGATCCCCACCAGACCGGCAATGGCACCCGAGCACGCGCCCAGCAGAGAAGGTTTACCGCGTACCGCCCACTCACCAAACACCCATGAGAGGATTGCACCCGCCGTGGCCACCACGGTATTCACGAAGGCCAGCGCAGCGATTTCGTTAGCAGCGCTCGCAGAGCCGGCGTTGAAGCCGAACCAGCCAAAATAGAGGATTGCTGTACCGGTAAAGACCATCGGCAGGTTGTGTGGTTTGAACGCTTCTTTGCCAAAGCCCACGCGTTTGCCAATCAGATATGCACCCACCAGACCCGCTACCGCAGCGTTGATGTGAACAACAGTACCGCCTGCGAAATCCAGTGCGCCGTGCGACGCCAGCAGACCGCCCCCCCAGACCATGTGTGCAATCGGCACATAGGAGAGTGTCAGCCAGACCACCACAAAGATCAGAACGGCAGAGAAGCGAATACGCTCAGCCAGCGCACCCACAATCAGCCCCACGGTGATACAGGCGAACGAGCCCTGGAACGCAACGTGGATGTACTGATAGAAACTGCCCATCACTGCGGTCAGTTCAATATTTTTCAACATGGCCCAGTTGAAGTTGCCGAAGAAGGCGTTACCTTCACCGAAGGCCAGAGAGTAGCCGTAAACCACCCACAGCACGCAAACCAGCGCGAACGTCACGGCAACCTGCGTCAGCATGGAGAGAACGTTTTTGCCACGGATCAGGCCGCCGTAAAACAGCGCGATGCCCGGAATAGACATGAACAGCACCAGCGCGGTGCTGATCATCATAAAGGCGTTATCGGCTTTGTCTGCCACCGCAGGAGCAGCCATTGCCAGGCCCGGCAGCAGTGCCAGCGAACCCAGACCCGTTTTGATTGTTGCTATCTTCATTTTCTCGATCCCTATCACTGTGTGCCAGGAGTTACTTACAGTGCCGCTTCGTCAGATTCGCCGGTACGGATGCGAATGACGCGCTGCAGTTCGGCAACGAAAATTTTGCCGTCGCCAATTTTGCCGGTATAGGCCGCTTTGCTGATCACATCGATGACTTCATCAAGCTGGTCATCAGCAATCGCGACATCAATTTTTACTTTTGGCAGGAAGTTAACGCTGTATTCCGCCCCGCGATAAAGCTCGGCATGACCCTTCTGACGACCGAAGCCTTTCACTTCGGTGACAGTCAGTCCCTGAATACCCATTGAAGACAACGCTTCACGCACGTCTTCGAGTTTGAATGGTTTGATTACCACCGTAACCAGCTTCATAGATCCCCTCCAGTCAGAATTCGGTAATGGCCGCAGCTAATACGCAGGAGACATTGCAAGGGGTGTGCCAGAAATGAAAACGGAAGGGAAAAGCGGCGCAATGCGCGTTAAAAGACCATTCATGATCAACAGGTGAAAAAAAACGCACCATGGCAGTGCATGGCGCGTTTCGGTTTTGCACCAACAGCGGTGACTGTTAGCACGTTGCCTGTTTTTGGTGCATCAGGCGCTAAGCGACTCTTCCTCCCGGACGCTGGCCGCCAGCTCTTCACCCGCCAGTTGCAGCTGATACATCTGCCAGTAGCGGCCTTTCGCCTCCAGGAGCGCCCGGTGCGTACCGCGTTCAACGGCCTGTCCGCGATGCAGCACCAGAATGGTATCTGCGTCGACAATCGTTGAAAGACGGTGCGCGATAACCACCAGCGTCGTGTGATCGCGCACGGCGGCCAGTGCCTGCTGGATAGCCTGTTCAGTACCGGAGTCGATGCTGGCCGTCGCTTCATCCAGAATCAGCACCTGTGGCGTTTCAATCAGCACACGCGCCAGCGCCAAAAGCTGTTTTTGACCGACAGATAGGTTATTCCCCTGCTCGCCCAGCCGGGTGTTGATCCCGTCGCTGAATCCGCGTGCCAGCTCCGCGAGCTGCACTTTTTTCAGCACTGCCCAAACCTGCTCCTCGGTATAATCACGCCCCAGGGTCACGTTGGCGTAAAAGGTATCGGCCAGCACAACCGGGTCTTGCTGCACCATTGCCACGCCTTTACGCAATACGCTGTGGCTGAGCGACGCCAGCGGACGTCCATCCAGACGAATTTCGCCTTTCGTTAACGGGTAGTAGCCCATCAACAGGCTTGCAAGCGTACTCTTGCCGCTGCCGGTATGCCCCACCAGCGCCACAAAGCCGCGCGACGGCACATCAAGATTGATGTCCTGCAACACCAGCCTGTCTTCACGGTAGGCAAACGAGACATGGTCAAAGGTAATGGCCCCGCTTTGCAGCGGTGCTGTATCCTCACCATAGGTCTGACGCGGTCTGTCCATCAGTTCAAAGACGCGCTCGCCAGCAACCACCGCCTGCTGCAACATGGATTGTTGGGTTGTGAGTTCAATCAGCGGCTCGTTCAGGCGTCCCAGATAGCTGATAAAAGCATACAGAACCCCCACCTCAATCGTTCCGCCCGGACTCAGGCCAAAGAGCATCAGCAGGCCACAAAGCACCAGCGCCGAGAAGAGGCTCAGCAGCGGACGCAGCAGGAAACCATCAAGGCGCAGCGTCTGCATACGCGCCATATAGTGCGAACGGCTGGCTTCGCCCATGCGCTCGCCAAAGCGAGCCTGCTGGCGGAACTGCTGGATGACGCTCATGCCGTTGATCACTTCGTTGAAGCCATCGTTAATATCGGCCAGGTAGGTCCGCACCCGACGTACAATAGGTGTGCTGTAGCGCTGATAGATCACCATCACAATCAGCACCGCCGGGAAAATCGCGATCGCCACCAGCGCCATGCGCCAGTCAAGGCTGAACATCGCCACCAGCATGGCGCCAATCAACGCGGCACTGCGCAGCACGGTCGCCACAACCGTCACGTACAGATCGCGGATCACCTCGGTATCGTTGGTCACCCGCGAAATCACCTGCCCGACCGGCTGGATATCAAACTCGCTCAGCGGCTGGCGCAGCGCAGCATCCATAACGTCGGTACGCAGCTTCTGAACCACGCCCACCGCCGCCCGGTTAAAGAGTAGCGACTGCGCATAGTGCAGGCCAGCCGCTGCCAGCTGTAGCCCTACATAGGCCACGCCTAACCCCGCCACCAGCCCCAGCGGCAAATAGCTTTTCGCAACCATATTATCGATGAAATAACTGATGAGCAGCGGACCGCTCACTTCTGCAATCGCCGCAATCCACAGCAGCACGACGGCAAGAGCAAGGGGTTTTCGCCATGGCGAACCGTAGGCCAGCAGGCGTTTTAGCGTCGGCCACTGCGTTTTTGATTTACGCATTAGCGTCCTCCTCTTCCTGTTCCGGGGCATCGTCAAGTGCCGCTTCAAGCTGCTGATAGCGATACATGTCGCGATACCACCCCGGTTGCTCCGCAAGCTGGTCATGCTGCCCGCGCTGGGCAATGTGCCCGTGCTGCAACACCAGAATTTCACTGGCTTCCGTCAGCGCTGACAAACGGTGGGCACTGATGATCACCGTCCGTCCGTCGCTCCACTGGCGAAGGTTATGCAGGATCTGGTGCTCGGTTCGACCATCCACAGCAGAAAGCGCATCATCCAGGATCAGGATTTCAGCATTGAGCAGCAGCGCACGGGCAATGGAAATTCGCTGTTTTTGCCCGCCAGAGAGCATAACGCCACGTTCACCCACCTCCGTTTCATACCCCTGCGGCAGACGCAAAATATCGTCATGTACGCTGGCTAAGCGCGCCACATGCTCAATCTCTTCCTGCGTGGCCGACGGACAGCCAAGGGCTATGTTGTTCGCCACAGTGTCAGAAAAGAGAAACGGCGTCTGGCTGACCACGGCCAAACGGCGACGCCAGTCGTCTAGTTGCAGTGTCGTGAGAGGAAGATTGTGGAAACGAATGTCCCCCAGCGTGACATCAAAGTGACGCTGGAGCAGCGAAAGAACGGTACTTTTACCGGATCCCGTCGGGCCACAGATCCCGAGCATTTGCCCCGGTTGCAGCGTAAAGCTGACGTTTTCCAGCACCGGATGTTCCGTCTGCGGATAAACAAACGTACGGATGTCGACGTTCATCACCCCACGCCCTTCCGGTACCGGTTCGGTACCGTCGTTGACCACTGGCGCTTCAGACAGCATGGCGCGAATGCGGCTATAGGCGGCACTGCCGCGCTCCACGATGTTAAACATCCAGGCCAGCGCCAGCATCGGCCAAATCATCAGCCCCAGGTACATGGCAAAACTGGTTAACTGCCCCAGGGTCAAGGTGCCCTGCACCACCATCCAGCTCCCGCCACCGACGGCCAACAGGTTGGCCATGCCAATAGCGATATAGATGGTCGGATCAAAGCGCGCATCAATACGCGCAACGCGCATGTTTTTTGCGCCGGTGTCTGCGGCATCGGCCGCAAACAGGGCAGATTGCCGATCCTCCAGACCAAAGGCTTTGATCATGCGGATACTGGTCATACTCTCCTGCGTGCGATCGTTTAGCGACGAAAACGCCGCCTGCGCCAGCTTGAAACGCTCGTGCAGTTGTTCGCCATAACGGTTGATCGCCAGCGCCATCAGCGGCATCGGCAGCAATGCCAGCAGGGTAAGTTGCCAGCTGATCTGAGTGGACATCACAATCAGAACCGCGCAGCCCATCACCAGCGAATCCACCAGCGTTAATACGCCTTCCCCGGCCGCGAACACCACGCGATCGACGTCGTTGGTGGCGCGGGCGATGAGATCCCCGGTGCGATGGCGCAGGTAAAACTCGGGGTGCTGGCGACTCAGCTGACGGTAAAAATCCTCGCGCAGCTCAACGGCCAGCTGATAGGACGCGCCAAATAGCAGCACGCGCCAGACGTAACGCAGCAAATAGACGATGACGGCCGTCAGCACCAGCGTGCCAACCCACATCAACACCCGTGCGGTGGTGTAATGCTGTTCCGTAACGCCATCCACGACGTAGCCCACCACCTTCGGCGGGATCAGCTGCAAAATGGCAATGATGATAAGCAGGAGAACTGCGCCGAGGTAGCGCTGCCACTCCCGACGAAAGTACCAGCTTAGTTGGGCAAATAATCGCACGCGGTTTGTTCCTGAAGGTATTTTATGGAGTTATTCAATGGGTAACGCTGTGGTGTATTTAATCTGTTCCATGGCGAAGCTGGAGGTGACGTCCGACAAGCCCGGTACGCTATTCACCAGCCGCTTGTAGAAATCATCATAGCGCTTCATGTCTGCCACCTGGACACGCATCAGATAATCGTACTCCCCGGCCATACGCCAGAAGCCGAGAACCTCCGGCATGTCAGAGACCTGGTTTACGAAGCGACAATACCATTCGCTGCTGTGATGCTGCGTTTTTATCAGGACAAAGGCCGTCAGGCCCAGCCCCAGTTTTTCGGGATCTAATAACGCGACACGCTCCAGCAGAATGCCGTCATCTTCCAGCTTCTTGAGGCGCTTCCAGCACGGTGTGGTGGTCAGATTAACGGCATCTGCCAGCGCCTGCAAAGAGAGGGTGCAGTCACTTTGCAGCAATGAAAGCAGCTTGCGGTCAATTTTATCTAGCATACCCACCTCACAGAGAAAATTTTTCTCCCTTCATTCTATTTTAAAGGCCAGATAGCAACAATTTTTTCTGTGCTTTTCGCTATGCTGGGCACAAAATGACAAACGGATAATTACGATGAATAGCAACTGGGTTAAACATGCCATCAGCGAAATCAATGCCGACTACCAGCGCTCGGCCGACACCCATTTAATCCGCCTCGCCCTGCCGGGGTTTGCGGGGATTCAGCTGTATCTGAAAGATGAAAGTACCCATCCTACGGGGAGCCTGAAGCATCGTCTGGCGCGTTCGCTGTTCCTGTATGGCTTGTGTAACGGCTGGATTAAAGAAGGCACAACAATTATTGAATCGTCATCCGGTTCAACCGCCGTCTCCGAAGCCTATTTCGCCCGTTTACTGGGCCTGCCGTTTATCGCTGTCATGCCCTCCTGCACCGCGAAACGCAAAATCGAACAGATCGAATTTTATGGCGGACGCTGCCACTTTGTAGAAAGCGCCTGCGAAATTTACGCCGCCTCGGAAATGCTGGCCCGTGAGCTGAACGGCCACTATATGGATCAGTTCACCTTCGCCGAGCGTGCAACCGACTGGCGTGGCAATAACAATATAGCGGACAGTATTTTCCGTCAGATGACTCATGAGCCCCATCCGGTTCCGTCATATATCGTCATGAGCGCCGGTACGGGCGGAACCTCGGCCACCATTGGCCGCTATATCCGCTGTCAGGGCTACGATACGCAACTGATGGTGGTGGATCCGCAAAACTCGGTCTTCCTCGACTACTGGCAAAGCCGCAATGCCGACCTGCGCAGTCCGGTGGGCAGTAAAATTGAAGGGATTGGCCGCCCGCGCGTTGAGCCGTCGTTCATTCCTGATGTGGTGGATGAAATGCTCCGCGTACCGGATGCCGCCAGCGTCGCGACGGCCCACTGGCTGGAGACGCAATTGGGCCGCAAGGTGGGTGCCTCTACCGGTACCAATATGTGGGGTGCGCTGCAGCTGGCAGCACGCATGCGTGAAGAGGGCCGCACGGGCTCTATCATCACGCTGCTGTGCGACAGCGGGGAGCGCTACCTGGAAACCTATTACAACGCGGAGTGGGTGCAGGCAAACATCGGTGATATTGCGCCGTGGCAAGCGCAAATCGCACAGCTGGTGAAATAAAAAAAAGCCAGACCGAAGTCTGGCTTGCTGGAAGGGTCTCACTATTCGGGGGAATATGGGAGGGTGTTGTTGTCCAGCCAATGTGTTAAAAAATGGGACACCGCTTCATTACGGCAGTGTCCGATAACCGGCAGATGAGGAAGCGCAGAGATCAGCTGCGGCATAGCATTCCCCATAATCAAACCGCGCCCGACGCTGCCCAGCATCTCGCGGTCGTTCATGGCGTCACCAAACGCCATACACTCCTGCAGCGTCAAGCCCAGGTGGTCGCTCAGGACCGCCAGGGCAGAACCTTTGTTACACCCCACCGGCAACACTTCCAGACAATCCACCGCCGAAAAGGTCAGATGGGCCCGGTCGCCTAACGCCTCATTCAACTGAATACGTAAGCGGCAGAGATCGTCGTGATCGCCACAAAAGCAGATCTTGGTCACCGCGTGGGCAGGGATGCGGCGCAGATCCATCAGCTGATAGCGAAAACCGCTGTAGACATGCGCATGGAGGAGTTGAGGGATTTCACGACCGGTAAACCAGCCGTTTTCGTTAAAGACATGAACGCTGGCCTGGGTATCCCAGGTACTGTGCAGCACGATATCCGCCACTTCCGGGTTGAGATCCTGACGGTGCAGCACCTCCCCTTCGACCGAATGAATTCGTGTTCCGTTGCCGGTAATCAGAAATGCATCCAGGGAAAATGCGCCCAGCAGATGGCGCATCTCCAGCACATGACGGCCAGTGGCAAACGTCAGGGTTACATCACGCTCACGCAGGCGCTTAAGGGTGTTCAGGGTTTTCTCCCCTAAACGGTGATCCGGCATTAACAACGTGCCGTCCATATCAAATGCAGCGAGCCGAGCCATCATAACTCCCGAAATGTGATGCGATTAACTTGTGCGTCAGTATTGCGTGAGATATACGGAAGTAATAGTGAATAGATGAGAATTATTGTTCCGGGTTTATTATGCGCCAGCTCAACCGCCTCAAACAGTATCAACGCCTGTGGCAACCCTCCGAAGGGGCACCGCAGCAGGTCACCATTGCGGAGCTCGCCAGCCGCTGTTTTTGCAGCGAGCGGCATGTTCGCACCCTGCTGCGTCAGGCGCAGGAGGCTGGCTGGCTGAACTGGCATGCACAGTCTGGTCGCGGCAAGCGCGGCGAGCTCAGGTTTTATGTCAGCCCGGAATCATTGCGCAATACGATGATGGAAGAAGCGCTGAAGCATGGGCAGCAGCATAACGCCCTGGAGCTGGCCCAGCTTGCGCCGGAAGAGTTGCGGGAGTTGCTGCATCCCTTTTTGGGCGGACAGTGGCAAAACGATACGCCGACGCTGCGCATTCCCTATTACCGCTCGCTGGATGCGCTGCAGCCTGGCTTTTTACCCGGCCGGGCGGAGCAGCACCTGGCAGGCCAGGTTTTCTCCGGGCTGACGCGCTTTAACGGCAACAACAGCGAACCAACGGGCGATCTTGCCCATCACTGGGAAGTCACGGATGGCGGCCTGCGCTGGCATTTTTATATACGCTCGACCCTGCACTGGCATAACGGCGACAAAATTGAGACAGCGCAGTTGCAGCGGAGCCTGAAGGCCCTGCTTATGCTGCCAGCCCTGCGCAAACTGTTCCAGAGCGTATTAGACATCGAGGTCACTCACCCGCAGTGCCTGACGTTTACCCTGCATCAACCGGACTACTGGTTGCCCCATCGTCTGGCGACCTACTGTAGCCGTCTGGCCCACCCCGATCAGCCCATGACGGGCAGCGGCCCTTTCAGGCTGAGCGTGTTTGATTCCGAGCTGGTGCGTCTGGAAAGCCACGAGCAGTACCATCTTAGTCACCCGCTGATCAAGGCGATTGAATACTGGATCACGCCGACGCTATTTGATTACGGACTGGGGACCAGTTGTCGTCATCCGGTCCAGATTGCCATTGGCGAGCCTGATGAACTGGAGAGCCTGCGGCTGGTAAGTAACAGCACCAGCCTGGGCTTCTGTTATCTCACCCTGAAACAGAGCGACCGGATGAGTGAACTGCAGGCTAGACGGCTAATTAATATCATCCATCTCTCAACGCTGCTGCATACGCTCCCGCTGAACGAAGGGTTGATTACCCCAACAGAAGAGCTGCTTCCAGGCCTGCCTATTCCCCGGTGGCCGGATTTAACGCACGTTCCTTTACCGGCAGCGTTAACCCTCGTTTACCATTTGCCCGTTGAGTTACACACCATGGCAAACCAGCTAAAACAGTACCTTGCGCAGCAGGGCTGCGAACTGACCGTTATCTTTCACGATGCGAAGACGTGGGACGGGTGTCCGCAGCTTGCCGATGCGGACATGATGATGGGAGACAGGCTGATTGGCGAAGCGCCGGAGTACACACTTGAACAGTGGCTTCGGTGCGATACCCTCTGGCCGCATCTGCTAAGCGCGCCGCAAGTTGCGCATCTGCAGGCCACGCTGGATGCCGTTCAGACTCAGGCCGATGAGCAGGCAAGACACGCTGGCCTGAGAGCCATCTTTACCCGGCTGATGGATAATGCGGTGCTGACGCCGCTGTTTAACTACCAGTATCAAATCAGCGCGCCACCGGGAGTAAACGGAATACGACTGAATACCCGTGGCTGGTTTGATTTCACAGAAGCCTGGCTTCCAGCCCCCCGGTCGTGAAGAAGCTGGTCGTCGCCGAAGTCAGACGGTAACATAATGTTTTTACCGTAACTGTCGAGATGATTTATGAAACGTGCCGTCGTCGTGTTCAGCGGAGGACAAGATTCCACTACCTGCCTGGTTCAGGCACTTCACCAGTACGATGAAGTGCATTGTGTCACTTTCGATTATGGCCAGCGCCATCGCGCTGAAATCGACGTTGCCCGCGAACTGGCGCTGAAACTGGGCGCACGCGCGCATAAGGTGCTGGACGTCACGCTGTTAAACGAACTGGCCGTCAGCAGCCTCACTCGCGACAGTATTCCTGTTCCTGATTACAAACCTGACGCCAGCGGTATTCCCAATACCTTTGTGCCGGGCCGTAATATTCTTTTTCTGACCCTGACGGCCATCTACGCCTACCAGGTGCAAGCCGAAGCGGTGATCACCGGCGTTTGCGAAACCGACTTCTCCGGTTACCCGGACTGCCGCGACGAGTTTGTGAAAGCGCTCAATCACGCGGTAAATCTGGGGATGGCCAAGGAGACGCGCTTTGAAACTCCGCTAATGTGGCTTGATAAAGCGGAAACCTGGGCACTGGCGGACTACTGGGGCAAGTTGGATCTGGTTCGCAGCGAAACCCTGACCTGCTACAACGGCATTAAGGGCGACGGATGTGGCCAGTGCGCCGCCTGTAACCTGCGTGCCAATGGCTTGAATCACTACCTGGCAGATAAAGCCGGTGTGATGGCCGCAATGCAGAAAAAAACCGGGCTGAAATAAAGTTACTTCACTGTGCTGTCGCACTGATAAAGTCGACAGCACAGGCATTCAGATAAATGCTCCCTACACGATCATCAGCTCCAGCTTTTCCCGCAACTCCCCTTCCAGCGGCAGTGCTTTCTGCGTTTTCAGATCGATACAAACGAAGGTGATCAGCGCATCGGCTACCACCTGCCCTTCCGGATCCAGCGTCACGACCTGACTGAGCACGCCACTCTTCCCGTTTAGCTGTTGCACCTGGCTGGTCACTGTAAGCACATCCCCCAGCACGGCCGGGCGACGGTAGTTGATATTGATGTTGACGACCACGAACGCGATGTTGTGCGCGGTCAGCCATTGAAAGCTTTCGCTGTTTTCCAGCCCGTCCCAGCGCGCCTCTTCAAGAAATTCGAGATAGCGGGCGTTATTCACGTGCTGGTAAACATCAAGATGAAAACCGCGTACTTTGATTTTTGTCTGCATAGCGCAATAGCCTTTACTGTTGTTATAGGATAAGAGGTCAAGACTGGTATGACCTCTTTATCCTGGCAAACTTTTGCTGCTGTGCAAGTAAAACTGAAATTACAACGTCAGGTGTGAGAGGTTGCGCTCAACCAGTGAACTGCCCATCCCCGGAACCTGCCTGAGGTCGTCAACCGTTTTAAACGGGCCGTACTCTTCACGGTAGCTGACGATAGCCTGCGCTTTTTTGAGCCCTACGCCGTTCATCACGCGGGCGAGATCTTCAGCCGAGGCCGTATTGATGCTGACGCGTGTACCGTCGTCCTCTGTGCTTTTGCCAGGTTCAGCGGCTTTGGTTTGGGCAGATGCTTGTGCAGCGGGGTCAGTTTTGCTCTGTACAGACTGCGTTTTGGCTGCGGGGGGCGCCGCCAGTGCGCCTGCGCTCATTCCGGTAGTGGCAATAGCCAGTGTGATTAGCAGTGCTTTGATTCCACATTTCATGCTGTTATCTCCTTGTTTGTTGACAGCCATGTCACCATAGCCGTCAGCCAAAGGAGGCTCAAATATGCATTTACAGAAATGGAAAAGGCCGCGAAAGCGGCCTTCAGGGTTTGCAGAGCGTTACGAAAATCTGCGAGCAGATACGTAATTATTGCTGCTGAGTGATGGCATCGCCCAGCTTGATTTTGGCTTCTTTACGCAGGTTGCTCATCATCGCTTCGAAAGCAATCTGGGCATTGTTCTGGGTAATACCCTGAACCATTGCTTTCTTTTGCGCTTCTGGCATGGTGCCGGCTTTCACTTCATCCAGCGCCAGCAGAACGACGTTCCCCTGCATGTCGGTTGTTGTCCCGAAGCTCGGTTTGTCTTTCGCTGGCAGGCTCAGACCAAACACAGTCTGGCTGATTGGGTCCTGACCGGTACGGCTCAGCGTTTTCGCGTCACCGAAGCTCAGACCCGCCGCTTTCAGGGCGTCTTCTTTACCGGCTTTCAGGTCAGCCAGGATCTTCTCAGCATCCAGTTTTGCCTGCTGTTCCGCTTTGCTATGTTTAACCTGCGCCACAACCTGATCTTTCACTTCCGCCAGCGGTTTTACCGCTTCAGGCTTGTGCTCGCTCACGCGCAGAACAAACGCACGGTCACCGTCAACGGTAATGATATCGGAGTTGCTGCCCGGCGTACCGTTCTCGCCCACCAGACCACCGTTGAAGATGGCATCCGAAACCGGTTTGAAGTTCAGCTCTTCCGGCAGGTTGTCACGGCCAAACCAGCCGGTCTCAACCGCTTTCACGCCAGCAGCCTGCTCTGCACCGGCCAGAGATTCGTTGTCGTTGCTCGCCGCATCGCTCACTTTCTGCTGCAGGGCATAGTACGCATCAAGCGCTTTTTCCTGCTTCACTTTGGCGGCGATATCATCACGCACCTCAGCCAGAGGTTTGGTTTTAGCGGCTTCGATATCATCCAGACGCGCAACCAGGAAACCAACGGACGATTTAATCACACCCGACAGCTGACCCTTGTCTTTCAGACCGGCATTTTTCAGCTCATCCGGCGTAGTCGCCGCTTCCAGCCAGCCCATATCGCCGCCATTTTTGGCAGAAATGATGTCGGTGGATTTTGCTTTCGCAACGGTGGCGAAATCTGCGCCTTTGTTCAGCTCATCCAGCACCGCTTTGGCATCGGCTTCGGTTTTGGTCTGAATCACGCTGTAGCGGTTGCGCTGCGGCTGAGTGAACTGATCCTGATGCTGATCGTAGTAAGACTGGATTTCTGCATCAGTCGCGGTTTCCTGCAACGCAGCAGCATCCAGTTTGATATAGCTCACGCGGAACTGCTCAGGTGCAACAAAGCTGTTTTTATTCTGCTCGTACCAGGCGTTAACCTCTGCGTCGCTCACCTGCTGCTTCGCCGCGAGCGCATTCACATCGATGGTCGCCTGACGCACAACACGCTGCTGTGCCACCAGGGCTGCCAGTTCGTCAGTTTCACCTTTGAGCATGAAATCAGTACCAACCACCGCATTGATGAGCTGTTGCGTCGTCAGCTGGTTACGCAGCGCCTGCGCGTATTGATCGGCCGTCATGCCCATCTGATTCACAATGCTGTTATAGCGAGCATTGTCGAACTTGCCGTTAGACTGGAAAGCCTGAGTCGAGAAGATGGCTTTTTTAACCTGCTCATCGCTGATACCCAGACCCAGTTTTTTGGCATATTGATCGAGGAGCGCTTCGTCAATCAGGCGGTTCAGCGTCTGCTGGCGCAGGGTTTTCATGTATCCTTCGTTCGCAGCCAGCTCAGAGAATTGGTCGCCCAGCTGTTGCTGCATACGGTTACGTTCACCGGCAAACGCGTTCTCGAACTGACCGCGGCTGATTTCTTGGCCGTTCACTTTTGCGGCATAGTTTGCGCCACCGCCGATAAGGTAACTGCTCACGCCGGTCAATATGAACGACACGATAATGATACCGAAAATAATCTTGAGCACGAGACTGTTAGCAGCCGTGCGTAAGCTGTCCATCATGGTGTAACAACACTCCGCTGTAGGTGACTGGTTACCTGACGCTAACGGAAAATCCTGACCGTCGCGCGTAAAGGCGTATTGTGACAAGAAAACGGGGCGATTGTCAGCCCACAACTCGCATAAACTCGCACAAATCAGGTCTGGACAAATAAAAAAGGCACATCAAATGATGCGCCCTTGTACTTTTCGGCTTCCCTGAAACGGGAAAGCAATCAGTTTACTGCGTCTTTCAGCGCTTTACCTGCACGGAAACCCGGCACTTTAGCGGCAGCAATGGTGATCTCTTTACCGGTCTGAGGGTTGCGGCCAGTACGGGCAGCACGCTCTTTAACAGCAAAAGTACCGAAGCCTACCAGTGCAACGTCGTCCCCAGCCTGCAGAGATTCAGTAACAGAAGCAATTAATGCATCTAACGCACGTCCAGCTGCAGCTTTAGAAATATCAGCACCAGCAGCAATTTTGTCAATCAGTTGAGATTTATTCACTGTTCTCTTCCTCTCTTTATAATTTATATCGCGCCTGAATCCTTCACAACGCGACCGCGCAGCAGTTATATCAGGCCTGCCATGACCTTACAACACCCGTTGTTGATGGCTGACCTAATCAGCAATCTAAATTAGCTATACAAAAAAAGGCTGGCAAGTGCGAAATGACTTACCAGCCTTGTTTTTATTGACGCTCTTTGCGCGAGGTCACTATTTTGCGGTCACAACCTGCATTCCGGAGGGTTCATTCTGCAATGCGAGAGTAAGAACCTCCTCAATTCGCTTAACAGGATGGATCTGCAGATCGGCAATCACGTTGTCCGGAATCTCTTCCAGATCGCGTTTATTTTCGTAAGGAATCAATACGGTTTTGATCCCACCACGATGTGCCGCCAGCAGTTTTTCTTTTAACCCACCAATTGGCAGAACCTGACCACGCAGGGTAATTTCACCGGTCATTGCGACATCAGCGCGCACCGGGTTCCCTGTGAGACAGGAGACCAGCGCGGTACACATCGCGATACCGGCGCTTGGGCCATCTTTCGGCGTTGCCCCTTCCGGGACGTGAACGTGAATGTCGCGTTTTTCGTAGAAATCCGGGTTGATCCCCAGTTTCTCCGCACGTGCGCGAACCACGGTCAAGGCCGCCTGGATGGACTCCTGCATGACTTCACCCAAAGAACCGGTGTAGGTCAGCTTACCTTTACCTGGTACACAGGCGGTTTCGATGGTCAGCAGATCGCCGCCCACTTCCGTCCATGCCAGACCGGTGACCTGACCCACGCGGTTTTCGTTGTCCGCACGACCATAGTCGAAACGCTGAACGCCCAGATAGGCATGCAGATTGTCGCCGTTAATGGTGATGTGCTTCAGGCTCTTATCCAGCAGCAGCTGTTTCACCGCCTTACGGCACAGTTTCGAGATTTCACGCTCAAGGCTACGCACGCCCGCTTCGCGAGTGTAGTAGCGAATGATGCCGATAATCGCGCTGTCTTCGACGGTCAGCTCGTTGGCTTTCAGTGCGTTACGCTCAATCTGTTTTGGCAGCAGATGCTGCTTCGCAATATTCAGCTTCTCGTCTTCGGTATAACCAGACAGACGGATCACTTCCATACGATCCAGCAGCGGTGCCGGAATGTTCATGGAGTTGGAGGTCGCCACGAACATCACATCGCTCAGATCGTAATCCACCTCCAGGTAGTGATCGCTGAACGCCACGTTCTGTTCTGGATCAAGTACTTCCAGCAGAGCCGAGGCCGGATCGCCACGCATATCCGACGACATTTTGTCGATCTCATCGAGCAGGAACAGTGGGTTTTTAACCCCTACTTTCGCCATCTTCTGGATCAATTTACCCGGCATAGAACCGATGTAGGTACGACGGTGACCGCGGATTTCCGCTTCGTCGCGTACGCCACCCAGCGCCATACGGATATATTTACGTCCGGTCGCTTTCGCAATGGACTGACCCAGAGAGGTTTTACCTACCCCTGGCGGTCCAACCAGACAGAGGATTGGGCCTTTCAGTTTGTTTACACGGCTTTGTACCGCGAGGTACTCAAGGATGCGGTCTTTAACACGCTCCAGGCCGTAGTGGTCGGTATCCAGGATCTCCTGCGCCTGACGCAGGTCTTTTTTGACCTTGCTGCGGGCGTTCCACGGCACCTGAACCATCCACTCGATGTAGCCACGCACCACCGTCGCTTCAGCCGACATCGGAGACATCATTTTCAGCTTCTGCAGTTCAGCTTCCGCTTTCTCTTTGGCCTCTTTCGGCATTTTTGCCGCGTCGATCTTACGCTTCAGCGCTTCGTTTTCGTCCGGCGCGTCGTCCATCTCGCCGAGCTCTTTCTGAATGGCTTTCATTTGCTCATTCAGATAGTACTCACGCTGCGATTTTTCCATCTGCTTTTTCACACGATTGCGAATACGCTTCTCAACCTGCAGCAGATCGATTTCAGACTCCATCATCGCCATCAGATATTCCAGACGTTCGTTAACGTCGGACATCTCCAGCACGGACTGTTTGTCCGCCAGCTTCAGCGGCATATGCGCTGCGATGGTGTCCGCCAGACGTGCGGGATCGTCGATGCTGTTCAGCGACGTCAGCACTTCTGGTGGGATTTTCTTGTTCAGCTTGATATAGCCTTCAAACTGGCTAATCGCGGTGCGCACCAGCACTTCCTGCTCGCGCTCATCAAGCTGAGGCGAATCAAGGTACTCTGCCTTGGCAGAGAAATGTTCGCCATTGTCAGACAGGGTGGTAATACGCGCACGCTGCAGGCCTTCTACCAGCACCTTAACGGTGCCGTCAGGCAGCTTCAGCATCTGCAAAATAGAGGCCACGGTCCCGACGGTGAAAAGATCGTTTACACCCGGCTCATCCGTCGAAGCTTCCTTCTGCGCAACCAACATGATTTTTTTATCATGATCCATGGCGGCTTCGAGGCAACGGATAGATTTTTCCCGCCCTACAAATAAGGGTATGACCATGTGCGGATAAACCACCACATCGCGCAACGGCAATACGGGGATTTCAATGCGTTCAGAACGCTCAGGATTCATAGAGCTCTCTCTTAGTTTAGTGTCCGCCAGGTAAACTGGTCATGTAACTGTGCTTCACACAACCATTAACATGTAATCCAGTATATGGGGATGTTTCCCACACATTCAACGCCATGAATACGGAAAAAGTAAAGGGGAGATAAAATCCCCCCTTTTTGATTAACTGCTTGTATGATTTGGTGAATTATTCGCCAGATGCCTGCTGCGCTTCCGGTTTCCCGTAAATCAGCAGCGGCTTGCTTTGACCACCGATAACGGACTCGTCGATAACCACTTTTTCGACATCTTCCATGGAAGGCAGGTCGTACATGGTATCAAGCAGCGCCGCTTCAACGATGGAACGCAGACCACGGGCACCGGTTTTACGGATCATCGCTTTCTTCGCAATTGCATCCAGCGCTTCATCACGAAATTCCAGCTCAACGCCTTCCAGGTTAAACAGCGCCTGATACTGCTTGGTCAGCGCGTTTTTCGGCTCTTTCAGGATCTGGATCAGGGCTTCTTCACTCAGTTCATTCAGCGTAGCCACAACCGGCAGACGCCCAATGAATTCTGGGATCAGACCAAACTTGATCAGATCTTCTGGTTCAACCTGAGACAACAGTTCGCCTTCGTTCGCTTTCTCGGATTTGGCCTTCACCGTTGCGCCAAAACCAATGCCGGAGCCGGTTTCAACACGGTGGGAGATAACTTTATCCAGACCGGCGAAAGCACCGCCACAGATGAACAGGATCTTGGAGGTATCAACCTGCAGGAACTCCTGCTGCGGATGTTTACGGCCACCCTGCGGGGGCACTGCGGCAACGGTCCCTTCGATCAGCTTCAGCAATGCCTGCTGTACACCTTCCCCTGATACGTCACGGGTGATAGACGGGTTGTCTGATTTACGGGAGATCTTGTCGATCTCATCGATATAGACAATTCCGCGCTGGGCTTTCTGTACGTCGTAATCGCACTTCTGCAGCAGTTTCTGGATGATGTTTTCCACATCTTCACCCACGTAACCGGCCTCGGTCAGGGTGGTGGCATCCGCCATGGTGAACGGCACATCCAGCAGGCGTGCGAGCGTTTCAGCCAGCAGCGTTTTACCGGAACCGGTTGGGCCGATCAGCAGAATGTTACTTTTACCCAGCTCTACGCCATTGCTGGTATCACCGTTACGCAGGCGTTTGTAGTGGTTATATACCGCTACCGCCAGCACTTTCTTAGCCTGCTCCTGACCGATGACATAGTCGTCCAGATGATGACGAATTTCATGCGGTGTCGGCAGCGCGCTACGCTCGCGGTGAGGCGCTACTTCTTTAATCTCTTCGCGAATGATGTCATTACATAAATCAACACATTCGTCGCAGATATACACGGACGGCCCGGCAATCAGTTTACGCACTTCATGCTGGCTTTTGCCGCAAAAAGAGCAGTACAGCAGTTTGCCCGAACCATCTTTGCGTTTATCTGTCATGAGTCCAAACCTCTTTTTAAGTTCTTTGTGCCGCACATGACGACGCAAATGCCATTTTCAGACGCAAGCTGCTCTCAAGCAGAGTGCCGCTTTACCTTAGTATAGCGGCACACTCGCGTCGCGGGCATCAATTACGATGGGTCAAAATGGAGTCGACTAAGCCGTACTCAACTGCCTCTGAAGCAGAGAGGAAGCGATCGCGCTCGGTATCGCGCTCGATCTGCTCAAGAGATTGACCCGTATGCTGCGCCATAAGTTCATTCATGCGCGCTTTTACTTTCAGAATTTCGCGGGCGTGGATTTCGATATCCGTCGCCTGCCCCTGGTAACCACCCAGCGGCTGGTGAATCATCACGCGGGAATTCGGCAGGCAGAAACGTTTGCCTTTTGCCCCTGCGGTTAACAGGAAGGCACCCATAGATGCTGCCTGACCCATACAGATAGTGCTCACATCAGGCTTGATGAATTGCATGGTGTCATAAATGGACATACCTGCCGTAATCACGCCGCCTGGGGAGTTAATGTACAGGTAAATGTCTTTTTCCGGGTTTTCCGCTTCCAGAAACAGCATCTGCGCCACGATCAGGTTCGCCATGTGGTCTTCCACCTGGCCGGTCAGAAAGATAACGCGTTCCTTGAGCAGACGGGAATAGATATCAAAAGAACGCTCACCACGTGAGGTCTGTTCAATAACCATTGGCACCAGAGCCATATGGGGTGCAAAGTTATCTCGTTCGCCACTGTATGACATTTCCGTCTCCTGGATCAAAATTGAAAACACCTGCTGTACTGATTGTAACCTTACGGACGGATTATCAGCCAGTCTCATTCATCTGATTACACACTTATGGGGTTTACATTGCCCTATTTCAAGCATAACAACCTTTTGTTGTTACGCTAACACCGAAAGGGCGTTTTAGCACCCTTCCTGGGCTATTGGTGCGATAAAAAAAACCCGTTGCCGGAAGGCAACGGGTTTTTGTTCAAACTTTAAACCTTCGGGGCGAAATTACGCCTGCTGGTTCATCAGTTCGTTGAAAGAGGTCGCTTTTTCGGTCACTTTCGCTTTCGCCAGTACCGCTTCAACAGCCTGCTCTTCCAGGGCAACATTGCGCATGTTGTCCATCAGCTCTTTGTTCTTACCGTAGAACTCGATAACTTCTGATGGATCTTCGTATGCAGAAGCCATCTCTTCGATCAGGCCTTTCACACGCTCTTCGTCAGCTTTCAGCTCGTGGGTACGAATCACTTCGCCCAGCAGCAGACCAACAACAACGCGGCGTTTTGCCTGCTCTTCGAACAGCTCGCGTGGCAGTTCCATCGCTTGCTGCTGGTTGCCACCGAAACGCTGTGCAGCCTGACGACGCAGTACGTCGATTTCGCTGTCGATCAGCGCAGCTGGAACGTCGATTTCGTTCGCCTTCACCAGGCCTTCAATAGCCTGAGATTTCACACGGTTACGCACAGCGCCGTTCAGCTCGCGTTCCATGTTTTTACGTACTTCAGTACGCAGACCGGCAACAGAACCATCTTCCACGCCGAAACGCTTGATGAATTCTTCAGTCAGTTCTGGCAGCTCGCGCTCTTCCACTTTCTTCAGGTTGATGACGAACTTCGCTGCTTTACCTTTCAGGTTTTCAGCGTGGTACTCTTCAGGGAAGGTCACGTCGATGGTGAACTCTTCGCCCGCTTTGTGGCCTTTGATACCGTCTTCGAAGCCCGGGATCATACGACCCTGACCCATTGCCAGTACGAAGTCAGTCGCTTTGCCGCCTTCGAACTCTTCGCCGTCTACAGAACCGGTGAAGTCGATGGTGACGCGGTCTTCAGCGTCAACAGCGCCTTCTTTCTCTTTCCAGTTAGCCTGCTGCTTACGCAGGGTATCCAGCATGCCGTCAACATCTTCGTCGGTCACGGAAACAATCGGTTTTTCAACTTCGATAGATTCCAGACCTTTCAGTTCTACTTCCGGATACACTTCGAACTCTACAGAGTAGGTGAAGTCTTCGCCCAGTTTGTATTCGCCTGGAACGTAGTTCGGCGCACCGGCCGGATTAATCTTTTCTTTGATGATCGCATCGATAAAGTTGCGGCTCATCAGTTCACCCAGCACATCCTGACGCACGGAAGCGCCATAACGCTGAGCAACAACATTCATTGGTACTTTGCCCTTACGGAAGCCGTCAATACGTACTTTTTTTGCTACGTTGACCAGCTCGCTTTTCACAGCAGTTTCGATGCTGTCAGCAGCGATAGTAATCGTTACACGGCGGCCAAGGCCTTGAGTGGTTTCAACTGAAACTTGCATCTTGTTACCTCAAAAAAATCACAGTGCTCGGTCAACTCTGAATCTGTCTGTTTTACCGGGATGCTCTCTTAGTGCAGATTCACATTCCCTGTCGCCAGAATCATCCCGAAGACATTCAATAAGACGCGGCATTATAGCGGCATCACTTAGGTGAGTCGAGAACGGTTGGGGCATGTTGCTGCGGCTTTTTTCACACTTTAAGGCTATTTTTAGCCTTAAAATCGCACCATCCGCTCAAAACTCAGACAAAACAAAACGGCCCGAAGGCCGTTTTGAGGAAATCTGTAAGCAACATACTGGAAAAACTCCAGCGGTTGCAAATCCGATTTATCAGGCGATGGTGCCTGCACCGCGACAAGGCGGGGATGCAAAAACCGTATCCTGCAAGCCTTCCCACTCCTTAATGGTGTAGGTATGCAATGCCAGCGCATGTACGGTTGTGGAGAGTTCTTCCGTCAAGGTGCTGTAGATCAAGCGGTGTCGGTTCAGGAAACGTTCTCCCGTGAAGCGATCGCTAACCAGAACCACTTTGAAGTGGCTTTCAGAACCTGCCGGCACGTTATGACGATAGCTTTCGTCGACGACTTCGAGGAACACAGGGTTGAACGCTGCCCTTAATTTATCTTCTATCTGCTCACGTATCATCATGAAATTACTCCTCCGACAACGCCAGGATGTCACCCATCCCTTTAAATGTTAGCCGCTTTTACCGGTTCCATTACAACAAGACAACAAATATTTAGCTTTCGTCTTATTTTCTCATTCAAACGAATGAAGTTCACTGTGAGGCTCATACGTTTTGTCACACACAGGTTGAGAAAAAGGGCGAACTGGTCAGTTTTCAGACAAGGCGATGAATTTACATGCGTTGACCACTTCCCCTGGCCGTTAGCGATGTTATGATGGCGGCAATTTTTCTCTCTATATGCTTACGATTCGTTGAGAACCCGAAAATGTTAAAAAAACTCTTCTTTCCGTTGGTAGCCCTCTTTATGCTGGCAGGCTGCGCTACCCCGCCAACAACTATCGATGTCTCACCAAAAATCACGCTGCCTCAGCAGGATCCAAGCCTGATGGGCGTGACCGTGAGCATTAACGGTGCCGATCAGCGTCAGGATCAGGCCCTGGCGAAAGTGACCCGCGACAACCAGCTGGTGACGTTGACCGCTTCCCGTGACCTGCGTTTCCTGCTGCAGGAAGTGCTGGAGAAACAGATGACCTCTCGTGGTTACATGATTGGCCCAAGCGGCGCGGTTGATCTGCAGATCATCGTTAACAACCTGTACGCTGACGTTTCCCAGGGTAACGTGCGCTACAACATCTCCACCAAAGCGGACATCGCCATCATCGCTACCGCGAAGAACGGCAACAAGATGACCAAAAACTATCGTGCCAGCTACTCCGTAGAAGGTGCTTTCCAGGCCTCTAACCAAAACATTGCGAACGCCGTAAACAGCGTGCTGACCGATACCATCGCCGATATGGCGCAGGACACCAGCATTCACGACTTTATCAAGCAAAACGCGCGTTAATCCTGCTGACTGACCCGGTGTTTTACCGGGTCAGTTTTTAAGAACATGTCCAGTCATTACTTACGCATTTTCCAGCAACCCAAATCAGCCATTCTGCTGATCCTTGGCTTTGCCTCCGGTTTACCCCTCGCGCTCACTTCCGGCACGTTGCAGGCCTGGATGACGGTTGAGAATATCGATCTCAAAACCATTGGCTTCTTCTCGCTCGTCGGCCAGGCGTATGTCTTTAAGTTCCTGTGGTCACCGGTGATGGATCGCTACACCCCGCCGTTCCTGGGCCGTCGTCGTGGCTGGCTGGTGATGACGCAGGTCCTGCTGTTGCTGGCCATTGCCGCCATGGGATTCCTTGAGCCGTCGACACAGCTTCGCTGGATGGCGGCGCTTGCGGTGGTGATCGCCTTCTGTTCCGCGTCACAGGATATCGTGTTTGATGCCTGGAAAACGGACGTGTTACCCGCAGAAGAGCGTGGAGCCGGTGCAGCCATCAGCGTGCTGGGCTATCGCCTCGGCATGTTGGTATCTGGTGGGCTGGCGCTGTGGCTGGCTGACCGTTATCTGGGCTGGCAGGGCATGTACTGGCTGATGGCCGCCCTGCTGATCCCGTGCATTATTGCCACCCTCCTCGCCCCTGAACCGAGCGACGTGATCCCGGTCCCCCGTTCTCTGGAGCAGGCCGTTGCCGAACCGCTGCGTGATTTCTTTGGCCGCAACAATGCCTGGCTGATCCTGCTGCTCATCGTCCTTTATAAGCTGGGTGATGCCTTCGCGATGAGCCTGACCACCACGTTCCTGATCCGCGGCGTCGGGTTTGATGCCGGTGAAGTGGGAGTGGTTAACAAAACCCTCGGGCTGTTTGCCACTATCGTCGGCGCACTTTACGGCGGCGTGTTGATGCAGCGCCTGACCTTGTTCCGGTCGTTGCTGATCTTCGGCATTCTGCAGGGGGCGTCTAACGCGGGTTACTGGCTGCTGTCGATTACCGATAAACATATGATTAGCATGGCGGCAGCAGTGTTCTTTGAGAACCTGTGTGGCGGAATGGGTACTGCGGCGTTTGTGGCCCTGCTGATGACGCTCTGCAACAAGTCGTTTTCTGCAACGCAGTTCGCCCTGCTCTCGGCGCTTTCTGCCGTGGGCCGCGTATATGTGGGGCCGATTGCCGGTTGGTTTGTTGAAGCGCACGGTTGGCCAACGTTTTATCTCTTCTCCGTGGTTGCAGCCGTGCCAGGCATTTTATTGTTGCTGGTCTGCCGCCAGACGCTGGAATATACCCAGCGAACAGAACACTTTATGCCGCGAACGGAATATCAGCGCGCCTACCGTTTTGCGCTACGCCTGTTAATGGTGGGATGTCTGGCGCTGGGGTTATGGCTCGTGGTGCTCATCATCAATGCCACTCCCCCCCTGGTGCTTCCTCTTGAAGCCCTTCTCCTTGATGTCGGCGCCCTGCTGGCGGTCGTCGGGATCCTGCTCGGTGGGCTGCTCGATTTTCTGGCTCTGCGTAAAACGCAGACAACCTGAAGATAAAAGCGAAAGGTTATTTCCCGTTGTAATCACCGGCCGAAATTATAACGGTGAAATAACCGACAAACGCTAAAAAAAATATTTGTTGTTTTGTGCGGGATAGGATTCGGAAATTATTGGAGCCATTTCTTTCAGGCTATTTTTCATTAAACGATTCAGCTTGGGAAAGATTGAATTTTCGTTTTTTAATTGTCTTTTTATTGATAATTAATTGTTAATTTTTTGTTTATTTTTAACAATGGTTATACCAATTGCCCCTTTTAGGGTATGCTTGGGGGTCCTTTCGTTATAAAGCCCATGCCATGCGGCTTCGGTCATAAAAACCGACATAATTTGCAACACTTGTGACACGTGCGGCAGAACCCGGTAACACCTTCCTGACACAGGCCTAATGATGTTTACAGTAATGTAACCTTCCCGTAAAATGCCCCCACACTTTAAACGCCACCAGACTCCCGTGGAATTGAGGTCGTTAAATGAGACTCAGGAAATACAATAAAAGTTTGGGATGGTTGTCATTATTCGCAGGCACTGTATTACTCAGTGGCTGCGATTCTGCACTACTTGACCCCAAAGGACAGATTGGACTGGAACAACGTTCACTGATACTGACGGCATTTGGCCTGATGTTGATTGTGGTTATTCCAGCCATTTTGATGGCTGTTGGTTTCGCCTGGAAGTATCGTGCGAGCAATAAAGATGCGAAGTATAGCCCTAACTGGTCACACTCCAATAAAGTGGAAGCTGTGGTCTGGACGGTTCCTATTCTGATCATCCTGTTCCTCGCTGTGCTGACCTGGAAAACCACTCACGCACTTGAGCCAAGCAAACCGCTGGTTCACGATGAAAAACCAATTACCATCGAAGTGGTCTCCATGGACTGGAAATGGTTCTTCATCTATCCAGAGCAGGGCATTGCTACCGTGAATGAAATCGCCTTCCCGGCGAACACTCCGGTTCAGTTCAAAGTGACCTCCAACTCCGTAATGAACTCCTTCTTCATCCCACGTCTGGGTAGCCAGATTTACGCGATGGCTGGTATGCAGACCAACCTGCACCTGATCGCGAATGAAGCAGGCACCTATGATGGTATCTCCGCCAGCTATAGCGGCCCGGGCTTCTCAGGTATGAAGTTCAAAGCTATTGCGACGCCGGACCGTGCCGCTTTCGACCAGTGGGTTGCAAAAGCGAAGCAGTCTCCAAACACCATGTCTGACATGGCGGCGTTCGAAAAAGTGGCTGCACCTAGCGAATACAACAAGGTGGAGTACTTCTCTAACGTGAAACCTGATTTGTTCAAAGACGTTATTGGCAAATTTATGGATCACGGCAAGAGCATGGACATGACCCAGCCTGAAGGCGAGCATAGCGCGCACGAAGGTATGGAAGGCATGGACATGAGCCACGCGGAAACCGCTCACTAAGGGGCCGAGGAAGAAAATGTTCGGAAAATTGACACTGGATGCAGTGCCCTACCATGAACCGATTATCATGGTTACGGTGGCTGCCATTATCATCGGTGGCGCGGCCTTACTGGCCTTGATCACTTACTTCGGTAAGTGGAGCTACCTGTGGAACGAGTGGCTGACTTCGGTTGACCACAAAAAACTCGGTATCATGTACTGCATCGTCGGTATCGTCATGTTAATTCGTGGCTTTGCGGATGCGATCATGATGCGTAGCCAGCAGGCACTCGCGTCTGCGGGTGAAGCCGGCTTCCTGCCACCGCACCACTACGACCAGATCTTTACCGCTCACGGCGTTATCATGATCTTCTTCGTGGCGATGCCGCTGGTTATCGGTCTGATGAACGTTGTCGTTCCGCTGCAAATCGGCGCGCGCGACGTTGCGTTCCCGTTCCTGAACAACCTGAGCTTCTGGTTTACGGTTGTCGGCGTTATCCTGGTTAACCTGTCACTGGGCGTGGGCGAATTTGCTCAGACCGGCTGGCTGGCTTATCCACCGCTGTCAGGAATTGAGTACAGTCCGGGCGTTGGCGTTGACTACTGGATTTGGGCGCTTCAGCTCTCCGGTGTCGGTACCACCCTGACCGGTATCAACTTCTTCGTGACCATCCTGAAGATGCGTGCGCCTGGTATGACCATGTTCAAGATGCCGGTATTTACCTGGGCATCTCTGTGCGCCAACGTACTGATTATCGCATCCTTCCCAATTCTGACCGTCACCATCGCGCTGCTGACCCTGGACCGCTACCTGGGCACCCATTTCTTCACGAATGACATGGGTGGCAACATGATGATGTACATCAACCTGATTTGGGCCTGGGGTCACCCGGAAGTGTACATTCTGGTGCTGCCTGTCTTCGGTGTGTTCTCCGAAATCGCAGCAACCTTCTCGCGTAAACGTCTGTTTGGTTACACCTCTCTGGTGTGGGCAACCGTCTGTATTACCGTTCTGTCGTTCATCGTTTGGCTGCACCACTTCTTTACTATGGGTGCGGGCGCGAACGTAAACGCCTTCTTCGGTATTACCACCATGATTATCGCCATCCCTACCGGGGTGAAGATCTTCAACTGGCTGTTCACCATGTACCAGGGCCGTATCGTGTTCCACTCAGCGATGCTGTGGACCATCGGCTTCATCGTCACCTTCTCCGTAGGTGGGATGACCGGCGTACTGCTGGCGGTACCGGGTGCTGACTTCGTTCTGCACAACAGTCTGTTCCTGATTGCGCACTTCCATAACGTTATCATCGGTGGCGTGGTCTTCGGCTGCTTCGCTGGCGTAACCTACTGGTGGCCAAAAGCGTTCGGCTTCACGCTGAACGAGAAATGGGGTAAACGCGCGTTCTGGTTCTGGATCATTGGCTTCTTCGTAGCATTTATGCCGCTGTACGTGCTGGGCTTCATGGGTATGACCCGTCGTCTGAGCCAGCAGATCGATCCGCAGTTCCACCCAATGCTGATGGTTGCAGCGGGCGGTGCCGCGCTGATTGCCTGCGGTATCCTGTGCCAGCTGATTCAGTACTACGTGTCCATCCGTGACCGTAACCTGAACCGCGACCTGACCGGTGACCCATGGGGTGGCCGTACGCTGGAGTGGGCGACCTCTTCTCCACCTCCGTTCTATAACTTTGCCGTAGTGCCGCACATTCACGAACGTGATGCATTCTGGGAAATGAAAGAAAAAGGTGAAGCGTACAAGCAACCTGACCATTACGAAGAGATCCATATGCCGAAAAACAGCGCAGCGGGCATCGTGATTGCCGCTTTCGCAACGGTATTTGGTTTCGCAATGATCTGGCACATCTGGTGGATGGCGATTGTTGGCTTCGCTGGCATCGTAATCAGCTGGATTGTGAAGAGCTTTGACGAGGACGTGGACTACTACGTACCAGTCCGTGAAGTTGAAAAGCTGGAAAATCAGCATTTCGACGAGATTTCTAAAGCGGGGCTGAAAAATGGCAACTGATACTCTGGCGCACTCGACTGCCCACGCGCATGAACATGCGCACCACGATACAGGACCGACGAAAGTCTTCGGGTTCTGGATCTACCTGATGAGCGACTGCATTCTGTTCTGCTGTCTGTTCGCAACCTATGCCGTTCTGGTGAACGGCACAGCGGGCGGCCCGACCGGCAAGGACATTTTTGAACTGCCGTTCGTTCTGGTTGAAACCGCACTGCTGTTATTCAGCTCCATCACCTACGGCATGGCGGCTATCGCCATGTACAAAAACAACAAGAGCCAGGTTGTCTCCTGGCTGGCGTTGACCTGGTTGTTTGGTGCTGGATTCATCGGGATGGAAATCTATGAATTCCATCACCTGATTATGGAAGGCTTCGGGCCGGATCGCAGTGGCTTCCTGTCTGCGTTCTTCGCACTGGTCGGTACCCACGGTCTGCACGTGACCTCCGGTCTGATCTGGATGGCGGTTCTGATGTTCCAGATCTCCCGTCGCGGCCTGACCAGCACTAACCGTACCCGTATCATGTGCCTGAGCCTGTTCTGGCACTTCCTGGACGTGGTGTGGATCTGTGTGTTCTCTGTTGTCTATCTGATGGGGGCGATGTAATGAGTCATTCAAACGATCATGGCGCTTCCCACGGTAGCGTAAAAACCTAC
The DNA here is from genome assembly GCF_050031595.1 of Enterobacter cloacae complex sp. 309I3. NCBI lineage: Bacteria > Pseudomonadati > Pseudomonadota > Gammaproteobacteria > Enterobacterales > Enterobacteriaceae > Enterobacter > Enterobacter cloacae complex sp. 309I3. The sequence goes on along the minus strand of NZ_JBLGWI010000001.1, from coordinate 1,098,382 downwards.
ATGACAGGTTTTATCCTGTCGATCATCCTGACGGTGATCCCGTTCTGGATGGTGATGAGCGGTTCTGCGTCTAAGCCGGTTATTCTGGGTGCAATCCTGGTGACCGCGGTGATTCAGATTCTGGTGCATCTGGTTTGCTTCCTGCACATGAACACCAAGTCCGATGAAGGCTGGAACATGACGGCTTTCATCTTTACCGTGATTATCATCGCTATCCTGGTAGTCGGTTCCATCTGGATTATGTGGAACCTTAACTACAACATGATGGTTCACTAAGAGCGGCGAGTATGTTTAAGCAATACCTGCAAGTAACGAAACCAGGCATCATCTTTGGCAACCTGATCTCCGTGATCGGAGGGTTCCTGCTGGCCTCCAAAGGCAGCATTGATTACACCCTCTTTATCTACACGCTGGTCGGTGTGTCACTGGTTGTTGCGTCCGGTTGTGTATTTAACAACTACATCGACATGGATATCGACAAGAAGATGGAAAGGACCAAAAATCGGGTGCTGGTGAAAGGCCTGATCGCCCCTTCCGTCTCGCTGGTGTACGCCACCTTGCTGGGTATTGCTGGCTTTATGCTGCTGTGGTTTGGTGCTAACCCGCTGGCCTGCTGGCTGGGGGTGATGGGGTTCGTGGTGTATGTGGGCGTCTACAGCCTGTATATGAAGCGTCACTCCGTCTACGGCACGCTGATTGGTTCTCTCTCCGGCGCTGCGCCGCCGGTGATTGGCTACTGCGCCGTCACGAACGAGTTCGACAGCGGTGCGCTGATCCTGCTGGCTATCTTTAGCCTGTGGCAGATGCCGCACTCCTATGCCATCGCGATTTTCCGCTTTAAGGATTATCAGGCAGCGAACATTCCGGTTCTGCCGGTCGTGAAAGGTATTTCCGTTGCCAAGAACCACATCACGCTGTACATCATCGCCTTTGCCGTGGCAACGCTGATGCTCTCGCTGGGAGGTTACGCCGGGTATAAATATCTGGCGGTGGCCGCAGCGGTAAGCGTCTGGTGGCTCGGTATGGCCCTGCGCGGTTACAAAGTGGAAGATGACAAAGTCTGGGCTCGCAAACTGTTTGTGTTCTCGATTGTTGCCATCACCTCGCTGTCCGTGATGATGTCCGTGGACTTTATGGTGCCGGATTCGCATAACCTGCTGACTTACGTCTGGTAAGCCACAACAGGTGAATAAAGGGGTGCTTCGGCACCCTTTTTTATTCACTGAATCTATCAATAACGCATGTAATATTTGTTAAATAACCCTTTATTTACCCCGCCCCTTCCCCGCACTACACTATGGCCTGCTTTTGAATTGAGGTGGCAATGAACGATTATAAAATGACACCGGGCGAGCTGCGTGCGACCTGGGGTTTAGGGACTGTTTTCTCGCTACGGATGCTTGGCATGTTTATGGTCCTGCCTGTTCTGACCACATACGGCATGGCATTGCAGGGCGCCAGCGAAGCGCTGATTGGCCTGGCGATTGGTATTTATGGTCTGGCTCAGGCGGTATTCCAAATCCCGTTTGGTCTGCTCTCTGACCGCGTCGGCCGCAAGCCGCTCATTGTCGGTGGTTTGCTGGTTTTTGTGCTCGGTAGCATCATCGCCGCCCTCTCCCACTCCATCTGGGGAATTATTCTTGGCCGCGCCCTGCAGGGCTCCGGCGCGATTGCCGCCGCCGTGATGGCGCTGCTGTCGGATTTAACCCGTGAACAGAACCGTACCAAAGCGATGGCATTTATTGGCGTGAGCTTTGGCGTCACGTTTGCGATTGCGATGGTGCTCGGCCCCATTATTACCCACACGCTTGGCCTGCACGCCCTGTTCTGGATGATTGCCGTGCTGGCGACCATCGGTATTGCCTTAACGCTGTGGGTGGTACCGGACAGCAAAAACCACGTCCTCAACCGTGAATCCGGAATGGTCAAAGGCTGCTTTAGCAAGGTACTGGTTGAGCCGCGCCTGTTGAAGCTTAACTTCGGCATTATGTGTCTGCACATTCTGCTGATGTCGACCTTTGTCGCCCTGCCCGGTCAACTGGCTGCCGCAGGTTTCCCGGCGGCAGAACACTGGAAAATCTATCTGGTGACGATGGTGATTTCGTTCGTCTCGGTGGTACCGTTTATTATCTATGCCGAAGTGAAGCGCAAAATGAAGCGCGTTTTCATTGGCTGTGTGGCGGTATTGCTGATTGCCGAGATCGTGCTCTGGGGCGCTGGCCCCCACTTCTGGGAACTGGTTGCCGGTGTGCAGCTCTTCTTCCTGGCGTTTAACCTGATGGAAGCCCTGCTGCCGTCGCTGATCAGCAAAGAATCCCCTGCCGGTTATAAAGGCACGGCGATGGGGATTTACTCCACCAGCCAGTTCATCGGCGTGGCCATTGGCGGTGCCCTCGGCGGCTGGGTCGACGGCCTGTTTGATTCCCAAACCGTCTTCCTCGCAGGCGCACTGCTGGCGACGGTCTGGCTGCTGGTTGCCGGTACCATGAAAGAGCCGCGCTACGTCAGTAGCCTGCGGGTAGAAATTCCTGACGACGTTGAGATCAACGATGCGCTGAAACAGCGTCTTGCATCGACAGAGGGCGTGAGTGAAGTGCTTCTCGCGGCAGAAGAGCGCAGCGCGTATGTCAAAATAGACAGTAAGGTGACAAACCGCTTTGAAGTTGAACAGGCGCTGAAAGCCTGAAAAAAGCCCGGTTAAACCGGGCTTTTTCGTTTTAATCGCGGAAGTTTTTAAACTGGAACGGTTGTCCCAGATCGCCGCCGCGCACCAGCGCCATGACGGACTGCAGATCATCACGGGATTTTCCGGTAACACGAATTTCTTCACCCTGGATCTGCGCCTGAACCTTCAGCTTGCTGTCTTTGATGAGCTTAACGATTTTCTTCTGAACCGCGCTCTCAATGCCCTGCTTCAGTTTGGCTTCAACAAACCAGGTTTTACCGCTGTGCACGAACTCTTCCGGTACATCCAGCGAGGTCCCTTCAATGCCGCGTTTTAACAGCTTGGCACGCAGAATATCGAGCAGCTGGTTGACCTGGAAATCAGATTCGCTCAGCACCTTAATGGTCTTATTGGCATCGTTCAGCTCAAACGAGGCTTCAACGCCACGAAAATCGAAACGTGACTCAACTTCGCGGGTTGCGTTTTCTACGCCGTTGCGAACTTCCTGGATATCAACTTCGGAAACAATATCGAAAGATGGCATCTTTTCTTCTCCCTTCATTTTTGTTGCGTTGCATAATACCCGCTACGAGGCATAACTCAACAGAAGCTTAGCTGACGGCGCTATACTTAGGCCGTAACACCTGGCGCAGTTGCAGGTGAGGAGGAACAATGAAAATTACAGTGCTCGGATGCGGAGCCCTTGGTCAACTCTGGCTGACCGCACTATGCAAGCACGGACACGAAGTTCAGGGCTGGCTGCGCGTACCTCAGCCCTATTGCAGTGTAAACCTGATTGGTGAAGACGGAAGTATCTTTAACGAATCCCTCACCGCGAACGATCCTGATTTCCTGGCGCATAGCGACCTGCTGCTGGTGACGCTCAAAGCGTGGCAAGTTTCAGATGCGGTAAAAGCGCTGGCCGCCCAGCTTCCCCCCACGTCGCCCGTTTTATTGCTGCATAACGGCATGGGGACGATTGATGAACTGAAAAGCATTGTGCAGCCGCTGCTGATGGCCACCACCACGCACGCCGCACGCCGTGACGGCAATATCATTGTGCATGTCGCCAGCGGCGTCACGCATATTGGACCTGCCCGGGATCAGGACGGCGACTACAGTTATCTGGCAGACATTCTGCAAACGGTGCTTCCGGACGTGGCCTGGCACAACAACATCCGCCCTCAGCTGTGGCGTAAGCTGGCCGTTAACTGTGTGATCAATCCGCTGACGGCGCTGTGGGACTGCCCGAACGGGGAACTGAAGCACCATCCGCAGGAGGTTGCCACCCTCTGTGCCGAGGTCGCCTCGGTGATCGAGCGTGAAGGCTTACACACATCGGCGGATGATTTACGCTATTATGTCGAGCAGGTTATTGATAGTACGGCAGAAAATATCTCATCCATGTTGCAGGATGTTCGGGCGCTACGCCACACGGAAATCGACTACATCACCGGCTATCTGCTAAAACGCGCCCGCGCACACGGTATCATTGTGCCGGAAAACGCCCGCCTGTATGACCTGGTAAAACGTAAGGAGAGTGAATATGAGCGCGTCGGCACTGGTTTGCCTCGCCCCTGGTAGCGAAGAGACTGAAGCGGTCACCACCATCGATATCATGGTGCGTGGTGGTATTCAGGTGACCACCGCCAGCGTCGCCAGCGATGGCAACCTGGCTATTACCTGTTCCCGAGGAGTGAAACTCCTCGCGGATGCGCCACTGGTACAGGTGGCCGACGGGGACTATGACATCATCGTGCTGCCCGGTGGCCTGAAAGGGGCGGAGTATTTTCGCGACAGCACTCTGTTAGTCGAAACCGTCAGACAGTTTCATCTGTCGGGACGTATCGTTGCTGCCATTTGTGCCGCCGCCGGCACCGTGCTGGTTCCGCATAATATCTTTCCCATCGGTAACATGACCGGTTTCCCGGGGCTGAAAGAGACCATCCCGGAAGAGCAGTGGGTGGATAAACGCGTCGTCTGGGATCCGCGCGTCAACCTGCTCACCAGCCAGGGGCCTGGTACCGCGATAGACTTTGGCTTAAAGATTGTTGACCTGCTGGTCGGGCGGGAGAAAGCCTACGAAGTCGCCTCAACGCTGGTGATGGCGGCGGGGATTTATAACTACTATGAAGAGTAGTGCAAAGAAAAGCCGGGTGGCGGTAGGTAAAAGCAAAACGGCAACCTCAGGTTGCCGTTTTTAATGTTTGCGCCCTCTCCCCGTGGGAGAGGGTCGGGGTGAGGGCATCAAGCCACACACACACCCGCAAAAAACTACGGACGATACACCTTCACATTCGCAAAGCCCTGCTCACGCAGGTACAGCGCCTGCAGGCGACTCATCACCCCACGCTCACACCACAGCAGGTATGTTTTGCTCTGGTCGAGGTCGCCAAATTTGGTGCTCAGCTTATAGAACGGCAGAGAAACCACTTCCACCCCTTCCACCTGTAGCGGCTTGTCGTCCTGCTCATCAACGGAGCGGATATCCAGAATAGCGTCGTTGGCACCGAAACCGCTCACGGTTTCAACTTCAACCACTTCCTGCTCGGTCTGCTGGGCAATCTCACGGATGTCGATGTTGGACGCTTCTTCCACCACTTTATCCAGAATGCTGAAATCAAAGTTCTCTTCTTCCGCTTCGATCTTCGCTTTTACCGCTTTGACCGTCGGGCTCTTCGAAATCACGCCGCAGTACTCTGGCATGGTACGGGCAAAATCTTCAGTGCCGATTTCGCGCGCCAGATCGATGATGTGCTCTTTGTCGTGAGAGATCAGCGGACGCAGGATCAGGGTGTCAGAGACATTGTCGATGAGACGCAGGTTGGTCAGCGTCTGGCTGGAAACCTGACCCAGCGCTTCACCGGTGACCAGCGCCTGCACACCATAGCGTTCCGCTACTTTAGAGGCCGCACGCACCATCATACGCTTGAGGACCACGCCCATCTGACCGTCGTCCACTTTCTCCAGGATTTCGCCAACCACTGGCTCGAAGTTGATCGCCACAAAGCGCACGCGGTGCGAGCTGCCAAAGCGATTCCACAGATAGTATGCCACCTGACGCACGCCGATTTCATGCGCCGCGCCGCCCAGATTAAAGAAGCAGTAATGCACACGGCAGCCGCGACGCATCAGCATGTAGCTGGAGACGCCAGAGTCGAAACCACCGGAAATCAGGGACAGCACATCTTCCTGGGTACCGATTGGGAAGCCGCCGATACCTTCGTAACGCCCTTTCACCAGCAGCAGGCGATCGTTTTCGATCTCCAGGTTCACGGTGACATCCGGGTTGGTCAGACGCACGCGCGCCGTTTCAACATGCTGGTTCAGACCGCCGCCAACGTAACGTTCCACCTCGATAGAGCTGAATTCGTGCTTGCCGCGACGCTTCACGCGCACGCAGAAGGTTTTGCCTTCGATCTGGTCGCGATACTGCACCAGCGCTTTTTCGAAGATGTCATGCAGGGAAGTGAACGGAACATCTTCCACTTCCAGAATATGGTGAATACCCGGAATACGGGTCAGCGCGTCGCGAATGTCCTGACGTTTGTTTTCATCTTTCGCGCGAACTTCAACGTGATCCCAGTGGCGCACCACGGCGAGGGTTTCGTCGTAGTGTTTTAAAACGTTACGAATGTTCCCGGTGAGAATTTTAATAAAGCGCAAACGCACAGATTGGCTTTTGATGGTGATTTCAGGGAACAATTTAATGATAAACTTCATGGCGGCAATGTTTCTTAGGCAAGCGTATTAAGGCTTGTAATGGAAAATAATATTACAGCCCACACCCGTGGCTGCATCCAGGCGCGCAAGTATACCACCATCGCGCCGTTCCTGTGCACATTGCGCGTTATTTGATAATTGCCCCGAGTCCGTTACCATGTCGGGGCTGAGAATATAAGAGTCAATTCACTATGCCGAAGAAGAACGACGCACCGGCCAGTTTTGAAACTGCGCTGAGTGAACTGGAGCAGATCGTCACCCGCCTTGAGAGCGGTGATTTACCGCTGGAAGAGGCGCTCAACGAATTCGAGCGTGGCGTGCAGCTGGCGCGCCAGGGGCAGGTTAAACTGCAGCAGGCCGAGCAGCGTGTGCAGATCCTGCTTTCCGATAGCGAAGACGCTAAGACAACGCCTTTCACACCGGACGCCGAGTAAATGGATTTTGCTAACGAGCTTCAGGCGCGAGTCATTCGCGCCAACGACGCCCTGCGCCGTTTTATTGCGCCACAACCTTTTCAGAACACTCCACTGGTTGAGGCCATGCACTATGGCGCACTCTTGGGTGGAAAGCGCCTGCGCCCGTTCCTCGTCTACGCCACAGGCAATATGTTTGGTATCAGCGATACTACGCTGGACGCCCCGGCTGCCGCCGTTGAGTGCATCCATGCCTACTCGCTGATCCACGATGATTTACCGGCGATGGATGATGACGATCTGCGTCGCGGTCAGCCAACCTGCCATATTAAGTTTGGCGAAGCGAATGCCATCCTGGCGGGGGATGCTCTGCAAACGCTGGCATTCTCTATTCTGAGCGATGCGCCGATGGCAGAAGTCAGCGATCGCGACCGTCTGGCAATGGTTTCCGAGCTGGCGATGGCCAGCGGCGTTGCCGGAATGTGCGGTGGGCAAGCGCTGGATCTGGAGGCAGAAGGACGTCAGGTTAATCTGGAACAGCTGGAGCGTATTCACCGGCATAAAACGGGCGCACTCATTCGTGCCGCCGTTCGCCTGGGCGCACTGAGCGCGGGTGAACAGGGGCGCAAAGCCCTGCCGATTCTGGACAGATACGCAGAAAGTATCGGTCTGGCGTTCCAGGTTCAGGATGACATTCTGGATGTGGTGGGCGATACTGCAACATTGGGTAAACGTCAGGGTGCGGATCAGCAGCTTGGCAAAAGTACCTACCCCGCCCTGCTGGGTCTTGAGCAAGCCCAGCGTAAAGCCCGGGATCTGATAGAGGAAGCCCGCCAGTCGCTGAATGAACTGGCCGCGCAGTCTCTCGATACCTCGGCACTGGAAGCGCTAGCGGACTATATAATCCAGCGTGATAAATAAACACACTATCTCGATGAGCCTTTGATGAGTTTTGATATTGCCAAATACCCGACACTGGCGTTAGTTGACTCCACCCAGGAGTTGCGTCTGTTGCCGAAAGAGAACCTGCCGAAGCTGTGCGACGAGCTGCGTCGCTATCTGCTCGACAGCGTAAGCCGTTCCAGCGGACATTTCGCCTCCGGGCTTGGCACGGTCGAGCTGACCGTTGCGCTGCACTACGTCTACAACACCCCGTTCGATCAGCTCATCTGGGACGTGGGCCATCAGGCCTATCCACATAAAATTCTGACGGGTCGTCGCGATCAAATTGGCACGATCCGCCAGAAAGGCGGCCTGCATCCGTTCCCGTGGCGCGGTGAGAGTGAGTACGATGTGTTAAGCGTCGGCCACTCCTCCACCTCCATCTCTGCGGGTATCGGTATTGCCGTGGCCGCCGAAAAAGAGAACAAGCAGCGCCGCACCGTCTGCGTGATCGGCGACGGCGCCATCACCGCCGGGATGGCCTTTGAGGCCATGAACCACGCGGGCGATATCAAGCCGGACATGCTGGTTATCCTGAACGATAACGAAATGTCGATTTCCGAGAACGTCGGCGCGCTGAACAACCATCTGGCACAACTGCTCTCCGGCAAGCTTTACTCCACGCTGCGTGAAGGCGGCAAGAAAGTCTTCTCTGGCGTACCGCCAATCAAAGAGCTGCTCAAGCGCACCGAAGAACACATCAAAGGCATGGTCGTGCCGGGCACACTCTTTGAAGAGCTGGGCTTTAACTATATTGGCCCGGTTGATGGGCACGATGTGCTGGGGCTGGTCACCACGCTCAAGAACATGCGCGACCTGAAAGGCCCGCAGTTCCTGCACATCATGACGAAGAAAGGCCGTGGTTACGAACCGGCGGAAAAAGATCCGATCACTTTCCACGCGGTACCTAAATTCGATCCGACCAGCGGTTGTCTGCCAAAAAGCAGCGGCGGTATGCCGAGCTATTCCAAAATCTTCGGCGACTGGTTATGTGAAACCGCGGCGAAAGACAACAAGCTGATGGCGATCACCCCGGCTATGCGAGAAGGTTCCGGCATGGTCGAGTTCTCCAAAAAATACCCTGACCAGTATTTTGACGTGGCGATTGCCGAGCAGCACGCAGTCACCTTCGCGGCGGGTCTGGCGATTGGTGGATACAAACCGGTGGTGGCGATCTACTCCACCTTCCTGCAACGCGCCTACGATCAGGTGATCCATGACGTTGCCATCCAGAAGCTGCCGGTGCTGTTTGCTATCGACCGCGCAGGCATCGTGGGTGCTGACGGCCAGACGCACCAGGGTGCATTCGATCTTTCGTTCCTGCGCTGCATCCCGGACATGGTTATCATGACGCCAAGCGACGAAAACGAATGTCGTCAGATGCTGTATACCGGCTACCACTACCAGGATGGTCCAAGCGCGGTTCGCTATCCACGCGGTAACGCGGTAGGCGTTGAGCTGCAGCCGCTGGAAAAACTGGCGATAGGTAAAGGTCTGGTGAAACGTCGCGGTGAGAAAGTGGCAATTCTGAATTTTGGCACCCTGATGCCAGAGGCCGCTAAGGTCGCTGAAGCGCTGAATGCCACTCTGGTGGATATGCGCTTCGTGAAACCGCTCGATGAATCCCTGATCCTGGAAATGGCAGAAACCCATGAGGTGCTGGTGACGCTGGAAGAAAACGCCATAATGGGCGGCGCAGGTAGCGGCGTGAACGAGGTGCTGATGGCGAACCGTAAAGCCGTTCCGGTACTGAACCTTGGCCTGCCGGATCACTTCATTCCGCAAGGTACTCAGGACGAAGCCCGCGCGGCAATTGGCCTGGACGCCGCAGGTATTGAAGCCAAAATTCGTAGCTGGCTTGCCTGATCCTTCCCCTTTTCCGCTCCTGCTATGCTTAAACGTATTGTTTAAAAAAGCAGGAGTGGAACCATGCAATACACGACATTAGGAAAAACGGATCTTAACGTTTCCCGACTTTGCCTGGGCTGTATGACCTTTGGCGAGCCTGACCGGGGTAATCACGCCTGGACGCTGCCGGAAGAGAGCAGCCGCCCTATCATCAAACGCGCCATTGAAGGTGGCATTAACTTCTTTGACACCGCCAACAGCTACTCCGACGGCAGCAGTGAAGAGATCGTCGGCCGTGCCCTGCGCGATTTTGCGCGTCGTGATGAAATCGTCGTCGCCACCAAGGTCTATTACCCGGTGGGCGATCTGGCTGAGGGCCTTTCTCGCTCCCAGATCCTGCGTTCCATTGATGACAGCCTTCGACGCCTGAAAATGGACTATGTCGACCTGCTGCAAATTCACCGCTGGGATTACAACACGCCCATTGAAGAGACGCTTGAAGCGCTCAACGATGTGGTGAAAGCCGGTAAAGCGCGCTACATCGGCGCATCGTCTATGCACGCGTCGCAGTTCGCCCAGGCGCTGGCTCTGCAGGCGCAACATGGCTGGGCGCGTTTCGTCACCATGCAGGATCACTACAACCTGATCTATCGCGAAGAAGAACGCGAGATGCTACCGCTCTGCTATCAGGAAGGCGTGGCGGTGATCCCGTGGAGCCCGCTGGCACGTGGTCGCCTGACCCGTCCGTGGGGGGAAACCACGGCCCGCCTGGTATCGGATGAAGTAGGAAAAAATCTTTATTCCAGTACAGAAGCCAGCGATGCGTTAATTGCCGAACGGTTAGCCGGGATCGCCGACGATACCGGAGCCACCCGCGCCCAGGTCGCGCTGGCATGGCTGCTGGGTAAACGCGGCGTCGCGGCACCGATTATTGGCACTTCGCGGGAAGAGCAGCTTGATGAACTGCTGAATGCGGTGGATATCACGCTGACGCCGGAGCAAGTTGCCGAGCTGGAGACACCGTATCAGCAGCATCCGGTGGTAGGGTTTAAGTAATCCCTCTCCCTAACCCTCAAATACGTAAGCCGGGTAAGGCGAAGCCGCCACCCGGCAGTACAGATCGCACAACATCACCCGAAGTGATCGTACCCTTTCCAGTCCAGCGTAACGGGCGCACCATCTTTCACAAACTTCAGCCCTTCACTCTCCGGCATGATCTGGCCGATACAGGTAAACTTCGCGCCGAGATGCGCTAACGCCACGTCCAGCGTCCCACGGTTGAGCTCAGGCACGGTAAAGCACAGCTCATAATCTTCTCCACCGGAGAGCGCCCAGCGCAGCGCCTGTTCAGGCTCGACGTGTCGAAGCAGCTGCTCTGATAGCGGGAACAGATCCAGGTCAACGCGCGCGCCGACACCGCTGGCCTTCAGAATATGACCGAGGTCTGAGATTAACCCGTCCGAGAGATCGATAGCTGAGCTTGCCCGTTCGCGTAGCGCCTGGCCGTGAAGAATACGCGGCGTTGGCCGCAGATGGCGTTTGACCAGATACGCCGCGTCGTCAGTGTCATTCACGGTTAAGCGATCCTGGAGGATCGCCAGTCCCGCTGCGCTGTCGCCCGGCGTACCGGTGACGTAGATCCAGTCGCCAGGTTTCGCCCCGGAGCGTTTCAGCGCGCGTCCAGCCGGCACATAACCGTGTATCGCGAGCGTCATCGATAGCGGCCCCGCCGTGGTATCGCCGCCAATCAATTGCATGTCGTAGTAGTTAAGCTGCTCAAACAGAGCGTCACTGAAGGCTTCAAGCCAGGGTTCATCGACCTCTGGCAGCGTCAGGGCCAGCGTTAACCACGCCGGATCGGCCCCCATCGCAGCCAGATCGCTCACGTTGACCGCCAGCGCTTTATACGCCAGGTCGGCAGGATCGATATCAGGTAAGAAATGGCGCCCGCACACTAAGGTGTCGGTGCTGATTGCCAGCGTCTGTTTTTCGGGAATATTGAGAAGTGCACAGTCATCGCCAATGCCGGTTTCAACATCAAGACGAGAGGTTCTGACACGGTCGAAATAACGGGCAATCAGGGAGAATTCGCCGCATGCCATACGTTATGCCTCAGCAAATAAAAGAAAAAACCGGAGCCGCACTGCCCGTCAGGCAATGCAGAGCTCCGGTTTGCGGATCACTTTTTGTGGGGACGGATCGCAGGTGCTGCTTTATCAAGAACGCCGTTTACAAACTTGTGGCTGTCTTCAGCGCCGAAGGTTTTCGCCAGTTCGATCGCTTCGTTGATGGCCACTTTGTACGGCACATCATCACGTTTAGACAGCTCAAACAGCGCAATGCGCAGCACTGCTTTTTCTACCTGACCCAGCTCTTCGAGCAGACGGGAGAGGTAGGGTTTCATCAGACCATCGAGATACGCGCTATTAGTCGCCACTCCCGACAGCAGTTCACGGAAGTACAGAACGTCAACATCTTTCACGTCCTGTTCTGACAGGAACTGGTATTCAACATCAGCGATGTCGTTCTGGGACAACTGCCAGGAGTAAAGTGCCTGAACGGCACATTCACGGGCGCGGCGACGAGCAGCAGGTTTCACGGAATTCCCCTTACAAAAAAATCAGGCCTTGATGGCTTTCAATACATTGATCATTTCAAGCGCGGTGAGTGCAGCTTCTGCACCTTTGTTACCGGCTTTAGTGCCAGCACGTTCGATGGCTTGTTCAATACTTTCGGTGGTCAGCACGCCGAACGCGACAGGAATTTCAGCGTCCTGTGCAACGTGCGCCAGACCATTGCTTGCACCGCCCGCAACGTATTCGAAGTGCGCAGTGCCGCCACGAATAACGGTACCCAGCGCAATCACCGCGTCGTATTTACCGGTTTTCGCCAGCGCGCCCGCTGCCAGTGGCAGTTCGTAAGCACCTGGAACCCACACAACGGTAATGTTGTCATCTTTAACCTGGCCGATACGTTTCAGGGCGTCAACCGCACCTTCCAGCAGGCTATCGTTGATGAAGTTGTTGAAACGCGCAATGGTGATGGCGACGCGAGCGTCCGGGGTAGCTACAGCAGCTTCAATAATGTTCATACTCTTCCTTTACGGGTTCATTTGGCCCCGCAGGGGGGCGGATTTTATCATAATACTTTGCGCACTGCTTCCCTATTTCAGGAGCAATTACGCTGTCGTTAAATGGAGGCAAACATCCGGACCCACCGGACGAATCTCGCTAAATTTGAGTTGTGGTGCATCGGCCAGTTTTTCAAGGCCGGGCAGCACAAACAGGCCACGCGCGTCGCTACCCAGCAGTTTAGGCGCAACGTAGACAATCAGTTCATCGACCAGACCTGCCTGGAGCAGTGCGCCTGCCAGCGTCGGGCCGGCTTCCACCCAGATGCTGTTCACCTGCTGCTTACCCAGCAGCATCATCAGCACCACGAGATCCAGATGACCGTTGTGCTCCGGCACCATAATGCTGCGCACGCTTTCCGGCCAGTCGCGTGAATCATCTTTTGTGCGGGCAATCCAGGTTTCACCGGGCAGCTGCACAATGCGGTGTTCAGGCGTGACGCGGTTCTGGCTATCAATGACAATACGCAGCGGCTGACGCAGGTTTTCCTGTGGGTACAGCGCCTGGGTATCGGCATTCAGTTCGTTCCAGCGCACGGTCATGGCCGGATCGTCCGCGAGCACCGTTTCACTGCTGGTGAGGATAGCATGGCTTTGCGCACGCAGACGTTGCACATCGCGCCTTGCCTGCGGCGAGGTGATCCACTGACTTTCGCCGTTCGCCATCGCCGTGCGGCCATCCAGTGAGGCGCCCAGCTTGAGCTGAATATACGGGAACCCGGTACGCATACGTTTCAGGAAGCCTTTGTTAATCGCTTCCGCATCCTGCATCATCAGGCCGTGGCTAACATCGATCCCTTCCTGCTGCAGACGGTACAGACCACGTCCGGCCACCTGGGGATTAGGATCCTGCATCGCAGCGACAACGCGCGACACTCCCGCCGCGATCAGCGCTTCACAGCATGGCGGTGTGCGCCCGTGATGGCTGCACGGCTCAAGCGTCACGTAGGCCGTAGCCCCACGCGCTTTTTCACCCGCCATACGCAGGGCATGCACCTCAGCATGGGGCTCGCCCGCACGGTAGTGGAAACCTTCGCCCACGATCTCGCCATCTTTAACAATGACGCACCCGACGTTGGGGTTAGGATGGGTGGTAAATCGACCGCGCTGCGCCAGCTTCATGGCGCGCGCCATGTACATCTCATCCTGCATAGACTCAATCCTGTAAGCGGGCGATCTCTTCGCCAAACTCTTTGATATCTTCGAAACTGCGGTAGACAGAGGCGAAGCGGATATAGGCAACCTTATCGAGCTTTTTCAACTGCTCCATCACCAGATTGCCGATCATCTTGCTGGGTACTTCACGTTCACCCAGACCACGAAGGTAAGATTTAATGTGGTTTAACGCCATTTCGACGTCATCCGCGCTGACGGGGCGTTTTTCCAGCGCCTTGAGCATTCCGCTGCGCAGTTTCTCTTCGTTAAACGGCTCGCGCACGTCGTTACTTTTTACCACACGCGGCATGACCAGCTCTGCCACCTCAAAGGTCGTGAAACGCTCGTTACATACCAGACACTGCCGACGGCGGCGTACGGAAGACCCTTCGCCCACAAGGCGAGAATCGATGACTTTGGTATCCACAGCGGAGCAGAATGGGCAATGCATACGGTATCCCTGTTATCTGGTTAACTGACTTTCATTTTACCCTGAACTGGCCTGACAACAAAGGAAGAGCTTTTTGAGACAAAGGATCTATGTCTGTCGGGATGATGCTGGCTACCATTACGGTGATCCGTTATTTCAAGGAATTAAACGCAATGACAAGACGTTACCTGAAAATTCTGCTGGTGGGGAGCCTCTTCACCCTTAGCGCCTGTGCACAGCAAACCGAAGTCCGCCAGATGAAACAGAGCGTGAATACGCTCAATACGGCAATGGACAAACTGAACAAAGAGACCGTGAAGATCACCCAGCAAAACGCGCTGAATGCAAAATCCACCAGCGGAGTGTATTTGCTGCCGGGGGCCAACACCCCTGCCCGTCTCAACAGCCAGGTTGGCACGTTAAAAATGTCGCTGGTGAATGTGGCTGCAAATGCGGATGGTACTCGCGCAACATTACGCATTCAGGGTGAGTCCAACGATCCGCTGCCAGCCTTTAGCGGCACCGTCGAGTGGGGCCAGATCCAGGGCACCACCGAGAATTACCAGGAGGTGAACGTGAAGAATCAGCTCTTCACCGCCCCGGCCAGTGTTTTAGCGCCGAGTGATGTGGATATTCCGCTGCAGTTAAGCGGCCTTACGCCCGATCAGTTAGGCTTTATCCGCATTCACGACATCCAACCCGCCGCACAGTAATCCCCCTCCTTTTGAGCGGAGTGAAATGTCACTCCGCTAACATTTACATTTCGTATGGATTGGCAACATAAATGATTGCCGCTACAATCCCGGCCGTTTAAAGTACGCAAACGTGAACGCAATCGATTACGCGTGTGAGAGATATGTGAAACAACACATATTTTTGTGAGCAAGGATTCCTATAATAGGCTCCGCAGAAACACGAAATATTTAGAAACGCAATTCGCGCATTTTTCACTCCCGGAAGGGAATTTCAATCAGTGGCATGATTATGAAAAAAACATTACTCGCAGCCGGCGCCGTGCTGGCATTGTCCTCCTCTTTCACTGTTAACGCAGCGGAAAACGATAAACCACAATACCTCTCCGACTGGTGGCACCAGAGCGTTAACGTGGTCGGCAGCTACCACACCCGTTTCGGACCTCAGATCCGTAACGATACCTACCTGGAGTACGAAGCGTTCGCCAAGAAAGACTGGTTTGATTTCTACGGCTATATGGATGCACCGGTCTTCTTCGGTGGTAACACCGACGCAAAAGGTATCTGGAACCACGGTTCCCCACTGTTCATGGAGATCGAACCGCGCTTCTCTATTGATAAACTGACTGGTACCAGCCTGGCGTTTGGTCCGTTCAAAGAGTGGTATTTCGCGAACAACTATATCTACGACATGGGCCGTAACAAGTCCGGTCGCCAGAGCACCTGGTATATGGGTCTGGGTACCGACATCGACACGGGCCTGCCAATGAGCCTGTCTCTGAACGTGTACGCTAAGTATCAATGGCAGAACTACGGTGCCGCGAACGAAAACGAGTGGGATGGTTACCGTTTCAAAGTGAAATACTTTGTGCCAATCACCCAGCTGTGGGGCGGCAACCTGAGCTATATCGGCTTCACCAACTTTGACTGGGGTTCCGATCTGGGCGACAACGACTTCCGCGATCTGAACGGTAAGAAAGCGCGCACCAACGACTCCATCGCCTCCAGCCACATCCTGGCGCTGAACTACGATCACTGGCACTACTCTGTTGTTGCGCGTTACTGGCACAACGGTGGACAGTGGAACGACGACGCCAGCCTGAACTTCGGCAACGGCGACTTCAGCGTCCGTTCTACCGGTTGGGGTGGTTACCTGGTAGTGGGTTACAACTTCTAATCGTGTGATTGTTGCCGGGTGGCACTGACGCTTACCCGGCCTACAAAACCTGTGCGGGCTGCCTCTCCCCGTGGCTTGTTACTGCTTCACCTTGCGCAAAAAATCCGCCAGCGATCGGTCTGCACTCTCACTAAAGCGTCTTTCCGTAAGGACAATTTTGAGGCATCTGTCGAGACGGAAACAGCGATAGTCATCGCGCAGTTCACACCATGACGCCAGTAACCAGCGTTCACCCCAGAAAAACAGCCCCAGCGGCTGAACCTCACGCGTTGAAAATTGCCCCGCTTCGTCACGATAATGCAGCACGAGCACGCGCTGGGCCGAGATCGCCTGATGTATGACATCAAAATCACTGCGGGAGTGGCTTTTCATGCCAAAATCCGGGGCGTAGATCCGCGTCTGCTCTGCCTTTCGGCGGCTCTCTTCGGGCAGGATCGCGAGCACTTTCTCCTGTGCCGACTCCAGTTCGCGCGACAGCGACTCCCCGCCCCAGGTGGTAAGCAGGCGAATAGCCACAATCAGCGCCTCAGACTCCTTGTTTGTCAGCATCAGCGGCGGCAGGTCAAACCCCGACATCAGCCGGTAACCGCTCCCCGCTTCGCCCTCCACCGGCACGCCGGAAAGCGACAGGTCGCGGATATCGCGGTACACTGTGCGCTCAGAAACGCCCAGCCTGTCCGCAAGATGCGCTGCCGTTGTCAGACGTCGGCCCCGCAGGATCTGTACTATCTGAAACAAACGGTCAGCGCGTCGGGTCATTTTTGCTTACGCTCTCAGGCAGGTTGATGAAGGCCGACGCGATTACCTTCGCTGTCGGTAAATAAAGCAATAGTACCAATACCGCGCGGTAACTCCAGCGGGCCAAACACGCACTCGCCGCCCGCAGAGGCAATGCGATCGAGCGTTGCTGTCAGATTGTCAGTATGCAGGTAGATAATGGCCCCCTGCACCGAGGGAATAATCCCCTCAAATTTTGCCAGCGCGCCGCCGGTGGCCGGATCCTCATGCGGGAATACCGCCAGCTCGGCGCTGTCCATTTTCTCGCGCCTCAGTGAAACCTGCATCACCGGCTCATAAAATTTGATGGCGCGATCCATATCCGCGACCGGGATCTCAAACCAGTTAATCACACTTTTCATAAATCCTCCTGCCTCTTGTTTGGGTTCAACAGGAGTCTACGACAGGGCTCCTGACAGCATACTGTCAGGAGTGTTTGTCAGGAGCAGATAAAAAAAATCCCGGTCAACAGACCGGGATTTCGATAACGCGATAAACGTCTTACGGCAGAATAGACGGCTGATCCGCCCCTTCTTTCTCGACCTTCTGCTGGAGCAGGTGCTCGCGCTTCATGCCAAGTTTCAGTGCCAGAGCGGACGCCACGTAGATTGACGACGCAGTACCGATAGACACACCGATCAGCATGGTCAACGAGAAGCCTTCCAGCACCGGGCCACCGAAGAGATACAGCATCAGGATCACCATCAAGGTGGTACCGGATGTGATCAAGGTACGGTGCAGCGTCTGGGTCAACGACACGTTAAAGATTTCGTACGGCGTACCGCGACGGATCTTACGGAAGTTTTCACGAATACGGTCAGATACCACGATACTGTCGTTCAGGGAGTAACCGATAACGGACATCAGGGATGCCACAATTGTCAGGTCAATCTCAATATGGAACAGAGACAGTACGCCCATGGTGATCACCACATCGTGCGCCAGTGCGATAACCACACCCGCCGCCAGTCGCCACTCAAAGCGGAAACCGACGTACACCAGGATGGAGATCAGCGCCACCAGCAGTGCCATCGCACCGGTTTGCGCCAGGTCCGCACCCACGCTCGGGCCGACGAACTCAATACGCTTAACCGTGGCGTTCTGGCTGGTTGTTTCGTTAATCACGCTAACAACCTTGCTGCCCAGTTCCTGACTGCCGTTGGCATCGTGTACCGGCGGCATACGCACCATGATGTCGCGGCTGCTGCCAAAGTTCTGCAGCAGCGGCTCTTCAAAGCCCGCTTTCTGCAGTGACTGACGCATCTGGTCCATATCGACCGGTTTTTCCAGGGTGATTTCAATCACCGTACCACCGGTGAAATCCAGACCCCAGTTAAAGCCTTTTACGCCCATAACGACGATGGACAGAATCAGCAGTAAACCTGAAATGCCGAAGGCCCAGTAGTCCCAGCGCATAAAGTCCCAGACTTTACGGCCGTGGTTCAATTGTTCAACAGTATATTCCTGTGCCACAACGCACTCCTCAGATAGACAGCTTTTTGACGCGCTTGCCGCCGTACAGCAGGTTCACGATGGCACGGGTGCCGACAATAGCAGTAAACATTGACGTTGCAACACCGATACCGGTGGTAATCGCAAAGCCTTTGATTGCGCCAGTCCCCACTGCATACAGGATAAGAACCTTGATCAGTGTTGTTACGTTCGCATCGAAGATGGAGCTGAATGCGCCTTTATAGCCTTCATCAATCGCCTGCTGAACAGAGCGACCGTTGCTCAACTCTTCTTTGATACGTTCGTTAATCAGTACGTTGGCGTCGACCGCCACCGCAAGGGTCAGAACGATACCCGCAATCCCCGGCATGGTCAGCGTCGCCCCTGGCAGCAGGGACATAATGCCGATGATCAGCACCAGGTTCGCGATCAGCGCGGAGGTGGCAATCAGACCAAACTTCTTATAGAAGAAGATCATGAAGAGGATAGAGACCGCCAGACCGGCCAGACACGCTTCCAGCCCCTGCTGGATGTTTTGCATACCCAGAGTTGGACCAATGGTACGTTCTTCAACAATCTGAATTGGCGCAATCAGCGCACCGGCACGCAGCAGCAGAGAGAGCTGACGCGCTTCGTTCGGGTTGTTGATACCAGTGATACGGAAGCTGTTACCCAGACGAGACTGGATATTGGCGATGTTAATCACCTCTTCCTCTTTCACCAGCACCGCACGGCCGTTAGCGTCTTTCTTACCGCTGTCTTTGTACTCCACGAACAGGGTTGCCATCGGTTTACCGATGTTGTCCTTGGTGAAGTTAGACATGATGTTACCACCCGCGCTGTCCAGCGAGATGTTAACCTGCGGCTGGTTGTACTCGTCCTGGCTGGAGGTGGAGTCGGTGATATGGTCACCGGTCAGGATCACGCGTTTGTACAGCACAACGGGCTGACCTTCGCGGGTCTCTTTCACTTCCGAGTCACCCGGAATACGGCCAGAAGCGGCAGCAGACTGGTCAACGTTGGTGTTCACCAGACGGAATTCCAGCGTTGCAGTGGCGCCCAGAATCTCTTTCGCGCGCGCGGTGTCCTGAATACCCGGCAGTTCTACAACGATACGGTCAGCACCCTGACGCTGCACCAGCGGTTCAGCCACGCCCAGTTGGTTTACACGGTTGCGCAGAATGTTGATGTTCTGCTGAACGGCATATTCACGCGCTTCTTTCAGACGGGCGTCGGTCATTACCGCGCGCAGCTGGTTGCTGCCCTGAGCGGTGATCACCAGGTCACGGTGACGTTGGGTCAGGTAATCTACAGCCTGATCGCGCGCCGCACTGTCGCGGAACGTGATGCTCATACCGTAGTTATCTTCTTTACGAACGGTGGTATACGCGATGCCTTTTTCACGCAGATCGCTGCGCAGGCTATCGATATTCTGTTCCTGCAGTTTGCCCAGCGCGGTATCCATATCCACTTCCATCAGGAAGTGTACGCCGCCACGGAGGTCAAGACCGAGTTTCATTGGCTCTGCGCTCAGCGCAGCCAGCCAACGTGGGGTAGCAGGAGCAAGGTTAAGCGCCACGACGTATTTATCACCCAGCACGCCCATCAGCGCTTCGCGAGCGCGGAGCTGCGTGTCGGTGGTGTCGAAGCGAGCAAGAATTGCGCCCTCTTCCAGAGCCACAGACTTAGCGGTAATTTTTTCTTCTTGTAACGTTTTCTGGACCTGGATCAGCGTTTGCTCACTGGCGGCGACACCGCGCGCGCCAGTGATTTGAACAGCCGGATCCTCACCATACAGGTTGGGAAGCGCGTACAGCAGGCCGACGAGAATCACGACGACCAGCATGATGTACTTCCACAAAGGATAACGGTTTAACACGGCAGTTCCCTTTGGGAAAAGTTGGGATTACAGCGCCTTCATGGTGCCTTTCGGCAGAACGGCAGCTACGAAGTCACGTTTGATAACCACTTCAGTGGTGTCGTTCAGGGCGATAGCAATGTAGCCACTTTCAGCCACTTTGGTTACGCGACCGACCAGGCCACCGTTAGTCAGGACTTCATCACCTTTCGCGATGGAGTCCATCAGCTTTTTGTGCTCTTTGGTACGCTTCTGCTGTGGGCGCAGGATCATGAAGTAGAAGATCAGACCGAACACAACCAGCATCAGAATCAGAGACATCGGGCTGCCCTGCGCTGGAGCACCTGTTGCCGCTACCGCATCAGAAATAAAAAAGCTCATTCAAATTCCCTCATTATTAATATTAATCAACGTTCAAAGGTGGAACGGTTCGACCCTGACGTTGGTAAAAATCGGTCACGAAGCTCTCTAATTTACCCTCTTCGATAGCCTTGCGTAAACCAGCCATTAAGCGCTGATAATAGCGAAGGTTATGAATGGTATTGAGACGCGCGCCCAAAATCTCATTGCAACGATCGAGATGATGCAAATACGCGCGAGAATAATTGCGACAGGTGTAGCAATCGCACTCGGCATCGAGCGGACTGGTGTCACTCTTATGCTTCGCGTTACGGATTTTCACCACGCCATCGGTAACAAACAGATGACCGTTACGTGCGTTACGGGTTGGCATGACGCAGTCGAACATATCAATGCCGCGGCGCACACCTTCAACCAGGTCTTCTGGCTTACCCACACCCATCAGGTAACGGGGTTTATCCGCCGGGATTTGCGGGCAGACATGTTCCAGAATACGGTGCATGTCTTCCTTCGGCTCACCCACAGCTAAACCGCCGACAGCGTAGCCATCAAAACCTATCTCTACCAGACCTTTAACAGAGATATCGCGTAAATCTTCGTAAACACTGCCCTGGATAATGCCGAACAGCGCATTTTTGTTCTGCAGGGAGTCAAAACGGTCGCGGCTACGCTTCGCCCAGCGCAGCGACATCTCCATGGAACGTTTAGCGTAATCCCAGTCCGCCGGGTATGGCGTACATTCGTCGAAGATCATCACGATGTCAGAGCCGAGATCGTACTGAATCTCCATAGACTTTTCAGGATCGAGGAAAATCGGATCGCCGTTGATCGGGTTACGGAAGTGGACGCCCTCCTCGGTGATCTTGCGAATATCACCCAGGCTGAAGACCTGGAAACCGCCAGAATCGGTCAGGATCGGGCCTTTCCACTGCATGAAGTCATGCAGATCGCCGTGAAGCTTCATGATCTCCTGACCAGGACGCAGCCACAGGTGGAAGGTATTACCGAGGATAATCTGGGCGCCAGTGGCTTCTACTTCTTCCGGCGTCATCCCTTTTACGGTGCCGTAAGTCCCCACAGGCATAAACGCGGGGGTTTCCACCACGCCGCGATCAAACACCAAGCGACCGCGACGCGCGCGGCCATCGGTGGTATCGAGTTCAAATTTCATTTTTATTCCTCTGTGCCAGAAAAACAGTCCAACACATTATTCCGGTGCCGCGGACTTATTCCCCGACACGCTCATTCAAAGCCAGCGGATTGTACGTGATAAACATCGCGTCCCCGTAGCTAAAAAAGCGATATTTTTGTTCTACCGCAGACTTGTATGCCGCCATGGTGTGCTGATACCCCGCAAAGGCGGAGACCAGCATAATCAGCGTTGATTCAGGCAGATGGAAATTGGTCACCAGTGCATCGATGACTTTGTACTGATAGCCCGGATAGATAAAGATCTGCGTATCGCCAAAGAATGGCTCGATCAGATCTTTTTGAGCCGCCTGGGCAGCGCTCTCCAGTGAACGTACGGAGGTGGTGCCTACCGCAACAACGCGGCTGCCGCGCGCTTTTGCCGCCAGAACCGCATCAACAACCTCCTGCGGCACTTCAGCATACTCAGAGTGCATGATGTGATCTTCAATGCTGTCTACCCGCACCGGCTGGAAGGTGCCCGCGCCGACGTGCAGCGTCACAAACGCCATCTCCACGCCTTTTGCGCGTAATTTTTCCAGCAGCGGTTCGTCAAAGTGCAGACCCGCCGTCGGCGCCGCTACCGCGCCAGGCTTCTGACTGTAGACGGTCTGGTAGAGCTCACGATCGGCCTCTTCATCCGGGCGCTCAATGTACGGCGGCAAAGGCATGTGGCCGATGGCATTGAGAATATCCAGCACCGTGCGCTCATCGTTGAATTCCACTTCGAACAGCGCGTCGTGGCGCGCGGTCATGGTTGCTTTGATGCTCTCGTCATCGCCCAGCAGCAGTTCGGCACCCGGTTTAGGTGCTTTAGAGGCGCGAATATGTGCCAGAATACGTTTATCATCGAGCATACGTTCGACCAGCACTTCAATCTTGCCGCCGCTGGCCTTGCGGCCAAACAGACGCGCCGGGATCACGCGGGTATTGTTAAAGACCAGCAGATCGCCAGGGTTGAGCTTGTCGAGCAGATCGGTGAAAGTACCGTGCGTCAGCTCGCCCGTTGGCCCGTCCAGTGACAGCAAGCGACAGCTACTGCGCTCAGGCATTGGATAGTGAGCAATCAGGGATTCAGGTAGTTCAAAGGAGAAATCGGCGACGCGCATGACGTATACTCGTGACTTAAAAACAGGCGGCATAGTCTAGTGCTCACACCCTTTTGCTGCAACAACTAGCCGCCCCCGGACAAATAAAACGCATGAATTTTCTCGCTCACCTGCACCTCGCTCACCTCGCTGACAGCTCCCTTTCCGGCAATTTGCTGGCCGATTTCGTCCGCGGCAACCCCGCCGAAACCTGGCCCGCTGAGGTTGTCGACGGGATTTTTATGCATCGTCGTATCGATGTCATGACGGATAACCTGCCAGAAGTAACCGAGGCCAAAGCGTGGTTTCGCCCTGAAACGCGCCGCGTTGCGCCAATCTCGCTTGATGTCATGTGGGACCATTTCCTGTCGCGCCACTGGGAGCAGCTGTCGCCGAAGATGCCATTGCCGGATTTTGTGCGTTATGCCCACCAGCAGGTGTCGATCATTCTGCCCGACTCGCCGCCGCGCTTTGTGAATCTGAATAATTACCTGTGGTCGGAACGCTGGCTGGAGCGCTATCGCGAGATGGACTTCATCCAGAATGTGTTAAATGGGATGGCGAGCCGCCGACCGCGTCTGGATGCGCTACGCGATTCATGGCATGACCTGGACGAACATTACGATGCGCTGGAATCGCGTTTCTGGCAGTTTTACCCGCGAATGATGGCGCAGGCGAAAAACAAACAGCTCTGACAGAATTCGCATTGATAGGTAAAAGCTGGCGGAACGATTGTCACCACCTCTTTGTCTTATCCATGAACACTCTCTATACTGGCTCGCGTTGCGTTCCAAATAACCTTAGTATCTACAGGAGAATCATATGGTTCTGGTAACTCGTCCGGCTCCGGATTTTACAGCTGCAGCAGTTCTGGGCAACGGTGAAATCGTTGAAAACTTCAACTTCAAACAGCACACCAACGGTAAAGCGACCGTTCTGTTCTTCTGGCCAATGGACTTCACTTTCGTTTGCCCGTCTGAGCTGATCGCGTTCGACAAACGTTATGAAGAATTCCAGAAGCGTGGCGTAGAAGTGGTTGGCGTCTCCTTCGACTCTGAGTTTGTACACAACGCATGGCGTAACACCCCTGTCGACAAAGGCGGCATCGGTGCGGTGAAATACGCAATGGTTGCGGACATCAAACGCGAAATCCAGCAGGCTTACGGTATCGAACATCCGGACGCTGGCGTTGCGCTGCGTGGCTCCTTCCTGATCGACGCGAACGGCATCGTGCGTCACCAGGTTGTGAACGATCTGCCGCTGGGTCGTAACATCGACGAAATGCTGCGTATGGTTGACGCGCTGCAGTTCCACGAAGAGCACGGTGAAGTGTGCCCGGCTCAGTGGGAAAAAGGTAAAGAAGGTATGTCTGCGTCCCCAGACGGCGTTGCGAAATACCTGTCCGAGAACGTATCCAGCCTGTAATCGGCACGGTTTACGAAAAAGGCCCGCTTATGCGGGCCTTTTTGTAATCACGCCGTCAGCCAAACCAGACGGAAGCAGAAATCGCCGGCAGGGAGAGGATCCCCTCCTGCACGCTCCCTTTCCCCTCTTTTAGCTGCCACGCGCTCACGTTAAGCAGCGGAGAGTCATCCAGCACCACTTCGCACGCCTCGCCCCGGTTGATGGCTACCAGCACGCGCTGCTGGTTATAAACGCGGACAAACACCACCACGTTGTCGTGGGCATAAACCACCTGACAACCGCCGTAGCGCAGCGCCTGGCTCTGCTTACGTAGTTTCGCCAGACGCTGGTACAGGCTGAACAGCGCTTTGTCCTGCTTCGCCGGATCCCATGGGAAGGTTTTGCGGCAGAATGGATCGTTGTTCCCGTCCAGCCCCACCTCATCGCCGTAATAGATGCACGGCACGCCCGGCCAGGTAAAGAGCCAGGTCACCGCCAGCGGCAGGCGCGCGATATCCTTACCGAGCAGGGATTTAAATCGCGCGGTGTCATGGCTGTCCAGCTGGTTAAACATCCGTAACTGCTGCTGATGCGAAAGACTGGCGCGGTAGTTATCCATCCATGCCATGCAGGTTTCCGCATCAATATGCTGCGGATCGTAGGAAATATCGGTGTTAGCAAGGAATCCCCACAGCGGGAAGGTAAAACCGCGATAGTTCATTGCCGCATCTTCTGCGTCCGCCTGCAGCCACTGGCGCGCGTCGCCAAAATGTTCGCCAAACACGAACGCCTCCGGCTGCGCAGCTTTTGCTGCACGGGTGATCCCGGCGACGTGCTGAAGGTTATTACGCGCCCCGCCCGCTTCACCGAGCATATGCACCACGTCAAGACGCCAGCCATCCACATTCCATGGCTCACTCAACCAGTGGCGCACAATGCTGTTTTCACCGCCGTAAATCTCGTTCACCAGCGTTGGCGACTGGAAATCCAGTTTCGGCAGGCTCGGATAGCCCAGCCAGTCCAGCGCGTGACCCTCCTCGTTGAAGCTGTACCAGTCGCGCTGGGGTGAATCCGGGTTATGGCACGCCCCGCCCATCGACTGGTTATGACGGTCAAACCACGCGTGTGAGTCGCCGCTGTGGTTGAACACGCCGTCCAGAATCAGACGCATGCCCTCTTTTTGCGTATTTTTACGCAGACGAAGCAGCGCGTCATCACCGCCAAACTGCGGGTCAACGTGGCGATAATCGGCGGTATCGTATTTATGCACGCTCGGTGCTTTAAACACCGGGTTAAGGTACAGCGCCGTCACGCCCAGCTTCTTCAGATACGGTAGCTTTTCGCTGATGCCGTCAAGATCGCCGCCGTAGAACGTCGAGCCGCCCGCCTGCGCGGTTAACGGCTCATCCCATTCTTTCAGGATAATGTCGTGTCCTGCGGCGTGGTGATAATAGACCTTATCCTGCCCGGCGGTGCGCGTTTCGCTGCGCGCAAAGCGATCCGGGAAGATCTGATAGAAGACCTGATCGTTAACCCACTGCGGGCCAGCGTCCGGGTAATCGACGGCAAACTGCTCCAGCCGCGCCGGAGGAAAACGGCTAAATCCCTGCGGGGTAAACCACAGCTGGCGGTTATTCCAGAGCAGCTTAAAGCTATAGCGTCGGCGCGGCTGGCCGCTGCGCAAGTCGATGTTTGCCCGCCATGCCGTTACGCCAGGCTGCGGCTGGCTGCGCTGCTTGTGCATTTTCAGCGTGGTTTCTTCATTATCGACTTCAGCGCGTAGCGTCACGCGTTCAGGCTGATTTTCCCCCGCCAGCCAGAGCGTAATCACAAGGTTGTCTTTGTTTTGCTTAACAAATGGGGCAACCGGAAGGTGCCAGGCGTTTAACATCACGAATCCCCTTTGATGAAATTGACGTCACCTTGCCACAGGGTGATTAAGGTTAGCTCACCATGACGTGATTTATTGGGGGAGGAGAAAGGAGGAGGAGACAAAATTCCCTCTCCCTGTGGGAGAGGGCATAAAATATTACTGCGCTTGCGCCAGCTGACGGTCGCGGCGGCATTTAAACCCCCAACCCACCAGCAGCAGTACGATCCACGCACAGCCCACGTAGAGGGAAATACGGGTATCAGGATGGTAGCCAATCAGGCCGATGATAAACACCAGGAAGATCAGCCCAACGACGGTCGTCGCTACCCCGCCTGGCACTTTAAACTTCAGCGCTTTTGCCTCCTCAGGGGACAGACGGCGGCGGAACGCAATCTGCGACAGCAGGATCATGATCCACACCCACACGGTCGCGAAGGTCGCCAGAGAAGCGATCACCAGGAAGACGTTTTCCGGCATGATGTAGTTCAGGTAGACCGACAGCAGCAGCGCAACGGTCATCACCATAACCGTCACCCATGGCGTGCCGCGACGGGAGGTTTTGGCAAAGACCTTTGGCGCACTGCCCTGCTCTGCCATGCCGTGCAACATGCGGCCCACGCCAAAGACGTCACTGTTGATCGCTGACAGCGACGCGGTCAGGACCACAAAGTTCAGGATGCTGGCCGCAAAGGCGATGCCCATATGCTGGAAGGTCAGCACAAACGGGCTACCGTTGGTCCCCACCTGGTTCCACGGATAGATAGACATAATGACGAACAGCGTACCCACATAGAACACCAGAATACGCATCGGCACCGAGTTGATGGCGCGTGGAATGGATTTCTCCGGGTCTTTGGCTTCCCCGGCGGTAATCCCGATGATCTCAATCCCGCCGTAGGCGAACATCACCATCTGGAGCGACATCACCATGCCGAGCCAGCCGTTGCTGAAGAAGCCACCGTTGCTCCAGAGGTTATGAATACCGGTTGGCTGGCCGCCATTACCGATCCCCCAGATGATGATGCCGAAACCGGCCACAATCATGATGATGATGGTGGCAACCTTGAAGAAGGAGAACCAGAACTCCAGTTCTCCAAAGACCTTCACGCTCATCAGGTTGACGGCACAGATAATCAGCACCACGCTCAACACCCAAATCCAGTGCGGTACCGCCGGGAACCAGACGCCCATGTAGATGCCAAAGGCGGTGACGTCGGCAATGGCCACAATCAGAATTTCGAAGCAGTAGGTCCAGCCGGTGATAAACCCGGCCAGCGGGCCTAAATTCTCCTGCGCATAGCGCGAGAATGAACTGGCTGAAGGGTTATGAACCGACATCTCTCCCAGCGCACGCATGATGATATACGCCGCCACGCCGCCGATGATGTAGGCCAGCAGAACGCTTGGACCGGCCATTTTGATGGCATCTGCCGAGCCATAAAAAAGACCGGTACCGATAGCGGAGCCGAGCGCCATAAAGCGAATGTGGCGCGTGCTCAGCCCACGTTTGAGTTTGTTAGTGCTTTCCATTTAAATCTTGCCATTCAACACGAAAAAAACAAAAAACCACGGGGCCTTAAGCCCCGTGGTTAAACAGTTTGTTGCCGTTGATTAATGGGCGTTCGATGTAACCTGACGCCCTGCAGCACGGTCCCAGATAATGGCCAGAACCAGTGCAACAACGGTAGGCATCAGCCAGGCCAGACCTTGCTCAGACAGCGGCAGACGCTGTGTCCAGGCTGGCAGGATGTGAGCAAACGCTGATGCTTTAATCCCGTCAAGGATACCAAAAATCAGGCTGATAAACATGGCTGGCGCAATAATTCGCGAGGAGTTGTTCCACCACGGGCGCGTAAAGCTCAACACCACCAGCACGATACATGGCGGATAGATGGCCGTCAGCACCGGAATGGAGACCTGAATCAGGTGGCTCAGACCGAGGTTAGACACCGCCATGGAGAAGATGCCGAGGATGAATACCAGCGTGCGGTAAGAGAGCGGCAGATATTGCGCAAAGAACTCCGCACAGGCACAGGTCAGGCCAACCGCCGTCACCAGACAGGCCAGGAAGATCAGGGCCGCCAGCAGCATGCTGCCCGCACCGCCAAAGGTGTGCTGAACGTAAGCGTGCAGAATTGCCGCACCATTCGCGTTCTGATCGACCAGCGTGGCGCTATCGGAACCCAGGCGGAACAGCGCCAGATAGAGCAGCGTCAGGCCCACACCGGCCATCAGACCAGCCCAGATGGTATAGCGGGTCAGCAGACGCGCTTCGGTCACACCACGGGAACGAGCGGCGTTCACGATAACGATACCAAACACCATCGCGCCCAGCGTATCCATTGTCAGATAGCCGTTCACAAATCCGTTAGAGAAGGCCGCATTTTGATAGGCATCCATCGCGCTGCTGATAGGACCCGCAGGCCAGATAATGGCCGCAACCGCCAGCACGATCAGCGCGATAATTTTGAGTGGAGCCAGGAAGTTACCCACGGTATCCAGCAGTTTGCCCGGATAGAGGGAGACCAGAATCACAATAGCGAAGTAAACCAGGCTGTAGATAAACAGCGGCATCGCACCGTCACCGGTCAGTGGCGCAATCCCCACTTCGAAGGAGACTGTCGCGGTACGCGGGGTCGCAAACAGCGGGCCAACGGCCAGATAACACACCGTTGCCAGCAGGACGCCAGCCACTTTACCAATTGGGGTGCTGAGGCTATCAACGCCGCCGCCAACTTTCGCCAGCGCAACCACGGTCAACACCGGCAGGCCCACGGCAGTGATCAGGAAACCAAATGCTGCTGTCCAGACGTGTTCACCCGCCTGTAAGCCAACCATTGGGGGAAAAATGATGTTGCCTGCGCCAACGAACAGCGCAAATGTCATAAAGCCCAGCGCGATGATGTCACGCGATTTTAAGTGATGGGTCATAAAACCTTACTGCCTGTGGATGTGGTGTTGAATATATTGAGATTTTCGCCATCCCCAATGGGACGATACAGCGGAAATTTTGCTCAATTTCAGCGGGATATGCTCCCGTCCTGGCGTGGAGAAGAATAGTTTTTCGATTTACCACGCAAATACAGTCGGTCTGACAGTATCTGGGGGGCAATTTAAACGCTTATAACGTTTAAAGGCAAGGAGGGATCGTAAAACCAGAACAATATACCATCATGAAAATACCAACCAGAATAATTCGCTAATATCATGAAAAAGCCATGGCTAATCATGCGAACAAAAAAGCACCAGCCGTATAAAATTCATTCGCGTTTCGCTTTACTGCAAAGCAAACGGGCCAGCAATAGCTGGCCCGTGGAAAGGTAAAATGACACACCCGCCGTCAGGCGATCTTTTTGGCAATTAATCGTTCCGGTATAACGAAACTGAAACGGGTTCCTTTGCCCAGCGTGCTTTGAATATCGAGGCGGCTTTCATGGTGATTCACCGCGTGCTTCACAATGGCCAGCCCCAGCCCGCTTCCCCCCGTTTGCCGGGAACGGGCTTTATCTACCCGGTAAAACCGCTCGGTCAGACGTGGAAGATGCTCAGGCGCAATGCCCGGCCCGTTATCCTCGACGCTAAACTCGGCCCCCGTTGGTGTCTGCTGCCAGCGCACCATAATATCCGTTCCTTCCGGGGTATGATTAACCGCGTTATAGACCAGGTTAGAGATAGCACTCCGCAGTTCATCCTCGCTCCCGAGCACCTTCAGACTGTTATCGACGTCAAAGGTCAGATGATGTTTTTTATGGCTTAAGGTTTGCGCTTCGCGCTCCACTACCCGCAGCATCATCGGTACGTCGATAGTGTCATTTAAGGCAAGTGTCGGAGCCGCCTCAATCTTCGACAGCGTCAGCAGCTGTTTCACCAGCCCTTCCATACGGTGCGTCTGCTCGCGCATGGTATGCAGCGCCTTCTCACGCGGCGCCCCTTCAAGCGTCTGCTCCTGCATCATCTCCAGATAGCCCTGCAGCACCGTCAGCGGCGTGCGCAGCTCGTGGCTCACGTTGGCGAAGAAGTTGCGTCGTGCCCCTTCCAGCTGGTGCATCTGGGTGACGTCGCGCGCCACCATCAGCCATTGCCGATCGCTGTAGGGCATTACACGTATTTCAAGATGGCGGCCATTGTTGAGCTTCAGATTATGCGGACGCGTGAAATCACGTTTTTTCAGATACTGCGTGAACTCCGGATAACGCAGAAGATTGAGGATATTCTGGCCATTATCGTCCGGCCAGCGCAGGCCCAGCAGCTGTTGGGCGAGACCGTTACACCAGAAGATTGTCCCCTCTTCCGTGGTCAGAATCACCGCATCCGGCAGCGATTCCGCACCGCTGCGAAAGCGTTTAATCAGGCTTCCCAGCTCGCGACGGCGCTTTTTATTACGCATCTGCATCTGGTGCAGGCCGTAAAGCAGCGGCTCCCAGCTCCCGCTTCCCGGGGGAGGCGTCATACTTCTGTCAACCCACAGCCACCAGGAGAGGCGCAGTAAGTTCCAGAAATGCCAGATCAGCAGCCCGGTCACGGACGCCAGCAGAAACCACGGCAGGTATCCAAGAAAGGCCCCCAAAATGAAGGCCGGAATACAACATAAGATCAGTTCAAAGACGAGCCTTTTCCATGACAGACGTTCCAGCACGCGTCACACTCCTGTCATTGTTCAGAAACGGGTAGAAAAACGATAACCCGTGCCGCGGACCGTCTGTACCATGCGATCGTGTCCGCTCAGTTCCAGCGCTTTACGCAGGCGGCGGATATGTACGTCAACCGTCCGGTCTTCGACATACACGTTAGTTCCCCAGACGTTATTCAGCAACTGTTCGCGGCTGTAAACACGCTCCGGGTGAGTCATAAAGAAATGCAGGAGTTTGAATTCGGTAGGCCCCATGTCGAGGGGATTTTCGCCCGTCATAACACGGTGCGAGGTGGGATCAAGGCTCAGGCCCTGCATCTCAATGACCTCTTCCACCGCCATCGGTGAAATACGGCGCATCACAGCTTTAATACGGGCAACCAGCTCTTTCGGTGAGAAGGGTTTGGTAATGTAATCATCCGCGCCGGTCTCAAGGCCGCGCACGCGATCTTCCTCTTCACCGCGCGCGGTAAGCATGACAACGGGGATATCGCGGGTCATCGCTTCACGCTTGAGGTGTTTGATAAACTGCAGTCCGGAGCCGCCAGGCAACATCCAGTCAAGCAGGATCAGATCGGGCCAGGGTTCATTCAGCTGGTTCACCGCGCTGTCATAATCTTCCGCTTCAACCGGCTGGAAGCCATTTTGTTCGAGCACGAAGCACACCATTTCACGAATTGGAGCTTCATCTTCTACGACCAGAATACGTCTCGCCATACTTTGCCCTGTCTTATCTTATTTAAGTTACAAGTTTGTAATGCGGCGTCATTATGCGTCAGATTTATGACAGATTTATGAAAAACAGTACCACGTAAAATGGCAAACTGTTGTTTTATTACAGCGGTTATTTTCCAGCTTCTGAAAGTTTATAATCCCCATTCCCTTTTTTTGCCACGGATTCGCTATGCGCATATTACACACCTCGGACTGGCATCTGGGTCAAAACTTTTACAGCAAAAGCCGGGCAGCGGAGCATGAAGCGTTCCTGAACTGGCTGCTGGACACGGCCCGATCGCACGAGGTGGACGCGATTATTGTTGCGGGTGACATTTTCGATACCGGTTCGCCGCCAAGCTATGCGCGTGAGCTCTACAACCGCTTCGTGGTAAATCTGCAACAAACCGGCTGTCATCTGGTGATTGTCGCCGGTAACCACGACTCCGTCGCAACGCTGAATGAATCCCGCGATATCCTGGCCTTCCTTAACACGACCGTGGTAGCCAGCGCCGGTCATGCGCCGCAGATCCTGAAAAAACGTGACGGTACACCGGGAGCGGTGCTGTGTCCGGTGCCCTTCCTGCGCCCACGCGATATCGTTCAGAGTCAGGCGGGGATGTCCGGCGGGGAAAAGCAGCAGCATCTGTTGCAGAGCATCACGGACTATTATCACCAGCAACATACTAATGCCTGCGCCCTGCGCGGCGATCAGGCCATTCCGGTGATTGCCACCGGGCATCTTACTACCGTCGGCGCCAGTAAAAGTGACGCGGTGCGTGACATCTATATTGGTACGCTGGACGCCTTCCCGGCGCAAAATTTCCCGCCAGCGGATTATATCGCGCTCGGGCATATTCACCGGGCGCAGGTCATCGGCGGCTGCGAGCACATTCGCTACTGCGGCTCGCCCATTGCGCTCAGTTTTGATGAGACCGGCAAAGCCAAATGTGTGCACCTGGTGAGCTTTAATGAGGGCAAACTCAGTGCCGTGGAGTCGCTGGAGATCCCCGTCACCCAACCGCTGGCGGTGCTGAAGGGCGATCTGGCGGCGATTACCGCTCAGCTGGAGCAGTGGCGCGGTGTCGAGCAAAATCCGCCCATCTGGCTGGATATTGAAATCACGACCGACGACTACCTGCATGATATGCAGCGTAAAATTCAGGCGTTGACGGAAGATCTGCCCGTCGAGGTCTTACTGGTTCGCCGCAGCCGCGAACAGCGCGAGAAAATTCTGCTGGGTGCACAGCGTGAAACGCTCAGCGAACTGAGGGTGGAAGAGGTATTTGAACGCCGACTGTCGCAGGAAGAGATTGACGACACCACGCGCGCAAGGCTTAACGAGCTATTCCTTCATACCCTGCACGCGCTCAGCGATGAGGAAGAAAACGCATGAAAATTCTGAGCCTGCGTCTGAAAAACCTCAACTCCCTTAAGGGCGAGTGGAAAATTGACTTTACCGCCGAGCCGTTTGCCAGCAACGGGCTGTTCGCCATTACCGGCGCGACCGGTGCCGGGAAAACGACCCTGCTCGACGCCATCTGTCTGGCCCTTTACCACGAAACGCCGCGTCTGCAAAAAGTCTCCCAGGCACAAAACGACCTGATGACCCGCGATACCGCCGAGTGCCTGGCCGAGGTGGAGTTTGAGGTAAAAGGCATAGCGTATCGTGCGTTCTGGAGCCAGAACCGCGCGCGCAATCAACCAGACGGAAACCTTCAGGCACCGCGCGTCGAACTGGCGCGTTGTGAAGACGGTAAAATTCTGGCCGATAAAGTGACGGACAAACTGGATCAAACCGCCGCGCTCACCGGGCTGGATTATAGCCGTTTTACCCGTTCAATGTTGCTCTCCCAGGGGCAGTTTGCCGCCTTCCTCAACGCTAAACCGGGCGATCGCGCCGAACTGCTGGAAGAGCTGACCGGCACCGAGATCTACGGTCAGATCTCAGCGATGGTGTTCGAAAAACATAAGGCCGCCCGTAACGCGCTTGAGATGTGCGAGGCGCAGGCCGCAGGCGTGGTGTTACTGAGCGAAGCGCAACAGCAGCAGTTACAGCAGAGTTTGCAGGCACTTACTGACGAAGAGAAAACCCTGCTGACTCAGCAGCAGAACCAACAGCGCGATTTTCAGTGGCTGACGCGCAACGACGAGCTTATTCGCGAGCAGCAGCGGGTCATGCTCCTGCAACAGCAGGCGCAGCAGGCGCTGACCGACGCCGCGCCTGAGCTGGCCAAGCTCCAGCTTGCGCAGCCCGCCGCCCAGCTTCGCCCCCTGTGGGATAGCCAGCAAGAACAAACCACGCGCCTCGCGCAGACAAAGCAGCGCATTGTCGAAGTAAATACTCGCTTACAGGCCAAAGCCGCGCAGCGCTCACGCATCCGTCATACGGCGCTGCGTACCCATGCGCAATTGCAGAGTGACCTTACGATCCAGGCAACATGGCTGGCGGAGCATGAACGTTACCGCGTGTGGGGCCAGGAGATTGCTGGCTGGCGCGCCCATTTTGCGCAGTTGAACCGCGATAAACATCAGATTGCCACGCTTGCAGCCCGTATTGCTGAATTACGTCAGAAGCTCGCCGGGATGCCGGAAAACCCCCTGACGCTGACGGCGGATGACGTGGCAGCGGCAATGGAGCAACAGTCCCGGTCACGCCCTTTACGCCAGCGCCTGACCTCGCTTCATGCCCGCTATCAGCCGCTGCAAAAACGGCTGCAAGAGAACGCGGATACCCGGCAAAAAGCGCAGTCCGAGCAGGTAAAACTCAATGAAACGCTGACGCTGCGCCGCCAGCAGTACAAAGAAAAAAACCAGCACTATGTCGATTTGAAAGCATTGTGTGAAAGCGAAGCGACGATCAAAAAGCTGGAAAGCTACCGCTCGCAGCTTGAGGCCGGAAAACCCTGCCCACTGTGCGGCTCCAGTGAACATCCCGCCATTGATACGTATCAGGCGCTTGAACTCACCGATAACCAGCGGCGCCGGGACGCGCTGGAAAAAGAGGTCGCCGCGCTTAAAGAGGAAGGTCTGCTGGTGCTGGGACAGGTCAATGCCCTGACACAGCAGATCCAGCGAGCAACAGACGAAGCGCAGACGCTCTCTCAGGAAGAGCAAGCACTCACTAAAGAGTGGCAGGAGGTCTGTGCAGACCTGAATATCTCGTTGAATATTCAGGAAGATATCGCCCCATGGATGAACGAACAGGAACAGTACGAACGTCAGCTCTATCAGCTCAGCCAGCGCCTGACGCTGCAAAACCAGCTTAACGAACAGCAAGCGCAGGAGCGTCAGTACCAGCAGCAGCTGTCGGCAACGCGTCAGGCACTGGAAAACGCCCTGCTCGCGCTGTCGCTGCATGTTCCTGAAGAGGGGGAAGAGACCGCCTGGCTGTACGCCCGGGAGACGGAATTCAACCTGTGGCAGGAAAAACAGACGCAGTATGCTGCGATTCAGGAGCGCATTAATACCCTGAAACCGCTGCTCGACACGCTTCCGACAGGCGATGACACCGAGGCAGAACCGGCCATTCCTGAGAACTGGCGCGAGATCCACGACGAATGCCTGTCCCTGCAAAGCCAGCTTGCCACCCTGCAGCAGCAGGAGAGTCTGGAAAGCGAGCGGCTACAGCACGCCACAGCGCAATTTGCCACCGCGCTGGCGGCAAGCTGCTTCGCCGATCGCGAGGCCTTTCTCGCCGCGCTGCTGGATGAGGAGACCATCCACCGTCTTGAACAACGCAAGCAGACGCTGGAGAGCCAGCTTCAGCAGGCAATTGCGCTTAGCGGGCAGGCTGAACAGCAGCTACAGGCCCACCAGCACCAGCAACCGGAAGGGCTGGACGCCGACGCGCAAACCCTGCATGCGCAGCTACAGCAGCTGACGCAGCAGCTTCGCGAGAACACCACTCATCAGGGGGAGATCCGCCAGCAGCTTAAGCAGGACAGCGATAACCGCCAGCACCAGCTGGCGCTGATGCAGCAAATTGACGAGGCCTCACGTCTGGCCGAGGACTGGGGTTATCTGAATGCGCTGATAGGCTCCAGCACCGGCGACAAGTTCCGTAAATTCGCCCAGGGTCTGACGCTGGATAATCTGGTCTGGCTCGCTAACCAGCAGCTTAACCGCCTGCACGGGCGCTATCTGCTGCAGCGTAAAGTCAGCGACGCACTGGAGCTGGAGGTGGTCGATACCTGGCAGGCCGATGCCGTACGCGATACCCGCACGCTTTCTGGCGGCGAAAGCTTCCTCGTCAGTCTGGCGCTGGCGCTGGCACTTTCCGACCTGGTGAGCCACAAAACGCGAATCGATTCGCTGTTCCTGGATGAAGGTTTCGGCACGCTCGACAGCGAGACGCTGGACACCGCGCTGGATGCGCTCGACGCGCTGAATGCCACCGGGAAAACCATCGGCGTGATAAGCCATGTCGAGGCCATGAAGGAGCGTATTCCGGTGCAAATCAAAGTGAAGAAGATTAATGGACTGGGGTATAGCAGGCTGGATAAGGAGTTTGCGTTACAGTAAAGGCCCACTGCATTCTGTAGGCCGGGTAAGGCGTAGCCGCCACCCGGCTTTTTTATTGCGGCTGCCTGAATTCGCCCGGTGGCGCTTCGCTTACCGGGCCTACGAATTTGCTGGCCATAACCACGCTGCGCCGCGCACGCCGCTGGAGTCTCCGTGGACGGCTTTGCGGATAGGGGTTTCGCATTCCCCGCCGAAGACCCACTGTTTGACGAGAGCAGGCACCGTCGCATACAGCCGGTCGACGTTGCTCATCCCACCGCCCAGCACAATCACATCAGGATCGAGAATGTTCACCACATG
The DNA here is from genome assembly GCF_050031595.1 of Enterobacter cloacae complex sp. 309I3. NCBI lineage: Bacteria > Pseudomonadati > Pseudomonadota > Gammaproteobacteria > Enterobacterales > Enterobacteriaceae > Enterobacter > Enterobacter cloacae complex sp. 309I3. The sequence continues at coordinate 1,062,039 of NZ_JBLGWI010000001.1, read as the reverse complement.
CGCCAGCGATTTCGCCAGGCGCATTTCGTAGCGGCTCAACGCCAGTTCCGCCACGGGATCCTGCTCCTCAACCAGACGCATGATCTCGTTACCCTTAAGCGGCTGACCGCTCAGGCGGTGGTAATCGGTGGCAAAACCGGTGCCGGAGATAAACGTCTCAATACAGCCCTGTTTTCCACAGTAGCACGGCACTTCAGTACGGTATTTAAGTTCGTCTTCATCCATCCATGGCAATGGGTTATGTCCCCACTCGCCTGCCGTACCGTTACCGCCAATATGCGCACGCCCGCCGAACGCCACACCGGCCCCGCAGCCGGTACCAATGATGACAGCAAAAACGGTCTGGGCACCCGCCGCCGCACCGTCAATCGCCTCTGAGACCGCCAGACAGTTCGCATCATTTGCCAGACGCACCTCGCGCTGCAGACGCGCGCTCAAATCTTTATCAAAAGGCTGGCCATTGAGCCAGGTGGAGTTGGCGTTTTTCACCACCCCGGTATAAGGCGAAATGGATCCGGGAATGCCCATCCCGACGGAGCCGGTCTGTCCTGTCGCCTGCTCTGCCATCTCAACCAGCCGGGCAATCGTCTCGATAGTCTGGTGATAATCGTCGCGCGGCGTGGGCAGGCGGTGACGGAAAAGCTGCTCCCCCTGCTCGCTCAGTGCGATAACTTCAGTTTTGGTGCCGCCCAAATCAATCCCAATACGCACAAGACTCTCCTCATTATTTTGATTATCAACAGAGTAGAAGCACGCTTCCCGATTAGCAATGCAAGCGATGCGACAATTCGTTATCATGCCCGCTGATTTAACGACAAGGCCGTGGAAATTATCATGCTGTGGTTCAAAAATTTGATGGTTTACCGTCTCAGCCGCGACGTTTCGCTGCGTGCAGAAGAGATGGAAAAACAGTTAGCCGCTTATACCTTTTCCCCTTGCGGAAGCCAGGATATGGCAAAAACCGGTTGGGTTCCGCCAATGGGTTCACAAAGCGATGCCCTGACCCACGCCAGCAGCACGGGTCAAATCATCGTTTGCGCCCGTAAAGAAGAGAAAATCCTGCCCACGCCGGTGGTGAAGCAAGCGCTGGAAGCGAAAATTTTTAAGCTTGAAGCCGAACAGGGCCGCAAGCTGAAAAAGACCGAAAAAGATTCCCTGAAAGACGAAGTGTTGCACTCCCTGCTGCCGCGCGCGTTTAGCCGCTTCAGCCAGACCATGATGTGGATCGATACCGTCAACGGGCTGATCATGGTGGACTGCGCCAGCGCCAAAAAAGCGGAAGATACGCTGGCCCTGCTGCGTAAGAGCATCGGCTCTTTGCCGGTGGTTCCACTGGCGCTGGAAACGCCTATCGAGTTAACCCTGACCGAATGGGTTCGCAGCGGCACCGCAGCGCAAGGGTTCCAGATCCTCGATGAAGCCGAACTGAAAGCCCTGCTTGAGGATGGCGGTGTCATTCGTGCGAAAAAACAGGATCTGGTGAGCGATGAGATCGCCGTCCACATTGAAGCAGGCAAAGTGGTCACTAAACTGGCGCTCGACTGGCAGCAGCGTATTCAGTTTGTGATGTGTGACGATGGCTCTGTTAAGCGCCTGAAGTTCTGCGATGAACTGCGCGATCAGAACGAAGATATCGATCGTGAAGATTACGCCCAGCGCTTTGATGCGGACTTTATCCTGATGACCGGCGAGCTGGCCGCGTTGATTCAAAATCTGGTAGAAGGCCTCGGCGGCGAAGCGCAGAGATAATTTCGTCTCAACCTGACCCTCTCCCCAACGGGGAGAGGGAAGAAGATTATTTCAGATAGCGGCACAGATAAGAGGTCGGTTCAGCAACCTGCAGATGGAACTCACTGTGGCCAGGGACGTTGAAAACTTCGCCGGCAGAGTAAACTTTCCATTCCGTTTCACCCGGCAGTAAGACGTTAAGCGCACCACTTACCACCGTCATCTCTTCAGCTTCGGCCGTACCAAAGGTGTATTCCCCTTCAGCCATCACGCCGACACTGGCGCGGCCAGTGCTGCTGCTGGTAAAACCAATGGATTTCACTTTACCGGAAAAGTATTCGTTACTTTGAAGCATGAACTGGCCCTTATATTTTTAGATAAAAATTCACTATAGGGGCCATGCTCATGACCTGTCACGCAAAATCATCAGGTAAGGAGTTCTGAGGCCAGACGCGCCATCAGAACGTTCGACAACAGTACCGGCACATCCAGCGCTTTTTGCAGTAGATCGCGGTGATGCTGGTGGAACCCCAGGCAGTCGAGGATCAACACATCAGCCCCGCGCTCCAGTAGCTCCTTCCCGGCCGCAATGAGTTTGGCCTCACTGTCCCAGAAGGGATTGGCCAGCGCATACAGGGGCGTTTTTTCAAGCACGTGCCATTTTGCTTCCTGGTTGTCCATGAGTTCTTCAATGGGCACAATCACCCCCACCTGGTGTCCGTCCACAATGGATGCCACCAGCGGCGGAATGATTCGCATCGGCTCGAGTAAAATCGCATTACGAGCCATGAGTCCCTTAATGGGAGCAGTACTCATCAGCAAAATAACGTCATACTCTTGATTATCGAGCACTTCTATTACTGCCTGCAGCGAGCGCTCAATTTTCTGTCGTGAAACATGCGCCAGTTTACCGTCGCTTAATAACGTCGCCAGGGGATCCTCCCCCGCCTCTACAGCGTAGTCCTCCATGACCTCTTCCCGGCTCATCTTCCCCAGCAGGCTGAGATGCGTGATCTGTTGTTCAGATACATGCTCGGTTAAGAGCGGTAACACTTCGCTTACAGGGACCACACCAATAGTGATGATCGCCAACGTTGCCTTCATCGTCTTCGCCTTCCATTACTACAAAAACTTATTACACAGGTACAGGCTCACTACGCTGCACAGTTCGTTTTTTCAACAAAACAGCACCAAGCGTAGCAGGTGATCTCCATCCCGAAATGTAAAGATCACCTGCCGGTAACGGAGCTACCTGTAATAACTAAATATTAACTCCTGCTTAACATTAGCGATGAGTAAAAAGTGTGATTCAGGCACGGTATTGGAGCGTTTAGGAAAACATTCATGACTTATCGGGATCTTCGTAGCGCCGTTTCGCATCCAGCGCTTCCTGTTCAGTCTCATGTTCACTGATGAGAGAGTCGGGTTTAGGGTGATCGGCACGCAGTTGATACCAGGTCACGGTTTGATCGCCATTGCCTTTTTCAACGGTAACAATACGTGCTTCACGCGGATAGGGAGGTCTGGTTGGCATAGCTCATCCTTTTTTTATGTCAGAGCTATAAGTATAGACGGCGGTTAGCTGGCACAAGCCAAACGCAGGGCGGTAATAATCTGAATCACAACCTCTTCAGGCGACGCGGAAGCATCCACCACGTGATGTGCCGCTTCGCGGTATAACACATCGCGCTCCGCCAGCACCTCGCTCACCTCTTCGCAGAGCGGTCTGGAGGTCAGCGCAGGACGTTGCCCCTCTTCCGGAAACGCTTCCAGACGCCCCACCAGCGCAACCACGGGTGCACAGAGATAAATCACAATCCCTTTTTCGCGCATAAAGCGGCGGTTATATTCCGCCAGAATAATTCCGCCGCCTGTGGCAATTACCGCATCGGGTGCCGTTACCGCTTCCAGCGCGGCCGTTTCACGGCTGCGAAAGCTCTCCCAGCCCTCTTTTTCGACGATATCCGCGATGGTTTGTCCGGCCTGCGTCTGCAGCCAGTGGTCGGTATCAACAAAATGACGTTGACAGGCACGCGCCAGCTCCAGGCCAACGGTGGTTTTCCCACAGCCGCGGGGGCCAACTAAAAAGATGGGTTGGGTCATAACCAGGTGTTTCCCCTTGATGCCGGATGGCTGAAGAGTGTAAAGAAATAATTGCAGAAGATGTTGCGTTTACTTTACTGCAAAGCGGTACGGAATGACAACCCTGTCACTGCCATACTGTACCACATATTGACAATGATTATCATTTAGCAGTGCGACGTTTCACTTCCAGCAGCCACTTATCCAGCTCTGCGGCAAACTGCTGGCGGTCACGTTGAGATAAACTGTCTGGCCCGCCGGTCTGCACACCGCTGGCGCGAAGCGTATCCATGAAATCGCGCATGGTCAGTTTTTCCCGGATGGTTGCTGGTGAGTAACGCTCCCCGCGCGGGTTCAGCGCTGCGGCGCCCTTTTCCAGTACCTCTGCGGCCAAAGGAATATCCGCCGTGATCACCAAATCTTCCGCGCTGCACAGCCGTACGATCTCGTTATCCGCCACATCAAAACCGGCAGGAACCCGCAACGCACGAATGAATCGGGAAGGCGGTACGCGGATATTTTGGTTTGCCACCAGCGTAAGCGGCATCTGAACACGCTCGGCAGCACGGAATAAAATCTCTTTAATCACATTCGGACATGCGTCCGCATCAACCCAAATCGCCATAATGTCTCCCCTATTGATACTGGCGACTATTGTCGCCTGCATTTCGTTGTTAAGCTATCAATCAGAGAAAACAACGCATAACGACGGAGAAACGTGATGGATAAGAAAATCGGGTTTATTGGCTGCGGTAACATGGGCAAAGCCATCCTGGGTGGCCTGATCGCCAGCGGGCAGGTCCTGCCGGGTCAGATTTGGGTCTATACACCATCACCGGATAAAGTCGCGGCGTTGCGTGATGAGTATGGTATTAACGCAGCCGAAAGCGCGCAGGAAGTGGCCCAGGTCGCCGATATCGTCTTTGGGGCGGTTAAACCGAACATCATGATCAAAGTCCTGAGCGAGATCACCTCCAGCCTGAATAAAGACACGCTGGTGGTGTCGATTGCCGCAGGCGTGACGCTCGATCAGTTGGCCCGTGCACTGGGTCATGACCGTAAAATTGTTCGCGCAATGCCCAATACCCCTTCACTGGTCAATGCTGGGATGACCTCCATCACCCCTAACGCGCTGGTGACCACGGAAGATGTGGCCGATGTGCTGAACATTTTCCGCTGCTTCGGCGAAGCGGAAGTGATTGCCGAATCGATGATCCATCCGGTTGTGGGCGTGAGTGGCTCTGCTCCTGCGTATGTCTTCATGTTCCTGGAAGCGATGGCGGATGCTGCGGTGCTTGGCGGTATGCCACGTGCGCAGGCCTATAAATTTGCCGCACAGGCGGTGATGGGCTCAGCCAAAATGGTGCTGGAAACCGGTAAGCATCCAGGGGAACTGAAAGATATGGTCTGCTCGCCTGGCGGTACCACCATCGAAGCGGTGCGGGTGCTGGAAGAGCGCGGGTTCCGTGCGGCGGTCATTGAAGCGATGGCGAAATGCATGGAAAAGTCAGAGAAGCTGAGTAAGTCCTGACCAAACTAAGCCGGATGTCAGGCGGCCACCTCGGTACGTCCGCGTCCGGCATTTTTGGCTTTATAAAGCGCGATATCTGCCGCTTTTAACCATTCGCGGTAGTGGGCAAACTGTGTTCCCCATGGCGCAACCCCCACGCTGATGCGAAGCCGTTCGTTCGGGGCGCAGGGTAACGACAGTTTTTTCAGCCGCTCGTGGACGCGGGACATCGCCGCAATTGCACTTTCTGCCGGGGTGCCGGACATGATGATCGCGAACTCATCGCCACCGAAACGGCCAATATAATCCCCGGCCCGCAGCGTCATCTGCAGCTGACGAGTGATAGCAATGATCGCTTCATCGCCCACATCATGTCCCCAGGTGTCATTGATGCTCTTGAAGTGATCGATATCGATAAGCAGGATCGTGGTTTGACAATGATCCCGTCGGCACTTTTCATACTCCATCCGCAGCAACGTTTCCCAGTGGCGCCGGTTATAAACGCCCGTCATGCCATCGCGGGTACTCATCAGCTCAAGTTTTCGCTTATTTTCCGCCAGGCGAATGGCCGTCTGATGGCTCACCCAGGCAAAGAGTATTGGGTAGATCATCAAGACCGGCAGCGTCAGCCACCACTCCAGCGATCCGGAAGAGAGCACCACAACATTTCCGGTTAGCTTCAGCGTCACGACAGCGGATAACGTGGTTATGGCAATGCCTGAGAGAAACAGGCGACAGCCGCCGGATCCCATCATATTCATGCCCATCATCATAACCAGCGCAGCCGATGGCAGAGCGTTCACGCCCATCAGGCCAATCCAGATGCCGGTAAAAATAGCGTCGATCTTCAGATTGAAGATTTCACATTGATAAGGTTGAGATGAACGGCAGGTGAACTGCCAGGCAAGATGCGGCCAGATAAAAACCCAGCTCACCAGTAATAACCACCAGCCGCCGGGCAGAAAATGCGTGACCAGAACGCCGGCAACAGGAAAAAACATCGCCGCCAGACCCACAATCCGCCCCAGCCGGACGCGCCGGGCAAAGCGTATGCCGGTACGGTGCGCGTCATCCTGAGAAAGGTTTTGAAGCCACTCTTCCCCGATACGCTCTTTATTGTAAAAGTTTTCGTCGTTCATCATATTTTGGGAATATTCTGAAACATTTTCCCAAATTATAGAGAGGGGGGATGCGGAGAAAGTATGAAATTTCGGGTGAGTCACCGTAAGGACTCACCCGATAGGACTATGCCTGTTTCTTCAGACAACCACTCATAAACTTGCTGCGATCGTCGCCTTTCAGCATTTGTTGCGTGGCCTGAGCGTTACATTCACGCATTTTTTGCTGCTGCGGCGTCAGGCTTTTTTCATCTGGTTTGGATGCACCATTTTTGAGGCAATCGCTCATATATGTCTTACGGGCATCCCCTTTCAGCGCTTTTGCTGTCGCCTGTTGATTGCAGGTCGTCATACGCTGCTGTTGAGGTGTTAAGGTTTTCTCTTCCGCATGCGCTGAGGCGATCAGGCACAGGCCGGAAAACAGGGTAACCAGTATTGTTGTTTTCATTGCACCATCCTTTATGTGAAGTTCCACATTAAGTCTGGTTCGTTGCGGGAAAAAAACCACCCTGCGACAATGATTTTCTTCGGGTTTATGCATTATTTCATCTCTGGCGCGGCACGCTGTTCATTACCCGGTTTCGCCTGACGCGTTAGGGTATTTAATAGCGAGAGGCATGAGATGAAATAGAGGCTCTGTTTAAATTCTTTTCTCCCAGTGCGAAGGCCAAAAATAAAAACAGAGCGACGACAGGCATCCTGCATGACCATTCTATGACAGGCCATTATCTTTCAGCAGGCTAGCTGCGAGGATGCCTTAATAGCTTCTTTACGTATTGCTGAAGCATCTCCGCATCTTCAGCAGGGACCAGCGAATCGGGGCGAGCCTTGTCCAGCGCGCTTTCTACATTATCGATTAACGCCTGTTGCTGCGGTTGTGTCATTTGTCGGAGCAACGCCGTAACGACAATTTCCAGCGCCTCGACCTGGGCGACCAGTTCTTTTGACTCTTCTTCCTTTTGTGCAAGCTTGACCAGCAACTCAGCAATGAGATTTTTCATCGTGCTATTTCCTTATGCGTTTTTTCTGAACTTAGCATTCAGAATGAATAATGCAAAGAGGAGAAAAGTATTATCTTATGCAAAAGTGATGCTGCTGCCAAAATAAAGATGAATGGCAAGCAGCGAAACGTTTTTCTCTTTAGAAAAAGCCGCATTTAGTTATATAAAAATGCGGCAACCATAAGAATATATAATACATTACAGCAAATGATTAACGCGCTGCTCTCGCCTGCTCTAATTGGCGACGGCGTCTCAGCGCAATCGCCAGCTGGATAATATTGATCAACACCACAATCGCCGTGGCCGCAAATACCCAACGAAAACCGGCCATCGCCGAAACGGATGCGCCAATAAGCGGACCGGCAACATTACCTAAATACATAAATGACTGGTTATAGCCAAAAATACGCCCTGTCACCTGGTCACTTGAATATTTCACCAGCAAGGTCTGCACCGCAGGTAACATGGCGCCATCGGCAAAGCCGAGCAGGAATCGCAGCACGCCGAGCTGAAGCGGTGAGGTGACGAACGACATCGCAAAAAAGAGCACCACGGCAAAAATCAGCGTGGCCATCAGGATACGCGCCGTACCGATCCTGTCGCCCAGTTTTCCCAGCCGCGGCGCAGAGATTAACGCCGATACGCCCGGCACGGCAGCAATCATCCCGCTGAGAAACGCAATATTGCTGCTGTCTGGCTCCATCGATTTTATAAACAGCGCCAGAATCGGGCCTACCGAACCATTACAGAGCTGGATCACCATGGTGGTTACGAACAGGCTTATCATCAGCCCGGGATACGGCAGCGAGGCGAAGACCGCTTTGCCGCTCAGGCGTTCGGATTTACTGACCACCGGGCGTCCCCCCTCCTTGATCAGAAACAGCGTCACCAGAAAACTGATCACCAGCAGGATAGCGGTAATGAAGAAGACGGCGCGCAACCCTACGTGGTCGGCCAGAAAGCCGCCTAACAACGGGCCGCCGATAACGCCACTGATCTGTGCGGTGGAGAGCGTACTCAACGCCCAGCCGCTACGTTCACGCGGCACCTGTGAAGCGACCAGCGCCATGGCGTTCGGAATATAGCCGGATGTCAGCCCCATGATCGCCCGCAGGATAAACAGCTGCCAGACGTTAGTGGCAAAGGCCTGCAGCAGGATGGCTATTGCCATTCCCAGCGAAGCGCGCAGCAGCATCAGTTTGCGCCCTTTTCGATCCGCCAGGCTCCCCCACATAGGTGACACAATGGCGGAAACCAGAAACGTCACGCTGAACGTCAGCCCCGACCACATGGAGAGGGCTTCATGCGAGGTCACGCCCAGCTGCGAGACGTACAGCGGCAGAAAGGGCAAAATCTGGCTGATGGCCAGCCCGGTGAAGAAACACCCGAACCAGACCGAGATGAGGTTAACTTTCCAGGATTCCATAAAAGAAATAGTCTTCATTTTTAGGCAAATGCGCCGACAGATTAGCAAGTTACCGGCATCTACGCCGTGCCAGAGATGCGGCCTTGCTGACTTTGGTGTTTTATCTTCCCAGTCATCATATTTGTGAAATATGTCACAAATCATCCAATTTCTGGCGGAAGATTATGCTTTAGCGGCAGAGTCCAAAGCCGCGCATTCCCAGATGGAAATGGTTGGCGTGCGCCGCGTTATACTCCGGCCCCAGGCCGTTCCCGTAGTAGCCGCAGCTCGCTGTCAGCAGCGCCTGCAGCCACGGCTGCGTTTTGGTCGATCTCCAGCCGTGCAGAATGGTGACTCGTTCACCGTTCGCCAGCCGAAACGCGCTGATATCCAGCGCCTCTGCCGTGGCATGTTCGCTGCGTCTTGCATCAGGGCGGTGGTAAATATTGCGACAGGCGTAGCTGCCCAGGTGCTCAATGCGCACCAGCTCGCTTCCGGTCCAGGTTCTGGTGAGTGGCCGGGCCTGCTGGCTGACAAACAGTGCAGAACTCAGCGCCAGCGGGCAGCTGGCAAGAAAGCTGCTGTTCAGGCTGACTGGTCCGAAGTCACGCACGCGCACCACGTTGTGAAGGGGGCATGCTCCGGCGCTGTCGGCGACAGGCTGTGTGCGAATAAGGGCCTTCTGATTGGCCTGCGATAACAGGCTGGCACACGCCTCGGGGGTAAGGCGCCGCAGTTTGTACTGAGTGATTGGGCCTGGCGGGTCGTCAAGCGAGATCGGCGTAAAAGGGTTGTAGTGAGACGGCAACCAGCGGTAACCCACCGTTGCGACTGCCACCAGAATGAAAACGATCAGCAACGTTTTGCCTTTCACACTCCCCCCTCTTTACTCCCAAAACATTATGGCAGAAGGTCGCGAAACCCGCAGGGCATCGTGGTATGTTATTGGCTTTTCGTCAGACTGGAAGAGAGTAAGATGGCAAAGCAGCGCGTAGGTATTGTCTTTGGGGGAAAATCAGCGGAGCACGAGGTTTCATTGCAGTCGGCAAAAAATATTGTCGATGCGATTGATAAAAACCGTTTCGACGTAGTGCTACTGGGCATTGATAAACAGGGCCAGTGGCATGTGAACGATGCGAGCCAGTATCTGTTAAACGCCAACGATCCGGCACATATCGCCCTTAATCCTTCTGAAATCAGCGTCGCCACCGTCCCTGGCGTAGTGAAGGGGCAACTTATCGACGCCGGTAATGCACAGGCTCTTGCTCAGATTGACGTCGTGTTCCCAATCGTCCACGGCACGCTGGGCGAAGATGGTTCGCTGCAGGGTATGCTGCGCATGGCGAACCTGCCGTTTGTCGGCTCCGATGTGCTGGGCTCCGCCGCCTGTATGGATAAAGACGTCACCAAACGCCTGCTGCGCGATGCCGGGCTGAACGTTGCCCCGTTCGTGACGCTCACCCGCGCCAACCGCGATAAATACACCTTCAGCCAGATTTCCGCCCAGTTGGGTCTGCCACTGTTCGTGAAGCCTGCGAACCAGGGCTCCTCCGTTGGCGTCAGCAAAGTGACAAGCGAAGCGCAGTTCACCGAAGCCGTTCGTCTGGCTTTTGAGTTTGACCACAAAGTCGTGGTTGAGCAGGGTATCAAAGGCCGTGAAATTGAGTGCGCGGTGCTGGGCAATGATTTCCCACAGGCAAGCACCTGCGGTGAAGTGGTGTTAAACAGCGATTTCTACTCTTACGACACCAAATACATTGATGATAAAGGCGCTCAGGTCGTCGTGCCGGCAAATATCGATCCGGCCATCAACGATAAGATCCGGGCGATCGCCATCAACGCCTATCAGGCTCTTGGCTGCTGCGGCATGGCGCGTGTGGATGTGTTCCTGACGCCAGATAATGAGGTGGTGATTAATGAAATCAACACCCTGCCGGGCTTTACCAACATCAGCATGTATCCAAAACTGTGGCAGGCCAGCGGTCTGGGTTACTCTGAGCTGATCACCCGTCTGATCGAACTGGCGCTGGAGCGTCACGCCGCTGACAGCGCACTCAAAAGTTCAGTAAACGGTTAATCGGTTCTTTTCACCGTCTCCGCCTCATCCGCTGTCGTCTCTTCCGGACGACGGCGGATAATTAACCCAGCCAGCCAGAAACTGATCACCCAGGTCACCAGCCCGACAGCATAGGTTTGCCATCCTTTGGCTTCAAACCCCAGCAGCCCTACGACACCGTTAAGAATAAAGATCAGCCCGATAGCAAAGGCGTAGTAGTGCCAGTCACGGCGTAGTTTGGACGTGAGCTTCATAACAACTCCGGCAGGAAAAAAAGACATCCTCTCACAGTTTTACGATCGGGTCTGTGGCAGATGCGGAAAATCTGAAACACGACGCAATTTCAGTTAAGTAATGAATTTGTGATGTGCTGCAGAAATCGACAATCCAGGAGAATTCCGCAGGGGAAATTACCACGATTCTGATATTGACAAATGCTATGACCTGTCAAACTCACCGTGTGCGAAGCGTATTAACAGAGTGATATTTCCGGAGGTCTTTATGGCTGACTTTACATTGTCGAAACCGATTTTTGGCGGCACACCACCAAAAACCTCCACTGCGGGTAATATTGCGTATGCCCTGTTTGTCCTGTTCTGCTTCTGGGCAGGCTCTCAGCTTCTCAACATGTTGGTTCACGCGCCTGGCGTCTATGAACATCTGATGCAGGTGCAGGATAACGGACGCCCGCGGGTTGAGATTGGTTTGGGTGTGAGCACCTTGTTTGGCCTTGTCCCCTTCCTCGCGGGTTGTCTGACTCTCGGTGTTGTCGCGTTAGTCGTACGCCTGCGTCGTCGCCATTAACGTCCCATGCAACGAGCCCGACGATCGTCGACGCGTTTGGCGAACCATGCCGTTGTCAGGTTACGCGTGATTTTCGGGCTTTCCAGTTGAATACCCGGCAGGATTGCCCGCGGTAACGCTTTTCCACTCTTCTTCTCGGCCAGCGCGAAAACCTTGTTGTAGAGATCCGTCTTCTCGAACGCCAGGCTATCCCCTTTCTCCAGCTGAAGGCGAATGTCGCTATCGCTCATGCCAAGAGTTGCTGACAGTTTGCGCACCGCCAGTTCCGTTGCCCCCGCCTTGCTGCTGCCGTAGGCGATGAGATCGCCGTCCAGCGCCAGTTTCACCCCGCTGGCACGGCTGACCGCACTCTGAAACGCCGCGTTTCGGCTGGCATACCAGCCCGCGTTAAAGTCAGCAAAGCGGTACAACGGCTCGCTGTAGCTCGCCGGATAGTTCAGCAGATGGTACGTGCCAAACCACAGTCCGCCACGCAGGGAGAAGACTTCCTGGCGCACCGTCCCGTCGATTTTCCACGGATAACCGTCCGTATGCTGCTCGGCAAACGCAATGCTGACCTGCATCGGGCCGCCGGTGTGCACCGGGTTAAGCGAGCCGAACAGTTTCTGCCCCATCGGCACCATATTGATGAAATCATCAAAAATGGCGCTCAGCTGTTTCTCGGTTTTCACCGTGTCCAGCCGATCGCTGTAGCTTTTTCCGTTTGGCGAGGTGATTTTAAGGGCGGTATGCACCAGGAACACCGGGATATGCATCGATTCCGCGCGACGGTCGATCTCTTTCCAGGCAATTTTGTTCAGCCCCGGCACCACCGGGTCTGACTGGTACATTGACTCCTGCTGCGCCACTGCCAGTACCGAGCAGATATTCTCCTCGGTAGGGGCAATTTTCTGACTTTCAAAGGTCTTCGCTAATGCCTCGGCCCACGCATTGCGGTCTTTCACCGTAGAGGGCATTTTTTGCCGCACCACGCTCGCCACATCTACAGGTTTCTCACCTTTTTTAAGCGGGGCGGCCCCTTTTTCGGCACACCCCGCCAGCACGAGTGCGGCGAGTAAAGAGAGCGATAATGTACGTGGTACGGCAAAAGACATAGCAATTCCCTGTTTTAGCTAAATGTATTGGTGACTTCCTGCAGATCCCGATCGTCCAGCTCGCGTTCAAAGCTGCGCAGACGTTTGTAGATGGACATCAGTTCCACCAGCGTGGTCCAGGAGCTAATCAGATACTGGAACGACCCGCGAACCTGACCAAATACGTTGGTGATCTGTGTCATCAGACCCAGCGTTATCGTACCCGCAACAATGGACGGGAACAGCAGGAACAAACCGAAAACGTTATCCACCTGCAGATACAAAATGCGCGCAATGTTGAAGTACATATAGTGGAAGTAAAGACGGAAATAGTTGCGACGCACGGCGCCAAACAGTTCACGTACGGTTGGCGGCGAGGCGCGGTTGGCGTCATCTTCACCATACACCAGCTCTTTACGATACGCCGCTTCAACGCGCTGATTTTTAAACTCCAGCCCAGGCAGCTTGATCCCCACCACGGCCAGCAGCCCTGTTCCCATTAATGACCAGACAATAGCGGCAATCACGAGGCCATACGGCAGATGACCAACAATCGGCAGGTCCGGCACGTGCGCCGAGAGCGTCACCAGCACCGGCAGGAAGGCAATCAGGGTCATAATGGCATTGATAAAGCTCACGCCCATGTCTTCAAGGGTCGAGGCGAAACGCATGGTGTCTTCCTGCACACGCTGTGCGGCGCCTTCGATATGACGCAGGTGTTGCCAGTGCGCCATATAATGTTCGTTCATCGCGGTACGCCAGCGGAAGACGTAGTGGCTGACAAAGAAATTGTTCATGACGCCAATCACCACCGCAATAAGGGCAATACCGAGGAAGATGCCAACTTCATGGTAGAACTGATTGATAGTCACCTTATGCGGTGAACTCAGCGCACTCTGGATCAGATCGTAGAACGGGGCATACCAGGCGTTAACCGCCACCCCCACTTCCACCAGAAACCAGGTGACAAAGATGATCAGCGACGTGCCCAGAATCGACCAGTACTGCCAGCGATGTGGCGAATAGACAAACCAGAACAGGGCAAAGAGCCCTACGCAGACCATGTAGTAAGCATAAAACAGCAGATAGCTCAGCGACCAGAAACGCGCCGCGCTAATGGGAACCTCGCCCGTCGCGCCCGTGATGCGCGTCAACCACGCTCCGCCGCCGGCCTGCCAGAAAATGACAGCGATCAGTGCCCAAATAAATGCCGACAGGAAAAATGGCCCCGGCTTTGGGAAAAAAGACTTAAACATGATACATCCTTCTTGTTGTTATGGCTGTTGCTGTGCTCAACACATCACCACACGAAAATCTTGCCTGGGCCAGGTGCCTGGCGCAGGCAAAAAGGTCAGACCCGAGGGTTTATTATTAGTTCGCTTTCCAGTTTTCAAGAATTGTTTCGGTGCGTTTCACCGCGGGCGGGTTTGCGGGCGCAATGAAGTTGCGCCAGACGTCGTTGTAGTGGTTAATCAGAATGCGGGCTTCGGCCGCCGGGCGATTCGCGGTGGTATGCGCATCCTCCGCCACGGTGATGTGGTAGCCCCGGCTGACGCCATTCTTGAACGTGGCATCGACACAGTAATCAGTAGCGCAACCGCAGATGACAAACTCCCGGATCCCCTGCTCGCGGAGCAGCGTTTCAAGCGAGGTGTTATAGAACGCATCGCAGGCCGTCTTGGTCACGTAGAGGGCATCTGCAGGCTGATGCAGTTCTGGCAGCAAGGCAAACCCGTCACTGCCCTCTTCCAGACCGCCAGGCTCAGTATGCTGAATAAAAATCACCCGATCGGCTGCCTGCGTAAGCTGATTGATCAATGAAACACATTTTTCACGCTGATGACGAGGCGTTTCGAACACCCCCTGCTGCATATCGACAACCATAACCACACGCTTTCCGGACATACTCTTCTCCGCAAGATTGAGTAACACAGCCCTCTATCATAAGGCCGATGTCACAAAATGGGAGACTGACAGTAAGTAAATTCTTCTGATTTACTCGCAGTTACGTTTTTCTGGTTATCGTTATGTAATTCGGGGCATTGCACCGTACGGTTTAGTAGTATAAATACCCATTACTTTCCTCATTCACACTATGGATGCTTTTCGTTGAAACGTTGTCTGCTCTTTTTCGCCGCGCTGTGTGCGGTGAGCTTCTCAACCGCCCAGGCAGCCCAATCGCTGACGGCGCCCGTTCTGGCATCAGATATTGCCGATCGCTACGCGAACCTGATTTATTACGGCAGCGGCGCGACGGGAATGGCGATGGTCGTCATCGACGGTAATCAGCGCGTGTTTCGCAGTTTCGGTGAAACGCGTCCCGGTAATAACATTCATCCGCAGCTGGATTCCGTCATCCGCATCGCGTCCCTGACCAAGCTGATGACCAGCGAAATGCTGGTGAAATTGCTGGACCAGGGCGTGGTGAAACTCGACGATCCGCTCAGCAAGTATGCTCCGCCAGGCGCACGTGTCCCGACGTATCAGGGAACGCCGATAAGGCTGGTCAACCTGGCAACGCATACCAGCGCCCTGCCTCGCGAGCAGCCAGGTGGTGCGGCGCATCGCGACGTTTTTGTCTGGCCAACGCGTGAACAGCGCTGGAACTACCTGAGCAAAGCCACGTTGAAGTCCGCGCCCGGTTCTCAGGCCTCTTACTCCAACCTGGCGTTTGACCTGCTGGCCGATGCGCTGTCGACGGCAGCGGGCAAACCGTATACGCAGCTGTTTGAAGAGCAGATCACGCGCCCGCTGGGCATGAAGGACACCACCTTCACCCCATCACCGGATCAGTGCCGCCGTCTGATGGTCGCCGAAAAAGGTGCCAGCCCGTGTAACAACACGCTGGCAGCCATCGGCAGCGGCGGGGTTTATTCCACCCCTGGCGACATGATGCGCTGGATGCAGCAGTTCCTTTCATCAGACTTCTACTCACGCAGCCATCAGGCCGACCGTATGCAGACGCTGATTTACCAGCGCAGCCAGTTGCACCGCGTGATCGGTATGGACGTGCCGGGCAAAGCCGACGCCCTCGGTCTGGGCTGGGTATATATGGCACCTAAAAATGGCCGTCCGGGCATTATTCAGAAAACGGGGGGTGGTGGAGGATTCATTACCTATATGGCAATGATCCCCCAGTCCAACGTGGGCGCTTTTGTGGTGGTCACCCGCTCGCCAAATACCCGTTTCGTCAATATGAGCGATGGGATCAATAACTTAGTGGCTGAGCTCAGCGCCAATAAAGCCCAGGTGCTTACCGCCTCCGTCCAGCCTTAATATTCCGTGGGCAAACGGTTGATGCTAACCAGTTTGCCCCGGCTCATATTGATGTAGTTACCCTGTCGAAGCGCAGCGAGCACCTCTGCCACGACCGAACGCGAAATGCGCGTGCTTTGTTGAATATGATTCATCACACCAATTTTTGAGCGCAGGGTTTCATCCCATTCGGCCATATTCAGCAGCATGGCGCGGATTTGGTGATAGGAGTTATTTCCTACCAGTTGCCTGTCCCGCTTTTCCAGAATGGATTTAATCCAGGACAGCCAGCAGAAAGCTTCTTTCCAGAGAGAACTTTGCTGAATAAGCTGCAGAGAGGTCGAAGCAGGTAAATAAAAGCCTGTGCACGGATTTTTGGCAACGACCCGATATTCCTTGCTGTAATCAAGCATGCCTGCAGTCAGCCCCAGAATAAAGGGCGCAGTAGCAATGCCAATCAGCAACTCGTCTGAACGGCGATAGATTTCAATAACGCCGGTCTGTAATACAAAGGTGCTGGGTTCATCATTATCATCATTTGAAATAACCTGCTGGGGAGCAGATTTAAATGGGGTACTGGCTACTTTCAAACACTGTTCGAGCCGGCTTAATTCAGAAAGTGGTTTCGCATTAACTTTCATGCAGACCTCTGGACATCCGTATTTGTCGGTTCAATATTATTTTTTTTAGATGACAAAGCGGGGGATATATTCCCCCGCTTTTATACTTTACCAGGTATATTTCACACCCAAATTGGCGCCCCAGTTCTGGTCAACGTCACCGCCGCCCAGGTAAGTGGCATCCGTGTACGCACTGAAGTTTTTGGTGAAGCTGAACTGTGTGCCCAGGCCCACACGCACCGCAGAGCCTTCAACGCCGTTATCAATGCTGTCGCCATTCACGTTCGCATTGTTATCAGCATCGTCATACACATATGCCAGTTTGACGTATGGCGTCAGAGCCTGATCGCCGCCGTAGTTGAAGGTATACCCTGCATCGACACCGAGTTCATAGCGCAGGCTGTCGTAAGACTGGCCATCAATTCGCATGTCGTTGCTCAAGCGGTAGTCGTCACCCGACTGGAACAGCCCAGACACTGCCGCATAAGGCGTGACGTAGCCGGACAGGTTTGGTTTCCAGTCATAACCCAGTTTCATACCGAAACCAACCGCATCTGTCGTGGTATTACCGTCCACGTACTGACCGTTACTCATGGTCGCGGAGAGATCGTTATTGAAGCGGGTGTAGCTCAGGGAGCTGTCGAGGAAGACATCGTTGGCAAACTTCGCAGAGGCATAGATCATCGCCGTCTGGCTATCCTGATCAACCTGACCGGTACGATCGCTGATATCCCCCTTCGCGAAACCTGCCGCGCCACCCACGATCCACTTCGCGTTGTTACCGTCAATCTGCGTATCCAGACCAACCATAATCCCGCTTACGTCCTGATCGTAGCTGATAACACCATTGTCAGCGTCAAAGTTGCCGCCGAAGTAGCTCACCCACGCCCCGCCGTTATCGGCCAGACCGTGACGGCTGTTAGTCAGACGGGTTCCAACGGTATCCTGCTGCAGATCCCAGATATTGGTATTCGCTGACGGAATGCTCAGCGCCATATTGGCGTAGTCAGTCAGCGCTTTCTGCTGCAGAACAACCGTGTCACCCTTCTGCTGCGCCTGGTAGGTATAGGCACCTAAATCGGCTTTGTTTGCTGCCGTAAAGCGGGCCGCAGTGTCTGCGTTATTGTCATAAACGCGGATGATCTCTTTGTTTTTATAATCAGCAACAGAACCGGCGCCGGTTGCATCATCGATACGCACGGTGTAGTTACCTGCCACATCACCGTTCACCGCCAGATGACCGTCTGAGTTAAGCGCCACGACGCCATAGTCGTAATCTGCTTTGCTCTTGTCGTTGGTGATAAAGCGGGCGTTGTTCAGATCGCTGTTCAGCACGTAGTCACGGCTGGCAACGTTCAGCACACCGCCATCGGTCAGCACCATGTTGTGCGTGTCCACCTGACCCAGGCCCAGTGCCAGTTCCGCACCGTTGTCGACGGTGATGGTGTTGGCATACAGTTCAGCCGTTTCTTCCGTCAGCGCGGCACGGCTATAGCTGTCCAGATACAGGCTGTCTGTCGCCACTGCACCGCTGTCGCCAATATTCAGGGTAGAGGCGTTGGTCAGGGTGATGGAATCCGCCAGCAGGCCAGAGTTTTCAACATTAACCTGCGACTGGTTATTCACTGCCAGCGTGTCGATGTTAGACAGTTTGCGGGTATCCCACTCTGAACCGTTGTTCAGGGTGACGTTGAACAGACCGCTCTGGTAGACCTCTTCACCTGCAACGTGACCGTTGGTGTCGTAGGTGGAATCAGGCCAGATGCTGTTTGGCGACAAGGTTCTCCAGTCAACGCTGCTGTAACCCTCACCATACATCTGCGCGGTGCCGATCGCTTCAACGCTGGATTGTGCTGCGCCAACCCATTTGCTGCCGTTGGTCAGTGTGACATCCAGCTTATCGGTACCATCCCAGCCGTTGGTGGTTGGGTTATACACACCGTCTTCGGTGGTATCGGTTGCCGGGTCGCCATTCTCGTAGAAGTTATTGTCGAAGGTGCTGGAGAACAGGATATCGCCGGTAACGGTAGAGTGATCGAAGGTGGCGGTGGTTTGCATGGCGTTGTCAGACGCGCTGGCCGCGACGATCAGTGCCGCGTCATCTGCGCCGGTCGCGTTGGTTTCACCGTAGTCGCTCGGCTTCGCGGTTTGACCATAGAACCCGCTGGTACCCAGATCGCTGTATGCGCCGGAGGTCAAAACAGAGTCTTTGACCACCAGGGTGTTAGTAAAGACATTACTGCTATCCGCAACGCCTTCAACGCCGTCATACGGGGTATTGTCCAGCTCATGGTAACCCTGAGTCAGCGTGATACCTGCAACGTGGGAGTTGTTCTGGATAACAATATCCGATTCCACATCCAGCGTAATCGCATTACCCAGTCCATAGGTATCCAGATAGTGGGTTTCGGTGTTGTCACCATTCAGAACATCATACGCATAATGCTCATAGGTATCGTTAATGGTGGAGTGATCGACGGTCAGGCTAAAACGATCGTACTGCGTATGGGTCGTGCCGTCCGTATCAACCCCATCAGCACACGTGGTGGTCATGCACTTTGAGGTGATCATGCCATTAATGGTGCTGTTAGAAATGCTCAGCGCATTCGCTCTTCCATTGACACCATCGTCAAGGTAGTACGTCGAAATAACACCGTTCACCGTTGACTTATTAATCACCGGATAAATATCACCGTCGTGGGTGGCATCCGAGTAATCCCAGTCAGCGTAGCCATAATACCAGGGTGTTGATGCTGTATTATCATATCCGAAGGTATTATATGTGGTACCAGAAATATCTTTCGCATTGGCCTGAGAAGCGATAGCCAGGGTGCAGGCTAATGCAAGTTGTGATACAACCAGTTTCTTTTTCCATGTTTGCATTGGGTCATCCCTCCTCAGGGACGTAAGCAAGTTTGTCCATCAAATCATTTGGCAACATTGTATTGCGGAGGGAATTATGCATTTTCATTTCGAAAAGGTTCAATGAATGATTCCATTAAGTCCGTATCCAGACTAATAACATGAAAAAAATGCAACGACATTAAAAATTATAAATAAACACTATAAAAACAGCGAATTAAAATCATCTGATATAAATATAGAAAATATAATAAAGAATAATAGATCATTATTAATGATATATTTACTTCAATTTAGAAATCGCACCAATATCTCGAGCGTGTGAAAAACAGGCTGACACTGGATATATATATTGACCATGTGAAACATCGCAAACCCCATTTCGCATTAACAAAAAGCCTACTTTCGTAAAACCCTCTCCTCCACTTTCATGTACACTAGCCTTCTTTGTTCCACAAACGTCAGGCATATCATGACCGATTTAATTGCTCGTCCCCGTCGTCTGCGCAAGTCACCTGCACTGCGCGCTATGTTTGAAGAGACAACACTGACCTTAAACGATCTGGTGTTGCCGATTTTTGTTGAAGAAGAGATCGATGACTACAAAGCCATCGACGCCATGCCAGGCGTGATGCGCATTCCGGAAAAATATCTGGCACGTGAAATCGAACGTATCGCCAACGCGGGGATCCGCTCGGTGATGACCTTTGGCATCTCCCACCACACTGACGCTACCGGCAGCGATGCCTGGAAAGAGGACGGTCTGGTCGCCCGGATGTCGCGGATCTGCAAAGAGACCGTGCCGGAAATGATCGTCATGTCAGACACCTGTTTCTGTGAATATACCTCTCATGGCCACTGCGGTGTGCTGTGCGATCACGGTGTCGATAACGACGCCACTTTGCTGAATCTCGGCAAGCAGGCGGTGGTAGCTGCAGCAGCCGGTGCGGATTTCATCGCACCTTCCGCTGCCATGGACGGGCAGGTTCAGGCGATCCGCCAGGCGCTTGATGCGGCCGGATTCACTGATACCGCCATCATGTCCTACTCCACCAAGTTTGCCTCTTCGTTCTACGGTCCGTTCCGTGAAGCGGCCGGTACTGCGCTGAAGGGCGATCGCAAAACCTATCAGATGAACCCGCTGAACCGCCGTGAAGCCATCCGTGAATCGCTGCTGGACGAAGCCCAGGGCGCAGATTGCCTGATGGTGAAACCGGCTGGCGCGTATCTGGATATCCTGCGCGACATTCGCGAGCGCACCGAACTGCCGCTGGGTGCATACCAGGTGAGCGGAGAGTACGCGATGATCAAATTCGCCGCGCAGGCGGGTGCGATCGACGAAGAGAAAGTGATCCTGGAAAGCCTGGGCGCGATCAAACGTGCTGGCGCGGATCTGATCTTCAGCTACTTTGCGCTGGATCTGGCCGAGAAGAAAATTCTGCGTTAATCCGCTTTAGCGCCGGGTGGCGGCTTCGCCTTACCCGGCCTCCTCTCTGCGCTAATCTTCACCAAACTGCAATACAACCGACATCTCTCCCTTCTACTGTCTGAGCAAGACGGCAGGAGGAGTAACCATGTTTAGTCTCGATAGCGTTCTCGACGACCTTTGGCCTCAGGCGAGGCCTGCACCCTGGCAAAAAAGTCTGTTAAAAAGACTGTTCTACGAAGAAGAATTCCAGCAATTTGCCGCGACACACCGCCATCTGAAAGGCCTAGATATGGTGGAGCAGGTTCTGGAGCACCTCGATATTCTCTGCACCGTTTCCGCCCGCGATCTCGAACAAATCCCTGAACATGGCCCGCTGGTCATTATTGCCAACCACCCAACCGGAACGCTGGACGGGCTGGCGCTGATGTATGCCGTTTCCCGTGTACGGCGCGATGTGAAAGTCGTCACTAACCGGATGCTGACCCACCTTGAACCGCTTAGCTCGCTGTTTATTCCGGTGGACAATATGGGCGGCAGAACGGCAAAAACGTCCCTGATGCAGATGGAACAGCATCTGCAAAACGCAGGGGTGCTGATCTTCTTCCCGGCGGGAGAAGTGTCCCGTCCTACGCGCAAAGGGATCCGCGATAAAAAATGGCACCCCGGCTTTATTAAACTCGCCAGTAAGCTGCGCGTACCGCTGCTGCCGGTGCATATTCAGGCACACAACAGCCTGCTCTTTTATGCCAGCACGCTGGTGTCCCCCACCGTATCGATGCTCTTGCTGATGCAGCAGATGTTCCGCCGCCGCCACAGCCAGCTACCGATAAAGATCGGCCAGCAGATAGCCTGGCATCACTGGTATAGCACAACCCTTTCATCGCGTGAGATGGCCGAGCAGTGCCGTCAGCACGTGATACGTCTTGGCAAGGGAGTGCCTGGCGTCTTTAAAACCCAATGCGCCATTGCCCGTCCGGAAGACCGGGCCACGCTGAAGCGCGAGCTGGCCCAGGCCGAATGTCTGGGCAAAACCAGCGATGGCAAAACCATTTATCTGTGGCAACGCAACGGGCAGGAAGAGGCTCCCCTGCTGCGCGAACTGGGACGCCTGCGCGAGATCGCGTTTCGCGCCGTGGAGGAAGGGAGCGGTAAACGTCGGGACACCGACAGTTACGACGATGACTATCTGCACCTGATCCTGTGGGATGAAGACGATCTGGAGATCGTCGGCGCCTATCGCTTTATGCCCACTGCCAGACAGGTCGAGCAACGCGGTCTGGAAGGGCTTTATAGCTACAGTCTGTTCCACTACGACGATAAAATGCAGGACGTGCTGGAACACGGTATTGAACTGGGGCGCAGCTTTATTCAACCGCGCTACTGGGGTCGTCGCGGTCTGGACTATCTGTGGTCCGGTATTGGTGCTTATCTGGCACGTTATCCGCACTACCGCTACCTCTTTGGCCCGGTCTCGATTTCCGGTGGCTTACCGCCTGCCGCACGGGATCTGCTGGTGGCGTTTTACCGCCTCTGGTTCCCGGCGACACATCCCTTAGCCGCGTCACGTCAGCCTTATCCGGCCTCCCTGCCGGACGTGTTGGCGCAGTTTGGCGGGGTCGATTACGTGGATGACCTGACGAAGCTGAAATCCTTGCTCGGTAATCTGGGGTGCGGTATTCCACCGCTCTACAAACAGTATTCCGAGCTGTGTGAACCCGGCGGCGTGCAGTTTATCGATTTTGGCAGCGACCCGGCGTTCAACAACTGCATCGACGGGCTGGTGCTGGTGGACTTGTGCTACCTCAAGGCAAACCGCTATCAGCGGTATATTGAGGCGCACCTTTAACTGTGCGGTTTTTTGTAGGCCGGGTAAGCGCAGCGCCACCCGGCAAGCACGATGCACAATTGCCGGGTGCGATGGTTCAAGGACGGTAGAACGGCTTATCTCCCAAAATCGTCGCCCGCTGCATAATCCGACGCTGTGGCAGATAATCCGCATTCGCATAGTGCTGCGTCACGCGGTTATCCCAGATCGCCAGATCGTTCTCCTGCCAGCGCCAGCGCACCTGAAACTCCGGTTTGGTGATATGAGCAAACAGGAAACGTAACAGCGCCTCGCTCTCTTTTTCCGTCACGTCCACAATCCGCGTCGTGAATCCCTCATTCACAAACAGCGCCTGCTTGCCGGTTACCGGATGGGTGCGCACGACCGGATGGAGCAGCGGCGGATGTTTCGCAACCGCCTCCTGCCAGCGCTGATGCTCCGCTTCTGTTTTGCGGTACTTGTACTCCTGGAATGATTTTTTAAAGTCATGCTCCGCCCGCAGGCCGCTCAGCAGGGTACGGAAGGGTGCGGACAGCGCCTCAAAGGCCGCAATGCCGCTGGCCCACAGCGTATCGCCGCCCGTCTCCGGCAGCAGCTTCGCCGAAAGAATCGCCCCTGCAGGTGGCGTCTCGATAAACGTCACATCCGTGTGCCAGTTGTCGTTGTCCGGCGGGTTATCGTTATGCGTGTCGAGCACAATAATCTCCTCCACCCCTTCCGCATGCGGATAAACCGGATGGATATGCAGATCGCCAAAGCGCAGTGCCAGGGCGCGCTGCTGCTGCGGGGTGATTGCCTGTTCGCGCAGGAATACCACCTGATGGCGCAGCACCGCATGATAAAGCTGCTCAAACTGGTTATCGCTCAGCGGACGGGTCACATCCAGGCCCGACACCTGCGCACCAATATATGGCCCCAGCGGGGTAATGGTCAGACGTTCACTCATTGTATTTCTCCATGCCAGGGCGTCAGACGACGCTGCAGCGCACGCAGCCCCAGTTCTAATCCAAAGGCGATCACGGCGATAACCGCAATCCCGGCCAGTACCACGTCAGTCGCCAGAAACTCCCCCGCCGACTGCACCATAAACCCTAACCCTCGGGTGGCGGCGATCAGCTCTGCCGCCACCAGCGTTGACCAGCCCACGCCAAGGCCGATGCGTAATCCGGTTAAAATCTCCGGCAGTGCGCCCGGAAAAATCACGAACAGCAGTACCTGTGTCCGGCTGGCTCCCAGTGATTGCGCCGCGCGGATCCGCACCTGCTGAGCGCTTTTGACGCCCGCCAGAGCCGACATGGCTACCGGGGCGAAAATCGCCAGATAAATCAGCAGGATTTTTGACGTTTCACCGATGCCGAACCAGATCACCATCAGCGGCAGATAGGCCAGCGGCGGCACCGGACGGTAAAGCTCAATCAGCGGGTCGAGGATGCCGCGCACCGTCGGGCTTAAGCCCATCGCGATCCCGACCGGAATGCCGATTATCACCGCCGCCAGTAGCGCCACCAGAATGCGCGCCAGGCTTGCCCCTAAGTGCTGCCAGAGCGTAGCGTCCATAAAGCCCTGCGGCCCGGCAATGGTGATGAGTTTTGCCAGCACCTGCCCCGGCGGCGGCAGAAACAGCGGGCTGATCCATGCCTGCGCGGCAACCAGCCACCACACCGCCAGCAGCACCAGCAGCGTGCCGACACTGAGTGTTATCTGGCGCGAGAAAGGCCAGCGTAAGGCCGGGCGCGCGCGTCGCGTTTTCTCGCTGAAGACGATGCTCATGAGAAGGCCTCCCGTTGTTCAAATACGCGGCTTAAGACGTATTCACGCTGTTCAATAAACCGCGGATCGGATTTGATGCTGCGTACCGGCTCCCCCGCGACATAGCGACGGGCAAACTCAAGCGGCAGCCGCTCCAGCACGCGCCCCGGGCCAGGGGACAGCAGCACCAGCTCGGTCGCCATAAACACCGCCTCTTCGATATCGTGGGTGATCAGCAGCACCTGTTTACCCGTTTCATGCCACAGGCGTAAAAGCAGGGTTTGCATCTGCTCGCGGGTAAAGGCATCCAGCGCCCCAAACGGCTCATCCAGCAGCAAAAGCTGCGGATTGGCCGCCAACGCGCGGGCAATACCAACCCGCTGACGCTGGCCGCCGGAAAGCTGCCAGATAAACCGTTTTTCAGCCCCTTCAAGACCGACCTTTTTGAGCATGTCCCGTGCTGTTGCCAGCCGTTGCTCGCGGCTTACACCCGCCAGTTGCAACCCAAACGCCACGTTTTCCTGCACGTTGCGCCAGGGAAGCAGACCTTCGTTCTGAAAGACCACCCCGCGCTCAGCGCCCGGGCCCTTCACTTTTTTCCCTTCCAGTTGAATGGAGCCATGCTGATATGGCACAAACCCGGCAATCAGATTCAGCAGCGTGGTTTTCCCGCACCCGGACGGGCCAAGCACAACCAGCAGCTCACCGCTCTCCAGGGTCAGGTTGATGTTCTCCAGGGCCGGTTTGCCACCGTAATCAGCAGACAGATTTGTAATATTCAGCATCGCAGCCCCCTTATTTCACAAAGCGATCGGTCACGTACTGGCTGTAGTCCGCCGCCACCGTCGGCACTTTGCCCTGCTCTTTCAGGAACGTGGCGGTATCGACAATCGCTTTGTTTACCGGCCCGGTCAGCTGTTGTACCTGCTGGGCAGGCGTGAGATAGGTATTCCCTTTCACCAGCCCCGGAACGTCTGCTTGCGGCACGCCGCTCAGACGGGACAGTTTTTCGAGATTGGCAGGCTGCTTCAGCCATGCATCCGGGTTGCTGATATAGGGCTGCTGAGCGTCGAGGGCGCTTTTGGCAAAGGCCTTCACGACCTCAGGATGTTTCTCGGCAAAATCTTTGCGCACCACCCACACGTCGAGCGTTGGCGCGCCCCACTGGCCCACTTTTTCGGAGTCGGTCAGCACGGTGCCGTCTTTTTCCAGCTCATTGACGGCCGGTGCCCAGACGTATGCGCCATCAATATCGCCGCGCTGCCAGGCCGCAATAATCGCCGGTGGCTGCAGATTAATGATTTGCACCTGGCCTGGCTTGATGCCCCAGTGTTTCAGCGCCGCCAGCAGACTGTAGTGAGTAGTCGAAATGAACGGCACGGCGATGCGCTTGCCGATCAGGTCTTCCGGTTTGGTGATGTTTTTCTTCAC
Source organism: Enterobacter cloacae complex sp. 309I3 (assembly GCF_050031595.1). Classification (NCBI taxonomy): domain Bacteria; kingdom Pseudomonadati; phylum Pseudomonadota; class Gammaproteobacteria; order Enterobacterales; family Enterobacteriaceae; genus Enterobacter; species Enterobacter cloacae complex sp. 309I3. Next base: position 1,036,091 of record NZ_JBLGWI010000001.1, on the reverse strand, counting down.
CACCAGCGCTTCGGAGTTACCCAGCTGTGAAGCGAGGAGGAAAACTTCAATCGGCACCTGCTGGCTGGCCGCTACCGCCAGCGGGCTGGAGCCGATATTACCAATCTGCACGTCGCCGGACGCAAGCGCACGCACCACGGCCGCCCCGCTGTCGAACTTACGCCAGTCGACGTTTGCGCCGCTCTCTTTGGCAAAGGTGTTATCCGCCTGCGCGACTTTCGCAGGCTCTGCGGAGGTCTGATACGCGACGGTGACGTCCACCGCCTGCGCCTGAAATGCCCACAGCGCCAGCGCGCCGAGTAATGTAATTCGCGATGTAATTGCCATCCTGTCTGCTCCCCTTGTTGTTATGAGGGCAGTATTTCCGGCGCGGGAATTTTGATAAAGGAATTAAAACGAATCGCTAATAACGATTCGTTTTTAGAAAAAAAGCGGGAAAGGATAGTTAAAAAAGTGGGCTGTGGCTTTATTGCAATTTTGTTACATCGATTCCATAACCGCAGCCGCAGTATTGCCAGCCCGTCGGCAACGGGCATCATAGGTCAACGAATGAGCAAAAGGTGTCGAGATGATTAAAGTGGTGCTGGTGGACGATCACGTGGTGGTGCGTTCCGGTTTCGCCCAACTGTTAAATCTGGAAGAGGATTTAGTCGTAGAGGGTCAGTTCAGCAGCGCTGCAGAGGCGTGGCCCGTCCTGTCGCGTAACGATATCGACGTGGCGGTGATGGATGTTGCGATGCCGGACGAAAACGGTCTTAGCCTGCTCAAGCGCCTGCGCCAGCAGCGGCCAACGTTTCGCGCCATCATCCTGAGCATCTACGATACCCCGGCCTTTGTGCAAAGTGCTCTTGACGCGGGTGCAAGCGGCTATCTGACCAAGCGCTGCGGCCCGGAGGAACTGGTGCAGGCCGTGCGCACCGTCGGCATGGGCGGGCATTATCTGTGTGCCGATGCGGTAAAAGCGCTGCGCGGCGGCGAGCCGATGCCAAAAGTGCTTGAGGCGCTCACCCCGCGCGAACGCGAAGTGTTTGAACTGCTGGTGAAAGGAGAAAGCGTGAAGGAGATCGCCTATACGCTTGCGCTGAGCCATAAAACAGTACACGTTCATCGTGCCAATGTACTGGGCAAGCTTCAGTGCAACAGCACCATCGACCTGGTGCACTTTGCGCTTGATAACCAACTGCTGACGGGTCACTGATGCGGCGCGCTGTCCGGCATCTGATCCTGTCCCTGTTCATTATGCTGGCCTGGGGAACCGGCTGGCTGATGCTGTGGACGCTGAGTTTCTACCTTACCCACAACGGCCAGCAGGCGGTGCTGTTTCTGCCGCAGGGGGTGTGGCTGGCACTGATGATTTTACTTTCACGCCACTACTGGCCTGCATTAATTCTTCCCCCCCTTGCCGCCATTCTGTGGCTGCACGGCGAGCAACTCCTCACACGTTATATGATGCTAACTGTGCCGCTTATCGGCATAGTCAGCGCCTGGCTGGCGCAGCGGTACTGGCACCGTTTCCCGCTCTACTGGCAGCGGCTGTCGACCCTGATTGCGGCGGTGACGGTGAATGCCCTACTGCAAACCTTGCTCCTGTCGCCCTTTCTGGACAGCCCGGCCACGCTGCTTTTGCTCGGCTCATTTACGGGTGGCGTGCTGCTTACGCCGTTCGTCTATCTGGTCTTCGAATTTTTACGCCAGCAGCATCGTTACCATCTGCTGGGGCTGGACACCAGCAATCCGCCGCTGCGCACCTCGCTGATTATCTGGTGCAGCCTGTTTTTCATTATCGGCATCGGCACGCAGATGGTGCTCTCCCCGGCGCTGGAGCGGCTGCTGCTGATTATCGTGTTCCTGCCCAACGTGGTGATGGCGTGGAAATTCGGCTGGCAGGGTGGTGTCCTTTCCGGGCTGCTCGGCAGCATGATGATCACCATTGCCCGCCAGGTGGGCGTCGGATTTAGCGACCTTCTCGAACTGGAAATTTTTCTCTCTACCCAGTCGTTGCTGGGGATTGGCCTGGGAATCGCTATCAGCCGCCAGCAGCATCTGGCGATGAACCTCGAACGCTATCGCCATCGGCTTGAGAATGAACTTCAGGCCAGGCGGGCGCTGGCGGAGAAACTGATCCATTCCGAAGAGGACACCCGCAAGCTGCTGGCGCGCGAGCTTCATGATGAGATTGGCCAGAACATCACCGCTATCCAGATTCAGTCTCAGTTGGTGAAGCGGACGAGCGATACGCCGCTCGCCATTGAGGCCGCTGGACAGATCAACGATCTCGCGCGACGTATTCACCACTCCACACGCCAGCTTTTGCGCCAGCTTCGCCCCCCCGTGCTGGAAGAGCTGTCGCTCCACGAGGCTCTGCACCACCTGGTCAACGAGTTCGCCTTTGCTGAACGCGGGATCCGCTGCCACTTTGACTACCGGCTTCCCACGCCGCCGGAGAGCGAAACGCTGGTCTTTACGCTATATCGCCTGCTTCAGGAGCTGCTCAACAACGTCTGCAAACACGCCAACGCAAGCGAAGTCACAATTCTGCTCTGCCAGCGGCACGCGCGGCTGTACCTTGAGGTGCACGATAACGGTAGCGGCATTAGCCCGCAGCAGCAGCCCGGCTTTGGTATTCAGGGCATGCGCGAACGCGTCTCTGCGCTCGGCGGCGAACTGACGCTGGAATCCCTTCCTGGGACGCGCGTAATTGTTAACCTGCCCACAAATTTGCAACAAACGCCGCTCTGACCAGGAAAAAGTCTTAGTCACTCCAGACTTTGTCTCATCCCATTTATGCCGCACTTCCCTACAGTCATCTCAAACGGAGAACGCCATGCACGCACTGTCTGCTGAAGAGGTTTCACAACGTTACCGGGCGCTGCGCCCCAGGCTGCTTCTTTGTATGGCGATTGGCTACGCCGCGTTTTACCTGACGCGAAAAAGTCTGAACTATGTTTTACCCGCGCTGCAGCTGGATCTGGGGCTGAGCAAGGGCGATATCGGGCTTATCGGTTCGCTGTTTTATCTCAGCTACGGGCTGTCCAAATTCGCCGCCGGGCTCTGGCACGACAGCCACGGACAGCGCGCGTTTATGGGCATCGGGCTGCTGGCTACGGGCGTGCTGAACGTGCTGTTCAGCTTTAGCGATGCGTTCCCGCTGCTTCTGTTTATCTGGACGCTGAACGGCTTCTTTCAGGGCTGGGGCTGGCCGCCCTGCGCCAGGCTGCTGACCCACTGGTATTCGCGTAACGAACGCGGCTTCTGGTGGGGCTGCTGGAATACCTCCATCAATATCGGTGGCGCGATTATTCCGTTGATTTGCGCCGTTGCCGCCCATCGATGGGGGTGGCAGGCGGCGATGCTGACACCGGGGATCATCAGCATCGTGCTCGGCCTGTGGCTGACCACACAACTGCGGGGTACACCGCAGGAGGAGGGTCTGCCCACGGTCGGGGAGTGGCGTAGCGATCCGCTGGAGCTGCGCCAGCAGCAGCAAAGCCCGCCGATGGGGTTATGGCAGATGTTGCGTACCACCATGCTGCAAAACCCGATGATCTGGCTGCTCGGGGCGTCGTATGTGCTGGTGTATCTCATCCGCATCGCCCTGAACGACTGGGGCAATATTTGGCTGGCAGAAAGCCACGGCGTGAACCTGCTTAGCGCCAACGCCACGGTGATGCTGTTCGAAGTGGGCGGGTTACTGGGCGCGTTATTTGCTGGATGGGGATCAGATCTGCTGTTCAGCGGCCAGCGTGCACCGATGATTTTGCTGTTCACGCTGGGGCTGATGGTGTCTGTCGCTGCGCTGTGGCTGGCACCGGTTCATCACTATGCCCTGCTGGCGATGTGTTTTTTTACGGTCGGATTTTTCGTCTTCGGTCCGCAGATGCTCATTGGCCTTGCCGCCGTTGAGTGTGGACACAAACTGGCGGCAGGCTCGATTACCGGCTTTCTCGGCGTATTTGCCTATCTGGGTGCCTCGCTGGCCGGGTGGCCGCTGTCGCAGGTGATTGAACGCTACGGCTGGTCAGGGATGTTCAGTTTGCTCTCGATTGCCGCCGTCCTGATGGGTTTATTACTGATGCCCTTGCTGATGGCGGGCATCACCGCTTCTCGCAGTCACATAACGTCATAAAAAGGGCTGAATAATGAAAACAACGCTTCTCTCTACCCTCATTGCTTCCGGGATCGCACTGGCTACCTTAACCGGTGCCGCACAGGCCAAAGGCCGTCTGGTGGTGTACTGCAGCGCCACTAACGAAATGTGCGAAGTGGAAACCAAAGCATTCGGTGAAAAGTACGATGTTAAAACCTCGTTTATCCGCAACGGTTCCGGCAGCACGCTGGCGAAGGTGGATGCCGAGAAGAAAAACCCGCAGGCCGATGTCTGGTACGGCGGCACGCTGGATCCGCAGTCCCAGGCCGGTGAGATGGGGTTACTCCAGCCCTATAAATCGGAAAACCTGGAACAGATCATGGAGAAATTCCGCGATCCGGCCAAGGTGAAGGGCAACCTCTCCTCTGCGGTCTATGTCGGGATCTTAGGCTTTGGCGTTAACACCCAGCGCCTGAAAGAGAAAAATCTGCCGGTGCCCAAATGCTGGAAGGATCTGACCAAACCGGAATACAAGGGCGAGATCCAGATTGCCGATCCACAAAGCTCCGGCACCGCCTATACCGCGCTGGCGACCTTCGTCCAGCTGTGGGGGGAAGATCAGGCCTTCGACTACCTGAAACAGCTGAACGGCAACGTGTCTCAGTACACCAAATCCGGCATTGCCCCGGCGCGTAACGCCGCACGTGGTGAAACCGCCATCGGCATCGGCTTCCTGCACGACTACTCGCTGGAAAAAGAGCAGGGTGCACCGCTGGAACTGATCTCTCCCTGCGAAGGCACCGGGTATGAAATTGGCGGTGTAAGCATTCTGAAGGGCGCGCGCAACGAAGAGAACGCGAAGCTGTTCGTGGACTGGGTGCTCTCCAAAGAAGCGCAGGAGCTGGCGTGGAAGAAGGGCAAATCCTACCAAATCCTGACCAACACCACAGCCGAGACCTCACCGAACTCGCTCAAGCTCGATGACCTCAAGCTCATCAGCTATGACATGGACAAGTACGGCTCCACGGACGTGCGTAAAGCGCTGATCAATAAATGGGTCAGCGACGTGAAGATGGGTAAATAAGCCCGCGAACAGTGGTCATCGCCCGGCAGCATTCATTTGCCGGGCATCCAACACCCGGAAAATTTATGTCACAGACACATGCTCTTCATCCCGCCAAAAAACGGGATGCTGTATTCCTGTGGGTTTTACTCGGCTGGCTGGCCTTTGCCCTGCTGCCGAGCTGGAGCCTTGATTACGGCCTGCTGGAGTCGACCGGGGATGAGATCCTCGACGCCTACGGCTGGTCCCAGTTCAACATCAGCTGGCTGTGGTACCTGCTGCCGAGCTTGCTGCTGGTACGCCCGTTTAACGAAGCAAAGCGCGAGCAGCGCAGCCGCCACTACCTTGACGCGGGCTGGGCACTGCTGTGTATGGCGTTCGTGGTCATCAGCGCCACCGTGGAAGGACGCGGTTTAGGCTATGCCACCATCGTGCTGTTTGTCGCCCTGGGCGCCATCATGACGCTGGCCCTCACCCGCCTGGAGTGGCTGGGCGGCGATCGTTTTGTCATCGGCTCGCTGATTACCATCGTGGCGTTGATCGGGATTTTTATCGTCTGGCCGAGCATCGCCATTTTCATTCCGATGTTCACCAACGACGCAGGTGAATTCGCCCCGCTGGCGTTCATGAATGTGCTGTCCCAGGCGCACATTATTCAGGTCATCATCAATTCGATTATGCTGTCGATTGCCGTCGGGATCGGCTGCACCTTCTTTGGGCTGGTGTTGGCGATATACACCACGCGCATCGCCAAACGCAGCGCCATCATTGGCCGTATCTTCTCGATTCTGCCCATCGTTACCCCGCCGTTCGTGGTGGGGTTGGGCGTTACACTTATGATGGGGCGCTCTGGCTATATTACGGAGCTGATGGTGGACTGGTTTGGGTTAACCAACACTAACTGGCTGTACGGCTTCACCGGCATCTGGTTGGCGCAGGTGCTGGCCTTCACGCCGATGGCCTTTATGATCCTCGACGGCGCAATCAAAACCATCCACCCGTCGCTGGAAGAGGCCTCGTACACCCTACGCGCCAGCCGCTGGCAGACCTTTAACGGCGTCTTCGTGCCGCTGCTGAAACCGGCGCTGGCAAATGCGTTCTTAATCGTGGTTGTACAGTCGCTGGCCGACTTCAGTAACCCGCTGGTGCTGGGCGGGAACTTCGACGTGCTGGCCACGCAGATTTACTTCTACATTACCGGCTCACAGTTGGATTATCAGGCGGCGAGTACCCTCGGAGCCTTCCTCCTGCTGTTCTCGCTGCTGGTGTTCTGCATTCAGTACATGTGGATCGGCAAGCGATCCTACGTAACCGTGTCCGGTAAATCGTACCGCGGAGACGTGCAGCCGCTGCCGGTGACGCTGGTGTGGAGCGTGATCGCCCTGCTGGCGGTGTGGATCGCCTTTAACGCCCTGCTCTACGGCAGCATTTTCTACGGCAGCTTTACCGTCAACTGGGGCGTGGATTACACCCTGACGCTGGATAACTTTATCAAGCTGTTCGGGCAGGGGATGAGCGACGGCGCGTGGCCTTCGCTGCTCGATACCCTGCTCTACGCCGGGATTGCCGCGCCGATCACCGCCGCCTTCGGCCTGCTGATTGCCTGGGTTGTAGTGCGCCAGCAGTTCCGGGGTAAAAAGACCATCGAGTTCACTACCATGCTGTGCTTTGCCGTACCGGGTACCGTGGCGGGCGTGTCGTACATTCTGGCCTTTAACAGCGCGCCGGTGTACCTCACGGGCACCGCCGCCATCGTGATTATTTCCATGGTAATGCGTAACGTGCCGGTGGGCATTCGCGCCGGGATCGCGGGATTAGGGCAGATCGACAAGTCGCTGGACGAGGCTTCGCTGAGCCTGCGTGCCGGAAGCCTGCGCACCATCACCCACATCCTGCTGCCGCTGCTGCGTCCGGCCATTTTATCGGCACTGATTTACAGCTTTGTGCGTGCCATTACCACCGTCAGCGCCATTGTGTTCCTCGTCACGCCGGATACCCGCGTGGCAACGGCCTACATTCTGAACCGTGTGGAAGACGGTGAATACGGCGTGGCGATTGCCTACGGCTCGATCCTGATTGTGGTCATGCTGGCGATCATTTTCCTCTTTGACTGGCTGATCGGCGAGGCGCGTATCTCCCGTTCTAAAGCCAAAAACCAGGCATAACACTATGACTGAGAAACATTTTGTTGAACTGCGCAACGTGACCAAACGCTTTGGCGCAAACACAGTAATTGAAAACATCAACCTGGCGATCCCGCAGGGACAAATGGTAACGCTGCTCGGCCCGTCCGGCTGCGGTAAAACTACCGTGCTGCGCCTGGTCGCCGGGCTGGAAAAACCGACCGAAGGACAGATTTACATTGATGGAGAGGATGTGACCCACCGCTCCATTCAGCAGCGCGATATCTGTATGGTGTTTCAGTCCTACGCGCTCTTCCCACATATGTCGCTGGGCGAGAACGTGGGCTACGGTCTGAAGATGCTGGGCGTTTCGCGTCCGGAGATAAAATCACGGGTCAAAGAAGCCCTGGCGATGGTTGACCTGGAGGGGTTTGAAGATCGCTACGTGGATCAGATTTCTGGCGGCCAGCAGCAGCGCGTGGCTCTGGCCCGCGCTCTGATCCTCAAACCCAAAGTGTTGCTATTTGATGAACCGCTGAGCAACCTCGATGCGAACCTCAGGCGCAGCATGCGGGACAAAATTCGCGAACTGCAAAAGCAGTTCAACATCACCTCGCTGTACGTGACGCACGATCAAAGCGAGGCGTTTGCGGTCTCCGACACCGTGCTGGTGATGAACAAGGGCAACATTATGCAGATTGGCTCGCCTCAGGATCTCTATCGACAGCCGGCGTCTCGCTTTATGGCGAGTTTTATGGGGGATGCCAACCTCTTCCCGGCGCGCTTCAGCGAGGATATCGTGGAAATCTACGGCTACCGTCTGCCGCGACCGCTGCATTTTGCTACGCAGGGCGAAGGTACGGTCGGTGTGCGTCCGGAGGCGATTACGCTAAGCCAGCGCGGCGAGGAGAGCCAGCGCTGCACTATCCGCCACGTCGCATATATGGGGCCGCAGTATGAGGTGATTGTCGACTGGCACGGGCAGGAGATTTTACTTCAGGTGAACGCCACGCGCCTGCAGCCGGACGTGGGCGATGCGTACTACCTTGAGATCCATCCGTACGGGATGTTTATGTTGGCGGAGGCTGCGTAATGAAATGCGAAACGGTGACGCGGGTTACCGTTTCGCGTCTTCGCTTTTAATACCATAACCAGGTTTCGGGTAACGTATAAGACCGTTGCAGTAACCCGTGGCGAAAAATATATAAACAAGCAATATAAAAATGCCTGACGTTAAGCCGCTGGCAAACTTTGTCTCTAAACTTATAGACCTCCTTTTGAGAACAACAAAACATCGTTGCCATCTCTTCGATATCCTTTCCGCACAGAAACGCATTAATTAATGCAACCTCTCTTTCTTCTATTTTTATTCGCACCGGCGGTGACCATTTATCCGGCATTGCAATAGAGATTTTATTAAGGATCATCAGCGATATATTTTCTGGGCTGGTTTTCATATCAACAGTGTCTCCACAGGGTTTTACGCTGAAGGGCAAGCTCACGGGTTGATTCATACAAAGCATAATAGCCTTAGTTCGCTCAAACATAGCCGAGAGAAACCGCCACCCGTGCTCAAGGTCGTTCATCGGCATTCTGCTGTCTACCAGAACCACACACTCTCGATGTGAGGTTTCAAGTAGTGTAAGATCCTGAATATGTTTAAGAGAAATACAGTGTTTCAACCCATGAAAGAGATAACTATCCTGTGTTATCAGAACGTTTAATGGCATGAAATTTACACCCAAATGCATTTTAAAGACAAAAAGACTCCAGCCTCTTAACATTAAGAGGCGGAGATATAATTAAAAAAATAACGGCATCAGTCTGATTTAGCGCACACTAATACCGTACGCCGCAAATCGCTAATGCTCCATATTTCACCCTGTAACTTCCGCACCTTAAATAAAAAGACCTTTTGTGCTGAAGTGAGTTTTTCAGATAAAGAGTCAGGTAGTGTTTCACTAATATTCTTCTCTATCCCTTCTCTTTTAAATTCATTAAAAGAGTGAAGGTTATCTCCAGAATAACGCAGTCGGGCATAGCGATCGACGATATAGCGCTGGTTGTTGTAGGTCACGACCCCATACTCGGTAATGTAGCTGAGCTCATCTGGAACGAAGTGAACGACGAGATGGATGTTGGCGACGATCTTGTCATGGTCTTTACCCAGCTCAAGATTCATATCTGCTGTGCAATCCAGCACGCGGGTATCCTTGGGCACATACAGCAACGCACCAATAAATACCGCGATCAACAACATAGCAAGGCTAGCCCACTTTAGTCGAGACGAAGTTTTTACATTCACTAAATTCCCCTTCACTATCGACCGTACATTTTGCGACAAAGATTTCAAGAAGCTCAGTTTTCTCATGCACTTTACTGTCATCGTAAAAAATATAGGCAGGCGTTGAACACTTCGTCAGCAATTTCATCCCGTTTCCTTCAGAGAAATAGTGTTCCACTCTCTTTGCATTCACTTTGCTGTGATAAAAGATCTTGCACTGCTGCACTTGTTTTAAAAGCGTGACATCCTCACGTTTGTCGAAAAAATTGAGATATAAAGCGATTGCTAATCCAATAATAATGAACAACACGCCGGTCCATTTAATCAACCGGGTCTTATGTACACTGGGCTCTTTTTCAGGTTTTGAAATCGCCTGCATCACCAAATAGTCTCTGGACTTTTCATTGACCTGAAGATTTTCCAGCGCCAACTCAAAGCCTTGTTTAGGGACAGTTTTGAGCACATCATGAATTCCAAACTCAGTGAAAATCTTACGCAATATACTGATATTATTATTCAAACTATTACTGGATGGGGTTAATCCAAAATCGCCCCAAACCTTCTGCAAAAGTTCTTCTCTGGTCATTAGCCGGTTATTATTCTCCAGGAGTACGAGAAGAAGCCTGCATGCCGGATTAGAAAGCACATGTTGCGTTTTTCCATCCGACACTGTCCTTTCAGCAACGTTGAAAGAGACATTATTGTTTAATATGAAATGCATAACACTGTCACCAGCTCCAATATTAATCCACACTCTTCATGGCGTTAATGCCGATAGCTAGTTTAGCGTATTGGAATAAAGTGACAAAATACCCGTTCAATTGCGTATCATACTGTCTAGAAATTTTTACTTACGTCATGACAAATTATAATCAACGACTCTCTTATTTCCTGTTTTTCATCTGAAAATGTAACCGTCTGGCGGCAAGATACTCCCGTAACTGCGACTGACTTAATGCGCAGGAAAAGAGATAGCCCTGCTGAATAACAATCCCCATATCGCGCAGCAGCTGTGATTGTTCAGAGGTTTCAACCCCTTCAGCAATGATGCCAAGACCCCGCGCTTTCGCCAGGCCAGCAACCATCGCTGCAATGGATGTTGACGCTTTATCAGAGGAAAGATGCTTAACGAAAAGCTGGTCCACCTTCACCCCGTCCACGCTAAATTGCTCAAGGTATTCCAGATTAGAGCAGCCGGTACCAAAATCATCCAGATAGATCTCGACCCCCGCCAGCTGCAACTTCAGAAAAGCGCCCGTAACCTCAGGCGTAGGCGGCAATGGTTGCTCTTCGGTGACCTCGACCACCAGACAATATTTTTCCAGAGGAATGGATGCCAGAAACGAGAGCGTATCAAACACAAAGCCGGGCTTCGCGACCTGTGAAGAGCTCACATTGAGCGAAAGATGAAGCCCAACAGGCAGCAATGCATCCAGTTCGTTAATATCTGCCGCAACCTTGCGCATCAGGTGTTGCATCATTTCAGGCAACAGACCATTCTCGTCAAATGCGCGGATAAGCGCCAGGGGTGAGGCATTCTCCTCAGAGAGTGACCAGCGCATTAATATTTCCAGCCCGTACAAACGCTGGGTCCGGCTGTTAATCAGCGGCTGATAATAGGGAACGATCTCCCCCATCATAAGCGCGCAGTAGAGATCGATATTGTTCAAGGGCAACGCAGTCATTTTCATCACTCCACCGTAATCAGCATCACAGTGGAGCCCGAAAACTCACCTGCCGCCACGCTGCCATTTGTATGAAGAACTGATTTCACAACGACATTTTCCTGTTCGGCGACGTCCAGAGTGAAGCCCGACGTGCCGAGTACGTTGTCATTCATATAAAGCTCGGAATAGAGACTGCCGTCGTCACGCAGCTGCACGTTGTCTGCGGAGTAGATATACAGCTTGAGCGTCTGTGATGTCGTACAGTTAATACTGACGTTTTCACTGACCTCATGCCCATCAAGCTCCTGACGCGTCAGCGTGCCGTGGTCGAGGGTCAGTACGTCCTGATTGAAATCGCAGGAACCGCTGGGCTGTGGAGCAACACCACAAATACTCCCAGGCATCATAGGGTGGCCCTGAAAAGCGCTTTGGTTGACGTTTGACGCGTTGTTACCAAGGTTTTTGCCCGCTGCGTAAAAAAAACCCACGCACTCTTCCCAATTGACAGCCACACCGCTGTGCCGCGTCGTGGACGAATAAGGGAACGTGAAAATGGTTTTAAACTGCTGACTTACCTCACCCATTGTCTCTGCGGTGATCAAAAACGGATAGGACCCCGCGTCCCAGGAACGCTCTATTCCTGGTCCTGAAGTCCCCGCAACATTATGTCTGTGTCCGATGATCAGAGTACAGGCCGAGAGCTGATAGCATGGATTTGGCGTTGCGTCATTTTCATCCCAGTCGGCAATCGTGAAAGTGTAGTCGTAGCAGGAGTTCGAGCCGCACGATTTGAGGGTGTCGATCCAACTCCAGATTGAGGCTGAAGCGGTGTGACTAAATGCCATGCCGAGAAACAGAAGAAGCGCAAAGAGCATTTTTTTCATGGAGTTTTCTCCTACTGATACTGAATTTTCAGCGTGGCTGACGCGCTAAACACGCCCGTTTCCACGGTTGATGCGCCATCTTTAATCGGCGCGGCCTGCAAAACGGGCACCTCCGGCCAGGTAAACGGCATCCAGGTATTTAGCGGCATCGATTCTCCGTTCATATACAATTTGATCCCCAGCCCTTCGCGGTCTGTGGCCAGATAGTCGTCGCTAAACGAGGCTGCCGCGCCTTCAAACTGCATCTCCAGATCGTTGGAGGTCAGATCTTCACAGACCAGCGAATAGTCGATGGTTTTCATAAAGTTCTCACCGTCCAGCTGGCGCGCCTGCAGGTTGCTGCCAAAATCCACGTGGACGGTTTCACCGTTGTTGATTTCACACACTCCCTCCACGACCACGCCGGTGACGTTTACCGTCAGGGATGACCAGGCCACTGGATTGGCCAGCAACAAAGCGATAAGCAGAGCAAAACGTGAACTAGTCATAATTAAGCCTGAAGTGGATCAGCGCCTGCCATGCCCCCGCCACCAGCGGTGCAGAGGTACGTTCCGGCGTGAGATAATAAAAAAGCGTGTTGTCATCTGACTCCAGCAACAGCGGATGCCCCTCATCGTTAAGACGAACCGAACGGTGCAGTCTGTCGGTCAGGTGTAGCCCTAACCCGCTGGCCCCGGTCACGCGGACCAGGCCCGGATTAAACAACTCTCCCGGCGCAACAAAGCTGACCGTGACCGAAGGCTGATCCCGACTCCAGAGCAAATCGCCGCTCCACGCATCGCGTACTGAGGTGGGTGATGGCATACAATCCTCCAGATGGATCTCCACCCGCACCGGCGTACCCTGGTCGCCTGGCTTTTTAAGCGCACCCGTTGCCGTCGTCCCCATGTCCACCTCCTGCCACGCGGAGTCCATCTCCAGACGGCAGGCGCTTTCCGTCAGCGCACCGCGCACGTGCAGCAGCCCATAGTTGCCATCGACCAATTCGTCCGCGGCATTTAGCGATCCTGCCAGCAGCATCAGAGCGAGCCCGCTCCCCTTTTTCCAGTACGCGATAGTCATGCCACTCTCCCGACGGTTATTTTTTCTTTTCCTGCGGAACGGCTTTGCACTCGTTGCCGCCACAGCTGAAGATCAGCTTTGCGCGGCCACCGAAGTCGTTGACGTAAGTCAGCACTGGTGCGCTGCCGAGCGCAGCAGCAGAAGGTGTCAGCACCAGCTGACCTTTCGGCTCAACCATAATCGGCTTGAAGCCTGCCGCCGCTTTGCCAGTGAGCGTCGAAGACGCATTCACCAGCGAGATGTAATACGGCGTCGGATTATTCACGCGGTATTTATCCCCTACCCGCGTCAGGGTCAGCTGTTCCTGAAACGGCGTGGAATAATCGGCACGCTGCACTTCAATAGCGGCCGGGCGATAAAAGAGCTTGATGCGGGTCTGGAGCGCCAGTTGCAGCGTATTAGGCTTGCTGCTTTTGGGCGGGATCTCGCGCAGATTGAAATAGAACAGCGACTCCCTGTCCTGTGGCAGGCGCTGGATCCCCGCGGTGGATTGCACCTTGATCTGACTCTGCTCGCCTGGTTCAATGCGCTGAACCGGCGGCAGCAGCACCAGCGGATCGGTGATTTTTTTACCCTGTGCATCTTCCACCCATCCCTGCGCCAGATACGGCAGTGTTTTATTTTCATTGGTCAGGCGCAGGCTGACGGATTTTGCCGCGCCGTCAAAAATCACCCGAGTTCTGTCCAGCGATATGGCGGCTGTCGCCACGCCTGAAACCATCAGTGCCAGGCCCGTCAGGGCGGAAATTCGCACAATTGTCATCTTGATTAACTCATCTCGTTGTTCAGGCCGGTTATTCCGGCGCACAGGTTAAAAGCAAATTCTCCAGCACGGCTGGCAGCACGGCCGGCAGGTTTACCACGCAGCGGGCTTGTCCATCCCATTTGACGGTCATTTTGCCGTTTGGCTGAATGCCGCTTAGCCAGACGCTTCCTTCGTCATTCACCACCCCCGTTTCCTGGTTTTTCTCGTTCATCACCGAGGCCCCAAATGGCGGGAAGCTCCCGTCAGCCTTGCGGATAAAGGCCATCGCTTTACCACCTGCAATCACGTCAAACTGGCGATAGCCGATCGCCCCTTCGGTGAGCGTGGCCTGTGAGACCGATCGGGTGACGTCAGCGTTTTCATCAAGCTTGTCAACGTCAATGCGGATCGGATTGCGGTAGTAGCTGTTCACATCGCCAATCACCGCTTTCCCGAATCGGTTGGTTTTCACCGAGGCGCCGAATCCCTTCACGGGCACGCCGTCGACGCCTGCGGTATCCACCAGTACGCGGCTGCCGCCCCGCGCGTTCGAGCGGTGCGCTGCGCCCCCTTCGGTGGTCAGGGTCAGACCGCCGGTCACGTTCATGCCCAGCGCGGTATAACTGCCGGACTGATAGCTGGCGTTGGTCTGTACCTGCGCGCTATCGCCCTGCCAGGTGTAGTAGCCGTACGCCGTCGGGCCGCTGCGGGAAAGGCCGCTGCTGACCTGGAAGCTATTGTGTTCATCCACCCGGCCGTAATAGCTCACGCGATGTGTGTTATCGGTGCGGTTAATTGTGGCGCCATAGCTGAGCGAGGTGCCGTTACCTATCGGCAACGACACGGAAATGTATGCCCCGTCGTCTTTCAGGGAGTAGTACTCGCTGCGGTAGGCCGTAAGCGATACGCTCATGTTCTTGAATGGACCGAGATCGACATAGCGCGATAGCGACAGGCTTACGCGATCGTTATCCGCGCTGTTCCAGTAGGTCTGATGGCTGTAGTTGAGGTAAGCGCTCAGCCCGACATCACGGAAGCGTTTGTTAAACGACACCGTGTATTTTTCTTTCGGGCTGTGCGACGTGCCGCTGCCGTAGCGGGTATCGAGGTACTCCGACATACTCATAAAGTCGCGTTCGGAGAAACGATACCCGGCAAAGGTGACCTGGCTGTCGTACTCGTCGAAGGTTTTTGAGTAGCTCACCCGGTAAGAGGTACCGGACAGCGTTCCTTCAGAAGGCAATACCGCCCGCGACTGCGTTACGTCGAAGGCCAGCGCGCCGAGGATGAAGAGATCGCGCCCGATCCCCACCGACAGGGCATTATAGTCACCGCCGATCACCGAGCCGCCGTACAGCGTCCAGCCGTTGGCCACGCCCCAGGAGATTTCTCCCGAGGTGAACATCGGCCCGATCATGCTGTGCCCCCACTCGGAGGGTTTACCCGCTGCCAGCTTGTAGCGCACCGCACCCGGGCGCGTCAGGTAGGGAACCGAAGCCGTCGTGACCTGAAAGACCTGCACGCTGCCGTCCAGCTCTTCCACCCTTACGTCGAGCGTGCCAGAGATGGCATCATTCAGTTCCTGAATACGAAATGCCCCGGCGGCCACCTGCGTTTCGTGTATTACGCGTCCCTGCTGGCTGATGGTCACTTTACCGCCTGAACGGGAGATCCCCGTCACTTCTGGCGCGTAGCCACGCAGGCTCGGCGGCAACATGCTGAGATCGGAATTCAGGCTAACGCCGCTAAAGCGGAAGGTATCGAAGATATCGGAGCTGAGGTAATCTTCCCCCACCGTCAGCTTCGCTTTCAGTGAAGGAATGGCGCGGTAGAGGTAGTAACGGCTAAAGGCGAAATCCTTGTCCGTTTTCCCGTCACGCTTGTTCCAACTGGTCTGCCAGTCGGCGCGGGCACGCCATGGTCCCAGGTTGGCCCCCAGGACCCCATTCCCGCTGATATTTTGGCTGTCTGAACCGGTTTGATTCTGCTGCGCCTGAACATTGAGGTTGTAGTCGGCAATCACACCAGGGATACCCTCATCCCAGCGCGAAGGCGGATCCCAGTTTGGCGCAGTGTACTCCAGCCACGCCTGTGGGATCGCCAGATAAAGCGTGTCCTTTGCAAGGTCGACGCGCATATCCAGCCCTTCGAGACTGGCTTTGTCCAGACACTCACCGTCGCGCAGCCAGCGAAGATCGTCCATGACGCTGGCCTTCAGGTTGAAGCGAGAGAGCTGCTCTGGCGTCAGGCAAATCAGGCTGTCCCGGCCGTTTTCACCCTCGGGATAGACCACAATTCGCTCTTCGCGCAGGATGTCTTTGTTCACCATGATGCTGAAGGTGTAGTCGCCGGGCATGACGTAGCCTCGACGCGAAAAGTGGCTAAGATCGATATTGCTCTTGTCCTGCGTGTCCAGCACGTCGGTATTGAACTGAATATCATCGTCGGCCCAGCTTTTCGCCACCGGCACGATTAAAGCCAAAATCAGCACGCTGAGCGTTGAGCGTCGGAATGTCCGTATCGTTTTTTTCATCTCAGTAGTAATCCATTCTGAAGCGGATCAGAGACTGGTAATCCCCGGCTTTAAGCGGCTGTCCGTTGCTGACAAGCTGAAGCGAATAATTCAGGTTCATACTGCCCGCCGTGACCTCTCTGGCGGGAAACGCCACACCAGGCGCGGCGATATTGCCGTCAATATCGCGGATCGCCAGTTCAATGCCCTGCGCGTCTCCATGTACTGAAAATCGCTCTGTGCCGATCATGGGCTCGAACGTTATCTGGTAGTACTCGGAGTCATATTTGCTGTTCCCGGGTGTTGGCAGCATCAGGCAATTAATTAAGCGAACGGTGAAGGCACGGGTGGGGCCGTAACCTTTAGTCGCAATTTCCGACACGGGTGTATCGCCCATATCAATCGTTTGATCACGGCTATCGAGATCAATTGCACAGGGTGTGTAGAGCACCGCCCCCTGAATCAGGACGGCACCCTCCCCCAGGTTTGCAGCGAATAAAGGCAGGCAATAACCAGACAGGAGAAAAGGGAGTGTTTTAACTAATTTTGTTGTATTCGAAAATATATAACCCATAGCAAACCCTTTTCACTTATTCAGTCGGTATCGAATATCAGACGGCCTGCAAAGGCCGTCTGACGAATCATCGAAATAAGGTCAGGGCTTATTCGTAAGCCAGAGTCCAGTTAGTCACAGCGGTGAAATCACCTTCGGTTGGTGCTTCTCCACCGATGATGTATGCGGAATAGGTCAGAGTGTTGTCGCCATTAACCACGTTCTGTCCACTCGTGGCTTCACCCAGGGTGATAGTGTTGCTGTCGCCATCGGTCATCACGATGCCAACATCGGTTGCATTACCGGTTACGCCCAGTACTGCACCGTCAACGCTGGAATCCGCGCCGGAGAAGGTAGTGGTCACAGTGGTAGCGGTCTCAACAGAGCAGTTTTCCAGGTGAATGTAAAACGGAACCGGCGTAGAGGTACCGCCGTTCGCCACCGCGGAACTGGAAACCTGGCCGAGGCTAATGGTCTGATCTTCATCACCTGCCGCGATTGAACATGGCGCATCGATAACGGAACCGGTGAAGGTCACAACGCCGCTACCCTGGTCAGCCTGAGCACCGAAAGCAGCCATACCAGAAGCCAGAACCAGTGCAGTAAAGAGTTTGTTCATTTTCATAAATATCGTCCTGTAAATTAAGTGAATGACACACACATAAGATTTGTGATGGCTGAATTTGGGCAATAGACGCCCCGCCCGAAAATTGGGATTAATTAAATTATTCAGCAATCAAATAATCTCTTAAACATCATCATCAGCAAATTCAGTTGAACTTACGCATATCTCCCTGCGCTTCGCTGATGCAACAAATAATAACCCGACGATGAAAAAACAAAAGGCAAAATAAGCCATCAGATCAAAAACAAAAGACATTCTTAAATAAGAGATTTAATTAGAATAATAAAGATGAATTACACATCAATTAGTTTTTTATACTAAAATAAATAATAATGATAGATTATCATTCTAAAGCTTAATCTTTTAACCCACACCAACAGTCATAAACACGAGATTATCAAAGTAGATTTGTTGCTGGAGTGTGAAAATTAATTACATAAACTCAAAAAGTATCTGTGTCAGGAGACAATATCATTCGCACGCGAACAGAAATTATCTAGTTGGGATAGGCATCTGAATTTGTCAGAAAGAAATAATGGGAAGGGTATAAAGAGAATTATTCCCGGCCTGCATAACTGCTGACCGGGAATCAGGATTATCGCTGCGCGTTAAGCTCAGCAATATCTTTCGGCGTGGTGCGACAGCATCCACCGATTAATCTGGCACCGGCCTCCAGCCACTGGGGCAAATACCCCGCCAGCGTCTCGCACGCTTCACCGTGATGGTGCCAGGTTTTGGTCACCGCATCATAATGCTCGCCCGAGTTCGGATAGACCACCAGCGGCAGTGCCGTCAGGCTGTGCAGGTGTTTCAGCGCCGCGGTGGTGTTTTCCAGCGCGATACAGTTGATGCCCAGCGCCACGACCTGCGAATTATCTTTCAGGGCCGCGACAACTTCCAGCAGCGGTGTCCCGTCGCTCAGGTGCTCGCTGTCGCGCAGGGTAAACGAGAACCATGCCCGGGCGCGGGGATACTCAGCCACAAGTGCTGCCAGCGCCTTGATCTCCTCAAAGGAGGGTAGCGTTTCGCAAGCCAGCAGATCCGCCCCCGCATCCAGCAACGCCTCAATGCGCGGACGATGAAACGCGGTAAACTCTTCGGCGCGACGCACATAATCTCCGCGATACTCAGAGCCATCCGCCAGATAGGCGCCATACGGCCCAACGGACCCCGCCACCAGCAGCGTGCCCGCATGCGGATTTTCCGCCAGATACGCTTCACGCGCCTTACGCGCCAGCTCCACGCTTTTGCCGATCAACGCGCGGGACTGCGCCTCATCCAGACCGCGCGCCGCAAAGCCCGCAGGCGTGGCCTGATAGCTGGCGGTGATCGCCACCTGCGCACCCGCACGGTAGTAGTCGAGGTGGACTTCACGGATAAGCTCCGGGTTTTCCATCAATACTTTGGCAGACCAGAGGTTGTCTGCCAGGTTGCACCCGCGCGCTTCCAGTTCAGTTGCCATTGCGCCATCCAGCACCACAAACGGCTGCTTTTCAAGGAGGGCGGTAAGCGGATTATTCTGCGACATGTTCAGGCTCCTGCGATGTCAGGTTTCGGGTCAGGTAGTAGGCACCATAACACAGGGCGACGAACGGCAGGCCACAATAAAGGGCAATGCGCTGGCTCGGATCAAACCACAGGCCGATACATGCCACCACGCAGAGGATAAACCCGAGCACCGGCACCAGCGGATACCACGGCGCGCGATAGTGCAGAGCAGACAGCGGCTGTCCGGACTGCAGATGACGACGACGGAAGACAAAGTGCGACGCGCAGATGCTGATCCATACCGCCACCACCGCAAAACCGGAAATGGCCGACAGCGCCACAAACACCGTGTCTGGCGCAACCACGCTTGAGAAGAGCGCCAGCACGCCACCGAGCATGGAAACGGAGAGCGCCGTCAGCGGCACGCCGTTTTTATTGACGCGGGCAAAGCAGCGCGGCAGCGTTTTCTCGTTAGAAAGCGACCACAGCATGCGCCCTGAGGCGTACAAGCCAGAGTTTGCCGCCGAGAGGATCGCGGTCAAAATCACAAAGTTAAAGATATCTGCCGCATACGGGATCCCGACTTTTTCAAACACCAGCACAAACGGGCTCTTTTCCACCCCGGCCTGCTGCATCGGGATCAGCGCCGCCAGCACAAACACGGTGCCGATAAAGAAGATGATCAGTCGGGCAATGGTCGCGCGGATCGCCACCGGAATAACCTTATGCGGGTTTTCCGTTTCGCCCGCCGCAATGCCGATAAGCTCGGTGCCGGAGAAGGCAAAGTTCACCGCCACCATGGTCATCAGGATCGGCAGGCCGCCATGCGGGAACCAGCCTTCAGCGGTAATGTTGCTCAGACCCGGCGCAGGCGAACCGTCCTGCATTGGAATAAAGCCAAAGATCGCCGCGCCGCCAAGAATAATAAAGGCGATGATGGTGATAACTTTCACCAGCGAGAACCAGAATTCGCCCTCGGCAAAGAAACGCGTGGAGATGACGTTAAGGCCAAAAATCACCACGCAGAAGACCACGCACCATACCCAGACGGGCACCTGTGGGAACCAGTACTGCATACAGAACCCGGCAGCGGTAAAGCTCGACCCTAGTGCCACCGTCCAGGTGAGCCAGTACAGCCACGCCACGGTATAGCCCGTCGCCGGGCCGAGGTAACGAGCGGCATAGACGTGAAACGCGCCGGTTTCCGGCATCGCCACCGACAGTTCGCCCAGACACTGCATCACCAGCCAGACTACCAGTGCGCCAATGAGATAGGCCAGCAGCGTGCCTGCGGCCCCGGTTGTCGAAATGATATAACCGGTATTAAAGAATAACCCTGTGCCAATCACGCCACCCAGCGAGAGCATAATCAGGTGGCGTGTTTTCATGGTGCGCTTTAGCTGCCCATTTTCTTGTTGTGTTTGCATATTACCTTCTATACGTATGGACATCTAAACATCCAAAGAAGGTGTGTTATACCGCGATTAACATAAAAAAGCTAGACGACCAGACGCAACCGGGCGCGTCGCGCACTGAGTCGGGGATGGGTTGTGAGGATCACATACAGAATCGGACGCCAGGCCATAAGCACCTCCGCAAGCAGATACTTACAGCATGGCGCGGACGGCTGTGATTCTGGCTCAGACAAAAGTCGTATCTGTCCGCTACCAGCTAAACCCTCTGCATGCTTCGCGCAGGCGAATCAAAAACTGGCGCGCGTTGGTGGTCATCGCCGACTTTTGCGACCACACCGCGCAATACTGCGCCGACGGCAGCTGGGTGATGGGCAACGCCACCAGCTTGTCATCAAGCTGCAGCGGCTGACACATTGCCCGCGCGACCACCGTCAGATAGTCCGCGTTAAGCACCATATTCAGCCCCGTGATGACGGAATCGGTGCGCAGCGGGGTGATATCCACCTGTCGATAAAAATGGCTGAGCTCATTTTGTAGCTGCTGGTAGTAGCCCATGGACGACTCCGGCAGTAGCCATTTGGCCTGACGCAGCGCCATCAGATCGCGGGCTTCTGCCAGTGGGTGCCCCTTGCGCGCGATGATGCAAAACGGCGAGGTAAACAGCGGTTCGATCATCACCCCTTCCGGCGGCGCCATCGGATCCACCGAGCCGATAGCCATATCTATTTCACCGTTTCGTACGCCAGGCAGGAGCGAGGAGAGCTGCCCCTCCTTCACCGTCAGCAAGACCTGGGGCAGCGTTTTCTTGAATGCCTCGGCCACATCGGGAAAGACGGTCAGCGCAATAAGCGAAGAGAACCCCACCGTCAGACGCCCGTGAGTAAAATGGTTAATCTGCTCCACTTCATCCGCCGCACGCCGCAGCTCTTCAAGCACCCACTCCGCCCGTTGGGAAAACGCCATTCCCGCCTCGGTAAGGGCAATCCCCTCTTTGCTGCGCAATAAAAGTTGGGTGCCTAAAGTTTGCTCAAGCTCACGCAATGTACGGCTCAATCCGGGCTGCGAAACGCCCAGTTCCCGTGCGGCCGAACGGATACTGCCGCTGCGCGCCACCTGACGAAAGGCCTGAAGATGGCCGAGTTTTGGCAGATATTTCATCGCTCGCCCTATAACAAAAAAGCATCACCTATAGCAAAATTATATCTTCCCGCCTGTCTGGTAAACCCCTAGATTCAGAGTGCACACAACAATTCTCATCACACTCTGACGTCAGGCGGAAAACACAATGAAAAGCCAGTCACAGATGATTTTTTTACTTTTTATCGGCTATGTCGTGGTCTACATCGATAAAACCGTAATGGGTTTTGCCCTGCTGCCGATCGAAAAAGAGTTCGGGCTTACCACCGCGCAGCTGGGCTATATCACTGGGATCTTCTTTCTCGCCTACTCTCTCTTTCAGGTGCCTGCTGGCTGGCTAAACGACCGAATCGGCTACAAAACCATGCTGATCCTTTCTCTGTGTGCGCTGGGGATCTTCGCCCTCTGCTTTGGCGCGCTGGGTATGAGCGTTGGCCTGCTGCTGGTGTTTCGCTTTCTCTCCGGCGTGGGGCATTCCGGCTATCCCTGCTCCTGCGCGAAAGCGGTGGTCAGCAATTTTACGCTGGAAAAACGCACCTTCGCCCAGTCGGTACTGCTCTCCTCCGCCGGGCTGGCGATGACCGTCGGGCCGATTGTGGCCGTCTCGGCGCTGGAACACCTGGGCTGGCACACCTCGTTTGTGGCATTAGGGATCGTTGCCTGCGCCATCGCCCTGTTGATCGCCTTGCGCGTGCCGTATCAGAAACCCGCGCCACGCCAGGCCGCGCATGGGCAACGCGAGGCGCTGTGGCGTAACCCCACGGTGCTGCTGCTGTTTTTCTCGGTGTTTTGCATCAATATCCCAAGCTATGGCCTGTTGGCCTGGCTGCCTAAATTCTTTGTCCAGAGCATGGGCATGCCGATTGAGGTGTCCGGTTATATCGTGGCGGCTGGCGGCGCGGGGATCTGGCTTTCGTCGTTGTGCACCGGCTGGCTGGTCGGAAAATACTTCCACCACCGCGAGCCACAGGTGATTTTGATCTGCGCACTGGTGAGCGCTGCTGCCATTCTCGGCATCTTCCACACCGCCACGGCGGTGAGTGCCAGCATCCTGCTGTTTGTGGGGGAGATCTTCCTGATGGCCACCTTTGTGACCGCGTTTACCCTGCCAATGAAACGCCTGCCGGAGAACATCATGGGCTCGGCCATCGGGCTGATAAACACCGGGGGGACGCTGGGGGGCTTCGTTTCACCGGTTGTTATTGGCTATCTCGTTGGAAAAAGCCACAGTTATGAAAGCGCATTTATTTTCTTGTCACTGGCAATGGTGTGCGCGGGCGTGGCGATAGTGCCATTGATAAAAAAACCTGCGCCCTCACTGCAGGTGACTGACTGAAGGAGACTGTCATGAAAAGTAGCACTGAAAACCTTATCCGCGACGTTCACGACGAGGTGATCCGCTGGCGCAGGCATATTCATGCCAACCCGGATCTCTCATTTCAGGAAAAGCCGACCGCAGATTTTATCGCCCGTGAACTGGCGAATCTGCCGGAGCTGACGATTAGCCGCCCGCTGGAGAACAGCGTGGTGGCGGTATTACAGGGTGAAAAACCCGGCCCGATGTGGGCACTGCGTGCTGATATCGACGCCCTGCCGCTGCAGGAAGAGAGCGGTGAAGCATTCAGCTCAACCAAACCCGGCGTCATGCATGCCTGCGGTCACGATGCCCACACCGCCATGCTGATGGGCGCGGCGAAAGTGCTTTGCCACATGCGCAGCCAGCTGTGCGGCAGCATCAAGTTTATCTTCCAGCCTGCCGAAGAAGTGCCGCCGGGCGGCGCGCGCGAACTGGTGGAGAAAGGCGTGGTTGACGATGTCGAGAAGATCTTCGGTCTGCACGTTTTCCCGACCAGTCCTACCGGTAACATTACGCTGAAAGAAGGGGTCTATGTCGCCTCCAGCGATAATTTTGATATCACGATCTTCGGCCGGGGCGGACATGGCTCAATGCCGCAGTTCTGCATCGACCCGGTGGTAATCGGCGCTGAAGTTGTCACCGCGCTGCAAAACGTGGTGGCGCGTAATCTCGACCCGATTAACGCCCCGGTACTTACCATCGCGACCTTCCAGGCCGGTGACAGCTATAACGTGATTCCGGACAGCGCCCGCCTGGCCGGAACGGTGCGTACTCATAATCAGCAGGTGCGCGAGCAGGTACCGCAGTTGGTGCAGCGTATTGTCGAGGGCGTCGTCAGTGCCCACGGCGCGCGCTGTGAGATCCGCTGGCAGCAGGGTTACGCCGTTGGCAACAACCATGCCGACACCAATGCCATCGCCAAAGCGGCGATTGCAGTGCACTTCGAAGAAGGAACGTTGCAGCTTGCCGATCGGGCCCTGTTCGGAAGCGAGGATTTCTCCTCCTATCAGGAGAAAGTCCCGGGAACGTTTCTGTTCATCGGCTGCGGCAACGAGGAAAAAGGCGCGGTCTGGAACGTCCACAATCCACACTTTCGCATCGACGAGGCTGCGCTGGCGGTGGGCGTGAAAACGCACGTTGCGCTGGTGAGCCCGCTGTTTGAGGAGATTTGACCCCTCCCGTCCTGACATTGCCCGGCGGCGCGTCGCCTGCGCCCCCCGGCGCAATGGTTGGTAAATCCGTCAATCAGTTCTATAGTCGTCACAGTTTCTTAGTAACCAGGACTGACTGATGCGCTTTAACGGACTGACCAAAGGTTTCTTTATCTTTATTCTCGCCCTCGTGACGTGGGCGTTTTTCGACGTGCTATCGCCCTACTTCTCCGCCATTCTGTGGGCCGCCATTCTGACCGTTATCTTTAACCCGGTAAAAAACAAGCTGCGCGCCGCACTGGGAGATCGCAACGGGCTGGCCTCGCTGCTGACCATCGGCATTATCTGCCTGATTGTCTTTATCCCGTTGATGGTGATCTTCTCCTCGCTCGCCATAGAGCTGAACGTGGTGTACACCAAACTGCAGGAGAACAACACCCAGTTCCCGGAGGTGGTGGCGAGCATCTTTAACCATCTGCCGGACTGGGCCAGCGGTTTCCTCGCGGATCACAACCTGACCAACGCCGCGCAGATCCAGAAAAAACTCTCCGATGTCGCCCTGCAGGGCGGGCAGTATCTGGCGGGCAGCGCGTTTCTGATCGGCAAAGGGACATTCGGCTTTGCCATTAGCTTCGGCATCATGCTGTATCTGCTGTTCTTCCTGTTGAAAGACGGGCCGTTCCTGGTGCGCCAGATCCTCGACTCCCTGCCTCTGTCCGATTTCGCCAAGCAGCACCTGTTCGCCAAGTTTGTCGGCGTCTCGCGGGCGACGGTAAAAGGCACGGCGGTTGTCGCGGTGGTTCAGGGCACGCTCGGCGGGATTGCGTTTGCCATTGCCGGTATCGACGGCAGCATCCTCTGGGGAGCGCTGATGGCCTTCCTCTCCCTGGTGCCTGCGGTGGGGTCGGCGATTGTCTGGGTTCCGGCCGCCATTTTCCTCTTCGCGACGCATCAGATCTGGCAGGGGTTGTTCATTGTCGGCTTCTTCGTGATTATCGTCGGGCTGGTGGATAATATCCTGCGCCCGCTGCTGGTAGGCAAAGATACCAAAATGCCGGACTACCTGATCCTGATCTCAACGCTTGGCGGCATGGAGCTGTACGGCATTAACGGCTTCGTGATTGGCCCGCTGATTGCCGCGCTGTTTATCGCCTGCTGGAACCTCTTCTCCGGTCGCGATCATGCGGGTAACGCCGAAGAGCTGGATGCCGCGTTTATTGAAGAAGGGAAAAATCCTCCAGATTTATAAACCGCTGACGATAACCTTCCCAACAGGCGGCGCTGTGCCGCCTTTTTTTTCGCCTTAAATCAAACGTTTTCTATAATTTGAAAGAACGCCATCCTTCTTTGGTCGTAAAAGGATCACCAGGTGCGAATCGCGACGATAACAAACTGGGCCTACGGTGCCACGGTCTGCCTGACCCTCGCTTCCGGCATCATCATGCTGATGGCGTCCAATGCTGACACCCTTGAGCGTCAGGCCGTTGAACAGCGGCAGAAATTTGATGCGCTCACGGAAGATATCGAAACCGATATCTGGGCGCAGTCTGATTTAGCCCGCCTGTACGTAATTAAAAAAGACCCGCAGATCCTCAGGGAATACAACCAGTCAGAGAACAAGCTGAAGAGTACCGAACTCCGGCTGGAAAAACTGCAGGATGTCGGCGCGTCAGATGATGAGCTGTCTCTGCTGCATGAAGGGATAAAAATCGTCGATGAGCTACAGGACGAACAGCAGGCCGCCCTCACCCACACGGCGCAGGGAGAAGATGCGCAGGCCATCGCCCTGCTCTACGGTGCGCCCTATGAACAGGAGCTGGAACGCGCCCAGAATCAGATCGATCACTTCCGCCAGATACTCGACAAGCGGGTGATCGCTTCCGTTCAGGAGGCAACCAAAAAATCGAAAACGCTGCGGACAATCTCTGAAATGATGGTTGGCCTGACCGCCCTGCTGTTCCTGTTTGTGCTTGGCTTTATCTTAAAACGGCGCGTGCTGCGCCCGGTGGTACGCCTGAGCGATGTGGTGCATCGCCTGGCGTCGCAGGACTATGCCGTAGAAACACCCAATTTCAACCAGATCGATGAGATTGGCGATATGGCGCAGGCGATTCGTATCTTTCGTGAAAATGGCCTTGCGCGGCAGCGTCTGGAAAAAGAGCGCGACGCCGACTGGGCCATCCGCGAGCTGCTGGCGCGCATGACCCAGCGGCTGCAGGGGTGTGAGAACTTTGCGGACGTGATTAACGTAGCGGAGCTGTTCGCCCCCAATATCGCGCCGGGAATTGCCGGGCGGCTCTATATCCTCGACCGCGATCCGTGGCAGATGCGCTGCGTCGCGCAGTGGCTTTCGCCGCCAGGAGAGGATACGCCTTTTCATCCCGATGAGTGCTGGGCGGTCAGACGTGGGCAGAGCCATCCTCCGGTAAATGGCGAGCCGGATATCGCCTGCTACCATCTGCCGGCGTCGCACACGCATACGTCACTCTGCGTTCCTATGATTGCCCAGGGCGAAGCCATTGGGTTGCTCTCCTTCCAGAACATCACTGCGGAAAATGCCCCTTCCCGCGCCTATCTGGAGCTGATGGCTGAAGCGCTCGGCCTGGCGCTGGCCAACCAACGTCTGCGCGATGCCCTGCTGGAAAAAGCCCTCTTCGATCCGCTCACCGGCTTGCGTAACCGCCATCATCTGGAAGATACCCTGCGCACCCAAATGGCGCAGGCGGTGCGCAATGAAGAGCCGGTAAGCTGCCTGATGATCGACATCGACCACTTCAAAAGCATTAATGACCGCTTTGGTCATGAAGCGGGCGATCAGGTCATCAAAAGCGTGGCCACCATCATACAACGCGCCGTACACGACAGCGGGCTGGCATTCCGCTATGGCGGCGAAGAGTTTCTGGTGTTGCTTTCCGGCGTCGATGAAGAGGCGGCGCAGGCGTGCGCCAAAGAGATTTATAACGGCGTGCATGAACTGTCGCTGCGCTATGGGCTTTCAGAGATTGGCCCTGTGGATGTGTCGATTGGCGTCGCCAGCTATCCGCAGCACGCTCAGAGCGATAACCTGCTGCGCGCTGCCGACGTGGCCTTATACCGGGCGAAAGAGCTGGGCCGTTCGCGTATTGTGAGCTTTGGGATGCTGGAGGCGGGCTGACTGTGATTTTCGCGCCCTGATCTTCACCGGTTCAGGCGCGCGTGATCGCCCAGAGCACCACAATCCCCAGCGCATTACTCCGCTTTTCCACGTACAGGGTAGAGTTGGAATAAACGTTACCCTTCGGGTTACAGATGCGGATCTCTTTTTTTAACTCCGGCTCGTAGACTTCTGCCCCCGAGCAGCTGTGGCGGGTACTGGATTCATACCGGTAAGGTTTGCTCCATGAGGAATAGTCTCCCTCCAGTAGCCAGGCCGTTGTAAAAATCACGAACATGGCAACCGGCAGGCTGCAAATGAAGAAGCCGAGGTATAGTTTTATCGCGCCAGCAACACGCTTGCCTTTGAGTCGTCCCTTTCTGATAAAAATAACCATCGGCACCAGCGCCAGCAGCAACGCCCCTCCGGCCAGATACTGCTCCCCGCGGATCGTAAGGTATGTCACGCGATAAACGTTAACTGACCAGACCACAAAACCAGATAGCAGGGCTATACCGCCCGCGATGAGTGGGAGCCAAAAGGTATAAGTCTCTTTTTTCATAGTGGACATATCCTTGTCATTTTTGGTTGGTGAGAAGATCAATCATCGCCCGGGTGGCTGCCGACTGGCGTCGGTGTGGCGCGAAGAGCACGGAGAACGGCCGCGACCGTCCACGCAGGTGTGGCAGCACCTCAACTAACTGACCGCGCTGTATCCTGTCGCGGACGATAAATTCATAGCTCTGACAGATCCCCATCCCCTGCTCCGCCAGCGAAACCACGCCGAGTACATCGTCTGAGATTTCGATAGTTGAACCCGGCAGCCAGTCAATATCACGTTCCTCATCACGAAACACCCAGGGGGCAATGCGCCCGGTACGCGGCATGATAAAGGGCAGACAGGTGTGACGATGCAACTCCTCCAGCGTCTGCGGGCTCCCCATGCGGTGCAGGTAATCAGGCGATGCGACCAGCAGCAGCGCTGCGTCCTCCAGCTTGCGCGCGACTAACCCACTGTCGGGCAACGGCCCCAGGCGAATCGCCAGATCGAATCCCTCCGCAATCAAATCAACGTTGCGATTGGTGATGTTCAGCTCCACCTGAACGCGTGGGTAGTGTTGGGCAAAGCGCGCCAGCAGCGGCGGCAGACGGTAGTGCCCGTAGGTGGTTGGAACGCTCATTCGCACGCGACCGGTCAGATCGCCTTCCTGGCCCCGCCCCTCGCGTTCGGCGTCATCAAGCAGTGCAAACGCAGACCTCGCCTGTTCCAGATAAACGCGTCCGGCCTCCGTCAGCCCCACGCGGCGGGTCGTTCGCTGTAATAACTGCCGTCCAAGACGCGCTTCCAGGCGGGAAACCGCGCGACTCAGGACAGAGGGTGTGGTGGAAAGGACAACCGCTGCGGCAGTAAAAGAGCCGTGTTCAACGACAGTAATGAAGACTTCAACGTCTCCGAGATAATCGAATTTGCGGCTCATTTTGCTCTTTCAGGAACAAATGTTTTTCAATCTGGCTAATTTATCCCCTCTGGAGTGATGAGTAAAGTGAGCTGCATTCATCACCAGAGGGTAAACACTATGGATCTTCAACTCACCGGTAAGACCGCGCTGGTTACGGGCGCAACCGCAGGCATTGGTTTGGCCATCGCCCGCACGCTCGCTCAAGAAGGGGTTGCCGTCACCCTTACCGGACGCGACCCGGCAAAGCTGCAAAAAGCCGCGGCCACCATCACCGACGCGACGCCTGACGCACAGGTCTCCACCGTTGTCGTTGACCTCGGTACCCTGGAGGGCGCAGAAGCCCTGTTCGCCGCCTGCCCTGACACCGATATTCTGATTAATAACCTGGGGTTCTACGAAGCCAAAGCCTTCGCGGATATTAACGACGAAGACTGGCTGCGCATGTTCAACACCAATGTGATGTCCGGCGTCCGCCTCTCACGCCACTACTTCCCGCGCATGCTGGAGCGGAACTGGGGACGGGTAATTTTTATATCCAGCGAAGTGGGCGCCTTTACGCCGCCAGACATGGTGCATTACGGCGTCAGCAAATCAGCGCAGCTTGCTGTTTCGCGCGGTATGGCCGAACTGACCCGGGGAACCGGCGTGACGGTTAACAGCGTGCTGCCGTCGGCGACGCGCTCGGACGGCATTATTGAGTACCTTCGCCAGACCGCGCCTGCCCCGGATATGACCGATCGGGAGATCGAAGCGCATTTCTTCCAGACCTACCGCCCCAGCTCGTTGATTGCCAGAATGATTGAGGCAGACGAGATCGCGGCGATGGTCGCTCTGTTAGCCAGCCCACTGGGTGCGGCATCCAACGGGGCGGCTGTACGCGTCGAGGGCGGCACGTTCCGTTCCATCCTTTAATGCTGAACTCACCGGAGCCTTTTCATGTTCATTCGCACCCGTAGTCTGTCCGCCATTGCGCTGGCGGCGCTGATCGCTTTCCCGAGTCTCGCCAGTGCGGCGACGCTCCAGCCCCTTGAACGCTGGCGCAGCTATGCTGGCGTGAGCTGGGATACCCCGCAGAATGGGCAAACGCCGACGCGCTTTTCCGGCTCGGTTAACGCGCCCATTGCCGGTATCCATTTTGATGCAAAGGGCCGGGCCTTTGTCAGTACGCCCCGGCTGGTTTCTGCCGCCGCCCCCGCCACGCTGAGCATTCTGGATACGACTGTGCAGTCCGGCCCTGCCCGCCTGACGGCGTTTCCGTCCCTCGAGGAGAACGCGGTAAACACCGATCCCGCGCAGAACCTGCGCAACGTGCTTGGCTTTTATATTGATCGTCAAAATGGCTGGCTATGGGCGCTGGACATGGGGTTTGTCGCAGGCGAAGCGGAGTCGCCCGTGGGCTCGCAGAAACTGGTCGTGCTGGATCTCAACACGGGCCGCACCCTTAAACGTATCGCCCTGGATGGCGTGGCGGACCGCAAAGCCAGCTTCCTGAACGATGTGGTTGTCGATGAGAAACGCCGTGTCGCCTATATCTCCGACAGCGGCTCGCGGAGCGCACCGGAAAACCGCGTGGGCCTTATCGTCGTTGATTTCGCCACCGGCACGGCGCGACGCGTGCTCGACCGTCACCCTGCGCTACAGATTGAGCCGGGCGTTAAGGTGGTTGCACACGGTGCGGAGGTCTGGCCGGGTAAACCCTTATTGATTGGCATCAACGGTATTGCGCTCTCCCCGGATGCGGACACGCTGTACTGGACGGTCACAACGGGAACCCATGCCTGGGCAGTGCCCACGGCATTGCTGAGGCAGGCAGGGTCAACCGATGCGCAGATTGCCGCCAGTATCCAAGATCTTGGCGTGGTGGGCGGTAACACCGACGGTCTTGTAACCGATGCAAAGGGCAACCTCTATATCACGGATGTCACCCGCAACGGGATTGTCCGGTTTGATCCGAAGCACCGCGCTATGTCGCTTATCGCCGCCAGCGAAGACGTTTACTGGCCAGACACACCGGCAATCCGTCCGGACGGGGATTTGATCTTTACCTCGAGTCGCCTCAATGACCACTTCGCGGGAGCCGTTAAACCCGGAGAGGAACGCTATGATTTGTGGCGTTTGCCTCTCGGTGCATCACATAATACGGGCGAATAATAAAATACCCGTGGCTGGATAATCGCGAACGATTATTGATGCGGGTCAAAGGAATGTGGCTGATTGACTAAAGAACAGGGTCAGGGAGTCGATATTTATCTGGGTAGCTGTCAGCCTGTGTCTGCAGGCTGACAACTCTGCCGGGCAAGATAAACGGCCCTTTTCGGCTCAGGAACATCCACGCAGCCACTTAAATAAAATTATCTCATGGAGAGAAAATGAAAGTTCGTCTTCTAGCGATTGTATCTGCATCCTTAATTCTTGCGGGCTGTGCTGGCTCGGTAAAACCCGACACCGTGAAAGCGGCAAATGGCAGCGCAATTGATATTTATAGCGTATCAGCACTGCCGGAACTGAATGACAACCGTATCGCCGACAACACGCTGCGCGAAGTGACCCCGACGCATGCCGCAGCCGGTATGGGGCTTGCCGTTCTCGGCGCGTTAACCGGTAACATTAACTCCGGTGACTTTGATAAAGAGAACTATAAAGGGACAGCGATCGAAACCCTGCAAAACCCGACGAACAGCTGGTTTGTTCCTAAAGCGAAACAAAATATCAGCAAGTGGCTGAACGAAAAAGGCAATGGCCACGTTTACAAGCAGCCGCTCTATATTGGTAAAGCAACCTGGGCGCTGATCTATAAAGACGCCACCGCGACCACACCTCTCTATCAGCTGAAATATAAAGTCCTGTTCTATAAACGCCCGGAAAGCGGAAATATGTTCTCTGCGTTTACGGTAGCGGAATGCGCCCCTACGCCAGTTGAAGCGCCACTGAGCGAGTGGAGTGCAAATAATTACCAAAAAGTGACCAGCCAAACTGAAAGCTACATGAAAAGCTGCCTGCTTGAGCTGGATAACCAACTGCCGCGTTTGCTGAAGCTGTAATGTGATGTGCAGTACGGCCCGCTTCGTGCGGGCTTGTATCGGGTATGCTCATCCTGAAATACCATGGGGTTTCAGGATAAAAAAGATAGATAGCCGGACCACAGGCATACCTTTTCACTTCCAGCCTGCCGGGAATACAACATACTGGTGCCGCCCCTCCCCTCCTGGATCACACTTTTTATCCCTGGCTATTCACTTACCAAAAAGCGGTGTTATCATTCGCCTCGTAAATACCTTTCAACTCTACCCGAGGCTTTGATGCTGGAGAATGTAATCATCTGATAATCAGCCCCCGACCTTTCAGGCCGGACTGATTATCAATGCGCCGAAATCGAATGCGGACACCGCTGTGTGTTTGCACGTTTTGCACATGATGATTAAACAGGTTTTCCAGTATGAATTTATCCCGTCAGGAACAACGTACCTTACACGTTCTCGCTAAAGGTGGACGTATTGTGCACGTCCGCGATGCATCTGGCCGCGTCACTTCTGTTGAATGTTACAGCCGCGAAGGGCTTCTGCTCACCGACTGCACACTCGCCGTCTTTAAAAAACTCAAAACCAAAAAGCTGATCAAATCCGTCAACGGTCAACCCTACCGCATCAATACCACCGGGCTGAACAACGTTCGCGCCCAGCCTGATAATCGATAAGGAGAGGATTATGGATATCCCACGTATTTTTACTATCAGCGAAAGTGAACACCGCATTCACAACCCCTTCACGCCAGAGAAGTACGCCACGCTGGGCCGCGTGTTACGCATGAAGCCAGGCGCGCGCATTCTCGATCTCGGCAGCGGCTCGGGAGAGATGCTGTGTACCTGGGCACGTGACTACGGCATTACCGGTACCGGCATCGACATGAGCCCGCTCTTCACCGCACAGGCAAAGCTGCGCGCAGAAGAGCTTGGCGTCAGTGAACACGTTCATTTTATTCATAACGACGCGGCGGGCTATGTCGCGGATGAAAAATGCGACGTGGCGGCCTGCGTAGGGGCCACCTGGATTGCGGGCGGCGTCGCCGGGACGATCGAACTGCTGGCAAAGAGCCTTAAGCCAGGCGGACTGGTGCTTATCGGCGAACCGTACTGGCGTCAGCTGCCTGCATCGGAAGAGATTGCCCAGGCCTGTGGCGTCTCGTCGGTGGCCGATTTCCTCACCCTGCCCGACCTTGTCGCCTCTTTCGCTGAACAGGGCTATGACCTGGTCGAAATGGTACTGGCAGACCAGGAAGGCTGGGATCGGTATGAAGCGGCTAAATGGCTGACCATGCGCCGCTGGCTGGAGGAGAACCCTGACGATGACTTTGCGCATGAGGTTCGGGCAGAGCTGACGAATGCGCCTAAACGCCATGTGACGTATACGCGGGAATACTTTGGTTGGGGCGTGTTTGCCTTAATCGCACGATAAAAAGGAGCAGGCGATATAACCCAAAGGTTATATCGCCTTTTTGCAGGGTGCGCACAATATTATGCCTGTCGTACTTAATTATCGTTAATTGTTCCCTTTATTCGTCATCGTAATTACGGGTGGTTATTCTTTTACTGGCGTGAGATGAATACCAGGGGATCGTCTATTGAGAAAAACCGATGAGGAGAATATATTGCCCATAAAACAGCCAGGCACATTAATGAAGGAAGCATGATGGATATTGCGCTGCTTAACAGGGGATGGAATAGAACCTGGTCAGATACGATGGTGAATCTGGAAGCCCGAAAGGTCATCGAAACTGCAAATCGACTGTCATCTTACTATTTACAAGATGGTCTAACACGTATCAAGTTTGTTGAGGAAATAAAACAGGTCGTAGAAAAAGAGTTCGCGACAGCACGGCGGGCGAAAACCGATGAAGAATGCATTGAATGCCTCAAAAATCTGCGTGCTGAAAAAGAGAATCTTCTTGAGCAAGAGCGCTTGTTAAGGACGAGGTCTGCTCAGCTTTATGCGAAGGTCGAGTTTGTCAGGGAAAATAATAAAATTGTTGGGTATGTGATTTCGGCAGTAAATATTGTGATATCCGGAGTGACCGCATTTGGTGGGGCAATGCTCATGTTTACCGGGACACCTATTGGTATTCTTGCAGGTGCAATTCTTGTTATAGATGGTATGAATGGAATATCAAAAGAGTTTATTAATTTTAAAAGAGACAGCAATGCAAAGTCAGAGGGAATAGCTGCTGATCAATCAATGGAAATAGCAAAATTCATGGGATTTAAGCCTGAAACTGGACTCGCTGTTTACAAATCTTTTTCTTTAAGCGCAAGCGGTTACACCATCTTTGGCTTGTCGAGGAAAGCTGAAGCGTGGAGGCTTTTCCGTTATATACCAAGCGACTACTATCGGAAAGTGACAACTATGAGCACTCCAAAGCTCACAATGAAAATCGTGGGATATGGTTTGAAGGCCAAGGTCATCTTTGATCTGATGAGTATTGATTAACTTTTTTCAGACCTGACATGCCGCCATGATTTGTAGGAAATGATTGGTGGCTGAGCAAAACCACATATCAAGAAAACAATCAGTATTGAAATCCCTCCTGAGAAAACATACCAATGATCATCCTGTTTTGAAAAAACGAGATAGATGAAAAAAAGTATGCCACAAGAGAAAATCCATAGTAGAGTTTTAAATCTTCTTGCTAAATCGTGGACTACCTCATCAAGATCCCCGCCATAATTCGCGATATTATTATTCAACTTTTGTATTTCTTTGCGAGTAAATCCAGAATGCAACAAAGAGTCTTCTGTGATCTTCATCCTTCTCTCCTCTGTTCATGCAATGTCCGTTTCGAGGGATGAGTATACTGATGTACTTTATCGCAATCCAGCCGAAAGTTTGCGGCGGGGTCTATGCCTTTTAGTTATCCTCTGGTGGGCTCAAGGCGTTGCGACTATTCAATGTTTCTCGAGCGTATGCGGTTTGTCTAAGAAACTGATTTCGGATAATAGCATCCATAAAGCTTTATTAATGGTACAAGCAACAACCTTGCCGGCATAACCTGCGAAAGAGTCGAGGCCGTGTCATGTTCAATGCTGGAGTGGCTATAGAAACTATCACCCATTTCTTCGGACAGAGAGATCCACGCTCTACTATGTATTACATCGGGTATGGTCAGGACGTGCAGGACGATTTAACAGACGAGTTTTCTTTGGAATAGTGGCGGATTGTACTTATTCTAAAATAGACCAAAGGTTGAAAGTAACGTATCAACCGGATCTAATTTTCAAAAATAATTTCCATTTACTGCGCAGTTTATTCTCGTCTAACTTCACAGTATGTGCCTCTATTCTTTTACCCTCAAACATATGGGCATATATACATTCAACATTGAAATGTACGGTTAGAGTATCTGGATTTATACCAAGTTGGCCGTTATCGAACATTCGATGACAATCCGAGGTAAGTAGGATGCCGTTACTGGTATCCATATTATGCGA
Organism: Enterobacter cloacae complex sp. 309I3; assembly: GCF_050031595.1. Classification (NCBI taxonomy): domain Bacteria; kingdom Pseudomonadati; phylum Pseudomonadota; class Gammaproteobacteria; order Enterobacterales; family Enterobacteriaceae; genus Enterobacter; species Enterobacter cloacae complex sp. 309I3. Next base: position 1,000,867 of record NZ_JBLGWI010000001.1, on the reverse strand, counting down.
GGAACAATAATTCTCTAAATGACAGGCTTGAAGCAAAGATTGAATTGATTGCCCAGTTACAGCACACCTACCTTTGAAGTTGGTCTCAACTCTCCTTCGAAAACTTTGTTGGTCACTAATTCTTCTTAACTGCAAGGTACGCTGAACATTACTCGAAATTAATTTAAGATCCACTAATTCAGGGTAGGAATTACTTTTTTCATTTTTCTTTCTTACCGCACCAGAATCTTTTTTACCAAGAGAAATTTTATAGCCTACTGTGATAAAATCATATAATACCCTTTCAGATCGCCCTTGTTCCTTGGCTATTTCACGCGCATCCGCTTCAGTCTTACCTCTTAATGAAATTAAGTAAGCGAGCGTGTTAAAATATGTATACTTACCTGATTCAACTTTACTGTCATAATATTTTGAAGATAGTTCACGGCTTTTTGCGATCTTGTACGCTTGCGTGACAGGGATAATCCTTATCAACTGGCTGTACAGTTCGCTATTAAAATAAAATTCCGGCACTTCAATTTTGGTTGTTGAATTGGTATCTAATTTTGTAATCACCTTTGCAGGTGATCTCTTCCTCGTATCAGTTCTTTCTTCTTGAATAATTTTAGTATGCGTAACGCGAGAAATTAAAGCCATTCTCTCCAACTCAGCCTGAGCTTCTTTGGCAATTAACTCTTTACGCAACCTTTCACGCTCCAAAGTCTTCTCATTCAATGGCAGGAAACTACGATTTTCATGGCTGATGGTAAACTGATTCGGTGGGATAGTTTTCTTGAAAGATCTAACCTGAATAGATTTTCTATAATTTTCGCGTGCAACTCTCCTCTCCTGCTTAAATATTGAGCAAGGCTCCTTTAGAGTTTGTGCAGGCGTATCCTTAGTTCTATTCCTGATCTCATAATTTATTGATTTAATGATTTCTGAAACTTCTTTCTTCTTCTCGTTAGATGTTACCGGATCGTTTATTTTTTCAGAGTATTCATTTTTTATCCTGATCAATTCAGTTAGAGACATTTCTTGTGCATGAAGTTTTCTTTTGGTTTGTTTTTGCTGTTCTCCAACACTTGATGTAACAAGTTTGGTGATAGCGCTTTCAGGCTCGCTATTTTTTGCAGCATTCAACAAAGCATCAGCAAGAATACTATTCTTCATTAGCCGTTACCCTTCCTTGAAATCTAACATACAAATCTCTACTAGAGCTTCGCCCATCACGTATCTCCACCACCCCTATCGGATTAATCTTAGGTTAACCAAGGTGCCTACAATGCGCAACCAACAGATTTTGGACAATACAAGCCATTTAGCGGCGTGATCGGTAGTTTAAAACATGTTGTTAGCCGCTCGCGCCAACTTAATTTCCTCACGCTCTTCCTGCTTCTTAGCAAGCGATGCTTTCCCCTCCGGCGTAGCCAGGAATTTACGAGCGTGTATTTTTCGATTGTTGCGCTTCGTGGCTGCTTTTTGGTTAGCTTTTGACATGATATCCCCTCCGCTGAATCTGCCAGCGCTCAACGTACAGCAGAGAGACAGTACAACGAAAGTTACAATGGTGCAGATAATAGATGACCATTACGTGCCGTGTTGGGCACATAAGAAAAGGCAGCGCGTAGCGCTTCCGCAGGGTGTAATCCCTTCGCAGGGAGGATAAAGCCTTAGCACGTTCTCTTATCAGGTGATCGTTATACTCCGGTGATCGAAACCGTGGCAGAGCCGGATTCTTTCCCGATCCGGTTAGCTTCCCACATTACGCCTGTTTATTCTCTGCAACGTCATCTCGACGTGTAGCATCATTGAGCGCCGCACGAAGCGCGGAACGTATCGCTAAGGGTTCAAGTGATGTGTTTAGAGAGTCCGGCAACTCTTTCAGCTTCAAGGGATGGCAAAATTTCTAATGCTGTTCGGGCTTGAGCCTGGTAACTACCCGTCAGTACGTTGCTCAATCCTTGAGCCGATACAACGCAAAGGCGTTTACCAAGTGTTATCAAGGATGATAATGAAAGATACAATCCTTTAGGTTTTTGACGCTAACTGATTGATTTTGTTAGATGGTGCCGATAATAGGAGTCGAACCTACGACCTTCGCATTACGAATGCGCTGCTCTACCAACTGAGCTATATCGGCCCTGAGAGGCCGGTTACGAGCGTAACCACGGGGCAAAAGGTTAGATCTATCCGGGTGATGCGTCAATGCCCTTTTGAATCAAACGGCTATTTTTGCATCACCCGTGATTATTTACGCACGAATCGTATCGTCGCCGATGCCAATCCACTTGTAGGTGGTCAACGCTTCCAGGCCCATCGGACCACGCGCGTGCAGTTTCTGCGTGCTTACGGCCACTTCCGCGCCCAGACCAAACTGTCCACCGTCGGTGAAACGGGTTGATGCGTTCACGTACACGGCAGAAGAATCCACCTCGTTCACAAAGCGGTCGGCATTGCGCAGCGTGCGCGTCAGGATGGCGTCAGAGTGCTGAGTACCATGCTCACGGATGTGCGCGATAGCGTCGTCGAGATCGGCTACGATCTTCACGTTCAGATCCAAAGACAGGAACTCGTCGTCATACTGCTCCGCGTTTACCGGCACCACCGTCGCCGGGCCGTCTTTCAGCAGCGCCAGCGCCTTCTCGTCCGCGTGCAGCGTGACGCCACTCTCGGCCATCTGCTTGCTCAGGGCTGGCAGGAAGGTGTTCGCGATACCCTGATGCACCAGCAGCGTTTCCACCGTATTACAGGTACTTGGACGCTGGGTCTTGGCATTCACGATAATCTTCAGCGCCGGTGTAATTTCGGCGCTCTCGTCCACCACGATATGGCACACGCCGATACCGCCGGTGATCACCGGGATCGTCGACTGCTCGCGGCACAGCTTGTGCAGGCCCGCGCCACCGCGTGGGATCAGCATGTCGATGTATTTGTCCATGCGCAGCATCTCGTTCACCAGAGCACGGTCCGGGCTTTCGATAGCCTGCACGGCACCTGCCGGTAAGCCGCACTCCTGCAGCGCCTGCTGGATGACTTTCACCGTCGCGGCGTTGGTGCGCCATGTCTCTTTCCCGCCGCGCAGAATAGCGGCATTACCGGTCTTCAGGCACAGGGAAGCGACATCCACCGTCACGTTCGGACGGGCTTCATAAATCACGCCGATAACGCCGAGCGGCACGCGACGGCGCTCCAGACGTAAACCGCTGTCGAGCAGTCCGCCGTCAATCACTTGCCCGACCGGGTCGGCCAGATTACAAACCTGACGGACATCGTCGGCGATGCCTTTCAGGCGTGCCGGGGTCAACGCCAGACGGTCGAGCATCGCTTCGCTCAGACCATTGCGGCGCGCTTCCAGCAGATCCTGTTCGTTGGCGAGGAGGATTTCCGGCGACTGCGATTCCAGATAATCAGCGATTTTTTCCAGCACGCGGTTTTTCTCGCGGCTGGAAAGGAGCGCCAGTTTGTAAGAGGCGGCCTTGGCGGCGGCACCCATTTGTTCCAGCATTTTCTGGCTCCTTAACGAATAATCATGTCGTCACGATGCACGGCAACCGGGCCATACTCGTAGCCCAAAATGGCGTCGATCTGCTGCGAGTGGTGACCCGCAATACGGCGCAGAGCATCGCTGTTGTAGCGGCTGACGCCGTGAGCGATGTCGCGACCTTCAAGGTTACGGATACGGATCACTTCACCACGGGAGAAGTTGCCTGTCACGTTTTTAATTCCTTTAGGAAGCAATGAACTCCCTCTTTCCAGAATCGCGGCGGTCGCCCCTTCATCCACGGTCAGTTCACCTGCCGGCGGCGCGCCGAAAATCCAGCGTTTGCGGTTTTCCAGCGGGGATTCCTGGGCGTGGAAGCGCGTGCCAACGGAAATGCCTTCCATCACGTCGCCAATGACGCCAGGACGGCTGCCCGCCGCAATGATGGTGTCGATCCCGGCGCGGCAGGCCACATCCGCCGCCTGCAGTTTAGTGCCCATGCCGCCCGTTCCCAGGCCAGAGACGCTGTCGCCGGCGATGGCGCGCAGCGCATCGTCAATGCCGTGTACATCGGTAATCAGTTTAGCTTCCGGGTTGGAGCGCGGGTCTGCGGTAAACAGCCCCTGCTGATCGGTCAGGAGCAAGAGCTTGTCGGCACCGGCCAGGATCGCCGCCAGCGCAGAGAGGTTATCGTTGTCACCCACTTTGATTTCAGCGGTAGCCACGGCGTCGTTTTCGTTAATCACCGGGACGATATTGTTGTCCAGCAGCGCGCGCAGCGTATCGCGGGCGTTCAAGAAGCGTTCTCTGTCTTCCATATCCGCGCGCGTCAGCAGCATCTGCCCGACGTGAATGCCATAAATTGAGAACAACTGTTCCCAGAGTTGAATGAGTCGGCTTTGTCCCACGGCGGCCAGCAGCTGTTTAGAGGCGATCGTCGCGGGGAGTTCGGGGTAACCCAGATGTTCACGCCCGGCGGCAATCGCCCCGGAGGTCACAATAACAATACGATGCCCTGCGGCATGCAGCTGAGCGCACTGACGTACAAGCTCAACAATGTGGGCGCGATTTAGGCGGCGCGATCCGCCTGTTAAAACACTGGTGCCGAGTTTTACCACCAGCGTCTGGCTGTCACTCATGATTCTCTGCCGTTCAACGATAAGGGAAAGTGATGTCGAACGAACGTTTTAACAGGTGTCAGGCCCGTTGCCAACTGCCACAGCACATCGCGAAACACTTTGTTGCGCGGGATCAGGAAGCGTAGCGGCGGATTTTGACAATTTTATTACCGAAATAATAAATCACAGTTTTTTAAAATTAATCTTAATTTGTCATAAAAGTTTCATTCCGTAACGTTAAAACCCTTTCTGTTTTTTCACGGGACTTAAGCATGAGCTTATCGTCCAGCGAATTTTTAAGCGCGTTTATAAGACAGGATCGAAAATGAAAAAGAGCACTCTGGCATTAATGGTTATGGGCGTTGTGGCTTCCGCATCTGTTCACGCTGCCGAAGTTTATAATAAAAACGGCAACAAACTGGACGTGTACGGCAAAGTTAAAGCAATGCACTACATCAGCGATGACGATTCAAAAGATGGTGACCAGACATACGTGCGTTTCGGTTTTAAAGGTGAAACTCAGATTAACGATCAGCTGACGGGCTATGGCCGTTGGGAAGCGGAATTTGCGGGCAACAAAGCAGAGAGCGATTCCACTCAGAAAACGCGTCTGGCATTCGCCGGTCTGAAGCTGAAAGACTTTGGTTCTCTGGATTACGGTCGTAACCTGGGCGCGCTGTATGACGTGGAAGCGTGGACCGATATGTTCCCTGAGTTTGGCGGCGACTCTTCCGCGCAGACCGATAACTTCATGACCAAGCGTGCAAGCGGTCTTGCCACTTACCGTAACACCGACTTCTTTGGCGCGGTTGATGGTCTGGATATGACCCTGCAATATCAGGGTAAAAACGAAAACCGCGACGTCAAAAAACAGAACGGTGACGGTTTTGGTACGTCTCTGACCTATGACTTTGGCGGCAGCGATTTCGCGGTAAGCGGCGCGTACACCAACTCTGACCGTACTAACGCGCAGAACCTGCTGACCCGCGGCGAAGGCAAAAAAGCCGAAGCCTGGGCAACCGGTCTGAAATATGATGCGAACGATATCTACCTGGCGGCGATGTACTCCGAAACCCGCAATATGACCCCAATTTCTGGCGGCTTTGCCAATAAAGCGCAGAACTTTGAAGTGGTCGCACAATATCAGTTCGATTTCGGTCTGCGTCCATCCCTGGGTTATGTCCAGTCTAAAGGCAAGGATATCGAAGGTATTGGCGATGAAGATCTGGTGAAATATATCGACGTCGGCGCGACCTATTATTTCAACAAAAATATGTCCGCGTTTGTTGATTATAAAATCAACCAGATTGATGACGATAACAAACTGGGCGTGAGCAGCGATGATATCGTTGCCCTGGGTATGACCTACCAGTTCTGAGTCGGCAGTAATAAAAAAACCGGCATTAAGCCGGTTTTTTTGTGCCCGGAGGCGCTGCGCTTACCGGGCCTGCGGGATCATCACCCGGCATTATTTCATTTTTACGCCGTCAATTTCGCCTTTTCACTGGAAAAATCATCGGCAGGCTCAAGCTTCAGGTCCAGCGTGGCCAGTAAATCGCGCGCCTTGTCGTGGAACTCTTTCAGGGTATATTCCAGGCGGTCAATCACTTCCTGATCTTTGATGGTGGTGGCCTGCCAGTTGCCGTCTTTATTAAACAGGCCAAACTGGTAGCTGTAGGTAAAACGTTTCTCTTCTGCTTCCATTTCCATCCACCAGCCCCAGAATTCACGTTTTTCGGGTGCAGGCTTCACGTTGACGCATACAGCCAGGCAGTCGAAAAAAAAGCGATTCTCTTCACACTGCTCTTCTCGAATATACGGGCCAAGAGCCATGAACTTCTTAATCAATCTACTTTTCGGGTGTCCACTCGGTAACGTCATTACGATCTCCTTTTGTGAAGCCACTGTTTTACCAAACCATCAAAATTTAGCAATCTCTTAACACAATCTCTGGGCGATCCAACGCGTAATCTCTTTTAATGCTTTGTCAAAATTCTGATACACCGGGCTGAAGGGAACTTCCAGCAATTTGCCATCCGCAGATGACGATGTGATTAAGCGTGACTCCTCTTCCGGGCTGAACGGATCGTTTTTCCAGAAGCCGGACAGCATCGGCGTTGGACACCGGCGTCCCAGCAGGCCCTGCGTTTTTAACGAATAGCGATTGAGTTCCACGCGCAGCGCTTCGTCTGAAGCATCATGCATGCCAAGGCGGCTGGCCAGCACGTCGAGGTACATTTCCGGCACGCTGCCCTGACGGGCAGGATCGCTGAGCAGAGCGTGAACCACCGGCCCAAGACAGGCTACGGCCTTCAGGCGTGACGCCTCAAGATAGGCCAGACGCACGGCCACGTTCGCCCCAAAGCGGAAACCAAACGCCGCGACGCGGGTGTGGTCGACCCAGGGAATGTTTTCCAGCGCTTTCAGCGCATGCTGGTGCAGAAGACTGGAATCCTGCGTCAGTTTCCATTTGGAGGAAAAACCGATAGAGGGCATATCAAGCGTCAGCATCGCGATCCCTTTTGGGGCGAAGTAACGCTCATACAGGCTGTAATAGTCGATTTGCAGCGAATCCAGCCCACCGCACATCAGCACGGTCGGAAACGGGCCGTCGCCTTCAGGCATATGCAGGAACCCGGTCACGGGCGCGCCGCCGGGGATGGTGAACTCAAGCTCGCGCATCCGGCCCGGCAAGCGTTGGGCAGCCTCTTCATAGGCACGGTTTGCCAGCGCCTGCGCCTGCTCTGCCAGCTCATCCCCTTTTAAGTGCGGATAGGCGGCAATGGCGTAAAGATTGGCTGCGTGCAGCCAGTGCTTGCCGCTGAGGGTGGCGTCCTCTTCCTGGCTGGCTTTTTGCTGCCAGAGCATCGCCTGTTTCGACCATTCGTAGATCCAGTTGCCGCCGCGGTAACCCACCACCGTATCGTAGAGTTCGCTGTCGGTACGCTCGGCTTCACTCATGACGATACGCGCCTGCACATCGAGGATCTCACGCGGATCGATACCGCGCCAGATCCACATCAGGCGGTTAATCATGCGATACCAGTGAGGCACGTTTTTACCGTCTAATGCAGACTGGACGGCAGGCTGGTTCCCCGGATTGAAGCGACGCACCAGCGTCGAGGTTTCAGGGTGCTTGAAACGGGGTTTGAAGAGTGTCTCGGTGAGATTCGCCTGCGTCATTGCGTTGCCTCCATGGATACGTCATATAGTGTCCATTGTAACGCGTGGCAGAATAAAAAGAACAACGCCCGGCATAGCCGGGCGTGTAAAGTTACGTACGGAAATTAACGGCCGGAAATAGGCGGTACAAAGACCACGCCCATGTCCCATGGCTGTTCAATCCAGGTATCCTGTGGAATATCAATCACGTAATCATCAACCAGTGGGCGGCCCGCCGGTTTCGCAAAGATGGTGACGAAGTGTGCTTTTGGGTACATTTCGCGGATAGCCACCGCGGTACCACCGGTATCCACCAGGTCATCAATAACGATGAAACCTTCACCGTCGCCTTCCGCGCGTTTCAGCACTTTCAGCTCACGCTGGTTGTCGTGGTCATAGCTGGAAATGCAGACGGTATCGACATGACGAATACCCAGCTCACGGGCCAGCAGCGCCCCCGGTACCAGACCGCCACGGCTAACGGCAATAATGCCTTTCCACTGTTCAGAAGGCATCAGACGCGCGGCCAGTTTGCGTGCGTGGATCTGCAACATGTCCCAGGTGACGACGTATTTTTCGCTCATGTGAAGTGTCCCAGCCTGTTTTTATACGGCTTAAAAAGTGTTCGAGGGGGAAATAGGTTGCGCGAGATTATAGAGATCTGACGCACTAAAAACCAGTGTTTAGCGCCCTCTGCCTGAGTTTTTACATGCTTTATGCTACCAGCCATCGGAGAAAGTGGTATTCTCAGTTGCATCTCGCAAGCCTGACTTGTGGTAACTATTAACCTGCTAACCCTGTGACCTGCAACTCGCTTTGCAGGGCATCGACAAGGAGACTTATCGTGTCTGAACTGTCTCAATTATCTCCCCAGCCGCTGTGGGATATTTTTGCCAAAATCTGCTCCATTCCACACCCGTCTTACCATGAAGAACAGCTTGCCGAACATATTATGGGTTGGGCGAAGGAAAAAGGTCTGCACGCTGAACGCGACCAGGTTGGCAACATTCTGATCCGCAAACCGGCGACCGCAGGCATGGAAAACCGTAAACCGGTTGTGCTGCAGGCGCACCTGGACATGGTGCCACAGAAAAACAACGACACCGTTCACGACTTCACGAAAGACCCGATCCAGCCGTACATCGACGGCGACTGGGTGAAAGCACGCGGCACCACGCTGGGTGCAGATAACGGTATCGGTATGGCCTCTGCGCTGGCGGTACTGGCGGACGACAGCGTTCAGCACGGTCCACTGGAAGTGCTGCTGACCATGACCGAAGAAGCGGGCATGGACGGTGCGTTCGGTCTGCAGGCGAACTGGCTGCAGGCGGATATTCTGATCAACACCGACTCCGAAGAAGAAGGCGAGATCTACATGGGCTGCGCGGGCGGGATTGATTTTATCTCTACCCTGCCGCTCTCCCGTGAAGCGGTGCCTGCTGACTTCCAGACCTTCAAGCTGACGCTGAAAGGGCTGAAAGGCGGCCACTCCGGCGGTGATATTCACTTAGGCCTGGGCAACGCCAACAAACTGCTGGCACGCTTCCTGGCGGGCCACGCGGCTGAGCTGGACCTGCGTCTGGTCGATTTCAACGGCGGTACGCTGCGCAACGCAATCCCACGTGAAGCGTTCGCGACGGTAGCCGTTCCAGCTGCCAAAGCAGACGAGCTGAAAAAGCTCTCCAGCGTCTATCTGGATATCCTGAAAAACGAACTGTCCGCGAAAGAGAAGAACCTGACCGTAGTGCTGGAGTCCGTGTCCACGGATAAAGCCGCGCTGACCACCCAGTCTCGTGACACCTTTATTCAGCTGTTAAACGCGACACCAAACGGCGTGATCCGCAACTCAGACGTCGCGAAAGGGGTGGTTGAAACCTCTCTGAACGTGGGTGTGGTCACCATGGGCGACGACAGCGCAGAGATCATCTGCCTGATCCGATCGCTTATCGACACAGGTAAAGAGTATGTGGTGAGCATGCTGGAATCTCTGGGCACGCTGGCCGGAGCGAAAACCTCTGCCAAAGGCAGCTACCCAGGCTGGCAGCCGGACGCAAGCTCTCCGGTGATGGCACTGGTGCGTGAAACATACCAGCGTCTGTTCAACAGCACCCCGAACATTCAGGTGATCCACGCGGGTCTGGAATGTGGTCTGTTCAAGAAGCCGTACCCGAACATGGATATGGTCTCCATTGGGCCAACCATTACCGGACCACACTCGCCGGATGAGCAGGTTCACATTGAAAGCGTGGGCCATTACTGGACCCTGCTGACTGAACTGCTGAAAGCGATTCCTGCTAAGTAATACCCTCACCCCAGCCCTCTCCCAAAGGGAGAGGGTGAACAACGTCGCGCCACCGGCCTTTTTACAATCCCAATACCAGCTGACGTTCCAGCTGCGGATCCAGCAAGGTAACGTGTAACCCCACCAGCCTGACCCCTCGCCCGCCCCGACGTTCATCCCAGGCCTTTTTCGCCGTCGCGATGAGATCCTCTTTATTCAGGCGCGGCCAGACGTGCTCCTGAGTCGTCTGCTGAAAATCATTGAACTTAAGCTTCACGCCCTGACGGGCAATCAGCAGGTCCGGTTTGACCTTGATTAAGCGCCGTTCCAGTTCAGGATAGAGCTGCTCCGTAATGATGTTTTCGCATTCAGACCAGTCATGAATATCTTCAATCAGTGTGCGTTCAACTCCAACCGACTTTCGCAGCCGCTCGCTGCTGACACTGCGCTCGTCTATACCCTGACTGCGCTCCCACAGCACGCGGCCAAATTTTCCAAAGCGTTTAAGCAGCATGGCTAAATCGCTGCGCTGTACATCTTCGCAGGTTCGCAGCCCCATGCTTTCCAGCTTTGCCGCAGAGACTTTGCCTACGCCCGGGATTTTGCCGAGCGGCAGCGTTTTTAAAAACGCCGGGACCTCTTCCGGGGTGATAACGTACTGGCCGTCGGGCTTGTTGAGATCGGACGCTATTTTGGCGAGGAACTTCACCGGTGCGACACCTGCCGACGCGGTCAGATTCAGCTCCTGGAAGATAGTCCGGCGGATCTCCTGCGCCATCAGCGTCGCGGAGCCGTGACAGTGCACGCTGTCGGTGACATCAAGATAAGCTTCGTCCAGCGACAGAGGTTCAATCAGTGAGGTGTAGCGAGAGAAGATTTCGCGGATATGCAGGGACGCTTCTTTGTACGCCTCAAAGCGACCGGGTAAAAGCGTGAGATGAGGACAGAGCTTAAGGGCCATGGCGGTAGGCATGGCGCTGCGCACGCCAAATTTGCGCGCAGGATAGTTGGCGGTGCTGATTACACCGCGCTGGACACGGCTACCGCCAATGGCAATAGGAATATCCCGCAGCGCCGGGTTGTCACGCATCTCCACTGCGGCAAAAAAACAGTCCATATCGACATGGATTATTTTGCGCATTACGACCACCACACATGTATTTATATACAGTATATCAAAGTCTAAAAAATGCGACAGCAGATTTACCTTCTCTTATTTGTCATAAAAATATGATACAAAAAACAACACGTAACTTGTTGTATATATTAATTTTTTATGTGAATAAGGATATAAATTCATGAGAAAAATACTCGCGCTCTCTCTGCTGCTCGTGACGGGAACGAGCTTCGCTGGCCCACAGATCGTTGCCCACCGGGGCGGAACAGCCGACGCACCAGAAAACACAGTACAAGCGATCAAACTGGCCTTAGAGAATCAGGCTCAGGCAGTCTGGATAACCGTGCAGCTCAGTAAAGATGGCGTTCCGGTCCTGTATCGTCCTTCTGATTTAAAAGCGCTGACGAACAAAACAGGCAAAATCTCGGACTACACGCTTGCGGAGTTATCGGCAGTTGACGCTGGCTGGAGCTGGGGCGGTGAAACCCATCCGTGGCGTGGCAAAGGGGTGACGATCCCCACCCTGAAAAGCGTGCTGGAAACCTGGCCACAAACCCGGTTTTATATTGATATCAAATCACCTGACGCCGATCCGGCCACGATGGGAAAAGCGCTTCTTGCGGTGCTTAATGAGACCCAGAGTCTGGGGCGGGTGAGGGTTTATTCTACTGAGGACCGTTATCTTGCCTCGCTTCCGGCAGCAATCCCACGCTTTGTTACCCGCAGTGAAACGCGCTCCAGGCTGGTAACGGTATCGCTGAGCCACCAGTGCCTGCCACCAGAGCAGACGATGCAGGAGTACTGGTACGCGCTAGAGCTGAACAGAACCGTTGACGTGGTTGAGAAATTTACCCTTGGTGAAGGGGTGTCCCGCTCAACCCTCACCTGGGATAAAGAATCCATGGACTGTTTCCGCTCGCAGGGCAACAGTCACGTTATCTTGCTGGGCGTGAACACCGCCGAAGATTATAAAAAGGCAGAGGCGCTGCAGGCGGATGCGGTGATGGTCGACTCGCCCGCCGCCGCAAAAGCATGGGCTAAATAAGCCAGCAGGCCGCAATAATGCGGCCTGCTGTTATCGTTACGTCGCGATTTACAAAATTCGGCGCTGCTGCTCCCGCGCCATCCTTTTTTTACGGGCATCGCACGGTTCCGGGCAGTCGCAGACTTTTTCCATGCCAATGGACGAGATCCCACCGCAGCTGCCCTGAATGCTTTTGCGCTTGATGATCCAGCCTAACGACATGCCGAATATGACCAGTACAAAGACCGCGAAGGTTGCCAGAAACGTCAGCATCATCAGCCTCCAAAATCATCCAGCAGGATGTTCTCATCTTCCACGCCCAGATCTTTAAGCATCTTGATCACTGCGGCGTTCATCACTGGCGGACCACACATATAAAACTCGCAGTCTTCCGGCGCAGGATGCTGTTTGAGGTAGTTTTCATACAGCACGTTGTGGATGAAGCCCGTATGGCCGGTCCAGTTATCTTCCGGCTGCGGATCGGAGAGCGCCACATGGAAGGTGAAGTTAGGGTTTTCACGCGCCAGCTGTTCGAACTCATCGTCATAGAACATCTCACGCAGCGAACGCGCCCCGTACCAGAAGCTGATTTTACGCTGACTGCCAAGCCGCTTGAGCTGGTCGAAAATGTGCGAACGCATCGGCGCCATACCTGCACCACCGCCGATAAATACCATTTCGGCATCTGTTTCTTTCGCAAAGAACTCGCCAAACGGGCCGGAGATGGTCACCTTGTCGCCCGGTTTTAATGACCAGATATACGATGACATGATGCCCGGCGGCGCATGCGGTACCGCTGGCGGCGGCGTGGCGATACGCACGTTAAGCATGATGATACCCTTCTCTTCCGGGTAGTTCGCCATGGAGTAAGCACGAAGCGCGGGCTCTTTAACCTCAGAGACAAAGCGGAAGAGATTAAATTTATCCCAGTCGGCACGGTATTCATCAGGCACGTCGAAGTCAGCGTAGGCCACGGTGTGCTCCGGACATTCAATCTGGATATAGCCCCCCGCCCGGAACGGAACGCTCTCTCCTTCAGGCACCCGCAGTTTAAGCTCTTTGATAAAGGTGGCTTTGTTATCGTTGGAGATAACTTCGCATTCCCATTTTTTGACGCCGAAAATCTCCTCCGGCAGTTCAATTTTCATGTTCTGGCGCACCGCGACCTGACAGGCCAGACGGCAGCCCTCTTTCGCCTCACGCTTGGTGATGTGCGACAGCTCAGTGGGCAGAATATCGCCACCGCCCTCTTTCACCTTTACGCGGCACTGACCGCAGGAGCCACCGCCGCCGCAGGCCGAAGAGACGAAGATGCCGTTGCCGGCAAGCGTATTCAGCAGTTTATCGCCGGCTGGCGTGCGGATCTGGTTTTGCGGTTCATCGTTGATATCGATAATGACATCACCGGAATTCACCAGCTTCGCGCGCGCCACCAGAATCAACCCCGACAGCACTAGTACAATCAGCGTGAACATCGCCACGCCAAGCATAATTTCCATCAGTTAGCCCTTATAGCTGCACACCGGAGAAGGACATAAAGCCCAGCGCCATGAGACCGGTGGTGATAAAGGTAATCCCTAAGCCACGCAGGCCTGCAGGCACGTTGGCATATTTCATTTTTTCGCGGATCCCCGCCATGGTGACGATAGCCAGCATCCAGCCGATCCCGGAGCCGAAACCATACACAATTGATTCGCTGAAGTTGTAATCACGCTGAACCATAAACGAGACGCCACCGAAGATGGCGCAGTTCACCGCGATCAACGGCAGGAAGATCCCCAGCGCGTTGTAGAGTGACGGGAAATACTTATCAAGGATCATCTCAAGGATTTGCACCAGCGCCGCAATCACACCGATAAAGGTAATGAAGTTCAGGAAGCTGAGATCCACCCCCTCCACCAGCGCGCTGTCGCGCAGGACAAAGTTGTACACCAGGTTGTTGATCGGCACCGACAGGCCAAGCACCACGGTAACCGCTATGCCCAGGCCAAATGCCGTTGACACCTTTTTGGACACGGCAAGGAACGTACACATGCCGAGGAAGAACGCGAGCGCCATGTTTTCAACAAACACCGCGCGCACAAATAAACTCAGGTAATGAGCCATTGTCGGTTACTCCTTTTCCTGCTGTTCTGGCTTCAGGGTACGAATCAGCCAGATCAGCAAACCGATAATGAAAAATGCGCTTGGAGCCAGCAGGAACAGGCCGTTTGGCAGATACCAGCCGCCGTTCTGTACCGTGTCCAGCACCGTGATGCCAAACAGCTTACCGCTGCCAATCAACTCACGCAGGAACCCTACGGACAGCAGGATCACGCCGTAGCCGAGGCCGTTGCCGATGCCGTCCATAAAGCTCGCCAGCGGGGGCATTTTCATGGCATAGCCTTCTGCACGTCCCATCACGATACAGTTGGTGATAATCAGGCCCACAAATACCGAAAGCTGTTTCGATATTTCATAGGCAAAGGCGCGTAGCAGCTGATCGACCACGATCACCAGCGAGGCGATGATCGCCATCTGCACGATGATCCTCACGCTGTTGGGGATATGGTGGCGGATCATCGAGATAAACATGCTGGAAAACGCGGTAACCAGCGTTACTGCCAGCGTCATCACCACCGCCGTTTCCAGCTTGGTGGTCACCGCCAGGGCTGAACACACACCCAGCACCTGCAGCGTTATCGGGTTATTGGCTAAAAGTGGGCCAATCAGCACCTTTTTAACTTCTTTCAGTTCACCCGTATCAGCCATGGTTCAGCGCTCCTTCACGTACATTTTTCAGGAAAGGACCAAAACCGAGTTCGCCCATCCAGAAATCAAAACTGTGCTGCACCCCTTTGGAGGTGAGCGTGGCCCCGGATAGCCCGTCAACGGCATAGACATCGTCAGGACGCGCAGACCCTTTCATCACCTTCAGCGCAGGCGCTCCGCTGTCGTCGAGCACTTTCTTCCCGACAAACTGCGCGCGCCAGTTAGGGTTCTCCACTTCTCCACCGAGCCCCGGCGTTTCACCCTGGTCATAGTAGGTGATGCCTTTCACGGTGCGGCCATCCGTATCAAGCGCCACGAAGGCGTACATCATTGACCACAGGCCGTTGCCGTAGATGGGCAGCACCACTTCCTGCACCTGTTTTTGCTCATCACGTACGAGGTAGATTTCAGCCAGCTTGCTGCGACGCTTAATGCCCGCCGGATCCTGAGATGCGTCCAGCGTCATGCTCATCTGCGGGTCTTTTAATGCCAGCGCCTGGTTATATTTCGCCGGATCTTTATCCAGCAGCTGGCCCGTTTTTAAATCCACCAGACGCGCGGTGATGCGCTCAGCAAAGACGGCCGACACATCGTCTGCACTCATCCCTTCCTGCATCAGCCCGGCGACGGCCAGGATGTTGCTCTGTTTATCCAGCGCGCGCTGCTCCTGCTGTCGCGGCTTTAACCCCACGGCAGAACCAGCCACCACAATGGAACAGACCAGACACAGCACCAGCACCACCAGCAGCGTTTTGCCGATGCTGTCGTTATTTTTGATTTCAGCCACGTGCCTTCCTCCGCTTAATGTTGGCGCGCACGACCAGATAATCGAACAGTGGTGCAAACAGGTTGGCAAACAGAATGGCCAACATCATCCCTTCCGGATAGGCCGGGTTGACCACACGAATCAGGACACACATCACCCCGATGAGCACGCCATAGCTCCATTTCCCTCTGTCAGTAAAGGAAGCAGAGACCGGATCGGTGGCCATGAACATCATGCCGAAGGCGAAACCGCCCAGCACCAGATGCCAGTACCAGGGCATGGAGAACATCGGGTTGGTGGCGGAACCGATAAGGTTGAACAGTGTGGCAGTCAGCACCATGCCGATCATGACACCGGCGACAATCCGCCAGGAGGCCACGCGACCAAACAGGATGATCGCTCCGCCAATCAAAATCATCAGCGTGGAGACCTCCCCAATGGAGCCCGGGATGTTGCCCATAAACGCATCAAACCAGGTGACGGGTTGGCCTGTCGCATTGTTCACCAGCGTTTCACCGCCGTGCGCCGCCCATTGTGAAAGCGGTGTCGCCCCAGAGAAGCCGTCCGCAGCGGTCCAGACCAGATCGCCGGAGATTTGCGCCGGATAGGCAAAGAACAGGAACGCACGCCCTGCCAGCGCAGGGTTGAGGAAGTTACGCCCGGTTCCCCCGAAGATCTCTTTCGCGATGACCACACCAAAGCTGATCCCCAGCGCGGCCTGCCAGAGCGGTAACGTTGGCGGGACAATCAGGGCAAACAGAATGGAAGTAACAAAGAAGCCTTCGTTGATCTCATGTTTACGAATAATGGCAAACAGCACTTCCCAGAATCCACCCACGATAAATACCGTGATGTAGATCGGCAGGAAGAACACCGCCCCCAGCGTCATCATGCTGATCCAGCCCGCGTCTGGGGCAAAACTTACGCCAAGCGACTGTGCCAGACGGTAATGCCAGTCAGACTGGATCACCTGCGCCAGTTGCTGAGCATCGTACAGATGATGCAGCGCCGGAATGGTCTGCAGCCCCACGTTGTACATGCCCCAGAACATTGCCGGGAAGACGGCAAACCAGACCAGAATCATCATTCGCTTCAGGTCGATGGCGTCACGAACGTGCGCCGCGCCTTTCGTCACCAGACCTGGCGTGTAGAAAATGGTCGTCGTCGCTTCATACAGCGGGTAGTACTTCTTCAGTTTACCCTCGGTAAAATGCGGCTCTATTTTTTCAAAGAGGTGTTTTAAGCCCATGGTTATCCTTCCTGCTCAATGCGGGTTAACACCTCGCGCAATACCGGTCCATATTCGTATTTTCCCGGACAGACATAGGTACAGAGCGCCAGATCTTCTTCGTCCAGCTCCAGGCAACCCAGCGCCTGGGCGCTGTCGGTGTCCCCGGCAAGCAGATCGCGCAGCAGCACGGTGGGCAGAATATCAAGCGGCATAACACGCTCGTAGTTACCAATCGGCACCATGGCGCGCTCACCACCGTTTGTGCTGGTGGAGAAGTTGAACAGCTTATGACGCAGGAAGTGGCCGAGCGTGGTGCGGGTGACGGAATACTTTTCTGCACCTGGCAGCACCCAGCCGAAGAGCTCTTTCTCACGCCCTTCCAGCACAATGCTCACCTGCAGATGGAAGCGCCCCAGATAGGCCTGCGGCCCAACGGCATGACGGCCGCTGAGTACCGAACCGGAAATCAGACGGTTTTCACCCGCTTTGGTTTCGTCGTCCAGCAGTTCATTGATATCCGCCCCCAACAGCGTTGTCACCAGGCGCGGGTTTGCCGCCTGCGGCCCGCCAATCGCGATTACTCGCTCTGTGCAGAGCTTACCGGTGGTAAAGAGTTTGCCGATGGCAATCACGTCCTGATAGTTAAGGTGCCAGACCTGTTTTGTCAGGCTGACCGGCTCAAGGAAGTGAATATGCGTTCCCGCCAACCCCGCCGGATGCGGGCCTGCAAATTCATTGAACGTCACCTGTCCCTGCGGATGGCCGCCAAGTTTACCGGCACTGGCCTGGCACACGTGGACTTTCCCGGGCGTCAGCCGCGTGAGAACGGTCAGCCCAGCATCAAAGGCCTGACGTTGTGCCAGAATAACCGGCTGCGGGTCTGCACTGAGTGGGTTGGTGTCAATTGACGTAACGAAGATAGCGGCCGGAACCGTGCCAGGCACAGGCGTTTTGCTGAAAGGGCGTGTGCGAAATGCGGTCCACAAACCGGCGTCCAGCAGTTGCGCCTGAACGGTTTCACGGCTCAACGCCGTGAGGTCTGCGGCCTCATAATGGGCAAACTCACGCTGTTCATCCCCTTCAATGCGGATAACCACCGACTGCAACACGCGGCGTTCGCCACGGTTGATCGCCACAACGGTGCCGCTGGCAGGGGCGGTAAACATCACGCCGGGATTTTTTTTATCTTCGAAGAGCGCCTGCCCTTTAATGACGCGATCGTCCTGCTGGACCAGCATTGAGGGGCGCATCCCCACGTAATCGTCGCCCAGAATGGCAACATGGCGAACGCTTGCGCCTGCCGAAACGTGCTGTTCGGGCACGCCTGCGATGGGCAGGTCAAGTCCTTTTCTTATTTTAAACATGTGGTTAGCAAGTTTCCGTGAACAACTATTCTGAGGGCGTGAAGTGTACCATTTCCGGCGTTTTCCGGGCAGATAAAACTCAGCTGCAGGTGTCAAATTGCGAACTGATACGCAAAGTTCCTGGAGCCAGCGCGATTTTGATGGGTTATAAAGTAAAACTAATTTGTAAACTAACAGCTCCGCTCTTGCGAAAATCTATAGCGGTGCTAATGTGAGCGCTCCTAACAGATTAATCTGATTTCGGGTCTCTTTTGCCGTTCTGGCAAGTTGGTCTTAGTTTTATCAAGGAACTTGTAGTATGCGTAAAATCGCATTGTTCATTGCGATGCTCCTGATTCCGTGCGTGTCGTTTGCCGGGCTGCTCAGCAGCAACAGTTCAACCACGCCTGTGAGCAAAGAATATAAACAGCAGCTAATGGGATCCCCCGTTTATATTCAAATCTTCAAGGAAGAACGCACACTCGACCTGTTTGTGAAAATGGGTGAGACATATCAGCTGCTCGACAGCTACAAGATTTGTAACTATTCCGGTGGTCTGGGGCCAAAACAGCGTCAGGGCGATTTCAAAAGCCCGGAAGGGTTTTACAACGTTCAGCGTAACCAGCTAAAACCGGATAGCCGTTTCTATAAAGCGATTAATATCGGCTTCCCGAATGCCTTTGACCGTGCGCACGGTTACGAAGGTAAATATCTGATGATCCACGGTGCCTGTGTGTCCATCGGTTGTTACGCGATGACCGATTCCGGCATTGATGAGATTTTCCAGTTTGTCACGGGCGCACTGGTCTTTGGTCAGCCAAACGTTCAGGTCAGCATCTATCCGTTCCGCATGACCGATGCCAACATGGCGCGTCACAAGTACTCTTACTACGCGGATTTCTGGAAACAGCTAAAACCGGGCTATGACTATTTCGAGCAGACGCACAAGCCGCCTGTCGTCTCGGTTGTGGATGGCCGTTATGTGGTCAGCAAACCGCTGAGCCACGAAGTTGTCCACCCACAGCTGGCATCAAATTACACGGTCCCCGAGACAAAATAACACCCACTCGCCTGGCATAATCTTCTGCCAGGTCTCGTTGCCGGTCAGCGGCTGCGTGGCGATAACAGTGACCACATCATTTGGTGTGGTCTCTTTCTGAAAATCAATTTCCACATCCTGATCGAGCAGTTTTGCCACGCCAAACGGTGCACGACGGGTGATCCAGAAGAGATTCGTAGAGCAGAACGCCATCACATAGCGCCCGTCAGACAACAGCATGTTAAACACGCCCTTCTCGCGCAGTTCAGACGCCAGCGACGCAATATATTTAAATACCGCCGCCATGTTGCCAGGGGTGCGCGGATAACGCTCTGTCAGCTTATGCAGCAGCCAGCAAAAGGCTTTTTCGCTGTCGGTTTCGCCAACCGGGCGAAAATTACCGGTCTCCAGCGACTTATAGCCCGTAAGTTGCCCGTTATGCGCGTAGGTCCAGTTACGGCCCCACAGCTCACGGGTAAACGGATGGGTGTTTTCGAGCGCCACTTCGCCGCGGTTTGCCTGACGAATATGGGCGATGACCGAACAGGATTTAATGGGGTAATCCTGCACCAGCTTGGCAATCGGTGAGTTAAAGCTGGGTTGTGGATCCTTGAACGTGCGACACCCTTTGCCTTCGTAGAAGGTGATACCCCAGCCGTCTTTATGCGGCCCGGTTCCCCCACCGCGCTGTACCAGCCCGGTGAAACTAAAGCAGATATCGGTTGGCACATTGGCGCTCATCCCGAGCAGTTCGCACATAGATTACCTCCACTCCACAACTGCGGGGGGCACCGGTGCCCCCCAGCGAAGCCTTACTTAACCATCTCTTTTTCGATCAGCTGGATCAGGATGTGGATCACTTTGATGTGAATTTCCTGAATGCGGTCAGCATAACCGAAGTGCGGAACACGGATTTCAACGTCCGCGGTACCGTCCATCTTACCGCCATCTTTGCCCGTCAGGGTGATGACTTTCATCCCTTTTTCACGCGCCGCCGCAATCGCTTTGATCACGTTACCAGAGTTGCCCGAAGTGGAGATACCCAGCAGCACGTCACCTTCACGACCAACCGCTTCAACGTAGCGGGAGAAGATGTAGTCGTAACCGAAATCGTTGCCCACGCAGGAGATGTGGCTCACGTCGGAGATCGCAATCGCCGGGTAGCCCGGACGGTTTTCACGATAACGCCCGGTCAGCTCTTCTGCGAAGTGCATAGCGTCGCAGTGGGACCCCCCGTTACCGCAGGAGAGCACTTTGCCACCGGCTTTGAAACTGTCGGCCAGCAGGACCGCCGCGCGCTGAATAGCGTGAATATTGGCATCATCTTTCAGAAAGTTAGCCAGCGTTTCCGCCGCTTCGTTCAGTTCGTTACGAATAAGATCCTGGTACATGAGGATAATCCTTCAGTATTGATGAGATAACACAGTGGAGTGTACCGGATAGCAATAAAAGCGAGAAGCTAAAGGGATGCGAATCGTCTGACGTTTTGCGTTTTCGTGCCGGCAAACAAACGAACAATGTGAACCAGGTTGTAATTATTTTGTAAACACATTGCTAAAGGAAATAACATCAACTACAACCATATCATCACAAGTGGTCAGACCTCCTACAAGCAAGGGAGCTTTTCTTTATGATGATTTTGAGCATTCTCGCAACCGTTGTCCTGCTCGGTGTGCTGTTCTATCACCGTGTAAGTTTATTCCTGAGCAGCCTGATTCTTCTGGCCTGGACGGCTGCGCTTGGCGTCGCAGGTCTCTGGAATATCTGGCTTTTAGTGCCGCTGGCCATCATCCTTCTGCCGTTTAACTTTGCCCCGATGCGTAAGTCGATGATCTCCGCGCCGGTGTTCAAAGGTTTCCGCAAAGTGATGCCACCGATGTCGCGCACCGAGAAAGAAGCGATTGACGCCGGTACCACCTGGTGGGAAGGCGATCTGTTCCAGGGCAACCCGGACTGGAAAAAACTGCATAACTACCCGCAGCCGCGTCTGACAGCGGAAGAACAAGCCTTTATTGACGGCCCGGTAGAAGAAGCCTGCCGTATGGCCAATGACTTTGCCATCACCCATGAAATGGCCGACCTGCCGCCGGAGCTGTGGGCATACCTGAAAGAGCATCGCTTCTTCGCGATGATCATCAAAAAAGAGTACGGCGGTCTGGAATTCTCCGCGTACGCTCAGGCTCGCGTGCTGCAAAAACTGGCTGGCGTCTCCGGGATCCTGGCGATCACCGTGGGCGTACCTAACTCCTTAGGCCCGGGCGAACTGCTGCAGCATTACGGTACAAAAGAGCAGAAAGATCACTATCTGCCGCGTCTGGCACGCGGTCAGGAAATTCCATGCTTCGCACTGACCAGCCCGGAAGCGGGTTCCGATGCAGGCGCCATCCCGGATACCGGCGTAGTCTGCATGGGCGAATGGCAGGGCGAACAGGTGCTGGGTATGCGCCTGACCTGGAACAAACGCTACATTACGCTCGCGCCTGTCGCTACCGTGCTGGGCCTTGCGTTTAAACTCTCCGACCCGGAAAAACTGCTGGGTGGTGAAGAAGATCTGGGCATTACCTGTGCGCTGATCCCCACCTCTACCCCGGGCGTTGAAATTGGTCGTCGCCACTTCCCGCTGAACGTGCCGTTCCAGAACGGTCCGACCCGCGGTCAGGATATCTTTGTCCCGATTGATTACATCATCGGTGGGCCGAAAATGGCCGGTCAGGGCTGGCGTATGCTGGTGGAATGTCTGTCCGTTGGTCGCGGCATTACCCTGCCGTCGAACTCAACCGGCGGGCTGAAATCGGTGGCGATGGGGATTGGTGCCTACGCGCACATCCGTCGTCAGTTCAAAATCTCCATCGGCAAGATGGAAGGGATCGAAGAGCCGCTGGCGCGTATCGCAGGCAACGCCTACGTGATGGATGCCGCCGCGTCGTTAATTACCTACGGCATTATGCTGGGTGAAAAACCGGCCGTACTGTCCGCGATTGTGAAGTACCACTGCACCCACCGCGCACAGCAGTCGATCATTGATGCAATGGATATCGCAGGTGGTAAAGGCATTATGCTCGGCGAAGGCAACTTCCTGGCGCGTGGCTATCAGGGCGCACCGATCGCCATCACCGTAGAAGGGGCAAACATCCTGACCCGCAGCATGATGATCTTCGGCCAGGGGGCGATTCGCTGCCATCCGTACGTGCTGGAAGAGATGGCCGCCGCGCAGAACAACGACGTGGATGCCTTCGACAAGCTGCTGTTCAAACATATCGGTCATGTAGGCAGCAATAAAGTGCGCAGCTTCTGGCTGGGTCTGACCCGCGGGCTGACCAGCGCCACGCCAACCCATGATGCGACAAAACGTTATTACCAGCATCTGAACCGGCTGAGCGCCAACCTGGCGCTGCTGTCCGACGTCTCCATGGCAGTGCTGGGCGGTAGCCTGAAGCGTCGCGAGCGCATCTCTGCCCGTCTGGGTGATGTGCTGAGCCAGCTCTACCTGGCTTCTGCGGTACTGAAACGCTACGACGACGAAGGCCGTCAGGAAGCGGATCTGCCGCTGGTGCACTGGGGGGTGCAGGATGCGCTGTATCAGGCCGAGCAGGCGATTGACGATCTGCTGGTGAACTTCCCTAACCGTCTGGTGGCAGGTGCCCTGCGCGTGGCGATCTTCCCGACCGGTCGTCATCATCTGGCGCCGTCTGACAAGCTGGATCATAAAGTGGCGAAAATCCTGCAGGTACCGAGTGCAACCCGCTCACGTATCGGCCGAGGTCAGTATCTGGCGCCAACGCCACATAACCCGGTGGGTCTGCTGGAAGAGGCGCTGCTGGACGTGATGGCCGCCGACCCGATTCACCAGAAGATCTGTAAACAGCTGGGCAAAAACCTGCCGTTTACCCGCCTGGATGAACTGGCGAAACAGGCACTGGCGGGTGGCATCATTGACAACAGCGAAGCCGCACTCCTGGTGAAAGCCGAAGAGAGCCGTCTGCGCAGCATTAACGTCGATGATTTCGAACCGGACGAGCTGGCAACACAGCCGGTAAAGCTGCCGGAGAAAGACCGCAAACCTGAAGCCGCTTAACGCGTTTCGTCCTGAAAAACCCCGCCACGTGCGGGGTTTTTTATTGCCATCTTTTCTCTTTATGTCGTGCTACAGTGTCAAAAAGGGTCGTTTGAGGAGTCTGAATTGTGCCTGGTCTGAAGATTTCTATTTTGCAGCAACCTTTAGTGTGGATGGATGGCCCTGCCAACCTGCGCCACTTTGATCGTCAACTGGAAGGCATTACCGGGCGCGATGTGATTGTCCTGCCGGAGATGTTCACCACGGGCTTCGCGATGGAAGCCGCACAACAGTCGATGCCGCAGGATGAGGTGGTCGCCTGGATGCACGCCAAAGCGCAGCAGACCAACGCGCTGATCGCCGGTAGCGCCGCCCTGCAAACGGAACGCGGCCCGGTGAACCGCTTCCTGCTGGTTGAGCCGGAGGGGAAGGTCCATTTTTACGATAAGCGCCACCTGTTCCGCATGGCCGATGAGCATCATCATTATCAAGCCGGCAACGAACGCGTGGTGTTTGAATGGCGCGGCTGGCGTATTCTGCCGCTGGTCTGCTACGACCTGCGCTTCCCGGTCTGGTCGCGCAACCGCAACGATTACGACCTGGCGCTGTATGTCGCCAACTGGCCTGCGCCGCGCTCCCTGCACTGGCAGTCGCTGCTGGTGGCACGCGCAATTGAAAACCAGGCGTACGTGGTGGGGTGTAACCGCGTGGGAACAGACGGCAACGGACATCACTACCGGGGCGATAGCCGGGTGGTGAATCCGCAGGGCGAGATCATCGCCACCGCCGAACCGCATCAGGCGACGCGCATTGATGCCGAGCTGTCGTTGACGGCGCTAAAGGAGTATCGCGAGAAGTTCCCCGCCTGGCAGGATGCGGATCCGTTTAGTATTGGCTGAAAAAAGCCGGGTGGCGGCGATGCCTTACCCGGCCTACAAAAAGCACAGCGTAGGCCCGGTAAGCGCAGCGCCACCGGGCGTTAATCAACTCACCAGCGCCTGCCCGTCTTTGCGGCTCTCCGTCGCGGCCACGTAGTGCCCTTCCGGCATCCGGTAAATCACCTGCGCACCGCCAAAGTTATACTCCTGGAGCGGATCTTCCACGACGATGTGGTGGCCACGTTCACGCAGGGCAGCAATGGTGTTGCGATCGAACGTCGATTCGACGATCACCTCCCGGCCCTGCACCACGCGCCAGCGCGGGGCGTCGATTGCTGCCTGCGGGTTTTGCCCGTGCAGCATGATGCGCAGCGCCATCTGCATATGCCCTTGCGCCTGCATTGGCCCACCCATCACACCAAAAGACATCAGCGGCTGGCCGTTGCCGTCCATCGCAAAACCCGGAATGATGGTGTGGAACGGACGCTTGCTGCCCGCCAGCGCGTTCGGGTGCTTCGGATCCAGCACAAATCCGCAGCCGCGGTTTTGCAGGCTGATGCCGGTATCCGGTACCACAATCCCTGAACCAAAGCCCATATAGTTGGACTGGATAAACGAAACCATCATCCCGCTGGCATCTGCGGTGCTGATGTAGACCGTGCCGCTCTGCGTCGGCGAACCGTACTCAAAATCCGAGGCTTTATCAGGATCGATAAGCGCCGCGCGCGATTTCAGATAATGGTCGCTCAGCAGCTCTTTAGCCGCAAACTCCATGTGCGCTTCATCCGCCACGTAGCGGTCGAGATCCGCCAGCGCCAGCTTCATCGCCTCAATGGATAAATGCAGGGATTGCACGGAGTCCGGATGATGGTGCTCAATGCCGCACTGCTCCAGAATGCCGAGCGCAATCAACGTGGCGATCCCCTGCCCGTTCGGCGGCAGCTCCTGCACCGAACCGCCGGCAAAGTCGCGCGACAACAGCTCCACCCAGTCCACACGATGGTTCGCCAGATCCTCAGCCGTCAGATGTGCGCCGTGCGCTTTGGCGAAGGCGGCAATTTTCTGCGCCAGCTCGCCCCGATAAAACGCCTCGCCGTTGGTTTTTGCAATCAGCTCCAGCGAGTTAGCCTGCGCCGGGTTACGGAAGATCTCCCCTACGCGCGGGGCGCGGCCTTCCGGTGCGAAGCAGGCGCTAAAGCCCGGCTGGTCTTTGAGTTTGTTATAACCGCGCTGCCAGAGATGGCCAATCAGCGGCGAAACCGGGAAACCGTTACGCGCATACTCAATGGCAGGCTGCGCCAGCGTGGTCAGCGGCAGCGTGCCAAAACGTTCCGCCAGCGCCACCCAGCCCGATACCGCACCGGGCACGGTTACCGCATCCCAGCCGATTTCCGGCATCGCCGTTTTGCCAGCGAACAGATCCGCATGCCAGCTCGCAGGCGAGCGGCCAGAGGCGTTCAGGCCGTGGAGCTTTTCGCCATCCCAGACGATGCCGAAGGCATCGCTGCCAATCCCGTTACCGGTGGGTTCTACCACCGTCAGCGCCATCGCGGTGGCGACAGCCGCATCAACGGCGTTGCCGCCCAGCTGCAGCATCTTCATCCCCGCCTGCGCCGCCAGCGGCTGCGAGGTGGCAACCGCGTTATGGCCCATCATCGGTGGGCGTCGTGAAGCGTAACCGGACGTAAAATCAAGCGCTTTGGTCATCATGACTCCTTAGTCGTGGCGCGGATCGAGCGCATCGCGCAGCCCGTCGCCGAGTAAATTAAAGCCCTGCACGGCAAGGAAAATCGCCACGCCGGGGAAGACGGACATCCAGGGCGCCTGCTCAAGGAAGCCTTTGGCGGTGTTAAGCATTGAGCCCCAGGAGGGGTTCGGCGGCTGCTGCCCCAGACCCAGAAACGAGAGACTGGCTTCGGCGATAATCGCCGAGGCAATGGCCAGCGTGGCCTGCACCAGAATGGGTGACATCACGTTCGGCAGGACATATTTGATGATGATCCAGCGATCCGGCAGGCCTATCGCCCGCGCGCCGTCGATGTACTCTTCGTTGCGAATGGCGATCACCTGGCCGCGCGTGAGACGGGCGAAGATCGGCATCGCGGAAAGGCCAATGGCGATCATGGCATTGGTCAGGCTTGGCCCTAAAAACGCCCCGAGGGCGATCGCCATGATCAGGAACGGACAGGCCAGCAGCGCTTCGATAACGCGTGAGATCACCCCATCCCACATCTTCTGAAAGTAACCAGCCACCAGCCCCAGCGGCACGCCGATGACCACGGCGATGACCACCGACATACACCCCGCCATCAGCGAGGTTCTGGCTCCCCAGATAATGCGGGATAAAATATCGCGCCCCAGCTCGTCGGTGCCGAACCAGTACATCACCGAGGGCGCTTTGCGCACCGCGAGGAAATTCGCCTTCACCGGATCGAACGGCGCGATCCACGGTGCAAGCAGCGCCACCAGCACAAAGAAGCCCACAATCACCGCGCCGATCACCGCGCTTTTATTGGCGAGAAATTTCTTCAGCACCCGGTTCTGCGCGCGGGGCAGAACCGGCGCAACGGTTTGAGTTGTCAGTTCCGCCATGGTTAACCTCGCATTTTCGGATTGATGAGAACGTACAGCACATCGGCCAGCAGGTTCAGCAACAGGAAGCCAATCGCCACGATCAGCACCACGCCCTGCACCACCGCGTAGTCGCGGTTAAACACCGAGTCGACGATCATTTTGCCAAATCCCGGAATGGTGAAGACCTGCTCGGTCAGCACCGCGCCGCCCAGCAGCTCGCCGAACAGCAGCGTGGTAAGCGTGATCACCGGCACCAGCGCGTTGCGAAACGCATGCTTGATAATGACGGCTTTTGGCAGCAGCCCTTTGGCCCGCGCGGTGCGGATGTAGTCAGCTTTGAGCACGGCGATCATGGAGGCGCGGGTATGGCGCATCAGCGTGGCCGCCAGCCCGGTGCCGAGCACGGCGGCAGGCAGCAGCAACGTCCGCAGGTTCTGCACCGGATCTTCACTAAACGGCACAAACCCGGACGCCGGCAGCCACTGCAGATTGACCGAGAAGACCAGTATCAGCAGGATCCCGAGCCAGAAGTGCGGTATCGAGATCCCGGAGATCGCCACAAAGTTCGCCCCGTGATCGACCCAGCTGTTTTTGTTCACCGCCGCGAGGATCCCCATGCTGATGCCGAACACCAGGGCGATGATCATCGCCAGCAGCGACAGCTCCAGCGTGACCGGCAGTTTGCTGGCGATAAGCTCGGTCACCGGTTCGTGCGTGCGTAAGGAGACCCCTAGATCGCCCTGCAGCGCGCGCGTCAGCCAGTGAAAATACTGCACCGGGATGGGTGCATCCAGATTGAGCTCAGCGCGCAGCTGGGCGATCACCGCCGGATCGCGCTCCTCGCCCGCCATGGCGATGAGCGGATCGCCGGGCAGCAGCTTCTGCAGCCCGAACACCATCATACTCACCAGCAATAGCGTCGGAATGGCCAGCAGCAGACGTTTGCAAATCAGTTCCAGCATGGTCTCTCCTCGGGACGGTTATTTCGCCAGCGTCACACCGGCCAGACGCACGATGCCGTCCGGGTACGGCTTAAAGCCCTGCACGCTTTTGTTCAGGCCGAAAATACGCGGCTCAAAGTAGAGGTAGGCAACAGGCATGTCGGTTTGCAGCTGCTTCACTACCTTGTCGTACAGCGGCTGGCGAACGGCTTTATCGTTGCTGAGACGCGCCTGGGTCAGCCACTCATCGACCTGCGCATTGCTGTAACGGCCGTCGTTAAGCGTCCCTTTGCTGTGGATAAAACCGTAGATGCTGCCATCCGGGTCCGGGCGTCCTGACCAGCCGGAGAAGCTCAGCTGGTAATCACC
This sequence comes from Enterobacter cloacae complex sp. 309I3, assembly GCF_050031595.1. Classification (NCBI taxonomy): domain Bacteria; kingdom Pseudomonadati; phylum Pseudomonadota; class Gammaproteobacteria; order Enterobacterales; family Enterobacteriaceae; genus Enterobacter; species Enterobacter cloacae complex sp. 309I3. The sequence goes on along the minus strand of NZ_JBLGWI010000001.1, from coordinate 972,756 downwards.
GCTCTGCTGGCGATCGAGCAGCGTGGCGAACTCGGTCATCTGCAGATTCAGGGTAAAGCCCGCTTCAGCCACCATCGCCTGCAATACCTGGCCGACCTGCTGCGAGGTTGGGTTGTTCGGCACCAGCAGATTCACGTTCAGCGGCGTCGCGACGCCTGCGGCTTTAAGCAGCGCTTTCGCCTTGTCGACGTCACGCGGGGGCACCGGCAGGTTGACGTGATACGGGCTTACCGTCGAAAACGGCTGGTTGGCAGGCGTATACAGCCCCTCAAAGACCACCTGATTGAGTGCATCGCGGTCAATGGCCTGAGAGAACGCTTCACGCACGCGGGCGTCCTTGAACGGATCGTTCGCTGGCACCTTGCCATTATTGATATTGAAGGTGATGCCCTGATACCCGAGGCCGGTCACCTTCGCCAGCGCCAGCTTGCTGTCGGCTTCGACGGTTTTAACGTCGCTGGCAGCAATGCCCTCGGTCAGATCGAGATCGCCCGCGCGCAGGTTCGCCAGGCGCACGGAGGCATCCGGGATCGGCAGGTAGATGATCTTGTCGAAGTGGTAAGCGTCTTTATTCCAGTAGTTGTCGAAACGAGTCAGAACAATGCGATCCTGGGAGACGCGGCTGTCGAACTTATAAGGACCGGAGCAGACGGGATGGGCGGCAAAGTCCGGCTTTTTCGCCGCTTCGGGGGCCATCATCGCCCCGGCGCGGTCGGTGAGCTGCATTAACAGGGCAGCATCGGGGGTTTTCAGGTGCAGGGCGATCTGCATCGGGCCGGTGACCTCAACGGACTCCACGGACGATATTTCACTTTTACGCAGAGAGCCTTTTAAGGTCAGCGCCCGGTCGAGGTTATATTTTGCCGCTGCCGCATCGAATTTTTCGCCGTCATGGAAGGTGACGCCTTCACGCAAATTGAAGGTCAGGGTTTTGCCATCCTCGCTCCAGGTCCACTCTTTCGCCAGACCCGGCACCACTTTCAGGTTTTCGTCCACATCCACCAGCCTGTCGCACAGGGAGGCAAAAACGAAGCGGCCATAATAGGTGCGCGCCAGATGCGGATCGAGCATGTCCGGGTCTGCACCCAGCCCTACTCGCAGCACGCTTTCAGCCTGGGCGGGCAGCGCCGCGCCGAGCAACATAACACTTCCCAGTACGGTCAAAAGAGAATTACGCATTGTCATTATCATTAGTTCCTTGAAGGAAGGGAGGAGTGAGAGGCCGCGTGTTCAAACAGCGCGCGGCGGCGCAGAAAGGCGGCAGACGGCGGTGCTATCTGGATAACACTGCGATCGCGGTTAATCTCCTGCCAGCGGTGGCAGGCAATCTGGCGTCCGCCTTCCAGCACCTGGTTAATGGGCTTGGCAAGGCGACATTCATCCGTGGCATACGGGCAACGGGTATGGAATCGGCATCCGGACGGGGGATCGGCCGGGTTCGGTAAATCCCCTTGCAGCAACGGGGCTGCGCGTCGGGCGCCCGGCTGCATCTGCGGTGCAGAGGCGATGAGCGCCTGGGTGTAAGGATGGAGAGGCGCGTCAAAGATCTCGTCGACGCTGGCAAGCTCAACGATCTGCCCGAGATACATCACTGCCACGCGGTCGCTCATATGGCGGATGACCGCCAGGCCGTGGGCAACAATCACCATCGTTAGCCCCAGTTGATGCTTCAGGCTTTCCAGCAGATTGATCACCTGCGCCTGCACGGAAACATCCAGCGCCGAGACGGGCTCGTCACCCAGCAGCAGTTTTGGCCCGGAGGCCAGCGCACGCGCAATACCAATGCGCTGGCGTTGCCCACCTGAAAACTCGTGCGGAAAACGCGCCGCCCAGGCGGCAGGCAGACCCACGGTTTTAAGCAGTTCCGCAACGCGATAGTGACGATCGGCTTTTTTCATCTCCTGATGCAGCCACAGCGGCTCACCCACAATCTGCTCAACCGTCATGCGCGGGTTTAGCGACGCAAAAGGATCCTGAAAAATAATCTGTAATTCCCGGCGCAGCTGGTTGAGACGAGCTCCTGAGGCGTGTGTGATCTCTTCCCCCTGATAAAACACGCGTCCTTCGCTGGCGGCTAGCAAACGCAGCAGCAGACGGCCGAGCGTGGATTTGCCGGACCCGGACTCCCCGACAATCGCCAGCGTTTCGCCGGGCATCACGGAGAGGGAGACGCGATCCACCGCCGTCACAAAGCGGGCTGGAGTAAACAGTTTCTTCGGGCCGGGGAAGCGCTTGCTCAGGTCACGGGCTTCAAGAATGGGCGTGGTCATGCGATCTCTCCCAGCGCAATGTGTTGTTCCAGCGGCACGCGGAAGCAGGCGACCAGATGGTCAGCCCCCTGCGCCGCGAGCGACGGTTTTTCGTTATGGCAGCGTGTTTGCGCAAAGGGGCAGCGGGTCGCAAAGCGGCAGCCTTTCGGCATGGATTCCGCCAGGGGAACCGCGCCGGGAATGGTGGCGAGCGGCCCTTTACGCGCGCCCGCGGACGGAATAGAGCCCATCAGACCAATGGTGTACGGGTGCTGCGGATCGGCAAAGATGGCCTCGACGCTCCCCTGCTCCACCACCTGCCCGGCATACATCACCGCCACCTGCTGCGCCACTTCCGCCACCACGCCTAAATCATGGGTGATCATCAGCACCGCCGTACCGGTCTCCTCTTTTAAGGTGTTGAGCAGCGCGAGGATTTGCGCCTGAATGGTGACGTCCAGTGCGGTGGTCGGCTCGTCGGCAATCAACAAACGCGGATGGTTAATCAGCGCCATCGCAATCATCACGCGCTGGCGCATGCCGCCAGAAAGCTGGTGCGGATACGCTTTCAGGCGCATCTCTGCCGCCGGGATCTGCACCTTCTCCAGGATTTGCAGCGCGGTATTCATCGCCTGCGCACGCGAAACGTTCTGATGGCGCATAACCGCTTCGCTGAGCTGGTCCCCAAGGGTAAAGGCGGGGTTGAGCGACGTCATCGGCTCCTGGAAAATCATCGCCAGCTCGTTACCGCGGAGATCGGCATATTCCCGCGGGGAGAGCTTTCGCAAATCGTGGCGACGAAACTGCATATCGCCGCTGACAATCTGCGCGCTGGCGGGCAATAGCCCCATCAGCGCTAAGGAGGTGATACTTTTCCCGCAGCCGGACTCCCCCACCAGCGCCAGCGTTTCACCCGCTTTGACCGTCAGCGAGATACCGTCAAGCACGCTCACCGGCGATCCGGCGAACTTAACGTTGAGGTTTTGCAGGCGCAGTACCGGAGTGGCTTCCTTAAACGGAATCGTCGTCATAGCGTGATGTCGTCCTCAAGGTGGATCGCCTGTATCAGGGCGTTTTGCAGGCTAAGCAGATGTTCGCGCATGGCGGCCGCTGCTTCGTTGGGCTGGCGATGGATAATCGCGGACATGATTTTATGATGATGGTCGTTGTAGACATCGACCCGTTCGGGGGTTCGGGCAAGCTCACGCAAATGCTGCCAGCCTGGCTCACGCCTGACGGCATCAATGGCATCAAAAAGACCGAGCATCAGGCGATTGCCTGCGGCCTCCGCTATGGCGCGGTGAAAGGCGCTGTCCCACAGTTCATTCAGATCGCGGTCGTCCGGGCTGACCTTATCAATGCGTTCCAGCATGCGCTGCATGAGCGCGAGGTTTTCCCTGGTGGCACGCAGTGCCGCAAGCCGGGCTAAGCCGGGTTCGAGCTGTAGACGAGCTTCCATCACTTCCAGAAGGTTGGTTTGCTGAACCAATCCCTGAAGGGCCAGCGGTTCCACAGGCGCAGCAGGACCAATAAAGGTACCTTTGCCCTGCTTACGCCAGATCCGCCCCTCTTCTTCCAGCACATCCAGCGCACGGCGTACTTCACGTCGTCCTACGCCGAGAGTTTCCGACAGCTCACGTTCCGTGGGCAGCGGAAGGCCTGGTGTTGACTCGTGCTGGTGAATAAGACCGCGCAATTGTTCAAGCGCGGTGCTGGAATTTGCCAGAAACCGTGACGGTTTTTCCATATTGGTTCGCTCGCTTTCATCATGACTTTATTGTTATTAACGATAAGTTATTGATATGAGGCGCTACTTATCGTGCTAATGATTAAGCAATAAACGAACCAATTTTATATTGGTTCAAAATTTCGCAGTATAAAGGGTGATAACCTGTTAATTTATAAGCAGAACATCAAAAACAAACTGGCACGTCAAACGTTGCGCCAGCACATTAGCCACCCCGCTATCTGCACAAAAATAGTGCAACAAACGCACCAAAAACGATCAAATGTTAAATAAATGCACTAGTTATGTATATTCTTTGTTAACTAAAGATTATGTAACCGATAAAAAAGGCAAAGATGCCGCCGGTTGGTAACGCCGGGCACTGATATAACGGACGGCGAGTCACAAGAAACAGGTAAATAATACGCTTTATAAACAGGACAACTATTTTCTGCGGCTATATTAAATGCGTATTTTATTGCTTCACGCCGCTTACTTTAGTTAATAAAGTCCGTGCTTTTTCGGCTTATTAAACCGTGTCTTTCACCCGGTATTTCAGAAAGTAAACGACTCTGCCAAAAATTAACCAAAAAACAACAATTACAGCATTTTAGATAAAAATAAATGAATCTCACTCTCATTTAAGAACTTATGCAACCCATTGTTTTATATAAAATTAGTTCTTAAATCGCATTCATAATAGTCAGTTCAGACTATTTAATTAAGATTATTGCCTGGTCCAGCATATGATTATTCCTAAAGAACGACGGCGTTTGTCAGACTCCGGTTTAATATCATTAACGTAAGAAAACATCGCGTGTGAGGTATAATATGTACTGTGCAACTAACAATCCTGGCCATTTATCTCATACGGGTGGACAACCCGTTTGTCATACCCCTGACATGCGTTGTTATGGTTGCGAAAAGCAATGCCGCTTTAATACGTCTGAAGATGGCCAAAACCGTGATTGCCACGCGCTTGAATATTATATCTGGCCTGATAATAATACCTTTTTGGTTGAAGGCATTCGTCATCACTTTGGCGAGGTAAATGATAAATATATTTCGCAGCCGGTTGTCATCATCGACTTCAGTCATAAAAACATCAATTATTTTTTATCTGAAAACTGGTTAGATCAGTTCAAAAACATGAGACTGATTCTTGTCACTGATAAAAAGATGACGGCAATTGCGCACTACTGGTTTTACAACGACACGTTAGAAACCACTATCAGTTCAATTATCTTTTATGACGATAGCGCAGAAGAAGTCTCGACGAAACTGAAAAAAACGTTCCTGGCTAAAACGATTAAACCGACAGGTAACAGACCCAAACTGAGTCAGAATGAATACAGCCTGTTTTCATTCCTCTTTAACGGATGGTCGCCAAAGAAAATCGCCTACCGGAACGGCACCAGTGTAAAAAACACCTACGCCATGAAGAACCGAATTGAACGCAAGCTGGGCGTGTCCATCACACGGCTTGCAAGTTAGTGTAAAACTGACAATACACTCTGTCGAAAATTCCTGGACGAACAGAGCGTACTCTGACTGTCACTCGTGTTTTTCCGTAATGCATAATTAATCTGATTGTTGATATATTACATAATATTTTACATATATTATATCGACGCGTAGCGTTTGATCACATGAACATTATTACTATTAAACAAAATGAGAATGACAACTACACTATGCGTTGTTACGGATGTGTGCATAAATGCGCCTATGCCTCTATTCGCAGCACAAAGTGCGATGAATGTTCGGGAGCCGAGTTTTATATTTGGCCAGAAAATAACTCATTTCTGATAGAAGGCATTTTACAATACTTTGCTGATATTAATTCAAAAATAATTTCACAACCCATTGTCGTGATAGACTTTAATTACAAAAATATAAATTACTTCTTATCAAACAATTGGTTAGCTCAGTTCAGAAACTCGCGCCTGATTCTGATCACCGATAAAAAAATGGCGGCCATTGCCCACTACTGGTTCTACAACGACACGGCAGACACGATCATCAGTACGGTCATTTTTCATGATGACCTGGCCGAGGATATCAAAATGAAGATCAGTCAGTCCTTTATGGGAAAAATAATACGGCCTTCAGAAAAAAGAGCCAAACTTAGCGCAAATGAATATGCACTCTTTTCTGAACTGTATAAGGGCCAACTGCCTAAAAAGATTGCCATGAAAAATGCCACGAATGTCAAAAACATTTACGCCATGAAAATAAGAATTGAAACAAAGCTGGGCGTTCCCATTTCAAGACTGGCGAGCTAATACGTCCACGTAAGAAAGAGACGTTAAAACATCAGCATAGCAAATATGACGTAGAGTATTCTTAAAGGAACAGTTACTTTTCCTTATTGTGTGTAAGAGGGATAAAACCCTACACTACGATATTACCAGTGCTTGTATTTTTACATAATCCACCCGCGTCACCCGTTGTATTTACGGATGCCCCTGGTCGTTTTTAAATAACATATTCTTTACTTTTTAATTCTAAGTGAGGAACGCAACTACAGGTCTGAATTCAAAATGAATACGCATCTCTCCACGGTAAAAATTAATTCAGAGCATACTCTTGATGATATTGAAGCCCCTGAAAAAGATTCTCTTCTGTGGGGCGTTGAATGGCTTTGTGGGCATCATTCTAAGTATGCCAGCAAAGAGGTGCTGTATGCAGGCCTGCCAAAAAGCGACAAGCTGGAGCCTGAAATGGCATTACGTATGCTTGAGCAGATAGGCATATCCGCCGGTTGGGTTAAGCGCGATCTGAATTCGCTTTCCTCCTGGCTGTTCCCTTTGCTTATTGCACGCAAAGACGGGACATACTGCATTCTTACCGCACGCAAGGGAAAGCGCGGGCAACATACGTATCAGATTGTGGTACCTGAAAACGACGGAACGCTCCTCGTTGCAGAGGCGGATTTACACGAGGCTTATGGCGGTTATGCCCTTGTGACGACGCCAAAACCCACGCTGGACGCGCGTGCTGAAGACCAGCTGTTACCGAAAGCCAAGGATGAAGGTCACTGGCTCTATTCGACGCTGTGGCGCTACCGGCATTACTTCTACAGCGCGGCACTGGCGGCGCTGCTGGCGAACATTCTTACGCTGGCCGGTACCTTCTTCACCATGAACGTCTATGACCGCGTGATCCCCACCCAGGCGTACGTCACCCTGTGGTCGCTGGCGATTGGCGTGGTGATTGCCATTATTTTTGAATTTGCCAGCCGACAAATCCGCGCCTATTTGATCGACATCGCCGGTAAAAAAGCAGATCTGATCCTCGGAGCGAAGCTGTTTCGCCAGGTGATGTCGATGCGTATGGAATACAAGCCGCAATCCTCCGGAACCTTTGCGAACCAGTTACGCGATTTTGAGGCCGTCCGCGACTTTATCACCTCTGCGACCCTCGCCACGCTGTCCGATTTGCCATTCTGTCTGCTGTTCATGTTCATCATTTACATGATTGGCGGCCCACTGGCCGTTGTACCGCTGGTCGCCATGCCACTGATTTTGATTGTCAGCGTCATTATCCAGTGGCCGCTGGGTCGCTACATGGAAGAAAACGTCCGGGAAATTTCGCTTAAGCAGGGTCTGCTGATCGAGAGCATCGAAGGGCTTGAGGCCTTAAAAGCCGCTCAGGGCGAAGGGGTGATGCAAAAGCGCTGGAATGATTTCAGCGCACTGGCTGCAGCGTCCTCGATGAAAACCCGCTATCTCTCCATGCTGACCACCAACTTTGTCTCTTTTGTGCAGCAAATCACCACCGTCTGCATCGTGGTGCTCGGCGTCTATTTAATCCACGCCGGAGAGCTGACCATGGGGGCCATGATTGGGGTGGTGATCCTCTCCAGCCGTTCGCTCGCGCCTCTGGCCTCCGTGGTCGGTCTGGCGCTGCGTTATCAGCACGCTAAAACCGCGCTGAAATCCCTTAACCAGCTGATGGAAACGCCGACCGAGCGCGATGCGCTGATCAATTATCTGCCGACGCCCAATTTCACCGGCAGCCTGCGTCTGAAAAAGGTGGGGTTTACCTATCCGGTACCGGGAATGATGGTCGCGCCACGCATTCTGGACAATATCAATATCAACATCGAGGCCGGGGAGCAGGTGGCCGTGCTGGGCAAAATTGGCAGCGGTAAGTCGACCCTGCTGCGCGTGATGGCGCGCCTGTACCAGCAGAGCAGCGGACAGCTTTTCATTGATGGTGTGGATGCGACACAGGTTGATCCCGCCGACTGGCGCGCTGCGGTGGGTTACGTAGGGCAGGACTGCCGCCTGTTTTACGGCACCCTGCGCCATAACATCATCATTGGCAACCCGGGCGTGAGCACGGAAGAGTTTCTGCGGGTGGTTCGCCTGACCGGGCTTGATCACGTGGCGGCCAGACATCCACTGGGTTTTGACATGCCTATCGGCGAAATGGGCAATTGCCTTTCCGGTGGACAAAAACAGCTCGTCGCCCTCGCCCGCTGCCTGTTGCTGCGGCCAAAGATTTTGCTGATGGATGAACCCACCAGCTCAATGGATGCGATGACGGAAACCCTGTTCCTTCGTCGGCTCAAAGAAGCGACGCAAGGACAAACGCTGGTCATTGTGACCCACCGCATGTCCGTACTGAGCCTGGTAGAGCGTCTGATCGTCATGGAAGACGGACACGTAGTGAAAGACGGTCCCAAAGATCAGGTGATGGCCAGCCTGAATGAGAATGTCATGAAGAAAAAGCAAGCAATGCATTCAGTCGAAGAGAAGCAACAGAAACAAGGTGTGAATGAATGATGAACGAGGACGAAGTGAATCATAACGCCTCAAAGGGAGAGGCCGAAACGGATGCAGGCGTACCCTCAACGGCACTGGAAAACGTGAATGCTACGCAGAGAGCGGGCACCGGGCTGGCATTACACCCCGCACAGCCAACGGGGAAAGTGAAAGCCGACGATCTGAAATTCATGCACGACCTGCAGGGCGCGCTGATCGCACAGAAGACCCCTTTCAGCATGATCATGCTCTACACCATCACCCTGGTTGTGGTGGTGGCGCTGGTCTGGGCGCATTTCGCCCGGGTTGAGGAGATTACCCGTGGCGACGGAAAAGTGATCCCCGCCAGCCGCGAGCAGCTCATTCAGAGCCTGGAAGGCGGCATTCTTGAAGAGCTGAACGTGCAGGAAGGCGACATTGTCGAGAAAGGCCAGATTCTGCTGAAGATTGACCCGACTCGCGCCGGGGCCAGCTATGGCGAATCGTTGTCCAAAGTGCAGGGGCTGAAAGGCAGCATTGCCCGTCTCAGGGCGGAAGCCTACGACACGCCACTGACCTTCCCGCCAGATATCGCCGGGATTGAGTCAATCGTGCGTGATGAGACCCAGGCCTATAACGCCCGCCTGAAAACCCTGAATGAAAGCGTAGAGGCCTTAAAACGGAGCCTGACGCTGGCGCAAAACGAGGTCAGTCTGTCGGAGCCGCTGGCGCGCAGAGGGTTAATGTCGGATGTCGAAATCCTGCGCCTCAAGCGCCAGGCGAACGAATTCAGCCTGCAGATCACTGAGCGTACCAACCGCTTCCGCTCTGATGCCAACAGCGAACTGAACCGACTGGAATCCGAGCTGGCGCAGGCGGAAGAAATTCTGCGCGGACGCCAGGACGTGATGAACCGTACCACGGTGGTGGCGCCCGTGCGCGGCACCGTCAACAACATCCGGGTGACAACCCGTGGCGGCGTCATTCAGCAGGGGGCGGAGATCATGACCCTCATTCCGCTTGAAGATAACCTGCTGGTTGAAGCCAAAATCAAACCCTCTGATGTGGCCTTTATCCATCCGGGCCTGCCCGCCACGGTAAAAATTACCGCCTACGACTATGCCATTTATGGCGGATTAAACGGTGTCGTTGAACACCTCAGTTCAGACACCCTGATCGATGAAGAGAAAGCCCGTCAGGGGCGTGGAGATTCTACCTATTACCGGGTGTTCGTCCGCACCGACCGTGCCGCGTTACAGGTAAAAGACAAGTCATTCCCGATCATGCCGGGAATGGTGGCAAACGTAGAAATCAGAACGGGGGAGAAGACCATTTTGTCTTACATCCTCAAACCGATACTGAAAGCGCGCGAAGCCTTCAGGGAGAGATAATTATATGGTTAAGGCACGTAAAGAGCGTCGTTGGGCAAGGGTAGCAACCGCAGTTGCACTCTGCTTGCCCTGCTCTTCTTTTGTCATTCCGCTGCACGCGGCTGACATTGCTCAGGCTAAAAGCAGCCTGGCGTCATTGCCGCCGATGCGCACACAGTCACAGCTCAACCGCGAAGTGCAGCCTGTGCAGCGGACGGTGTCGCACAGTGCGGCATCGCCGCGTTCGCTGCCCGCCATGCGTACCCAGTCGCAATACGTCAGTACGCAAAAGGCGATGCCAACGCAAGCCACTGCGCGCCCTGAACGTTACGCCTCTGCACCGACAGCCAGGGAGTTTGCCCCCGCCCCGTCAAAACCGGCGGAAAGCCGGGCTGCGCTAAAGAAAAACGCAGACTTCTTCCCGCCCGTCACCGAGTATTACAAACCGGACCCGGCGTACGCCGGGGTGCGTCGTGACGGCAGTGCGCGTCAAGCCATCAGCGGCATGTCGCAGGGCTACCGTGCCGGCAGTCAGGATTCGCTTGTTTTCCTGCGCAGCATGGTGGCCAGAGCGCTGGCGTATAGCCCGGAACTGCGGGCCGCCTCAGCAGAGGTGATGGCGTCTGACTACATGGTCGATCAGGTAAAAGGCCAGCGCATGCCCCAGGTACGTCTGGGCGTAACCTCGCCGCTGTCGACCGTGGGCGGCGATCGCCAGTCGTCATCCAACAATAGCCATATCAGCGACTCTAGCGGCACGGTCTCCGTTAATACGCCGATTATTGACTGGGGAAGGATCAGTAACCAGGTGGACAACTCTCTGGAAACGGCAAAAGCAGCCCGTTATTCAAAAGAGTATTCCCGCGAACAGCTGGCCTACAACACCGTGTCCGAGCTGATGAACATGGGGCGTTACCAGCACAGTAAGGTTGTGGCGAAACAGTATGTTGGCCGCATGAAAGAGCTGGTCACCATGCTGTCGCAAATTACCCAGGCAGACCGCGGCAGAGAGAGTGAACTGGTGCAGGCCAAAGCAAAACTGATGTCGGCCCAGGCGAGTCTCGACAATATTGAGCATCAGCTGAGTGCCAGCAAAATCAAACTGGTGCGTCTGCTGGGGATCGAGCCTGAATTACCGGAAGGCATAAGCTGGCACGACACGGTCATCCCGGCGTCGGTGGCGCTTTCTGGGCTGGATAAAAACCCGATGATGCTGAACCTGCAGTCCAAAGTCCGGGCGGCGGAGTATGAGGCAGAAAGCATTAAATCGTCGGCCCTGCCGCAGGTGAACTGGGTCATCTCCAAAAGCACCGCCAAAGACAGCAACGGCAACGAAGCGGGTTGGTATACGGGCTTAAACGTCGAGTGGGAGGCGTTTAGCGGCGGCTCTCAGCGTGCCGCTGAGATGTCGGCACGGGCGAAAGCCAATATGGCGCAGCAGCAATATGAAGTGAGTTACAAAGATCTGGAGTATCAGATTAACTATCAGATTCAGGTACGTGACTCCTCTTTCCTGCGCGCCGATGATTACGATCGCCTGACAAGTGAAACGGATCGGGTGCGTCGTATGTTCTACGAACAGTGGTATCACCTTGGCAAACGCACCTTGCTCGACGTGCTGACGGCAGAAAACGATCATTTTAATAATCAGCTTTCTGCCATTAACAACCGCTACGACGGCTATATTTCCAACATTAACGTCATTGCCAGCGCCTCCATGCTGCTGTCATGGATGAAAATGAGCTAAGCGAAACAGACGTAATAAAAAGCCAGACCGTCAGTGATGAGGGTCTGGCTTTTTTATCTCTTTCAGAAGGCGACTACCAGGGGGTGTCCTCTCTGCTGATCTCCGCCCAGCGCAGATACATATCGCTCGACATCATAAAATCGGTATGCCATTTCCACCAGGTGTGCAGCGTGTAGTACACCAGACATGGCAGATAGCAAAGCAGGAAATAGACCTCAAACCAGACCTGCCATCCCGAAAGCGTAAGCAGCACGCCGATAACAGCCGACCAGACACATTCCACACCCACCAGCATCACCAGCCGCAGCCATAATGGTTTCTCTGACAGCGTCCTCCACGGGATTGACGGGGAGAAATAGAGATCAATCTCGTTAAGGAACAGATGGCCCAGAAACACATAGCGTCGGGTAAAGCGCAAGAACAGCAGATTGATTGCCAGCACCACCACGCAGAGCACCACCATGGTGATGATGGCGGTTAAGGTGAAGTAGCGCCCATAGAGATCAAACTGCGCACTGTTGCGTAAGGGGCTGATGGTCAGGAGATTCATCACCACACTCATCACGACAGCAGCGGCCACATACTGTGAAAGCTGCGTGTATTTTGCCTTGTCTCTGGCTGAGGCAACGACCTGCTGAATATAGACATGGCGCAGTGCGGCAAAGATCCCCCAGATAATCAGCGGCGCCACGAAAACCATGATCAGCAGCGTGATGCCTGGCGTGGTCAGCGCAAGGAAGAGCCCCGTGATGCCCGCGAAAATCAGGATCGAGACGGCAAGCACAACGAACGGTTCGAAGATGACCGAATTCGTTTTCGGGCTCTCTTTGCCGACAAATACCGACAAATCAACATTCTTGACGACGCATTTATAGGCCCAGAAGGCCTTAAGGTCGGCAATGAAGCTATACCCGATCAGCGCGAAAATACCGCTCGCGACCCAGGCATCCTGCCGGGAAAAAGAGAAACCGGCATTTTTCCAGTAAAAGCCCAGCAGGATAAACGTCACGATATAGATAAAAAGCACGTTCCTTTTATCCTGATAGCGGATGAAGGTTAAATAATCTGGAATCATAGCTCGGCCATTACATCCCTAACACTTTTCTGCAGTGCAGGACACGCCCGGCAGAAAAACCGGAAAAATCATTTAGCATCTGTCCCAGATAGGGTTTGTTGCTCATCTCCAGGAACAGCGGCTGGTCTGGATGATGGATGAATCTGGCCATGGAATCGGCCCATTTCACCGTCTGCGTCAGATGCAGGGAGAGGTTCTCTTTGATATTGTCGGGCACCGTTTCGACTCTGGCGGTCACATTCATCAGCACGTCATAGGCTGGCGAGGTGAAGGGCTGTCCCGCCAGGAAGTCACGCATCAATTGCACGCCCTCAGCCATTAAACGGGTATGCCAGGCCCCGCTGACGCCGAGCTTGATCGGCTCATAGCCTTCATCGGCCAGCACTTTGGCAAAATCACTCAGCGCAGACGGGGTCCCGCCAATCACCTGCTGACGCGGGGTATTGTCGCAGCTGATATCCAGCGCGATCCCGGAACGGGTGATGATGTCACTCAGCGTGGCAAAATCGGCCCCCTTCAGCGCCAGCATCGCGCCTTTCTGCTTTTTACTCACCGCATCCATGGTGCTGGCGCGAAAATGCAGCGTACGGAACAGGGTCTCCAGCGAGATCGCGCCTGCCGCGTACAGGGCACTGTATTCGCCAACGCTATGGCCGCAGGCACCCACGACGCGCAGCGCCGGGAAGCGCTCGCGGCAGAGGCTATAAAGCGATACGTTGATCGCCGTAACGGCCAGCTGTTGTACCGTGGTCTGGATCAGCCTGTTCATCGGCCCCTTAAGGCAGAGTCGGCGCAGATCGAGACCCGACACATCGCTGGCACAATCCCAGATCTGTTTCGTCGTTGCATTGAGATCCCACAGATCGCTGCCCATACCAATCACCGGGTTTCCCTGGCCGGAAAACAGCAGCACCACAGGCTGCGATGGATTATCAAGCGTCATAGTCATTTCCTTATAAGTAATACTTAAAGCCAACATAGCCACCGGCAACATCGCCGAAGAAAGCAAACTCAGAATTTGCGCTACCCAGTGCTGAATAGACGCCGGTATACGCTTCCAGCTGGTCATCAATAAAGGTCAGCGGTGCGCTGATGTGGAGCCCCGACAGGGTGCTTTTATCCATCAGATTGACGATAAAATAAGGCTGCACGGCGATCTGATGCGTGAGCTGCACGCTGGACCAGGCGTTGAGATAGTGTTTCCCCTGCAACATGCCTTTGTTGCCCGTATTGCTGATTTCAGACGCCATCAGGTACTTATAGGAATCAAACGCCCTGTCGAGCGGCGCATAGCCTGTCGGCGTATTCAAAAAGGTCATCAGCTCGCGCTGTTTGCGCCATTCCGTGCGGGAGTAGCCTTCGCTCTGGTAATAATATTCCAGGCCGAAAACGTTAAAGGTATCAGTGGTATATTGCCCGCCCACCGCCAGCTCTACGCCATTTTTGTCCTCGGTCTCATACAGCGATGAAGGAAATGCATAGTTCTGGACTTCTGCACTTTTCTCCTCAGAGAGATGACGCCAGCGCTGCTCCCGGTGCCAGACCATCTCGGCATTCAGGGTCAGCTGTGGGGTGTAGTGATAGCTGTCAGAAACGGCAACCGACTGCGAGTCTCCCAGCAGAATGCGCATCCCCGGCGTATGTTGACGGAAGGCATGTGAGGTATAGCTCAGAAGCCAGGCCTCGCTGCTGTTGCCACGCTGGTTCGCGGACCAGTTGCTGGAGGTCAGATAGTATTTATCGATCGTCGCCAGCTTCGGAATCACGGTCAGCGAGAGCGACTCATCCCGGTTGTCCATTGACAGCGTCGCGGCCCAGGACGAGGACTGATACGCAGTGCGAAGCGCGGGATCGTAAAGCCGCGTCGGTTTGAACCCGGCGTAGTAATGCGGAGTCAGATCGGAAGGTGAGCGCAGGAAAAAGAGACCCTGCTTCGCCTGAAGTTTTCCCACTTCAAGCTGCACGCTGTCTGAAACGGCGTAAACCAGTCTCAGACGCTCAATCAGCAGCTGAGAGCGGCTGTCGTCCTCTTCAAATGCTCCCACCTTGCGCGGTGAGTACCAGGTGAGCCCGTAGAGAGACAAATCCAGATCCAGCGCATTATCAACGATCGCGCACTTGCTGGTGAGATTCACGCCCGCGTCATTGTAGATATTGTGTCTGGTATACGGATTTCGGCCGTTAATTCGCCAGTCTGAAATTTGTTTTTTGACCAGCGACACCTGCTCATACAGCGTGACAGTGCTGTTTTTTGCAAAGTCGGAACCGGACAGGCAGTCCGCCAGTGCGCTCACGGGCAGAGCGGAGAGTGCCAGAGTTAACCCCAGTAATGTGCGTTTCAATTGGCACCTCGCTGAATAGACTCGCGAGTAAAGTGGGATTCAGGCAAGGACTCCAGGCGAACATCGCTGTACTCCATCACGGAGTAGCTGTTACCGTGACGGGCCTCCTTCACAATAATTTTCATCGGACGCATCTTCCCTAATACCATCTGAAAATCCTGGTAAAGCACTTCTTTCATCAATTTATTATCCAGAGAGTAATACGACGCTTTAAAAGGACGGTTCTCCCCCTCTTTTTCGACGTAATAGATGACTTTTGGCCACGTGACGTCATCCGTTTTGCGCACCAACTCCAGCTTATAGCACTGCGTATCGCCGCATGCTTCCTCGCCCAGCAGCGTGGCGTGGTAGGCATACTCAAAATTGGTGACAATGACGTCGCCATTGGAAATTTGTCCAATCAGGCGCTGCTGGCGCGAAACGGGAACCGGTCGACGCAGTTCTGGCGTGTAGAACCAAAGATCGTACCAGTCAGAGAGCAGCACTTTGCCTTTGTCCCGCGGGGGATAAATAAAACGCGCCAGCGAACGGGCATCGGCTTTCATTCCCCCTTCGGGTTTCATAAAGCGCATGGAAATATCCAGCACCTGCTTATTGTCAGGCTGAGATGCGCCCGACTTATATTCATGAATGGTCAGGGTGTAGCGAAAAGGTTTATTCGGGGAACGAACCTCATCGGCACGACGAATAATCTCTGATGCTTTGTTATCCACCGGCGCTGATAATACCGCCGAGGAAAACAGGCACAGACAAAAGAGCAGTTTTGTGATGACAACGCGTTTCATATCGCTTCCTTACGAAAATTTAAAAGCATCTGAAATATTCAGCCGTGAAGCACGTAATGCAGGCAGCACAGAGGCGCCGGTTGCGGCCAGGATCGGTAATACGAGGGTTATCCAGGTCAGTGCTACGCTGTCGGTTTTAATAAAGGCCGTATAGCCCAGCGATTGCCCCGGTGACGGCGGCATGGCAATACCGTAAAGATTGATGGCAGAGGCAATGGCATAACCTGTCGCCAGACTGCCAATGGCGCCGATAAGACCAATGAAAATCCCTTCCAGTAAAAACAGCCTGGTGACGTGCAGGGGTTTCAGGCCAATCGCCCTGAGGGTGGTTATTTCCCGGGTACGTTCGATAATATTCATGGTCATCGAATTGCCGATCATAAAGATCACGATCAATCCGACGATGAGCTTAATGAAGAAATAGATCCCGGATAATAAGCCTTCGACTTGC
Source organism: Enterobacter cloacae complex sp. 309I3 (assembly GCF_050031595.1). Classification (NCBI taxonomy): domain Bacteria; kingdom Pseudomonadati; phylum Pseudomonadota; class Gammaproteobacteria; order Enterobacterales; family Enterobacteriaceae; genus Enterobacter; species Enterobacter cloacae complex sp. 309I3. The sequence goes on along the minus strand of NZ_JBLGWI010000001.1, from coordinate 956,260 downwards.
TGATAAAAGATCGAGGTCTCTTTCCAGTCTTTGACCAGCAGCGGTAAATGATGCTTCGCAATAAACTGGCGCAGTTTGGCGCTAAAGACGGCGGTATCGTCGTCCTTCAGCAGGATTAATACCTTACTGACGCTGTTGGTTCCCATGATGCGCTGTGCGGTATCAAGCGGAATTTTCATCGCCACATCATCGTAATCCTTAATACCGGACTCAAAGATGCCGCGAAGCTTCATCGATAACGCGCCCTGACCGCCCTCGGTATTCACCACCAGCACATCCAGCCAGTCGTCGTAGTGGGCATTGAGCGTTTTCGCCAGCCCACTGCCCAGCGTGATTTCGTCGGTACGCACCCGGGAGAGATCGCTGCCGGAAATTAATTTATCAAACGATCCCAGCTTTAACGCAGGCAGCGGCTCCACACCCAGGGCGGAAAAATAGCTGGACGTTTCGTTTTCATATTGCGAAATCACCCCGGTAAATTCCAGCTGACCGGACAGCGTCGAAATATGCGGTGCAAGATCCGGATCGTTGAGAATCGCCTTTTTCAGGGATGCATAATCGGCAATCAGGCTTTTATTTTTATTCGACGTCTGGAAATAATTTTCATTATAAATTTGCACGTGACCAATATTGGTTCGAATCGTTTGCTCTTTCAAAATCCAGAAAGAGTAATCGATAAACCCGCCATACAGAAAAATCGACACGCCACCGAGCATAATGGCGGCAATGGTTGAATAAGATCGTCTCTTGTGGCGAAAGAGGTTTAAAAAAGCAAACTTCACATCCCGCGAGCGGAATAATACGCACCAGAGGACAAAAATCAGAATCAGTACAACAACACTATTCGCTAACACCATAACCCCGGACATTTAGTTCCCTTTCACCAGCGGTAACAAGACCTCTGTCACTTCGTTGATATCCCACTCTGGCGCGTCGCCAGAAGCCAGTGGTAATGCAGAGTTGGCGTGACGCAGTTCTGTTTGCGCCAGCAGCGCGTCTGCCTCGGCGGTACGGTTACAGCTCAACAGCGCGCGATAACGCATTTCGTCAATGTGCTTCATCAACCCGGCATTGAATACGTCAGGGCTTTTCGCCATCTGTTCCGTATCTTTTAACGTCACCACACAGCGGCCAATATCGGCTGGCAGGTACGCGTCCACACGGGCACGCATGTAGCGCACCCGTTGATTGCCCTCGTAGAGGTCCACCGCTTCATCGAGATAGAAAAAGCCCGTTTTGCCATACTCAGACGCCCGAATGACGTCATTGGTATTGAGGGCATGCTCCGCCTGGCGCAGCATGCCGTAGGCATAAAAAACCAGCGACAGCGCGTTATCATTGGCCTTGTATTCGGTAAACAACGCACGGGTGATATCGGCTAGCTTATCGGCCTGCGTCGGGAAGCCATTTTTTATCACCTGCTCAGCCACGGGGGCCGCGGCGGCTTTAACGCTCCCGGCATAGGCCATGCAGATCAGCAGCCAGCAGAGAATGAAGAAATTACGATTGTGAATCATGAACTAATACTCCGTCCTTAATTTCAACCACACGCCGCGCGCGCTCTTTCAGCTGGCTTGAGTGCGTCGAAATAATGAAAGTGGTGCGTGTCTCCCGGTTGATTTTCAGCAGCAGATCGAGAATGGCCTCACCGGTGACCAGGTCGAGGTTTCCGGTTGGCTCATCGGCAATCACGACCTGAGGGTCATGCGCCAGTGCACGGGCAATAGCCACACGCTGCTGTTGTCCACCCGAAAGCTGGCCCGGCTTACGTTCGGTATATCCCGCCAGTCCTACGCTCTCGATAAAATGCAGCGCCCGCTCTTTCGCCTCTTTTTTGCCAATGTGCCCATTCAACACCAGCGGGTAAAAAACGTTATCAAATACGCTCAGCACGGGGATGAGGTTAAAAAACTGAAATATGAACCCCAGATGCTTGCCACGAATTTCTGATAATTGTTCTTCCGGTAAATTGTTGAGTAATTTTCGCAAAAACATCACCGAACCAAATCCCGGTTTATCAATACCCGACAGGATATTTAACAGCGTACTTTTACCGCTGCCGGAGGGGCCGCACAGTGCCAGAAATTCGCCTTTCTCTATTTCAAGATTGATATTTTTCAGGGCATCGACTTTGCCTTCGCCCGAGCCATAACTCTTATAGATATTGTTCAGCGATATCATTGGGAGTTCTTTAATCATTCCGCTCATGGGGGTGTCGTTATTCCTTGCAATAGTCAATGTCGAAATAGCTGTAACCGAACTGTTTATCGGGAACGACAGTTCTTAATTTTCCCGCAAAATGAGGAGCCTGCCGGAGATACGCAAAGCTTAATGCTGGCGTCAGACAGCCACTGGCACCAAAGGTATCGACCAGATCTAACGTCTTTTGCGGCGCAACGGTTGAGCGAGACAGCATCTCTTTACGCAGACCGGCAAACGCCACGCGATCCGCTGCCTGCATGTCCTCAAGGGTATCGGCCATCACGTATTGACCGCCGTTCACCCGGATTGCACTTTCATGCTGACTAAAGATGAAACAGCCCGCGCGCTCAACGGTTAAATTGACATCCTGGGCTTTCCCCCTGCGCTTCTCTCCCCACTTCAGCGCGATATCTTCGTCCGAAAACACCAGCACCGGGATCGCACGGTAGGCGGCGCAGATCACCACGTAATCAAACACATCCCAGCTCAGATAATCCTTTGCCAGACTCATGGCCTGGATGAAGGATTGCCTTTCACCCCGGATTTTGCACGTCGGTGAATTCACAGAGAATTTCTTCACCAGGTTTTTTGGCAGCGTATCAATCATTGAGATGTGTAATGCGCTGGAGATATTTTCAAACGGCCCGGATTCCCCCCAGGAGTCGACATAAATAAATGCCGTACGCTGCTTTAGCAGCTTCATTCGCTCTTTCGCCGGCAGCGCCATGAGCGCGTCATCCGCCGCTTGCTCCATCGCATCCAGGTATTTTTGATACTGAGGATTGCGGATCATCTCACCGGCATATAACTCCGGCTGCGTACCAAAACGTTTCAGACCCCAGCCGTTTGCATGGGTTGATTTGAGCGCTTTATTAAATAAATGCGACTCCCACGCGTTTAGCCAGCTGGGCTGATAGAAATAAAATTTATCTTCCGGCTCAATGAGCGAAAATGAGGATAAATACATGTTACTCTCCATGATCGTTCAACAGCCTGGATGATCCGTAGACATGACGGCGCCAATAATGGATCCATCCACGCCAACCCCAACTTTAAGCAGGTGGTTTTTGTGATGACCAATAACGCCACGGTCAATCAAAACATGCTGAGCAACGGCATCAATAATGGTGTCATTACCAACGGGGGAAATAAGCTCCTGCTGGGTGAGCGAATGATGACCAATAATTAAATCGACAATCCCAGAGCCGGTTGCGGTATAGCCAATCTGGCCTTTATAAGCCAGAACCGGAACCGGATGTCCTTCCGTCAACATCGCTATTGCTTTGGCTTCCGCTTTATCGCTGACGGATGAACCGTTACCGTGAGGGATAATCGCGCACAGTGCCTCAACGTCCAGTTCGGCTTTCTTCATTGTGGCCTGCATCACTTTTAAAATATTGGTGCTGAGCCATGAGCTGTCGTTGCTTCTGCCTGCGCTGATTTGGGTATAGGTTGTTTGCAACCGCACGCCGCCCTTCGCCTTTCTGGCGCGACGGTGGCGGGAATTTTCCAGCAGAATGGCGCTATAGCCTTCAGCGAAAAGCACCCCATGGCTGTTTTCACCAAAGGGCTGAACAAGATGACTATCCAGCATGGATTGCGTATCCAGAAACCAGATATCCTGCGTTTTAATTTTTGAGCAGTTCACCACCAGGACAATATCTACGCCGCCATGCTCGATGGCCTGGCAACCTAAATGCACGGCTGTCATGGATGAATTACTGGTGCAATTCATATTTGGGGGTAAATACTGCAGGTTATATTTACGCGCAAGGTGACCGGCAATACGATCCTGCGACATATTATCCACATGCAGCTGCATTAATGATTTTGAAAGATAAATATCTTCCACATCATTTTTGTTATAGAAACTCTTAAAGGCCATGCCATCGACCCGCGGGCCAATACCGGTTAAATAAACCCGGGCATTGCACCCGGCCAGCCATTGAACATCCAGGTCGGCCTGGTCGAGTGCATCGTCAATCAGACGATAAAGCAGATCTAATGCGCTATCATCCGTATGATCCAGCGTGGCAATATGTTTATTGCCATCGAACCCACATTTAATTGCCTCGTCGTCGGATTTAAACCAGGGCTTTCTTTCAACGCGTTTGCCCAGCTTCAGATTTTGAATAAGCTGAAGACTGTCTTCGGCAAACGGCAGACAAGAACTGAACCCCGAAATGATAGCGGCATTATCCACAATATTATCCTTTAATCACAAACGCGTAGTAGTTACCGCCTTCCGTCGCACCCACCAGCAATACGTGCTTCAGGGCAAGTTTTAACGGTTCACGAACGAAGTTAATTCGCTTATCGAAAAACTCGACGGTATGAGGAATAGCGGGAACCGCCTGCGTCTTAAAACAGTCAATAATGACGGCCAGGTTAAGCAGTCCGGCAGCAGACGCGACAAAGCCAAAGCAGGCGTTGTAGTTCACGACCGGTACGTCCGGTTTTGCCTGGGCGAAGGTGGCGTAAATCGCATCGATTTCAATGCGTGAGCTTTCATCGCTACCGTTGCTGGTACCACAGACCAGGTCGATCTCCTGCGCCGTTACACCGGCATCCGCCAGCGCACGGGCGATAGCCAGCGCCATGGAGGAGGATTTCTCGTCCCGCTGAGAGGCATCAAAATAGCTGTTGCTACAGGCTTTACCGTAACCGGCCACTTCCGCCAGCACTTCTGCACCACGTGCGGCTGCACGCTGCGGATCTTCTAGCAACAACATGCAGGCACCTTCGCCAGGAATGTAACCCTTCGGATCGTTACCGTAGATCTGATATTCCCTGGCGTCGGAGGTCATATGCAGCTTGCGGGTTACGGCGTCCATATAGAGTGACATGGACGGGAAATACTCGTCCGCGCCGCCCACCAGCACCTGCGGCTGCAGATCCTGACGCACGATTTCGTAGCCGTAGGTTAATGCGCCTAACGCCGCATTCTCGCCGGTCGCCAGCGTAGTGGTGTAGCCCTTGATCCCTTCCGAAATACCGCAGAACGTCGGGATGGAGTTCATCAACGATCCCGGGAATTCAGAGGTTCTGACTTTACGTGGGTCTGGCTTAAGGCTCTGCAGATATTTGTAGGTCGTCTCCTGCGGGCCACTGGACATTCCCATGACCATGCCAAGCTCATCGCCATCACGCTTGATTTTACGCTTCGCCTGCTCCAGCGCTTCGGACAGGGCAATTAATGCGAACGTACCGCCACGCGTAGCCTTGCGAGGGTCAAAGCGGCGCAGATGTTTACGCGGTTCCAGCCCGGAAACCTGGAAGGTTTTAAAGTGTTCATTCGCTTCCGGCAGCGTTTCGGCCAGCGCGTTGAAATCGTCACCAAACAGCGCTTCGAACTGACGGGTGGTTTCCAGCACATCCAGTAACTCTTTTGCCTCTTCCAGCGTGTCTTCCGGGAAGGTGACGCCGCCCAGCTCAACGGTATGGTTCTGTTTCCATACGTTGTCGAGGATCTCGTGAACGGTGTGACCAATCGCGGAAACAGCACCCAGGCCGGTGATCGCCACGCGCTTTTCGTCGTAGGTACTGACCGGGATCGAACAAGGCTCCATGCTGATAATCATGCTGCAGTTGTTACCGCCGAAGGCATAATTGTTCTTCATGAAGAGGTTGATTTTCTGGTCACGGAAGTCGTTTGGCACGTAATCCAGATCGCAGTTTGGACGCGCGTTGGTGAAGTTCAGCGTCGGCAGCACGCGGTTATCCGGCAGCGTGACCAGGCAGGCGATCAGTTCGACGATCCCCGCCGCGCCGATGTTATGACCAAAATAAGACTTGGTAGAGCTCACCAACAGTTTCTCATTGTTGGCAAACACCTTTTTCATCGCCAGCGTTTCGATACGGTCGTTGGCTTCTGTTCCGGTACCGTGGGCGTTGACGTATTCGATCTGATCCGGGGTGACGCCGGCATTTTCCATCGCCTTATGCATCACCTGTACCGCGCCGCTGGCGCGTGGATCCGGTCCGGTTTCGTGGAACGCATCGCAGGAGGTGGCATAAGAGAGAATTTCACCGTAAATGGTGGCGCCACGTGCGACAGCATGTTCGTACTCTTCAAGCACGATCGCCCCGGCCCCTTCACCGATGGACATACCCGAATTGCCGGAGAACGGCGTGCAGGCGTCCGGATGCATCACGTTCAGGGCATAAAAGCCCGCGAAGGTGGGCAGGTAGATAGGTTCTGTCCCGACGGCCAGCATGGTTTTGCTTTTGCCGTTCTGGATGTAGTCAAACGCCATGCCGACCGCGTTAGGGCTGGCCGTACAGGCGGTCGCGACCAGTTCAACACCGCCCTGTAACCCGAGCAGCGTGGAGACGCTGGAACAGCAGGAGGAGAAACCGCCAGAGAACAGCGCTTTACGCAGGGAAAAGTCTTCCATGCGTTGCTCAAACAGCGGCAGAAATGCCTCGGTCCCGGCAGACGACACGCCAACAATTAAACCGGTTTCTTTGAGGTGCGCTTTGTTCTCAGCCAGCCCCGCCTGATTGAGCGCATCTTTACCCACTTTGTAGGCCCAGAGTGCGGCATTATCCAGGGAGGCGATAACGTCGTCCGGTAATTCCGAATAGTCAATGTCATGCAAGACTTCAGCGGCTCTGGCGTTTTCAAACCATTTTGAAAAACGCACGCTGTCCGTGACGCCATTTTTTTTATTCAGTAAGGCGTTTCTGAAATCCTGCAGGTTTTCAGCCAGCGAAGAGAGAATACCGATCCCGGTAATGACAACCCGTTTTCTGTTTGTCTTCATAAATATATGTACCGCCATGTACAGGCAATGAGCAGCGAAAAGGATCCGTGGTGTTATTCCCACGGATTCGCTTCTCGCTGTTTCGATTAATAATTACAGTGCGCTTTTCGCTTTAGAGGCATCCACAAAACTGTGTTCAGTTGGATTAACCAGCATGCTCAGGTTATAAATAAATGGCATACCTTTGGTTTTCGCGGCTACCGTTTCAGAACGCGTTTGAATAGCAAAGCCGCTAATATCAGACCATGCATATTCATTGTCGATCAGCGCCAGGGCAATAAAGCACTGCAGGGCTGGAGAATAGATAGCCTTAGCGACTTTCCCTACCACCTGACCCTCAACCAGTACGTTATCGCCGGATTCAATGCCTGAACATTCGCCCTCGACAACCATGCCGATCACCTTGCGTGCGCCTTCGCCGTGAGAGAGCTCTTCGGCCGCGTCTTTACCCACAAAGCCCTCTTTGTCGTACTGCACAGCCCATTGCAACTGCAGCTCTACCGGATTGAGGTTGTACTCAGCCCACAGCGCGTCATCCCAGCCTGGGTTTTCGATACGTACAATTTTCTGGTAGTCCAGCCCACCGGTCTGCAGCAGGTATTTGCCGCCGTGCTCCAGCAGTTGCTGCCACTGATCCAGCAGCTGTTCCTGCTGGCCAACAACCATATAGGCGAATTCACCGTGTTTACCGCAGCGGAATACCATCAGCTCGTCGTCGGTATTCATGTACTCGTAGTAAGGCAGACCAATCACGTCGAAACCGTGGATTTCAGACATCAGCTCCCAGGAGTACGGTCCTTCTACCATGATCGCGCCCCAGTTCTGCTCGCGCATGTCAGCAATTTCAGGGGTTTCCTGGATATCCAGTTCGTCGGCTTTTTCCAGAAGGGCGTTCAGGCCAGCGATAATTTCCGCCGCCGGAATATTCTCGGACATGATGTAATAGCCGTCGGATGAGCAGAGCACATACACATCACCGCGCACCGTACCGTCTTCATTCAATACCAGCGAGTAGATCCCTTGCTCGTCACGGATAATGGAGACATCGGCAGAGACATAATAATTCACCAGTGCCCAGGCATCATCACCCATCACGCTGACAATGGACATGTGGGAATAGTCCACCAGCAGGGCATTTTCACGTACGGCTTTATATTCCACCATCGGATCGTGATAGGCAGAAGGAACGTTGGCATTGTTGTAAATGCCCATTTTCGCATTGTTTTTTAAATGAAAATCATAAAGAGACTTCATAACGTGATCCTGTTATTCGCAATGATAAATTAAGCTTTTTTCTTCTGGATGATAAACGTCGCCAGATTGTTGATACTTCTCATATAAGAAGGATCATCGCTTTCGCTCACTTTGATATCGAAAACTTTATCCAGCATGACCACGATTTCCGTTGCATCAACGGAGTCCAGTTTTAAACCATTACCAAACAGGGCGGTATCATCATCAATTTGAGACTCATCGCGCTGAATATTTAAACGCTGAATAATCTCAGTTTTAATTGTCATCAGCACGTCCTTGCGCTGGTCAATTTCGTTTTTCATTGTAGACATGGTTTTAACTCTCTCAGGGGTTTACTTTGTTTCGCGGAAATTAATAATGGTGCCATGGCTAATTAACCGCTTACCGACGTTAGCCGTCACGGAATAATGCTTAAAGCCATGGGCATCAGAAAATGCCAGCTTGCTGGTCACTTCAATCGAATCACCTGGGTAGGCAATATCTTTAAATTTCAAATTCTGGGCCGCCAGAACACCGCGAACCTGCGCGCGGCGCGTGCGAATGATCTCCCGCATCTCGTCACGCTGAATGAGCGCATGAATATCGCGTAACGATTTCAGTTCCGTGCCGTATGTCTGGTTGTAGATATCGCAAATATCGGTGAGGAACGAGAGGTACTCGCTGGCCTGACCAAAAATCTCAGAAATAATAACCCCAGGCATGATCGGATCGTCCGGGAAATGTCCGAGCAAATAGGGCTCGTTGTAGGTGATGTGCTTCGTCACCTTCACAAAGCCATTTTCGCCATATTTGAAGTCATCAATTCTGTCGACCATCAGCAGCGGCTGACGCCAGCCGCCCATTTCCAGAAAGATCTTCGAGGGGATAACGTATTTAGACATAAATCACCGCATCACCAGGCCGCCATCGATAACGATGGTTTGACCCACAATGTAGCTGGAGGCAGTGGAGCCCAGATAAACGACGGTATTGGCAACCTCGTCGCATTTACCCAGACGACGCAATGGAATAGATGCCGTTACGCCACGCACCACCGTGCGGGATACTTTTTTCACCATTTTGGATTCAATCATCCCCGGCGCGATGGCATTTACGCGCACGCCATACGGCGCCAGTTCCGCCGCCAGCGTGCGGGTGAATCCCAGGATTGCGCCCTTCGACGCGCTGTAGTTCGCCTGCCCGACGCTTGGGATAATGGCCGCAATGGAGGCCACATTGATGATGGCCGGGTTTTCTGCGGAGCGCAGCAGCATTAAGGCTTCTTTCGTCAGACGGAAAATGCTGAACAGGTTGGTGTCTACCACCTGGCTGAAGTCATCAAAGCTCATCGAGGCAAACAGGCTGTCTTTTACAATCCCGGCGTTGTTAACCAGCACATCAAGCTTGCCCGCTTCCTCGGTCAGGCGTGAACAGAGTGCAGTGACACTCTGCGCATCGGCGAGATCGCACTGAATGACAGTGAGCTTGCTTCCTGCCGGATGCGTTTCTTTCAGTTCCGTTAATTGCGTGGCATTGGATTTATACAGCGCATAAACATCGCAATTCTGGTCAAGAAATTTAGCGCATATCGCCAGGCCAATATCACCACTGGCGCCGGTGACCAGAACCGTCTTTTCCTTAAGATCATTGTATTGATACATAATATTCACAATTAGTTAGGTTAATAAAGTATGACAACGGCTGTCGCATAGTGCTGACAATGCGAAATACTGAGCGAGGCATTCGCCATCTGCTTTTCAATAAGCAGCTCTTTGACTCGCCCAGAGAAAATCAGATGGGGACAACCCAGTTCGTCATGGTTTATTTCAATATCCTTAAAGGTGATGCCGTCGCGATATCCACAGCCAAGCGCCTTAACGACCGCCTCTTTTGCCGCCCAGAAACCTGATGCGCGCTCATAGTTAGGATCTTCCCGGTTAATTTTTATATTTTCTTGCGGGGTAAAGACGCGCTGTAAAAAATCGCTTTGCCAGTTTGTTATCGCTCGCTGTATGCGCGAAACTTCCACAATGTCCGTGCCGATACGCATTTATCGTGCTTCCCTTTCAAAGCTGATAAGAAAGATTCAGATTAAAATTAAATTTATTCACGTCCATGCTGCCAGGATATTTAACCGGCATGGAGACTGATGAATCGTACGCCAGGCTTTTCACATTCCCCTGAATACCCAGGGTGCTGCCGACGATAATCTCTTCGCCATAGACACTGTCCCGTCTTATATGACCGGCATCTACGCCAACGTAATAGTTTGCGTTCATTCCTCGCACCGGGCGATAAAATGTATTTTGCAGGTAGTACCCGCTGTTCCCGGTCAGGCCAACGCTGTTTTCAAACCCGCGTACGCTCCAGCGATCGCCCATCGTCATTTGATCCTGCAGCGTCAGCTCACGCGGTGCGTATTGCGCCAAAAAAAAAGCGCTATAGGCGGTTTGAGAAAATTGTCGGGTATAGCGACTTTCCACATTCACCAGCTGACTGACGGGACTGACATTGCCATACACCATATCCGGCGTTTTTTCGGCGCCGAACCAGGTGACAAAACGCTGCCAGGATACCGTTGAATCCCAGTGTGCATTTGCCAGCTGCTGCGTGTAATTCACGCCAAACCTGACGTTATCCATGTCACGCTTCTGTAAGACAAGTTCCTCGCCATTAAGGGTATAACCGGCTTTTCGACGGATCAGCTCGGCATTCCCCGTCACCTTCCGGCTTTTATCCCGGTAGACCGTGCGCGTCGCCTTCACGCTGCCGTACTCACTCTTACCGGCGTAATCCACCGTGGTGTAATAGAGCGGTATCGCCTGACGTGACTTACTGCTGCTATAAAACAACGAATAGTTCCAGTAGCCTACCGGCAGGGCATAGTAACCACTTACACTCTGATACTGACCCGTCGTGCTCTTCGTTCCGGCGAGATAAAACAGATCGCTAAACCGGGCGATGTTATAGAGATAGCCCACCACAGAGGTCAGGTGTTCTCCTGTCGCTTTATCGCCCCAGTTGTTATAGCTCGCCCGCACGCTCCACTGTTTTTCCCGGTTGGTGCTGATGCGAATGGTGCTATACCCGTGCTTCGTACCCGGCTCGATATTGATCTTCACATCCACGCCGGGTTCTTGCTGCAGGTTTTCCAGACCCTGCTCGATATCGCGAATATTAAGGATGTCCTCTTTCGCAAACGGCAGCATCCATGGATTAATATCATTATGCTCGACAATAATTTTTTCTATTTTCCCCGCATTGACGTCAAGCTTCAGCGTGCCAGACGAAATATTCTGTGAAGGGATCGTAATGCGGGTCGTGATGTAACCGGCATCGATATAAAAATCCTGTAACGCGGCGGCGATTTTCACCACACCGATGCTGCCCACGCAGCGTCCGACGATCTCTTTTTTTATCGCCTTTTCGGTTTTACGTTTCAAAAAATCATTATCAAGAACAAGTGCTTTAAGGGTAAAACAGTTTTTCTCCTCAGGTAATTTGTCCAGTCTAAATACTTTACGTTCGGTGCTGGAGAAAACATTCTGCCGATACACCTTGTGTTCTTTGAAAGTATTTAGATCTGCATTTTGCTGCTGTTTAATCAGGGCATTAATATCGTCAACTGCAAATGCTTGAGACGACATTACCAGCAATGACAGTAAAAATTTAAATCGCAGTTCCATTCACTTTCTCAGAAAAAAAGGCAGCAGGGTCTCGTGCTGACTTTGCGCTATCAGACAATAGCTGCTGCCTTTTGTTACACCTTTAGATTACATACCAACAATCGTGCCGGTATTGGTCACTTTATTGGTAATCAGTTCCATACCGTATAAGCCACCAAATACTGCATCCTGACCGCTGTTTGTCACGTTATTCGCAGTGACACCCGCAACGCCATAAGTCAGCATATTGAGGTAGTTATAGATATTCCCTGCTGTTTTCACAGACAGCGTATAATCGCTCACAATATTACCGCGGTTGTTAATGTCGGCACCGGCATTAATCACGATATTCTGTGCAAGGATATTGCCGTTGGCATTATTGGTAACATGACGCTGAGTATCAATTTTCGCGCTGGCCACACCCACGATGTCTTTAAAATTCTCAACACCGTTCAGGGCATTAATCGCCAGAGCGTTACCTGAAGAGATTGCATTGCGGTTAGTCAGTGCACCTTTCAGGATAGTGAAGTTCAGATCGCCTTTACCGCTGATCCAACCGTAGTTGGTGACGTTGTTATCAACCGTCAGACTGAGATTCTTATCTGACGCGATAACGCCGGTCGCCGTGTTGCTCTCCATGCTGCCATCGCTGTAGTTGTTCAGCGTACCCGCAGTGATATCCAGGTTGCCTGCACTGTAGGTGGTGGCATAGTTGTTATAGAACGTACCGGCCGCTTTGATGATGGCGTCAGCGCCGCTCACCAGCATAGCGCGGGTGTTGTCCAGCGTCCCTTTAGACAGCACGCTCAGCGCACCGTTATCAGCGATGATGCTACTGTTGTTGTTGTAGACGTTTTGACCGGAAACCGCGACACCTTCACGGCCAATCATGCCACCCACATCGCCCGTCACACCGAAGGTTTCGCCATGATTACGTACGAAGTTGTTACCGTCACGGTTTTCAACATTCCCTGCCGCGTTCACGGAGAGCTTTTTGTCCGCCACGATCATGGCGGTGTTGTTGTAAACCGCACCTTTGGACTCGACGGTGACATTCTTACCGGCAATCAGACCGTTGTTGTTATCAACGGTGTTGGCAGCCAGCTTGATATCACCCGTCTGAGAAAGGACGGAACCACGGTTGCTGTCGAAATACCCCATCAGCGCCAGATCGATATTGCCGTAAGCGGCAACCCGACCGTAGTCGTTGTTCAGACGGTTCGCTTTCAGCGCAATATCGCTACCGGACAGGAGCTGGCCGTAGTAGTTATCTACGGTGCCACCCGCATTGATAGTGATATCGCCAGTCTCAGAGCTGATTTCGCCGCGGCTGTTGCTCACATTCCCGGCCGCTGTCAGCGTGACATCACCCACCGCTTTGATTTTACGCGAGGCGTTATCAATGTTATTGGCACTTAAGGCAATGTCACCATAGCTGATCATATTCAGATCGTTATAGATATTGCCTTTAGCGCTCATCGCCAGGCTGCTGTCAGCCACGATATTGCCACGGTTGTTAATATCATAGACCGCAGAGATCGTGACCTTATCACCCACCATATTGCTGTTGGAGTTGTTGGTCACACCACGCTGGCTGTTCACCACCAGATGCTCGCCCGCGGCGATATCTTTCAGGTTTTCAACCCCGGTCTGTGCAGACACGGTCAGAGACTTCTCAGCGGAGAGCGTATTACGGTTAGTTAAAGAACCGTTCAGAATATTGAAAATGGCATCACCGAGGCTGCTGATCCAGCCATAGTTGGTGAAGCTGTTCTTCACATTCATGGTCAGTTTTTTATCTGCCGCGATAACGCCAGTCGCGTTGTTATCTTCCAGCGCACCGTTGCTGTAGTTGCTCACGCTGTTTGCATCAATCAGCAGGTCGCCCATGCTGTAGATGGTTGCGTAGTTGTTCGTCAGGGTGCTTCCCGCTTTGATGGAGGCATCCCCGCCGCTGACCAGCAACGAACGCGCGTTATCAATGCTGCCTCGTGCCTGCATTGTAAGCGGGCCATTTTCAGCAATGATGCGGCTTTCGCCGTTATAGATATAGTTCCCGGACAGCGAGACACCTTCTTTACCAACCATACCGCCGTTCTGCTGCGGCATGCCGAAGTAGGTACCAAATGTGGATCCGAAATCGATACCGTAACGGTTTTCGATGTTATCGCCTGCAGTGACGCTCAATACCTTACTGGCAACGATGAACGCGGTGTTGTTGTTCACCCCTGCGTTGGCATTAATGGTGACGTTTTGTCCCATAATGAAGCCACCGCGGTTGTTCAGGGCATTCGATGCCAGGGCAACATCCCCTTCTTCAGAGCTGAAGACGCCGATGTAGTTGGTGATGTTTCCACCCACTGCGGCACTCACACCGGTACGACCCGCAACACCGCCGTTGTCGTTACGCATAGAGGCCGCTTTGGCAATCACCTTGCTGTTTGAGTTCAGTTTGCCCGAGTAGTTATCAATCGCGCCGGCACTTTCAAGGGAGATATCGCCATTTGACGCCATCTGCCCGCCGTTGTTATTGATGCTGTTCGCGGCAATCTGCACGCCCTTCTCAGCGATAATGCCTAACGAGTCATTACTGGCGGTATCTGCGGTTTTGGTCGCGCCGTTGTTAATCGTACCTTTCGCGGCAATCTTGGTGAAACCACCCGCAGAACGGATCATGCCCCGGTTGTTATCGACGTTACCGCCGCTCACCACGTTCACATCGCCCAGGGAGTCGACTAAACCGCTGTTGTTGTTTACAGCAGCAGATTCAAGACCCACATACCCGCCCTTGATCTGGCCGTTGCTGTTATTCAGGGTACCGGTTTTTAACGCCACGATACCGGCTTCAATACCGACAGTATTTCCTTTACCGTAGTTGGTTAAGGTGTTGCCGTTGGTATCCGCAGCCAGCATGCCTGCCGCCGCCATTTTGCCGTTGGTGTTATCAATGGCGCCGCTATTAACATAGAGGTCTCCCATTGTCGAAATGTTGCCTGAACGGCTGTTATTGAGGCTGTTTTTATTGGTGTCCAGCGCGATGGTACCCACAGAGGTAATATCCCCGGTGACGTTGCTCAGTGCGCCGTTGGTTTTAATATTGATCTGACCAGAGGACTCAATGCGCGCAGTGTTGTTCAGCAACTGACCGTTAGCGTCAATATTTACGCCGTTGATGCCACCCGCAATAATGCCCTGGTTACGCACGCCGACACCGCTTTCGGTGCTGACGAGGTTAATCTTATTGGCATACATACCGCCCAGCGCAGCAACGTCAATGCTGTTGGCATTACGCGTTCCGGCTGCGGTTACAGAACCGGTCACCTGACCTGCAGCGTTAACGTAGTTATTACCGGCGACAACGTTCAGCTCGTTAGCTGTGACTTTATCGGTCACGACAACATTGCGAGACAAAATTTCCGTCGGGCTGGCGTTATTCAGTTTACCCAGCGTAATGGTGCCACCGTTAACAGAATAACCGGCTAACTGATCGTTCTGAATATCCGGCGTACCGGTTGTCAGGGTCAGTTTACTGGTGTTAATGGAGCCGCCACCGTTAACGGTAATACCGTTCGGGTTAGCAATAATTAAATCGGCTTTATCGCCGGCCACTTCCATCATGCCGTTAATCGCAGAGGCATTTTTAGACGTGACTTCGTTCAGGATGACTTTCGCCGTCCCGGACGTCAGGTTGCTGTTCCCCTGAATCTTACCCGCCAGAACGGTATTTGATTCAGTCATGCTGTTATTGAAGATAAGGCCATTCTTATCAACGTTTAAGTTGTCATAGACATTATGAGAAAGCCCCTTATCGTTGGCTTTATTAATGTTAATGACAGGCACATTCCCGGCAGTATAAACCACGCCGTTCTTGATGTTGATCTCTGCTGAGTGCGCAACAATTGGCAGAGCGAGTAGCACAGAAGCGGCAACAGGATGCCACTTCAACTCGAGTTGAAAGACTTTATTTTTATTACTATTCATTTAATCGACTCTTTATTTCGGAATTATTACATTTTTTCAAAATATAACATCACCACTCTAAATAACTACTTCACATCCGTTGATTACTGTTTATCCCCCCTTGTGGTTCCCTGATGGTTCATTAATTTAGATTTTAAGAGCATTCCTTGGTATTAATTCTGGCATTTTTATCTGGAATTAGCATTCAGACTGCATAACATAAAGGGAACTTTTAACCAGGAACAAGTCCACAGGCATTAGGAATATTACACATTCCCGGCCTGTCAAGACTTATTCCTTATAAGAAGAGAGATGAATTACTCCTGATATGAGTAATCGCCATAGCTATAGGTGGCCGAAGCGCGTTTTTCAACACCGTTGAATATGACCCCCTGGATGGCAATCCCGTTTTGATTGAATCGACGCAGCCCTGCTTCCACCTCCTGGACCGAGTTCTGTTCGAACCTGACGACCATCAGAGACGTTGAGGCGAATCGGCCAATAATCGCGGCATCCGTAACGCTCAGAATAGGCGGCGTATCGAGAATAATGACATCGTATTGCGCTGAACAGGCGTCAACGAGTGTCTGGAATTTCTCCGTCATAAACAGCTCGGCGGGGTTATTGACCATTCTTCCCCGGCCAATAAAATCGACGCCCTGGTACTCTGTCTCTTCTATCACCTGGGACACCGCCGCATTCGCTGAGAGATAATCGGCAAGCCCGGCATGGCCTTCCGCCTGGGAGAAGATGCTGTGCAAATATCCCCTTCTCAGATCGCAATCAACCAGCAGCACCCGTGAACCGGCCTGCGCCATCAGCACCGCCAGGTTTGAACTGACGAAGGATTTACCCACTCCCGGAGAGGTGCCTGAAATCATTAATATTTTATTTTCTGACTTCAGCATGGCGAAATGAAGGCTGGTCCGCAGCCCTCTTATCGCCTCGACCGCCAGCGAGGTTGGGGACGATTTCACTAACAGCTCATCAGACTGATAGGTGGTAATCGCCCGGCAGCGTCTGCTCTTTGTCAGTTCAGGTGCCAGCGGTACGACGGCGTGGACAGGGATGCCCCGTTTTTCCAGCTCCGCGGGTTGTTTGATCCCTTTAATTAACATGTTGCGTAGCAGAATCACACCGGAGGCGAACAGGAAGCCCAACAGCGCCGACAGGATGACAATCAACGTTTTTTTCGGTTTAATCGGCTTATGCTGCGTGACGGCATTGTCAATAATGCGAACATTGCCCAGCGTACTGGCCTTATTGATATTGAGTTCATGCTGCTTATTCAACAGCACCATATAGATATCATTTCCCATCTGCACATCACGGGTCATGCTCAAAATTTCTTGCTGAGTCCGCGGCATCGTACTGATACGCTGATTGAGCTTCTCTTTCTCTTCCTGCAGTACCGCACGTTTTTCTGACAGCGCTTTATAAGCCGGATGCGAACGTTTATAGAGCTTTGATATTTCAGCTTCTTTAAAGGTTAATTCATTCAGTTGGGTATCAATGGACACCACATTGTCTAAAATGAATTTCGCTTCAAGGGATAAATCCACCGACTCATTATTCTTTCTGAAATCATTGAGTTTCGTTTCTGCCGTCACCAGATTGTTTTTGATTTGCAGTAATTGTTCGTTCACAAAGGCCAGACTCTTGCTGGCCTCTTCTGACTTACGCTCAAAGTCCTGGGCAAGATAATTGTGGCTGATGGTTTCAAGGATTTTACTGATCATGACCGGATCGGTGCCGGTCATGCTCAGATGCAGCATCCCATTGCCACCGGATTTTCCATCCACGACGATATTGTTTTTGATCTCATCAATTACCGAATATTCATTGTGCTTACGTAAAATGAACACGGTGTCCTGGGTCAGTTCGGCACGTTCAATCATAAAATCAATGCCGTGCGCGTGAAGAGGAACCCCCACTTTACCGTGCAAAACGGCCTCGCCGACCTGCAGGGTGTACTCACCCGCAGCAGTTATCGTCAGGATCAACGCTTCGTTCAGGAACTCCTCGGGGACAGTTAAGGTTGAAACCTCAATGTTACCCGTGGGTTTACCAAGCAGGCGCAGGAGCAGGCCATTCGCAAACGGATAGCGTTTTTCAGTCACGGAGATATCCAGCCCCAGATCGCGCACGGTTTTACCGATCACCATCCGCGATTTAATTAACGAAATTTCAGATTCTGAAGCGACCCCGGAACCTTCAGGCAGCATCGTAGAGAGCTTATTCAACAGCCCCGTAGATGCATTTCTCTCAACCTGAATTAACGCATCACTTTTATAGACCGGCGCTAAGGTGTAAGCAATAACGATGCCGAAAGCGATAAACAGTAATGTCGTCGCCGCTATCCAGACCTTACTGTAATATAAGACTTTGAGGAGTTGAACGATGTCAATATCCTCCTGCCGCGGAACATTACCGGTTTGCGAATTGCTAATCTGTTTGTCAAACATGCTCTAATCAGCCCTGATTATTTAACCTGCTGGAAAACCTTGACCCATTCTTCGGCAGCGGAAAAAAGTTGTTGAAAAATAACACCTGAGATATCTCGACCCCGACGATAAGGATCAGGAATTTCCATTTGCTGGAGCCAATATCCGAATAAAAATGTCTTTCCCCGGGCTTCCATTGCCAGGCGGGTCACGGCTTCAATATGGTTTTGCTCCATGGCCAGAATCAAATCATATTCACGACACATCAGCGGTGTAAGTTGTTTGGCACAATGACCCTCTAACGAAAGGCCATTCTCACGTGCAGTGTTAACCATTACGGGATCTGCCGCTTCCCCCGTTAACGCAGCAATCCCGGCGGAATCTACGCTCATATTGGGCAAGCGTGAACGCAAAATGCGTTCCCCCACCGGGGAACGACAAATATTGCCTGTGCAGACGACAAGAATGGACTGATACCTGCCATTCATATCAATTACTCCAGTTTCTGATGAAGCGCGTCGTTTCAGTCAGGCTGTAGACACCACTAATGGTTGGCATTAATTGATTAATGACTCTGTTCCAGCGCGCAATCGGTGCGCTCGTCACATACACAATATCGTACGGCTTGAGCCTGAATTCGGTGCCAAGCACCAGCGCCGTCGCATCCCTGGCATCAAGCTGATAAATATTTGCCTGTTTTCCCTTTGACGCATCCGGTTTGTTTTCCGAACGGATCACAAAAATACCGCTGGCATCACTGGTTAATTGATTCATGCCCTCCGCATTACCCAACGCTTCGGTCAGCGTCATGCCTGAGCGATCCATTTTCATGGTGGTTTGCTTCACCACATCGCCCATGACAAAGACTTTTAAATCATCATTACGCGGGATATACAGAATATCGCCGGAATAGAGCAGCCTGTTCTGCTGCAGGTCGCCATACTGCATAAGTGCTTGCAGCGAGATGATTGATTTTTTACCCCCCTGGGTTAAAACAGCATTCCCCCAGTCTGCGTTTTCAGTCAGCCCACCCGCCAGATTAACCGCATCAATGATGGTCAATGGAACGTTAGTGATGGGCTGCTGCCCGGACTGATTAACTTCACCAGAGACATACACTTTCTGAGAGCGAAACGCGGCAATCCCCACATCGACCTGTGGGGACTCAATGTATTTCGCCAGATGTTCGGTAATCAGCTCTCTGACTTCAGTGACCGTTTTATCCTTAACATGGATTTTCCCGATGTACGGATAAAAAATAGTGCCGTCTGAATGGACCCAGTTTCCCGTATCGCTGGCGCTACGATACTGGCCAGACGGGGTGGTAAGCTCAGGATGTTCCCACACCGTGACCATAATGATGTCACCAACCCCAATACGGTACTCATACGCTTCGAGTCGTTTATTCAGCTCCGCATTGGCGTGGGCGACTACGACGTTTTCACGTAATTTCTCAATCAGCGCCGGCGTAACGGGGTAAACATTCACCTTTACGTCATTGATATTATCGGGGTCGGGCGTTTCGACAACCGTTTTTCCGTCGGTATCAATATGGCTTCCGGGGGTTATCTGACACCCTGCCAGTAAAAATAGCGTGGTGAAAATAAACAGAGCTGGCAATTTTCTCATACTTTTCTTTATGCCATTTCGGTGAAATGACATTTCCTTATAATTAATCAATCACCCATGGTGGTGCAGAGAGAATGAAGCGTGGCATTCCACAATTGATTAAATGATAAACCTTAAAAGTATGCATGTCCTGTAGACGTGGAGTAATCCTAACCCCTGACATCTCTTTCTTATCATTAATATAGAAAGCCGTCCAATCATCAGGCACGTAAACAATTCCCATTTATGCGAAGACTATTCTCACATATTAACCCTGAGACATCGTGTAAAATGAAAATATATACATACCGTATCATAAGATCGTTAGCATGCAAATCTTACACCAAAAAGAGGCGTGCAGAATACATTAACCAAAGGGATAAAAATGGATACGTCGCGGGTCATATTATCAAGATGTCATTTCAGCAACATCGGATTGCGCCATTTACTTTCCAATACGTTCAAAAAAGAAGAGATTCTCTCTTTTTATAATCAGCACCATTTTCATGACTGGGTAAAAGGTATGAAAAAAGATAGTTTTTTTACCTTGTACCTGGTGCTTCCTGACTCTATTTATAGCAACATCATCTACTTTCAGTGGCTTATCTCACTAAAACAGAAAACAAACCTCCACGCCATTGAAGAGATCATCATCGCTTACCACTCGGATATCTTTCCGGAGCTTTTCGCCTGCATCTGCTCGCATTACAAACACCGACTCGTGAATATCAATAATCTGACCAATGATGAAATTGTCAGGAAAATGCATACCCAGCGTCACCCCAGCAAAAGCGGGATCGTCAAAAAACATATCGAACTGACGCATATGGAGTTCTGTGTCCTGAAGTTAATGATCTCAGGCTACACGATTGACGACATCAGTACCTTATATAACATCAAACCCAAAACCACCTATACCTACAGCAACAGCATAATGAAACAGTTGGGGTTTAACTCTTTAAAGAAAATCTACTCCTGCGGCGAAATCATTAAATCCTCGATTGACCATGACATAATCAGAGAAAAGAAAAAGTACTACAGCATTGCCCACATTAAGATGTACGAACCACAAACTGCTTAATCCCTCTCCACCTCTAACACGTCACCCGTGTCTCCATAACACCGTCAAATTATTCACAAAAAAAATACGGAAAGCGTCTCCGCAATCCGTATTTTTGTATCGATGCTGACTTAGTGGCTTTTCACTAAAATTTCTACGCGGCGGCTGTTGACGTTACATCCTGCCGCTTGCTGGCTGGCAGAGGTACCGCAGCCTTCAGCGCTTTGTGCTATTCCTTTGCCCGTCGTGTTATTGATCAGCTCCGGTTTAATCCCTTTCTCGATCAGCAATGAACGAACGGTATCGGCACGCGCTTCAGACAGGCGCTGGTTAGCCTCACGGCTACCAATTGCGTCGGTATACCCCACAATCTGGATCTCACTGACGTTATTTGCCTTTTTGGTAAATTTCACCACTTCGTCCAGCTTATTGCGGGATTCAGCAAAAATCCCTGCCGCATTACTTGCCGCAAAGCGGAACAGGACTTGCTCCTGAATAAGCACCACACCGCTGTTATTAACGTAATCACAGGTTTTTACCTGCGATGCACGGTTAATTATTTTGGTCTGCTTATACATCTTACTCAACAGAGCTTCAGCCCGGGAACGCTCTTCCAGGGCCGCCGTATTTCCTGACGTACCTGGATTAACCTGAATAAAATAGGTTTGCGCACTCTCGGCATTGAGCTGTTGCAGAGGATTTTGTTTCCCCTGATAAGCAGGGTGATCGTTGAACCAGGACTCCACCGCATGCGCGCCTGGCGCGGCGCACAGGACGGTAAATTGCCCCGGCAGCAGTACCGACTGCAGCTCGCGGTCGACGTAGATCGTCGCGGGTACGCTCCCCTCAGGGTAATAAACCACAATTTGTGCCAGTTCCGGTGTCACATCCGCAACCGGACGGTAGGGCTGTGGTGCCGTCTTCCCTGAAGTGGTTTTGACGTCTGCCGGTATATCGATGACGTGCTTCACTCGTTCTGCTGAATATGCAGTGCTGGATATCAATACGCTGAGCGCGGCAGTAATCGCACACGCCAGGTTTATTTTTTTAAACTTATTAAGGGTTACTTTCATTTATCAAATTCCCGATTAACCCAGTGAATGACTGTGTAACAACGATTGGAAGATGCGTGCAGAAAGCCCGCCATCCGAAGATGGCGGGTATTTACTGGGTTACATCATGATTTGGTTATTCTGTAGCAGCGTCACCAAATCCGTTTGCACGTCAGCCAGTGTGACAACCTGCGTAAATCCATGCTGTCCGCCCTGACCGTCACGGTCGATACTGATCACGGTATCACTACCCACAACTTCCACCTTGACGTAGTCAAGTACGCCGCGGGAGGAGTAATCCAGCTCCAGTTTTCCTTCGTCTTCGAAGAAGGAGATAGAACCTTTGTAGTCAAGCAGTTCACTCATATCGAGCAGATCTGCGTCACTGTCTTTCACCAGATTACCCACCTTAAAGCCGTGGATCGTGTCATGACCATTGCCACCGGTGCTGTCGTTGCTCAGACCTGCCAACACCTTGTACATCAGCGTATCGTTACCGCCGTTGACCAGGTAGAAGGCGTCATTGCCACCACGTCCTTCAAACACGTTATTCGCGGAGTTATCCGTAAACGTATCTTGCTGACTGGAACCTACGAGACCCTCGATGTTGAGGAGCTGATCGGTGCCGTTACCGGTTGCAGTGCCTGTCCACAGGTTCGCGTTGATCGCAGTGGTTGAACGGCTGTAGTCAACAACGTCCATACCGGCAGTTTCGCTCCAGACAGGATTACCGCTCACAATCTGGTTCCAGCCGCCGCCACCGTTGTAGGTGTCGTTGCCTGCAGAACCGAAGAAGGTGTCGTTATAGCCCGTCCCGATGATCCCGTTGTTTCCGGAGGTGTTGTTCGCCGCATTGCTGCTTTCCGCCGTCAGTACGTAAGAGTCATGGGCTTTACCTGTTGTCAGGCCCCCCCAGCTCTCATTTACCGTACCGTTGGTGTACCCACCAATGCTGCTCGTTGCGCCAACGTGATCCGCTTTACCATCGGTAATGCGCAGCATCTGCACGGAGTAAACTTCATTCGGATCCAGCCCGAAGAAGCTCACCAGACCCATACTGTTGCTGGAACCAGAGGACTGCGGGTTAATCAACTGGGTTGCCACAAGCTCGCCCGCTGAGTTGTATAACTTCACGGTGTTGCTGTAGAAGGTATTGATGCCGTTGCCGTCAACAATACGGATCTGCAGGCTCGTGCCGTCCGCCGCGATATTGGTGTTTTTCACCAGCATCGTGCGTCCCGCGTCGTCTCTTGCCACGACATCAGCATCTGCGCCAGAGCGGTACAGCACCAGGTCCATCGAACCGTCCCAGTCATAGTCGAGTGCGACGGCACCCGTCATGTTGTTGAACGTCGTGCTACCTGTCAGGCTGACTTTATTGGCGCCCCAGTTGTTACTACCGGTATTGGTATACAACATCGGCGAGCCAGTCACGCCAGAGCGTGGCACTTCGATGATGTCCATCTTACCGTCGTGGTTCCAGTCCACTGCCAGCGACGTGCCGCCATCAACGTTATCGCCAAACCACTGCGCCTGGCTGTCCGTTGCATTGAGCTTACCGGTACCATCGTTCAGATAGATACGGCTCTCGTCGCTGTTACTGCCACCCTTCGAACCACGGCTCAGGAACAGATCCAGCCAACCATCGTTGTTGTAATCCGCATAGGTCATGGAGATAGACAAGTTACCGTAGTCTTCATGGCCATCGTCACGGAACACGTTCGCGTAGTAGCCAACTTCACCGAAGTTGGTGTTCGACGTCCCGGTAGTCTGGTTATACAAGATACCCAGACCGCGGGAGTTGTTGCCGACGAGGTTGCCAGCGCCGTTGTAGTCGATATGTGCCGTAATATCTACAGTACCGTTGTTATCGATATCCACAGCCCCGACTTCGTGCAGCACACTCAGCGACGTTGGCAATGCCCCGCCAGGATGTCCGTCAGAGAAGCCGGAGTTGTCCTCGTAACTCAGCTTGCCCTGCGTATTTTTGATGAACGAAATGGAGTCTGCTTCGGAGTCACCCAGCACAAAGTCCAGATAGCCATCACCTTCACGGTCATAGGAAATCACGCCGCCGAGGTGGTTCAGGGTGCCCTGATCCAGCGCCTTCGCGGAGTAACTACCGTCCGCGTTCTGCAGCCAGTAGGCGGTACGACCCGCGTTGCTATAACTACTGATCTGAGACATGACGTCGGCATAGCCATCGCGGTTAATGTCCGCAAAGGCTGCGGAGTTAACATAACGGCTGTATGACGTGCTATCTACGTTGTAACCCGCACCGTTGTCGGTTGACGGCTGGGCAAGGTACGTTGAATCGTAGTCTTCACGCGTGACGGAGTCATAGACACGTCCGGCGTTAGCGGTCGATGTACCAGAAGTGCCACGAGCACTCTGGAAGAATGACCACAAACCATCCTGACTGATGGTCACCGCAGCGGCGTTCAGACCGCGGCTATCCGCATCGGTCGTTCCCCCCCAGGTTTGTTCAATCAGCGTACTGCCGCCACCTTCGGTGACACCTGTACTGGTGCTGGCGCTCATGCTTGAGCGGTTACCCGCTTCATCCCAGACCACAAAGGCCAGGTTATGTGCGCCAGAAGGCAGTGACGTATTCAGACTCCAGGAGCCGTCAGCGTTAGCCTTCACGAAGCCAATGACTTGATCCAGACCTTCCTGATATGTCCCGTTGTTGTTGACGTCACTCACCAGCGAGACAATCGCCCCCGCTTCAACACGACCGTATTGACCACTGGAGAAGGTGAACGAATCTCCTGTGGTGGTGTGCTGCGGCACATCTGGCGCCCCGGTAATACCGTTCGGAGAATCCAGATCGATAACCACGTTGTAGCTATCCGCAAACTTCGTGTTCGTACCTGGGTTGCCCGCAACGTCAATGACCTGCAGCTTGAAGCTGTGAGTGGTGCTTGCTGTCGCTTCCGGCAGTACATAGCTCCAGCTCTGGCCGTTGAGTGCCAGCGTTTGCCAGGTTTTGCCGTTATCCAGGGAGATCTGCAGATGCTCACCCGCCTGTAGCGCCGCGCTCAGGTTACCGCTGATGGTCACCGTACGGTCACGGGTGACCATGTCGCTGTTAGTTGCTGTCGCAGCATGGCTGAAGTGATCACCGGTCGTCAGACCATGGCTGGTATCGGTGGTGACTTTGGTGGTCGTAGACAGACCATTCATGTCACTGCCGCCTGTTGCCACCTGCAGCGCCTGAGAATCAGTGCTGCCAACGTTACCGGCGTTATCCACCACGCGAGCCTGAATGGTGTAAGCACCATCATTCAGCGGCGTGTTCTGCATATCCACAGTCCAGGATGTACTGGTCACCGTTGAGGCACGCGTCCAGGTTGCACCGTTGTCGAGGCTAATCTCAACCCATTCGTCCGCCTGCAGGGCTTTCGTCAGCTGACCGTTAATCAACAGCGTGTTATCGCTGGTGATGAAGTCAGTATCTGATGCCCCCCGGTCTTCTGAAATAGAGCTGATATTGATAACCGCGTCAGACACGGTGGTATCGACAACAATCGTCCAGGTGTTGCTCGGCGTGCTGATGTTGCCAGCCGCATCCGTGGAGGTTGCCACCAGATTCCAGGTGCCTTCAGTCAGCTTGTTCGCGTCAGTGATCTGCAGCGTCCACAGGCCCGTCGTGCTATCGGCAACGGCGGTACCCAGCAGAATACGCGTGGTCGCATCCACCTGATGGTACACATTGACCGTGCTTCCCTTCTCCGCCGTACCGGTGATTTCCGGCGTGGTGTCGTTGGTAGGCTTGCCGTGAGCAACGGAACCTTGAACAGGGTTCACATCATCCAGCACGTTTGTGATAACCGGCGCAACAGGCGCAACCGTGTCCACCACCAGATCGAAGTCAATCGGGGTGAGCGGGTTATTTGACGGATCGGTCCCGGTAATACGCAGCGTATGCGCGCCATCACTCAGGCTGCTCAGCGGCGTGAATTCCCAGTCACCGTTGGCATCTGCTTTCACCGTGCCAAGCTGAACGCCACCGACGTCAGTGATGATAATGGTGCTGCCTGCCGTCGCCTTACCAACCAGCTGTACCTGGCTGTCGTTGGTGACTTCACCCTCGCGAAGCACGCGTGAGCCGCCCGTTTCCTGGACATCATCCACCACCTGCAGCAGTTGCAGATAGCTTGCGCCCGTGGAGACGTTAACGGTGATATCGTCAACGATCGCGCTCGCGTTACCCGCCGGATCCGTTACCTGGGTCGCAAACTGGTGTTCACCATCTGCTAATGGCGTGGTTGGCGTGTACTGCCAGCTACCATCAGTGTTAGTCACAACAACTGAACCAATCGCCTGGCCGTTATCGTAGATAGTGACCGTGCTACCCTGCTCTGCTTTACCCGTGAAGGTCGGTTTGTTGTCGTCGGTGGTCATACCGTCGGTTAACTGACCTTTCCAGGCCCCCTGATCGTCAGCCACCTGTAAACCGGAAACCGGATTTGGTGCTGTTGAGTCAATAGTGAGGGTGAACGAACCACTACGATCGCTCTCCTGACCCGCGCTGTTGGTATTGGTCACCGTAAAGATATAGTTACCATCAGCCAGCGCTGGTGATGGCGTAAAGCTCCAGGTGCCATCGCTGTTCAGCGTTGTTTTACCCACAACCTGACTACCGTTGTAGATGGTGATGGTATCGCCTGCAACACCATCCGCAGTCCCTTTCAGGGTCGGCGTGTCATCTTTGGTCAACGCATTGTCGGCCAGATTGATAACAGTTGTGCCAGTATCATCCAGGACGTTAACAATCGCTGGCGCATTCGGGGTGTCAGACATAATGACGTCATAGCTGTCAGCCGGTTTCGCCACGTTGCCAACACTATCGGTTTCCGTCACGGTCAGTTTGTTGATTGAATCACCGTAAAGAGACTCAGATGGCGTCAGTTCCCATTTGCCATTCTGATCCACTTTGGTCGTGCCCAACACTTTCGTGTTGCCGTCTTTGTCGGTGGTATAGACGGTAATGACGTTGCCCGTTTCAGCACCAGAGCCACGGATCACCGGACGTGAGTCATCCAGTACCCCGCCATCTGCAACAATACCCTGAACGTTACCCACGTTATCCGTTACGGAATCAATGGTCACTTTGCTCGCATCCGGCGCGGTGTAGTCGGTAGTCAGAATAAAGTCCGCAGACTTGTCACTGACGTTGCCGGCTTCATCCGTGGCCGTCACGTAGAAGGTGTTTTTGCCTTCCGGTAACTTGCTGCCCGGTTTGAAGTTCCATGCCCCGTTGCTGTTCGCGGTGACTGAACCCAGCAGGGTGCCGTCAACGGTGTAAATATTGACGGTGCTGCCCGCTTCAGCCGTACCGTGCAGGATTGGCTGCGGATCGTCAGTGACATCGTTGCTGTTCAGATCGTCCTTGATCGTTCCCACCTGATCTTCCGCGTAATCGATACTCGGACGGTTCGGTGCTTTACTGTCAATTTCGAAGCTGAAGGTGCTGGAGGTATCCTCGTTACCCGTCAGATCTTTCGCGATTGCCGTAATGTTGTGTACACCATCGCCCAGATCGCTGGTAGGCGTAAATACCCAGTTGCCACTGGCATCGGCCTTGACGCTGCCCAACACCACGTTGCCATCCATGATGGTGACAGTGCTGCCTGCTTTCGCCTTACCGATGATTTCCGGACGCGCGTCGTCAGTGACGTCGTTCGCCTTCAGGTCACCCGTGACGCTGCCTTTATCATCCATTACGCGGACGATGGTGACCGGAACGCTGGAGGTATCAAGCGTGACGGTGACTCCGGCATTTTCAGCCCCCAGGTTGCCTGCTGAATCTTCAGCACGCGCGGTGAAGGTGTATTCTCCATCCACCAGAGAACCGGTGGTGTAAGTCCAGTTACCGTTCGCGTCTGCAACCGCAGTACCGTTTTCCTGACCATTCACATAGATGTGAACAACGCTGCCTGGCTCTGCTTTACCGCTGATCGTCGGTGTCGCATCGTCAGTGGTATCGCCATTGGACAATGTACCGGTCTGCGGACCTTCGTTATCGCTCACGATAAAGCCAGTGACCTCACCCGGCGCGCTGGTATCGACCGTGATTGGGAAGCCGCCAGTCTGTGGGCTTACCTGGCCAATGTCGTTAATCGCTTCCGCGACAAACGTATGAACGCCGTCCGCCAGTTTCGGCGTATTGAAGCTCCATTTGCCCTGGGCATCGGCCTTGGTTTCACCCAGCAGGGTGGTACCGTTCGGGCCGCCATAAATGCGAACCGTGACACCGGCTTCAGCCGTACCCGTCAACAACAGGGTGTTGTCGTTGGTTGTCGCATCCTTTTGTAATGGGCCGGTATGCGGCGCAACATCATCTTCCACACTGCTCAGGGTCGGTGGCAGCGGCTGACCGCCAGCATCGATCTGAATAATGTATTCCGGTGATGCCGCCGTGGTGTTACCCACGCTGTCGGTCTCTTTCACCGTCAGGTTGTACGTCCCGTCAGGCAGGGCTTTCGTGACCTGAAGTTCCCAGGTGCCGTCAGCCTGTACTTTCGCGGTGCCGATCACCTTGTCGCCGTTGTAGACGGTGATGGTGTTGCCCGGCTCTGCGCCCGTCCCCTTGATCAACGGCGTGTTATCGTCCGTCTTACCACCCGAAGCAATCGATCCGGTCACGGAACCAAAGTCATCCACCACATCGGTAATGCTCACTTTGCTCACGTCCGGGGCGGTGAAGTCCAGGGTCAGGACGAAGTCGTCCGATGCCACACTGGTGTTGCCCGCCTTGTCGGTGGCCGTCACGTGGAAGCGGTGTTCGCCTTCCGGCAGTTTCGCCACCGGTGAGAAGCTCCAGGTGCCGTCGGCTTTCGCCGTCACTTCGCCCAGCAGGCCGTTCTGATCGTAGATCTTCACGGTGCTGCCCGCTTCCGCCTTGCCGCTCAGGGTCGGGGTCGGATCGTCGGTGGTGGCGCCGTTCGCCAGGTTACCCTGCACGCTGCCCACGTCGTCCAGCGCCGCGTCGATGGTCGGTTTCACCGGCGCATCGGTGTCGATGGTCACGGTCCAGCTGCTGCTGCTCGACTCATTGCCCATCGGGTCTTTCGCCGTGGCGGTGAAGGTGTGGTCGCCGCGGCCCAGGTCCACGCTCGGCGTGAAGCTCCAGGTGCCGTCCGCGCCCGCGGTGGTGGTGCCCAGCACGTTGCTGCCGTCCATGATGGTCACGGTGCTGCCCGCCTTCGCCGTGCCGCTGATTTGCGGACGGGTGTCGTCGGTGAGCGCGCCCTGCGACAGGCTGCCGGTCACGCTGCCGG
Source organism: Enterobacter cloacae complex sp. 309I3 (assembly GCF_050031595.1). Classification (NCBI taxonomy): domain Bacteria; kingdom Pseudomonadati; phylum Pseudomonadota; class Gammaproteobacteria; order Enterobacterales; family Enterobacteriaceae; genus Enterobacter; species Enterobacter cloacae complex sp. 309I3. The sequence continues at coordinate 926,984 of NZ_JBLGWI010000001.1, read as the reverse complement.
TGTCGTCGGTCACGGCGGTGATTTCCACCTTGCCCGGGACCACGTCAACGGTGATGACCACGTGCGAGCCTTCCGGCCCGGTGTTGCCCGACGGATCGGTGACGGTGGTGGTCAGGTCGTGTGCGCCGTTCGCCAGCGGCTGGTCCGGAGTGTAGCTCCAGGTGCCGTCCGGGTTCACCTTCGCGGTGCCGATGACCTGGCCGTTATCGATGATGTTCACCGTGCTGCCCGGCTCGGCCTTACCGCTCAGGGTCGGGGTGTTGTCATCGGTGGTGTCGCCGCTCACGACCGGGCCCTGGTACGCACCGACGTTGTCGGTGACCAGCAGGTCAGAGGCCGCGTCCGGGGCTTTTGTATCGATAACGATACCGAAGCCGCCGGTTGGCTCACTGGTGCGGCCCACGCCGTCGGTGACGGTGGCGGTGAAGTTATGGCTGCCGTCTGCCAGCGCCGTATCCGGCGTGAAGCTCCAGCTGCCGTTGCCGGCCACGGAGGTGGTGCCAATCAGACGACCGTTGTCGTAGATACTGATGGTACCGCCCGCCACGCCGCTGCTGCCGCTCAGGGTCGGGGTGGTGTCGTTGGTGACATCGCCCTTCTGCAGGTAGTCCGCATGCGGGGCCACATCGTCATAGACGGTATCCAGCGTCGGTGCCTGCGGCGGTACGGTGGCCACGTTGATGATGTACTCACCGGACGGACCGGAGACGTTGCCCACGCCGTCGGTCTCTTTCGCCGTCAGGGTGTACTTCCCGTCCGGCAGCGGCGTGGTCGGCTCCAGGGACCAGGTGCCGTCGGCCTGCACTTTCGCGGTGCCAATCACCTTGTCGCCGTTGTACACGGTGATGGTGTTGCCCGGCTCTGCGCCCGTCCCCTTGATCAGCGGACGGTTGTCGTCGGTTTCTTCGCCGGAGGCAATGACGCCTGCGGTGTTCACGTCGTCATAGACTTCGGTGATCGCCAGCTTGCTCGCGTCAGGGGCGGTGTAGTCCAGGGTCAGGACGAAGTCGTCCGATGCCACACTGGTGTTGCCCGCCTTGTCGGTGGCCGTCACGTGGAAGCGGTGCTCGCCTTCCGGCAGTTTCGCCACCGGCGAGAAGCTCCAGGTGCCGTCGGCCTTCGCCGTCACTTCGCCCAGCAGGCCGTTCTGATCGTAGATCTTCACGGTGCTGCCCGCTTCCGCCTTGCCGCTCAGGGTCGGGGTCGGATCGTCGGTGGTGCCGCCGTTCGCCAGGTTACCCTGCACGCTGCCCACGTCGTCCAGCGCCGCGTCGATGGTCGGTTTCACCGGCGCATCGGTGTCGATGGTCACGGTCCAGCTGCTGCTGCTCGACTCGTTACCCATCGGGTCCTTCGCCGTGGCGGTGAAGGTGTGGTCCCCGCGGCCCAGGTCCACGCTCGGCGTGAAGCTCCAGGTGCCGTCCGCGCCCGCGGTGGTGGTGCCCAGCACGTTGCTGCCGTCCATGATGGTCACGGTGCTGCCCGCCTTCGCCGTGCCGCTGATTTGCGGACGGGTGTCATCGGTGAGCGCGCCCTGCGACAGGCTGCCGGTCACGCTGCCGGTGTCGTCGGTCACGGCGGTGATTTCCACCTTGCCCGGGACCACGTCAACGGTGATGACCACGTGCGAGCCTTCCGGCCCGGTGTTGCCCGACGGATCGGTGACGGTGGTGGTCAGGTCGTGTGCGCCGTTCGCCAGCGGCTGGTCCGGGGTGTAGCTCCAGGTACCGTCCGGGTTCACCTTCGCGGTGCCGATGACCTGGCCGTTGTCGATGATGTTCACCGTGCTGCCCGGCTCGGCCTTACCGCTCAGGGTCGGGGTGTTGTCATCGGTGGTGTCGCCGCTCACGACCGGGCCCTGGTAGGCGCCGACGTTGTCGGTGACCAGCAGGTCAGAGGCCGCGTCCGGGGCTTTTGTATCGATAACGATACCGAAGCCGCCGGTTGGCTCACTGGTGCGGCCCACGCCGTCGGTGACGGTGGCGGTGAAGTTATGGCTGCCGTCTGCCAGCGCCGTATCCGGCGTGAAGCTCCAGCTGCCGTTGCCGGCCACGGAGGTGGTGCCAATCAGACGACCGTTGTCGTAGATACTGATGGTGCCGCCCGCCACGCCGCTGCTGCCGCTCAGGGTCGGGGTGGTGTCGTTGGTGACATCGCCCTTCTGCAGGTAGTCCGCATGCGGGGCCACGTCGTCATAGACGGTGTCCAGCGTCGGTGCCTGCGGCGGTACGGTGGCCACGTTGATGATGTACTCACCGGACGGACCGGAGACATTGCCCACGCCGTCGGTCTCTTTCGCCGTCAGGGTGTACTTCCCGTCCGGCAGCGGCGTGGTCGGCTCCAGGGACCAGGTGCCGTCGGCCTGCACTTTCGCGGTGCCAATCACCTTGTCGCCGTTGTAGACGGTGATGGTGTTGCCCGGCTCTGCGCCCGTCCCCTTGATCAGCGGACGGTTGTCGTCGGTTTCTTCGCCGGAGGCAATCACGCCTGCGGTGTTCACGTCGTCATAGACTTCGGTGATCGCCAGCTTGCTCGCATCAGGGGCGGTGTAGTCCAGGGTCAGGACGAAGTCGTCCGATGCCACACTGGTGTTGCCCGCCTTGTCGGTGGCCGTCACGTGGAAGCGGTGCTCGCCTTCCGGCAGTTTCGCCACCGGCGAGAAGCTCCAGGTGCCGTCGGCCTTCGCCGTCACTTCGCCCAGCAGGCCGTTCTGATCGTAGATCTTCACGGTGCTGCCCGCTTCCGCCTTGCCGCTCAGGGTCGGGGTCGGATCGTCGGTGGTGCCGCCGTTCGCCAGGTTACCCTGCACGCTGCCCACGTCGTCCAGCGCCGCGTCGATGGTCGGTTTCACCGGTGCATCGGTGTCGATGGTCACGGTCCAGCTGCTGCTGCTCGACTCATTGCCCATCGGGTCCTTCGCCGTGGCGGTGAAGGTGTGGTCGCCGCGGCCCAGGTCCACGCTCGGCGTGAAGCTCCAGGTGCCGTCCGCGCCCGCGGTGGTGGTGCCCAGCACGTTGCTGCCGTCCATGATGGTCACGGTGCTGCCCGCCTTCGCCGTGCCGCTGATTTGCGGACGGGTGTCGTCGGTGAGCGCGCCCTGCGACAGGCTGCCGGTCACGCTGCCGGTGTCATCGGTCACGGCGGTGATTTCCACCTTGCCCGGGACCACGTCAACGGTGATGACCACGTGCGAGCCTTCCGGCCCGGTGTTGCCCGACGGATCGGTGACGGTGGTGGTCAGGTCGTGTGCGCCGTTCGCCAGCGGCTGGTCCGGAGTGTAGCTCCAGGTGCCGTCCGGGTTCACCTTCGCGGTGCCGATGACCTGGCCGTTATCGATGATGTTCACCGTGCTGCCCGGCTCGGCCTTACCGCTCAGGGTCGGGGTGTTGTCATCGGTGGTGTCGCCGCTCACGACCGGGCCCTGGTACGCACCGACGTTGTCGGTGACCAGCAGGTCAGAGGCCGCGTCCGGGGCTTTTGTATCGATAACGATACCGAAGCCGCCGGTTGGCTCACTGGTGCGGCCCACGCCGTCGGTGACGGTGGCGGTGAAGTTATGGCTGCCGTCAGCCAGCGCCGTATCCGGCGTGAAGCTCCAGCTGCCGTTGCCGGCCACGGAGGTGGTGCCAATCAGACGACCGTTGTCGTAGATACTGATGGTGCCGCCCGCCACGCCGCTGCTGCCGCTCAGGGTCGGGGTGGTGTCGTTGGTGACATCGCCCTTCTGCAGGTAGTCCGCATGCGGGGCCACGTCGTCATAGACGGTATCCAGCGTCGGTGCCTGCGGCGGTACGGTGGCCACGTTGATGATGTACTCACCGGACGGACCGGAGACGTTGCCCACGCCGTCGGTCTCTTTCGCCGTCAGGGTGTACTTCCCGTCCGGCAGCGGCGTGGTCGGCTCCAGGGACCAGGTGCCGTCGGCCTGCACTTTCGCGGTGCCAATCACCTTGTCGCCGTTGTAGACGGTGATGGTGTTGCCCGGCTCTGCGCCCGTCCCCTTGATCAGCGGACGGTTGTCGTCGGTTTCTTCGCCGGAGGCAATCACGCCAGCGGTGTTCACGTCGTCGTAGACTTCGGTGATCGCCACTTTGCTGGCGTCAGGCGCGGTGTAGTCGGTGATCAGTACAAAATCATCTGATTCCGGACCCGTGTTACCGGCCTTATCGGTTGCGGTAGTGGTGATATGGTGCTCACCCTCTGGCAGCGCGGTGGTTGGCGTAAATTGCCAGCCGCCATTTTCGTCCACCATGGTAGAACCAATCAGCTCCCCGTTATCATAGATATCGACACGGCTGCCCGGCTCTGCGGAACCTTTAAAGGTTGGGTTCGCATCATCGGTGGTGCTACCGCTGCTCAGATCGCCACGGCTGGAGCCGACGTCATCAGTCGCAACACCAATAACCGGTTTTTCCGGTGCCACGGTATCGACAGAGATATCAAAGGACGGAGAGGTCACGTCGTTTCCGGCCGGGTCTTTGGAAATCACGGTCAGGCTGTGATCGCCATCGGCCAGATCCTGTTCAGGAGTGAAGGTCCAGTTGCCGTCCGGATCCACCACGGTGGAGCCCAGTACATCGTCGCCATCCATGATGGTCACGGTGCTGCCTGGCTTACCTTTACCGCTCAGTTCAGGACGTGCGTCATCGGTCACGGTGCCTGGCTTCAGGTTGCCCACGATCGGGCCCTGGTCATCCACCACTTCACCCACGGTAACCTGGTTTGGATCCGGATCGACGGTGAAGGAGATCCCCGGAGACGGTTCACTGGTGTTGCCAGACGGATCGGTTACGGTGGTGGTGATCTCATGATCGCCTTTAGCCAGAGGCTTATCTGGCGTATAGGACCATTTACCTTCGTCATCAACGATGACGGAACCGATCTTCTCGTCGTTGTCATAGATGTCCACCACGCTGCCCGGCTCGGCTTCGCCGCTCAGGGTCGGGGACTGATCGTCGGTGGTGTCGCCTGGACCTACCGGCCCCTGCTTGTCGCCCACGTTATCATTGATAACGATATTTTCTGCCGGAGACGGTGCCGCAGTATCGATCACGATCGGGAAGGTACCGCTGGTGCGCGCGTTGCCCGCTGCGTCAGTCGCCGTGACGGTGAAGGTGTGCTGACCATCCGCCAGCGCGGTATCCGGGGTGAACGACCACTTACCGCTGCTGTCCGCCTTGACGGTGCCAATCACTTTCCCGTTGTCGAGGATAGACACAACGTCGCCCGGTGCAGCGCTGCCGCTCAGGGTTGGGGTGGTGTCGTTGGTGGTTTCGCCTTTCTGCATTGGGCCGACGTGCGGCTCGGCGTTGTCCACAACGCTGTTGATGGACGGCTCGGTGCTGACCGGGATCAGAACGGTAATGTCGTAAGACGGTGCTTCACCCACTACGCGGTTGCCTACTGCGTCCTGGGTTTCCAGCGTCAGCTGATTAAGCCCTTCCACCAGCGGTGTATCCAGTGCCAGCGTCCAGTTGCCTTCACTGTTGACCACAGCTGAGCCCAGCAGATGTTTGCCGTTAGCATCCGTGCTGTAAACAAAGACGGTGCTGCCCGCTTCACCAATACCATTGATAACCGGTTTGCTGTCATCGGTGATTTCACCGCTGGCCACGTTACCCTGACGGCCGCCGACATCATCCATTACGGACGTAATGTTCAGTACATCGCTGCTTGCCACTGGTGGGGTGTAGTCGGTCACCAGCACAAAATCATCCGATTCCGGACCGGTGTTGCCCGCTTCATCCGTTGCGGTGGTGGTGATATGGTGCTCACCTTCTGGCAGAGGTGTAGTTGGCGTGAACTGCCAGGCACCGTTGTCGTCCGCAATCGTTGAACCAATATGCTCACCGTTGTCATAAATATCGACACGGCTGCCCGGCTCTGCAGAGCCGTTGAAGGTTGGGTTTGCGTCGTCGGTGGTGCCGCCGTTGCTCAGATCGCCACGAATTGTTCCCACATCATCCGTTGCGGATCCGAGTACAGGTTTTTCCGGGGCGGTCGCATCAACGGTAATATCAAAGGACGGAGAGGTCACCTCGTTTCCGGCCGGGTCTTTGGAAATCACGGTCAGGCTGTGATCGCCATCGGCCAGATCCTGTTCAGGGGTAAAGGTCCAGTTGCCATCCGGATCCACCACGGTGGAGCCCAGTACATCGTCGCCATCCATGATGGTTACGGTGCTGCCCGGCTTACCTTTACCGCTCAGTTCAGGACGTGCGTCATCGGTCACGGTGCCTGGCTTCAGGTTGCCCACGATCGGGCCCTCGTCATCCACCACTTCACCCACGGTCACCTGGTTTGGATCCGGATCGACGGTGAAGGAGATCCCAGGAGACGGTTCACTGGTGTTGCCAGACGGATCGGTCACGGTAGTGGTGATCTCATGATCGCCTTTAGCCAGAGGCGTGTCTGGCGTATAGGACCATTTACCTTCGTCATCAACGATGACGGAACCGATCTTCTCGTCGTTATCATAGATGTCCACCACGCTGCCCGGCTCGGCTTCGCCGCTCAGGGTCGGGGACTGATCGTCGGTGGTGTCGCCTGGACCTACCGGCCCCTGCTTGTCGCCCACGTTATCATTGATAACGATATTTTCTGCCGGAGACGGTGCCGCAGTGTCAATCACGATCGGGAAGCTGCCGCTGGTGCGTGCGTTGCCCGCTGCGTCAGTCGCCGTGACGGTGAAGGTGTGCTTGCCATCCGCCAGCGCGGTATCCGGGGTGAACGCCCACTTCCCGTTACTGTCCGCCGTGACGGTACCAATCACTTTCCCGTTGTCGAGGATAGACACAATGTCGCCCAGTGCAGCGCTGCCGCTCAGGGTTGGGGTGGTGTCGTTGGTGGATTCGCCTTTCTGCATTGGGCCGACGTGCGGCTCGGCGTTGTCCACAACGCTGTTGATGGACGGTGCAGTACTCACCGGGATCAGCAGATTGATGTCGTAAGACGGCGCTTCACCGGCAACGCGGTTGCCCGCCGGGTCCTGCGTCTCCAGGGTCAGCTTGTTCAGGCCTTCCGTCAGTGGGGTTTCTGGTGTCAGGCTCCAGGTGCCATCACTGCCTACCACCGCTGTACCAATCAGGTGTTTGCCGGAAGAGTCGGTGGTGTAGACAAAGACGGTGTTCCCGGCTTCACCGATACCACTGATGAGCGGTTTGCTGTCATCGGTGATGTCACCGCTGGCTACATTGCCCTGACGATCGCCTACGTCATCCGCAACGGCGGTAATATTCAGAACATTTGCTGAAGCATCAGGCGCGGTAGTGTCAACTTCAAACTCCAGCGCTTCCGAGGGGTCGCTGGTATTGCCCGCCTTATCCGTCTGCGTAACGGTGATGCTGTGATCGCCTTCACCCAGCGGTTTCTCTGGTTTCAGCGTCCAGTTGCCTTTATCGTCAATAACGGTTGTGCCAAGCACCTCGTCACCATCATAAATGGTCACGGTGTCGCCCGGTTCGCCTTTACCGCTGAATACCGGACGGGTTTCATCCGTGACGTCACCGCCTTTCAGCTGGCCCGTAATCGGCCCGGTATTATCCTGGGCATCGGCCATATCCGGTTTGGCTGGCGGCGTGGTATCCACAATAATCTGAATCGGATCGGAAGGATCGCCTTCATTGCCGAGCGGATCTTCCTCAACGACCACGACATTATGTTCACCCTCGGCAAGTTCATCCTTAGGTGTAAATGACCATTTACCTTCGTCGTCGACGATAACCGAGCCGATCTCTTTATCATTGTCTTTGATAATGATGGTATTGCCCGGTGTTCCCTCTCCACTGAAAGAAGGCTGACTGTCATCCGTCACATCGCCCGGTTTGAGCGGACCGGTTACCGGACCGGTATTGTCAATCACCTCAGGCGTTTCTGCTTTTCCCGGAGGTTCAGTCAATACAATAAAATCACGCTCATCAGACGGTTCGCTGACGTTACCCGCTTTATCCGTCTGGCTGACCGTGATGCTGTGGCTACCGTCAGTGAGGTTTTCGGACGGTTTGAAATACCAACGGCCATCCTCGTTAACGGTGGTTTCGCCGATCTTTTTACCGTTATCGTAAATCGCGATCGTTGCGCCAGCTTCACCGGTGCCGCTCATTTCTGGTTGTGGATCGTCGGTGTAAGCATCATCATGAATTTCACCGGTGGTTTTACCCACTTTGTCCATGATGTGTTCAATCGTCGGCGCTTTTGGCGCAACCGTATCAACGACGATGACAATCGGGTCTGATGGAGGACTCGCGTTGCCGTCAGGATCTTTTTCCACGACGGTCAGCTCGTGCTCGCCTTCGCCCAGTGGCTTATCAGGCGTATAGCTCCACTCGCCTTCATCATCAACGATAACGGAGCCAATCTCTTTGTCGTTATCGTAGATATGGATGGTGTCACCAGGCTTACCTTTACCAGTCAGCGTCGGCGTTGAGTCATCGGTCGTATCACCTGATTTTAACGGGCCTTTGATTGAGCCTTCATCATCCATTGTGGTGCCGATGCTCGGCTTATCAGGCGTGGAGTGGTTATCGCCGTCGTCCTTGTCCATCTCAGACAGCGCGAAAGCAGCCCCTACACCCGCCGCCGCAAGTGCAAACCATCCCAGCATGCCAAACAGCATGTCGTTGTCGTCATCCGGGGCCGTCAGAAGAGGCCCACCCGCGCCTAACGGTTCTCCGCCTAACGCCACAGGAGACATGCTGCCGTCAGCCATCAGATAGCCGGTGTCGTAGCTTTCGCCCGACAGAGGAACATAGGCGTAGAGTAATCCATCTTCCGCCATGCCCATCAGCACCGGGTTGTTAGGATCACCATTGAAGTAATCTTCAATAATTATGCTTGGCTGTGTATCGCCTTCCTGGATAATGTGCAGCGCCTTGTCTACGCGCTGCAGCGTAATATTTTCTGGAGCGAAGTCGTCGTTAATATTCTTCAATAAATATTTATTGCCGGGGATAAGTTTTACCTTAACCGTCCGGCCTGCATCTGCGGTCAACAACCGAGTTTTTCCGTCTCCGTTATTGACCGCTAAAATGACTTTATTGTCCGTCATACTTAAAGTCCTTGGTGAATTTCACTCACTAAATTGTGGATATATAAACTTTTTTGTTGATACACCCTGAACTACCTTACGTTGAAACCTTTCTGAGATAATTCATGTCCACAGGGTTCATCGACATGATGCTTAAAACTATCATGTCTGACCTCTTTATATGGGTAGGAAAAAACCACGCAACGCTCTACGCCGCATTAGGAATAGTTGACATCAAAAAGCTATTAATGAGTGAACAAGGAAGGAGGAGGAAAAGAATAATTAGCGGTTAAGAACTTACACGAAAAGAATAATAAATCAAATTGATTATTTTAATAAAAATAACAGAATGAGATTTTTAATTAAAAATCAATTAAACAGGAACTCAGCCGTTCACCGCGTGACGACAGCAGCGGGCCGGGTAGACGAGAGAAATTCAGGATTGAGGAAACGCAGAAATGAAAAAGGCCCACGTTATAAATAACGTGGGCCTGAATAGTGGCGGAACGGACGGGACTCGAACCCGCGACCCCCTGCGTGACAGGCAGGTATTCTAACCGACTGAACTACCGCTCCGCTGTGTTCCCTTGGGAACGAGGCGCATATTACGGTTTGCCTCTGAACTCGTCAACGCTTTTTCTCACGTTTTGAATCGTTTGCTGCAAAAATCACCCGAACGGTGATTTTACAGGCATTCTGGCATGCCTTACGCACGCCACATACAGCTTCCGCCCTTCTTCTGGACCAGATCCAGACGAGATTCGTGGTTGAGAAGCTCTTCATCACTCGCTAAAACAACCCGCAAGCGGCTGGCCTGGCGAACAACACGCTGAATTCCCGCTTCGCCCTGCGTCTGCTGAGATTCATTCTCCATGCTGAACTTCATTGACGTTTGACCGCCGGTCATCGCCAGATAGACATCCGCCAGGATCTGGGCATCGAGCAATGCCCCGTGCAGCGTTCGCTTGGTGTTGTCTATTTCATAACGTGAACAGAGCGCATCGAGGCTGTTACGCTTGCCGGGGAACATCTTCCTGGCCAGCGCCAGGCTGTCAGTGACCTTGCAGAAGGTGTTCGTTTTGGGGATATCGCGCTGGAGCTTACTAAACTCGTAGTCCATAAAGCCGATATCGAACGAGGCGTTGTGAATGACGAGCTCTGCGCCTTTAATGTAGTCCAGAAATTCGTCCGCCACCTCCGCGAAGGTCGGTTTATCCAGCAAGAACTCATCGGCAATACCATGAACGCCGAACGCTTCGGGATCCACCAGCCGATCGGGTTTGAGATAGACGTGGAAGTTGTTCCCCGTCAGACGACGGTTCACCACTTCAACAGCACCGATCTCAATGATCTTGTGCCCTTCGTAGTGCGCGCCGATCTGGTTCATACCGGTGGTTTCGGTATCAAGAACAATCTGGCGAGTAATTGCAGTGCTCATAGCGGTCATTTATGTCAGACTTATCGTTTAACTGAACGTTTCAAATACAGGAAGTCTACCAGAGATGCGTAAACAGGTAGAAATTTTCACCGATGGATCTTGTCTCGGTAACCCAGGGCCTGGCGGCTATGGCGCGATTATGCGCTATCGTCAGCACGAAAAAACTTTTAGTGAAGGGTATTTCCTGACCACCAACAACCGCATGGAGTTGATGGCGGCCATCGTGGCGCTGGAAGCCTTAAAAGAACATTGTGACGTGGTGCTCAGTACCGACAGCCAGTACGTGCGCCAGGGGATCACCCAGTGGATCCACAACTGGAAAAAACGCGGCTGGAAGACGGCAGATAAGAAGCCCGTCAAGAATGTCGATCTCTGGAAACGGCTGGATGCGGCGCTGGGCCAGCATAATATTAAGTGGGAATGGGTAAAAGGCCATGCCGGCCACCCGGAAAACGAGCGCTGCGATGAACTGGCGCGAACGGCGGCCGCTAACCCGGCACATGAGGACGCGGGCTATCAGCCTGACTCCTGATTACGGTTTTCTGTACTGCCGCGTGGCCCCCACGGTCTGGCGGATCGGCGTTTTGGTTTTGCTCTGCTTCATCGGGTTAAGCGTCAGAGGAATGGTTCGCTTACGCGCAACGATAAACTGCATGCAGCCTAATGCGGGCAAATGGGTACTCAGCAAAACGCCCCCTTTTCTGGCCCAGGGCAGTACCTGAAATCCGCCGTAGCTGAGCACTTCAAAATTCAGCAGCGAAAGCCAGTCCAGCTGGCGCATCATGGTGAACATCCGGCTGTTATAAGGAGGAGTGCGGCGTAATACGGGCACCAGCTTGCGCAGCCCCATCAGGCTCAGCGGATTAAACCCGCTTATCACCAGCCAGCCGTCATCTATCAGCACGCGATCGGCTTCACGCAGCATGCGATGAGGATCGCTGCACCAGGGTATCGTATGCGCCAGCAGGCACGCATCAACCGACTTTTCCGCAAACGGCAGATGTAAAGGGTCTGCCTTCACCTGAACGGGCGATCCGCCGAGAGAGACATGGACCTGATGTGAGATAGCGCAGCTTTCGGTATTGATTTCCGCGCTGAGATTGCCAATCTTAAGCAGGTGAAAGCCATACATTTTCGCGAGCCAGGGCTTAAGCTGTAGTTCTAACGCCTCGCGATAGTATTCACCCCAGGGCAATTCCGCCCAACGTTCCGGTGCTGCGACAGTCTGAGGTATCCTTGCCGGTTTCATCAAAACACCCGCCACGCTATAAGAGGTAATGTATGAATCTTATCAGTATTCCTGCCTTTGAGGACAATTACATCTGGGTTTTAGTCGATGACGCGCGTCGATGCGTCATTGTCGACCCCGGAGAGGCCGCCCCGGTTCTGCAGGCAATAAAAGAGAATGGCTGGCAGCCTGAAGCCATCCTCCTGACCCACCATCACCACGATCATACCGGCGGTGTGCCTGAGCTGCGCGCCCGGTTCCCGCATCTGGTGGTTTACGGACCGGCAGAGGCACAAGATAAGGGAATCACGCAAGTAGTCGAAGAAGGCAAAAATATCCTCATACGTGAGTGGGAGTTTTCCGTATTTGCTACACCAGGTCACACTTTGGGACATCTGTGTTTCTACAGCAAACCTTATCTGTTTTGTGGCGATACGCTGTTTTCTGGCGGCTGTGGAAGACTGTTTGAAGGCACGCCAGCCCAGATGTACCAATCTTTACAAAAAATTAATGCCCTGCCTGACGATACTGTAATTTGTTGCGCGCATGAGTATACATTAGGAAATATGAAGTTTTCTGCCAGCATTTTACCTGAGGATCGTGCGATTCAGGATTACTATCAGAAAGTGAAGGAGTTACGTGCAAAAAACCAAAAAACACTACCCGTAATTCTGAAAAACGAGCGTAAAATTAATTTATTTCTTAGAACAGATGACATTGATTTAATTAATAAAATTAACCAAGAAACAAAATTGCAACAACCAGAACAGCGATTTGCATGGTTAAGGTCAAAGAAAGATAACTTCAGATAATTGCGGGTTGCCTTTTCAAAATTTCGCCGTTATCATCGCTCGTCTTTTAAGCAACTATTGACACACACATGAAGGCAAAAGCGATCTTACTCGCCTCTGTCCTGCTTGTTGGTTGCCAGTCGCAGAACGGCAGCAACGTACAACAGCACGCACAGAGCCTTTCTGCAGCTGGTCAAGGGGAAGCAGGGAAGTTTACAAGCTCAGCGCGTTGGTTGGACGATGGGACATCTTTCGCGCAGGATCAAAACTTGTGGACCTCTATTGGCGACGAGCTAAAGATGGGAATTCCGGAAAACAGCCGGATTCGCGAACAGAAACAGAAGTATTTAAGAAATAAGAGCTATCTCCACGATGTAACGTTACGGGCAGAGCCGTATATGTACTGGATAGCCGGGCAAGTTAAGAAACGTAACATGCCTATGGAGCTGGTACTCCTACCCATAGTGGAGAGCGCTTTTGACCCACACGCGACGTCTGGTGCCAATGCCGCAGGTATTTGGCAGATCATTCCGAGCACGGGGCGAAATTACGGTTTGAAACAGACCCGTAACTATGATGCGCGTCGCGATGTTGTCGCTTCCACGACAGCCGCTCTCGACATGATGCAACGTCTGAACAAGATGTTTGACGGCGACTGGTTGTTAACGGTTGCGGCGTATAATAGTGGCGAAGGTCGTGTACTGAAGGCAATGAAAGCGAATAAAGCACGGGGTAAATCCACCGATTTTTGGTCGCTCTCACTGCCACAGGAAACGAAGATTTACGTACCGAAGATGCTGGCATTGAGTGATATTCTCAAAAACAGCAAGCGTTACGGTGTACAACTGCCAACACCAGACGAAAGTCGTGCACTGGCGCGCGTTCGCCTCAGCAACCCGGTTGATATTCAACAGGTTGCCGATATGACGGGTATGTCGGTAAGTAAACTTAAAACCTTTAACGCGGGTGTTAAAGGCTCAACGCTGGGGGCGAGTGGCCCACAGTATGTGATGGTTCCGCAGAAACATGCTGAACAATTACGTGAGTCTTTAGCGTCTGGTGAAATTGCCGCCGTTCAGTCAACGCTGATTGCGGATGCATCATCAGTCAACAGCCGCAGCTATAAGGTTCGTAGCGGTGATACGCTTTCGGGCATTGCATCACGTCTTGGCGTGACAGCAAAAGATCTGCAGCAGTGGAATAACCTGCGCAGCTCAGGCCTGAGAGTGGGTCAGACACTGACGGTGGGTGCGGGTAGCAGCGCACAGCGTCTCGCCAATAACAGCGATAGCATTACCTATCGCGTGCGTAAAGGCGATTCACTGTCCAGTATCGCAAAACGACACGGCGTGAACATTAAGGATGTGATGCGCTGGAATAATGATACTGACAATCTGCAACCAGGCGACCAGCTGACACTGTTTGTAAAAAACAGCGCCACGCCAGACTCCTGATTACACGATACAGAGATAAAAAGGCACCGATTCCCCTCGGTGCTTTTTTTTTACTTCGCTTTTTGCGCTTCAACCATGATGGTATCGCTGGTAAACGAACCGTCATCCTGCAATTCAAAGTAGGCCTTCACCTCTGAGGAAGCACTGTCCTGATACAACCGGATGGCCTGGCTTAACGCGTCCGGGGTGCGCATACGGGCGATCCACGAACTAAATTCCAGCGGTAAGCGATCGGTTATCAGTGAACGTGAAATTAAACCGGCCTCAGTAATAAACGTTAACCACTCCCCACTGGAATAATCCTGCACGTGCGAGGTGTCACGCAGCGCTTCAACCGTCTGCAGCCAGATGTTCCGTACAGGGTGACCCGGAGACATAACGTCCATAATGATGACGGTTCCGCCCGGCTTCAGCACGCGTTTGACTTCCCGTAATGCCTGGCCGACATCATGCCAGTGGTGCGCGGAGTAACGGCTGATAACAACGTCAAACGACGCCTCTTCGAAAGGTAAGGATTCGGCATAGCCCTGGCGCGTATCGACATTGTTGAGCCCTTTGGCTTTTGCCGCCTCCGCCACTACCTCCAGCATCTGGCTGGATAAATCATACGCCGTAACCTGAGCCACATGCTGCGCTGCTGTAAAGCTGGCATGCCCTGCTCCGCAGCCTAAATCCAGCACCGTCGCCTGCGGAAACGCCGAGAGACGCTCGCCGAGACGCACCAGATCGCGGCCAGAAGCATGTACGGCGCTGGTCAGATAGGCGCTTGCCTGGGAACCAAACTGTTTTTCGACGTTGTCGTGATGAGAGTGTGTTGTTGTCATTGTACTGTCCTTGCGTTGGTTAAAGTAAAGGGCAGCACTCAACCGGCCTGCCCCACGGCAGACCTGACTCACCATATTAATCAGGTTTGCCGGGACTGAATTCCACTAGTAGCGGGTTGTGATCGGAGGCGCGAGTGACCAGAACAGAGGCATCATGCACGCTCAAACCACGATAGAAAACGAAATCGAGAGGACGACCGAACGCTTTCTTGCGCTGGTCATCACTAAAACGAACTTCACGCAGCGACATCTCCCGCGCAAAGCGATACAGCGCGTTCATGCGTGGACGGCTCCAGGCATTGAAATCCCCGGCCATAATAATAGGCCCACTGTGATGGGCTATCTGGTCACCAATAGGAAGTAACTGCTTACTATACACATCCACGCCCAGACTGAAGTTTACCGCATGGATGTTCACGACCATCAGCAGTCGCGTGTCAGGCAGTGGGTAGACCGTCACCAGCGCCGATTTTGCCAGTCGCAGGATAGGCTCGCGCTCGCGCAGCGGGCAGCAGTAAACCGGATGCGCGGCAGAAAGGGTCATCACGCCAGAGGGATGTTGCGGCAATACAAATGCGGGCACCTGGTCGGCGGCGAGATAGTTAGTGGTCGCAAACCTTACCAGCTCAGGCGTGGTTTGCGCCTCCTGCAGCAGAACCAGATGGGCATCTTTACCAAAGTTCTTGAGGACGGATAACCAATCCGCACGCTGCTGTTTAAAGATATTCCATACCAGCACCCGAATTTTTTCATCGCTGCTTAACGGTGTACCGGCAGGTAATGCCTGGCTGAGGCTCGCAAACGACCCGGGAGGCAAGATCCTCTCCGCGGGCATTCCGGCAACATAACGCATGGCATAGGTATTTTTTCGCACTTTTGGAAACAACCTCTGTAACATGAACCAGCCCGGAAAACGGACTGGTTCTAATGTTATAGGGATTTTAGGTCACACTTTCAACGCAATTACTGAGAAACCTCTTTCCAGTTTTGTAAGCAAGCACTTACTGAGGTTTAACCAAGCGCTACGCGAGAGGGTTTATCAAGGCGCCCGCTCAGACCAATCAGCAGGAAGGCAACGAGCACAATAACGGCACCAATCCACGGGGTTTGGGATAATCCAAAGTGCTCCACCGTCTGCCCGCCAACGATAGAACCGATCGCGATACCAATATTGAAGGCGGCAATGTTCAGACCAGAAGCCACGTCCACCGCATTTGGCGTATAGCGTTCGGCTTTTTGTACCACGTAGACCTGCAGGCCGGGTACATTACCAAAGGCAAAGATGCCCATGACCAGTACCGTTACCAGCGCGGCGTACTGAATCGATGCCGTGAACTGGAAGAGCATCAGTAGAATCACCAGTGCCGCGAAGATAAACTTAAGCGCTGGTACAGCACCATGCTTATCCGCGAGCTTACCTCCCCAGATGTTGCCAATCGCCACAGAGATACCGTACCCCAGTAAAATCCAGCTTACCGCTGCAGGAGAGAAGCCGGCCAGATCCTGCATCATTGGAGCGAGGAAGGTGAATGCCGTGAACACGCCGCCGTAGCCCAGCGCCGTAACGGCATAGATGAGCAGCAAACGAGGATGTGTGAGCACCTTAATCTGATCGCTCAGTCTTGCGCTTGTACGGCCGGGAATATTCGACGGTACCAGCAGCAGGCTGGCCACCAGTGCAAACACGCCCAGTAAAGAAACGGCGAGGAAGGTTTCACGCCAGCCGAAATGTTGCCCGATGAACGTCCCTAATGGTACGCCGGTGACCAGTGCGACGGTCAATCCGCCAAACATAATAGCAATGGCTGATGCGGCTTTCTCTTTGGGTACCAGGCTGGTTGCAATGGTGGAGCCAATCGAGAAGAACACCCCATGAGCAAGGCCAGTCAGCAGGCGGGCAATGACCAGCGTCGTGTAGTCCGGCGCCTGCCAGGCCAGTATATTGCCGGCCGTGAAGAGCACCATCAGCGCGACCAGCAGTTGCTTACGCGGGAATCGCCCGGTTAACGCCGTCAGGACGGGCGCGCCGACAGCGACACCGAAAGCATAGATGGAGACCAACAGCCCGGCTGAAGGTAATGAGATAGCAAGCTGGTTAGCGATGGTAGGAACCAGTCCTACGATAACAAATTCGGTCGTGCCAATTGCAAAAGCACTGATCGTCAGGGCAAGTAGCGCCAGTGGCATAAAATACTCCGTATCATCAGGATTAAGATGACAGGCAGTATGCGCCAGTGGTTAAATAACAAAAATGGTCAAAATCTCAATAGAATTTTGCAGGTGGTGCAACAATGAAAGCAACCTCGGAAGAGCTGACAATCTTTGTCGCCGTCGTCGAAAGTGGCAGTTTTAGCCGCGCGGCAGAGCAGTTAGGGCAGGCAAACTCTGCTGTAAGCCGCTCGGTGAAAAAGCTTGAGATGAAGCTTGGGGTGAGTCTTCTCAACCGCACGACGCGGCAGTTGAGCCTGACGGAAGAAGGTGAACGGTACTTCCGCCGGGTGCAGTCTGTCTTACAGGAGATGGCTGCAGCAGAGACCGAGATCATGGAAACGCGCAGCACACCGCGTGGGCTATTGCGTATTGATGCGGCCACACCGGTAATTCTGCACTTTCTGATGCCGCTGATTAAGCCTTTTCGTGAACGCTATCCGGAGATGACGCTCTCTTTGGTCTCCTCCGAGACCTTTATCAATCTTATCGAACGTAAAGTCGATGTGGCGATCCGGGCGGGAACCCTGACGGACTCAAGCCTGCGCGCGCGTCCTCTGTTTGCCAGCTACCGTAAAATCATCGCCTCACCACAATACATCGCTGAACACGGCAAACCTGAAACCGTTGAAGAGCTGAAGCAGCATCTGTGTCTGGGTTTCACCGAGCCGGTATCACTGAATACCTGGCCTGTCGCCTGCCCTGACGGTCAGTTGCATGAGATCACCTGCGGGTTGTCGTCCAACAGCGGGGAAACGCTGAAGCAGCTGTGTCTTGAAGGAAATGGGATCGCCTGTTTGTCTGATTACATGATTGATAAAGAAATTGCGCGCGGTGAGCTCGTGGAGTTAATGTCGGACAAGCGTCTGCCGGTAGAGATGCCCTTCAGTGCGGTTTACTACAGCGACAGAGCGGTGAGCACGCGTATCCGTGCCTTTATCGACTTTCTGAGCGAGCATATTAAAACAGCTCCCGAAGGAGCTGTGTGAGGGTTAAGCGTACAGAGGGCGGGTCAATATTAATCCCAGTCTGGCGCTAAACCTTCCGGGCTCACCAGGCGATCGTTGCACTCCAGGGCAGCGATCGCTTTTTTGTCTTCTTCATCCAGCTGGAGATCCACAGCTAACAGGTTGCTGGCCAGGTTTTCACGCTTCGTTGAAGATGGAATAACAGCATAACCTTCACCCATCGCCCAGGCCAGGATCACCTGTGCAGCCGTTGCGTTATGTTTATTTGCAATACGTGCAATGACCTCATCTTTCAGCGCTTTACCGTATGCCAGCGTCATGTAAGAAGTGATGTGAATCCCGTGCTGTTTGGCCCACGCCACCACGTTGCGGTTTTGCAGATAAGGGGAGAGCTCAATCTGGTTGGTCGCAATGTTCTCTGCGCCAACGGCAGCAATGGCTTTTTCCATCAACGGAATGGTGAAGTTCGAAATACCAATTTGACGGGTTAAGCCCTGCTCTTTCGCTTCCAGCAGCGCCTGCATGAATTCTTCTACAGAAACGGCATCATTCGGAGATGGCCAGTGGATCAGGGTCAGATCGACATAGTCAGTACGCAGCTTCTTCAGGCTCTCTTTCAGGCTTGGGATCAGCTTGTCTTTACTGAGGTTCTCGATCCAGATTTTGGTGGTGATAAACAGTTCGTTACGCGGTACACCGCTTTCTTCAATCGCCTGGCCAACCGCAGCTTCATTTTCATAAATCTGCGCGGTATCAATTGCGCGATAGCCAAGCTCAAGGGCGGTTTTGACCGATGCGATAACAACGTCGTCTTTCAGGCGGAAAGTGCCCAGGCCTAATGCAGGGATAGTCATGTCATTCCTCGTTATTCGTAATGTTCGTTAACTGAGGAAGATTATCGCTGCTGGCGTTATGCTGAAAAAGGTCGTAAAACGCAGAGGATTTTTGCTGATTTAGCAATAATTGGGAAGCAGATAAGAAAAAAGCCCTGAGCGTTAACTCAGGGCTTTTAATAAGTGGCGGAACGGACGGGACTCGAACCCGCGACCCCCTGCGTGACAGGCAGGTATTCTAACCGACTGAACTACCGCTCCACCGAAGACTGCTGTAACCACCGGATTGATGCACCGGTTTACTACTTAATTTGATGCCTGGCAGTTCCCTACTCTCACATGGGGAGACCCCACACTACCATCGGCGCTACGGCGTTTCACTTCTGAGTTCGGCATGGGGTCAGGTGGGACCACCGCGCTAAAGCCGCCAGGCAAATTCCTGTGCTCTGTCCTGTGTCTTTTGGGCTGATACTGCGTTGGCTGCTCTCGTAAAGTCAGTCACATACCTCAGTATGCTCCTTCCTTTCCTTCGCTTGCCGCCTTGTCTCAGCGCAAAATCCTTCGGACTCTGAATCAAAGCTGAAAATCTGTCTCTTCGCCAAAACATCTTCGGCGTTGTAAGGTTAAGCCTCACGGTTCATTAGTATCGGTTAGCTCAACGCATCGCTGCGCTTACACACCCGACCTATCAACGTCGTCGTCTTCAACGTTCCTTCAGGAGACTTTAAGTCTCAGGGAGAACTCATCTCGGGGCAAGTTTCGTGCTTAGATGCTTTCAGCACTTATCTCTTCCGCATTTAGCTACCGGGCAGTGCCATTGGCATGACAACCCGAACACCAGTGATGCGTCCACTCCGGTCCTCTCGTACTAGGAGCAGCCCCCCTCAATTCTCCAGCGCCCACGGCAGATAGGGACCGAACTGTCTCACGACGTTCTAAACCCAGCTCGCGTACCACTTTAAATGGCGAACAGCCATACCCTTGGGACCTACTTCAGCCCCAGGATGTGATGAGCCGACATCGAGGTGCCAAACACCGCCGTCGATATGAACTCTTGGGCGGTATCAGCCTGTTATCCCCGGAGTACCTTTTATCCGTTGAGCGATGGCCCTTCCATTCAGAACCACCGGATCACTATGACCTGCTTTCGCACCTGCTCGAGCCGTCACTCTCGCAGTCAAGCTAGCTTATGCCATTGCACTAACCTCCTGATGTCCGACCAGGATTAGCTAACCTTCGTGCTCCTCCGTTACTCTTTGGGAGGAGACCGCCCCAGTCAAACTACCCACCAGACACTGTCCGCAACCCGGATTACGGGTCTACGTTAGAACACCAGCCATTAAAGGGTGGTATTTCAAGGACGGCTCCACGCAGACTGGCGTCCACGCTTCAAAGCCTCCCACCTATCCTACACATCAAGGACCAGTGTTCAGTGTCAAGCTATAGTAAAGGTTCACGGGGTCTTTCCGTCTTGCCGCGGGTACACTGCATCTTCACAGCGAGTTCAATTTCACTGAGTCTCGGGTGGAGACAGCCTGGCCATCATTACGCCATTCGTGCAGGTCGGAACTTACCCGACAAGGAATTTCGCTACCTTAGGACCGTTATAGTTACGGCCGCCGTTTACCGGGGCTTCGATCAAGAGCTTCGCGTTACCGCTAACCCCATCAATTAACCTTCCGGCACCGGGCAGGCGTCACACCGTATACGTCCACTTTCGTGTTTGCACAGTGCTGTGTTTTTAATAAACAGTTGCAGCCAGCTGGTATCTTCGACTGATTTCAGCTCCACCCGCAGGGGCTTCACCTACATATCAGCGTGCCTTCTCCCGAAGTTACGGCACCATTTTGCCTAGTTCCTTCACCCGAGTTCTCTCAAGCGCCTTGGTATTCTCTACCTGACCACCTGTGTCGGTTTGGGGTACGATTTCGTGTTACCTGATGCTTAGAGGCTTTTCCTGGAAGCAGGGCATTTGTTACTTCAGCACCGTAGTGCCTCGTCATCACACCTCAGCGTTAAAAGGTACCGGATTTACCTGGAACCTCCGCCTACATGCTTAAACCGGGACAACCGTCGCCCGGCTAACATAGCCTTCTCCGTCCCCCCTTCGCAGTAACACCAAGTACAGGAATATTAACCTGTTTCCCATCGACTACGCCTTTCGGCCTCGCCTTAGGGGTCGACTCACCCTGCCCCGATTAACGTTGGACAGGAACCCTTGGTCTTCCGGCGAGCGGGCTTTTCACCCGCTTTATCGTTACTTATGTCAGCATTCGCACTTCTGATACCTCCAGCAACCCTCACAGGCCACCTTCAACGGCTTACAGAACGCTCCCCTACCCAACAACGCATAAGCGTCGCTGCCGCAGCTTCGGTGCATGGTTTAGCCCCGTTACATCTTCCGCGCAGGCCGACTCGACCAGTGAGCTATTACGCTTTCTTTAAATGATGGCTGCTTCTAAGCCAACATCCTGGCTGTCTGGGCCTTCCCACATCGTTTCCCACTTAACCATGACTTTGGGACCTTAGCTGGCGGTCTGGGTTGTTTCCCTCTTCACGACGGACGTTAGCACCCGCCGTGTGTCTCCCGTGATAACATTCTTCGGTATTCGTAGTTTGCATCGGGTTGGTAAGCCGGGATGGCCCCCTAGCCGAAACAGTGCTCTACCCCCGAAGATGAGTTCACGAGGCGCTACCTAAATAGCTTTCGGGGAGAACCAGCTATCTCCCGGTTTGATTGGCCTTTCACCCCCAGCCACAGGTCATCCGCTAATTTTTCAACATTAGTCGGTTCGGTCCTCCAGTTAGTGTTACCCAACCTTCAACCTGCCCATGGCTAGATCACCGGGTTTCGGGTCTATACCCTGCAACTTAACGCCCAGTTAAGACTCGGTTTCCCTTCGGCTCCCCTATACGGTTAACCTTGCTACAGAATATAAGTCGCTGACCCATTATACAAAAGGTACGCAGTCACACCCGAAGGTGCTCCCACTGCTTGTACGTACACGGTTTCAGGTTCTTTTTCACTCCCCTCGCCGGGGTTCTTTTCGCCTTTCCCTCACGGTACTGGTTCACTATCGGTCAGTCAGGAGTATTTAGCCTTGGAGGATGGTCCCCCCATATTCAGACAGGATACCACGTGTCCCGCCCTACTCTTCGAGTTCACAGCCTGTGCATTTTCGTGTACGGGACTTTCACCCTGTACCGTGCGACTTTCCAGACGCTTCCACTAACACACAAGCTGATTCAGACTCTGGGCTGCTCCCCGTTCGCTCGCCGCTACTGGGGGAATCTCGGTTGATTTCTTTTCCTCGGGGTACTTAGATGTTTCAGTTCCCCCGGTTCGCCTCGTTAACCTATGTATTCAGTTAACGATAGTGTGACGAATCACACTGGGTTTCCCCATTCGGACATCGCCGGGTCAAGGGTTCATATCACCTCGCCGGCGCTTTTCGCAGATTAGCACGTCCTTCATCGCCTCTGACTGCCAGGGCATCCACCGTGTACGCTTAGTCGCTTAACCTCACAACCCGAAGATGTTTCACTTCATGATTGCGAAAATTTGAGAGACTCGAACACACATAACATGTGTGTCGTTTCAATTTTCAGCTTGATCCAGATTTTTAAAGAGCAAAACTTCGCAGTGCACCTTTTCAGGTTCACTCTGAAGTTTTCTTGTGTTCGCAGTAAAAGATGGTGGAGCTATGCGGGATCGAACCGCAGACCTCCTGCGTGCAAAGCAGGCGCTCTCCCAGCTGAGCTATAGCCCCATCGTTTGCAAACCTCTGTACCGGTAATTTTTCCTGAGACAAGGCGTGGTAACGCGACGCATACATCAGTATGTGAGCGTTGCCGCAACGCAGTATCAGGGAAAATTTGGTAGGCCTGAGTGGACTTGAACCACCGACCTCACCCTTATCAGGGGTGCGCTCTAACCACCTGAGCTACAAGCCTGTAGAGGTTTTTACTGCTGTTTTTCATCAGACAATCTGTGTGAGCACTGCAAAGGCAGGTTCTTTAAGGTAAGGAGGTGATCCAACCGCAGGTTCCCCTACGGTTACCTTGTTACGACTTCACCCCAGTCATGAATCACAAAGTGGTAAGCGCCCTCCCGAAGGTTAAGCTACCTACTTCTTTTGCAACCCACTCCCATGGTGTGACGGGCGGTGTGTACAAGGCCCGGGAACGTATTCACCGTAGCATTCTGATCTACGATTACTAGCGATTCCGACTTCATGGAGTCGAGTTGCAGACTCCAATCCGGACTACGACGCACTTTATGAGGTCCGCTTGCTCTCGCGAGGTCGCTTCTCTTTGTATGCGCCATTGTAGCACGTGTGTAGCCCTGGTCGTAAGGGCCATGATGACTTGACGTCATCCCCACCTTCCTCCAGTTTATCACTGGCAGTCTCCTTTGAGTTCCCGGCCTAACCGCTGGCAACAAAGGATAAGGGTTGCGCTCGTTGCGGGACTTAACCCAACATTTCACAACACGAGCTGACGACAGCCATGCAGCACCTGTCTCACAGTTCCCGAAGGCACCAATCCATCTCTGGAAAGTTCTGTGGATGTCAAGACCAGGTAAGGTTCTTCGCGTTGCATCGAATTAAACCACATGCTCCACCGCTTGTGCGGGCCCCCGTCAATTCATTTGAGTTTTAACCTTGCGGCCGTACTCCCCAGGCGGTCGATTTAACGCGTTAGCTCCGGAAGCCACGCCTCAAGGGCACAACCTCCAAATCGACATCGTTTACGGCGTGGACTACCAGGGTATCTAATCCTGTTTGCTCCCCACGCTTTCGCACCTGAGCGTCAGTCTTTGTCCAGGGGGCCGCCTTCGCCACCGGTATTCCTCCAGATCTCTACGCATTTCACCGCTACACCTGGAATTCTACCCCCCTCTACAAGACTCCAGCCTGCCAGTTTCGAATGCAGTTCCCAGGTTGAGCCCGGGGATTTCACATCCGACTTGACAGACCGCCTGCGTGCGCTTTACGCCCAGTAATTCCGATTAACGCTTGCACCCTCCGTATTACCGCGGCTGCTGGCACGGAGTTAGCCGGTGCTTCTTCTGCGGGTAACGTCAATTGCTGCGGTTATTAACCACAACACCTTCCTCCCCGCTGAAAGTACTTTACAACCCGAAGGCCTTCTTCATACACGCGGCATGGCTGCATCAGGCTTGCGCCCATTGTGCAATATTCCCCACTGCTGCCTCCCGTAGGAGTCTGGACCGTGTCTCAGTTCCAGTGTGGCTGGTCATCCTCTCAGACCAGCTAGGGATCGTCGCCTAGGTGAGCCGTTACCCCACCTACTAGCTAATCCCATCTGGGCACATCTGATGGCAAGAGGCCCGAAGGTCCCCCTCTTTGGTCTTGCGACGTTATGCGGTATTAGCTACCGTTTCCAGTAGTTATCCCCCTCCATCAGGCAGTTTCCCAGACATTACTCACCCGTCCGCCACTCGTCACCCGAGAGCAAGCTCTCTGTGCTACCGTTCGACTTGCATGTGTTAGGCCTGCCGCCAGCGTTCAATCTGAGCCATGATCAAACTCTTCAATTTAAAAGTTTGATGCTCAATGAATTAAACTTCGTAATGAATTACGTGTTCACTCGTTGAGACTTGGTATTCATTTTTTCGTCCGAGGACGTTAAGAATCCATGTCACTTTGAGTGCCCACACAGATTGTCTGATAAATTGTTAAAGAGCAGTTGCGACGCGCTTCAGCGCTCTGTCGCGAGGTGGCGTATATTACGCTTTCCTCTTTCAGAGTCAACCCTGAATTTCAGGATTTTTTCTCTTCAACCGACCGGGTTGTTTGTGAAGTGATTCACATCCGCCGTGTCGATGGAGGCGCATTATAGGGGGCCTCCGGGGAATGACAAGCGGAAATATGCATTTTTATTTCAACCGCTCATCTTTTCGCCAAAAAGCCTATTTTTGGTGCTTTTTGATCGCTTCAGGCAGATCGGCCAGGCTATTAATCACCCAATCCGCTGCAGTCTCTGCTTCTGGCGTCACGGGTTTGCCGGTGCGAACTAATACTTTGGTACCCACACCCGCCGCGGTTGCCGCCTGCATATCTTCCATTTTATCGCCCACCATATAAGAAGCGGCCATATCAATATGCAGAAATTCCTGCGCCGAGATAAACATCCCCGGGTGCGGCTTACGGCAATCACAGGTCTGGCGATACTCTTCTACCGTTCCCTGCGGGTGATGAGGACAATAATAGATGCCATCAAGATCAACACCGCGGTCGGCAAGAGACCAGTCCATCCATTCCGTCAGCGTTTCGAATTGCGCTTCGGTAAATTTGCCACGCGCGATACCAGACTGGTTGGTGACAACCACCAGCGCATAGCCCATCTCTTTTAGCTGGCGCATGGCATCGATAACGCCTTCGATAAATTCGAACTCGTCAATCTCGTGAACATAACCGTGATCCACATTAATAGTGCCATCACGATCGAGAAAAATTGCGGGTACTGATTTTGCCACCGGTTTGCTCCTGAAAAAGGCGTGTTCAGCTAGTATCTCATGAATCGCAGCGCAATAAAGTGCTCATCGCACAGAGTTGGATTGATTTAGACGTCTGGATGCCTTAACATCCGTTTTGTTTACGGGCATCACCCGTATCTGGCAGACGAAAATGCCACGGCTAACTTACATACGATAAAAATAATCTAATGATTAAACTTTCCAATATCACCAAAGTGTTCCAGCAGGGGAACCGAACCATTCAGGCGCTGAACAATGTCAGCCTGCATGTTCCTGCTGGTCAGATTTATGGCGTCATTGGCGCATCGGGTGCAGGTAAAAGTACACTGATCCGTTGTGTTAACCTGCTTGAGCGCCCAACCCAGGGCAGCGTAGAAGTTGGCGGACAAGAACTGACCGCGCTCTCAGAAAAAGAACTGACCAAAGCGCGTCGCCAGATTGGCATGATTTTCCAGCACTTTAACCTGCTGGCGTCACGCACGGTGTTCGGCAACGTCGCCTTACCGCTGGAGCTCGACAACACGCCTAAAGATGAGGTTAAGCGTCGCGTAACCGAGCTGCTGGATCTCGTGGGTCTGGGTGATAAACATGATAGCTACCCGGCTAATCTGTCTGGCGGACAAAAACAGCGTGTAGCCATTGCCCGTGCGCTGGCAAGCAATCCCAAAGTGCTGCTGTGCGATGAAGCCACCAGCGCATTAGACCCGGCCACCACCCGTTCTATTCTGGAACTGCTGAAAGACATTAACCGTCGTCTCGGCCTGACGATCCTCCTTATTACGCACGAGATGGATGTCGTAAAACGCATCTGTGACTGTGTTGCCGTGATCAGCAACGGTGAACTGATTGAGCAGGACACGGTAAGTGAAGTGTTTTCACATCCTAAGACCCCGCTGGCGCAGCAATTTATTCAGTCCACACTGCATCTGGATATTCCGGAAGATTATCTGGAGCGTTTGAAAACCGAACCCACGACGAACAGCGTCCCGATGCTGCGAATGGAGTTCACCGGTCAGTCCGTTGATGCCCCGCTGCTTTCCGAAACCGCGCGCCGCTTCAATGTGAACAACAACATCATCAGCGCGCAGATGGATTACGCCGGCGGCGTGAAGTTCGGCATCATGCTGACGGAAATGCACGGCACACAAGAAGAAACCCAGGCGGCAATTGCCTGGCTGCAAGAACATCACGTAAAAATAGAGGTACTGGGTTATGTCTGAGCCGATGATGTGGCTGCTGGTTCGCGGCGTTTGGGAAACGCTGGCAATGACCTTTGTATCCGGTTTCTTTGGTTTTGTGATTGGCCTGCCGGTCGGCGTACTGCTGTACGTGACGCGTCCGGGTCAAATCATTGAGAACGCGAAGTTGTACCGTACGCTCTCTGCGCTGGTCAATATCTTCCGTTCTATCCCGTTTATTATTCTGCTGGTATGGATGATTCCATTCACCCGCGTGATTGTCGGCACCTCTATTGGTCTGCAGGCGGCCATTGTTCCCCTGACGGTCGGCGCCGCGCCGTTTATCGCGCGTATGGTGGAAAACGCCCTGCTTGAAATTCCAACCGGGTTGATCGAAGCTTCCCGCGCAATGGGCGCCACACCGATGCAGATCGTGCGCAAGGTTCTGCTGCCGGAAGCACTGCCAGGCCTGGTGAATGCGGCAACCATTACGCTTATCACCCTGGTCGGTTATTCCGCGATGGGCGGTGCCGTTGGCGCTGGCGGTTTAGGCCAGATTGGTTACCAGTACGGCTATATTGGTTATAACGCTACCGTAATGAATACCGTTCTGGTATTGCTGGTTGTACTGGTTTATCTCATCCAGTTCTCTGGCGATCGCATCGTCCGGGCTGTTACGCACAAATAACGTTACACACAACACAAACTCGACGAGTTAAGGATAAAAACATGGCGTTTAAATTAAAGACCTTTGCTGCAGCAGGCGCGCTGATCGGCTCTCTGGCACTGGTGGGTTGTGGTCAGGACGAAAAAGATCCAAACCACATTAAAGTGGGCGTTATCGTGGGTGCAGAACAGCAGGTTGCTGAAACCGCTCAGAAAGTGGCAAAAGAGAAGTATGGCCTTGATGTTGAGCTGGTGACCTTCAACGATTACGTTCTGCCGAACGAAGCGCTGAGCAAAGGCGATATTGACGCCAACGCCTTCCAGCACAAACCGTACCTGGATCAGCAGATTAAGGATCGCGGCTACAAACTGGTTGCGGTGGGTAACACCTTCGTTTACCCAATCGCGGGCTACTCCAAGAAGATTAAATCGCTGGACGAATTGCAGCCAGGCTCTCAGGTTGCTGTGCCAAACGATCCAACTAACCTGGGCCGCTCCCTGCTGCTGCTGCAGAAAGTGGGCCTGATTAAACTGAAAGACGGCGTTGGCCTGCTGCCGACCGTTCTCGACGTGACCGAGAACCCGAAAAATCTGAAAATTGTTGAGCTGGAAGCGCCGCAGCTGCCACGCTCTCTGGACGATGCGCAGATCGCCCTGGCTGTTATCAACACTACCTACGCCAGCCAGATTGGCCTGACCCCGGCAAAAGACGGCATCTTTGTTGAAGACAAAGATTCCCCGTACGTTAACCTGATCGTGACCCGTGAAGACAACAAAGACGCGGAAAACGTGAAGAAATTCGTTCAGGCTTATCAGTCTGAAGAAGTTTACCAGGAAGCCAACAAAGTGTTTAACGGCGGCGCGGTTAAAGGCTGGTAATCTTACCTCAGTGTAATATCATCAAGACGGGCTTCTGCCCGTCTTGTCATTTGTGCAGTCAACTGATTCAATATCTGACGTTTTGATTATCCACTGAGGAATTATTATGCGTGCTTTACCGATCTGTCTTTTAGCACTGATGCTGAGCGGCTGTTCTATGCTAAGCAGATCTCCAGTTGAACCCGTTCAAAGCACTGCAACCCCGCCAAAAGCAGAGCCCGTTAAACCTAAAGCGCCTCGCCCTGCGCCGGTTCGTATCATTACCAAAGCCGACGAACTTGTGGGCAAGCCTTTCCGTGAGCTCGGTGAGGTGAGCGGTGAATCCTGTCAGGCTACCAATCAGGACTCCCCACCCAACATTCCGACAGCCCGTAAACGTATGCAGATCAACGCGGCCAAAATGAAAGCTAACGCGGTACTGTTGCACAGCTGTGAAGTCACCAGCGGGACACCAGGCTGCTATCGTCAGGCGGTGTGTATTGGTTCGGCGCTGACCATTTCGGCGAAATGAGTGCCTTTCATTTCGAACAGATAGGCGTTATCCGCTCTCCTTACAAAGAGAAGTTTGCCGTGCCACGCCAGCCGGGTCTGGTCACCAGCGGCAGCGGTGAACTTCACTTGATTGCGCCCTATAATCAGGCAGATGCGGTGCGCGGGCTTGAGGCATTCAGCCATTTATGGGTTGTTTTTGTGTTTCACCAGACGATGGACGGTGGCTGGCGTCCTACGGTGCGCCCTCCTCGTCTGGGCGGAAATGCCCGGATGGGGGTATTCGCGACCCGCTCAACCTTTCGTCCAAACCCGATCGGCATGTCGCTGGTTGAACTGAAAGGAATACGCTGTCAGAAAGATCAGGTGATACTGGAGTTAGGCAGCCTTGACCTGGTTGATGGCACCCCGGTTATCGACATTAAACCCTATCTGCCTTTTGCCGAAGCGTTGCCAGATGCCCGGGCCAGCTACGCCCAGCAAGCACCGCAGGCGGATATGCCTGTTCACTTTACGCCAGAACTGCTTACGCAACTTAGCCAACTGGAAAAGCGCTATCCCCGTTTGCGGGACTTTATCGTAGACGTTCTGGCGCAGGATCCGCGTCCAGCCTACCGTAAAGAAGAGGAAGCCGGGAAAACCTACGCCGTCTGGCTGCTGGATTTTAATGTCCGCTGGCGCGTGACAGAGACCGGTTTTGAAGTGTTTGCCCTGGAACCCAGGTAATTTTCTTCTCCTCTCTTTTGGCATCTTTGCCACACTGGTAAACTAAACCACTTTTTTTGTGTCAGGCTGGCGTTTCAGCCTGTTCCAATCGTCGAAATGGAACCGTAACAACATGCGTACTAGCCAATATCTGCTCTCCACACTGAAGGAGACACCTGCCGACGCCGAAGTCATCAGCCACCAGCTGATGCTGCGCGCCGGGATGATCCGCAAGCTGGCCTCCGGGTTGTACACCTGGCTGCCGACCGGCGTGCGCGTCCTGAAAAAAGTCGAAAACATCGTGCGTGAAGAGATGAATAACGCCGGTGCTATCGAGGTGTCCATGCCCGTGGTTCAGCCCGCTGACCTGTGGCAGGAGAGC
Source organism: Enterobacter cloacae complex sp. 309I3 (assembly GCF_050031595.1). NCBI lineage: Bacteria > Pseudomonadati > Pseudomonadota > Gammaproteobacteria > Enterobacterales > Enterobacteriaceae > Enterobacter > Enterobacter cloacae complex sp. 309I3. The sequence continues at coordinate 897,414 of NZ_JBLGWI010000001.1, read as the reverse complement.
GGCCGTTGGGAGCAATATGGCCCTGAACTGCTGCGCTTCGTTGACCGTGGCGAGCGTCCGTTCGTCCTCGGCCCGACGCATGAAGAAGTGATCACCGATCTGATTCGCAATGAGCTGAGCTCTTACAAACAGCTGCCGCTGAACTTCTTCCAGATCCAGACCAAGTTCCGTGACGAAGTTCGCCCACGTTTCGGCGTTATGCGTTCTCGCGAATTCCTGATGAAAGATGCTTACTCTTTCCATACTTCTCAGGAATCTCTGCAAGAGACCTACGACAAAATGTACGAGGCTTACAGCAAAATCTTCTCCCGCATGGGTCTGGATTTCCGTGCTGTGCAGGCCGATACCGGCTCTATCGGTGGTAGCGCGTCCCATGAGTTCCAGGTTCTGGCGCAGAGCGGTGAAGACGATGTGATCTTCTCTGACTCCTCTGACTACGCGGCAAACATTGAATTTGCTGAAGCACTGGCACCAAAAGAACCACGCGGCGCGGCAACCCAGGAAATGACGCTGGTTGACACGCCAAATGCCAAAACCATTGCCGAGCTGGTTGAGCAGTTTGCGCTGCCGATCGAAAAAACCGTTAAAACGCTGCTGGTGAAATCCACTGAAGGCAGTGCATATCCGCTGGTTGCCCTGCTGGTACGTGGTGATCACGAGCTGAACGAAGTGAAAGCTGAGAAGCTGCCACAGGTTGCCAGCCCACTGACCTTCGCAACGGAAGCAGAAATCCGCGCCGTCGTAAACGCAGGCCCAGGCTCTCTGGGTCCGGTGAATATGACTGTGCCTGTTGTGATTGACCGCACGGTTGCGGCGATGAGCGACTTCGCTGCAGGCGCTAATATTGATGGTAAACACTACTTTGGCATCAACTGGGATCGCGATGTGGCAACGCCAGAAGTGGCGGATATCCGCAACGTTGTTGCAGGCGATCCAAGCCCGGATGGCCAGGGCACCCTGATGATTAAACGCGGCATCGAAGTGGGGCATATCTTCCAGCTGGGCGATAAATATTCCCGTGCGCTGAACGCTGCCGTTCAGGGTGAAGATGGCCGTAACCAGATCCTGACCATGGGTTGCTACGGTATCGGGGTCACGCGCGTGGTGGCTGCGGCGATTGAGCAGAACTACGACGAGCGTGGCATTGTCTGGCCGGATAACATCGCGCCGTTCCAGGTGGCGATCCTGCCAATGAACATGCACAAGTCTTACCGTGTGCAGGAGCTGGCTGAGAAACTGTACGCAGAGCTGCGCGCGCAGGGTATCGAAGTGCTGATGGACGACCGTAAAGAACGTCCGGGCGTGATGTTTGCTGATATGGAACTGATTGGTATTCCTCATACCATCGTTATCGGTGACCGTAACCTCGACAGCGACGAGATTGAATATAAATACCGTCGTAGCGGCGAAAAACAGATGATTAAGACCGGTGATATCCTTGATTACCTGGTAAAAGCCATCAAAGGTTAAATAAAAAAACCCCGCTCAGGCGGGGTTTTTTCATGGCGCAAAGCCAGCGTTATTTACTGTTACAGTCTTTGCCTGCCGCGAACTTCGCGTATTTATCTGCCACAAGGGTTTTCACCAACTCGCCGCTATCCGGGTTTGGCTCCAGCGTAAAGTGACCGTCGACCGTCAATAATACCGGCTTACTGTCATTTCCGCGTGCGACCGCATAATCCCGTTCCAGCTGGGCATTGTTCGCCACGCTTACTTTCTTACCCGTTGCGCAATCTGTAAAGATGGCCGCATCAGCCATATAGAAATACATGCCCCGCATCGGCATCGGCGTGGCCGGCAGCGCCGCTTTCACCGGAGCCAGCGTGTAGTTGAACTGGGATTCAATCGGGTTGCCTTCACGGTCGAGCATCTCCATCCCCTCGCCTTTGGCGCGGAAATACGTTTTCTCGCCGCTCGTATCGGTCAACACCAGCTTCTCGGCCGTGCGTGCCCATGTTCCGTAAGTCGCAAAAGAGGAGGGTTCTTTCGCGCCCTGATACCGCTGATTCATGACCCACGTACCGTCTTTTTGCAGGAACAGCGACGTCTCAATACCTTCACAGTCGGCACAAGGCAGTACGCCGCGCCAGCTCTGCTGCATTGGCTTTAACTCTTCATTCTGCGTGGGCTGCAGGACCTGCGTTTCCGAACGGTTGTTACATCCGAAAAGCGCAAAGAGCGTACTCACTGCCAACGCTGACCATAATGCTTTTTTCACAATGAATTCCTTATGAAATAGTGTTCCTTTTCGTCAATCCAAAGGGCGACGAACTTTACCGCGTAGTGCTTTCACTGTGGATTTCTGAGCCTTTGACGACAACCGACGCTCTTTCGATGCGCGGGTTGGCCGCGTTGCCCGACGGCTTTTTTGCACCGCAGTTAATTCTTTTATCACCGCCACCAGTCTGGCAATTGCCGCTTCCCGGTTTAACTCCTGGCTACGGTACTCCTGCGCCTTGATCACAATGACACCGTCGCTGGTGATCAGATGATGGCTGGCAGCGAGCAGACTTTCCTTATAATACTCTGGCAGGCTTGAGGCCCGAATGTCAAAGCGCAAATGGATAGCGGTTGAAGCCTTGTTAACGTGCTGTCCCCCCGCCCCCTGCGCACGGATGGCGGTGATCTCCAGCTCATTGTCCGGGATGCTGACGTTTCGGGACAACACGATCATGAAGCAGGCTGCCACGCCGTCAGATGAATTTCCAGATTATTCTGAGAGTCAGAAAGCCAGATTGCGCCGTCCTGGATCGTCGCCTGCAGAGTCATCGTCCGGCTGGCAAATTCGCTCAGCTGCGCCAGTTGTTCATCATCCAGATACCAGACTGTGAGGTTTGTAAACTGACCGCACTTGCTCTTGTTTTGCTGCCACCAGATTTCCGCAGCGCGTTGGTTGTACGCGAATAGCGCCACTTCCGCAGACTGGGTACACGCCTTTTTAAGGCGGCGCTCATCTGGCAGACCAAGTTCAATCCATAAATCGATACCCAGATGATCGTTACGCAGCCAGGCTTCCGGCTCGTCTTCTGCGCTTAAGCCACGGGTGAACTGCAGACGCTCGTCGGCATATTTAATCCACGCCAGCAGGCGCAGCATCATGCGCTCCTGGGTTTCAGAGGGGTGACGCGCCAGCGTCAGTGACGCATCCAGAAACTGGTTGCGGTCAAGGTCAGCCACATTGACCACCGCTTTATAAATTGTCGCTTTCAGCGCCATGGGAGAACTCCTTTCGAATCAGGCGCACATTGTAGCGAAAACAGCGGCAAAAGGCTGTTACGCCGTGATGAATACGGCGCCATCAAGGCTCTGATATTGCTTAAATGAGTATGGTATAGTCACCTTGCTAAACCGAGTTTATCTTCGTAGGCTTAATGATATCTCACAGTAAGTCAGTGCGCTGGCGGGAGGGGATGTGAATAATTATTGTGAGCTAATTCGCAAACGGTATGCGGAAATCGCCAGCGGAGATCTGGGATATGTCCCGGATGCGTTGGGCTGTGTATTGAAAGTGCTTAATGAAGTGGCCTCTGATGAGAGCCTTTCAGAATCGGTCAGGGAAAAAGCAGCGTATGCTGCGGCGAATTTACTGGTGAGCGATTATGTCGATGAATGATACTTATCAACCCATCAATTGTGATGACTATGACAACCTCGAACTCGCCTGCCAGCATCATTTAATACTGACGCTGGAGTTAAAAGATGGCGAAGTGTTGAAGGCGAAAGCCAGCGACCTGGTTTCACGTAAGAATGTGGAATATCTGATAGTGGAAGACGCCGGTGCGACGCGTGAGCTACGCCTGGACAAAATTGCCAGCTTCAGCCACCCGCAAATCGGCACCGTCGTGGTGAGCGAATCCTGATGACACTAACGGGCAGCCTGGCTGCCCGTTACGTTTTCCACTCCAGACTCACGCCCGATTCTGCCCAGCCCTCTTCTGTAATGAATACCCCTGCCGCCGCAATCAGTGTTTCACCGTAAAAAAGTAACGGCGTGGTATCGCGCAACCAGGGCGGCACATTGCACTCCTGCCAGATTTTTTTGAGCTTCCTTCCACCGTTACGTCCGACAATGTGCAGCATACCGCTGGCCTTAAAGCGCACGGTGACCGGTTCTTCGGCTTTCGGTAAACGCACATGGCCTGGCGTCTCCAGAGACAAGCTTCCCATATCCCAGGGCAACAGCAGCGGTTTCGCAGGCGATGGCCAGCCGAGCACCACATCTGCAAGCGAGGGGGTCGATTTCACCCACCACAGCTGGCCTTTATAGCGCCTGACGTCAAAACCGTTCAGGTGCACGCACGGCGTTGCATCCTCCCGCGCCTGGGCGACTTCGTCCCAGATACGTCCCAGCATGGCACGCGATGGCATCGTTGCACGGTGAGAGGCCAGCCAACGGCGCAGCAGCGCGGCCCGACGAACCGGACTCATCGCCTCCAGCGGTGCGATCGCCAACGCCCCGTTTACCGAAATCAGTTCAGCCAGTTCTTCACTCAGCAGTTCATCCAGCAGGCTCTCCTGTTCGGCACACAGCAGGGCGCTTCGTGCTGTTGCGTCTGCAAAGTGCGGCCAGCGTGCGGTCAGTAACGGCAAAACACGCAGACGCAGGAAATTACGATCGTAGCCATCGTCCTGATTGCTCTCATCTTCAATCCAGCTCAGCTGATATTGCTGCGCCCAGGCTTCCAGCGATGCGCGCGACTCGCCAAGCAGCGGACGCAATAATTGCGTCCCGGCAAAATCAGAGCGTTCAGGCATGGCGGAGAGCCCCGCCGGGCCACTTCCCCGTTTTAACGCCAGCAAAAAGGTTTCGCATTGGTCGTCAAGGTGCTGTGCCGTGACCAGCGCTTCGCCGGGCTGTAATGCCGCGGTAAACGCGGCATAGCGCGCTTTACGCGCGTGCGCTTCAATACCGAGCCCCTCATCTCTGAGCACTACCCGTTTAATCTCAAGCGGGATCGCCCATGCGGAACACACCGCTTCACAATGCGCAACCCAGACGTCGGCATGAGGACTCAGCCCATGATGGATATGCATCGCCCGGAGCTGAACGTCAGGTTGCTGATCGCGCCAGAGCTTGAGGCGATGGAGCAACACCGTAGAATCCAGGCCACCGCTAAATCCCACCAGCAGCTGGCGGTACGGTGAAACGGCTTGCGCAATAGCAGGTAGGGTCATAGAGAATTACACATAAAAAATGCCCGAACAGAGCGGGCATTATCACACAGGATGGCGCTTACTGCTGGTAAAGCTCCAGCGGAAGACCGTCCGGATCGTTGAAAAAAGTAAAACGCTTGTCGGTAAACGGATCGACACGAATCGCTTCGCACTTCACGCCATGCTCTTCAAGATGTTTTACCGCACGGTCAAGATCATCCACGCTAAAAGCCAGATGGCGCAGGCCGCAGGCTTCCGGACGGGACGGACGCGCAGGCGGGAAAGGAAAAGAGAACAGTTCAATGACATACTGCCCGTTTAACGCCAGATCGCCTTTCCAGGAGTCGCGCTCCACACGATAGGCCTCGCTTAACAGCGTAAAGCCCAGAATGTCGCAATAAAAGGCCTTACTTTTGACGTAATCGGTGGCAATGATCGCAATATGATGAACCTGTTTTAAACCCAGCATAGCTTCTCCTTTTTATGATGCCTGAACGTTACAACCGAAAACCCGCCCCTGGCAAGCAGCCACCTTTATTTTAGGACTCGCACCCAGTAAACCCCATTTTCATCACGTTTCGCACCGTGGATATCCGTCTCGAAGCCCGGATAGTGACGCCCGATAGAACAGAGCATCAGCAGAAAATCGAGCACCGCACGGCTCTCTTCGGTGATCATCTCTCCCGGCATCAGCAGCGGTACGCCCGGCGGATAAGGCAGGATCATATTGGCCGAGACGCGTCCCACCAGATTTTCCAGCTCAACGGTTTCTACCTCCCCTTTTACCTGTCGCTGCCAGGCTTTGTGCGGCGTCAGTTTCATCTCAGGCAAGACGTCAAACGCCTGCAGCATCAGGCGCGGCAGATCGTGCTGGCGGATCAGTTTGTGGATCCCCTGGGCCAGATCCTGTATACGCATATTGCGATAAAAATCAGGATCCTCCGCATAGAGATCCGGCAGCATGTTCTTCACGCGCAGGTTCAGATCATACGCACGCTTAAACTCCATCAGCCCACGTAGCAGACCCATCGCGCGGGTTTTATCAATCCCAATGCTGAACAGGAACAACAGGTTATACGGTCCGGTTTTCTCCACCACCACGCCGCGCTCATCAAGGAATTTCGCCACCAGCGCGGCCGGAATGCCTTCGTCGCTCATGTTGCCCTGTTCATCCATGCCCGGCGTCAGGATGGTCACTTTTACCGGGTCGAGGAACATGTGGTCGGCATCGGCATCACGGAAGCCGTGCCACTCTTCACCCGGCGCAACTGGCCAGCACTCCGCCTCGTCAATCTCTTCCGGCTGCCAGATATCAAAGAACCAGCCCTCAGCCTCATCTTTTAACCGCTGAACCTCTTTGCGGAAATGCAGCGCGCGCTCTACAGAGCGATTGATAAGACGTTTACCCGGATTGCCGCGCAGCATCGCCGCAGCCGTTTCAATGGAGGCCACCAGCGGATAACTTGGTGAGGTGGTGGTGTGCATCATAAACGCTTCGTTAAACGTCTCTTCGTCGTACTCACCTTTGATATGAATAAGCGAGGCCTGGGAAAACGCTGCCAGCATTTTGTGCGTCGATTGCGTTTCGAAAAACACTTTGCCCGGCACGCGTTCGCCACTCATCCCGCTTTTACCCGCGTAGATGGGGTGAAAATTGGTATAAGGAACCCACGCGGAATCAAAGTGGATCGAGGGAACATCCAGAGTCTGTTTGATCCAGTTGGTGTTATACAGCAATCCGTCATAGGTGGAGTTGGTGATCACCGCATGGATCGGCCAGCTTGCGCCGGGGATCGCCGCCACCTTATTTTCTATGGCTGAATGGGTGAATTCACGTCGCGGAATTCCCCCCAGGATCCCCAGCGCGTTACGCGTGGGTGACAGCCAGAGCGGTACGACATCGCTCATCATCAGCAGATGCGCCAGCGACTTATGGCAGTTACGGTCGATGAGTAACGTACTTCCGGCCGGGGCGGCATACATGCCGACGATTTTGTTTGACGTCGACGTACCGTTGGTCACCATATAGCTCTGCTCGGCCCCAAAGGTGCGGGCGATGTACTCTTCGGCTTCCAGATGTGGACCGGTGTGATCCAGCAATGAGCCAAGCTCGGTAACCGAAATCGACACATCCGCTTTCAGGGTGTTACCGCCGAAGAAATCATAAAACAGACAGCCAACCGGGCTTTTTTGATAAGCCGTCCCCGCCATATGACCAGGCGTGCAAAAGGTGTACTTCCCTTCCTTCACATAGGTAAACAGCGCCCGGGTAAACGGCGGCGTGATGTTATCCAGATACTCGCCGGTATATTGCTGAATGCGGGCCGCAATATCTTCGGCCACGCCGAGTGAGTATTCGAAAAACCACAGCGCCATCCGCATATCCTGTGCACTGACGTCCATGGTCGAGTGGGTATTGATAAACGCATACAGCGGGAGATATTCATTCAGCTTGTTGATATCGCTGCACAGCTCCAGGTCGTACTCATCCCAGTCGAAGATCACGCCACAGATCCGCGGGTTGTGCTCAATGAACTTCAGCAGGTCAGCGCTGTTGTGCGGCCAGATCAGCTGATAGCCACGTGACTGCAGGGCCTGCTCCAGCTCCTTGATAGGCTCATCTTTATAAAAGACGCCGTGTGGCCCCATAATGGCAATAATATTCACGGGCTTCCTCCTTAAAAAACATTAGCTAAGCATAGCCAGGGTAAACCGCAGGTATAAAAAAAGCCGCAACAGTGTGCGGCTTTTCAGATAATTGTGAAGCTTACGCGTAACCGTAGGTCATCAGACGCTGGTAACGACGATTGAGCAGGTCTTCTTTGCTCAGCACATCCAGGTCCGCCAGATCGGCCAGCAGCTGCGCTTTCAGGGAAGCGGCCATCACTTCCGGCTTACGATGCGCACCACCCAGAGGCTCAGGGATGACGGTATCGATCAGCTTCAGCTCTTTCAGGCGTGGGGCAATGATGCCCATCGCTTCTGCAGCCAGAGGCGCTTTATCGGCGCTCTTCCACAGGATAGAGGCACACCCTTCCGGAGAGATAACGGAATAGGTGCTGTACTGCAGCATATTCACTTTATCGCCCACGCCAATCGCCAGCGCACCACCGGAACCACCTTCACCAATAACGGTACAGATGACAGGCACCTTCAGGCGAGACATCTCACGCAGGTTACGTGCGATGGCTTCAGACTGACCGCGCTCTTCCGCGCCCACGCCAGGGTAAGCACCCGGGGTGTCGATAAAGGTGATGATGGGCATATTGAAACGCTCAGCCATCTCCATCAGACGCAGGGCTTTACGGTAGCCTTCTGGTGCCGGCATACCAAAGTTACGACGGATCTTCTCTTTGGTTTCACGGCCTTTCTGATGGCCAATGATCATCACCGGACGTCCATCCAGACGAGCGATACCACCGACGATAGCTTTATCGTCAGCGTAAGCGCGGTCGCCTGCCAGTTCGTCAAATTCGTCAAACGCCAGGCGGACATAATCCAGGGTGTACGGACGCTGTGGGTGACGCGCCAACTGGGCGATCTGCCATGCGCCGAGATCGGCAAAGATTTTGCGCGTCAGTTCTACGCTTTTTTCGCGCAGACGATGCACTTCTTCGTCGATGTTAATATCCAGTTTTTCATCCTGACGGCTTACCGCTGTCAGAGAATCGATTTTCGCTTCCAGCTCAGCAATCGGCTGTTCGAAATCAAGGAAATTCAGACTCATAGTATTCCTGTATTAGTCAAACTCCAGTTCCACCTGCTCCGAACCAATGAGGCCACGGAGATCGTTCAGTAAACGATCGCTCGGAGAGACACGCCACGTTGCACCAAAGCGCAACCGCGCACGTGCATCCGCCCTCTGATAGTAGAGATGTACTGGAATTGTCCCCGAGCGGTGGGGTTCCAGAGACTGACGGAGTCGGTTTAAAAGCTGGTCATCAATTTGCCTGTCCGTCAGCGAGATAGCAAGCCCGCGAGCATATTTTTCCCGGGCTTCGTCAATGTCCATCACTTCGCGGGCGGTCATTTTAAGCCCCCCGCTGAAGTCATCAAAGCTGACCTGTCCGCTGACGATAAGTATGCGGTCTTTTTCCAGCAATTGCTGGTATTTGTCCAGCGCGTCGGTGAATAACATCACCTCCAGACGCCCGGAACGGTCATCCAGGGTACAGATGCCGATACGATTGCCGCGCTTGGTGACCATAACCCTTGCAGCAATCACGAGCCCCGCAGCCGTGGTGATTTTACCACGTTCTGTCGGATGCATGTCTTTCAGCCTGTAGCCTCCGACATAGCGCTCAATTTCTTTGATGTACTGGTTGATCGGGTGCCCCGTCAGGTACAAGCCTAACGTTTCACGCTCACCATCCAGCACCACCTGTTCTGGCCACGGCAGACAGCTGGCGTAAGACTGCTCGATCTGCTCTGGCTCTTCCGCCAGCACGCCGAACATGTCCGCCTGGCCAATGGCTTCCGCTTTTGCGTGCTGATCCGCGGCTTTCAGCGCGTCGCCAAGCGAGTTCATCAGCGCGGCGCGGTGCGGCCCCAGCCTGTCGAACGCACCGGACATGATCAGTTTTTCCAGCACGCGGCGGTTCAGTTTTTTGGTATCGGTGCGGGCGCACAGATCAAACAGCTCGCGGAAATAACCACCGTTATTACGCGCTTCGATGATCGCCTCGATCGGCCCTTCACCTACGCCTTTGATTGCGCCGATCCCGTACACGATCTCCCCGTCGTCGTTAACGTGGAAATGGTAAAGACCCGAGTTAATGTCCGGCGGCAGGATCTTCAGTCCCATGCGCCAGCACTCATCCACCAGGCCAACCACCTTCTCGGTGTTATCCATATCGGCGGTCATTACCGCCGCCATAAATTCAGCGGGATAGTGCGCCTTCAGCCACAGGGTTTGATACGACACCAAAGCATAGGCGGCAGAGTGCGATTTGTTAAATCCGTACCCGGCGAATTTCTCCACCAGGTCGAAGATTTTCATTGCCAGTTCGCCGTCAATGCCGTTTTTCTTCGCGCCATCTTCAAAAATAGAGCGCTGCTTGGCCATCTCCTCCGGCTTTTTCTTACCCATTGCACGACGCAGCATATCCGCGCCGCCGAGGGTATAGCCGGAGAGCACCTGAGCAATCTGCATGACCTGTTCCTGATACAGGATGATGCCGTAGGTTGGCTCCAGTACCGGCTTCAGGCTTTCGTGCTGCCACTGAACGTCCGGGTAGGAAATCTCTTCCCGACCATGCTTACGGTCGATAAAGTTATCTACCATCCCCGACTGCAGCGGTCCCGGACGGAACAGCGCCACCAGTGCGATCATATCTTCGAAGCAGTCAGGCTGCAGACGTTTAATCAGATCTTTCATGCCGCGGGATTCAAGCTGGAAGACCGCGGTGGTCTCCGAGCGCTGCAGCATGTCGAAACTTTTCTTGTCATCCAGCGGGATGGCCGCGATATCCAGCGGCGGCTCGCCGTTCTTCTCGCGGCGGGCGTTGATCATCTCCAGCGCCCAGTTGATGATGGTAAGCGTACGCAGACCGAGGAAGTCGAACTTCACCAGCCCGGCGTATTCAACGTCGTTCTTATCAAACTGGGTAACCGGGTGCTGCCCCGCTTCGTCACAATAGAGCGGCGCAAAGTCGGTAATTTTGGTCGGGGCGATAACCACACCACCCGCGTGTTTACCGGCGTTACGCGTGACGCCTTCCAGCTTACGCGCCATGTCAATCAGCGCTTTGACTTCTTCGTCAGCTTCGTAGATTTCCGGCAGCTGCGGCTCGGCTTCAAACGCTTTTGCCAGCGTCATCCCCGGATCGGGCGGCACCAGCTTAGAGATACGATCGACGAAGCCGTACGGATGCCCCAGCACGCGGCCCACGTCGCGGATAACCGCTTTCGCCGCCATCGTACCGAAGGTAATGATCTGCGATACCGCGTCACGGCCATACATATCCGCCACGTGCTCAATAACCTGGTCACGTTTTTCCATACAGAAGTCGACGTCGAAGTCGGGCATGGAGACACGTTCCGGGTTAAGGAAACGTTCGAATAGCAGGTCAAATTCCAGCGGATCGAGGTCAGTGATCTTAAGCGCATAGGCCACCAGTGACCCGGCACCGGAACCACGTCCTGGACCAACCGGCACGCCGTTATCCTTCGACCACTGGATAAACTCCATTACGATCAGGAAGTAGCCCGGGAAGCCCATCTGGTTGATAACCTGAAGTTCAATATCCAGGCGCTCGTCATATTCCGGACGACGTTTTTTACGCTCTTCTTCATCCGGGAAAAGGAATTCAAGACGTTCTTCCAGACCTTCTTTGGATTTCATGACCAGGAAGTCTTCCGTGGTCATTTCCCCGGTCGGGAACTGCGGCAGGAAGTACTCACCCAAACGCACGGTAACGTTACAGCGCTTGGCGATTTCAACGCTGTTTTCCAGCGCTTCCGGGATGTCAGAGAAGAGTTCACACATCTCCTCTTCGCTGCGCATGTACTGCTGAGCAGAATAATTACGCGGGCGCTTCGGATCGTCGAGGGTGAAGCCATCATGGATCGCCACGCGAATCTCGTGAGCGTCGAAATCCCCGGCCTCAATGAAGCGTACATCGTTGGTTGCCACCACGGGCAGCCCGCGCGCTTCCGCAAGCGCGACAGCGGCATGGAGATAACTCTCTTCATCCGGGCGACCGGTGCGGATCAGCTCCAGATAATAACGATCCGGGAAGTACTCTTCATAGAATGATACGCACTGATCCACCAGCGCACTATTGCCGCGCAGCAGGCATTTGCCCACATCACCCATGCGGCCGCCGGAGATCAGCAATAACCCTTCGTTCAGCTCCGCCAGCCAGTCCCGGTCAATCCATGGCCCCAGGGCGCCGTAGCCTCGCTGGTAGGCTTTGGAGATTAGCAGGGTGAGATTCTGATAACCCGTGTTGTTCATCGCTAACACGGAAATTTGCGTCATTTCGTCGCCGAGCAGTTCGCTCTGCACATGAAAATCAGCTCCGACGATGGGTTTCATCCCCGCGCCATGCGCCGTTCCGTAGAACTTCACCAGACCACACAGGTTGGTAAAATCGGTGATCGCCAGCGCAGGCATACCCAGTGAGGCCGCCTTTTTTACCAGCGGCCCGGTTTTCGCCAGCCCATCGATCATGGAGTAGTCGCTATGCACCCGCAGGTGTACGAAACGTGGTTCAGCCATCTTCAGATTCCGCGTTACTTAATTGCTTGCGTATTGATTCAGGACACCAGTCCCAGCGCGCGTTTCACCGGGCCAAAACTGCGCCGGTGGTGCTCGGTTGCGCCATGTTCAGCCAGCTTTGCCAGGTGGAAGGCTGTAGGATACCCTTTATGCTGAGCGAAGCCATACTGAGGGTAAGTGAGATCCAGCGCGGCCATTTCAGCATCGCGAGTCACTTTGGCAATAATAGAAGCCGCACTGATTTCCGCGACCCGGCTATCCCCTTTTACTACCGCCATGGAAGGCACAGGTAATGCAGGGCAACGGTTGCCGTCAATAAGAACATACTCCGGGGCAATTTTCAGCCCCGCCACCGCACGCTGCATCGCCAGCATTGTGGCATGCAGGATGTTCAGCTCGTCAATTTCATGCGGCTCAGCACGCCCAAGGCTCCAGGCTAATGCTTTTTCCTGAATCTCATCAAATAACGCCAGTCGGCGCTTTTCTGAAAGCTTTTTGGAGTCATTCAACCCGATAATCGGACGGGCAGGATCGAGGATCACCGCCGCGGTCACGACAGCGCCCACTAACGGGCCACGGCCCACTTCGTCCACACCCGCAACAAGGTGGGTGTGAGGATAAATAAATTCCATCATCTTGCTAACTCCAGCACCGCATCAGCCGCTTGCTCATCGGCATTACAGCGGATCTGCTGATGCAGTTCGCGGAACGTATCATGCATCTGGTGGCTGGTCTTGCCGTTGGCAAGCAGCGGTAGCAGCGCATCGGCCAGCGCCTGAGGCTGACACTCGTCCTGCAGAAGCTCTTTCACCAGTTCACGCCCGGCGAGCAGGTTTGGCAGCGAAACGTACTCCGTCTTCACCAGGCGTTTGGCCAGCCAGAAGGTGAACGGTTTCATGCGATAGCCTACCACCATCGGACATTTCGCCAGCATGCACTCCAGGGCTGCCGTACCGGAGGCCAGCAGCGCGGCATCGCTCGCGACCATCGCCTCACGGCCTTTTCCATCCAGCAGATGGATGTGAAGATCCGGTGCAACCTCGGCTTTGATACGCTCAAACTGCTCCCGGCGCTTGGCGTTCACCAGCGGCACAACCACTTCGAGATCGGGATAGGTATCGCGCAGAATTTGCGCGGTTTTCAGGAAGTCCGCGCTAAGCATCTCTACTTCTGCGCCACGGCTACCCGGCAGAAGAGCCAGACAGTGCGCATCGTGAGGGATCCCCAGCACGTCACGCGCTGCGTTTTTATCCGGATCCAGCGGCATCGCATCCGCCATGGTATGCCCGATAAAACGGCACGGAACGTTAAATTTGTCGTAAAACGCTTTTTCGAAAGGCAGGAAAGCCAGCACCAGATTGGTTGACCGTCCGATTTTGAAAACGCGTTTCTGTCGCCACGCCCAGACGGACGGACTGACGTAGTGAATGGTTTTAATGCCCTGCTTTTTCAGATTCCCTTCGAGGGTAATGTTGAAGTCAGGCGCATCAATACCGACAAAGACATCGGGTTTGAGCTCGGTGAAGCGGCGGGTAAGATCGGCGCGGATATGCAGCAGACGACGCAGCCGCCCCAGTACCTCAACAATGCCCATCACGGCCAGCTCTTCCATTTCGTACCAGGCTTCGCAGCCTTCAGCCTGCATTTGCGGGCCTGCAACGCCAACAAAGCGAGCATCAGGTACGCGAGCCTTAAGCGCGCGGATAAGACCGGCACCAAGAATATCGCCGGAGGTTTCTCCGGCGACCAGGGCTATCGTAAGCGGACGACTGTCGACCATTAACGAATCAGACCCCTTGTGGAACGGTCAAAGAATTCCATGAACGCGTTCACTTCAGGGTGCTTTTCCGCCAGTTCGGCAATTTCCGGCTTCGCCTCTTCCAGCGTTTTGCCGCTACGGTACAGTAACTTATACGCGTTGCGGATAGCCGTAATCGCTTCGCGACTAAAGCCACGACGCTTGAGGCCTTCGATGTTCACGCCGAATGGCGTGGCATGGTTGCCCTGCGCAATTACATACGGTGGGACGTCCTGCGCCACACCGGAGCATCCGCCGACCATCACGTGTGCACCAATGATGCAGAACTGATGGACTGCGGTCATACCGCCAATAATTGCGAAATCATCAACCGATACGTGTCCTGCCAGCGTTGCGTTGTTGGCAAGAATACAGCGGTCACCTACGGTACAGTCGTGCGCGATGTGCGCATTAACCATAAACAGGTTATCGCTGCCCACCTTCGTCAACCCACCACCCTGTACTGTTCCACGATGAATGGTGACGCTTTCGCGGATACGGTTACGATCGCCAATTTCCAGACGGGTCGACTCACCAGCATATTTTAAATCCTGGTTAACTTCGCCGATGGAGGCGAACTGATAGATCTCATTGTTGCTGCCAATGGTCGTATGACCATTCACGACAACGTGAGATTTCAGTACTGTACCCTCACCAATTTCGACATGGGGACCAACAATACAGAACGGGCCAATGTGGACATTAGCACCAATAATGGCGCCGGTTTCCACAATAGCGGTAGGATGAATAAAGGCAGATTTATCAATCACGTATCAGGACTCCCGGCTACGAGCACACATCATCGTCGCTTCGCAAACAACTTTGCCGTCAACCAGCGCTACGCCTTTAAAGCGAGTCAGGCCACGACGCGTTTTTTCAAAAGTGACTTCCATGATCATCTGATCACCAGGCACGACAGGACGCTTGAAGCGCGCTTCATCGATACCCGCGAAGTAGTACAGTTCACCCGGCTCCAGTTTGCCTACGCTTTTAAACGCAAGAATACCGGTAGCTTGTGCCATCGCTTCCAGGATCAACACACCCGGGAAGATGGGTTTACCAGGGAAGTGCCCCTGGAAGAATGGCTCGTTAACGGAGACATTTTTCACTGCGCGCAGAAAACGACCTTCTTCAAAATCCAGCACACGGTCTACCAGCAAAAACGGGTAACGGTGCGGCAGAAGTTCTAAAATCTCTTCAATATGCAGAGTATGAGTGTCGGTAGTCAAAATACTCTTCCTGTCAAAATGTACTGATTAGCAATAATAACACGGCCTGCCGGTTTAAAAGAAAGCCGACAGGCCGGGAAATTAAGCGTTAAAAAGATGAACGCTTAGTCTTGTTGATCGATCTTACGCTCAAGGGACTTGAGTCGCTTGCTCATATCATCAATATTCATCACCAGAGCTGCTGTTTTACGCCATACCTTGTTAGGTTGCAGCGGGATGCCTGAGGAATAGACGCCTGGCTCAGTGATAGGACGCATTACCATGCCCATTCCCGTCACGGTGACCTTGTCGCATATTTCCATATGACCATTGATCACGCTGGCACCGCCAATCATGCAGTAACGGCCAATTTTCAGACTGCCTGCCATGATGACGCCACCTGCAACCGCGGTATTGTCGCCAATCACAACGTTATGCGCAATCTGGCACTGATTATCGATAATAACACCGTTGCCGATAATGGTGTCGTCAAGCGCACCACGGTCAATGGTGGTGCAGGCTCCGATCTCAACGCGATCGCCAATGATAACGCGACCAAGTTGCGGGATCTTAACCCAATTACCACGATCGTTAGCGTAGCCAAAACCGTCAGAACCAATCACTGTGCTGGACTGAACGAGGCAATTTTCGCCGATTTCAACTTCGTGGTAGACGGACACATTGGCCCACAAACGGGTCCCGGCGCCGATTTTTGTGTTTTTCCCAACGAAGCAGCCCGGGCCGATGACGACGTTATCGCCCAGTACGACGCCAGACTCGATCACGGCATTTGCGCCGACTGCTACGTTGTTACCCAGCTGAGCCGTCGGATCGATTGCTGCACTGGCAGCAATGTTTTGCGCCGGCTGCGGCGTGGTATCAAGAATTTGTGCCATGCGAGCATACGTCAGGTAGGGATTTTTCACTACCAGTGCCGCACCAGTGGCAAACGGAAGATCGTCCTGCGTCAGAACAACAGCCGACGCCTGGCATTGAGCCAGATGTTCACGGTACTTCGGGCTTACCATGAAGGTAATATTGCCAGCTTTAGCAGATTGCATGGACGCAACAGCGGTGATGACGATATCGCCATCACCGTGTAATTCTGCATCCAACTGCTGAGCTAAATCAGCCAGTCGAATTGAAGGCATTACTTATTTAACCTGTTTCAGAACATCAGCGGTGATGTCTTTAACATCGCTGCTGTTGAAAGCAACGGCGTTCGCATCAACAACCAGATCGATGTTCTGATCGGCAGCAACTGCTTTAACAGCAGTCTGAATGCGAGTCACCAGCTTGCCACGCTCTTCGTTAGAACGACGCTGACGATCCTGCTCGAAAGCCTGCGCTTTCTGGGAGAACGTCTGGCGCTGAGCCATTACGTCTTTTTCCAGTTTGCTGCGCTCGCTTGATTTCATGGTAGAACCATCACGCTGCAGACGCTGCATTTTGGACTGAAGATCGTTTTCCATACCCTGCAGTTCGCTTGCACGGCCTTTGAATTCGTTTTCCAGAGTCGCAGAAACGCCAGTTTTCTGTGCAACCTGCTGGAACAAATTACCCATGTTGACGATTGCAATTTTGTCTGCTGCCTGAGCAGAGGTTGCCATCGCTAAACCGAGACCTGCAGCTAATAACCACTTTTTCACAATTAACTCCTTACCATCCCATTGGCACCAGAAGGTACCGTTCTTTGCGTGGCAAGGCGATCGTTTTACCGATCGCCGGTTGTCAGCGCTACACTGCCAACGCATTCCTTTGCCGCGGAGAATTACCAGGTTTTACCAATGTTAAACTGGAATTGCTCCGACTTATCTCCATCATATTTCTTAAACGGCTGGGCGTAAGAGAAGACCAACGGCCCCAGCGGTGACATCCATTGTAATGCGATACCTGCAGACATGCGAATATTGCCCGGATCGCTGTAGTCTGGAACACCTGCCGCACGCATCTGGGCAGTGTTCTCCCAGTTGGTATCCCACACGGTACCGGCATCCCAGAAGAAGGACGTACGGACTGAGTTGGCGTATTTATCACTGATAAATGGCGTTGGCGTAATGAACTCAAGGCTCGCCACGGCCATGGCGTTACCGCCTACCGCATCATCAGAGCTACAAACCTGTTTTGGATCCCGGCTTGCGCAGTTATCTTCGTCATTACCGCCGTAATAAACCGCTTTCGGACCAATGTTGTTGGACTGGAAGCCACGAACGGTACTGGAACCACCGGCGTAGAAGTTCTCATAGAACGGCATCTCTTTGCCGCCTAAACCATCGCCATAGCCCCAACGGGTACGACCCAGAACCACCCACTTATGATCGTCATCGATCGGGAAGTACGAGGCAGTATCGAGCGTTAACTTGTAGAACTCGTTATCAGAACCAGGAATAGTCACTTTACCATTCAGGTTGACACGAGAACCTTCCGTTGGGAAGTAACCACGGTCAAGGCGGTTATACGTCCAGCCGTAGTTGAAGGTGAAGTCATCCGCCGCAAAACCGTTGTTATCGCTGGAGGTGCTCGCCGACTGGCCGATAGAGTCGAGATAACGCCACATTGCCACCTGCGGTTGCATATTGGACAGGTCGTTATGCACGTAACCCAAGCCCGCACGCAGGGTGTTGTATTCGTTAACCGGGAATCCAAGCGTACCGTCTACACCGTAGCTCTTGTTGGTGTACGAGGACAGATCCGCGTCGTCTGCTTTAAAGTCGTTATAGAAGATACGACCACCCAGGCTCACACCGTCAACGGTGAAGTATGGGTTAGTGACAGAGAACTCAGAGTAGGTCTGGTAGTCGTTTTTGGTACCGTTGATACCCACCGAGTAACCCGTACCCAGCCAGTTATCCTGCTGAACGCCAACCTGGAAGCTCACGCCGCTTTCAGTACCGTAGCCCACACCGAAGTTAAAGCTACCGGTATTACGCTCTTTCACTTTGTACACGACATCAACCTGGTCCGGGCTGCCCGGCACACGCTGGGTATCGGTATCAACCGTTTCAAAATAGCCCAGACGGTTCAGACGCTCTTTACCCTGGTCAACGAGGTCGCTACCCAACCATGCCCCTTCCATCTGGCGCATTTCGCGACGCAGAACGGAATCTTTGGAGGTGTCGTTACCTTCGAAGCGGATCTTACGCACGTAGAAACGGTTGCCCGCATCAACGTTAACGTGAAGCTTAACGGTTTTATCCGCGTCGTTGATTTCCGGCTGAGTTTGCACACGCGGATAGGCATAACCATAGCGGCCGAGCAGCTTTTTAATGCCGTCTTCCATTTTGGTTACTTTAGAACCGCTGTACAGATCGCCTGGCTGAATTTTGGTCAGCGATTCGATCTCGGCAGAATGCCCCGCCAGGTTGCCACTTACTTCAACACCCGAAAGCTTGTACTGATCGCCTTCTGTAATGTTAATCGTAATGTAGATCCCTTTCTTGTCCGGGGTCAGACTCACCTGAGTCGAGTCGATGTTGAAACGGGCATAACCGCGATCCAGATAGTAGCTGCGCAGGGTTTCGAGGTCGCCCGCCAGTTTCTGTTTCTGGTATTTGCGATCGCCCACCACGTTCCACCACGGCACTTCGTCACGCAGCTGGAAGGTGGAGATCAGTTCGTCGGTAGTGAACGCGTGGTTCCCGACGATGTTGATCTGTTGGATCTTCGCCGAGACGCCTTCCTGGAAGACCAGCTTCAGGTCAACACGGTTACGCGGCAGCGGAGTCACCACCGCTTTCACGCTGGCGCTGTACTTACCGACGCTGTAATAGAAGTCTTCCAGACCTTTTTCAATGTCTGAAAGGGTGGTGCGGTCCAGAGATTCCCCCACACGAACACCGGATGCTTCAAGGTTTTGCTTGAGCATGTCATCTTTCACCGACTTGTTACCGGAGAAAGTGATACTGGCGATCGTTGGACGTTCTTTTACCTGAACCAGCAGCGTATCACCATCGCGCAGGACGCGGACATCCTCAAAGTTGCCGGTGGCAAACAGAGCACGGATGGTGTTACTGATGTCATCATCATTAACCGTATCGCCGGGGCGCACAGGCATACTGAGGAGGGCCGCACCAACGGCGACACGCTGAAGGCCTTCGAAATGAATGTCTTTCACTACGAACCCGTCAGCACCGTATACGGTGGCGCTGCTAAACAGCAGCGACGCTATGAGCAACTTTTTCATCGCCATCGTTATTATGCGTTCTTCCTAACTAACTCTCTTACAACCGAGAGAAATCATTGAAAAGTGCAAGCCCCATTAACAGCACCAGCAAAATCGAGCCAATGCGATAACTAAAGTCTTGAACTCGCTCGGATACCGGCCCGCCTTTTAGCTTTTCAATCGCTAAAAACAGCAGATGACCCCCGTCTAAAACGGGAAGCGGGAACAGGTTGATGATCCCAAGGTTCACGCTAATGAGCGCGAGAAACATGAGATAGTAAATCACCCCGAACTCCGCTGACATCCCAGCCCCCTGAGCTATCGAAATTGGCCCACTGAGGTTGTTCAGTTTCACATCACCGGTTATCAATTTCCCCAACATGTTTACCGTCAGCTTCATCAGTTGCCATGTTTTATCCGTGGCTTCAAGGATGGCGCTAAACGGCCCATACTGGCGTATTGTCTTGTACTCATCAGGCAGCGGGATCACTTTAGGCACAACGCCTGCAAACCCTTCTGCCTTTTTGCCGACCGATTTGCTATCCGGGATCAGCGTCAGCGAGAGTGGACTACCCTGCCTTTCAACTTCCAGCGCGAGCGACGTACCCGGATTATCGCGCACCAGAGTAACAAAGGTCATCCACTGTGTTAATGGCTGACCATCGACTTTAACGATCCTGTCGCCAGCTTGCAAACCCGCTTTGCTCGCCGCCGAATTTGCCTGAACTTCGGCTAATATCGGTTCGATCTGCGCACCACGTGGGCGAATCCCCAGCGCAGAGACGGGATCTTCTTTGTCTGGTTCGAAACTCCAGTGACGCAAATCCAGCATTTTATTCTGTCGCTGGTCAGAACCAAACGGTGACACGCTGACCGTGGTCTGCTCATCACCGATTTTGGCTACCAGTTGCAGTCGCACGGCATCCCAATCAGGGGTTTCGATACCATCAATCGCTTTAAGTTCCATCCCCGGCGTAATTTGCGCACTCGCCGCGATGGAATTGGGGGCGATTTCACCGACAACCGGACGCACGCCCGGAACGCCGATGATAAACACCAGCCAGTAAGCGAAGATAGCAAAGATGAAATTGGCTACCGGTCCGGCAGCAATGATGGCGGCACGTTGTCCAACGGTTTTGTTGTTAAACGCGCTGTGTCGAAGCTCAGGGGCCACAGGCTCAACACGTTCGTCGAGCATTTTGACGTAGCCACCGAGCGGGATAAGGGCGATGACAAATTCCGTGCCGTGACGGTCGGTACGCGTCCAGAGTGATTTGCCAAAACCGATGGAGAACCGCTCTACGCGCACACCGCAACGGCGAGCAACCCAGAAATGGCCAAATTCATGCACGGTAATCAGTACACCCAGTGCAACAATGAACGCCGCCAGATTCCAGAGAATGCTCAGCATAAAACCTTCCGTTAAATCGTCCCGAATACCAGTAAAAGCAGACAAGCAAACACGGGAACAGCCGCTGTCAGGCTGTCAATGCGATCCAGTATCCCGCCATGCCCTGGAATCAGGTGTCCGCTGTCCTTAATCCCTGCTTCTCGCTTGAACATACTTTCGGTTAAATCACCGAGTACCGAGGCCAGCGCGGCAAAAATCGAACACACCAGCAGTATTGACGGTGCAATGTCCAGATTCGCCCAGACGCCATAGCCCCAGGAGATAATCGCTGCCGTAAACAGGCCGCCGATGAATCCTTGCCAGGTTTTACCAGGCGACACCTTCGGAGCCAGTTTATGTTTGCCGAACAGTTTACCAAACATATAGGCCCCAGAGTCAGCCCCCCAGACCAGAATCATCACATAAAGCAGCCAAATCGCACCGCTGTAGTGGTTTTCGTCGTAGTGCCAGGCGCGCAGGGCAACCATGCCCCAGAAAAAAGGCACAATGGTAAGAAGACCAAATATAAGGCGCAGCACTTTTGAATTGCGCCACAACGCCGCGGAGCCTGGATAAAAAAGCACCAAAACAAGGGCGGCGATCCACCAGGCCAACGATACCCACAGGGACCCGGCAACCAGTGGTTGGTGAATATCATGGTGATATTCCGGCAAGGTAAACAGCATCAGGGCCAGGATCAAGCCACAGAGTACCGCCAGCCATACCCGCTGACTGCGCGACGTAAAGCCGCTAAACTGTCCCCATTCCCACGCGGCCAGCATACACACCACCAGCGTGACAATAGCAAATCCCACCGGGGGCAGTAAAAACAGCGCCGCAATGACAATGGGTATTAATACAAAAGCGGAAATCAGGCGATACTTCAGCAAAAGCTACCCCCATCAGGCTTTGTCGCCACCAGGCTCGGTGCCGCCGAAACGACGCTCTCGATTGGCAAAGGCATGCAGCGCACCTTCAAAGTCTTGTTCATCAAAATCGGGCCAAAGCACATCCGTAAAGTAAAGTTCGGCATAGGCAATTTGCCATAGCAAAAAGTTACTTATGCGATGTTCTCCCCCTGTCCTAATTACCAAATCCACAGGTGCCAGTTCATTCATGCAGATTTGCTTGCTCAGCGCGTCTTCATCAATTTGGTCGGGTCTCAACAACCCTTCCTGAACCTGTTCAGCCAGGTGCCGAACCCCCTGGATAATATCCCAGCGTCCACCGTAATTCGCCGCGATATTCAGCGTCAGACCCGTGTTATTTTCAGTCAGCGCTTCTGCTTTACGAATCCGTTCCTGCAAACGTGAGTTAAAACGACTGGTTTCGCCAATGACACGCAGGCGCACATTGTGGCGGTGCAGGCTTTTTACTTCGCTGTCGAGCGCCCACACAAACAGTTCCATCAACGCAGTCACTTCCTGCGCAGGTCGATTCCAGTTTTCACTGCTAAAAGCATAGAGCGTTAACGCATCAATGCCGTTATTGGCGGCAAAAGAGACGGCGCGGCGAACAGATTTCGCCCCAGCTTTATGCCCAAAGGCTCGTATCTTCCCTTGTCTTTTCGCCCAGCGGCCATTGCCATCCATGATGATTGCTACATGACGGCAGCCATGAGCTGGCAAGTTTTCGCTTATTGGTTGATTCGCAGACAACATAACGCGTTTTTAGTCCCTGAAAAGGATTTAACGGTACTCAGGAATACTGAAGCCTATACGTAAAAAAGCCGTGTCAAACCACGGCTTACCTGACCACTTAAAGTCAAATACCTGCGATCAGGTGGCGCAGACTATATCACCGAAGCCCAACGCTAACAAATAGCACGACGACTAGTGCTTGCTTTATCACCAGCTTGCGAGACGTGTCACCTGTTTGCGCGCAATAATACGAGCCTGCTCATCCACCGCCAGCACCTCTTCCACGCTTTGTGGTTCGCGCAGATCCATCAACTCCAGTACCGACAAATTCAGCATAGCGATATCGGTGAAACGGATCTGCTGATTCAGAAATGCTTCAACGGTAATTTCATTGGCTGCATTGAGTGCCGTCGTCGCCGCCTGCCCCTGGTCAAAGGCATTCATTGCAAGCTTAAGACACGGATAACGATCGTAGTCAGGTTCACTGAACGTCAGAGAACTCAGCTTGCAAAAATCGAGTGGCTTTACGCCAGATTTCACGCGTTCAGGCCATGCCATTGCATGTGCAATTGGCGTACGCATATCCGGCTCTCCCAGCTGTGCCAGCACGCTGCCGTCCTGATAGCGCACCATCGAGTGAATCACCGATTGCGGGTGGATCAGCACTTCCATCTGTTTCGCCGACGCGTTAAACAGCCAGCGAGCTTCAATGTATTCCAGACCTTTGTTCATCATAGTGGCAGAGTCAACGGAGATCTTACGCCCCATTGACCAGTTCGGATGACGGCACGCCTGATCCGGCGTCATTGCGCTCAGTTCAGACAGTGGCGTTTCACGGAACGGGCCACCAGACCCGGTAAGCAAAATCGATACAACCCCATTCTGCTCCAGGTCAGCGTACCCCAGGTTCTGCTGAAAAGGTTGCGGTAAACTCTGAAAAATGGCGTTGTGCTCGCTGTCGACCGGCAAAAGACGTGCTCCGCGCTGCTTAACCGCCTCCATAAACAGGCGTCCGCAGGTCACCAGCGACTCTTTATTCGCCAGCAGAACATCTTTACCGGCATCGATGGCGGCTAGCGTCGGCAGCAACCCGGCCGCGCCAACAATGGCGGCCATCACCTGATCGACCTCATCCAGCGCGGCCATCTCACAGGCAGCCTGCTGCCCGCTCAGAACCTCAGTACGACTGCCCTTCTCTTGCAGAGCGGCTTTCAGCTGGCGGGCGCTCTCTTCGTCATCCATTACCGCATAGCGGGGCGTAAACTCCAGACACTGCTCGACCATTCGCTGCACATTCTTCCCGGCCACCAGTGCTGTCACGGTGTAAAGCGCAGGGTTGTGGCGTACAACGTCGAGAGTGCTGCAACCGATAGATCCGGTTGAGCCAAGGAGAGTTAAATGCTTCATGAGATGCCCGAAAAAAGTTAGACCAGATAAAAGCAAAACGCCGCCAGCAAGACCCGAAGTCCCTCTGAACGGCGTTTATCAGTGTAAGACAGAAATCAGAACTGCATCAGTTCCGCTTCTTTATCTGCCAGCGCCGCATCAATTTTCTTGATGGCAGCGTCAGTCATTTTCTGAATGTCGTCCTGTGAACGACGATCGTCATCTTCACTGATCTCTTTTTCTTTCAGCAGCGCTTTCACTTTATCGTTAGCGTCGCGACGGACGTTACGCACGGAAACACGACCCTGCTCAGCTTCGCCACGCACGACTTTGATCAGGTCTTTACGACGCTCTTCGGTCAGCGGAGGCAGTGGAACACGGATATCAGCACCCGCAGAGCTTGGGTTCAGACCGAGGTCAGATGCCATGATCGCTTTCTCAACCGCCGGGCCCATAGAGCGATCGAACACGTTGATTTTCAGCGTACGGGTATCTTCTACGGTCACGCTCGCCAGCTGGCGCAGAGGGGTAGGCGTACCGTAGTACTCTACGATGATGCCATCCAGCAGGCTTGGAGAAGCACGGCCAGTACGGATTTTGCTGATTTGGGTTTTGAACGCTTCTACGCATTTTTCCATGCGTACTTCAGCATCTTTTCTGATGTCGTTAATCACGTTACGAATCCTTGAAAACTTGTCTCAGGCAGACTATCCGCCAGCACAGTGCTACAGGTGTGCTAAGTATAGTCGCGTTTAATTCATGACAACGCCAATGGCGCGTCCGGGTAAGATACCACTTCAAAATAAAGCGGAATCTTACCTGTATTTATCGCCGACGGAAATTATTCCGTGATCAATGTGCCTTCTTTTTCGCCCATGACCACGCGGCGCAGTGCGCCAGGCTTATTCATATTGAAGACACGGATCGGCAGTTTGTGGTCTCGAGCCAGCGTGAAGGCGGCAAGATCCATCACTTTCAGCTCTTTTTCCAGCACTTCGCTGTAGGACAGCTGATCGTACATGGTGGCAGAGGGATCTTTTGCCGGGTCGGCGGTAAACACGCCATCCACTTTGGTTGCTTTCAGCACCACATCGGCTTCGATTTCGATACCGCGCAGGCAAGCAGCGGAATCGGTTGTAAAGAACGGGTTACCCGTACCGGCGGAGAGGATCACCACGCGGTTGTTGCGCAGCAGGCTGATCGCTTCTGCCCAACTGTAGTTATCACAAACGCCATTCAAAGGAATAGCGGACATCAGGCGGGCATTCACATAGGCACGATGCAACGCATCACGCATTGCCAGACCGTTCATCACGGTTGCCAGCATACCCATATGGTCGCCCACAACGCGGTTCATCCCCGCTTTCGCCAGACCAGCACCACGGAAAAGGTTGCCACCGCCAATGACCACGCCGACCTGAATACCCAGTTCGACAAGTTCTTTGATCTCCTGTGCCATGCGGTCGAGAATGCTTGCGTCAATACCGAAGCCTTCCGATCCCTGCAGCGCTTCGCCACTCAGCTTAAGCAGAATGCGTTTGTACACGGGTTTTGCATTGGTAGCCATGTTTCTTTCCTGAGACTGTCAACGATTAAGATGGGGGTTAATTCTGGCGACATAGTATGTCGCATACCAGCACAGCGATACGGGATCCTGTCTGATTTTCGTCTGACGGGTGACAAAAAGAAGCCGCCCTCAGGCGGCTCCTTTTTCATCATTAAGACTGCTTGGACATTGCAGCAACTTCTGCTGCGAAGTCAGTCTCAACTTTCTCGATGCCTTCGCCCACTTCGAAGCGGATGAAGCCAGTTACGTCAGCGTTGTGCTCTTTCAGCAGCTGAGCAACGGATTTGCTTGGATCCATAACGAAAGGCTGGCCAGTCAGAGAAACTTCGCCGGTGAATTTCTTCATGCGGCCTTCAACCATTTTCTCTGCGATTTCTTTTGGCTTACCAGACTGCATCGCGATGTCCAGCTGAACCTGGTACTCTTTCTCTACCACTTCAGCAGACACGTCTTCTGGTTTAACGAATTCTGGTTTGCTTGCAGCGATGTGCATTGCCAGCTGTTTAACCAGCTCTTCGTCAGCGCCTTTAGCCGCAACCAGAACACCGATACGCGCACCGTGCTGGTAAGAACCCAGAACGTCGCCTTCCAGGGACGCTACGCGACGGATGTTGATGTTCTCACCGATTTTAGCAACCAGCGCAACACGTTCTTCTTCGAACTGTGCTTTCAGAACTTCAACGTCAGTGATTTTGCCAGCAACAGCTGCGTCCAGAACTTTGTTAGCAAATGCCTGGAAACCACCATCTTTAGCAACGAAGTCAGTCTGGCAGTTAACTTCCAGAATGATGCCGTAGTTGCCGTCGATTTTAGTGATGATCACGCCGTCAGCAGCAACGTTGCCTGCTTTTTTAGCTGCTTTGATCGCACCGGATTTACGCATGTTTTCGATTGCCAGCTCGATGTCGCCGTTCGCTTCAGTCAGCGCTTTTTTGCAATCCATCATGCCTGCGCCAGTACGCTCGCGCAGCTCTTTTACCAGGGATGCGGTAATTTCAGCCATTCTTAAATCCTCGGGAGATGTGAACTGCCCGGCCTGCGGCCAAACAGTATAAATTGAAAAAAGGGGCCGATAATGGGCCCCTATTCATACACGGTACTAATAAGGGGTGAAACCTTATTATTCAGCTTCTACGAAGCTTTCTTCCGCCTGAGAAGCCAGATCCTGGGAACGGCCTTCACGAACGGTAGCAGCTACAGCGCTCAGGTACAGGCTAACAGCACGGATTGCGTCGTCGTTACCCGGGATAACGAAGTCAACACCGTCCGGATCGGAGTTGGTATCAACGATAGCGAATACCGGGATACCCAGGTTGTTAGCTTCTTTGATTGCGATGTGCTCGTGGTCTGCATCGATTACGAACAGCGCGTCTGGCAGGCCGCCCATATCTTTGATACCGCCCAGGCTGTTTTCCAGCTTGTCCAGCTCACGAGTGCGCATCAGCGCTTCTTTCTTAGTCAGCTTGTCGAAAGTACCGTCCTGAGACTGGGTTTCCAGATCTTTCAGGCGCTTGATGGACTGACGAACAGTTTTCCAGTTGGTCAGCATGCCGCCCAACCAGCGATGGTTCACGAAGAACTGGTCGCAGCTGTTAGCAGCATCTTTCACAGCTTCGCTTGCAGCGCGCTTAGTACCAACGAACAGAATCTTACCTTTACGGGAAGCGATCTTGTTCAGCTCAGCCAGGGCTTCGTTGAACATTGGTACAGTTTTCTCAAGGTTGATGATGTGAACTTTGTTACGCGCGCCGAAGATGAAAGGCTTCATTTTCGGGTTCCAGTAACGGGTCTGGTGACCGAAGTGAACACCAGCCTTGAGCATGTCGCGCATGGAAACAGTTGCCATGTTTAAAACCTCTATATTGAAAGTTGGGGTTATGCCTCCACGTATCCCATATTACCGACCCCGAAGGGCACCCCGGAATATGTGCCGATACGTGTGTGTTGTTACACAAAGTGAGATATATCGCTCCCGTCCAGCCTGTGTATCTGAGATGGATCGGAAGTCCGGCGCGCTTTATACCACAAATCACGACCAGAAACCAATAATTGTTGGCGTAGTGTGCTGTTAATGATTCTCAGTTTGGCACGGGGTGCGCCTGACTGATACCATTGACGGTACTTAGACTAGTATTGTCGAAAAAATCGACACCGATGGACAGATTACATGGCTATCTCTATTAAGACCCCTGAAGAAATTGAAAAGATGCGCGTCGCCGGTCGTCTGGCCGCGGAAGTGCTGGAAATGATCGAGCCGTTCGTGAAACCGGGCGTCAGCACCGGCGAACTGGACCGCATCTGTAACGACTATATCGTTAACGAGCAGCACGCGGTCTCCGCCTGCCTCGGCTACCACGGTTTCCCGAAATCCGTCTGCATTTCTATAAATGAAGTGGTGTGCCACGGTATTCCGGATGACGAAAAACTGCTGAAAGATGGCGACATCGTCAACATCGACGTCACCGTCATTAAAGATGATTACCACGGTGACACCTCGAAGATGTTTATCGTGGGCAAGCCAACCATCCTGGGTGAGCGCCTGTGTAAAGTGACGCAGGAGAGCCTCTACCTGGCGCTGAAGATGGTGAAACCGGGCATTCGCCTGCGCACCATTGGTGCCGCTATCCAGAAGTTTGTCGAAGCGGAAGGTTTCTCCGTGGTTCGCGAATATTGTGGTCACGGCATTGGCCGCGTCTTCCACGAAGAGCCGCAGGTTCTGCACTACGATGCGGATGACGGCGGCGTGGTGCTGCAAAAAGGGATGACCTTCACCATCGAGCCGATGGTCAACGCGGGTGACTACCGTATCCGTACCATGAAAGATGGCTGGACGGTGAAAACCAAAGACAGAAGCTTGTCTGCACAGTACGAGCATACTATTGTGGTAACAGACAACGGCTGCGAAATTATGACGTTGCGCAAGGATGACACCATCCCGGCAATACTGACGCACGATGAATGATAAAAAAGCCGGCAAATGCCGGCTTTTTTAATGGCGATAGCTTTTTCTTATGGGTGGCGCACGATGAGTAATCTATTACCCGAACAGTATGCTAACACAGCACTCCCCACCCTCCCCGACCAGCCCGATAACCCGGGCGTCTGGGCGCAGCACGAGCTGAGCTGTGCCGGCATCAAAGCCCATATGGATGTCTTCCAGCGCTGGCTGGGAAGCGCGTTTGATGCGGGCATTTCCGCCGAACAGCTCATTGAAGCGCGCACCGAATTTATTGACCAGCTTCTGCAACGCCTGTGGATTGAGTACGGATTCGGGCAGGTCAGCGACGTGGCGCTGGTTGCCGTCGGGGGCTATGGCCGCGGTGAGCTGCATCCGCTTTCCGATATTGACCTGCTGATCTTAAGCCGCAAAAAGCTGCCGGACGAACAGGCGCAGAAGATTGGCGAATTACTGACGCTGCTCTGGGATGTGAAACTGGAAGTCGGCCACAGCGTACGCACCCTGGAAGAGTGCCTGCTGGAGGGACTATCGGATCTGACCGTTGCCACCAACCTGATTGAAACCCGCCTGCTGATCGGCGACGTCGCGCTGTTCCTGGAACTGCAAAAACACATATTCAGCGACGGCTTCTGGCCATCAGAAAAGTTCTTCGCCGCTAAGGTCGAGGAACAAAATCAACGCCACCAGCGCTATCACGGCACAAGCTATAACCTTGAACCGGATATCAAAAGCAGCCCCGGCGGCCTGCGCGATATCCACACATTACAGTGGGTAGCTCGTCGCCACTTTGGCGCCACCTCGCTGGATGAAATGGTGGGTTTTGGCTTTTTAACCGAGGCCGAGCGAAACGAGCTCAACGAGTGTCTGCATCTACTGTGGCGCATTCGTTTTGCCCTCCATCTTGAACTTAATCGCTACGATAACCGTCTGTTGTTCGACCGCCAGCTCAGCGTGGCCCAGCGCCTTCACTACAGCGGCGAGGGTAACGAACCGGTTGAGCACATGATGAAGGATTTCTTCCGCGTGACCCGACGCGTTACCGAGCTCAACCAGATGCTATTGCAGCTGTTCGACGAAGCTATTCTGGCGCTGACGGCCGACGAAAAACCGCGCCCCATTGATGATGAGTTCCAGCTACGCGGCACGCTTATCGATCTGCGCGACGAAACGCTGTTTATGCGCGAGCCGGAAGCGATCCTGCGGATGTTCTATACCATGGTCCGCAACAGCACGATCACCGGGATCTACTCCACCACCCTGCGCCATTTGCGCCATGCGCGCCGCCATCTGACGCAGCCGCTGTGCTATATCCCGGAAGCGCGTTCGCTGTTCCTGAGCATGCTCCGCCATCCGGGCGCCGTCAGTCGCGGACTGCTGCCAATGCACCGTCATAGCGTACTGTGGGCCTATATGCCGCAATGGTCGCACATTGTCGGGCAGATGCAGTTCGATCTGTTCCATGCCTATACGGTGGATGAACACACGATCCGCGTCATGCTCAAGCTGGAGAGTTTTGCGAAAGAAGAGACGCGCTCCCGCCACCCTCTGTGCGTTGAGCTGTGGCCACGGCTGACCCATCCGGAGCTGATCCTGATTGCCGCCCTGTTCCACGATATCGCCAAAGGCCGCGGCGGTGACCACTCGGTGCTCGGCGCGCAGGACGTGCTGAAATTTGCCGAACTGCACGGTCTGAACTCACGTGAAACACAGCTGGTGGCCTGGCTGGTGCGCCATCACCTGCTGATGTCAGTCACCGCACAGCGTCGTGACATTCAGGACCCTGAAGTGATCAAGCAGTTTGCAGAAGAGGTACAAACAGAAAACCGTCTGCGCTATCTGGTCTGCCTGACGGTGGCCGATATCTGCGCCACCAACGAAACGCTGTGGAACAGCTGGAAGCAGAGCCTGCTGCGTGAACTGTACTTTGCGACCGAAAAACAGCTGCGCCGCGGAATGCAAAACACGCCGGACATGCGTGAGCGCGTGCGCCACCATCAGTTGCAGGCTCTGGCCCTGCTGCGGATGGACAACATTGATGAAGAGGCGTTGCATCAGATTTGGGCCCGCTGTCGTGCCAACTACTTTGTCCGTCACAGCCCAAACCAGCTCGCCTGGCATGCGCGGCATCTGCTGCAGCATGATTTGTCGCAGCCGATGATCCTGCTCAGCCCGCAGGCGACGCGTGGTGGTACAGAGATCTTTATCTGGAGCCCGGACCGCCCTTATCTGTTTGCTGCGGTATGCGCTGAACTGGACAGACGAAACCTGAGCGTGCACGACGCGCAGATTTTCACCACCCGCGACGGCATGGCGATGGACACCTTTATTGTGCTGGAGCCGGACGGCAGCCCGCTGTCGTCGGATCGTCATGAGGGGATACGTTTTGGTCTGGAGCAGGCCATCACTCAGCGCAGCTGGCAGCCGCCGCAGCCGCGTCGTCAGCCCGCGAAACTGCGCCACTTTACCGTCGATACCGAGGTCAATTTTCTGCCGACCCACACCGATCGTAAATCGTTCCTGGAGCTCATTGCCCTGGATCAGCCAGGTCTGCTCGCCCGCGTCGGCCAGGTCTTTGCCGATCTGGGAATTTCGCTTCACGGGGCCCGAATTACAACCATTGGCGAGCGAGTAGAAGATTTATTTATAATCGCAACAGCGGACCGGCGTGCCCTTAATAATGACCTGCAACTTGAAGTGCAACAACGGTTGACAGCAGCCCTCAATCCAAACGATAAAGGGTGACGTGTTTTTTAGTGAAATGGAAAGAGTAAACAATGCAGCAGTTACAGAACGTTATTGAGTCCGCTTTTGAGCGTCGCGCCGAGATTACCCCGGCAAATGTGGATACCGTTACCCGCGAAGCGGTTAACCAGGTGATTTCTCTGCTGGATTCCGGCGCGCTGCGTGTAGCAGAAAAAATCGACGGTCAGTGGGTCACTCATCAATGGCTGAAGAAAGCCGTGCTGCTCTCTTTCCGTATCAACGATAACCAGGTTATCGACGGAGCTGAAAGCCGCTACTTCGATAAAGTGCCAATGAAATTCGCTGATTACGACGAAGCGCGTTTCCAGAAAGAAGGCTTCCGCGTAGTGCCACCTGCTGCGGTGCGTCAGGGCGCGTTCATCGCCCGTAACACCGTACTGATGCCATCCTACGTAAACATCGGTGCCTATGTAGACGAAGGCACCATGGTGGATACCTGGGCTACCGTGGGCTCCTGCGCGCAGATTGGTAAAAACGTTCACCTGTCCGGCGGCGTCGGCATCGGTGGCGTACTGGAACCCCTGCAGGCTAACCCAACCATCATCGAAGACAATTGCTTCATCGGCGCGCGCTCTGAAGTGGTAGAAGGCGTGATCGTTGAAGAAGGCTCAGTGATCTCTATGGGCGTTTACATCGGTCAGAGCACCCGTATTTACGACCGTGAAACCGGCGAAATCCATTACGGCCGTGTTCCGGCAGGCTCCGTGGTTGTTTCCGGCAACCTGCCGTCTAAAGATGGTAAGTACAGCCTGTACTGTGCGGTTATCGTGAAGAAAGTGGACGCGAAAACCCGCGGTAAAGTGGGCATCAACGAATTGCTGCGCACCATCGATTAATCGGATATAACAAAAAGCGGGGGCAACCCCGCTTTTTTCATATCTGAGGGTGGCGAAAATAGATTTTTTCGTTAATTATTCAAAGGTTATGTTGAGATCAAGGGTACCGCTATGTACGATAATCTGAAAAGTCTGGGCATTACCAATCCTGATGAAATTGATCGTTACAGCCTTCGCCAGGAAGCCAACAACGACATTTTAAAAATCTATTTTCACAAGGACAAAGGAGAGTTTTTCGCCAAGAGCGTGAAGTTTAAGTATCCACGCCAGCGTAAGACCGTCGTCGCAGACGGTGTAGGACAGGGATACAAAGAGGTTCAGGAAATCAGCCCCAACCTGCGCTATGTGATCGATGAACTCGATCAGATCTGCCAGCGCGACCGTACCGAAGTCGATCTCAAGCGTAAGATCCTTGACGATCTGCGTCACCTTGAAAGCGTTGTGACTAATAAGATCAGCGAGATTGAAGCGGATCTTGAGAAATTAACGCGTAACAAATAAGTTGGGTGCGGCCTGATGCCCTCACCCCGGCCCTCTCCCACAGGGAGAGGGAGAAAACCATCATGTAGGCCGGGTAAGGCGAAGCCGCCACCCGGCAAACAGCATCATCGCTGTTCATCCAGCTGTAACGCCACATACAGCAGCAGTCTGTCGTCAAAACTTCCCAGATCCAGCCCTGTCAGCTCCGAAATCCGGTTGAGCCGATACTCCAGCGTGTTGCGGTGAATGAACAGCGCTTTCGACGTCGCCAGCGGCTGCACGTTATGCCGGAACCACGCCTGTAGCGTCCGGCGCAGCAGGCCATTGTTGTCCATCGCTTTCAGGCGCGCGAGCGGACGCGCCAGCTCATTGGCCTGCCAGCCACCGCGCAGGCTGTCGAGCAGTACCGGCAGCATCAGATCCTGATAAAAATAGCTGCGGCTTTCCGGCATTCGCTGTTTACCCACCATCATCGTGGTACGCGCCGTACGCCATGAGCGGGCGATACTGCCAGGCCCGGTAAAGTAATTCCCCAGGGCGACGCGAAAACGCAGCTGACCATTCTCTTTCATACGGGAAATTAACTGCTCCACACGACGACGGTGATCTTCCGCATCCCAGCGACCGAACGCGTTAAGCGCCGGCTTGAGTACCACCATTTCCGTCAGGGATACAATCGCCACCAGGTTGTCGCGCTCCGGCGTTGCCAGCGCGTTTTGTAGCTGCTGCAATTCAGCCATCGCGCTATCGACCCCCAGCTGGCCGCTATCCACCTCAATCACCGCCACGACGCGCGGTTGGTTCAGGTCAATACCCAGACGCTGCGCCCACTCGCTCAGCGCAGGCGTATGCTCCTCTGCCTGAATCAGGTTCATCACCAGCTCTTCGCGCAGACGGCTGTCCTGGGCCAGCAGGTGCATCAGGCGCGACTGCTCCAGCATCATCTCCGCCGTCATGCAGACCAGCTCGCCATATTTACGCAGTGATTCGGGTTCACCGGTCAGGCCTATTACGCCAACAATTTCCCCTTCAAGGCGCAGCGGTAAATTGATGCCCTGACGGACGCCGTGCAGGTGTTTCGCCACGGCATCATCGATATCCACGACCCGCCCCTGGGAAAGCACCAGCAGTGCACCTTCGTGCAATTCCCCAATACGCTCGCGATCGCCGCTGCCAATAATGCGCCCGCGGGCATCCATTACGTTGATATTGGTATCAATGATGCGCATGGTGCGCGCCACGATATCCTGCGCCATTTTGGTATCAAGATGCCAGCCAGCCATGTAACCCTCCTGTGAGCAGAGCTCAAGCATAGGGGAGTTCGGCTACGGTCGCATTGTGCGAATGCACAAAATCAGGCAGTGAAGTATGGACTTGTGGGAAGGGTCACAGAAACAAAAAAGCCCCTGCTTACATCACGCAGGGGCTTACGAGGATTACTGCATCAGGAGGTAGATAGAGGTATCACCACGCTGAATATTCAGCGCCAGCACGGATGGTTTGCTATCGAGAATTTTACGCAGTTCAGCGATGTTTTTCACTGGCTGCTGGTTAGCACCCATGATCACATCACCTTTTTTCAGGCCGATACGGGCTGCCGGGGAATTCGCTTTCACGTTATTCACCACCACGCCTTTATCTGCACCTTTGTTGCTCATCTCCGCCCCTTCAATACCGCTGAAGATGGTGCTGGAATCAACCTGATTCTGACTGCTCTGCTGCAGCTCCAGACTCACGTTAACCGCCTTACCGTCACGCAGCAGGCCGAGGGTAACTTTGCTGCCAATTGGCATTGAACCCACTTCGGCACGCAGGGCGGCAAAACTGCTGATCGGTTTACCGTTCAGGGAGGTGATCACATCCCCGGCTTTAATCCCCGCTTTTGCTGCGGAGGAGTTCGGCATAACCTGGCTCACGAACGCGCCGCGCTGGGCGTCAACTTTCATCGCTTTCGCCAGTTCAGAGTTCAGCTCGGTACCCATGATACCCAGTTCACCGCGTTTCACCTGGCCGTACTGCACCATCTGCGCGGTCAGGTTTTTCACCATGTTACTTGGGATAGCAAAACCGATACCGATGTTGCCGCCGTCCGGTGCCAGGATGGCAGTGTTAATACCAATCAGCTCACCGTTCAGGTTCACCAGCGCACCGCCGGAGTTACCGCGGTTGATCGCCGCATCCGTCTGGATGAAGTTTTCATAGTTCTCCGCGTTCAGGCCGCTACGGCCCAGCGCTGAAACAATCCCCGAGGTCACGGTTTCGCCCAGACCGAACGGGTTACCGATGGCCACGGTGTAGTCACCGACACGCAGCGCGTCGGAGTCGGCAATTTTAATCGCCGTCAGGTTTTTAGGATCCTGAATCTGGATCAGTGCGATATCAGAGCGTGGGTCCTTGCCCACCACTTTAGCGTCAAATTTACGCCCGTCGCTCAGCTGAACCTTAATGCTGTTGGCGTTATCCACCACGTGGTTATTGGTGACGACATACCCTTTCGCGGCATCAATAATAACCCCCGAGCCAAGCGCCATGAATTTCTGCTGCTGGCCGCCGCCCTGGCCGTCATCCCCTGCGCCACCGCCCTGACAGAACGGAGAACTCTGGAATGGCGAACCGTCCTGGCAGAACGGCGAGTTATCGCCGAAGAACTGCTGGAAGTTACGCGGCATACGCGGCGTATTGACGGTCGTGCTGCCCTCAACGTTAATACTCACCACCGATGGCATCACTTTTTCGAGCATCGGTGCCAGGCTTGGCATCTGCTGCGCGGTTGCTGCCGACGACGCGGTCTCGGCTGCAGTAGCAGTCAGAGGAGACAGCGCTAAACCTAAACTCAGAGCCAGTGCACTCATTGCTAATGTGGTTTTTTTCATGTTTCTCAATCTCGATTTACAGATAACGCAAAATTGCTGTGTAACTCAGATTCGTTTTATACCGCTTAGTTCCGGCGATAAGTTTATGGAAAAAGTAAAAATTTATTGGTCGTCTTTACAAAACTCCGGGATTATTCCACCGCCATCAGCTTGCGGTACTCATCCCAGGCATACAAATCGGTCATTCCGCTGATATAGTCCTGGATGAGACGACAGCGATAATAATATTCGAGCACCGGCCACTGCGGTGAGTGGCGATCCAGTTTGCCGATGGCTTCAACGTAAGCCAGACGATGACGGGTAGAAAGTTTCTGATAAAGCCGGGACTCAATCGGTATTCGTCGCACGCGCTCTTGTTCCACCAGCTCGCTGAATTCATCGACCGACAATTGCAGCAGAGGGCGATATATTTCCAGTAAGCCGCTGATAACCCGGTATCCCTGCAGCTCTAACTGTTCGACATCGGGGTGGCTGAATACATGACGCATCGCGACATGTTTATATAACTCAAGCAACTGGCTGAAGCTACTGTCATCCTCCAGCAAGGCATGATTGAACTCGCCGCTAAAAATCATCGGCAAATTATCAATAAAGCGCGAGGCGGCGTAAGGCACCAGTTTATTTAATGTATTGACCCGCAAATACATAAAGAACTGATCTTCGGTGCTCCGGCTTAATGTATTTGCACGCGATTTTTCCCAGGCATTTTCAACCACCTGGGCAAACAGCGAACCTTTTTCATGTTTCCCCCATGCATCATAAAGATGCTGATAAAGCTCCTCGACGCTAAATATTCTTTTTTCAACCGCGTCTTCCAGGTCAGCAACGCAATAGGAGATGTCATCGGCGGCTTCCATAATCCACGTCAACGGGAAGCGGCCATTTGCAGTCAATGAAAGTTCTTTACGTAACCGCTCAATATAGGCCTCTTCGGAGAGGTAATAGCCCGGCTTTTTCATCAGATAGCTGTGCGAAGCGGGCGTTTCGCCCATCCACCAGGCGGGACGGGTATATTTGAGGATGCATCCCACCTGTGCCCAGGTCAGATTCATGCGCATCAGGGAGTGCACCAGCCTGATCCCCTGCGCATTGCCTTCAAAAT
The DNA here is from genome assembly GCF_050031595.1 of Enterobacter cloacae complex sp. 309I3. Lineage (NCBI taxonomy): Bacteria > Pseudomonadati > Pseudomonadota > Gammaproteobacteria > Enterobacterales > Enterobacteriaceae > Enterobacter > Enterobacter cloacae complex sp. 309I3. Next base: position 860,874 of record NZ_JBLGWI010000001.1, on the reverse strand, counting down.
GACAGAGATCCTGACGCACTTTACGACGCAGATCGTTTAGCCCGTCTTCGCCTTCACGCAGGCGTAAATCCCGCACCACGCAGCGGTCATCACTGAGCGGCTGGCTGACGGCATCCGACGGGAAGAGTCGCTGCCTGAACCAGTCGTTGATCGCCGCCTCGCCAAAGTGACCAAACGGCGGGTTGCCGATATCGTGCATCAGGCAGGCCATCTCAACAATACTCTCAAAGGGCCCGGTCAACTCATCCAGACCGTAGGTTTCCAGCAAGCGCTGCTCTTTGAGACGGCTTAAAATCTCTTTGGCAATGTAGCGCCCCACCTGCTGAACTTCCATTGAGTGGGTAAGGCGTGTGCGCACGGCAGCGTTACGCTCAAGCGGAAACACCTGGGTCTTTTGCTGCAGACGACGAATGGCAGGCGAGTTAATGATCCGCCCGCGATCGCTTTCGAAGATACGCAGGATCTCATGTTCGCTCTTTTCACCCTGCGGCGAACGGAAACGTCGGTGCCAGTTAATTTTGGTGCGAAAATCGATCTGTGACATGTGCTCCCCCGCGTGAGAATGCGTTTCCCCTTAAGCGCATGATAGACTATGCATCTTAACAAGGCACATCGCGAGTAAATCTATGAAAATCGGCATTATTGGTGCAATGGAAGAAGAAGTTACGCTGCTGCGTGACAAAATTGAGAACCGTCAGACTCTCTCTCTGGGGGGTTGTGAGATCTATACCGGTCAACTGAACGGTGTTGACGTGGCTCTGCTGAAATCAGGCATCGGTAAGGTTGCTGCTGCGCTGGGCGCAACGCTGTTGCTTGAGCGCTGCAAACCAGACGTGATCGTTAACACCGGCTCTGCGGGCGGTCTGGCACCGACCCTGAAAGTGGGTGATATCGTCGTCTCCGATGAAGCGCGTTACCACGACGCAGACGTTACCGCATTCGGCTACGAATACGGTCAGCTTCCAGGTTGCCCGGCCGGCTTTAAGGCCGACGATAAGCTGGTTGCGGCGGCAGAAGAGTGCATTGCTGAGCTGAACCTCAACGCCGTACGCGGCCTGATTGTGAGCGGTGATGCCTTCATCAATGGCTCCGTCGGCCTGGCAAAAATCCGTCACAACTTCCCGCAGGCTATCGCCGTTGAGATGGAAGCGACCGCTATTGCCCACGTTTGCCATAATTTCAACGTCCCGTTCGTGGTGGTCCGCGCCATCTCTGACGTGGCCGATCAGCAGTCTCATATCAGCTTCGACGAATTCCTGGTTGTCGCGGCAAAACAGTCCACCGTGATGGTGGAGAGCCTTGTGCAGAAACTGGCTCGTGGCTAAACATGCCATCAGGGCGCTGGTCGCCCTGCTTCTGCTCGCACCGGCCTGGCTCTGCGCCGCGCCGCGTGTGATTACCCTCTCCCCCGCTAACACCGAACTGGCGTTTGCCGCCGGTATCACCCCCGTTGGTGTAAGCAGCTTTTCCAATTACCCACCGCAGGCCGCGCATATTGAACAGGTCGCAACATGGCAAGGGATGAACCTTGAGCGCATCGTGGCGCTTAAGCCCGATCTCGTGCTCGCCTGGCGTGGCGGCAATGCAGAGCGGCAGGTTAATCAGCTGACGTCGCTTGGGATCAAGGTCATGTGGGTGGATGCCGTGAGCATTGAGCAGGTCGCGCAGGCGTTACGCGCTCTGGCGCCCTACAGCCCAACCCCGGCCAAAGCCGAGGATGCGGCAAAACAACTGCTCAGCGACTATGCGGCACTCAAAGCAAAATACGATACCCCCGTTAAAAAGCGCATCTTTCTGCAGTTTGGCAGCCAGCCGCTGTTCACCACCGGGAAAGGCTCCATTCAGAATCAGGTCCTGGAAGTGTGCGGCGGAGAAAATATCTTTGCGGCCAGCCGGATACCGTGGCCTCAGGTCAGCCGGGAACAGGTTCTTGCTCGCCGACCACAGGCGATCGTTGTGGTCGGAAATGCGAGCGAGATTCCTAAAATTGAACAATTCTGGCAAAGCCAGCTAAAAATTCCGGTGATCCCTCTCACCAGCGACTGGTTTGAACGCGCCAGCCCGCGTATTATCCTCGCCGCAAAACAACTCTGTGCCGCACTGGCCGAGAGTCATTAACATAAGACCCCCTTCGAGGATTTAACGATGCTCGTTTATTGGCTGGATATTCTTGGCACAGCCGTTTTTGCTATCTCCGGCGTCCTGCTCGCCGGAAAGCTGCGCATGGATCCGTTTGGCGTGCTGGTGCTTGGCGTGGTGACCGCCGTAGGCGGTGGAACGATCCGCGATATGGCGCTGGATAATGGCCCGGTATTTTGGGTGAAAGATCCCACCGATCTGGTGGTGGCGATGGTCACCTGCCTGTTAACCATCGTGCTGGTTCGCCAGCCCCGCCGCTTACCAAAATGGATCCTCCCGGTGCTGGATGCCGTCGGGCTGGCTGTGTTTGTCGGCATTGGGGTGAATAAAGCCTTTAATGCGGGTACAGGGCCCATGGTTGCCATCTGCATGGGCGTGCTGACTGGCGTAGGCGGCGGGATTATTCGCGATATTCTGGCACGAGAAGTGCCGATGATCCTGCGTACCGAAATCTATGCTACGGCCTGCATTATTGGCGGGATTGTACACGCCACGGCGTACTATACCTTTGCGATACCGCTGGAAAACTCAGCCATGCTGGGAATGGTGGTGACGCTGGCGATACGTCTGGCGGCGATACGCTGGCACCTTAAATTGCCGACGTTCGCGCTGGATGAGAATGGAAGATAAACGCAAAACGGTAACCGCAAGGTTACCGTTTTTAATCTTTTCTCCCTCTCCCGGTGGGAGAGGGCCGGTGTGAGGGCATCAGCCCGCCCCCGCTTAAATACTGAACGAAGACCCACACCCGCAGGTGCTGGTGGCATTTGGGTTCGTCACCACAAAGCGTGAACCTTCCAGACCTTCTGTGTAATCTACCGAACCGCCCACCAGATATTGCAGGCTCATCGGGTCAACCACCAGCGCGACGCCCTGTTTCTCGATAGTCATATCGCCGTCGTTAACCTGGTCGTCAAAGGTAAAACCATACTGGAAGCCGCTGCAGCCGCCACCGGTAATATAGACACGCAGTTTCAGATCCGGATTGTCTTCGTCGGCAATCAGGGTTTTCACTTTGTTGGCTGCTGCTTCGGTAAACTCCAGCGGCAACGCTACGTCATCACTCATCTTATGCTCCCATGAATACTGCTACTGCAATTGGGTAAAATTCACCCAATTCTTTTTGTCATTATCTAATACCCTGGTAATTCATTCAAGTATTCTGCATTGCGGCCCGTTCTGCCTCCTGCTTCGCCAGGGTGCGTGCAAGAATGGTGGAGTATAGCGGTTTTCCACCCAGGAATTGGGCTAATAGTGTCGCGCCGAGACAGGTAATGATCATTGGCAAAATGAGCTGGTAATTATCCGTCATCTCCAGCACCAGCACGATGCCGGTGAGCGGCGCGCGCAGGGAGGCCGCCAGCAGCGCTCCCATCCCGGCAACGGCAAAGGTACCCGCATCCAGATTGTATGCCGGAAAACCGACCTCAGCGGCCATGCCAAAGGCAGTACCAAGCAGCGTTCCCAGCGCCAGCATCGGAGCAAAGATACCGCCAGGCGCACCGGAGGAAAAACAGAGCACCGTCGTGATGACGCGAGAAATAAACATAAACAGAAGCAGACCCACGCTGAAGTTGCCCGCAGCTGCAATCGGGATCAGCCCGAACCCGCCCCCCGCCGCGTTCGGTTCAATGAACCCCAGCACGCCGCACAGGCCGCCCAGCAGACCGCCCATCAACACCCACTTCGTGGTATTCCCGCCGTGGATGCGCTGGAACATATCCTGCATACGCAGAATAAAAGTGTTAAACAGCGGGCCGACAATGCCGAATATCATGCCGAGGATCAGGTACAGCCACAGCGTGTTGACCGGCGCATTGGTCAGTTTGCCCACTTCGATCACCGGGCTTTCGCCATTGAAAATGCGAAACACAATGCTCGACATGATCACACCGGTAAAGACCGCTTTGATCGAGATAAGGTTGTAACGGAACTGGGCGCGCATCTCTTCGATGATAAACAGGATCCCCGCCAGCGGCGCGTTAAACGCCGCCGAAAGCCCCGCTGCGGCACCTGTCGCCAGCAGCGTATGGCGCGCTTCCGCGCTGCGCATCCGGAACAGATCCCCCACCATGCGCCCGACGTTCCCGCCCAACTGCACGGTTGGCCCCTCTCGGCCCAGTACCATACCCGCACCAAGCGTTCCCATGCCGCCGATAAACTTCACCGGGATGACGCGCCACCAGCGCACCGGGCGCAGCTCTTCCAGCGCGCCTTCGATTTCAGGGATCCCGGAACCGCCCGCTTCCGGCGCAAATTTACGCACCAGAAAGTAACCCACCATGGCAAATAGCGCGGACAACCCGAACGCCCAGACCCAGACCAGCCATCCTTTGTCGGCGAAACCGGCCACCGTACCAATACGCCAGTTCAGCACCGCATTGACTGCCTTTTCAAAGGCGACGCCCGCCAGCCCGGCGAGCGTACCGACTACAGCGGCGGCCAGTAAAATGGCCAGCGGTGTCTTATCGCGGTTAAGCAAGCGCCGGATGCTGATCCGGTGTTGCGCGCGTCGGAACTGTTGTTCTTCAAAAGAGGGAGAGTCTGCTTTCATTACCATGTCTTTTCGTCATACAAATCGCCGCAGGGATTTTACCAGAGTGCATCAGGTCGTCCCGTGAAAAATACTTAAAAATTGTTTAGCAATGAAAGGGGGCAAAAATTTCATTACCTTCCGCGGATCACTTAGAATAGTGTGCTTAATCATTTTATACGAACCAGGAACGACGCCATGAGCAAGTCTGAAAACCTCTACAGTGCAGCCCGCGAGCTTATCCCGGGCGGCGTGAACTCGCCTGTTCGCGCCTTTACCGGCGTAGGCGGAACGCCGCTGTTTATTGAACGTGCTGATGGCGCGTACCTGTTTGATGTCGACGGCAAGGCCTATATCGATTACGTCGGCTCCTGGGGCCCGATGGTGCTGGGTCATAACCACCCTGCCATCCGCAATGCGGTGATTGAAGCGGCCCAGCGCGGCCTGAGCTTCGGCGCGCCTACCGAGATGGAAGTCAAAATGGCGGAGCTGGTGACCGAGCTGGTGCCAACCATGGACATGGTGCGTATGGTGAACTCCGGTACCGAAGCCACCATGAGCGCTATTCGTCTGGCGCGCGGCTTTACCGGTCGTGACAAAATCATCAAGTTTGAAGGCTGCTACCACGGCCATGCGGACTGCCTGCTGGTGAAAGCGGGTTCCGGCGCACTGACCCTTGGCCAGCCAAACTCCCCAGGCGTACCGGCTGATTTCGCGAAACACACTCTGACCTGCACCTATAACGATCTGAACACCGTCCGTGCGGCATTCGAGCAGTATCCACAGGAGATCGCCTGCATCATCGTTGAACCGGTTGCAGGCAACATGAACTGCATTCCACCGCAGCCCGATTTCCTGCCAGGCCTGCGTGCCCTGTGCGATGAATTTGGCGCGCTGCTGATTATCGACGAAGTGATGACCGGTTTCCGCGTCGCGCTCGCGGGTGCCCAGTCTTATTACGGCGTAGAGCCGGATCTGACCTGTCTCGGCAAAATCATCGGCGGCGGTATGCCGGTGGGTGCATTCGGGGGGCGCAAGGATGTGATGGAAGCCCTGGCACCAACAGGGCCGGTTTACCAGGCGGGTACGCTCTCCGGTAACCCGATTGCCATGGCGGCGGGCTTCGCCTGCCTGACAGAAGTCTCCCAGCCGGGCATTCACGAAACCCTGACTGAGCGCACGACGCAGCTGGCAAATGGTCTGCTGGAAGCGGCTGAAGAGGCGGGTATTCCGCTGGTGGTAAACCACGTGGGCGGGATGTTCGGGATCTTCTTCACGGAAGCCCAAACCGTGACAAGCTATCAGGACGTGGTGAAGTGCGACGTTGAACGCTTCAAGCGTTTCTTCCACCTGATGCTGGAAGAAGGCGTCTACCTGGCGCCGTCTGCTTTTGAAGCTGGCTTTATGTCCGTGGCGCACAGCGAAGAGGATATCAATAACACCATCGACGCGGCGCGTAAGGTGTTTGCGAAGTTGTAAGCACGTGCGGCGTGATGCCCTCACCCCGTCCCTCTCCCACCGGGAGAGGGAGCAAACCCTAAAACGTCAATCTTAGGATTGACGTTTACTTTTATTACCGACTCTGCTTTCTCAACAGATAAATAAAATACGGCGCGCCGATAAAGGTCGACAGCAAACCCGCCGGGATCTGATACGGGAACAGCACCATTCTTCCGCACCAGTCCGCCACCACCAGCATCACCCCGCCCGTCAGGGCAGACATCACGATATGCGGCATCGTCCGACGGAATCCCATCATTCTGGCGATATGCGGCGCCATCAACCCAACAAAACTCAGTGGACCAATGGTCATGGTGGCCGTGGCCGTCAGGCACGCCGCCAGCAGTAACAGCGCGACGCGCGTTGGCGTTAACGCCATGCCGACCGCACGTGCGGTTTCGCCCCCCAGCGGCAGGATCGTCATCCAGCGGCGGCACAGGGGCACAATCGCCAGCAGCACGATCATCACGATCCCGGAATGCACCACCTGACTGCCGGTGGCGTTGTACGTTGAGCCGGAGATCCAGGTCAGGATCTTCGCCATCCGCGGATCGCCGCTCGCCTGCAACATCATCAGCAGCATGGTAAAGGCGGTGCTGAGCGCCATCCCGGCCAGCAGCATCCGGTGAGGCGAAAACCCGCCGCGGCCTGACGCAATCAGAATGATCATCAGCGTCACCGCCGCCCCGATGCTTCCGGCAGGCATCAGCCAGCCAAAGGCATTTCCCGGCACAAGGAACAGCATCAGCACCACGCCAAACGCGGCTCCCGAACTGATACCCAGCACTTCCGGGCTGGCCATCGGGTTGCCGGTCAGGCGCTGGATAATACAGCCCGCGACCGCCAGCATCACCCCGGCAATCAACGCCGAGAGGATCCGCGGCCAGCGCCACTGCAGCAGTTCCTGGAGCAAATCGCCCGTTGCCCAGTGCCAGCCCGTCGCATCGCGCCCGAAAGCAAGCGCCACAAACGAGACGATAATCAGCACCGCCAGCCCGGCGAGGCTGAACCACAGCACCGACTGACGCTCGGCATAAACTTTATCCCCCGCGTCCATCGCGGGAGCGCTCATGCTGCGCAGACGTGGCAACAGCCACAGCAACAGCGGCGCGCCAACCAGTGCCGTTACCGACCCGGTAGAGACTTCCATCCAGACACGCGCCAGCCAGAGAATGATTTGATCGGAAAGCCAGAGGATCAGCGCTCCAATTAGCGGGGCCAGCAGCAGTCGCGCCAGCAGGCGACGCGCACCGAGCATTTTTGCCAGCAGCGGGGCAAACAGCCCGATAAAGCCGATAATCCCAACCGCATTAACCAGCAATGCGCTGAGGACAATCGCCAGCGTCAGCGCCGCCAGACGCGCCAGGGAGAGCGCCAGCCCCAGATTACGGGCTACGCCGTCATCCAGCCCCATCAGCGTCAGCGGACGTAACAGCAGCAGCGTCAACATGGCGCCGCCAACAAGCTGCGGCCACAGGCGCTGCACACTACTCCAGTCGGTCTGGGTCAGCGTGCCGGTACTCCACAGGAACATGCTTTGCAGCTGATCGTGATGAAACAGCACCAGCAGCTGGTTGATTGCCCCACAGTAGAGGCTCACCACCAGCCCTGCGAGGATCAGCGTCACTGGCGAGAGGCGTTTCCCCCACGCCACGCCGAAGACCAGCGCGCCTACCACGCACGCGCCCGCAAGCGCGGCAAACTGCGAGGTTAACGCCCCAGGCAGTGCCCACAGCGTGGTCACCGTGATCCCAAGCTGGGCACCTGTCGCGACGCCAAGCGTTGTAGGCTCGGCCAGCGGGTTACGCAAAACCTGCTGGAACAGGACGCCCACCAGCCCTAACCCGGCCCCGACCAGCAGCGAAATCGCCAGACGCGGCAGCAGGCTGTAGTGGAACAGCATTTGCTGAATATTATCGATATCCGGCGCAGCCAGGGCCGCGCTCCACTGCCCGCGCGGTAAGGCGGTCGAGAGGTTAAACCAGGTCAAAGCCAGCGCGGTCAGGAAAATCAGAGCCAGCAACAGCGCCGGGAAACGGGCAATACGCGTACTCATGCTTTTCCCCCCAGCGCGTTATCCAGCACCCGGGCGAAGTGCATGGCCGACAGCGTCGCGCCGTAGAACCAGACCGCCGGTGCACGCGTAAAGCGTTGCTCACGCACGAACGGCATCGCCTGCCACAACGGTGTCGCCATCAGCGCCTGCATTTCACGCTCGTTGCCGTGATCGAAGCACAGCACGTCCACATCGCGGAACGCCGCCAGACGGTCGATACCGACGGCGGTGCTGCCCCAGAAGGTCATCTCCCCTTCCCAGGCATTAGGAATGCCAAAGCTATCGAGCACTTCCTGGAACAGACAGTTTTTGCCGAAGACCAGCATATGGCGCGCATCCAGCAGCGTCACCATCAGCAGCGGACGGTCTCCGCGATGGGCAAAACGCGGCTTCAGGGCGTCAATCAGAGCATCAAACTCAGCGAAATGTTGTTTGGCTTCCGCCTCACGGTTGAGGAAATGCGCCATCTCGTTGATGGAGTTTTTCGCCATCGTCAGCGGTTTTTTACCGTCACTGAAGGAGAACCCCCGCCCAGGGGCAATACGCGCCATTGTCTCTTCTGACGGGCCATAACCCGCGGACCAGAACAGAAATGACGGCTTCATCTGCGTCAGCAGCTCAAGATTAGGCTCTGTTCGCAGACCAATATCAATGACCGAATCGGGTAGCGCCGGCTCGTTCACCCACAGCCGGTAGTTGGGAATATCGGCCACGCCATACGGCGTGACGCCCAGCGCCATCATCAGTTCAACAGGCAGCCACTCCAGCGCCACAATACGGTGTGGATCGACGGCAGCAGCCCGCGCGAGGTTCATCTTTAACAGCAGCGGTGAAAGTGCCATGGCCGTCAGCAGGCGACGGCGGCTCAACAAGGTAGAATTCAGCATCAGTAAACAAAGCTCACCGGAGCAGCCCCGCCTGGATGAGGCAGGATCCCCATAGGAATACCGTAGATGTGTTCCAGCGTTTCGCTCCGCATCAGTTCAGACGGCGAACCCTCGGCAATCATCTCCCCGCCGCGAAGGGCGACAAGATAATCGCAGTAGCGCGCCGCCATGTTGATATCGTGCAGCACCGCAATAACCGTCAGGCCACGCTGCTGGCTCAGGCGATGAACCAGCGCGAGAACATCAACCTGATGAGCGATATCCAGTGCGGAAGTGGGTTCGTCGAGCAGCAGGCAGCGGCTGTCCTGCGCGACCAGCATCGCAATCCACGCGCGCTGACGTTCGCCCCCGGAAAGGCTGTCGACCAGACGGTGCGCCAGCGGCTTTAATCCCACCAGCGCAATCGCCTCTTCCACTTTCTCTCTGTCGGCGACACCGAAGCGCCCGAGTGCGCCATGCCACGGATAACGCCCGATTGCCACCAGCTCACGCACCGTCATCCCTTCTGCCTGAGGCAATTGCTGCGGCAGATAGGCGACTTTGCGCGCAAAGGCTTTACTGCTCCAGCTCTCCAGAGGCTGTTCGTCCAGCAAAATATCCCCTTCAGAAGGCGGCTGATGACGGCCCAGCATTTTAAGTAACGTCGATTTACCGGAACCATTGTGACCAATCAAGCCGGTAACTTTACCTGCGGGGAACGTCAACGAGAGCGGATGCAGCAAGGTGCGCCCGGGAACACGAAAGGAGAGTTGATTGAGCGTAAAGGTGGTATCGGATTGCGTTTTATTATCCTGCATATCAGCCAACTTAAATAAAAAGGGCACGGCGAACCGTGCCCGAAGAGAGATTAGAAGCGGAAGGTCGCGGTAGCCACAACCTGACGTCCTGCTCCCCAGTAGCATGCGTATTCGCTATAGCAGCTGGAAACGTACTCGCGGTCAAAGATATTGTTCACGTTAACGCCAACTGAAGAGCCTGGCAGCCCAAAACGCGCCAGATCGTATTTCACCGTCGCGTCCGCCAGCGCGTAACCCGCGACGTTAAACGATTCGTAGGCTTTCGGAGACGTTGAGGAGTAGTAGGAAACGGTGTTGCCGATATAGCGCGCACCCGCCCCCAGCGTCAGACCGCTCAGTGCCGTCTCGTGGAAGGTGTAATCCGCCCACAGAGAGGCCATGTTACGTGGCACTTCCGCCGGGCGGCGGCCTTCAAACCAGGTATCGTGAGTGTATTTCGCATCGGTGAAGCTGTACGAGGCCGTCACGTTCACATTGGCTGATACGGCCGCTTTCGCTTCCAGCTCAACACCACGGGAACGAATTTCGCCCCCTTGTACGCTGAAGCCGCTGGTCGGGTTGGCCGGATCGGCCGTCAGATTATTGTTTTTGGTCAGCTGATACACCGCTGCCGTGACCACAACAGGCAGATCTTTCGGTACGTATTTCACACCGGCTTCATACTGCTTGCCGCGTGCCGGATCGAACGGTTTTCCGCCCTGAGTGGTACCCGAAATCGGTTCGAATGATTCGCTATAGCTGAAGTACGGCGTGATACCGTTGTCGAACAGGTAGTTAATCCCGCCACGCCAGGTGAATGCCTGATCGTTAATTTCCGCGGTAGTACCGGTAGTACGGGTCAGCGCAGAGGTTTTCGCAAAATCATAGCGACCACCCATTGTCAGTACCCACTTATCCCACTCAGCCTGATCCTGAGCGTACAGACCAGTTTGTTCCTGACGATTAAGCACTTTGTACAGGTAGTAAACATCGACGTTCGGATTGCCGTACGCAGGCTTTGTCATGCTGATCGGATCGGCAGTACCGTAGTCTGCGTTGATGTCATTACGCATACGAAGGTAATCGACCCCGGTTAAGAGGGTATGATCCACAGCGCCGGTCGCGAATTTTGACTGGAGCTGAGTATCCACGGTGAACGAGTTGAGATCTTCGTCTGAACGTACATACGCGCGGCTGATTTGCGCCGGGGCAATATAGCCGTTGCCGTAGACGGAACGATACAGCGTGTTGATTTTGGTGTAGCGCAGGTTTTGACGCAGGGTAAAGGTGTCATCAAACGCATGCGAGAAGCTGTATCCCACCATTTTCTGGCGACGGGCGATCTTATTATCCTCTTCCCCTTCGTTGAAATTGGTCGGCAGCTTGTGCGCTTTACCGTTGGCATCATAGTAAGGCACAACGGTACCTTCCCGCGGCAGCCAGCCGTAATAGCCCGCATCCGGATCGCTCTGGAAGTTACTCAGGAAAGTGAAATCGGTTTTATCGTCAGGACGCCAGCTGAAAGCCGGTGCAATGGCATAGCGGGTGGATTTGGCCATCTCCTGCTGCGCATTTTCACTACGGCCCAGACCGGTCAGGCGGTATGACCACACGCCGTCATCATCAATTGCATCGCTGAAATCAAACCCGGTCTGCCACAGGTTATCGGTGCCCATCTTGAACTGAATTTCTTTCAGCGGCTCAGTGGTCGGTCGCTTGCTGACCATGCTCACAACACCGCCCGGATGGCTTTTGCCGTACAGTACAGATGTTGGGCCACGCAGCAGCTCCACGCGCTCAAGGAAGTACGGATCCATGGACGCTTCAGAATAGTTATCGCCCTGCAGCTTCATCCCATCGAGATACTGGTTGGTATTCACGGTGCTGGAAGTGGTGAAACCACGAATCGACACCACATCATATGTCGTTGAGGCGCCGCGGGTGGCAAAAACGCTCGGCGTATAAGCCAGCGCTTGCTTCACCGTTCCCGGCTGCTTCATGTCAATTTCTTCACGCGTGACGACGGAAATCGACTGCGGCGTCTTTTCTATAGGTGTATCGGTCTTGGTTGCCGTTGCGGTACGTTTCGCCGCAATCGTTGGTGCAGGCCCCCAGGCACTTTCCTGTGCAGCCGGAGCGGCAGTGACAGTGATGGTTTCTTCTTTTTTCGGGGTTTCGGCAGCATGGGTATAAGCAGACATGCCGGCAACCGCTGTGGCTACGACTACTGCGATTTTACGCAGCGACGTGTTAATTGGCTGAGCAGTATTGGAAAGCGCCATGGTGTATCTCTGATAGAAAAGTGAATGATAACGTAAACGAGAATTATTATTATGACCGCAGCATAATAGGCGAAACGTTGGCTGCATAGCAAGCAGGAAGCGGCCCTACGAGAATTAAGGGTTTAAGAAATAACCAGGAGAAAACGAAGGGTTAATCAGAATTAAAACGAGGGTTAATAAAATGGGGAAAACGGGTAAAAAAATCCCCCCTTTCGGGGGGACCTTGAACGGTTAGTTACCGCCGAACATATCTCTAATCCAGCCCGCGACACCGTCGCTGTCTTTCTTCTCGTTCTGCTGCTGCGGCTGTTGTTGCTGCGGCTGCTGAGGCTGAGAAGACTGGTCGAACGGGTTGCCCGTCGGCTGCTCTGGCTGGCTCTGCTGGCACAGGGAATCCGGGTTCGTTGTCCAGACAGGCAAGGTACGCATACCGCCGCCACAGACAAAGTTTCCGGAACTGTCCACGCCCATATCCACGATATCCTCCGGCGCAACCAGGTTTAGCGGCACCGGAGACTGATTCGCCAGATAACGCTGGTAAATCGACATCGCCCCGCTCGCACCATACAGTTTGGTTGGCTGGTTGTTGTCGCGGCCCACCCAGGTGATCACCACTTCACGACCATCGATACCGGCAAACCAGGTATCGACGTTGTTGTTGGTCGTCCCGGTTTTGCCCGCCAGATGCAGGCCCGGATACTTCGCCCCCAGCTGACGGCCGGTACCACGCTGCACAACCTGCTGCATCGTCCACAGCGTCATGTAGGCTGCCTGCGCCGGAACGGCGCGTTCCGCCTGCGGGAAGCTCTGATACAGCACGGAGCCATCTTCGGCAATCACCGAGCGCAGGGCTGACAGCGGTGCACGGTTACCACCGCTGGCAATGGTCTGGAACGCCTGTGCCACTTCGATTGGCGTCAGGTTTAACGCCCCCAGGATCATGGCTGGCACAGGGTGCAGCTGATCTTTAGCGACGCCCAGCTTCTGCCAGGTATCAACTATCGCAGGCAGACCCAGTGCCATCCCAAGGTTTACCGTCGGAACGTTCATGGAGCGGGTCAACGCATCCACCAGCATTACCTGGCCGCTGAACTGTTTATCATCGTTCTGCGGTGACCAGACCTGGCCGTTAGGCTGACGCAGTGAGATCGGCGCGTCTGCAATCCAGGTATTCAGGCGATACAGATTTGGCTGGCTCAGGGCAGTGAGATAGGTTGCGGGTTTCGCCAGTGAACCGATCGAACGACGCGCCTGCATAGCACGGTTGTAACCTGCAAACTGCGGCTCAGCCCCGCCCACCATCGCACGGACTTCACCCGTGTTACGGTCAACCACCACCATCGCGGTTTCCAGATCGCTCAGCTTACGCTGTTTCTTCAGCGCCGGAATGCCCTCAACGGCCGCTTTTTCTGCCGCATCCTGCGCCACGGAGTCAAAGGTGGTAAAGATCTTCACGCCGGAGAGATCTTTCACTTTATCACCGAGCTTGCTCTGCAGCTCCTGACGCACCAGCTGCATAAACGCAGGCTGAGGCGAAATCACACCGCCGCGCGGCTGCACGCCAAGCGGACGTGCGCTCAGCATGTCGTACAGCTCCTGGTCAATCACCTGCTGTTGTTGCAGCAGACGCAACACGAGGTTACGACGCTCCAGCGCCAGTTTCGGGTTACGCCACGGGTTATAGATGGACGCCCCTTTCACCATGCCCACCAGCAGGGCCTGCTGGTCCAGGCTCAGCTCTTCCACCGGACGGCCAAAGTAGTACAGGCTCGCCAGCGGGAAACCGCGGATTTCGTTATCACCGCTCTGACCGAGATAGACCTCGTTCATATACAGCTCAAGGATACGATCCTTGCTGTAACGCGCATCCATCAGCACGGCCATGTACGCTTCGTTGGCTTTACGCCAGTAAGAGCGCTCGCTGGAGAGGAACAGGTTCTTCACCAGCTGCTGGGTAAGCGTACTTGCCCCCTGTACCGTACGGCCCGCCGTCAGGTTGGCCAGCACCGCACGACCAATGGAGTAGAGGCTGATACCATCGTGCTCATAGAAGTGACGGTCTTCGGTTGCCAGCAGCGTGTCCACCAGCAGGTCCGGGAAACCGTTACGGGCGACGAACAGACGCTGTTCACCATTCGCCGAAGAGAGCATGGTGATAAGACGCGGATCGAGACGGAAGAAACCGAACTGGCGGTTGTTATCCATGTTCTCGATGGTTTCCAGACGATCGCCGTCAAAAGTCAGACGCGCACGCACCTGCCCCTCTTTGCTGTCCGGGAAATCGAACGGACGACGGATCATCTCAATGCTTTTCGCCTGCACGGTAAATTCGCCAGGACGCGTCATTTTCGACACCTGACGATACTGGGTGGCCTCCAGCAGTTTCACCATCTCGTTCTTACTGATCGACATGTCAGGCTCAAGGTTTACCATGCGGCCATACACTGCCGCCGGCAATTGCCAGACTTTTCCGTCGATACGGCTGCGGATCTTCTGATCCAGATAAACGCCGTAGATCGCCATCAGTACAACAAAAACAATGAACAGCTTCAGCAGCAGCCAGAACCAGCCGCGTTTACCCCGAGGCTTACGCCCTTTGCCTTTTCCTTTACGCGGCATCGGTTCTTCATCCTCATAATCGTCTTCATAGTCATCGTCATAGTCCTCATCTCTGAGGCGACGACGGCTCACCTTTTCTTTGGCCGGACGCGTTGGTTTTCCCTTACGCCCAATTGGCTCGCGGTCATTCCCCGCCATGCTTTTTCTCCGCAACGTTCAGGCGCAAAGGCCCGATTCTCATTTCTTCCACTGACCTGTGAAAGAAGAAATCTCTCAAAATTGCTTTTCTCCCTCTCCCTGTGGGAGAGGGTCGGGGTGAGGGCATCAGGCCGCACTCCCCTTTACGAATATTTCTTCGTCCGCCGTGTCGGTGCCGTATTCGCCGGATCGTCCGGCCAGACATGTTTGGGATAACGCCCTTTCATCTCTTTTTGCACTTCACGGTAGCTCCCCGCCCAGAATGCGCCCAGATCGCGGGTAATCTGCAGCGGGCGATGCGCAGGTGACAACAGCTCAAGCACCACGGGCACGCGCCCTTCGGCAATGGATGGCGTGGTCGCCTCGCCAAACATCTCCTGCATCCGTACCGCCAGCGCCGGTGGATTATCCTCGTGATAACGAATGGCAATCCGGCTGCCGGTCGGCACAGTGTAATGCCCTGGCAGTTCACTATCCAGACGTTGACGTAACGACCAGTCGAGTAAATTCTGTAACGCGACCTTAACATCAAGCGCTTTTAACGCCCGCAGCGAGTGTACACCGCTCATTTGCGGCAGGAGCCAGGTTTCCAGCGATGCAAGTAACGAGTCATCATCCACCGCCGGCCAGGCATACTCGGGCAACCAGCGCGCGGCACAGTGCAGACGAATACGGTACTGCTCGGCCTCCGGGGTCCAGTTCAGAACACCTAGTCCTTTTTCCCGGATACCGTTCAGCATCGCCTGGTGCAACTCCTCTTCCGATGGCTTTGCCAGCGGCTTCGTCCCCAGCGTCAGTTTACCTATCTGGCTACGACGAAATGCCTTCAGGGTACCCTGCGCATCATCCCACTCGACGATGTCGGACTGCTGAAGCAACTGCGGACATGCGCGCGTGAGGGCATCGATATCCACAGCCACGGCCTGCAAAATTCGGGCATCGGGCGAGTGGCTACCCTGCAGCAAGAGTGGCGCAATTAGCCATTCATGGCGCGTCAGGGCGTCATCGCTGTCCAGCATAGCCCCCATGCCGTTTGCAAGCTGGTAGCGTCCATCCAGCCCGCGACGACGCGCAATCCTGTCGGCAAATGCCTGCGCCAGGAGAGGCGCAATGCTGTCAGCGTCCGGCGTACCACCACGGCTGTTAAGCCGTTTACAGAGCTGCTGCGCGCGCTGCTGCCAGTTCCCCTGATTACGTGAAAAGGCCTGCGCCAGATCGCAATTTGCACCACGAGGCGGCTCCTCAAGGATAGCCGCCAGTTTCGCCGCCGTGGCAATTTCATCATCCCCCTGAGCGGCCACCAGCATCGCGGCCAGCCGGGGATCGTTACCCAGCGCGGCCATTTTCTGTCCACGTGATGATAGCCTTTCGCCGTCCAGCGCCCCGAGCTGGGTCAGCAACGCGCGCGCCGCCGCCAGGTTTACCGCGGGAGGCGCATTGAGCCAGGTTAACTGCGCGGGATCGGGGCAGCCCCACTGCAACAGTTCCATGATCAGCCCCGAAAGATCGCTTTGTAAAATTTCCGGCGTGCTCTGCACAGCCGCGCGTTCGGCCTGTTCTGCACTGATGAGATGTAAACAGATGCCCGGCTCAAGACGCCCGGCACGGCCAGCTCGCTGAACCATCGACGCCTGGCTGATGCGTTGCGTCAGCAGCTTTGTCAGCCCGGTGCGCGGGTCAAAACTGGCCACCCTCTCCTGGGCGCTGTCCACCACCAGGCGAATGCCTTCAATGGTCAGACTGGTTTCGGCAATATTGGTGGCCAGTACCACTTTACGCTGCCCCGTCGGTGCGGGAAGGATGGCCTTGCGCTGGTCACTCAACGACAGTGCGCCGTAGAGCGGGCAAAGTATTACGTCGCTGCCCACGCGGGCGGCAAGCTGCTCCTGCACCCGCTGGATTTCGCCAACGCCCGGCAAAAACAGCAGCAGCGAACCGGATTCCTGACGAAGCAAGTCAGCCGTGGCGATCGCCACCGCTTCATCGAAACGCTGATGGGCAGGAAGCGGCTGATAGCGGCGTTCAACCGGAAACGCGCGCCCTTCGGAGGTGATGACCGGCGCATCCGGTAACGTCTGCTGTAGACGCTCATTATCCAGCGTGGCCGACATGATGAGCAGTCGGAGATCGTCCCGTAACCCCAGCTGGACGTCCAGCAACAGCGCCAGCGCCAGATCCGCCTGCAGGCTGCGCTCGTGGAACTCATCCAGAATCACCAGCCCGATGCCGGACAGTTCCGGATCGTTTTGCAGCATACGGGTGAGGATCCCTTCGGTCACCACTTCAAGCCGCGTGGACGGGCCGACGCAGGTTTCGGCGCGCATACGGTAGCCTACCGTCTCGCCCGGTTTTTCATTCAGCAGTTCCGCCAGGCGCTGCGCCACGTTGCGCGCGGCCAGCCTGCGCGGCTCCAGCAGGATAATCTTCCCGCTGATAATGCCTGCGTTGAGAATGTGCAGCGGTAGCCAGGTGGATTTACCGGCACCCGTAGGGGCGTTAAGTAAAACCTGCGGGGCATCCTGCAAGGCAGCGAGCAGTTCAGGAAGGACGACGGCGACCGGCAATGAGGACACTAACAGCTCCAGAGGGTTAACATTAGTCGGCGTACATTGTAGCATCGGCGCATATCATTACCGAGTCCCCTGTATGTCTGAGTCGAAACGACTGTTTTTCGCCATTGAGCTGCCCGTGCCGATCCAACGGCAAATTGTTCGCTGGCGCGCCGAACACTTCCCGCCCGAAGCGGGCCGCCCGGTTGCTGCGGCAAACCTCCACCTGACGCTGGCTTTTCTGGGCGACGTCAGCGGCGAGAAACAGCGCGCCCTGGCGGCGATGGCCAGTCGGATTTCCCAGCCGGGATTTACGCTGACCCTTGACGATGCGGGGCAGTGGCTCCGCTCCCGCGTCGTCTGGCTGGGCACGCGCCAGCCGCCGCGCGGATTATTACAGCTTGCGAATATGCTGCGCGCCCAGGCGGCACGTAGCGGCTGTTACCAGAGTCCGCAGCCGTTTCATCCTCACATTACGCTACTGCGCGATGCCGGTCAGGCCGTTGCTATCCCGCCACCGGGCTTTTACTGGGCCTTTCCGGTGACCTCTTTCGCGCTGTACGAATCTGTTTTTTCACAAGGACGCACCCGCTATACGCCGCTCCAGCGCTGGACGCTGGGCGATACCCTAAGGAATTCTGATGAAGTTTAGTCCTGCACTGCAACACGCCACGCTTATTCAACGCTACAAGCGTTTTCTCGCTGATGTCGTCACCCCAGAAGGGGAGCCGTTAACGCTGCACTGCCCCAACACCGGGGCAATGACGGGATGTGCGACACCGGGTGACACGGTCTGGTATTCCACTTCAGAAAATACTAAACGCAAATATCCTCACACCTGGGAAATGACGCAAACCCAACAAGGGGCTTTTATTTGCGTTAACACCCTGCGCGCGAATCAATTAGTTAAGGAGGCTCTGACGAACGGAACCCTTCCCGAACTGGTGGGTTATGGCACCCATAAATCTGAAGTGAAATATGGCGATGAAGGCAGCAGAATTGACTTTATGTTACAGGCGGAAGACCGTCCCGAGTGCTATATTGAAGTCAAATCAGTCACGTTAGCGGATCAGGAAAATGGCTATTTCCCGGATGCAGTCACGCTACGGGGACAAAAGCATCTGCGGGAGCTGATGAGTGTTGCGGCGGCGGGCAAACGCGCCGTACTGCTGTTTGCGGTTTTGCACTCAGCCATTGAACGGTTTTCTCCAGCCCGCCATATTGATCTCAAATACGCGCAATTGTTGAATGAGGCACAAAAGCAGGGGGTAGAGGTTTTGGCTTATAAAGCGGAACTTTCTGCCGATAATATGACTCTGAGATCCTCTCTTCCCATTGTCTTATAAGGGAATAGACGATTGATGAATAAGTGTTCTGGCCGCGTGCGCAAATACGCTTTTCCTCACAGGCTTGTCAAGTGTTACGTTTAGATAATTGCCATACGGAAAAGCATCTGCTATTTATAGCGACCTGATTTTTCCCCCAACACGGGGATCGATAGTGCGTGTTAAGGAGAAGCAACATGCAAGAAGGGCAAAACCGTAAAACATCGTCCCTGAGTATTCTCGCCATCGCTGGGGTGGAGCCGTATCAAGAGAAACCGGGCGAAGAGTATATGAATGAAGCCCAGCTGTCGCACTTCAAGCGTATTCTTGAAGCATGGCGTAATCAACTCAGGGATGAAGTCGATCGCACCGTTAGTCATATGCAGGATGAAGCGGCTAACTTCCCGGATCCGGTAGACCGTGCCGCTCAGGAAGAAGAGTTCAGCCTTGAACTGCGTAACCGTGACCGCGAGCGCAAACTGATCAAAAAGATCGAAAAAACGCTGAAGAAGGTCGAGGACGAAGATTTTGGCTACTGCGAATCCTGTGGTGTTGAAATTGGCATTCGTCGCCTGGAAGCGCGTCCGACCGCCGATCTGTGCATCGACTGTAAAACGCTGGCAGAAATCCGCGAAAAACAGATGGCGGGTTAATCCCGGTCCTGTTTACCCACTCCAAAGGCGGGAGTCTCTCCCGCCTTATTACTGTTGATATGTCTGAATCTCACTATATCGGGCGCTTCGCGCCATCCCCCTCCGGTGAATTACATTTCGGCTCGTTAATTGCCGCTCTCGGCAGCTACCTGCAGGCTCGCGCACGCCTGGGTAAATGGCTCGTCCGCATTGAAGATATTGATCCTCCACGTGAAGTTCCCGGTGCAGCAGACACCATTCTGCGTCAGCTGGAACATTACGGTCTTCACTGGGACGGCGAAGTTGTCTGGCAATCAACACGTCACGACGCCTACCGGGAACGTCTGGCCTGGCTCGCTGAGCAAGGGCTCTCATATAACTGCACCTGTACCCGCGCCCGCATACAGAGCGTGGGGGGCGTCTATGACGGCCACTGCCGCACGCTCAACCACGGCCCGGAAAACGCCGCCGTTCGCCTGATCCAGCGTGCCCCTGTGCTCCACTTTAACGACCTGCTCTCTGGCGACATTCATGCGGATGAACGGCTGGCACGGGAAGATTTTATTATCCACCGCCGTGACGGGCTGTTTGCCTATAACCTGGCGGTGGTGGTGGATGACCACTTTCAGGGCGTCACCGAAATTGTGCGCGGAGCCGATCTGGTTGAACCTACGGTGCGGCAAATAGCGTTGTATCACCAGTTTGGCTGGACGGCACCGGATTACATTCATCTGCCGCTGGCCGTCAACGAGCGGGGCGATAAGCTGTCGAAGCAAAACCACGCCCCCGCCCTGCCAGAGGGCGATCCGCGCCCCGTTTTGATCGACGCGTTACGATTTCTCAACCAGAATGTAACCAACGAATGGCAGGATCTTTCCATTGACGAATTGCTGAAACAGGCCGTTGCCACCTGGTCGCTCACGAGCGTGCCAAAAATCCAGCATTCTCAAATGCGTTGCGCTGAGCTATGATTAGCCGCTTTTTTCATAACAAAACACACTACGAGGTGTACCATTTTTACCCGAGTCGCTAATTTTTGCCGTAAAGTGCTAAGCCGCGAAGAGAGCATGGCGAATGACGCTATTGCGCAACCACAGATGTCGGTTATCCCGCGTGAGCAGCACAATATTTCCCGCAAAGATATCAGTGAAAATGCCCTCAAGGTGCTCTATCGTCTGAATAAAGCGGGCTACGAGGCCTATCTCGTTGGCGGTGGAGTACGTGATTTACTGCTGGGCAAAAAACCCAAAGATTTCGACGTGACGACCAGCGCCACGCCCGAACAGGTGCGTAAATTATTCCGCAATTGCCGTCTCGTTGGCCGCCGTTTCCGTCTGGCACACGTCATGTTTGGGCCGGAAATTATTGAGGTGGCGACGTTCCGTGGTCACCACGAAGCGGGCGCATCCGATCGCACAACTTCCCAGCGTGGCCAGAACGGTATGCTGCTGCGCGACAACATCTTCGGTTCGATCGAAGAAGATGCCCAGCGTCGCGATTTCACCATCAACAGCCTTTACTACAGCGTGGCGGATTTCACCGTGCGTGATTACGTCGGCGGCATGCAGGATCTGAAAGAGGGCCTGATTCGCCTGATCGGCACGCCGGAAACCCGGTATCGCGAAGATCCGGTGCGTATGCTGCGGGCCGTGCGTTTCGCCGCCAAGCTGGATATGCGCATCAGCCCGGAGACGGCAGAGCCGATCCCGCGTCTGGCGACGCTTATCAATGACGTACCGCCAGCCCGCCTGTTCGAAGAAGCGCTCAAACTGCTGCAAGCCGGTCACGGATTTGCCACCTATAACCTGCTGCGCGAATACAACCTTTTCCAGCCTTTATTCCCGTCCATTACCCGCTACTTCACCGAAAATGGTGACAGCCCAATGGAACGCATGATTGCGCAGGTGCTGAAGAATACCGACACCCGTATCCGCAACGATATGCGCGTGAACCCGGCGTTCCTGTTTGCGGCGATGTTCTGGTATCCGCTGCTGGAAACGGCTCAGCGCATTACCCAGGAAAGCGGCCTCGCCTATTATGACGCTTTTGCCCTGGCGGCAAACGACGTACTGGACGAAGGCTGCCGTACGCTGGCCATTCCGAAACGTATTACCACGCTGGTGCGCGATATCTGGCAGCTTCAGCTGCGTATGTCCCGTCGTCAGGGCAAACGCGCCTGGAAGCTGATGGAGCATCCTAAGTTCCGCGCGGCCTTTGATCTGCTCTCTCTGCGTGCTGAAATTGAACGCAACCAGGAGCTGCAGCGTCTGGCGCAGTGGTGGGCCGAGTTCCAGGTCTCCGCACCGCCGGAGCAGAAAGACATGCTCACTGGCCTTGATGAAGAGCCGGCGCCGCGTCGTCGTCACCGTCGTCCGCGCAAGCGCGCACCGCGTCGCGAAGGCACGGCATGACCCTCGCGTATATCGCTATCGGCAGCAATCTTGCCTCTCCTCTGGAGCAGGTTAATGCTGCCGTTCAGGCGCTGGGTGAGATCCCCCAGAGCCGCATTGTGGCAGTCTCCTCGTTTTACCGTACACCGCCGCTCGGCCCGCAGGATCAGCCTGATTACCTGAATGCCGCCGTGGTGCTGGACACCGCGCTGGATGCCGAAACGTTGCTGGATAACACCCAGCGCATTGAGCTGCAACAGGGTCGCGTGCGTAAAGCAGAGCGCTGGGGGCCACGTACCCTTGACCTCGACATCATGCTGTTTGGCAACGAGGTGATTAACACTTCACGCCTGACGGTGCCGCATTACGACATGAAAAATCGCGGATTTATGCTCTGGCCGCTGTTTGAAGTCGCCCCCGATCTCACCTTCCCGGACGGCATCCCGCTCAGGGAGATCCTGGACAACCTCCACGCAGAAAAACCCGCTCGCTGGTAAGCTTGTGCCCCCGCGCATTAGCCACAAAATAATTGTGGCTAATAGACGACCTAAAATCATTGTTCCCTCGAATGTTACTGTTAGAATGCGCAAAGATTCGCTTTGGGTTATCAGGAAACAGTATGAAACCAACCACCATCTCCTTACTGCAGAAATGCAAACAGGAAAAGAGACGCTTCGCCACCATCACCGCATATGACTACAGCTTCGCCAAACTGTTTGCCGAAGAGGGGATCAACGTCATGCTGGTCGGGGATTCGTTAGGGATGACGGTACAAGGACATGACTCTACCCTGCCGGTCACGGTCGAGGATATTGCTTACCACACCCGAGCCGTGCGCCGTGGTGCACCTGCCTGCCTTCTGCTTTCCGATCTGCCGTTTATGGCCTACGCCACGCCGGAGCAGGCTTTCGACAATGCGGCGGCCGTGATGCGCGCAGGTGCTAATATGGTCAAAATCGAAGGCGGCGCCTGGCTGGTGGAGACGGTAAGAATGCTCACCGAACGCGCCGTGCCGGTGTGCGGACATTTGGGCCTCACACCACAGTCCGTCAATATCTTTGGCGGTTACAAGGTGCAGGGCCGCGGTGATGCCGCGCAGGCGCTGTTTGACGATGCCCTCGCGCTGGAAGCGGCAGGCGCACAGCTGCTGGTGCTGGAATGTGTACCGGTTGAGCTGGCAAAACGCATCACCGACGCGCTGTCTATTCCGGTCATCGGGATTGGGGCTGGCAACGTGACCGACGGTCAGATTCTGGTGATGCACGACGCCTTTGGCATCACCGGCGGCCATATCCCGAAATTCGCCAAAAATTTCCTTACTGAAGCGGGCGACATGCGCGCCGCGGTCAGGCAGTATATTGCCGACGTCGAATCCGGTGTTTACCCGGGTGAAGAACACAGTTTCCATTAAGGAGTCTTGTTGTGCTAATCATTGAAACCCTGCCGCTGCTTCGCCAGCATATTCGCCGTGCACGACAGGAAGGTAAACGTATCGCACTGGTCCCGACCATGGGTAACCTGCATGACGGCCATATGAAACTGGTCGACGAAGCGAAAGCCCGTGCAGATATCGTGGTGGTCAGTATCTTCGTTAATCCGATGCAGTTTGACCGCGCGGACGACCTGGCGCGCTATCCTCGTACGCTGCAGGAAGATTGCGAGAAACTGAAAAAGCGCCATGCGGACTTCGTCTTTGCGCCGGCACCTGCAGATGTCTACCCTCAGGGTACGGAAGAGTCCACGTACGTTGATGTCCCGGGCATTTCGACCATGCTCGAAGGGGCCAGCCGTCCAGGCCACTTCCGCGGCGTATCCACTATCGTCAGCAAGCTGTTCAACCTGGTGCAGCCGGACGTTGCCTGCTTTGGTGAGAAAGATTTCCAGCAGCTGGCTCTGATCCGTAAGATGGTTGCCGACATGGGTTATGATATCGAGATCGTGGGCGTGCCGATTGTACGTGCCAAAGACGGTCTGGCGCTCAGCTCCCGTAACGGCTATCTGACCGCTGACCAGCGTAAGATTGCCCCAGGATTAAGCAAAGTCATGAATACCATGGCAGAGCAACTGTCGGCGAAAGAGTTGACCGCTGAAGAGATCGTGGCCCTGGCTGAACAAGCGCTGAACGATAAAGGCTTCCGCGCTGACGATATTCAAATCCGTGATGCTGACACGCTGCTTGAGTTAACCGACGCCAGCAAGCGCGCGGTTATTCTGGTGGCTGCATGGCTCGGCCAGGCGCGCCTTATCGACAACAAAGTGGTTGAACTGGCATAACCTTCTTACCCTCCCCTCTTACAGGAGGGGTTAACGCATGATTAAAGGTACACGTAATGATTCGCAAAATGCTGCAAGGTAAGCTTCACCGTGTGAAAGTCACGCAGGCCGACCTGCACTATGAAGGCTCCTGCGCGATCGATCAGGATTTTCTCGACGCGGCGGGTATTCTTGAAAACGAAGCGATTGATATCTGGAACGTGAACAACGGCAAACGCTTCTCCACCTACGCGATTGCCGCAGAGCGTGGGTCTAAGATCATCTCCGTTAACGGTGCCGCCGCGCACTGTGCTGACGTAGGGGATATTGTCATCATCGCGAGCTTCGTCATGATGTCCGACGAAGAGGCGCGCCGCTGGCAGCCTAAAGTCGCCTATTTTGAAGGCGACAACGAGATGAAACGCACCGCAAAGGCGATTCCGGTACAGGTTGCCTGATGCCGCCAGGAGCGGAGCCTTCAGGTTCCGCTCCTCAAAGGTAAAGAAAACATCCTTTTTTTGTATACATAGCCTCTCCTCTATTTATTTCCCCTATTTTCTCCTCTCTCAGCGTTTCTCTTGGTTTAAAAAAAACATTATTCTGAATGATATAATTAAAGGAATGATCTTTGCCATTTATAATCTAAACAATGCAATATAATTTGGCCGCAATAAAAATCGTCTCTCTCCGTTCATTCAAAACAAATTTAAAGATCATTTTCAATAACTTATCAAATATTCAATTTTTCTAATAATGGCTTTTAGCAATTTTAAATACCCAACCCATTCATAGATCCCTATCATCATTTTGCTTAAATTAAATCTGTACAATGTTTTTAAATGGAATTTAAATTATGTTAAAAAAAACGTTATTAGCTTCAGCTGTAACTTTGTTTGCAATGGGTTCTTTTTCAGCAATAGCAGACACCGATATCGGTTTAATCACATTTGACGGTGCGGTAACAGACACAACGTGTAATATTTCCACCGCCAATGGTGAATCACAAAATAATATTACTATTACCTTACCAGTTGTTAAAAAATCTGATGTTGAATCAACCACCGTCGATACCGGTGTCGGCTCTAAGAATTTTGAACTGCTGCTCACCAACTGCCCAGGAACATTAAAGACTGCTTCAGCAAGCTTTATGTCAAAAAATATGGGTGCCATTGCAAACGGTACTATTGAACCTGACGCCAACGTAGCAGGCTCAGCAACCAACGTTGCACTTGCCTTGTATAATAATGCCCCTACCGAATCTTCTCGTATTATGGTCGGCCAGCCTGCTAATAATACGCAGAAAGCCAATCTCACCGCCGGTTCCGGCAAGCTGTTCTATCGCGTTGCATACGTTCCGGGTTCCAACTGGGTGAAAGACACGAACCCAGTGCAGTCAGGTAAAGTCAGCGCCAACGCGTACTTCACCATGAGCTACGAATAATTTTATCCCTCCCGTTAATGTGCCCTGTTGGGCACATTTTTGCGTATTTATTGAGAGTTTACATGTACGTACTGAATATTAAGAGCGGACTAAAAGCCCTGCTGCTGGCCTCGATGAGCGTGTTTGCTCTTAACGCCAGTGCAGATATTGTGATTTCCGGCACCCGTGTCATTTATCCTGAATCGGCAAAAGACGTAACGGTGTCAATGGATAACCGTGGCACCCGGCCTCTGCTGGTACAGACCTGGCTCGATGATGGAAGGGATACCACTAACCCTCAGGAGCTGAAACTGCCTTTTATTGTGACGCCGCCCGTTTCGCGTGTTGAACCGCAAAAAGGGCAAACCGTCAGAATCACCTGGCTGGGTCAGGCATTGCCAAAAGATAAAGAATCGCTGTTCTGGTTTAACGTTCTGGAAGTTCCGCCGAAGGCTAAGGAGAGCGATAACCAAAGTATGCTTCAGCTTGCTTTCCGCACCCGCATTAAACTCTTTTTCCGTCCCACTGGGTTAAAAGGGGAACCGACAGACGCGGCCAAAAATCTTAAGTGGTCCCAAACCCGACAAGGGCAAAAAATCGTTTTAAGTGCGAAAAATGACTCGCCTTATTATGTGTCGCTGGCAAGTGCGGCGCTTATTTCAGGCGGTAAAAGTTACGAGATCGAAACGCATTATATTGAACCGTTCTCAAGCCAGACGATGAATGTGAAAAATTACACCTCATCTGGAAATAGCAAAATAACCTGGCAAGCCATTAATGATTTCGGTGGAATTGATAAGTATGAGTCTATACCGCATTGATTCCCTGTCAGCTTCAGAACATTCACAAAAACTATAATTAGCGTTGCCCTGGGACAGAGTTCATCATGCACTTTAGACGTTCGCTACTATGTTTATCGATAAGTGCGGTATTGCCGTTATGTGCATTTGCTGCTGAAAATAATAACGAAGAAGACGTGCAGTTTAACGAGCAGTTTCTTTATAACACTGGCGCATCCATTGATATCAGTCGTTTTTCAAAAGGCAACCCTGTTATTGCCGGAACCTATAAGGTGAAGATGATCGTTAACGGGAAACCTTCCGTTACCACGGATCTTCTGTTTAAGGAGAATGGCACACCGCGCGCCACTCCCTGCATCACCCCGAAACGACTCACGCAAGCAAATGTCACCACCGAGCAACTGAAACACCCTGAGGAGGATTCTGCTGACACCTGTGTCTCTATGCCAGACGCCTATCCCGGCTCGCGTGTGGCTTACGATCCCTCCACACAGGAGTTAGACCTTTCCATTCCTCAGGCTTTCGTCATTCAGCGTCCTGCGGGATTTGTCGATCCTTCACTGTGGGAAGACGGGATCCCGGTGGCCATGCTCTCATGGGATCTTAACGGCTGGCACGCAGACATGCCGGATTCCAGCACTGATACGGCCTATGCAGGTCTGCGCTATGGGGCAAACCTGGGGCCATGGCGACTCCGGGCGCGAGGCAACCTGAACTGGGATCAGGATTCCGGTACCCATTACGCCAGTCAGGATATCTATCTTCAGCGTGATATCACGCCGCTGAAAGCGCAGTTTATCGCCGGCGATTCCTATACCCGTGGCGACGCCTTCGATTCCATTAGCCTGCGCGGGGCGCGTTTGTATAACGATGACCGTATGCTTCCAAATGGTATATCGACCTATGCGCCGGTGATCCGAGGGGTTGCAAACAGCAACGCCAAAGTCACGATCGCCCAAAGCGGCAATACGATTTACGAAACCTCCGTCCCCCCAGGACCGTTTGAAATCACCGACCTCAGTACAACAGGTTACGGTAGCGCTCTCATCGTCACGGTAGAAGAGACGGATGGGAGCAAACGTTCCTTCTCAGTCGCCTATTCTTCCGTCGCACAAATGCTTCGTCCTGGCTACTCCCGATGGGATGTCGGCGTGGGTGAACTGCGTGACGACAGCCTGCGCGACAAACCAAAGGTGGGATATGCAACGGGCTACTATGGCTTAACCAATACCTTCACGGGGTATGCGGGCCTGGAATATACCGATAGCGATTTTTACGCCGCATTGCTGGGTATTGCCATGAATACCAGAGTCGGCGCATTCGCCCTTGATGTCACGCATTCGGATGCCCGGATAGACGGCTTACGACATCTCACGGGCGAAAGTTATCGCGTCTCCTACAGCAAACTTATGGAAGCCACGAATACCTCTTTCAACGTCGCCGCCTACCGGTTTTCAACGTCTGACTATCTCAGCCTGAACGATGCGGCCTCGTTGACCAATGAGATCAAATACCGTGACAGGGAGCGTAACCCGGAACGTAACAATAGCGACGTGTATCAGACCTTCCAGCGCATGAAAAACCAGATCCAGGTGAATATCAGCCAACCGCTGAATATTGCCGATCTTGATTTGGGATCGCTGTATGTCAACTCAACCTGGCAGGACTACTGGAATGAAAGCAGTTCGTCGGCGCAATACTCGGTTGGCCACAGTCATTCGTTAAGCTGGGGAAGTTATAGCCTCACCGTGCAGCGCACCTACAATGAGTTTGGGGAAAAAGATGACAGCGTCTATCTGAACCTCACAATTCCATTCGACACGCTGATGGGTAACAGCAAGCGAGCGGGTGGATTCTCCTCACTCACGACGGGCATCGGCAGCGATTTAAAAGGCGGCAGTAGCTTTAACGCCAGCGCCAATGGCAATACCGAAGATAACCGTTTCAGTTACAGCATTACCGAAAGCACCACGCGTTACGACGATACGTTAAATCAGTTAAGCGGGTACGGCAGTTACAACGGCCCGCATGGACCGCTAAGCCTTTCCGTCTCCGCCTCAGATGACGGTACACGACAATATTCTGCCAGCTATAGCGGCGGAATGGTTCTGCACTCCGGTGGCGTAACACTCGCCCCAGGCAGCATCAGCGAAAGCGATACGCTTGCCTTAATTAAAGCTGAGGGGGCAGAAGGCGCCCGCGTCTCTATCGGAAACGGTGAAATCGGCGCCTCAGGCTATGCCGTTATGCCCTATCTGTCCGCCTACCGTGAAAACAGCGTTGGTCTTGATATCAGCGAAATGCACTCTGACGTGGAGGTGAAAAATACCCGCTCCACCACCGTTCCCCGTAGCGGTGCCGTTGTGCTGGTTAACTTTGAAACCGATCAGGGGCGCTCAGTGTTAATGGAACTGATGCGTGACGATGGCGGGTTTATCCCGTTAGGCGCCGATGTGCAAACCGACCAGGGCGTATCCGTGGGTAGCGTGGGTCAGGCCGGGCAAGCCTGGATCCGCGGAATTGAAGATAAAGGAACGTTAAACATCGTCTGGGGAAATGAGCCCGGCACATCCTGTACCGTCTCCTACCACATCCCACCGGATGCGAAAAAGATTGGACCGACAACGCTGCTGACGGGCCAGACCTGCCGCGTCACAGCCTTATAAAGGGAGTTAAAACATGCTTTTTAGAGCCTGGAAAAAAACAGGGTTAGTTATTTTAAGCACGGGGCTAATGGCGCTGTCGCTGGAAACACATGCCGATAATCTCGATATTACTTTTACCGCGAATATCCGTGACACCACCTGCGATATGAAAATCGAAGGCGGCAGCGGTGATGGCACCAGCAACGTTATCCCCATTGGGACTAACGGCAAGGTGCGCCTGGATTACATCATCCTGAAAAATGCCAAAGCCACGACCAACTTTAAACTCAAAATGGTCTCATGCCCGCCAAGTCTGGCATCGCTGAAAACCACCATCAGCGGTAGCGCCAGCCCGCTGACGACGGCAATTAAGAACTCACTCTCCGGCGACGGCAGTGCGGAAAATATTGGCGTGGCGATTTCCCGTACCGCCACCCCGAATACCCCCTTTGTCATTAATTCATCCACCGATACACAGCGCCTCGTCTGGTCGAGCGGAGAGATAAGTGCTGGCGAGGTACCACTTCTGGCAACGCTGGTGGAAACCGCAAACGGTCAGGGCACGACCGGCAATTTTAGCGGTATCGCTACGTTTAATTTCACCTATGAATAACTGGCAGCAATGCGGAGCGTTGATATGAAAATGAAAATGACATTACTGGTGCTTGCAATAACTGCCACCCTGCCTTCCGTTGCGTTAAGTGCGATTACGGGGACGACGAGCGTGCAGGCAACGTTTACATCCACCATTGAGGCCGGGACCTGTAACGCGGAGATTCAAAACGCCAGCGGAGCCCCGATTGACATTTTGCCGTTTGGCGATGTGTTTAAGTCTGACCTGGTGAGCCAGAGCCGACGAGAAACCTTCAAAATTGCCTTCACGAACTGTGCCGGGGTAAAAAACGCCGCCATTCAGGCCATGCCGGGTGCAGGCGGGTCGTGTACCGGTAACGCATATGCAGCCGGGCATAACGTCGGCTTTGAAATCTGGAAAGGCTCTGTCGACTCAGGCTCCATATTGAACTGCGCCACTGTCCCGACGTCTGTCATCAACCTGTCTAACGGGACGGGGAATTTTGAGATGGATGCGCGCATCGTCATTGCAAATGGTAAAACGATTTCGGACGTGACGACAGGTTCGGTCAATGCGCCCGTGACGTTTACCGTGACCTATCAATAATGTTTATTCAGACAGGTAGCTTAAACAGGATGTTCCAGTCCCGCTTAATCTTAAGAAATGCGATGTCATGGCTGGCCCTCTGCATGGGGTTTCCCGCAGCGGGTTTTGCCTCCAGCCTGGAAATGGATATGACGGCAAACATTATCAACAATACGTGCCAGGTCAGTATTCCAGAAAGTGGAAGCGTAACGCTGCCAACGGTGGGAAAAACGTGGTTTTATACCGCGGAGGGCACCGATCGACTTCAACCAGCAGACCCCGCGGGAGGAACACGCTTTATGATTCAGGTTGTGGACTGCAGCGGGGATGAATCGGGATCCGGACAAGCGCTGCACTTTACCTTTAAACCGCAATCTGCCCAAATTGATGGGATTTCAAAACAGATATTCAGTAATGAAACATCCGCCCTTGCTGGCGGCGCTGAAAACGTGGGGATTGTTATTTTTTCTGAATCCAATAATCAAAACGTCCTCGACAGCGAGGGGCAGTCTGATGTGGAGGTCAAAATAGCGACCCCATCAGACCAACAAAGCTATTTGAAAGCGTATAACTTTTACGCCCGCTACCAAAATTACGGCCCGGTCAGCGCAGGAAAAGTGACCGCGCGCGCATTAGTCAGCGTGACATATCGCTAACAGGCAACGCTAAAAAGGAACAATTATGGCACAGCGTCCTGGGATAACCGTGTCCCCACGTTTTAACGGTTTTATCATTTTATTTATGTTTTTAACCATGAACGCTTTTTACGCCCATGCAGATATTGAGTGTAAATTTCGATTTGGCGACACGCAGTCCATCGGCGACTATAATGGCGCAAAGCCGACCCTGCAAATCGTGGATAATGTCGCTGTTCCTACAAAAATCAGCTCGCTATATCGCCTGAATCTGAGCCCCGGATTAAGTAGTAAATGCACGATAGGAAAACATGGCGAAAACATTTTCACCCTGGCAGACGCCAGTCTGTTAGTCGGCAGTATTGATGGTAAAGCTTTATTCAAAACCAATGTAACCGGAATAGCCTATGCTCTGGCTTTTGGCACAGTAGACAATACCGCCACGGCCTATTTCGCTCCCAGTACGAGCTGGTTTCTTGCATTACACATGAATGACCAGGATGAGCTGCTGGATAATCGCGCCTGGCGGGCCATGGTCGAATTTTACCAACTTCCCACGTTTGCCGGTATTCCTGCTAACGTAGTATCTATTGGCCCGGTTGGTGGAACAATTGGAAAAATTACCATTGGAGACCCGGTGGGATCCGATCCAGACGATCATCCCAAACCGACCATTACCATAGCCAATATGGCCTTCATTACACCAATAGAAAAACCCACCTGCACGCTCACGGCTCCCAAAACCGTAGACCTGGGGGATTATGGTGTATCCGATATCGAGAACGATAAAACCATAAACGCCGATTTTGGGGTGACAGGGAATTGCACCAACACCCGTAAAGTCACCGTGAAGTTGACCACCAGTAAAACAACCGGGACCGATGGCTCATTACTCGCCAACACCGCATCGTCGAACGCGGCACAAGGCGTGGGCGTGTTACTGAAGTGGCCGAACAACAGGCAGATAGTGCCTAATTCAACTAGCAGCTATACCGCACAAGATAATACTACCCTCACGATATTCAGTTGGTTACTTACGGCCCGGTTAGTTAAGTCTGATACAGAAAAAGTCACTTCAGGCACGTTCAGCGCCATCGGCACCCTGCAGTTTACCTACGAATAGCTTACCCCTGCGGCTGGTTGCTGATCAGCCGCGACATGGTCTCCAGCGAATCCGTTCTTAAGATGTACAGGCGTTTCAGTAAGAACGGATTATCCCCCGGCTTGACCTTCCCTTTTACCGTTGTCACTGCGAGGTGAAAACCGGCGTCATTCGCGGCTTTTATGGCTTTATTGTCATAGCCACCAAACTGATAAGAGAGATACAGCACGCGCGGGTTAAACTGCGCCAGCGCCCGGCGCGAGCGTTCGAAATCAAACAAAATCACGTGGTAGCTGCGGCTCAGTAGAATCGGATGCTTGTTACCATCCACGCGGTGCAGGAAGTGCGTGTGGGACTGAATGTCAAACACGTCCTGGATGCCCTTCAACTCCTGAACGCTCATAAATTGAAGTGATTTCGGATCCCACTTTTGCGGATGACGCTTAATGCGGGATGAGATGATAAACGCCGTGGCGTTAAACCCGTACTCTTTCAGAATCGGGTAAGCATAGCGGCTTACGGATTTCAGTCCGTCATCAAACGTGATCACCACCGATTTGGCCGGCAGGTTCAGTTTGTTACGTACATACCCTTCCAGCTGATACATCGTCAGGGTGGTATACCCCTGGTCACGCAGCCAGGCCATCTGGTTATTGAACGCGCGCACGCTGGTGGTGGTAGAGGTATGCCGGAAGCGCGTGTTCTCTTCATCACGCAGAATATGATGGTAGGTCAGCACCGGGAGGCCATTATCTTCCTGCGCGTCCAGGCTGCTGATCCATGCCAGGCGATTACCGATACGGATCTGGTACCACGTCTGGTTTAAGCGGTCTTTGAGTTTGCTTAAAACCGGATACCGCAAATTGGCGCTCAGCGTACCGAATGGCGCACTGCCGCTGGACGGCGCGTTGTACACCGGCGTGTCTTTCCAGGTGATCAGGTTTTGATTACTGAGCGGCTTATTAAGATCGCCAAGGCTGTCCTCAACGCGCTGCTTTCCCTGCACCTGCTCCAGATGGCCTTTATCGATAAATCCTGTCCCGAAGCCGAAGCGAAACTCGTAATAATCCGCAGCGGTAGGCACAACGGCAAGGATCTGTCCGGCTCTGACATGGCCGACGTTAACGACCTCGTTTCCCACCTGCGCCCAGATAGCCGCATCTTCAGTGGTTTGCATGTACTGGGCAGGAAGACCTTGCTGACTTAATAAACTGGCTGATGCCCCGCCAGAGAGAACCAGCAGGCACAGGAACAAAATACGCGTGAACATGTATGTGATATCGGTACGAATAAACTGGTGCCATTGTAACAAATGCACCATCAATACCAATGTTTAATTCTTATACAGGTCGTGAAGAAGAACGAAGGGGGGATTTTTCTGCTGTTGATGCCACAGGCTGCTGACGCCCGGCTCACCCTGCGCCACGATGGCATCGCGAAACTCTGCGCTGCTTAATAATTCACGCCGTGGATACATTAACTCAAGCAGGGGAAGATCAATACCGGAGATCACTTCGCAGCAGTCGTGTTTGTGGCTCAACAGAGCAGCCACGCGATACGGTGCTGCGCCAGATTTATCGGTGAGAAAGATAACGCCTTCGCCAGTGTCGGTTTCATGCAGGGCATCGCACATCATCCGGCTCAGCATGTTGGTGCTCAGACCTTGCCAGTAATTCACCGCACGACACTGCGCCAGTGGACCAAACCTGGCTTCAAGCTTTATCAACATCTCCTGCGCCTGTTCATCGTGGCAGGTAATGACCCATCCCAGCATAACTCTCTCCTTAGCAGGCGAGTAGTTTAGCGAAGTGAAGATTAGCTTACGGTGATAACAGTCAAAAAAAAGGCCCGGCAACCAGAAAGTCACCGGGCGGAAGGTTAGCTGCGCAGTCCGCGTCCGCGCTGGATTAAGTACCAGCACAGCAGGTAGAAGGCGACGATAAACACCACCAGCACCGCAACGGTAGTGAACAGCGGTACGTCAGTAATGCCGAGGAAGCCGAAGCGGAAACCGCTGATCATGTAGACAATCGGGTTCAGGTGCGACAACGCCTGCCAGAACGGCGGCAGCAGCGTCAGGGAATAAAACACCCCACCCAGATAGGTCAGCGGCGTCAGCACAAAGGTCGGGATCAGGCTGATATCGTCAAACGTTTTGGCAAACACCGCGTTCAGCAGACCGGCAAGCGAAAACAGGATCGCCGTCAACAGCAGCGTCAGCCCCACGAACAGCCAGGAGTGCACCTGGAACGGCACGAAGAACAAGGAGATAGCCGTCACCAGGATCCCGACGCACAGGCCGCGCGCTACACCACCGCCGACGTAACCCGCAATGATCACATGCGTTGGCACCGGTGCCACCAGCAGCTCCTCAATGTTGCGCTGGAACTTAGCGCTAAAGAAAGACGAAGCCACGTTGGCATAGGCGTTGGTGATCACCGCCATCATGATCAAACCCGGAACGATAAACTGCATATAGGTAAAGCCATGCATCTCACCAATGCGGGAACCAATCAGATTACCGAAGATGATGAAATAGAGCGTCATGGTGATCACCGGCGGCACCAGGGTTTGTACCCAGATGCGCATAAAGCGGTTAATCTCTTTCGCCCAGATGCTTTTCAGCGCGACCCAATAAAGATGCGTCATGCCTTGTCTCCTTGTTTATCCTGCACCAGAGAGACAAACAGCTCTTCCAGTCGGTTCGCTTTGTTACGCATACTTAAAACCTGAATGCCCTGGGCACTCAGCTGGGAGAAGACGCTGTTAATGCCCTGCTCCCGCAATACTTCCACCTCCAGCGTGGAGGTGTCGACCAGGCGATACTGGTACCCTTCAAGCTTCGGCAGCGCGCTTTTTGCCGCCAGATCCAGAATGAACGTTTCTGATTTGAGCTTCGAGAGCAGATCCTTCATTGAGGTGTTTTCCACCAGCTCGCCGTTCTGAATGATGCCGATGTTGCGGCACAGCATTTCCGCTTCTTCAAGGTAGTGCGTCGTCAAAATAATGGTGGTGCCTTTGTCGTTGAGATCTTTCAGGAACCCCCACATTGAGCGACGAAGCTCAATATCTACCCCGGCGGTGGGCTCGTCGAGGATCAACAGTTTTGGCTCATGCATCAGCGCACGGGCAATCATCAGACGGCGCTTCATGCCGCCAGACAGCATACGCGCACGTTCGTTACGTTTTTCCCATAGATCAAGCTGCTTCAGGTACTTTTCGCTGCGAGCTAACGCTTCTTTTCGCTCAACGCCGTAGTAGCCCGCCTGGTTGACGACGATCTGCTGCACCGTCTCAAACGGGTTGAAGTTGAACTCCTGCGGTACCAGACCGAGCTGACGTTTGGCGTTGACCACATCTTTTTGCAGATCGTAGCCAAACACGCAGACCCGGCCAGAGGTCTTATTGACCAGCGAGCTGATAATGCCGATGGTCGTCGATTTCCCCGCGCCATTCGGCCCCAGAAGCGCATAGAAATCCCCCGCTTCTACTTTGAGATCTATCCCGCGTAGCGCCTGAACGCCGCCCGGATAGGTTTTTTTAAGCTGCTCAAGCTCCAGTGCAATCGCCATGAATTAAACTTACCTTAGGTTCTGACACACGTTGTGTGGTTTCATTAAAAGTCGGGTTACCCTATAGTAGCGCAACGCAATCACTTGGTTACAGGTCGCTAACCTCCATGAACAACATAGATACACTCATCAGCAACAATGCACTATGGTCAAAAATGCTGGTGGAGGAAGACCCCGGTTTTTTTGGAAAGCTCGCGCAAGCGCAGAATCCACGCTTTCTCTGGATTGGATGTTCCGACAGCCGTGTTCCGGCTGAGCGACTGACGGGCCTTGAGCCCGGCGAACTGTTTGTTCACCGTAACGTTGCCAACCTGGTGATTCATACCGATCTCAACTGCCTGTCTGTCGTTCAGTACGCCGTAGACGTCCTGGAGGTCGAGCACATCATTATTTGCGGTCACTACGGCTGCGGCGGCGTGCAGGCCGCTGTGGAAAACCCGGAACTGGGGCTCATCGATAACTGGCTGCTGCACATCCGCGATATCTGGTTCAAACATAGCTCACTGCTGGGTGAAATGCCGCAGGAGCGCCGGATGGACACGCTGTGTGAACTGAACGTGATGGAGCAGGTGTATAACCTGGGTCATTCAACGATCATGCAGTCAGCGTGGAAGCGCGGGCAGAAGGTCTCTATCCACGGCTGGGCGTACGGCATTCACGACGGCCTGCTGCGCAATCTGGAAGTGACCGCCACCAACCGCGAAACGCTGGAGCAGCGTTACCGTTCGGGCATTGCCAACCTCAAGCTTAAGCATGTGAACCATAAATAAAGCGGGGATTTTCTCCCTCTCCCTGTGGGAGAGGGCTGGGGTGAGGGCACCAGGCCGCACTACTCGTCCAGAAGCACAACCTTCCCAACATACGGCAGATGGCGATAACGCTGCGCGTAGTCAATACCGTAACCGACGACGAACTCGTCCGGAATAGAGAAACCAACAAACTCCACCGGTACCTGCACTTCACGGCGGTCTGGTTTATCCAGCAGAGTACAGATGGCCAGGGATTTCGGCTCACGCAGGCTCAGGATCTCGCGCACTTTAGAAAGCGTGTTACCGGAGTCGATGATGTCTTCGACGATCAACACATCTTTGCCACGAATATCTTCATCCAGATCTTTCAGGATTTTCACATCACGGGTTGTGGACATGCCGCTGCCATAGCTGGAGGCGGTCATAAAATCGACCTCATGTGACACCTGCACTTCACGGCACAGGTCTGCCATGAACATGAAAGAGCCACGCAACAGACCAACCAGCACCATTTCGCTGCCGCTGTCCTTGTAATGTTCGGTGATTTGACGACCCAGTTCGGCGATACGCGCTTTGATCTCGGCTTCCGGGATCATCACTTCAACAGTATGTTTCATATTACTAACCATATGATTTTAATGAAAATCTCTCAATGCGGATGAGTGTTATTCCGGCATCGATACGCAAGCCAGCCATTATATCAGCAAATGGCTAAGCCTGGCGTATGAGTTATAAAAAGCAAATATTGTGATTCCGATCACACTTGTTAATACCTATAATTAGTTGCTAGCAAATTATTAACAAAAACTGACGAGTACACTTTCTATGGCTGAAACAAACTCTAAACAGCCGCGTCTACTGGTGACACTAACAGCGTTATTCGCCGCCTTCTGCGGCCTGTACCTGTTAATCGGTGGCGTCTGGCTGGTCGCAATTGGCGGCTCCTGGTACTACCCCATTGCGGGCCTGGTTATGCTTGGCGTAACTGTTCTGCTCTGGCGTAGAAAACAATCCGCACTGTGGCTTTATGCGGTATTACTCCTCGCAACCATGATCTGGGGCGTCTGGGAAGTCGGGTTCGACTTCTGGGCACTGACGCCACGCAGCGACATTCTGGTCTTCTTCGGTATCTGGCTGATCCTGCCGTTCGTCTGGCGTCGCCTGATTGTGCCTTCCAGCGGTGCCGTTGCGGCGCTGCTTGTCGCTCTGCTAATCAGTGGCGGTATCCTGACCTGGGCCGGCTTTAACGACCCGCAGGAGATCAACGGTACGCTGAATGCAGAATCCACCCCTGCGGCGGCTATCTCGCAGGTGGCTGACGGCGACTGGCCAGCGTATGGCCGTAACCAGGAAGGTCAGCGCTACTCCCCGCTGAAGCAGATCAACGCGGACAACGTGAAAAACCTCAAAGAAGCCTGGGTATTCCGTACCGGCGATCTGAAGATGCCAAACGATCCGGGTGAACTGACCAACGAAGTGACGCCAATTAAAGTGGGCAACATGCTTTATCTGTGTACGGCGCACCAGCGTCTGTTCGCGCTCGACGCGGCCACCGGTAAAGAGAAATGGCACTTCGATCCGCAGCTGAACTCCAACCCGTCGTTCCAGCACATCACCTGCCGCGGTGTCTCTTACCACGAAGCGCGTGCGGATAATGCCAGCCCGGACGTCATTGCCGACTGTCCTCGCCGCATTATGCTGCCGGTGAACGATGGCCGCCTGTTCGCGATTAACGCCGAAACCGGCAAGCTGTGCGAAACCTTCGCCAACAAAGGTATCCTGAACCTGCAGACCAACATGCCGGACACCACGCCGGGTCTGTATGAACCCACCTCACCGCCAATCATCACCGATAAAACCATCGTGATTGCTGGTTCGGTCACGGATAACTTCTCCACCCGCGAAACCTCTGGCGTTATCCGTGGTTTCGACGTGAATACCGGTAAACTGCTGTGGGCCTTCGATCCGGGCGCGAAAGATCCTAACGCGATCCCGTCTGATGAACACACCTTTACCTTCAACTCGCCAAACTCCTGGGCACCGGCTGCGTATGATGCGAAGCTGGATCTGGTCTACCTGCCAATGGGCGTGACCACGCCTGATATCTGGGGCGGTAACCGTACCCCTGAGCAGGAACGTTATGCCAGCTCCATTCTGGCGCTGAACGCGACCACTGGTAAACTGGCGTGGAGCTACCAGACCGTACACCACGATCTGTGGGATATGGATATGCCGTCCCAGCCAACGCTGGCGGACGTTACCGTTAACGGCAAAACCGTTCCGGTGATTTATGCTCCGGCGAAAACCGGTAACATCTTCGTACTGGACCGTCGTAACGGCGAGCTGGTTGTGCCTGCACCGGAAAAACCGGTTCCTCAGGGCGCGGCTAAAGGCGATTACGTCACTAAAACGCAGCCGTTCTCCGAACTGAGCTTCCGTCCGAAGAAAGACCTCAGCGGCGCAGACATGTGGGGTGCCACCATGTTTGACCAGCTGGTGTGCCGCGTAATGTTCCATCAGCTGCGCTATGAAGGCATCTTTACCCCGCCTTCTGAGCAGGGCACGCTGGTCTTCCCGGGTAACCTTGGGATGTTCGAATGGGGTGGGATCTCCGTTGACCCTAACCGTCAGGTAGCGATCGCCAACCCGATGGCGCTGCCGTTTGTCTCTAAACTGATCCCACGTGGTCCGGGTAACCCGATGGAGCAGCCGAAAGACGCGAAAGGCAGCGGTACCGAAGCCGGTATTCAGCCGCAGTACGGCGTACCGTTTGGCGTGACCCTGAATCCGTTCCTGTCTCCGTTTGGTCTGCCGTGTAAACAGCCTGCCTGGGGATATATCTCCGGTCTGGATCTGAAAACCAACCAGATCGTGTGGAAAAAACGTATTGGTACCCCGCAGGACAGCATGCCGTTCCCGATGCCGGTTCCGGTGCCGTTCAACATGGGTATGCCAATGCTGGGTGGCCCAATTTCCACCGCCGGTAACGTGCTGTTCATCGCGGCAACCGCAGATAACTACCTGCGCGCGTACAACATGACCAACGGTGAGAAACTGTGGCAAGGCCGTCTGCCAGCCGGTGGGCAGGCAACGCCGATGACCTATGAAGTGAATGGCAAGCAGTACGTTGTCATCTCTGCGGGCGGTCACGGTTCGTTTGGCACGAAGATGGGCGACTATATTGTCGCGTATGCGTTGCCGGATGACGCAAAATAAATGCAAAACGGCAACCTCGGTTGCCGTTTTTTATGTTTGTTCCCTCTCCCACCGGGAGAGGGCCAGGGTGAGGGCATCAGGCCGCACCTGCGAAATGTAGGCCGGGTAAGGCGAAGCCGCCACCCGGCTTTTTTATACGGTAAAACCCAGCATCATCCCCGTATCTTCGTGTTCCAGCAGATGACAGTGCGCCATATAGGCAAACTCCTTCGGCGCCTCGTGGTCAAACTTCACCAGCACCTCGCTGACGCCGCCTTCCACTCTCACTGTATCTTTCCAGCCCGCGCGATGCGGATCCGGCGCTTTGCCGTTCTCTGAAAGAATACGGAACTGGGTGCCGTGAATATGGAACGGATGCAGCATCATGTCGCCTTCGCCTGAAATCACCCAGCGCTCAAACTGCCCTTTTGTAGCAGCAAACATTGGCGTGTTCATATCGAACGCTTTGCCGTTGATCATATTGGCATTGTGGAAATCAAACCCGTGACCGCCGTGATTCATACCGCCCATCTTGCCGTGATCCATGTTCATATGGCCCATCATCTGCCCGTGGTGCATCCCCGCCATCGCCTGATCGCCATACTTTTTCATCAGCGCCTGCATGCCCATCATGTCGAGCATCGGATCCATGGAGAGCTGCAGCTTACGTTGCGTAAGCCCATCCAGCGATGGAAGCGCCGGCAGCGTGGTTAGGGTGTCCGGCAGCGTACCAGAGGCGGTGATCTGCAGCGGCTGAATACGTAAAACCGGGTGTGGCTTATCGAATGGCGCAACGACCATCCCCATCTGGCTGACCGGGAGCGTCACCAGGTCAAATGACTTACCGTCGCTGATGTCCACCAGCACCTCAAAGCGCTCGCCCATCAGCACAGGGAGTTCATTCACTTTGACCGGCTCAGGCAGCAGTCCTCCGTCGCTCGCCACGACGTACAGCGGACGATTATCGCTGGTGGCAAAGTTCAGCGAGCGCGCGTTGCATCCGTTGAGCAGACGTAACCGCAGCCAGCCTTTTGGTGCAGCGTGCTGGGGGTAGATCGCGCCATTGGTCAGCAGCGTATCGCCAAACCAGCCTACCGCCGCGGTCATCACATCCAGCTGATAATCAATCTGACCGTCTGCGGAGAATTTTTTGTCCTGCACAATGACCGGCACATCGTCGATACCCCACTGTTTGGGCAGACGCAGCAGGCGACTTTCGTCATCTTCAATCAGCACCAGACCTGCCAGCCCCATGGCCACCTGATGGCCCGTTTTACCATGCTGATGCGGGTGGAACCAGCAGGTCGCCGCCCGCTGCTCGGGGGTAAAGGTCACGGTGCGCTTCCCGCCCGCTTTTATAATCCCTTGCGGACCGCCGTCGACCTCGCCCGGCACTTCCAGCCCGTGCCAGTGCAGCGTCGTCTCTTCTGCCAGCGTGTTGTGAATATCAACGGTGACGGCTTTTCCTCTGCGCAGTTGCAACGCCGGGCCAAGCACATTGCCGTTATAGCCCCAGGTGGTGGCGTTATTTTTACCAAACGCCGTTTTACCGGACTGAACCACCAGCTGGATACGGCCACGGGCATCGGCGGTCAATAAATCAGGAATGGGTAAGGCAGGTCTGTCAGCCGCCAGAACCGCGCGACTCCACAGTGGTAATGCGCTGGCAACCCCCAACGCAACGGAATATTTTAGAAATTCACGACGTTGCATATTCATTTCCTTATTTCGTGCAGACGATCTTTTGAGCATAAACCCTCCCCTTACCGGAAGGTCAAGTAACGCGGCAATAATAAAGATCGTCGCACTGGCACCAAATATGCTAACGTTGATTTTCCGTGATGCAGTGGTAGAAGCAATGAAGACGTTTTTCAGG
This sequence comes from Enterobacter cloacae complex sp. 309I3, assembly GCF_050031595.1. NCBI lineage: Bacteria > Pseudomonadati > Pseudomonadota > Gammaproteobacteria > Enterobacterales > Enterobacteriaceae > Enterobacter > Enterobacter cloacae complex sp. 309I3. The sequence continues at coordinate 819,642 of NZ_JBLGWI010000001.1, read as the reverse complement.
ACAATTTTGTTCACCAGCCTGATGGCAATGTGTGCGAACAGCTATGCGCTCAGTGAAAATGAAGCGGAAGATATGGCCGATCTGACGGCGGTTTTTGTGTTCCTGAAAAATGATTGTGGCTACCAGAATTTACCCAACGGGCAAATTCGTCGCGCACTGGTCTTTTTTGCCCAGCAGAACCAATGGGACCTCAGCAACTACGACAGCTTCGACATGAAAGCGCTCGGTGAAGACAGTTACCGTGATTTAAGCGGTATTGGCATCCCAACGGCAAAAAAATGCAAAGCGCTGGCCCGCGATTCGCTTAGCCTGCTCGCCTACGTGAAATAACCTTCCCGACGCCTCTTGTTTCGCCTGGAACCGTGCAACCACGGTTATAGTTAGCTATCATGTTTCGCTCATTTTTCGTGAGTGTAACGGATGTTAACGAAGAGGAGTCCGCGTATGGCCGACCACACGTTGTGGCATGAAACACTGCATGACCAGTTTGGTCAGTACTTTGCCGTTGATAACGTGCTTTATCATGAGAAAACCGATCATCAGGATCTGATCATCTTCGAGAATGCCGCTTTTGGCCGCGTAATGGCGCTGGACGGCGTGGTGCAAACCACCGAGCGAGATGAGTTTATCTATCATGAGATGATGACCCACGTCCCGCTGCTGGCCCATGGCCACGCGAAGCACGTGCTGATTATCGGCGGCGGCGACGGGGCGATGCTGCGCGAAGTCTCCCGCCACCAGTCCATTGAAACCATCACCATGGTAGAGATCGACGCGGGCGTGGTCTCATTCTGTCGTCAGTACCTGCCTAACCATAACGCGGGTAGCTACGACGATCCGCGCTTTAAACTGGTGATTGACGATGGCGTGAACTTCGTCAACCAGACGAATCAGACGTTTGACGTCATTATCTCCGACTGTACCGACCCTATCGGCCCGGGAGCCTCGCTGTTTACCTCATCGTTCTACGAGGGTTGCAAGCGTTGTCTGAACCCTGGCGGTATCTTCGTGGCGCAAAATGGCGTCTGCTTCCTGCAGCAGGATGAAGCGCTCGACAGCCACCGCAAACTGAGCACCTATTTTGGCGATGTTAGCTTCTATCAGGCTGCCATTCCGACTTACTACGGCGGGATCATGACCTTTGCCTGGGCGACGGATAACGACGTCCTGCGTCATCTCTCCACGGAGATTATCCAGGCGCGCTTCCATCAGGCAGGTCTCCAGTGCCGTTACTACAATCCGGCGGTCCATACCGCAGCCTTCGCCTTGCCGCAGTACCTGCAAGATGCACTGTCCTCCCAGGGGGTGAACTAATTGAAAAAGCTTAAACTGCATGGCTTTAACAACCTGACCAAAAGCCTGAGTTTTTGTATTTACGATATATGCTATGCCAAAACAGCTGAAGAGCGCGATGGCTACATCGCCTATATCGATGAACTCTACAATGCCAACCGACTGACCGAGATCCTGTCGGAAACCTGCTCTATTATCGGCGCAAATATTCTGAACATCGCCCGCCAGGATTATGAACCTCAGGGCGCCAGCGTGACCATTCTGGTCAGCGAAGAGCCGGTCGATCCTAAGCTTATCGACAAAACCGAGCATCCGGGCCCGCTGCCTGAAGTGGTTGTCGCCCACCTCGATAAAAGCCATATCTGCGTGCACACCTACCCGGAGAGCCACCCGGAAGGCGGCCTGTGTACGTTCCGCGCCGATATCGAAGTATCCACCTGCGGCGTGATCTCCCCGCTAAACGCGCTGAACTATTTAATTCACCAGCTGGAATCCGATATCGTCACCATTGATTATCGTGTGCGTGGTTTTACGCGCGATATCAACGGTATGAAGCACTTTATCGATCACGAGATCAACTCCATTCAGAACTTTATGTCCGAGGACATGAAATCGCTGTACGACATGATGGACGTGAACGTGTATCAGGAGAACATCTTCCACACCAAGATGCTGCTTAAGGAGTTTGACCTTAAGCACTACATGTTCCACACAAAGCCAGAAGATTTAAGCGAAGAAGAGCGTAAGGTCATTACCGACCTGCTCTGGAAAGAGATGCGCGAAATCTACTACGGCCGCAATATTCCGGCCGTGTAAGACTCGCACGGAGCAAGGACGCTCCTGTGTACTATTTCTGTTTCATAAACTCCCGGTACGCCGCCACGACCTGCAGAAAGTCCTCCACGCCACACAGCGACAGGCTCTCTTCGTCGTAGTAGCTCATCCCCTCTTCTATCTCGTCACCCGAGAATTCCAGCTGATTGGCCCGCACCATCACCTCTTCGCCATCCATCCACAGCGTGTATTCATGACCCGCACGTTGCCAGGAGCGTTCACTGCCTTTTATCGTATTCGCCGCCTGTTCAACTTCATCAAGAAGCGCAAGATTTTCTTTCACCTCTTCGTTAAACCAGTGTCCAACGGCTTCGTGGCCCATCGACATACGCACTTTCACCACCCCGGTGATGTCGCGCAGAAATTCGTAATCCATAGTGTTTTCCTCTGCAAAGCCATTACGGTAATTATCGCAGCAGAGAGGAAGAAAAAAAGCGTGTGAGGTGGGAGGAATGAAAATAAAAAGGTGAGAGGCCTGATGCCCTCACCCCGGCCCTCTCCCACGGGAGAGGATGCAAACACTAAAAACCGTCTCGTGGAGACGGTTTTGCTTTTATACCGCCGTCTGGAAGATCACCCCGTCAGCTTTCTCGGTGTACTGAGAGAGCTGGTCGAAGTTCAGATAGCGATAGGTATCCACCGCCGTCTTATCAACCTGAGCAACGAAGGTCTGGTACTCTTCCGGCGTTGGCAGTTTGCCAATCAGCGCCGCAACCGCCGCCAGCTCAGCAGACGCCAGGTAGACGTTCGCACCGGTACCTAAACGGTTCGGGAAGTTACGGGTAGAGGTGGAGACCACCGTCGCACCGTCTGCCACGCGCGCCTGGTTACCCATACACAGGGAACAGCCAGGGATTTCGATGCGCGCACCGCTTTTACCAAACACGCTGTAGTAACCCTCTTCCGTCAGCTGCGCCGCATCCATACGGGTTGGTGGCGCTACCCAAAGGCGGGTTGGCAGTTGGCCTTTATGAGTATCCAGCAGTTTACCGGCAGCACGGAAGTGACCGATGTTAGTCATACAGGAACCGATGAACACTTCGTCGATCTTATCGCCCTGCACGTCAGACAGCAGACGCGCATCGTCAGGATCGTTCGGTGCACAGAGAATTGGCTCTTTAATGTCTGCCAGATCGATATCGATCACCGCCGCATATTCTGCGTCAGCATCGGCTTCCAGCAGCTGCGGATCCGCCAGCCATTTCTCCATCCCCTGAATACGACGCTCCAGCGTACGACGGTCGCCGTAGCCTTCCGCAATCATCCACTTCAGCAGGACGATGTTAGAGTTCAGATACTCAATGATCGGCTCTTTGTTCAGCTTGATGGTACAACCCGCGGCGGAACGCTCTGCGGACGCATCGGTCAGCTCGAATGCCTGCTCAACTTTGAGGTCCGGCAGCCCTTCAATTTCCAGGATGCGGCCAGAGAAGATGTTTTTCTTACCTTTCTTCTCAACGGTCAGCAGGCCCTGTTTGATGGCATACAGCGGGATAGCGTGAACCAGGTCACGCAGGGTGATACCCGGCTGCATTTTACCTTTGAAGCGCACCAGTACCGATTCCGGCATATCCAGCGGCATCACGCCGGTCGCTGCGGCAAACGCCACCAGACCGGAGCCCGCAGGGAAGGAGATACCAATCGGGAAACGGGTATGGGAGTCACCGCCGGTACCGACGGTATCCGGCAGCAGCATACGGTTCAGCCAGGAGTGGATAACGCCGTCGCCCGGACGCAGGGAGACGCCGCCACGGTTCATGATGAAGTCTGGCAGCGTGTGGTGCGTGGTTACGTCAACCGGCTTCGGATACGCCGCCGTGTGACAGAAGGACTGCATGACCAGATCGGACGAGAAGCCCAGGCACGCCAGGTCTTTCAGCTCGTCACGGGTCATTGGGCCAGTGGTGTCCTGAGAGCCCACAGAGGTCATCTTCGGCTCGCAGTAAGCGCCAGGACGGATACCGGCCACGCCGCACGCACGGCCAACCATTTTCTGCGCCAGCGAGAAGCCACGATTGCTTTCTGCTACGTCTTTCGCATGACGGAACACGTCTGAGTGCGGCAGACCCAGCGCTTCACGCGCTTTGGTGGTCAGGCCACGACCGATGATCAGCGGGATACGGCCACCGGCACGCACTTCGTCGATCAGCACATCGGTTTTCAGCTCGAAGCTTGCCAGCAGCTCGTTGGTGTCGTGGTTACGGACTTCACCTTTATACGGGTAAACGTCAATCACGTCGCCCATGTTCAGGTTAGAGACATCCACTTCAATTGGCAGTGCGCCAGCATCTTCCATGGTGTTGAAGAAGATTGGGGCAATCTTACCGCCCAGGCACAAGCCGCCACCGCGTTTGTTCGGCACATGCGGAATATCGTCACCCATAAACCACAGGACGGAGTTAGTGGCGGATTTACGGGAAGAACCGGTACCGACAACGTCACCGACGTAAGCCAGCGGGAACCCTTTTTTCTGCAACGCTTCGATCTGTTTGATCGGGCCGACAACGCCTGGCTGATCCGGCTCAATGCCTTCACGGGCGTTTTTCAACATCGCCAGTGCGTGCAGCGGGATATCCGGGCGAGACCATGCATCCGGTGCCGGAGAGAGGTCATCGGTGTTGGTTTCACCGGTGACTTTGAATACGGTAACGGTAATTTTTTCAGCCAGCGCAGGACGGTTCAGGAACCATTCGGCATCGGCCCAGGACTGCATCACCTGCTTCGCATAGACGTTGCCTGCTTTGGCTTTTTCTTCCACATCGTAGAAGTTATCGAACATCAGCAGCGTTGAAGAGAGCGCTTTAGCGGCAATCGGTGCCAGCTTGTCGTTATCCAGCGCGTCAATCAGCGGATGAATGTTATAACCACCCTGCATGGTGCCGAGCAGTTCAATGGCTTTTTCAGGAGTAACCAGTGGGGAGGTGGCTTCGCCTTTGGCGATAGCAGCAAGGAATCCGGCTTTTACGTAGGCAGCTTCATCTACGCCAGGCGGTACGCGGTTGATCAGCAGATCTAACAGGAATTCTTCTTCGCCCTTAGGCGGGTTCTTCAGCAGCTCGACGAGCGCGGCCATTTGGGTTGCATCTAACGGTTTGGGTACAATTCCCTCGGCGGCACGTTCTGCTACGTGCTTACGGTATTCTTCTAGCACGACGGTTCTCCTCGCTCTCATTGTCATATGCGGCGGGCGTTCTCTTCACGCTCCTGTGAGACAGCAGTTTGTAGGGTAAATGCCCGATACCGCGTCGGGCAGCATAGCAGGATTTCTGCACAGTGTTAATCCGTTTACAAAAAAGCAACATTAAAAAATTTGCTGAATCGTTAAGCATGGTGTAGAGGGCAGACGGGGGGAATTTTGGCAACAAAAAAACCGCCTGAAAGCGGTTTATTTGTTGCCTTGCGGTGGTAGCACACCGGGTTGGCAGATTTGCGGCAACACCAACGTGAAATATTGTGCATCACTCCCTGTGGGCTTGCAAGCTGCTATCACGATTTTGCGTAGCACCTTCCCATTTCGTATGAAAGCCCATGTAATTGCATTTTTTGCCTTCTTCAGATCCATTGAATTGACTATTCTTCTCCGCGGCCTGCTCCGCTGGTGTAGCAACCAGTCACCGGGCCCGGGAGCAGTTCCTTCATCTACGCGGCAACATCAACTTGCCAGGTTCTGCCTTTCCCGGTGAAGAATGAACCCGCGTAGCCTGTACAGGAACGCACGCAATGGAGATGCGAATCACTGCGCTGATCGTTGCGCTCGGTTTACTGCTTACGGCACTGCACGGTGGCTGGAACATATCCGACATCACGGTGCTGTTTGTTGTCAACCTCGGCAACTAGCTGCTGGCCGCTCGCAAGAGCGGCCTTCTGAAATCCCAGCGGCTTTTCAGCTATCACATATAATTGTGTAATAAATACTCACACTCTTTATCCGGACGTACCGGCAGTTCCCCAACAAAAGTCAAAACAGTAAAAGGCGAGTGAATAATACTCACGCCAACCGTAACGCCTCACGGCACAGCGCTTGTCTCGTTGGAGTCATTTTATGAAGTTGCCCTTTAAACCACATCTGCTTGTTCTTCTGTGCAGTGCCGGGCTGTTTGCCGCCTCAGGCGTCATGTTTGTCAAAAGTCGGGCGAGAGAGCCTGTCGTCCCCGCTCCCGTCGCACAACAACCGGTAACCCCCGCAGCAGTGCAACCCGCCCCTGTCGTCGCCCCAGCCTATACGGCCGCGCAAATCGATCAGTGGGTTGCTCCCATCGCGCTCTATCCGGATGCCCTGCTGTCACAAATTTTAATGGCCTCGACCTACCCGGCCAACGTCATCCAGGCGGCGCAGTGGTCCAAAGACAACCCTAAAATGGAAGGAGACGCCGCTATCCAGGCCGTTGCCAGCCAGCCCTGGGATCCCAGCGTAAAATCGTTGGTCGCGTTTCCTCAACTGATGTCGCTGATGGGTGAAAACCCGCCGTGGGTACAAAATCTGGGTGATGCGTTTCTCGCGCAACCGAAGGATGTCATGGATTCCGTCCAACGCCTGCGCGCGCTGGCTCAAAAGACCGGCGCCTTACAATCGACGCCTCAGCAGACGGTCACCACCGTGACGAAACCTGCCCCGGCCAAATCGGCCACCAGCGAAACGACGACCTCCACCACGCTTGCCCCGACGGTGATCAAAATTGAATCCGCGGATCCGCAGGTCGTTTACGTCCCCACCTATAACCCCAATACCGTTTACGGTACCTGGCCAAACACTGCCTATCCGCCAACCTATCTTCCTCCTTCTCCGGGAGAGCAGTTTACGGACAGTCTGGTCAAAGGCTTAGGCTTCAGCCTGGGTGTGGCGACAACCTACGCCATCTTCAGCAACATCGACTGGGATGATGACGACGACTGGGACCACCATCATGACGATGACTGGAATCACGGCGGCTATAACCGCAACGGTGATAACAATATCAATATTAACGTTGAGAACTTCAACAAAATCAGTGGTCAACGCCTGACGGATGCCAACCGCACCTGGCAGCATAACCCGGCGTATCGGGAAGGTGTGCCCTACCCCACCAGCCAGCTCAATAACCGCTTCCATTCCACTAACACGGTAACGGGGCTCAGTTCTACGCAGCAAAAACCGGTTAACCGCGACAGCCAGCGTCAGGCGGCCCTAAGCCAGATGGAAAAATCGACGGGTAAAACCTTCCCGCAAACCGCGCGTCCGGGAACCAAAGATGCACAGCGCCAGACTTCAGGCGAACAGCTGAAGCAGATATCCCAGCGCAACAACTACCGTGGCTACGACACCAGACCGCAAACGGCAAAGCGAACCACCTCGCAGCAGCGTGATAATCACCCTGCCGTAACCCAGCGGCAGGATAAACGGATCGCGCAGCCAGCCCAGCAACGCCATATCCCGCAGCGAACCAGCCAGCCTCGCGCAAATGCCCTGAGCGGTAACGACAGCCGCTCTGCCAACTGGCAAGCCCAGCAGCAACGGGGGGCGCAAAGCAGACAATTGGCTGCCCGTCATCAGCAGCCGCGTCAGGCCCCTGCCGGACGTGCTGAACACCGTGAATTCCGTCATCGTTAAGGGAGCCAACATGAAAAAGAATCTTGTCTGTGGAATGGTGTTGTTCATGATGTCCGCCGCTGCGATGGCACAGCAATCCTTCAGCACGCCCGCTCAGGCGACCGATGCGCTGGCGCATGCCATCAGTGAGCAGAATGAAACGGCGATGAACAATCTGCTTGGAGAGAACTGGCGCGATTTTCTGCCGCCTGAAGGGGTCGATCCTGATGCCGTCGATCGTTTCCTCCGCGACTGGAAGGTGCGGCACAACACGGTTATCGACGGTAATACGGCGCATCTGGTCGTCGGAAATAACGACTGGCAGTTGCCTATCCCGGTTGTCAAAACCGCTGCCGGATGGCAATTCGATATCAAGGAGGGCGCCGAGGAGATCCTGACCCGCGAGATCGGGCGTAACGAGCTTGCCGCCATCGAAGCATTACATGCCTATGTGGATGCCCAGCAGAGCTATTTCGCCATGAATCAAAAATACGCGCAGAAAATTGTCAGCTCTGAAGGGAAAAAAGATGGTCTCTACTGGCCCGTTTCGCCGGGTGAAGCCCCCAGCCCGCTGGGGCCGGCCTTCAGCCCCAAAGAGCCCGGTGCAGGCTATCACGGCTATCGGTTCCGTATCCTGCCTGATGAGAAAGGCTTTGCGATGGTGGCATGGCCCGTCAGCTATGGCCAGACAGGCGTCATGAGCTTTGTGATAAACCAGGATGACAAAGTGTACCAGGCCGATCTCGGCAATGACTCTGAGCAGAAAGCCTGGGCGTTAACTACCTATAATCCGGATAAAACCTGGCAGCCTGTGGCTCCCTGAACACAGCACATAAAAAAAGCGGCCACAGGCCGCTTTTTTTGTCTGAAGAAACTTATTTCTTCTTCGCTTTCGCGTTTGGCAGGTCGGTGATGCTACCTTCAAAAACTTCTGCCGCCAGGCCCACGGACTCGTGCAGAGTTGGGTGAGCGTGGATGGTCAGCGCGATGTCTTCCGCGTCGCAACCCATTTCGATCGCCAGACCGATTTCACCCAGCAGCTCGCCGCCGTTGGTACCGACAATCGCACCACCGATAACGCGGTGAGTCTCTTTGTCGAAGATCAGTTTGGTCATACCGTCTGCGCAATCGGAAGCGATAGCACGGCCAGAAGCAGCCCACGGGAAGGTGGCGGTTTCGTAGCTGATGCCTTTCTCTTTCGCTTCTTTCTCGGTCAGACCTACCCATGCCACTTCTGGCTCGGTGTACGCGATAGATGGGATTACTTTCGGATCGAAGTAGTGTTTCATGCCGGCGATAACTTCAGCGGCAACGTGACCTTCGTGAACACCTTTGTGCGCCAGCATTGGCTGACCGACGATATCGCCGATAGCAAAGATGTGCGGCACGTTAGTGCGCAGTTGTTTGTCAACGCGGATGAAGCCACGGTCGTCCACTTCCACGCCAGCTTTGCCCGCGTCGAGGTTCTTACCGTTCGGCACACGGCCGATCGCCACCAGCACGGCGTCGTAACGCTGTGGTTCGGATGGCGCTTTTTTACCTTCCATGGAAACGTAAATACCGTCTTCTTTCGCTTCAACGGCAGTCACTTTGGTTTCCAGCATCAGGTTGAATTTCTTGCTGATACGCTTGGTGAAGACTTTAACGATGTCTTTATCCGCAGCCGGGATAACCTGGTCGAACATTTCAACCACGTCAATGTCTGAACCCAGCGCATGGTACACGGTACCCATTTCCAGACCGATGATACCGCCGCCCATAACCAGCAGACGTTTTGGAACGGTTTTCAGTTCCAGGGCATCGGTGGAATCCCACACGCGTGGATCTTCATGTGGAATGAATGGCAGTTCGATTGGACGAGAGCCCGCCGCGATGATCGCGTTGTCGAAGTTGATTACGGTTTTGCCGTTTTCGCCTTCCACTTCAAGGGTGTTCGCGCCGGTGAATTTACCCAGACCGTTAACCACTTTCACTTTACGGCCTTTCGCCATGCCAGCCAGACCACCGGTCAGCTGAGTGATAACTTTCTCTTTCCAGGTACGGATTTTATCGATATCGGTTTTCGGCTCGCCGAAGACGATACCGTGTTCAGCCAGCGCTTTGGCTTCTTCGATAACTTTCGCTACGTGCAGCAGCGCTTTAGAAGGGATACAACCTACGTTCAGACAAACACCACCAAGGGTGTTGTAACGTTCTACGATGACGGTTTCCAGACCTAAATCAGCGCAACGGAAGGCTGCAGAGTAACCTGCGGGACCTGCCCCAAGTACCACGACCTGAGTTTTGATTTCAGTACTCATCATGACCTCTTATTGATTTCCGGCGGTCCAGGTACTTGTCGCCCTTCATCCACCGGGACGTTCTATCCGCTCGCAGTTTACAAAATTGTTAACAATTTTGAAACAACAAACGGCTCACGAATTGTCGCTTTCGCCAATAACCTCACAAACCACATGAGATTAACAGAAAAAAGCCGGCCGACTGGCCGGCTTTTCACTTACATCACCAGGCGGCGAATGTCACTCAGCATGTTGTTGATGATGGTGATGAAACGCGCACCATCAGCACCGTCGATCACGCGGTGGTCGAAGGACAGAGAGATTGGCATCATCAGACGCGGCACGAACTCTTTGCCATTCCACACCGGCTCCATCGCGGACTTGGACACACCGAGGATAGCCACTTCCGGCGCGTTAACAATCGGTGCGAAGTGGGTAGTACCCAGGCCGCCGATGCTGGAGATAGTGAAGCAGCCGCCCTGCATTTCGCCGGCAGTCAGCTTACCATCACGCGCTTTTTTGGAGATGGTGGTCAGTTCACGGGACAGCTCAGTGATGCTCTTCTTGTTCACGTCTTTGAAGACCGGAACAACCAGACCATTTGGCGTATCAACCGCAACACCAATGTTGATGTATTTCTTCAGCGTCAGCTTCTGGCCATCTTCGGACAGGGAGCTGTTGAAGCGTGGCATCTGCTCCAGGGCAGCGGCAACGGCTTTCATGATGAAGACCACTGGGGTGAATTTCACGTCCAGTTTACGCTTCTCAGCTTCGGCGTTCTGCTGTTTACGGAACGCTTCCAGATCGGTGATATCGGTTTTGTCGAAGTGCGTAACGTGCGGGATCATGACCCAGTTACGGCTCAGGTTAGCACCAGAGATTTTCTGGATGCGGCCCAGTTCCACTTCTTCAATTTCACCGAACTTGCTGAAGTCCACTTTCGGCCATGGCAGCATGCCCGGGATACCGCCGCCTGCGGCTGCAGCTGGTGCAGCTTCAGCGCGTTTCACCGCGTCTTTCACATAAGCCTGAACGTCTTCGCGCAGGATACGACCTTTACGGCCAGTCCCTTTCACTTTCGCCAGGTTCACGCCGAATTCGCGCGCCAGGCGACGAATCAGCGGGGTCGCGTGGACGTAAGCGTCGTTTTCAGCGAACTCAGATTTGCTTTCCGCTTTTGCAGCAGGTGCCGCTGGTTTAGCAGCCTGAGCCGGAGCAGCAGCCGGTGCTGGAGCAGCCGCGGCAGCCGGAGCGGCAGCAGGCGCAGCGCCTTCCACTTCGAAGACCATGATCAGAGAGCCGGTAGAGACTTTGTCGCCGGTGCTGATTTTGATCTCTTTAACGGTACCCGCGAACGGCGCAGGCACTTCCATAGAGGCTTTGTCGCCTTCAACGGTGATCAGTGACTGTTCAGCGGCAACTTTGTCGCCCACTTTCACCATCACTTCGGTCACTTCGACTTCGTCACCGCCGATGTCAGGAACGTTAACGTCTTTCACGCCGCCTGCTGCTGGTGCAGCCGCTGGAGCCGGAGCTGCAGCCTGAGCTGGCGCAGCGGCAGGTGCAGCACCCGCCACTTCGAAGATCATGATCAGAGAGCCGGTAGACACTTTGTCACCGGTGTTGATCTTGATCTCTTTAACGGTGCCCGCGAACGGCGCCGGCACTTCCATAGACGCTTTATCGCCTTCGACGGTGATCAGAGACTGCTCAGCTGCAACGGTATCGCCCACTTTCACCAGGATTTCAGTGACTTCAACTTCGTCACCGCCGATGTCAGGCACGTTAACTTCTTTCGCTGCCGCAGCAGCTGCTGGAGCAGCGGCGGCCGGAGCTTCTTTCTTCTCTTCCTGCGCAGGTGCAGCAGCTGCTGCACCGTCGGCGGAATCGAAAATCATGATCAGTTTGCCAGTCTCGGTTTTATCGCCAACAGAGACTTTGATCTCTTTAACGATGCCAGCCTGAGGAGACGGGACTTCCATAGAGGCTTTATCGCCTTCTACGGTGATCAGCGACTGTTCAGCTTCAACTTTGTCGCCTACTTTGACCAGGATCTCGGTGATTTCAACTTCATCAGCCCCGATGTCCGGTACATTGATTTCGATAGCCATTATTCTTTTACCTCTTACGCCAGACGCGGGTTAACTTTTTCTGCATCGATGTTGAATTTGGTAATTGCGTCCGCAACCACTTTCTTATCGATTTCGCCACGTTTAGCCAGTTCGCCCAGTGCTGCTACAACCACGTAAGAAGCATCAACTTCGAAGTGGTGACGCAGGTTTTCGCGGCTGTCAGAACGACCGAAGCCGTCAGTACCCAGTACGCGATAATCATCAGCTGGAACGTAAGTACGAACCTGCTCAGCGAACAGTTTCATATAGTCAGTAGACGCCACCGCTGGCGCGTCGTTCATCACCTGAGCGATGTACGGAACGCGTGGGGTTTCCATTGGGTGCAGCATGTTCCAGCGCTCACAATCCTGGCCATCACGCGCCAGTTCAGTGAAGGAGGTCACGCTGTACACGTCGGAACCCACACCGTAGTCTTTCGCCAGGATCTGCGCTGCTTCACGAACGTGACGCAGAATAGAACCGGAGCCCAGCAGCTGAACTTTACCTTTGCTACCTTCGATGGTTTCGAGTTTGTAGATACCTTTACGGATACCTTCCTCGGCACCTGCTGGCATTGCCGGCATGTGGTAGTTTTCGTTCAGGGTGGTGATGTAGTAGTAAATGTTCTCTTGCGCTTCGCCGTACATGCGCTGCAGACCGTCATGCATGATGACTGCCACTTCGTACGCGTAAGACGGGTCGTAAGAGATACAGTTAGGGATAGTCAGAGACTGAATGTGGCTGTGGCCATCTTCGTGCTGCAGACCTTCACCGTTCAGGGTCGTACGACCGGAAGTACCACCAATCAGGAAGCCGCGAGCCTGCTGGTCGCCTGCCTGCCAGCACAGGTCACCGATACGCTGGAACCCGAACATGGAGTAGTAGATGTAGAACGGGATCATCGGCAGGTTGTTGGTGCTGTAGGAGGTCGCAGCAGCCAGCCAGGATGCGCCTGCGCCCAGCTCGTTGATACCTTCCTGCAGGATCTGACCTTTCTCGTCTTCTTTGTAGTATGCAACCTGCTCACGGTCCTGCGGGGTGTACTGCTGGCCGTTCGGGCTGTAGATACCGATCTGACGGAACAGACCTTCCATACCGAAAGTACGCGCTTCGTCAGCGATGATTGGCACCAGACGATCTTTGATCGACTTGTTCTTCAGCATCACGTTCAGGGCACGAACGAAAGCGATAGTGGTGGAGATCTCTTTGTTCTGCTCTTCCAGCAGCTGAGAGAAGTCTTCCAGCGCTGGCAGTTCCAGTTTCTCGGTGAAGTTAGGCTGACGAGCTGGCAGGTAGCCTTTCAGCGCCTGACGACGTTCGTGCAGGTACTTGTACTCTTCAGAACCTTCCGGGAAGGTGATGTAAGACAGGTTTTCTACCTGCTCATCGGTCACTGGCACGTTGAAACGGTCGCGGATGTAGCGCACGCCGTCCATGTTCATTTTCTTAACCTGGTGAGCGATGTTTTTACCTTCTGCGGTATCACCCATGCCGTAACCTTTGATGGTGTGGGCCAGGATTACAGTCGCTTTACCTTTGGTTTCGCGCGCTTTTTTCAGTGCTGCGTAGATTTTCTTCGGATCGTGACCACCACGGTTAAGCGCCCAGATCTGCTCGTCAGTCCAGTCTGCAACCAGTGCGGCGGTTTCAGGATATTTGCCGAAGAAGTGCTCACGAACGTAGGCACCGTCTTTGGATTTGAAGGTCTGGTAGTCACCGTCAACGGTTTCGTTCATCAGCTGGATCAGTTTACCGCTGGTGTCTTTACGCAGCAGTTCGTCCCAACGGGAACCCCACATTACTTTGATAACGTTCCAGCCAGCACCTGCGAAGATGCCTTCCAGTTCGTTGATGATCTTACCGTTACCGGTTACCGGACCATCCAGACGCTGCAGGTTACAGTTGATGATGAAGCACAGGTTGTCCAGCTTCTCACGGGTAGCGATGGTGATCGCACCTTTAGATTCTGGCTCATCCATCTCACCGTCGCCCAGGAAGGCGTAAACGGTTTGCTCAGAGGTATCTTTCAGACCACGGTGTTCCAGGTACTTCAGGAATTTCGCCTGATAGATTGCACCAATTGGGCCCAGACCCATGGATACGGTCGGGAACTGCCAGAATTCAGGCATCAGTTTAGGGTGCGGGTAAGAAGACAGACCTTTACCGTGAACTTCCTGACGGAAGTTGTTCATCTGCTCTTCAGTCAGACGACCTTCCAGGAATGCACGTGCATAGATGCCCGGAGAGATGTGGCCCTGGAAGTACACCAGGTCGCCGCCGTCTTTCTCGTTAGCAGCACGGAAGAAGTGGTTGAAGCACACTTCGTAAACGGTCGCAGAGGACTGGAAGGACGCCATGTGGCCACCCAGCTCCAGATCTTTCTTGGACGCACGCAGAACGGTCATGATGGCGTTCCAGCGGATGGCAGAACGGATACGGCGTTCCAGATCCAGATTGCCCGGGTATTCCGGTTCGTCTTCAACGGCAATCGTGTTTACGTAGTTGCTAGCCCCTGCACCTGAAGCAACCTTCACGCCGCCTTTGCGGGCTTCAGAAAGCAGCTGATCAATCAGATACTGAGCGCGCTCAACACCTTCTTCACGGATGACCGATTCGATCGCCTGTAGCCAGTCGCGAGTTTCGATCGGATCCACGTCATTTTGGAGACGTTCTGACATGGGGGTATTCCTTATCTATCTAATACGTTGATTTGTCTGGAACCTGTCCCATTGTATTTTCGTCAGAAAACACAATAAGACAGGTTCTGCGTTTAGTTGCCGCGCTCTAAAAGTACCTGGCGCTTAATCCTTTCGTTGCTGTATGCGGCGTAATGAACGTTCGCGACGCGATTGTTCTCGGCTGCGGTCCAGCAAGATTTCCTCAATGAAAGCCAGATGTCGGTGCGACGCTTCGCGCGCCTGCTCCGGTTCCCCGGCCATTATCGCCTCGAATACTCGGGTGCGATGGTTGCTTACCCGCGGGAGCATGTCCCGACGGGCATACAACAATTCAAAATTTTGACGAACGTTCTGGGCCAGCATCGGCTCCATGCAGCGTAGCAGATGGAGGAGCACTACGTTGTGTGCCGCTTCGGTGACGGCAATCTGATACTGGACGACGGCATTGGACTCGGCGTCTAAATCGCCGGACTGCTGTGCCCGTTCAATGGCCTGATGCAGTTCGCGGATACGCACGCGATCTTCATCAGTGCTGCGAAGGGCGGCGTAATAGGCCGCGATACCTTCAAGCGCGTGACGGGTCTCAAGCAGATCAAACTGGGATTCTGGGTGGTCAGAGAGAAGTTCTACCAGCGGATCGCTGAAGCTCTGCCACAGGCTGTTTTGAACAAAGGTTCCGCCGCCCTGGCGACGAAGCAGCAAGCCCTTTGCTTCGAGGCGTTGAATCGCCTCACGCAGAGAGGGGCGGGATACGTCGAACTGTTTAGCCAGCTCGCGTTCTGGCGGAAGTTTCTCACCCGGGCGCAGTGTCCCCTCGAGGATTAAAAACTCCAGCTGCTGCTCAATCACATCGGATAGTTTTGGTTGGCGAATTTTGCTGTAGGCCATATTCCCTGTCTTACGCCTTTTTGCCCGGAGTCAATTGGTCTTACCAATTTCAAGTTCGTATCGCTAAAGTAACAAAGTATTCACCTTCTGTCCATATTGGTTTTGATTGAAATCAGTAAACCCTGCACATTTTAACAACCTTACAGAAATAACGTTTCAGAAATGTAACTTTGCACAAATGAGCTGATTACTACCAAAGAGGGAGTTTTAACCATAATGAAACGAGGGCTTTTGCAATCTGAAGCGATTCAACAACGCAAAAAATGAAAATTCGCCCACTTTTAAGGCATTTCTATTCTATAGGTTGGGGTAGTAAGAATTAACGGTGCGATTTACAAATGCTTTCTTTTTATTCAACTCGTCATCAGCCCTTCATAAAGCAGGTGCATTCACAGGCGCTTACCACTATTCTTGCGCTTACGGAAGACATCTCCGCTTTTTTCGGTCTTATTAACCGTAAAGAAATAAATACAGAAAACGGATATTCATAATTACACACGCACAGCGTGAACATAACAACCACACACGAGGTTTCAAATGGAAGCTCAACAGCACGGCGATCAGCTAAAGCGCGGCCTTAAAAACCGCCATATACAGCTCATCGCATTGGGTGGTGCTATCGGCACTGGCCTGTTTCTGGGAAGCGCATCCGTCATCCAGTCTGCCGGTCCAGGCATTATTTTGGGTTACGCTATCGCAGGTTTTATTGCGTTTCTGATCATGCGCCAGTTAGGTGAAATGGTCGTTGAAGAGCCGGTTGCAGGCTCGTTCAGCCACTTTGCCTATAAATACTGGGGCAGTTTTGCCGGTTTCGCTTCCGGCTGGAACTACTGGGTGCTTTACGTTCTGGTAGCCATGGCAGAACTGACCGCCGTGGGGAAATACATTCAGTTCTGGTATCCCGAGATCCCAACCTGGGTTTCTGCGGCAGCGTTCTTCGTCATTATCAACGCCATCAACCTGACCAACGTAAAAGTGTTCGGTGAGATGGAGTTCTGGTTTGCCATCATCAAAGTCATTGCCGTGGTGGCGATGATTATCTTTGGCGGCTGGCTGCTGTTCAGCGGCAACGGTGGCCCACAGGCCACGGTGCGTAACCTCTGGGAGCAAGGTGGATTCCTGCCTCACGGGATGACCGGTCTGGTGATGATGATGGCCATTATTATGTTTTCCTTCGGGGGGCTGGAGCTGGTGGGGATCACCGCCGCTGAAGCCGACAACCCGGAGCAAAGCATCCCGAAAGCGACGAATCAGGTTATCTACCGAATTCTGATCTTCTATGTGGGTTCACTGGCCGTTCTGCTCTCGCTGCTGCCGTGGACACGCGTCACGGCCGACACCAGCCCGTTCGTCCTTATCTTCCACGAACTGGGCGATACCTTCGTGGCGAATGCGCTCAATATCGTCGTGCTGACGGCGGCGCTTTCCGTCTACAACAGCTGCGTGTACTGCAACAGCCGCATGCTGTTCGGCCTTGCGCAGCAGGGTAACGCACCAAAAGCCCTGCTGAACGTCGATAAGCGCGGCGTGCCGGTCAATACCATCATTGTTTCGGCTATCGTGACGGCGCTTTGCGTGCTGATTAACTACATGGCACCCGAATCGGCGTTTGGCCTGCTGATGGCTTTGGTGGTCTCGGCTCTGGTGATTAACTGGGCGATGATCAGCCTGGCGCACATCAAGTTCCGCCGCGCTAAACAGCAGCAGGGCGTAACCACCCGCTTCCCTGCCCTGCTCTATCCGCTGGGTAACTGGGTTTGCCTGCTGTTTATGGCGGGCGTGCTGGTGATTATGCTGCTCACCCCAGGCATGGCGATTTCCGTTTACCTGATCCCGGTCTGGATTGCGATCCTCGGCGTGGGGTATCTGGTAAAACAGAAAAACGGTAAAACCGTAAAAGCACATTAATAGCTCTTCAGCTCAGCACTCGTTTCGCGGGTGCTGAGCGTTTGTTACCTTCCTCACAAATTCACCTCGTCAGCCGCTTTATCCATATCACCGCCCTGATACTGCAACGCATATATCGATTAGCCAGCAAATAATTCTCTCCATACCGTCACCCGGAGAGCAGTCAATGGATAACAATAAACTGTCAGTAAAAGAGAAGATCGGCTATGGGATGGGCGATGCAGGATGCAATATCATCTTCGGCGCCATCATGTTGTTTGTTAATTATTTTTATACCGATATTTTTGGGCTGGCACCTGCGCTGGTCGGCGTGTTGCTGCTGTCCGTGCGCGTCATTGATGCCGTTACGGACCCGATTATGGGGGCCATCGCGGACCGTACCCGCAGTAAATATGGGCGGTTTCGTCCATGGCTTTTGTGGATTGCGTTCCCCTATGCGCTGTTCAGTATCCTGATGTTCACCACGCCTGACTGGAGCTATAACAGCAAAGTTATCTATGCCTTTGTGACCTACTTCCTGCTCTCGTTAACCTATACGGCCATCAACATTCCCTACTGCTCGTTGGGCGGCGTGATCACCAATGACCCAAAAGAGCGCGTGGCCTGCCAGTCCTATCGCTTTGTGATGGTGGGTATTGCCACGCTTTTACTGTCGCTCACGCTCCTGCCGATGGCCGACTGGTTTGGTGGCGATAACAAAGCCAAAGGCTACCAGATGGCGATGACCGTGCTGGCGCTGATTGGTACCTGTATGTTCCTGTTCTGCTTCGCCACCGTGCGCGAGCGCGTACGTCCGGCGGTGCAGACCCATGATGAGCTGAAAAACGATCTGAAGGACGTGTGGAAAAACGACCAGTGGGTACGCATTCTGCTGCTGACCCTCTGCAACGTCTGCCCGGGCTTTATCCGCATGGCGGCCACCATGTATTACGTCACCTGGGTAATGGGCCAGAGCACTCACTTTGCCACCCTGTTTATCAGCCTGGGCGTGGTGGGGATGATGCTCGGCAGTATGCTGGCGAAAGTGCTGACCGACCGCTGGTGTAAACTGAAAGTGTTCTTCTGGACCAACATCGTGCTGGCGCTTTTCTCCTGCGCGTTCTATTTCTTCGACCCGAAAGCGACCGTCACCATCGTGGTGCTCTACTTCCTGCTTAACATTCTTCACCAGATCCCATCTCCGCTGCACTGGTCGCTAATGGCCGATGTGGACGACTATGGCGAGTGGAAAACCGGTAAACGCATCACCGGGATCAGCTTCTCGGGCAATATCTTCTTCCTCAAGCTGGGGCTGGCGATTGCTGGCGCGATGGTGGGCTTCCTGCTCTCATGGTATGGCTACGACGCCGGTGCGAAAGCGCAAAGCGCAGAGGCCATTAACGGGATCGTTCTGCTGTTTACCGTGATCCCGGGTGTGGGGTATTTGATCACTGCGGGCGTAGTACGACTGCTGAAAGTGGATCGGGAAACCATGAAACAGATCCAGCTCGACCTGGATAAACGCCGCACCAACTACAGCGAACTGAACGCCTGGCAGGAAACGAGAGCCGAAACAAAAGAAGGAACGCCGCATGCATAACTGGCCTAACCCGTTTATAGAACAACGCGCTGACCCGTACATTCTGCGTCATGAAGGGCAATATTATTTTATCGCCTCCGTGCCGCAATACGACAGGCTGGCGATCCGCCGGGCAGCGTCGCTGGAAGGTTTGCGCAGTGCCGACGAGGTGGTCGTATGGCGCAAACCGGAGACCGGCCCAATGAGCCAGCTTATCTGGGCACCGGAACTGCATCATATCGACGGTAAGTGGTACATCTATTTTGCCGCCGCGCACACCCAGGCGCTGGATGGTCTGGGCATGTTCCAGCACCGCATGTTTGTGCTGGAGTGTGCCGACCGCGACCCGCTAACCGGCACGTGGACTGAAAAAGGCCAGGTAAAAACGCCATTCGACACCTTTGCGCTGGACGCGACCACGTTCGTGCATCAGGGGAAACGCTGGTATCTGTGGGCGCAAAAAGCCCCGGATATCTCCGGCAACTCCAATCTCTATTTATGTGAAATGGAGAACCCGTGGACGCTGAAAGGCGAGCCGGTGATGCTCAGTAAACCGGAATATGACTGGGAGTGCCGCGGCTTCTGGGTCAACGAAGGCCCGGCGGTGCTGTTCCACGGCGACAAGTTGTTTATCAGCTATTCCGCCAGCGCGACCGACGAGAACTACTGCATGGGACTGCTGTGGACAGAGATCAATGCCGATCCGCAAAATCCTGCGAACTGGCACAAGGCCTCGCGCCCGGTCTTCGTCACCAGCTACGAAAACCGCCAGTATGGGCCAGGCCATAACAGCTTTACGCAAACGCCGGAAGGAGAAGATGTGCTGGTGTATCACGCGCGAAATTACACCGAAATTGAAGGCGATCCGCTTTATGACCCCAATCGTCATACCCGCCTGAAGCTCGTCCGCTGGCACGAAAACGGGATGCCTGATTTTGGCATCCCGCCTGCAGATACGCCTTAACCGCTACGGCACGCGGGTTCAGACCAGCGTGCCGTAAATGGTTAGCAACGCTACGATAACGACCACCACAAACGACGTTTTCTTCGCCATCGAGACCGCCGCTTTCGGCGTTTCTATCTTGTCGGTATGCGGCTCACGCGCCAGAGAGAACTGCGCCAGGCGTGTCAGCACCTGGTACTGCGAGGTATGACGGTCGCCAAGCGAGGCGAACCACGCCGGGAGCGCTTTTTCGCCGTGGCCAATAAGCGCGTAGACCACACCCACCAGACGAACCGGAAGCCAGTCGAGCACGTGCAGGATCGCATCAATGCCGGAGAGCAAACGTTCATGCGGGGTGAGATAGCGGGCAAGCCAGGTCTGCCAGGCGCGCAGGAACGCATATCCCATCAGCAGTACCGGCCCCCACGGGCCCCCCACCACAAACCAGAACAGCGGCGCCAGGTAGTAGCGGAAGTTGATCCACAGCAGCGCGTTTTGCAGTTCACGCAGGAACTCGCGTTCATCGCAATCCGGCGGCACGCCGTGGATCATCGTCAGCTCGCTGGCCATGGCGCTACGTGCATGCGCATCATCACGGGAAGCGGCTTTCAGATAAGCGTGATAGTGCATACGCACCTTGCCTGCGCCAATACACAGCACACCGAGCAGGATCCACACCACCAGTAGCGGCACGTTGAAAAAGAGGCCGTATAACGAGCGCAGCAGCAAGAACGTAATCACCATCACGCCCGCGGTCATCAGCAGCGTACGCAGCATGGAAAAATGGTTAATCCGGCGGAAAAGCACCTCCAGCCGGTGATCCAGATGCCAGTGCTCACCGAGTTTGAACAAGCGTTCTGCGATGATGACCAGCAGCATGGTAAACAACGTCATGTTATCTCCTTATTCTGGCGACGCGGTAAGCATGGCGCGAAACCGGGGCCAGTCAAATGCAGGGCCAGGATCGGTTTTTCGCGCCGGGGCGATATCACAGTGTCCCGTCATGTTCTCTGCAATCGCAGGGTAAAGCCTGATGAGCGTTTGGGTGATATCCGCCAACCGCTGGTACTGTGCATCGGTATAAGGGGTGGTGTCCGTGCCTTCCAGCTCAATCCCAATAGAGAAGTCATTGCAACGCTCGCGCCCCTGATACATCGAGACACCCGCATGCCAGGCGCGCTTATCAAAAGGAACATACTGAACCACTTCGCCATCGCGACGGATCAGGCAGTGCGCCGATACGCGCAGATGCGCAATCTCAGCAAAGAAAGGATGGGCATCGGGATCTATCGTTCCCGTGAATAACGCATCGATCCACGGACCGCCAAACTCACCCGGCGGGAGACTAATGTTATGAACCACCAGCAGTGTGGGCTTTTCATCCTCCGGGCGGCCATCGTGGTGCGGTGAGGGTACACGCCGCGCATCCACCAGCCATCCGTCTTCTAACAACATGCTGGAACTCCTTATGTATGGTGCTGTTACTCGGTTCAGAGTAGCATGTTTCAATATTATGATTCGTTACCAATTTGGAGTTTTATCATGCCGCCTCGCCGCTACAACCCCGACCACCGACGTGAAGCGCTTCTGGAACGTATTAATATGGATATTCCGGCAAGCGTTGCCCATGCTTTGAAAGAAGATCTGGGCGGTGACGTCAGCGCGGACAACGATATTACCGCACAATTATTGCCGAAAGAGACACGCTCACACGCCGTGATCATCACCCGTGAAGATGGCGTGTTTTGCGGCAAGCGCTGGGTTGAAGAGGTCTTTACTCAACTGGCCGGCGATGAGGTGCAAATCACCTGGCATGTTGAAGACGGTGACGCCATTACCGCAAACCAGCCGCTGTTTGAGCTTGAAGGCCCGTCCCGCGTGCTGCTGACCGGTGAACGTACCGCGCTTAACTTTGTGCAGACTCTGTCAGGGGTGGCAAGCGAAGTGCGTCGTTACGTTGACCTGCTGGCCGGTACCCATACGCAACTGCTGGACACCCGTAAAACGCTGCCAGGTCTGCGCACGGCATTAAAGTACGCGGTGCTTTGTGGCGGGGGAGCCAACCACCGTCTGGGGTTGTCCGACGCCTTCCTGATTAAAGAGAACCACATTATTGCCTCTGGCTCCGTGCGTCAGGCGGTGGAGAAAGCCTTCTGGCTGCACCCGGATGTGCCGGTTGAAGTGGAAGTTGAAAACCTCGAAGAGCTGGAGCAGGCCATCAAGGCCGGTGCCGATATCATCATGCTCGATAACTTTGAAACAGCACAGATGCGCGAGGCGGTGAAGCTCACCAACGGCCAGGCACAGCTCGAAGTTTCAGGGAACGTCACCTTCGAAACGATCCGTGAATTCGCCGAAACCGGCGTGGACTACATTTCTGTCGGGGCGCTGACCAAGCACGTTCGCGCCCTCGATCTCTCCATGCGCTTCAAATAACGTCGTCTCCCCTCTCTGCCTGGAGAGGGGAAATTTCAGCCCTCCTCGCAATCTCTCTGTTCTTCTCTGCAAGTAAGTACAAATTCCCTGAACGCCGCTTCACGTTCCATTTTTTGCCCCTCGTCTGCTTTTTTCCCCGCTGTCAGAGTAGCGCCACTTAACCCTGAGGAGCAGATATGAACAGACAACATGGCTTCACGCTCATTGAGCTGATGGTGGTAATCGGCATTATTGCCATCCTGAGCGCCATTGGTATTCCCGCCTACCAGAACTACCTGCGAAAAGCGGCCCTGACCGACATGCTGCAAACGTTCGTGCCCTATCGCACGGCGATTGAACTTTGTGCCCTGGAACATGGCGGCGTGACGAGCTGCGACGGCGGCAGTAACGGTATCCCTTCTCCAACGACAACACGCTATGTCTCGGGAATGAGCGTGACGCAGGGCGTCGTGTCGTTAACCGGGCAGGAGAGCCTTAACGGACTTGAGGTGGTGATGACGCCGCAATGGAGTAGTGGCAACGGTATGACGGGCTGGAAACGTAGCTGCAATATCAGCAACGACGGTGCGCTCAAAGAGGCCTGCGAAGATGTTTTCCGTTTCGACAGTAACTGACAGGGGCGGATAATGAATTCAGATCAACTCGTCACCCTGTGCCAGCGCCACCATGCTTTGCTGCTGACCAGCGACGCCGACATGATTAGCATCGCCGTCGTGGGCAATCCCGCCGCTGAAATGATGGAAGCGCTACGTTTCGCCACGCAAAAACGTATTGATATTGAATGCTGGACAGCGGAGCGCATGGAAAAACACCGGCAGTTAACCGCGCAATCACACCTCCCGGTTGTTTTAACGCCGCATAACACGGTGGATATTCTCAACCACACCCTGCAGCAGGCGATCAACCAGCGCGCATCTGACATTCATATCGAACCGATGGGGGATATCTGTCAGGTCCGCTTGCGTATTGACGGTGTGCTTTGTCCGCTGCCTCCGCTTTCTGCAGCGGTGGCAAATACCCTCACCGCTCGCTTAAAAGTGCTGGGCCAACTGGATATTGCGGAGCGCCGTTTACCGCAGGATGGTCAATTTACGATTGAACTGGCAAGCGAGCCGGTCTCTTTTCGCATCGCCACGCTTCCCTGCAGCGGCGGAGAGAAAATTGTGCTGCGCCTGCTGCATCAGGTTCATCAGGCGCTGGAACCCGAAAAACTGGGAATGAGTGCGAAACAGCTGGCCCGCTTTAACGAGATCCTTCATCAACCGCAGGGGCTGATTTTGGTCACGGGCCCCACTGGCAGCGGAAAAACGGTCACGCTCTATAGCGCATTGCAGGCGCGTAATACCCCTGACGTTAACATCTGCAGCGTGGAAGATCCGATCGAGATCCCGCTTGCGGGGCTGAACCAAACGCAGATTAATCCCCGTGCGGGCTTAACCTTTCAGAGCGTTCTGCGGGCGCTCCTGCGCCAGGATCCGGACATCATTATGGTAGGCGAAATCCGCGATAGTGAAACGGCAGAGATTGCCATTAACGCCGCACAGACCGGGCATCTGGTGCTGTCGACGCTTCACACCAACTCCACGACGGAAACCGTCATTCGCCTGCAGCAGATGGGAGTTGCACGCTGGATGATCTCCTCTGCACTTTCGCTGGTGATCGCCCAGCGGCTGGTGCGTCGTCTGTGTCCTCACTGTCGGCAGGAAGCCAACAGCCGCGCAGAATTACCGCGCACCGTATGGCCCCGGCCGCTTCCTCGCTGGCAACCTGGCGGCTGCGATCGCTGCTATCACGGCTTTTATGGCCGCGTCGCCATTTTTGAAGTCCTCGCCATCGACACCACGCTCCGGCAGGCCATCGCCAGTGGCGCCTCGATAGAGGTCATCGAAGCCAGCGCCCGTCAGGCGGGAATGACATCGTTATTTGAGCAGGGTTGTCTGGCCGTTGAGCAAGGTCTGACCACGCTCGAAGAGTTGCTGCGCGTGCTGGGAATGACCAATGAGTGTTAATCATCTCTGGCGCTGGCGGGCGCTATCCAGTGAAGGCGAATCTCTGTGTGGGGTGCTGTGGGCGGCAGATCGCGAAACGGCCTTCGTCAGGCTGATGCGTAAAGAGTTACATCCACTTTCGCTCACCCGATGCTCGCTGACGCACCGCTGGCGACCCCAGCATTGCTATGAGATGTTTCGCCAGCTTGCCACGCTGTTGCAGGCTGGCCTGACGTTATCGCAAAGTCTGCAAATGCTGGCCGAGCAGCATCCTGTCAAACACTGGCAGGCGCTGCTTGAAAACATGAATGATGATCTGAGCGAGGGATGCGCCTTTTCAGAGGCGCTGAAGCGATGGCCTGCGGTATTTAGCCCGCTGTATGTCTCGATGGTAAAAACAGGGGAGCTAACGGGAAAGCTGGAAACGTGCTGCCGTCAGCTCGCTCAGCAGCAACAATCCCAGCAGCAACTCACGGCAAAAGTGAAGAAGGCGTTGCGCTATCCGACGATCATCCTGGCGCTGGCCGTTCTTGTCGTTCTGGCCATGGTCACCCTGGTCTTGCCGGAGTTCGCGGCCATCTACAAAACGTTTAATACTCCCCTGCCGCTGCTGACACAGATGGTCATGGGCCTGTCAGCGTTTATCCAGACATACGCCATCGCCCTGTTCGTGCTGCTGCTTATTCCCGTGGCCATCGCCTGGGCGCTGCGACGGGATCCGCGCTGGCAACGTATCCTGATGCATATTCCCGTGACGGGAAGGCTGGCAAGAGGGCAAAAACTGGGGCAGATCTTTACCGTACTGTCACTCACCCAGCAGGCGGGCATCCCCTTTTTACAGGGATTACAGAGCGCGGAAGAAACTGTTGATAGCCGGTACTGGCAAGGTATATTGCGCAGCGTTCGTGGGGACATTGAACAAGGCTTTACCGTCTGGTCTTCATTTCAGAAAGCGGCCGTCTTTACCCCGCTGTGCATTCAACTCATACGCACCGGGGAGGTATCTGGGTCACTCGACATTATGCTGGAAAACCTTGCCCGCCATCATACGGAGCAAACCTTTCAACTGGCAGACAATCTGGCCGCGCTTCTGGAGCCAGTGCTGCTGATTGTGACAGGGGTGATTATCGGTACGCTGGTGGTGGCGATGTATCTGCCCATTTTCCATCTCGGGGATGCAATGAGCGCGGGATAACGCTGGCGTACGGACATACGCCAGCAGAAACATTACAGGCTATTGAAAACGCGGTTTTCCTGCTCCTGAACGCGGATAAACGTCGTACGTTTTGTCAGCTCTTTCAGACGGGATGCCCCAACGTAGGTACATGCGGAACGCAGGCCGCCCAGGATGTCACGAGCCGTGTTTTCGACCGGGCCACGCAGAGGCAGCTTCACGGTTTTGCCTTCCGCAGCACGGTATTTTGCCACGCCACCTACGTGACGAGTCATTGCTGATTCTGAGCTCATGCCGTAGAACAGCATGAACTTCTCGCCGTTCTCTTCAACCACGGTACCGCCGCTCTCTTCATGACCCGCCAGCATGCCGCCAAGCATCACGAAATCCGCGCCGCCGCCAAAGGCTTTCGCGACATCACCCGGCATGGTGCAACCGCCGTCGCTGATGATCTGGCCGCCCAGACCGTGCGCGGCATCAGCACACTCAATCACCGCAGAAAGTTGCGGGTAACCCACACCGGTCTTCACACGCGTGGTACACACGGAACCCGGGCCAATGCCCACTTTTACGATGTCTGCACCGGAAAGGATCAGCTCTTCACACATTTCACCGGTTACCACGTTGCCCGCGATAATGGTTTTGGTGGGCCAGGCCTCACGCGCCTTGCTGACAAACTGCACGAAGTGCTCGGAGTAACCATTTGCCACATCAATACAGACAAAATTGAGCGCCGGGTTAGCGTTAAGAATCTGTTTGGTCTTCTCGAAATCGGCATCGGAGGTACCGGTGGAAACCATGACATGCTTCACCACATCGTCCGATGCAGAGGCGATAAAGGCATTCCACTCTTCCGGGCTGTAGTGCTTATGCACAGCGGTAAGGATATCGAATTTCGCCAGCGCGGTCGCCATCTCGAAGGTTCCCACCGTATCCATATTGGCTGCGATGATCGGCACGCCAGACCAGGTCTGACCGGAATGTTTAAAGGTGAATTGACGTTCGAGTTCAACGTCTGAGCGACTTTTCAGTGTAGAGCGTTTAGGGCGGATAAGAACGTCTTTGAAACCTAACTTCAGATCTTCTTCGATACGCATGTGCGGATTCCTGGGGTTAGAGGCAAATATGTTAAAAGCACAACTCCAGTGACGTTATCATACGCACTAATACCTGCTCCGCAAGACTGCGAAATTCTCTTTTTTTACGCTACAATCCTATAAATTTACCTGGTAAAAAGCCGGTAAAGAGAGCCAAACAGTGGCTGGCGCACGTTTGAATTTTAACCAACTGATTTTAATAATGAATAATTCCCAGGATTTGATTTAATGGGGTATATCGTCGCATTAACCGGCGGCATCGGTAGCGGGAAAAGTACCGTTGCGGACGCATTTTCTCGTCTGGGTATCACCATAATCGATGCCGATATCATTGCCCGTCAGGTGGTAGAGCCAGATACACCCGCACTAAACGCCATTAAGGCACATTTTGGTCAGGCAATTATCAACGCGGATGGCACGCTAAATCGCCGCAAGCTTCGTGAGTGCATTTTTTCTGATTCTTCAGAAAAGACCTGGCTTAATGCTCTGCTCCACCCCATTATCCACCAGGAAACCCAGCGTCAGATTGCCGCAGCCCGCTCGCCATATGTTCTGTGGGTGGTTCCGCTGCTGGTAGAGAATCAACTGCACAATAAAGCGGACCGGGTACTGGTCATTGATGTCTCACCCGAAACGCAAATCCAGCGCACCGTGGCGCGCGACCATGTCTCGCGCGAACAGGCTGAACAAATTCTTGCCGCTCAGGCCACGCGCGCTCAGCGCCTTGCCGTTGCGGATGATGTTATTGATAATAACGGCGCACCAGATGCCATTGCATCGGATGTTGCCCGCCTGCACGCGCAGTATCTGACGTATGCCGCGCAGGCCGTTGCACAGGAAAAACCATAATGTCGACCCACATCCTTTTTGAGCATCCGCTCAACGAAAAAATGCGTACCTGGCTGCGTATCGAATTTCTGATTCAACAACTCTCACAACATTTGCCCATCAACGATCATGCGACGGCGCTGCACTTCTTCCGCAATGTGGGCGATCTTCTGGATGTAATTGAACGAGGCGACGTTCGCACCGAGCTACTGAAAGAGCTGGAGCGCCAGCAGCGTAAATTACAGGCCTGGGCCGAAGTACCGGGCGTTGACCAGAGCCGCATTGATTCACTCCGTCAACAGCTTAAAAACAGCAGCAGTACGCTGATGGCCGCTCCCCGCGTTGGGCAGTTTTTGCGCGAAGACCGCTTAATCGGGCTGGTGCGCCAGCGCCTGAGTATCCCGGGCGGCTGCTGCAGCTTTGACCTGCCGACACTGCATATGTGGTTGCATATGCCGCAGGTCCAGCGTGATGCACAGGTGAAAAGCTGGCTGGACAGCCTGGAGCCGATGCATCAGACGTTATCCCTGATCCTCGATCTCATCCGTAACTCGGCGCCATTCCGCAAGCAAACCAGCCTGAACGGTTTCTACCAGGACAACGGTGATGATGCGGATCTGCTGCGTCTGAATCTCTCTCTGGGTGAACAGCTTTACCCGCAAATCTCCGGGCATAAGAGTCGTTTTGCGATTCGCTTTATGCCGCTGGATAGTGAAAATGGCACCGTGCCGGAACGCCTCGATTTTGAACTGGCCTGTTGTTAAGGAGTGCCTATGTCTGATGTAACCACCGTAAACTGCCCAACCTGTGGCAAAACTGTTGTCTGGGGAGAGGTGAGTCCGTTTCGCCCATTCTGCTGTAAGCGCTGTCAGTTAATTGACCTGGGCGAATGGGCGGCGGAAGAGAAACGCATTCCAAGTGAAGGCGATCTCTCGGACAGCGATGACTGGAGCGAAAACCAGCAGTAGCGGTAGATGCCTGCTGGCACTTCGCTTAGCAGGCCTACTGGTTACCCGTTAGCCGGGATATGACGGGCGCATTTGCCGGAGGAAATTTTTCGGCATCACTCGCGTGAAGCGAAACCCAGCCACCCGGTTGACCCTCTTTCCCCCAGGGTTCCCCCTCCCAGCTTTCCACAAGCCAGAACCACAGCGTGATGTGACGATCCGGAAACTGGTATTCCAGCTTATCAAACAGCGTTGCGCCAATCGGAGTGATGCCGACCTCTTCCTGAAGCTCACGCACCAGCGCCTGCTCCGGCGTTTCACCGGACTCGATTTTCCCGCCAGGAAACTCCCACTTGTTTGCCATGTGGGCGTCAGCGGCACGTTGCGTAATGAAGATTTGGTTTTGCGGGTTGCGAATAATCCCGACAGCAATTTGCAGTATTTTCATATTGTCACTTCCATAAAAAAGGCGCAGATTTCTGCGCCTTTTCGTTTTTTATGAACTTAGCTCAGACGGCCGTGGCACGCCTTATATTTTTTACCGGAACCGCATGGGCACGGATCGTTACGCCCCACTTTGCGATCGCCAGTTTGCGCGGCGATTGCCGCAGCGGCTTCGCTATCGTCAGTCTGGTGGCTAAGCTGCTGCATCTGTGCCAGACGCTCGGCTTCCTCACGACGCTGTTGCTCCATCGCTTCCACTTCTTCCGGCATACGCACCTGCACTTTGCTCAGGGTGCTGATAACTTCATATTTCAGCGACTCCAGCATGGAGGCAAACATCGAGAAGGATTCGCGCTTGTACTCCTGCTTAGGATCTTTCTGCGCATAGCCACGCAGGTGGATCCCCTGACGCAGGTAGTCCATCGCCGCCAGGTGCTCTTTCCACAGTGAGTCCAGCGTCTGCAGCATCACCCCTTTTTCGAAGTGACGCATCATCTCAGCACCAACAACCTCTTCCTTACGCTTGTATACCTCCAGCGCGGTTTCGTAGATACGCTCGCGCAGGGTCTCTTCGTGCAGCTCTGGCTCTTTATCCAGCCACTCTTTGATTGGCAGGTCGAGGTCGAAGTCGTTTTTCAGGCGCTCCTGAAGGCCTTCGATATCCCACATCTCTTCCAGAGACTGAGGCGGAATGTGCGCATCGATAGTCGCTTTGAACACATCTTCACGAATGCTGTTGATGGTTTCGCTCACGTCGGATACGTCCAGCAGTTCGTTACGCTGGGTATAGATAGCACGACGCTGATCGTTGGCGACGTCGTCATATTCCAGCAGCTGCTTACGAATATCGAAGTTGCGGCTTTCCACTTTACGCTGCGCGTTGGCAATCGCTTTGGTCACCCATGGGTGCTCAATGGCTTCACCAGGTTTCATCCCCAGCTTACGCATCATGCCGGAAACACGGTCAGAGGCGAAGATACGCATCAGCGCATCTTCCATCGACAGGTAGAAGCGGGAAGAACCGGCATCCCCCTGACGACCTGCACGACCACGCAGCTGGTTATCGATACGACGTGATTCGTGACGCTCAGTACCAATGATGTGCAGACCACCAGATGCCAGAACCGCGTCATGACGCACCTGCCAGTCGGCTTTGATCTGCGCAATCTGTTCCGGCGTTGGGTTTTCCAGCTCCGCCACTTCGGCCTGCCAGCTACCGCCCAGCATAATATCGGTACCACGACCCGCCATGTTGGTGGCGATGGTCACGGCCGCCGGATAACCCGCCTGCGCAACGATATCTGCTTCTTTGGCGTGGAATTTGGCGTTCAGTACGTTGTGCTTGATACCCGCTTTGGTCAGCTCATTAGACACCACTTCGGATTTCTCGATGGAGATGGTCCCCACCAGAACCGGCTGGCCTTTAGCAGTACGTTCGCGAATATCTTCGATGATTGCCTGAATTTTTTCCGCTTCGGTCATGTAGACCAGGTCCGGCATGTCCTTACGGATCATTGGACGGTTGGTTGGAACGACAACGGTATCCAGTTTGTAGATGGAGCTGAATTCAAACGCTTCGGTATCTGCTGTACCGGTCATCCCTGCCAGCTTCTCGTACAGACGGAAGTAGTTCTGGAAGGTAATAGACGCCAGCGTCTGGTTTTCGTTTTGAATATCCACGCCTTCTTTGGCTTCAACAGCCTGGTGCAGACCGTCAGACCAGCGACGACCCTGCATGGTACGGCCGGTGTGCTCATCAACGATGATGACTTCGCCGTCTTTGACGATGTAGTCGACGTCGCGAGTGAACAGCGCATGGGCGCGCAGTGCGGCAGTCACGTGGTGCATCAGCATGATGTTGCTCGGGGAGTAGAGAGACTCACCCTCTTCCATGATGCCTTCAGCCACTAACAGCTCTTCAATTTTAACCAGACCACGTTCAGTCAGGTTCACCTGGCGCGCTTTTTCATCAACGGAGAAGTGACCTTCACCCTGGAAGGTATCGGAGTCTTCTTTCTCCTGACGCAGCAGGTGTGGAATGATTTTGTCGACTTTACGGTACATATCAGAGCTGTCTTCGGCCGGACCGGAGATGATCAGCGGGGTACGCGCTTCATCGATCAGAATGGAGTCCACCTCATCCACCAGCGCATAATGCAGTTTACGCTGCACACGTTCTTCAGGGCTGAACGCCATGTTGTCACGCAGGTAGTCGAAGCCGTATTCGTTGTTGGTACCGTAGGTGATATCGGCGTTATACGCTTCGCGCTTGGCTGGCGCAGGAAGACCGGACATGTTGATGCCGACGGTCATCCCCAGGAATTCGAACAATGGACGGTTATTTTCGGCGTCACGCTGTGCCAGATAGTCGTTGACGGTCACGACGTGCACGCCTTTGCCGGTCAGTGCGTTCAGGTAGGCAGGCAGCGTCGCGGTCAGGGTTTTACCTTCACCGGTACGCATTTCTGCGATGCAGCGCTCGTTAAGCACCATACCGCCCAGCAGCTGCACGTCGAAGTGACGCATGCCGAATACACGTTTACTCGCTTCACGCACAACCGCGAAGGCTTCCGGGATCAGGCTTTCTAAGGTTTCGCCTTTTTCCAGGCGTGCGCGGAATTCTGCGGTTTTCGCTTTCAGCTCGTCATCAGACAGCTTCTCCATCGCCGGTTCCATACCGTTGATGACAGCGACAGCTTTGCGCATACGGCGCAGGGTACGATCGTTACGACTACCAAAAACTTTGGTTAATAATTTGATTAGCATAATAAATTCTCAAACGCCCCATAACGGGCAGATAAATTAAGGTATTGAAAACGGTTAATTTAACTGAGGCGCTGAGGCCCGGCGCGAATGCCGTGAACCTGGCTTATCCACGTCGAGACAGAGAATGTGGCGGGTGAAACAACGACAGATTGCGCTGTCTGCGGAACGCTAACAGCTGGCTGGCTGTCCTGCGTCAACAGCGCGTTGAGCGTATCCAGCAGCGCAAGGTGTTGCGCCTGAACCGGCAGCGTCTCTTCAGCAACCGGTATGGCCTGCGGCGCCATTGCAAATGACAGATGGCGGATAACCGTGCGGATGGCGTGCTGCTGCCAGTAATCTACCGAAAAGTTAGGACGGCGGCTGGCTTCAAGCCACGCAAGATTGGTGAAGTTAACGCGCGCGGTGAGATCGTGTTTAGTGGTTGACGTCTTTGCCGGTGTGGCAGCTTCGGCGCTGTTGCTGAGCGCAGGCAAGCCGAAACTCGCCGCGACCATCCCTAATAAGAGATGCGGCCAGAAGTAACGTCTGCCAAATTGTCGCCAGCGCGTCAGAATTCCGCTCACTTGCTCCACCACATAAGCCCGTCTTACACAGGCTGAGTTCAGTTATTCTTTTAAGCGCCCAGATATTACCACTAAAGCCAATACACAGCAGCAGGAATGACGTACTGCAGCGGGGAAAAACGGTCAAGAATGCAGCTAACGCACAGATTTTCTACGCCTGCTAAGCGAAAGGGGAAGCTGGGGCAAAATGAAGAAAGGTAAAAATAAAAACGACTGGTTTCCCTGGTCGGAGAGAGTACCAGGTTAACCAGTCGATTTTTTTACGGAACGGCTTGAACCGTTACGCCAGAACCAGGCCAGGGGCTTTGAAGGCCAGCGGCAGTTCAGCTTCGTCTTCGAAGGTCACATACTCCCAGGCTTCCTGTTTTGCCAGGACGGCCTGCAAGAGTTTGTTATTCAGCGCATGACCGGATTTGAACGCGGTAAATGCACCAATAATGTTGTGACCACACATGAACAGGTCGCCAATTGCATCAAGCATTTTGTGGCGAACGAATTCATCTTCGAAACGCAGACCGTCTTCGTTCAGTACGCGATAATCGTCAACAACGATGGCACAATCGAAGCTGCCGCCCAGGCACAGGCCGCGGGACTGCAGATATTCGATATCACGCATGAAGCCGAAAGTACGAGCACGGCTGATCTGGCGCATAAACGCATCAGCAGAGAAGTTCATCGCATAGCGCTGGGTACTGGCATCAATCGCCGGATGGTTAAAATCGATGGTGAAGTCCAACGAGAAACCATTGTACGGTTTGAATTCAGCCCACTTGTCGCCATCTTCGACGCGAACGGTCTCTTTGATGCGAACAAATTTCTTCGCGCAGTTCAGTTCTTCGATGCCGGCATCCAGCAACAGATAAACGAACGGAGCAGCACTACCATCCATGATCGGGATTTCTGGCGCATTGACTTCAACAATAATGTTGTCGATACCCAGACCCGCCAGGGCGGCGTTCAGGTGCTCTACGGTAGAAATCCGCACGTCATGCTCGTTCACCAGACAAGTACAGAGCATAGTATCACGCACAGATTTGGCATCGGCCGGAAAATCTACCGGTGGATTCAAGTCGGTGCGACGATAGATGACCCCGGTATTGGCCGGCGCAGGGCGTAACGTCAGGGTGACTTTCTTGCCGGTATGTAAACCGACACCCGTCGCCTGAACGATACGTTTAAGTGTCCTTTGTTTGATCATCGTATAATCTCGCCAAATTAACTATCCAACCGAGAGTGTATATCACTAACGGTGGGCCAGTTTAGCACAAAGAGCGGAAATCCCCAAATTCCAGCCAATTCTTAGTCAGCTTGCTTACGCAGGAACGCCGGGATATCCAGATAATCTGGCTCTTTCGCCGTTTGCGGCGTTGGGTCATTAACCACTTTCGCGGCCGGTTTTTGCTCCTGAGTCAGAGGAGACATACCGTGCTGCTGGTAACGATCCATTACCGGTTGCTGAGTCTGCTTGTTCGTCACCAGAGTGATTTCAGGGCGCTTGTCCATACCGATACCGGTAGCAACAACCGTTACACGCAGCTCGTCGTTCATTTCCGGGTCAAGGGAGGTACCGATTACCACGGTCGCGTTGTCAGAGGCGAACGCACGGATGGTGTTACCCACGGTTTCGAACTCATCCAGACGCAGGTCAAAGCCAGCGGTGATGTTGACCAGCACGCCACGCGCACCCGACAGATCGATATCTTCCAGCAGCGGAGAAGAGATAGCCATTTCTGCTGCTTCTTCCGCACGGTCTTCACCGCTCGCCACGCCGGAGCCCATCATCGCGTAGCCCATTTCGGACATCACGGTGCGAACGTCAGCAAAGTCAACGTTCATCAGGCCAGGACGGGTAATCAGTTCAGCGATACCCTGAACCGCGCCTTTCAGCACGTCGTTTGCTGCGCCAAAGGCATCCAGCAGAGAGATACCGCGACCCAGCACTTTCAGCAGTTTGTCGTTCGGGATGGTGATCAGCGAGTCCACATGCTTGGACAGCTCGGTGATACCCTGCTCCGCGAAGGCCATACGTTTCTTGCCTTCAAAATTGAAAGGCTTGGTCACGACAGCGACGGTCAGGATACCTAAATCTTTAGCCACTTCAGCCACAACAGGTGCTGCGCCGGTACCTGTACCGCCACCCATACCTGCTGCGATGAAGACCATGTCCGCACCTTCCAGTGCAGCACGCAGCGCTTCACGATCTTCTTCAGCCGCATTGCGACCTACTTCCGGGTTAGCCCCTGCGCCCAGACCTTTGGTGATGCCACCACCGATCTGGATAGTCTGGCCGACTGCCGTCTTACGCAGTGCCTGTGCATCGGTGTTAACCGCAAAGAATTCAACACCTTCAATGCGCTCGCGCACCATATGCTCTACGGCGTTACCGCCGCCGCCACCGACGCCGATGACTTTAATCACCGCGTCGTTGGTCAGTTCCATAGGTTCAAACATAATTTCTCTCTCCGTTGTGCCTGTCGCCCGAGACCGTTAATTCTCTCCGGTCTCTTAAAAAAATTAAAACTCTTTTCGCAGCCAGTTGTTCAGTCGTTTGACCCACGACCCCACTGAGACGCGTTTTTCCACTTCTGCTTCACCACTGAGATGGGATTCTTTCCCGTAGTGGAGCAGGCCCACAGCCGTTGAATAGTAAGGCTCCTGGGCATAATCCGTTAAACCGGTAATATTCAGCGGTGCGCCAATACGCACCTGCGTATGGAACACACGCTGCGCACAGGCCGCAAGACCTTCAATTTGCGCTGCACCGCCGGTTAATACAATCCCCGCCGCAAGATGATGTTTTACGCCCTGCTGGCGAAGCTGTTCCTGTAACTGCAAAATCTCTTCGTTGACCAGGTTGAGCAGCTCGGTATAGCGTGGCTCAATCACCTCTGCCAACGTCTGGCGCTGCAGGCTACGCGGCGGACGGCCGCCCACGCTTGGCACTTCAACGCTCTCATCTTTGCCAACGATAGACCCCAGCGCACAACCGTGGCGCACTTTAATCGCTTCTGCATCGCTTGGCGGCGTACCAAACGCGTAGGCAATATCGCTGGTCACCACGTTCCCCGCGTAAGGGATCACTTTGGTGTGGCGCAGGGCACCGCCGGTATACACGGCCATATCCATTGTACCACCACCAATATCGACCACACAGACGCCCAGTTCACGTTCATCTTCGGTCAGCACGGAATAGCTTGCCGCCAGACCGGCGAAAATAAGTTGGTCAACTTTCAGGCCACAACGTTCAACGGCTTTTACGATGTTCTTCGCCATATCGTTGTGACATGTGATCAGGTGCACTTTTGCCTGCATACGCACGCCAGACAGACCAACCGGGTTCTTGATCCCTTCCTGGTAGTCGATCGCATATTCCTGCGGGATCACGTGCAGCACGCGATGCTCATCGCGAACGCGAACGGACTTCGCCGTATGCACAACGTTTTCAACGTCTTCCTGCGTCACTTCTTCTTCAGAAATGGGCACCATGCCGATTTCGTTCTGGCAGCTGATATGCTTACCAGAGAGAGCCAGATAGACAGAGGAAATCTGGCAATCTGCCATTAATTCAGCCTGATCGATGGCGCGCTGCACGCATTTCACCACCGACTCAAGATCGTTTACCCCACCTTTATCCATACCACGGGACGGGCAGCTGCCCACGCCAATGATATTGACCATACCGTCGGGCAGAACTTCCCCTACTAAAGCGGCAACCTTCGCGGTGCCAATCTCCAGTCCAACTACCAGTTTTCTGTCCGTCGCCTTGATCATTGTTGTTCTGCCTGTACCTGTGCCTGATTCTGTTGCTGATTAGGTTCCTCGACCGGAGCCGGTACCCAACCGACTGCTGCGCCTGAGTCATAGCGCAAATCAACGTAGCTTATCCGTTTGCCGTCAGTCTGTGCCTGCTGCTGTAAAACCGGGTAAAGTTCTACAAAACGCGCCAGACGCTTCATCGTGTCGCCGCGGCCAAGGTTGAGCTTAATGCCATTCGTTAAGGTGAGCTGCCACGAACGGCGCGCCGTCATCGCAGCTTCTTTTAACGTAAACCTGTCCTTCGCCAGCACTTGCCCCATCTCGCGAAAACCCTGTAACACTTCGTTTTCGCTGCCTTCAGGACCATACAACATCGGTAAATTTTGCTTGTTGACACGATCGGCCGGGACGCTGAAGGAATTTCCGTCTACGTCAACCATGTGCTGATCATTCCAACGCGCAATGGGCACATATTCAACCAGATGAATCTTCAATTCATCAGGCCATTGCTTTCTTACACTCGCCTGTTTTATCCAGGGCAGACGTTCAATCTGACTCTGGATAATGTTGACATCCTGCGTCATAAAGGTGCCAGGCGACCCCAGTGCCAGAATCGACTGGCGAATATCATCGTTACGCGTGTAGTGGCGTTCACCGGTGACCACCAGCTTCGACAGCGGCAACCGCTGCGCATCTTCCATCCAGCCCAGTACCATCCAGCCGCTGATAAACACGGTGCACAGCACCCCGAGCAGGAAAATAATCCCTGCAAGACGCGTTCCATTACTCCGGCGTGAAGAAGAATATTCTTCCTCGTCATCGCGGTTGCGCGTGTTCAATGCAGCCTGAGACATATCAGCCCGCCTGGTCCAGAATACGTACGACTAACTGCGAGAAGCTCATCCCCGCCTGACGCGCGGCCATCGGCACAAGGCTGTGGCTGGTCATGCCTGGAGAAGTATTCGCTTCCAGCAAATAAAATTGCCCATCGCTGTCGAGCATCACATCAATGCGTCCCCAGCCACTGCAACCAAGAACATGCCAGGCTTTAAGCACCAGGGACTGTAAATCCGCTTCACGTTCTGCTTCAAGACCTGCTGGGCAGAAATATTGCGTCTCGTCAGAGAGATACTTCGCCTCATAATCATAGAAGACGCCAGCAGGTTGGATGCGAATCGACGGTAAAATTTCTTCACCAAGCATCGCCACGGTAAATTCCGGCCCGCTGAGCCATTTTTCAATCAGAACTTCTTCATCGTGTTGAAATGCCAGCGCTAAAGCAGACGATAAATCGTCAGCTTTATCAACTTTGGACATCCCAACGCTCGACCCTTCACGGCTGGGCTTTACAATAACCGGTAAGCCCAGCTCAGCAATGCGTGCATTAACGCTATCCTGAAGGCCCATTTCAAATTCGCGGCGCGTCAACGCAACCCACGGCGCAACCGGCAAACCCGCTCCCTGCCACAGCAGCTTACTGCGCAGTTTATCCATTGAGATGGCGGAGGCCATCACGCCGCTGCCGGTGTAGGGCATACCGATGAGATCCAGCAACCCTTGCAGGGTACCGTCTTCTCCCCCACGACCGTGCAGAGCAATAAAGACTTTATCGAAGCCCATTGCTTTCAGCTGCGTTACATCGACCTCTTTCGGATCGACCAGATGTGCATTAACGCCAGCCTCACGCAGGCCCGCCAGTACCGCAGCGCCTGAATTCAGGGAAACCTCGCGCTCGGCGGAGGTGCCGCCAGACAGGACAGCAATCTTATCAGCCATGATGCTCATCCTCCTGAGTTTGCGGCTTCAGTTTGATTTCAGCTAAGGTACGGGCGATTTTGCCGATATTTCCCGCGCCCTGAATCAGAATCAAATCGTTACCTGTCAGTACCGGCGCCAGAATTTCGGCGACCTGAGCAGGATCCGAAACCAAAATAGGGTCTACTTTACCGCGTCCGCGAATGGTTCGACACAGAGAACGGCTGTCCGCGCCTGGGATCGGCGTTTCACCTGCAGAATAAACATCCAGCATCAGCAATGTGTCCACCTGGGACAGCACGCTGGCGAAATCGTCATACAGATCGCGCGTACGCGTAAAACGGTGTGGCTGGAAGATCATCACCAGGTTCTTCTCTGGCCATCCCGCACGTGCGGCCTTAATGGTCGCGTCCACTTCGGTTGGATGGTGGCCATAGTCGTCTACCAGCATGGCAGTACCCGGTTTACCGTTTACCGCATCCAGCGGGAATTCGCCAAGGAAGTCGAAACGACGCCCGGTTCCCTGGAAGCTTTCCAGCGCACGCAGGATCGCATCGTCATCAATGCCTTCTTCCGTCGCGACGGCCACCGCCGCGGCTGCGTTCAGGGCGTTATGACGACCTGGTGCGTTCAGCGTCACGTGCAGCAGCTCTTTGTCCTGACGCGCCAGGGTGAAATGCCCCTGCGCACCAATCTGTTTGTACTCTTCCACGCGGACATCCGCGTCTTCGCTGAAACCATAGGTAGTGATCTGACGACCAACCCGCGGCAACAACTCGCGAATGACCGGATCGTCCACACACATTACCGCGCGTCCATAGAACGGCAGGTTATGCAGGAAGTTGATAAAGGTCTGCTTTAAATTCTCGAAGTCGCCCTGGTAGGTATCCATGTGGTCAGCTTCGATGTTAGTGACAATCGCCACCATCGGCTGCAGATGCAGGAACGACGCATCGCTCTCATCCGCTTCCGCAATCAGATAACGGCTGTG
Source organism: Enterobacter cloacae complex sp. 309I3 (assembly GCF_050031595.1). Classification (NCBI taxonomy): domain Bacteria; kingdom Pseudomonadati; phylum Pseudomonadota; class Gammaproteobacteria; order Enterobacterales; family Enterobacteriaceae; genus Enterobacter; species Enterobacter cloacae complex sp. 309I3. The sequence goes on along the minus strand of NZ_JBLGWI010000001.1, from coordinate 780,839 downwards.
GCCCAGACGCGCATGCACACCTGCTGCTTTTACCAGACCGCCGTTGACGAACGTCGGGTCGAGACCCGCTTCGGCATAAATACTGGAAACCATCGCCGTGGTCGTGGTTTTACCGTGCGTCCCGGCAATCGCAATCCCGTGACGAAAACGCATCAGCTCTGCCAGCATTTCCGCGCGGCGGATCACCGGAATACGCGCTTCATGCGCGGCCACGATTTCCGGGTTATCAGAGGAGATGGCGCTGGATACCACCACCACACTCGCATCGCGCACGTTTTCCGGGCGATGGTTGAAATAGATAGTCGCCCCAAGCGACGCCAGTTGCTGCGTAACAGGGTTTGGCGCCAGGTCAGACCCGCTGATCTGATAGCCTTCGTTAGCTAACACTTCGGCAATACCGCCCATGCCAGCACCACCGATGCCAACAAAGTGAATGTGCCGGACGCGACGCATCTCGGGCACGATTGAACGCAGTTTTGCCAGTTGTTGTGTATTCATTCTCTAAACGCCATCGACTACTTAAAAAATTCGTGCCGCGCAACACGCGCTGCGAGGGTTAAGCCTGGGCTGCCAGGCTCACTTCTTTTGCCACCCGTTCCGTTGCATCAGGAATGGCCGCCGCACGTGCACGTTGCGCCATCTCCATTAATGTTTCCCGGTTCCAGCCCGCCAGGGTGGTGGCGACCGCATCGGCGGTAAATTGTGGCTGCTCGAATATTTTCGCGGCACCGGCTTTTTCAAGCGGCAGCGCATTCCAGTACTGCTGACGATCTTTGTGCTGGAACGGCACAAACAGAGCCGGTAAACCCGCGGCGGCAATTTCACTCACCGTTAATGCACCGGAGCGACAGACCACGACATCGGCCCAGGCGTACGCTGCCGCCATATCGTCGATAAATTCCGTCACTTTGTGCTGCGGCTGACCTTCTGCCGCATAAGCCTGCTCAACGGTCTGCTGAGCGCCTTTTCCGCTTTGATGCCAGATGGTCACGGCATCACCCAGCTTTGCGGCAACCTGCGGCATCGTCTGGTTCAGGATGCGTGCGCCCTGCGATCCACCGACGACCAGCACGCGAACAGGGCCTTCACGGCCAGCCATGCGGGTATCCGGCAACGGCAGCGCCAGCACATCCACACGCACCGGGTTCCCGACGACGTCCGCTTTCGGGAACGCACCAGGAAATGCCTGCATCACTTTGGTGGCGATTTTCGCCAGCCACTTATTGGTCAGTCCGGCAATACCATTCTGCTCATGCAGTACAACGGGAATGCCCAACGACCACGCGGCAAGACCACCCGGACCGGAAACATAACCGCCCATGCCCAGCACCACATCCGGCTGAAAGCGCTTCATGATGCTGCGTGCCTGACGCCATGCGTTGAAAATACGCACCGGCGCCAGAAGCTGGGCCTTAATGCCTTTGCCACGAAGGCCAGAAATACGAATAAAGTCGATCTCAATACCGTGCTTCGGTACCAGGTCGGCCTCCATGCGGTCTGCGGTTCCCAGCCAGCGTACCTGCCAGCCCTGATCCATTAAATGGTGCGCAACCGCCAGCCCCGGGAACACATGTCCACCGGTACCGCCTGCCATCACCATTAACCGCTTCGGTTGATTCATCGTGAACCTCGTGTAAACGCCTGGGCTTTTTCCAGACGCGTTTCATAATCTATACGTAACAACATCATGATGGCCGTCGACATGATCAACAGACTGGAACCACCATAACTGATCAACGGCAACGTCAGGCCCTTGGTCGGCAGCATACCCGCTGCGGCCCCGACGTTAACCAATGCCTGGAAGCTAAACCAGATACCAATTGAACAGGCTAAGAAACCTGAGAAGCGGTGATCGATCTCCAGCGCTTTCCGCCCAATCGACATGGCGCGGAAAGCGACGAAGAATACCATTAATAGCGCTAATACCACACCGATATAACCCAGTTCTTCCGCAATAATGGAGAAGATGAAGTCAGTATGCGCTTCGGGTAAATACTCCAGTTTCTGAACCGAGTTGCCCAGGCCTTGTCCCCAGACTTCACCGCGGCCAAACGCCATGAGTGACTGCGTCAGCTGATAGCCACTGCCAAACGGGTCTTCCCACGGGTTCCAGAACGAGGTCACACGGCGGATACGGTATGGTTCAGCAAGGATCAGCAGGACAACTGCTGAAATACCCATCCCGATAATGGCGATGAACTGCCACAGTTTCGCCCCCGCCAGGAACAGCATCGCCAGCGTCGTCACAAACAGAACCACCACGGTACCGAGGTCAGGCTGCGCCAGCAGTAAGACCGCCAGCACCAGAATCACGCCCATCGGTTTCAGGAAGCCGCGAAGGTTGTTACGCACTTCATCTACTTTGCGCACCAGGTAGTTCGCCAGGTAGCAGAACAGGGACAGTTTGGTAAATTCGGCAGGCTGAATACGCAGCGGACCAAAGGCGATCCAGCGCGATGCCCCGTTTACGGAACTCCCCACCACCAGCACGATCAGCAGCATGATGATCGAGGCGATCAGCATCGCGGTACTGTGTCGCTGCCAGAACGCCATTGGCAGACGTAAGGTTATCAGCGCAAGACAGAACGCCAGGATGATGTACAGACCATCACGCTTGGCAAACAGGAAAGGATCGTTCGCCAGTCGCTGCCCGACGGGCATTGATGCTGACGTCACCATAATAAAGCCGACCGCCGCCAGCCCCAGGGTGAGCCAGAAGAGCGTGCGATCGTACATGATCAGGCTGTCGTTATCTTTCTGACGAGAGCCCATCACCCAGCCTTTCAGTGCCGCAAACAACCACACCAGGACACCAAATCCTGGGAAGCGCGGCATTTTCAGGCGAGGGAGAGATAAACGCATCAGCCTAACTCCTTCGCCAGGCGGGTAAAGAGATCACCACGCTGTTCGAAATTCTTGAATTGATCGAGGCTGGCGCATGCCGGAGAGAGCAGCACCATATCGCCCGGCTTCACGCGAGGAGCAATCAGGCGCATTGCCTGTTCCATGGTTTCGGTCTGCTCGGCGATCTCAGGACGCAATTCCGCCAGTTCCCTGCCATCACGACCAAAGCAGTAGAGACGGATGTTATCGCCGGAAAGATACTGCTTCAGGGAGGTGAAATCGGCGGACTTACCGTCGCCACCCAGCAGCAGATGCAGAGTACCTTCCACCTGCAAACCATTCAGCGCGGCCTCTGTACTGCCTACGTTGGTGGCTTTGGAATCATTGATCCAGCGTACGCCGTTATGCTCCAGCGCCAGCTGGAAACGGTGCGCCAGTCCGGTAAAGGTGGTTAGCGCCTGCAGGCTGGAGGAGCGTGGCAAACCGACGGCATCCGCCAGCGCCAGCGCCGCCAGCGCATTGGTGTAGTTATGCTGACCGGAAAGCTTCATCTCCTTCACGTTCAGCACTTTCTCACCTTTCACCCGCAGCCAGGTTTCACCCAGCTGACGGTTCAGATGATAATCCCCCATGGTGATACCAAAGCTGATGCAGCGGTCATCGGCACCGCGTACCGGCATGGTCAGGGCATCATCTGCGTTAACGACGCAGACTTTGGCATTTTCATAAATACGCAGTTTGGCTGCGCGATACTGCTGTAGACCAAATGGATACCTGTCCATATGATCTTCGGTCACGTTCAGGATTGTGGCCGCGGCCGCATGCAGGCTGGAGGTGGTTTCCAGCTGGAAGCTGGAGAGTTCCAGCACGTACAGCTCACAGCCTTTGTCCAGCAGCATCAGCGCCGGCAAGCCAATGTTGCCGCCAACGCCGACATTTTTGCCCGCCGCTTTCGCCATCTCACCCACCAGGGTAGTGACGGTGCTTTTTCCGTTAGAGCCGGTAATGGCGATAACAGGCGCCTGCGCTTCGCGGCAGAACAGCTCGATATCACCGACAATCTCAACGCCCGCATCGGCTGCGGCGCTCAGTGAAGGGTGCGCCAGCGCCATACCGGGGCTGGCCACAATCAGATCGGCTGCCAGCAGCCAGTCATCATTCAGACCACCAAGGTGGCGTTCAACCTGTTCCGGCAGTTTGTCCAGACCCGGCGGAGAAACACGCGTATCCATCACCCGCGGCGTCACGCCGCGCGCAAGGAAAAAGTCCACGCAGGACAGGCCAGTAAGGCCCAACCCGATGATAACGACTTTTTTGCCCTGGTAATCTGCCATGATTAACGTACCTTCAGCGTTGCCAGGCCAATCAGCACCAGCATCAGCGAAATAATCCAGAAGCGCACGATGACGCGCGGCTCTGGCCAGCCTTTCAGTTCATAGTGATGGTGAATCGGTGCCATACGGAAGATGCGCTGGCCGCGCAGCTTAAAGGAACCGACCTGCAGGATCACCGACAGGGTCTCAACCACAAATACCCCGCCCATGATCACCAGCAGGAACTCCTGGCGCAGCAGCACGGCAATAATGCCCAGCGCGCCGCCCAGAGCCAGTGAACCGACGTCACCCATAAAGACCTGGGCCGGATAGGTGTTGAACCACAGGAAGCCCAGCCCCGCCCCGACAATGGCCGTACAGACGATCACCAGCTCGCCCGCGTGACGCAGATAAGGAATGTGCAGATAGTTGGCAAAGTTCATGTTGCCGGTCGCCCACGCCACCAGCGCGAAACCTGCGGCCACGAAGACCGTTGGCATAATGGCCAGGCCATCCAGACCATCGGTCAGGTTCACCGCGTTACCGGTGCCCACAATCACGAAGTACGCCAGCAGAATGTAGAACAGCCCCAGTTGCGGCATGACGTCTTTAAAGAACGGCACCACCAGCTCGGTAGCGGGAGTATCTTTTCCGGCCAGATACAGCGCGAAGGCCACGCCCAGCGCAATTACCGACATCCAGAAATATTTCCAGCGGGCGATCAGACCTTTCGTGTCTTTACGTACCACTTTGCGGTAATCATCAACAAATCCAATGATTCCGTAGCCCACCAGCACAGTCAGCACACACCAGACGTACGGGTTGGATGGATAGGCCCACAGCAGCACGGAAACCACGATCGCGGTCAGGATCATAATCCCGCCCATGGTTGGCGTACCGCGCTTGCTGAAGTGCGATTCCGGACCATCGTTACGCACAACCTGGCCGAAAGAGAGTTTTTGCAGACGGGCAATCATGCGCGGGCCCATCCACAACGAGATGAACAGCGCAGTCAGCAGGCTGACGATGGCGCGAAACGTCAGATAGGAAAAGACGTTAAAGCCTGAGTAATATTTGACCAAATGTTCGGCCAGCCAAACTAACATGTCCCGTTCTCCTGTAATGCGTGCACTACCTCTTCCATGGCGGCACTACGTGAACCTTTCACTAACACAGTCACAATTTGTTTTTCAGCAATCAACGTCTTCAGACGTTCAATCAGTGCGGCTTTATCGGCAAAATGTTCGCCAACACCGCTGGCATGGCTAATCGCCTGGCTCAGTTTTCCTGCGCTCAGTACGCAATCCAGCCCGGCCGCTTTCGCGGCTTCACCCACCTGGGTATGACAGGCTTCGCTCTCATCGCCCAGCTCGGCCATATCGCCAACCACCATCACGCGATAGCCTGGCATTTCGGACAACACCTGTACGGCTGCCGTCATCGAACCGACGTTCGCGTTGTAGGAGTCATCCAGCAGCAGTTTGTTTTCTGCAAGCTGGACTGGGAACAGACGTCCCGGTACGGCTTTTAAATTCGCAAGGCCAGTTTTGATCGCGTCATGTGTCGCGCCGACGGCCATCGACAGCGCCGCGGCAGCAAGCGCATTGGCGATGTTATGGCGACCCGGCAGCGGCAGCAGAACCTCAATGCCTCCCGTTGGGGTATTGAGCGTGAATTCCGTACCATGCGAGGTCACATGGATATGGGTCGCGGTAAAATCACTGTCTGCCGCATTAGGCGAGAAGCGCCACGTCTTACGTGAACCGATGATGCTCTGCCAGTTCAACCAGTCGTTATTATCGGCATTCATAATGGCGATACCGTTATCCGGCAGGCCGGTATAGATCTCACCTTTGGCTTTCGCCACGCCTTCAAGTGAACCGAAACCTTCCAGATGCGCGGCGGCCAGGTTGTTCACCAGCGCAGCCTCCGGACGCGTCAGGCTGACCGTCCAGGCAATTTCACCCTGGTGGTTTGCCCCTAATTCAATCACCGCAAAGTCATGCTCTTTGGTGAGGCGAAGCAATGTCATCGGCACGCCGATGTCATTATTTAGATTGCCTGCGGTGTAAAGCGTGTTACCGCACTGACTGAGGATCGCCGCCGTCATCTCTTTTACTGACGTTTTGCCCGAAGACCCCGTCAGAGCAACAACGCGAGCTGGCACCTGCTGACGAACCCATGCTGCCAGCTCACCGAAGGCAAGGCGCGTATCCTTCACCACAATCTGCGGTAAATCGATATCGAGTTTGCGGTTCACCAGCAGCGCACCCGCACCATTCTCTTTCGCCTGTTCAGCAAAATCGTGGGCGTCAAAACGTTCGCCCTTCAGCGCCACAAACAGGCACCCGGCGGTCACTTTGCGGGTATCTGTCGTCACGGCGTCGATGGTCAGATCCTGACCATGCAGCGTACCCTGCAGGAGGGTTGCCGCCTTGCCGAGCGTTAAGCTGATCATGCCACCACTCCCAACAGACGCGCTGCCGTTACACGGTCCGAATAGTCCAGTCGACGATTGCCAACAATCTGATAATCTTCATGGCCTTTACCCGCCAGGAGCACGACGTCGTTCTCTTGCGCCTGCATGATGGCGTTGGTCACGGCTTCCGCACGGCCTTCCACCACGCGGGCACGTCCTGCGTCCAGCATACCGGCCAGGATATCGTTGATAATGGCGCGCGGCTCTTCAGTACGCGGGTTGTCATCGGTCACAACCGGAATATCCGCGAACTGTTCGGCGATGGCACCCATCAACGGACGCTTGCCCTTGTCGCGATCGCCCCCACAGCCAAACACACACCAGAGCTTACCGGCGCAGTGCAGACGTGCCGCTTCAAGCGCTTTTTCCAGCGCATCCGGCGTGTGGGCATAATCGACAACAACGGTCGGTTTACCTGGTGCACTGAACACTTCCATACGGCCACAGACGGGCTGCAGACGCTCTGCGGTGTTGAGCAGTTCGGCCATCGGATAGCCCAACGCCAGCAGCGTTGCCAGCGCCAGCAGGAGGTTGCTGACGTTAAACGCCCCCATCAGGCGGCTTTCAATTTCGCCTTCACCCCAGGAAGAGGCAAAGCGAATCGTCGCGCCGCTGTCGTGATAATTAACCTCAACCGCCTTCAGCCAGCGGCCATGGCAGTTCGGATTGATATGGTCTTCCATCGACACCGCAACCGCATCCGGCAGCTTCGCAAGCCAGCGGCGCCCCACTTCGTCATCAGCGTTGATGATGGCCTGTCCATAGTGATGCGTGGAGAAGAGCAGCCATTTCGCGGCCTCGTAATGCTCCATATCACCATGATAATCAAGATGATCGCGACTCAGGTTCGTGAACACGGAGGCGGCAAATTTCAACGCCGCCACACGATGCTGTACCAGACCATGAGAGGAGACTTCCATCGCGGCAAAGGTCGCACCCTGCCCTGCCAGACCGGCAATCACATGTTGTACGTCAACCGCGGAGCCGGTGGTGTTTTCCGTCGGGCTCACTTTACCCAGCAGCCCATTCCCCACGGTGCCCATTACGGCGCCGGTTTCTCCCAGCAGTTGCGCCCATTGCGCCATCAATTGGGTGGTCGTCGTTTTACCGTTAGTGCCCGTCACGCCCACCAGACGCAGCTGGTCTGAAGGCTCGTTATAAAAACGTCCCGCCAGTGCGGAGAGTCGCTCATTCAACTGGCTAAGGTAGATAACCGGCACACCGTGCATTTCACGGATTTCACCGTCGGTTGCCTCATCTTTAGCCTCAGCAATAATGGCAGCTACACCTTGCGCAATCGCCTGCGGGATATATCGACGCCCGTCCGCCTGATGACCAACTACAGCCACAAAAAGATCGCCGGAAGCAGCCACACGGCTGTCCAGTACCATCTCCCGTAGCGCTCGCTCAGGTGCGTTTGGCACCCACGGAGCGAGAAGGTCGCGCAAATTACGATCTGCCACCTGTACCCTCGCCTTGATTAATTACAAATTCACTTTTTTCGCCCGTTGCCAGCGCGTCCGGTTCAACGTTCATGGTGCGTAATACGCCGCCCATGATGGCGCCGAACACAGGCGCTGAAACGGCGCCGCCGTAGTATTTACCCGCCTGTGGATCGTTAATGACGACCACCAGCGCAAAACGCGGATTGCTTGCAGGCGCAACGCCTGCGGTATAGGCAATGTATTTGTTGATGTAGCGGCCGTCTGGCCCCACTTTTTTCGCCGTACCGGTTTTAATGGCGATGCGATAGCCTTTGATCGCCGCCTTCACGCCGCCACCGCCAGGTAGCGCTACGCTTTCCATCATATGCACAACGGTACGAACGATAGATTCCGGGAAGATACGCTCGCCCGGAACCGGTGGATCAACTTTGGTAATCGACAGTGGGCGATAGACGCCATAGCTGCCAATCGTTGCGTAGACTCGCGCTAACTGTAACGGGGTTACCATTAGCCCGTAGCCGAAAGAGAAGGTGGCCCTCTCTATGTCAGACCACCGTTGTTTTTGAGGATATAAGCCACTGCGTTCTCCGACCAACCCCAAATTGGTCGCCTTTCCTAGCCCAAAACGTGAGTAAGTCTCTACTAACGCTGAGGACGGCATCGCTAACGCCAGCTTTGAAACACCGACGTTACTCGACTTCTGTAATACCCCGGTCAGGGTCAATTCGCTGTAGCGCGCCACGTCTTTAATCTCGTGGCCGTTGATTCGGTAAGGGATCGTGTTCAGAACCGTGTTCTCATTGACGATGCCGCGTTGCAGCGCCGTCATCACCACCATCGGCTTCACCGTGGAGCCAGGTTCGAACACGTCGGTAATGGCCCGGTTACGCATTGCATCTTTGGCGGTACCGGTAAAGTTGTTCGGGTTGTAGGACGGGCTGTTGGCCATCGCCAGCACTTCACCAGTGCTGACATCCACCAGCACGGCGCTGCCCGACTCCGCCTTGTTAAAGGCCACGGCATTGTTCAGTTCGCGATACACCAGCGCCTGCAGGCGTTCATCAATGCTCAACGCCAGGTTATGCGCGGCCTGGCTGTCTGTGGAAGAGATATCTTCAATCACGCGACCATAGCGGTCTTTACGCACGATTCGCTCACCCGGCTGGCCGGTAAGCCACTTATCGAAACTTTTTTCAACCCCTTCAATCCCCTGGCTGTCGACGTTGGTAAAGCCAATGAGGTGAGCGGTTACTTCGCCGGAAGGATAGTAACGGCGAGACTCTTCTCGCAGATGGATACCCGGGAGCTTCAGTTTTCTGATGTAATCGGCCATGTCAGGGTTAACCTGACGCGCCAGATAGATAAAGCGCCCTTTCGGGTTGGCATTAACGCGGGAGGCAAGCTGATCCAGCGGCATTTTCAGGGCGTCAGACAGCGCTTTCCAGCGGTTGTCGAGCGTGATACCACCGGCATCGTGCAGCTCTTTCGGATCGGCCCAGATCGCCTTCACCGGTACGCTCACGGCCAGCGGACGACCGGAACGATCGGTGATCATCCCGCGAGATGTGGAGACTTCCTGTACGCGCAGAGAGCGCATATCGCCCTGGCGCACCAGCATGTCAGGCGCGATGATTTGTAGCCACGCCACACGTCCCAGCAGGAAGCCCAGCGCGAGTAAAATGCAGCCGCAAAGCAACGCAAAACGCCAACTGATAAAGTTGGCCTGTTCTTCCTGACGTTTTGGTTTTAGCGTTTTTGCCGCTGCTCTCATGCGTCGCGTTTTCCCTTATTTTTGTACTACGATATTTTCCTGGGAAGGATCAACATGCTGCAATTGCAGCTTTTCTGTTGCGATCCGCTCGACCCGGCTGTGATCGCCGAGGGCGTTTTCTTCAAGGATCAGGTTTCGCCATTCAATATCCAGCGCATCGCGTTCCAGTACCATCTGCTCGCGTTGCGCAGTCAATAAACGTGTGTGGTGGGCTGTCGTCACCACCGTTACTGCCGTCACAATGATGCAAATGAACAAGCAGAGTGGCAGCTTCCCAAACCGCAAAAGATCGTCGCCGATCACGCCAGGCAAGGCATGGCGCTCGTTGCTTCCTAACGAATCCTTAACTTTGCTTAGGGTCTCTGTCACTCTGCCGATCATGCGTTCGTCCTCTCTGCAATACGCAGCACTGAACTACGGGCGCGTGGATTCTCTGCCACCTCTTCTTCGCCCGGCATCAACTTGCCTAATGCTCGCAACTGACGGCCCCCCAGCTTCCTGAGTTGTTCTTCCGTCATCGGCAGCCCTGCTGGCACCTGTGGACCGCGGCTTTGTTCACGCATAAAGCGTTTCACAATACGGTCCTCCAGCGAATGGAAGCTGATGATGGACAACCGCCCTCCCGGGGCCAGCACGTCGAGCGAGCTTTTTAGCGCCAGCTCTATTTCCTCCAGTTCACTGTTTACCCAGATGCGAACCGCCTGGAAGGTACGGGTCGCGGGGTGTTTGTGTTTATCCTTCACCGGTGTTGCCGCCGCAATCACCTCGGCCAGCTCTTTCGTGCGGGTCATCGGCTCAATACGATTGCGCTCAACAATGGCGCGCGCGATGCGCTTGCCAAAACGTTCTTCGCCAAAGGTTTTGATCACCCAGGCGATATCGGCTTCATCTGCGGTCTGTAACCACTCGGCGGCAGACTGACCGCGCGTGGGATCCATGCGCATGTCCAGCGGGCCGTCGCGCATAAAGGAGAAGCCGCGTTCAGCATCATCAAGTTGGGGTGAAGAGACGCCAAGATCGAGAAGAATCCCGTCGATCTTGCCCGTCAGGCCGCGCTCAGCTACGTAATCCGCCAGCGCAGAGAAAGGTCCATGCACGATGGAAAAGCGTGGGTCATCGATGGTTTGCGCAACAGCAATCGCCTGCGGATCGCGATCAATTGCCAGCAGACGTCCTTCCGCTCCAAGCTGGGAGAGGATCAAACGCGAGTGGCCACCGCGACCAAAAGTGCCATCAATGTAGATGCCGTCCGGACGAATATTCAGGCCGTTGACGGCCTCATCCAGCAACACCGTTGTATGTTTATAATTTTCCATCATATTTATAGAGACAAGTCCTGCAGCCGTTCCGACAAGGTAGCGGAATCAGACTGCTCAGCGTCGATATCTTCCTTGACCTGTTGATACCAGGTCGTTTCGTCCCACAGTTCAAACTTGTTGAACTGACCGACCAGCATCACTTCTTTGGTCAGACCGGCATGCTGCCGCAGCACAGGCGCAATCAGTAATCGCCCTGCACTATCCATCTGACACTCACTGGCATGCCCCAATAACAACCGCTGCACGCGGCGTTCCTGTGGGTTCATGCTCGACAGTCGCGACAGCTTTTGCTCAATAATTTCCCATTCAGGTAAAGGGTAAAGCAGCAGGCAGGGGGAGTTGATGTCAATGGTGCAAACCAGTTGACCCGAAGCGTTCTCGATCAGCTGGTCGCGGTATCGGGTTGGTACCGATAAACGCCCCTTACTGTCGAGATTGACTAACGTTGCTCCACGGAACATGCCAGTCTCACCCCTCCTCACCACTTTAACCCACAAATTCCCACCTAAAGGAGTTTACGGAGCGAGGGAAAAGCTTGTCAAGCCAGGACTCTCTCTATACGAACCCGAAAGGGCTCTATTTACAGAGATAAACAGTCCTGGTTAATAACTGCACAACTGGCGAGGCAAAATTAACGTTATGAATATTTGTAAGAAAAAAACCGAATATGCACACTAGCGTTAAGGCTCACTCAATATCATCGCATCGAAATATAAAGTGTCAGTTTGCGACGCGGGCAGCATTTTAAGACATATTCACAGGGGATAACAGCGCCACATTCACCACAATGCGCAATGAACGAACCGACTGGCAGGCAAGCACGCTGGAGCAGGGGAAAAACGTCTGAATATTCATCGACCGGGCAGCTTTGTAACAAAACAATACAAAGACAGGCTTTATAAATCGTATAAATGTTCTTTCAAAGGCATTTTAAAAAGCCTGAAAGAATAAAAAAATAGCAGGTTCTGATTCCTAAGGAATCGTCCTAATTTTTCTCCGGGAATTATTTGACAGAATTATCCAGAAAAAAGAGGGGGCAATTTTCGCTATCCCCCTCTCATTTCATTAATGGCGGCTTAAAATTCCGCGACGGTAGAGATTACGTTTGATGCGCGTCAGCCCCGGCTTCGGTTTACGTGGTTCATCAAGGCTCGCGAGAACGATCTCCAGCACGCGCTCCGCCACATCACGATGGCGCTGCGCGACGGCCAGGACCGGACATTGCAGGAAGTCGAGCAGTTCGTTATCACCGAAGGTGGCGATAGCGAGATCGGAAGGCAGCTTACCATCCCGACGCAAAGTGACATCCATCACCCCCTGCAGCAACGCAAATGAAGTGGTGAACAGCGCCTGAGGCATCGGGTGCGTCTCCAGCCATTTCTCGAACAGCTGCGCAGCGGCTTCGCGTTCATAACTGTTGGCATAAAGGTAGTGAACCTCGCGCGGGTCGTCTTTCCACGCCGTTCTGAAGCCTTGCTCACGCAGGAAACTCACAGAGAGCTCAGGCAACGCCCCAAGATAGAGCACGGTTTCAGCCGGGAAGGTTCTCAGCTCCGCGGCCAGCATTTCCGCGTCATCCTGATCGGCACCAACGACACTGGTAAAATGCTCTCTGTCCAGGGCGCGATCCAGTGCAACGATTGGGAACGGATCGTTCGCCCAGCGTTGATAGAAGGGATGCTCAGGTGGCAAGGAGGTCGAAACGATGATCGCATCAACCTGACGCTGGAGCAGATGCTCAATACAGCGCATTTCGTTATCAGGCTGATCTTCAGAGCAGGCAATCAGGAGCTGATAGCCACGCTGGCGAGCCTGACGTTCAAGATAGTTAGCGATGCGGGTGTAGCTGGTGTTTTCCAGATCGGGGATCACCAGACCAATCGATCGGGTGCGCCCGGCACGTAAGCCCGCTGCGACAGCATTCGGGTGGTAGTTGTGCTCACGAACCACCGCCATGACTTTCTCAACGGTTTTGTCGCTGACACGGTACTGCTTTGCTTTACCGTTAATCACATAGCTGGCCGTAGTTCGTGACACGCCGGCTAGCCGGGCGATTTCATCCAGTTTCACAATTGCCCCTTAAAAAAAGAAAAGAGTCCATGGCCCTGTCAAGGTTATGGTTAAATCTTTTAACATCTAAACGCAGAATAGCTTTCGCGGCAACCGCTTTTATCTGTGTTATCGGCGTATTACGCAAAAAAAAGCCCGGCTTTGGTGACCGGGCTGAAAGAGGCGAACCTTATTGTCTGCTAACGCATGATTTTCTCGCCGCGCGAAAGGCCGACAACGCCCGACCGCGCAACCTCAACAATTTTTGCCACATCCCTCACGGACGCAAGGAATGCGTCCAGCTTGTCACTCGTTCCCACCAGCTGAACCGTATATAAAGAAGGGGTAACGTCAATAATCTGCCCACGGAAGATATCCGCGTTGCGTTTAACCTCTTCACGGCCATAACCACTGGCCTGAATTTTCACCAGCATGACCTCACGTTCTACATAGGCCCCCTGCCCCAGTTCGCTCACGCGCAGAACATCGACAAGTTTGTGTAACTGTTTCTCGATCTGCTCAAGCACCTTGGCGTCGCCGACGGTCTGAATCGTCATGCGCGACAGCGTAGGATCCTCGGTAGGGGCAACGGTCAGGCTCTCAATGTTGTAGCCGCGTTGTGCAAAGAGTCCAATAACGCGTGACAGTGCACCAGACTCGTTTTCCAGTAATACAGATAATATCCGGCGCATATCAGGTTCTCTCCGTTTTACTTAACCACATTTCGTCCATACCACCACCGCGAATATGCATCGGATAAACGTGCTCTGTGCCATCAACAATGACATCCATGAAAACAAGGCGGTTATTTTTGACGTGTTCAAGCGCTTCAGCAAGTTTCGCTTCCAGCTCTGCCGGCTCGGTCACCCGCATCCCGACATGACCATAGGCTTCGGCCAGACGAACAAAATCCGGCAGCGATTTCATGTAGGAGTGAGAATGGCGTCCAGAGTAGATCATATCCTGCCACTGCTTCACCATACCGAGATAACCGTTATTCAGGTTCAGAACCAGAACCGGCAGTTCATATTGCAACGCGGTGGAGAGTTCCTGGATATTCATCTGAATGCTGCCGTCTCCTGTCACGCAAACGACGGTTTCATTCGGCAGCGCAAGCTTCACCCCCAGTGCGGCAGGTAACCCAAAGCCCATTGTCCCCAGACCACCAGAGTTGATCCAGTGACGTGGTTTATCAAACGGATAATAAAGCGCGGCAAACATCTGATGCTGACCTACATCTGAGGTGACATAGGCTTCACCTTTCGTCAGACGCCAGAGGGTTTCGATCACCGCCTGCGGCTTAATGTTTTCGCTTTGGGTATCGTATTTCAGACACTGACGTGCTCGCCACAACTCGATCTGTTGCCACCAGTCGCGGATCTCATCCAACGGTTGTGAAGGGGTTTCCTGCGATAGCAGATCCAGCATTTGCTCCAGAACCTGTCGCGCATCCCCAACGATCGGCACATCCGCCGGCACCGTTTTCGAAATAGACGTAGGATCGATATCAATATGCAGCACGGTGGCGTTCGGGCAGTACTTCGCCAGATTGTTGGTCGTGCGATCGTCAAAGCGCACGCCAACGGCAAAGATCACATCCGAATGATGCATCGTCATGTTGGCTTCATAGGTACCGTGCATGCCCAACATACCCAGAGCCTGGCGGTGCGTTGCCGGGAAGGCGCCCAGTCCCATCAGTGACGAGGCGACAGGAAGATTCAATTTTTCGATCAGCTCACGCAGTTGCATTTCACAGGCTGAGTTAACCGCGCCGCCGCCGACATAGACCACCGGCTTTTTCGCAGCCAGAAGCGTGTGTAACGCACGTTTGATCTGGCCTTTGTGGCCCTGTGTCGTTGGGTTGTAGGAGCGCATGCTTACCGTTTCCGGCCAGACATACGGCAGCTTGTTTGCCGGGTTAAGAATATCTTTTGGCAGATCGACCACCACAGGACCAGGACGCCCACTGGCTGCCAGCCAGAAGGCTTTTTTCAGTACGCCGGGAATGTCTTCAGTTTGCTTCACCAGGAAACTGTGCTTCACAACGGGGCGTGAAATCCCCACCATGTCGCACTCCTGAAATGCATCGTAGCCAATCAGTGACGTTGCGACCTGCCCGGATAGAATGACCAGCGGGATGGAGTCCATATAGGCTGTCGCAATGCCGGTAATTGCATTCGTCGCGCCGGGGCCGGAGGTGACCAATACCACGCCCACTTCACCCGTCGCACGCGCCAACCCGTCAGCCATGTGCACTGCCGCCTGCTCGTGGCGCACCAAAACATGGTCAATGCCGCCTACCGTATGAAGCGCATCATAAATATCCAGAACTGC
Organism: Enterobacter cloacae complex sp. 309I3; assembly: GCF_050031595.1. Taxonomy (NCBI): domain Bacteria; kingdom Pseudomonadati; phylum Pseudomonadota; class Gammaproteobacteria; order Enterobacterales; family Enterobacteriaceae; genus Enterobacter; species Enterobacter cloacae complex sp. 309I3. The sequence goes on along the minus strand of NZ_JBLGWI010000001.1, from coordinate 765,285 downwards.
GCCTCCAGGGTAGCCGAACACCTGCTTCACGCCCTGATCGATTAACGATCGGACGACCATTTCCGCGCCAGACAACATCTCCATGCTTTGCCTCCAGGCATTTTGTTATAGACGAACTGCAGAATTCATTTCCACACCGTCTTACGATCGTGATGAACCAATCTTATATATTGCAGAGTGATCGTTACCTTAACCGCTCGTTTTGAGGCAGGCAATTAGCAAACAGGACGCGGCAAACGGGGTCAGAAGCACAAAAAGCAGCGTTACAGGGAGGATATGGTTAATTCCACTGTGATTCGTTCGTGAGGTGATAAATCATCGCTGAAAAGCGCAACCTTTCAGGAAATCATCTATTTTTGCGAGGCTGGCAGCAGCCAGAAAAAATAACAACAGCACAAAATACCGAAAATGAAAAAATATGCAGGATAAACCACACGCGCCGATGTGATTTATCCTGACGCGCTTATCGGCGGCAAATGCTAATAAGCAATTCTTCCATCCACTGATGGCCTTTATCCCGGCCTGCGGCTTCATGCCAGGAAAGATAACAGGTACGGCTATTGAGCTTGAGCGGCAACGGCAGAATTTGCAGATTTAAGGGTTCCGAAAACTCCTCCGCCAGCCAACGCGGGGCGATAGCGACCAGATGGGTCTGGGAAACCACATTTAAGACGCTGACCATGGCCATTCCCTGATAAGCCACGCTCGCCTGTTTATCCGCAGTGTCATACCACGGCAGACTAAATGAGGCGTATCGGTCGAGGGCAACAACAGCGTGCTGCTCGTTATAAACATCACTTTCGCGCAGCGGCATATTCATTCGTGGATGTTTTTTGCTGGCGACCAGTACCATTTCATCTTTAAACAGCGGTACACAGGAAAATTCCGGACGACGGAACTCTTCGTATCCCAGAACGAATTCTGTTTCCTGATATCGAAGCTGATGTTCTGTGTTCTGATTAAGAGAAGATTTAAATACCAGTTGAATATTGGGCGCAATTTCTTCGACTTTATTGTAGATCACGGACGTCAAATAATTATCTAACGGGCTACATACACAAAGATGGAAAACACGCTCACTGCTTAAGGGCTCAAAACCCGATCCCGGCAGCTCATTTTGCACCAACTGTAACGCCTGGCGGATAGAGCCAAACAGCTGAAATGCACGCGCCGTGGGTTGAATCCCTCTGCCATAACGAACAAACAATTCGTCATTAAACATCACTTTAAGCCGGGATACCGCATTGCTGACGGCAGGCTGCGACATCCCCAGAGACTGCGCTGCCCGCGTGATATTCTGTTCCTGCATCACCGCGTCAAACACGGTCAACAGATTGAGATCCACGGTGCGTAACTGAGGTTTAACCCCATTATAACCCTGAGGTTGATTAATATTATTTTCTGGCACTCCTGGCTCCACTGTCACGCTAAACTCCCTTTGCCAAATTACAGTAATAATTTCGAAAAATATGATTTACCATGCAGATACAACCAGCGAAAGAGAATTGTTTAAAATTCGGAAAATATAAAGAGCGCATCATCAAAAGGGTGACTTCGCCCAGGTCATTGATGGTGAGATGAAATTCCGCATAAATGATATCAATGACATTATGGTTTGCATGAAACCATAATCAAGACAAATACACAATCGCCCTTCGGTTAATGATAACTTAAGTATTATTAAACTATTCACGTGAGCCATGCCAAACAATTAACAAACTCGCATCATTGCTCACGCTTTATTTACTGCATTTTTATTTGCAGCACTAATAAATCAATGAAATTAAAAACAATTCTTCTCAGGGCTCATCCATTACAGACGTATGTTGAATTGATACTAATTATATTTAAATCGTTCCGGAGATGAATCTCCAGTCCAAAAATAGACTTTTCAAAAGGCATGAAAGATAAAAACCAGCACAATTAGCTAAATAAAATTCTCTGGAACATCGTGCGATCGGGGTCGTTTTTGTTGTCAGGGGTTGACATCCCCCCCCATATCCAGTACCACTAAAAGCATATTGAATTTAACGGAGCACGATTCATGATTCGCACCATTCGTTTCACCGGTCTACTACTACTAAACGCATCTTCTGTGCGCGGTAGACTGGCGGGCGAAATTCAGCGTTGAATCGTCACCAGTAAGACTAAAAACCCGCGCCACTGCGCGGGTTTTTTTATGCTCGTAGCAAGGCGCCCTAAGACTGACAAGGACCTAACCCATGAGCCAGCAAGTCATTATTTTTGATACCACTTTACGTGACGGTGAACAGGCATTACAGGCGAGCCTGAGTGTGAAAGAGAAGCTGCAGATTGCGCTGGCTCTCGAACGTATGGGTGTCGACGTGATGGAGGTGGGTTTCCCGGTCTCTTCTCCGGGTGATTTCGAATCGGTACAGACCATCGCCCGTACCATCAAAAACAGCCGCGTCTGTGGCCTGGCACGCTGCGTTGAGAAAGATATCGACGTTGCCGCCGAGTCACTGAAAGTGGCTGAAGCATTCCGTATTCATACTTTTATTGCCACCTCTCCCATGCATATTGCCACCAAGTTGCGCAGCACCCTCGACGAGGTGATTGAGCGCGCGGTCTACATGGTCAAACGCGCGCGCAACTACACGGATGATGTTGAATTCTCATGTGAAGACGCAGGCCGCACGCCAATTGAGGATCTGGCACGCGTGGTGGAAGCCGCCATTAATGCCGGGGCCAAAACCATCAACATCCCGGACACCGTCGGCTACACCATGCCGTTTGAGTTCTCCAACATCATTACTGGCTTGTATGATCGTGTACCAAACATTGATAAGGCAATTATCTCAGTTCATACCCACGACGATTTAGGCCTGGCCGTCGGCAACGCCATCGCCGCTGTTCACGCCGGTGCCCGTCAGGTAGAAGGTGCGATGAACGGTATCGGGGAACGCGCAGGCAACTGTTCCCTGGAAGAAGTGATCATGGCGATCAAAGTGCGCAAAGACATCATGAACGTGCACACCCGCATCAATCACAATGAAATCTGGCGTACCAGCCAGACCGTCAGCCAGATTTGCAACATGCCGATCCCCGCCAACAAGGCGATTGTCGGTACCGGCGCATTCGCGCACTCTTCCGGTATCCACCAGGATGGCGTACTGAAAAACCGCGAAAACTACGAAATCATGACCCCGGAATCGATCGGTCTGAACCAGGTTCAGTTGAATCTGACCTCCCGCTCCGGCCGTGCGGCAGTGAAACATCGTATGGAAGAGATGGGTTACAAGGACAGCGATTACAACATGGATCAGCTGTACGACGCGTTCCTGAAGCTGGCCGACAAAAAAGGTCAGGTGTTCGACTATGACCTGGAAGCACTGGCCTTCATTAATAAGCAGCAGGAAGAGCCAGAGCATTTCCGTCTGGATTACTTCAGCGTGCAGTCCGGCTCCAGCGATATCGCCACGGCATCCATCAAGCTGGCCTGCGGGGATGAGATAAAAGCGGAAGCGGCAAACGGCAATGGTCCTGTCGATGCTATCTACCAGGCGATTAACCGCGTCACCGAATACGACGTGGAGCTGGTCAAATATGACCTGACGGCCAAAGGCCATGGCAAAGATGCACTCGGTCAGGTGGATATCGTGGTCAATTATAACGGCCGTCGCTTCCACGGCGTGGGTCTGGCGACCGATATCGTCGAATCCTCTGCGAAAGCAATGGTGCATGTCCTGAACAATATCTGGCGCGCCGCTGAAGTCGAAAAAGAGTTGCAACGCAAAGCTCAGAATAAAGAGAACAACAAGGAAACCGTGTAATGTCGAAGAATTACCATATTGCTGTGTTGCCGGGTGACGGTATTGGCCCGGAAGTGATGGCACAGGCGCTGAAAGTACTGGAAGCCGTTCGCTCGCGTTTTGCGATGAAAATTACCACCAGCCACTACGACGTGGGCGGTATTGCTATCGATAATCACGGTACGCCGCTGCCAAAAGCAACGGTAGAGGGCTGCGAGAACGCCGATGCCGTCCTGTTTGGTTCCGTGGGTGGCCCGAAATGGGAACACCTGCCACCCGCAGAGCAGCCAGAGCGCGGCGCGTTGCTGCCGCTGCGTAAACATTTCAAGCTGTTCAGTAACCTGCGTCCGGCAAAGCTGTATCAGGGTCTGGAAGAGTTCTGCCCGCTGCGCGCGGATATCGCCGCTAACGGCTTCGACATTCTGTGCGTGCGTGAGCTGACCGGCGGGATCTATTTCGGTCAGCCAAAAGGCCGTGAAGGCAGCGGCCAGCATGAAAAAGCGTTCGACACCGAGGTCTATCACCGTTTCGAAATTGAACGTATCGCCCATATCGCTTTTGAGTCTGCACGCAAACGCCGCCATAAAGTGACCTCTATCGACAAAGCGAATGTGCTGCAGTCTTCCATCTTATGGCGTGAGATCGTCAGCGAAGTTGCTAAGCATTATCCTGACGTTGAGCTGTCGCATATGTACATCGATAACGCGACAATGCAGCTGATTAAAGATCCGTCCCAGTTTGACGTGCTGCTGTGCTCCAACCTGTTCGGCGATATCCTCTCGGATGAGTGCGCGATGATCACCGGCTCCATGGGCATGCTGCCGTCAGCGAGCCTGAACGAAGAAGGCTTTGGCCTGTACGAGCCTGCTGGCGGCTCCGCGCCGGATATCGCAGGTAAAAACATCGCTAACCCGATTGCGCAGATCCTCTCCCTGGCTCTGCTGCTGCGCTACAGCCTGGATGCAGGCGATGCGGCAACCGCAATTGAGAACGCCATTAATCGCGCGTTAGAAGAAGGCGTCCGTACCGGTGATTTAGCACGCGGCACGGCGGCAGTCAGTACCGATGAAATGGGCGACATCATTGCCCGCTATGTCGCTGAAGGGGTGTAATCATGGCGAAGACGTTATATGAAAAATTGTTTGATGCACACGTTGTCTATGAGGCACCAAACGAAACCCCACTGCTCTATATCGACAGGCATCTGGTACACGAAGTGACCTCCCCACAGGCATTTGATGGGTTGCGTGCGCACAAACGCCCGGTACGTCAGCCGGGTAAAACCTTCGCGACAATGGATCACAACGTTTCCACCCAGACCAAAGATATCAATGCGTCGGGCGAAATGGCGCGTATCCAGATGCAAGAGTTGATCAAGAACTGTAACGAGTTTGGCGTCGAGCTCTACGATCTGAACCATCCGTATCAGGGTATCGTTCACGTGATGGGACCTGAGCAAGGGATCACCCTGCCCGGCATGACCATCGTCTGCGGCGACTCCCATACCGCAACGCACGGCGCGTTTGGTGCACTGGCGTTCGGTATTGGCACCTCTGAAGTTGAGCATGTTCTGGCTACGCAGACCCTGAAACAGGGCCGAGCCAAAACCATGAAGATTGAAGTGAAAGGCAAAGCCGCGCCGGGGATCACCGCGAAAGACATCGTGCTGGCCATCATCGGTAAAACGGGCAGTGCCGGCGGCACCGGGCACGTAGTTGAGTTCTGCGGTGACGCTATTCAGGCGCTGAGCATGGAAGGTCGTATGACTCTGTGCAATATGGCCATCGAGATGGGGGCCAAAGCAGGCCTGGTGGCGCCGGATGAAACCACCTTCAACTATGTAAAAGGGCGTCTGCACGCGCCAAAAGATCAGGATTACGCTGACGCCGTCGCGTACTGGAAAACCCTGAAAACCGATGATGACGCGGTTTTTGACACCGTTGTTACCTTGCAGGCGGAGGAGATTGCCCCGCAGGTGACCTGGGGAACCAATCCGGGTCAGGTCATTTCCGTGAATGACACTATTCCCGATCCGGCCTCATTTACCGATCCGGTCGAACGCGCCAGTGCCGAAAAAGCGCTGGCGTATATGGGTCTCAAACCCGGTGTGCCGTTGACCGATGTGACCATCGACAAAGTCTTTATTGGCTCCTGCACCAACTCGCGTATCGAAGATTTACGCGCTGCGGCGGAGATCGCCAAAGGCCGTAAAGTGGCACCCGGCGTGCAGGCGCTGGTTGTGCCAGGCTCCGGCCCGGTAAAAGCGCAGGCGGAAGCCGAAGGCCTGGATAAGATCTTTATCGAAGCAGGCTTCGAGTGGCGCTTGCCTGGTTGCTCCATGTGTCTGGCCATGAACAATGACCGCCTGAATCCGGGCGAACGTTGTGCCTCCACCAGTAACCGTAACTTTGAAGGTCGTCAGGGCCGCGGTGGACGCACCCACCTGGTCAGCCCGGCGATGGCCGCCGCTGCGGCAGTTACCGGCCATTTCGCCGATATTCGCAGCCTGAAATAAGGAGACAATCATGGCAGAGAAATTTACCCAACATACAGGCCGGGTTGTCCCTCTGGACGCCGCTAACGTCGATACCGATGCGATCATCCCGAAGCAATTTTTGCAGAAGGTCACCCGCACCGGATTTGGTGCTCATCTGTTTAACGACTGGCGTTTTCTGGATGATAAAGGTCAGGTACCTGACCCGGAATTTGTGCTGAATTTCCCGGAATATAAAGGCGCCTCCATTCTGCTGGCACGGGAAAACTTTGGCTGCGGCTCCTCACGCGAGCACGCGCCATGGGCGCTGACCGATTACGGCTTTAAAGTGGTGATCGCCCCGAGCTTTGCAGATATCTTCTACGGCAACAGCTTCAACAACCAGCTGCTGCCGGTGACGCTGAGTGACGAGCAAGTGGATGAATTGTTCGCGCTGGTTAAGGCAAATCCGGGCATGTCGTTTGAAGTGGATCTGGAAGCGGAAGTGGTGAAAGCCGGGGATAAGACCTACAGCTTCAGCATCGATGCCTTCCGTCGCCACTGCATGCTGAACGGTCTGGACAGCATTGGCCTGACGCTTCAGCATGAAGACGCCATCTCCGCATACGAGAAAAAACAGCCTGCGTTTATGGGCTAAAGGCAATGGCCCGCACGATGCGGGCCATTGATAAGGGTGCGTTGAGGCTCAACCACTCTGGAGGGGCGGGGAACTTTCCCCGCCCATACCGCTAACGTTTTGCTTCGTAAGCCAACACTGCTGCCAGCTCTGTTTTCTCCTGTCTGAAATGCAGTTCACACAGTGAATCACGCACCATCCAGGTGAAGATCAACAGCGTTGTACAGATCAGAAACAAACCTAACAGCAGAGTACGTTTTGGCATTCCAGCCTCCTTATTGCTTTTCGGCAATGAAGAGACTAACCTCGCAATGTTGGTTGTGAAGTTGGTCTCCCCATCAGTTTTTTGATGTGGGACTCTCCACTGTTTGCCTCTTGCGAAAGCCTGAGGCAAACAGCCTCAAGCACCCGCCACGCATTCTATGTGTCTTCTTAAACTCTGTCAGAAAATGGTTTCATTTCGTGAAGGCGCCTTCCAGAATCAGACGTCTTTTACGCGCCAGGTCAGCATCAGCGTGACAATCGACGTTAGTGCAATCATCCAGTACACCGACCCATGTCCATAGCTTTGCGACAACGCCCCCTGAATCACCCCCGCCAGAATTACCCCTGTGGAGATACTGTTGGTAAAGAGTGTGGTCGCCGACCCCGCCCGCCCGGGCATTAAATCCTGGAACCAGAGCATCCCTATCCCGGCCACGATCCCAATAAACACAGCATTAAACAGCTGCAGCGCCAGCAACGCCTCTCGTGAATGGAAGAAAATCAGCCCCAGGTAAAAAAGCACTCCGGCCGCTACGGCTATCAGCATCATCCGGCGTTTCCCGAGATGTTTGACGTAGTATCCCGCCAGAATCATCGCCGGAATTTCCAGCCCGGCGGCCGTCCCCATTAAGATCCCCGCGAGCTTATCCGGCAGACCCAGATCGCTGCTGATCCACAGCGGCATATCGATGATATACATGGTGTTGCAGGTCCACATCAGCGTGGAGGCGATAAACAGCATACGGACGTTTTTATCCTGCCAGCCGCTCACCTGAGTAATGGGTTTATCCGCTGTCTGTTCGACACGCGCCACTGACGGCAGCACGAAGGCAATCAATGCCAGGCTAATGGCAAAAATCCCCGCAGCGATGGAAAACATGGCGGTAAAACCGTAATTCAACGCCAGCATAAAGGCCAGCGGCGGACCAATGACCCATGCAAGAGAGAGCTGCGCACGCATCACCGAGCTAAACATCACCACTTCCCGCGCCGAGTTGTCGGCATATTCCCGGGCAAGCGCGAACAGCTGCGGCATGGCGGTGTTCGCCAGCGAGGCCAGCAGCACGCCGCAGGTGATCAGCGTCAGGTAGTGACGATTAAAGGCAAACAGCAGTGCGTTACCCACAGCCATGGCGCAACAAAATAGGATCAACTTGCGGCGATCGCCCTGGCTGTCGGATCGTTTCGCCAGCCCCAGGCTCACCAAGATCCCGGCGATGGCGTTCACGGTATAAAACAGGCCGACCCAAAACGGCTGCGCCCCCACCTCCCGGCTGAGAAAAAGACTCAGCGTCGGTGCCTGCAGCGCCCCCGCCACGCCCATCATAAAGGCCACCAGCATAAAAGCGGCATACACGCCGTTCAGGCGTCGCCCCATCGTCATTAACCAGAGCATCTGCAAGTCCTTGTGAAAGCGAATCGAATTGGGTGAAAGAATAAACGAAAAAAGCCAGCAAAAAACATTTTGCTGGCGGGTGATAAGCACCAATACTCAGTCACACATGATCGAGGCGAGTTAGCGAGAAGAGGTCGGTTTCGTAACGTCCCACTGCATCAGTTCTTCTAACATTTTCAGCCGTTGCTCAGCACACTGACGGGCCAGCCAGGACGTTCCTTTTGTCGCTGAAAAGTACTGCTGATAAAACTGACGTGCGGTAGACCTCTTCATAATGTACCTCCTCACTTCATCGGGAATCATTATTGGCTTAATATAGGGATTAATAAATTGCTGATTTTTTGTCAGGAGTTCCCCTTTTATGCCTTCTGGTCGTCTGCAACAACAATTCATCCGCCTCTGGCAGTGCTGCGAAGGGCAATCGCAGGAGACCACGCTTAACGAACTGGCTGAGCTCCTTAACTGCTCCCGACGTCATATGCGCACGCTGCTTAACACCATGCAGCAACAAACAGGGCTGGTTAAACTGGGAAGCCGAAGCGGGACGCGGCAAACGCTCACGCCTGACCTTTCTCTATACCGGGCTGGCCTTGCAGCAACAGCGAGCAGAAGACCTGCTGGAACAGGACAGAATCGATCAGCTGGTGCAACTGGTTGGCGATAAAGCCGCAGTGCGTCAGATGCTGGTCTCCCATCTTGGGCGGAGTTTTCGTCAGGGCCGCCACATTCTGCGGGTGCTCTACTATCGCCCGATGAAGAATCTGCTCCCCGGCACGGCCTTGCGCCGCTCAGAAACCCATATGGCGCGACAAATATTCAGCGGCCTGACGCGAATAAATGAGGAAAACGGGGAACTGGAAGCTGATATTGCGCACCACTGGCAGCAACTCTCCCCACGTCACTGGCGCTTCTTCTTACGTCCCGGCATCCACTTTCACCACGGCCGCGAGCTGGAAATGCGCGATGTCATCGCCTCACTGGAGCGTGCCCGCAAGCTTCCGCTTTATTCGCATATTTCGCGCGTTCACTCCCCCACCGCCTGGACGCTGGATATTGAACTGTCTCAGCCGGATAAATGGCTTCCCTGGCTGCTGGGGTATGTCCCATCAATGATTTTGCCGGGAGAGTGGGAATCGCTGCACAATTTTGCCAGCCAGCCCATTGGCACCGGGCCCTATGCCGTGTCGCGTAACACCAATAACCAGCTGAAAATTCGCGCGTTTGATGATTATTTTGGCTACCGGGCGCTGATCGACGAAGTGAACGTCTGGGTATTACCGGATCTCAATGAAGAGCTCAGCGCCGGGCTGACGCTTGAAGGCCCCACAACGGGCGAAAAGGCGGTGGAAAGCCGCCTTGAGGAGGGCTGCTACTACCTGCTGTTTGACAGCCGCACCCACCGCGGGGCCAATCAGGCGGTACGCAAATGGATCAGCCACGTCTTATCTCCCTCCAATCTGATTTACCATGCGGAAGAACAGTATCAGACGTACTGGTTTCCGGCGTACGGGTTGCTTCCTCGCTGGCATCATGCCCGACCTGCCCACTGTGACAAACCGGCAGGGCTGGAGTCTGTCACCCTGACCTACTACCGCGAGCATGTGGAGCACCGTTTTATTGCCAGGATCATGACCAGACTGCTGGCCGCAGAAGGCGTCCGGCTGGACATCAGGGAAGTGGACTATGACGAATGGCACCAGGGGGAACTGACCAGCGATATCTGGCTGAACAGCGCCAACTTCACCCTGCCGCTCGATTTCTCGCTCTTCTCACACCTGTATGAAGTCCCGCTGATCCAGCACTGTATCGATCGGGACTGGCAGCAGGATGCGGCGCAGTGGCGCGCGGGTGAGATGAACCTGGCCACCTGGTGTCAGGCGCTGCTGGCCGAACAGGCAATCGTGCCGCTGATCCACCACTGGCTGATGATCCAGGGCCAGCGCAGTATGCGGGGGTTACGGATGAATACGCTGGGCTGGTTTGATTTTAAATCCGCCTGGTTTGCGCCACCAGAGCCATAACACTTTCGTAATATTCGCCAAATCATTACAATAGCGCCGTTCTCAACGGGGTGCTGCATCACTGATGTGCGCTGAGATAATACCCGTCGAACCTGATCCGGATAACGCCGGCGAAGGGATTTGAGGCTGTCGCTCAAAATCCTTTGCCACTCAACCTTGAGGTGCAAAGTGTTAAAAAAAGTGCTTCCCCTGCTGGCGCTGTTTGCGCTGCCTGCTTTCGCAAAACCCGTCCTGACGGTCTACACCTACGACTCCTTTTCTGCCGACTGGGGCCCAGGCCCGGTCGTCAAAAAAGCCTTTGAAGCCGACTGCAACTGCGAACTGAAATTCGTGGCGCTGGAAGATGGCGTCTCGCTGCTTAACCGTCTGCGTATGGAAGGTAAAAACAGCAAGGCCGACGTGGTACTCGGCCTGGATAACAACCTGCTGGATGCGGCCTCGCAAACGAAACTGTTCGTCAAAAGCGGCGTAGCGGCAGATGCGGTTAACGTGCCGGGCGGCTGGAAAAACGACACCTTTGTGCCGTTCGATTACGGATATTTTGCGTTTGTTTATGACAAAAACAAGCTGAAGAACCCGCCGAAAAGCCTGAAGGAGCTGGTGGAAAGCGACCAGAAATGGCGCGTGATTTATGAAGATCCGCGCACCAGCACACCGGGTCTGGGCCTGCTGCTGTGGATGCAGAAGGTATACGGTGATAAAACGCCGGAGGCGTGGCAGAAGCTGGCCGCCAAAACCGTGACCGTCACCAAAGGCTGGAGCGAAGCCTATGGCCTGTTCCTGAAAGGGGAGAGCGACCTGGTGCTGAGCTACACCACCTCCCCGGCTTATCACATTATCGCCGAGAAGAAAGACAACTACGCCGCCGCTGATTTCGCTGAAGGTCATTATCTGCAGGTGGAAGTGGCTGCCCGCACTGCCGCCAGCAAGCAGCCGGAACTGGCCGAGAAGTTTCTGAAATTCATGGTCTCCCCGGCGTTCCAGAATGCGATCCCTACGGGTAACTGGATGTATCCGGTGACCAACGTGACGCTACCTGCGGGCTTTGAGCAACTGACCAAACCGCAAACCTCGCTGGAGTTTACGCCGCAGCAGGTCGCCGCGCAGCGAGCAGCATGGGTAAGTGAATGGCAACGCGCCGTCAGCCGCTAATTCCCGGCTGGTTATTTCCCGGACTGCTCGCCGCTGTAGTGATGGTGGCGGTCAGTCTGGGTGCTTTTCTGGCATTGTGGTTTAACGCGCCAGAGAGTGATCTGCTCTCCCTCTGGCACGACAGCTATCTCTGGCACGTCATCCGGTTCTCTTTCTGGCAGGCGTTTCTCTCTGCCCTGCTGTCGGTGATCCCGGCCATTTTTCTCGCGCGGGCGCTCTACCGCAGACGCTTCCCCGGCAGGGAGGCGCTGTTGAGACTGTGCGCCATGACGCTGATCCTGCCCGTCCTGGTGGCGGTGTTTGGGATCCTGAGCGTGTATGGTCGTCAGGGCTGGCTGGCCGCCCTCTTTAACCTGCTTGGTCTGGAGTGGACCTTCTCCCCTTACGGACTCAAAGGTATTCTGCTGGCGCACATCTTTTTCAACATGCCCATGGCGACCCGGCTTTTTTTACAGGCGCTGGAGGCTATCCCCGGCGAGCAGCGTCAGCTTGCGGCACAGCTGGGCATGCGCGGCTGGTCATTCTTCCGCTTTGTCGAATGGCCGTGGCTGCGCCGTCAAATCCCTCCGGTTGCGGCGCTGATCTTCATGCTCTGTTTTGCCAGTTTCGCCACCGTGCTTTCTCTTGGTGGTGGACCACAGGCGACCACCATCGAACTGGCGATTTACCAGGCGCTGAGTTACGACTACGACCCCGGCCGCGCTGCGCTTCTGGCTCTGGTACAGATGCTGTGCTGTCTTGTGCTGGTCCTGCTGAGTCAGCGTCTGAGCAAAGCCATTCCACCGGGCAGTCATCAGATTACAGGCTGGCGCGATCCTCAGGACAGCCTGCACAGCCGAATCGCGGATGTGATGTTGATCGTACTGGCCCTGCTGCTGCTGCTGCCACCGCTGATGGCCGTTATCGTTGATGGCGTTAACCTTAACCTCGTCTCCGTGTTGCAACAGCCCGTCCTCTGGCAGGCGACCTGGACATCCTTGCGCATCGCACTGGCTGCCGGGCTATTGTGTGTCGTGCTGACCATGATGCTGCTGTGGAGCAGTCGAGAACTTTATGCGCGCCAGGCGCGCAAAGCCGGACAAGCGCTGGAGCTGACGGGGATGTTAATCCTCGCAATGCCGGGCATCGTCCTGGCAACCGGCTTCTTTTTATTGTTCAACAGTACGGTTGGTCTGCCGGAAAGCGCCGACGGAATCGTGATTTTTACCAACGCCCTGATGGCCATTCCCTATGCGCTGAAGGTGCTGGAAAACCCCATGCGCGACGTCAACAGCCGTTACGCTTTGCTGTGTCAGTCGCTTGGTATACAGGGCTGGCGCCGGTTAAAGGTGGTTGAACTGCGTGCGCTGAAACGCCCGCTTGCTCAGGCGCTGGCCTTCGCTTGTGTGCTCTCCATTGGAGATTTTGGTGTGGTGGCGCTCTTCGGCAATGAAGATTTCCGCACGCTGCCATACTGGTTGTATCAGCAGATCGGCTCCTACCGCAGTCAGGAGGGGGCCGTCACGGCGCTGTTGCTGCTGTTGCTGTGCTTTGCCTTATTTACCGTTATCGAAAAACTTCCGGGGCGCAATGTTAAAACTGACTGATGTCACCTGGCTCTACCAGCACCTGCCTATGCGGTTCAGCCTGTCGGTACGCCCGGGTGAGATGATTGCCGTGCTTGGCCCAAGCGGGGCAGGGAAAAGTACCTTACTCAATCTGATTGCCGGTTTTCTGCAACCGGCAAGCGGGTCGATAATCATTGAAAACAACGACCATACCTACACCCCGCCCGCCAGGCGTCCGGTCTCGATGCTGTTCCAGGAAAATAACCTGTTCACCCATCTGACGGTGCGGCAAAACATCGCGCTGGGTATGGATCCGGGGCTGAAACTGAACGACGCACAGCGCCAGAAGCTGGAAAAGATTGCCGGGCAGATGGGCATTACCACGTTTATTGACCGACTCCCCGGAGAGCTCTCTGGCGGACAACGTCAGCGCGTGGCGCTGGCTCGCTGCCTGGTTCGCGAGCAGCCGATACTGCTGCTGGATGAGCCCTTCTCTGCACTCGATCCCGCGCTGCGCCAGGAGATGCTCGCCCTGGTACAGGAGGTCTGCCAGCGTCAGCAGCTGACGATGCTGATGGTGTCACACAGTATTGAAGATGCCGCACGCATCGCCCCGCGATCGGTGGTGATCGCGGAGGGTCGTATCGTGTGGGAGGGTGAAACCGAAGAGTTGATGAGTGGCAAAGCAAGCGCGTCGCACCTGCTGGGGATCCTTAACGGCTGACCACCTTCAGCAGGATCTCACCGTACACCGGCATCAGCGGATGGCGAATCAGCGCGATCAGCGCCACGACGGCAACGCCCAGCGTCAGCGGCGCCAGCCACAGCAAGCGCGAGCGAGGCAGATAGCGCGTCAGACGATCGACATTCGCTTTCGCGCTGCGCCATAGCCGCCAGCACAACCATGCAGCGAGCCATAACAGCAGCGCTGTTGCCAGCAATAACCATTTAAAGCCACCGCTCTGCACATCGTCAGGAATATCAATTGCCGCCCCCGCCAGGATCCCCGGCAGGAAGTAGAACGGCGGCCAGAAGACGCAGCCGATAATGTTCGGCAAAACGAATTTTGCGACGGGCAGATCCAGCATCCCGGCGACCATCGGCACCAGCGGACGCGTTGGCCCGACAAAGCGTCCGACGAGTATCGTAAACATGCTGTGCTGATGCAGTGCATGCTCGGTTTTATCCAGCAACGCTTTGTTCTTCTTCATGAATGACCAGCAGTGCAGCGGTTTCTTGAAACGCCAGCCCAGCCAGAAGGAGATCCAGTCGCCCAGTAAGCAGCCGATCATACCGGCCAGCCATGCCTGCCAGAAATTGACCTCACCGCTGCCAATCAACGCGCCCAACGCCGCCATCATCACCGTACCAGGCAGGATCAGTCCAACCAGCGCCAGCGATTCCAGAAACGCCACCAGCGCAACGGCGATAAGCGAATACATAACGGACTGGGTAATAAAATGTTCCAGCAATGCCTGCATAACTATTCCGGTCAGAAAACGAATCAGGGATTCTGCTTAGCGCCCTGCATCGCGTCAAGACAACAATTGTCTGAATAGTTTACAGGTTGCTTCCGTTGTTCACCTGCTTGTTTATCTTTTTTTACCGTTTATTCACATCCCGCCCGGAATTCACTGGGGCTGGCGCCAGTGCATTTTTTAAATACGCGGGAAAAATAGAGCTGATCTTCAAAGCCCACATTGCGCCCTACGGTGGCAATGGGCATCCGGGTGGTGCTGAGCAGCAGTTTCGCCTGGCTGATGCGCTGATCTTCGCGCCAGCTCAGCACGCTGACACCCAACTGCTGCCGGAACAGATGCGACAGCCGCGACGGCGACAAACAGACATGCTGGGCCACGCTGGCGATATCAAACTGGCTGTCGGCCAGGTGGTCGCTGATGTACTGGCAGGCATCGCGCACACGATTATCCAGCGGCGGATTAAGCGACGCGTTAATCGCCTCCATCCGGCGCAGTAACACCTGTTCAAGCAAATTAATCGCCAGCAGCTCAGCGTAGCGCCCACCGGCCTGCCCTGCCTCTATGATCTGGGCAAACAGCTCGCGGAACTGGGCCAGATGAGCGTCGTCCGGGCGGTAAAAACCGGTGTGCGCAAAAATGGCTGGCCACGAAAGCCACTCCTGCCAGTAGGCGCGGGGGCGGAAGTAGACCCACTGGTGATACCACTCTTTGGCATCCGGATGACGCCCGTAATGGTGGATCTCACCAGGCGGAAACAGCAGCATATCGCCGGGACGACAGACGAACTGCTGATCGTTGTTTTTGATTATCCCTTCCCCACGCACGGTCAGGTTCAGAATGTACCCTTTCATCCCAAGCGGACGGTCAACGTAAAAATCGAGATATCCCTCAGCCTCGATAGGGGTCAGCCCCGCCACCAGGTGGGCGTTAAAAGAATAACCCGGCAGTAAGGGATCGTTTTGCGTTTCGGCCATAGATTCAGTTCTCCCAACGGTACTGAAGGAAACCAATTGTCCATATCGTTAAAAGCCGTATAAAAATGGCCTGCGACGAGATCCAAAAAGCATCACGTCTCTTTTACGTCCGCCATGTTTCAGCCTTTCCCCCTGATTTCTCCGCCAGAGTGGGCAGATAAGCAGTAACAAAAGTGTCTATAAGTGCGGCAGAAATGTCCACATTGAATATTTGCACGGCGTCACACTTTCCATCTCAACAGCAATTTAGTCCATAAGATTAGCGGATCCTGCCTGACGATTTTCGCCCCCAGTCTCTAATGTTCTCTCATACCTGTTTTCTGATGGAGCAACACCATGGCAATTGCGATTGGCCTCGATTTTGGCAGCGACTCGGTTCGCGCCCTGGCAGTGGACTGTACGTCCGGCCAGGAGATAGCAACCAGCGTTGAGTGGTACCCACGCTGGCAAGAGGGGCGCTACTGCGATGCGCCAAACAACCAGTTCCGTCACCATCCACGCGACTACATCGAGTCGATGGAAGCGGCAATCAAAACCGTGCTGGCAGAGCTGACTGACGCCCAGCGTGCAGAGGTGGTTGGGATCGGCGTAGACAGCACCGGTTCTACCCCCGCGCCAGTGGATGCGGAAGGCCGGGTGCTGGCGCTACGTCCTGAGTTCGCCGACAACCCGAACGCCATGTTTGTGCTGTGGAAAGACCATACCGCCGTCGAAGAGGCCGAAGCCATCACCCGGTTGTGCCACCAGCCGGGCAAAACCGACTATTCGCGCTACATCGGCGGAATTTATTCCAGTGAATGGTTCTGGGCCAAGATCCTGCATGTCACCCGCGCTGACGCAGCGGTTGCACAGGCAGCCGCATCGTGGATTGAACTGTGTGACTGGGTTCCTGCCCTGCTCTCGGGTACCACCCGCCCGCAGGATATTCGCCGCGGCCGCTGCAGCGCCGGGCATAAATCCCTATGGCATGAAAGCTGGGGCGGTCTGCCACCGGCAGCCTTCTTCGATGAACTCGATCCGATTATCAACAAGAGCCTGAAGTACCCGCTCTTTACCGACACCTTTACCGCCGATATTCCGGTGGGCACGCTCTGCGAAGAGTGGGCAACACGTCTGGGCCTGCCGCAAAACGTGGCAATCTCCGGCGGTGCGTTTGACTGCCATATGGGCGCGGTGGGCGCTGGTGCCCAGCCCAATACGCTGGTGAAAGTGATCGGCACCTCCACCTGCGACATCCTGACGGCGGATAAGGCCAGCGTCGGTGACCGCGCAGTGAAAGGTATCTGCGGACAGGTCGACGGCAGCGTGGTGCCGGACTTTATCGGTCTGGAAGCCGGGCAGTCTGCGTTTGGCGATATTTACGCCTGGTTTGGTCGGGTACTGGGCTGGCCGCTGGACCAGCTGGCGACCGCGCACCCGGAACTGAAACCCCAGATTGCCGAGAGTAAGAAACAGCTGCTGCCCCAGCTCACCGCCGCATGGGCGAAAAATCCGTCTCTTGAACACCTGCCGGTGGTGCTCGACTGGTTCAACGGCCGCCGTACGCCATTTGCCAACCAGCGTCTTAAAGGTGTTATCACCGATCTCAATCTGGCGACCGATGCCCCGGCCCTGTTTGGCGGCCTGATTGCAGCCACCGCCTTTGGTGCCCGCGCGATTATGGAGTGCTTCACCGAACAGGGCATCGACGTCAATAACGTCATGGCGCTGGGCGGTATCGCCCGTAAAAACCCGGTGATCATGCAGGCCTGCTGCGACGTGCTGAACCGTCCGCTGCAGATTGTCGCGTCCGATCAATGCTGCGCGCTGGGTGCGGCTATTTTCGCCGCCGTTGCCGCGGGCGTACACGCCGATATCCCGACTGCACAGCAGCATATGGCAAGCGCGGTCGAAAATACCCTTCAGCCGCGTGCTCAACAGGCGCAACGCTTTGAACAGCTTTATCAGCGCTACCAGCAATGGGCAAAAAGCGCCGAACTTCACTATCTCCCTGTCGCCGCCCCGTCAAAACACACCGCGGATACGACGGCAACCCTGACCCATTAAGGACACGACGATGACCATTTTTGATAATTATGAAGTGTGGTTTGTGATTGGCAGCCAGCATTTGTACGGACCGCAAGCGTTGCAACAGGTGACGAAACATGCGGAACACGTCGTGAACGCGCTGAATGCTGAGGCCAAACTGCCATGCAAACTGGTGCTGAAGCCGCTGGGCACGACGCCGGATGAGATCACCCATAT
Organism: Enterobacter cloacae complex sp. 309I3; assembly: GCF_050031595.1. Classification (NCBI taxonomy): domain Bacteria; kingdom Pseudomonadati; phylum Pseudomonadota; class Gammaproteobacteria; order Enterobacterales; family Enterobacteriaceae; genus Enterobacter; species Enterobacter cloacae complex sp. 309I3. The sequence continues at coordinate 747,323 of NZ_JBLGWI010000001.1, read as the reverse complement.
CTGCCGTGACGCAAACTACGACGATAAATGTGCGGGTCTGGTGGTGTGGCTGCACACCTTCTCACCCGCCAAAATGTGGATCAACGGTCTGTCTATCCTCAACAAACCGCTGCTGCAATTCCATACCCAGTTCAACGCCTCCCTGCCATGGGACAGCATTGATATGGACTTTATGAACCTGAACCAGACCGCACACGGCGGCCGTGAGTTCGGCTTCATCGGCGCCCGTATGCGTCAGCAGCACGCCGTAGTGACCGGACACTGGCAGGATCAACATGCGCAGAAACGCATCGGCTCCTGGATGCGTCAGGCCGTTTCCAAACAGGATACCCGCCATCTGAAAGTGGTGCGATTTGGCGACAACATGCGTGAAGTGGCAGTCACCGACGGTGATAAAGTTGCCGCGCAGATCAAGTTCGGTTTTTCCGTGAACACCTGGGCCGTGGGTGACCTGGTGCAGGTCGTCAATGAGATCGGCGATGGCGACGTGAGCGCGCTGGTCGACGAATACGAAAGCAGCTACCGCCTCACCGCAGCGGCGCAGGTGAAGGGTGACAAACGCCAGAACGTGCTGGACGCGGCGCGCATTGAACTGGGGATGAAACGCTTCCTGGAACAGGGTGGCTTCCACGCCTTTACCACGACATTTGAAGATCTCCATGGTCTGAAACAACTGCCGGGTCTGGCAGTACAACGTCTGATGCAGCAGGGCTACGGCTTCGCGGGCGAAGGCGACTGGAAAACTGCCGCTCTGCTTCGCATCATGAAAGTGATGTCAACCGGTCTGCAGGGCGGCACCTCCTTTATGGAGGACTACACCTACCACTTCGAAAATGGCAACGACCTGGTACTCGGTTCACACATGCTGGAAGTGTGCCCATCCATTGCCGTCGAAGAGAAACCGATCCTCGACGTGCAGCATCTCGGCATTGGCGGCAAAGCGGATCCGGCACGTTTGATCTTCAACACCCGTACCGGCCCGGCCATCAACGCCAGCCTGATCGACCTGGGCGATCGTTTCCGCCTGCTGGTGAACTGTGTGGATGCGGTTGAAACGCCACACGCGCTGCCAAAACTGCCGGTCGCCAACGCCCTGTGGAAAGCGCAGCCCGATCTGCCAACCGCCTCCGAAGCCTGGATCGTCGCCGGTGGCGCACACCATACCGTCTTCAGTCACGCGCTGGATCTCAACGATATGCGTCAGTTCGCTGAACTGCACGACATCGAACTGACCGTGATCGATAACGATACCCGCCTGCCCGCGTTTAAAGACGCGCTGCGCTGGAATGAAGTCTATTACGGTTCGAAACGTTAAGTACGACGTGCCCGGTGGCACTGCGTTTACCGCGCCTACGATTGTGTAGGCCGGATAAGCGAAGCGCCATCCGGCGGGAGACAACAATGCTAGAAGATCTCAAACGCCAGGTACTCGAAGCCAACCTGGCGCTGCCTAAACATAATCTGGTGACCCTGACCTGGGGCAACGTTAGCGCCGTTGACCGCGAAAAAGGGGTGTTCGTCATCAAGCCTTCCGGCGTGGATTATACGGTGATGACTGCTGAGGATATGGTTGTGGTCAGCATTGCAACCGGTGAAGTGGTGGAAGGGAAGAAAAAACCCTCCTCCGATACCCCCACCCATCGCCTGCTGTATCAGGCATTTCCGACCATCGGCGGCATTGTGCATACCCACTCGCGTCATGCGACTATCTGGGCGCAGGCAGGCCAGTCCATCCCGGCTACCGGTACCACGCACGCAGACTACTTTTACGGCACCATCCCGTGCACCCGCCTGATGACCGATGCGGAAATCAACGGCGAGTATGAATGGGAAACCGGCAATGTGATTGTCGAAACCTTTGAAAAACAGGGAATCGACGCAGCACAGATGCCTGGGGTGCTGGTGCATTCTCACGGCCCGTTTGCGTGGGGCAAAAATGCGGAAGATGCAGTGCATAACGCGATTGTGCTGGAAGAGGTAGCCTATATGGGCATCTTCTGTCGTCAACTGGCACCACAGTTGCCGGATATGCAACAGACGCTGCTGGACAAACACTACCTGCGCAAGCACGGTGCAAAAGCCTATTACGGGCAATAAACTGTATATAAACCCAGCATAAAACCGCTAACCAGGCTATAATCAGGCCTGGTTTTGTTTTATGGGATAACGGCGTGACGCAGGCGCAAGAAGGTTTTTTACTGACCCGACACTGGCGGGATACGCCTCAGGGAACAGAGGTGGAGTTCTGGCTGGCGACGGACAACGGCCCGCTGCGCGTTACCCTGCCGCCACAGGAGTCCGTGGCATTTATTCCTGAAGCCCACATCGACAAAGTAAAGCAGCTACTGCGCGGTGAAAACAACTGGCGCATCACGCCACTTGGGCTGAAGGATTTCCATCGCCAGCCGGTTTCTGGCCTCTATTGTCGCGCCCATCGCCAGCTGATGCGCTATGAAAAACTGCTGCGCGAGGCGGGCGTCACCCTGTACGAAGCCGATATTCGTCCCCCGGAACGTTTCTTGATGGAGCGGTTTATTACCGCCCCTGTCTGGGTTGATGGCACAGCGCACAACGGCGGGCTGATTAACGCCCGTCTGAAACCTAACCCGCACTACCGTCCGCCGTTGAAATGGGTCTCACTGGACATCGAAACCACCCGTCACGGTGAACTGTACTGTATTGGTCTTGAAGGCTGCGGCGACCGGGTTGTCTATATGCTCGGGCCACAGAATGGTGATGCCTCCGCGCTGGACTTCCGACTGGAGTACGTCAACAACCGGCCACAGCTGCTGGAAAAACTGAACCAGTGGTTTGCCGATCGCGATCCCGATGTCCTGATCGGCTGGAACGTGGTGCAATTCGATCTGCGGGTACTGCAAAAACACGCCGAGCGGTACCGTATCCCGCTCATGCTTGGGCGGGGTCATAGCGAACTGGAATGGCGCGAGCACGGTTTCAAAAACGGCGTCTTCTTCGCACAGGCCAATGGTCGCCTGATTATCGACGGCATCGAGGCGCTGAAATCCGCATTCTGGAATTTCTCTTCCTTCTCGCTGGAGGCGGTGGCGCAGGAGCTGCTGGGGGAAGGGAAATCCATCGATAATCCGTGGGACCGAATGGATGAGATCGACCGCCGCTTCAACGAAGACAAACCGGCACTTGCCACCTATAACCTGAAAGATTGTGAGCTGGTTACGCAGATTTTCCACAAAACCGAGATCATGCCTTTTCTGCTGGAACGCGCCACAGTGAACGGTCTTGCCGCTGATCGGCACGGCGGTTCCGTGGCGGCATTCAGCCATCTGTACTTTCCCCGCATGCACCGGGCAGGCTACGTCGCACCGAACCTGGGGGACGTGCCGCCTCAGGCAAGCCCAGGCGGCTACGTGATGGATTCCCGGCCGGGACTGTATGACTCCGTGCTGGTACTGGACTACAAAAGCCTCTACCCCTCGATTATCCGCACCTTTCTGATTGATCCGGTGGGGCTGGTAGAGGGGATGGCGCAGCCGGACGATATGCACAGCACCGACGGGTTTCTGGGGGCGCGTTTCTCACGGGAGAAACACTGCCTGCCGGAGATCGTGGGACAGATCTGGCACGGGCGCGACGAGGCCAAGCGCCACGGCAACAAGCCGCTTTCTCAGGCGCTAAAAATTATCATGAACGCTTTTTACGGTGTGCTGGGCACCAGCGCCTGTCGCTTCTTCGACCCGCGTCTCGCCTCGTCTATCACCATGCGCGGGCATGAGATCATGCGCCAGACAAAGGCGCTGATCGAATCCCAGGGCTATGAAGTGATCTATGGCGATACCGACTCCACCTTCGTCTGGTTGAAGGGCGCGCACGCCGAAGAGGAAGCCGCGCGAATTGGCAAACAGCTGGTGGCCTTCGTGAACGACTGGTGGCAAGCGCATTTGCAAAAAGAGCGGTTAACCAGCGCGTTAGAGCTGGAGTATGAAACCCATTTCAGCCGCTTTTTAATGCCCACTATCCGTGGAACCGATCAGGGCAGCAAGAAACGCTATGCCGGACTGATTCAGGAAGGTGAAAAGCAACGCATGGTGTTTAAAGGGCTGGAGACGGTGCGCACAGACTGGACTCCGCTGGCTCAGCAGTTCCAGCAAACGCTCTATTTGCGGATCTTTCGTAATGAGCCTTATCAGGACTACGTCCGCGAGACGATAGCCAGCCTGATGGCTGGCGAGCTCGACAACCAGCTGGTGTATCGCAAACGCCTGCGCCGCCCGCTGGCCGAGTATCAGCGTAACGTTCCGCCACACGTCCGCGCCGCGCGTCTGGCGGATGAAGAGAACGTCCGTCGGGGGCGCGCCCCGCAGTATCAGAACCGGGGCACCATTAAGTATGTCTGGACGACAAACGGGCCAGAGCCCGTGGATTATCAACACTCTGCGCTGGACTACGACCACTACCTGACGCGCCAGCTTCAGCCCGTCGCGGATGGAATTTTGCCGTTCATTGACGACGATTTTGCTACACTAGTGACAGGGCAGCTTGGCCTATTTTGACACGTGACGAAATCGCTGCCATCCAGTACCATAGCGCCCTTTCCACTCCCGGACCCATTTTTCGATGACCGTCTTTTTTGACGGTGGTTGAACTATTGCCTGCAATTAAAGATTAGAGCCGAACACATATGCCTTTTACACTTGGTCAACGCTGGATCAGCGATACAGAAAGCGAACTTGGATTGGGAACCGTGGTTGCAGTCGATGCACGCATGGTCACCCTCCTTTTCCCTGCTACCGGTGAAAACCGCCTGTACGCTCGCAATGACTCCCCTGTTACCCGCGTGATGTTCAATCCAGGTGACACCGTGACCAGCCACGACGGCTGGCAGCTAAAGGTTGAAGACGTAAAAGAAGAGAATGGTCTGCTCGCCTACATTGGGACTCGCCTCGACACTGACGAGAGCAATGTCATCCTGCGTGAAGTGCTGCTCGACAGCAAACTGGTTTTCAGCAAGCCGCAGGATCGCCTGTTTGCCGGGCAAATCGACCGTATGGATCGCTTCTCCCTGCGCTATCGCGCACGTAAATTCCAGAGTGAACAGTACCGCATGCCGTGGAGCGGCCTGCGTGGTCAACGCACCAGCCTGATCCCTCATCAGTTGAATATCGCTCATGACGTTGGTCGTCGTCATGCGCCTCGCGTACTGCTGGCAGACGAAGTGGGCCTCGGTAAAACCATTGAAGCCGGTATGATCCTGCATCAACAACTGCTTTCTGGCGCCGCCGAGCGCGTGCTGATCGTGGTACCGGAAACGCTGCAACACCAGTGGCTGGTTGAGATGCTGCGCCGCTTTAACCTTCGTTTCTCGCTGTTTGACGACGAGCGCTACGCCGAAGCCCAGCATGACGCAGACAACCCGTTTGAAACCGAACAGCTGGTCATCTGCTCCCTGGACTTCGTGCGCCGCAGCAAGCAGCGTCTTGAGCATCTGTGCGACGCAGAGTGGGATCTGCTGGTGGTCGACGAAGCGCACCACCTGGTCTGGAGCGAAGAGGCACCGAGCCGTGAATACATGGCGATTGAACAGCTTGCCGAGCGCGTGCCGGGCGTCCTGCTGCTGACCGCAACGCCGGAGCAGCTGGGGCTGGAGAGCCACTTCGCCCGTCTGCGCCTGCTCGATCCAAACCGCTTCCATGACTTTGAGCAGTTTGTCGAAGAACAGAATAATTACCGCCCGGTTGCCGATGCTGTCGCCATGCTGCTGGCGGGCAAACGCCTCTCGAATGACGAACTCAACACCCTGAGCGATCTGATTGGCGAACAGGATATTGAGCCGCTGCTGCAGGCAGCCAACAGTGACAGCGACAACGCGGGTTCCGCGCGTAAAGAGCTGATCGATATGCTGATGGACCGCCACGGCACCAGCCGCGTGCTGTTCCGTAACACCCGTAACGGCGTGAAGGGCTTCCCGAAACGCGAACTGCATACCATCAAGCTGCCGCTGCCGACGCAGTATCAGACGGCGATAAAAGTCTCCGGCATTATGGGGGCGCGCAAAAGCCAGGAAGAACGTGCGCGCGACATGCTCTACCCGGAGCAGATTTATCAGGAATTTGAAGGCGATACCGGAACCTGGTGGAACTTCGACCCGCGTGTTGAATGGCTGATGGGTTACTTAACGGCTCATCGTTCACAGAAAGTGCTGGTGATCTGCGCCAAGGCGGCCACCGCGCTGCAGCTGGAGCAGGTTCTGCGCGAGCGCGAAGGTATTCGAGCCGCCGTGTTCCACGAGGGGATGTCCATTGTCGAGCGTGACCGCGCCGCGGCCTGGTTCAGTGAAGAAGACAGCGGCGCACAGGTTCTGCTGTGCTCTGAAATCGGTTCTGAAGGGCGTAACTTCCAGTTCGCCAGCAACCTGGTGATGTTCGATCTGCCGTTCAACCCCGACCTGCTGGAACAGCGTATCGGCCGTCTGGACCGTATCGGTCAGGCGCATGATATTCAGATCCACGTCCCTTACCTGGAAAAAACCGCTCAGTCGGTGCTGGTACGCTGGTTCCACGAAGGTCTGGACGCGTTCGAACATACCTGTCCGACGGGACGCACCATTTACGATCAGGTGCATACGGATCTGATCGGTTACCTGGCAGCGCCGGAAAATACGGACGGTTTTGATGAGCTGATCAAATCCTGTCGCGAAAAGCATGAGGCTCTGAAAGCGCAGCTGGAGCAGGGACGTGACCGCCTGCTGGAAATCCACTCCAACGGTGGCGAAAAAGCGCAGGCGCTTGCCGAAAGCATTGAAGAGCAGGATGACGACACCAGCCTGATCAGCTTCGCCATGAACCTGTTCGACATCGTCGGGATTAACCAGGACGATCGCGGCGAGAACATGATCGTGCTGACCCCATCCGATCATATGCTGGTTCCGGATTTCCCGGGCCTGCCGGAGGATGGTTGCACCATCACCTTTGAGCGTGACGTGGCGCTGTCTCGCGAAGACGCGCAGTTCATCACCTGGGAACACCCGTTGATCCGCAACGGCCTCGACCTGATCCTTTCCGGCGACACGGGTAGCAGCACGATTTCCCTGTTGAAAAACAAAGCATTACCCGTTGGTACGCTGCTGGTCGAGCTGATCTATGTTGTGGAAGCGCAAGCGCCGAAACAGCTGCAGCTCACCCGCTTCCTGCCGCCAACGCCAGTGCGTCTGCTGCTGGATAAAAACGGCACCAACCTGGCTGCACAGGTTGAATTCGAGAGTTTCAACCGCCAGCTGAGCGCAGTAAACCGCCACACGGGCAGCAAACTGGTCAACGCCGTACAACAGGACGTGCACGCCATTCTGCAGTTGGGTGAAACGCAGATCGAAAAAGCGGCCAGGACGCTGATTGATGCCGCACGCGAGGAAGCCGATGAGAAACTGTCTGCAGAGCTGTCTCGTCTGGAAGCGTTAAAAGCGGTGAACCCAAACATCCGTGATGACGAACTGACCGCGATTGAGAGCAACCGTCAGCAGGTGCTGGAAAGCCTGAATCAGGCAAGCTGGCGTCTGGATGCCCTGCGTCTTATTGTTGTGACGCATCAGTAAACGGAGCACAAGATGGTGATGGAGCCTTACAATCCGCCGCAAGACCCGTGGCTGGTTATCCTTTATCAGGATGAGCACATTATGGTGGTCAACAAGCCAAGCGGCCTGTTGTCCGTGCCGGGGCGTCTGGATGAGCACAAAGACAGCGTGATGACACGTATTCAGCGTGATTATCCCCAGGCGGAGTCCGTTCATCGCCTGGACATGGCAACCAGCGGCGTGATTGTGGTGGCGCTGAACAAAGCCGCTGAACGTGAACTCAAACGCCAGTTCCGCGAGCGTGAGCCGAAAAAGCAATATGTCGCACGCGTCTGGGGCCATCCCGCGCAGGCGGAAGGGCTAGTGGATCTGCCGCTGATTTGCGACTGGCCAAATCGACCAAAGCAGAAGGTATGCTATGAGACGGGCAAGGCCGCGCAAACCGAGTATGAAGTGCTGGAGTACGCGCCGGATAACACCGCGCGCGTGCTGCTGAAGCCCATTACCGGGCGTTCACATCAGCTGCGTGTGCATATGCTCGCGCTGGGGCACCCGATTCTGGGAGACCGTTTTTACGCCCCCCCGGAGGCGCTGGCTTCAGCGCCGCGTTTGCAGCTTCATGCCCAGACGCTCACCATCACCCACCCGGCGTTTGGCAACGCAATGACGTTTAAAGCCCCGGTGGACTTCTAAAAAAATGGCCCGACTGTGTCGGGCCATTTTTTATTTGAAATTTTTCTGCTCTTTTATCAGCTCGTACGCTTTCTGGATTTCCTGCGCTTTTTGCTTCGCCATCTCCATCATCTCTGGTGGTAAGCCCTTCGCGACCAGTTTATCCGGGTGATGTTCACTCATCAGCTTACGATAGGCGCGCTTGATGGTTGTTGCATCATCAGAAGGTTTCACGCCAAGCACGTTACAGGCATCTTCCAGCGTCGGGCCACGCTGCGCCTGCTGCCAGCCGCCGCCAGAGGATTGATGCTGTTGATAGCCGCCACCAAAGTGTGCGCCGCCCTGCATCATGCGCAGGAACTGGTCGAACTGCATGCGGGAGATCCCCAGCTCTTCGGCAATCACGTATAACACATCGCGTTCATTCGGATGAAGAGACCCGTCGGCAAACGCCGCCTGAATCTGGATCTCCAGAAACATCCGAATTAAATCAAAACGGCCGAAACAGATACTGCGGAACTGACGCATTTTTTCGCGCAGCGGATAGTTATCCGATTTACCGATGCGAAACGCATTTTGCGCCGCCACACGAGATTCCCCGTGCAGATTCATGCGGTCCATAAATACGCTGGCAATCTGGATATCGGCTTCCGTTACCCGCCCTTTTGATTTGGTTAAGTGCCCCATCACCTCAAAGGTGGTGGAGAAAAAGAGGGACTGACGCTCGCGCTGGTTGGCGAACCACGCCATTTTGCGGCTGCGTGCCTTATCGAACATATGGCCAATAATCAGGCCAAGTACGATGCCCCAAAACCCGGCACCCATGATGATGGCGAACGCAACGCCGATGATTTTACCCCAATACTGCATATACTCCCCGGATAGTCATGTCCCTTGTCGACGCAACGCCATCATTACAGTGGTCGAGCCACGGTCAATTGAGGGACATCGCCTATAATTTGCATTATCATACTCGTCATTCGATAGCGAGCCTAACACTCTGGCACGCAAACGGGCAGGATTAACGCTGGTACTGCGCTGATGAGTAAGATAGTCTCTGAGCGTTTGTAAGCCGTAGCCACTGATGACGGAACACTAAAATATAACGTATGAAAAAACGTATCCCCACCCTCCTGGCCACAATGATTGGCACCGCCCTGTACAGTCAACAGGGGCTGGCGGCCGATCTTGCCTCGCAGTGTATGCTTGGCGTCCCAAGTTATAATCGCCCACTGGTGAGTGGCGATACAAATAGCTTGCCGGTAACCATTACTGCCGACAGTTCTAAAGGAACCTATCCTGACAATGCCACGTTTACGGGCAGTGTGGATATTAATCAGGGCAATAGCCGCCTGCAGGCAGATGAAGTGCAGTTGCACCAGAAGCAGCCGGAAGGTGCGGCCGAACCGGTACGAACGGTGGATGCGCTGGGTAATGTGCACTATGACGACAATCAGGTCATCCTGAAAGGTCCGAAAGCATGGTCAAACCTGAACACTAAAGATACTAACGTCTGGGAAGGTGATTACCAGATGGTGGGTCGTCAGGGGCGTGGTAAAGCAGATCTGATGAAACAGCGCGGTGAAAACCGCTATACGATTCTGGAAAACGGTTCCTTCACCTCCTGTCTGCCGGGTTCGAATACCTGGAGCGTGGTTGGAAGTGAGGTAATTCACGACCGTGAAGAACAGGTCGCAGAAATCTGGAACGCCCGGTTTAAACTCGGCCCGGTGCCGGTTTTCTATAGCCCGTACCTGCAACTTCCCGTGGGCGACAAACGTCGTTCAGGCTTCCTGATCCCAAATGCCAAATACAGCACCTCGAACTATTTTGAGTTCTATCTGCCGTATTACTGGAACATCGCGCCCAACATGGACGCCACGATCACGCCGCACTATATCCATAAGCGCGGCAACGTCATGTGGGAAAACGAGTTCCGCTATCTGACCCAGGCGGGTACCGGTTTGATGGAACTGGATTATCTGCCATCAGATAAGGTCTTCCAGGATGAGCACCCAACAGAAGGTGATAAACACCGTTGGATGTACTTCTGGCGTCACGCTGGCGTCATGGACCAGGTCTGGCGTTTTAACGTCGACTACACCAAAGTCAGCGATCCTTACTATTTCAACGACTTCGATTCCAAGTACGGTTCCAGTACCGATGGTTACGCCACGCAGAAATTTAGCGTTGGCTATGCTATTCAGAACTTCAACGCTACGGTGTCGACGAAGCAGTTCCAGGTGTTTGATAGCCAGACGCGAAGCACTTACGGTGCAGAACCGCAGCTGGATGTGAACTGGTATCAGAACGATGTTGGTCCATTCGATACCCGCGTCTACGCTCAGGCAGTGCATTTCGTCAATACCAACTCGGACATGCCGGAAGCCACGCGTGTTCATTTAGAACCAACGATCAATTTACCGCTGTCGAACAACTGGTCGAGTCTGAATACCGAAGCCAAGCTGATGGCGACCCATTATCAGCAGAAAAATGTGGACTGGTATAACAACCGCTATGGCACAGACCTTGACGAATCCGTGAACCGCGTTCTTCCGCAATTTAAAATGGACGGTAAGCTGATCTTCGAGCGCGATATGGGTCTGCTGGCGGATGGGTATACGCAGACGCTTGAGCCACGTATGCAGTATTTGTACGTGCCTTATCGCGATCAGAGCAAAATCCAAAACTATGATTCCGCTTTCCTGCAGTCTGACTACAGCGGCCTGTTCCGTGACCGTACCTACGGCGGTCTCGACCGTATTGCTTCCGCGAACCAGTTAACGACCGGCGTCACAACGCGCGTTTATGATGAATCTGCCGTTGAACGTTTTAACGTTTCTGTTGGTCAAATCTACTATTTCACCGAGTCTCGTACCGGTGATGACAATATCAACTGGGAGAAAGACAACAAAACAGGTTCGCTGGTGTGGGCGGGCGATACCTACTGGCGCATGACCGATCGCTGGGGCTTACGCGGGGGTCTGCAGTACGACACGCGTCTCGACAATATTGCGACCAGCAGTGCAGCCGTCGAGTACCGTCGCGATGAAGATCGTATGGTGCAGTTGACCTATCGTTACGCCAGCCCGGAATATATTCAGGCAACATTGCCGAACTATGCCACCAGTGAACAGTATAAAGACGGGATTTCGCAGGTGGGTGGTGCAGCCAGTTGGCCAATCGCTGACCGCTGGTCAATTGTGGGCGCATACTACTTTGACACTAACGCCAACAAGCCTGCTGACCAGATGGTTGGTCTGCAATATAACTCCTGCTGTTACGCGCTGCGTGTCGGCTACGAACGCAAGCTTAACGGCTGGGATACTCAAAACAATCAGAGCAAATACGATAACGTGATTGGCTTTAATGTCGAATTGCGCGGCCTGAGCTCCAACTACGGCCTGGGCACGCAGCAGATGCTGCGCTCGAACATTCTGCCGTACCGCAGTTCCTTGTAATGTGCTTGTTTTGCAACGTAATCCGCTTTGCGGTTAATTGAAATGGAAAAAGTATGAAGAACTGGAAAACGCTGCTGCTCGGTGTCGCTATGGTTGCGAATACCAGCTTCGCGGCCCCCCAGGTTGTTGATAAGGTCGCCGCTGTGGTTAACAACGGTGTCGTGCTCGAAAGTGACGTTGACGGTTTGATGAAATCTGTGAAGCTCAATTCGGGCCAGGCGGGTCAGCAACTTCCGGATGACGCAACGCTGCGCCATCAGATCCTGGAACGTCTGATCATGGATCAGATTGTCCTGCAAATGGGTCAGAAAATGGGCGTGAAGATCACTGACGAGCAGCTTGATCAGGCGATCGCTAACATCGCTAAGCAGAACAATATGACCCTGGATCAGATGCGTAGTCGTCTGGCCTATGATGGCATCAGCTATTCAACCTACCGTAATCAGATCCGTAAAGAGATGCTGATCTCAGAAGTGCGTAACAATGAAGTTCGTCGCCGCGTCACCATCCTGCCGCAGGAAGTCGACGCGCTGGCAAAACAGGTGGGCAACCAGAACGATGCCAGCACCGAGCTGAACCTGAGCCATATTCTGATCCCGCTGCCAGAGAACCCAACGTCTGACCAGGCCGCTGAAGCGGAAAGCCAGGCGCGCGCTATCGTTGAGCAGGCACGTAACGGCAGTGACTTTGGCAAGCTGGCCATTACCTACTCTGCCGACCAACAGGCGCTGAAAGGTGGCCAGATGGGCTGGGGACGTATTCAGGAACTGCCATCCATCTTTGCCCAGGCGCTGAGCACGGCGAAGAAAGGCGACATCGTGGGTCCAATCCGTTCAGGTGTTGGCTTCCACATCCTGAAAGTCAACGACCTGCGTGGTCAGAGCCAGAACATCTCCGTCACCGAAGTTCATGCTCGCCACATTCTGCTGAAACCGTCACCGATCATGACGGACGATCAGGCGCGTGCGAAGCTGCAACAGATTGCTGCGGACATTAAGAGCGGAAAAACGTCGTTTGCGAATGCCGCAAAAGAGTTCTCTCAGGATCCTGGCTCTGCTAACCAGGGCGGCGACCTGGGCTGGGCGGCTGCGGATATCTACGATCCGGCATTCCGCGATGCGCTGATGAAGCTGAACAAAGGCCAGATGAGTGCGCCGGTACACTCCTCCTTTGGCTGGCATCTGATCGAACTGCTGGATACCCGCAACGTTGATAAAACCGACGCAGCGCAGAAAGACAGAGCCTATCGTATGCTGTTCAACCGTAAGTTCTCTGAAGAAGCGGCAACCTGGATGCAGGAACAACGCGCCAGCGCTTACGTGAAAGTTCTGAGCAACTAATGAAACAGCATCGTGTTGTGATCACCCCCGGCGAACCCGCCGGGATTGGGCCTGACCTCGTGGTCCAGCTTGCCCAACGTAGCTGGCCGGTGGAACTGGTCGTCTGTGCTGATGCAACACTGTTACAAGACCGGGCTTCACTGCTCGGTCTGCCTTTAACGCTTATCCCCTACGTTGAAGGCCAGCAGCCTGCACCGCAGCAAGCCGGAACGCTCACGCTTCTTCCCGTCCCTCTTCGTACTCCTGTTATTCCGGGTCAGCTCAGCACTGAAAACGGCCACTATGTTGTCGAAACCCTGGCGCGCGCCTGCGATGGTTGCATACAGGGAGAATTTGCTGCCCTGATTACAGGCCCTGTCCACAAAGGGGTGATTAACGAAGCCGGTATTCCGTTCACCGGACATACCGAGTTTTTTGAAGAGCGATCGCACAGCCCGAAAGTGGTGATGATGCTGGCGACGGAAGCGATGCGGGTGGCTCTGGTAACAACCCATCTGCCGATTAAGGCCATTCCTGACGCCATCACCCCTGAACTGCTGCGGGAGATCATCGGGATACTGCATCACGATCTGCAGACCAAATTCGGCATTAAACAGCCGCACGTTCTGGTCTGTGGCCTGAACCCACACGCCGGGGAAGGCGGGCATATGGGGACTGAAGAGATCGACACCATCATTCCGGTGCTGAATGAAATGCGGGCGAAAGGGATGAACCTGAGCGGGCCATTGCCTGCCGATACCCTTTTCCAGCCCAAATACCTGGATAATGCCGATGCCGTGCTCGCGATGTACCACGATCAGGGCCTGCCCGTGCTAAAATACCAGGGCTTTGGCCGCGGTGTGAATATCACCCTCGGTTTACCTTTTATTCGAACGTCCGTTGACCACGGTACTGCGCTGGATCTGGCAGGCCAGGGAAAAGCGGATGTCGGCAGTTTTATTACGGCGCTTAATCTCGCCATCAAAATGATTGTTAATACTCAATGACTAATCGAGTCCATCAGGGCCACTTAGCCCGTAAACGCTTCGGGCAAAACTTCCTCAACGATCAGTTCGTGATCGACAGTATTGTTTCGGCCATTAATCCGCAAAAAGGCCAGGCGATGGTTGAAATCGGCCCCGGTCTGGCAGCACTGACTGAACCCGTCGGCGAACGTCTGGACGAACTGACCGTTATCGAACTCGACCGCGATCTCGCTGCTCGTCTGCAAACGCACCCGTTCCTTGGGCCGAAGCTGACGATTTATCAGCAAGATGCCATGACCATGAATTTTGGCGAGCTGTCGGAAAAAATGGGTCAGCCGCTGCGCGTATTCGGTAACCTGCCCTATAACATCTCCACGCCGCTGATGTTCCATCTCTTTAGCTATACTGATGCCATTGCCGACATGCACTTCATGTTGCAAAAAGAGGTGGTAAACCGTCTGGTTGCAGGGCCGAATAGTAAAGCGTATGGTCGTTTAAGCGTGATGGCACAATATTTCTGCAATGTGATCCCGGTACTCGAAGTGCCGCCGTCTGCCTTCACGCCGCCGCCAAAAGTCGACTCTGCGGTTGTGCGCCTTGTGCCGCATAAAACGATGCCATACCCGGTCAAAGACCTGCGCGTACTGAGCCGCATCACCACAGAAGCCTTTAACCAGCGCCGTAAAACGATCCGTAATAGCCTCGGCAATCTGTTCACCGTTGACGTGCTGGCCGAGCTGGGCATTGACCCGGCAATGCGAGCAGAAAACATCTCTGTTGAGCAGTACTGTAAACTGGCTAATTACATTAGCGAAAATGCGCCGCCGAAGGAGAGTTAAGCCATGATTGATTCGCCCCGCGTCTGTGTCCAGGTACAAAGCGTTTACGTTGAGTCGCAGTCCTCACCCGATGAAGAACGTTTTGTTTTCGCCTACACCGTGACCATTCGCAACCTGGGGCGGATGCCTGTGCAACTGCTCGGGCGTTACTGGCTTATCACTAACGGCAATGGCCGTGAAATCGAAGTTCAGGGTGAAGGTGTGGTTGGTGAACAGCCCCACATCGCCCCTGGCGAAGAGTATCAGTACACCAGCGGTGCAGTGATCGAAACGCCGCTGGGTACCATGCAAGGCCATTATGAAATGGTCGACGTCGATGGCAATGTGTTCCGCGTTGCTATTCCTGTGTTCCGTCTCGCCGTTACAACACTCATTCATTAATCTAATGTCTACATATCTGATTGGCGACGTTCACGGTTGCTACGATGAACTGATCGCATTATTAAAACAGGTCGACTTTACGCCAGGACGGGATATTCTCTGGCTGACGGGCGATTTAGTGGCGCGTGGGCCAGGCTCCCTGGAGGTTTTACGCTTCGTAAAATCGCTGGGCGACAGCGTTCGCATGGTGCTGGGCAACCATGATTTGCATCTGCTCGCCGTCTTTGCCGGCATCAGCCGAAATAAGCCGAAAGATCGCCTCACCCCGCTGCTGGAGGCGCCAGACGCCGACGAACTGATCAACTGGCTGCGTCGTCAGCCCCTGTTGCAGATCGATGAAGAGAAAAAACTGGTCATGGCACACGCCGGGATCACCCCACAGTGGGATCTTGAGACGGCCAAAACCTGCGCGCGTGACGTAGAAGCCGTGCTGGCGAGCGATTCCTATCCCTTCTTCCTTGATGCCATGTACGGCGACATGCCAAATCACTGGAGTGAAGATCTGAGCGGTCTGGCGCGTCTGCGTTTTATCACGAACGCGTTCACACGGATGCGTTTCTGCTTCCCGAACGGGCAGCTGGATATGTACTCAAAAGAGACGCCGGAAAGCGCACCTGCACCACTTAAACCGTGGTTTGCGATTCCCGGACCGGTCACCAGTGAGTACAGCGTGGTGTTTGGCCACTGGGCCGCGCTAGAAGGGAAAGGCACGCCAGACGGGATCTACGGTCTTGATACCGGTTGTTGCTGGGGCGGGGATTTAACCTGCTTACGCTGGGAAGATAAAACATACTTCGTGCAGCCGTCCAACCGACAGCTGGACCTGGGGGAAGGCGAGGCAGTCGCCTCCTGAGAGTGAATTCCCTCTCCCGGCCGGGAGAGGGTCTATCAACTAGCGACGTTCCAGAATCTCGAAGCAGTAGCTGTGTGAGTTCTGCGCATCCGCGTCGTGAAATTCGCTGAATACCGATTCCCACTCGTCCGGATCGTAGTCCGGGAAATGGGTATCGCCTTCCACTTCCGCATCAATATGCGTCAGATAGAGCTTTTGCGCTTTTGGCAGGAATTGCTCATACACACGCCCACCACCAATCACCATGATCTCTTCGGCGTTACCGCAGGCGGCAATCGCCTCGTCCACGGATTTCACCCATTCGACGCGATCGTCAGTGCCTGGCTGGCTACTGATCACGATGTTCTTACGGCCCGGCAATGGACGACCAATCGACTCCCAGGTCAGGCGGCCCATCACTACCGGCTTGTTTAACGTCGTACGTTTAAACCATGCGAGATCGGCAGGCAGGTTCCACGGCATGGCATTTTCCATACCGATAACACGGTCCACCGCCAGCGCTGCAATCAGACTGATCATTGAAAATTTCCCGGATGCAAAAAATTGCCGCCACTATACGGAAAGCTTAATCTTTCGTCGACTGGCGGCATGGTAAAGAGAGAGAAATTTTTTAATATTGCTGGCAACTCCACTTCACGCGGAAGGTTTACTCTCCGGTTCGTCCGCCGGATCGCCGGTATGCTTGCCCTCCTCCGTTCCCTGCCAGCCATGACGCTGCACCAGCGACAGATGATTACGATCCTCGTTAATGATCTCTGTCAGCATCGCACTGGTGCGTTTAAACACCGCCGCACGCTCTGTGGCCGTACTGCCCGCCATCGCCACCATCTCTTCCACCATATCGGTATTGAAGCGACGGAACAGGTCCGCACGCTCGCGCGCTTCATACGCGCCCAGGCCCAGACTTTCCAGCGCCATGCGGCCAGACTTAAGCGCCCCTTCGAAGGTTTCACGCTCGGGTGCGTCCACCCCCGCCTGTCGCAGCTGGATATAGTGATCCACATCGCGCGCACGGGAGATAATGGTCAGGTTCGGGAAATGCTCCTTCACCAGCTCAACCAGCTGCATACTGGTCTGGGGATCGTCAATCGCGTTGATGAGGACTTCCGCTTTCGCTGCCCCGGCTGATTCCAGCAGATCGACACGCGTTGCATCGCCGTAGAAGACTTTCATATCGAACTTACGCAGGGTATCCACATGGTCCGGATCGTGATCGAGGATGACCATTTTTACCCCGCTTGAGAGCAGTAAACGACCGGTGATCTGCCCAAAGCGACCGAATCCGGCAATGATGACCCGCGGCTGTTCCTCATCGATCTCATCGGCCTCACGTTCCTGTTCGCTGCCTGTTTTTTCCAGACGCGTCAGCAGCACCAGCAGGATCGGCGTCGCCGCCATCGACAGCGCGACCGCCAGCGTCAGCGCTTTCGCCCACTCGGGATCGAGCACATTGGCCATTTGCGCCGCGCCGAAGACCACAAACGCGAATTCGCTTCCCTGTCCGAGTAGCACGGCGAACCAAAGACGCTGTCTGCCAGGCACGTTCAGCGGACGGGCGATCAGCCAAAGCATCACCATTTTGATGACCAGGAAACCGACCAGCAGGATGAGGATCCGCAGTGGATGCGTGACCAGCGTGCCAAAGTCGATAGACATCCCGACCCCGATGAAAAACAGCCCCAGTAGCAGTCCTTTAAATGGCTCGATATCACTTTCAAGCGCGTGTCGATACTCTGAGCTGGCCAGCAGAACGCCCGCGAGGAAGGCTCCCATCGCCATCGACAGCCCGGCTTCCTCCAGCAGCAGACCAAAACCAAACACCAGGAACAGCGCCACGGCACTGAACACTTCCCGCAACCCCGAGCGGGCGACAAATCGAAGCAGCGGACGTGTTACATACCGGCCAAGCAGGACAACCAGTGCCAGCGCACCGACCACTTTCAACGCAGAGAGGGCAAAAGCGCCGAGCGTGGTGGAGGCCCCACTTGCGGCCAGCAGCGGGATCATCGCCACCAGCGGAATGGCCGCGATATCCTGAAACAGCAGCACCGAAAACGCACTGCGTCCCATCTGTGAAACGGTCAGGTTTCGCTCGTTCATTGCCTGCATGGCAATCGCCGTCGAAGAGAGTGCCAGCGTCATGCCAATAAGCTCTGCCACTTTCCAGTCCATTCCCAGCAGAATACAGAAGCCGCCCAACAGCAGACCACAGGCCGCCATTTGTAGCGCCCCGCCGCCAAACACTGAGGCGCGCAGCTTCCACAAACGCTGCGGGTCAAGTTCCAGACCAATGACAAACAGCATCAGTACGACACCAATTTCGGCGAAATGCAGGATCGCCTCCGCGTCGGTGACCAGGCGAAATCCCCAGGGTCCGATAACACACCCGGCGATTAGATAGCCCAGCACGGAGCCCAGCCCCAGGCGAACCGCTACGGGCACAATCAGCGCCGCCGCGCCAAGGTAAATCAGCGCCTGTATCAGCGTATGGCTATCCATTGTGCGTCTCCTGCCACTCAAGTAAGCGTTGTTTATAATGACGAGCCTGCGCCTGCAACGTCTCATCGTCACAAACAAATGTGCAGTGCATAGCAAAAGGAGGAAGCCAGGTAAGGCCACAGTAGAGTGCTGTCGCCTGAAGCGGTTGTGCCAGCACCTCAAAACCCGGGAAAGAGCCAATATCGAAGTGGCTTTCTCCACCGCCGGTGGTCACAGCCCACATCAGGCTTTTTCCCTTTAGCGCATGCCCGTTGTGACCATACGCCCAGCCGTGGGAAAAGACTTTGTCGATCCACAACTTGAGGAGCGGAGGTGTGCTGTACCACTGCATCGGGTGTTGCCAGATGATCAGATCGGCGCGAGTGAGCGCCTCCTGTTCGGCGGCGATGTCGATGTTAAAATCAGGATAAAGTTGATAGAGGGAACGTATCTCTACGTTGTCGAGTGTCCTTACCTGTTCAAGCATGCGCTTATTCGCATGGGAGTGATGCGGATAGGGATGCGCATAAATTATCAGAATCATGAATCGGCCTGTTTTGACTGTCTTCTCTCTTGTAGATGTGAGTGTAGACAGTTAACCCGCCCGCTGAAAGTGTTCAGTGACGCGTCGGGAGCAAAACGCAAGTATTGCTACTCTTGAGTGCCAGTTCGCAGGGGTTTTCCAGTACTTATTTGAACACCTGAAAATATATTCCTCTCACAAATAATTGACACTGCATTATTTATAACCGTGTCATATTTAGATTTATTAAATTTGCATTTTAATAAATCGAAGTATACATAACACATTGAAAACATAATAATTTCAACCCACTCCTCTCAACGCTTTTCTTTAAAACCTGAAAGAGAATATTTTTCTTCACTTCGAATTTCCTTTTAAATGGATGTGAATATGAAAGTAAAACGTCTGGAATTAAACAGGACCACCCAGTTACTGGGGAGATTATTTCCCGCCCTGCTTGTTTTTACACCAATAATCAGTTCTGCAGGCACCATCGACCAGTCAACCTCTGCCCCGCAAGACTTCTCCGCCGATACCGAATACGTCATCAATAAAGATATTACTGTGTCATCGTCTGGCGATTTAGCCGCTGTTTCCGCCTCAGGATTTAAAGTCAGTTCAATAACAAACAATGGGAATATTTCCGGCACTTCGAATGGACTTGATATAAACACTAGCGCGCAGCCACTCGATATTAATAATAATGCTGGCGCTACCATTTCCTCCGCAACAAAGAACGCTGTAAACATAGTCACGATGCAGGGTAGTTTAACCAACAAAGGAAACATAACCGGCTTTGAAAAGGGTATTTTTGTTAATGAAGATTCCTCTGCAATTAGCATATCAAATACGGAAACAGGCATCATTAAAGGCAATACAGGTCTGGCTACTGACGCCGGAATTGTGATTGATAATAATGGCTCGATTATCGGCACAAGCGAAGATGGTATCAAACTCAGCGGTGGTGGAACCAAAATCATCAATACCGGCACCATTCAGGGTGATCAGAATGGTATCAACGTAACGGATACCGCGAAGGCTGACATCATTAACAATGGCTCAATTGGTGGTGGCAAGACAGCTATAATGTTCGCCAGTAACAAAAATAATACCCTCACCCTCAACACAGGTTCAAACCTGTCTGGCGATGTCATTTCCACGCTTTCAACCGGTAACACCCTGACCCTGGTAGGCACCGGTACAGAAGACAGCAATTTTATCGGGCTGAACGAAGGCGATGGTTTCGCCTCTGTCAAAATGAACGGTGAAGACTGGGCGCTGACGGGTAACGTCGACATCATTGGTGCCGGTGATTCACTGCAGGTGAATAGCGGCAACCTGACCCTGGCGGGTACCGTTTCCAATGCTGGCAATACGCTGGTGGCGAATGAAGCCACGCTCCAGCTGGGCAATGGCGAAGGTATGGCAAGTCTCAGCGGTGGCCTAACCAACAATGGTACGGTTATTTTTAACCAGGGAGGCAATTTCACGTTTTCTACCGACATGACCGGCAGCGGAAACGTAGAGAAAGTTGATGCGAATACGCTGACGCTGACCGGCAACAACAGCTATACCGGCGATACGACCCTGCGAAACGGCACAACGCTGGTAGCGGCAGGCGCAACGTTAGGTGTTGAAAACAGCAATGCCACTCTCACCGTGCAGAACGGGGCAAAGTTTGCCACCGCAGGAACCGTCTACAACAACATCACTATTCTCAGCGGCGGTACGCTGGCAGCGTGGAATGCAATTGAGGGTAATGCAACCCTCAGAAACGCCGGCATTGATACCATTAACGGCAACGTGACCAACAGCGGCACGCTTTTGCTCAGTGCTGCCGACCACAGCGTGGGTAATGACTTTACCATTAATGGTGACTATACCGGCGCAGAAGGTAGCCAGATTGTGTTAAACAGCGAGCTGGGTACTGACACGGCACCTACCGATCATCTCACAATAACCGGCAGCAGTTTTGGCCAGTCCGGTGTGACCGTCAGCAACATGGGTGGACTTGGCGCACAGACCGTGAACGGCATGGAGATTGTCAGCGTCGCCGGCAGCTCTGAAGCACAGCTGACGCTGGCCAAACCGGTTGTGGCAGGCGCATACGAATATTCTCTTTACCAGCATAGTGACGGGAACTGGTACCTGGAATCGAAGGCCACGCCACCTGTCGATCCAACAGATGATACCGATGACGGTGATAATACCGACAACGGTGGCAATACCGACGATGGCGGTAACACTGATAATGGCGGTAACAGTGACAATGGCAGCAATACCGACGATGGCGGCAACAGCGGCGGCACTGATAACGGCGACGGTGGTAATAATACCGATAACGGCGGCGGCAATACCCCAGCACCAGAAGTGATGGCACCTGAAGTGGGCGCGTATTTAGGCAACTATCTGGCGGCTCAGAGTATGTTCCTGCACAAACGTGACGATCGCGATCAGCTCACTTTCCGTAACGAAGACGATCTGAATACCTGGATGTATGTTAAAGGTCGTTACCATGAAAATGATGCAGGCGGCGATAAAGTCAGCTACGACACCACGACCACCGTTCTGCAAGTCGGCAGCGATTTCCTCAGCAAGCCAATGGACAGCGGTATCCTGCGTGCCGGTGGCATGTTTGGTGCAGGCCAGGCGAAGACCCACTCAGATGCGAAACACAACGTGCGTGACGCACAGGGTAAAGTCGATGGCTTCAACGTTGGGCTCTACGCCACCTGGCAGGAAGATCAGAAATTACGCCTGGGCAGCTACATTGATACCTGGGCCGCCTACAGCTGGTACAACAACAAAGTGACCAGCAACCGCAACGATGAGGATTACAACAGCGAAGGTTTTGCCGCGTCTGTTGAAGTCGGCCATGCGTGGGTTATCCCATCTGAAAACGAGCGTACCTGGAAGATCGAGCCTCAGGCGCAGGTGATCTACAGCTATCTTGATCAGGAAAATCATACGGACCGCGATGGCGTCCGGGTGACGACTCTGGATAACGACAGCGTCTTCGGTCGTCTGGGTGTGAAATCCAGCTATTTCCAGCAAAAGGACGTCACGGCCTGGCAGCCATACGTTGCGGTGAACTGGCTGAAGGGTGCAGGTCAAAACGATCTGGCCTTCAACGACGAAACCGTAAGTAATGATACGCCGGAGGATCGTGGTCAGGTAGAGCTGGGTATTACCGGCAATCTTAACGAGACCACGACAATTTCGCTTCGCGCCAGCGGCGAATGGGGTGAAAACAACTATGCCGCTTACGGCGGACATATTTTGTTAAACCACCGCTGGTAATCCATCCGCATCAAGCAAAAAAGCAGTGGCGGATGCCACTGCTTTTTTTAATTATCCAGTTCACCCATGGATTTAACCTGGTCACGGTTAATCTGCTCGGTTTGACCCGTTTCCGCGTTTTTATACGACACCAGACCAGTATCGTCATCCACCTGCGGTTTGCCGTCCGTAATGATGGTGCGGCCATCGGTGGTTTTTACCGCCTGATTAGATGAACACCCAGCTACGGTGAACATTGCAGTGGCAGCCAGAACGGAAGCGATCAGTAGTTTATTTTGCATGGTGTTTTCCCCTGCTCTCAGTTGAATTTCATTATCGACCTAACCATTTTAGGCTAACTGACTGAATGCGGATGGAAAACCAGAAGGTTCTGAAGAGGGGAAGAATGCCCGGTAACCGAACGGTACCGGGCAATTTGTCTTACTTGTTAATCTGGGCGTGCATTTCCTGGACCGAAATCACCTTCTCGGTGGCATCCGCGTTCAGCGCCATGGCTGTTGCGAAACCGCCGTTCAGGGTGGTGTCGTAATGCACTTTGTACTGCAGCGCGCTGCGGCGAATCAGCTTGGAGTCTTCAATCGCCTGGCGGCCCGCAGTGGTGTTGATGATGTAGGTGTATTCGCCATTCTTGATGCGATCCTGAATGTGCGGACGACCTTCATGCACTTTGTTCACCAGACGCGGGTTGATTCCCGCTTCACCCAGCACAATCGCCGTACCGTGGGTTGCATCCAGCTCGAAGCCCTGTTTCAGCAGCTTGGCAGCCAGGTCAACCACGCGCTCTTTATCGCCTTCGCGAACAGATAGCAGCGCACGGCCAGATTTCTTCATGGTGGAGTTGCTGCCCAGTTGCGCTTTAGCAAACGCTTCTGCAAAGGTGCGGCCCACGCCCATCACTTCCCCGGTAGAGCGCATCTCTGGCCCTAACAGCGGGTCAACGCCCGGGAATTTGTTGAACGGCAGCACCACCTCTTTCACCGAGTAGTACGGCGGGATAATCTCTTTTGTGACGCCCTGCTGTGCCAGCGTCTGGCCGGCCATCACGCGCGCCGCCACTTTTGCCAGCGGAATACCGGTCGCTTTAGAGACGAACGGTACGGTACGTGCCGCACGCGGGTTCACTTCAATCAGGTAGACTTCGTTGTCTTTCACGGCGAACTGGACGTTCATCAGGCCGCGAACCTGCAGTTCGAAGGCCAGTTTCTGCACCTGCTGACGCATCACGTCCTGAATTTCCTGGCTCAGGGTGTACGCTGGCAGAGAACAGGCGGAGTCGCCTGAGTGCACGCCCGCCTGCTCGATGTGCTCCATGATGCCACCAATCAGCACCATTTCACCGTCGCAGATAGCATCCACATCCACTTCAACCGCATCGTCGAGGAAGCGATCCAGCAGCACCGGCGCATCGTTGGACACGCTGACTGCCGTCTGGAAGTAACGACGCAGGTCAGCTTCGTCGTAGACGATTTCCATCGCGCGGCCGCCCAGCACGTAAGAAGGACGCACCACCAGCGGGTAGCCAATCTCTTTCGCCTTCTCAACCGCTTGTTCAATCGCAGTCACGGTGGCGTTTGCCGGCTGTTTCAGCTTCAGACGGTCAACCGCCTGCTGGAAACGCTCGCGGTCTTCTGCACGGTCAATGGCATCCGGGCTGGTACCGATAACCGGCACACCTGCGGCTTCCAGCGCGCGCGCCAGTTTCAGCGGAGTCTGGCCGCCGTACTGCACGATCACGCCTTTTGGCTTTTCGATGCGCACGATTTCCAGCACGTCTTCCAGAGTTACCGGTTCGAAGTAGAGACGGTCAGAGGTGTCATAGTCGGTAGAGACCGTTTCCGGGTTACAGTTGACCATGATGGTCTCGTAACCGTCTTCGCGCAGCGCCAGAGAGGCGTGTACGCAGCAGTAGTCAAACTCGATGCCCTGGCCGATACGGTTTGGGCCACCGCCCAGTACCATGATTTTGTCGCGGTCAACGGACGGATTCGCTTCACACTCGTCTTCATACGTGGAGTACATGTAAGCCGTATCGGTCGCGAACTCTGCCGCACAGGTATCAACACGCTTGTAGACCGGGTGCAGGTCATACTGGTCGCGCAGCTTGCGGATTTCCGCTTCACGCACGCCGGCCAGTTTTGCCAGACGCGCGTCGGCAAAGCCTTTGCGTTTCAGCATGCGCAGGAAGTCAGCATCCAGGCCATTGATGCCCAGCTCCGCCACTTTCTCTTCCAGACGCACCAGCTCTTCAATTTGCACCAGGAACCAGCGGTCGATGTTGGTCAGGTTGAACACGCCGTCCACGGACAAGCCTGCGCGGAAGGCGTCGGCGATATACCAGATACGCTCTGCGCCCGCGTCTTTCAGCTCGCGGCGGATTTTGGTCAGTGCTTCCGGGTCGTCCAGGCTCACTTTCGGATCGAAGCCGGTCGCGCCCACTTCGAGGCCGCGCAGCGCTTTCTGCAGGGATTCCTGCTGCGTGCGGCCAATCGCCATCACTTCACCCACAGATTTCATCTGGGTGGTCAGACGGTCGTTCGCGCCAGCGAATTTCTCGAAGTTGAAGCGTGGAATTTTGGTCACAACGTAGTCGATAGACGGTTCGAAGGACGCAGGCGTGCGGCCCCCGGTGATGTCGTTCATCAGCTCGTCAAGGGTGTAACCGACCGCCAGTTTCGCCGCCACCTTCGCAATCGGGAAGCCGGTCGCTTTAGAGGCCAGCGCGGAGGAGCGGGACACGCGCGGGTTCATTTCGATAACAATCAGACGGCCGGTTTTCGGGTTCACCGAGAACTGCACGTTAGAACCACCGGTTTCGACGCCGATTTCACGCAGTACCGCCATCGAGGCGTTACGCATGATTTGGTACTCTTTGTCGGTCAGCGTTTGCGCTGGCGCAACGGTAATGGAGTCGCCGGTGTGGATACCCATCGCATCGAAGTTTTCGATGGAGCAGACGATGATGCAGTTGTCGTTTTTATCACGCACCACTTCCATCTCGTACTCTTTCCAGCCAATCAGCGATTCATCAATCAGCAGCTCTTTGGTTGGGGAGAGATCCAGGCCGCGCTCGCAAATCTCTTCAAACTCTTCGCGGTTGTAGGCGATACCGCCGCCGGTGCCGCCCATGGTGAAGGAAGGACGGATGATGCACGGATAACCCACTTCAGCCGCTACGGCCAGTGCCTCTTCCATGTTGTGAGCGATACCGGAACGTGCGGTGTCGAGGCCGATTTTTTTCATCGCCACGTCGAAGCGACGACGGTCTTCTGCTTTATCAATCGCGTCGGCGGTCGCACCAATCATGGTCACGCCGAACTCTTCCAGCACGCCCTGACGCTCCAGCTCCAGCGCGCAGTTCAGCGCAGTCTGGCCACCCATGGTCGGCAGAACTGCATCCGGACGCTCTTTCTCGATGATTTTACGTACCACTTCCCAGTGAATCGGCTCGATGTAGGTTGCATCCGCCATTTCCGGGTCGGTCATGATGGTCGCCGGGTTAGAGTTTACCAGGATAACGCGGTAACCCTCTTCGCGCAGGGCTTTACATGCCTGTGCACCGGAGTAGTCAAATTCACAGGCCTGACCGATAACAATCGGGCCAGCGCCAAGGATCAGGATGCTTTTTATGTCTGTACGTTTTGGCATGGTCTTCTCGGCTCCTGATTATTTAGCGGTCTTACGGTATTGCTCGATAAGTTCGATGAAGTGATCGAACAGCGGTGCGGCATCGTGCGGCCCCGGGCTGGCTTCCGGGTGTCCCTGGAAGCTGAACGCTGGCTTATCGGTACGATGGATCCCCTGCAGGGTGCCATCGAACAGGGATTTGTGCGTCACGCGCAGATTAGCCGGCATTGACGCTTCGTCTACTGCGAAGCCGTGGTTCTGTGCCGTAATCATCACCGTGTTGTTGTCGATGTCTTTCACCGGGTGGTTACCACCGTGGTGACCGAACTTCATCTTAATGGTGTTCGCCCCGCTCGCCAGCGCCAGCAGCTGATGGCCGAGGCAGATGCCGAATACCGGAATATCGGTTTCGAGGAAGGACTTGATGGCATCGATAGCGTAATCGCACGGTGCCGGGTCGCCAGGACCGTTAGAGAGGAAGATGCCATCCGGGTTCAACTTCAGTACGTCTTCGGCAGAGGTTTTCGCCGGCACCACCGTCAGACGGCAGCCGCGATCAACCAGCATGCGCAGGATATTGCGCTTGGCGCCGAAATCGTAGGCGACCACGTGGAACGGCAGCTCGCTCTCTTTTTTCGCTTCCGGCAGGTCATCTGAAAGCGTCCAGCTACCTTGCGTCCAGCTGTATGCTTCAGTGGTCGTCACTTCTTTCGCCAGGTCCATGCCATTCAGGCCCGGGAAGGCTTTCGCTTTTTCCAGCGCCAGCGCCGCATCGAGGTTGTCCCCTGCGATGATGCAGCCGTTCTGTGCACCCTTCTCGCGCAGCAGACGCGTTAACTTACGGGTATCGATATCGGCAATCGCCACAATGTTATGGCGCTTCAGGTAGGAAGAGAGGTCTTCGGTATTGCGGAAGTTGCTGGCAATCAGCGGCAGGTCGCGAATGACCAGGCCTTGCGCATGTACCTGAGAAGATTCTTCGTCAGCAGCATTGGTGCCGACATTGCCGATATGAGGATAAGTAAGAGTAACGATTTGGCGAGAATAGGAAGGATCAGTGAGGATTTCTTGATAACCGGTCATTGAAGTATTGAAAACGACTTCCCCAACCGCCGAACCCGTTGCCCCTATGGCCCGACCGATAAACTGGGTTCCGTCTTCCAGAACCAATAGCGCTGACTTAATCAAAACACCCTCCAGAGAATATTCACTCACTTTATTTGCATATTAATTCACAACCATGTCATAAATCAATGCAAATGTGTTGCCAGCGGATTTTTGGCAAACGGCGGCATTCTGGAGATTTGCCAGGTAAAAGTCAACTCAAAACGGATATTTTAATTATCCTTTTGCAAGCCTGGCGGCCTGAAAAGATGTTAAGCGGCAAAAAGATCAGGTAAATCACGACAGAAAACGCTTGCGTGGCAAGTTTATTGGAATTTCTGGTACTCAGATAATAAAAAGTGGACCAAACGGTCAAAATTTACATGTCAGCAACACAAAATGAATGGATAACATCTACTTTTAGTCAAAAAAGATAAAACTAAACATGGAATGGATAAAATAAAAGGGCAATAAATTATTGCCCTATGCAATCAAAAAGTTACGACTGCAATAACCACATCACGATGGGTAATATCTCTTACAAATTGTTGAGATCGAGCACATCACGCATATCAAAAAGACCATTTTCTTTGCCTTTTAACCACAAAGCGGAGCGAACGGCACCATTGGCAAATGTCATGCGGCTGGATGCTTTATGCGTGATCTCTACACGTTCTCCAATATCGGCGAACATCGCAGTATGTTCCCCGACGATGTCACCCGCACGCACGGTTGCGAAACCAATCGTTCCCGGGACACGTTCGCCCGTATGGCCTTCGCGGGTATATACCGCGCAGTCTTTTAAATCTTTATCCAGTGCATGCGCAATCGCTTCGCCCATTGCCAGCGCCGTGCCGGAGGGAGCATCGACCTTGTAACGGTGGTGAGCTTCGACAATCTCAATGTCGGTATAATCGCCCATCACTTTTGCGGCCTTCTCCAGCAGCTTAAGCATAACGTTGACGCCCACGCTAAAGTTAGCAGCGAAGACAATAGCAATCTCATGTGACGCATCCTGAATGGCTTGTTTACCGGCTTCATCAAACCCGGTGGTGCCAATCACCATGCCTTTGCCGTGCTGACGGCAAAATGCCAGATGGGTCAGTGTGCCTTCTGGCCGGGTGAAATCGATAAACACATCAAAATCATCTTTCACCGCATCAAGGCTGCTTTGAACGGTAACGCCCGTCTTGCCCGCGCCTGCCAGTTCACCGGCATCGGCCCCAAGAAGCGATGAACCTTCACGTTCCAGTGCTGCGCCCAGCGCTACGCCATCCATCTGAAGTGCCGCCTGAATGAGCTGGCGACCCATACGTCCACCCGCGCCCGCAATAGCGACACGGATCTGTGCATCATGCATAGTTATTCTCTTACGTTAAAATGATGTAAACCGTTTTCAGATTAACCAGCCTTTGTCAGGGCTGCCAACTGAAAACACCGATAATTAGAATTTAACGTGAAACGGACTCAAATATCAGTAAAAGACATGATTTTGTCGTCACGATAAAGTAGCAGATAAAAAAAAGGCCAGCACAGGAGGTGCTGGCCTTTCATCAGAAGAAGGATTATTCCACTTCGCGTGCATCAATACGCAGCTCTTTCGGGACTTCGAAGACGATGTTCTCTTCGCGGCCTTCCAGCGGAACGGCTTCACCACCACCCAGTTCCTGCAGACGGGCGATCACGTTCTGCACCAGGATATCCGGTGCGGAAGCCCCTGCGGTGACACCGACACAGGCCGCGTTTTTCACCCACGCTTCCTGAATGTCCGTCGCGTCGTCAATCAGAAACGCCGCCTTGCCCATGCGCTGCGCCAGTTCGGCCAGACGGTTGGAGTTAGAGGAGTTTTTCGAGCCGACCACCAGCACCACGTCCGCCTGCTCAGCCAACGCACGCACTGCTTCCTGGCGGTTAGTGGTTGCGTAGCAGATATCATCTTTACGCGGCCCGACGATTTTTGGAAAACGCTGGCGCAATGCGTCAATCACATCCGACGTATCATCCACTGAAAGCGTGGTCTGCGTCATGAACGACAGACGGGCTTCGTTTTTTACGTTCAGCGTCAGAACATCTTCCGGCGACTCCACCAGATACATCCCCCCTTCCGGGTTGCTGTACTGGCCCATGGTGCCTTCGACTTCCGGATGACCCGCATGACCAATCAGGATCGACTCTTCACCGCGACGGCTGGCGCGCGCCACTTCCATATGCACTTTGGTTACCAACGGACAGGTGGCGTCGAACACCGTCAAATCACGGCTTTTCGCTTCGTTACGTACCGCCTGGGAGACACCGTGTGCGGAGAAAATCAGGATCGCGCCGTCCGGCACTTCGCTGATCTGCTCAATGAAGATTGCACCGCGTTCACGCAGACTGTCGACCACGTAACGGTTATGTACAACTTCGTGACGCACGTAAATCGGCGCGCCGTAAATCTCCAGCGCGTTTTCAACAATGCTGATAGCGCGGTCTACACCGGCGCAGAAGCCGCGCGGGTTAGCCAACAGGATCTGCATTTCAGGCCTCCAGTACCGGATCGATCTCCAGCACTTCAATATCAAAATGGACGGTGCGCCCGGCAAGCGGATGGTTGAAATCTACGGTGATGGAATCGCCGTTGATTTCGCGGATCACGCCAGGCATTTCGCTGCCATCCATAGCGGTAAAGAGCATAATCGCCCCGATTTCCGGTTCGCCCGCATCCATAAACTCACGACGAGAGAAGTACTGGATAAGGTCCGGGCTTGGCACGCCAAACGCCGCATCCGGCTCCAGCGAAAACGCCTTCTTCTCCCCCTCTTTCAGACCCAGAAGCTGCTGCTCCAGACCTTCAGATAACGACGTATCGCCAAGACGAAACAGGGCTGGTTTGCCGTTATTGCGGGTGGATTCGGCCGTCGAGCCGTCATCCAGTTTCAGCGTGAAGTGAACGAGAACCGCGCTATTGCTTTGTACGGATTTAGACATGCAAATTGCTCGCTTGTTTTGGGTCACCTGTTGCCCGGTGGCGCTGCGCTTACCGGGTCTACGGGAGGCCACAAATTCTGTAGGCCGGGTAAGCGCAGCGCCACCCGGCATTTACAATTAAGCCTGCTCTTTCGCGGCGGGTTTCGGCAAGAAACCTTCCAGCACGATTAACGCCGCACCGATACAAATTGCGCTATCGGCGAGGTTAAAGGTCGCAAAGTGCCAGTCGCCGACGTAGAAGTCGATCATATCGACCACAAAGCCATGCCACAGGCGATCGAACAGGTTACCTAATGCGCCGCCAATGATCAGCGCATAGGCGATGTTGTTCAGCTTTTGCGTCGCTTTCGAACGGTACATCAGCACCGCCAGCACCACACAGATACCGATAGCAATACCCGCAAAGAACCAGCGCTGCCAGCCACCGCTGTCAGCAAGGAAGCTAAACGCCGCACCGTAGTTACGCGCATAGTGCAGGTTAAGCGACGGGAACAGCGGAACCGTATCCCCCAGAGCGAAGTTCTGGAGGATCAGGAACTTGCTGCCCAGATCAATAATCAGCACCACCACAACCAGCCACAGCCAGCGCAGTCCTGTTGAACAGAGAGTTTTACTCATCAGGCAAACTTACGTTTTTCGCCGTCACCGGCGACGTTGCTTACACAGCGTCCGCAGATGTCTGCGTGTTCCGCCACCTGGCCGACATCGGTGGTGTAGTGCCAGCAGCGCGGGCACTTCTCACCTTCGGCTTTGCTCAGTGCGACTTTTAGTCCTTTAAGCAGTTCGCTCTGCTGAGCATCAGCAGAAGCGTCGGCATAATCCGCAACTTTCGCCCCAGAGGTCAACAGGACAAATCGTAATTCATCGCCCAGCGCCGTCAGTTTGGCCGCCAGCTCAGGTTCTGCGTACAGGGTCACTGCCGCTTCCAGAGAACCACCGACTTTCTTGTCAGCACGCGCCTGTTCGATGACCTTGTTCACTTCGCCACGCACTTTCAGCAGCTCGTCCCAGAAGGCATCGTTCATCGCTTCGGTACTGGAGAGATCGAACAGACCTTCGTACCACTCGCCGGTGAAGACATACTTCTCACGCTCACCTGGCAGGTAGCCCCAGATTTCATCCGCGGTGAAGGACATAATTGGCGCCATCCAGCGCACCAGTGCTTCTGCGATGTGATACAGCGCAGTCTGGCAGCTACGACGCGCCACGCTGTCCGCTTTCGCGGTGTACTGGCGATCTTTGATGATGTCGAGGTAGAACGAGCCCATCTCGATGGAGCAGAAGCGCATCAGGCGCTGCACCACTTCATGGAAGTCGTAAGACTCATATGCCTTAACGATATCTTCCTGCGCCGCTTTCGCACAGCCCACCGCCCAGCGATCCAGCACCACCATCTCTTCCGGTTTCACCATGTCTTTTGCCGGATCGAAACCATTCAGGTTCGCCAGCAGGAAGCGCGCGGTGTTACGGATACGACGATAGCTGTCGGCAGCACGTTTCAGGATCTCATCTGATACCGCCATTTCGCCGGTATAGTCGGTAGATGCCACCCACAGACGCAGAATGTCTGCGCCCAGTTTGTTCATCACGTCCTGCGGAGAAACGGTATTACCGATAGATTTGGACATCTTACGGCCCTGACCATCGACGGTGAAACCGTGGGTCAGTACCTGACGGTAAGGTGCTTTACCTTTCATGGCGGTGGAGATCATCAGGGATGACATGAACCAGCCACGGTGTTGGTCAGAACCTTCCAGATACATATCAGCCGCGTGACCGGCAAACTCAGGACGCACGTCAACCACGGAGGCGTGAGTAGACCCGGAGTCGAACCACACGTCCAGAGTATCTGGCACTTTCTCGTAGTTGTCCGCGTCAGCGCCCAGGATATCGCGGGCGTCGAGATCCCACCACGCCTGAATGCCATCAACTTCAACACGCTTCGCCACTTCTTCCATCAGTTCCAGCGTGTTCGGGTGCAGTTCGTGCGTCTCTTTATGCACGAACAGCGACATCGGCACGCCCCAGGTGCGCTGACGGGAGATACACCAGTCAGGACGGTTAGCCACCATGGATTCAATACGCGCCTGGCCCCAGTCCGGGATCCACTGCACGCCTTTGATCTCTTTCAGAGACTGCTCGCGCAGGCCTTTCTGATCCATGCTGACGAACCACTGTGGGGTTGCACGGAAGATAATCGGTGTCTTGTGACGCCAGCAGCACGGGTAGCTGTGCTGCATTTTCTCAACGTGTAACAGCGCGCCGCGCTCACGCAGCATCTCCACGATGATGTCGTTCGCTTTGAAGACGTTGATACCGTCCAGCGATGGATACGTACCAGGCAGGTATGATCCGTCCGGACCAACCGGGTTCGCGATTTCCAGACCATATTTCAGGCTGATGTTGTAGTCGTCAGGACCGTGACCACCGGCGGTATGTACTGCACCGGTACCGGCTTCCAGCGTCACGTGGTCGCCCAGGATTGCCGGAACGTCGAAGTCCAGGAACGGGTGTTTGAAACGCATCAGCTCAAGCGCGTCGCCCTTCACGGTGCCCAGCACGGTGTAGTCGGTGATGTTCGCGCGTTTCAGCACGCTTTCCACCAGATCTTTCGCCAGGATCAGCGCCTGACCGTCAATCTGAACCAGTGCATATTCGAACTCACCGGAGAGGGAGATTGCACGGTTAGCAGGCAGCGTCCATGGGGTGGTGGTCCAGATAACCAGCGAGATCGGGCCGCTTACGCCCGGCAGGCCGAATTTACCTTTGATCGCATCCTGATCGACCGCTTCGAAGGCCACGTCGATTGAAGGCGAGGTTTTGTCGTAATACTCAACTTCTGCTTCTGCCAGCGCAGAACGGCAGTCCACGCACCAGTGCACCGGCTTCGCGCCTTTGTGCAGGTGGCCATTGCCGATGATTTTACCCAGCGCACGGATGATGTTGGCTTCGGTTTTGAAGTCCATGGTCAGGTACGGATGCGACCAGTCGCCCAGCACGCCCAGACGAATAAAGTCTGCACGCTGGCCGTCAACCTGAGTGGCCGCGTATTCACGGCATTTCGCACGGAATTCCGCCGCGGTGAATTTCTCACCCGGCTTACCAAACTCCTGCTCAACTTTCAGTTCAATCGGCAGACCGTGGCAGTCCCAACCCGGAACGTAAGGCGAGTCATATCCCGCAAGTCCTTTGGACTTCACGATAATGTCTTTCAGAATCTTGTTTACAGAGTGACCAATATGAATGCTGCCATTCGCATATGGAGGGCCATCATGCAGAATGAAGGTTTTTTTGCCTTTCTTGGCTGCACGAATGATGCCGTACAGGTCATCATCGGTCCAACGCGCCAGCATTCCCGGTTCGCGCTTGGCGAGATCGCCGCGCATCGGGAACCCTGTTTCCGGCAAATTCAGGGTTGATTTATAGTCACTCATCAGATTCTCGGTTCCGTATTTATCACGTAGGCATTTAAGCCGGGTTCAAAGCCCAAAAAACTCGCGGGCCGTTAATTCATCTCGCGCGATTTGCGCTTTTAGTTCATCCAGCGAGGCAAATCGCTGCTCATTGCGTATTTTTTTACGCAGTATGACATCTATATGGCGACCGTAGAGGTCCATTACAACGTCCAGCAGATGCACTTCTAGCTGCTGCCGCACACCGGCGACCGTAGGACGTGTGCCAATATTGGCGACACCGTAAAAAGGTTTCTCGCCCAGTCCAGCCACTTCCACCGCATATACCCCTTTAACCGGGGAGACCTGACGACGCAGCGGTATATTCGCCGTCGGGAAACCTATCGTACGGCCCAGCGCATCGCCATGAACCACACGACCAGAAATGGTAAACGGATGCCCCAGCAAATTCTCTGCGGTTTCCAGTTCATCATTGGCCAGCGCCTGACGAACCGCCGTACTGCTGACGCGCACGCCACCTTCGCAAAAGGTCATCGCGCTGGTGACGTCAAAACCATATTCCAGGCCAGCCTTCTGTAATAGCAAGAAATCGCCCTGACGACCAGCGCCAAAGCGGAAATCATCACCCACGGCGAGAAACTGCACGCCAAGGCGCTTGACCAACAGGTCGCTGACGAAATTTTGTGCTGTCAGCGCGGCAAAACGACGATCAAAACGGACACACAATACGTAGTCCACACCGGACTGTGCCAGATAGCGCAACTTCTCGCGCAGGCGAGTAAGTCGGGCAGGCGATTTATCGCCCGCGAACAGTTCCAGCGGCTGCGGCTCGAAAATCATCACTACCACGGGCAGGCCACGTGCCTCCCCTTCTTTACGCAATCCCTGCAACAGCGCCTGATGCCCACGATGCACGCCGTCGAAATTACCAATGGTCAGCACGCACCCGTGGGGGGCTTTGCTGAGATTATGTATGCCGCGTATCAGCTTCATGTCTGGCTCAAAACAGTGAAAATCGCCAAAGTATACCTTGTACAGCGATTAAGGTTAACCGACGATTGTCTGCACAAAACAGAAAGCCGTAATGATTTCATCATGCTGACCTTTCACAGCAAAAAAATCTGTCCGGGAACTGCGATTTTTATGCCGAAAAGCTGTATTCACGAAAGACAAGCTGGTAGAATCCTGCGCCATCACTACGTAACGTAGCGTCGCTAATTAACGGCGCTTATTTGCACAAATCCATTGACAAAAGAAGGCAAAGAGGGCATATTCCTCGGCCTTTGAATTGTCCACATAGATCATATTTGGGAGTTGGACTTGGCTAATATCAAATCAGCTAAGAAACGTGCCGTTCAGTCTGAAAAGGCTCGTAAGCACAACGCAAGCCGTCGCTCTATGATGCGTACTTTCATCAAGAAAGTATACGCAGCAATCGAAGCTGGCGACAAAGCTGCAGCGCAGAACGCATTTAACGAAATGCAACCAATCGTGGATCGTCAGGCTGCTAAAGGTCTGATCCACAAAAACAAAGCAGCGCGTCATAAAGCAAACCTGACCGCGCAGATCAACAAACTGGCTTAATCGCCGCTTGTTGTTGCTTGTTTAAAGAACCCGCTTAACGCGGGTTTTTTTATACCTTCAGTTTGCTGGCGGGGTAAACAGCGCCGAGTAGTCGCGGTTACAGATACGCTGCACCGCCGGGTGTTGAATCATCCTTTCGGCGAAGATGGCGTGGTACTCCTCCATGACGTTATCGACTCTGCCAATCTCGGTAATCTTGTTATCCGAATAGAGATCGTGCATGTACAGCGTCGGCGCAACAAAGATTGCGTTGTGCGCCTCACCAAACGCTTTCATCAGTGCTGCATCATCGAACTCACCCAGGATCTCCACGTTTAGCCCCTGAGAGTTAAACCAGTTCTGCAGCTTACGCCCCAGCATGGAGCGCCTTCCCGGCACCAGTAAGCGGCGTTCTTCCAGACAGGCAGGGAACGGTTTTTCCGGAGGCGGGTTGATGCACCAGAAGCTTACCCCGCATTCACCAATCTTGACCGAGAACAGCCCCTCCTGCTGCGTGGAGTCGATGGGGCAATCCGAGATAATCATATCCAGCTTATGCTGGCTCAACTGCTCCAGCAGCATTTCGTGTGTGGATTCAAAACAGCGCAAATGGATCTGCTCGTCTTCAACCACCGCCGCATCCAGCACGCCGCTCACCAGCCGTTTCGAGAGGGCATCCGCCACGCCCACGTCAAACAGCAAATTAGACTCTTTGCGGTAGTTGACGATATCCAGCATCTCCTGGCTCAGGGTAAACATCTTGTCCGCATAGCGAAAAACCAGTTCACCCAACTCGCTTGGCTCTATGCCACGTCCTTTACGCTTGAACAGCTTGCCTTGGAGGCGTTCTTCCAGAGCTTTGATTTGCCCGGTGATAGTTTGTGGCGTCAGAAAAAGAGCTTCTGCCGCCCCTACCACCGAGCCTTGTTTGTAAACATGCCAGAAATAATAAAGATGGTTGTAATTCAAATGAGACATCGCGTCTTCTCTCCCTGAGTGTATCGGGAGAAGAATGACCTCCTCCCGGTTTTCCGTTATGCCTGGACGGCCTGCCCGGACAACTTCACCTTCAATAAGGTATAACCAATAACTGCGGCCAGTAATGAACCGATAAGAATGGCGAGTTTTGCCCAGATAATCAGCTCAGGCGCGTTTGCACCAAATGCCAGCGTCGAGATAAAGATCGACATGGTAAATCCGATACCGCACAGCACGCCGACCGCCATAATCTGACCAAATGTTGTGCCGTTCGGCAACGATGCCAGCTTAAGCTTCAGCGCCAGCCAGCAGAACAGGCTGATCCCCAGCGGTTTACCAATAAACAGCCCGGCAATAATACCCAGCGGCAGCACGGAAGTGAGCCCCTCCAGCGTAACCCCTCCCAGGGAAACGCCCGCGTTGGCAAACGCAAACAGCGGCAGGATCATAAAGGCGACCCACGGGTGCAGCACATGCTCCAGTTGTTTGGCGGGTGATTTACCCTCCTGCGGCTTAAGCGGCACAAAGAAGCCGACGATCACCCCGGCCAGCGTGGCATGGACACCCGATTTCAGCACCGCCGTCCACAACACCATCCCCACAAGGATGTAAATTCCAATGCGACGGACATTGAAAATGTTCAACAGCGCCAGGACAGCAATCGCCCCTGCTGCCACGCTCAGCGACAGAATCGACAGATCGCTGGTGTAGAACAGCGCGATAATGACGATAGCCCCCAGGTCATCAATGATCGCCAGCGCCATCAGGAAGATTTTCAGTGCAACCGGAACCCGGCTCCCGAGCAACGCTAAAACGCCAAGCGCAAACGCGATATCCGTTGCCGCCGGGATCGCCCACCCGTCACGCGCAACAGGATCCTGCCAGGCAAACGCGAGGAAGAGCAGCGCCGGAACGACCATCCCGCCAATGGCGGCGATCACCGGAAATGCTGCGCGCTGGCGGCTGGCTAACGAGCCCATCACCAGCTCACGTTTCACCTCAAGCCCCACCAGCAGGAAGAACACCGCCATCAGCGCATCGTTGATCCACAGCAGCATGTTCTTGTTAATTTCCAGCGCGCCGACCTTAAGCTCGACGGGCGTTTCCAGAAATGCGTGATAGAGATCGCGCGTCATGCCCATGTTGGCGAGCAGCATCGCGGCCGCAGCAGCAATAATCAGGATCACGCCGCCGGATGCTTCACTGCTAAAGAAACGGTGTAGTAATTTCACGTTAATTCTCTCTTTTACAACAATACCTCGATAAAACCATAATATCAGCGCAAACAAATCGGTAAAAACAGATTAATATTGAATATATACTCAGTTTAACCGAGCTTTCGAACAAGAAACAAAAAACCCGGAATCGCTTCCGGGTTTTTAAAGGATAGTTACCAGCTAACGATTTAGCGGGTCAAATCATCGAAGAATTTTTTGACGCCATCGAAGAAGCTTTTGGAGCGTGGGCTGTTTTTCTCACCCGTCGGGCCGCCAAAGCTTTCCTGCAGCTCTTTTAACAGCTGCTTCTGCTTGTCGTTCAGGCCAACCGGGGTTTCAACCACCACGCGGCACAGCAGGTCGCCCTGCGCACCACCGCGAACGGATTTCACGCCTTTACCGCGCATGCGGAACAGCTTACCGGTCTGCGTTTCGCCTGGGATTTTCAGGTTCACGCGCCCATCCAGTGTAGGCACTTCAATTTCGCCACCGAGCGCTGCCATAGCAAAGTTGATCGGGACTTCACAGTAGAGGTTGTTGCCTTCACGCTCAAAGATAGCGTGCTGTTTCACCTGCACCTGAACGTACAGATCGCCTGCTGGTGCGCCGTGCTCACCTGCTTCGCCTTCACCTGCCAGACGGATGCGGTCACCCGTATCTACGCCAGCCGGGATTTTAACGGACAGGGTTTTGGTTTTCTCAACGCGACCGTGGCCGTGGCATTTGGTGCATGGATCTTTAATCAGCGTCCCACGACCATGACAGTGCGGACACGCCTGCTGGACGGCGAAGAAGCCCTGACGCATCTGCACCTGACCGGAACCGTGACAGGTTGGACAGGTTTGTGGCTGCGTACCCGCTTTCGCACCGCTGCCATGGCAAACGTCACACTCTTCCAGCGTCGGGATACGGATCTCTTTGGTGACACCGCGAACGGCCTCTTCCAGCGTCAGCTCCATGTTGTAGCGCAGATCCGCACCACGCGCTGCGCGTTGACGACCGCGGCCACCACCGAAGATATCGCCGAAAACATCGCCAAAGATATCGCTGAAATCAGCGCCGCCGCCAAAGCCGCCGCCACCGAATCCACCGCCACCCATGCCGCCCTGTTCAAAGGCTGCGTGACCGTACTGGTCATAGGCCGCACGTTTTTGTGCATCGGTCAGGACTTCGTAGGCTTCTTTGATCTCTTTAAATTTAGCTTCAGCCTCTTTGTCACCCTGGTTGCGATCCGGGTGGAATTTCATGGCCAGGCGCTTATACGCCTTTTTGATTTCACGCTCTTCCGCAGTTTTCGGAACGCCTAAAATCTCGTAATAGTCTTGCTTTGCCATTGGTTTTTTTAAGCCCCTTAACATGCGAGCACGGGCGTGGAGAGTTCTCCTACGCCCGTGCCGATTAATTACCCTGCATCAGGGCGATTATTTTTTGTCTTTAACTTCTTCGAACTCAGCGTCGACAACGTCGTCGTCTTTCGCGTTGTTCGCTGAAGCGTCAGCGCCTGCCTGCTGCTGGGCATGCTGCTGCTGAGCGATTTCCATCAGCTTCTGAGAAGCCTGTGCCAGCTCCTGCATCTTCGCTTCGATATCCGCTTTGTCTTCGCCTTTCAGAGACGTTTCCAGCGCGCTCAGTGCAGCTTCGATAGCAGTTTTGTCTTCCGCTGGCAGTTTATCGCCTGCTTCTTCAACCTGCTTACGAGTGCTGTGCAGCAGATGGTCACCCTGGTTACGGGTCTGAACCAGTTCTTCGAACTTACGGTCAGATTCCGCGTTGGCTTCCGCTTCACGAACCATTTTCTGGATCTCTTCCTCGTTCAGACCGGAAGAGGCCTTAATGGTGATCTTCTGCTCTTTACCGCTGTTTTTGTCTTTCGCGGAAACGTGCAGAATACCGTCAGCATCGATATCGAAGGTCACTTCGATCTGCGGCATGCCGCGTGGTGCCGGGTTAATACCATCCAGGTTGAACTGACCCAGAGATTTGTTATCAGACGCACGCTTACGCTCACCCTGCAGCACATGGATGGTTACCGCAGACTGGTTATCTTCAGCGGTAGAGAACACCTGGCTGTGCTTGGTTGGGATGGTGGTGTTTTTGCTGATCAGCGCCGTCATTACGCCACCCATGGTCTCGATACCCAGAGACAGTGGGGTAACGTCCAGCAGCAGAACGTCTTTAACATCACCGGTCAGCACGCCGCCCTGAACCGCAGCACCAATTGCCACTGCTTCATCCGGGTTAACGTCTTTACGTGGTTCTTTACCAAAGAATTCAGCCACTTTCTTCTGAACCATCGGCATACGGGTCTGGCCACCAACGAGGATAACGTCGTTGATATCAGACACGGACAGGCCAGCATCCTGCAGTGCAACTTTCAGTGGCTCGATAGAACGGTTCACCAGGTCTTCTACCAGGCTTTCCAGTTTCGCACGGGTCACTTTGATGTTCATGTGCTTAGGACCGGTCGCGTCTGCAGTAATGTACGGCAGGTTCACGTCGGTCTGCTGAGCGGAAGAGAGTTCGATCTTCGCTTTCTCAGCGGCTTCTTTCAGGCGCTGCATAGCCAGCGGGTCGTTACGCAGGTCAATGCCCTGATCTTTCTTAAATTCGTCAACGAGATAGTTGATCAGACGGGTATCGAAGTCTTCACCACCCAGGTGCGTATCACCGTTGGTTGCCAGAACTTCGAAGGTTTTTTCGCCGTCTACTTCGTCGATTTCGATAATAGAGATATCGAAGGTACCACCACCCAGGTCGTAAACCGCGATAGTACGGTTGCCAACTTCTTTATCCAGACCGTAAGCCAGAGCAGCAGCGGTTGGTTCGTTGATGATACGTTTTACTTCCAGACCTGCGATACGGCCAGCATCTTTAGTTGCCTGACGCTGAGCATCGTTGAAGTACGCAGGAACGGTGATAACTGCTTCAGTTACCGGCTCACCCAGGTAATCTTCTGCGGTTTTCTTCATTTTTTTCAGCACTTCAGCAGAGATCTGAGGTGGTGCTGTTTTGGTGCCTTTCACATCAAGCCATGCATCGCCGTTATCTGCTGCGATGATTTTGTAAGGCATGATAGAAACGTCACGCTGAACTTCTTCGTCCTGGAAGCGGCGGCCAATCAGGCGTTTAATCGCAAACAGGGTGTTTTGCGGGTTCGTCACTGCCTGACGTTTAGCCGGCTGACCAACCAGAGTTTCACCATCCTGGGTATAGGCAATGATAGAAGGCGTGGTGCGATCGCCCTCGGCGTTCTCCAGCACACGTGCAGTAGTGCCATCCATAATCGCTACACAAGAGTTGGTAGTACCCAGGTCGATACCAATAATTTTACCCATCTAAACGTCTCCACTAAAAATTCAGTCAACATGTGGTTGTGTACCTGTAATAAGGGCAGAACGTGCTTTTTCAACTGCCCAGATTTGATTTTTTTCAGGTCCACACACTGCGGTTGCTTACAAGATGGGGTCGCAACGTCATCCATCAAGGGGGGAAGGATAAAAAAAATTTTAATTTCACCCTGACGAGATCATAGACGGCATCGTTTGCGCCCATTATGATGCCGCGCCCCTTCAGGGAGTACTGTCGCGGGTTTAACCATTTCACCATATTAATGATGATTTTTTTGAGGACTTATGGGCAACACTAAGTTGGCTAATCCGGCTCCGCTGGGCCTGATGGGTTTTGGCATGACCACCATTCTGCTGAACCTGCACAACATCGGGATGTTCCCGATGGATGGCATTATCCTGGCGATGGGCATTTTTTACGGCGGTATCGCGCAAATCTTCGCGGGCCTGCTGGAATATAAGAAAGGCAATACCTTCGGCTTAACCGCCTTTACCTCTTACGGTTCCTTCTGGCTGACCCTGGTCGCCATTCTGCTGATGCCTAAAATGGGCCTGGCAGAGGCGGCAAACGCCCATTTCCTGGGCGTTTACCTGGGCCTGTGGGGTGTCTTAACCCTGTTCATGTTCTTCGGCACCCTCAAGGGTAACCGCGCACTGCAGTTTGTCTTCCTGAGCCTGACCGTGCTGTTCGCCCTGCTGGCGATTGGTCATCTGGTGGACAACGAAGGCATCGTTCACGTTGCAGGCTGGATTGGTCTGGTTTGCGGCGCAAGCGCTATCTACCTGGCAATGGGTGAAGTGCTGAACGAGCAGTTTGACCGCACCATTTTACCGATTGGTGAAAAACACTGATCCCTCTGTCGTGTCCGCCTCGCGGGCACGACATTCTCCCATCTGGCGAAGCCAAATCCCCAACACCAGCCCCATCAGCGACAACGCCAGCACATACCAGGCAGGTGCCAGCGGTGACACGCCCATCAATACCGTAACCGCAATCGGCGTCAGTCCACCGAAGATGGCATATGAAACATTGTATGAGAATGAGATGCCGGTGAAGCGGACTTCTGGCGGGAAGGCCCGAACCATCACATAAGGCACCGCCCCCACCACGCCAACGCACAGCCCTACCACGCCGTATAAAAGGAACAGCTGTTCAGGATGACTCCCGGCCAGATGGTAAAACGCCCAGCTTGAGCCCGCCAGTAACAGGCTGCCAACGATAAAGGTTACGCTGGCACCGAAACGATCCGCAGCCAGCCCGGCGGCCAGGCAGCCGAAGCAGAGCATAACCGTGGCGATACTGTTCGCCTGTAAGGTCACCGCCGGGGCAAAGCCGTACTGCTTTTGCAGCCAGACCGGCGACATCAAAATCACCACCACAATGCCTGCCGAGAGCAACCAGGTAAGCAGCATCGACACCACCACCGCTTTTTTATGACGCACCACGACGGCTTTAACGGGCAACTCTTGTGCCAGCGCTTTGCGCTGCTGCATTTCGAGGAAAATCGGGGTCTCCTGGAGCCAACGGCGCAGGTACATCGCCACCAGGCCAAACGCCCCGCCCAGCAGGAACGGCAGACGCCAGCCCCAGTCGTGTACGGCCTGTTGCGTCATGCTGGTATTCACAATTGTCGCGACGACGGAACCGAGCAAAATCCCCACCGTTAGCCCCGCGGTTAAGGTTCCGCAGGCGATACCAATGCGGCGCGCCGGAACATGCTCCGCGACAAACACCCACGCTCCCGGCACTTCACCGCCGATGGCCGCCCCCTGAAGAATACGCATCAGCAGCAACAATAACGGGGCGAGAATGCCCATCGAGGCGTAGGTTGGCAGCAGACCAATGGCCAACGTCGGCACGGCCATCAGCAGGATACTGAGGGTAAACATCTTTTTGCGCCCGACAAGATCGCCAAAGTGCGCCATCACAATCCCACCAAGAGGACGCGCCAGATACCCGGCAGCAAAAATACCGAAGGTTTGCACCTGACGCAGCCATTCCGGGATATCCGCCGGGAAGAACAACTCCCCCACCACAGCGGCAAAGAAAACAAAGATGATGAAATCGTAAAACTCCAGCGCGCCGCCCAGTGCCGCGAGCGTGAGCGTTTTGTAGTCCTGTCGATTCAGAGGTCGGGTGTTATGTGACATAGCGAACCATTTAGCGTGTGTTGTGGAATTATTATTACAGCTATCGTAAAGAAAAAATTACTATACCGTAAAACTTTTAGCACACCACAGCAGCTTCAGCTAATGTCACATAATGATTATTTTCAGGAGATTGTTTCGCGGCGTGCGCTTTTAGGACGAAATGCTGCTACTACTTTGTCGTCGGTTTCGACATACGGCCCGTCCAGTAGCTGTATACAATACGGTACACTTGCAAAGATCCCATGGACGATCACGCTGCCGTCATCCGCTTTTAACCCTTCCAGCGTCTCTTTGATCGACTTAGGCTGGCCCGGCAGATTCAGGATCAGCGCCTGCTTGCGAATCACCCCCACCTGACGGGAGAGGATCGCCGTTGGAACAAAGTGCAGGCTAATCTGGCGCATCTGTTCACCGAAGCCCGGCATTTCACGGTCAGCTATAGCAAGCGTAGCATCTGGTGTCACATCACGACGTGCAGGACCGGTTCCGCCGGTGGTCAGCACCAGGTGGCAGCTCATCTCATCCACCAGCTCACACAACGTCTGCTCGATGATCGGCTGTTCGTCCGGGATCAGGCGGGTCTGGATTTCAAACGGGGTGGTCAGCGCGCTACCCAGCCACTCTTCAAGAGCAGGGATGCCTTTATCCTGATAAACACCGCTTGAGGCGCGGTCAGAAATCGACACTAAGCCGATGCGTAAGGTATTCATATCCATTCCATTCAAAAAGTACTGATTAAAGGGAATGATACACGCAGAGGGGAATTTCAGACAGAGTACGAAAGAAGTCGCGTGACCGGGAGCCCGGTCACGCAGAATGATTACAGCAGATCGCCGATCATTTTTTCCAGTTTTTCCTGGTCAATAGCAAACTTACGGATACCGTCAGCCAGTTTGTCTACCGCCATTGGATCCTGGTTGTGCTGCCACAGGAACTCGGATTCAGTGATACGCTCTGGACGCGCTTTCACTTCACCGGTGTAAGACAGTTTACGCTCGATGGTACCTTCGCTCTCAGCCAGCTCTTTCAGCAGCGCTGGTGCGATGGTCAGGCGGTCACAGCCAGCCAGTTCGATGATTTCGCCGACGTTACGGAAGCTTGCGCCCATAACAACGGTCTCATAACCGTGCTGTTTGTAGTATTCGTAGATTTCAGTCACGGAAATCACGCCTGGATCTTCAGACGCGGCGTACTCTTTCTTGTCGGTATTGGCTTTGTACCAGTCCAGAATACGACCCACGAACGGAGAAATCAGGTATACGCCCGCTTCCGCACATGCACGCGCCTGCGCGAAGGAGAACAGCAGCGTCAGGTTACAGTTGATACCGTCTTTTTCCAGCTGTTCAGCAGCGCGGATACCCTGCCAGGTAGAAGCCAGTTTGATCAGGATACGGTCATTGCTGATACCCGCATCGTTATACATTTTGATCAGACGTTTGGCTTTCGCGATAGACGCTTCGGTGTCGTAGGAGAGACGCGCATCCACTTCGGTAGAGATGCGGCCAGGAACCAGTTTAAGGATCTCCAGACCGATGTTCACTGCCAGTTTATCAGTGGCATCCACAACCTGCTGCGCGCGGTCGTTGCTCTGTGCTTTCGCCCAGGTCACGGCGTCGTCAATCAGTTTGCGATACTCAGGGATCTGCGCGGCGTTAAGGATCAGAGAAGGGTTAGTTGTGGCATCCTGCGGCTGGTACAGCTTCATTGCCGCGATATCTCCGGTGTCAGC
Source organism: Enterobacter cloacae complex sp. 309I3 (assembly GCF_050031595.1). Classification (NCBI taxonomy): domain Bacteria; kingdom Pseudomonadati; phylum Pseudomonadota; class Gammaproteobacteria; order Enterobacterales; family Enterobacteriaceae; genus Enterobacter; species Enterobacter cloacae complex sp. 309I3. The sequence continues at coordinate 702,875 of NZ_JBLGWI010000001.1, read as the reverse complement.
TACGACAGTGGTGAACTGACGAAGGGAGGTCAATTTATCCGTCATGATAGTGTTTCTCTTTTAACGTGCCCTGGATAATTCACGCTACCGACAGCATGCCTGCAGCGGAAAAATGACAGGTTTACTTGTTAGGGGGATGTAACCGGTCTGCCCTGATGATAACACGACAGAGGGGTAGCGCAACCGCAGACAGTGCGCTTAGCCAATGTATGATAAACTCGGAATATTAAGAGGCAGCTACGTAACAGTACGCCCAATATGTGGTAGCGTTTACATCCTTACCCTGGCATCAACATGAGGGACGTTAATGCCTGATTTCTTTTTCTTTATTAACGAAGTGCTCTGGGGTTCGATAATGATATACCTGCTTCTGGCAGCAGGTATATGGTTTACGTTACGCAGCGGTTTTATCCAGTTTCGTTATATCCGCAAATTTGGCAGAAGTCTGAAAAACAGCGTCACGCCACAACCCGGTGGATTAACCTCGTTCCAGGCGCTGTGCACCAGCCTTGCGGCAAGGCTTGGCAGCGGTAACCTGGCGGGGGTCGCGCTGGCTATCAGCGCCGGTGGGCCGGGGGCGGTTTTCTGGATGTGGGTGACGGCAATTATCGGCATGGCAACGTCCTTTGCCGAATGCTCTCTCGCCCAGCTCTATAAAGAAAAAGATCATCATGGCCAGTTTCGCGGTGGCCCTGCCTGGTACATGGCGCGCGGCTTAGGGATGCGCTGGATGGGCGTGCTGTTCTCAGTTTTCTTGCTCGTCGCCTATGGCCTGATTTTCAACACCGTCCAGGCAAATTCTGTCGCCCATGCCCTGCGCTATGCCTTCGCCTGTCCGGAATGGCTCACCGGCGCGGGGTTAGCCCTCTGCATACTGCTGACCATCTCTACCGGTCTTAAGGGCACAGCCCGCCTGATGCAGTGGCTGGTTCCCATTATGGCCTTGCTCTGGGTTGCGGCCAGCCTGCTGGTCGCTGCGTTGCATATCGACCAGGTGCCAGATGTGATTGCGACCATTTTCAGCAGCGCCTTTGGCTGGCGTGAAGCGGCTTCGGGTGCGCTGGGCTATACCTTTAGCCAGGCGCTGATGGCGGGTTTTCAACGCGGTATGTTCTCTAACGAAGCCGGAATGGGGTCTACCCCCAATGCCGCGGCGGCGGCCGCTTCCTGGCCCCCTCACCCGGCCGCGCAAGGCATTGTGCAAATGATTGGCGTCTTCACGGACACGATTATTATCTGCTCCTCCAGCGCCATGATCTTGCTGCTGGCAGGCCCAATCTCTCACTCAACGGAAGCCGCCGGGATACAGCTTCTTCAGCAGGCGCTGGTGAACCTTACCGGTGGCTGGGGAGCGGGATTTGTTTCGCTCATTCTGCTGTTGTTCGCCTTCAGCTCAATGGTCGTCAATTACCTTTACGCCGAGAACAACCTCATTTTCCTGAAGCTCAACTCTCGCCCCATGCTCAACCTGTTGCGCCTGGGCATGTTGCTGATGGTCATCGTGGGTTCTCTGCTCAGCATGCCGGTGGTCTGGCAACTGGCGGACGTGATTATGGCGCTGATGGCGATCACCAACCTGACGGCGATTTTGCTGCTCTCGCCCGTAGTCACCCTCATCGCCCGGGACTACCTTCGCCAGCGCAAGCTGGGGGTTCCGCCGGTGTTTGACGCCTCGCGCTATCCCGAAATCAAGTCGCAGATTGCGCCCGGCACGTGGGATGATTTGCCGCGGCAATAACAGCTATCGATCAATTCAGGGCGATTTTTTGCTAAAGTCGCCTTAAATTTCCTGCAAGGACTGGATATGCTGATTCTGATTTCACCTGCAAAAACGCTCGACTACCAGAGCCCGCTCGCGACCGAGCGTTATACCCAGCCTGAACTGCTGGACTACTCGCAACAACTGATTCACGAGGCGCGTAAGCTCTCCGCGCCGCAAATCGCCTCTCTGATGAGCATCAGTGATAAGCTCGCCGATCTCAACGCGACCCGCTTCCATGAGTGGCATCCTGACTTTACTCCTGCGAATGCGCGCCAGGCGCTTCTGGCCTTCAAGGGCGATGTCTATACCGGCCTGCAGGCAGAAGAGTTCAGCGAAGCCGATTTCGATTTTGCCCAGCAGCATCTGCGTATGCTTTCAGGCCTGTACGGCGTGCTGCGCCCGCTGGATCTGATGCAGCCCTATCGTCTGGAGATGGGCATCCGCCTGGAAAACGCCAAAGGCAAAGATCTGTACCATTTCTGGGGCGACATTATCACCGATAAGCTGAACGCAGCCCTGCACGCGCAGGGGGATAACGTGGTGATTAACCTCGCCTCCGATGAATACTTCAAATCGGTGAAGCCGAAGAAGCTCAATGCGGAAATTATTAAACCGGTCTTCCTTGATGAGAAAAACGGCAAGTTCAAGGTCATCAGCTTCTATGCCAAAAAAGCGCGTGGCCTGATGAGCCGCTACATCATTCAAAACCGCCTGACGAAGCCAGAGCAGCTCACCGGATTCAACAGCGAGGGGTATTTCTTTGACGAGGAAGCGTCAGGGAAAGGGGAACTGGTGTTTAAGCGCCACGAACAGTAAAAAAACAACCCCGCCTGCTGGCGGGGTTTGTATTAGTGATGCTTCCAGTCCGGGCCTGGTCGGTGATCGTCGTGGCGGTGGTCATGACGATCGTCACGATCGCGATGCTCATCATGTGGACGCCAGTGGTTATCGCGCCATTCATAATGCGCCTTCCACCAGTCATGGTCGCGCCAGCGGCCGCCGTCCCAGTAATGGCCGTTATTATCCCGATCGCCAATCTGCAGTTTGACCGCCGGAACCAGGGTGATTTCGGATGCCTGTACCGCCATGGGAGCGACCAGCATCAGTGAAAGCGCAATCAGCGCAGGTTTCAGTTTAGACATCGGTGACTCCTTATGATTCTTGCCCAACGTGGGCCGATGTAAGGAGATTACGTGAGGGGAACCGGGGATGTTATTCTCTGCAATCCTAAACGCTAAGCGACCGCATTTATTGGGAATTTCTGCTTTTTCCCTGCTATTTTTCTCCTTATTTTCCTCACAAAAAAGCCGGGTGATGCTTCGCTTACCCGGCCTACGATTGAAATTGTTGCAGGCCCGGTAAGCGCAGCGCCACCGGGCAAAAAATCACGCTCGGGTCATCATCAGCTTACGCAGCGCGGCAAAATCCGCCGGCAGCTCATGAGAGAGCAGCGGCAGGTCAGCGCGATCCGCCAGCTCTTTCGGCAGCGGCAGCGTTTCACCCAGAATCTCTTCCACGCTCTCTTTGAATTTTGCCGGATGCGCCGTCCCCAGGAACAGGCCATACTCGCCAGGATTAAGCTGGTCGCGCAGCGCACGGTAAGCAATCGCCGCATGCGGTTCAGAGGTATACCCCACCGCTTTCAGCTCACGCATAGTGCTTTTGGTGGTTTCATCGGTGACCGCCGCATAGCCCAGATCGCCCAGACGCCACACTTTACGGCGGAACAGCTCTTCCACGCGCGGCCAGTTGTTTGGCTGTGACACGTCCATCGCGTTAGAGAGCGTCGCCTGGGTCGCGTTCGGCGCCCATTTACCGTCTTTCAGGAAGCGTGGCACGGTGTCGTTGGCGTTAGTCGCCGCAATAAAGCGTTTCACCGGCAGCCCGAGGGATTTCGCCAGCAGGCCCGCGGTCAGGTCGCCAAAGTTTCCGCTCGGTACCGAAACCACCAGCTGATTACGCGCCTCTTGCGGCAGTTGGGCAACCGCTTCGAAGTAGTAGCAAATCTGCGCCAGCAGGCGGCTGATGTTAATGGAGTTAGCAGAGTTGAGCCCCAGCGCGGCTTTCAGCTCTTCATCGTCGAAGGCCTGTTTCACCAGCGCCTGACAGGCATCGAAGTCGCCATCTACCGCCACGGTTTCAATGTTGCCGCCGAGGGTGCAGAACAGTTTTTCCTGGAGCGGGCTGATCTTGCCTTTCGGATAGAGGATCACCACGCGGACGTTCTTCAGACCGTAAAAAGCATGCGCCACGGCGGCACCGGTATCCCCGGAGGTGGCGGTCAGAATGGTGACCGGCTTGTCGCCGCTGATGTGGGTAAGCATCTGCGCCATAAAGCGGCCGCCGAAGTCTTTAAACGCCAGGGTTGGGCCGTGGAACAGCTCCAGACAGCCCACATCCGGCTCAACCTGCTGAACCGGTGCCGGGAAGGCGAACGCCGCACGTACGCGCTCTTCCAGCAACTCCTGCGGGATTTCGTCGCCGATAAACGCAGACAAAATTTTTGTGCTGCGAGTGACAAAGTCCTGCTTCAACAGCTCATCAATGTCGGTCAGCTGGAATTCAGGGAGATCGTGAGGGAAGAACAGCCCCTGATTTTTGCCCAGTCCCTGAGTCACCGCCTGCGCGAAGCTGACCTGCTCGTTATGATCTTTCAGATTGTAGAGTTTCATTCGTTATCCCAGTACTCGTGCGCCAGCCGTGTCCAGACGGCAAATATGAACAAAGCCTTCCTGATTTTGCAGGTAGTGTTTAGAGAGCCAGTCCGCCACGCGCTGCGCGGTGTCTGGCTTATCGCACAGGGCGAACAGCGTCGGGCCGGAGCCGGAGATGCCGCACGCCTGCGCGCCAATATCAAGCGATGCCTGTCGCGCCTCATTAAAGCCAGGCAGCAACTTCGTACGATACGGTTCGGCAATCACATCTTTCATCAATTTCGCCGCCAGCTGTGGCTGACGGGTATAACAGGCGTGAATAAAGCCTGCCAGGTGACGTCCGTGGGCGATGCAGTCCTGACGACGATACTGCGCAGGCAGGATCGCACGCGCTTCCGCGGTAGAAACTTTGATACCCGGGTAGGCCAGTACCCACAGCCACTCATCAAACCCTGGCACCTGCTGGCTGATGATGCCATTTTCTTCGATCATCAACTGCATACCGCCGAGGAAACACGGCGCGACGTTATCGTAGTGGATACTGCCAGAGATGCGGCCTTCCAGCTCACCCATTAACCCCAGCAGACGGCTATTGTTCAGGGGTTTGCCGCAGTGCTCATTCATCGCCACCAGCGCGGCCACAACAGAGCAGGCACTTGACCCCAGGCCAGAGCCAATCGGCATACTTTTTTCCAGCGTCATGGCGACCGGCACGTTTTTCCCGATCTCCTGACAGAAGCGCTCCCAGCACTGATAGACAATATTCTCGCGCGGTTCGGACGGCAGCTTGCTGGCAAAACGTCCCACGTTATTCAGGCTGAAGCTTTCTGCTGCTTCCACCGTGACCGTATCGCCCAATAGTGAACCGTCCACCGGCGTCACCGCCGCACCCAGCACATCAAACCCGACGCTCATATTGGCGCTGGAAGCCGGGGCATAAACTTTGACCATGTTAAACTCCTAACTTCCATGACAGGGTACGCAGCAGATCGGCAAACACACCCGCCGCCGTAACATCGTTCCCTGCGCCATAGCCGCGAAGCACCAGCGGCAATGGCTGATAATAGTGGCTGTAAAACGCCAGGGCGTTTTCGCCGTTTTTGACTTTGTACAGCGGATCGTTGCCATCGACTTCGGCAATCTTCACCCGGCACACGCCATCTTCTTCAATGTTGCCAACATAGCGCAATACCTTACCTTCATCACGGGCTTTCGCCACGCGTGCGGCAAAAGCGTCATCCAGCTGCGGTAACTTGTCCATAAAGGCGCTGACGTCACCGCTGCTGTCAAATTCAGCCGGCAGCACGGGTTCTATCACGATATCGGAAAGCTCCAGCTCACGGCCCGTTTCGCGCGCCAGAATAAGCAGTTTGCGCGCCACGTCCATACCGGAGAGATCGTCACGCGGATCCGGCTCGGTGTAGCCCAGTTCACGCGCGGCACGGGTTGCTTCTGAGAGGCTCATCCCTTCATCCAGCTTACCGAAAATAAAGGACAGCGAACCGGAGAGAATGCCGGAGAAATGTTGCAGTTCGTCGCCCGCGTTCAGCAGGTTCTGCAGGTTTTCGATAACCGGCAGGCCCGCCCCCACGTTGGTATCGTACAGGAACTTGCGACGCGATTTGCTCGCCGCCAGACGCAGCTGGTGATAGTAATCCATCGACGAGGTGTTGGCCTTTTTGTTCGGCGTGACCACATGGAAGCCTTCGCGCAAGAAGTCCGCGTACTGATCGGCAACCGCCTGGTTCGAGGTACAATCGACAATCACCGGGTTCAGCAGGTGATACTCTTTCACCAGACGGATCAGACGCCCAAGGTTGAACGGCTCTTTTGCCTCGTTCAACTCGGCCTGCCAGTTTTCCAGGTTCAGCCCGTGAACGTTGGTCAGCAGCGCTTTTGAGTTGGCGATCCCGCAGACGCGCAGATCGATATGCTTCTTCTTCAGCCACTCCTGCTGACGTTTCACCTGCTCCAGCAGCGCACCGCCAACACCGCCCACGCCAATCAGGAACAGCTCAATCACCTGATCGGTGTTGAACAGCATCTGATGAACCACGCGTACGCCGGTAGTCGCGTCATCGTTATCAACCACCACCGAAATAGAACGCTCGGATGAGCCCTGGGCAATCGCCACGATATTAATATTGGCGCGCGCCAGCGCGGCAAAGAACTTGGCGGAGATACCGCGCAGCGTGCGCATACCGTCGCCAACCACGGAGATAACCGCAAGACGTTCCTGAATGGATAATGGCTCCAGCAGCTCTTCTTTCAGCTCCAGATAGAACTCTTCTTCCAGCGCACGACGGGCGCGCAGACAGTCACCCTGCGGCACGCAGAAGCTGATGCTGTATTCCGATGAGGACTGGGTGATCAGCACCACAGAGATCCCATTGCGTGACATTGCGGCAAACACGCGCGCCGCCATGCCAACCATCCCTTTCATACCAGGCCCGGAGACGCTGAACATTGCCATGTTGTTGAGGTTAGAGATACCTTTCACCGGCAGGCCATCTTCGTCGGTGCTGGCGCCAATCAGCGTGCCAGGCGCTTGCGGGTTACCGGTATTTTTAATCAGGCAAGGGATCTGGAACTGGGCAATGGGGGAGATGGTACGAGGGTGAAGCACTTTCGCGCCGAAGTAGGAAAGCTCCATCGCCTCCTGGTAAGACATCGACTTCAGCAGCCTGGCGTCCGGTACCTGGCGCGGGTCGCAGGTGTATACGCCGTCAACGTCAGTCCAGATCTCGCAACAGTCCGCGCGTAAACAGGCGGCCAGCACAGCAGCAGAGTAATCAGAGCCGTTACGGCCCAGCACCACCAGTTCACCCTTTTCATTGCCGGCGGTGAAGCCCGCCATCAGGATCATATGGTCAGAAGGAATTTTGCTCGCAGCGATGCGGCGGGTTGATTCAGCAATATCAACGGTGGATTCGAGGTAGTGGCCCACCGCCAGCAGTTTTTCAACCGGATCAATCACCGTGACGTGATGCCCGCGCGCTTCCAGCAGGCCCGCCATGATGGCGATAGAGAGTTTCTCACCGCGGCAAATTAACGCCGCGTTGATGCTGTCCGGGCACTGACCCAGCAGGCTGATACCGTGCAGCACATGTTTAATCTGGGCAAATTCTTGTTCTACGAAGGCTTTCAGCTGTACGAGCGGGAAACCTGGCTGTGCCTCCGCCAGTCCCTGCAGCAGCTCGGCGAAGATACGCTCGGCATCGCTAATGTTCGGAAGTGCATCCTGACCGCCAATGGTCTTTTCAATCATCGCCACCAGGTGGTTAGTGATTTTTGCCGGCGCAGAGAGAACGGTCGCGACCTGTCCCTGCCTGGCGTTGCTCTCCAGGATATCGGCAACACGCAGAAAGCGTTCTGCATTTGCCACTGATGTACCGCCGAACTTCAACACTCGCATGGTTCTACCTCGTTTCCTTTAGCCGAAAAAAAAGCCCGCACTGTTCAGGTGCGGGCTTTTTTCTGTTTTTCCTGTACGCGTCAGCCCGCATCGTTACCTGTGGTAATGATGGTTGTGGTAATGGTGGTGATGCTGATGCGTTTCATGGATGTTGTGTACTCTGTCATTATTATCTGTCTGTGCTGTATTCTTTTAGGGTTAAAGGATCGGGCACCTTAAGTCAATGAATTTTTAATTTGATCACAATTCAGCGGATTCTTACGTCCCGCTGCGTGCAGATTTATTTTCATCCGATTCCGCCAGAGGCAACCCTTAACGTCAGACGCTTACGCCATAGTAAAAACTTATGGCAGCATTTTACTCGGATAATTTTTTTTCGATATCGTGCAGCAAACGGTGCAGCATTGCCGTATCGCGCTGCTCCAGACGCCCAAGACGCTGCTGCAGCCAGTCAGCCATTTTTTGATCATCCGCCACACCAAGTTGCATCAGCAGGTTGTCAACGCGCGTACGCAGCGCGGCCAGTTGGTTTTCGTCGGTACCCACCGCTTGCGGTTGGGGAATTTGTATTAAGGACGCTAATTGATAGCAATAGACCATCACCGCCTGACCTAAATTCAGGGACGGATAATCCGCGACCATCGGAGCCCCTGTCAGCACGTCCGCGAGCGCCAGTTCGTCGTTTGTTAATCCTGAATCTTCCCGCCCAAACACCAGCGCCGCTTTTTCCAGCCACTGGCTTTTCTCGCTCATCATCGGTACCAGTTCCGCTGGCGTGGCGTAATAGTGGAACTTAGCCCGACTGCGCGCCGTGGTCGCAACGGTAAACGAAATATCGTGCAGCGCGTCGGCGAGCTTGTCGTAAGTGGTTATATTATCAAGAATATCGCCCGACCCGTGCGCCACCCAACGCGCCGCGGGCTCCAGGTGAGCAGCGCTGTCCACAATACGCAAATCGGTGAACCCCATGGTCTTCATGGCACGCGCCGCAGCGCCTATATTTTCAGCTCTGGCTGGCGCGACCAGTACAATCGACAGATGCATTTATGCTCTCTTTTTAATCAGTTAGCGGGGATTAATGTGATGCGCGTCAACATATTACGCGGCGCGAATTTACAATTTTGCAACACAAATCACCGAAATAGCGTTTCATAACAAATTAAAAGCGCTAAACTATTTTGTAGCTGAACAATCATTTAGAATGTTAACAGAACCTGATTATCCTTATGTTTTATAATGATAATGACAGGGTGAATACGCGATTTAAGTTGGATTCGTAACGTTTATCAATCAAGATCCGCAACTAGTTGGTTTATTGAAAAATTGTGACAAAGGCTAGCATTTAGCTATGATGATTTCATCAAACTGTTAACGTGCTACAATTGAACTTGATATATGTCAACGAAGCGTAGTTTTATTGGGTGTCAGGTGTCACTTAGCCTGTTATGTTGCTGTTAAAATGGTTAGGATGACAGCCGTTTTTGACACTGTCGGGTCCAAAGGGAAAGTACCCACGACCAAGCTAATGATGTTGTTGACGTTGATGGAAAGTGCATCAAGAACGCAATTACGTACTTTAGTCACGTTAGCCCGGTCATGTTAATTTGCGACATGCATCAGGCAGGTCAGGGACTTTTGTACTTCCTGTTTCGATTTAGTTGGCAATTTAGGTAGCAAACATGCAGACCCCGCACATTCTTATCGTTGAAGACGAGTTGGTAACACGCAACACGTTGAAGAGCATTTTCGAAGCAGAAGGCTACGATGTCTTTGAAGCGACCGATGGCGCAGAGATGCATCAGATCCTTTCTGAAAATGATATCAACCTGGTCATTATGGATATCAATCTGCCAGGTAAAAACGGCCTTCTGCTGGCGCGCGAACTGCGTGAACAGGCGAACGTCGCATTAATGTTCCTGACAGGCCGTGATAACGAAGTTGATAAGATCCTTGGCCTGGAAATCGGTGCGGATGACTACATCACCAAACCGTTTAACCCACGCGAGTTAACCATTCGTGCACGCAACCTGCTGTCCCGCACCATGAACCTGGGCACCGTCAGCGAAGAGCGTCGTAGCGTAGACAGCTACAAATTCAACGGCTGGGAACTTGATATCAATAGCCGTTCACTGATCAGCCCGAACGGTGAGCAGTATAAACTGCCGCGCAGTGAATTCCGCGCGATGCTGCACTTCTGTGAAAACCCGGGCAAAATTCAGTCCCGTGCAGAACTGCTGAAGAAAATGACCGGCCGTGAGCTGAAGCCACACGACCGTACTGTAGACGTGACCATCCGTCGTATTCGTAAACATTTCGAATCTACGCCAGATACGCCGGAAATCATCGCCACGATCCACGGCGAAGGCTATCGTTTCTGCGGTGACCTGCAGGAGTGATCCTGCAGTCAACACCATAAAAAACGGCGCGAAAGCGCCGTTTTTTTATTCCCGCCACGGCATAATCGGCACCGCGCTAATCGCGTTTTTCGGTGAACCTTCCACTACTTTGTCGGAGTAAGCAAGGTAGGCCAGGGTGTTACGTTTAGCATCGTAAAAACGCACCACCTGCAGCTTTTTGAAGACCAGCGACGTCCGTTTCTGGAACACCACATCCCCCTGCGCTTTGCCGTTTTTGATTTTGTCGCTCAGCTCAACCGGCCCGACCTGCTGGCAGGAGATGGCCGCATCGGATGTATCCTCGGCCAGTCCCAGACCGCCTTTAATCCCCCCGGTTTTTGCCCGGCTAACGTAGCAGGTGACGTTTTTCACATCCGGATCGTCAAACGCCTCCACCACAATTTTGTGGTCCGGCCCAAACATTTTAAACACGGTATCGACAGAACCAATCTGTTCCGCCTGCGCCGCGCGGCCCGCTATCAGCAGTAAGGCTGTTAAGAGCAATGTCTTATATTTCATATTGTTACCATTTCTTAATATTACGTTGAGCGATTATTCAACACGTTAGACAAAAATGTAGCAAGATCACAGGATTAGAATATATTCCCCCAAAACGCAGGACAAAAAGCATTAATGAGCAAAAAAAACACTGAATGCTAAAACATCAAAAAATGCTATTATCCGCTAACCTGTTATCAGGCACCTGCTGTTTTAAGGATGAGGATAGTATATGGATCAGGCTGGAATTATTCGCGACCTGCTAACCTGGCTGGAAGGTCATCTTGACCAGCCTTTGTCACTGGATAATGTGGCGGCTAAAGCAGGCTATTCCAAGTGGCATCTGCAAAGGATGTTCAAGGATGTCACCGGTCATGCTATCGGTGCCTATATTCGCGCACGTCGTTTATCTAAATCTGCGGTGGCCTTACGCCTGACCGCGCGGCCCATTCTTGATATTGCCCTGCAGTATCGTTTCGACTCGCAACAAACATTCACCCGAGCTTTTAAAAAACAGTTCTCGTTGACGCCAGCACTCTATCGCCGTTCACCTGACTGGAGCTCATACGGTATGCGCCCGCCGCTGCGTCTGGGCGAGTTCGCCATGCCGAAGTACGAAATCATTACCCTGCCGGAAACCCATTTGATCGGTACGACACAGAGCTACACCTGTTCTCTGGAGCAGATTTCTGAGTTCCGCCATCAAATGCGCGTTCAGTTCTGGCGCGACTTCCTGAGCCATGCCCCGGCGATCCCGCCTATCCTGTATGGTCTCAACGAAACGCATCCAAGCCAGGAAAAAGACGACGAGCAGGAGGTGTTCTACACCACCGCGTTAACGCCGGAGATGGCCAATGGCTATATTCAGGGCTCTAAACCGGTCGTGCTGGAAGGCGGAGAGTATGTGATGTTCTCCTACGAAGGGCTGGGAACGGGCGTACAGGAATTCATCCTGACCGTTTACGGAACATGCATGCCTATGCTGAACCTGAATCGCCGTAAAGGTCAGGATATTGAGCGCTACTACCCGGCAAGCGATGCGAAACCGGAAGAAGGCCCCATTAATCTGCGGATGGAATTCTTAATCCCGATCCGTCGTTAGCGCTGCAGTTCATCCAGTGCAGGGGCATCAAGATGCGAAATGTCCCCTGCCATCTCAACGACCCATCCCGACGCCAGCCACGCGCTTTCCTGATAATCAATACGGGAAATAGAGCAGTTGCGCAGACGCAAACGGCGCTCCGCATAGGCCGGTAACCCCAGAATGGTGCTGACCAGACATCCCAGCGCAATCCCGTGACTCACCAGCAGTGGACGGCTTCCGGCGGGCAGCTTCAGGCATTCCGCCAGCGCAGCATGCATACGCACGCTCAGCTCCTGCATGGATTCGCCCTCAGGGATACGGCCATCTTCGGTACCGTTAACCAGCGTGCGGCGCCAGCCCTCTTCCGTTTCTGTCAGCGTATCGATATGGCGTTTTTCGAGCACCCCCATATCCAGCTCGCGCAGGCGCGGTTCAAGCAGCACATCACAACCACAGGCATCAGCAATAATGCGCGCCGTCTGCTGCGTGCGACCTAAATCGCTGGTGATGACATGGGTAATGCCCAGCGTTCTGGCACGTTCTGCCACCTGCCACGCTTGCTGCACACCCTTTTCAGTGAGAGGACTGTCGGACTGGCCTTGAATACGTCGCTCGGCGTTCCACTGCGTTTCACCGTGGCGAACAAGGTATACCTGTAACATGCTTTTTTTCCGTTATACTGCGATGAGTTTTTTTGAATCGAGCTTAATTATGCACCATGTTGTCTCTGCTACCACCAATCCTGCCAAAATTCAGGCAATTCTAAGGGCATTTGAAGAGATTTTCGGCGAAGGATCCTGCCATATTGATGCCGTCGGCGTCGAGAGTGGCGTTCCTGAACAGCCGTTTGGCAGCGAAGAAACGCGCGCTGGCGCACGAAATCGCGTGTTAAATGCGAAAGCGGCCGCACCCGATGCCGACTTCTGGGTCGCCATTGAAGCGGGAATTGACGAGGGCGCGACGTTTAGCTGGGTGGTTATCGAAAGCCGTGAACAGCGCGGTGAAGCACGCTCGGCCACCCTGCCGCTGCCGGACATCATTCTGGAAAAAGTGCGCGCAGGCGAAGCGCTCGGGCCAGTGATGTCGCAGTACACCGGCATTGATGAAATAGGCCGTAAAGAAGGAGCGATTGGCGTCTTTACTGCTGGCGCGCTTACGCGCTCAAGCGTTTACCATCAGGCGGTGATCCTGGCGTTAAGCCCGTTCCATAACGCCATTTATCGTTGAACGTGTAGGCCGGATAAGGCGCAGCCGTCATCCGGCGTTTTTCAGCAATACCGCTTCCAGCCACTGACGCAGCTCAACCGGCGCAGACTTCAGGCTGTTTGAACCGCGGGTGATCGTCGCGATCCCCGCGCCCAGCTCGTTTTTGAGCTCACGCTGGCTCATCTCACCGCGCAGTAACTCTTCGATGATCCGCACGCGCGTGCCCAACGCCTCACGCTCGTCCGGCGTCAGCATCAGTTGCAGCAGGGGTAAATGCAGATCCTGGTCGTAAGACTGGCGGAGCAACTCCACAAAACGAAGCCACTCCTGATGACGTTGTTCGGCCAGTGCCGAGGAATACGGGGAATGCTGGGTCATGTTATACCGCCTGTTGTACTCATTAACGAGTACAGCATAACACAACCCATCCCAATCAGTAACGTCTCTGCCACTCCGCATCGCTCATCAGGGTATCTTTTTGCCCCATGAAGTAACGGTAATAGGCATCATACGCCAGCACGTTCTTCACGTAGCCGCGCGTTTCTGAGAACGGAATGCTCTCGACAAACGCCACGGCGTCGATGCGTCCGGCGCTGTTACCCAGCCAGGTACGCACACGCCCTGGGCCCGCGTTATACGCCGCAGAGGCGAAAATGCGGTTGTTACCAAACTGCTGATAGACGTACTGCAGATAGCTGGTACCAATGTTGATGTTGGTATCCGGATCCAGCAGCTGTGATGGACTGCTGTATCCCGGGATATTAAACATCTTCACCGTATGCGTCGCCGTGCCCGGCATAATCTGCATCAGGCCGCTGGCCCCTACCGGGGAACGGACTTTCGGGTTCCAGGCGCTCTCCTGACGGGCAATCGCCATGGCATAGCTTTGCGGAATATCTTTACCGCTGGTGTAGCGATCGAACAGATCTTTGTAGGCCAGCGGGAAACGTTCTTCGAGATGATCCCACAGCTTACCGGCGATCGTCGCCTGAACGCTCAGATCCCACCAGTGGTTATCAAAGGCGTAACGGGCAAGCTGGGCTTTCTCATCCGTAGTGCGGCTGGTGACCAGATTCGCCCACTCGCTACGGGCGGTGTTGTCCATATTCCAGTACATCAGCTCGCGCACGCGCGCCATTTCCGGCCCCTGGGTCAACGCCGGGCTGGCGTTACCCGGCGCTTTATCAATGCGGAAGGTGTACTCCTCACCCAGACGCTGCGCGGCCACCATTGGGTAGAAGCCTCGCTGCTGCATCAGCGCGTGGAGGATCTCTTTGGCTTCGTCATCGCGTCCCCGCTCCATCAGCAGATCCGCCTGCCAGTAGCGCCATTCGTCTTTCTCTTTGGCTTCCATCGGCAGACGCGCAAGCCAGGTATTAAGGCCTTTACGATCGCCCGTCCCCAGCGCCATGCGCACGCGACGTTCCACCAGCGACGTGGAGTTGGAACGCATAATGGCATCGTCCCGCCAGCGGGCCTGTTCGTCGGTTACGTCCGAGCCCATCAGTCTCCACGCCACGATGTCGCGCAGTTCCTGGGTTTGCTCTTCATTGAGCTGCTGTGCCTGTACAAGCTGCGGGATCATCAGCCGCGCGTTTTCGACATCGTCACGCGCCACGCTGGCAAAGGCCACCGCCGCCATCTGTCGGGTAAAATCGGTCGCTCCCGTGCTGCGGGCAAAGGTCAGAACGCTGTTGGGGTCGTTTGCCAGCGACATCACGGCCGTGGAAATGGTCTGGTAATCCGACGGCATTTGACCCGCCAGAGCCATCACCAGACGCGTGTTTCCCGCTTTCATCGCCAGACGGATACGTTCAAGGTAAGCCAGCGGATCCTGTTTACCGGAAGCACGCCAGGCACCAAAGAGCGAATCACAGGCGTTAGGCTGGCTTTTCCCGGTCAGCCACAGCTCTTTTGCCCCGGCCCAGGCTTCCTCCTGCTGACCGGTGGCCCATTTTGCATAGTAATAGTTACACTGGGCTTCCGTGGTGTTCGGTTTTTCCGGGCTGAACGCCAGCAGTCCGCGCCAGTCTTCACGACGCGCCAGCTCGTTTACAAAACGAGACTGCAGGTTCCGGGCGGGCGGCAGGGTCGGGTTCGCCTGAATGAAGTTATTCACGGTGACCGTGGGTTGATTCATGAGATCGTCAGTAATCTGGCGATACTCCAGATAGGGATAGAGAGGATAGTCTTTCAGCGTCGGCATCAACGCCTGCACAGTATCCATCTGTTTGTTGTCCCACGCCTGTTTAATCTGGGCGTAGCGGTTACGTTGTTCATCCAGTGAATCGGCATGCACCGCCTGGCTTACCGCCATTACGCATACGCTGGCCGCCAGCAGACGCCAGACCACCCGTTTGGCTTTTTCCACAAGCTCTTCCTCATTGTTTTTTCGTCAATTGCAGCGTCTTGCCACGTCAAAGTCTAATTAACTTATGCTAACCAGGCATCCCGGAACGCGCCACGTTACGGACACTTTTTTACCTTTCCTGCGCGTTTTAACACTCCCGACGTTCCTGGCTGGGATTAGGGCGGGAAAAAGGCTACACTTCGAGGCTGAAATTCCTTTTCATCACGATAAAAGAGGCGAAGTCCAACGTGGCTCAATTCGTTTATACCATGCATCGTGTCGGCAAAGTGGTACCGCCGAAACGTCATATTCTTAAAAATATCTCGCTGAGCTTCTTCCCGGGCGCAAAAATCGGTGTTCTGGGCCTCAACGGTGCCGGTAAGTCCACCCTGCTGCGCATCATGGCCGGCATCGATACAGACATCGAAGGTGAAGCCCGTCCGCAGCCAGGCATCAAAATTGGCTACCTGCCGCAGGAACCTCAGCTGAACCCTGAACACACCGTTCGTGAATCGGTTGAAGAAGCGGTATCCGAAGTGGTTAACGCGCTGAAAGGTCTGGATGAAGTGTATGCCAAATACGCCGAGCCAGATGCGGACTTCGATAAACTGGCCGCTCAGCAAGGCAAATTTGAAGAGATTATCCAGGCGCACGACGGTCACAACCTGAACGTGCAGCTGGAGCGCGCCGCTGACGCCCTGCGTCTGCCGGACTGGGATGCGAAAATCGCCAACCTCTCCGGTGGTGAGCGTCGCCGCGTGGCGCTGTGCCGTCTGCTGCTGGAAAAACCAGACATGCTGCTGCTCGACGAACCCACTAACCACCTGGATGCGGAATCCGTGGCGTGGCTGGAACGCTTCCTGCACGACTTCGAAGGCACCGTGGTGGCGATCACCCACGACCGTTACTTCCTCGACAACGTGGCGGGCTGGATCCTGGAGCTGGACCGCGGCGAGGGTATCCCATGGGAAGGCAACTACTCTTCCTGGCTGGAGCAGAAAGATCAGCGTCTGGCGCAGGAAGCGTCTGCTGAAGCAGCACGCCGTAAGTCTATTGAGAAAGAGCTGGAGTGGGTACGTCAGGGCACGAAGGGCCGTCAGTCTAAGGGCAAAGCCCGTCTGGCACGCTTCGAAGAGCTGAACAACACCGAATACCAGAAACGTAACGAAACCAACGAACTGTTTATTCCACCTGGCGCGCGTCTGGGGGATAAAGTGGTCGAAGTCAGCAACCTGCGTAAATCTTACGGTGACCGCGTGCTGATCGACGATCTCTCCTTCTCCGTACCGAAGGGTGCCATCGTCGGTATCATCGGTCCGAACGGCGCGGGTAAATCCACCCTGTTCCGTATGATGTCCGGTCAGGAGCAGCCAGACAGCGGCTCTATCACCCTGGGTGAAACGGTGAAACTGGCGTCCGTTGACCAGTTCCGTGACGCAATGGATAACAGCAAAACCGTGTGGGAAGAAGTGTCCGGCGGGCTGGATATCATGCGTATCGGTAACACCGAGATGCCAAGCCGTGCCTACGTTGGCCGCTTTAACTTCAAAGGTACCGATCAGGGTAAACGCGTCGGCGAGTTGTCCGGTGGTGAGCGTGGTCGTCTGCATCTGGCGAAGCTGCTGCAGGTTGGCGGTAACGTACTGCTGCTCGATGAACCAACCAACGACCTCGACATCGAAACCCTGCGCGCGCTGGAAAACGCCCTGCTGGAGTTCCCGGGCTGTGCCATGGTTATCTCGCACGACCGTTGGTTCCTTGACCGTATCGCCACCCACATTCTGGACTACCAGGATGAAGGTAAGGTAGAGTTCTTCGAAGGTAACTTCACCGAATACGAAGAGTACAAGAAACGCACGCTGGGCGCAGACGCGCTGGAGCCGAAGCGTATTAAGTACAAGCGTATTGCGAAATAAAAGTAAAACGGCAACTTCGGTTGCCGTTTTTTATGTTTGTGCCCTCTCCCCGTGGGAGAGGGTCAGGGTGAGGGCATCAGGCCGCACATAATCACCCACCCACGTAAAACCGCTTCACCTCATCAAACTGCATCGCAAACTCGATATAGCTCATCAGCGCAGGCGAATTGAGCTTACGGCTCGGATAGGCGATCCAGAGATCGTTTCCTTCAACGTTCCACTCCGGTAGCACCTGCACCAGCGCCCCTTTTTCAATTTTATCTTCCAGCAAAAAAGCGGGTAAGAGTGTGATCCCCGCACCAGCTACCGCGCACTCACGAGCATAAACAAGATTATCCGTCATATGCGCATTGTCCGGCAGATAGCGGTAATCCTCACTCTCGCTTTGCAGGAGCCATTCAGACCAGGCCTTGTGGGTAATACAGCGGTGATCCACCAGCTGGCGGGGATGGTGCAGCGGCTCCCGGCGTGCCAGATATTCCGGTGAGGCCAGCATATAGCGCGGACAGTGGCCAATCATGCGGCCAATCAGCGAGGAGTCCTGCGGTTTACCGGTACGCAGCGCCACGTCAAAGCCAGACTCCACCAGATCGAGCACATCGTCAGAAATAGAGACATCCAGCGAAACGTCAGGATAGCGGAGCTGAAACTCGGCATTCAGGTGTGCCAGTAACGTCGCGCCAATGCCCGCCGGGCAGGTGATACGAAGCCGCCCGCTGGGGTTTTCACGCAGACGCTGAATGGCATACTCCGCCCTTTCACTGGCCGCCAGCATCTCGCGACAATGCACCAGATAGTGCTCCCCCGCAAAGGTCAGATTCAGCCTGCGCGTGGTGCGGTTTAGCAGGCGGATCCCCACCTGCTGCTCAAGCTGGCTAATCCGCTGGCTAACGCTGGATTTCGGCAGGTCTGCTTTCTGCGCTGCGGCGGTAAAACTGCCCATCTCCGCCACCAGCGCAAACAGCGCCATATCCTGAAGCTGTTTAAACATGATTGTTCACCCTATACGAACACTCCGTTCTTGATTGTCCATCTTATCATGCGCATGACCACTTAATAGACTAGCCTCAACAAAACGCATTCCATTGAGGAGTTGATCATGTCTGTTAAAGCCATTGCCGTTAATCCTGAAAATCCCGCAGCTTTTATTGAGATCACCCAACCGATGCCACAGCCCGGTGAACACGATCTGCTGGTGGAAGTAAAAGCCGTTTCCATCAACCCGGTCGATACCAAAGTGCATGCGAGTCTTGTTAAAAACGGCCTGCAGGCGCCACGCATTCTCGGCTGGGATGCCAGCGGTGTCGTCAAAGCGGTGGGGACAAGCGTCACCGGCTTCAAACCGGGCGACGAAGTGTGGTACGCGGGTGATATTACCCGTCCGGGCAGTAATGCCACGCATCAGCTGATTGATGCGCGTATTGTCGGACACAAACCGACAAGCCTTGGCTGGGATGCCGCTGCCGCATTGCCGCTGACCGCGCTCACCGCCTGGGAAGGGCTGTTTGAGCGCCTGAACATTCAGGATGCCGGGTCGGACAAAACGCTGCTGATCATCGGCGGTGCCGGCGGCGTAGGCTCCCTTGCGATCCCGTTTGCGAAGCACAACAGCAAGGTCAGGGTCATCGCCACCGCGTCGCGGGAAGACTCAGCCCAATGGTGTCGCGATCGCGGCGCGGATCTGGTGGTGAATTATCGCGATCTGCAAGGTGAACTGGCCAAACAAGGCATCACCTTTGTGGATTATATTTTTATCCTCAATGATACCGATGGCCACTGGGACGCGGTCAGCGAACTGATTGCACCGCAGGGACACATCTGCTCCATCGTCGAAAATGCGCACCCGCTGAACCAGGACAAGCTGAAATCCAAATCCGCCGCCCTGCACTGGGAATTCATGTATACCCGCAGCATGTACCAGACTGCCGATATGGCGCGTCAGGGTGAGATCTTAAACGAGGTGGCGAAGCTGGTGGATAACGGCGTGGTGGAGAGCTCGCTCAGCGAAACGCTGCACGGGCTGAGCGTGGAAAGCATTACCGAGGCCCACCGCAAAGTGCTGGACGGGCATATGCGCGGGAAGGTGGTGGTTGCGTTCTGAGTGGATAATTCCCCCTCTCCCCACGGGGGAGAGGGTAAAGACAGCTCCGTACGATCCCCTCTCCCCCATGGGGAGAGGGTTAGGGAGAAGGGCAAACCTGTGAATTTACCCCTGCTCCCCCATCATCTCCTTCACCAGCTCGACGCAGCGCAGGAAACGGGTGTCGTAATCCGACGCTTCAACGTGGACAAACTCCACGTTGTTCTCGTGAAGCATCTCCACCAGCATCGTCTGGAACTCTTTTCTGTCCACTGAGCTACCGAGGCTGCGCATCCCGTCGGCGACCCATGGCGTGTTGTTTTCCAGCAGGATCACCAGGTCGAAGCGATATTCATCGATCAGCGCCTGTACGAACGGGTGCTCGCGTCCTTCATACTTCTTACAGAAAGCTTGTGTGGTGACAAAATCGGTGTCGATGAAGGCCACTTTGTTGGCGTATTTCACCGCGAAATCAATGTACTGAGCATGGCCTAGCGCGATTTTGTCGTAATCAGAATACTGCAGCGCCATCTCGTCTCCCCCCAGATGGGAAAAGACATAATCACGTCCGTATTCCCACGCGCTGGTAGTATTGAAGATATTTGCCAGCTTGTTAACCAGCGTCGATTTCCCGCTGGATTCACCGCCCAGAATCGCAACTGTGCGCACAAAGAACGGCTTCACTTCGGTCGGGATGTAATCCCAGTAGCGGAACGGGTTTTCGCGGATCTGCGCCCCGCTGATGTTCATGAATGTACGCTTAGGATCGATCAGCACCGTTTCAATGCCCAGATGCTCGCGGAACTGCGGTGCGTCGGACTCTTCAGAGGTGTAGATCCAGTTGGGCGCAATGCCCTTCTCTTCCATAAACGCTTTAATGCCGTTGCTCCACACGTCCCAGCCGTGTGGATACGGCTCCATGCCCTCTTCGTTAAAGGCATGAATGCGAATGTTTTTCTGATATTTGAAGGTCTGAAGCAGCCAGCGCAGGCGATCCGGCACCGTCGGCTGCTGCGACATGGCGCTGTCTTCAAACAGCTGACGGTCACGGGTTTCATCGTAACCCATGATGATGTGCAGCTCGTCGACCTGGCTACAAGCGCGCTGGATCAGGTAGATATGGCCGGTATGCAGCGGGTAAAACTTACCAAACACCACGCCGATGTTCTTTTGCATACGCGGGAATTCAAGCCCCAGAAAGCGATGTAACGCTTCAAGCTTTTGCGCGCTGGGGCTTTTGATTTTGGCGTTCAGCAACTGGCTAAGATAGCCTTTCGTCATGCCGCTGGCGTCAGCCACCTGCTGTAGCGTGCAGCCTTTCTGACGGATTGCGGTCTTGATGTAGTCAAATGATGACATAAATTACGGTGCCTCCTGCAAAATCGAATACGTAATTATAAGTCGTCAAAGACATTTAACGCATCTGCGAGTTTTTTAACGCCAAAGACCTGCATCCCTTCGGGGATCTTCTTCGGCACGTTGGCCGCCGGCACAATCGCCCGGCGGAAGCCATGTTTCGCCGCCTCGGAGATGCGCTCCTGGCCGCTGGGCACCGGGCGGATCTCCCCGGCCAGCCCCACTTCGCCGAAGACCACCAGATCCTGCGGCAGCGGTCTGTCACGCAGACTGGAGACCATCGCCAGCAGCAGCGCCAGATCGGCACTGGTCTCTGAAACTTTCACGCCCCCGACCACGTTGACGAAGACGTCCTGATCGGCCATTTGCAGGCCACCATGACGGTGTAGCACCGCCAGCAGGATCGCCAGACGGTTCTGTTCCAGACCAACCGCCACGCGCCGCGGGTTACCCATCATCGAGTGATCCACCAGCGCCTGAATTTCAACGAGCAGCGGGCGCGTCCCCTCCCACAGCACCATCACCGAACTGCCGGAGGTGACTTCATCTCCCCGGCTCAGGAAGATGGCCGACGGGTTGCTGACTTCGCGCAGCCCCTGCTCGGTCATGGCAAATACGCCTAGCTCGTTCACCGCACCAAAGCGGTTTTTGTGGCTGCGCAGGGTACGGAAGCGGGAGTCTGCGTCGCCGTCCAGCATCACGGAGCAGTCGATACAGTGCTCAAGCACTTTTGGCCCCGCCAGGGAACCATCTTTTGTAACGTGGCCGACCATTACAATCGCCACGCCGCGGGTTTTGGCAAAACGCGTCAGATACGCGGCGGTCTCACGCACCTGCGCCACGCTGCCCGGCGAGGACTGAATATCCGCCATGTGCATCACCTGGATGGAGTCAATCACCATCAGCTTCGGCTGCTCTTCTTCAGCAATCATGCAGATCTGCTCAATGCTGGTTTCCGACAGCATATTCAGATTGCCGGTAGGTAACCCCAGACGGTGTGCTCGCATCGCCACCTGCTGCAGGGACTCTTCGCCAGTGACGTACAGGGTTTTCATCTGCTCGGCGAGCTTGCAGAGCGTTTGCAGCAGCAGGGTCGATTTACCCGCTCCCGGGTTACCGCCGATCAGGATCGCACTGCCCGGCACCACGCCGCCGCCAAGTACGCGGTCAAATTCTTTGAAGCCGGTGGAGAAGCGCGGCAACGCTTCCAGACTGATTTCTGACAGTTTTTGGACTTTTGCCACACCGGCATTACCCGCATAGCCGCTCAGGCGTTCATTGCGGGCCACGCTCGGCGAAGCCGCCACACCACGCACTTCGGTGATGGTGTTCCAGGCATGACAGGCGCTGCATTGCCCCTGCCAGCGCGGATAATCCGCACCACATTCATTACAGACAAATGCGCGTTTTGGGGCTTTAGCCACGGTTTACCTCGTTATTTCAGTGCGGCCTGCGCGCCGGGTGACGCTAACGCTTACCCGGCCTACAATCGCATACCGTTATTTCTGATTCAGGCTGCCGGAGAGGATGCAGAACACCCCCATCAGGTCAGCGTGACGGATAGTCACTTCCGTCTTTTCATTCACTTTTGGCTTGGCATGGTAGGCAATGCCAAGACCGGCAACTTTGATCATCGGCAGATCGTTTGCGCCATCGCCAATGGCAACGGTCTGGGCAACCGGAATTTCATATTTCTCGGCCAGTCGGCTCAGCGTATTGGCTTTATACTGCGCATCCACGATATCGCCGAGCACCTGCCCGGTCAGCTTACCGTCCATGATCTCCAGCTCGTTGGCGACCACGGTGGTCAGATGCAGTTTTTCCCGCAGGTAATCCGCGAAGAAGGTAAAGCCACCGGAGGCGATCGCCACTTTCCAGCCCAGCGACTGGAGCTTCAGCACCAGTTGCGTCAGCCCGGGCATCAGCGGCAGTTCATCGCGCACCTGACGCAGGATATTGGCATCGGCCCCTTTGAGGGTCGCCACGCGCTGTCTCAGGCTGGCAGTAAAATCCAGCTCGCCGCGCATCGCGCGCTCGGTCACTTCCGCCACCAGCTCGCCGCTGCCCGCCAGTTTGGCGATCTCATCGATACACTCAATCTGGATGGCGGTAGAGTCCATATCCATCACCAGCAGACCCGGCGTTTTCAGATGGGGGATTTTACCCAGCGGGGCAACGTCCAGCCCGGCGTCGTGCGCCAGACGCGTCGCACGCTGCGTCAGGGAACCGGCCAGGCGAATGACCTGATAATCTTCCACACACCAGGCGGCGACAATCACCATCGCCGCACCCAGTTTAGTTTGATATTGGGTAAGGCGTTGCTTATCCAGGCCGCGTCCGTACAGCAGCCAGCCGCTACGGCCAGCGTGGTAATCCAGAGGCATCACCTCATCGCCACTTAAAGAGAGCGGCAATCCTGGCCATAAAGAGACATCCGTTGGCAGGTCGCACCAGGTAATGTTCGGCATTGAAGCTCCTGTAATTTCGTTCGCGCCGGAAGGTTCCAGAGGGAAAATAACGCATGAGGCTACCCTGTAACCATCACTTCTGGCAACATTAAGCCGTAAATTTTCAGCAGGTGGAATATGGCTCGCGCAAAACTGAAATTCCGGCTTCATCGCGCCGTGATCGTCCTTTTCTGTCTCGCCCTGTTAGTGGTGCTGATGCAAGGGGCGTCGTGGTTTAGCCAGAATCATCAACGGCAACGGAATCCGCAGTTTGAGGAGCTGGCCCGCACGCTGGCGCGTCAGGTTACGCTTAACGTCGCGCCCGCTATGCGTACCGAAACGCCGGATGACAAACGCATCAGCCAGGTTTTGCGTCAGTTAACCGAGAACAGCCGTATCCTGGATGCCGGTGTCTACGATGAAAAAGGCGATCTGATTGCCCGCGCGGGCGAGCATGTCGACGTACGCGACAGGCTGGCGCTGGACGGTAAAAAAGCCGGGGGCTACTTTAACCAGCAGATCGTCGAACCTATTCAGGGCAAAAATGGTCCGCTGGGGTATCTGCGCCTGACGCTCGACACCCATACCCTGCCCACGGAAGCCAAACAGGTGGATAACACCACCAATATACTCCGTCTGATGCTCCTGCTCTCCCTCGCCATTGGCGTGGTACTGGCCCGCACCTTGCTGCAGGGCAAGCGCACCCGCTGGCAGCAGTCGCCCTTCCTGCTGACCGCCAGCAAATCTGTTCCTGAAGACGAAGAGAGCGAAAAGAAAGATTAGTGATAAAGTAGGCTGATGATTCGGAAAAGGAACTCTGCCATGACGACGTTACGCCTGCTGCTCTCTGACTCTTACGATCCGTGGTTTAATCTTGCGGTGGAAGAGTGCATCTTCCGCCAGATGCCCGCCACCCAACGCGTGCTGTTTCTCTGGCGCAACGCCGACACGGTGGTCATTGGCCGCGCGCAGAATCCGTGGAAAGAGTGTAACACCCGGCGTATGGAAGAGGACAACGTCCGTCTGGCGCGCCGCAGCAGCGGCGGTGGTGCGGTATTCCACGATCTGGGCAATACCTGCTTTACCTTTATGGCGGGTAAGCCGGAATACGACAAGACCATCTCAACGTCCATTGTCCTCAACGCGCTCAATTCGCTCGGCGTGACGGCAGAAGCCTCCGGGCGTAACGATCTGGTGGTCAAAACGCCCGACGGAGATCGCAAAGTGTCAGGCTCAGCCTATCGCGAAACACTGGATCGCGGCTTCCACCACGGCACCCTTCTTCTTAACGCCGATCTCAGCCGTCTGGCGAACTACCTGAATCCCGACAAGAAAAAACTGCAGGCCAAAGGGATCACTTCCGTGCGGGGGCGCGTGGCCAACCTGGTTGAGCTTCTGCCGGACATCACTCACGCGCAAATCTGCGAGGCGATCCAGGAAGCCTTCTTTGCCCATTACGGTGAGCGCGTAGAGGCAGAGGTGATCTCCCCGGATAAAACCCCGGATCTGCCCAATTTCGCCGAAACCTTTGCCCGCCAGAGCAGTTGGGAGTGGAACTTTGGCCAGGCGCCTGCCTTTTCGCATCTGCTGGACGAACGCTTTACCTGGGGCGGCGTGGAGCTGCACTTTGACGTAGAGAAAGGTCATATCACCCGCACGCAGGTATTTACGGACAGCCTTAACCCGGCGCCGTTAGAGGCGCTGGCGGCTCGTTTGCAGGGCTGTTTGTATCGGGCGGATATGCTGCAGCAGGAATGCGATGCGTTGATCGGGGATTTCCCGGGGCAGGAAAATGAGCTGAGGGAGTTGTCAGCGTGGATTGCACGGGCCGTGCGCTAGGTGCGGCCTGGTGCTCTCACCCCAACCCTCTCCCACAGGGAGAGGGTCGGAAGAGACAGAATTACTCTTTATCGCCCAGCAGAACGGATTCCAGCGCGATTTTGATCATGTCGTTGAAGGTGGTCTGACGCTCAGCAGCCGTGGTCTGCTCGTGGGTACGGATGTGGTCAGAGACGGTGCAGATGGTCAGTGCTTTCGCACCGAACTCAGCCGCGACGCCGTAGATGCCCGCCGCTTCCATTTCCACGCCCAGGATGCCGTATTTTTCCATTACGTCGAACATCTCGCCGCCGTCCGGCGCATAGAACAGATCCGCAGAGAACAGGTTACCCACGCGAGCATCAACGCCCAGCGCTTTAGCCGCGTCAACCGCGTTACGCACCATGCCGAAATCAGCAATCGCCGCGAAGTCGTGATCTTTGAAACGCATACGGTTGACTTTGGAATCGGTGCAGGCACCCATACCAATCACCACGTCACGCAGTTTAACGTCCATGCGCACCGCGCCGCAGGAGCCAACACGGATGATTTTCTTCACGCCGAAGTCGGTGATCAGCTCTTTGGTGTAGATGGAGCAGGATGGAATACCCATACCGTGGCCCATCACGGAGATTTTGCGGCCTTTGTACGTTCCGGTGAAGCCCAGCATGCCGCGAACGTTGTTCACTTCACGCACGTCTTCCAGGAAAGTTTCTGCAATGTGTTTCGCGCGCAGCGGGTCGCCCGGCATCAATACGACGTCAGCGAAATCACCCATTTCTGCGTTAATGTGAGGAGTTGCCATCTTCAGTTCCTTTTCATTGTAAATTCGCCCTCTCCCCGTGGGAGAGGGTTGGGGTGAGGGCATCAGGCCGCACCCAACATAACTCAGAACATCGCCTTGCCATATTCCATGTCAGACGTGCCAAAATATTTCGCAATCGTCTGGCCGATGTCCGCGAAGGTTTCACGGTGACCCAGCGAGCCCGGTTTCACTTTCGGGCCATACACCAGCACCGGAATGTGCTCACGAGTGTGGTCAGTACCGGTCCAGGTTGGGTCACAGCCGTGGTCAGCGGTCAGGATCAGAATGTCATCTTCACCCACCAGCTCCATCAGCTCTGGCAGACGACGGTCGAACAGCTCCAGGCCAGCCGCATAACCCGCCACGTCGCGACGGTGGCCCCAGGAGGAGTCGAAGTCGACGAAGTTGGTGAAGACGATGGTGTTATCACCTGCTTCTTTCATCTCTTTGACGGTCGCGTCAAACAGCGCATCCAGGCCGGTGGCTTTCACCTTTTTGGTGATACCGCAGTTGGCGTAGATATCGGCGATTTTACCCACGGAAACCACGTGACCGCCTTTCTCATCAACCAGTTTCTGCAGCACGGTAGGTGCCGGTGGCTCAACGGCCAGGTCGTGACGGTTACCGGTACGCTGGAAGTTACCCGCTTTGTCGCCGATAAACGGACGCGCGATAACACGACCAATGTTGTAGCCGCCTTCGGTCAGCTCTTCACGGGCGATTTCGCACAGCTCGTACAGTTTATCCAGGCCAAACGTCTCTTCGTGGCAGGCAATCTGGAATACGGAGTCAGCAGAGGTGTAGAAAATCGGCTTACCGGTTTTCATGTGCTCTTCGCCGAGCTGATCCAGAATCACGGTACCGGAAGAGTGGCAGTTACCGAGGTAGCCCGGCAGGTTGGCGCGTTTCACCAGCTTATCAAGCAGTTCCTGCGGGAAGCTGTTCTCGTGATCGGAGAAATAGCCCCAGTCAAACAGAACCGGCACACCGGCGATTTCCCAGTGTCCAGACGGGGTGTCTTTACCGGAAGAGAGCTCATGCGCCCAGGCGTAAGCGCCCACCACTTCCGCGTTGCCGTCCATACCGGCAGCGATTTTACCGGTAGAACCTTCATGCGCTTTCACCAGACCGAGGCGGGTCAGATTGGGCAGAGTCAGAGGGCCTTTACGACCGTTGTCCGCTTCGCCTTTCGCACAGGCTTCCGCGATGTGACCCATGGTATCGGAACCCACGTCACCAAAACGTTCTGCATCTTCGGTTGCGCCGATGCCGAATGAGTCCAGCACCATAATAAATGCACGTTTCATAATTGTTCTCCGTACGTAGTGCTAAAAATGATTGATCAGATCAGTATACCGCTATTCGGTGATACGACGATAGACCGAAGGCGAGCTTTCTGGTGCTTTATCAGCAAGCGTAATAGCCGCTTTCATCGCCTTCGCCGCCTCCTGCCAGCTGGCTTCGTCTTTGGCGTGGATCACCGCCAGCGGACGTTCTCCGTCAACGCTGTCGCCCAGACGGGCCATATCGGTAAAGCCAACGCTGTAATCAATGGTGTCCGATGCCTGACGACGGCCGCCGCCCATCGAGACCACCGCCATACCCAGTGCACGGGTGTCCATAGCAGAGACAAAACCTTCGCTATCGGCATAAACGGCTTTGCTGAGCGTCGCGGTCGGCAGGTATTTCGCGTAGTTTTCCACGAAGTCGGTCGGGCCTTTTTGCGCCGCCACCATGCGGCCAAAGATCTCTGCCGCTTTGCCGTTATCCAGCACCGCCTGCAGCTTCGCGCGCGCTTCAGCGTCGTCTTTCGCCAGTTTGCCTGAAATCAGCATCTCGACGCACAGCGCCATGGTCACGTCGAACAGTCGTGGGTTACGGTAAACGCCTGTCAGGAACTGAACGGCTTCGCGCACTTCGACGGCGTTACCGGCGCTGGAGGCCAGCACCTGATTCATGTCCGTCAGCAGTGCGGTGGTGCGCACGCCTGCGCCGTTGGCGACGCCAACGATCGCTTCAGCAAGCTGAGCAGAGAGTTCATAGGTTGGCATAAACGCGCCGCTACCCACTTTTACGTCCATTACCAGCGCGTCCAGCCCCTCTGCCAGTTTCTTCGCCAGAATAGAGGCGGTGATCAGCGGGATGGAGTCAACGGTTGCGGTGATATCGCGGGTTGCGTAGAAGCGCTTGTCTGCCGGGGCAAGCGAGCTGGTCTGGCCGATGATCGCCACGCCAACGTCTTTAATAATTTCGCGGAAGCGGTTGTCATCCGGGAAGATATCGAAGCCCGGAATGGCTTCCAGTTTGTCGAGCGTACCGCCGGTGTGTCCCAGGCCGCGCCCGGAGATCATCGGGATATAACCGCCGCAGGCCGCCACCATGGGGCCGAGCATCAGAGACGTTACATCGCCTACGCCGCCGGTGGAGTGTTTGTCGACAATCGGACCGTTGAGGTTGAGGCTCTTCCAGTCCAGTACGGTTCCTGAATCTCGCATCGCCATGGTCAACGAGACACGCTCAGGCATCGACATATCGTGGAAGAAGATGGTCATCGCCAGGGCTGCAATCTGCCCTTCTGAGATGGTGTTATCTCGAATGCCGTTGATAAAGAAGCGGATCTCTTCGTCGCTTAATGCATGACCATCACGTTTTTTACGAATAATTTCTTGTGCGAGAAACACGGTAACCCCCATGAGGAATCGGGTGAATGATGGCGGGTACGATATACCCGACCACGATCCTGTAGGCCGGGTAAGCGTAGCGCCACCCGGCAATTCAAACTTAGTAGCTGCTGGCGCTCTTACCGTCGCCATGACCCAGCGCTTTCAGCAGGCTTGCCAGCAGGCTGGACGCGCCGAAGCGGTAGTGACGTGAGTCCGCCCACTCTTCGCCGAACAGCTCGTCGGCAATCGCCAGGAACTGCTGCGCGTCTTCCGCAGTACGCACGCCGCCCGCCGGTTTAAAGCCCACGGTTTTGGACACGCCCATATCGCGGATCACTTCCATCATGATGCGCGCGCTTTCCGGGGTCGCATTCACCGGCACTTTACCGGTAGAGGTTTTAATGAAATCCGCACCGGCTTTGATGGAGATTTCGGACGCTTTACGAATCAGCGCTTCTTCTTTCAGTTCGCCGGTTTCGATGATCACTTTCAGCAGCACGTTTGCCGCCGCGCAAGCGTCTTTACAGGCTTTCACCAGGTCAAAGCCCACCTGCTCGTTGCCCGCGATCAGCGCACGGTACGGGAATACCACGTCAACTTCGTCTGCGCCGTAGGCAATCGCCGCGCGGGTTTCCGCCAGCGCGATCACGATATCGTCGTTGCCGTGCGGGAAGTTAGTTACGGTTGCAATGCGCACGTCCGGGGTACCCTGCTCTTTCAGCGTTTTGCGGGCAATCGGGATAAAGCGCGGATAGATGCAGACAGCGGCAGTGTTGCCCACTGGCGTTTTCGCCTGATGACACAGGGCGATGACTTTTTCATTGGTGTCGTCATCGTTCAGGGTGGTCAGATCCATCAGTTTCAACGCGCGCAGGCTGCTTGCAGTTAAATCGGTCATAACATTCTCCAACGGCGGTGCCGTATCAATTTTACCTTGCGGGTCTGTGAGTATTCTAACATCCACCCGCATTCACACTTCGACATTCATCACAGTTAATGAAAACTACGTACAAATTTGCATTACTGTAATGAGATCTGCTTCAAACTTTAATGCGTGAACTGCTGACGAATGCAGCGATTCCCCTCGTCAGATCAAAAGCCCTGACGGGATGGCTTCCTACAATCCGTTCATCATCCGCAGAACAATCAAGGAAGCGAACATGCCCCACGCCAGCCCCGACGCCCTGCAACAACGTTGCCAGCACATTGTGACAAGCCCGGTGTTAACCCCGGAACAGAAGCGTCATTTTCTGGCGCTGGAAGCGGAAAACAATCTGCCTTATCCGGCACTTCCTGAGGCGGCTCGTGCCGCGCTGGACAAGGGATTTATCTGCGACATGTTTGAAGGGCACGCGCCCTATAAACCCCGTTATGTTCTGCCGGATTACGCAACGTTTCTGGCTAAAGGTTCAGAATGGCTGGAGCTGGAGGGGGCGAAAGATCTGGATGACGCGCTCTCGCTGTTAACCATTCTCTACCATCATGTGCCTTCAGTAACATCAATGCCGGTCTATCTCGGTCACCTTGATGCTCTACTGCAACCCTATGTTAGAATTCTAACACAAGAAGCGATCGATAGCCGAATAAAACGTTTCTGGCGCTATCTCGACAGAACGTTGCCGGACGCCTTTACGCACGTCAACATCGGTCCGGCAGATACCCCCATCACCCGCGCCATTTTGCGTGCCGATGCAGAATTGAAGCAGGCTGCACCGAATCTGACGTTTATTTATGACCCGGACGTGACACCGGACGATCTCCTGCTTGAGGTGGCAAAAAATATCTGTGAATGCAGCAAACCGCATATTTCCCATGGCCCGGTGAATGATAAAATTTTCACAAAAGGCCGCTATGGCATCGTGAGCTGTTACAACTCGCTGCCGCTGGCGGGCGGCGGCAGTACGCTGGTCCGCCTCAATCTGCGGGCGATTGCTGAACACAGCGCGTCACCCGACGATTTCTTCACGCGTATGTTGCCGCACTACTGCCAGCAACAAATGGCCATCATTGATGCCCGCTGCGCGTTTCTCTATCAACAATCCGGCTTCTTTGAGAATAGCTTCCTGGTGAAAGAGGGGCTGATTGATGCCGATCGCTTTGTACCGATGTTTGGCATGTACGGCATGGCAGAGGCGGTGAATACGCTTTGCGAAAAAGCGGGTATCGACGGCCGTTACGGTAAGAGCGAGCAGGCTAACGCGCTGGGCTATCGCATCAGCGAGCAGCTGGCGGCGTTTGTGGAAAACACGCCGGTGAAATACGGCTGGAAACAGCGTGCGATGCTCCATGCACAGTCGGGAATAAGTTCAGATGTCGGTACCACCCCGGGTGCGCGTCTGCCGTACGGCGACGAGCCGGATCCCATCACTCATCTGCTGGCCGTGGCGCCGCATCACCCGCACTACTCCGCCGGGATCAGCGACATTCTGACGCTGGATGAGACGGTAAAACGCAATCCGCAGGCGGTCGTGCAGCTGTGCCTGGGGGCGTTTAATGCCGGTATGCGGGAATTTACCGCCAACGTAGCCGGTAACGAGCTGGTGCGCGTGACCGGCTATATGGTGCGGCTGTCGGATCTGGCACAGTATCGCGAAGCCGGATCGCGCACCAATACCACCTGGCTTGGCGAAGAAGCCGCACGCAATACCCGCATTCTGGAACGTCAGCCGCGCGTGGTCAGCCATGAACAGCAGATGCGCTTTAGTTAGTCAGGTTATCCCCTTCTCCTGCGTGGACGGGCCGGGCAGCCGCCTGGCCCTCTTCCTGCAGGGCTGTAACCTGCGCTGTAAAACCTGCCACAACCCGTGGACCATCGGGCGCTGCAACGACTGCGGCGACTGCGTGCCCCACTGCCCGCACGATGCACTGAACATTCAGGCCGGGCGCGTCTGGTGGCAGGAGAGTCGGTGCCAGCAGTGCGATACCTGCCTGCATCTGTGCCAGCAGCAGGCAACGCCAATGGCGCAGCGCCTGAGCGTGGAAGAGATCCTCGCGCAGGTCCGTAAAGCCGCCCCTTTTATTGAAGGGGTTACCGTGAGCGGCGGCGAAGCCACCACCCAGTTGCCGTTTTTGATCGCCCTGTTCACGGCGATCAAAACGGATCCCGCCCTGCGCCACCTGACGTGTCTGGTGGACAGCAACGGTCTGCTGGGGGAAACCGGCTGGCAAAGGCTGCTGCCGGTACTGGATGGCGCGATGGTGGATCTCAAGGCCTGGGGAAACGAACATCACCGCGTGCTGACCGGACGCGAAAACCCGCAGATTAAGCAAAGCATTCGCTGGCTGGCGCAGCATCAGCGGCTGACGGAACTGCGTTTACTGATGATCCCTGAGCAGTGCGATTATCTGGAGCATCTTAAGCCCCTGACAACATTTATCCTTGGGCTGGGGAATGTGCCGGTGCGCATTAACGCGTTTCACGCGCACGGGGTTTACGGCGAGGCGGCGTCATGGCGCAGCGCTACACCGGAGGACATCGAGCCGCTGGCGCTGGCGCTCGAAAAACAGCACATCACGGTGATCCGCCCGGCACTTTACCTATAGCGTGATGCCAAACAGCGCGCGGGTATTTTCCAGCAGCGCATCTGCAATCTCCGTTTCCGGCTCCTCACGCAGTTCACACAGCGTGGTAAACACGCGTGCCGCCTGTTCCGGGCGGTTCGGCTGTCCCTGAAAACCGTTTAATGGCATATCAGGAGCATCCGTTTCCAGTAACAGAGCAGACAGCGGTAACTGTGCCATTACGTCGCGCGTTTTGCTGGCCCGGGGATAGGTAATGGTACCGCCCACGCCAATCTTATAGCCCAGTTCAATAAAACGCTGCGCCTGCTGCAGGCTACCGGAGAAACCGTGCACTACCCCTTTTCGCGGCAGATCGATGCGTTTCAGGTGCATCGCCAGTTTGTCGTGCGTACGTCGTGAGTGGAGGATCACCGGCAGATCGTGACGCTTTGCCAGCCTGAGCTGGGCATCAAAGATCCTCTGCTGGCGTTCAAACTGCGGATTATCGCGATAGAGATCGAGGCCGATCTCACCCATCGCGACCAGTTTGTTTTCGCGGGTTTGCAGCGCCGCATCCAGTACGTCGAGATGTTCGTCCAGATGGTGTTCTATCACTATAGGATGCAGACCCAGCGCGGCATACAGCGCATCATGGCGGCGGGCGAGATCAAGCACGCGCTCGAATCTGTCCACTTCGATTGCAGGCACAATCATCGCGTGGATACCCGCCTGAGCGGCGCGCTCAATGCTCTGCGTCTCGTCCCCCGTAAACGGCGGAAAATCAAAGTGGCAGTGGGTATCAACAAAACGGTGCGTCACGCCAGATCCTCGTTATCCAGTAAAGCGTCATTCGCCTGCGGGACATCCACCAGTGGCACGGTCAGCGGATCGTTAGCCACAATCGCAGGCGGCGTAATAATGTGTTTATGCCGGTGCAGCGGCGGTTGCTCTGCCAGCATTTTTCCAACCGTCGCCAGGAAGTAGCGTCCGCACAGTCGCCCCGTTTTATAATCTGCACGCAGCGCGGGAACACGGCTGCCGAGCGCCATACTGACCAGCGGTTTCGGCGGATAAATTTCAAAAATACGCAGCTTACCCGGCGGTTTTTCAATAAAGCGTTGCATCGCGCCGTAGGTGGTTTCATGCTGCTTCGCGATATTCACCAGCGGCTGCAGACTGCTGTCGCCCAGCCAGCGCTCCATCCGTTTAAACCACTGCGGCGTGTAGTACATTTGCGACGGCACAGTGCGGATCACCACAATGGTTTTTGCCCCCCGCCGGGCCGCTTCCTGCACCGGCACCGCGTCACTGATGCCGCCGTCGAGATAGCTGATGCCGTCCAGCAGCGCGCCGGTCCGATAAAAGCCGGGAATGGCGCTGGAGGCACGGATGATATCCAGCCAGTTCTCTTTTTGCGGAGAGAAATAGCCCGGGGAATAATCATCGCCCCGGCTGGCGCACATCCAGAATTCTTTGCCGCTATCAAACAGGCGTGCGGCGGTATCCATCGCCAGCGGCATCTGGCTGGAGGTGGATTCCAGCAGCCAGTCGAGATCGATCAGGTTGCCGCCGCGCACGAAGCGCACCGGGTTAAAAAATTCTTTCGCCGTGGTGTAGCGCATAATGACTTTTCGCGCGTAGCCAGGCTGGTTACAGACATAGGCAGACAAGTTCTGCGCCCCGGCAGACGTGCCGAAGTAAAGGTCAAACGGGTTGAATTGCGCGCGCATAAATTCATCCAGCACGCCGGCGGTAAAAATGCCGCGCTGCCCGCCCCCCTCGCAAACCAGCGCAAGTTGACCAGCACGAAACGGTTTTAACGTCAGCGGCGCAATATTGCCGAGCGTAACGGGAATTCGTTGCCCCACCTCTGCTTTCCTGTTTTGATTATTTTCTCTCTCCACAGTAACGCACCCGACCAGCAACGCAAATAAGAAAAAGCCAGTCATAACGACTGGCTTTTTTTTGTTTAAGGAATATTGCGTTTGCTACGGACGTCTGCGTCCCGTAAACAGGCTCACCAGGAACAGGATGATACCGACAACGAAGACAATTTTAGCTGCCCAGGCCGCTGTACCCGCCAGTCCGCCAAAGCCCAAAGCGGCGGCAATTAACGCGATAACCAGAAATATAATGCCCCAACGAAACATAAGCCTCTCCTTTACCATAGTTAATGTCGGCCGCTAAATATGAGCGCTCAGGTCACTCACCGGCGTTTTTCCAGAGTCATTTTTATTTCGCCCGCAGGGCTGGCCTGTCGGGCGAATCGTGCAGGTTTACTTCGTTTTCAGATCGTTTTTAACGCTTTTCACACCATCAATTGCTTTCGCAATGGATTCGGCGCGGTCAATTTGCGCCTGAGAATCTACCGTACCGGAAAGCTGAACCACACCGTCGGTGGTTTCCACTTTGACTTTACGCGATGGCACGATGTCGTCAGCTAACAGTTTAGCTTTGATTTCGCTGGTCGTAGCGGCATCGCCTGCATAGCCTTTCACCGACGCGTTTTTGCTGTCACGGACGTGCAGTTTGTCACTTACAGACGCAACGCCTTCAACACCCTTCGCCACTTTTACGGCCTGTTCGGCCTGGGCCTGGCTTTCAACAAAGCCGCTCAGGGTGACGACTTTTTGCTCGGTTTTTACGGAAATATCGGTGCTCTTGATAGCTTCATCATCTACCAGCGCGGCTTTCACTTTTGCTGTGATTGAGCTGTCATCCATGAAATTACCGACTTTATTCATAGAGCTATCGATTTTTTCCCCTGCGGTATTAGCGGTGTTTTGCGCTTTATCCATGGTGCTGGATTCCGCCAGAGCGGAGCCGCTTACCAGAACGCTACCCAATGTCACCGCCAGCAGAGTTTTAGAAATCTTCAGTCTTGTCATATTCATCGATGTATTCCTGTGTTTTGCCCGTTATTCGGGCTACATACTTCCTTAGTAGTTTTATATATTGCGAATAGACACACGGGCAAAATGGAGAACCTAAAGTCATGCATTGAACAGTTTATTCATCCACGCCCGGAGCTAAACACTGAGTTAAATATAGATCACTCTCACAGAGGTGCTTTCAGTTTCGGGCAAAAAACGAGCAAAAAGCGCGAAAATGCGATGAATTAAGAACATTCCGCAAGGGACTAATAAGACAGGAAATAAAGAAGAGCACGGCGGCTGCCGTGCTCTGAGAGGGGATTAGTGTTCGCGCGTTTTGCGGAACTGTACGTCAGGATAACGTTCCTGCGTCAGATTCAGGTTAACCATGGTTGGGGCGATATAGGTCAGATTATCACCGCCATCCAGCGCCAGCTGAACTTCGTTCTTACGCTTGAACTCTTCGAATTTCTTCACGTCAGCACATTCAACCCAGCGCGCGGTCGCCACGTTGACCGATTCGTAAATCGCTTCCACGTTGTATTCGCTCTTCAGACGCGCAACCACCACGTCGAACTGCAGCACACCCACCGCACCCACGATCAGATCGTTATTCGCGATTGGACGGAAGACCTGCACAGCACCCTCTTCGGAAAGCTGCACCAGCCCTTTCAACAACTGTTTCTGCTTCAGCGGATCTTTCAGGCGAATGCGGCGGAACAGCTCTGGCGCGAAGTTCGGAATCCCGGTGAACTTCATCATTTCGCCCTGCGTGAAGGTATCACCGATCTGGATGGTGCCATGGTTATGCAGACCGATGATGTCACCCGGATACGCTTCTTCCACGTGCGAACGGTCGCCCGCCATGAAGGTCAGCGCGTCGGAGATCACCACATCTTTACCGATACGCACCTGACGCAGCTTCATACCCTTTTCATACTTGCCGGACACCACGCGCATGAAGGCCACGCGGTCACGGTGTTTCGGGTCCATATTGGCCTGAATTTTAAAGACGAAGCCGGTGAACTTCTCTTCTTTCGCTTCCACTTCACGGGTGTCGGTTTTACGTGGCATCGGCTGCGGCGCCCACTCCACCAGACCGTCGAGCATATGGTCGACGCCGAAGTTACCCAGAGCGGTACCGAAGAAGACCGGGGTAATTTCGCCGCTCAGGAACAGCTCTTTATCGAACTCATGAGATGCCCCTTTCACCAGCTCCAGCTCGTCACGTAGCTGTGCAGCCAGCTCGTCACCCACCGCGGCGTCCAGATCCGGGTTATCCAGACCTTTCACGATGCGCACTTCCTGAATGGTGTGGCCTTTACCTGTCTGATACAGATAGGTTTCGTCTTTATAAAGGTGGTAAACACCTTTAAACAGCTTACCGCAGCCAATTGGCCAGGTGATGGGCGCACAGGCAATCTTCAGCTCGTTTTCCACTTCATCCATCAGCTCCATCGGATCACGGATGTCACGGTCGAGTTTGTTCATAAAGGTGAGGATGGGCGTATCGCGCAGACGGGTCACTTCCATCAGCTTACGGGTACGGTCTTCTACACCTTTTGCGGCGTCGATCACCATCAGGCAGCAGTCCACCGCCGTCAGCGTACGGTAGGTATCTTCGGAGAAGTCTTCGTGGCCCGGGGTGTCCAGCAGGTTCACCAGGCAGTCGTGATACGGGAACTGCATCACGGAGGTGGTAATCGAAATACCACGCTGTTTTTCCATCTCCATCCAGTCAGATTTTGCGTGCTGGCTGGAGCCACGGCCCTTAACGGTACCGGCGGTCTGGATGGCCTGTCCGAACAACAGCACCTTCTCGGTGATGGTGGTTTTACCGGCATCCGGGTGCGAGATAATGGCAAAAGTGCGGCGTTTGGCCACCTCTTGCAGATAAGGAGACAACGTCATAATCAAATCTTCTTATATAAGCGCGACAGCAGGCCGCGCATCATGGAATACGAAAAATGCGGCTATTTTACCCATCAATGGGGGGCAGGCAATCATTGTTTACACAGGAGCTGCTCCAGTTCGTTCAACGACGTTACGGTCCAGGTTGGCTCAATACCTTCTGGCTTCACGCGGCCATGCGCATTCAACCAGACGGTGGACAGACCAGAATTCATGCCGCCCAGAATATCCGACTCCGCGGTATCACCCACCATCAGCACACGGTCGCGATCGGGGTTGCCGGCTTGCGCCAGTGCATAATCAAAAATACGTGGATCCGGCTTCGGCACGCCCACCTCTTCTGAGATCACCAGCGCGTCGAAATGATCGCGCAGGCCCGTGCGCTCAAGGCGAATCTGCTGCAGCGCGGTAAAACCGTTGGTGATGATCCCCAGTTTGACCTTGCCTTTCAGCGAATCAAGCAGGGAAACCGCCCCCGGCAGCGGGGCGCAGATATCGGCCATCGCATTGAGGAATGCCTCGTTTAACGCGCCTGGACTTACATTTAACCGTTCGGCCCAGACATCGAAACGCTGGTGCTGCAGTTGTAACGCGGTGATGGCACCGTTCTGGTAATCCACCCACAGCGGTTTATTCACCGCCTGATAGTCCTGAAAATCTTCAGCGGTGAAGGTCACGCTATAGTCCAAAAACATCCGCTGTAGACCACCGAACGAATCGAACGTAAAGAGCGTTTCGTCGGCGTCAAAGAAAATCCAGTCCCATTTCATCGTTACAACCTTATTTTTCGTTATCCAATCGGCAGAGCCATAATAATGGCGTCTTCACGTCCCTCTGCGGTCGGGTAGTAGTTACGGCGAATTGTCGCCTCGTTAAAGCCTAAGCTTTCATAGAGCGCGATGGCGGCGACATTTGACGCGCGCACCTCCAGCCACAGGGTGAAAACGTCACGGGTTTCGAGCTCACGAATGAGATGCGTAAGCAGTTCTCTTCCCAGCCCACGGCGTTGAAACGCGGGATCCACCGCGATATTAAACAGCGTGGCCTCATCCAGAACGACCTGGGTTATCGCAAATGCAGCCAGGGTGCCGTCAACGTCCAGGCGGTAATTTAGATACCGTTCGCCCTGATTGCTGGCGAGTGTCTTTTCGCTCCACGGAAACGCATGGGCGCGTGTTTCAATCGCATACGCCGCAAGCAGATCAGGCGTCGTGAGGGAAGAAATCGTGTTCATATTCGCAGATTTGTTGCCATAGCGCGCTTCGCGCTTTTGGGTTGGCTTTCAGCTCTTCCAGCACGGGGGAGCTGATCTGGCTCCCGGAAAGGGATATGTCGTTTGTCTCGCCCATTCGCCAGCAGTTGCAATGGCTGTCAGGAGGAAGCATGGCGACCCTGTCCGGCGTCAGCTGTAAAACCTGGTCGGCCGTCAGCTTCAGGCTGCGAAGGACATCACCAATCAGGGCATCATTCAGGGCAGGCAGTTCTTCCGCCACCATCACCAGACGCACATGCGCAGGAATGGCGATGGCGATTTCACCCTGCAACGCCGTCGGGCGACGCAAGGCCCACTGGGTGATACCCAGCTGCTGCAACTGCCAGTCACGTCGGGATGTCATAGCGAAAACTCCTGTCTCTCAGGCGCGCAAATATAGCAAATGTGTCGAAAGTGCGCCATCTACCTACTATAATCCCCGCCTGAGTTTATTGAGGAACAATTCATGTCTGCATTTACCCCGGCAAGTGAAGTCTTGCTGCGTCACAGTGATGATTTCGAAGAAAGCCGTATTCTGTTTGCCGGAGATATGCAGGATGACCTGCCCGCGCGTTTTGACTGTGCTGAAAGCCGTGCCCATACCCAATACTACCACCACTGGCAGGTGCTGAGCCGCCAGATGGGCGAGCGCGCACGCTTTAGCCTGGTGGCGGAACAGAGTGATGTCGCTGACTGCGACACGTTGATCTACTACTGGCCGAAGAACAAACCGGAAGCGCAGTTCCAGCTGATGAATCTGCTCTCTCTGCTGCCGGTCGGGTGCGATATTTTCGTGGTCGGTGAGAACCGCAGCGGCGTGCGAAGCGCAGAGCAGATGCTGGAAGCGTACGCCCCGCTCAATAAAGTCGACAGCGCCCGTCGCTGCGGCCTGTATCATGGTCGTCTGGAAAACCAGCCTTCCTTTGATGCCGGGACCTACTGGGATGCGTATCAGCTTGATGGCCTGACCATTAAAACCCTGCCGGGCGTTTTCAGCCGTGACGGGCTGGACGTGGGCAGTAAGCTGCTGCTCTCCACGCTGACGCCGCACACCAAAGGCAAAGTGCTGGATGTAGGCTGCGGTGCAGGGGTACTGGCCACGGTGCTGGCAAGCCACTCACCAAAAGTCCGCCTGACGCTCTGTGACGTCAGCGCGCCAGCAGTTGAAGCCAGCCGTGCGACGCTTGCCGCAAACGGCTTCGAAGGGGATGTCTTCGCCAGCAACGTCTTCTCGGACGTTACCGGTCGGTTCGACATGATTATTTCAAATCCGCCGTTCCACGATGGCATCGAAACCAGCCTTGAAGCAGCGCAAACGCTTATCCGTGGCGCTGTACGTCACCTGAACAGCGGGGGGGAACTGAGGATCGTCGCCAACGCGTTTCTGCCGTACCCAAAAGTGCTGGATGAAACCTTCGGCTTCCATGAAGTTATCGCGCAAACAGGCCGTTTTAAGGTCTACCGTACCGTGATGACGCGTCAGGCTAAAAAGTAATCCACGGGTATTGTTTGCCGGAGAAGGGCCATCCCCCTCCGGCCATTTTTGCAGCAATCAAAACAACGCGCGCATTTTTCTATTGACGTAAAGCTCAAAACATCTAGAATGCGCCTCCGTGGTTACGATACTTTTACAGTATCGATGGTATGCGAAGGTGGCGGAATTGGTAGACGCGCTAGCTTCAGGTGTTAGTGTCCTTACGGACGTGGGGGTTCAAGTCCCCCCCCTCGCACCATAAATCACGTTGATATTGCTCGCACTGGGCGAAGGTGGCGGAATTGGTAGACGCGCTAGCTTCAGGTGTTAGTGTTCTTACGGACGTGGGGGTTCAAGTCCCCCCCCTCGCACCAACGAGGCGATATCAAAAAGTAAGATAACTGTGCGAAGGTGGCGGAATTGGTAGACGCGCTAGCTTCAGGTGTTAGTGTCCTTACGGACGTGGGGGTTCAAGTCCCCCCCCTCGCACCAATTATCTTGCATCCCCTCTGAAGTCCTTCTTGTTATTCCCTGTTATTTCAAACTCATCAGTATCACCAGAATTCCACTGACCAGCGCGACGCATGATGGCAACAAAACAAAGTGCCGTAATTGCTTATGCCAGATCATGGCTGAGGTCATCAGCAGTCCTGACACAATGATGGCTTTCCAGAGATCAATGGAGAGATCGGCAAACATCAGACCGCCGAGGATGGCTCCCGGCAGTAATACCCCCCAACCACTTCCTAACACCCGGTTCAACATGGTTTGCCCTTTCGAATCGATAATGATAACCAATATCATATGACAAGCATTATCATTTGTCAGCACCGATAATTAAAAACCGTGGCCGTTTACCTTTCCCGTAATGACAGGCATTGTTTAAGGTGATAAATTGCCCACCTGTTAACTACTCATAAAGTTTCTCTGATAATTACTCGTTGATTTTTTTTGCTTCCATTATTGCGAAACAACATCCATTTATCTGTTTTAATTAAATTTTAATAAAAACGCACTACTATGACATCACAATCCTGGCGGTCTTTGGTCAACAGCAAATATCAATTATCGTTACGTTTATTTTTATTTTTGAACGCAACCTCAGCGGTGTTCTCGGTAACAAATCCGCTCTATTCTGTTCAGCTGTTATCTTTCCCCCTGCTGGCTATTTTTACGCTCAGCACCGGATTGCTGCTCTGGCACTGGCAAAAGTGTACCCGCAAGATAAATATTCCTGTGGTTTCAGCGATATTCGGTATTTTATGGGCCTGGCAAATCGCCTCAAAATTTTCGTTAATTACGCAGGATCGGGCGACATATTTGATCATGGCGCTATTAACGGTGCTTTTTATCGGTTCGCTGGCATTCGCCATTAATATCAAAGCGTTTACGCTCCACTCATTACCCGCATTTATTGTCTGCCTGTGGTTAAGCCCCTCTGAACACTGGTTGAGAATGATCTACTCTTTCATTCTTCCGGTCGTGGCTATCGGCGTTCACCACGTACTACAAAGACGTAACGATCGCTTCGCTCAGGAGCTCCTCTCCCGGTTACTGGAAGAACGAGAAACCCTGACCGATCTCAGCATGATGGATCCGCTTACCGGCCTGTATAACCGTCGCGGCTTGCAAAGCCGACTGGAGAATCTGCCCGCGGTAGAAAACGGCGAACACTTTGTCCTGCTAATGGATATCGATCACTTCAAAGCCTATAACGACCACTACGGCCATATGATGGGTGACCAGGCGTTAATCCGTGTCTCGGCAGCCATTCGTGATGCCGTACGCTCACGGGATATTGTGGCGCGGTTTGGCGGGGAAGAGTTTATGGTACTGCT
This sequence comes from Enterobacter cloacae complex sp. 309I3, assembly GCF_050031595.1. NCBI lineage: Bacteria > Pseudomonadati > Pseudomonadota > Gammaproteobacteria > Enterobacterales > Enterobacteriaceae > Enterobacter > Enterobacter cloacae complex sp. 309I3. Next base: position 661,576 of record NZ_JBLGWI010000001.1, on the reverse strand, counting down.
GACGAACATCTCGCTGGAACATGCCCGCCAGACGGCAGAGCGCATTCGTCAGAAAGTGTACGACTTAAAAATCCCCCACATGTTCAATGAGCGCGTCGCGACTAACGTCACCATCAGCATTGGTATTGCCATTTTCGAGAATGAAGACGCAGAAGGCGCGCTGGAAAAAGCAGATAAAGCCCTCTACGAAGCAAAGCATCTTGGGCGGAATAACATTCTGCTCAGCGAAGAGCTACAGGCGGTTTAAGCACAGCATTCTCTCTCCAGGACAAAAGTCTTGCCATCGGTATGAGCAATAGTTAGGATTGGCAATCATTATCATTTAGATTTCTATCTATTATGGCCACTCATACCGTACAGACTGTTGAACCCCTCCTCTGGCGAGCCCGTCTCACCACGGGAGACTCTTCACTTGCGGAAGCCATACGCCAAAAGATAGCGGCAACCCGTGCCCATCTGCTGGACTTTATCAAACTGGATGAGCCGCATCCGCACCACGCCATGACACTGGCACAGTGGCAGCAGCCGGCAAAACGCCAGTCGCTGCTGGCAACCTATTCTGACCATATCTATCGCAATCACCCCACCCTTACGCGGGAAAATAAGCCCCTGCTCTCTCTCTGGGCGCAATGGTATATCGGCCTGATGGCGCCTCCGCTTATGCTGGCATTGCTCACCCAGGAGACCATGCTGGATCTCTCCCCGGAGTATTTTCACGTTGAGTTCCACGAGACGGGGCGTGCGGCCTGCTTCTGGATCGATCTTCACGAAGACCCAACGACCATGCATCTTTCTGCCACGCAGCGGATGGATCGGCTCGTGACCCGCGCCCTGATGCCAGTGGTGAATGCTCTGGAAGAGACAGGTGAGATCAACGGGAAGCTTATCTGGAGTAATACCGGCTATTTAATCCACTGGTATTTGACGGAAATGAAGCCCCTGCTCGGTGATGAGAAGGTGGATGCCCTGCGTCAGTCCTTGTTCTTTACGAAACAGCTTGCAGATGGCCGCGATAACCCGTTATTCCGTACCGTAGTGCCGCGTGACGGGCTTCTGGTGCGTCGCACCTGCTGCCAGCGCTATCGCCTGCCGGACGTTCAGCAGTGCGGGGATTGTACGCTGAAGTAGTCAGGACCGGCCTGATGCCCTCACCCTGCCCCTCTCCCACAGGGTTGAGGGATCCCCATAAATAATGCCTGCACAGACGGCCCCCTCTCCCTTTGGGCTGAGGGTTCCCCAGAAAAATGAAAAGCACGATGAAGTGTGATCTACTGGTTGCGCTAACAAATCAGAAGAGACCTCATCGTGCCTTTACAGACAGTCTGCCAGAAATTTTTCTCCGCGTCTTTACCGGATGTTCACAGCTTCCGGATTAATGTCCTTGTTTCCATGGCCGTTGCCCTCACGCACGGTGCGGATCTGACCCTGACCAGCCTTGGTCGCACTCTTCCCGGCAGAGCGCACGTCAAAAATAAAATTAAACGTGTTGACCGTGCCCTGGGTAATACCGCCCTTCACCGGGATATTCCCCGTATTCAGCACCTGCTCACACATACCATCACCTCCCTGATGCCCTTCTGTGTGATTGCTGTCGACTGGACAGGCTGGCATGACAGGAACTGGTATCTTTGTGGTAAAAAGCCTGGTCTGTAATGGTCGCTCACTGCCGCTTATGAGTGAGGTTGTCCCCGCAGAGCTGGCGCAGAACAGCGATGTACAGTGCCGCTTCCTTGACCGCCTGCATGATGCCATCCCGAAAGATAAAGCCGTCACCATCATTACAGATGCAGGCTTCCGGACAGACTGGTTCCGGCATGTCAGCCAGCTGGGCTGGAGCTTCACCGGCAGGGTCAGGGGCTGCATCAGCTTCCGGCTGGACGGAGATAAAAAATGGATGAAAATCAGTGAGCTTGAGGCTACCGGACAACCGGTCTGCGTGGGTTACGGTGTCCTGTCCCGTAAACCACTAACGCCCTGTTACGGCCGGTTCTATCTGCATAAGCGCCCTGACGCAGGGCGTCAGGGAAAAGGGGGGATGCCGAAAACACAGCGGGAACACCGCAGTAGCGCGCGGGAGCCCTGCTGCTGTTCAGTAATGCAGAGGGACTGTAGTTGGACCAGATAATGGCCCTGTACAGCCGCAGAATGCAGATAGAACAAAACTTCCGGTATGACAAAAGTCCACGCTTCGGGTTCGGTCTGAGGCTGAGCCGGAGTCAGGAAAAAGGGCGACTGGAAGTGCTGAATATGGTCGCGGCAATGGCAAGCCTGGTGATGTGGCTGGCAGGTTACAGGGCAGAAAGGCAGTGTTTACACTGGCACTATCAGGCAAGCAGCATCAGGCACAGACGGGTGCTGTCATACCTGAGTCTGGCAGAAGAAGTCATCCGGCATGAGCCCGGGAAAGTGAGACGGCTGAATATAGTTAACGAGATGAAAAGCTGGGAAAAGAGTAGAGCAAATATGGTCATGGTGGCATGACCATATTACTGGGGATCCCTCAGCCCTTTGGGGAGAGGGCGGGGGTGAGGGGGAACATACGGCTGTGAGGTCATTCCGTTCACTTTATGTTCCTTGCTACTCTGTAACGGCATGACTTGTGAACGTGCCAGGGTGGCTCAGTCGCCACCACCCTGGCGACCCGGGCTCCCGGCGGTAAATCGCCGCTTCGCGGTGCCTTCGGCTTATTCCTTCCGGCTTATCGGGGACGGGCGGATGTAACGTCCCTGCAAGCCGCCCTCTCGGCGCATCCCTGCGCCTCGCCCCGGCCTGCAGGAAACGCCTCCAGCGATTTACAGCCGGACCAGGGCATCGCTGAATGTTCTCAGTCATTCTGAGAGCAGCGTTATCGCTTATGGTTAAAAAATTACTGGGGATCCCTCAGCCCACAGGGAAAGGGAACAAACACTAAAAACGGCAACTTATGTTGCCGTTTTGCTTTTACCTAGGCCACCTGCTGATTTTCCGCTTCCGCATTACGCTGCGCTTCTTCCGCTTCCTGCTCCAGCAGCTGCTTCTCGTACACTTTAAAGAACGGGAAGTAGATGATGGCTGAGACACACGCAAGCACCACTACCAGAATGGCCGCGCGGAAATCCCAGCCCAGCGCCCATGCGGCGCCCACAGGCGCGGGTGCTGTCCATGGCACAACAGAGATCACGCGGCTAATCAGATCAAACTTCATTGCCGCCCAGGCCAGCACGGCGTTGACCATCGGTGCCAGCAGGAACGGAATAAAGAACACCGGGTTCATGACGATCGGCGTACCAAAAATGACCGGTTCGTTGATGTTAAAGATGCTCGGCACCACGCTCAGACGCCCGATTGAGCGCAGATGCGCTGAACGGCTGCGCAGGTAGCAGAACACCAGCCCCATTGTAGCCCCCGAGCCCCCAATCACGATAAAGAACGTCCAGAACGCCTCCATAAAGATATGGGGAAGAGGCTGGCTTGCCGCCAGGGCGGTCTGGTTAGCCCCGAGATTGGTCAGCCAGAACATTTGCAGCATCCCGGAGACAATTGCCGCCCCGTGGATCCCTGCGAACCACAGTAAATGACCAATCAACACCGCCAGCAGGATGGCAGGCAGAGAATCCGCAGCGGAAACCAGCGGTTTGAAGATTGACATAATGGCCTGCGGAATCAGCATGCCAAACTGAGATTGAATCAACAAACTCAGCGGATAGAGCGTCAGTACGACCACCAGCACCGGGATCAGCAGATCAAAGGAGTTTTTGATCATCGGAGGAACCTGGTCCGGCAGACGGATACCGATATTGTGCGCTTTGAGGAAACGCATCATCTCAACGCAGTAGATTGCTACCAGAATCGCAGTAAAGATCCCCGTGCCTCCCAGGCTGTCTACGGGCAGCGTGCCTTTGGTCTTAGGTGCAGCCACCAACAGAAACGCCATCAGCGACAGCATGGCGCACATGAACGGATCTAACTGATGCGATTTCACATAGTGTTTGCCGAGGTTATAGGCAATGGCCGCACAAATATAAATGGACATAATGCCCATCGTCATATCGAACGGCGTGAGAATCTGGCCTTCAAATTGCTTTGCCATGTCCAGCCAGGCGCGCGCGAAGCCCCAGGTGGTGTCTGGCGAAAACGGTGGGTAAGCAAACACTAACAAAAATGAACCGACAATCATGAAGGGCATCGCGGAAATAAATCCGTCGCGGATAGCCATAACATGACGCTGGGAAGAGATCCGCCCGGCAATGGGACTGACGTAATTTTCAACGAAACGGAATATCAGATTAAACGCAGCATGGTTGGCAGACATAGCAGATCTCCTGTCAGACGTTCGATACGGGCGCTTTCACGCCACACGTTGTTCCATAAATCAGCTTCACAACCTTGCTGGCTCGTGTACCAGCGGTACTGCTCAGACGGAATGGTTTCATAATGTGCTCTTATTATTGGATACAGGGGACGTTACGTCCTCAGTATTAATCTCTGATTCACGCTCTGCAACCGGTTACTGTAACCGGTTTCCGTGAATGTGAAGGCGATCCAGAAATCGGCCATGTAGGATATTTGTTACTTAAGAGATATTTACAGCAGATAAATTCTTATGACAGATTACGCAGGATATTTGTCAGGAGGAAACAATGAGTTTGCAGTCTGTACAGCAGTTTTTTGCCGACAACGCGCCGGATATAGAAATCATTGAACTGAGTCAAAGTACCGCGACCGTTGCGCTGGCTGCTGCCGCTCATCGCGTTGAGCCGGGTCAAATCGCCAAGACATTATCGCTAAAAGTAAAAAATGAGGTGATTCTGGTTGTGGCGAAAGGCGATGCGCGTCTGGACAACAAAAAACTGAAAGATACCTTTGGTGCAAAAGCGCGCATGCTCAGTAGTGATGAAGTGGTGACGATTACAGGCCATCCCGTCGGGGGAGTCTGTCCGTTCGGGCTGGAAAACCCACTTTCTGTTTACTGCGATATTTCGTTAAAACAGTACGCGGAAGTGCTGCCCGCCGCAGGTGCCATCCACAGCGCCGTGCGCATTTCTCCAGACCGGATGGCCGAGCTGACGTCCGCAAAGTGGGTCGATGTATGCATTTAATTGATGTGCCAGAATGTATCTGGCGCATCAAAAAATCACCGATTATAAAAATGCCGGCGAGCCTGACACCGAACAGCGCATGTCTCTTGCCGGAAGATGGGTAAGAATATCCGCCGCATCAAGCAACCCTACGTCAGAATTCACCCCCAGTTTCACCATCGCATTAAACTTGTGCGCGCGGATGGTTTTAATATTGCGTTCAAGTTGTGTCGCGATTTCAGGAATGGAAAACCCGAAAGACATATACCGCAATATCGCCCGCTCCGTTGGGCTTAACAATCTGTTTTGATTGACATACCAGTGGTTCAGCATATTGTCATTGATATGATGCGTCTCTCTCAATAGCACCACCAGCTCCTCCTGCAGGTGGCTCAGCGGTACCGATTTACTCACAATGCCATGCAGACGAGAAGGCGACAGATGGCTTATCAGGCGCGCTTCCATGTCATCAGACGCAAGTACAATTCGCTGAATATCACTATGGGTGAAAGCGAGATCCCGCAGGGAAGCCAGGCAGTTACGACGCTCTTCACGCGCATCCGAGAGCGAATAGATCACCGAGAAAAAAGAGATATTGGTCAGCGCCTTTTTAAAGCTTTCGAACTGACTGAAGAGGTGCAGTCGATAATGGCTGAGCATCGGCATCGCAAAAAGATGCTGCAGCCCAACGGCACTCATTGTGCAATTTTCGATGACAGCGATATGTCCTGGTGTATCGGTTTTTTCCATTCCTCATACTCTCCATAGGCTGACATTAAACTCAGCTCTCTCATTCCCTGTGCACTGTTAATCCAGGCGTACATATCGGCATTGCTGCGCAGCGACAACCGTCGCATCGCACTGTTTTTCTGCGCACTGATTGTTTTGTTGCTCTTCTTGAGCAAGGTAGCAATTTGGTTAATTCCCCAACCCTTACCTAGCAGGCGTAACACTTTGCGTTCAGAGTGGGTCAGCGCAACAAACGGTTCGTCTTCGGTTTCCGCCTCGGCGGGTTCAGGAGACAATAACGTCTGGCTTATCCGCTCCGCCCGCTCGCTACCTGCACGAATAGCATTAATCACGCCTTCAATCGGCTCCATTTCTGAAAGCAACGTGCTTTCCGGGCGCATAAGCAGTTCCACTGCAATGGGATAAAGGGGACGAGAGACCATAAAAATCCAGTGAATATCCCGGTATTGGTTCAGTAAGTTGTAATATTCTTCTAACGTTCCCCGGGGTTTCCTGTATTCACCTGAAATATCAGCAATAATGACATTAGCCCGGCGAAGCTGAAGTAACGTTAACTCCTGCAGCGAACGACAATAAGTCAATTCAAATTCTGGGAAATGGTTTGCCATAACGCTGCCTAACCCGTTTTGCATAACGGGTACCCTGCTAATAACTACGCCATGTTTACCATTCAATGACAACATAGACCCTCCGTGTCCATTTTTCATTTGATGAGTAGCGTCTAAACGCATCAAGATTTATGTTTTTTCGTCCCTGAGTGTAGACTGATTAATACAAGCAGAAGATGAGATATGTTCTTAGCTTAAGAAAGGCCTAAAACAACGCTAATATCTCACAAAGCGCAATTAAATTTAATTGCAAGAGCATTAAAATAATGAAAATATAAAATAAGAATAACTTAATATAAATATTCTATATTTCGACTCATACAAATTCATCGTATTTATATTTAAACCTCATTCTCTTTCGCGAGCCGGGCTGCAACTGTTTGCATGAATCTTGATCTGACCCAGAGCAAGGGATACCGCACTCTGTGCTAAAAGTAAGCATCAGGGGCCAACAGGCAAGCGACTCACCAACACTTCGGGACACTACATGCAGGCAGAAATATCGATGCAGCGTGCCACCACGCGGCTGTGTATTCAGTGCGGACTTTTCCTGCTCCAGCACGGGGCGGAAAGCGCCCTGGTCGAGGAGCTTTCGACGCGTCTGGGGCTGGCATTGGGGATGGATAGCGTCGAAAGCGCGATTTCATCGAACGCTATCGTGCTGACCACCATCAAAGATGGCCAGTGCCTCACCTCTACCCGTAAAAACCACGACCGCGGCATTAATATGCATGTGGTAACCGAAGTGCAGCACATCGTCATTCTGGCTGAACATAAGCTACTCGACCTGAAAGAGATAGAAAAACGGTTCAACCAAATTAAACCCCTACGTTATCCGCGCTGGCTGGTGGTGTTGATGGTGGGGTTATCGTGCGCCTGTTTTTGTAAGCTCAATAAAGGGGGCTGGGACGGCGCGTTCGTGACCTTCTGCGCCAGCAGCATCGCCATGTATGTACGCCAGGTACTGACGCACCGGCAGTTGCACCCACAAATTAACTTCTGCATCACCGCGTTTGTTGCCACCACAGTGTCGGGGCTGCTGCTGCGCCTGCCACAGTTTGCCAACACACCCACCATCGCCATGGCCGCCAGCGTGCTCCTGCTGGTTCCGGGCTTCCCGCTGATTAACGCCGTTGCCGATATGTTTAAAGGGCACATCAATACCGGTCTGGCGCGCTGGGCGATTGCCAGCCTGCTTACGCTGGCAACCTGTATCGGCGTAGTGATGGCCATGACGCTGTGGGGGTTACGCGGATGGGCGTGATAACGTTTCTGCTGGCACTGATGCAGGACATGATCCTGGCCGCCATTCCCGCCGTCGGCTTTGCGATGGTCTTCAACGTCCCGCAGCGCGCTTTGCCATGGTGTGCGCTGCTGGGCGCCATCGGTCATGGCTCGAGAATGATCATGATGACCGCTGGTTTTAACATCGAGTGGTCAACTTTTATGGCCTCCATGCTGGTCGGCAGCATTGGTATTCAGTGGTCGCGCTGGTATCTGGCGCATCCTAAGGTGTTCACCGTCGCGGCCGTCATCCCGATGTTCCCCGGCATTTCAGCCTATACGGCCATGATTTCAGCGGTAAAAATCAGCCACTTTGGCTACACCGAGCCACAGATGATCCTGCTTCTGAGCAACTTTCTTAAGGCCTCATCTATTGTTGGCGCACTCTCGATCGGGTTGTCGATCCCGGGACTGTGGCTTTACCGCAAACGCCCGCGCGTTTGATGTTTGTGTTATTTCGCTGCCATGGGGATAATCTTTCTATTCCGTTTAGTGACGATAAGGAAAGGATGTGGCAAACCCTGGCAGCGAACTCCCGGAGCACAGTGAAGAATCCAGCCTGAAGGAAAAAATCTTTCAGAGCGCTATCGCCCTTTTTGCCGAATATGGGTTGAACGGCGCCCGCATGGAGCAGATCGCAGAGAAAGCAGGCACCACTAAACGGATGGTGGTTTACCATTTTAAGAACAAAGAAAATCTTTACCTTCTCGTTCTTGAGTACGTCTACACCCGGATCCGCGCCAGTGAAAAAGCGCTCAGCCTTGCAGACATACCGCCGGTTGAAGCGCTGGTGCACCTGGTGGAAGCCACCTTTGACTACCACGCAGACCACCCGGATTACATTCGTATTATCTGCATGGAGAACATGCAGCGTGGTCGCTTTATGCAGCAATCCAGCTACCTGCGCCAGGTCAACCGCAGCGCGCTCGACCTGCTCAACGATATCCTGCGGCGCGGAAAAGAAAAGCAGCTGTTCAGCCAGTCGGTTGACCCGCGGGATCTTCACCGCCTGATCAGCAGCTTCAGCTTCCACTATGTTGCCAACAGCTACACCTTTACGCTGCTGTTTGAAGAGGGAGCAGACGAGCAGGCTCAGCGCCAGCACTACCGGAAAATGGCCGTTCAGGTGGCGCTTCGTTATACCTGTCCATAAAATTGCTTGCAATTATATCGTGCACTATCTATATTCAACTCATGAACGCAAAAACGAACGACACCACCAACGCGCTTCTGCTGGATAACCAGCTCTGTTTTGCCCTCTATTCGGCAAACCTGGCGCTTAACAAGCTGTACCGGCAACTGCTGGCACCGCTGAACCTGACCTACCCGCAATACCTGGTGATGCTGGTACTGTGGGAGCAGGATGACATTACGGTGTCGGACATCGGTGAGCGGCTGTTCCTTGACTCTGCCACCCTGACGCCGCTGTTGAAGCGTCTGGAAAGCGCCGGGCTGATCAACCGTCAGCGTTCGCGTAAAGACGAACGCCAGGTTGCCGTCACGCTGAGCGATGCGGGACGTGAGCTGCAGCAGCAGGCCTCCGGGATCCCTCACGCGGTGGGATGCGCAGCGCAATGTGACACTGACACCATGCTGGCACTCAAGCAGCAGCTTGAACTTTTGCGACATCAGTTACATCACGCGTAAGGCTATACTTTACGCGTATTTATTTACCCCGATACATCGCGTGCTATTTAATAGCACGCACTAACGTAAGATGAGGAACCTGCCATGTCTTTAGAAAAAGTTGTCTACACTGCCAAAGCAAAAGCGACCGGAGGCCGTGACGGCCGCGCAACCTCTTCCGATGGCGTCCTGGACGTCAAACTGGGTGTGCCAAAAGAGATGGGCGGCATGGGTGGCGAAGTGACCAACCCTGAACAGCTGTTTGCTGCCGGCTACTCTGCCTGTTTCCTGGGGGCGATGAAATTTGTGGCTGCACGCGACAAATTTACGCTGCCAAAAGAGGCCTTCATTGAAGGTGAAGTGGGAATTGGTCCACTGCCAACCGGTTTTGGTATCGAAGCCAAACTGAACATTCACGTTGAAGGTATGGATCCTGCAGAAGCCAAAAAACTGGTGGATGCGGCGCACATTGTGTGCCCGTACTCTAACGCGACCCGCGGCAACATCGACGTGACCCTGAATATCATCGCGTGATAAATGCCTGATGGCGCTGCGCTTATCAGGCCTACGACTGTAGCCCCGGTAAGCGCAGCGCCACCGGGGAAATCCCCTCCATTCCCTCATCCTCTCTGTGCTACCATAAGCCCATATCACGCCCGTAGTAATCAGTAGAGAAAGCGTTATGTCCTCCAGAATTCTGACCACCAGCATTGCTGGTATTGATGCCTTTATGCGCGATCCCAGCGGTGTGTTGACGCACGCCGAAGGCGGCACGCTTGCAGTGTTGGCCGACAACGCCCCGGCGTTTTACGCCCTCACCCCGGAGCGTCTGGCGCAGCTTCTGGAGATAGAAGCGCGGTTGTCGCGCCCGGCAAGTGACGTCACGCTCGATAACCAGTTCTTTGAAGAGCCGGGTAACGCCCCCGTCACGGTGCCGATGGGGAAATTTGCCCTGTACGCGGGCTGGCATCCGGATGTGGATTTCCAGCGGCAGGCGGCATTGTGGGGCATTGCGCTGACGCAACCGGCTACCCCTGAGGAGCTTGCCGCCTTTATTGCCTGGTGGCAGGCAGAAGGCAAAGTCTTCACCCACATTCAGTGGCAGCAAAAGCTCGCCCGCCATCTGCAAATTAACCGCGCCAGCAATAACGGCCAGCCAAAACGCGATATCAACGCTTTTTCAGAACCGGATAAACAGATCCCTAATGGATTCCGAGGTGCGAAATGAAAAACGTCGGCGACCTGATGAAACGACTGCAAAAGATGATGCCAGCCAATGTGAAGCCTGCCTTCACAACGGGTGAAGAACTTCTGGCGTGGCAAAAAGAACAGGGTGAGATCCGCGCTGCCGCCCTCGCCCGTGAAAACCGGGCGATGAAAATGCAGCGTACCTTTAACCGCTCCGGTATTCGCCCCCTGCATCAGAACTGCTCATTCGATAACTATAAAATTGAGACCAACGGGCAGATGAACGCCCTGGCCGCCGCCCGGCAGTACGTGGACGAATTCGACGGCAACATCGCCAGCTTTATCTTCAGCGGTAAGCCCGGTACCGGTAAAAATCACCTGGCCGCCGCCATCTGCAACGAACTGCTTCTGCGCGGGAAATCGGTGTTAATCATTACCGTGGCCGATATCATGTCTGCCATGAAAGATACCTTCAGCAACCGTGAAACCAGCGAAGAGCAGCTGCTTAACGATCTGAGCAATGTGGATTTGCTGGTTATTGACGAGATCGGTGTTCAAACCGAATCCCGCTATGAAAAGGTGATCATTAACCAGATTGTCGATCGCCGCTCTTCTTCCAAGCGTCCCACCGGCATGCTGACCAACCACAATATCGACGAGATGACCCGCTTACTGGGCGAGCGCGTGATGGATCGCATGAAGCTGGGCAACAGCCTCTACGTCATCTTTGACTGGGAAAGCTATCGCAGCCGCGTCACCGGTAAAGAGTATTAAGACAGTTCCAGGAATCGCCGCCGGAGCGGAGGTATATACTGGACCCCTTCCGGCCCAAAACGGACCTTTTTGAGAAAGCCATTATGAAAAAACAGATTCTTTTCAGCACACTTTTAGGCGCCCTGCTGGTCACCGGCATGGCCCATGCCGCGTCATGGCAGGAGTCCCTTTCCAGCGCCGCCAGCGAACTCACCAAAGAGAGCGGCAGCACTCAGGGCGGGCTGTCAGCCTCTTCCCTCACCAGCCTGCTGGGCAATAGCTCCCAGAGTCTGAGTGCCGGCACCATGAACAACGCAGCAGGCATCCTGGAATACTGTGCGAAGCAAAAGCTGGCTTCCGTGACCGATGCGCAAAATGTGAAAAACCAGGTGCTCGGTAAGCTGGGTCTGGACACCCAGGAGCAGAAAGCCGACACCAACTACATGGACGGCATTCAGGGTCTGCTGAACGCGCAAAATGGTCAGCAGCTGAATCTGAGCACCCTTGGCAACTCATCTCTGGCGAAACAGGTGAAAACCAAAGCCTGCGATCTGGTGCTGAAACAAGGCGTTAATTTCATCTCCTGATCGGCCCCATTTCCTGCCACAACACGCCGCGTTTAATACGTTAGTCTTGCAACGCGGCGTGAAACCGGCATTTTCCCCTTCTGCCCTCGTCTCAGCATCCGTACAGCAGGATGCGACCGCCTTCAAAAAAACGATTTTCTAAACCAATTCCTAACAACGGCACACTTTCGTGACACTAAAATTGCAGCTTAGCGACATCGCCATTACATTGTATTACCCAAAAAATAATCAATTAGCCAGCGAAGCACCTGGCGTCATGAGGATATGCTGTTGTCAGAGTTAATGTCCCTTGCCCTTTTTCTGGCCTCCATCGGCGTTTACGCCTGGAAAGCTGGCCGTAACACCTGGTGGTTTATCGCCACGCTGGTGGTGCTCGGCATTTTTATTGTTTTAAACATTACGCTCTACGCCAGCGATTACTTTACCGGAGACGGGATAAACGATGCGGTGCTCTACACCCTGACCAATAGCCTGACGGGCGCGGGCGTGGGTAAATATATCCTCCCCGGTCTGGGCCTGGTGCTGGCGCTGGTGACCATTTTTGGCGCGCTCGCCTGGGTGCTGCGCCGCCGCCGTCATCTTCCGCACCATCATGGCTACAGCCTGCTGGCGCTTTTCCTTGCGCTGGCCTCCGTGGATGCCAGCCCGGCATTTCATCAGATCACCGAGCTGGTGAAATCCCAGTCGCGCGACGGTGACCCGGATTTCGTGGCGTACTATAAAGAGCCATCGAAAACGATAGCCAACCCGAAGCTTAATCTGGTGTACATCTACGGCGAGAGTCTGGAGAGGACCTATTTCGATAACGACGCCTTCCCGAACCTGACGCCGGATCTGGGCGCGCTGAAAAACGAAGGCCTCGACTTCAGTCACACCATGCAGCTGCCCGGCACCGACTACACCATTGCCGGAATGGTCGCCTCCCAGTGCGGCATTCCTCTGTTTGCCCCCTTTGAAGGCAACGCCTCAGCTTCAATGTCGAGCTTCTTCCCGCAGAATATCTGCCTGGGCGACATCCTGAAAAACTCCGGTTACGAGAACTATTTTGTCCAGGGGGCCAACCTGCGCTTTGCCGGGAAAGATGTGTTCCTGAAATCACACGGGTTTGATCATTTGTACGGCTCAGAAGAGTTAAAAACGACCGTCGCCGACCCCACTTACCGCAACGACTGGGGCTTCTACGACGATACCGTGCTGGATGAAACCTGGAAAAAATTCGAAGAACTGTCCCGCGCCGGGAAACGCTTCTCCCTCTTTGCCCTGACGGTAGATACTCACCATCCTGACGGTTTTGTCTCGCGCACCTGCAAGCGCAAACGCTACGACATTGACGGCAAAGATAATAAATCCTTCAGCGCCGTCACCTGTAGCCAGGAGCATATCGCCGCCCTTGTTCAGAAAATCAAAACCTCACCCTGGTTCAAAAACACGGTGATCGTGGTCTCTTCAGACCATCTGGCGATGAAAAACAGCGCGTGGGATCAGCTGAACAAACAGGATCGCAGCAATCTATTCTTCGTTCTGCGCGGCGACACACCGCAGCAGGAGGTAATCGCCACCAAGCGTAATTCGATGGATAACGGCGCCACAGTGCTGGATATTCTTGGCGGTGACAACTTTATTGGTCTGGGCCGCAGCACGCTGTCGGGACAATCGCTGTCCGAAGTGTTCCTCAACATGAAGGAAAAAATCCTCGCCTGGAAGCCGGATATCATTCGTCTGTGGAACTTCCCGAAAGAGATGAAAGACTTCACTATCGATCAGGATAAAAAAACGATCGCCTTCTCAGGCAGCCACTTCCGGCTGCCGCTGCTGCTGCGCGTGTCGGATAACCGCGTTGAGCCGCTGCCCGAAAGCGAATACTCGGCGCCGCTGCGCTTCCAGCTGGCGGAGTTTGCCCCGCGAGATAACTTTGTCTGGGTCGATAAGTGCTACAAAATGGGCCAGCTCTGGTCGCCGCCGCTGGCGCTGTCGACGGACTGGTGCGTCTCTCAGGGGCAGCTTGGCGGGGAGCAAACCGTGCAGCACGTAGATAAGCCAGTATGGAAGGGCAAAACCGCCTTCAGGGATACGGTTATCGATACCGCCCGCTATCAGCGCAACATTGATATGCTGAAAATCGTCGACAACGATATTCGCTATAAAGCGGACAGCTTCATCTTCAACGTCGCCGGTGCGCCGGAAGAAGTTAAACAGTTCAGCGGTATCTCTCGTCCGGAGTCCTGGGGTCGCTGGTCCAACGCACAGCTGGGCAATGAAGTAAAAATTGAGTATGCCCACCCCTTGCCGCAGAAATTCGACCTGGTGATCACCGCCAAAGCGTATGGCGCTAATGCTAACCGCCCTGTTCCGGTACGGGTGGGCGACAGCGAGCAAACGCTGACCCTTGGCAACGAAGTCACCACCACCACGCTGCATTTCGATAATCCTTCACGGAGTAATACCCTGGTGATTGTGCCGCCAGAGCCGCAATCCACCAATGAAGGCAATATTCTCGGCCACTCACCGCGCGAGCTCGGGATTGGCATGGTCGAAATTAAAATCGTGGGTAACGCAGGCTAATGCGCGTCGGCCTTAACATCACCGTTCGCCCAACACGCCCCGGTGACGTCACCGCCCTGCCCGCCATAGAACGCGCGGCGGGCGAGCGTTTCCGGGATTACCCGGAACTCGCCTGGCTTGCAGAGGGCGATGTCATTTCCGCTGAGCAGCATCTCGACTACGCCGAACGCGGACTGAGCTGGCTGGCGCTGGCCAACGAACTGCCGGTCGGTTTTATCCTCGCAGAGACGCACGTTTCGTCGCTGTTCATTGTGGAGCTTTCGGTGCATCTGGACTGGCAGGGAAAAGGGATCGGCCGACGGCTCATCGCCTGTGTCGCTGACCAGGCCCGCAAAAGGGGGCTGGCATCGCTGACGCTGACAACCTTCCGGGACGTGCCGTGGAATGCGCCGTTCTATGCGCGGCTGGGGTTTGAAATGATAACGACGCTGACGCCTGAAGTGCGTGAAAAACGCGAAGAAGAGACGGCGCACGGTTTAGCGTATGACGCTCGCTGTGCCATGCGCCTGCCTCTGTAATATCGCCCGACGGCGCACCGTCATTGCGTAGGCCGGGTAAGGCGTAGCCGCCACCCGGCACCACATACGGCGTTAGAAGGTTTCCCAGTTATCGCCCGCATCCGCGGTCGCCGGTTTACGCATCACCACCGGTGCAGCAACGCTTTTGGCAGCGGCAAACTCACGTGCTTTCATCTGCTCCTGCTGAATACGGAACACCGCGACGGCCTGCGTCAGGCGGCTCGCCTGCTCTTCCAGCGCCGCAGCGGCAGCAGCAGACTCTTCCACCAGCGAGGCGTTCTGCTGAGTCACGCGATCCATCTCCGCCACCGCCAGACCAACCTGATCGATACCGCGGCTCTGCTCATCAGAGGCAGAGGCGATTTCGCCCATGATATCGGTCACGCGGGTCACCGCATTAACGATTTCACCCATCGTTTCACCGGCGCTTTCCACCAGCGTTGAGCCCACTTCCACACGACCAACGGAGTCTTCAATCAGGCTCTTGATCTCACGGGCAGCCTGGGCACTGCGCTGGGCCAGGTTACGTACTTCACCTGCCACGACGGCGAATCCGCGACCCTGCTCACCCGCACGTGCAGCTTCAACCGCCGCGTTCAGTGCCAGAATATTGGTCTGGAAGGCAATACCGTCAATCACGCTGATAATATCGGCGATTTTCTGCGAACTGCCCGCGATGTCGCGCATGGTTTGCACCACGTTATCCACCACTTTCCCGCCTTTCTGTGCGGTTTCAGACGCGCTCAGCGCCAGGTTGCTCGCCTGGCGGGCATTCTCGGCGTTCTGCTTCACGGTCGCCGTCAGCTGCTCCATGCTGGCTGCGGTCTCTTCCAGGGAAGCGGCCTGCTGTTCAGTACGGGAAGAGAGATCGTTATTGCCCATCGCGATTTCGCTCGCGCCGCTGTAGATAGCGTTTGCGCCGTTACGCACGTCACCAACGGTACGTACCAGTTCGCTCTGCATATGACGCAGCGAGTCGGCCAGCTCACCCATCTCGTTAGCGCCTTCCACTTCAATGCGCTTCACCAGATCGCCGCTGGCGATATGGCGGATGTTGTCGATGAGACGGGTCAGCGGAGAGATCAGCGCCTGCTTGATACCCAGCCACACGCCCACGATGACCACCAGCACAACGATCAGCACGCTGATCAGCACCCAGATCGCCTGGCTGTAAGAGCTGTTGCTGTTTTCCACCGCCATCTGATACAGCTTGTCGTTCTGCAGCAGGTAGTTCACATACTGCTTCTCAAAACCATCCTGATAGCTCTGGGTAGGCTGATCGAAGAAAGCGTTAATTTTGCCTGCCCCCAGCAGCTGAATCAGCTCCGCCAGCGCGCCGTGATAAATATCGTAGTTACGCTTAATTTCCATCGCTTCAGCGTCGCTCTGACGCGGATCGCGCGGCAGGGCTTCGTAGGCGGCCCAGTTTTTTTCCGCCTGTTTCAGTGACACAGAGGCAATTTGCATCAGATCGTTCACGGTCGCGCCGCTGCCGATATTGTTCTGATCCATCATGTAACGGATGCCCGCGCGGTTCAGGGTGTTACGGGTTTGCAGCAACGCCACCCAGCTGGCGTTCAGCGTGGATTGTTGCTGGCGAATGGTTTGCAGGACGGTGAAATTCTCTTTGTCATGCTTCAGGGCATTGAAGAAAAGACCACCGGAGGTCAGTTGTAAAAGGCCAAATATCGCTAAAACCAGCATTAAGCTGGTGACAATCTTGATACGGTTTAACATGTTTTCTCTTCCTTCAGACAGATACAGAATTTTCGGCCTGGAAAGGGAAAACTTTACGAAAATCATCCTTTAATTTGTGGTTTTTACTCTTCGTCACGCGCTGCGTTATGGCGGTTTCCCAGCGCGATAAACTCCTCAAGCAGCGCCGTCAGCTGTTTCATCTTCTCCGGCGTATATTCCGCCTCTATTTGCTGGTACGCCTCTTCCACCTGCGCCTGAGCGTGCTCGTACAGCGCGTTGCCCTCTTTGGTCAGCGACACGTACAGTTTGCGCTGGTCATTGACCGGTTTTAAGCGCAGCACCAGACCGTCGCGCTCCATGCGCGTCAGAATGCCCGTCAGGCTCGGGCGCAATATGCAGGTCCGAAACGCCAGATCGTGAAAATCCATCGAGGGATGTTCAGCCAGCACTCGCACAATGCGCCACTGCTGCTCGGTCAGATTATGCCGCTTCACAATCGGTCGGAAGTAGGACATCGCCGCTTCCCGCGCCTGCAACAGGGCGATAGTTAAAGAATCATGCATAGCCACTCCCGCTTATTGTTAACAAGTAAACAATTCAAAATCGCTGTTTTAATCAACTGCTTTTTAACCATCGAAAAGTCTAACAGAAACAACAGCACTTTATTAACACGATGATAAATATATCATTTTAAACGAAAATGTAAATTTATTGTTATTCATATCACAAATATTTCACTTCTGATTGCGAAATAATCAGCAAAAGCATAAAACCAAATCATTAACATATTAACAAAATCAACGCCGGCGTTCCGGCCTGAGGAGTATGTCAATGAAAGGTACCGTTTTTGCCGTGGCGCTGAACCACCAAAGCCAGCGCGACGCCTGGGCTGAGGCATTTGAAAAAGCCCCCTACAACACCCCACCAAAAACCGCGGTGTGGTTTATCAAGCCACACAACACGGTGATCCGCGCAGGTGAACCCATCCCGTTCCCGCAGGGTGAGACGGTGCTGAGCGGCGCAACCGTCGCGCTGGTGGTGGGCAAAACGGCCAGCAAAGTTCGCGTGGAGGACGCAGCGGCCTACATCGCCGGGTACGCACTGGCCAACGAGGTAAGCCTGCCGGAAGAGAGCTTTTATCGCCCGGCAATCAAAGCCAAATGCCGGGACGGGTTTTGTCCGCTGGGTGAGCTGGTCGCCGTCGACAACGTGGATAACCTGACTATCATCACCGAAATCAACGGCCGCGAAGCGGACCACTGGAACACCGCCGGGCTACAGCGCAACGCCGCCGAACTGCTGAGCGCCCTGAGCGAGTTCGCGACCCTGAATCCGGGCGATGCGATCTTGCTCGGCACGCCGCAAAGCCGCGTCGAGATCCGCCCTGGCGATCGGGTACGCATTCTGGCGGAAGGGTTCCCGGCACTGGAAAACCCGGTGGTGGATGAACGCGACGTGGCGATGGCTCAGGGCGCGCACCCTCACCCCACGCTGTTCGCCCTCGGCCTGAACTACGCCGATCACGCCAGCGAGCTGGCATTCACGCCACCGACCGAGCCGCTGGTATTTATCAAAGCGCCCAATACCTTCAACGGCGACAACCAGACCTCGGTACGCCCGGACAACGTTGAGTACATGCACTACGAGGCGGAGCTGGTGGTGGTCATCGGCAAAACCGCGCGTAAGGTCAGTGAAGCCGAGGCGATGGATTTTGTTGCGGGCTACACGGTCTGTAACGACTACGCCATTCGCGACTATCTCGAAAATTACTACCGCCCGAATCTGCGGGTCAAAAGCCGCGACGGGTTAACCCCCATCAGCCCCAACATCGTGCCAAAAGCAGCCATTCCCGATCCGCATAACTTAACCCTGCGCACCTTCGTCAACGGTGAATTACGTCAGGAAGGGACCACGGCGGATCTGATTTTCAGCATCCCATACCTGATTGCATACCTGAGCGAATTCATGACTCTGCAGCCGGGCGACATGATCGCCACCGGCACGCCAAAAGGACTGTCCGACGTGGTACCGGGGGATGAAGTGGTGGTGGAAGTGGAAGGCGTGGGTCGCCTGGTAAACCGGATTGTGAGTGAGGAGACGGCAAAATGAAAAAGATTAACCACTGGATCAACGGCAAAAACGTGGCGGGAAGCGACTACTTCCACACCACCAACCCGGCCTCCGGCGAGGTGCTGGCAGAAGTCGCCGCCGGCGGGGAAGCGGAAATCCATCAGGCCGTGGCGGCAGCAAAAGAGGCTTTCCCAAAGTGGGCCAACCTGCCGATGAAAGAGCGTGCGCGTCTGATGCGTCGCCTGGGCGATCTGATTGACCAGAACGTGCCGGACATTGCCGCGATGGAAACCGCCGACACCGGCCTGCCCATCCACCAGACCAAAAACGTGCTTATCCCGCGCGCCTCGCACAACTTTGAGTTCTTCGCCGAAGTGTGCCAGCAGATGAACGGCAAAACCTACCCGGTTGACGACAAGATGCTGAACTACACCCTGGTGCAGCCGGTGGGCGTCTGCGCGCTGGTGTCGCCATGGAACGTGCCGTTTATGACCGCTACCTGGAAGGTCGCCCCATGCCTGGCGTTGGGGAATACCGCCGTGCTGAAGATGTCTGAACTCTCGCCGCTGACCGCCGACCGTCTGGGCGAACTGGCGCTGGAGGCGGGTATTCCGGCGGGCGTGCTGAACGTGGTGCAGGGCTATGGCGCCACGGCAGGCGATGCGCTGGTGCGCCATCACGACGTGCGGGCCGTCTCCTTCACCGGCGGCACCGCCACCGGGCGCAATATCATGAAAAACGCCGGGCTGAAGAAATACTCCATGGAGCTGGGCGGCAAATCCCCGGTACTGATTTTTGAAGATGCCGACATTGAGCGCGCGCTGGACGCCGCCCTGTTCACCATCTTCTCCATCAACGGCGAGCGCTGCACCGCGGGCTCGCGCATTTTCATCCAGCAGAGCATCTACCCGGAATTCGTCAAACGCTTCGCCGAGCGCGCCAACCGCCTGCGCGTGGGCGATCCGACCGATCCGAACACCCAGATTGGCGCACTGATTAGCCAACAGCACTGGGAGAAAGTCTCCGGCTATATCCGCCTGGGCATTGAGGAGGGCGCGACCCTGCTGGCGGGCGGCCCGGACAAACCGGCCGACCTGCCTGCGCACCTGAAAGGCGGTAACTTCCTGCGCCCGACGGTGCTGGCGGATGTCGACAACCGCATGCGCGTGGCGCAGGAGGAGATCTTCGGCCCGGTAGCATGCCTGCTGCCGTTCAAGGACGAAGCGGAAGGGCTACGCCTGGCCAACGACGTGGAGTACGGCCTGGCGTCGTACATCTGGACCCAGGACGTCAGCAAAGTGCTGCGTCTGGCGCGCAATATCGAAGCGGGCATGGTGTTCGTGAATACCCAGAACGTGCGCGACCTGCGCCAGCCGTTTGGCGGCGTGAAGGCCTCCGGCACCGGGCGCGAAGGCGGCGAGTACAGCTTTGAGGTGTTCGCGGAGATGAAGAACGTCTGCATCTCCATGGGCGACCATCCGATTCCAAAATGGGGGATCTAAAATGGGAAAGTTAGCGTTAGCAGCAAAAATCACGCACGTACCGTCAATGTATCTCTCTGAGCTGCCGGGTAAAAACCACGGCTGCCGTCAGGGGGCCATTGACGGGCACAAAGAGATCGGCAAGCGCTGCCGCGAGCTGGGCGTCGATACCATCATCGTCTTCGACACCCACTGGCTGGTGAACAGCGCCTATCACATCAACTGTGCGGACCATTTTTCAGGCATCTACACCAGTAACGAGCTGCCGCACTTTATCCGCGACATGACCTACGACTACGACGGCAACCCGGAGCTCGGGCAGCTGATCGCCGACGAGGCGGTCAAGCTTGGCGTGCGCGCCAAAGCGCACAACATCCCGAGCCTGAAGCTGGAATACGGCACGCTGGTGCCGATGCGCTACATGAACGCGGATAAGCACTTCAAAGTGGTCTCCATCTCGGCGTTCTGCACGGTTCACGACTTCGCCGACAGCCGCAGGCTGGGCGAGGCCATCGTCAGCGCCATCGAAAAGTATGACGGCACCGTGGCGGTGCTCGCCAGCGGCTCGCTGTCGCACCGCTTTATCGACGACCAGCGTGCGGAAGAAGGGATGAACAGCTACACCCGCGAGTTCGACCGCCAGATGGACGAACGGGTGGTGAAGCTATGGCGCGAAGGCCAGTTCAAAGAGTTCTGCAGCATGCTGCCGGAGTACGCCGATTACTGCTACGGCGAGGGCAACATGCACGACACGGTGATGCTGCTGGGCATGCTCGGCTGGGACAAATACGACGGCAAGGTTGAATTCCTCACCGAGCTGTTCGCCAGCTCCGGTACCGGCCAGGTTAACGCCGTTTTCCCGCTGCCCGCGTAAGGAGCCACCATGCCGCATTTTATCGCTGAATGTACCGACAACATCCGCGAGCAGGCCGACCTGCCGGGGCTGTTCGCCAAAGTGAACGAGGCGCTGGCCGCCACCGGCATTTTCCCCATCGGCGGTATCCGCAGCCGCGCCCACTGGCTGGATACCTGGCAGATGGCGGACGGCAAGCAGGAGTACGCCTTTGTGCATATGACGCTGAAGATTGGCGCCGGGCGCAGCCTGGAGAGCCGCGAGGCCGTGGGGGAGATGCTGTTTGCGCTGATCAAAGCGCATTTTGCCAACCTCATGGCCTCCCGCTATCTGGCGCTGTCGTTTGAGCTCGACGAACTGCACCCGACGCTCAATTACAAACAAAACAACGTACACGCGTTGTTTACGTAATACCGTCCCCTCTCCCTTTGGGAGAGGGTTAGGGTGAGGGGAAATCTCTGCGGCCCGATGCCCTCACCCCGTCCCTTTCCCACTGGGAGAGGGAGAAAACAAACATAAAACAGGATATCGCCATGCTCGACAAACACACCCATACCCTGATCGCCCACCGCCTACATCAGGCGGAGCAGTCCCGGGAGCAGATCCGCGCGATCTCGCTGGAGTACCCGGAGATCACGATTGAAGACGCCTACGCCGTACAGCGCGAATGGGTGAACCTGAAAATCGCCGAAGGCCGCGTGCTGAAAGGCCACAAGATCGGCCTCACCTCAAAAGCAATGCAGGCCAGCTCGCAGATCAGCGAGCCGGACTACGGTGCGCTGCTGGACGATATGTTCTTCCACGACGGCAGCGACATCCCCGTCGATCGCTTTATCGTCCCGCGCATTGAGGTGGAGCTGGCCTTCGTGCTGGCAAAACCGCTGCGCGGACCGAACTGCACGATCTTCGACGTCTACAACGCCACAGATTACGTCATCCCCGCGCTGGAGCTGATCGACGCCCGCTGCCACAACGTTGACCCGGAAACCCAGCGCCCGCGCAAGGTGTTCGACACCATCTCCGATAACGCCGCCAACGCGGGCGTGATCCTCGGCGGCCGTCCGATTAAGCCCGACGAGCTGGATCTGCGCTGGATCTCCGCCCTGCTCTATCGCAACGGCGTGATCGAAGAGACCGGCGTTGCCGCGGGCGTGCTCAACCACCCGGCTAACGGCGTGGCGTGGCTGGCCAACAAACTTGCCCCCTACGACGTTCAGCTTGAGCCAGGCCAGATCATTCTCGGCGGTTCGTTTACCCGTCCGGTCGCGGCCAGCAAAGGCGATACCTTCCACGTGGACTACGGCAACATGGGCTCCATCAGCTGCCGCTTTGTCTAGGAGATAACCATGCAAAACGCATTCAAAACGGCGCTGAAAGCCGGAAAGCCGCAGATTGGTTTATGGCTGGGGCTGACCAGCAGCTACAGCGCCGAACTGCTGTCGGGGGCTGGTTTCGACTGGCTGCTGATCGACGCCGAACATGCGCCGAACACCGTGCAGACCGTCTTAACCCAGCTGCAGGCCATCGCCCCTTATCCGAGCCAGCCGGTGGTACGCCCGTCGTGGAACGATCCGGTGCAGATCAAACAGCTGCTGGATGTGGGCGCGCAAACCCTGCTGGTACCGATGGTACAAAACGCCGAAGAAGCCCGTCTGGCGGTCCGTTCCACGCGCTATCCGCCTGCGGGTATTCGCGGCGTGGGCAGCGCCCTGGCGCGGGCCTCGCGCTGGAACCGCATCCCGGACTACCTGCACCAGGCCAACGACGCCATGTGCGTGCTGGTGCAAATCGAAACCCGCGAGGCGCTAAAAAACCTGCCGCAGATCCTGGATGTGGACGGCGTCGACGGGGTGTTTATCGGCCCGGCGGATCTGAGCGCCGACATGGGCTTTGCCGGTAATCCTCAGCATCCGGAAGTGCAGGCGGCCATTGAACAGGCGATCGCGCAGATCCTGAGCGCCGGCAAAGCGCCCGGCATCCTGATGGCCAACGAGCAGCTGGCCAAACGCTATCTCGAATTCGGCGCGTTGTTTGTCGCCGTCGGCGTCGACACGACCCTGCTCGCCCGCAGCGCCGAAGCGCTGGCGGCACGTTTTATCGATCACCCGGTTACGTCAGTTAATAACAATAAATCCGTCTACTAAACGTAAGATCTGGAGCGCACCATGACGACCTCTACCCTGCAAGATAATAAAGCTGTTGAACATCGCGTTATAAATAAGCTGTTCCGTCGTTTGATCGTGTTTCTCTTCATCCTGTTTGTCTTCTCGTTTCTCGATCGCATCAACATTGGCTTTGCCGGGCTGACGATGGGCAAAGATCTGGGCCTCACCTCCACGATGTTTGGCCTGGCCGCGACGCTCTTTTACGTCACCTACGTGCTATGCGGGATCCCGAGCAACATCATGCTGGCGAAGATCGGCGCCCGGCGCTGGATCGCCGGGATCATGGTGGTGTGGGGGATCGCGTCCACCTGCACCATGTTCGCCACCAGCCCGGAAACGCTCTATGTGCTGCGCATGCTGGTGGGCATTGCCGAGGCTGGCTTCCTGCCGGGGATTTTGGTCTATCTCACCTGGTGGTTCCCGGCCTATCACCGCGCCCGCGCCAACGCGCTGTTTATGATTGCCATGCCGGTAACCATGATGCTCGGCTCTATTCTTTCCGGCTACATCCTGGCGATGGACGGGCTGTGGAACCTGAAAGGCTGGCAGTGGCTGTTCCTGCTGGAAGGGTTGCCGTCGGTGGTGCTTGGCGTGGTGACCTGGTTCTACCTTAACGACACCCCGGATCAGGCCAGCTGGCTGGATTATGAAGAAAAGCAAACGCTGAAAACCATGATCGCCCGTGAGCAAGAGCTGGCGGTGGCGCATGCCGCCACGCCGCGTTCAACGCTGCGTGAAGTCCTGACTCCGGCGGTACTGCTCTATACGCTGGCCTATTTCTGTCTGACGAACACGCTGAGTGCGATCAATATCTGGACGCCGCAGATCCTGCAAAGCTTCAACACCGGCAGCAGCAACATTGTGATCGGCCTGCTGGCGGCGATCCCGCAGTTTTGCACCATCCTCGGCATGATCTGGTGGAGCCGTCGCTCCGACAGGCTGAAAGAGCGAAAAAAGCACACCATCCTGCCGTATCTCTTCGCGGCGGCGGGATGGATGCTGGCCTCGGCCACCGATCACAGCCTGATCCAGCTGCTTGGCATCATCATGGCCTCAACCGGATCGTTTACCGCCATGGCGATATTCTGGACCACGCCGGATCAGGTTATTAGCCTGCAGTCCCGTGCGGTGGCGCTGGCGGTGATCAACGCTATCGGCAACGTCGGATCCGCCGTCAGCCCGCTGCTGATCGGCATTCTGCGTGATGCCACCGGCAGCTTCAGCTCCGGGCTATGGTTCGTCGCCGGGCTGCTGGTGGTGGGCGCGCTGGTGCTGACGCGGATCCCAATGACCCGCCAGGAAAGCCTCGGGCGCGATCCGGGGATGGCGGCACAGAAGATCCACTGAGGAGGAGCTATGTGCCAGAGCCCCGTCGCCAATATCGATATCAGCAAAGAGTACGACGAAAGTCTGGGCACCGACGATGTGCACTATCAGTCGTTTGCCCGCATGGCGGCCTTTTTTGGCCGCGACATGCAGGCGCATCGTCACGACCAGTATTTTCAGATGCACTTTCTTGATACCGGGCAGATAGAACTCCAGCTCGACGATCATCGCTACTCGGTGCAGGCTCCGCTGTTCGTCATTACCCCACCGTCGGTGCCGCACGCGTTTATCACCGAATCCGACAGCGATGGCCACGTTCTGACGGTACGCGAGGATCTCATCTGGCCGCTGCTGGAGGTGCTCTACCCCGGCACGCGAGAAGCGTTTGGCCTGCCGGGGATCTGCCTGTCGCTGGCCGATAAGCCCGACGAGCTGGCGGCGCTCAGGCACTACTGGCAGCTGATTGCCAGGGAATCCACCGGGCAACTTCCTGGGCGCGCGCATACCCTGGTGCTGCTCGCGCAGGCGGTCTTTACCCTGCTGCTGCGTAACGCCAGGCTCGACGACCACGCTTCAGGCGGCATGCGCGGTGAGTTAAAACTGTTCCAGCGCTTTACCCAGTTGATTGACACCCACTATCACCAGCACTGGACGGTGCCGGACTACGCCTGTGAACTCCACCTGACCGAATCCCGCCTGACCGATATCTGCCGCCGCTTCGCCAACCGTCCGCCGAAGCGGCTGATCTTCGACCGCCAGCTGCGCGAAGCCAGACGGCTGTTGCTCTTTTCCGACAGTACGGTCAGCGAGATTGCGTGGCAGTTGGGCTTTAAGGATCCGGCCTATTTTGCCCGCTTTTTCAATCGCCTGACGGGCTGCTCGCCCAGCGCGTATCGGGCGCAGAAAGTACCGGTTTCCCCTGTTGCCCTCACCCCTGCCCTCTCCCAACGGGAGAGGGAGTAACCGTTCCCTCTCCCGTTGGGAGAGGGTTAGGGTGAGGGAAATCACACTCTGCGATCTCTCGCGAAAAGTACCTGCCGTTGTCCCAATCGTCCCTTCACGTTCCGCCCCTCTCACGCTTCAATTAAACAACAAAAACAAAACATAAATTTAACAAACCAATTCCGATACGAGGTCCCTATGAAGCCTGAAGAGTTCCGCGCTGATACCAAACGCCCGTTAACCGGCGAAGAGTATTTAAAAAGCCTGCAGGATGGCCGCGAGATTTATATCTACGGCGAGCGCGTTAAAGACGTCACCACCCATCCGGCGTTTCGCAATGCGGCGGCCTCCATCGCGCAGATGTACGACGCGCTGCACAAACCTGACATGCAGGATACGCTGTGCTGGGGCACCGACACCGGCAGCGGCGGTTACACCCATAAGTTCTTCCGCGTGGCGAAAAGCGCCGACGACCTGCGTCAGCAGCGGGACGCCATCGCCGAGTGGTCTCGCCTGAGCTACGGCTGGATGGGCCGCACGCCGGACTACAAAGCCGCGTTCGGCTGCGCGCTCGGCGCAAACCCGGCCTTCTACGGCCAGTTTGAGCAAAATGCCCGTAACTGGTATACCCGCATTCAGGAAACCGGCCTGTACTTTAACCACGCTATCGTCAACCCGCCTATCGACCGCCACAAACCGGCGGACGAGGTGAAAGACGTCTATATCAAGCTGGAAAAAGAGACCGACGCCGGGATCATCGTCAGCGGCGCCAAAGTGGTTGCCACCAACTCCGCGCTGACCCACTACAACATGATCGGCTTTGGCTCCGCGCAGGTGATGGGCGAAAACCCGGACTTTGCGCTCATGTTCGTCGCGCCAATGGACGCCGAAGGGGTGAAGCTGATCTCCCGCGCCTCCTACGAGATGGTGGCTGGCGCTACCGGCTCGCCGTACGACTACCCGCTCTCCAGCCGTTTTGATGAGAACGACGCGATCCTGGTGATGGATAATGTACTGATCCCATGGGAAAACGTGCTGATCTACCGCGATTTCGACCGCTGCCGTCGCTGGACTATGGAAGGCGGTTTTGCCCGCATGTACCCGCTGCAGGCCTGCGTGCGTCTGGCGGTGAAGCTCGACTTCATCACCGCCCTGCTGAAAAAATCGCTGGAGTGTACCGGCACCCTGGAGTTCCGCGGCGTGCAGGCAGATCTCGGCGAAGTGGTCGCCTGGCGCAATATGTTCTGGGCGCTGAGCGACTCCATGTGTTCCGAAGCCACGCCGTGGGTGAACGGTGCGTACCTGCCGGATCACGCGGCGCTGCAAACCTATCGCGTAATGGCGCCAATGGCCTACGCGAAGATTAAAAACATCATCGAACGCAACGTCACCAGCGGGCTGATCTACCTGCCATCCAGCGCACGGGATCTGAACAACCCGCAGATCGATCAGTATCTGGCGAAGTACGTGCGCGGCTCCAACGGCATGGATCACGTCGAACGCATCAAGATTTTGAAGCTGATGTGGGATGCCATCGGCAGCGAATTTGGCGGCCGTCACGAGCTGTATGAGATCAACTACTCCGGCAGCCAGGACGAAATTCGCCTGCAGTGTCTGCGCCAGGCGCAAAGCTCCGGCAACATGGACAAAATGATGGCGATGGTCGACCGCTGCATGTCTGAGTACGACCAACACGGCTGGACGGTGCCACACCTGCACAACAACAGCGATATCAACATGCTGGACAAGCTGCTGAAATAACGCAGCGGGAGGTTTCAATGCATTCAGATGAACAACGCCTGCGTTTTCGCGACGCCATGGCCAGCCTGTCGGCCGCGGTGAATGTCATCACCACGGCGGGCGATGCCGGACGCTGCGGGATCACCGCCACTGCCGTCTGCTCGGTAACGGATTCCCCGCCGTCGATCATGGTCTGTATCAACGCCAACAGCGCCATGAACCCGGTGTTTCAGGGCAACGGCAAGCTGTGCGTGAATGTGCTCAACCACGAGCAGGAGATCATGGCTCGCCACTTCGCCGGTATGACCGGGATGGCCATGGAGGAGCGCTTTACCCTCTCCTGCTGGCAGAAAGGTCCGCTGGCGCAACCGGTGCTGAAAGGGGCGCTGGCAAGCCTGGAAGGCGAGATAAGTCAGGTGCAAACCATCGGCACGCATCTGGTTTATCTTGTTGAAATTAAAAATATCATCCTCAGTGAAGAGGGCCACGGCCTGATCTATTTCAAACGCCGTTTCCACCCGGTAATGATGGAGCCGGAAGCAGCCGTGTGATCCCCTCTCGCGCTGGCCCTCCTGAGGCCAGCGCGCCTTTCTGCAAAAATTCCTAAGGTTTCCGCTAAATCACGCCGTTATATAGCCATAAGAGAAATTTTCTGTGCCTGAATACTGACACGCTGTGTCAGTGCTACCCGCATCATTCAGCGCATACCCTAATATACAGGAAGACCTTATGGCTAAAACGACGCGGAGCCGCTCGGCTGAACGTCTGGTCGATATTCTCCTTGAGCTACATTTAAACGGTGTGATAAACCGCAGTGCGCTGATGGAGAAATTTAATATTACCGAGCGTACCGTCTACCGGGATTTAAATGCGCTCTCCCCGATTGTGGAACATACCGGAAACGGGCTATATCGGCTGATCCATTCCGCGCAATCGCCCGGCGGACAAGGATTACACCATACCCTTGCTAACTTCCTGAATGCTGATAGCTTTTTCCCCGAAAGAAACGCGGAGTTTTGGGAGAAACTCGAAAACCGCGTTGATGAAAATCATATTCTTATTCTCGCCAACGAGGCGGAGCACACGGCGGAACGTGATATTCGTCGCCATTTATCCAACATTGAAAAATCGATTAAAAACTGTAATGTTTGCCAGATCGTTTATAAAGGCAAAACCCGGCTGATTAACCCCTATAAACTCATTAACAAAAAAAATATATGGTATTTACAAGCTACCGAAAATAGCCGGTTAAAATCCTTCTCATTGAGTCAGATTCGCTGGCTTGATATTCAGAAACGCACCTTTACGCCGGACGAAAATGTGATCGGGCTGTTGGAAAAAAACCTCGATCCGTGGGTATCGGAAGATACTTTCGAGGTGAAAATATTTATTAAGGATAATATTTCACACTACTTCCTGCGCCGCGATCTCCTCCCGGCACAAGAGCTGCTGGAGGAGCAACACGACGGCGTGACGCTGCGCTGTCAGGCAGCACATGAAAACCAGATCCTGCCGCTGCTGTTCTACTGGTTACCCAACATTCAGATCCTGGAGCCAGCCTGGCTTAAGGAAAAGCTGGTTAAAACGCTGGAAGGCTACCTGGCGGGGAGCGCAGCCACGGTAACCGGGTGATCTGTATCACATTATTTCTCCCGCTGGCGGCGAGCCTGAACCACTCGCCGCCCCCTTTGACCGCTCACCAGGCACTTTCAACCACTCACCCATTTTCTCCCCTTTACGCGCGCAAGCTTCTGGCACGATCGCTCCAGCATTACTCAATACCTCCTCACAACGAACCCTGACCCTTTTTTCTTTACATAAAAAACCAGGTCTTACTATGGATACTAAAAAACTACTGAAGCACGTGCCCTGGGCCTTACTCGGGATCCTCGGCGCTTTCTGTCTGGCGGTTGTCGCATTACGCCGGGGCGAACACGTAAGCGCCCTGTGGATCGTGGTCGCGTCGGTTTCCGTCTACCTTGTGGCTTATCGCTACTACAGCTTATACATCGCGCAGAAGGTCATGAAACTCGACCCGACGCGTGCCACCCCGGCGGTCATTAACAATGACGGCCTGAACTACGTGCCAACCAACCGCTATGTGCTGTTTGGTCACCACTTTGCCGCCATTGCAGGCGCTGGCCCGCTGGTCGGCCCGGTACTGGCCGCGCAGATGGGTTACCTGCCGGGTACCCTGTGGCTGCTCGCTGGTGTAGTGCTGGCGGGTGCGGTGCAGGACTTTATGGTGCTGTTTATCTCCTCGCGCCGTAACGGTTCGT
The DNA here is from genome assembly GCF_050031595.1 of Enterobacter cloacae complex sp. 309I3. Lineage (NCBI taxonomy): Bacteria > Pseudomonadati > Pseudomonadota > Gammaproteobacteria > Enterobacterales > Enterobacteriaceae > Enterobacter > Enterobacter cloacae complex sp. 309I3. Next base: position 632,089 of record NZ_JBLGWI010000001.1, on the reverse strand, counting down.
CGCTGGGTGAGATGATCAAAGAAGAGATGGGCCGCGTGCCGGGTACCATCGCCCTCTTCGGCTGCTTCCTGATCATGATCATCATCCTCGCGGTGCTGGCATTAATCGTGGTGAAAGCGCTGGCTGAAAGTCCGTGGGGCGTCTTTACCGTCTGCTCTACCGTGCCGATTGCGCTGTTCATGGGGATCTACATGCGCTTCCTGCGCCCTGGCCGCGTCGGCGAGGTGTCGGTCATTGGTATCGTGCTGCTGGTTGCCTCTATCTACTTCGGCGGTGTGATTGCGCACGACCCGTACTGGGGTCCGGCGCTGACCTTTAAAGACACCACCATCACCTTTGCCCTGATTGGTTACGCGTTTATTTCTGCCCTTCTGCCGGTATGGCTGATTCTGGCTCCGCGTGACTATCTGGCGACCTTCCTGAAAATCGGCGTCATCGTCGGGCTGGCGATCGGTATTGTGATCATCAACCCTGAACTGAAAATGCCGGCGGTGACCCAGTACATTGACGGTACCGGTCCGCTGTGGAAAGGCGCCCTGTTCCCGTTCCTGTTTATCACCATCGCCTGTGGTGCCGTTTCTGGCTTCCACGCGCTGATCTCCTCCGGCACCACGCCGAAGCTGATGGCCAACGAAACCGACGCGCGTTTCATCGGTTACGGTGCCATGCTGATGGAATCCTTCGTGGCGATCATGGCGCTGGTGGCTGCGTCTATCATCGAACCGGGTCTTTACTTCGCGATGAACACCCCGCCGGCAGGCCTGGGCATCACCATGCCAAACCTGCATGAGATGGGCGGTGACAACGCGGCGCTGATTATGGCGCAGTTGAAGGACGCCAGCGCCCACGCGGCGGCGACCGTCAGCTCCTGGGGCTTTGTGATTTCGCCTGAGCAGATCATGCAGACCGCGAAAGACATCGGCGAACCGTCCGTGCTGAACCGCGCCGGTGGTGCACCGACGCTGGCGGTAGGTATTGCACACGTGTTCCACAAAGTACTGCCGTGGGCGGACATGGGCTTCTGGTACCACTTCGGTATTCTGTTCGAAGCGCTGTTCATCCTCACCGCGCTGGACGCCGGTACCCGTGCAGGCCGCTTTATGCTGCAGGATCTGTTGGGGAACTTCGTGCCGTTCCTGAAGAAAACCGACTCTCTGGTGGCGGGCGTGCTGGGTACTGCGGGCTGCGTTGGCCTGTGGGGTTACCTGCTGTACCAGGGCGTTGTTGACCCACTCGGCGGCGTGAAGAGCCTGTGGCCGCTGTTCGGTATCTCTAACCAGATGCTGGCAGCCGTTGCCCTGGTGCTCGGCACCGTGGTACTGGTGAAGATGAAACGCACCAAATACATCTGGGTCACCGTGGTGCCTGCGCTGTGGCTGCTGCTCTGCACCACCTGGGCGCTGGGTCTGAAACTGTTCAGCAGCAACCCGCAGCTGGAAGGCTTCTTCTACATGGCTAACCAGTACAAAGCGAAAATTGCCGCCGGTGGCGCGGATCTCACCGCCCAGCAGATTGCCAACATGAACCATATCGTGGTGAACAACTACACCAACGCGGGTCTGAGCATTCTGTTCCTGGTGGTGGTGTACAGCATTATCTTCTACGGCATCAAAACCTGGATGAAAGTGCGTAACGCTGAAGGTCGAACGGACAAAGAGACCCCGTACGTGCCGGTACCGGAAGGCGGCGTGAAGACCTCTTCGCACCATTAATCTACTAATACCCCTCACCCCAGCCCTCTCCCCATAGGGGAGAGGGTGTAAAAGTTCCCTCTCCCCTATGGGGAGAGGGTTAGGGTGAGGGGCTTTTCCTGTCTGGAATCCACAATGTTTGGTAACTTAGGCGAAGCAAAAAAATACCTCGGTCAGGCAGCGAAAATGCTGATTGGCATTCCGGACTATGACAACTACGTTGAGCATATGAAAACCAACCACCCGGATAAGCCCTACATGACCTACACTGAATTCTTCCGCGAGCGTCAGGAAGCGCGCTACGGCGGAAGTGGAGAAGGCGGCGTCCGCTGCTGCTAAAGGAGAGACCATGACCCCGATTGCCGTCACCCTGTTGACCGGTTTCCTCGGCGCCGGTAAAACCACCCTGCTGCGCCACATTCTCAACGCGCAGCACGGTTTCAAAATCGCCGTGATCGAAAACGAGTTCGGCGAAGTCTCCGTTGACGACCAGCTGATTGGCGATCGCGCCACGCAGATCAAAACCCTGACCAACGGCTGCATCTGCTGTACCCGCTCTAACGAACTGGAAGATGCCCTGCTGGACCTGCTCGACAGCCGCGATCGTGGGGACATCCACTTCGACCGTCTGGTGATTGAATGCACCGGCATGGCCGACCCCGGCCCGATTATTCAGACCTTTTTCTCGCATGACATCCTTTGCCAGCGCTACCTGCTGGACGGCGTGATTGCCCTGGTCGACGCGGTTCACGCCGACGATCAGATGAACCAGTTTACCATCGCCCAGTCTCAGGTGGGCTACGCCGACCGCATCCTGCTGACCAAAACCGACGTGGCGGGCGAGAGCGTTAAACTGCGCGAGCGCCTCGCACGCATCAACGCCCGCGCGCCGGTATACACCGTGACGCACGGCGATATCGACCTGTCTCAGCTGTTCAACACCAACGGTTTTATGCTGGAAGAGCATGTCACCTCAAAACCGCGTTTTCACTTTATGGCGGATAAGCAGAACGACGTAGCGTCGATTGTGGTGGAGCTGGATTACCCGGTAGACATCAGCGAGGTCTCCCGCGTGATGGAGAACCTGCTGCTGTCGTTTGCCGATAAACTGCTGCGCTACAAAGGCATGCTGTGGATCGACGGCGAACCAAACCGCCTGCTGTTCCAGGGCGTACAGCGGCTGTACAGCGCGGACTGGGACAGACCCTGGGGCGACGAGACACCGCGCAGCGTGATGGTGTTTATCGGTATCCAACTGCCGGAAGAGGAAATCCGGGCGGCGTTTGCGGGGCTGCGGAAATAAGATAATTCAGGGTCACATACAAGTGACCCTGTTTAACCTAACGATCAAGGTTTGCAAAATTTTTATTCTTTGCACTCTGGCAGAGAAGTAAGACTACTGCACAAGCACCAATCACCATAGCCGTATTTCGTTGAATGAGCAGGACATCAGTGAGTCCCATTAAGAGTAGCGCTGTAATATAAAGCAGCAACCCAGAATTTAATCGGTTATTTTTTACAAATGATGCCATGACACAACAAATATAGAATAAAAGCAGAGAAACAACTCCAAAAATCCCTTGCAAACTAAAGCTTTCTATTATTTCATTATGAAAATGATACTTAATGACTCTGATTGCCTCTCGACTTTTGTAATTTTCCGAAATATATAGCTTTGCTTTATTATAACGATCTTCAGCATCCTGACCAAAAAGAGAAACGCTTGCTACATGAAATCCTGCATCGAGCATTACAAAACGTGCTCCCAATGATGTATTAGCATTATCGTTTTGAAGTTGCTGTATATTATCATATGCCTCCAAAATTCTCTTTTGCATCTTATAGGCTATGCCGCATCCAATAACCGATATCGTCAATACAGCCAGACACCAATATCGAAATTTTACGTTTCTAAGCTCAATACAGGCTAAAACGCAGCATACAATAAAAAAAGTACCTATGGCACCACGGGTTTCAGTCATTAATAACAAATAAGAAAACACAATAAATGTTACCGCAAAACTTAACATCCGCCACGACGGTTTTGCGATAGTTTTTTTAAATAAAGACATACAAACTATTGACTGAATAACTATTATATAAGCAGCTGTTGTTGCCGCATCGGCCAAAAGTTTGATTCTATTTACACCTATAGCTTGTTGTTGATAACCGAACCAAACTGTAATTATACCTAACACGAGGCTAATGCAAGCAGCAAATTTCCAGGTTTGAACAGTTATCTCGCTAACAGATTTAAGCAAATAAAAAGCTATTAGACCAGCCAGGATAAGCAACTTTCCACCAGCATAGTAATTATCCTTTATATCTTGCAAATGCGCTGACGAAAAACTTATAGACCATATCAACTTACTGGCCCCAAGAAGCACAATACTTAATATAAAAGTCATAGCTATCCTATTATCAAACAGCCACTGACGAAAGTTGTTCCAACTCTCCAATAAAACAAGTCCCAAAATAGAAAGATAGCAACTCATATAGAATAGTTTTCTTGGATATGCCTCCATGAAAAGATCGCTAGCAATAGAAAACACAATAAGAATGAAAATAAGATTTACATTTAACTTTTTAATATACGCACGACTTAACATGACTTTTTTGCCTTCTTTTCAAGGAGACGTACAAAATGATATTTAATAAAAATATAGAAAGCCTCAACAAACTGTTTTTTGATAAGGAGCATTTTATAGTATTTCTTTAATTCTTTAGCACAACGTGGTTCAACATCCGCAACATCACGCCAGGGGGATAATTTTTTATACTTGCGATAGTGAGCACTAATATTCTGTTGATTCCAAAGTTGCCATGGTTTATCACTACCAACATAATGCAGAAAAATTGTTTTTTGAGGTGGTTCATACATAAAATCTGCACTCTTATGCCCCGTCTTAATTTGCCGATTATATTTTTCATCAACAAACATAACTCTTTTATGTAGAACAACATTTAGGGCATCCTGATCAAAATACTTAAATTCAGTTCTTCTTTCCAATAAACATTCAATAACTTTTTGCGAAATATTGTTTTCATTCCAATTCAGAGCATTGATATAGAGCATACCAGAGTTGAAATAATCGCCATCCGAAATATTAATAGATTTTGATAATAGCAATTGCTGCTCTGGTTCCTTACTGCGCAACAAATACTATTCCTAGGTTTATAATCCTCTATTAAATCAGAAATGCTATTCAATGCTACAATATCAGCGTCAATATATAATAAATAACGATAATTTTTAATTAAATATGGAGCTAAAAGACGAAAATAAATTGCAACAGGAAAAACTGATGTCTTTGGCAAAATAGTCAGCGTTTCAGCAGAGATGATAATAATCGTAAGCGCATGCTGCGTATTTTCTATGACGGATTGCAACCTGGCAAATTCAACCTCATTTTTTTGATCAGTAATAATGAAAAAATGTAACGTTTTTTCCGTTGTATTTTGAACTATAGATAACAACGAAATCCCACAGTGCATCAAAAAATTGCCATCAACGCCATAAACTACTGCAGAGTAATGGACTTCTGTATCTAAATTAAAATCCAATATTTGCAAGTTCAATAAAGATTCGTTTAAATTAAGAGTAGTCGGATTCATCATTATTTATATAGCTCAAAAATACTTATAATACATACGATAACAAATTATAAGTTTCTTCCCCAGTACTTTCTCTATTTTGTTTAAAAAACAGGCTAAACCTAAGAGGTATAAAGAAAATTTAATCATATCCATATGAAAAGTAAATAAAAAAGCACTGCAATCACTTTCACATGACTGCAGTGCTTTAGTACTTCATGGCTGGTGGATTACAGCAAGCCGCTCGTTTTCAATCCAACGCCTCCGGCAGCGTCACAATCCACAACTCACTGTCAGACTCCGGTTTCTCCAGCGGCTTCACGCTGAGGGTCGTCTCAACCGGCTTATCATCCAGCGTCAGCTTTCCTTCCGCGTTCACCCGATAATCCTTGAGCTTCTTGCCCTCGACCGGATGTTGCATCGCCACCTTCACGCCAAAGTCGTTATCGTTCGCCACCGCCAGCGTTTTGCTGTCGATCAGCGCCAGCCCTTCAGCCTTTTCCTGCTGCCAGCCCAGGGCGCGCAGATCAACAACCTGCGTTTTCTGCGCAAGGGTAATGCCGCGCTGTGCCAGGGTTTTCTCATCATCAAACTCCGGATACTCGCCCGGCTTGTCGAAACCTGACAGGTCGCTCGCCTTACTGAGATCGACCTTGTAAATCAGGTTACGCATTCCGTCGTTTTTATCACTTCCCTGTTCAATCAGCAGGATGTGCTGGTCATCGAGCGCCACGATGTCGCCGATTTTAGCGTCGCTGTTTTTGCTGTAGGCCGCGCTGTCGATGGGATAACCGTACATCGCGGTTTTCCCGCTTGCCGGGTCAAAGCTCACCAGACGCGTAAACAGCGCCTTTTTCTTGCTCTTACCGTCGATATCCAGCGTACTTTGCACGGCGGCAATAATACGCCCGTCCGGCATACGGGTGAGGCCTTCAAAGCCGCGGTTCGCCTGACGCCATTTGAGGATATTTGGCAAACCGCCCGCAATTGCTTTTTCCCCTTCTGCCGCCTGCGGACCGTGGATCGCCAGGATTTTCCCTTTACTGTCGATGTTAATCAGAAACGGGCCATACTCATCGCACAGCCAGTAACCGCCTTTACCGTCCGGGGTGATCCCTTCCGTATCCAGCCCGCGATTATCCCCCTTCAGCCTCTTTAACGTGTCGCTGAAGGCCACTTCATTGGTGGATCCAATCACGTCGCTTTCCAGCGGCAGACCGTTGATCGCGCCTTTATCGTCATGCAGAGGACGGGCATCAATGGCCTCCGCTTTGCCGTTTTGTACACGAATCGTCATCAGCAGCGGCGCGAAATCTGGCGTAACGAAAATTTTGGCTTCGTTTTTACCCACTTTCGGTGAATCCGCGTTCGGACCGCGATCGGTAATGGTGGCGAAGGTCAGGGCATCGCCCTGTTTCCCGGTGAACAGCAGGCCAGAACCTATCCCAACCGGAAGCCCGTTCGGGAATGCACTGGCAAACGCGCCGGTGTAGTTCACGTGTGTGCCTTCTGGAAAACTGACGACATAGCGCTCAGCCGTAGGCTGCGCCGCGAGGGCAGAGAAAGAAAGCACACAACCGATTAGCACAGGAATAATTTTTCTTTTCATGTTGTTAGCATCCATAAAGTGAAGCTCACACCGTAAAGAAGAAACGTGTCAGGAAAATGACATCGAATGGCAACATTGCGCGGGCCGGAGCGCCAAAGAAATGTAAAGCTCTGTTGTTATCTGTAACAGCAGAAACATTTCTGGAAATTATTAGAAACCCAATTAATTCGCTGCGAACCACTCTTTCTGCTCTCGTTCAGATTATGTTTAGCTAAAAAAATAAACACTTTCTAAACGCCAAATCATTACCCGTTGACGACCTCGCAACCCAACACTCTCGCAACACCACCAAATTAAAAAATTAACAAAACCAGCATAAAACGGCGACTTTCATCACATTTGCAGTCATTAACATCGCTTGTTAAGGTGCGCCCAGATTAAATTGATGACGAGGCATATGAGATGAAAAAACTGAATATCCTTCTGCTGACTGCGTTGACTGCTGTATCGGGTTCTGCACTCGCTCTGGGTGGCAGCGTTGAGCAGGGTAAAAACTTTACCAACCTCAACCTGGAGATGGGTAAATCCTCATCCGGCCTGTATGTGGAAAGCAACTGGCTGAAAAACACCGATGACGGTACGCAGACCGGCGGTGTGGGTGCAGGTTATAACCTGGGTCTTGGCCCGGTCATGCTGAACGCGGGTGCAAAAGCTATCTATATCGGCCCGAAAAAAGGCGATAACGGCGTGGCGTTCCCGATCGGTGGCGGCGTAAACGTTGCCCTGACCGACAGCATTCATCTGTATGGTGAAGGCTACGTGGCACCAGAAGGGATGAACAACAGCGTGAAAAACTACGTTGAAGCCAACGGCGGCGTAAGCTGGACGCCAGTTACACCTGTGACCCTGAAAGTGGGTTACCGCCACGTGAGCGTTGATGGTAAAGACGGTCGTCCAGGCCACACCCTGATTGACGGTGCGTATGTTGGCGGTGGAGTCACCTTCTGATGAAACACCGCATTACCGCGCTTTGCGTTCTGAGCCTCACGCTTCTGCTCACCGGCTGCGTCCAGTACAAATGGGTGAAACCGGGCGTCAGCGACGCTGAAATGAACAAAAAGCTCACGGAATGTGAAGCGCAGGCGCTGATCGATCTGCCCCCGGATAACGTCGTGACCGGTTCGGACTCGGAAAAAACGGATCTGAAGAACAAGAAAAAGGATATTTCCACGAGCTACACGGTTGAAGACGCCAATGAGGATCGCAGGGCGACCCTCGTAGACAGCTGCATGTTCAAAAGCGGCTGGGATAAAATTGAAGTGCAATAATCTCTAAAAAACCTGCCTACTGGCAGGTTTTTTATTGCCGCTTACTTACGCACCACCACCAGCTTCTGGTTCACAAACTCTTTGATCCCCAGATCCGACAGCTCGCGTCCGTAACCGGAGCGCTTCACGCCGCCAAACGGCAGCTCCGGTGCGGTATCGGTGAGCCAGTTGATATACACCATGCCGGTCTCAATCCGTGACGCCATTTTCTTCGCGCGTTCAATATCCTGACTGAACACCGCACCGCCCAGTCCGTAGTGGGAGTCGTTCGCCAGGGCGACCGCCTCGTCATCGTTTTTCACCATATATATCTGCGCCACCGGGCCGAAGAACTCCTCGAAGTACGCCGGGTTGTCGCGGGAGATATTCGTCAGGATCGTCGGCTCAAAGAAGCTCCCGTCGCGCTGCACCGGTTTACCACCATAGTGTAACGTCGCGCCCTTTTTCACCGCCTCATTGACCTGTTTTGTCAGCGTTTCGAGCGCATCTTTAGACGACAGTGGCCCAAGCGTGGTGCTTTCATCCAGCGGGTCGCCAATTTTCACCTGCTTAAAGGCGTCGGTGAATTTGCTCAGGAAGGCATCGGCAATTTTCTCATGCAGGATAAAGCGCTTCGCTGCGGTACAGACCTGACCGGCGTTGTTAAGTCGCGCGTTCACGCCTGTCTTCACCGCTTTATCAAGATCCGCGTCGTCCAGCACCACGAAAACGTCGTTACCGCCCAGCTCAAGGGTGGATTTCTTGATGTGCTTCGCCGCCTGCGCGGCCACCACGCTGCCCGCTTTCTCAGAGCCGGTTAGCGCGGCCCCCTGTACGCGGTCGTCAGCGATGATGTTCGCCACCTGCTCAGACGAGATAAAGAGATTGGTCCATGCCCCTTCCGGCGCCCCTGCCTCACGCACCAGATGAGCAAAGGTTTCGGCACAGTGCGGCACGATGCTGGCATGTTTAGCCAGCACCGGGTTACCCGCCGCCAGGTTAGGTGCCAGAACACGCATCAGCTGATAATACGGGAAATTCCACGGTTCCACGGCCATCAGCACGCCGATGGGGTGATGCTCCACCCACGCTTCTCCGAGTTCAGACGGGTACTTCACCGGGGCCAGGAACTGCTTCGCGTTATCGGCATAGTAGCGGGCGATTTGCGCGCACAGCTTCACCTCACCGCGGCTTTGTTCGATGAGCTTACCCATCTCCTGACTGGCAATTTTAGCCAGCTCCTCGGTGCGTTCGTCGATCAGGTCAGCAAGCTTATGCAGCACCGGCAGGCGCTGTTCAATGTCGCCTTTCGCCCACTGCGAATGGTAAAGGGCGTCGGCCGCTTTCAGCGCCGCTTCGATATCCGCGTCGGTATGAGAGGGATATTCTTTGATGAGCTGGTTGGTGGCAGGATTTACTGTCTGATAAGCCATATCGAATCTCCATGTTTTACCGCTTAGGGTAGTAAGGGTAGACAACATGACGGGTGATGGACGTAAAGTTGGGTATATCCGGAAGGTTCTTAGTAAGGCCAGGGCATGGTATAAAAATGTTCCTGACAGGAGCGCCTATGACCCATACCCGACACATCCGCCAGACCTTTAACCGCCTTCCGGGCCTTGAGCTGCGCAGCACGTGGCAGAGTACCGTGGCGTATAAACGTCATTGTCACCCTCAACTCTCGATTGGCGCGATAGTGGAAGGCCAGACCTGCTGCCGGTGCAATGACACGCAGTACATCCTCCACCCCGGCGATCTCATCGTGATCCCGGCGCAAGTGCCGCACAGCTGCAACCCCGTTGCGGGCCAGCCCCGCAGCTATCATATGCTCTATATCGACACGGATTATCCCCTGGCAGAACAGGTCATACGCGACAGCACGTTGTTTGCTCTTTACCAGAACGTTGTTGAGAACATGTCGGCTAATTCCCTGAACATGCTGATTTCTGCCCTTCCGCGCTGCGCCAGCCGCACGGGTGAACTACGTACAACCAGCCAGCACATCCAGCAGGCGTTTCTTGCCGATTTAACCAGCCCGCCGTCACTCGACGACCTTGCCCACCGCTTCTCGCTGCGCAAAGAGACGCTGATCCGCACCTTCAGGCAGGACACTGGCCTGACGCCGGGCAGCTTTCTCAACATCTCCCGCGTGGAATACGCCAAAGCGCGGCTGCGTGCCGGGGATGATATTGCCGATGTCGGCTACCAGAGCGGGTTTGCCGATCAGAGCCATTTTCATAAGACCTTTGTGAGCTATACCGCCGCCACGCCGCGCCAGTACGCCACGGGCCGATCAATATCGGACAATAAATAGCGTTTGCATCGCCGTAGTCTGACCTCGGTTTTTTACACAGAGGTTGCTATGGAACTGTTATTCCCTTCCGCTTTTCTCGCTCTGGCGCTGGCGCATTTTGTCGCCCTGTTAAGCCCGGGCCCGGATTTCTTCCTGCTGGTGGGCTACGCGGCGCGCTACCGGGTCCGCGGCAGCGCCGGACTGTGCCTCGGCATCGCCGCGGGCAACGGGTTGTATATCCTGCTGGTGATTATTGGCTGGAGCGCGCTGCGCCAGTTTACGTGGCTGTTTACCCTTATCGAGCTTTGCGGGGCGCTGTATCTGCTGTGGATCGGCTCGCATCTGGTGCGCAGCCGCCCGCAAGCGCTGGCGCTGAACGAAACCCACCAGCGCTTCCCCTCACTGCGTAAACAGATCCTGCTGGGACTTGGCTCGGCGTTATTAAATCCAAAGAACGCCCTGTTCTATCTGGCGCTGATGACGGCGCTGCTGGGGCCAAATGTCACGCTGCTTCAGCAGGCGACCTGCGGCGTCTGGATGGTGCTGGTGGTGCTGGTGTGGGATCTGGCGCTGGTGTCGCTGATGGGGCTGCCCGCGGTGCAACAGAGGCTCAGCCGTTCGCTGTGGTGGATTGAGCGCACGGCAGGGGTTGTGCTGATGGGGTTTGGCGGGTGGGTGCTGTGGCGGCTGCTGGAGCTGATAAGCTGAAATAAGGGGCAGCCCAACGCTGCCCGTGGTCTATTTTTTGTTTTGATCGCGCAGCATCGCTTCACGCAATATGGCATTTAGCCGCGTCTGGTAACCCTTTCCAGGCCGTTTCAGCCACTCCATCACGTCGGCGTCAATGCGTACAGATGCCTGCGTTTTAAGTGGCCGATAGAACTTCCCTCGCACCGCCCCGGACCACTGTTTATCGTTCGTGGCAGGAATATCGCTGTAATCGATTTCTGCTTCTGGTTTTTCAGCTAATGCTTTTAGCTCAGCGTCACGACGAGCGCTAACCTCAGGCGAACTACCTCGTTTATGTTTAACGATGCTCATAACGGTTCCTCTCTTTACGGTCCGCCTTACGTGCGCTAATGATACGAATAATTTCGCCTCCGCTTTCGAAACGTACCGTATGTGCGACCAGGATAACAATGACGCCTTGCACAAGGCCGATGGTTTGCCAGCGAAACTCACCGTTCTCATAGCGATCCTGAACAGACAAATGATAAGGATCGTCGAAAACCAGAACCGCATCCTCAAAGCGTATGCCATGTTTTTGCTGGTTACTTTTCGCCTTATCGCTATCCCACTCATACTCCGTTGGCATAGTGTACCCTTCCCTGATTGTATATACAAAAAAGCATATACAAACTGCGCAAGGATTAAACCCATTAAGCAAAAGCGGTGTTTAATTTCGGAAGGCGGATTCCAGAAGCGAAGATGGTGTAACGCTCCCGTCTTTGCACTTTCCCCCCGTCTCCCTCTATCCTTAACCCATGGAAAAAATCGCTGAACTCAAACGCGCCAAGCTGCTGGCGCTGTCGCTGCTGCTGATTGCCGTCGCGGCGTTTATCACCACCCTGTTTCTGCCGCAAACCTTCTGGGTGCGCGGCGTGAAGGCCATTGCCGAGGCGGCGATGGTTGGCGCGCTGGCGGACTGGTTTGCGGTCGTCGCGCTGTTTCGCCGGGTGCCCATTCCGTTTATCTCGCGCCATACGGCGATTATCCCGCGCAATAAAGACCGGATTGGCGATAATCTCGGCCAGTTCGTGCAGGAGAAGTTTCTCGACACCCAGTCGCTGGTGGCGCTGATCCGCCGTTATGAGCCGGCGCAGATGATTGGCACCTGGTTCAGTAAGCCCGACAATGCCCAGCGTGTCGGGCAGCATCTGATTCAGGTGATGGGCGGTTTTCTTGAGCTGACCGACGACGGGCGTATTCAGCGCCTGCTCAAACGCGCGGTGCATAAAGCCATCGATAAGGTCGATTTCACCGAAACCAGCGCAGTGATGCTGGAGAGCATGACCAAAAACAACCGCCATCAGGTACTGCTGGACGCCATCATCAACCGCCTGATCACCCTGATTCAACGCGATAGCACGCGGGAATTTATTTCAGACCAGATCGTCCACTGGCTTAAAACCGAGCATCCGCGCAAGGCGATGGTGCTGCCCACCGAGTGGCTGGGCGATCAGAGCGCGGAGATGGTGTCAAACGCGGTGAATACCCTGCTGGACGACGTCAGTCATGACCGTACCCACCAGATCCGCCAGGCGTTCGACCGCGCCACGCTGAAGCTTATCGACAACCTGAAAAACGATCCGGAGATGGCCGCAAAGGCAGAGAACATCAAGCATTACCTGAAGAACGACGACGCGTTTAACCGCTATCTGGGTGAGATGTGGGCTGACCTGCGCCAGTGGCTGAAGGCGGATATGCAACGTGAGGATTCCCGCGTGAAGCAGCGAATCGCCAACGCCGGGCAGTGGTTTGGCGAAACGCTGCTCGGTGACGACAGCCTGCGGGCATCGCTCAATGAGCACCTCGAGCAGGCGGCGCACCGCGTGGCACCGGATTTCGCTGCGTTTCTCACCCGTCATATCAGCGACACGGTAAAAAGCTGGGACGCCAAAGATATGTCCCGCCAGATCGAGCTTAATATCGGCAAAGATCTGCAGTTTATCCGCGTCAACGGCACCCTGGTGGGCGGGACAATTGGCCTGATTCTGTTTTTACTCTCGCAACTGCCCGCCGTGCTTGCGCATTACTCCGTTTTGGGTGGTGCAATGACGTAGCGCGTCGCCTCAAAGCGATTGAGGATCAAGTGCACCAGAAACACCATCGTCAGCGTCGCCACCAGAGAAAAGGTCACCGAGGTGATGCGGTAGAGATCGCTGAACACCAGGTCGCTGTCCGGGTGCATGTTCTGACCGAACATAATCCCGATGGTGGTGATGCTGGCAAACCCAACGCCGGCTCCCACCTTCTCCATCACATGCAGACGCGCACCAAACGCCAGCCCGAGGCCGATAAGCGGCATCATCAGTAGCATGTGGCTGCTGTGATCGTAGAGGATAAGCTGCACCACCAGAATATAGAGACAGCCCAGCACCACGCCAGCCACGCGCCAGATAGAGCTCATCACCGCGCCGCGATAGTGCATCGGGAACAGAATCAACACACCGGCCATCAGCGCCGAAAGCGAATCGCTTAAATCGCTTATCTGGAAGATGACAAAAATCATCGTCGCAACGGTGCCGGAGAGCAGAGACTCGTGCCGCACGCGGGCATCATCTTTCTCGATCAGCGGCGGCGGCTTGCGTGGCTCAACGTCCGGCAGGAGGTAGTTCATCAGCGCGCTCAGGCATACCGCCATCACACTCGCTTCAATGTTGGAAAACAGCAGCGTGTGCCAGTCGGTGGTGGGATAGCTCATAAAGTTGAGCATCACGCTCTGGCACACCACGCCCATCGACCCGAACAGGAACAGCGGCCCCTTACTCATAAAGCGAAAACGCATGACATACAGGGCAAAAACTACCAGCGTCATGATCACCGGCCACTGGGACAGATAGCCGATAATAACCACCATTTCGACGCAGTTTAGCGATGCGCTGAAGATAAACTGCTTCGCCACATGGCGGTTAAAGACCGGCACCAGCGACAGCAGCATGATGGGGTAGACCACATAAAACACGCCGTAGCTGGTGTTATAGAAACTTGAAATACTCAGCGCGATCATCCCGGCAAAGACGATGCGCAGGGTCTGGCGAAAGTCATTGGCCGTATAGACGATGTTGCCGTGCGGGGTAAAGACCCGCGCCAGCGTGCTAATAGACATAGTGGAGCAGGCTCACCAGGTGGATTTGCATCCCGGAGAAGAAGCGCGCAAACGGCCCTTCGCTGTTGTAGAGCTGCACGGTGGCACGAGCGCCGGTCGGGAGCGGTTTCGGCAGCGTCTCATCCAGCGCCACGTGAATGCGCATTCGCTGAGCGTCGCGCACCCAACGGTTGGAGGTTTCCGGCGCGGACAGTTCGCCGCTCACCGCCTCCTGTCCGGCAAGGATCCCCGCATCGCTGCTGGTCACGTGGGCGCGGAAAACCTGTCCCGGAAAGGCGTCAAATACCACGGCGGCATCGGTCCCCTGATGGGTATGGCGCAGACTCTTCTCACGAAAATCGGCCACAATATCGGTCTGATTATTCACCAGCGCCAGCGCCGCCGAACCGGACGAGGCATAAAACCCGGGGCTTAGCTGCAGGTTGCTGACCGTGCCGTTCGCCTGGGCGTAAACCTTCGTCCAGCCGAGGTTGAGCTCCGCCTCATCAAGCGCGTTACGGTATTTTTGCAGCGTCACGTTGCGGTGCTCTTCCCGCTCGCCACGCTGGATGCGCAGGTTATGGATGTTCGCCTGAATCGAGCTCACGGACTGCTCGCTGCTCTGCCAGGTGGTACGGACCTTATCCAGATCCGCCTGCGAGACGTTCTGTAACGTGCTCAGCTTCTGGTAGCGGTCAAAGGTCACTTTGTCGTTACGCGCGGTCAGCACGGCGGTTTTCAGGCTGGCCTGGGCGGCGGCGATCTGCGCGTCCAGCTGTTCATTGGACAGGCGTGCCTGCTCAAGCGCGATTTGCGCCGCTTCCACTTTATTGCGAAACGGCGTGTCATCCAGCTCAAACAGCAGGTCGCCCCGCTTCACCTGGCTGTTGTTGTGTACGTGCACGGCCGACACATACCCGGAGACGCGCGGAGAAACCGGCGTCACCACGCGCATGACGGTGGAGTCCGGCGTCAGCGGGATCCAGATATCGGCGACGACAAAGTAGACAAACATCAGCAGGAAAGAGGCAATACTCACCCTTACCCAGCGGGCAAACTTTTGTTCAGGAGTCATTATTTTTCGGTCTTGTTATCTTCTTCGCGGATTGTCCGCAAATTGCAGGCGATTTGATTCAAGGTGGCGCTGAAAATTTCGATATGCTCAGGCGCGATGTTTTGCGATACGCGCGTCTGGTACGTCTCAATCACCTGGGTGAGCCTTTTTAGGATGGCTTTTCCCTCAGGCGTCAGCGTCAGAAGCCGGATGCGCTTGTCATAAGGCGATACGGTGCGCAGCAGGTATCCCTGCTTTTCCAGCTGTGTCAGGGTGCGCATCAGCGGCGGCAGTTCAATGCCCTGCACCTCCGCCAGCTCACTCACCGAGACGTTATCCCCCAGTTGATGAAGCTGCATCATTACCGTCCAGCTCGACTGGGTTAACCCGGTATCGAGAATGGCGTCGTCAATAACGGCGCGCCACTGGCGCACAATCATCGCCATCCGCATGCCCATCGGCCTGCGGCAAAACAGTTGTTCTTCACTCATGGGGGAACCTCTCGAAACACGTCGTCAAGATAATAGTTATCAGGGTAAGTATCAAGAAACGCGAGGCGAAAGAGCAGGAATTGCGAAAGGATATCTCCCTCTCCCGGCGGGCTGAGGGTTCCCCATACAATAATGCCTGCACGGAGGCCCCCCTCTCCCTTAAGGGAGAGGGTTGGGGTGAGGGTACAGCCCGCAGCGGAGTTTAGCGGCTAAAATGTCGGGTAATGGCGCCCTTCCCCGAAGCCGTAAGCACCACTTCCCGATACCCCGCTACCCGCTGGATCCAGCCCTTGCTTTCCAGATGCATGAGCAACGCCGCACCGGCTTCACCGCCCAGATGAAACCGCCGCTCGCTCCAGTCCAGACAGGCGCAACAGGCCTTTCGCCGGGGATGGGTGCTTAACGGGATACCGAGTTTCAGAAACTGCTCCCGGCCATACAGGGTCAGTGCCGAACCGTCTGGCTCCAGCCAACTTTCGGCCTGCATGAAATCGTAGATCTGCACCGCCACCGCGCCCGCCAGATGGTCGTAGCAGGTGCGGGCTTCACGCAGGGCTTTTGGCGCGCTGGTTTCCGGCGGAGAAATGCGGTGCCACGACAGCCCCATCATCTGCTCCACCAGCTCCGCTACGTCATGCCCTGCCAGGCGATAATAGCGATGGCGCCCCTGCGACAGGCAGGTAATGAGCTTTCCGTCCAGCAGTCGCGCAAGGTGCCCGCTGGCGGTAGACGGCGCCACATCCGCCGCCGCACTCAGCTCGGTGGCCGTCCACGCCCGCCCGTCCATCAGCGCACAAAGCATTTTCACGCGCGACGGATCGGCCATTGCGGCTGCTACTGCGGCAATGGCCTGCTCCAGCGCTGCGCTGTTATCTGGCGGTAAGCTCGTCTTTAACATAGGTTGCCCAGGGTTCGGTGATTGCTGCGGCCAGCTTATCATTATCCGTCAGCAGAATAAGGTGATTCGCGTGGTCGCTGTACTGGGTAAGAATAGACACCCCGCGAGCCGCCAGTGCAGCAGCTATCTCCCCCAGTTCGCCGGGGCGTTCCTGCCTCAGTTTTCTGATGATGGGCTGACGAACCGCTTTCAGGTTAAATCCGGCCTCAAGCAGAACATGGCGGGCTTTTTCGCCGTCTTCCACCAGAAAATGCGCCTCAACGCCGAATACGCCACCGCCTTCCAGTCCAATCCCCTTACTGCCCAACAGCTGACCAAAGCGTGCCAGTTCACCCGGCATATCGTTAAAAATCACATGAACATCATACATCCGCGTGCCCTCCGTTTTCGGCGCTGTATTCCCGCACCAGCTGTGCCACCCGAATGCGGTAGTACGTAAAAATCGACTCCCGCCCCTCGGCCTGCGCGGCCTGATGAAAAACGTTCTGCTTCCAGTTGCGGATAGCCTCTTCGTCCCGCCACCAGGAGAGCGAGAGAATTTTGCCGTCGGTGGTCAGGCTCTGGAAACGTTCGATATCGATAAAACCGTCAATATCCGCCAGCAGGGGTTTAAGTTCGGCCGCGAGCTGCAGGTAGCGCGCCTGATGCGCCGGCGCGGCTTTAGCTTCGAAAATGACTGCGATCATGAAGGTCTCTCCGTTGTGATGGTGTGAAGAGAATGCAGGACAGATGACAAGGATGCTTCGGTATGGAGCGAAGTGTTGTGCCGGATGGCGCTGCGCTTATCCGGCCTACGGTTTTTGTAGGCCCGGTAAGCGTAGCGCCACCGGGCAGGGTTTAACCCACAATCGACTTCGGCTCCATAAACGCTCCAATTCCCCATTCGCCCATCTCGCGTCCCACGCCGGAGTGTTTAAACCCGCCAAACGGGGCTTTTGGCTCATGCGCGAGGGTGTTTACCAGCACGCGCCCGGAAACAATCTGCTGCGCCACGCGACGCGCACGCCCGGTGTCACGCCCCAGCACCATCGCGCTCAGGCCGTACTCGGTATCGTTGGCAATCGCGACAGCCTCCGCCTCGTCCTGATAAGGAATAATGCACAGCACCGGGCCAAAAATTTCCTCACGCGCGATGGTCATCTGGTTGTTCACATCAGTAAACAGCGTCGGGCGCACAAACCAGCCGTCCCGCGTCCCGTCCGGTCGCCCTTCGCCGCCCGCCAGCAGTCGCGCGCCTTCGTCGAGCCCTTTGCGAATATACCCCTGCACCCGCAGCCACTGCTTTTCGCTGACCATCGGGCCAATCTCTGTCGCGCTTTCGCGCGGGTCGCCGGATTTCACCGCCGTCACCGCCTGCGCCAGGGCGGTTTCCATCTCGGCCTTGCGCGACTGCGGCACCAGAATACGCGTGCCGGCCACGCACGCCTGCCCGCTGTTCATAAACCCGGCCTGAATCACCAGCGGGATCGCCCATGCAAGATCGACATCATCCAGCAAAATCGTCGGCGATTTACCGCCTAACTCCAGCGTGACGCGCTTAAAACCCTCCGCCGCGTTACGCAGGATCGCTTTGCCAGTATTCGTCGACCCCGTAAACGAGATTTTTGCCACGTCCGGGTGGCGGCTAATAGTCTCCCCCACCGTCTCACCGCGCCCGGTGATAATATTAAACACGCCCGCTGGCAATGCGGCATCACGCAGCGCCTCGGTGATGATCTGCGTTTGCAGGGCGCTCATTTCACTGGGTTTGATCACCGCCGTGCAGCCCGCCGCGAGCGCCGCCGCCAGTTTGCCGCAGATAAACCCCGCATCGCTGTTCCACGGCGTGATCAGGCCCGCTACGCCTAGCGGCGTCATCTGCACCGATGCCGCCCCCGCTGAAAATGAAAATTCAAACGCCTCCAGGGCCTCAATCGCCTGGGCAATGACATCGGCCGGATAACTGGCCATCCACGCCGAGCGCGCAGCCGGTGCGCCGTACTCTTCGATTATCGCCTCCAGCAGTTGATCTTGACGGGCGGCAACAGCGGCATGCATACGTGTTAACGCAGCAATCCGTTCCTGTTTTGTGGTTTGCGACCACGCCGGAAACGCCGCTTTGGCGGCCGCAATGGCGCGTTCAGCGTCGACCTCATCTGCCAGACGCACCTGCCCTATGACCTGTTCCGTCGCCGGGTTGTATAAATCAAAACGCTCGGTGCCGTGCGGGGTAACAAATTCGCCGTTGATAAAAATCTGTTCGATGTGGTGCATATAAACCTCCTCAGGCTGTGTGGACACAGTCTGGCACGACTACTTCGTTGCGATAATCCACGCTATGCTGCAAGGGTTGTTTCGATTTTCAGGATAATCTATGCATCGTTCAGGTTTGACAGAGCTGGAAGTGGTGATGGCGGTGGTACGACGCGACAGCTTTCGCGGTGCCGCCCAGGAACTGGGCATGTCTGCCACGGCGGTGAGTAACGCCATCGCCGGGCTGGAGAGCCGCCTCGAGACGCGTCTTTTTAACCGCACTACCCGCAGCGTGGCGCTCACCGACGCCGGGCAGCGTTATGTGGCGCGCATCGGTCCGGCGCTGCAGGAAATTCGTCAGGCCGGGGAAGAGATCCACAGCGACACCGGTGAACCCGCAGGCACCCTGCGCCTGAACGTGCCGAACAATATTGGCTCCCTGTTTCTGGACCAGCTGCTGATCGACTTTATGATCCGCTACCCGAAAATGCGCGTGGAAACGGTGAGCGAGGCGCGAATGATCGATATCGTCGCCGAAGGCTACGACGCCGGGATCCGCCTTGAAGAAGCAGTGCCGCAGGACATGATCGCCGTACCGCTGACCGGAGAGATCCGCCAGCTCGTGACCGCCACACCGGACTATTTTGCCCGCCACGGTATACCGCAAACGCCGGAGGATCTGCTGTTGCATCAGGGGATCGGGATGCGCATGGCCCACGGTGGGATCTACCGCTGGGAGCTGGCCCGTCGGGGAGTCCAGTATGCGCTGGCCGTGCCGCCGCGTTTTGCGACATCCGATCTTTTTGCCTCGATCCGCGCGGTCAAAGCGGGGCTGGGGATTGGCTTTTTACCGGAACTCTATATCCGTGATGAGCTGAAAAGCGGGGAACTGGTGAGCGTGTTAAACGACTGGACGCAGCCGTTTGCCGGGCTGCGTCTTTACTATCCAGGCCATCGCCACGTCCCGCCAGGGTTGCGGGCGCTGGTGGCGATGATCCGCGAGCGCGGGATTATTCCAGGTTAGCCTTGTTCAGTCCGTAAGCTGCGTCCAGCGAGCCGGGGGCCATGCGCGAGGTAATGCCTAAACGGTTCCAGGCGTTGATCGCCACGATGGCGAAGTTCAGCTCTGAAATCTCCACGTCAGAAAAGTGTTCCGCCACGCTGCGGTACAACGCGTCGCTCACCCCGTGAACGCCAATCTGGGTCAACGCTTCGGCGAAGGCCAGCGCCGCTTTCTCGCGAGCGCTGAACAGCGGAGATTCGCGCCAGGCCGCCAGGTGGTAAAGGCGCAGTTCGCGCTCCCCGGCAATTTTGGCCTCTTTGGAGTGCATATCCAGACAGAAGGTACAGCCGTTCAGCTGGGAAACGCGAATGTCGATCAGGTGCTTCAGCGCCGGGTCGATAGAGGTTTTCGCCACTTCCATGCTCAGGGCGGACAGCGCGTTGGCAAGGGCTGGAGTGACTTTATGGTGGTTTACGCGAGTGCTCATTGTCTTTCCTCTTATTTACACGGTATGTGTCATGCGATGAGGACAATCTACGCGGGTCATGACATAGTAAAAAGATACAAAAACCATAAAATGAGGTAGGACATGAAGCCGGGCTATCACGACATTTACACTCGCTATCGCGACAACATTACGCGCGGCGTGCTGAAGCCTGGCGATAAGGTGCCCGCCATTCGCGTACTGGCCGAAGAGCTCAAGGTGGCGCGCAAAACCGTCGAAACGGCGTATGCTATTTTAATCGGCGAAGGGTACCTGGTGAGCCAGGGCGCGCGCGGCACGCGGGTCAATCCCGATCTCTTGCTGCCCGCGACGCCGGCTCCAGCGGATCACACCACCGGTACACTCCCGGCATCGCTTATCAGCCAGCGTGAACGAGCGGGTTTTCTGCGCCCCGGCATTCCCTCCCTCGACAGCTTCCCCTATAAAAAATGGTTACTGCTGGCAGGCCAGGCAACGCGCTCGATGCGCCCGGAAGAGATGCTCAACCCGCCGGTGCTGGGCTGGTATCCCCTGCGCCAGGCTATCGCCCGCTATCTGAATATCTCCCGCGGGCTCTCGTGTACCGCCGAACAGGTGTTGATCACCAGCGGCTACAGCGGCAGTCTGCGCCTGATCCTCGATACGCTCGCCAGCCGCAGCGACAAAGTGGTGTTTGAAGATCCGGGCTATTTCATGGGCCAGCAGTTGCTTAAGCGGATTGTGCCACGTCTGCACACCGTGCCGGTCGATCGCTGCGGCATCGACACGGAGTATCTGTTGCATCATCACCGCGACGCCCGTTTTGCTATCGTGACGCCCTCTCACCAAAGCCCCCTGGCGGTAACGCTCTCTCTGCCGCGTAAACAGCAGCTTCTCGACTGGGCGAGCCAGAACGGGGCGTGGATTATTGAAGATGATTACGACGGAGAATTTCACTATACCCGCAAGGTGCTGCCGTCGCTGAAAAGCCTCGATCGCCATGATCGGGTGATCTTTATGGGCACTTTCAGTAAAACCATTATGCCCTCCTTACGCATGGGCTACATCGTGATGCCCGCCAGCACGGTTGAGGCATTTACCGACTGTGCGGACATCGTTGCCAGCGGCCAGCCGGTATTGACGCAAAAAATCCTCACCACCTTTCTCAACGAGGGCCATTTTTTCCGTCATCTCAAGAAGATGCGCGCGCTGTACCAGACCCGCCGGGAGTGGATGATTGCCGCCCTGCGTGAGGTATATGGCGATCTGTTTTTCACCGAGCAAAACGACGGCGGAATGCATATCGTGGCGTTTCTGGCGAAAGGCAGCAACGATCGGGAGGTGGCGTGCTGCTGGCAAGCGCAGCAGCTGCAGGTGAATGCCCTTTCAGAGTGGTATCGCGGGTCGGGCAAACGCTACGGGCTGGTGATGGGCTATAACAACGTGCGGTCATATCAGGAGGCGGTGGATTTGCTGGAAAGACCGAAGCGGCAGACGCTTACGCTGTTGAGCTAAACATCGCCCGGTGGCGCTACGCTTACCGGGCCTACGGGATCGAGTAGGCCGGGTAAGGCGCAGCCGCCACCCGGCGGCGACGTGTCTCACACATCATACCGCGACAATCCAACGTCCTTGAGCTGCTCGTCGCTCATCTGGCTCAGAATGCGGCGGGTACGGTTGACGCGATACCAGTTACGCAGCGTTTTCGCTACCCACACAAACGCGATAAACGGACGTTTTGAACGATTTTCGTAGAATTCCATGATGCTCTCCTCACCGTGTCAGTGGGGCTATGATCGTGGAAAACGGCTTTAGCAATACAGACTCAAAAACAACTTTTGTTTAACATACAGATCCGCTAAAACGGTATCTGCATGCCGTTTTTTGCGGCAATCTGTACTGGTTTTGTAATCTGTATGGTGACAACAAAGGATACAGCATGACGCGCTACCAACATCTGGTCAATCTACTGGCAGAACGCATTGAACAAGGGCTGTATCGCAGCGGTGAACGTCTGCCGTCGGTACGCGCGCTGAGCCAGGAGCATGGCGTGAGCATCAGCACCATACAGCAGGCCTATCAGATCCTCGAAAACCTGCAGCTCATCACCCCCCAGCCGCGTTCCGGCTATTTTGTGTCTAAGCGCAAGGCCCAGCCACCGGTGCCGGCCATGACGCGCCCGGTGCAGCGCCCGGTGGACGTCACCCAGTGGGATGAGGTGATGATGCTGCTGGATGCCCGCGCCGACAAAGAGATGATCTCCTTTGGCGGCGGTTCGCCAGACGTTAACCAGCCGAGCCTGAAGCCCTTGTGGCGTGAGATGAGCCGCATCGCACAGCACAACCCCGCCGAAATGCTGAGCTATGACGTACTCGACGGCCGCCTTGAGCTGCGCGAGCAGATCGCCCGGCTGATGCTCGACGGGGGCTCCACCGTGGCGGCGAACGAGATTGTGATCACCAACGGCTGCCACGGCGCGCTCTCCATCGCCCTGCTGTCAGTCTGTAAACCAGGAGACATTGTGGCGGTGGAGTCGCCGTCGTTCCACGGCACCATGCAGATGCTGCGCGGGTTTGACATCAAGGCGATAGAAATTCCGACCGATTCGCAAACCGGGATCAGCATTGAGGCATTAGAGCTGGCGCTGGAGCAGTGGCCCATCAAAGCGGTCATCCTGGTGCCCAACTGCAATAATCCGCTTGGGTTTATCATGCCGGAGTCGCGTAAGAAGCAGGTGCTGGCCCTGGCCCAGCGGCACGATATCGTGATCGTCGAGGATGATATCTACGGCGAGCTGGCGGCGGAATACCCGCGCCCGCGGACCATTCACTCCATGGATATTGATGGCCGCGTGATCCTCTGCAGTTCGTTTACCAAAACCGTGGCGCCGGGGTTACGCGTCGGCTGGATTGTGCCGGGACGCTACTACGACCGGGTGATGCACATGAAATACGCCGCGGGCGGGTTTAACGTGCCGGGCACGCAGATGGCGGTGGCGGCGTTTATCCGCGACGGCCATTATCATCGCCACGTGCGCCGTATGCGCCAGATTTATCAGCAGAATATGGAAACCTATACCTGCTGGGTACGGCAATATTTTCCGGCAGACATATGCGTGACGCGCCCGCAGGGCAGTTTTTTGCTGTGGGTGGAGCTACCGGAGAAGGTCGACATGGTGTGCGTCAGCAAGCAGCTGTGCCGCCTGAAGATCCAGGCCGCGGCCGGGTCGCTGTTTTCCGCCTCCGGAAAGTACCGCAACTGCCTGCGGATTAACGTGGCATTACCGCCGACGGATAAGCATCGCGAGGCATTGAAGAAGATGGGTGAAGCGATTGTGATTGCGATGGAGGAGGGCTAGTGCGGCCTGATGCCCTCACCCCGGCCCTCTCCCACAGGGAGAGGGAGAAAACCGTACAGCACTACTCGTCGAAGTACCAGTACCCCTGGTTAATCAGCCCGGTGAGCTCCTCGACAAACGCCGGGTTGTTCAGCGCATCGCCCAGCTCGGCCTGGCCCAGCTCAGTGTAGCGGCACAGCGCGTCCGCCGCCTTCGCGTCGACTGTCTCGAGCTGTTCGCTGTTGATGAAGAAACTGCCGTTGATATTCAGCACGCGCAGGCCGCTCAGGCGAGACAATCTCTCTCCGCCCTGCAGCGCGTCCAGCACCTCATCGGGCGCATACGGCGGCTCGGCGGCGGCGATATCCAGCTCGTGACGCGGCGTGGAGACAAAGCTGCCGAACCATTTTGTGAAATCATCCGGCTTACCGATCATGTCGATCATCATCTGGCGAATGCGATCGAGCTCGTACTGCTCAATGCGCCCAGGGTGTTCGCGGCAGGTCAGATCCGGATCGCTGTAATGCTCCCCGCCCAGATCGTTTTCCAGCGCGTAATCGGCAAAGCTGCTGATCAGATCGCGGCCGTTTGGCCCCCGGAAACCCACAGAGTAGTTCAGCGCGGTTTCATGGGTGAAGCCGTCGTGCGGGAATCCTGGTGGAATGTAGAGAATATCGCCCGGCGCCAGATCTTCGTCGATGATCGGTTCAAACGGATCCACGTGCAGCAGCGCCGGATGTGGGCAGAACTGACGCATCGGCAGCTTGTCACCCACGCGCCAGCGACGGCTGCCCATCCCCTGAATGATGAACACATCGTACTGATCGATATGCGGGCCCACGCCGCCGCCCGGCACGGAGAAGGAGATCATGAGATCATCCAGACGCCAGTCCGGCAGCACGCGGAACGGGCGCACCAGCTCCGCCGCCGGCATGTGCCAGTGGTTCACCGCCTGCGCCAGCAGCGACCAGCCGGTTTCACCCAGGCCGTCAAAGTGCTCAAACGGACCATTGCTGGCCTGCCATTTGCCGTTGAAATGGCTCACCAGACGGCTATCGACCTCCGGCTCCATCGCCAGGCCAGCCAGCTCGTCCGGGGTAATCGGGTCGACAAAATTCGGGAAGGCATTTTTCAGCACAACGGGTTTTTTTTGCCAGTATTTCTCAAGAAATTCCGGCCAGTTCAGGTTCAGTTGATACGCCATGGATAGCACCAGTGAGAGGGGAAACAGGCGCGATTATAGGCAAGAAGGCAGAGGGGGAACTTGTCATGGGTCAAACCAGCACGCGTAGGTCGGGTAAGGCGTAGCCGCCACCCGACACGTACGCGGCGTTAAAAACTTAATCCAGCTTCAGATCGTCATAATGGGTAATCAGTTTACCCACAATGCCGTAATCCAGCGCTTCGGCCGGAGACATCCAGAAGTTGCGGTCGGTGTCTTTTTTCACTTTTTCCAGCGGCTGGCCGGTGGCATCAGCGATCAGCTTGTTCACGCGGTCCAGCATGCGGATGATCTCGCGCGCTTCAATCTCAATATCCGTCGCCTGACCGCGCACGCCGCCCAGCGGCTGGTGGATCATAAAGCGGGTGTTTGGCAGCGAGTAGCGATGCTCTTTTTTCGCCGCCAGGAAGATGGTGATCCCGGCGCTCGCCACCCAGCCGGTACCGATCACGTGTACATCCGGGCGGATGAACTTGATGAAGTCGTGAATGGTATCACCGGCTTCCACGTGACCGCCCTGGCTGTTGATGTACAGTTTGATCGGATCGTTGCTCACGCTTTGCAGCAGGATCAGCTGGGTGATGACTTTCTCTGCCAGCGCCTGGTTGATTTCACCGGAGATAACAATCGAGCGGGATTCCAGCAGCTTCTGCTGCAGTGCGCTCTGTGTCCCTTCCGCTTTATCCTTATCGCCGTCTTTCAGTGTGTAGTGCATTGTTATGTCCTCAGCATTTAGCGCTTAAAACCAGAGTGTAGCCTGTTTTACCCGTGAAAGTCCTCAGGCGCACACAATGCGAATGTCCTGGGCCGCAAACGCGTCGACAACGCCCTGTTCCAGCGCCTCTTCTACCACCAGCACATCAATGTCCTGGCACGTCGACACCACAAAGCGCGCCACACCGGGAAGTTTGTCTGCCGTCAGGGCCACGATGGTCTGGTTGCTCTGGGCGATAACCGCCTTTTTGAATTCGCAGTCGGCAAAGTCAAAGCCGGTGAGTCCCATCTGCGGATCCATCGCGCAGCCGCCAATAAAGGCCTGATCGAAGATAATGCCCTGGATCTGACCCGCGGCCGTGGCGCCCACCGACCCGCCGGATGCCCGCTGGATCTGACCGCCGGTGATGATCACCTCGCACAGGGGATGGCGCAGCAGTTCCGTGGCGATGGCCGGGGAGTTGGTCACCACCGTGACGTTGAGATCCGCCGGGAGCGCTTTCGCCAGCGCCAGGTTTGTTGTCCCCGCGTCGATAAAAATGCACCCGCCCGCCTGAACCAGCGTTGCTGCTTTCTGCGCGATTGTGTGCTTTTCTGCACTTATTTTCTGCTCGCGGCTTAAAAAATTACCCGCATCCGGAAGCTGAAGCACCGCGCCGCCGTAGACCTTTTTGCAATACCCCTCTTTGCTAAGTTCATGTAAATCACGGCGAATCGTGTGCTCGGATACGTTCATCTGGCTCGCCAGCTCGGTACAGACCACCCTTCCGCTCTTCTGAAGGATCTGGCGGATCCGCGCTTGTCGCTGTTCAGGAAAAGCTGCATAATCGAGCATTGAAAGTCCTTTAAAAATTCTAATCGAGTATCAATGCGCATAATGTTGCATAACCGCGCAACACAAACAACGAGGGTTACAATGAATATTGCACATGTCGCACTCTGGACCCGCAGCCTTAACGCCCAGGTTCAGTTCTGGGAAACGGTGTTTAATGGCCGCAGCAACGCACGCTACGTCAGTAAAAATCGTCCGGGTTTTGAATCCCATTTTATTACCCTTGACGAGGGGCCGACGATTGAGCTGATGACCATTCCGGACCTGCCCGACGCGCCCGCCCACCCGGAATTTATCGGCTGGGCGCATATCGCCATCAACGTCGGCGGAAAAGCACAGGTGGACAGCATGGCGGCACAGGCCAGGGCAAACGGCACGCTGCTTAGCGCCCCGCGGATGACCGGGGACGGCTTCTATGAAGCGGTAATTGCGGACCCGGACGGCAATCGCATTGAGCTTGTCGGTGCATAAAAACAGCGTTTCGTTCCTTCACCGCCCCTGCTCCGGCTCGCTATACTTCATATGGTTATCATATTGTTAAATGATAATGATATTTAATGTGTTAAGATGAAAGTCAGCATAAACAGTCTCTTACGTAACCGAAGGGACGGTTTGCATCCTCGACATTTAGATCAGCACCGGGGCGGTGAATGGAACACATTGTGTATGTGGTTGATGACGATGACGCCGTCAGGCAGTCCGTGACCGGGCTACTGGAATCGGCAGACCTGAACGCTATCGGCTTTTCATCGGCAGAAGCATTTCTTCAGCACCGCTTCGAGGATCTGCCTTCGTGCGTGATCCTCGATATGCAAATGCCCACCATCTCCGGTTTTGAGGTGGCTGATGCCCTCAGGGACAGCGGGCGTGAGATCCCGATTATTTTCCTCACCGGCCACGGCACCATCCCGATGTCGGTTCGCGCCATCAAAGGCGGGGCCTACGAGTTTCTGACCAAACCGGTTGAATCCGCCGCGCTTATCGACGCCATTGAATCCGCGCTCCGGCTGGCGGAAAACAACGCCGTGCGTAACAAAGAGCACTACGCCCTGAAGCAGCGCCATATGTCTCTTACCCCGCGCGAACATGAAGTGCTCCAGCTGGCGATAAGCGGCCTGCTGAACAAGCAGATCGCCGCCGAGCTTGGGGTAAGCGAAATCACGGTGAAAGTCCATCGCCGCCGCGTGATGGAGAAGATGCAGGTGCGCTCCGTGGCAGAGCTGGTCAGGGTTGTGGAACGCCTGAGCAAAAGTCTGCCAACGGAATAGCCGTTACCCTTCCTGTGCCGCAAGCGGCAGCGTAAAGGCAAAGACGGTGCCGTGCGGCTCCCGGCGGCGCGCGCTCAGTTTCCCGCAGTGCCGCTCAATGATGCTGGCGCTGATGGTCAGCCCCATCCCCATGCCCTGCGCTTTGGTGGAATAGAACGAGTCAAAAATCTTCTCCAGCCGCTCAGGCTCTATGCCGCTGCCGGTATCGGCTATCTCCACCAGCACTCTCCCTTCTGCATTGCTGGTGCTGATGGTGATGGTGCAAGAGCGATCTTTCACCTCGGCCATCGCCTCTACCGCGTTCATCACCAGGTTGAGCAGCACCTGCTGGATCTGCACGCTGTCGCCAGTGATAAAGCTATCCTGTGCCTGCAAAAGGTAATCGACGCTAATGTGTCGCTGCTCAAGCTCGCTGCGCGACAGCGCGATGATATGGTGGACCAGGTAGTGCAGATCGATGCGTGAGAAGGTCGGATCCTGCTTGCGCGTCAGGGACTGAATGCTGCGGATGATCTCCCCCGCCCGCGCCCCTTCAGCGGCGATCTCCTCCAGCCCTTCACGCACTTTATCCAGCCGGGCTGGCTCCCGGTTGAGCCAGCGCAGGCTCGCCCCGGCGTTGGAGACGATCGACATCAGCGGCTGGTTGATCTCATGGGCAATGGAAGAGGTCAATTGCCCGACGGTGGTCGCCCGGGAAACGCGCGCCAGATCCGCCTGCGCCACCCGCATCGCATCTTCCGCCGCCCGCTGGCTGGTAATGTCGGTGATGATGCCGTAATACTCGTTCACCTCGCTGCCCACGCCCACCGGATCGCCAATCCCGAGAATATAGCGGGTTGAGCCATCGGTACGGTTAATGCGGAACTCCGCCCGCATGGAGAGCCCTTCGCGTACGCTTTGGGTGACGATGGTACTGATCCGGGCGTAATCATCCTGATGCACAAAGGTCAAAAACTCCGCCATGGAGATCTTCTTTTGCTGTTCAGGCAGGCCGAGGATTCGGGCGTACTCCTCGGAGATAAACATCAGATCCTGCTCCAGCTCCCAGCGCCAGCTGCCGGTGTGGCTGATCTGCTCGCCCAGCATCAGCGAGGTCTGGCTGGATCGCAGCTCTTTCTCCACGCGACGACGCTGGATGTTTTCCGCAAGCAGCTCGGCATACAGGCGCGCCGTCTCCAGCGAGACCGCCGCCTGCGCCCCCAGCAGGCTCACCACGCGGGAGTGCTCGGCGGTAAAGACCTCCGGCATCAGGCGATTTTCCAGGTAGAGCACGCCCACCAGCCGCGCCTGTTTGAACATCGGGACGCACATCACGGCCGCCCCCGAGGTCACGAGATAAGGATCCTGGCTAAAGGGGTGGAACTCTTCCGGCTTGCCGGTGCGGATCTCCTGCCCGGTGCGGATCACCGCCGCCAGCACTGACAGCGGCATATCGGTCGCCATCGGGACCTCTTTCAGGATCCGCACCCGCACGCCGTCGGTACTGGTCCACGCGCTGGCCTCGATCTCCGGGATATGGTTGTCGCTCACGCGCAGCAGCAGACCGCGCTGCGCCCCGGCCCGTTCAAGCAGCAGCGTCATCAGGTTTTCGATTAACCGCTCAAGGTTAATTTCTTCAGACAGCGCGCGTGACGCCTTGATCACGCTTTGCAGATCGCGAATCACTTCATTCTGCGCGAAAGCCACCGTGTCGTACGCGCTGGCCTGGGCGGAGCTCAGAAGATGCGGGAAATCCTGCTCAAGCTGGCGCACTTTTGCCTGTGCACCGGCGCGGCCCCAGGCGGCGATCGCCCCGCGGAAGTGGGCGTCCGATGCGGTCGGGTAGCCGCAGGCAAGGGCAAAGCGCCCTGCCAGCTCGTGGGCCAGCGCGTTCAGCGGATTAAAACCGCCCTCCCGCGAGAGGCGCACCGCTTTCTCATACTGCTCAAGCGCAATGCTGTTCATCCCGTCCAGACGCACGATTTCGGCGTAAATCAGCGCCTCTTTGTCGGCAAACGTGCCCGGATTAATCCGCGCCCAGAGGGCGATTTTGTCGTAGTGGGCGTGAATGCTGCGACGGTGATTCGCCGAGAAGGTCTCCGGCGTCAGCTGTCTGGAAAGCGACAGGGCGCTGTAGAGATGGTAATCCAGCAGGTGAATGTGGCCTGGCGCAGACCATGCGAACCAGCCCGCCTGCTCCAGCTCCGCCTGCGCGGCGGCATACTCCCCGCAGGTAAAGTGCGCCATCCCACGGTACAGCCAGTACCAGAACAGCATGGTCGAGGTCTGCTCCGGGGCCTGCTCAGGTGCCGCTGGCAGCATCGCTTCAGGGAGTACCTGCGCGGCGCTCCAGGTGCCGATGACCGGCGTACGCAGAAACTCAACGTAGCCGCGCTGGAGCATCAAAATCGTTTCGATGTCCTGGAAGTGGGTTTTACGGACAAAGGCCAGACCGCGATCGATGCTGGTCAGCACCCCGTCCAGATGATCGCCCCGCGAGAGGAAGTTGATCACCTGATGGCAGGCCGCAAAGCAGGCCACCGTCATATCACCGTGAGTGACGGCGGCGGTAAAGCAGGCTTTGGCGCACTCGATGGTGAATGACAGCGGCTGGGTCCAGACGCTGAGCTGATCGAGCGGCAGCAGGGTTTTGGCTTCAAAGGCATCGTAGCCGTGACGGTTTACCAGCTCGCGGGCCAGCGTGCCGTACTGGAAACCAAGGCGATACTCGGCGTAGCGTTGGCCAATCAATACGCCAAACCAGGCCATCGCCGTGGTGGAGGCGCCGGTGATACCGTGGTCGAGGGTCAGGTGCATCATGCGACAGAGCAACAAAAAGTGCAGGCGCGGACAGATAAAGCTGGCGCAAATGCTGGCGCTATACAGCAGGTTCATCACCGCTTCGGTTTGCGGGTTGTCCATCTGCGAGAGCTGGACAAAATACTGTTGCGGCGCCTCACCCACGCGGTTGCAAAAGTGTTTCCAGGCTTCGTCGCACTCGACGTCTTCCGGGTAGTGGCTGATCTGGATACCAAAAATCCCCAGCCAGCACAGCGCCGCCTCCAGCGCCAGACGGCTGTCGGACTGGCGAATGTAGACTTCCACCAGCAGGTTAGCCGCCAGCGCTTTTTCAGTCAGCCCGCCGGGGCAGCCGAGGATCGCGTCACACAGCTCGCGGGTTCGCTCCAGGTGGCCGAGCGCAAATTCACAGCCCGCCTCTTCGATGTCGAGCATAAAGTCAGACACCGCCCCGGCATTGCCCAGCGCTCTGGCGGTCTGAATGTAGCTCAGGGCCGAATGATAATCGCCGGTGCGCTTCGCCCGCCGTGCGGCCAGCAGGCTGAGCTCGCGGAACATCTGGCGCTGCGGCGCGGGCTGAATGCTATCCAGCGCGGCCGTCACGTGGTGCACGGCGCGGAACAGCAGTTCGTTCCCCGCCGCCTGACGCGCGGCCTCGGCCAGCAGGCTGGCGGTGGTCAGGTGCAGGTGGCTCCTCTCACGCTGATCCAGCAGTGCGAAAGCAGCCTCCTGCACCCTGTCGTGGGTAAAGGCATACGCTTTTTCCGTCAGCACAATCAGCTGCGCCATCACCGCCGGGTGCAGCGCATAACGGATTTCCGCCACCGACATCCCGACCACGCGGCACAGCATCTCCAGCTCGCCCGTGCCGCCAAGACAGGCAATGCTGCCCAGCAGACGACGCGTCTCGTCGGGCATCTCTTCGAGCTTTTCCAGCACCAGGGTGACGACGTTTTCAGTGTAATGCCGGGCGCGGATCGCCTGCAGATCGTACTGCCATTTGTCCTGATACTTGTTATGCACCACCAGCCCGTCATCAACAATGCGGCGGAAAAACTCATGCACGAACAGCGGGTTGCCGCCGGTTTTCTCGTGGATAAGCGTGGCGAGGTCGGTTGTTGTGGCGCTGCGCACGCGAAACAGCGTGCCCAGCCAGCGTGCTACCGCCTTCACCGTCAGCGGCTGCGGGATAATCTCGATGGCGTGTTGCGCCGACGCCGGCAGGCTCGCGAGCTGCTGCTGTAACGCGGGATCGGACAACGAGGCGATGTCCCGGTGCGCCACCACCAGCAATAGCGGAATGGCACCGCAGGTCGCCAGCAGGTGCTTCAACGTTTGCAGGCTGGCGGCGTCGCTCCACTGCAGATCGTCAAGCAGCAAGACCAGCGGACAGCCCTGCGAGGCAAAGGTTTTAACCAGCGCCAGCACCATATGGCTGAAGCGGGCCCGGGCATCAATGGAAAATGTATCTGCCGAGAAGCGAGGTTTACTCTCCAGCAGCAACCCCAGCTCGGGCACCAGGCTGACGGCCAGCTCTTCATATCCTTCCAGGGCGCGCGCGAGGCGGATTTTCCACTTCGCCACCTCTTCCGCAGGCAGCCCGAGCAGGTGCAGCGTCAGGGTGCGAAACGCCGAGCTTAATACGCCGTAGGGTAACGTCGGCGAAAACTGATCGACCTTGCCCACCGCCAGCAGCACCCTGCGCTGCTGCAACGTTTTTAACGCCGTGGCGATAATCGAGGATTTACCGATCCCCGACGGCCCGCCGATCGTCACCAGCTCCGGCACAATGTTTTGCCCCACCCGCTCAAACGCGGCGATGACGTCGTTTGCCTGCGGATGCGCCGCAAACAGGGAGTCCGCCAGATGGATCGCCGGCGTCCGGTCCTGCTGGCCGGGCGTAAAGGCGACGATCTCGCCTTCGGAGGTTAACGTCGCCTGACAGCGTCGAAGATCGGCAATCAGCCCGTCGACGGTCTGGTAGCGGTTATCGGGTTGCTTCTCCAGCAGCTTGAGAATGATGGTCGACAGCATGTCGGGCACATCCGGGCGCAACACGGCGGGAGAGAGCGGCTCAGAGGCAATGTGATAATGCGCCCAGTTGGTCTGCTCGCTCTCGCCCAGATCAAACGGCAGGCGTCCGGTCAGGAGCTCATAAAGCACAATGCCGAGGCTGTAGAGATCGCTGCGGCAATCGACGGCCCGCTGTGTGCGGGTGGTGTGCTCCGGGGACATATAGGCGGGCGTACCGCCAGAGACGGCCAGCCGTGTCTGGGAAAAGGCCCCGGAGATACTGCATGACAGGCCAAAGCTGCCCAGACGGCAGGTTGAATCGTGATGAACAAAGATATTGCCGGGCTTGATATCGCCGTGGATCAGGTTCTGCAGATGCATCTGACGCAGCGGCGTGCAGATCTGGATCGCCAGCTCGATAAACCGGGCGATCCCCGAGATCGCCCTGCCCGCGCGTCGCGCCAGCAGCTCAAACGAAAATGGCGCGTACACCAGTGCAAAACGCCCCCGGTACTGGGTGGAGGCCACGGCGCGAATGGCCCAGCTGTCCTGAAGGTGATCGCGCAACGCAAACTCATTTTTGAGCAGCCGGGTGGCCCGCTCTTCCTCTTCGTCGCTGACCGCGGTGGCAATGATAAAGGAGCCGCCAGAATGGGGATGTCGGGCGTTCATCCAGGAGATCCCGCCCTCCTGCGCCAGCACGGTAAAAATGACATCCTCTTTAAGGACAAAAACCCGCCCATCATGGAGATTTCCCTGGGCGGGCCAGAATGCAGGCAGCTCGTTTTCGTTCATCCGCGATCCTTATTGTCGGCGGGCCAGCTCCCGCTGAATATGATCCAGCAGAATATCGATGTTAATAGGCTTACGCAAAAATGCAGCGGCGCCCAAATCAAGAGCGTACCGCTGCATATTTTCATCAGCATGACCGGAGATAAAGAGTACGGGGGGAGGCGGGGCAGCCAACAGCCGCAGCTTTTCAAACAGCTCCAGGCCGTTCATGCCCCGCAGCTTGATATCGGTGATCACCAGCGCCGCGCCGGACAGGGCGAACGGGTGGCTCAGAAACACCTCTGCCGAATCAAACGTGTCGGTCGCATACCCTTCCGACTCCAGGAGGTTACTCAGCCCGCTGCGGACAGAACGTTCGTCATCAATGATGGCAATGCGCCACGGCAGCGTCATGCTGTTATTCCTCAAAAAATCATTAAACGTCGCGGTTTTCCTTCACGGGCGCGGGAGGCGCCGTGCCGCTGATTTTCGGCACACACTCGTGACGAAACCAGGCCAGAGTCAGCGGTTCGCGATTCAGTATGCGACGTCCCACCGGGATCAGCTGTTCGCCCACCAGCATACCAAACAGGCCAAGCAGGGCGACAACCGGCGGTGCCGGAGAGTGGACGTTGAGCAGAGCGTAAATTACCCCAGCCAGCACGCCGCACACCAGCGAAATTATCCAGGCCTTCATGATGACTCTCCTGCCGGATGGTGAACCACTGCCGGAACGCTCACCACGCTGTCGCGGGCTAACAGATGGCGCGTCGCCTGCTCCCCGGCCAGCATCCCCAGCAGGCCAATCAGCGCCAGCGCGGGCGGCGCGGGGGAGCGTACCTTCAGCGCGGCATACATCAGGCCGATCAACACGCCTGCCGCAAGGGATATCAACCCTGTACTCATAGAGAACTCCAGAAAGCAGTCAGTGGCAGGCCGGATGAGGGACCAGCCTGCCGCCGGGACTTAGCGGGCCGGGACCGGCGCTAAGGTACGGTGCTCGCTCTTCTGGCGAGACGGCGCTTTGTGCACCATGGTGTAAGCGTAATCCACGCCCATGCCGTACGCGCCGGAGTGCTCGCGCACGATATCCATCACCGCGGTGTAGGTCTCTTTACGCGCCCAGTCGCGCTGCCACTCCAGCATCACCTGCTGCCAGGTCACCGGGATCACGCCCGCCTGGATCATGCGCTGCATGGCAAAGTCGTGGGCTTCTTTGGTGGTACCGCCAGACGCGTCCGCCACCATATAAATTTCGTAGTCACCTTCCAGCATTGCGCACAGGGCAAAGCTGTTGTTGCACACTTCGGTCCACAGACCGGCAACCACCACCTTCTTCTTGCCGTTGGCTTTCAGCGCGTCGCGCACCTTCTGGTCATCCCAGGAGTTCATGGAGGTACGCTCCAGAATGTCCTGGCCCGGGAACACGTCCAGCAGCTCCGGGTAGGTGTTACCGGAGAAGCTTTCAGTCTCTACGGTGGTGATGATGGTCGGGATGTTGAACACTTTGGCCGCTTTCGCCAGCGCCACGGTGTTGTTTTTCAGCACCTGGCGGTCAATAGACTGCACGCCAAACGCCATCTGTGGCTGGTGGTCGATGAAAATAATCTGACAGTTCGCAGGGGTTAATACTTCGAGCTTTGAAGAGGTCATAGCATTTTCCAGTGGTTAAGGGTGAAATCGCCGTGAGTGCCACGCCGATAAAGTCGCCCCCATCCTGCGGCCTTCTGCGCCTGTGCGTAATTATCTCTTCGTATAGTTAACCTTAGGTATAGTTATACTTTGGTATACCTATCCTATTGTATAACTGGATCTTTGCCGAAACCGGTTCCCATAATCCTGACCATTCCCCTCTCAGTCAGGAGCAGTTATGGTTACCCTTGGAAAAGCCGATCTCATTCTGGTTAACGGCCAGTTTCACACCGTCGATCGCGAGAATCCTGTGGCGGAAGCCGTCGCCGTGCGCGACGGAAAATTTCTGGAAGTGGGTACCGTCGCCGAGGTGATGCAACACCACTGCGACGGCACTAAAGTGGTGGATTTAAAAGGCCACACCGCCATCCCCGGCCTGAACGACTCCCACCTGCACCTCATTCGCGGCGGGCTGAACTACAACCTCGAGCTGCGCTGGGAAGGCGTGCCGTCTCTGGCCGATGCCCTGCGGATGCTGAAAGAACAAGCCCTGCGCACGCCATCGCCACAGTGGGTGCGCGTGGTGGGCGGCTGGAGCGAGTTCCAGTTTGCCGAACGCCGCATGCCAACCCTGGATGAAATTAACGACGCCGCGCCGGATACCCCGGTCTTTATCCTGCACCTCTACGACCGCGCCCTGCTCAACCGCGCCGCGCTGAAGGTGGTTGGCTACACCAAAGACACGCCAAACCCGCCGGGCGGCGAGATCCAGCGCGACGCCAACGGCAACCCGACCGGGATGCTGATCGCCCGTCCGAACGCCATGATCCTCTACGCCACGCTGGCCAAAGGGCCGAAGCTGCCGCTGGAGCAGCAGGTTAACTCCACCCGCCAGTTTATGCGCGAGCTGAACCGTCTGGGGCTGACCAGCGCCATCGACGCGGGCGGCGGCTTCCAGAACTACCCGGAAGATTACGAGGTGATTGCCGAGCTGCACGAGAAAAAGCAGATGACCGTCCGCATCGCCTACAACCTCTTTACCCAGCGTCCGGGCCACGAGCTGGAAGACTTTGAAAAATGGACCGACATGCTCACGCCGGGCCAGGGCAGCGACTTCTTCCGCCATAACGGCGCGGGCGAGATGCTGGTCTTCTCCGCCGCCGATTTTGAAGATTTTCTCGAACCACGCCCTGACCTCGCACCGGGTATGGAGGATGAGCTGGAGCGCGTGGTTCGCCATCTGGTAGAGCACCGCTGGCCGTTCCGCCTGCACGCCACCTACAACGAGTCCATCAGCCGCATGCTGGACGTGTTCGAAAAAGTTAACCGCGATATTCCGTTTAACGGCCTGCACTGGTTCTTCGACCATGCGGAGACTGTCACCCAGGCCAACATCGACCGCATCAAAGCGCTCGGCGGCGGCATTGCCGTGCAGCACCGTATGGCCTTCCAGGGCGAATACTTTGCCGAGCGTTATGGCATTGAAGCCACCCGCCATACGCCACCGGTGGCAAAAATGCTGGAGACCGGCGTACCGGTGGGCTTAGGCACCGATGCCACCCGCGTGGCGAGCTACAACCCGTGGACCGCCCTCTACTGGCTGGTCTCTGGCCGTACCGTCGGCGGGATGCAGATGTACGATCACAGCGCCCGTCTGGATCGCGACACCGCCCTGATGCTCTGGACCCAGGGCAGCGCATGGTTCTCCAGCGAACAAAACCAGAAGGGGCAGATCAAAGTTGGCCAGCTCGCCGACCTGGCGGTGCTGAGCAAAGACTACTTCCGCGTGCCGGAAGAGGAGATCAAGGGCATCGAATCCGTCCTGACGGTGGTCAACGGCGATATCGTCTACGCCGCAGGCAGCTTTGGCCCGCTGGCCCCGCCTGCCATTCCGGTCCTGCCTGAGTGGTCCCCGGTGGTGAAGGTGCCGGGCCACTACCGCAGCGCGCCGCCGCAGGCCACACGCGTGGGTATGAACGCCGTCCACCACTGCAGCGGCCCGTGCGGGGTGCACAGCCACCAGCATGATTTTGCCCGCACGTCAGAGATACCGGTGTCGGACGATAACGCATTCTGGGGGGCGCTGGGCTGCAGCTGCTTTGCATTCTGATGAAAAACACCTTTGCTCCGCCCCGGGTCGAACTGGGGCTGTTTTTCCTGCGTCTGACCGGCAGCCTGTTGTTGCTGTACGTGCACGGCCTGCCGAAGGTGCTGCACTTCAGCGAAGAGCTGACGCGCATTGAAGATCCGTTCGGCTTCGGGCCCTGGGCGAGCCTGATCCCGGCGATTGTCGCCGAGGTGATCTGTCCGCTGTTTATCATTGCGGGCGTCTACACCCGCCTGGCGTGCCTGCCGATTATCGCCGTGCTGCTGGTGGCGATGCTGGCGGTACACCCGAACTGGTCGATTGCCGAAGGGCAGTTTGGCTGGCTGCTGCTGATTATCTTCACCACCCTTGCCCTGACCGGGCCGGGCCAGTGGCGGCTGCAGCGTAAGGTAACGGAGAAATTTGCATGACCCAGGTTAACGACGTTCGTGACGCCCACGTCGAGACGACGCCCGCACCGACGGTTTCGCCCTGGCAGCCGCTGAGCCAGCCGGTGTTCCGCATGCTGTGGATCGCCACGGTGGTCTCTAACGTCGGCTCATGGATGAGCGACGTCGGTATTAACTGGAGCATGCTGAGCCTGAGCGCCGATCCGCTGGATATCGCGCTGGTACAGGCGGCCAGCAGCCTGCCGATGTTCCTCTTCGCCCTGCCGTCCGGGGTGATGGCGGACATCGTCGACCGACGTAAATACCTGCTCTTCTCCCAGCTGTGGGTGTTCATCGCCGCCGCCGGGCTGGCGGTGCTCTCCTTCACCGGCCACGTCACGCCTGCGGTTCTGCTGGTGACGACGTTTCTGCTGAGCGTGGGGGCGGCGATGAGCTCGCCGCCGTTCCAGGCGGTGGTGCCCGACCTGGTGAGCAAGCCGGAGCTGGGTGCCGCCGTGGCGCTCAACTCGCTCGGGGTGAACATCAGCCGGGCGATTGGCCCTGCGCTGGGCGGTTTTCTGCTGTCACTGGCCGGGCCATGGATGGTGTTTGCCCTGAACGCGCTCTCCGTGGTCGGCGTGGCGTGGGTGCTGTGGCGCTGGCGTCCCGCACCGACAGTGCAGCGTCTGCCGCCGGAGCACTTCTTCTCGGCGGTGCGCTCTGGCATCCGTTACGTGCACGCCGCGCCGGTGCTGCGCAACGTGCTGGTGCGCACGGTGGCCTTCTTCGTTTTTGGCAGCGCGGGCTGGGCCCTGCTGCCGCTGGTGGCGCGCCGCGAGCTGGGCTTAGGCCCGGCAGGCTACGGCGTGATGCTGGCCTGCATTGGCCTGGGGGCGATCGCCGGGGCCATCCTGCTGCCGCGACTGCGCCAGCGGCTGAACGCCGACCGCCTGATGGTGGCCGCCAGCCTGACGTTTGCTCTTACCATGCTGGCGCTGGCGTTCGTGCGCCACTTCTGGCTGCTGAACCTGTTTGAGTTCTTCACCGGCTTCGCGTGGATTGCGGTGCTCTCTACCCTCAACCTCGGCGCGCAGCGCAGTGCGGCACGCTGGGTGAAAGCCCGCGCGCTGGCGGTTTATCTGACGGTGTTCTTCGGCTCGATGACCGCCGGCAGCGCCCTCTGGGGACAGATCGCTTCGCAGTTTGGCACCCCGACTTCGCTGGTGGTCGCCACGCTGGGAATGGTGCTGGCGAGCGCGACGGTGTTCCGCTGGAAGCTGGAGAAAGATCCTGATTTAAATCTCGACCTCAGCGGCCAGCCGCTGGACGGCATCGAGATCGACCTGCCGAACGAGCGCGGCCCGGTGCTGGTGTCGCACGAGTACATCATCGACCCGCACAACGCGAAAGCGTTTTTGCAGGCAGTGCACGAGCTGCGCCGGGTGCGCCGCCGCGCCGGAGCGATGAGCTGGGCGGTGTACGAGGATATCGAACGCCCCGGACTGTTTATCGAGACCTTCCTGATGGGCTCCTGGATTGAGCATCTGCGCCAGCAGGAGCGCCACACCATGAATGACCTCCTGCTGCAGAGCCGCGTTCTGGCTTTTCATCAGGGCACAACATCGCCGGCTATTCGCTACCTGGTCGCGCCGGTATAACCATAACCATCACCTGTACAGGAACACACTATGGCAACGTTTAAGGCAAAAGACGGCACGCAGATTTACTACAAAGACTGCGGCGCGGGTAAACCGGTTCTCTTCAGCCACGGCTGGCCGCTGGACGGCGACATGTGGGACAGCCAGCTGAACTATCTGGCCGAGCGCGGCTTCCGCGCCATCGCCTTTGACCGTCGCGGTTTTGGCCGCTCGGATCAGCCGTGGAACGGCTACGACTACGACACCTTTGCGTCCGATATCAACGACCTGATTATCACCCTGGACTTGCAGGACGTGACGCTGGTGGGCTTCTCCATGGGCGGCGGCGATGTGACCCGCTACATCAATAACTACGGCAGCGCACGCGTGGCCGGTCTGGCGCTGCTGGGCGCGGTCACGCCGATCTTCGGTAAATCGGATACCTTCCCGCAGGGTGTGGATCAGAGAGTGTTCGACGGCATTCGCGACGGCCTGCGTAAAGATCGCGCCCAGTTCATTAGCGACTTCGCCACCCCGTTCTACGGCATCAATGCCGGGCAGACCGTCTCTGCCGGTGCCCTGACCCAGACGCTGAACATCGCCCTGCTGGCGTCACTGAAGGGCACCATCGACTGCGTGACCGCGTTCGGCGAAACCGACTTCCGCCCGGATATGGCGAAAATCGACGTGCCGACGCTGGTGATCCACGGCAGCAACGACCAGATCGTGCCGTTTGAAAGCACCGGCAAGCTGGCGGCGGAGATGATCAAAAACGCCACGCTGAAGGTGTACGACAACGCGCCGCACGGCTTCGCGCTGACCCACCAGGACCAGCTCAACGAAGATCTGCTGGCGTTTGTGAAGTCGCTGTAAGATGGTCTGAGGGCATGTCGTTCCGGCATGCCCTTATAGACCACTGTTTTAGGTAGTTATTCACTAAGGCTTACAATCCCGTAAAATTCAGTCGCCAGGTTACAGAAGCATGAAATTTTACTGGAGAGCATATGGACGCAGTTGAGCAAGACGTCAGATTCGCATGGGCAGACTTTTATCAGACATTTGCCTCTCAGCTACTGACCTGGCGAAATCGAAGAGAGGAGTTGGTGGCGGGCATTCACCGCATTGCTGCTGAGATTGGCAGTATGTCACACCTGCAAGACAAGCCCGCTAATGGCGCTTCCCATCCTTTGAAAGACATTTGTCCTTTTACCACTATGGGCTTGTTTAATCGCTCACTTACCGTTACCAACCGAAGAAATATCGCAGCCAGCCTGGCAAAACTGATAGGCGTTCGCGAACCGGTTCCTGAATCGTTCGACGGTATTCCGCTGCTGAACAATCAAAAGTCATGGTTCTTTGGCTATGAGAAATCACGCAAGCCAGAAGACATCGATACGCTGTGGGAAATGTTTTCTCAGGCAATCTCCTTCGCCGACACCCCAAACGCCGATCCCACAGACTTCCTCTTTTCTTATGACGCCGCATCTAACGTGCGCAATGTTGGCTGGAACCTGACGATGGGATTGTACTGGCTACGCCCTTGGTTCTACCCTACGCTGGATAGCCAGTCTCAGTACTACATTCAGAAAGTCCTGAATATTAAAATCATTAAAAAAGGTGCCAAAGGGCGCTGCAGTGGACACAACTATCAGACCGTAGCGCTGGCGCTCAAAAAAGCCTTTACCCAGCCAAACTATCCGGTTCACTCCTTCCCTGAACTCTCCCTGGCGGCATGGAATATCGATTTACATCAGTCAAATGATGAGGTCGAGCGGCTGACATGGAAAGCGTATTTGCTTAATAAAATCAAACTACTGTGCCTGAAAAAAGACAGCCCATATTTCTCCTTGAGGGAGTTAAAAGAGGCTTATCTGGATGAGATTAAGGCGGATTATCCCAATAACAATACGGTTGAATCGTCCATTTCATATTATCTGCAAAAACTACGTGATGATGATGAACTGGAGTTTCAGTCCCCCGGTCACTATGAATATCTCAACTTCGATAAAGGTGAATTGCAGAGCATCACCGAGGAAACGGTTGAAGAGAACGTGCCCGCTGAAATCCCTTACAAGCCTTACGCGATAAGCAATTTGATCGACGAGGGCTGCTTTTTAGAAGAGGATAAAATCCAACTCATCCTTCAGCGGTTACAGGCCAAAAAAAATCTGATCCTGCAGGGCCCGCCGGGAACCGGTAAAACCTGGCTTGCTCGCCGCCTGGCGTATTGCCTGATGGGCGAGGAAACCTCTAAGCGCATCAGCGC
Organism: Enterobacter cloacae complex sp. 309I3; assembly: GCF_050031595.1. NCBI lineage: Bacteria > Pseudomonadati > Pseudomonadota > Gammaproteobacteria > Enterobacterales > Enterobacteriaceae > Enterobacter > Enterobacter cloacae complex sp. 309I3. The sequence continues at coordinate 590,761 of NZ_JBLGWI010000001.1, read as the reverse complement.
GGTGCAGTTCCACCCTACCCTCTCCTACGAAGATTTTATTCGCGGCTGGCGTCCTAATAATGAAGGACGTTTAGCACTGGTAGACGGGCCTTTTCTCCATGCGATAGACAGAGCAGTAAACGATCCGACAACTAAATACGTGGTCATCATTGAAGAGATTAACCGGGGCAATCCTGCGCAAATTTTCGGCGAAACTCTGACGCTGATGGAGGCGGATAAACGCACACCGAATGAGGCGCTTGAGCTCTCATACCGATCGGATATGGACGAAAAAACCTACATTCCTGAAAACCTGTACATCATCGGGACGATGAATATCGCTGACCGCTCGCTTGCCCTGCTAGACCTGGCATTACGGCGCCGCTTTGCGTTTATTGATCTTAAGCCCGAATTTAACGACGCGTGGAAAAAGTGGGTTAACCAACGGTTTAATGTGAGCCTGGAAACATTAGCCCTTATCGAATCCCAGTTAACCGCGTTAAATGAAAAATTATCCAGGGATGCGGCGCTAGGGCCACAGTTTTGTATCGGGCATAGCTATTTTACCCCACCCACGGGGTTGAAAATTGACGACGGGATGGCCTGGTACGAGCAGGTTGTCGAAACCGAAATCTGCCCTTTACTTGCTGAATACTGGTTCGATGCGCCGGAGAAAGTCCTGGATGCCAGAAAGGGACTTCTCAGCGTATGACCGATCTTGCTGAACGTGGCGATACGCAGGCTCGGGCAGCGGTATCGCGCATTCCTTTGCGCAACATCTGGCTATTGATGCTGTACGCCTCCAGTCTGTTTCGCCACCACGGGCGCAGCATGGTTGCCGCTGAAAACAACCCGGAGGAGATCCCGGCGCTGGTAGCCAGAATCTTGCTTCACGAAGTAGAACAGCGGCTGTTAAGGCAGTTAAGTATGGGATACCAAACACGCCGCGCCACGCTTAACAGGGTAAGAGGACGCATTGATGTTCTGCGTACAACCAGTCGACAATTGCTTGAGCGGGCACAGGTAGCATGTCAGTTTCAGGAAATGACGCTGGATACACCACGAAATCGCTATGTTCGCTCTGCGCTAGAGCATCTTGTTCCACTGCTCAGCGACGGCACGCTGGCTGCGCAATGTCGCGCAATGGCAGTCAATTTGCGTCGTAGAGGTATCGAGGGCGCAATGCCCAGCAAAGGTGAACTGCCGTCAATCACGCGCTTTGGTCGCCACGATGCGGCGGATAAAGCCATGGTCGATGCCTCGCAGCTGGCATTTGAATTATGGCTACCAACACAAACTGCGGGGCAAAAACTGTTGCCAACGCCGTCTGATGACCCTTACTGGATGCGTAAGCTGTTCGAGAAAAGTATGGCGGGTTTCTATGACGTCCATCTTCCCAAAAAAGACTGGACAGTCGCTGCCGGAAAAGAGTTGAAATGGAGATTAACGTCTCACAGTGCAGGGAGCGAAAGTATTTTCCCAACCATGAACTCGGACATCATTCTTGAGCACAAGCAACCTGCACAGCGCATCATCATCGACACTAAATTCAATAACATTCTGATTAAAGGCTGGTATCGCGATCAGAGCTTGCGCAGCGGTTATATCTACCAGATGTATACCTATCTGCGCACGCAGGAGAACCGAACAGACCCGCTATCTCTCCGTTCGGCTGGATTATTACTTCATCCAGCCGTCGACGTAATGCTCTCCGAATTCGTTGAGGTACAAGGGCATAAAATCCACTTTGCCACCGTTGATTTAGCAGCAGATGCCGTCACAATAACTCAGCAATTATTGAAATTAGCCCATGATTGCTGTGGGATAGCTGATGTGAATTAAGTTCTGAAGTGGACGCCTGCATGACAGGCACCCACCTGGATTAGTTCGCCGGAGCCGGGCGCTCCAGCCGCTTATTCTCCGCGCAGCTATTTTCTATATGATGCCTGCGCTCCGCCAGCAGCCGACAAATCTCCGCATGCTTCTCCTCGGTAAAGGTAAAGCGCGACATAAAGCCCATGCGGATCAACGAGCCAATCGCCGGTAACAAACAAATCCCGAAGAACAGCCCCGACAGCACGCCTTCGCTCTGAAGTTGCGCCTGCGGCACGTAACCGATCATCGTCAGAAACACGCCGATGAGCCCACCGCCCACCGCCACCGACATCTTGCCGGTAAAGGTCTGCCCGGAGAAGGTGATCGCCGCGCAGCGCTTGTGGGTGTGGTACTCCGCGTACTCGATGGTGTCGGCAATCATCGACGAGGTGAGGATGTTGGTCATCATCACGAACAGCGTGCTCAGGCCGAGCAGAATAAACAGCATCGTCACCTGCTGATAGCCGATGAACCACATCACCACGCGCACCGCCACGTCCAGCCCGCAGAGGATCATAAACAGCTTCCGCTTCTGCATCCGGCGCGTCAGCATTGGGGCCACCAGGCACAACACCGCCGCCACAATCCCCATCACGCCAATCGCCATCTGCAGGCTGCCGTCGCCCAGGTTATTGATAAAAAAGTAGATATACAGCCCGCCCGCCACGTTGTGGAACACGCAGAAAAAGAACGACAGCAGGACAATAAACAGCGGCTTGTTCTGGCGCAGGTTGTGGAAGGTGTCGCGGATGGTCACCTTTTCCGGGCTCGGCGGCACGCGCTCTTTGATCTGCATAAAGCCGTTGAGCATCAGCGGCAGGCCCACCAGCATCATCACCAGCGCCGCCATAAAGTAGCCTTTATCATTGCTGTACTGGGCGAAGAACGCCGCCAGCTTCGGGAAGAAGATGTTGGCGCAGGCAATGCCCGCGTTCACCCCAAGCATCGCCGCCGTCACCGCGCGGGTGCGCTGGGCGGAGTCGTTGGTCATCACCGACGACATCGACCAGAACGGGATATCGGAGATGGCATACAGCGTCCCCCACAGGATATACGTCACCCCGGCGTAGAGGATTTTGGTGGTCATGTCTGCTTCGATTTTATAGAACGACAGCAGCGTGACGCCGGTGATCAGCAGCGGCGCAATCAGCAAAAAGTGGCGAAACTTGCCGAACCGGCTGTTAATGGTGTCCATAATGCTGGCAAACAGCGGATCGTGAACCGCGTCCCACGCGCGGGCAATCAGGAAGATGGTACTCGCCGCCAGCGCCGAGATCCCCAGCACGTCGGTGTAAAAATAGTTAATAAACGAACCCACTAAACCAAAGCTAAAACACTGACCTAAACCATAGCCAAAATAAGACCACAACTCGCGAGACGGTATTTTCATTGTCATTGCCATTGTTATATGCCTGCCTGGTTGCCCGGCGGTCGGCCGCCGGGTCGATATTATTAGCCCTGGACTTTCGGGGCGATCTTGCGCAGCTGCTGCATTAATGCGATTTCACGGCGTGAGAACGGAATGCCGTTCTCCTCGAACACGTCGTGGAACCAGAGGCGGCAGTAGTCCGTGGACTCCTTCATCACCACCGGCCACGGCAGCCACGTCTGGGTTTTGCCGCGCACCAGCCCCCACTGATACGGCGCGACCTTCGCCGCGTACATCAGCGGTAGCTGCTCCTCGATGGTGCTACCCACGTGGCGCGCCAGCCATTCGGTGCAGAACAGCGGCCGACCAAGCTTTTGCAGTTGCTGAATAATCGCCGTCATGCGGCCGGTGTGGGTGTAGGCGTGGAAGCTCACCACGTCCGAGAGCGCCAGTGCGGTCTGGTCCAGCGGATGCTGGAAGAACGTCTCGCCCTCCTCTTCCGGCGGCAGACGCCACGCGCAGACGGTGAGCGGCTGGGTTGGGTCTTCTTCACGCACCCACTGGAACGCCAGCTTCATCAACTCGTGCGCGCAGGTCTCCAGCTTCGCGTCGTACTGCACCTCATGCGTGCCTGTCGCGAAAATGCCGCGGTTGCCCGGCTCGTTATAGAGATCCCACAGCAGCACGCGCTTATCCTCGCGGAACTGGCGGACAACGTCGCGGATATAGCGCTCAATCTGCGGCCAGCAGTCGGGATCGCACACCTTGTCGCGCCCCGGGCTCGCCGCCGCCTGGCTGTTGTGCTTGCCCGGTACCGGCGGCTTTTGCGGGCCGAGATACGGCTCGTCGCCGGAGAAGCCGCAGTCGTCCATCAGGGTCAGCATGGTGCTGAAGCCATGACCGTCAGCAATCGTTAAAAACCGGTCGATGCGCGCCATCAGCCCGTCGCGGTCGTGCTCCCAGACGATAAACGGCAGATTAATGCGCAGGGTGTTATAACCCGCCTCCGCCGCCCAGCCCAGCTCGCGCTCGATGGTGGCGGCATCGAAGGTCTCTTCCTGCCAGATATCGGTCCAGTTCACCGCCGTCGACGGCAGGTAGTTAAACCCGCACAGCCAGCCTTTTTGCTGATACCACGCCTGTGCCTGCTCCCTGCTCCACTGCTCTTTCATTACGCATCCTCTTACTGATAATATTTAGCTAATAAATATTAGCTGCGGGATAAATGCGCAAATCACGGCGTTTAGAAAAGCGACGGCCCTCACAAAGTTCACGCTTCGATGAATGAGAAACGTGATCGACGGCGCTAAAGCGTGCGGTTAGGGTATGATGCGAAATCGCGAAAGGGAGAGGACGGATGAAGCGAAAAACGAAAGTGACGATGAACGATATTGCGCGGGCGGCAGGGGTATCGCAGGCGACGGTATCACTGGTGCTTAACCAGTCCCGCAACATCAAGCTCAGCGACGACACCCGCCAGCGGGTGATTAACGTGGCCACTGAGCTCGGCTACGACCGCCTCCCCGCCGTTCACGCCCCGCGCAACCAGGAAGAGATCGCCCTGCTGGTGAGCTCCATGCAGAGCTTCGACCCGTTTATCGACGCCATCAGCCAGGCGCGGGAAGCGGCGTGGCGCAACGAGACCCTGCTCACCGTCTACGACTACGGCGACGACATCGAGCTGGCGCTGAACATCATCCGCCAGCTGGAGAAGCGCAACTGCATCGGGATTATTCTCGCCTCCCCGGTCACCACGCTGGTGGACATGACGGCGTTCCAGGACTGCACCCGCATCCCGCTGGTGCTGCTTAACCAGCGCGACCCTGGCTCGCCGCTGCTGCCGTCGTTTATCCCGGACGACTACGCCAACGCCTTCCAGGTGACAAAACATCTCATCGCCTGCGGGGCCACGCGCATCGCCCACATCACCGGCGAGAGCTGGATGGAGGCCTCCCGCCAGCGTCTGGCAGGCTACCAGGCGGCGCTGCAGCAGGCCGGACTCGCGTGCGACGACAGCCTGGTGCGCCAGACCAACTGGCAGTTCAGCGAATCCTTTACCGCGACAGCTTCCCTGCTGGAACTGGCCGAGCGCCCGGACGCCATCTTCTGCGCCAGCGACTGGCTGGCGATTGGCTGCTATCAGGCGCTGGCGGTGAACGGCGTGCGCATCCCGCAGGATATGCTGCTGGCGGGTTACGACGACCAGAAGATCTCCGAGCAGCTCACCCCGCCGCTGACCAGTATCCAGCTGCCCTACAGCGAGCTGGGACGGCTGGCGGTGGAGTACCTGTGCAATCAGGAAGATGCCGCCACGCACGTGACGCTGGCGGGCAGGCTGAAGGCACGCGCCTCAAGCCCCGTCTGAGGTAAACACCATGCCCGCATAGGGCTTCTCGCGACACGCCGCCAGCCGCGCGGCGAGGCTGCCCACGTGCAGCTCCAGCTTGTGCCCGTCCGGGTCGAGAAAATAGAACGACGCCCCCTCGCTTTTGTTCTGCTTCCAGACGATGACGCCCGCCTGCTCCAGCCTGTGCGAGAACGGTTCAAAATCCTCTTCCGCCAAGGTAAACGCGTAATGGGTGTAGTCGCTCTCCTGCGGCGGGACATACTGGCGCGCCTCGTCGTACGACAGGCAGACCCACAGATCGCCGCAGGTGAGATAGGCCCCGGTATTCCAGCGGGCATGCAGCGCTAACCCCAGCAGCTCGTGCCAGAAGGTGACGCTTTTTTGCAGGTCGCTGACCGCGAGGGTCAGATGGTTGAGAGATTGCAGCATGACGTGCCCTTTTGTTTTTCGCGCCGGACGTGGTACGGTAAAGAGATGAACATAAACCACGCCGTGCTCACCGTAAACCGCTGGTGGCTGCCTTCTTAAAGGCGGCACGGAGTAGTTTTCCCCATTTTCAGATAGCCGCCGAAAGGCGGCTTTCACATTTCTAAGACCCCTTTCGGCAACTGCACATTAAGGAGTCTTTATGAACCAGCAAACCATCCTCACCGGCGACCGTCCAACCGGCCCGCTGCACCTTGGCCACTTCGTCGGATCGCTGCGCCAGCGCGTGGCGTTGCAGCAGACGCACAACCAGTTTGTGCTGATTGCCGACCTGCAAGGCCTGACCGACAACGGCAGCAACCCGCAGAAGATCCGCGACAATATCCCCGAAGTGCTGGCCGACTACCTCGCTGCGGGCATCGACCCGAACCTGACTACCATCTGCCTGCAGTCCGCCCTGCCCGCCCTCGCCGAGCTGACGATGCTGTATATGAACATCGTCACCGTCGCCCGCGTGGAGCGTAACCCGACGGTGAAAAACGAGATTGCGCAGAAGGGCTTCGCCCGCTCGCTGCCGGTCGGGTTTATGGTCTACCCCATCAGCCAGGCGGCGGACATCACCGCGTTTAAGGCCGAGTGCGTGCCCGTCGGCGACGACCAGCTGCCGATGATTGAGCAGACCAACGAGATTGTGCACAAGATGAACAGCCTGCTGCCCGCCCCGGTGCTGCGCCACTGCAAGGCGATGCTGAGCGACACCAGCCGCCTGCCCGGCATCGACGGCAGCGCCAAGATGTCGAAATCGCTGGGCAACACGCTGCACCTTTCGGCCAGCGAAGAGACCATTCACCGTGCGGTCAGCGCCATGTACACCGATCCGAACCACCTGAAGGTGAGCGACCCGGGGCAGATTGAGGGGAACGTGGTGTTTACGTACCTCGACGCGTTTCATCCGGACAAGGACAAAGTGGCGGCGATGAAGGCGCACTATCAGGAGGGCGGGCTGGGTGACCGGGTTTGTAAGAACGAGCTGGAGGCGTGTTTGCAGGAGCTGATTGCGCCGATGCGGGAGCGGAGGGCGATGTATATGCGGGATAAAGGGGAGCTGATGGCGATGCTGAAGCGCGGAACGGAACGGGCGCAGGGGGTGACGCAGGAGACGTTGAGGGAGGTGAAGGTGGGGTTGGGGGTGCCGGTGTTTAGTTAAGTTAGGTTTAGCGGTGGAGTGCGTGGGAAGAGCACGAAGCCGCTTTGTAGCCGATTAAAATAATAGTTAAAGCGCAAGAGCCTCTTAAATGCATTATTAGTGAATGTCGTTTGTCATCCGACTAAGAGCACGATATTCATAGACTCTTTATATTTTTAAACGTCGCGACAACTGTTATGAGCAAGTTTATTATTTCCATGCTGAATACATTACTTTGCGTTCTAGTGATCGCGCTATGTCTCATTTGCATGGGTGTCACTGATAACTGGAAAGACTGCACTATAGTAATAGTCCTCATTTTAGGATGCGCACATTTCATGGCAATTTTAATTAATCGTGTATTGCCTCATAAGTTATCTATTTTAGATGGAATACTGGAATTAGTAGGAGGACCACTATTAGTTATTGGGGTAATTGTGTGCATTCATGTATTCGAACCCTGGCCGCTAAAAATCATTGGGATGTTTGCATGGGTTGTTTTGATTTTCTTTGGACCATCAATAATAAGTCCCAGGCGTTAATTCGGTCTCTTTATAAATGTCTGCACCATTTCTTCCCCCATGGAATCCAACATAATGAATCCCACTCTTTCGCAGGTCATTGAGGTTGTACGTCAGTCCTCAGGACATCATCGCAAGCGCATTGATGAGAACACCCTAATCGAAGCCGACCTCGATATATGCGGCATGGATGGCGATGCCCTGATTGAAGACTGCGAGGAAGCGTTTGGCGTTACGCTTGTCACTGAAGAAGATGGTTATGAGAAAACTTTTTCTCTCGCTGAAAACGAGTTTCTTTTTAGCACCGAGGGCATAGATTACTTTGGTATCTGCCGTTTAATTCGCAGGTTGCGAGGCATTCCCGAACCTGTGATACGCGATTTAACCGTTGGCGAACTCCATGCTGCATTGGTTAAGGCTCTGAAAGAGCAGATAAAACACAAGTGATTTTTTCTTACTACGGGCATGGGATAACATGCCCGTTACCTATCACTTTGGTCAGTTCAATCTCACCCGTAGCCGTATTGAAGTACAGATAAAAAAAATCTGCGTTTAACCGTTCGGGTTTCGACCAGACCTCCTTCACTTCCAGGCTACGCTTTTCCTTCACATACCCTAACGTTTCGAGATAAGCGCGCAACGGCGCAGCACTGGTAGCGCCTTTAAAAATGATACTGTTTGAAGGTTCGTAACCATCGCCCGAATGCGCCTCAAAATAATAGTCGTCCGTTACTTTAGGGGCGTTTTCAATCTCCCTGTCTGTCAGCAGGTGGTAGTGGAAAAAATCGTTTTCTGTATAAACAGTCGTGTCATCAGAACCGTATGCCACAAGCCAGACAAACAGCCATCCGAGGATAAATACCGTGGCAGTCGAAAGTACGCACCACTTCAGGACTTTTGACGGGATTGTCGAAAAAAGCTTCAATGAAATATCTCATGCCCGTTTCAGGCTGCATATCTTTCGGATGGCGAACATCAGTAGCGCGGTAACGACGACCATCATCCCACCCAATACCCACAGGAATGATGGGTCTGCTTCACCATCAGCAAACCCCAGACCGGTACGATTTAAAAAATCATTGCTGGCTTGAGATAAGTAATCGAGTAAGCCTCCCAGAGGAAACAGGACAATAAAGAAGGAAGCAATGAGGCATGCCAGACCAATCAGGATATTATTTTTTAACTTTGCATGAAGCATAATCGACCCTTCCTGTTACATCTATACGCCCATATGCCATCAACCCTTTGCCACCAGGAACACGAATCTTCTTACGTGCGAGCAAAGATTGTCTGACCAGCTGAAAATCAGGGATATTATAGAACGTTATGCATCCCCACGACTCTCCTTCGCCATTCGGCCTCAATGGGTGAAGCCTAAATGATCCTCTGTCGACCCCATTCACAAATACGTTATCAGCCATGGTCGATGCATTAAACAAGCCGAACCATTCAGAATGATCGGTCCCGTTCTTTAAGTCTTTTACAAATCGCCCAACACGATTAGCAACACTTCCTTCCGGTGAATCAACGATCCAATATGTACCCACCGGTAACGCAGCATTCCTGATAAAGGCGCACTCTGCAATATTGGTTACGGGTTCGACACCTGAAAAAACAGGAAATGCCCCAACCCCATAGACGTGTAATGTCAATGTTCTTCCATCTGCGGAGACATCGTTGTAATCCATCCTACAAATTTGCATAGCAATCCTCCCTGTCGCTTTGCGGAGAATGTTACAACCGATTTATTGGGTGCACCAGCGGAATTAGATAACTCATTTAAAAAAGAAAAAATACGGGCATGTGTATTCAAGCCCGTATTAACTTATCCTTTTACATGATTAAGGAAGGGATATTTTAGATGTTATTCTTACTCTGCCAGACCATTTCTGCGCTTCACCGTCGGTATATCCCCAGTATCATTCAACGCACCCGGAAATGTTTTTAACCACTGCGCGACTTTCTGTTTATTTATATTCACCACACTCATCCCTTCCAGACATCCCCATAATTCTCTTGTATGCTGTGGCGTAATCACAATGCAGTCTTTCATGGCGCGGATTTTTACCGGCATACCGTTGATAAAGCCTGCACGGGTTAACCAGTCGCCGCCCAAAAGAAGGTATTTCATGTCTATGCGTGCATACAGTTCGCAGCAGGCTGCACTGTCCTGCGGCGTTTCCGCGCGGGGATGAACGGGTGCCGCGTTGGGCGGGTTGCCATGCAGACGACGGGCGCTGTTTTTGCGTACCAGCTCGCGGTTTTCAATCATGCCGGTGAAAGCGTCTGATTCTGTTTTGCAAACAGTAAACTCTGGCTTAAAATTCGTCGCAGCCATTTTCAACTCCTTGTAAGTTGTTTGTGGTTAGCGGTATGGGGGTGTTGCAGCACCTTCATATCGCGAATTCCTCGTTAAATATTCTTTGATACTTCCTTTGCCGTTCGGCGTAATTTCTGGTGCTCATTATACAGGGCTGAATATAAATACAGCGGTTTGGTGTGGGATAAATTTTGAATTTGCGAGGGGGATTCAGGAAATACTGTTGGGGAAATAAGGTGGTGTTTATGGGATGTGGATAAATTACTTCACTTTTTGCAAGCACTATTCCTTTACTTTGTACGCAATGGCTTCCCAGGAAACCATATTTGCAGGGTGCACACTTTGTTGCAATTTCACATAAGCAAGTTTTTTTAATTTTCTAAGAAAGCACCAGACATTCCAAAAAACATTTTTTTACATGAAGAGCTGATGATTTCAGGAATGGCAAATTTACCTGTTTGCCGGAGCAGATAATTTCATTTGGTTATTATTAGTTTTTCATCATTGCTGGGGCTAATACTATTTAACCCTTTCATTCGTTACACGAAAAACACGCTTCCCTAACTCGATAACAAAAGTCCTATAGAGATCAAGGAAAAGCTCGTATAAAATAGGCGAATTCTTACTTTAGAGAACATGAAGTTATGAGCGCGATCACATTACGTAAAGCGTTAGGTGTACTTGCGAAGTCATCTTCGTTTTCTGTAACCACAGAGACTCATCGGCAAAAGGATGTGTTCGATGAGCTAAAAGAACAACTCTTTGTTAAACAAGAGATTGAAGAAGAGTTACAGCGTTATCTGGATACCGCTGCTCCCGGTGAGATCATTTTTCTATGCGGAAGTAGTGGCGATGGGAAATCCGAAATTTTAACCCGCTGTAAGTCAGAACCACGATATCAACAGAAGTTTAGTTTCCATCTGGATGCGACACACAGCTTTGCGCCTCAACAATCAGCCATTGATGCGTTGAATGATTTATTTGAAAATCATCATTCGCAATCATACCCGCTCCTCATCGGTATCAACACCGGGATGCTCGCCAACTTTGCCAGAGAAGGTTCTGAGTCCCATATGGCTATCCGCGCCGCTATTGACTCATTCTTGTCATCGCAACAGGAAGGCCACCGTCCTTACCGCAATGAACATTGTACATTCTTTGATTTCGAACATTATCCAAAGTTCGAGTTTGACGAAGAGCAGGAATACTCCCCTTTTATCAAAAAATTAATGAATCACTTAACGGGGAATGACGACAAAAACCTGTTTTACACAATTTATCAACGTGATGAATCAATAGGACATGATTTAAAAACCGTTGCTAACTTTAAACTACTGTGCATGCCCGGTGTTCAGAATGTTTTAATAACACAGCTATTTAAAGCCCGATTAATAAAAGATCAATTTGTTACCACAAGAACCTTATTGGATTTTTTACATCACCTGCTGACAGGGCCTGGGTATCTGTTTGATAATCTGTTTAATGGTGCAGAAAATGATCTAATTAAAAAGGTTTCTGATTTTGATCCTGCCAGATTGCATACATACGAGATTGATCAATTTATTTTGCGCTATGAGCTTGGATTAGTTGATCCCGAACTGGATGATTTCCTGAGTACACTTGCGAAATTACATCTTACGTTTGATCGTCAATGTGTTAAGCCTGGTGATGCAGCTTCCTTAATTAGACTTTTCTGGCTACTACAACATGAATCTTTAGGAAATAACTATCACAAAAGATTCTCTGTATTCTTTAAAGAAGCTCTCTTTGAGCGTTATTCAGAGATTTGGCATCTTCATAAAAACTATACCGCAGATCCGGAACAAAAAAGAACACTAAATCGCTTTTACTCTTTCGAGCTTATCGCTGGTATTCAGCGTTACGCAAACCGTAAAGCACCTGAACTGAGTACCCAAAAAGAAGAGTTCTTTTTAGGCGAATTTGGTGGGATTAAAATAACAGCACCTGTTGCGCTGAAACCGGACTGGGATTCCATTCTCAAGAAAAATACAGCCCATACAACTTGTTTCGATATCTATTTAAAAGTAGGACAAGATCCGCTGGATCCGATTCGGATCGGTCTTAACTTATTTGAGCTATTGAGCAAACTGAATAATGGCTATCGCCCTAATAAATATGATAAAAGTGCAATTGTCTTACTGGACGAAATCGTTGAACTAATCGCAGAAAAGGCAAAATCCAGCAGCGAAATCAAATTTTATGATGGCCTAAAGCGGGTTTATAGTGCAAGAGCGGACGATGACATGATTACTATCAGTGGCATGGAGGGATAACATCATGTATCCCATTGCAACAAATTTAAAAGTTAGTAATAACCAGCTGGATAGCTACCTTCCAATACGTAATAAGAATAACAATATTGACTGGCAAATCGTAACAGGTTTAGTACTAAGCTATGCCGTGAAGTATAAAATCGATACTTACAGTCTCGAGCAGTTTCGCGAGGATTGTAAAACTCATCTGCAAATATTGATCGATGAACCCGCGTTCTTGTCCGTGCTGGAACGGATGTATTTTTCCAGTCAGGATATTTTTCGTGTATCTCCCCTTTTCTTGCTGTTCCACGCTCAGTTTGATGGTGAAAAGATAAGTGCAGGCTCGACTGCCGACAAACGCCTTGGAACACTGTTTGCCAATTTGATGAGAGATTTTAGCCTTAATCACCCGATACAAGATAAGTTGAATTTTATTGAAAAAGAGATGCTGAATAAGCTCAATAAAAAATTAATCCGACTGGGTGAGGGGCCATTTGCAAAAGAAAAACCTTATTTACCCTATCTGGTAACGTGTTTTCAGTCTGATTTGGCGTTTCTGGCAGAGCATCCACAATATCTTTTGCAGGAACTGACCAATACTCTACGTTTGTACGCCTTTAGTTGGTGCGCACAACTGGCGCTCAATCTGGACAACTGGCAAGACGGCGAGCCGCAGAGTAAATCATTGTTCTTTATCCTCGATACTGAAAAAGCTAGCTCAGAACGAGATAAAATAAAGCTCTTCGGCTATAAGTGGTTTGCCCGCCAAAGTGAAAAATTGTTCCCCATACTCTCTGCATTAGAGGTATTACAAGTAAAAGGTGAGGAAAAGCGCCCTCTTTGGCAGGTATATCAAGATTGTTTAGGTTATTCAGATACATCGAATCGAGTACTGAATGAACTCAATAATTATATACAGAAGTTTATCAGTAAGGAGGAGCGAGATCTTCCTGAACGCGATCGTGCTACAAACCTGGAAGATGCCTTTAAACAGCTGTTATCTGTTGCCGTTGAACAGTTTCAGGGTAAAAAAACCGAGCGAGCAGCGGTAAATCGCAAATACATCAACGAGCTGGAAAGCCAGATTTGCACTGACTTCATTCAGGTTCGTGGCCGAGCGGGCAAAGTGCTGGTACTGAACCAGGATAGACTACTGCTACTAACTAACCTTACCGTGGGTAAAAACAAAAAACTCCGGCTACATGAGCTGCTACGTGGTTTTGAGCAACGCGGATTTTATCTGGATAACCAGTCTACACAAATGCTGGTTGCGTTTTATGAACGCATGGGGAATGTGGAGAGAATGAGTGACAGTGGAGACGCCGTATATGTCCGTAAAACAGTATGAAACCTATCTGGCAGAAACCTTCATTGAATGGGTTAGCAGCATCATCCAGCCTGGTGAGCGCTACCAGTTTAAATCTCCCGATCCGGATAACGCCTTAAAGCTCTGGAATGCTTTCGACTCTTTAGCGAATGGAAATAAACTAGAAATTGCACCGGGGCAATATCTTACCTACGTCCAATGTAATAATATCCAGCTTATTCCGGTACTGCACGGCACCACTACCCCTGCATTCACAGAAAACTATATTTCTCATTTACGCGATCAGGTTTCTGGCCGCAATGGCATTTTTGCCCAGACAGCGTTGTTGATTATCCACAACAGCATGCTGGATACCTTACTCAATAGTACCAAAGATGTCGCTGCACCGGATGCTATCTGGCACCCAGAAACCTTCCGTCACCAGCTCGAAAAGTTAATCACAACGGACAGCGCCCGTTCTCAAGTATCCCGCTGTTTGCTGGGCGATCAGTTGACAACAATATTGGATGAAGGCGCAACGGTTTTTGGATTTTCATCGTTATACCGTCTGCTGGACGACGGCAATCTGGATTTCTCAGAGCTAAAGTTATTCAACGATAATAACCTGCTGAATTTTAGTGATAAGCAGTTGCGCGCCCGGCTCAATGAAAACCAAAAGTTATATCGCCAGATAGAGGACAGTGTTGAACGCTACAGCGGGCAACTGGAGAATGTACTAACTGAATTTAGTGCAAAATTCATTCAGGAGCATTTCGTTGACAATGACGATTGGCGTGAACTTGATTTCTCCGTCTACCTGAATGAAAAAGCACAAAACAGTGAACAGAAACTGGTGTTGGAAAACATTACTGCTGAAAACGGTGAGGTCTGGCAAAGAGCCAAAAGCACCAGTAAAGCAGGTAAACGAGATATCAGTGTCCTGGTTCAGGTTCTACCGGGGCAGTCACACGTTGAGCTGGAGTTTATCTTCCAGGGTAATGACCTTCAGGACAATCAGGTAAAAATTGCTCATCATCGTCCGTTACAGAAGGAACGATTCTGGCGTACTAGCCGGCTCGGGGGGAGAAACTCTAAGATACTGGCATCAGTGCCTTTTGATGGTCGGCCCTGCTTATTTAGTCTCGAAATCATTAACCGCAATAACTCAGCAGAAGAGTACAAGTTTCGCCTGCTGTTAGTTGAACAAGGGCAATTCTGGCTTAATGAAATCCAGCATTGTTATCGTATTGAACCTGGTAAAGGTCAATTAACTCTGCAACTGGAAGATAATGAGTTACGTATTGCAGAGCTCGGCGACAAGACCTGTTTACTTGATGAAGAAAGTGATGATGTTGATTGCCGCCATTATGCACTCGTTAATTTTGAAACGCTGGCGAATCAAAGTGAGCTGATCAAATTTACCTTGATTTCAGGTGACTCCCGTTTACTGTTTAACATCGAAGGTCCAGGAGCAGAGGAAGGATTAACCCTGCCTCTGCTTTTTGATCAGGGTCGTTTCAATAAACTCTTTAAAGAAGAAGGGAATGCAACCTGGAACAAGTTGAAAGGTCGCGTCATCCTGGACAATATCGAACATAATGTGGTTGGTGTTCGCCAGCAGTTGCTTATGCAAGAGTACGCCCTGATCGAGCGTAATCTGCTCAGCACTGGCAGTAAAGGTAGTGAGTTTGCACTGGATGAGCTTCTGGCGAGCTATCCCGACCTCCATAATGCGTACCACCAATTGTTCGTTTACTATCAACGTCGAAATACCCTGCCGAGTCTGGTGTCATGGTCAGCGGAATATCGTGTATTAGTCAGTCACATGATCGCTACTTTTGAACAGGCATTACAGCAAATCAGTCTAAGCAGAGCATTAACCATCCAGGAAAAAAGTCTGTTACATCTCGGGATTTGCCGCGGCGACGATTATGAACGTCTCTCGCCTCTGCACCCATTGGTAATGGCTTATCATTTACAGCTAGCTGAAACTATCATCGCTGAGCCCGTATTCCCCACATCAGCTTCATTTGCTTCATTACCAGAGATTACTCTCGATCGTCTGGTCGTCTCTGGCCTAATGCCATTTGTGTATCATAGCGAACATGAATACGCACAGTTACAACCGATGGTAGAAAACCGCTTCTGGATAGATATTGTTCCCCAGCGCCAGATGAGCCACGAATATGTTAAGCGTCTGGTGAAAGACAAGCTAAACGAATTTACAGATGCCTATTCTCGGCTGTTCCAGAGTGCAGGAAATAATGCCCTGGTTATTAATGCTATTAATATGGGAGAAGCCAGAGAGCTATTCCTGGGACTGGTAGATTATTTTAAGCAGGAAAAAGATAACGCAATTTCGATACACGTAAACTGCTATGACGAACGTCTGCTACCCAATGCCTTTGACCGCTTTGCCGAAAGCGGCAGCTATGAACAACTTAAAAATGATCTTGGTCTGAACAGCGGTGCGTGGCGTTCTGAAGCCGATATGTTGATCGATCTGCTTCGCAGTCGCTTAACATTCAGCAAATTTATCCTGCCACCGGAAAGCGATCAACTGGCTTACGCCCATCTCGCATTTTTCACCAACACCGCACCGGTTGATTGCCGCCAAATTCGCATTGAGGATGCTGCCAGCGGGGTTTTATGTCATGGCTTGATTGCAGGCGAAGGGGCTGAAACACAAGGCGATGCTTACTTTACCGCGTTTGGTCTGCGTAATGTCGATACTGAATCGTCTTGCGCCCTGCGTCTCGCCCGCTTGTTAGGCTGTCTGTGGCAACCGGCACGGCAGAGCAACAGCCAGTATCACGGTCAGGGAATTAGTCTGGCTGTCAGCGGTAACTTTAAGCAACTGCTGAATCGCTCTTATGATAGCTCTCTCTGGACCACAATTATCGACCCTAAGGTCACACTCGATTTCTTTACTAGTCAAAAAGATGTCGTACTAATTCATTACTCTGACCAGTACACCAGTTGTGCTGGTTATGACGCCGTAACCGTCACAAAACAGGTTGAGTTGTTCCTACGTCTCCTTCAAACAGGACAATCCACCGTTGATAGCCAGCAACTACTTGCTGAATTTAATGCCTTTAACGGTGAGTGGCTGTTGAAAATGTTGCGTTCAAATGAAAAGGAGCGCAAAGAAAAACACGGCATTATCGGTGCATACAAATTCGTACAGTCTATGCTGCTCCAGTCAGATATTTGCTGGATCCCACTGTCAGTAGCTGAGATGATCCGCGTGTCCGGCAACGTCGGGCTGAGAATGAAAGAAAGCGATTTATCGCGCCATTTACAGGGTTATCAGAAAGGAGCGATCTCTGACGATGTGCTCTTTGTCGGCTTCAAAGATAACAACCTGTATCTGTTACCACTTGAAGTAAAAACAGGAGCTCGCCCCGATTACAACCATGCGGGGCAGCAGGCCCGCGAGCTAAAACGCTATTTACAGCAAGATATTCTTGGGCCACAAACTCTAGCATCACAACTATACCGGGCACTTTTTATCCGCCAGGTATTAATGCAGGTAGAGAAGTTGCGTCTGTATGGTGTACTGGATAACGACAAGCTATCCCCTCTGCTGGAACGACGTGAATGGTGGCTCACTGGCGACTATCAGTTAGGTGAGCTTGCTGATTATGCAGAAGGCTTTGTGGTAGCGCATGTAGACAGCGGAACCTGTTTTGATCTCTCTTATAAAGAAACGGCAGAGAATATTCTTCAGATCGAAATCCCCTATTCATTGCTTCCATCGTTAATTGCAGCACAAGGTGATCAACCTCCACTAGCTGAACGCTATCGGATGCCGGAAAAATATCTGCTCAAATCAAAGTGTGATGTCAATTCTTCACATCCAGTACAGGTAGCAACAACAACTGAGCCGCAGCCCATTTCTGTGCTGGAGCTTCCACAACCTGAAGCATCGGCACTAACCCCCAGTAATGTCAGCAATACACCATTACAGGTCTTGTTTGGTCATGATGCTGTGCGTCAGAATCCATTGTACTGGGAGCCAACCAACACCGCTAAGTTCATGAATACTAATACCGGCATTATTGGAACAATGGGCACCGGGAAAACCCAGTTTACTAAATCGCTGGTTACGCAACTGATGCGCAATCAGTCCTGTAACGTTGATGGTAAACCAATTGGCTTGTTGATCTTCGACTATAAATCCGACTATGTGGATGATGCGTTTCTGGAAGCTACGGGAGCTAAGAGGTATCAGCTATCATTGTTACCTTACAATCCGTTATCGTTATTTGGTGATATGCCCATGTTACCGAGGCATACGGCCATGGCATTCGCTGAAACAATGGGCAAAGCGTATAACCTTGGCGTAAAACAACGCATGAAGCTGGTTACGCTAATAATGGAGTGCTATGACTTAGCAGGAATAGTGCCTCATGATCGATCAACATGGAATCGTATAGCACCGACTATTGAAGATGTGTGGCAGCAGTACCTGGCACAAGAAAAAGTCGACGAAGATTCATTATATGCTGCGCTTTATAATCTGGCTGGTTTCCAGATTTTTGAAACAGATCCAGAGAAGATGACCAGTTTGTACGATCTGGTTGATGGTGTCACAGTTATCGAACTCGCGGGTTATCCATCAGAGATTCAAAACCTGGTAGTTGCACTGACACTGGATCTTTTTTATGCGCAGATGCAAAAGCGTGGGAAACCGACGGTGCGAGGTGATTATCGCCAGTTAACCAAAATGATTCTGGTTGATGAAGCCGATAACTTTATGCGCCAGGATTTTGCTAGCTTGCGTAAAATCCTTAAAGAAGGCCGTGAATATGGTGTAGGGGCGATCCTCTCAACACAAGAAATTACTCACTTTAAAACAGGCGAGAATAATTATGCTTCTTATATTCTCACTTGGGTAATTCATCGAGTTTCTGAGATCAAGAATGCTGATATCAAGGCAGTATTCAACCTTGATGATAAAGGCGAGCAGGAGTCTTTGATGAGTCAGATTCGACAGCTAGAGAAGCATTTTAGTCTGTATATAGATGGGGATAAAAAAGTCAATAAAATGCGTGATCGAGCATTCTGGGAGTTAATACTTTAACATGTCAACTTTACATAGTATGGCCATGTGATTATGAGGATAAGCATGTCAAGAAATTGTACTGTTCACTGGGCTAACTTATGGTCTGATATCAAGAGGCTATGCCCTAGATTTATACAGCCAAAATTTGTTTTTATATCCATTGTTACTCTTTCAGTATCGACTTGTGGCATTTGGATTGGCCCCTTGTTTTTAGACGATAACTCGCAGATCGGTTTTTCTATTTTTTCTTTTATCATTGCAACATTGGGTGTTCTTGCGGCTGAGAATTTATTAAAAGAGGATGATGACTGCCATTCATCGGAGGATAAGTATCGAAAGCAAGTGAAAGTATCCTTTTCTGTATTTCTATGGGTTTTATCACTAGTATTTTCATTCTATGGTTTGAAAAACAATGTAAATACTGCATTAATAATTTCTTTCCTCATAACATTATTGCTTTGGCTTTCCATTACAGTAGTAAAAACTGATTTTGACACACCTACGAGTCCAGATGATACCGTGAGAAAAGAATTATCTAATATTCAGAGTGATAGTGAACCAGGGGATGGATTATAAAATGTCAAAAGATTTAGTACTTCATGCATTAAAAATTTCTCAGCCCTATGGTGATTTCTTTCAAGTTGTTATTTCTGCAGCAGACCTACTCAAGTGTACTTATGTGAATCAAGCTCAGGTAGAAGATGGTGAAATAACTGGCGTTCAACGAAAAGAATCAACTCCAAGGGCTTTGGATATAGCAAAATTCATAGATTCTGATGAAGCAGCATTTCCAAATTCAATAATTTTATCAGTTAATTATGATGAAAATGATATCCCAGCACTCGAGGAAGACAAGTGGCGATTTGAGCCTGTCGATGACTGTTTGTATAAATTAACAATACCAAATATTAATTTAAAACTGTGTTCTGTTATCGATGGACAGCATCGCTTGTTGGGATTTAGTTACTCAAGTAATAAAGATATTCAGTTACCATGCTCAATTTATGATGCTTTACCCCCTTCAGGACAAGCATCAATATTTTCTACAATAAACTTTAATCAGCAAAAAGTACCGAAAAGTTTAGCATATAGACTTTTTGGATATTCTCTTGATGATATATCTAGGGATTACTGGCCACCAGATTTACTCGCAGTATATTTTAGCGAAAAATTTAATAAAACAGAAGTTTCACCATTCTATAACAGACTAAAAAATAGAATATTGAAAGAAAATGTGGAGAAAGATTGGTCTATTTCGTCCTCAGTTTTTATTGATGGGGTATTATCTTTGATATCTAAGAATCCAAGATCAGATAGATACACTATAAACTCAACCAATTCCAGAAGTAGTGAAAAAGGACGCGGGCGACTTTTAGATGCTAAAAGAAAAGACGTCAGTCCTTTGAGGGAAATATATATAGACGGCAATGATCGTGCGATTGAACAAGTAATATTCATTTTCTTCAGCACCGTAAAAGATATTTTCTGGAGCGAAGAGCTTATAACAAAAAATACGGTTCTTACGAGATCTATTGGTATTTCTGCACTATTCCAATTTCTTAGGCAGAAATTATTAGATATGAATGAGATCAACATTGTCAATGTTAATAATCTCTGCTTTGCATTGAGAAATATTGACCCAAATGAATTTACTAAACAAGAGCTTTATCCTTCAACAAGTGTGGGGAAAAAGAAAATATATGATTTCTTAATTGCTAATGTGGCAAGTACTCAGTGAAAATTATGCATCCATCTATTATAAAAATAGTAGATGGATGCGTCTATAAGCTATTTTACTGATAGTGCAAAATTTTGTAGACTCCGGTGGTTTCTCAGTGCCGCAATCCCATCCTCAACATGTGCAGCCCAAGCTTTTATCATATCTTTCGGTGCTATCTGTGGATAAAGCATCTTCAACACCAATTCCGTAGTCTGCAATGTCTCCCCCAGCCACGTAATTTTATCCAGCACCAGCGTACCATCCAGCTTCTTACTGTCTCTCTCCGGCGAATAGCGAAACTCACTCTCTACCGAACGGAAAAATGCCAGCCGGGCTGCAATATTGGGGGTGATCCCTGTATACCCTTTGAGCTTTTTAAGCTGATCTTCAGTCTGACGGCTAAGCGCCATTCGATTTGGGAGCATCAGATAGCCTCCTTAGTTAATTCCCAGAAATAACCTGGTTTCAGCGTTGACGATTTAGTATGCGCATTAAACACAATCTCATAAGCATGAGAGATATCATCACGCAACTGATCGACAAAATAACGCTCATCTACTTCAGTATCGGTAGACAGCAATACAACCTGATGACTGGCTTCCGGGAAGTAGTGGTTAATCAATTTATCACGATGCTGAGAATCCAGACGTCCCAATGGCGTATCAATTATCACTGGTAAATCACGACCAGAGGTTTTCGCCAGCGCCTCAAGAATAGCAATTGCATAAATCTGTTTTTCACCAGCAGAAAGTAACTTACGGTTAATTACTGATCCATTCTCATCAATTAATTCAACATCAAACGTTTGAGGGTTGATATGCGCACTAAGTTGTAAATCCTCTTTGCGAGCCAACTTACGGTAAGCAAGCTCAAAGTTTGTAGACAGCGTTTTAACTCGAGCCTGGGTTAATACATCACTGTAGCGATCGAGTAAGTTTATCGTTTCCTGAGCATTCTTAAACGCACTACTATAACTGTGCTGATAACGAGCGGCATCATGCGCTTTTTGAATCTGGCGAACACAATCCAGTTGCTGCTGTTTCGTGCGTTTAGCATCTTCCAGCAATGACCGATATTTCTGCAATTGGGCTTCGCGCTGCCTATCCAGGTCACGTAATTTCTCAAAGAGATCCATCAGCTGATCATCTTCAGGAGCACGGGCAATATTAGCAGCCGCTTGTTCTAACTGTTGTTCAATCTCAGATAACTGTGTGCGATAAAGCTCAAAACGCTGCCATGCTCTTTTACTATCTATCTCAATAGACTGTTGAAGCATACCAGCTTCACGCTCAGAGATGTCAAAGAGCAAATCACCTTTTGGTTTCGTTGCCATATAATCTTTTAGATTATCGGTAATCGCTTCAGCTGCTATTTTGCCAGTCCCCGCAGAACGAAATGCAATATCATTTCTGAGTTGCGTTAAAAACTGGCTCAGCTCTTTTTCAAAGCTTTTTGCCTGTTTAATCTGCGTTTCATCAGCAATTTGTTGCAGCAAACGAGACAAAATAGTGGGCGCAAGCGCATAAGGTAGCGAGCCATCGCATTCTTGTCTCAGTGCTTTTTCCAGATGTTCTTTATCTTTTAGCAGCGTTTCGACTTTCTGTTTTTCCTGCGCTTTAGTCTGGGCAAAAGCGCCCCCCTGAGCATTTAGCAAGCCTTCATAACGGGTTATATCTTTAGACAGGAACTCAATCCGCGATTTGGCAAAATCGGCGCTTTCCAGCAGTGCTTCTGTCTGGCAGGCTAATTCTTTACTCTGTTTTTCAAGCTCTGCAATCTGTTGTTGCTGAGAACTTGCTAGCTGGCTGGATTGCTGACGCTTAACAAAAATCATTAAATCGTTACGCAGTTTAGAGATGAGATCCAGCCCCAATAAGCGTCGTACGGCAGTACGTAAAATATTACCGGATTCGTCCTCAGCAAGTTCTGCAATTTTCTCGCCATCGAAAAAGAACAAATCAGCAATGCCATGCGGAATTAACTCATTTAGAAATCCCTGGCACTGATCGTAATCCAGCTCACTGAGTGGCTGCCCATCCTGTTGCAGAGAAAGGCGGTCCCTCTTCCCCTTTTTCCAGGTTCGCGTAACGGTAAATTCGGCCTCATGACCGCCTTTATTATAGGTAAACGTCAGTTCTACAGATGCTTCTTCCGGCTGCTCAATATAGTACGCGCCGTTATGAATCAATGCGCTGAGTTGTTCGATATACTCTTGCTGTTGCGTCGCTAGCCCAAACGCCAGTCGTCCATACAACGCTATGCGGATCGCCGACAGGATAGACGTTTTCCCTGCGCCGTTTAAACCACCAAACAGCACAATAGGTCGTGGATTCAAATCGTGCGGACGCTTTCTGGGTGCCAGATCAATGGTATGTGTACCGTTAAATACCCGAAAATTATGTAATACCAGCTGTTTAATGAGCACGTTATTTCTCCTCCCCAATCAGTAACGAGGATTCACTGGCATCAACAATTCTGCGCTGTAAAACCTGAAGTTCAGCTTCCAGCTTTGTAAGCTCTTCCTGATGAATATCCCGTTCAACTCGATTTTGCAGAGTGACTTGTTGTTGCTCAATTTCTTCGAGAGTGCCCCAGTCCTGCTTCAAGATCGTGCCAAGTTTATCAAAAATCCCCTGACGACGGCTTAAGCCTTCCATTGAAACTTCCAGCTCAATGAGTTTCATCACCATTTCAGGCACAACGTCAAACCCCTGCGCTATCTGCACCAACAGATCTGCATCGCTGGCATCAAAGCGCGACTGATCGTCCACCACCCAGTCTAAATCCTGCTGATACACTTCGCGGTAAATACCCGGTAGCGTGTCATACCAGTCTGGTTCATTAGGATCTTTCAACCACTCTTGACGAATCGCATGTAGCTCTGGTTTGGTAATTAACGTAATGGTATGGCCTTGAGCATTTAAATCGCGCTCAATCTCCAGCAATTCTTTGAGCCATTGCTGACGGTATTTCAGCCAGTAAGGACCTGGAACATGCTTACGCTCAGCTCCCGGCTCATCACTTTCTTTAGCGTACTGATAGCTCACCTTACCAGTGCGACGCTTATAGTTTCGAAACGTATCTTTATTCACCGGATCGGTGGTAAATGCCAGCAGATCACGATATTTTAGCAACGGAGACATCCATTCTTCACCGTTTTTAATCAGGCTTTCCATAGCCTTATCTTTAGTGACAACGGTACAGGTCCAACAGCCAAAACGCGAGTTGCCGCAGGAAGGGGTACTATCATCAATTACCAGCGGGCATTCACCCTGTGCGGAAGAATCCATATACAACGTCCACAGAGGACGGTTGTTTCCACCCCACGGGCTTTCCCACTCGTCGATATCTTCAGGGGCATAGCGGAACGCGCCCCGCAGCAGCTTCCAGACATCTTCTACATCCCAGGTATCAATGGGGGTATAGATGAAAGCATTTGCCAGCGTGGTATGCCGGGCAAGGCGTGATCCATCAATCTTGTGCTTTGCGATCACCTGCGCACGAGAAGCACTTTCACTACTGCGCGAACCAAGTACGACGATGACTTCATCAAACTGGCTGACCTTATCTTTAATAAAGTCACTCACGGGATTGATTTTCATGCGCTCAGTGCACCAACGGAAACTACGAGTTGGAGCCGGATAACCTTTCCCCAGCAAATTGACCCAGAAGGTTTCATTCGTTTTAGGCGTTACCGCGTGTTGCGTGATCGGCAAGCCGTTACGCTTCGCTCCCGCCTCAATCTGCAACATCGTTTTCTTAATCAGATCCACGACTACCGGCGTTTCGACCAGCGTATCGGACGACACCACAAAAACATCTTTGCTGCGCATTTCCGGGGGCAGGCCGAGCAAGGCCAGATACACCAGCGTGATCACAGCGGAAGAATCTTTCCCACCGCTGTAGCCAATCACCCACGGACGCTTATCCGCACAATAAATTCGTTGAACCTCAGCAACATATTCGGCCAGAGGTCGTCCAGCGAACTGTTCCTGATTAATAAAATCTTCGTATTCGGCCAAATCATAGGCCTGAACTAATTTACTCATGAGACAACCATTTGAGCTTCAAGCTCCTGTTCTTCAGGAGTGAGGGGAATAGAGAGCGCGGTTTTTAGTGCATTGCAGGTGAGCTGGATTGCCGTACTGGTTTTACTCAGCTTACCGTGCTGCATCGCGCGCTTGATCAGATCCGGATTGTTTCTGCGCCAGTTAAAGGTCTTGAGTGCAGCGATTTTCTCCGGCCATTGCTCCGGGTAGTCTGTCAGCAGGGCGTACCCCAATTGTCCGAGCGCCTGCAAACCAATACCGTGAGCATGAACATAATCCTGTCGTAGCTGAACCGGCGAAACCTCTTTTTTCGCCGCTAACTGCCAGTCCGGCATCACGTGAAAAATAGCCTGCCAGTAGTGGGTGGCTATTAGCGTGCATTCTTCAAAATTGTTCTCTTTGGGATCTTTGCCCAACAACGCGCGGGTGGCCTGCTTGATACTACTTAACGTAAATAGTTTATTCGATCGCTGGCTGATACCGGATTTTTCCAGCTCCGTCATACCAACGAACGGTTCTACGGACATAGCCAGATAACGTGCCAGATTTGAACAGGCATCACGATGGTCATACAAAGAGGCTAGCGATGGGCTGGGGCGAATGGCGTATTTATTCAAATCGGCGAACATCTGCTGACTACGTTTTAGCCCTTCATCGACAAAAAATAGCACCGGTATATTATCCTGTCCCAGCTCGGGGCGTGCGTCTAAAGCGTCTTCAATCGCTTTACGGCGATGCTGACCGTCATTGATGAGTATTTGAGCGTCCATTGGCACGCATAACGTTCCAAGGTTATTAGAACCTGCAAATTCATCAAATTGGACATCAACGGCAATGGAGGCCGTCAGAGCAGAAAAAACATAATCTTTCGGATTTTCCAGAAGATATCGCACCATTTCTGGGATACGTGATTTATTCAGGGTGCGCTGCGCGCGTAACTCAGGCGGAACGTCGTTTTCATCGAAGCTGAATATTTTAGGGATGATGCGCATGGGGCACGTGGCGATGTAGAAAGGGCGACCAGCCTGTATGCCACGTATAGCTGGAAAAGAATAGCAGTAATCTGCGTCAACATTAGCCATACCGTAATCCATCTCAAATCATGTAAAAGTAGTTACGCGATATTTTACGTAATGACAGATAAGATTTATAGCTAAATTTACGTAATTTTTTGCGTAACCACTTTCAGAAAAAGCAATATGCTCATCAGAGGTTTTAATACTTTATTACTTCAGCATCTAATAAACTGCGTCGATTCCAAACTAACTAAATGCTGATAGACATAAATCAACTAAAGATAATAAACCTCATCATTTGCATGGGGAAATCTCGCGAAAAGTCTTTTATATTACAGTTAGATATCTGATGGATTTAGAAGAGATAGACACAAAAAAAGCCGCCCTTAAGCGACTTTAATTCACATCTTTTGGTGCCGAAGGCCGGACTCGAACCGGCACGTATTTCTACGGTTGATTTTGAATCAACTGCGTCTACCGATTTCGCCACTTCGGCACTGAAGGGGATGCGGAAACGTTGTGGATTATACCTGTCGCGCGCCGCCATGCAAGCGACGACGCGCTAAACCTGCGCTAAGTGCCCAAAAAACCAGCGCTACCGTCAGTCCAGCTCAGATACCGCCAGCCTAATCACCCTCGCCGCCTTCTGCTCCGGCAGCGCCAGCACCTTCGCCCACATCTCCTGCACCATATCGCAGGAGAGCTTCTCTTTGCCCACCGCCTTCTCCGGCATCTGCAGCAGCTGGATGTCCTCACCGTACTTATCGGCAAGCGCCTTCATAATCGGCCGCACATCTTCGACTGCCGCCTCGCGCTCGGCCGGGGTCACGGTGTGGCTGTTTTTGCCGTAGGCCGCGCGCATCATGTCGGCGTCGGCCTGCATGCGCCGCGCCATCAGATCTTTATCCAGCATGCGCATCGGGTTGATGCCGCCCTTGACCATCGGGTAGAGGAAGCGGAAGCAGGCGTCGTCGCTCACCTTCTGGATGGCGGAGGTCTGCTCCATGTTGATGGTCATGTAGTTCACCACGTTGGCGTCCGGGGCGTTTTGCAGGCGCGTCATCTGCAGATGCAGGATCTGCGGCTGGATGGTGTCGATAATCTGCTGCTCCGGCTCGCCCGCTTTTTGCAGGGCGGCCATCTGGTCGAGGATACGCTGATGCAGCGCGGGCTCCTGCTCCTTAATCACCTGCCAGGCGGGCATCGCGTTGAGGGCGTTATCCATCTGCCGTTCCGGGGCGCGCTGCCTGTCGAAAAACACCCAGAACGCCACGGCGGCAGCCGCAATGACGACAATCACAATACGGGTCCACGTTTTATTCATCTCGCATCCTTATCCTTGAGTTATGCCGGTTTACACCGGCACGCCGCTGTGGAAGCGAAACTCGTTGTCCGGTGTCGAGATAAGTGTGGCTTCAATTTCGCCAAAAAGCTGTATGCGCGGTGAGATATCGTCGTCGCTCACCTGCTGGGCCAGCGTCAGGTAGTCCTGATAGTGGCGTGCTTCCGAGCGCAGCAGCGAGAGATAGAACTTCTGCAGGTCGTCGTCGAGGAACGGGGCCAGCGCGGCGAAGCGTTCGCATGAGCGGGCTTCAATGTAGGCGCCGCAGATGAGCTTGTCGATCAGCGTCAGCGGTTCGTGGGTGCGCACGTCCTTCAGCATCCCTTTGGCGTAGCGGCTGGCAGTGATTTTGACGTATGGAATATCGCGGGCCAGCATCGCCTCTCGCACCTGCCAGAAGTGGTGCAGCTCCTCTTTAATCAGCAGCACCATACTGTCGATGAGCGCCTGGCCCCACGGGTCGTCGGTTTTGGGCATCACGCTTTTGCCAATCTGCCTGTGCAGGGCGATGAAGTCCGGCTCCGGGCCGTCGCGGAAGGTAAACAGTTCGTAGGGTTTGAGCCAGTCGAGCAGCGCGTCGGCACCGCTTTCGTCGGCGACGTATTTACGCACCAGCAGCAGCGCGGTCTGGGCTGCCTTGAGCTCGCACACCATGTGGTCGGTGAGCAGCAGCGGCAGATTCGCCGGGTCGCGGGCTTTATCAATCCATGCTTGCGGGGTCGGGCACTGGAGGAAGTTAAGTACGGGGGAGAGTATCTGCGGGTAATCCATGGTTCTGCCTTGAAAAAGCGGTGGCGCGCGCCACCGCCTGAAACGCTTAGTGACGCACGCCGTCGTCGTCTTCGTCGACGTAATCTTCGTCGTCGCCCTCTTCGCCGTCTTCACCGTTCGGATCTTCGAAGTAGGTTCCCCAGCCGTCGTACTCCACATCAAACTTCTCGGCCAGGTTCATCAGCTGTTCTACCTGCGCGTCGATCAGCTCCGCCTTCAGCGCGCCTTCGCTCAGGATGTCGCAGCAGATGACGGTATCGCCCTCTTCCACTTCCAGCTCTTCCGGCTCGGTCACTTCGTAACCCAGTTTAAAAGCTTCCACCGCCATTTTTTCCAGCGCGTCGAAATCATCCGCAGAGAAATGGTGCTCGATGGTGTACAGCGCGTCCGGATCGCTACCGTCTTCCAGCAGCTCTTCAATAATCAGACGCGTCTCTTCGCGTTGTTCTTCCAGGTGTTCCGGGTTTGCCATGGGTCATTCCTCTTTAAAGTGCGGCAGATACTTCTATTTTCACACACGGACGTGTTTGCCTCCACCTTTGTTGGAAAGATTTGTTAAACGGGGTTGCAAATGAATAATTACACATATAAAGTGAATTTTAATTCAATAAGTGGCGTTCGCCATGTGAGGATAAAATGTCTGATCTGTACAAGAAACACTTTCTGAAATTGCTCGACTTTACCCCTGCACAGTTCACTTCTCTGCTGACTCTTGCCGCACAGCTCAAAGCCGATAAAAAAAATGGCAAGGAAGTACAAAAGCTTACCGGTAAAAACATCGCGCTCATCTTCGAAAAAGACTCAACCCGTACACGATGCTCTTTCGAAGTTGCCGCATTTGACCAGGGCGCGCGCGTTACCTATTTAGGGCCGAGCGGCAGCCAGATTGGGCATAAAGAGTCAATTAAGGACACTGCGCGCGTGCTCGGGCGGATGTATGACGGCATTCAGTATCGCGGTCACGGCCAGGAAGTGGTCGAGACGCTGGCGCAGTACGCGGGCGTGCCGGTGTGGAACGGGCTGACCAACGAGTTCCACCCAACGCAGCTGCTGGCGGACCTGCTGACCATGCAGGAGCACCTGCCGGGCAAGGCGTTTAACGAGATGACGCTGGTCTACGCGGGCGACGCGCGCAACAACATGGGCAACTCAATGCTGGAAGCGGCAGCGCTGACCGGGCTGGATCTGCGTCTGGTGGCTCCGAAGGCCTGCTGGCCGGAAGAGAGCCTGGTGGCGGAGTGCAGCGCGCTGGCCCAGAAGCACGGCGGCAAAATCACCCTGACGGAAGACGTGGCGGCGGGCGTGAAGGGTGCGGACTTTATCTATACCGACGTGTGGGTGTCGATGGGCGAAGCCAAAGAGAAGTGGGCGGAGCGGATTGCGCTGCTGCGCGGGTATCAGGTGAACGCGCAGATGATGGCGCTGACCGGCAACCCGAACGTGAAGTTCCTGCACTGTCTGCCCGCGTTCCATGATGACCAGACCACGCTCGGCAAGCAGATGGCGAAGGAGTTCGATCTGCACGGCGGGATGGAAGTGACGGACGAGGTGTTTGAGTCGGCGGCGAGCATCGTGTTTGACCAGGCGGAAAACCGGATGCATACGATTAAGGCGGTGATGGTGGCGACGCTTGGGGGTTGATTGGGTCCTCTGCGCGTTGGTGCCCTCACCCCGGCCCTCTCCCACAGGGAGAGGGGGAAAACACTAAAAAACGACAACCTTGTTGTCGTTTTTGCTTTTACCTCCATTTCATTGATTTTTCACCCCGAAAAAGGTACGTTTTCGCCTTAATTCCAGCGTGGACATGCCAGCATTATGCCGATTATTCAGTCTGTTGAACGTGCGTTGCAGATCCTCGACCTGTTCAACGAGCAGGCCACCGAGCTTAAGATCACCGACATCAGCAAACTGATGGGGTTGAGCAAGAGTACCCTCCACTCGCTGCTGAAAACCCTGCAGCTTCATGGCTATATCGATCAGAACCCGGAGAATGGTAAATATCGCCTCGGCATGAAGCTGGTCGAACGCGGTCATTTCGTCGTGGGCTCCATCGATATTCGGCAGAAGGCGAAAGGCTGGCTGACGGAGCTGTCCCAACGGACCGGGCAGACCACCCATCTGGGGATCCTGGACGGGCGTGAAGGGGTTTATATCGAGAAGATTGAAGGCAAGCTGGCCGCCATCGCCTATTCGCGCATCGGCCGCCGCCTGCCGGTTCACGCCACCGCCATCGGCAAGGTGTTGATTGCCTGGCTGGGCGAGACCGAGCTGAACGCTCTGCTTGAGGGCTATCAGTACACCACCTATACACCTTCCACCCTCGCCTCTCGTGAAGCATTAATGGCCGCTCTGGCGCAGACCCGCGAACAGGGCTATGCCCTGGACAGCGAAGAGAACGAGCAGGGCGTGCGCTGCGTGGCGGTGCCGGTGTGGAACCATGAATCCCGCGTGATTGCCGCCCTGAGCCTGTCGACGCTGACCTCGCGCGTGGACGATGCCGGGCTGGCTGATTTCCGCGAGCAGCTTCAGCAGGCCGGGCTCCAGCTCTCACGCGCGCTGGGCTACCCGGCCTGAGCCGTTAAACCGGCTCGTAGGTGAAGTAGTCGAAGTCCGCGTGGCAGCCGTCGCCGCTGATGTCCTCGCAGTGCAGCCCCACAAACGCGCCGGTGAAGAAGCCGCGCCCGCCAATGTAATCGTCCGACAGCTTCCACGCCTCATACGTTACCGGCACGGTGTGCCACGTCTCGCCATCGAACGAGTAGCTGTAGCGGTAGACCAGCGTATCCACGTCCACCCGCAGCCAGACGCTCTCCGCGCTCTCCGGCACCGGAATCGGCTGCTCGTGCAGCGGCCATGACGGCACGTTGTGGTCGAGTTGAATAACCTTGATGGTTCTCCCCTTCCCCTCCTCGTAGTCCACAAAGCAGTAGCTCCAGTTTTTGCTGTTGTAGTAGCAGGTCAGCCCCGCGCTTTGCTGGAAGTGAACCGGTGAGAACTGCATCCGCGTTTCTGAGCGGAAGACGAAGTGCTGCCAGCGGCGCGCCACGGTCGACTGGGTGAAGGTCGAGTTGAGCGAGTCGTTGCCGTAGAGCCGTAAATAGCCGGGGCGCGCGGTGAGTGAGCCGAGGGTGTCGTCGAACGGGATGCGCAGGGTCTGCAGTTCCGGGTCAAGCGTGCTGCCGTCGAAATCCTCCCGCCAGCTGCCCGTAACGGATGCAGGCTGTTCCGCCATCTGCGGGCCTTTCACGGTCAGCTGCGCGTGCTTGCCGCCTTCCACGTACGGCCAGCCGTCGCGCCATTCAATGCGGGCGATACCGGTCTCGCGGCCCAGCGGACAGTAGCCGCGTCCGCCGGAGGCCAGCAGCGGCACGCCGGGCAGGCGCAGCGGGCGGCTGGTTAGGTAGGCCATGTACCACTCTCCGGTGTGGGTCTGCAGCAGCGAGCCGTGGCCGCTCTTCTGCAGCGGGTTCTCCGGCAGGTGCCAGCTGGTCATCATCGTCACCTCCGGGTGCAGCTCGTATGGCCCGTCGATGGTTTTTGAACGCAGCACCACAACCGCGTGCTCGTAGCTGGTGCCACCTTCGGCGACCATCAGGTAATACCATCCCGCGTGGCGATACAGGTGCGCGCCTTCGGTGTAGCAGAGCGGCGTGCCGGTAAACAGGATTTTGCGCTCGCGCGAGAGGGTGCCGGTCTGCGGATCAAACTCCTGCATCACAATGGTGTTGTGCGGGTTGCTGTGGTGGCGCGGCCCCCACGGACGGTAGAGGTAGTACTTGCGGCCATCGTCGTCGTGGAACAAGGACGGGTCAAACCCGCCGTTGCCCATCGGGATCGGCTCGCTCCACGGCCCCTCGATGGACGGCGCGGTGACGAGGAAGTTACGGCCATTTTTCCACGGCGAGTCGACAATCTTTACGTCGGTGTAGAGCAGCCAGAATTTGCCGTCGGCGTAGCTCAGGCACGGCGCCCAGATGCCGCCGGAGTCCGGGTTGCCCTTCATGTCCAGCATCGACACGCGGTCCAGCGGGGTGCTGACCAGTGACCAGTTTTTCAAATCGCGGGAGTGGTAGATGCGCACGCCCGGGAACCACTCGAAGGTCGAGGTGGCGATGTAGTAGTCCTCGCCCTGACGGCACAAAGACGGATCCGGGTTGAAGCCGGTGAGTATTGGGTTGGTGATTTCCATATTGCCTCCGGTTAATGGGATGCGGCTGTCGCAGCGTCGGGAACGGCCTCGCCCTGCGCCGCGCGGTGCTTGATCAGCTGCTGGCTGATGGCCTCCACGCGGGCATCGGTGAGCTTATAGAACGACAGCATGATGAACATGCCCACGTAGAGCACCACCGGCACCACGCAGAACAGAATTTTGATGGTGGTCAGCACCTCAACCGGCTGCACGCTGCTGCTGGCGGAGTAGTTGACGTACGCCAGGATCCAACCCACCACCGCCCCGCCAATCGCCAGGCCAATCTTCAGGCTGAACAGATAGGTGGAGAACACCAGCCCGTCCAGGCGTCGCCCGCTGCGGCTCTCCTCGTAATCCACCACGTCAGAGGCCATCAGCCACTGCAGCGGCGTGGTGGTGTTGAAGACGAACAGGAACATGATGTTGAGGGCGAAAATCAGGGCGATATGCTCCGCCGGGGTGACGAAAATCAGCAGGCTGATCAGCGAGTAGGCGACGATGATCCACTTGAAGGCTTTTACCCGGTCAAAGCGGCCCAGCAGACGGGAGGAGCAGAGCGAGCCGAACATGGTGGCGAGGCTGCCGTAGAGTAAAAACTGGGTCGCCATCTCCGGGTGATCCATCACGTATTTGACGAAGTAGAGCGTGGCCCCGCCGCGTACCACGTTAGAGCAGGTCGCCATCATCTTGAACGCGCACATGATCCGCCACTGGCCGTTGCCCAGCAGCAGCTTAAGGTCTTTCGCCACCGACGAGCCCGGCTGCACCTCAAAGGTGTAGCGCTCTTTGGTGGTAAAGAAGCAGACGTAGAGCAGCACCACGCCGGTCAGCCCCAGCACGCACATGGCGCCGAAATAGCCCACCTGCTCGTCCCCTTTGCCGATGATGCTCACCAGCGGCAGCGCGATGCCGCTAATGGCAAGCGAGCCCGCCGCCGCCAGGAAGAAACGCCACGACTGCAGGGCGTGACGCTCTTTCGGGTCGGCGGTAATCACGCCCGGCATGGCGCAGTACGGCACGTTAACGAAGGTGTAGACCAGGGTCAGCAGAATGTAGGTTACGCAGGCGTAGATGATTTTGCCCTGCGCAGAGAAATCCGGCGTGTAGAAGGTCAGCATGCAGACGATGCCAAACGGGATCGCCCCCCACAGCAGGAACGGGCGGAACTGGCCGTAGCGCGTGCGGGTGCGGTCCACCAGCAGCCCCATCAGCGGGTCGGTCACGGCGTCGAGCACGCGGGAGACCAAAAACAGCGTGCCCATAATGCCCGCCGACAGGCCAAACACGTCGGTATAAAAGTAGGCCAGCAGGAACATGGTGGCCTGCCAGACAAAGCCGCAGGCGGTGTCACCCAGCCCGTAGCCAATTTTATCTTTCATGGTTAATTGCATCATCATCGCACCTTTATTTTCGTATGCTGATTTCACAACATCGTGTTAATGGAGTGTAATGAGCTGTTCAATTAACCAGCAATGGTCATATCTTATTTCCGAATTACGATATTTTGCTTTTGTGACGCCACCGATATATCGCAACGCATTGTTTAAATTGATAAATTTAAGATGCGCGAAAACCGTCCACGGGATATTTCCCGTAGACGGTATCGCTCAGAAAATAATTAAAGTCCGAGTGCTTTTTTACCGGCGTTAATTACCTCGATAATTTTATCGGTGTCATAAATACAGCCTTTCCAGGTGCCGCCGCTCACCGACTGCAATGCTGCCCACAGGCGGGTATCGTCCGGCAAAAAGTCGTGAGGGTGCAGGTCCGGGTGCGTCTGTCTTATTGCCAGCTCGCGCGCGCCCTCTTCCGGCGTCAGCGGGTTTTCTGCGGTGCCGATAAAGTTGACGCTGCCCGTCAGGGTCAGGCGATCCACGGCAATCTCAATGATGTCGTTGTCGCGCAGCTTGCCAATCGGCCCGCCTGCCAGCGCTTCCGGCGACACGTGGCCGAAGCAGGCGCCCGTCGACACCCCCGAGAAGCGCGCATCGGTGATTAACGACACCGTCTTGCCCCATGAGATATGCTTCAGCGCAGAGGTGAGCTGGTAGGTCTCTTCCATGCCGGTACCGGACGGCCCACCGCCGATCACCACCATGATATCGCCCTGTTTAATCTCTTCCTGCTTGATGGCCTTAATGGCCTGAGCTTCCGAGACAAATACCCTCGCCCGGCCCGTATGACGGTAAACGCCATCGTCACCCACCA
The DNA here is from genome assembly GCF_050031595.1 of Enterobacter cloacae complex sp. 309I3. Taxonomy (NCBI): domain Bacteria; kingdom Pseudomonadati; phylum Pseudomonadota; class Gammaproteobacteria; order Enterobacterales; family Enterobacteriaceae; genus Enterobacter; species Enterobacter cloacae complex sp. 309I3. The sequence goes on along the minus strand of NZ_JBLGWI010000001.1, from coordinate 556,793 downwards.
CCGACGGGTCAATGGCCGTGGCCTTGATCACCGAGCCTTCCGGCGCGATGTTGCCCGTCGGGAAACAGACCGTTGAGGTCAGCCCTCTCGCTTTTGCCTTCTCGGGCGGCAGGATCACGTCATCCGGATCCACGCCATCCTGCTCGCTCAGGCACTGGCGGAAGCGCTTACGGCGCTCGGACGCCTGCCACCAGTCGAGGTTTTCGCCCACCGTCTGGCCGGTGACGGTCATGGCATCCAGATGCAGCAGGCCGAGATCGCGCAGGTGGAGCATCACCTCCGGCACGCCACCCGCAAGGAAGGCGCGCACGGTCGGGTGATAGTCCGGGCCGTTGGGCAGCACGCTGACCAGGCGCGGCACCCTGCGGTTGACGCGTGTCCAGTGTTCTACGTCCGGGATCGTGCAGCCCGCCGCGTGGGCGATGGCCGGGATGTGCAGCAGTAAATTGGTGGAGCCGCCGAACGCCGCGTGGATCACCATGGCGTTTTCGATGGCTTTATCGGTGAGGATATCGCACGTGGTGATGCCGCGGTTATCCAGCTCGCTCACCGCCCGCGCCGACTGGCGGGCAATTTCCAGCCACACCGCCTGCCCGGACGGCGCCAGCGCGGAGTGCGGCAGCGCCAGACCCAGCGCTTCGGCCACCACCTGCGAGGTGCCCGCCGTGCCGAGGAACTGACATCCGCCGCCCGGCGACGCGCAGGCGCGACAGCCCAGCTCGGCGGCCTCCTGCAGGGAGAGTTCATGGTTGGCGAAGCGCGCGCCGATGGTCTGCACCTTGCCCGCGTCTTCCCCCACGGTCGGCGGCAGCGTCGCCCCGCCCGGCACCAGAATGGTCGGCAGATTGTGCATCGAGGCCAGCGCAATCATGGTGGCAGGCAGCCCTTTATCGCAGGTCGCCACGCCAATGACCGCCCGGCGCGTCGGCAGGGAGCGAATCAGACGACGAAACACAATCGCCGCATCGTTGCGGTACGGCAGGGAATCAAACATGCCGTGCGTGCCCTGAGAACGGCCGTCGCACGGATCGCTGACGAAGGCCGCAAACGGGATCCCGCCGTTGCGGGTGATCTCCTTCGCCGCGGCCTGCATCTGCATGCCGATCTCCCAGTGCCCGGTGTGGTAGCCCAGCGCAACCGGTCGTCCGTCCCCGGCGCGGATGCCGCCCTGGGTGCCAATAATCAGCACCTCTTTGCCGGTCAGCTTGTTGGCGTCCCAGCCCATCCCGGCGTTCTGGGTCATGCCGAACAGGTTGCCGCTGGGGGATTCCATCAGCATCTGCGGAGTCAGCGGCAGCGCGCCCTGCGGCCCCGCCGCATGGGTGATGACGGCATAAAACGCATCATCCTGCTGGGTAAAAATTTTCTCGATGGTCATGGTTATCGTCCGGCTCAGCAGAGCTTGAGCTGTTGCAGCAGGGTTTTCAGCTGCGCCTTACGCGGCGCGTCCAGCGCAGAGGCGGGCGGCAGCACGTGGGTAGAAATCGGGCGGCCGCAGAGCACAATTGCCTCTTTAATGACGTTCACAAACGGCGTATCCAGCTGATACATCTGCGGTATTTGCAGTAAGGTCTGATGATACTCAGCCGCTTTCGCTACGTCTTTATCCCGCCAGGCTTTCAGAAGATTCACCGACACCTGCGGAGCAAAGTTGCCGCTGGCCGAGATCGCCCCATCGCCGCCGAGCAGCAGGGTATTAAACAGATGATCGTCGTAGCCGCACAGCACGGTGAAGTGCGGATGGGCGGCTTTGACGGTGTGGATCATGCTGCGCAGATGCGCCACGGAGTCGATGGTGTCTTTAATGCCGACGATGTTGCTGCGCGAGTCGGCCAGGGTTTTCACCAGCGCCGGCGTCAGATCCTGCCCGGTCAGCGCCGGGAAGTTATAGAGCATCACCGGCAGCGTGACGCTGTCGGCCACCTGCTCGAAATAGCGGATTAGGTTCGCTTCAGACACCTTCCAGTAGTAGGGGTTGATCACCACGATACCGTCCGCCCCCGCCTGCTGGGCGTGCTGGCTCAGTTCAATGGTTTCCCGGGCGTTGGTGCCGCCGGTGCCGATCAACACCGGCACACGACGATCGACATGATCGATAGCAAAGCGGGCAATGGTTTTACGCTCTTCGGCGCTGAGCTGGGAGAACTCACCGCCGCTGCCCAGGAAGAACAGGCCGTCAACGCCTGCCGCGATCAGATCGTCGATCAGCGCGGCGGTGCCCGGCTTATCAAGCTGGCCATCGGCGGTAAAAATGGTGGAGACAGGGGGAATGATTCCCGTGAACAACGCAGACTGCGGCATGAGATCTCCTTGCTGAATCAATTTGTTCTACATTATAGAACGGCGTTCATTAATTTAACGATCATACTATGACGCAGAAAAAGCGCAGGTAAATGAGAGATGAGGAGGGAGTGTGGGAAGTTTAAGCTGGATCACATTATGCGTGGGTGCGGTCTGGTGCCCTCACCCCGGCCCTCTCCCACGGGGAGAGGGTGTAAAAGTTCCCTCTCCCTGTGGGAGAGGGTTAGGGTGAGGGAAAATTACCCCACCAACATCTTAACAACCACTTTCCTGACCTTAGCAGGGGCTCCCACCGCGCACAGCGGCTTATGTACTTCACCCGGCCAGAACACCACGAAATCCCCTTCGCTCAGCACCACGGTTTTCTCCTGCTCGCCTTCCGGCAGGAACGCGATGTCTTTATCCGCCAGCCAGTCGGTGTCCGGCGTGCCGTGTGGCAAGGTACTGAACGTCATCCCTTCCTGCCCTTTGAGCACAATCTGAATGTCCAGATAGCGCGCATGGTACTCCGCGCGGCGCTCGGCAAACGGCTGGGTCATGTCTTCGGAGACCAGATAAAACAGGTTGCTGCCGTTGATGTCATGCTTGCCCGGCGGGGTGGCGTCGGTGACGTGGGCCTTAACGTGCTCGATGGCCAGACGCAGGGGTTCCGGTAGCCAGGCTTGCAGATGGTGGATGTTGCCGATAATCATAATTAAACCCTCATAATAAAACGCTGTTTCATTTTAATCTTTTATACGAGAATTCAAACTGCCATACCAGCCCTTTTTCGCGGAGAGTTGCGCGAACGCATGTTTATCGGGAAAGGTGTTAATCTGCTGTTAATCCCTCACAGGCATTTATGCAGTTGTTATGCATAACCTCAGCGCGTCGTGACGGTGCCGTGACGCTAACTCACTGATTATACTGCCTTCATCATAAAACTCGCGCCAGCTTCACACTTTATCATTTTGATTATTTGCTATTAAATTCCATAATTATTTATTGATTTTTCTTAAGTCAAAAATAGTTAATTGGCTATTCTGCATAGCCATTCCGCACATCAAATAAAATCATTTGAAATCAATAGCATAACCAAATATGTCAAAACATTAAATTCTACAAAATAATAACAACCTCAAATAATGCCAACGGATCCTGCTTAGCTATTCACCGGCTAATAATATCAAATTAATCATTATCTGATGCGAATCATGCAAATGAAAACAAACTACTCAATACCTAATTTCACGTGAGCAACATCACAATACGGTTTATTTAAGCGCCTACTATTGACCACGAAATCAATTGAGCTTAGCCGCCATATCATTACACGAATATGGCGCATGCCCTTTTTATTCTGAAAAACAGTTAAAGGAATAATTATGGAAAAGCATTATGTCGGTTCTGAAATTGGTCAATTGCGTAGCGTGATGCTGCACCGCCCTAATTTAAGTCTTAAACGCTTAACGCCATCAAACTGTCAGGAGCTGTTATTTGATGATGTGCTCTCGGTTGAGCGGGCGGGTGAGGAGCATGACATTTTCGCAAACACGCTGCGCGAGCAGGGTGTGGAAGTCCTGCTGTTGACCGACCTTCTCACTCAAACGCTTGATATTGCAGAGGCGAAAGCCTGGCTGCTGGAGACGCAAATCTCCGACTACCGTCTCGGCCCCACCTTTGCCAGCGATGTCCGCGGCTGGCTGGCGGATATGCCGCACCGGGAACTGGCGCGCAGACTGAGCGGCGGATTAACCTACGGTGAAATTCCGGCGGCGATTAAAAATATGGTGGTGGATACCCACACGGCGAATGATTTTATTATGAAGCCGCTGCCAAACCATTTATTTACCCGCGATACCTCGTGCTGGATTTATAACGGCGTCTCCATTAACCCGATGGCCAAACCGGCCCGCCAGCGTGAAACCAATAACCTGCGAGCCATATATCGCTGGCACCCGGCATTCGCCGATGGCGAATTTATTAAGTATTTCGGCGACGAGAATATTAATTATGACCACGCCACCCTGGAGGGCGGCGACGTATTAGTGATTGGCCGCGGCGCGGTATTAATTGGCATGTCTGAACGCACCACCCCGCAGGGCGTGGAGTTCCTCGCTAACAGCCTGTTTAAACATCGCCAGGCCGAGCGCGTGATTGCCGTTGAGCTGCCAAAACACCGCTCCTGCATGCACCTCGACACCGTCATGACCCACATCGACGTGGACACCTTCTCCGTCTACCCGGAAGTGGTGCGTAAAGACGCCCAGTGCTGGACGCTCACCCCGGACGGACGCGGCGGCCTGCTGCGCACCCAGGAAACCGACCTGCTGCACGCCATCGAGAAAGCGCTCGGTATTAATCAGGTACGCCTGATCACCACCGGCGGCGACGCCTTTGAAGCTGAACGCGAGCAGTGGAACGACGCCAACAACGTGCTCACCATCCGCCCGGGCGTGGTGATCGGCTACGAGCGCAACGTCTGGACCAACGAGAAATACGATAAAGCGGGGATCACCGTGCTGCCTATCCCGGGCGACGAACTGGGACGCGGTCGCGGCGGCGCGCGCTGCATGAGTTGCCCACTGGAACGCGACGGAATTTAAGGAGCCACTATGGAACGAAAACCCACTCTGGTTGTGGCCCTGGGCGGCAACGCATTGCTCAAACGCGGCGAACCGCTAGAAGCCGAGATCCAGCGTAAAAACATCGATCTCGCGGCCCGAACCATCGCCGGGCTGACGGAGCAGTGGCGCGTGGTGCTGGTGCACGGCAACGGGCCGCAGGTCGGGCTGCTGGCGTTGCAGAACAGCGCCTACGACAAAGTCGCCCCCTACCCGCTGGACGTTCTCGGTGCCGAAAGCCAGGGGATGATCGGCTACATGCTCCAGCAGGCGCTGAAAAACAGCCTGCCCCAGCGCGAGGTGAGCGTCCTGCTCACCCAGGTGGAGGTGGACGCCGCCGACCCGGCCTTCAGCAACCCGACCAAGTACATCGGCCCGGTCTACAGCGAAGCCCAGGCAAAAACGCTGCAGGCGGAGAAAGGCTGGGTGTTCAAGGCCGACGGCAGCTACTTCCGCCGCGTGGTGCCCTCTCCGCAGCCGAAACGCATCGTTGAGAGCGACGCCATCGCGGCGCTGATCCAGCGCGACCATCTGGTGATCTGCAACGGCGGTGGCGGCGTACCGGTGGTGGAAAACGCCAATGGCTATCACGGCATTGAGGCGGTGATCGACAAAGACCTCTCCGCCGCCCTGCTGGCGCGCCAGATTGAGGCGGATGCCCTGCTGATCCTCACCGATGCCGACGCGGTGTACCTAGACTGGGGTAAACCAACCCAGCGTCCGCTGGCACAGGTGACGCCGGAACTGCTCAAGGGCATGGCGTTCGACGCCGGTTCAATGGGGCCGAAAGTGGCCGCCTGCCGCGAGTTTGTTGAGGCCTGCAACGGGATTGCCGGGATCGGCGCGCTGGCCGACGGCGCGGAGATCCTCGCGGGCGAGAAAGGCACGTTGATTCGTAACTGAATAACTTCCCCCTCACCCGACTCTCCCTCTCCCCGGGGGAGAGGGCCGGGGTGAGGGCACCAGACAGCTAACGATTTAAAAAGGATTTACACATGACCATCAACCTGAAAAACCGCAACTTCCTCAAACTGCTGGACTATACCCCGGCGGAGATCCAGTACCTGATCGACCTCGCCATCGAACTGAAGGCCGCCAAAAAAGCCGGACGTGAGAAGCAAACCCTGGTCGGGAAAAACATCGCCCTGATTTTTGAGAAAACTTCTACCCGTACCCGCTGCGCCTTTGAAGTGGGCGCATTTGACCAGGGCGCGCAGGTCACCTACCTCGGCCCAAGCGGCTCGCAGATTGGCCATAAAGAGTCGATGAAAGACACCGCCCGCGTGCTGGGCCGCATGTATGACGGCATCGAGTATCGCGGCTACGGCCAGGCCATCGTCGAAGAGCTGGGCGAGTACGCGGGTGTGCCGGTATGGAACGGCCTGACTGACGAGTTCCACCCCACTCAAATCCTCGCCGATCTGATGACCATGCTGGAGCACTCGCCGGGCAAAACCCTGCCGGAGCTGAGCTTTGCCTATCTGGGCGACGCGCGCAACAACATGGGCAACTCGCTGATGGTCGGTGCGGCCAAGATGGGAATGGATATCCGCCTGGTGGCACCAAAGTCCTTCTGGCCGGAAGCGGGGCTGGTTGAGCAGTGCCGCGCCATCGCAAAAGAAACGGGCGCACGCATCACCCTTACCGACGACGTAGAAGAAGGTGTGCAGGGAGCCGATTTCCTCTACACCGACGTGTGGGTCTCCATGGGAGAGCCGAAGGAAGCCTGGGCCGAGCGCGTCAGCCTGATGAAGCCGTATCAAATCAATGCGCAGGTGATGAAGGCCACCGGCAACCCGAACGTCAAGTTTATGCACTGCCTGCCGGCGTTTCACAACGAACACACCAAAGTGGGCCGCGAAATTGAGATGGCCTACGGCCTGAAAGGGCTGGAGGTGACGGAAGAGGTCTTTGAATCACCAAACTCTATTGTCTTCGACGAAGCAGAAAACCGTATGCACACCATAAAAGCCGTCATGGTGGCGACACTCGGCGACTAATCACCGCCCGGCGCGCCACGGGGTGCGCCGGGGTTCAGGAGAACATCATGGGCAAGTTTAAGTTTCCCTCCGCTTACACCATTCTCTTTTTTCTGATTGCCGTCGTGGCCGTGCTGACGTGGATTATTCCGGCCGGACAGTACCATATGGCAATGAACGAGGCGCTCGGCAAAGACGTGCCGGTTGCCGGGACCTACGCGCACGTGGCGGCCCACCCGCAGGGGCTGGTTTCCGTACTGATGGCTCCCATTGCCGGGCTGTACGATCCGGAGTCCGGACAGGCCGGGGCGATCGACGTAGCGCTGTTTATCCTGATCATCGGGGGATTTCTCGGGATCGTCACCAAAACCGGGGCGATCGACGCCGGGATCGAGCGCGTCACCACGCGATTACGCGGGCGTGAAGAGTGGATGATCCCGATCCTGATGGCGCTGTTCGCCGCAGGCGGCACCATCTACGGCATGGCCGAAGAGTCACTGCCGTTCTACACCCTGCTGGTGCCGGTGATGCTGGCCGCCCGTTTTGATCCGGTTGTCGCGGCCTCCACCGTGTTGCTCGGCGCGGGGATCGGCACGCTCGGCTCTACCATCAACCCCTTCGCCACGGTGATCGCCGCCAACGCCGCCGGGATCCCCTTCACCAACGGGATCGCCCTGCGCGTGGCGCTGCTGGTCATCGGCTGGATCATCTGCGTGGCATGGGTAATGCGTTACGCCCGTAAGGTGCGCCAGGATCCGTCTCTTTCCATCGTTGCAGACAAACAGGAAGAGAACCGCGCCCATTTCCTCGGTAACAAAGACGCACAGACGCTGGAATTTACCCCGGTACGCAAAATCATCCTGGTCATTTTCGCCCTCGCCTTCGCGGTGATGATTTACGGCGTGGCGGTGCTGGGCTGGTGGATGGCGGAGATCTCGGTGGTGTTTCTCGCCAGTGCCATTATCGTGGGGCTTATCGCCCGCATGAGCGAAGAGGAGCTGACCTCAACGTTTATCAACGGCGCACGAGATTTGCTGGGCGTCGCGCTGATTATCGGCATCGCCCGCGGTATCGTAGTCATCATGGATAAGGGCATGATTACCCACACCATTTTGCACAGCGCGGAAGGGCTGGTCAGCGGGTTATCCACGGTGGCGTTTATCAACGTGATGTACTGGCTGGAGGTGGTGCTGTCGTTTCTTGTGCCTTCTTCATCCGGCCTGGCCGTTCTGACGATGCCGATCATGGCACCGCTTGCCGATTTCGCTAACGTCAACCGCGACCTGGTAGTCACGGCTTACCAGTCAGCCTCCGGTATCGTTAACCTGGTGACGCCCACCTCCGCGGTGGTTATGGGCGGGCTGGCTATCGCCCGCGTGCCCTATGTGCGCTACCTGAAATGGGTGGCGCCGCTGCTGGGGATACTCACGGTGGTGATCATGGTGGCGTTAAGCCTGGGGGCAGTATTGTGATGTTTTGACGTTGTAGGCCCGGTAAGCGTAGCGCCACCGGGCGTTTTGTTTCAGCCACTTACATGGGAAATAGTTATGACGGAATATGGTGATTACTCTCCAAAAGAACAGCTACAGCTGACGGTCTGTCAGCGCCTGATCGCAGAAAAGAGCTATCTCTCCCAGGAAGAGATTCGCCGCGATTTGCAGGAGCGTGGTTTTGAGACCATCAGCCAGTCCACCGTTTCACGTCTGCTCAAGTTGCTTGGTGTCATAAAAATTCGAAATGCCAAAGGGCTAAAAATTTATTCGTTGAATCCTCTTCTGCGCCCTGCCCCCGACGCCGCGCGTACCGTTTCCGAAATGGTGGTCAGCGTGGAGCATAATAGCGAATTTATCCTTATTCATACCGTGGCCGGATATGGCCGCGCGGTGGCGCGCATTCTGGATTATCACCAGTTACCGGAAATTTTAGGCGTGGTTGCCGGAAGCAGTATTGTCTGGGTCGCCCCCCGGGTGGTGAAGCGTACCGCGCTGGTGCATAAGCAAATTAATTATTTACTCAGAACGCATTAATATTCATAAAGAACCGTTTGCATTGAGTAAAGCGTGCATTAAATTGCTTGATCCGGACATCGGGGTGCGTATAATGCCCGACAATTTGCCGGGAGGAAGCATGGTCAAGCGTGTTCGACATAACGTCTTACCGCGTCTGAAATCAGACGCTGGCCTGCCGTTTTTCTTCCCGTTGCTAAACCTATTCCCAGAGCCCCTCATTTGAGGGGCTTTTTTTTGCCCGGCGTCAGGAGATAAACATGAATCCGCTTTATCAAAAACACATCATTTCCATAAACGACCTCAGCCGCGAAGAGCTGGAACTGGTTCTGGAAACCGCGGCAAAACTGAAGGCCAATCCGCAACCGGAGCTGCTGAAGCACAAGGTGATTGCGAGCTGCTTCTTTGAAGCCTCGACCCGCACGCGCCTCTCCTTTGAAACCTCCATGCACCGCCTGGGCGCGAGCGTGGTGGGCTTCTCAGACAGCAGTAACACGTCGCTGGGTAAAAAAGGCGAAACCCTGGCGGATACGATTTCAGTGATCAGCACCTACGTTGACGCTATTGTAATGCGTCACCCGCAGGAGGGCGCGGCCCGTCTGGCGACCGAGTTCTCCGGCGGTATTCCGGTGCTGAACGCCGGTGACGGTGCCAACCAGCATCCGACGCAGACCCTGCTGGATCTGTTCACCATTCAGGAGACCCAGGGCCGTCTGGAAAACCTGAACATCGCCATGGTGGGTGACCTGAAATATGGCCGCACGGTTCACTCCCTGACCCAGGCGCTGGCGAAATTCAACGGCAACCGCTTCTTCTTCATCGCCCCGGACGCGCTGGCGATGCCGCAGTACATTCTCGACATGCTGGATGAAAAAGGCATTCCGTGGAGCCTGCACGCCAGCATCGAAGAGGTGATGGGCAACGTGGATATTCTGTATATGACCCGCGTGCAGAAAGAGCGTCTGGATCCGTCCGAGTACGCCAACGTGAAGGCGCAGTTTGTGCTGCGCGCCAGCGACCTCGAGGGCGCGCGCGACAACATGAAGGTGCTGCACCCGCTGCCGCGCATCGATGAGATCACCACAGACGTAGATAAAACGCCGCACGCCTGGTACTTCCAGCAGGCCGGAAACGGCATCTTCGCCCGCCAGGCGTTACTGGCACTGGTTCTGAATCGCGAATTGGCTCTGTAAGGGGAAACGACAATGACACACGATAACAAACTCCAGGTTGAAGCCATCAAACGTGGCACCGTGATTGACCACATCCCTGCGCAGGTCGGCTTTAAGCTGCTGACGCTGTTTAAACTGACCGAAACCGACCAGCGCATCACCATCGGCCTGAATCTGCCGTCAGGCGAAATGGGCCGCAAGGACCTGATCAAGATCGAGAATACTTTCCTGACCGACGAGCAGGTTAACCAGCTGTCGCTGTACGCGCCGGACGCCACCGTTAACCGTATCGACAATTACGACGTGGTGGGCAAATCACGCCCAAGCCTGCCGGAGCGGATTGAGAGCGTGCTGGTTTGCCCGAACAGCAACTGCATCAGCCACGCGGAACCGGTCTCCTCCAGCTTCGCAGTGAAAAAACGCGCCGATGACATCGCACTCAAATGCAAATACTGCGAAAAAGAGTTTTCTCATTATGTGGTGCTGGCCAACTAATTGAGGTTGGTAAAGGATCCCGGCCTCCCTATAATGGCCGGGACTCTTAAATCAGCTGTTATTCTGGAGAAATCATGACCAAAGTACTCGCGACGGAAAATGCACCAGCGGCTATCGGCCCATACGTTCAGGGCGTTGATCTGGGTAGCATGATTATTACCTCTGGCCAGATCCCGGTGAACCCGAAGACCGGTGAAGTGCCAGCCGACGTAGCGGCGCAGGCGCGTCAGTCGCTGGAAAACGTGCAGGCGATTGTGGAATCCGCAGGCCTGAAAGTGGGCGACATCGTGAAAACCACCGTTTTCGTGAAAGATCTGAACGATTTCGCCACCGTTAACGCTACTTATGAAGCGTTCTTCACCGAGCATAACGCCTCTTTCCCGGCGCGCTCCTGCGTGGAAGTGGCTCGTCTGCCAAAAGACGTGAAAATTGAAATCGAAGCGATTGCCGTACGTCGCTGATTGATAGCAGCAGGGAATGGGCGGCTTCGGCTGTCCATTTTTTTTGGTTATTTTTCCTCTCACCACAGCATGACCTTCCCCACCCGCCATTAATAACATCACCCTGCGTATTTATTATTAATGGACTAACAATGAAATTATCAAAGATTGCCCTTGCGATGGCGACCCTGACCGTTGCCTCATCCGCTTTAGCGCACGGATATATTGAGTCTCCTGCCAGCCGCGCTTATATGTGCAAGCTCGGTCAAAACATTGACTGTGGCTCCGTTCAGTATGAACCGCAGAGCGTGGAGAAAACCTCCGGCTTCCCGGGCGGTGCGATGCCGCCAGACGGCCAGCTTGCCAGCGCGGGGATTGCGAATTACTCCCAGCTGGATAAACAGAGCCTGAACGCGTGGACGAAAAGCCCCATGACCGCCGGCCCGCATGAGTTTGTCTGGTATCACACCGCGCCGCACAAAACCACCAACTGGCGTTACTACATCACCAAACAAAACTGGGATCCGAATAAACCCCTGACCCGCGATCAGTTTGAATTAACCCCGTTCTGTACCGTGAATGGAAATGGCCAGGCCCCCGCGATGCGCAAAGCCATGACCTGTAATGTACCGGCTCGCACGGGTTACCAGGTGATTTATGGCGTCTGGGAAATAGCGGATACTTCGAACAGTTTCTACCAGGCCATTGACGTTGATTTTGGTAACGGCGGCAATGTTACCCCGGATGACGGTGCCAGCATCGAATCAGAGTGGAGCAAGGTCCTCAGCGGCCAGATTGCAGGAAATAACCTGAACGTCGGCGATAAGGTCATTGCCCGCTTCTTCGATGCGCACGGTGAAGTAACCTCCCTGCGCACAGAAATAACGATCGCCACGGCCGCGCAGGGGGATGCTAACCAGTGGTCGTACGATCTGGCGCAGAAAATTAATACCGCGCACCAGGACATTCGCGTCGGCGTGAAGGATGAGGGCGGCGAGATTAGCCCGGTCCATGGCGCGAACAGCGTATTCGTCAAAGAGGGCAGCGCCCTGCAGTCCGTTGCGATTTCGTACGAAGAGCAGAAGGCAGAGGTCAATGAAACCATCGCCGTCAGCAATTTGCACTACAGCAAAATCGAGAACGGCAATGCGACCGTCACCTTCCATGTGAATACCCACGGTAACGTCGATTTCGAAGCCCACGTCATGAACCATCACGGGGCGGAAAAAGGGTACCTGAAGCAGGAGATGAATAACGTGAATCAGGACGTCACCCTGACGCTGACCGGCGTTGAGGCGGGTCACCACATGCTGAAGTACTACGCCACCAATAAAGACGGCACGCTGTTTGCGCAGGATGTGCTGAACCTGATGCTGGAAGAGGAAGCCGCGGCGGACAACAGCACCGGTCAGCATGATTACATCTTCCCGGATAACATCGCGTCGTACAAAGCAGGCACCGTGGTGCTGCAGCCAAAAGATGGTAAGACCTACCAGTGTAAGCCTTTCCCGTACAGCGGCTACTGCGTGCAGTGGAGCAAGTATGCGACCCAGTTTGAGCCGGGCACCGGTTCACACTGGAAAGAGGCGTGGGTGCTTAAGCACTGAGTCGTCTGATTCCCTCACCCCTGCCCTCTCCCAAAGGGCTGAGGGATCCCCAGTAATATGGTCATGCCACCATGACCATATTACTGTACTCTTTTCCCAGCTTTTTCATCTCGTTAACTATATTCAGCCGTCTCACTTTCCCGGGCTCATGCCGGATGACTTCTTCTGCCAGACTCAGGTATGACAGAACCCGTCTGTGCCTGATGCTGCTTGCCTGATAGTGCCAGTGTAAACACTGCCTTTCTGCCCTGTAACCTGCCAGCCACATCACCAGGCTTGCCATTGCCGCGACCATATTCAGCACTTCCAGTCGCCCTTTTCCCTGACTCCGGCTCAGCCTCAGACCGAACCCGAAGCGTGGACTTTTGTCGTCCCGGAAGTTTTGTTCTATCTGCATTCTGCGGCTGTACAGGGCCATTATCTGGTGCGGCTCCAGTCCCTCTGCATTACTGAACAGCAGCCAGGGCTCCCGCGCGCTACTGCGGTGTTCCCGCTGTGTTTTCGGCATCCCCCCTTTTCCCTGACGCCCTGCGTCAGGGCGCTTATGCAGATAGAACCGGCCGTAACAGGGCGTTCGTGGTTTACGGGACAGGACACCGTAACCCACGCAGACCGGTTGTCCGGTAGCCTCAAGCTCACTGATTTTCATCCACTTTTTATCTCCGTCCAGCCGGAAGCTGATGCAGCCCCTGACCCTGCCGGTGAAGCTCCAGCCCAGCTGGCTGACATGCCGGAACCAGTCTGTCCTGAAGCCTGCATCCGTAATGATGGTGACGGCTTTATCTTTCGGGATGGCATCATGCAGGCGGTCAAGGAAGCGGCATTGTACATCGCTGTTCTGCGCCAGCTCTGCGGGGACAACCTCACTCATAAGCGGCAGTGAGCGACCATTACAGACCAGGCTTGCCCGCAGAAGATACCAGTTCCTGTCATGCCAGCCTGTCCAGTCGACAGCAATCACACAGAAGGGCATAAGGGAGGTGATGGTATGTGTGAGCAGATGCTGAATACGGGGAATATCCCGGTGAAGGGCGGTATTACCCAGGGCACGGTCAACACGTTTAATTTTATTTTTGACGTGCGCCCTGCCGGGAAGAGTGCGACCAAGGCTGGTCAGGGTCAGATCCGCACCGTGCGTGAGGGCAACGGCCATGGAAACAAGGACATTAATCCGGAAGCTGTGAACGTCCGGTAAAGACGCGGAGAAAAATTTCTGGCAGACTGTCTGTAAAGGCACGATGAGGTCTCTTCTGATTTGTTAGCGCAACCAGTAGATCACACTTCATCGTGCTTTTCATTTTTCTGGGGAACCCTCAGCCCAAAGGGAGAGGGTGTATTAATTCCCTCTCCCCCTGGGAGAGGGTTAGGGTGAGGGGGTCTACTGATTCCGCGTCGCGCGCAGCAGCGTCTCCAGCGGGTACACCGCCGCAATCACCACTTCGTCCTGAACCTTCGCCGCGTTATCCAGCTCGCTCTGAATTGAGGCGATCTCTTTATCGTCCAGCGTGCCCTGACGCGCCACCAGATCGGTGAGCCTCAGGCCAATCGAGGCCAGCTTGTCCACCTCCTGCATCACCGGCTTGATCGCCTTCAGCTGATAGCTGTTTTCACTCAGTGCCAGCGCGTCGCTGGTATTGCTCTGCCAGCGGTTAAACACATGGCGCAGCGCGTCGGCACTTTCGGTATCCTCGGCGTCGCTTACCAGACGGTCGGCCCATTTGTTCATCTGGCGCACGGTGGCGCTTTCAGCGTTCAGCGCATCCGCGAAGCGGTTGAGCGGCTCAAACTGATGGTAGTTTCCGGCCTGGAATTTGAGATGCTGACGAGTGTAATACTGCACAGGCTCCACCGCCTGGGCGAGGATTTGCAGCGGCAGCGTATCGGCATTCCCGGCAAGGCGCGTGAACTGCACCTGCTGCTGGGTGTGCTGCTGCAGCCCGACCGAGACCGTCGACCAGCTGTCCATCGCCTGCAGGCGGGTGTACATGTTGTCGACATCGGTAACATCCTGCGCGGACCATAACCGCTCCGCCACCGCAAAGGTACGCGGCCACAGACGGATATCCAGCACCGGCGCCACCACGTTTTCCGCCCACAGCGCGGCTTCTCCGCCAAGCAGATTAACCTGATGCGCGATATCCGGCACTACCGGCGGAGTGCCTTTAGGGACCTCATCCAGACGCGTGCCGCTGATCGGGTAGCGGACATTCCCCACCAGGAAATAACCCGTGAGCTTATCGTTATCAACCGACACCACCGGGCGCGTTTCGCCCATCCAGGTATCAACGGTAAACGTCACCTGATTGTCATCGCGCCACGCAATGTTATCCACCGCGCGGCGGGACTTGCCGGCAAAATCAATAAATCCGCGCCAGCCGGACTCCCCTTTCACCAGCGTAAAGCTGCCTTCGATCGGCTTGCCTTTCAGACGAGGCATGGAGAAGGCCCAGCTCTGGGCGCTGTCGGTGTCGGCAATCACGTCCACGCCGTTTAAGGTCTGCGGCACGATCTCATTGCGGTAGTGGTAAGCGGTGGACTGCGGCTGATCGAGATAGAAGCCCGTCGAGAGGATCCCTTTGTAGCCGTTCTGCGCCAC
Organism: Enterobacter cloacae complex sp. 309I3; assembly: GCF_050031595.1. Taxonomy (NCBI): domain Bacteria; kingdom Pseudomonadati; phylum Pseudomonadota; class Gammaproteobacteria; order Enterobacterales; family Enterobacteriaceae; genus Enterobacter; species Enterobacter cloacae complex sp. 309I3. The sequence continues at coordinate 541,594 of NZ_JBLGWI010000001.1, read as the reverse complement.
CTGTCCCAGCGCATCCTGCCCCTGCCAGGACTGGATCAGAATGCTTTTGGGCAGATCGGGATGGTAGATCTCATCCCAGCCCACCATCTGCCGGTGGTGTTTTTCAAGGATCGTTTCCAGCTTGCGGTTGAAATACGCCTGCAGCGCGTGGCTGTCCGCCAGCTTGTGGTCGCGCATAAACTGCTGAATGGCCGGATTCGCTTTCCACTGGCTGTCGTCCACCTCATCGCCACCGATGTGCAGATAAGGATCGGGGAAGATCGCCGCCAGTTCGCTGACCATCGCGTCAGCAAACGCGTAAGTGGCCTCTTTGGTCGGATCCAGCACCGGCTTTAAGACTCCCCAGTGGCGCTCCATTTCGTACGGCCCCGGCGCGCTCATCAGCGCCGGGTAGGCCACGGCAATGGCCGAGGCGTGGCCCGGCATATCGATCTCCGGCACCACGCGGACACCGCGATCGGCAGCATAGCGGACAATCTCGCGCATCTGCTCTGGCGTGTAGAACAGCCCGTCGCTGGCAAGCTGGGTCAGCTTAGGATAGCGCTTTGAGCTGAAACGCCAGCCCTGATCGTCGGTTAAATGCCAGTGCAGCACGTTGAGTTTTGCCGCGGCCATACCGTCGATCTGGCGTTTGATATCCGCCAGCGGGATAAAGTGGCGCGCCGAGTCCAGCAGCAGCCCGCGCCACGGGAAGCGCGGGGAATCTTCAATGGTCACCCACGGTACAGAGGTGTTTTCCGCGCCGTTTTGCACTAGCTGGAGCAGCGTTTCCATGGCACGCAGCGCGCCGAAACGGGTATTGGCGGAGATATCCACCCCGTTGGCATCCACCGTCAGCCTGTAGCTTTCGTCGCTGTCCGGCAGCGGCTGCGGCTTCACTTTTTTGGCGATGGCAATGCGGATGGTCGGTTTTTCGGGTTTGTCGGCCTGCGGCTGCAGCGTCCAGCCGGTTTGCAGGGCAATGCGCTGGCGCAGGCGGTTAACGGCGTCACCGAGATCGTCTCCGCTGACGCTTACGGAGAGTTGATTATTGAGCACCAGCGCGCCCTGAGTGGTCGGGCGTTCAACCTTCGCAGGCCAGGGCATCAGGGGAAGATCGCCTGCCGGGGCGGCAAACGCTGACGCGCCGAGCAGCAGCCCGGCGGTTAAGAGGCTGTACCGTAACATGAATGTTCCTTATCTGACGGGCCAAATATCCCCGTCATACTTCAAGTTGCCTGTGCGTTGGCTGCACTCGTTCACCCCGGTCACTTACTTATGTAAGCTCCCGGGGATTCACTCCCTTGCCGCCTTCATGCAACTCGAATTATTTAGGGTATAAAGGCAAAACATTCTGTTAACATGCGCTCAATTTGTCGTCAAGCGAATGCGCCGACGGAGATCACAGGTTCTTGAATTTGAGAGGAAAGCCAATCCCCTCACCCCGGCCCTCTCCCCAAAGGGGAGAGGGTGTAATCATCCCCTCTCCCTTCCAGGGAGAGGGTTAGGGTGAGGGTATGTTTTTACTGCCACCCATACCGACGCGCGTAAAACCCTTTCACCATCTGCGTCAGCACCATATAGCCCGCGAGGATCGCCACCAGCCACGGGAAGTAGCTCAGCGGCAGCGCCTGCAGCTGCAGGTAGCTGGCCAACGGTGAGAACGGCAGCGCGATGCCGAGCGCCATCACAATCCCCGTCATCACAATCAGCGGCCAGGCGGCTCGGCTCTGGATGAACGGAATACGACGTGTGCGGATCATATGCACAATCAGCGTTTGCGACAGCAGCCCCACCACGAACCAGCCGGACTGGAACAGGGTCTGATGTTCCGGTGTATTGGCGTGGAACACAAACCACATCAGGCAGAAGGTCAGGATGTCAAAGATGGAGCTGATCGGGCCAAAGAAGAGCATAAAACGCCCCAGATCCGCCGGGTTCCAGCGCTGCGGCTTCTGGATCTGCTCGTCGTCGACGTTATCAAACGGGATCGCCACCTGAGAGACATCGTACATCAGGTTCTGGATCAGCAGATGCAGCGGCAGCATCGGCAGGAACGGCAGAAACGCGCTCGCCACCAGCACGCTGAAGACGTTACCGAAGTTGGAGCTGGCGGTCATTTTGATGTATTTCAGCATGTTGGCAAAAGTCCTACGCCCTTCGATCACGCCCTCTTCCAGCACCATCAGGCTCTTTTCCAGCAGGATGATGTCTGCCGCTTCGCGGGCGATGTCCACCGCCCCGTCCACGGAGATGCCAATATCCGCCGCACGCAGCGCGGGCGCATCGTTGATACCATCGCCCATAAAGCCCACCACGTGCCCTTCGCGACGCAGCAGGGTGACGATGCGCTCTTTATGCATCGGCGTCAGGCGGGCAAACAGCGTGGTGTGCCGGGCAAGCTGAGCCAGCTCGTCGTCACTGAGGTGTTCGATATCGCTGCCTACCACCACGTCACCCGCGTCCAGCCCCACTTCGTGGCACACTTTGGCGGCCACCAGCTCGCTGTCGCCAGTAAGGATTTTCACGGTGATCCCGCTGGCCTTCAGCGCTTTCAGCGCCGGAGCGGTGGTCTCTTTCGGCGGATCGAGGAATGCGATATAACCCTCGAGGATCAGATCGGATTCGTCGATACGCTGATAGTCTCCCTCGCGTGCAGGCAGGAATTTGCTCGCCACCGCCACCACCCGCAGCCCCTGACGGTTCAGGTTATCCGTGACGCGTTTGATGCGGCGCAGCATGGTGTCGTCCAGCGGCACGATGTCGCCGTTGTAGCGCACCTGGGTGGAAACATTGAGGATCTCCTGCAACGCGCCTTTGCAGATCAGCTGGTGCACATCCGGCTGCTCGCTGACCACCACCGACATCCGGCGGCGCTCAAAATCGAATGGGATCTCATCCACCTTCTGCCAGCGGCCAGAGAGTGAGCGGGCAGACTCTTCATCCACCCCTTCCAGCACAGCAACATCGAGCAGATTTTTCAGCCCGGTCTGGTAGTGGCTGTTCAGCCAGGCGCTGTGCAGCACGCGTTCGCTGGTTTTACCGGCGATATCGGTGTGGTTCTCCAGCACGATTTTGTCCTGCGTCAGCGTGCCGGTTTTGTCGGTGCAGAGAATGTCCATCGCGCCAAAGTTCTGAATGGCGTCGAGGTGTTTGACGATTACCTTCTGTTTTGACAACTTCACCGCCCCGCGCGCCAGGGTGGAGGTGACAATCATCGGCAGCATTTCCGGCGTTAAGCCAACCGCCACGGAGAGCGCAAACAGCGCGGCTTCCCACCAGTCGCCTTTGGTGTAGCCGTTGATCAGCAGCACAATCGGCGTCATCACCATCATAAAGCGGATCAGCAGCATGCTGACGCGGCCAATCCCTTTCTGGAACGCATTCGGCTCGCTCTCCTGCTCTGTCACACGTCCGGCAAGCTGACCAAACCAGGTATTGCCACCGGTGGCGGTGACAATCGCCTGCGCCGTGCCGCTGACCACCGTGGTGCCCATAAAGCACAGGGTGTCGCACTCAAGCGGGTTCATCTGCTGCGGATCGCGGCTCCGCGCCACCTTTTCCACCGGCAGGGACTCCCCGGTGAGCGAGGCCTGGGCCACGAACAGATCGCGCGCCTGGATGATGCGTAAATCCGCCGGGATCATATCCCCGGCGGCGAGCTTCACCAGATCGCCCGGCACCAGCTGGTCGATGGGCAGTTCGACCCAGGCGTTTTCACCCAGATCGTTAATGACTCGCGACACAGTCGCGGTGTTGCTGACCATCGCCTTCAGGGCATCCGCCGCTTTGGTGGAGCGCGCTTCCTGGATAAAGTTAAGCAGCGTGGAGATCCCCACCATCAGGGCGATAACGCCTGCGGCAAACAGATCTTCAGTGGCATAAGAGATAATGCCCAGCACCGTCAGTAGCAGGTTGAAGGGGTTGCGGTAGCAGATCCACAGATGCACCCACCACGGCGCTGGCTTTTGCGCCGGGATAAGGTTATCGCCATGCACGGCCCGGATTTTTTGCACTTCAGCCGCATTCAGCCCTTCCGGGTGTCCGTTAAAGGCGCGCCAGACTTCGTTCTCATCCATCGCCGCCACGTTAAGGCAACGCTCGGTCAGGCTGGCGGGAATAGTGGCGCCGGAGAAATTTTTGCCGTTTGGCAGCGGATCGCGCTGAACCAGACGGTGTGGCAGGTGGCGGCTCAGCAGCGCCTGCAGCTGCCGGGTGATATTTTTAAACATAGTCATTCCCCCGCATCCGCCAGGGCGGACGCAGTCATTCCTGCAGGCGTGGCAAAGCCGTACCTGACAGGCACTTAAATTTTCAAGCAGGAACGTTCAGAACGTTGCTGCCTCACATCACCGGTGAGACAGCACAAGGCTGGCTTACCGGAAAGAAGGGGTTCTCCTGGTCAGGAGAGGTGTGGGATCGGGATCCATGTCGCCTCCGGTAAGTAAAAATAAGGGGTACGCCGCGCAGTATAAGGATTTAACCGTACCCTAAGCGGCGCGTCGGGCGGTATTATACCCACCCTCAAATAAACCGAACGTAAACCAGACTTTGCCCATAGCGAATTAGCGCTATAGCATTAGGCTCATTTGACACCGTTATCGTTGTTACAGGGAATACAGCATGCAAAACCGCCTTACGATTAAAGACATTGCGCGTTTAAGCGGCGTGGGGAAATCCACCGTGTCGCGCGTGCTGAACAACGAGAGCGGTGTCAGCGAACGCACGCGCGAGCGCGTCGAGGCGGTGATGAATCAGCACGGGTTTTCCCCTTCCCGTTCCGCACGCGCCATGCGCGGACAGAGCGATAAAGTGGTCGCCATTATTGTCTCGCGTCTGGATTCCCTCTCTGAAAACCTCGCCGTACAAACCATGCTGCCCGCCTTCTATGAGCAGGGTTACGATCCAATCATGATGGAGAGCCAGTTCTCGCCACAGCTGGTGGAAGAGCATCTGGGGATGCTGGCGCGACGCAACATCGACGGGGTGGTCCTGTTTGGCTTTACCGGCATTAAAGAAGAGATGCTCAAACCCTGGCAACCCTCGCTGGTCTTGCTGGCACGCGATGCCCACGGATTTGCCTCCGTCTGCTATGACGATGAAGGGGCGATTATTACCCTGATGCAGCGCCTGTACGAAAAAGGCCATCGTCATATCAGCTATCTTGGCGTACCGCACGCGGACGTCACCACCGGCAAACGCCGTCACGAAGCCTATCTGGCGTTTTGCAAAAAGCACAACCTCTCTGCCGTGGCCTCCCTGCCCGGGCTTGGCATGAAGCAGGGCTATGAACAGGTCGCCAGCGTGCTGACCCCGCAGACCACCGCGCTGGTGTGCGCGACCGACACCCTGGCGCTGGGTGCGAGCAAATATTTACAGGAACAGCGCATCGACGAGCTGCAGGTTGCCAGCGTAGGCAGTACCCCGCTGATGAAGTTCCTGCACCCGGAGATCATCACCGTCGATCCGGGCTACGCTGAGTCCGGCCGTCAGGCCGCCGCACAGCTGATTGAGCAGATCAACGGGCGCGCAGAACCCCGCCAAATCGTCATTCCCGTCCATCTTTCATAACCGCCATAAATCGGTTTATTGTGATCTTCGCCCGATTTCGGGAACGTTCCCATTTTCGCCGTCCCGCTGAAGGAGTAGGCTTGCGCTCAGGTCATTACACCCCTCCCATCTGTCATGAGGTTTCATGATGAGTAAAGTCAAACAAGCAGATATCGATCAGCTGATCGTCCTGGTGGGCGGTCGCGAAAACATCGCGACGGTCAGCCATTGTATTACCCGCCTGCGCTTCGTGCTGAACGATCCGGCCAAAGCCAATCCGAAAGCGATTGAAGCGCTTTCGATGGTGAAAGGCTGCTTCACCAACGCCGGGCAGTTCCAGGTGGTTATTGGTACCGAAGTGGGCGATTACTATCAGGCTCTGCTCGCCACTACCGGGCACAACGCGGCAGATAAAGAGCAGGCCAAAAAAGCCGCGCGCCAGAATATGAAATGGCACGAGCAGCTTATCTCCCACTTCGCAGAGATCTTCTTCCCGCTGCTGCCGGCGCTGATCAGCGGGGGCTTAATTTTAGGCTTCCGTAACGTCATCGGTGATGTGCCGATGAGCGACGGCAAAACCCTGGCGCAGATGTACCCGGCGCTGAAAACCATTTACGACTTCCTGTGGCTGATTGGCGAAGCGATCTTCTTCTATCTGCCGGTGGGGATTTGCTGGTCCGCCGTGCGTAAAATGGGCGGTACCCCGATTCTGGGTATCGTACTCGGCGTAACGCTGGTCTCTCCGCAGTTAATGAACGCTTACTTACTTGGCCAGCAGGCGCCGGAAGTGTGGAACTTTGGCCTGTTCACCATCGCCAAAGTGGGCTATCAGGCGCAGGTTATCCCGGCACTGCTGGCGGGTCTGGCGCTGGGCTTTATTGAAACGCGCCTGAAACGCATCGTGCCAGATTACCTCTATCTGGTAGTGGTGCCGGTCTGCTCGCTGATCCTGGCGGTGTTCCTGGCGCACGCCTTTATCGGTCCGTTTGGCCGCATGATCGGCGACGGCGTGGCCTTTGCCGTCCGTCACCTGATGACCGGCAGCTTCGCGCCGATTGGTGCCGCGCTGTTCGGCTTCCTGTACGCCCCGCTGGTGATCACCGGCGTACACCAGACCACGCTGGCGATTGATATGCAGATGATCCAGAGCCTTGGCGGCACGCCGGTCTGGCCGATTATCGCGCTGTCTAACATCGCTCAGGCATCTGCCGTAACGGGCATTATTCTGGTCAGCCGTAAGCATAACGAGCGTGAAATTTCCGTTCCGGCCGCCATCTCCGCGTATCTCGGGGTCACCGAACCGGCGATGTACGGTATCAACCTGAAATACCGCTTCCCGATGCTCTGCGCCATGATCGGCTCTGGTCTGGCGGGTCTGGTGTGTGGTCTCAACGGCGTGATGGCAAACGGCATCGGCGTTGGTGGCCTGCCGGGTATTCTCTCCATTCAGCCCGCCTTCTGGCAGGTGTTTGCCCTGGCGATGGCCATCGCGATCATCGTCCCTATGGCGCTCACTACCGTGGTTTACCAGCGTAAGTTCCGTCAGGGCGCGCTGCAGATTGTTTAACTTCATCTTTCGGGGCGCAGTTGCGCCCCTTCGCATTTGCAGGAACGCATTATGAATACCCTTCCTCACTGGTGGCAGAACGGAGTCATCTATCAGATTTACCCAAAAAGTTTTCAGGACACGACCGGCAGCGGCACCGGCGATTTGCGCGGCGTGACGCAGCGGCTGGACTACCTGAAAACCCTCGGTATTGACGCCATCTGGCTGACGCCGTTTTACATCTCCCCGCAGGTGGATAACGGCTACGACGTGGCGAATTACACCGCCATCGACCCGGCGTACGGCACGCTGGATGACTTTGACGAGCTGGTCGCCCGGGCGCATGAACGCGGCATTCGCATCGTGCTGGATATGGTGTTTAACCACACGTCAACCCAGCACGCCTGGTTCCGTGAATCACTGAATAAAGCCAGCCCGTACCGCCAGTTTTATATCTGGCGCGACGGCACGCCGGAGCAGCTTCCCAACAACTGGCGCTCCAAATTCGGCGGCAACGCCTGGCGCTGGCACGCCGAGAGCGAGCAGTATTATCTGCACCTCTTCGCCCCGGAGCAGGCGGATCTCAACTGGGAGAATCCGGCCGTGCGCGCCGAACTGAAAAAGGTGTGCGAGTTCTGGGCCGATCGCGGCGTGGACGGCCTGCGTCTGGATGTGATTAACCTGATTTCGAAAGACCAGGCTTTCCCGAATGACGATATTGGCGACGGTCGCCGCTTCTACACCGATGGGCCGCGCATTCATGAATATCTCCAGGAGATGAGCCGCGACGTCTTTACGCCGCGTAATCTGATGACGGTGGGCGAGATGTCCTCCACCTCGCTGGAGAACTGCCAGCAGTATGCGTCTCTCGACGGGCGCGAGCTGTCGATGACCTTTAACTTCCATCATCTGAAGGTGGATTACCCCGGCGGCGAAAAATGGACGCTGGCAAAACCGGATTTCGTGGCGCTGAAAACCCTCTTCAACCACTGGCAGCAGGGGATGCATAACAAAGCGTGGAACGCGCTGTTCTGGTGTAACCACGATCAGCCGCGCATTGTGTCGCGCTTTGGCGATGAAGGCGAATACCGCGTACCGGCGGCGAAGATGCTGGGCATGGTGCTGCACGGGATGCAGGGCACGCCGTATATCTATCAGGGTGAAGAGCTTGGCATGACCAACCCGCACTTCAGCCGCATCACCGATTACCGCGACGTGGAAAGCCTGAACATGTTCGCCGAACTGCGGGCTAACGGCCGCGATCCGAACGAACTCCTGGCGATTCTGGCGAGTAAGTCGCGCGATAACGGGCGCACGCCGATGCAGTGGGATGCCTCGCACAATGCGGGTTTTACCGAAGGTGAGCCGTGGATTGGCGTCTGCGACAACTACGAGACGGTGAACGCCCGCGCGGCGCTGGACGATCCCGATTCGGTGTTTTATACCTACCAGTCGCTGATTCGCCTGCGCAAAACCCTGCCGGTGCTGACGTGGGGCGATTATCAGGATCTGCTGCCGGAACATCCGTTCCTGTGGTGTTATCGCCGCCAGTGGCAGGGGAAAACCCTGGTGGTGGTGGCTAACCTCAGCCATCAGTCTCATGAATGGGAATCTGATGTTCTCAGCGGTGAGTGGCAGGCCGTCATGAGTAATTACCCGGCCCCACATACCACCACGCTACGTCCGTTTGAAGCCGTCTGGTGGCTACAGGCGTAATCTCCCGCCGGGCGTAACAGCAGCGCCCGGCTTACTTTACTGTTTTTGTTGAATAATTAATCAGATTTTTCCTTTGCGGATTTACATTCGCTCCAGCGCCCGCCGTTTGTACTCTCGTCTTTTTACTTTGTTCTGAATCAAAAAAATCGCAAACATGTTTGATGCAAATCACTATATGTAGCACTTAAAATGCTGGCCGACCCAACATCTTGTATTTATCGTCTACTATTCCAACAACAACACGGCGACTCCGCTCTCCGGGATTGTGGATAACAAGGGTCGGGAACGCGGGAAGTCATTGGGCTGGCTGATAATCCACCCGGTGCATACTTCCCCACCTCTGTGGATAACCTGTTTTTAAAATGGAGTGATCATGACACCGCATGTGATGAAACGTGATGGCTGTAAAGTGCCGTTTAAATCAGAGCGCATTCAGGAAGCCATTCTGCGTGCAGCTAAAGCAGCGGGAGTCGATGACGCAGATTACTGCGCCACCGTCGCAGACGTCGTTAGCCGCCAGATGAACGAACGCAGCCAGGTGGATATCAGCGAGATCCAGACTGCGGTTGAGAACCAGCTGATGTCTGGTCCTTACAAGCAGTTAGCGCGCGCTTATATTGAGTACCGCCACGACCGCGACGTCCAGCGTGAGAAGCGCGGTCGTCTGAATCAGGAAATCCGGGGTCTGGTCGAGCAGACCAACTCCGCCCTGCTCAATGAAAACGCCAATAAAGACAGCAAGGTGATCCCGACCCAGCGCGACCTGCTGGCCGGTATCGTGGCTAAACACTACGCCCGTCAGCATCTGTTGCCGCGCGACGTGGTATCGGCGCACGAGCGCGGTGAGATCCACTACCACGATCTCGACTACTCGCCGTTCTTCCCGATGTTTAACTGCATGCTGATCGACCTCAAAGGCATGCTGACCCACGGTTTTAAAATGGGTAACGCCGAGATTGAGCCGCCGAAGTCCATCTCCACAGCGACGGCCGTCACGGCGCAGATTATCGCCCAGGTCGCGAGCCACATTTACGGCGGCACCACCATTAACCGCATTGATGAAGTGCTGGCCCCGTTTGTTACCGCCAGCTTTAAGAAGCACCGTAAAACGGCGGAAGAGTGGCAGATCCCCGATGCTGACGGCTACGCCCATTCCCGCACCGAGAAAGAGTGCTATGACGCGTTCCAGTCGCTGGAGTACGAGGTGAACACGCTGCATACCGCGAATGGTCAGACGCCGTTTGTCACGTTCGGCTTTGGTCTGGGAACCAGCTGGGAATCGCGTCTGATTCAGCAGTCCATTCTGCGTAACCGTATCTCCGGTCTTGGCAAAAACCGCAAAACGGCGGTGTTCCCGAAACTGGTATTCGCCATCCGCGACGGCCTGAACCATAAGTTTGGTGACCCGAACTACGACATTAAACAGCTGGCGCTGGAGTGCGCGAGCAAGCGTATGTATCCGGACATTCTGAACTACGACCAGGTGGTGAAAGTCACCGGTTCGTTTAAAACCCCGATGGGCTGTCGCAGCTTCCTCGGCGTGTATGAGGACGAAAATGGTGAGCAGGTGCATGACGGCCGCAACAACCTGGGCGTGATAAGCCTGAACCTGCCGCGCATCGCGCTGGAAGCCAAAGGTAATGAAGACACCTTCTGGGCGCTGCTGGATGAGCGTTTACACCTGGCACGTAAAGCGCTGATGACCCGCATAGCCCGTCTGGAAGGGGTCAAGGCACGCGTGGCACCGATCCTCTATATGGAAGGGGCCTGCGGCGTACGTCTGAAAGCGGACGACGATGTGTCTGAGATCTTCAAAAACGGTCGTGCGTCGATCTCGCTGGGCTATATCGGCATTCACGAAACCATCAACGCCCTGTTTGGCAACACGCATATGTATGACAGCGACGCGCTGCGCGAGAAAGGCATCGCCATTGTTCAGCGCCTGCGCGATGCCGTTGACCAGTGGAAAGAAGAGACCGGCTACGGCTTTAGCCTGTACAGCACGCCGAGCGAAAACCTGTGTGACCGTTTCTGCCGTCTGGACACCGCCGAGTTCGGTATTGTGGAAGGGGTGACTGATAAAGGTTACTACACCAACAGCTTCCACCTGGACGTGGAGAAAAAGGTTAACCCGTACGACAAGATTGACTTTGAAGCGGCTTATCCCCCTATCGCCAGCGGCGGCTTTATCTGCTACGGCGAATACCCGAACATCCAGCACAACCTTAAAGCGCTGGAAGACGTGTGGGATTACAGCTATCAGCACGTGCCGTATTACGGCACCAACACGCCTATCGACGAGTGCTACGAGTGCGGCTTTACCGGCGAGTTTGAGTGTACCAGTAAAGGCTTTACCTGCCCGAAATGCGGCAACCACGATGCGGCCCGCGTATCGGTAACCCGCCGCGTGTGCGGCTATCTTGGCAGCCCGGATGCGCGTCCGTTCAACGCCGGTAAGCAGGAAGAGGTGAAACGCCGCGTGAAGCATTTAGGGAATGGGCAGATCGGGTAAGTTCCGTGTTCTCCCCCTCACCCTAGCCCTCTCCCTCAAGGGAGAGGGAACTCTTCCCCCTCTCCCCGTGGGAGAGGGCCGGGGTGAGGGCATCAGCGCGCATACATTCTCTGGACATTTCTATGCGATATCACCAGTACTACCCCGTCGACATCGTTAACGGCCCCGGCACCCGCTGCACTCTTTTTGTCTCAGGCTGCGTGCACGAATGCCCTGGCTGCTACAACAAAAGCACCTGGCGGCTCAATTCCGGCATGCCGTTTACTGCCGAGGTGGAAGACCGGATCATTAACGACCTCAACGACACCCGCATCAAACGCCAGGGGATTTCGCTCTCCGGCGGCGATCCGCTGCATCCGCAAAACGTGCCGGAGATCCTGAAGCTGGTGAAACGCATTCGCCGCGAGTGCGCAGGAAAAGATATCTGGGTCTGGACGGGCTATAAGCTGGACGAGCTGAACGCGCAGCAAAGGGAAGTGGTGGATCTGATTAACGTGCTGGTCGACGGCAAATTTGTACAGGATTTAAAAGACCCGGCGCTTATCTGGCGCGGCAGCAGTAACCAGGTTGTGCATCATTTGCGCTGAACGCTATAGCCGTTTGTTAGCATCGTGATATACGGTTAATTTCTCTCTTTTCCCAATAGCGATGACAACTACCGTTACCACGTTGTCCTGAACCTGATAGACCAAACGGTAACCCTGGGATCTGAGTTTTATTTTGTAGCAATCAGGCAGGGTATGCAGACGGGCCGATTCGATCCGGGGGTTTACCAACACCTCGGCAAGTTTCTTCCTGAACTGCTTTTTTACAGTCTCCCCCAGCTTGCTCCACTCTTTTAACGCCCTCGGGTCAAATTCCAGTTCATAAGTCATCCAGACTAACCTTAATTCCCTTTTGCGGATTAGCCAGTCGCTCCCGGACTGTCTGTATCAGCGCATCTTCGCTGTCGCTAATCGTGACCGTTTTCACCGGCATGCGCCCCGTCTCCGCAACGTACTGAAAAAGGAGTCGCACGGCTTCTGTTGGGGTGATATTGAGTTTTTCCAGCACGGCATAAGCCTCGTTTTTGAGTTTGTCATCCAGACGGACGTTAAGCGTAGCCATTATGCCTCCAGGCGAATCGAATGTGTAATGCAGTTTAGCATTACATTCGCATTACATCGAATTCTGGATAACGCCTCTCAAAACCGGCTCAAACTCTCCATCGCCACCGCCTTAAACTCGGCAAAATCTCCGCAGCTACAGAGCCGTGACATCGCACGTTCGCGCAGGAAGGTGACGAAAATATCGTAGATCGCCATCGCCTCTTCGTATTCGCTTTTGCTGATGGCGAGCAGGAAGATAACGTGGGCGGTTTCGTCGCCCCACTGGACGCCGTGCGGGGCGAGCACGGTATAGACCACCGTTTTCTGTGCCAGCAGGCCAAGGGAGTGCGGCAGCGCGATGCCGTCGCCGAGCATGGTGCTGACGATGGCTTCACGCTCAACGACCGAGTCGAGGAACTCAGCCCCCACAAAACCCTCCTCTTCAAGCTGGACGCAGAGCTCGCGGAACAGCGTTTGCTGGTCCACAGGGGCGTTGAGAATACGGAAATGCGCAGCGTCGAAGTATTTGTCCAGCATCCACGGACGGGTTCTGTCAACCAGCACCAGCTTGCCAATCTGCTCCAGCTGGTAGTCCGTCGGGAACGGGGCGATCATCACCACCGGCTTAGACTTTTCACTGACGCGGGCAGTTGAGATCACAAAGTCTTCGTTAATGGATTCCGTCTGCTCGTACTCGCGAAGCGTAAGCGTGCGTGTGACCTCAATCTGCGGGTATTTGCGCTGCAGCACCGCCTCAATCATACGCACCATGGCATTACCGGCATCGCACACCAGCAGCACGCGCGGCTGGCGCTGGTAGCCAATGTTGTAGTGGCGCTCCAGCCCGACGCCAATATGCAGCACCAGGAAGCCAATCTCGTTTTCGCTGATCACATACGGCGTGTATTTGCCCCAGCTTGAGACTGCCGCCAGCGTCATATCCCACGCCATCGGATAGTGTTGCTTGATGTTATCCAGCAGCGGATTCGGGATCATGATTTGATACCGCACGCGGGTGATCATGGTTTTGATATGGGTAAGCAGATCCGCATGCAGCTGCTCGTCGCTGAGCAGGTTGTAGTTATAGTGGGTGTTGATATAGCGCAGGATGTAGTTGACCAGCGCTTCGTCGTCATCCGCATTGATGGCGCTCGGCGCGATATCCTGGATCTGCCGCGCGGCGATATGCACGCACAGCCAGCTCTCTTCCGAAGGGGACAGCGCTTTGCCCGCCAGTTGCTGAATGGTCACCGCGATATCTTTCGCCGCGTCACGCACATTCTCTTCCACATCTTCGGCGTGGAATTCCGGCAGTGGATACCCCTCGCTGATCCGGCGCACCGACACCGCGCAGTAGAGTCGCAGGAACAGCTCGCCTTCGTCGGTCAGGCGGATGTGATGCCGCGTCAGCGCCTCGTGCAGTACGGGCACCATCTGCTCTGCTACTCCGGCATTGAGCGCCACGTCGGTCACCAGCGGGTTCAGGCTGTCCTGCTGGGCCAGCTCCCAGAGCAGATCGGTCAGACAGGCGCGGGTCGCCATCTCACTGCCAAACAGCTTCATGCCGTGGCGTGGACGCGTTTCCAGCGTCAGGTTGTAGCGGTGGAACCACTCCCGCACCTCCACCATATCGCTCTGCAGCGTGGCGCGGCTGACGAACCACTCATCGGCCAGGTCTTCCAGCTTGAGTGAAAACGCCGAGGTGAGAAAACGCACCACCAGATAATGCACGCGCTCCGGCCCGGTACGGGGAATGCGCAGCGCGCGCGGATGGGAAGCCTGTAGCTGCTGATAACGTACCGCATCGTCAATTTTGAGCTGGTAGCCATTGCCGCGGCTGAGAATAAACTGCGCGCCGTGGCTTGCCAGCAGCGCGTTCAGGGCGGAAATATCCGCCCGGACGGTTCGCGTGGAGACCGACAGCCGCTGCGCCAGCTCGTCCTGCGGCAGCGTCTCGTTTTGCAACAGATCAAAAAGTTGCGCTAAACGTTGGTTCGGAAATCGCACGTCGTTGTCCTCTTACTGCTCAGGGTGAAATGACCATCTGGGATGGGCTGCCGACCGGGGTGTAGTCTGACTCAAAGCTTAGCTTGCCGTCCTGACCGACGCGGAAACGGGTAATGTTGTCGCTGCGCTGGTTCATGACGTACAGCCAGCGCCCCTGTTTATCGAGCGTCAGGGTGCGCGGGTAGTCGCCACGCGTCCAGACATCGTCCTGATGCGTCAGCGTGCCCTCCGCTGTTACGGTAAAATGCCCGATGCTGTTATGCAAACGGTTAGCCACGTACAGCTGTTTACCATCTGCACTCAGCGCCAGTCCGGCCGCAAAACTGGTGCCTTTGTAACCTTCTGGCAGCGCGGAGAGCGTTTTGCCCTCTTTCAGCCTGCCGTTGCTGTCCAGCGTATAATGGGTGAGCGTAGACGCCTCTTCGTTAATCAGCCACAGCGCATCCCCCTTCGGCGTAAAGGCAAAGTGCCGCGGCCCGGCTCCTTTTGAGGAGGCGCTGATAAACGGCGGATCGTTCGGCGTCAGCTTGCCGGTTCGATCGTCAAAGCGGTACTGATAGATACGATCCAGCCCCAGATCGGTGGAAAACACATATTTCCCGCTCGGATCGGCGGCGATCATGTGCGCATGGGGGCCATTATGATCGCTGATAGCAAAACTGCCTTCTGCTGCCGCCTCCGGTTTCGCAGCGCCTGGCTCACCCTGATCCTGATGCCGATCCGTGGCGTCACCCAGGCTGCCATCGGCTTTGATCGGCAGCACTGCGATCGATCCGCTTACGTAGTTCGCCACCAGCAGATGCTGACCGTTCGGCGTGAGCGAAAGATACACCGGCCCCGCACCGCCGGAGGAGACCTGATTCAGCTCGCTCAGCTCGCCGTTATCATCTATCCGCAGCGCCTGCACCACGCCCTGCTCCACTTCGCTTGCCAGATACAGCGTTTTGCCATCGTGCGAGACGGCCAGCTGCGCGGCGTTCGGCAGCTGACTCACCAGCGTTTTATCGCCGAGCGCACCGGTGCTCGGGTCGACGGTAAAGCGGTACAGCCCTTCCCCGTTGGGGTTATAGGTGCCGACCCAGGCGTACTGCGGCTGGGCGATAGCGGCGTTAGCCAGTAAAGAGAGTGAAGCGACAAGCAGGGTACGGGTGTGCATGGTGGCTCCTTTGGGGTTATGCGGTGTGTTCCCCCCTCACCCTAACCCTTTCCCCAAAGGGGAGAGGGGACGATTACACCCTCTCCCCTTTGGGGAGAGGGCTGGGGTGAGGGGTAAGGTTTTGTTTTACTTCACCAGCTTCTTCGTCATCGCAAGCAGCGTACGCACATCTTCCGGACGCGTATCGCCGCTGGCTTTATCGATAATCGAACTATAAATATGCGGAATGATTTTGCTCACGCCCGCGTCCAGGGCGATCTGCAGGATCGCCTCGTAGTTTTCCAGATCGATTCCCCCGGTCGGCTCCAGCCAGAAGTCGTGACGGGCGCAGGCTTCCGCCACGGCCAGGTATTCGTCACGGCACTTCAGGCCGCCCATCGGAAAGTATTTGACTGAACTGCCGCCAAAATCTTTCAGCAGGGCGATCGCCGTTTCAACCGGCACAATGCCGTCCGGTGCCGCGCTGCTCAGCGGGCCGGTGGAGATTTTTACCATCCCGACGGTGCCGGTCGGGGAGACCAGACCGTTGACCACCGAATCATTCTGCCCCAGCAGCGCACGGCTGGTGGCTACACCAGTGAAAACCTGGTTAACGTGCTGCGGCTGCACCTGACGGGAGATTTCGCTCACCATCGCCGACTGGTTCGGGTCACCCGCCCCCAGGCCTACCGAGAGCGCGTTATCAATCAGCGCCGCGTACTCGCGCATATCAGCAACCGCGCTGGGCACGTCCGGGTAATTTTTGGAGAGCACGCCCACCAGCACATGACCTTCCGCCGCCTCGTAAATGGCGCTGGCGTTCGCTTTTGAGCCTGCCAGCACGTTCAGGCAGACGCGGTCACGGTAAAAATTGGGGGTCAGTTTCATGCCTTTTTCTCCTGTCCTAACACTTCGCTTATGCGGCGGTAAACAATGTTCAGCTGGTCAGCGTTCACGCTGCGCACGTCCGCTTCGATAATCCCTTCGTTGGCCTTGTAGCCGCGGAAATAAATGGCGTATTCGCCCTGCTTCAGGGCATTCACCAGCTCGCCGGTGCCGATGCCGGTTACGGCTTCGTCGAACTTAATCTCGGTACGCGCGATATCGCGACCGGCGCTGTCCCAGACCACGCGCGCGGTAACGCCGTTCAGGGTGTTGAGCGCGTCGATAAACGGCGTCATCTTCGCCACCATCTCCGCCCCGCTCTCTTTAGTCGCCGTCAGGTAGTGTTCGATGGCACAGGTCAGGCCGAGGATCCCCTCTTTACCCACCTTCATGGCGCGGCCAATGCCCGCCGTCTGGCGCTTCACCCACTCAACGTACTGGGTCTTGCCGATCACCAGGCCGCTGGTGGGCCCTTCGATCGCTTTCGCGCCGCTGTAGATCACCAGGTCGGCGCCGGAGCGGTAATAGGTATGCAGATCTTCTTCCGCTGCGGCATCGACGATCAGGGGCAGATCGTGTTTGCGCGCCACGACCGCTGCCTGCTCAACGCTGAGCATGCTTTTCTGCACGCAGTGGTGCGATTTGATGTAAAGGATCGCCGCGGTGCGCGGGGTGATGGCCGCCGCCAGCTGCTCGGCTGAGCATTCGTTAGCGTAGCCCGCTTCCACCAGCTTGCCGCCGCCCAGCGCCACCATGGTGCCCACCGGCGCGCCAAAGTTAACGTTGTGCCCTTTCGGCAGCACGATTTCGTTGTTCTCAATTGGGGTAACGTGCAGGTTTTCCAGCAGCCAGTCGCTGTCTTTCACCAGCACCGCCGCCACGGACTGGGCGATGCCCGCGGATGCGCAGGAGACCACCGTCGCGCCATCCACATCCAGCAGCTTCGCGATGTATTCCCCGGTTTTATTGACCAGATCTTTCATCTCGAAATAGTGATTCATGCCGTCCATCGCCGCCTGCACCACCTCCGGGCGCGGCGTGGAGACACCCAGCGCCGTCATGCGGCCGGAGGTGTTGATAACCTGCTTTAAGTTGTACTTCTCATAAATCGAAGGCATGTTCCGTGCTCCCTTGTTCGGTCATGTAGCCCTTGCCCGCGCGGATCGCGGCAAGCGGCACCAGAATGTGTTCAGCCTGCAGGCTGTCGTTTTCAGCATCCGTCAGCACCGTCGGCTGACGTTTAAGGGTGAACAGCGTCAGGTCGGCGTCGAGGCCGGGTTCGATACGCCCTTTGCGCGTCAGGCGCAGGCCGTCGGCGGCGTTGGCGGTGACGCAGTCAATCACCTGCGGCAATGACATGCCGATGGCGAGGAATTTCGACATCACGCTCGAAAGCGAGCCCACCGGGCCGTTGATGCGGTTGCGGCAGTAGATATCCGAGCTGATGGTGTGCGGCAGAATGCCCATCGCGATGGCGCGTTTCGCCACTTCAAAGCTGAAGCTCGCCGTACCGTGGCCTACGTCCAGCCGCACACCGCGTTTCAGGGCGGAGGTGATGGAGGCGCGCAGCTCGCCGGAGGGCGTCAGAATGCGGTTTGGCTTGCCGTTGTAGCAGTGGGTAATGATGTCGCCCGAACTCAGCAGCTCGGCAATTTCGTCGAGGTTAGGCGGGTTATTGCCGATGTGCACCATCAGCGGCAGGTCGCCGTTCTCTTTCTGAATGGCTTTCGCGCGCTCCAGCGGCGTAATACCATTTTCACCCACCACGCTGCTGCTCATGCGCGCTTTCAGCCCGACGATAAAATCAGGATGCCGTTTCACCGCCTGCTTCACGGCATCGGCATCAATATTCGCCATATTGGCCAGCTCGTTCTGGGCAATCAGCCCCACGCGGGAGATATTCAGCAGGGCAAAGACCTCGGTTGAGGCTTTGCGGGTGATTTCGTAGAAATCGTCCACGTCGTCGGCACCGGTACTGCCCGCATCCACCACGGTGGTGACGCCAGTGGCAATACCCACGCTGTCCGGTTCGTCGTGGTAAATAGGGGAGTTCGGGTAGCAGTGGACGTGGGAGTCGATCCAGCCTGCGCTGACGAACACGTCACCGTTCAGCTCCACCGTTTTGCGGGCGGGAGCGTCTATATCGCCTGTTGCGGCAATTTTCCCGTCCAGAATGGCGATATCGGTCAGGGTATCGTCGCTAAGGCGCGCACGGCGCAGGAGTAAATCAAACATGGGGTTCTCCTGATAAGGCGGGCGCCAGCGCGCCCGCAGGTATTAAAGGGCGACCGGGAACAACCAGCCTAAAATCATGGCGCCAAGGATGGCACCACCGGTGATCGGCTTCTGCCAGATGTAGAACAGCAGCGCGCCCAGCAGGGAACCGACGCCAATCGGAATAGAAGCGGTCATGGCGCTGAGGATAATCAACGGCCCCAGAAAACGACCGGAGGCATTGCCCGCGCCCATCATCACGTCCGCCCCGTAGGTGGAGTTGCTCTGGTTGATGGTGAACTTACGCGCCAGGATGATGACGTAGCCGATCGCCAGACCAATCACCAGGCCGGTAATCAGCGAGGCAATGAAGTTGGTCACCGGGAACATGATTCCCGCGCCCAGCAGCAGTGCTGGCACACCCAGACCCACGCCGGTCTGGATAGCCCCGCCGATGTCGAGGATCCCTACCAGCGATCCTTCGATAATACGGGCGAACAGGAAGCTTGCGCCGAACGCCGCCACTGCGCCGTATACACCGGTATCAATTCCCGCCTTCAGCATCGCCACAAAGGCCACTTCGTTAAACGCGCCGATGCCGTAGAGGTAGTACATGTGCGTCCCGGCAAACACGCCGGAGGAGAGCAGGCCAACGAAGATCGGGAACGACCAGTCGGCATACCAAAAACCTTTATTCTGTTCCATGTAGAGGCTCCTGTTATTTACCGCTGAGCGAGTTGTGGATCATGTCGAGCCAGTTCGGCACGGTCAGATGGAAGGATTCAATCATCTTCATGTCGAAGCCGCGGAAGAAGCCGCTCAGCACGAAGAGCAGAACGATGGCCGCCATCATCACTTTGGTGACGTGGTTCCAGCCGCTCTCTTCCACGCCTTTACCGATCAGGATCCCCAGTACCAGGCCCGGTACGGCGTTACCCATAATCAGTTGCGCTGCGCCGCCGAAGATGGTCGCCCAGAAGCCGGATTTTTTACCCGCGTCGATGGCCGCCAGCCAGAAGATCACCGGCATCACGGTGTTGACCAGCAGGTTTGCCGCCGGTACCAGCACCTTCACGGCGGTGACCTGCAGTGCGGCCGGAACAGACGAGGCAGTCAGGTTAAGGAAGGTGACAACAATCATGCCGATGATGCCGCAGGCAATCGCCATCTTGCGGGGATCGTGCAGCGTTTCGCCGACGTTACGGTTTTTGATCATCAAGGCTGCAGCACCCCAGTTTGGGATGATGCGGTGGTCTACGTCCTGTGTGAAGGCACCTGCGGCCACGGAAGAGGCCCAGGCGTTAAAGAAGAAGCCTAACCCAAAGGAGAAGTGAGAAGCCGGATCCCCTTCGCAGGAGTTCAGTTCCCCCAACGTACGAAACGCGCCCATACCCTGAGTGGTAGGCGCATGAAACATGCGTGCAGCCCCGGCTCCAACACCGACGCCTACCAGGCCGCCAATGATGAGCGATTTTATTAATATAATTAAGAACATCAGTCTGCCCTTTTATGAATAATCAGCGTTGCGTGACGAAATCCACCTGGTCGAGATTGATGGCGGTCACGTTGACGGTCACATCCAGCTCCACGCTGTAGGTGCGTCTTTCCCGGCGCAAAAAGAAGAACAGAAACGCTTCTTTACGCACCGCTTCTTGCGCCTGAACGACCTGCACATCCTGTGGCTCAATACGCAGTAAGATATGCGGTGAGGCTTTCATCACCGCGGCCTGAACGTGGTTGAGTGCGTCGGCAAAGGCGCGCGCTTTGGCGTCGCCCTTCCCCTTCACTCTCACCGTGGTTGTGAACTGTTCTTTCATGCTTATGCGCCGTGCTTCTTCTGCCACGCCTGCACCAGACGCTCGCCCAGCTCTTCTTTATCCATAAAGCCAAAGCCCAGCACGTTGCAGCCTTCGTTGATGGCGGTCACCCCCTCATCCACGGAGCGCATGCCGTATTTCGCTTTGTAGCCATATTTGGTTTGCGCCGTGATGGCACCCGCGCCGCCGCTGCCGCAGAAGGAGATGCCGAAGGTGGCGTTTTCCGCTTTCATGACGTCGCCGAGTTTCATATCTGCCGCCATACCCGGCACGACAACCGCACGTCCACCCGCTTTTTCCACACCGGCAGCCACTTTCTGGCCTTTACCCAGGCGATCGCCAATCACGACTGTAATCTGTTCCATGTGTTGCTCCTTAAAGGTTGTCTTTCGCGACTTCAAAGTGAACGGAGAGCAGCCAGGCTTCTTCATCAGGAAGGTTGCCAAACTGCGCTACCACTTCACGGGCGAGCCGCATTGAATCCGGTGAAATTTCGTCGAACAGCTCTGCCTCCACTTCCGGCAGCGGCTCGCCGGTCACGGACCGGTGCGCCATCGCGCGGACATGGGAGGTGAGCATCTGTTCCTGTACTGCATTGGGGATGATGTTGTGCCGGGCCAGCAGGGCATAAACCTGCTGTAGCATGGTGTTCGCGAGCTTTTCTGTTTGCTCCGCCTGATCCCCAACGTCGTTCATTACCGCTCCGTTACTCACTGGTCTTACCCCGTTAATGGCTCTGGAATAAAACTAACGTTGGCGATGGCGGGTTTGTAGCGAGTTGTTTTCCACTTCGAAGTGGAAAGGCGAGCCGCAGCAGTGATCTGTGCCACATAAATAGGCTGAATCTGGATAAATCGCTGTATTTGCGTGATGAATATCACGTTATCTGACGGCAAATACAGGGAGAGCGAAGCGGAAAAGATTACGAGCCGACTCGTAGAAATGTGACGTGGATAAGGTTTTCTTATGGGGATTCGCTAGAGTGGCGGCGGGTGCTTGAGACTGACCGTCTCAGGCATGGGACGGAAAGTGGAAAGCCCCGCCTGATAAAAAATCAGGGCGGGGGCTCGAAACGACACGTCGGACCGTGGAGTTCGCTACCTCGCCCGCTTTAAAGCAAGGAGGCATCCATGAAACGCCAATCCCCAATTATCCGGGTTTTGATGATTATTGCTTTGACAATAATCATCTTAACGCTGGTGACGAGGAAAACACTGTGCGAGATCCGTTTTCGAAACGGCTCGCTTGAAGTGACAGCGCGGATGGAGTGTCGCTCCGGCCAGTAGGGAGCAAAGATGCGGGGGCGCTAACTGCGCCCCCGCATACGGGAAAGGACGTACAGCTCAGGCACCCAATTAACGATACTTTTTGTGATACGTGTTACGCGTCGCGACAAACTGGTCGGCTGCCGCCTGGGCTTCCTTCACTTTGCCTTCGTTAGCGAGCTTCAGCGCGCCGTCAATCTGACCGACCAGCACGTCAAAGCCGTGGCGATAGTCCTTCATCTCTGCACTGTCTGCCGCTTTGCTTTCCAGCTTTGGCGGCGTCGCTTTTTGCGCGTCCAGCGCCGCTTCACGCATTTTGGTCAATGCGCTTTTCATTTCTGCCGCATTGTCCGTTTTCTGAACGACCTTCAGGTTTTGACTGAGGATGTCCATGTTGTCTTCAAGATCGGCAGCAAACGCAGAAGAACCAAGAACCAGCGTTGAAGCCGCGACGATCGCTAACAGGTGTTTACGCATTGCTCACTTCCTTTTTTATTATTAAAACGCTTTTCGGGTATTACTGGCCGGCAATTTTCATTTCCGGCAGTAATACAGAACCACACTGTATATTGCTACGTGTTTCAATATCGTTACCGACCGTAACGATATTGCGCCACATGTCCTTCAGGTTGCCGGCGATGGTAATTTCGCTCACCGGATACTGAATCTCGCCGTTTTCGACCCAGAAGCCTGCCGCACCGCGAGAGTAGTCTCCGGTAATGCCGCTCACGCCCTGGCCCATCAGTTCTGTCACCACCAGGCCGGTGCCCATCTCTTTCAGCATCTGCTCGAAGTTCAGGCCCTGTCCGGCAATGCGCCAGTTATGGATGCCCCCCGCATGTCCGGTGCTTTTCAGCCCCAGCTTGCGCGCGGAGTAGTTGGTCAGCAGCCACTGGGTCAGAATGCCGTCTTTAACAATATCGCGGCGTTCCGTGCGCACGCCTTCGCTGTCGAACGGCGTGGAGGCCAGCCCTTTCAGCAGGTGCGGGTGCTCTTCAATGGTCAGCCATTCCGGCAGGATCTGTTTGCCCAGTGAGCCGAGCAGGAAGGTCGATTTACGGTAAACTGAGCCGCCCGCGATAGCGCCCACCAGATGGCCAAACAGGCCGGTCGCCACTTCATTGGCAAAAATAACCGGGGCTTTCATGGTGGAGAGCTTACGCGGTGACAGGCGAGACAGCGTGCGTTCGGCACACGCTTTGCCCACCCACTCCGGAGACTGCAAATCCCCCAGCGCGCGGCCGATGGTGTAAGCATAATCCCGCTCCATATCGCCGTTCTCTTCGGCGATCACGCAGCTGGAAAGCGAGTGACGGGTTGAGCAATAGCCCTGCAGCATTCCGTGGCTGTTGCCGAAGACTTTGATGCCGTAGTGGCTGTTGAAGCTGCCGCCTTCGGTATTGGTGATGCGTTTATCCGCCTGCAAAGACGCCTGTTCGGCACGCGCGGCCAGCTCGATGGCTTCGTCCGGGGTAACTTCCGCCGGGTGGAAAAGATCGAGATCCGGGGCATCAAACGCCAGCAGATCTTTATCCGCAACGCCAGCATAAGGATCCGGTGAGGTGTAACGCGCAATATCCAGCGCCGCCTGCACGGTACGGGCAATGGCATCGGGGCTGAGATCGGTAGACGACGCGCTGCCTTTGCGGTTCTGGTGATAGACCGTGATCCCCAGTGCGCCATCGCTGTTGAATTCTACATTCTCCACTTCGCCATAGCGGGTGCTCACGCTAATGCCGGTGGTTTTGCTGACCGCCACTTCGGCGCCATCTGATTTACCTGAAGCGAGCGTCAGCGCGGTGGAGACGGCTTCTTCCAGAATTTTACGCTGCGCTTCAACTTGTGAGGTTACTTTCATCGCAAATGCCATACTGTAAGAGAGAGTTAACTGAAGTCTAACAGAGAACCGTTTTTCAGTGCGCGTCTTAACTGGTAACATTAGCCTCTTTTTTTAAGGAGCCTGACATGACTAAGCAGCCCGAAGACTGGCTCGACGACGTTCCCGGTGATGACATCGAAGACGAAGATGATGAGATCATCTGGGTCAGTAAAAGTGAAATTAAACGCGACGCCGAAGAGTTAAAACAGCTTGGCGCAGAAATGGTGGAACTGGGTAAAAACGCGCTGGATAAGATCCCGCTCGACCAGGATCTGCGTGATGCCATTGAACTGGCACAGAAAATCAAAAAAGAAGGCCGTCGTCGCCAGCTTCAGCTTATCGGTAAAATGCTGCGTCAGCGCGACGTCGATCCGATCCGCCAGGCGCTGGATAAACTGAAAAACCGCCACAACCAGCAGGTTGCGCTGTTCCACAAGCTGGAGCAGATCCGCGACCGTCTGATTGAACAGGGTGATGATGCGGTACCGGAAGTATTGAACCTGTGGCCGGATGCCGACCGCCAGCAGCTGCGTTCATTGATCCGCAACGCGAAGAAAGAGAAAGAAGGGAATAAGCCGCCGAAGTCCGCGCGTCTGATTTTCCAGTATCTGCGCGAGCTGTCTGAGAACGAAGAGTAATATCGAACCGCCTGTTCCCCCCTCACCCCAGCCCTCTCCCCATAGGGGAGAGGGAGAAGAGTAATGTAGGCCCGGTAAGCGCTAGCGCCACCGGGCTTTTTTTACTCTGCGGCCTCAGCCTTTTTCGCCAGACCGTCCAGCAGCTTCTGATGGATCCCACCAAAACCGCCGTTACTCATCACCAGGATATGGTCACCCGGCTGAGCGGCTTTCACCACCATATCCGCCAGAGCATCAACATCCGCACTCCAGTGCGCAGGCTGAATGCAGGCATCGGCCACTTCAGCTACCTGCCACGGAATATGCTGTGGCTGCAGCAGGAAGACTTCGTCGGCACGCCCTAAGGATGGCGCGAGATCGTCTTTGCAGATGCCCATTTTCATGGTGTTAGAGCGTGGCTCCAGCACCGCCAGAATGCGCGCGGTACCGCCGACCTTGCCGCGTAACGCTGCAAGCGTCGCCAGAATAGCAGTTGGGTGGTGCGCGAAATCGTCATACACGGTTACGCCGTGGGCTTCACCGCGCAGCTCCAGACGGCGACGGGCATTGATAAATGAACCCAGTGCATTCGCCGCGTCCGCAGGCTGAACACCCACATGGCGTGCGGCAGCGATTGCCATCAGGCCGTTATGCATGTTGTGTTCGCCAACCAGGCCCCACTTCACCTCACCCACTTTCTCGCCGTCGAGCCACACTTCCCACTCCGAGGCATCCACGTTGAGTTTTTTCGCCTGCCAGTGGCCCTGCTCACCCACCAGCTCCTGCTCGCTCCAGCAGCCCATCGCCATGGTCTGCTTAAGATTGATGTCGTTCTCCGGCAGGATGATACGGCCCTGACCCGGAACGATGCGCACCAAATGGTGGAACTGTTTCTGAATGGCTTTCAGATCGTCAAAGATATCCGCATGATCGAACTCAAGGTTGTTGAGGATCAGCGTGCGCGGGCAGTAGTGTACAAACTTGGAGCGCTTGTCGAAGAACGCACAGTCGTACTCATCGGCTTCGATCACAAAGAACGGGCTCTCCCCCAGACGCGCAGACACGTCGAAATTGCCCGGAACGCCGCCAATGACAAAGCCAGGCTTGTAACCACAGGCTTCAAGGATCCAGGTCGCCATACCGGCGGTGGTGGTTTTACCGTGCGTACCGGCCACGGCAACAACCCAACGGTCGCGCAGGACGAAATCATGCAGCCACTGTGGGCCAGACATGAACGGAATATTGCGTTCCAGTACCGCCTCAACGCACGGATTACCTCGCGTCATGGCGTTGCCAATGATCACCAGATCCGGCGCGGGATCCAGCTGGCTGGCATCATAACCCTGAATCAGAGAGATGCCCTGCTTCTCCAGGAGCGTGCTCATCGGCGGATACACATTGGCGTCCGAACCAGTCACTTCATGGCCCAGCGAGCGCGCCAGCATTGCCAGTCCGCCCATGAAAGTGCCACAAATCCCCAATATATGAATGCGCATACGTCACTATCCTTCTTCAATGTGGCGCACATTTTACTCACATGTTAGCGGGTGTGAAACGCATTTCAGGTAAATCCGTATATTGCTGGCGCGATTCACCTCTGCGCTACTATTTGAATATTTGTTAAGATTGTTGGGCATTAGTCGTTTTAGTGAACATACAATCGCTCTACTCACAAAGATGCAGGGAAAGTGTTATGAAAACGTTAGGTGAATTTATTGTCGAAAAGCAGCACGAGTTCTCTCATGCTACCGGTGAACTCACTGCTTTGCTGTCGGCAATAAAGCTGGGCGCTAAGATCATCCACCGTGATATCAACAAGGCCGGTCTGGTCGATATCCTGGGTGCCAGCGGTGCCGAGAACGTTCAGGGCGAGGTTCAGCAGAAACTCGATCTGTTCGCAAATGAAAAACTGAAAGCTGCACTGCGCGCGCGCGACATCGTTGCGGGTATCGCCTCTGAAGAAGAAGATGAAATTGTCGTATTCGAAGGGTGTGAACACGCGAAATACGTTGTTCTGATGGATCCGCTGGACGGCTCCTCCAACATCGACGTTAACGTTTCTGTCGGTACCATTTTCTCCATCTACCGCCGCGTCACGCCTGTTGGCACGCCGGTGACAGAAGAAGATTTCCTGCAGCCTGGCAG
Organism: Enterobacter cloacae complex sp. 309I3; assembly: GCF_050031595.1. Taxonomy (NCBI): domain Bacteria; kingdom Pseudomonadati; phylum Pseudomonadota; class Gammaproteobacteria; order Enterobacterales; family Enterobacteriaceae; genus Enterobacter; species Enterobacter cloacae complex sp. 309I3. The sequence goes on along the minus strand of NZ_JBLGWI010000001.1, from coordinate 515,239 downwards.
TCAGCAGGTTGCTGCCGGTTATGTCGTGTATGGCTCCTCCACCATGCTGGTCTACACCACCGGCTGTGGCGTTCATGCCTTTACTTACGATCCGTCGCTGGGCGTGTTCTGCCTGTGTCAGGAACGTATGCGCTTCCCGGAGAAGGGCAACACCTACTCCATCAACGAAGGTAACTACATCAAGTTCCCGACTGGCGTGAAGAAGTACATCAAATTCTGCCAGGAAGAAGATAAAGCGACGCAACGCCCTTACACCTCCCGCTATATCGGTTCCCTGGTTGCGGATTTCCACCGTAACCTGCTCAAAGGCGGCATTTACCTCTACCCAAGCACCGCCAGCCACCCGGACGGGAAGCTGCGTCTGCTGTATGAATGCAACCCGATGGCGTTCCTGGCGGAACAGGCGGGCGGCAAGGCGAGCGATGGTAAAGAGCGCATTCTGGATATCGTGCCAGAAAGTCTGCACCAGCGTCGTTCCTTCTTCGTCGGCAACAACCATATGGTTGAAGACGTTGAACGTTTTATCCGTGAGTATCCGGACGCGTAATCCCTCTCCCGGGGAGCCGCTCTGGCTCCCCAATACATTTATATAATTTACCGTATAAGTGTTTATAAAAAACGCGCTTTAATATTCAGATTCGCTCCTGCATTATTTCCATAACAGTTTGACAGATATTTCCTGGAGCGTACCCGTGACGAAAAACTATTCCCGTGCCAATACCGGCATCGATTTAAATCTTATTCCTGTCTTTATTGAAGTGGTCCGCTGCGGCAGCATGGCGAAGGCCTCTGTCCGGCTGGAGATGTCACGCCCGGCCGTGAGCCTGGCGTTGAAGCGCTTTAGCCAGCTTTTTGCTGAACCGCTATTTATCCGTAAAGGGTTATATCTTGAACCGACGGAAAAAGCGTTAACCTTAACTCACCAGCTGGAAATATTACTCGGTAATATTCACGATAATATTAGCGCGATTAATTCGTCCGAGAATAATACCCTGGTACAGAATGTACCAGGGGCGGGGAATATTATGCGACACTCTGCGTCGTCAGTTTAAATGATGACATGGCTTCCATCAGCTGGCGTGACTGCTCTTCCAGCGAGCGCGTCGCGGCAGAGGATTGCTGTACCAGCGCCGCATTCTGCTGCGCGGTTTCATCCATCTGATTTACCGCAATATTCACCTGTTCAATGCCGCGGCTCTGTTCCTGAGACGCGGTAGCAATTTCGCGCATCAGTTTGGTCATGCGCAGCACTTCGGTTGCGATCTCATCCATCGTTTCGCCCGCCTGCTGCGCCAGCTCGCTGCCCTCATTAACGTGGGTCTGCGAGTCGCTGATAAGTGAACGGATCTCTTTTGCCGCATCGGCGCTGCGGCTGGCAAGATTGCGTACCTCGCCCGCAACGACGGCAAAACCGCGCCCCTGCTCGCCCGCACGCGCCGCTTCCACGGAGGCGTTCAGCGCCAGAATATTGGTCTGGAAGGCAATGCCGTCAATAACGCTCAGAATGTCGGCAATGCGCGCCGAGCTGCCGGAGATATCGCGCATTTTCTCAATCACATAGCAGACCATTTCGCTGCCATGATCGGCAGTATCCGAGACAGATTTCGCCAGCTGGTGCGCCTGCTCGGCGTTATCCGCGTTGAGTTTCACCGTGGCGGTGATCTCTTCCATGCTGGCGGCGGTCTGCTCCAGCGAGGTCGCGGTGGACTCCGTGCGTTCGGCAAGATCCCTGTTTCCCGCCGTCAGCTCGCGGCTGCCGGTATCAATTTGCGAGCTGGCATCGCGGACCCGCTGCACCGAGTGCATCAGCGACTGGCGCATGCCTTCGATGGCGGCGTTCAGACGGTTGAACTCCTGGCTCGCCGGGGCATTCAGCGTGTGGGTTAAATCCCCCGCGGCGACGTTTTCCAGCTGCGCAATCGACGCCGAGAGCGGCTTGAGCAGCATGTGGCGCAGCACCAGCCAGGCCAGCACAATGATGCCTGCCGTCAGCAGCGCCGCGACAACGATCAGGACCAGAACCCGCGTTTTGCTCGACTGCACGGCGCTGACTTCCGCTTTCCCGCGCGCGTCGCTCCACATCTGGAACGCCTGCATATCGTTATCAAACTGCTTTGCTACCGGAATGAGCTTACTCTCCAGCAGATCGTAATAGCTGTCTGCGCTCTGTTCGTTCAGCGCTTTCAGCATTGGGTTGATCCCCTGTTGGTTATAGGCCGCCAGACTGGCCGCCACCTTATCCAGCAGCTGCTGTCCCTGGGGATCGGCCACGCCTGCGTCGATCACGCCTTTCAGCGTTTTTTGCGCCAGGGCGATCTCCTGATTAATGCTTTTCACCGATTTCGCGGCATCGTCCAGCAGACCAATTTCCATCATTCTGACAGCCTGGCCCGCCTCGTTGCGCGCACGAAGGATCAGCGTATAGCCAGAATTGAGCTGCACCATCTGCTCACCCTGAAGGTGGTTGATGCGCTGAAGTGACGAAGAACTCTGTGTGAGGGCATAAATGCCAATGCCGCTGACAATCAGCAGCAGAAGGGTCATAACGGCCAGTAAAGAGAGCAAGCCGGTACGAATCGATAGCGTTTTAAGCATGATGTTATTTCCGGTAGCGAGATATTTCTGGGCATAAAAAAAGAGTATCGGCCGCTACCGGAAAATGTTTAGACTTTAAGCAAATTCAGCATGTTATCGCTCTGTTACTGATGTGTTCACGCGGGTAACAGGCGAGCTCTGGCGGTTCTCCCAGAGCACCGTCAGACCGCGCTGCAGGGCAATAAAAATAAACAGTAAAATGCCGATGGCGATTTTCGTCCACCAGGAGCTGAGCGTGCCGTCAAAGTTGATATAGGTCTGGATCAGCCCCTGGATTGCCACGCCAAACAGTGTTCCCAGCACCGTCCCCACCCCGCCGCTGAGCAGCGTGCCGCCAATCACCACAGAGGCAATCGCATCCAGTTCAACGCCAACCCCGGCCAGCGCGTAACCCGCCTGGGTGTAAATGGAGAAGACAATCCCCGCCAGCGTCGCCAGCCCGGTGGAGAGCATATAGATGCGGATGGTGGTGCTACGGGTGGAGATCCCCATCAGGTTGGCCGAGGTCGCGTTGCCGCCAATAGCGTAGACCTGATTACCAAACCGGGTGCGATGGGCAAGGAAGATACCAATGACCACCACGCCCAGCATCAGCAGCCCCATCGCGCTCAGGCGGCCCCCGCCGGGGATTTTCCACGCCAGGCTGGAGAGCGTGTCGTACACCGGATGGTTGATCGGGATCGATTCCTCAGACACCAGATAACTCACGCCGCGCAGGAAGAACATCCCGGCAAGCGTAATGATAAAGGCCGGGAGCTTGAGCGCGTCAATCAGAAGCCCCATAAAGGCACCAAACGCACAGCCCATCACCAGCACCAGCGGAAACGCCACCAGCGGCGAGATGCCCCAGAAACCGATCGCTTTGGCAAGAAACACGCCGGTAAAGGCGATCACCGATCCGACGGAGAGATCAATCCCCCCGGAGAGGATCACAAAGGTCATCCCAACCGCGATGATGCCTAAAAAGGCGTTATCTGTCAGAATGTTACAAATCACACGCGTCGAGGCGAACCCCGGGAACTGGGTCAGGCAGTAGAGATAGCCCAGCACAAACACGCCCAGCGTGATCATTAACGGTAAATTACGTTTTATCATGGCCACGGATCCCCTTAATGATGCTGACAAAGCGCGGTGACTGAACGATCAGCACGCAGAGCACGACCACCGCTTTCACCACCTGGTTGAGTTCCGGCTGGAACCCGGAAAGCAGGATCCCGGTGTTCATGCCCTGAATAATCAGCGCACCAATTACCGAGAGCAGCAGGTTAAAGCGCCCGCCCATCAGCGATCCGCCGCCAATAACCACCGCCAGGATCGCATCCAGCTCCAGCCATAACCCGGCGTTGTTGGCATCAGCCCCACGAATATCTGCCGCGACGATCACCCCGGCGATGGCAGCACACACGCCGCTCAACACGTACGTGAGCATCACCATCAGCCGCGTATTGACCCCGGCGTTGCGTGCCGCCCGGATGTTGATCCCGACCGCTTCAATGAACATGCCCAGCGCCGTTTTGCGGGTAAAGATCCAGAACACCACCAGCGTCACCAGCGCAATGATCACCGGCGTGGGGAAGAATAGCAGCTTGCCGCTCCCGAGCCACGCCAGGTTCGGCGAGTTGAAGGTAACAATCTGCCCCGAGGTGATGAGCTGTGCGACACCGCGCCCGGCCACCATCAATATCAGCGTGGCAACAAACGGCTGGATTTTGAGCACCGCCACCAGAATGCCGTTCCACAGTCCGGCCAGCACGCCGGTGCCCAACGCCGCCAGCAGCACCACTGGCAGGCTGTGCCCGGCCACGGTCATTGATGCTGCCGTCGCCCCGGCAATGGCCATCACCGCGCCAACAGAAAGGTCGATCCCGCCGGTGGCGATCACCAGCGTCATACCAATGGCGAGCAGCGCCACCGGCGCGGCGCGGTTTAAAATATCGATCGGGCTGCCGAACAGGCGGCCATCCTGCACGATTATCTGGAAGAAATGCGGTGCGACCAGGCTATCGACCAGCAACACCACCAGCAGCGCGGCGATTTGCGGCGTGCCGGTCGGCCAGTTGAAGCGGCGTTTTGTTTCGCCAGTTTGCGAAAGCGAACGAGACATCACGATTCACTCCTTACGCCGCGATGGCATTCATGATTGCCGGAACGGACAGTTTATCCAGCGGGATCTCTGCCACCTGCTTGCGATCGCGCATGATGATGACGCGATCGGCATAGCCCACCAGCTCCTCCAGTTCAGACGAGATGACCAGCAGCGCCAGCCCGTCCGCGCACAGGGTTTCAATAAGGCGGATAATTTCGGCGTGTGCCCCCACGTCAATGCCGCGGGTCGGTTCATCGAGGATCAGGAACTGAGGTTTGGTCAGTAGCCAGCGGGAAAGCAGTACCTTCTGCTGATTGCCCCCGGAGAGGAACTCTATCGGCTGTTCCGCGCTCGGGGTACGGATACCGAGCTGGCGGATAAAGCGCTCGGCTATGGCGTTTTGCTCTTTCCGTGGGATCGGCCGCAGCCAGCCGCGCTGCGCCTGTAAGGCCAGAATGATATTTTCCCGCACCGAGGCGGCGGCAATAATGCCATCCGTTTTTCTGTCTTCCGGGCAGAAGCCCACACCCAGACAGGAGGCCTGATGCGGCGAGCGCAGGGTTTGCGGTTTACCTTTGATCTGCGCGGTGCCGCTGTCTGCAGGCTTGATCCCGAAGATCACCTCGGCGGTTTCGGTACGGCCCGAGCCTAACAGCCCCGCCAGACCGACAATTTCACCGGGGCGCACCTCCAGGTTAAACGGCGAGATGACCCCTTTCTTGCCGAAATCACTGAACGCGGCGACCGGTTTCTCACTCAGCAGCGTACGCCCGGCACGCTGGAGCGCATTGGATTCCAGCTCGCGGCCGAGCATCATTTTGACCAGTTCAATCTGCGGCAGCTCGCGGGTGTCGCGGCAGCCGACAAAACTGCCGTTGCGCAGCACCGTAATGCGATCGCTCACCTCATACACCTGATCGAGGAAATGGGTGACGAAGATCAGGCTCACGCCCTGATTGCGCAGCTGGCGCATCAGGGTAAAGAGCATCTCCACTTCCTGGGTATCGAGGCTGGCGGTGGGCTCATCAAGGATCAGCACTTTTGCCGAGAGGTCGATAGCGCGACAAATGGCGACAATCTGCTGCATGGCGACGGAAAAACGGTTCAGCGGCTCGCGTACGTCAAGAGAGAAGCCGTAAGACGCCATCAGTTTTGTCGCCCGCGCTTCCATCTCCTTGCGGCGCAGCAGGCCAAAGCGTCGTGGCTCCCGGCCAATAAACAGGTTATCCGCGACCGACATATTCGGCAGCAGGTTCACCTCCTGGTAGACCGTCCCGATCCCCAGCTGCTGCGCATGGGCGGTATTTTTGGGTGATATGGCGTTACCTTCCAGCCAGATGGTGCCGCGATCGGCGTGATAAACCCCGGTCAGGGCTTTAATCAGCGTCGATTTCCCCGCACCGTTCTCGCCCAGCAACGCCATGATCTCGCCGCGTCGCAGGCTAAAATCAACGTTATCCAGCGCTTTTACGCCGGGGAAGAATTTACTCAAGCCCTCTGTGCGGAGGATTTCCTGGTGTTGTTCAGTGGTCATGGTTTTCCCCCTCACCCTGACCCTCTCCCCGGAGGGGAGAGGGGACTATTCGTGCCAGTCTTTAATTTTCTGCCCAAACTGCCCTTTTCCCTCTCCCCTCCGGGGAGAGGGCTAGGGTGAGGGGGCTGAGCTTAGTAGCCCATATTTTTCTTCTTCTCTAACTCTTCTTTCGCGGTATCCGGCAGGTAGAGGGTGGATTTGGTGACCGTCACCTTCTCAGGCATCGTGCCGTCTTTCTTGAATTTCTCCAGCGCATCGAATGCCGGACCGGCCATGTTTGGCGTGAGCTCCACGCTGGCGTTGGCTTCGCCGTCGATCATCGCTTTGTAGATGTCCGGCACGCCGTCGATAGAGCCGGTGAGAATATCTTTGCCCGGTTTCAGGCCCGCTTCTTTAATGGCCTGAATCGCCCCGATCACCATGTCATCGTTGTGGGCGTAAACCATGCAGATGTTCTTGCCGTTGTTTTCAGCCTTGATAAAGCTCTCCATGACCTCTTTACCTTTACTGCGGGTAAAGTCGCCGGACTGAGAACGGATAATTTTAATGTTTGGCGCTTTGGCGATGGCCTCAGCAAACCCCTTCTTACGGTCGATGGCCACGCTCGCGCCGACCGTACCTTGCAGCTCAACGACGTTACACGGCTTGCCATCCACCTGTTTCACCAGCCAGTCACCGATTAATTGCCCTTCAAGAACGTTGTTGGCGGTCACGGTGGTCATATAGAGAGATTTGTCTTTTACATCGATGGAACGATCGAGCAGGAAGACCGGGATCTCAGCATCTTTCGCTTCCTTCAGGACAGGCTCCCAGCCGGTGGCCACAACGGGCGCAATAAAGATGGCATCCACACCCTGCGCAATAAACGAACGCACGGCTTTAATCTGGTTTTCCTGTTTTTGCTGGCCATCGGCGATCTTCAGCGTGATGCCGCGTTTCTGGGCCTCGCTTTTCGCCACGTTGGTTTCTGCCGCACGCCAGCCTGATTCAGAGCCGACCTGCGAAAATCCTACGGTTAAAGGTGCGGCCATCGCCATAGACGACATGGCTGCCGAAACTGCTGTGACAAGAAGTAAGCGCTTCCACATATGAACGTCCTCGTAGGGTGAGTTATTGTTGGTTAAAAGATGTTCTGCGAAATGACTATAGCCAATGAAATATGTAACGAATTGCGTTACATCACACTTCAGAAAAGTGAATAAAACGTTAATCACAAGTTTGTAATCGCTTTCATTTCTCCATGAAAAATGCGGCTGAGTTTATGGATTTTTCTGTCATGGAATCGGTCTGAAAAGTGAGACGAACGCGGTGAGAAGACGAAAACAGGCGGAGACATTCAGCGCCAGTTGGCTATAATACCTGCCACTTGTTTACCATCCATTTTAAAGGACACAGACATGAGCTTACTCAACGTCCCTGCGGGTAAAGAACTGCCAGAAGACATCTACGTTGTTATCGAAATCCCGGCTAACGCAGATCCTATCAAATACGAAGTGGACAAAGAGAGCGGTGCGCTGTTTGTAGACCGTTTCATGTCTACCGCGATGTTCTACCCATGCAACTACGGTTACATCAACCACACCCTGTCTCTGGACGGTGACCCGGTTGACGTGCTGGTTCCAACGCCATACCCACTGCAGCCAGGCGCAGTCATTCGCTGCCGCCCAGTTGGCGTGCTGAAAATGACCGACGAATCCGGCGAAGATGCGAAACTGGTTGCGGTACCGCACACCAAGCTGAGCAAAGAGTACGATCACATCAAAGATGTGAACGACCTGCCAGAACTGCTGAAAGCGCAGATCACTCACTTCTTCGAGCACTACAAAGACCTCGAAAAAGGCAAGTGGGTTAAAGTTGACGGCTGGGACAACGCAGAAGCGGCGAAAGCAGAAATCATCGCCTCTTTCGAACGCGCTGCTAAGAAGTAATTCTTACCGCACATCGATAAAGCCCCGCTGGTCGGGGCTTTTTTGTGGCTGGAGTGTTTCTCCCGGGTGCGCTACGCCCCCGACAAGAGGCACAAAAAACAACGCCACCTCACGGTGGCGTTGTTTTTTCAGTACTGGTCTCTGTCTAACCAGTTACCGCTTACAATCCGCGTTAACCCTTCGACCGGACGCTGGTAGACGTACATCCACGCACTTCCGTACGGCGTCTGGATCAACTGGCGCGCGTATTCACCGCCCCTGGTGCGCAAGGCATCAAGTTCGGCAAGTGTCGCGTTATCAATACGATAAACTTCACCGTGTACTGTTCCTTCGCCGGGAACCGCGCCTGGATAGTGGCCCAGGCTGTACAACTGGTAGTTTTCGATATTGTAATTCCCAAGCAACAGGGCATTGGTCATCCAGTGACTGTTGCCTTGCTTGGTTCGTAAACTGCCGTAGACAAATATTCGCATTGCTAAAACTCAAACTGATAGAGCAGATCAAGTGCCTGGTCTACGCCGGACACTGCTTCCAGATATAGCTTAGGCATCAGGCGATAGCGTAACGTGAGAGTTGCCAGCGAGTCAAAGATCCCCACGCCATATTTTACCTGCAGACCCGGCAATACATAGCCGCTGACCACCACCTGCGAGGAGTCACCCACGCCCTGGGTGTCCAGCGCCAGATTGCTTACGCCGAACGTCTCACCGATTTTACCCACAACCTGACCACTTTGTGCAACCCCCAGACCCACTAACATTGAGGTCATCGCTGCACTGTCGCTTTGGCCGCTATCCAGGCCCTGACCACGCAGCAGGTAAGAGAGTGCTTCCTGCTGGGACATCGCCGGGTCGGAGAAGATCTCCGCCTTCGGTTCGTCGGCCGAACCGGTGACGCGCACGCCCGCAATCACGTCGTTTTCTGTCGCTTCCGGGTTACGAATCGCTTCAATGTTGAGCAGCGGCTGATCCGGCGGACCAGAGAACAGCAGTTCACCTTTACGCACTATCAAATCCTGACCATAAGCATGGAAGCGCCCTTCAGGAATGTTGATCTGCCCGTTGAGGCCAAGCCCCTGTCTGTCCTGCGCCACTTTCAGGTCACCCGTCAGGCGTGCCTTCAGCCCAAACGCGTTCAGACGAACGTTATTCCCCACATGCACGGTAAGATTGCTGTTGATCGGAATGCCCGCGCTTTGCTGATTAATCGGCTTGAGGTTATCGTCGAGCATCACTTCATCACTGGAGACGCCCACCGCGCTTTCCGGCACCTCGTGAACCACGATGCGCGCCCACGGCACGTCCACGTTCCCGTCGAGGGTAAAGAGGCTCGGCGTTGCTTCAAAGACGATATCCGGCGAGACATCCAGGCGTACCATCGGCGGTACGGTGATCCTCACCTTGCTGCCTTTCGCGGCGATACGGGCGCGCCAGTTATCAAGCTGGCTCCAGTCGGCGTCACCGCTGAGGTTGATTTGCCCCTGCTGGGTCAGCACCGAGCCGTTCAGCGTTGAGCTCATCCCGTTGAAGTTCATCGTAATCTGGCTTGGCTGCATATCGAACGGCATAAAGTTGCCGTCGATATCCACACCGTTTAGCTGCATCTGACCGAACAGCTGCGGGCTTTGCGCGTTACCCGCCAGCCGCAGGTTCGCGTTGAGCATCCCCGCCGCTTTTTCACCGCGCGAGAAAATCGGGTTAACCATCGCCAGGTTGAAGTTGCGAATAGAGACGTTACCGCCCAGATTACGTCGCCCTTGTGGGTCGGTAATCTGCACCTTACCGTCGAACTGGCCATTATTGGTCAGGCGGATAAGCCACCCCAGCTCGGCCCGGTTGTTGTGCAGATCGGCGCTCAGGTTCAGGGTATCAAACGCCACCGGCAGCGGCGCGTTGTTGACATCCTGTGTCACCTTCACGTTGCGGCCAGAAAGCGTCACGCTGCCCTGTGGCAGCCCCTCTTTGGTGGTGTCCCAGGCCACATCAGCCTTCCCGCTAAAGACGCCGCTCGCCTGAGTGGTATCCGGCATGAACGGTTTTAACATCGCCAGATCAAAACGATTGAGGGTGATCTGCGCGCGCCCTTCCGCTCCCGCGTCGATGGTCTGCGGCACACACAGCTCCGCATTCGGGTTGGTCCAGCAGTGTGGGCCAATGCTGATCTTTTGTTCGGCATTGCGGTAGTCCAGGGCAATAGCGCGTGACAGCACCAATGGCCCTACCGGGGTGTTGAAACGGGTATTGTCGAGCGTCCCTTTCCAGCGCTCCGCCTTGCGGTCGAAGCTCCCCGTCAGGTGAAGCTGCCCGGAAACCGGCTCGCCCTGCACGCGCAGCTGGAGGTCGTGCTGCTTCTCGTTGCCTTTGGCGTCCAGGGTCACCAGATTAATGTTCACGTCCGGCTGAGAAATGCGCTCCACGCGCAGGTTCAGGTTACCGCCGATCTGATCGGTGGATTTCACATCCCCATCAACGCGCACACGGGCGATGGACAGCTCCTGCCAGCGCAGGTTACTGGCCGTGATATCCGCCAGCAACTGCGGTGCATCCACCGTGCCGCGCACCTTAAGCAGCCCCTTCGCCGTGCCGCCAAGCCCCGGAAGGGCGTTATCCAGATTCGGCGCATCGATAGTGGCGTCGAGGTTCAGATCTTTCACCCCCAGCTCGCCTTTGATATCCGCCGTGTTGCGCCCCAGCGCCACGTGCAGCCCCGGGATCACCCACTGCAGGTAGCTATTCCCTTTGAGCGAACCTTCTACGTTAACCTTGTTCTGCTTCACGTTACCGGTGAGCTTGATTTCCGGGACATCCATCTGCCACGTGCCGCCGTACAGGCTGCCGCGGGTTTTGATAAGACCGTCCAGTTTTGACGGCCAGTCCGGCACCTCTTTCGCCGTGTTAATCCCCGAGAGCTTCAGCTCACCGCGCCAGCTGATCGCCTGCTGCCAGTCGAGCAGCGCGGTCAGCTCGGTTTTGCCTTCCAGCGCCGCAACGGTCAGTTTGTCGAGATTAACCTGCTGTTCATTCCCTTTTGCATCCAGCGTGATCGTGGCGGGTGGCACGTCCTGGCCCTTCACGGCGGTACGGAACGACAGCGTGTAATCGGTCATCTTGCCGCTCAGCTTCAGCTTCAGGTCATCGGCCTGGAACTGTTTTTCGCCGGTGAACGGCCAGTACAGCTGCTTGCTGACCACCTCAAGGTTAAGTGGCAGTCCGGCTTCCGCCAGCTGGGTTTGCGCCCGCAGAACCATGTCCACCGGGCCGGAGAGATTCACCCCAACATCCAGCTTGTCGCGTAGCGCGCCGCCCACCTTGACCTTCACTTTTTCGCCTTTCAGCGGGTCGATGTTGAGCGCGCTGTTCAGGGTAATATCCACCGGCCAGTTGTCACGCAGCAGGGCATGACCCGAGGCATTGACAGAGCCCTGGTTGGTGTCGATATCCAGCGCGTCGAGCTTCATGTTGCCGTCGATGCTGCTGACCTTCAGCAACATGTTATAGACCGTGAGATCGGTGTCGCCAGTCAGACGCAACTGCTCGCCCTTGAACGCTTCGATATTCAGGTTCAGCGGCAGGTGCACGTCCGTCATCTCCGGCAGGACGGGCTTCGAGAACAGATCTTTCAGCGTTTCACCCAGCGGTTTCTCTTCCGGCTGTGGGTTCTGGATCTTCGGCTCGACGATCTCCTCTTGCGCCACGTCCGCCACCTTCGGCAGCGCGATCAGCAATCCCTGCAGGGTGGTTGGCGTCAGGGTGAGGTTTTTCTCCTGCCAGCGCAGGCCGGAGGTGAAATCCATCACCGATACGGTGGTGTCATCGATTTTGACATTGACGTTGTCCAGCGCCACCCGATAAAGCGCAATCGGGTACGGCGTCGAGAGATTCAGCGGGCCGCTGTCCTCTTCTTCAACCGGCGCTGATTTCGGCATTTTCTCCGAATCAATCGCCACGTTCACATCTTTTAGCGACAGGTCGTTGACGCAGAGCTTACTGTCCCGCAGGCAACCCAGCCTGACGGCAAGGTGAAACTCGCCCGCGTTGACCGCAACGCCAGGCTGCTCGTAGCGAATATTCTTCAGACGTAGATCGCGCCAGCCGCCCGTCACCTGGCCGATTTCCAGCCCGGGTACCCAGCGGTTCGCCGCGTTAAACAGCAGATGCAGGCCGGTTGTCGTGCCCACCAGAAACGCCACCGTACCGAGCAGCAGCACGATAAAAATCAGTACTCCGAGGCTTATCTTCTTCCATAAACTCATAATTCAGGCCCCAGACCGATGTAAAACTGTAAACCGTGTTCTTCTTTGTCACCCACCGGCACAGCGAAGTCGAGCTTGATGGGCCCGACGGGCGACTGCCAGCGCACGCCTACGCCCGCGCCGGTTTTGAAATCACTGCGGCGGATATCGCTCACCGCTTCGCCGCCGTCCACAAACATGGCGCCCCACCATTTTCCGCTGACGTTGTACTGGTACTCCAGCGAGCCGGTCGCCAGCTTGGAGGCCCCGATCAGCTTGCCGTCATCATCTTTAGGCGCGATGGATTTGTATTTGTAGCCGCGGATACTGCGGTCGCCCCCGGCGAAGAAGCGCAGGTCAGGCGGGACTTTGTCGAAGTCGCCGGTTTCAATCCAGCCGAGGTTACCGCGCATCACAAAGCGGTGTTTGTCATACAGCGTGCGGATCCAGACGTTTTGCGCCTGAATTACCGAGAAATCCACATCGGAACCCCACATGGTGTTGGAGTAATCGATAGAGTAACGCTGGGAATCGCCCCAGGTCGGCATCAGGCCGCCGCGTGAGCGGGTACGGCTGATCATTACCCCCGGATAGAGCAGCATGGTGGTGTTGGTGACGTTGGCCTGGGTAAAGTGGTCAAGACTCCAGCGCAGGTTAATGGCGCGCTGCCAGCCGCTGGAGAGATCCCAGAATCGGGATACGGCAAGCGTGGTGGAATCCGACTCGGTATCGTTCAGATCGGTACGCTTAAAGCCCCCCTGGACTAGGTAATACTGCTCAAGCGGGTTCTTCAGCAGCGGAATTTTGTAGCTGAAGTCGAGCTGTTGCTCCGGGGCTGAGATACTGGCACTGGTGGTCAGGCTATGGCCGTACGAGTTCATCCACGGCTTTTTCCAGGTCGCCCTCACGCGCGGCCCCACGTCCGTTGAATAGCCAGCCCCGGTCTCAATGGTGTTTTCGGTGCGTGGCGACACCACACCGTGCAGCGGTAATACCTTGGTTTTGCGGGCCTTTTCAAACTCCGGCGCAACGACCACCGAATTAAACCACCCGGTTGCCGACAGGCGGCGGTTCAGCTCGGCCAGATCGCGTGAATGGTAGTAGTCACCCTTTTTGAACGGCACGAGGTTTTGCAGGTACTCTTCACGAATTTGCGAGCCTTCGAACGTCACGTCGCCAAAGCGGTAGCGTTCGCCGCTGTCATAGTCGATATCCCAGAAAGCCTGGCGTCTGCCCAGCGCAATGCCCAGCTGGCTTTTATTGAACTGGCTGTCGAAGTAGCCCTTGCGTAAGGAGACGCTCGTCAGCGATTTTTTGAAACTGTCGTAATCACCGTGATTCAGTACGGTACCGATTTTAGGCCGCGTACTGAGCAGATCCAGATAATCACGATCGGTACGCGCGCCGCCGCGTAACACCACATTGGTGCCGCCTATCAGCACCGGCTCACCCGGCGAGACGCGGGCAATAAGCACCTGCCGCCCCTTTTTTGGCGGTGGGCGGAGATCGAAATCGATGGTGGGTTCGTAATATCCCAGGGCTTTTAGCCCTTCGCGTATCGCGTCATCCACGCGTGCACGAAAACGCCGGTCCGGCGTCACTTCGTCACTTTCAATCGTCGACAGCTGTGCACGCACGTTTTTTTCCAGCGCCCCGGATAACCCCTCAACCTGCAAACGGACATTCGCCGCGCTGGCAACCCCGCTTGTCAGCAAGACACTGACCAAACATAACTGGCGGATTTTTGTCACGTTCTCTCCTGAATATCCCTGTTTCCACCCTGGAAGCAAATGAAGTGCCGCTCCGCGGCAAAATACGGCCTGTTGGCCAAAAAACCCAATTCTCGGGTTGAAAAAGGGTGTAACACCCAAATATTTCTTATGATTAAATCTAGACTCATTCAGCGCATTTATTGTGTTCAATTAAACGCTTCGTGACAACCTTAACCGAAACATCGCACCCCGGGAGGCCCCATCGTGAGTTTATTCGACAAAAAGCATCTGGTTTCACAAGCAGATGCATTACCGGGACGCAACACCCCTATGCCAGTCGCAACCTTACACGCCGTGAATGGCCATTCAATGACCAACGTACCTGAAGGCATGGAAATCGCCCTGTTTGCCATGGGCTGCTTCTGGGGCGTGGAACGCCTCTACTGGCAGTTGCCTGGCGTCTACAGCACCGCGGCGGGCTACACGGGCGGATATACGCCAAACCCCACCTACCGCGAAGTCTGCTCCGGCGAGACCGGCCATGCTGAAGCCGTACGCGTGGTATACGACCCGTCCGTCATCAGCTATGAACAGCTGCTGCAGGTGTTCTGGGAAAACCACGACCCGGCGCAGGGTATGCGTCAGGGTAATGACCATGGCACCCAGTATCGTTCGGCGATTTATCCGCTCACGCCTGAGCAGGAAGCCGCCGCACTCGCCAGTAAGGAGCGTTTCCAGCAGGCCATGCGCGACGCAGGTGATACGCGCGAGGTGACAACGGAAATCACCACCGCGAAACCGTTCTACTATGCCGAGGACGACCACCAGCAGTATCTGCACAAAAATCCGTACGGCTACTGCGGAATTGGTGGCATCGGCGTGTGCCTGCCGCCGCAGCTTGCCTGATTACTGATCCAGCGCCACGCGAGCCGCGTGGCGCGTGGCATTACTGACTGAGCCGTAATCCATGACTTTGCCCTGCAACAGCAGGTTATAGACCGGCGCCTGAGGTCGGTTGAGCCGCGTTTGCAGCAGGTGTACGGCCTCAATCCCCAGCTCACGGCAGGGCACCGTGACGCCTGTGATCGGTTTTTCCAGACGGTGCGCTAAATTCCATGCAAAATCGGTCGTAATGAGCGAAATGTCTTCCGGAATGCGCAGCCCGTGGCGCGTTAACGCCCTGATCACTCCCTCCGTCATGCTGGTACTGTTCGGGAAAATCACCTCTGGCCACTGCGATCTGTCATGACTTAACAGCCATGCATCCAGCGCCCGCTCGGCCTCCTCTGCCGTAAACCACTCCGTCACCAGCAAATCACGCTGGGGATCAAAGGCCACGTGAAAATGGCGGTACGCCTCTTTAATGCCGTCCAGACGCGCATACAGCGTCTCACGCCGCAGGCAGGTGAGCGTGAGCACACGGCGGTGCCCCTGCTCAAAAAGGTACTGCATGGCGGTGAAACCAATCGCCCGGTGATCGGGTGATACGGCGTCCAGCACCCGATCCCGATCAACGGAGTTAATCAATACGCAGGGCTTATTCAGCGTGCTCGCCAGTTTAAAGATGGTGGAATCATCAGTCCCAATAATTATTATTGCGTTGATATTCTTATGGCTGGCCTTTTCCATAAACAATTTCACGTCGGCGTGCTGCTCTTCTAATCCGCAGCAACTGACCCACACGTTATGCGGGGCGCACGCTTCAGCAATGCCTTTGGTCACTTCCAGATAAAAAATGTCTCCACGCCCCTGAAAAGTTCTTTCCGGGGCAAAGACAGCGATACCGTTAATTAACAGCCTTCCGCTTGCCATTGCCTCCAGAACACCTAATTCGCGCGCGGTGCGAACGATCGCGTCACGGGCTTTATCGCTGGCATAAGACTTGCCGCTTAATACCCGCGAAACCGTGCTGACGGAATACCCCGTCAGGGTCGCAATCTCCTCCATTTTTAACCTGCCCGGCATAGTGTGACCTCGCTCTCAATCAGTTTTTGCAAATATTTGCAGAAACAGCGCTTTGATTTTAAAACCAAATTTCAGAGACCCTGGAGATTACTTAAACAGCTTGCGAGTATTCTCACAAAAACACATTGTCGCTGCGGCTCCCCTTTCCTATTTTCCGGTCATCCCTCATTTCAACTGAAATTAAGGTGTGACATGGAGAAGGTACGTTTTGGCATTATCGGAATAGGTAATATCGGTACGGTCCACGCGCGTTATTTACTGGCGGGTACGGTCAGTGACGCATGCCTGGCGGCGGTTTGTGATAATGCACCGGAAAAGCATCCGGCCATTCGCCAGCTGGTCGGCTCCCTCCCCCTTTTCAGCGATGCGCAGGAGATGCTTCAGAGCGGGCTTATCGACGCGGTGATTGTCGCAACGCCGCACTACGAGCATCCGCGTCTGTCGATGCTGGCAATGCGCCACGGCATCCACACGCTCTGCGAAAAACCGGCCGGCGTATATACGGCGCAGGTGCAGGAGATGAACGCCTGTGCCCGGACCTGCGATGTGGTGTTCGGCATCATGTACAACCAGCGCCCGAATCCGCTCTACCAGAAGGTGAAAGATCTGATCGACAGCGGCGAGCTGGGTGAGATCCGCCGCTCCAACTGGATCATTACCAACTGGTATCGCTCGCAGAGCTACTACAACTCCGGCGGCTGGCGCGCCACCTGGAAAGGAGAAGGCGGCGGCGTACTGCTCAATCAGGACCCGCATCAGCTCGATCTCTGGCAGTGGCTGGTTGGTATGCCGATCCGTCTGCGCGCGTTTTGCCAGTTTGGTAAGCATCGCGACATTGAAGTGGAAGATGAGGTCACCGCCTACGCCGAATACGCCAACGGTGCGACGGGCGTATTTATCACGACCGTGGCTGAAACGCCGGGGACCAACCGGCTGGAGATCGTCGGCGATCGCGGCAAGGTGGTCGTCGAAGAAGGGAAACTGCGCTACTGGCGGCTGCGGGAATCTGAAACCGCCTTCAACGCCCGCTGGCAAAACGGCTTTGGTGAACCGGAATGCTGGGAGGTCACGCTTCCCGTCGGCCCGGAATGCAGCGAACACCACGTCATTACCGCCAATTTCTGCGGCGCCATCCTGCGCGGCGAGCCACTCATTGCCCCGGGGCTGGAAGGGATCCACGGATTAACACTCTCCAACGCCATGCACCTCTCCACCTGGACCGACGACTGGGTCGACCTCCCGCTCAACGAGAAACAGTATCTGCGCTTGCTTCAACAGCGTATCAGCACCTCAGTGGCTAAAGAGACCGCCAGCGTCACGCTGGATGCCTCCGGCACCTGGTAACTCAGGAGAAGAAACGATGTTAAATGTCGCTATCGTGGGAACAGGAAATATCTCGCATAACCATATTCAGGGTTATTTGCAGTTTGGCCAACGCTGCCGGATCGTCGCGCTGGTCGATATCTACCCGGAAAAAGCCCACGAGAAAAAAGCACGCTACAACCTGACAGACGCACGCGTGTATGAAAGCCACGAGCAGATGCTGGCGTCAGAGCCAGATATCGATATCGTCGACGTCTGCACGCCGCCCTACGTTCATGCAGAGATAAGCATTAATGCCCTCAATGCGGGTTGCCATGTGCTGTGCGAAAAACCGATGGCCGCCTCGCTGGAGGAGTGCGACGCCATGATCGCCGCGCAACAGGCCAGCGGTAAATTGCTCGCCATCATCGCTCAAAACCGCTTTACCGATGCCTTCTGGCGTTTAAAAGCGGCGCTGGATTCGGGCCTTGCTGGCAAGGTGTGCCATGCCCAGGTGGACTCGTTCTGGTGGCGCGGACACTGCTACTACGACCTGTGGTGGCGCGGCACCTGGGAAAAAGAGGGCGGCGGCTGCACCCTTAACCACGCGGTTCACCACATCGACGCCATTCAGTGGATGCTGGGCTTCCCGTCTGAAGTGGTGGCTATGATGACCAACGTGGCGCACGACAACGCTGAAGTCGAAGATCTCAGCGCGGCAATATTTAAATACCCCAGCGGCGCACTCACTCAGCTAACCGCCTCGGTCGTGCACCACGGCGAAGATCAGAAAATCATTATCCAGGGTGAAAAGGCGCGCATCTCTGCACCGTGGCAGGCCTTTGCCAGCGTCAGCGCTGATAACGGCTTCCCCCAGAATGATCGGGACCTGGAGCGGGAAGCGCAGCTTAACGCCATTTTTCACGAGACGCCGAAGCTCGAATGGACGCTGCACACCGGGCAGATTAACGACCTGCTGTATGCCATTGAGCACGGCACGGCGCCGTTAGTGGATGGTCTGCAGGGCAAACGCTCGCTGGAGCTGATAACCGCGATCTATAAATCCGCCATCACCCGCTGCGTGGTTTCGCTGCCGATTCAACGCGACGATCCGTTTTACCGTACCGGCGGGACCAACGCCCTCGCCCCCCGTTTTTATGAAAAATCCGCAAGCGTCGCCAACTTCAGCGAAGTCGGTGCGATTCCCCTGGGCAAAGATCTGGATGAAGGAGTAACACCATGAACAAAAATGACGGCATGAACTACGCGCCAGTGGGTAAACCTCAGCCCGTTGTCAGGGAAGGAGAGTTTGTCTTTGCCGCTGCCGCGCTCGACCACGGCCATATCTACGGCATGAGTAACGGCCTGATTGAAGCGGGCGCCACGCTGAAATGGGTCTACGACCCCGATCCGGCAAAAGTGGATAAATTCATTCAGCAGTATCCGCAGGCCAGGGTTGCAGACTCCCTGGATGTCATACTCGCCGACGATGAGGTGCGTCTGGTAGCTGGTGCCGCCATTCCCGCCGAGCGCTGTGCGCTGGGGCTAAAAGCGATGGCCGCAGGCAAAGACTACTTCACCGATAAAGCCCCCCTTACCACCCTTGAACAACTGGCGGATGCCAAAGCCATGGTGGAAAAAACGGGCCGGAAATACGCCGTGTATTACAGCGAACGCCTGCATGTTGAGAGCGCGGTCTTTGCCGGACAACTGGTGCAGCAAGGGGCCATTGGCCGCGTCGTACAAACGCTGGGGACGGGCCCGCACCGGGAAGGGACCGGCCGCCCGGACTGGTTCTACGATCGGCGCTACTTCGGCGGCATTCTGTGCGATATCGGCAGCCATCAGATTGAGCAGTTCCTGTTTTATACCGGCAACAGTGACGCCACCGTGGTGGCAAGCCAGGTACGGAACGTTAAACACCCCCAGTACCCCGCCTTCGAAGATTTTGGCGATGCCATGCTGAAAGGGGAAAACGGCGCCAGCGGCTATTTCCGCTGCGACTGGTTTACCCCTGACGGGCTCTCGACCTGGGGCGATGGCCGCCTGACGCTGCTGGGCACCGAAGGCTATATCGAGATCCGCAAATATGTCGATCTCACCCGTGGTGAACAGGACGTGGTGTATCTCGTCAATAACGAGGGGGAGTTCCGTTATCCGGTCGCCGGCCAGGTCGGATTCCCGTTCTTTGGCGAACTGATCCTCGATTGTTTGCATCGTACTGAACATGCCATGACCCAGGCTCACGCCTTTAAGGCGGCGGAGCTCTGCGTGAAGGCACAGATGCTGGCCAACGCAACGGCATAACGGGAGGCGACAATGAAGCTCCTGAACACGGCGGTGATCGGCGCCGGAGCGATTCACGGTTGCCACGTGAATGCGCTGCGCCAGCTCCCCAACGTTGCGCTGCGTGCGCTGGCAGATATCGACAGCATCAAAGGGCTGAAGCTGGCATTGGGCTATCAGTGCCGCTTCTACCAGGATTACCGGGAGATGCTGCTGGATGATGCCATCGACGTGGTCCATATCTGCACGCCGCACTTTGAGCATAAAAGCATGATTCTGGCGGCCCTCGCCGCCGGAAAGCATGTTTTCTGCGAAAAACCGGTGGGCATGAACAGCAGCGAACTGGTGGATATCACCCGCGCCGCTGACCAGGCTACGGGTCTGCTCGGCGTGTGTTATCAGAACCGGCTCAACCCCACCAGCCTGCGCATTCGCCAGGCGCTGGACGAAGGCGAGCTGGGAAAAATGCTCAGTATCAAAGCGGTGCTGACGTGGTCACGCTCGGGCGCGTACTACACCCAAAGTTCGTGGCGTGGGCGACTGGCTACGGAAGGAGGCAGCCTGCTGATCAACCAGGCCATTCATACCCTCGACCTGATGCAGTGGTTTGCCGGCGGCGTGACGCGTGTGAAAGGCGTGGTGGATAGCGGTGAACTGGCGGACGTGACGGAAGGTGAAGACAGCGCGATGGCCACGCTGCACTTTGCTAACGGCGCGCGCGGCCTGTTTTACGCCAGCAACTGCAATACCACTGATTCCCCGCTTCTGATGGAGATCCACTGCGAGCAGGGCTCGCTGCTGCTGAACGACAACACGCTCTGGCGCGTGACGCCGGGTGAGCGCGTCAGGCTCACCTGCGACGACTCCCCGGACGGTTCGGTCAAAAGCTACTGGGGGCTGGGCCACCAGCAGGCGATCCGCCGTTTTTATCAGGCTATCACTCACCCCGGTTACACGGATTACACCGATATCCGTGAAGCCGGGAAATCACTCACCCTTGTGGAGGCTATTTATCGATCATCTCAATTAAGGCAATGGATAGAAATCAATTAATAGAACGTAATTTGTATTCCAGCAGTAAATAAAAAACGACCCGACAGATCGGGTTAATCATTACCCTACACTGGATATTATTATGGTCAAACCAACTGAACGTAGAGTGGGTTATGGCGTGGCGCTCGGCTACGGTATAACCGATCTGTTTGGCGGAGGCGCTTTCGCCATTATCGGCACTTGGCTTTTATTTTTTTACACCACCTATTGCGGGCTCTCTGTCGTCGAAGCGGGTTCGATATTTGCTATTGCTCGCGTCATTGATGCGTTATTAAGCCCGATTATGGGTTATATCACGGATAATTTCGGTGATACCTGGCTCGGGCGTAAATTTGGCCGTCGCCGCTTCTTTTTATTACTCAGTTCGCCCTTAATGTTTCTGTATGCCCTGCTGTGGCTTACGGACATGGGTTACTGGTATTACCTGGGCACTTACCTCTCTATTGAGCTCTTGTCGGCGATGGTGCTGGTGCCCTGGGAAACCCTGGCCGCTGAAATGACTAACCGGTATGAAGAGCGCAGCCGTCTCTCCGGCGTGCGCATGATCTGCTCTCAGCTCGGCGGCTTTCTTGCGGTTTCCGTTCCCGGCGTCATTATGCAGTTCACGGGGAAAGATAATCCGTTTACCTATACTCTTACCGGGCTGATATTCTCCTGCGTATTCTGTATTGCGGTATTTATTACCTGGTATACCACCTGGGAAGCGAAAGATGTGCAACAGCCATCCACGTTTAAAGTGGATAAACAGCGCAGCAGCGGATTAATTAATCACCTGAAATATCTGGTGCTGGATCTCTTTTCCTCTTTCCGTATTCGCGCGTTCCGCCTGCATATTATTATTTATATCTTTTCATTTACGGCGATGGACGTATTCGGTTCGGTCTTTACCTATTATGTCGTGTATTGTCTGAGCCAGGACGCGGCAGCCGTCTCCGGCTGGCTGAGCATTGCGGCTTTCGCCTCGGTACCTGGCACATATGGATTTATGCTGTTGCTGAACAGGCTGAATGTCTCCCCTTCTGCCGCTTTGCGCCTCTCTTACGGCGGGATATTCTTCGTGCTGGTGTTCCTGTTTACGGTTTACCTGACCAAAACCCAGGTGCCCACGCTGCTGTTCACGGCGGTCTTTATCCTGCTGGGCGCCACCCGAGCAGGCCTCTATTACATACCGTGGAATATCTACAGCTTCATTCCTGATATTGACGAGATGGTGACGCAGCAGCGCCGCGAAGGGATTTTTGCCGGGGTGATGGTCCTGACCCGCAAAAGCACCGTGGCGATCGCCATCATGATTATTGGCCTGGTCCTGCAGGAGTCCGGCTTTGTGAAGGGCGGCGGCGCACAGCCTGAAAGCGCGCTGGGGGCGATTATAGGCCTGATGATCTTCGCGACGGCAGCCCTGCTGGCGGTGAGCTTCTTCACTACCTATAAATTCAAGCTCACCCGCGACACGCATAAGCTGCTTCTCAAGGAGATTGCCCGCCGTAAGCTGGGCGGTGATTACCGCGACTGCGATGCCAATACCCGCGTGGTGATAAAACAGCTCACAGGCTATGAGTACGATCAGGTGTGGGGAGGCGATGCTGCCCGTCGTGCAGTGAACAACGTCGGGTTATCGGCCGCAAAATAGCGCGTCTCGCCGGGCCGGTTCGCCGCCTGCCCGGCCTCTTTTCGCCTCAAAATGTGACCTCTGGCAGGTTTACATCTCTTTACGCTATACTACCCGCTGAAATAATCAGCTCAACGCTACGAGCTGACGTTCAATGTGTTTCCACACAAATGGTATCAACTTCCCTTCCGAGGATCTGGCGAGAAGCCGGATAAACTATGTTAAACAGTATTTTAGTAATACTTTGTCTGATAGCCGTCAGCGCATTTTTCTCGATATCCGAGATCTCGCTGGCCGCGTCCCGTAAAATCAAACTTAAGCTGCTTGCCGACGAAGGCAACATCAATGCTTCCCGTATCCTGAAGATGCAGGAAAATCCTGGAACGTTCTTCACCGTGGTACAAATTGGCCTGAACGCGGTCGCTATTCTCGGCGGTATCGTGGGGGATGCAGCGTTTTCTCCGGCCTTTTACAGCCTGTTCGTGCAGTACATGTCCGCCGAACTTGCCGAGCAGATGAGCTTTATTCTCTCCTTCTCGCTGGTCACCGGGATGTTCATCCTGTTCGCTGACCTGACCCCGAAACGCATCGGTATGATTGCGCCAGAAGCTGTGGCTTTGCGTATCATCAACCCGATGCGCTTCTGCCTGTTCGTGTTCCGTCCGCTGGTGTGGTTCTTCAACGGCCTGGCGAACGTCATCTTCCGCATCTTTAAACTGCCGATGGTGCGTAAAGATGACATCACCTCCGACGACATCTACGCCGTGGTAGAAGCCGGTGCGCTGGCCGGAGTGCTGCGCAAGCAAGAGCATGAGCTGATCGAAAATGTGTTCGAGCTGGAATCCCGTACCGTGCCCTCTTCCATGACGGGCCGTGAAAGCGTGATTTGGTTCGATCTGCATGAAGACGAGCAGAGCCTGAAGAATAAAGTCGCGGAGCACCCGCACTCTAAATTCCTGGTCTGTAATGAAGATATCGACCACATCATCGGCTATGTGGATTCCAAAGATCTGCTGAACCGCGTGCTGGCGAACCAAAGCCTGGCGCTCAACAGCGGCGTGCAGATCCGCAATACCCTGATTGTACCGGACACGTTGACGCTCTCTGAAGCGCTGGAAAGTTTCAAAACCGCCGGTGAAGACTTCGCCGTTATCATGAACGAATACGCGCTGGTGGTGGGTATCATTACCCTCAACGACGTCATGACCACGCTGATGGGTGACCTGGTCGGCCAGGGTCTGGAAGAGCAGATTGTGGCGCGTGATGAGAACTCATGGCTGATTGACGGCGCAACGCCAATCGACGACGTGATGCGCGTGCTGGATATCGACGAGTTCCCGCAGTCAGGCAACTACGAGACCATCGGCGGCTTTATGATGTTTATGCTGCGTAAAATCCCGAAGCGCACCGACTCGGTGAAGTTCTCCGGCTACAAGTTTGAAGTGGTGGATATTGATAACTACCGCATCGACCAGTTGCTGGTGACGCGTATCGATAACAAACCGACCGTGCTGGTGCCGAAACTGCCGGATGCGGAAGAGAAGGTGTCGGCGTGATAACAAAAGGGCTGTGATTAACTGCCCTTTCTTTTTTCACTCATATGCAGTACGTATCTGACATTGATAAAAAAATTTAGAACGGTGATGAATCCATATATATAAAACTATAGCCTGCAACGTTCTTAAATTTAAAGATATCACCACTAACCTTAAGATGGATAGAATTATCTTCAATTTTTACATACACATCTGAGGCGGTAGTCACCAGGAAAGGTTCATAGCCACTTCTTAGATCATTTAAAAAATCCGCATCCGATTTTTTCGCAGAGTATAGGTAATATTGGTATACATATGGAGTGGTTGCTCCAGCATTACTTTCAGTAATAATTAAAGTTGACAACTCACCAACTTTCTCTCGGCGTATAATATCTTGTTCAAGGTAAAGAAATTCATCAACTACACGCCATATGCCACACCCTAACAAAATAATCACGACGATTATATATAGCCACTTATTTTTAAAAACCAGAGCGTTGAGCATAGTCTATTCCTGCTCTAATCCATGTCTGATCGGTTGGATCATCCCCATGTGAATCCGGCCCTTGATAATTTTTAAAACTAGGGTCGCTGGTCCCTGCAAGAATTTGAGCAAGTCCGGCTGCCCGCAATAATATCTCGGGTTCAATTCCGGCGGCAATGCCTACCGCTCCGAAATGAAAATTTCCAAAATTTTCGTATTGCCTACCTAATATGTTTTTATAATCCCAAGGGCCATGCCCTTTTACTTGCTTATAAAACCATAAGTAGGTCAGCGCTGACGGGCCATGATGGAACCGCGCAATCATCATGTTGTTTGATAATGAAACGCCAGGTGGAGAAAATGAAGAAATATCATAAGGAGGTTGAGGCTTAACAGCGATTGCTGGACGTCTCATGTTATGCCCTTTCGTTCCAGCTATCGGAAAAGAGCAAATTCCCATCACAGTGTTTCCATGTTATTTTTTCATATCGCATCTCAACACATTCAAGGTGATTATGTTTCTCTTTCGAAGCATCTTTCGTATCATGCATGACAGGAGAAACTCCGACAATTTTTACGTTTTCAAGAAACATGTTGTTATACTCAACTTCCTGACCCGCATCGTTAATACGATACCATTTAAACTCTGCGCTTATTAACGTTTGGCCGGTACAAACCGCCTTGAACAGATAGGGAGATGAACAATCAAATTCTTTCATAAAGAGGATACTTGAGTGCTTCCTTGTTCCGGTAATTTTTCCTGTCAATGGATCTGTTGGAATAGATACATTATGTGAAAACCCATTGATCTCTATACTTGACTCTCTATCTTGTACGTCAACAGCACCTTTTATTAACGCACCACCATCATCCTTCAGCCACAAATAAGCAGGAATAGCCATCCTTAAAACTCCTTTTCGTTAATGAGATGAGCATTCTTTATTCGTTATTCAATAAGGCCAATAGAGAATCAATTTTTTATTGTTTTATATCAAAACGAGAGCACTGAAAGAGAGTTTAAGAATAACTACACAAACTCATACTTCCTCTGGAAAGTGGCAACCAGAAATTCACCGATACAACAGAGTCAGAGTTATACTTCCCCCCACAAACATCAACGGCTCCCATCGGGAGCCGTTTTTTTAACTACTGCATAGCACGTAGGTTAAGCCATCTCAGTTTGCAGACGCATAACCTGACGGTTGACTTCGGACATCACAGACAAGTGCTGTTTGTCCTTCACTTTTGGGACAAGGATCTTGCCCTTATCAAACTCAAAAGCGCCAACATCCTTGATATACAACCGTCCACGGAACAGGATCTTCACGTACTTCGCCACCTGAAGCGGGTTGTAGCGTTGGAAAATTTTCATTCTTGTATCTCCTGCGAATCATACGCTCTTGCGGCGCCACAATCGGCCCGACTGTTCTGAGCGCAAATTTTGTTGCCCAATGACTATAGACCAGAACTACGTAGTTACCCAGTGTGCATAAGTTTATTTACCGTTTGATTACAATTATTCAGAATAATCTTTTCAAACTGTGACTACAGGCAGTATAAGCCGTCGTTTTTTTATGGATATGTGCGTTCGCCCGCAAACTGGCATCGGGATTGCGGGAAAAGCCCATTGATCGCACTTATGATTAAAAGCGTAAGACCAAGTGGTCGGATCACCTGCATACAATAAGGAAACACCATGACCCTACGTAACATTCTTGCAGCCGCATGCCTGCTCCTGCCCCTGTGGGCGAGTGCCCACAACATTGAAAAAGGACAACGCGTACCGCCAGTCGGCATTGCTGACCGGGGAGAATTGATTCTCGACAATGATAAGTTTAGCTACAAACCGTGGAATAGCGCGCAACTGGCGGGCAAAGTGAGAGTTGTACAACATATTGCCGGTCGTACATCTGCAAAAGAGAAAAACGCAAACCTGGTGGAAGCGATCAAGGCCGCAAAATTCCCGCATGACCGCTATCAGACCACCACCATTGTGAACACCGACGATGCCATCCCTGGCTCCGGGATGTTTGTGCGCTCAAGCCTTGAGAGCAACAAAAAGCTCTACCCGTGGTCGCAGTTTATTGTCGACAGCAACGGCGTGACGCGAAAAGCCTGGCAGCTTGAGGAAGAGAGTTCCGCGATTATCGTGCTGGATAAAAACGGCCAGGTGCAGTGGGTAAAAGACGGGGCGTTAACCCAGGAAGAGGTGCAGCAGGTGGTTGATCTGCTGCACAAGCTGCTGGCTCAGTAAAGAGAGACCCGGAAGCCTGGATTGAGGAATGATTCGCGCGGGGTGTAGTCCAGCGGCTTGCCCTGCCAGTCATGAACATGCGCACCCGCGGCCGCGGCTACCGCGTGGCCGGCTGCCGTGTCCCAGATGTTCGTCGGCCCGAAACGGGGATAGAGCTGCGCCTGCCCCTCCGCCACCAGACAGAATTTCAGCGAGGAGCCAATCGAGGTCGTCTGATGTTCACCCAGCTGTTGCAGATACTCCTCCAACTCGCTGTCGCTGTGCGAGCGGCTGATGACCACCAGCGGAGGGCGCGCATCGCGCACCTGGATCGGCTTGCGGACACCACACTCTTCCTTCCAGGCCTTGCCTTCCGCGGCGCTGTACATCACTTTCATCACCGGCGCGTAGACCACCCCAAGCACCGCTTTGCCCTTGTCGATCAGGGCGATATTCACGGTGAATTCACCGTTACGCTTGATAAACTCTTTGGTGCCGTCCAGAGGATCGACCAGCCAGTAACGCTGCCAGTGCTGACGCTCATCCCAGCTCTGCGGCGCTTCTTCGGAAAGCACGGGGATCTCTGGCGTGAGTGCCTGTAGCCCTTTCATGATCACGCCATGCGCCGCGATATCCGCCGCCGTGACCGGGGAATCATCCGCCTTGCTGACAACGTTCATCGGTTGTGCGCCATCATACACCTGCATGATGGCATCGCCCGCATCCCGTGCGAGCTGACAAATTTTATCTAACATTCTCCACCTCTTCGTTAACGCAGTGGGTATAACTCTTTGTTTTATTTATATCGTAATGTGAACAATTCCGCTATCTGTGAAGCAATTCCGGTTTCATCGCCCTTTTTTCTGGCAGGATTCACACTTCTGTAAGCAACAAACGATAGATACATATTCTTTTGTGGCCTGGATCGAAAAAAGGACGCCTCTGATGATTAAGTTTAGCGCAACGCTCCTGGCGACGCTGATTGCAGCGAGCGTACAGGCGGCGACGGTCGATCTCCGTATTCTGGAAACCACCGACCTGCACAGCAATATGATGGACTTCGATTACTACAAAGATACCCCTACGGAAAAATTCGGACTGGTACGCACGGCAAGTTTGATCAATGCCGCCCGCAATGAAGTAAAAAATAGCGTGCTGGTCGACAACGGTGATTTGATTCAGGGGAGTCCGCTGGGTGACTACATGGCGGCAAAGGGGCTGAAAAAAGGCGAGATCCACCCGGTGTATAAAGCGATGAACACCCTGGATTATACCGTCGGCAACCTCGGTAACCACGAATTCAACTATGGTCTTAAATACCTGCACGATGCGCTGGCAGGCGCAAAATTCCCGTACGTTAACGCCAATATCATCGACGTTAAGACCAAAAAGCCGCTTTTCACCCCTTATCTGATTAAAGAGACCGAGGTTGTTGATCAGGACGGTAAAAAGCAGACGCTGAAAATTGGCTACATCGGCTTTGTACCACCCCAGATCATGACCTGGGATAAAGCCAATCTCACCGGCAAAGTCACCGTTAACGACATCACCGAAACGGCGCGTCAATACGTACCGGAGATGCGTGAAAAAGGGGCGGATGTTGTGGTCGTTGTCGCCCACTCGGGCCTCTCTGCCGATCCGTATCAGGTGATGGCGGAAAACTCGGTTTACTACCTGAGCGAAGTGCCGGGCGTGGACGCGATCCTCTTCGGCCACGCTCATGCGGTCTTCCCGGGTAAGGATTTTGCCAGCATCAAAGGGGCAGATATCGACAAGGGAACGCTCAACGGCGTGCCGGCGGTAATGCCCGGCATGTGGGGCGATCATCTTGGCGTGGTGGATCTGGTACTTAATAACGACAGCGGCAGCTGGAAGGTGACCGGATCCAAAGCCGAAGCGCGCCGCATTTACGATGCTGCCGCCAAAAAATCACTGGCGGCTGAAGACCAAAAACTCCTCGACGTGCTCAAACATGACCACGACGCCACCCGCGAGTTCGTCAGTAAGCCGATCGGCAAATCCGCCGACAACATGTACAGCTATCTGGCGCTGATACAGGATGACCCAACCGTTCAGGTGGTCAACATGGCGCAGAAAGCCTATGCCGAACATTTTGTTCAGGGCGATCCGGACTTAGCCAACCTGCCGGTGCTTTCCGCCGCCGCACCGTTCAAAGTGGGCGGACGTAAAAATGACCCGGCCAGCTATGTTGAAGTGGAAAAAGGCCAGCTGACGTTCCGTAACGCCGCCGATCTCTATCTCTACCCGAACACGCTGGTCGTGGTTAAAGCAACGGGTAAAGAGGTGAAAGAGTGGCTGGAATGCTCCGCCGGGCAGTTTAACCAGATCGATCCGAAGAGCAGCAAGCCGCAGTCGTTGATTAACTGGGACGGGTTCCGCACCTATAACTTCGACGTTATCGACGGGGTGGATTATCAGATTGATGTCACCCAGCCGGCGAAATATGACGGTGAGTGCCAGGCCATTAACCCGCAGGCAGAGCGCATCAAAAACCTGACCTTCAAGGGCAAGCCTGTCGATCCGGCGGCCACCTTCCTGGTGGTGACCAATAACTATCGCGCGTATGGCGGCAAATTTGCCGGCACCGGCGATAGCCACATTGCCTTTGCATCCCCGGATGAGAACCGCTCAGTGCTGGCCGCCTGGATCAGCGCAGAGTCGAAAAAGGCGGGAGAAATTCATCCGGCGGTCGATAACAACTGGCGTCTGGCCCCGATCCACAGCGATACCCCACTGGATATTCGCATTGAAACATCTCCGTCGGATAAGGCTGCGGCGTTTATTAAGGAGAAGGCACAGTATCCGATGAAGAAGGTTGCGACGGATGATATCGGGTTCGCCATTTATCAGGTGGATTTAAGTAAGTAAAAGCAAAACGGCAACGCACGTTGCCGTTTTTAGTGTTTATTCCCTCTCCCTGTGGGAGAGGGTTAGATTGAGGGCACCAGACCGCACATTCCCGGCTATTACGCTGCCCGCTCATCCCGGTTCGCCATTACTTTTGGCGTATTCACCTCTATCCAGTCCGCCAGCGCGGCCACTTTCTCGCTCACCTCTACGCCAAGCGGCGTCAGGCTATACTCAACGTGCGGCGGTACAACAGGATACGAAACGCGATCGACAAAACCGTCATGCTCCAGTGCCTGCAGCGACTGGGCCAGCATCTTCTCGCTCACGCCGCCCATTTTACGGCGCAGATCGCTGAAGCGATGCGTTCCCTCACGTAGCGCCACCAGGATCAGAACTCCCCAGCGGCTGGTGACATGTTTGAGCACCTCTCTGGACGGGCACTGCTCCGCGAAGAGATTACCATCGCGCATTTGTTCGCTGAGTGTCGGTATCGTCATTTAATACTTACCTTTTTGTACGTACTTACTAAAAGTTAGTTATGGTGCTAGTGTGCCACAACACCAGACAAACACGAAGGAGATTGATCATGATCGCGATTACCGGCGCTACCGGCCAGCTTGGCCGCCTCGTTATCGAACAGCTGTTAAAAACCGTCCCGGCAAACCAGATTGTCGCCATTGTGCGTAACCCGGCGAAAGCGGAAGCCCTGAGCCAGCAGGGTATTGTGGTTCATCAGGGCGATTACACCGACCAGGCCGCGTTGACCACGGCGCTGAAGGGTGTGGAGAAACTGCTGCTGATCTCATCCAGCGAAGTGGGTCAGCGCGCCACGCAGCACCAGAACGTCATCAACGCTGCCAAAGCAGCTGGCGTAACATTTATCGCCTACACCAGCCTGCTGCATGCGGATAACTCACCGCTGGGCCTGCACGTTGAGCACGTTGCTACGGAAAAAGCGCTGGCAACATCCGGCATTCCTTATGCCCTGCTGCGCAACGGCTGGTATACCGAAAACTACCTGGCGAGCGCGCCGCCTGCGCTGGAACACGGCGTGTTTATTGGTGCCGCAGGTGAAGGCAAAATCGCCTCAGCCACCCGTGCGGATTACGCGGCGGCGGCGGCAAAAGTGGTTTCGGAAGAGGGCCACGCTGGCAAGGTCTATGAACTGGCAGGCGACAGCGCGTGGACGCTGAGCGAACTGGCGGCTGAACTGAGCAAGCAGAGCGGTAAACCGGTGGTTTATCAGAACATGAGCGAAGCGGATTTCGCCGCTGCGCTGAAGAGTGTCGGCCTGCCTGCCGGGCTGGCGGATATGCTGGCGGACTCTGATGTGGGCGCATCTAAAGGCGGGCTCTTTGACGATAGCCATACGCTGAGCAAACTGATTGGGCGAGCAACGACCTCTCTGGCGGAGAGCGTCAAGGCCATCCTGTAATTGTTACGGATTGGTTATTTTTTGTGGCATCCCCTCGGGTCATCTCTGATAATGAAGCGATGACCCACGAGGAGGCTCACCGTGCAAGGCGTACCGGAACAATTTAGCGATGAGAGAGACAGCGCGCGCTTTCGCCATCTGGCGCAGTTGCCGGGTCTGGAACTTTATCACGCGCATATCGCTGACTACGCCTTTGAGCCTCACACGCACGAAGCCTTCGGCATCGGCACCATCGAAACCGGTGCCGAGCGCTTTCGCTATCGCGGTACTCAGCACCTGGCCGCTGAAAAATCCGTTGTCACCATGAACCCGGACGAGATCCACACCGGTGAATCGGCCACCGAGGGCGGCTGGCGCTACCGGATGGTTTACATCGAACCCGCTTTACTGGAAGAGGTGACTGGCCTGCGCCACTGGTGGTTCAGCGACGTGACCCGCCACGACCCGCTGCGTTCGCAGCAAATCGGCCAGCTGATCTACGGCCTGTGGCATACCCAGGACCCGCTTGCGCAAAAAGGACTGCTGCTAGATCTGATTGAGACCTTCCAGCCGTTGGCCCATCACGCCCCAATAATTAAGGAAGGCGCGCACCGGTTCGAACGGGTACGCGAATATCTGCACGACAACTACATGCACGCCGTGACGCTGGACGAGTTGGCCAACGTGGTTTCTCTCAGCCCATACCATTTTCAGCGCCAGTTTAAAGCCCATTTCCACGTCACGCCGCACCAGATGCTGATGGCTATTCGCCTGTGGCGCGCCAAAGGCTTCCTTACGCACGGTATGCCCGCCGCCGAAGTGGCCGCCGCGACCGGGCTGACCGACCAGTCGCATTTAACCCGCGCGTTTACCCGCCGCTACGGGATTACGCCCGTCCGCTACCAGAAACAAGTTATCGGGCGCTGATGCGCAATCTCATACAATACGCGCGCAATCCCCCCTTCTACACTGAGTACAAAGTCAATTGATGTGGATGGAATAATGATTAGTGGCGTGTTGTATGCCCTGCTGGCAGGGCTGATGTGGGGGCTGATTTTTGTCGGCCCGCTGATTGTGCCCGAGTATCCGGCGGCCCTGCAGTCAACCGGACGCTATCTGGCGCTGGGGCTGATTGCCCTGCCGCTGGCCTGGCTCGGTCGTACGCGTTTACGCCAGCTCAACCGCCAGGACTGGATGACCGCGCTGGCGCTGACCATGATGGGCAACCTTATCTATTACGTCTGCCTGGCGAGCGCCATTCAGCGTACCGGCGCGCCGGTATCGACCATGATTATCGGCACGCTGCCTGTCGTTATCCCCGTCTTTGCGAACCTGCTGTACAGCCAGCGCGATGGCAAACTGGCATGGTCAAAAATGGTACCCGCGCTGATCTGCACGGGCGTCGGGCTGGTCTGTGTGAATATTGCCGAGCTTCGCCACGGGCTCGCTGATTTCAGCGTCTGGCGTTACGGTTCGGGGATCGGTTTAGCGTTTATTTCGGTCGCCTGCTGGGCCTGGTATGCCCTGCGTAATGCGCGATGGTTGCGGGAGAACCCGGATAAACATCCGATGATGTGGGCAACGGCACAGGCGCTGGTGACGCTGCCGGTCTCGCTGGTGGGCTATGCCGGGGCGTGCCTCTGGTCTGCGCAGCAACAACCGGACTTCGCCCTCCCTTTCGGGCCGCGGCCGTGGGTCTTTGTCGGGCTGATGATCGCTATCGCTGTGCTCTGTTCCTGGGTGGGCGCACTGTGCTGGAATATCGCCAGCCAGAAACTGCCAACGGTGATCTTAGGGCCGCTGATTGTCTTCGAAACGCTGGCCGGGCTGCTGTACACCTTCCTGATGCGCCAGAGCGTACCGCCGCTGTTAACGGCCTGTGGAATAGTGCTGCTGGTGATGGGGGTAGTGATGGCGGTAAGAGCTAAGCCGGAAAAACCGATGGTCGTTCCGGCGTCGGAGATGTGAGGCGTTTGCAGGGCCTGCAAAAACGTAGGCCCGGTCAGGCGTAGCCGCCACCGGGCAAGCTTTTAAAACGTTTCCCAGTTGGCTTCAGACGCAGAAGCGACGGGCTGCGCTTTTGGCGCATAGGTTTTCGCCGGAGCCGCCTTCACTGCCTGGCTGCGGACAATTTTAAACACTGCCACCGCGTCGTTCAGGCGTGCCGCCTGGTCTTCCAGCGCGGCCGCTGCGGCCGCAGACTCTTCCACCAGCGAGGCGTTCTGTTGGGTAACACGATCCATCTCTGCCACCGCCTGGCCCACCTGGTCGATCCCGCGGCTCTGTTCATCAGACGCAGAGGCAATTTCACCCATAATGTCGGTGACGCGAGTCACGGCGTTCACAATCTCCGCCATGGTGGCCCCGGCTTCGTTCACCAGCTGCGAGCCTGCGTTAACCCGCTCACCAGAGTCATCAATCAGCGCTTTGATCTCTTTCGCCGCCTGGGCGCTGCGCTGAGCGAGCGTACGCACTTCTCCGGCTACCACCGCAAAGCCTCGCCCCTGCTCACCTGCGCGCGCCGCTTCAACTGCCGCGTTAAGAGCCAGGATGTTCGTCTGGAAGGCAATGCCGTCAATGACATTGGTAATTTGCGCAATTTTGCTGGAACTGGTGGCGATTTCGTCCATTGTGCGCACCACGCCTTCTACAACGTTACCGCCCTTCTTCGCCGTTGAAGAGGCATCAAGCGCCAGACGGGAAGCCTGACGGGCATTGTCGGCGTTTTGTTTCACCGTTGCCGTCAGCTGCTCCATGCTGGCAGCCGTCTCTTCCAGCGAGGCAGCCTGCTGCTCGGTACGGGAAGAGAGATCGTTACTGCCCGCAGAGATTTCCCCCGCACCGGTGTAAATGGTATCCGCACCTTCACGAACCACGCCCACGGTGTTTGCCAGCGCGGTTTGCATCTCCTGGACGTTTTGCGCCAGTACGGCCATCTCGTTTTTACCCTCTGCATGGATCGGCTGGGTTAAATCACCGGCGGCAATGGCGCGGATATGGCTTATCACATCCTGCAGCGGCAACAGCAGCACGCGGCGCATGGCAATCCAGCTGGAGATAATCACGATAATCACCAGCAGCATAACCGCAGAGAGGATCCACAGGATACGCTTGTAATCACTTTCGTTATCTTTAATCCCTTTATCCGTAAGCACGGCCTGGGCTTCACGCCATTCCCGGTAAACGTTTTGCATCGCGGTCTGTTTCTGCTCTGCATTCTGCTTGAACATCTCTTCCAGATTGCCCTGAGAGAGCAAAACGTTCATTTGGGTCAGCGTCGCGGAGTAATTGCGGTACTGCTCTTCCAGGCGATTTGCCAGGTTGGGATCCAGCCCTGGGGTATTCGGCAAAGCATAGTATTTGTCGTAATGAGACTGGGCATTGGCCAGCAGGTTTTTCGCCGTGTTTACCAGCTCATTGAGCTGTCCGCCGTTAATCTGCGAGGCCATGCTGCTTTGCAGACGCAGCATGCCGCGGTTCAGGGTGACGCGCGCCTGGTTCAGGCTGATCCATGCATCGGTAAACTCCGCCACGTTCTTGCTGGATAGCTGCGACACGGTGAAATTGTCTTTATCGTTATTCAGCGCGTTGATAAAGATACCGGCGGAAACGAGTTGCATGATGCCGAGCACAAGCAGCACCGAAATCAAAAGGGTAATGACTTTTATACGTTTAAACATGCGTTGCCTTTGTAATATGCAGGTTTGTCTGACGTGGGTATATCGGCAGGCGCGGCGGGTTGTTTACTGTTTCTCCACGTTAAAAAAGTTTCTAAAGTTATTTTCTGCATTCATTCAGTGAGTTAAACACGCTAATTTTTTGTGACTTACATCTCATTTTCACCCTTGCCTCTAAAGGGTTATAGCGCCGCCTTAAAGATGCATTTAATATGCATCTTATATTCTTGATGATGAGGTAACTGCTATGGCCTTTCGCGACCAACCACTCGGCGAGCTGGCGCTCTCCATCCCTCGCGCTTCTGCGCTGTTTCGTAAATACGGCATGGATTACTGCTGCGGCGGTAAGCAAACCCTGGCACGTGCGGCCTCGCGCAAAGAGCTGGATGTAGAGGTTATTGAAGCGGAGCTGGCTCTGCTGGCAGAGCAACCCATCGACAAAGAGTGGCGCACGGCCCCGCTTGCCGAAATCATCGACCACATTATCGTGCGTTACCACGATCGCCACCGCGAACAACTGCCGGAGCTGATCCTGCAGGCCACCAAAGTGGAGCGCGTTCATGCCGACAAGCCTTCCGTGCCGCGCGGCCTGGCGAAATACCTGACCATGCTGCATGAAGAACTCACCAGCCACATGATGAAAGAAGAGCAGATCCTCTTCCCGATGATTAAACAGGGAATGGGCAGCCAGGCGATGGGGCCAATTAGCGTGATGGAAAGCGAACATGACGACGCGGGTGAACTGCTGGAAGTCATCAAACACACGACCAATAACGTCACGCCGCCGCCAGAAGCCTGCACCACATGGAAAGCGATGTACAACGGCATTAACGAGATGATCGATGACCTGATGGAACACATCAGTCTTGAGAATAACGTTCTGTTCCCGCGTGCATTGGCGGGTGAATAAAAAGGCCACTGAAGCCTGATGCCCTCACCCCGGCCCTCTCCCACGGGGCTGAGGGTTCCCCAGAAAAATGAAAAGCACGATGAAGTGTGATCTACTGGTTGCGCTAACAAATCAGAAGAGACCTCATCGTGCCTTTACAGACAGTCTGCCAGAAATTTTTCTCCGCGTCTTTACCGGACGTTCACAGCTTCCGGATTAATGTCCTTGTTTCCATGGCCGTTGCCCTCACGCACGGTGCGGATCTGACCCTGACCAGCCTTGGTCGCACTCTTCCCGGCAGGGCGCACGTCAAAAATAAAATTAAACGTGTTGACCGTGCCCTGGGTAATACCGCCCTTCACCGGGATATTCCCCGTATTCAGCACCTGCTCACACATACCATCACCTCCCTGATGCCCTTCTGTGTGATTGCTGTCGACTGGACAGGCTGGCATGACAGGAACTGGTATCTTCTGCGGGCAAGCCTGGTCTGTAATGGTCGCTCACTGCCGCTTATGAGTGAGGTTGTCCCCGCAGAGCTGGCGCAGAACAGTGATGTACAGTGCCGCTTCCTTGACCGCCTGCATGATGCCATCCCGAAAGATAAAGCCGTCACCATCATTACGGATGCAGGCTTCCGGACAGACTGGTTCCGGCATGTCAGCCAGCTGGGCTGGAGCTTCACCGGCAGGGTCAGGGGCTGCATCAGCTTCCGGCTGGACGGAGATAAAAAGTGGATGAAAATCAGTGAGCTTGAGGCTACCGGACAACCGGTCTGCGTGGGTTAC
Organism: Enterobacter cloacae complex sp. 309I3; assembly: GCF_050031595.1. NCBI lineage: Bacteria > Pseudomonadati > Pseudomonadota > Gammaproteobacteria > Enterobacterales > Enterobacteriaceae > Enterobacter > Enterobacter cloacae complex sp. 309I3. The sequence goes on along the minus strand of NZ_JBLGWI010000001.1, from coordinate 479,047 downwards.
GGTGTCCTGTCCCGTAAACCACGAACGCCCTGTTACGGCCGGTTCTATCTGCATAAGCGCCCTGACGCAGGGCGTCAGGGAAAAGGGGGGATGCCGAAAACACAGCGGGAACACCGCAGTAGCGCGCGGGAGCCCTGGCTGCTGTTCAGTAATGCAGAGGGACTGGAGCCGCACCAGATAATGGCCCTGTACAGCCGCAGAATGCAGATAGAACAAAACTTCCGGGACGACAAAAGTCCACGCTTCGGGTTCGGTCTGAGGCTGAGCCGGAGTCAGGGAAAAGGGCGACTGGAAGTGCTGAATATGGTCGCGGCAATGGCAAGCCTGGTGATGTGGCTGGCAGGTTACAGGGCAGAAAGGCAGTGTTTACACTGGCACTATCAGGCAAGCAGCATCAGGCACAGACGGGTTCTGTCATACCTGAGTCTGGCAGAAGAAGTCATCCGGCATGAGCCCGGGAAAGTGAGACGGCTGAATATAGTTAACGAGATGAAAAAGCTGGGAAAAGAGTACAGTAATATGGTCATGGTGGCATGACCATATTACTGGGGATCCCTCAGCCCACAGGGAGAGGGATCCCCTGTAATTTTTTACCGGAAGCGATGAATGTTTTTTCAGGAAAATGAATGACTTACAACGAAGCCCTGGTCCGACTGTAAATCGCAGAGGCGTTTCCTGCAGGCCGGGGCGAGGCGCATGGATGCGCCGAGAGGGCGGCTTTACAGGGACGTTACATCCGCCCGTCCCCGATAAGCCGGAAGGAATAAGCCGAGGGCACCGCGAAGCGGCGATTTACCGCCGGGAGCCCGGGTCGCCAGGGCGGTGGCGATTGAGCCGCCCTGGCACGTTCACAAGTCATGCCGTTACAGAGTAGCAAGGAACATAAAGTGAACGGAATGACCTCTACAGCCATATGTTCCCCCTCACCCCAGCCCTCTCCCTCAAGGGAGAGGGGGTCCTCCGTGCAGGCATTATTTTATGGGGATCCCTCAACCCACGGGGAGAGGGTGCAAAAACTAAAAACGGCAACCGAAGTTGCCGTTTTGCTTTTACCTTACGCCTGCCATTCGTTTCTTACCAATGAACAGCCAGCCCAATCCCAGGGCGATGAACCACAGCGGCGTGACGATCAGCGCCTGACGGGTGTCATCTTCCAGCGTCAGCAGAACCAGAACGAACGCGAAGAACGCCATGCACACCCAGCACATCAGCTTGCCCAGCGGCATCTTATAGATCGATTTCTCATGCAGATGCGGACGCTGTTTACGATACACCAGGTACGAACAAAGGATGATCGTCCAGACGAACATAAACAGGATCGCCGAAACGGTGGTGATCATGGTGAACGCACCGATAACGCTCGGGTTCACGTAGAGCATTACCACCCCACCCAACAGGCACATGCAGGAGAACGTCAGCCCTTTCGCCGGAACAGCACGCTTAGAGAGCTTCGCGAACGCGCTCGGCGCAACGCCTTCCTGCGCCAGGCCAAACAGCATGCGGCTGGTTGAGAACACACCGCTGTTCGCCGATGACGCTGCAGATGTCAGCACCACGAAGTTAATCAGGCTCGCTGCGGCAGGCAGTCCCACCAGCACGAACAGTTCAACAAATGGGCTCTTGCTTGGCACAACCGAGCTCCACGGCGTCACGGACATAATAATGATCAACGCAAAGACGTAGAACATGATGATACGAACCGGAATGGAGTTGATTGCACGCGGCAGGGATTTTTCCGGGTCTTTGGTTTCCGCAGCGGTGGTTCCGACAAGTTCAATCCCCACAAAGGCAAATACCGCAATCTGGAAGCCGGCAAAGAAGCCGCTGATGCCTTTCGGGAACCAGCCGCCGTCATTCCACAGATGGGTAAACGAAGCCTGCACGCCGGTTGGCGACTGGAAGTGCGTCAGCACCATTACCAGGCCCACCACAATCAGCGCCACAATAGCGACAATCTTGATCATCGCGAACCAGAACTCCATCTCACCGAACATCTTAACGGTGGCGAGGTTGAGGCTCAGCAGCAGAATAATCACCGCCAGCGAGGCGACCCAGTCCGACAGCCCCGGGAACCAGAACTGCGCATAGGCAGTAATGGCGACGACATCCGCCATGCCGGTTACGACCCAGCAGAACCAGTAGGTCCAGCCGGTGAAATAACCCGCCCAGGGACCGAGCAGGTCGGAAGCAAAATCGCTGAAAGATTTGTATTCGAGGTTGGAGAGCAGCAATTCACCCATTGCACGCATCACAAAAAAGAGCATAAAACCGATGATCATATAAACAAAAATGATCGACGGCCCGGCAAGACTGATGGTTTTGCCTGAGCCCATAAACAGCCCGGTACCGATGGCACCCCCGATGGCGATAAGCTGAATATGACGGTTTGTGAGATTGCGCCGTAGCGACTGTTCAGACGTCGCCTCTTCTGTCGCGGCGACTTTGACCTGATCTACCATGTAATTTTCCTGTTTATGCCTGTCTGTGTTGTTAAGGCTCTTCTGGCCTTTAAAAACGTCAAATAAATGACGGTCCCTTTGTAAGGGTTTATCGATATTAGGTAAGAATCGGCGGGATGAATACTATGATTTAGATATTATGTTAATAATATGTTGGAAGTGAGTGTCATATCACTCATACAGCGCGAAACAGCTCACAAAAATACACGCAACAGTTTCGTTTGCAAGATAAAATATTGATTCCGTCGTAACTATAGGTTTTAACACTATTTTCCTCTCCCCGGACGGAGAGAGGAAATAAGAAAAGCCGATTACAGGATTTCCAGCAGCTCGACTTCAAACACCAGGGTGCTGAATGGTGGGATGGACGCGCCAGCGCCACGCTCACCGTACGCCAGGTTGTGTGGGATAGTCAGTTCCCATTTGGAGCCGACTGGCATCAGGGTCAGAGCCTCAATCCAGCCTGCGATAACGCCGTTAACCGGGAATTCAGCCGGTTCGCCGCGTGCAACAGAGCTGTCGAACACGGTACCGTCGATCAGTTTACCGGTGTAGTGCACGCGAACGTGGTCAGTGCGTGCCGGGATAGCGCCGTCGCCCTGGTTGATCACGCGGAACTGCAGGCCAGACTCGGTGCTGTTCACGCCTTCACGCTCACGGTTCTCTTCCAGATATTTCACACCTTCTGCCGCCATCTCTTCGAAGCGCGCGCGACGCACAGCGTCCGCACGTTCGTGGATTTCACGCAGCGCACGGTGCACAACATCAACCGGAACGGCTGGCTGTTTGCCTTCCAGCGCGTCAGCGATACCCGCCACCAGCGCTTCTGGTAACAGACCTTCCAGGCCGGATTCGCTCAGTTGCTGTCCTACCTGCAAGCCGATACCGTAACTTGCCTGCGCTTCGATAGTGTCAAAAGTCGGGGTGGTCATGGGTTTTCCTTCCATCACATTTAAAGTAGCGGGCAGCATAGCAGCCATGCCCTTATGGGTAAAACTTTGTCTGAAGTTAAGGTGACAAACTGCGACGAAACAGAAACAATAGAGGTAACCAGGATTAATCCCGAATGGATGTCACGGATGTCGGGTTTGCTACGCCGTTCAGGCAGTTAGCGAACTATACTTCGGAGCACAGGATAAAAAAGACGCGGAGCAGGAGGAGAGCCATGCCCGGGCGATTTGAACTGAAACCTACCCTGGCGAAAATCTGGCATGCGCCGGACAATTTTCGCATTATGGACCCGCTACCTCCTCTGCATCGCAGAGGGATTATCATAGGCGCGCTGCTGGTGATCGTCGGTTTCCTGCTCCCTTCTGGCGGCGATAATGTCGACACCGCACCGGTCACCCGCAATGCGCAACTGGATCTTCAGTCGCAAACGCGCCCGCAGCCTGACACGCAACCCATGCAGACACAGCTTGTGACGCCGTCTAACGATCCGGGACAGGTTGCACCGGTTGAGCCAGAGCCTATTCAGGAAGAACAGCCGCAGGAGCAGGCCGCAGCCCCGTCTAAACCCCAGACGCAGCAGCCAACCGGCATTGAGCAGCAATGGCGTTCCTACCGCGTGGAGGCGGGCAAAACGCTTGCCCAGCTGTTCCGCGACCATAACCTGCCGCCAACCGATGTCTATGCGATGGCCCAGGTAGAAGGCGCGGGTAAGCCGCTCAGTAACCTGCAGAACGGCCAGATGGTGCAGATCCGCCAGAATGCCAGCGGCGTGGTCACCGGGCTAACGATTGATACGGGTAATGGCCAACAGGTGCTGTTTACCCGCCAGCCAGACGGCAGTTTTATCAGAGCACGGTAATGGCGTAGGCCGGGTAAGGCGAAGCCGCCACCCGGCACTTTTGTTCTCAGGCACTCCGTTTATTCACCCACCAGATCCCCGAGCAGACCAGCACCAGCGCAATCGCGTATTTAATCTCAAGGATGTTTTCGCCGAGGAAAATAGCGGACAGTACCGTCCCGGCGACGGGAATCACAAAGTTGAACGGGGCAATCATACTGACGCGGTTCACTTTCAGTAGCGCGCTCCACAGGGCGAAGGCGACGGATGAGAGCAACGTCAGATACCCTAATACCGCCACCGCGGTAAGGCTATGCACCTCCAGCGTCCCGCCCGTTGCATATCCCCCTACCACCAGCGCAAGACCACCAATGCCTAGCTGCCAGCCGGTCATCACTGTGGGATCAACCGTCTGGGAAATCCGTTTGCCGTAAAGCGTGGCGGCGGAGAGGATGAACGCCGCCAGCACCACAAACCCGTCACCATTCCAGACAAAGCGGAAATCACGAATACCACTGTGGAAATTCACCAGCATCACCCCGGCAAACCCCAGAATACAGCCCAGCGTTTTGTTATAGCTGAGCTTGTCGTTGTGGTAGATAAAATGCGCCAGCAGTACGCTGAAGAAGGTGCCGGTGGCGTTCATGATCGAGCCATTAACGCCCGTGGTGTATGCCAGCCCGATATAAAAGAAGGTGTACTGAATGGTGGTCTGCGTCAGTCCCAGGATCGTAAGCTGGCCAAACTGCGTGGGCGTGAGCCTGGCGATGGGTTTACGCTGTGCCAGCGCAAACAGCAGCAGCAGTGCTCCGGCAAACAGAAAACGGTATCCGGCAAAGACGACTTTTGACGGGATATCATCGGTTGCGATCTGAAAGAGTTCATAGCCACTTTTAATGGCCGGGTAAGAGCTACCCCAGAGCAGACAGCAGAGTGTGGCGCAGGCGTAGGCCACATTGCGACGGGCAAAGACAGGCGTAGACAGAGCGGTTTCCATGGCAAATCTCAAAGATAAAATTGCGTTTCATTTTATTATCAGAGAATGCGTCAGGAATCGCGACCATACAAGCTAAAAGAGAGGTTCGTCAGGTTTTAAAAAGCAAAACGCCGGCACAAGGCCGGCGCTTCGACGCGAGCAGAGTAAAAAATTACTCAGCTACAACGTTAACAACCAGTTTAGCGAATACTTCGCTGTGAACCTGGAAGTCAACTTCGTGCTCACCAGTGGTACGCAGAACGCCGTTCGGCAGACGAACTTCGCTCTTAGCCACTTTAACGCCTGCTGCAGAAACTGCATCAGCGATATCGCGGGTACCGATGGAACCGAACAGTTTACCTTCGTCGCCAGCTTTGGAAGCGATGGTAACAGTGCCCAGTGCGTTGATTGCTTCAGCGCGAGCGTTAGCAGCCGCCAGAACGTCAGCCAGTTTGGCTTCCAGTTCAGCACGACGTGCTTCGAAAAACTCTACGTTTTTCTTGGTAGCAGGAACAGCTTTGCCCTGTGGAACCAGGAAGTTACGAGCGTAGCCCGCTTTAACGTTTACCTGATCACCCAGGCTGCCCAGGTTTGCTACTTTATCAAGCAGAATAACTTGCATTACCTTATCCTCTTAAAGTCGTATTAATGGACCGTGCCCGATTACTGATGACGATCAGTGTACGGCAGCAGAGACAGGTAGCGAGCGCGTTTGATAGCGCGAGCCAGCTGACGCTGGTATTTTGCACGAGTACCGGTGATACGGCTTGGGACAATCTTACCGCTTTCGGTGATGTAGTTTTTCAGCGTTGCGATATCTTTATAGTCGATCTCTTGAACGCCTTCCGCGGTGAAACGGCAGAACTTGCGACGACGGAAATAACGTGCCATATGGCTAGTCTCCAGAATCTATCAAATCAATCTGCTCGGCATGCAGAACCATTTTGCTCAGACCGTTCTTTGCCTTGTGGCAAGAGATGAACCCCTGAACGATTACTGCACTACCGACCGTTAAACTGTGAGTAATGGCCTGGTTTTCGTGTCCGCTAATGATAACGGGCATTTGGCACCACGCCTGCCGGTGAAACCCGGCTTCCTCTTGCACAGAACGATGCTCAAGCACGAACTGGCAATGCGGAATTCCTGATGGACTGACCTTTCGAAGGGGAGCCCTGCATACGATGCCGGACAACGCCAGACGGTTGGTCATCAGAAATTACTCTTCAGAATCCCCAGCATCAGAATCATCTGCGGTTTCGTTTGCGAAATCATCGCGACGCTCACGGCGCTCGTCTTTCGCTTTAACCATCGGAGATGCTTCGGTAACTGCGTGTTTGGTACGCATAACCATGCTGCGGATAACGGCATCGTTGAAGCGGAAGGTAGTTTCCAGCTCATCGATCACTTCCTGCGGAGCTTCAACGTTCATCAGAACGTAGTGTGCTTTGTGCAGTTTGTTGATCGGGTAAGCCAGCTGACGGCGGCCCCAGTCTTCCAGACGGTGGATCGTACCTTCTGCACCAGTGATGGCAGCAGAGTAACGCTCGATCATACCCGGAACCTGTTCGCTCTGGTCAGGATGGACCATAAAAACGATTTCGTAATGACGCATCGAATTGCTCCTTACGGATTATTCAGCCTCCTGTCTGGGTCAGCCGAGGCCCGGGGAGGCAAGGAACGTGTTAAAGGTCGGCTGAAAAATTGACGCGTCATAATACTTGCGCCCCCCAGGAAACTCAAGCTGATTGCACAAATAATTCGCACAAACCGCAAAGCTGGTCTAAGTGGGTGATTTAAAATTAACCACATCAGGAAGCGTTGTTTTTTTGAACAACTGCATCAGAAATGGTCACGCATCCTCGCCGGATAAGTGATTACACTTTAATCAGAGACCATATAAATACCGGAGGGGAGCAAACAACCGTCTCACAGCACGCAGTCGTGGAGCGCATATCATGAAAAAAATCGCAATTGCCGTAATGGCTGCGCTTTTGCTCAGTGCAAACGCGATGGCAGCCATCAAGATAGACAGCCGACAGGCCAGAAACATGGATGATGTGCAGAGCTTAGGCGTTATTTACATCAATCACCATTTCGCCACAGAGAGCGAAGCAGATCAGGCGCTTAATAAAGAAACCGATGCTCAGGGGGCAAATTACTACCACGTTATTCTGATGCGTGAGCCCGGCAGCAACGGCAACATGCACGCCAGTGCAGATATTTACCGATAACGCTTTGACGCTAGCACCAGGAAAGCCAACAAAAAGAATATAGCCATCGTTTTACTTGCCCCCTGCCCGGGGGCTTTTTTTTATGAATGGCTCTGAAATACCACCGGTTACAACTGTTTTCGGTATTCCAGAGCACTTATTCACTTCTGCCCGTAATAGGCGTTTGGACCGTGCTTGCGCATGAAATGCTTGTTCATCAGGTAATCATCAATGCCCTGAAGCTGTGGGTTGATGCCGCGAGCGATCCACGCCATGCGTGCCACCTCCTCCATGACTACCGCGTTATGGACAGCGTCATGCGCATCTTTTCCCCAGGCGAACGGACCGTGCTGATAGACCACAATGCCCGGCGTATGCAGCGGTTCGCTCTCACCCAGCGTTTCGATAATGACGTTGCCGGTGTTGAGCTCGTACTCGCCTTCCACTTCGGTCTGCGTGAGTGCCCGCGTGCACGGAATGTCACCAAAGAAGTAGTCCGCATGCGTGGTTCCCAGAGCCGGAATGGCCCGCCCCGCCTGTGCCCAGGCTGTGGCATGCGTAGAGTGCGTATGCACTACGCCGCCCAGAGAAGGGTAACGCCGGTAGAGCGCCAGATGGGTGGCTGTATCTGAAGAAGGGCGCCATTTGCCGTCGACAACGTTACCCTTAAGATCAACCACCACCATATCGTCAGGGCTCATGGCGTCATATGCCACGCCGCTAGGCTTAATCACCACGAGTCCCTGCTCTCGGTCGATAGCACTGACGTTTCCCCAGGTGAAGGTCACCAGCCCATAGCGCGGGAGATCCATATTAGCGTCAAAGACCTGCTGCTTAAGCTTAAGCATATTCAGCCTCCAGTAAGCCGGCCCGTGCCATACGTTCCCGTACCCAGTCGCGAGCGTTAGCCACTTCACCTGCCGGGTCATCTGACGTTTCGCTCCACATCTCAATCAGGTAAGGTCCGCAATACCCCGCCTGTTTGAGCGTCTGGAAGCATCGTTCGAAATCCACCACCCCGGTGCCGAACGGAACGTTTTTGAATACCCCAGGACGTGTATCTTTGACATGAACCGCGACGATATGGCCCATCCCCGCCAGCAGTTCCATTTGTACGTCGTTATCCCACGCCGACAGGTTGCCGATATCAGGATAGAGCTGGAACCACGGATTGTTCAGGTAATGCGCGTAGCCCAGCGCCTTGCTGATCGAGTTCATTAACGGATAGTCCATGATCTCCATCGCCAGCGTCACCTGCGCGCGGCTAGCCATTTCAACGCTCTCTTTCAGACCATCACGAAAACGACGACGCGTTTCGTCATTGGCTTCCTGATAGTAAACGTCATACCCGGCAAGCTGTATCACGCGAATACCCACATCCTGCGCAAAACGAATGGCTTTACGCATGATCTCCAGCCCCTGCGCGCGCACCGTATCATCTTCACTGCCAAGCGGAAAACGACGGTGGGCACTGAGGCACATGGACGGCACGCGTACGCCCGTTTCGGCGACCGCACTCACCAGCGCCAGACGCTGCTCCTGGCTCCAGTCGAGGCGAGAAAGACGTTCATCGGTCTCATCCACGGACATTTCGACAAAATCGAAGCCCAACTGTTTCGCCAGTTTCAGCCGCTCCAGCCAGCACTCCCCCGCAGGGAGTGCCTTTTCATAGATGCCAAGCGGGACCTGTTTAGACAACATACCCGCTCCTTAGCCCCAAAGCTGAGCGATTGAACGTTTGAACTGACGTGCCGCTTCCACCGGAGACGCGGCATCACGAATGCTGCGACCCGCGATAAAGACGTGAATAGGGATACCTTTAAACAGCGGCAGATCTTCCAGTGCCAGGCCACCGGTAACGGTCACTTTAAAGCCCATGTCAGCAAGACGTTTAATGGCGCTGATATCCGCGTCTCCCCACGCCACGCCGGCGGCCTGCGCATCACGGCTGCGGTGATAAACGACCTGCTGAATGCCAGCATCGCGCCACGCCTGGGCCTGTTCCCAGGTCCAGAAACCGGTCAGTTCAATCTGCACATCGCCGTTGAACTCTTTCGCCACATCCAGCGCGCCTTTCGCGGTGTTGATATCTGCACAGCAGATCACAGTGACCCAGTCGGCATTGGCTTCAAAACACATGCGGGAGAGAATTTTGCCTGCATCGGCAATCTTGGCATCGGCCAGCACGATTTTATGCGGGTAGAGCGCTTTCAGATCGCGAACGGCGCGCACGCCTTCGCCTACGCACAGAATGGTGCCAACTTCGATAATATCCACCTCTTCCGCAATCAAGCGGGTGGTTTCATACGCATCGGACAGAGTCTGGTTATCCAGCGCAACCTGCAACATTGGTAATGACATTTTCAATTCCTTCTTAAACTGCCGCCGCTGTGGCGTTATCAATTAAATCCAGCACTTCCTGCTCAGTGCGGCAGGCGCGTAAACGATCAAAATTCGCTTCGTCATCAAACAGGTTAACGATCTGCATGATGCCAACCTCCTGATGGGTATTGGCATCGACGGCCGCCATGGTGATCAGGATGTCGACCGGGTCGTTATCTTCATGGTTAAACACCAAAGGCGTTTTCAGCGTTACCAGCGCGAAGCCGGTTTTCTTCACGCCCTCTTCCGGGCGACCGTGCGGCATTGCAAGGCCTGGCGCGATGACAAAATAAGGACCATGCTGCGCCACACCATCAAGAATGGCCTGGTAATACCGCGGCTCGACAACATCAGCCTTAACCAGCAGGTCCACGCTCAGCTTGACCGCCTCCTGCCAGGTGCTGGCCTCGGCCTGTAAAAGGATGGAGTTATTCTCTGCCAGCGAATCACGTAGTTTCATGTGGCGTCCTTACTTCACGTCCTGGGGGAAGTGCGCTTTGATCACTTCCAGCAGTTTTGGGCCGAAATCCGCAGGGGAGAGCATATTGCGTACCCCCACGACATACTTGTTGCCAGAAACGCTAATTTCACCGGCGATATGGGTAGACGCGATGATGATATCGGCGCCGTTCAGTTCACTTTTGTATTCACCCACCGCGCAGCTGTTCACCGTGTGGTCAATGTTTGACTGGGTTAAAAACTGGTCCACTTTCATCTTCATGATCATGGAGCTACCTTGCCCATTGCCACACACAGCCAGGATACGTACGGTCATAATCGAAACTCCTTAGTGAGCAGAAACTTCTGCTGTTTGTTTTTCCGCATCTTCTTCAGCTCGCAGAGAACGGCCAGCGAAGAACATATAAGCCAGAGCAATCAGGATGATGACGGCCATAAAGACCAGCCCGACGGACGCAAAGCCCTGCATCATTGGCGGTGCCAGGATTGACCAGTCCGCCATGCCCATCCAGGCGCTCATGCCGGTGAGCTTGACCGCCCACACGCAACCGAAGATCTCCACCATGCCCATCACCAGACAGATCTTGAGCGCCGCGCGCCAGCCGCCAAAGTGGTTAGCAAAGACGCCAATGGTGGCGTTGGAGAAGAACATTGGGATAAAGCCAGGAATAATCAGAATGGATGAGCCACAGCCGACCAGAATGCCTACCGCAATCAACTGGCCGATGGTGCCCCACATGAAGCCCCAGACCACCGCGTTTGGCGCAAAGCTGTAGATAGCCGCACAGTCAATGGCCAGCACCGCACCAGGAATCAGGCGTTGGGAGATCCCATTAAAGGCTTCAGACAGTTCGGCAACAAACATACGGACGCCCTGGGTAATGATGAAAATGGCTACCGCGAAGGAGAAACCGGTCTGCAGGATATAAACCGTCCAGTGCGTTTTCCCCGCCATCGCCTGCACCACATCAATCCCGAAGGAGAGCAGAATGGCGCCGAAGAAGATGGTCATCACAATGGCGGTTGAAACGATGTTGTCGTGGAAGATATTCAGCCAGCCCGGCAGCTTGAGATCTTCCACGCTGTCCTCTTTTTTACCCAGGTACGGTGCGACCTTGTAAGCGAGCCAGGCGGCGAATTGCTGCTGATGGCCGATGGAGAAACCGCAGCCGTCGGTGACCTCCTGCGTCGGCTTGTACATCATGTTGGAGGTGATACCCCAGTAGAGCGATACCAGCACGGCGGTGCAGATAATCGTGGTCCACATGGGGTAGCCGAAGATATAGAGAGACACCGCAATCAGCCCGGCCTGCTGGAACATAATGTGGCCAGTCAGCATGATGGTGCGGATGCCGGTAATGCGGCGCAGCAGAACGTAAATGATGTTCAACGCCAGCGCGAGCAGTACCGCGTACCCCACCCAACTGTAGGCATCTCCCATGCGGTCAATGGTGGCCATCATCGACGCGTAGGTGTCAGAGATGGCGCCGTTGATGCCATACACCTCCGACATCTTCGCAACCACAGGCTTAAAGGTGCTGGTCAGAATGCCTGAACCCGCCTGCAACAGCATGAAACCGATGATGGTTTTGATTGTGCCTTTGATGATGACGCTGACGCTTTTGCGCAGAAGGATGTAGCCCAGGCACGTCACGATACCCAGCAAAAGCGGGGCGTTAGTCATTACCTGATTAAAGAACACGGTAAAGACGTTGTAGAGGATCTCCATAACTCTCTCCAGAAATGAGAACACGAGGGGGTAATCCCTGTTCGGTTGGTGCCATCACTCTATTAATCACAAATAATCACCACAAGATTGCATTTGATTATTTGTGACGTATCACGCAAATTATTTCCATGGTGTTAGTAATGATTTTCACTACCGATTCCCACGCATAAATTATTTCTTATAATTCATACAATTAATCATTGATAGCGGATATTCTAACAACGTAGAAATGGATTATCTGTGACATGGCGAAGATAAATTTCCTCAATTTACTCGTTGCAAACCGATTCAAAGAGTGCCAGCATTAATCACAACAAATCACCAAATGATTATTTTTGATTAAACCAGGAGTCAAAACGATGAGTAAAGTGAACACCATCACCCGTGAATCATGGATTCTGAGCACCTTCCCGGAATGGGGCAGCTGGCTGAATGAAGAGATTGAGCAGGAACAGGTTGCTCCTGGTACGTTTGCAATGTGGTGGCTGGGTTGCACCGGCATCTGGCTGAAATCCGAGGGTGGCGCCAATATTTGCGTTGATTTCTGGTGCGGTACCGGCAAACAGAGCCACGGCAATCCGCTGATGAAAAAAGGTCATCAGATGCAGCGCATGGCAGGTGTAGAAAAATTGCAGCCGAACCTGCGCACCACACCGTTTGTTCTTGATCCTTTTGCCATTCGCCAGATCGACGCCGTCCTTTCCACCCACGATCATAACGATCACATCGATGTAAACGTGGCGGCAGCGGTGATGCAAAACTGCGCGGACGACGTGCCGTTTATCGGACCGCAGACCTGCGTGGATCTCTGGATTGGCTGGGGCGTGCCGAAAGAGCGCTGCATCGTCATGAAGCCAGGCGACGTGGTGAAAATTAAAGACATTGAAATCCATGCGCTGGACGCCTTTGACCGCACCGCGCTGATCACCCTGCCTGCTGACCAGAAAGCCGCAGGCGTCCTGCCAGACGGCATGGATGAGCGAGCAGTGAACTATCTGTTTAAAACCCCTGGCGGTTCCCTGTACCACAGCGGTGATTCTCACTACTCCAACTACTATGCGAAGCATGGTAACGAGCATCAGATTGACGTGGCGCTGGGCTCCTACGGCGAGAACCCACGCGGCATCACCGACAAAATGACCAGCGCCGATATGCTGCGCATGGCAGAAGCACTGAACACCAAAGTGGTGATTCCTTTCCACCACGATATCTGGTCAAACTTCCAGGCCGATCCGCAGGAAATCCGCGTATTGTGGGAGATGAAAAAAGACCGTCTGAAGTATGGCTTCAAGCCATTTATCTGGCAGGTTGGCGGCAAGTTCACCTGGCCGCTGGACAAAGACAATCTCGAGTATCACTACCCACGCGGTTTCGATGATTGCTTCACCATTGAGCCAGACCTGCCGTTCAAGTCATTCCTCTGATTGTGAAACCCCATCGCCAGACCTTGCGTCTGGCGATTTCATATTTATTTTAGTAATTTCACGCTATTTCAAATATCATCTTTTCAAATCAATTCTTATCGGAATAGCTCATGACGGAAGCGCAACGGCATCAAATATTACTGGAACTCCTGGCGCAAACAGGGTTTATCACCGTCGAGAAAGTGATCGAACGTTTAGGGATTTCCCCCGCGACGGCACGACGCGATATCAACAAGCTGGATGAGAGCGGTAAGCTGAAAAAAGTCCGTAACGGCGCGGAAGCCATCAGCCAGCAGCGCCCCCGCTGGACGCCGATGAACATCCATCAGGCGCAAAACCACGATGAAAAAGTGCGCATTGCCAGAGCCGCATCACAGCTGGTCAACCCGGGTGAGAGCGTGGTGATCAACTGCGGCTCCACGGCATTTCTGCTGGGCCGCGAGATGTGCGGTAAACCGGTGCAAATCATCACCAACTATCTGCCGCTGGCTAACTATCTTATCGATCAGGAACATGAAAGCGTGGTGATCATGGGCGGCCAGTATAATAAGAGCCAGTCCATTACCCTTAGTCCCCAGGATAGCGAAAACAGCCTCTATGCCGGACACTGGATGTTTACCAGCGGCAAAGGCCTGACCGCGGACGGGCTCTACAAAACCGACATGTTAACCGCGATGGCAGAGCAAAATATGCTTAACGTCGTGGGCAAGCTCGTCGTACTGGTCGACAGCAGTAAAGTCGGCGAGCGAGCTGGTATGTTGTTCAGCCGCGCCGAACAGATTGACATGGTGATCACCGGCAAACATGCCAATCCAGAGATCCTGCAGAAGCTGGAAGATCAGGGCGTCAAAATTCTGCGCGTTTAAAGATGCTGGCGGAAAAAGTCCACCGTCGCGTCCAGCGCCGCTGGCGTGATACGGTGGCGAACGCCCGCTTCCCACAGGCAGGTCAGGTTGCCGTCCAGCCCTTCGCGCTGTAGTGCCTGCTGGAGACGGAAGGTTTCGCCAGGGGGCACCACATCATCCGCGTCACCATGCCACAACAGCAACGGGCGATCGGCCAGACGCGGTAACGCCCGGGTCACTTCCCATTCGGCCAGCAACGCATCAATCTCCGTCGCGTCTTGCGGTGGAAACAGCGTTTTTGACAATGACGTAAAATAGCCCGAGCCCATCAGGCACGCCACGGAGGTCACCTCAGGGTGACGAGCCATGATCCCGAGCGCCGTCATTCCCCCCATCGATGCGCCGGCCACCGACAGCCGTTGATTCGCCACCAGCCCCGCCTGGTAAAGCGCATCGCGCAGCCCGGCAAATTCGCTCAGGCTACCGTGCAAAATCTGCCAGAACTGCCCAAGTCGCACCTGTTCATCACCCGTAAAACGTGCACCGTGATCGGGCGCATCCGGCATTACTACCCGAAAACCGGCCTGCGCCAGCGCCACCGCAAAGTAGCTGTAAACCAGCTTCGATGAAGTAAAGCCATGATAAAAAACCACAACAGGCAGCGGGTGTGCACTTTTTCCCGCAGGGATAGCGTGTAATATTTCATGATTGCCGAGGCGGCGAGTTTCAATTTCAATCATTGTCGACCCTGTGCTGATGAATGATTCATAATGTTGAGAACTGGATTACGCTTTCACGATATTTTCATTCGAAATATACGTACCAGATAACACTTCGGGAACATTCCCCCAAAACTAAATTCGCAGACAACTACACTATGGCTATCAGGAAACGAGATATGGTTATGCGCAGGTTTGCTACTTTATTGTTGCTGGTTCTGCTCAGTGGCTGTAGTGCACTACAGGGGACACCGCAACCCGCTCCCCCGGTCGCCGACCATCCGCAGGAGATTCGTCGTAATCAGACGGAAGGATTACAACGAATGGGTACCGTCTCCGCGCTGGTTCGCGGATCCCCGGATGACGCAGAGGAGTCAATAAAGGCGCAAGCTGCCGCCGCCAAAGCAGATTATTACGTCATCATTATGATCGATGAAACCATCATTACGGGACAGTGGTATTCACAGGCTATTTTGTACCGTAAATAACGATCTTCATTTGAACGACATTTACACTGCTTTGCGTCCATAGACATTTTCCTGTCCACAATAAACTCCATGCCCGCGACAATGGAAGTGAGTTTATTTGCGAAGGAGTGCCCGGCGGATACCGGAGAAATGTGAAATGGAGCTGACAATGAAACGAACTCTTGCTTTGACCTCTCTGTTGCTCTCAGTAGGCCTTGTGAGCACGACTGCACAGTCAGCAGAATTCGCCAGTGCTGATTGCGTCACTGGCCTTAATGAAATTGGCCAGATCTCCGTCAATAACATTTCGGGGAGCCCGCAAGATGTTGAACGTGTCGTGGCACTAAAAGCCGATGAACAGGGCGCTTCCTGGTATCGAATTATTCAGATGCAGGAAGATAATCGCAGCGATCATTGGCGCGTACAGGCTATTCTCTACGTCTAATCACCTCCGATAAAAGCCACTTATTTTTAGTGGCTTTTCGTTTTTGCAAATTTTTTATCTTCTTTCAACCCCATTAAAAACAATTTGATAACATTTTGTTACATTATTTAAGTAAATGTTAGCTCTGTCCTGCCGTTGAAAAGCCATACCTTTTCAATAATGAGCAATTTATGATCACCTTTTTTCGCCGTGCGGGTCTGGGCGCAAAGCTATCGCTTCTTACCGGCGTGAGTGTCGCCACGCTGTTTATGCTTTTCACTTTTCTGCTCAGCCATAAAGCCAGCCAGCAGCTTGAAGCCCTTGCGGTAGAAGACCTGCATAACCAGTCCACCGGTATGGTTGATATGGTACAGATGTTTAACACCAGTCTGAGCGAAGAGGTCGAGAGCTATACCCGGCTGTTCACCACCTTTTTACCGCAGCCTTTGAGCGTCGACAGCAGTCAACTCCAGACCATTAACGGGCTTAGCGTTCCCCTTCTGAAAGGGGGTGAAACAGGCCTGCATGAAAACAATGCACTTTCTGACGACTTCCTGGCGCGTACAGGGGCAATCTCGACCCTGTTTGTGCGCAGCGGTAATGACTTTGTCCGTGTCGCCACCTCCCTGCGCAAAGAGAACGGCGATCGGGCAATGGGTACCATTCTGGACACTGCCAGCCCGGCCTATGCGGCCGTCACCAAAGGCGAGGTCTATCGCGGTCTGGCGTTGCTGTTCGGCAAGCGCTATATCACCCAGTATCAGCCGTTCAAAAACGCAGAAGGCCAGGTCATTGGGATCATTTTTGTTGGTGTGGATATCACCCACTCCTGGAACGTGATGCGCGAAAAAATCCTCAATCGTCGTTTAGGTGACAGCGGACACTTCTTCGTGCTGGATCGCAGCAACGGTAAAACGCGCGGACAGTTCCTTTTCCACTCGAACCGGGAAGGCCAGCTTCCTGAGTGGGACAGCGCCACCCAGCAGCAGTTGCTGAGCAATACCCCGGGCACGCTGGAACGCGCAAGTGAGGATGGTCGCATACTGAAAATGGCCTATACGCCGCTGCCGGGCTGGAACTGGACCATTGTGGGGGAAGTGGATAAATCGGCGCTGCTCTCAAGCGTCACCACGATGCGGGATCGCTTCCTGCTGGCAGGCGTGGCGCTGTCAGTCCTGTTTGCCGCGCTGTTTGTCATCATCATTCGTCGCATGCTGACGCGTCCGCTGCGTAACGTCATTCACCTTGCCCGACAATATGCGGCAGGCGATCTGCGTGCCAGCCTGTCCGTTACCCGCCAGGATGAGGTTGGCCAGCTTATCGACGCCATCAACGGGATCGGCGGCGGTCTGCAAAAGATTGTCCTGCAGGTACGCGAGGCCGCAGGTGAGATCCATCTGGGCACTAACGCCCTGGCCTCTGATACCGGTGAGATCTCAGAGCAGATCAACAAACAGGCCAGTAGCGTTGAAGAGACCTCCGCGAGTATGGAACAACTCGCCGCAACCGTGCAGCAAAACGCGGCCAATATGGAACAGACGCAGCAGCTGGTGGGGGAAACCTCACGCGCGGTGCATCAGGGGGGCGAGACGGTGACGAACGCAGTCTCCACCATGGACGATATTCGCGACGCCTCAAAGCGCATCGAGGACATCACGCGCGTGATTGAGTCGATTGCTTTCCAGACTAACATTCTGGCGCTTAATGCAGCGGTTGAAGCAGCACGCGCCGGCGAACACGGAAAAGGGTTTGCTGTGGTCGCGCAGGAAGTGCGCGCCCTGGCGGCACGCAGCGCTAATGCGGTGAAAGAGATTGAGCAGCTGATTGGCGACACGCTGAACAAGGTGAGTGAAGGCCATGCGCTCTCAGAGCAGACGCGTCTGGCGATGGATGCCATCATCGCGCACATCGATAACATCAACCAACTGGTGACCGAGATTAACCATGCATCCCGCGAACAGTCGGCGGGGATCCGTCAGGTAAATCTGGCCATGACCCATATTGGTGAGGCCTCCCACATCAACGCCGATCGCGTCTCGCGCAGCGAGCAAACCGCACAATCACTGCGCGAGAAAGGGTCGCACCTCACTCAACTGGTGAGCCTGTTCCAGCTTAAAAACTAGCCTACCCTGCCCGTGGCGCGTAGCAGAAGATCGCTTTGAACCTGCTCTGTCATCAGCGTGCCGCCACGGGTATCCAGCATCATGCGGCACCACGCCTGTGCGACGGGCGGAGAGGCGTGCCGCAGCATCTGGCTTCCGGCGCCCAGCAGGAATAGCTGATGCGCAATCTCCCGCCCCTGCGCCTCCTGCGGTTTACGCAGTTTTTGCTGCAACTGCCGCCAGCTGCGATCGAAGTGTCTGTCCTGACCTTTCACCTGCGCAAAATCCTCTGCCAGCAGATCGAACATACCCGGCTGCTTCGCCAGAACGCGCAGAACATCCAGACACATGATGTTCCCTGAGCCTTCCCAGATGCTATTCACCGGCATCTCGCGATACAGACGGGGGAGTTCACTCTCCTCGCAGTACCCGATGCCGCCCAACACCTCCATCGCCTCTGCCACGAACGGGATACCCGCTTTGCAGACGCTGAATTTCGCGGCTGGTGTGAAAAGCCGCGCCCAGGCCGCCTCCTGCGGATCGGCGCGTTTATCCCACGCCCGGGCAAGACGAAACAGCAGCGCCGTTTGCCCCTCCAGCACCAGCGCCATGCGGCTCAGGACGTCGCGCATCAGCGGCTGATCGATGAGGTTTTTTCCGAACGTCTGCCGCTGATGGGCGTGGTACAGCGCCACGGATAATGCCCGACGCATCAACCCATGGCTGCCCAGAGCGCAGTCAAAACGCGTTAACCCGCCCATGCGAAGGATCTGTCGTACCCCTTCCCCCTCTTCCCCTAACAGCCAGCCGGACGCATCCAGAAACTCCGCTTCACTGCTGGCGTTAGAGCGGTTGCCGAGCTTGTCTTTCAGCCGCTCCAGGCGCACGGCGTTGCGCTGCCCGTCAGGCAAAAAGCGAGGAACAAAAAAGCAGGACAACCCGCCTTTCGCCTGCGCCAGCACCAGATGCGCATCGCTTTGTGGCACAGAGAAAAACCATTTATGACCCACCATCCGGTAGCTGCCGTCGCTGCACTTTTCTGCTTTAGTAGTGTTGCTGAGCACGTCCGAGCCGCCCTGTTTTTCCGTCATCCCCATGCCGATCAGCAGGCCGCGCTTTTGGGCTCCGGGGGCAAGGTGAGGATCATAACGATCGCTCAGTAGCGGCGTGAGCCAGTTCTGGAAAGGTTCAGGGAGCGCCTGTTGCAGCAGCGGCGTGGCGGCAAACGTCATGGTCACGGGGCACAGCGTTCCGGCCTCAACCTGAGCATGCAACACGAAGCGCGCGGCGCGAGCGACAAAGGAGCCTTTACGCGCCTCCTCTTCCCACGCCAGGTTATGCACCCGGTTAGCGCACAGCCCCTGCATCAGAAGATGCCAGGCGGGGTGAAAACGGACATCATCCAGCCGCTCACCGGTGGGGTCATAGCGAAGTAACTCCGGCGGATTGACGTTCGCCAGCCTGCCAAGCTCCAGCGACTCCGCCGTACCTAACTGCTGGCCTATACTGGCCAGCAACTCGCTATCCCACTCCGCGCCTTCGCGGGCCACCGCGTCACGCAGGGCACAATCAGAGAGAAAAAGGTTGCTGTTCGAAAGCGGTGCGGGTTGGTTAAAAACGGTATGTGTTTGCCAGTGCATGCTGTCTCCCTCCTTCAGTGGCAATGAAGATAAGTATGGACAGACCCTGTGCACGCTGCATGGGAGTAAGGTCACACGGTAGCGATCCCGCTGATATCATTCGTGAAATAGCTCACAGAACATAAGAATAAACTATTTCATCACTTCACTTTTATTGAATAATTTATTCTTACCCCTTTCAGTGAGGAAAGTTATGCAACCGAATGCGCATAAGCGTGCGTTAATTGCAGGCTCCATTGGTAATTTCATCGAGTGGTATGAGTTTGCGGTCTACGGCTTTCTGGCCACCGTGATTGCGAAAAACTTCTTCCAGCTTGAAGGCGAGTCGGGGCTGACCAGCCTGATCCTCACCTTCGCCTCGTTTGCCATCGCTTTCTTCTTCCGTCCGCTGGGGGCGGTGGTGTTTGGCCGCATCGGCGACCGGATTGGCCGCAAACCGACGCTGATTATTGTGCTGGTGCTGATGACGCTCGCCACCGCCGCCATCGGTGTTGTGCCAGTCTATGCCAGCATCGGTATCGCTGCGCCGCTGATCGTTACGTTGCTGCGCATCCTGCAGGGATTGTTCGCGGGGGGTGAGTACGGTGGTGCGGTTTCCTTGATGACGGAATTTGCACCACGCGGTAAACGTGGTCTGTATGGCGCATGGCAATCGTTCACGGTGGCGCTGGGGCTATTAGCGGGCGCGGGTATTGTCGCCTTGCTTTCTGCCTTACTGACACCGGAAGCCCTGCATGACTGGGGCTGGCGTATCCCATTTTTCCTGGCCCTGCCTATGGGGGTGGTGGCGCTCTGGTTGCGGGTGAGTATGGAAGAGACGCCGAGCTTCGTGCAGCAGCAGGAAAAACCGCTGATCGCGCAGGCCAGTACCGTCGCCACAATTAAAGCGATCGTGATGGGAATTGGCCGGGTGATGGTCTGGTCGGCGGCGGGTTATACCTATCTGGTGATTATGCCGACCTATCTGCAATCGGCACTGCACACCGGATTTAACCAGGCACTGTTGATAGCCGTGATTTCGAACGTCGGCTTTGCACTCACCATTATTCCGTCGGGGATCCTGAGCGACAGGATTGGCCGCCGCACGGTGATGATTATCGCCACCGCGTTACTGCTGATCCTCGCCCTGCCGCTGCTGAAAATTCTGCAGGCGGAGTCCAGTACCCTCGCGGTAAAAGCGATCGTGGTATTGATAGCTGGCGGTCTGGTGGGCATGCTGGCAGGTCCAGGGCCGGCAATGCTCTCAGAGATGTTCCCGACGCGTGTACGCTATACCGGGCTTGGTCTGGCGTATTCCTTGTCGAATGCCATTTTCTCGGGGTGTGCGGGGCTTATTATTACCGGGTTGATTAAGGAGACGGGAAACCTCGACATTCCGGCATATTACGTCATGGCGACGGCGGTGGTGAGTATTGTGGCGCTGATGACGCTCAGGAAGGATGACCATTTGCGGACGTTAGAGGAGTAAGGCTGTCACCGTCTGGTGCCCTCACCCACCGGGAGAGAGATAAAACACAAAAGGCCGTCCACAGGACGGCCTTGCTGTTTATTCGCCGCGCTGACGTACCGCTTCAAACAGGCAAATACCCGTTGCAACAGAAACGTTCAGAGACGACACGCTGCCCGCCATAGGGATGCTGATCAGCTCGTCGCAGTGCTCACGCGTCAGGCGACGCATGCCTTCACCTTCCGCACCCATTACCAGCGCCAGACGGCCGGTCATTTTGCTCTGATACAGAGTATGATCCGCTTCACCGGCGGTACCGACGATCCAGATATTCTCTTCCTGCAGCATACGCATGGTGCGCGCCAGGTTGGTGACGCGGATCAGCGGAACGTTTTCCGCTGCACCGCAGGCCACTTTCTTCGCCGTTGCGTTCAGTTGTGCAGAACGATCTTTCGGTACGATCACCGCGTGCACGCCCGCCGCATCGGCGCTGCGCAGGCACGCGCCGAGGTTGTGCGGATCGGTCACGCCATCAAGGATCAGGAAGAACGGGTTATCCAGTGCGGCGATCAGATCCGGCAGATCGTTTTCCTGATACTGACGGCCTGGCTTCACGCGGGCAATAATCCCCTGGTGAACCGCGCCTTCACTTTTCTCATCCAGGAACTGGCGGTTGGCCAGCTGGATCACCACGCCCTGTGCTTCCAGTGCGTGGATCAGCGGCATCAGACGTTTGTCTTCACGCCCTTTCAGAATGAACACTTCCTGAAAACGCTCCGGTGCGCGCTCCAGCAGGGCCTGCACCGCGTGGATGCCGTAAATCATTTCACTCATTGATGATTCTCATAATAGGTATTTCCCCCTCTCCCCAGTGGGGAGAGGGTCAGGGTGAGGGGAGAATTTACTCCGCCTGCTGTTTCTTCGCTGCGCGCTTCGCTTTGGTCGCAGCAGCAATTTTTTGTGTTTTCGCGGACGGCTTTTTCGCCTTGCGAGCCTCTTTCTTCGCCGCTTTTGGCTTCTGCTTTTTCTCACCGCGGAAGGCGCTGTCTGGCTCGAAGTTCACTTTCTTACCCGCCTGACGACGTTTGCCGCTCGCGTTGCCGTTACCGCCTTTTTTCGCCTTCTCACGCGCGGTTTTACCTACGTTACGTGGCGCGCGCTCGCTGGAGATCAGACTGAAGTCAATCTTACGCTCGTCCATGTTGACGGCTTCGACTTTGACCTCCACCCGATCGCCAAGGCGATAGGTCTGTCCACCCGATTCACCAATCAGGCGCTGTCCAACCTGGTCGAAACGGTAATAGTCGTTATCGAGGCTGGAGACATGCACCAGACCGTCGATAAACAGCTCGTCAAGGCGAACAAAGAAACCAAACCCGGTCACGCTAGCGATAACACCTTTGAAAATGTTACCGACCTGATCCAGCATAAAGTCGCATTTCAGCCAGTCAGAGACTTCGCGCGTCGCTTCATCGGCACGGCGTTCGGTCATGGAACAATGCTGGCCAAGCTGCAGCATCTCTTCCATTGAATAGTGGTACCCGCCGGTTTCAGTCGTGTTACCTTTATGGCCCTGCTCCTGCGCCAGCAGATACTTGATCGCACGGTGCAAAGACAGGTCCGGATAACGGCGGATCGGCGATGTAAAGTGCGCGTAAGACTGCAGCGCCAGACCGAAGTGACCCCGGTTTTCCGGGTCGTAAATCGCCTGCTTCATGGAGCGCAGCAGCATGGTCTGCAGCATTTCTGCATCCGGACGATCGCCAATGGATTCCAGCAGCTCAGCATAATCGCGCGGCTCTGGCTTGTTACCGCCAGGCAGCTCCAGACCGAGTTCAGCCAGTACGGAGCGGAACGCAGTAATGGCTTCCGTCGACGGTTTATCGTGGATACGGAACAGCGCCGGCTCTTTAGCTTTCTCGACAAAACGGGCCGCCGAGATGTTCGCCAGGATCATACACTCTTCGATCAGCTTATGCGCATCGTTACGCTGGGTCTGTTCAATACGCTCAATGCGGCGTTCAGCGTTGAAAATGAACTTCGCCTCTTCGCTCTCAAACGAGATCCCGCCACGCTCTTCACGCGCCTGATCCAGCGTTTTGTAGAGGTTATGCAACTCTTCGATGTGCTTCACCAGCGGCGCATACTGTTCACGCAGATCCTGATCGCCCTGCAGCATATGCCAGACCTTGGTGTAGGTCAGACGCGCATGGGAGCTCATTACCGCTTCGTAGAATTTATAACCGGTTAAGCGACCTTTACTGGAGATGGTCATCTCGCAAACCATACACAGGCGATCAACCTGCGGGTTCAGGGAACAGAGGCCGTTGGAAAGCACTTCCGGCAGCATCGGTACCACCTGAGACGGGAAGTAAACCGACGTACCACGGCTGCGCGCTTCGTTATCGAGCGGCGTGTGGGGACGAACGTAATAGCTCACGTCGGCGATAGCAACCCACAGACGCCAGCCGCCGCCACGTTTTTTCTCGCAGTATACGGCGTCATCGAAGTCGCGGGCATCTTCACCATCAATGGTGACCAGCGGCAAACTGCGGAGATCCACGCGTCCCGCTTTGGACTCTTCCGGCACCTCTTCCTTCAGACCCACAATCTGCTCTTCAACCGCTTTTGGCCAGATGTAAGGGATCTCATGCGTACGCAGGGCCATATCAACAGCCATGCCGGTACCCATGTTATCGCCCAGCACTTCGACGATTTTACCTACCGCTTTGGTGCGACGCGTTGGACGTTGGGTAAGCTCCACTACTACCACAAAGCCCATGCGCGCGCCCATCACCTCTTCAGGCGGGATCAGGATATCGAAGCTCAGACGGCTGTCATCCGGTACCACAAAGCCTACACCGGCATCGGTAAAGTAGCGGCCAACGATCTGGCTGGTTTTTGGCACCAGCACGCGAACCACGCGTGCTTCGCGACGGCCTTTACGATCGGCACCCAGCGGCTGCGCCAGGATCTGGTCGCCGTGAATACACATCTTCATCTGTTCGGATGAGAGGTAGAGGTCGTCTTTGCGGCCCTCTACGCGCAAAAAACCGTAACCGTCGCGGTGACCAATGACGGTCCCTTTCAACAGGTCGAGGCGTTCTGGCAGCGCATAGCACTGGCGGCGGGTAAAGACCAGTTGCCCGTCGCGCTCCATGGCGCGCAGGCGGCGGCGAAGGGCTTCAGTTTGCTCTTCACCTTCAATGTTTAATTCAACAGCAAGTTCTTCACGATTGGCGGGTTTTTCGCGTTTTGTTAAGTGTTCAATGATGAACTCGCGGCTGGGGATAGGATTCGCGTATTTTTCAGCTTCGCGTTCCTGGAAAGGATCATGTGACATATCGGTTCCTCCGTTGTCAGCTCCGGTGGAAATTTTCTTCATTCCACCAGCAATAATTTATAAAGCGGTTGATTCTCTTCAACCAAATCGGCCAGCGTGTAGTTATCCAGTTCCTTAAGAAAACTTTGCACGGCCAGAGAAAGCGCCTGTTTCAGGCGACAAGCGGGTGTAATGTGGCAGAACTCGCTGCTGCAGTTCACCAGAGACAAAGGCTCCAGTTCACGCACCACATCCCCAATACGAATACTTTGCGCCGGTTTACCAAGACGGATCCCACCATTTTTCCCGCGGACGGCAGCAACGTATCCGGCACGACTAAGTTGATTGATTATTTTGACCATATGATTACGGGACACGCCGTAGACCTCTGTCACTTCAGAGATACTGGTCATTTTCCCATCGGGTAACGACGCCATGTAAATTAGCGCGCGTAAGCCGTAATCGGTGAAACTTGTTAACTGCACATCAACCTCAGGAAAAAAGGGAAAACGCGGTAAAACCGCAGAGATATTCATTAATGATGATAAACCAGCCAGATAGTTAGGGGCTAATTTATTTGACAGACGGGGCGAAAAAGCGGATATCCAGGAGCGGTCGCCGGATGGCGCTACGCTTATCCGGCCTACGGGTTTTCCCGCAGGCCAGCAGTCACGAAGATTATGCGTCGAACGGGTCGCGCAGGATCATCGTTTCAGTACGATCCGGGCCGGTAGAGATAATGTCGATCGGCACTTCGGTCAGTTCTTCAATGCGCTTGATGTAATCCAGCGCTGCCTGTGGCAGGCCGCTACGCTCTTTCACACCGAAAGTGGTCTCAGACCAGCCTGGCATGGTTTCGTAGATTGGCTCGATACCTTCCCAGTCATCAGCAGCCAGCGGAGTGGTGGTCACTTCACGGCCATCCGGCATGCGGTAGCCGACGCAGATTTTCACCTCTTTCAGGCCGTCCAGGACGTCCAATTTGGTCAGGCAGAAGCCAGACAGGGAGTTGATCTGCACTGCACGACGCACAGCCACTGCATCCAGCCAGCCGGTACGACGACGACGACCGGTGGTCGCGCCAAACTCGTTACCTTGCTTGCACAGGAACTCGCCGGTTTCATCAAACAGCTCGGTCGGGAATGGACCCGCACCCACGCGAGTGGAGTACGCTTTGATAATGCCCAGAACGTAATCCACATAACGTGGACCCAGGCCAGAGCCGGTCGCCACGCCACCTGCGGTGGTGTTAGAGGAGGTTACGTACGGATAGGTACCGTGGTCGATATCCAGCAGCGTACCCTGCGCACCTTCGAACATGACGAAATCGCCACGCTTGCGCGCCTGGTCCAGCAGATCGGACACATCAACTACCATGCCGGTCAGAATGTCTGCAATCGCCATGACATCATCCAGCACTTTCTGGTAGTCAACAGCGTCTGCTTTGTAGAAGTTCACCAGCTGGAAGTTGTGATATTCCATCACTTCTTTCAGTTTTTCAGCGAAGGTTGCTTTATCGAACAGGTCGCCCACGCGCAGACCGCGACGAGCCACTTTGTCTTCATAAGCCGGGCCGATACCACGACCGGTGGTGCCGATCGCTTTCGCGCCACGCGCTTTTTCACGCGCAACGTCCAGTGCCACGTGATAATCAAGGATCAGCGGGCAGGCTTCGGAGAGCAGCAGACGCTCGCGAACCGGGATACCACGGTCTTCCAGACCTTTCATCTCTTTCATCAGCGCAGCCGGAGACAGCACTACGCCGTTACCGATGATGCTGGTGACGTTTTCGCGGAGAATGCCTGATGGAATAAGATGGAGGACGGTTTTTTCACCGTTGATTACGAGAGTATGGCCTGCGTTGTGACCGCCCTGGTAGCGTACAACATATTTAGCCCGTTCAGTCAGAAGATCAACAATCTTCCCTTTACCTTCGTCACCCCATTGGGTGCCCAGTACGACGACGTTGTTACCCATTTTTTTCAAAATCACCGTTTGCTTAAAAATGGATTCTACCATCGCTTTTTCAGATATACAGCACTTTTTGACCCCAAAATATGCCAAAACCGATCACTTTTTGATCAGCCAATCGTTTTCCTCAACATGTAGTAGATAACAATGCCAGCAACCACAAGACCGCCGCCGAATCGGCGCAAAATATTATCCGGCAACTGGCTCAGGGTGGCGATCATGCGACGCCAGGCGCGCGGATAGAGCATCGGGCCCAGACCTTCCAGGACTAAAACCAGCGCCAGTGCCAGCCAGATCGTTGAATTCATTTTTAATCCTTATAAAAGAAAACCACCGCTCCGTTAAGAGCGGTGGTTTGAATACTCAAACGAGACTGAGTTTATCGCGTTGCGTTAGTCGGCGTCTTCATATAACGGAAGAAATCGCTGTCCGGGCTGAGCACCATCACATCCTGGTTGCTCTGGAAGCTATTCTCGTAAGCGCGCAGGCTACGGATAAAGGCGTAGAAGTCTGGATCCTGGCTAAACGCATCGGCGAACAGTTTCGCGGCTTCCGCATCACCTTCACCACGCAGGATACGGCCCTGACGCTCAGATTCCGCCAGCGTCTTGGTCACTTCGTAGTCCGCGGCTGCACGCAGTTTTTCCGCTTCTTCCTGACCCTGTGAACGGTGACGACGGGCTACCGCTTCACGCTCGGCGCGCATACGGTTGTAGATCGCCTCAGACACTTCCGCCGGCAGGTTGATCTGCTTAATACGCACATCCACCACTTCGATACCCAGCGCAGCCATACTGTTCGGGTTGATTACAGGCACTTTACCATTGGTTTCAGCCTGAACACGTTCCGCCGCTTTAGCAATTGCATCGTCCGCTGCTGGCGTTTCAACTTCGTCTTCCGTACCCGCAGTGCCGGAGTTCAGCGCATCGCGCACTTCCAGCGTCAGACGACCACGAGAGTCGGTCACGATGTCTTTCACATCCAGACGACCAATTTCAGAACGCAGACGGTCAGAGAATTTACGTTTCAACAGCACTTCCGCCTGAGAAACATCACCGCCGCCCGTTGCCAGGAAGTAACGGCTGAAATCACTGATACGCCACTTGATATAGGAGTCAACGATCAGGTCTTTCTTCTCTTTGGTCACGAAACGGTCGGCCTGGTTATCCATGGTCTGGATACGCGCATCAAGCGTCTTCACTGACTGGATAAAAGGAACCTTGAAGTGCAGACCCGGCTCATAAATCACCGGACGCTTGTCACTGTCACGGACGACGCTGCTGAACTGGAACTTAATCCCGCGCTCGCCCTCTTTCACCACAAAGATAGAGGTATAAAGTACGACCAGTACGATGACGATGATCGCAATAACTGACTTACGCATCCTTATTCCCCCTGACGCTGGTAGTCGTTACGCTGCGCGTTAGCACGGCGTTGGTCCATAATGTCACCATCGTTCGAAGAAGGCGTGGTTGTTGCGCTGGAGCTACCGGACGATGCAGGTGGCAGACGCAGCAGGTTATTCGCACCGCTGTTGTCTTTTGCTGCCGGTGCAGAACCGCCTTTCAGCATCTGATCCAGCGGCAGTACCATCAGGTTTCCACCTTTGCTGTCGTTAACCAGCACTTTACGTGTATGGCTCAGCACTTTTTCCATGGTTTCGATATAAAGACGCTCGCGGGTAATTTCCGGAGCCGCTTTATATTCCGGCAGGATTTTCGCGAAACGTGCCACTTCACCCTGCGCTTCCAGGATGGTCTGGGTCTTATACGCGCGTGCTTCTTCAAGAATACGCTGCGCCTGACCGTTAGCACGTGGCTGAACTTCGTTGGCGTACGCTTCCGCTTCACGGATGTACTGCTGTTCGTTCTCACGCGCGGCAATCGCGTCATCAAACGCGGCTTTCACCTCTTCCGGCGGACGAGCAGCCTGGAAGTTGACGTCCAGCAGGGTGATACCCATGTTGTACGGACGAATGGTCTCTTCCAGCTCACGCTGGGTATCGCTACGAATAACGGTACGACCTTCAGTCAGAATGCGGTCCATGGTGTATTTACCGATCACGCCACGCAGGGCGCTGTCGGTCGCCTGACGCAGGCTGTCATCGGCACTGGTCACGCTAAACAGATAACGTTCTGGATCCGTAACACGATATTGCACGTTCATCTCAACGCGCACTACGTTCTCATCAGAGGTCAGCATCACGCCGGAAGCGGCCAGCTCACGCACCGACTCCACGTTCACTGCAGTGACGTCGTCAATGAAGGTCGGTTTCCAGTTCAGGCCCGGCTCAACCAGATGGCTGAACTTACCAAAACGGGTGACCACGCCGCGCTCGGCTTCTTTAATGGTGTAGAACCCGCTGGCTGCCCAGATGATGACCACGGCAGCGGCCACAATGCCCACGATGCGACCACCCATTTGCGGGCGCGGGCCCTGGGTAGAATTGCCACCCGAGCCAGACCCTTTTCCTCCACCAAGCCCACCAAGCTTCTTGCTTAGCTTGCGGAAGATATCATCCAGATCCGGCGGCCCCTGATCGCGACCACCTTTGTTGCCATTTCCCCCAGAGTTGCCGCCTTGATTATTGCTGCTTCCCCACGGGTCGCGGTCCTGTCCGTTATTACCGGGCTGATTCCACGCCATGTATATGCTCCATATTTGTTATGCAAGGGCGAATTATTCAGGCATCCCCTTTCCGATCAGACGATATAGTCGACCAGCGCAGGTTCTTGTTTACAGAGGCGACGCCAGTCAACGATCGGCATACGCACCTGCATCCCCACGCTGCCGTCATCCTCCATCCACTCTTTTTCTATCGCCTGAAGCTGATAAAACCGGCTGCGCAGCCTGCCTTCCTGTGGTGGCAGTCGCAGCGTGTGCTGGGCTACCTCACCGGAAAGACGTTCTGTCAAAGCCTGGAAAAGCAGTGGCACGCCAATACCGGTCTGGGCGGAAAGCCAGACCCGAATTGGTTTGTTCTCTTCATCACGATCGATACGCGGCTCAAAATCATCCAGCATGTCGATCTTGTTCATCACCAACAGCGTTGGGATCTCGTGGGCCTCGATCTCTTCGAGCACCACATTCACCGCGTCGATGTTTTCCTGCACGCGGACATCTGCAGCATCAATCACGTGCAGCAGCAGGGTCGCCTGACGCGTCTCCTGCAGGGTGGCTTTAAACGCGGCCACCAGATCATGCGGAAGGTGGCGAATAAACCCTACGGTATCCGCCAGCACGGTTTCACCCACATCCGCCACGTCGATACGACGCAACGTCGGGTCCAGGGTCGCAAACAGCTGGTCTGCGGCATAGACCTGGGCCTCGGTAATCTGGTTAAACAAGGTGGATTTACCGGCGTTGGTATACCCCACCAGCGACACCGTCGGGATGTCGGCTTTCGTACGCGCCCGACGTCCCTGCTCACGCTGTTTCTCGACTCTTTCCAGACGAGAGAGGATCTGAGTAATACGGCCGCGCAGCAAACGGCGGTCGGTTTCGAGCTGGGTTTCACCCGGACCGCGCAAACCAATCCCGCCTTTTTGTCGTTCAAGGTGGGTCCAGCCACGTACAAGACGCGTGGCCAGATGGCGCAACTGCGCCAGCTCAACCTGCAGCTTACCCTCGTGGGTACGTGCACGCTGAGCAAAAATATCTAAAATCAACCCCGTGCGATCGATAACACGGCATTCGCAAAGCGCTTCCAGGTTACGCTCCTGAGCCGGAGACAGCGCATGATCAAACAACACGACTGACGCACCGGTTGCTTTTACGGCATCCGCAATTTCTACTGCTTTACCTTCACCAACAAAATACTTTGGGTGCGGCGCTTTACGGCTACCGGTAATCACCTGCATTGCTTCGACACCGGCGGAAGAGACCAGAGATTCAAACTCCTGGAGGTCTTCCATATCTTTGTCTTGCGAAAAATAGATGTGTACCAGCACCGCCTGCTCACCGGCATCATAACGGTCAAACAAGCGTAAAACCCTCTAAAAATATCAGCGGGGAACGCAGGATCCCTGGCTCCCCGTGTGGATAACAGTGCGAAACCTTATTCGGTCTCGTCGCTGTCCTGCGCAGGAGCAGAAGAACCCTGCGCGTTGCTGCCATGATGGTAGTTACTACCAGTGCCGCCGCCAGCGTTATTGCTGTGATGAGATACCGGACGGGACGGAACAACAGTAGAAATAGCGTGCTTGTAGACCATCTGGCTGACCGTGTTTTTCAACAGGATCACGAACTGATCGAAAGACTCAATCTGACCTTGCAGCTTAATACCATTCACCAAATAAATAGAAACTGGAACACGTTCCCGACGCAATGCGTTCAGGAACGGATCTTGTAAAGATTGCCCCTTAGCCATTCTATCTTTTCCTTATATGCTTGTTTTGTACTTAGAACCTTGCGATTCTGAAAAATTGCGCACGATACGTCTCAATTGTACACATTCAGTGAGCGATATCACCAATAACCTCAATCACTTCGTTTAGCGCCTGTTGCGGTTTTTCGCTGTCTAACCAGTGAACCCCTTCCCAACCGCGCAACCAGGTGATCTGGCGCTTCGCTAACTGTCTCGTGGCGCAAACACCTCTATAAACCATTTCATCATATGAAATCTCGCCTTCAAGATATGACCACATCTGGCGGTATCCCACACAACGAACGGAAGGCATGTCCGTATGCAAATCTCCACGGGCAAATAACGCCCGCACTTCTGCTTCAAAATCTGAAGCCAACATCTGATGAAAACGCTGCTCAATTCGTTGATGGAGCAGTTCACGGCTCGCCGGGGCGATAGCGAACTGATGCACCTGATACGGCAGAGCGTCTCCTGACGTTTGCGTCAGTTCCGTTAAAGTTTTACCCGAAATGAAAAAAACTTCCAGTGCCCGGGAAAGCCTTTGCGGATCATTTGGATGGATCCGTGCTGCGGCAACCGGGTCAATCTCTGCCAGTTGCTGATGCAAAACGTCCCATCCCTGCTCTGCCGCCTGCTGTTCAATTTTTGCTCTTATTTCAGGGTCCGCCGATGGCAGAGGAGAGAGCCCCTCCAGCAACGCCTTGAAATAGAGCATGGTGCCGCCAACCAACAGCGGTATACGTCCCGCCGCCGTTATCTCGGCCATCTCGGCTAAGGCATCGCGGCGAAAATCCGCTGCGGAGTAGGCCTGCGCCGGGTCGAGAATGTCCAGCAAACGATGCGGAGCCGCGCGCAGTTCGGCTGCGTCGGGCTTCGCCGTGCCAATGTCCATTCCTCGGTAGATGAGGGCAGAATCGACACTAATCAACTCTACGGGCAAAACTTTACGTAGCTCAATGGCTAACGCCGTTTTGCCGGAGGCCGTAGGGCCCATCAAAAAAATCGCCTTAGGCAGGCTCGCCTTACTGACATCAATCATCTTTAAGGGCAGTCATCGCCGTTTGTAAATCAACAGGTTGTAATAATCCACCCGGCGGTGCTTTCACCAGATGCGGGCAAAGGCGTTCCACCTCTGCCAGCACGCTAATCGCCTGCGCCATACTCCACGGCGTATGTTCGCTGGCCAAATGGCGGGCGATCCACTGCGCGGTGTTGGCGGCATCAAACATTGTTTGTTGCGCCAGGTAGCCTATCAGTTCAGGAATCAAGTTTTGTAAATTTTGTTGGCGTAAGGGTAAAGGCACTGCGCGAATTGTCACATGCTGTGATTCCAGTACCATTTCAATCCCCATCTGCGCCAGTTGGGCCTCTGCGCGCTGCAGTACCCTTGTTTCTTCAGTGGATATTTTTAGTCGAACCGGGATCAAAAGCGGTTGCGCACAAGCCGCGTTTTCTCCTGGGGTCAGTTGCACCTGTTTTAGCCAGCGTTCAGCAACCGGCAGGGCCAGGAGCATGAGCTTGCCCTCGCGTTCGAGTAACGCCATATCCGGCGCAACAATCGTCAGTACCCGGCCAAAGCTCTGACTATGCCCTTCCAGCGAAGGCGCTTGTACCTCACTGTGCTCTTTACGCGTGACTGCGGGGGTTTCGAGCAGTTTACGGTACAACGCCCCCTGCTGCTTTTGATAGCCGGGCTGAGCGTTGGGATAGTTCGCACCGGTGGGTCGCGGCGCGCTTCCTGCCGACGAGAAACGTGGCGCTTCCGGTTCACGCGCGACAGCGGGCTCGGCAAAATGGTTACGCCCCGCCGCAACACGGTTTTCCGGTATTGGACGCGGAGCGGGCTCTTCTTTTTCCAGCGGCAGCGTGGGTTCAACCTGCTGCTGCAAAACGCTCAGCACGCCCTGATAGATGAAATCGTGCACCAGCCGCGACTGATGGAACCGAACTTCATGCTTGGCAGGATGGACGTTAACATCAACCTGATGCGGGTCGATTTCCAGATAAAGCACAAACGCAGGCTGCTGATCCGCGCCGAGCTTATCTTCACAGGCCTGACGAATGGCGTGGTTGATCAGACGGTCGCGCATCATGCGGCCGTTTACGTAGCAATACTGGATCTCCGCGAAGGCGGCGCTGCTGGCGTTCGGGTCGGCAACCCAACCGCGTAAGGCCAAATCACCGTGCTGCCATTCAATGGCCAGCGCCTGTTCCAGAAACGGCGTACCGCAGATTGCCCCCAGACGACGCTCTTTCTGCCCGCCCTCCGCTACTGCGCGGTACTGGCGCATCACCTTGCCGTTGTGGCTGAGGTTGATGGTGACATCGAAACGCGCCAGCGCGATACGGCGGATAATCTCATCGATATGACCGAATTCGGTCTTCTCGGTGCGCATAAACTTACGGCGGGCGGGAGTGTTGTAGAAGAGATCCAATACTTCGAGCGTCGTGCCAACAGGATGCGCCGCAGGTTTAATCGTGACGTCCATATCGCGCCCTTCGGCATAGGCCTGCCAGGCTTCCTGCTGTTCGGCCGTACGGGAGGTTAGCGATAAACGGGAAACCGAGCTGATACTGGCCAGCGCCTCGCCGCGAAACCCGAGGCTGATGATCGCTTCCAGGTCGTCCAGAGAGGCGATTTTACTGGTCGCGTGACGCGCCAGCGCCAGCGCCAGCTCCTCTTTTTTGATACCGCACCCGTTGTCCCGAATGCGAATCAGCTTTGCACCACCACGTTCGATATCAATATCGATGCGGGTGGCTCCCGCATCAAGACTGTTTTCGACCAGCTCCTTCACCACCGACGCAGGGCGCTCCACCACCTCACCGGCGGCGATTTGGTTCGCAAGCTGCGGCGGTAGAACCTGAATCGGCATGAATTCTCCTTAGTTGGTCGCGGTCATCTCACCCGGTAGCACGGCGCTGGCCGTCTGGGCTGCACCGCCCTGCGGCGCAGACTGCAGCGGATGAGCCTCAAAATATTTACGCAGACCGTTATAAATCGCTTCGGCAATTTGCTGCTGATAGCTGTCGCTGCCCAGCAAACGCTCTTCGCTGTTATTACTGATAAAGCCCGTTTCCACGAGGATCGATGGAATGTCCGGCGAACGCAGAACCCCAAGGCTCGCATGCTCCGGACGGCGTTTATGCAATGCCCCGATGCCTTGCAGCTGATTCAATACGTTGGTGGCGACATCATACCCGACGCGCTGAGAATGACCGAACTGTAAATCGAGCACCGCCTGGCTGAGATACGGGTCAGACTGGCTGTTGGCCAGCACATCGCCCGCACCACCCAACAGTTCGGACTGCTTCTCATGCTCTTCAAGCCAGTTAGCCATTTCACTGTTCGCCCGACGGTTTGACAGCACCCACACCGATGCCCCCGTGGCGTTACGGTTTGGTGCGGCATCCGCATGAATGGAGACCAGGAAGTTAGCATTTTGTTTACGCGCCACGTCTGAGCGTCCCATCACGGAGATAAAATAATCGCCGTCACGGGTCAATACGCCTTTAAACATCGGGTCATCGTTCAACAGCGTCCGTAGCTTACGGGCAATGGCGATGGTCACGTTTTTCTCGCGCGTACCACCTGGACCAATTGCACCAGGATCCTGCCCGCCATGACCGGCATCAATGGCGATAATCACTTTATCACCGCTGACCACACGACGCGCGCTGGCCGCCGGGCGCGTCACGGTATTACTGCTGGTGACGCCGGTGATGCGATCGTTGTCGGTTTTAAACGGATTACGCGCAGGTTCAGACGGGCGCGGGGTATAAACCGGCTCTTCCACCCGTTTCGCCACAACCGGCGGCGGTGGCGGTGGCGGAGGCGCATCGGCATTGATGGTAAAGACCACCGTATAATTCGCGCCGTTTTGCTGCTTCACCGCCCGCGTTTTACCCTTTTCGGTCAGATCGACCACCAGGCGCAATGACTGACTGTCTTTTGGCGTGCCGGAACGAATACTTTTGACCAGGTTGTTACCGCTGAACTGCAAGGGCAACCCCTGGATCACACCCGTCTGTTTGATATCCAGCGCCACGCTGCGGCTGTCTGGTTGAGAAAAAGCATATTCAGGGTCGCCCATAAAACTGAACGTGATCCGGGCCTGACTCTCCCCGTTCGACACCTGAATATCCGAGAGGCTTGCCGCACCAGCCTGCGCGCACAGCAGCACTGTGGCAGCCAATAACCAACCTTTAACGCGATTTATCATCCCGTCATCCCTACGCTCAACCGGCTAAACGCGCCAGTAAGGAACTGCCTGATGAGGAAACAGCACTGATGCGCGCCTCACGCCCTTGTGCCTGGTAATCTAAGTGAATTTCGACATCCGGGTCAGGCAACACACCCGCACCTTGTTGCGGCCACTCCACCAGGCAGATGGCATCATTGGCAAAATAATCACGGATCCCCATAAATTCCAGCTCCTCAGGATCCGCAAGTCGGTATAAATCGAAGTGATACACCATGAGATTTTCAAGAGTGTACGGTTCTACCAGTGTGTAGGTTGGGCTTTTCACATTCCCGTTATGGCCTAACGCCTGCAAAAAACCCCGGCTGAAGGTGGTTTTACCCGCACCTAAATCACCATAAAGATAAATGACAGTCGCCCCCTGACAGGCCTGCGCCACGCGCTTGCCGAGTTCTAAAGTGGCTTGTTCATCAGGTAAAGGAATCGCTCGATTAGTCATTTTCTACGTCAATCACATCCGGGTTAACAACACGCCGCAGCGTGCAAAAAAGATCGGTGGCCAGCATACCGCGTGTGCCATACCGTGCAGCCAGGCTGTCAGCCGCCGCACCGTGAGCCACGCAGCCGGCACAGGCTGCATCATAAAGGGGAAGTTTCTGCCCGAGCAATGCGCCGAT
This sequence comes from Enterobacter cloacae complex sp. 309I3, assembly GCF_050031595.1. Classification (NCBI taxonomy): domain Bacteria; kingdom Pseudomonadati; phylum Pseudomonadota; class Gammaproteobacteria; order Enterobacterales; family Enterobacteriaceae; genus Enterobacter; species Enterobacter cloacae complex sp. 309I3. The sequence goes on along the minus strand of NZ_JBLGWI010000001.1, from coordinate 443,437 downwards.
GATGCCTGAAAGCACATCGCCCATTCCGCCACTCGCCATGCCCGCATTTCCGGCATCAATAATGCCCAGTGCCTCATCGCTTGCGATGACGGTTCCCGCCCCTTTGAGAACGGCAACACCTCCGTAACGTTTTACCAGACGGCGAGCAGAAAGTAAGCGATCGCTTTCAATTTCTGCTACGCTGCAGTTAAGCAGCCGCGCGGCTTCGCCGGGGTGTGGCGTCAGGATGCGATTGTGACGCTTATCCGGGTTGATTGCCAGAAGGTTCAGCGCATCGGCATCCCAGAGCATCGGTTTACGAAAATTCTCGACCTTTTGCAGCGCCTGCTTACCCCAGGCCTGTTGCCCGAGTCCCGGGCCAATCACCACCACATCCGCCCACTCAAGACTCTCTTCAAGGGTCTGCGGCGTAAGCTCATGCACCATCAGCTCTGGTCGGGCCGTAATAATGGGCGGGATATTTTCACTGCGCGTCAGCACCCGGACCAGCCCCGCACCGCTACGCAACGCAGCTTCCCCCGTCATCCGGATAGCGCCGGCCGTGCCATGATCGCCGCCAATGATGACCAGCCTGCCGTGGTCGCCCTTGTGCGACGTTGGCCGACGCGGCGGCAGCCAGTGGCTAAGTTGAGTAGCATCAAAGCGGGAAAGGTGTGTCTCCTGCCCGGCAAGCCAGCTCTCCAGCCCCAGGGCGTTATGGTGCAACGAGCCCACCACATCCCTCGCTTTCCCGGTGAGTAACCCGGGCTTCAGGGCAATAAACGTGACGGTATGCGCGGCCTGGATCACCGCTCCTGGCGTCGCACCGGTTTCCGCCAACAGACCAGAGGGAATATCCAGTGCCACCACCGGCGCGGTATGGGCATTGGCGCGCGCAATCAGAGCGGCTACGTTATCACGGGGCGCACTACGTAACCCGGTGCCCAGCAGACCATCAACAATCAGATCAACATCCTCTGGCCAGACGATATCGGATGCATGAATCACTCCGCCTGCATTCAGCCAGGCTTCCCGCGCGGCGCTGGCTTCTTCCGGCAGCGGCTTATCGCTCTCCAGCGCCAGTAACGTAACGCGGAGACCTGCCGCGACCGCCAGCCGGGCGACAACGTAACCATCGCCGCCGTTATTGCCGTGTCCGCATAAAATGAGCCAGTGGCCGGATTGCGGATACGCACTGCGGGCAATGTTGAATGCCGCCTCGCCCGCCCGTTGCATGAGTTCATAAAGGGTAATGCCAAGACTGTCCGCGGCCTCTTTTTCGGCGCGTCTGAGGTCATCCGCATGCCAGATGGAATGTGGTATACTTGCGGGGTTTTTCTTCACAGTATGGTCCGTCATGTCACAGCCCCTCGATCTCAATCAGTTAGCGCAAAAAATAAAACAGTGGGGTGCTGAACTGGGCTTCCAGAAGGTGGGGATCACCGACACCGATCTCTCCGCCAGCGAGCCAAAACTGCAGGCCTGGCTGGATAAACAATACCACGGCGAAATGGAGTGGATGGCGCGTCATGGCATGATGCGGGCCCGTCCACACGAGCTGTTGCCGGGTACGTTACGCGTTATCAGCGTACGCATGAATTATCTTCCCGCCAACGCGGCTTTTGCGCGTACGTTAAAAAATCCCTCTCTCGGTTACGTTAGCCGGTATGCCCTGGGGCGTGATTACCATAAGCTTCTGCGTAACCGACTAAAAAAACTCGGCGAAACTATTCAGCAGCACTGTGTTTCGCTGAATTTTAGACCGTTTGTCGACTCCGCGCCTGTTCTTGAGCGCCCTATCGCTGAAAAAGCCGGGCTTGGCTGGACTGGTAAGCACTCACTTATTCTGAGCCGCGACGCCGGATCGTTCTTTTTCCTTGGTGAACTGCTGATTGATTTACCGCTGCCGGTAGACGGCCCGGTAGAAGAAGGTTGTGGGCGCTGCGTGGCCTGTATGACTATCTGCCCAACCGGCGCTATCGTTGAGCCCTATACGGTGGATGCCCGACGCTGCATCTCTTACCTCACCATCGAACTGGAAGGGGCGATCCCTGAAGAATTCCGACCACTTATTGGCAATCGCATCTACGGCTGCGACGACTGCCAGTTAATTTGCCCGTGGAACCGCTATTCGCAGCTCACGGACGAAGAGGATTTTAGCCCGCGTAAGGCGCTGCATGCGCCACAGCTCATTGAACTGTTCGCCTGGAGTGAAGCCTGGTTCCTGAAAGTGACGGAAGGTTCGGCCATTCGCCGTATTGGCCATCTGCGCTGGCTGCGTAATGTCGCCGTTGCGCTGGGGAATGCCCCGTGGGATGAAGCGAATATCCGGGCGCTTGAGAGCCGTAGAGGTGAGCACCCACTTCTCGATGAACACATAGAATGGGCGATTGCGCAGCAAATCGAGAAGCGAAATGCCTGCGTGGTTGAGGTGCAACCACCGCAAAAACAACGCCTGGTGAGGGTGATAGAAAAAGGGCTTCCGCGGGATGCGTGAACTATTCACAGCCTGTGAATAAAATTACAAACTCAAGCAGCATCAGGGCTGGAGATGAGGTCAAGTGATCTCAATAACATTTTGAAATCAAATTTTCTCAAGCATATACAGCAAGTTACAGAGATACTATTCACCCTGCTAACTTTTCACACGGTTTCGGTCATACCCAAAATCTGTGGATAACTCTGTTTACAAGAGTATTTCGGAAGTAATAGAAAACGTCCCCAACGAATCTTACCGCTGTGGATATTTTTGATATCAAGAAGAATTTGGAGCGGGAAACGAGACTCGAACTCGCGACCCCGACCTTGGCAAGGTCGTGCTCTACCAACTGAGCTATTCCCGCTTGGGTGTTCTGAAGCTGTGCGTATCTTGCGATACTTTCAAATTTTGGAGCGGGAAACGAGACTCGAACTCGCGACCCCGACCTTGGCAAGGTCGTGCTCTACCAACTGAGCTATTCCCGCTTGGGTGTTCTGGTGCTGGCGTATCTTGCGATACTTTTCAAATTTTGGAGCGGGAAACGAGACTCGAACTCGCGACCCCGACCTTGGCAAGGTCGTGCTCTACCAACTGAGCTATTCCCGCAAATTTGTACTGCTTTTGTTGCTGTCGTAACGCGTATTTCTCTGTCGTTACGGGAGGCGCATTATACGAGAAATCCTTTTAGCTGCAACCCCCCTCAACGCGATTTTTTCGAAAATCAGTTCAAGTGCTTATTTAATCGGCAAGCTGAACAATTTAACGACAAAAACCCGGCCACGCAAGGCGCCAGGTCTCAAAATCACAGCTTAATAAAGTTTTCGCGATAGTACGCCAGCTCCGCGACGGACTCACGGATATCGTCCATCGCCTGATGCGTACCCTGCTTTTTAAAGCCATCGAGGATTTCGGGTTTCCAGCGGCGCGCCAGCTCTTTAAGGGTGCTCACGTCCAGATAACGGTAGTGGAAGTAAGATTCCAGCTCCGGCATGTACTTAAACAGGAAACGACGATCCTGGCCAATGCTATTACCACAGATAGGGGATTTGCCCGCCGGGACCCACTGTTTCAGAAACTCAAGCGTCGCCAGCTCCGCCTCGCGGTCGCCCATCGTGCTCGCCTTCACCCGTTCAACCAGCCCGCTGCCGGTGTGGGTACGCACGTTCCACTCATCCATCAACGCCAGCTGATCGTCGGACTGGTGCACCGCAATGGTTGGCCCTTCCGCCAGAATATTCAGGTTTGCATCGGTGACCAGCGTGGCAATCTCAATAATGCGATCGCGCTCGGGATCCAGCCCGGTCATTTCAAGATCGATCCAAATCAGGTTGTTTTCATCCGCGCTCATGTTATTTTCCACCCTTCTCGCATAACCGGCTGTAGCAGGTTAACTAGTATTAATTAGAGTGTATCATAGAGGTTTTGCCCCTTACGGGCGACCAGGAGCCAGCGCGATTGAGTAAAAATAAACTCTCCAAAGGGCAGCAGCGCCGCGTGAATGCCAATCACCAGCGCCGCCTTAAAACCACTTCGGAGAAGGTCGATTACGACGACAACCTGTTTGGTGAACCGACGGAAGGCGTCGTCATCAGCCGTTTCGGTATGCATGCCGACGTGGAATCCGCCGACGGTGAGATCCACCGTTGCAACATTCGACGGACTATTCGTTCGCTGGTTACCGGCGATCGCGTTGTCTGGCGTCCAGGTAAAGAGGCGGCGGAAGGCGTAACGGTCAAAGGTATCGTTGAAGCGGTTCACGAGCGCACGTCGGTACTTACCCGTCCCGATTTCTACGACGGGGTAAAACCCATTGCCGCCAATATCAACCAGATCGTCATCGTCTCGGCGATTTTGCCCGAGCTGTCGCTCAATATTATCGACCGCTACCTTGTTGCCTGCGAAACGTTACAGGTTGAGCCAATCATTGTTCTGAACAAGATCGATCTGCTGGATGATGAAGGTATGGACTTCGTGAATGAGCAGATGGATATCTACCGCAAGATCGGATATCGCGTGCTGATGGTCTCCAGCTACACCAAAGATGGCCTGAAACCCTTAGAAGAAGCGCTGACCGGGCGCATCAGTATCTTTGCGGGTCAGTCCGGCGTGGGGAAATCCAGCCTGCTGAATAATCTTCTCGGTCTCCAGCAAGAAATTCTGACTAACGATGTCTCTGATGTCTCGGGCCTGGGCCAGCACACCACTACCGCTTCTCGTCTCTACCACTTCCCGCATGGCGGCGATGTGATTGACTCTCCGGGCGTGCGCGAATTCGGTTTGTGGCACCTTGAACCGGAACAAATCTTCAACGGATTTGTCGAATTCCATGATTATTTAGGGGCTTGCAAATACCGGGATTGCAAACACGATAACGACCCGGGCTGTGCCATCCGCGAAGCGGTCGAGAAAGGTGAGATTGCGGAGACCCGCTTTGATAACTACCACCGCATTCTTGAGAGCATGGATCAGGTAAAAACGCGTAAAAACTTTTCTGATTCTGATAACTGACAACTAAGCTAAGCATCGCTAAAATCGTCCCCTTTTTTCAGGTTCCGGCTGATTACAGCCGGATCAGGAACGACAAAAAATGGCCTGGAGGCTACCTTGTTAAACGCATTTAAACTTTCGCTTCAATACATTCTGCCAAAACTGTGGCTCACTCGCCTGGCGGGCTGGGGCGCGAGCAAACGAGCGGGCTGGCTGACCAAACTGGTCATCGACCTTTTCGTAAAATATTACAAGGTCGACATGAAAGAGGCGCAGAAGCCAGATACCGCCAGCTATCGCACCTTCAACGAATTCTTCGTGCGCCCACTGCGTGACGAAGTCCGCCCGGTTGATACCGATCCTAACGTGCTGGTCATGCCTGCAGATGGCGTGATTAGCCAGTTGGGTAACATCGAAGACGACAAAATCCTGCAGGCAAAAGGCCACAACTACAGCCTGGAAGCGCTGCTGGCGGGCAACTACCTGATGGCGGATCTGTTCCGCAACGGTACCTTCGCCACCACCTATCTCTCTCCGCGTGACTATCACCGCGTGCACATGCCGTGCAACGGGATCCTGCGTGAAATGATCTACGTGCCGGGCGATCTGTTCTCCGTGAACCACCTGACCGCGCAAAACGTTCCCAACCTGTTCGCGCGTAACGAACGCGTCATCTGCCTGTTTGATACTGAATTTGGCCCAATGGCGCAGATTCTGGTGGGTGCAACGATTGTCGGCAGCATCGAAACGGTCTGGGCTGGAACCATCACCCCGCCACGTGAAGGCGTGATCAAACGCTGGACCTGGCCTGCCGGTGAAGAAGAAGGCGCGGTCGCTCTGCTGAAAGGCCAGGAGATGGGTCGCTTCAAGCTGGGTTCCACGGTTATCAACCTCTTTGCCCCTGGCAAAGTGAAACTGGTTGAACAGCTCCAGAGCCTGTCGGTCACCAAACTCGGCCAGCCGCTGGCGGTCTCGACTGAACCTTTCGTGACGCCGGACGCAGAGCCTGCACCGCTCCCGGAAGAAGAGATCAAGGCCGAACTTGACGCCAGCCCGCTGGTTGACGACAAAAAAGACGAAGGCTAACAACAGAAGGAACGCTGACGTGCGCCCGATTATCGTACTACTGATGGCCTGGTGCCTCAGCATGGGGGCGTACGCAGCGACAGCCCCCGACGCAAAACAGATAACCCAGGAACTGGAGCAGGCGAAAGCGGCAAAACCCGCTCAGCCAGAGACCGTGGAGTCGCTCCAGTCTGCACTGAATGCGCTTGAGGAGCGGAAAGGCTCCCTCGAGCGCGCTCAGCAATATCAGCAGGTTATCGACAACTTCCCCAAACTCTCGCAAACGCTACGCAATCAGTTGAGCAATCTGCGCGATGAACCGCGCGATGTGCCTGCTGGCATGACCTCTGACGCGTTGAATCAGGAGATCCTGCAGGTTAGCAGTCAGCTTCTGGAAAAGAGCCGTCTGGCACAGCAGGAGCAGGAACGCGCACGTGAAATCGCCGACTCGCTGAGCCAGCTTCCGCAACAGCAAACCGATGCCCGCCGTCAGCTCAACGAGGTTGAGCGCCGTATCGGTACCCAAACGGGTAACACACCGCAGAACCAGGCGCAAAATCTGTCGCTTCAGGCTGAATCAGCCAGACTTAAAGCACTGGTCGATGAACTGGAGCTGGCGCAGCTCTCGGCAAACAACCGCCAGGAGCTGTCGCGGATGCGCTCCGAACTGGCGCAAAAGCAGAGCGAACAGCTCGATGCTTACCTGCAGGCTTTACGTAATCAACTTAACAGCCAGCGCCAGCGTGAAGCTGAGCGCGCGCTGGAAAGCACCGAGCTGCTGGCAGAAAACAGCGATAACCTGCCAGCGGGCATCGTTGACCAGTTTAAGGTTAACCGTGAACTCTCTGCTGCACTGAATCAGCAGGCGCAGCGTATGGATCTGGTGGCGTCCCAGCAACGTCAGGCCACCAATCAAACCCTTCAGGTTCGCCAGGCGCTCAACACCCTGCGCGAGCAGTCTCAGTGGCTGGGCTCGTCCAACCTGCTGGGAGAGGCATTACGCGCCCAGGTTTCACGCCTGCCGGAGATGCCAAAACCGCAGCAGCTGGATACCGAGATGGCGCAGCTGCGTGTTCAACGCCTGCACTATGAAGACCTTCTCAATAAACAGCCGCAAATCCGCCAGATCCGTCAGGCCGATGGGCAGCCTCTCACCAGCGAGCAAAACCGTATTCTGGAAGCCCAGTTGCGGACCCAGCGCGAGCTGCTGAACTCCCTGTTACAGGGCGGGGATACGCTGATTCTGGAGCTGACCAAGCTGAAGGTCTCCAACAGTCAGCTGGAAGATGCGCTGAAAGAGGTGAACGAGGCAACGCACCGTTATCTCTTCTGGACCTCTGACGTGCGCCCAATGACCTTCTCATGGCCAATCGAGATCGTTCAGGATCTGCGCCGTTTGATCTCGCTGGATACCTTTAGCCAGCTTGGAAAAGCCAGCGTGATGATGCTCACCAGCAAAGAGACCATTTTCCCTCTTCTGGGCGCGTTGATTCTGGTGGGCTTTAGCATTTACTCACGCAGACACTTCACCCGCTTCCTGGAACGCTCCAGCGCCCGGGTGGGTAAGGTTACGCAGGATCACTTCTGGCTGACGCTGCGTACCGTGTTCTGGTCAATACTTGTCGCCTCGCCGCTGCCGGTCCTGTGGATGACGCTCGGTTATGGACTGCGGGAGGCCTGGCCCTACCCGCTCGCGGTCGCCATTGGCGATGGCGTGACCGCTACCGTCCCCCTGCTGTGGGTAGTGATGATTTGCGCCACGTTTGCGCGACCGAATGGTCTGTTCATTGCTCACTTTGGCTGGCCGCGTAACCGCGTGGCGCGCGCCATGCGTTACTACCTGATGAGCATCGGGCTGATTGTGCCGCTGATTATGGCACTGATCATGTTTGATAATCTCAATGACCGGGAGTTTTCGGGATCGCTGGGCCGTCTCTGCTTTATGTTGATATGCGGTGCGCTGGCCATCGTCACGCTCAGCCTGAAACGGGCTGGTATACCGCTCTATCTGGATAAAACCGGCAGCGGCGACAACATGTTTAACCGCATGCTCTGGAACCTGCTGCTGTGCGCCCCCCTGGTTGCCATGCTGGCAGCAGCGGTGGGTTACCTGGCGACCTCGCAGGCACTGCTGGCGCGACTGGAAACCTCCGTTGCCATCTGGTTCCTGCTGCTGGTGATCTATCACGTCATCCGCCGGGGGATGTTGATCCAGCGACGCCGTCTGGCGTTTGACCGCGCCAAGCACCGTCGGGCAGAGATCCTCGCCCAGCGTGCGCGAGGCGAGGATGAGCCAAACCACGTCAACAGCACCGAAGGCACGATAGATGCGGACGAGGTTGAGCTGGATCTCGACGCTATCAGCACCCAGTCTCTGCGTCTGGTACGCTCCATCCTGATGCTGATTGCGCTGCTGTCGGTGATCTTCCTGTGGTCAGAAATCCACTCCGCGTTTGGTTTCCTGGAGAACATCTCGCTGTGGGATGTGACGTCCACGGTGCAGGGTGTGGAGAGCCTGGAGCCCATAACCTTAGGTGCGGTGCTGATTGCCATTCTGGTGTTGATCATCACCACGCAGCTGGTGCGTAATTTCCCGGCACTGCTGGAGCTGGCGCTGTTGCAGCACCTGGATTTAACTCCTGGTACGGGCTATGCCATTACCACCATCACCAAATACCTGATTCTGCTCTTTGGCGGGATGGTGGGGTTCTCTATGATTGGTATTGAGTGGTCTAAATTGCAGTGGCTGGTTGCCGCGCTGACGTTTGGTCTGGGCTTTGGCATGCAGGAGATTTTCGCTAACTTTGTGTCCGGCCTGATTATCCTGTTTGAAAAACCGATTCGTATTGGCGATACGGTGACGATCCGCGATCTGACAGGCAGCATCACCAAAATCAACACCCGCGCCACCACGATCAGCGACTGGGATCGCAAAGAGATCATCGTGCCCAACAAGGCGTTTATCACCGAGCAGTTTATCAACTGGTCGCTGTCAGACTCCGTCACGCGTGTGGTACTGACGGTACCGGCGCCCTCGGATGCCAATAGTGAAGAGGTCACACAGATCCTCTACACCGCCGCCGAACGCTGCACGCTGGTCCTTGATAACCCGGCGCCGGAAGTGTTCCTGGTCGATCTCCAGCAGGGTATCCAGATTTTCGAATTGCGTATTTACGCCGCCGAAATGGGGCACCGTATGCCGCTACGCCATGAGATCCACCAGCTGATTCTGGCTGGCTTCCGTGAGCACGGTATTGATATGCCGTTCCCACCGTTCCAGATGCGTCTGGAAAGCCTGGACGGACTTAAGACAGGAAAAACATTAACCTCTGCGGCGCGTAAACGCCCGGCGGGGAGTTTGTAAGCCAGCCAGTACCCCCTCTCCCATGGGAGAGGGGGTACTGCCGTCAGGCTCGATCGACGGTAAAAGCAATCACATCACCCAGCTGTTCCGCGCCCAGCGCCAGCATCACCAGACGATCCACACCCAACGCCACGCCAGAACAATCCGGCAGACCCGCTTTCAGGGCCTCCAGCAGGTTAGTATCAATAGGCTGCTGCGGCAGACCGCGCGCGGCGCGCTTGCGGTTATCCTGCTCAAAACGCTGCTGCTGTTCGCGGGCGTCGGTCAGTTCGTGGAAGCCATTCGCCAGCTCAATGCCCTTGTAATAGACCTCAAAACGCTCCGCCACGCGGTGATCTTCAGTGCTGATCTGCGCCAGAGAAGCCTGGCTTGCCGGGAAGTGGTAGACGAAAGTCGGACGATCTTTGCCAATCTGCGGTTCAACCCCAAAGGTGAAGAGCAGTTGCAGCAGCGTGTCACGATCTTCTTCAGTATCCGCCACGTTGCTCAGATCCAGTTTTGCCGCAACTTCGCGCAGCTGGGTTTTGTCCGCTGACAGTGGATCAATTTCCAGATAACGCTGGAAAGCCTGCTGATAAGAGAGCGTTTCCGCTTCTGAGCAGTCGAGAACCTGCTGCAGCAGATCGTCTACCTCGTTCATCAGGCGGTACATATCGTAATGCGGACGGTACCACTCCAGCATGGTGAATTCCGGATTATGGTGACGCCCCATCTCTTCATTACGGAAGCTGCGGCACAACTGATACACCGGGCCACACCCTGCCGCCAGCAGGCGTTTCATGTGGTATTCCGGGCTGGTCATCAGCCAGAGGTTCATGCCCTGTGAATGGCCGGGGCCAACAAAACGGGTTTCAAACGGCACCAGATGAATATCCGTTACCGTAGCCTGACTCATGCACGGCGTTTCCACCTCAAGGACTCCGCGGTCGGCAAAGAAGCGGCGGATCTCCGCCATAATTGCAGCGCGTTTCAGCAGATTGGGGATGGATGCGCTCGGCTGCCAGGTGGCCGTTTCGCTCATGGGTAATTCTCCGATTTCAGACAAGGGCACGAAGTCTACTCGTTAGCACGGACAGAGACAAATTTTGCGCAATAAAAATCGCATTTCATTTAGGGCAACTATCACGTGACGGAATTCATCATTCACGATGATAAATCACCGCACAGAACAGCAAAAAAATCGAACACGTCAAATTTCCCTGCCGTTCGCGCGGTTATACTTCTTTACCCATAAAGGAGCAGTGGAAACGCTTTCGCAATCGTCCTTGCGGACAGGTGGGCTACCTTTAGTTTATCGCGTTGCGAAATAACAAAAATCTGGAGGAATGTCGTGCAAACTTTTCAAGCCGATCTTGCCGTAATAGGCGCTGGCGGAGCGGGATTACGTGCTGCGATTGCTGCAGCACAGGCTAATCCCAACGCTAAAATCGCACTGATTTCAAAAGTCTATCCGATGCGCAGCCACACGGTTGCCGCAGAAGGAGGATCCGCCGCCGTTGCGCAGGATCATGACAGCTTCGAATACCATTTCCACGACACGGTTGCAGGGGGCGACTGGCTTTGCGAACAGGATGTCGTTGACTACTTTGTACACCACTGTCCAACGGAGATGACCCAGCTTGAACAGTGGGGCTGCCCGTGGAGCCGCCGTCCGGACGGCAGCGTCAACGTTCGTCGCTTCGGCGGAATGAAAATTGAACGCACCTGGTTTGCCGCCGATAAGACCGGCTTCCACATGCTGCACACCCTGTTCCAGACCTCCCTTCAGTTCCCACAAATCCAGCGTTTTGACGAACATTTTGTCCTCGATATTCTGGTCGATGACGGTCACGCGCGTGGTCTGGTGGCGATGAACATGATGGAAGGCACGCTCGTGCAGATCCGCGCTAACGCGGTAGTGATGGCAACGGGCGGCGCGGGCCGGGTTTATCGCTACAACACCAACGGCGGCATCGTCACCGGTGACGGTATGGGCATGGCGCTCAGCCACGGCGTACCGCTGCGCGATATGGAATTTGTCCAGTATCACCCTACCGGCCTGCCGGGTTCCGGCATTCTGATGACGGAAGGTTGCCGCGGCGAAGGCGGTATTCTGGTCAACAAGAATGGGTACCGTTATCTGCAGGATTACGGCATGGGCCCGGAAACGCCGCTCGGTGAGCCGAAAAACAAATACATGGAGCTCGGCCCGCGCGACAAAGTGTCTCAGGCCTTCTGGCATGAGTGGCGCAAAGGCAACACGATCTCCACGCCGCGTGGCGATGTGGTCTACCTCGATCTGCGTCACCTCGGCGAGAAGAAACTGCTGGAACGTCTGCCGTTCATTTGCGAGCTGGCAAAAGCCTACGTGGGTGTCGACCCGGTGAAAGAGCCGATTCCGGTACGCCCAACAGCGCACTACACCATGGGTGGGATCGAAACCGACCAGCAGTGTGAAACGCGCATCAAAGGGTTGTTCGCCGTCGGCGAATGCTCCTCTGTCGGCCTGCACGGTGCCAACCGTCTCGGGTCAAACTCGCTGGCGGAGCTGGTTGTCTTTGGCCGCATGGCGGGCGAACGCGCGATGGAGCGTGCCGCAACGGCGGGCGAAGCCAACGGCGCAGCACTGGACGCGCAGGTCGCTGATGTCGAGAAACGGCTGAAGGATCTGGTCAACCAGGAAGGCAACGAAAACTGGTCGAAAATCCGCGACGAAATGGGCATGTCGATGGAAGAGGGCTGCGGTATCTACCGTACACCAGAGCTGATGCAGAAAACTGTCGATAAGCTGGCGGAACTGCAGGAGCGTTTCAAACGCGTGCGCATCACCGACACCTCCAGCGTGTTCAACACCGACCTGCTTTATACCATCGAGCTCGGTCACGGCCTGAACGTCGCGGAATGTATGGCGCACTCTGCGCTGGCACGCAAAGAGTCACGCGGGGCACATCAGCGTCTTGATGAGGGCTGCACCGAGCGTGACGACGTCAATTTCCTGAAACACACCCTCGCCTGGCGCGACGCGGATGGCACCACTCGTCTGGACTACAGCGACGTGAAGATCACAACGCTGCCACCGGCTAAACGCGTTTACGGCGCAGAAGCAGAAGCCGCCGAGAAGAAGGAGAAGGCGAATGGCTGAGATGCAAACACTGAAAGTTGAAGTGGTGCGCTACAACCCGGAAGTGGACACCGCGCCACACAGCGCTTTCTATGAAGTGCCCTATGACGAGCAAACCTCTCTGCTGGATGCGCTCGGCTATATCAAGGATAACCTGGCACCGGACCTGAGCTACCGCTGGTCCTGCCGCATGGCCATCTGCGGCTCCTGCGGCATGATGGTGAACAAAGTACCGAAACTGGCCTGTAAAACCTTCCTGCGTGATTACACCAAAGGCATCAAGGTTGAAGCGCTGGGCAACTTCCCGATTGAGCGCGATCTGGTGGTCGATATGACCCACTTTATCGAAAGCCTGGAAGCCATTAAGCCGTACATCATTGGCAACCCGCGCACGCCGGATCAGGGACCGAATACCCAGACACCCGCCCAGATGGCGAAATACCATCAGTTCTCCGGGTGCATCAACTGCGGTCTTTGCTACGCCGCGTGTCCACAGTTTGGCCTGAACCCTGAGTTCATCGGCCCGGCGGCGATCACACTGGCGCACCGCTACAACGAGGATAGCCGCGACCACGGTAAAAAAGAACGTATGCCGCAGCTTAACAGCCAGAACGGCGTCTGGAGTTGTACTTTTGTGGGCTACTGCTCCGAAGTCTGTCCGAAGCACGTCGACCCGGCCGCCGCTATTCAGCAGGGTAAAGTGGAAAGCTCGAAAGACTTTCTTATTGCCACCCTGAAACCACGCTAAGGAGTGCATGATGACGACTAAACGCAAAGCCTACGTGCGGCCGATGCCGTCCACCTGGTGGAAGAAACTGCCGTTTTATCGCTTCTATATGCTGCGTGAAGGCACTGCGGTGCCTGCGGTCTGGTTCAGCCTTGAACTGATGTATGGCGTCTTTGCCCTCAAACATGGTCCTGAAACCTGGGCCAGTTTTGTCGGGTTCCTGCAAAACCCGATCATCGTGATCCTGAACCTGATTGTGCTCGCAGCCGCCCTGCTTCATACCAAAACCTGGTTTGAACTGGCGCCAAAAGCGGCGAATATTATCGTAAAAGGCGAGAAAATGGGGCCAGAGCCGGTCATTAAAGGGCTTTGGGCAGTGACGGCAGTGGTCTCTGTGGTCATTCTGTTTGTCGCACTGTTCTGGTAAGGAGACTATTGTGATCAATCCAAATCCAAAACGTTCAGACGAGCCGGTCTTCTGGGGCCTCTTTGGCGCAGGCGGCATGTGGAGTGCCATCATTGCGCCTGTCATTATCCTGCTGGTCGGCATTATGCTGCCGCTGGGTCTGTTCCCCGGTGATGCGCTGAGCTATGAGCGCGTCCTGGCATTTGCAGGTAGCTTTATTGGTCGTGTATTCATCTTCCTGATGATTGTTCTGCCGCTGTGGTGTGGCCTGCACCGTATCCATCATGCGATGCATGATCTGAAGATCCACGTACCAAGCGGTAAATGGGTGTTCTACGGTCTGGCAACCATCCTGACCGTGGTCACACTGATTGCCGTAGTCACTATCTGACACACCAGGCCCGCCCTCCGGCGGGCCTGTTATTTCTGCATCTTCCCCACCAGCCACTGAGCAAATTCACGCATTGCCGGGGTTTGGGCGCGTGACTGCAGCCGCGTTAGCCAGTAACTGCCAAGATCAATCTGCGTCGTAAACGGCTGCACAATGCGCTCGCTGTTCAGCAGATGGGTAAACATATCGACAGGAGCGATAGCAATGCCTGTGCCTGCCTGTGCGGCCTCCAGCATAGTGACCGACGAATCAAACACCATCACCCGATGCGTGGGTGAAGGCGGGTTTTCTCCGGCGGCCTGCATCCAGGCTGTCCACTCGTCGCGCCGGTAAGAGCGCAGCAGGGTAAACTTCAGGATATCGGCAGGGGTGTGCAGCGCGGCTGCAATGTCAGGCGTGCAAAGTGGTGCCAGCAGCGCTGAACAGAGGAACGTCGCCTCCGTGCCGTGCCACGCTCCCCCACCGTAGCGAATGGTGTAATCAAGCCCTTCCGCTGCCGGATCGACGCGATTGTTGTGCGTCGAAAGCTGAAGATCGATATGCGGATAACTGCGACGGAAATCATCCAGCTGTGAGAATAACACCCCAGTGGCAAAGGTCCCCACCACGCCAATTTTCAGCTTCTCCTGCGCCCGATGGTTAGCAAAGCGATCCAGCATGCCTGCGATACGATCGAAGGAGTCATTCAGCACCGGCAGCAGATTCTCGCCTTCGGTGGTTAACATCAACCCGCGCGAAACGCGGACAAACAGCTGGCAGTTAAGGTGTTGCTCCAGCGCCTTCACGTGCTGGCTAATCGCGGAATGGGTCACATTCAGCTCAATCGCGGCATGAGTAAAACTGAGATGCCTGGCGGCGGCTTCGAACGCCCGAAGCGAATTAAGAGGGAGATAGCTGCGTGTCATGGTTCCTTCCGTTAGAAAAATTAACAGCTAATGCTAAATTTAACCGTTTGTCAGCCTCAGTCAAATCACCCAGACTACGAACGTCTGACGGGCCCGGACATCCCCTTGATTCGCTATTACGGAAGATAACTGATGATGAAAAAATCCCTAAGCTGCGCCCTGCTGCTCAGCGTTGCTTGCTCTGCTTTTGCCGCGCCGATGTCAGAAAAACAGCTGGCTGACGTCGTGGAACGTACCGTTACGCCCCTGATGAAGGCGCAGGCCATACCCGGTATGGCCGTAGCCGTCATTTATCAGGGCCAGCCACACTATTTTACTTTCGGTAAAGCAGACGTCGCGGCGAATAAGCCCGTCACGCCGCAAACCTTATTTGAGCTGGGCTCCGTCAGCAAAACCTTCACCGGCGTGCTGGGTGGCGATGCCATTGCCCGCAAAGAGATTTCGCTGGCCGACCCGGTCACGAAATATTGGCCTGAATTGACGGGCAAGCAGTGGCAAGGCATTCGCCTGCTCGACCTGGCAACCTATACCGCAGGCGGATTGCCGTTGCAGGTACCGGATGATGTCACCGATAACGCCTCTCTGCTGCGTTTCTACCAGTCCTGGCAGCCAAAGTGGGCCCCGGGTACCACGCGTCTGTACGCCAACACCAGCATCGGTTTATTTGGCTCACTGGCCGTTAAACCGTCCGGCATGCGCTTCGAGCAGGCCATGGCGGAGCGGGTCTTTAAGCCCCTGAAACTCAACCATACGTGGATAAACGTTCCACACGCTGAAGAGTCGCACTACGCATGGGGTTATCGTGAGGGAAAAGCGGTCCACGTTTCGCCTGGTATGCTGGATGCAGAAGCCTATGGCGTGAAATCTAACGTCAAAGATATGGCGAGCTGGGTGATGGCCAATATGGCACCTGAGACACTCCCGCAGTCCACTCTGCAGCAGGGTATTGCGCTGGCGCAGTCTCGCTACTGGCGCGTGGGTGCCATGTATCAAGGGTTAGGCTGGGAGATGCTCAACTGGCCGGTCGACGCCAAAACCGTGGTGGATGGCAGCGACAATAAGGTCGCACTGGCGCCGTTGCCGGTCGCAGAAGTGAATCCTCCGGCTCCGCCAGTAAAAGCCTCCTGGGTGCATAAAACGGGCTCTACGGGTGGGTTTGGCAGCTACGTGGCGTTTATTCCTGAAAAGCAGATCGGTATTGTGATGCTCGCAAATAAAAGCTATCCGAACCCGGTACGGGTGGAAACGGCTTACCGTATTCTCGAGACGCTACAGTAAACCTTTGCCGGGTGGTGGCTTCGCCTTACCCGGCCTACAAAATTTACGCGTTGTGTAGGCCGGGTAAGCGCAGCGCCACCCGGCGAAACACGCTGCACAATCTTTCGCAATTTCCCTGCTGTCATCTACACTTAACAAAAAACAGTAAGGAAACTCCTATGCGCATTCTGCCTGTTATCGCCGCGGTGACAGCCGCGTTTTTAGTGGTTGCCTGCAGTTCCCCTACCCCTCCCTCCGGCGTCACTGTTGTAAGTAATTTCGACGCTCAACGTTTCCTCGGAACCTGGTATGAAATCGCCCGGCTCGACCATCGGTTTGAGCGGGGGTTAGAGAAAGTCACAGCACATTACAGTTCGATGGACGACGGGGGTATTCAGGTGATCAACCGTGGATACAATCCGGATCGGCAGATGTGGCAACAGTCGACGGGAAAAGCGTACTTTACCGGCGACCCGCGCCGGGCCGCGCTAAAAGTCTCGTTCTTTGGCCCGTTCTATGGCGGGTACAATGTCATCGCCCTCGACAGAGAGTACCGCCATGCGCTGGTCTGCGGGCCGGATCGCGACTATTTATGGATACTCTCCCGCACGCCGACCATTTCGTCAGAGATGAAACAGCAGATGCTGGACGTTGCGACCCGGCAAGGGTTTGATGTGTCAAAACTCATCTGGGTAGAACAACCGCATTAGTGGGCGCTGAGTTTCAGCCCAATAATACCGCACACAATCAACGCGAGGCTGGCGATACGCGCCAGACTCGCCGACTCTCCCAGCAGCAAAATCCCGGTAATCGCCGCGCCCACTGCACCAATGCCCGTCCAGACAGCATAGGCCGTCCCCACCGGCAAAGAGCGCATCGCCCAGGAGAGCAGCACAATACTCACAATCATGGCGGTAACGGTAATCACGCTGGGTGTCAGGCGGGTAAATCCGTGGGTGTACTTCAGACCAATTGCCCAAACCACTTCGAGCAGACCGGCGATAACAAGAATAATCCAGGACATTTCAGGCTCCTTAACTTAACTGCAAGTTGGGGCCGTCCCCGGTGAACGAAACGCTTACGGGTCGTCCCGTAAGGCATAGATTAGGTCACTTATTTTGGTTAACGAACGATTTTTTTTCAATCCCTTTGTGCTGAACCTGTTAAGGCAAGAAATAGCCTCAGTATGGCGCGTAGTTCAGGCATTTATCACTCATCCGACTTCTCTATCATGATGTGCTTTCTGATGGCAGGAAGCCAAACCACTAGCCGACTGCGAATCTATTATGTTCAAAATTCTTTTGATTGACCGATGTCACTTCACCCGCGCGGGGTTTGAAGCATGGCTCAATCATTCCGGTTTGTTTCCCGGGCACTTCGTCGTGACCGGGCTGAATAATCTCATCCTCGCCAGAGAGCATATTCTGCAGTGGGATCCATCGGTGGTTATCGCCGATCTGCACGGCTTTATGCAGGACATTCACCATTTCCAGCAGCTTTCTTCCCTGCTGAACGCCAGTGAAAAAGTGCCTTTCATTTTGCTGCAGTCGGGGGAAGATAAAGAGATGGCAGGCTTTCTGTCCCAATTTCCGATATGGGCTTCGCTTACCAAAAATGCCGGACTGGAGACGCTGGCGACGGTCATCAACGACGCCCTGACGACTCGCGCAAGCGTTGAGATCCCTGCGGTCGCAGCCCCCCTGTTAACTCGCCAGGAGGAGAAGGTGTTGACGCTGTGGATGGATGGCGCAAGCAATCAGAAGATTGCCACTCACCTGAGTATCAATGGAAAAACGGTCTATACCTATAAGCGAAATATCCGCATGAAATTGCATATGGATACGCGCTTTTCCCCGTTTTTATCTCTGCAGGAATCAGAAAACTGACGGTACGAAACCCGTCCGGGCCCGTACCGTTTTTAAATTACTGCTGAGCTTTTGTTGCCGCGCCGGAGATTGCACTACCGCCTTCAGAAATGTCCTGACCAACGCCGCGCGTGGTATTACAGGCCGTTAACACTGAAGAAAGTACCAGAACTGAAAAGATCGCTGCAATTGTCTTCTTAACCATAATATCTTCCTTTTATAGCCAGAGTTGTTTTGTGTATAGCAACTTAAGAATAGACAAGATCCCGCCAGTTGACGGAAAAGGAAGCATTTTTAGGAAAATTAGACGGGATTAGCTGGCGGCGTGAGAAATGATATGGCCGAGATCCTGGATATCCTCCCCCATTCCACGTGTGGTATTACAGCCGGAAAGCAACGCGCTGGACAGCGCTAACAGAAGCAGAATTTTAACGGTGCGTTTCATCATCCCTGCCTGCAAAAATCAGGCGCAGCAACGCTGCGCCTTAACACTTACTTCACGCGAGATACGTATTCGCCGGAGCGGGTATCCACTTTGATAACTTCGCCAGTCTGTACGAACAGTGGCACTTTAACCACGGCACCGGTAGACAGTTTCGCTGGCTTACCACCTGTACCGGCGGTGTCACCTTTCAGACCTGGGTCAGTTTCAACGATTTCCAGTTCAACGAAGTTCGGTGGGGTAACCGCGATAGGCTGGCCGTTCCACAGGGTCACGATGCACTCAGCCTGATCCAGCAGCCATTTGTCGCTATCGCCAATGGCTTTAGCGTCAGCAGACAGCTGTTCGAACGTTTCGTTGTTCATGAAGTGCCAGAACTCACCGTCGTTGTACAGGTAAGTCAGGTTCATATCGACAACATCAGCGCCTTCAGCGGAGTCAGTAGACTTGAAGGTTTTTTCGACACGGGTACCGGTCAGCAGGCGGCGCAGCTTAACGCGTGCAAATGCCTGGCCTTTACCTGGTTTAACGAATTCGCTGGCTTCAACCGCATACGGTTCGCCGTCCAACATGATTTTAAGACCAGCACGAAAATCGTTGCTATAGTACGTTGCCATAAGGCCCTCTAAATTTGTTAACTGGTAGCTTAGCCACAAAATGGCGCATATTGTAACCCTAAACACCCCGTCCAGAGAAGATTGGTTATCGCAACTTGCCGATGTAATCACCAGTCCTGATGAATTACTGCGTCTTCTTGAGCTTGAACAGCATACCGATTTGCTGGCCGGCCGGGAGGCGAAGCGGCTTTTTGCCCTGCGCGTTCCCCGCGCGTTTGTTGCCCGTATGGAGAAAGGCAATCCTGGCGATCCATTATTAAAACAGACGCTTACCGCACAGGAAGAGTTCATTACGGCACCGGGCTATAGCACCGATCCGCTGGAAGAGCAGAACAGCGTGGTACCCGGTTTGCTGCACAAGTATCTGAACCGTGCGCTGCTGCTGGTGAAAGGTGGCTGTGCGGTAAATTGCCGTTATTGCTTCCGTCGACACTTCCCGTATGCCGAAAATCAGGGCAATAAACGCAACTGGCAGGTTGCGCTGGACTATATCGCCGCCCATTCTGAGCTGGATGAGATCATTTTTTCCGGTGGCGATCCGCTGATGGCGAAAGATCATGAGCTGGACTGGCTGCTGACCCAGCTTGAAGCCATTCCGCATATTAAGCGCCTGCGCATACACAGCCGTCTGCCGATTGTTATTCCGGCACGTATCACTGACGGACTGGTCTCACGCCTTGAGCAGTCCCGCCTGCAGGTGCTGCTGGTGAACCATATCAATCACGCCAATGAAATTGATGATGCATTTCGTGCGGCAATGGTGCGTTTACGCAAGGCAGGCGTGACGCTTCTGAACCAGAGCGTGCTGCTGCGCGGCGTAAATGATAATGCCCGCGTGCTGGCGGACCTCAGCAATGCGCTGTTTGATGCGGGAGTGATGCCCTATTACCTGCACGTGCTGGATCGCGTTCAGGGTGCGGCCCATTTCATGGTGACGGATGAAGAAGCCCGGCAGATCGTGCGTGAACTGTTAACGCTGGTGTCAGGCTATATGGTGCCGAAGCTGGCGCGTGAGATTGGCGGTGAACCGAGCAAGACGCCGCTGGATTTGCAACTAAGACAGAGCTAGTTTCCCCTCAGCCTAACCCTCTCCCGGTGGGAGAGGGAAAAAGGCAATCAGTTCGGGCACTTATAGACCTGGCCATTCATCTGGCTGGCGGTTGGCACGAAGCTGGATAACATTCCCTGCGTCGGGCTGCTTACCCCGTAAATCACGTTGCCACCCATCGCCGCGGCCTGGTTACGCAAGGCATTGGCCGCGCCACGCATAGAGCCACCCTCTTCGCCGTGCTGACCCGACATCCAGTTGCTTTGCTCACCGGTTGCCGTGCCTAAAAACTGGCACTCGTTACCCGGCTTATCTTCCACAAAGCGAACGCCCTGACCCGCTGCAGTCAGCTCATTGCTGGAGCTACAACCCGCCAGCAGCAATGCTGCTCCTACAATCCCTGCACAGACTTTTACGCGCATGTTATTCCTCGTTTTCAATAAGCTGGACAGTAGTTGTCCGTGTGTAAACCTTATACTAAAAAGATGACCAAAAGAAAAACCTCCGTGCGTTTCTGCGAGATATCAAGCACGAATGGTGCCTTCGCCTCCCCTAAATGAATTCTGATAATCACCCCACGGATATCGTTTTTTTGTGCTTTTTCGTTTTTAGTGACAGGCCACCGGCTTATTTTTTGCGCGTGTGGTGACAGGGAAACATAAAAACAGGAGGCAACATGAGTGAAGTATCCCCGAATCAGGGGAAAGTGACGTGGGTAGGGTATCTCGCTTTCTTTCTAACCATCATTTTCTTTTCTGGCTTTTTCGCCAAAGCCACCGAATGGTGGCGAGTCTTTGATTTCACCGTGCTGAACGGCACATTTGGTCAGGTTAACGGCGAAGGCGCCGCAAGCGTCTCTTTTCGCGGCACAGGCGGTACCGGCGCAAAAGATGGCTTTCTGTTTGCGCTGGAACTTGCACCGTCTGTTATTTTGTCGCTGGGCATCATTTCAGTGACCGAAGGGCTGGGCGGGCTGCGGGCGGCACAGCAATTGATGACGCCCGTTTTGAAACCGTTGCTGGGCATTCCAGGCATTTGTTCTCTGGCGCTTATCGCCAATTTGCAAAACACCGATGCGGCTGCAGGTATGACCAAAGAGCTCGCCGATGAAGGCGTTATCAGCGACAGGGAACGAGCGATTTTCGCCACCTTTCAGACCAGCGGTAGCGCAATTATCACCAATTACTTCTCGTCCGGCGCGGCGCTGTTCACCAGCATCACCGTGCCGGTTATCACCCCGCTGGCAGTGATTCTTGTCTTTAAATTTATAGGTGCCAATTTTCTTAGAGCATGGATTGCGCACATGGAAACCCGTCAGATCAAGGAGAGAGAAGATGACCGCCGAAGTGCGTAAAAACCTGATGGATCTCTTTATCGACGGCGCTCGCCGTGGCTTTACCATCGCCACCACCAGCCTGCTGCCAAACGTCGTAATGGCCTTTGTGATCATCCAGGCGCTGAAGGTAACAGGATTGCTGGATATCGTTGGCTGCGTTTGCGAGCCGATTATGGCGCTGTGGGGGCTGCCCGGAGAAGCCGCCACCGTGTTGCTGGCGTCGGTGATGAGCATGGGCGGTGGCGTGGGCGTCTGCGCAAGCCTGGTGGTGGCAGGGTCGCTCAGCGGGCATGACGCCACCGTACTGCTTCCGGCTATCTATCTGATGGGTAATCCGGTGCAAAATACCGGCCGCTGTCTCGGTACGGCAGGGGTAAACCCTAAATACTATCCGCATATTATTGGCGTCTGCGTAATTAACGCTCTGCTCTCTATGTGGGTCATGCAACTGCTGTTCTAAAACAAAAAACCCCGGACAGCGATGCCCGGGGTTTTTTATTAAGAGGTAGATACGCCCAACGCCTGATGGCTGCCGGGCGAAGGGGGCAATTACATCATGCCGCCCATACCACCCATGCCGCCCATACCACCAGCAGCACCTAAGTCAGGTGCGTCGCCTTTAGGCAGGTCGGTCACCATGCACTCGGTAGTGATCATCAGGCCAGCTACAGATGCCGCATACTGCAGAGCAGAACGGGTCACTTTAGTTGGATCCAGGATACCGAAGTCGATCATGTTGCCGTATTCTTCAGTTGCCGCGTTGTAACCGTAGTTACCTTCGCCCGCTTTCACGTTGTTGGTAACAACAGATGGCTCTTCACCGGCGTTGGAAACGATCTGACGCAGAGGCGCTTCCATCGCGCGCAGCGCAACTTTGATACCCACGTTCTGGTCTTCGTTCTGACCGGACAGGCCAGCCAGTTTGGCGGCAACACGCACCAGCGCAACACCACCACCAGCAACCACGCCTTCTTCTACCGCAGCACGGGTCGCGTGCAGGGCATCGTCAACGCGTGCTTTTTTCTCTTTCATTTCAACTTCGGTAGCCGCACCGACTTTGATTACCGCAACGCCGCCTGCCAGTTTCGCTACGCGCTCCTGCAGTTTTTCACGGTCGTAATCAGACGTTGCTTCTTCAATTTGCTTACGGATCTGAGCAACACGGCCCTGAATAGCGGACTCTTCACCTACGCCATCGATGATGGTGGTGGTGTCTTTGTTGATCACAACACGTTTCGCCTGGCCCAGGTCTTCCAGGGTCGCTTTTTCCAGCTCCATACCGATCTCTTCAGAGATTACGGTACCACCGGTCAGGGTAGCGATGTCCTGCAGCATAGCTTTACGACGGTCGCCGAAGCCAGGTGCTTTAACCGCAGCCACTTTCACGATGCCACGCATGGTGTTAACCACCAGGGTCGCCAGCGCTTCGCCTTCAACGTCTTCAGCGATGATAACCAGTGGCTTGCCTGCTTTCGCAACGGCTTCCAGCACTGGCAGCATTTCGCGGATGTTGGAAACTTTCTTATCAGCCAGCAGGATGAATGGGCTTTCCAGCTCAACAGCGCCAGTTTCTGGCTTGTTGATGAAGTATGGGGACAGGTAACCGCGGTCGAACTGCATACCTTCAACCACGTCCAGTTCGTCTTCCAGACCGGTACCGTCTTCAACGGTGATCACGCCTTCTTTACCGACTTTGTCCATCGCTTCAGCGATCAGTTTACCTACGGTTTCGTCGGAGTTAGCGGAGATGGTACCTACCTGAGCAATCGCTTTAGAGTCAGAGCATGGTACAGACAGCGCTTTCAGTTCTTCAACAGCGGACGCGACAGCTTTGTCGATACCACGTTTCAGATCCATTGGGTTCATGCCCGCAGCAACGGCTTTCAGACCTTCAGTGATGATTGCCTGCGCCAGTACGGTCGCGGTGGTGGTACCGTCGCCCGCAGCGTCGTTCGCTTTAGAGGCCACTTCTTTCACCATCTGCGCGCCCATGTTTTCGAACTTGTCTTCCAGCTCGATTTCACGTGCAACGGAAACACCATCTTTGGTGATGGTTGGCGCGCCGAAGGATTTATCCAGCACTACGTTACGGCCTTTCGGGCCCAGGGTGACTTTCACTGCGTCTGCCAGTACGTTTACGCCGCGGAGCATTTTTACACGAGCGTCGTTACCGAATTTTACGTCTTTAGCTGCCATGTTCTTATTTCCTCAAATTCGTACAGTTTCGTGCGTTAATTACGCTTCAACAATTGCCAGAATGTCGCTCTCGGACATGATCAACACTTCTTCATTGTCGATCTTCTCGGATTTCACGCCGTAGCCATCGTTGAAAATGACGATGTCACCAACTTTAACGTCCAGTGGCTGCACAGTTCCGTTTTCCAGGATGCGGCCCTTACCGACAGCGATGATTTCGCCACGCGTTGATTTTGCTGCTGCAGAACCCGTCAGAACGATGCCGCCAGCAGACTTGGTTTCAACTTCTTTACGTTTGACGATCACACGATCATGTAACGGACGAATACTCATTGATAGCTCTCCTTTGAGAAAGTCATTATCAGTTATGGATGACGCCGGGCCGCACACGGTTTTCCGGCTAGTGCCCTGAGAGATGGGGATAGCTTTTTACCCCTTCAAGGGGGAGTCGAAAAAAAAATTTGCGAAAGTGTTACCATCGGCTCTCTTTGAATGGTGGCGGGACGATGTCAATGAGTGGACTCAAACAGGAGTTGGGGCTGGCGCAGGGGGTCGGCCTGCTCTCAACCTCCTTGTTAGGAACAGGAGTGTTTGCGGTGCCCGCACTGGCGGCGCTGGTTGCCGGAAATAACAGCCTGTGGGCGTGGCCGGTGCTGATTGTGCTGGTGTTCCCGGTTGCGATCGTGTTCGCCATTCTGGGAAGGCATTTTCCCAGCGCGGGCGGCGTGGCGCACTTTGTCGGCATGGCGTTTGGCCCACGACTGGAGCGCGTCACCGGCTGGCTGTTCCTTTCCGTCATTCCGGTTGGTCTGCCTGCGGCGCTACATATCGCAACCGGCTTTGGGCAAGCGCTCTTCGGCTGGCATGACGAAGCACTGCTGCTGGCTGAGCTGGGTACGCTGGCTATCGTCTGGTGGGTGGGCTCACGCGGGGCCAGTTCCAGCGCTAACCTGCAGACGATCGTCGCGGTGCTGATTGTCGCGCTCATCGCCGCTATCTGGTGGGCGGGAGATATTCGCGTCGAGGAGATCCCCTTCCCGACCATCACCGATATCGATCATGCGCAGCTCTTCGCTGCCCTGTCAGTCATGTTCTGGTGTTTTGTCGGTCTGGAAGCGTTCGCCCATCTGGCGTCGGAGTTTAAGCATCCCGAGCGCGATTTTCCGCGAGCCCTGATGATTGGCCTGTTGGTCGCAGGCACGGTTTACTGGGCCTGTACTGTGCTGGTGCTGCACTTCGACGCTTTTGGCGCAGATAAAGCAGCCGCCGCTTCGCTGCCGGGTATCGTGGTGCAGCTGTTCGGCGTAAAAGCGCTGTGGGTGGCCTGTGTGATTGGCTATCTGGCCTGTTTTGCCAGCCTCAATATTTACATCCAGAGCTTTGCGCGGCTGGTGTGGTCTCAGGCGCGCAATAAACCGCAGAGCCGTCTTGCGCAGTTGTCTAAGCGTCAGCTGCCGTTGAATGCGCTGAATCTCGTGCTGGGAAGTTGCGTTGTGAGCACGTTGTGCATTTACGCGCTTAAGATCAATCTGGATGCGCTAATCATCTATGCCAACGGCATATTTATTATGATCTATCTGCTGTGCATGCTGGCGGGTTGTCGTCTGTTGAAGGGTCGCTATAAAGCACTGGCCGTTGTCGGGGGAGTGCTTTGCCTGCTGTTGCTGATGATGGTGGGATGGAAGAGTATGTACGCCGTCGTCATGCTGGCAGGGCTGTGGGTGGCGCTTTAGTCGCGCCCGGTAAGCGAAGCGTCACCGGGCAAAGACATTACCGATCGTCTTTATGATCCAAACGGTCGTGTTGGTCATCCTTACGCTGGTATTCCCCTTCAAACGTATCACCCGGGCCGGTGCTGAACCCGCCGCCCGGCATCCGGCTAAAGCGCAGATGCGGCAGCAGCTTCATGGTCAGGTGTTTTTGCACCGGCGGCAACAGCAGCAGCAGACCGAGGAAGTCGGTGAAGAAGCCCGGCAGGATCAGCAGCAGACCGGCAATAATCAGCGATACGCTTTTGATCATCTCGGCCGCCGGGCTCTCGCCTGCGGCCATCTTCTGCTGCATTAACAGGAAATTTTTGAAACCCTGATTACGCACCAGCGACATGCCGATGACGGAGGTGAAAATCACCAGAATCAGCGTCAGCAGGACGCCCAGCACATGGGCGACCTGGATAAAAATTGAAATCTCAATGTAAACATAGAGAAAGAAAGCAATAAACGGTATCCAGCGCACTGGCGTCTCCTGTGTGGCAGGTGCCTTTTGGCCCCTGTCTGAATGTGTTCGCGACACGCGTCTGTAAGAGATGAGGACGGTTAGCTAAAATTCAATCGGTTTGCACGGATATTTTTTTTGGAAATATTAAAGCGGTGACCCATTTCACAGATTAATAATTATCATGGAATCGGGTCGATAATAAGTGATCCAGCTTACGGCAATTCGCTATCATCAGCATATGATCTCGAGCAATTGGCCGATTGAGGGAATAATCGTCGGTCAGAAAATATTCAAAACCACATAAATACTGTGTGTTTAGTACAATCCATCGGCAGCTTGAAAAGAAGGTTCACATGTTAAACAACATTCGTATCGAAGAAGACTTGTTGGGTACCAGGGAAGTTCCAGCGGATGCCTACTACGGTGTCCACACTCTGAGAGCGATTGAAAACTTCTACATCAGCAACAGCAAAATCAGCGACATTCCTGAGTTTGTCCGTGGCATGGTGATGGTGAAGAAAGCGGCAGCGCTGGCAAACAAAGAGCTGCAAACCATTCCTAAAAGCGCGGCAAATGCGATTATCGCGGCCTGCGATGAAGTGCTGAACAACGGCAAATGCATGGACCAGTTCCCGGTTGACGTCTATCAGGGCGGCGCGGGCACCTCCGTCAACATGAACACCAACGAAGTACTGGCAAATATCGGCCTGGAGCTGATGGGCCACCAGAAAGGTGAATACCAGTACCTTAACCCGAACGATCACGTCAACAAATGTCAGTCCACTAACGACGCCTACCCAACCGGCTTCCGCATCGCGGTTTATGCCTCCGTTGTGAAACTGGTCGACGCCATCAACCAGCTGGGCGACGGTTTCCAGCGCAAAGCGGTTGAGTTCCAGGACATTCTGAAAATGGGGCGTACCCAGCTGCAGGACGCGGTACCAATGACCCTCGGTCAGGAATTCCACGCGTTTAACGTGCTGCTGAATGAAGAAACCAAAAACCTGCTGCGCACCTCCGAGCTGCTGCTGGAAGTGAACCTGGGCGCCACCGCCATCGGTACACGTCTGAACACGCCGGACGGCTATCAGCAACTGGCGGTTCAGAAACTGGCTGAAGTCTCTAACCTGCCGGTCGTACCTGCAGAAGATCTGATTGAAGCCACCTCCGACTGCGGCGCCTACGTCATGGTACACAGCGCCCTGAAACGTCTGGCGGTGAAACTGTCCAAAATCTGTAATGACCTGCGCCTGCTCTCTTCCGGCCCACGCGCTGGCCTGAACGAAATCAACCTGCCAGAACTGCAGGCCGGTTCGTCCATCATGCCAGCGAAAGTGAACCCGGTAGTGCCAGAAGTGGTGAACCAGGTTTGCTTCAAGGTTATTGGTAACGATACGACCGTAACCATGGCCTCTGAAGCCGGTCAGCTGCAGCTGAACGTCATGGAGCCCGTGATTGGCCAGGCGATGTTCGAATCTATCCACATCCTGACTAACGCCTGCTATAACCTGCTGGAAAAATGCATCAACGGCATTACCGCGAATAAAGAAGTCTGCGAAGGTTACGTGTACAACTCCATCGGGATCGTCACCTACCTTAACCCGTTCATCGGCCACCATAACGGCGACATCGTCGGTAAGATTTGCGCCGAAACCGGTAAGAGCGTGCGTGAAGTCGTCCTGGAGCGCGGACTGTTGACCGAAGCCGAGCTGGACGATATCTTCTCCGCCCAGAACCTGATGCACCCGGCATATAAAGCGAAACGATACACCGATGAAAGCGAACAGTAACCGTTCAGGCTAAGCTTCCGAAAGGCACGTCACTTGTGACGTGCCTTTTTTCTTTTTAGGCGTTACCAAAATACAACAATTCAATATCAACTTGTTAATAAGCAAGGCAGGTCCTTATGTTTGGAGCAGAACTCGTCATCGTCCTGTTGGCGATTTATTTGGGAGCAAGACTCGGGGGTATCGGCATCGGTTTTGCCGGCGGTCTCGGGGTGCTCGTTCTTACCCTTATCTTTCAGATTAAACCCGGCGCAATCCCGTTTGACGTTATCGAAATCATCATGGCAGTTATTGCCGCTATCGCCGCCATGCAGGTGGCTGGCGGTATGGACTACCTGGTGAGTCTGGCGGAGCGTATGCTGCGCCGTCATCCTAAATACATTACCTTCCTTGCCCCGCTGGTGACCTGGTTCATGACCATTCTCGCCGGTACCGGTCACACTGCCTTTTCCACGCTGCCGGTGATTACCGAAGTGGCGAAAGAACAGGGTATCCGTCCATCTCGCCCGCTCTCTATTGCGGTGGTGGCCTCCCAGATTGCGATTACCGCCTCGCCTATCTCCGCAGCAGTGGTGTTCTTCGCCGGTATCCTGGAACCCATGGGTGTGAGCTATCTGACGCTGCTGGCAATCTGCATTCCGGTAACGTTGATTGCAGTCATGATCACCGCCGTGCTGTGTAACTTCCTCGGCGCTGAACTGAAAGACGATCCGGTTTATCAGGAACGTCTGGCCAAGGGCGAAGTGAGCTTGCGCGGTAGCCAGGTCTTCAAACTGAAGCCGCATGCGAAACGCTCCGTGGTGCTGTTCCTGATCGGTATCGTGGCGGTGATGTTCTACGCGACGGCCATCAGTGACACAGTAGGCCTCATCCAGAACCCGGTTCTGCCGCGTAACGAAGCGATTGTGGTATTCATGCTGACCATCGCAACCCTGATCAGCATCACCTGTAAAATCGATACCAGCGAAGTGCTGAATGCCAGCACCTTTAAATCCGGTATGAGCGCCTGCGTGTGCGTGCTGGGTGTGGCATGGCTCGGTGATACCTTCGTAAAAGCGCACATCAGCGATATCCAGACCGTTGCGGGTGACCTGCTGCACAACTACCCATGGCTGCTGGCGGTGGTACTGTTCTTTGCCGCTACCCTGCTTTATTCTCAGGCTGCCACGACCAAGGCGCTGATGCCTGCGGCTCTGATGCTGGGCGTAACGCCACTGACGGCCATTGCCTCGTTTGCTGCCGTTTCTGCCCTGTTCGTTCTGCCCACTTATCCAACCCTGCTGGCGGCGGTTGAAATGGATGACACTGGTTCAACCCGCATCGGTAAGTATGTGTTTAACCATGCGTTCCTGATCCCGGGTGTGGTCGCGATTACGCTGTGCGTGATCCTCGGCTTTATCATCGGCGGCGTCGTGCTGTAAACCGTTTCGGGTTGTAAAAATAGTTAAAATCGGGCCGCTCTGCGGCCCGTTTCATTAATGACCAATCGCCTTGCGTGATATAGTGACCACTTTCGTGATGAGGAGGTCGACTTGTGAACACGCCTGATGCTGTTGTCGTATTGTGTACCGCCCCTGATGAAGCTTCCGCCCAGGATCTCGCCGCCAAAGTATTGGCCGAAAAACTGGCTGCCTGTGTAACCCTCCTCCCCGGAGCGACCTCCCTCTATTACTGGGAAGGCAAACTGGAGCAGGAGTATGAAGTCCAGATGTTGCTCAAAACCAACCTGGCAAACCAGCAGGCGCTTCTTGACTGCCTCAAATCTCATCATCCTTACCAAACTCCGGAACTGCTGGTATTGCCAGTGCTCCACGGTGATAACGATTATCTCTCATGGCTCAACGTTTCCTTACGCTGATCCTGCTGCTGTGCAGCACGTCAGTCTTTGCCGGGTTGTTTGACGCGCCCGGCCGTTCGAACTTTATTCCTGCCGAGCAGGCATTTGTTTTCGATTTCCAGCAAAACCAGCATGACCTCAACCTCACCTGGCAGGTGAAAGAGGGCTATTACCTGTATCGTAAGCAGGTCAGTATCACACCCGCTCAGGCAAGCGTGGGCGCGCTGCAACTGCCTGCGGGAGAATGGCACGAGGATGAGTTTTACGGCAAAAGCGAGATTTATCGCCAGCACTTAAGCGTGCCCGTAACGGTGCAACAGGCAGACAAAGGCGCTACGCTCACCGTCACTTACCAGGGCTGTGCCGATGCAGGCTTCTGCTATCCCCCAGAAACCAGGGTCGTTCCGCTTAGTGAAGTTAAAGCGTCTGCCGCCAACGTTGCTCCTCTTCCTGCAGAGGTCAAGCGTGAAGGTGAGCCTGCGTCAGACCTCCCTTTCTCCGCGCTCTGGGCCTTGCTGATTGGTATCGGCATCGCCTTCACGCCATGCGTACTGCCGATGTACCCGTTGATCTCCGGGATCGTGCTGGGCGGAAAACAGCGTCTTAGCACCGCCCGCGCGCTACTGCTTGCCTTTATTTACGTGCAGGGAATGGCGTTAACCTATACGGCACTCGGCCTCGTGGTTGCGGCGGCAGGCTTACAGTTCCAGGCGGCTCTTCAGCACCCTTATGTCCTTATCGGCCTGTCGGTGGTGTTTATCCTGCTGGCATTGTCGATGTTTGGCCTGTTCACCCTGCAATTGCCGTCTTACCTGCAAACCCGCTTAACGCTGCTCAGCAACCGCCAACAGGGGGGGTCAGCGGGTGGCGTGTTTGCGATGGGAGCTATCGCCGGGCTGATTTGTTCGCCCTGCACCACTGCTCCGCTTAGCGCGATTCTGCTCTATATCGCCCAGAGCGGTAATATGTGGCTTGGCGGCGGTACGTTGTACCTTTACGCGCTTGGGATGGGTCTGCCGCTGATCCTGGTCACGGTATTTGGCAACCGCCTGCTGCCGAAGAGCGGGCCGTGGATGGAGACGGTGAAAACCGCGTTTGGCTTTGTCATTCTGGCGCTGCCGGTCTTCCTGCTGGAGCGTATTGTCGGTGACGTCTGGGGGATGCGCCTGTGGGCGATGCTCGGCGTAGCGTTCTTCTCCTGGGCGTTTATCGTCAGTCTGGGGGCAAAAAGCGCGTGGATGCGTCTGGTACAAATCGTCCTGCTCGCCGCTGCGCTGGTGAGCGTGCGTCCACTTCAGGATTGGGCATTTGGCACGCCAGTGGCTCAGAACCAGGCGCATCTGAATTTCATCCAGATTAAGAACGTGGATGATCTTAACCAGGCTCTGGCGCAGGCGCGCGGCAAACCGGTGATGCTCGATCTCTACGCAGACTGGTGCGTTGCCTGCAAAGAGTTTGAAAAGTACACCTTTAGCGACCCGCAGGTGCAAGGTGCGCTAAACGGGACCGTTCTGCTTCAGGCAAACGTGACCGCCAACAATGCGCAGGATAAAGCCCTGCTGAAGCAACTTAACGTGCTCGGGCTGCCGACCATTCTGTTCTTCAATCAACAGGGTGAAGAACAGCCAGGGCAGCGTGTGACCGGGTTTATGGACGCGGCGGCTTTCAGCGCGCATTTGCGCGATCGCCAACCGTAAACAACACTTTAAACGGGACAACCGTTGGGAATAACGGAGGAGAGAACCGTGCAACGCGAAGACGTACTGGGACAAGCCCTGCAATTACTTGAGATTCAAGGGATCGCCAGCACCACGCTTGAGATGGTAGCCGACCGTATCGATTACCCTCTGGATGAGCTTACGCGCTTCTGGCCCGATAAAGAGGCGCTGCTTTATGATGCCCTGCGCTACCTCAGCCAGCAGGTTGATATCTGGCGCAGGCAGCTGATGTTGAATGAAGAGCTGACCGCCGAACAGAAGCTGCTGGCACGCTATACCGCGCTGACGGAATGTGTAAGTAACAACCGCTATCCGGGTTGTCTGTTTATCGCCGCCTGCACCTACTACCCCGATCCAGGCCATCCGATCCATCAGCTGGCGGATCAGCAAAAACGGGCGGCGCACGACTTCACCCACGAGCTGCTGACAACGCTTGAAGTGGATGATCCGGCAATGGTAGCAAAGCAGATGGAACTGGTGCTGGAAGGCTGCCTGAGCCGTATGCTGGTAAACCGTAGCCAGGCCGATGTGGATACCGCTCACCGCCTGGCAGAGGACATCCTGCGCTTTGCCCAGTGCCGCATGGGCGGCGCGTTGACGTAAGCGTAATTTGACCTGTTTGCTTCAGAAGTCAGCGCATTGCCGCAAACTTAAGCAGTTGAACAGCTTTTCCAGAAATAGTGTTGACGATCGGGCGGGATTGCGGTTTAATGCGCTCCGTTGCCCGGATAGCTCAGTCGGTAGAGCAGGGGATTGAAAATCCCCGTGTCCTTGGTTCGATTCCGAGTCCGGGCACCACTATTTAAAGAACCCAGCCTATGGCTGGGTTTTTGCTTTTCAGCGCCAAAACACCGGGGGCATTCCCCTCAGATGACTTTCAACGTCAAACTATTCACGCTTCCTCATCTACTCTCCATAGCCCCTCGGTGCATGATTCACTCGAACGTAAAGCAGGGCATTTAGCTGCAATACAACAATATTATTTTGAATCAAAAAACATGAATTCATAAGTATTAATACAGGAACGTTAATACATTTATTGGGAATTTTCTTAACGTCCTGCGAGATTATAATTAGTATTTTTCAAAAGTCTTAGATATATCTATTTGACTTCCGTGCCATTGTTGCAAATAAAAATACCCCTTGTTAGAATGCAAACATAATTATGTCGCATCCTTTGACAAAAACCACTGATGATGCTTTTGCATTTTATCCCGTATAACCTGGCCATATTTTTCCAGCGGAAGAAGTAAGTGTCTAACTTTATAAATTGAAATACCGCACAGATTGGCAAGCTCCCTCGTGGACAGTCCCTGCGTGCTATGATCTTTAAGTAAATTGAGAATCAACATTTGTTCCGGGCCTCTGATCATCGCCAGACCACTTATTCCCATTTCCGCCGCTAACATCTGCAGATTGTCGTGAGGTGCGTTGTAGCCTGGATGTACAGCCTCCGGGTTGTATGAACACAGTGAGAGTTTCATTGTCGACTCCTGAGTTTTGAAGGAGTTAGCAGTATGAAATCCCTTGAGTCAACCAGCAACATTAGCTTCAAATGAAAGTAAAAACAGGGTTTTTATCTGGCTTTCATACTGTTTTATCAAAAACAGTCGGTATGTGAGAGAAAAGTAGGGCTTAGGGAGGAGAGGGATATGAGGTACGATATTGAGGGATTTATCACTTTTGATACGGAGGATGCATCTCTCCTTAATGTGCTTACCGGGGATTGCGTTGAATTATCTCAGACATCGACGCGTCTATTAGCAGAATTACTCAATCACCGCGGCGATATCCTGTCCAGAAGTGAAATTTTTCATTCCGTGTTTGATCAGTACGGCGCCAGAGCATCAAATAGTAACCTCAATCAATATATCTCAACGTTACGCAGAAATCTGAACGACCTGGGCGTGGAAAAAGAGATTATCACTACCGTTCCCCGCATTGGTTTTAAGATTGCAGATGATGTCATCATCCATAACGACCGCGAGTATCGAACCCCGTTCCTGGAAGAAAAAGCCTCAGAAGCCACGCGCAACCCCCCTCCTCCTTCGGTGTTTGAAAGGATAGCCCGAATAATCGCGCTAGGTATTGTGTCAATCCTTTTAGTAATAAGGCCTCACACCGTCGATTCAGGGAATAACGTACATAAAATAGTTGATGACCAATGCATCATTTTTACATCCCCCGCACTGTCGCTATGGGATGTAAAAAATAGCTTTCATTTTACAACACAACCATTCGACTGTTCGCAGCCAAAAGAACTGTACCTTTACAAGAAGCAGATAAATGGAACCTTAGGTAACATTATACAATTGCTACTCGTTGAGTGTGATAACGGTAACTGCGAAAGTTTTTATTACAGAGAAAAAAACAATGTCTAAGCGCGTCTTTTTCCTGTTGCTCTGCCTCGCTCTCTTCCTGGCGGGGGGGATGTATTCATTTACCAGCCCCGCTGTTTTCTCCTGCGAATCGCAATTTTCTGTCGTACAAAACATTAACGGCAAAAGTGTCCATGCTGAAGGGCTGATTTTTATCAACATGGCGAACGATCATATCCTCATGAATATCGATGGGTTACTCTCTCATGACAATAAAAACAAACTGATTTCGCGAACGCTCAAGATAAAATTCAAAAAATTCAACCCCAGCGCGCATTTATATCAAGTCACGAGTGTCCGCACCCTGCGCGACAGCACAGATAATATTGATGACACTGTCGCCATAAATTTATTATTTGGCAAAGGTCCAGACGACAAAATAATTTACCTCAATAAATTCAATAATAATACATTACTCTTTGGTAACCACACATTTCCGCAGTATGGTTGCAAACGAAAATAATTTGTGTGGTTTTCTTTAACGAAGCACAGCGTAAGTTAAATTTTCAATATCATGAATATAAACTTAATAGAATCACTGGCTTGCATCTCAAAAATAATAGACATGATCAACCCTCGGCTTAACTTGCATCATGTCAGAACGGCGTATATTGCCTGGCTCCTGGCACGAGAGTCGCAGTTTACGCCAGCGCAATGTCGGAAAACCCTGCTGGCGGCCCTGCTTCATGATATTGGAGGACTGAATGAAGAGTCTCGCCTCCAGCCTATGAGCTATTACGATAATGAACTCAATAACCACGCCGCTGTGGGAGCGGAATTGCTGGCCAGTGTCCCTTTACTGAATCCGCTGAACGCCATTGTGCGATATCATCATACCCACTGGAATAATGGTCGGGGGGCGTGTGTTAATGGCATTAAAACCCCGAAAGAAAGCCATATCATTTATCTGGCCGATCGTCTGGATGTATTAATCTCTCACTACCGGGCCAGCGATGTCATCACCGCACAAGAAGAAATTATAAAAATTATTGTCAGCGGTGAGAACGACCTGTTTCAACCTGACTATATCCATGCCTTCCAAAGGGTCGCAAGCAGGGATCATTTTTGGCTAAGAATTCAATCAACAGAGTTTGACGATTATATTAAAGAAATCCCCCGCATTCATAACGACACCCTCTCATTACACAACTTTCGCGATATCGCCGGTATGCTGGCGCTTATTATAGATGGATTCAGTCAACATGGGGTTCAGCACTCTCTGGTGGTCGGGCGAATATCGGGATACCTTGCCAGAGAAATGGGTATTCCTCCCGTGCAGTGTTTAAAGATTGAAATCGGAGGGCTATTGCATAATCTCCCAAGCCTGGCCCTGTGCGCCACACCGGCACAGACCGATGAGGGAAAAGCAGTTTGGGATGAGCTCTATCCTATTGAGGCAATAAGAGACATAGCAGGATGGTGTCAGCTTCAGAAATCCGTAGATGCAAAATCCGCTTATCCGCCGGAAGTGACGATTATCAAAGCCAGCATTTGGCTGGCCTCGTTACTTCAGGGGGTCACGCTATCGTCCGAATTTAAGGCCCGGGTAGGTGAAACGGCGGAAATCGCCCCCGCGCTGGCGGGTATCGTGCAGCAACACAGTGCGATTTTATTACAGATATTCCATGAGTCGGTCAAAGAACGACGCGCTCTGGTACAGCGAATTAATCAACTGACCCTGTCATGAGCCGCGGGAAGTCGCCCTTCTCGCGGCTGCCTTAACTCAGGCTGACAGCCCTCCGTCCAGCACCAGCGTTTGCCCGGTGAGATAGCGGCTTCCTTCTCCGGCCAGAAAGGCAACAGCGTGCGCCACGTCCTGCGTTTGCCCCAGACGGCGTAAGGGAATGCTCTGCCGCATGGCTTTCAGGCGGGCTTCAGGGATAGCCTCAACCATTTCACCTTCAATCAGTCCCGGCGCCAGACAGTTAACCCGAATGCCAAAGCGTCCCATCTCCTGCGCCAGCGAACGCGTCAGGCCAATCATTGCGGCCTTACTGGCTGCATAGGCCGTTTGGCCGCTATTGCCCTTTATTGCCGTTACGGACGACATCAATACCACGGCTCCGCTTCCCTGCATCATCATGGCGGGTAAAAGCGTTCGGTTCCAGTTCACGAGCGCAACCAGGTTGTTCGTTAGCACATCCTGCCAGTCGCGTGCCGTTTGATGAATATGCAGTGCGTCACGGGTCATTCCGGCGTTGTGTACAATGGCCGCTGGTGCGCCAAACTCATCAAGTAGCGACGTCGCCAGCCGTTGGACATCCGCCTCATCGCGGCCATCGCAGCGGTAACCTTTTACCCAGGTTGCCGTGCGCAGACCTTGCGCCTGCGCCAGCGTACGGCCAATTCCGGCCTCATTGCGGCCGGTAAACACAATGTTCCACTCGGGCAGAAGGTGGCTCACCAAAGCCTGTCCGATTCCTCTGCTGCCGCCGGTGATCAACATCCATCTCTTTGTCATCTCAGCCAGCCATTTCCTGGTCGATGTACAGACTCAAATCGCGAAGGGTCATATGCGGCTTTTTCATAAACATTTCGGCCGTAAGCGTCACGTTAAACTCGCGTTTCGCCAGTACCATCAGTTCAACATAATCGAGGCTGTCAAGTTCCAGCTGCGGCAGCGTCGTGTCCGGTGTCAGCGCCTCCAGCGGCAGATCTTTTGCATCAGCAATCATTTCGCTGATTTTGCTGTAGATGATTTCATACGAGTTCATTTGCATTTCCTTTTGTCAGCGGGCCAACTTTCAGCGTCACGGCACTGCTGATGTAGTGTTGTTGATAACGGGTTTGCGCAGCAATTCGCACCACTGCGCCATATCTAAGATCGCCAACCACCGTGGCGGGTAATGTCTCTATCTCAAGCGGTTCCGGTAAAGGCACCGTCTGCCAGGGCGCGAGCAGATGGCTGTCAAAAACAACCTCCTGATGGGTCTGGACAACGGGATAGCGGGTAAACAACGCCTCCAGCGTATGACCAGACGGTATCAGCGGTGCGATGTCTTTCTGATGTAACAGCGCGGTATCCTGAAGAAGATGGCGAAACAGCAGGGCATCAAGAAAATGCCACTGCTGTGCGTGGGGAAGCAGGGGCAAAAACGTCTGATGTAGCGCGGCAATGGTTGATGCGCCGAGTTCTCGCTGACTTTCTGCTTCTGCCACAGCAAAAAGGTTAACCGGCGCGATAGCACATGAAAGGCAGACCGTTTGAGCGGTAAGATCGTACACGGAGGCTGAAACAGGCTTGTTGGGATCGCACATCAGAAGATAAGTGGTATCCCGCCACAGCGGCCTGCGCAACCGCACGGTACACTTCAGAAAGGATGAGCGGCGAACTTCCGGACTGATGAACCGTTTGACATCCAGCAGGGCGCGCATACCGTGCACGCTGAGCCGGCTTCCACCCTGCGATTTCACCCAGGCTTTATCAAAATGCACGGGGTTGTAATCCCCTGAAAATGCAGCCCATAGCCGCGCATCCTGTTGGCTGTAACGCAGCGTCATCATGAATGTTTCTCCAGAATCAACGCCGCGTTTGCGCCACCAAACCCAAAGCTCAGGTTGAGCGTACGGCGGATAGTGGCGTGACGATGCCCTTCAACGACATAATCCAGATCACAGCACTCATCCGCATGCTGAAAATTGGTCGTCGCGGGGATAATGCCGTTGGCAATGGCCTGCAGGCAGACGATGCTCTCGAACGCGCCTGCGGCTGAAATTAAGTGCCCGGAGTAAGACTT
Organism: Enterobacter cloacae complex sp. 309I3; assembly: GCF_050031595.1. Lineage (NCBI taxonomy): Bacteria > Pseudomonadati > Pseudomonadota > Gammaproteobacteria > Enterobacterales > Enterobacteriaceae > Enterobacter > Enterobacter cloacae complex sp. 309I3. The sequence continues at coordinate 406,099 of NZ_JBLGWI010000001.1, read as the reverse complement.
CGTGCTGGAAATGGGAACAGTCCAGACCGCCTCCCCCAGCGCCATTTTTAGCGATTGCGTTTCGTTGATGTCATTGAGCGGTGTCGAAGTACCATGAGCGTTAATATAGTCCAGGTGCTCGGGTTCAAGTCCGGCCTGCCGCAGCGCGGAGATGATGGTTTGCACGCGCGCAAGGCAGTCTTCAGCGGGCGAGGTAAAATCCCAGGCGTCAGAGAAATTGGCGTAACCCGTAATTTCGCCAAGAATGGTCGCGCCGCGCGCAAGCGCCCCCTCGCGCGACTCCAGACACAGTACCGCCGCCCCCTCCGACAGCACGAACCCATTACGGTGGGCACTGAAAGGACAGCTGGCGCGCTGCGGATCCTGCGTTTCTTTACTTAACGCCCCTAATACGTCGATATTCCAGATCGCGCAGGGACTGGTCAGCGACTCCCCGGCCCCCGCCAGCATCATCTGCGCTCTGCCGGTGCGGATCACCTCGTAGGCTTCGCCAATGGCGATGGTTCCCGTCGCACAGGCCGCTACCACGGTGTTCTGGAAGCCGTTGAGCCCCCAGAACTGGCTACAGGCGGCAGTGGTGACGCTAGGCATCGAATAAAAACAGTTAAACGGCGAGGCGAAGCCCGTTGCCGAAAAATCGCTCTGCGCATCGTAGCTTTCGTCCAGCCCTCCCCAGCCGGTCCCCATGATCGCGCCGCAGTCTAGCGGGCTATAGAACTCCTGCGGTGGCTGGCCGCCAAAAGCCATCGCCATGGCCTGACGCGCCGCGCCAAACGTGAGCCGGGCAAAACGCGGCAGACGGCGTCTGACGGCGGCAGGAACCCCAATCAGGCTGGGTTCGTTGTCCACCAGCCCGAGAAAATGGGTTTTGATATTCCGCGCCGTGTAATCGACGTAGCGATAGCCCAGCCGATAGTCCATGATCGCCTGCCAGCTCTCACTAGCCGTCACGCCAAGGGGGGTAACGGCCCCATAGCCGGTAACAACCACCCGATTATCTCCATTTTTCAGCTTCATCTTTTATCATCCTGTTTTGCGTGTCGCCCCCTTGTGCCAGCCAGAGCTGCAGCGTGGCGTAAAGGTAGTCGTACTGGGTTTGCGCGAGGGCGTTCTCTGTGTTCAGCAGATCGTCCTGCGCGTTGAGCAGCGTCTGGAAATCCACCGCACCTGCGCGATAACGGCTTTCCGTAAGGGATAATCGCCGCTGGCTAAGCGCCAGCGACTGATGGAGTCGGCTGCGTTGCTCATCTGCACTCAGCCGGTTTTCCATAGCCTCATCCACTTCAGCGAGTGCGGTATAGGCGGTAGAACGAAATGCGATCGCTGCCTGTTTTATCGCTAAATCCGCCTGCGCGACGGTGAGCTGACGGGTGTTCCACTGGATAAACGGCAAGGCCAGCGCGCCCCCTGTCGTACGGATAGGATCGCGGAACCACTGGCTGAAAACCTGGCTCCCGGCATTCAGAGACGCATCAAGCGAAAGTGTGGGGTAGAACTGCAGGCGAGCCGCGTCGTAACCCGCAAGCGCGGCGCGCAGGCGCGACTCAGCAGCCTGAATATCTGGCCGCTGAGCGATCACCCGTAGCGGCGTTTTTTGTGCCACAGGCACCTGCTGATACACGTCCAGCTCGCGCAATTCATCGGCATGTTGTTCCGCCGGCCTGTTAAGCATCAGTGCCAGCGCACTGCGTGTGTTCTGGCGCTGCTGAACCAACGTTCTGAGCTGATTTTGCCGCGCCAGCAGCGCCTGCTGTGCTTGCAGAACATCAAGTTGCCCCACCTTTCCGGCGTTAAACCATGAGGACACCTGTTGCACGGTCTGTTCAGAGACAGTCAGACCGTCACGCTGATGGCGGATCTGCTGGTTATACAAGGCGATACGCCAGTAAAGCTGAGCGGTGAGGCCCATCGTTGAGAGAACGGTTGCACGGTAATCCTGCTCGCTTGCCCTGGCCTGCCATTCGCTTTGCTCACGGGTGCGCGCCAGTTTTCCCCACAGGTCCAGCTCCCAGGCGATGGCAACACTGCCGCTGTAGTTCTCCTGTGGAGGTGCCCCCCGACGCACATTTTTACTGTTACTGGCGGCTCCACTCACTCTGACGTCGGGGGAGATGTTAGTGCTGGTGAGTCCTGCCGCAACGCGTGCTTGCTGCAGCGTGAGGGCTGCCGCTGCAAGATCGTTATTGCTTTCCAGTACCTGTTCAATCACCCGAGACAGGCGGGGATCGCTAAAACGCCAGCCGTTTTCCGTCCCCTTTTCCGCCATCGTGGGCCACTGTGTGGGCAATGACAGCAGCGGGCGCTGGTAGTCGCTGCGGGTCATCGCGCGGCAACCCGCCAGGAGTAGCAGTACGGCTAAAAAGAGGTATCGTGTCATTCGCGAGCCAGAGCCTCCGTAGGGGAAAGGCGAGCCGCGCTGCGCGCCGGGAAATAACCAAACGTGAGGCCGATCGCAGCAGAAAAACCGCAGGCCATCAGCACCGGGAATACGGTAAACACCATTGAAAAGGCGTCCGTCACGAAGGCAAAAATATGCCCTGCCAGCCAGGCGCCTGACACCCCCACCAGGCCACCGAGCACGCAGATCATCACCGCCTCAATGAGAAACTGGTTCATGATGTCTGCGGGTCGAGCCCCCACGGATAATCGAATGCCGATTTCATGCGTCCGCTCCGTCACCGACACCAGCATGATATTCATCACACCCACGCCGCCCACCAGCAGCGAGATAGCCGCGATCGCTGTAATCAGAAGCGACATGGAGTCCGACGTTTTTTGCATGGCATTCGCCAGCCGATCGTCGGTTTGTATAAAGAAATCTTTTCGTCCGTGTTCCCGCAGCAGGTGGCGCTCCACGCGCTGCGCGGCCTCCTGTGATGTCAGCGGCGGCTGAAAACGCAGCACCAGCGACTCCAGCGGTATTTGCCCCGTCAGCCGCTGCTGCAAAGCAGTATGCGGAACCCACGCCGCCATGAAGCCCCCCACCACTTTCGGCCCGGGTCGAGTGGCCACGCCGATCACGCGCCACGGCGCACCGGCAATCTGCACAAGTGTACCGAGCGGATTTTCCCCACCGGGGAACAGCGTATCTCGCCCGGTTTCATCCAGGATCATAACCGGTTCACCTTCCGCAACATCGCGCGCCGTGAAGCCATTACCCTGAACAACGCGCAGCCCTTGCAGGGTGAAAAAGTCCTGTGATACCCCTGACAGCATCATCGAGGAATCCAGACCTTTGCGGACCGCGAGTGCAGTGCTGCTGACGACCGGCGAGACGCCCATCACCCACGGCAGCGCCTGCAAACTGCGCACGTCTTCCATCGACAGCGCGCGCGCCATGTCCGGACGCGCGTTGCCCCATCCGGTGCCCGGGCGGATCTCAAGCGTCGTATTTCCCAGCTTGCCTATCTCATCCACGATCGCCCGCCGCGCGCCTTCCCCTACCGCCATTGACGACACCACCGACGCGATGCCAATGATGATCCCCAGCATGGAAAGAAACGCACGCATACGGTGCCCAAGCAGTGCACGCCAGGCCATACGAACCGACTCGCGAAAACGGCTCACCAGCGACGCTCGGCCGTTGTCCTGCTCCGGCAGCAGCGTTGAGAGATGAACCTCAGCGTGCCGTACATCGCTGATGATTCGCCCGTCGCTAATCTCAATTATGCGCTGCGCCTGTCGGGCGATATCGCGGTCATGGGTAACGATAATCACCGTGTGCCCCGACGCATGCAGCTGATGCAGCACGCCCATCAGAGCCTTACCGCGGGTACTGTCGAGCGCGCCGGTAGGTTCGTCTGCCAGGATAATGTGTGCACCGTTGATCAATGCCCGACAAATGCTCACCCGCTGCTGTTGTCCACCCGACAGCTCCGCTGGACGGTGCTGGAGACGGTTTTCCAGCCCGAGCTGAACAGCTAACCTCTGCACACGGGCGGTACGCTCCTGTTCCGACATTGCGGTGTACAGCGCGGGAATGGCAATGTTTTCTTCTGCGGTCAGATACGGCATCAGGTGATAGCGCTGAAAAATGAATCCCAGGTAACGGCTGCGCAGATCGGCAAGGTAGAGGCTATCCGCGTTATGCACGGGCGTGCCGTTGATCAGGACTTCTCCGGACGTGGGCTTGTCCAGGCAGCCAATGATGTTCATCAGCGTGGACTTACCCGAGCCGGATGCCCCCACAATCGCCACCATTTCACCGCGATGAAAGGTCAGTGAAATATCACTCAGCACCGCTAACGTTTGAGTGCCCGCGTGGAATCGTCTGCACACCCGCCGTAATACGATAATCGGCTCCATCCGCTATCCTCGCTCCGTCTCTTGCGCCAGCACCACCTGTTCGCCCGCCTGCAGCCCTTCCAGCACTTCGGCGTACTGCCGATCTTGAATGCCAATGCGGATCGTGCGGGACTGCGTATTTCCATCTTTAACGGTGGTGATGGTGTAACGATCGGCATCCAGCGCCTGGCCCAGTGCGGCAACCGGAACACGCAGGACATTGCTGGCCCTGGCGATCTGAATAAATACCTGTGCCGTCATGGATGTTTTGAGCTCACGCCCGGCGTTAGGCACTTCGAACGTGCCGGTGTAGTAGACTGCCATCGCCTGCGCGTTCCCGCCCATACCTCTCTCACCGGACGCCTCCATCGCGTCCTGCGGCGCAGGCTGCACATAGCCCATGGTACTGGCGTAGCGTTTATCCGGATTGGCGATGACATAAAAACTGAGCGGCTGGCCGGGATGAATTTTTTGGACGTCCGCTTCTGAAATACGCGTTTGCACCTGCATCGTATCGAGATCCGCCAACACCAGGATGGTCGGCGCCGTTTGCGAAGAAACGATGGTCTGACCTTCACGGGTCACAATACCCAGCACCTCGCCGTCGACGGGCGCGACAATGCGGGTATAGCTGAGGTTGGCCTGCGCCGTTTTCACCGCCATTTCAGCCTGTGCAATCTGCGCCTCGCTCACCGCTATCTGCTCCACCTGCACAGCGTATTGCGATCTGGCCTGCTCAAACTCACTGCGCACCCCCGAGCCGTCACGCTGCATCAGACGCTGTCGGTCCAGCTCCTGGCGGTAGCGCAGCAACATTGCCTGCGCAGAGCGCTTTTGCGCTCGGGCGCTGGCAAGCTGCGCCTTTGTATTCCTGAGTTCCGATTCCTGTAACGTCGGGTCGATTTCTGCCAGCAGTTGCCCTTTCTTCACGCGCTCTCCCTGGCGAACATACAATTTCCGCAGCTGTCCGTTGACCTGCGCACCGACGTTAACCTGTACCGCTGGCTTCAGGATCCCCGTCACCAGCACCACCTTTTCGATGTCGCCGGTGCCGATAGTGTCCACGGGTAAACGCGTATGCGGTGAGGGCGAGGCCATAGACACCCAGACGCCCGCCATCGCGGCGGCAAACGCCAGACCGCAGCCCAGCATCACCCAGCGAGATTTATGCTTCATCGCTCCCTTCCCGCAGGCTGAGCCTGCCGTCGACCAGGTGGTAAACCTGCTGAAAGCCCGATAAAACCTGCTCGCTATGCGTGACAACAATCAACGACTTACCGGCCCTGCGGCAGTGGGCGTGAACCGTTGCCATGACGATTGCCGCGGTTTCGTCATCAAGATTGGCCGTCGGCTCATCGAGCAATAACACCGGACGTGAGCTGTACAACGCGCGCGCCAGCAACAGGCGCTGACGCTGGCCGAGAGAGAGCGCCGCGTGGCTTTCGCGGATCAGAGCATCCAGCCCACCCGGCAATGCACGCACCACGTCACCCAGCATGAGAGCATCAAGCAGGGCCTCAACCCGTCCGCGGTCACGCTCGCGGTAGTGCGCGTCGAATAAGGTGATGTTTTCACGCACCGAGGCGTTAAAAAGAATGTCCTCCTGGCTTTGCAAACAGACATACTGCGCCAGATGCGCGGCAGGCAGCGCGCGACCGGCGGCATAACATCCTCCTGCCTGAGGCGAAAACAGCCCGGCGATCAGCCGAAGTAAGGTACTTTTACCGGCCCCCGACTCCCCGACTATCGCGATCTGCTCACCCGCCGGCAGCGATAATGAGACGGATGAAAGGACGGGCACAGCGGGGTCATACCCGTAGCCAAGCGCCTCAAAGGCCAAAGCAGGCGTTGTATCCGCTGTCGGTACCGCGATCAGCGGCGCGGGCGCGCGTTCTCCTCCTGGAGCAAAGAGGGCATGTGCGCGGGTGTCGATCACGTGCAGCTGCGTTTTCTGGATGATGGCGTAGAAGATCCGCGTGACGTAGGACGTGAAGATTTGCCGCAGGAAGCTGTAGGCAAAAAAATCGCCCAGCGAGATCTGCTTGCCATGGACCATCGGCAGTACCACCAGCATAAACGCCACCATCTCCAGGCTACCGCATAGCTGATAGAGCCCTTCTTTCACCTGTTGATAGACCTTCTGGCGCTGTAGGCATGTGTAGAGCTCGCGGCTTAAGGCGGCAAACTGCGCCTGACGCTGCCCTTCCAGCCCGGCGGTTTTGACAGTCAATATGCCCTGAAGGGTCTCCATGAAAAAATCATTCAGCGCAGCGCTTTTCAGCTGTAGCTGCTGGGTAAACCAGCGATCGCGGATCACGGCCCAGACGCTGATGATCCCCATCACCGTCACGCCAATGGCGGAGATCGCCGCCAGGATGGGCGCGATCCAGAACATGATCGCCAGCGCGATCGCACCGATCACCCAATCGGAACGCAGACCATTATCCAGTTCGATCTTCTGCAGCAGGCCCATCTGCCAGGCCGTGAAGCGGCTGAAGATCTCCCCCGGCGCGCGTTTTTCAAAAAAACGGAGGGGGTTTTGAAGCAGGCGAGAAAAGCCGACACCGCTGTGGATCAGCACAAAGCGTTTAATGTAGCGTTCGGCGATCGCCCGAACCCCCAGCGCCATCAGCGAAGAGACCACAAAGGCCAGAATAAACCAGCCGTACGGGAAGCCGCTGCTCTCAACGCTGGAGAAAGCTTTATTGATGGCACTACTCACCATCGTGGGCATCAGAAACAGCGTTAATGACACCATGAAGGTCAACAGCATCAGCCGATATATGCCCGGCACATCTGCCGTCTCCTTCATGCTCATCACCCGAGGCATGCTCTGTCCCGCTGTCGGTCGCGCCAGCGCGGGATCTGCAGCCAGCCTCTGCTCTGGCTCCACTATCAGGGCATAGCCGCTGATCTCCTGCTTAAGCGCGGCAAAAGGCAGCCACTGCTCGCCAATCGCCGGGTTCATCACGCAGACGTGGTTGCCTTTACGCCAGGCCAGCAGGACATAGTGGCTCGCGCCGTAGTGCAAAATGGCTGGCAGCGGGAGTTCACTGAGTTCGTGATGCTCAAACAGCACAGGGGCCGTCGCAATGCCCAACCGCGCCAGAATGGCCATCAGCGTGTCCAGCGACGTACCGTGGTCGGAGGCTGGAAAAATGTCGCGCAGCGTTTCCAGTGAGATCGTCTGTCCCTGTGTTTGTGCCAGCATTGCTACACACGCCAGTCCGCATTCGTTGGTCTCTTCCTGAAAGATCAGATTCGGGATCGTGTTTTTCATTGTTATCGTGAGTGATTAATAAAGTAGAGAGAATGGCTGTGCCACAGGAGCCACTCCTGCGGGGACGCTCGCAGGGTAGATTCAATGATGTCGGGCAGCGCGCTGGCGACATGCTGGCTGCTCACCGGCGGATGAATGTGAATACGCAGGCGGTTGTCATAGCTCAGGTGATAAAACACGACCTGCGCAGCTATCGCCCCGGAAAGACGCACCAGACCACCGTGCAACCTGGCGCTGCGACCAAATAAACGACACGGCTGTTTCGCCACCAGCATCCCTTCAGCCTGCGAGGTATAGTCTGGTGTGATATCGGGGAAAATAATCATGTTCCGCTGCCCGGCGGCGACATCGGTGATGAGATCCATCAGGTTGCTGGCAAGCGTTTTGTTTTCCTGGTGGATTGAACAGTAGTCAAGTGCTACGCCGCCGAATGCACGGGCGGGAGCGCTGTAAAGCTCCGCGCTGGACGAGACCACCACACTGGCTTTCCCCGGCGTGACGCTGGCACCAATGATGGCAGCGAGCACGTCAGACACCGTATGGAGCGGCGCCAGTATGTAGGGTGCATTTTGCTGGTACAGCGGTGTAACCACCGCATTGAGTTCCGCTGCGCAAGTACGCATTTGCTGAAGCAGCGCCGGGTTTTGCGCCCAGGTGGCGGCCTCTTCCAGCAGGCGTCGCCGTACTGTCAGCCAGGCCACGTTCAGGCGGATTTTTTGCCCGGTCAGGCAACGAACGTTTTCATTCGCCACCGCGTTACGCAAGCGAAACGCACGCCCGAACAGTCGCGTTGCGCACAGTCCCTTCGCCACGGTCAGCGTCACAGGGAGAGGCACGACGCGCACAATTTTCCTCAGAAAAAAAACACCGCACTGAGTAAGCCTTTGATGAATGTCTTCAATCTTTCCCGTGCTGTTTTTAAAACTCAACACGCTCCAGATTATGAATAATCTGACCACGGGATTATTTATCCTCTTCGAGCAATTCCCGAATGCGCTGCGCAAACGCCGGGAACTCGCGATCCTGAGCAACAACATAGCGTTTATTAATAATAAACATCGGGGTGGCGTTGATATCATAGTAAGCAGTAATGGCCGCCATTTCGCTGAGACGTTCTTTTACCGCATTGCTTAGCCTGAACGTATTAAACTTGACGACATCAATATTATTTTTGACTAACCAACCATTCAGCTTTTTTTCATCCGTCAAATCGACGTTGCGCGTGATAATGGCGTTATACGCACTGTCGCGAATCTGCTTTTCTATCCCCATCGCTTCCAGCGTCGCAAAAAGCGGTGCATAGGCTGCAAGACCATTATCCTCGTCAGCAATATGAATAGAGGTAAATGTGCTGTCTGGCGGCAGAGTACGGCTAAATTCCGCGAGGTTCTCTTCGTTTGCCGCACAATAATGACAACCATAAGACATGACTTCGATAATACTGCGCTCATTTTTAATCGGACTGTTCGCCTGCATGTCGGGGCTGACCTCGCGAAATGCCTGCGTCTGCGAATCATCTCTCGTAAAAGTTTTAAAAACAAAAATATGGTAACAAAGTACCGTAATCAAAACGGAAACCATAATCAGAAAGATCGAATAACCGATCGCGGTTTTGCGCATACAGGTAGTCACTATCGTATTCTCTCAGTGGAAAATAAGAGCCTGAGGGTGTTCAGCCCCCAGGCAGTGTCGATGTTAATAGCGGTTAGGGATCCCACCGCATTTGCTGGAATCAGCATCTCTCATTGTGGTCGTACAGCCATGCTTATCTGTACAGGTTGTGATCTGCTTACAGGAGGTGACGCCACCAACGGTGACGTTTTGATACGTGATTTCACACGTCTTGCAGGTTCCCCCCACAATCCTCGCGGCTTCAAATGCGGTCAGTTTTTTCATTTCCGTTCTCCTTACTTCGGGTTAATGGCGTGCAATATGTTGCACTGTTAAATCGGTAATGTGTTCTACCGAAAATGTGGCTCACGGATTCAGGGCATAATGCCGCGAAACGCAGAGAATAAAGCGATATTGCTTTTGATATTCAACCTCTTCATTAAATGGCGTTTGATATAGCTCAAGCGACGAATGTCGACGTTTACTTCGTCTGATATTTGCGACAGGGATTTCCCCTTAAATAGCTCTTCCATCAACCACCACTCACTCCCGGAAATCGTGGGATCCACGCTCCGGTCATAAAGTTTTTTTTTCGTATAGTTGACCAGCGATGCACTAAAGCAACATCCCTGACGTGTTTTATCCAACAGACGCTGAAAAAAAGGCGTGATGCTCTCCATATTTTCAGTTTTGAGCAACCAGTGCGCGGTGGGCAAAAGCGAATACAGCGCAAAAAAAAGAGGCATATTATGTTTGCTTAAGAGAATAATCAGGTTTTTATTTTCCTGCTGATAGAACTCTTTCATTAATTGCAGCGTGTGAAGCCGCTCTCGCGGCAGGCTGTCTAAATCACAGAGGATCCACATGCAACCCTCGTCATTAACCTGACGCTGTAATTGAACAAGGAGCTGATCGTAATCATCCGTTAAGGAATATAAAACGTCCGCTTGTTCTGCGAGTAAACTGGTAATAACCATTTTAATTCCTTGCGAATAAAAAATATTTTTATCGTAAAGAAAGAACTGATATCTCATGCCGCAGCTCCCGGTTAACGCCGCTACTGATAATCCAACGTATAATGTGCAGTGGCGGTAAATGGCCCGGTAGTTAACGTTCCGCTTGCCACGGCATCGGGTTCCGCTTCAACAAAAGCCTGGAAGCTTAGCCGTAACAGGGTGTCGTTGATGAGAGTGGGACGGGTGGCGACATTCAGGCGCACGGGAGTATCATCCTCCTCCAGCAATCCAATCCCTACCCCGCCCGCATTACCCGGCGCTGTTGCGTTGATGGCCAGCCGGTCCGCCATATTGGCGTTGGCGATGCCGCTGAACGTTACCGTCACCGCGTTAAAGACGTTCGGATTACAGTCCTGCAATTTAATCGCGAACGGAACCGGTGTCGTTTTTCCGTTTATATACAATGACTTTGTTGATATCTCACCAAAATCCACCAGGATCCGACCCGACTCTGGCGCAATACTGCACGGGTAAGCCATGACGACGCCTTTAAAGCTAAGATCGCCACCGATCAACTCTCCCAGCGCCCAGGCGGGTGCCGCAGCGAATACCGTGAGATAACAGGTGAGGATGATTATCATGCGATGCATATTCCCTCCTTACTGGAATTCAGCCACAACCGTCGCCGACGCATGGAACTCGCCTTCGGGAATAACCGAGGTAGTGTTTTTGGCCACCGGCGCGGCGATCAGGTTCCAGTCACCTTCGTTGTGGGAAAATCCCGGCACGTTATAGAACGTGTTTGGCACCACAGGATTACCCTTGCTATCACGCAGCGCGATCCCCAATTCAGACCGGTCGACGGCTCCCTGCGTACTCAGGTATTTACCGTCACTGAACGCTGGATTAGCTTGCTGGATCCCCAGCTTGATATTCAGCTCTCCTTGGGAAAAACTGCCGCCCTGGCACTTGACGTGAATCGGTACGTTTTGACTGTAATTGATGCCATCCAGCCGACTGCCCGTCCCCGGAATGTTGCCGAAGTCAACGACGATGGGCGTCCCCTGATTCACGATGCATTTATCCGGTACGGTGATGACGCCTGAAGCGATGGTGACGCGCGACAGTGGCGTTTGGCCCATTGCACCCGGCCCCAGTCGTCCATAAAGTGTTGCGATTTCTGCCCCCTGCAAGTTGACCCCATTGATAATGGGCTTGGTGATCATAAAGGTCACTTTCCCCTTCGCACCGGAAGCAAACTGGTTGTCCAGTATGGTGCTGGGGGGGTTGCAGTAGTTCTGATTGACATTATTGGAGACGTTATCGAAGGGTACGGTTTTGTACTGCTGTAGATTACCGCCGATGTAGATCTCGATTTTGACGTCCATGTAGTCATTCAGCTTGAGGTAACCCGCCGTCATTCCTGATTGGGTTAACGTTGCCTGCGACGTGTAATAGACCGGCTGGCTTATCATCGGCTGCGCGCAGTACGCGCGGCCCTGAAACATCCCTGCCAGATCAAATTCGTCGATAACGACAGCACCGACCTGATTGCTGGTAATATCATGATTGTTAATGTTGATCAGGTATTCATAGGTGCCATTTACCGCCTTAATTTCACCGTCCACCACGGATCGTGCCGCCCCGGAAAATCCGAGCGCGCACATCGCGAGAAGAGCGGCATAAGGATAAGGATGTTGCATTGTCAGGCTCCTTCCTTGTTAACCCTGCTGGGCAGGGGGTAACGCCTTACAGATATTGCCATCACAACGGAATTTCAGCTCCGGATGCCCGCCATAGTCATTCACAAACTTCATAGAAAACTGACTGACACCGGCGTCCGTTACCGCAAACGTCTGGCTCGATTTAGGCGCAACCATGATCCCCGGGAAACGGGTGATCTTCACCCCGTCTCCTTTGGTCAGGCTGAGGATCGTCACGTAGTAAGGCGTAGGATTCTGCACGGTCATTTCGCTGCCGCTTTTCTGGAACACCACCCGATCCTGCCAAACTTCCCCCTTTGTCTTCGGGATCACCGCTTCAGGGCGATAAAACAACTTGATGCGTGATTGCATTGCCAGCTGAAGCGTGTTGGGTTTTTCCGGTTTTGGCGGAATTTCCCTGACGTTGAGGTAGAACAGGCTCTCTCTGTCCTTCGGCAGTTTTTCGATGCCAGCCGTTTTAGTGACCCGCGCGATCCCTTTCTGCCCCCCATTAATTCGCTGTAACGGCGGGAGTACAATCAGCGGAGAGGCGATCTTATTGCCCTTTTCATCCTCCACCCACGACTGGGCCAGGAAGGGGATATCCGGGCTGGTATTGGACAAATTGGCGCTGGACGAAGACTCTTTCTCCGTAATGATGATGCGCGTCCGATCCAGGGAGACGCCTGCCTGCGCGTAGCCCGCCACCAGGCTAAGCGCACACGCCGCCGTAAGATATCTGCTATGTCTGTTCTTGCTCATTTTTAGCCTTTCATTACAGTGAGATAATGCTTACTAAAGGATTAACGGCACGGCAGAAGCATGTCCGAACGTCCGTTGTTCTCTCCAGGCGGGACGGTTACTTTGCACTGCTGTTTGCCCCCCCACATAACATTCAGGGTTTCATTGGCGTTTATGCCCGCAAGCCATGCCTTTCCGTCCTCCAGCACCATGGCGACGCTTACGCCATCGGCGTTGTAAATTTCTGCCCCAAAAGGAGGGACGCTGTTATCAACGAGGCGCAACGTGCCCATCATTTTCATCCCTTTCGCCATCCCAAAAGCCTGATAGCCGATGGCCCCTTCAGTCAGGGTGCTGGTACTGATGGCTCTGGCCGGTTCGATATCGCCATCCATGGCGTCGACATCTACGCGGGTATCAAAGCTGTTGTAACTCACTACATCCGGTACAACGGCAATACCGAAGCGGTTAGTCCGGGACTTTTCACCATTGAGTGGGACGCCGCCAATGCCGTTGGTATCGACCATGACCCGCGCCGTGTTCATTGTTGCGCCACTGTTATGCATCGCCGCACCGTGCCGGGTCGCCGTAAAGCCGCCGCGCAGAGTGGTGCTTAACGCCATAAACTCATTTTGCTGGTAGCTTGCGTTGGTATTAATTTCCGCCCACTGCGAACGGTGCAGGTAATAGCCGTCAACGCTGGCGTTACTGTTCTGACTGGCACCCGCGCGAACGCGCCACAGATTGTTGAAGTCGCTGTTGTCGGTGTATGACGCCATTGGACTGGTTTTACCGTTGTTGGTCTGGACGTCCAGACCCGCCCATTTGTTATCCCCAATCGGCACAGACAGCGAGAGGGAAATTGAGTCATCCTTACGCCCTTTATAATCGGTACGGTAAGCAGAAAGATTGGCGGTGATGCCGTTGATATCGCCAACGCGGAAGGCTCGCCCCACGGACATGCCGTATCGATCCTGGCTGCGCTGATTCCAGTAGTTTTGGTGGGTCCAGGTAAGAAAGACGGTCGTCGCTTTACCCGCCTCACCGGCCCAGAAGGTTTTACTCCCGGTAATGGTGTAGAGCTGTTTCTCGCGTCCGACATGGTCATAACTCTGATAACGCTCATCAAGGTATTGCGCCATCGTGCGGAAGTCTTCCTGTGAGAAGCGGTACCCCGCGAACGTAATTGAGCTGTTGTATTCGTCGAAGGTTTTCGCGTAGCTCAACTTATATGAGGTACCTTTCAGGCGTTTGCCGTCAGGCTCACGGCTCCACGACTCTGTGGCATCCAGAGAGATCGCCCCTAACGCGTTCAGATCGCGACCTATACCCAGAGAAGCTGCAGTGTAGGCTTCACCCGATGACTGCAGGCCACCGTACAGCGACCACGCGTTGCTGATCCCCCAGGAGAAATCGCCAGACAGGAACGTCGGTCCCTTTAGCGAGTGGTTATAGCGGGACGGCGTGCCACCAGAGAGGTTGTAACGCACATAGCCCGGACGCGTGAGATACGGAATACTGGCGGTATTCACCTGGAACAGCGATACCGAGCCATCCTGCTCCTCAACGCGTACATCGAGCGTACCGCGCACTGAACTGCGTAAATCCTGAATATTGAACGGTCCGGCGGGGACGGTAGTTTCATAGATGACGCGCCCGCTCTGACTGACGGTCACTTTGGCATTCGAGCGAGCAATACCGTGGATTTCAGGCGCATAGCCCTGCAGCGCAGGCGGCAGCATCCGCTCATCGCTGGCGAGGTTAATCCCGGTAAATCGCAGCGTATCGAAAACCTGCGAGTTCAGGTAAATCTCCCCCAGCGTCAGTTTTGCCGCCATCATCGGCAAAGGCCGGTAGGCGTAGATCTGGTTCCAGTCAAAACTGGATTGATGGTGCTGGCTGTAGTAGCTGGTCTGATATTCACCGCGTATGCGCCAGCCGCCGATGTTAGCTCCCGCCTGACCGTAACCTGATATCGCGCTGTAGTTTTTATTGTCACTGAACTGACGAGTCAGCTGCCCGTTAATGCTGTAGTCAAAAATCAGGCCAGCAATACCTTCATCCCAACGTTCAGGCGGCGTCCAGTCAGGATCGTTGTACTTCATCCATGCCTGCGGCACGGTGATATCAAGCACGCCGGCATAGTTGCTTAATTTCGCGCCCGACAAACGCTGCAGGGAATAGCAGTTTTCATAGATTTGAGCGATCTGTGAACGTGCGTCTTCTTTCAGCGCCAGTTTGTCCAGCAGGTCGCCGCTGATACACGGCAGCGTACGATTGCCTTCAGGCGATTCCACATAACGGATTTTCTCCTGGCCTACCGACTGGCCGTTAATACGGATATCCAGCAGATAATCACCAGGTGTGACATAGTTATCTGTCGCAAAACGTGACAGATCAATACGGGTACGATCTGAAGCATCCAGAACATCAGTATTAAACTCAACGCGCTCTTCTCCGCGCGCCGTTGCTGCATAGCAGCAATTCATCACCAGGAGAGCAATAATTGTAAGATTCGTTTTTAATTTTACTGACATGATCCCCGTCCTGAACAAATCCATTAAAAGCGTCCAGCGTTCCACCGCGTTATAATTATTTTGTTAATGCCTACAATTAAAATATGGAGAAATGCCGTCATGACTTTCGCGTAAATCGTTCCATCGCGATGACAGTGAAATAAAGCGGCATTAAAAATCCATTTTATTTTCGTTCTTTAACAGTGCGGGATAATTCCCGCACTGAAGTTGCTCTGCGGATTACTGATAAGCAATCTCGAAGTTAACCGTTGACTGGAAGGAACCCGCCGTTACGGTCGCACTTGCGCTTTCTGCTTTCACATATGCCACGAACGGAATGGTGTTGGTGCCATCAACCAACTGAACAGGCGTGGTTGCGTTACCCCAGACGACGTCCTGGCTGGCGCTGTCACGCAGGCCAATACCGGCACCCGACGCAGTACCAGAAGTGAAGGCAGCCAGAGACGCATCCGTTGGGTTTACGCTGGTTGGGGAGTACGTTACCTCAGCTGTTTGTGCAACGGTGGTGTCACAGTGCTGCAGTTCAATGTTCTGATGTACGTTTCCGGCGCGCGCACCATTAGCCAGTGCAGAAACTGGAATTTGGCCAAAATCAACGCTTACCGGGCTTGAGCCTGGCGCCAGACCACATGCGGTATTCACCAGTTCGCCCTGGAATTCAATCTGGCCATTCGTCGTATCAGCGAATGCAGACATTGAACTCAGAGCTGCGGTCAAAGCAACAGCCATAGCAACTTTATTCAGTTTCATAAAATATCCTGTTTTTACCAATATCCTGAGAAATAAAGAGTCGTCACGCTACAAAAATGATATACGCGAGTGAAATTAACTCTTGGTTTAGTTCTTAAAACGATATGCGAATAATGAAACTCGCCTAATATTAATTCCCATCGTTTCTTCGAACTAATTCAAATGCTACCAAATCACAATTTCATCACAAAGCAATACATTTAATGTGGGATAGATACGCATTATTAACTCGTAAGGCTCAAAAAACAGGGTTTTATATCTCGCAGAGTGGCATGAATAATCTGAAATTTATGATGCTTTTACCACATATATAAATATAAAAAAAATGGGAAATTAAGAAATTTCGTAGAGGGAAATGTGAATTTGTTTAATCATGGGGAGAAACTGTGCTGTCGGATGCAGTCACCCGCAGGGAGAGGGTGAGAGTGAGGGAGAAAAACAAAAGCAAAAAACCCCGCACCTTACGGTACGGGGTTCTTCTTATTTGATGCCTGGCAGTTCCCTACTCTCACATGGGGAGACCCCACACTACCATCGGCGCTACGGCGTTTCACTTCTGAGTTCGGCATGGGGTCAGGTGGGACCACCGCGCTAAAGCCGCCAGGCAAATTCTGTTATCTGTATCAGGCTGAAAATCTGTCTCTTCGCCAAAACACCTTCGGCGTTGTAAGGTTAAGCCTCACGGTTCATTAGTATCGGTTAGCTCAACGCATCGCTGCGCTTACACACCCGACCTATCAACGTCGTCGTCTTCAACGTTCCTTCAGGAGACTTTAAGTCTCAGGGAGAACTCATCTCGGGGCAAGTTTCGTGCTTAGATGCTTTCAGCACTTATCTCTTCCGCATTTAGCTACCGGGCAGTGCCATTGGCATGACAACCCGAACACCAGTGATGCGTCCACTCCGGTCCTCTCGTACTAGGAGCAGCCCCCCTCAATTCTCCAGCGCCCACGGCAGATAGGGACCGAACTGTCTCACGACGTTCTAAACCCAGCTCGCGTACCACTTTAAATGGCGAACAGCCATACCCTTGGGACCTACTTCAGCCCCAGGATGTGATGAGCCGACATCGAGGTGCCAAACACCGCCGTCGATATGAACTCTTGGGCGGTATCAGCCTGTTATCCCCGGAGTACCTTTTATCCGTTGAGCGATGGCCCTTCCATTCAGAACCACCGGATCACTATGACCTGCTTTCGCACCTGCTCGAGCCGTCACTCTCGCAGTCAAGCTAGCTTATGCCATTGCACTAACCTCCTGATGTCCGACCAGGATTAGCTAACCTTCGTGCTCCTCCGTTACTCTTTGGGAGGAGACCGCCCCAGTCAAACTACCCACCAGACACTGTCCGCAACCCGGATTACGGGTCTACGTTAGAACACCAGCCATTAAAGGGTGGTATTTCAAGGACGGCTCCACGCAGACTGGCGTCCACGCTTCAAAGCCTCCCACCTATCCTACACATCAAGGACCAGTGTTCAGTGTCAAGCTATAGTAAAGGTTCACGGGGTCTTTCCGTCTTGCCGCGGGTACACTGCATCTTCACAGCGAGTTCAATTTCACTGAGTCTCGGGTGGAGACAGCCTGGCCATCATTACGCCATTCGTGCAGGTCGGAACTTACCCGACAAGGAATTTCGCTACCTTAGGACCGTTATAGTTACGGCCGCCGTTTACCGGGGCTTCGATCAAGAGCTTCGCGTTACCGCTAACCCCATCAATTAACCTTCCGGCACCGGGCAGGCGTCACACCGTATACGTCCACTTTCGTGTTTGCACAGTGCTGTGTTTTTAATAAACAGTTGCAGCCAGCTGGTATCTTCGACTGATTTCAGCTCCACCCGCAGGGGCTTCACCTACATATCAGCGTGCCTTCTCCCGAAGTTACGGCACCATTTTGCCTAGTTCCTTCACCCGAGTTCTCTCAAGCGCCTTGGTATTCTCTACCTGACCACCTGTGTCGGTTTGGGGTACGATTTCGTGTTACCTGATGCTTAGAGGCTTTTCCTGGAAGCAGGGCATTTGTTACTTCAGCACCGTAGTGCCTCGTCATCACACCTCAGCGTTAAAAGGTACCGGATTTACCTGGAACCTCCGCCTACATGCTTAAACCGGGACAACCGTCGCCCGGCTAACATAGCCTTCTCCGTCCCCCCTTCGCAGTAACACCAAGTACAGGAATATTAACCTGTTTCCCATCGACTACGCCTTTCGGCCTCGCCTTAGGGGTCGACTCACCCTGCCCCGATTAACGTTGGACAGGAACCCTTGGTCTTCCGGCGAGCGGGCTTTTCACCCGCTTTATCGTTACTTATGTCAGCATTCGCACTTCTGATACCTCCAGCAACCCTCACAGGCCACCTTCAACGGCTTACAGAACGCTCCCCTACCCAACAACGCATAAGCGTCGCTGCCGCAGCTTCGGTGCATGGTTTAGCCCCGTTACATCTTCCGCGCAGGCCGACTCGACCAGTGAGCTATTACGCTTTCTTTAAATGATGGCTGCTTCTAAGCCAACATCCTGGCTGTCTGGGCCTTCCCACATCGTTTCCCACTTAACCATGACTTTGGGACCTTAGCTGGCGGTCTGGGTTGTTTCCCTCTTCACGACGGACGTTAGCACCCGCCGTGTGTCTCCCGTGATAACATTCTTCGGTATTCGTAGTTTGCATCGGGTTGGTAAGCCGGGATGGCCCCCTAGCCGAAACAGTGCTCTACCCCCGAAGATGAGTTCACGAGGCGCTACCTAAATAGCTTTCGGGGAGAACCAGCTATCTCCCGGTTTGATTGGCCTTTCACCCCCAGCCACAGGTCATCCGCTAATTTTTCAACATTAGTCGGTTCGGTCCTCCAGTTAGTGTTACCCAACCTTCAACCTGCCCATGGCTAGATCACCGGGTTTCGGGTCTATACCCTGCAACTTAACGCCCAGTTAAGACTCGGTTTCCCTTCGGCTCCCCTATACGGTTAACCTTGCTACAGAATATAAGTCGCTGACCCATTATACAAAAGGTACGCAGTCACACCCGAAGGTGCTCCCACTGCTTGTACGTACACGGTTTCAGGTTCTTTTTCACTCCCCTCGCCGGGGTTCTTTTCGCCTTTCCCTCACGGTACTGGTTCACTATCGGTCAGTCAGGAGTATTTAGCCTTGGAGGATGGTCCCCCCATATTCAGACAGGATACCACGTGTCCCGCCCTACTCTTCGAGTTCACAGCCTGTGCATTTTCGTGTACGGGACTTTCACCCTGTACCGTGCGACTTTCCAGACGCTTCCACTAACACACAAGCTGATTCAGACTCTGGGCTGCTCCCCGTTCGCTCGCCGCTACTGGGGGAATCTCGGTTGATTTCTTTTCCTCGGGGTACTTAGATGTTTCAGTTCCCCCGGTTCGCCTCGTTAACCTATGTATTCAGTTAACGATAGTGTGACGAATCACACTGGGTTTCCCCATTCGGACATCGCCGGGTCAAGGGTTCATATCACCTCGCCGGCGCTTTTCGCAGATTAGCACGTCCTTCATCGCCTCTGACTGCCAGGGCATCCACCGTGTACGCTTAGTCGCTTAACCTCACAACCCGAAGATGTTTCACTTCTGATTGCGAAAATTTGAGAGACTCGAACACACCATTAAAGATGTGTCGTTTCAATTTTCAGCTTGATCCAGATTTTTAAAGAGCAAATATCTCAAACATGACTCGCAAGTCAGTTTTGAGATATGACGGCAGGTGACTTTCACTCACGAACCAGCAAGTGGCGTCCCCTAGGGGATTCGAACCCCTGTTACCGCCGTGAAAGGGCGGTGTCCTGGGCCTCTAGACGAAGGGGACGTACAGTCTCAATCGCAAGACGCCTTGCTATTTACTTTTCATCAGACAATCTGTGTGAGCACTGCAAAGGCAGGTTCTTTAAGGTAAGGAGGTGATCCAACCGCAGGTTCCCCTACGGTTACCTTGTTACGACTTCACCCCAGTCATGAATCACAAAGTGGTAAGCGCCCTCCCGAAGGTTAAGCTACCTACTTCTTTTGCAACCCACTCCCATGGTGTGACGGGCGGTGTGTACAAGGCCCGGGAACGTATTCACCGTAGCATTCTGATCTACGATTACTAGCGATTCCGACTTCATGGAGTCGAGTTGCAGACTCCAATCCGGACTACGACGCACTTTATGAGGTCCGCTTGCTCTCGCGAGGTCGCTTCTCTTTGTATGCGCCATTGTAGCACGTGTGTAGCCCTGGTCGTAAGGGCCATGATGACTTGACGTCATCCCCACCTTCCTCCAGTTTATCACTGGCAGTCTCCTTTGAGTTCCCGGCCTAACCGCTGGCAACAAAGGATAAGGGTTGCGCTCGTTGCGGGACTTAACCCAACATTTCACAACACGAGCTGACGACAGCCATGCAGCACCTGTCTCACAGTTCCCGAAGGCACCAATCCATCTCTGGAAAGTTCTGTGGATGTCAAGACCAGGTAAGGTTCTTCGCGTTGCATCGAATTAAACCACATGCTCCACCGCTTGTGCGGGCCCCCGTCAATTCATTTGAGTTTTAACCTTGCGGCCGTACTCCCCAGGCGGTCGATTTAACGCGTTAGCTCCGGAAGCCACGCCTCAAGGGCACAACCTCCAAATCGACATCGTTTACGGCGTGGACTACCAGGGTATCTAATCCTGTTTGCTCCCCACGCTTTCGCACCTGAGCGTCAGTCTTTGTCCAGGGGGCCGCCTTCGCCACCGGTATTCCTCCAGATCTCTACGCATTTCACCGCTACACCTGGAATTCTACCCCCCTCTACAAGACTCCAGCCTGCCAGTTTCGAATGCAGTTCCCAGGTTGAGCCCGGGGATTTCACATCCGACTTGACAGACCGCCTGCGTGCGCTTTACGCCCAGTAATTCCGATTAACGCTTGCACCCTCCGTATTACCGCGGCTGCTGGCACGGAGTTAGCCGGTGCTTCTTCTGCGGGTAACGTCAATTGCTGCGGTTATTAACCACAACACCTTCCTCCCCGCTGAAAGTACTTTACAACCCGAAGGCCTTCTTCATACACGCGGCATGGCTGCATCAGGCTTGCGCCCATTGTGCAATATTCCCCACTGCTGCCTCCCGTAGGAGTCTGGACCGTGTCTCAGTTCCAGTGTGGCTGGTCATCCTCTCAGACCAGCTAGGGATCGTCGCCTAGGTGAGCCGTTACCCCACCTACTAGCTAATCCCATCTGGGCACATCTGATGGCAAGAGGCCCGAAGGTCCCCCTCTTTGGTCTTGCGACATTATGCGGTATTAGCTACCGTTTCCAGTAGTTATCCCCCTCCATCAGGCAGTTTCCCAGACATTACTCACCCGTCCGCCACTCGTCACCCGAGAGCAAGCTCTCTGTGCTACCGTTCGACTTGCATGTGTTAGGCCTGCCGCCAGCGTTCAATCTGAGCCATGATCAAACTCTTCAATTTAAAAGTTTGATGCTCAATGAATTAAACTTCGTAATGAATTACGTGTTCACTCGTTGAGACTTGGTATTCATTTATTGTCCGAAGACATTAAGAATCCATGTCACTTTGAGTGCCCACACAGATTGTCTGATAAATTGTTAAAGAGCAGTTGCGACGCGCTTCAGCGCTCTGTCGCGAGGTGGCGTATATTACGCTTTCCTCTTTCAGAGTCAACCCTGATTTTCAGAATTTTTTCTCTTCAACCGACCGGGTTGTTTGTGAAGTGATTCACATCCGCCGTGTCGATGGAGGCGCATTATAGGGAGTTCTCCGCAGGCCGCAACCGCTAAATGACAGAAAAATGACTGACTGCTGCATTCCCCAGCAAAACCCCGCTTTATACCCTTTTACACACAGACTTATCCACAATACAACGCGTAAGCTTCATAAGAACCCACGGATTGAGGGGGATAATCATCTATACTATTGGCAAATATTTTCCCTGACAGACAATATCCATGATCACACAACGCCTCACCCGAGACTGGCGCATTCCTGGCGCTGGCCTCATGACGCTGCTACTCCTTATTGCGGGCTTCACTCTGCACGCACACTGGGGGTCTTTCATCCAGTGGTGTCTTGCTACGCAAATCACCCTGCACCGTTATCTGGTGATGTACCTGTTGCAGCTTAATAACCATCAGTACAGCGGTGGCTTATGGCTATTAACCGGCGCGTTCTTCTATGGCGTACTTCACGCTATCGGGCCGGGGCACGGCAAATTCATTGTCACTACCTATCTCAGTACAAATAAAGAGAGCGAACTGGCTGCCCGGGTCGTTCCTTTTTTTGGCAGTATGCTGCAGGGCGTCAGCGCCATTCTGTTTGTCTTTATTCTGGCGGTGGGGTTTAACCTGGCGTCCGGGGATATCAGTACCAGCCGCTGGTATGTCGAGAAGATAAGCGCGGTCCTCATTGGCGCATTCGGCGCGTTTATCATTTACCAGGCGCTGAAAAGCCTGCGCCCGCGCAGGATGGCAATCTCCGCCATCACGCCCCTTCACCAGCATGATGAACATTGTGGCTGCGGCCATCACGGCGTAGGGGCAGACCTTGCGCAGGGTGACTGGAAAACCCGTCTGGGTGTAATTCTGGCGATCGGCGCGCGTCCGTGCAGTGGGGCCATTATGATCCTGATGTTTTCGAATGCGCTGGGCATCGTCACCTGGGGAATGGCCGCGGTAATGACCATGTCGCTGGGAACCGCGCTGTCGATTATGGGGCTATCGCTGGCCGTGCGTTACGCCCGGGAGCGCACGGTCGCCTGGTTCGGTGGCGACACCTCGCTGAAGTGGCTGGTTCCGGCGGTCAAGATTGCTGGCGGGATTGTTCTGATCCTGTTTGCGACCATCCTGTTCCTGACGGTGATCCCCATCAGCGCCAATGGCGATTACATCGCAGCAGGATGCTAATAAAAGAAAACCCGCCAGCGGCGGGTTTTTTGATTACTCGTTGATGCGTGGATGTTGGTCCACCAGTCGGGAGCGTTTCTTCTGCAGTTCTTCAATCTCTGCGTCAATATCTTCAATCTTCTGCTCGACGTTATCGTAGTGCTCGCGCAGGATCTCTTTCGCTTCCTGAATATCCGATGCCGCAGGCGTCGCCCCTTTCAGAGGACGGTTCGCCGTCTCCTTCATGGTAATACCCGTAATCAAACCAATCACCGCGATAACCATCAGGTAATAAGCGGGCATCATCAGGTTTTGCGTGCTTTCCACCAGAGAGGCGGCAAGCGTCGGCGTCAGACCGGCAATCAGAACCGAGATGTTAAAGGCCGCCGCCAGCGCACTGTAGCGAATATGCGTCGGGAACATGGCCGGTAGTGTAGAGGCCATCACCCCGATGAAGCAGTTGAGGATCACCGCCAGCATCAGCAAGCCGGCAAAAATCAGGCCCAGCACATTGCTGTTAATCAGAATGAATGCCGGAATAGCAAGGGCAAACAGCGCAACGCTACCCAGAATAATGAACGGTCGACGGCCAAAGCGGTCACTCAACAGCCCCATAATCGGTTGCACAAACAGCATACCCACCATGATGGCGATAATGATCAGCACACCGTGGTCTTCCGAGTAGTGCAGGTTATGCGACAGATAGCTCGGCATGTAGGTCAGCAGCATGTAGTAAGTCACGTTCGTGGAGATCACCAGGCCGATACAGACCAGCAGGCTGCGCCAGTGTTTGGTCGCGATCTCTTTAAAGGAGACTTTCGGGCCATCCTGCAGACCTTCGCGGTCACCCTGCTCAAGCTTATCAACGTGCTGCTGGAACGCAGGCGTCTCTTCAAGCGCATGACGCAGATACAGGCCAATGATCCCCAGCGGCAGCGCGAGGAAGAACGGAATACGCCAGCCCCATTCAAGGAAGTTCGCCTCACCAACCACGGTTGAAATCAGCACCACCACGCCCGCCCCCATGACGAACCCGGCAATGGAACCAAAGTCCAGCCAGCTTCCCATAAAGCCACGTTTACGGTCCGGGGAGTACTCTGCAACGAAGATCGAGGCACCGGTATATTCTCCCCCTACGGAGAATCCCTGAGCCATCTTACAGAGCAGCAGCAATATTGGCGCCCAGATGCCAATCGAAGCATAAGACGGGATCAGGCCGATACAGAATGTACTGATCGACATAATGACAATGGTGATGGCCAGGATCTTCTGACGACCATATTTATCACCAAGCATACCGAAGAACAGACCACCCAGCGGGCGAATGAGGAAGGGAACCGAGAACGTACCCAGCGCGGCAATCATCTGCAGGCTGGGGTCGGCGCCGGGGAAGAACACTTTACCTAACGCATAGGCCACGAAGCCGTAGACACCAAAATCGAACCATTCCATCGCATTACCGAGCGAGGCGGCAGTGATCGCTTTACGCAGTTTTGCATCATCGATGATGGTGACGTCGCGAAGCGTGATGGGTTTAATCTTTTTCCTTCTAAGCATAGCTTTCCTCGTTGACTCAGCCCTGTCCATTTCACCGGCCATCTGGTGAACCGTGAAACGGGGATCCGCTCCATGCGAATCGCCTTATTCAAGCGTAGCAGGTTTACTTACATTGACGTTTTACGTCGATACAACCGAACCTGTTGACGCCTGTCTGGGCAGTTAATGACCTTTTTACCCTACCAGCGTTTATATTTGTGATCAACTTCACATATATTTTTCCGTATCGTCAACTGAGTTCAATATTTGTCAATTTCCGCCCATCAGCTCTTTCTTATCCACCAAAAAAGAACATGCTCACGCACGTTATTATCGCCTGAACAACAATTATCAAAACCATACTGCGTCACATCAGATTTACATAAATTTTAAATATTAAAACGCGGTTCGAATATTTACGCCGAATATGTGATAGAGATAACTAAAACACTGTTTTATTTTCATTGAATCATCATTCCAATGATCGCATGATAAATCCGAACGCAACGTCCAGCGGGCTTTTGAGCGGCATGAATCAAGAGCGCGCGATTAATTTCCCTGAAAGGATAACGAAGCGCCAGGCTAAGCATCCTTTCAATTAACTGAATTTGTTGATTTTATTTTCGATAGCATTCCGTCCGCCACGCGGGACACGATGTGAGGGTTGTACATGAAGATTAAAGCCACAATAGAACGCATCCCCGGCGGGATGATGCTGGTTCCTCTGGTGCTTGGCGCCATTCTGAATACCCTGGCACCTGATACCGGTGCTTATTTTGGTGGTTTCACAAAAGGAATGATTACGGGAACCGTGCCCATTCTGGCCGTCTGGTTCTTTTGTATTGGAGCATCTATTAACCTGCGGGCAACGGGTACCGTATTACGTAAATCCGGAACGCTGGTTATAACGAAAATTGCGGTTGCCTGGGTTGTGGCAATGGTCTGTGCACTGTTCATTCCGGAGAATGGCATTCAGACCGGATTCTTCGCCGGATTATCCGTTCTGGCCATTGTCTCCGCGATGGATATGACTAACGGTGGGCTCTATGCCAGCCTGATGAACCAGTACGGCACAAAAGAGGAGTCTGGCGCCTTTGTGCTGATGTCTCTGGAGTCCGGTCCGCTGATGACGATGTTGATTCTGGGCTCGGCGGGGCTGGCCTCGTTTGAACCACACCACTTTGTCGGCGCGATCCTGCCTTTCCTGATCGGTTTTGCGCTGGGGAATCTGGACCACGATCTGCGCGATTTCTTCAGCAAAGCCACGCCGGTGCTGATCCCGTTCTTCGGCTTCGCGCTGGGGAATACCATTAACCTGAAGGTGATCCTCGATACCGGTCTGCTGGGTATTGTCCTTGGCGTGGCTGTTATCATTATCACCGGCATTCCGCTGATCATTGCCGATCGCGTAATTGGCGGAGGAAACGGAACGGCAGGTGTAGCCGCCTCTTCAGCCGCCGGGGCCGCCGTGGCGAATCCGGTGATCATTGCCCAGATTAACCCGGCTTTCGAACCGGTTGCGGCCTCGGCAACGGCGCTGGTTGCCGCCAGCGTGATCGTCACCGCCATTCTGGTGCCCATCATCACGGCCCTGTATGCGAAGCGCTTCGGCAATCTCCCCGAGCCGGATACAGAACCGAAAGCGGTAGAGCTTCATCATTAACGCACCGCATAAGACCGGCCCCTCTCCCCACCGGGTGAGGGGTTCAACCAAAAATTTCTTCCACCATCCCATCCACCAGCCGCTTTGCCGAACAGAGTCTCGGCATACCCAGCGCGACCGTTTGCCAGTTTTGAGTTACTGACCAGCTCACCGGGTGGCTGTCCGCCTGGCACCAGTCCCCCAGCCAGCCCAGCATATCTTTATGATCGATGCTCCCCGGCGTAGAGGGGGTTGTGAGCCACTGGTGATAAAAATGGCGGGTAGTGGGAGAAGCATTGATCCCCTGCGCCAGATAATTTGCCGCCATGCTGCGCAGGTTATCCTTGAGCATTGCCGCCACGTCCGCATTCGCCAGACGACAGGCATCGCCAAATGCTCCCCAGCGCAGCTCTTCCAGCACAATGTAGCAACGCCCGGCCAGCGACCAGCCATCATAGTGTCCGGCCCGCCAGCGGGTAAAAATCTGCTCGCTATGATCGCCCGCCTGCACCGTTAACCCACGCTGGGACAACGCCTTTTCTTTATAGGCTGCGCGTTGAAGAAAATGGGAAGAGAGTTCAGCGTACTGCTGAACCAGGCCCGGCGATGGCTGCGTACGCAGAGAGGTTTGCTGGCGCAGGGCAACCAGTTTATCGGCCATACGCGTCAGCGCGAGATGCCCCGGATCCAGCATGCCGGCCAGCTTTTCCGCCAGCCCCAGGCGCAGAGCCGCATTTTCGTTGAGCATTCCCGCCATTGCCCACGGTCGCAGCCGGGTGTGCGTCATGATCTCCTGCGTCAAACGCTCACGAAACTGCAGCTGTTGCGGCCCCAGATGGGTATGACGCGGCGCGTCTACCCCCTGGACCAGATCGACCATAAATTTAGGATGGATACACTCCAGCGTCCGCCCGGGACCGTCCAGTAGCTGTGTTGTCATGGTTGCTCTGCCGCGAAAAGAGTTTGAATATCATCGCGTAACAGTCGGGTATCTTCCTGAATCCACGTCGCAGTCGTGATACTTTGTTTCAACAGCTGGCTGAGCGATCGGGTCGAATGCTCATTTTGCTGACGGACTGCGAGGCTATCACGCAAGCTTTCCTGTAACCCGGCAAGGCATAACGAAAATTCTGCAAAGAACGTTGCCATACCCGCCGTAACAGAGACATCGACCTGCGCGGTTAAAGCTTTACGGATTTGT
Organism: Enterobacter cloacae complex sp. 309I3; assembly: GCF_050031595.1. NCBI lineage: Bacteria > Pseudomonadati > Pseudomonadota > Gammaproteobacteria > Enterobacterales > Enterobacteriaceae > Enterobacter > Enterobacter cloacae complex sp. 309I3. The sequence continues at coordinate 378,973 of NZ_JBLGWI010000001.1, read as the reverse complement.
TCACAAAACTGATCAATATGCTGCATAAACTTGTCATGCAGCTGCGCAATATCAATAACGTATCGCGTGCGCGTCGCCACATAATCTTCCCAGCCCCAGCCAGGATTGTTCAGCCAGCGCGACACCGTTTCCCGTACACTTCCCGCAGCCGATGGCTGGCCTGCCGGACGGGTATCCTCCGCGATGGCATCAGTAAACAGCGCCCGCGTATTGAAGTTCAGCTGATTTGCCTGAAATGCCGGGAAACTGATCCGCGCCCGGAAACCGGCATGGCTGAGCTGCTCTTTAATACGCAGCTCAATGGGCCGCATCGCCTCATTCAGCGAACGCGCCAGCGTAGACTCCAGTTGATCGAAGCGAAGCGCCAGCTCCCGGCTGATTTTCGTCTGTGCGTCCAGCATGACCTGCTCGCAGGCGGAGCGGATGCTGTTCAGTACCGTTTGCGCCTGCCTTTCATCATCCAGCACCAGCTGCGTCAGCGCCTCCGGTGCATCCTGCCGATGATTCAGCGGATCAATACCTGCCAAATCAAGTAGCGTGTGGCTGTTGAAGATATGACCAATCGCCTGCTGAAGGGCTCCTTTCTGCAACGCCATAAAATCGTCAGTGGCGTGGAGGGCCTGCTCCACTTCGTGTTTGACTTCTTCGCTGGCCACGCGCTGCCGTGTCTGCAACAGAGCCATATCCTCTTCAAGACGCGTAATATTCAGCTCCAGCGATTCAAAGGCCACCGTCAGGGCCTGATAGCGAAAATCGAGATACTCTCTGGCATTTTGGGCATAGTTGAGCAGCTTATGCGACGCCGAACGCAGCGCAAATAACGACGCATTGGCATAGGCGGCGTAAATCAGTTTGCGGATAGGTTGTTCAAATAACGAATCTTCCCACAGCAAATCAGCCGCATGGCGAATATGTTCGATATCGTCCAGGTCCGCCGTACGCCAGCGACGCCCCAGCGCGGCCTCGGCAAAGTCCTGTACCCAGCGCTGTTCCTGGTGATCCGGTAGCTGCCCATGGTTCGCCATCTCATAGCGGGCGCGGTTTGCCAGATAGGCCCACATCGACGAAACAGGGTAAATTTGTCCCGGAGAGATGTTCCCTTTCATTAAGGTCCCGGAGATCATCGCCCTGACCTGCTCTTCATCGTCGCTGTTGCGATCCTTCTGGTCGAATTTATTCACCAGCGCATACAAAGGCACCGATTTTCCCGCTACCGAAATGGCCTGACGAACCTCTTCATCAGAAATCGATTTGAGCTGGGTATAGTCCATCACCGCCAGCACCGCGGAGGCGCGGGACAACTGTTCGGTGAGCATTTTTTGCAGATGGGGCTGCCCGGCTTCATTTGGCCCAGGCGTGTCCAGCAGCGTCAGCTGCCCCAGGTGCGCATCCAGACCCGCAAGATGCACAAACTCCACCTCAATCACCGGTATATGTTCTATCGCCGCGTACTCAGAGAATGGGAAGGCCACATCCAGCGCCTGAGAGAGCCTCACCAGGTCGTTCAGGCTTTTCAGACAATGAAATATCGGCTGCGCCCCAAGGTGGTGTTTCTCGAAAGCCTCGCCTCTTTCAATTCTCTCCAGCAGCGTATTCATGTCTTTATCGATTTCCAGACGCTGCGCCAGCTTGCCGCGATCGTCATCGCAGAGCTTTTTCTGTAGCAGTTGGATCAGATCATCAATGGGAGAGACATGCGTAAAATGCAGTACCGGCTCTTTCTGGCCCGGCGTATGACGAATAAGGGTCGGGAGCGCCGTCATCGGACGGTTGCGGTTGGGCAATACTTCGGTGCCCACAATCGCATTAATGGTGGTCGATTTCCCCGCCTTCATGGTTCCAACAATAGCCAGCACCATTTCCAGACGGGTTATTTTGCGCAATTCACTATTCAGCATCGCCTGCTGTGCTTCGACACCACGCGCGCTAAAATGCAAAGGTAAAACGTTGTTCTTTTCACCCGTAATGGCCGTCGCGGTACTCTCCAGCATCGCTATCGGCATTGATTTCAAGGTATCAAGGTTTTGCAGGGCGAGTTGTAGCAACCGTTCTGCTTCCTGGCTTAATTCAAAAATTGTCTGTGTGTGCATGATAAAAGCCTTTCCTTAACGCAAATTTATTACTTTTATTAAGCCACCGGGTTTTAATTATGTTTTTCGGCTTATATGATCACGTGTGGAAAACATGTTCACCGAAATATAACTGATTGAAGACAATCAGAAATAAATCGCTATCCTTGCATGGCGTGAAAAGCTTTTCTCCTGACCTGATAGTCAAAAGATAAAAAGCGTAGCCCATTTTTAAGAAACTTCAGGATATATCATCATTATTTACCCACCTAAAAAGAGAGGGAATGGTTCAGCGTCATAACAGATGTACGACGACGAAAACCGGCGATAAATAACAATGTGTCGCTTCACCTTATCCGAAATGGCGGAACGTAGCAATTTGCCGCAATAAAATATTCGATATATTCAGTGTCAATTCTTCCCAACACGTTAATGGCGTTAGCATCGCTTAACCGACTGACAGAAAGTGTCACCCGCAACACGCTTTTCGGTTTTTTTTTATTAAACAATATCACCGACAATCGTGTGGATTTGCGTTATACTTGCCCTCTTTTTCGGCGCTCTGCCGTCATTTTGCTGGCACTTTCCAGCGTGTTAAGCACTTTTTTGAGGATACCCCCGATGCAACTTCCACACTGCCCGAAATGCAATTCTGAATACACCTATGAAGATAATGGCATGTTCATCTGCCCGGAATGCGCCCACGAATGGAACGACGCAGAGCCGTCACAGGATGCTGACGTGCTGATTGTAAAAGATGCTAACGGTAACCTGCTGGCAGATGGCGACAGCGTCACCGTCGTCAAAGACCTGAAGGTTAAAGGCAGCTCTTCCATGCTGAAGATCGGGACCAAAGTGAAGAATATCCGTCTGGTTGAAGGCGATCATAATATCGACTGCAAAATTGACGGTTTTGGTCCAATGAAACTGAAATCTGAGTTTGTGAAAAAGAACTGATTTGCCCGCCCGGTGGCGCTTCGCTTACCGGGCACACACCCACTACACTTAATGGGCTTTTCTTACGTGAGGTAAAGATTATGCCGTTAAGTCCCTACATCTCTTTCGCCGGCAACTGCGCAGAGGCAACCGCCTTTTATCAGCAGGCCGTCGGCGCAGAACTCCTCTATAAAATCACCTTCGGCGAAATGCCAAAAAGCGAGAGCAGCGAAGAAGGCTGCCCGTCTGGCATGCAGTTCCCGGACTCCGCTATAGCCCACTCCAACGTTCGCATTGCGGGCAGCGATATCATGATGAGCGATGGCCTGCCGCCGGGCAGTAAGGCGCAGTATGCCGGATTCACGCTGGTTCTCGACACACAGGATGTCAATGAAGGCAAACGCTGGTTCGACAATCTCGCGGATGGCGGAAATATTGAAATGGCCTGGCAGGAGACCTTCTGGGCGCACGGTTTCGGTAAGGTCACCGACAAATACGGCGTGCCGTGGATGATTAACGTCGTTAAGCAGCAACAAAGTTCGTAGGCCGGATAAGCGCAGCGCATCCGGCAACAACCCCGGGTGGCGCTGCGCTGACCGGGCCTGGAAAGATTGTCATCGTTTTCACTTCAACTCTTCAAACTCCCGCAACCTGCACTTAACCCAAATGTCATATTGATGCGCCAGCATGAGGCCACATTTATTGTGAGGCCCAGCATATGCAAACCGTCATCCGCGTAGAGAAACTGAGCAAGACCTTTCATCACAACAAGGCTCTGCATGCCGTTGATCTGACCGTCCAGCAGGGCGACATGGTAGCGCTGCTGGGGCCATCCGGTTCAGGTAAATCCACCCTATTGCGTCACTTAAGCGGCCTGATTACCGGCGATAGCATCCCGGAAAGCCACGTCGAACTGCTGGGCAACACCGTACAGCGCGCAGGGCGACTGGCGCGGGATATCCGCAAAAGCCGCGCGCAGACAGGCTGCATCTTCCAGCAATTTAATCTGGTAAATCGACTGACGGTGCTGGAGAACGTGCTGATTGGCGCGCTCGGCAGCACCCCATTCTGGCGCACCTGTCTGCGCTGGTTCTCCCCGTTACAGAAGCAAGAGGCGTTGCGGGCACTCACCCGCGTAGGCATGGCGCACTTCGCCCATCAGCGCGTCTCCACCCTCTCCGGTGGACAACAGCAGCGCGTGGCCATCGCCCGTGCCCTGATGCAGAAAGCGAAAATCATCCTTGCCGACGAGCCCATCGCCTCGCTGGATCCGGAATCCGCCCGCATCGTGATGGAAACCCTGCATGACATTAACCAGAACGACGGCATCACCGTGGTGGTGACGCTGCATCAGGTGGATTACGCCCTGCGCTACTGCGAGCGCATTGTCGCCCTGCGTCAGGGACATGTGTTCTTTGATGGCGCAAGCCACCAGTTTGATAACGAACGTTTTGACCATCTCTACCGCAGCATTAACCGTGTCGAAGAGAACGCGAAGGCTGCATAACGTCCCCACTACGAGGAATGGAAATGAGCTATAAAACGGTTGCCGCGCTGGCTTTCACCAGCATGTTCAGCATCAGCACCCTGTTAAGCCCTGCGTACGCCGAGGAGCAGGAAAAAGCGCTGAACTTTGGCATTATTTCGACGGAATCACAGCAGAACCTGAAGCCTCAGTGGGAACCCTTCCTGAAAGATATGGAAACCAAACTGGGGATCAAAGTAAACGCCTTCTTCGCCCCGGACTACGCGGGCATCATCCAGGGGATGCGCTTTAACAAAGTGGACATCGCCTGGTATGGCAACCTCTCCGCCATGGAAGCGGTGGATCGTGCAAACGGCCAGGTCTTTGCCCAGACCGTTGCTGCAGATGGCTCTCCGGGTTACTGGAGCGTGCTGATCGTCAACAAAGACAGCCCGATCAATAACCTCAACGATATGCTCGCCAAACGCAAAGAACTGACCTTCGGCAACGGCGATCCAAACTCCACTTCAGGCTTCCTGGTGCCGGGCTATTACGTCTTCGCCAAAAATAATGCCTCTGCCAGCGATTTCAAACGCACCGTCAATGCCAGCCATGAAACCAACGCTCTGGCCGTGGCCAACAAGCAGGTGGACGTCGCCACCAACAACACCGAAAACCTCGACAAGCTGAAGACCTCCGCACCGGACAAGCTGAAAGAGCTGAAGGTGATCTGGAAATCCCCTCTCATCCCGGGTGACCCGATTGTCTGGCGCAAAAACCTTTCTGAAGGCACCAAGGACAAGGTGTACGACTTCTTTATGACCTACGGCAAAACGCCGGAAGAGAAAGCCGTGCTGACGCGTCTGGGCTGGGCACCGTTCCGCCCGTCGAGCGACCTGCAGCTGGTCCCGATTCGCCAGCTGGCGCTGTTTAAAGAGATGCAGGGCGTGAAGGACAACAAGGGGCTTAAGGACGAGGAGAAGACCAGCAAAGTGGCAGCTATTCAGGCCCAGCTGGAAGACCTGGACCGCCTGACCGCCGCGCTTGGTGCAATGACCAGTGTGAATAAAGCGGTGCAGTAACGCTTTTCTCCCTCTCCCTGTGGGAGAGGGCCGGGGTGAGGGCATCAGCGCGCACATTTTCCCCTCACCCTAATCCTCTCCCGGTGGGAGAGGGAACTAAACACAAAGGAGTCAACATGCAAACCATCACCCTCCCACCGCCGAAACGCAGCTGGTTCTCGCTATTTAGCTGGGCCATCCTGCTGGCGGTGCTGGTTATCTCCTGGAAGGGCGCGGAGATGGATCCGCTGCTGCTGTTTAAAGACGCCGGTAACATGGCCACCTTCGCTGCCGACTTCTTCCCGCCCGATTTTAGCCAGTGGCAGGACTATCTCGGCGAAATGGCTGTCACCCTGCAAATCGCCGTCTGGGGGACCGCCCTGGCCGTCATCCTCTCCATTCCGTTTGGCCTGATGAGCGCGGAAAACATCGTTCCGTGGTGGATTTATCAGCCGATGCGCCGCCTGATGGACGCCTGCCGCGCCATTAACGAAATGGTGTTCGCGATGCTGTTCGTGGTCGCCGTGGGTCTGGGGCCGTTCGCGGGGGTGATGGCGCTGTTCATCCACACCACCGGCGTGCTCTCCAAGCTGCTTTCCGAAGCCGTGGAAGCCATTGAACCCGGCCCGGTCGAAGGTATTCGCGCCACCGGCGCCAACAAAATTGAAGAGATCCTTTACGGCGTGCTGCCCCAGGTCATGCCGCTGCTGATCTCCTATTCGCTCTACCGCTTCGAATCTAACGTCCGTTCCGCCACCGTCGTCGGCATGGTCGGCGCAGGGGGCATTGGCGTCACCCTGTGGGAGGCGATCCGCGGTTTCCAGTTCCAGCAAACCTGCGCCCTGATGGTACTCATCATCATCACCGTCAGCCTGCTGGATTTCCTCTCTCAACGTTTGCGTAAGCACTTCATCTGAGAAGCGAGGCTTTGATTGGTATGCACTTATCCAGACATCCGACCAGTTACCCTACCCGCTGGCAAGAGATTGCAGCAAAGCTCGAAGTGGAGCTGCGCACCCATTATCGCTGCGGAGACTACCTGCCAGCCGAACAGCAGCTTGCCGACCGCTATGAAGTGAATCGCCACACCCTGCGCCGCGCCATCGATCAGCTGGTTGAGCGCGGATGGGTACAGCGCCGTCAGGGCGTCGGCGTGCTGGTGCTGATGCGCCCGTTCGACTACCCGCTCAATGCCCAGGCGCGCTTTAGTCAGAACCTGCTCGACCAGGGAAGCCATCCCACCAGCGAAAAAATGCTCTCCGTGCTGCGTCCGGCCTCCAGCCATGTAGCCGATGCGCTGGGTATTCAGGAGGGCGACAACGTTGTGCATCTGCGCACCCTGCGCCGGGTCAATGGCGTGGCAGTCTGCCAGATAGATCACTACTTCAGCGACCTGAGCCTCTGGCCGGTGCTGCAACACTTCTCCAGCGGTTCACTGCATGACTTTTTGCAGGACGCCACGGGTCTTGTGCTCAAACGTACCCAGACGCGTATCAGCGCCCGCCGCGCGCAGGCGAAAGAGAGCAAGGTGCTGGAGATCCCCAACATGGCTCCGCTGCTCTGCGTGCGCACCCTCAACCACCGTGACGGCGAGATCAACGCAACGGAGTACTCCGTCAGCCTGACCCGCGCCGACATGATTGAATTCACCATGGAGCACTGAATGCATTTCGACACCTCCACCCGTCAGCGCTGGATGCGCGCCCTGGCCCATAGCCAGCCTGCTGCACTGGCGAGCCGCATGAACGCGCTTAACCTGACGCCAGACTATGAAACGCTCCGCGCGCCGGAAATTGGCCTGGTACAGATCCAGGCAAGAATGGGCGGTACCGGGGAGCGCTTTTTCGCCGGTGATGCCGCCCTCACCCGCGCGGTCATTCGTCTGAGCAGCGGCACGCTGGGTTACAGCTACGTGCTCGGTCGCGATAAACCGCACGCCGAGCGCTGCGCGGTGATCGACGCCCTGCTGCAGGAACAACCCCATTTCCAGACCCTGATGGAAACCCTGATTGCCCCGCTGGAAGCCGACCTCGCCGCGCGCACTGCCGCACGTCAGGCGCAAGTCAATACCAGCCGGGTCGACTTCTTTACGCTTGTTCGCGGAGATAACGCATGACGCTTCAACCCGCTTTTACCCTGGCTGTCCAGGATGCCCAACACAGTTTTCGTCGCCTGCTGAAAGCCATGAGCGAGCCTGGCGTGATTGTCTCCCTGCATCAGCTCTCCCAGGGCTGGCTGCCGCTGAACCTGGCGACCACCAGCGTACTGCTGACCCTCGCCGACAACGATACCCCGGTGTGGCTTTCGGGGACGTTATCCAATGACATCGCCAGCCAGAATCTGCGTTTTCACACTAACGCCCCGCTGGTTGAGCAGCCCCGTCAGGCGGTGTTTGCCGTTGCCGATGAGCAAATCAGCCATGAGCAGCTCAATGCCCTGAGTGAAGGCAGCGCGGTAGCACCGGAGACCAGCGCCACGCTGCTCCTGCAGGTCGCCAGCCTGAGCGGTGGTCGCATGCTGCGCCTGACCGGGGCGGGGATTGCCGACGAACGCATGGTCGCGCCACAGCTGCCGGAGTGCATTATTCATGAGCTGACCGAACGCCCGCATCCGTTCCCGCTGGGCATTGACCTGATCCTGACCTGCGGCGAGCGCCTGCTGGCGATCCCGCGAACCACCCACGTGGAGGTGTGCTGATGTACGTTGCCGTCAAAGGGGGCGAGAAGGCCATCGCCGCCGCCCATGCGCTACAGGCGCACAGACGACGGGGTGATGAACAGCTTCCCGAGCTGAGCGTCGCCCAGATTGAGCAGCAGTTGAACCTGGCGGTGGATCGGGTGATGACCGAAGGCGGCGTCGCCGACCGCGAGCTGGCAGCGCTGGCGCTGAAGCAGGCCAGCGGCGACAACGTCGAAGCCATCTTTTTGCTGCGCGCCTGGCGCACCACCGTTCCCCGCCTGGCGGTGAGCGAGCCGGTCAATACGGCAGAAATGCGCCTGGAGCGGCGAATTTCCGCCGTTTATAAAGATATTCCCGGCGGCCAGCTCCTTGGCCCTACGTACGACTACACCCACCGCCTGCTGGATTTCACCCTGCTGGCGAACGGCGAAACGCCGCCGCTCAGCACCACGGAGACCGGGCAGGAAGCGTCTCCGCACGTCTTTAGCCTGCTGGCGAAGCAGGGTCTGGCAAAGGCTGAAGAAGAGACCGGAGCACAACCCGACGACATCACCCGCACGCCTCCCGTTTACCCCTGTTCACGCTCGTCTCGCCTGCAGCAGCTGATGCGCGGGGACGAAGGCTATCTGCTGGCGCTGGCCTATTCAACGCAGCGCGGCTACGGGCGTAACCACCCGTTTGCGGCGGAGATCCGCAGCGGCTATCTCGACGTCGAAATCATCCCCGAAGAGCTGGGTTTTGCTGTGAACGTCGGTGAACTGCTAATGACCGAGTGTGAAATGGTGAATGGTTTTGTCGCACCTGACGACGACACCCCACACTTTACCCGTGGTTACGGGTTGGTCTTTGGCATGAGCGAGCGTAAAGCCATGGCGATGGCGCTGGTTGACCGCGCCCTGCAGGCGCCGGACTACGGCGAACAGATTTCCGGCCCGGCACAGGACGAAGAGTTTGTGCTGGCCCACGCGGATAACGTCGAGGCGGCGGGCTTTGTTTCGCACCTCAAGCTGCCGCATTACGTTGACTTCCAGGCCGAACTGGAACTGCTGAAACGTCTGCAACGGGAGCGTGAAAATGGCTAACCTAAGCGGCTACAACTTTGCTTATCTGGACGAGCAAACCAAACGCATGATCCGCCGCGCCATCCTGAAAGCGGTCGCTATCCCCGGCTATCAGGTGCCGTTTGGTGGTCGAGAAATGCCGATGCCTTACGGCTGGGGCACCGGTGGCATTCAGCTTACCGCCAGCGTCATCGGTGAGTCAGACGTGCTGAAGGTCATCGACCAGGGAGCCGACGACACCACCAACGCCGTGTCGATTCGCAACTTCTTTAAGCGCGTGACGGGCGTCAACACCACCGAAAAAACCGAAGATGCGACGCTTATCCAGACCCGCCACCGCATTCCCGAAACGCCGCTCACTGAAGATCAGATTTTGATTTTCCAGGTGCCGATCCCGGAGCCGCTGCGCTTTATCGAGCCGCGCGAAACCGAAACCCGCACCATGCACGCCCTGGAAGAGTACGGGGTGATGCAGGTGAAGCTGTATGAAGATATCGCCCGCTTCGGCCATATCGCCACCACCTACGCCTACCCGGTGAAGGTCAACGGGCGCTACGTGATGGATCCGTCGCCGATCCCGAAATTCGACAACCCGAAAATGGACATGATGCCTGCCCTGCAGCTGTTCGGTGCCGGGCGCGAAAAGCGCATCTACGCCGTCCCGCCCTACACCCGCGTGGAGAGTCTCGATTTCGATGACCACCCGTTCACGGTGCAGGAGTGGGACGAGCCGTGCGCCATCTGCGGCTCGAAGCACAGCTATCTGGATGAAGTGGTGCTGGATGACACGGGCAAACGGATGTTTGTCTGCTCCGACACCGATTACTGCCGCCAACAGAGCGAGGCGAACAGCCAATGAAACCGCTGCTTTCAGTGAACAACCTGACCCACCTTTACGCGCCGGGCAAAGGCTTCAGCGACGTCTCTTTCGAGCTGTGGCCGGGCGAGGTGCTGGGGATTGTCGGTGAATCCGGCTCGGGTAAAACCACCCTGCTGAAGTCCATCTCCGCTCGCCTGGCCCCGCAGAACGGCGAGATTTTGTATGAGGGCGCCTCCCTCTATGGCATGAGCGAGGCTGAACGCCGCCGCCTGCTGCGCACCGAATGGGGCGTGGTACATCAGCATCCGCTGGACGGACTGCGTCGTCAGGTCTCGGCGGGAGGCAATATCGGCGAACGGCTGATGGCGACCGGCGCGCGGCACTACGGCAACATCCGGGAAACCGCACAGCGCTGGCTGACCGATGTGGAGATCCCCGCCTCGCGCATCGACGATTTGCCCACCACCTTCTCCGGCGGCATGCAGCAGCGCCTGCAGATCGCCCGTAACCTGGTCACCCACCCGAAGCTGGTGTTTATGGATGAACCCACCGGTGGGCTGGACGTCTCCGTGCAGGCGCGCCTGCTCGACCTGCTGCGCGGTCTGGTGGTGGAGCTGAACCTGGCGGTGGTGATTGTCACCCATGATCTGGGCGTCGCTCGCCTGCTGGCAGACCGTCTGCTGGTAATGAAGCAGGGTCAGGTGGTGGAAAGTGGGTTAACCGACCGCGTGCTCGACGATCCGCTCCATCCTTACACCCAGCTGCTGGTGTCATCCGTATTGCAGAATTGAGGGCGCCACCCGGCAAAACGAACGCCGTACCTTGTAGGCCGGGTAAGCGAAGCGCCACCCGGCAAGAAAACGCCACGAGGCCAAAATGATCCACGTAGAAAACGTAAGTAAAACCTTTGTGCTCCACCAGCAAAACGGCGTGCGTCTGCCGGTGCTGCAAAATGCCTCTCTGAAGGTGAACAGCGGCGAATGCGTGGTGCTGCACGGCCACTCCGGCAGCGGAAAATCCACCCTGCTGCGCTCCCTGTACGCCAACTATCTGCCGGACGAGGGGCACATTCATATTCGCCATGCCGATGAATGGGTCGACCTGGTTCAGGCCCCCGCGCGTAAGGTGTTGGAAGTCCGCCGCTCGACGATCGGCTGGGTGAGCCAGTTTCTGCGGGTGATCCCGCGGATCTCCGCTCTGGATGTGGTAATGCAGCCGCTGCTGGATCTCGGCGTGCCGCGCGAAACCTGCGCCGCCAAAGCCGCCAGCCTGCTGACGCGCCTCAACGTCCCGGAACGCCTCTGGCATCTTGCCCCGTCGACCTTTTCCGGCGGCGAACAGCAGCGCGTGAATATCGCTCGCGGATTTATCGTCGACTACCCGATTTTACTTCTTGATGAACCCACCGCTTCGCTCGACAGCAAAAACAGCGCGGCAGTGGTGGAACTGATCGAACAGGCCAAAGCGCGCGGCGCGGCGATCGTCGGGATCTTCCACGACGAGAGCGTTCGCAACCGCGTGGCGGACAGGCTGCACCCGATGGGGACAAGCGTATGATTATCAATAACGTCAAGCTGGTGCTGGAAAATGAGGTCATCGACGGCTCGATTGAGATCCGCGACGGCGCGATCCGCGCGTATGCCGAAACCCGAAGCCATTTGCCCGAAGCGATGGACGGCGAAGGCGGCTGGCTGCTGCCAGGGCTGATTGAGCTGCACACCGATAATCTGGATAAATTCTTCACCCCACGGCCGAAGGTGGACTGGCCCGCCCATTCGGCGATGAGCAGCCACGACGCGCTGATGGTTGCCAGCGGCATCACCACCGTGCTGGATGCGGTGGCGATTGGTGACGTACGCGACGGCGGCGATCGGCTGGAGAATCTGGAAAAGATGATCAACGCCGTGGAAGAGACGCAAAAGCGCGGTCTTAACCGCGCCGAACATCGCCTGCACCTGCGCTGCGAGTTGCCGCATCACACCACCCTGCCGCTGTTTGAAAAGCTGGTAGACCGCGAGCCAGTGTCGCTGGTCTCGTTGATGGACCACTCGCCGGGGCAGCGCCAGTTCGCCAGCCTCGAAAAATACCGCGAGTATTACCAGGGCAAATATTCTCTTAACGATGTGGAGATGGCGCGCTACGAGGAAGAGCAGCTGGCGCTGGCGGCACAGTGGTCACAGCCGAACCGTGTTTCGATTGCCGCAATGTGCCGGGACCGTAACATCGCGCTGGCCAGCCATGATGATGCCACGCACAACCATGTCCGCGAATCCCACCAGCTTGGCAGCGTGATCGCTGAATTTCCTACCACGTTTGAGGCGGCAGAGGCCTCCCGCGCGCATGGCATGAACGTGCTGATGGGGGCACCGAACATCGTGCGCGGCGGCTCGCATTCCGGCAACGTGGCGGCAAGCAAACTCGCCTCGCTCGGCCTGCTGGATATCCTCTCTTCCGACTACTACCCCGCCAGCCTGCTGGACGCCGCCTTCCGCGTCGCGAATGACGACAGCAACTGCTTCACGTTGCCGCAGGCAATTCGCCTGGTAACGAAGAACCCGGCATCCGCGCTTAATCTTCACGACCGGGGCGAGATAGCCGAAGGAAAACGGGCGGATCTGGTGCTGGCCCACCGTAAGGGCGAGCACATCCATATCGACCACGTCTGGCGTCAGGGAAAAAGGGTGTTCTGATGGGAAGAGTCATCTGGTTAATGGGGCCCTCCGGCTCCGGGAAGGACAGCCTGCTGTCCGCCTTACGGCAGCGGGAACACCCGCAGCTGCTGGTCGCACATCGCTATATTACCCGGGCGGCGAATGCCGGTAGTGAAAACCATATCGCCCTGAGCGAACAGGAATTTTTCACTCGCGCCGGGCAGAATCTGCTGGCGCTCAGCTGGCACGCCAACGGCTACTACTACGGGATCGGCATTGAGATCGACCTGTGGCTGCACGCGGGTTTTGACGTGCTGGTCAACGGCTCTCGTGCGCATCTTCCCCAGGCACGCGCCCGGTATGCCTCGGCGCTGCTGCCGGTCTGTCTGCAGGTTTCGCCGGATGTCCTGCGCAGCCGCCTGCAAAGCCGCGGACGCGAAAGCGAAAAAGAGATCGCGCAGAGACTCGAACGCGCAGCGCGCTATACCCCGGCGGATTGCCACATCCTCAACAACGACGGAAGTTTGCTACAGTCAGTCGATAACGTTTTATCGCTTATCCGTCAGAAGGAGAAACAGCATGCCTGACTGCACGCTTCGCCCCGCCACCGCCGATGATGCGCAAATCGTTTACGCGCTGATCTGCGAGTTAAAACAGGCCGAATTTGATCATCAGGCGTTCCACGCCGGGTATCTGGCCAATCTGCAGGACCACAATATGCGTTATCAGCTGGCAGAGCTGAATGGACAGGTGGTGGGTATGATTGGCCTGCATATGCAGTTTCACCTGCACCACGCCAGATGGATCGGCGAAATCCAGGAGCTGGTGGTGATGCCCGAGGCGCGTGGTCTTAAAGTGGGGAGCCAACTGCTGGCATGGGCAGAGGACACCGCGCGGCAGGCGGGCGCGGAACTGACGGAGCTCTCCACCAGCGTCCGGCGGCTGGACGCCCACCGTTTTTATGTTCGTGAAGGGTATACGCAGAGCCATTTTCGTTTCACCAAACCGTTGTAGAGGTGCACGATGAGTCTGACCATCACGTTAACGGGCACCGGCAGTGCCCAGCTGGTCCCGGTGTTTGGCTGCGATTGCGCGGCATGCCGCCGGGCACGTCTGCAGGAGAATTATCGTCGTCGGCCCTGTAGCGCGGCCGTCAAATTCAATGATGCGGTGACGCTACTGGACGCGGGTATTCCGCACCTGATGGACGACTGGCCAGCCGGCAGCTTTCAGCAGTTTTTGCTGACCCACTACCATATGGATCACGTTCAGGGGCTGTTTCCCCTGCGCTGGGGCGTTGGCGCGACGATCCCCGTTTACGGCCCGCCGGATGAAGCCGGATGTGACGATCTCTTCAAACACCCGGGCATTCTGGATTTCAGCCATATGCTGGAGCCGTTTGTGATGTTTGAGCTGCAGGGCCTGCGGGTGACGCCGCTGCCGCTCAACCACTCGAAGCTCACCTTTGGTTATCTGCTGGAGTCCGCCCACAGCCGCGTGGCGTGGCTCTCTGATACCGCCGGATTGCCGGAGAAAACGGTGAAATTTCTGCTCAACAACCAGCCACAGGCGATGATCATCGACTGTAGCCATGAACCGCGCCCACAGACGCCGCGCAACCATTGCGATTTAAACACCGTGGTGGCACTGAACGAGGTGATTGGCTGCCCGCAGGTGATCCTGACCCATATCAGCCATCAGTTTGACGTGTGGATGATGGATAACCCGCTGCCGGACGGCATCGAAGCGGGATATGACGGCATGGTGTTGGTGCTGGATTAGGTTTTCTCCCTCTCCCGTGGGAGAGGGTTGAGGTAAGGGCAACAGGCCGCACTTAACCGCGATCGTAATCCTCTTCTAACCGCCGCTCATCCTCTTCCAGGCGTCGTCTGTCGTCATCTAACTGGCGCTGACGCTCGTCTAAACGGCGGCGTCTGTCTTCAAGCTGCCGACGGCGGTCGTCATACTGACGGCTATCAATGCGACGGTCATCGTCATAACGATCGTCATCATCGTTGCTGCGGCTGCTGCCGGGGTTATAGGCATCGTTGATCGCCTGCTGAATGTTGCCAATGGCATCATCAATCACATCGGCATGCGCCAGTTGGCTGGAGAGTGACAGCAGACCAAATAACAGAGCGGTAGAGTAACGTTTCATAAGGCCAGACTCGCAGGTGAACTGGCCTTACGGTAATTAACCGCAAACGGGAGAGGTAGCGGAGGAATCTCAAATTCTTTAGCGAGGCGACGCTTCCATTATTTGACGCACTCGCTGTTTATTCTCTGCGACCAGCACAATCCCGGAGCATTTTTGGTCCGGAGAATGACTCCAGATGCGGTCTTCAGGAATACATCCTCCGTCATATATCACCTTGCTGCCATCATAAGGCCAGAATGCTCCCTGCTCTGTGTCGAGTACAAAAACAGCGATTTGGTCGGATTCACGGGCTATTTTCTGCCAGAGCATCTTTCCACCCTCATATTGCTCGAAGTCGCTGATTAAGGTCACGCCGCAATGTAAGACCAACGCTTCATAGAGACGAGTCGCCAGCCCTTTGTCTCGTTCGGCAGGATCGACACAAATGCCTTCTACCTGGACAACGCGAGTATCTTCCCAGCATCGTTCGACTGCGATAATGTCCTTTCCCAGATGGGCTTTATGCTGTAAATCCAGAGCAGCAACAACCCGATGCCGGGGAACGCCATCAAAGGTTTCGATATCTGCTTCAATAATTGCAGCCCGGGGCGTCTGGCTGTCATAAATGACATGTAACACCCGACCGGAGAGTTCAAATTCATCTACGAGCGTAAATGACCTGGCAACCGTATTCGGGCTGTACGTTGTAGGCATCACGATCATTTGTGAGTCCCCTCTTGTGAGTACCGGCATAATTCCCTTTATATCTTAATCCGCTAAATTTTGCGCAGATTAGCATCGCCGACTTTACTCAGGCTCTTGATGAAATCCTAAATTCGCTGTTTAAGCGCTGATTTTCCGCAGCGCCTGCGCCAGCTGTACGCGGGTAAACGGTTTGCGCAGTAGCGCTACATCCGGCAACTGCGGGTTGTGCGTCGGACGTAAATCCTGACCGCTGATCAACAACACCGGCAGTTGCGGGTAGTGGCTGCGCACGTGGTTAATCACCTCCGCCCCGCTCAGGCTGCCCGGCAGCATCAGATCACTGATAAACATGCCGATATCCGGCGAGGCCGCCAGCATGTTCAGTGCCTGCTCACCGCTTTCCGCTTCAAGGGTCAGGTAGCCAAGCTGATGCAGTTGCTCGCACAGGGTCTGACGAACATCGGCCTCATCTTCCAGGACCAGCACCAGCCGTTCGTTTTCAGCGGATGCGGTGGCAGAGTGCGTTTCATCTTCAGGGACGACGGGCAGCGTTGAGCGCGGCAGATGGAGCCGCACGGTGGTGCCTTGTCCCGGCGCGCTTTCAATTTCGACGCGGCCGCCGGACTGACGCACAAAACCGTACACCATCGACAGCCCTAAACCACTGCCACTGCCGGTCTGCTTGGTGGTGAAGAACGGCTCGAACACCCGGGATTTGACCTCCTGCGTCATACCGCTGCCTCGGTCGATCACCTCCAGCGCCACCATATCCTGCCTGCGTCCGTCGCTGCGAGTGACGCGCTGATTCCATGTGCGGATCTTAATCACGCCCGTCTGCCCCTCCATCGCGTCGCGGGCGTTCATCACCAGGTTGATAATGGCGTTTTCGAGCTGGCCAACGTCTATCCACGCCGGCCAGGCCGGGGATTGAGCCTCTATCTCCAGGCTCAGGGTGGCGGGCAAGGAGTGGCGCATCAGCTCTCTGAGATTCTCCAGCAGCGGTTTCATCTCTACCGCATGCGGAGTCAGGGATTGCTTGCGGGAAAAAGCCAGCAGACGCTGGGTCAGCAACGCACCGCGCTCGGCGGCATTGAGCGCGCGGGCGATACGTGTGGCATCACTGGAGTCGGGATCGGTCAGCTCCAGGCTACCGATTATCACCGCCAGCAGGTTGTTGAAATCATGTGCCAGCCCGCCCGTTAGTTGACCAACGGCCTTCATCTTCTGGCTGTGCAGCAGCGCCTCCTCCAGTCCCTGACGCTCGATGCGGTCGATCTCCATCTGGGAGGTTTTCTCTTTCAGTAGACGGGTAGTGTGCTCCAGCGAGGCGGTATTGCGGGCAAAGACGTTAAACGCGCGAGCCAGCTCTCCCAGCTCATCACGCCGCTGCAGCGCGGGCACCGAAACGTCCTGCTCGCCATGGGCAAGACGCGACATCGCCCGGGAGATCGCCGTCAGGTTGGAGCCCAGATTGCGGTAGATATACCAGCAGGCGCAGCCGGTGATGATCAGCGCCAGTACGGCGAATATGCTGATAAACACGCTGATGGACCGCAGCTCCTGATGACTCTGGGCCGTACGCAGCCGGGAAGCCTCCGCCACCTGCTCAACGTACTGATTGATATCGCTATTTAATATCGCCACCAGCGCCTTGATGTGGAACATATACCAGCTTATCGCCAGGTCGCTCTCCTCAAGCTGCTTTGACAGCGGGGCAAGCCTGCGCAGCTCGTCGTTGAAATCGGGCAGAACAAGATTCACCACGGGCTGCGTGGCGCGCTGGGGCAACGTTGCGGTAACGGCGTCCAGCTGCTGAAGGGTGGCGCGCGGTGAGGGGGTATCGATGGCGGCGAGAATCAGCCTGTCCATTTCCGCAAGCTGCTGCGCATCCGGGATGTTGCTGCCAAACCGACGGTTAATATCCTGCAGATGGCGTAAATAGCTCTGGCTTTGATACAGCGAGCTAAGCAGCGCGTTACGCTGCAGATGGCGCCGCTGTCCGCGCTCCAGCATGCCCGTCACGCTTTGCTGTAACTCATTACTGCGACGAATAATGCGCGCCACAAGCCCCGGCTCCTGCTGCGCTAAGGGCGCATCTGCGAGCTGTTCCAGCGAGTGCCGCAGCGCCATTTGGGTCTGCTTCAGGCTCTCGGCCTCTCCTTTGTATTCCAGCGCCCCCACCACCTGCGAAAGCCGTACCGCCGCGGTTGCCACGCTGGCGGTATCGCGGGCGAGATTCATGCTGCCGGTCATGTCATCCAGCGTCTGCTGTTGTACCTGTTCCTGGATCTGGCTGGCATGCCGAAAACCCAGCACCGCCACACCACTGACCATCAGCGTCACCGCCACCACCAACAGATTAAAGATCAGCAGACGACCGCGGGCACTGGCGAAGAACGGCGAGCGTGATGGCATGGGATTGGGCTCCTCTGCAAATGGGTGCCCTCACCCTTGCCCTCTCCCACAGGCAGAGGGAAAAGAGAAATGTGACGGCGATTAGCTATTCATAACTATGACAAATATGAACGGCTTCTGACATTTTGCATTTACGCACCTGTGATGAAGTGCAGATATCAACCTTCACAGGAGATCCGCCATGAGCAGAACCCCGGTACTGGAGATGCGCAGCATTGCCAAAACGTTTGGCAACTTCCACGCGCTCAAGGGTGTGGATTTGACGGTCTTTCCCGGTGAGATCCACGCGCTGATGGGTGAAAACGGCGCGGGAAAAAGCACGCTGATGAAGATCCTCGCGGGCGCCTACACCGCGACCAGCGGCGAGATCCTGATTGACGGTCAGCCGTATCACATTAAAGGCCCGAAGGATGCGCTGGCCGCAGGCATTACCCTGATCTATCAGGAGATGCAACTCGCCCCCAACCTGACGGTTGCGGAAAACATCTTTCTTGGCAGCGAACTCTCGCGCGGCGGACTGGTGCAGCGTAAAGAGATGGCCGCCCAGGCTCAGGCGGTCATCGACCGTCTGGGTGCAAACTTCAACGCCACCGACCTGGTGATGAAGCTGACTATCGCTGAACAACAGCAGGTGGAAATCGCCCGCGCGCTGCACCGTAACAGCCGCATTCTGGTGATGGATGAACCCACTGCCGCCCTCTCCTCGCGTGAAACCCATCGTCTGTTTGAGCTGATCCTGCGCCTGCGGGATGAAGGGATGGCGATCATCTATATCAGCCACCGCATGGCGGAAGTGTACGAACTCTCTGACCGGGTCAGCGTCCTGCGTGACGGGCAATACGTCGGTAGCCTGACGCGCGACAAACTGAACGCGTCTGAGCTGGTGAAAATGATGGTGGGTCGCCCCTTAAGCGATCTGTTCAACAAAGAGCGCGATATCCCGCTCGGCAACCCGCGTCTTAACGTGCATCACCTCACCGACGGTAAAAAAGTCCAACCCTGCAGCCTGCAGGTGCGCTCAGGGGAAATCGTCGGCCTGGCGGGGCTGGTCGGTGCCGGTCGCTCCGAGCTGGCACAGCTCATCTTTGGCGTACGTAAAGCCACGGGCGGAATGATTGAAGTGGACGGCGAGCCGGTGGTGATCCACTCCCCGCGCGCGGCCATTGAAAACGGGATCGGTTTTCTTACCGAGAACCGCAAGGAGCAGGGGCTGTTCCTGGAGCTGGCGGCGCAGGAGAACATCACCATGGCGACGCTGGAGCGCGACGCCACCTTCGGCATGCTTAACCGCAAAAAAGCGCAGTCCATTTCTGACGATGCCATCGCCCTGCTGAATATCCGCGTGCCTCACGCACAGGTCCGCGCGGGCGGTCTGTCAGGCGGTAATCAGCAGAAATTGCTGATCTCCCGCTGGGTGGCGATTGGTCCGCGTATTCTGATCCTCGACGAACCGACGCGCGGTGTCGATGTCGGCGCAAAAAGCGAAATCTACCGCATCATGAACCAGATGGCGCGCAAGGGCGTGGCGATTTTGATGATCTCCAGCGAACTGCCGGAAGTGGTGGGCATGAGCGACCGCGTCTATGTCATGCGTGAAGGCAGCATCGCCGGGGAGCTCCACGGACACGACATCTCTCAGGAAAACATCATGACGCTGGCAACCGGCGTGAACGACTCACATCATCAGGCGGTGCAACTATGACAACTCCAACCCATCCGCAGCAGGTGGCAAAATCTGCCTCCGCCAAAAAAATGCTGATGAGCGATCTGATGCAAACGGTCGGCATTTTGCCCATTCTCATCCTGATCGTGGCGGTTTTTGGCTTTATCGCTCCTAACTTCTTTACCGAAAGCAACCTGCTCAACATTACCCGACAGGCGTCGATCAACATCGTGCTGGCGGCAGGGATGACCTTCATCATCCTGACCGGGGGGATTGACCTCTCCGTCGGGTCTATTCTGGGTACCACGGCGGTCGCCGCGATGGTGGTGTCGTTAATACCGGAATTCGCCGGGCTCTCTATTCCCGCCGCGCTGATGCTCGGCCTGGTGCTGGGGTTGTTCAACGGCGCGCTGGTGGCCTTTGCCGGACTACCGCCGTTTATTGTCACCCTCGGCACCTACACGGCACTGCGGGGCGCAGCGTACCTGCTGGCCGATGGCACGACGGTGATTAACTCGAACATCAATTTTGAGTGGATAGGCAATAACTATCTTGGCCCCGTGCCGTGGCTGGTGGTGATTGCCCTGGCGGTGATTGTGGTGTGCTGGTTTATCCTGCGTCGCACTACGCTTGGCGTTCACATCTATGCGGTAGGCGGCAACATGCAGGCGGCACGCTTAACGGGCATCAAAGTCTGGCTGGTGTTGCTGTTTGTGTATGGCATGAGCGGCCTGCTCTCCGGGTTAGGCGGTGTGATGAGCGCGTCGCGCCTCTACAGCGCCAACGGAAACCTGGGCATGGGTTACGAGCTGGATGCGATTGCGGCGGTGATCCTCGGCGGCACCAGCTTCGTTGGCGGGATCGGCACGATCACCGGCACGCTGGTGGGAGCGCTGATTATCGCCACCCTCAACAACGGCATGACGCTGATGGGCGTCTCCTACTTCTGGCAACTGGTGATCAAAGGGGCGGTGATCATCATTGCGGTGCTGATCGACAAATACCGTACCCGACACCATCAAAGTGCATAACAACAATACCCTACGTGAGGAAGAGAGCATGAGATTGAAGCCCTTAGTGACCGCGCTCTGTGCTGGCGCGCTGCTTGCCGCAACGCCGTTTGCGCAGGCGAAAGATCTGAAGTCCATCGGCGTAACGGTGGGTGACCTGGCCAACCCGTTCTTCGTGCAGATCACCAAAGGTGCCGAGCTGGAGGCGCGCAAGCTGGCGGGGGATAACGTCAAAGTGACGCTGGTCTCCAGCGGGTACGATCTGGGCCAGCAGGTGGCGCAGATCGACAACTTTATTGCCGCCAAAGTGGACATGATCATCCTCAACGCCGCAGATTCTAAAGGGATCGGCCCGGCGGTGAAACGCGCGAAAGAGGCCGGGATCGTGGTGGTCGCGGTTGACGTGGCGGCAGAAGGTGCAGACGCGACGATCACCTCCGATAACACCCAGGCGGGCGAAATGGCCTGTAAGTACATCACCGACCGCCTGAACGGCAAAGGCAATGTAGTGATCATCAACGGACCGCCGGTCTCTGCCGTCCAGAACCGTGTGGAAGGTTGCCAGACCGAGTTCAAAAAACACCCGGATATCAAAGTGCTCTCCGATAACCAGAACGCCAAGGGCAGCCGTGAAGGGGGTCTGGAAGTCATGACCTCGCTGCTGGCGGCCAATCCGAAGATCGATGGCGTCTTCGCGATTAACGATCCGACCGCGATCGGTGCCGATCTGGCGGCGAAACAAGCGCAACGCAACGAGTTCTTTATCGTTGGTGTGGACGGTAGCCCGGACGGCGAAGAAGCCCTGAAGCGGGAAAACTCCCTGTTTGTGGCGACGCCGGCACAAGATCCGCAGGTCATGGCGGCAAAAGCGGTTGAGATCGGCTATGACATTCTACAGGGCAAACCGGCACCGAAAGAGCCTGTGCTGATCCCGGTGACGATGATCGATAAAAAGAACGTCGGCACGTATAAGGGGTGGACGGTTAAGTAACAATTGCGCGGCCCGATGCCCTCACCCTAACCCTCTCCCACAGGGAGAGGGGACTGGGCCGACAAAAAACACAAGGAGTCCCCATGAAACGCTCCGAAATCAACGAAATCCTCGGCCACACGCGGCAGTTTTTCTCCATGCACGACGTGCATCTCCCCCCTTTTGCCAGCTTCCCACCCACAAAATGGCAACAGCTCGATCAGGCCGCCTGGCAAGAAGTGTTTGACCTTAAGCTCGGTTGGGACGTAACGGCCTTTGGCGGCAGCAGCTTTGCCGCGCAGGGGCTCACGCTGTTTACCCTGCGCAACGGCTCACCAAACGGCACGCCGTATGAAAAATGCTACGCCGAAAAAATCATGCACGTACGCGACGGTCAGCTCACGCCCATGCATTTTCACTGGCGCAAACGGGAGGACATCATCAACCGCGGCGGTGGAAATCTCATTATTGAGTTATGGAATGCCGGTGCACAGGCAGAGACCGAAAACACGGACGTCACCGTCACGATAGACGGTTGCCAGCAGACCCACGCCCCCGGCAGCCAGCTGCGCCTTACACCAGGGGAGAGCATCTGCCTGACGCCCGGCCTGTACCACAGTTTCTGGGGTGAACGCGGTTTTGGCGACGTGCTGGTGGGCGAAGTGTCATCGGTCAATGACGATGAACACGACAACCACTTTTTGCAGCCCGTTGCCCGCTATAACAACATCGAAGAAGACGAACCGGCGGTGCTGGTACTGTGCAACGAGTACAACCTGTTTCGGATATAAGGGGTAAATGATGCCATTGATTTCTCTTGCCGACGGTCTTGCGCACGCCAGGCAACATCGCTACGCGCTGGGCGCGTTCAACGTTCTCGACACCCACTTCCTGCGCGCCCTGTTTGCCGCGGCGAAGCAGGAGTGCTCGCCTTTTATCATCAACATCGCCGAAGTGCATTTTAAATACGTGTCGCTGGAGTCGCTTGTCGAAGCGATTAAGTTCGAAGCCGCCCGCCACGCGATCCCCGTGGTACTCAACCTCGACCACGGCCTGCACTTTGACGCCGTGGTGCGCGCCCTGCGCTTAGGGTTCAGCTCCGTGATGTTCGATGGCTCGACACTGAGCTACGAGGAGAATATTCGTCAGACGCGTGAAGTGGTGAAGATGTGTCACGCGGTGGGCGTGTCGGTGGAGGCAGAGTTAGGTGCCGTCGGTGGCGATGAAGGCGGAGCGCTCTACGGCCATGCGGATGAAGCGTACTTTACCGACCCGCAGCTGGCACGGGAATTTGTCGATTCAACCGGCATTGACGCGCTGGCCGTCGCCATTGGCAACGCGCACGGCAAGTATAAAGGCGAGCCAAAGCTCGATTTCCCCCGTCTGGACGCCATTCGCCAGCAGACCGGGCTGCCACTGGTGCTGCACGGCGGCTCCGGGATCAGCGATGCTGATTTTCGTCGCGCCATTGAACTTGGTATTCATAAAATCAATTTCTATACCGGCATGTCCCAGGCCGCCCTTTCCGCCGTTGAGCAGCGTATGGCCAACCGCCAGCCGCTGTACGATGAGTTTGCCGAGCTGCTGCTGGGCATAGAAGAGGCGATTACCGATACGGTTGCCGAACAGATGCGCATCTTTGGCAGCGCGGGGCAGGCATAATGGAACGCAAAGGGATCATCGCCGCGGGCAATATGCTGGTGGATCACGTTCACCAGATCGTGCAATGGCCGGAACGCGGCTGGCTGGCAGAAATTACCCACAGCGAGCGTTCCACCGGCGGCGCGCCGCTTAACGTCCTGCTGACGCTGGCGAAAATGCACGTCGGCCTGCCGCTGCAGGCGGTGGGGCTGATTGGCGAAGACAGCGACGGGGACTACATTCTGGCAATGCTCGACCAGTATCACGTCAATCGACAGCGCGTACAGCGCACCACCTTTGCGCCAACCTCCATGTCGCAGGTGATGACCGACCCCAGCGGACAGCGCACCTTTTTCCACTCACCCGGGGCCAACCGCCTGCTGGATCTCCCCGCGTTTGACCGTCTCGACGGCACAATGAAAATCTTCCACCTCGGCTACCTGCTGCTGCTCGACAGTCTGGATATGCCAGATGACGAATACGGCACCCGCAGCGCACGGCTGCTGGCGCAGATGCGCGAACAGGGGTATGAAACCTCGCTTGATCTGGTCTCCCGCAAGGGCGATCCGCGCTATCAGCCGCTGGTCCTCCCTGCCCTGCGTCATCTCGATTATCTGGTCATTAACGAACTGGAAGCCGGAGAATTTAGCGGCCTTGAGATGCGCGACGGCAACGACGCACCACACGTTGCCCACATCGCTGAAGCCGCCGCGCAGCTGCGGGCGGCAGGCGTCCGGCAGCGGGTGGTGATCCACTGCCCGGAAGGTGCCTGGGGAGAAGCCGCAAACGAAGAAGGACGCTGGATCCCCTCATGGAGGCTGACTCAGGAGGAGATTATTGGCAGCGTCGGCGCGGGCGACGCCTTTTGTGCCGGTTTCTTATATGGCTGTCATGAATCGCTGCCGCTGGCAGAGAGTATTTACCTGGCGCATGCCTGCGCCCGGGCAAGCCTGCTGGCCGCGAATGCCATTGATGGAGCAAAAACGCTGGAGGAATTGACGCGCTTTATTCAGGAGAGCAACGCCTAAATTAACAAAAATTGCGATTTTTGATTACAGTTCTATGAATTTTGCATAGCCGAACTACACTCTCTGCGTCTGGCACATTCGGCGTGGGCAACATATTGCCCACACGCTTTTCCGAAATGAGAGATACAGAGGACAAGGAAAAATGTTCGCAGCAATTATCATCGCTATATTTATTATCAGTGTTATTTATGCGCATTCGCGCGGCAAAGAAAAACAGACGCTTTCCCGTCAACTTTTCGACCACTCCACCTTTATGGCGCCTATCAATATGTTTATGACGGCGTTCTCTTCGCTGCCCGCCAGACAGGCCTTTTTTGAAACCGAGCGCTTTCCGGAATTAAATAAACTGACGGAAAACTGGGAGGTCATTCGCGAAGAGGCGCTGCGTTTGCAGGATCATATTAAGGCGGCACAAAATCATAACGATGCCGGTTTTAACACTTTCTTTAAACGCGGCTGGAAACGGTTTTACCTCAAATGGTATGCCGATGCGCATCCCTCGGCTCAGACCCTGTGCCCCGTTACGACACAACTGGTGAGTGAGATCCCGTCCGTGAAAGCGGCAATGTTTGCCGAACTCCCGGCGGGCGCGAAGCTCGGCAAGCATCGCGATCCCTACGCCGGCTCGGTTCGTTACCATTTAGGCCTGGTCACGCCAAATGACGATCGCTGCTTTATAGAGGTTGACCAGCAGCGCCACAGCTGGCGTGACGGTGAGGCTGTCATCTTTGATGAAACTTACGTGCACTGGGCGGAGAATAAATCGGATCACACGCGGATTATTCTCTTCTGCGATATCGAACGTCCGATGAAATGGCGCTGGGCGCAGGCGGTTAACCACTGGGTCGGGACAACGCTGATGTCAGCGGCCAGCTCCCCCAATGACGATAACGACCGCACCGGGGGAATCAACCGTATCTTCAAATATGTGCACGCCGGGCGAGAACGCGGTCAGCGTCTGAAGAAGCGCAATAGGAAGCTCTATTACGCACTGAAGTACCTGGTCATCACGGCGATTTTCGCCGCGCTTATTGTCGCTGCCATAACGTAAGCACTTACGCCGCCCTATCGGGATGACAGACATCGGCGGCAAAGACGTAGCCCAGCCCGCGGATCGTTTTGATTAATGCGGGCTGGTGCGGATTGGCTTCGATTTTCCGGCGCAGGCGCATGATCAACACGTCGATGGTGCGGTCAAACACATCGGCACTTTCGCTGTGGGTCAGCTCAAGCAGCTGCTCGCGGCTCAGTACCCGGCGGGCGTTCTGGGTAAGCGCCAGCAGCAGGCCGTATTCACCCTGGGTCAACGGTACGGGGTTACGCTGCGGATCGATCAGTTCGCAGCGGGTGGTATCCAGCGTCCAGCCATTAAAAGCAATGCCCGCCACTCGTGGCGCGGGCGTGTCGGCCGCCAGCGCTCCGGTACGCCTGAGCACGGCTTTAACCCGGGCGACCACCACACGCGGATTAAACGGTTTGCCAATGTAATCGTCGGCACCCATCTCCAGCCCTACCACCACGTCAGACTCACTCCCCAGCCCGGTAAGCATCACTACCGGCAGATCCGGGCGTTGCTTTTGCAACTGCAGCAGGACCTGCAGGCCGTTGATATCCGGCAGCATCATGTCCAGCAGGACCAGGGCAATTCCCGGTTCCTGATGAACCCGGTTCAGTGCGTCCTGTCCGTTATGGCAGACGAGCACCGTAAAGACGTGCTCGCTGAGCACATCCTGCAGCAGCTCGCACACTGCCGTATCGTCATCAACCACCAGAATCGCCGGTTTCATCGCATGCTTCCGTCAGGGGATTATGTTAAGTCTGAACTATTCTGCCGTCGGCTCCAGCCAAATGGATTTTTACGTGACGGAATTACAACCCATGTCACATCCGCTGCCTTTTCGACACGTCAATTTTGACGATTGCCTGCTTTTCGTCAGGGTTTTGCCAGGAGAACGCCCGTAAAGTCGAGTGATAACCACACTAAAAACATGGCATAAAATCTGCATTATGGCTGCGAAATGATTAACTGGAGCAGACTGATGAAAAAAGTCGTCACGGTTTGCCCTTATTGTGCCTCAGGTTGCAAGATCCACCTGGTGGTCGATAACGGCAAAATCGTCAGGGCGGAGGCCGCACAGGGGAAAACCAACCAGGGCACGCTGTGCCTGAAAGGGTACTACGGCTGGGATTTTATTAACGATACCCAAATCCTCACCCCGCGCCTGAAAACCCCCATGATCCGCCGTGAACGCGGTGGCAAGCTGGAAGCCGTCTCGTGGAACGAGGCGCTGGACTACGTCGCCACCCGCCTGAGCGCCATTAAGGCTAAATATGGCCCGGATGCGATCCAGACCACCGGGTCATCACGCGGGACGGGTAACGAAACCAACTATGTAATGCAAAAATTCGCGCGCGCCGTTATTGGAACCAATAACGTCGACTGCTGCGCTCGCGTCTGACACGGCCCATCGGTTGCAGGTCTGCACCAGTCGGTCGGAAACGGCGCAATGAGTAATGCAATTAACGAGATAGACAACACCGATCTCGTCTTTATCTTCGGCTATAACCCGGCGGATTCTCACCCGATTGTCGCGAACCACGTTATTCGCGCCAAACAGAACGGGGCGAAAATCATCGTCTGCGATCCGCGCAAAATCGAAACGGCTCGTATTGCAGATATGCACATCGCGTTGAAAAACGGCTCGAACATCGCGCTGTTGAACGCCATGGGGCACGTCATTATTGAGGAGAACCTCTACGACCAGGCGTTTGTCGCCACCCGTACGGAAGGTTTTGAAGAGTATCGGAAAATTGTCGAAGGCTATACGCCAGAATCTGTCGAAGCGATCACCGGCGTCAGCGCGCAGGAGATCCGTCAGGCAGCAAGGATGTACGCCGGAGCGAAAACCGCCGCCATTCTGTGGGGCATGGGCGTGACCCAATTCTATCAGGGCGTGGAAACCGTGCGTTCCCTGACCAGCCTCGCCATGCTGACCGGCAACCTTGGGAAGGCACACGTCGGCGTGAACCCGGTACGCGGTCAGAACAACGTGCAGGGTGCCTGCGATATGGGCGCGCTACCGGACACCTATCCGGGCTATCAGTACGTGAAGTTCCCGGAAAACCGCGCGAAGTTTGCCAAAGCGTGGGGCGTGGAAAGTTTGCCGGAGCACACCGGGTATCGCATCAGCGAGCTGCCGCACCGGGCGGCACATGGTGAAGTGCGGGCGGCTTACATCATGGGCGAAGATCCTCTCCAGACCGACGCCGAGCTCTCTGCAGTGCGTAAAGGGTTTGAGGATCTGGAGCTGGTGATTGTTCAGGACATCTTTATGACCAAAACCGCGGCAGCGGCGGATGTGATTTTACCGTCAACGTCCTGGGGCGAGCATGAAGGAGTTTACACGGCGGCAGACCGTGGCTTCCAGCGCTTCTTTAAAGCGGTGGAGCCGAAGTGGGATCTGAAAACCGACTGGCAGATCATCAGCGAAATTGCCACCCGCATGGGTTATCCGATGCACTACAACAACACCCAGGAGATTTGGGACGAGTTGCGGCATCTGTGTCCGGACTTCTACGGTGCAACTTATGAAAAAATGGGTGAACTGGGGTATATCCAGTGGCCGTGCCGGGATGAGTCTGAGGCCGACCAGGGCACGTCGTATCTCTTTAAAGAGAAATTCGACACCCCAAATGGGCTGGCACAGTTCTTCACCTGCGACTGGGTTGCCCCCATTGATAAACTCACCGATGAGTATCCAATGGTGCTCTCCACCGTGCGTGAAGTGGGCCACTACTCTTGCCGTTCGATGACCGGCAACTGCGCGGCGCTGGCAGCGCTGGCGGACGAACCTGGTTATGCGCAGATCAACACCGCCGACGCTGAACGTCTTGGCATTGAAGACGAAGCGCTGGTATGGGTGAACTCGCGTAAAGGCAGGATCATTACCCGTGCGCAGGTCAGCGATCGTCCCAACAAAGGGGCGGTGTACATGACCTACCAGTGGTGGATTGGCGCCTGTAACGAACTGGTGACGGAGAACTTAAGCCCGATAACCAAAACGCCGGAGTATAAGTACTGCGCCGTACGCGTGGAGCCGATTGCGGATCAGCACGCTGCGGAACAGTATGTGATCGACGAATATAACAAGCTGAAAGCCCGCTTGCGCGAAAGTGCGATGGGATAATGATATTATTTAATTGATGAATAAAGGGAGTGAAATATTCACTCCCTTTTTATTTCCGCTTAACTCATTAAAAATATCAATTATTAATCTGGAAAACTGCTCGCAGAAATAATGTAAATTGCACGAAAAAGAATTACATCTTTGCATTTTGATTCAGATGGATAAGATGTGCGGCGGGTGCTTAAGACTTTCTGTCTTGAGCATTGTTGAGGGACAGAAAGTGGAAAGCCCCGGGAAATATTCATTTACCCGAGGCTACCCCCAACAACCTACAGGTTGAGAGTAGCCTCTTATTCTTTTTTTGACAAGGAGTAAAAGGCATGACGCCATTAAAAACTGCGTTAGGCATTGTCTTTATTATCTGCCTGACGATAGTGATCTTTACCTTTATTACTCGCGGAAAGTTATGCGAACTGACAATAAAGAGTGAACATCAGGAGGTGGCGGCGAAATTAGCCTGCGTTGCAGGCTAACCTCTGCGGGCGGAATGACAGTTCCGCCCGGCTTGCAGGATGCTGAGGTCTTAACGCACCCGTTTTTTTATTCTATGGCCGCGATTATACTGCGCGGCGTGTACCCAGATGATAAGAATCCATGAAACCATTTTTACTGTTGTTATTAATTTTTACGTCGTTCGTCCATGCCGATGAGATTGGCAGCCAGTACAAAGCGCAGGCGGAGGCGGGCGATGCACGCGCTCAGTATTATCTCGCCGACACCTGGTTCAGCTCCGGCGACAGCAAGCAGGCGGCAATGTGGGCAGAGAAAGCGGCAAAAGGGGGCGACATCGATGCCATGGCCCTGTTGTCTCAGATCCACTTTACTCAGGGCGATTACGCTCAGGCTAAAGCGCTGGCAGAGCAGGCCACGATTGCGGGCAGCAAGCGTGGCGCCATTATGCTGGCACGCGTTCTGGTGAATACCCAGGGTGGCAAAACAGACTACCCGCAGGCCATCAAACTGCTGCAGACGGCCACCGAAGATATCGACAACGACTCTGCGGTAGATGCGCAAATGCTGCTGGGTCTGATTTATGCCAACGGTGTAGAAGTGGCCCAGGACGATGCTCTGGCGGCATCGTGGTTTAAGCGCAGCTCATCTCTTTCACGCACCGGCTATGCCGAATACTGGGCAGGGATGCTGTTCCAGCAGGGCGAGAAAGGCTTTATCACGCCCAATAAACAGAAGGCGCTCTACTGGTTGAACCTGAGCTGTACGGAAGGGTTTGATACGGGATGTGAAGAGTTTGATGCGTTGAGCGGAGAATAACGTGCCGGGTGGCGGCTTCGCCTTACCCGGCCTACAAAACCCGTAGGCCCGGTAAGCGCAGCGCCACCGGGCTTAGGATGTTACTGGTCAGCCGTCTTATCAAAACGACCCAGCACCTCGCGTTCATACGCCAGCGCTTTTTTACGGTCGAACTTATGTTCCCACTTGGCAATAACCAGCACCGCCAGCGCGTTTCCAACCACGTTCAGCGCCGTACGCGCCATATCGAGGATACGGTCAACACCGGCGATAAACGCCAGGCCTTCCAGCGGAATACCGACACTGCCAAGCGTCGCCAGCAGCACCACGAAGGAGACACCCGGCACGCCCGCGATCCCTTTTGAGGTCACCATCAGCGTCAGCACCAGCACAATTTCCTGCCACAGCGACAGATCAATGCCGTACAGCTGGGCAATAAAGATGGCTGCGATGCTCTGGTACAGCGTCGAGCCGTCCAGGTTAAAGGAGTAGCCGGTTGGCACCACGAAGCTGGTGATAGAAGCCGGGGCACCATAGGCCTCCATCTTCTCAATAATACGCGGCAGCACGCTTTCAGAGCTGGCCGTGGAGTACGCCAGAATCAGCTCATCTTTCAGAATGCGGATCAGGATCCAGATGCTCAGCCCACACAGGCGCGCCACAATGCCCAGTACCACCAGCGCGAAGAACAGGATGGCGAAATGCACCAGAATTACCAGCTTCGCCAGCGGCCACAGGGAGGCAAAACCGAAGTTCGCCACGGTTACCGCGATAAGCGCAAACACCCCGACCGGCGCGTAACGCATCACCATGTGGGTCACTTTAAACATGGTTTCAGAGATGGAGCGGAACACGGTGACCAGCGGTTCACGGTGCGTGGCAGGCAGAGAGGAAAGACCCAGACCAAAAAGCACCGAGAAGAAGATGATTGGCAGCATCTCGCCCTTCGCCATCGACGCCACAATGTTAGTCGGCACCAGCGACAGGATGGTGCCCATCAGGCCGTGCGCATGGCTCTGCACTTCAGCGGTCGTACTTTGGTATTTCGAAATATCCACCGTCGCAAGTTGCGACATATCGATCCCGGAACCTGGCTGGAAGACATTCGCCAGGGTAATGCCAAGGATGATGGCAATCGTCGTGATCACTTCGAAATAGAGAATGGTTTTTGCACCGATGCGGCCCAGCTGTTTTGCATCACCGACTCCGGCAATACCGACCACCAGCGTCGAGATGACAATTGGCACCACGATCATTTTGATCAAATGAATAAAGATATCGCCCGCCGGGGAGAGCAAGTTCGCAATCAGCCACTCGCGGCTGTCGCTGTGATAATGGAGATAGCTACCCAGCAGGATACCCAGCACAAGGGCCAGCAGGATTTGCCAGGCCAGGCTGACTTTAACGTTTTTCATAGAAACTGACTTCCTCAATGAAGCGCCCTATTCATGCAGACTGCATGAATATGGAGACATACTGAAAGGGTATGAATTGTGTTGCGTTGGTTTATGGGATTTTTTAACGCGGCGTATGAGTATCATCTGCGCGGTGTGTTGCGCAAGCCTTAAAGAACAACGCATTTCACTACGAAAAGCCGTTATGACGCGAGTTTACGATAATTCTTATAAATAACCATTTGTTATAAAAACGATTTTTTATGCGCAAATGTGAATAATCCGTCCGGTAAATTATTTTTCTTCAAAGTTTCATTCGCTCATTTTTCATACGCTTCAAACAATGCGTGATCTGCCGCCCAAATAATAAACAAAGCTTGTAAAGCCCCTACTATTAACGTTTTTGCGACATATTATTAACATCTTACAAGGAGAAAAAAAGCCATGAGCCAAATACACAAACACGACATTCCCGCTAACATTGCGGACCGTTGCCTGATCAACCCGGAGCAGTACCACGAGAAGTATCAGCAATCTGTCTCTGATCCTGACGCTTTCTGGGGCGAGCAGGGCCATATTCTTGACTGGATCAAACCTTACCAGAAGGTGAAGAACACCTCCTTTGCGCCGGGTAACGTTTCTATTAAATGGTATGAAGACGGCACGCTAAACCTTGCGGCGAACTGCCTCGATCGCCACCTTGCCGAACGCGGTAACGAAACGGCCATTATCTGGGAAGGCGACGACGCCTCTCAGAGCAAACATATCTCTTATAAAGAGCTGCACCGCGACGTGTGCCGCTTCGCTAACGTGCTGCTGGACCAGGGCATTAAAAAAGGCGATGTGGTCGCCATCTATATGCCGATGGTGCCGGAAGCGGCGGTGGCGATGCTGGCCTGCGCGCGCATCGGCGCGATCCATTCCGTTATCTTTGGCGGGTTCTCGCCGGAAGCGGTTGCCGGGCGTATTGTCGACTCGAGTTCGAAACTGGTGATCACCGCTGATGAAGGCGTGCGCGCCGGGCGCGGTATTCCTCTGAAGAAAAATGTCGACGAAGCGCTGAAAAACCCGAACGTCAAAACCGTCAGCAACGTTATCGTCCTTAAGCGTACCGGTGGCAAGATCGACTGGAATGAAGGGCGCGACCTGTGGTGGAGTGACCTGATTGAAAAAGCAAGCGACCAGCATCAACCGCAAGAGATGAACGCGGAAGATCCGCTGTTTATCCTCTATACCTCCGGCTCCACCGGCAAACCGAAAGGCGTATTGCACACCACCGGTGGCTATCTGGTCTATGCGGCCACCACCTTTAAATACGTTTTCGACTACCATCCGGGCGATATCTACTGGTGCACCGCCGACGTGGGCTGGGTCACCGGTCACAGCTATCTGCTGTACGGCCCGCTGGCCTGCGGTGCAACAACGCTGATGTTTGAAGGTGTACCAAACTGGCCAACCCCGGCGCGGATGTGCCAGGTGGTCGATAAGCACCAGGTCAACATTCTGTACACCGCGCCAACGGCGATCCGTGCGCTGATGGCGGAAGGGGATAAAGCGATAGAAGGTACTGACCGCTCTTCCCTGCGCATCCTCGGCTCCGTCGGCGAGCCTATCAACCCGGAAGCCTGGGAGTGGTACTGGAAGAAGATCGGCAACGAAAAATGCCCGGTAATGGACACCTGGTGGCAGACCGAAACCGGTGGGTTCATGATCACCCCAATGCCAGGTGCGACCCGCTTAAAAGCCGGTTCAGCGACCCAACCGTTCTTCGGCGTCCAGCCTGCGCTGGTGGATAACGAAGGCAATCCGCTGGATGGTGCCACCGAAGGCAACCTGGTGATCGTCGATTCCTGGCCGGGCCAGGCACGTACGCTCTTTGGCGACCACGAACGCTTCGAGCAGACCTACTTCTCAACCTTTAAAAACATGTACTTCAGCGGTGACGGCGCGCGTCGCGACGAGGATGGCTATTACTGGATCACCGGACGTGTGGACGATGTGCTGAACGTCTCCGGCCACCGTCTGGGCACCGCGGAGATTGAATCCGCGCTGGTATCGCATCCGAAGATTGCCGAAGCCGCCGTTGTGGGGATCCCGCATAACATTAAAGGCCAGGCGATTTACGCCTACGTGACGCTGAACCACGGTGAAGAGCCATCGCCAGAACTGTATGCCGAAGTGCGCAACTGGGTCCGCAAAGAGATTGGCCCGCTTGCCACGCCGGATGTACTGCACTGGACTGACTCGCTGCCGAAAACTCGTTCCGGCAAAATTATGCGCCGTATCTTGCGCAAAATTGCGGCAGGAGACACCAGCAACCTTGGTGATACCTCAACGCTCGCCGATCCGGGCGTGGTGGAAAAACTGCTCGAAGAGAAGCAGTCCATCGCAATGCCTTCGTAATCTTTTCTCCCTCTCCCTGTGGGAGAGAGGCGGGGTGAGGGCATCAGACCGCACCTTCCTCCCCTCACCCTAACCCTCTCCCCATAGGGGAGAGGGGATAAAACAAACCAACCTTACTTCTGGAGATTTCTGTGATGAATAACGATATTTGTCAGCAGATAGAGAATAGTGCGCACTACAGGGAGCTCGTTGATAAACGGCAACGGTTTGCCTTCTTACTTTCCATCATCATGCTGATTATCTACGTCGGCTTTATTCTGCTTATCGCCTTTGCCCCGCACTGGCTGGGTACGCCGTTGCATGAGGGCACCAGCGTCACACGGGGCATCCCGATTGGCATTGGCGTGATTGTGATTTCGTTTGTGCTAACCGGCGTCTACGTCTGGCGCGCGAACGGCGAATTCGATCGTCTTAATAAAGCGGTACTGCGTGAGGTAAAAGCATCATGAAGAGAGTCCTGACGGCGCTTGCCGCCACATTTCCCTTTGCGGCACACGCCGCAGATGCCATTACCGGCGAGGTTCAGCGCCAGCCAACCAACTGGCAGGCGATTATCATGTTCCTGATTTTCGTGGTGCTGACGCTGTATATCACCTATTGGGCGTCGAAACGCGTCCGTTCCCGTAATGATTACTACACTGCGGGTGGTAATATTACCGGTTTCCAGAACGGGCTGGCGATTGCGGGCGACTTTATGTCTGCCGCGTCTTTCCTTGGGATCTCCGCGCTGGTGTACACCTCCGGCTACGATGGTCTGATCTACTCTCTCGGCTTCCTGGTGGGCTGGCCGATCATTCTGTTCCTGATCGCCGAACGCTTGCGCAACCTGGGGCGTTTCACCTTTGCTGACGTGGCTTCGTATCGCCTGAAGCAGGGTCCGATTCGTATTCTCTCCGCCTGCGGTTCGCTGGTGGTGGTGGCGCTGTATCTGATCGCCCAGATGGTTGGCGCAGGCAAACTGATCGAACTTTTGTTCGGCCTGAACTACCACGTCGCGGTGGTGCTGGTGGGTGTGCTGATGGTGATGTACGTCCTGTTTGGCGGCATGCTGGCAACCACCTGGGTGCAAATTATCAAAGCGGTTCTGCTGCTGTTCGGTGCGAGCTTCATGGCCTTTATGGTGATGAAACACGTCGGCTTTAGCTTCAACAACCTGTTTACCGAAGCAATGGCGGTCCACCCGAAAGGGGAAGCGATCATGAGCCCGGGCGGGCTGGTGAAAGACCCGATATCCGCGCTTTCACTCGGTCTGGGTCTGATGTTTGGTACCGCAGGCTTGCCACATATCCTGATGCGTTTCTTCACCGTGAGCGATGCGCGCGAAGCGCGCAAGAGCGTCTTCTACGCCACCGGGTTTATGGGTTACTTCTACATACTGACCTTTATCATCGGTTTTGGCGCCATCATGCTGGTGGGAGCGAACCCGGCATTTAAAGACGCGGCGGGCGCGCTGATTGGCGGGAACAACATGGCGGCAGTGCATCTGGCGGATGCGGTAGGCGGCAACCTGTTCCTCGGCTTTATCTCAGCCGTGGCCTTTGCCACCATCCTTGCCGTGGTTGCCGGGCTTACGCTTGCCGGAGCATCTGCGGTGTCGCATGACCTGTACGCGAACGTGTTCCGCAAAGGCGCAACCGAGCGTGAAGAGCTCAAAGTCTCCAAAATCACCGTACTGATTCTGGGTGTGGTGGCGATCCTGCTGGGGATCCTCTTCGAGAAGCAGAACATTGCCTTCATGGTGGGGCTGGCCTTCTCAATTGCGGCGAGCTGTAACTTCCCTATCATCCTGCTCTCCATGTACTGGTCTAAACTGACCACCCGTGGCGCAATGGTAGGCGGCTGGCTGGGGCTGCTGACCGCGGTGATTCTGATGATCCTCGGCCCGACGATTTGGGTGCAGATCCTCGGTCACGAAAAGGCGCTCTTCCCGTATGAGTACCCGGCGCTGTTCTCAATCGCCGTGGCGTTTATCGGTATCTGGATCTTCTCTGCAACCGATAACTCGCCGGAGGGGAACCTGGAGCGTGAGAAATTCCGCGCCCAGTTTATCCGCTCGCAAACCGGCCTGGGCGTGGAACAAGGCCGCGCACACTGAGTCTTGATCCCCGGCCTTCGGGCCGGGGAGTTCAGAACATCACCCACGCCACCAGCGGCGCAATCAGCACCATCAACACGCCGGAGAGCATCATCACCAGGCTTGCTACAACCCCCTCCTGCTGACCCAACTCATAAGAGCGTGCCGTTCCCGCGCCGTGTGACGCCGCGCCAAATCCCGCCCCTTTTGCCAACCCTTCACGGATAGAAAGCCGCAGAAATAGCATGTCGCCTACCGCCATACCGAAGACACCGGTGACAACCACGAACAGCGCCACCAGATCCGGCTGTCCGCCGAGCGGTTTAGCGGCTGCCAGCGCAAATGGCGTCGTTACCGAGCGCACGGCCAGGCTACGCTGAATTTCATCGGGCAGCGTAAATAGCCGCGCCAGCCAGACGGAGCTACAGACCGCCACCACCGTGGCGGTAATCACCCCCGCGCTGAGCGACATCCAGTGACGTTTAATGATATTCAGGTTGTCGTACACCGGCACCGCAAAGGCGATGGTGGCCGGCCCCAGTAGCCACAGCAACCAGTGGGATTCACCAATGTAGTTTTGCCAGGAGATATGGCCAAAAACCAGCATCAACACCAGCAGGATCGGCGTGAAGACCAGCGGCATCAGCGGCAGCGCGTGAAAGCGGCGATACAGGCGCTTGTTGGCAAAGTAGATAACCAGCGTGGCAATCAGGCACAGCACGCTTATCTGGAAGTTAGTCATGTTTTTGCCTGCGGATCTCGAAGCGATAAACCTTGTCCACCACCCAAGCGGTGGCGCCCAGCACCATCAGCGTGCTCAGGGCGATGACCGCGAAGATCCGCCAGCCGTCCACCATCAGCAGTTGCGCATAGTTCACCACCGCCACCACGGCAAGAACAAAGAACAGCAACATCTCTGCCAGCAGCCAGCGCGCGCCGGCACGCACCCAACTAAGGGGGATAACGCGGCAGAGAATGAGCGTCAGCATCAACACCATCCCCACCAGGTTGGCAGGCAGCGGCAGATGCAGCCAGCCGACAAGATATTCCGCAAAAACAAACAGTCCCGCGTAGAGCAGTACCTGAACCGGTACCTGGAGTCGTTGCACAACGGCAGGCGTAACACGGCTTAACGCCACGGCCATGGGGGTTTTCCTCAAAAATGAGACGAGACGCCAGTATAGTGAGCGCACGGTATGGACTGAAATGAATTAAAATCATCGAAGGTATAGTTTCGAGGAATAATCATGGACATAAGAACGCTGCGCTATTTTGTCGAAGTGGTTCGCCAGCAGAGTTTTACCCGCGCAGCGGAGAAGTTATTTGTTACCCAGCCCACCATCAGCAAAATGCTGAAAAACCTCGAAGATGAACTCAACTGTACCCTGCTGATCCGCGACGGACGCAAGCTGTTGCTTACCGATACCGGGCGCGTGGTGTTTGAACGTGGCCTGGCGATCCTTGCCGAGTTTCGTCAGCTGGAAGCGGAGCTAGACGATATTAACCACCTGACCAAAGGGGTGCTGCGCCTTGGTATTCCGCCGATGGTCGGGATGATGATGGCCGGGCCGATTAGCCTGTTTCGCCAGCGTTACCCCGGCGTTGAACTCAAAATTTCGGAGTTTGGTGGATTAACCGTCCAGCAGGCCGTAACCAACGGCGAGCTGGACGTCGCCATGACAGCCCTCCCCGTTGAGGAAGAGAGCGGTCTGGCGACGCTTCCGCTCTTTAGCCATCCGCTGTGCGTGCTGGTTCCCCGCTCCGGCGACTGGCTGAAGCGAGATTCAGTGAAACCTGAACTGCTCGGTGAATACCCTCTGCTGATCTACAACGAAGATTTCGCCCTCAGCCGCCAGCTGATGACGCTGTTTAATCAACATAGCGTGAAGCCGCGCATTGCGGTGCGCAGCGGCCAGTGGGATTTCCTGGCAGCGATGGTGCAGGCAGGCGTGGGGATTGCCATTCTGCCGCAGCCGATTTGCGAGCGTCTGGATAAAAACACGCTGCGCTGGATCCCACTCGAAAGCGATTTGCACTGGCAGCTGGGGATGATCTGGCGAGAAGGGATATATTTGTCGCACAGCGCCCAGGCGTGGCTGCAATGTTGTGAGGGATTTTGGGTTCCTGACCCCTCACCCTAACCCTCTCCCCACAGGGGAGAGGGAACCGATCGAGCCCCTCGCCCCTATGGGGAGAGGGGTTGGGGTGAGGGGCTACTGATTCTCTATCAACAACGCTTCCAGCAGATCCAGATCGTGCAGCAGCTTTTGCAGCGTTTCATTACTGATTTGCCGCGTGGCACGCAAGTGGTACAGCTCGGCACGCTCGGAGCGCAGCGCCGCCAGACGGAACCGGCGCTCCAGGTTCTCCTCCTGCAGCGAGCTTTCCACATCGTTACGGCCGTCAGCCCGGCGACGCAGATTACCAATCACGCGTGAGCTCACCTCCGTCAGCAGCTGATTGTCGATGTTCTCTTCGGCATCGGCGGCCAGGCGCTCTTCCATTTTCTGAATAGCGACAATGGCCACTTCGGCAGTGGCGGCGCGGGCAATCCGCTCCTCTTTATGCTGCTGCGTGGCGTCCCCGGCGTCGATATGCTGCAGCAAAATCGGCAGCATAATCACCCCGACAAACAGTGAGAACAGGATCACGCCCGCCGCCAGGAAGACCAGTTCATAACGCGCCGGGAAGACATCGCCCGTCGGCAACAGCAACGGAATGGAGAGCACACCGGCCAGGGTAATCGCCCCG
Source organism: Enterobacter cloacae complex sp. 309I3 (assembly GCF_050031595.1). Lineage (NCBI taxonomy): Bacteria > Pseudomonadati > Pseudomonadota > Gammaproteobacteria > Enterobacterales > Enterobacteriaceae > Enterobacter > Enterobacter cloacae complex sp. 309I3. The sequence continues at coordinate 340,605 of NZ_JBLGWI010000001.1, read as the reverse complement.
CGTACCCCCGCAAAGGAGGCAATCAGCAGCTCACGCGTGGTCCACGAACCAAACTCCATCGGCTTTTTCTTCAGGAAGCGCACGCTGAAGTTTTTCATCGTCCACAGCCAGCCGAAGCGCACCAGCATCAGCGCCATGTAGATCAGCACGATGTCGGTAAAGAGCATCCAGACTTCAACGTTCGGATCGGCCTCCGCCGCCACCAGAGAGGATTCCATAATGCCCGGCAGCTGCAGACCCAACAGCAGGAAGACCATGCCGTTGAAGACAAATTCCAGCATTGCCCAGGTGCTGTTTGCACGCAGACGCATGGCCAGCGGCGCGCGGCGCATTACGCCGGAGCGGGTGATGGTCATCCCTGCCGCTACCGCTGCCAGAATGCCCGACACGCCAATGTGTTCGGCAATCAGATAGGAGGCAAACGGCAGCAGAAACAGCAGTACGATCTGTGTTGCGGGTTCATCACCGCCCCAGCGACTGAGGAAGCGCAGCGAGCGGCCATACAGCCAGCTCACCACGAAGCCCGCCAGGATACCGCCAATAGCAACCTTAAAGAATTCCAGGGTCGCGCCACCAACGGTAAAGATCATCGTTCCCATTGCGACGGCCACGGCGAACTTCAGGGCAACCAGACCGGAGGCGTCGTTCATCAGCGCCTCTCCCTGTAAGATGCCCATGATTTTCTTCGGAATCCGCCCTTCACCCACAATGCCGGACAGCGCCACGGCATCGGTTGGCGACAGGACTGCGGCCAGCGCAAAAGCGGGGATTAACGGGATCCCCGGAACCACCCAATAGATCAGGAAACCAATCCCGACCACGGTCACGACGACCAGCGCCAGCGCCAGACCGAAGATCTCGCGCCCATGTTCCAGAAACTCGCGCGTGGGTGTTTTCCAGCCATCAGCAAACAGCAGTGGCGGGATAAACAGCACGAGGAACAGTTCCGGGTCGAACTCAACGTGCAGGCCAAACGTCGGCCACGCCAGCAGCGCGCCGATGGCAATTTGCATTAATGGCAGGGGGACCTGAAAGGGCAGTACGCGTGTAACCACCCCGGATAATGAGACCACAAGGGTCATGATGAGTATTGTGAAAAAGATTTCCATGCGTTCCCTGTTTGCTGTGTTACTTATGTACTACGGAAGGCGTCGTGCCTTTTATTCTATCTTCCCCAGAGTAACGCAAAAGGCAACGGGATGAGTCCTGAAAATAAAAACGGGCGGCCTGAGCCACCCGTTTTCGCATCAAAGGACAATTTAGATTGCCCAGCCGCCCGCGTAGAACACCACCAGCGCAACGGCGATAACCACGGTGCCGATGTTCAGCTTGCGCCACTCACCGGAGACCAGGCGACCAATCACCAGCGACGCGAAGCCGATCATGATGCCGGTCACGATGTTACAAGTCAGCACGATAAATACCGCAGTGATCAGACCTGACATCGCGTCCACAAAGTCCGCAAAGTCAATTTTCGCCACGTTGCTCAGCATCAGCAGGCCGACGTACATCAGTGCCGGAGCCGTAGCGTAGGCCGGCACCAGGTAAGAGAGCGGAGAGAGGAACAGGATCAGCAGGAACAGCACACCAACGGTAATGGCGGTCAGGCCAGTTTTACCGCCTGCCGCGGTGCCCGCAGCGGACTCGATATAGACCGCAGCCGGAGAAGCGCCTACCAGACCCGAGAAGACGCTGCTCAGGGAGTCGGTGGTCAGCGCTTTGCCACCGTCGATAATCTGACCGTCTTTATCCAGCAGGTTCGCCTGACCGGCCACCGCACGGATGGTACCGGTGGCATCAAACACCGCCGTCATCACCAGCGCCAGCACGCTTGGCAGGATCACCGGGTTCAGCGCGCCGACAATATCCAGGCTGCCAATCAGGGAGTTACCGTTGTCATCGCTCAGTGACGGCATGGCAAAAATACCGGAGAAATGCACGGTCGGATCGAAAATCAGGCCAACAATGGACACACCGATAATGGTCAGCAGAATGCCGCCTGGGACTTTCAGTTTTTCCAGACCAATAATCACCGCCAGGCCAATCAGGGACATGATCACCGGGAAGCTGGCGAAGTGACCCAGCGCCACCGGCAGACCGTCCAGCGGGTTCTTAATGACCAGACCCACGCCATTGGCGGCAATCAGCAGCAGAAACAGCCCGATACCGATACCGGTGCCGTGTGCTACGCCGTGCGGCAGGTTGCGCAAAATCCAGCTACGAATGCCGGTTGCCGAGATAATGGTGAACAGCACGCCCATCAGGAAGACGGCGCCCAGGGCAACCGGTACGCTGATGTGTTGGCCCAGCACCAGGCTAAACGCGGTGAAGGCGGTCAAGGAAATGGCACAGCCAATCGCCATCGGCAGATTCGCCCACAGCCCCATTACGATGGAGCCAACACCGGCGACAAGACAGGTTGCAACAAAGACCGCTGCCGGTGGGAAGCCTGCTTTACCGAGCATGCCCGGCACAACGATGACGGAGTACACCATTGCCAGAAACGTTGTCAGACCGGCAACGATTTCCTGGCGCACGGTGCTGCCGCGAGCAGAAATTTTAAAGATGGCGTCAAGTGAACCGCCGGTACGCGCGGATGGCGTAGACATAGAAAACATCCCCTGAGAGTTTTTATAGAAAGTCCGTAAGCGTGGTGGAGACTCCACTGCCAGCAAAACGTCAAATCCTTGTGCTGCGTTTGCGACGAAAAGGGGCGTCACAAAAAAAGCAAACGTTTAGCTCCGCGCTTACAAAACGGGTGGTCAAATTTAGGCAAACGATTATCCAGCCTAATCACCGCCCTTTTCAACTGAACTTTCTCGTTTTTCGCTAAATTTCCCTTATGACGATGAAGAAATAAGCAGAGGATGCGCAAACGTTATCGTTTATGCGCAATGGGGTTACAAATTACGCCTCGCCAGGGATCGTTAATGGCCCACCTTGTTCCAGGGTTCTCTGCCAGGCAGGACGATTTTCGACCTTTTTCTTCCAGGCATGGGTGTGCGGAAGATCCTCGACACCGCCACGCGCCAGCAGGGCAAAAATCGGGAAACTCATCTGAATATCGGCCATGCTGAGAGTCTCTCCGGCAAACCAGCTATTTTCAGCCAGGTGAGATTCAATAAAACGCGCGTGGGTTTCGAGCTGGGGATTGAGATAGGCTTTTTGCACACCCTGACCCAGCGCTTTCCCCAGCGTGCGTATTCCAAACGGCACGGGCGGTTTACCGAGGCTGCTAAATACCAGCTTCATTAACAGCAGCGGCATAAGAGAACCTTCTGCATAGTGTAGCCAGAAGCGGTATTGCACCTTGTGGGCAGGATCCAGCGGCTTAAGCTGCGATTCTGCGTCGTAGGTTTCCTGCAGATACTCCAGAATGGCACCGGATTCAGCAAGGATCAGTCCGTTGTCTTCAATGACCGGTGACTTGCCCAACGGATGCACGCGTTTAAGGGACTCGGGAGCCAGCATCGTTTTTTCGCGCTGGTAGTGAACAATCTCATAGGGCAGAGAAAGTTCTTCCAGAGCCCAGATCACGCGGTGTGAGCGCGACTGGTTAAGGTGATGTACCGTGAGCATAGAGGTCTCCTGTTATTCATACTTTTTAACTATAGAAAATTGAACAACACCGCGAAAAATATTCGCCAAAAAAGCGGCCCCGGTGACTGGCGAAAAAGCGGCCCTTACATAGAATTAAAGTGTCAGCACAAACCGGAACCTCCTCAACCAGCTCGACATGAGGGGTGCTGATGTCGGGGGAAACCCTCCCGTGAGCCAGCGGGATAGAGAGAAAGACAAAGACCGGAAAAAACTAAAGCGCCCTTATGTGGCGCTTTAGTTCTTTATTATGCTTTTTGCTGGATGGCGCAGCCGCCACCCGGCAAACAGATCTCAATCTTCTTCCAGCAGCCGCGCCCCCGTCCCCTGTTCGCCCAGTTTGTCACCGGGGTTGCGTAACGGGCAATCGCTGCGCGACAAACAGCCGCAACCGATGCACCCGTCCAGTTCGTCACGCAGCGCCACCAGCGTATGAATACGCCGGTCCAGCTCCTCACGCCACTGGGATGAAAGCTCTTTCCACTCTTTCGGGCTCAGCGTGTGGCCTTCCGGTAACACGCCGAACGCCTCACCGATAGTGGCCAGGGGAATTCCGATTCGTTGCGCAATTTTAATAATCGCCACGTAGCGGAGCACGTCACGGGTGTAGCGACGCTGGTTTCCGGCGTTACGGATGCTTTTGATTAACCCTTTACTTTCATAGAAGTGGAGCGCCGATACTGCCACACCGCTTCGCTTAGCCACTTCACCCGGGGTCAAAAGCGCTTTTATTCTCGGCAATCTCTTTTCCATAAAACCTCTTTACCTCAAGTTAACTTGAGGAATTATACTCCCCCACAGAGAAAACGACGAATCAACCAGGAAAGTTGTATCTACAGAGGGCAACCTTATGTCGCATCAGCAAATTATTCAGACACTTATTGAATGGATTGATGAACATATCGACCAACCGTTGAACATTGATGTGGTCGCGAAAAAGTCGGGCTATTCGAAATGGTATTTACAGAGAATGTTCCGGACCGTAATGCACCAGACGCTGGGTGAGTACATTCGTCAGCGCAGGTTACTGCTGGCAGCGCAGGCGTTACGCTCTACGCAGCGGCCTATTTTTGATATCGCGATGGATCTGGGGTATGTGTCGCAACAAACCTTTTCCCGCGTGTTTCGGCGCGAGTTTGACCGCACGCCAAGCGATTACCGTCACCAGTTGAATTAAGGTTTATCAGTGCAAAGGTTGCTGCTGCCAGGTCATAAACTCCTGGGGCGGCATCGCTTTCGCGAAGTGCCATCCCTGACAGAACTGTACGCCGCGCTTCAACAACCAGCTTACCTGCTCGGCAGTTTCTACCCCCTCCGCAATGGTTTTGAGCCGCAGGCTCTGCGCCATCTCGATAATATGCTCGGCGATAAGATGGCTGGTGCTGTTGGTGGTTAGGGTGTCGATAAAGGATTTGTCGATTTTCAGAATATCGACATTCAGCGAGTAGAGATTATGCAGGTTCGAGTAACCTGTACCAAAATCGTCGATTGCCACTTCATAACCCGCCTGACGAAAAGCCTGGATAACCGGCGTAGTTTTCGGCACATCAATAAATCCGCGCTCCGTCACTTCGATTTTGATCTGCTGCGCACGCACGGCATAGTGCCGCGCTTTGTCGGAAATCATGGCGATCAGCCGCGAAGAGTGAAAATCCGTCGCCGACAGGTTGATCGAAATATAGAGGCCAGGATGCGCGGCCAGGAAATGGCCCAGATCGCTGAAGACCTCTTCTACAACATAATCCGTGATGCGTTCACTCATCCCCTCTTTTTCCGCCAGCGGGATGAATTCCGCCGGGCTCATGACAGGCCCGTTAAAACCAGGCCAGCGCAACAACGCCTCTGCCCCCACGCACTGATTATTCTTGATATCGATGATTGGCTGATAATGGACACAAAGCTGACGTTTATTCAGCGCCCGATGCAGCAATCGTCCTGGGGAGTTCAGCTCACGGTGGGTGCGCGACCAGACCAGCAAAATAATGATGCTACAGATCATTCCCAGCGGCAGCGTCAACGTCGCCTGATGGTAGAGCGTTTCATAGAAGCGTTTATTCGACGTTGAAACGATGGCGGCAATCGGACGTTTATCCGATTTTACCACCGTATAAAAACGGTCATCTTTTTGAAATACCACGTCCTTATCCCGAATCATCGAGTTTAATAAAGAAACGTTGGCTTTCTGACTGACGGAAAAGAAGGCATTCGTTACCGTATCGTACACGCCCCATGAGAGAGAGTGATCGGTGGACATCACTTCACTGTACGAGAGCGGATTAACCACCACGACATAATTCCCGCGCTGCATATATGTCATTTTATAGCCAGTGAAAAATGGCGTATCACGGTAATAATAGATAGCGATATCGGGTTTTCGGATGTAATTAGCGGGGGAGATCGCATAGGGCCGATCCGGGGTAAAAATGGATGAACAACGAAAATTCTGGCCTTCGGCATAAATTAAATCAGCGATGAACAGACGGCCGCGAACCACGTTCAACATATATTGCCGATGTGACGGCGTACAAACTTTACCCTGATATTTTTCCGCTTCGGCCCGGGCCAGATCAACCTGTTCAATAACCAGTTCAGTTTTGTCTAAAGCCAGTTCAGCAAATGTGCGTAACTGCGCGCTTGTTTCCGACACTGCTCTTAGCTGGGCAAACCATAGCGCAAGCATCACCGGCAGCATAACTACCATGATGATCCCTACCACTCTGAGCATCTTGCGCCGCGCGCTACGATTCATTTCCCGCCCTATATCCCTGCATGTTGTACGCCTGTAGTAATGAAGGCCGGATGCTTTGATAAACAGGTGATTACGTTGCATGAATCATGCGAAGTTAGCAACTGACTTTTAGTATTAAAAATCTTAAATTTCGTTATGACGATAATATTTGTCCGTAAGCTAAACTAAAAGTATTCGTTCCGTTTCTATTAAGGGAAATATTTATCCAGCCTGAACGGGGGGATTGAAGATAACGCAACAGAGGATCGTTGATTAAGCCAAACTTCTGGCAGCATGAAAAAAGTACAACATCAACATGACGTTTTATACTATTTGCGCGGATGTAATTTGATCAATGTTTTATAAACGTTCGGCTATTACCACATTATTTCCAGGATCATCAGAGAATAACGCTTCACTTATAAAAAGGCATCGCTGGGAACGCCGTTGCCCTCCTCCGCTCGTTCGAAGGAGGTTGCTCCCGGCACGTGGTGGGTTCGCATCCGCCGATGTCGAAGGCAACCCCATCCTGCCGCCTCTCTTTTTCAGCGTAATAAAATCCCCAATCTGCTCGCACAGACACTGGCGAATAAATCAACAAATGTGATATAGTTCACACATATCATGTAACGAGAAACACTGTTTCATTCAGTTCGTCTGTTTTGGAGAGGATGGGTTTTATGGCAACCATTACGACCAGCATGGTTCTCCTGCGCTGGCCTTTGTTGAGTGCGGTACTGATGTTTTTAGCCAGCACGCTGAACATTCAGTTTCGTAAATCTGACTACGCGGGTCTTGCGGTTATCAGTACGCTGTTAGGACTGGGCGCGGCTTGCTGGTTTGCAACGGGTCTGCTTGGTATCACCCTGCTGGATATTGCCGCCGTCTGGGAAAATATTAAAGTAGTGATGGTTGAGGCAATGAGCCATACGCCACCAGACTGGCCGATGGTGATTACCTGATGGTCGTTTCATAACAGCATGTTAAAAGCCTCTCTTACGAGGCTTTTTTATTTTCAAGGCATCAATCCACAGCAGGCAGCGGGAGTTTACTGATGATCGCCAGCCGGTTCTGATGATGCTCCTCATCGCCCCATAGCCAATCAACCTGATTGCCGATATCGCTGTCTTTCATTATCGGTCTCATTTCACAGGTAATCATGTCATAGGCGTACAAATGATGGCCGCTGGCGATAGCATCATACAGACGTGATTGCCAGAAACTCATACCATCACGTGTCTGGTGACGGTCTGTGATGATAACATTGTATTTTTCCAGCAAATACTGAGAAAACACTTTTCCTGGCAAATCGCGCAACACGCCACGGTGCGACGGTTTAGGCGAGCGCCATATCAGAATTTGCGTCACTGGCATGTAATTTAAAAATGCATCTTTCTGATAAATCACGCGATTGTAGTAAACAATCTCCTGCGTAATTTCATTGACCAGCGCCAGTTCAAAGTGCTCATTAGGAATATCAGCAATTCGATTTTCAGCTCTGACAAAATGATATCCCGGCGGGAATGGGCCAAAGCACAGTTCTTCATCCACTGACGCGCAAGGAGAAATTTCGTTCAGCAACGCAGCGTTGTGGTTATCCACCGTGAGCATTGCGAATGTCTTCTGAACGTCTGCGGGATCAAAGAGTTGTTGTGGCATAGCTCCTCGCGGATGAGATGGGTCAGGCACCAAATATAACGTGATGAGAATTAAACAAGAAGCCCTGCAACAGCAGGGCTTTCTTTAGTGCTGAAGACAATCAGAACGGAATGTCGTCGTCGAAGTCCATTGGCGGTTCGTTAGACGGTGCCGGTGCGGACTGCTGCTGTGGACGAGACTGCGCGCCGCCGCTGAACTGGTTGCCGCCCTGTGGCTGCTGAGGCTGGCCCCAACCGCCCTGCTGCTGGCCGCCACCTGCTGGTGCGCCGCCGCCCTGACGGCCACCCAGCATCTGCATGGTGCCGCCAACGTTTACCACCACTTCAGTGGTGTACTTTTCCTGACCGGATTGATCGGTCCATTTGCGGGTACGCAGTTGGCCTTCAATATACACCTGAGAGCCTTTACGCAGATACTCACCGGCCACTTCTGCCAGTTTGCCAAACAGCACAACGCGGTGCCATTCGGTCTGCTCTTTCATCTCACCGGTCGCTTTGTCACGCCAGGATTCGGAAGTAGCCAGCGTAATGTTGGCAACTGCGCCACCACTCGGCATGTAGCGTACTTCCGGGTCCTGGCCCAGATTACCGACGAGAATCACCTTGTTTACGCCTCTGCTGGCCATGTTCGTGTCTCCTGAATACGTTTCTTAATAGTGTAAACGCGCGAGTGTACCATTTCCACGCGTCAATTTGCATAGTTGCGTGGCGGGTTCAGAAATCTCTCGCGAACTCGGCATTGTTACACAGCTATTCAGAAAATGCATTCCAATACTGTATATTCAAACAGGTTAAATTGTGTCATAATTAGCCGTTTCTGACAGCCGTTTGTCCTTCAAACAAACCAGGCAATCCGTGTTCCAACCGGGAAAGGTGAATGGATAAGATCGAAGTTCGGGGCGCCCGCACCCACAATCTCAAGAATATCAACCTCATAATCCCTCGCGACAAACTCATCGTCGTGACCGGGCTTTCGGGGTCTGGCAAATCCTCACTGGCTTTCGACACCCTGTATGCCGAAGGACAGCGCCGTTACGTTGAATCACTCTCTGCGTATGCGCGCCAGTTCCTGTCATTGATGGAAAAACCGGATGTAGACCATATCGAGGGGCTTTCGCCTGCTATCTCTATTGAGCAGAAGTCCACCTCCCACAACCCGCGTTCAACGGTCGGTACCATTACCGAAATTCATGACTACCTGCGTCTGCTGTATGCCCGCGTAGGTGAGCCGCGCTGCCCGGATCACGACGTGCCGCTGGCGGCGCAGACCGTGAGCCAGATGGTGGATAACGTGCTGTCGCAGCCAGAAGGCAAACGCCTGATGCTGCTTGCCCCAATCATTAAAGAGCGTAAGGGCGAGCACACCAAAACGCTGGAAAACCTGGCAAGCCAGGGGTATATCCGCGCCCGTATCGACGGCGAGGTGTGTGACCTGTCCGATCCCCCTAAGCTGGAGCTGCAGAAAAAACACACCATCGAAGTGGTGATTGACCGCTTTAAAGTGCGTGACGATCTGGCGACCCGTCTGGCGGAATCCTTTGAAACTGCGCTGGAACTCTCTGGCGGTACGGCGGTGGTCTCCGATATGGACGACCCGAACGCGGAAGAACTGCTCTTCTCCGCCAACTTTGCCTGCCCGATTTGCGGCTACAGCATGCGTGAGCTGGAGCCACGTCTGTTCTCCTTTAACAACCCGGCGGGAGCCTGCCCGACGTGTGACGGCCTGGGCGTACAGCAGTATTTTGACCCGGACCGCGTGATCCAGAATCCTGAACTGTCGCTGGCTGGCGGTGCGATCCGTGGCTGGGATAAGCGTAACTTTTACTACTTCCAGATGCTTAAATCGCTGGCAGAGCACTATAAGTTCGACGTGGAAGCGCCGTGGGCCAGCCTGAGCCCGAACGTGCACAAAGTGATCCTGTTCGGTTCCGGTAAAGAGAACATCGAGTTCAAATACATGAACGATCGCGGCGATACCTCCGTGCGTCGCCACCCGTTCGAAGGGGTGCTGCACAACATGGAGCGCCGCTACAAAGAGACCGAATCCAGCGCGGTGCGCGAGGAGCTGGCGAAGTTCATCAGCAACCGCTCCTGCGCCACCTGTGAGGGCACGCGTCTGCGTCGCGAAGCGCGCCACGTGTTTGTCGAAAACACGGCGTTGCCGACCATCTCAGACATGAGCATCGGTCACGCAATGGACTTCTTCAACAACCTGAAGCTCTCCGGCCAGCGTGCGAAGATTGCCGAAAAAGTACTGAAAGAGATCGGTGACCGTCTGAAATTCCTGGTGAACGTCGGCCTGAACTACCTGACGCTTTCCCGCTCCGCAGAGACGCTGTCCGGCGGTGAAGCCCAGCGTATCCGTCTGGCCAGCCAGATTGGCGCGGGCCTGGTGGGCGTCATGTATGTCCTGGACGAACCGTCCATCGGCCTGCACCAGCGAGACAACGAGCGTCTGCTCGGAACGCTTATTCATCTGCGTAACCTCGGCAACACGGTGATTGTGGTCGAGCACGACGAAGATGCGATCCGTGCTGCCGACCATGTGATCGACATCGGCCCGGGCGCGGGCGTGCACGGCGGCCAGGTGGTCGCGGAAGGCACCCTGAAAGACATCATGGCGGTGCCAGAGTCGTTAACTGGTCAGTACATGAGCGGCAAGCGCAAAATTGAAGTGCCGAAACAGCGCGTGGCGGCGAACCCGGAAAAAGTGCTGAAGCTCACCGGCGCTCGCGGCAACAACCTGAAAGACGTGACGCTGACGCTGCCCGTCGGGCTGTTTACCTGTATCACCGGCGTATCCGGTTCCGGTAAGTCGACGCTGATCAACGATACGCTGTTCCCGATTGCGCAGACGGCGCTGAACGGCGCGACGCTGGCCGAACCTGCACCGTACCGCGACATTCAGGGGCTGGAACATTTCGATAAAGTTATCGACATCGACCAAAGCCCGATTGGCCGTACGCCGCGTTCCAACCCGGCGACCTATACCGGCGTCTTCACGCCCGTCCGTGAACTCTTCGCCGGTGTACCGGAAGCGCGTTCGCGCGGCTACACGCCAGGACGTTTCAGCTTTAACGTTCGCGGCGGCCGCTGTGAAGCCTGTCAGGGCGACGGCGTGATCAAGGTTGAGATGCACTTCCTGCCGGATATCTACGTGCCGTGCGACCAGTGCAAAGGCAAACGCTATAACCGTGAAACGCTGGAGATTAAGTACAAAGGCAAGACCATCCACGAAGTGCTGGATATGACCATCGAAGAGGCGCGCGAGTTCTTTGATGCCGTGCCTGCGCTGGCGCGTAAGCTGCAGACGCTGATGGACGTAGGCCTGACCTACATTCGTCTGGGGCAGTCAGCGACCACGCTCTCTGGAGGTGAAGCGCAGCGCGTGAAGCTGGCGCGTGAGTTGTCCAAACGCGGTACCGGGCAGACGCTGTACATTCTCGATGAGCCGACCACCGGTCTGCACTTTGCGGATATCCAGCAGTTGCTCGACGTTCTGCACCAGCTTCGCGATCAGGGCAACACTATTGTGGTCATTGAGCACAACCTGGACGTGATTAAAACCGCGGACTGGATTGTCGATCTCGGCCCGGAAGGCGGCAGCGGCGGCGGTGAAATCCTCGTCTCCGGTACGCCAGAGACCGTTGCAGAGTGCGAAGCCTCGCACACCGCGCGCTTCCTTAAACCGTTGCTGTAATTGTCACACGGAGAGTTGCTGTCGGGTCGCTTCCGGCAGCAGCTCAACCGCCTGCTGATAAGACGCGTCCACCAGGTAGTAAATCTGCGATCCCGGGAGTGAACCGTCAAGATAGACCGTACTCCAGTGCGCTTTGTTCAAATGTTTGCTCGGCCGGACATCGTCGTGCTGCTGACGTAATAGCTCCGCCAGCTCCGGGCTGGTTTTCAGCGACGCCGCCGGGCGGCCTTCCACCTCTTTCACCATCGCAAACAACACATCTCCCACTTTAATCTGCGTGGCTTTCCAGTCGCTGTGAACGCTCTGCTCCGCGCCTGGCTTACTCATGCAGTACTGCAGTAGCTCCGAAATTGTCATCTTTATTCCCCTTGTAGCGTTGCGATAATTTTACGCGAACCACCGTGAATGCGATGTTCTCCCAGCCAGATCCCTTGCCATGTTCCCAGCAGAAGCCGCCCGTTGTGTACCGGCAGCATTAGCGATACGCCCAGCAGAGAAGATTTGATATGCGAAGGCATGTCGTCCGCCCCCTCATAGTCATGCTCGTAGGAGGCGTTGTCCGGAACGGTTTTCAGAAAATGCCGCTCCATATCAGACCGGACGGTGGGATCGCAATTTTCATTAAGCGTGAGAGAGGCCGACGTGTGCTGAAGCAGCAGATGCAGCAAACCCGTTTTGACGCGCGACAGATCGCGGATCTGCCCGATAACTTCATCCGTCACCAGGTGAAATCCGCGAGGTTTAGCGCTTAAGGTCAGGGTTTGTTGGTACCACATGTGCTGCTCCGTTATGAAAGTGAATCTTTCTAAGTGTGCAGCAAGAAGACGAAAGATAAAACCCGCAGCGACGAGATTTGATTAAAAAAGAGCCAAACTCACCGCCGACGGTTTAATACTCTGAGTTCACAATAACCTCTTCGCCAAACTTCCCGGCCATTGGCAGCGGGCGATAGGTCGAGTTTGAGGCGCGTAACACCCTGATCCCTCTGGCTCCCACATCACGCGCGGCGCTGATATCGTTATCTGAATCACCGTAGAAGACTTTGATATGTTTCTGCTCCAGCCACTGGGTTTTGGTGTTTTGTCCCGGTTTGTCACCTGCGAAAATCACCGGGTTCATGCTGGCCGCCGGGATCAGGAAATCATCCTGCAGGGTTTTAGAGACGGTTTCCGTTTTGGTCTGACTGCGTCCGGTAACGAAGTAGATGCTGTCGCCGCGTTTTACATGCATGGCGATAAGCGCGCGGGCCACCTCTTTCGGGATGCTGAATTCGTCCCAGCCGTTGTTCATCTTTTCCCAGAACTCCGGGTTTTTCAGATACGCTTCGCTGTCCGGTGAGTATGTTTTTTTACCGCGCCAGAACCCGGGGCTGGAGAAGAGAACGGTATCGTCAATATCAAAGCCCACGGCCATTGGCGGGCGGCCCATCAGGCTGTTTTCAATCTGGGCTACAGAGACCCAGTGAATGGGGGCTTGTTCAGCCAGAATAGCGGCGGTAGTGCCGGTGTAAAGCGGCGTCGGTGCGGAAGCGCGCGCGACGACCGTACTGTTAAGCGAGAACAATAAGCAGGCGGCGCTGAGCGCCAGTGTGATCTTGCGCATATTTTCCCCTGAATATTCAGTTTGTTATCGTTTTAATTTGAGCGACTGGTCAAAAATCTATCCGACCATAACCCCAGCGGGAGATGAAGGGAAGGAGTTTTTGCTTATGAGGTTGGATAAAAAGAAGAAGATCACAGAATGCCGGGCAACCTGTTTGTGCGGCCTGATGCCCTCATCCCGGCCCTCTCCCACGGGGAGAGGGATGGTGAGTAAGTACTTACATTACTGCAGCAAATGCCTGCGCCACGCGATGAACGTTGCTGGCATTCAGACCCGCCACGCACATACGTCCGCTGGCAATCAGGTAGACGCCGAATTCTTCGCGCAGACGTTCAACCTGTGCGGCGCTCAGCCCGGTGTAGCTAAACATCCCGCGCTGTTTAAGCAGATAGTCGAAGTTATGCCCCGGTACGGCCTCTTTCAGCACGTTAACCAACTCCTGACGCATCGACAGAATACGCTTACGCATGGATTCCACTTCTGCAAGCCAGCTGGCTTTTAGCTGTTCGTCTCCCAGCACAGTCGCCACCACCTGCGCGCCAAAGTTTGGCGGGCTGGAGTAGATGCGGCGCACGGTCGCCTTCAGTTGCCCCAGTACGCGACCTGCCGCTTCGGCGTCTTCGCACACCACAGAGAGGCCACCCACGCGCTCGCCGTACAGGGAGAAGATTTTTGAAAACGAGTTGCTGACCAGAACAGGCAGCCCGGCGCTGGCCACGGCACGGATGGCATAGGCATCTTCTTCCATCCCTGCGCCAAAGCCCTGATAGGCGATGTCGAGGAAGGGGATCAGGTTGCGCGCTTTCAGCACCTCAATCACCGCATCCCACTGGGCGTTGGTGAGATCTGCCCCGGTCGGGTTGTGGCAGCACGGGTGCAGCAGCACAATGCTGCGCTCTGGCAGGGTATTCAGTTTTTCCAGCAGCGCGTCAACGCGCACGCCGTTGGTTTCACTGTCGAACCATGGATAGGTCGCCACCTTAAAGCCGGCCCCCTCAAAAATCGCCACGTGGTTTTCCCAGGTGGGATCGCTGACCCATACCCCTGAATCCGGGAAGTATTTTTTCAGGAAGTCCGCACCCACTTTAAGCGCACCTGAACCGCCCAGGGTCTGGATGGTTGCAACACGTTTTTGTGCGAGCACCGCGTGATCGGCACCAAACAGCAGCGGCGCGATGGCGTTACGGTAAGTATTGAGCCCTTCCATCGGCAGATAAAGAGAAGCACCGTGCGGGGCGGCGTTAAGACGCGCTTCCGCTTCAGCAACGGCTTTCAACTGAGGAATAATGCCGTCCTCGTTGTAATACAGACCAATGCTGAGATTCACTTTGTCGCTGCGAGGATCTTCTTTGAAACGCTCCATTAAGGAGAGAATGGGGTCGCCGGCGTAGGCGTCAACTTTCTGAAACACGCGATGGTTCTCCGGAATTCGATGAGGCAGGGAATTCAACAATAAACCGGATATGACAGAAGATCGAGCGTTTAACCTGTTCCATGCCGGGTCAGGCAACGCTGCCCCCCGGCATTCACAGCAGTTTAATCGATGTACTTCATTGCCACCCTTGATGTCAGGCGCGTTATAAGTTCGTAAGCACTCACTTTCGTGATTTCCGCGATGCGTTCGACGGGCAAACCGTCACCCCACATCACCACATCGTCGCCCGCTTTATCCTGGGCATCGGGGCCCAGATCTACGCAAATCATGTCCATCGCCACGCGACCGACAATCTTCACTTCGCGGCCATTGACCAGAACCGGCGTACCGGACGGCGCAGCACGTGGATAACCGTCGCCATACCCCATCGCCACCACACCCAGCCGGGTGTCACGCTCGCTGGTCCAGGTGCCGCCGTAACCCACCGGTTCCCCCGCCTTGTGCTCACGCACCGCAATCAGCTTAGACACCAGGGACATCACCGGCTGGAAGCCAAAGTCCGGCCCCCAGGGTCTGTTCTCCAGCGGCGATACGCCGTAAAGAATAATCCCCGGACGCGCCCAGTCGAAGTGCGACTGCGGCCACAGCAGAATGCCACCGGAGGCCGCGATAGAACGCATCCCCGGCTTGCCTTCGCAGAAGGTGTTAAAGATGTCGAGTTGTTGTTCAGTAGCGCCGCAGTCAGGCTCATCAGCCCGGGCAAAATGACTGACAATATTTACCGGCTGGCGGACATTTTTGCACTGGCACAGACGCTGATAAAACGCCTGCGCGTGTTCCGGACGTACGCCCAGACGGTGCATGCCCGTGTCGAGCTTCATCCAGACGGTGACTGGCTCGCTCAGCTCAGCGGTTTCGAGGGCGGAAAGCTGTTCTTCGTTGTGTACCGCCGTGTGCAGATGCTGGTCTGCAATGGTCGGCAGGTCTGCAGCCTCAAAAAAGCCTTCGAGCAGCAAAATCGGTTGGGTGATCCCCCCCGCGCGCAGACGGAGGGCTTCTTCAAGACGGGCAACGCCAAAGGCGTCGGCATCGGGGAGCGTTCGCGCGGTCTCAAGAAGACCGTGTCCGTAAGCGTTCGCTTTCACGACTGCAACAAGTTTACTGGCAGGAGCCAGTTCACGCAGACGTTGCAGGTTGTGTCGCAGAGCGCGGCGGTTAATCACAACAGTTGCCGCTTGCATTTGATTTCCTTAGAAATTACTCATCATCATATTGAGGACCGGCATAGTTGTCGAAACGCGACCACTGTCCGTTAAAGGTCAGACGTACCGTACCGATAGGGCCGTTACGTTGTTTACCGATAATAATTTCGGCGATCCCTTTCAGGTCGCTGTTCTCGTGATAAACCTCATCACGGTAGATGAACATGATTAAGTCGGCATCCTGCTCGATGGAGCCGGATTCACGCAGGTCGGAGTTGACCGGGCGTTTGTCGGCACGTTGTTCCAGGGAGCGGTTAAGCTGCGAGAGCGCCACGACAGGCACATGCAGCTCTTTGGCTAATGCCTTGAGCGAGCGGGAAATTTCCGCAATCTCCAGCGTACGGTTATCGGAGAGCGACGGCACGCGCATCAGCTGAAGGTAGTCGATCATGATAAGGCCAATACCGCCATGCTCGCGGGCGATACGGCGCGCACGGGAGCGCACTTCTGTCGGCGTCAGGCCGGAGGAGTCATCTATGTAGATGTTACGTTTTTCCAGCAGGATCCCCATGGTGCCGGAGATACGCGCCCAGTCCTCATCGTCGAGCTGACCGGTACGGATACGGGTCTGATCCACACGAGAAAGCGACGCCAGAGAACGCATCATGATCTGCTCAGATGGCATCTCCAGACTGAAGATTAAGACCGGCTTATCCTGCAACATCGCCGCGTTTTCGACGAGGTTCATCGCAAAGGTGGTTTTACCCATCGACGGACGCGCGGCGACGATAATCAAATCCGACGGCTGCAGGCCTGCGGTTTTCTTATTGAGATCGTCATAGCCGGTGTTAACTCCGGTTACGCCATCGTGCGGCTGCTGGAAGAGCTGTTCAATACGGGCGACGGTGGCATCGAGCACATCGGCGATGTTTTTCGGGCCTTCATCTTTGTTGGCGCGACTTTCAGCAATTTTAAAGACGCGGGATTCCGCGAGATCGAGCAGGTCTTCGCTGGTGCGACCCTGCGGATCAAAGCCCGCTTCGGCGATTTCATTCGCGACCGAGATCATCTCACGAACAACGGCGCGTTCGCGAACGATGTCCGCATAAGCGCTAATGTTCGCTGCACTTGGCGTGTTTTTCGACAGTTCTGCTAAATAAGCAAAACCGCCAACGCTGTCCAGTTGCCCCTGCCGCTCCAGCGATTCCGCGAGCGTAATCAGGTCAATCGGGCTACCAGACTCCTGCAGGCGCGCCATTTCGGTGAAGATGTGGCGGTGCGGGCGGGTGTAGAAATCGTCGGACACGACGCGCTCGGCGACGTCGTCCCAGCGCTCGTTATCCAGCATTAAACCGCCCAACACCGACTGTTCCGCTTCAATCGAGTGCGGCGGGACTTTTAACCCGGCGACCTGAAAATCACGCTCACGAGGTTCAGTCTGTTTGTTGAAGGGTTTGTTTCCTGCCATAGTGAATGGAGTTACCGAGATAAAGAGTGGGTCGAAAGATTACCACATTCTGGAGGAAGCATGGCAACACGTATTGAATTTCACAAGCATGGTGGCCCTGACGTACTCAACGCGGTGGAGTTTACCCCCGCCGCGCCTGGCGAAAATGAAGTGCAGGTTGAAAATAAAGCCATCGGCATTAACTACATCGATACCTATATTCGCGGCGGTCTTTATCCACCGCCGTCACTGCCGAGCGGTCTGGGTACCGAAGCGGCGGGCGTGGTCAGCAAAGTGGGCAGCGCCGTTAAGCATGTTAAAGAAGGCGATCGCGTGGTGTATGCGCAATCGGCGCTGGGCGCTTACAGCTCCGTACACAACGTTCCGGCTGACAAAGTTGCCCTCCTGCCCAATGCCATTTCGTTTGAACAGGCCGCGGCCTCCTTCCTGAAAGGGCTGACGGTCTATTATCTGCTGCGCAAAACCTATGAAATCAAACCCGACGAGCAGTTCCTGTTCCATGCGGCTGCGGGCGGCGTAGGACTCATCGCCTGCCAGTGGGCCAAAGCGTTAGGCGCAAAACTGATCGGCACCGTAGGGAGCGCGCAAAAAGCCCAGCGCGCGCTGCAGGCCGGCGCCTGGCAGGTGATTAACTACCGGGAAGAGAGCATCGTTGAACGCTTAAAAGAGGTAACCGGCGGCAAGAAAGTGCGCGTGGTATATGACTCGGTAGGGAAAGATACCTGGGAAGCGTCTCTGGACTGCCTGCAGCGCCGCGGTCTGATGGTGAGCTTCGGTAACGCGTCAGGCGCGGTGACCGGTGTGAATCTGGGTATTCTGAACCAGAAAGGCTCGCTGTATGTCACTCGTCCATCCCTGCAGGGCTACATCACCAATCGCGAAGAGTTGCTCGAAGCCAGTAACGAACTGTTCTCGCTGATTGCCAGCGGGGTCATCAAAGTGGATGTGGCTGATGCGCAGAAGTACGCGCTAAGCGATGCGCAACGTGCGCATGAGGTGCTGGAGAGCCGGTCAACGCAGGGGTCAAGCCTGTTAATTCCCTGATCCCATAAAAGAAATTGGGCTTCCCTGAGGAAGCCCTTTCTTTTTTTAGTTCGGCTGTATGTAGGGTACAGCTCGATGAATTCTTTAGCGGCAGCCATAGTGACAGATTCGATAAGTAAATCCTATTCCGTTCTAAGCAATGCCGCCGGAAAAGTTGCAGGTATGTGACGAACCCCTCAATACCTTAGTAACGAAAGCGGTTATTACGCTGATAAGTGGGCAGTTTTGGTGATTTAATCGCCCGTATAACCCACACCACCGCAACGGCCAGCAGCAGCCACGGCAGAAGTTTGATCGTCAGGGCAAATAATCCGCCAATAAACATGACCACTGTCGCTACCACAAGCGCTGCCAGAATGCCGAGCAGCGACACGCCGGTGGCTAACAGCATGACAAAAAAGCCAATCACAAAAAGCAGTTCCAACATGGTTCTCTCCCATGAGTTCCCGAATGATGTCGCAATCATTACAAGATCCATGCCAACTCTAACGTGTTGTTATAAAAGCAAAACGCCCCGCAAGGCTGTGCGGGGCGTGGTGAATTTGACGAATTTTTAGCGAGATTTATCGTTTATCTGCAACCAGGCGTAGCGCCTGTTCCAGCACTTCGATATCCGCGCCAGCTTTATGCGCGTTCTCGCTCAGATAGCGACGCCACTGGCGTGCGCCCGGGATCCCCTGGAACAGGCCAAGCATATGACGCGTGATATGGCCAAGGTAAGTGCCGTTACTCAGCTCACGTTCAATGTACGGATACATGGCCCGCACTACGGCAACCGGGTCAGTGTCTGCGCCTTCATCGCCGAAGATCTCGCGATCGACCGTCCTCAGAATACCCGGATTCTGATATGCCTCGCGACCGACCATCACGCCATCCATATGCGCCAGATGTGTTTTGGCCTCGTCGAGCGACTTGATACCACCGTTGATCGACATGGTCAGGTGCGGGAAGTCCCGCTTCAGTTGATACACACGCGGGTAGTCCAGCGGCGGAATTTCGCGGTTCTCTTTCGGGCTAAGGCCAGAGAGCCAGGCTTTACGCGCATGGATGATAAACATCTCGCACTCGCCCTTTCCGGCAACCGTATTGATGAAATCACACAAGAATTCGTAGCTGTCCTGGTCATCAATACCGATACGGGTCTTCACCGTCACCGGAATGGAGACCACATCACGCATCGCCTTGATGCAGTCCGCTACCAGCTGTGCGTTCCCCATCAGACAGGCGCCGAACATGCCGTTTTGCACGCGATCGGACGGACAGCCAACGTTAAGGTTAATTTCGTCGTAGCCACGTTCTTCAGCCAGCTTCGCACAGTGCGCCAGCGCAGCCGGATCGCTGCCACCCAGCTGCAGGGCAACCGGATGCTCTTCTTCGCTGTACGCCAGATAGTCGCCCTTACCGTGAATAATTGCACCGGTGGTGACCATTTCGGTGTACAGCAGCGTATGGCGGGAGAGCTGGCGCAGGAAATAGCGGCAGTGTCTGTCCGTCCAGTCGAGCATGGGCGCAATGGAGAAACGGTGTGCGGGAAAGGCAGTCTGGTGTTCTGACGACATGGCGAAGTTTTAAGCATCTGGTGGAAAAGGGGCGCTACTATAGCATAAAGAAAAGCCGGAGGCGCAACGCCTCCGGTGCCCTTTAGAACGTCATACTCAACTGCGCCCCTGCGCCCCAGGTTTCATCTTCACCGTAGAGCCCCATCAGGTCGACGTGGACCGTGTTAAACGGTGCAAAACCGACACCACCGGTAAAGACGTTACTGTCATTCCCTTTCATATCGGCACGATAACCCGCCCGCACGGCCAGCCAGCTCAGCGGCGTCACTTCCGCACCCACGCCAACATACTGCGAGGTATCTTCGCTTTTAAAGCCTTTGGTTTCTGTCAGATCGCCATCGGCGGTCAGAGTCACCAGATCGTTGTGCCAGGCGGCACCGGCCGTCACCAGCGGACGGATTTGATAGGTGTCTTTATAGCTCACCACTTCCCCCGTGCGCCCGTTGCGGATGCGAATGTCCTTGGTGTCGATATCGCGCGACATCAGGTTTTGCCCGCTCACCCCGACCGTCCAGTGCTCGCCGAAATCGGCCGCGATACCGGCATCCACGTTAAAGCCGGTATCGTCTTTCCGGTAGCGGCTGTCGTTCCACTTGTTACTGTCGTAATCGTAAATTGAGGTGGTGTAGTTGTAGATCCAGGTTTTCTGCAGTTTTGGCGTGACGCCAAGGGAAACCGGGACGCCACCCAGATCGAACTGACGGGCAATGGCAACACCATAATCGGAGACAATTGCCGCCCGGCCAGACGCCGTAGAGTTAAGGTTTTTCGTGATTTGATCGGTACCGTTTAGCGCCGCATCCAGTGCCACGCCCGCCGCCACCGCATCGCTGTTTTGGATACTGCGCAGGTAATCAATATCTTGCTGATCGATGGAAGAGCTGACGCGCCCGTGGGCATAGCCTTTCGCCATAAAGGCCACGGAGAGCACATCGTTAGGGATACTCACCGCAATCCCCGCGCCTGCCGTAGCGCGTGCGGTTTTGCCTTTGAGATAGTCCAGTTCATCGGCAAGATCTTTTGCCGCTCCCTGGAACTGATCGATTGAGCCCAGCGGGTTGGTAATCACTTCGATGGGGGTCAGGCTATCAACCACATCCTTATAGTGATTGATTTTATCGTTGATGGTATCAATCTCATCCTGAAGATTGTCTTCATCCGTCACCTGCACGCCGACGGACGGTAAAATAACCGTCACATCATCGTCCGGTTTCGCCTTTGCCAATAACGCGGGGTTGATTAACGCCCCGCTGCCATAGCTGCCCGAAGCGACGCCCGTGCCACCCATTGCGTCGCTACGTGATTCTGTCCAGGTATTGGCTGCTCCCGCCTGATTTGCCATAAACAGGGAGACAGCGATGCTAACCACCGAAAATTTAAAATGTTTTTTCACAGTATGCTCGTCTTATTGTCGTTAATAACATCACCCTGTTTGTTATCACCCAAACAGGAACGAACTATTGCTGTGAATAAGTACAAAAAGACCCGCTATTTCCTTAAGTAAAACTCCGGACAGGCCTGTTGTTATTTGTGACGGCCCTCAATATTTATAGAAGAGGAAATTATTTTTTCCCAGGTTTTCCATCGTGCGGCCCAAAGAACTGAGGGGGATGATCAACCCAGCGATCTTCACGCGTGGCGGCATACTCCGGGTTAAGCGGATAGTAGATTCGGTTGTACTTCTTGTTAGCCTCGCCAACAACCAGTAATCGCACCTCTTCTTCGGTGTTATTAATAAAGGTATGGCAGACGCCGGTGCCAGCAGGAAACCCTACGCTGTCGCCGGGTTCAAGCTTCCACAAATAGCCGTTAATCCAGGCTTCCGGATACCCTTCCAGCACATAGATGAACTCTTCTTCGTCGCTTTCCGCGTGGGGATAGGAGGTTCGACGCCCGGGCGGCAAACGCTCGTGGTGAATACCGATTCGCCTGAGCCCCAGGTGACGAGCCAGCGGTGCACCGATGGAGAAAAGCTCGTTGCTGTCGGGATAGGTTGAATTATCTGGCTCTTCCACGTCTCGCCAGTGCCGAATACAGTCAGGTTTTTTCATCATTAATTTCCCGGTTTGCGATGGGTCAGGTATAGCACAGCCTGGCGGATCTCGGCGTTTTTACCAGAACATGGTAAAGTGAGGGTTTTCCAGCCTATAACATCCGAGGTGCTAAATGGATAAGTCCACAAAAGAGCTGTTAGCG
Organism: Enterobacter cloacae complex sp. 309I3; assembly: GCF_050031595.1. NCBI lineage: Bacteria > Pseudomonadati > Pseudomonadota > Gammaproteobacteria > Enterobacterales > Enterobacteriaceae > Enterobacter > Enterobacter cloacae complex sp. 309I3. The sequence goes on along the minus strand of NZ_JBLGWI010000001.1, from coordinate 318,476 downwards.
CAGGCAGAGAAGCTGTGCGCGCAACGCAATGTGCGCCTGACTCCGCAGCGCCTTGAAGTCTTGCGTCTGATGACCCTGCAGCAGGGCGCCATCAGCGCATACGACCTGCTCGACCTGCTGCGCGAAAGCGAGCCACAGGCTAAACCGCCTACGGTCTATCGTGCGCTAGATTTTCTGCTGGAACAAGGGTTTGTACACAAGGTCGAATCAACAAACAGTTATGTGTTGTGTCATCTTTTTGACCAGCCAACCCATACGTCGGCCATGTTTATCTGCGACCGTTGTGGCGTGGTGAAAGAAGAAGGGGCGGAAGGCGTAGAAGATATTATGCATACGCTGGCGGCCAGAATGGGCTTTGCCTTGCGCCATAACGTCATTGAAGCACACGGATTATGCTCTGCGTGTGTAGAAGTGGAGGCCTGTCGGCATCAGGACGCGTGCCACCATGACCACTCTATCCTCGTAAAGAAAAAGCCGCGTTAACAGCCAAAACAAAGGCGGCCCATGGCCGCCCTCAGGGAGTACTTCCTTGTACTGTCGGGTATCACACGGTTACCAACGGTAGTCGTTGCGTTTTTCCCAGTCGCCGACCTCTTTTTCCGCCTGGTCTTTCTCGTAACCGTAGCGTTCCTGAATTTTACCGACAAGCTGATCGCGTTTACCTTCGATGACCGTCATATCGTCATCCGTCAGCTTACCCCACTGTTCTTTCGCTTTACCTTTGAACTGCTTCCAGTTGCCGCCGATTTCGTCTTTATTCATCATCGTGTCCTCTTAGTTAAGCGTCGGGTCGTAACGTCCGTTACGTTCTTTTCTGCTGGACGTGATAATAATTGTAGTTAAGGATTCGGCAGTTGATTTTATATTCGGAATCTTTAACCGTCACGATATATCGTTGCGTGAAGGAAGCCAGGTATTGTTTTGCCAGTGCCGGTGCCAGATAAAGCCCAGTGACAGGCCTCGCAACGCGAGAAAGACCGCCAGAGAGAGCCATAAACCATGGTTACCCAGCCAGGGGAGCGTGAGCAGCGTCAGGGCAAAACCAGCCGCCGCCACCGCCATGCTGTTACGCATCTCCGCTCCTCGCGTCGCGCCGATAAACATACCGTCCAGCAGATAGCACCAGACCCCCACCACCGGCAAAATGACCTGCCAGATAAGGTAATGGCTTGCCAGCTCGCGCAGTGCAGGAAGGGAGGTGAGTAACGCAATAATCTGTTCGCCAAAACAGGCGTAAATCAGCGCGAACGCCAGCGCCACCAGCCCCGACTGCCGACAGGCCGCCCGCCAGACATCCCGCAGCTGACCACTTTCACGTGCGCCGTATGCCTGGCCGGAATGCGCTTCCACAGCATAGGCAAAGCCATCCAGTGCATAGGCGGTAAAGGTCAGCAGCGTCATCAGAACGGCATTCACCGCGACGATATCTGGCCCAAGCCGGGCGCCAAAGACCGTCAGTGCGCCGAAACAGAGCTGCAGCAGCAGTGAGCGCAGCATAATGTCGCGATTAAGCGCCAGCAGAGTGCGGATATTGCCTCGCCATGCACTCTTAAGCAGAGCAAGGGAGATCCCGCGCATGACAAGCACCCGCCAGACCATCCACAGACCAAGGATAAACGTCCCGTATTCGGCAATCGCCGTCGCCAGTGCCGCACCCTGCACGTTCATGTGCAGGCCCATCACCAGCCAGAGATCGAGCACGATGTTGAGGAGGTTGCCTACCACCAGCAGGATCACGGGCGCGCGGGCATACTGCACGCCGAGTAACCACCCCAGCAGAACCAGATTAGCCAGCGACGCGGGCGCGCTGAGCCAGCGAATTTCAAGGAAGCGTCGTGCCTGCTCCAGTACCGCCTCGCTGCCGCCAACGATATGCAGCGCCAGATCAATCAGTGGGGTACGTAATATAGCGATTAACGCGCCTGCCCCAAGCGCCAGAATTAACGGCTGAACCAGCGCGCGCGCCAGACGCAAAGGATCTTTAGCACCGTACGCCTGCGCCGTAAGCCCGGTGGTACTCATGCGCAAAAAGAGCAGGAGCATAAAAAGGAAGCTGGTCGCTGTCGCGCCAATCGCCACGCCGCCCAGATAGATGGGTGAATCAAGGTGACCAATAACTGCCGTATCCACCAGCCCCAGCAGAGGAACGGTGATATTGGAAAAAATCATCGGCAGTGCAAGACGCCACAATGCCTTATCGGATGCCGTAAGCAGTGACATGAAAAAATACCGGGAGTGGATAAGGAATCAGGCCACGGCAGATCCGTAGCCTGTCAGGATGAGATTACAGCCATTCTCCGTTGCGAATGACCCCTACCGCCAGCCCCTCGATAGAGAAGTTTTGTTCGCGGAGGTCTACCACAATGGGGGAAAACTCGTTGTTTTCCGGCAGCAGCTGAACCGTATTACCTTGCTTTTTCAGGCGTTTAACGGTGACTTCATCATCGATGCGCGCCACCACAACCTGGCCGTTACGCACGTCTTGCGTTTTATGTACCGCAAGCAGATCGCCGTCAAGAATACCGATGTCTTTCATGGACATACCGCTTACACGCAGCAGGAAATCCGCGCTCGGCTTGAACATGCCCGGATCAACCTGATAGTGGCCTTCAATATGCTGTTGCGCCAGCAGAGGTTCACCTGCCGCGACGCGCCCCACCAGCGGAATGCCCGTCTCTTCTTCCACCAGCAGGCGGATACCGCGTGAAGCACCCGATACAATCTCAATTACGCCTTTACGCGCCAGCGCTTTCAGGTGTTCCTCGGCAGCGTTCGGAGAACGGAAGCCCAGACGCTGCGCGATTTCCGCACGCGTGGGTGGCATACCCGTCTGGCCGATATGATCCCGAATGAGATCAAACACCTCTTGCTGCCTGGTCGTTAACGCTTTCATTCCGCCCCCTGGGTGTATATACAGTTATGCTGTGAGTATATACAGTCAAAGGCGATTTTGGAACCAAAAACTGCACAAAAAACCAGGGACTTAATTATTCCTCGAGGCTCATCGGAAATGTGACCAAAGCAGCGTGACCCAGGTGATGACCGCAGTGATAATCGCCAGCAACACGGCAGCAGAGCCCATGTCTTTTGCCCGGCCAGAAAGTTCGTGAAAATCAGAGCCAATACGGTCCACAACGGCCTCAATAGCGCTATTAATAATTTCCACTATCATCACCAACAGCACGGAGCCGATCAGAAGCACGCGGGTAATGGCATCAACATCAAGGAAACAGGCGATAATCACCGCGACAATCGCGGCGACACCCTCCTGGCGAAACGCGGCTTCGTTGACCCAAGCGGCGCGAAAACCTTTCCAGGAATAGCCAGCAGCTTTAATGATACGGGTTAACCCAGTGGTATTATTGGCCATTAAAAGAACCTTTTATTTGAAATAGCGTCAATAACAGGAGGCGCAACGTGTTGCGCTGTAGCCTGAAGTATGACGGGTAACAACAGTAATTTCGCGCGCTTTCTGTTATCCTTGCGCCGCAATTGCATTATTAACCAGAGGCTTTACATCGTTTATGTCTGGCTGGCCACGAATTTACTACAAATTACTTAATTTACCATTAAGCGTCCTGGTAAAAAGTAAGTCTATCCCAGCAGAACCCGCGCTGGAATTGGGGCTCGATACGTCGCGCCCTATTATGTATGTTTTGCCTTACAACTCGAAGGCAGACTTGCTGACGCTTCGCGCCCAGTGTCTGGCGCATGATTTACCTGACCCGCTTGAACCGTTAGAAGTCGACGGTACGCTGTTGCCGCGATACGTGTTCATTCACGGTGGGCCACGCGTGTTTACCTATTACACGCCAAAAGAAGAGTCCATTAAGCTGTTCCACGACTATCTCGACCTGCATCGCAGCAATCCCGATCTGGATGTGCAGATGGTGCCGGTGTCGGTGATGTTTGGTCGTCGTCCGGGCCGCGAAAAAGGGGAAGAGAACCCACCGTTACGCATGCTTAATGGCATCCAGAAATTCTTCGCCGTCTCCTGGCTGGGGCGCGACAGCTTTGTGCGCTTCTCCCCTTCCGTCTCGCTACGCCGGATGGCCGACGAGCACGGCACCGATAAGATCATCGCGCAAAAACTGGCGCGCGTGGCGCGCATGCATTTCGCTCGTCAGCGTCTGGCCGCCGTTGGCCCTCGCCTTCCGGCGCGTCAGGATCTCTTCAACAAGCTGCTGGCTTCCAAAGCGATCGCCCGTGCTGTTGAAGACGAAGCGCGGAGTAAAAAGATTTCACACGAAAAAGCACAGCAGAACGCCATTGCGCTGATGGAAGAGATTGCCGCGAACTTCTCCTATGAGATGATCCGTCTTTCTGACCGCATCCTGGGCTTTACATGGAACCGCCTCTATCAGGGCATTAACGTCCATAACGCCGAGCGCGTTCGCCAACTGGCGCATGACGGCCATGAAATTGTTTATGTGCCCTGCCACCGCAGCCACATGGACTACCTGCTCCTCTCGTATGTGCTCTATCACCAGGGGCTGGTGCCACCGCACATCGCAGCCGGTATCAACCTGAACTTCTGGCCAGCAGGCCCGATTTTCCGCCGCCTGGGGGCGTTCTTCATTCGTCGTACCTTTAAGGGCAACAAGCTCTACTCCACCGTATTCCGTGAATATCTGGGCGAGCTGTTCAGCCGCGGTTATTCCGTTGAGTACTTCGTGGAGGGGGGACGTTCACGAACCGGCCGTCTGCTGGATCCGAAAACCGGCACGCTGTCGATGACCATCCAGGCGATGCTGCGCGGCGGCACTCGTCCCATCACGCTGGTGCCCATTTACATTGGCTATGAGCACGTCATGGAAGTGGGGACTTACGCCAAAGAGCTACGCGGGGCGACTAAAGAGAAAGAGAGCCTGCCGCAGATGCTGCGCGGCCTGAGCAAGCTACGCAATCTTGGTCAGGGCTACGTAAACTTCGGCGAGCCGATGCCGTTGATGACGTATCTGAACAACCATGTTCCCGATTGGCGCGAGTCTATCGATCCTATCGAAGCGGTGCGTCCAGCCTGGCTGACGCCTACGGTTAACGGTATCGCGGCTGAGCTGATGGTGCGTATTAACAATGCCGGTGCCGCAAACGCCATGAACCTGTGCTGTACGGCGCTGCTGGCGTCACGTCAACGCTCGCTGACCCGTGAACAGCTTACGGAGCAGCTGGATTGCTATCTTGACCTGATGCGCAACGTTCCCTACTCGGTGGATTCAACGACGCCTGCCAGCACGGCGAGCGAGCTGATCGACCATGCGCTGCAGATGAACAAGTTTGAAGTCGAGAAAGATACGATTGGCGACATCATCATTCTCCCGCGCGAGCAGGCGGTGCTGATGACCTACTATCGTAACAATATCGCGCATATGCTGATGCTGCCGTCGCTGATGGCGGCGATCATTACTCAGCATCGCCGTATTTCTCGTCAGGAGCTGCTGCGTCACGTGGAGACGCTCTATCCGATGCTGAAAGCAGAGCTGTTCCTGCGCTGGAGCAAGGATGAGCTGGCGATTGAGCTGGATAAAATGACCGAGGAGCTGCGTCGTCAGGGGCTAATTACCGTTGTTAACGACGAGCTGCATATCAATCCGTCACGCTCCCGCACGCTGCAACTGCTGGCGGCGGGTGCGCGTGAAACGCTGCAGCGCTACGCTATCACCTTCTGGCTGCTGAGCGCGAACCCCTCCATTAACCGCGGTACGCTGGAGAAAGAGAGCCGGACGCTGGCACAGCGTCTTTCCGTTCTGCACGGCATCAACGCCCCGGAATTCTTCGACAAAGCGGTCTTCAGTTCACTGGTACTGACGTTGCGTGATGAAGGCTTCATTAGCGACACGGGCGATGCCGAGCCGGAAGAGACGCTGAAGGTGTATCAGATGCTGGCAGAGCTGATTACCTCCGACGTGCGTTTGACGATTGAGAGTGCGACGCAGGGCGAGTGATGTGAAAAAGCCGGGTGGCGGCTTCGCCTTACCCGGCTCACAATCTGACGCTTCATATCATGCAGGCCCGGTAAGCTTCAGCGTCACCGGGCTTTTTTTCAGCCAAAATAGCTCATCGCCAGCCCCAGGAACAGCACCAGGCCCACGTAGTTATTATTCATAAACGCTTTAAAACAGGCGTCACGCTCACGCTTTGCGATCAGCTTTTGCTGATAAGCAAACAGCAGCCCCGCCACCAGCACTGACCAGTAAAACTCCCAGTTGAGCCCGTTCAGGCGACCAATCGCCACCATCAGCGCCAGCACGGCGACCTGCAGGATACCGATAATCAGCTTGTCGTGACGACCAAACAGAATGGCGGTCGATTTAATGCCAATTTTCAGATCGTCATCGCGGTCAACCATCGCATATTGCGTGTCATAAGCCACGGCCCAGAGAATGTTCGCCAGGAACATCAGCCAGCAGCTCAGCGGTACCGACTCGCTGACCGCCGCAAACGCCATTGGGATCGACCAGCCAAACGCCGCGCCGAGCACCACCTGCGGCAGATGGGTATAGCGTTTCATAAACGGGTAGACCCATGCCAGCGCGAGGGCCGCAACGGAAAGCAGGATGGTCATGGTGTTGAGGGTTAACACCAGCAGGAAGGAGAGCAGCACCAGCACGATAAACAGCACGCGGGCCTCTTTCTCTGTGACCTGCCCGCTGGGTAACGGACGATTGGCTGTCCGTTTCACATGTCCGTCGAATTTACGATCGGCGTAGTCATTGACCACACAGCCCGCCGCACGCATCAGCCAGACACCGGCCACAAACACGCCCAGGATCCACAGCGGTGGAACGCCCGGAGTCGCCACCCATAGCGCCCATAATGTCGGCCACAACAGCAGTAGCGCGCCGATGGGTTTATCGGTACGCATTAAGCGGTGATAGGCCAGCAGCTTGTTCTGCGTCAGGCTCCACTCCATTTTTTTCTTCCTCTCAGTACAACGGCGATGCCGGTAAAAAAAGCTCCGTCAGTATTAACGGTTTACCGCTCAGGCGAAGACGGGAACGACGTCCCCACAGTTCGGCATCGCGTCCAATTTCAATAAAATCACGGGTAAGTTCAGACGAGGTAAAAAGATACCGCCCGAGCGGGGTATTTCCCAGCCGTTGCAGTGCCAGCTCTGGCCCGGAAAGGGTGGATTCAGGCACCACGGTTCGTCCGGCGAGCCACGGCTCACCATCCGCGCAGAGCAGAATTTCACGCAACCAGTAGCGTTCTTCTTTTGGTAACAGCGGCAGCTCACTGGCAATGTCAGCAGAGGTGACAAACCCTTCCTGAATCATCGTCACCGTAACCGTCTTGCCCTGTTGCTCAAAACGTTTAGTCATGGAATCTTCCAGCAGCAACCAGTCAAGCTGCTGCGGGTCAAGCGCAGGTATTTGGTCGAAATAGCGCAGCGAACGCAGTTGCGTTAGCGCAGGGTGTGACATGCCGGACTCTCCGATACATAACGTAATGGCATTGTATCGCAGAAAAGCGCATTGAGGGCGGTCAAACGTTATTTAGCGATCACTATCGCAACAATGGTGCAACAGCGCGAGCGGCACGAAAAAAAGTGCGCCCACTCAGGCGCACTAAACTACTAACAAATCAGCACTGTGGGGAAACGGTTACCCCTTGCCTTTTACACTGCTGATAAAGGTGGAACGGGCAGTGGTTGAACCTAAACGTTCGGCTTCATCAAGCAGTTTCAGCGCTTTATCGACATCGCCGCGCTTCACCGCCTGCTTAATGGCGTTGTTGAAGTATTCTTCGGTGTCGTTCAGTACCGGCTCAGCTTTCTTCGCCGGAGCTGGGGCTGCGGTCGCGGCTGCCGTAGCCGCTGGCGCGGTATAAACAGGTGCAGCGGTATTCCCAACGGTGACAGGCCCGGTACCGGAGGAGCCAAACAGTGGGCCGACCAGAACGCTGGACCCACTATTGGTTTTCACTTTCAGCTTTAACGTGCCATCGGTGACATGACGTGCAATCGGGTCTGGAATATCCGGAACCGCATTGCCGGTGCCTTTGGCATAAGCTTTAGCTGGGTCAAGTAGTTTGGTCGTTTTCTGCAGATCTTGCTCGGTGGTAAAGACCAGCACATAGAGTTTTTGTTGACCCAGCGCAGGCGTGAGACGCATAACACCTTCCAGACGGTCGGCGCTCATTACGCCCGGTTCCTGATAGGTAAAATATTCACTCGGGAAGAAAGCAGAAGGAGTCATGTTCTGATCGAGGATCAGAACATTAGGTGCAAATACGCTCGTTTGTTTGTTTACTTCACTGGTCAGTGTAATCGCCAGTTCACCAATATTAGCTGGCACGCTGTAAGCGGCAACCGGCCCCGTGATGCCGGAGACGTTGAGCTGCTGTCCACCCGTTGAAAGCTGGGTCGTCTGCGTTTTAGATTGATCTACGGGGATCCAGCTTAACTGCTGCAATGCCGCTGTCGGAATAGCAGGTGCAGACGCCGTATTTTGCGGGACGAAATTCACATTGGCGAGCGTCACTGCAGGCACGCTTGCCAGCAGCCCTGCGGATAAGCAAAGGGCAAGGAGAGTTTTGTTCATTTTCATTGTTATCACCTCAAAATGCACAGGTCAGCGGTAGCCAGGCAATAGCGCGCCGTCCCAAGGATTGAGGGGCTTGCGCCCCTCAGTTTGGTCATTACGTCAGATTAAGACGGGTTTACCACCAGATTTCCATCTGGGCGCCGAAGGACCACTCATCGTTGTCGCCACGGCCGAAGGAACCACCGTTAAAGCCATCTTTGACTGCTTTACCGAAGTTTGCGTTGTTGGAAGGGTTACCGGTGTAGTCGTAGCCCCATTTTTCATCCCACTTGGCATAGGTTGCGAAGACGCGGATTGCTGGGCGTGACCAAATGCTGTCGCCAGCTTGCCACTGTTGAGCCAGGGTGATTTTGTACTGGTTGTTCGTTTCGCCAGTCTCCTGGGATTTGACGTTGTCGTAACCCACTTCCAGTAAGGTACTCATGATTGGCGTCCATTTGAACATTGGACGTACGCCCACAGTCCACCACTTGGTACCGTTGTTGTTATCCCAGTCGATATCCTGATACATACCGACATACATCAGGTCCCAACGATCGCCCAAAGAGATCGCACCGTGGTCGAGGATACGCAGCAAACTACCGTTATTATTGATGTCATAGGCAAAGCCGCTATTGCTATCGATGCCTACACCAGCCCCCTGAGAAAGGCCTTTACCCTGAGAAGTCATAGAGTCAGTTGCATACTGAACAACAAACTTGTTGTAGCCTTTCAACATGCTCTGGGTGTGTTCAGCAGTGAACATCCAGCCATCTTTAGATGCACCGTCAACCAGGCGATAGTCATCACGTGGGTTAGCACGGCCATAGTCAACACCCAATTCCAGAGTACCGCCTGGGTTGATTTCCATTTGAGCTAAACGGACGTCAAACACGTCGTTTGCTGTACGGGTGGTGTAGTCGTAAATGCTGTTGCTGGCGAAGGAGGAAGAGCCACCCGCTTCAGAAGAACGCGTCGCTGCCAGAGAGAGTTTACCGAAACCGACGTCGATGTTTTCCAGACCTGCACCAGGACCAGAAATATCCCAGTAGTAGAAGTCGATCATGTGGACGTCATGACGTTGATAGAAACGCTTACCGGCCCAGATGGTGGAGCCTGGCAGCCACTCAATCAGGTTTTTACCCTGCACGTTAGCTTCACGGAATGCCGGGTCTGTACCTTCCCAGTCGTTCTGCTGCGCCACGGAATACGCTACGTTAGTGTCGAAATAGAAGCTCTTGTCGCCCTCTTTCCACACTTCCTGGCCCAGTTTCAGCTCAGCGTACGTTTCACATTCGTTACCGAGACGGTATTTACTTTGAGCACCGGTTGCCTGGAAACATTGTTGTTCACCACCACTCCCGGTCCAGCCGATACCGGAACGAGCATAACCATGGAAATCCACGGCCAGTGCCTGAGCAGACATTACGCCCGCTGCGACGGCAACTGCCAGAGGAAGTTTGCGCAGAGTAATCATCATTCTATCTCCTGAGATCATTGCTTTTCTTTGAACACTTGACCTGTCGGTTTCGTGTCTTCTTTTGGGATTGCTTAAACGCCTGGCTCTTTGTGCAGCCGACGACATGCAGTGCCATCCTCGCGGAACAGATGGCAACGCTCTGGCGGCAAACCGATAGCGAATGTGGCACCCTCTTCTACCAACACCACGTCATTCTGGCGGTAGACCAGGTTCTGACGGATGGCGGGGATCTGGATATGAATCTGTGTTTCGTGACCAAGTTGTTCGACGACCTGAACTTCACCTTCCAGCGTCACATCGGCGATGTGGCTCGGCAGTAAATGTTCAGGACGAATACCGAGGGACATGTTGGCCCCCACCTGTACGTTGGCGCTGTCGACCGGTAGCCAGACTTGCTGACGGTTTGGCAACTCCACCTGTACCTGTTCAATGGCTGTCGCCGTGACTTTGACGGGCAGGAAGTTCATCTTTGGCGAGCCAATAAAGCCCGCAACAAAGCGGTCTGCCGGATAGTGATAAAGCTCCAGCGGTTTACCCACCTGTGCCACGCGGCCTGCGTCCAGAACCACAATTTTGTCGGCCAGCGTCATCGCTTCGACCTGATCGTGGGTGACGTAAATCATCGTGCGGCCAAGACGTTTATGCAGACGGGAGATTTCGATACGCATCTGGACGCGCAGCGCGGCATCCAGGTTAGAAAGCGGTTCATCCAGCAGGAAGACGCGTGGTTCGGCCACCAGCGTACGGCCAATCGCGACGCGCTGACGCTGACCACCGGAAAGCGCCTTCGGTTTACGCTCCAGCAGGTGTGCCAGCTGTAACACTTCCGCCACCTGCGTGACGCGCTGGTTAATCACCTCTTTTTTCGCCCCCGCCAGCTTCAGGCCAAAGGACATGTTCTCGGCGACGGAGAGATGGGGATAAAGTGCATAAGACTGGAACACCATGCCAACGCCACGTTCGGCAGGCGGAATGTCGTTCATTCGGGTATCACCAATCAGCAAATCACCGCTGGTGATGGTTTCAAGACCGGCAATCATACGCAGCAGAGTTGATTTACCGCAGCCAGATGGGCCAACAAACACCACGAATTCACCTTCGTGGATGTCGAGATTGATGTCTTTTGACACCACTACGTCGCCCCAGGCTTTCGTTACATTACGCAGCTGTACGCTCGCCATGCCCTTCTCCCTTCGTTACAACCTGTCACCGACAGAAACATTCAAGATAAGTTCACTATGGGGTATCCATTACTTTCGCGAATCCTCCACCCCCCGGCTTTTTTATGGGGGAGGAGGCGGGAGGATGAGAGAGCAGGCTCTGCGACCGCAGCTGGCGGGCTGAGGCAAAATTCGTGACCCCACCTGCAAAATTCAGCGTGTTTTTATGTGCGCCAGCACTCATAACTTAAATTTATGCAACACAGATCACACAAACCGGGGGTGGGGCGTAGGGGTTGGGAGGATGGAAAGAGGATGTCAAATAAGGAGACTGAGTGACGTTGAACCACCTTATGTATCCACGAGCACATCACCAAAAAAGGATGGCAGATATGAAGATCAAGACTGGCGCACGCGTTTTCGCATTGTCCGCCCTTGCAGCAATGATGATTTCCGCACCGGCTCTCGCCAAAATTGAAGAAGGTAAGCTGGTTATCTGGATTAACGGCGACAAAGGCTATAACGGCCTGGCCGAAGTGGGTAAAAAATTCGAAAAAGACACCGGTATCAAAGTCACCGTAGAACACCCGGACAAGCTGGAAGAGAAATTCCCGCAGGTTGCGGCAACCGGTGACGGCCCGGACATCATCTTCTGGGCGCATGACCGTTTCGGGGGTTATGCACAATCCGGCCTGCTGGCGGAAGTCACGCCTGATAAAGCCTTCCAGGACAAACTGTTCCCGTTCACCTGGGACGCCGTTCGCTATAACGGCAAGCTGATCGCTTATCCAATCGCAGTGGAAGCCCTGTCTCTGATTTATAACAAAGACCTGGTGCCTAACCCGCCGAAAACCTGGGAAGAGATCCCGAAACTGGATAAAGAGCTGAAAGCGAAAGGTAAGAGCGCGCTGATGTTCAACCTGCAGGAGCCGTACTTCACCTGGCCGCTGATTGCTGCCGATGGCGGTTACGCGTTCAAGTTTGAAAACGGCAAATATGACGTCAAAGACGTGGGCGTGGACAACGCGGGTGCGAAAGCGGGTCTGACCTTCCTGGTCGATCTGATCAAGAACAAACACATGAACGCGGATACCGATTACTCCATCGCGGAAGCGGCGTTCAACAAAGGCGAAACCGCGATGACCATCAACGGTCCGTGGGCCTGGACCAACATCGACAAGAGCAAAATCAACTACGGCGTGACGCTGCTGCCAACCTTCAACGGCAAGCCGTCTAAACCGTTCGTCGGCGTGCTGAGCGCAGGTATCAACGCCGCCAGCCCGAACAAAGAGCTGGCGAAAGAGTTCCTCGAAAACTACCTGCTGACCGATCAGGGTCTGGATGAAGTGAACAAGGACAAACCGCTGGGTGCCGTTGCGCTGAAATCCTTCCAGGATCAGCTGGCAAAAGACCCACGTATCGCGGCAACCATGGATAACGCCCAGAAAGGCGAAATCATGCCGAACATCCCACAGATGGCCGCGTTCTGGTATGCCACCCGTACTGCGGTGATTAACGCCGCAAGCGGTCGTCAGACTGTCGATGCCGCGCTGAAAGATGCGCAGGGTCGTATTACTAAGTAATGCCGTAGTCCCCTCTCCCTCTGGGAGAGGGTTAGGGTGAGGGTTGTCGCTATCCGCACGCCCTCACCCCGGCCCTCTCCCCCAGGAGAGGGAGAAAAGATCAAACGTTGTAGAGGAAGAACCCCATGGATGTCATTAAAAAGAAACATTGGTGGCAAAGCGACGTGCTGAAGTGGTCAGCGATCGGTCTGCTCTGTCTGCTGGTGGGTTACCTTGTTGTTTTAATGTACGTACAAGGGGAATATCTGTTCGCCATCATGACGCTGATTTTAAGCTCTGCTGGCCTGTATATTTTCGCCAACCGTAAGGCATATGCCTGGCGTTATGTCTATCCGGGCGTGGCCGGGATGGGGCTGTTTGTCCTGTTCCCGCTGATCTGTACTATCGCTATCGCATTCACTAACTACAGCAGCACCAACCAGCTCGCGCAAGAGCGCGCCACTCAGGTGCTTCTGGACCGTTCTTATCAGGCAGGCAAGACCTTCAACTTTGGTTTGTATCCTGCGGGTGACGAATGGAAATTAGCACTGACTGACGGCGAGAGCGGCAAAACCTATATTTCCGACGCTTTCAAATTTGGCGGCGAGCAGAAGCTGGCCTTAAAAGAGGTCCCTGCCCTGCCGGAAGGCGAACGCGCTAACCTGCGTATCATTACCCAGAACCGTCAGGCGCTGACTCAGCTCACCGCCGTGCTGCCAGATGAAAGCAAAGTGACCATGAGCTCGCTGCGCCAGTTTTCCGGTACGCAGCCACTCTATACCCTGGCGGATGACGGCACGCTGACGAATAACCAGAGCGGCGTGAAGTACCGTCCGAACAACGATATTGGTTTCTATCAATCTGTAAACGCCGACGGCAGCTGGGGCGATGACAAACTCAGCCCGGGCTATACCGTGACTATCGGCTGGGACAACTTTACCCGCGTGTTTACCGACGAAGGGATCCAGAAGCCGTTCTTTGCTATCTTCGTCTGGACGGTGGTCTTCTCCGTATTGACGGTACTCCTGACCGTTGCCGTGGGTATGGTGCTGGCCTGCCTCGTGCAGTGGGAAGCCCTGAAAGGCAAAGCGATCTACCGCGTGCTGCTGATCCTGCCGTATGCCGTACCGTCGTTTATCTCAATTCTGATTTTCAAAGGGCTGTTTAACCAGAGCTTCGGTGAAATCAACATGATGCTGAGCGCGCTGTTCGGCATCAAACCGGCCTGGTTCAGCGACCCGACCACCGCCCGTTCGATGATTATCATCGTCAACACCTGGCTGGGTTATCCGTACATGATGATCCTGTGCATGGGCCTGCTGAAGGCTATCCCCGACGACCTGTACGAAGCCTCGGCAATGGATGGCGCGGGTCCGTTCCAGAACTTCTTTAAGATTACGCTGCCGCTGCTCATCAAGCCGCTGACTCCGCTGATGATTGCCAGCTTTGCCTTCAACTTTAACAACTTCGTGCTGATTCAGCTGTTGACCAACGGTGGCCCGGATCGTCTCGGTACCACCACGCCAGCCGGCTATACCGATCTGCTCGTGAGCTACACCTATCGCATCGCCTTTGAAGGAGGCGGCGGTCAGGACTTTGGTCTGGCGGCAGCGATTGCCACCCTGATCTTCCTGCTGGTTGGCGCGCTGGCGATAGTGAACCTGAAAGCCACACGTATGAAATTTGACTAAGGAGGGCATCGATCATGGCTATGGTACAACCCAAATCTCAGAAACTGCGCCTCCTGGCGACACATTTAGGGCTGCTGATTTTTATTGCGGCGATCATGTTCCCGCTGCTGATGGTCATCGCCATCTCCCTGCGTTCGGGTAACTTCGCTACCGGCAGCCTGATCCCGGACGAAATCTCCTGGGAGCACTGGAAGCTTGCGCTGGGCTTCAGCGTGGAGCATGCCGATGGCCGCGTTACCCCGCCGCCGTTCCCGGTACTGCTGTGGCTCTGGAACTCGGTGAAAGTGGCGACCATCACCGCGATCGGCATCGTGACGCTCTCCACCACCTGTGCGTACGCCTTCGCCCGTATGAAGTTCCCGGGCAAGGCCTCACTGCTGAAAGGGATGCTGATTTTCCAGATGTTCCCGGCGGTACTGTCTCTGGTCGCGTTGTATGCCTTGTTTGACCGCCTGGGCCAGTATGTGCCGTTTATCGGCCTCAACACCCACGGCGGCGTGATCTTCGCCTATCTTGGCGGTATCGCCCTGCATGTGTGGACCATCAAAGGTTATTTCGAAACCATCGACGGCTCGCTGGAAGAAGCGGCGGCGCTGGATGGCGCGACACCATGGCAGGCGTTCCGTCTGGTTCTGCTGCCGCTGTCGGTGCCTATCCTGGCGGTGGTATTTATCCTGTCGTTTATCGCCGCCATCACCGAAGTGCCGGTCGCGTCTCTGTTACTGCGTGATGTGAATAGTTACACCCTGGCCGTGGGTATGCAGCAATACCTCAACCCGCAAAACTACCTGTGGGGCGACTTTGCCGCGGCGGCCGTACTCTCTGCCATCCCGATTACCGTGGTGTTCCTGCTGGCGCAGCGCTGGCTGGTCAACGGCCTGACGGCGGGCGGTGTGAAAGGTTAAGTTTCATCTGTTATGCCACTGCAACCCTCAACTTTAGACGTATTGTATTAACCCAACTTGTGACTGTTGTTAGGCGCTCTTCGGAGCGCCATTTTTTTATGGGTCAGACACGCACAAAGTCAGTCTCAAAGTTAAAGGTATGCCAGAGATGGCGGGCGCAGGAGTATTCAAACAGCTTGCCGTTATCGAGAAATGCCGTCTGCTCCACCTGAATAAGCGTGGTGGGTTCGGTCAGCTCCAGCCACACCCTTTCCTGCTCGCTGGCGTTTCGCCCGGTGACTTTCATATGTGCGCTATGGACGGTACACCCCAACTCATGGGTAATGTACGCGTAAATGGAATGCTGAACATGGCTCAGAGCCAGACGAGGAAACAGCGCGACAGGCATCCATGTGTACTCCACGATGGAAGGGATCTCCGCTATGACGCGTACCCTGTGGATTTCATGCACCAGTTCACCCTCAGGGATTTGCAATTTTTGCGCGATATCGGCAGAGGCAGGCACGGCGGTATATAGCTGCACGCGAGTGGTGAGGGTTTTCCCCTGAGTGGCGCAGCGCTGCGCGGTGCCTATCAGGTGTGAATTGCTTGCCGCAGAAACCTGGCGCTTAACAAACGAGCCTAGCCCACGCTTGCGCAGCACCAGTCCCTCGCGGACGAGCAAATCCAGCGCTTTGGTGATGGTTAGCTCGCTACATTCAAATTCAGCGGCGAGCCTTGCCCCTTCGGGCAATTTTTTGTCGGGAGCATAGATGCCCACCATAATGCGCCGCCGCACTTCATGGTAGATCTCCATATACTTAGGCATAACGCTCTCCGCAAACGGCCCCTTACAGGGCCGACTCAAATTAACGAGACAGGGATGCTGCCATACGCACCCAGGTGTGCCGTCGGCCACGGATAGCGAGGGATAAGGCATTCAGCGCTTCCGGGTCGGCCATGCCTGCCATCCCTGCGTCGCCAAAATTATGCATGTCGCTACCGCAACGTTTACTGGCCAGGCCAATGTCGCGCACCGTAGCACAATCCGCACCTTCCTGACTACTGCTCAGCGTGGTGATGGCAAGCCCTCCCAGCGACTGCACTGCCTGCGCAATGTGGCTGACGCGTCCTTCCGATGCCCCCCGGCATCCGCCTGGTGCCGAAAAGATAGCGCCATCTGCGCCTGCACTGATATAGCCAGCATACTCCTGGGGTTGCGCCAGCCCGGAATTATAAAATTTCGCGGCCAGAATCAGCTTATCGGTTTGCGCCCTGAGCGCTGCTATCGCCTGACACATACGCCCGGCCGTCACCCCGGGCTTGTCATAGCCGGTCAGGCAGTAAAAATCCGCATGCCGCACTGCCTCCAGATGCGCAGGCAGAAAAGCGCCGGGGCTGGAGAGATCGTCTGCGGGCAGGACTTCAAAATTGACGCCTGTTAAACGCCCCGTCAGACATTTCACCTGGCTGACAGGATCGGCGCCAAAACGTTCTTCTCCGCCGTTCAATGCGGGCCGCTGAAAATGGATCCCCTTGAGCAGCAGGAGGTCGGCGCCAAACGCGCACAACAATTCCGCATTCGTCACCTCTGCAAACAGCGGGGGCGCCTGCACGGCAATTTCGGCCATAATGACGCGCCCTTCGCTGGCGCTGATGGCATCTCGTAAGCTATCGCCGGTAATGGGGCCACGAAAGTCGCTGGCCCGGCAATTCAGAAGCCGTTTCATCTTTACGCCTCCTCTTCGAGAGAAACGATGGCAGGTGTTGGCTGTTGAAATGCCTTTTGCAAAATGTCGAGATTGGTTAACGCTTCTTGCTCGCTGACATAGTTGGCCTTGCCTGAGGAGAGTGTGTCGTAAAGCGCGTCATAAACGCGTCCGTAGTCGCCGGGTACCGCCGGCAGTTCCTCCCGGACAGAACATCCTGCGTCATCGATATACTCCAGCACCGCGCATTCACGATCTTCACCAAACCCTGGGTCCCCAGGCATAATGCCCGCCTTCAGGCTGGTTTCCTGCTGGTCGATACCATAGCGAATAAACGAGCCTCTCGTACCGTGTACAGTGAATCTCGGCGCGGGTATTTTCACCAGATGGCTGGTTTTCACGATCGCGGTCGTCTTCGGGTAATAGAGGTGAACGGTGAAGGCGTCGTCAGGGTTGAGCGGGTTTCTCTGGCGCTGAAGATGGTACCCGACCTGCTGCGGACGCCCCAGCAGGGCGATAATTTGATCGAGCGTATGCACGCCAAGGCCATAAAACGCGCCGTCGAAATAACTGCCGGGACAGGTTTCCGACGCCGGGCGAAAATAGTCAAAATGGCTTTCGATCTCGACAATTTCCCCCAGTTTACCGCTCTCAATCGCCTGTTTCATGGTCAAATAACAGCTATCAAAACGTCGGTTTTGAAACGGAGAGACGGTTAAGCCCTTTTCTCTCGCCAGAGCAAACAGCGTTTTCGCTTCTTCTGGGGTGGTTGTAAAAGGTTTCTCGACCAGCACGTTTTTGCCATGTGCCAGACATAGCCGGGCATACTCAAAATGGCTATCAGGATGGGTGCAGATAACCACCAGCTGAAGCGTATTGTCTTCCAGAATATCCTGCAGCCGGGAGGTAAAACAGATGTGTTGATAGTGCGGCTGCGCTTCAACCTCTGGCTTACGCGCAATATCATAAATACGCTTTACGTTGTATTTATCCTTGCGGCATAAAACATAAGGGAGATGATAGCGCGTGGCGCTTTTACCAAAGCCAATATAGGCGCAGTTAATCATACGGATTCCTTTTTAAAGTATGGCAGTGCGGCATGAATTACCGCCGGTCCATCAAGTTTGCTGAAGTGCTGAGGGTCAAGGGGGATCACCGGGCAGTGGTGATTGATATCCTGAAGAATGGTTTCCTGGAGATACGCGATTTGCGGACCCAGCAATATAAGCTGGGCGTTTTTATATTCATCGACCAGTTTACCTGCATTCACGGCATACACGTTGAGCGTACAATTCTGGCTTTCGCAATATTTTCGCATTTTGCTGGCCATCAAAGAGGTCGACATGCCTTCATTGCAGGCCAGAATAATGGTTTTCCCATCCAACCGATGAATATCATTGTCCTCCTGCGGCGTTATTTCTGACTCAGAGGCGAGAGTGTTAATTATCGTTTCATTGCTGCGTTTGATTAACGAACGCTCATAGGCGGTGAGAAAAGGTAAATAGATTACGACCCCAAGCGCTAATAGCAGGATCTGCAAAATGACATTACGAAAATCACCGCCAGATCCGAGCCAGCCAGAAATAAGCGGAGGCACTGACCAGGGAACGTAGGCAACAATTTTTGAGACCCATCCCCAGGCGGTTGCAAAGTACGCGATTGTGAAATTAATCTGCGGATAAAGGATAAAAGGGATCATCATTAACGGGTTGTAGAGCACCGGGAAACCAAAAATGACCGGCTCGTTAATATTAAAAATGCCTGGGGCAATCACCGTTCTGGAAAAGTTACGGTGGCTGGACATATGGCTTCGAACAAACACTGCCAGCAGCAGGGCCAGCGTGCTCCCGGTTCCTCCCATATGACCATACAGATCGCGAAATGGCAGAACGATAATATGGGGTGGGATCTGCCCGCTGGCAAAGGCGGACATGTTTTCCTGCATCGCTACCAGCAAGGGAGGTTCAAGAATGGGATTAATAATCCCACCCGGATGTATCCCCAACGAAAAGAGAAGATTTGTCAGGGTCGTTAACACCAGAAAACCGGATAAATTAGTCGTTAAATGTACCAGCGGCGCCTGGATGAGATGCTGAATCAGCGTCGGGATTTCAGTATGAAGGAAAAGATTAACGCTAAATGCAACCAGCGCGAAAATAGCGACGGTTAGCATAATTGAAAACATCGACTGGAAGGATTGCACCACCATGGAAGGCACATCATCTCCTAGCCGGATCTGTAATTTTTTATTTTTCGAAATCCATAAAAAAAGATTTGTTGATAACACCGCCGTCAGTATTGCCAGAAAGACACCGCCAGCATTGGTACTGCCATAGGAGACCATCCCGGTAAGCCGAGCCTGCTGACCATCGGCCAGGGTTTGCACGGTTTCAATGGGCATTAATGCATAAAACACCGCCAGCGCAACCATAGCGGGTATGACTGGCGTAGGGTGTTTTTTCTTACTGGCAATATGATACGCAATTAATATCACCAGCATCAGCGATAAAATATTCATTGTTCCGTTAAGAACGCGCTCGCCAATATTGCGTAGCTGTACCAGGGTGTCAGTGGATAACAGACCGCTCAATATGCCTTTCGGATCGAGAAAAACATAATTAAGCATGATGAAGAGTCCAGCCAGGACAAGGAACGGAACAGTAATAATAAAACTGTCCCGTAGACTTCGAAGATGGACTTCTGATGCCAGCTTTTGCGAGACGTCAGTTATCCGCTCCAGTATTGAAGAGTGGGCCATGCAGATCACCTGTCGAATAGATTAAGTATGTGGCAGTTAATTTCAGTACCGCGTATGCCTGAACTGCCACACATTTAAAACTATATAGTTTTAAATTAAATCTATATAGATCACATTTTGACCGCATCTCTTCCGCGTCAGAGCGCCTATTCGCGCTTCAGCCGCTTCGAATTACACAACCAGAGCGTGATCACCAGCAGCAGGATCGCCGCCGAGTAGATCAGCACATCAAGGGGAGATTTATGATCGACGATGATCAGCCGCACTATCGCGGTGATCCCAATGTAGACAAAATAGCGCAGCGGGAAGTGAAAGCCTGACTGGAAATATTTCACAATCAGGGCGATAAATTCAAAGTAGAGAAAGTAGACCACCAGGCCTTCCACCAGCGCATATTTGCTGGTTTGCTCGGGGGCGAACAGTACATCCGCCAGATGCACCGTCTCTTTACCCAAAAAGACGACCAGGATCAGGCCAAGGCTCAGCAGACCGAGGTTGAGCACGGTCTGGAGGATAGTTGAGATGAACTCAACACGCGGGCGAGTCAGGGATGTCATACAGCACCTCATTCTCCAGGGCGAGGTTCCTGTATAACGCAAAAATGTGACGTGGATCTATATTTTTTAATTATGTTTTATGTACGGAGGTAACGAATGGAGCGCAGACCTACCGGGGTTCGCAACGTAACCTGTGGTGAAAATGTCACCCTGTATGAGCCCTGCAATCTCTATGACTGCGTGCTTGGCAACGGTGTGTTTATCGGCCCGTTTGTTGAAATTCAGGGCAATACGCGCATTGGCGACGAGAGCAAAATTCAGTCGCACACCTTCATTTGCGAGTACGTCACCCTGGGCGAACGCTGTTTCATTGGCCATGGGGTGATGTTTGCCAACGATATGTTTCGCGACGGCAAACCCAATGCTGACCGGAACAGCTGGGGACGCATTACTGTGGGAAATGATGTGTCGATAGGCAGCGGGGCGACCATCCTGGCGGTCTCCATCTGCGACGGGGTGGTGATTGGTGCGGGGAGCGTGGTGACCAAATCCATCACCGAGAAAGGCGTTTATGCGGGAAACCCGGCGAAGCTACTGCGCCGTCTTTGATTCGCCCGGTGGCGCTGCGCTTACCGGGCCTACAAAATCGTAGGCCGGGCAAACGCAGTGCCGCCCGGCGTGAAGCATCAGCGGAAGTTAATGTTCTTATCACTGGTCATGTCATACAGCTGGAACTTACGACCCAGCTGCTGGCCCCCGTCACGCGTCAGCGGCGTCCAGCCAATGGCCGCACGGCTGCGGGTTGGACCGGATGAGAACAGATCCAGCGGAATCGACACATACACCCCTTTGGTGAAGTCCCCTTCCCCGTATTCGTCCGGCGAGACGTTGGTGATGGTGGCGTAACCACCCACCACCACTCCGCTGTCGAAGTGTTTGGAGATATCCAGCGTGCCGCCCTTATCGCCCGCCAGGTACTGACCCACGCTGGCTTTCACCAGCACGTCCTGGGCGAACGACGGCGTCCAGTAGGCCGTCAGATGGCCGGTTTTCACGCTATAGTCGGTGAACTTCATCATGTCCTGCGCGCTGCGCCAGTCACGCTGTTTAACGTAGTTGGCATCAATACCAAACGCCCAGTTGCTGTCCACCGGACGATAAAGCACTTCCGCCCCCGCACCGCCATACATGGTTTCCAGATAACCGCCGTAGACCTGGCCGTAGAAGCCATTGCCGAAGTACTGGAAGTAGTTGGCCTGCAGGTTGTTTACGTAGGCATCGTTCTGCACGTACTCACGCACGCGGGTACGCACGCGCGGCAGCTTCGAGTCGTTCGGCGGGTTAGTGTAGTTGAACTTGTCGTAGTTGTTGGCAATGTTGCCAAACAGGCTGCCGGTGGTCAGCAGGTGGTCGGTCACCCACAGATCCGCCGTTGCCATCACGCCCAACTGGTACATGTAGAAGTTTTCCGGCCCGCCGACAGACTGGTTTAGCACCGGGTCGATGTGGAAATCGAAGCGCGATTTATCGATATACCAGCCCTGCTCGGTCGTCTCCGGCACGATCGGCTCAACGCGTTTTTGTACCAGCTCGGTTTCATGCCCCAGCGGCTCGCCCTCCAGATGGCGCTTCAGACTGGCCACGTCCGTTTCCGTCGTCACTTGCGGCAGGTTCAGGCGGTTCTCCGTTACGCGGATCGTGCGGATCCCCTCCGGCAGATCGTTCATGATGATCCGGTTGGCACGTTCGATCCCTTCCCGCGAGTCGCGGTATTTCACCTGCTCACCGGTCACGTACAGCGTATCGCCTTTCACCTGGATTTTCGGATCCGCCAGACCGGCGTTGTACTTCAACAGCGTCAGCTGGTTGGCCACCACGGAGTGCTGCAGAATGGCATCCTGCGGCTCCGGCTGGTATGCAGGCCGCGCGTTGTCGTTATAGTGCGGCCGCATGTCGTTAAAGTTAGTACGCAGCGTAAAGCCAAACATCACGGTGTTGCCGCGCTCGTAGCTGAGGTTAACGTCGGCCCAATCGGTGACGCGGTAAATGGCGCCGACGTTAAACTTGCTCTTTTGCTCAATCTTTCCGGCGAACTCTTGCGAGTAGTCGTTACCTTCGTACTCCAGCTTCAGGCGCAGCGGCTGCCACGGCGTCTGATACTCCACGCCGCCAAACAGGGCAGCCGGACCGTGGAACATCTGATCACCGTTAATGGAACCCGCTTTCTGATAGCTGTTGTCGCGATAGCAGAATTTGTCGCTGTAAGTGCAGAACGGGTTTTTCACGTTGCCGCTGGTGCCGAGATAGCCCCAGCCAAGCCCCAGCGAGAAGTCAAACGGCCCCCAGGCCTTACTGGCAACAATGTACTCCGCGTCGAACAGGCCGGTACCGCCGATATCTTTGGCCCCCACGGAAACCTGCGGCATCCAGTAGCTCTCTTCCCACAGGCGCAGTTTGAGATCGAAGGCTTTATCTTTGTAGGTCTGATCGCCGGAAAACGCGTCCACGCTGCTGTACTGTTTCGTTCGTACGTCGGTGTAGCGCAGCGTGGTTTCGAGCCATGGGAACAGCTGTACGGATGCAGAATAGTAGCGGTACTGGTCGTTATCACGATAGTTAAGGCTGATTTCCCCTTCTCGCGCCATACGCGCGGTAGGGGTTTGCAGTAAACCGACGCCACCGAAGTCTGACTGAGACGGGCCAATGGGTGCCGGATATGTTTCTGCATGACAGGCGGCACTCACACACAGTGCCAGCATGCTATAGAGATAGGTCTTTTTCATTATTCCGGTATCCGCTGTGTCAGGGAATGAAGGATATCGGCATTCAGCCCGTCATATGCCTTCGTCCAGAAATGGTCGGCAAAACCGACAAAAATGATGCTGCCTGGCATGGGTTCGACATGCCGCTTGTTCCAGTAGGCAACCGGCGCCTTTTGCGTGTTCCCGTCAGGATAAATCACCCAGGCGTAGCTGTTATCCGCACCACTCAGCAGGCTCTGCTCGTCGAGATAGCTCGCCACGTCGCGGCCGGGAGTAAACGGTTTTTTACCCGGGCTGCTGATAAGCCCCATCACCGTGATGGTGGAAGGCTGCGCCGGGAGCCAGAGCGTGTAATCTCCCTCCAGGGCCGGATTACCTTTTTCCGTCACGCGGACTTCATCCGGATCGAGATTGATGTTTTGTCTTCCGGTAACCTTTAGCGCCAGAAGCTGCTGGCGAAGGCTGTTAATGGCTGCCGCATCGTCGCCGTCTTCCTGCTCTGCTAACCCCGTTAATCTGGCGAGCAGCGCCTTGTGCTTTTGTTCCGCCGCCACCGTTGCCTGCCGCTCAGCGATCACCGCACCTGGCCACCAGCTGTTTGCCAGCCTTGGCTG
Source organism: Enterobacter cloacae complex sp. 309I3 (assembly GCF_050031595.1). Classification (NCBI taxonomy): domain Bacteria; kingdom Pseudomonadati; phylum Pseudomonadota; class Gammaproteobacteria; order Enterobacterales; family Enterobacteriaceae; genus Enterobacter; species Enterobacter cloacae complex sp. 309I3. Next base: position 294,834 of record NZ_JBLGWI010000001.1, on the reverse strand, counting down.
ACCGACGAGATCAATCAGGTGGCCGGCGTTCGTCAACGTTTTGGGCTGCGTGCTGTCCGGCGTGTAGACCTTCACCGTCCCGGCAGACCAGGCGAGCGGTGTGGCAAAGCTTGCGATCAGCGCAACGCGAATAAGTGTTTTCATGATTTCGCGGCCTTGATCAGCGTGGTTTTAACCGGGAAGAATCCGGCACCCAAATATTGCAGGGACTGACGGATCTGCCCTTCATCATCCACCCAGAAACGGTTATGCCAGGTTGCCCGATCGGTCGTGACCTCTTCATCCAGTACGCGCACCCGGGTTTCGTCGCTGCCTACCCTGACGCTGTCCGTACCGTCCCAGCGGAAGGTAGAGCGGGCGGTGGCGTAACGCACCTGCTTGTGTTCCGTCCAGCCCATTGTCCGCGTCCAGCTTGCCCCGTCGGTGATCTGGTTCGGTTTGCTGAGCGGATCGGCCGCAAGGTTGTTGACCTCAAGAAGGTTATCGCCACCGAGCAGGGTTTTCACAATACGGCTATGTTGCGTCACGATGGTGGCCTGATCCTGCGTCACCCATTTCTGCTGCCCGTTTTCATCGAAAGCGAGCACCACAAACAGTTGCGGACCATCGTTGAGCTGCATGTACTGGCTGGCATACGGCATGTTCTGAAGTTCATCATCGGTCAAATGCACACCCGGCGTACCGAATATGCTGTCCCACAGTGAGTTGCCCAGCCCTTTGGTGGTGGCCGAGCACGCCTGCAACAGCAGGCAAATCAGGATGATTGCAGGTCGCTTCACGACTCTTCTCCGAAGGGGCGAAATAACCACACCGAAGTGTGGTTATGATTAAAACACCCGGAATTACTGGGTGCTGGTCGTCGTAGTGGTCGTGGTTCCGGTATTGGAGCCATCACCGCCACCGGTTGCCGCCAGCGCGACACCCACGGCTGAACTTACGGTGCTGGTGCTGGCCGCGGTAGAACTCCCCGCAGACGCAGACGTCGCTGCCGACCCTGCTGCTTCCCCGACCTGGACCGGAGCTGCATAGACAGATGTCGCCGCAAGTGCAGATATGGCAAAAATGCCATACAGTACTTTCTTCATAACAATTTCCCTTCAATGAATGAATGGAGATTTGCCCGAAAAGAAATTCAGGCGGATTCGAGTATACACAACTAAAGCAGAGGGATTGCCGTACGGATAAATAGAGAAAGGGTTTTCGGACTATTGGATAAATGTGAAGTATAAGAATAATTAACTAATAAATTATTTATTTAAAATCAAATAGATATAATTACATAAGGCGAAAGTAACTCTCCGTATAATCCTAAAATAAACCGCACTCATTAACGGGTTAAAAGGTATTTTCGGATAAAACTCATAACGGGAATTTGAGTTAAATAACAGACATCAGGAATTGTCTGATAAAAAAATGCCGGCATATCGCCGGCACGTTTTTATGACGATTTAATTACGCGCGCCATGCTTTATAACGGTTAATCAAACCATTTGTCGAGCTGTCGTGGCTGCTGATCGCTTTGTCATCACCCAGTTCAGGCAGAATACGGTTCGCCAGCTGTTTACCCAGCTCAACGCCCCACTGATCGAAGGTGAAGATGTTCAGGATTGCGCCCTGCGTGAAGATCTTATGCTCATACAGAGCAATCAGCGCACCCAGGCTGAACGGCGTGATTTCACGCAGCAGGATGGAGTTGGTTGGACGGTTGCCTTCGAACACTTTGAACGGCACAACGTGTTCCAGGGTGGCCGGATCTTTACCCTGGTCACGGTATTCCTGCTCTACCACCTCGCGGGATTTACCAAACGCCAGCGCTTCGGTCTGAGCAAAGAAGTTAGACAGCAGTTTAGGATGGTGATCAGACAGTGGATTATGGGTGATAGCCGGGGCGATGAAATCGCACGGTACCATTTTGGTCCCCTGGTGAATCAGCTGGTAGAACGCGTGCTGACCGTTGGTGCCTGGCTCACCCCAGATGATTGGGCCAGTCTGGTAATCCACCGCGTTGCCGTTACGGTCAACGTATTTACCGTTGGATTCCATATTGCCCTGCTGGAAGTAAGCCGCGAAGCGGTGCATGTACTGGTCGTACGGCAGGATCGCTTCGGTCTCTGCGCCGAAGAAGTTGTTGTACCAGATACCGATCAGCGCCAGCAGCACCGGCAGGTTTTTCTCAGGTGCGGTGGTGGAGAAGTGTTTGTCCATCGCGTGCGCGCCGGAGAGCAGCTCAACAAAGTTGTCGAAGCCCACGGAGAGAATGATAGACAGGCCGATCGCAGACCACAGAGAGTAGCGGCCACCAACCCAGTCCCAGAACTCGAACATGTTCGCGGTGTCGATACCGAACTCGCCAACCGCTTTACCGTTGGTGGACAGCGCTGCGAAGTGTTTCGCCACGTGCTTGTTGTCACCTGCGGTTTTCAGGAACCAGTCGCGCGCGCTGTGGGCGTTGGTCATGGTTTCCTGGGTGGTGAAGGTTTTAGAGGCCACCAGGAACAGTGTAGTTTCCGGGTTCACGTTCTTCAGCACTTCGGCGATGTGAGTACCATCGACGTTGGAGACAAAGTGCATGTTGAGATGATTTTTGTATGGACGCAGCGCTTCGGTGACCATGAACGGGCCGAGGTCAGAACCGCCGATACCGATGTTCACCACGTCGGTGATGGCTTTGCCGGTGTAGCCTTTCCAGCTTCCGGAGATGATTGCTTCAGAGAAGGCTTTCATCTTTTCCAGCACCGCGTTCACTTCCGGCATCACATCTTTGCCGTCAACGATGATTGGCGTATTGCTACGGTTACGCAGAGCCACGTGCAGCACGGCACGGTCTTCGGTACGATTGATCTTCTCACCGGAGAACATGGATTTGATGGCGTCTGCCAGTTCCGTCTCTTTCGCCAGATCCTGCAGTTTCGCCAGCGTCTCTTCGGTGATGCGGTTTTTGGAGAAATCCACCAGCATCAGGTCATCGAAGGTCGCAGAGAATTTGTTGAAACGATCGGCATCTTTCGCGAACAGCTCCGCGATGGTGACGTCTTTCATTTCATCAAAATGTTTTTGTAGTGCCTGCCAGGCAGCGGTCTGCGTTGGGTTGATGTTTTTCATTAGCAATACTCTTCTGATTTGAGAATTGTGACTGCGGTCGATTGTAGCGCCTGCAAATAAAAATTGTGATGGTTTTTATGCCATTGCCCTGGCCTGCATCAAACGCAGGTGAAAAGACCCGAAAAGTATAGCTGCTGACGCGCCCACCCGTGGCGGCGAAATGTCGGTCAAAATCGGGGAAAACGAAGCATAAAATATGGCCCTGTTATAAGTCCTGTTTCTCAGGGGTACCCCCCCATGAAAAATCCGCATAATCCCGGCATTGACAGGACCTCCCCCACATTTTATTTATAGGGCCGTATTTTGCGCCTGCACCTGTTTTCGTTTCATTCTTGTGCCATGGTCGCTTTATTCATTCCCTGACACGAGGTTGTTATGACGAGTTTTGTGGTCGCCAAGTTTGGCGGCACCAGTGTGGCAGATTACGATGCCATGAACCGCAGCGCCGATGTGGTGCTGGCCGATCCGAATACCCGCCTGGTAGTGCTTTCTGCCTCTGCTGGCGTGACGAACCTGCTGGTTTCTCTGTCTGAAGGGCTGGAGGCCACCGAGCGCTTCGTTAAGCTGGACGCACTGCGCAAAATTCAGTTCGATATCCTTGAACGTCTGCAGAACCCGAACGTGATCCGCGAAGAAGTGGAGCGTCTGCTGGAAAATATCACCACGCTGGCAGAAGCGGCTTCTCTGGCCACCTCCACCGCCCTGACCGATGAGCTGGTCAGCCACGGTGAGCTCATGTCCACCCTGCTGTTTGTTGAAATCATGCGTGAACGTAACGTTCAGGCACAGTGGTTCGACGTGCGTAAAATCATGCGCACCAGCGATCGCTTTGGCCGCGCCGAGCCGGACGTGGAAGCGCTGGCCGAGTTGACTAATCAGCAGCTGGTCCCGCGCCTGGATGAGGGGATCGTGATCACCCAGGGCTTTATCGGCAGCGAAGCCAAAGGACGCACCACCACGCTTGGCCGTGGCGGCAGTGATTACACCGCGGCGCTACTGGGTGAAGCGCTGCACGCGACCCGTGTGGATATCTGGACTGACGTCCCGGGAATTTACACCACCGATCCACGCGTCGTCTCTGCGGCAAAACGTATTGACGTGATTGCGTTTGAAGAAGCGGCGGAAATGGCGACCTTCGGTGCCAAAGTGCTGCACCCGGCAACGCTGCTGCCTGCCGTGCGTAGTGATATCCCGGTCTTCGTCGGTTCAAGTAAAGATCCGAAAGCGGGCGGTACGCTGGTGTGCAAGAAAACCGAAAATCCACCGCTGTTCCGCGCGCTGGCCCTGCGCCGTAAGCAAACGCTGGTTACGCTGCACAGCCATAATATGCTGCACTCGCGCGGCTTCCTGGCGGAAGTGTTTGGCATCCTGGCGCGTCATAACATCTCCGTGGATCTGATCACCACCTCCGAAGTGAGTATCGCACTGACGCTGGACACCACCGGTTCAACCTCAACGGGTGACACCCTGCTGACGCAGTCACTGCTGATTGAGCTGTCAGAACTGTGCCGCGTGGAAGTAGAAGAAAACCTGGCGCTGGTAGCCATCATCGGTAATAAGCTGTCGCGCGCCTGTGGCGTGGGCAAAGAGGTCTTCGGTGTGCTCGACCCGTTCAATATCCGCATGATTTGCTACGGTGCCTCCAGCTACAACCTCTGCTTCCTGGTGCCTGCTGAGCAGGCAGAACAGGTGGTGCAGAAACTTCATCAGAATTTGTTTGAATAAAAATCGTTAGCACGATAAACAATATCTATAAGCCGGGCACAGACCCGGCTTTTTCATAACTAAACAACACGACAATACTGCAAGGAATATCTATGTTATCCGCCATCACCCGGCTGTTCCCGTTATGGGCGCTGCTGCTCTCCATACTCGCGTATTACACCCCCACTACGTTCACGGGCATTGGTCCGTGGGTGACCACGTTGCTGATGCTGATTATGTTCGGCATGGGTGTGCATCTAAAAATCGACGACTTTAAACGCGTGCTCTCACGCCCGGCTCCGGTTGCTGCAGGGATTTTCCTGCACTACCTGGTGATGCCCCTTGCGGCCTGGCTGCTGGCAATGGCCTTTAAGATGCCACCCGACCTCTCCGCCGGGATGGTGCTGGTGGGCAGCGTGGCCAGCGGAACCGCCTCCAATGTCATGATCTATCTGGCAAAAGGCGATGTGGCGCTCTCCGTGACCATCTCTTCGGTATCCACGCTGGTGGGCGTGATTGCCACGCCGCTGCTAACACGCCTGTACGTTGACGCCCATATTCAGGTGGACGTGATGGGAATGCTGCTGAGCATTTTGCAAATCGTGGTGATTCCGATCGCGTTGGGCCTTGTCATTCACCACCTGTTCCCGCGCGTGGTAAAAGCCGTTGAGCCCTATCTGCCTGCGTTTTCGATGGTCTGTATTCTGGCCATCATCAGCGCCGTGGTGGCCGGTTCTGCGTCGCACATTGCATCCGTGGGCTTTGTCGTGATTATCGCGATAGTGTTGCATAACACCATTGGCCTGCTGGGCGGATACTGGGGCGGGAAACTGTTTGGCTTCGATGAACCCACCTGCCGGACGCTGGCAATTGAAGTAGGGATGCAGAACTCCGGTCTGGCAGCGGCACTCGGGAAAATTTACTTCTCGCCGCTGGCGGCTCTGCCTGGTGCGCTGTTCTCCGTCTGGCATAATCTGTCCGGTTCGCTGCTGGCGGGATACTGGTCCGGCAAACCGATAGAAGAAAAACCACAGAAAACAGATGAATATCGTCTTTAACAGTCGGGTGGCGCTACGCTAACCCGACCTACACTTTCCGCACGCGCAAGGCGGGAAAAAAGGGGCTTAACGCCCCTTCTTTTTACGTCCCGGTTGCGTAAAGCGTTTACCTGCGGGCTTGCCTCGCCCTTTCTCTTCCGACTGCGGTGCTTTCACGGCCGGGCGTTTAATCGCCTGAGTTTTTGGTTTGGCTTTGGCCTTCGGCTTTGCTTCAGACGAGGAGTTCTCGATAAGCTTAAACAGCTCGATCAGTTCATCATCGGTTAAATCGCGCCACTCGCCCAGCGGGATACCGGACAGGCTGACGTTCATGATGCGCGTGCGTTCCAGCTTCGTCACTTCATAACCGAAGTATTCGCACATACGGCGGATCTGACGATTCAGGCCCTGCACCAGGGTAATGCGGAACGCGAACGGCGCTTCTTTCTTCACCTTACACTTTTTCGTGACGGTACCGAGGATGGGTACACCGGCGCCCATGCCGCGAATAAATTCGTCCGTGACCGGCTTATTCACCGTCACGATATACTCTTTCTCGTGGTCATTCCCGGCACGCAGAATCTTATTCACCAGATCGCCGTGGTTTGTGAGGAAAATCAACCCCTGCGAGTCTTTATCCAGACGGCCAATCGGGAAGATACGGCTGCTGTGGTTAACGAAATCAACGATGTTGTCCCGCTCGCCATCTTCCGTGGTGCTGACAATCCCAACCGGTTTATTCAACGCGATAAACACCAGGTCTTCTGCATCACGCGGTTCGATGAGCTGACCATTCACTTTGACCACGTCGCCGGGCATCACCTGGTCACCAATAGTGGCGCGTTTGCCGTTGAGGAACACATTACCTTGTTCGATGTAACGGTCCGCCTCGCGACGTGAGCAGATCCCGCTCTCGCTAATGTATTTGTTTAATCGGATTGATTGAGTTGGCAGCATAGTTTCTCCTGTGAAGGGCGAAATATACCTTACCTTGCGGCTGACAAAAAAGTCCTAGTAACCGTTGATCAGAAAATCGAGTGCATCCCGCAATGAAGCACTGTTGTCAGTGAGATCGGCAACACGTTCACCTAACTCTTTTGAAGATATGCCTGACAGCATATGCATCATGACAACGCAGGGCTTACCCGCGATTTCAACGACAGGGCACACTTTCGCAGGCGGACGAATGCCGCCCAGCAGGCTTAATTCAACGGCGGGAGCGACAAGTACATGTTTCATCACATTAGCAACAGGGTGCTGCATATTAATAAGCCATGGATAGGCTTTTCTCCCATTGCCTTCATTCTCATAAGCAAAATATTGCTCCATCAGAACGACCTCTGAAAATCACTAAAGGAGCCGTTTTCATCAACCCACTGGTTGATGGCCTCTATAGACGCTTTATTTTCTGCTAACCACTCTGCGCGCTGATGCGCACGAAACTGCTCCTGTAGAGCGGTAGTGAGTACAGCAGAGAGATTGAGTTTAAGCCGTCGCGCTTCTTCAAGAATTTCAGGTGCTAACGAAACATTGACTGATTTTTTAATACCATGGGTAGTGCGCATGAGAACCCCCATTGGAATGCGCATGAATTGGCGAAGTGTAGCGTAATAAACGAGCATTTTCTATTCCCTTCAAAATATGAGGTCTGAAGAGTAAATTGCTCTTTATAAAGCGTCACGCCTCGCAAATGGGTTTTGCGAGGCGCTTTCAGAGATTAATACTCATCCCGCTCGTCATCTTCATCCGGCTGTTCCATCACGCTGTACGCCACCGCACAGAACAATGAGTTAAGGCGTTTCATATCCCCCAGTAGCCCTAGGTGCAGGGAGCTGGTTTCGATACTCTGCACGTTCTGCTGGTGCAGACGTTCCACGTGGGCGTGCGAGTAGCGGCGGTTGAGGATACGGAAGCGATGCTTGTTGCGGCGCAGACGGCGTGCGCTCGGCACATCGCTTGAGAAGAAGACCAGCATCGCCAGCTTCAGGTTGCTCAGAAGTTGTTCGTGCAGGGCTTCCAGCTCCTTCAGCCCTTCGACGGAGAACGCACGGCGGGCGGCCAGAGATTTGTCAGCAATTTCACTGCCCATCCGCTCCACAATATCCGAAGCCTGCTCAAGGTTAAGCGACATCTCAATGATTTCCGCCCAGCGGCGGGACTCCTCTTCCGCCAGTTCATCCTGCGGGATGCGCGCCAGATAGAGCTTGATAGCGGTATAAAGCACGTTGATATCATCTGCCAGCCGGCGCAGCTCTTTCTCTTCCCGCGGCTCGCCGTGCATCACCTTTTGCAAGCCTTCGAGCATGGTTTCCATGGCATCACCCATGCGCAGCGTCTCGCGGGCGGCATTGGCCAGCGCCAGCGCAGGAGTATCCAGCGCGGAGGTGTCCAGATGCTTCGGTTTCAGGCGCGCATCCAGCTCCGGTTCATCGCGTATAAGCCGTTCACAGAAGCGCGCCATCGGTTCAGCAAACGGCACCATCGCCAGGCAGCGCACCAGGTTATAGAAGACGTGGAAGTAGATCACCAGCTCTGCCTTCGGCAGAGAGAGGTTGTCCATCAGGTTCGCCAGTGGGTGCACAAACGGCAGAATAATCAGGCTGCCCACCAGCTTAAACAGCAGACTGCCGAGCGCCACGCGGCGGGCGGCAGCATTGGCAGCGCTGTTATTGAGCATCGCCAGCAGGCCCGAGCCGAGGTTAGCCCCGATCACCAGACACAGTGCGACCGGGAAGGAGATCGCCCCTGCGGCGGTGAGCGTGGCCGTCAGCAGCACCGCCGCCAGGCTGGAATAACTGACGATGGCAAACACCGCGCCGATGAGCGCATCCAGCATAATATCGCCGGTTAACGAGGCGAAGATAACCTGCACACCGTTGGCTTCGGTAATGGGCGTGACCGCCTGCACAATCAGCTCCAGCGCCAGCAGAATCAGCCCGAGGCCAATCCCCACGCGTCCAAGCTGGCCAGCGCGCGTCTGCTTACGCCCAAGGAAAAAGATGACCCCGATAAATATCAGCAGCGGCGACAGCCAGGAGAGATCGAAAGTCAGGATACGTGCCATCAGCGCGGTACCCACGTCAGCGCCCAGCACAATAACCAGTGCAGGGGCCAGCGCCACCAGATCCTGAGCGACAAACGATGTCACGAGCAATGTGGTCGCATTACTGCTCTGAACCAGCGCCGTTACGCCAATACCCGCGCAGAAGGCGAGCGGTTTCTTCTCCACGCTGCTGCTGAGAACGGTACGTAAACGTGCGCCAAACACGCGCATCACGCCGGTACGGACAATATGGGTGCCCCAGACCAGCAGTGCGACTGCCGAGAGCAGATGTAACAGGGTCAGCACGGAAGGTTATCCTCCTTATCGTTATTCATTTTCCTTAGGTCAGTATAAGGGTTTAAACGTAAGAAAGAGACAGGGCGCTCAATGAGCGCCCTGTTAGTTGTAAGGAAAAGTGACGGTCAGTCGGCGTCGTAGCCGAGATTCGGCGCTAACCAACGCTCCACTTCAGAGACGCTCATGCCTTTACGCAGTGCATAATCTTCAATCTGATCGCGCTGCAGCTGCGCCACGGCAAAGTATTTGCTGTCCGGATGGCTGAAGTACCAGCCGGATACCGATGCCCCAGGCCACATCGCGAAAGATTCGGTCAGTTTCATTCCGGTATGGGCCTCAACGTCCAGCAGCTGCCAGATGGTGCCCTTTTCGGTATGTTCCGGACAGGCCGGGTAGCCGGGTGCCGGGCGGATCCCCTGGTAGTTTTCGCGGATCAGCTCCTCATTGCTGAGATTTTCATTCGCCGCGTAGCCCCAGTAAACCTTGCGTACGCGCTCATGCAGATACTCTGCGAACGCTTCCGCCAGACGATCGGCAATCGCTTTGACCATGATTTTGTTGTAATCATCGTGCTGCGCTTCAAAGGCATCCGCCAGGGCGTCCTCTTCCAGACCGCCGGTCACGGCGAAGGCACCGATGTAGTCGGCTTTACCACTCAGCTTCGGCGCAACAAAATCGGCCAGACAGTAGTTGGCAAACCCGACCTTTTCGGTTTGCTGGCGCAGGTGATGGCTTACGGTCAGCACGTGGGTGCGCGTCTCATCGCGATAAATTTCGATGTCGTCCCCCACGCGGTTAGCCGGGAACAGCCCCACCACGCCGCGCGGGTTAAGGGCTTTCTCGGCGCTGAGTTTGTCGAGCATGTCGTTAGCGTCTTTAAACAGGCGCTTCGCCTCTTCGCCGACAACCTCATCTTCCAGGATGCGCGGATATTTGCCTGCCAGCGACCAGGTCATAAAGAATGGTGTCCAGTCGATGTAGTTGCGCAGCGTTTCGATGCTGGCGGTCACCTCCTGCACGCCCAGGCGATGGGCAACTGGCGGCGTATAGCTCGCCCAGTCAAACGCCAGATCGTTATCGCGCGCCGCCTGAAGTGTCACCGGTGGGGTGCGCGGTTTCTTGCGGGCATGCTGAATGCGGACGGTTTCGTACTCTTTGCGGGTCCGGGCCACAAAGTCATCGCGCTGGGTGTCGGAGAGCAGCGCTGAGACCACGCCCACGGTGCGCGAGGCGTTCTGAACATAGACCGTCGGGCCGCTGTAGTTCTGCTCAATCTTCACCGCAGTATGCGCTTTTGAGGTGGTCGCCCCGCCAATCAGCAGCGGAATGGTGAAGCCCTGACGCTCCATCTCTTTCGCCACGTTAACCATCTCGTCGAGCGACGGGGTAATCAGCCCGGAAAGGCCAATCAGGTCAGCATTGACTTCGCGCGCGGTCCTGAGGATTTTATCCGCCGGCACCATTACGCCAAGGTCAATAATCTCGTAGTTATTGCACTGCAGCACCACACCGACAATGTTCTTTCCGATGTCATGCACGTCGCCCTTCACGGTGGCGATAACCATTTTACCGTTGCTGGAGCCCTGCTCTTTGCTGGCTTCGATGAACGGCTCCAGATACGCCACGGCCTGCTTCATTACGCGCGCGGACTTGACCACCTGCGGCAGGAACATTTTGCCCTCGCCGAACAGATCGCCCACCACGTTCATGCCGTCCATCAGCGGCCCTTCGATAACCTCGATGGGCCGGGCGGCCTGCTGGCGCGCCTCTTCGGTATCCTGCTCGATAAATTCGGTGATGCCTTTTACCAGCGAATATTCCAGCCGCTTCTTGACATCCCAGCTACGCCACTCGGCCTGCTGGACGTTGGCAGCGTCGTCCGATTTGCTGCCGCGGTATTTTTCTGCCAGATCGAGCAGCCGCTCGGTGGCGTCGTCACGGCGGTTGAGGATCACATCTTCCACCGCGTCGCGCAGTTCTGCGGGCAGATCGTCATAAATCGCCAGCTGTCCGGCGTTGACGATCCCCATATCCATCCCGTTGCGGATGGCGTAGTAGAGGAATACGGCGTGGATCGCTTCACGTACCGGGTCGTTGCCGCGGAACGAGAACGACACGTTCGAGACGCCGCCGGAGATCAGCGCATGCGGCAGCTCACGTTTGATGTCTTCACACGCGCCGATAAAGTCCTGAGCGTAGTTATTGTGCTCTTCAATCCCGGTGGCGACGGCGAAGATGTTCGGGTCAAAGATGATGTCTTCCGGCGGGAAGCCTACCTCTTCGGTCAGGATCTTGTACGCGCGGCGGCAAATCTCAATTTTGCGCTCGCGGGTGTCCGCCTGGCCCACTTCATCAAAGGCCATCACCACCACGGCCGCGCCGTAGCGGCGCACCATCTTCGCGTGGTGAATAAAGATATCGACCCCTTCTTTCATTGAGATGGAGTTGACGATACCTTTGCCCTGAATGCACTTCAGCCCTTTTTCGATCACTTCCCATTTGGAGGAGTCAATCATGATCGGCACGCGGGCGATATCCGGCTCGCCGGCGATCAGGTTGAGGAAACGTACCATCGCCGCCTCGGCGTCGAGCATCCCCTCATCCATGTTGATGTCGATGATCTGCGCGCCGCTTTCTACCTGCTGGCGGGCAACGTCCAGCGCTTCGCTGTACTTCTCTTCTTTGATCAGGCGTTTGAATTTCGCGGAACCGGTGACGTTGGTACGTTCCCCAACGTTCACAAACAGGCTGTCGTCACCGATGGTCAACGGCTCAAGGCCGGAGAGCCGGCAGGCAACCGGCAGCTCGGGCAGTTTACGCGGCGGCAGACCGGCCACGGCACTGCTCATGGCGGTAATGTGCTCCGGCGTGGTGCCGCAGCAGCCGCCAACGATATTCAGGAAACCGGATTCGGCCCATTCGCGGATCTGCGCCGCCATGGTGTCCGCATCCAGATCATATTCGCCAAAGGCGTTTGGCAGACCGGCGTTCGGGTGTGCGGTGACGTAGCATTCCGCAATACGTGACAGTTCCTGCACATACTGGCGCAGCTCATCCGGACCCAGCGCACAGTTCAGGCCGAAGGAGAGCGCTTCCGCGTGGCGCAAAGAGTTATAAAACGCTTCGGTGGTCTGCCCGGACAGGGTACGGCCAGAGGCATCGGTAATGGTGCCGGAAATCATGATTGGCAGCTCGACGCCCAGCGCCTCGAACTCCTCTTTCACCGCGTAAATCGCGGCTTTGGCATTGAGGGTATCGAAAACCGTTTCAATCAGGATCAGGTCGGAACCGCCTTCCACCAGCGCTTTGGTTGATTCACGGTAGGCTGCCACCAGCTGGTCAAAGGTGATGTTACGAAACGCCGGGTCGTTTACGTCCGGTGAAATAGAGGCGGTGCGGTTGGTTGGGCCCAGCACCCCGGCAACGTAGCGCGGTTTCTCCGGCGTGCGCGCCGTCCACGCGTCGGCACAGGCGCGGGCTAGCTTCGCCGCCTCATAGTTTATCTCCGCCGACAGGGATTCCATCTGGTAATCCGCCATGGCGATGGTTGTCGAGTTGAAGGTGTTGGTTTCAACGATATCCGCACCCGCTTCGAAGTAGGCGTTGTGGATATCCGCAATCACCTGCGGTTTGCTTAATACCAGCAGGTCATTGTTACCTTTGAGATCGCATGGCCAGTTCGCAAAACGTTCGCCACGGAAATCGTCTTCACTGAGGCGATAGCTCTGGATCATGGTGCCCATGCCGCCGTCCAGCACCAGAATTCGTTCATTTAACTGCGCACGCAGTTGCTCTACTTTGCTGCTCACACTTGCTCCCGACAACGCTCAACCAGGCCAAAAGGCTGCGGTCCATACTGGCACAATCTTGCAGGGTGGAAAAGTCACACGGCGGTAACATGAGACATGTTCACTATCACTCATCCGATCAGTCAGGATAACGGTTGCAAAATCACCAAATAAAACGAAAATGATTTCCACGATACAGAAAAAGGAGATCGTCATGGTCACGACCGTTCCCGCGAAACGCGGCAGAAAACCTGCTGCCACCCCCGCCGCACAACAGGGTGGACAGGTTCAATCGCTTACACGCGGTTTGAAGCTGCTGGAATGGATAGCCGAGTCGCACAGCAGCGTGGCCCTGACGGAGCTGGCCCAACAGGCTGGTTTGCCGAACTCCACTACGCACAGGCTGCTGACCACCATGCAACAGCTTGGCTTTGTGCGTCAGGTTGGCGAGCTGGGGCACTGGGCAGTCGGCGCCCATGCGTTCATCGTCGGCAGCAGCTTCCTGCAAAGCCGCAACCTGCTGGCGATTGTGCACCCTATCCTGCGCAAATTAATGGAAGAGTCGGGCGAGACCGTGAATCTGGCCGTGCTCGACCAGAGCGATCATCAGGCGATCATCATTGACCAGGTACAGTGTACCCAGCTGATGCGTATGTCAGCCCCCATTGGCGGTAAGCTGCCTATGCACGCGTCCGGCGCGGGGAAAGCCTTTCTGTCGCAGCTGAGCGAGGAACAGGTGACGGGGCTGCTGCACCGTAAAGGGCTGCACGCCTATACCCACGCCACGCTGGTTTCACCGGTGCATCTGAAAGAAGATTTGGCCCTGACCCGCAAGCGCGGCTATTCGTTTGACGACGAGGAGCACGCCCTGGGCCTGCGCTGCATTGCGGCCTGTATCTTTGACGAGCATCGCGAACCGTTTGCCGCCATCTCCATCTCCGGGCCGATTTCCCGTATGACCGACGATCGCGTCACCGAGCTGGGTGCGCTGGTGATTAAGGCGGCGAAAGAGGTCACCCTGGCGTATGGTGGGATTCGCTAGGATTGAGTGCGGTCTGTTGCCCTCACCCCGGCCCTCTCCCACAGGGAGAGGGAAAAAATCGGATGCAAAACCGCTGCTTACGACGGTAGGCGTACACATCTTCCACGTGCCCATTTTTAATTCGCGTTTGCAGCCCGCGCCAGTAGCTGGCACGAAACAGATCGGCATGCATCTCTTCAAACAATGGCCCAATACGCGGGTCGGCGCACAGCCAGTGGCGAAACTCCTCGGGAAAGACATCGCCCGGTGAGACGCTGTACCACGGCTCGCCGGAGAGTTCATCTTCCGGGTAACGGGGCGGCGGGATATCGCGGAAATTAACCTCGGTCATGTAGCAAATTTCATCGTAATCATAGAACACTACCCGCCCGTGTCGGGTCACGCCGAAGTTTTTAAACAGCATGTCGCCGGGGAAGATATTGGCAGCGGCAAGCTGACGAATCGCGTTGCCGTACTCTTCAATGGCATCTTTTAAAGCCTGACCGTCGGCCTGTTCCAGCCAGATATTCAGCGGCACCATACGGCGCTCGATATACAGATGGCTAATCGCTATTTTGTCGCCCAAATCGGTGATTTTTGCCGGTGCTTCCTGCAGTAACAGGGCCATTAAAGCCGGATCGATCTGCCGCTTATCCAGCACAAAATTTTCAAACTCCTGCGTATCCGCCATACGTCCGACGCGATCGTGTTCTTTCACCAGCTGATAGCAGGCACGAACATGCGCTGCGGTCATCTCTTTCTGCGGGGCAAATGTATCTTTGATGACCTTAAACACCCGGTCAAACCCCGGCAGCGTAAAGACCAGCATCACCATGCCGCGAATGCCGGGCGCTTCGATAAATTGCTCATCGGCGGTGGTGACATAACGCAAATACTCCCGGTAGCTTTCCGTTTTGGCATGCTTTTGACAGCCAATCGCCATATACAGCTCGGCGGTGGTTTTGCCCGGCAGGATCTCGCGCAGCCACTCCACCAGGGCGGCAGGCAGCGGAGCGTAGACCATAAAATAGGAGCGGGCGAAGCCAAACACAATGCTGGCCTCGGCGCTGGTGGTCAGGCAGGTATCGACAAACAGTTCGCCGTCATCGGTACGGTGTATGGGCAGCAGAAACGGCACGGTGGCGGAGGGCGTCACGAGCTTGCCCACCAGCCATGCGGCTTTATTGCGGTAGAAAAGCTCGTTGGCGACCTGCAAATGGCAGTGGCTGAGAGCCTCTTCGCCAAAGGATTCGTGGAGATGGGCGATGATAAAGCCAATATCGCGGGCTTTATTCTCCCACGGCAAACGCAGCGGTAAATCTGTTAACATGCGGTGCAGGAGCTTCTCCCAGCCGTGGTCGGGGAAAAAATCCTTCGCCAGCGGGCGCGGAATGGTGCGAAAACGGCGCTCCGGCTGGGAGCTAAAAATAAATAACCGCTCAGGAGATAATGAGCGGTGGTCAAATAACCGGCAATACACGGAGTTGAAAAAGCTCTCCGCAATCTCGAAGCGCGGGTAGTCTGGCAACAAATGGGTGTAGTGCTCCTTAACGCGCAGTAAAAATGCCGCGTCAGGGCTTTTACCGTCGGTAATGCAGCGCAGTTGTTCCACCACCAGACCCACGTGATGATCGTAGAGGTGAATACGCTGCTTCATGGCCTGCTGGACCGCATGCCAGTCGGCGTGCTCAAAGCGCTGCTGCGCGCCGGAGGTGACTTCCAGAAAACGACCATACTGAGCATCGAAGCCCTGCAAAATAGTCTGTGCAATCAGTAATTCCAGACCACGCGACATAGATTCCCCCTCACCCCAACCCTCTCCCCAGAGGGGAGAGGGGGAAAAGATTAGAACTGTGCTTCTTCTGTTGACCCCGTTAAGGCAGTGACGGAGGAGGCGCCGCCCTGAATAATCGTGGTCACATTATCAAAGTAACCGGTTCCCACCTCCTGCTGATGAGAAACAAAGGTATAGCCCTCTTTGCCCGCGGCAAACTCCGGCTGCTGCACTTTCTCAACATAGTGCTTCATGCCTTCGCCCTGCGCGTAGGCGTGCGCCAGGTCGAACATGTTGAACCACATGCTGTGGATCCCCGCCAGGGTGATGAACTGATACTTGTAGCCCATGTCTGACAGCTGCTGCTGGAAGCTGGCGATGGTTTTATCGTCCAGATTCTTCTGCCAGTTGAAGGACGGCGAGCAGTTATAGGCCAGCAGTTTGCCCGGGTATTTGGCGTGGATAGCATCGGCAAAGCGTTTTGCCAGCGCCAGATCCGGCGTGGAGGTTTCGCACCAGACCAGATCCGCGTACGGTGCATACGCCAGGCCACGGCTGATGGCCTGCTCAATGCCAGCATGGGTACGATAGAATCCTTCGCTGGTGCGCTCGCCGGTAATGAACTCGCTGTCGTATGGATCGCAGTCAGAGGTGATCAGGTCAGCCGCGTCCGCATCGGTACGGGCAATCACCAGCGTCGGCACGCCGAGCACGTCAGCGGCAAGACGCGCAGCGACCAGTTTCTGAATCGCTTCCTGGGTCGGGACCAGCACTTTGCCGCCCATGTGTCCGCATTTCTTCACCGAGGCCAGCTGATCTTCGAAGTGTACAGCCGCTGCACCGGCCTCAATCATCGATTTCATCAACTCAAAGGCGTTCAGCACGCCGCCGAAACCGGCTTCTGCATCCGCGACGATCGGCAGGAAGTAGTCAATAAAGCGCGGATCGTTTGGCTCAATACCTGCCGCCCACTGGATCTGATCCGCACGGCGGAAGGTGTTGTTGATCCGATCCACCACCGACGGCACCGAGTTTGCCGGATAGAGCGACTGATCCGGATACATGCTGGAGGCCAGGTTGGCATCCGCCGCGACCTGCCAGCCGGAAAGATAAATGGCTTCGATACCGGCCTTCGCCTGCTGCAACGCCTGACCGCCGGTCAGTGCACCGAGGCTGTTGATGTAGCCCTTTTTGGAGCCGCCATGCAGCAGATGCCACATCTTCGCCGCGCCATTTTGCGCCAGCGTGCATTCCGGATTGACCGAGCCACGCAGTTTCACCACTTCCTCAGCGCTGTATGGGCGACGGATACCTTCCCAGCGCGGCTGTGTCCACTCTTTCTTCAGTTCTTCGATTTGTTGGGTACGGGTTTTCATGTGCAGATGCTCCATATTGTTATGTGGTGGATTTACGCAAGCAGGCGGTAGCCTGGCAGGGTGAGGAAGTCGATTAAGTCATCTGAGGTTGTGATTTGCTCCATCAGGCGGGCGGCATCATCAAAACGTCCGCTGCTGAAGCGGTGTTCGCCCAGCTCGTCCTGAATGACGCGCATCTCTTCGGCCAGCATCTGGCGGAACAGGGATTTGGTCACCGGCTTGCCGTTGCTGAGCGTTTTCTGATGGTGGATCCACTGCCAGATAGAGGTACGGGAGATTTCTGCCGTCGCCGCGTCTTCCATAAGACCGTAGATGGGCACACAGCCGTTACCGGAGATCCACGCTTCGATGTACTGCACGGCCACGCGGATATTGGCACGCATGCCCTCTTCCGTGCGTTCACCCGAGCACGGCGCCAGAAGTTGCTCTTCTGCGATTGGGGCATCGTCATCACGGGTGACAAACAGCTGGTTTTTGTTGTCGCCGAGCACGTGGTTAAAGACTTCCATTGCCGTATCGGCCAGGCCTGGATGGGCGATCCACGTACCGTCGTGACCGTTACGCGCTTCAAGCTCCTTGTCAGCTTTCACCTTGTTGAGCACCTGATTGTTACGCTCAGCGTCTTTGCTCGGAATAAAGGCCGCCATGCCGCCCATCGCAAAGGCACCGCGCTTGTGGCAGGTTTTAATCAGCAGGCGCGAGTAGGCGCTGAGGAACGGTTTATCCATGGTGACAACCTGGCGATCCGGCAGTACGCGATCGGGGTGGTTTTTCAACGTTTTGATATAGCTGAAGATGTAGTCCCAGCGTCCGCAGTTCAGACCCACAATGTGATCGCGCAGAGCGTGCAGGATTTCATGCATCTGGAATACGGCAGGCAGCGTTTCAATCAGCAGGGTGGCTTTAATGGTGCCACGCGGCAGGTTGAAGCGATCTTCCGCGTAGCTGAACACCTCACTCCACCAGGCCGCTTCCTGCCAGGCCTGGGTCTTCGGCAGGTAGAAATAGGGGCCGCTGCCTTTTGCCAGCAGGTTTTTGTAGTTGTGGAAGAAATAGAGGGCGAAATCAAACAGGCTGCCCGGAATCGCTTCTCCGCGCCACGTGACGTGTTTTTCCGGCAGGTGCAGGCCGCGTACGCGGCAGATCAGAACCGCCGGATTGGGTTTCAGCTGATAAATTTTACCGGCTTCGTTGGTATAACTGATGGTGCCATTAACGGCATCGCGCAGGTTGATCTGCCCGTCGATCACTTTACGCCAGTCCGGGGCCAGGGAGTCCTCAAAATCCGCCATAAAGACTTTGACGTTGGCGTTCATGGCGTTGATCACCATTTTGCGCTCTACCGGGCCAGTGATCTCAACGCGGCGATCCTGCAAATCTTCAGGGATGCCGCGGATTTTCCAGTCGCCGCGTCGAATGGAAGCGGTTTCCGAAATAAACCCAGGCAGCTTGCCATTATCAATTTCCTGCTGTTGATGAATGCGTGCAGCCAGCAGCTTATTGCGCTGCGGCGTAAAGCGGGTCACCAGTTCAGTCAGAAATTCAACCGCCTCAACCGTCAAAATTTGCTGTTCTTGCTCGCCATACGGCTGGGTAAAGGCCAGTTCATCGGCCGTCGTTGCCTGTTGAGTCATCACTCTGCTCCTCATCAAAGATCCAAATTCACATCCCCAATGCGAACGAAAGATCGTTGTGTAGTTTTCGCTCAGCAGAATTAAGACTATCTCTATTTTTTCCAAAATCAAAAACAATTTCCATTTTAAATTCAATTTAACTTCAACTTATTGATTACTATGAATTTAAAGTTTTATTGCATGTTGAGTTGAATTTCGGAAATAAAAAAGGCACCCGAAGGTGCCTGATGTGAATAGCTGAAACGCTTTAGGATCGTTTTATGCAGAAGATTACTCCAGCGTCGGATTCATGTGACGCAGATCGTATGGCGTTATCTGGTAGACGTAATAGTTGAGCCAGTTGGTAAACAGCAAATTCCCGTGACTGCGCCAGGTGGCTCGCGGTTTGTTCTGGGGATCGTTTTTCGGGAAGTAGTTATACGGCACATCCGGATTGAGACCCGCTTCGACATCACGGAAATACTCTGCCGCGAGGGTGTGTGGATCGTATTCAGGATGCCCGGTTACAAAGGCAATACGTTTATCTTTGCTGGCAAACAGGTAAGCATCGCCATCTTCTGTTTCGGCCAGGATCTCCAGATCGGTGTAGTCACGAATCAGCTGCGCCGGGAAATCGGCGTAGCGCGAATGCGGGGCCAGGAACGAATCATCAAACCCACGTGTCAGCAAGGCATGAGGGTGAAGAATGTGGTGTTCGTATACGCCGGAAAGTTTTTCGGTACGGGTTTGTTTGGGGATGCCGTAGAGGATATTCAGCGCAGCTTGTACCGCCCAACAGACAAACAACGTGGACGTGACGTGATCTTTTGCCCACTCCAGTACCTGTTTGATCTGCGGCCAGTAGGCGACATCATTAAATTCTACCAGGCCCAGCGGCGCACCAGTGACAATCAGTCCGTCGAAGTTTTCCTCGCGGATATCGTCGAAGTTACAGTAGAAGTTATTCAGATGCTCAGAAGGCGTGTTACGCGACTCACGGGCATCGATCCGCAGCAGCTGAATATCCACCTGAAGCGGAGAGTTCGAAAGCAGGCGCAGGAACTGATTCTCTGTTTCGATCTTTTTCGGCATCAGATTAAGAATGAGCACCTTCAGCGGGCGAATTTCCTGACCTGTCGCGCGTGAAGTGGTCATCACAAAGACGTTTTCTTCACGTAAGAAATTGACGGCTGGTAGCTCGTCCTGCACCCGAATCGGCATAACCTTGTATCCTCACAGCATACGTATAAACGTTTAGACATCCAGACAGCCAACGATACCCAGAATTGGTGTGAATGTCGAGTCTGCAAGCTTAAGGTGAGAAAGTTTCAAGGAGAGGGAGAAAACAAAAGCAAAAAACCCCGCACCTTACGGTACGGGGTTCTTCTTATTTGATGCCTGGCAGTTCCCTACTCTCACATGGGGAGACCCCACACTACCATCGGCGCTACGGCGTTTCACTTCTGAGTTCGGCATGGGGTCAGGTGGGACCACCGCGCTAAAGCCGCCAGGCAAATTCCTGTGCTCTGTCCTGTGTCTTTTGGGCTGATACTGCGTTGGCTGCTCTCGTAAAGTCAGTCACATACCTCAGTATGCTCCTTCCTTTCCTTCGCTTGCCGCCTTGTCTCAGCGCAAAATCCTTCGGACTCTGAATCAAAGCTGAAAATCTGTCTCTTCGCCAAAACACCTTCGGCGTTGTAAGGTTAAGCCTCACGGTTCATTAGTATCGGTTAGCTCAACGCATCGCTGCGCTTACACACCCGACCTATCAACGTCGTCGTCTTCAACGTTCCTTCAGGAGACTTTAAGTCTCAGGGAGAACTCATCTCGGGGCAAGTTTCGTGCTTAGATGCTTTCAGCACTTATCTCTTCCGCATTTAGCTACCGGGCAGTGCCATTGGCATGACAACCCGAACACCAGTGATGCGTCCACTCCGGTCCTCTCGTACTAGGAGCAGCCCCCCTCAATTCTCCAGCGCCCACGGCAGATAGGGACCGAACTGTCTCACGACGTTCTAAACCCAGCTCGCGTACCACTTTAAATGGCGAACAGCCATACCCTTGGGACCTACTTCAGCCCCAGGATGTGATGAGCCGACATCGAGGTGCCAAACACCGCCGTCGATATGAACTCTTGGGCGGTATCAGCCTGTTATCCCCGGAGTACCTTTTATCCGTTGAGCGATGGCCCTTCCATTCAGAACCACCGGATCACTATGACCTGCTTTCGCACCTGCTCGAGCCGTCACTCTCGCAGTCAAGCTAGCTTATGCCATTGCACTAACCTCCTGATGTCCGACCAGGATTAGCTAACCTTCGTGCTCCTCCGTTACTCTTTGGGAGGAGACCGCCCCAGTCAAACTACCCACCAGACACTGTCCGCAACCCGGATCACGGGTCTACGTTAGAACACCAGCCATTAAAGGGTGGTATTTCAAGGACGGCTCCACGCAGACTGGCGTCCACGCTTCAAAGCCTCCCACCTATCCTACACATCAAGGACCAGTGTTCAGTGTCAAGCTATAGTAAAGGTTCACGGGGTCTTTCCGTCTTGCCGCGGGTACACTGCATCTTCACAGCGAGTTCAATTTCACTGAGTCTCGGGTGGAGACAGCCTGGCCATCATTACGCCATTCGTGCAGGTCGGAACTTACCCGACAAGGAATTTCGCTACCTTAGGACCGTTATAGTTACGGCCGCCGTTTACCGGGGCTTCGATCAAGAGCTTCGCGTTGCCGCTAACCCCATCAATTAACCTTCCGGCACCGGGCAGGCGTCACACCGTATACGTCCACTTTCGTGTTTGCACAGTGCTGTGTTTTTAATAAACAGTTGCAGCCAGCTGGTATCTTCGACTGATTTCAGCTCCACCCGCAGGGGCTTCACCTACATATCAGCGTGCCTTCTCCCGAAGTTACGGCACCATTTTGCCTAGTTCCTTCACCCGAGTTCTCTCAAGCGCCTTGGTATTCTCTACCTGACCACCTGTGTCGGTTTGGGGTACGATTTCGTGTTACCTGATGCTTAGAGGCTTTTCCTGGAAGCAGGGCATTTGTTACTTCAGCACCGTAGTGCCTCGTCATCACACCTCAGCGTTAAAAGGTACCGGATTTACCTGGAACCTCCGCCTACATGCTTAAACCGGGACAACCGTCGCCCGGCTAACATAGCCTTCTCCGTCCCCCCTTCGCAGTAACACCAAGTACAGGAATATTAACCTGTTTCCCATCGACTACGCCTTTCGGCCTCGCCTTAGGGGTCGACTCACCCTGCCCCGATTAACGTTGGACAGGAACCCTTGGTCTTCCGGCGAGCGGGCTTTTCACCCGCTTTATCGTTACTTATGTCAGCATTCGCACTTCTGATACCTCCAGCAACCCTCACAGGCCACCTTCAACGGCTTACAGAACGCTCCCCTACCCAACAACGCATAAGCGTCGCTGCCGCAGCTTCGGTGCATGGTTTAGCCCCGTTACATCTTCCGCGCAGGCCGACTCGACCAGTGAGCTATTACGCTTTCTTTAAATGATGGCTGCTTCTAAGCCAACATCCTGGCTGTCTGGGCCTTCCCACATCGTTTCCCACTTAACCATGACTTTGGGACCTTAGCTGGCGGTCTGGGTTGTTTCCCTCTTCACGACGGACGTTAGCACCCGCCGTGTGTCTCCCGTGATAACATTCTTCGGTATTCGTAGTTTGCATCGGGTTGGTAAGCCGGGATGGCCCCCTAGCCGAAACAGTGCTCTACCCCCGAAGATGAGTTCACGAGGCGCTACCTAAATAGCTTTCGGGGAGAACCAGCTATCTCCCGGTTTGATTGGCCTTTCACCCCCAGCCACAGGTCATCCGCTAATTTTTCAACATTAGTCGGTTCGGTCCTCCAGTTAGTGTTACCCAACCTTCAACCTGCCCATGGCTAGATCACCGGGTTTCGGGTCTATACCCTGCAACTTAACGCCCAGTTAAGACTCGGTTTCCCTTCGGCTCCCCTATACGGTTAACCTTGCTACAGAATATAAGTCGCTGACCCATTATACAAAAGGTACGCAGTCACACCCGAAGGTGCTCCCACTGCTTGTACGTACACGGTTTCAGGTTCTTTTTCACTCCCCTCGCCGGGGTTCTTTTCGCCTTTCCCTCACGGTACTGGTTCACTATCGGTCAGTCAGGAGTATTTAGCCTTGGAGGATGGTCCCCCCATATTCAGACAGGATACCACGTGTCCCGCCCTACTCTTCGAGTTCACAGCCTGTGCATTTTCGTGTACGGGACTTTCACCCTGTACCGTGCGACTTTCCAGACGCTTCCACTAACACACAAGCTGATTCAGACTCTGGGCTGCTCCCCGTTCGCTCGCCGCTACTGGGGGAATCTCGGTTGATTTCTTTTCCTCGGGGTACTTAGATGTTTCAGTTCCCCCGGTTCGCCTCGTTAACCTATGTATTCAGTTAACGATAGTGTGACGAATCACACTGGGTTTCCCCATTCGGACATCGCCGGGTCAAGGGTTCATATCACCTCGCCGGCGCTTTTCGCAGATTAGCACGTCCTTCATCGCCTCTGACTGCCAGGGCATCCACCGTGTACGCTTAGTCGCTTAACCTCACAACCCGAAGATGTTTCACTTCTGATTGCGAAAATTTGAGAGACTCGAACACACCATTAAAGATGTGTCGTTTCAATTTTCAGCTTGATCCAGATTTTTAAAGAGCAAATATCTCAAACATGACTCGCAAGTCAGTTTTGAGATATGACGGCAGGTGACTTTCACTCACGAACCAGCAAGTGGCGTCCCCTAGGGGATTCGAACCCCTGTTACCGCCGTGAAAGGGCGGTGTCCTGGGCCTCTAGACGAAGGGGACGTACAGTCTCAATCGCAAGACGCCTTGCTATTTACTTTTCATCAGACAATCTGTGTGAGCACTGCAAAGGCAGGTTCTTTAAGGTAAGGAGGTGATCCAACCGCAGGTTCCCCTACGGTTACCTTGTTACGACTTCACCCCAGTCATGAATCACAAAGTGGTAAGCGCCCTCCCGAAGGTTAAGCTACCTACTTCTTTTGCAACCCACTCCCATGGTGTGACGGGCGGTGTGTACAAGGCCCGGGAACGTATTCACCGTAGCATTCTGATCTACGATTACTAGCGATTCCGACTTCATGGAGTCGAGTTGCAGACTCCAATCCGGACTACGACGCACTTTATGAGGTCCGCTTGCTCTCGCGAGGTCGCTTCTCTTTGTATGCGCCATTGTAGCACGTGTGTAGCCCTGGTCGTAAGGGCCATGATGACTTGACGTCATCCCCACCTTCCTCCAGTTTATCACTGGCAGTCTCCTTTGAGTTCCCGGCCTAACCGCTGGCAACAAAGGATAAGGGTTGCGCTCGTTGCGGGACTTAACCCAACATTTCACAACACGAGCTGACGACAGCCATGCAGCACCTGTCTCACAGTTCCCGAAGGCACCAATCCATCTCTGGAAAGTTCTGTGGATGTCAAGACCAGGTAAGGTTCTTCGCGTTGCATCGAATTAAACCACATGCTCCACCGCTTGTGCGGGCCCCCGTCAATTCATTTGAGTTTTAACCTTGCGGCCGTACTCCCCAGGCGGTCGATTTAACGCGTTAGCTCCGGAAGCCACGCCTCAAGGGCACAACCTCCAAATCGACATCGTTTACGGCGTGGACTACCAGGGTATCTAATCCTGTTTGCTCCCCACGCTTTCGCACCTGAGCGTCAGTCTTTGTCCAGGGGGCCGCCTTCGCCACCGGTATTCCTCCAGATCTCTACGCATTTCACCGCTACACCTGGAATTCTACCCCCCTCTACAAGACTCCAGCCTGCCAGTTTCGAATGCAGTTCCCAGGTTGAGCCCGGGGATTTCACATCCGACTTGACAGACCGCCTGCGTGCGCTTTACGCCCAGTAATTCCGATTAACGCTTGCACCCTCCGTATTACCGCGGCTGCTGGCACGGAGTTAGCCGGTGCTTCTTCTGCGGGTAACGTCAATTGCTGTGGTTATTAACCACAACACCTTCCTCCCCGCTGAAAGTACTTTACAACCCGAAGGCCTTCTTCATACACGCGGCATGGCTGCATCAGGCTTGCGCCCATTGTGCAATATTCCCCACTGCTGCCTCCCGTAGGAGTCTGGACCGTGTCTCAGTTCCAGTGTGGCTGGTCATCCTCTCAGACCAGCTAGGGATCGTCGCCTAGGTGAGCCGTTACCCCACCTACTAGCTAATCCCATCTGGGCACATCTGATGGCAAGAGGCCCGAAGGTCCCCCTCTTTGGTCTTGCGACGTTATGCGGTATTAGCTACCGTTTCCAGTAGTTATCCCCCTCCATCAGGCAGTTTCCCAGACATTACTCACCCGTCCGCCACTCGTCACCCGAGAGCAAGCTCTCTGTGTTACCGTTCGACTTGCATGTGTTAGGCCTGCCGCCAGCGTTCAATCTGAGCCATGATCAAACTCTTCAATTTAAAAGTTTGATGCTCAATGAATTAAACTTCGTAATGAATTACGTGTTCACTCGTTGAGACTTGGTATTCATTTTTCGTCCGAGGACGTTAAGAATCCATGTCACTTTGAGTGCCCACACAGATTGTCTGATAAATTGTTAAAGAGCAGTTGCGACGCGCTTCAGCGCTCTTTCGCGAGGTGGCGTATATTACGCTTTCCTCTTTCAGAGTCAACCCTGAATTTCAGGATTTTTTCTCTTCAACCGACCGGGTTGTTTGTGAAGTGATTCACATCCGCCGTGTCGATGGAGGCGCATTATAGGGAGTTCCCGAGCGACCGCAACCGCTAAATGACAGAAAAATGACTGACTGCTGCATTCCCCAGCAAAACCCCGCCTTATACCTTTTTACACACAGAGTTATCCACAGCGATGCGAAAAAGTGAAAATTCGCGAGCGTTGCGCAAACGTTTTCGTTAAAATGCTCGCGCTTAACAAGGATGCCTCGTCAGGTGTGTTAGATGAGTTTTTCGCTGGAAAATTCATCTAACGCTCTCTGTAATCGTGAAATCCAGGGGATTTACCATGCAACAACGTCGTCCAGTCCGCCGCGCTCTGCTCAGTGTTTCTGATAAAGCCGGTATCGTCGAATTCGCTCAGGCACTTTCTGCACGTGGTGTAGAGCTGCTGTCCACAGGTGGTACCGCACGCCTGTTAGCAGATAAAGGTCTGCCGGTAACCGAAGTGTCCGATTACACCGGTTTCCCGGAAATGATGGATGGACGCGTCAAAACCCTGCACCCGAAAGTCCACGGCGGCATTCTGGGTCGTCGCGGTCAGGATGATGCCATTATGGAACAGCATGATATCGCGCCAATTGATATGGTTGTCGTTAACCTTTATCCGTTCGCCCAGACCGTGGCGCGTGAAGGCTGCTCTCTGGAAGACGCCGTAGAGAATATTGATATCGGCGGACCGACGATGGTGCGCTCCGCGGCCAAGAACCATAAAGACGTGGCCATTGTGGTGAAGAGCAGCGACTACTCCGCCATTATTAATGAAATGGATGCGAACGAAGGGTCACTGACTCTGGACACCCGTTTCGACCTCGCGATTAAAGCATTCGAACACACCGCCGCGTACGACAGCATGATCGCCAACTACTTCGGTAGCCTGGTGCCGGCTTACCACGGCGAAAGTAAAGATCCTTCCGGCCGCTTCCCACGCACGCTGAACTTGAACTTCATCAAGAAGCAGGATATGCGTTATGGCGAGAACAGCCACCAGCAGGCAGCCTTCTATATAGAAGAAGAGGTAAAAGAAGCTTCTGTCGCTACCGCCCAGCAGGTTCAGGGCAAAGCGCTCTCTTATAACAATATTGCCGATACCGATGCCGCACTGGAGTGTGTGAAAGAGTTCAATGAGCCTGCCTGCGTTATTGTGAAGCACGCGAACCCATGCGGCGTAGCGGTCAGTACTTCTATCATGGACGCTTACGATCGCGCCTATAAAACTGACCCAACCTCTGCCTTCGGCGGCATTATCGCGTTTAACCGTGAACTGGATGCCGAAACCGCGCAGGCCATTATCTCTCGTCAGTTTGTTGAAGTGATCATCGCGCCATCTGCGTCTGAAGAAGCGCTGAAAATCACCGCCGCGAAACAGAACGTGCGCGTGCTGGTTTGCGGCCAGTGGGCAGAGCGCGTGCCGGGTCTTGATTTCAAACGTGTAAATGGTGGGCTGCTGGTTCAGGATCGCGATTTGGGCATGGTGACAGCCGCTGACTTGCGCGTCGTCACCAAACGTCAGCCAACCGAACAGGAACTGCGTGATGCGCTGTTCTGCTGGAAAGTGGCGAAGTTCGTGAAATCCAACGCCATTGTCTATGCAAAAGAGAACATGACCATCGGGATAGGTGCAGGCCAGATGAGCCGCGTTTACTCTGCGAAAATTGCCGGTATCAAAGCAGGCGACGAAGGCTTGGAAGTAAAAGGTTCTGCCATGGCGTCTGACGCCTTCTTCCCGTTCCGTGACGGTATTGATGCGGCCGCCGCTGTGGGTATCACCTGTGTGATCCAGCCTGGCGGTTCTATCCGTGACGACGAAGTCATTGCCGCTGCCGACGAACATGGCATTGCGATGATCTTCACCGATATGCGTCACTTCCGTCATTAATTCCCGGAGCAGAAAATGAAAGTATTAGTGATTGGTAACGGCGGGCGCGAGCACGCGCTGGCGTGGAAAGCGGCGCAGTCTCCGCTGGTTGAAACCGTTTTTGTGGCTCCGGGTAATGCGGGTACGGCGCTGGAACCTGCGCTGCAGAACGTCGCCATCGGCGTGACCGATATCCCCGCGTTGCTGAGCTTTGCCCAGAACGAGAAAATCGATCTCACCATCGTCGGCCCGGAAGCGCCACTGGTGATTGGCGTCGTTGACGCGTTCCGTGCCGCAGGTCTGAAAATCTTCGGCCCGACGGAAGGCGCAGCACAACTGGAAGGGTCTAAAGCCTTTACCAAGGATTTCCTTGCGCGTCATAACATCCCGACGGCGGAATACCAGAACTTCACCGAAGTCGAGCCCGCGCTGGCTTACTTACGTGAAAAAGGCGCGCCGATTGTGATTAAAGCCGACGGTCTGGCTGCCGGTAAAGGTGTTATCGTCGCGATGACGCTCGAAGAAGCCGAAGCAGCCGTACAGGATATGCTGGCAGGCAATGCCTTTGGCGACGCAGGCCACCGCATCGTGATTGAAGAGTTCCTTGATGGCGAAGAGGCGAGCTTTATCGTGATGGTGGATGGCGAACACGTTCTGCCGATGGCCACCAGCCAGGACCATAAGCGCGTGGGCAATGCGGATACCGGGCCGAATACCGGCGGTATGGGCGCTTACTCTCCTGCCCCTGTGGTGACGGATGAAGTGCATCAGCGCACCATGGACCGAATCATCTGGCCAACCGTAAAAGGAATGGCTGCCGAGGGTAACACTTACACCGGTTTCCTCTATGCGGGACTGATGATTGACAAGCAGGGCAATCCGAAGGTGATCGAATTTAACTGCCGCTTCGGCGATCCAGAAACTCAGCCCATCATGCTGCGCATGAAATCTGACCTGGTGGAGCTGTGCCTGGCCGCATGCGACGGCAAGCTGGATGAGAAAACCTCAGAGTGGGATGAACGCGCGTCTCTGGGCGTGGTGATTGCTGCGGGCGGTTATCCTGGCCACTACAACACCGGAGATGAGATCCATGGCCTGCCGCTGGAAGAAACCGAAGGTGCCAAGGTGTTCCACGCCGGAACGAAACTGGCTGACGACGATCGCGTACTGACCAACGGTGGCCGCGTGCTGTGTGCCACCGCGCTGGGCCATACCGTTGCCGAAGCGCAGAAGCGCGCTTATGCCCTGATGGCGGATATCCACTGGAACGGTAGCTTTAGCCGTCAGGATATCGGTTATCGTGCGATTGCACGTGAGCAAGGGGAGTAATCCCCCCTCATTCTAACCCTCTCCCTGAAGGGAGAGGGGATTTACGTCAAAAACTCTTTTCTGTCGGCTGCCAGGTGCAGAAATCTTCGTTCGCCACCAGCAACAGCTGAGAGCCTTCAGGCGCTTCAAGCCACGCCACACTCACTTCCATTGATGAATGACGCTGACGGCGCTGTATATGTTCGGTTGCCCAGGATTCAAGATCAGGTTTGACTGTCTGCCCTTCGCAGGTAGTGACCGTACCATCGGTATGCCAGCGCCCCTGGCGCAGCACCACGCGTCCCTGACGCAGCGCATCGCTGGTCTGGCGGATTTGTCCGGCACGATAACGATAGAGAGCAACCTGATCGCTGGAGAGTTGCTGTTTTTGACCGTTGACTTCACGCTGCATAAAGCTCAGCTCGCCGTGATCATCAAACCGCACTTTTACATGTTCGGGGGTTTTGCCGTAGATATTGAGTTCGATGAATGACAGGTCGTCTCCCTGCCAGCGATACTCTGCAGTCGATGTATTGCCGTTATGCCACGGGCTAAAAGCGGAAAGCAGATGCACTTCACCACCAGAATCTTTACGCCAGATCCTCACCGCTCCCTGGTTGTCAGCGTAACCGCTGGCGGTAAACGGTGGTAAAGAGGTGTCATGGCTACAGGCGGAAAGCAGTAACACGCCCGCCAGCGCAAGCGCGCCACGCCAGAATGACAAAAGGGGCGTTGCC
Source organism: Enterobacter cloacae complex sp. 309I3 (assembly GCF_050031595.1). Classification (NCBI taxonomy): domain Bacteria; kingdom Pseudomonadati; phylum Pseudomonadota; class Gammaproteobacteria; order Enterobacterales; family Enterobacteriaceae; genus Enterobacter; species Enterobacter cloacae complex sp. 309I3. The sequence goes on along the minus strand of NZ_JBLGWI010000001.1, from coordinate 265,416 downwards.
GCCCCTTCGTTAAAACTGTTCACTGCCACGCGTCTTACTTAACTGCGTCTTTCAGTGCTTTACCAGAAACAAATGCCGGCACGTTAGCTGCGGCGATTTTGATTTCTTTACCGGTCTGCGGGTTGCGGCCAGTACGCTCAGCGCGGTGGTTCACTTTGAAGGTACCGAAACCAACCAGTTGTACAGCATCGCCTTCTTTCAGAGACTCAGTAATAGCAGCCAGGGTAGATTCCAGAGCAGCTTTAGCCTGCACTTTAGACAGATCAGCCTTGTCCGCAATTACATCAATCAGTTGAGTCTTGTTCATAAGTTATCCTTTCAATGTGTTTATCGCTTGCTAAGCATCGAGTGCGACGAAAATGCCAAAATAGCACTCTCCTGCATACACGCACCGATAGCCACTTTTATTCGCCCCCCAAATGTAGACCAGACGGGGGGCAGAAGGGAAGAGTCGAGGTGCGACAAAACAGGCGTTAAATCACGTTTTGTTGTCTCATTGGTTAAAAATTATACCAATATTACTCTCACCGGCCTCACGCAAGTCCGCACGCAGCCCTTTTATCAGCTCAATATCGCGTTCTTCACACTCTGCCAGCAGGCGGAAAATCTCCCACTGAATATCCCATTCCTGTTCAACCGCAGGGTTAGCCCGCAGTTCTTCGTCGGTCATTTCACGGCCTGCCTGGGTCATTTCGAGCATCGCTACGGTCGTAATGGATGCCTTACTGACTTCAATAGCGTGCTCCAGCGTTTCACCGCTCAGACGAGAGTGAATCAGTTCGCTTAACGCTACGCAGGCATCAATTGCCGGATAGACACCGTACAGATCAAAATCATCCGCCACCGGAATAGCCTCTTCGAGCTTTTCCAGCTGAGAGTCGAAGTTCACCTTTGCGTCTTTGACCGTCAGCGTTTCCCAGATGAGGTCGAGGATCCGGCGATAAATATGGCCATCACCAAACTCCGTCTGCTTGCAGAACGCGGCGTAGTTCGGATACATGCGCTCGCACAAGCAAGCCATAAAGGTGACGTGCTGCCAGCTTTCCAGCTTCTCAAGGCGCAGGTGAATCGGGTTTTGTAGCATGATGAGATCTCGAATCGAAAATTAGCCGCAGTTTACCTGATTCATCACTGAATTTCCTGCCAACGAACAAAAGCCGGACGAGCAGAGGCCACCGCGTCTGCCCAACGCGTGGGCTCAGGTAAACGGTAACCCTTCATACAACGCTGCACCCAGGCCAGGGCGCTGTCCATGCTCACACGGTGCCCGGTTGCGATAAACAGCGGGTTACAGCGCGCTTTACTGCGCCAGACCCATGCCAGCTGCTCACCCTTATCGATAAGCGGCGCCAGCGCGCCCGGCTCGGCGGAGAGCGGCTCAAATGCACCGCACAGGCGTTTTTTGGCCACACCGATGGTGGGTACATCCACCAGCAGACCAAAGTGGCTGGCAACGCCTAAGCGACGCGGGTGAGAGATACCGTGTCCATCAACAAACAGCAGATCGGGTTTTTGCGAGAGTTGCTCCCACGCTGCGAGCAGCGCGGGGTATTCACGGAAGGAGAGAAAGCCCGGTATGTACGGCATGGTGGTGGCGATACGCGCCACTTTGTACTCCACCAGCTCAAGTGAGGGATACTTCAGCAGCACCATCGCCGCCCGCGTCACTTCACCGCCCTGCTCAAACCCGACATCCGCACCACCTATATACTGCGGGGGATCCTTATCCAGACGATCCTCGCGGATCACGGATGAAGCCAGTTCTATCTGTTGAGCGCGTAATGACGCGAGATCCATAACCACTCCTTATTTGTGATATTGCGCAGAAAGTCGGTGCACCGCCTCCACAAACGCGCCAGCGTGCTCTGGCGGAACGTCCTGATGGATACCGTGCCCGAGGTTAAACACGTGCCCTTCCCCCTGGCCAAAGCCAGCCAGAATAGACGCCACCTCTTCTTCAATACGGGCAGGCTGCGCGTAGAGCATGGACGGATCCATATTGCCCTGCAGCGCCACTTTGTCACCCACGCGACGGCGCGCGTCGGCGATATCGGTGGTCCAGTCGAGACCCAGCGCATCGCAGCCGGTCGCCGCCATGGCTTCCAGCCACTGACCGCCGCCTTTGGTGAACAGCGTGACCGGCACACGGCGGCCTTCATTTTCACGCAGCAGGCCATCAACGATTTTGTGCATGTAGTAGAGCGAAAATTGCTGATAATCGCGCCCGGTCAGCACGCCGCCCCAGGTATCGAAAATCATCACCGACTGCGCACCCGCTTTGATCTGCGCGTTCAGATAGAGGGTGACGCTTTTCGCCAGCTTATCGAGTAGCGCATGCAGGGCCAGCGGCTCTGCATACATCATCTTTTTGATCACGGTAAAGGCTTTACTGCTGCCGCCTTCAACCATATAGGTCGCCAGCGTCCACGGACTGCCGGAGAAGCCAATCAGCGGGACTTCGCCTTTCAGTTCGCGACGAATGGTGCGCACGGCATTCATCACATAGCCCAGCTCCTGCTCAGGATCGGGAACGGGCAGCTTATCAACATCCGCTTTGCTTTTGATTGTTGAAGTGAAACGCGGGCCTTCGCCGGTTTCGAAATAGAGCCCAAGGCCCATCGCATCCGGAATGGTCAGAATGTCCGAAAAGAGAATGGCGGCATCCAGCGGGAAGCGGCGCAGCGGCTGGAGCGTGACTTCACACGCCAGCTCGGCATTTTTGCACAGCGACATAAAATCGCCCGCCTGCGCACGCGTGGCTTTGTACTCTGGCAAGTAGCGTCCCGCCTGGCGCATCATCCACACCGGGGTGACATCAACGGGCTGGCGCAGCAGCGCACGCAGATAACGATCGTTTTTCAGTTCGGTCATTTTTGCAGTTCCTTAAGCGTCATGGCCTCAGTGTAACATGTCACTCAGCATCAGCCCGACACATTGCTACGGTATCTTCTATCAGCCGACGGGCGACGGTGCCTGGTGGTGGCAGCAGCGGCAAATCGTCATAACGATACCAGTTCGCCTCCAGCAACTCTTTCTGGTCGATGACAATCTCGCCGCTGTCATAATCGGCCATAAAGGCCGTCATCAGCGACTGCGGGAACGGCCACGGCTGGGAGGTAACATAGCGCAGGTTTTTAACCTTAATCCCGCTCTCTTCCATCACTTCACGCGCCACCGCCTGTTCCAGCGTTTCGCCCACCTCGACGAACCCGGCCAGCACGGTATGAATGCCGTTGCGGTGGCGGGTGTGCTGCGCCAGCAGGATGGAATCGTCACGACGGATAGCGACGATAATGCACGGCGCAATTTGCGGGTAGTAACGCTCACGGCAGTGGCTGCAGAGCATCGCCCACTCGGTTTTACTGGGGTGCATGGTGTGACCACAGTAGCCGCAGTACTTATGCGAACGGTAAAACTCAGCCAGCTGCACACCCCGGCCCGCCAGCTGGAACAGGCCCACATCCTGATCCAGCACCTGACGAACCGATCCCATGTCATTGCGGCGTGGCTGTTGGATCAACCACACGGGTTCACCCTGCCATTCCCCGATCTTCAGCGCGGGCAGGCCGACAAGATCAAATTTTTCTGCTGCGCCATAGGGTATTTCCCCGGCAGGCAACCATAATTTTTGTTCGTGACTGACGATCCACCAACCCAGATCTGATTTTTCAATAATACGATCCATATCTATTGCACTACCTTCGCTTCACTGACATGTTGTTAGCATTGTGGTTACATTTTGGATAAGCAGATTCAATTCTCAACCTTGCGGAGTCAACCATGTTAAACCAGCTAGAGAGCCTGACTGAGCGCGTTAGAGGAAGTAACAAACTGGTGGATCGCTGGCTACATGTGCGCAAGCATCTACTCGTGGCTTATTACAATCTGGTCGGTATTAAGCCTGGCAAAGAATCGTTTATGCGGTTGAATGAAAAAGCGCTGGATGATTTTTGTCAGAGCCTGGTCGACTATCTGTCCGACGGCCATTTCAATATTTATGAACGCATTATCCGCGAAATGGAAGGGACTACACCGTATTTAGCGGCCAGCAAACTCTATCCGCTGCTGGAAGCTAACACCCAGCAGATCATGGATTACTACGATTCCACGCTTGAGAACGCCATCGATCACGATAACTATCTTGAGTTTCAGCAGGCGCTTTCCGACCTCGGCGAAGCGCTGGAAGAGCGATTCACGCTGGAAGATAAGCTGATCGCCCTCGCCCTGGATCACGGCCTGGATGTGAGCCACGAAGATAACGTCGCGCGACCTGCTTGAGTTCTTAATCGTTAACGAGTAATTTACAACCATTCGCCCCTCTGTGGAGGGGGATTTTTCTTGTCGGAGTGCCCAGTGTGCAAGCACGGGCTGAGACCGTTAATTCGGGATCCGCGGAACCTGATCAGGCTAATACCTGCGAAGGGAACAAGAGTCACACTGCTGTTGTATCGCCCCCAGGGCGATCCTCTCTTGCTTCATCCGTCGTCTGACAAGCCATGTCCTTCACTTTTGGAATGAGCTATGTCTACAACAAAACTGACCCGCCGCGAACAGCGCGCACAAGCCCAACACTTCATCGACACTCTGGAAGGCACCGCTTTCCCGAACTCAAAACGCATTTACATCACCGGTTCACAGGCGGATATCCGCGTGCCAATGCGTGAAATCCAGCTTAGCCCGACCCTTATCGGTGGCAGCAAAGCGCACCCGCAGTATGAAGATAACGAAGCCGTTCCGGTGTATGACACTTCCGGTCCGTACGGCGATCCTGCGGTTGCCATTAACGTTCAGCAGGGTCTGGCGAAATTGCGCCAGCCGTGGATTGACGCGCGTAACGACTGCGAAGAGCTCTCTGACCGCAGCTCGGCGTACACCAAAGCGCGTCTGGCCGACGATGGTCTTGATGAGCTGCGCTTCACCGGGTTGCTGACGCCGAAACGCGCGAAAGCAGGTAAATGCGTTACCCAGCTGCACTATGCCCGCCAGGGCATCGTCACGCCGGAGATGGAGTTTATCGCCATTCGTGAAAACATGGGTCGCGAGCGTATCCGCAGCGAGGTGTTACGCCACCAGCATCCGGGAGAAGGCTTCGGGGCACGTCTGCCGGAAAACATCACGCCGGAGTTTGTGCGTGATGAAGTGGCCGCTGGCCGCGCGATTATCCCTGCCAACATCAATCACCCGGAATCTGAACCAATGATCATTGGCCGCAACTTCCTGGTGAAGGTCAACGCCAATATCGGCAACTCGGCCGTGACCTCCTCCATTGAAGAAGAGGTGGAAAAACTGGTCTGGTCGACACGCTGGGGCGCGGACACGGTGATGGATCTCTCCACCGGGCGTTACATCCACGAAACCCGCGAGTGGATCCTGCGCAATAGCCCGGTGCCTATCGGAACGGTGCCCGTTTATCAGGCACTGGAGAAGGTGAACGGTATTGCCGAAGACCTCACCTGGGAAGCCTTCCGCGACACGCTGCTGGAGCAGGCGGAACAGGGAGTCGACTACTTCACCATTCACGCGGGCGTGCTGCTGCGCTACGTGCCGATGACGGCGAAGCGTCTGACCGGTATTGTCTCGCGCGGCGGCTCTATCATGGCCAAATGGTGCCTGTCGCACCATAAAGAAAACTTCCTCTACGAACACTTCCGCGAGATCTGTGAAATCTGTGCCGCGTACGATGTCTCCCTGTCGCTGGGCGACGGCCTGCGTCCGGGCTCCATTCGTGATGCCAACGACGAAGCGCAGTTTGCCGAACTACATACCCTGGGTGAGCTGACCAAAATCGCCTGGGAGTATGACGTGCAGGTGATGATTGAAGGCCCGGGACACGTGCCAATGCAGATGATCCGCCGCAACATGACCGAAGAGCTGGAGCACTGCCACGAAGCGCCATTCTATACCCTGGGGCCGTTGACCACGGATATCGCTCCGGGCTATGACCACTTCACCTCCGGGATTGGTGCGGCAATGATCGGCTGGTTCGGCTGCGCCATGCTCTGCTATGTGACGCCGAAAGAGCACCTCGGCCTGCCCAACAAAGAGGATGTGAAGCAGGGGCTGATCACCTACAAAATCGCCGCTCACGCCGCGGATCTGGCCAAAGGCCACCCTGGCGCGCAAATCCGCGACAACGCCATGTCGAAGGCGCGCTTTGAATTCCGCTGGGAAGACCAGTTCAACCTGGCGCTCGATCCTTTCACTGCCCGCGCGTATCACGATGAAACCCTGCCGCAGGAGTCGGGCAAAGTGGCGCACTTCTGCTCCATGTGCGGGCCAAAATTCTGCTCGATGAAAATCAGCCAGGAAGTGCGTGACTACGCCGCCGCGCAAACCATTGAAGTGGGTATGGCGGATATGTCAGAAACCTTCCGCGCGAAGGGCGGCGAAATCTACCTCAAAAAAGAGGAGGCGTAATGTATCAGCCTGATTTCCCCTCCGTTCCCTTCCGTTTAGGGCTCTATCCTGTGGTGGACAGCGTGGCGTGGATCGAACGCCTGCTGGCGTGCGGCGTTCGCACAATCCAGCTGCGCATTAAGGATAAACGTGATGACGAGGTGGAGGCCGATGTGGTCGCCGCCATCGCACTGGGGCGTCGCTACGACGCGCGCCTGTTTATCAACGACTACTGGCGACTGGCCGTTAAGCACCAGGCGTACGGTGTGCATCTGGGTCAGGAGGACCTGGAAACAACGGACCTGAGCGCTATCCGGGACGCTGGATTAAGACTGGGGGTGTCAACACACGACGACATGGAGATCGACGTGGCGCTGGCGGCTCGCCCTTCGTACATCGCACTTGGCCATGTTTTTCCGACGCAGACCAAACAGATGCCCTCTGCCCCACAGGGGCTGACGCAGCTGGCGGCGCACGTTAAACGCCTTGCCGATTACCCTACCGTCGCGATCGGTGGGATCAGCCTGGAACGCGCTCCTGCCGTGCTGGATACCGGTGTCGGCAGTATCGCTGTCGTCAGCGCCATTACCCAGGCGGCAGACTGGCAGGCCGCCACCGCACAGCTGTTAAAACTGGCAGGAGCAGGCGATGAATGATCGTGATTTTATGCGCTACAGCCGCCAGATCCTGCTGGAGGATATCGCCATTGACGGGCAGCTAAAGCTGCTCGCCAGCCGGGTCCTGATTGTTGGTCTGGGCGGATTAGGCGCTCCTGCCGCGCTCTATCTGGCAGGCGCGGGCGTGGGCACGCTGGTTCTGGCCGATGATGACGAGGTTCATATCAGTAACCTGCAGCGACAAATCCTCTTCACCACGGAGGATGTTAACCAGCCCAAAGCGCAAATCACCCGCAAAAGGCTGAAGCAGTTGAACCCGGACATCACGCTCATCGCGCACCAGGAGCGGCTCCACGGCGACACTCTGCAGCGCGAAGTCGCCCTTGCTGATGCGGTGCTGGACTGCACCGACAATATGGCGACCCGCCAGGCCATTAACGCCGCCTGCGTGGCACAGAATACGCCGCTTATCACCGCCAGTGCGGTCGGTTTCGGCGGGCAGATGATGGTGCTGACCCCGCCCTGGGCGCAGGGCTGTTATCGCTGCCTGTGGCCGGATGATGCCGAGCCGGAGCGCAACTGCCGCACCGCGGGCATACTGGGCCCGGTGGTAGGCGTGATGGGGACCCTGCAGGCGCTGGAAGCCATTAAATTGCTCAGCGGTATGGAAACAGAGCGCAATACGCTGCGGCTGTTTGATGCCCGCTCCAGCGGCTGGCGTCATCTGGCACTGCACCGCGCCAGCCACTGTCCGGTGTGCGGAGGCCGCAATGCGCATTCTGTTTAATGATGAGCCGATGAAATGCGATGACGGTCTCACCGTTGCCGCGCTGCTCGAGAAGCTGCGCCAGCTCAAGCCGGGAACGGCGCTGGCGCTTAATCAACAGATCCTACCGCGTGAGCAGTGGGAACATCAGCAGGTGAGCGAAGGCGACCAGATCCTGCTGTTTCAGGTTATCGCCGGGGGCTGAGATGTTACGTATTGCTGATAAAGTCTTTGATTCACATCTGTTTACCGGGACCGGAAAATTCGCCTCGCCGCAGCTGATGGTGGATGCCATCCGTGAAAGCGGCAGCCAGCTGGTGACGCTGGCGCTCAAGCGCGTCGATCTGCGCCATCACAGCGACGCCATTCTGGCACCGTTGCTGGATGCTGGCGTTACCCTGCTGCCCAATACCTCCGGTGCGAAAACGGCTGAAGAAGCGATTTTTGCGGCTCAGCTGGCCCGTGAAGCGCTGGGTACCCACTGGCTGAAACTGGAAATACATCCGGATGCGCGCTGGCTGTTGCCCGACCCCATCGAAACGTTAAAAGCGGCCGAAAAGCTGGTGCAGCAAGGCTTTACCGTTCTGCCCTACTGCGGGGCCGATCCCGTGCTGTGTAAACGGCTGGAAGAGGTCGGCTGCGCTGCCGTCATGCCGCTGGGTGCCCCAATTGGTTCTAATCAGGGACTGGAGACCCGCGCCATGCTGGAGATCATCATTGAGCAAGCCACCGTGCCGGTGGTGGTGGATGCAGGCATTGGCGTGCCCAGCCATGCCGCCCAGGCGCTGGAGATGGGAGCAAGTGCCGTGCTGGTGAACACAGCCATTGCGGTCGCCGACGACCCCATCAGGATGGCCCGTGCGTTCCGCATGGCCGTGGAGGCTGGCTTGCTGGCACGAGAGTCTGGCCCGGGAACGCGCAGTTTTCAGGCACAGGCCACCAGCCCGTTGACCGGCTTTCTGGAGGCACTCTCATGACCACCTTTACCGACCGCTGGCGGCAGCTTAACTGGGACGATATTGCCCTGCGTATCAACAGTAAAACGCAGGCTGATGTGGAGCGCGCCTTACAAGCCCGTCATCTGTCCCGCGACGATATGATGGCCCTGCTCTCTCCGGCGGCGAGCACCTTTCTTGAGCCGATGGCCCAGCGCGCTCAGAGACTCACCCGCCAGCGTTTTGGCAACACGGTGAGCTTTTACGTACCGCTCTACCTCTCTAACCTGTGCGCGAATGACTGCACCTACTGCGGCTTCTCCATGAGCAACCGCATCAAGCGGAAAACACTCGATGAGAGTGAAATCGCCCGTGAGTGTGCCGCCATCCGTGAAATGGGTTTTGAGCATCTCCTGCTGGTCACGGGTGAACATCAGAGCAAAGTCGGGATGGACTATTTTCGACAGCACTTTCCGGCCATTCGCCGTCAGTTCGCGTCGCTACAGATGGAGGTTCAACCCCTGTCGCAGGAGGAATACGCGGAGCTTAAAACCCTCGGGCTGGACGGAGTGATGGTGTATCAGGAAACCTACCACGAGGCGACGTATGCCCGGCATCACCTGAAGGGAAAGAAACAGGATTTCTTCTTCCGGCTGGAGACCCCGGACAGGCTGGGCCGGGCCGGGATCGACAAAATCGGTCTGGGCGCGCTGATTGGGCTGTCAGATAGCTGGCGAGTGGATTGCTACATGGTAGCGGAACACCTGCTATGGCTGCAGCAGCACTACTGGCAAAGCCGTTACTCCATCTCTTTCCCACGCTTGCGACCGTGTACGGGAGGTGTTGAACCCGCCTCGGTAATGGACGAACGTCAGCTGGTCCAGGCCATCTGTGCGTTTCGCCTGCTTGCCCCGGAGGTTGAATTATCCCTCTCGACGCGTGAATCTCCTGCGTTTCGTGACCGCGTGATCCCGCTTGCGATTAACAACGTCAGTGCGTTCTCCAAAACGCAGCCAGGGGGCTACGCCGACGACCATCCGGAGCTGGAACAATTTGCGCCACATGATAGTCGACGGCCAGAAGCGGTTGCCGCCGCCCTGACCGCGCAGGGGTTACAACCGGTCTGGAAAGACTGGGATAGTTGGCTGGGAAGAGCCTCGCAAATGCGTTGAAACGCACTGCAAGCCGGTAAAAAATTGTCGAGGCGCTCTGGAGAGTCACAATCGGACGATTGTCATCTATCGTCCGGTTTTTTATTGTCATGCCGTCAGCAACGGAAGCTGACCAGGGCGAAAAGCTTCTTCCTCGTTTCGCCCTGCCTCTGATTCATTGCACACGCCGCCCGCCAGTGAATGAGTATTTTCTTAATGGTTCTTAAGATAAATCATCTCATCTGAAACTGTGTTCCGTATAATTCACAGCTAACCGCAGGACAGCGACTATGCTGAGAGGATATCGGCAGACGAAAAAACTCACCATCAGGATTGATGTACAACTCATGGCACTTCACAGCAGAAAGCTCTCTTTTACCCGACCCATTATGCTCAGCTTTGCGGGGATCCTGTGCAGTTTTGCGCTGATCGCGGTCGTGGTTACCCTTTCACAACAAAAAGATTTTCTTGAGGATTATCATAAGATTAATGGTAACTTCACCCACAACCTGGCGGTGAACTACACCGAATCTATCCTGCGTGAAAACGACTATATCCTTGGGCGTTCGGCGCTCTATTTTGCACGCAACGACACGCTGAACGAGATGCTGAACGTCAACCCGTCGCAGGGTTTACAGATGTTGATGCATCTACAGAACCTGATGCCGACCGTCTCTTCCATTTCTCTGACAGACACCCAGGGCCGTTATCTGCGCGCGCCGGAGGTACTTCCCACGGAAAAGAGCAAAACCTTCGATCCCCGGACGCGTCCATGGTTCATCGCCCAGGCGGAAGCCAGCATCTTCAGCCACTATACCCGCCCCTATATGGACTATTTTACCGGGCATCCCACGGTCACTCTTTATAAGCCGTTGATTTCGCCGGAAGGACGGCTCAAGGGTACAATAGCATTTCATCTCGATTTGACCTCCATGGGGTTTACCCTTCGTCAGATGGTAGCGCCTGTACAAGGGGAATTCTTTGTTGTCGAACGCGACGGTGCCGTGGTGCTTCACCCTGATCCGGGCGCGCTCTTCAAGCAGTACGTGAGCGAAGCGCTGATGGACAAAATGACCAGCGGCGAAGGCCATCTGTATGATAAGAAAACCAAAGCCTGGTATTACTACTACTCCTTCACCAACCCGGACTGGTTTGTCATCTACCGGGTTTCGGGCGCAACGCTCACCGACATTACCCGCCATGAGACCACTATCGTCGGCTGGGGTTTTGCGCTGGCGGCCATCATTATCATCCTCTTCGGTCTGTACCTGCGCCATGAGTCGCGTACCGTGCTGATGACGATTATCAACGCCATCAAAACCGGCGACGTCAACCAGGCTCCGCGTCTGGAAGCGATGCTTAGCCATACCATCCAGTCCAATAAAGCGCGTGAGATGGCCTATGTGCGCCAGGCCACCCATGATGCACTCACCGGCTGCAAAAACCGCCGGGCATTTGATAGCGATGTAGATGAGCTACTCAGTGCCCACCAGCCTTTCGCCCTGGCGCTGATTGACATCGACAACTTTAAATCGATTAACGACACCTGGGGTCACCTGAGCGGTGATATTGTCCTGCGTAACGTGGCGCGTGAAGGGATCCAGATAATGCAGCCGCATAACGTCTCGGTTTACCGCTACGGTGGAGAAGAGTTCGCAGTGATTTTCCAGGCTGACCAGATCGCTAGCGCATTCTCGTTACTGGACGCGTGGCGAACCGCCGTTGAAAAACGCGTCTGGCGGGAAGAAAACCTGCGGGTAACGTTCAGTGCCGGTCTGGGGGAATGGCATTTCGAACCGCTGGAGGAGCTGGTGGGGAGCGTGGATAACGCCCTATACAGCGCGAAACAACAGGGAAAAAACCGCATTATTCGAACGTCTGTCGGCTGATTTTCGCTGCCCGGCGCAAAATTGTAACCGGTTTCAGAAAAATGCCGATTTCTTTGTGATGCCTGACACACAATCACGGTAAAGCGGTTGTTGAAGCAGTCTGCACGGGATAATTATCAATAAACACATGTAGATCGAGGCTGATTATGAAGAACATCGTTTTATGCTGTGCAGCGGGAATGTCAACGAGCATGCTGGTTCAACGTATGAAAGACGCCGCGCAGAAAAAAGGGGTTGAAGTCACCATTAAAGCCGTTCCGGTCGCGGAATTTAAAGACAACATCGCGACGGCCGACATCGTATTACTGGGGCCACAGGTTAAATACGAGCAGGCGAAACTTCAGGCCCAGGCCGAGCCGCTGGGTAAAAAGGTCGCGGTGATCGACATGATGGATTACGGCATGATGAAAGGTGATGCCGTACTGGAAAAAGCGCTCAAACTGCTGGAGTCATAATGGAAGACTTAGAAACGACAATCATGGAACTGCTGGTCAACGCGGGTGCGGCGCGCAGTGCTGCCCTGACGGCATTACAGATGGCGCGTAAAGGTGACTTTGACGAAGCCGAAAAGGCGATGGAAGAGTCGCGCGAGTATGTGAAGCATGCGCACACCATCCAGACACAGCTTATTGGTCTTGATGAAGGCACCGGGAAGCTTCCGGTTAACCTGATTACCGTCCATTCTCAGGATCACCTGATGAACGCGATGGTCATCCAGGATCTGGCGGGCGATATGATTGAGCTTTATCGACGCATCCCGTTGCTAAATTAAAAGCTACAGCTGTAAAAAAACCCGCCGAGGCGGGTTTTTTATTTACGGCATCAACGATTACTCGTTGTCGGAACCGCCCAGACCTGCGTTTAGCAGCTCTGCCAGGCTCGCGGATGCATCTTCAGCAGTCACCTGCGGTGCAGCTGGCAGTTCGCCTGCAGCACGACGACGCATACGATCCTGATGGTACGCATAACCGGTACCCGCCGGGATCAGACGACCCACGATAACGTTCTCTTTCAGACCGCGCAGTTCATCACGTTTACCTGCAACAGCGGCTTCGGTCAGGACACGAGTGGTTTCCTGGAACGATGCTGCAGAGATGAAGGACTCGGTTGCCAGAGACGCTTTGGTGATACCCAGCAGATCGCGCGAGAAGGTCGCACCGATTTTGCCGTTCGCTTCCAGTTCGCGGTTAGCGATCTTGACGCGTGAGTACTCAACCTGCTCGCCTTCCAGGAACTCGGAGCTGCCCGCGTTCTCGATGGTCGCTTTACGCAGCATCTGACGAACGATAACTTCGATGTGTTTATCGTTAATCTTAACGCCCTGCAGACGGTATACGTCCTGTACTTCGTTAACAATGTAACGCGTAACAGCATGCACACCACGCAGACGCAGGATGTCGTGCGGCGCTTCTGGACCGTCGGAAACCACGTCACCACGTTCTACGCGTTCACCTTCGAACACGTTGAGCTGACGCCACTTAGGAATCATCTCTTCGTACGGCTCGCTGCCATCTACCGGAGTGATAACCAGACGGCGTTTACCTTTGGTCTCTTTACCGAAGGAGATGATACCGCTGATTTCAGCCAGGATTGCCGGCTCTTTCGGACGACGTGCTTCGAACAGGTCCGCAACGCGTGGCAGACCACCGGTGATGTCCTTGGTACCGCCGGATTCCTGAGGAATACGCGCCAGAGTGTCACCAGAGCTGATCTGTACGCCATCTTCCAGTTGTACAATCGCTTTACCAGGCAGGAAGTACTGCGCAGGCATATCGGTACCTGGGATCAGAACGTCGTTACCCTGAGCATCAACGATTTTCAGTGCAGGACGCAGATCTTTACCGCCGGTAGTACGTTCAGCAGAATCCAGAACTACCAGAGAAGACAGACCGGTCAGCTCGTCAGTCTGACGAGTAATGGTCTGGCCGTCGATCATGTCAGTGAAGCGGATGAAACCACTCACTTCGGTGATAACTGGCATGGTGTGTGGATCCCAGTTTGCAACGGTTTCACCGCCGGCAACCTGCTCGCCATCACCTTTCGCCATAACAGCACCGTAAGGCACTTTATAGCTCTCTTTGGTACGACCGAATTCGTCGATCAGCTTCAGTTCGGTGTTACGAGAAGTGATAACCAGTTTACCGCTGGAGTTCACAACCGATTTCGCGTTGCTGAGCTTGATGCTACCTTTGTTTTTCACCTGGATGCTGGATTCAGCAGCCGCACGAGATGCCGCACCACCGATGTGGAACGTACGCATCGTCAGCTGTGTACCCGGCTCACCGATAGACTGTGCCGCGATAACGCCGATGGCTTCACCTTTGTTGATGATGTGGCCACGTGCCAGGTCACGACCGTAGCAGTGCGCACATACACCAAAGTCGGTGTCACAGGATACAACGGAACGCACTTTCACGGAGTCAACAGAGTTCGCTTCCAGCAGGTCACACCACTGTTCGTGCAGCAGCGTGTTGCGTGGAACCAGAATGTCTGCGGTACCCGGCTTCAGAATGTCTTCCGCGGTAACACGACCCAGTACGCGATCGCGCAGTGGCTCTTTAACATCACCACCCTCGATAACCGGAGTCATGGTGATACCTTCAAGGGTGCCACAATCGTCTTCGGTCACCACCAGATCCTGCGCAACGTCAACCAGACGACGCGTCAGATAACCGGAGTTCGCTGTTTTCAGTGCGGTATCCGCCAGACCTTTACGCGCACCGTGCGTGGAGATGAAGTACTGGAGTACGTTCAGACCTTCACGGAAGTTCGCGGTGATTGGCGTTTCGATGATGGAGCCATCTGGCTTCGCCATCAGACCACGCATACCTGCCAGCTGACGAATCTGTGCTGCAGAACCACGCGCACCGGAGTCGGCCATCATGTAAATGCTGTTGAAGGAAACCTGCTGCTCTTCTACGCCGTCACGGTTAATCACGGTTTCGGTTTGCAGGTTATCCATCATCGCTTTGGATACACGATCGTTCGCCGCAGCCCAGATATCGATAACTTTGTTGTAGCGTTCGCCCGCGGTTACCAGACCAGACTGGAACTGCTCCTGGATTTCCGCAACTTCAGCTTCTGCTTCAGAGATGATCTCGTGTTTCTTCTCTGGGATGACCATGTCATCGATACCAACAGATGCACCTGAACGCGCTGCATAAGCAAAGCCGGTGTACATTGTCTGGTCAGCGAAGATAACGGTCGGCTTCAGACCCAGAATGCGGTAACAGGTGTTCAGCATTTTGGAGATCGCTTTCTTACCCAGCGCCTGGTTGACGATGGAGAAAGGCAGACCTTTCGGTACGATCATCCACAGAATGGCACGGCCGATAGTCGTGTCTTTCAGGCTGGTTTTCGCAACGAATTCGCCGTTAGCATCTTTTTCGTATTCAGTGATACGCACTTTAACGCGCGCATGCAGAGAGGCCAGGCCAGCGCGATAAATACGCTCAGCTTCTTTCGGGCCAGTCAGCACCATGCCTTCGCCTTTAGCGTTAACACAGTCACGGGTCATGTAGTACAGACCCAATACAACGTCCTGAGAAGGAACGATGATTGGCTCGCCGTTCGCAGGAGACAGGATGTTGTTGGTAGACATCATCAGCGCACGCGCTTCCAGCTGGGCTTCCAGCGTCAGCGGTACGTGAACAGCCATCTGGTCACCATCGAAGTCGGCGTTATACGCCGCACAAACCAGTGGGTGCAGCTGAATAGCTTTACCTTCGATCAGGACTGGCTCAAATGCCTGGATACCCAGACGGTGCAGAGTTGGTGCACGGTTCAGCAGTACCGGGTGTTCGCGGATCACTTCGTCCAGGATATCCCAAACGACAGCTTCTTCACGCTCAACCATTTTCTTAGCGGCTTTGATGGTGGTGGCGAGTCCTCGCAACTCCAGTTTGCCGTAGATGAATGGTTTGAACAGCTCCAGTGCCATTTTCTTCGGCAGACCGCACTGATGCAGACGCAGGTATGGACCTACGGTGATTACAGAACGACCGGAGTAGTCAACACGCTTACCGAGCAGGTTCTGACGGAAACGACCCTGTTTACCTTTGATCATGTCGGCCAAAGATTTCAGAGGACGTTTGTTAGAACCGGTGATCGCACGACCGCGACGACCGTTATCCAGCAGGGCATCTACCGCTTCCTGCAGCATACGTTTTTCGTTGCGTACGATAATGTCCGGCGCAGCCAGATCCAGCAGACGTTTCAGACGGTTGTTACGGTTGATCACGCGACGATACAGATCGTTCAGATCGGACGTTGCGAAACGACCACCATCCAGCGGAACCAGCGGACGCAGATCTGGCGGCAGAACCGGCAGAACGGTCAGGATCATCCACTCTGGCTTGTTACCAGACTGAACGAACGCTTCCAGCAGTTTGATACGCTTGGTCAGCTTTTTACGCTTGGTTTCGGAGTTGGTTTCGTTCAGCTCTTCACGCAGCTGCTCGCACTCTTGCTCCAGATCCATGCTCTTCAGCAGGGCCTGAATAGCTTCCGCACCCATCTTCGCGTCGAATTCGTCACCGAACTCTTCCAGCGCGTCCAGATACTGCTCTTCAGTCAGGATCTGGTGACGTTCCAGGTTCGTCATCCCGCCTTCGATAACCACATAAGATTCGAAGTACAGAACACGTTCGATATCGCGCAGCGGCATATCCAGCAGCAGGCCGATACGGGACGGCAGAGATTTCAGGAACCAGATGTGAGCAGTCGGAGACGCCAGCTCGATGTGGCCCATGCGCTCACGGCGCACTTTGGTCTGGGTCACTTCAACGCCGCACTTCTCACAGATCACACCACGGTGTTTCAGGCGCTTGTACTTACCGCACAGGCACTCGTAATCTTTTACTGGCCCGAAAATACGTGCACAGAAAAGGCCGTCACGCTCAGGTTTGAACGTACGGTAGTTGATGGTTTCCGGCTTTTTAACTTCACCGAAAGACCATGAACGGATCATGTCTGGCGAAGCCAGAGCAATTTTGATCGCATCAAACTCTTCGGTTTTAGTTTGCGCTTTCAGAAACTTTAATAAGTCTTTCACGGATTTGCTCCCGTCGGAGTTAGCACACTCTGCTGTCGGGCGTTAACCCGACAGCAGTGACCTGTTTGAGCGAGAATTACTCGTCTTCCAGTTCGATGTTGATACCCAGCGAACGAATCTCTTTCAACAGTACGTTGAAGGACTCTGGCATGCCCGGTTCCATCTGATGGTTGCCGTCCACGATGTTCTTATACATCTTGGTACGACCGTTCACGTCATCAGACTTAACGGTGAGCATTTCCTGCAGGGTGTATGCTGCGCCGTATGCTTCCAGCGCCCACACTTCCATCTCCCCGAAGCGCTGACCACCGAACTGTGCCTTACCACCCAGCGGCTGCTGAGTAACCAGGCTGTAAGAACCGGTAGAACGAGCGTGCATTTTGTCGTCGACCAGGTGGTTCAGTTTCAGCATGTACATGTAACCTACGGTTACCGGACGCTCGAACTGTTCACCGGTACGGCCGTCAAACAGCGTAATCTGCCCAGACGTTGGCAGACCACCCAGTTGCAGCAGCTCTTTAATTTCAGCTTCTTTTGCACCGTCGAATACCGGCGTTGCAATTGGCATACCTTTGCGCAGGTTCTCTGCCAGACGCAGCACTTCTTCATCGCTGAAGGTGTTCAGGTCGACTTTCTGACGCACATCGGTACCCAGATCGTAGGCACGCTGGATGAATTCGCGCAGTTTCGCGACTTCCTGCTGCTGTTTCAGCATGGCGTTAATCTTGTCGCCGATACCTTTCGCAGCCATACCCAGGTGGGTTTCCAGAATCTGACCGATGTTCATACGAGACGGTACGCCCAGCGGGTTCAGTACGATATCTACCGGCGTACCGTTAGCATCGTGCGGCATATCTTCGATCGGGTTGATCTTAGAGATAACACCCTTGTTACCGTGACGACCTGCCATCTTATCACCAGGCTGGATCTGACGTTTAACAGCCAGATACACCTTAACAATCTTCAGCACGCCTGGTGCCAGATCGTCGCCCTGAGTGATTTTGCGGCGTTTCGCTTCGAGTTTTTTCTCGAACTCGTGTTTCAGTTCGTCATACTGCTCAGCCAGCTGTTCCAGCTGATTTTGTTTCTCTTCGTCGGTCAGGCCCAGTTCCAGCCAGCGATCGCGTGGCAGTTTGTCGAGCTTCTCAGCTTCAACGCCACCGGCAACCAGCACCGCATAGATACGGCTGAACAGACCCGCTTCGAGGATCTGCAGTTCTTCAGACAGGTCTTTCTTAGCCTGTTTGAGCTGCATCTCTTCGATTTCCAGCGCACGTTTATCTTTCTCAACGCCGTCACGGGTGAAGACCTGAACGTCGATAACCGTACCGGAAACACCGTTTGGTACGCGCAGAGAAGAGTCTTTAACGTCAGACGCTTTCTCACCGAAGATTGCACGCAGCAGTTTCTCTTCTGGCGTCAGCTGGGTTTCACCTTTCGGCGTTACCTTACCAACCAGAATGTCGCCGCCGGTCACTTCCGCACCGATGTAAACGATACCGGATTCATCCAGTTTGGAGAGCGCAGCTTCACCCACGTTAGGGATGTCAGCGGTGATCTCTTCTGGCCCCAGCTTGGTGTCACGGGACACACAGGCCAGTTCCTGAATGTGGATGGTGGTGAAACGATCTTCCTGTACCACACGTTCGGAGACGAGGATGGAGTCTTCGAAGTTGTAACCGTTCCACGGCATGAACGCTACGCGCATGTTCTGACCGAGCGCCAGTTCACCGAGGTCGGTGGACGGACCGTCTGCCAGCACGTCGCCGCGCTCAACTGGCTCACCCAGAGATACGCAAGGCATCTGGTTGATACAGGTGTTCTGGTTAGAACGGGTGTATTTGGTCAGGTTGTAGATGTCGATACCCGCTTCGCCCGGATACATCTCGTCTTCGTTAACTTTGATAACGATACGGGATGCGTCAACGTACTGAACGGTACCGCCACGCTTAGCCACTGCAGTAACACCGGAGTCAACGGCAACAGCACGTTCCATACCGGTACCAACCAGCGGCTTATCAGCACGCAGAGTTGGAACGGCCTGACGTTGCATGTTCGCACCCATCAATGCACGGTTGGCGTCATCGTGTTCCAGGAACGGGATCAGGGACGCACCGACGGATACCACCTGCTGGGTGGATACGTCCATGTAGTCAACCTGGTCGCGGCTGAACAAGCTGGATTCGCCTTTGCTACGGCAGGTAACCAGATCTTCTACAAAGTGGCCTTCGTCATCCAGGTTGGAGTTCGCCTGAGCGATAACGTAGTTGCCTTCTTCAATAGCAGACAGGTAATGAATTTCGTCGGTAACAACACCGTCAGTCACTTTACGGTACGGGGTCTCAAGGAAACCGTATTCGTTTGTCTGTGCGTACACGGACAGGGAGTTGATCAGACCGATGTTTGGACCTTCAGGCGTTTCGATTGGACATACGCGACCGTAGTGAGTCGGGTGTACGTCTCGAACTTCGAAGCCTGCGCGTTCACGGGTCAGACCGCCTGGGCCGAGTGCAGAGA
Organism: Enterobacter cloacae complex sp. 309I3; assembly: GCF_050031595.1. Taxonomy (NCBI): domain Bacteria; kingdom Pseudomonadati; phylum Pseudomonadota; class Gammaproteobacteria; order Enterobacterales; family Enterobacteriaceae; genus Enterobacter; species Enterobacter cloacae complex sp. 309I3. The sequence continues at coordinate 246,092 of NZ_JBLGWI010000001.1, read as the reverse complement.
TACGACGTTTGTGCGTAATCTCAGACAGCGGGTTGTTCTGGTCCATAAACTGAGACAGCTGGCTGGAACCGAAGAACTCTTTCACGGCTGCAGAAATCGGCTTGGCGTTGATCATATCCTGAGGCATCAGAGTATCCAGATCGCCCAGAGACAGACGCTCTTTCACCGCACGCTCTACACGCACCAGGCCAACGCGGAACTGGTTTTCCGCCATTTCGCCTACGGAACGGATACGACGGTTGCCGAGGTGGTCGATATCGTCCACTTCGCCTTTACCGTTACGGATATCGATGAGCTTCTTCATCACTTCGATGATGTCGTCTTTGCTCAGGATACCGGAACCTTCGATCTCATCGCGCAGCAGAGAACGGTTGAACTTCATACGACCAACCGCAGACAGATCGTAGCGGTCTTCAGAGAAGAACAGGTTCTCGAACAGGCTTTCAGCCGCTTCGCGAGTTGGTGGCTCACCAGGACGCATCATGCGGTAGATTTCTACCAGCGCGCTCAGACGATCGTTGGTTGGGTCGACGCGTACAGTCTCAGAGATGTACGGACCGTGGTCCAGATCGTTAGTGAACAGCGTTTCGATACGTTTGTGGCCAGCCTGACTCAGCTTAGCCAGCAGATCCAGGCTCAGCTCCATGTTAGCCGGGCAGATCAGCTCGCCAGTTGATTCATCAACGTAATCTTTCGCGGCTACTTTTCCTGCAATGTATTCAACCGGAACTTCGATGTGTTTGATATCATCTTTTTCCAGCTGACGGATGTGGCGCGCGGTAATACGGCGACCTTTTTCCACATACACTTTGCCGTCGGCTTCGATGTCGAACGACGCGGTCTCACCACGCAGACGTTCCGGCACCAGCTCCATCTGCAGCTTGTTGTCGCGGATTTCAAAGATCACTTTTTCAAAGAACAGGTCCAGGATCTGTTCAGTGGTATAGTTCAGTGCGCGCAGAATGATGGTTGCAGGCAGTTTACGACGACGGTCGATACGGACAAACAGGTTGTCTTTTGGATCGAACTCGAAGTCCAGCCATGAACCACGGTAAGGAATGATGCGCGCGTTATACAGTACTTTACCGGAAGAGTGTGTTTTACCTTTATCGCTGTCGAAGAAGACGCCCGGGCTACGGTGCAGCTGGGAAACGATAACACGCTCAGTACCGTTGATAACGAAAGTACCGTTGTCTGTCATGAGTGGAATTTCACCCATGTAGACTTCTTGTTCTTTAATGTCTTTAACAGTGCCTTCCGGCGCTTCGCGCTCGTAGATCACCAGACGCAGTTTTACGCGCAGCGGTGCGGAATAGGTCACGCCACGGATCTGACATTCCTGAACGTCAAACACCGGTTCGCCAAGGCGGTAGCTGACGTACTGCAGCTCGGAGTTACCGCTGTAGCTCTGAATTGGGAACACGGAACGGAAGGCTGCTTCCAGACCGTACTGCCCTTCAGGATCTTGCTCGATAAACTTCTGGAACGAGTCAAGCTGGATAGAAAGGAGATATGGAATGTCCAGAACTTGTGGACGTTTACCAAAATCCTTACGAATACGTTTTTTCTCGGTATAGGAGTAAACCATAGGGTTCCTCAGCTCGCTGACAAGTCGACCCATCTGTCCGACGAAGGGACAGTTTGTGCAACACCATTTTGTGGACCGGAAAATTGAATACTTTCCGCAATACCTGTTGCTATCACGCTTAAACCATTTCATTGCGATTTACACAGAGCGAGCACCCTGTCGCAGTATATTAAGTCGTCGATAGAAACAAGCATTGAAAGACACATCGATAGTCAAACAGTGTGAAATGCTACCGAGGCCTTACAGCGCAAAAAGGCTGGTGACTAAAAAGTCACCAGCCATCAGCCTAATTACTTAGGCTGCAACCAGAAAAGTTGGCTTATTTAACTTCAACTTCAGCGCCAGCTTCTTCCAGAGATTTTTTCAGTGCTTCTGCGTCGTCTTTGCTCACGCCTTCTTTCAGCGCAGCTGGAGCAGATTCTACCAGGTCTTTAGCTTCTTTCAGACCCAGACCGGTAGCGCCACGAACAGCTTTGATTACTGCAACTTTGTTCGCGCCAGCAGCTTTCAGAATTACGTCGAATTCAGTTTTCTCTTCAGCAGCGTCAGCAGCTGGGCCAGCAGCAACAGCTACAGCAGCAGCAGCAGAAACACCGAATTTTTCTTCCATTGCAGAGATCAGCTCAACAACGTCCATTACGGACATAGCGGATACTGCTTCAATGATTTGATCTTTAGTGATAGACATTTAAATTGTTCCTGAATATCAGAATAAGTTTATACGTAAGCAGATGCTTTATAAAGATAACTGCGATTAAGCAGCTTCTTTCGCATCGCGTACAGCAGCCAGAGTACGAACCAGTTTGCCAGCCGAAGCTTCTTTCATGGTTGCCATCAGGCGTGCAATTGCTTCTTCGTAGGTCGGCAGAGTTGCCAGGCGGTCGATCTGAGACGCCGGGATCAGCTCACCTTCAAAGGCAGCGGCTTTGACCTCAAATTTTGCATTCGCTTTCGCGAACTCTTTGAACAGACGAGCAGCAGCGCCCGGGTGTTCCATAGAGTATGCAATCAGGGTCGGACCAACAAACGTGTCTTTCAGGCACTCAAAAGAGGTACCTTCAACAGCACGGCGCAGCAGGGTGTTACGAACAACACGCATGTAAACGCCAGCTTCACGACCTGCTTTACGCAGTTCAGTCATTTTATCTACAGTTACGCCACGGGAATCCGCAACTACTGCAGACAGCGCGCCTTTGGCTACTTCGCTGACTTCAGCAACAATCGCTTGTTTGTCTTGAAGATTTAAAGCCATTAGCTTTTGCTCCTGGATGTTTGCCGGAACTCATGTTCCGGAACTCACTTCACTCTTCCCAACGGAAAGAGCGTCTTAATACGGTGAGCAGAAACAAGCCAGAATATCCAAAAATAATCTTAGCGTTCTGTCACCGTCTACGCAGGGGATTAAGTCTCTTGCGAAACACCTGCGGTCTTCGACGGAGGCCTGGATTAGGCCAGGCTCCAACGAACAATTCTTTTAGCCGCTAACTTTCGTTAGCAAACGTGGGGGTAAGATTGTAGACAAAATCACCGCCCACGTAAAGGCATTAGTTTGCAGCAGCGCTCAGGCCAGCCTGGTCAACTGCAACACCTGCACCCATGGTGGTGGAGATGCTAACTTTCTTGATGTACACGCCTTTCGCCTGAGTTGGTTTTGCTTTTTTCAGCGCAACCAGCAGAGCTTCCAGGTTTTCTTTCAGTTTGTCAGCGTCGAAGTCCACTTTACCGATGGTGGTGTGGATGATGCCGTTTTTGTCGTTACGATAACGAACCTGACCTGCTTTAGCGTTCTTAACCGCTTCAGCAACGTTAGGGGTTACAGTACCCACTTTCGGGTTTGGCATCAGGCCGCGTGGACCCAGAACCTGGCCCAGCTGGCCAACAACGCGCATTGCATCTGGTGATGCGATAACAACGTCAAAGTTCATTTCGCCTTTTTTGATCTGGTCAGCCAGATCTTCCATACCTACCAGTTCAGCGCCAGCAGCTTTAGCAGCTTCTGCGTTTGCACCCTGAGTAAATACAGCTACGCGAACGGAACGGCCAGTACCGTGTGGCAGTACAGTTGCACCACGAACGTTCTGATCAGATTTACGAGCATCGATGCCCAGGTTAACAGCAACGTCAACGCTTTCAACGAACTTAGCGGTAGCCAGTTCTTTCAGCAGAGCGATAGCTTCGTTGATGTCGTACTGTTTGGTCGCATCAACTTTGTCACGGATCACGGACATGCGCTTGGTCAGTTTAGCCATTTCTTAGTCCTCCACTACCAGGCCCATGGAACGTGCAGTACCTTCGATAGAGCGAGTCATCGCTTCAATGTCGGCACCAGTCATGTCGGCAGCTTTGGTCTGCGCGATTTCCTGCAGCTGAGCGCGGGAAATTTTACCCACTTTGTCTTTGTTCGGTTTACCGGAACCAGACTTGATACCAGCCGCTTTCTTCAGCAGAACTGCTGCAGGAGGGGTTTTGGTAACGAAAGTGAAAGAACGGTCAGCGTAAACAGTGATTACAACTGGGATTGGCAGACCTTTTTCCAGGGATTCAGTTTTGGCGTTAAACGCTTTACAGAATTCCATGATGTTCACACCCTGCTGACCCAGAGCTGGACCAACTGGTGGACTTGGGTTCGCCATACCAGCTGCAACCTGCAGCTTGACGTAGGCTTGTACTTTCTTAGCCATTCTAAAATCCTCTGATTGGGTGATAGCGCCTCAGCGAGGCTCCCCGTGAATAAAATCGTTTTACAGGCCGTGGCCCATAAAAACAAAAGGCGCGAAATTGTATTCCAATCTCGCGCCCTGTGCAACGATTAAATCGCCGCTTTTTTGATCGCTGCTTAGGCTTTTTCTACCTGGGCAAAGTCCAGTTCTACCGGGGTCGCACGACCGAAGATAGAAACAGAAACTTTCAGGCGGGATTTCTCGTAATCCACTTCTTCGACCACGCCATTAAAGTCAGCAAACGGACCGTCATTAACACGAACCATTTCACCCGGTTCAAACAGCGTTTTCGGACGCGGCTTATCACCCACCTGCTGCAGGCGGTTCATAATCGCATCAACTTCTTTGTCGCTGATTGGCGCCGGACGGTCAGACGTGCCGCCGATAAAGCCCATCACGCGCGGTACGCTGCGCACAAGGTGCCAGCTCGCGTCGTTCATAACCATCTGAACCAGCACGTAACCCGGGAAGAATTTACGCTCGCTTTTGCGGCGTTGGCCGCCACGGATCTCGACCACTTCTTCGGTCGGAACCATAACTTCGCCAAATAACTCTTCCATGTTGTGTAATTTGATATGCTCGCGCAGCGACGTTGCTACGCGGCCTTCAAAACCGGAAAACGCCTGAACGACGTACCAGCGCTTTTTAGGGGCTTCAGACATCTCAGAACCTCAGGCCAGTGATAAAGGATACCAGGCGAACCAGAATACCATCCAGTCCCCACAGGATCAGTGACATTACAGCGGTTACCGCCGCTACGATCAGCGTGGTGTGCAATGTTTCCTGGCGAGTCGGCCAAATTACCTTACGGACTTCGGTACGCGCTTCGCGGGCAAAAGCGACAGTCGCTTTGCCTTTTGTCGTCAACAGCGCGACACCACCCGCTGCAGCAATCAGAATTACCACTGCAAGCGCGCGTAGCGGCAGCATAATGTCACGATAAAGATAGTTGCCGACGATCGCTACGATCAGCAGAACGGCTACCACTACCCATTTCATCGCTTCCAGGCCGCGCCCGCTCCCTTGAGCTTCGGTATTCGCACTCATAAACCAACCTGTCAGAAGTATTCTACAAACATTTTCACCCCGCGATCGCGAGGCAAACCAAATCGAAATGCTAATTCGCTTTTCGAATTATACGCTCTCTGCAGAGCCTGTCTCAGCAATGATTATGACAAAAATAATCACTGATGAGCCAGGTTCTGGCGTGAAAGCGTGCAAAAAGGGCATCAAATGATGCCCTTTTATTGCGCATTGCGTCAAATGTTATCAGCAATTAGCCGAGAACTTTAGCAACCACGCCCGCGCCAACGGTACGGCCACCTTCACGGATTGCGAAACGCAGACCGTCGTCCATCGCGATTGGGTGGATCAGAGTCACAACCATCTTGATGTTGTCGCCTGGCATTACCATCTCTACGCCTTCTGGCAGTTCGATGGTACCGGTCACGTCAGTTGTACGGAAGTAGAACTGTGGACGGTAGCCTTTGAAGAACGGAGTATGACGGCCGCCTTCGTCTTTGGACAGGATGTACACTTCAGATTCGAACTTGGTGTGTGGCTTGATTGAGCCTGGCTTCGCCAGAACCTGACCACGTTCGATTTCTTCACGTTTGATACCACGCAGCAGAACACCAACGTTCTCACCAGCACGGCCTTCGTCCAGCAGTTTGCGGAACATTTCAACGCCAGTACAGGTAGACTTCGCAGTCTCTTTGATACCAACGATTTCAACTTCTTCACCCACTTTGATGATACCGCGCTCTACACGACCGGTAACAACGGTACCACGACCGGAGATGGAGAATACGTCTTCGATTGGCAGCAGGAATGGCTTGTCAATCGCACGCTCTGGTTCTGGAATGTAAGAATCCAGGTAGCCAGCCAGTTCGATGATTTTCGCTTCCCACTCTGCGTCGCCTTCCAGCGCTTTCAGAGCAGAACCACGAACGATTGGGGTATCGTCGCCTGGGAAATCGTACTGAGACAGCAGTTCACGAACTTCCATCTCTACCAGTTCCAGCAGCTCTTCGTCATCAACCATGTCGCATTTGTTCAGGAACACGATGATGTAAGGAACGCCTACCTGACGACCCAGCAGGATGTGCTCACGAGTCTGAGGCATTGGGCCGTCAGTCGCAGCTACTACCAGGATCGCGCCGTCCATCTGCGCAGCACCGGTGATCATGTTTTTAACATAGTCGGCGTGGCCTGGGCAGTCTACGTGTGCGTAGTGGCGAGTCGGGGTGTCATACTCAACGTGAGAGGTGTTGATGGTGATACCACGAGCTTTTTCTTCTGGTGCGTTATCGATCTGGTCGAATGCACGAGCAGAACCACCGTAGGTTTTTGCCAGAACGGTAGTGATTGCAGCGGTCAGCGTTGTTTTACCATGGTCAACGTGGCCGATAGTACCGACGTTAACGTGCGGTTTTGTACGTTCAAACTTTTCTTTAGACATCGATTGTCCCTCTAAGACACGGATAAATCGGTGATATCACCACATCAACCAGGCGAAATGCCTGAACTGTTGAATCAAGTAAAATTGAAACAGAGAGAAACGGGAAGGAGAAGTGAAGTGGTGCTGATACCCAGAGTCGAACTGGGGACCTCACCCTTACCAAGGGTGCGCTCTACCAACTGAGCCATATCAGCACGTATTGGAGCGGGCAGCGGGAATCGAACCCGCATCATCAGCTTGGAAGGCTGAGGTAATAGCCATTATACGATGCCCGCATCCTGAAACTCGGCTACCCAGTTCTTTCTGTAACAAAAAAAGAGATTTCTCTCTTTTTAAGTTCGAGCTGATTCAGCTTTTAAACCAGCTCCGGCGGCATTTACGCTGCCAGAAAGTGGTGGTGGGGGAAGGATTCGAACCTTCGAAGTCTGTGACGGCAGATTTACAGTCTGCTCCCTTTGGCCGCTCGGGAACCCCACCGGACTTGATGGTGCCGACTACCGGAATCGAACTGGTGACCTACTGATTACAAGTCAGTTGCTCTACCTACTGAGCTAAGTCGGCATCAAGTAGCGCGCATTCTATGGATACCTGCGCGGTCATGCAACTAAAAATTTGCATAAAACGTTCTTTCGCTCACATTTTATGCTAACCACGCATCAAGCGCTGTAAAAGTAGTCATTCGCGGTCAAATATTCAACATATATGAGCGAATTGCATCGCATACACCGTAGCGTGACGGCTTCCGCGTAACGCAGCGCTTTCCATCTTTTTTCTTATTATTCCTGTCATCTGGTGTTAACCTCCTGCCCATTGTCCAAAATTAACTGTGTGATGAGCCATGATCCGGCAGTGTGATGCTGGCTCACTGAAGCATGCTTATGAGCAAAAAAGAGCAAACGTTAATGACGCCTTATCTTCACTTTAACCGCAGCCAGTGGGCTGCCCTGCGTGATTCCGTCCCTATGACGCTGACGGAAGGTGAAATCGCACGGTTAAAAGGGATAAACGAAGATCTGTCCCTGGAAGAAGTGGCAGAAATTTATCTCCCCCTCTCACGCTTGCTTAACTTCTATATCAGTTCCAACCTGCGCCGTCAGGCGGTGCTGGAGCAGTTCCTTGGAACCAATGGTCAACGCATTCCTTATATCATCAGTATTGCTGGCAGCGTGGCGGTAGGTAAAAGCACAACCGCGCGTGTCTTGCAGGCTCTCCTGAGCCGCTGGCCAGAACACCGCAGCGTGGAGTTGATCACCACCGACGGCTTTCTGCACCCCAATGAGGTGTTAAAAGAACGCGGGCTGATGAAGAAGAAGGGCTTCCCGCTCTCTTATGACATGCACCGTCTGGTGAAATTTGTCTCTGACCTGAAATCCGGCGTGCCTAACGTCACGGCGCCGGTCTATTCGCACCTGATCTACGATCGCATTCCGGGCGGAGACAAAACGGTGGTGCAGCCAGACATTCTGATTCTGGAAGGGTTAAATGTGCTGCAAAGTGGGATGGATTATCCTCACGATCCGCATCACGTGTTTGTCTCTGACTTCGTCGATTTCTCTATTTATGTCGATGCACCGGAAGATTTGCTGCAAAGCTGGTATATCAACCGCTTCCTGAAGTTCCGCGAAGGGGCGTTCACCGACCCGGACTCCTATTTCCATCACTACGCCCAGCTTTCTGAAGAAGAGGCGGTGAAGGTGGCGACAGGCCTGTGGAACGAGATCAACTACGTAAACCTGAAAGAGAACATTCTCCCTACCCGCGAGCGGGCGAGCCTGATCCTCACCAAGAGCGAGAAACACGCTGTCGACCAGATTCGTTTGCGGAAATAGGTTAGCAGACATAAAAAAACCGGCTCAACGCCGGTTTTTTTGTTTACGCCTGCGGCTTTTCGCCGTTTTCATCCTGATCGACCGCAAAGCAGGCCACCAGCTGACCGCGATAATCTTTCAACTGCGGCTGTAGCTGGGTGCAAGGGCCGAAGCGGCGACTGCAACGGGCGTTGAACGCACATCCCGGAGGTGGATTCAGCGGACTTGGCAGTTCACCGGTCAGCTTAATACGCTCGCGACGATCGTCCGGGTTCAGGCGCGGTGTCGCAGAGAGCAGCGCCTGGGTGTACGGGTGGCGAGGGTTATTAAAGATCTGATCTTTCGTCCCCTTCTCCACGCAGCGCCCCAGATACATTACCATTACTTCATCAGCGATATGCTCTACCACCGACAGGTCGTGGGAGATAAATACGTAAGACAGCCCCAGCTCCTGCTGCAGATCCATCATCAGATTCAGCACCTGTGCGCGCACGGAAACGTCGAGCGCTGAGACCGGTTCATCGGCAATCACGACATCCGGATCGAGCATCAGGCCACGGGCGATGGCGATACGCTGGCGCTGGCCGCCAGAGAACATATGCGGGTAGCGATCGTAATGCTCGGTTTTCAGGCCGACTTTCGCCATCATCGCCAACGCTTTTTCACGACGCTGCTCTTTGCTGAGATTACTGTTAATCAGCAGCGGCTCTTCCAGAATCTGCCCCACTTTCTTGCGCGGGTTCAATGAACCGTACGGGTTCTGGAACACAATCTGGATTTTCTGGCGACGCAGCTTCTGCGCCTGCGGATCGTGCTTGAGCAGATCCTGCCCCTGATAATAGAGCTCGCCGCCGGTAGGCGTTTCTATCATCGTCAGCAGACGGCCTAAGGTTGATTTGCCGCAGCCCGACTCCCCGACCACCGCCAGCGTTTTACCGCGTTCGAGGGTAAAGGAGACGCCGTCCAGCGCTTTCACCAGGCGCTCAGGGGCAAAAATCCCCTTCTTCACCGGGTAGTGTTTTTTCAGGTCGATAGCCTGCAACAGCGGTTGTTGCGTGGTGGCCTGTTGCGTACTCATAGTGTTGGCCTCCCGGCATCATCGAGTGGGTAGTGGCATTTCGACTGACGACCGTCAGCCAGCTGGTTCAGCTCTGGCTCTTCTGCACGGCATTTATCCGTCGCATACGGGCAACGCGGATTCAGCAGGCAGCCCTGCGGACGGTCATATTTACCCGGTACCACACCCGGCAGCGACGCCAGACGCGCTTTATCCTGGGCAAACTCCGGCAGCGCACGTAAAAGCGCCTGGGTATACGGATGACGCGGTGCGCGGAAGATATCGTGCGAACTTCCGGTCTCCACCACCTGTCCTGCATACATCACGATGATTTTGTGTGCTGCTTCAGCCACCAGCGCCAGGTCGTGCGTAATCAGCACCAGCGCCATGTTCTCTTTCTGCTGCAGTTCCAGCAGCAGCTCGATGATTTGCGCCTGGATGGTCACGTCCAGCGCTGTGGTCGGCTCATCGGCAATCAGCAGTTTTGGCCGACAGGCAATTGCCATCGCGATCATCACACGCTGACTCATCCCGCCAGAAAGCTGATGCGGGTAGACATCAAGGCGCGATGCCGGGTCAGGGATCCCCACCTGGTTCAGCAGGTCGATCGCCCGCTGACGACGGGTTTTCTTGTTACCGCCCTGATGGACCTTGATCGCCTCCATAATCTGGAAGCCCACGGTGTAGCAGGGGTTCAGGCTGGTCATCGGGTCCTGGAAGATCATCGCCACTTCCGCGCCCACCAGCTGGCGGCGCTGTTTCTCGGAAATGCGCTTCAGATCCTGACCATTGAACTGCAGGTTTTCCGCCATCACGCGGCCCGGATAATCGATCAGCCCCATAATCGCCAGTGAGCTTACGGACTTACCGGAACCGGATTCCCCAACAATGCCAACCACTTCGCCCTGATTTACGCTGTAGCTGATGCGGTCCACGGCGCGAAACGGGGTGCCTTCATCGCCGAAGTGCACCGATAATTTATCTACATTTAATAACGCCATCTCGTGCCTCTTACTGCTTCAGTTTGGGATCAAGTGCATCGCGCAGACCATCACCCATCAGGTTAAATGCCAGCACCGTCAGCAGAATTGCCAGACCCGGGAAGGTGACAACCCACCAGGCGCTTTGTGCGAACTGCAACACGTCGGAGAGCATCGTGCCCCACTCCGGTGTTGGCGGCTGCGCACCCATGCCCAGGAAGCCAAGAGCGGCCATATCAAGAATGGCGTTAGAGAAGCCGAGCGACGCCTGAACAATCAGCGGCGCAAGGCAGTTCGGGAAGATATTGACGAACATCTGGCGCATCGCACCGGCACCGGCCACACGGGACGCGGTGACGTAGTCGCGGTTCACTTCCACCAGCACTGCCGCACGGGTTAAACGCACGTAGTGAGGGAGTGCCACGAAGGTCAGCGCAAGCGCGGCATTACCGATCGACGGGCCAAATATCGCCACCAGCACCAGGGCCAGCAGCAGGCTTGGCAGCGCCAGCATGATGTCGACGATACGCATGATGATGTTATCAACAATGCCGCCAAAATAACCCGCAACCAGGCCGAGGATGATCCCCATGATCAGGGACAGCACCACCACCAGGCAGCCCACCAGCAGCGACAGACGCGCGCCGTACATCAGACGCGACAACACGTCGCGACCTACATCATCGGTACCCAACAGGTGAGCCAGGCTCCCGCCGTCCTGCCATGCAGGGGGGGCCAGCAGCGCGTCACGGAACTGATCGGCCGGGTTATACGGTGCAAGCACGTTTGCAAACACGGCAATCAGGATCATGACAGAGACATAGACCAGCCCCACTACCGCGCCTTTATTGCGCTTGAAGTAGTGCCAGAATTCCTGCAGCGGCGTCATTGGAACCGGTGCAGCAACCACTTTATTTTCAGAAACGTGTGACATGATGGCCCCTTACTTCTTATGACGAATACGCGGGTTCACCACGCCGTACAGCAAATCGACCAGCAGGTTGACGAGAATAATCATCGTCGCGACCAGCAATACACCGCCCTGCACGACCGGATAGTCACGGCGTTGCAGCGCGTCAATCAGCCAGCGGCCAAGGCCCGGCCAGGAGAAGATGGTTTCGGTCAGGATCGCCCCTGCCAGCAGCGTACCCACCTGCAGACCGATAACGGTCACCACCGGCAGCATGGCGTTACGCAGCGCATGAACGATGATGACTCGCATACGCGTCAGGCCTTTGGCACGCGCGGTACGAATATAATCCTCGCCCAGCACTTCCAGCATTGACGAACGGGTCATACGCACGATCACCGCCAGAGGGATCGTGCCAAGCACCATTGCCGGCAGGATCATATGCGCGACCGCATCAATAAAGTTGCCCTCTTCGCCCCATATCGCCGTATCAATCAGCATAAAGCCGGTCAACGGGTTGGAATCATCGAGGAAGACCATATCGCTGACGCGTCCGGAGACCGGCGTCAGGTTAAGTTGCACCGAGACCAGCATAATCAACATCATGCCCCACCAGAAGATCGGCATGGAGTAGCCGGTCAGCGCCAGGCCCACAGCGGTATGGTCAAAAATAGAGCCACGTTTAACGGCAGCCAGCACCCCGACAGGGATACCCACCGCAGTGGCAAAAATCATGGCGCAGATGCCAAGCTCCAGTGTCGCTTTAAAACGCGGCACGAACTCGTCCCACACCGGAAGACGGCTTTTCAGTGAAATCCCTAAGTCACCATGCATAACGCCCCAGATATAGTGGAGGTACTGCTGCCACATCGGCTTATCGAGGCCGAGTTCAGCCAGCAACTGCGCATGACGTTCAGGGGAAATACCACGCTCGCCCGCCATAATCATTACCGGGTCGCCGGGGATCATATGGACAAAGGCAAAAGTGAGAAGGGTGATACCGATAAACGTGGGGATGACAAGTCCCAGACGTCGGAGGATGAACTGCAACATAACCCGGATTCTCTCTGAAGACGCACGACCAGTGGCGTGGCGTCTGTATTGCTCACAAATGTAAATTCCCTCTCCCGCAGGAGAGGGTTAGGGTGAGGACTAGCATGCAAGCCCCTCACCCCTGCCCTCTCCCACAGGGAGAGGGAGAACACCCTACTGATTATTCAACAGATACGTTTTCGAAGTGGTGTTTGCCCAGCGGATCAACCACGTAACCTTTCACTTCTTTGCGCACTGGCTCGTACACGGTGGAGTGAGCAACAATCAGAGCCGGAGCCTGATCGTGCATAACAACCTGTGCCTGCTTGTAGAGTTCAATACGTTTGTTGTGATCGTCGGTGGCACGCGCCGGCTGGATCAGGTCTTCAAACGGCTTGTAACACCAGCGAGAGTAGTTAGAGCCGTCTTTTGCCGCCGCACAGCTGAAGAGGGTGGCGAAGAAGTTGTCCGGATCCCCGTTGTCACCGGTCCAGCCCATCATCACTGCCTGATGCTCACCCGCTTTGGCGCGCTTCAGATACTCGCCCCACTCGTAGGTGACAATCTTGGCCTGAACGCCGATTTTCGCCCAGTCAGCCTGAACCATTTCAGCCATACGGCGTGCGTTCGGGTTGTACGGACGCTGTACCGGCATCGCCCACAGTTCAACGGTAAAGCCTTTATCCTGCCCTGCTTCCTTCAGCAGCGCTTTCGCTTTCTCTGGGTCGTAGGTGTAGTCTTTAACGTCATCGTTATAGCCCCACATGGTTGGCGGGATCAGGTTTTTAGCCGCAACGCCGGCGCCCTGGTAAACGGCCTTGATGATCGCTTCTTTGTTCACCGCATAAGTCAGCGCCTGACGCACTTTCACGTCATCAAACGGTTTCTTCTCGGTGTTGAAGGAGAGATAGCCCACGTTCAGGCCAGCCTGCTCCATCAGGTTGATATTCTTGTCCTGCTTCATGCGGGCGATATCAGCCGGGTTCGGGTATGGCATAACCTGGCATTCGTTTTTCTGCAGTTTTGCGTAACGCACAGACGCGTCAGGCGTGATGGAGAAGACCAGACGGTCGATCTGTGGTTTGGTACCCCAGTAGCCCGGGAACGCTTTGTACAGAATACGGGAGTCTTTCTGGTACTGCAGCAGCTGGAACGGACCGGTACCGATTGGGTTCAGGTCCACTTTTTCCGGCGTGCCGGCTTTCAGCATGTTGTCCGCGTACTCTTTAGAGAGGATAGAGGCGAAGTCCATGGCCAGGTCCGCCAGGAATGGCGCTTCCGGGCGAGTCAGCACGAACTGAACGGTTTTATCGTCCACTTTTTTCACTTCAGCGATCAGGTCTGGCAGACCCATCCCTTCGAAGTACTCATAGCTGCCGCCGGACACTTTGTGGTACGGGTTCTGAGCGTTTTTCTGACGATCGAAGGAGAACACAACGTCATCGGCGTTGAAGTCGCGCGTTGGTTTGAATTCTTTGCTGTCCTGCCACTTCACGCCCTGGCGCAGGTGGAAGGTATAGGTTTTACCGTCTTCGCTGACGTCCCACTTCTCCGCCAGGCCAGGAATCACTTCCGTGGTGCCGGTTTTGAATTCAACCAGACGGTTATAGATCGGCACAGAGCTTGCGTCGTAAGTCGTACCAGAGGTAAAGAGCTGTGGGTTAAAGCCTTCCGGCGAGCCTTCAGAACAGTAAACCAGGGTTTTTGCCTGTACGCTTGCTGCCACGGTCATAGCCACCAGGCTCAGACCAAGCTTCAGCATCCCTGACTTCTTCAAGGAAATACTCATTATTCTGCTCCAATGTGATGTTTTGCTTTGTTGTGTTACGCCGCCTGACCTTTATTTATTTTTTACCCGGTCCGGTCGGTGATGCCCGAAGGCGTTAAAGGGATGGAGAATCCTTTCAGAAGAGCGTTGGAGTTGCAGCGCAGATCGTCCCTGAAATGCCCCTCGTGCCCTACAATCTGTCAACAGAATGTGAAAACGTCAATACAGGTGACGGGGATTTACGCTGAGTGTGAGAAACCGCAAACAAAGATTAAAAAAACTATGTACGCCAGTTTTCAGCAGGGAAATTTATGCTACTCGTCATGTTGCAGCACAAATATCTTCATATTTCGCAACAATCAGTGATTAACTTTTATTCAGAATGGGTAAATTTTCTTGCAGAACGGTGATTATCTGAGCACTAAATACCGCGAACGTTAAAACGCACAGCGAAAAATGCTGAGGTTATCCATAAGCAACGCGAAAAAAGATCAATCTATATATAAAAAAATACAATGGATTATGTCACAAAATCACGAACAGGCAGGAAGAAGCAGGACTAAGAGGTGTTTTGGCTAATCTGGACGAATAAAGCGTTAATGCAAAAAGGGCTAACCTTGCGGTTAGCCCTTTTTTGAATGTGGTCGGCGAGAGAGGATTCGAACCTCCGACCCACTGGTCCCAAACCAGTTGCGCTACCAAGCTGCGCTACTCGCCGAATGCGGAGCGCATCTTACTGCTGAGGTGCGCCCCCGTCAATCCCTTAATTTAAAAAAGCCATCCAACTGGCGATAAACTCGCCAGGCAAGCTACTGCGCGGCTTTGTGGCTGCTTTCAGGCAGTTTGCACCAGTTGTTATTTTCGTTAATCCCCCCGTCCGGAGAGGTATAACCCAGGCAACCCATGATGGTGTCGTACAACTCAACGTGACGGCGCGGTACCTTAATTTCTGCCTGCTGTTTCAGATGAGCAAACATTTTGGCTTTGTCAGGGTTCTCCAGGTACTTATCTGACATCCACATAATCATCGGTACACGGAATTGCTCCGGCGGCGCCAGCTTACGCGGCGTACCGTGCAAATGCTCTTGCTCGTTGATGGACTCGCCGTGATCAGCCGCATAGATCACAATCGCTTTCTTATCGCGAAGCTGGTCAATTACCCGGCTGAGGAACGTATCCACATACAGCACCGAGTTATCATAGGCATTAATCAGCTCCTGCTTGCTGCAGTATTTATTAATACCGATGCACTCAGGTTGCCATTTTGCGAAATCACGCGTGTAACGCTGATAGTAGCTGTAGTGCGATCCTTTGGTGTGCAGAACAATAAGATGCTTACCCTGCGGATGATTTTTCAGCGACTGCTCCATTTCTGAGAGTAGCAGCATGTCATCAACGGTCTTACCGCGGTTACGCGGCTCGGCGCCAATCTGCTCACGGTACGCGATGTTATCTGCAAGGGTGTTGGTGTAGAACCACATCTCACTTTGCATGGCGAACAAGTCTGAGCTGAAGCCAAGCTGCTTCAGTACGGCAAATACATTCTGCTCTTTAAGGGTACGCTGCGGGTTATCACTCGCACCGCCTTCACGTACAAACATACAGCGCAGCGAAAGCTTTGTGGCGGTATCACAAGAATAGCCGCGGTAAGCCACCAGGTTCTTTTCCTGTGCCAGTTTAGGCGTGGTATCACGGTCATAGCCCAGAATACCCATATGATCCCAGCGCGTTGTTTCACCAATAACAAACACGACGTAAGTATCATCGAGCCCGTCAGCGGGTGCCTCGTAGTGGAATTTTTTGGTCGGATTCATCAGCGATTTCACATCGCTGGATTCATCCGCCTGCGCCCAGGCATAGAGACCTAACGCTGAAAGCCAGTTTGACGGCAGATACGAGTTGGCCACAACTCCGCCATAGCTTGGCATATCGACACCCGTTGCCTTTTCGATGCGTTTTTGCTGTTTTTCCATCAGGCGAATAGGCGCCCATACCAGCAAACCGGCCAGCAGGACCACGGCGACAGTGCGGATCCGCTGTCCACGAGTGCGCAACTGGCGTAACAACGTATAGCGGCAGGTATTACTCCAGATAAAGAAGAGTGGGAGCAGACAGGTTAAAATTGTCCAGACGATAAAGCCTTTACCCACAACCTCTTTCGAGAGGTCAATGTCAGTGGTCATTACCGACGCAACGATACCGTAGCCAATGACGACGTTCATAAAGGTCATGTAATAGCTGGCGGCGGCGGAAATTATCACCACCAGCGAGGCCAGAATTTGCCACGTGCGACGGCCGAAGAGAGATAACAGGCGTAACAAGAAAAATGTCGCGAGGACTGAGCCGAACACTTCAATAGCGGCAAAAATTCCATTTCTTACGGTGAGGTCTTCGAAATAACCTTCCACTCGTCTGAACAGCACCGCGCCATTCAGAAATAATCCGATATAGACAGCCAGCATCAGACACAATCTTTGCTGGGTAATAGACCTAATGTATTTCATGCAAACAACCCTGGGGGAAGGGGTATAAAGACCCGCCGAATCTCAGTGAGAAAGCGGACAGAGTAAGTAAATGCGTAAGAAAGCGTTATCAGAAACGTCTACAAGCGCCGTAAGTAGACCACAGCGGGAGAGAAAAGTGGCAGCGGAGAATGTGATCGGTGCAAATTTTTACAAAATAACAAGTCTGGAAGCATATCAAATAAAGGTTAAAGAGGCCGTTAAGGCCTCTTTAATTTAGGTTAAGCATGTGCTTCATTAAACACTTCGCGCTGCGGCTGCCGAATCGTCGTCGACAGGGCCAGCGAAATAATCAACAGGGCGAATATTACGCAGAAGGTGACATAGAATCCGCCGAACAGCGAGGCAATTAACGAGCCGCAAATGCTGCCGATGCCAAAGCCTAAGTAAATCACGCCGTAATTTTTCGCCAGGTTGTTCAGACCAAAGAACTCGCTCACCAGTGACGGGAACACCGTGATGGTGCCGCCGAAGTTAAAGGCCACACAGGCAATCGCGGCAAAGAAAGTCGCTTCATTCAGGGGCGCAAACAGCAGAGCCGCCATACCCACCAGTGAAACCACCTGTCCAAGGGTAATCACGCGGATGCGGGCAATTTTATCGGACAGGATACCCAGCACCAGACGACCAGACAGGTTAGCGATAGAGATCACGGTCACCGCATTTGCCGCCGTCATGGCATCCAGTTTAACCATGCCCTGCGCGATATCTTTCGCCACACCAATCACATACAGGCCACTCATGCAGGCCGTCAGGAACATCACCGCCAGCATCCAGTACTGGGGTTTACGCATGGATTGAGCCAGGGTGAAGTCATTCTCCACCACGCCGTTAACGGTTTTCACTTCCTGCTGCGGTGCGTCTTTCATTAGGGTCGCGCCAAACAGGATCATCACCAGGACGATAGCCCCCCAGATCATGAAGGTTTTTTCGAGGCCAACCGACGCCAGCAGATGAGAGTCGATAAATTTAAATCCGAGGCTGCCCAGGCCATAAGAACCGATGGCAAACGCGGAGATTAACCCTTTACGCTCCGGGAACCATTTGACGCAGTTTGACAGAGTAAGCAGATAACCGGCACCGTCCGCCAGACCAACCAATACCCCGGCGCTCAGCCAGAGCATCATCAGGTTGTTTGAATACGCCGTCAGGAAAAAGCCCAATCCCAGCAGGATCCCCGAGGCCATCGTGACGCGTTTCACGCCGAACCGCTCCTGCAATTTGCCCGCAACCGAAGAGGACAGCGCCAGCCCAAGGCTTAGCAAACCGAAAGAGAACGCCACCTGACTGATCGGCGCACCGAGCTTGTCGGAAAGGGCACTGTTAAACAGGCTCCAGGTATAGACCGAGCCCAACGCAAACTGGGTGACGATGGTGCCAAAGAGCGTCAGCCAGCGTGTACGATTGTAGGAAGATGTATTCATGGCAGTTGTCCTGCAAGAGAAAGTAAGGGAATTTGCTGAGGACAACGATAAACAAAACCCTGATCCAGCTGGGGGAAAACGGCATGAGATGCAGGAGAAACGGAATGAAATGCCTGGAATCGGGAATGAACGACCTTGCCGGGGAGTGAAGCGACAGAATGTTAGTGTCCGCTATCGCTACAACCCCCACGGGTATTGTATTCAAGATGTTAACGTGACGTTTAAAATAGTAACAACGTTAGAAATTTGCACTTACGCCCAGCGTGTACAAAAACTGCTCTCCCGTCGTGCTGTCCTCCCCCTGCGCTAAGGAAGCATACGCCGCCATGTGCGAGGTGAAAGGAATATCGGTGCCTACGGTGACATCCATCCAGTTGCCATTTTGAGCCGGGGCAGGCGTTTGCGGCATCCCGAACTGGGATTTCCACTGATTTTCACCATACTGCTGGTTATAGCTAATCTGCGCCCAGGGACGAAGTTCGCCATATTGCGTATCCACGCGCCAGCCTAGCGTACTCACGCTGGCATGCCACAGGGGATCGGTCAGCGCCTGGGTTGTCACGCTATCACCAAACTCATTAATCATCATGGGCGTGGTGCCGTCATAACGCCATGCCACCACCGGGCCGGTCGTGACATGACCCGCCAGCGGAAAATTCCAGCCGACGCTCATCGCCCCCGCGGAGGTCGAGCCAGAGGGCAGATTCAGAGCCAGCCCCGGCGCATTTTGCGAAGACTGGATGCGCTCCGCCAGGATATCGTCATAACGCGGTTGGTGATCCGCATCCCATGTATAGCGTTCCGCCGTATTACTTTGCGGGTCTGAAACGATATATTCCTGTTGCCAGGCAAATGCTGAGTGACCAGAAAGCAGACAGGCTGAAATCCCCACCAGGCCAGAAACAGCATGGCGACCACTGATTTTTTTTATCATCAAAGCGACTCCAGAGAGAGCCGAATTCGGCGATTTTTATCATTGTTCAGGAAGAGGTTTTTAGGGTTTATGGCCCTGTATTAACTATTGTCTTTACAGGTCACACGTCAAGCCTGACGGAATGAAATTTTTGCGATAACCGTGTCATAAGGGAGATAACCGATGCAACGTTGCGGTTGGGTAAGCCAGGATCAGCTCTATATCGACTATCACGATCGGGAATGGGGCGTGCCGGAAACGGACGGCAAAAAACTTTTCGAGATGATCTGCCTGGAGGGTCAGCAGGCGGGTTTGTCATGGATTACGGTATTGAAGAAACGCGAAAACTACCGCAATGCCTTTCATCAGTTCGATCCCGTCCGGGTCGCCGCGATGACCGACGACGACGTGGAGCGACTGGTGCAGAATGCAGGCATCATCCGCCATCGCGGTAAGATCCAGGCCATTATCGGTAACGCACGCGCTTACCTGGCAATGGAACAAAACGGTGAACCGTTCTCAGAGTTTGTCTGGACGTTTGTGAATAACGATCCGCAAATTACGCAGGCCGCCACGCTCGCGGAAATTCCCGCCTCGACTCCGGCCTCGGACGCACTCTCGAAAGCGCTGAAAAAACGCGGCTTTAAGTTTGTCGGCTCCACCATCTGCTACGCCTTTATGCAGGCCTGTGGCCTGGTCAATGACCATGTTACCGGCTGCTTCTGTCATCCGGGAGGCCATCATGATCCGCAAATGGCAAAGTGAGAATACCGCGTCGCTTTTGAGCCTATGGCTTGAAAGTACCACGGAAGCGCATCCGTTTATTGAGGCGAGCTACTGGAAAGAGAACGAAGCCATGGTGCGGGACGTTTATCTGCCGTCGGCCGAAACCTGGGTCTGGGAACAGGATGGCGAACCTCACGGGTTTATCAGCGTGATGCAGTCTCAGTTTGTCGGCGCACTATTTGTCGCACCGGCGTACATCGGCAAAGGCATCGGACGCGCGCTGCTGAACCACGTTCAACAGCGCTTCCCGCATTTAAGCCTGGAGGTATATCAAAAAAATGTCCGGGCGGTAAATTTCTACCATGCACAGGGCTTTCGCATTGAGGACAGCGCCTGGCAGGATGACACCCAACACCCGACGTGGATCATGAGTTGGCAGGCGGATCAAACGCCGTCAGAGTAAGCTCGGGTCCCTGATATTTCTCAACCCATGCCAGCGCCGTATTGCCTGCGCAGCCATTCCCCAGCTTCGAGCTGGGGAGATCTTTGGTCAGCACGTTAACGGCACCGTTTTTACAAATACCGCTCTCGTCCAGGTCCGGCCACGCGCCCTGGTGGATGCAGATCACGCCTGGTTTGATTCCGTCGCTCACCACCGCTCCGGCCAACACCTGCCCACGATGGTTCCAGACGCGCACCAGATCGCCATCCGCAATCCCGCGCGCTTTCGCATCTTCAGCATGAAGCGTGATCGGCTCCCGCCCGGCGACCGCATACTGCTCGCGCAGCGACGAATAGTTAAGCTGGCTGTGCAGGCGATGCGCGGGGTGCGCGGATAACACCTGGAGCTGCTCCGGCTGGGCATTGCCGTGCCACTCATCCGGTTCAAGCCATGTGGGATGCGCAGGACAATCCGCGTACCCAAAGCGGGCAATGCGCTCACTGTAAATCACAATCTTTCCGCTCTCGGTTTTCAGCGGATGGTTCTCCGGGTCGCGACGGAAATCGGCGAAACGGACAAACTGCGCGTTCTGCTCGCTCTCCGGCATTTCGAAAATCGCGTTCGCTTCCCAGAATTCCGCAAACGGCGGCAGCGTCACCCCCTGGGCCGCACCGCGCTGAGCGGCAATCTGATAGAACGTTTCCAGCCACTCAAGATCGGTTTTCCCTTCGGTGAAACGCTCACGACCGCCCGCTTCCCACCGTTCGCTCAGTTCTGCAAATACGTCAAAATCATCACGCGCTTCATCCCGCGGTGCTACCACACGTTTCATCGGCACCATATGCTGATTGCTGTAGTCACCGGTCATGGTGAGATCGTTACGCTCGTACGAGGTCGTGGCCGGCAGCACGATATCGGCATGTTTGGCGGAGGCGGTCCAGAAGCATTCCGAAATCACCACCAGCTCCGGCTTCTGCCAGGCGCGGATCAAACGATTGGTATCCTGATGGTGCGTGAAATTCGCCCCACCCGCCCACCAGACAAACTTAATATCCGGGAAATGGCGGTCCAGACCGTTATGCTGATAAAACCCGCCCGGGTTTTCCAGGGCTTCAACAATACGCGCCACCGGAATTTTATCCACGGCATCAACGCCGCCCTTCACCGATCCCTGCATGGAGGCCAGCACGGCGGCTTTACGGGTGGGGTTGCCGCCATTGGCAAAGTGATAAGAGAGCCCAAACCCGCCGCCCGGCGTACCAATTTGCCCAAGCATCGCGGCAAGCGTCACCAGCATCCAGTGTTTTTGCTCGCCAAACTGCTGGCGCTGCATGCCCCAACCGGACATCAACATCGTGGTGTTTTCATGGAACAACGCGGCCAGTTCACGAAGCTTGTCAGCAGGAATGCCACAAATATCGGCTGCCCACGCTGCCGTTTTGGCAACACCATCCGTTTTACCCGTCAGATAATCGGCGAATTTGTCGAAGCCCGATGTGCAACGCGCGAGGAAGTCGGCGTCGTGCCAGCCATTCTCTACCAGCGTGTGGGCGATACCCAGCATCATCGCCACGTCAGTACCCATATGCGGGGCGAGCCATTCGGCACTGTCACCAAAGAAATCCAGGGTTTCAGAGCGCATGGGGTCAATACAGATGATGCGCTTACCGCTCTTGCGCAGCGCATCAAAATAGCCAATACCCTGCTCGTCGGAAGCATTCCAGGCAATTTTCAGCGTGTTGAGAGGGTTGGCACTCCACAGCACCACCACCTCGGTATGCTCCAGTACCAGCGGCCAGCTGGTCTGCTGCTGATAAACCTCATTACCGCCGACGACGTACGGCATGATCGCCTGCGCCGCGCCGGTGGAGTAATCCCCCAGATGGCCCGTGTAGCCGCCGGCCAGGCTCATGTAGCGCTGCAGCAATGTCGATGCTTTATGCAGTACGCCGTTAGAACGCCAGCCGTAAGAGCCGGCAAAAATGGATGCAGGCCCATAGCTGTCGCGGATGCGCTTGTGCTGGGCGTGGATCAGCGCCAGCGCGTCATCCCAGCTCACACGCACAAACTCATCCTGACCACGAATGCCCTGCGGCTTGTCCGGCGAAGCCAGAAATCCTTTACGCACCATCGGCCAGCGCACACGGGTTTTGCTGTGCACCTGATCGCGAACGACGGTCTGTAAAGAGTTAGGGTGTTGTGTTGGCAATGCCCCACGGGAAGACAGGACATTTTCGCCGTCGGTTTCGACCAGCATCGGCCCCCAGTGGGCGGCGGTCAGAATGGTTTTTGTTGAGGTGCTCAAAGCGTGCGCTCCTGGTTGCGTGCAGGTTTACGGTCTTGTTATTGAGGCCGTTTATGGTTTGTCACAAATTTCAGAGTTATCCCCGGAATTTTCTCCGTATCCGGACGTCATAATCAACTGCCACGTCCGTCGTGGCAAAGAATAAAAAGGATTAAGGAAAGAAGATGAAAAAACGCGTACTCGTTATTGCCGCTCTGGTGAGCGGTGCACTGGCGGTTTCTGGCTGCACAACAAACCCATACACCGGTGAACGCGAAGCGGGTAAATCCGGCATCGGCGCGGGTATCGGTTCACTGGTCGGGGCGGGTGTAGGTGCGCTCTCCTCCTCCAAAAAAGACCGCGGTAAAGGCGCGCTGATTGGCGCAGCGGCAGGCGCAGCACTCGGCGGCGGCGTGGGTTATTACATGGATGTGCAGGAAGCGAAGCTGCGCGACAAAATGAAAGGCACAGGCGTGAGCGTCACGCGCAGCGGTGACAACATCATCCTGAATATGCCTAACAACGTGACCTTCGACAGCAGCAGCGCAACGCTGAAACCTGCCGGTGCGAATACCCTGACCGGCGTGGCGATGGTGCTAAAAGAGTACAACAAGACCGCCGTGAATGTGATTGGCTACACCGACAGCACCGGCAGCCAGGAGCTGAACATGCGTCTGTCTCAGCAGCGTGCTGATTCCGTGGCCAGCTCGCTGATCACCCAGGGCGTTGAAGCGAACCGTATCCGCACCAGCGGTATGGGCCCGGCAAACCCTATCGCCAGCAACAGCACGGCGGAAGGCAAAGCGCAGAACCGCCGCGTTGAGATTACGTTGAGTCCTGTGCAGTAGGTGGAAGCAAAACGGCAACATTCGTTGCCGTTTTAAGTGTTTGCGCCCTCTCCCGTGGGAGAGGGTTAGGGTGAGGGCATCAAGCAGCACCTTCCATAATGAACCACTTGCCATCGTTGATTTTCCCGCTAAGGTATTCTCACTAAAGTCAGGGAATTCAGTGATGAGCAAACCAACACGGGCCACCATCAGCGACGTGGCGAAAGCCGCCAGAACCGGTAAAACCAGTATTTCACGCTATCTCAACGGCGAGAAACACCTGCTTTCCGATGCGCTGCTGGCACGTATTGAGCAGGCCATTGCCGATCTCGACTACCGCCCCAGCATCATGGCGCGCGGACTTAAACGTGGCCGTACCCGCCTTATCGGGCTTATCATCGCCGATATTACCAACCCCTACTCGGTAAACGTGCTGAGCGGTATCGAAGCCGCCTGTCGCGAGAAAGGTTTTACCCCGCTGGTCTGTAACACCAACAACGAGGTGGACCAGGAGCTGCATTATCTCGATCTGCTGCGCAGCTACCAGGTGGAAGGTATCGTGGTCAATGCCGTGGGTATGCGCGAGGAAGGGTTAAACCGGCTGCAACAGTCTTCCCTGCCGATGGTGCTCATCGATCGTAAAATCCCCGAATTCGCCTGCGACGTCGTCGGGCTGGATAATACCCAGGCGGCCACGACTGCAACCGAGCATCTGATCGAACAGGGCTTCGAAGCAATTCTGTTCCTGAGCGAGCCTCTGGGCATGGTGAATACCCGTCGCGAGCGCCTGAATGCATTTCGTGCCACCCTGGAGCGTTATCCCGGAGTGATCGCCGAAAACGCCGAAACTCCGCTTCATGAAGCCGACCAGCTCGACAATACCCTGCGTCAGTTCCACACGCGCCATCGCGGGATGCGCAAAGCTGTGATTTCGGCCAATGGGGCGCTGACGCTTCAGGTCGCCCGCTCGCTCAAACGCATTGGCCTGCACTGGGGCAGCGATATCGGCCTGCTGGGTTTCGATGAACTGGAGTGGGCAGAACTGGCCGGGGTAGGCATCACCACGCTCAAACAGCCGACCTGGCAAATCGGCTATGCCGCTGTTGAACAAGTGGTTCGTCGCATTGAAGGGATCAGCGATGCCGTGCGCGAGCAGGTCTTTTCCGGCGAGCTGATTGTCCGCGGCTCCACCGCCCGTTAATTTCCCCTTGTGATGACGATCATAAATTCAACATCCTGAACTTTTCTTTGGAACCGGTTCCATCTAGCGTAATAGTATCGATGTACGTTTGATGGAGTTCCTGAATGGGCAGAAAAATAATGGTGGTCACCGCCGCGTATGGTGCGGATCAGGTGCGACAGGCTGGCGGCCAACGGGCGATGCTGCCCGTAATTGCCGGTGCGGGTGCCGACGGCGTAGAGATCCGCCGGGAGCTGTTCAACAGTGAAGAGCTACAGGCGCTGCCTGCGCTGGGCGAATCTATTGAGCTGCTGGGCCTGCTGGCGTGTTATTCCGCACCCGCCCCCCTGTTTATGCCCGACGGTACCCTCAACCCCGACCTTCCCCGCTACCTTTCCGAAGCCAGCACGCTCAACGCGCTGTGGCTGAAGGTATCCCTGGGTCATTTCAACGGCACCCGGCCGCTTACCGCCCTGCGCGCTTTGCTCAATGAGAGCGGCATGGCGCTGGTGGTGGAAAACGACCAGACCGACTGCGGCCAGCTTGCGCCGATGCAGCGCTTCCAGGCCGCCTGCCGGGAAATGGCGCTCCCCGTCACGCTGACCTTCGACATGGGTAACTGGCTGTGGGTCGGCGACTCGCCGGAAGAAGCGGCAACCCGTCTGGCTCCGGCGGTCAGCTATATCCACGTGAAAGCCGCCGTACCGCATAAAGCGCAGTTCCGCGCCGTCGCGCCGGATCGCGCCGATGCGCGCTGGCTGGCCCTGCTCAGTCAGTTGCCTGCCGATGCACCACGCGGGATCGAGTTCCCACTGGAAGGGGCGGACTTAACCGCTGTCACCCGGCATTACGTTAACCTGCTGCGCGAGGAGTAAACCATGCACAAGACACTGGATGTGATCACTATCGGTGAAGCCATGGCGATGTTTGTCGCTACCGAGACCGGTGAGCTGAGCACGGTTGAGCACTTTATCAAACGCGTGGCAGGCGCAGAGCTGAATGTGGCAACGGGGCTGGCACGCCTCGGCCTGAAAACAGGCTGGGTCAGCCGCGTGGGTGACGACAGCTTTGGTCACTTCGTTCTTGATTCGCTGAAAAAAGAGGGGATTGATGCCGCAGGCGTAACGCTCGATGGACGCTTCCCGACCGGCTTTCAGCTTAAATCTAAAGTCGAAAATGGAACCGATCCCATCGTGGAATACTTCCGCAAAGGGTCGGCGGCAAGCCATCTCTCGGTGGAAGATTATCACGCCGGCTACTTTGCGAGTGCACGCCATCTGCACCTGAGCGGTGTGGCAGCCGCGTTGTCGGCCAGCTCGTATGAGCTGCTCGATCATGCCGCGACCACCATGAAGGCTCAGGGGAAAACGATCTCTTTCGATCCTAACCTGCGCCCGGTGTTGTGGAAAAGCGAGGCGGAGATGGTCGAGAAGCTGAACCGTCTGGCATTCCAGGCGGACTGGGTTCTGCCGGGGGTGAAAGAAGGCGTGATCCTCACCGGTGAAAATACGCCGGAAGGGATTGCCGATTTTTACCTGAATAAAGGGGTAAAAGCGGTGGTACTGAAAACCGGTGCTGATGGCGCATGGTTTAAAACCGCGGATGGTGAACAGGGCGCGGTCGCGGCCGTGAAGGTTGAGAACGTAGTCGATACCGTCGGCGCGGGCGATGGCTTTGCTGTCGGGGTCATTAGCGCCCTGCTGGAAGGCAAACCGCTGCCGCAGGCCATCGCCCGAGGCAACTGGATCGGCTCGCTGGCCATTCAGGTGCAGGGCGACAGTGAAGGATTGCCGACGCGCGCGCAGCTTAACGAATAAATCCCTTTTCCCGTGGGAGAGGGCCAGGGTGAGGGCAACGACCCGCACATATAATTAAACCACCGTGTACCCTACAGACAACGGCGGTAACCACCTCAACAACAGAGGCAAGCCTATGAACAGTTCGACCAATGCAGTAAAACGCTGGTGGTACATCATGCCAATCGTGTTTATCACGTACAGCCTGGCGTACCTTGATCGTGCCAACTTCAGTTTCGCATCCGCCGCGGGGATCACCGAAGACCTCGGGATCACCAAAGGTATTTCATCTCTGCTGGGCGCCCTTTTCTTCCTGGGCTACTTCTTCTTCCAGATCCCCGGCGCGATCTACGCCGAACGCCGCAGCGTGCGTAAGCTGATCTTCGTCTGTCTGATCCTGTGGGGCGCCTGCGCGTCGCTTACCGGCGTGGTCAATAATATCCCTGCCCTGGCCGCTATTCGCTTTATCCTTGGGGTAGTTGAGGCGGCGGTGATGCCCGCAATGCTGATCTACATCAGCAACTGGTTTACCAAATCTGAACGTTCCCGTGCGAACACCTTCCTGATCCTCGGTAACCCGGTCACCGTACTGTGGATGTCAGTGGTGTCCGGCTACCTGATCCAGTCTTTCGGCTGGCGTGAGATGTTTATCATCGAAGGGGTGCCGGCAATCATCTGGGCCTTCTGCTGGTGGGTGCTGGTAAAAGATAAACCAGCTCAGGCGAAATGGCTCTCCGAAGATGAAAAAGCCGCACTGCAGGCGCAGCTGGATAAAGAGCAGCAAGGGCTGAAGGCGGTGCGTAACTATGGCGAAGCCTTCCGCTCCCGCAACGTGATCCTGCTGTGCGCGCAGTATTTTACCTGGAGTATAGGCGTGTACGGTTTCGTACTGTGGTTGCCGTCAATTATCCGCAGCGGCGGGGAAAATCTCGGTATGGTGGAAGTCGGCTGGCTCTCCTCCGTGCCCTATCTGGCGGCAACTATCGCGATGATCATCGTCTCCTGGGCATCGGACAAACTGCAAAATCGTAAGCTGTTTGTCTGGCCACTGCTGCTGATCGCTGCCTTTGCTTTCATCGGCTCCTGGGCCGTGGGCGCAAACCACTTCTGGGTCTCCTATACGCTGCTGGTGATTGCCGGTGCGGCGATGTACGCCCCGTATGGTCCCTTCTTCGCCATCATCCCGGAGATGCTGCCGCGTAATGTGGCAGGCGGCGCGATGGCACTGATTAACAGTATGGGTGCGCTCGGTTCGTTCTGCGGCTCCTGGTTCGTTGGTTACCTGAACGGTGCAACCGGCAGCCCGTCAGCCTCATACATCTTTATGGGAGTGGCGCTTTTCGCCTCAGTATGGCTTACTCTGATTGTTAAGCCTGCTAATAATCAACAACTCCCCGTCGGCGCACGCCACGCCTGAATCATTAAAAATCAACGGAGATAAGCATGAAGCCGTCCGTCATTTTGTATAAAGCACTGCCTGATGATCTGCAAAAACGCCTGGAAGAACACTTCACCGTCACGCAGGTGAAGAACCTAAGCCCGGACACGGTGGCACAACACGCCGGGGCGTTCGCCCGGGCCGAAGGCCTGCTGGGTTCAAGCGAAAAAGTGGATGTCGCGTTGCTGGAAAAAATGCCGAAGCTTCGTGCTACCTCAACCGTTTCCGTGGGTTACGACAATTTTGACGTGGACGCCCTCAACGCGCGCAACATCCTGCTGATGCATACGCCACATGCCCTGACGGAGACCGTGGCCGACACGCTGATGGCGCTGATGCTCAGCACTGCCCGCCGCGTGGTGGAGGTGGCCGAGCGCGTCAAAGCGGGCGAGTGGACAAAAAGCATCGGCCCGGACTGGTTCGGTGTGGATGTTCATGGCAAAACGCTGGGGATTGTTGGCATGGGCCGGATCGGCCTGGCGCTGGCGCAGCGTGCGCATTTCGGTTTTAACATGCCGATTCTGTATAACGCACGTCGCCATCACAGCGAAGCCGAAGAACGCTTCAACGCCCGCTATTGCGAGTTGGATACGCTGTTGCAGGAAGCGGATTTTGTCTGTCTGATCCTGCCTCTGACGGACGAAACCCGGCATCTGATTGGCAAAGCGGCGTTTGAAAAGATGAAGAAATCCGCCATTTTCATCAATGCGGGTCGTGGCCCGGTCGTTGATGAGAAGGCGTTAATTGAGGCGCTACAAAACGGTGAGATCCATGCGGCCGGTCTGGACGTGTTTGAACAGGAGCCGCTGCCGGTGGATTCGCCGCTGCTTTCGCTGCCTAACGTGGTCGCGCTGCCCCATATTGGTTCTGCGACGCACGAGACGCGTTACAACATGGCGGCCACCGCGGTGGATAATCTGATCGCCGCGCTGAACGGAAACGTGGAGAAAAACTGCGTCAATCCACAGGTCCAACAGTAGAAACGAAAAAACCCGCCAGAAGGCGGGTTTTTAAATTCTTTGCTACTGGGTTGGAAGCTTACAGGCTTACAACGTTACCAGCTGCTGGGCCTTTAGCGCCGCTTTCGATGGTGAAGGACACTTTCTGACCTTCGTCCAGAGATTTGTAGCCATCGTTCTGGATAGCAGAGAAGTGTACGAACACGTCTTTAGAGCCATCGTCAGGAGTGATGAAGCCGAAACCTTTATCAGCGTTGAACCATTTTACCAGACCAGTCATTTTAGCAGACATAGAATTACCTTAATTAACAAATATATTGTGCCTTCCGGCTTGATGGGTTGCGTTACAGATTTTTAAGCGATGAAGGAAGGGTCACTACGAAGGGTATCTATGGATAACAATCTGGACTGCTTTACTAAACTGCTTTAGGTCTGTGTAACAAACCGACACGAACAGTTATACCGATGTGGTAGAGGAATGACAAGCGTTATTTTAGTCATAAGTAAAAAACCCCGCCTGAAGCGGGGTTTTTTCGGTTTATTCTGTGGCAGCGACGGCTGCGCTCCACGCCTGACTAAAGGCCTGGTGCTGAGAGGCCAGCGGCCCAATCAGCGTATTGTACTGACTCGCCTGCTGCGAGGTTGGGAACTGAATACCGTTGGCAACAAAGCTCACCTGCGTTCCCTGCTGGGAGATAAAATCCCCTACCTGAACCAGCTGCTGCGTGAAGATCTGCGCGGCGGGGATCAGCGGTTGCAGGGCATCCGAAGGTTTGGTCACCACTTTCTCATACACTTTGTCGAAGACCGGTTTGAGATCGTCGCCCTGTTTCAACGCGGAACGTGACGCGTCAGCCTGCATTTTCGCGTTCTGCAATTGCTGGCTCAGCACGCCGAGCGCACCGTTAGACTGGCGAAGCGGTTCACGTTGGGTGACATAATCCTGCGGGACACGGATGGCGTTAACGCTATCCACAACCGGACGAATGCCGGAGTCCATCGCCTGGCTTACCTGCTGTGAATAACCATACAGAATGGCGTAATCAGACACGAAGGGGCCAAACTGTTTTTTCTGATCCGCAGTCAGCGTCGGCAAACGCTCGCCGCTGCGCATCACTGTATTCTGCAGAAAATCGATAAACGCTTTGCGCTGATCGCCTTCTTTATCAAAACACCCACTCAGGCTAACAACCATCAACAACGCCGCAATAGGCGCAAACCAGCGAGAGCAGGACTTTCCTGTCGCCATTTCATTACTCCTTTCACCCAAAAAAGCGCACATCGGCACACGCGTGCCCAACGCTGACAAGGATAGTCCAGGTCAGCGCTGCAAGATACTCTTTTCATGCAAAACGGCTATTGCCATTTTATTTCTTACTCTTTACAAAAAAATACCTGGCGAAGCCGACATATGGTTAATCAGGTAATTAGCATAACTATCCGCATAGCTGAAACGGATAAAGCGATCGTTACCGCACGATTAATCACAAGCGTGATGATCCTTCGTTTGTATTAGGGACTATTCTTAATGGGCTCTCTGATGTTCTTGATCCCGGTGTGTGATTTAAGAGGAGTTCTCAATGGAATATAAAGATCCTGAGTTTGAGCTGCTGAGCAGCCTGGAACAGATTATTTTTAAAGATGTACCGCAGACAGTAACCCTGCAACAGAAATCCAATCCCTTTACAGAATATGAGCAATTGCGCAAAGGGACAGGTTTAAAAACAGATGAATTCGCCAGAGCGATGGGTGTCAGCGTAGCGATGGTGCTGGAGTGGGAGTCGAAACGAGAGAAACCCACGCCAACCGAGTTAAAGCTGATGCGCCTGATTCAGGCCAACCCTGCACTCAGCAAACAGATAGCGTGATGCAGTACCGTGAATTACCGCCCCCGCCTTTGCGGGGGTTTGTGTTTTAAAGGCCTTCACAACGCCAGCCCGTCTCCTCCCACACCAGTTCATGCGTTAACGCCAACCCTTGCAGAAAGCTTTCATCATGGGACACCACCAGCAGTGCTCCGGGGAAACCGGCCAGCGCCGCTTCAATCGCCTGGACCGATGCCAGGTCCAGATGGTTGGTCGGTTCATCAAGCAGTAAAAGCTGCGTGGCATGCTCGCGCCACAACACGCAGGCCAGGGCGGCTTTCAGACGCTCACCTCCGCTCAACTCTGCCAGCGGCAGTGAGACTTTATCCGCCCCCAGTTGAAGCTGTGCCAGGCGGGTGCGCAGCGTCCCCTCTTCCAGCGGCGTATTGCTCAGATTAAGATGTGCCATCACCGACTGCGTCAGATCCAGCTGCGACAGGTGCTGATCGAGATACGCACACGTCACCGATACCTTACAACTGCCTGCACGGGGTGCGGTTTCACCGAGGATGACTTTTAACAGCGTTGATTTACCGCAGCCATTGGGCCCCCTGAGCGCCACGCGCATCGGGCCGTCCATCCGCCAGTTCATTGGTGGAAGTGAAACATGCGGCAATTGCAGTTCCTCCAGCACCAGCACCTGTTTTCCCTCAGCAATCTGGCTTCCTGGCAGGGTAAACATGATCGGGGCGTCTTCTTCAACCCGTTCCCGCGCCTTGTTTACCGCGGCATTCAGCGCATCGTTTTGATCGCTGTGCTGTTTTTTCCACGAGCCGATACGCTCTTTTGCCGCCGCTTTATATTTGACCCGCTCAAACGACGCGATATTCAGGGTATCGACCGTGCGTATGGTCTTCGCCGAACGCCGCTGGCTGTCATCATGCTCTTTTTGCATTCGCGCGCGGGTGCGTTTGCGCTCCGTTGCCGCATGCTCCAGCGCCGCGCGGGCAGCCTGCTGTTCGGCATCCCGTTGCTGTTTATAGTCTGCATAATTGCCGCCGTAGCTGCGCAGCCCGGAGGCGCTCAGCTCAAGAATACGTGGCACCTGCGCCAGTAGCTCACGATCGTGAGAGGCAACCAGCACGCCGCCCTGATAACGGCTCAACTGGTCGTAAAACCACGCCCGGCCTTGTCGATCCAGATGGTTGGTGGGTTCATCCAGCAACAGGAAATCCGCCTCAGCCGTAAATGCACCGCACAACAGGGCACGGATCCGCTCGCCACCGCTGAATTCGGCGGCAGGTTTATCGGGGTCAAACGGTGGCAGTTTCGCCTGGAGAAACGCCTCGTTCAGGCGTTCTGCTAAATCCCAGTAGCCGTCGAGCATCTCCAGATCGTCAGGCTGGTAATCGCCGCGATCGATGCGCTTACGCGCTGCAAAAATCGCGTCATAACCAAGCAGTTCAGCAAGCGTTGTCTGTGGGGAGATATCCTGCTGTTGTGCCACATAGACATGTGAGGCAAAACGCTCAATATGACCACTGGCAGGTTCATCCAGCCCCGCCAGCATGCGCAGCAGACGCGTTTTCCCGCTGCCATTACGACCAACGAGCGCACACAGGGATGTCTCCAGAGAGAGGTTCAGCGGGCCAAAAAGAATATCGCCCGTCGCAAACTGACAGGTGACCTGATGCAAAATAAAAGAAGGGGACTGCGCAAAATGAGCCATAAGCACTCCTGAATGAAATCAAAACATCCCCTGCCGACGCGGTCGCGTTTAGCAAGGATCGAAATTCATCAGTCGTGTTTGTTCATTTTCGGAATGCGCTCCTGAGGGAGAAAGTTAACGCCGATAAGGATAGCGGTAATATGTTGACCATTTCAAGATTAAATTTTCACCCGCACGCCATAAAAAAACCCGCCGAAGCGGGTTTTTAGCCTGTACATGCCCGGCGGGCACATTACTGCAGCAGCGAGATATCCGCCACGCGCAGGAACAGCTCACGCAGTTTTTCGAGCATAGAGAGACGGTTAATACGCAGATCTTTATCTTCCACGTTGACCATCACTTTTTCGAAGAAGGCGTCGATAACGTCACGCAGTTCCGCCAGTTCTACCAGCGCTTCCTGATAACGGCCTTCTGCGAAGTATGGCTCCAGCTTGTCACGCAGCACCACAACCTGCATCGCCAGGGCGATCTCTTCCGGCTCTTTCAGCGTCGCGGCGTTCACACGCTCGTTCAGCGTTTCGTCAGATTTCGCCAGAATGTTGGAGACACGCTTGTTCGCCGCCGCCAGGGCAGATGCCGCTTCCAGCGTACGGAAGTGAGAAACCGCCTTCATACGCGCATCGAAGTCAGCCGGACGCGTTGGACGA
This sequence comes from Enterobacter cloacae complex sp. 309I3, assembly GCF_050031595.1. Taxonomy (NCBI): domain Bacteria; kingdom Pseudomonadati; phylum Pseudomonadota; class Gammaproteobacteria; order Enterobacterales; family Enterobacteriaceae; genus Enterobacter; species Enterobacter cloacae complex sp. 309I3. The sequence goes on along the minus strand of NZ_JBLGWI010000001.1, from coordinate 213,076 downwards.
CGCGCCAGCACCGCCTGAATGGTATCCACGGTGTAACCTTCGTCCTGATACCACGCGCGGAAGCGACCGAGCATAAAGTCGATCACGTCATCCACCACGTTGGCATTGGTCAGCTTGTCACCGTACAGACGCACCGCTTCTTCAGTCAGAGTCTGCAGATCGAGGTTCAGGTTCTTCTCAACGATGATACGCAGCACGCCCAGCGCCGCACGACGCAGCGCGAACGGGTCTTTGTCGCCTTTTGGATGCTGGCCGATACCGAAGATCCCCGCCAGGGTATCCATTTTATCGGCAATCGCGACCGCACAGGCAACCGGGTTAGACGGCAGTTCATCGCCTGCAAAGCGCGGCTGATACTGTTCGTTCAGGGCGACCGCCACATCTTCCGCTTCGCCATCGTGACGCGCGTAGTGCATACCCATAACGCCCTGGGTGTCGGTAAACTCAAAGACCATATTGGTCATCAGGTCGCACTTGGAGAGCAGACCCGCACGGGTGGCATGGTTAACGTCCGCGCCAATTTCACGGGCGATCCAGCCGGACAGCTCCGCGATACGGTCGGTCTTGTCGCGCAGCGTACCCAACTGCTGCTGGAACAGCACGGTCTGCAGGCGCGGCAGGTTATCTTCCAGACGTTTTTTACGGTCGGTATTGAAGAAGAACTCCGCATCCGCCAGACGTGGACGCACCACTTTCTCGTTACCGGAGATAATCTGCTGCGGATCTTTCGATTCGATGTTCGCCACGAAGATAAAGTTTGGCAGCAGCTTGCCGTCGTTGGCATAAACCGGGAAGTATTTCTGGTCACCCTTCATGGTGTATACCAGCGCTTCTGCCGGAACCGCGAGGAATTTCTCTTCGAACTTCGCGGTCAGCACAACCGGCCATTCCACCAGCGAGGTGACTTCTTCCAGCAGGCTGTCGCTCAGGTCAGCGTTACCGCCAATCTTGCGCGCCGCTTCTTCTGCGTCCGCTTTAATTTTAGCTTTACGCTGTTCGTAATCAGCAATGACTTTACCGCGCTCCAGCAGGATCTGCGGATACTGGTCGGCATTGTCGATGGTGAACTCTGGCTCGCCCATGAAGCGGTGCCCGCGAATGACGCGATCGGACGCCACGCCCAGAATGGTTGCCGGAATAACGGTGTCGCCCAGCAGCAAGGTCACGGTGTGTACCGGACGCACGAAGTGTACGTCGGACGCGCCCCAGCGCATCAGCTTAGGAATGGGTAGCTTAGCCAGCGAAGTGGCGATCATGTTTGGCAGCAGTGCTTCTGCGCGTTCACCTTTTACGTGAGCGCGATACAGCAGCCATTCGCCTTTGTCAGTGGTCAGACGCTCGGCCTGGTCAACGGTAATACCGCAACCGCGCGCCCAGCCTTCTGCCGCTTTGCTTGGCTTACCTTCCGCATCGAACGCCTGGGCAATCGCCGGGCCACGTTTTTCCACTTCACGATCCGGCTGAGATGCCGCCAGATTTGCTACCTTCAGCGCCAGACGACGCGGAGCAGCAAACCACTCAATTTTACCGTGCGCCAGGCCAGCGTTATCCAGCTCGGCAGTCACGTTCGCAGCAAAAGATTCAGCCAGGCTGCGCAGGGCTTTTGGTGGCAGCTCTTCGGTGCCAATTTCCACCAGGAAAGTTTTCTCAGACATGGCCGCCTCTTATTTGTTTCGGTTGCACATCGGGAAGCCAAGGGCTTCACGGGACGCATAGTAAGCTTCTGCAACGGCTTTGGTCAGGGTACGAATACGCAGAATGTAGCGCTGACGTTCAGTCACGGAGATCGCTTTGCGGGCGTCCAGCAGGTTGAAGCTGTGGGCGGCCTTCAGAATACGCTCGTAGGCAGGCAGCGGCAGCGGAGTCTCCAGCGCCAGCAGTTGCTGCGCTTCTTTCTCGTACTGCTCGAAGCAGGTGAACAGGAAGTCCACGTCCGCGTATTCGAAGTTATAGGTGGATTGCTCCACTTCGTTCTGATGGAACACGTCGCCGTAAGTGGTTTTACCCAGCGGGCCGTCGCTCCAGACCAGGTCGTAAACGCTGTCCACGCCCTGAATGTACATTGCCAGACGTTCCAGACCGTAGGTGATTTCACCGGTGATCGGCTTACATTCCAGACCGCCAACCTGCTGGAAGTAGGTAAACTGGGTCACTTCCATGCCGTTCAGCCACACTTCCCAACCCAGCCCCCAGGCACCCAGCGTTGGGTTTTCCCAGTTATCTTCCACGAAACGAATGTCGTGAATGGTCGGATCCATACCCAGCTCTTTCAGTGACCCAAGGTACAGTTCCTGAATATTGTCTGGCGATGGCTTAATTACCACCTGGAACTGATAGTAGTGCTGCAGACGGTTCGGGTTTTCGCCGTAACGGCCATCGGTCGGACGACGGGAAGGCTGCACATAAGCAGTCGCCATTGGCTCTGGCCCCAACGCGCGTAAGCTGGTCATCGGGTGTGAGGTGCCTGCGCCGACTTCCATGTCCAAAGGTTGAACAATGGTGCAGCCCTGGCGAGCCCAGTAATCCTGTAAGGTCAGGATCAGGCCCTGGAAGGTCTTGGTATCAAACTTTTGCATAGTATTTCGTGCTGGATACGTGTGGTTTTAAATGGAAGGGACCAGTATACCCGCTGGCTGCAAGATATACAGTACGAAACGGGGTTGTTTAGGGAAAATTGGGAAATAAGCGTTCGAGCCAGAACGCGTCGAGCGTCTGGCTGTCGATTATGCGAGCAGATTAGCGCATGGAGAGATGTAAAAACTGGCCGTCCGCATCAAACGAGCAGACAAAGCCCTCTTTACGAGAGGTATGGCCCCGAAGCTCATAGCTGCCCTGAAAACGCTCAAAGCCGGTGACATCAATTTTCTGGGTATCCAGGTTATAGCGGTGAGCCGCCTGATCTTTACACAGCTGTTCCATATTCAACGAACGTTCCGGGCTCATTTTGCCCTGCTGCGCTTTTTGCGCAGGTGCTTCCTGAGGCGTACTGCATCCGGCCAGTACCACCAGCAGAAAGAGTGACCCCACACGCTTCATCATCATTTTTATTACCGACCCGGTCAGTGGCTGTTATTTTTAGTAGCAAAGCTTTTATAGATTACGGTCTGGCATTCTGCGAATCTCGCGATGGCCAGACAAGTCCGCGTTATAAAACTCAGATTTTTCCAAGGAAAGACTTTTACACAATAGCAGTCACACTCTATTTACAGGGAAAAAGAGGAACTGATGCAGTCAAAAATTAGCTGGATTGATAATCTGCGAGGAATAGCGTGTCTGATGGTGGTGATGATCCACACGACGACCTGGTATGTTACGAACGCACACAGTATCAGCCCTGTTAACTGGGATGTCGCGAATATTCTCAACTCCGCGTCGCGTGTCAGCGTTCCGCTGTTCTTTATGATTTCCGGCTTTCTCTTTTTTGGCGAGCGTAGCGCACAACCGCGACATTTTATTCGTATCGCCGCGTGTCTCGGCTTTTATAGCGCCGTCGCGCTGATTTACATCACGCTGTTTACCTCCATTAGCCCCGGCCTGTCACTCAAATATCTGCTGCAAAAGCCGGTGTTTTACCACCTGTGGTTTTTCTTCGCCATTATCGTTATCTACCTGGTATCACCGTTGATTCAGGTAAAAAACGTCAGCGGAAAGATGCTTCTGGCGCTGATGGTGGTGATAGGAATCATCGCCAATCCGAATACCGTCTCACAGAAAATCGACGGTTTTGAGTGGCTACCGGTAAACCTCTACATCAATGGCGATACGTTTTACTACGTGCTCTACGGCATGCTGGGGCGCGCCATCGGGATGATGGATACCCAAAAGCGGGGTATCAGCTGGCTATGTGGCGCGTTGTTTATCATCGGGGTGATTATCATTTCACGCGGGACGCTGCATGAGCTGCAATGGCGCGGCAATTTTGCCGATACATGGTACCTGTACTGCGGGCCGATGGTCTTCATTTGTGCCGTTTCCCTGCTGACGCTCGTTAAAAACACCCTGAATGCGCGCCCTCTTCCCGTGCTGGGTTTTATCTCGCGGCACTCGCTGGGGATTTATGGTTTTCACGCGCTGGTGATCCACGCACTACGCACGAGAGGCGTTGAACTCAAAAGCTGGCCAGTGCTGGACATCGTCTGGATTTTCTCCGCCACACTGGTCGTGAGCCTGTTGCTGTCGATGCTGCTACAGAAGCTAGACACCCGCCGCTTCGTCAGTTAACGACGCGCTGTCGGGCCCGATGAAACTGGCGCGGGGAGGAAAACCCTGCCGCCAGTGAGGCCTGCTCCACGCCGCGCCCCTGCAATAGCCATTGTTCCGCCACCGCCAGACGCAGCTGCTCCAGGTAATCGCGAACGCTTATCCCCAAATGCGTCTGGAAAAGACGGGTTAAATGGCGCGGGCTGACATGCGCCAGCGCGGCAATATCCGGCACGTTCCACGCTTTTTGCGGGTCTGCGGTGAGCGCATCCTGAGCACGGTGGATAGCCGGATGAAGATGATTGCGATAGCGTAACCATGGCGATAGCTGCGGATCGTCCCCGGACCGGCGGAACCAGACCACCATCTCGCGTGCCACGGCCAGCGCCTTTTCTGGCCCGCACAGACGGTTAATCATATGCAGCGCCAGGTCGATACCCGAGGTGATCCCTGCGCTGGTCCAGACATTCTCATCCTGCACGAATATCCGGTTCTCTTTGATCGTCGCCGTGGGGGCGGCAACGCGTAAACGGTCGATAACCTCATGATGCGTTGTGCACTGCCGGTTGTTCAGCAGCCCTGATTTTGCTGCCAGCAAAGCCCCTGAGCAGACGCACATCACGGTGATATCCTGACGCTGAATAGCTGGCTGCAGGCGCATCAGCCAGTGCTGGATCTGCATCGCCTGCGGCGTAGAAAACTGAACGCGGGAGTCGCTTACACCAGGCAGAACCAGCAGGCTCCCTTCCGGAAGCCTTTCCGGTAATGGCGCGATACCGCTCATCATCAAACCAATCGACGTTTGCACCTCAGGTTGCGGACCAATGTAATGCAGACAAAACGCATCGCCTGCCAGGACAAAGGTTTCTGCCGGGCCAGTCATGTCTAATGACAACACCCCGGGCAACATAACGAACCAAACGTCGATGCGCATTACAGTGACTCCAGCGTCTCCGCTACCGTTTTAATCGCGGCAAATCGCCCTGACAGTACCGTTTCGGTACGATGACGAATTTCCGCAGCGCTAAGGGTTACGCCCTTGTACGTCATAGGAAACGTGAGCATTGCCTCGCTAACAAAGGTCACAGCATAACCCAGATCGGATGCCACCCGTGCGGTGGTTTCGCAGCACTGTTCAGTACGAATACCGCATAGGATCAGCTGGTTGATATCACGCTCGCGCAGCCAGCGATCCAGGCCCGTATCCGTGAAGGCATTATGAACGTGTTTCTGGAAAACCACATCCGGCTGATGACGTAAAAAGGCCATCGGTTTGACATAGCCGCTTTGCAGTGAGAAAGGGCCTTTTTCATCCACATGGAAAATATCGGCGACAGGAATACCGCGCGACTGGCAGCCTTCTGTCAGCCCCAGCATTGCCTGCTGAAAGGCCGGAACATCTTGCTCCTGCCAGTAATCGCGGTGATGAAAAGACTGTTGGGTATCGATGTTGATTAATGCAATACGTGACATGATGGTGCTCCTCGCCAGTGGGTATAAATACATACTGGCGAGGAAACAGGCACGCGGACAGACCAAAAAAGGACATCCTCATGCCTCTGACAGACAATCACGCTTATGACATCAGCGGCAGCAACTGCTGATAGATTTTGCGGAACACATCGCGCCTTTCAGCATATCGCGCGTGGCGAGTTGCGTCGGGCAGATGAGCCTGTTCCAGCGTGAGCTGTGGCAACAGTTGCGAAAGTGGTTTTTCCGGGTTCATGGCTATCTGCGCCAGCCGCGCGGCACCCAGCGCCGGGCCCACATCGCCCCCGGTACGATAGTCCAACTGCAATCCACTGATATCAGAGAGCATCTGGCGCCAGTAGCTGCTGCGTGCGCCGCCGCCGATCAGGGTGATGCTTGCTGGTTTCAGGCCGCAGTCATGCACCACGTCCATTCCATCCGCCAGCGCATAGCCCACGCCTTCCAGAACCGCACGCGCCAGTTCCGCAGGACCGTGCTGATGGGTTAAGCCAAAAAATACCCCTTTCGCTTCCGGGTTGTTGTGCGGCGTACGCTCACCGGAGAGATACGGTAAAAACCAGACGGTACCAGCGTTTTCATCCGCCTGCTGTGCTGCGGTAATCAATGCCGGAACATCGGCCATCCCGGTCAGCTTCGCCGCCCAGTCCAGGCAAGAAGCTGCACTGAGCATCACCGACATCAAATGCCATTTTCCTGGCAGCGCATGGCAGAAACTGTGCACCGCGCTTTCCGGGTTGCTGCGATATCCATCGCTGACGGCAAAATAGACGCCAGAGGTGCCGAGAGACAGCATGGCCTGGCCCGCATCAACCATGCCGACACCCACGGCGCCCGCCGCGTTATCCCCGCCGCCAGCCACCACCGGCACAGCAGGCATGTTCCAGCGTTCCGCTATGGCGGACTGTAAGGTGCCGGTAATTTCGCTGCCTTCAAAGAGTGTGGGCATATGCTCACGGGTGAGATGACAGGCATCCAGCATCGCCTCGCTCCAGTCGCGTTTCGCCACGTCGAGCCACATGGTGCCAGCGGCGTCGGACATGTCGCTGGCAAAATCCCCCGTCATGCGAAAACGCAGATAATCTTTTGGCAGTAAGACCTTCGCCACCTGACGGAAAATCTCCGGCTCATGGCGTTGCACCCAGAGGAGCTTCGGCGCGGTGAAGCCGGGCATCATCAGGTTGCCGGTGATGTCACGGGACGCAGGCACTCGCTCTTCCAGGAGCGCGCACTCTTCCGCACAGCGGCCATCGTTCCAGAGGATCGCAGGGCGCAGCACACGATGCTGGCTGTCCAGCAGCGTAGCGCCGTGCATCTGTCCGGCGATACCCAGCGCGGTGACCTCACGCAAACTGTGCTGTTCACCTAACCCCTTGATTGCGCGATCCGTCGCTTGCCACCACTGCTCCGGATCCTGTTCCGACCATAACGGATGCGGACGCGAAACCTGCAGTTTTTCAGTCTGCGTTGCCAACACGTCACCCTGCTCGCTTAAGAGGATGGCTTTCACACCCGATGTGCCAAGATCAATCCCGATATACATTGTGGTGGCTCCTTTGACAGAAATGCCCGGTGGCGCTTCCGCTTACCGGGCCTACGTTTTTACTTGTCGAACAAATAGTGATTAACCAGATTTTCCAGCAGTTCCTGGTGTCCGCTCTGATGCTGCGGCGCCAGCTGATGTTGTTCAGCGTACTTCGCGATTTCCGCAAGCGATAACTGGCCTTTCAAAATTTGCTGGCCCAGCTCACTGTTCCAGCCGCTATAACGCTTCGCGACACGTTTATCCAGCTCACCGTCTTCAATCATGCGCGCAGCGACTTTCAGCGCCAGCGCCATGGTATCCATCGCGCCGATGTGGCCGTAGAACAGATCGTATTTATCGGTGCTCTGACGACGCACTTTGGCGTCAAAGTTCAGGCCGCCGGTAGTGAAACCACCCGCTTTGATAATTTCATACATCACCAGCGCATTCTCTTCCACGCTGTTCGGGAACTGGTCGGTATCCCAGCCCAGTTGCGCATCACCACGGTTAGCATCGACCGAGCCGAAGATGCCCAGCGCAATGGCAGACGCAATTTCGTGATGGAAAGAGTGACCCGCCAGGGTGGCATGGTTGGCTTCAATGTTAACTTTAATCTCTTTTTCCAGGCCGAACTGCTTCAGGAAGCCGTACACGGTCGCGACGTCGTAATCGTACTGATGCTTGGTTGGTTCCTGTGGCTTCGGTTCAATCAGCAGCGTGCCGCGGAAACCGATTTTATGCTTATGCTCAACCACCATCTGCATGAAGCGGCCAATCTGCTCGCGCTCCTGACGCAGATCGGTATTCAGCAGGGTTTCATAACCCTCACGTCCGCCCCACAGAACATAGTTCTCGCCGCCCAACTGATGCGTGGCGTTCATTGCGGTCACGACCTGCGTGGCGGCCCAGCTAAACACTTCCGGATCCGGGTTAGTTGCTGCCCCGGCACCATAGCGAGGGTTCGTGAAGCAGTTGGCCGTGCCCCACAGCAGCTTCACACCACTTTGCTGCTGCTTCGCCGCCAGCACATCCACCATCTGCGCAAAGTTGTTCAGGTACTCTTTCAGCGATGCGCCTTCCGGCGACACATCCACGTCATGGAAGCAGTAATACGGCACGTTCAGCTTGTGGAAGAATTCAAATGCCACATCCGCTTTGCGTTTCGCCAGCTCGATAGCCTCTCCCGGCTGTTGCCACGGACGGTCAAAGGAACCCACACCGAACATATCGGCGCCGTTCCAGCAGAAGGTATGCCAGTAACAGGCGGCAAAGCGCAGATGATCTTCCATGCGCTTACCCAGCACCAGCTCATCCGGGTTGTAGTGACGAAATGCTAAAGGATTGGTCGTTTTCGGGCCTTCGTAACGAACACGATCGAGTTGGTCGAAATAAGCTTGCATATTGAGCTCCATAATCAGGGTATGCGGCGAGTCGTTGATACAGGAGTAATAGTGAATAGACATTTTGGGTTGCTCAATTACGTTATTTCACACTGCTATTGAGAGAATGCGCAACTGTGCGCTGGCTCGCAAAATAATGCGCAAGCAAACTATTTTTCGGCGCAGATTCCATAATCAAATGTAATTAAGACTTTACGTATTTTAAAATCCGATCGCGGTCATAAATTCAGAAATAAACCAAATATCGTAATGAGAAGATAAAAATCTGTAATTGCCAGCCCGCCTTTCCGCGTTAAAAATTTGCTGCGTCTAAGCAGTGAATGTTTCTTTTATCTCAGCAACACATACCCCTACAAAAGGCCTAATAATTATGAAGATAAAGAACCTGACCCTAACGCTCTGCACTACTCTCCTCCTTGCAAGCTTTGCAGGACATGCCAAAGAGGTCAAAATTGGCATGGCGATTGACGACCTGCGTCTGGAGCGCTGGCAAAAAGATCGCGATATTTTTGTTAAAAAAGCAGAATCACTTGGCGCAAGTGTGTTTGTGCAGTCTGCAAATGGCAACGAAGAAACGCAGATGTCGCAAATTGAGAATATGATTAACCGTGGCGTTGATGTACTGGTCATTATCCCTTATAACGGCCAGGTATTAAGTAACGTCGTGAAAGAAGCGAAGCAAGAAGGGATTAAAGTTCTGGCGTATGATCGCATGATTAATAATGCGGACATTGATTATTATATTTCGTTCGACAATGAAAAAGTGGGCGAACTGCAGGCAAAAAGCCTGGTCGATAAAGTGCCGCAGGGCAATTATTTCCTGATGGGCGGCTCACCGGTGGATAACAACGCCAAATTGTTCCGCGAAGGTCAGATGAAAGTCCTCAAGCCGTATATCGACAGCGGCAAGATTAAAGTGGTTGGCGATCAGTGGGCGGACGGCTGGTTGCCTGAAAACGCGCTGAAAATTATGGAAAACGCGCTAACTGCGAATAACAACAAAATTGATGCCGTCGTCGCCTCCAACGACGCCACCGCCGGGGGGGCCATTCAGGCGCTGAGTGCACAGGGGCTGGCCGGGAAAGTGGCCATTTCAGGCCAGGATGCGGATCTCGCCGGTGTAAAACGCATCATTGCGGGCACCCAGACCATGACGGTGTATAAGCCCATCACTGAACTGGCCAACACGGCTGCAGAGATCGCCGTAGAGCTGGGGAACGGTAAACAACCGAAAGCCGACGCGACGCTGAACAACGGTCTGAAAGATGTGCCGGCACGCCTGCTCACGCCAATTGAAGTCAATAAAGAGAACATTGACGCCACCGTTATTAAAGACGGTTTCCACAAGAAGAGTGAACTGTAATCCAGCGCAGCCCCTGCCCTGCGGGGGCGCATCGACTTGTACTGTTTTTACCTCGGGTCATGTGGAGCAGTTATGCCTTATTTACTTGAAATGAAGAGCATCACCAAGCGTTTTGGCGCGGTGAAAGCGGTCGATAACGTGAGCCTGCGGCTAAATCCTGGTGAAGTGGTTTCGCTCTGCGGCGAAAACGGTTCGGGTAAGTCGACGCTGATGAAAGTGTTGTGCGGGATCTATCCGCATGGCAGCTACGAAGGTGAAATTGTCTTTGCCGGCGAGGTCATTCAGGCCACCCACATTCGCGATACTGAACGTAAGGGTATCGCCATCATCCACCAGGAGCTGGCGCTGGTGAAGCATCTCACCGTGCTGGAGAACATTTTCCTCGGGGCCGAAATTTCGCGCCACGGCGTGCTGGATTACGACACCATGACGCTACGCTGTGAAAAACTGCTGGCGCAGGTCAGTCTGGCCATTTCGCCGGATACCCGCGTGGGAGACCTGGGTCTGGGGCAGCAACAGCTGGTTGAAATCGCTAAGGCGCTGAACAAACAGGTCAGGCTGCTGATCCTCGACGAACCCACGGCCTCTCTCACCGAACAGGAAACGGCCGTCCTGCTGGATATCATCCGCGATCTGCAAAATCACGGTATCGCCTGCATCTACATTTCTCACAAACTCAACGAGGTCAAAGCCATTTCGGACACCATCTGCGTGATCCGCGATGGTCAACACATCGGCACACGCGAAGCCGAAGGCATGAGCGAGGATGACATCATCACCATGATGGTGGGCCGCGAACTGACGGCGCTCTACCCGAATGAACCTCACACAACGGGTGATGAAGTGTTACGCGTAGAAAACCTGACAGCGTGGCACCCGGTAAATCGCCATATCAAACGCGTAAACAACATCTCCTTTTCCCTGCACCGGGGTGAAATTCTCGGTGTTGCCGGGCTCGTCGGCGCCGGACGTACTGAAGCCGTGCAGTGCCTGTTCGGCGTCTGGCCAGGGCGCTGGGAAGGCACGGTTTATATTGATGGCAAGCCGGTGAAAATCGACAACTGCCAGCAGGCAATTGCCCACGGAATTGCCATGGTGCCGGAAGACCGCAAAAAAGACGGCATCGTGCCGGTAATGGCGGTGGGTAAAAACATCACGCTCGCGGCACTCGATCAGTTCTCCGGCGCGCTGAGCAGCCTTGATGATGCCGCAGAGCAGCAGTGCATTTTGCAATCTCTCGCCCGCCTCAAAGTGAAAACATCCTCACCGGAACTGGCCATTGGACGCCTGAGCGGAGGCAACCAGCAAAAAGCCATTCTGGCGCGCTGTCTGCTCCTCAATCCACGCATCTTGATCCTGGATGAGCCGACGCGCGGCATTGATATCGGTGCGAAGTACGAAATCTACAAACTGATTAATCAGCTTGTACAGCAAGGGATCGCCGTCATTGTCATCTCCTCTGAATTACCCGAAGTGCTCGGCCTGAGCGACCGTGTGCTGGTCATGCACGAGGGCAAACTGAAAGCCAATCTGATTAACCAGAACCTGACGCAGGAGCAGGTGATGGAAGCCGCTTTAAGGAGCGAACGTCATGTCGAAAAGCAATCCGTCTGATATCAAAGTCGCTGTTCAGACGCCCGGCGCATTCGCGGGGTTAAAAGCGCTGAACCTGCAGGTATTCGTGATGATCGCGGCCATTATCGCCATCATGCTGTTTTTTACCTGGATGACCGATGGCTCCTACCTGAGCGCGCGTAACGTCTCTAACCTGCTGCGCCAGACTGCCATCACCGGCATTCTGGCCGTGGGCATGGTCTTCGTCATTATTTCGGCGGAAATCGACCTGTCGGTGGGGTCGATGATGGGCCTGCTCGGCGGCGTCGCGGCCATTTTTGACGTCTGGCTCGGCTGGCCGCTGCCGCTGACCGTGGCGGTGACGCTGGTATTAGGGCTGGTGCTGGGTGCCTGGAACGGCTGGTGGGTTGCCTACCGGAAGGTCCCGTCGTTCATTGTTACTCTGGCAGGAATGCTGGCCTTCCGCGGCGTATTGATTGGCATCACCAACGGCACCACCGTCTCTCCCACCAGCGCCGCCATGTCGCAGATTGGTCAGAGCTACCTCTCCGACAGCGTGGGCTTTACCATCGGCGTGGTCGGGCTGCTGGCGTTCGTGGCCTGGCAATGGCTTGGCCGTATGCGCCGTCAGTCGCTGGGGCTGGCCTCCTCCCCATCAACATCCGTGGTGGGACGTCAGGCACTGACTGCGGTGATCGTGCTCGGCGCGATTTGGCTCCTGAATGACTATCGCGGCGTGCCTACGCCAGTTCTCCTGCTGGCCCTCCTGCTGCTGGGCGGCATGTTTATGGCCACGCGCACCGCGTTTGGCCGCCGTATTTACGCCATCGGCGGTAACCTTGAGGCCGCCCGTCTGTCAGGCATTAACGTAGAGCGCACCAAACTGGCGGTCTTTGCCATTAACGGCCTGATGGTTGCTATCGCCGGGTTGATCCTCAGCTCGCGTCTCGGGGCGGGTTCCCCGTCTGCCGGAAACATTGCCGAGCTGGATGCTATCGCCGCCTGCGTCATTGGCGGTACCAGCCTCGCAGGCGGTGTCGGCAGCGTGGCGGGCGCGGTGATGGGGGCATTTATCATGGCTTCGTTGGATAACGGGATGAGTATGATGGACGTCCCGACGTTTTGGCAGTATATCGTCAAGGGGGCCATTCTTTTGCTGGCAGTCTGGATGGACTCTGCCACCAAGCGGCGTACCTGATAACCGTATTGTGACTTATTTGGGAAGCGAGCCATGTTTGAAAAGCGTCACCGCATTACGTTGTTATTCAATGCCAACAAAGCTTACGACCGACAGGTGGTAGAGGGCGTTGGTGAATATTTGCAGGCGTCGCAATCTGAGTGGGATATCTTTATCGAAGAGGATTTCCGCACCCGACTCGAGAACATCAAAGACTGGCTGGGCGATGGCGTCATCGCTGACTATGACGACCCGGTCATTGAGCAATTACTGACTGACGTCGACGTCCCGATTGTGGGCGTCGGCGGCTCTTACCATTCGCCCGAGCACTATCCTCCCGTCCACTATATCGCCACCGATAACCATGCCCTGGTCGAAAGCGCGTTTCTGCATTTAAAGGAGAAAGGCGTCCATCGCTTTGCGTTCTATGGTTTACCAGCCTCCAGCGGCAAGCGCTGGGCCGTTGAGCGCGAACACGCCTTTTGTCAGCTTGTCGCCCAGGAGAAGTACCGCGGCGTGGTCTATCAGGGGCTGGAAACCGCGCCGGAAAACTGGCAGCACGCGCAAAACCGTCTGGCTGACTGGCTGCAGACGCTGCCGCCGCAAACCGGCATTATTGCCGTGACGGACGCCCGTGCGCGCCATGTATTGCAGGTCTGCGAACATTTGCACATTCCGGTGCCGGAGAAGCTGTGCGTGATTGGCATCGATAACGAAGAGCTTACCCGCTACCTTTCTCGCGTGGCCCTTTCCTCAGTGGCGCAGGGCACCCGACAGATGGGGTATCAGGCCGCAAAATTACTGCATCGTCTGCTGGATAACGAATCCCTGCCGCTTCAGCGCCTGCTGGTTCCCCCGGTCCGCGTGGTAGAACGTCGCTCAACGGATTACCGCTCCTTAAACGACCCGGCAGTCATTCAGGCGATGCACTTTATCCGCAACCACGCCTGCAAAGGTATCAAGGTCGATCAGGTGCTGGATTCCGTGGGTATTTCCCGTTCAAATCTGGAGAAGCGTTTTAAAGAGGAAGTGGGCGAAACCATTCATGCGGTCATTCACGCAGAGAAGCTGGAGAAAGCGCGCAGTTTGCTCATCTCCACGTCGCTGTCGATCAACGAAATCTCGCAGATGTGCGGCTATCCGTCGCTGCAGTATTTTTATTCGGTGTTCCGTAAAGAGTATGACAACACGCCGAAAGAGTATCGGGAACGCCACAGCGAAGTCATGATGTAGAAAAGAAAACGCCTTCCAGTGGAAGGCGTTATTGGGATTACATATGGGCGGCGATAAGTCGCTGGTTATCCTGGTACATCGCAAACAGATAGTTGTTATAGCGCTGACCCTGGGTGGAATAACCTTTCAGCTTGTGGATCATCGTACTGGCCGTCACTTCCTGATCCGCTTTACGCAGCTGTGCGCGTGACTTACGGAACGACGAGTAGGCCGGATGGGTGTTCAGGTTTACCACATAGGCATTTACTGAATCTTTCACCGATTCAAACTGCGAGTAGCCCTTCACCTTGCCCGGCGCATTTTTACAACGCCCCTTCACGCACTTCATGCCGAAGAGGTTGTTGTTGTTGCGCGCCAGCTTCGAGGTGCCCCAGCCACTTTCGGCTGCAGCCATTGTCGCAACCATGCTGCCCGGGATGATGTCGACACGCTCAAGGAGCGAGTTCCACGGCACACGACGGGTGTTACCGTTCCAGCTCACTTTGTAGCGCTTTGCGATATCTTTCAGGCGCGCTCGCTCGGACGGCGTCCAGCGGCTATCGTACTGTTTGGCGATCAACCAGTTACGATCTGCCGTAATCGCGGCGTTTTGACTTGTGATGTAAGGCATTACTGTCCGGAGAAACGCTTTTTTCCTTGGTGTTCCGGAAGGGTATTTTCGCAAATCAGGAAGTGAACTACTCTTTGCACTATTGCGAGAATACTCTTGTTTACTGCTAACCTTACTGCTTGTCGTCTTTATTACGTGGGCTTTCTTACTCGTTGTATCCGTGTGCGTCTTTGCAAGCACCCCACCCGAAAATGTCGTGGTGAGTAACATGAGTATCGCGGCCCCATATCGTCGAATGGGAGTCGATATCATTAGGTCTCCTGGTCGGATATAAACATTCCAACACCTTATTTTTTTCACAAATTTGAGAGCGGAATCTCAAATCATATCAAAAATAGACTTCAAGAGCACGTATAGAAATAGTCCAATTCCGAAACTATGTCACCTGAAACGTGCTCACTTAAGCATCAATTCTGAAAATTTGTGTGCGATCTCGCAGATAACTGCCTAATTTTGCGCGGGATCACTCATCCTCTCGCGTCATCCTTGTAGAAAGCGCCGGGGGATGAGTTTTTACGCCTCACCTGATGGCACACTGGTCAAAAATGCCGCGACAGGAAGATGGAATGAAACGCACCGCCGTAGCTTTTCTGATGTTACCCGCACTGGCACACGCTGACTGGTCATCGCCGGGATTTAACGCATTCAGCGCCGAAGGCACCGGAATGTTCACCAGCCAGGCAAAGCTTGCGAAGGGTACGCGTCCTTTAACAGTGAGTTTTGACAACACGTGCTGGCAGCCAACAGAAGCGATAAAACTCAACGAGATGCTGTCGCTCAAACCGTGTGACGGCACGCCGCCGCAGTGGCGTCTGTTCCGCGACGGAGAGTACCAGATGCGTGTCGATACCCGTTCCGGCACGCCAACCCTGATGCTGACCATCAAGAGCGCAGCAGAACAACCGGTGGCAAACGTTATCCGCCAGTGCCCAAAATGGGATGGAAAACCCCTGACGCTGGAGGTGGGAAACACCTTCCCGGAAGGCTCCGTGGTGCGAGATTTCTACAGCAAACAAACCGCGACGGTGCAGCAAGGAAAAATTACCCTTCAGCCTGCCGCCAACAGCAACGGCCTGCTACTGCTTGAGCGCGCCGAAACCGACAAACCCGCGCCGTTTAGCTGGCAAAACGCTACGGTCTATTTCGTGCTGACCGACCGCTTCGTGAATGGTGACCCCACGAATGACAATAGCTATGGCCGCCACAAAGACGGCATGCAGGAGATTGGCACTTTCCACGGCGGCGATCTGAAAGGGCTTGCGAGCAAGCTTGATTATCTGCAGCAACTGGGGGTAAACGCGCTCTGGATAAGCTCCCCGCTGGAGCAGATCCACGGCTGGGTCGGCGGTGGCACCAAAGGGGATTTCCCCCACTATGCCTACCATGGCTACTACACGCAGGACTGGACCAGGCTTGATGCCAACATGGGCACCGAAGATGATTTACGTCATCTCGTCGATGAAGCGCACAAGCGCGGCATCCGCATTCTGTTCGATATCGTCATGAACCATGTGGGCTACGCAACGCTTGCCGACATGCAGGAGTACCAGTTTGGCGCGCTCTATCTGCAGGGTGATGAGCTGAAGAAAACGCTGGGTGCACGCTGGACCGACTGGAAGCCGGGCACGGGACAAAGCTGGCACAGCTTTAATGATTACATCAACTTCAGCGATAAAGCCGCATGGGAAAAATGGTGGGGTAAAAAATGGATCCGCACCGATATTGGCGATTACGACAACCCGGGCTTTGACGACCTGACCATGTCACTGGCGTTTTTACCCGACCTGAAAACGGAATCCACCACGCCGTCCGGTTTGCCAAACTTCTATCAGCACAAGCCCGATACCCAGGCAAAAGCTATCCCGGGATACACCCCGCGCGATTACCTGACCCACTGGCTCAGCCAGTGGGTACGCGAGTATGGCATTGACGGTTTCCGTGTTGATACGGCAAAACACGTGGAGCTGGCGGCCTGGCAGCAGTTGAAGGACCAGGCAAGCCAGGCGCTGGCGGCCTGGAAAGGTGCTCACCCGGACAAAAAGCTCGACAATGCGCCGTTCTGGATGACGGGTGAATCCTGGGGCCACGGAGTCATGCAGAGCGATTATTACCGCCACGGCTTCGATGCGATGATTAACTTCGATTATCAGGAGCAGGCGGCAAAAGCGGTGAACTGCCTGGCCGATATCGATCTGACCTGGCAGCAGATGGCGGAAAAACTGCAAAGCTTTAACGTTCTGAGTTATCTCTCTTCGCATGACACCCGCCTGTTCCGCGAAGGGGGCCAGCGCGCGGCAGAACTGCTGCTGTTAGCGCCAGGCAGCGTACAAATCTATTATGGGGATGAATCAGAGCGTCCGTTCGGGCCGACGGGTTCCGACCCTCTGCAGGGAACACGCTCGGATATGAACTGGCAGGATGTGACGGGCAAACAGGCGTTAACCGTCGCCCACTGGCAAACGCTGGGTCAGTTCCGCGCCCGCCATCCGGCGATAGGTGAAGGCAAGCAAACCACGCTTTCGCTGAAAGAGGGGTATGGATTCGTACGTGAACATGATGGCGATAAAGTCATGGTCGTCTGGGCGGGGAACCAATAGCCCCCTCATCGCGGTTTTCTCCCTCTCCCTGTGGGAGAGGGCCGGGGTGAGGGGCACTCACCAGAACTAATCACTACAAAAATCCACACCCGCCACATAAAACCACAAATCCGACCACACCAGCCGATTTGCACCCGCACGGTGCTAGCGTTATGGTTACCCACTTTCAAAACAAGCTCGACAGATCACCTGCTATGACGTTTTCACTTTTCGGCGACAAATTTACCCGCCATTCAGGCATTACCCGCCTGATGGAGGACCTCAACGACGGGCTGCGCACACCGGGCGCCATCATGCTCGGCGGCGGAAACCCGGCTCAAATCCCGGAGATGAATACCTATTTCCAGACGCTGCTCACTCAGATGCTGGAAAACGGCAAAGCAACCGATGCGCTTTGCAATTACGACGGCCCTCAGGGTAAAACCGAACTGCTGAAACTCCTCGCCGACATGCTGCGTGAAGAGCTGGGTTGGGATATCGAACCGCAGAATATTGCACTGACAAACGGCAGTCAGAGCGCGTTTTTCTACTTGTTTAACCTTTTCGCAGGACGTCGCGCCGACGGCACCACCAAAAAAGTATTGTTCCCGCTGGCACCGGAGTATATCGGCTACGCCGATTCCGGTCTGGAAGAGGATCTGTTCGTCTCTGCGCGCCCGAACATTGAGCTGCTGCCGGAAGGTCAGTTCAAATACCACGTCGATTTTGAACATCTGCACATTGGTGAAGAGACGGGCATGATCTGCGTATCACGTCCAACCAACCCAACGGGCAACGTCATCACCGACGACGAGCTGATGAAACTGGATGCGCTGGCAAATCAGCATGGCATCCCGCTGGTGATCGATAACGCCTATGGCGTGCCGTTCCCGGGTATTATCTTCAGCGAAGCACGCCCGCTGTGGAACCCGAACATCGTCCTGTGTATGAGCCTCTCCAAGCTCGGCCTGCCGGGCAGCCGCTGCGGGATCATCGTCGCCAATGAAAAAATCATCACCGCCATTACCAACATGAACGGCATTATCAGCCTTTCTCCTGGCGGTATTGGCCCGGCGATGATGTGCGAAATGATTAAACGCAACGATCTGCTGCGCCTGTCTAATGACGTGATTAAGCCGTTCTATTATCAGCGCGTTCAGGAGACGATTGCCATACTTCGCCGCTATTTACCGGAAGAACGCTGCCTGATCCACAAACCTGAAGGGGCAATTTTCCTGTGGCTGTGGTTTAAAGATCTGCCGATCACCACCGAGCTGCTTTATCAGCGCCTGAAGAAGCGAGGCGTATTGATGGTGCCGGGTGATTACTTCTTCCCGGGGCTGGACAAGCCGTGGCCGCATACGCATCAATGTATGCGTATGAACTACGTGCCCGATCCGGAAAAAATCGAAGCCGGGGTAAAAATTCTCGCCGAAGAGATCGAATTCGCCTGGCGCGAAGACGCCCAGTAAGAACCTACGCCAGATGACGCAACCGCTCGGTGCGTAATCTGGCGGGATCGACACAGCTCAGCGCGTGGGTCGGACAGGCTTCCACACAGGCCGGTCCGTCCGCGCGGTGCGCGCATAAATCGCATTTCAGCGCCTGAAGCGTATCTCCTGCCCATTGCACCTGCATCGCCCCAAACGGGCACGCCACCATACAGCGTTTACACCCAATACACCGCGCCTGCTCAACCTGCCAGGCTCCCTCGCCACGGCGAATCGCCTGCGTTGGGCAGACATTCGCGCAAGGGGCATCTTCACACTGATGGCAACCCACCGCCGTGGTGAAAGCGTCCCCTTTGACTACCCGAATGCGGGGCGTAAAGGCGTCTGTTGAGATGGCGTCCTGATGCGACACGACACACGTCACTTCGCAGGTGCGACAGCCGATGCATTTTGCCGAATCCGCCATGATGAACCGGTTCATCTGTTATCCCTCGCGCACGTTAAAACCCAGCTCTCTGGAGATCGCGTCCGCCGTTTCACGCAGAGGTGTAAGCAGATTTTTTTCGCCAATCTGCTTCATGCGGGAGGTCGACAGCGAAATTGAAATCGCATACGGCACGCGGCCATGAATATCAAACACCGGCACCGCGATACAGGAGACCCCCAACTCGTTCTCTTCTTTATCCATCGCCATGCTGTGCTCGCGGATTTCCGCCAGCTCGTCATACATCGCGCTCAGTTCAGTGATGGTGTTGCGGGTCAGCGGCTGGATCTGATCCTGGTGGCTTTCCCAGTAGCTCGCCACATAGTCATGGTGACCGAATGCCATGTAGATCTTGCCCATTGCCGAGCAGTAAAGCGGCATATGCTGGCCGATATAGGCGCGCGTGCGCAGCATACCGGTGGTCGGCTCAAGCTTATAAATCAGGATCGCGTGATCGTCTTCGCGGCTGGAGAAGTTCACCGTCTCGCCGGTGGCGATATTCAGCGACTCAAGATGCGGAGCAGCCACGTGGATGATATTCAGCGACGACAGCGCCTTTTGCCCGACGGCGATAAATTTGGTGGTCAGACGATAGCTGCCCGCCGCCGGTGCCGGGGTGACGTACCCGCACGACTGCAATCCCTGCAGTAACCGGTGCACGGTGCTTTTATTCAGCCCGGCCAGTTCCGATAAATGGGCCAGAGGACAGCCGTTCGGATAGTTACTGAGGATCTCAATCAGCATCAGACCGCGAAACAAGCTCTGGCTACCTGCTGGCCTCTCTTTTTCTTGCGTCATGTCGCTCTCTTTCATGCTCATCCCATGGCTCCTTTTTATCGCGCCCTGATGGTAGCGCAAAGTGTGGTTCAGTTCACGATCTCAACAGAAAAAACACAACCAGTTGATTTTAATCGATTTTGAAAATCATGAATGTCGTTGATCTGGCAAAATTTGATCGCTATATTTGAAATCAGATTTCGCATAGTGAAATTTAGCGATAAAAAAGCACTCGCACTTGCCCCTACGAAGAACAGGAGAACAGGGATGAAAGTGACATTCGAAGAGTTGAAAGCAGCGTTCAATCGGGTTCTGCTCGATCGCGGTGTAAAAGCAGAAACGGCGGATGCCTGCGCGGAGATGTTTGCCAGCACCACGGAATCTGGCGTCTATTCCCACGGCGTGAACCGCTTCCCGCGTTTTATTCAGCAACTGGACGCGGGCGACATCATTCCTGATGCCCAGCCAAAACGGGTGACCACATTAGGGGCCATCGAACAGTGGGATGCCCAACGCGCCATCGGTAACCTGACGGCGAAAAAAATGATGGATCGCGCCACCGAACTGGCCTCCGATCACGGTATCGGTCTGGTTGCGCTGCGTAACGCTAACCACTGGATGCGCGGAGGGAGCTATGGCTGGCAAGCCGCAGAGAAGGGCTACATCGGGATCTGCTGGACCAACTCCATTGCGGTGATGCCCGCGTGGGGGTCAAAAGAATGTTGCATCGGCACCAACCCGCTGATCGTGGCGATCCCCTCCTCCCCAATCACCATGGTCGATATGTCGATGTCAATGTTCTCCTACGGCATGCTGGAAGTGAACCGACTGGCCGGACGCACGTTACCGGTCGACGGCGGATTCGACGACGAGGGCAATCTGACCAAAGAGCCTGGCGTGATTGAGAAAAACCGCCGCATTCTGCCGATGGGCTACTGGAAAGGTTCCGGCTTATCGATTGTGCTCGACATGATCGCCACCCTGCTCTCTAACGGCTCCTCCGTGGCGGAAGTTACCCAGGACAACAGCGACGAGTATGGCGTGTCGCAGATCTTTATCGCCATCGAGGTCGACCGCCTGATCGACGGCCCAACCCGCGATGCCAAACTGCAGCGTATTATGGACTTCATCACCACCGCCGAGCGGGCAGACGAAAACGTCGCTGTCCGTCTGCCGGGGCATGAATTTACGCGACTGCTTGAAGAGAACCGCCGCAACGGCATCACCATTGACGACAGCGTGTGGGCGAAAATCCAGGCGCTGTAAGGAGTGGGCCATGATATTCGGACATATTTCACAGCCAAATCCGTGTCGCCTGCCGCGGGCGATTGAAAAAGCGTTAGATTTTCTGCGTACCACGGATTTCAGCATGCTAAAACCGGGTGTCGTTGAAATTGAGGGGCGCAACCTCTTTGCCCAGATCCTCGACCTGACCACCAAAGAGCCGCATGAGAATCGCCCCGAAGTGCATCGCCGCTATCTTGATATTCAATTTCTGGCGTGGGGTGAAGAAAAAATCGGTATTGCTATCGATACCGGCAATAACAACATCAGCGAATCATTACTGGAACAACGGGATATTATTTTTTATCACAACAGTGAAAATGAATCGTTCATTGAAATGGTACCTGGCAGTTATGCCATATTTTTCCCGCAGGATGTACACCGTCCTGCCTGTATTAAAAACAAGGAAACTGCAATTCGCAAAATTGTGGTGAAAGTGGCAATCAGCGAATTAGATTAATTTTCTGATATACCCTAAATAATTCGAGTTGCAGGAAGGCGGCAAGAGAGTGAATCTCCAGGAGCTTACATAAGTAAGTGACTGGGGTGAACGAGCGCAGCCAACGCACATGCAACTTGAAGTATGACGGGTATAAATACAGGAACGCGAAATGACCAACACCGGTTTTATTATTGGTGCGTACCCCTGCGCACCCTCGTTTCACCAGAAAGGGGAACAAGAAGAACAAACCTTCTGGCGGGAACTTTCTGACACGCCACACATTCGCGGGCTGGAACAACCCTGCCTTGAACATCTCCATCCTTATGGGGATGAATGGCTGTTCCGCCATACGCCTGGAGACTGGCAAATCGTCGTCACGGCAGTGATGGAAACCATGCGTCGCCGTGGCACAAACGGTGCGTTTGGCCTGGCCTCCGCCGATGAAGATCAGCGTAAAGCGTGCGTGGAATATTACCGCCATCTGCAGCAGAAGATTGCTGCGGTTAACGCCCGTTATCCCGGGAAAGTCATTGCCCTGGAGATGCAGGCCGCACCGCAGGCGGGCAATGCTTCAGTCGAGCAGGCTATCGAGGCGTTCGCCCGTTCCATTCGTGAAATCGCGGGCTGGGACTGGTCCTGCGATCTGGTGCTTGAACACTGCGATGCCATGACCGGTCCCGCACCGCGTAAGGGATTTTTACCCTTAGAGCAGGTGCTGGAGGTGATAAAAGAGACAGATATCAGCATCTGTATTAACTGGGCGCGCTCAGCCATTGAAGGGCGCAACACCACGCTTCCGGTTGAGCACGTTCAGACCGCCCTTCAGGCCGGAAAACTGGCCGCGTTGATGTTCTCCGGCACCACCATCTGCGGAGAGTATGGTGAATGGCAGGATCTGCACGCACCGTTTTCATCGTACTGTGCCGACAGTTTGCTGACCACTGAACATGCAAAAGCACTCTTTACTGCGGCGAGCGCCGCAACATTGAAATTTTCCGGTATTAAATTACTGGAAATAAATGCTAATGCTGATATCAGCCATCGCATCGATATTTTGCGAGACGGCATTAGCCAAATGAAAAAAGCAACGCAATAACAATAAAAAAATCTTATTCCGGTTACCTACACTGAGATATTAAATATGAATACGTCTACTCAAGCTCTACATGCGGACATTCCGCGCCAGCGCTGGCTAAGAATTATTCCCCCGATTCTTATCGCCTGCATTATTTCTTATATGGACCGTGTGAATATTGCTTTTGCCATGCCCGGCGGTATGGATGAAGAGTTAGGTATTTCTGCCACCATGGCAGGCCTGGCGGGTGGGATCTTCTTTATTGGCTATCTGTTTTTGCAGGTGCCTGGCGGCAAGATTGCCGTTCATGGTAGCGGGAAGAAATTTATCGGCTGGTCGCTGGTCGCCTGGGCGGTGATTTCGGTCCTGACCGGGCTCGTCACCAGCCAGTATCAACTGCTGGTGCTGCGTTTCTTACTCGGGGTAGCAGAAGGCGGGATGCTGCCGGTTGTGCTGACGATGATCAGTAACTGGTTCCCTGACGCCGAACGCGGTCGCGCCAATGCGATTGTGATTATGTTCGTCCCCATTGCCGGGATCATCACCGCGCCCCTGTCGGGCTGGATTATTACCGCACTCGACTGGCGCTGGTTGTTCATCATTGAAGGGCTGATGTCCATCGTTGTGCTGGTGCTGTGGGCCTTCACGGTGTACGACCGCCCGCAGGAAGCACGCTGGATTTCTGAAGCGGAAAAAAATTATCTGGTCAAAACCCTGGCCGCAGAACAGCAGGCCATTGCCGGTAAAGAGGTGAAAAACGCCTCGCTGAGCGCGGTGCTGTCCGACAAAACCATGTGGCAGCTGATTGCCCTGAACTTCTTCTACCAGACCGGCATTTACGGTTACACCCTCTGGCTACCCACCATTCTCAAAGAGCTCACGCACACCAGCATCGGCCAGGTAGGCGTGCTCGCGATCCTGCCTTATATCGGGGCCATTGCGGGTATGTTCCTCTTCTCTTCGCTCTCTGACCGTACCGGTAAGCGCAAACTGTTTGTCTCCCTGCCGCTGATTGGTTTTGCGCTCTGCATGTTCCTCTCCGTGGCGCTGAAAGAGCATACCTGGCTGGCCTACGCCGCACTGGTGGGGTGTGGGTTCTTCCTGCAGTCGGCGGCGGGCGTGTTCTGGACCATTCCGGCACGCCTGTTCAGCGCGGAGATGGCAGGCGGTGCGCGGGGTGTGATTAACGCCCTGGGTAACCTCGGCGGGTTCTGTGGCCCTTATGCGGTCGGCGTGCTGATCACCTTGTACAGCAAAGATGCGGGAGTTTACTGCCTGGCGGTGTCACTGGCACTGGCCTCTCTGCTGGCCCTGCTTCTACCGGCGAAGTGCGATGCCGGTGCGGAGCCTAACCCTACGGTGAATCCGCATAAGCGTGCGGCCTGATGCCCTCACCCCAGTCCTCTCCCACAGGGAGAGGGAGCAAGACGAGAACCCCCGCCCTCTCCCACGGGGAGAGGAAGCAAGACGAGAGAGTCAAAGATGAGTGAAAAAGAACCCTTCTGGCTGGGTATCGATTGTGGCGGTACTTATCTGAAAGCCGGTTTATACACCCGCGAGGGCAAAGAGGTCTGTATTGAACGCCGCACGGTTGCCACGCTCAGCCCGCGAGCAGGCTATGCGGAGCGGGACATGAACCAGCTGTGGCAGCAGTGTCACACCACCGTCGCTCTTCTGCTCAACAACGCCCGGGTTAGCGGCGAGCAGATCAAAGGCGTGGGCATTTCAGCGCAGGGCAAGGGGCTGTTTCTTCTCGATAAACAGGATCGTCCTCTGGGCAATGCGATGCTCTCCTCAGACCGTCGGGCACTGGACATCGTGCAGCGCTGGCAGCAGGACGGTATTCCCGAAAAACTCTATCCGCACACGCGACAGACGCTCTGGACCGGGCATCCGGCCTCTCTTCTGCGCTGGGTCAAAGAGAATGAGCCACAACGCTATCAGCAGATTGGCTGCGTGATGATGGCACACGACTACCTGCGCTGGTGCCTCACCGGCGTAAAAGGCTGCGAAGAGAGCAACATCTCTGAATCCAATCTCTACAACATGAACACCGGCCAGTACGATCCGCAGCTCACGCGCTGGCTGGGTATCAGTGAAATCGACAACGCTCTGCCACCCGTTGTCGGTTCAGCAGAAATCTGCGGGGAAATCACCGCTCAGGCTGCCGCACTTACCGGTCTCGCGACGGGAACGCCCGTCGTTGGTGGGCTGTTTGATGTGGTTTCCACCGCGATCTGTGCCGGACTGCACGACGAACATACGCTGAACGCCGTCATGGGCACCTGGGCCGTCACCAGCGGGATTGCCAATGCGCTTCGGGACAACGAACCGCATCCCTATGTCTATGGGCGTTACGTCCACCCGCAGCAGTATATCGTCCACGAAGCCAGCCCCACCTCTTCCGGCAACCTTGAGTGGTTGACCGCCCAGTGGGGAGAAATGTCTTTCAGCGAGATCAACCGCGCCGTGGACAGCCTGCCGAAAGCCGAAAGCGATCTGTTATTTCTGCCGTTTCTCTATGGCAGCAACGCCGGGCTGGAGATGACGAGCGGTTTCTACGGCATGCAGGCGCTGCACACTCGCGCGCATCTTTTACAGGCAGTTTACGAAGGCGTGGTGTTCAGCCATATGACCCATCTAAACCGCATGCTCGAACGCTTTACCGACGTACAGGCACTGCGCGTCACCGGCGGCCCGACCCACTCTGACGTATGGATGCAGATGCTGGCGGATGTCAGCGGTCTGGCAATTGCGCTCCCGCAGGTGGAAGAGACTGGCTGTTCCGGCGCGGCGCTGGCCGCCCTGGTCGGCACCGGCGTTTATGCCGATTTTTACGCAGCGCAGCACGCGCTCAGACACGACATTCGGGTCATTGAACCCGACATGCACGCCCATGCGGCCTATCAGCGCAAGTATCAGCGCTACCAGTTACTGATTTCAGCACTACAGGGTTATCACGCCCGTGTTAAGGAGCACGACCTATGAGCCGACCATTACTGCAGCTGGCGCTCGACCACACCTCACTTCAGGCTGCCCAGCGCGATGTCGCCAGGCTTTCCGATCACGTCGATATTATCGAAGCGGGCACCATTTTATGTCTGACCGAAGGGCTTAACGCCGTGCGTGCGTTACGCGAGCAGTGTCCAGGGAAAACCCTCGTGGCGGACTGGAAGGTGGCCGACGCCGGAGAAACGCTGGCAGAGCAGGCGTTTGGCGCAGGCGCGAACTGGATGACCATCATCTGCGCTGCGCCGCTGGCCACGGTTGAAAAAGGTCACGCGGTGGCGATGCGCTGCGGTGGGGAAATTCAGATGGAGCTGTTTGGCAACTGGACGCTGGATGATGCCCGCGCCTGGCACCGCATCGGCGTGAAGCAGGCCATCTACCACCGGGGACGCGACGCGCAGGCCAGCGGTCAGCAGTGGGGTGAGGCAGATCTCGCCCGAATGAAAGCGCTCTCCGACATTGGTTTGCAGCTGTCCGTCACTGGCGGCATCACCCCGGCCGACCTGCCGCTGTTTAAGCAGATCAACGTCAAAGCCTTTATCGCCGGTCGCGCACTGGCAGGCGCTGCCAATCCACCGCAGGTGGCCGAGGCCTTCCATTCGCAAATCCGCGACATCTGGGGAGCGTAATCATGCGTCAGCATCCGTTAGGTATTTACGAAAAAGCGCTGCCGAAATCCCTCACCTGGCCGGAGCGCCTGGTGCTGGCAAAAAGCTGTGGCTTTGATTTTGTTGAAATGTCGGTAGATGAAACGGACGAACGCCTGTCGCGCCTGGCGTGGAGCACCACACAGCGTGCATCGCTGGTGGAAGCGATGCTGGAGACCGGTGTGTCGATCCCATCCATGTGCCTGTCTGCCCACCGCCGCTTCCCGTTTGGCAGCCGGGACGAAACCGTGCGCGCCCGCGCCCGGGAGATCATGTCCAGCGCCATTAAACTGGCGCGTGATTTGGGTATTCGCACCATCCAGCTGGCCGGGTATGACGTGTATTACGAAGAGCATGATGAAGGCACCCGGCAACGCTTCGCCGAAGGGCTGGCATGGGCAGTCGAGCAGGCCGCCGCCGCGCAGGTGATGGTGGCCGTTGAGATCATGGACACCGCGTTTATGAACTCCATCAGCAAATGGAAAAAGTGGGACGAGATGCTGGCCTCGCCGTGGTTTAGCGTTTACCCGGATGTCGGCAACCTCAGCGCGTGGGGTAACGATGTGGCCGCCGAACTGACGCTGGGCATTGACCGCATCGCGGCAATTCACCTGAAAGATACCCAGCCCGTCACGGCACAAAGCCCAGGACAGTTCCGCGACGTGCCGTTTGGCGAGGGCTGCGTCGATTTCGTTGGCGTGTTTAATACGCTCAATAAGCTGAACTACCGCGGCGCGTTTCTGATTGAAATGTGGACCGAAAAAGCAAAAGAGCCGGTGCTGGAGATTATCCAGGCGCGCCGCTGGATTGAAGCCCGCATGCAGGAAGGAGGTATGACATGTTAGAACAACTCAAAGCCGAGGTGCTGGCAGCCAACCTGGCACTGCCCGCCCACCAGCTGGTGACCTTCACCTGGGGTAACGTCAGCGCGGTGGATCGCGACAGCGGTCTGATGGTGATCAAACCGTCCGGCGTGGAGTATGACGTGATGGCGGCGGAGGATATGGTGGTGGTGAATATCGCCACCGGTGAGGTGGTCGAGGGCAGCATGAAACCGTCGTCAGACACGCCTACCCATCTTGCGCTGTACCGTCGCTACCCGGAAATTGGCGGCATCGTCCATACCCATTCCCGCCATGCCACCATCTGGTCTCAGGCAGGTCAGGATCTGCCCGCATGGGGCACGACGCACGCGGACTACTTCTACGGCGCGATCCCCTGCACGCGGCGGATGACCACGGCGGAGATCGCAGGAGACTACGAGTATCAGACCGGTGAAGTGATCATCAAAACCTTTGAAGAGCGCGACATCAGCCCCATGCAGATCCCGGCAGTGCTGGTGCACTCCCACGGACCGTTCGCCTGGGGTAAAGATGCCGCCGATGCGGTACACAACGCCGTGGTGCTGGAAGAGTGCGCGTACATGGGCCTGTTTTCGCGCCAGCTTGCGCCGCAGCTTCCGGTTATGCAGCAGGAACTGCTCGACAAACATTATCTGCGCAAGCACGGTGCGCATGCCTATTACGGGCAGTGATCAACCGGAATTAATGTGTTCCTTACAGTACCGCCGTTTCCAGACGGCGGGCGTTAACCCGGTATGCTTCGAAAATATCTGCCGGAAATACCCCACGTCGTTAAAACCGCAGCGGGTGGCCACTTCCGTTAATGACGCTGAGTCATTCAGCAGCATTTTTTCTGCCGCCCTGACGCGCTGGCGATGAATCGCCTCCGTCAGGGTTAAATGAAATGTCCGACGAAACACGCGCCCCAGGTAATCGGCATTACAGTGCAGCGATTTTGCCAGCAGCGAGGTGGAGAGCGGTAAATGAAACTGCGTGCGAATAAGCTGTTTTGCCTTCCAGGCCAAAGCTGCACCGGCCTCATCGGGGCGGTCCTCATACCCTGCTGAGAGGGATATTTGCTGCAAAATCAGTAGCAAAAGCATTTCCAGCGCCACGCTGCGCTGTAATTTTTCCTGCTCGCTGAGGAACTGGCGAAAAAGCGCAATCACCGACGGGACATCCCTCACGCAGCAATGTTGTTCAATGGTCAGCGGAGAAACCTCCGGCAAAGCGGAAGGCCCAGGTTTCACCTCAAAATGCAGCCAGTAAAATCGCAGATCGGCCGGAAAATCTTCTGTACCCACATGCCGCCGCTTCGGCCAGAGCAATAAACTCTCCCCCGCCTTCACCTCAAAAAGACGGTTCTCCTCCTGGATCGTTAATGTCCCCTTTTCGACGAAAATGATTTCCCACGACGTTAATTTACGCGCCGGGTGGCGACCCACGCCCCGCGAAATAAACAATCCGCCGTTTTGCACTTTAATCGGAAGCGCTATGGATAATTCGAGCATGGATATTCACCATTCCGCTTTTATTGCCGCATTTAATTGACTTATCCATTGATTATTAACAATTTACGTTATAGCTGCCCGATCAAACTCACACTTTCTTCATCAGGTCGGAATCGTCATCTTTTTATACTTTTCCCTTCCCTTGTTGCCCTTTGCGTTCAGTGCAGAATGAATGAGGTACCTTGCACAAATACGATAAAAATCGATTACCGAGGAGTTATCTCATGACTTCCACACCGATTACCGAGTCTGACGTTGCACAACGGGTGAGAGAAGAACGTTTGTCCGTTCGCGAGAAAATTGGCTACGGCCTGGGCGACGCGGGCGGCACGGTCATTACCTGCCTGATAATGAATTTCCTGACCTTTTTCTATACCGATATTTTTGGCCTGACCCCGGCGCTTGTCGGCACGCTGTTTATTGCCCTGCGCGTATTTGACGCGATTTCTGACCCTGTCATGGGCGTGATTGCTGACCGCACCCAAAGCCGATGGGGGCGCTTTCGTCCCTGGCAGCTGTGGGTGGCATTCCCTATTGGCATCATCGGCGTACTGACCTTCACCGTACCTGAAGCCAGCATGGGCGTGAAGATTGCGTGGGCATTCGGCACCTACCTGCTGCTGTCCGTCGGCTATACCGCCATTAACGTGCCCTACTGTGCGCTGATCAACACCATGACCACCCGCCACAGCGAGGTCATTTCCTGCCAGTCATGGCGCTTTGTGCTGTGCGGCGTTGCGGGATTTTTGGTCTCCGTCGGCCTGCCGTGGCTGGTGGCAGCGCTGGGGCAAGGCAACGCCGCCCGGGGTTATCAGCTGGGCGTTGGCGTCCTGTGCACCCTCGCCGTGGTGATGTTTCTCTGCTGCTTCTTCTGGGTCCGTGAACGCGTCCCACTGGCGCTGATGGGTAAATTCACCCTGCGCGAACACCTGGCTGGGCTGCGTAAAAATGACCAGCTGCTGCTGATGCTGGTGATGTCGTTTTTGTTGATCAACGTCTTCAATATCCGTGGCGGCGGATACATGTACTTCATCACCTATGTGCTTCAGGGCAGCACCGCCTACACCTCGCTGTTTTTCACCATGGTGACCTTCGCAGCGATCCTCGGGGCGGTGATCGTCAGCCCCCTCTCTCGCCGTATTGATACGGTCAAACTCTACTACTACACCAACCTGGTGCTCGCCGCGATCGCGGCTGGCATGTGGTTCCTGCCCGGCGGCCCGGCGCATCAGACGCTCTGGCTGATCGTAATTCTGAGTAACGGCGTCATCCTGGGCTTTACCCTGCCGCTGCACTTTTCGCTGATGGCTTTTGCCGACGACTACGGCGAGTGGAAGACCGGCGTGCGATCGTCGGGCATGAACTTCGCCTTCAACCTGTTTTTCATCAAGCTGGCGTGGGCCTCCAGCGCCGGGATCATCAGCCTGGTGTTTATCGCCGTCGCCTATCAGCCGGGAGCGGGTAACCAGACGCCCGCCTCGCTGCAGGGCATTACCGCCATGGAGACGCTGCTCCCTGCCCTTTTCCACCTGCTGCTGGCGGTCTCAATCCGCTGGTGCAGACTCAACAATCCGATGATGTCGCGCATTGCCACCGATTTGCGCCAGCGTCATGTACCGTCCTGAGGAGAACGTGATGTCCATAATGGAAGCCGACCTGCATAACCTGAAAATCAACGATCCGTTTCTTGGCCAGTATCAGCGGCTGGTGCGTGATGTGGTCATCCCCTATCAGTGGGATGCGCTCAACGATCGCGTGGCAGAAGCCGAGCCCAGTCATGCCATCACCAACTTCCGCATTGCGGCAGGTCTTGAAGAAGGTGAGTTCTACGGCATGGTATTTCAGGACAGTGACGTGGCGAAATGGCTGGAAGCCGTGGCGTGGTCGCTGTGTCAGAAACCCGATGCTGAACTGGAAAAAACCGCCGATGAGGTGGTTGAACTGATCGCCGCGGCGCAGTGTGAAGATGGTTATCTCAATACGTACTTCACCGTCAAAGCGCCCGACGAACGCTGGACAAATCTGGCCGAGTGCCACGAGCTTTACTGCGCGGGGCATATGATCGAAGCTGGCGTGGCGTATTTTCAGGGCACCGGAAAACGCCGACTGCTGGAGGTGGTGTGCAAACTGGCAGATCATATCGACACCGTTTTCGGCCCCCGGGAAGGCCAGCTTCACGGCTATCCGGGACACCCGGAAATCGAGCTGGCCCTGATGCGGCTGTACGACGTTACTGAGGAGCCACGCTACCTGAACCTGGTGAAATACTTCATCGAGGCGCGCGGTACGCAGCCTCACTTCTATGATATCGAATACGAGAAGCGCGGCAGAACATCGTACTGGCACACCTACGGCCCGGCATGGATGGTCAAGGACAAAGCTTACAGCCAGGCGCATCAACCGCTTGCTGAACAACACACAGCGATTGGCCATGCGGTGCGTTTTGTCTACCTGATGGCGGGTATGGCACACCTGGCTCGTCTGAGCAAAGACGACGCAAAACGTCAGGACTGCTTACGCCTGTGGAACAACATGGCGCAGCGCCAGTTGTACATTACCGGCGGGATTGGTTCGCAAAGTAGCGGTGAAGCCTTCAGCAGCGATTACGATCTGCCCAACGATACGGTGTATGCCGAAAGCTGCGCCTCGATTGGCCTGATGATGTTTGCCCGTCGGATGCTGGAGATGGAAGCGGATAGCCGCTACGCCGACGTGATGGAGCGCGCCCTGTACAACACGGTGCTGGGCGGCATGGCGCTGGACGGTAAGCATTTCTTCTATGTTAACCCGCTGGAAGTGCACCCCAGGACGCTGGCCTTTAACCACATCTATGACCACGTCAAACCGGTTCGTCAGCGCTGGTTCGGCTGCGCCTGTTGCCCGCCGAATATCGCCCGCGTGCTGACGTCGCTGGGGCATTACATTTACACCGTTCGCCCGGATGCGCTTTTCATTAATCTCTACGTAGGGAATGAGGTCACCATCCCGGTGGGCGATGAGACGCTTAAGCTGCGGATCAGCGGTAATTATCCGTGGCAGGAAGAGGTCAACATTGAGATCGCCTCGCCCGTACCGGTGACGCACACCCTGGCCCTGCGACTGCCGGACTGGTGCGCAAATCCTCACGTGTCGCTGAACGGAGAAGGCATGACGGGCGAGGTATCACGGGGCTATCTTCACCTCACCCGTCGCTGGCAGGAGGGCGATACGCTCACGCTAACCTTACCGATGCCGGTCCGCCGCGTGTACGGTCACCCACAGGTTCGTCAGCAGGCCGGAAAGGTCGCGCTGCAGCGCGGTCCGCTGGTCTACTGCCTGGAAGAAGCCGACAATGGCGCCAACCTGCATAATCTTGCCCTGCCTGCCGACAGTGAATTCCGGGTTTTCGAGGGTAAAGGAATTTTCGCTCATAAGATGCTGATTCAGGCGGAAGGTGTCACGCATGACGCCGCAGAAGCGGGATCGGAGGCGTTATGGCAGTACGACCGTCCTGCGGTGCAACGTCAACCCAAAACGTTGACCTTTATTCCGTGGTTTAGCTGGGCTAACCGGGGAGAAGGGGAAATGCGCATTTGGGTGGATGAGGACTGAATCTCTGCGGCCTGATGCCCTCACCCCAACCCTCTCCCACGGGAGAGGGAGTAATACCGCCACCCGGCTTTACAGCATCAGAAGCGCCAGCTCAGCCCGGTCATCAGCGCAAAGCTGTCGTCGCGGTCGATCATCGGGCTGTTCTTCACGTCGTCAGGCAATACGGTATAAACCGCGCTGGCGTTAAGGAACAGGTTCTGGGTTAACTGATATTTTGCCGCCAGACCCACGTATGGCGTCCAGCTGTCACCGGCGGCGTATTCATTCAGACCCGAGCGGCGAGACTCGCTGCCGGAAACCCCGTAGTAGTAGTCGTTATAGCTCTCGTCACTGTAGAAAATGCCCACAGATGGCGTCAGCGTGAGGCGTTCCATGCGGATGGGGCGGAAGTACGAAATCTCACCTACTACGCCACCGCTTTCATCCATCGCATCGCCGGAAACGGCCACTTTCAGCGAGCCCCAGTTTTCATGGCGGTAATAGGCGCCACCCAGGAAAGCAGACGCTTTACGCTCATCCAGATGTTTCATCTGAGGGTCGTCGTTATCGTCGGGATCAAAATGCAGCGGCATCCACGACGCGGTCAGGCTAAATTCATTTTTTTCGTCTTTCCACAGGATCCATCCACCTGTGGTCTGGCGCACATAGAATCGGTCACCTTCATAGCTAATTAACGGAACCGCGGTGGTATTTTCATTATACCCTTTATAAGGTGACTCATTAAATACAGCCCCCGCGCCAAGTGAAAAGTCACCGGCCATTGCGGATGAGGTCGCAAATAACGTGGCAGCGATGAGTAAATTGTTTTTAATAGTCATTCCATGTAATCCATTTAAACGCCAAACAAGCGAGGCGAATAATAATGGTTACAAATTTGCGTATGCAACGCCGCTGTTTATATAATATTATATATAAAATCATATAGATGGGTGGGCATGATGAATAAATTACAACTAAAACCCCGTGAATTAAAAATAATTTCCGTCATCGCCGCTACCCACAGCATTGGCGACGCCGCCGCCCTGCTGGGCATGGCACAGGCCAACGTCAGTAAATATCTCTCTGATTTTGAAACACGAGTCGGTCTCAAGGTCTTTGAGCGTACCACCCGTCAGCTTGCGCTAACGCAGTTTGGTGAGGCCTTGCTTCCTTACGTGAACGCCACGCTGGATAAAAATAGTCAGCTTATTAATTTTATTGCCGATTATAAGCATGAAAAGCGTGGAAAGGTGACGATTTACGCCCCGACAGGCATCGTGACCTATCTCTCTCGTCATGTGATCCACCAGATAAAAGATATTGGCGATATTCGTATTTCGCTGAAAACATACAATCTGGATCGCAATGAATTTTCTGAGGGGGTGACCTTTCCGGATGACTGCGATATTTTAATTACCTATGCTCAGCCGAAAGATGAAAGTCTGGTCGCAAGTGTATTAACCCAATATTCCGTTACCGCCTTCGCGACCGAAGAGTATTTAAATCAGCACCCGTTAAACGGCCCGGAAGATTTAATTCATCACTCCTGTATTCTAATCGACTCCATGCTGGTGGATGATGCTAACATCTGGCGGTTCCGCGTTCATGGCAGTGATGATGTACAGGATTACCGGGTTACCGGGAATTATATTTGCGACAATACGCAAACTGCCCTGGAGCTGGCGAGGAATAATCTCGGTATCGTCTTTGCGCCGAAAGAGAGCCTGAGAAAAGAGTTAAAAAACGGTTCACTTGTTCCCTGCTTCCCGCATCAGGAAGAGTGGTGGCTGGATCTGACGGCCATCTTCCGCAAGCGTGAATACCAGCCATGGCGCGTGCAATATGTTCTGGATGGCGTCCTGAATAATCTTCGCCAGCAAATAGCTCAGGCCGCCCACGGACGGCCTGAGCTGGATGACTAGAACAGCCCCAGCGGTTTATCGGAGTAGCTGACCAGCAGGCATTTCGTCTGCTGATAATGCTCCAGCATCATCTTGTGCGTTTCACGCCCGATGCCTGACTGCTTATAGCCCCCAAAGGCCGCGTGCGCCGGATAGGCGTGATAACAGTTGGTCCATACGCGTCCGGCCTGGATCCCCCGGCCCATTTTATACGCCAGATTGCCGTTGCGGCTCCAGACGCCCGCCCCCAGGCCATACGGCGTATCGTTGGCAATCTCCAGCGCCTCCTCCATCGTTTTGAAGGTGGTCACGGCCAGCACCGGTCCAAAAATTTCCTCCTGGAAAACGCGCATGTTGTTTTTGCCAGACAGAATGGTCGGCTCAAGGTAATACCCTTCCTGCAGATCGCCGCCGAGCACTTTACGGCGTCCACCGGTCAGGACATCCGCCCCTTCTTTTTTGCCGATATCAATGTAATTAAGGATGGTTTCCAGCTGTCCATGCGACACCTGCGCGCCCATCTGCGTCACGTTATCTAGCGGGTTACCGCTGCGGATCGACTCCACGCGGCGAATGGCCCGTTCCATAAAGCGCTCATAGATGGACTCCTGCACCAGCGCGCGGCTTGGGCAGGTGCAGACTTCGCCCTGGTTAAAGGCAAACAGCGCAAACCCTTCCAGCGCTTTATCGAAGAAGGCGTCCTCTTCCACCATCACGTCCTCGAAGAAGATGTTCGGGGATTTTCCGCCCAGCTCCAGCGTCACCGGAATGATGTTCTGGGTGGCGTACTGCATGATCTGCTGGCCCACTTCCGTCGAGCCGGTAAACGCCACTTTGGCGATGCGTTTTGAGGTTGCCAGATATTCCCCAATCTCCCCCCCGGCCCCGTTGACCACGTTAATCACACCCGGGGGCAGCAGGTCACCGATAATGTCCATCAGCAGCAGTACTGAAAGCGGCGTTAAGCGGGCCGGTTTCAGGACAATGCAGTTCCCGGCCGCCAGCGCGGGCGCCATTTTCCAGCTCGCCATCAACAACGGGAAGTTCCACGGGATAATCTGCCCCACCACGCCCAGCGGCTCGTGGAAGTGATACGCCACGGTGTCGCTATCGACTTCACTGATTCCTCCCTCCTGAGCACGAATACAGGAGGCAAAATAGCGGAAGTGGTCAATCGCCAGCGGCACATCGGCCGCCATCGTTTCACGGATCGGCTTGCCGTTATCCCAGGTTTCTGCCGTCGCCAGCAGCTCAAGATTTTGCTCCATCCGGTCGGCAATTTTGAACAGGATCGCCGCCCTGTCCTGCACGGAAGTCTGTCCCCATTTATCTTTGGCTTTATGCGCCGCATCCAGCGCCAGATCGATATCGCGCTTGCCTGAGCTGGCTATCTCGCACAGCGGCTGGCCGGTGACGGGAGTCAGGTTGGAATAGTATTCGCCGTCGACGGGTGCCACCCAGTCGCCGCCAATAAAGTTGTCATAACGGGGTTTTAGCTTGAGAGGGAAACCGTACTCGCCTGGCTGAATGCGTGAAGAGGGAGGATTGTTTGTCATGACCGTCTCCTTGCTGTTGGTGTACAACAAGGGTAGTACCGGCTGGTGATTTTATCGCCAGCCGGGAGTGGTGTTTACGACAGGGGTCACGCTGTTTCTGGAAAGAGCAACGAATCCCGTAATAAATGGTCGTTACCGCGACGGCGGGTAAAACCGATGCGGTTGAAATATTCCAGGATCTGAATGGCAAGCTTTCGCCCCACGTTCAGACGATCGCGGAAATCAGCCGCACAGGTGGAGCCTCGCGCCTGATCCAGTTCGCGGATCAGGCTGGCAAACGCGACGATACGATCGTTGCGGTAATAACGATCTTTCACGATCGCAACGATGAGCCCCTGCTGCGCGGCATGGCGCAATACCTGGCGCATCACCTGCTCGTCGGTATTCGTTTCACGGGCGAGATCGCGAACCCACCAGGGCTCATCGCCAAACAGAGGGGCCGCTTTTTGCCAGATTGCCTCTTGCTCTGCGGTGAACCCGGCTTTGTGTTCCGGCAGATGCAGCCAGCCGTGGTGGCTTTTGATCACGCCGCTTTCACGCATGTTTTCTATCAGCAACAGCACCAGCGCATCGTCTTCCATTGGCAGCGCCATACGACGCAGGCGCTCGCGCCCCGGGCCAGGCTCATCCTGATGCTGTTCATGGTAGGTGGCAAGCGTGTTTAACACCTTTCGCTGCCAGCACGCCGCAACCGGCGCGTTCAGCAGGTTATTACCGGCCTGGATAAATCCCGGCTGCTGGGTCAGCGGGAGGAGGCCTTCGTTGCTGAGCTGTCGTGCCCAGGCGAAGTCGGTCAGGTTCACCGCACCGCGTTCAAGATGCACCTCCAGCGCAGCCTTATCGTTACTGGCCTGCGCCAGTGCCGACAGCCACTGCAAATACTCCGGTTTACGCTTCCCGCGACGCGGCGGGTTGAGCATCACCACCCGCGCCCCGGCCAGCGTTTCTCGCGCCGAAATATCACGCAGCACCAGACGGTCATTATCTGCCAGCCAGAGTGGCGTATCGAAAACCAGTTCTGCGAGATCGTTTTCCAGCAGCGACACGCGCCCGGTGATATGGCTGGCCGCATGGTGGATATGCAGCGGCTGCCACTGACTGAGCGGGATATGCGTCTGCAGGGAGACAATCACCCGCTCAGACGGTTCTGGCGGCGCCTCAGACAGCAGCCAGTCGCCGCGGTTTAGCTGCGCTTTCTCCGCATCGCCGGCAATATTGAGGGCGATACGCTGCCCGGCATGGGCATGATCAACGGGCTGGTTTTGTGCATGCAACCCACGCACCCGCATCGGTTTGTTAATACCCGTCAGCCATACGGTATCGCCCACCTTCACTTCACCGCTCAGGGCGGTACCGGTCACCACCAGACCCGCACCTTTAACGGTAAACGCCCTGTCGATGGCCAGACGAAAGCTATGATGGCTGGCATGTTCCCGCGACGAAAGCTGCTGCAAATGGTGGCGAAGTGCGTCGATCCCGCGCCCTTCTGTGGCGACTGTTTCAAACAGCGAAGCATCGGTAAAGCCATATTCGCGCAACGTGGCCTGCACCGCCTCGCGCACCTCGTTAATACGCGTCGCGTCCACACGATCGGCTTTGGTCAGCGCCACGGTTAGCTGTGGGTTGCCCGTCAACTGCAGGATCGCCAGGTGTTCACGCGTTTGCGCCATAAAGCCGTCATCACAGGCCACCACCAGCAGGGCATGGTCAATACCACCGACCCCCGCCAGCATGTTGGAAAGAAACTTTTCGTGTCCGGGGACGTCAATAAAGCCCAGCACGCGGCCATCGGGCTGCGGCCAGTAGGCATAACCCAGATCGATGGTCATACCGCGCTTTTTCTCTTCCGGCAGGCGGTCGGCATTCACGCCCGTGATGGCCTGCAACAAGGTGGTTTTTCCGTGGTCAACATGACCGGCGGTGGCAATAATCATTTCAACAGCATCTCCAGAAATCGCTCTTCATCTTCAAGACAGCGTAGATCCAGCCACATTCGGCCATCGTAAATTCGCCCGATAACCGGCGTTGGCAGGGCACGCCAGCGCGCAGAGAGCGCGTCAAGCCTGCTGCCGCGGCCATCGCGCGGGGTGAAGGTCAAGGCCGCGCTGGGCAGCCGATCCACCGGTAACGAGCCACTGCCAATTTGCGACTGGCAGGACTCAATGCGCACGTCGAAATCGGCGTAATGCGACGCGACATTCGGCAACAGTAACTCGGCCTGCGCGCGAATCGAGGCGGCATCACGCGTTAACAGACGCAGCGTTGGCAGGCGTTCCGCCAGTTTCTCCGGGTGGAGATAGAGCCGCAGCGTTGCGTCCAGCGCGGCAAGCGTCATTTTATCGGCACGCAGGGCGCGCTTCAGCGGATGCTGCTGCAGTTTCGCAATCAATTCACGCTTACCGACGATGATCCCGGCCTGCGGCCCGCCCAGCAGCTTATCACCAGAAAAACTGACCAGGCTAACGCCCGCCGCAATCATCTCCTGCACCATCGGCTCTTTCGGCAGACCATACTGGCTCAGATCCACCAGCGAGCCGCTGCCGAGATCGGCAACGACCGGCACATTCAGCTCCTGGCCTATCGCCGCCAGCTCGGCCTCTTCAACGGCTTTAGTGAACCCTTCGATATAATAATTACTGGTGTGGACCTTCATCAGCAGGGCGGTGTTTTCATTCAACGCCGCACGATAATCTTTCGCATGGGTCCGGTTAGTGGTACCCACCTCATGCAGGGTACAGCCCGCCTGGCGCATCACGTCCGGGATGCGAAACGCGCCGCCAATCTCCACCAGTTCGCCGCGCGAGACGACCACCTCTTTGCCGCTGGCGGTCGCTGCCAGCATCAACAGGACCGCCGCCGCGTTGTTATTCACAATGCAGGCATCTTCAGCACCGGTGAGCTGACAAAGCAGATCCGCCAGGGCCCGATCACGATGCCCGCGTCCTGCACCGTCGAGATCGTACTCCAGCGTGACAGGCGAACGCATGGCCTGCATTACGGCATCTACCGCCTCTTCCGCCTGTTGCGCACGCCCGAGATTGGTATGCAGGACAGTCCCCGTCAGGTTAATCACCGGACGCAACGCGCTTTGCCCTTTCTCAACCAGCCTCTGTTCCAGCTCCTGCTCCCACGCCACGCACCAGCCGGGCAAGGCATTTTCTGCCTGAATAT
Organism: Enterobacter cloacae complex sp. 309I3; assembly: GCF_050031595.1. Lineage (NCBI taxonomy): Bacteria > Pseudomonadati > Pseudomonadota > Gammaproteobacteria > Enterobacterales > Enterobacteriaceae > Enterobacter > Enterobacter cloacae complex sp. 309I3. The sequence continues at coordinate 174,209 of NZ_JBLGWI010000001.1, read as the reverse complement.
GGCGCCGGGCCTCGTCCTGAAGCAGACGTAACATCTCAACCGTCGCGGTATGGCCGAACCGCTCGACAGCGGAATGAATAAGGGGTTCTCGAAGGAGTCGGTCGGTAGCGGGGATCTGGCTGTACAGGGAGTGATGAGTAGTCATGAAAGCGCCTGGCGAGTAAATATCATCCCCCCTCCCGACGGGAGAGGGAGTTAACATGTGGAGGGATTGTACCGCCTCCTGACGCGAAGTGTTATAACCCGCGTCAAGCCTTTGGCGGTTCGGTACGGGCGAAGCTCTCGCGCTGGAAGAGCGTTTCGGCGAGCTTCACCAGCAGCGGACGGTCGACGCACCAGCCAGGGGAGACGCGACGAAAGTTGAGATAACCAATGGCGCAGGCGATAGCGATCGTCGCCAGATTCAGGCTATCCGTTGCTATTTTGCCCTCCTGGATGAGCTGCTCGCACCTGTCCAGGCTGCGGCTGATTTTCTCACGCTGGCGCAGCAGCTCCGTTTCCGACTGCTGAGCAACGGGCCTTGCCTGCTCGCGCACGGAAGTTAACGCCGCATCCATGATGCCATCGGCCAGCGCTTCAATTTGCTTCACTGCCAGGGCCGCCTTCGGATCTGCCGGTAACATGGCTGGCGCAACGCCGAGCAGCTCGATGTACTCAGCGATAATTGGGGAATCAAACCAGTATTCGCCCTCGTCCGTTACCAGCGCCGGGACTTTCCCCAGCGGGTTGTACTGCGCAACGCCGTTTTCGGCGTTGTAGGGCTGTTCATTAACGAATTCAAATTCAATCCCTTTCTCCAGCAGGAGAATCGAGATCTTTCGCACGAAGGGACTGGTGTAGCTGCCGATGAGTTTCATTGCCTGATCCTTGATGCCAGAAAAAGTCAGTATGGATCAAGCGCTGAAAAAAGGGCAGGTATGCATGTCGCATTCCTGCCCGGCGAGGATTAATGATCAAGATAGAAATAGTGCATCCAGCTGGTCATGCGCAGCAGGACTTTACGCATCACCGAGACGTGCGCGAAATGGTCGGAATAGACCGCCACCTGCGCGTAAATACCGTCCGGCAACGCATCAACGTCGGCGTTAGGCTCCAGTTCTATCAGCGCCTGCACGCCATCCGTTCCCGGTGTTACCGTTAGCGATTGCAGTGCCCCCTGCGCCTGATACGAGCCCCCTGGCACCACCGGCAGAATGCTGGTGAGCTTGCCGGAGAAGACCTGTCCCGGCAGAGCGTTAAACACCACTTCCGCTTCATCCCCCGGCTTCAGACGCAGCAGCGAGTTCTGACGGAACTGGGCCACAATCTGGCGTTTCTGTTCAGGAATAAAGACCATGACCGGGCGCAGCGGCAGCGCGGCGGCATACGTCCCCGGGCGAATCAGCACCTGGGTGATGTAGCCATTACTCGGCGCACGCACCACGGTCTGATCCAGGTTGTATTTGGCTTCGGCCAGTTGGGCGCGTAAAGAGGCTATCTGCGACTGTTCGCCGTTCACCATGCTGTCTAACTGGCTTTTGATCTGCGTCTGTTCCGCCACTGAGCCTTTTACCAGCGCGTCCTGTGCCAGATAGTTCTGCCGCGCGTTGTCGATATCGCTCTCAGAGAACGGGTTTACCTTCGCCTGGCTGCCTTTGAGATAGCGCTGGTAATCTTTATACAGACGGTCCCGCTCGGCGGACACGCGCGTGGTGTTGGCTACTGCTTCCGACAACTGCGCTTTGAGCACGTCGATATTGTGCGTCGCGGTCACCAGGTCGGCCTGCAGTCTGTCGACCCGTGCCTGATAGCGGCCCGGGTCAAGTTTAAATAACACTTCGCCTTTTTTAATAAGCTGGTTATTTTTATCAGTGACTTCGCTGACCACGCCGGTCACCTGCGGCGTAATCGGGATTGAAATAACCGCTTTTTGCGCCGTAAACGTATACGGGTGGTTATAGTTCATTAATAAAATAAGGCCCGCCACAATAAATACCCCACCTAATGTGGCGGTGGCGAGCGTCCACTGGTTGACCGGAATACGGAATATTTTAAAAATCGCCCAGGCAAACGCCACGTAGGTCAAAATAATCAACAGATCCATAATTAGCGCTCCAGCGTTTTCGTATCAGCAGTGGGCTGTACCGCTGCCAGCTTTTGTTCTAATTCGGCCACGCGTTTGGCCAGCGCATCCATACCCGGCACCTCATCAGGTTTGGTGATGTGGTTTTGCATGCCCCAACCGCGATCTTCCCGGTAAAGCGTGGCCCAGATCCACAGGAACGGCCAGATGGCATGGAGCGTAAACAGGCTAATCCAGCCCGCCGTGTGGATTGCATCGGCATGGGGATGATTACGCTTTTTGGCCATGTTATAGGGGATGTCATGAATGGCGATGATTCCGTAAAACAGAACCAGAAAAACAAAAATCAATACGCCCAGCGCAAAATAGTTGAGAAACATATTCTCCTCACTTAAACAACGTCAACTCATTAAATTAATAAAACAGTACGCAACCTAATTAATTTATTTTTAAACATAAAAGGTAGACTGGTTATTTCAGAGCCGGGGAGTATCGGTTTTTATAATATCTCCATGCAAGTTTATAAACGTGTCAAAATATATCCTGAATAATAATATACTTAACCTTACATTATGAGCGTAATCCACGTTTTCGCTTTTCGCCATACCACACATGAAAAGTGGTTTTTTAGCTTTGCGTGTTGCCCAGAACCATCGTGACGCTCATTCGTCAGGCAGAATTTGCCGCCGATCACAGCCGGAGAAATCCGTATAAAAATTTTTTGTGAATTAAATCACAACTCAGAAACAAACCCGCGACAACTAAATGTGATTTATCTCACAAAAACAGGGGTGTTTTGCCGATTTTCTCCCCATTGTGTTTTTTTTAGACTGTGGTTTTGTGATTCAGATCACCTCATTTCCCGCCACACCCCCTGCATTTACGTGATTGTGATCACACAATTTTTCGCCGTCTGGACAGTTGAACGATTCAGTGCCAGATTTCACAGCATCAGAACAGGGCCCGGCTACCTCTGCCGCCTCATTAACAATAAACCTCGGGCCGCAAGCCTAAGCGTAAACAGAAGAAGGGGTGTTTTATGTCATCCGATTTCAAGATCAAAGTTCAAAGCTTTGGTCGTTTCCTCAGCAATATGGTGATGCCAAATATCGGCGCGTTTATCGCGTGGGGTATCATCACTGCATTATTCATTCCGACAGGGTGGTTGCCTAACGAAACGCTGGCGAAACTTGTTGGCCCAATGATTACTTACCTGCTGCCGCTGCTCATCGGTTATACCGGTGGTCGTCTGGTGGGCGGTGACCGTGGTGGCGTAGTGGGTGCCATCACAACCATGGGTGTTATCGTCGGTGCGGATATGCCGATGTTCCTCGGTGCGATGATCGCCGGTCCTCTGGGTGGCTGGGCGATTAAGAAATTCGACGTTTGGGTTGATGGCAAAATCAAATCCGGCTTCGAGATGCTGGTGAACAACTTCTCTGCGGGCATCATCGGGATGATCCTCGCGATTCTGGCGTTCCTCGGCATTGGCCCGGCAGTTGAAGTCCTGTCCAAGATTCTGGCGGCGGGCGTTAACTTCATGGTGGCGCACGACATGCTGCCGCTGGCGTCTATCTTTGTTGAACCGGCGAAAATCCTGTTCCTGAACAACGCCATCAACCACGGTATCTTCTCACCGCTGGGTATTCAGCAGTCTCATGACCTCGGCAAGTCCATCTTCTTCCTGATTGAAGCGAACCCGGGTCCGGGTATGGGCGTTCTGCTGGCGTACATGTTCTTTGGTCGCGGCAGCGCGAAGCAGTCTGCTGGCGGTGCGGCTATCATTCACTTCCTGGGTGGTATTCACGAAATTTACTTCCCGTACGTGCTGATGAACCCACGTCTGATCCTGGCCGTTATCCTCGGCGGTATGACCGGTGTGTTCACCCTGAGCGTGCTGAACGGTGGTCTGGTTTCTCCGGCGTCTCCGGGCTCTATCCTGGCGGTACTGGCAATGACGCCGAAAGGTGCCTATTTTGCTAACATCGCGGCTATCTGTGCGGCAATGGCGGTCTCCTTCGTGGTCGCTTCTATCCTGCTGAAAACCAGCAAAGTGAAAGAAGATGACGATATCGAAGCGGCAACCCGTCGTATGCACGACATGAAAGCCGAGTCCAAAGGCGCAACGCCGCTGTCAGCGGGTGATGTTTCTAACGACCTGAGCCACGTGCGTAAAATCATCGTTGCCTGTGATGCCGGTATGGGTTCCAGCGCAATGGGTGCCGGCGTGCTGCGTAAGAAAGTGCAGGATGCGGGCCTGACCAATATCTCAGTGACCAACAGCGCCATTAACAGCCTGCCACCGGATGTTGACCTGGTGATTACGCACCGTGACCTGACCGAACGTGCCATGCGCCAGGTACCGCAGGCACAGCATATTTCGCTGACCAACTTCCTCGACAGCGGCCTGTACACCAGCCTGACTGAACGTCTGGTGGCCGCACAGCGTCACGAAGACAACGAAGTGAAAGTGCGGACCAGCCTGCAGGACAGCTTTGACGAGAGCAATGCTCACCTGTTTAAGCTGGGCGCGGAGAACATCTTCCTCGGTCGTACCGCAGCCACCAAAGAAGAGGCAATTCGCTTTGCCGGTGAGCAGCTGGTTAAAGGCGGCTACGTTCAGCCTGAATATGTCGACGCGATGCTGGAACGCGAAAAACTGACGCCAACCTACCTGGGCGAATCCATCGCGGTGCCGCACGGTACGGTGGAAGCGAAAGACCGCGTGCTCAAAACCGGCGTGGTGTTCTGCCAGTATCCTGATGGCGTGCGCTTCGGTGAAGAAGAAGACGACATTGCCCGCCTGGTGATTGGTATCGCCGCTCGCAATAACGAGCACATCCAGGTGATTACCAGCCTGACCAACGCGCTGGATGATGAGTCCGTCATCGAGCGTCTGGCACAGACTGAAAGCGTTGAAGAAGTGCTGGCACTCCTCAACAAATAACAGCGTATCTTCCCTCTCCCCTTTGGGGAGAGGGCTAGGGTGAGGGGTATACGTTCCTCACCCCAGCCCTCTCGGGTAAAAACATTGATAAAGGTTAACACTATGAAAGCATTACATTTTGGCGCAGGTAATATCGGTCGTGGCTTTATCGGCAAACTGCTGGCAGACGCGGGCATTACGCTGACATTCGCCGATGTGAATCAGGTCGTTCTGGATGCCCTGAATGCCCGTCATAGCTACCAGGTACACGTGGTGGGAGAAAACGAGCAGGTTGAAACGGTCTCTGGCGTCAACGCGGTAAGCAGCATTGGCGACGATGTTATCGACCTCATCGCCAGCGTTGACCTGGTGACCACCGCGGTGGGCCCGGTGGTACTTGAGCGCATCGCGCCTGCGGTCGCAAAAGGCCTGGCAAAACGTAAAGCGCAGGGCATCGATACCCCGCTGAACATCATTGCCTGTGAAAATATGGTGCGTGGCACCACACAGCTGAAAGGCCACGTTCTGGCCGCCGTTGCGGACGAAGACAAAGCCTGGGTTGAAGCGCACGTTGGCTTCGTGGATTCTGCCGTTGACCGTATCGTTCCGCCGTCAGAATCTGCAACTAACGACCCGCTGGAAGTGACGGTAGAAACTTTCAGCGAGTGGATCGTGGACAAAACCCAATTTAAAGGCGCGCTGCCGACCATTCCAGGTATGGAATTAACGGATAACCTGATGGCATTTGTGGAACGTAAACTCTTCACGCTGAACACAGGTCATGCTATAACCGCGTACCTCGGAAAATTGGCCGGTCATCAGACTATTCGTGATGCGATCCTCGACGAGAAGATCCGCGCGGTGGTAAAAGGGGCAATGGAAGAGAGCGGCGCGGTGCTGATCAAACGCTACGGTTTTGATGCTGATAAACACGCAGCATATATCCAGAAAATCCTCGGTCGTTTTGAAAACCCGTATCTGAAAGATGACGTTGAGCGCGTGGGCCGCCAGCCATTGCGTAAGCTGAGCGCGGGCGATCGCCTGATTAAGCCGCTGCTGGGTACGCTGGAATACGGCCTACCGCACGCCAACCTGGTGAAAGGGATTGCCGCCGCGATGCACTACCGCAGCGAGCAGGATCCGCAGGCGCAGGAGCTGGCTCAGCTGATTGATGACCAGGGCGCACAGGCTGCGCTGGCGCAGATTTCCGGTCTGGACGCCAACAGCGACGTGGTTGCGGAGGCGGTTAACGCATATAACGCAACCAAATGATGCACAGTGAGGCGCAGGTGATCCTGCGCCCTGATTACAGATTGTCAGATATGCAGGCAATAATGGAACAAACCCAGGCCTTTGAAAATCGTGTGCTTGAGCGTCTGAATGCTGGCAAAACCGTACGAAGTTTCCTGATTACCGCCGTCGAGTTGTTAACCGAGGCGGTGAATATCCTGGTACTTCAGGTGTTTCGCAAAGACGACTACGCGGTAAAATATGCTGTAGAACCGTTACTGGACGGCGACGGACCGCTGGGCGATTTATCCGTGCGTCTGAAGTTGATTTATGGTCTTGGCGTGCTGAACCGGCAAGAGTATGAAGATGCGGAGCTGTTGATGGCGCTGCGCGAAGAGCTCAATCATGACGGTAATGAGTACACCTTTACCGATGACGAGATCCTTGGCCCCTTCGGCGAGCTGCATTGCGTTACCGCGCTCCCCCCTGCCCCCCATTTTGATAACAGCGACCCGGAACTGTACGCCATGCAAAAGCTGCGTTATCAACAGGTTGTCCGTTCCACGATGGTTCTTTCCCTGACTGAGCTGATTTCCCGAATCAGCTTAAAAAAAGCGTTTCAGAAGTAAGCCTGCTCACATTGGTGTATCCTTCCCTCTAAATTCCCCGTTTTCAGAGTTATTTGTCATGAAAGAAGTCGAAAAGAACGAAATTAAACGCCTGAGCGACCGCCTGGATCTGATCCGCCATCAGATGGCCGGTCTCTCGCTGGTAGACTCCGCCGAGAAGTACGCCGAGCTTGAGAAAGAGACCGCGAAGCTGGAAGCGGAGATCGAGCGCCTGCGCGAAGTGAAAAGCCAGAAGCTGAGTAAAGAAGCGCAGAAGCTGATGAATATGCCGCACCGCCGCGCCATTACCAAAAAAGAGCAGGCCGATATGGGCAAGTTGAAGAAAAGCGTACGGGGTCTGGTGGTGGTCCACCCGATGACCGAGCTTGGCCGCGAGATGGGCCTGAAAGAGATGACGGGTTTTTGTAAGACGGCGTTCTGATCGGTCTCCCCTGCCGCAGCGGCAGGGGAACACTCAGTTGTAAATCAGGTTAAACGTGGCCATCGCATCCGCTTTTCCCGCCGTCACGTTCTCTTCTGTCTGAATATAATGCGCATCAAACCAGAAGGTCTGCGTCTGGTTATCTCCCACCTGCCCAAGCGCCGACACCTGCGGGGTGTTCCACGGCACCACCTGCCCCTGAACCGAGCCGGTATTGTCGCCATAAAGCAGTTCGATCCCGACGCCGCTGGCGCTGTCCTGCTGCTTCGTTAACGCCAGCGCCCGATCGTTGCCCGGCGTGGTATCGCCGAAAAAGCCCATCTTCACCGTCGTGTTATTTTCACAGGTCACCGGAATGCTGAAGCGTCCGCCACCGGCGCGGGAGCCTGTGCCGTGAAATTCACGCTGGCTTACGGTTCCCATCGGCACCAGAATGCTGCGGGAACCAACGGAACAGCTGGTATGCTTGACCGTGAAGCTGGCGAGACGGATCTGCACCGGTGTCGCGACGCTGGTCGCGCTGGCTTTGTTTTCTCCCGCCTGTAATATCAGCGATCCGACGTTTTGCTCCTGGGAGTTGGCGTTATCATCAGGCATGGCGCTGGACGTCGGTATTTTGTAAAACACCACCCAGAACTGCATCTTATAGGTTGAGGCGCTGGCAAAAGCAGGATTCTGTGAGGCGTCGCAGATACGGCGTGACTCGTTGCCGTCCACCGGGCTGGTGCCGTCAATATACCGCACGGCATCCGCACCACAGTACTGCTGCTCGCGGAACCCGAGCGCGTAGCCGATGCCTTCAATCTGGGTTTTGTAGACGTGCCGCGACGCACCGTCTTCCCCCACCACGGTGCCGACGGGATTATCCATCTCGACAAATCCGATACTTCGCCAGGCGTCATTTCCGCCATCGCAGCTGTAAAAATCCGCCCCGGTAGACTGTATCGGCGCGGAAACCGGCGTCCAGTCCGCTGTGCCAGGAGCATATCCAATGGCGTAGGGTACCTGGACAACCCACTGATTGCGCGTGGTGTGGCAGGGCGAGGCCTGAGCGTGCGCATGAAAACTCAGCATGCCAAAAAGAGAAAGTAGACTGAGGTAGAAAACCCATTGAATAAAGTGACGCATAATATTCCTCTAGTGGCACTCAAGAGACAGAGTAGCGATGCCGGGAGCCATATGAACCGCCCCCAGTTTGAACGGCGTCTGGCACTGACGCGGCTCTCCGTCTTCATACCAGGTTACGCGCAGCGTGCCGCGCTCCGGTACTCCGCTCAGGTAAGCCTGACCGCCGTCAGCCACCATGCTTCGGTTGGCTGAACGACGTTTTTGCTCCACCACCTCGGCCTGGGCGCCAAATGGCAATGGCTCGCCGTGGTATCGCAGGGAGAACAGCACGCGATAGCCAATGTGCGTTGCGTAATTAGCAAGCACCACCGCGCCGCTGGTGGGAACGAGCGTCAGACCGCTCTGCTCAACGTCGACGTTTTCGCCAAGCGTCGCCGTATCAAGATTGACGGTATTCTTACGATAGGCCGAAAGCGCGGGCATAACCGCGTAGCCGCGACTGTCGGTATGGATGCCGCTGTAGCCCTCCGGCTCAACGTTCGCCGCGCCAGGCACGCGCAGCAGGGCGACGCTATCGCCCAGCGGCTGGCTGAGCGTGACGCCATACTGCGTGGCGATAACGCCCCCGGCGAGGCCGAGACTGGCATTATCGCCGTTTCGGCTGCGATCATAACCGAGGCTTACGTTGCCGTAGCCGCCGTTATATTGCAGCGCCAGACTGGTGCTGTCGGCTTGTCCCTCGCTGGCTTTACTCTGCTGAACGCTATAGTTGAGGTTGCGGTTCGCCAGCGCGCTGCCGTTGAGTGACACCTGCTGCGTGGACATCCCACGGTTATTTTTATTGATGAAGTAACTCACCGAGCTGTCCGGTAGCCAGTTACCGAGCGGAATATTGATATTAAACGACACGGTGCGATCGGGATGTTGCTCACGTGCTGAGTCGGTATAGTCATACCCCGCTCCCCATGAAATGCCCCGCCAGCTGGTGTACCAGCCAAGGTGTATGGTTTTATCCTGCCCGGAGGTGTGCCAGTAATCCTGCATCCACGCCGAAACGCTAAGACTGCCGAACTGCCCCAGCGTCTGTGAGAAGGTTATTTGCGAGCGGCTACGGCGGTTATTGAGCCGTAACTGCTGGCTGTCAGACTGATTCAGCTCGCTAAACTCATAAAAGTTGCGCGAGGCATAGCGATAGCTCGCCAGGTTGAAGGCGGTGCCGGTGGTATTAAAATCCTTCTGATACTGAACGCGCCACGCCTGCCCGATTACGCTTTTGCCGTCAGATAAACGGCTTTTTGCCAGCGTATCGTCAACGCCCAGCGAGCCGAACGCGCCAAACCCTCTGCCCACGCCAATGGCGCCGGCCTGGTAGTTATTCGCGGTACGAAAGCCGCCGTATACCGTCATACTGGAGAACAAGCCGTAGAAAAAAGCGCCTTCAACAAAGTCCGGCGACCGGGCATCGCTGGAGCCGGAGTGAAAGCGTCCGGCGTTGAGGCTGTATTTCAGGCTGCCCTGGCGCCGCATAAACGGTACCGCAGAATAAGGCTGGGTAAATACGCGTTTCGAGCCGTCGCTTTCCGTGATGGTCACTTGCAAATCGCCGCTTTGCGCGCCGGGGAACAGATCGTTAATAACAAACGGCCCGGCGGCAACCCAGGTTTCATAAATGACATAGCCATTTTGCGAAACAGAAACCCTGGCATAGCTGTGCGCGACGCCGCGAATTGTCGGCGCGAAGCCGCGCTGGCTGTCGGGTAACATACTCTCGCTGGATGAGAGCTGAACCCCGCGAAACGCCACGCTATCGAACAGGTCGCCGGCAGTCCAGGCATCGCCGATCCGCAGTTGGCTGTTCAGGCTGCGAATATCCCTGCTCAGCCAGCTGCTTTGTGACTGAAAACGATTGCCGCCCGCGTTGCTGTAACTCCAGGCCGACGTATTACGCAGCCGCCACGGTCCCAGGTTTACGCCGTTACGCAGGCTAAGGTAGCTTGACGTCGTGTCGCCGTTTTGATGATGAGCCTGCCCCCCCGTGAGGCTGTAATCAACAAATGCCGCCGGAATACCATCATCCCACTGCGAGGGGGGCACATAGCCACGGCTGCGGTGCGTCATCGCCGCCTGCGGCAGGCTGAGAAACAGGTGCTGCTGGTTAAAATCATAGGAGGTCCGCGCCGCCGGGATAAAATCGGCGATATGTGTGAAGGTCTCTCCCTCCTGCAACCGGGAAAGCGCCGGGATCGCCCCCACATTCACCCCGAGCGTCTCCAGCAGCGGTACGCTAAACACGGGCTGCAGGCTGCCTTTCTCATTGACGAAGGTAATCTCCTGATGCCGTTCCTCGCGTCCGTTAACCTCAATCGTTACGAGCCACGTGCCGGGCATCTGCCCGCCCTTTTCGGAGAAATAGTGCAGATCCGCCGTTTTCTGTTCGGCAGAAGAAAGCTCCAGCGCGGCGGGATCAAAATAATCCTCGGCCCATCCTGTGCGGCTTATGCTGAGCAGCAGCACCGAAAGTGGCGCATAATGAAACAGGCGAGAAGGCATGGTTTAAAGAGGCTGCGACCGGGTCGCGGTAATAGCGCCAAAATCATTAATAGCCGACCAGGTAACGCTGCCGGAGGCTGCCACAGGCCATTCGCGGGTTTCGCCTGGGCCGATCATGCCCGGTTGCTCAATGCTGTGCCCCGAGACGCTGAGGCGATAAAAAGAGACGTAATACGGCGTCGGGTTGGTGGCCTCAAGCCCTTTCTGCGTCGTTGAGAACCTCACCTTTTGCCAGGCGGTTGCAGCATCGCCTTTCAGGTTTTCAGGGCGGTAGAAAATTTTAAATTTCGATTTAACGTTAATTTGTAATTCGTTGCTGCTCTCTTTTGGCTTTGGCGCAATGGCCTTAATATCGAGCCAAAATACGGATTCACGATCTGCGGGCAGCGGCGCGCCGGTATATTGAATACGAAGCGTATTGGTCTGATCCGGATCAAGCCTGAATAGTGGCGGCGTGACGATAAATGGCGCGGCGCGGTTTTTCCCTTCAGCGTCATTCTCAACCCACGACTGAATCAGATAGGGAACTGCACTTTCCATATTAGATACAGAAAATGCCACCTCCTTACTGTTTTGCGGGTATACGATCCGTGTTCCCCCCATTACTACGCCTGCGGAAACTGACGCAGAGCTAACCATTAATGCAGTGAGCATAATATACGACAAACGTTTCATCTCTATTATCTCTGGAGGTGGCTAAAAATAATCAGTTATAAACCATCAGGAAATTGGACACAGCGTTGACATCACCCGCTTTGATTTCCGTTCCATCTTTGTCCAGTGCGGCAAAGAACGTTAATTCTGCATTGCCTTGAGCATCTGGTGCGGTGGTTTTTGAAACCGTACCCGGCTTAATAACCGTGCTGCGATCGCTGTTATAAAGCTTTACCCCGACGCCCGTCGCCATACCCGTGCCTGGCGTAACCTGCAACAGCGAGTCATCAACCGCATCTTTATTACCGTCAAACAGCACCGCCACAGATTTAACCGTTTCCGGGCATTTTTCGACGTTGATTTTGAACTCACGCGGCGTTGTTTCAACGTGTTCATCGAAGTAGCTTTTCGCCCACGCCCCAAGATCTACCGTTCTGGTTTTTGATGCCGTAGTAATGTTACAGGAAATAAGGGTAATCTTGCCGGTGAAGTTGATTGTACCGCCTGTGCTCTGTGTACCTGCGTCTGTATTCAGGCTAGTATTAACGCCTGAATTACTGCTTGCCAGCACCGCCTGAGAAGATAACAGAAACCCCGCCGTGGCAAATGCCAGCGCCACATTTTTGATTTTCATTAGGAACACTTTCCCCTCTGTAAATTAAACAGATATTGATTTGTTGTACCAGGTGCAATAATTTCTTTAAGGATTTTAAAACCGTCACCCAAAGGGTACTAACAGAATTGGTGACGCGACCTCAAAGAATAAATCAGGGTCCATCCCAGCGTGACAATCCGTATATTTTCTGCAAACCCTTTCGCTATATCCTACAGTTTTGGAAAACTCGTCAGGCCGCAAATAACAATGATTAGTTTGTGGTTAAAATTTAATTCAGCATCTTCTGTAACGTTGTATCTGAATAAATAGTAAATCAAATGTCTTTTAACGTCTACGCACTTAAAAGCGCTCAGCAGGCCTGTTTCACATTTCATATTTAACAGCCAGATAACATATTTAACGCATTTCAATAGCCCTGAGAATTATTAACTACCTCCTAATACCGAAGCTAAATTATTTTACTTACACAACTGATCATTGTTTGATCAATTTTTTTAAGAATATTATTAGAAGAAATTATTAGCATTGTGCGAAAAACATCGTTTTTATACTGGCCAGGTGCGCTTATAAAGGATATTTTATCATTGATCAGCAAATGATCGTTTGTAATAAGCTGTTAAATCCTATATGTGAAATTTACCTTAAATGTAATTTTTTGCTAAACATGATATTCCGCATTTTTACCTAAAAAAAATTTTTATTTTTAGGTAAAAAATCACACCCTTAACACGCAAGACACCCAACGCAAACCAGAATAAAACATACATCCCTCCTAAAGTTAACATAATTGCGGTACTTGCTTCTCTTTATCCCCTTCTCCAGGCACCGCGCCTGACTGAATGACACGATTTTGACCCGGTTCCTGCTCACCCCTGAACATCGTGGATTTGGTCCTACCAATGGGTTTTAAAGCTATCCTTCGTTCACAGTTTCAATGATTCACGTCACAAATATATTGCCGAATAGCAACAGTTGATTAACCATTCATTGTCATTACCCCTACAACACAATATTGGCAGGACCACTTTTACACAGACTGTGACGCAGAGATGAGCGGAGACTCACCCGCAGCATAGGCTGTCTGGTCCCCAGGAGACCTGCATGAGCCTCTGGCAACAAAACTACGACCCGGCCGGGAATATCTGGCTGTCCAGCCTGATCGCATCGCTGCCGATCCTGTTCTTCTTCTTTGCGCTGATTAAGCTCAAGCTGAAGGGCTACCTCGCCGCGACGTACACCGTCGCCATCGCGTTGCTGGTGGCGCTGTTCTTCTACAAAATGCCGATCGATCGCGCGCTGGCATCCGTTGTCTACGGTTTCTTCTACGGCCTGTGGCCGATTGCGTGGATCATCATCGCCGCAGTGTTTGTCTATAAAATCTCAGTCAAAACCGGGCAGTTCGACATCATTCGCTCGTCGATTCTCTCCATCACGCCGGACCAGCGCCTGCAGATGCTGATTGTTGGCTTCTCCTTCGGGGCGTTTCTGGAAGGGGCGGCAGGGTTTGGTGCGCCGGTGGCAATCACCGCCGCGCTGCTGGTGGGGCTGGGTTTTAACCCGCTCTATGCCGCCGGTCTTTGCCTGATCGTCAACACCGCGCCGGTGGCGTTTGGTGCGATGGGTATTCCGATTCTGGTCGCAGGCCAGGTGACTGGCCTGGACAGCTTCGAAATTGGTCAGATGGTTGGCCGCCAGCTGCCGTTCCTGACCATTATCGTGCTGTTCTGGATCATGGCGATTATGGACGGCTGGCGCGGCGTGAAGGAGACCTGGCCTGCGGTGATGGTGGCGGGCGGTTCGTTCGCGATTGCCCAGTATCTCAGCTCGAACTTCCTTGGCCCGGAGCTGCCGGACATTATCTCTTCCCTGGTGTCGCTGGTCTGTCTGACGCTGTTCCTGAAACGCTGGCAGCCTGTGCGCATCTTCCGCTTTGCCGATATGGGCGCGTCGCACGTGGATCAGACGCTCGCCCGCACGGGCTATACCGCCGGGCAGATCGTTCGCGCCTGGTCACCATTCCTGTTCCTGACCGCCACGGTAACGCTGTGGAGCATCCCGCCGTTTAAGGCCCTGTTCGCCCCGGGCGGTGCGCTGTACGACATGGTGATTAACATCTCCGTGCCGTTCCTCGACAAGATGGTCGCCCGTATGCCGCCAGTGGTGCACAACGCCACGCCGTACGCGGCAGTGTTTAAGTTTGACTGGTTCTCCGCCACCGGTACTGCCATCCTGTTTGCCGCACTCCTTTCTGTGGTGTGGTTGCGCATGAAACCGGCCGCCGCGGTACAGACCTTTGCGGCGACCATTAAAGAATTGATGCTGCCGATCTACTCCATCGGCATGGTGCTGGCGTTCGCGTTTATCTCGAACTACTCCGGCCTGTCATCAACGCTGGCACTGGCGCTGGCCCATACCGGCCACGCCTTCACCTTCTTCTCGCCGTTCCTCGGCTGGCTGGGGGTATTCCTGACCGGTTCAGATACCTCGTCTAACGCCCTGTTCGCCGCCCTGCAGGCGACGGCGGCTCAGCAGATTGGCGTCTCTGACGTGCTGCTGGTGGCCGCGAATACTACCGGCGGCGTGACCGGGAAGATGATCTCTCCGCAGTCCATCGCCATTGCCTGTGCGGCGGTAGGGCTGGTGGGTAAAGAGTCCGACCTGTTCCGTTTTACCGTGAAACACAGCCTGATATTCACCTGCATGGTCGGGGTGATCACCACCCTGCAGGCCTATGTCTTAACCTGGATGATCCCATGATAGTCATGCCCAGACGCCTGTCCGACGAGATTGCCTCTCGCGTGCGGGCGCTGATTGAAGAACAACAGCTGGAAGCGGGCATGAAATTGCCCGCTGAACGTCAACTCGCCGCCCAGCTTGGCGTGTCGCGCAATTCCCTGCGTGAAGCGCTGGCGACGCTGGTCAGCGAAGGGGTACTGGTAAGCCGTCGCGGCGGCGGCACCTTTGTGCGCTGGCAACATGACGACTGGTCCGAGCAAAACATCGTCCAGCCGCTCAAAACCCTGATGGAGAATGACCCGGACTACAGCTTCGACATCCTCGAAGCCCGTCACGCCATCGAAACCAGTACCGCCTGGCATGCGGCCATGCGAGCAACCGAAGCCGACAGAGAGAAGCTCAGGGCCTGCTTCGACGCCACGCAAAGCAGCGACCCGGATATCGCTTCGCAGGCGGATGTCCGCTTTCACCTGGCGATTGCCGAGGCATCACACAACGTGGTGCTGCTCCAGACCATGCGCGGTTTTTTCGACCTGCTGCAATCCTCCGTGAAGCAGAGCCGCCAGCGCATGTATCTGGTCCCGCCGGTCTTTGCTCAACTGACCGAACAGCACGAGGCGGTGCTCAACGCCATTCTGGCCGGTGATGCCGAGGCCGCACGCAAGGCGATGATGGCGCATCTGGGCTTCGTCCACACCACCATTAAACGATTTGATGAAGATCAGGCCCGACAGGCGCGTATTACCCGTCTGCCTGGCGACAGTGATATATCCAGGGAGAACAAAGCATGATTATTTCAGCAGCCAGTGACTACCGCGCCGCGGCGCAGCGTATTTTGCCGCCGTTCCTGTTCCACTATATCGACGGCGGGGCCTATGCCGAATATACCCTGCGCCGTAACGTGGAAGATCTGTCGGAGGTGGCTCTGCGTCAGCGCGTGCTGAAGAATATGTCGGATCTGAGCCTTGAGACGAAACTGTTTAACGAAACGCTCTCCATGCCGGTAGCGCTTGCCCCGGTCGGGCTGTGTGGCATGTACGCCCGTCGCGGTGAAGTGCAGGCCGCTGCGGCGGCGGATGCCAAAGGCATCCCGTTTACCCTCTCCACCGTGTCTGTCTGCCCGATTGAAGAGGTGGCCCCGACCATCAAACGCCCGATGTGGTTCCAGCTGTACGTCCTGCGCGATCGCGGCTTTATGCGTAACGCGCTGGAGCGCGCCAAAGCGGCGGGCTGTTCCACGCTGGTCTTTACCGTTGATATGCCCACCCCCGGCGCGCGCTACCGTGATGCCCACTCCGGCATGAGCGGCCCGAACGCTGCCCTGCGTCGTTACTGGCAGGCGGTAACACATCCGCAGTGGGCGTGGGACGTGGGCCTGAATGGCCGTCCACACGATCTGGGGAACATCTCGGCCTATCTCGGTAAGCCTACCGGGCTGGAAGATTATATTGGCTGGCTGGCGAACAATTTCGATCCGTCCATCTCCTGGAAAGACCTGGAGTGGATCCGCGAATTCTGGGACGGCCCAATGGTGATCAAAGGGATCCTCGACCCGGACGACGCCCGCGACGCGGTGCGTTTTGGCGCAGACGGGATAGTGGTCTCGAACCACGGCGGACGTCAGCTCGATGGCGTGCTCTCATCCGCACGCGCCCTTCCGGCGATTGCCGATGCGGTGAAAGGCGACATCGCTATCCTCGCCGATAGCGGTATTCGTAACGGGCTGGACGTGGTGCGTATGATTGCGCTCGGCGCCGACAGCGTACTTCTGGGACGCGCTTATCTTTACGCGCTGGCCACCAGCGGCCAGGCAGGGGTAGCAAACCTGCTCAACCTGATTGAGAAAGAGATGAAGGTTGCAATGACTCTCACCGGGGCGAAAACAATCGGCGAGATCAGCAAGGATTCTCTGGTGCAGGAGCTGAGCAAGATCCCTGCGGCACTGGCACCGCTTACCCACGGAGACGCGGCCTGATCCCCTCCGCTTAACCAACCTTACTCACGCGTCCGATCTCCTCCATCGGGCGCGTTTTTGTGTCGTAAATAACATCTAGATAACATATTAGATAAGAATATTTGACATCCCCTGCCACACGCAATTGTATAGACAAGCAAATACAAGAACACAAAAACAACATCACATCAGAGAGGAGCGTATGGCCTATTCAGGTAAGGTGGATATTCAGCAGGTAATCGACGACAGTTCCTTTTCATGGTTTCACTGGCTACTCATTGTGCTGGGCTTTCTGGTGCTGGCGATTGATGGTTTCGATACAGCGGCAATGGGCTACATTGCCCCGACGCTCTCGGCAGAATGGGGGATCCACAAACAGGATCTGGGGCCGGTACTGAGTGCCGCGCTGCTGGGACTGTCGCTGGGTGCGCTGATCGCAGGTCCGGTATCGGACCGGATGGGCCGCAAGCGCGTGCTGGTCTTTTCGTGTTTATTCTTTGGTCTTGCAAGCCTGGGCGCCGCCTGGGCGCAAACCCTTAACACCCTGACGCTGTGGCGATTTCTCACCGGCCTGGGTTTGGGTGCGGCAATGCCTAACGCCATCACGCTGATCTCAGAGTTTGCCCCTAAGCGCTGTCGCGCCATGGCGATCAATACCATGTACTGCGGTTTTCCTCTGGGTGCGGCGGGCGGTGGGGCAATCTCCTCCTGGCTGATTCCTCACCACGGCTGGCGAAGCGTACTGCTGACCGGCGCAATTGCCCCGCTGATCCTGACGCTGCTGCTGGCGCTGTTTTTGCCGGAGTCGGTGAAGTTTCTGGTTCAGCGTGGAAGAGACATGATGCAGATCCGCCGTATCGCCAGCCGCTTCGCCCGCGACACGCTGGATGGCGTGACCGGCTTTTTCCTGGCGGAGGAGCGGGTCGCGTCTAAGAAAGGGAGCGTGGCACAGTTGTTTTCTATGCCCTGGCTGCCCGGCACCCTGATGCTGTGGGTGACCTACTTTATGGGGCTGGTGATTTATTACGTCCTGCTGAGCTGGATGCCGACGCTGATGCTGGGGATGGGTTATCCGCTGGCGGAATCTGCCTGGCTCACCTCGCTGTTCACCTTCGGCGGTACCGCAGGCATTCTTCTCGCCGGGTGGATGATGGACCGCTGGGAGGCGCACAGGGTGGTGGCAGGTGGGTTTATGCTGACCATGGCGCTCATCCTGCTGCTCGGCATGGAGCATAATCACATCGCCCTGTTTGGCGGATTGATTTTCCTGATGGGGATCGCCATGAACGGCGCGCAATCAGGGATGCAAACCCTGGCCGCCACCTTCTACCCAACCGAATGCCGCGCGACGGGTATCGCGTGGATGCAGGGAATTGGCCGTTTTGGTGGCGTGGCGGGTACCATGACCAGCGCGCAGCTTCTCTCCATGCAGTGGCAGGCAGACAGTATTTTGATGATCCTCAGCCTGCCCGCGCTGGTGGCTGCAGGTGCCACCGTCTATAAAATGCTGCGCTGCCGCCCACAGGAACCCGGCGTCGCGTAGTGCCCGTCATTTCTGCTATGCTGCCCCCGCAATTAAGGGGGCAGCATGCTTAACATCGTTTTATTCGAACCAGAAATTCCGCCTAATACCGGCAACATTATCCGCCTGTGCGCCAACACCGGGTTTCGCCTGCATATTATCGAGCCGATGGGCTTTACGTGGGATGACAAACGCCTGCGTCGTGCGGGGCTGGATTATCATGAATTTACCGCGGTGGTTCGCCATCATGATTGCGCCGCGTTTCTGGAAAGCGAAAAGCCAGAGCGCATGTTTGCCCTGACGACCAAAGGCACGCCCGCGCACAGCGCCGTGAGCTACCAGGCAGGCGACTATCTGATGTTTGGTCCGGAAACCCGCGGCCTGCCGGCCACGATTCTGGACGCCCTGCCCGCTGAGCAGAAAATCCGTATTCCGATGATGCCGGACAGCCGTAGCATGAACCTGTCGAACGCGGTGTCCGTGGTGGTGTATGAAGCCTGGCGCCAGCTGGGGTATCCGGGCGCCATTCTCAGAAGTTAAATGCCGTCACCATACTCAAACGTATGGTGAATGCCGTTGAAGTGCTGATCCATGTCCATCGATGGTTTATCACTGTCTGGCTTACCGACGATGCGCGCCGGTACGCCAGCGGCGGTGGTGTGCGGCGGCACGGGCTGCAGCACCACAGAGCCCGCGCCGATTTTCGCGCCGCGGCCCACTTCGATATTGCCGAGGATTTTGGCACCCGCGCCAATCATCACCCCTTCACGAATTTTCGGATGGCGATCGCCGCTGGTTTTGCCGGTACCGCCCAGGGTAACCGACTGCAGGATCGACACGTCATCTTCAATGACCGCCGTCTCACCCACAACAATCCCGGTGGCATGGTCGAGCATGATCCCCCGGCCAATTTTGGCCGCCGGGTGAATATCAACCTGGAAGGTCACAGAAACCTGGTTTTGCAGGAAAATTGCCAGCGCGCGGCGGCCTTCCTTCCATAACCAGTGGCCGATGCGGTACGCCTGTAAGGCATGAAAACCCTTCAGGTACAGCAGCGGCGTAGAATATTTATCGACCGCCGGATCACGCGTGCGCACGGCCTGAATATCACAGGCGGCAGAGGCGATCATTTCCGGGTCTGCGGCGTAGGCCTCTTCCACCACTTCACGAATGGCGATGGCGGGCATGATTGAAGACGCCAGCTTGTTGGCGAGCATATAGCTCAGGGCACTACCGAGGTTTTCGTGCTTGAGTAACGTTGCATGGTAGAAACTGGCCAGCATCGGCTCACAGTCGGCCAACGCCCGGGCTTCGGCTTTAATATTATTCCAGACGATATCCAGTTCTTCACACGGCATTGCTTACTCCAGACGATAGTATAATGACCAGCCAGTTCTGCGCTGGCTGGGTCATTCAGGTGACAATGGTTCCGACTAGTTACTGCTGCGCTCGTCCTTGCGCGCACGACCTAATAAGGTCAATGCTGCCTCGCGCGCATTTTTTCCGCAATACAATACCTGATAAATTTCCTCGGTTATTGGCATTTCGACACCAAAACGGTGCGCCAATTCGCGGACTTCTTTGGTATTGCGGTAGCCTTCAACCACCTGACCAATCTTCTCCTGCGCGCCTTTTACATCCATGCCCTGACCGAGCATCATGCCAAAGCGGCGGTTACGCGACTGGTTGTCGGTACAGGTCAGCACCAGATCGCCTAAACCCGCCATCCCCATAAAGGTGGCCGGATCGGCACCCAGTGCCGCCCCGAGACGGGACATCTCGGTTAACCCACGGGTAATCAGCGCAGTACGTGCATTGGCACCAAAGCCAATGCCATCGGACATCCCGGCGCCAATGGCGATGACGTTCTTCACCGCACCGCCCAGCTGCACGCCGATAAAATCGGGGTTGCTGTAGACGCGGAAACTCTTGCCGCAGTGCAGCAGGTGCTGAAGATCGTCCGCAAAAACAGGATCCGTAGAGGCCAGCGAGATTGCCGTTGGCAGGCCAGCGGCCAGCTCTTTGGCAAACGTTGGGCCGGAGATAACCGCCAGCGGGATCTCGGTACCCAGCACTTCGCGGGCAACGTCCTGCAACAGACGACCGGTTTCGGCTTCCAGCCCCTTCGTTGCCCACACAATGCGTGCATCCGGGCGCATCAGCGGCTTGATCTGCTGTAGCACGTCGCCAAACACATGGCTCGGCACCACAATCAAAATATTGCGGCTGGCTGCCAGCGCGGTCGCAAGGTCGCTTTCCAGGTGCAGGGAGTCAGGGAACGGAACGTCAGGAAGGAACGCCACGTTGCAGCGGTCGTGCTGCAGCGTTGCGATATGTTTTGGGTCGTGGCCCCACAGGACCACCTCGTGACCATTTCTTGCCAGCGTGATGGCAAGAGCGGTGCCGTAAGAGCCGGCACCGATCACAGTCATTGACGCATTAACAGTGCTCATCAGGCATCCTGATGTTGTTCAGCACCTTCGCCAGCCTGCTGCTGCAGATAGTTCATGAACAGCGCATCAAAGTTAACTGGCGCAAGGTTCAGTTGCGGGAATGTACCGCGAGAAACCAGGCTGGTGATGCATTCACGCGCATACGGGAACAGGATGTTCGGGCAGTATGCACCCAGGCAATGCGCCATCTGGTTGCCTTCAATACCGCCGATGGAGAAGATACCGCCCTGCTGAACTTCACACAGGAATGCAGTTTCTTCGCCCAGAGAGGCGGTCACGGTCACACGCAGTACGACTTCATACACGTCATCAGCCAGCTGGGTTGATGCGGTATCCAGATCAAGTTTAACCTCTGGCTGCCAATCTTTCTGGAAAACATGTGGCGCATTTGGCGCTTCGAAAGAGACATCCTTGGTGTAGATACGCTGGATCTGGAAAGTCATTTCGGTGTTGTTTTGTTCTGACATGGAAAAACCCTTTTTAAATTGTCCTAAAGTCTCTTAGCTCAGCAGGGGATCGAGTCCACCACGGGCGTCGAGCGCATACAAGTCATCACAGCCGCCAATGTGCTGCGCATCAATAAAAATCTGCGGAACCGTCGTGCGACCACTACGTTGAATCATCTCTTCGCGTTTTATCGCGTCACCATCGATCGGCAGTTCCTGGAACGTTACGCCTTTGCTGTTCAGCAGCGCTTTCGCACGGTGACAGAACGGGCAGGTCGCTTTGGTGTAGATCTCGATATTGGCCATCACTGAACTCCTTATTTACCGCGCACCAAAGGAAGGTTTTCTCCGCTCCAGCCGGAAATGCCTTCTTTCAGTACAGAGACGTTTTCGAAGCCTGCTTTATGAAGCAGGCTAGCAGATTCCTGCGCCTGCATGCCGGTACCGTCAACAACGATAATCGGCTGGGCTTTATGCTTCTCAAGCTCGCCCACGTTGTTGGCTTTGATTTCAGCTGGCAGCAGGTTGATAGCGCCTGCAATGTGCCCTTTGCGGAAATCGTCACGCTGACGCAGATCGACCACGACGGCATCTTCTTTGTTAATCAGACGCGTCGCTTCACCACGGGTGATAACCTTAATCTTAGACGTCAGGCCCTTAAATGTGGTGAACAGCACAGCGGCCAGCAGGCCAATCCACGCGATGCTCAGAACCGGATGGCGGCTAACGAATTGCATAATTTCTTGCATGGAGGGTAACTACTCCCGACTTAGTGATTAAAAAAACCAGGACAGGAGTATACCTGTGCGTTGTGGCAAATACAGCCAGCGACCCTAAGCTAATCCATTTTCTGCGGCATGCCACCTAAAAAAATGCCTCAAAATGGTCGGAGAAGCATCTTGCCCCTGCCCTTTCTTTGATCTTCTGCGGCTATTTGAACGATTCAGCTGTAGTAAAATTACGCAAATTTTTGACTCTTGAGCATGAGGTTGTCGCAATGTCGGTTTCTAAAAAACCTATGGTACTGGTGATTCTGGATGGCTATGGCTACCGTGAAGATCAACAGGATAACGCCATTTTCAACGCTAAAACCCCGGTCATGGATGCGCTGTGGGCAAAACGTCCCCACACTCTGATTGACGCATCCGGCCTGGAAGTGGGTCTGCCGGACCGTCAGATGGGTAACTCTGAAGTCGGTCACGTCAACCTGGGCGCCGGGCGTATCGTCTATCAGGATCTGACGCGTCTGGATGTTGAAATCAAAGAACGCACCTTCTTCGCCAACCCTGTGCTGTGTGGTGCAGTGGATAAAGCCGTTGCCGCAGGCAAAGCCGTGCATATCATGGGTCTGCTGTCTGCCGGCGGCGTTCATAGTCATGAAGATCATATTATGGCGATGGTTGAACTGGCCGCTGAGCGCGGTGCGGAAAAAATCTACCTGCACGCGTTCCTGGATGGCCGCGATACGCCACCGCGTAGCGCTAAAGGTTCGCTGGAAGCCTTCGAAGAGAAATTTGCCGCACTGGGCAAAGGCCGCGTGGCATCTATTATTGGCCGCTACTACGCCATGGATCGCGATAATCGCTGGGATCGTGTGGAACAGGCCTATGACCTGATGACGCTGGCAAAAGGCGAGTTCCAGTTTGCGACTGCCGTTGAGGGCCTTGAAGCCGCGTACGCGCGCGATGAAAACGACGAATTCGTGAAAGCGACCGTGATTCGCGCAGAAGGCCAGGCTGATGCCGCCATGGAAGATGGCGACGCGCTGATCTTCATGAACTTCCGTGCTGACCGTGCGCGTGAAATCACCCGCGCATTCGTTAACAGCGATTTCGACGGTTTCGCCCGTAAGAAAGCGGTGAACATCAACTTCATCCAGTTGACCGAATACGCCGCTGACATCGACGCCCCATGCGCTTACCCACCAGCTTCACTGGCCAATACCTTCGGTGAGTGGATGGCGAAAAACGATAAGACGCAGTTGCGTATCTCCGAAACCGAGAAATATGCCCACGTCACCTTCTTCTTTAACGGCGGTGTAGAAGAGCCGTTCAAAGGCGAAGATCGCATTCTGATTAATTCACCAAAAGTCGCTACCTATGACCTGCAGCCAGAGATGAGCTCTGCGGAATTGACCGAAAAACTGGTTGCGGCGATCGTTAGCGGCAAATACGACACCATCATCTGTAACTATCCAAACGGTGACATGGTGGGTCATACCGGGGTGATGGAAGCGGCTATTAAAGCGGTTGAAGCGCTGGATCACTGCGTTGAGCAGGTTGCCAAAGCGGTTGAATCCGTTGGCGGCCAGCTGCTGATTACCGCTGACCACGGTAACGCAGAGCAGATGCGCGACCCGGCAACCGGACAGGCGCATACGGCCCACACCAACCTGCCGGTTCCGCTGATTTATGTAGGTGATAAAGCACTGAAAGCAGTGGAAGGCGGCAAGCTTTCTGACATCGCGCCAACCATGTTGTCGCTGATGGGTATGCCGATCCCTGAAGAGATGACTGGTAAGCCGCTGTTCATCGTGGAATAATCGCTCCCCATGAGGGGAAAGGCGATTTTTTCAATCACATGGGTCGTGAAACCGCTTAGGTTATCAATCAGACCTCTGTTTTACGCCAGCGCACTCAGCGCTGGCGTATTGCTGTGCGCCGCATCCGCCCACGCGGATGATCGCGACCAGCTGAAATCCATTCAGGCCGATATCGCCGCCAAAGAGCGTGCGGTACGTCAGCAGCAACAGCAACGCGCGTCGCTGCTTGCTCAGCTTAAGCAGCAGGAAGAGGCGATCTCCGCCGCCGCACGTAAGCTCCGCGAAACACAAAACACCCTCTCCCAGTTGAATAAACAGATCGACGAGATGAACGCGTCGATTGCCAAGCTGGAACGTCAGCGCGATGCGCAGGAACGTAATCTTGCGGCGCAACTTGACGCCGCATTCCGCCAGGGTGAACACACCGGCCTTCAGCTGATCCTCAGCGGTGAAGAGAGCCAGCGCGGTCAGCGCCTGCAGGCTTATTTCGGCTATCTGAACCAGGCGCGTCAGGAGACTATCGCGCAGCTAAAACAGACGCGCGAAGAGGTCACCACGCAAAAAGCCGAGCTGGAAGAGAAGCAGAGCCAGCAGCAGACGCTGCTCTACGAACAGCAGGCCCAGCAGGCAAAGCTCGAGCAGGCTCGCAACGAACGTAAGAAAACCCTTTCCGGGCTTGAATCCTCCATTCAGGCTGGTCAGAGCCAGTTGAGCGAAATGCGCGCCAACGAATCGAAGCTGCGTAACAGCATCGCCCGAGCGGAGGCCGCGGCAAAAGCCCGCGCTGAAAAAGAGGCTCGCGAGGCGCAGGCCGTTCGCGATAAGCAGCAGGAAGCCTCCCGTAAAGGCACGACCTATAAACCAAGCGAAAGCGAACGCTCATTGATGTCACGAACCGGCGGCCTGGGCTCCCCTCGCGGTCAGGCTTACTGGCCCGTTCGCGGTTCAATTCTGCATCGTTATGGCGAACAGCTGCAGGGTGAACTACGTTGGAAAGGGATAGTTATCGGTGCGTCTGAAGGTAGCGAAGTGAAAGCCATCGCCGATGGCCGCGTGATCCTGGCCGACTGGCTGCAGGGTTACGGGCTTGTGGTAGTGGTTGAGCACGGTAAAGGCGACATGAGCCTCTACGGTTACAACCAGAGCGCACTGGTCAGCGTTGGCACTCAGGTGCGCGCGGGTCAACCCATCGCCCTTGTGGGCAGCAGTGGCGGTCAGGGCCGCCCGTCACTCTATTTCGAAATTCGTCGCCAGGGTCAGGCGGTCAATCCACAGCCGTGGTTGGGAAGATAAGTTTTGCTTCAATTTCGTCGAATTGTTCTCTCCGTCGCCAGCGCACTGGCGCTGGTCGCACCGGTATACGCCGGTAAACTCGCCATTGTGATTGATGACTTCGGTTATCGTCCGCACTATGAAAATCAGGTGCTGGCGATGCCGGCAGCCATTTCTGTCGCCGTCCTCCCGAATGCGCCACACGCACGTGAGATGGCGACCAAGGCCCACAACAGCGGCCACCAGGTATTGATCCATCTGCCGATGGCCCCCATCAGCAAACAACCGCTGGAAAAAGATACGCTGCGCCCTGAGATGAGCAGCGATGAGATCGATCGCATTATCCGCGACGCTTACAACAAAGTGCCGTATGCCGTGGGGTTAAACAACCATATGGGCAGCGCGATGACATCCAGCCTGTACGGGATGCTCAAAGTGATGCAGGCGCTGGAGCGTTACAACCTCTACTTCCTCGACAGCATGACCATCGGCAACAGTCAGGCGATGCGTGCCGCGCAGGGAACGGGGGTGAAGGTGATTAAGCGCAAGGTGTTCCTTGACGATACGCAGAACGAAGCAGACATTCGCGTGCAGTTTAATCGCGCTGTGCAGCTGGCCCGCCGCAATGGCTCCGCGATTGCCATCGGCCACCCGCATCCGTCGACCGTTCGCGTCCTGCAGCAATTGCTGCCTACCTTGCCTTCGGATATCACGCTGGTCCGCCCGAGCGATCTCCTGAACGAACCACAGGTTGATACGTCGGCGCCGAACCAGGGGAAACCTGGGTTATCAACGCCGCGTAACCCGTTCCGCGGCGTAAAACGCTGTGTGCCGAAACATGCCCCTGAACCGGTTTATGCAACCCGGTTCTTCTCTGTGATTGGTGAAAGCATGAGCCAGAGTACGCTGGTGCAATATTTTCAACATCAGTGGCAGGGCTGGGGTAAGAAAGCGTAACTATTTTATAAGATGAGAGTCCGTGTGCTCTTTTGTAACGGGCTCTTTTCTTTCCTGATATTGATACCAGGCTTTGAAATACTTCAAAAAACTGTAGGCCGTGGCATACAAGCCTGTTGCTGCCCCCACTCTGCCCTGACGCCAGGCACCACTAAACAGATACCATTTGAAAAAGGCGCCGATGGCGCTGATCACACCTCGACCGATAGAGGGGCGTATCGTTTGATATTGCACCAGGCGGGTTGTATAACCATTCAATTTGCTAAAAAGTTCATGCAATGTGTGAAATGTATCATGTCTGACGTAACCGGGAATGCGTTCAGAGTGGCGAAAACCTTCTACCTTATCGTCTACGGGTCTGTTATTAAATCGTGCCTGCTTACGGTTAAAAAGTCGTACCGGGAAATCAGGAGAAGAGACAGGATATAATGTTCGGACTTTTTCGCCCAAAACATACCAGTGACGACATATCCGCCATGCCATTCCAGGATCGGGTTCGTCACTCCTTTTTAATTTTAAAATAGCATCAACAGTGTCTGAATCGAGAATTTCATCACTGTCGATGCACAGGACCCAGTCATGACTCGCTAATGACACGGCATGGTTCATCTGCTCGCCATGCCAGCCATATTTTTTGTAGACCGGCGACAAACCATAACTCTGGCAAATATGTAGTGTATTATCTGTGCTTCCGGAATCAACAATGACGATTTCATCCGCTATTTTTAAAAGAGGCGGAATTACGTCACGTAACAACCTTTCTGAGTTGAAAGTTAATAAGCAGACCGTTATTTTAAACATTTTTCCACTCACTCAATAACAGCATAAATTTTTTCATTAATACTATCTAAATGAGAAGAGACGATTAAAGTCTTAAATCACACTTTTAAAATAATCGTGTTTGAAAATTTATCTTACAGAAAAAACTATCACAATAGAAAAATCTATTTTATTTCAGCAGATTCTTTATAATGCGGTCAGATCAAGGGTAGCACATGGATTCAGACATGCCGCAAAAACGTAAAATCCTCCTCCTGGACACAGGCAAAGAATGGGGGGGAGGCACCAACAGTATGCTTGAGCTTCTGAAGCGAATTGATCGCGACAAATTCGACATTACTTGTTGTTTTTACAACGATTATAGTCGTGCTGGTGGTCAAACCATAGGTCAGGTGCTAAACAGCATTGGGATCCCGCTGATCGTCATTCCTCAACATAAGCAACCGGCATGGGCAAAATTGTTGAAAGAAGCAGGACGTGGTCTGCTGTTTTTCTCGCGCAATGCCCGCAAAGCGTTTACGCGGCACGTCGATACTCTGTGGCGTATCAGGCCCAATGTCAGCAAAATCGAAACGCTTTTCTCGCATGGTGGTTTCGATACGCTCTATATGAATAACCAACCTGGCTCGAACGAGGAAGGTTATCTCGCGGCGGCGAAACTACAGGCGCGATTAATTCAGCACTGCCGTATTGAACCTGTTCTGTCCCCACCACTGGTGAAACTGGTCAATGCGCATGCCACAAAGATCATCGCGGTCTCGCATGGCGTTGAACAGGTGCTGCTGCAGCATGGTATCCGACCCGATCTGTGTACGACCGTTAACAATGCCATCGACATCTACCAGCCTTTACCGGATCGCCGCGCAATGCGTCAGCGACTGGGCATAGATGACGAGACCTTTGTGTTTGGCAGCATTGGCTCATTGATCCCACGTAAAGCTAACCACCATACGCTTGAAGCACTGGCGCAGTTCAGTCTGAAGCATCCTGAAGCGAAGTGGAAAATGGTGCTGGTCGGTGAAGGCCCTGAGCGTGATGCGTTAGCAGCACAGGCCCAAAACCTGGGTATTGCAAGTCACGTGATCTTCACTGGTTTTCAGAATACCCCTTTTGATTACCTCGCCACGTTTGACGCATTTATCCTCGCCTCTAAAAGTGAAGGCCTTCCTCGCGTAGTGCTGGAAGCGATGCTGCTCAATATCCCCGTTATTGGATCCCAGGTGACCGGCACAGCTGAACTCATTGACCATGCCTCTACCGGGTTGCTTTTCCCCTGGAGCGATGTTTCACAACTAGCGCAACATCTGGATAGTATCTGGACGGATGCTGACCTGCGGGCTCGTCTGGCTGCAGCAGCCAGGCAAAATGTTTGTCGTAACTATGCCATTGAAAAGTATGTCAGCGGTGTCGAAGCCGTGCTTGGCGCGCAATAAACTAACGAGATAAATATGTTTAAATTTCTTAACGCTCGCTATCGTCATATCACCGGGCGGCACAATATTCCTTACAGCTCTCTTCACCTGACGGGCGAACTGCCTACGGTTGATTCAATTGTCATTCCCTGTACCGGTGCAGATTTCGTCGAAGAAGCATTACTCTCTGCCACTTTCGCGGAGCGCTATGCCACCGGGATTAGCGAAATAGTCATCGTCAGCGATCAGCCAGAGTCAGCCTTTGGTACATTGCCGCCTAAAACCCGCATAGTGACGCTTAGCCTTCCGGTCCGTGAGGAAAATTATCGTTATAAGCAGATCTACCTCAGCCGCCTGATAAAACTTAACGCCCCGCTACAGGCGCGCGGTGAAGGTGTATTGATGATCGATTCCGACCTCAATCTGCTAAAAATGCCAGAGATTAAAATCGCGGATATGCACCTTTACTCAAGCTTCCGCCAGGGGAAAATGATTGCCAAACTGGACGGTGCACCGGTTGAAAAAGTGCCAGCGTATTATAAAGATATGGTACGGCCGTATCTGGTTGACCATGTTAACAGTGCCTTCCTTGCGGCTACCAAAAAGACCTGGCGTCGTATTTGCCCATTGTGGCTGGCGCTATTTCAGGATACCTGGGAACTCATGGACGACAGTCAGCCCCCAACTGACCAGTTGCCGCTCACTGCCCTACTGGACATGCTGGATTTAAAAACCGTCAACCTGGGGGACTGGGTAAACTGGCCTGTTTCCAAAAAAATTGGCGGACAGGAAGCCGTAATTCCAAAAGAGGTGATTGGTGCTCATGGCGGTTTCCCTCTCTCCGAATGGCAGAAATATATAAAGTCAGCAGATAATAAATTACTGTTCAAAGGTCAAGATTATACCCGCAAAGTGCGGTATTTGACTGACGAAGAGAAAAAGAACCAGTAAATAAAAGGGGCCTCAGGCCCCTTTTATTATTTTACGTCACCTTGATGTGCAGTAGATATCACACGTCCGGGCTAACGTATATTACTCCAGTAATAGGTCTTACCTGTGGTATCCAGTACTGAGACATTCTTATCGTAACCGGCAAGCCATGAGTTTACCGACTGGACAGGTTGACCCTGACGATGGATCCCCAACCACAATTCAGCAAGCGTATTAACATCATCAGCAGACCAGACGGTGTAATAGTCTCCTGTG
Source organism: Enterobacter cloacae complex sp. 309I3 (assembly GCF_050031595.1). NCBI lineage: Bacteria > Pseudomonadati > Pseudomonadota > Gammaproteobacteria > Enterobacterales > Enterobacteriaceae > Enterobacter > Enterobacter cloacae complex sp. 309I3. Next base: position 144,773 of record NZ_JBLGWI010000001.1, on the reverse strand, counting down.
TATTGCCTGGCTTTATCAACCTGTTGCCCATACCAGATAAACACAGGGATGTGCAGAGCCTCTCGTGGAGGGTTCACGTTTCCGTGAGAATAAACGACAGCGCGTTGCGGATCACGAATCAAACCATGATCGGAAAAATACATAACCGAAGAACGCGAGTTGGTCAGCATACTAAACATCTTGCCCATCAATGTGTCTGTATACCGTACCGAGTTGTCATAACAGTCATCGGCCTCATTGGTACCATGTAACACCGCCTGGTTTGCCGGAAAGCGCGTACAGGATGGTTCATGGCTGCCGTATAAATGCAAGACGATCACTTTTTTACCCGGGGCTTTTAATGCATTCTGCAACAGAGGTAGAAGATCTTCATCGTAACCGCCTTCGAGCCATTCATGCTTTTTCGTATTCATGGCAATCCCGGTGATGACGTTGTTATGCGCCCCGCCTTTACCCTGATGACTAAACCAATAAGTTTCATAGCCTGCTTTATTGGCAATATTAATAATATTATCACCATATTTTTTCGGATCGCGAATATTCACTTTACCAGCGGTCATGGCCAACGGTACGGCCATAATCGTAACCGGCGCTGGCGCTACAGCATTACGGAACAGCAAGAGCTGCGATTTCTGCTTTTCCAGCTCTGGTGTAGTATCTCGTTGATAACCATAGATGCCCATATTCGCCGCTCGCTCAGACTCACCGATAACCAGCACGTAGCTCTCAATACCGGTATCCGAAAGCGTGAGTTTGTAATCAGGAATGTTGTTACCGATATTGGCAATGACCGCGTTATCTTCAAAAGCCTGCATAAAAACTTTTGCCGTACTGACTGGTGTCGCCTGAACCACGCGCTGCGCCAGACTTTCGACGCTGCTTTTCCTGAGCTGGTGCTGTAGTGCCTGACCATAGAAAGCCAACAACGTCACGCCAAGCACAATGGCAGGCCAGCGACGAAATCGCGGTGCAACGGGCCATGCACCCGTATTTGCGGTATAAATAAAAAAAGCAGAGAGTGTGATAAAAATAATACATTCACGCCAGTACACGCTGAGCATTGAACTTGCTTCATCCGGTGTGGTGTGGATTATGCTCATTGCAAACCCATAACTAAACGCAGAATCGAAATTTCTCCATGCATATAGCTGGAGAGAAATATCTGCCGCAACTGGAATGAGAAGTACAATCGCCAGTACATTGCGTATTAATTTATTATCTATGCACTTGAGCATCAACAACATCAATAAAAAAACAAACGATCTGTTAATTACCAAATTATAGCGGGCATGTAAAATATTTACAGCCATAAGTATTAAAAGAGAAATCGCCAGATTTAAAAAAGAGGTAAACCGTGAAGTTGTATCAACCAGCTTCAGCGAAAGGTGCGTGGACATAATGTTTTGACAAGCCTGACAGTGTCTTCCTGACGTAATTATTATTAATAAACGCGTGGAGAAGAAAGATTGGTATTTTATTGAAAAGTAACAAGAAAATTCCGAAAAGTCAAACTACCATAATTAGCACTGGCACCCGTTTATACGGGTGCCAGCTGGCAGGTTTAATCCCAGCTCAAAATAACCTTCCCGGACTGGCCCGAACGCATCGCGTCAAAGCCTTTCTGGAAATCATCAACGGAGAAACGATGTGTAATAATCGGGGACAGATCCAGACCAGACTGAATTAATGCCGCCATCTTATACCAGGTTTCGAACATTTCACGGCCATAGATGCCTTTAATGAACAGCCCTTTGAAGATAACTTTATTCCAGTCGATAGACATATCCGACGGCGGAATACCCAGCATCGCAATACGACCGCCGTGGTTCATGGTATCCAGCATGGTACGGAACGCCGGTGGTGCGCCGGACATCTCCAGACCCACGTCAAACCCTTCGGTCATGCCCAGCTCTTCCATCACATCGGCCAGGCTCTCTTTAGAGACATCCACCGCACGGGTGACGCCCATCTTGCGGGCCAGCGACAGACGGTATTCGTTCACGTCGGTAATCACTACATTACGCGCACCCACGTGCTTCGCCACCGCTGCGGCCATAATCCCGATAGGGCCCGCGCCGGAGACCAGCACGTCTTCACCCACCAGGTCGAAAGAGAGCGCCGTATGTACCGCGTTGCCGAACGGGTCAAAGATGGAGGCCAGATCGTCAGAAATGTTGTCCGGAATTTTGAACGCGTTAAAGGCCGGGATCACCAGGTACTCGGCAAAGCAACCCGGACGGTTCACGCCCACGCCAATGGTATTACGGCACAGGTGCGTACGCCCACCGCGGCAGTTACGGCAGTGGCCGCAGGTGATGTGTCCTTCACCCGAGACGCGGTCGCCAATGTTAAAACCTTTCACTTCCTGACCAATCCCAACCACTTCACCAACGTATTCGTGGCCGACAACCATGGGTACTGGAATGGTTTTTTGCGACCACTGATCCCAGTTGTAGATATGAACGTCAGTGCCGCAAATGGCGGTTTTACGAATTTTGATCAGCAGATCGTTATGACCGACTTCCGGCTCCGGCACGTCGGTCATCCAAATCCCTTCTTCCGCTTTCAGTTTGGATAACGCTTTCATCACACGTCCTCAGGCAATTACGCCCAGCTGTTTACCGATGCGGGTAAAGGCTTCCACCGCACGTTCAATTTGTTCAGGCGAATGCGCCGCGGACATCTGGGTGCGGATACGCGCCTGGCCTTTTGGTACGACCGGGAAGAAGAACCCGGTCACGTAAATGCCTTCTTTTTGCAGCTCACGGGCAAAGTTCTGCGCCACGACGGCATCGCCCAGCATGACCGGGATAATGGCGTGGTCAGCACCGGCAAGGGTAAACCCTGCCGCACTCATTTTTTCGCGGAACAGGCGCGCGTTGGACCACAGACGGTCGCGCAGTTCAGCCCCGGATTCCACCATCTCCAGCACTTTGATGGAGGCGGCAACAATGGCCGGCGCGAGGGAGTTGGAGAACAGGTACGGACGGGAGCGCTGGCGCAGCCACTCCACCACCTCTTTACGCGCAGCGGTATAGCCGCCAGACGCGCCACCAAGCGCTTTGCCCAGCGTACCGGTGATGATGTCCACGCGGCCCATCACGTCACAGTATTCATGCGAGCCACGGCCGTTTTCACCCACAAAACCGACCGCGTGCGAGTCATCGACCATCACCAGCGCATCGTATTTATCCGCCAGGTCGCACACGCCCTTCAGGTTGGCGATCACGCCGTCCATAGAGAACACGCCGTCGGTGGCGATGAGCACATGGCGAGCACCCGCTTCACGCGCCTCTTTCAGGCGTGCTTCCAGTTCAACCATATCATTGTTGGCATAGCGGAAACGCTTCGCTTTACACAGGCGCACACCATCAATGATGGAAGCGTGATTAAGGGCGTCGGAGATAATGGCATCTTCTGCACCCAGCAGCGTCTCAAACAGACCGCCGTTGGCATCGAAGCAGGAGGAGTACAGAATTGCGTCTTCCATGCCTAAGAAGTTCGCCAGCTTTTTCTCAAGCTGCTTGTGACTGTCCTGCGTGCCGCAGATAAAGCGTACGGAGGCCATACCAAAACCGTGGGTATCCATACCGCTTTTCGCCGCAGCAATCAGCTCAGGGTGATTCGCAAGACCCAGGTAGTTGTTCGCACAAAAGTTGATCACGTGGCTGCCATCGGCAACGGTGATGTCCGCCTGCTGAGCAGACGTGATAATACGCTCTTCTTTAAACAACCCTTCCGCACGCGCGGTCTCAAGGTCGCTGTTTAACTGTTTGTAAAAATCACCACGCATTGCAATTCTCCAGACTCGGCAAATTTCGGCACATATTACCCAAACCTATAGTTCATGACGAGATGACACATTATCTCTTCTCGTTTTTGCAGCATAAATCACGTGTACCCTTGCGCTATGTCGGTGAATGGCTGAAGGGCAGCCATACTAATGATATGATAGAACCATTAGCGTCCGGGATTGTCCCCGGACTCCACACTTCAAAGGTTACAGTTATGATCATCGTTACCGGCGGCGCGGGCTTTATCGGCAGCAATATTGTTAAAGCTCTCAATGACAAAGGCATCACCGACATCCTGGTGGTTGACAACCTGAAAGACGGCACCAAGTTCGTCAACCTGGTGGATCTGAACATCGCTGACTACATGGATAAAGAAGACTTCCTTATCCAGATTATGGCAGGTGAAGAGTTCGGCGAGATCGAAGCCATCTTCCACGAAGGGGCATGCTCCTCCACCACAGAGTGGGACGGCAAGTACATGATGGACAACAACTATCAGTACTCTAAAGAGCTGCTTCACTACTGTCTGGAGCGTGAAATTCCGTTCCTGTATGCCTCTTCGGCGGCCACCTACGGCGGACGTACCTCTGATTTCATTGAATCACGCGAATATGAGCAGCCGTTGAACGTTTACGGTTACTCCAAGTTCCTTTTCGACGAGTATGTGCGTCAGGTGTTGCCAGAAGCGAACTCCCAAATCGTTGGTTTCCGCTACTTCAACGTCTACGGGCCGCGCGAAGGCCACAAAGGCAGCATGGCGAGCGTGGCGTTCCATCTGAACACTCAGCTGAATAACGGCGAAAGTCCAAAACTGTTCGAAGGCAGCGACGGCTTTAAGCGTGACTTCGTCTACGTAGGCGACGTTGCCGCCGTGAACCTGTGGTTCTGGGAAAATGGGGTATCCGGTATTTTCAACCTTGGCACCGGCCGCGCGGAATCTTTCCAGGCCGTGGCTGACGCAACGCTGGCGTATCACAAGAAAGGCAGCATTGAGTACATTCCTTTCCCGGACAAACTGAAAGGCCGCTACCAGGCATTCACCCAGGCCGATCTGACTAACCTGCGCGCAGCGGGTTATGACAAGCCGTTCAAGACCGTTGCCGAAGGCGTAACGGAATATATGGCCTGGCTGAATCGCGACGCGTAAGTATGAGAATTCTGGTGATCGGCCCGTCATGGGTGGGCGACATGATGATGTCGCAAAGTCTCTATCGCACGCTCAAGGCGCGTTATCCCCAGGCGATAATCGACGTGATAGCACCCGCATGGTGCCGTCCGTTGTTATCGCGTATGCCGGAAGTGAATGAAGCCATCCCAATGCCGCTCGGCCACGGGGCGCTGGAAATTGGCGAACGCCGTAAACTCGGTCACAGTCTGCGCGAGAAGCGTTATGACCGTGCTTACGTGTTACCCAATTCGTTTAAATCCGCGCTTGTGCCCTTCTTCGCCGGTGTGCCGCACCGTACCGGCTGGCGCGGTGAGATGCGCTACGGTCTGCTGAATGACGCACGCGTGCTGGATAAAGAGGCCTGGCCATTAATGGTGGAGCGCTATGTGGCGCTGGCCTACGACAAGGGCGTGATGCGCAGCGCAAAAGACCTGCCGCAGCCGCTGCTGTGGCCACAGCTACAGGTCAGCGAGGGTGAAAAATCCCAGACCTGTAACGCGTTTGGTCTTTCCTCTGAACGGCCGATGATTGGCTTCTGCCCGGGCGCAGAATTCGGCCCGGCAAAACGCTGGCCGCACTATCACTACGCAGAGCTGGCAAAGCAGTTGATTGACGAAGGTTATCAGATCGTTCTGTTCGGCTCGGCCAAAGACCACGAGGCGGGGAACGAAATTCTTGCAGCCCTCAGTACAGAACAGCAGGCCTGGTGCCGCAACCTGGCCGGGGAAACCCAGCTTGAGCAGGCGGTGATTTTACTTGCTGCCTGTAAAGCCGTAGTCACCAACGACTCCGGGCTGATGCACGTCGCCGCCGCGCTCAACCGCCCGCTGGTTGCGTTGTACGGTCCAAGTAGCCCGGACTTCACGCCGCCGCTCTCAAATAAGGCGCGCGTTATTCGTCTGATCACGGGTTACCATAAGGTGCGTAAAGGCGATGCCGCGGAAGGTTATCACCAGAGCCTGATCGACATCACGCCGCAGCGCGTTCTCGAAGAACTCAACGAACTGCTGCTGAGCGAAGAAGGATAACGAATGCGGGTATTGATCGTTAAAACCTCTTCGATGGGTGATGTGCTGCATACGCTTCCGTCGCTGACGGACGCCATGCGGGCCATTCCTGGCATTCGTTTTGACTGGGTGGTGGAAGAGGGTTTCGCGCAGATCCCTACCTGGCACGAAGTGGTCGACCGCGTGATCCCGGTGGCCATCCGCCGCTGGCGTAAAGCGTGGTTTTCCACACCGATTAAAGCCGAGCGCAAAGCCTTCCGCGATGCGGTGCAGGCGCAGCGTTACGACGCCATTATCGACGCGCAGGGGCTGGTCAAAAGCGCCGCGCTGGTCACGCGCCTGGCACACGGTGTAAAGCACGGCATGGACTGGCAAACCGCCCGCGAACCACTCGCCAGCCTGTTCTATAACCGTCGTCACCATATTGCAAAGCAGCAGCACGCAGTGGAACGCACCCGCGAGCTCTTCGCAAAAAGCCTCGGTTACACAAAGCCGGAAACGCAGGGTGATTACGCGATTTCGCAGCATTTTCTGCGTGATGCAGAGAAGCCTGCGCAGCCCTGGCTGGTCTTCCTGCATGCCACAACGCGCGATGATAAGCACTGGCCGGAAACGCACTGGCGAAGACTCATTGAACTAATGCAACCTGCCGGCATCCATATTAAACTGCCGTGGGGTGCTGAACATGAGCGCCAGCGTGCTGAACGTCTGGCAGCCGGTTTTTCGCACGTCGAGGTTTTACCTAAACTCACGCTGGCGCAAGTTGCTGCAGAGCTGGCCGGAGCTAAAGCTGTCGTTTCCGTTGATACGGGTTTAAGCCATTTAACCGCGGCGCTGGATCGTCCAAACATCACGATTTTTGGCCCGACCGATCCCGGTTTGATTGGGGGTTACGGTAAAAACCAGCATCAAATGGTCAGCCCGACTCAACAAACGAGGGACATTAGCGCAGATGCCATTTTTTCATTTTTACAGGACAGCCACTGGCTTTCCGACAGGGATATCTAACGAATGAGTTACGTATTTCTGCTGATTTTACTCCTTCCGGTGAAGCTTATCCGGAAGCTGTTCCGCAAAGATACAGGTAAAAACCTGGTCATTCAGACAGCCAAAATCGGTGATTTTGTTAATGCGACGCCCCTGCTGGCATACCTGCAAAAAAGTGATGTGCTCATCAGTCGCAGCGTAGGTGCGCTGGCGAAGCATGACGAAACGATCGAAGAGATTTTTTTTATCGAGCAGCATAAGCGTAGCCTGTGGCGTAAGCTCAGCTTTGCCTGCCGCATCATGAACCGCTACGACAACGTCTATCTTCTGCAACCCAACAGTGTAAATCTCTTTTTTGCCGCCGTCTGTAATGCCAAAAACAAACAATTTTTAAGCATTTACACCCGCAGATGGTATCACGGGATTTTCTATCTCACCGCCGACGGTACCGTTGAGCACGGCAAAAAAACGCTATCAGTGACCAATTACCTGAAGCTGGCCGACCGTTCGTTGACGTGGCAGGACTCGCCCAAGCACGCCACAAAGCCGCTGTTCAAACCAGCGACCTACCCGGCAATTCTCGACAAACCTGATGTGATCCGCATCGGCATCAGCATTGCCGCAGGTAATAAAGCCAAAACAGTGCCGCCGGTCATCTGGAAGCGAATTATTGATCGTCTCGCCGACCTGCCCTGCGAGTTTTATGTGTTTGGCGCCCCTGATGAACAGTCGTGGCTGGACGATATCACCCGTGCTTACGGTGATATTCCTAATGTCGTTAACCTCATCGGCAAAATCCCTCTCGAAGATCTTCCGTGGGCGATTTCCAGGATGGATTGTTATATCGCGTCTGATTCAGGCAATGTCTATATTGCCGATGCAGTAGATGTACCCGTAGTGCTGCTGTTTGGCCCATGCTGCCACTATGAACAACGCCCACTTGGAAATGTGATGCTGATAGGGAACGACGACAATATTTGTTCTTATGTTTTTGAGACTAAATACTATTTCTCGCAAGACAGGGAAGAACTCTTTGCTGTAACAGACGAATCCTTAAACGAACTCGAACGTTTCATTTGCGCGTTACCAAAAGCTACCGCAACCCCATATACCTTTGATGCCCTGGGAAACTAATTTTTTATGGCTTTTCTAAGCATCATTATTGCTGCACATAACGCCGAAGATACCCTTCACACAACGTTAGAAAGCCTGCACAATGCCATCGATAATGCGGGCGACGATGTTGAGGTGATTATCTTTAACGACAGCTCCGATGATTCCACGCAAGATATTATTGAGACGTGGTTGCCAGCGTTTCCGAATGTGCACTCCCGGCACGTTCAGTTTCGTAATGTAGGCCTTGTTCGCAACAGCGCATTCTCTCTGGCATCAGGTGACTACATTACGATGCTGGATAGTGATGACCGACTGAAACCGGGTAGCATCAGGGACGCTGTAGCATTCCTCAAGACAGAGCGTCCTGATATGCTGCTGACGCGCCTGCTAGAAATTCGTGATATCAAAAAAATCACCCCCCACTGGCAAGGATTTTCTCCCGTTGCGTTGTCGCAACGGGAGGCTATAAAACGTTTCCTGCTGCATAAAGATTTCCAGGCACATCTCATTGGTCAATTCATTCATCGCAAGTTATACGAAAGTAATCCGATTCCTTCGATGGTGTGTTATGAGGATTTTGCGGTATTCCCTGGCATGTTGATGCAATCGAGTAAAATAGCCTATCAACGTCGCGGGCACTATTACTACATCAAGCGTAGCGACAGTTTGTCGAGCAAACTCGACGCGAGCAAAATCAAGACGCTTGTGGAATGCACATTGTTGATGGAAAAAACATTCCCGCAGCCGTTTCAACATCTCATAAATTGTCATTGGTTTGATATTTACAGTAATCATCGGCAACATCTGACCGACCAGCATTTCCAGCTCGTTAAACAACGGGTAAAAGCACTTTATTCTCTCTCATTTTTCTTATCCAGCGATGTTCGCTTCAGCTATAAAAAAAGGGTTATTGAGGCATTATGGAAAAAATAAAATTGCGACTCTATCGAGTGACGCTAATTTTGAGCCTTATTTCGTTGTCCTCGACATTACTTATTGTTGGTAACAGCGTTAATCATAATGCCCGCGATGCGGGCATTAATTTTTCTTGTATTGATAAAACTCCGCCAACGTCATCCCTACCGTCTTGTCGGATAACCAGCTAAAGAGCACTTCCAGATCCTGATACAACCCTTCAATCGCCGCCTCATCTTTAAACGTAGGACTTCCGCCCGGCATAAATTCAGAGGAATGCAGCATAAACTCCACGTAGTCATGTCCCTGAGACAGGCATTGCTGTGCGACCTGAATCATCTGCGACGCATTACCACCGGACGGTCTCAACCAGTTTACGGACGGTGATCGATATTTACCGCGCAGGCGATCGTAGCCCTGTTTGACGGTGTTCAACCAGGCCGGATGCTTATACTGGATGCTCATCGGCACTTCGAGTAAGGGGCTATTGCCCGCTCGTGAGATATCGTCTGTATCAATAAAGTAGGCGTGGTCTGGAAAGTGCTGATAATTGGTTCCGCCATTCCCCTGCGGTGCACCTTTCGCGTTGTGCCAGTTCACGCGCGGCGTAACAGAGCAATCAACCTGGTAGCCCAGTTCGATCAGCAGTCTGGCGTAACGGCTATCAAAGGCCCAGCGCCCGGCGCGATGGCTTAACATTTTGGTCTGGAAGGTCTCTTCCAGCAGACGGGTCATGAACAACACTTTCTCGCGCATCACCTCATCTGAAAATTCAATCAAATACGGCTGCCAGCGCCAGTCATCTCCGGTGAGATCGTGTTCAGGAGGGCTATTCCACGCGTGAAGGTGCATCCCGACTTCACCCTGACCGCGGGCGATCACATCTTTGGCAAACTCAATGAAAACCGGCTCAATCGCCATCTCATAATTTGTCAGCCATACGGGTTTGAAACCGAAACGCTCACAAAGCGTCTGGAATCGCGCCAGATAGCGCGCATTCTCCGTTTTAATGACGCGGTGATTTTGCCAGAGATTATCGCCTTCAGTATCAATCGTGATGATAAACGCTGGTTTTTTCATAATGAGTCCGCAAGACAGGAAAGTTAGCGCTATGTTACGCACTCACCGAAGCATGAGTAAACCCTTCCAGGGAATTTCCTGAGATTATGGAGAAAGAGTGCAAGTCGCTATCAGGTCTATTAGAATTGCCAACAGTACAACGCCAATAAGATGATGATGAATAACTTACCTGACACGCCTGATTTGCGCATTTTACTTATCAAACTCCGCCATCATGGCGACATGTTACTGACCACTCCCGTCATTGATTCGTTACGTCAAAAATGGCCGCAGGCACAGATTGATGTGCTGTTGTATGAAGAAACCCGCGATATGCTCGCCGCACACCCGGCGATCGGTACTGTTTACGGGATCGACCGTAAATGGAAGCAGCTGGGCACGCTGAAACATCTGCAAAAAGAGTGGCAGTTGCTCTGTGCGTTAAGGAAACAGCATTATCACCTGGTGATTAATCTTGCCGATCAGTGGCGCAGCGCTATCGTTACCCGTTTCACCGGCGCACCGGTACGACTCGGGTTCGCTTTTAATAAGCGCAACAACGCATTCTGGCGGTTTTGCCATAGCGATTTGGTCTCTGTGGCCGGGCACAACGCGTTGCACACTGTCGAACAGAACCTCTCTATTTTGTCGCCATTACCGGTCACCGCTCAACCTGCCGTGACCATGGCCTACCATGCTGAAGACTGGCACGAGGCCCACCAAAAGTTGATGCAAAACGGTGTGGGAGACAACTACATCGTGATTCAGCCTACGTCGCGCTGGTTCTTTAAATGCTGGGACGAAGGCAAAATGGCGCAAACCATCACGGCGCTGCAGCAGGATGGCCACACTGTCGTCCTCACCGCCGGGCCGGATAAAAAAGAGCTGGCGATGATCGATCGCATTCTCGCCGCCTCGCCAGATACGGGGGTCGTCTCGCTGGCAGGTCAACTCACGTTGCGTCAACTGGCTTCGCTTATCGATCATGCGTCTCTGTTTATTGGCGTTGACTCCGTTCCGATGCATATGGCCGCTGCGCTTCAGACCCCCTGTGTGGCATTGTTTGGCCCATCAAAACTTACCTTCTGGTCACCCTGGCAGGTTAATGGGGAAGTCATCTGGGCAGGTGATTACGGCCCACTGCCCGATCCAGACGCCATTGATACCAAAACAAAAGAACGCTATCTCGACGCCATTCCCGTTGATGCTGTCGTCTCCGCCGCAAGGAGATATCTGTCATGAAACACCATCGCCTGGCGATTGTTCGCCAAAAGTATCGCCCGGATGGCGGGGCAGAACGCTTCGTGTCTCGCGCCCTTACCGCGCTGAGCAACCAAAATCTCGAGCTCAACGTCATCACGCGCGAGTGGCAGGGTGAGAAGCAGGACGACTGGCATATTCATATTTGCGATCCGCGCAAATGGGGCCGCATCAGCCGCGAGCGCGGGTTTGCGCATGCCGCACGTGCGCTCTGGCAGCAGCAGCAGTTTGATATTGTGCAAAGCCACGAGCGCATTCCGGGCTGTGACATTTATCGTGCAGGCGACGGCGTACACCGACGCTGGCTCCTGCAGCGTGCACGCATTCTGCCTGCCTGGCGTGCAAAACTGCTGATGCATGATCGCTATCACCGCTATGTGATGAATGCCGAACGTGAAATGTACCAGGCGCCGGAGTTAAAGGCGGTTATCTGTAATGCGGAGATGATCAAGCGCGAAATCGTCGAAGACTTTGATATTGACGCAAAAAAAATACATGTGATTTATAATTCAATTGACTCCACCCGTTTCGTTCCGGCAGAAGAGGCACAACGTATCGCATTGCGTCAGCAGTTTGGTTTGCCGACCGATGCCGTCATTTTCTGCTTCGTAGGGTCAGGATTTGAACGAAAAGGATTGGCCAGCGCTATACGCGCCGTTGCGGGTACTGCGGCGTGGCTGATTGTGGTTGGGCAGGATAAAGCAGAACGTCGCTATCGCGACCTCGCCCGTTCATTAGGCTGCGAGGGGCAAATCCGTTTTCTGGGGATGCAAAAAGAGACGCTGCCATTTTATCAGCTATCTGATGGTTTACTGCTACCAACGCTGTATGATCCTTTCCCTAACGTCATTCTTGAAGCGATGGCCTGCGGTTTGCCGGTCATTACATCAGAGAGTTGCGGTGGGGCAGAATTTATTCAGCAAGGCCAGAACGGATTTTACTGTGACGCACTTGATATCAGCACACTGAAGGAGGCGGTAGCGGCCACCCCTTCGCTGGAAAAAAATAACGATATGGGACGAGCGGCACGTGAACGTGTAAAAGACGCCACCCCCGAAAAACTGTCAAGTCAGCTTATTTCGCTTTATCAAAAATTACTGGATTAAAAATGCGCATCCTAATGATTATTGATGGTTTACCCGGTGGAGGAGCTGAAAAAACGGTTCTTACACTCTCCAGCGGATTAACAGAGATGGGGCATCAGGTCTCTCTCTTCTCGCTGCGGAAAGTGTGCGACTACGCCATTCCGGAAGGCATCGATTATCAGGTCGTTCAGGATACCTGCAAAAAACCGTGGCGGAAGCTAACGGAGATCCCGCGCCGCGCCAGGCTGCTGGATCAGGCTATCGAGCGGGCGGAGCGCAGCGGCAAATTTGATGTGGTGTTCTCGCATCTGCACAAAACTGACCGCATCGTGGCACACTGCCGCGCCCTGGAGCGCGATAAAGTGTGGTTCTGCGTGCATGGCATGTTCTCATTCTCCTACCTTCGCCATCGCCGTGGGCTTTCACGCTGGTTTAAACACACTAAGATTCGCCATACCTACGAAAACCGCAACGTGGTCGCCGTCTCAGGCGCCGTGTTGAAAGATCTTTCAGAAACGCTGGCCCTGAATCTCCGACGCACGGCGGTAATCCATAATCCTTTTGATATTCCTGAAATCCAGCGTCTGGCGGACGCCCCCTTTGAGATGCAGGGAAAGGATTACATCATTCACGTCGGCCGCTTCCATGAGCACAAGCGCCACGATCGCCTGCTACGGGCGTTCGCGCTGAGTCAGCTCAATACCACGCTGGTTATGATGGGCAATGGCTCTGAGGCTAAAATTCAAAAGCTTAAGCAGCTTGCCCGCGAACTGGGCATTGAAGACAAAACGGTTTTCCGTCCGTTCGAACCTAATCCTTATCCCTGGATTAAAGGGGCACGCCTTTTAGTGTTAAGTTCTGACTGCGAAGGTTTTGGTAATGTGCTGGTTGAATCCATTATCTGCCAGACGCCACCCGTCAGTACACATTGTCCAGGTGGCCCCGCCGAAATCCTCAAGGGAGACTTATCCCGCGGTCTGGCAGAGATGAATGACGAGTCTCTGGCAAAAACGCTGGCGGATATTTATACCTCTCCACCGGTCGTTGATCGCGCAACCATTGCATCGTTCGGTATCAAGGCCATTTGCCAGCAATATATTGCTTTGGTCGACAATCAAAAATAATCAGGTTTCTTATGCAAAATTCAGCGCCATTATTAAGCGTGGTGGTAGCCGTTTATAACGGTGAAGCGTTCCTGGATCAGTTCTTTACCTGCCTTGTGGATCAACGCATCGACAGCATGGAAGTCATCATCGTCAATGACGGCTCCACGGACCGTTCGATGCAGATCGTCGAAAACTGGCGCGAAAAGCTGCCGCAGATGCAGGTTATTGAGCAGCAAAATCAGGGCGTATCCATCGCGCGTAATACCGGTCTGGCCGTCGCGACGGGCCAATATCTCTCTTTCCCTGATATTGATGATGTCTTTAAACCCGGCATGTATCAGCACCTGCTTGATATGGCTGTTACGCAACGTCTTGATGTCGCTACCTGTAACGGCAACTACGTCTGGGAAAATAATAAGAAGCCTTCACGCCCTATTTTCCCTGAAGACAAACTGGCATCAACGGGCGTCATGTCCGGCCCTGCATGGCTCAAAATGGCGCTCGACTCCCGTAAGTTCCTGCACGTGACCTGGCTGAACATCTATCGTCATGACTTTATTCGCGAGCACGGTTTTCACTTTGAACCGGGGTTGCGCCATCAGGATATTCCGTGGACCACAGAAGTACTGCTGGCGGCGGAGCGGGTGCAGTACACCAGTGAACGTTACTACGACTACTACATTCACTCTGCGTCGGTGTCTCATATGCCGGACAATGACGACACGCTCATTCGCTCGGCGCGTCACTACATGAAAATCCTGCAGATGCTCGATGCCATTAATCAGCGCTACCCCGATAAAGTGAAAGGGATCCCTGCTTGCCACTGGCAAATTGCCAAAGAAGGGCTGGGCATCATTCATACTTTCGACAACATGAAAGATGAGCAGAAAAAGGCATTTATTATCAAAGAGTTTTTCGATACAGGGATCTGGAAACTCATCTGGAAAAATGCAAAAAGTCCCCGACTGCGCTGGCGACTGGGCCGTCGTTACTTCCGTTTGAAGCGCTATGTGGCATAAGAGATAGCTTTACCTGGCCCAAATGCTTAGAATTTGCCCGCCGAAACTAAAAAGACGGATAATCGCTTGGAATTGTTGTATACCGCCCTGCTCTATATCATTCAGCCACTGGTGTGGCTGAGACTGCTGCTTCGTAGCCGTAAAGCGCCTGCGTACCGAAAACGCTGGGCTGAACGCTATGGCTTCTGTCGCAATAAAGTTGCCCCGGACGGTATTTTGCTGCATTCCGTTTCTGTTGGCGAAACGCTGGCAGCGATCCCGCTGGTTCGCGCCCTGCGTCACCGTTATCCGTCGCTGCCGATCACCGTCACGACCATGACGCCGACCGGCTCTGAGCGCGTGATGTCCGCCTTCGGTAAAGACGTGCATCACGTCTATCTGCCTTACGACCTTCCCTGCGCCATGAACCGTTTTCTGGAAACCGTTCGCCCTAAACTGGTGATCGTGATGGAAACCGAGCTGTGGCCGAATATGATTTCCGCTCTGCATGCACGTAAGATTCCACTGGTGATCGCGAACGCGCGTCTGTCTGAGCGGTCGGCGAAAGGCTACGGCAAGCTGGGGAAATTTATGCGCCGCCTGCTCAGCAAGATCACACTGATTGCTGCGCAAAACGAAGAAGACGCAGCGCGCTTTATCTCGCTTGGCCTGAAACGCAACCAGCTGGCGGTGACAGGCAGCCTGAAATTCGATATCTCCGTCACGCCTGAACTTGCGGCCCGTGCTATCACGCTGCGCCGCCAGTGGGCACCGCGTCGCCAGGTCTGGATTGCGACCAGCACCCATGATGGCGAAGAGGCAATTATCCTGCAGGCACACCGTAAGCTGCTGGAGAAATTCCCCGATTTGCTGCTGATTCTGGTACCTCGCCATCCCGAGCGTTTTAAAGACGCCCGTGAAATGGTGCAAAAAGGCGGCTTCAGCTTCACCCTGCGCAGCAGCGGTGAGATCCCCTCCACCAGCACGCAGGTGGTTATTGGCGATACCATGGGTGAGCTGATGCTGCTGTATGGCATCGCTGATCTGGCCTTTGTTGGCGGCAGCCTGGTGGAGCGTGGTGGCCATAACCCGCTGGAGCCAGCGGCCCATGCCATTCCCGTACTGATGGGTCCACATACCTTCAACTTCAAAGATATCTGTGCGAAATTGCAGCAAGCGGAAGGGCTAATTACCGTGACCGATGCGGATTCGGTGGTCAAAGAGGTCTCGACTCTGCTGACCGACGAAGATTACCGCCTGTGGTACGGTCGTCATGCCGTCGAAGTGCTGCATCAGAACCAGGGTGCCCTCACCCGTCTGCTGCAGCTTCTGCAACCTTATCTGCCGCAGCGGAGCCACTAATGTCAACGCGCCTGTCGGTCGTTCTGATCGCCAAAAACGCTGCCGACCTGCTTCCGGATTGCCTGGCCTCCGTTGCCTGGGCTGACGAAATTATCCTGCTCGACTCCGGCAGTGAAGACAACACAGCGGACGTTGCCCGCGCAGCGGGTGCAAAAGTCTATACCAACACCGACTGGCAAGGTTATGGCATCCAGCGCCAGCGCGCGCAGGGATATGCCACCGGTGATTATGTACTGATGCTCGACACAGACGAGCGCATCACGCCGGAGCTGCGTCAGGCCATTCAGGCGGTGCTCGCCGCACCAACGCCGGGCACGGTCTACAGCATTGCGCGTCGTAACTATTTCCTTGGCCGTTTTATGCGTCACAGCGGCTGGTACCCCGACCGGGTCACGCGCCTCTACGAGCGCGAGCGGTATCAGTACAATGATAATCTGGTCCATGAATCCCTGGCCTGCGACAGTGCGCCAGTCGTCCCTCTGACGGGCGATCTTTTGCACCTGACCTGCCGGGATTTCGCCAGCTTCCAGCGTAAACAGCTCAACTATGCCACCGCCTGGGCACAGGAGCGCCATCAGCGCGGCAAGAAGGCCACGCTGACAGGTATCTTCACCCATACGCTGGGGGCATTTCTGAAAACGCTGCTGCTGCGTGGCGGCGTGCTGGACGGTAAACAGGGCTGGTTACTGGCCGTGGTAAATGCCCAGTATACTTTCAACAAATACACCGAGCTGTGGGCGCTCAGCCGCGGCTACTCAGAGAAAACGTGAGCCATGAGCACAAAAGCGATTTATCCAGGTACCTTTGATCCGATCACCAATGGTCATCTTGATATCATCACCCGTGCGGCGTGCATGTTCGACAAGGTGATTCTGGCGATTGCTGCCAGCCCCAGTAAAAAACCGATGTTTGACCTGAACGAGCGCGTTGCGCTTGCCACCGAGGCCATTGCGCACCTGCCGAACGTTGAGGTGGTGGGCTTCAGCGATCTGATGGCCAACTTTGCCCGCGCTCAGCAGGCGACGATTCTGATCCGTGGCTTACGCGCGGTGGCAGACTTCGAGTATGAGATGCAGCTGGCGCACATGAACCGTCATTTGATGCCGGAGCTGGAAAGCGTATTTCTGATGCCATCCAAGGAGTGGTCGTTCATCTCTTCCACGCTGGTGAAAGAGGTGGCGCGTCATCACGGGGACGTTACCCATTTCCTGCCGGTTAACGTCCACCAGGCGTTGATGGACAAGCTAAAGTAGCGTTATTTCTGGCACTGACGGCAATAGAATGTGGCGCGCTGGGCATGCTTTGTTGCGATGATCGGCGTTCCACACACCCTGCACGGCTCGCCTTTGCGGCCATACACCTGCAGCTCCTGAGCAAAATAGCCAGGCTTACCGTCGCTTTGCAGGAAGTCCTTCAGCGTCGTTCCCCCCTGCTCAATTGAGCGAAGCAGTACCGCTTTAATCACCCGCACCAGCAGCTCACACTCCTGCGCCGACAGCGAAGAGGCTAGCCGATCGGGATGGATCCCGGCTGCAAACAGCGATTCGCTGGCATAGATATTCCCCACGCCGACCACCAGTTTGTTATCCATCAGCCAGGGTTTAATCGGGGTTTTCTTTTTCGCACACTTCGCTTTCAGGTATTCCGCGTTAAACGCTTCTGAAAGCGGCTCTGGCCCCAGATGTGCCAGTACGCTATGTCCTTCCAGTTCTTTGGTCCACAACCATGCGCCAAAGCGGCGGGGATCGGTATAACGCAACACTTTGCCGTTACTCATCACCAGATCGACATGGTCATGCTTTTCCGCAGGCAGCTCTTCAGTGAGGATCCGCAGGCTGCCGGACATGCCAAGATGAATGATGATCCAGCCATCGGGCAGCTCCAGAAGCAGATATTTCGCGCGGCGCTGGACGCTGAGGATCGGTTTATCGCTTAACGCATGGATCTCATCAGAAACCGGCCAACGGAGGCGGCCGTTACGCACGGTAGCATGAAGAATAGTCGCGCCGACCAGATGCGGCTCAATACCGCGGCGGCTGGTCTCCACCTCAGGTAATTCAGGCATGATTCCTCCGTAGTAAGATGCAGAATGCAAAAAACCCCGCAGTTGCGGGGTTTTTCAATACAAGGAGGCTAAAATTATTTGATTTTAGCTTCTTTGTACATTACGTGCTGGCGTACAACTGGATCGAATTTTTTCAGTTCCAGTTTTTCCGGCTTAGTACGTTTGTTCTTCGTGGTGGTGTAGAAGTGACCTGTACCAGCAGAAGAAACCAGCTTGATTTTCTCGCGAATACCTTTAGCCATGATTTATTTCCTCTTTAAGTACTTAGTACTTTTCGCCACGGGCACGCAGTTCGGACAGAACTGTATCGATGCCTTTCTTATCAATTACACGCATACCTTTAGCAGATACGCGCAGGGTGACAAAACGCTTCTCGCTCTCAACCCAGAAACGGTGAGAGTGCAGGTTCGGCAGGAAACGGCGTTTAGTCGCGTTCAGTGCGTGGGAACGGTTGTTACCGGTCACCGGACGCTTGCCAGTAACTTGGCAGACTCGGGACATGTCTATTCTCCAAAAATCAAATTAGCTCGAGCTTCGTATGGGGTATCGGCGCCTCGTCAGGCTTTACAGCCCGGTCATCGCATAGTTCTATTGAACTCTCGATTGCCAGGCCCAAATGCCAAACCCGAGATTCTCAAAGGTGGCGTAGTATACGCTGACTCGGCGGTGTGCTCAAGTCCCGAACAGACAAAGATCCCGATGGATCGCGAGAAATAGCCTAAATCCAGCCATGTTCTGCAAAAGAAAGGTACTCTCCGCGGCCAATTATCAGATGGTCCAGCACACGAATGTCCATGAATTGACAGCATTTGACAATGCGGTCGGTGATCTCTTTGTCAGCTCTGCTTGGTTCTGCACAGCCAGAAGGGTGATTATGCGCGAGTATCACGCCGGCTGCATTCAATTTTATTGCTTCGCGCACAATTTCACGCGGATGAACCTCTACATGGCTTAGCGTGCCCGAGAAAAGGTGGCTATGCTTGAGCACCCGGTTCCGGTTGTCGAGAAAGATCACCATAAAGATCTCGCGTTCAATATCGGTTAACTGACTTTGCAGAAACTCGCGCGTCATCGCAGGAGTCAGTATCGGGTCCTCTTCCTGCATACGAACACACTGAAAACGGCGGGCCAGTTCGGCAATCCCCTTGAGCTGGGCATATTTCGCCACACCGATACCCTCCACATGCGCAAACTCCGCCAGTTCCGCCGTCATCAAACCGTAGAGTGAGCCAAAATGGCCTATCAGATCTTTTGCCAGCGTAAAGACCGTTTTACCGGGCGTACCGGTGCGCAAAAAAAGCGCCAGCAGTTCTTCATCCTTTAGCAAGGTGACGCCATAGCGCAGCAATTTTTCGCGCGGTAAGAGCAGTTCATCCTCGTCTTCCATGCTTTTTCTCCCTGTTTTTTGCTCATCTTGCCATAGGCTACTCAGGTACCTGACTCTCGCGTCTCGTTCTTGCGTAACGCCTCGCAAAGTGACCGAAGGACAAGATCACCCCGTTTTTGGGATTGTGATAAAATGCCCGCTCTCTGGTGAAACCCAACAGGAAAGAATCATGATGAGCCTGGCCGGTAAAAAAATCGTTCTTGGCGTTAGCGGCGGCATTGCAGCCTATAAAACCCCGGAACTGGTGCGCCGTCTGCGCGAGCGCGGGGCCGACGTACGGGTCGCGATAACCGAAGGCGGAAAAGCCTTTATCACTCCTCTGAGCCTGCAGGCCGTTTCAGGATACCCGGTATCTGACAGCCTGCTTGACCCTGCCGCAGAAGCCGCGATGGGCCATATTGAGCTTGGGAAATGGGCAGACCTGGTTATCCTTGCCCCCGCCACGGCCGATTTAATTGCCCGCGTTGCCGCCGGGATGGCGAACGATCTGGTTTCGACCATTTGTCTGGCCACGCCCGCTCCTGTTGCCGTCGTGCCGGCCATGAATCAGCAGATGTATCGCAATGCCGCGACCCAGCATAATCTACAGACGCTGGCCTCGCGCGGCCTGCTGATCTGGGGGCCGGACAGCGGGAGCCAGGCCTGTGGCGATGTCGGCCCAGGGCGTATGCTTGATCCATTGACTATTGTCGATATGGCCGCGGCCCATTTTTCGCCTGTCAACGACCTGCAACATCTCAACATCATGATTACAGCCGGCCCAACGCGCGAGCCGCTGGATCCGGTACGTTACATTACCAACCACAGCTCCGGTAAAATGGGCTTTGCGATTGCGGCCGCAGCGGCGAAACGCGGCGCGAACGTCACGCTGGTCAGTGGCCCGGTCTCCTTACCTACGCCGCCTTTTGTGCAGCGTATTGATGTCACCACCGCGCTGGAAATGGAGGCCGCGGTACAGGCCCATGCGCAAAACCAGCAGATTTTTATCGGTTGTGCTGCCGTCGCGGACTACCGCGCAGAGACCATTTCCGATGCCAAAATCAAAAAGCAAGGCGATGAATTAACACTAAAAATGGTGAAAAACCCGGATATCGTTGCTGGCGTCGCCGCGCTGAAAACCCATCGTCCTTACGTTGTTGGGTTTGCCGCAGAAACAAATAATGTGGAAGAATATGCCCGGCAAAAACGTACCCGCAAAAACCTCGATTTGATTTGCGCGAATGACGTATCGCTGGCCACGCAAGGATTTAACAGCGACAGCAACGCACTGCACCTTTTCTGGCAGGATGGAGATAAAATCTTACCGCTTGAGCGCAAGGAACTCCTGGGCCAACAATTACTGGACGAGATCGTTACCCGTTATGATGAAAAAAATCGACGTTAAGATTCTGGACCCGCGTGTTGGCGAGCAATTCCCGCTACCAACCTATGCCACCTCCGGCTCTGCCGGTCTTGACCTGCGCGCCTGTCTCGATGACGCCGTAGAACTGGCTCCGGGTGCGACCACCCTGATCCCAACGGGCTTGGCGATTCACATTGCTGACCCTTCACTGGCGGCGGTGATCCTGCCACGTTCAGGCCTGGGTCATAAGCATGGTGTCGTGCTGGGTAACCTGGTCGGCCTGATCGACTCTGACTACCAGGGCCAGCTGATGGTCTCCGTCTGGAACCGAGGTCAGGACAGCTTCACCATTGAACCGGGCGAGCGTATTGCGCAGATGGTCTTTGTACCTGTGGTGCAGGCAGAATTTAACCTGGTGGCAGACTTTGATGCCACCGACCGTGGCGAAGGCGGCTTCGGCCATTCCGGGCGCAAATAACCGCCCGACAGACACGCATCTCACAGCGCCATAATGTCATAACAAACCGCAAACGCCAGTTTGCGGTCGCTGTGTGGATGCCAGCCTGACAAGTGCTTATTTTCAGGGGTATTTTGCAACATGGCAGAAAAACAAACCGCGAAAAGGAACCGTCGCGAAGAAATACTTCAATCTCTGGCTCTGATGCTTGAATCCAGCGATGGCAGTCAACGCATCACCACCGCAAAACTGGCCGCCTCTGTAGGCGTGTCTGAAGCGGCGCTGTACCGTCATTTCCCGAGCAAAACCCGGATGTTCGACAGCCTGATCGAGTTTATCGAAGACAGTCTGATCACGCGTATCAACTTGATTCTGAAAGACGAAAAAGACACCACTGCGCGTCTGCGTCTGATTGTGCAATTGATTCTGGGATTTGGAGAACGTAACCCGGGCCTGACCCGTATTCTGACTGGCCATGCGCTGATGTTTGAGCAGGACAGACTGCAGGGCCGCATTAACCAGCTGTTCGAGCGTATTGAAGCGCAGCTGCGCCAGGTACTGCGTGAAAAGAAAATGCGTGAAGGCGAAGGTTACAGCACGGATGAAACGCTGCTGGCAAGCCAGATCCTGGCGTTTTGCGAAGGCATGCTCTCCCGTTTTGTACGCAGTGAGTTCAAATACAGCCCAACGGACGATTTCGACGCCCGTTGGCCGTTAGTGGCGGCGCAGTTGCAGTAACGTCGTTGCCGGATGGCGGCTTCGCCTTATCCGGCCTACGGATTGCGCAGGCCCGGCAAGCGACGCGCCACCGGGCGATTCCGTTACACGCCGAACTCTTCGCGATATGCCCGCACCGCAGCCAGATGATCCGCCATCTCTGGCTTCTCTTCCAGATACGCAATCAGGTCTTTCAGGTTGATGATTGACGTCACTTTGCAGCTGTAATCACGTTCAACTTCCTGAATGGCCGAGATTTCACCACGACCCCGTTCCTGGCGGTCCAGAGAAATCAACACGCCAGCCAGCGTCGCGCCGTTGGCCTGGATAATCTCCATGGATTCGCGAATGGCGGTACCCGCAGTGATGACGTCGTCCACCAGCATCACGCGCCCCTGCAGTGGGCTGCCGACCAGGTTGCCGCCTTCACCGTGGGTTTTGGCCTCTTTACGGTTAAAGCAGTACGGCACGTCGCGGTCATGGTGTTCTGCCAGCGCAACCGCGGTGGTGGTCGCAATCGGAATGCCCTTATAGGCCGGGCCAAACAGCAGGTCGAAATCAATCCCTGAATCCACCAGCGCTTCGGCATAGAAACGGCCTAACAGCGCCAGATCGCGCCCGGTATTGAACAGCCCGGCATTGAAGAAATAGGGACTCTTGCGCCCGGATTTCAGCGTAAACTCGCCAAACTTGAGGACCTGCTTGTTAAGCGCAAACTCAATAAACTGGCGCTGATACGGTTTCATGGATTCGCTCCTTTGTCTTTTCTGTCTTACAGGCAAAAAAAAGGCGACTCATTGGTCGCCTTTAAAATCAATTTTCTAACGCCGCTTTCTGCGTCGTTACAATAGATTCAATTCCCCCTCGGGCCAGAGCCAGCAAGGTGAGAAGTTCTTCGTGGGTAAACGGTTCGCCTTCTGCGGTGCCCTGCACCTCAATGATACGTCCGTCTTCGGTCATCACCACGTTCATGTCAGTTTCGGCGGCGGAGTCTTCTACGTATTCCAGATCGCAAAGCGCTTCACCGTTAACGATACCGACGGACACCGCGGCAACCATCCCTTTCATTGGGTTTGTTTTCAACTTACCAGCCGCAACCAGTTTATTCAGGGCATCCGCCAGCGCCACACAGGCACCGGTAATCGATGCGGTACGCGTGCCACCGTCAGCCTGAATGACGTCGCAGTCCAGGGTAATGGTGAATTCGCCCAGCGTTTTCAGATCAACAGCGGCGCGCAGCGCACGCGCGATGAGGCGCTGAATTTCCATGGTACGGCCGCCCTGCTTACCTTTTGCCGCTTCACGGGCATTACGGGTATGCGTTGCACGCGGCAGCATGCCGTATTCAGCCGTGATCCAGCCCTGGCCCTGACCTTTCAGGAAACGCGGAACGCCTTCTTCAATGGAAGCCGTGCACAGCACTTTGGTGTCACCAAACTCAACCAGAACGGAGCCTTCAGCGTGTTTTGTATAGTTACGGGTCAGGGTGACGGGACGCACCTGATTGGCGCTACGACCTGCTGGACGCATGATGAATTCTCCGGCTTGAAACGAATGTGGCTGCGCATTATACGGATAAAGGACGCTTATTCCTATCCTGAGAAGCCCCTGAAAGCTATAATCCCCCCATCTCTCCTTTAAAAACGGGAATATCTATGATCCGCAGTATGACCGCCTACGCCCGGCGTGAAATCAAGGGTAGCTGGGGTAGCGCTATCTGGGAAATGCGTTCGGTAAACCAGCGCTATCTGGAAACCTATTTCCGTATGCCGGAGCAGTTCCGCAGCCTTGAGCCTGTGGTGCGTGAGCGTATCCGTACGCGTCTGACGCGCGGCAAAGTGGAATGTAACCTGCGTTTTGAGCCGGATGCCAGCGCGCAGGGCGAACTGATCCTCAACGAAAAACTGGCAAAACAGCTCGTCAATGCGGCGAACTGGGTCAAAATGCAAAGCGACGAAGGCGAAATTAATCCGGTTGATATTCTGCGCTGGCCTGGCGTCATGGCTGCCGGAGAGCAGGATCTGGATGCAATTGCCGCTGAAATCCTTGCCGCCCTCGACAGCACGCTCGATGACTTTATCGTTGCTCGCGAAACCGAAGGCCAGGCGCTGAAAGCGATGATTGAACAGCGCCTTGAAGGCGTCAGCGCCGAAGTGGCAAAAGTACGTACCCATATGCCGGAAGTGCTGCAGTGGCAGCGCGAGCGTCTGGTTGCCAAACTGGAAGAAGCGGAAGTTCAGCTGGAAAATAACCGTCTGGAACAAGAGCTGGTGCTGATGGCGCAGCGCGTTGACGTGGCCGAAGAGCTGGACCGTCTGGAAGCACACGTTAAAGAGACCTACAACATTCTGAAGAAGAAAGAAGCCGTTGGTCGTCGTCTCGACTTTATGATGCAGGAATTCAACCGCGAGTCGAATACCCTGGCGTCTAAATCAATCAATGCCGACGTGACGAATTCCGCCATTGAGCTCAAGGTACTGATTGAGCAGATGCGCGAGCAGATCCAGAATATCGAGTAATACCATTCGGGTGGCGTCGACCGACGTCACCCATTATTATTTCTAATCCATTTTAACCCGTCTTTTCTCGCTTTGCCGCCACCAATCAACCTTCTCCGCTATGGGTTGATAAAATTTTATAGGGCAAACCCGCTCACTTTAGAAAATCTCAATCGTGATCGTGCGCACAAAACGTTAACCTTCCCGGCTTCACACCGGAGGTTATATGCTGCTTCACACTCTTTATCTCATTGGCATTACTGCAGAAGCCATGACTGGCGCGCTTGCAGCCGGTCGTCGCCGAATGGATACCTTCGGCGTAATCATTATTGCCACAGCGACCGCACTGGGCGGCGGTTCCGTGCGCGATATTCTGCTGGGCCATTACCCACTGGGCTGGGTGAAAAACCCCGAATACGTGATTATTGTGGCGACCGCCGCCGTAGTAACCACCATTGTCGCGCCCGTTATGACCCATCTGCGTCGCCTGTTTTTGGTGCTTGATGCGCTCGGGCTGATTGTCTTTTCTATCATTGGCGCACAAATCGCACTCGATATGGGCGAAGGGCCAGTTATCGCCACCATTGCCGCCGTGGTGACCGGGGTGTTTGGAGGCGTGCTGCGCGATATGTTCTGCAAACGTATTCCTCTGGTCTTTCAAAAAGAGCTGTATGCCGGCATCTCCTTCGCGGCAGCGGTGCTCTATATTGCCCTGCAGCATTATGTTTCGAACCATGATGTGGTGGTCATCTCCACGCTGCTGTTCGGCTTTACGGCCCGCATGCTGGCATTGCGACTGAAGCTCGGCCTGCCGGTGTTTCACTACAAACACAGCGCTCACTAAGTTCAGAATCCCTTGATGTGCTGTTCAGCCAGCCACTTTGCCAGCACATCCACCTCCGGCGCGTGGAGCCAGTTAACGATTTGCCGCGCTTTCTCCTCTCCGGTCCCCGGCAAGGTCTGCCAGTCCATAGCGCTACGCTGGTGCATGGTCTGCCATGATAGCTCTCCGGCGGCTTTCAGGGTCGCCTGAGCCAGCGGAACCCCCATCGCCATGATCCAACGAATAAAAGGACGCTCGCGCACCAGATTAAACTGATGCCAGAGCGCCAGTCCGCGTGCAGCCGAAAACCCCGGCGTGGTTTGCAGCTGTGCCTGGGTTAACAACAGCCATGAGAAAATATGTTCAAAGCGATGTGCCTGCCAGAGCGCCCGCCAGCCTGACTCGCCTAAACCGGCAATATCCAGCCCTTGCTTAGAACTGAGCCACGTCAGCCGGGCAAAGAACTGCTCCATACATTCCGGTGAAGCGTAAAAACAGCTGAGAGAATGGTACTGCGGGACTGGAGGTTCTGGTTTTTGCCGGTCGGTCCCTCGCCAGACGACTTTGTCGAATCGGGGGATCCCCTGTCCGGCCAGGCTTACCTGGATCTGATCGCCCGGCGCGATATCCAGCCTTTGCCAGCGGCCAACGGACCCGAGGCTAACCCGCTGCACCTGTTTATCATCCAGCCGTACTGGCTCCAGCCCCGCCACAACGGCAATTTTCCCCGTTCGGCCCACAGTGAAGTGTATATCCCGTACTTCAGCAACCTGCGCGACAGGGGGATATTTCCAAGCAACAACCCAACTGCCCTCTCCTGGCAGCCAGTTTTCACCCGGCAGTTCATCCGCCGAGCGAACCACAATGCCGTCCGTGGCAAAGGGTAATGCTGCGGTGTGCCACGCTGAGCGCTGCTTTTCGACGGCCTCAATATGCTCTACGGGCAAGGTATAGCGCGCCGTCAGGGTAAACCCCGCGTCAGACAGTTCCGCCAGTGCGGTTTTCATCTCTTTTGGCCCGTCTGGCCAGGCCCAGATGAATACCCCAACCTCTCTCAAAAACGCGTTATCCTGCTGGCGCATCATCGCACCTGCGACTTTTGCGCGTGCATTCATTCCGCCCATCTGCTGCTGAATGTGGTTTTCACGCTGCCAAAAAAGCTCCCCCTGTAACACGCTGTTTGCCAGCGCGCCGTAAAGGTGTTGTGGCACCGACGGTATTAAACGCACCTGCGATGTCCAGTCTTCACCTTTTAGCCCATCGCCACGGCTAATGGCCTGAGCCAATGTTCCCCCCCGATACACCAGCGTTACCGCTACACCGTCAACTTTGGGTTGCATCCAGAGATTGCGCCGGGCATGCATCCACTGGCCAAGCTCTTCTTTACTGCTCACCTTATGAACCCCTGTATGGGCGACAGGGTGTTTGATACGTCCCGTCAGGGCGGGAAGTGCTGCGTCAGGTGATGCATGCCCAAAACAGTGCTGCCACTGTTTTAACCGCCCGTTGAGCTGGTCATACACTTCATCGTTCACTTCGCTGATACCCTGCTGCCAGTAGGCGTCATCCCAGCGTTTGATTTGCGCACTTAACGTCGCAATCTCTTTCTCCGCCCTCGCCTGAGACCACACCGGGCACACCGCCGCCGCAGAACCACACCACAACAGCATGAAGCCGCTTATCCATCGCCACATCGCTACCCCTCCTTTACGTTGCTGGAGGTATAACCCGGCGACGAAAAACACGCTAATGGCAACATGGCGCTTTGCGAGGCGCTATCCAGAGTGAATTTATGTTGCTGCAAAACACAGGTAAAACCTGAAAACGACACGCAAAACGCAATAATCCAGGGGAAAAAGTGTGACAAAGGCTACGTCACACAGCGGCGACGTGTATAATAAGCCCGTATGTAGGACTTCTTCGTTAACACATACAAAAGACTCTCATGGCTCAAGGCACGCTTTATATTGTTTCTGCCCCTAGTGGCGCGGGTAAATCCAGCCTTATTCAGGCACTGTTAAAAACCCAACCGTTGTATGACACTCAGGTTTCTGTTTCACACACCACGCGTAAACCGCGTCCGGGTGAAGTGCACGGTGAACACTATTTCTTTGTCGATCACGACGAATTTAAAGCGATGATTGGCCGAGATGCGTTTCTTGAACACGCAGAAGTTTTCGGGAACTACTACGGTACTTCGCGTGAAACCATTGAGCAGGTTCTGGCAACCGGCGTGAATGTGTTCCTGGATATCGACTGGCAGGGCGCACAGCAAATTCGCAAGAAAATGCCTGATTCGCGCAGTATCTTTATTTTACCGCCGTCGAAAGATGAGCTGGATCGCCGCCTGCGTGGCCGCGGTCAGGACAGCGAAGAGGTCATTGCAAAGCGTATGGAACAGGCAGTTGCAGAAATGAGCCATTACGCCGAATATGATTACCTTATTGTGAATGATGATTTTGATGCCGCACTGAGCGATCTCAAAACCATCCTTCGCGCAGAACGTCTGCGTATGAGCCGCCAGAAGCAGCGACATGACGCATTAATCACCAAACTGTTGGCAGACTGAACCCACTTTCAGTATTATGCCCAGTCATTTCTTCACCTGTGGAGCATTTTAAGTATGGCACGCGTAACTGTTCAGGACGCTGTAGAGAAAATTGGTAACCGTTTTGACCTGGTGCTGGTCGCCGCGCGTCGCGCTCGTCAGATGCAGGTAGGCGGAAAAGATCCGCTGGTACCGGAAGAAAACGATAAAACCACCGTAATTGCACTTCGCGAAATCGAAGAAGGTCTGATCAACAACCAGATCCTCGACGTACGTGAGCGCCAGGAGCAGCAAGAGCAGGAAGCCGCAGAACTGCAGGCCGTAACCGCCATTGCTGAAGGTCGTCGTTAATTAAACCTGCGGGTCGCCCTTGTATCTGTTTGAAAGCCTGAATCAACTGATTCAAACCTACCTGCCTGAAGACCAGATTAAGCGTCTTCAGCAGGCTTATCTCGTTGCACGTGACGCTCACGAGGGCCAGACACGTTCAAGCGGTGAACCCTATATCACGCACCCGGTAGCGGTGGCCTGTATTCTGGCCGAGATGAAACTCGACTATGAAACGCTGATGGCCGCTCTGCTGCACGACGTGATCGAAGATACCCCTGCCACTTACCAGGATATGGAACAGCTGTTTGGCAAAAGCGTTGCCGAACTGGTGGAAGGGGTGTCCAAGCTTGATAAGCTGAACTTCCGCGACAAGAAAGAGGCGCAAGCCGAAAACTTTCGCAAGATGATTATGGCGATGGTGCAGGATATCCGCGTCATTCTCATCAAACTCGCTGACCGTACCCACAACATGCGCACGCTGGGCTCACTCCGCCCGGACAAACGTCGCCGCATTGCCCGTGAAACCCTCGAAATCTACAGTCCGCTGGCGCACCGTTTAGGTATCCATCACATTAAAACCGAGCTGGAAGAGCTGGGTTTTGAAGCGTTGTACCCGAACCGCTATCGCGTCATTAAAGAGGTGGTGAAAGCCGCCCGCGGTAACCGTAAAGAGATGATTCAAAAGATCCTCTCGGAAATTGAAGGACGTTTACAGGAAGCGGGCATTCCCTGCCGCGTGAGCGGTCGCGAAAAACACCTGTACTCTATTTACTGCAAAATGGTGCTCAAAGAGCAGCGTTTTCACTCGATCATGGATATTTACGCGTTCCGCGTGATCGTCCACGATGCCGACACCTGCTATCGCGTTCTGGGGCAGATGCACAGCCTCTACAAGCCGCGTCCTGGGCGCATGAAAGATTACATCGCCATTCCAAAAGCGAACGGCTATCAATCTTTGCATACCTCGATGATCGGCCCGCACGGCGTCCCTGTTGAAGTGCAGATCCGCACCGAAGACATGGACCAGATGGCGGAGATGGGTGTCGCCGCACACTGGGCCTATAAAGAGCACGGTGGTGAAAGCAGCACCACGGCACAAATCCGCGCCCAGCGCTGGATGCAGAGCCTGCTGGAGCTGCAGCAGAGTGCGGGGAGCTCGTTTGAATTTATCGAGAGCGTAAAATCCGATCTCTTCCCGGATGAGATTTACGTTTTCACGCCTGAAGGGCGTATTGTCGAACTGCCTGCGGGCGCGACCCCGGTCGACTTCGCGTATGCCGTGCATACCGATATCGGCCACGCCTGCGTAGGCGCACGCGTAGACAGACAGCCTTATCCGCTGTCTCAACCGCTCGCCAGCGGCCAGACAGTCGAAATCATCACCGCACCGGGCGCACGTCCAAACGCGGCCTGGCTGAACTTTGTTGTGAGCTCCAAAGCGCGCGCCAAAATCCGTCAGCTGCTGAAAAACCTCAAGCGTGATGACTCCGTCAGCCTTGGGCGTCGTCTGCTCAACCATGCGTTGGGTGGCAGCCGTAAGCTGGCAGAGATCCCACCAGAACATATCCAGCGTGAACTCGACCGGATGAAGCTCACCTCTCTGGACGATCTGCTGGCGGAAATTGGGCTGGGTAACGCCATGAGCGTCGTGGTAGCCAAAAACCTGCAGCAGGGCGAAGCAATACCTTCCGCACCTGGCGCATCCGGCCACGCGCATCTGCCGATCAAAGGCGCGGACGGGGTGCTTATCACCTTTGCGAAGTGTTGCCGTCCAATTCCTGGCGATCCGATTATTGCGCACGTCAGCCCGGGCAAAGGGCTGGTTATCCACCATGAATCCTGTCGTAACATCCGCGGCTATCAAAAAGAGGCGGAGAAGTTTATGGCGGTCGAGTGGGATAAAGAGACGGCGCAGGAATTTATCACCGAAATTAAGGTGGATATGTTCAACCACCAGGGTGCCCTGGCGAACCTGACGGCAGCGATCAACACGGCCTCTTCCAACATTCAGAGCCTGAACACGGAAGAAAAAGATGGCCGCGTGTACAGCGCCTTTATTCGTCTGACCGCCCGCGACCGCGTGCATCTGGCAAATATTATGCGCAAGATCCGCGTCATGCCGGACGTCATTAAAGTCACCCGAAACCGAAACTAGTTTTATGAATGCACAACGTTATGCACGTATCTGCGAAATGCTCGCCAGGCGTCAGCCTGATCTGACGGTCTGCATGGAGCAGGTCCATAAACCTCATAACGTCTCTGCCATTGTCCGTACCGCAGACTCCGTCGGCGTGCATGAAGTGCACGCCGTCTGGCCCGGTGCCCGCATGCGCACCATGGCGTCGACAGCCGCAGGCAGTAACAGCTGGGTGTCCGTCAAAACCCATCAGACCATCGGAGAAGCCGTATCGCACCTGAAAGGTCGCGGTATGCAGATTCTTGCCACCAACCTGTCTGCCAAAGCGGTCGATTTCCGCGAGATCGACTACACCCGCCCGACCTGTATTTTGATGGGTCAGGAGAAAACCGGGATCACTCAGGAAGCGCTGGATCTGGCGGATCAGGACATCATCATCCCCATGATCGGCATGGTGCAGTCCCTGAATGTCTCTGTGGCCTCCGCGCTCATTCTGTATGAAGCCCAGCGCCAGCGTCAGAACGCCGGGATGTACGAGCGCAGCAACAGCATGCTGCCGGAAGACGAACAGCAGCGCCTGCTGTTTGAAGGCGGTTATCCGGTGCTGGCTCGTGTTGCGAAGCAGAAAAAATTGCCTTACCCCCACGTCAACGCGCAGGGCGAAATTGAAGCCGATGCCGGGTGGTGGGCCACCATGCAGTACGCAGGGTAACCGATGAAAGGCCGCCTGCTGGATGCCATCCCGCTCAATAGCCTGACGGGCGTGGGCGCGGCACAAAGCAGTAAACTGGGCAAAATTGGCCTGCACACCGTGCAGGATCTCCTGCTCCACCTCCCCCTGCGTTATGAAGACCGCACGCAACTTTATAAGATTGGCGATCTGCTGCCCGCGATTTACGCCACCGTTGAGGGCGAGGTGCTGAACTGCAACATCACCTTTGGCGGCCGCCGGATGATGACCTGTCAAATCAGCGACGGCACCGGCATTCTCACCATGCGCTTTTTCAACTTCAACGCGGCGATGAAAAACAGCCTTGCAACAGGCCGCCGGGTGCTGGCGTATGGCGAAGCCAAACGCGGGAAATATGGCGCAGAGATGATCCACCCGGAGTACCGCGTGCAGGGCGATCTCAGCACGCCGGAGCTGCAGGAGACGCTCACTCCGGTCTACCCGACAACGGAAGGTATCAAACAGGCGACGCTGCGTAAGCTCACCGACCAGGCCCTGGAGTTACTCGATACCTGCGCCATCACCGAGCTGCTGCCGCCTGAGCTGGCGCAGGGAATGATGAGCCTGCCGGAAGCGCTGCGTACGCTGCATCGCCCGCCGCCCACGCTGCAGCTCAGCGATTTAGAAAGCGGCAAACACCCCGCCCAACGGCGTCTTATCCTTGAGGAATTACTGGCGCATAACCTGAGCATGCTGGCGCTGCGCGCCGGTGCGCAGCGTTTTCATGCCCAGCCCTTAAGCCCGCGTGATGAGCTCAAGGATAAGCTGCTGGCCTCCCTGCCGTTTAAACCTACCGGTGCCCAGGCGCGCGTCACCGCCGAGATCGAACGCGATATGGCGCTTGATGTGCCCATGATGCGCCTGGTGCAGGGCGATGTAGGCTCTGGTAAAACGCTGGTTGCTGCCCTGGCAGCCCTGCGCGCCATTGCCCACGGCAAGCAGGTGGCGCTGATGGCGCCGACGGAACTGCTGGCGGAGCAGCACGCGAATAACTTCCGCGCCTGGTTCGCCCCGCTGGGCATTGAGGTGGGCTGGCTTGCCGGAAAACAAAAGGGCAAAGCGCGTCTTGCGCAACAGGACGCCATCGCTCGCGGTGAGGTGCAGATGATTGTCGGCACCCATGCCATCTTCCAGGAGCAGGTGCAGTTTAACGGCCTCGCGCTGGTGATCATCGATGAACAGCACCGCTTTGGCGTGCATCAGCGCCTGGCGCTGTGGGAAAAAGGGCTGCAGCAGGGCTTCCATCCGCACCAGCTGATCATGACCGCCACGCCTATTCCGCGAACCCTGGCGATGACTGCCTATGCCGATCTGGACACCTCCACCATTGACGAGCTACCGCCGGGCCGTACGCCGGTCACGACGGTGGCCATCCCGGATACCCGCCGCAGCGACATCATCGATCGCGTGCGCAACGCCTGCACCCATGAAGGACGTCAGGCGTACTGGGTCTGCACGCTGATTGAGGAGTCTGACCTGCTTGAAGCGCAGGCCGCAGAAGCAACGTGGGAAGAGCTGAAGCTGGCGCTACCGGAACTGAAGGTGGGCCTGGTGCACGGGCGCATGAAGCCCGCAGAAAAACAGGCCGTCATGCAATCCTTCAAACAGGGCGAGCTGCATTTGCTGGTCGCCACAACGGTGATTGAAGTGGGCGTGGATGTGCCAAACTCCAGTCTGATGATCATCGAAAACCCGGAGCGTCTGGGGCTTGCGCAGTTACACCAGTTGCGTGGCCGCGTGGGCCGTGGTGCGGTGGCCTCACATTGCGTTCTGCTCTACAAAGCCCCGCTCTCAAAAACCGCGCAGATGCGTTTGCAGGTACTGCGTGACAGCAACGACGGATTCGTCATTGCGCAAAAAGACCTGGAGATCCGTGGCCCGGGCGAGCTCCTGGGCACACGTCAGACCGGGAACGCTGAATTCAAAGTGGCAGATTTGCTGCGCGATCAGGCCATGATCCCTGAAGTTCAGCGCCTTGCCCGCCATATTCATGAACGCTACCCCGAACAGGCGGCAGCGTTAATTGAGCGCTGGATGCCGGAAACTGAGCGCTACTCCAACGCCTGATCTCAGGCGAACATCGGCAGCATCAGGTACAGCTTGATCACCAGCGCGTTGACGATATCAATAAAGAATGCCCCAACCATCGGTACCACCAGAAACGCCATGTGCGAAGGCCCGAAACGTTCGGTGATTGCCTGCATATTGGCGATTGCCGTTGGCGTGGCCCCCAGACCAAACCCACAGTGCCCCGCCGCCAGCACCGCGGCATCGTAGTTTTTGCCCATCATGCGCCAGGTAACGAACATGGCATAGAGCGCCATAAACAGCGCCTGCACCGCCAGAATGGCTACCATCGGCAGCGCCAGCGACGCCAGCTCCCACAGCTTAAGGCTCATCAGGGCCATCGCCAGGAACAGCGACAGGCAGACGTTACCCAGCACCGAGACCGCACGTTCAAACACGCGATAGAAGCCCATCAGGGCCAGACCGTTGCTCAGGATCACCCCGATAAACAGCACACAAACAAAGGTCGGCAGTTCAAAGGCCGTGCCCGCCAGCCATTGCGCAACCACTTTACCCAGCGTCAGACAGATGGCGATCATGGCGATGGTTTCAATCATCACCAGCGAGGTGATGGTGCGGCCAACGTCCGGCTTTTCGAACGCGGTGGGGACCAGTTCATCGTCCGGTCTGCCGTCCGGCGTGGTGGAGTGCTTCACCAGGTAGCGCGCTACCGGGCCGCCAATCAGACCGCCAAGCACCAGACCAAAGGTCGCGCAGGCCATCGCCACTTCCGTTGCGTTTTCAAAGCCATAGCGCTCGATAAACAGCTTACTCCACGCCGCCCCGGTACCGTGCCCGCCGGACAGAGTGATGGAGCCAGCCAGCAGACCCATCAGCGGATCCAGCCCCAGCAGAGACGCCATACCGATGCCGATGGCGTTTTGCATCAGCAGCAGACCAACCACGACAATCAGAAACACGCCCAGCACCTTACCGCCCGACCGAAGGCTCGCCAGGTTGGCATTCAGGCCGATAGTGGCAAAGAAGGCCAGCATCAGCGGATCTTTGAGGGACATATCGAAATCGATTTCCCAGCCCATGCTTTTTTTCAGCACCAGCAGGGCCAGCGCCACCAGCAACCCACCGGCAACAGGTTCAGGAATGGTGTACTTTTTCAGAAAGGAAACACTGTGTACCAGCTTGCGACCAAGCAGAAGAACCAGCGTTGCGGCAACAAGGGTCGACAACGTATCGAGATGAATCATAAGAGGCTCCTGTTATGCGCGTGTTCCATACACACGCGGCGTTATCCTGGGCCGGCTTATGCTCGTCATGAGCCACCGGCGCGAAAAGTGTAATTTTTTTTTCCTCCACGTTGTAGAAAACCTGCTCATACCGGCAGATTTTCTCTCTTTTTTTTGCTGGCAATCGTTTGCTTTTACCAGGTGGTCAGATAAAATGCCCGCTTTTCCACCGTGGGATTACCGTCGATGTCCGTTAACAGCATAGAGTCTCCTGATGCGCAACCGATTGCGCAGAAGCAAAATAGCGAACTGATTTACCGTCTTGAAGACCGCCCACCGCTTCCGCAGACGCTCTTCGCTGCCTGCCAGCATCTTCTGGCCATGTTTGTTGCGGTGATCACCCCGGCGCTGTTGATCTGTCAGGCGCTGGGTTTACCGGCTCAGGATACGCAGCACATCATCAGCATGTCCCTCTTCGCCTCCGGCGTGGCCTCAATTATTCAAATTAAAGCCTGGGGTCCGGTGGGGTCTGGTTTGCTGTCGATTCAGGGTACCAGTTTTAACTTTGTGGCACCGCTGATCATGGGCGGTACGGCGTTAAAAACCGGCGGGGCGGATGTCCCGACCATGATGGCGGCGCTGTTCGGCACGCTGATGCTGGCCAGCTGCACGGAGATGGTGATCTCCCGTGTTCTGCATCTGGCTCGCCGCGTAATCACCCCGCTGGTCTCGGGCGTGGTGGTGATGATTATCGGTTTGTCGCTGATCCAAGTGGGGCTGACCTCCATCGGCGGGGGCTATGCCGCAATGAGCGACCACACCTTTGGCGCACCAAAAAACCTGCTGCTGGCTGGCGTGGTGCTGGCCATCATTATTCTGCTCAACCGTCAGCGTAACCCGTACCTGCGCGTGGCCTCGCTGGTGATCGCCATGGCGGCCGGTTACCTGCTGGCATGGGCGCTGGGCATGTTGCCGGAAAACACCGCGCCGACCAACAGCGCGCTGATCACCGTTCCTACTCCACTGTACTACGGCCTGGGCATTGACTGGGGTCTGCTGCTGCCGCTGATGCTGGTCTTTATGATCACCTCCCTGGAGACCATCGGCGATATCACCGCCACCTCCGATGTCTCGGAGCAGCCGGTGTCCGGCCCGCTGTACATGAAGCGTCTGAAAGGCGGCGTGCTGGCAAACGGTCTGAACTCCTTTGTCTCTGCCGTGTTTAATACATTCCCGAACTCCTGCTTCGGGCAGAACAACGGCGTGATCCAGCTGACCGGCGTGGCCAGCCGTTATGTCGGGTTTGTGGTGGCGCTGATGCTGATTGTCCTTGGCCTGTTCCCGGCCGTGAGTGGTTTTGTGCAGCACATCCCTGAGCCGGTTCTGGGCGGAGCAACGCTGGTGATGTTCGGTACTATCGCGGCCTCGGGCGTGCGAATCGTCTCCCGCGAGCCACTGAACCGCCGCGCGATCATGATTATTGCCCTGTCGCTGGCCGTGGGTCTGGGCGTTTCTCAGCAGCCGCTGATCCTGCAGTTTGCCCCGGACTGGGTGAAAAACCTGCTCTCTTCCGGCATCGCCGCTGGCGGTATCACCGCTATCGTGCTGAACCTCGTTTTCCCGCCAGAGAAAAAATGATTGTCCTCACGGCAGGCTGTCAATGCCTGCCGTGACATCTCTTTACACCATTCCCGCCTTGAGCATTGCGCATAAATCGTGCATAACTCCTTTATGTACGTTTCGCGGGAAGGAAGACCATGAAATTTATTGGAAAGCTGCTCGTCTATCTTCTGGTAGCCCTGCTCCTTGTGCTGCTGGCACTCTATTTTCTGCTTCAGACCCGCTGGGGTGCGTCACAGGTCAGCAGTTGGGTAACGGTGAACACCGATTACGAACTCAGTTTCGACCTGATGGACCACCGCTTTTCGTCGCCTTCCCACATCCTTCTGGAAAACGTCACCTTTGGCCGCGACGGTCAGCCCGCCACGCTGGTGGCTAAAAAAGTCGATATTGGTCTTGGCAGCCGACAGCTCACCGATCCACTGCATATGGACACCATCACCCTGGTCGATGGCACGCTGAACCTCTCTCCGCAGACCGCGCCGATGCCCTTCCAGGCAGACCGTCTGCAGCTAAACAACATGGCCTTCAACAGCCCCAACACGGAGTGGGATTTAAGCGCGCAAAAAGTGACGGGCGGCGTCAGTCCGTGGCAGCCAGAAGCGGGTAACGTGCTGGGCAAAAATGCGCAGATCCAGATGAGCGCGGGTTCGCTCACCCTGAACGGGGTACCGGCCACTAACGTGCTGATCCAGGGCCAGCTGAACGGCAAGGAGGTGGTGCTAAACACCATCGGCGCCGATATGGCGCGCGGCTCGCTTACCGGCTCCGCCCTGCGCAACGCCGACGGAAGCTGGGTCATCGACACTATGCGCCTGAACGAGATCCGCCTGCAGAGCGATAAATCGCTGCTGGATTTCTTCGCGCCGCTCAATACCATCCCCTCCTTGCAGATTGGCCGCCTGGAAGTCATCGATGCGCGCCTGCAGGGGCCAGACTGGGCCGTAACCGATTTGGATCTCAGCCTGCGTAACCTGACGCTGAGCAAAGGAGACTGGCAGAGCCAGGACGGGCGTTTATCCATGAATGCCAGCGAATTTATTTACGGCTCGCTGCATCTGTTCGACCCGATCCTGAATGCGGAATTCTCTCCGCAGGGCGTGGCGCTGCGCCAGTTCACCTCCCGCTGGGAAGGGGGCATGGTGCGCACCTCCGGCAACTGGCTGCGCGACGGTAAAGCGCTGGTACTGGACGATGTCGCCGTCGCCGGGCTGGAGTACACCCTGCCGCAGAACTGGAAAACGCTGTGGATGGAGCCGCTGCCGGAATGGCTGAACAGCGTGACGCTGAAGAAATTCGGCCTGAGCCGCAACCTGGTGATCGACATTGATCCCGCATTCCCGTGGCAGATCACCTCTCTTGATGGCTATGGGGCTAACCTGCAGCTGGCGCAGGACCACAAATGGGGCGTATGGGGCGGCAGCGCCACGCTAAACGGCGCAGCAGCCACTTTTAACCGCGTGGACGTGCGACGCCCGTCGCTGGCACTGAACGCTAACGCCGCCACGGTCAATATCACCGATCTGAGCGCCTTTACCGAGAAAGGCATTCTGGAAGCCACCGCGACGGTTTCTCAGCTTGCGCAACGACAGACCACGGTGAGCCTGAACGGGCGCGGCGTGCCGCTCAACATCCTGCAGCAGTGGGGCTGGCCCGCACTGCCGGTGAGCGGCGATGGCAATATTCAGCTGACTGCCAGCGGGAGTGTGCAGGCGAATGCCCCGCTGAAGCCAACGGTAAATGGCAAGCTGAGCGCGGTAAATATGGATAAACAGCAGGTTCAGCAGACCATGACCGGTGGTGTAGTTTCAACACCACCCTCACCCCAGCCCTCTCCCTGAAAGGGAGAGGGAGTAAACCATTCCCTCGCCCCTTTGGGGAGAGGGTTAGGGTGAGGGGAATTAAAGGTGAACCACCACCTCATCCCCCTCCGAGTTCACCACCACGCCCCACTCGCTGCCCGCGTATGAGCCACCTTTCACACCAGTCACCTTCTGCACGTTGCGCAAGCATACCGACCAGTTCCGCGCGTCACCCGCGCCGGTAAGGGTCACGGTGTCGCCCTTGCGTGACGCCTTCAGCGTAAATACCACCGAACCGTCAGCCGCAGGCACTTCACTCACTGCCGTTGCGCCCTCATCCAGGTTAAACAGCTGGAAGGCCGTGCCCTCATTCCAGGCGTAGTCCGGTTTGTGCTTGTTGTTACCCAGCGCCAGCAGGGTATTGTCGCGCACATAAACCGGCAGGCTCATGAAATCGTGCTGCTGCTTATGCCAGCGGCAGCCCTGAACCTCATCGTTGTGCCACAAGTGCGTCCAGCGACCTTCCGGCAGGTAAAACTGCACCTCACCCGCCTCGGAGAACACCGGTGCTACCATCAAGGCATCCCCCAGCATGTACTGACGGTCGAGATAGTCACATGCCGGATCGTCCGGGAATTCCAGCATCATCGCCCGCAGCATCGGCGTGCCGCACTCCCGTGCCAGCGCCGCCTGACGATAGAGGTACGGCATCAGCTGGCATTTCAGCTGCGTAAAGTGACGCACCACGTCACAGGACTCATCATCGTACGCCCACGGCACCCGGTAGGATTTGCTGCCATGCAGGCGGCTGTGGCTGGAGAACAGCCCGAACGCGCACCAGCGTTTGTAGACGTGCGCCGGGGCGGTGTTTTCGAACCCGCCGATATCGTGGCTCCAGAATCCGAAGCCGGACAGACCAATCGACAGCCCACCGCGCAGGCTTTCCGCCATGGATTCATAGTTGGCATAGCAGTCGCCGCCCCAGTGCACCGGGAACTGCTGTGCGCCGACGGACGCCGAGCGCGCAAACAGCACCGCCTCCTCCTCGCCTACCGTCTCTTTCAGCACGTTCCACACCAGCGCGTTATAGATGAAGGCGTAATGGTTGTGCATCTTCTGCGGATCGGAACCGTCAAACCACTGCACATCCGTCGGGATACGCTCGCCGAAATCGGTTTTGAAGCAGTCCACGCCAATCTCCACCAGGCCCTTCAGCTTGTCGGCGTACCACCGGCACGCGTCCGGATTAGTGAAGTCGTAAATCGCCAGCCCGGGCTGCCATTTGTCCCACTGCCACACGCTGCCATCCGGGCGCTTCAGCAGATAACCTTTCTCTTTCAGCTCGTTAAATACCGGCGATTTCTGGCCGATGTACGGGTTGATCCACACGCAGACCTTCAGCCCTTTCTCTTTCAGGCGGCGGATCATCCCTTCTGGATCGGGGAAGGTCATCGGGTCCCACTCAAAATCACACCACTGGAAGGCCTTCATCCAGAAGCAGTCAAAATGGAAGACGTGCAGCGGCAGGTCGCGTTCGGCCATGCCGTCGATGAAGCTGTTCACCGTCGCTTCGTCGTAGTTAGTGGTAAACGAGGTGGTGAGCCACAGGCCGAAGGACCACGCCGGCGGCAGCGCCGGACGACCGGTGAACTGCGTGTAGCGGTCCAGGACCGCTTTCGGCGTCGGGCCGTCGATCACAAAATACTCCAGATATTCGCCCTCGACGCTGAACTGTACTTTGGAGACCTTCTCCGAGCCGATTTCAAACGACACATTTTCCGGATGGTTGACCAGCACGCCGTAGCCGCGGTTAGTGAGATAGAACGGAATATTTTTGTAGGACTGCTCGGTGCTGGTACCGCCGTCGCGGTTCCAGGTATCGACCTGCTGACCGTTGCGCACCAGGGCGGTAAAGCGCTCACCGAGGCCATAAACTGTTTCCCCGACGCCCAGATCCAGACGTTCGAACAGATAGTTGCGATTCGTGTTGCTGTCCTGCACGTAGCCGTTGTTTTTCAGTTCACTGCCGGTGATCCGCTGGCCGTTACGCAGAAAATCGAGCGCCCAGAACTCGCCTTTGGTGACGCGCACGCTGAGATTACCGCTTTTCAGCTCGGTGTATTCGGCGTTATTTACCGTCTCGACCCTTACGTCCTTCAGCACGTTGAGCGGATAGTGCGGGCCTTTGTCCTGCGCCCCCTGGAAGTGCTCGATGCGCACCCCGACAATCCCTTCCTGCGGTGCGAAGAGCCGGACGGTGAACATTAACGTATCGAGCTGCCACGCGCGTTCGCGGACGTCGCGCGGTGCCACATACACCACCAGGTCATTGCCCTGCTGCTCCACATCGAACACCTGGACCGGATACGTCACGGTCAGGCCAGGTTGAATAAGCCAGTTTCCATCACTGATTTTCATACTTTCGTCCTCCTGGTTCTGTAATCCTTTGCTGGCCGCCAGATGCCTGCCGTGTGGCGATACGGGCACTGAGACCGGTTACAGAGGTTTTAAACCATTGTTTCAGCAGCGAGTATTGCGTTTTCTGGTTAGCAAATTACGTTTCTTGTTTTTTGTGATCGGGGTAAATGTCGCGGAGCACGAAATGCTAACCTGAGGATTTTCTTAAGAATTAACTGAAATGGGGGTGTTCAGGTCAAAAGAGAGGTGAAAAAAATGTGTCGGGGTATGTGGTAAATGTCTGAAAGTAGCTATAATGCGCCCCGCCTCCATGTAGCAATGCAGGCGCGGAAGATCGTCATCTCCGGTGAGGTGGCTGGACTTCAAATCCAGTTGGGGACGCCAGCGTTCCCGGGCAGGTTCGACTCCTGTGATCTTCCGCCAAAAGTTCGTCCGCAACTATCCAAGAAAGTCAAAAAAAAATCTTTTTTCAATAAACACTTTGGTTTAATCATTCGTGACAGTCCGACGGAATCTCCCTGAATCCAAGAAAAAATAGGTATAGGCTTTTTATACATATTCTTTACATATAAACATGGCACTTACAGTCATACAAACCAAACGAGCTAATCCCTAAGACAAGCCCAATACATTAAAACATGGGCCGTATAAACCCCGATGGCTCGAAGGGCTGGCGTTTCCGCTTTGCTGGAAAAGCGCGGTCAATTTCATTGGGAAGCTACGACTTGATGAGCCTTGCTGGTGCGCTGGTAAAAACGTAAGGAAGAGCTTCAGCACACGATTTTAGACATAGTTCATCGACAATATTGCATGAGAAAGGCTATAACAGTAATTGGATAGAGCTGCACTGGCACATGTTGTTAAAAACAGCATAAGAGGCGCTTACCATTACGCGTAAACCTCTTACAACGGAAAGAAATGCTTCAGTGATATGCTGATTTTTTAATGTAAGGAACCCATATGTCTTATTTTACTAACACAGCTGTAAATATCGAAGGTAACAGAAAGTTAAGAACCCCACAAATTGAGGCCTATATAAAAATAAGGGAGTTTTTCAGCAACCCCGTTCAACGTGAAGCTCTTGTGGTTCTACCTACAGGTACAGGTAAGAGTGGATTAATCTCTATAGCACCATACGGTGTATCTCAAAAAAGAGTTTTGATTATTACTCCAGGCCTTGTTACTAAAGATAGTATTCGAAAGACGCAAGAAGTGTTAGAAGACAACTTTTGGATAAATTATGATATTGTCTTCAGCAGCAAAGATATTCCAGTAGTCAGTGAATATTTACCAGACATATCCTCTGAACATTTAGAGAAAAGTCATATTATATTTTCCAATATACAAAGAATATCTGGAAATAGAAAAAGCGCACTCATTAATCGAGTTCCAGAAGACTTTTTCGATTTCATCATTGTTGATGAAGCACATCATGCTCCAGCTCAAAGCTGGCGTGACGCACTTAAGTATTTCTCTAATGCAAGAGTTTTACATGTTACTGGAACTCCTTATCGTGGCGATGCTCAAGAAGTTCCCGGAGAAAAAATTCATGAAACACCTTTATCAGAAGTAATGAGAGCAAAGTATGTCAAATGGTTAAGAAAAGAAACTGTTAATGCTCATGAATTGTATTTTACGACTCCAGACATACCTAATAAAAAACTTACTAAAGAAGACATTTTAGAGTTCAAAGATAAAGAATGGATAGAAAAAAGTGTAGCTCTCTCACCTGAATGTTCAAATGATGTAATTGAACATAGTATTTTGAAGTTGAATATACTTAAAGAAGCATCTCCTCATGTCCCACATAAAATCCTCGCTGTAGGATGCAGTATTACACATGCCGAAGATTTAGCTAAATGGTATGAGGCAAAAGGTCTGCGTGTTATTATTATCCATAGTGAAATGGATGATGAAATAAAAGAAGATGCTTTTCTAAACATTGAAAATCATAACGCTGACGTTGTTATTTCAGTAAATATGTTAATGGAGGGTTACGATCATAAATATCTAAGCATACTGGCAATATTCAGACCTTATAGAAGTCTTAACGCTTTTGCTCAAGTTGTAGGTAGGATTCTACGTGCAATTCCTGACAATGAGATTACGGCATTTGAAATAGATAATAACGGGGTCGTGATTTTTCATGAAGAAATAGGATTAAATTCGATGTGGGAAAACTTCCAGAGCGAGGTAGACAGAGCCCGTAGAACCATCAATCGTGAATATACATTTACTGATGATGATTATAGAGAAAGAGAAAATTTCTTGGCTGGTGTAGCAAGTGAAGGCGCCTATATCAGTGATCAAGACTCTTATTTGGAAGATATTGATTTTAATTCTTTATTCGAAGAAAAAAGAGCTGAGATTAATAAATCAGTTGATGAACAGTTAGAGAAGTTCAAGAAGGCAAGCCTTGATGCAGGGCTAACGTTACCTGATGACACACTGGAGTTATTTAAAAGAAACTTAGTAGAACAAGAATCCAGAAAAGCTGCAGGGGTAATAGACCAAGACCTATTAGAAAAAAGGCCCCATCTTGCTCGCAAAAAAATGAGAGAAATCTTAACCGCCAAGATTAAAGAGGAAGCTTCTAACCTTCTGATAATAAATGGACTTGATGAGAAAGGGAGAGAGCTACAACCTATTTTTTCACCGCACCTCAGGAATTTACAGACAACTGATGCAAATGATGCTATTATTGTAAAATTCATTTTAGGTAAACTGTACAGACAATTTGGTCCTGTAAAAGAACGAGACAACCAAACTTTACAGAACTCCATTAACGCAATACCTGAAATCTTAGTTGAAGTATCGAGGATGTTAAAATGATTAATGTAGCTCAAATTTTGAAAAATTTAGCTGCCTTTTGTTCAGTAAAGGGTGTGCAACCTGATGAACTCATAACAGCTATATTTGAGAAAGAATATAAGAAAATCGAAACTTATAAAGTGAATTCTTATATTTATTTCATTATAAATTATTGCGAACACATTGATGATGAAGAAAATATTATTTCCATGCGTTACATTTATGACGAAAATAAATCGCTTTTAAAAATAGAGCAAAAGATAAATAATGGACGTTACTCTCTCCAATGGGATAGAAATGACGCACTGAAAAAATACATTATGAAACAACTTTCTGATCTCCCGTATCAGAAAAGAGAAGATGTCTATCAATTGATTATAGGAAACCTACCCAAAGATGCAGGTTATTCCTTGCCGCCGAACCTAAAACTTGTCAGCTAAGTTAATAATTCCTCTAAAGGCACCCTTGGGTGCCTTTTTCTATACTAATATTCAAAACAATCAAGTACTCAACGTAATCTATAAACCTTTTCCTTCTGCCCGCTTTAGGGATGCTTTTGTGCTAGTGCATGCAGTAGCGGGAAACTCATTTCCGGTAAATCGCTTGCAAAACCATGCACCTTACGCATGACTTTTTAACGGAAAAATGACGGGATTTTCGAGGATTTTTGAAAGCATGCTGCGCGACGAGTTCTTCACCTTAGCAAGTGTAATTCAGATTACATGCGAATGTGATTTTCAAGATTATTATCGCGCGAATCAAAGTCAGGTCAGAATCTGATGACCGCTAAAATGACATTATCC
Source organism: Enterobacter cloacae complex sp. 309I3 (assembly GCF_050031595.1). NCBI lineage: Bacteria > Pseudomonadati > Pseudomonadota > Gammaproteobacteria > Enterobacterales > Enterobacteriaceae > Enterobacter > Enterobacter cloacae complex sp. 309I3. Next base: position 101,177 of record NZ_JBLGWI010000001.1, on the reverse strand, counting down.
TACACCGAATACTTATATTTTTCACCGACGACCAGCCAGACCTTTAGCGCCTCACACAAGTAGTTATCTGGTCAATCTAAAGCAATGATTAAAAACATACGAAAGCTACTAAGCATTTCTTTTTTTATTTCTTCGCAATTTCTCTTCTGCCAAGTGTTTTAAGCCAATTCCCTAAACTCATCCCTTCAGCCTTCGCAGCCTCCTCAAACTGTGCCTTCAACTCCGGCGTAATACGAATCTGAAACGTCGGTGCTTTTCCGGATTTAGATTTGTTAGGGTCGCGTTTAACTGTTGACATGTACGTACCTACAAGAGCAGTATATCTTCATTGAGGTACGTACCTTAACATACGACAACCTCAGATTGAAACGCCCTCGCCAGGTACTCGCAATACCGGACGAGAGCTAACCTCACCAACTATCAAGGAGTTGATTATGGCTGATTCGCATTCTACCCCAGACACCGACCAATCCGGAACCGAGCGTTCGTTAATTGTGGGATACCGCCCGAATGTTTTCGACAAATCCACACCCAATATCATTCTGTCTGGCAAATGGCTTCGCGCGGCAGGGTTTGAAACCGGACATCAGGTGACCGTAAAGGTGATGAAAGGGTGCATCGTTCTGGTGGCATATAACGAGCAGGAGCAGAAGTTGCAGGATGATTATAAACAGACGAAAGCAAAGCTCACTGAGATAGAGGACGCGCTTGCGGCGATCCAAGCTCAGCATCATGGAAAGCGCCTCGCAAAGTCAAATACAAACCACCTGGCTTAGCGGCTGTTTCTGGCATACTACACGCTGGTAAGGTTAATTACTCAAAAGAGGGAGGCGACATGGCAGATCAAAACGTAATCCACTCTCCGGCTGGCGAATTTATTATGTTTGCCAGCGATGATGGAACTGTTCGCATCACATGTCGCTTTGAACATGAAACGCTCTGGCTGTCGCAAGCAGCCATAGCGGCTCTTTATCAGGTCACTCCTCAAGCCATTACACAGCATATTAAAGCTATTTACGAAGAGGGTGAGCTTGAACAAAAAGCAACTTGTAAGGCTTACTTACAAGTTCAGCAAGAAGGTCAGCGCAAGGTTAATCGCAACACACTTCACTATAGCCTGCCCGTCATTCTCGCCATCGGCTATCGCGTCCGCTCCACACGAGGGACACAGTTCCGCCAGTGGGCCACCCAAACGCTGCAGGAATATCTGGTAAAAGGCTTCGTTATGGACGACGAGCGCCTGAAAAACCCGCCTGTGGGATCATCCGCCGTACCTGACTATTTCGATGAAATGCTGGAACGCATTCGCGATATACGGGCCAGCGAACGCCGGGTTTATCTCCGTGTGAGGGAGATTTTTGCATTAGCCGCTGACTATCAGCCGTCACTCAAAGAAACCACGCAATTCTTCCAGACCATCCAGAATAAACTGCATTTTGCCTGCACCGGCCTTACCGCCGCTGAGTTGATTCACCAGCGTGCGGACGCCACGCAACCGTATATGGGGCTGACCAGCTATAAAGGCGAAGAAGTCCGTAAAAGCGATGTCACCACAGCAAAAAATTATCTGTCTCAGGATGAAGTCAGCGAACTAAATCGTGTCGTTAATATGTGGCTCGACTTTGCTGAAGATCAGGCCAAACGCCGCAAGCAGGTATTTTTACGAGACTGGCAAACCAAACTCGATCAGTTCCTGCAATTTAACGACCGGGACGTTTTAGAAGGCGCAGGCAAAATCAGCAAAAAAGCGGCGGATGAAAAGGCGTGTTCAGAATACATTGAGTATGAAAAGAAGCTGCGCCTGCTGAAAGAAGCCGAGGGAGAGAAAGATATTGTCGGCTTATTAAAATGGGATAAGCAGGCTAAGCGCTAATCCCGATTCAACCGCATATGCAGCAACGGAAACGGATTCCCCTGCCCATCAACCTCTGAGCGGCCGACCTGCACAAACCCCATATGGCGATAAAACGCGACGCCCTGCGGGTTTTGCTCATTCACATCCACTTCGTTTACGCCAAACTCTGCGATGGCATAGTGCAGCAGTAATTTCCCCACGCCCTTTCCCCGGCTCGCATCATCAACAAACAGCATTTCAATGCGGTTTTCATCCACGCCTAAAAAGCCGTGGATAACACCTGCATCATCGCGGGCCATCACGACGGTGAGGTTTGGCAGATACGCGTTGAGCAATAGCGGGCGCAGAGCCGCGATATCGCTTTCCTGTAAAAAGTGATGGGTAGCGCGAACGGAGGATTCCCAGATTGCGACCAGGCGTTCGAAGTGTGAGGGATGTGCGGTTTCTATTTTCATGAGGGGATCATGTTTGGAAAACCGAACTAATGCAAGTCACGCTATGCGTGCTGCTCCCCCCTCACCCTCAACCCACAGGGAGAGGGAACCGATCGCGCTAAACCTTCACCTCCATCACCGCGTATACCCCATCCTTTGGCACCACCACGGTGACATTCTCCACCGGCACGCCCGCCGCGAGGTGGATATCCTGCAACTGCTGCAACGACCTGGGATGGATGTCCTCCCAACCAATACCGCGCAGCACAAAGTCGATCTGCGGGCTGCTGGTCAGCATATTCGACACAATCACCGCCCCGCCGGGCTTCACCAGCCGCAGCGCGCGCTGCAGGAAAGTCACCGCATCGGTATCGTTGAAGTACTCAAATATGCCCAGCGCGTCGACCAGTTCGGCCTGATGCTCACCCAGCTCCAGCAGTAAATCGTCGTTACGCACCAGCGTATGTAGCAGGTTGCGCCTGAGCAGCGTCAGCTGTTCGCCCACAACAAGCCCCTCCTGCGCGGCCATGGTTTCGGCCCAGCTCAGCGCGACGGGGTCTTTATCTACCAGCGTCAGGTACACCTGCTGACCGTCGAGCTTTGCGTTGCGCAGCGCCTCCAGCACGGGAATGGCCGCCCCGCTGGCCAGGCTCACCCAGTTGTTCTCGCTCTCGTTATGGATGTACTTCTCTACCAGCGCAGCCAGCACTTTTGCGCGGGAGCGCACGCCGATGGCGTCGTTAGCGTGAATAAACCACTGGCGGCTGTCGCTGTCCATTTTCGTGCCTTCGGGGAGGCGCTCCTCCAGCGGATTTTGCACCACAAACAGCGCCAGCGCGGTGGGAACCAGCCGGGCGCGCCACGCGAGAAGCGCAGGCCGGTTGCGAAAAGCCTGTTCGGAGTAACGGTTCTGCGGGACAAGCACCGCCTGCCCGCCCTCTTCGTATTCAATCAGCGGAGGGCGAAGCGCCGGGTCGGCTTTCAGCGCCCGGTTAAGCGCGTTGATCTCCCGGGCAGTCTCGTCTTTCATCGGCCACTGGTCGCTGACATCAGGAAATGAGGCGCTGAAAATGGTCATATTTCCCGGTGCGCTGCCGCGAAAAGGCTGCCAGTTCATGTCATCGTCCCCCCGTTGGGCTTTTAACGGAAGTGTATCCAGGCAAACCAGTAATACCCTACGAAGAAAGCACGAAATCGGGGCATTAGCTCTGCGACGTGCGCCATACCCCAGGCGTACAGCCGTACTCAAGCTGGAAATGACGAATAAAATGGGCGCAGTCGCTAAAGCCCATCCGCCGCGCAATGTCCGTGACGCTTTGCTGCGAGTTCTTCAACAGCCAGCAGGCATAGCGCAGTCTGGCGCTGCGGATAAATTCACGTGCCGTTTTACCAAACTCGGCGTGAAACAGGCGATTAAGCTGACGCTCGCTCAGCTTGACGTCCTGGGCCAGTCCGGCGGCGCTAAGCGGGCGTGTCAGGTACTGTTCGATGATCATCACCGCTCTGCGCAGTCGCGAGTCCGGGATCAGCGCAATATTGGCAGGCCGTGGGGTAGTAACAGCGTGCGGTGAGAGCGATAAACGCCGTGACGTGGTGGCGGCAATATCGTCGCCCGCATGGGCGCGAATCAGCGCCGTGGTTAGCGTCAGCGTCGAGATCCCGCCCGGGCAGGTCAGCACATCGCCTTCATCGATAAAATCCAGCCCCTGCTCGGCATAAACCTGCGGAAACCGTTGCGTGAAGACGTCATGATGATAAGGATGGATCGAGGCGCGCCGTTCATTGAGGATCCCCTCTTCCGCCAGGATAAAGCTCCCGGTGCCAATACCGATCAGCGGAATGGCGTTGTGATGCGCCTCTGCAAGAAATGCCCGGTCGTCCGGGAGCCCCTTATCCAGATCCTCCAGGCTTCCGCCAATCACGGCAATATAGTCGTATTCCCCCGGAGTAAGATGCGCGGCTTCAGGCTGCACGCTAATACCGGCGCTGCTGGTGATGGGCAATTCCGCCCGGGTGCTTATCAGACTGAGTTTGAACGCGATTTTCTGTCTGGATTTTTGTACACAGGACGCCGTACGCAACGCCTCCATTAACCCCGATAAGGCTAATAACGAAAAATGGGGCCACAGAAATAAACCGATATGCAGGGGTTTATTTCGTGCAGAACCACGCCTGCATGAGTCATCAGTTAAAGTTTTCATTACCTTGCCAAAAAATATTAATTACATTATCGCAACATATTGTGTTGCTCTTATATTACTCTAAGATATTTCTTAGCGGTTCAATAAAGTATAAATGATGACCACAAAACAGCAACGCTTTTCCCGTTCAGCCCTCCGTTTTTGAGGGGTGGCACACATAGGTCGGTAACGTCCCCAGAATGAATAAATAATTATCATTCTGCTGTTTCTTAATTCGCATATAAATACTCTCGTTGGGGTAGATGAAAAATAACGGTTCGTACTTCTCCAGCCAGCTGTCGCTCACGTCATCATCGGGGAATTTGATATTGCGGACAGATCGCATGTAATAGACATTATCTTTGCGCTCTACCTGAAAGAATATTTTACGATTAAAGGTCTTACCCGGATCGCTCTTCACCCGACCGTTCATGCTGAGCGTGCCGTTGTTACCGTCCACCGTATAATTTAGCCACAGGGTCAGTGTATCTTCAGGATGGTGCTGAATAAAGTTCACCTGACAGGCAAAAGGGTGAATGTAATAACGCTGCCACAGATAATAGCCAGCGGCTAACGCCCCCACCAGCAGGCACAAACAGAGCGTTAACAGCGTTTGACGGTAACGAGCCATATTAATGATCCTGAATAAAGTAATCTGACATACAACGGTTTGGTTCCGTCATTGCCCGGTCGCAGCGGATCACCGAAGCACGCGGCAACAGGCTATATCCACTGATATAGATCCAGGGATAACTGCTGCATTCATCTTTAAATGGCGCAGCATAGGCCAGCGCTTTTTCCCTGTCCTGCGGCGTCTCGATATCGCGGGCAAAATAGAGCCGACACTCTCCCATCATTGTCGTGAAGCGGTAACCGTCCACAAAATAGTTGTCATGCGGCCGGCTATAGCTGATGACGCTCACGCTAATGATTAACAGCAGCGCCAGCAGTGCGCCCCCCAGCCAGAAGCGTCGTTTCGCAACCGGAGCAACGGGAGTGACAGGAGCCACGGGCTGCGGCACGCCATCCTCTTCCTGAACGGTCTGGACCGGTGCTTCTGGCTCTGCCGAGGGCAACTGCGCCTCTTTAATCGTAATTTGCGTATCGCTTGCCAGCGTCAGGCCAATACGGGGGATCGTGACGATTGGATCGGTTTCAAACCCGGCTTTTTTCAGCCCCTTACGCAGAATAGAGATATTCTGGTAATAGGTATTCGGCGACACCATCATTCCCCGACGTTGCCAGACAATGTCCATACACTCCTGTTGAGTGACAATACTCCCGGCTCTTTCAATCAATAACAGCAAACAACGTCCGGCAGGCGAGTTTAATACCACCACCTGTTCAGGATTATTGAGGTCGCGTAATGTGCTGGCCGCAGGATGAAACTCGACGATGCCATTAATGATATAATACTTATGCATAAGACTCGTTAAATACCTCCTGTAAACGCCGGTTTAAGGATTAATGTGACCGATAAACCCGCGTCTGTATATCCTGGCGCCTGGCGAAAAATCTTATTTTTATTTTTTCTTAACCGCTTATCTGAAGTTCTCTTAACCGCCTTTTTGGCCATATGAGATCTGGCAAAGCACCTGAAAATGCCTCATGCTACCTTTCCCCACGCGGACTTGACACTGACAAAACTCGACAAAACGGCGAATTGAACGCTTCGGCCATCCGTGTCTGAATTATTCAGAGACCTTTATTCACTTTTTCCGAGGAAACCAGACAAAACGCGGCCTGTCGGCAATTTCAGTCATCTCAAACTCGTCTAAAAGCCCCGTCATAATTAACAGTTTCACCCTGAAATTGTTAGCAGAAGTAAGTAACAAGGCGGAATACCTGACATCACCAGACAATTTCCTTACAAAACATTTAGTAAAGCCAACTTTTCATTAAAAAGTGTCGGTATGATTAATTACAGGCAAATATGAGGCAGCCGGTACGGCAGGGAGATAATGAAGAAATCCGTTTAGCTCAACTTAATACAAATTAAGATTAATTCAGATTACCTGTTTCGCACTATCCGTATAGTGACTCCATACCGTGCAATGCTTAATTGCTTCGAAAATACAGGCATCGTTCTGCCAGACGGGCGAGCCTCATTACAATTATAAATCGAGGGAATAACATGGCGAATAAAACCGGAAATAAACGTCATTTAACAACCGCACTGTTGGGAGGCGATCACTTTTCACGTCAGGGGATCGCCGCGGTATTAAAAAACATGGTTCCTGAAATACAGATAATAGCATCAAGCGATGATTATTCATTAATGGAAACCGTGTGTTTAACCACCCCCGTTGATGTCATTTTTTTATCCGGCACGGAAAAGTATCACGCGGGATTTGATTGCCTGAAATATATAAAAAACATCAAATCCCGCCAGCCTGACGTCCTTATTTGTATGTATTCCGCGCCAGCCAATTCCTGGCTGTGGATACGCGGCGATATAGATGCCTATATCTCGCTGCAGGAGCCACTTTATCACTGGCGAGCCAGCTTATTAAAAATGGTCGATAGCCGATATCGCCCAAAAAAGAAACCCACGGCGTTATCGCTGACGCCGGGCGAATGGCGAGTATTGAAGGATCTGCGAAAAGGTCTGGATATGCGTTATATCGCCGAAACAGAGCAGCTTTCTTACCGCCGCGTCAGCGCGTTAAAAAGCTCAGCGATAAGAAAACTTGGGCTCAGAAATAAGACAGATTTGCTGGTCTTTTTAACCAGTTAGATCTGTCGACCAAGAGCACAACCCGACATAACGACAACATGGAATCAGGACAATGAAAGCTCAATTTAAAACGAAAACACTGCTTGCCGTCGCCATTGCGGCAGTACTGCCAGCAGGGTCGGCGTTCGCTGCAACCACCAGCGGCGGTACGGTGAACTTCAGCGGCAAGGTGGTGACGTCGGCCTGCGCCATCAGTGCTGGCAGCGCCAACATTGATGTCGACATGGGCGAAGTGCGTACCGCCACGCTGGCCGCGGCAGGCAGTGAAGCCAGCACCGCGAAAGCCTTCTCCATCACCCTGGAAGATTGCGAAATCGCCGATACCTCCGCCTCAACGGAAGACAATCCGATTGCCGCCACCACCGTGGCCGTGACCTTCACCGGTACGCCGGATGCGGCCGATGCCAACAGCCTGGCCGTTGGCGCAAACGGCGGCGCTAACTCGGCGCAGCACGTTGCGATTCGCCTGTACGACGAGCAGGGCAAGGTGGTGAAGCTGGGTGAACCTGCCGCCGCCATTCCTCTGCGTGCGGGGGCCAACACCCTGAACTTCAGCGCGAAATATTACTCACCGCAGGGCAACGCCACGGCGGGTGATGCCAGCGCGGTTGCAACCTACACCGTTACCTACTCGTAATTTTCAGGCCCGGTTCTCTGGCCGGGCCTGACTCAGCTTTAAGGAGACGCACCATGCGCGCAAAAGCAGGGATCTGTCTGGCTATTTCATTATGTTCATCCGCCGCATATGCAGGCGGCGTAGGGCTGGGCGCCACGCGAATGGTTTACTCCAGCACTACCAACCAGTCCATGCTGCAGGTCAGGAACACGCATCCCGACGCCACGTTCCTGATCCAGTCATGGATGGAAAACGAAAAAGGGCAAAAAACCAACGACTTCGTTATTACGCCGCCACTGTTCGTCATGAAACCGGCCAGCGAAAGCGCGGTGAAAATCATGTTTAACGGTAAAGCCCTGCCAGAGGATCGCGAAACGCTCTACTGGATGACGGTGAAAGCCATTCCACAGCAGACCAAAAGCGGTTCCGGCAATTCGCTGCAGTTTGCTTCGGCAAACCGCATCAAGGTGTTTTATCGCCCGGAGAGCCTTGGGCAAGGCGCAGGGGACGCCTGGAAAAGCCTGACCGGAGCCTATCGCGGCGGAAAGGTCACGCTCAGCAACCCAACGCCGTACTACCTCACCACCATCAACCTGAAAATCGATGGCATGCCGGTACAGCCGGTGATGGTGCCGCCGAAATCCAGCGTAACGCTGGGCGAAACCTTCAGCCACGCCAGCAGCGTGAGCTACCAGACCATTAACGATTACGGCGCATGGACGCCCGCGACACGCGCGGCATTGTCCCAATAATCCCGACTGTGAGGCGTGACCACGTGAAAAGAAAAATCCTGTGTGCCACGGTGATCTCCCTGGTAATTCGGCAGGCCATGGCGGCTGAAAGCGCGTTGCAATTTAACCCTGCGTTCCTCAACGGTGAGAGCGCCAACAGCGCCGATCTCGCCTGGGTCAACGCCGGGAGCGCATTACCGCCAGGCGATCACAACCTCAACGTGTATATCAATAACAACTATGCGTTCACCGGCAATGTCACGTTCCGCACCGCTGAAAATACAGGGGAAGCCCTGCCATGCCTCACGCCTGAACAGATCGCGGCGCTGGGCATCGACAGCCAGCAGGCGAAAGGCGGCGCACTGCCGCTCGCGCAGCGCTGCATTTTTCTGACGGAGGCGTTTGCCGATACCCGGTTTGATTTTGACCAGCAGACGCTCTCCCTCAGCTTCACCGTACCGCAGAGCGCGATGCGCAATTTGCCGCGCGGGTATGTCAGCCCGGAAAGCTGGGAAGCGGGCATTCCTGCCGCGTGGCTGAACTATGTGGTAAACGGCTCGAACAATGACTATCAGGGCGAGACGCGCACGCGCGACCAGCAGCTGTTTGCGAGCCTGAACAGCGGCATCAATCTCGGCGCGTGGCGGCTGCGTGATTTCACCACGTGGACCAAAGATACTAACGAACTCACCCACGTGCAGACCTGGCTGCAGCGGGATATTCCCACCCTGAACGCGCAGGTTTACGCCGGGGAAACGTATACCTCCGCCCAGGTGTTCGACGCCGTGGGCCTGCGCGGCATTGCCCTGAAAACCGATGACAATATGCTGCCTGCCAGCCTGAGCGGCTATGCGCCGGAAGTGCGCGGCATCGCCCGCAGCAACGCCACGGTGACGGTTCGCCAGAACGGTAACATCATTTATCAAACCTCAGTGCCGCCGGGGGCGTTTGTGCTGAAAGATCTCTACCCGACCTCTTCCGGGGGCGATCTCGCGGTCACGATCCAGGAGAACGACGGCAGCCAGACGCAGTACACGCTTCCGTATGCCAGCGTGCCAAACCTGGTGCGTAACGGACAGCTGAAATATGCCCTGGGGGCAGGGAAATATCGTCCGATGGGCCATCAGGATACGCCCTCTTTCGCGCAGGGCGAGCTGTTCTACGGCTGGCGTTATGGCCTGACATTTTACGGTGGGGCGCAGTTTGCCGATCGCTATAACGGTCTGGCCTTCGGGATTGGGCAGAACCTGGGGCGCTTTGGCGCGTATTCCATCGACCTGACCCACGCCCGCAGCCAGCTGGCGGACGACCAGCACTACACCGGCGATTCCGTGCGCCTGCGTTACAGCAAGCTGCTGAATGATATCGGCACGCGGGTTAATTTTTTCTCGCTGCGCTACTCAACGAAAGGGTTTTATACCCTGAGCGATACCACGTACAAGGGCATGGCGGGCGGATCCCCAAAGCAGATTGTGGAAGACGATGGCACCGTTACCACCCACTACGACACGGTATATAACCTGCGCATGTCGCGTAAGGCCAAAAACCAGCTGCTGCTGTCACAGCCGATGGGGCAATACGGTTCGCTGTCGCTGTCGTGGGATCAGCAAACCTACTGGAACACGTCGAAAACCACGCAAAGTTTGCAGTTCGCGTGGAATGCCACGTTTCGTAACGTGTCGCTTGGCGTCAGCGTTCAGCGCAGCTCTAGCCTGTATGACGACAAAAAAGATAACGTGCTGGCGATGTCACTTTCGGTGCCGCTGGGCAACCCGGCGCTGTCGACCCGCGCCCGCTTTACCACCACCCATGCGGATTCAACCGGCACTACGGCCAGTACCGGCGTGAGCGGTTATCTGCCGGGCCAGGAGAACCTGTTTTACAGCGTCAACCAGCGCTATAGCGCGCAGCAGCACTACGGCGGCGACGCCACGCTGCAATACGAAGGCGCAAAAGGAGACTACAACCTGGGCTACAGCTACACCCGCTCATCCCGCAACCTCAGCTACGGGATGAGCGGCGGGGCGGTGCTGCATGAAGATGGTCTGACGCTGAGCCAGCCGCTCGGCAACACCAACATTCTGGTGAAAGCCCCGGGCGCCAGTGACGTTGCCGTGCTTAACCACAAGGGTATCAAAACCGACAGCCGGGGCTACGCGGTGATCCCCTACGCCACGCCGTACCGCGTGAACCAGGTCGCGCTGGATGTCACAACCGCAGGTAATGACGTGGAGCTGGAGAATGCCATCGTCAACAAAACGCCGACCGACGGTGCGCTGGTTCGCGCCACCCTTGTCACACGCCAGGGGAAAAAAGCGATGTTTGTCGTGCGCCGCGGCAACGACGTGCTGCCCTTCGGCACGCTGGTCTCACTGAACGATGACAAAACCAGCGGCATCGTCGGCGACGGCGGCAGCCTGTATCTGTCGGGGTTAACCGAGCGGGGCACGTTGAGTGCCGTATGGGGGCGCAACAGCGACCAGCGCTGCACCATCAACTACGCGTTGAACAAGCAGAGCTATAACGCCCGTACCGGGCTCTATTCACAGGAGGTGGTATGTCAGTAACGCTTCGGACGTTCAGCATCGCTTTGCTGATCTTCACGTTCCCGGTTCGCGGCTATGACGTGCTGGTTTCCGTCACCGGGAATTTGATCGGCAACACCTGCGTTGTTGCGGCGGACTCTAAAGAGCAGGACGTTCCGCTGGGCACCATCGGGATTAAACAATTCCCCCGTGCAGGCGCGGTCAGCAATATCAAAACGCCCTTCACGATCAGGCTTGAAGCGTGCGGGCCAACCTTTGCCGGGGTCAAAATCCGCTTCAGCGGCACGCCGGATAACGACAACCCGCAGCTGGTGAAAATTGCCGACGGCGGCGCCACCGGCGTGGCGGTGCAGATCCTCGATAAAGACGGCGGGCTGATCCCCCTCGACACGCAAACCACCGCCCGGGGCACGCCGGGCGATGACAGCGTAGAGATGACCTTCTACGCTCGGCTGGCCGCCACGGGCGCGCCGGTGAATGCCGGAGACGTCTCCGCTTTTGCCACCTGGACCACGGAGTATCAATGATGCGTTTATTCTTGTTTATTAGCGGATTACTGCTCTGCGCCAGCGCACAGGCGATGGAATGGAAATCAGATATCACCCTCTCCCCGCAGCCGATGACCTACAGCGGCCCGGCAGATTCGGTGGTGCCGGGGAGCATTATCGGCTCCACCTGGAGCGCCTCCGTCAGCGTACAGGAAGTGTTCTGGTGCGGCTGGGTCTTTACCTGCTCCAAAGGCACGCTGGAGCCGAGCAGCAGCGCGATCTCCAGCGGCACAACGGTCACCGTCGACGGGGTGAACTACACCATTTTTGAAACCGGCGTGCCGGGGGTGGGGTATATCATCGGGCTAAAAGATTTTAACGGCTCGGCCTGGATACCCCTGCAAAGCGGTATTACCCAAAGCTATCCTGCAGAGGGCACCAGCGGTTATGCAACCAGTTTAGGCTGGTCTGCCAAGGTAACCTTTATTAAGACCGCGACAGCACTGAAGTCAGGGGTTTACCAGATCCCCACCCTCGAAGCTGCGGTGGTGACCGCCTATAACAACGAGGTCAAAACGGCAAAGGTCATCATTAACCCCACCACCATCACCGTGACGGCGAGCGGCTGTACGGTGGGCACCAAAAGCGCGAACGTCGATCTGGGTACGATCGATATCCGCACGTTGGCCACCGTGGGCAGTACATCGCCTTCGGGTGCGTTTAACGTCAGCCTGACCTGTGACGCGAACGTCGCGGTGAGCGCGGTGATGACCGATCAGACCACGCCGTCAAACACCTCGTCGGTGGTGACGCTGACCGGCGACTCCACCGCGTCCGGCGTAGGGGTGCAGTTTTTCTATAACGGCACCGGCCCGCTGATGATGGGGCCGGACAGCTCGGCGGCGGGCACAACTAATCAGTTCTTTATCCAGAGCACCACTGCGGCACAAACCCTGTCGCTGCCGTTCCAGGCGCAATACATCCGAACCGGCGAACTGGTCCCCGGCTCGGCGAACGCGCTGGCAAGCATTACGTTCTCGTACCAGTAGGGGTTAATGTTTTACCCACACCAGCTGATCGACCCGGAAGCCCAGACTGCGCGCGGTGTTCAGGTAATCCTGCTTCACCGCGTCCGGCACGGTTGGCGTGCGCGACAAAATCCACAGGTAGTCGCGGTTCGGGCCGCTGACCAGCGCGTACTGGTACTTATCGTCCAGCTTGATGACGTTATAGCCGCCGTAGAACGGGCCGAAGAACGAAACCTTCAGCGCGGCGGTGGTTGGCGCGCCGGTAAAGTACGCTTTGCCTTCACTCTCGTTCCATTTGTTCTTCACCGGGTCGTAACCCCGGTTAAGCACGCTGATTCCGCCATCGCTCCGTTGGCCGTAGGTGGCCGTCACCTGCTCCAGCCCGCGTTCAAAGCGGTTCTCCAGGCGGGCGACTTCATACCACTTGCCGAGATAGCGGCTGGCATCAAAACCGGAAATAGGCTGCACGCCTTTCGGCGGCGTGGGGGATTTACAGGCTACAAGGGTCAGCGCAATGGCAACCCCGGTGACAACAGGCCATAGCTTCATGAGAATTCCTTTCATTTGCACGGTTGGATGTTAAGTGTAGTGCACCCTTTCGGCGCTTCATCCCGTTCTGAAAAATTCGTAGTATATTGAGAGTATTCCTCCACTCTGGACATGGACATGGACATGGCTTACTCCATCGGCGAATTCGCCAGACTTAGCGGCATCACCGCCACCACGCTGCGGGCGTGGCAGCGTCGTTATGGTTTACTCAAGCCACAGCGCACGGAGGGCGGCCACCGCCAGTACAGCGATGAAGACGTTCAGCAGGCGCTGAAAATCCTCGACTGGGTGAAAAAAGGCGTGCCCATTGGCCAGGTAAAACCCCTGCTTGAGCGCCCTGTACCCCGCCGGACCAACAACTGGCAAACGCTACAGCAGAACATGCTGGAACGCCTGCAGGGGGGCAAAATCGAGTCCCTGCGCCAGATGATTTACGACGCGGGCCGCGAATACCCCAGACCTGAGCTGGTGACCAACGTGCTGCGTCCGCTGCGCAGCCAGGTGTCCGCCAACGTCGCCGCCGCCATGACCCTGCGCGCGATCCTTGACGGCATCCTCATCGCCTACACCTCGTTTTGCCTCGAAGGCGATAAAAAAGCGCCGGGCGATAACATTCTGCTCAGCGGCTGGTATCTGAACGACCCGTGTGAAATCTGGCTCGAAGCCTTGTCGCGGACCGGTCAGGGTCACCGCATCGACGTGTTACCCACGCCCCCTGCCACGCTGGCACCGGAGATATTTCCCGATCGCAAATGGCTGCTGGTCACCAGCGGTAAACTGACCGCCGCGCGGAAAAAACAGGTGGCGCAGTGGCAGCAGCAGCTTTCCCTTGAGGTCATTATCCTCTAATGATTTTCTCCTGCGGGAATCTTCACGAAAAGTTGAATATTTTTCCGCGCCGCAGATGCTAACGTTTTCCTGTGACTGACAACTTCACAGGAAAACAACATGAAAAAAACTGCCCCTCTGCTGATCCTGGCCTCCATGGCTTTTGCCCCTGCCGCCTTCAGTGCCCCTGCCGGCACGCTGAGCGTACACGTTCTCGACCAGCAAACCGGCATGCCGCCTTCGGATGTCACCGTTACCCTGGAAAAGCAGCAGCAGGACAAATGGATCCCGGTTGCCAGCGGCAAAACCGACCATGACGGACGTATCAAATCGCTCTATCCCCAGGAACAGGACATGCAGGCTGGCGTGTATAAAGTGACCTTCAAAACCGCAGACTATTTCCACGCTAAAAAGCTGGAGACATTCTTCCCGGAAGTGCCGGTGCTGTTTACCGTCACCCGGACCAACGAGAAACTGCACATTCCGCTTCTGCTGAGCCAGTACGGTTATTCAACCTACAAGGGCAGTTAAAACCTGTTGATTTTAAACGGCAATAAAAAATACCTCCGCCAATACTTGGACAAATAAGCAAGATTGTGTAAGTTTTAAGTATTGGCTCTGGAGGAACATACCATGACAACGAAACCTGTGCTGGGTATTAGCGGCTGCTTGACCGGGTCCGCCGTTCGCTTTGACGGCGGGCATAAGCGTATGGGTTTCGTCATGGATGAGCTGGCCCAGTGGGTGAATTTCCGACCCGTTTGCCCCGAAATGGCCATCGGCTTGCCCACGCCACGCCCTGCGCTGCGTTTGATCATGACGACCGGCGGCGACACGCAGATGCGTTTTAGCCATCCGCCGCATGATGACGTCACGCAGAAAATGGCCGACTTTACGGCTAGTTATCTGCCAAAGATCGGCGATCTCGCCGGGTTTATCGTCTGTGCAAAATCCCCCAGCTGTGGCATGGAACGCGTGCGCATGTACGATGAAAACGGCAACCGGGGCCGCAAGGAGGGCGTCGGGCTGTTCACCGCCGCGCTCCTTGAAACCTGGCCGTGGCTGCCCGTAGAAGAGGATGGCCGTCTGCACGACCCGGTGCTGCGGGAAAACTTCGTCGAGCGCGTTTTTGCGCTACACGAACTGAACACGCTGCGTAAAAACGGCCTGACGCGCCGCGCGCTGCTGGATTTTCACAGCCGCTACAAACTGCAGCTGCTGGCACACCATCAGGCGGGTTACCGTGAGATTGGTCCGTTTGTCGCCTCGCTGCATGAATGGGACGATCTGGACGCGTTCTTCGAGGCGTACCGCGAAAAACTGATGACCATCCTGAAAAAGCCCGCCTCGCGGAAAAATCACACCAACGTGCTGATGCATATTCAGGGCTATTTCCGTAATCAGCTTAACAGCCGCCAGCGGGGTGAGCTTCGTGACGTGATCCTGCATTACCGCGAAGGGCTTCTGCCCATTCTTGCGCCGATCACGCTGCTAAAACATTACCTTGCCGAATACCCGGATCAGTATCTGATGACGCAAAACTACTTTGATCCCTATCCTGATGATTTGGGTCTGCGTCTGGCCGTTAAATAATCAATAAGGCGAAGGCCCCCATTGACCCTCAGGGGCCCGAAGCAGTAGCCCGTTTAGACGACATCCTCACTGTCGTCTCTTTTTTGCATTTCGCCTGAAAGGCTGTAAATATATACAGGTTATAACGCAAAAAAGGGATCAGCCTGTGATTAACACCCTGCACATTCAAAACTACCGCTCAATTCGCGATATGTCGCTGGAGCTGGAACAGCTCAACATTGTCTTCGGCCCGAATGGCACCGGAAAATCAAATATTTACAAGGCGATACACCTGATGCACAGCGCCGCGCAGGGGCAGTTTTCTCAGGCTCTGGCGAATGAAGGCGGGATTTTGAAAGTGTTCTGGGCGGGTAAAACCCGCAGCGACCAGCTGCGACGGATGAACCTGGCGGTAGAAACCGAAACCTACGAATACGAGCTGCAGGTAGGCTTTGTTGAGAAGCTGCCCTATCCCTCGCAGTTTCAGCTCGATCCGGTGATCAAGGAAGAGTCGCTCTGGCTGAGCGGGCAGCACCGCCGCCCGTCGGCACAGCTGATGAAGCGCAGAAATCAGGCGGTTTTCCTGAATAACGTCCATCACGAGAAAGTGACCCACAGCGGCACGCTGTACGAGAACGAATCGGTATTCGGCCAGCTCGGCGAACCGCACCTTTACCCGGAAGTGTCGCAGATGCGCGAGTCCCTGCGTAACTGGCGCTTTTATCATGAGTTTTCCGTTGCAAGCGGCTCCATGATGCGTGCCCCGCAGGTGGGTTTCCGCTCTCCGGTGCTGGCGAGCGACGGCGCCAACCTCGCGGCGGCGTTTCAGACCATTGTCGAGATTGGCGATGAACTGCTGCTGATGCGCATTCTTGATCAGGCTTTCCCCGGCTGCGTGTTTTACAGCGACAACACCGGCGGACGTTTTCGCATGATGATGCAGCGCGAGGGCTTAAGCCGCCCGCTGGAACCGGCGGAGTTCTCTGACGGCACACTGCGCTTTTTATGCCTGGCGGTGGCACTGTTAAGCCCGCGCCCACCGGCGTTTATCGCCCTCAACGAACCGGAAAACAGCCTGCATCCGCAGATGCTGCCCGCGCTGGCAAGCCTGATTGCCGAGGCCAGCCGCTACTCGCAGATCTGGCTCACCAGCCACTCGCCGGAGCTGGCGACGTTGATTGAGAAGCACCGATCGTTTTCGCTGTATCAGCTGTCAATGACGGAGGGAGAGACGAAGATGGAGAAGCTGGGGTAAGAAGGGGCTTTCATTTTCTTTAACGCAAATAACCACAATATAAGACGGGTCTTTTGGAAAAGAGTACAATACCATCAGTATTTTAACGCGCATTTCTTATTCTGAGAGACACAACATGAAACACATTCTGACCGCATCCTTATTCGCCTTATCTGCCTCTGTCTTTGCGGGGTCTGCCCCACACTGGACGTATGAAGGCAAGAGTGGTCCGGAAAACTGGGGCGAGCTCAGCGACGAGTTTGCCACCTGCAAGACCGGGAAATTCCAGTCGCCCATCGATATCCGTAACGCCTATAACGCCACGCTGCCGCCACTGGAGATGAATTTCCATACCGCCGCCGAAAAGCTGGTGAACAACGGCCATACCCTGCAGGTGACCGCCAGCGACGAAGATGAATTCCGTCTGGACGGTCAGACCTTTACCCTGCGCCAGTACCATTTCCATACCCCGAGCGAAAACCGGATCAACGGCAAATCCTTCCCGCTGGAAGCGCACTTTGTTCATGCCAGCAAAGAGGGCGACGTCGCAGTGCTTGCCGTTATGTTTGAGGTCGGCCCGGAAAACAGCGCACTCAACCCGCTGCTGGCGCGCCTTCCAAAGGAAAAGGACCACGAAATCTCGATTGATAAACACCTCGATCTTCGTCCGCTGTTCCCGGCTGACCTGCACTACTATCGCTTCAGCGGCTCGCTGACCACCCCACCGTGCACCGAAGGGCTGCGCTGGCTGGTGATGAAAAACACCGTCACCCTGTCAGAAAAGCAGCTGGAGATGTTTAAGCAAGCGCTTGAGCACAGCAATAACCGTCCGCTTCAGCCTCTGAACGGCCGCGTGATTGTTCAGTAAGGTGTTGTGAGTTAAAAGCATCCGCAGGCCGGGTCTCCCGGCCTAAAAGACGGTGTTACTTCATGTCGCATCATGCCTGGCTGCAGACGGCTGAATACGAAACGTCTTGCGCCACTCCGTCGGGCTGACGCCAAAACGCGCCTTAAACTGTTGTCGCCAGGTCACCGCAGAGTTAAACCCCACCAGCTCGGCCACGCGTTCAACCGGCATATTGCTGGCTTCCAGTAAGATCTGGCTGCGCCGCAGGCGCTCGGCGGTGAGCCAGTCGGCCACGGTCATGCCGGTGGCGTTGACAAAATGGCGGGTCAGCGTGCGGCGGCTCATCGAGACCACCTTCGCCAGCGAGTCGAGATTATGCGGCTCGGTAATGTGTTGCTGCAGGTAGTCGATCAGGCAGTTAATCCGCGCGTCGCGGGTGTCCTTCGGCACCGGCTGGGCAATAAACTGCGCCTGACCGCCTTCGCGGTGCGGCGGCACAATCATCCGACGGGCGATCTGGTTGGCAACCACGCTGCCAAAGCGCTGACGGATGATATACAGGCAGCAGTCCAGCGCGGCGGCGGTCCCGGCGGAGGTAATAATATTGTCGTCATCCACATAGAGGGCGTTGATATCAAGCTGGACGCGCGGAAAAAGCGACTGGAAGTGATGTTCAAACTCCCAGTGGGTGGCCGCGCGCTTGCCGTCGAGAATGCCCGCATACGCCAGCACAAACGACCCCAGACACAGCCCGACGATTTCCGCGCCGTTGTCTCTTGCCTGCACCAGGCTGTCGAGCAGCGCCTGAGGCGGGCGATCGAGCACGTGCTGCCAGTAGGGCACCACCACAATATCCGCCTGCGCGATGGCTGAAAAATCCTGCGTCGCGTTAAGGGCAAAGCCCTCTTTTGAGGTGAGAACGCCGGGTTTTTCGGCGCAGATCGTCACGTTAAAGCGCTTTTCGCCGGAAACCGCGTCGCCAAACAGAATACAGGGAACGGAGTAGTGGAACGGGCTAAACCCGTCCACCGCGACAATCGCGACGTTGATAAGTGGCATCTGTCTCTCCTTCCCTTTTTGGTGCTCAGAATATAACGGTTTCGCCGTCCTGGGGAATGCTCACCGCATCACCGATCTGGTTCGCTTCCACGTATTCCCGCAGCGCGCGGCGGCTCAGCAGGCAGTGGTTAATGGCTTCCATATGGACCGCCACAATTTTTGCCTGCGGCAGCAGGAAGTGAACGTTGAGCAGATCCTGTTCCCCCATAATGATGGGCCCGAAACCGATCACATGCGCGTATCCGGCATTAAGCACCACCACATCCGGCTGGTGTTTTTGCAGATCGGCCGCCACCGCATCACGCCAGACGGTATCGCCCGCGATGTAGAGCGTTTTCTCGTCGGGGTGGCGCAGAACCACACCGCAGGCTTCGCCCAGACGCTCTGCCAGCTCCGGCACCGCGTACGCGCGATCGGTACCGTGCTGGCCGCCGTGGGTTTTCGCGATGCGGATATCACCAAAGGTGGACTCGTCGGTCATGACCGTGAGGTTATGAAAACCCTGGCTTCGCAGCAGCGCGGCATCACGATCGTTTTGCACATAGATCGGTTTGTCTTTGGCGATCAGTTCCACCGCCGCGCGATCCCAGTGATCGTCATGGGTGTGGGTGACGATCACCGCATCAGCGTCCAGCAGCGTGCTGACATCAACGGGCAGTTCAACCATTGGGTTACGGATCTCGGCCCGCGCCGTGCCGGGGAAACCGGGATAAGCGTCTTTTGCGGCCAGCATCGGGTCGATCAAAAAGCGTTTACCGGCATACGTGATCAGTTGGGTGGCATTGCGAATATGAGTGATGTTCATGGGCTATTCTCCTGTGCGTGTGATAAGGAGAATAGCCCGCGACCCGGCGTTAGCCTGTGGGCTAATGGGCGATGAACGATGAAATCGGGTCAATCGATAAACCGTTTACGCACCCGCTCCAGCGGCGCAATCAGCAGATTGATAAGCGGTTTGCGATCGATAACGATATCGGCGTTAACCGTCATCCCGCCCATCAGCAGACGCTTTTTGTTGTCCGGATCGGTAAACCAGGAAGGCACCCGCACCTTGGCAAGATAGTAGTTCTGCCCCTCCTGGAGCGGGATAAGCGCCGAATGCGCATCAATATTCACCTCGTAAAAATCAGACAGGGTGGCCTCCACCGAGCCATATTTATCCACCGGCCAGGAGTCAAAGCGCAGCTTCACCTTATCCCCTTTCGCCACCCGGCCCACGCCCGTAGCTGGCACATAGAGGTACCCCTCCATCGACGCGGCGGTGTTTTTACGGATCACCACCACCACCTCGCTGTTTTGCGTAATGGCCCGGCCCGGCGGGAAGTTGATCGCTACCACGTAGCCATCGGCAGGGGCCAGCATGGCCATCGTAGAGCTGCCTCGGCTGGAAAGGTTGCGGTCAATTTCGCTGATCCGGTTTTTCACGTACAGCAGCTCCTGGCTCAGGGAGTCGATTTGCGACTGAGTGCTGTCGGTCAGGCTGGTTTTGCGCGCCTCCAGATCGAGGATACTGCTCTCCTCCAGCGTCAGGTTAAGCTGCGCGTTGAGCACGTCGTTGTGGCTTTTATCCAGATCGACCTTCGACACATAGCCTTTCCCGGATATCGCTTTCCACGCCTCATAGGTATCGGTGCTGTTTTTGAGCAACGCACGCAGCTTTTTCACTTTGTCGCGGGATACCACAATCTGCCGGTCAGCAATATCCAGCTGCTGCGCCAGGTTTTTCCGGTACGTAGCGATAGAATCTTCAATGGTCTGCACGCGCTGCTCGCTGCGCTTTTTCTCCGCCTCCATCTGCTGGCGATCGAACTGCACCACCGAGCCCTGCTTGCCGCCGTAGTCCTGCGACACGGTAAAAAGCGGGTCATTCTCTTTCACGTACTGGCCTGGACGTACGGCAAAATCCACGATGGTGCCGGACTCTCTGGCACGCACTTCCACATCCCCCTGGGCCGGGATCAGCACCCCGCGCGCCAGCGTGGTTTCCGAAAAGTTAAATACGATCGAAAAGACCAGCAGACAGAGAAAAAAGGAGATAAACAGCGTTAACACGCCTTTCAGCCGCGGGGCGTTGATCTCGTAGCTCTTTGAAAAATGGTGCGGGATCAGCGCCCGACGTTGTCGGTTTCGGTTTCTTAATTTCACGACATGTCATCCATGATAAATCACTGAAAGATCGTCCCATGCACTCCAGAGCGTGGGGGTTTTACGCAACGCGTTCAGCGTGGCGGTGGCGGCCTGACGGTACTCCGCAGGGGCATAGGTCTGGCTCTCCAGCGCAAATTCCGCCGAGTGCAGCGAACAGCCGGGCAGCAGCGTACGAATCACGTATCCGTAGCGCGTTAAAAAGCGCGTCGACACGTCCGTTAACCACGCTTTCTGGTCGCCCGCCTGGGTCATGAACAGCGGCGCATCCGGGAGGCGCTCATCCACCAGCAGCACGGTCACCAGCCGGTGCGGGGCGAAAAACGCCCCTGCCCGCCGCTCCTCGTGTGCCGCCATCAGCTTGTGCAGCGCGGGAAGGCGGGTAACAAACTGAAAGCGCACGTCGTCTGGCGCGGTGGCGAGCAGCGCATCCGCGATCAGGCCAAATCCGGCCCAGCGCATGCCCAGCAGCAGGGTGCGGGGCTGATAATAGAAATCCTGCTCGCGGGTAAATGCCGCCACCCGGGCGTGGAGATCGAAACGCACGTTGCGCCGCCACAGCGCGGGCGGGAAGATCTGCTCGACAAAATGAAAGCCGCTCATCTCCAGGGCGTTCTGGCGCAGAAAATCGGGCGGGACGTCAGTCTCCGGGCAGCGCATAAACTGGCTGTAGTTTTGCGTGATCCGGCTTGCGAGCAGCGTGCGTCCGGCCTGCCGGGCGCAAAGTCGGGCGTAGAGACGGGGCAGAAACATCATTGCTCACTCTCCCGCAGCGTGCCGTTTTCCATGGTGTAGAGCCGTCCGTGACAGCCCACCACCTCCGGCGAGTGGGTGACAAATACCAGGCCAATCCCCAGACCACGCAGGTTCGCCAGCACCTTCTGCGCCGTGGTTTTATCGAGGTTTGCCGTCACTTCATCGCACAGCAGCAGCTTCGGCTGGCTGTACAGGGCGCGCGCCAGCACCAGACGCTGCATCTCGCCGGCGGAGAAAAAGGTATTTCCCGGCAGCAGCTCCGTTTCGTATCCGTGCGGCAGACGCGCGACCACGTGGTCAATCTCCGCCAGGCGGCAGGCAGCAATCACCCGCTCCTTGTCCGGCGCGCTATCAAAGCAGGAAAGGTTATCCAGAATGGAGCCGGTAAAGAGAATATCGTCCGCATGCACAATGCGAATATGCTGGCGCAAAGAGGAGAGATCGCACTCGGTGATCGGGATCGCATTGATCCGCAAACTGCCCGATGTGGAGAGCAACATCCCGGAGATCAGACGCAGCAGCGTGGTTTTCCCGGAGCCGCTCTGGCCGACAATCACCGCCTCTTCGCCCTGCTTCAGCGTCATGTTGATGTGCTGCAGGGTCGCCTCACGTCCCGGATAAGCAAAAGAGACATCCTCAAAGGCCAGACTGACGGGTGAGGTCACAATCTTACGGCCAAACTGGCTGGCTTCAGAGGGGGCAAACAGCAGGTCGCCCACGCGATCCAGCGGCCCTTTCAGCGCATTTTTGTCCAGCAGCTTTTGCGCCACCTGTACCATCGCGTCGGAGAAATAGCGTTTGTAGCTGATGTAGGCATAGAGCATCCCGATACTCATCTGCCCTTCCAGAATAAGCCACGCGCCGAAGCAGACCACCAGCAGCTGCTCGGCGTTGATCACCAGCAGCGAGGCAACATCAAAGCGGGCCAGCAGGCGCTCTTTGCGCATCAGCCCGGCTATGTGCTCACGCTGGGATTTGTCCATCACCGCGTCCCGGGCCTGCTCCATGTTGTTGGCCTTCAGGGTGATGATCCCCTTCTGCGTCTCCACCAGCAGCGATTCATACTTTGCGGTGCGCTCGATGGAGTCGTCCACCGCGCGCTGGTAAGGGCCGATCAGCGAAAAGCGGATCAGGAAGAACACCCCCATCAGCAGCATCGTCAGCACGGCGATTTTCACGTTATACAGCAGCATAAACAGCAGGCTGGTGAAGGCGATCAGGCTGGAAAAGAGGATCTGCACATAGCCATTGCTGATGAACTCCGCACAGGCATGCAGCGATTTTTCAATCGCCAGCACAATGCCCGGCGGACGGCTGCGGAACCAGCCGGTCTGGGTACGCAGCATATAGCGGCGAACCGACTGGCTGAGGTCGTCATAGGCGATGTTACGCATCAGGATCTCAAGCAGTTGCTTGAGGAACTTACCTATGACTTCAAAAATAAAGACGATAGCGAAAATGGCGGTGAGTAAGATCACCAGATCGTTGTCGTTGCGCGAGATGGCCTCATCCATGATCAGCTGCACGTAAGTGGGGCTGGCCAGCATGGTGATGAGGGTAAAAATCGAGAGCACAAACAGCAGCACCTGCCGCTGAAACAAGCTCGGGGATTTATTGGCCAGCCGCCCCAGCGTGAGCGTCTCGTCAGGGGATTTTTTGTCGAAGCGCGGCGTCGGCTTCAGCTCTAGCACGTAGCCGGAAAAGAGTTTTTGCGCCTCCTTGAGGCTGTAGCGACGCACGCCGCTGGCCGGGTCGTGGACCGTTACGCTGCGCCCGTCAACCTTCACGATCACCACGAAATGATTGCCGCGCCAGAAGGCGATGAGCGGCAGTTCGGCACTTTCAATTTCAGTGATTTCGCCCTTGAGCACCCGGCCCGTCATATTTTTATCGCTGGCGAGGGTCATGAGTTCCGCCATCGAAGTGCCCGCGTCGGCAGAGACGGTAAGCTCCCTGCGCAGCTGGCTGACGGAGACGTGGTGTTCATAGTGCCCCAGCACCATCGCCAGGCAGGCCAGCCCACATTCGGTATATTCATGCTGGCGAATAACGGGTGTCTTACCCTTTTTTTTATACTGAAAAAGCGAAAACATAATTATCCGTGGCTGAAATAAAAAAATGGCCCGGCAAAGCGGGCCATAAGCATAGGTCGATAACTTATGCGCTGAAGAAGCCGCCGATGAAGCCGCCCACCAGGCCAAACACACCACCGATGGTGCCGCCCAGCGCGCCTAACATCTGGCTGCCTGCGTTATAGCCTGCGCTCGCGCCCTGAAGGGCAGCAGCAAACGGATCCCAGCCACCGATGATGGCCTGTGCTTTTTTGAAATCGATAACTTGCATGATTGTCTTCCTGTTCGTTGAATTAGTTGTAGCTGCCAACCAGCGCACCCAGGAAGCCCATTGCGCCACCCAGAATTCCGCCAACCACGCCGCCTACCATGCCCATGATGCTTGCACCGGTGTCATAACCCAGCTGTGCACCTTTAACGAGGCCAGCGAATGGGTTTAATGCACCACCGATAATATCTTTCGCTTCTACGAATGAAATCGCTTTCATTTTATTCTCCTGTAGTTGTAAATCTTCAGCTTGCGCCAAAGGATAATTTCCTTTTATGAAGGAAAGCGGTTGTTACGGGCAGCGCGTAAGCGGGATGATTTTATTTCCATAAATAATCATCCGCCTTGCGGGCTGCGCGTAATTATCTATTTCCAGCCGTTGACCCGGTGGAAGATATTTTGAGTCATTATATTGTGAGCTACATCCCTGAGAAGAGACATATTTAAACCAGGTATTCCCGGTATTACTCACCACCCCGTTACTAAACGTATAATCAAAATGCCTTGTCCATGGTCGGACAATTAAAATAGCCTCAAGCGAAACCACCACATCCGACTGAATGCGTTGGCCTTTGCTCATCACAACCCGCGCCTGAAGCGGCGTCTCGGTGAATTTAACGCGATAATAGCGTTCTTTGCTGTCGTGCGGGCCGGTATAATAAAACTTAAATCCGGCCCGCTCGCCGCTCTCCAGAGTTAACTGTTTTGGCGAGAACATCACCTCGCCATCTTTTATTTCAGTCTCTTTCCCGTGTTCTTTTGGGACATCAACCTGAATAAGCGAAACAGTATAATTCTGTCGTACGCTGGTATCGTTTTTTATTGGCTGAAAAACAACTTCTTTTTCAGGTAGAAAATCAATATTTAGATTTTCAATAATTAAAGCATTTGCGCTTGCGGAAATGAAGCAATTTATTGCGAAAATAGCCAGGAATTTTCCAGTCATACACGTTTAATTCCAGGATGCACTGACATCAATTCGACCCTGAGCCGTCACTTCACCAAACCACGTATTACCGTCATAGGTGGTTTTCGATACCGGGTTATTCATCACAAACTGCAATACCAGCGGGGTTTTCCACAGCCACATGTCCGTCACGCCTGAGCTTATCTTGTCCCACTCTTCCGCATGGGTGGCGGGTGCGGGAATGGACAGCGCCTCGCCTTTGCAGTTATGCGCCTTCAGCGTTTGGCTTTTGCCCAGCAGCACGTTACCGGGGACAGGCACCGTGAAGCCGTTACCGCTAAAGGCACAGTAGTCCACGCCGTTCAGACTCTGCGTCGGCCCGGTGACCTTCACCGTGACCGCAATCGCGGCATCTTTTTGCGCGCCGCTGTAGGTAATGGTGTAGGGGATCTCTATCGGCCCCTCGCCAATCGTGCCTTTCCCGGAACCGCCCAAGCCGTTAGGGTCGAGCGTGTAATCCGGGTTATCCGGCACGATCGCAAGGCCTGGCTGGATAGGGTCAATCACCAGCCCGCCCCCCGGCTGGAAGCAGAAATCCGCCGCCAGCGAGCTGTTACCCGGCGTCAGGCACAGGCTGACGATATTGCCGATGTTGTTGCCATCCCCCGCCTGCGCCACGCTCAAAATCAGCGCCTTCGGGAGGAAGATTTTCAGGTACGCCTTGCCGCCGTTTTTTTGCGGCGCCGCGAGGAAGGTATTCGCCAGCACGCGCGTGTCGCTCAGGATGCCGCCGGAGATGCTGTACCAGTTGCTCTCATCGAAGGTGATTTCCGCCGCCAGCCCCGTCCCCCCGTTCATGTGCGATTGCAGCACGCCGTTCACGCGGGACGAGGTCAGCGCCAGCCCCGGGTTGTAGCCGGTGATATCTTCCCCGACAAAGGTGTATTCCAGCAGTTCGCAAAGCACACCCGACACCGTATTGCGGGTGTATTTAGTACACGTCGCCCCGGTTGAACCATCCACAATGGTCACCTCGCCGCTGATCGGGTCAATGCCCAGATCCAGCGCCCGCGAGTTGGTCATGGTCAATGTGCCGACTTTATGCAGCGTGTTGGTGGTGGTGACCTTGCCGATAGAGGAGATCTGCGGCGTGGAGGTAATCGTCACCTCGTTGCCAGGTGCAGCATTGAGCAGATAATCAAAGAACGGATCCCCCAGCACCCAGCGGCCATAAGCGGTGCCCGGCTCAATGACCGGCGGTTTCACCACCATGGACGTGTCGGAATAGCTGGTCGTCGCGGTATAGCCCGTGGTACCACAGCTTGACGAACACGCGGTGCCCTTAAAGAACGGCGAGGCGCTGGAGCCTGTGACGCTGAAGTTGATGGTCAGCGGGCTGCCTGCCGGGCCGTTAAAACTGTTGTCCGGAATATAGGTGGCAATCCCGTTGTTGGTTTTCGCACTCAGGGTGGGCCACTCCCGCGAGCCGTGTAAAAACGCGGTGGAGGTGCTGTTCAGACTGAACAGCGCCGCCGTGTTGCCCGTCCCGTTGTTGTCCGGGTTGTTGATCGCGAAATAGGGCATCTGCTGCGCCTGCGCCGCCGCGCTTATCAGCAGCAGATTAAGAGCGAATATTTTTTTCATCGTCACGTTCCCGTGTTCCTTTTGCTTCCTGCCAGACGAAATCGCCTTTATCGCAGGAGATGTCCCCAAGCCACAGCGCGCCACGGTTGGACGCAATATCCAGACGCACCTCGCAGACGCTGTCGTCCGGCGTGGCAATGCTGAGCACCGGATTGTTCTTGTCCACGTCAATCACGAAGCGACCGTCGTTTTCGGTGCGGGTCAGACCCACGTGGTTTTTGATTTGCGTGGCGCTCACCGGATTACCGTTGGCATCAACAAGGCGGCCAAACAGGGTGACGATTTTTTTCACCTGCGGCTTCATCACCACCGTGTTCCCCGGGTAAACCGTGATATGACGACGGGCATTTGCGCCAATGTCATAGCTTTCGGTGCCGGTTTCACTGTTCATGACCTCCAGGTCATAAGCCTGATAGGCCGGTAACGACAGCCAGGTTTTATCGCCCTTGATGCGCTCCGTGCGGCCGTTGAGCTTCAGCGTGAGCGACTCGTCGGACTTAAGCCCGGTACTGACGATCACCCCTGCGCTGTGGGTGCCTTTACCGGCCGCAACCGCCTCTTTCGACCAGCCCACGCTGCCGTCGCTGGTCAGCGTGGAGTTCCAGCCTTTGCTGGTGCCGCTCTGCACGCTCAGAATGTTGCTGTTCCACGGCGTGTCAAAGCTCACGCTGCCCCCGCCGCTCACGGTGCGATCCTGGTTGCTGCTGAAGGCTCGTGAAACGTTGGCGGTAACCGACTTCAGGTAATCCCCTTCGAACTGGCGGCTGGCGCTGACGTTAAGCGCCGTGCCGGTATCGCGGTTATGGGAAACGCCCACCGAGACGGTGTTACCCAGCGGGATCGAGAAATCGAGCATCACGTAGCGGTCTTTCTCTTCGTAATAGCCTTCGTATTTATTGCGCGACATCCCCACCCGCAGGCGCGCCGTACCGTAACGACCGGCATAAAGCCCCTGGGAGTAGTCAACCTGATAGCGTTTATAGCGGTATACGTCGTCTTCCTGTCGCATCAGGCTCAGGTTGCCGGCGGACGGCAGGCCAAACGACGGCAGGCTGAACGATGCCCCCCACGTGTTGCCTTTGTTTTCATAGATATCAAGGAACTTGCCGCTGGAGAGCTGCTCATGCGAGTACCAGACCGAACCGATATTCCACGGCAGACTGACGTTAGCCCCGTAGTTGGCGCGGTACGTTCCGTCAGAGGCGGCCATCGTCTGGGTATTCACCGAGAAGTACCCGGTCAGGTTCAGGGAGGCCCACAGTTCACTGACCACGTGTTCGCGCATCATATAGCCGGAGGCGTTCCAGTCGACCATCCCGCTGCGCTTGCTGAAGGAGGCGCCGACCAGCGACATGGTGTCTTTATGTTTGGTGTCGTAATCGTAGTAGTAGCTGTTGTCCTGCTCGTTTTTCCGTTTGGCGTACTTCTTATAATTGACGACGGATTTGTCGCGGCTATAAATCCCGCCCCACGTCTGCCAGCGCAGCGATTCCGACACGTTGTTAGTGAAAGGTTTGTTCACCGTGTACATGCTCCGTGACACGGTGCGGCTGCCGCTGACCACCTCGACTTCCACGCTGTAAATCCCGTAGGGCAGCGCGCTGGTGTCGATTTCGTGGTTACCCACGTCAAAGCGCTGAATACCAATAAGCTGGCCGTCACGACGAATGCGGGCTTCTCCGGCGGTCGGGAAATAGACCACGATCGGTGTCAGGGAGAGGGTATTGTCCCGCTTACGCGAGTTGGCCTGGTTCCCCACGGAGACGCCGTACACCTCTCCGCCGGAGATCCCGCTGACGCTGGCAAGAGACTGCATCGCCCAGCCGTTCAACATCCCGGCGGCGTAGCGCATGCCCTGATAGTCACGTTCCCACATCACCGCGTTCATCTGGGTGTCGCTGCTGTTCTCGTTAACGTAGCCCGAGCCATCGACCAGCAGGTGATCGACCCCCATCGAGACCCAGCTTTTGGCGTTGAGATAGCCGGATGACCAGCTGTCGCCGTAGCCGCTCTCGGTGTGATACGCCCCCAGGTTATAGGAGAGCGTGCCGCTCAGATCGTCTGATTCAGGGGCATCGATATCCACTTCACGCGGACGAATATTGACCCCGTAGTCACGTTGGGAGAGGTTCAGCAGCAGGCGCATTTTTTTCTGATCCAACTCGAACGCCGACCCGGCGCTCACCGGAATACGCATATGGTCGTCAAACTGCTTGCCGTTGATGCTTTGCAGCAGCGTCCGCATCTCTTTTGACAGGCGAATACCGTTGTCTGACTCCTGGACCTGGACATCGCGCAGCCCGAGCTGCCGGTCTTCTGCGTAGATCGTTACGTCGCCAATACGGACATACTCGCTCACGTCACCGGTGCTGCTCGCCTGTTGCGCTGCACCCGGGCGGGTATTGACCAGATAAACGGGGATTTTGATCCCCTGCTCCAGCAGGGCATAGAGCGAGTCGGGAAAACGGTAATTAGCGATAACCACGGAGCTGGAGGCCGCATGCGCATACGCGGGCAAGAGGCCGGATGTGCACGCCATCATCACCGGCAACACTAATTTATTTTTCACCATGCATCCTTACTTAACAGGAATGAACTGTTTCAGGTCCCAAATTCCGAGATGAAAATGGCTGTCCGTTACGTTGATATCGTCGATCGCGCGGGAAGTGCCCGGCATCAGGTAAAAGTTTTTGACGCACGGCGTGGTCGGCGATTCCGGGTTGGGTTTCAGGCAAGTTCCGCTCGCGTTCACGCGAAACGCGGTATTGCCCTTATTGGTGATCTTCCCGGCCACGTAGACGAAATCGACGTTCTTCTTCCGGGGCTGGACCACCAGAATGGTGCTCACCACGGCGCGGGTCATCCCTTTGCCATTCTTTTGCGTGCCGTTGTCGAGATCTTCGCTGACCCCTTCATCAATGAAGGTAATGCGGTAATAGCGCTCCCGATCGTCGGCCTTACCGTGATAGTAAAATTTGACGATATTGCTGGTTCCGGCGGGCATGACCATGCGCGTGGGCGTCAGCAGCAGCTCGTCGGTTTGCTCTGGATTAATCACCACGCCTTCATCCATCGGGCTGCTGATACGCTGGGCGCTGATGGAAATAATGCGCACGCTGTCCGCTTCGTTTTTTAATTCCTTGGCGGTGGAATCCGCATCGGCAGGAATAATGGTGGTGACTTTGCCAACATTAATCGCCAGCGCGGAGGAGGAAATAAATAATAAAGAGAAGAAGATGGGTTTGAGGCTAAACATGATATTTCCCTAAACAGGGGCTTACGCCCCTGTAACTGTCAGCTCTTAGCCCCAGGTTGCGCGGAACGCAACGGAGACAGTACCTTCCCACAGGCTGTTGGTCAGGTCTTTGAACTCTTTCGCCGCACCGGTGCTGTCCTGTGCAGAATCGACGTAGAACACAAACTTGTCCTGGCCGGTCACTTCGGTGTTTGCCGTCGCGCCTGCGCTGGTGGTCAGGTTCCACAGGCCAGAAGAGACGCCGGTGTTGTTTGAAGAGTCAACCAGGGTAGTCCATGCCGTTGACTTCGTACCCACTGTGCCACCGATGGAGCCCAGATCGGTCCCGCCAAAGCGCGCGCCCACTTTCAGTTTGGTTGCTTCGCCGCCAACGCTGAACAGGGTGTTGTCAGAGTCATCAACGATAGCTTCCAGTTTGAAGCTGGTTGCAGAAGAGTGATCGCCACGAATAGCCACATCAAACAGACCGGTGTCGGTGTTAAAGGCTTTCGTGTTTGCGCTATAAACGAAGTTCAGTGCGCGTGTTGGGGTGACAACCAGATCGGAATCGCTGTCTTTCGTTGCAGAAGCTTGCCAGGTTGCAGAAGCGGTAGTTTCCGCTGCATGAGCAACGCTCAGGGCAGAAAGAGACAGCAGTGAGCCCAGAACGATAGCGTTCAGTTTATTCATTTATTTAGTCCTTCAAAAAAGAATCCAGATGTTTAAAAAAGGGGAGCCCCTTTTTCGGGGCGAAGTATAGTCACCCGAAAAATAACGAGGCAATACAGAAAATTTCATTCCCTTTAAAGCAAAAGATGAAAAATATCCGCCTGCTTTTGCATCTTGTTGTTACATAATGAATAAAATTGAGACTTTTTGATGAATAGATAAACATCTATTCTGGTCATTCTGCAGAATATCAGGATGTGGGTACAGCCACGCACATCATTATTGGTAATACCAGCCCTTTAATTAGCCAGGCATGACCTTTAACCCGGGTAACATAAAAGAAGTCGATACTGTCCATTAGCAGCTCATTGACAATTCCATCCGGGGCAATGTCATCATCAGATTTCTGCAGTTTTTTTCCTTTAATATAGTAAATATCACTGCCAGCAACTTTCTCAACGTTAAGGACATAGTTTCGGTCAATCAAATAACGTTTGTCGCCGCGGGTGAATACCCCTTTATGGATCACCGTGACAATATCGCTGCCATTAAAAAGAAACAGCGTGGTTAACGACAGGGCGGTCGACTCTCCCGTGGAATAGTTTTTCCTGGAAACCGTATCAGACTGACAGCCAAATCCCACTTCCTGAGTTCTTTTCGGGTAAAGCACGGCAATGACGATAACGGAAAGCAGCAGTACCACGCCCAATAATATACCCATCTGTCTCTTCGACATGATCTTAACTCCCTGTCAGGCTTCTGTAAGAGATACAATTTTTATAGCTATCGGCGCCATCCTGCAGATAACAGACGGCCAAAAAATCATTTTCCAGCTGTGACTTTTTAAATTTTGAATAATAGGCATCAGCAGCCTGATGTTCGCAGTCGATATGTTGACGGACGATCGCCTCTTTAGCGCGGTTAAGATAGACCTGCAGCGGCTGATACATGTTCTTATCGATAAGATAAACCGTACAGCGGTCAATTTTGCCCAGCCGATAGATATCGGACTCCTTCGGACGATCGGCGACGCGCATATTTTGATAGAACAGCAGCGCGGCAATACCCATTATTGCCACCAACGCCATCACGAACAGGGTGGTAAAGCCGCTGTCCCGACGACGCAAACCTTCAGGCGGGTCTCGCTGCTGCGTCACAATATCGACGGTTTCCGCCACCATTTTTTCCGGAGCGGCCACGGGCGGCCTGACAGTGTGATGTTCAATATGCGCGGCCAGACTAAAACCTTTTCCACGAATGGTCTTAATCAGTAGCGGGTCACGTCCTAAACTCCGAAAAGCTTTTCTAATTTCACTTATGGCAACATTAAGACTGACCGAGGAGCCGGAAAAACCCCGGTCTTCCCAGACTTTCTTAATCAGGTCGTCCCTGTCGAGGGTTTTACCATTATTAATGATGAGTTCATATAACAAACGTGCCGCCTGATTTGATAACTTAATGGAAGATTCCTCTTCTCCATTTATCATGATCACACCGGAGTCCACTTCATAAAGCATTGCGAGATCAATAAGATACTTCATATGATTGTTACACCACTGTTATAAACGACTGTATTTCCCTCGCAATAATAGGTCTAAAGAGGGTGTGGTCAAGTCATCAAATATTATTTGAGCACGCCGCATAGAAAACTTCATAAATTAACAATTATTAATTCATTAATTAAGACCTTCGAATGAAGGCATTTAGGTTATGATCCTTAAAAGAACGTTATAGCAAGATTATAATCTCATTATTTTAATATTAACGGAATAATGTTTTGTTATGTATCTTTTTGATGCAACATAATATCGTCAAGGCTCGTACTCAGGTCGCGATGCGCGTAAGCCTGTCACAGTGTGTTGCGCAGCCGGGAAACATTCTTTCTTAGATAAAACAAAATATTATGGAGTTTATCATGTTCAAAACGATCATGACCGTATCTGTGCTTGGCGCAGCCATTGCCTCTACTCACGCCATTGCCGCAGATAACTCAGCGGGTGGCGTAATTAACTTTACCGGTGCTATTACCGATACCACCTGTACGATTAATGGCGGGAAAAGCGCGGATATGACCGTCGCCCTCTCCCCCATTTCGGTTAAGGATGCCGGAACAACGGTTGGCCTGATTACAAAAAATAAAAAATCCATTTCGTTAACCTTCTCTGGCTGTACGCCAGCAGCAGGTACGACCGGTACGCCGCTGAAAGTGTATTTCTCCAGCGCCGATAATATTTCTACCGACGGCAAATACCTGCTGAATAACAGCGTTAATGAAAACGACGCCAGCGTGGCGCGTAATGTCGGTTTCGCCTTAGTTGAACCAGGTAAATCTACGCCGGTTACGCTGAACCAGGCTTACACCACCAGCATTATGGGTACCTCAGCGGCGCCAGATTCAGAAACGCTGACGCTGGACGTTTATTACTATAAAACCAACGCCGCTGCTGCAACGGTCGGTGCGTTGAGCTCTAACGTGACCTACACCATTTCCTACCTGTAATTTCAGTTAATCAGGCTTCGTCCCGGCGAAGCCTGTATTTAAGGTTACCAATATGCGTAAGATTATTATGCTGGCATCTCTGCTGCTCAGCGCGGGCAACGCATGGGCCAATATTGTGATTAATGGCACGCGTGTTCTTTATCCTGAGAATAACAAAGAGGTCATTGTTCAGTTAATCAATACGGGTGATGCCCCTGCGCTGGTGCAATCCTGGATTGATGACGGCGATATTAACTCCACCCCGGAAACGGCAAACGTTCCTTTTCTGTTATCGCCACCGGTGGTGAAGGTCAGCGAACATAATGGTCAGCAATTGCGGATAAAAAAGTTGCCTGCGAATTTACCGGGCGATCGCGAATCGGTCTTTTTCCTGAACGTGCTCGACATTCCGCCAAAGCCGGAAAATATACAAAACCAGAATACCGTTCAGCTGGCGATTAAATCACGCATCAAAATGTTTTATCGCCCGGCCTCGTTAACCGGCACGCTGGATAACGCAACGGGGAAACTGACGCTGATTGCCAGCGGTAAACAGTTCCGCATCGTTAATGACAGCCCTTTCCATATTACGGTTGCCAATATTTCCGAGGGCAAAACCAAATTACTGCAGGAATCACCGATGGTCGCGCCATTTGGTCAACTCACCGTCGCAACAAAAAACGCGGTGAAACGCGGCCAAACCTACCAGCTGATGTATGTGGATGATTTGGGTGCGTATAAAACCCGCACGCTCACCAGCCAGTGATCGGAAAGACTCACCATGAAAATGAAACAAAACAGGCTCTGCATGCTGGCTGTCTGCTCGCTTCTGCTTTCGCATAAATCAGGTGCGGTAACGTTTGATACCTCCCTGCTTGCTGGCGCATCCGGTGAGTCCGATCTGTCACGCTTTTACGAAAACAACGCCATGCCAGCCGGTCCCCAGGAGATGGATATTTACGTCAACGGAGACTGGAAGGGGCGCTATACGGTGACCTACGGCGAGCAACAGGATGACGTTCGCCTTGCCTGGAAAGACGCGCTTATGCTGGGGATCAACACCAAAGCGATTCCGGCCCCCGCCATTACTGACGGCCAGGTGCAGCTGCACGATCTGGTTCAGGGCGGCGAGGTAAAAACGGACACCAGCACGCTGAGTCTGGCACTCACCGTGCCACAGGCGGCCGTCTTACGTACCGAAGAGGGCTATGTTGCCCCTCAGTTCTGGGACGAAGGGATCCCGGCGCTGATGCTCTCCTGGAACACCACCTGGTACAACACGCGAACAAAAGGCTCCGCCAAAGAGACCAACGATGATTTTTACGCCGGGCTGGATTCCGGGGCCAACCTGCTCGGCTGGCAGTTTCGCGACAGCAGTACCTGGCGCAAATCCGCCAGCGGTGACAGCAGCTGGCAGAATAACACCCGCTACCTTCGCCGCCCGCTGGCGGCGCTGAAATCCAACCTGACGCTGGGCGACTTTTATATTCCCGGCGATCTGTTTGATTCCCTTCGTGTGCGCGGCGTGTCGCTGGCCTCCGATATGAAAATGCGCCCTAACTCGCAGCAGGGCTTTTCACCGGTGGTACACGGCGTGGCGCGCACTAACGCCCTGGTGAAGGTAATGCAGAACGGTAACGTCATCTATCAGGAGAACGTTCCGCCGGGCCAGTTCACCCTCGACAGCATTCAGCCGACCGGTTCAGCGGGCGACCTGCTGGTGGTCGTGCGCGAAGCGGACGGTTCCCAGCAATCATTCACGGTGCCTTTCTCTGCCGTGCCCGGCATGCTCAAAGAGGGTGTGAGCGAGTACAGCGTGGTGGCGGGAAAGGTTCATCAAAACACCCTTGAGGCGGACCCGGCGTTCCTGCAGGCCACGCTGCGCTATGGCTTTAATAACCTGATGACCGGCTATACGGGCACGATCGTGAGCGATAATTATCAGGCGGGGCTTATCGGCACCGGCTGGAATTTGCCCTTTGGCGCGGTATCCGTGGATGTCACCCACGCCAAAACCACGCTGCAGGACAGAACCGACAGCGGCCAAAGCTTTCGCGTGTCGTACAGTAAATTTATCGATACCACAGCCACCAACTTCACGCTGGCGGCCTACCGCTACTCCACGAAAGGGTATTACAGCTTTAGCGACGCGCTTTACTCCCGGGAAGGGTATCAACGCCTGAAAGCACAGTATGACGAGTATGAAGATCGCTTCGGGGTCGCCCCGGAGATGACGATGAGCACCTGGGATGCACTGCGCGCCGCACAGCCTAAAAACACCTTCACGCTTAACCTGAACCAGCGTCTGCCCGATAACTGGGGCACGGTGTTTGTCTCTGGTACACAGCGCGACTACTGGAATTCCCGCCAAACCTCGCGCGAATATCAGGCCGGCTACTCCAACGCCATCGGCCGGGCAAGCTATACCGTCTCCGCCAGCCGGGTGCGCAACAGCGAGCGTGAAGAAGAGACGCGTTTTTACCTCTCCCTCAGCCTGCCCTTCTCGCTGTTTGATAACAACGCGTGGGTCACCTCCAGCCTGACGGCCAGCGACTCGCATTATGAACAGAGCAATATCAGCATGAGCGGCAACGCGCTGGCGTCGAACCGCCTGAGCTATACGCTCTCCGGCAGCAATGCGCGGGGCGGGAACAACACCGCCAGCGTGAACACCGCATACCGGGCAAACTTCGCGACGCTTGGTGGCTCCTACAGTGAATCTTCCGACTACCGCCAGATGGGGCTGAACGGGCGCGGCAGCCTGGTGGCCGTGCCGTGGCATCTGCTTGCCTCCAACGAAACCGGCTCCACCATGACCATTGTCGATGCGCCGCAGGCGGAAGGGCTGATGGTTAACGGCGACGAAAGTATCGTGACCAACCGTGATGGCGTGGCGCTAGTCCCTTACGCCACGCCGTACCGTAAAAATGCCATCACCCTGTCCGAAACGGCGAACAGCCGCGGGGCAGAAGTGCTGGGCAACATCGCTAACGTCGCCCCTTACGATGGCGCGGTGAACTATATCCGCTTCGATACCGACCAGCGCCAGTCCTGGATGCTGCGCGCCACCCGCCCGGACGGGGCACCGTTGCCGTTTGGTACCGAAGTGCTGAACGAGCGCGGCGAGTCGGTGGGTTATGTCGGCCAGGCCAGCGTGCTCTACATTCGCGCGGAACAACCACCACGTGAGCTTAGCGTTCATTTGCGTGGCGGAAATTGCACTATCGCCGCACCGGCGTGGGGACTGGAAAGCCCGTCCTCTGTTTGCCATTACTAACGGAACATCAACATGATACGGTTACTGACCTTTCTGTTTCTCGCCTGCGTCAGCGGGGCAAGCTATGCCACCTGTTCCGGGGGCAGTATTTCCTATGGCCCGCCGATCAGCGTCGATCTGTCGGATAAGCTGACGCCCGCCACGCCGACCTGGACCGGGAGCTTCAGCACCCAGTACAGCGGCTCGTTTAACTGCTCAACCGGCAACAGCGAGTTTTCTTACACGCCGATCCTCTCGACCGACAGTAAGTACGCCACCATTCTGGGCTTCAGCAATGACAAATACAGGGTGCGGGCGGAGATCACCAGCACGCATCCCAACAAGACGCTGAGCGCGAGCGGTAACCATACGGCTTCAGAACTGAATACGCCGTTTACCGTGCGCTTTACGCTGGTTGATCAGAGTGGTACGACCCTCTCGGGGGACACGGCGACCATGAGCGATGTCTTGTTCGTCAGCGATATGAGCGGCATGTCGTTCTGGGAGATCATTACCTGGCCGATCAATCAGCTGGTGAAAATCGTGCAGTGGCTGTTTAACGGCTTTAAGTGGCCATACGATAACCGGGATATGTTTGGCCAGCCGATGACCATCAAATATGCGCCGAAGCTGACCACCTGCTCTTTCGACAACGCGGGGCTGACGGTTCATTTACCTACGTTGGGTATCCCACAGTTGAGTGCCTCTGCCCAGCCAGGGCTGACGCCCTTTACGCTCAATATGAGCTGTCAGAATCTGGGGACAAACGGGACGTCTGACCGGGCGATTGAGATGTTCCTCTCCAGCACGCAACTGCTGTCGACCGACAGTTCCGTACTGGTTGATACCAGCAGCGGTGCCGCACAGGGCGTGGGGCTGCGGCTGATTCAGCGGAATAACCCGCAACAGCCGGTCATCTTCTCGACCTCTACCACCAGCCGCGGAAATGCCACGCTGCTGTTCAACGTGGCGGCGGGCGGGGCACTGAGCAAGACGTTCACCCTGCCCATGGCGGCGTCCTATTATGTCTGGGCACCGGCGAAGGTCAGTCAGGGCAAACTCAATACGACGGCGACGCTGAATATTATCTACCCCTGATGCGCATCTGCCGGGACGCTGTCGTTCCGGCGAATCGATGCTTAACTCCCGATCCGGCCCGCCATCTGCAGGTATTTGATGAGTTCGCTGTGGTTGGTGAGGTTGAGTTTTTTCATCGCATTGTGCTTTTGGGTGGCGATGGTACTGGCCGAGCGGCTTCGCAGCTGGGCAATTTCGGTCACGGTGTAGCCTTCCACCAGAAGATGCAGCACCTCCCACTCCCGGGCAGAAAGCACCGAACGCGAGCGCGCGCCGGCGCGCATCATTCCCTTCAGATACGATGAGACACGCGGCCTGGCCTCTTCTGCTCTGAGCAGCGCCTGTAATTCTCTTTTCAGCTCGCCGGGCTCGTCCTGCAGGGAAAGGGTCAGCTCGTATTTCATCTCCAGCACCCTTTTTAATAATCCGTACTGTAATTCAGGCACAAAAAGTACACGCTTAACGTGGTGCGTATGACATAACATATTGAGCCGGTTACTGGTCTGTACGCTCCACGATTTATGGTTAAACAGATAACTGAACTCGGCCATAACAATATCGACCTGACCGTCGCTAATGGCATCAAAGAGCTGTTCTGTTGATTCCACTATTGATATTTGCAGAGAATATTCAGGCAGTAATTTACGCAGCGCATCGCTTATCATCTCCTGCAGAATATTGACCCGATAAAACACAATAATCCTGAGAGTGAATTCAGAAAAAATCATATTATTTCATTATTAACACGATAAAAGGAGACTGATAGTAGTGTAATAAGCCCATGCTCACAACTTATTCCCACCAGGATTTTAACGCCCGGGTGGCTAAAATTCCTGGCGAAGCAACACAAGTGGCGAACCAACACCCAAAACGTGCTAAAACCCCGCCTGAAAACCCCATAAAAAGAGTGCTTTATCCATATCAAACCTTAACAAACGCCATTTCTCAGGATAAAAATCTATCTCTAATATTATAAGAAGATTAAAAATATTAGATCTCACCTTAAAATATTTTTTGAATTTTATCTTTCGATAATAAAAGGGATTGGCTTTACGCAATACATTCTCCTGGCATACATTTTATGCCATGTCTCGCGACAAAGGCATGGGTGACCGCACGATTCAAATTACTGTTTCTCTTACACGGACCGGGTGCCCAACTAAAGGAGAATGACCATGAAAGAAACAATACATGTGGCCGTTATTGATAGTTGTGAGTTCACAATGATTGGCCTGCAATATCTTGGCAACCGTGAACCTGACGCGCATCGGGATGTTATTTTCCATGGGTTCAGCAATATTGAAGATTTTCTCCTCAGCGAACGAACCTGGGACATCGTCATTTATGATCCACTGAATATCGGCAGTTTTATGATTACGCCCAATGAAGATATTCTGCGCATTAAAGAAAAACAGCCAGCGGCGAGGATCTATATCTATTCGTTATCCGTCGGTTTTCTGAAATTTAAGCATGTGGATGGGGTCATCAATAAGCGCGTGTCGCTGGGGGATATCAAGGCGATGTGGCAAATCCTGATGAGCCAGACGCCAAAAGCGTTAAACCATTACAACGTGAGCATTACGACGCGGCAGCGCCCTGCAAGGCTCTCCAACGAGGAAGCGAGCGTGCTGCGGGGCTATTCATGTAACCTGAAAACCAAGCAAATTGCCCGTCAGCTCGGCTGCAACGTCAGGCTGGTTTATTTCTACAAAAACAATGCCATGAATAAGCTGAAGGCCGTGCGGGGCCCCTCGTTCTATCAGAGCATTCGCTGGATCCTGAATTAACTTCCCGACCGTGTGTCGTTTGCCTTTGTTCCCGTGTCCGCGGGAACCTTTTTTTCTGCAGGTCTTGTCATGTACACCGTGCTTCCCTCTCCCCTGCTGCATGCCATCACCGGATTGCGGTTTCAGCCTTTAGTCGATTTGCATTCCGGCCAGGCGGTGGCGCATGAGGTTCTGGTGGAGATCCACAACGTAAATCTTGACGCACTCTTCGCCTCACTGCCCACCCGCAGCGCGCTGCAAATTTTTTTCTGGCAGGCCAATACGCTGCTGCAGATGCCGGACAAAGGCCAGTACTGGCTTAATCTCCCGGCAGACCAGCTGCTTGATGCTAAAGCCATCGACCTGTTGCTTGCGCTACGTCACCAGCAGCGCTTAACGATAGAAATTCAGGATCCGTTAACCGTGACCCGCATGAGTGCCGCAGATCAACGCGGCATCCATCACGCCCTGCTTCAGCTTAAGGCGGCGGGCTGGAAAGTCTGGCTGGATGATCTGACTCAGGAACTGGCAGACGACTATGCGCGTCTTGCTCTGCCGGTAGATGGCATCAAGCTGGACCGCTCAGAGCTGAGCTCTCCCGCCCGCTTTGACACACTGGTTCACTTCGTCAGAGAGAAGATTGCCCGGGCTGTTGTCGTCGAAGGCATTGAAACCGCGCAGGACTTACAGCGAGCCTGCGCCTCAGGGGCACGGTTTGGCCAGGGTTTCCTCTGGCCGGAAAGCCGGATAGATGCCAGCGTGACGGTGTAAACTCCGTGGGCATTACCAGCCCGGCACCGCTCCGCCGTTAAAAATGGTCTCCGCCGCCTTCGCTACCTCCGGTGACTGATAGGACTGGATAAATTCCTTTACGTTCTCTGCGTCTTTATTGTCTTCGCGCGTCACCACGATGTTCACGTACGGCGAGTTTTTATCTTCGATAAAGACGCTGTCATGCACCGGGGAAAGCCCGGTTTGCTGGATATAGGTGGTGCTGATGATGGCAACATCCACTTTCGGGTCATCCAGCACGCGCGGCAGTTGCGCCCCTTCCAGCTCCATAATGTTCAGTTTTTTCGGGTTAGCGGTGATATCCAGCGCGGTTGGCAGCAGGCCCACGTCCGGTTTCAGGGTAATCAGCTTCTCTTTTTGCAGCAGGAGCAGCGCGCGACCGAGGTTGGTGGGGTCATTAGGGATGGCAATGGTCGCCCCGTCTTTCAGGTCAGACACGGATTTGATTTTGCGGGCATAACCGGCCATCGGGAAGACGAAGGTATTCGCTACGGCAACCAGTTTGTAGTTATGCGCCTTGTTATCTTCTGCAAGGAACGGACGATGCTGGAAGACGTTAGCATCCAGTTCTCCCTGGTTGGTGGCATCGTTGGGCAGCAGCGAACCGCTAAACCCGACCAGCTCCACATCCAGACCGTATTTCTCTTTTGCCACTTTTTTGGCGACTTCAGCCACATCCTGCTCCGCGCCGTTGATTACGCCGACTTTAATGTGTTTGGCATCGCTGCCACTTTGATCGCATCCTGCCAGCAGCAGACCCGCGAGAACCAGAGCACCCAATCGAAGTTTCACAAGACCTATCCTTTTGATGAACGTTTCAGTGACTATATCGGCAACGAGGCGGTGAAATAAAAACCGAAAAGGAATCAATAAGAAGGATAGGTTATATGCGGTCTATTGCCGGGTGACGCTGCGCTTACCCGGCCTACCTGGCGGAGGATGTGTAGGCCCGGTAAGCGTAGCGCCACCGGGCGATGAATCTCGATGCTTGCCGGGCCTAAAGCGCTTTCGTCAGATAATGACGCTGCATGCCTGGATACGGGTAATCCTGCAAAGACATCTGCAGCTGGTACCCCTGTTTTTCATAAAACGGACGCGCCTGGAAGCTGACCGTGTCGACCAGGGCATGTGTGCAGCCTTTACGTCTGGCTTCTTCTTCCGCCGTTTTGATAAGCTGGCTGCCCACGCCGGTTCCCCGCACGGTATCGCTCACCCAGAGATAATCAATATTCAGCCATTCACCTTTTCGCACGCCGATTAATCCACCCAGCATGACGCCCTTTTCGTCTCGCATGTAAACGCCAATATCACCACTAAAGTTCGTCATATCTAAAAACTGGGCGTTGTAAGCTCTTAATCCCACAAATAACTCTTCTTTTTCTGCGGGTGTGACTTTTTCTGTTATGCTCAGGTGCATATTCTTCTCCTTATTTTCCACGCAATCTGAATATCTCACAGGTTAACCTTCATAAAAACTCCTTATTTCCTCCATTTTTTAAATCCTGAAATATTCATTCAATATGTAAATAAAAAAAGCCTTTCCAATACGCACCCAAAACGTATAATGAG
Source organism: Enterobacter cloacae complex sp. 309I3 (assembly GCF_050031595.1). Taxonomy (NCBI): domain Bacteria; kingdom Pseudomonadati; phylum Pseudomonadota; class Gammaproteobacteria; order Enterobacterales; family Enterobacteriaceae; genus Enterobacter; species Enterobacter cloacae complex sp. 309I3. The sequence continues at coordinate 59,838 of NZ_JBLGWI010000001.1, read as the reverse complement.
AACGATCATTCTCACTTTTTTACCCGGTAATCGACGATGAGCACAAAACTGGAAGAACGGCAGAAACAACGTCAGGACGAGATCATCACCGCCGCGCGCCGCTGCTTTCGCGCCAGTGGATTTCATGCGGCCAGTATGTCGCAAATCGCCAGCGAGGCGAAACTCAGCGTCGGGCAAATTTACCGTTATTTCAGTAACAAAGACGCGATTATTGAAGAGATGATCCGCCGTATTATCGATTCCCGTATCGAGGGAATGCAGGACAAAACGGTGGTGGAAGGCATGCCGCAGGCGCTCGCCTGGCGTCAGACGATTAACGAAGACGACGATGCGCTGATGCTCGAAATGTCCGCCGAGGCGACGCGTAATCCGCAGGTGGCCGCCATGTTAACCGCAGCCGAGGCCCGCATGTTTAGCAACGCCTGTGCGCACCTGAAAAAGCAGTTTCCTCATTTAAGTGATGAACATATTCGCTGCTGCGTGGAGATTACCGCCGTGATGATCGAAGGCACAATTTACCGTCGGCTTACGCCTTTAAACGTGCCGTCAGAACAATTAGAGCCGATTTATCAGAATATTTTAAATATGCTTTTCACTGCGAAGTAATCGCATGTGAATAATTAACGGGAACAGGTAATTTCCCGGTTTACCATTTCTGGTTCTGCCAGAGATACGGTATCGCTGTGCCTTTAAAACGCCCTCCTCCTTGTTAAGCCATTAACAGGGCGGGCATCGTTCACCCTGGAAAAAGATGATGAAAAAGATAACAACCTCCATCGCCGCATTACTCCTCCTGACAGGGTGTGATAATGCGCAAACATCTGCTCCCCAACGTCCTCTTCCGGAAGTGGGGATTGTCACACTCATGAGCCAGCCGGTGTCCGTCGTCAGTGAACTGACCGGGCGTACCACCGCCGCAATGAGCGCCGAAGTTCGCCCACAGGTGGGCGGCATTATCCAGAAACGGCTGTTCACCGAAGGCGATACCGTGAAAGCCGGACAAGCGCTGTATCAGATCGATCCCTCCAGCTACCGCGCCGCGTTTGATGAAGCCGCCGCGGCGCTGAAACAGGCGCAAGCGCTGGTGCAGGCCGACTGCCAGAAAGCCCGGCGCTATGCGCAGCTGGTGAAAGACGACGGCGTGTCGCGCCAGGATGCGGAAGACGCGAAATCCACCTGCGCGCAGGACAAGGCCAGCGTCGAGTCAAAGAAAGCCGCGCAGGAGAGCGCGCGCATTAACCTCAACTGGACTACCGTCACCGCGCCGATTGCCGGACGCATCGGCATCTCCTCCGTCACGCCCGGCGCGCTGGTGACCGCTCAGCAGGACACCGCGCTGGCCACCATTCGCGGGCTGGACACCATGTATGTCGATTTAACGCGTTCGAGTGCCGATCTGCTGCGATTACGCAAACAAACCCTCGCCTCGAACAGCGATACGCTCAGCGTCACGTTGCAGCTAGAAGACGGCAGCACCTACAGCGAAAAGGGTCGTCTGGCGCTGACCGAAGTGGCGGTGGATGAATCGACCGGCTCGGTCACCCTGCGCGCCGTCTTCCCGAACCCACAGCATCAGCTTTTGCCGGGAATGTTTGTCCGCGCCAGCGTGGACGAGGGCATCATGAATGACGCGATCCTGGCCCCTCAGCAGGGCATTACCCGTGATGCCAAAGGCAAAGCCACTGCGCTGGTGGTGAACGCCAGCAACAAGGTGGAGCTACGTCAGCTGGAAACGGGTGACACCTACGGCGATAAATGGCTGGTGCTGAGCGGTCTGAAGGCGGGTGACAGGCTGATTGTGGAAGGCACTGACAAAGTCACCGCCGGCCAACAGGTGAAGGCCGAAGAGATGAAATCCAACGGAGGAAATGCCTGATGTTTTCCCGTTTCTTCGTGCGTCGCCCGGTCTTTGCCTGGGTGATCGCCATCCTCATCATGCTCGCCGGGATACTGGCGATCCGCACGCTGCCGGTTGCGCAGTACCCGGACGTCGCCCCGCCGTCGATCAAGATCTCCGCCACCTACACCGGTGCCTCCGCGCAGACGCTGGAAAACAGCGTGACGCAGGTGATTGAGCAGCAGCTCACCGGGCTGGATAACCTGCTCTACTTCACCTCCACCAGCAGTTCGGACGGCTCGGTGAGCATTACCGTCACCTTTGAACAGGGGACCGACCCGGACACCGCGCAGGTCCAGGTGCAGAACAAAGTCCAGCAGGCGGAATCACGCCTGCCGACTGAAGTACAGCAGTCCGGGATCACCGTCGAGAAATCGCAGAGCAACTTCCTGCTGATCATGGGGGTGTACGACAAAACCGACACCGCCAGCAGCTCGGATATCGCCGACTGGCTGGTCAGTAATATGCAGGATCCGCTGGCGCGTGTGGATGGCGTCGGGAGTCTGCAGGTGTTTGGTGCGGAATACGCGATGCGTATCTGGCTCGACCCGGCGAAGCTGGCGTCCTACTCGCTGATGCCGTCAGATGTGCAAAGTGCGATTGAAGCGCAGAACGTGCAGGTTTCCGCCGGTAAAATCGGCGCGCTGCCTTCGTCGAACGCCCAGCAGCTGACCGCCACCGTGCGCGCCCAGTCGCGTCTGCAGACGGTGGATCAGTTCAAAAATATCATCGTCAAGAGCCAGTCTAACGGCGCGGTGGTACACATCAGCGATGTTGCACGCGTGGAGATGGGCAGCGAAGATTACACCTCCACCGCGAAGCTGAACGGCCACCCGGCCGCGGGGATGGCGGTGATGCTTTCACCGGGCGCTAACGCGCTCAATACCGCCACGGCGGTGAAAGAGAAAATCGCCGAGTTCAAAAAGTCGATGCCGGAAGGCTACGACGTGGCCTACCCGAAAGACAGCACCGAGTTCATCAAAATCTCCGTTGAGGATGTCATTCAGACCCTGTTCGAAGCCATTATCCTCGTGGTCGTGGTGATGTACCTTTTCCTGCAAAACATCCGCGCCACGCTGATCCCGGCGCTGGCCGTTCCGGTGGTTCTGCTGGGCACCTTTGGCGTACTGGCGCTGTTCGGCTACTCCATCAACACCCTGACCCTGTTTGCGATGGTGCTGGCGATAGGGCTGCTGGTGGATGATGCCATCGTGGTGGTGGAAAACGTCGAACGTATTATGCGCGACGAAGGGCTGCCCGCCCGGGAAGCCACGGAAAAATCGATGGGCGAAATTTCCGGTGCGCTGGTAGCGATTGCGCTGGTGCTCTCTGCGGTGTTCCTGCCGATGGCCTTCTTTGGCGGCTCCACCGGGGTGATTTACCGTCAGTTCTCGGTCACCATTATCTCGGCGATGCTCCTTTCCGTGGTGGTGGCATTAACCCTGACGCCTGCGCTGTGCGGCTCGATTCTGAGCCACACCGCCCCACATAAGAAGGGCTTTTTCGGCGCGTTTAACCGCTTCTACAGCAAGACCGAGCATGGCTATCAGAACAAGGTGCTGCGCGCCCTGCGCCGTTCCGGCGGCATGCTGGTCATCTACGCCCTGCTCTGCGGCGCGATGGGGTTCGCGATGCTGAAACTGCCGGGCAGCTTCCTGCCGACGGAAGACCAGGGCGAAATCATGGTGCAGTACACCCTGCCAGCCGGCGCAACATCGACACGTACCGCCGAAGTCAGCCGCCAGGTGCGCGAATGGTTCCTCACCAAAGAGAAAGCCAACACCAACGTTATCTTCACCATTGAGGGCTTCAGCTTTAGCGGCAGCGGCCAGAACGCCGGGATGGCGTTTGTCTCCCTGAAAAACTGGTCCGAACGTAAGGGGGATGAAAACACCGCTCAGGCCATTGCCCTGCGCGCCACGCAGGAGCTGAGCACCATCCGCGATGCGACCATCTTTGCCATGACGCCACCGGCGGTGGACGGCCTGGGCCAGAGCAATGGCTTTACCTTTGAGCTGATGGCGAGCGGCGGCACCGACCGCGACACGCTGCTCAAGCTGCGTAACCAGTTGATTGGCGAGGCGAATCAGGATGCCTCCCTGCACGCGGTTCGCGCCAACGATCTGCCGCAGATGCCGCAGCTTCAGGTGGATATCGACAACAATAAAGCCGTGTCGCTGGGGCTCTCCCTGAGCGACGTCACCGACACCCTCTCCAGCGCATGGGGCGGCACCTACGTGAACGATTTTATCGATCGCGGCCGCGTGAAGAAGGTCTATATCCAGGGCGACAGCGACTATCGCGCCGTGCCGTCCGATCTCAACAAATGGTATGTACGCGGTAGCGACAGCACCATGACCCCGTTCTCCGCCTTTGCCACCACCCGCTGGGAGTATGGCCCGGAAAGCCTGGTGCGCTACAACGGCTCGGCGGCGTATGAAATTCAGGGCGAGAACGCCAGTGGCGCCAGTTCCGGTACGGCGATGAGCAAAATGGAGCAGCTGGCGAATAATTTGCCGTCCGGCAGCACCTGGGCGTGGAGCGGGTTGTCCTTACAGGAAAAACTGGCGAGTGGCCAGGCCATGAGCCTGTATGCCCTCTCGATCCTGGTGGTGTTCCTGTGTCTGGCGGCGCTGTATGAGAGCTGGTCGGTACCGATTTCCGTCATCCTGGTGATCCCGCTTGGGGTGCTGGGCGCGGCGATTGCCGCCTCCCTGCGCGGCCTGAACAATGATGTCTACTTCCAGGTGGCACTGCTGACCACCATCGGCCTGTCGTCGAAGAACGCCATTCTGATTGTTGAATTTGCCGAGGCGAAAGTCGCCGAAGGCTACTCCCTGACACGTGCGGCGCTGCGTGCTGCCCAGACGCGTCTGCGCCCCATCATCATGACCTCGCTGGCGTTTATTGCAGGCGTGACGCCGCTGGCGATTGCCACCGGTGCAGGGGCCAACAGCCGGGTGGCGATCGGTACCGGCATTATTGGTGGGACGCTGGCCGCCACGCTGCTGGCGATCTTCTTCGTTCCGTTATTCTTTGTACTGGTGAAACGTCTGTTCTCCGGTAAACACAGCAACCGGAGGTCATAATGTTTCGTTTATCTGTTTTCGTGTTAGCGCTGATGAGCGCGGGCTGCGTCTCTTTAGATCCCACGTATCAGCGCCCGGCTGCGCCCGTCCCGGCGACGTTGCCGGGTGCGCACGGCGAAGCCACCGCCGTGGTGAGTCAGTGGCAACAGGTGATGAACGATGCGCGCCTGAAAGGCGTAGTGACGATGGCGCTCAACAGCAACCGCGACCTGCAAAAAGCGATTGCCGATATTGACGCCGCGCGCGCCCAGTACGGCGAAACGCGATCGTCCCTGTTCCCGACGGTGGACGCGGAGCTGAGCCACACCCGCAGCCGCACGCTGGCAAGCGGTGTCGCGACCAGCGATGAGGCCAACGGCACGGTCTCCAGCTTCGAGCTGGATCTGTTTGGCCGCAACCAGAGCCTGTCGCGCGCAGCACGTGAAACCTGGCTTGCCAGTGAATTTACCGCGCAGAACACGCGCCTGACGATGGTCAGCGAACTGACCACCGCCTGGGTGACCCTGGCGGCCGATAACAGCAACCTGGCGCTGGCAAAATCGACGATGGAGAGCGCCGCCAGCTCGCTCAGGATAGTGAAGCGTCAGCAGCAGGTCGGCGTGGCGGCGGCTACGGACGTCAGCGAGGCGATGGCGGTTTACCAGCAGGCGCGAGCCAGCGTGGCGAGCTATCAAACGCAGGTAATGCAGGACAAAAACGCCCTTAATCTGCTGGCGGGTGACACGGTGCCGGACACTCTGCTGCCGGGTACGCTGGAGAGCCTGAGCGATAACGCCATCACACTGATCCCGGCGGGTGTCAGTTCCAGCGCGCTGCTGCGTCGCCCGGATATTAAGGAGGCGGAGCACAACCTGCTGAGCGCCAACGCCAATATCGGTGCCGCGCGCGCCAACTTCTTCCCGACCATTTCACTGACCGCCAGTGCGGGCGTCGGCAGCGATTCGCTTTCGTTCCTCTTCAGCCACGGGATGAAGGTGTGGTCATTCGCACCGTCCATCACCCTGCCGCTGTTCAGCGGCGGTAACAATCTGGCCCAGCTGCGCTACGCGGAAGCGGAGAAGAAGGGATTGATCGCCACCTACGAGAAAACCATCCAGAGCGCGTTTAAAGACGTGGCCGATGCGCTGGCACGCCGTGAAACGCTCAGCGAGCAGCTTGATGCCCAGCGTGAATACGTTGCGGCCGAGCAAAAAACGCTGGATGTGGCGACCCGCAGCTATCAGGCGGGTGCAGGGGATTATCTGACGGTACTGACCGCGCAGCGGTCGCTGTGGTCGGCGCAGGAATCACTGATATCGCTGCAGCAAACCGACCTGGAAAACCGCATCACGCTGTGGCAGTCGCTGGGGGGTGGGATTGAGTAAACCGGATATGCGGCGAGTGGATTCTATGGAGGATTATTGAGGGCTGGAAACGTGCTTCTCGCCGGGTGGCGGCTGCGCCTTACCCGGCCTGCACAACATTTTTAACGCTTACGCACATCCGGAATGATCAAATCCCCGCGCAGCACGTACGACCCGAGCATCTGTGTTTTTTCCGTCAACCAGCTCACGATGCGCGCCGCCATGGCATCCATGGAATACTCAATGGCCGGGATCACCGGAATGCCTGGCAGATGCAGCGATCCGGCAAGGCTGAAGACCATGATGTCCTCCGGCACCGATTTATTAAACGCCTGCAACTGCGGGATCACCCGCTGCGCTTCCTGCTCGTCCGCAACCAGTAATGCGTTGAAATTCAGCGTGCTGGCGTTATTCAGCAGCTCCTGCAGCGCCACGGACGAGGAGGTCGCGTCCATAAACACGAGGTTGCGGTTGAAGGGCAGGAAATTTTTTTCCAGCGCATGTTTGTAGCCCAGCAGCACCTGATCGGCAAAGCCGCTACCGTGCGGATGGATCAGGGCAATCTGGCGGCGTCCCTGGCTGGTAAGGTAGTTACAGGCGGTTTCGGCGGCGAAGGCGTGATCGAACTGGATGCTGTTGGGATTTTCTGAGCCCATACAGTCAACCAGGATGACGTTATCCATGTCGATATCCAGTGGAAAACGCGCGCCAATTACCAGAATGTCATCGCAAAGCCCACAGGAGAGCTCTTCCAGGGCGTGCAGCACGTCCGCTTTGCTATGGGCGAAGCGCAGCAGCAGGTGTTTTTGATGCTGGCTGAGCTGTTTTTCCAGCGCGTACAGATAACCGGTCGTCTGGTTAATATTCTCCTGCGCGCAAATCACCCCGATACACCCCGTCGACTGGCTCAGCAGCGACTGCGCAATCACATTGGGCCGGTAGTTCAGTTCATCTACCGCTTTCAGAACGGCCTGACGGCTGGCTTCCTTTACGCCACGCGACCCACTCAACACTCGCGATACCGTGGCTTTCGACACCCCGGCAAGACGTGATACATCATTGATTGTCGACATCTTTTTCCCCTGACAGGCTTATCTCGCGCCTGCAAATTCCATTACCGCTACGGCTCACATTATAGCCAGTAAGGAGTATATCCGTTTCCGTTTTCCATGGAAACCGATTTTCCGTTTCCACTCAAAATGATGTCAAAACAGCCAAATTCTGTGACGCACATCGGGTTAATTAGCCTCATATATAAGGGATCTTGATGGTTGTCACACTTCTGTCTTTTATAAATGGAAACCGGTTTCCATCTGATATCCAATCATTACCGCAATATCTATTTACATTTTGAGGATGGTTGTCGATGTTCAAGATTATGCTCTGCTGCTCTGCCGGGATGTCCACCAGCCTGCTGGTCAGCAAAATGGTCGATGTGGCGAAAGAACGCGGTTTGGCGGTAAAAATTGATGCGTACGGCGTTTCCGAATTTGATACGCAGTTTCCGCAATATCAGGTGGTGCTTCTCGGACCGCAAGTGAAATACATGTTACAGACACTCTCAGACAAGGCGGCCACAAAAGGCATTCCGGTCCAGCCCATCGATATGATGGACTACGGCATGCAGCGTGGCGATAAAGTACTGGACTATGCTCTGTCGCTCATCGAAGCGGCACACTAAAAGGTGTTCACATGAGTTCGTTATATCAATCCATGGTCGCGGTGATTGAGCAGTCAATTACCCCGCTGGCCGCGAAGCTCGGCCAGCAAAAGTATGTGATTGCCATCCGCGACGGCTTTACTGCCGCGCTGCCGTTTATGATCATCGGCTCGTTTATGCTGGTGTTCATCTTCCCGCCGTTCTCGGCGGATACCACCAACAGCTTTGCCCGCGGCTGGCTGGATTTCTCCCAGACTTATCGCGAACAGCTGATGCTGCCATTTAACCTCAGCATGGGCGTGATGACCTTCTTCATCTCGGTGGGGATCGGGGCGAGCCTGGGGCGTCAGTTTAATCTCGACCCGGTGATGTCCGGCCTGCTGGCCTTTATGGCCTTCCTGCTGGTCGCCGCGCCGTATGCGGACGGTAAGATCTCCACCCAGTACCTGTCTGGTCAGGGGATTTTCACTGCGCTGATCACCGCCATCTACGCCACCCGCGTCTATGCGTGGCTGAAGCAGAACAACGTGACCATTCGTCTGCCGAAGGAAGTCCCGACCGGCGTGGCGCGTTCGTTTGAGATCCTGATCCCGGTGATGGTGGTGATTGGCACCCTGCATCCGCTGAACCTGTTTATCGAGGCGCAGACCGGCATGATCATCCCACAGGCGATTATGCACCTGCTGGAACCGCTGGTCTCTGCGTCTGACTCGCTGCCTGCCATTCTGCTCTCCGTGCTGCTGTGCCAGATCTTCTGGTTCGCCGGTATCCACGGCTCGCTGATTGTCACCGGCATCATGAACCCGTTCTGGATGGCGAACCTGTCGGCAAACCAGGCGGCTCTGGCGGCCGGTGCGGCACTGCCACACGTCTACCTGCAGGGCTTCTGGGATCACTACCTGCTGATTGGCGGCGTAGGCTCCACGCTGCCGCTGGCCTTCCTGCTGCTGCGTAGCCGGGTAACGCACTTACGCACCATCGGCAAAATGGGCGTTGTGCCAAGCTTCTTTAACATCAACGAACCGATCCTGTTCGGCGCCCCCATTATCATGAACCCGATGCTGTTTATCCCGTTCGTGTGTGTTCCGCTGGTGAATGCGTGCCTGGCGTACGCGGCAACCAAACTGGGCTGGCTGGCACAGGTGGTATCGTTAACGCCGTGGACCACGCCCGCACCAATTGGCGCCTCATGGGCCGCCAACTGGGCGCTGAGCCCGGTGGTGATGTGTCTCATCTGTATGGTGATGTCAGCGCTGATGTACCTGCCGTTCCTGCGTGCTTACGAGCGTACGTTGATGAAAAACGAAGAGCAGAAAGCTCAGGCAACCGTCGGTACCGCTGAGACCGCAAGCAATTAAGTCAAAGAGGAAGCGTCATGAAATATACATTTCCCGATAATTTCTGGTGGGGCAGCGCAAGCTCTGCTCTCCAGACCGAAGGGACACGAGAGGGTGAAACCACATGGGATTACTGGTTTGCCCGCGAACCGAACCGTTTTCACAACGGCGTGGGGCCGCAGCATACCTCCACGTTTTATCAGCACTGGAAAACGGACATTCAGCTGTTAAAGCAGCTGAACCACAACAGCTTTCGCACTTCTATAAGCTGGGCGCGCCTGATCCCCGACGGTATCGGTGAAGTGAATCCAAAGGCGGTCGAATTTTATAACCAGGTCATTGATGAGCTGATCGAGCAGGGCATTACGCCGTTTATCACCCTGTTCCATTTCGACATGCCGATGGCGATGCAGGAGATTGGCGGCTGGGAAAACCGGGAGGTGGTGGACGCTTACGCCCGCTATGCGCAGATTTGCTTCGACCTGTTTGGCGACCGCGTGCTGCACTGCTTTACCTTCAACGAGCCGATTGTCCCGGTTGAGGGCGGTTATCTGTACGATTTCCACTACCCCAACGTGGTGGATTTCCGTCGGGCGGCCACCGTGGCGTATCACACCGTGCTGGCCCACGCGAAGGCTGTCCAGGCCTACCGCGCCGGACATTACGCAGGTGAGATCGGCATCGTGCTCAACCTGACGCCGTCCTACCCGCGCTCGCAAAACCCGGCGGACGTGAAGGCGGCGCACATTGCGGATCTAATGTTCAACCGCAGCTTTCTGGACCCGGTTCTGCGTGGCGAATACCCGGCCGATCTGGTGGCGCTGCTGAAATCTTACGACCAGCTGCCCGCCTGTAAACCGGAGGACAGTTTCCTGATCGCGGAAGGGAAAATCGACCTGCTCGGCATTAACTATTACCAGCCGCGTCGCGTGAAGTGTCGCGACAGCGCAGTGAACCCGCAGGCGCCGTTTATGCCGGAGTGGTTCTTTGATAACTACGAAATGCCGGGCCGCAAGATGAACCCGTACCGTGGCTGGGAAATTTACGAGCCGGGTATTTACGATATTCTGGTTAATCTGCGCGACAATTACGGCAACCCACGCTGTTTTATTTCTGAAAACGGAATGGGTGTCGAAAATGAGCAGCGTTTTATTGAAAATGGCCAAATCAACGATCAATACCGCATCGATTTTATTTCCGGACATTTAGCCTGGCTGCATAAAGGTATTAGCGAAGGGTGTCACTGTCTTGGTTACCATATGTGGACGTTTATTGATAACTGGTCGTGGTGTAATGCGTATAAAAACCGCTATGGCTTTATTCAGCTCGATTTAACTACGCAACAGCGCACCATTAAAAAGAGCGGAGAGTGGTTTGCTGCCACCTCTTTACATAATAGTTTCGAGAAATAGAGAGAAAGACGATGATTGCCTTAGAAGAAGCCGTGATGGAAATCATCGTCAATGCGGGTCAGTCGCGCAGCCTGTGCTTTGAAGCACTGCACGCTGCGCGGCAGGGCAACATTGACGAAGCCAAAAGCCTGCTGCGCGAAGCCGATGGCTACGCGCGCCAGGCGCACAAGATGCAGACCAAACTCATTGAGCAGGATGCGGGTGAAGCCCGTCAGCCGATGACGTTAATTATGGTGCACGCGCAAGATCATTTAATGAATTCATTACTGGCGCGTGAATTATCCGAAGAAATTATTCATTTATATCAGAGATAATCTATGGCGAAATAACGAGTAATACCTCTGTACCTTAAATAGAAATCCACTTGTTCTGATGATAGCGACATACTCTGTCAGATCGGAGCGGGATGGTTATTGTCTGAATAAAATTAAACTATATTGAGATAACCATGACTACCCTAAAAAAACTTCCATTAACCATGGCGGTTATCGCCGCGCTTTGCCCAATTTCTGTACTCGCACAGGAATTTACCCAGGAACAAATCGACGCCATTGTGGCAAAAGCGGTGGATAAAGCCCTCGCGGAGCGTCAGGCCAAAATGGATGCCGCAGTCGCGAAAAAAGCCGACGTGGTGACGGAGCCGCAAAGCGCGGCGCAATCCCCGGATATGGCTATTCCGTTCGGCATTAAATTTACCGGTTATGCCCGTTACGGCGCGCACTTCCAGGCCGCTGACCAGAAATACGTGGCGGTGGACGGTTCCTATAACGGGGCATCTGCCATCGGTCGTCTGGGTAACGAAGGCAACGGTGGTGAATTCCAGCTCTCCAAGGCCTTCAAGGGTGACAACGGCGCCATCTGGGACATCAACGTGATGATCGACCACTGGGGCGATGAAGTTAACCTGAAAAAAGCCTACGCGGGGGTGACCAACATTATGGCCTCCAACCCGAACGCCTACTTCTGGGCCGGTCGTGACTTCCACCAGCGTCCGCAGCAGGGCATCAACGATTACTTCTGGATGAACCACGACGGCCAGGGCGCCGGGGTGAAGAACTTCGACATCGGCGGCGTGCAGTTTGACGTGGCCGCGGTGGCGGCGGTGGAATCCTGTAGCCCGGAAGTCATGGAAGATGAAGCCAACCCGTCACGCATCACCTGTACCGGCGGGTCCGGCACGGGCGACAAAGGTAACTATGCGGCCACCTCTAAAATCCACGGCATGAAGGTTGGTCCGCTGGATCTGGAGCTGTACGCCAACTACGGCTTTGATTCAAAAGCGGTGGAGAGCGATGAGCGTCTGAATGCCTGGCAGGGTGGCGTGGTGCTGAGCCACACCAACGACAGCGGCGTGAACAAGGTGATTGCCCGTTACTCTGATAACGCGGACAACAGCGTGTTCAATAAAACCGAGGATCTGACCACGGTCTATGCCAGCTTCGAAGGGCTGTACAAATTCACCCAGGCCACGCAGGTGGAGTACATCCTCGCCTTCCACGACTACGACAACAGCCGTGATAAGACCGATAACCGTAAGAACTACAACGCCATTGTACGTCCGATGCACTGGTGGAACGACGTCCACTCCACCTGGCTGGAAGCAGGCTGGCAGCATGTGGATTACGACAACGGCGGCGACAACAAGGGCTGGAAGCTGACCCTGTCGCAGAACATGTCTATCGCCATGGGGCCGGAGTTCCGTCCGATGCTGCGCTTCTACGTCACCGGCGGCAAAGTGGATAACGAACGTACCGCCCGCGTGAACAATACCAAAGACGAAACGCTGGACGACTTCAACGTCGGCGCAATGTGGGAGGCATGGTTCTAGTAGAGCGTCGTTTGTTTCGCCCGGCGGCGCTGCGCTTGCACGGGCCTACAAGGTTTTGTAGGCCGGGTAAGCGTAGCGCCACCCGGCAAGATCCCATGTTATGCTACAAAAAAACCAACATCGCAGGGGAGAACATGGGTTCCACACGTAAAGGGATGCTGAACGTCCTGATTGCCGCCGTTTTATGGGGCAGCTCAGGGGTTTGCGCGCAGTACATCATGGAGAAAAGCCAGATCTCGTCACCGTATCTGACCATGGTTCGCCTGCTGTTTACCGGCCTGATCCTGCTGACGCTTTCCTTCGTTCACGGCGACAAAATTTTCTCGGTCATCAAACATCGCAAAGACGCCCTCAGCCTGCTGTTTTTCTCCCTGGCTGGCGCGCTCACGGTGCAGCTCACCTTCCTGGTGACAATCGAGAAATCCAACGCGGCTACGGCCACCGTGCTGCAGTTTCTGTCACCGACGATTATCGTGGCGTGGTTTGCGCTGGCGCGGAAAAAGCGGCCGGGTCTGTTTGTGCTTTCCGCGATCCTGACCTCACTGGTGGGGACATTTTTGCTGGTCACCCACGGCGACCCCACTTCACTCTCCATCTCGCCTGCGGCTTTGTTCTTTGGCATTGCATCGGCCTTTGCCGCGGCGTTTTATACGACGTATCCGTCAACCCTGATCGCCCGTTACGGCACCTTGCCGATTGTCGGCTGGAGTATGTTGATCGCCGGCTTAACGCTGACGCCGTTCTACGCCGGACGCGGCACCGCGTTTGTCATTGACGGCAGCCTGCTGCTGGCGTTTTTCTACCTGGTGGTGATCGGCACGGCGCTGACCTTCAGCCTGTACCTGAAAGGCGCGCAGATGATCGGCGGGCCGAAGGCGAGCATTCTGAGCTGCGCCGAGCCGCTGAGCAGCGCGTTACTGTCGGTGATTTTACTTGGCGTGGCGTTTACCCTGCCGGACTGGCTGGGCACGCTGCTGATCGTGTCGTCGGTGGTGTTGATTTCGATGGATTCGAGAAAACGGGTGAAAGCCCCGGCATAGCCTGTTGCCCTCACCCCAGCCCTCTCCCACGGGAGAGGGAGAAAAGCATTACTTCGTCTTCACTTTCCCTGCCACCAGCAGCGCGGTCAGCAGCATCAGCGTGCCGGAGATGACCAGCGGCGACGTCAGCCCCAGGTGGTCGAGCGCCACGCCGCCCACCGCCGCGCCGCAGGTGTTCGCCAGCTGGATCACCGCCACCTGAATCGACCCGGCTTTTTCAGCCTGATCGGCAAGCGAGCGGGTGATCCACGTCGACCAGCCCACCGGCACCAGCGCAAAGGCAAAGCCCCAGATAATCGCAATCGCCGAGGCAACCCATTTGTCGCTGCCCCACAGAATGAGCACGACGGCACTGACAGCCAGTACCAGCGGGGCGCCAGCAAGCGCCACTTTCAGGGAGCGCTTCAGGAACTGAGACGACAGCGAGGTGCCGACAAAGCTGGCGATACCGAAGCTGAGCAGCACCAGTGTCAGGCCATCCACGTCAAAGCCCGCCATGGTCATAAAGACCGGGCGGATATAGGTAAAGAAGGCAAACTGCCCGGCAAAGGCCATGAAGATGGCGGTCATCCCCGCCAGCACGCCGGGGCGCTTAAGCAGACTGAACATGTTCTGTTTGTGGTGCGCCGCTTCTCCCGGCAGGGACGGCAGCGCTTTCCACACCCACAGAATGCAGAGAAAACCCATCACCGCTGCGGCGTTAAAGACGTTACGCCAGCCGATGATTCCGCCAAGGAAACTCCCCAGCGGCGCGGCAATCACCAGCGCGATGGAGACCGCGCCAAAGATAACGGAGAGGGCTTTCGGCACGGTGCGTGCCGGCACCAGACGCATGGTGAGCGAGGCGGACATTGCCCAGAACCCGCCCAACCCCAGACCCAGACAGGCGCGGCCAAGCAGCAGCAGGGTGAAGCTCTCCGCGAAAGAGACCAGCAGACAGGAGAGCGTCAGGAGCACGCTGAAGAGAATGACCACTTTGCGGCGATCAATCGCGCCAATAACCTGCGTGATAAACAGGCTGGCAAACATCGCCACAAACGCGGTCACGGTAACGGACTGTCCTGCTACGCCCTCGGAAATGCCCAGATCCTGCGCCATCGGCGTCAGCAGGCTGACCGGTAAAAACTCGACGGTAATAAGACAGGCGACGCAGAACGCCACGGAAAAAACCGCCGACCAGTTAGGGCGAGAAACCTCTTTGGTCTGCGGTCTGGTCGTGGGCTGGATATGTTCTGTCATGGTGTCACCTGAGATAAAAACGTGCGGGAAAGTCGCGCAGTTTATCATCAAAAGTGTGACGAATTTAACGTTTCGACAACTTTTCTTGCATCGCCGCCTTCGCCAGCCCGACGATCCACTCCTGATGCCCGTTGATCATCGGGTTCAGTAGGGTACGTGCTAATTCCTGTGCCGGAACGCCTTTCTGCGACTCCTGAGTCAAAATACGGACGCGGTTACCCGGTAAGTCTTCAAACAGCCAGGCGTGGATCACATCCAGACGCGCGCTCTCCTCCCCTTCCACCCAGCCGTGCCAGGCGATACGCGCCGCCTCGCCATCGACCGGCGGAACATACTCCGTCACCTGCGCCTCAACCGGAAAGCCAAAGGTCGTGAAGCGGAAGCGGGCGTTGGCGCTCAGTTCCGGACCGCTGCCGTCGTGAAAACGAATATCTTCGGCGTTGCTGTAGTAGTTCGGCCACAGGGTAGTGTCGTTAAGCTGCGCCCAAATCTCTTTTGCGCTCAGCCCGGCGACAATGATTTCGTTGGACGCAAAGTTATCGGTGGTGCCTGGCAGGTAATCGTCTGGCCAGATAATGGCGGATTGTTTCATGGTTCACCTCATCGTTAGTGGATGAGGTGATGGTGCGCCCGTGAGTGGTATAAATCTAATGATGATGCCTTATACTCATCATCACGGTTCGTGATATCAGTGCAGGTAAAACACACCCTCTTCTGGCAGAAAGAGCTGGTTGTAACGCAGCTGGAAAGCGTTCAACTCCTGCGGTTCCGGCTCCATCTCGCGCATAAAGCCGAGGGCGAGGCGGATTTGCGCATCGGTGATCGGCGCGGCCAGACGGGCTTTACGCAACATGCGGTGCCAGGTGTGGAGATTCTCTTCGCTACCGTCGACGATACAGACCTGCCAGATGAGCAGCACCTGGGCAGCGTTTTGCAGATGCGCCTCGTCCGGGCGTTCAAGATAGCGGATAAACTCATTGCCGGGCGTTTTACCGAACTGATCGATCATCGATTCTACCGGCATCGGGGTGATACCCAGCCGTTCGCTCAAGCGTTTGATGGCGCGGCGGGAATCCGAGGTCAGGACACGAAACCCAACCACAAACACCACGGCAAGCGTTGCCAGCATTATCCAGACCATGCGTTCTCCTTTGAATAGCCGCTCATCATAGCGGGAAACGCAGGGTATCGACAGCGGGCACGGCCATAATAGTGAACTGAAAAAAGGTAGAATGTCGTCATGAAAACGGATCTGCGCACGCTGGATCTTAACCTGCTGAAAACGCTCGACGCCCTGCTGGATGAACGCAGCGTCACCCGCGCGGCGACGCGTCTGGCCCTGACCCAGCCGGCGGTCAGCGGCATGCTGAACCGCCTGCGGGATTACTTCGACGACCCACTGTTTATCCGAGCGCCCCACGGCATCGTACCCACGACGCGTGCGGAAGAGCTGGCCGCGCCGGTGAAGCGCATCCTGGCAGATATCGACCTCCTGCTGCAGCCGGTGCCGTTTGATCCACGACAGGCCACCCTCACCTTCACGCTTGCTGCCACCGATTACGCGCTCCGCGCGATCGCGGTGCCGTTTATCGCGGCACTGAAGGTGCGGGCACCGGCAGTACGCGTGCGGGTTATACCTGTCGATTCCGAGCGCATGATGAACCAGCTTGAACGCGGGAACGTTGACGTGGCGCTGATCACGCCCCACACCACGCCAGACGACCTGCACAGCCGGGCGCTTTATGATGAACGGTACGTTTGCATGATGCGTGCCGACCACCCGGACGCGGGCAAACCGCTCTCTCTGGCGCGCTTTTGCGCCCTTGAGCACGTGCTGGTCTCTTATGAGGGTGACAGTTTTCGCGGCGTGACGGATGGCGCGCTGGAAAAAATGGGCCGGACGCGGCACGTGGGGTTATCGGTGAGCAACTTCCTGGTACTGCCGGATGTACTGGCGATAAGCGATATGATCGCCGTGGTACCGTCACGGATAGCGGAAAACCAGACAGGAATGTTTGTCTGCGACACACCGATTCCGGTGCCGGGTTTCACCAAGTGCATGGCCTGGCACGCCAGAACACACCGTAATCCCGCGCAGATGTGGCTGCGCGGGTTGTTGCTGGAAACCAGTCAGCGAGCCTGAAGCCCTTTCAGCAGTGCCTCGTGGAAGCGTGCAGGATCCTGCATCTGCGGCGCGTGCCCCATGTCGTTGAACTCGACCAGCGTCGCGTGCGGGATGCGTTTCGCCGTCTCCTTCCCCAGCACCGCATAGTTGCCGAGCGTTTTGCGGATCTCAGGCGGGGCGAGATCTTTCCCGATGGCGGTGTTGTCCTTCGTGCCGATCATCAATAATACCGGCATCTTCAGTTCACTAAATTCGTAGATCACCGGCTGGGTGTAAATCATGTCGTAGAGCAGCGCCGAGTTCCAGGCCACACGTTCTTTTCCCGGCCCGTTGTTAAGCCCGGCAAGCATGGTGACCCAACGCTCGTACTCCGGCTTCCACGCTCCGGCGTAGTAGGTATTTTTCTCGTACTGACGAATACCGTCGGCGCTGACCTTCAGCTCGCGCTGGTACCACTGGTCGACCGTAATATGCGGCACGCCGCGCGCTTTCCAGTCTTCCAGACCAATTGGGTTGACCATCACCAGCTGCTCCACCTGCTGCGGCCACATCAGGGCGTAGCGGGTCGCCAGCATCCCTCCGGTCGAATGGCCGATAACCGTCACGCGATCGACGCCGAGCGTTTTCAGCAAGGCGTGGGTGTTATCCGCCAGCTGCTGAAAGGTGTACTGATAATGCTCCGGTTTGGTGGATTTACAAAAGCCAATCTGGTCGGGAGCGATCACCCGATAACCGCTGGCTGAGAGCGCACGGATAGTGCCGTCCCAGGTACCGGCGCAGAAGTTTTTGCCGTGCATCAGCACCACGGTGCGGCCGTTGGGTTTTTCCGGCTTCACGTCCAGATAAGCCATATCCAGAGACTGTTCCTGGGAGGTAAACGTAAAGTGTTTTACCGGCCAGCCGTAGTCGAAACCTTCCAGCTTCTCGCCGTAGGTGGGCGCATCCGTAGCCATTGCGGGGGTTGCCAGCGCCATCAACAGCGCCAGGCAGGATAATCGTCGGGTCAACATGCAAGCTCTCCCATAGCAAAAGGAATAAGGCTGCGCGAAAGGCGGCAGCAAAAAAAACTGTAGAGCAAGGAGAGGGGCGATTGTGTAAAGCGGGGTAAAAACTGGAATTTAAAACAAAAAAGCCCGGCATCACACACCGGGCAAAGAAGTCACCTGCACACTCAGGCTGCTTTTAATTTCTGCACACGATTTTCACGGCGAATTTTACGTTCTTCGAGCACCGCAACCATCGCCATCAGGACGATACAGCCGATGGCGGCGGCATCCAGCGCCGCAAAGGTGCCTGCCCAGCCGGTGAGGCCGAAAATCGGCGTGCCGTCGGCAATCATCCCCAGACCCAGCTTGGCGAAGCTGTCGCCAATCAGGTAGGCGAAGGTGCCTTTAATCCCATCGGCGGCGCCGATCGCTTTTTTCGGTACAAAACCTACCGCCGCTACGCCGATCAACAGCTGCGGACCAAACACCAGGAAGCCGAGCGCAAACAGAGACGCCAGGTAAACGTACTGGTTGCTGGCGTGCTGGTAGACGCCCAGGGTAGCGATAATCAGCGCCAGCGCGACGCAGGCCACCAGCGCACGACGACCGTTGGCGAGGTCAGAGAGCCAGCCCCACAGCAGCGTACCGACCAGCGCACCCACCTCAAACAGGGTGAAGCCCTGAATCGCGACTTCTTTAGAGAGCTTCAGCTCCTGGAAGGCATACACGGTCGACCACTGGTCAATACCGATGCGCACCACGTACAGGAAAATGTTGGAGAAGCAGAGCAGCCAGATCACTTTGTTTTTCAGCACATACTCAACAAAGATCTGCCATTTTGTCATCTCGTTCTCTTCGGTCTCTTTGTCCTCTTCGCTGATCGCCTCGCCAAACAGCTCTTCGGCTTTGCCGAGGCCGTAAGATTCCGGAGAGTCACTGCCGAAACGCAGACCGATAAAGCCGACAATCAGGGCGATAATCGACGGGAAGATAAACATGCCGATGACGTGACCGTCAAACAGGTAGTTAGCACCGAACAGCGCCACGCCTGCTGCCCCCGCCCCGCCGAGGTTGTGGGAGATGTTCCACATGCCAAGGTATGAACCACGCTTACGGCGCGGGGTCCATTTGGTGATGGTGGAGTAGCTGCACGACCCACCGGTACTCTGGAAGAAACCGCTCAGGGCGTAGAAGGCGATCATCAGGAACAGGCTGACGGAGCCCGCGCCCATGCTGGCGCTGAAGCCGAGCATACAGATGGCGGAGAGGATCAGCATAAACGGCAGGAATTGCTTGGTGTTTTTGCCGTCTGCATAGTACGAGACAACGGTTTTGCCCACGCCGTAGGTGATGGAGAAGCCCAGGCCAATCATCCCCAGCTGCGTCATGCTCAGCCCGTAGGTGGAGATCATGTCGTTCTGCGCGATGTTAAAGTTTTTGCGGATCAGGTACATGGTCAGGTAGCCGATAAAGACCACCAGATAGGACTGCATGAACGGTTTGAACCACATTTTGCGCCGCACGTCGAGCGGCAGATCCAGGGTCGGCTTGCGCACCTGATTAAGGAAGGCCAGCATGGTTTGCTCCTGAGCTGATTTTTACCTGCGAATGGCAGGCATTGTAAAAATCAGCCAGGAGAGATGCCTGAGACAGCGTCCAGGTAAAACCGGGAAAATTTCTTAGTTTTGCGCCACTCGGAGTGAAAAGGTGAGGCGCATCACATCACACTGGCTTCACGCGGCGCCTGCGCATGCAAAAACGGCAGCAGCAGCAGGGCCGATATCCCCGCCGCGATGGCGATCACGGCAAAGAAACCGCTCCAGTGCCAGATGTCGATCACCCGCGCCAGCGGCCAGCCGGAGAGGGACGCGCCCAGGTAGGCGAACAACCCGACGAAGCCCGTCGCCGCACCCGCCGCCTCTTTATGCGAGCATTCTGCCGCCGCCATGCCGATCAGCATCTGCGGGCCAAACACGAAGAAGCCGATGGTAAAGAAGCACGCCGCCTGCATCACGTAGCTGGCGAACGGCATCAGCCACAGCGAACCGACGGAGAGTAAGATTCCTGCCGCAAAGATTAGGTTCATTGGGCCACGGTTGCCGTTGAAGAGCTTATCCGAGCCCCAGCCCGCCACCAGCGCGCCGATAAACCCGCCCAGCTCGAACATCGTCACCGCCGAGTTGGCGGTCACCAGGTCCACCCCCAGCGTCTCGGACATGTACAGGTTACCCCAGTCGTTGATGGCCGCGCGCACCACGTAGACCAGCACGTAGCAAAGCGACAGCAGCCAGATATACGGGTTTAACAGCACGTATTTGGTGAGGATCTCTTTGCGCGTCAGCCCCGCCCCCTCAAGCTGTTGCGCCACTTCCATTTCATCGTGCCGCCAGTCGCCCACCGCGGGCAGCCCCACGGTTTGTGGCCTGTCGCGCAGCCGCCAGCAGAGGAACAACCCGGCCAGGATCGCCAGACCACCGGCAATCATCATCCCCGCGCGCCAGCCGTAGTGCAGCGCCGCTGCGCCCACCACCATTGGGATCAGCGCTCCACCGACGTTATGCGCGGTGTTCCAGATAGCCCACCAGCCGCCGCGCTCGTTGCGCGAATACCACGCCGTGAGCAGGCGGGCGCAGACCGGCGCGCCCCAGCCCTGGAAAAAGGCGTTCAACGCCCACAGCAGGGCAAACGCCCAGAGCGAGGTGGAAAAGCCAAACAGAATGTTCACCACGCCGGTGGCGATTAGCCCAAAACCCATAAAATAGCGGGCGTTGGAGCGGTCGCTGACGATGCCGGAGAAGAACTTCGACAGGCCGTAGGTGATGTAGAACAGCGTCGCCAGCAGGCCGATATCGGTGCGCGTCATCACGCCGCTGGCAAGGATTTCCGGCGCGGCGGCGTTGAAACTTTTGCGGGTAAAGTAGAACAACGCGTAGCCGAGCCAGATAGTGATCAGGATATGACGACGCCAGTAGCGGTAGCGGGCGTCGATCTCCGCTTTGTTGCCTATCGGCGCGGCGTTTGCGGGGGTTTTAAACATGATGGCTCCTTAGCGGCAGGCTGACGCTGACGCGCGTCCCGTGGGTGCAGGAGATATTCAGCGTGCCGCCCAGCGCCTTCACGCGCTCGCGCATGCCCGCCAGGCCAAACCCCTGCTGCCCGGAGCCCGGCGGCAGGCCGCAGCCGTCGTCCTCAATCACCAGCCTGAGGCTTTCATCCTGCTGCCAGCCCTGCAGCGTCACCGCGCTGGCGTTGGCGTGTTTGACGATATTGTTCAGCCCTTCCTGACAGACGCGAAACAGCGTGACGCGCTGGCCTTCACTCAGCAATGATTCATCAATGCGCCAGTCGAGATGGCTGACAATTCCGCGGCTTTCCAGCTCCATCTCGCGCATCAGGGAGCGCACCGCCTGTTCAAGAGAGAGATCGTCCAGCTGGCGCGGACGGAGCCTGCCCAGCAGGCGACGCACCGAATCGTACACGCCAAGAGAGAGCTGTTCGATATGCGCCCCGCCCTGCTTCACTCCGGCGTTATCCGCCGCCAGGCGCTGAACAATGCCCGCCTGGGTGCGAATGGCGGTAATGGTCTGGCCGATGTCGTCGTGCAGTTCGCGCGCCACCTCCTGGCGCACACTCTCTTCGGTCTCCAGCAGACGTTCTGCTAGGCGGCGATTGCGCGACAGTTCGGTTTGCAGGGACTGGTTCAGCTCACGCAGGCGCTGAATACCTGCCCCGAGCAGCAGCCCGGTCAGGCTCTGCGCCAGCAGAGAGAGCAGTAAATCGACCGGGTGATCGTGCCAGGTCTGGCTGGCAATCAGCGCGATGGCGTTCATCAGTGTGGCGATCAGCGCCCCCTGCCAGCCGTAATGCCAGGCGAGAGCAATGATCGGTAGCGCCAGACAAAACGGGGTAAAACGGGAAAGCTCAGCAGGCAGGCCAAGCTGTAGCCACAGGCTCACCACAAACAGCAGCAGATACCAGATGAGATGTCGGGCGCGCCAGTTAACCGGCTGGGAGACCAGCGATGGCCCGAGCGGCTGCCAGACAGTGCTGGTGAGATAGTGCCAGAAAACCAGACAGGTGGGTGCCAGCGTCAGGCCGCCGGTCAGGGTCAGCAGCAGGGCGTTAAGCATCTCCTTTTCGCCTACCCACGGCAGGGATTGCAGCAGCGCGGCGGCAATCAGCGCCGCCCCCTGGCGCAGCAGCGTGCGCCAGTCGCGCTGGTGACGATAGCGGGAAATCAACGCAACCGGGAGGAGCGTGAGCAGGCTTCCGGTCATCAATAAGGGCAGATGCGCGAGGGCGACTTCCTGCGACAACCAGATCAGCATCAACCACTCTGCGCCCAACAAAACCGGCCAGTAGCCGCGCGGGCATTGCAACATCAGCCCCAGACGCAGGCCAAAGGGAAACAGCAGCACCGCCAGCTCCGGGCGTTCCACCAGATGCAGGCTGATGCTCCACAGGCAGAACCAGGCGGCAGAGAAGATAAAAAAGCTGGCAACAACGGCGATCAGCCGCGAAATCAACGGGTTCATTGCCAGCTATCGAACATACGGCGCGCCAGCTCGACGTCGTTGCTGACGCCGAGTTTTTCCATCAGGTTAGCGCGGTGAACGTGCACGGTTTTGGGCGACAAACCCAGTTCGGCGGCAATCTCTTTCACCGCCATCCCCTGAGCGAGTTTTTCTGCCACCTGACGCTCACGCCGGGTAAGCGGATCCTGACGTCCGGCCGCCAGCTTGAGGGCGATATCCGGCGTCAGGTAGCAGCCGCCCGTCGAGACGGTGCGCACAGCGGCGATCAGCTCATCCGGGCTACAGCGTTTTGACAGAAACCCACGCGCACCGGCATTGAGCGCCTGCTCCACCAGCGCCGGGCTGTCATGAACCGAGAGCATGATAATCGCCATCCCTTTCGGTAACTGACTTAGCAGCTCCAGCCCGGAGAGATCCGGCATTGAGATGTCACAGATACAGACCTGTACGCCACGCCCCGGCAGGCCCGCCAGCGCCTCGCGCCCCGAGCCGAACTCTGCCACCACCTGAAAATCCGGTTCGAGGTTTAAAAGCTGGGCAAAGCCGGAGCGAACGATAAGGTGGTCGTCGATGAGAGCGATGGTGGTCATGTCTGTTCCTGCGGTCTGAAAACGCCGGATGGCGCTGCGCTTATCCGGCCTACAAGAGCGAAAGACGCTTACCTTAAGCGATCTATTCGAAGAACACCGCAATTTTGTTAAACATGGTGGGATCGGACTGGTTGCGCGCCACTCTGGTGACGTCTTCCAGCTTGTCGATCTGGGCCATCATCTGCTCCAGACGCTGATCGTCATTGACCAGTAGCCAGATGCGGCTGTGCTCGCTGCCCTGAATCGGCAGACAGAGAATGCCTTCGACGTTAAACGCGCGACGGGCAAACAGCCCGCAGACGTGGGTCATAACGCCAGGGTGGTTGCGGACGGTGAGTTCCAGAATGACGTTTTCATGTTGTTTCTGCATGGCTTATTCCCCCACCATCTCAGTATTTGCCGCACCCGGCGGCACCATCGGATACACTTTTTGTTCAGGGTCGATACGGACGTGGATCAGCGCCGGGCCCGGACGAGAGATCGCCGCCTGCAGCGCTGCGTGGGCGTCCTCTTCTGCGTTCAGATCGCAGGTATGCAGGCCAAAACCGGCGGCAATTTGCATGAAGTTAATCATCCCCGGATAGGTTGCCGCAAACACTCCCTGCTTGTAGAACAGGCTCTGCTGCTGGTGTACCAGCCCCAGCGCCTCGTTGTTCATCAGGATGATTTTAACGTTTAATTGATTTTCGGCCGCGGTGGCCATCTCCTGAATGTTCATCATCAGGCTGCCGTCACCGGAGAAACAAATCACCTTGCGGTCCGGGTTCGCCAGCGCCGCACCAACTGCCGCAGGCAGACCAAAGCCCATGGTTCCCAGACCGCCGGAGGTCAGCCACTGACGCGGACGGTTCAGCGGATAGGCCTGGGCGGTCCACATCTGGTGCTGCCCAACGTCGGTGGTAATAATCGCGCTGTCGTCCACGCAGGCGGCCACGGCGTTAATCAGCCCGTAGTGGCTCAGCGGGTCGCCTTCGGTTGGGATCGCGCCCGGGAACTCGCGTTGCAGATCCGCCACCATCTGACGCCAGTCGGCGCGGTCAGTTGCGTCCGTTTGCGGGATCAGCTGTGCCAGCACGTCGGCCACGTCTCCCTGAATCGCCACGTGCGGTTGTTTGATTTTACCCAGCTCGGCGCGGTCGATATCCACGTGAATGATTTTTGCGTTCGGGCAGAACTGCTCGGTTTTACCAATCGCCCGGTCATCAAAACGCGCGCCCATCACAATCAGCAAATCCGCCTCTTGCAGGATGTAGTTAGTGCTGCGCGCGCCGTGCATGCCCAGCATTCCTAATGACAGCGGGTGTGCTTTGGGCAGCATGCCGAGCGCCATCAGGGTCATGGTGGTAGGCAGGTTGGCTTTTTCAGCGAACTGACGGATTTCATCTGCGGCGTTGATTGCCCCGCCGCCCAGATAGAGCACCGGACGTTTAGCGGCGTTGATCATGGCCGCGGCATCGCGCACGCTCTCAGCGCTGAATTCTGGCGCAGGTGCCCGCTCGCCCGGCTCCGGCAGGACGTCGATCTCAATTTCTGCGGTCTGGACATCCTTAGGAATGTCTATCCACACCGGGCCTGGGCGACCGGACTGCGCAATGCGGAACGCATCGCTGATAACCTGAGGAAGCTCGGTAATATCGCGAACTAAATAGTTATGTTTGGTGATGGGGATAGAGATACCGTAGGTATCCACTTCCTGGAACGCATCGGTACCGATCATTGAGGACGGCACCTGGCCGGTAATGCAAATCAGCGGAATGGAGTCGAGACGCGCGTCGGCGATGGCGGTTACCAGGTTGGTCGCCCCCGGACCGCTACAGGCCATACAGACTGCCGGTTTACCCTGCGTACGCGCCATCCCCTGAGCGATAAAACCCGCTCCCTGCTCGTGACGCGCCAGCACGTGGCGGATCTGCGTGCTTTGGCTTAACGCGTCATACAGCGGCAGCACCGTACCGCCCGGAATACCCGCAACCGTGGTAATGCCCTGTCGTTCCAGTAAATGAACAATCAGCTGCGCGCCTGTAAAACGCGTCTTGGTGGATGTTGTGCCCGAACTTGCCATGCTCCAGTCCTTTTCTTCTGAGCCAGCTTTACGCGTCGTATTTCAGGTTGCAGATGCGTTGGCTGCAACCCGAACTACTTAGCGTATCCGGGAGGGGTCCTAAACGAAAAACCCCGCCCGGTTTGCGCCGGCGGGGTTTTGGATTCGTGTGTTGATCCAGTCCCTACGGCGCATTGCCGACGACCACCACTACACGCACGACGACCACTGCGGCTGGTTGCGCAGTTTTTAGTAGGGTCGCGGTGTTCATGGATGCAGTCATGGGGGACCTGTGTTTGGAATCATTGAATGAATTTATACAAACACAGGTTTTCGGGCGTGACAATGGAAATATTTTCATCTGCGCAAAAATGCGTCAGGGATCACATTTCGTTTGTTGGGTGATGAAAGCAAAAAAGCCGTTTTGCCTTATTCAATAAATAGTGCTGGTGAAACACCAAATCTGGACGCCAGCTTTTTAATATGGTTCAGAGTAAGTTGTCGCTGACCATTAAGAACCCTTGAAACCATTGATTTACTACCAATTTCATCCTGAAAATCAGATGTTGTCAGTTTATACTGATCCATCAAGGTTCTTAAAACCGCGATACCGACAGGCACGAGTTCCATCTCCTTGCGTAACGCGACGATCTCTGGCCGATTGGCTTCGTAACGGCTGATTCTGGCGCACACGATATCCAGCAATGGGCTATTAGGTTCGTTAATAAGCAGATACTCAACCAACTCCAGTGCATCGTTATAATCTTTCTCGCTCGGCTGCTCTCCCAATAGAGGAACGGCCTCAACAAGGGCATGCGTAGCTTTCATTGCATCAGCGACGATCATCATTTCTTCCCCTTAGTGCGATGTTTTTCCGTAAAACGGTCATATTCCTTATGAGTAAAAACATGGCGCACATAAAACTTTTGGCTTTCAAAGAATATGAGAGCCACTACCCTAAGATTGTTGTTCGCAATATCAATAACATAATGCTTATCCAGATACTTGAAGTTATCCAGCGTCGGAAATAGTTTTTTTAACGCAGCAGGTGTTGGGCAATGACTCTTTTCAAGAGTGCGTCCCAAAACGAGGAGTTCTTCCCTGTGCTGCGGAAACTGGATAACCGCATCCAAAATTGCCTTCATCGAGATTAAATGCATACTGCATGCCTGCCGCGTCCGTTGCCATTATGGCAACAATAGCAGTCGTTGCCAATAAGTCAACAAGCATCCCGTTCGGTACAGAAAGCAGAAAACAAAAAACCCCGCCGGAGCGAGGTTTTTTCAGGGTTTTGCGGTTGGTTGCCGCAGAACACACTGTGTTACGTCAACGCACGAAGTATATGCGATCGAAGACGAACGCGCAATTCCGGCACGGATTTTGACGTTTTTGAGTATGGAATGGGTTTCGAATTTTGTCCACAAAATGTCGCGGTAGGGATACCCGTTACCGGATACCCCCCGCACAGATCCCGGCGTGCGCGATTTACGCACCGGGCTCCTGCCTCGGGTGTCTGGCGGTGAACCGCTCCACAGGCCATGGATGAAGAACCCGAACCCTTGGTAGCCATGCGGCTGCCAGTTTGTTTGCTTTCGTCCAGGTCGTATCATCCTTCTGGCTCCTGCGCCTGAGCGCCCGGCGCCAGAGGTTTGTTACGTGTGTCCTGAACTTCTGCATGGTGGGGAAGTTGCCCGGTACCGAGTGATAGTTCAGGTATCCCTGAACCACTCTCCTGAGCCATTTTCCCTGTTCGGGGATTGAGTAATGCCAGCGCCTTCGCAGACCGTCTTTGATGGCTTTCAGAGTTGCCGTCATCCGATCCCGGCGGGTCTTTCGTATCAGCATGAACCTGCCGTTGCGATCTTTCCCGCTGATGTGCGTGAACCCGAGGAAGTTGAACGTTTCTGGTTTGCCTTTTCCCCTGATGGCACGGTTTTCGGCAGCGAAGCGGCCGAACTCCATCAGACGGGTTTTCTCCGGGTGAACCGTGAGTCCGAACTCCCTCAGTCTGCGCTGCATGGCTATACGGAAGCGCCGGGCATCGTATCGTTTGTCGAACCCGATGACGATGTCATCGGCGTATCTGACCATTACCACATTGCCTGTGGCATAGCGACGTCGCCACTGATGCGCCCACAGATCGAAGACGTAGTGGAGGTATATGTTTGCCAGCAGCGGTGAGATGACCGCACCCTGTGGGGTGCCTTCCTCCGTTGCTCGCCATTGACCCTCCTCCGACGTCCCGGCTGTGAGCCACTTACGTATGAGCCTGATTACCCTCCGGTCGCCGATCCGATGCTCTGTGAACCTGATCAGCCATTCGTGGCTCACCCTGTCGAAGAACTGACTGATGTCGGCATCCAGTACCCAGTTTACGTTAGTGCGTACCAGCCCTGTGGCCAGTGCGTCCAGTGCATCGTGCTGGCTTCGCCCGGGTCTGAACCCGTATGAGAACCCCATAAAGTCGTTTTCATAGACTGCGTTCAGGATTTTCACCAGCGCATACTGGACGATCTTGTCCTCCAGCGAGGCGATGCCGAGCGGGCGTTGTTTTCCATCCGCTTTTGGGATGTAGTGACGCCTGCCGGGCTGCGCCCTGTAGCTGCCCTGATGTAGCCTCCGGTGCAGATCTGTTATGTTGTTCTTCATGTTTCCGGCGTAGTCCATCCACCTGATGCCATCCACTCCGGCGGCCGCTTTCCTGCTCAGGGAGAGGAATGCGGCTTCCAGTGCTTCGACTGTCAGCAGGTGGAACAATGCTGTAAACCGTTCTTTCTTCCGCTGCTTCGCAGCTTCCCGCACGCGTGACAGCCTCTGTGACATGCTTTCCCGGCTCTGTGTCCGGCGCATGTGTGGCTGTTCCGCGTTCCCCTTGGCCCCGCTCCTTCGCTCCACTGACTCCGCTCCTTTCGGGTTGTTCGCCTGCTTCGCCGCTACTATGAGCGAGTCCGACTTCTCCTCTCCGTACATCACCGGCTATGACTCCTCGTCTTCCCGGTGCGGGCCATCTCCGACACTGGCAGATGGTCAGAGGGGAGATCTCCCGGTTCCCGCGTAGAGATCGTATTGACATGCCAGGGTCTCAGACCCCGCCGGGTCCATGTGGCACTCGCAGTATCGCACCCTATGATTTTGCCTTCCGTTAACAGTACAACGTCGGCACCCGGTAATTTAATATACATTTCGTGGCTCAATGGCTGGCCTGTCAACACCCCTGTCAACGCTTCGCCCCATACCTCGCGGTATGCAACGCATGACTCGGGGACCTTGTGGATTGCTGGTCCTTCAATGGTCGGGGACTTTCACCCCTTGATCTCTACCGGTCTCCCGGCGCACACTGTTCATACATACAGTATTTATCTATACTGAGGATGTTCGCAGTGAGCGAGGGGGCCGCAGTTCTACCGGCGCAACGAAGTCCTGGCTGAAACGGGTGGTGCCGTCAGTGCCTTAACCCTCTGAAGTGAGCACACTGTGTTACGTCAATCGAGGTGCTGGCAACAGGCGGCGGAAAGGTACGCCAGCATCGTGCTCCTTTTTACCAAAAGGAGACGCGTATGAGCGTAGTGGATATGGTGATACTTATCCTCAAACTCATTGTTGCTGTTCTGCAACTGCTTGATGCTGTCCTGAAATACCTTCGGTGATTCAGGTTCAAGTCGCACCTGAGAGGGGCGGGCAACCGCCCCTCTTTAATAACGAGGGAATGCTATGTCGCGTCTGTTAATTGAACCCATCACGCCGGAAGAGCCCGGGTATATCGCGCTGAAAGCCGAAAGCATCGCGGCGAATTTCAATATGCTGCGCAGGCTGGAAGAGAACTGGCAGCGTGGTGAAAACCGCTTTAACGCGCCGGGTGAAAAGCTGCTGGGTGCCTTTTTAAACGGCAAGCTGGTGGGCGTCTGCGGCCTTAACCGCGATCCGTTCAGCCAGCAGCCGCGTGCCGGACGTATTCGCCATCTTTATGTCAGCGAGAAGTGCCGCGGTCTGGGCATTGGTAAACAGCTGTTAACGGTGGTGATGGCCGATGCCAGCATCTGGTTTGATTTCCTCAATACCCATGCCCCCGATACGGCCTGCGGCTTCTACCGTCGGGCAGGCTTCAGGCTGGTGTCAGACGAGCCACGGGTTACCCATCGTCTCTTTTGCGCGGTGTAGCTGGCTGGCGACATCAGGTCGTGAATGTTACAGTTGAGTGACAATTCACCGCCAAAGACGCCATGACCATCTCCGTTTTCTGTATTTTGCTGTTCGCCGCACTGCTGCATGCCAGCTGGAACGCCATTGTCAAAGCCGGAACGGATAAGCTTTACTCGGCGATCAGCGTTAGCGGCTCCGCCACGCTCATTGCACTGGTTTTATTGCCATTTTCTCCTCAACCCTCCGTAGCCAGCTGGCCATTTTTAGTGATCTCTTGCGCGCTGCAGGTGGTGTACACGGTACTGGTGGCGAAGACGTATCAGGTCTCAGACATGAGCCAGACCTATCCGCTGATGCGCGGAACAGCCCCACTGCTGGTGGCGCTGATCAGCGTGCTGGTGCTCGGGGATAGCCTCTCCTGGCTCGCCTGGGCGGGCATCGGGGTGATCTGCCTGTCGATCCTCGCGATGGCGATGAATGGCCGACTGCAGTCTCGCAAGGGGATCTGGCTGGCACTGCTGAACGCCTGCTTTATCGCCGGCTATACGCTGGTGGACGGAACGGGCGTACGTTTATCGGATACCGCGCTGGGCTATACACTGTGGACGTTCTTTATGAACGGCTTCTGCCTGCTGTGCTGGGCAATGGTGGCGCGACGCCGCGAAGCTTCCAGCTACCTGCGTTTGCACTGGAAAAAGGGGTTGCTCGGCGGGGTGGGAACCATGGGCTCGTATGGCCTGGCCTTATGGGCGATGACGCAGGCTCCGCTGGCGGTTGTCGCTGCGCTGCGTGAAACCTCCATACTCTTCGGTGCGCTGATCGCATTTGTGCTTTTAAAAGAAAAGGTTGCCGGTCTGCGTATCGCTGCCGCGTTGGGTATTGCAGCCGGTGCGATCCTGCTGCGTCTGGCGTAATTCACTGGCAACATTAGTTGCCGTTCTTGTTTACAAAACCTGCCTTAATCCTTTTTTTCATTCATCATAACAATGCTTAATTTGTCATCTCATTGTGGTAGATTCCTCGCGCATTTATGGGAATGCGTAGTCACTTATTCTTCATTTTTCTCATTTGGCAAAAGTATTCAGCGACATGAAAAAACAAAGGAACGTTAACTTATTGTTGATGCTGGTGTTACTGGTGGCCGTCGGTCAGATGGCGCAAACCATCTACATTCCGGCGATTGCCGACATGGCAAAGGAACTCAACGTCCGCGAGGGCGCGGTACAAAGCGTGATGGCCGCCTACCTGCTGACCTATGGCGTTTCGCAGCTGTTCTACGGGCCATTATCCGACCGCATTGGCCGCCGTCCGGTCATTCTGACCGGCATGTGCATTTTCATGGTCGCGACGGTGATTGCTATTACCACCCATAGCCTGACCGTACTAATTGCCGCCAGCGCGCTGCAGGGGGTAGGCACGGGCGTCGGTGGGGTGATGGCGCGTACCTTACCGCGCGATATGTATCAGGGCACGCAACTCCGCCATGCCAACAGCCTGTTGAATATGGGTATTCTGGTCAGCCCGCTGCTGGCACCACTGATTGGCGGCCTGCTGGACACAATGTGGTCCTGGCGCGCCTGCTATGCCTTCCTGCTGGTGCTGTGCGTGATTGTCACCTTCAGTATGGCGCGCTGGATGCCGGAAACCCGTCCCCAGGACGCACCGCGCACGAAGCTTCTCGCCAGCTACAAAACACTGTTCGGCAACGGGGCTTTTACCTGTTACCTGCTGATGCTGATCGGCGGTCTGGCGGGCATTGCGGTGTTCGAAGCCTGCTCCGGCGTACTGCTGGGAGCGGGGCTTGGCCTGAGCAGCATGGTGGTGAGTATTCTGTTTATCCTGCCGATCCCGGCGGCGTTCTTTGGAGCCTGGTTCGCCGGACGTCAGAACAAACGCTTCTCAACGCTGATGTGGCAGTCTGTGATCAGCTGCCTGCTGGCTGGCCTGATGATGTGGATCCCAGGTCTGTTTGGCATAATGACCGTCTGGACGCTGCTGATCCCGGCGGCGCTGTTCTTCTTCGGCGCGGGGATGCTGTTCCCGCTTGCCACCAGCGGCGCCATGGAGCCGTTCCCGTTCCTCGCGGGTACGGCGGGTGCGCTGGTGGGCGGTTTGCAAAACATCGGTTCCGGCGCGCTGGCCTGGCTCTCCGCCATGATGCCGCAAACCGGGCAGGCTAGTTTGGGTTTACTGATGACGCTGATGGGGCTACTGATTTTGCTGTGCTGGCTGCCGCTGGCGTCGCGTGTTCCCCACCACGAGCAGCCTGTTTAACCGCATGATGGCCCGGCTTCTCGCCGGGCTTTTCACACGCCGGGGCAATCATCGCCTCCAGCAGCGGCTCTGGCGCTGGCCGCCAGGCCCCCTCCTCTCCGTCATAAAACTGGAAATCGGCGTTAATCGCGTAGGGTATTTTCGCCTTTTGCAGCTCGCAGGCCATAAACGTGGCAAAGGCCATTTGCGACGCGGTGGGTGTAAAGCGGTTTGACTCCCCCACGCCCCAGCCCCCGACCCAGCTGACGTGTCCGGTTTTTTGTTGCCAGCGCAGCGCCGTCGCGATGCGATTGTGAATCGCCGCTTTCTCCGCCGCCGTACCGGAGGTCCACGGGTATTTGCCGTTATTTTTCAGCGGCCCCCAGGGGAAGATATGCCACTCCGCCAGCAGGAAGTTTTGGCTGTGCGCAGGCAGCTTGAGGCTGGGGAGATCTTCGGGGGCCGCACGCAGGCGGGGAGCGATGAAGATCATCCGGTCCGCATCAATGCTGTGGATGACCTTGATGGTTTTTTCATACACCCGGTTGAGCGAGGCTGCGTTGTGGTTGAGCTTGTCCGCAGGCTCATAAATCAGGTCAAAGCCCAGCAGCGGCGAACGTTTGCCGAAATAGTGCGCCACGGCAATCCACCAGTCGGTAACCTCTTTTTCGTTATCGGCTTTCGGATCGTTTTTATAGCTGTCCGCCTGATACGCGATAATCGGGATCACGCCGTACTGCTCGCAGGCTTCCACCAGCTTACGCAGGTGGATCAGCCGTGCTTCGGTCGGCTCATCGGCCACGCGAATACGCACATGGCTGATGCCTTTCGCGCGGAAGTCGCGTACCACCAGCGGGTCGAATTCCCGTATCCCGCGCTCGGTGCGCGCCCAGTCCACGTCCATACCCACACCCAGCTTTTGCGCATAAAGCGCAGCCGTCAGCGGCGGCTCGGCGGCTATCGCCCAGCCGGAAGAGAGAAGTAAAGCGGTCGCAATAAGAGGCTTTAACACGGCTTACCCTGGATAAATCAAAAGCATTACCTGTATTTAGCACGCTTTTTTGTATTTGGTGTAGCGCCAAAGCGTAATAATTCTTCAGCCTGCCAGTTCTCTTAGCCAGCCAATAAAGGCGTCAATTTTCGGCCACTGACGGCCGGGAAGCGTTGAGATGTAATAGTGCTGATGGCATTTGAGGGTCTTGTTGCCAAACGGGGCGATAAGCTCGCCCCGCTCAAGGCGCTTTTGCACCAGCCGCTTTCTCCCCATCGCCACGCCCACATGATTCATGGCTGCCACTATCGCTAAATCGGAACGATCGAAGCCAATACCCGATGATGACGGCATATTCATCGCAAAATGCTGCGCCCAGCTGAGCCACTCATCCGTACCGGAATCATTACTCCAGGCCTGACGGTCGTGCAGTAACGTGCAGTGGCTGAGGTTATCGGGGTTTTTCAACAGCGCATGCTCGCGGGCATATGCGGGCGAGCAGACGGGCAAAATCTCCTCGTCCATCAAGAAGTGATGAGAAAGGTAGTTTGGCGGCGTATCGTCGAAATAGATGGCCAAATCGATGCCGGTTCGCTGCATATTGACGTACTCATTGCCGGTGAGAATGGTGAGAGATATCGACGGATAACGGCGGGTAAAATCCCCCAGCATGGGGACCAGCCAGCACTGGGCGATTGACGGCCGGGAATACACCGTCAGCGTACCGGACAGCGCCTGGTTTTTAATATCCAGGATCTCCTGATTCAGGGTGTCGAGGGATGATTTTAGGGTCCAGTAAACGCGCTTTCCCTCCTGCGTCAGCTCAACTTTACGGTGCGAGCGGACAAACAGCTGAATGCCCAGCTCCTCTTCCAGCAGGTTGATGCGGTGGCTCACCGCGCTGGGGCTGAGCGACAGTTCCGCCGCCGCCAGCGCGAAGGATTCATGCCGGGCAGCCACTTCAAAAGTGTACATCTTTGACAGTTGCCAGCCATTTAGCAGCCGGTTTCTGACTTCATTCGCATCGGTCATCACAATTCTCACACGTTATTTCTGCGCCCAGCATACCGCCCAGGCATGAATTTATGTGAACCAACAGCGAAATAAGTGCGCTTTTTTGAGTTTAGTCACTCAGTTGATTCAATCTGGCTCACCTGAACGGCAATTTTTATCGTTTGTCAGCTCACGCCGTTTTTTCGTCCAATACCCACAGATGACATAAGGGTGAGGTGAGATATGGGATCGCCGGTCTGGGTTGTGGTAACGCTGCTTGTCAGCATTGTGTTGATTGTTTTAACCATCGTAAAACTGAAGTTTCACCCGTTCCTTGCGCTGCTGCTGGCGAGCTTTTTCGTCGGCGCGATGATGGGGATGAGCCCGCTGGATATGGTGAATGCCATTGAAAGCGGGATTGGCGGTACGCTGGGCTTCCTGGCAGCAGTCATCGGTCTGGGTACCATTCTGGGTAAGATGATGGAAGTCTCCGGTGCGGCGGAGCGCATCGGGATCACCCTACAGCGCTGCCGCTGGCTGTCAGCGGACGTCATTATGGTGCTGGTGGGTCTTATCTGCGGTATTACGCTGTTCGTGGAAGTGGGCGTGGTACTGCTGATCCCACTGGCGTTTTCCATCGCCAAAAAGACGAATACGTCGCTGCTTAAGCTTGCCATTCCGCTCTGTACCGCACTGATGGCGGTGCACTGCGTGGTACCGCCGCATCCGGCTGCGTTGTTTGTCACCAACAAATTAGGTGCGGACGTCGGAACGGTGATTGTTTACGGCCTGCTGGTGGGTCTGGTGGCATCTCTGGTTGGTGGCCCGCTGTTCCTGAAACTGCTCGGCAACCGTCTGCCGTATAAACCGGTTCCGGCAGAATTTTCAGATCTGAAGGTGCGGGAGGAGCATACCCTGCCGTCGCTGGGGGCAACGCTGTTTACGGTGCTGCTGCCGATTGTTCTGATGCTGGTGAAGACCCTCGCTGAGCTCAATATGGCGAAGGAAGGCACGCTGTATACCCTGCTGGAGTTTATCGGCAACCCGATCACGGCAATGTTTATCGCTGTATTTGTCGCCTACTACCTGCTGGGGATCCGCCAGCATATGGGCATGGGCGCAATGCTGACCCATACGGAGCACGGCTTTGGCTCTATCGCGAACATATTGTTGATTATTGGTGCCGGTGGCGCGTTCAACGCTATTCTCAAAACCAGCGGGTTGGCAGATTCGCTGGCGCATATTCTCTCGAACCTGCACATGCATCCGATCCTGCTCGCCTGGCTGGTGGCGCTGGTGCTGCATGCCGCTGTAGGCTCCGCTACGGTCGCGATGATGGGTGCGACCGCAATAGTGGCGCCGATGCTACCGCTCTACCCGAACGTAAGCCCGGAGATCATCACCATTGCCATCGGTTCCGGCGCTATTGGCTGCACGATCGTGACCGATTCGCTCTTCTGGCTGGTCAAGCAATACTGCGGCGCGACCCTGAATGAGACCTTCAAATACTATACGACGGCGACGTTTATCGCCTCGGTGCTTGCACTTGGCGGCACATTCCTGCTTTCTTTCATTATCTGAGCGCGACGAGACGTATTATGGAAAACGCAACTATCACTGCTTTAACCGCACAGTTTCCTCTGGTTGAGGATCTGATGGCTCTGAAAGAGACCACGTGGCTTAACCCGCGAACCACTTCGCTTGCAGAAGGGTTGCCCTATGTCGGGCTGACCAAAGCCGACGTGGACGACGCGCATGCGCGCCTCAACCGCTTCGCGCCGTATCTGGCGAAAGCCTTCCCGGAAACCGCGGCAACGGGCGGGATTATCGAATCTGAGCTGGTTGCTATTCCGGCCATGAAAAAACGGCTGGAGAGAGAATCTGGCAAGGCTCTTCCCGGAACGTTGCTGCTGAAAAAAGACAGTCATCTGCCCATCTCCGGCTCGATTAAAGCGCGCGGCGGCATCTACGAGGTGCTGACCCACGCGGAAAAACTGGCGCTGGAAGCGGGATTGCTGAGCACTGATGATGACTACAGCATCCTGCTGGAACCGCGCTTTAAAGACTTCTTTAGCCAGTACAGCATTGCGGTGGGTTCAACCGGCAACCTGGGAATGTCCATCGGCATCATGAGCGCACGCATCGGCTTTAAGGTGACGGTACATATGTCCGCCGACGCACGCGAGTGGAAGAAAGCCAAACTGCGCAGCCATGGCGTTACCGTCGTGGAATATGAGCAGGATTATGGCGTGGCGGTGGAACAAGGGCGAAAAGCGGCGGAAAACGACCCGAACTGCTTCTTTATCGACGATGAAAACTCCCGCACCCTGTTCCTGGGCTATGCCGTTGCCGGCGAGCGCCTGAAGGCGCAGTTTGCCGAACAGGGCCGTGTGGTGGATGCAGAGCACCCGCTGTATGTCTATCTGCCGTGCGGCGTTGGCGGGGGTCCTGGCGGTGTGGCGTTTGGTCTGAAGCTGGCGTTTGGCGACAACGTTCACTGCTTCTTTGCCGAGCCCACGCACTCCCCGTGCATGCTGCTGGGGGTTTATACCGGCCTGCACGATGAGATTGCCGTGCAGGATCTGGGTATCAACAACGTGACGGCAGCGGACGGGCTGGCGGTCGGACGCGCGTCGGGCTTCGTCGGCCGCGCGATGGAACGTCTGCTCGACGGGTTCTATACCCTTTCCGATCAAAGCATGTACGACATGCTCGGCTGGCTGGCGCAGGAGGAAGGGATTCGTCTGGAGCCATCGGCGCTGGCGGGCATGGCCGGGCCGCTGCGTGTTCAGGCTGATGCCAACGTCATCCATCTGGTGTGGGCGACCGGCGGCGGCATGGTGCCGGAAGACGAGATGGCGAAGTATCTGGCGAAAGGGAAGTAATTATGCCGGGTGGCGGCTGCGCCTTACCCGGCCTACAGGTGCACAATTTGTTGAATGTGAGTTACCGCAAACAGCAGTGATAGCGACAGCACGGCCAGGGCGATGAGGAACTTATCCCGCACCGCCTTCGGCTGCACAAAATCGTCCTGCGCCACGTCCATCACGTTACGGCTGCGGGTATAGCGCCATAAAATGATGGCCACCAGCGCCAGCACAACCAGTGAGATCCAGAAGGGTAGCCCCGTGCGGTGCCAGTTGTGCTTAATCGCCAGGGCAATCAGCGCGCCATACCCCAGCAGCGTGCGCAGCCACGCCAGCGACGTCCGCTCCGGCTGCAGGCCGGGGTCCGCTTCGCGCCGCGCTTTGCGACTATCCGCCATACACCACCAGCACCATCACCACGCCCGCCACTGTCAGCAAAATCGCACTGATGATCAGTAACCCACGCGTATAGGGTAGATCCTGCTTCAGGCGCATCGCCTTTTCGTTACGCAGCCAGCGCAGATAGCCGTAAATCGCCAGTACGCCCGCAAACAGGCACAGCAACAGCGCCAGCACTTCACGAATCAACGGCGTGGCGAAATCGGGCGCGAGCTGATCAAGACCGACGCCGGCGGCCAGAAAGCCCAGCGCGGTACGGATCCACGCCAGATATGTACGTTCATTGGCCAGCGAGAAGCGGTAGTCCGGGGCTTCACCGAGGCGGGAAATTTTCATGAAGGCTCCTTGTCATGCTGCAGGCAGGCTTCAGCATAGCGTAAATCGGCCAGGACAAGGAGACCGGCATCAGGCGATGCCGGTCAGGAGGGTTAATGCAGCTCTGGCCAGTAATCCTTATTGGCCTCGATCAGGTCATCCAGAATCGCTTTCGCGACCGACGCGCTCGGTACGGTTTTTGACAGGGTGATTGCCTGCCAGAGTTTCTGGTACGAGCGTTGCTCCCAGGCATCCACCACCAGTTTTTCCACCGCCACCTGCTGGCTCATCAGCCCTTTCTGGAAGTGCGGGATATCACCCACGGTGAGTGGCTCTGGCCCGTTATGACCCACCAGACACGGAATTTCCACCATCGCGTCGGCATCAAAGTTATGAATGGCCCCGTTGTTTGGCACAATCAGCAGCATCCGCTCCTGGGTATTAAAGGCAATCGCCGTCGCCAGATCGACGATGTACGAGGCATGTTCGTCGATCTCCAGCTCCCCGGCAGAGGATTTTCCGGCTTCTATAATCGCCCGGCACGAACTGAATACATGCTTCTCACGGTGATCCATAACTTCATTGGCGCGGGTCCGCTCCGGATTGGCGTGCGCGACCACGTAGTCCGGGAACAGGTAATACTTCAGATAGGTGTTTGGCATGGTATCTGGATCGAGCGCCTGCACGTCTTTGGCTTTGGCGAAGGTATCGTTCCAGCTCGCTTCGGTATGCGCATCTTCCGAAGGCGGAACATAGCCGTGTTTCGCCACGTATTCGCGCAGTTTCGGCATCAGATCGTTACCGTTCAGATCTTCAATCGATGTCCACCAGCCGAAGTGGTTCAGGCCGTAGTAACGCACGCGCATCTGTTTGCGGTCTTTCAGGCCCACAATCTGCGCCATGCGCCCTTCGATACCGATTGGCATATCGCAGATGTTGAGAATTTTGGCATGCGGACGCAGGCGGCGCGTCGCTTCCGCCACAATCGCCGCCGGGTTGGAGTAGTTCAGCATCCACGCGTTCGGGGAGTACTGCTCCATATAGTCCACCAGTTCCAGCACGCCGCCGATGGAGCGCATGCCGTAAGAGATCCCACCGGGGCCGCAGGTTTCCTGACCCAGCACACCGTGACGCAGCGGAATTTTCTCGTCTTTTTCACGCATCGGGTATTTGCCCACGCGGATGTGCGCCATCACGAAATCCACATCGGTAAACGCCGCTTTTGGATCGGTGGTGTAGCTAAACTCAATCTCCGGTGCCTGTTCCTTAAGGATAATTTTGCACGCCTCGGCGATGGTTTCCTGACGTGCGCCATCGTTGTCATAAAACTTCAGGGCACGCAGCGGGAAACGGTCACGGTTGGCTAACAGCATCAGGACGATACCAGGCGTAAAGGTGCTGCCGCCGCCTGCAATGACAACTGAGAATTTTTTCATGATATAGCCTCTGTCAGGGTGGTTTGTTCATTCGTTAAAGGGGTTTTCATCAGCGATTCCAGCTGGTCTCGCACCTGCG
Organism: Enterobacter cloacae complex sp. 309I3; assembly: GCF_050031595.1. NCBI lineage: Bacteria > Pseudomonadati > Pseudomonadota > Gammaproteobacteria > Enterobacterales > Enterobacteriaceae > Enterobacter > Enterobacter cloacae complex sp. 309I3. The sequence continues at coordinate 21,243 of NZ_JBLGWI010000001.1, read as the reverse complement.
GAACGTGCAGGCCAACGATCACCTGTATGCCGTTGCCGCGTCGCACTACGCCGTGTGCGCCGAGGGCTTTGAACACCTCATCGCTTTGGGTTTGCGCCATGTCGACCAGCGCGATACGCAAGCGGGTGGCGCAGTTGTTGATGCTTTCGATGTTGGCCGCGCCGCCCAGCGCCTGCAGGAATCCGGCGGCTTGGCCGACCTGCTGGCTGGCGGCAGCCGGGGCGGTGGTTTGTCCGCGCGCCGCCTTATAGTCCGCCTTGCTGTAGAGTTTGATTTCACTCTCTTCACGACCCGGGGTTTTGAGGTTCAGACGCTCAATCAGCGTTTTGAAGACCACGAAGTAAAGGCCGGTAAAGCAGACGCCGATGCCGATCTGGGTGAATACCGTTGAAGCGTGGTTATGGAACATGGGGATCCAGTTTTGCGGCAGGAACTGGTCCAGCAGGCCACCGCCCATGTTGCCCACCACGCCAAAGGTGTACATCACCGTCGCCATGGTGGCCGCCAGCACGGCGTGAATGGCAAACAGCAGCGGCGAGATAAACAGGAAAGTAAACTCCAGCGGTTCGGTAATCCCCACCAGCACGGCGGTAAGCGTGGCCGGGATCAGCAGGCCCGCGACCTTGACGCGGTTTTCTGGTGAGGCGGTGTACCAGATCGCCAGCGCAATCCCGACCGATCCAAACACCTTAGCGTTACCGTGCAGCGCGAAACCACCTTCCGGGAACAGGGTTTTCAGCGGCAGCGTGCTCTGGCTGAACGCCTGAAGATGCTGCGCCCAGTAGACCTGGATCCCACCCTCAACGGCGGCCGGGCCAAAGATAAACGGACCGTAGACGAAGTGGTGCAGCCCGGTTGGGATCAGAATGCGTTCCAGGAAGGTATACACCCAGACACCGAGCGCACCGGCGGAGCGTAAGAACGCCTGCAGGGACTCAATGCCCATCTGCACTTTCGGCCAGCCCAGCAGCGTCAGCCAGGCGCAGGGGATCATGACGAAAAACGCGATAATCACCACAAACGAGGTGCCCTGGAAAATGCCCAGGAAAACCGGCAGTGGTTTCTCGAAAAAGCGGTTATGGATCGCAGTGACAATACCGGAAATCGCAATCGCCCCAATAATGCTGGTATCAAGGGTTTTGATCCCGGCAATCATCGCCAGCCCGCTTCCCGCCGTCGGTTCGGCGGAAAAGTCGACGCCAAAGAAGTGGCCCCAGGTCATCCCCATCGCGTTGATGAAGTAGTTCCAGGTCAGGAAGCTGATCAGCACCGCCAGACAGGCGCGGCCCTGCGCCTGTTTCGCCAGACCAATCGGTAAGCCAACGGCAAAAATCAGCGGCATATTGCGGAACACCGCCCAGCCGCCCTCTTCAATGATGTGCACGATCTGCGCGAACAGATTATCAGGAGCCGTTAAGGCTTCGCCCACGAAAAGCGGATTGCGAAGCATGATGGCGATTCCCACCACGATCCCGGCAAAGGGAAACAGCAACACCGGGGTAAACATGGCACCACCAAAACGTTGTATTTGACTGAGCATCTTTAAATCCTCACGTAACAACCTGTAGGGGAGAGAGGCCTTTATGGTTTTGTGCTGGCCTGAGGTGAGCATAAGAAGTTACTGATGCGCGAACATGGCGTGCCGCTGCGATTCGTGATCGCATTCATGGTTTTATTTTGACCAATCAGGTCTACTTTTCGCTGTAAATATGGACATGTCAGGATGCAATCCACGCCTCGATACGGGCAGAGAGGTCTACTGGTGATCTACAAATCCATTGCCGACCGATTACGGCTACGGCTGAATTCATCGGACTACAACATCGGCAGCCCCATTCCGGGTGAGAAAGCGCTGGCGCAGGAGTTTGGCGTGGCGCGCATGACCATTCGCAAGGCGCTGGATCTGCTGGTGAGCTGGGGGCTGGTTGAGCGGCGACACGGCAGCGGGACGTTTGTAGCACGCAAAGATGTGCACCATGAAACCACCAACCTCACCGGGCTGGTGGAGGTACTGCGTCAGCAGGGCAAAGAGGTACAGAGCAAGGTGTTGCAGTTTGAAATGATGCCCGCCCCGCCCGCCATCGCCAGCCAGCTGCGGATCCAGGTGGATGAGCGGATCTACTTTTCCCGCCGGGTGCGCTACGTGGACGGAAAACCGCTGATGCTGGAGGACAGCTTTATGCCCGTGAAGCTGTTTCGCAACCTCTCGCTGGCGCATCTGGAAGGGTCAAAGTTTGATTACATCGAGAAGGAGTGCGGAATTACAATCAGCGGCAATTACGAGAGCCTGACGCCGGTACTGGCCGATAAACAACTCGCTGGTTACATGAACCTGCCGGAGCAAACGCCGCTGCTGCGCATTACCTCTCTCTCCTACAGCGACAGCGGCGAGTTCCTTAACTATTCCGTGATGTTCCGAAATACCAGTGATTACCAGGTGGACTACCATCTGCGGCGCATCCACCCGGACGACCTGCTAACTCATCCCCCAGAACAGCACCGCCAGTAGCTGCGGGGTGATGATGCGCAGGAACATGACCAGCGGATAGACCGTAGCGTACGACAGCGCCGCCGCGCCGCTGGTGGCGTGCAGGCTATTGGCAAAGGCCAGCGCCGGTGGATCCGTCATCGACCCCGCCAGCATGCCGCACAGCGTCAGATAGTTCATTTTCGCGAACATTCGCGCCAGTATGCCGACCGTCAGCAGCGGGATCGCGGTGATGAAGATGCCGTAGCCGACCCAACTCATCCCTTCCCCCCTGACCAGCGTATCGACAAAATCGCCACCGGATTTTAGCCCGACGACCGCCAGAAACAGCACAATGCCCAGCTCGCGCAGCGCCAGGTTGGCGCTCGGCGGCATAAACCAGTAGAGCTTACCGACACAGCCGATTCGCCCGAGGATCAGCGCCATAATCAGCGGCCCACCCGCCAGACCCAGCTTGAGGGCCACCGGGAACCCCGGTATATACAGCGGAATGGAGCCAAGCAGCACGCCCAGCCCGATACCGATAAACACCGGCAGCATTTGGACCTGCTGCAGTTTTTGCTGAGCGTTACCGACCATATCCGCCACGGCGTCAATGGACGACGGACGCCCGACCAGGTTAAGAATATCGCCGAACTGCAGGCTGGCTTCCGGGCTGGCGACCAGTTCAACACCGGCGCGATTGAGACGAGAGATAACCACGTCGTAACGTTCTTTTACCTGCAGATCGCGTATTTTCTTGCCCAGAACGTGCTCGTTAGTTACCACCACACGCTCCACGCGCATGTCGGTGCCGCGGGTAGAGAGCGAGGTATCCACTTCCTGACCAATCACCAGCCGCGCGTTGTTTAAATCTCCGGGCTGCCCGACAAGGTGCAGCAGATCGCCTTGCCGGATAATGGTGCCAGGTGCGGGCACCATCAGCATCTCGTCACGTTTAAGGCGCGAGCAGATGATATTGGCGCTGTTCAGGATCGGCACGTCCTGAATCGCCATGTTGTTCAGATTGGGGTTATCGACGCGGATGTTGATGGTTTTGATCGGCATATGGCCGTTGGTAAGCGTGGTTTCGTGGTCCTTCGCCTCTTTGTCGACGTTAATGCGAAAGAGCACCCGAACCAGCCACATGGAGAGCAGAATGCCGCAAATCCCGAACGGATAAGCCATGGCGTAGCTCATCCCCATCTGGTCGACAATGCCGGGTTCGATACCTAAATCGCGCAGGATTTGCTGGCCCGCCCCCAACGCGGGCGTGTTAGTCACGGCCCCGGAGAAAATGCCCAGCACCACGGGCAGCGGAATTGCGAAGAGTTTATGCAGGATAGCGGTGACCAGCCCGCCCATTACGACGATGCCGAGGGCAAACAGATTGAGGCGTAATCCGGAAACCCGCAATGAGGCGAAAAAGCCCGGCCCGACCTGAATGCCGATAGTATAGACGAAGAGGATCAGGCCGAACTCCTGCGTAAAGTGGAGCATATCGGCGCTGAGAACCAGCCCGAGTTTGTCAGCAAAGTGCCCGACAAAAATGCCGCCAAACAGCACCCCACCGATCCCAAACCCGACGCCACGGATTTTGATGTTGCCAATCCATAGTCCAACAACAGCGACCAGGGCCAACACGCTGACGGTTAACGCGATATCACTCATGATCCACTTCCTTGCATAACCTTAGTTATGTTAAGGATTCTCTCAGAGGTAAAGGGCGTTGTATGGGTGATGGCGCACAAAAAAGCCCTGCCGGGGCAGGGCTTTAACTTTTCACCCTCTCCCTGTGGGAGAGGGCTGGGGGTGAGGGCACCAGCCCGCACAGCGTTAACTATTCAGCGCCGGCCGCTCGCTAATGGCGATACGCTGTGGCGCGATGGCTTCCGGCACGTTACGGACCAGGTCAATATGCAGCAACCCGTTGGTAAAGGTCGCGCCGGAGACTTCCATATGATCTGCCAGGGTAAAGCTCAGGCTAAACGGCTGAGTCACCAGCCCCTGATGCAGCCATTTGGTCTCGGTTTCTTGTTTTTCCGGCGACCCTTTCACGGTCAGACGCGTGCCTTCGAGCTGGATATCCAGATCGTCCTGGCGGAACCCGGCCAGCGCCAGCGTGATGCGATAGTGGTTATCGTCGCTTTTTTCGATGTTGTACGGCGGAAACGTCTGGTGCTCAGTGGTGCTTTGCAGGGCGTTAGCCAGTTTGTCAAAACCAATCCACTGACGCAGCAGGGGGGATAAATCGTAGTTACGCATACTAAATCTCCTTCTGAGAAGCGAGTTCGGCACAGTTTATTTTTGTGCACAGTTGTTCCTGCAAATCCTTGTGGATTCGCATATGCTCCCGGTTCGGCAAGCAATTCTGAGTGGGCCGCTGACGCGACCCGCGGCATTAATTAATTTCGATACGGCGCGGTTTTTTCTCTTCCGGAATCACACGTTCCAGCTCGATAAACAGCAGACCGTTGACCAGGTTCGCGCCTTTAACGTGAATGTTCTCCGCTAACTGGAACTTGCGTTCAAAGTTGCGCTCGGCGATGCCCTGGTAAAGGTAGGTACGTTCTTTCTGCTCGGCCGTATGTGAACCTTTCACCACCAGCAGGTTGTCCTGCGCGGTGATCTCCAGTTCGCTCTCTGCAAAACCGGCGACAGCAATGGCAATGCGGTAGTGGTTTTCATCAACCAACTCAACATTGTATGGAGGGTAGCCGTTGCTCTGGCTTTGGTTATTTTCTAAATGATTAAACAGGCGGTCAAAACCAATTGCAGAACGGTATAGCGGGGAAAGATCGAAGTTACGCATAAATAAAAGCTCCTGAAATCAGCGAGAAATTTTAGCCTTCCACCATGGACAGGCCATTGCGCCCCCCGAACACCCATCAGGCGTGTTCGTTATCGGGTTACATTCTTAAAATGGGTCTGGAACCGGTGTTTTCAACCGCGACGTTCGCACTTTTTTTTGCACTTTTGTGCTTCTCGCTTAGACTGGGACAACAGCACAAAGGGTTAAATTGCGATGGCTGCCACAGTGCGGGGTTATTGGGCTATTCATTTTCAACAAGGCTCGCTATAACCCAGAGTTGCAGGTCTATGCAGTGCCATTAACGATGACTGAGTGATGATGAAAAATGTTCTGATTAAGCTGACGATGTTCAGCGGGGTGGTTTTACTTTGCGGGTGTTCGAGCGTGATGTCTCACACCGGCGGTAAAGAAGGAACATATCCGGGGACGCGCGCCAGCGCGGCGATGATCTCCGATGATGACACGAACTGGGGCACCAAATCCCTGGTGATCCTCGATATGCCGTTCACGGCAGTGGCCGATACGCTTTTGCTGCCCTGGGATATGTTCCGCACGGACAGCTCCGTACGCTCGCGCGTTGAGAAAAGCGAGCAGCAAAATCTGGCAACCAACGCCGTTATCCCGCCCGCCGAGATGCCGCGACGCTAATCCTGTGCGGTTTCCGTTAGCCACAGCTGGCGGAAACCCTCTTTCTCCTCCATCCATGCAATAGCGCGCCCGTCCGGGGAAAAGACGACCGCATCGGCAGACGGCGGATTGCCGTGATCGGACGTCAAAAACGTGACCTCTCCGGTCTGCGCGTCGCAGCAGGCGATACGATTTTCCAGCACAAATCCCAGATTGTCGCCCGAAGGATGCCAGTTGAATGCCGACTGGATACCGCTTTCGGTATGCGTTAACTGACGCGGCTCGCCCCCCTCCGGTGAGATCAGCCACAGCTGGACAATGCCGTTGTCATCACGCATCAGAAAAGCAATCTGCGTACCCTGCGGGTTGCTGCGCACCCAGTGGCGCGGCACGTTCACCAGCCCCGGATACGCCTTTTGATGGGTGAAAGTCAGACGGCGCTGCAGCACGCCAGCAGGCGGTGCTGGCATCGTCTCTGGCGTGCCCTGCAATGGCGCATCGCCTGCCTGTTTCCAGCCCTGCTCGTCTTTTGGCAGATCGACAATAAACAGTTCAGGCACTTTTTCGCCTTTCACAGACAGGGTATCGCCAATAAACGCCAGCCTGCCGTTGCCCACCCAGCCCTCTTCATAGGCGCGGTTGATCTCATCACTGCCCGGCTGTGGGTTTGGCGTCGTGCGGCTTACCAGCACGCTCCAGAAGGTGCCCGGATATTCATGAGGATGGTTGCCCTGCGGGGTGACCGGGCCAAAGGGTGCGGCGACGCCAACGTTACGTAAATCGAGCTTTGGATCGCGCTCATGCAACACATGGTCGTTATAGGTGAAGCTGACGAACTGCCCGTTCGGGCTAAAGACGTGTACATGGCTGCCGCCACGGAGTGCGCCTGCGGTATAGGGCGCGGTGATATCCATGGCATCGAGGTTGCTCGCCTGGCCGTTATGGACAATCACGCCCTGGCGATGGTGAAAATCGTATTGCCAGTCTGCATCCGGGTTTTTCGGGCCGTGGATAAAGACGTATTTGTCTTGTGCAGGATGAACGGTCACCACCCCGACATGCGCGCCGTGCGTGGCACGATAAATCACCTCAACCTCGCCCGTACCGACGTTTACCCGCTCTATGGTTTCGCCGGTGAACGATGCCCCGGACGGGCGCACATCGTAGACCAGCCACTGGCTGTCCGGTGTCCAGGTATTGATATTGGTGAGCTGGTGGTTGCGGGAAGCAAAGGTGATTTGTTTCATGGGATACCCTGATGCGCAGTTATCGCATCAGGGTAAAACATCCGCAGGGATTAGCCTACTCGTTTCACGTCGCCGACCAGCAGGATGTAGGAGAGCGCGCCAATCAACGCCACGGCGGAGATGTAGACCAGGGCCGGGCCAAAGCCGTAGTCCTGCGCCAGGTAGCCGATGACCAGCGGCACAGTGATCCCGCCGAGTCCACCGACGAAGTTGAACACACCACCGGTCAGGCCAATCAGACGCATCGGCGCCAGAGACGACACCAGCGACCAGGTGATAGAGGCAAAACCGTTGCCGAAGAACGCGAGCGCCATCAGGGTCATAATCCACACCGGATCGTTGGTGTAGTTGGCGCCCATGATACAGGTTGAGATCAGCAGCCCGCAGATAATCGGCGTTTTACGCGCAACACCTAATGAGACGCCTTTTTTGACCAGCTTATCCGCCAGCCAGCCCGAGAGCAGCACGCCAAAGAATGCGGCAAGGAACGGCACGGTGGTCATAAAGCCCGCTTTCAGCGCGGTAATCCCCTTTTCCTGGGTGAGGTAATTCGGGAACCAGGTCAGGAAGAACCACAGCGTCGACGTAACCGCAAACTGACCGAGATAAACCCCCACCAGCTTACGATGGAAGACCAGCTTCCAGTCCGCGCGGGTCAGCGGCTGACGCGCCTCTTTTTTCACTGGCGCATCGCCGTCTACCAGTCCGCCACCGTCGCGGATGTAGTCCAGTTCCGCTTTGGTGATATTTTTTGTCAGACGCGGCGGTTGATAGACCTTGAACCAGATCAGGGACCAGATAATGCCGATCCCACCAGTGACGATAAACACCCAGTGCCAGCTTAGCAGCTCCTGGATCCAGATTAACAGCGGGGTCAGGAACGCCAGGCCGACAAACTGCCCGGAGGTGTAAAAGCCCACCGCAGAGGCACGTTCATGCTCCGGGAACCAACTGGTGACCATACGGTTGTTGGTGGGGAACGCGGGTGCCTCGAAAACGCCGGTGATAGCACGCAGGCCAATCAGCGACATCAGCCCGGTCGCGAAGCCCTGGAACAGGGTCGCCACGGACCAGCCTAAAATGGCGATGAAGTAGGTCAGACGCGACCCCACTCGGTCGAGGAACCAGCCGCCCGGGATCTGGCAGAGCGTATAGAGCCAGGCGAACGCCGAGAAGACGTAGCCCATTTCCGCCTTGGTGATCCCAAACTCTTCCTGAATATGGGCCGAGGCCACGGCAAGGTTGGCGCGGTCAACATAGCAAATGACCACGGTAATAAAGATCATGATTAGCGTCAGGTAGCGGCGACGCCCGGTCTTTGTAGCAGTAACTGGAATATCCATCGCAATCTGTCTCCAGATTTTGGGCATAGCGAAGCCGCTCACCATGCCCTGTAATTTACAGAGGGTTATATTTTTGTATGTACGTTTTTATTGCCCGGTGGCGCTTCGCTTACCGGGCCTACGAGAGAGTAGGCCGGATAAGCGTAGCGCCATCCGGCGATTTACCACTCGGCTACGGAGCCATCTTCATGACGCCACAGCGGGTTACGCCAGTCCGGCGCATTTTTACTGAGCTCAATGACTTTGGCTTCGTCAATGTCTACGCCAAGGCCCGGCTTCATTAATGGTTTGAAGAAACCGCCTTCCATGCTGAAGTCTTCTTTGTTTTTCACAAAGTCGAGCAATTCCGCGCCCTTGTTATAGTGAATACCCATGCTCTGTTCCTGGAACACGGCATTGCGGGAGACAAAATCCACGTGCAGGCAGGCCGCCAGCGCAACGGGCCCCAGCGGACAGTGCGGCGCCAGCGCCACATCGTAGGCTTCTGCCATCCCGGCAATTTTGTAGCATTCGGTGATACCGCCCGCATGGGAGAGATCCGGTTGCAGGATCGCAATACCGCCTGCCTCCAGCACGCGTTTGAACTCGAAGCGCGAGAACATACGCTCACCTGCGGCGATAGGAATATGGGTCTGTTCAGCCAGTTTCGGATAGTACTCCGCCTGCTCGGCCAGGACGGGCTCTTCAATAAACAGCGGACGATAGGGCTCCAGCTCTTTAATCAGCACTTTGGCCATTGGCGCACTGACGCGTCCGTGGAAGTCCAGACCAAACTCAATCTCGTTACCGAAAGCTTCACGGATTTGCGCCACGGTATTCACCGCCCGGTCCACCGCGCGCGAGTTGTCAATCACGCCCATCTCTTCACAGCCGTTAAGCTTAAAAGTATCGAAGCCGATATTGCGCAGCTGCGTAATGCCGTCGATCACTTCCGCAGGGCGGTCGCCACCCACCCAGCTGTAGGCTTTGATTTTGTCGCGTACCAGGCCGCCCATCAGCTGCCAGACCGGGGCATTCAGCACTTTGCCTTTGATATCCCACAGCGCCTGGTCAATACCGGCGATGGCGCTCATCAGGATTGGGCCACCGCGATAAAAGCCCGCCCGGTACATCACCTGCCACAGGTCGTTAATGCGTGCCGGATCCTGTCCAATCAGGTATTCCCCCAGCTCATGCACCGCGGCCTCCACGGTGCGCGCGCGCCCTTCTATCACCGGCTCGCCCCAGCCAACCACGCCTTCATCGGTTTCGATTTTCAGGAACATCCAGCGCGGGGGTAAACGGTACGTGGTGAGTTTGGTTATTTTCATTGCACTGCCTCTCGATACGCTTTCACAAATGCTGCTGCCTGTTGCGCGGTACGCTCAACGGACTGTTTGGCGCGATAGAGATCGCTGCCCAGCCCCGCGCCCACACAACCGGCGTTAATCCACTGCGCCAGGTTTTCTGGCGTCACGCCGCCCACGGCAAAGACCGGCACGCTGGCGGGCAAGACCGCTTTCAGTGCTTTGATATAGTCAGGACCAAAGGCCGAAGAGGGGAAAATTTTGAGCGACTGCGCACCCGCATCGAGGGCGGTAAAGGCTTCGGTTGCCGTCGCGCATCCTGGACACACGGTCATTCCATAGCTCACCGCGCGGCGGATCACCTCGGGGTTGATGTTGGGGGTGACGATGAGTTTGCAGCCCATCTTTGCCAGCCTCTCCACCTGCTCCGGCTGTAACACTGTTCCCGCGCCAATCAGCGCTTTATCACCAAACGCATCCACCACGGCCGGAATGCTTTTTTCCCATTCGGGGGAGTTGAGCGGGATTTCCACCGCGTCGAATCCGGCGTCGATCACGGCACCGACGTGCGCCAGCGCCTCGTCGGGGGTAATGCCGCGCAAGATTGCGATAAGGGGAAGACTAGTTTGCCACTGCATGAGCGATGCTCCTTATTCCTGCCTGAAATGCCGTGTCGCCGGATACCGTTGATACTTCACGGCCAATCGCGCGAAACGCCTGCTCGTAGCGCGACGTCAGCGCTGCACCAGCGACAATCGTGACAGCCTGCTCGCGCCCGACGAACTCACGCATGCTGGCGACTTCTGCGCCAATCAGCAGGCCAGAAAGAAACTCGCTGACCTGCTCGCGCGGGAGATTTCCCAGCACGTGCGAGGCGCGAACCTCAAAAAGTTGCGGCAAAACATCAGGAGAAGCGATCCCACGATCAAGGCCAGCAGCAAACGCCTCCGGCGACGGAACCTGCTCCGGCAAACCGGCCCCCAACAGCGAATGATTAAGCAGCAAATGGTGCAATTCGCCGGTCATCACGGTGCGAAAATCGTGGATATGCTGTGCATCTGCCTGGACCCACTTGCAGTGCGTGCCGGGCATGACGTAGACAGAAGAAGGAGAAAGCGTGCGCGCACCGAGCAGCTGTGTCTCTTCACCGCGCATCACGTTATGGTTATCGTCGCGCGAGACGCACAAACCGGGAACAATCCAGATATTGTCGCCAACGGACGTTAACTGCTCGCCAATGGCGGAGAAAGGGGCAGGAACAGGCAGATAAGGCGCGATTTTCCAGCCCACGTTGCTGCCCACCATCCCCGCCATCACCACGGGCGTGGCGCTGTCGCGCCAGTTTTGTGTCACCTCTGCTAACACCGCCTCGGGGGATTTTCCGTTCAGACGCGTCACGCCTGCTTCTGATTGCCTGCTCTCCAGGCACTGCTCGCCCTGGTACAGCCAGGCGCGCAGATTGGTCGATCCCCAGTCAATTGCGATGTAGCGTGATGTCATGTGATTTCCTTCAGCCTTCGTGTTGAGCTGGCAATCATGGTGAGCGCCGCCTGCTCTGCCGCATCGCCGTCCTGATGCCGTATCGCATCGAACAGCGCTTTATGTTCCTGGAGCGTTTTTGGCATATTGGCCTCATCACCCATCCAGGTACGTTCAAATACTGCTCGCTGTAGCGAGCTGATCGCCACGCTAAGCTGCTGTAACACCGGGTTATGCACCGACTGCAGTACCGCCTCGTGGTAGCGAATATCCGCCTCGTTAAATGCCTCACGATTCTGGTTATTGGCGATCATGTCGTTCAGCGCCGACTCAATCTGCGCCAGGTCACCTGAGGTGGCGCGCTCTGCCGCCCAGCGGGCGATAGCCGGTTCTACCAGGTTTCGTACCTCGCTCATGGCGCCAATCAGCCGCGGGTCGTAATCGTTTTCCAGTACCCACTGCAGAACATCGGTATCGAGGTAGTTCCACTGGTTACGCGGGGCAACAAACGCGCCGCGATAGCGTTTCATTTCAATCAGCCGCTTCGCCATCAGCGAGCGGAACACTTCCCGGATGATGTTGCGGGAGGTTTCAAACTCCTCACACAGTTCTGCCTCTGCCGGTAGCGGCGAGCCGGGAACATATTTGCCACCCACAATCTGTGTACCCAGCGTGATGACAATGCGATCGGTTTTATTGAGAGTCATGGAGAGTCCTTGTGCTCTGTAAGTCCATCACTACTTTACCGCGACCGCTGAATTTCGCCTCACTTTTGCAGTACAAACGTGAGGCCTTTCGCCTTTGCTGTGATGACAATGTAGTACAATCATCCAATGTTGTACTACAATCCAGATCACAAAAAGAACAATTCAATAAATTCAGGGCCAAAAAAAGCCCCGGTTGATAACCGAGGCTGATGATTAAGGGCGACTGCTAAGACAGGACAAATTTCTCAATCGCGTAAGCCACGCCGTCTTCCAGGTTAGATTTGGTGACGAAGTTCGCCACTTCTTTCACTGACGGGATGGCGTTTTCCATCGCCACGCCCATACCCGCGTATTCAATCATTGCGATGTCGTTTTCCTGATCGCCCAGGGCCATGATCTCCTCAGGCTTAATGCCCAGCGCGTCGGCAAGCGACTTCACGCCGGTGCCCTTATTGACGCGTTTATCGAGGATTTCGAGGAAGTACGGTGCGCTTTTCAGCACGGTGTATTTCTCTTTGACCTCCGCCGGGATGCGCGCAATGGCTTTATCGAGGATCTCTGGCTCATCGATCATCATCACTTTCAGGAACTGAGTGTTCGGATCCATTTTTTCTGCTTCACAGAACACCAGCGGAATGGTAGCGACATACGATTCGTGCACGGTGTAATAGCTGATGTCGCGGTTAGCGGTGTAGAGCGTTGTACGATCGAGCGCGTGGAAGTGAGACCCGACTTCACGGGACAGTTTTTCCAGGAACAGATAGTCATCATAATTCAGCGCGGTTTGCGCAACCGTGCTGCCGTCCGCCGCTTTCTGCACCAGCGCGCCGTTATAGGTGATGCAGTAATCACCCGGCTGATTCATGTGTAGCTCTTTGAGGTAGCTGTGCACGCCCGCATACGGACGCCCGGTGGTCAGTACCACATTCACGCCCTTTGCGCGCGCCGCGGCGATTGCGTTTTTAACGGCTGGAGAGATAGTGTGGTCTGGCAGCAGCAGCGTGCCGTCCATATCGATTGCAATGAGTTTGATAGCCATGAGGTCCCCGGGATAAATGAGTGCTACCTCATGCTAACGCGATTAAGCACACAAAAATAGAGCTACATTGCGCAACAGAAAACCCCTTTTTCCGCAATCCCGGGGAACGTTGACTCACTCGCGGGTGAGGACGATTTTACCAAACGCGCCGCGATCGAGGTGTTCCAGCGCCTGCTCCAGCTGGTCAAAACGGTAGCGCTGCTCAATGACCGGTTTCAGCCCTGTCACCTCCACGGCGCGGACAAACTCTTCCAGCGCACGGCGATGCCCGACACCAATCCCCTGAATAACCGGGGATTTCAGCAACAACTCACCCGCTGATAGCGTAATCTCGCTCCCGGCCAGCACGCCAATCACCGAGATGCGTCCATGAACGGCAACGGCACGCAGGGAGTGCTGCAGGTTTTCTCCCCCCACGGTTTCAATTATGTGGTCAATGCCGCGATCCTGAGTCAGCGTTAAAAGCGCTTCAGCCCAGTCGCCTTTCAGCCGGTTGATACCCCGATCGGCTCCCAGTTTTTTAGCCCGCGCCAGCTTTTCATCACTCCCCGAAGTCACGTAAACCTCTGCACCGAATGCTTTTGCAATTTGCAGTGCGAAAATCGCCACCCCGCCGGTGCCTTGTACCAGCACCGATTGTCCGGCTCGCAAGTTCCCGCGCTCCACCAGCGCAAACCAGGCGGTTAGCCCTGCACAAGGTAATGTGCTGGCCTCAACGTCATCCAGGGTTTCCGGAGCGGCCACCAGCCCGTTTTCATTCACGATCACGTACTCAGCCAGCATCCCCGGGAAGTACCCTCCGCTCGTTTTATAGGGCAAATGACGGGCATCCGCCTGCGGCCTGCCGTCGATCCACTCCGGGAAGAACGTCGAGATGACGCGAGCGCCGGGTTGAAAACGCGTCACGCCTTCACCAATGCTGTCCACCACGCCGGCCATGTCAGACGCCGGTGTGAACGGGAAGGAAAGCGGGATCGGCATCATGCCTTCAATCACCATTTTATCGCGATAGTTGAGCGCAACGGCATTCACCCGCACGCGCACTTCGCCTGGACCTGGCTTCGGAACAGGTTCCTGGGTGAGTTTAAGATTCTCCCGTCCGAGAGCGTTCATTGACCAGCGTTGCATTCTCTCTGCCATCGTTTTTCTCCTGCCGTTAAATAAGCTTCAGTATCGACAGTCTACCGTTGACTCCTTGTTGCCAGTGGCGATAACTTTTCCCACTATTGACGCCATAATGGAAACAATCCATGACCAGTACGCTGAAGGATATTCCCGTTTTCGTGGCCGCCGTGGAGGCGGGCAGTTTTGCGCAGGCCGCGATCCGCCTGCATTTGTCGCGCTCCGCGGTGGGGAAAAGCATCGCTCGCCTGGAAGAGCGGCTGGGAGTCCGTCTGTTTCACCGCACCACCCGCAGCCAAAGCCTGACCGATAACGGGGCGCTTTTTTACGAGCGCTGCCTGCGTGCGCTGGAGGAGATTAGGGGCGCGGAGTCGCTGCTGGAAACGGGGAAGCAGCAGGTCAGCGGCCGCCTGCGTGTGGCCATGCCGGTGCTGTTTGGTCGCCAGTGCGTCGCGCCACTGCTGATAGAACTGGCGCAGGAACATCCCGGTCTTGAACTGGAAATGTCATTCAGCGACCGCGTGGTGGATCTCGTTGAGGAAGGGTTTGATATGGCGGTGCGCAACGGCACGCTGCAGGACAGTAGCGTTCTGGTCGCCAGAAGGCTGGGAGAACACCGCATGGTGCTGTGTGCTGCGCCAGAATATCTGCAAAAAAGCGGTCAGCCAGACACCGTTGCTGATTTACCCCACCATACTGCCATTAACTATCTGCGAGCAGGCAGAGTGTTACCCTGGCAGCTGATGGATAACGAAGGGAGATCGCACACCTTTACTCCCCGCTCATCCCTCAATATGGATGATTTGCAGGCGATTTGCGACGCAGCACTGGCAGGACACGGCATTGCATGGTTGCCCTGCTGGATGGCCCGCAGAGAAATACAGCAGGGGAAACTCATCCCGCTTTTAAAGCAGGCGCCGGACGTACGCTTCGACGTTCATGCCGTCTGGCAACAGACGCCGCATCTGCCACTCAGAGTCAGAATTGCCATCGATACGCTTGCCAGCCGTTTACCGTCAGTGCTGTCGCTGGATATGCCTGAGCCAAAAAAAAAAGCCGCGCTAAATGCGCGGCCTGAGTCGTGCTGTATAACAACGATTAAATATCGATATTCGCCGCTTTCAGCGCATTCTCTTCGATGAAGGCACGACGAGGTTCAACCGCATCGCCCATCAGGGTCGTGAACAGCTGGTCGGCAGCAATCGCGTCTTTAACGGTAACGCGCAGCATGCGACGGCTTTCCGGATCCATGGTGGTTTCCCACAGCTGATCCGGGTTCATTTCGCCCAGACCTTTATAACGCTGGATAGAGAGGCCGCGACGGGACTCTTTCACCAGCCATTCCAGCGCCTGTTCGAAGCTGGCCACCGGCTGACGACGTTCGCCACGTTCGATGAACGCATCGTCTTCAATCAGACCACGCAGCTTCTCGCCGAGAGTGCAGATACGACGGTATTCCGGGCCGGTCACAAACTCGTGCTCCAGCGGGTAATCGGTATCGACGCCGTGGGTACGCACGCGAATAATCGGCTCAAACTGCTGCGCCGCGTTCTGCTGAACGTCGAACTTCCACTGGCTACCGTGCTGCTCTTTCTCGTTCAGCTCGCTCACCAGCGCGTTCACCCAGCGGGTCACCGCCTGCTCGTTGCTCAGATCGGCTTCAGTCAGGGTTGGCTGATAGATCAGCTCCTTCAGCAGCGCTTTTGGATAGCGACGCTCCATACGACCAATCATTTTCTGCGTGGCGTTGAACTCAGACACCAGACGCTCCAGCGGCTCACCTGCCAGTGCCGGGGCGCTGGAGTTCGCATGCAGGGTCGCGCCATCAAGCGCGATCGCGATTTGGTACTGATCCATCGCGTCGTCATCTTTGATGTACTGTTCCTGTTTGCCTTTCTTCACTTTGTACAGCGGCGGCTGTGCAATGTAGACGTGGCCGCGTTCAACGATTTCCGGCATCTGACGGTAGAAGAAGGTCAACAGCAGCGTACGGATGTGCGAGCCGTCGACGTCCGCATCGGTCATAATGATGATGCTGTGATAGCGCAGCTTGTCCGGGTTGTATTCGTCACGACCAATGCCGCAGCCCAGCGCGGTGATCAGCGTCGCCACTTCCTGAGAAGAGAGCATTTTGTCGAAACGCGCTTTCTCAACGTTGAGGATTTTACCTTTCAACGGCAGGATGGCCTGGTTCTTACGGTTACGGCCCTGCTTCGCAGAACCGCCCGCGGAGTCCCCTTCCACAAGGTACAGTTCGGACAGCGCCGGGTCGCGTTCCTGGCAGTCAGCCAGTTTGCCCGGCAGACCCGCTAAGTCCAGCGCGCCTTTACGGCGGGTCATTTCACGGGCTTTACGCGCCGCTTCACGGGCACGCGCCGCATCGATAATTTTACCGACAACAATTTTCGCGTCGTTCGGGTTTTCCTGCAGGTAGTCGCTCAGCAGTTCGTTCATCTGCTGTTCAACCGCCGATTTCACCTCAGAGGAGACCAGCTTGTCTTTGGTCTGTGAGGAGAACTTCGGATCCGGCACTTTCACGGAGACAACAGCAATCAGGCCTTCACGGGCGTCATCACCGGTGGCGCTGACTTTCGCTTTTTTGCTGTAGCCTTCTTTGTCCATGTAGGCGTTCAGGGTACGGGTCATCGCCGCACGGAAGCCCGCAAGGTGCGTACCACCGTCACGCTGTGGAATGTTGTTGGTGAAGCAGTAGATGTTTTCCTGGAAACCGTCGTTCCACTGCAGAGCCACTTCCACGCCGATACCGTCTTTTTCCGTAGAGAAATAGAAGATATTTGGGTGAATTGGCGTTTTGTTCTTGTTCAGGTATTCAACGAACGCTTTGATACCACCTTCATAGTGGAAGTGGTCTTCTTTGTTGTCGCGTTTGTCACGCAGACGAATTGAGACGCCGGAGTTCAGGAACGACAGTTCACGCAGGCGTTTTGCCAGGATGTCGTACTCGAACTCGGTGACGTTGGTGAAGGTTTCGAGGCTCGGCCAGAAACGCACCATGGTACCGGTTTTTTCGGTATCGCCGGTCACGGCCAGCGGCGCTTCAGGCACGCCGTGCTGATAGATCTGGCGGTGAATTTTGCCTTCGCGCTGGATAACCAGTTCCAGTTTCTGCGACAGGGCGTTTACCACGGAAACACCTACGCCGTGCAGGCCGCCGGAGACTTTATAGGAGTTATCGTCAAATTTACCGCCTGCGTGCAGAACGGTCATGATCACTTCTGCAGCAGACACGCCCTCTTCCGGGTGGATACCGGTGGGGATACCACGGCCGTCATCCTGTACGGAAACAGAGTTATCGGCGTGGATGGTGACGATAATGTCTTTACAGTGACCCGCGAGCGCTTCGTCGATAGCGTTATCTACCACCTCGAATACCATGTGGTGCAGACCGGTGCCGTCATCCGTATCGCCGATATACATACCCGGGCGCTTACGCACCGCATCCAGCCCTTTCAGGACTTTGATACTGGAGGAGTCATAAGAATTCGACATCAACGTTTCTCGCTCATTTCAACTTGGGTTAATCCGTTATTTTACCCTTTTCCACGGTAAACATCTTCGAATTTTCGTCCGACATGTCCATAACGTGTTCAGCGCTAATGGCGCTGACGAAAACCTGCGACTGCGTGGCTTTCAGGCGGCTGGCAAGCAGCCCGCGCCGCGCGTCGTCAAGTTCCGAGGCAAAATCATCTATCAGGTACAGGCAGCGTCGCCCGCTTTCGCGGGTGAGGAACTCCCCCTGCGCCAGGCGCAGCGCGCACATCAGGAGCTTGAGCTGCCCGCGCGACAGGGTGTCTTCTACCGGCGCACCGTCAGCACGAATGCGGAAATCCGCCTTGTGCGGGCCGTGCGCGGTGTAGGTCAGCATACGGTCGCGCTCGAAGTTTCTCTCCAGCACCTCGGCATAATCCGTCTCTTTTTCCCAGCCGCGCTGGAAGGAGAAGGTGAGAGAAAATTCAGGTAAAAACTGTTTGCAGGTGTCGGCCATATCTTCGGCGATGCCTGCGCTGTATTCGGCACGCCAGCGGCTGATTTGTTCCGCAAGAGGAATTAATTCCATGTCCCACGGGCGCAGCTGGGCGTAGCGCGTGACCTGGCGCAATGCGGCGTTACGCTGCTTAAGCAGACGCTTCAGGTTGCTCCAGGCGTTAAAGAAACCGGCTTCGTTGTGAAAGCATCCCCAGTCGAGGAACGCTCTTCTGTATTTGGGGCCGCCGTTGAGTAAAGTAAACCCCTCCGGCGTGATCAGCTGCATCGGCATCAGCAGCGCCAGCTCCGCCACTTTGTGGCCGTCGGTACCGTCGATGCGCACCTTGCTGTCGCCCTGCTTGTCTTTGGTCAGGCCAATGGCGGTTTCCCGCTCCTCACCCTGCAAACGCCCGTGCAGGACAAAGGATTCCTGTTCGTGGCGAATCACGCGACCAATCTGCAAACTGCGAAACGCCCGGCCATGGCCGAGCGTATAGATGGCTTCAAGCACGCTGGTTTTGCCGCTGCCGTTTGCGCCAACCAGGAAGTTAAAGCCAGGGGATAAAGCGAGATCCGCGCTTTCGATATTGCGAAAGTCGCGGATCAACAGACGGGTGAGCGACATTACAGTCTCATTGGCATAACAACATACGCAGCCGACTGTGATGCGGCATCTTCAATCTGTACGCTCGAAACGGAGTCAGTCAGCAGAATGCGAACGTTCTCGCATTTCAGTGCATTCAGCACGTCCAGCACGTAGCTGACGTTAAACCCGATTTCCATCTCCGCCCCGGCGTAGGTGACGTCCAGAATCTCTTCTGCCTCTTCCTGCTCCGGGTTGTTGGCGGTGATTTTGATCTGGTTTTCACTTACGTACAGGCGCACACCGCGGAATTTCTCGTTCGAGAGAATGGCCGCGCGGGCAAACGCCTGCTTGAGGCTATCGCAACCCGCTTCCAGCGTTTTGTCCGGGTTCTTCGGCAATACGCGGCGATAATCCGGGAAACGACCGTCAACCAGCTTGGATGTGAAGACGAAATCACCCACGTGAGCGCGGATGTTGTTGCTGCCGATCTGCACGCGCAGCGGCGTGTCGCCACCGTCGAGCATACGCATCAGCTCAATTACGCCTTTACGCGGCACGATCACCGAATGGTTAGGTAGTGAGTCGCCAATTGGCATGGAACAGACCGCCAGACGGTGGCCGTCGGTGGCCACGGTACGCAGCTCTTCCCCTTCGGTTTCGAACAGCATGCCGTTTAAATAGTAACGAACGTCCTGGTGCGCCATAGAGAACTGCGTGGCTTCAATCAGACGCTTCATCGTCGCCTGCGGCAGGGTGAATTCGACTTCACTTTGCCAGTCGTCCAGGTTCGGGAAGTCCGCAGCAGGCAGCGTGGAGAGGGAGAAACGGCTGCGGCCAGAGCGCACCAGCATGCGGTCGCCTTCCAGCTGCACCGCGATCTCTGCGCCTTCCGGCAGCCCGCGGCAGATATCAAAGAATTTACGTGCCGGAACCGTGGTCGCGCCTGCGTCATGCGGCTGAGTCAGCGTAACGCGCGCGATCATTTCCATTTCCAGGTCTGTGCCGGTCAGCGACAGCGTACCGTCCGCGACCTGAAGCAGCAGGTTTCCGAGAATAGGCAGCGTTGGGCGGCCACCTAATGGGCCACTCACCTGTTGCAGCGGTTTTAATAAATGTTCACGTTCAACGGTAAATTTCATAGCGTCACGATGATAATGTTCTGATTAAATTGGAAAAATCTTCTTTTATGTCGTGGCTTTCTTCGCGTAACTGCTCAATCTTGCGACAAGCGTGCAGCACGGTCGTATGGTCACGGCCACCAAACGCATCGCCGATCTCCGGCAGACTGTGGTTGGTTAACTCCTTTGCCAGCGCCATCGCCATCTGACGCGGGCGCGCCACCGAGCGGGAACGACGTTTAGACAGTAAATCTGCCACTTTGATTTTGTAGTACTCGGCCACCGTCTTCTGAATGTTGTCGATAGTGACCAGTTTTTCCTGCAGTGCCAGCAGATCGCGCAGCGCTTCACGCACAAAATCGATGGTGATCGCGCGGCCGGTAAAGTTGGCATTGGCGATGACGCGGTTCAGCGCCCCTTCCAGCTCACGAACGTTGGAACGCAGACGCTTGGCGATAAAGAACGCCACTTCACCCGGCAGGCGAATGTCGTTCTCATCGGCTTTTTTCATCAGGATCGCGACGCGGGTTTCCAGTTCCGGCGGCTCGATCGCCACGGTCAGGCCCCAGCCGAAGCGGGATTTCAGACGATCTTCCACACCGTTGATCTCTTTTGGATAACGATCCGAGGTCAAAATGATCTGCTGGTTACCTTCCAGCAGCGCATTGAAGGTGTGGAAAAACTCCTCCTGCGATCGTTCTTTATTCGCAAAGAACTGAATGTCATCGATCAGCAGCGCATCAACAGAACGATAATAGCGTTTAAACTCTTCGATCGCATTGTTTTGCAGGGCCTTTACCATGTCCTGAACGAAGCGCTCGGAGTGCATATACACCACTTTCGCATTTGGCTTGCGCGCCATAATGCCGTTACCCACCGCGTGCAGAAGGTGCGTTTTACCCAGACCCGTGCCGCCATAGAGGAACAGCGGGTTATAGGCTCCACCGGGGTTGTCTGCCACCTGGCGAGCCGCCGCGCGTGCCAGCTGGTTCGATTTACCTTCCACGAAGTTATCGAAGGTGTGTTTGACGTTAACGTTAGAGCGGTAGGTCGGTTCTGCCGGGGCAGGCACATTATCCCAACCCGGACGTGCAGCAGGAGCAACGCGAGGAGCCGGAGCGGGTGCCGCCTGAGCAGGCGCTGCCACGTTTACGGTTTCGCGCACCGTCTGGGTAACCGGCTTTGTGCCTACTTCAAAGCGCAGCTGCGGGGCATCTGACCCGCAGAAATCATTCAGCAGTCCATTGATGTTATTAAGGTACTTGTCCCTTACCCAATCGAGCACAAAACGGTTTGGCGCATACAAAGCCAGCGTGTTATCGCTCAGTTCCGCCTGCAACGGGCGGATCCACATACTGAATTCTGTGGCTGGTAACTCATCCTGCAATCGGGCAAGACACTGCTGCCAAAGCGAAAGTGACAC